>NZ_CM149971.1:0-4440236 GCF_056311745.1 Alteromonas sp. ABV4_150 | reverse complement strand
GTTTGCACGAAAGAAAACATAATGGGGTCAGAGTCACGACTCTGACCCCATTCCTCCTTCAGCCGAACCTCAAAAATGGGGTCGAAGTACTTTATTACTATCAAGGTGAGTACGCAGTTATACCGTTATCCCCAGTACCGAAAATTCAGAAAAAGTACTCTGACCCCTTTATTTGTTATTTATTCAAGCTTTAATGTGCATTTCGAATTTTATAAAAATCAATAATATCAATTGGATATAAAATAACTGTAAAAAAGTTAATTTTTTATGAAATTTCCTTGTGGGTAGGAAGGTCTTCTTAAATACACGTGCTTACTGTACGTCAAACATGACTAATATTATTGAGGGTAGATCAATGAAACAAATTAAAAAATCATCAGTAGCGACAGCGTTGGGTGCAGTTGTAATTGGCTCTTTGGCGTCAACGGTTGCAGTAGCAGATGTAAATCCATTTGGTATGCAAGCATTAGAATCTGGTTACAGCCAATTCGCTGCGGAAGGCAAGTGTGGTGAAGGCAAATGTGGCGGCGACAAAGCAGAGAAAGAAGGCAAGTGCGGCGGCGACAAGAAAGCTGAAAAAGAAGGCAAGTGTGGCGAAGGCAAATGTGGCGGCGACAAGAAAGCTGAAAAAGAAGGCAAATGTGGCGAAGGTAAATGTGGCGGCGACAAGAAAGCTGAAAAAGAAGGCAAGTGTGGCGAAGGCAAATGTGGCGGCGACAAGAAAGCTGAAAAAGAAGGCAAGTGCGGCGAAGGCAAATGCGGTAGCATGTAATTGTTATTCAATTAACATTGTGTAGCGTAAGATAGAATGATGTAAGGCTATACGAGTTAAGCTTAGCAACAAATGGCTGTCGAATGATGGCCATTTTTGTCTAAAAACGTACGTTACTATTGTGCAATCCCATGCGGTAAAGGGGAAGATATGGAAAACATCTGTGGCGCGGGTCTTGGATTTCGTCGAGAAATGCTTAAAGCGCTTTCACCTGCATTGCCATCTGAGGTCGATTTTTGGGAAGTTGCACCTGAAAATTGGATCCCACTTGGTGGAAAGTACCAAGATCAATTTCAGCAAGCGTCTTCGCAAGCTCCCTTTACAACTCATGGTTTATCTTTGTCTATCGGAAGTAGCGACAAACTAGATGTCGAGTTTGTAAAAACCGTTAAACGATTTTTAGATGCAAACAACATTGCATTGTATAGCGAGCACTTAAGCTTTTGTTCTGGCAACGGTCATATGTACGATCTGATGCCTATTCCTTTTACTGAAGACGCGATTAAGCACGTAGTATCTCGAATTGTTCAAGTTCAAGATATCATTGAACGACCGCTAGTCTTAGAAAATGTCTCTTATTACATTGCGCCAGGCCAAGAGATGGATGAGCTTGAATTTACCAAGAGCATACTAAAAGAATCGGGTTGCAAAATGCTTCTCGACGTAAATAATGTTTACGTGAACAGTATCAACCATAAATACGATGCGAAAGCGTTCATTAACGGCTTGCCCTCAGACAAAATTGTGTATGGCCATATTGCAGGTCATTATGATGAAGCAGAGGATTTGAAAGTTGATACTCACGGGGCTGATGTGATTGAGCCAGTTTGGGCGCTGTTGGAGCACGCTTACCTTACTCACGGCGTATTTCCGACTTTGTTAGAGCGTGATTTTAATATTCCCCCGCTAAGCGAATTATTAGCGGAAGTGAAGAAAATTAAGCAAATTCAAGCAAAATGCGAAGCTGCAATAGCGTCAAGGGTTAAAGGAAGTGTCGCGTGACTCAGTCATTTCAAACCACTCAAAAAACGTTCGTTGATGCGATCAAAGACCCAAAGACATTTTGTGATACCGACGCTGATCACATTCGCCGGATGAAAATTTATCAATCCCTGTTTTTTAACAACGTCGATAATTTCGTCAGTACCGGTTTTCCCGTTTTAAAATCTATTGTGGTAAAACAGTATGGTGAAAAAGGATGGGAGAGTATTGTGCGTCAGTTTTTTATTGAGCACGAATGCCGCTCTCCTTATTTTGCCGAAATAAGTAAAGAGTTCGTTGAGTACCTTTCAACAGAGCCAGCCTTCGATATTACTCTGCCTGACTTTGCTGCGGAGCTTGCTCACTATGAGTGGCTTGAGCTTGACGTCAGTATCAGAAAAAATGAAGACAATGTTGAGTTCTATCAGCAAGAAAACAATGTTACCGCTATTAGGGTGTCACCGTATGCCTCGTTGGCGGCATATCAGTTTGAAGTCCATCTAATTGGTGAGGATTATATCCCTGAGCAACCTGCCCAAGAACAGCAGTTCTACGTTGTTTACAGAGACCGTGAGTTTGACGTTCAATTTGCTCATGTTAATCCGGTAACGGCTATTCTAGTCAACACGCTGGAACAAAATGAAATGGGAATGGAAATAGAGCAATTAGCTGAGTCGTTGTGTGAGCAACTTCCCCAAATTCCGTCAAACGTGCTTGTAAATGGTATGAACCAGACCCTCACTGATATGTTACAAAAAGGAATACTGCTTCCAGTATCCTAAGTAACCATTACTATTTAGCTGCTTTATATTAAACTTTCGCTAAGATCTGGTCTGAAAGTGAGCGATCGATCATATTAGCGCTGTCAATCGGGCTTGCTTTCGATTAACATTTAGCACCATTTTTTTGTTCACAAAATTGTTTAGGTAGTGCAAATGGCTGACAATTCAGATTTCATAGAAGTCTATAACAAGTGGTACTTTCTAGCATCGCTAGTAACTCTAATCGCGTTCCCGTTGATGCATATCATCGCCGGCTGGTTCACCTTCTGGTTATAACGCAGACATTCAAGGCATAATTGTGACTGCAGAATATATTAAATCAGTAGTGAAAACCGTACCTGACTATCCAAAGCCAGGTATTTTATTTAGAGATGTGACCAGCGTTTTAGAAGATCACAAAGCATTTAGTAGCTGTATCTCGTTACTTGTAGAAAAGTATCAAGGTATGGGATTTACCAAGATAGCAGGTACTGAAGCACGCGGGTTCCTTTTTGGTGCGCCATTGGCCATCGAAATGGGCATTGGTTTTGTTCCAGTAAGAAAACCCAACAAACTTCCTCGTGAAGTCGTTAGCGAAAGCTACGAGCTTGAATACGGCATGGATACTTTGGAAATCCATAAAGATGCCATCGAGCCAGGTGATAAAGTGCTTCTTATTGACGATTTACTTGCAACAGGTGGGACGATAGGCGCTTCTGCAAAACTAATTCGTTCATTGGGCGGTGAAATAAATCACGCAGGTTTTGTGATTAACTTACCAGACCTGGGTGGCGAAAAGAAATTGAGTGCGCTTGATATAGAAAGCTACTCTATTTGTGAGTTTGAAGGCGAATAATCGCTATAAAGCATAATTAGCAAAAGGCGAAATACGTAATAATGAGTTATCAGGTACTAGCAAGGAAGTGGCGACCAGGCAAGTTCAGCGAACTTGTAGGTCAAGAACATGTAGTCTCTGCCATTTCAAATGCTTTGGATAACGACCGTCTACACCACGCTTATCTGTTTACAGGTACGCGAGGTGTAGGTAAAACTACTATTGCACGTATTTTTTCGAAAAGCCTTAACTGCGAAGAAGGGCAAGGGGCCAACCCTTGCGGTCAATGTAATACCTGTAAAGAGATAGAGCAGGGCAACTACGTTGATTTGTTAGAGATTGACGCTGCATCAAGAACTAAGGTCGAGGATACTCGCGAACTTCTTGATAACGTACAATACAAGCCAACTCGCGGACGTTATAAAGTGTACCTTATCGATGAGGTACACATGCTTTCAAAACACAGCTTTAATGCGCTGTTAAAAACGCTGGAAGAGCCACCTCCACACGTTAAGTTCTTACTGGCGACCACCGATCCTCAAAAGCTTCCGATAACCATCTTATCCCGTTGCTTGCAGTTTAACTTGAAAGCCATGTCTCGGGAGCAGATTGTTGGGCAGCTGCAGCATATTTTAGAGCATGAACAGCTACCTTTCGAGCCACAAGCGCTAGCGCTTCTGGCAAGAGCCGCCCAAGGCAGTATGCGTGATGCGCTGAGTTTAACTGACCAAGCGATTGCACAGGGTGGAAATCAAGTGCTGGCATCGGTGGTAACCGATATGCTGGGGCTGATGGACAAGAACCAGTTGCTTAAAGTGGTTCATGCTGTGGTAAGTAAAAGTCCTGCTGATGTATTGCAGTTGGTCAATGACATCGCAGAGCAAGCCCCCGATTATGACAACGTACACAGCGAATTAGCTAGCCTGCTGCACCAAATAGCATTAACGCAATGGGTGCCTGAAGCATGTAAGCTAGAAACCACGTCGGCTAAAGCGATATTTCAATTAGCGAAAACTATTCCAGCAGAGCAAGTGCAGTTGCTTTACCAGATTGCGCTGCAAGGAAGAAAAGACTTACCGTTTGCTGCAGACGGAAAAAGTGCGTTTGAAATGACATTGATGCGTATGATGTCGTTTGCTCCAAACATCCCCATCGACGACACCGCAAATGAGATTGAAAACGGGAGGAGTGAGCATAGTTTACCTTTAGATCATGCTTCTTCCAGTGGTGGCCCGGGAAACGTCGGTAAGCAGGAGGAAGCGCCGTTAAGCGAAACTTCTGCAACCAATGTGCAGGAGGAAACGCCTTCACATCTATCGGTTGAATCTACCTCTACCCAGTCGTCAGAAAGTGCGCCATCTACCCCAGACTCACTTGCTACATCAATAATTGAAAAAGAGCAGCAAGAGCAGGAACACGCAGCCGCTGATGAAAGCGAGTTGAGTGGAAGTGATACTCTGTCGGCGCTACCTCATGCAGAGTCAGAGGCTTCGCCGACTCAATCAACAGGGCCGGAGCGTGATGCTTCACATGATGATGAATCCGTAAAGCCAGCTCCAACTTCGTCTATTGAAGAACTACCCGTAGAAAAAAACGCGGTACAAACAGAAAACGTTGCTGCAGAGCTTGAACCAACGCTTAAGGATGTCAGTGCCCCCTCTAGCAAAGCAGAGCAGCATTACGATGGACCTCCATTAGATGCGTACATGGACGATATGCCACCTCCGTCAGAAGATGATGGGTCGTTAGGTTTTGATGGATTTCATGATGCTGAAGGCTCTTATGACGCTAAAGGCTCTGATAAAAACAGCGAGGTGTTGGCGCACGAGAACGAAGTGTCTTCATTAACCGCCGAAGAGCAGTTGACTTCTACGGCTGATATGTTGGCACTTCGTCAAAAGTTAAAGCAAAGAAAAGCACAAGACGCAGAGGCAAAAAGTACCAGCGCAGCAAATGCTAAGACCGAAAGTGCAAGTGATATTCAAGCGCGCTTTACCAGAAGTAAAGCCGAGGCTTTGAGTACTGCACAAACTGCACATGGAGTTAACAAGGGTAGCGATAATAGTGCAGGGCAGGCTAGCGCTGATAATGAAATCAAGAGGGGGGATTTAAACCCCGTTGGGCATGAAGACAGCCGTGAGCTGCAAGACCATAGCCCTGAGCCTCTAAATAATAGTCCAGAGCTTAAAGAGAGCAGCCCGGAGCGTATAGATAGCGGCTCAGAACATAAAGACAATAGTGTTGCGCGCGTAGACATTCCTCAACTGGAAAATACAAATTCAGGCTCGTCCTTAGGTAATACTCTCGCGCATTCTTCTGACGCTATGCATACTAGCGAGTCAGAAAAGAATCATTCTAGCTCAAACCACACGAGCGATTTCTCGCTTGATGAGTTTGAAGAGGATATGCCTTTTTCAAATGACGAATCTAAGGCGCAATCAAACTCGGAAACACCGGTTGAGGATATGCCACCTTGGGCTACTGATTACGATAATCAACCACCTCAACACGTTGAAGGTGCTGATTATGTTGAAGCGCCCTTAGATAGCAGCTCCAATTACGACAGTGCCCCAGATCAAATGGAAAGTGCGGGAGATCGGTCTTTTGCGCGGGATGCTCTAAATTTTGATACGCCGCTGAGCAGTACCTATGACGGGCAGTTAAAAGCGTACTTAAATGACGGAAGCAAATTAACTCACGCTAGCCAAATTGACGAATGGAGCAATCTAGTTGAGCAAATGCCAGTTGCTGGTCTACTCAAACAATTGGTGCTGCACGCATCATTTTCTCGAGCGGGCAATCAAGTGTCCCTTGAAATTGACCATAGTCAGACGCATTTATTAAATGATAGTGCGAAAAAGCAATTGGTTGATGCAATCCATCATGGGTTGGGTGAAAACGTTGAAGTAAATATCACGTTAGGTGAACCAGCATCGACACCTTTTGCGTTACAACAAGAGATTCATGCCATGCGCCATGCGCATGCACACTCGGTGATTAAAACCGACGATACAATTCAAGCATTGCTATCGACTTTCGATGCGTCAGTGCTAGCCGATTCGGTTAAAGCGCGATAGCAGAATTATTAACACCAAAACGAAGCGAGACAAAAATTATGTTTAAAGGTGGAATGGGCAATATCATGAAGCAGGCGCAGCAAATGCAAGAGCGCATGCAAAAAGCACAAGACGACCTAGCCAAAATTGAAGTAACAGGTGAAGCGGGTGCAGGCATGGTTAAAGTAACCATGACGTGCAACCACAACGTGCGTCGTGTAGACATTGATGAGTCATTGATGGACGACGACAAAGATATGGTTGAAGATTTGGTTGCTGCAGCATTTAACGACGCGGTACGTCGAGTTCAAGAAACTAGCAAAGAGAAGATGGGTGATGTAACTGGCGGTATGCCATTACCTCCTGGCTTCAAAATGCCGTTTTAGACCTTAAACACTCATACGCGCTGGGCTTTAATGCATCAGCATGTGGTAAGTTCTCACGAAGCTCTGGTTTTATACCGGAGCTTTTTGGTATTTGCTCTTTAAATTAAATGAACCTAATCGGTCAAATTTCTACAATCGACTCTAAATCCAAATTGCCAGTATAGACTCGAGCAACGGCATTCTTATCTCGTTATTCACGCTTTTCATCCTAAACACACACGTTTGTTTATATCTACACTAATATTAATAAAAGCGCATAAAAAGTTTAGGTTAACCAATTCCTAGTCTATATTTAAGTTACTTTGCTCTTAAAGTTTTTCTATGGAGTGTTTTCTAAAAATTGATAGAAGTTAGACTCTTGATAGAGTCGTCTAAAAAATGGGTTGGAACAAATATAATGCACAACAAAGCTAGCGAACTTTTATCATTAGTGAATCAATGCGATAAAGAACCGATTCATCTTTTAGGTAAGATACAGAATCACGGTTTCATGATTATTGTGGATAAAGAGGGGGGGGTTACTCATTTATCGGAAAACCTGGAGCATTTCGCTAATGTGTCTCGTGATAACCTAATCGGTCAAAGTCTGTGGGAAATACTAGACCGTAAGCTTGTGCATGCAATTCGAGGCGCGCAGAGTCAGGCGATGATCCTGAGTAAAGCAACTTACCTTCATTCAATTTCAATACCTCATTGCGAAGACAACTTCGACCTGTGTATTCATCAAAGTGCAGAGCATTTAATTCTTGAATTCGAAAAACTAGAAAGTGCTGGTAAATACGAGGGCGTAATCACTGCACTTATGACTCAAATGTCAATGTTTTCTGAGCTTGATGACCTTTATGAAGGTTTGGTTGAAAGTGTAAGAACAGCGACGGGCCATGACAGGGTAATGCTCTATCAATTTTTAGCAGACGGTTCAGGCGAGGTTATTGCTGAGTCTACCACTAGCGATATGACGCCTTTTTTGGGGTTGCGTTATCCGGCCTCTGATATCCCTCGCCAAGCAAGACAGCTCTACAAGAAAAACCTTATTAGAACCATATCTGATGTCAATGGTGAAACCTACAGCATCATAGGGCAAAACATAGAACATGCAGACAATATCGATCTTTCACTTTCACGTCTAAGAGCGGTGTCGGAAGTCCATATTCAATATCTTAAGAATATGAAAGTTGGCGCTTCTATGTCGATATCGCTTATTGTTGAAGGCGAATTGTGGGGACTAATTGCTTGTCATCACAACAGTAAAAAAGTGATTCCTGGCCGGTTAGTCGCTCAGCTAGAGCTTTTTGCAGAAATGTTTTCACTAGAATTATCGAGAAGGCTTGTTAATGAACGCATAAGGGTTAGTGAAAAAGCGAATGCTACTTTTGCCCGCGTACTTAGTAATCTTTCTTTGGGCAGGTCATTAAACAATGCCATTGCAGAACAACTTTCTTTGCTTAAGACGCTCATAGATATCGACGGCATAGGCTGTATTTTTAGCAATGAATATACTAAATCGGGTGCCGCATTTAGCTCTCGGAAAATTAAGCGGCTCACGGCAATACTAGCCGAACTTCCCGATGAGGAAATTCACCAATTTGATAATTTGGCCGACATTGATGATTCGTTAGCAGATACTCAAGTGGCAGGGGTTTTAGCACTCAAAATCTCTAGTCAGCCAATGGACTATATTTTTCTTTTTAGAAACTCAGTGGTCAACCAAGTGTCTTGGGCGGGCAATCCTTCGAAGCGGGTTGAATTGAAGGACGGTGAAGAGGTACTTACTCCACGGGCGAGTTTTGAGAAATGGGTAGAGACTAATGAGTCAACCTCTACTCCTTGGACCACGCTCGATATTGAACGTGCTAAATCTATTAGACTCGGAGTGATGGAATTAACAATTCGCCATTTACACGAAAAAGAGCAATTGCAACGTGAGGCGAAAAAAAGACTCGAGTTACTCATTGGTGAATTGAATCACCGAGTTCGCAATATCTTGAATTTAGTAAGCGCGATTATTGGACAGACATCGCAAAATAAGAAAGATATCGATGAATTTGTGGTCTCTTTATCGTCTAGAATATCTGCACTTGCTCTGGGCCATGACCAACTTACGCATGCCTCATACAACAGCGTGAGATTCAAGGATCTTCTTCATAACGAGCTTAAAGCTTATATGATCAAAGAGTCGTCTTTTAAAATAGAGGGGCCTGACATATATCTTGTGCCATATGCCGTTACGCCAATTGTACTAGTTTTTCACGAGATGATTACCAATGCAGCGAAATATGGAGCCTTAAGCGCTACAAGTAATGATGGCAGGGTGGCGATAACCTGGGACTTAGATGAAAAAGGCTGCATTATTAAATGGGAAGAGCTAGGAGGCCCGCCCTTACATGGCTTAGGCGAGGAAGGGTTTGGGATGACGGTTATAAAATCAGTTATTCCTCATGAACTCAAAGGAAAGGCGTCATTGAGCACTAAAATTACCGGACTCAATGCAGAGTTTCTCATTCCTCGTAAATATGTAGAGTTTGGTACTAGCCAAACAAGTTCTCAGCATTCAACTCATGGCGAAAAGCCTCAAGCGGCCACTACAGCTAAAACTGAGAAAGTCCTCACAAGCGCCTTCATTGTGGAAGATAATCTACTTATTTCACTAGACCTCAAAAAACACCTCAAACAATTGGGCATTGATAAGGTTGATATCTTTGGTGATATCAGCTCAGCAAGGGCGGCATTGGCCAAAGTTAAACCTTCGATGATGTTTTTAGACGTTCATCTGGGGAATGAAAATACTTTTCAGTTAGGTATCGAAATACAGAAATTATCAATACCTTTTCTTTTTATTACGGGTTACGGAGCGGCAATAGAGTTGCCAGACGAACTCTCTGATGTGGATATACTAACCAAACCTGTCGACACAACATTATTAAAGCGCTCTATCGAAGCTTTTGGTTTTAAGGTGTAAACCCGTGATTGCCAATACTAACCCTGTGATACTTGTTGTTGAAGACAATTTAGTTGAAGCGATGAACGTTAAAAATGCGCTGACCGAAGCAGATATGCAGGTGTTAGGCATAGCAAAGACGGAAAGTGAATTGTATGCGTTAATTGATAAGCGTGTTCCAGATCTCATTTTGATGGACATCGATTTGGGTGGTTCAGATTCTGGTATTGGAATTGCGAAAAGCGTTACAGAAAGGTTTGAAGTGCCAGTTGTGTTTAGTACCTCTTACTGTGATGACTCGACAATTTCTAATGCGCTCGCAGTTTCCCCGTATGGATATTTAGTAAAGCCGTACGGTGTGCTTTCGCTCACTACTACTATTCACGTTGCGCTTGAAAGAAAAAAAACGGAAAAAGCGCTAGCCTCGTCTAATAGGCGTTTCGCAATGGCATCAGAGATTGCGAAGCTAGGCGTGTTAGAAGTCGATACCTCTACTCAGTCAGTCGTTATTGAAAGCGTGGAGAACCTTTTTGATTTTCCACGCAAAATGCCAATAGCCAAATTCCTTACCTTGTTTCCCGAAGAAAAAGAAGCTGAGTTAAAAGAGGCGATACAATTAAAGTCGAATTACCTCACAACATTGCAGCTAAAAATTGAAGGTCAACCGACTAAATGGTTTCAGATTGTCCTTTCAGATGTAGGGTGGGGCGAAGACTATGTTCAAATTGGCGCCATACAAGATATATCTATCCTACAGAGCACTCAGACAAACCTGAGTGTTGCAGATAAGATTGTAAGTGAAATTAAAGAAGGTGTTTTAGTCTGTGATGCTGAAGGTCTCATAATAAAAGCTAACCAATCTTTATGTGAGATGCTAGGCACCCAAGCCGAGCACCTAATATCTACTCACATTAACAAAGTTTTTCCTAAAGCGCGAAAACACGATCCTCGCCCAGACTATCTGATAGACGGTTTAAGGACAGAGCTCACTATTGTAAGCGAAGGACGAAGGTTTCATTTAACCATGTCGGTAACTTCATTTAATCTTGATGATGGAGAAACAAATTTCGTCGCCATTCTTACCGATGTTTCAGAACTAAAGTCATCGGAAAGCCAACTCAAGTACCTTGCATTTACTGACGCCCTCACTGGTGCTGGAAATCGAAACTTTTTGAATAGTATTGTCGAGACTTATAGTGAATCATGTGAGCCCTGCTCAATCATTTTTATCGATATCGATGAATTCAAGCTAATAAATGATACTCATGGGCATGAGGTGGGAGACGAGATATTAAGAGCATGCGCGAGCCGATTTAAAGCTGCACTGCGAGATGATGACAGTATTATTAGGTTTGGCGGTGATGAGTTTGTTGTTGTGACAAGTACTACCTGCCATAAGCTGTTAAGTAAAATGACATCCCGATTATCTTCTTCACTGAAAACAGTGTTTAAGACAACATCAGGCGACTTTCAAATTACAGCAAGTATTGGGCTAGCGTCATCTACAGAAAACATGTCGCCAACAGAACTACTAAAAAATGCCGATATCGCAATGTTTTCAGCAAAACAAGGCGGTAAAAACAACGTTGTCAGATTTAGCGAGAACCTGTCGAAAAACATTGAATATAGGCTGTTTATTCAACAAGGGCTTAAAAGCGCTATTCAAAATAAACAAATTACCGCTTATTTTCAGCCTATAATGGGCTCAAACGGTGAGGTTTTAGCCGTGGAGGCCTTAGCGCGATGGCACATTCCCAGCCATGGGCCAATAAGCCCCGACAAGTTTATACCTATAGCAGAGCGTACCAAGCACATTCACGATATCGGGTTACTGATGCTTGATGAAGTCTGTTTCGCTCTCAAAGCACTAAGCGGATGGGGTTTTTCAAAGGTAAAATTCAATTTAAATATGTCAGCGGTGCAGTTACAGAATGATGGTGTCATAGAACTGTTTGCTGAACGTTTTGCCTTTCATAACATTGACCCTGGACGAATAGTTATAGAAATCACTGAATCTACGCTGCAAAGTTCAAAGGCAAGAGAGGTGCTTGCCAAAATTAAAGCGCTTGGCGTCAGCGTTTCCATCGATGACTTTGGTACAGGCTTTTCTTGCATATCAGAGTTGGCGGATGAAACGTATGATGCGATAAAAATTGACCGCTCGCTACTACCCGCTTTTCCACTGCCAAATAAGCAAGAAAAACGCAGAGCGCTTATCATCGAGAATGTAGTATCTATGTGTGTGAAACTAGGTATGCCATGCACATTAGAAGGGTTAGAGACCGTTGAACAGGTATCCTTTGCCAAAAAGATTGGCGCCAAAGCGATGCAAGGGTACTACTTTGCAAAGCCTTTGAACTTGGTCGGATTAATGGAATATCTTCAAGCAGAACATGCTTCACCGCTTGTCGACATTTCATAAAACGACGAGTTGTAGTGAAGGAGTATCCACAAGTACTAATTTACGTCATCAGAAACTTACCTATCGCACTAAAACGTTCCTTCGCTTAGAATTGGTCTTTAATCTGACGTTATTCGTTATATTATAGATTCTTTATTCCCTCCAGCGTTTTGACAGTTTTTTCTCATAAACAGTGCAGGGAAATTGTAAAACCAATCACCCTAAATAGAGGTTTGTAGTGCTAAGGAAAGGCTTAGTTATCACCACGGTTCTTTTGCTTCCTATCGCCGCCGTGTTGTTTTTTATGAGTGTGCACGAACTGTTTAAAATGAAAACGGTGACAGTAGACCCAAAACTCAAAGAAATTTCTGGAATAGAATTCGACAAATATAAAAGACTGTGGGCTATCAACGATAGCGGCGACGGTCCGATTCTATATATGCTTAACAAAGACGGCAGCATAGAGAGAGAGGTGACGGTTTCAAATGCTAAAAATGTTGACTGGGAAGATATGACACAAAACAGCTTTGGTCATTTCTTTCTGGGGGATTTTGGCAATAATGACAACAAACGCCGCTGGCTTACTATTTATAAAATTGAAAATCCTATCGATATTCAGGGGGATAGCACGGAAGCAGAGATTATTAAGTTTACTTATCCTGAAATGGGAAAAGGTAAAGTAAAGCCTGAAGATAAAAATTACGATTTAGAAGCTTTTGTGGAATACAAGCGCAACCTATACTTATTCACGAAGAATAGAACAAAGCCATTTGATGGCATTACTAAATTATACAAAGTGGGCGATCATGCGGCGAATTTCGACGCGCAGTTAATTGGAGAGTTTAAAACCTGTACCACACTAGAAAAGCTATGTTGGATAACGTCCGCGGCGATAAGCCCTGATAGAACAAAGCTGGTATTATTAGATTCAACCAGCTTGTGGTTATTTGAGAATTTTGAAGGTGATAATTTCTTTAGCGGCGATGTCTCTCGTATCGACCTCGGTGTAGTAACGCAAAAAGAGGCCGTAACTTTCTATGATGACAACACTCTTGTGTTTACAGACGAAGAATACAAAGGCCTATTTGGCGGCAATGTATACGAAGTTAAACTCGACCAAGTGAAGCGTAACGTGATTAAATACCGCGAAAGCCCCAAACTAACCGAACAAATACCTAAGCAGTAAATATTATGAAGTTCAGCCCGCTACTCTCAGAACTAATACAGGCATTGACCTGTCTTCCCGGCGTAGGCAATAAGAGCGCCCAACGAATGGCATTTCACCTTCTAGAGCGAAATCGCACGGGTGCGATTGATTTAAGCAATGTGCTACATAATGCCATGGAGCACATTCATCATTGTAAGCGTTGCAGAACGTTCACGGAAGATGAGCTATGCGATATTTGTCGCCATCCAGAAAGAGAAGCGAGCGGTTTATTATGTATCGTAGAAAGTCCCCAAGATGTATTAGCAATAGAGCAAACGCTCAGTTATAAAGGCCAGTATTTTGTACTGATGGGACATTTATCTCCTATAGATGGTGTTGGGCCTGAAGAAATTGGTTTAACCGAGCTTGAGGCGCGCTTAGCCGCTGGTGGGATAAATGAAGTTATCCTAGCCACAAACCCAACCGTAGAAGGTGAGGCAACGGCGCACTACATTGCTCAGCTTTGTACAAGTCACAAAGTTGACGCTTCTCGCATTGCTCATGGTGTACCTGTTGGGGGAGAACTTGAATACATTGACGGTAATACACTTACCCACGCTTTTTCAGGTCGCCGTAAACTGTAACGTCGCCGCAAGCTGTAACTAAAATACAGAGCGTTTTAAACATGTGAAATAAAACGCTCTCTTTTTATAAAATCTTTGCTTCATTTCCAAGTTAATTCCTACCTATTCGCTCGTTATACAAGCGGTATTGGCCTTTTCTCGAAAAAGTTTGCGAATAGAAAATAAATTTTCGTTCTAAACGTTGAAAAGTGCGTTGAGTGACCTTACCTGTTTAACATCAAACGTGATCCATTCAACGAGGAGATATTGGATTATGGCTGAAGCAGCCCACAAAGAAACCCACGGTTTTCAAACAGAAGTAAAACAGCTTCTTCAACTGATGATTCACTCTTTGTATTCAAACAAAGAAATTTTTCTACGCGAGCTTGTGTCAAACGCGGCAGACGCGGCAGATAAACTGCGTTTTCGCGCGTTAGAAAATGATAGCTTGTACGAAAACGATGGTGAATTAAACGTAAAACTTAGCGTTGATAAAGAAGCGAACACGGTTACGATCACTGACAATGGTATTGGTATGACTCGTGATGAAGTCATCGCCAACCTAGGTACTATTGCCAAATCTGGTACTAAAGATTTCTTTAGCAAGCTTTCTGGCGATAGCGCAAAAGACTCGCAGCTTATTGGTCAGTTCGGTGTAGGTTTCTACTCAGCATTTATCGTTGCAGACAAAGTTTCTGTACGCACTCGTGCAGCTGGTGCTGATGCATCTACTGGTGTTGAATGGGTTTCAGACGGTGAAGGTGAGTTCACTATCGCTGAAATCAACAAGCCGACTCGCGGCACAGAGATTACGCTTCACCTTCGAGAAGATGAAAAAGAATTTGCCGATACATGGCGTCTACGCTCAATTGTAAGCAAATACTCAGACCACATCAGTATTCCTGTACAAATGTGGAAAGATGAAGTGCCAGAGAGTGAAGGTCCGGATGGTGAGAAAATTGAAGCTCAGCCAGGCGAATGGGAGGTGGTAAACAAAGCCACAGCGCTGTGGACTCGTGAAAAGTCTGATATTACGGATGAAGAGTACAACGAGTTCTACAAACATATCTCTCATGACTTCGCTGATCCGCTAGCATGGGCGCACAATAAAGTGGAAGGTAAAACTGAGTACACCAGCTTACTTTACATTCCTTCTAAAGCGCCTTTCGATATGTGGAACCGCGATCAAAACCATGGTCTTAAGCTTTACGTTCAGCGCGTTTTCATCATGGATGACGCAGAGCAGTTTATGCCTACTTACCTGCGTTTTGTTAAAGGTTTGCTAGATAGCAACGACCTTCCGCTAAACGTGTCTCGTGAAATTCTTCAAGACAACAAAATTACCCAAGCACTTCGTCAAGGCTGTACTAAGCGTGTTCTACAGATGCTTGAGAAGATGGCTAAGAACGACAGCGATAAGTACCAGTCGTTCTGGAACGAGTTTGGTAATGTACTGAAAGAAGGCCCAGCGGAAGATTTCAGCAACCGTGAGAAAATTGCTGGTCTATTGCGTTTTGCTTCGACACACGGAGAATCTGACGCCCAAATGGTTTCATTAGCTGATTATATTGAGCGAATGAAAGAAGGTCAGGATAAGATTTACTATGTGACTGCAGACAGCCTGCAAGCGGCTAAGTCTAGCCCTCACCTTGAGATTTTCCGTAAGAAGGGAATCGAAGTATTGCTAATGGGCGAGCGCATTGACGAATGGCTAATGTCTCACCTAACTGAGTTTAACGAGAAACAATTTGTTTCTATCGCGAAAGGAAACTTAGATTTAGGCGACTTAGAAGACGAAGAGTCTAAAAAGGCGCAAGAAGAAGCAGAAAAAGAAGTAGAAGGCGTTCTAGAGAGAGCGAAAACAGCACTAGGTGACAAGGTTGTAGACGTTAAGTTTACGCACCGTCTTACCGACTCGCCTGCTGTTATTGTTGCCGACGACAATGGTATGACTACACAGATGATGAAGTTGATGCAAGCGGCTGGACAGACCGTGCCAGATGTGAAGTATCACTTTGAACTCAATCCAGAACATAGCTTAGTTAAATTGCTTGCAGACACGCAGGATGAAGAGCTATTCAACCAGTGGGTTGGTGTGTTGTTCGACCAAGCAGCACTGTCAGAACAGGGCAGTTTGAAAGACCCTTCTACGTTTGTTCAGAACTTGAACACATTGTTGATGAAGTTGGCTAAATAGCCGAGTGAACAATAAGGTTTACACTTAAAAAACGGGCACGATGCCCGTTTTTTTATGTCTACTACTAACAAAAATAAATTGGGCTGCTTTATTGTGCTATATTTTGGCAGTCAAAATTGCTAGTTAATCACTTAACACTTTCAAAATTCATGCTTTTAAGATGAATTATTGGGCGATTGGCTTATGGGTATAGACTTAAATTTATAAACACGCCTATAAGCTGAACATATATTCGCCATTAGTCTTAAGATTAACTTTACGGTACTTCTTACACTTGTCACTACAGTGTTGAATGTGTAAAGTGCCCGAAGTAAAAAGTTCAAAAATCATAAGCGGAGAACGCACTCATGCGAATCATTCTTCTCGGCGCTCCTGGCGCGGGTAAGGGCACACAAGCTCAGTTCTTGATGGGCAAATATGGCATTCCACAAATTTCAACGGGCGATATGCTTCGTGCTGCAATTAAAGCAGGTACAGAGCTAGGTCTAGAAGCTAAGCGTGTAATGGACGAAGGCAAGCTAGTGTCTGATGAGATTATCATTGGCCTAGTTAAAGAGCGTATTGCACAAGATGACTGCAAAGACGGCTTCTTGTTAGATGGTTTTCCTCGTACCATCCCACAAGCTGATGCAATGAAGGAAGCAGGTGTTTCTGTTGACCACTGCATTGAGTTTGATGTTCCAGATGATGTAATTGTTGAGCGTATGGGCGGTCGTCGCGTACACCCAACATCGGGCCGCGTTTATCACGTTGTTTACAATCCGCCTAAGGTGGAAGGTAAAGACAATGAAACAGGCGACGATCTAATTGTTCGTGACGACGACAAAGAAGAAACTGTACGCAAGCGTCTTGCGATTTATCACGAGCAAACTAAGCCGCTTGTAAACTACTACAGTGCTGAAGCTGACGCTGGAAACTGTGAATACCACAAGCTTGACGGTACACGTCCAGTTGAAGAAGTGAGTGCTGAATTAGCAGAGCGTTTAGGTTAATCGCCGACAACGTTTATAAAAGGTCGCTTAGGCGGCCTTTTTTGTTGCTTGTAACTTATTAGCGGATAACGTTTAATAGCCTCTAATAGACGTAAGGTTTAATCCCTGATTAAAACTACGCGTTATAACGATAACATGTGGAGTAAACCATGGTTTTGCCAATTACGGCGTTTTACGCCAGCTTATTGGGTATTTGTTACCTGTACTTGTCGTTTTTAGTTATTGGTGCCAGACGTCGTCATCAAGTGGGTATAGGCGACGGAGGTCATGAAGATCTTAGTCGATTAGCCAGAGCCCACGGTAATTTCAGTGAGTACGTGCCTATTACTCTCATTATGATCGCGTGTTTCGAAGCCAATACGGGCCAAGTATGGGCTGTTCACGCTCTAGGAAGTGCGTTGTTATTTGGTCGTGTTTTCCATGCTTATGGACTAGGGAGACATTCTGGCGTTAGCTGGCAGCGCTTTGCGGGCATGATATTGACGTTTCTTGCTATGTTATGTGCCGCAATTGGAAACCTCGTGCTTATTCACTTTGGTTTGTAAGGTAATATCTGCCACAGGCTTATTTAAAAAGCGCTCATGGCAAAATAGTGCCAGCGAGCGCTTTTTCTTTTGAGCTACTTCTAGAAACGATAAGTTAGTTTAGAGTAAACGAAGCGGCCACGCGGGTTGTGCACGCCGCCTACATAACCGTAAAGGTCGCTATCACCGTTACCAATGGCAAATGGTGGCTCTTCATCCAGCAGGTTGTTTGAACCAATGACTAAGCGAAGGTTATCGCTATAGTTGTAACCAATCTGCAAATCAACCAACATTTGCGAATCAACGGTTCTTGAGGTGTTTTCTTCAAAATCCAGTACACCATCGAAGTTAATGTCTGGTGTATCTTCAAATTCACCAATAAAGCTGATGTTCAAGTTGGCATCAAACGCGCCTTTTGACCATGTTGTGCCGAACAACCAGCGGTGTTCTGGATAACCATACTCACCAGTGTAGTCTAGACCGTCTTTTTCAAACTCGTTCATATAAGACCAATCTAGGTTAAAGCGCACGTTACCGTATTCTTGAAGCTCCATGCTGTAATTAGCACTGAAGTCTACACCAGAGGCTTCTTGTGACGATACGTTTTGGTAAGTGTTGAAAATTTTCTGAATAACCCCTAGCGACTCACCTTGCTGCGGGTCTAGACGAACACAGATTGTGCTGTCTTGATTATTACACTCTGCGTCGTAAACCAACCCAAACTGCTGTTCGTCAATTTTGTTGTCTTGGGTAATGCTCCATACATCAATACTCAAGCCGAGTTCTTGAATAGGAGCGTAGATAACACCTACGTTCCAAGATTCAGACTCTTCTGCATCTAGGTCAGGGTTACCTGCAAACTCGATGTTGTAATCTAGGGATTCACAGTCTTGACCGGTGGCATCACAGCGATATTGATCTACAAAAAATACGCTTTTCTGCGATGGACCAAGGCCAACTTGTGCAAGAGATGGTGCTCTAAACCCTTGTGCCCAAGAACCGCGCACTGTCACTTCATCGCTTGGAGCCCAACGTAACGCAATCTTAGGGTTGGTAGTGCTGCCAAAGTCACTGTAGTGGTCATAACGGCCTGCTAACTGAAGTTCTAACTCATCAGCCAACGGAATTGAAAGCTCTAAATACGCAGCATACTGGTCGCGTTCTGCTGAAGCTGATACTGACTCAGTACCAAAGATCAGACCGCGTTGGAATTGGACGTCAGGCACGTCAGATACTTGCTCTTCACGATACTCAACACCTGCAGCCATCATAACTACATCGCCGCCAAAATCAAAGGCTTCGCCCGTAATATGTGCATCGACACTGGTCATTCGAGACTCACCGCGGCGCACTAAACTAGTAGTAATTTCGTCTATAACGCTTTGCGGGTTAGTTACGCCGCCAAATGGGTTGTAGTTGCCAAGATCAATTTGCTCTTGTAACCAATCAACGCGAACCCAGCCCTGTGACTGATCGCCACTTTGCTCTGAACGGCTGCGCCCTTTTTGTACTGACGCTTCCCAATCATAATCGCTAAATGTACCGCGTAGCCCTGCAACTAAACGAAGGGTATCGGACTCAATGTCCCAACGACGTGCGCCAGCATCAACAGGTCGGTAGCGACCTATCTCAATGTCTTGACCAAACGGATTATCTGGGTGAGTACCTGGAACGGTCAAGCCAGCGTCTTCATCAAGTGGGGTTGCTGCACCGCCTGCTTCAGACGTGTTGTGCTGCATAGCTACTTCCATAAACGCTGTGGTTTCATCGCCAATTTTGTAATCAAATTGACCGATGAAGCCTACACGCTCCGAAGCGGGGATGGTAAGACCGAAAGGACCGTAGTCGAACAAGCAACTACCAGAAGCCGTAGCGCTATCCTCTGGGCAGTCTGGATCGATGGTTTTGACGCCATCTACATAAAAGTAGCCAGGGTAACCCCGGGAAGAACGAAAATCCATACCGCCATAAGGCGATTGATTCGCGGTACCAAAACGTCCTATTTCATCAGCACCTAGCGTGCTGTTGTTAAAATAGTCAATGATAACAGTAGCACTGCTTTTCTCGCTTTGAGAGCCCCACAATAGACTTGCGGTTGTTTCATCGTAACTAGGGCCTGTAGTGCCACCGTAACCTGCATTAAGCTCTAGCCCTTCGAAATCTTTCTTAAGTACTACGTTAACTACACCCGCAACCGCGTCAGAGCCGTAAATTGCTGAAGCACCGTCTTTTAGAATATCAATACGTTCAATGGCTGAAACGGGAATAGAGTTAATATCTACAAATGAATTGGTAATACTTTCCGCAAATGCGCTGATGGCCACGCGGCGACCATTAATCAACACCAACGTCGCATCGGGCCCCATGCCTCTTAGTGATACGGCTGCTGAGCCGTTGGCGGTGGAGTCTTGGCTGTTATTGCGTGTTGAAAAAGTTCCCGCGCCGGTAGCAGGCATACGCTCAAGTAGCTGCTGAAGGTTTTCGTAACCCATACCGTCAATCATAGTTGCATCAATTGATTGAATAGGTGAGGGGCCTTCCATATCTGTACGCTTAATACGAGAGCCGGTCACTGCAATTCGTTCAAGGTTGGCTGCCTTCTTCGTCAGCTTGCTGTGCATATGCAGGAGAAAAAGAGGTAATTCCTGAAAGTGCTAACCCCACTGCAATTGCACTTACTTTACGACCTTGTTTCATTAATATTTCCTTATTGTCCATTTTACTTGTTGTGTTTTGCAGCTTAGGTATGCTGCAAAATTATCAATAGCATTCCTTATACTAAAGTTGCAATAGCGTAAAATGCGAAAGATGTGACACTTGGTTACAAAGTGTGTAAAGCAAGACTTACTTCAGAGCATTAGGCTCTTTTAATTAGAATAGTTAAAAGAAGATGTAGATAGCCTGAAAATAGAGGGATAGCGTGGAATGCTCCGACGATAAAACTATAAGCCTGTGGTTAAAGTACAGGCAAAAATTAGCGGATATTTTGTAATAGTTTGAAGGAGATGTGATTGGTTTAAATTTTTCAACAGCCGTCGAAGATAAGCAGTTTTTGAATATCTAAGCTGCTCACTACTGACGCAAATTTAAGCGCATGTAAATGTCTTATAGTTTTTTTAAATGAAAGGCTTAACCTAGCTGCGCTTATTGAAGTGCAACAAAAACTCTGTCTTTTCTGGGTAAATACCTATTATGTGTGTCTAAAGAAAATGCAACGGACGTCGCTTTGCCTTGAACCTCCTCAACTGGAAAAAAACCATAGTAGCGGGAATCTACGCTATTGTTTCTATTGTCTCCCAGAGCAAGGACATGGGCTTTCGGTACGGTAACCACATCGAAACTATTAGCGAAGCTAGGTATTGGATTAAGCGCAATAGTGCGATGTTGGCCTAGAATGGTTTCAGAATACAATTGACCACCTGTCGGATTTAATGCTGCCTTTTCACCGTTTATAAAAAGTACATTGTTTTTTAGCTCAACTTTATCACCCGCTATGGCAATAACTCGCTTTATGAGCCTTGTATTAGCAGCGTTGCTGTCGATAATTACAATATCGCCGCGTTTGATACCGCCAGTTTGAGCAACTACAACATCGGTAAAGGGGAGCTCTAACGTATATGCCGATTTATCAACAACCACCCGATCCCCAACCATTATTGTTGGTTCCATAGAGCCGCTGGGAACGTGATACCAGTCAGCGACACTGCTTCTAAATGAGAAGAGCAAAACGATAAATAAAATAAAAGGCAGGTTGTTTTTAACGTTTTGTTTGATGTTTGTCACAATCGCATTCTCGCTATTAGCATCTGGTAAATTCATTTAAAAGCTTTCTCTACACTTGATATAGAGATCATTCTGGTGCGTTCGTTCAATTTTATGTTGTGGCGAAAATGTAACTAACTGTGTCGCTGCATAGTTGAAGTTACTTCAGTTTTTATGTTTGTCATTTAGGTTTTATAAGTAAAGTCATTTTAAAATCAAATGCTTAATATTGGTTGGGCGAAAGTTGAATGTAGGTTCCGCAAGAAAGTTTTACTTAGGCAGTGCATAAGGGCTGTGGCTAATATCGTGCAGTGCCTGCCCGCTTATGATATTTCTTACATAATTTGATTAATAAAGAAATAAGAACGATGCGTGCGCGATTAAATTTAAAACGAATATATGCTGCCGTTGCTGTTAGTGCATTAAGTGCAGTGTCGGTGGGATGCACCTATAACACGAATAGCATAAATAAAAGTCAGCCAGTTTCTGTCGAAGAAACGAAGTTGGACTCTCAGAGCGCAACTTCTTTCAACGTAGGCTATGAACGATTTACGTTAGATAATGGACTTACTGTGCTATTACACGTAGACAGATCAGATCCAGTGGCGTCTGTCGCGTTGACGGCGCATGTTGGTTCGGCCCGAGAAAAGGAAGGTCGTACCGGATTTGCCCATCTATTTGAGCACTTACTCTTTCTAGAATCAGAAAATTTAGGGAAGGGAGGTTTAGACAAACTCAGTGCTAGAATTGGAGGATCTGGGGCAAATGGTTCAACGAGTCGTGACAGTACCAATTACTACCAAACGGTTCCCATTGATGCTTTAGAAAAATTGATCTGGGCTGAAGCAGATAAGTTGGGTTTTTTCATTAACACGGTGACAGAGCCCGTCCTTGCGAAAGAGAAGCAGGTTGTAAAAAACGAAAAACGTCAGAGTGTTGATAATCGCCCCTACGGTCATAATCAATATGTCATAGATAAAAATCTCTATCCCTCGGGTCACCCCTATAGTTGGCAGGTCATTGGTTCACTCGAAGACTTACAAAACGCTACACTTGCCGACGTTAAAGACTTTTTTGAGACTTGGTACGTCCCTAATAATGTAGTGCTTACTATTGCGGGTGACATAGATGTAGCACAAACAAAGGCTTGGGTTAAAAAGTACTTTGAGGAAATTCCCGCAGGAGACCAAATCAATAAATTAGCGCCTCAAGCTGCAAAGCTTGAAAATACAATAAAACGATTCCACGTTGATAATTTCGCTCAAGCGCCACTTTTAACCATGGTGTGGCCTACTGTGCCCGAGTACCATAATGACTATTACGCCTTGCAAGTGCTTTCTCAATACCTAAGCGAAGGTAAGAATGCGCCACTTAACAAAGTGCTTATTGATGAAAAGAAACTTACCAGCAATGTATACCTATACGGTTATGACGCGGAGATAGCGGGACAATTGCAACTTCAGGTTATGGCGTTTAATGGGGTTAGTTTAAATGCAGTTGCCCAAGGCGTTAAAGAAGCGTTTGCACGTTTTGAAGATGAAGGCATTTCTACAGAAGACTTAATGCGGATAAAAGCAGGGCAAGAAACCCAGTTCTATCAAGGTCTTTCCAGCGTGCTAGGTAAGGGGTTTCAGCTCGCCCAATATGAGATATTTGCGGGTGGCGCAGGCTACATAAGCCAAGACGTTGAAAAGATATTGGGCGTAACCCAGCAAGATGTAATTCGTGTATATAACACCTACATTAAAGATAAACATTATGTTGCTACGAGCTTTGTTCCTAAAGGCGGACAAGACTTAGTGTTAAACGGCTCTACAAAAGCTAAGGTTGTTGAGGAGCAGATAGTAGCGAACGCAGAAGAAAGCTTTGATGCTACGGTTGCTGCTGAATATGAACGGACTCCTTCATCTTTTGACCGCACACAAGAGCCTAGTTACGGTGATAGCATCGAAATAACACCTCCGAAAGTTTGGCAAAGCACATTGTCTTCAGGCATTGGTGTAACTGGCATCTCTAATGACGAAGTACCGCTTGTCGCCTTTGAATTACAGCTTGAGGGGGGGATGTTGCTTGACCCAGAAAACAAAGCGGGCACCGCAAATTTATTAGCCGAAACTCTTCTTAAAGGTACAGCTAATAAAACCGCTCAACAATTAGAGCAGGAAATTGAGCTTTTAGGTGCATCCTTAGACGCTAGCGCTTCTGAAACTGCCTTAACTATCAGCGGTACCGTGTTGTCTAAACATTACGGCAAACTAATAGAGTTAGTTTCTGAGGTTATTCTTTCGCCTCGTTTTGATGAGAAGGAGTTTGAACTAGCGAAAGACGATGTGATTAATCAGATTGAACAAATTAAAGCAAATCCGAACGCAATAGCATCTGTAGAGTTTAAATCACTGCTATACGGAAAAACGCACCCGTTTGCTCGAACAACTTTGGGTGATATTGAGTCAGTTCAAAATATTACGCTTGATGACCTACGGAAATATTACACTAATAATGTCTCGCCAATGGTCGCTAAACTGCGCATTGTGGGCGATATCAGTCAACAGGAAGCTGTAGACACATTATCTAACCTTAACGATAACTGGGACGCTAAAAATGTTATGCTTCCAACCGTGTCTGAGCCTGCTTTACCGCAAAAGGCCCAGCTGTTCTTCTACGATGTTCCTGGCGCAAAGCAGTCGATATTGTACTTCGGACACTCTGCACCCAACGTTCATCATCAAGACGCCTATAAAGCTAGTGTAATGAACTACCGATTGGGTGGGGGAGGTTTCGCCTCTCAACTGATGCAAGAACTCCGTGAAAAAAAGGGCTACACCTATGGTATTCGATCGTCATTTTCTAGTGACCAGTATACCGGCGAATTTACTATTCGAAGCTCAGTTCGCTCAAACGTGACCCTTGAGGCGACACAAGCGATTATAGATATATTGACGTCTTATGATAAGGGTTACTCTGATGAAGATCTTGCCGTTACCAAAGGCTTTACACTCAAATCTGGCGCACGGGCGTTTGAAACACTTGGAGCCAAGCTAGACATGGTGGGTGAAATCAGTGACTTTGGCTTTGCTAATGATTATGTATTAAAGCAAGAAGCAGAGGTGAAGGCGCTGACAGTCAATGAGATAAAACGCTTATATCGCGATTATGTGCATCCAGATAAGATGATTTATCTCATTGTTGGGGATAAAGAAACGCAATTTGAGCGCCTGGAGGCTCTTGGACTCGGGAAGCCGATACTGCTAAATGCTGAGCAGGAATAAAGGGCGAGCGGAATAAAAGGGTAAGCGGAACAAAGGCTGTTCCCCTGGCCTCAATTAACCTACTAAATAGAATGTAAAAGAAAGGGCCCGCACCAAACAGTGCGAGCCCTTTATGCATATTTTCTAAAGCTGTACGTGCTTCAGCTCAACGCTGAAAGCAACAGCCGTCAAGGCTATTTGTTATATCAGCGCTGGGTACTACTGTGTTTTCAGTTTAGCCAAATGCTGTTCCAATGTGCTAACGGCGGTAAAGATGGCTTTCGAACTCTCTGCCGATGCCTGTGAGTTGCTGGATACTTCAGATGTAGCGTTGCCTATTACTACCATGTTTCTGTTGAGCTCTTCACTTACTTGGCTCTGTTCTTCAGCGGCTGCCGCCATTTGCGTCATGCGCTCGCTGATCTCTCCTATTTGAAGTACCGTGGTTTGCATTTTTTCAAGGGCTGACTGGGAAAGCTGTGCTGCACCTTCGGCTTTCTGACTGCCAGTGTGTATGGTTGTTACTGTGTGATCAACTTCGCTTTGTAATGCTGTAATCACCCTACCAATTTCACCTACCGATTCTGCTGTCTTGGAAGCAAGAGAGCGCACCTCGTCAGCAACGACACTGAATCCTCTTCCATTTTCTCCCGCACGTGCTGCTTCAATAGCTGCGTTTAGTGCCAAGAGGTTGGTCTGGTCAGCTATCGCGCCAATAACGTCAAGGATCTTTTTGATGTCAGCGCTTCGTTGAGAGACTGCTTGTACAGCGTCCGATGCGTTTTGCATTTCACTCGACAGTTCTATTACTGAATGTGTTGATTGAGAAATTTCACTTTCCGTTTGTTTTACAGAATTTGTCGCGTTATCCGCATTATTTGCGGCGTCGGCGGCGGTTCGCGCTACCTCTTGAGCAGTTTGCGACATTTCAGTAATAGCGGTGACAACGCTATCAATTTCAGCTTGTTGTACTTGAATTAAAGAATTCGTGCTCTGTGTGTGGCTTTGTGTTTGTTCGCTTTGCGCTATAACTTGAGCGCACGACTGTTTTGCTTGCTCAAGCAACTCACGTACTCTTTCTTTAAATAAGTTAAACGCTTCGCTTAACTGAATAAGTTCAGCGTGAGAGTCCACTTGAATGTCTTGGGTCAGATCACCACCTTGACCAGCAAGCTCTTCCATTCTTTGAGCGACCTGTCGCACTGGCTGAATAATGCTTTTTGTGAACACGAAAACCAGAGCAAGAGCAATTGCGGTACATATTATCGCTACAATTAGTTGGGTGGTTAATAATGAGGTTACTGACGAAGATATCATCTCCTCTAGTGAAGTTATTGGCGCCAGCGCATTCGTTTTATTAACGCCAACGATCATTTTCCATTTCACCTTTGCCACATTAAGCGATATGTCTTGTGAAACATATAGCATACCGTCACTTTCATAGAGCCCTGATTGTTGGTCGGCATTGAGTAGGCGACTTGATTTCGCTTCATCGCTAAATACTTCAGAAAATGGACGAGCTAACTTACTCTTTGCGCTCGTTGCTGCAACCACTAATCCATTTTGGCTTACAACGTAAACTTCAGCATTACCGTCGTACAGCGATGCCTTTAGACTTTCAGCTCGTTCTTGGATAATAGGGAGGTTTAAGTCAGTGCCTACCACTCCACGAAAACGATTATTAACAATGACAGGAACCGTAAGGCTTGTCATTAGTTCGCTGTAGCCTTCACGGATTTCGTATTTATAAGGGTTAGATACACACGGTGTGAGCGTCTCCTTGTTACACAAATACCACTCTGCAGCCCTGAAGCCAAATTCATCTAAGGTAGTGTCATGTTTAAGCGTTGGGTCGGTAATCAAAACCTGTTCGGGCTTATTGTTAGCGCCCCGAATGAAATAGACTTCAAAAGCTTCCTGTGCCGGGAGTCGAATGAGTCTTTCCGCTACTGTTTTCTGCAGCCTTGCCATCGAACAAATTAGCCTCGAACTGAGCGTACATACTTGATGTGACATTCGTTGTTAGCACACTTTTAACCAGTCTCTCTGCCTGCTCTCTACTTAACGACAATTCGTCGCTTGCTTCAATACTCGAAGTTAACTGGGTCGCGAGCGCAGTCGGCAAGTAGTGGGCACTGTTAAGCAGAGCTTCTGTTTGCGCCGCAAATTGTGCCGCCTTAGCTGATACTGTCCTTTCTATTTGTTCGACAACTTCTGAATTAACATGTTGATCAATCTGACGCTCTGTACTTTTAAGTAGCACATAGCTTACGCCAATAAAAACCGAAGCAAGCAAAATAAATAGTATGCCTACAACAAACATGAGTTTAGACGACAAGGAGTAGCTTTTTTTCATGAATAATAACTTAGCTAGGATATGTGCAGCCCGCGTGTAGCGGAACGTTTATGTGAACGCTTCAGCGGATTCGTTTTCTATAAAGTTCCGTAAAGCGTAATGATATTAAGTGTAGGATGTTTTGATAATTATGCTTACTTATTATACGTAAAACCTTATGTGAAGAATGTAATAACTCGTTTTTTCATAAATACACAGGTATTTTATCTTATACCTTTTTGGTGTGAATGTGACCGGAATCACCGGTGAATTGCGTAGTTATTGGTAGAAATAATATGTGTAAGCAATTTAAAGGACGAGACAAATCGGATGCCGGATAAAAAGAGTGAAGCAGGTGAACGACGTAAAGACGTGGCGCTTAGTCATACCGAAGAGAAAGACGTAAGAGATAATCAGAGCTTAAATTCTGTTTCTTTGTATGCCATTGTCCACAGGGAAGGGTTAGAAGAACTGCAGCGCCCGATGATGTCACTGTGGTGGTCTGGTGTTGCAGCAGGTATTGGTATTTCGCTTTCTATTTTAGCTGAGGGCATTCTGCATCAGCTTTTTGTAAACTCCCCCAATCAGTTTGTTATTGAAAATTTGGGCTATACGGTTGGTTTTGTGCTGGTTATAGTTGGGCGCTTACAGTTATTTACTGAAAATACGCTTTCGGTCATTCTTCCGTTGTTAAGCAAGCCGTCTTTATACATGGGTTCCTGCATTACGCGTTTGTGGCTTATTGTTTTCGCCGCCAATATGTTCGGCACCTTTTTGGCTGCGTTTTTCAGCTATAGCTTGCAAGCAGTTCCACCAAACCTCGTTGAAGGAATGACTGCCATATCTGAGCACTACGCTAGATTATCACCGTCAGACGCCTTCTCATACGGCATTACGTCTGGTTTTATCATTGCCGCTATTGTGTGGATGAAGCCTTCGGTTAAGCATTCTCAAATATTGATGATCGTTATTTTCACATATTTAATTGCGATTGGAAATTTCACGCACGTGATAGCCGGTTCAACAGAGCTTTTCTTGTTAGCACTGCAAAATAAAATAAGCGTTGTTGAAACCGTTTCTCTCATCGGCGCTACATTGCTTGGAAATATTGTTGGTGGAACGGGCCTGTTTGCACTGTTGGCCTATGGGCAAGTGGTAAGGGAAATCGAGAAATAACATTAGTAGACAAAAAATGCCCTTAGCGCAAAAACGCGAAGGGCATTTTAAATAAAACGTTAGCGCACTTGTAAATTACTTATGACGCTCACGCAATACATTAAGCGCATCGTTCAATGACATATCGCTTGCTTGAAGCAGAACCGTTAGGTGATACAGCAAATCAGCGGCTTCATTCTTTAACTCTTCTTTGTCGTGTACAGTCGCAGCCAATGCGGTTTCTACACCTTCTTCGCCCACCTTCTGTGCTATTCGCTTAATGCCTTTGTTGTAAAGGCTGGCGGTATAGCTGCTTTTTGGGTCGGCATCTTTGCGGGCAGCCAAGACACGTTCTAAATCTGCAAGAAAGGTAAATGCTGGTGTATTGCCGTCAAACCAACAGCTTTCAACACCAGTGTGGCATGTCGGGCCGTTAGGGTTGGCTAGTACCAATAGTGAATCTTGGTCGCAATCGCAGGCAACGCTCACTAAATCTAGCGTGTTACCCGAGGTTTCACCCTTGGTCCAAAGGCGCTGCTTTGAGCGGCTGAAAAAGGTTACTTTGCCAGTATCAAGGGTTTTCGCCAATGCATCTTGGTCCATATAACCCTGCATTAATACTTTGCCCGACAGTGCGTCTTGCACAATGGCGGGCAGCAGATTATCCATTTTGTCCCAAGCTAGTTTATTGCTGTTTTCGTTAGTAATTATCACGGGTTTACTCCTTCTGCTTGCGCCGTTAATCCGTGACGCTTACGCATGGCAACGCCATTGCTGGTTAATTCTGCTTTTAGCTCATCAATATTGATGATGCCTTTGTGAAATACCGATGCTGCTAAAGCGCCATCTACATCAGCTTGTTGGAACACATCAGTAAAGTGAGCAATTTCGCCTGCACCACCCGATGCAATTAGCGGCACTTCACATACATCGCGCACGGCCTTCAGCTGTTTCACGTCGTAGCCTTTACGCACGCCGTCTTGGTTCATACAGTTAAGTACAATTTCACCTGCACCACGTGACTGTACTTCTTTGATCCAATCGATGGTTTGCCACTGGCTTTTCTGCGTGCGGCTTTCATCACCGGTGAACTTATACACTTCATATTGGTCGGTCGCTTCGTTATAGAAGCTGTCGATTCCAATCACGACGCACTGCTGACCGTATACATCATGAAGCTGATTAATAAGCTCGGGGTTATTAAGGGCAGGGGAGTTAATTGAAATCTTATCTGCACCCATTTCCAAAATGCGTCCAGCATCTTCAATGCTCTTAATGCCGCCAGCTACACAAAACGGGATATCAATAACCTGTGCAATACGGCTTACCCAGCTTTTATCTACTACGCGGGCATCAGAGCTTGCGGTAATATCATAGAATACTAGTTCGTCGGCACCTGCTTTTGCGTATTGCTCAGCAAGAGGCACAATATCACCAATAATTTCATGGTTTCTAAACTGAACGCCCTTAACAACTTTGCCGTCGCGTACGTCTAGGCACGGTATTATGCGTTTTGCCAGCATGCAATAGCCTCCTTCACCGTAAACTTACCTTCAAGTAGTGCGCGCCCTAAAATAACGCCGCCAACGTTTGTGGGTTTTAGCGCTTCAATATCAGCGATGCTGCCAATACCGCCAGACGCTTGCCAACTTGCATTAGGGAAGCGGGCTGCCATTTCTTGATACAGCTCAGTGTTCGCACCTTGTAGCGTGCCATCGCGGCTAATGTCGGTACACAGCACATGCTTTGCGCCTACTGTAGCGAAGTCTTCAAGCAAGCCTTCAAGGGCTACGCCAGAATTCTCTTGCCAACCGTGGGTAGCAATAAGCTTTTCACCGCTGTCGTTAATATTGATATCAAGGGCCAATACAATGTGCTCTGGGCCGTATTTTTCTACCCAAGACTTTACAAGCTCGGGTTGTTTTACCGCCAAAGAACCAATCACTACGCGGCTTACGCCCGTTTCTAGTAATTGCGCCACTTCTTCTTCACTACGGATACCGCCGCCTGCTTGAAACTGCATGCGCTTAGTGTCAACCATTGATTTAATAAGCGAAAGCTGGCGTTTGGTTGTGTCTTTAGCGCCTGTTAGGTCAACAATGTGCAGCCAGGTTGCACCTTGGTCGGCATAGTCGTGAACCACGTCTACTGGGTCCAGTTCGTATTGGGTTTTCTGCTCGTAGTCGCCTTGATAAAGGCGCACTACGTGTCCGTCAATAAGATCAATCGCTGGAATAATCATTATAGGTTCACAAAGTTAGTCAGTAATTGTGCTCCGGCCTCGCCAGAACGCTCTGGGTGAAATTGCACCCCGTAAAAGTTGTCTTTATTTATAGCTGCTGAAAACGTATTACCATAAGTGCAGCTTGCAAGCGTGTGCTCGTATTCAGGTACCGCAAAGCTATGCACAAAGTAAAAGTAGGTATCTTGTGGAATGCCCTTAAATAAACTTTCTTCTTTATGAGAGACTGTGTTCCAACCCATATGAGGTAAGCGCACGCCTTTTGATTCCATGCGAGCCACATGACCTGGCATTAGGTTCAAACAGTCGATGTTGCCTGTGCCTTGAAAGCCACCTTCGGCGCTGGTTTCCACCATAAGCTGCATGCCTAAACATACACCTAATACAGGTTGGGTAAGCGACTGCAGGGTTTCCACTAGCGCTTTTTGTTTTATGCTTGCCATGGCTGCAGCGGCGGTACCTACGCCGGGTAAAAACACTTTATCAGCGTTTTTTATCACGTTTACATCGTCAGATACGTCTACTTCAACGCCTAAGCGCTCAAGGGCAAAGCGTACCGATGAAATGTTCGCGCAGCCGGTATTTACTATGACTATTTTTTGTCGCTGGCTGGGGTTTACCACTGACATTACAGGGCTCCTTTACTGCTTGGCAGTGCATCGCCTTGGCGCGTAATAGCTTGACGAAGGGCACGTCCAAATACTTTAAACAAGCTTTCTACTTGGTGGTGTGCATTGCCTTCGCTGGTGGAAAGATGAAGCGATAACCCCATGCTTTGTGCAAGCGAGTAGAAGAAGTGTGGCACCATTTCTGTGGCCATTTCGCCTACTTGGTCGCGGCTAAATTCAGCGTCAAACTTAAGGTGTGGGCGGTTAGAAATATCCATGATACATTCCGCACGACACTCATCCATTGGCAAAGCAAACCCAAAGCGACCAATACCTCGTTTGTCACCCAGCGCCTTTTTAAGCGCCTCGCCTAGTGCAAGCGCGGTATCTTCTACACTGTGGTGATCATCAATGTGCAAATCACCATCAGTAGTCAGATTTAACTCGAAACCACCGTGGGTAGCAATTTGGTCGAGCATGTGATCAAAAAAGCCCATGCCAGTTTGAATGGTCGACTTAGCTTGCGAGTCTAAATCTACACGAACGCGAATATCGGTTTCAGAGGTGGTACGCACGACCTCTGCAATACGTGAAGACGCAAGCAAGCTTTTCTGAATGTCGTTCCAGTTTAAGCTTTCACGGTTGTACTGAAAGCTGCGAATACCCATGTTTTCAGCAAGCTGTACATCGGTAATTCTGTCACCAATAACAAACGAACGAGTGAAATCCACTTTGCCCTGCTGCAAGTATTCTTGCACTAAGCCAAGCTTTGGTTTGCGGCATGTGCAGTTATCAGCATCGAAGTGCGGGCAAATAAGCACGTCGTCGAATACTACGCCTTGGCTTTCAAAAATGGCCATCATGGCATTGTGTGGCTTCTCGAAATCTTCTTGAGGAAAACTGTCTGTACCCAAGCCGTCTTGGTTACTTACCATCACGAGTTTAAACCCAGCTGCCTTTAGTTTAAGTAGCACAGGAATAACGTTTGGCTCGAATACCAGCTTCTCTAAACTATCTAATTGCTTATCTACTGGCGGCTCTTCTACGAGTGTACCGTCGCGGTCAATAAATAAAATGGCTTGCTGACTCATGCCGCGTCCTCATTATTTTTAAATTCGTTAATTAGCTGCATTAAACGCTGGTTTTGCTCTTCAGTGCCTATGCTTACGCGCAAACAGTTTTGTAAGTTAAGCTGTTTTGATTGATCGCGAATAAGCATGCCTTGGCTTACCAAGTACTGCATTAGGGCTTGCGCTTTTGCGTAGCGGAATAAGATAAAGTTTGCTCGTCTATCACCCACTAATTCAAAGCCTTCGATAGATTCCAGCGCTTCGGCTAGGGCCTCTTTTTCCCGGTTAATGGTAGCCACCTGAAGCTCAAGTAACGTTAGCGACTCAGCCGACAATGCTTGTGCAGCAATCTGCGCTACTGGCTCTGGAATGGGATAGGGCGCTATCACTTTAAGCAGAGCTTGAATAACGGGTGCCTGAGCAAGTGTAAAACCACAGCGAAGCCCAGCCAGTGCAAACGCTTTAGACAGCGTACGAAGTACCACTAAGTTTGGGTAGTTGTTAATCTCATTCGCCCATGTATTGTCGGCATCGAACTCAATATACGCTTCATCTACAACAACCAGTGCTTTATCGGCAAAGTGATTAAGCACGGCTTTGATATCTTCGCGAGCAACCGGTGTACCGGTTGGATTATTTGGCGCGCAGATGAAAATCACGTTAACGTCTTCTTCTGCGCAAACTGCATTCACATTAAGGCTAAAGTCGTCGTTAAGCGGCACTTTCTTAATGCCCACATCACAGGTTTCAGCACTGATGGCATACATACCGTAAGTAGGTGGGCAAATCAGAATGCTGTCTTTACCCGGCGTGCAGAAGGTACGGATAAGCAGTTCAATGCCCTCATCTGCACCGCGAGTAACGATAAGCTGCGACTTATCAAGCCCTGCGTAGTTTGCGTAACCACTCACTACCGCTTCAGGCTGACACGAAGGATACCGATTAAAGTTACTGCTATCTACACTATATTCGTTAGCATAAGGTGACTCGTTGGCATTAAGCCAGTCTTGACCACCTGAAAACAAGCGGCGCGCTGATTCATACGGCTTTAGCGGCACTAGGTTGTCGTTTATTAGGTTATCGATAAGTGCCGACATTAGGCGTCTCCATGCTTAAGTGCCTGCATACGAAGTGCAACAGCTTGTTCGTGGGCGTCTAACCCTTCTGCTGCGGCTAGTGCCATGATAGCAGGGCCTAAATTACGCATGCCGTCTTCACTTAACTCTTGAATGGTGTAGCGACGCATAAAGTCCAAAAGCCCAAGGCTAGAATAATTCTTAGCATAGCCGTATGTGGGCAGCACGTGGTTAGTGCCTGACGCATAGTCCCCTGCAGATTCTGGTGACCACGGACCTAAGAAAATAGAGCCTGCATATTTAATTTTTGGTAAATAATCGCGGGCATTCTCAATCTGCACAATTAAGTGCTCAGCTGCATAGGCATTGCTTGCTTCAATGGCTTGTTCAATTGAATCGGCCAAAATATAGCGTGCATTTTCCATAGCTGGGCGAGCGATTTCAGCACGAGACAGCGTAGCTAATTGGCGTTCAACCGCGGCTTTTGCTTCTTCAATAAGCGTGGCGCTGTTGGATACCAAAATGGCCTGTGAATCTGGGCCGTGTTCGGCTTGAGACAGTAAGTCTGCGGCCACAAATTCAGGGTTTGCAAATTCATCAGCAAGTACCAATACTTCTGATGGACCCGCCGGCATATCAATAGCAGCACCATCAGCACGTTGGCTAACTTGCTGTTTAGCTTCGGTAACAAAGCTATTGCCAGGGCCGAAGATTTTATCGACCTGAGGAATCGTTTCAGTACCCAATGCCATGGCTGCAACCGCTTGAGCGCCACCACACAAGAAGATTTTATCAATGCCGCATTTTCTTGCCGCATAGGCAATTTCAGGCGCAATAAGTTGTTCTTTATTTGGCGGTGTGCACAGGAGTTTATTTTCACAACCTGCCACTAGCGCTGGTACACCAAGCATTAGTACAGTTGAGGGAAGTGGAGCACTACCCCCTGGAATATACAGACCTACTGCGTCAAGGGCAGTGAAGCGGAGCTCACATTTGACGCCAGGCGTTGTGGTCAGCGCAATATCACTTGGCATTTGCGCTTCGTGAAAGGTTTTTATATTGTTAAACGCTGTGTCGATAGCGTTTGCGACTTCAGGTGTTACCTTAGCTGCAAGTGCATTGATATTCTCTTGCGAAAGCACAAGGCTTTTTAGATCCGGGCAATCGAACTTACGAGTATAGTCGAGTACTGCCGCATCACCTTCTGCTTCAACGCGGGCGATAATCTCGCCCACGGTTTGCTTTAACTGTTGGCTATTGGCCATAGCCGGGCGGGCTAGCGCCTGTTTTTTCTCATTTGTCGAGAGAGATGACCAAGTAATCATAATTGTCTGCCTTTTAGCCCATCATTTTTTCGATTGGCATTACAAGAATAGAGCTACAACCAAGGGCTTTTAGTTTTTCCATGGTTTCCCAGAACAAGGTTTCTGTAGAAACTACGTGGATAGCAACTTGCTCTTCATTTCCAGCAAGTGGAAGCACCGTTGGGTTTTCAGCACCGGGAAGTAGGCTCTTAACCTGTTCTAGGTAAGCTTTAGGCGCGTGTAGCATGATGTACTTGCTTTCTTTTGCTAGCAGTACACCATCGACACGAGGCATTAGGCGGTTAACCAGTGTTACTTTTTCGTCACTAAGTTCGCTGTCAGTACGTTTGATAAGTACTGCTTTACTGCGGAAGATAACGTCTTTTTCCACAAGGCCATTTGCTTCAAGGGTTGCGCCTGTAGATACCAGGTCACAAATTGCGTCAGCGACACCAGCACGCGGCGCAACTTCTACTGAGCCCTGTAGCATTACGGCTTTCGCGTTAATACCCTGGTCTTTGAAGTAGCGCTCAAGAAGGTAAGGGTAAGTGGTTGCTACTTTTTTGCCTTCTAAAGACTTAATACCGTCGTAATCCATCTCATTAGGTACAGCAATTGATAAGCGACAGCCGCCGTAGTCTAGACGACGCAATACTTCATACTCAAACGGCTTACCTGCTGCTTTGCGTTCAAGCATTTTTTCTTCTAGCTCGTTCTCGCCAATGAAACCAAGGTCGCAAACGCCGTCCATCACTAGACCTGGAATATCGTCGTCACGTACGCGAAGTAAATCGATTGGCTCGTTCGTTGAGTGCGCAATCAGCAGGCGATCACGAATGTTCAATTTAATGCCGATAGCTTTAAGAAGTGCGATGCTGTCATCACTCAAGCGACCTGATTTTTGTACGGCAATTCGAAGTCTGTTGCTGTTACTCATTGAAACGTTCCTTACACGTTGTGTTTTAACTTTTGATTGCGCCTAAAACGAAAAACCCCCGGAAGTTTCCTTCCGAGGGTCGAGAATTTTTCTATCTGCGCCGTTGGAAGGAAATATAGACCTTCCAGCACGAACCTGAAAGGTTATGCTTTGTGGTGATGGTGATGTTTCGCCGCGCAGTTAATCATTTTGGTAAATCTAATTCCTAATTTCGAACGGCTGAAACATTAGCGGTTTGAGCTTCGATTTGCAAGGCAAAAGTGAACTCTTTTCTTACATTAACTCTAAATTAATATACATATAATAAAACTATTTGTTATGAATTAGTTGTGAACCGTAATTTTGAGCGCTTCTCTGCCGATAAATTATAAAACAGATACACATTTTAGGAGGGCGTATGAGCAACGATTTACTGTTTCCCATTTTGCCTCGTAACACCAAAGTGCCGATTGAAACTGATGAGCGGGTGAAAAAAGTGCAGAAGACAAAGAAGTCTGAGCATCTTAGTGAAGACGATCGCGACAACTATCAAGACATAAAACGCACCGAAGTGGTTGATGCGTCAGTAGAGAACACAAAAGACAAAGAGCGAAGCAATAGCGGCGGCGGGCTAAAGCACATCGATGTTGATGTTTAGGATGTCTTTTTGGCACTAGGTTTTATTTGCAAAAAGCTCTTCAAATAACCCTTCGATTTGCTTTGTGACTTTGTGCTTTGGCAAATAGAACGGCAGTGGCTCCCGTTTAGAATGAGACTCTTTTACCTTCACCGTGGCACTTATATAGCTTTCTAATACTGGCAACCCTTGTTGCTTAAGCGATTGTACCAGTTCTGAAGGCAGTTTAGCCTGACTATTATATTGATTGACTACAATACCCAATAGCTTAAGTTTTGGGTTATGGTCCTCTTTGAGCTCTTCTGCATTGTAGAGCAAGTGCTCTATAGCTTGTGCGGAGAAATCATCGCAATCAAAGGGAACACAAAAGCCATCTGCTGCAATAAGAGCCGCTTTTGAATAGAAATTAAAATTTGGTGGCGTATCAATAAAAATATGGTCGAATTCGCCTTTCAACTCCTTTAGTGCATCTTTAAGCTTAAAAATCTTGTATCGAGATTCGAGTTCTCGTTCTACATCAGCTAAGGCTGGTGAAGACGGCATGACGAAGAGATTTTCAAAAGGTGTGGAATGAACAAACTCAATAGGCCTTTTAGCCGTTCTGAATATTCCCACCACTTGTTTAAACATATCAGCAACGGAAAGGCTTTTCTCGTTGGGGGTAAGCCCCGCATAGTGAGTACTGTTACCTTGGACATCCAGATCTACTAATAACGTTTTGTGACCCAACTTCGCGCTTTGGGCGGCTAAATTGGTACTAATCGTTGATTTACCCACCCCACCTTTTTGATTAAATACCACGACAATCATACGCGATCCCTTTGTTGAAACGGTTATTGAATACACTGATTGATTAAAATATGCCCAAATACAATAGTGGATGCAAAGTATTGTTTTTATTTTGATCGTTTGCTCTTTGTAAAAATACCTAAGCGTGACGATAAAAATGAAATTCAACTTTACATATTAATGATAATGATTATCATTGGGTATTATTTTATATTAATCGATTAAGTATGCGTTTTACTCCCACTTTACTGGCAATTTCATTGTATTCACTGTTCTCTCAGAATGTTCTTGCTCAATCTAACGAGCAAGATGATATGGAGAGCATTACTGTTACAGCCTCTGGCTTTGAACAGCTTTTGTCTCAAGCACCCGCGTCAGTGAGCGTCATCGATAGAAAACAATTGGCGCAGCGAGCTTACAAGGACATCACAGACGCACTTCGAGATGTGCCGGGGGTTACTGTAACGGGGGGCGGGTACCGCCAAGATATCAGCGTTCGAGGCCTACCTGCACAATACACATCTATACTTGTTGATGGTAAAAAACAAACAGGTAGAGAGTCCCAGCCAAATGGCAGCGGGGGGTATGAACAAGATTGGTTGCCGCCATTGGACAGCATAGAACGTATTGAAATTGTGCGCGGGCCTATGTCTACCTTATATGGTTCAGACGCAATGGGTGGGGTGATCAATATCATTACGCGAAAAAACTTCAGAAAATGGAGTGGTAACCTTCGCGCAGAAACAAAAATTCAAGAAAATTCAGACAGTGGCTCAGATAGTCAAGTTCAGCTGGCGTTTTCTGGGCCGTTAATCGAGAATTTGTTGAGCATTACAGCCAGCGGCCTTTATCAAAAGCGAGAAGAGGACGATATTGAACGAGGCTACGCAGAAAAAGATCTAAGCAACATTCGTACAGCGTTTCACTTAACACCTAATACTACAGATACACTCACGTTTGAGTACATCTTTCAAGATCAGACACGTATATCTACACCCGGTAAGTCGTTGCCAGAAAGAAATTCCTTATCAGAGACTGAAAGCGAGAGACATTCATATGCGCTGACTCACGAAGGGAAGTATGATGATGTGACTGCTCGAAGTTACGTTCAGCAAGAGTCGGTTGAAAACGTAGGGCGAGATATCACTATTGATAATCTGGTCTTTAATTCTCAATGGTCTTGGGCAGCTAGCGATAGCCACATGTTTACGGTTGGCACAGAGTTTCTTGAAGAGTCACTGGATGATTTTGATACCAACGGCGGCGAGGCGACCAATATTGAAAACAGTCAATGGTCTTTATATGGCGAAGATGAATGGCGTGTTAACGATAGTTTGGCCTTCACGCTAGGTATTCGTCTTGATGACAATGAACAGTTTAGCTCCCAAATTAGCCCTCGTGCATACGCGGTGTATAACCTCAATGATAATTGGGTAGTGAAGGGTGGTGTTTCTACCGGCTATCGTACGCCGGAGCTTCGAGAAATGGCTGAGGGATGGATTCAAGAAAGCCGCGGGGGAGATGTTTACGGTAATCCGGACTTGTCGCCCGAAACTACATTAAACAAAGAACTCGCGCTTTACTATTCCGGTGATGCTGGCTTGGAGTACAGTATTACCGTCTTCCATAATGATTTCGATGATAAAATTGCCATCGCATCATGTGAACTATCAGCCTGTTTGGATGAAACGGACCGCTACAATATCAATATCGATGAAGCTGAATCTTACGGTGCAGAATTCGCTGCAAAGTATAACGTTGGAAACTGGTCATTTAACGGTGCATACAGCTACACGCGTTCTGAACAAAAGACAGGTTCAAATGAAGGCCTACCTTTGGTTCAACAGCCTAAACATTTGTTCACGCTAAACACCACATATCGCCTATCTCAAGAAAGCGAAATCTGGTCTAGGTGGACAGTAAGAGGGGAAGAAACGGCGTTAACGTCAGTATCGTCGCGCTCTATTTTGTCCCCAGGGGTCGGTTTGTTTGACATAGGTTACAACACCAAGCTTACGCGCAATATTAAATTGCAAACGGGGCTCTACAATGCATTAGATAAAACAATGCGATATGACGAGTTTGGGTACGTTGAAGATGGCAGAAGACTATGGCTAGGGTTAAATTGGACGTTCTGAAAATAGCGGTTATTGCCTGGGCTGTTTGTGTGTGCGCTAGCTGCACTGCTAGCTCTTCGCTAACCGCTCAAGATTATGCCCGAAAGGGCCTAGAGAGCGCTACGCATTTTCCTGGTTTGGCAAACCTCTGTGATATTAGTGCTCCACCTAGAAATGTGTTCAAACTCGATGAAAAACGACGAGAACGACCTAAGCGTGCCGAAAGTGGCAGCAAGCCCGACCGCAAAGGCAAGGGGCGGCGTCAAATACCACCCCAGCAGGTCTTTGATAACCTCTATTATGTAGGGGCAGGCAACGTTGCAAGTTGGGCAATAGATACGGGCGAAAGCATTGTTCTGGTGGATGCGTTGAATAATGACGAGCAAGCTCAACAGTACATAATTGATGGCCTTTCTGCACTCGGATTAGGCAACAAGCCCATATCACACCTCATTATTTCTCATGGCCATGGCGATCACTATGGTGGGTTTGAACTTATCAAGTCAACATATAGTCCTCGCATAGTCATGAGTAATGTAGAGTGGGATTACCTCGAAAACGATAAATTTGCCAGTTATCGTTGGGGTAAAAAGCCAAACCGAGATGTGGCGGTAGCAGATGGTGAAAAATTGAGTGTTAACGGTACTGAGTTAACGCTTTATGTTACGCCAGGCCATACGCCAGGAACGTTAACGGTCGTTTTTCCCGTAATTGACGGAAGCGAAAAACATCGGGCTGTGTTATGGGGCGGTACTGGGCTCAACTACGGCCCTGATGTCTCGCGCATTCAGTCTTATACTGACTCTGCCATGACGATGAAACGATTAGTAAAAGAACAAAATATTGATGTTTTTTTATCGAACCATCCTGGGCGTGCCGGAACAAGAGAAAAGCTTGAAGCTTTAAGTAATCGTGAAAGTAATGAAAAACATGCCTTTGTTCAAGGTCGAGATGTCGTTGTTGAAGCGTTTGAACTGCTTGAAAACTGCACGCGCGCACAGTGGATGAGAATTGAGGAAAAAAAACACGAGCAACGTAAATAGCTTGGCTGAATCAAGGCAAGAAGAAGAGGGCGCTTTATGGCTGCCTCATTCTTCTTGCCAGTTTATTACCAGATGCTATTTGCAAAGAGTACTGTGCTTGTTAAACCTTCTCGCACTCAGCAAGCCTACTGCGAGAATAAAAATCGCAAACGTAGAGGGGGCACTTACTTCAGTTGAAGATGAGGTGGTAGCAAACGAACTTGCTAGTATGATCTCTCCGTTAACAATGGGATTATTGGTTAGATTGAACACCGGCCCGGTTAACGGCCCGCCAGCAGGGAATAGCGCATCGTAAAATGCATTTAGTGAGAAATCATCGAAAGATACTCTAACCGCGTTGCGTGATTCTGTGCAAGAGGTGTTGGAACACGACTTTTCGACTTCATTAACAAATATTCCCAAGCCAAAGTCAGCGATATTCAAACCTGCAAAGAGAGACTGATTTTCAAGTGCAGTAGCCGTTACGGTATTTCCCCAAAGATTCACTTCCACATCCACAATGTCTGATGAACCTGCTGTAGATAGATTCACGTTTGAGCCGGTTGTGGCGTTTCCGTCAATTTGCGAGACTGTGGAAAGTACATCAGCACTTAGCGTTAAAAAGCCACTTATTCCAAGTAAGTCTGAAAATAAGTCAAGATTAAGGTCGTTTATGGTTCCGCGGCCTGACGTAAAAAAGCTTGCCGGAACAAAACTCGTTAAAGACGATTGAGATTCGCCTTCAATAATAGTGGTGGATAGCGCGCCATCAAACTCTGTAACGTCGATGGGGCTGCCCAGCGTACCCGAAGTATTTGCGCTTGCGCCAATAATAGTTTCACTCTGTGAATAACTTTCAGGCGAACTACCGCCGGTGTGAGCTAAGTTAATAGTTGAGTTAGCAATTGCAGAGACCACATTCCCCACATTGCTTGTAATGGATAGGTCGACATGGACTGCATTCCCATAACTGCTGCCTATTATCGCAGCGTTGGACGAAAAACTGATTGCTGCAGAAGCGAACGTAGTGCTCGTTAATAGTGTTCTTACTATTGCTCTTATCGCTTTGTTGTTTTGTGGTTGCATGATGAACCCCTCGTTAATGGCTTAGCGTGCTGCTAAGCGAGCCTTTTACAAATAAAGCGTAGTCACGAGTGTTCAATTCAGTTATGAGGGTTTCCCCCTAAATTTAGACTTTCGTATACACGGCGGTGGTAAGAGAAGCTATGGGGAACACGACACTGCTTATTACTGTGATTCAGACAGCCTAAAGCTTTAGAACGGTAGCTGGCAGTTGTGCAGAAAAAATAAAAAGGCCTCTTGCATTCAAGAGGCCTTCGGTGTGTTGGATCGCTAATCGCTAATATGATTAGGAATAGTTAGGGCAGAATTAGTTTAGTTCTTTATCTACCCAAAATTTCGTGCCTTTAACAGTGGCCTGTAATGTAAGGCCGCTTTCAGTCATAGTATACACTGTGACGTTACCCAAGTAGCCTTCGCCTTCTGCAGATGCGCCTTTGTTACCGGCTTTCGCTGCTACATCCGCGTTACCACCTACGGTCCATCCATTTTCAATAAAGTGATTCATCGCTTTTTGTGTGTGGAAAACCATAACAATTCGGTAATCTTTTGCGCCCAAGCCAAGGCCTACGCCACCTTCGGCCATATTCATATATGTTTTTGCGCCGGTTACATTATTGTTTACAACACCATAGCCTGTGCCCGCCGCCACAAAGAATACGTTGATGTTAGCATTGGTAAATACGGCGTAGCCGGCAGCGTCTTTTACCTGAGAGCGCGTATCGGGCTTTTCAGAGTAAAGGCGGGCGAGCGCGTTATCTTGCATATCTAAAATAGCTTGTCGCTTTTCAGCAACAGTTCCGTCGCCCATCGAAGCGCACGCCGTTAAGGCTAACACGGCAGCCACAAACACAGATTTAATAGCTAACTTACTTATTTTCATGCAATTCTCCTTAGCATGTAGGTGTTTTATTAACTACAGAAGAAGACCATTCTTACTGTTTCTAATTCAATAAAATACCGTTTTAATTTACGTCACATTAGTTGTACGCAAAAAACGTGCTAAGTGGAGCAGGCATATATAAAATAGTAGGCGCCTTTGGTGAATCGGTGGCTTCGTGCTATTAATTTTAGCCCAAGTTGGGTTCGCTAACAGTCAGCATTCACCATTCTATTTCAAGCTCTAGCGCACCGGGATGATCGGTTTGACCGACCATTTCTTCATACGGAGTACTCTGGCGAAGCCAAACGTGCTCAAATGCTTGTGAGTCGAAATGTTCTCTAATTTCATTCAAGCAGTGAAATGTTTTAGGTTGTGATTTTTTGTCTCTAACCAGAGTGCGAGATGCACCCATGCCGGTGGACGCTAGGTAGTTACCACCCTCTAATGACTCGATGTATAAATTCATAAAGTAGCCCTCGTTAGGTCGCAGCTAACTTTGGCTGCGTCTTATAGTTAATTAGTCGAAAACGCCCACAATGATCATTAATTTTGTGTCATGAAGGTTTCCGTTTGAATCAATCGGTATCTAAAAACACAAGAGCAGCAGAAGAGTCGCTTGAAGCAAAATATAAGAAGATAGTTTTTCACCACCATTTGTTAGTGCACACCATGATTCCAGCTCGATGCAGATTATCGTGCACCTGCTTCTTATCCTCAGAGTTTAAAAATGCGCCCAACTCAAATTGCTGCATAGGCGTCTGTAAAATCAATCGTGAAATTCGTTGAAAACCTACGTCTTTTTGATAAAACAAGGATGTGTCTGGCCGTGGGAAGCATAAGCTAGTGCCGTTCGAGCATGATATGTGAATACGGTCAGCAGAAATTAAAATGGTTTCCCATCGATAGGTTGCTTTAGACACCAAGTACATAATTAGTGCTAATAGGCCTACCTCTATTCCAGCAAATGGGAGGATGACCCACGCTCCCACTATTGACCAAGCAATGGCTATCGAGCTAATGAATACGGCAAAAGCGGTAATAAGATATTTAGTTTGCTTCCAAGTTGCTGAGCGGTTTGGCGAAAGATGCAGTTGCACCTGCTGCTCAAATGTAGATACTTCAACCATATTTTACAAAGTACTGTATATGATAATTGTGTAAGTAAAAACTTATACGTTATGAGCCAACAATAGTTTGAAAAATGTACTGATGCGAATAGTTAATGTACCAAGCGAGTTTGTTTTTTAACAATTATCATAGTTTTGTCGTAAGGACGTGTGTGATCTCTTTATTAAAGCGCCAACCTAGCAAATCAATTTTTGTTCTACTTCTTCTTACTTGGTGTAGCCTTTTATTAGCGCAGCCTGCACCTATTGAACTTGTTAAAGAGTTCGGCCTTTTCAGCGTTCTTGGTGTGATAGGTGCTATATTTGCGAACGCCACTGGAGCCGGCGGTGGCGTGGTGTTCGTTCCATTTTTCAATTACCTGTCATTTTCATCGCAAAGCGTAGTGGCAACTAGTTTTGCTATTCAATGCTGCGGCATGACCGCTGGAGCATTAACTTGGGCGGCTTACTATAAAAAACAGCACAAACACGATAACTACTGGAGAGCGTTTCCGAGCGCACTCATGCTAACCGTTCCTTCATCTATTTGTGGCATAGGGTTCGCGCAATATTCGTCGCAAAGCCAATTGTTTTTAGCGCAATTATGGGGCGGTGCCAATAACCTTCACATTGCTTTCGGCGGGTTTTCTATTTTATTAGCCATTGCCATTTTTGCGTCTGTTCCATTAATGAAGCGCACTCGTTTTAATAAGGATTTACAAACAAAGGATTTAGTGTTTTTACCTTTCATTGGTTTTGTGGGCGGCGTTATTACAGCTTGGCTTTCAGTGGGAGTGGGTGAGTTAGTGGCGGTTTACTTAATTATTCGTAGCTTTAATGTCACTATGTCTATCGCGGTAGCCGTTATTCTATCGGCTTTTACCGTGTGGTCTGCGTTGCCATACCATGCTTTTATTGGGGAATCTGTGGTGTGGCAGGTCGTTTTGTTTGCTGGTGCGGGCGCTATAATAGGTGGAATGATTGCCAAATATGTAGTTTTGGCATTTTCTGTTCAGCGTCTAAAACTTTTTTTCGGTATGTGGGTACTAATTTTAGGAGTTACAAGTTTACCTATTTAAGTCATGAGCTTGCCATAGTTAGCAGTCCAGCTTGCTGCAATTTAAAGCCTAAAAGTAACATAGTGCATGGTAACGCTCACTATTAAGGTTCTTCTTCTAAACGCTTATCTCGATAAGGAAAGATAATATGGATATCAATCCTGTTCCCCAGAAACGCTATAACGTGCTTCAGCCTAAATGGTCATCTCATGCGGTTATTTATCAGGTCAACACCCGACAATTTTCAGAAGAAGGAACTTTTGAAGGAGTAAGGAAGGGTCTTGCGCATATTAAATCCCTCGGCGCGGATATTGTTTGGCTTATGCCGATACATCCTATTGGTGAAAAAAACAGAAAAGGCGAGCTTGGCAGCCCCTATGCCGTTAAAGACTATTTGGCCATTAATCCAGAATTTGGTAGCGAAGAAGACTTTAAGGCGCTGGTGGAAGAAGCCCACCGACTTTCGCTGAAAGTCATTATAGACTGGGTGCCAAATCACAGCGCATGGGATAATCCACTGGTTGAACAACATCCCGAATGGTACGCCAAAGATTACAAGGGCGATTTTCGTCCCTCGCCGTGGTGGGATTGGAGCGATATTATTGAATTCGATTATGAGCAAATTGGCCTTCGCAAATACATGATTAATGCTTTGTGTTACTGGGTTGAAAAGTTCGATATCGATGGATTTCGCTGTGATGTAGCGGGGTATGTCCCCAACGATTTTTGGCAGCAAGCAGTGCAAACCCTAAGCGCAATCAAACCAGTTTTCATGTTGGCTGAGTGGGAGAATCGCGACCTTCACGAAAATGCGTTCAATATGACATACGCATGGAGTTGGAACGAGACGCTACACGAACTCGCACACGGACAATGTTCGCTGGATAGGTTGCGCAAGTATTATTCGTGGAACGAACGCAGCTGGCCTCACTCCGCCTATAGAATGACCTTCGTTAGTAATCATGACAAAAATGCTTGGGATGGCACACAGCGCGAACAATTTGGTGATGCGCTTGAAGCCTGCATTGCGTTGTCGGTGATCGGTGAAGGTATGCCGCTCATTCACAATGGGCAAGAAGCCGGGGAAACCAAGCGTTTAGCGTTCTTTGAGCGAGATCCTATACAGTGGCAAGAACATGAAATAGGCAACTTGTACCGCAAGCTAATTGCCCTTAAAAAGTCCAAAGCCGTGCTAGGGAATGGAGAGTACGGGGCAAGAATGATTCAGGTGCCTAACTCTAAGATGGGTGAGGTTTTTAGCTTTGTACGTTGTAGTGAAAATGAAAAAGTGTTCGTCATAATTAATTTCTCGAACGATCAGCTTGAAGTAACGTTTGAAGAACCATTATTTGAAGGTGAGTATGCGCACTGGGAGCGTGACGAGAAGCAAAGTTTTGAATCTGATTCTGTCTGTAAACTTGCACCTTGGCAGTTTGAAATATGGGTGGCTTGAAGCGTTGATCGTTTGTCCTAGTCTTTTACTACAAAAGATATACAAAATTTTTCATATCTTACCAAGCAAAAATTAAGGACGAACTATGACTACAAATGATTCAATTGAAAAGAATGAAGACCGCTCTATAAACAATCATGCTGCGCTTAAGACTTCTATCGCCAATGGGGATGTAAAAGAGGTTAAAGCACGACTTAAAGGACACGCTTTGGATAAGCTAGAAAAAGGCTATCTGATCGACCTCGCACGCTTAAGCGGTAACAGTGAAATCGAGGAAGTGATAATGTCCACACCCGAAAGTTAGATGCTTAAATAACACACCGTATGTAAGCGTGTTTCCTACTAAACAAGTGAGGGGACACGCTCTAAACTGTATTTTCGTGATTAGTATTATTTAATTATATTCGGTAGGTGAGAGCTTTGCTTCAAGTTTTCAACTTCAGCTTCAACGGGCTTTTCGAGTTTAGATACGGCGTAGGCAACGCCGAAACCCAAGCAACTTCCCACCAACACATCTGATAAGTGATGCGCCTCGCGTTTAGTCCTCGACCTTCCAATAAATGCGGTGGCAGCAAGACCTGCCGCTGACGCTAATAGTAGAGATCCAGATGTACGAGGTATTGAGCCCGCAACTGCCGCTACTGCTGACGCGTGACCAGAAGGCATAGAGTTAAATTTGTCTTTCAATGCAGGGCCTTTTATTTCAGGGCCATTTTCTGCTCTTGGGCGTTTTCGTCCAATCAAACGCTTAAGCCCTGCGTTAAGTAAGCCCGCCACTGAAGCTGACAGCGTTGACTTCAAAAGAAAGCGCTGCAGTTGTGGTGCATGAGTCATTTTAGATATAACGTAAGCTGAGCCCGTAATAGCGACAACGGATGGCGGCGTTGTCGCGTTGCTCAAAGTGCTAGATATAAGGAAGTTTTCGTTATTTTGTGCTGTGTTAGCACTGTGTCCCTTCATTTTTCGCAGCGCTCGATACGCAAGTAGGCCTTTAATTCCTGTGGAAGCTAACATAAAAATTCCCTCTTCGATAAAGCGATTAACTGCTAAAGAAAGCTCTTGTCATGTACAACATTGAAGAGATGTGTACAAAACAAGCTGTTAAAATACAAAAGAGCCGCGCATGCGGCCCTTGTATTACTTAGTCATTACTCTTCAGAGTTATCACTCAAGTCACTTTCAGACATACTGTGATAACGCTTAAATTCAGTATGCGTAATAAGTTCATCATCATTAAGGTCAATTTTATCGAAGTCGCGGGTAACACCGCTTCTTGAAGCTTCGGCTTTAGTAAGCTCGCCATCGTTGTTCGCGTCCATCATTTCAAATTCACTATGCGCGACCACCGCTTCGTCAGCGATAACTGTTTTATCGTTAACAACCGTATCTTTCGTGACTTTTTCAACTTTCGTCTTTTTTAAGTCTCCATTCGCTTTTAGCTCAGTTTCGGCTCTTAACTCGTGTGTCAACCTTTTGTCTTTCGTTGCTGCAACGACTTCATCTACATCGGTATCAACTTTCACTTCCGTTTCCATCGTACCTTTTTTACCCATGCTTTGTTTCATCGATTTTACAGTCGCAAGCACTTCATCATCGAAGTGTTGAGGGTGCTTCATAACATGAGTGTTAAACTCTTCAATCGAAAGCTGCATATCTGAATTAGCATCAATTTTAGAGAAATGCGCATAAATCTCATCGTCGTCTGCTTCTTCCCGCGAGATGTAGCCGTTGTCATCGTTGTCTAAATCGACGAACGTTGTGTCGATTTTCTCCATGTCGTTGCCAGCAAATGCACCAGCAGAAAGAGCGGCACTAATTAATGTAGCAATAGTTAACTTTTTCATATCTTACTCCTTGGTTTTTGGCCTCCATACTGCTTAAAAACGGAGGAGAGAATTCACAAAGAGTTATTCATAGTGTATGCCATTAAGATAAAGTTAAGTTAAATCAATGTGTTGGGTTTTTTAAGTGGCTCGGGGAGGCAGGCGAAATTGTGAGAACTATAGAATTTTATGAAAAAGTTACTCGTTATTTTTAACAAAAATAATACAAGTTAAGTGAGATAAACTGTGAAGCGTGTTTACAAGCGCGTAACGATAGTTAAAGTGAGGCAGTACTTGATAACTATACGGTTCTGGCACCACTAGAGAATGGCCTGCATAAGCAAGTCCACGAGAAAAAGCCTGTTCAATTTCCTGTCCGCTTTCATCAACATCAAAGTAACTTTTATAGAAGGGTGGGTTACAATTTTCATAGTTTAGAATAGGGGCAAAAAACGCATTGCGTTAAGTCGAAATTATATAGGCGCTGTTTAACACTGAATTGGTTAAAAAAATAGCAACATTTCTGTTCAAAGCACTATTTTTTTTAAAATATCGGAGTAGAATCCGCGCACCCTAATTTCGATGTGATTTTCATGGACATTGGCTTCCATCACCTTGAAGAAAAGCGTCTATTAACGCTTTCTTTTTATATTGCCGGCGCGTTTGTCGTTATTGCGCTTGGTTTTGCCATTTTTACGAGCTCAGGCGCTATTTTATTTGATGCCGCTTATTCGTTAATTGCTTTTGTTATGTCAATGCTAACGCTCAAAGTAGCTAGCTTAGTTCAACGTCCAGATGATGACCGGTTCCACTTTGGTTACACGGCAATAGAGCCTACGCTAAACATGTTTAAGTCGCTTATTATCATTGCCACGTGTGTGTATGCCGTTGCGAGCTCTGTTCAGAGTTTATTAGTAGGTGGGCACGCAGCTGAGTATGGTATTGGTATGGTCTACGGTGTTGTGGCAACGGTTGGCTGTTTTAGTATCTCTCTGTACATGCGAGTAAAAGGTAAGAATTTACTGTCCGACTTAGTAAAAGTCGATTCTCACACTTGGATGATAGACGGCGTGCTAAGTGCATCCATCTTGTTCGCTTTTATTTTGGCCTACGCGTTAGAGTTGACGGAATATAGAACGCTGTCGCCGTACGTTGATCCTGTTTTATTGATTATTCTTGGTTCGGCAATGTTGCCGGTGCCTTTTAAGATTTTGCGTGAAAGCCTTAATGAAGTAATTAACAAAGCGCCGCCTGAAGCTATCTCGGCGGTAATCGAGAAAAAATTCAAAAAAACGTTGGCTGACGTCCCATACGAACATGTGGAAGTGCGAATTAGTAAGCGGGGTAGGGATGTCTATCTGTTAGTCCACATTATCGTGGATGACGCATTCTCGATTGCAACGATCAGTGAGTTAGACGAAATTCGACTGAAATGCGAAGCAGAAATGCGCGAGTGGGATCCTGCAATCATCATGGACATCTTGTTCATAAAAGATCCTGAGCTTGCAGAGTAATGATGCGGGGGAGTGTGAAATTTCTCGCATTCTCCCCTTTCTTGGCTGGCAAAATCCTCCAAACTTTCCGATAATCAACTCTTTAAGCTAATTGAAGATGTGATGGAAACGCGACTTCCGCTATATAAAAAGCTGCTGGTAATGTACCGCATAGAACCGGGGTGCCTTGGGCCGCAAGGTGCTGACTACGTCGAGGAATTCTGTGTATTCGCCAAGAAAAAGCTAAAGGACAACAATGGTCATTGTTTGCGATGGACCATTAAGCCCCGCTACGACAAGACACTGCCCGAGCTTGAATTTCAGATAAAAAACGCCGTACTTTCCCGTGACAATGCGGCTAAATATATGGATAGCTTTGGGATTGATATCGACACTTTTGAAGAAGAGTTAGAGGAGTCACTGGCCGATTTGGTTGATGCGTTTTTTGAACGCTGATTTATTCGAATAAAGCCACCTTTGCATGCACCGCTGTATATAAGACTGAAAAACTCGAAAAGGCATATAAAAAAGCAAGGCCAAATAATGTGCTCACTTCAAAAAAAGAAAGCACAAAAAAGCCCCGTCATTTCTGGCGGGGCTCGTTTATTTATTCAGATAAAGTGAATCAGTAACTCACCTTATTAGATTAGTTTAAAAATTTCAGCTTTTGGTAACCTTCAGCTTCTAGCTCATCATTCACGCACTCTAATACAAATGCATCTTCCGACTTGTCTTTTGTGCCTTCTTCTTCAGCGATTTCTTTACAGAACTGAGTTAGTTCAGCTACTAGTTCCGCAGGTGCTTCTTCTGATGCAGCTGCAGTTACAGAGAACGCCATTGCGCTTAAACCTACTAAGCCTAAACCTATAAAGCGTAAACCTTTCATAATTACCTCGTTGAATAGTTGTATAGATATTTACGAGCGGGATATTGCGCCTAAGTATTAAGTTTAAAAAGCAAATTCTTTTGTTCTAGAAGATAAATTCTTTTCATCAAAAAATTAACATTTGTGTTGCACGATAAGTGAAGTTAAGCGCTACGTGCTTTTAGTAATTTAACTATCAAGCTAGGCAAATGAATGGAAGAAGACGACGTTAAAATGCAAACCTTTAATGGGCATTCCAAAGGCTTTTTGGCATAATGCGCGGCCTAAAGTAGAAAAGTAATGACAGCGCTTAAACTATGCCCACAATAAATAATGTATTCTCTTCAGATGGCCTCCTTGCAGGTGCTATCAAGGGGTTTGTACCTCGCGAAGCTCAAACTGAAATGGCAAAGGCGGTTAAGCGCGCTATTGATACCACAGGTAGTTTAATAGTAGAGGCAGGTACGGGAACGGGAAAGACTTTCGCTTATCTCGCTCCAGCATTGTTGAGCGACGGAAAAGCCATTGTTTCTACAGGGACTAAAAACTTACAAGAACAGCTATTTCACCGCGACTTACCGCTGGTAAAAAAGGCCTTGGGCAGCAAGCGAAAAACTGCACTGTTAAAAGGCCGTTCAAACTATCTTTGTCTACACCGTGTAGCGCAGCACAGCGGCAACTCTACGCTGGTTGAAAAAGAGGTATTGGGTCAGCTTTCAGAAGTGAAACGTTGGTCTAGTACTACGAAAACAGGTGATATGGGTGAGCTAAAAACCCTTCCTGAAGATGCCCGTGTTTTACCGCTGGTTACCTCTACAGTGGATAACTGCTTGGGCCGCGATTGCCCAGACTATGAAGATTGCTACTTGGTAAAAGCGCGCAGAAAGGCGCTGGATGCTGATATTATTGTGGTAAACCACCACCTTTTCTTTGCTGATATGGCACTGAAAGACACAGGATTTGGCGAACTTATCCCAGAAGCTGACGCGATTATTTTTGATGAAGCCCATCAAATTCCTGATATTGCGAGCGATTACTTTGGCGAGTCACTTTCGACCAGACAAATTCACGACATTGCGAAAGATATTACGCTCTTGTTCAGAACAGTGCTAAAAGATGCTGGGCAATTAGATAAAGCAGCTGACAAATGCAGAATGATTGCCTCTGATTTACGGTTATTGTTCCCGGACACGGCTGAACGCGGCAATTGGGCCGAGGCACTAGACCGTGACGACGTGCGCATGCAGGTGGGCAAGCTGGCCGAAGCGCTTGGCGTGCTGCATGAGGTGTGTAAGTTACACATTGGCCGTGATAAAGATTTAGACAACATGTATGAACGTGTTGTCGCTGCACGAGAGCAGTTAGATGCGTTAAGTGACAATAAGCAAGAAAATGTAAGTTTGTGGTATGAGACTACGCAGCGTCACCTCATTATGCATTTAACGCCATTATCGATTGCGGCTAAATTTAAGCGTTTCGTATCATCGCCCCCGCGCGGGTGGATATTTACCTCGGCAACCTTAATGGTAAACGGCGGTTTTGATCACTTCCAGCGCCGCATGGGCTTGGAAGACGCAGAAACGTTAGGTTTGGATAGCCCGTTTAATTATCCTGAACAGGCCATGCTATGCGTACCCCGTTATTTACCCGAGCCCAATAGTTACGCTATGCGCGAAACCTTGTTAGAAACAGCTAAGCGTCTAATCAAAGCAAGTCGCGGTAGATGTTTCTTACTCTTTACCAGTCATGCCATGCTTAGGGAAATTGCGCAGAAGCTAGAAGATGAGATAGACAATCCGCTACTGGTGCAAGGGACTACCACTAAGCAAGCATTGCTGGATGCCTACCTTGCAGATGAAAAAGCCGTACTAATGGGCACAGGCGCGTTTTGGGAAGGGGTTGACGTACGCGGCAATGACCTGGTTTGCGTGATGATTGATAAGCTGCCCTTTGCGTCACCAGATGATCCGCTGCTTCAAGCGCGCATGGAAGATGTAAAAAAACGAGGAGCAAACCCGTTTGGTGTTATTCAAATTCCCCAAGCTGTTATTACGCTAAAGCAGGGGGCTGGGCGACTCATTCGAGACCCATCAGATAAAGGCGTACTGGTAATATGTGACAATCGGTTAGTGACAAAACCGTACGCCAAAACCTTCGTTGGTAGCTTACCTGATATGAAGCGTACAAGAAGCTTGGACGAAGTGGAAAAATTTTTAGCCGGCATTGATGAAGCCTAAGTTAAAACACTGAAAATGCAGTTGAAGAGAGCCCATTCTCTAACGCTTTTTTCAGTTGATATGAAATAAGAGAAAAACATGAATATTTTAGCTATAGATACGGCAACTGAAGCATGCTCGATAGCACTTCAGTATAACGACACTGTTATTACGCGTTTTGAAATATGTCCTCAGCAGCATAGCCAACGACTACTTCCCATGGTGGATGATGTGCTAAAAGAAGCACAGGTAACCCTTAGCGACCTTGATTTGTTGTCTTTTGGTCGAGGCCCCGGAAGCTTTACCGGAGTTCGCATAGCTACGGGTATGATCCAAGGCCTTGCGCTAGGAACTGGGCTAAAAGTCGCCGGTGTAAGTACCCTTGAAGCTATGGCGTTTGAAGTGGCGAGTAAAGCCGAAAACCGAGAGGCGATGATCGCTGTTGCATCGGATGCACGCATGAATGAAGTGTATTTTGCTGTTTATAAGCAGACAAAAGAAGGTGTTTTACTCACTATTGAAGAGCAAGTTTGTCCGCCGGAAGTAGCTATTGAACAGTTAAGTGCAATGCGAAAAAGTGACAGCGCGGCTGTGATTACCGTTGGAACGGGCTGGTCTGCTTATGATGAACTTACTCAATGGAAGTCTGAAGTAGCTAGTGAAACAACGTGTGACGTTACCCTTCCAAACGCACAATTCATGCTAAAGCTTGCACACGATGCTTATGACAAAGGTGAAGTGTCTGAAGCTGTGAATGTGGAGCCTGTTTATTTACGCGATAAAGTAACGTGGAAAAAGTTACCGGGAAGAGAGTAGAAGTACTAAAAAGAACGTACCTTGTTAAAGCAAACGAAATACTACGGTTTGCTCTTGTGTGGTACGTTTTTTGCTTATCTAGCCTTATATGATTATCAATAATAATTTCGCACTACCGTCCTCTGAACCTTCGCAAGGACGAGTCGCAAAGATCAACAAAGACCCCGAACAGCAAAGCAAGGGGCAGAGTGAATCGTCGGTAAAGGCGATCGTTGTTGCACCCGATGAACAGGGTACGGATAACGCCAAGGCCTACCAGCAATTTATCCGCGAGGATGGCAATACTTATTCTCAAAATGCGATAGCCTCTTACACCAGCTTTGAAAAACAACAGCAACGTGAATCTATCCAATCAATGTTCGGTGTAGATATCTACGCATAATCTTTTGCAAGCTGCTGCTTTTTGCCTTGTACATTAATTCTAACAAATTGTTAAATTTCGCAAACAGGCTTGAACAAAATCTAGTATATCTGCTCTAAAGTATGTGTATGACAGATATGCTTTCTTATTTATGCGTTAGATTAGTTGAACGACAGTGGCTGTCGTTTCGTAATAATGCTAATGTTTGGTTGCTGGAGTGCGGTTTTTCTTTGTAACTTAAAGAGATACGTAAAGGTATATAAGAGTTTTTAGATGTGTATCGCACGTGGACTTCATTTGGAACACTTGCTGTTTTATTTGTAATCCATACAAGCGCAACATTTTTTCTAGGGTTCACAGGAGCGCTTTAATGTCTCGTTATTTAGTTTTACTTACGGTCATGTTGTTTACTGGCTGTACCATAGTTCCAGACAGTATTGATGTACCAGAGGGCACACAGTTAGTCAGCTACTCTAAAGCGGTCACTTCCGGTGCTAATGCGCAAGGTCAAAAAGCGCGTTGGGGGGGGATGATTGTAGGTGTTGAAAATAAGCCTAACAAGACTCTTATCGAACTTGCCCACTTCCCTTTGAACCACTACGGTAAACCTTCCACTAACGGTGAAACGTCGGGTCGTTTCAAAGTTCAAATAGACGGCTTCGTTGACCCTATTGTTTTTGAAGAAGGACGCTCTGCAACATTTTTAGGCAGTATTACGGTGCCAACTGCGGGTATGGTGGGTGAGCAACCTTACATCTATCCAACGATTATCGCAGATGACTACCATATGTGGAGAAAACAAGAGGTTTACGATGTAAACACTTATTTCTTCAATTACCATACAGGTTGGTACTCACCATTTTATCGCTTCAATGGCCCTTGGATGTACCCACACTTTAATCGAACCCGAGTTATCCGTTATCAAAACGCGCCTAGTAAGGCCAAAATGCCATCTCAGAAAACAGGCGGCAGCAAAGCAAAGAAGAAGTCTGCTGCGCAGCCCATGCAAAGGCACTAACAGAAATAGTGGTTGTTTATAAAGCGGCATATTTTTGCCGCTTTATGCTTTTTGACGGAATAAAAGAGTAAAGGAGGCGGCAACTATTTGCCTGCATGGAGTGTTATGATTGAAACAGAATTTAATATTGGGGCATTACACTTAGCAGCGCTAGACAATCAAGGTGCTGGTAAGGTTGTGATTGGTTTACACGGGTATTTGGATAACGCAGAAAGCTTGAGGTTACTTGCGCCTTATCTACAAACCCACCGCTTTATTGCAATCGATCTTGCAGGGCACGGCCGTTCATCGCATCGTGTGCATGGAGCGCATTACAACCAAGCAGATTACCTGCAAGACTTGTACGCCTTAATTGAGTCCCAAAATTGGGAAGAGGTTATTTTACTGGGACATTCACTTGGGGGAATCCTTGCTAGCTTATTCGCCGCTCTCTTCCCAGATAAAGTCTCTGCCGTTATTAGTATTGACGCATGCGGCCCGCTTACAGAAAGTGAAGAGACCACTGCATCGCAAATGCGTGAGTCTATTATCAGTCGCCATGCCAAATCTCGCAATAAGTTACGCATCGTCGATTTAGAAGATGCCGTAAAAGCGAGATGCAAAATTTCAGATATTCCGGAAGAGCACGCCCGTTCAATATTGTCTAGAAACTTAACCCAAGATGCAGGCGGACACTGCTTTTGGTCAAGCGATCCTAAATTACGTACAAAATCATCGCTAAGGTTCACAGAAAAACAGGCAGAAACTCTCATGCGTGCTATTGTATGTCCTGTACTTTTTATCGGTGCATCTAATAGCTTTAAAAATCTCGAGTCAGTCTTTACAAAAAGGAAGGGGTGGTTTTTAAATGCACAATACGAACAATTAGTAGGCGGTCATCATATTCACATGGAAAATACTGATGATGTAGGGCTATTAATTCGCAATTTTGTTGAGCAATTGTAAATTGTGGCGTTTATTTTTTTTTACACTTCCTATACTATTCGCAAGTTATCAGACCAGTTACATGGGCACGTCTTCAAAAGTGCTCATTAAATAGTATAAGAATAAAGTAGAGGAGGTTTTGGTGGAAAAAACCTGGCTTAAGCATTACGACCCTCGCGTTTCCGCAGAAATCGATGCCGATCGTTACGCATCTGTAGTAGACATTTTCGAGCAGTCGGTTAAGAAGTTTAAAAACAAAGAAGCCTTCATTAACATGGGGCACTCAATTTCGTTTGAGGAGCTAGATACCTTATCAGCGCAGTTTGCTGCATACCTACAGTCTAGCGGCTTAAAACGCGGTGATGCTGTGGCAATTATGATGCCTAACCTCCTTCAGTACCCTGTTGCTATGTTTGGGATATTGCGCGCAGGTATGGTTGTGGTTAACGTCAACCCTCTTTATACCGCTCGCGAGTTGAAGCACCAGCTAAACGATGCCAATGCTAAAGCTATCGTTATAGTCGAGAACTTCGCTTGTACCCTCGAAGAGGTCATTGCAGATACTAACCTTCAAGAAGTCTTTTTGACTTCGCTGGGTGATATGTTGCCTGCTCCTAAGCGATGGGTTGTCAACGCGGTGGTTAAGTACGTTAAAAAGATGGTGCCCTCATTCAACCTGCCTGAAACGACTTCGTTTATGTCGGCGGTAAAGAAAGGTCAGTCTCTTAAGTACACGCGGCCAGACATCGACAGCGGCGACTTAGCATTCCTTCAGTATACAGGTGGAACAACCGGCGTTTCTAAAGGTGCGATGCTCACTCACCGCAATATGGTGGCAAACTTAGAGCAAGTTTCAGGCATTCTAGAAACCGTGATTGAAGAAGGCGAAGACTTTGTTGTTACTGCGCTTCCGCTCTATCACATCTTTGCGCTTCTGGCGAACTGTTTGATGTTTGTTAAATATGGTTGCCGCAACTTACTTATTACCAACCCCCGCGACATGCCGGCTTTTGTAAACGAATTAAGCAAATATCCGTTTACCATTTTACCTGGCGTAAACACGTTATTTAATGGCTTGCTAAACACGCCTGGGTTCAGCGAACTTGATTTCAGCAAATTTAAGTTTGGTTTAGGCGGCGGTATGGCAGTTCAGCGTCCTGTTGCAGAAAAGTGGGAAAAAGTAACCGGTACCGTGCTTCTCGAAGGCTACGGGCTGACAGAGTGTTCGCCAGTGGTTGCGGTTAACCCACCACAGATTGAAGCATATAAAGGCGCTATCGGTATGCCTGTACCCTCTACGGATATCAAGCTTCTAGATGACGACGGTAACCCTGTAGAAAAGGGTGAGCCTGGTGAAATGTGGGTGAAAGGTCCTCAGGTAATGAAAGGCTATTTGAACCGCCCAGAAGCAACAGAAGAAATTCTAAAAGACGGTTGGTTAGCTACAGGTGACATTGCAACGGTAGATGATGAAGGTTACTTCTATATTGTTGACCGTAAAAAGGATATGATCCTAGTGTCAGGCTTTAACGTGTTCCCTAACGAGATTGAAGAAGTTGCAGCAATGCATGACGATGTTGTTGAAGCGGCTGCGGTTGGGGTTCCTCACGAAGTCAGCGGTGAGGTTGTAAAGCTATTCGTAGTTAAAAATAACGATTCGCTCACTGAAAAAGACGTTATCGCGCACTGCCGTAATCATTTAACAGGTTACAAAGTGCCTAAGCAAGTTGTCTTTAAAGATGACTTACCAAAAACCAATGTGGGTAAAATACTGCGTCGGGAAGCTTCGAGACTAATTTCATTGAAATAGTTTTTTGAAAGCCGGCGTTAGCCGGCTTTTTTATTACTGTGTAAAAATATGCAATATCAATTAATTACAACAACTGAACAACTCGAAAAAGTGTGCACTGCAGCACAACGTCAAGAGGCAGTAGCCTTAGACACCGAATTTGTAAGAACCAGAACCCTTACTCCTCATCTAGGCCTCATTCAGCTTTATGATGGCCATCAACTTGTGCTTATTGACCCGCTTGCTATAGATAACATGGGCCCGTTTATCGAGCTTATGGAAAATACCGAAGTAGTAAAAGTACTGCACTCGTGTTCAGAAGATATAGAGGCGTTTCTTACCGCCTTTGATACGGTACCAACGCCGGTGTTTGATACACAGTTGGCAGGTAGTATTTTGGATATGGGGCCATCGCTGGGCTACGCAAAGCTAGTAGAGTTGCTATGCGATATAACGTTAGACAAAGGTGAGTCGCGAACAGACTGGATAGCCAGACCTCTTCGCGAATCGCAGCTTAGCTATGCAGCAAACGACGTATTGTATTTACTACCATGCTACCAGCAGCTAGCCAGTAAAGTGCAAGAGGCGGGTAAAGTGCATTGGATTTACCAAGAAATCGCATTACTGGTTGAGAAAAAACGCGCTCAAATGCCAGAAGATTTTGCCTATTTAAGCATTAAGAACAACTGGCGATTAAACAGCGAGCAGCTTACGGTATTACAAGCGTTAGCAGCATGGCGATTAAACACAGCTCGCAAGAAAGACTTGGCTTTAAACTTTGTTTTCAAAGAGGGGCATCTGTTTGAAGCAGCCCAGCGTCTTATTGATAGCAAATCTGGCCTTTTGCGCATTAACGGCGTGAATCACCAGTCGGTGCGTCGTTATGGTGACACTATTATCACTCTGATTGAAGAGGCGAGAGCAAAATATGCTCAAACGCCAGAGAAGCTACGGTTACCTGTTGTGCTGCGGCTAATCGATATTGCTAAATACAAGAAGACCCTTGCCGAGCTTAAAGTCATCAGCGACCAGATTGCGAAAGACAATGCCGTTAATAGTGACGTTATAGCTTCTAAAAAACAGCTAAATCAATTGTTAAAATGGTATTGGTTTCCAGTTGACGAGACCCGTGTACAAGGTTTAATGCCTGACGTGTTGTCTACTTGGCGTGAGCCATTATTTCGTCCTCACGTAACCCGACTGTTAGGCGACGCGCCTTCCCAGTAACCTTCTACAAAACAACGTGGGCGGCAAAAGTGAAAAATTTCACGGCCGCACTTATTACTAAGCGAGTAAATCAATTATGTTATGCGCAGTTTATAAAACGCGAAAAAAAGAAGGCATGTATTTATATGTGCCCAAAAAAGATCATTTTGAAGATGTACCAGAAGCGCTGATGGAGACCTTTGGTCGCCCGGAGTTAGTGACCATAATCGCTTTAGAAAAACGAGATAAGCTAGGTATGGTCGATAAGCAAAAGCTCATTGATGAACTTACTGAAAAAGGTTTTTACCTACAAATGCCCCCTAAGGAAGACAACCTATTAGAGCAGCATCGCGAATCCCTCGGCTTGTCTAAAAATCCGGATAAAAAGTTTTAAATATTCATGTTAGTAGAGATAATAAACCGCTTAGTCGCTCGACTGACGGTTCACACTAAGCGTAGTAGCTATAGTTTGCTGGCCAAGCCGCTCAACGTGGCCGTGCTTATATCGAGCATCTCTTTAAGCCTTTCGGTTTCGGCTTATGCTGAAAACAAGCCGAGTAGTGACAATGGGCTTAGTGAAGAAGGCTTTAAACGCTATGTCGCTCAGCTTAAAAACGAAGCAGCTGCAAAAGGTATAGATAAAGCTAAGCTAGAGCAGGCGTTCGCTGATATCACCTTTAGACCTACCGTTGTTAAATCTGATAAAAGCCAGCCAGAGAAAAAAATCACTTTAGATGACTACCTAGCGACGCGAGTGCCTGGCTGGAAAGTAAAGCAAGCGGTTGAGCAGTACAAAGAACATAAAGTATTACTTGACGAGATCGCTGAAAAATATGGCGTGCAAGCGCGCTTTATTGTAGCGCTATGGGGTAACGAGTCTAACTTTGGTAAAATTCAGGGCAATTTCAGCGTACTGTCCGCATTGGCATCTTTGGCCTATGAAGGGCGAAGAGAAAAGCTATTCAAAGATAATTTTTTTGCCGCACTTCGCATACTTGATGAAAGGCATATTGATGTAAAAGCCTTTAAAGGTTCTTGGGCTGGCGCGATGGGCCAAACTCAGTTTATGCCCATCTCGTTTCTAAATTACGCGGTAGACTACAATGGCGACGGCAGAAAGGATATTTGGGGCACCAAAGCTGACGTATTTGCGTCAATCGCCAACTACTTGTCATCTGAAGGATGGGATAGTGAAGGGACATGGGGGCGCCAAGTAACACTGACCAAGCCCGTGCCTTTTTCAGGCCTCTCAAAATCGAATATGAAGCCGCTATCTTTTTGGAGCTCAAATGGCGTTAGGCGCTATAACGGCAGTGAACTCCCCAATGTAGACATCACAGCGTCGCTTATTATGCCAGATGGTGAAAAAGGCCGAATCTATTTGGTGTATAACAATTTTCACACGCTGATGAAATGGAATCGCTCATCATATTTCGGTGTGTCGGTTGGGTACTTATCAGAGCGGATAAAGCGAGGTTACTAATGGCATATCGTCACATTGATACCCAAGGTAATGAAATATCATTACCTGTTAGTAAAGTGCTATGCATTGGTCGAAATTACCTCGACCACATTCAAGAAATGAACTCTACGGTGTCTGAAGCACCGCTGCTGTTTATGAAACCTAAGGCTGCGCTGTGCCATATGCATGAGCCCATTGCTATTCCCAATGACAAAGGCGAATGCCATAACGAGCTTGAGGTGTCGGTACTGCTTAAGTCACCACTTAAAAATGCAAGTGAAGATGAGGTCAAAGGTGCTATTTGGGGGATTGGCCTAGGGCTTGATTTAACTCTCCGCGAAGTCCAAGCAGCGCTTAAAAAGCAAGGACAACCTTGGGAACGAGCCAAGTCTTTTGATAACAGCGCGCCACTTTCTGGCTTTGTGCCGTACAGCGAAGCTGGGAATCTTGATGATTTGCGCTTTACCTTAACCATAAACGGAGAGGTCAGGCAGCAGGGGCATACCGAACTCATGCTACACAGAATCATTCCTCTAATCGCTCACATGTCATCTATATTTACCCTAGATAGCGGAGACGTGGTCCTTACCGGTACGCCAAAAGGGGTAGGTAAATTGAGTCCTGCAGATAAGGTCGAGGCATCGCTAGATAGTTTGCTCGCTTTAAGTACAGAGGTGGTGGCGCAATGACGGTGGCATTTTGGGAAACTAAGTCATTAGAAGAAATGAACCAAAAGGAATGGGAGTCTCTCTGTGATGGATGTGGTAAATGCTGCCTGCAAAAATTTATTGATGATGACGCGGTAGAAGAATACGAAGTTACCGACCATATTAACGATAATGAAAAGATTCATTATACCAATATCGTATGTTCTTACCTTAATACCAAAAAGTGTGAGTGTACGCAGTATGCGAGACGTACCGAACTGGTACCAGATTGTGTGAAGCTGACAAAAGAGAACCTAAAAGATATTTTCTTCATGCCTAATAGTTGTACCTACCGCCGACTGCATGAGGGAAGAGGGATACCGTCCTGGCATCCATTGCTTAACAAAGGGAAGAAACACGTAATGCATGCGAAGGGGATGTCGGTACGTAATAAAACGGTGTTTGAAAGCGATGTGGATCTCAACCATTTTGAAGACTATATCGCCATTTGGCCGCTAGAAGATTTAGACTAAACCCTGCGAGTTGTGACTACTTTAATTCAACACATCACCTTTGTTGATTTTGATTTTAGACTAAAGAGCGTGAGTGAAATGCGACTGACTCGCTTATACTTACGCTTTTCTTACCCGATTTTCAAAGGCTTAAAGATGAGTAAACTGAGTGCTAGTGCTTCGATATTATTGTTAGCCACTACTTGTATAGGCACATCATTAAAAGCAGAAAACCTAGATACCAGCTACAGCGGTTCAGTTAGAGTACGTTATGAAACGCTTAATAATCCAATCTTTCCTACAGACGAAAACATTCGGGCTAAAACAAATCAACGCCTTTCAACGCGAATTAGGTTAAAAGGCGAAGCCAACTATGGAAATTGGGGTGCTGTCGCCGAGATAGAAGACTCTAGGGCTTATCTCGACGAGAATGATCCCACTCTCAAGTCTTCGCAGGTGAATACGCTTGAGCCAGTGCAGTTGTACATCACTTACAAGGGTATCAGTGAAGTTATAGATAGCGTAACTCTTGGACGCGTAACACTAGATCACGGCAGTCGTCGACTGATGGGGCGCACACGATTTAGGAACGCTACAAATAGCTTTGAAGGTGCACTAATTGATGCAACTTGGTCTGGGTGGCATGTTCGTGGTTTCTATTTGCTGCCACTTACTCGCTTTCCATTAGATTCGGCCTCAATCGATAGTAATAAACGCGCTTTTGATAAAAGTTATAGTAATCAAAAATTTTATGGCGTATATGCTGAATCAGAAGATAACACCTGGAAAGTACACAGTTACTGGCTGAAAGAATCTGACTCAAAAGAGCTAGCGACAAAAAATCGTGACCTGTTTACCTTGTCGGTGGATTATTCGAAAACCTTTTCAGAAGATTGGAAATACAACATAGAAGCGATAGGGCAAACTGGTCAGGCAAGGCAGTCTACATCAACATCAGACATAGATGATAAAGACGTTACTTCTTGGATGGTACATAGTCACATCGGCAAACAAATCAACGCTAATACTTTTATTAGAGCAGAAATTGATGCAGCAAGTGGTGACAATGATAGTACTGACGACACCATAAAAGCCTTTGACTCTCTTTATGGTTTACGGCGGTTTGATTTCGGCCCAACGGACGTTTATCAAACATTTCCTCGTAGCAATATATTGGCACCGGGGCTAAGAGGAGTTACAAAGCTAAATGACGATAACACGCTTATGCTTGGGTACAAAGGACTGTGGCTTCAAAAAGTGGCTGAAAGTGAAGAAGACTTTCTAGGGCACCAAATAGAGTTTCGCTGGCGATATCAAGCATCTGCGCCACTAAGGTTCGAACTAGGCGGTGCATACCTTGCTAAGGGTGATGCGTTAGAAACTGGCGCGTACCCCGATAATTCTATGTACGCCTATACGGGGGTAATGTACTCTTTCTAAGATTAATTACAGATTATAGGAAAGCATTGCCACATAAACAGGAAATATTGGGGCTGTTGGTGGCTAGATTGCACATTTAAGCTGGTTAGATAGTGAGTGCATAAAGAAGCGCGTCTCTTCCAAATACGCGCTTTCTACACAGCCCTTCTTTCACGCCGCCAATTCGCTCGGCAACACGCATACTCGCTTTATTGTTTGGTTCAACAAAGCACTCTAGTCGGTGCAGATTCATTTGCGAGAATGCGAGCTTTTTTAGCGCTTCACACAGCGCCGTCGCTAAGCCTCTACCGCAAGCGTCGGGTCTTAACCAGTAGCCGAGGTTTGCGGTTAAATGGGTATGATGAATATGATTGATAATACCCATGCCCAAACACTTTTCGTCATGCATTAACAAATACGTAAGACCGTAGCCTGTCTGACGGGCTTTTTCCATATTAGTTATGCACTGCTTTGACAACGCTGGCGTAACAGGGCAGACCGCAGAGCCGAACCAAGGCTTTACATGGTGAATAGATTGTTGGCCCGCATCACACAGCGCATTGCAGTGTTTCTCTGCGATGCGCTGAATACTAATTGGGCCTTGCTCCGACTGTATGGGAGGTAGGCGAGAGGGTAAAATGGATAAGTCGATCAAAAGGGTTTCTTATCCAGTAAGCGGCAGGCAAATACAATGGCAAATACAGCGAAGTAAGCAGCAAAAATTATTTGCATCCACTCTGCCATTCCCATAGACAAAAACTGCCACGTGTCTTCCAAACAGTCACCCTCAGCAGCAAACACCGCGGGCAGCCATTCGTGAAGCTGTAACCACGAAGGGAAGTTTGGCACTATTTCACAGCTGGCAAAAAACGGGTTGGCAGCGTTGAGAATACCTACGTGTTCTTTGGCTATTAAAAATCCCCAGCCTGAAGATACCGCCCAGCCAGCAAAGCCAAGCATACGGGTAAACCCGTTGTTTTTTATTACAACAATAAGTGCCGACAAAACAATGCCGTACATAGCCGTACGCTGATAAATACACATAATGCATGGTTTCAGGCCCATGCCATATTGGAAGTACAGGGCAGCAATTTCCAATGCTAGTGATGTAGCAAAAAGCACAAGCCATGAAGACTTGTGCTCTGCCCACTGGCTTATGCCGTGAATGACACCGCGCATAGATTAATGACCTACCGCTTGTGCGCCTGCTTCAGCTGCAGTGTGGTGTTCAATAAGGTGCATGTCGTATAGCCACTGAGTAGCATCAGCAAGCCCAATATAGGTCGCTACCAGACCAACAATAGTAAGTACTATCGTATATGGCAACGCCATCATAACCATACGGCCGTACGACAAACGAAGCAGTGGCGCGATGGCAGAGGTCAGCAAGAATAGGAAAGCAGCTTGACCGTTTGGTGTTGCCACACTGGGTAAGTTGGTTCCCGTATTGATTGCTACAGCAAGCATATCGTACTGGTCACGTGTGATTTGACCGGCCTGTAGAGCAGCTGTGACTTCAGTGATATAAACAGAGCCCACAAACACGTTGTCACTCACCATCGACAGCACACCGTTGGCAAGATAGAACATGACCATCTGCGTTTCGCCCTCAAACGACAGCACCCAATGAATAACTGGCTGGAATAGGCCTTGGTCAATAATAACCGCTACAACACCGAAGAATACGCAGAGCAAAGCAGTAAACGGTAATGCTTCTTCGAATGCTTTTCCTAGCGCATGCTCTTCGATTACACCGCTCATCGATGTGGCTAGGACAATAACAGACAAGCCAATTAAACCGACCGAAGCCATATGTGTCGCAAGACCGACGATTAACCAAACGCCGATAAGCGCTTGTACTACTAATTTGGCGGTTTCACGCTTACTGCGACCCTTGTCCATGTGGTCGTTATAATCGACCAAAATTTGTCTAACCGCGGACGGTAGTTTTGCGCCATAAGAAAACATGCCGGTTTTCTCTAGCACTACGGTGGTTAACAGACCAAATACAAAAACAGGTAAAGTAACAGGCGCCATGCGGATAAAGAATTCAACAAAGTCCCAACCTGCTTTATCAGCGATAATTAGGTTTTGAGGTTCACCTACCATGGTCATAACGCCGCCAAGTGCTGTACCTACCGCTGAGTGCATCATTAGGTTGCGCAAGAACGCCCTGAAATCTTCTAGGTCGTGACTTCCTAGTTCGTCGTCACTGGTGTGATCGTGATCAGAATGGAACTCTTTGCCTGACGCCACTTTGTGATAAATAGAATAAAAGCCCAAGCCCACGCTTATGATTACTGCTACTACCGTTAGCGCGTCGAGGAATGCAGATAAAAACGCAGAGGCAAAAATAAACGAAAGCGAAAGTATTAGCTTATTGCGTACCTTGATAACCAGTTTGGTAAACAAGTACATAAGTAAATCTTTCATAAAGTAGATGCCTGCTACCATAAATACAAGCAGTAGCAATACTTCTAAGTTCACTTCAATCTCATGCATCATATGACCGGGTGTTGTCATACCGATAAACATGGCTTCGATAAGGAGGAGTCCACCTGGTTGAAGCGGATAGCACTTAAGCGCCATTGCTAGTGTAAATATAAACTGAATGACAAGCGTCCAGCCAGCTATATATGGGTCCACCATAAAGATGAAGGGATTAACAATGAGAAAGGCAATAATGGTTTTTTTATACCAGTCGGGCGCATGTCCCAGGAAGTTCTTATAGATCGCCGCGATCATTGAGGTTTGCATGAGTTCCTGTTCCTTTTACAACAAAGCACGCATTTTGCGCATCTTTATACTGTGTAGTTCCGGTTATTGCATACTTAAACTGCTGGTGCTTTACGATTTAATTCGTCTAACCGCCGTTTCGTAGCTGTCATTATAGTCGGAAATTAAGCGTACATGATATTACCGCCTTGAGAAAGCAATTCACAGACCCCACCATATGAAAGTCACTGAATATTTATCACTTTTTTGAAGATAAATATCATTAAGATAGATAATGCTGACTATTTCGAACATAAAGTGAACAGTGAATACTTTAGTGTCTCTGAAATAACACTTAGATTTTAACAAGTTGTTAAAAGCTTCGGTGGACTAGGCATAATTCATTGTGATAATAAAAGAGCATCTGGTACAATCAGTTGTAAAATAACAAGAACGTGCAGGCGATTAGTTATGATTTATAAGGCACAGAGTCCAGCCGGATTCGCCGAAGAATATATTGTTGAATCTATTTGGAGTGGAAGGTTTCCACCTGGCACCATTTTGCCTGCAGAGAGAGAGCTTTCTGAGCTAATAGGTGTAACGCGAACCACTTTGCGAGAAGTATTGCAGCGTTTGGCACGAGATGGCTGGTTGACTATTCAACATGGCAAGCCGACCAAGGTAAATAACTTCTGGGAAACGTGCGGTCTGAACATTCTTGAAACCCTGGCTCGCTTAGACCAAGAGGGCATTCCTGAGCTTGTTGATAATTTGCTTGCCGCGCGTACTAATTTAAGTGCTGTTTTCATTCGAGGTGCAATCCGCAACAACCCTCAAGCGTCTGCAGATATCATAGCTAGATACAAAGACGTTGAACAAGAAGGCTTAGCTTTTGCGCAATTTGATTATCAGATGACTCACGATTTAGCGCTTGCCTCTAATAACAACGTTTTCGTTTTGATGATGAATGGCTTTCGCGGGCTTTACTCGCGAATTGGAGGCTACTTTTTCTCGCACCAACAAGCACGGGATGTTGCAAACAAGTACTATGCTGACTTGCTTGAGGTCGCCGAAAAAGGCGAATACGAAAAAGTACCAGTAGTGGTAAGAAACTACGGTATTGAGAGTGGCAAAGTCTGGCTTTCTATTCGCGACGAAATGCCAAACGACTTAGTAGATTAAAGGTTTTGAACTCTCATTCTGTTTATCAAAGCTGCGCCTAGTAGTCGACCTGTAGTCGTTAAGAGAGCTAGATTTAAAACACCGCATGTTCTAAAGAACCTGCGGTGTTTCTGTATGTGAGCTAGATGGATTCAACTTTTAGTAGAGCTAGAATATTTCGTAACATTTAATTTTAAACTCGCTATCATTCACGCTAGAACCCCAATCTCATTTATATATACTCAAATAAAAGAACACGGCTTAGTGTTTCGTTGCGCATTTTTAAATGCTGGTAAATACAAAGCGTTAGCAAAGCCTCTAAAAGGAAGAATTGATGAAATATTTATGGATAGCGCTTGCTGCAGGCGGACTGATGTCAGGCTGTAGCCTTGAGAGTAAAACGGAAAGCGTTCAACAGGAATTAGACAACACGGCTCAATCGGTTATGTTAAATACGAAAGTAAATGCACCAGTTGCGAAAAAAGTGCTTTATGAAATGTCGGCCCATGGGGTTACCAGAAGAGATAATTATTATTGGATGCGTGACGATTCTCGTACTGATAAAGAGATATTGACGCATTTAGAGCAGGAAAACAGCTATTTAGAATCAGTGCTTGCTCCGCTTAAAGAAACTCGTGAAGCGCTTTATGAAGAGCTGGTTTCTCGCATAGAAAAGGATGACTCTACAGTTCCAGTATTCGATAATGGCTATTGGTACTACACCCGTTATTCGGGAGAGAACGAGTATCCGGTATACCTGAGAAAGCCAACGCTGGATGCAGAGCCACAAGTGTTGCTTGATGCGAACGTCATGTCCGAAGGACATGACTATTTCAGTATTGGAAGTTACTCGGTGAGCAGTAATAACACGCTAATGGCGTACTCCGAAGACACGCTTAGTCGTCGCATTTATACCGTTTATGTAAAAAACCTGGAAAGCGAAGAAAAGCTCAGTGACGTACTTGAAGGCACATCAGGCAGCGCGGTATGGGCAAACGACAATGAACATTTGTTTTATGTGAAAAAAGACCCGCAAACCCTTTTGGGTTATCAAGTGTATCGCCATAAGTTGGGTACGTCCCAGAAAGATGATGTACTAGTTTACGAAGAAAGCGACCCAACGTTTTATACTTACATAAGTAAAAGCAAAGACGACAGCGTCATTTATATCCATCATTCGAATACTGAAAAAACTGGCGTGACCTTGATTGATGCAGATAAACCCACGTCTGAATCAGAAGTATTCCTACCTATTAAAGACGGTCAGGAATATAGCGTAGCAAAAGCAAGTGACGGTTATTATGTTCTTACCAACATTGATGCAAAAAACTTCAAAGTAATGAAGGCACCATTAGATGCAACAAGTGACGTGTCGAAATGGAAAGAAGTAGTCCCACATCGTCCAGAGGTATTTCTTCAAAGTATTGAAGTGATGAAAAATCACCTAGTAGTAAAAGAGAAAGAAAACGGTATGCTGCGCATGGTTGTGCATAACCTTATTTCAAATGAAGAAAAGGTTATACCAACTCAAGACCCTATTTATGGAGCGTACTTTAATGCTAACCCTGAAATGGACACTAACAAGCTTAGAATTTATTACAGCTCGTTGACTACGCCAGGCTCTATCATAGACATCAACCTTGATACGCTTGAAACTGAAGTGATGAAGCAAACCCGTGTATCTGAGACCTTCGACTCATCCGCTTACGCATCAGAGCGAGTGATGATTGAAGCGAGAGATGGTGCACAAGTTCCGGTTTCTTTAGTTTATCGCAAAGATAAATTTAAGAAAGACGGCACTAATCCCCTATATCAATATGCTTATGGTTCGTATGGCGCAACTATTGACCCGACGTTTAGAAGCAGCTGGCTTTCACTCATAGACAGAGGTTTTGTTGTTGCTATTGCACACATTCGCGGGGGCCAAATGCTAGGGCGTGAATGGTATGAAGACGGTAAAATGCACCAGAAAATGAATACATTTACTGATTTTATCGATGTATCAAAAGGCTTGGTTGCTAAGCAGTATGCTGATGAAGATCGCCTATTCGCGATGGGTGGCAGCGCAGGTGGTTTGCTAATGGGAGCTGTCGTGAATATGGCCCCTGAGCTTTACCAAGGGGTGAGTGCCCACGTGCCGTTTGTTGATGTGGTGACCACTATGAGTGATGAGACTATTCCATTGACCACAGGTGAATATACCGAATGGGGTAACCCAGCAAATAAAGATGAGTTTGACTATATGCTGTCTTACTCGCCTTACGATCAAATAGAAGCTAAAGATTATCCGCACATGCTAGTGACCACAGGGTTGCATGATTCGCAAGTGCAATACTTTGAGCCTATGAAGTGGGTAGCGAAACTTAGAGAGTATAAAACAGACGATAACTTGCTTTTATTTAAAACCGACATGGAAGCAGGGCACGGTGGCGCGTCAGGACGCTTTAAGCGTTTTGAATCAACGGCCCTAGAATATGCCTTTGTTTTGCATCTTGCAGGTGTACCACTTTAGGAAGCCGCGTTTTTAAAGAAAGTTGACGTCAGTCACTACTTAGATTGTTCGCTTTTCAAAGAAGAAGCACTTCAGTATTTAAGCCCGAATAAGCACACGCTTTTCGGGCTTTTTTATTTTTTAGTGTTTTTAGTATGCGGATTCTAATTGTTAAGCGTAAAGTCTAACCATGGTGTTGAAACACACTCAAATTTAGCATTCATAGGAGCTGAACATGACTACTACTGACACAATCAAAGGCAAAATTAACGAAGCCGAAGAAATGGCGCGTAAAATTTGGTTAGCAGGCCTAGGCGCTTATGGAAAAAGCGTTGAAGAAGCACAGGGCCGTTACGAGAAGTTAAGCGAAGAAGCGAACAAAATGTTCGACGAGCTTGTGACTAAAGGTGAAACTTTAGAAGACGACGCGAAAAGCAAGTTCAAATCTACCACTAACGATGTGGAAAACCGTGTAGCTGACGTTCGTAAAAAGCTTGGTTTAGATTCTGAACCAGCAGATCAGCGTATCGAAGAGCTTTCAGCAAAAATCGACGCTTTGACTGAAGCCGTTGCAAAACTAGCTGCAAGCAAGTAAAGCATAGGTTCTTTTGAGCACCGCTTGCGGTGCTCTATATGCAGTTTTCATTTACTACTTCGCTAAAGAAGGGTATTAAAATAAATTGCAATTGAGTGGCAGTGAAAGAAGAGCGTTTAAGCTTAAGATGAGCTCTCAAAGAAGCTTTTAAACAAAGCATTTAGGTTAAGCTTCGAACATTTCTTACATTGCCATGCTTACAAATCTCCATATTGGAGGCGTTATGAGCAACAAAGATATCCCTAATCCTGAAGCTGTGCCTGTTGTCGAAACCGACTCGACTACACTGAATGGCACCACTGTTTCACCTCTTAAATCGTCACCCTTGTTTGGATGGCTCTTTGCAGGCTCAGACCTATTGTCTGCAAAGCTTGATCAAGCCGCAGGTGTGGTCAGCCAGAAAATTGATGACACCCACGAGACCATTAACGCTATGCAGGTTAAAGGGCTTGAAGTGGAAAGTGAACTTAGGCGTACACTTAATCCACTTGCTTTCGTCGATACTGCACAAAAATTGGTGACATCAACGCCACTATTTTCAGCATTATCAGGTGGTCAAAAACGTCAAAAGAAAGAACAGCAGCTTGAAGTGTTGAGTGCAAAAGTGGATTTGCTCGTCGAGCAAGTAGCCCTACTAGCTGCAAAAGAGGCGGCTAAAAAAGCCGAAGCGACAAGTACTGCAAGCAAGGCTACTTCCACTAAAAGAGCAGCATCTAAAAGTGCCTCAGCTGAGTCGACCACGACTACATCAACTACTACGGGCACTCGCAAATCGAGTACAGCAAAAACAGCCACTACAACAGTTACTTCATCGTCTAGTTCGACTAAAAAGGCCGCTACTGGAACAGCTAACAAGCGAGCTGGGGCAAAGTCGACGACAGCTAAGAGTACCGCGCGTAAGACAACAGCTAGTACTAAAGCGACACCGGCCAAAAACACGGCTAAAAGTACATCGAGTTCGTCTGAAAGCACTAAGAACGACGACTAAAAACGTTCAATAAAGATAGTTATTGGTAGTTGCGCCAAATAAATACGCGTATATTTGGCGCGGCTTCATTTAGGTTCGTTTGAATTATCTTTTTGTTTGAGTGTAGAGATAATTATCGGTGTTGTCAGGCTTCTAAGCTATCCACCTCTAATCCAAGAATTTTAGCCAGTATGTCTGAGTCATCTTGTATTGCGTAATAATCGCCGTGAAACATTAATACAATTCTTGTTTGGTTAGTAGTTAGGATGCTCAGTTCGTGACATGTCAGTGAGCGTTCAGATGTATATATTTGTGTCGTTACTAAAAGAAGCTTTTCAAAAGAATCAAAAGCAACTTTAGTTTTCGGGTTGTTCAAACTGCCGATGTTTATCACTTTTTCTTTTAGGTCAAAATAAAATGCTCTTCTGCTTCTTCTGCATACAAAGGCCGTTCCTAAACTAAAAAGTCCCCCCAGTGTAAATACAACTATAACAAACTCGGTTTTAGAATTAAGGTTGGGTTCCAACTGCCAAACTTTAATTGACATGTATATGCATACTGCCCAGCAGAAAAGATGCATTCCCCATTCAAACAAATAGCTTCTAAGGTTAGGAGTAATAGCGACAATATCGTTATTTATCTTCAATTTAGCGTTGCAATAACTAGAAGCAGCTATTTCTCTTGTAATAGTAATTTCGTCATCCGTTTTCATACAAAAATTCCTTTTGAATAATAAAAACGAGTATAAGAAATATTAATGCCGTAGGCTACGCATAGAGATAGTTGTATTTGAGTTTTGTTTTACGTTTTTCAGCGGCGGGCGTTTGAAGAAAATATGAAACGGGTAGCCATCAAAATAAGTAAGCGAACTGTATGTGCCAATAGTAGCTTTTAAAAAGCAACTAGATAAATTCAAAATCATCAGCGCTTATACTTTAACTTAAAAATAAGTACGTAAACTAACCAAAGAAAGACCGACCAAGAAATAAGAAATCCGGCAAGCAACATCGACATATGTTCCCAAACGACACTTTTGTTTAAAACGGATTCTTCCGGGTTATTGGGGTTTATGTAAATGTCTACTGGCTCAGAAGCTGCAAATTTTCTTTTTAATTCATACCCTAATTCAAGCATAAAGCCGTCGTCATAAATGTCATACCAAGTAACTCTTCTTCCAGTATGTTCCTGGTCACTAGTATTATATTTGTAAAGGATACGAGGCGTGTATAAAGTATATTGGTTTCGATTATCTCTAGTCGTTGATGTAATCATTTCGTCAATATATACATTTATTAAAGTTGCTTTGATGGGAACCCAATTCATTGAAGAAATGGGGCCGGCTAACCCTTTAAATACTTGTATTGAGAAGACGATGACAAAAACTAGAGCAATTGAAGCGACAAAATAGACCCCCAATCTTGCTTTTCTAAGTTGTGCTCGGCTTACCTCAATAGTCATAAAAACGTCTCATTCAGCCCGTGTTTTATCATATTTTTATAGAAGAGTACTTGCTCGCTAATTGTTCTTCGCCCACAAATTCTGATGCTTTTTAAAACCAAAGAAGTCATAGGGTTCCCAAAAGCTTGGCACCAAATCGTCAATAGCATCCGGCGTGAAATTGTTTGACAGCTGGCTCATGATTTCGCCTAACCTTTCCTGGCCCACGCGCATTAGCTTTTTTCTGTTCGCCGGGAAGTACAGGTTTCTGCCTTTAGGGATGACTTCTTGCGCACCGCTTGTGATGTATTTTTGGTTCCTTGTCACCACTTTGCATAAAGGTTCTGCGGGGTTCGCGGGGTTCAGTCCAATTACTATGGCGCACTCGTATTGGTCTTTTTCTTGGCCCTTTTCATTCACAGGAATATAAGTAACTCCAAAACCTTGGGGGAAGTAGCCCACCAGTTCAACAAAGTCCTGTGCTAATTGTTTATTTAGGCCGCCTTTTTTCGCAAGTTGCTCAATTAGCATATACCCCTTGGGTAAGCTCATTCGTGAGTAGTCTGACTTGGTTGAAAGCACAATGGAAACGTAAATTTGAGGGATCTTTACAATCTCGCCTAAGCCGGATTTTGACACAAAGGCGTCTTTAACCAAACTCAGCAAAAATTCGTTAGCGTCTTTGTGAGTTTGATTGAAACGGTCTCTCTCTTCTTTGTTGTTACCTACGTAGTTAGGCTGGCCCAAACCATCGGATAAGTAACGTAACGTGAAGTGATAGTTTAGCTTCAGCAGGTCTTTTCGCTGCGATTCTTCTAATAAACGAAACTCATCTAAGTCGCCGTTTTCACCTTTTAATATGGTTTGCGCAGCAGGGCTTTGTAAACCAATATCTTGTAGAAGGGCGGCGGTGATAAGAGGGCGACCTAACTCAGTTTTCCATTTGTCTCGCCAATAGCGGTTTCCGCGAAAGCGAGAGGCGGCTTCTCGATACTTTGATAAATATTTGTGGGCAATTGTATCGTGTTCTAAAAGTCTATCTACTAAGCGCAACGTTAAAACAGCCTTGTAAAGTGGTTTGAAGCGCATATGTACACGAGCGAAATTGCCCTCAGGGCCTCGCGTTAGCAACATTATTGTTCCAAGCAGCTTAGCACTTTGTTGTTGTGTTTCTTGCCAGTTATCGCCTTCACAGAGTTCGATGATTTTAGTGCTCACAGCGTCCAAACGCTCTAATCTTGCTAGGCGCTCTTCCTCAAGTTTTTCTGAACTATTTTGTATTTGTCGGGCAAGCTGCTCAGCCAATACTTCTTTCGTTTTGTTACCTTCAATTCTTTTAAGCTGCACTTTTAAGTCGTCGATATGCTGCTCAAGGGAAGGAGTGACTGAAAAATAATGGCTGGCATCCTCAAAAACTGAGCCATAGCCCGTGTCTTTGGGATAAATCATATTGATAAGTTGTTTTACTTGTTGCGTGTAAATGCTATCGGGGTTATGGCTTTGTGCGCTCACCGTCTTCCTTTAAAATGATACTGCGAATTGCCATTAGACTGCTATAAGCAATTCAAGACAGACCAAGCGTTGCACAGGTTATCTAACCTCGTGCCCAAGCTCTACTGCCTCACGTTTTTTCAATTGACTTAAATGATACCGTAAATTTTCACTAATTTTGGTATTTCTTTTAATAACATGTAGTTGCGGCCATGATGCCCGCTCTCCGCTTACAATTAACTGGCTAATGCTTTCGCGGGTTGGGTTAGACAATACGTGGGACAAATTCCTTATTTGGCGCTTGGGTAAAATATTGATATTGCCAACGTACTGCTGATCAATAATAGAACGTACTTTGTGAATTGCTAGCTTGGCGCTCTTATTTCCTGTTAAACGTTCAATGATATCAATAGCGAAAATACTATTGGTTTTCGCAAGTTGTCCAATGTGACGTGCCGACATATCCCATAGCGAGTTAGGATCGATGCGGTTTGATGAAATGAACGGCACCGCCAAAGGGTTTGTTTGGCTTACAATACTATGGTTCACGCCATATAACCGAGCCAAGCGCTCGAAGGGGAGATCTGCCATTAACGAACCGTCGGCAAAACGTCGGTTAGGTATGTAGGGGACAATCTCTCCAGCCGGGGTTTTCGCTCTTAGCTGCACTGGGCTAAAAATAACAGGTACAGCACATGATGCACGTACCGCTTGGGTAATAATTGCATTAGGCGATGTTTTGGCATTTAACAGTCGCGAATGCTGATGCAAGTCAGCGGGGGAAACAGTGACAGTTATGTGTCGCCCTGTCTTTGTAAACGCTTCTTCAAAGGTTGTAAGGTCGAACAGTTCAATCAGCGCGTTTTCAAGCACTGAGCTATCGAATAACCCTTTTTTCCCAAGCCCTGCGAAACTTCGCCAATGCTTAAAGGTTTCGTAAATAAAGTCGGCGCTGAGTGCTTCTAATAATTGGTCGTGCGTTCGTGTGCCCAACATAGCCGCGATGATTGACCCTGCACTTGAGCCAGACACTACCGTAGGCAGTAAGTTTTTTTCGTTTAACGACTTAACCACGCCCGCGTGGAAAAAGCCTAAGCCAGCGCCGCCTGAAAGCATGAGGCAGCTACGGCCGAAGGCATGGGCGGTTTCATCAAAAAACGATAGCTTCTCATAGAAGTCTACGTCTTGTTCATCGGCGTTATAGATCTGCTCTAGCGCCAATATCACTTCATCAATAAACTGTTCAATAAGATATTTAGTGCCAATTTTGCACTGGGTAAGCAGTATAGGGTTGGCGATATTACCTAAATTGCCGTGCAGTCCCTCGTGCAGTATGGACATCAGCGCATGTAAATCGCCTCTGCTTCTAGCCAGCTGTAGGCGTTGAACACGCTTTCGAATAAGCTTGTAGTCATAGTCATCGCTGGCATCTTTTGCTTTCCACTCTTCTGCGCCAGACAGCGCATCGTGTGCTAGGCATGCGGCCTCATATTCATCGTAACTGCTTGCATGCTCTATCTCATGTTCAAGCTTTTTTAACCGCAAATCGAATACTGCCATAACGATAACCTATTTAAGTTGATGAGCGCTGCCGCCTTTCTTGTATGACAAGCAAGAGCGCGGATAACACCAGCAAAAGGAAAAATGCGTATTTTGAACGCTGTTTACAGAGTGGCGCATTCATCGGCATTTACTAAAAGCATTCAGTAAGCCTGCGCGTATCAAAAGCGATCTATACGCCATCTTGAGTGTATGGTGTAAATTTAGAATTCACTACCTAAACCCTTCTACTAAATTGACCGCTTGGTGCTTTTAGCGTGTTACTCAAGGCGGTATCTTTTAATTGTTAGGCTTTCAGAAGGTTGTTTTCAATCAACAATTAGCAGTAATTTTGTTTTTTACATTGACCATTTCATAAGCACTCAGTAGCCTGAGAGAGAAAATAATAATGTGGATCTCTTTTTTGTAGTATGGAATGGAATTTTCAAACGCTAAGCCTGCTATCAATCCCTTTAATTAGTGCCATTGTCGGGTGGCTGACTAACTATTTGGCGGTAAAAATGATGTTTTACCCCATAGAGTTCGTTGGCATTAAACCTTTCTTTGGGTGGCAGGGGCTTATTCCCGCGAAGCGCCGCCAAATGGCAGAGATTGAGGTTGAACTAGTTTTAGGTAAATTACTGAGTGTTGAAGAATTAGCCCAGCGCTTAGATGCAGATGAACTAACGAAGGCTATTGAGCGCCGCTTAGGGCAGGTTATACGCAAAGTTGTCAATGACGTAATGGCCGAATCAGCGCCTCAACTTTGGGCAGCTTTGCCTGTGCAAGGTAAAAATTTAGTTTACCAACGCATTGAAAACGACATCCCTAATGTGGTCCACAAAATGGTGGATGACTTCCAGCACAATGTTTCAGAAATTCTAGATATAAAAGAGCTGGTGGTAGAGCAGCTGGTTAATGCACCTGAGCTCGTTAATGAAATTTTCTTAACGGCAGGCAGCAAGGAGTTTCCTTTCATAGTGCGCTCTGGCTTTTACTTCGGTTTCCTATTCGGCTTACCAACCATGTTGCTTTGGTATTTCTACCAAGCATGGTGGATATTACCCCTAGGCGGACTGCTTGTGGGCTATGCCACCAATTGGATTGCCATCAAGATTATTTTCGAACCCAAACGCCCGAGAAGACTGGGGCCTATTACTATTCAAGGTATGTTTTTAAAACGCCAAAAAGAAGTGTCTGAAGTTTACTCAAGCATTATTGAAGAAAAACTTATAACACCTAAAAACATCACCCATATAATTTTGCATGGTTCAGGCTCAGCCCAGCTTTTGGAGCTCATTGAGCTTCATGTCAACGACGCTATTGAACGCTATGTGGCTATCGCGCAACCTTATTTTGCACTAGGTGTTGGGTCAGAAAATTATCATAAAATGAAGGCGCTAGCGGTACGTCAAATCTTTGATAATTCAGATAAATACTTACTTTATGCCTTTGATTATGCCAACAATGCGATGCAGATAGGGCACGATTTGAGTGAACGAATGCAGGCGCTGAGTGTTGAAGAATTCGAAGGGGTGTTGCGCCCAGCTTATCAGCAGGATGAGTGGAAACTCATCGTAACAGGCGCTATTTTGGGTATGGTAGCTGGTGTTGCCCAACTTTATCTGGTGTTTATTTAAGGTGTTCCATAAGTAAAAACTAACGCACAGGGTTGGTAAGGGGTCGGATTAAATTATGAAAACCGCGCAGAAAATACTACTCACCGCGCTTACGTTATTCAACGAACATGGCGAAAACACGGTAACCAGCGTTGATATCGCCGTCGAGATGGATATTAGTCCGGGGAATCTCTACTACCACTTTAAAGGTAAAGACAGCCTTGTTAGTGCGTTGATGAAAATGCATGAACAACAAATGCAGAAGATACTCAATCGAGAAAAACTCGATACACTTCATCCTGAAGAAATTATGTATTATCTGTATTTGCTTATAGATAGTATTCATGTATTTCGCTTTTTCTACCGTAGCCCAGCCGACCTAGCAGAAAAGTATCCCAGTATAGTGCGCCCTAGACAGCACATATTATCTAGGTTAAATAAACAATTAGCGTTTCTTTTTGAATCATTATCAAAGCGCGACATTCTTATTGCCTCCAAGGCAGACAGGGCACTTATGGTGGATTTAATGTCCTTGATCATCACACAGTCTTGTCAATTTGATGAATTAAACAGTCATATGGATAGTACGATGCAGCGCTATCATGCTTTGTCACTAATGATGGTAAGCGTTTTGCCAAGGTTGGCGCTTTCCCATGAACAAAAGCACCAGCTAGAACAGATGCTCGACTCTCATGACTTTGTGAGAAATGCCTCAACCCCGTCACCACTCGACTTCGCGTAAAGCAACATAAAGGAATAGTAATGGCAAAAACGCTCAGTTTCTTAGATAAGTCATTTTGGATAACCGAGTCAGACGAGAATCCAAAACATGTAGCTTGTTTGCAGCTACTTGCCATACCTAAAGGGGCGAAAAGTACCGAATACGTGCCCCAGTTATTCCGAGAAATAAGAAGCTATGCCCGTGCTACTTCTCCGTTCAACTGTGCGGTAAAAACGGTATTGGGGTACCCGGTAGGGTTTGCGCCGGTGAAAAAGCTCAACATGGATTACCACGTTCAAATTCATCGCGTAGCTGACGTTAAAAACCGCGAAGCGCTAGATGCATTTGTAGCAAGACTACATGCTTCGCGGTTAGATCCCGACAAGCCCCTTTGGCAATACCATTTTATTTTTGATGATAACAGCGAGACGTTTGCTATTTATGCACGGGTTCATCATATGTATGGAGATGGAGCGACCCTGGTACGCTGGTTTCAAGCCGGTTATGTATCAAACTCTCACGAGACTAAGTTCACACCAGTATGGGCAGTAAAACGACTGCGTCATAAGCGCAGAGAGCCCGTGAGCTTTTACAAACGCTTGGTAGGCGTGGGTTACGCGCTTAAAACCGCGCTCGATTTATTTATTATCTTTATTCGCATATTCATGAAAGCGCTGCGAGTAAACCCACACTATATGCCTATTCCTTTCACAGGTACGAAAACAGTGCTGACTGGTCAAGTAAAAGCAGGTAGGGCTGTGGCCACTATGGACTTAGACTTTAAGCGGGTGAAAGCGCTAGCGAGGCGCACGCGTTCTACCGCAAATGAGGTGTTGCTATGCGCTTTTGATATCGGTGTGCATAAGTTACTACAAGATCATGGTCAGGTATTTAAAAAAGCCTTATTCACCAATATGCCGATTAATTTGCGCAAACCCGGTGAGAAAACCACAGGTAATAAAATAGCTATTGTGCCGGTGGAGTTAGCACATGGCGAAAACGACCCCTATCTTAGGTTGCGCCAGATTGTGGTGAATCATCGTATTGTTAAAAATGCAGCGCAGCATGCGCGCCCTGCGGCATTTAGTGGCTATACCATTGCAATTCAATCTCTTGCACTGGTCTTCGAATGGTTAAAGCTATCTAGCGTAGTTAAACCCATTGCAAATATTCTTATTTCAAACGTACCTGGCCCCAAAGATACAAGGTATCTAAAAGACGCGGAGTTATTGGCTTGCTACCCTATTTCTACCATGACGCCTGGGGGCGGGGTAAATATTACGCTTATGACCTACGCGGGCACTGCAAATGTGGGCTTGGTGTGCTGCAATAAGAACATTGAATCGTTACAACCGTTAGCGCGCTACGTCAAAGAAGCATTCGATATGCTAGAAGCGAGCGTGGACGATCCAAGGCTAAACATCGACGATATTGGCGAGCAGGTGGATACCGTGCCTGTCTCTATTGTGTCAGATCACTAGTATGCGTAACTTTTAGACTGAGCGCTATTCAATGAGATAGAAGCGCAGTACGTTGTCTTCTACACGTGCGTTTTGACCTAGTTTCGAGAAGAGTACTTCGCGCCAGTGGTCACCACGCATAGTATGGCTTAAGTCTTCTTGGGTAATTTGCTTTTTTAATGCCTTGTTAATATGGGGAATGTGATATTCCAATACTGCTTGTTTAGAACCCGTTAAATAGACCTGTAAATAGTCCGCTGCAATATCAGATGTTCCGGCGCTAAAAAGCGATAGGGCTGACTTTAACGAGCCGCCAAGCAGTGTATTTACACTTTTAGGAAAGAAGCGCGAAACCAAAAACTGTGTGTCTTTAATCAACGCGTAATCATCGTTGACTAAACTGACACTATCAGTGGAAAGGCCGGTTAGATAAAGCGTGCTCATATTTTTGTCGTAATGAGGCGATGCTGACACAGTGAAAACCACGTGAGCGCGATAAATAGTTGAAGAAGCTACCGCAATATTAAGTGCCGCAAGGCACTGAAGACCAATACGGTTGTTTGCATTATCTAATGTAATGTTGCCTTCAAGCACGGTCACAGTGCCACTTCCCATAGGGATGTTGAAGGTGAAGGTGTAAGGAAAGCTATCGTCTATAAGATCTTGGAGTTCAGCTTTGGTAAAGTCGTCGTGCGTCAGCTTACCCCATTTCACAAGCCATTGTGCCAGGTACACTTTGCATTTGTCTTTGAAGGATAGGTTATTGGTCAAGGTGTATTCTTAGCCTAATTTTTCTAGGCAGTGGCTTGTAGCTAGATAGTTTAATGTAATGCATATACCAGTACAGCACTTAAGTTATCAGGATTATTAGATTTTTTAAATCTTACAATTTAATTCTTTTATTGATGAAGTATTGTTTGCTAATCTGGTCGTACCACAACGTTTTATTAACATTTAAAAGTCTTGCCCTCAAGGAGTTGGCGAAATGAGCGAAGTACTCAGCAAATACGATTACATCATTGTAGGCGGGGGCTCTGCGGGTGCAGTGCTTGCCACTCGATTATCGGAAAATCCTGCGTTAGATATTTTGCTATTGGAAGCTGGCTCAAAGGATACCAACCCACTTATTCATATTCCTTTTGGTTTGTCTCTGCTCAGTAGGTTTGAAGGTATTGGTTGGGGTTATCATACGGCTCCTCAAAAAGAAATGTACGACAGAGAGCTGTTCTGGCCTCGCGGTAAAACCTTGGGCGGCAGCAGTTCAGTCAACGCCATGTGCTATATTCGAGGACAAAAAGAAGACTACGACCGCTGGGCTAATGAAGAAGGGGCCGAGGGCTGGTCATTTGAAGATGTACTGCCTTATTTCAAACGTTCTGAGAACTTTGAAGAAGGTGCTGATGAATATCACGGCACAGGTGGCCCGCTAAATGTTAGCAAGCTTAGGCATACAAGCGTACTGTCCGATGCTTTTGTGAACTCTGCGTCGATTGCAGGCTATCAACAGCTCGACGACTTTAACCGAGACGATAGGGAGGGGCTTGGTTACTACCATGTTACACAAGTCAACGGCCAGCGCTGCTCAACAGCAAAAGGGTACTTAACGCAGGCAAAGCACCGCAACAACTTAACTGTTCTTACGAGAGTCGCTGCTGAAAAGGTGTTATTAAAAGAAGGGCGTGCTATAGGGGTTCAAGTACGTGAAAAAGGGGTAGTAAACCGCTATTTCGCTAAAAGCGAAGTTATTCTTTGCGGCGGAGCGATCAATTCACCTCAACTTCTAATGCTTTCGGGTATTGGACCCAGAGCAGAACTAGAAGAAAAGGGGATTTTTGTACAGCAAGACTTGCCAGGTGTGGGCCAAAACCTACAAGATCACCTAGATGCCATCGTGCAATATACCTGTAAAGCCAGAGAAGGTTATGCCGTGGCATTCGGAGCGCTGCCTTCTTACGTTAAAGCCACCGCAGACTACGCGTTTAAGCGCAAAGGTATTCTTTCTTCAAATATCGCTGAAGCCGGTGGTTTTGTTAGATCAAGCTTAGCGACACAGGGCCCTGATATTCAATTCCACTTTTTACCTGCAATTTTAAACGACCATGGAAGACAGTTGGCTTTTGGTTATGGTTATGGCCTGCACGTATGTTGCCTATACCCCAAAAGCCGCGGCACTATTTCGCTTCAAAGTAACCATCCTGCCGATCAAGCGCTTATTGACCCGAATTACTTATCCGCAGAGGAAGATCAGCAAGTCATGATTGAAGGCGTGCGTATTGCCCGAAAACTGCTGTCTGCACCAGACTTCGACAAGTTCCAAGGCAGTGAATTATATCCTGGGGAAGAAGCTTAGACAGATGAAGAAATATTAGAGTTTTTACGAGAGCGCGCTGAAACCATCTATCACCCGATTGGTACGTGTAAAATGGGTAGTGATGACGATGAGATGGCAGTGGTTGATACACAATTGCGCGTAAGAGGTGTAGCAGGTCTTAGAGTGGTAGATGCTTCGGTGATGCCAAGCTTGATTGGCGGCAATACCAACGCCCCCACCGTCATGATTGCCGAACGTGCTGCTGAATTTATTAAAGCGACCCACGAAGGGCAGCCAGTATCTTTGGCTAAAGCAGAATCGGCATAATTAAAAAGATGCTAAGAGCGAGCCCTCATCTCGCTCTGGCAATTCATCCGCTCTAAGTATTCATTTGCTTTTGCATAAACAAATCTGCTGCACAATCACACATTTCGTCGATATGGCTGCTGTCAGCGTATATACCGTCAATAAGCAAACGCGCTATACCGTGTAACGTGCCCCACGTTACCTGTGCCAGTCTCAGCGCATCCTGATTGTTTGGAAGTAGCCCTTTATCTTGCCAATAGCGCGTCATCGTCACTTGAAACTGAAAGCAGGGAAATGCAACGTCTTTCAGATCGTTGGTCGCCGCTTGATTTTGCCAAATAGTGCGACCAAACATCAATTCATACATCTCGGGGTTGTCGGCCGCGTAGCCAATGTATTCGTGAACAAATTCACGAAAACGTGCCTTTGGCGTTTTGTCTTCTTGCTCAAAAATGCGCTTTGCCGCGCTATGCCAGTCGCTAAAGCCTTTCGCCGCGATAGCACTTAACAAAGCACTTTTATCTTTAAAGTGATGATACGGCGCAGTACGTGAAACCCCGGCATCTTCTGCCAGCTTTCTCAGCGAAAGACTATCAACGCCATGCTCCGACAAACGCGCCGTTGCTGCCTCTATAAGGGCACTGCGTAAATCGCCATGATGATAGTTTTGTACTGCATTAGCCATATATCAAATATTTCCGTTGTTGCAATTGGGACGAATAGATAACGTTTTATCTTGACACTGTCAACATAGCCTTTTATCTTGACGCTGTCTAGTTTGCAAATTTGTTAACAGGAATAGCCCAAGGAGACAGCGCAAACCATGAAGTACTCTACATTAGAAGTAAAACAAGAGGGCCATATCGCCCACGTAGTACTTAATCGCCCTGAAGCGATGAACAGCATGATCCCAGAGTTCTGGACCGAGCTACCGGCAGCCATTCGTGAAATAGATGATGAAGCCAAAGCACGGGTAATCGTTATTTCATCTACAGGTAAGCATTTCTCTGCCGGTATGGATTTATCGGTGTTCCTGAATATGAAAGAAGACTTTAAGGGCGACCCATCGCGCAGAGCTGAGCGTATGCGCCGTATGGTGATGTTGCTTCAAGATAGCTTTACCGCCATAGAGCAGGCACGTATGCCGGTTATTGGCGCCGTGCAAGGCGGGGCAATTGGTGGTGCAGTAGATTTACTTAGTGCATGCGACATGCGCTATTGCACACAAGATGCTTTTTTCACTATCAAAGAAACCCAATTAGGCATGACGGCGGACGTCGGCACGCTTCAGCGCCTGCCAAAGCTTATTCCCATTGGCATAGTGAAAGAGTTGGCGTATACCGGTCGCAATTTTGGTGCTGTAGAAGCGCAGCAACTTGGTTTTGTAAATCAGGTATTTGACGACCAAGAATCAATGCTAGAAGCGGTAATGAAAATAGCGCAGCAGATTTCAATGAATTCGCCGCTCGCGGTTTCAGGCACTAAGACTATGATTAACTACGCGGTAGAACACACGGTGGCAGAAAGCTTGACCTATATGGCCACATGGCAAGCGGGCATGTTCCAAATGGAAGATGTGTTTAAAGCCATGGAAGCACAAAAAACCAAAACGCTGCCGGAATACCCGCCTTTACACCCAGCGATTAAAAAATTGAATTAGTAAGTTAATGTAATTAATTGAATTGTAAAGCGCCTTCATAGAAAGGGCGTATTAGACAAGATTATTTGAACAGGCTTTTTAACGGCTTCAACCAAGCCAAAAACACTTTCAGGAATGTATCATGAATCAGACCGTTACCGATCATCCCGTTTACCCTCATTTATTTCGCCCATTAGATTTAGGTTTTACCACCCTTAAAAATCGCGTGCTTATGGGCTCTATGCACACGGGTTTAGAAGAATTACCCGACGGCCACAAACGCATGGCGGCATTTTACGGCGAACGTGCCAGAGGTGGTGTAGGTCTTATTGTTACCGGCGGTATTGGGCCAAATGAAGAAGGCGCAACCCATCCATCAACGTTTCGTTTAGATACCGACGAAGCAGTGAAAAACCACAAAGAAGTCACTGATGCAGTGCATATAGCGGGCGGCAAAATTTGTATGCAAATTCTGCACACGGGCCGTTATGCGTATAGCCCTAAACTTGTTGCACCTTCTGCGGTACAAGCGCCAATTAACCCGTTTAAACCAAAAGCGCTAGAAGCTGACGAGATTGAAAAGCAAATTAAAGATTTCATCACTGCAGCAACTCAAGCTCAGCGCGCTGGCTACGATGGCGTTGAAATCATGGGTTCTGAAGGCTATTTCCTTAACCAGTTTATTGCTAAACGCACTAACCACCGTGACGATGAATGGGGCGGTGAATACGGGAACCGTATCCGCTTACCTATTGAAGTCGTGCGCCGCGTGCGTGAGGCGGTAGGTAAGAACTTTATCATTATCTATCGTTTGTCGATGCTTGACCTTGTTGAAGGTGGCTCTACTTATGAAGAAGTCGCACAGCTTGGCAAAGAAATCGAAAAAGCGGGTGCCACTATTATCAACACCGGTATAGGTTGGCACGAAGCGCGTATCCCAACCATTGCCACTAAAGTACCGCGAGCGGCATTTACATGGGTAACGGCTAAATTCCGCGAAGCACTTTCGATTCCGGTAATCACATCGAACCGTATCAACACCCCTGAAGTCGCTGAAGAAGTGCTGTCTCGCGGTGATGCAGACATGGTATCAATGGCTCGCCCATTCTTGGCCGACCCTGACTTTGTGCGCAAGGCGCAGCAAAATAAGGCCGATGAAATCAATACCTGTATTGGCTGTAACCAAGCCTGTCTTGATCACGTATTTAACGGCAAAATGACCAGCTGTTTGGTAAATCCTCGTGCGTGTCACGAGCTTGAAATTAACGTAAAGCCAGCAGAGACTAAAAAGCGTGTAGCGGTTGTAGGCGCAGGTCCAGCGGGATTAGCAGCAGCAGTGACCTCGGCCGAGCGTGGTCACGACGTTGTGATTTACGACGCATCTAGCGAAATTGGTGGGCAGTTTAATATTGCTAAACAAATCCCTGGCAAAGAAGAATTCTATGAAACGCTGCGTTATTTCAAGCGCCAAATTGAGCTTCATAAAAATATTACCCTCAAATTGAATACTTATGTTGATGCGGCTGCGCTAAACGATGAAGGTTTCGATGAAGTTATGATTGCGACGGGTATTAAGCCACGCACGCCAGCGATTGAAGGTATTGAGCACGAAAAAGTACTGACCTATATCGAAGTGTTAAAAGAGAAAAAGCCTGTAGGGAATAAGGTGGCCATTATCGGTGCTGGCGGTATTGGTTTTGATACCGCTGAGTATTTGTCTCATGGCAAAGAAACGCCAAGCCAAGACATTCCTGCATTTATGAAAGAGTGGGGCATTGATATGACCTTCTCGGCTCGCGCAGGTATTGAAGGCGTTAAGCCGCAGCCAGATCCATCGCCAAGAGAGATTTTCCTATTACAGCGCAAGACAACCAAAGTTGGCGCGGGTTTAGGCAAAACAACGGGGTGGGCGCACAGAGTAGGCCTGCTTGCCAAAGGCGTGACCATGATCCCTGGCGTAAGCTACGATAAAATTGATGATGAAGGGCTACACATTACGGTAGAAGGCAATAGCCAAGTATTGCCGGTAGATAACATCATCATCTGTGCAGGCCAAGAGCCGATGCGTGATATTGTTGAAGGCTTAAACATGCCTTATCACTTAATTGGTGGTGCAGACGAAGCACTAGAGCTAGATGCAAAACGCGCCATCGACCAGGGTACGCGCGTGTGCGCTACGGTTTAATTACCTAGCGCAAAAACACAGTTAGAAATATAAGTGCCTTAATAGGAGGGACTTAAGATTGATAATAAACCCCTCTTTTTTCAGAGGGGTTTATTTTTTCCAGCCGCCGAAAGCTGTAGTTTTTATGAAAATACCGAAACCACACCTGTTTTAGCCTGTTGAAGTTACCTAGACCTGCTATTATCGTTTTCCTTTTTCACTGAGATAAATATGACGTTCAGCAACACTCAAAACTTAGTCCAAGCCGTTAGCAATTCACCAGAGACTATCGAGTTTAACGACGTTATCGCGCTCGTTGATAGCGCGTTTGCTTTTACGCCAACCGCGTTCACCAATGGTGATGTAACAAACGAAGCTAACCAGAATAATGGCTCATGCAAGCTGCTTGCACTGGGTCGGTATTTAAACCTAAACCAAGCACAAACACTGGCTTTGTTTGGGCGCTTTTATCGTGAAGACGTACTCAATAACCCCGATGGCAACGACCACGCCAATATCCGCAACTTTATGAAAACAGGGCATGAAGGCGTGGCGTTTGAGACGTTTCCCTTAGTTGTAGTAAATGCTGATTAGTGGCTTTTTACAGGTAGTACGCTTGCCTATTAGGACATGCAAAGCATGACCTCAGTAATGCGGCAAGTTGTCTACCGCCTAGCTTTAGACTGGAATAAGCGGGACGACGCTTCATCGCCTATTTTTTGTGAAAGTGACAGCCCCAAGCTGATAAGCGAATTATCAGGCTGTCTCTTTATGGCTTTTTTTAGTACGTTGAGTGCGCTTTTCGTTTGACCTACACTATCTAAAGCAAGGGCGTAAATATACCAATTTTGTGGGTTCTCAGGGTCAAGTTCTGTTGCTTTTTTGAAAAGTGTAACTGCAGTTGCTTTATCCTGTTTACGAACATGCAGCATGCCTAACGAATAATGGATGAGCGCGCTATTAGGTAAATTGCTCATTCCATCAAGGAGGGTTTGTTCTTCTAACAGAAGTTTATTTTGAGCGCGATACAATTCGGCCAAGTTGATGTAGTTCGCCTCAAAGTAAGGGTCTACAGTTAGACCTCGTTTTAGCAGCTTTTCTGTTTGATAAATATTGCCGAGCTGATATTCAACCAGACTTTGATTGAGGTTACCTTCGCCCCGCCATTGATTTACGGTATTCGACAACCTAAGCTCTTTTAGCGCTTTTTTGAAGTTCGGTGTGTTGAAGCCCAGACCTAGCAAGTTATTAGCTGCCGTTACTCGTATAGCTTTATATTTATCATCAAGTAGATTTGCGTACGTTTTCGTTCGTTCATTAGGAAGAAGGGCACGACCGGCTTGCGCCGCCCCCAGTCTTATCAAAGGCTCTTCATGCAGAATAAATTTTTGTAAGTCTTTATCAGTAAGTGACTGGTTAGACGATGCCAACAAGCTCAGCGCAGTAGCCCGTTTTATAACTGGAAGAGACGACGAATGGGCAATACGCAGCACAGCTTGCTTACTATGAATATTACCCTGCATAAGAGAGATATAGTTTTCTTCTTGTTTGTTTAGTGTAGAGTCTTTGCCATACCAGTTGATTAGCTTTTCTGATACCCAATCATTATCTTGGTCGTGACAGTTTAAACATGCGTTGGGTGCGCCAGTAGTCGAAGAAACGTGGGGAGTTGGAATACTAAAGCTATGATCCCGCCGTGCATCGACACCCATATAGGTGCGCGTAGGCATGTGGCAGTTTACGCACTGATTTACATTTTCACTCCCCAGATGCTTTGTATGCTTTTCACCTTCATAAGCCGATGCCGAGTGACACTGAAGGCACAAACCATTTCCCTCTATTTTGAGCTTCATAGAGTGTGGGTTGTGGCAGTCTATACAGTTAACACCAGCTTCATACATGCGGCTTTGTAAAAAAGAGCCGTAAACATAAACCTCTTCACGTATTTGCCCATCGGCAAAATACAATGGTGAAATAAGAAGCGAGGGTGAGAACTGGTCTAGGAAAGGTTTTTTAGGGTCTATTCCGTCAGAAAGTGAGGTGCGCAGAGAGTGACACGCATAGCATGTTTCCATGAACCGATTGTCTCGTTTTGCAGGAATAAATTCGCCATTTTTTTGTTCGTGCCAAGTAGCGATGTTGCTTCCATCTTTTAACAGCCACTTTCCAATTGCTTGTTGTTCATTTAGAGACAGGTCGCGAGAAGTGAGCGATGACCTATGGTGCTTAGCTTCTTCAACATGCGTAACGTTGCCCTTTTTATTTGGTTCGCTGTCATTAACGCTTGTTGTATTTGCAGCATAATGCGATGCCATATCACCGTGGCAGGATGCGCACGACACATTGATTTCATCAAACTGGCTGTCGAATGTAAGCGTCTTAGTATCAAAATTACGCTTTAAACCGCTTGAGTGGCAGTCTGCACACATACCATTCCAGTTTTGCATCGGTTGTTTCCAATGCAACCTATCTTTAGGAGTAATATCCTCAGATGGATAATTGGGGTACCAACGTTGGCCGCCTTTTGATTTGTCTCGAGCATCCCAAGCAAAAGGAAAAACTTGAAGTTTACCTACTTGTGTTTCGATGAGGTATTGCTGCAACGGAAAATGACCAAAAACATAAGTAATTGGATAGATATTCGTACTTCCTGCTTCTGTAAGCTCGGCAAAAAATTTATTTTCGTTTTTGAAAAAACGTGCCTTCTGTGTGAAGTGAGTTATAGAAACATTATCGAAATTGGCAAGCACGGTTTTATCATTAGCATGGGCCATTGCTTTCGCGTGGTCTGATTGTTGCCACAACGTAACCTGTTCCTGATGGCAGCTCACACAATTAGCATACTCTTGTGCGTGTAAAATTTTAACTAAACTTGATAGATAAATTATGCTTAAAAGAAAAACCAACCGTGGCATTACAACTGCTGTCTGAATATTTGTGAACTCTCTGAACTTTATCACAGAGGCACGAGTAGCGGTAAACAAAGTTTGCGCGCTAATTATCACGCTCAGTCAAAATCAATTCACTAGACTGGGGCATTATCGCAAAGTCAAATTGGCCTAAGACGTTCATTCCCAACAATCCATCAGCATCGGGTAATGCGTCTTCGGGCAGCACGATGGCAGAAACATCGTTGAACTCGTAGCCCGCAAAGTAAAATCGCGGTATTTGTACTAGTGGTGCTTCAATAGTTCCTGAGGCGGTTCTCACGTTGAAGTTACCGATAAACGTGAGGTTTCGCATACGACCCAAGCGAGCGAATAACCGTGACGATATTGCTGTGGTACTGGCACCCGTATCTAAAATCATGGTGGCTTTTTGGTTAAGCGCCTTTGCTTCAAGGCGATATTGGTCACCAATACGCTGCAAAGCTAAGCGAGTTTCATAACGTGCGTTCTCCCCGTCTGGCGGCGTTAGTTCACTGTTGTTCGGTGTAGTGTCGGCATTAGCAATATCGCGCATGTCATAGGCTTTATCGCGAATGATATTGGCGTCTCTATCGTTTATCGGCAGAGCAGCGAGTACATCTTCCATTAGCGTAAGCTTTTGCTGGTAAGCATAAGCTTCAGCCAAATTTAGGGTGTAGTGTTTTGCGTCGGGTATGCGTTGATAAAGAGGCTCATTTAATCTAGCCACCAGTTCCCATTGTTCGTCTTGACTCAGTTGCGTCTGTGCTTGTTGATATAAGGTAGCAATTTTTGTGTATATAAACGTGAGTGTTTCGTTTGAAAGAGGCAGTTCAGCCAAGTCGTAGTAGTGTACTATCGCTGTGGGCAGGGGCTTGGTTAACTCAATTAGTTCAGCTTCTAGTAACAGCAGCGATTCGTTTAGAGAGTCATTTTTTAATAGGTTTGTAAGCTCAGTGGCAAGTAATGCATATTGTCCGTCTTCGAGCAGAGTGGTTAGGGCTGCTATATCACTTTGGGTAATTTGTTGCGAAGATAAGCGCTGAACTTCACGCTCATTTGACGGTATGTTAGTTCTGTCAGCGTTCGAAGAAGAGGTGAATGCAGGTATTTTGTCAAATGGCTCTACATTGCCCTTTGCCTGAGTCTCACTTTCTAGCGCTGCTTCATATTGTAAACGATCCTCATAGCCTGCTTCTAGCTTATAAGCGCCGTCATTGTGCTGCTTTAAGCTAATCCATAGGTAAACATTGGTGCCTAACGACACACATAGAAACAGGGTAAGCAGAACAGCGAGCCATGTCTTCATTGTTTTAAACACGCCTTTCCATAGACGTCCACAAACTGCTTAGGCATCCGCTTTGGCGCGCCGGTATCAAGGCTAACGCACACGAATGTGGTTATAGCATCGAATACGGTTTTATTCCGCTTAGGGCAGATGAACTGAAATTGTCGTTTCAAGGTCAATTTTTTATCACAGTGGACTATCCAAGTTGCACACTCTAACGTATCGCCAAGATGCGTAGGAAGGTGGTAGTTAAGCTCGTGACGTTTTATCACCATCCCACGGTTTAGCGCTTGATAATCGGCAAATTGTAAGCCAAGGGCGTTTGAGTGTGCCCACGCGAGGCTTTCTAGCTGCGACAGGTACGCCACATTGTTCACGTGCTGATAGTGATCGATGTGTGTTTCATCGATATGCCATTGTTGCACATAGGGGGTGTCTAACATCCAATTTAGCGTGGTGGAGCTCAAATTTCTTCCTCATTTATGTGTCTTGTTTATACCCTAGCTGCTTCATTACCGTCGGCGTAGCGCCGTTCCTTACGAACGCCTGTTTTTGCGCTTCTGTTTTTGCAACTTATACCACAGGTAACGGGTTATCTTCTGGTAAGGTTAAATCGTCACTTAACAGCGATTGCATAATTGCTTTTTCTCTTACCAAAACAGGCTGTATAAAGCTTTGCACATCACCTAGCGCTTTAAATGCATTAAAACCACGCTCTAAAAACTCATGCAGAGCAAGCAAACCGGCTAGTTTGGCTGGACGACGCGAAAGCGAAATCAACATACCTATACCACGAATCTTTATTACATCAGAGAGCTGATCGCCCAAGTGCGAAATAATATCGATTTGGTGCGCTCTGTCTTCCATCCTGCCTACGTTGCGATAAGCAAGGGCATAGTTATCTCGGTTGATGGGCTCCCCAGGAAAATGGCTTTGTAAATATTGGGCCATTGCCATGTCTAAGTCGAACGACAGTGCATTTAACGATAATGCGTCGTCCATGGCGTTCATGGCTTTGTCTGGCAATACTTTTGCGAGCTTAGGAATAACGCGAACTAAGTCAGCGTCGCGCTGGCTGAAATCTTTTGGCCCGTACAATTCATCTACAAAGAACGCCATGGCTTTTTGATAGCGTCTTTGCTGCGCCAAGTCGTCGTGCGTGACCAGTAAACGCTCACACTGCCAATGCTGCAGCTGATGAATGATAGGCATTACACCCAATTGATTGGCCAAATCACGAAGGGCATTTACCCTATGAATATGTTTAATTATCTGTTGCGCCAAATGAGAAACTCCCTGTTGAACTAATGTGACTTGTTCGCTCTTGTAAACCTAGATTGACCTATGCCAGCATGCCTTTCAAGTGAGAAGACAAAGTTTTGCTGGTATACTCCACCGCCATTGATTTAGCTCACTCGTATAGAACTTATTTGCCGACATGAAGATTGCAAGTCATCACGCTCTGCCTGACCCAGACGTTCCCGCGTTAATAGCCCTGTTTGATTCTACATTTGAAGACTTTAATACGCGCTTGGTTTTAGGTGATGATGAACCCATTTACCTCCCTGCAAATGGTGAAAAGCCTTATCATCAAATCGTCTTTGCTCATGGGTTCTTTTCAAGTGCCTTACATGAAATTGCGCATTGGTGCATTGCAGGCGAAAAGCGCAGACTTTTAGAAGATTACGGTTACTGGTATTGCCCTGATGGCCGCGATGCAGTGCAGCAAGCAGACTTTGAAAAAGTAGAAATTAAGCCACAGGCTATTGAATGGGCGTTTACCGAAGCCGCAGGCAGAAAATTTCAGGTGAGTACGGATAATTTGAATGGTGCTGAGCCCGACAGAGAAGGTTTTACCCGAAACGTGGCGGCTCAGCTAGAAGCCTATAAAGCTAATGGTTTTCCACCTCGCGCTGAACGTTTTATACGAGCGCTGTTATCTGAGTTTAGCAAAAGTAAATTATCTGCTTTACCTAGCAATTTGGCTGAAAATACGCCAACAGGTCTAGAGAGAAGCGAAATAGGTTACGGGATAGGAGTTGTTGCTGAATGAGTCAAGTTAGCACTAGACAATCAGTGTCTGATCACAAGCCTACATTCAAGCTAGGCGTCATAGTTAACCCCTTTGCCGGTATTGGCGGAGCGCTTGCGCTTAAAGGTAGCGATGGTGCTGATATTCGTGAAAAAGCCCTCGCTATGGGAGCAGAGAAAAAAGCTAACGAAAAAATGGCCAAAGCGCTAAGTATTTTAGAAGCGTTGTCAGGTCAGTTCACAGTAGTTACAGCTTCAGGCGATATGGGCGAAACAGTCTGTGAATCTCTAGGTATCCCTTGTGAAGTCATCTATACAGCCAATGCCGAACAAACCGAGGGCGAAGATTCAGAACGTGCAGCCAAAGCAATGGTGGATGCAAACGTCGACTTGCTGCTTTTTGCTGGCGGGGACGGCACAGCCCGTAATATCTGCAGCGTAGTTGGAACACAGGTGCCCGTGCTAGGCGTGCCAGCAGGCTGTAAAATTCACTCTGGCGTTTACTGTGTATCGCCGTCAGCGGCAGGGCAGGTAGTAAGTCAAATGATCGCAGGCGAGCTCGTAAGTGAAATGGACGCTGAAGTTCGAGATATTGACGAAAACGCCTTTCGCGAGGGCAAAGTTATTGCCAAACATTATGGTGAAATGCGAGTACCCGCTGAACTCACTTACGTTCAAGCTGTAAAAATGGGCGGCAAAGAAGACGAGGCCTTGGTGCTTGACGATATTGCGGCATATGTCAGCGAAATCATGGACGATGAGCCTGATACGTACTTTGTAATGGGCTCGGGCTCGACCGTAGGTGCGGTTATGGAGTTCCTTGGCTTAAATAATACTTTGCTAGGTGTTGACGTGGTTAAACAAGGCGAGTTAATCGCAAGTGACGTGACTGCCAGCGAACTAATTGCGCTGACAAAAGACAAACCCACCAAAGTGATTTTGACAGTTATCGGTGGTCAGGGCCACATTTTGGGGCGCGGAAATCAACAGTTAAGCCCAGCGTTTATTCGTCAAATTGGCAAACAGAATATGCTTGTCGTTGCCACTAAACAAAAACTACAGGCGTTAAACGGCAAACCGCTTCGATTAGATTCAAGCGATGCTGCGCTTGATACTGAATTAGCGGGTGCCTTTACGGTTATTACCGGCTACAAAGACAAAGTACTTTGCCAAGCTGTATAAAGGCATTACGCCATGTACCAGAGCTAATTCATTGCCTTTTAAACAACAAGTTTTATCTTGAACTGAGAACTTAAATTTAGAGATAAAGAACTGAAATTAACAATAGAAAGGAGTAAGACGTGTTACCACCTGCTGCAGCACCAGAAAGTGTCGTTAACGCTATCGCAGATATTGAGGCGTCGCTTGATGACGTGGTAAATCACGGTAGTGATGACGAATTGTTTATTGCCAGCTACTTGCAAGGTCATTTCGCGGTAGAGGCGCGCCAAATCGAAATGCAAGAAGACGCTACCGTTGCGATGCTTAATGACAAAATGCTTGAAAGCCTTGATAGTGCTTTTGCTAACAACGAATTAGAAAGTGAAGATGCTCAGCAAGTAAAAGCACTTTGGTCACGGTTAGTCGCAATGTAATTGCGGCTTTCCTCTAATCTGCCCACAACCACTATATCCCTGTTCGTCGTTATTTCTTTTTTTAATCCGTTACAGTTTCATTAGCGAAACCCTTTATTAGCCGCCAGATGGGTTTATGTTTAATATTGGCGAAAAGCCGCTTTGTGGTGGCTGGTCAGTTCGAAACGGTCAATGAGGTCATGTATAGCCTTTTATCAAGTCAAAGATTCAATAGAGAATGTAATAATTCAGAGTCTTTGGTCGAAAAGTACAATGGCTTATCTTTGGACGATTTAAGTAGTGCTGCATCCAGAAAAGTTGACATGGATAATTATTGGTGATGCCGAAACAAATCAAAGCGGATGTTGAAGCCGCTGAGCTTGGGCCTGTCAGTGTACAGAGTATGAACTCACTGTAATCGGCGACACTGCAATTAAAGCGAAAGGGCCGAGAAATTACTCGGCCTTTTTTATTCAGAATTATTCACTAAATTCGTCAAAAGCACGTAAAGCATCGGCAGCATACATAAATGATGGGCCGCCTCCCATATAGACGGACATACCGCACACTTCTTCGATTTCTTCACGGGTAGCGCCTAAATGCACTAACGCTTTAGCATGAAAGCCTATGCAGCCATCACATCGTGTTGCGATGCCAATGGCAAGGGCAATAAGCTCTTTCGTTTTTTTATCTAACGCGCCGTCGGCGGTCGCCGCTTTGGCCATATCAGAAAATCCCTTCATGACTTCTGGCACGCCTTTTTTAACCTCGGCTAGATATGGATTTAAACTATCTGTAATTTCTTTATATGACTTCGTCATAGTGCTCCCCTGATGAAAATGTAATGGATTATTAGGCTTGAACATCTATAGATACTCAGGCTTAATCTAAATAAAGTTCAAAGCAAATCTTATCGGTCAATGTGCACTTATTTTAGTCTAAAGTTAATAGTGCGCTATGACGTAAGTCAATAACTGTCTAGGAAATCGTACAAATGCGCCTTTTGTTGAATGGTTCGAAAGGCCAGAATGCACTAAAGTCACGGCAGTTTAATTTATCGCCTCGATTCTTATTTTGAAGCTCCTCTCACCTGCGAACACAGCAAAAATTTTACGTTCTCTCGAGCGTACGTTTGCAATTTTCCTAATCCATTTGTTTTGTGTTTCGTTAGTGTTTGCTTCGGAGTCAAACAAGTTAATGAACGAATATGCGGTCGAACTTTTAACCGCTGAAGATGGCTTTGTTTCATCAGAAATTTATTCCATAGTCCAAGACCGCCAAGGCTTCCTTTGGTTTGGCACAGCAGAAAATGGCGTCATGCGTTATGACGGTCGCAACGTTAAGCTCTTTGAGTCAAATAGCGAAAACGAGGAAAGCCTTTCTCATAACGATGCCGGCAACTTAATGTTGGATGCCGAGGGCAACATTTGGGTGGGTACGTGGGGCGGTGGTGTTAACAAATACGACCCCACAACCGGTCAGTATGCGCGCTATTTAAATGTGCCTGATGATCCAAATTCTTTGTCATCAAACCGAATTCAGTCACTTTTTCAAGATAACGCAGGTGATATCTGGTTAGGCTCTTACGACAAAGGGCTTAATCGTTTTTTAGGCAATGGAGAATTTCAGCGAGTACAAAAAATACCAGGGGATAAAAATAGTCTTTCCCACAATCGCATTTGGGACATTATTGATAACGACGCCAATAGTCTATGGGTAGCGACCAGCTATGGGGTAAATTTACTCGATAAAAAAACGTTAAACGCTAAGCATTTCTTGCCTGAACCAGAAAATAAAACAGCAACAGGCGCAAATGAAATACGCAGCTTGCTTCGTACATCTTCTCACCAGTTATTTGTTGCGACGCAAAATGGGCCCTTCTTGTTTTTTCCAAGTTCCGGTGTTTTTCTGCCTCAAACTACACGAGAAGGTAAACCACTAAGTCAAGTAAACTCAATGATTGAGGACCATGATGGTCAAATATGGTTCGTGACTACCGAGGGATTGTATCGTCATACCGGAGAGGGGAACTATGTTGAAAAGGTCGACTTTGGTTATGAAAATGGCCTTCGCATAATTTTTGAAGATCATACTAAAACCAAGTGGATTACCAGTGAGGTTCACGGAATTTTTAAATTTTCTCCTCGCGGCAAAATTAAACAAATCAATAGTGAATTATTAACCGCACCAAGTGGTATCGCACTTGATATAGCACTTGATGACAGCGATAAAAATGGCGATGTACTCATCGTCACGGCAAACGCCGACGTGTTCAAGTGGAAAGTTAAAGAAGAGCTTTTGCAAAAAGAATACGACTCGGTATTTAAAGAGCTTGAAGGTTATAAAGAGCGTGGGGTTATTGAAAGACCTATCATAGTGCCAGACCAAGAAGGATTGCTGTGGGTGGCACAGGATGACTTTGTAGTCAGAGTTGACCGACGCACTAAAGCAATAAGCCGAATTGAATATCCCAAGACTGACAGTAATTATCGTCAATTTCGTGAGTTCAGAGCTCTTGAACTAGACAATGATGGCTACGTTTGGATTGGTACCTATAAGCACGGTATCTATATTTACAACAGACTTTCCGGGGAGTTCAAGCATCTCACAACCAAAGACGGCTTAACGCACCCAGAAATTCACAGCCTATATAAAGACGCGAGCGGTAATATATGGGTGGGCACGGGCGGAGGTGTGAATCTTTGGTCAGTTGATAGTAAAAGTTTCGCGTACTTCAGTGGCGCAGAGGGGCAAACGGGAAGCTTGGTCGATAGCATTGTGGAAGATATCCATCAAACGAGCGACGGGCAAGTATGGATAGCGACGCAAACGGGGTTGTACCAATATTTAGCAGAGTCTAAGTCCTTCAAGCATTTTAGCGAGAAAAATGGGCTGCCCACCACCTTAATAAGAGCTATCGCCGATGGCAATGACGGTAGGCTGTGGCTTACCACCAACAAAGGTGTTTTTCTTTATAATCCCGACACACAAAATGTTATCAGCTACAACAGTACTAAAGATTTGGCGGGCAAAAACTTTTACTCAGATAGCTTAATTAAAGCGGATGGGTATACTTATTTTACGAGTAGTCAACGGGGGATAGAGTACTTCAAGTATAGCCTAGAACAAACAGACACCGCTAACGCAAATATAGTTCTCACGGGTTTTAACAAAATGGGGGAATCGGTAGAGCTTAATAAGCCACTGTCCTATGTCACTGATATCGACCTTTCTTATGAAGACTACTTTTTTTCATTAGATTTTGCACTTTTGGATTTTTCAGACCCTAAGCGCGCCCACTTTGCATACAAGTTAGAAGGGTACGATGAGCAGTGGATTGATATTGGAAATCATACTTCGGTGTCGTTTACCAATTTGAATGGGGGGGACTACAGGTTACTAGTAAAAGCCATGAAGCCAAATGGAGAGTGGGGTGATGATGCTCTATCATTAAATTTGCATGTGGCAGTAGCACCATGGAAAAGCTGGTGGGCTTACACTATCTACAGTTTATTTTTGTTAGGTATTCTAGTGTTGGTGATTTATCTGCGCACCCGTCTACAGCAAACCGAAATCACTAAACAAAAACGCTTCGTTCAAACCTTAGAACAGCAGGTATCTGAAAAAACTGCGTCGCTAAAAGCCCAGGCGAACGATTTAAAACAAGCGCTCGAACGTGCCGAAGAAGCCACAAAGTTGAAGTCTGAATTTCTTGCCAATATGAGCCATGAAATTAGGACACCGATGAACGGAGTTATAGGCATGCTTGGCCTGTTGAAAAAAAGTGACCTAACAGCAGAACAAAGCCAGCGCGTGAGTATTGCAAAAACCAGTGCTAACTCACTGCTTGTGCTTATCAATGATATTCTAGATTTTTCAAAGATTGAAGCAGGTAAGCTTGAACTAGAGTCTTTGGATTTTGACCTTAGGGAGCTGGTGGAAAGCACTGCGCTATCAGTAGCGCACTCAGCACAAGAAAAAGGTCTAGAGCTGATTGTCGATGTCTCTGAAATTAGCGAAACAAAGATATATTCAGATCCAAACCGAATTCAACAAATTCTGACTAACCTCTTGAGCAATGCTGTTAAATTCTCTGAACAGGGGGAAATATACATTGCAGCAAAGTTGCTTCCAAGTGATGTTGCAAATGAATCTATGCTTCACTTAACTGTAAAAGATACGGGTATAGGCATCCCGGAATCCAAACTTCCTCATTTGTTTGACGCCTTTACCCAAGTAGACGCTTCTACAACGAGGCGTTTCGGAGGCACTGGACTTGGTTTAAGTATCACTAAAAATCTGTGTCTGTTATTGGGTGGAGACATAAGTGTTACGTCAGAGCTTGGTAAAGGTAGCTGCTTTCAGGTTATATGCAAAGTTACGGGCTCAGATGAAAGCACGGAACTGCAACCAAAACTTGTTAAAGAAAACACGCGTTGCTTAATAGTAGATAGCAATGCATCAACAAGGCACACCTTGCAAAATCAGCTTGGGCTTTGGGGGGTGAATGCGTTAACTGCATCATCAATAGAAGAGGCTGCAGCGCTTTACTTAGCTGATGAGGTTAGTGAACAAGGCCCTTTAAGTATCGATATTTTGTTTTTGGAAAAAGTCGTTGATGACCACGAGCCAGACAATCAATCGCTGAACCTCGACGGTGCCGAAAGCTTAAGGTTCAGTCGTACTATTCTTATGACCAAATTAAGCGATGTCGATAGCTTCAGCGAGTATAGAGGGCTGCCAGTTGACGAATGTCTCCCCAAACCCCTAACGACAGCAGATTTACTAAGACTACTAGAAAATACGGTTGATAAGTCCTGTACTCAAAACGATGTGCATCCACTGCAGCTGGGTGTGGATTCTGCAGACTTTGTAGAGCAGCATCTAGATGAAGGCCTAACAGAACAACAACCTGAGTGTTGCTCACTTAATATCGAAGCCGCACGGATTTTGTTAGTTGAAGACAATGTGATAAACCAACTGGTTGCTACTAATGCGCTCGAAAGCGAAGGGTATCAGGTAGATGGGGCAAATAACGGCTTAGAAGCGTTAGACATGTTGAAGCGCAGCGAGCTTGAAGCACGATACAGCGCAATTATTATGGATTGCCAAATGCCCGAAATGGATGGGTTTGAAGCAACGAAATGCATCCGTGAAGGGGCGGCGGGAGATATTTACAAAAATACGCCCATTATCGCGATGACAGCCAATGCCATGCAGAGCGACAAAGATATGTGTATGGCAGCAGGTATGGACGACTTTCTAACAAAGCCTATCGATAACCAAAAAGTAATTTCAACCTTACAGAAGTGGCTGAGCAAAATTAACTAGCCTCTCGCCAACAAGGAAGTAAACGCGTTAATATGCAACAAGTTTTTAACAAGTTGTGAGAGCGTTAATGCTAAACCGTGTATCAAAACCCTTCGTCAAACTCGTCGAAAGATATCTTCCCGATCCCTATATATTCGTTTTATTGTTAACGCTCATTACGCTTGTCTTTGCGGTTGTCATTCAAGACCAATCACCACTTACCACAGTTCAACAGTGGGGAGACGGCTTCTGGGGGCTGCTAACTTTCTCAATGCAAATGCTCTTGGTATTAGTAACCGGGTTTATGCTGGCATGCACGCCGCTAGTCAAGACACTGCTGGAGAGTCTCGCCCGTCTAGCTAAAAGCCCAGGAAGCGCTATTGTACTGGTTACTTTAGTGTCACTTACGGCCAGTTGGATAAACTGGGGCTTTGGCCTTGTTGTAGGTGCGCTGTTCGCAAAAGCACTTGCAAGAAAAGTGTCGGTAGATTATCGGCTATTGGTGGCGAGCGCATATTCAGGTTTTGTCGTATGGCATGGCGGCTTAGCGGGCTCTGTGCCCTTAACTATTGCAACGCCGGGTCATTTTTCAGAAGCACAGATTGGCGTAGTTGGCACTGGAGAGACTATTTTCAGTGGGTTTAATTTGCTGTTATTGGCAATCATGTTCGTGGTTATTCCTCTTGTTAATCGTTTAATGTTACCGCCTGAATCTGAAAGCATTATTGTCGATAGCGCCAAGCTACAAGACGACGCTTTGCCGTCGGCAACGAACGAGCGGCCCGCCGATAAACTTGAAAACAGCAAGTTGCTTGGTTTACTTGTAGGCTTTGCAGGGCTTGCTTATCTCATCAGCTACTTTGTTTCAGGGGGCGGGCTTAATCTCAATATCGTTAATACGCTATTTCTTTTCCTTGCAATTGTCCTTCATGGTACACCACGCAATGTACTGCACAGTCTGCAGCAAGCCGTTCAGGGCGGTAGTGGTATTGTTATACAGTTCCCATTTTACGCGGGGATCATGGCGGTAATGGTGCAATCAGGATTGGCCCAAACCATGTCAGAGTGGCTGATTAGCTTTGCATCTGCAGAGTCTTTGCCCGTGTGGAGTTTTATCAGCGCAGGCGTTGTAAATATCTTTGTGCCTTCGGGTGGAGGCCAATGGGCAGTGCAAGCCCCAGTAATCTTGCCTGCCGCCGCTGAACTGGGGGCCGAAATAAATAGAGTGGCCATGGCGGTGGCGTGGGGCGATGCGTGGACCAACCTGATTCAGCCGTTCTGGGCGCTTCCAGTGCTTGCCATAGCGGGCCTGAAGGCCAAAGATATTATGGGATTTTGCTTAGTTCAGCTTATCGTAATAGGCGTTATTATTACCTTGGTATTGCGATTTGGGTGAGACAATTAACTTTATGTTCTTTCTCTAAAAAAATAGCGGTTATCCCGAAAAAGAAACTGTTAGCGCTCATCACGAAAATAGATAACCTGATGAGCGAAGCAAAGCGGTATTAAGCGAATGCGGTTTCTATCGATACAATGTCAATACCGCGCACTTGCATAGAATCCAGCGCTAATAGATGACCAATGGCGTCACGCGTGCAGGTGCAAGGCTCAATGACTTTGGGAGAATATTTGGCTGCTGCTGGCGATAATGCTGTGTGAGTTACGCAATTGTGCGTCATCATGCCTGCAAGAAGAATTTCATCTACGCCCAATGACTGTAAGGTTTCTTCTAAATTGGTCTTCTCAAAACAATCGGCGTGTTGCTTTGTGATGATGGGCGCATGCGGGGCTGCGGCTATCACCTCTTTATGAATTTCAGCGCCATGAGATCCTTCATAGAAAAACAACCCTTCTCCTGCCTCAACAGGCACAAGGTGCTGTATGTGAATAATCGGAATGCTCTTTTCCTTTGCAATAGCCATCGCTTTAAGTGTTTCTTGCATCGCAAGCTCTGGTTTGTGCAAAGGATACTTCCCTTGAGGAAAGTAATCGTTTTGAATATCTATAACAATAAGTGCTTGTTTAATCACGGTCTTACCCTCTTTTTCCAAGAAATAGTCTCTAGCACGGTTTAAGTTGTGCTTACTCGATATTGACTATTTTGCAGATTTTCACGTGTAATAGAGAGTGACGATAATGACAAAAAGCGCGCCAAATGCGACAGCGTTCACAGAGCGACAATGAAACGATGAAAGAAATAAAAATAGCAGTAATAAACTATCCAACCGCAAGCCAATCTGCGCTTTACGGCATTGTTGAGATGTTAGAGTTAGCAAATACGATGTGTGAGCAAATCAACGCTGATGTGGCATTTAGCGCGAGTATTTACAAAGCGGAACAGTTAAATTCAAATGCGCTGGTTGATGTCGTCATCTTGCCGCCAAGTATGAGTGAAACATTTTTTGAGCATGACTTCACACCACTCATCAACTATATGGAAGTCATGCAGTCCCAAGGTGCATTGCTCGCATCTGCTTGCGTAGGTGCATTTATTCTTGGCAAAGGGGGCTTTTTAGATAACAAAGTGTGTACTACACACTGGCGAATTGCCGATCACTTCATGGCAGCCTTTCCCACAGCAAAACTAGATGCTAAGGCTATCGTGGTAAACGGGGAGGGCGTAATAACAGCTGGCGGGAGAATGGCGTGGATTGATCTTGTGTTTGAAATCATATCGACCTTAAGTTCACCCACCATTGCCTTGAATCTTTCCAAAGAGATGGTAGTGGATACAGGTTACAGGGAGCAAGGCTTTTATCACCAGTTTTCACCTAAAAAAGATCATGGCGATGCTCTCGTTGTTAAAGCGCAAAATTACTTGGAAAACCATTACAGTCAGCCAATTTCTCTTAGCGATTTAGCCAGCCACACTTTCGTTAGTCAGCGAACCTTACAGCGAAGATTTGCGCAAGCGTTAGGTATGTCAGTCATCGACTATCTGCAGAAGCTGAGACTTCATCATGCTTGTCAGCAAATTGAAGTATCAACGCGCAGCATTGCTGATATTGCATTCAACGTGGGCTATCAAAACGTCAACGCATTTAGGAAGATATTCCGTAAAGAGTATGGGCTTAGTCCGGTGGAATACCGCAAGCGTTTTGCAATAAATTAATCATATCGTTATTTTCATTTTAATTGTTATGTTATAACATTTATTGAGTTCGAGATTTAAAATGAAACTTAGTGAGTCGTTATGTCTATTCAAACTCAGCTTCCCGTTACCGTACTATCGGGCTTTTTAGGCGCCGGTAAGACCACGGTTCTAAACCATATTCTGAATAATCGAGATGGATTAAGAGTAGCCGTCATTGTTAACGATATGAGTGAAATCAATATCGATGCAGCTACGGTGAAAAATGAAGTTAGCTTTAATCGAGCCGAAGAAAAGCTAGTTGAAATGAGCAATGGCTGTATTTGCTGCACGTTGCGAGAAGATTTGCTTGAAGAGATAGAGCGTTTAGCGCATGAAGGTAAATACGATTATCTGGTAATAGAGTCTACAGGTATTTCGGAGCCTTTGCCTGTAGCTGAGACCTTCACGTTTGCCGATGAAGACGGTAAAAGCTTATCGGAAATATCACGCCTCGATACTATGGTTACCGTTGTCGATGCATTGAATTTTCTTAAAGACTATGACGAAGCTAAGTTTCTCAACGAAGTGGGTGAGAGCTTGGGGGAGGAAGACGAGCGAAGTGTGGCAGACTTGTTGGTCGAACAAGTGGAATTTGCTGATATATTGCTAATAAGCAAAACCGACTTAGTCTCTGAACAAGAGTTGGCGCGCCTTAAAAGTATTCTGCAAACCCTTAATACCGAGGCTATTCAAGTTCCTATTGAGCATGGGAAAGTACCTCTAGATAAGGTATTAAACACAGGTCGGTTTAGCTTTGAGCGTGCTCAGCAATCGCCCGGTTGGCTGAAAGAAATGCGTGGCGAGCACGTACCAGAGACTGAAGAGTTTGGTATAAGCAGCTTTTCGTACGAAGCGCGACGTCCGTTCGATCCGCAGAAGTTTTATGACTTTATTCATAGTAAAGACATTGCAGGTAAGTTAATTCGTTCAAAAGGCTTCTTTTGGTTAGCAACACGCCCTCAATTGGCAGGTAGCTGGAGCCAAGCAGGCGGTATGGCGAGATACGGAGCCGCTGGGCTGTTTTGGAAAGCCGTACCCAAAGAGCAATGGCCTGAAGACCCTGAATACCTTAAAGCGATAGAAGAACAATGGATGGAGCCCTTCGGTGACATGCGTCAAGAGCTGGTGTTTATCGGACAAGGGCTTAATAAAAACGACATTATCGAGCGGTTAGATAGTTGCTTGTTAACAGACGAACAGCTTATTCAAGGTCATCATGTTTGGGCTGAAATGCCTGACCCATTTCCTGCGTGGGAGCACTAATATGCAGGCGTTACAAGACCACATTACTTCCTTTGAATACAGCGACTCTTGGCGTTCAAGTGCCGATGCGATGGTGTTAGGCGATATCTTTGATAAAGGTATTAGCGTTGCGGTATGGACAAGGCCTGAAGCTCCACTTGTCTCGCAATACTATGTCGACGTTTTTAAATCATTAGGAATGGGGATTCGCGGTGTTTTCTCTTTAACATCACTGAAAGAGGAAATCGCAAAGCTTTTACCTGATGGAATAAATAGTGCCGGAAAGCAGGCTGCCATTGACGATATTTATTTGCTGTCTGACATGCTCACCACGCTATTTGATTGTGACAGTGTTGGCGTAAGGTTAGTGCCCCTTTCATCAGCAATGTGCCCAAGCTTTCATGTGGACAATATTCCTGTTCGGTTGGTGAATACCTATTTGGGCGAAGGTACAGAGTGGCTGCCGAAAGAAAGTGTGGTTACACGCCCAATGATTGGTCTTAACGACGCGAATACGCAAGGGCTTGCTAAGAATAGATTGGGCCAGCACTATCACGAGAGCAGCGTTAGGCAAATGAACGCGTTTGATGTGGGTTTACTTAAAGGTAAATCGTGGCAGGGCCATGAAGAATTTGCCGCCGTGCACCGCTCCTGCAAAGTCATACCTGGTACACATCGCGCGTTGCTTACCTTGGATCCCATGTAGTTTTTAAGTACTTATTGTACCTCACCCTCGGTTACTTCGGCGCTGTCACTTTTTCCATGAGTTTTCCCTTGTGATAGCGCTTTTTTCTCTCTTGGTACCTAGCCTCGCTAATCTTCTTAAATATCCGCTTTTAAGCTCCCAGCTTTAAGGCTAATTGTCTAACAGGCAAGTGCCACACCTTTATAGCGAAGACCTGAAAAGCCAAGTTTTTCAACATATACCCTTAAACATTATAGTCTTTCATATTTAACGTATTGTGAATGCTAGGAATGCGTTCTTCTGCATGGTGATTTACATACAGCAGTGTACTTGTGCCTGCTTTAGCCAATATATCAATAAGCTTAAGCGCTTTTTGGCGGTTGAAGTCGTCTAAACCATTGCAAGGTTCATCCAAAATAAGCACGGCGGGGTGCTTAACGATAGAACGTGCAATAAGTACTAATCGCTGGTCACCAAAGGACAGTGACTGAAACGGCGTGTTCTTTTTCTGTTTCAAACCCAGTACTTCAAGCCACTGCTCTGCTACCATGCGCTCCGCTAGCGTGGGGCGGGTATACAGACCAATGCTGTCGTGAAAGCCTGAAATGATGACGTGCTCAACACTTGCGTTCACTTTGTACTGCATATGGAGCGCATTAGACATAATTCCAATGTGCTTTTTAATGTCCCATATGCTCTCGCCTGTGCCACGTTTTATGCCAAACATTGTTAAATCGTTGGTATAACAATGGGAATTATCACCGGTAAACATTTGAAGCAAACAGGTTTTTCCTGACCCATTTGGACCAGTGATCTGCCAATGCTCATTTTTGTTAAGGGTGAAGTTAAGCTTTTCAAATACGGTTCGCTCATCGAAGCGCACGAAACCGTCATTCAGCTGGATTAAGGTATGGGGTAGGGAGTCAAGTTCGCTGTTCTGGTTAATGTGATCTTGGTCCTCGCGGTTCGTGTCGTTTGCGCTAAGCGCTGCTGGTACATCGATATCATCAGACTCCAGCGCAAACCAGGTGCTTAACTCTGAGCGCAAGTCATCACAGTTTAGTGTGCCGTCAGATTTCCACGTAATAGCTAGATTATCCATCACAATGAGTTGTGCGTTAAGGCCCTCAGGAATGTCTGCAAGCTTGTTGGCGGTCATTATCAGCGAAGCTTGTTGTTGATAAACAAGAAAGCGGCTAAATGCACTTATCGCTTCAACATCTAAACCTTCGAAGGGCTCATCAAGCAAAATAATAGAGGCATTACTTAACCATGCCAACATGATAATAATCTTGCGGGTTTCACCTGTTGAAAGTGAAAGAAACGCATTATCTAGCAAATGCTCAATTCTTAGAGCAGAGGCGAGTTCATCGTAATAAGGGTGGTTTTGATAATCCTTATTAGTCTGTGCGAATAGTTCGCGAACCTGTGTTGGCTCAGCTATTACGTCTAAAATATCCGCACTGTCTTTTTGTTTTTCTTCTTCAATTATCGCTTGCTGTTTAAAAACCGATACCTCTGCAACAACCGAACTGCATTCACGACTACCGCTTGCTACCTTCCCACTACCGGCAAGCGCGGAAATTAAAAGTGACTTCCCGCTACCGTTTCTGCCTGCAATAAGGACGTGCGAGGGTGGTTTTTCGTTATTTAGTGTTAACGAAAATGCAGGGGTAATATATTGATTAGGAAGCTTTGTTTGAAATTCGGAAAGATACAGCATTACGATTGCGAGTGGATAAGAAGTAGAACTATTGTGAAGTTTTCTGTTTACCTGTCAATGGTGAATAAGACTTTCTGAAGACGGAGTCAGCTGGTAAGTTAGTCTTATGAGCTAAGCGCTACACTCTACAGTCGATTAAGGGAATAAATTTTTGAGCAAGGTAGTCATTGTTACAGGGGCAAGCCGTGGTATAGGTGCCGCAACCGCTAAATTGTTAGGAAGTAGCGCTTATAAGGTTTGCATTAATTACCTATCAGATAAAAATGCTGCGGATAGCGTGTGCGCGTCAATAGCCGAAAGTGGTGGCGTTGCATTTGCCCATAAAGCCGATGTTTCAGATGAAGCGCAAGTGCTGAACATGTTTAAGACTGTGAACAGCCGATGGGGTGAGATAACGCATTTGGTAAACAATGTGGGCATTTTATTTACCAAAACTGAGTTATTTAACATCAGTGCAGAGCGCTTCACCAAAGTACTTAATACCAATGTTTTTAGTGCATTTTTGTGCTCAAAAGCTTTCGTCAAACAAAATGTTACGGGTGGCGCAATAGTTAACGTTTCATCCATAGCATCTCGTACAGGTGCGCCCTTTGAATACGTAGATTATGCCGCATCGAAAGGAGCTATGGATTCATTTACTAAAGGGCTTTCCTTAGAACTTGCCGCAAAGAATATTCGTGTGAATAGCGTTAGGCCCGGGTTTATCAAAACAGACATTCATGCCGATGGTGGTGAACCTGGCAGAGTTGAGCGGTTGCGCTCACAAATACCTATGCAGCGGGGCGGTACAGCTAACGAAGTCGCACAGGCGATAGCCTGGCTTCTGTCACCTCAGTCTTCGTATGTTACTGGGACGTCTGTTTATTCAGCGGGTGGGAAGTAAGGCGCATGGTAACACTCAGAGATTTTAAAACGAGCGATGTAGGTAGGCTGGTAGATATTTTAAATCAACCGTCGGTTACTCAATATCTTTCGACAAAAATTCCTAACCCTTATACAAAAGAAGATGCAATGTGGTGGGTTCAAGAGGGTAGTACCCAAGGCTTTATAAGAGCTGTTGAGTATGAGGGCGAGTTAGTAGGGTGTATTGGTGTTAACCCAGGTAACTTTGAATATGAGAGGTCTGGAGAAGTTGGATACTGGCTTTGCTCATCACATTGGCGAAAAGGCATTATGCGCGAGGCGCTGCGCCAAATTATTGCGCTTACTTTTTCAAACACAAATATAGAACGTATTTTTGCCTGCGTATTTTCATCGAATTTTGCTTCGCAAAAGCTGCTGCTAAATGCAGGGTTCAAGCAGGAAGCGATATTGCAACGCGCCATTTTCAAAAATGGACAGTTTTACGATAGCCATATTTTTACCACCTTGAGATAGCTAGAAGGTAATTCCCCAATAAAGTGTTTATCTGAGTCTGAGAAAACAACCTTCGAAAGGTGCGACCTATAAAAAGGAACTTTTGTGAAAAAAACGATCATATCAATTTTACTAATTTTTCTGGTATTCATTTGCGCGGGGCTAGTAATTCCAGAAAAACTTGTAATTCCAGTAGAGGGGGCATCCTCTAACGACTGGAATCACAATACGTTTTGGTATGAGCCATGGGGCAGCTCTGGTGTGCACAAAGGTGTAGACATCTTCGGTGCAAAAGGCACGCCTGTTCAATCCGCTACCTCTGGCTACGTTATCTACACAGGCGAATTGGGAAAAGGAGGGAACGTTGTCGCGGTTCTAGGCCCTAAGTGGCGCGTGCATTATTACGCTCATATGCAAGAAGTTACAGTGAAGAAAGGGGGTTGGTTATCTCAAAAAGATCAAGTGGGAACCCTTGGCGATACTGGCAATGCCAAAGGTAAGCAGCCCCACCTTCACTACTCGATAGTTTCTCTTATTCCTTTGCCATGGAAAGCAACGTCTGAACCTCAAGGTTGGAAAAAAATGTTTTTTCTTAATCCTCACGAAAAGTTGCTGTAGGCGCAAATGCAAGGATGAGAGCATCTTTAGGTGAATACATACTTCATGTTGATGGTATCGCAGGAACGAGTACTGGCTTATTGCTTCTGCTTTTCCAAAATATAGCGAGCGACTTCTACCAACTGCCGAAAGGGCTTATTCTATTCTTAGCGGGTGCGAATTTATGCTATGGCATAAACGCATTGAGGCTTGCCCTTATACGCATTAGGTCACTTAATGAAGTAACGGCTTTAGCTATTGCAAACTTTCTTTGGGTGGTTACATGTGTAGGAATTCTTCTCACTTATTACGAACAAGCGAGTATATTCGCACTGCTTTTTATTAGTGCCGAGTGCATGTTTGTAGCAATACTTGGTTCGTGTGAGTGGCGCTACAGATTTTTATTAGTTGCTAGTGGTAATTGATTTTCGCTTAAAGCAAATGCGATTTTCAATCGTAAAAATTCTATCTAACATCATTTTGAAAGATATCTAGTTTGTAAAATTTACGGCTATTTTCTAACCTTTTCCCGTAAAAATATTACTGAAGCGCTGAATTACCTACACATAATAATTCTATTATCTAAACCCTGTTATTTTCTTCTTATTTAAATAAACCATACTTTTCAAAGGCTTGTGCTTCTTCTTATTCCTTGGCATTCGTTTTGCGATCTTGTCAATGTGTGTATTTTCAAGGAAAAGATCAATGGAAACCGAACATCGAGCCGTCAAGCATACTGTTCAATTGCGCCATAGTAACCAATTGGAAGTGAACGTTTTTGGTCACTCCTTAGCGCCTAGCAAACGAACTTCTAGCATAGCGAGAAACCTCGTTATTGCTGCAGCTTCTTTCTGGTTACCTTTGGTAGGTGTTGCCTCGACCGTTTCCACTCCAACACCTGCAGCTTTGGAAGAAGCGAGTACAACCTCAGCGTTACAAGCACAGTTAAAGCAAATGAAAAGCGCTTATGCTTTCTACTCTTCTATTGCCCAACAGGGCGGCTGGAAAACCCTAGATTCAGAATCAGTTCTTGAAAACGGTGCGCTAAGAAAGGCCACACGCAATAACAATACAACTAATGGCGAAAAGCAGAGTCAAGTTATACGTGCGCTTATCTCCCGCTTAGGAAGAGAATACCCCTCGATAGATACAAACTGTACTCATGCATTAACGGTAGCCAACTCCGCTCCATGCGTTTTCAACGAAGAAGTTGAAAATGCAGTAAAGGATTTTCAACGTCGTCATGGCCTTCTAGTCGATGGTGTAGTGGGTAGGAATACGCTTGCTGCGCTAAATGTGACTGCAGAAGAAAAAGTTCAGCAGTTAGCCCTTAATATCACACGCTTGGAAATGTTTGAAGAAAAAGACAGCGATGCTTATGTGTTAGTTAACATTCCAGAATTCCGCCTTCGTTATATTAGTCAAGGTAGAGTAAAAGCCACTAAAGATGTAGTAGTAGGCAAGCCAAGCTGGGCTACGCCTTCATTTAGCGATCATATCGAAAAGTTTGTGGTTAACCCGGAATGGCGTATACCCCTTTCGATCGCGACTAAAGAGATCGCCCCAAAAGTAGCAGATAACCCTCATTACTTGGAAGAGAACAACATTGTTATTCGCAAAAACAGTTTCGTTGATGATGAGTTGGTTGACTCCAATACAATCGATTGGAAAAACATAAAGCCTTATCAGTTTGACCATTTTTTAGTAAAGCTTCCCAACGAAAAAAATCCGTTAGGCAAAGTTAAATATCTATTCCCGAATCGACACGCTGTGTACGTGCACGATACGCCCTATCAACAGTGGTTTAATGAAACAAACCGCGCTGCGTCACACGGCTGTATTAGATTGGAAGACCCTTTTTCACTAGCAAAGTTAATTGCAGAAGAGCAGGGCGTAGAGAGTCTAATGGACAACGTTATATCAGCCCGTGATTTAAGCCAGTCAAGAACCTTTCACCTTGAAGAGCCTTTGCCTATCCATTTGGTGTATTGGACCGCGTGGGCTGACCAAGACGGTACGGTGAACTTTAGGAATGATATTTATCAGCGCGATAGACGTGACGCTGAATCGCTTACGCAGGTAGCGTCTCTGTAAAAGAATATAAACGAATGATAGTGGTAACAAGGTATATGACAATGATAGTGAATAACTTAACAGCTTCGGTAGTGGCATTCGCATTACTTTTGCCTTCACATTTTGTGCATGCTTTTGTACAGGGCACCGATGCAAAAAGCGATGAGATAGTTCAACAGAATGTTCCCAAAAGAAGTACTCAAGTAGCGCCACATGAGCCAGTTGTCGTTGAGAATAGAGCGCATTTAGAAGACGCGGAATTTAGTTTAAAGATCAATAATATTGTGGTGCCTTATAACGTCTTTTCTTTATTTGTGCTACCTGAAGAAATTACTGAACTAGAAATTATTTATCCGCAACCGGACAAAACCTATCAGTTGTTTGAAAACGGCGTAATGGTTGAGAAATCCGAGTCTATGACCTGGCACTGGCAGGCGAAAGATACGCCGGGTGAACAGCGCCTAGAAATAAGAAGCGAAGACGGGCTGGTTAATATGTCACTGAATGTATTTGTGATGGTTCCTGCCGAGGAAGTCCAAGGAGGACGCCTAAAATATTATCATATAGGGCCTTACCCAGATGAAAGCGAAGTTAAAAATAAAGACGTTTACGTTGAACCCGAAGGCTTTATTGAAGTTACCCAAAAAAACCAAGACTTATTATTGTCTCCCCATTTCACATTAAAAGAGTTCACCAGTAAACAGCGCTCTGGTTATCCTAAGTTCGTATATCTTCGTCCATCTCTACTTTTAAAGCTGGAAATGCTTAGAAGGGAAATGAATATGAACAATATTCACGTTTCAAATATGGTGATCATGAGCGGATACAGAACGCCTCAATATAATAAAGCAATCGGCAACGTTAAATTTAGTCGACATGTATATGGCGATGCTGCCGACATTTTTGTCGATAATGACGGTAACTACAGAATGGACGACTTGAACGGCGATGGGGTAGTAAATATTGCAGATGCTGACGTTATGGCCAACATGATAGCAGAGCTAAATAAACGCAGCGAATATAAAGGCTTAATCGGTGGTATGGGGGTTTACGGGCCTAAACCTCACCGAGGTCCATTCATTCATATCGACACCCGTGGTATTAAAGCGCGATGGAGAAAGCCTTAAGCAGATAATCGCTGTATCTCAATTGCATTTCATTTTCGATTAGCTAAAACGCCCGTTACATGCGGGCGTTTTAGCGAATACAACGCTTACTTATAAGCGCCGCTAGCGTAGTGAAGTTCATAGCTGTGGCTGTAAATTTCGATGATGTTACCGAACGGGTCTTCCATATAAATCATACGATAAGGCTTTTCACCCGGGTAGTAGTAGCGAGGCTTTTCCATTCGACGCTTACCGCCGGCATCCACAATTTTCTGCGCCAGTTCTTCAACATTTGGATCTTGAACTGCGAAGTGAAACACACCCGTTTCCCAATATTTAAAGTTATTGTCAGGGTTTTTCTGTTGTTCAAACTGGAACAGCTCAACACCTACCTTATCACTTGTAGACATATGAGCAATTTTGTAGCTGCCCCATCCCTTGCCGAATACGTCGGTCGACATTTTGCCAATTGCGCTGTCATCTTCTTGCACACTAGTCGGGCCCATTATGGTATACCAACCCAGTACCTCACTATAAAATTCTACTGCTTTTTCCAGATCGGGTACTGAAATACCGATGTGGGAAAAAGAACGCGGATATGCTGCGTGTGAGGCTTGCTCTTTTTTATTCAGTGTTTCCTGCACAGCATTTGCAGTAAATGCCGGTAGAGTGAATACCGATAAACTCGCCATCATTAATAGCCACTTCTTCATCATAACTTCCTTAACTGTTGTATTACTGTAAACCGGGCAAGTGCCCTTGATTGACCGATATACTAGTTTTTAAAGTTATTAAATTGAAATTATGGATTATTATTATTTTGATAATTTTAAATTATTATTTCGGCTTTCAATAGGATAATTGCGCTGGGCGAATAGCCAGAAGGGTGTGCACGTATAGTTTCAAATTCCAGTTCGAATAAATACACGCCTAAAAGCTGTCATTTTACTTTCTGTTCGTTGCTAAGCCTTTTATTGCCCCTGTACCTGCAAGGTTCATCAAACGGCGAAATCTTGGGCATTCTAAGTGGCTTGGTGCTGTGCAGGCTGCAGCATGTTGCAGACCATCGCGCATGGCTGTGAGCTTTTTTATTGTTCCGTCTAGTTCATTGGCTTTTCTCAGTAGTAGTTCACGATCAATTTCGGGCTTTGCCTCGTTCCCCAAAATGCCCGCAATCTCATCTAAAGAAAAACCTGCAGCGCGACCTAATGCTATTAATTCAAGGCGCTCTAGTACATTCGGGCTAAATACGCGACGTATACCTTGCCTACCAATAGAAGTGATAAGACCTTTCTCTTCATAAAACCGCAGCGTGGATGCTGAAACTCCGGACTTTTTGGCAACTTGAGATATTTCCATACATTTTCTAAAGGTTCGCTTGACTTAAAGTTAGCTTGAAGTTGTAGGCTATCATCTCTAATTGATTGTAACTAGTTATCGAGTGTGAATATGCAGAATATTGTTTTTATCTTACTGATTGGCATTGGAGCTACTCTAGTGATGGATTTATGGGCGCTGCTAAGGCAACAATTGTTTGGTATTGCTCCAACAAATTGGGGCATGGTGGGGCGTTGGGTAGGGCATATGAGAAAGGGGCGGTTCTTCCATACTTCTATTGCCAACGCCGATGCTGTGAGTGGTGAGAAAACTATTGGGTGGGCAGCACATTACGTAATTGGTATTGGCTATGCGGTGTTACTTTTCCTTATATTTGGAGAAGCTTGGTTGTTCGAACCGACACTAGGTCCAGCTGTGGTGCTCGGTATCGCTACGGTCGTTGCACCGTTCTTTATATTGCAGCCAGGTATGGGCGCAGGAGTTGCTGCGTCTAAAACACCTAATCCTAACGCTGTCCGTCTACACAGCGTTTTAAACCATGCTGTATTTGGCATTGGGCTGTACCTTTCGGCATTGATAGTGAGATTTGTTTTATAGCAATACCTAATACGCGGCCAGCGCAACACTGGCCGCGATTTTCTTACACCTCAATTTGCTAAAATGTTTTTTACTAAGTCTTCTGTATCTACAATTGGGTCTTTGCCAAACCATATGGACCACAAGGCGTCAGCCAACGCTTTGTTTTCAGTCTCGACAACCAAGGTATTGTTGAAAAACACACTTAGCTTATCTGAAGGAAGTCTGGATATTGTTAAGGTTGAATGTTTTCCTACTTCATCCTGAAATCCAGCAGATAGTCTTTTAATATCCTCTTTAATTTTACTAAGGTCAGCATCGACGTTATTTCGCTCAATGCCTTCAATTAGTGCTTCCTCTATTTGCTCTCGGGATACATCCCTTAGGAACTCCAATTCTAGGCGCTGCTGTGTGTCTGCATTTAAAATAAACGTGATCAGCGCTTCTTTCGATGCAAAGTTAACACTAGGCTTTGCCATGAAGTGGCTCAATTTGTAAACGCTAAAGAAAAAGCGCTTTTTAACGGTGGTTCCGCTTAACTTAAGAGCATCTGAAATAGCTGTAGAATTGTTTTCGACTGAGATGCTGTGGGAATATGTCGAATCAATCACTGCTTCGGCTGTCACACTAAAACAAGTCATCATTAAAAGAATTAGACCGCGGTTTAAAATTACTTGCGACAAAACTGTTCCTCTGAAAAAGCTATTAAAATATCTATTTGTAGCAGTACTGATAGCGTTAATTGCAGTTAACGACAATTTGCGATCAATTTCTATACTTTTTCAGTACGAAGATAGACAACAGTAAATAGAGACTCTCTTGAAGTTTATAAGCTTTCTTCTTTATATAGTCCTTTTTGTTACCTTAAGTAAACAAAGTCATGCAGATTACCTGCAAGGCTGTGATGATCCTGAGTACCTAGAGTATATTGAGAAGCGTTTTGCATACCTTGAATCAAGAAATCGTCGACTGCTTAATGAGACATGGAAAGACTATCAACTGAGTTTGTCGCTCAACAGTAATCCATATCAAGTGCTCAACAACTTAAGTAGGCATATAAAATATAGTGCGCAATTTGAGCCCATTGAAATAGCTGAATTGAAGATTGAGCGCGCATTTGAATATGCTGATGAGATGAGCACAGAACAACAAATAGCGGGCGATGTGTACGATGGTTTCAGTAGTGAAAATCATTATCTGGATATCGCTAGAGCGTGGATAGCCTATCGGCAAGGCGATGTTGCGGGTGCATTTCATGCGCTACATAATTCTATAAAGAGTGTTGATTCTGCGCTGCTGGGTGCTTTTGGCCCAGACTTTGATTTGGTGCGTCAGCTTTATAATGATGGTTATATTGACACTGTGGTCGCTTACATCAATAAGACTGAATCATTTTGGTCTGGCAAGCGACCCGATGCACTACGCAGTGCGTGGCTTAATATGATTAAGGCCGGCTGTAAAATACAATTTGACTCTATCGATACAATAAAAGCTGAGCAATTAGGGCTTACCGTGATTGACGTTTAAAAAGCGCTTGGTTTCGATTAACAGGTATGTTTGCTTTTGTAGATGGAATTGGCAGCGTTGCTTTATCTCAAACCATCACCCTCACATAGCAAACTTCTGAGCTCAAACAAATAAAGATATGGTATAAAACAAGAATTCTGTCGCCAAAGCCTTCTATTCAAGCTTTGGTTTCGAAGAGGTGGGGTTAGATGAAGATGGCGAAGACATGCTTGCTGTTATTGCCATTTAGCCACGAATTAAATTTAAAGCAGCGAAATGCGAGGGATCTCAAGATATGGACGTCATCGATATTAAAACTTTTATTCCAAGCAAAAACTACGACATTTCTAAAGCATTTTATTCTGAGATTGGATTTAATGCAGAATACGTAAATGAAGACCTAACACTGTTTGAAAATGGTGATTGTCTCTTCTTTCTTCAGCGCTTCTATAATCCTGAATTGGCGAATAACTTTATGCTACAAATATGTGTAGCAGACATTCAGGACGCTTTTGATTTGTGCTCGCGCTCGTTACATAAAACGAAAATTTCATCAATTGAGCAACAACATTGGGGAAGTGTTTTCTATCTGTGGGGCCCGTCGGGCGAACTACTTCACATTACCGAATTAGCTAGCTAGCCGTTTAATTATCGGCAGCTTTCTGTCCTAAGGCGGCAAGACGCCTCCGCTTCTTATGAGCAGCCTGACGATAAACATCAAATTCTTTTGGTTCTGAAAATGGCACATCTTCTAAAACTAGGCGCTTTACGTCACTTGGTTATCAGCAATTTTGTTCAATGTAACCTTCAATGTAACCTTCAATGTAAGGTCAATGCTGCTTGTTGCCTCTCTTTGGTGTGAATTTTGCAGAAGCCTGTTTAAAGACACTGAAAATGTCGGTTTGCATAGTAGCTGATCACTGTTTTTCGATGAGTTTTTGCTTATTTCCGATAGAAATTTGACGTTTTTCACTGGACACGTGTAATGAAAAGTATGACAAAACCTGTCTATCACGCTTTGATGACAGAAAATGGTCGCTTAGTCGCGAAAGCCTTGGCATATACGGCGCTTCTCTTGGGCTTACTCTCTGGTTGCTCTTCATCTGACGAACCTAAGAGTCAATTTGCGCAAACCGATGCCAGCGACGTATCGGCATTGGGTAATGTGGAATACCACACCTATATGTTGGCGAACGAACTTTTTGCTGATGTTGGTCCAGCACGTCAGTCTCGCTATGCGGTAGTCGGCTTTGTACCTGCCGATACCATGAAATACAGTGCCGATCATCAACACCCGTTAATGTTGTTGGGCCATCAGCTTGAACAGGGAATGATTACTGAGGCCACGAAAAGAGGCTTTTCTACTCAAGAATTCAAGCTTTCGAACGATATAATTGTTAGTGACGAAAGCGACAGAGTATTAACCCGCGATATCGACCAGCTTTCAAATATTGAGCGCGTCGATTTTTATATAACCGGCACCATGGTGTATCAAGAGTCTGGTGCGGTGGTTAACGCTCGAATTATCAACGCTAGAAATAAAAACATTGTCGCTGCGGCAACACGCTTTTTCCCTGCCGAACTGTTTTGGCGCGAAGAACAAGTAACCACCAGAAACGGCAAGTTATACAGAACTGAAGGTACGAGGTAACCCCATGAAAAGACGAAATCAATACGCGGCGCTTTCGCTTTGTGCTTCACTGCTAAGCGTTAGCGGGTGCTCTATGATGATGGGGGAAGAAGAGGTGGCCGAACAAGCGCCTCAGCGCCCGGCCATGAACGTGATTGATATTACTGCCGCCGACCGCGCTCCTTCAAAGCCAGTTGAAAATAACAGTGATACCCAGTCTCAGGGTATGGACGCGTACGGTGCTATCGGTCAACCTCCTTTGTATTCGAGCGTACAGGGCGCGTATAAAGGTAGACCTCTAACCAAGCATATTGGCGACTATGTGAAAAACATGACGCAAGACTTAATTGCCAATATGGAATACGTGAATAACAAAACACCTATTGGTGTAACCCATTTCGCACTGCTAGATACTGACTTGCAGAAAACAGATTTACTTGGTCGTCAGATGGCGGAATCCTTTGTGCACGAACTGCATAAATTCCGCGTGCCGGTTATAGACTTCAAAGCTACCGAGTATATTCGCATTACTGACGACGGCGATTTTGTATTAAGTCGAGATTATTTGGAATTGAGCAGCAGCCTACCTATTGAATACGTGTTAACCGGAACCATGACCAAGCACCAAGGTGGCGTGTTAGTTAACGCTCGTATTTTGGGCATGGAGTCGCGCGCAGTGGTGGCAACTGCGCAAATGTTAGTGCCGTTCTACGTGGTAGATGCACTTATTCCAAGTGACGGTAGCCAGCAAAACGGTATGCGCGATGGCGTTAAGCTAAGTCGCGGCTAGGAGTTTCAGCATGGTGTTTACAAAGAAGCTTTTGCCTAGCAGTTGGGTAGTCGTTGGCGTAATGCTAAGTGGTTGTATGACAGGGTGCACTAGCACAGAGTCTATTGGCTCATTTTGGTTAGGTGAAGACGGTGAAATTACGCATCACGCCGAGCCAGTTCCTGTGCCAAGCCGTTCAGGGTTAGAGTACACACCAGATTCTCGCGATAGGCAATATCAACAGCACGTGGAAGTAGAGCCCGGCTACAAAGACCCGCTACACCATGGCTATTCACCTTCACAAACGCACAAACGTTTAAACGATTACGCTTCGCAGCTTGCGATGGAGTTAATGGACAATGCAACCCGTCTTACGCAGCAAGATATGGTGGGTGTGGCGAGTTTTGTGAGGCTTAATCAGTCGTTGAGCGACAGCACCGTGTTAGGCAATCAGCTTTCAGAGTATCTAATAGCTGAGCTGCAAGACTTTGGGTTAGCGGTTGTCGACTTTAAGCTTGCAGGTGGCATTACCGTAACGCCAGTGGGCGATTTCGTACTTACTCGAGATGGTACTGCACTCGCTAAGCAGGTTGAAATGGACCATGTTGTAACCGGCACCATCATTGAAGATGACAGAGGCGTGCGCGTAAACGCACGTATTGTGTCGCTGGAAAATAAGCAAGTGGTGGCAAGCGCTAACGTATACATTCCCGCTTTTATCGTGATGGATTTAAATAAAATGGCTAGCGTAAACTAGCCATTTACTTCCATTGCGCTCTGCCTTCGAAAGCGAACTCATTTCATATTCGCTTTAAAACTTCTAAACATCCGAACTTACGTGTTTAGCTAACAAGAGCTAGCTAATAAGAGAATGTTGGCGAGGCTGATGCGCATTTTAACCCTGACTTCTAATCGCGTCGCGAGTCATAAAGCGGCTTGTGTTTACAGCATTAAGCAAATCATTGCTTAAAGGTAGCGGCTCCTTACATAGACTGCTCACCAAGACCTCTGCCATTAAAGGCGCTGTGGTTAACCCTCGTGACCCTAAGCAAGTAAGCGTGGAAACTACACTTTCAGGCAACACTGGCGCGCTGGTTAACGGCTTGCCCACGCCTAGCATAGTGTAGAGTTCTTTTAATGAATCAAAGTTATGTAGTGCACCGACAACAGGCTGGTGGTCGGGTGAACCTAAACGGGTAGCGGCTCTGGCTTTACCGTCATGTTGTAATGCTTGCACGATGTCGGTGTTTGCCAGCGCCTGTTCGTGTGTGGCGAGGTTCGTTTCGGTTTCATCGCTTCTCACATCGGTACTTAAGTCGTTTTTAACGTAGGTTGAACCTAACGCATGCCGTCCTTCGAATACAGGTGTCATATAGCCTTTGTGACACAATACCGTTTTGAGCTGTTCAATTGGCATTTGGGTGGGGATGGCTTCAACCTGACCACGAACAGGGCGAAGGGACAGGCTGTTAAAATCGCTAGCGTTTACTGCACCTGCGCCAAGGGCAAGAATAAGGTGATCGGCAGTAATAACTTCTTCACTCTCAGCGCTATCTAAGTTAAAACGAATCTGCACCCGCTGCTTTGTTGTCTGAATTGCCTCATGAGTTATATAGGTATGATTGGGTTTCAGCTCGAGTTTGCCACTTTGAAGTGCTTGTTCAATCATGGCAGTAACTAGCTGTGGAGGAGAAAGCCATCCGCCCAAGCCAATGTATAAGCCTGAGTAGGGAAGAGCTAGGTTAGCGATATCGCTCACTTCTTTGCTGTCCACGGGTTTAATTAAAGCTTCAGGCCATACGTCGGCTGCTGCCAGTTTATTTTGGCGTTCTGCTACCTTGTCGTTAAAGCTCAGTTGAATAACGCCACAGAAATCATGGGCAACGTCGGCTAGGCCACAGGCTTTTGCATGTTCAATAGTGTGGTCGTAGGCTTGTCTAGCATACAAAAAACTATGCGCCTGAATGCGGCTGGCAATACTTGCTTCGCTATGAAGCTGCGGGTAAAAACCGCCTTGCGGGTTGCCAGACGCGCCGCTCGCAAGTGTTTCACCATCAAAATACAAAGTAGTGCTAATGCCGCGTTTTACTAAAGCCAGGCATGCCGAAGCTGCGGCAAGGCCGGAGCCTACTACTGCGACTTTGCTTGTTTTATCTAAACTGTCGTCAGCGTACCTGTAATAGGGGCCAGCAGGCAGGCGAAGTCTATACTGCACATTCTCATTGTCTTGGCTAAAAACGCCGGTCAGCATGTCGCGCTTACGGCCAAAACCATCGCGTTTTTTTATGGTAAAACCTACACCAGCAAGCCCACGTTTTACGATGCCTGCGGCGGTAAAGGTTCCAAAGGTTGTACCTGTTTTTGACAAGCGAGCCATTTGGCTAAACAGTGCATCGGTCCACATATCAGGGTTTTTGCTTGGTGCAAAACCATCTAAAAACCAGGCATCGATGAGGCCATTTACAGGAGAATGCCATTGAGGTAGAAGTTCGTGAACATCACCAATCCACAAGTCGAGTGTGGTTGAATGGTTGTCAAAATGAAGGCGATGACAACCTTCAAGGCCCATGGGGTAAAGTGAAGCGAGTGCTTCCGCTTCGTCTTTAAGAGCAGGAAAAGCTTCTAGTGCGCGCTTCATATCCTGTTGAGGCAGTGGAAACTTTTCCGTGGTAATAAAATACAGGCGCTTTAACGGATGATCAGGGTTCGCTGCTTTAAATTCGTTAAAAGCACGCATAGCAACTAAGAAATTAAGCCCAGTCCCGAAACCTGTTTCGGCAATGACAAAAGTTGGGTTGCGCCACTGTTGCCAGCGTTCAGCAAGGTCGTTGCCTGCAACAAAAACGTGTTGGGTTTCATCAATTCCGCTGTCGTTAGAAAAATAAACGTCGTCAAAATGGTCGGCGACAGGTGTACCGCTCTCATTAAAATGAACCTGTGCATGCTTAGATTTCACTGTTTATTTTTCTCCGTTGATGTTGTTTTTTTGTTGGCACTTTGAATTGGAAGCAGTTTTCACTACTTCAACAGCTTGCCCATCCGATGCTTGTTTTGAAACGCCAGAGCTAGCGAGCCTTGTAGATAGACAGGACACTTTTGCACGTGTTGAAAAATGCGTAATGACTTTACTAGTAACGCGTTGTGCACCAATCATACCGCCAATGGTGACCCAAGAACCATTAACGTTAATTAACCCGCGGTGATCCATTGTAGGCACTTCAGCATCTGTTTTTAATATAACCCAGGTTTCTTGTGCAATATCAAAGATCCAGATGGCGTCATCTGCAGTTGAAGGCTCGCCGTTATAGCCAATGCCATTATAGTTGTACGGATTAGTCGAGCCGCCAACAAAATAGATTTTACTGGTGTCCTTATCGCCCGCTGCGGCCATGCGATAGCGCGCAGTACCCGTTGGATGGTCAAGTGTACGCCAATCAATCTTAAAAGGGTTTTGCTTATCAATTACGCCTTTAAAGCAGGCAGTTTCTGGCGCGAAGCTGCGGCGTTCATCACTGTGAGGTGTTACAGAAACGCCGTCACAAATTACCATGGTGTTATTAACGATGCCGCCAGCTTGCCCGAATACCGGACTGCCAAGAAAAGGGCTCGCCTGATGCCATTGGCCGGTTTGCGTATCATAAACCTGCACAAGATTTATGTTGCCATCGTTGTGCCAGCCAGAAATTAAGTACACGTAACGGTCTTGGTAAACTAAAGCAGTTGCATCATCAACAGGGACGGGCATAGGCGCCAACAGCGTATATTCCTCAGTTACAGACGAGAATTTATAAACATCTGGGGTGCTAATTTCATTATGGTCTTTATCAACCGTGTAACCGCCAAAAATGTAAACGCTGTCTTTTACGCCCACTGCTACTGATGCCAAGCGGCCTTTTAGCGCAAGACTTGATGGAACTGGTTGAAGGGCTTGCCATTGCGAAGGTTTATAGTTGTTGTTAATCACAAGCTGCCAAGCACGGTTGTGCACATCGTTATGAGTTTTATCTTTGCCCAGTCCCATAAAACTAAATACATATTGTGTGTCGTCTATGGTTATAGAAGTTACGGCATTGTTTGAAACTGGCTCTGGTAGCGCGGGGAGGGCGATAGGCGCTGCTGCTGTTGAGACAGTCGCTGCAGAAGTAATGATAAAGGCAGCCACTACGAAAGAAAGTCGGGGTACCGCACTTTGGAAAATGCGTAGAGCAATGGTTCTTGGCTTTTTTAATAACACAGCAATCTTCAGTTTTATCTAAATTTAGAACGTTTGGCCGCGTATTCTACCTGTCACCTTTTTGTTTTTCCGCAAAAGTTTGTACCTGCTTAAAACTCTTTTTTTCTTATTGCTTCTGCAAATAAGAATCTATCAGTAAAAACAATACGCTTATTTAATTGTTGTTGTAAATAATTTGTTAAGTTTGGCTATGAATCGTTTGAAGATAGTTCAGGGAGAAGATATGGCAGGCGTTTTTCACCAATGTGGTCAAAGCATTAGCAAACGCACAAGAAACGTAATGGATGAACGTGCACGTATCATCGCACATGCACTTGCTGAACATGGTGTGTGCGATAACGATGTGGTCGCTATTTTTATGCGAAACCACGTCGATATATTTGAAATAGTAGAGGCATGCCGATATGTGGGTTCGCGCTATGTTCTGCTTAATTGGCACAGCCCCATTGCCGAACTTTTGCCCATTCTGGACGACTGCAGCGCTAAAGTGCTTTTCGCTCATCGTGATTTATTAAAGGGGGAGAGTGACCTCCAACCGTTGTCACGCGTTCCCACCTTGTCAATGATATACACAATTAAAACACCAAAAAGTATTTTAGATCGCTATCATCTTACAGATGATTCTGAGTTGGCTACAGAAACGAAAGCTGGGGCACAGTACCAGTGCCTTGATACACGATTAGCTGCCCCAAACCCAACGCGCCACAATGAACCGCCAAAGCGCTTTAAGGGCATGTTTCCCTACACATCTGGCAGTACCGGAAAACCCAAAGGTATCAAGCGAGATGAAGACCTAACGCGGCCAGACCCTTATTTAATATTTAAGGGGCTGTCTGAAGCGTTAATGCAGTTATCAGAAGGTGATCGCTTTTTCGTCTCGGCACCGCTTTATCACAGTGCACCACATGCGCTTACGCTCTGCTGTTTAGCAGCGGGTAATATTGATGTATTTATTGAGCCTCAATTCGATCCCGAACGCTTTTTACAAGACATAGAGCGGTTTAAACTGACCCACGCCTATATTGTTCCCACCATGATGGTGAGGCTACTTAAATTGCCCGAGTCGATAAGAAGCAAATACGACACTTCAAGTTTGCGTTTTGCCTTATCTACCGGGTCGGCATTGCCGAGCGATGTGAAAGAAGCCATGATTAACTGGTTTGGTCCAATTTTCTATGAGTCTTATGGCGCTAGCGAATTAGGCTTTATGACCTTAATTTCATCTCAAGAGGCATTGGCCAAACCTAATTCTGTGGGTAAGCCCATTCCCGGTGCCGCGATTAAAATACTGAGCGACGATAAAGAGGAGTGCGAAGTAGGTGATGTTGGCGTTATATATGCGCACCTTTCCATGTTCGCGCCATTCAAATATACCAATACTACGGGAACGCAAAGAGACTTGCATGTTGGTGAATTCACGACATTAGGCGATATGGGTTATGTGGACGTAGAGGGTTACTTATATATTTGCGATAGAAAAAAAGACATGATTATCTCTGGTGGTGCCAATATATTTCCTGCCGAAATAGAAAGCGTCATCATAGAAATGCCAGAGGTCGCAGACTGTGCAGTGTTCGGCGTGCCTGATGCTGAGTATGGTGAAAAAGTTGTGGTGGCTGTTCAATGCTCACCCGGCAGTGCGCTTTCGATTGATGAACTACACAGGTATTTAGACGGGAAACTAGCGCGATTCAAGTGGCCTAAAATGTTGCAAATACACGAAGCCCTACCTAGAGAAGATACGGGTAAAATATTTAAGCACAAACTTAGAGCCCAATTTAGTCAATGAAAGAAACCGCTAAAGCTATTTTGAAGGTTTTGTGAAGGTATAAATTAGCGCTGGTCATGACCCTGTGCATTCGTGCTACATTGGACTTATTAAAATAAAAAACAACGTAGCCGCAGACGGTAATAATGAAAGAGAAGGGAAGTGGTCAAGTAACCTGTTTGTACCAATATGCACAGCATTGAAACAGGTACTGTAACGCTTAAGTATAGCTAGTTCGAGTTGGACAATTGGCAGAGCAGACCACTTTACCGTTCAAAATCGTTACCATAAGCCGCAACAACGCAAAGGGTAAACTATGAGAAGAGCAGTTATCACCGGTCTTGGTATCGTATCAAGCATCGGCGTAAATAAAGATGACGTACTTGCTTCACTAAAAGCGGGTAAGTCTGGAATTACATTTTCAGAACAGTTCGCCGAAATGGGCCTTCGCAGCCAAGTTTGGGGCGACATCGATATCGATTTAAAAGATCACATCGACCGCAAAGCAATGCGTTTTATGGGCGATGCAGCCGGCTACGCATACGTGGCAATGCAACAGGCCATTGCAGACTCTGGTTTAGAAGAAAGCGACATTTCAAACGAGCGCACAGGTATTATCGCAGGCTCAGGTGGCGCGTCTTCTGAAAACCAAGTGCTTTCTGCAGATATTCTTCGCGAAAAGGGCGTTAAACGTGTAGGCCCATATATGGTTCCTCGCTGTATGGCATCTACGGTATCAGCTTGTTTAGCCACACCGTTTAAAATTCGCGGCGTAAACTATTCAATTGCCTCGGCCTGTGCAACCAGTGCTCACTGCATTGGTAATGCGCTAGAGCTTATTCAACTTGGTAAGCAAGACGTAGTATTCGCCGGTGGTGGTGAAGAGCTACATTGGTCACTATCAAGCCAGTTTGACGCTATGGGCGCACTAAGCTCTAAATATAACGACAATCCAGCTGTGGCATCACGTACTTATGACGCAGCACGCGACGGCTTTGTAAGTTCTGGCGGCGGCGGTATGGTTGTTGTTGAAGAACTTGAGCACGCACTAGCGCGCGGCGCAAAAATCTACGGCGAAGTTGTAGGTTACGGCGCTACATCAGACGGTTTCGACATGGTTGCACCGTCGGGTGAAGGCGCAATTCGCTGTATGAAGATGGCAATGCAAAATATCGATGCGCCAATCGATTACTTAAATACTCACGGTACGTCTACGCCTGTAGGTGATGTTAAAGAACTTGCGGCGATTCAAGAAGTGTTCGGCCAAGCGGGCGTACCTATTAGTGCAACAAAGTCACTGACAGGTCACGCATTGGGTGCAGCGGGTGTAAACGAAGCTATCTATAGCTTGTTGATGATGGAAAATAACTTTATCGCGCCATCAATTAACATCGACACGCTGGACGATGCAGCACAAGGCTTAGATATTGTTACCCAAGCACGTGAAGCAACACTAAACACAGTGATGTCTAACAGCTTTGGCTTTGGCGGCACTAACGCAACGCTTGTTATGCAGCGCTATAATGGTTAATTAAAACCGCTTGAATCAGTAAGCGTTTTTAGCTTCTGTTAGAAGCTTCAAAACAAAAAGGGCGTAAACCTGAGTACCATGAGTGCTTGTGTTTACGCCCTTTTTTGTTGCTGTTTCTTTGATTAAACCTGCGTTTCGATACTATGAAGTATCAGCAATAAGCTGTTAGCTTTCACGCCTCCGTTATGCGCAATATCCTGTACATGTGCTCATTTCTGGTCTAAACTTGTCCCATATAATGTACAAGTGGGGTGGTAAATGCGAATTGTCTCTTTTACAGAAGCAAGAAATGGACTAAAAGCTGTTTTGGACAATGTAGTCAACGATGCAGATACAACGGTAATCACCCGTCGTGACTCAGAAGATGCTGTTGTAATGTCATTAGATTACTACAACAGCCTTATGGAAACCGTTCATCTACTTCGTTCTCCAGCGAACGCTGAACACTTAAATCGTTCAATAACTCAGTTCAAAGCGTCAAAAACGGTTCAGCGAGAACTTATCGATGAGTAACAGGTTGTTGTCATGGACTGATGAAGCTTGGAATAGTTACGTTTATTGGCAATCTCAAGACAAGAAAACCTTAAAACGTATCAATAAATTAATAACCGATGTCAAGCGCTCTCCGTTTGATGGGATTGGAAAGCCAGAACCTCTAAAAGAAAACCTTGCTGGTTTCTGGTCACGCAGAATAGATGACACCAACCGTTTGGTATATGCCGTAGACGATACTGCAATTACGGTTATCTCGTGTCGTTACCATTACTAGCTGGTGTCTGCTAACAATCTAATAAAGTCGCTCGCGGGCTCACTGGGCCGCAAACGTGGCGGTTACTTCACCTCGCTTTTATTATAGCCGCCATGTTTATGGGCCAAATTGATAAGTTTAAAAATAAATTGTTTTTATTTTTCTTGTCTATAGCTTTCTAAAGTAAAGGTTCCGAACACGACCGTTAGATATTCTGAAGCCATTCACTTCACCGTGAACATCGCGCTCAAATAGGATATCGCCAACTTGTGAGCTAAAAAAGTCACCTTTGATTGGCGCAATATAATGGTCGCTTAGACGGTGATGAGAAATTTTCAGCTGTTTATTTTCTGGTGAAAAGTGATAAGTGGAAGAAAGTTCAGGGCTAAAGTAACTGCCGGCGAATTGTGATAACCAGGTTCTGGTTATTTTGACTGGTGTATAGCCAACCGACACATACGTATCGACGTTGTCTACTTGCACTGTCATTAATTGTTTCTCATCACTTTCAGTAAACTTAACATAAATCTCTCCCTCTACATTCAGCATTTTGAAGGTATTTTCGCTGATAGGAGCGAGTACACTTACGTTGTCTTCCCCTCTTGAATACATTAGTTTCCCATTTTCTAAATATATTTCTCTTGAGTACGTTTCTGGTTCATACCAATAGTGACCCACATAAGCTTTGAGTGTGCCTTCATCTAACTCAAGAAAATTAGATTTTTCTTTAGGTGAAATTGACTCTAAAAATGCGTCAGCAATCGCGTTCTGAGGGGGAGGGGGGGCTTTCTCCAAAAAACTGTCAGCCATTTGCAGAGCCAATTCCCATGGCCTTGCATCTGCGCCATTATTCAATATTGCAATTGCTAAATTTTGGTTAGGGAATCGAGCTAAATACGAACGAAATCCTGCGTCTCCGCCGCTATGCTGAAAATATTTGATACCTTTGTAATGACTAATAAATTGCCCATATGCGCCACCAAATGTTTCTCCATTGTTTAAGGACGCAAGAGTATTCATTTGCTTAATTATAGCAGGGCTACCTACAGTCGGTTCGGTGAAATTAGCTGACCATTTCAGCAGATCTTCTGCGGTCGTAAATAAACTGGTTGCACCTACATTTGAAAAGTTCAACACGCTTTTTTTGTAACCATTGCCGTTACGCTCGTATGAGTAGGCCCTATTGCTAACGATCTTTTGATGGTCGTCGTAAAACAAGCTGTTACTCATATTCAATGGCGTGAACAGCCTTTCTTGCGTGAATTGCGCAAAAGATTTACCGCTAACACGTGCAACAACCTCTGCTAATAGTGTGAACCCGGTATTTGAGTAAAGAAACTCTTCTCCCGGTTTGAAGTTTAGCTCTTTTTGTCGCGCTACTATTTTTAATACGTGTTCGGTAGTGATTACGTCATCTAATCGCCAACCAGCCATACGCAACAAATTCCATTGATCTCGCATGCCGCTTGTATGTGATGCTAAGTGTCGTAAGGTTATGGTGTGACCAAAATCCGGCACTTCTGGAATGTATTGTCGTATGTCATCATCGAAATTTAACTTACCTTCTTCAGCCAGTAGAAGAATGGCGAATACGGTAAATTGCTTAGATACAGATGCAACGTGAAACATAGTTTCTGGCGTAACAGGTATATCGTATTCAAGGTTTGCACTGCCATAACCTTTTGAAAATATAATCTCTCCATCCTGCAGAACTGCAACTGAGGCTCCTGGTTTATTAATATCATCGAATTGGGCAAATAGTCGGTCGAATTCTAGGGTTTGTTTTGAGGGGCTATTAAGAGACTTTTCAGGTTTTAACGATGGTTGGCAGGCGCATAAACCAATTGATAGCAGTACACTAATGACTAGACGGGCTGCAAATTTAGACATTTTAACGATTCCTTGTTATCACTTATTTTCAATTTTTTCCGACGAAGAGCAAACGTCAATACACTGCACAAAAAAGCAAAAGCTAGTCACAGGAAAAGGTTAGAGTAAAGTTGTTTTAATTAGTAGGCAAACAGATTTTCTATTAGCTACCTACTGACGAAAATGCTTTTGCACTTGTTCTTTTCACTTTGACTGGGTTGCTATTTCCTATCATTTGCAAACTATACTAAATTTATAACGGATTAATTTAGTATCAGTTGGTCTAAAAAAGCAGTTTTCCTTTTTTTAGAGGTCGATTAGTTTAATACTTGAGCCCTATTTATTTGGTAGAGCCTTCATTCTTCGAAAGGACTTTAAATGGATTTTGTTCTTTTTTTAATTACAGCATTGGCACTAATAATTAGCCTTATAAGAGAAATTAGGAAACGAGGCAGCGACAGCATAGGCGTTGTAGTCTGGAAATATTTTAGTTATTACACAACGCTATCGAACCTTCTTGTCCTAATTTGGTTCGCAGTTTTGACTTTTTGGCCTGAGCATTCAGTTACTCAGTTTGCTAAAAATCCTAATGTAGCTACTGCAATTACTTTTTATATAGTTACAGTTGGTATTGCTAACTACCTTATCTATGGATGGCTCAAACTTTCATTGTTTGAACGTATTTCAGATTTATTAGTCCATGCCGTTACACCCGTAATCACACTTTCCTACTGGATTTTCTTTGTAGAAAAAACGCAGCTTCAATACGCTGACTTAGGCTATTGGCTCATTTTTCCACTGACTTATGCCGCGTACACAATGTCTCATGGGAAATGGACAGAATTTTACCCTTACGAATTTACAAATGTTCAAGCGCTAGGCCTTAATAGAGTTTTATTAAATGGATTAGTATTATCTATTAGCCTCCTTGTTGGCGGCGCTTTATTTATATTTATAGGGAAAACTCTTGGCGGATTTTAATAGTGCGTTTTAGGCGCTTGCTATGAATGCTGGAATCTTATACATGAGCTATGTCACATCGTCTCTAATTTTAGCTCTCGCGTTATCGACCATTTGTTTGGAGTGCGAAGGTCTGCTGTTTGTCTCAAAGGGCCTGTGAGGCCGATGTCTACGTGAAGCAGCCCTCCAATTAAAAGCAGGTGGAATTCCTGCAATTCGCTTTAAGCAGTCTACAAGACGACCAACCCTGTAGGCGAAATACTCAGATTAGATCTGAGCTTATACATGTTAAGGTGTTCTTCTCAGCCTAACCCGTTTTCCCAAAAATTAGCCTCTTATGTCGTCTGCTGAATCAAAGCTGCAGCATGTTTAATGGCTTTTCGTATTCTATGATAGGTACCACAGCGGCAGATATTGTCGCTCATAGCTTTATCAATGTCACGATCGTTGGGATTGGGATTAGACTCCAATAGTTTGACGGCGGTTAAAATTTGTCCCGCCTGACAAAACCCACACTGAGCGACATCTTCGTTTACCCATGCTTCTTGCACCGGATGCAGAATATCATCGACCGCAAGTCCTTCAATAGTGGTTAGCGATGCACCCTCCACTTCTTCCATCGGAACAATGCATGGGCGAACTAGCTCACCGTCTTTAAAGATAGTGCAAGCGCCACACACGCCAACACCGCAACCATATTTTGGGCCAGTAATACCAAGTCGATCACGCAAGAGATACAGAAGCTCGTCATCGTTTTCAGCGTCGATAGAAACCGGGTTATTGTTAACATTAAATGTAATTTGTGGCATGAATTAACCCTCTGGATAGAAGTCACGAAGTGGAAAACGACGTGGTGCAATACCCGTCGCCCTGGCAAATGCGTTGGCTATCGCCGCTGCCGCCGCAGGAACTACTAACTCGCCTGCACCTCCCGGTGTTTCTCCGTTAGGCGGCATAAAATGCACTTCAATATCTGGTGGCGTGTTGCGCATTCGAGCAATTTCAAAATCGCCGTAACTGCTCTCGCGTATTGCGCCATTGTCGAGGTGTAAACTGGTGCGAATCATGTAGGTAATGGCGTCGGTTGCCGCACCGATAACTTGCGCCTCAAGGCCGGTTGGATTCAATACTCGGTTCACATCCAGCGCAACAACAATCTTAGTGACTTTGCTTTCTTTCTTCGGATTTTTGAACGTTTTTAATTCAACAAGCACTGCGGCTCGAGACTTATACTCTTTATGTAACCCGAGGCCCTGGGCACGTCCTTTTTTCATTCTCCTTCCCCACTTGCCCTCTCGAGAAACTTTCCGCAGAACAGCTTTGGAGCGCTCATCATCAAGCATTTGTAATCTGAACTGGCATTCGTCCATGTTCATTGCGCGTGCCAATTCGTCAACAACTATCTCGTTTGCGACGGCAGCTGTGCCGGAGTAGATGCCGCGCCAAGAGGAGGTTGGCACAACGAATTTTTTTTCGTTTAGCAGCAAGGAAGTTACACCAAACTTATATTGCACTAGTTGCGTTGAGTGCCAGACTGTCTGGCTGAAAGCAGCGGGAGCTAATTCTCCTCCCAATGCAGTAATACCTTCGCCAAAGCCATGTTCGAGATCCAATTCAGCGGTCGCAGCTCGATGGTCAAACGACAACACTTTTTTGCCAAATAAAAAACCTCTAGTGTAAGTCGCTTTTACGTTATGCAAGCTGAGCGGTCGTGCGCGGCCAAACTTTGTGTCGTCCTGTCGAGTAAACATAAGTTTGATGGGGCGGCTTACAATTTGTGAAATACGCGCGCCTTCAACTGCTGCATCAAAAAATAAGCGACGGCCAAATGAGCCGCCGCTCTGAATTACATTCACCTCGACGTCAGTGGGTAAGACTCCAAGGTCACGCGCAATTTTGGCTTGTGCTGCAAGTGGCGTCTTGGCGCCAGTCCATACCCTGATCTTTGAGCCGGTTGCATCGGCAACTGCTGTCATGGTTTCCATAGGGGCATGCGCCAAATAAGGAAAGATGAACTCGCCGCCAACCGAATCGGTAGCCAGAGGGATTTTAGGTAAGGTCGGCAGGTTTATCGCACGTAACTGCTCAATGACCTCGGCGTCAGATAGATGTTCGGCAGCACCCACACTCCATGTAATATTAAGTGCATCACGCGCTCGAAAAGCTTCGCCAAAGGAACGCGCAACAACGGCCACGCCAGAGGAGTTTGCATCAACATCCAACGGAACTTCTTTGATGGCGAGGACGCCGGGCAGGCCTATTGCCTCAGAATCGTCAAACGTGATCACGCAACCACCTAAGCTGGGTGGCCTAGCGACCACGGTGGGCATCGCGTCTGGTATGTCGAGATCCATCGCGAAATTTAGTTTGCCGGTAACAATATCGCGCGCGTCAGCCCGCTTTTGCGGCGTACCGATAATTTTGTATTGAGACGGGTCTTTAGGCTTTGCCAGTCGAGCTGCATCGTTGCGTCCCTCAACACCTGCGGTGAGCTCAGAGTAAGCAATGCGGCTGCCATCGTTATCAATTGCAAAGCCATTTTCTGTACTAATTTCGTTCACAGAAATCCCGAAATGCACTGCGGCTGACAATTTTATCTTATATAACAGCGCTGCCGCGACCTTACGCAACGGATCCCAAAGAGACGTTACGGCGTGAGAGCCCCCTGTAATTTGACCAGTCGCTCGTCTGATTTCAGCCGGAGATAAAGTCGCATCAATTGAGGACAGTTCAACGTCCAGCTCTTCGGCAAGAATCATCATTGCAGCGGTTAATATACCTTGCCCAACTTCCATTCGTGGAAGCTCAAAACGGACGCGGTTATCACTCGTTATCTTAATTAAATAATCGTAGTAGAAAGGGTCACCGGAGATCAGCAGCAGGTCTGTTAAATCCAGTTCATCTGCAAGCTCCGGTATTCCTAACAACTGGGCGTTGGCATCCTGAGGACGAAAAGCACCACCGGTTATATGTAACGCAACAGCAAAACTCGACCCCTTAAGCATGTAACCGATAAACTTTCTTCGTCCGGTGTTTTCTAACTCGACAATGTGTTCGTCATCACTACCGGATTGATCATGTTTCTGAGAGGAGGTAATCGTCTCTATTTGTTCCGCATGGTTGCTTTTTGTCATAGATTCTCCGTTTCAGGTCAAGACCTTGAATGGTTAACTTAAGTTTAAGAAAAGTCGTTTATTTAACGTAGGTAATTGCAGCTTGCCAAATATATGTTAACGAGATGTTATCATTAAGTATGATTTATTGAACATTAATAATAATTAATACTAAGTGGGGGATTTCCTTATTTAAGAAGTATATTTTCTGTGAGTTGGATAGTTGAAGAGAATTCGTTTGAGGCATCTCATCTATCTGATCTTCATGGGCAGAGTCTAACAACACCAAAGCGGCTATATATTCGAGATAGGTGAGGGCCTAGCGCTGCATGTTTACCCCGCCAAATGAATGGCCTACAAGGATAATTGGTCCAGTAATGTCTTTCTTTTCTAGAACCGAGTGAAGTTCAGCAACAATAGTTTTACTGTCTCATTCATACGGCCTTTCTTCACTCCACCCAAGGCCAGCTCTATCATAGGTAATGACCCGAGAAAACTGTGAGACTTACTCTGCTACTTTATTCCAGACCGATGAGTCATCACCCATACCTGCATCAAAAATAACGGTAACTTTTCCTTGTTCCAGAATCCTCGACATAAAGACTGTAGTCACCTACGTTTATCATTTCTCCACGCTTGTCAAAAGAGGTGGAGTCGACGTAGCTTGAATATGACTGATATACAAAGCCAACTATGGAAAGCAAAACTATGCTGGCAGATAAAATTTTCAATGCGAACTTTTCTTTTCGTTTGCACGCCTTTAATAATTTTCCATAAACTCTTGAGCGATTCAGCTAATTATTTCGGTCAAAAAAAATTGAACGCCTTTCTGACTTTGCGGTGCACCGTTTAATTGAAGATGCACATGAAAACTGGGGCAAACTCTCAAAACACATAGTTTTCGCGAAACTTACAAAACATAGATTTGTGATTAAAATGAGTGTTACGCTAAATAGAAATTTAGTGCACCCACACGGAAGTGATATGAACAATAAGTATTTATTAATAAGTCTGCTGCTTTCTACATCAACGTTTGCAAACACTTTCAAAGCTGATGACTTTATCATCGAATATGATGCCGACGTCCCTATTACAGTAGTTGAGCAACTCGCATCGAGAGTGAGCGAAAACAAAAAAGTTGTAAAAGCTTATTTAAGCCAATCTGAAGAATATAATGGAACTCCAATTCAAGAAGACTTGGTAGTATTTATTTCCAAAAAGCGTCGTACTCCTTACCAAGATTGGAATACGATTCACATTCCAGAGAAAAGAGTTCTTTCGGCCTTCTCGTCAGCAAAGTCAGAAAACAGCGGTATGGCTGTCATCCACGAATTAACGCACGTGTATGCTGTCAGTGACTTTCGTAAAAAGAAGAAAAACGGCTATGAAGATCGTTTCTTTGATGATGGTCTTGCCGTGTTCTTACAACACAGATTTGGTGAATCTGCTGAATACCCTGATTTTGGTCAAGATTTGTATAGAGCAGTAGCAGAAACGTCGGTTAGCTACGGCGGATTAATACCTTTGACTGAATCAGAAAATGTAAGACACTCAGCAAAAACGGGAACAGGTAGGCGTTTGGCGTATTTACAAGAAGGTGCCTTTACGCAGTTCCTGATCGAAAATTTTGGTTTAGACCAATATTTGAAAATTTATGCTGGGGAAAATATCCAAGCAGTTACTGGTAAGTCTTTTAGTGAGCTCGAAAACGATTGGGCTGCATTGATTAGTAGTTTTGCACCGTGACAAACGTAATCAGTCTTTAGCTATCGCTTATGCGAGACCGTCCGGTGTTTGTATCTAGATGCCTCTGGCGCTGTTAGGCAGCTGTGTACGTAAAGCGGACACCTTTTTCTCTTTCCTCTGAAAATACAGAATCTGTATTTTCAGAGGAAACGGGTGTTATTATGAAGCCTCAGGAATAAGCTGTTAGTTTCTCACCGTGCCATTGGAGATAAAATGGATTTAGATATTAATATAAATGACTTTGCTCTATGGATTGCAGAGATACTTAGATTTGACTTGGAAGAAACCGAAGACTCTTTTTTATATACGCCCAGATTCAGCTCATTTGAAGATATCACCCTCACGTTAACCAAAGAAAAATTGGAGAGCGAAGTCGATAGTTTGAAAGCCTACGACGCCACCTCAGAGACGGTGTTATCTGATGATAAATCTTATGAAATACTAGTTAGGGAGGAAGGTCACTTCCATAGGTTTTTACCTAGAACTAGAGGAGAAGATGTTGTTTTAGATATTGGAGACCCAGATAATAAGATTTCTTATACTTTAGGTCGACCTTCAAACCAGTTCTCTCTCTACTTGATAAAAAATGCTGCGCAGTATGGCGAGCCTAGAGCTTTATCACGCCCCGGAATGTCCATTTCAGGTATGAGAAGGGTTTTAGAGGAACAGCCTTGTGTACTAGAATTGATTAAAAAATTTATAGCTGGTCGCTTGACCTTAAAACTAAGCTCCGAAACGAAAAGGACTTTATCTGAATTCGATAAGTTTTCATCAGCATTCCTTTTTAATATTACTTACAACACAGACACCTCACTCGTACAACAGCGAGATTTTGATGAGCTACTAAGAACAGGCAGAATCACTCGCTCTCGAAGGTCAAGCCTTGACGAAATCGATCCACCAAGAAGAACTTATATTCCAGATTTGATACATCATTATCAGCTTGCGGTCGGAACTGAAAATCCTATGCTGGAATATATTTCCTATTACCACATTGTTGAACACTTTTTTGAGTCTATTTTCAATGAGGCTTTAGTGGAGAGGGTTAAGAATAAGCTTACGCATCCAGACTTTTCGTATAAACGAAAAAAAGATATATCGTCCCTAATTAAAGATATTGGAAAGTCCATAAAGATGCGGGACGACAGTATGACTTTTAGTGAGCAAGAAGGTCTCAGATTAACGTTAGTAAAACATGTGGATTTGGCTGATTTAAACCAAAAGTTAAATGACTATGATGATTCTCTAATTGCGTATTACAAAACATCACCAGTTATTTTTTCTTCAGCGCCAGTTGTTGATTTAGAAGGAAATGACGAGGATCTGATATTCAAAAATCTTGCTGGCAGAATATACAAAAATAGGAATTCTATAGTTCATAGTAAAGAGTCAGAAAAATCCAAATACACGCCATTTCGTGACGATAAAACGTTAGTAAAAGATGTTCCTTTAATTAGGTTTATTTCTGAACAAATTATTTTTGCGACGTCGAGTGTCGCATGAAACTAACAAGCGCATGTTGCCGGACTGGTTTTCCCCTGCGCTCCAAACCAGCCGCAAATACGGGAGTTGAACGTCTGCTGTTTGTTTCGAGCAGACCTTAAAGATGGAGACAGATGTGCGCCGCGCAATACTGCGGGGATGGTGCAAATCCATATTTGATTAAGTAAAACCGTAAGCTCACACTAAAATTAGTAAAGGGCTACTGTGTTATTACTAAGTTTTTGTATTATCGATTTTCAGAAGACGCTTTATTTCGCGCAACAACTACCAAAGAAAATGAGCGATTCAGCTAATTATTTCGGTCAAAAAAACTGATAACGACTAAACAAGGTATCTGGCTCGGGAATGGTGATTTTACCGTAATGCCGTTTTACCAAACCTTCACTTTCAAGCTCACCTAAAAGCTGATTAACCGTTTGCCTACTGCTATTTATCATTTGCGCCAAAGACTCTTGCGAGAGGGTGAGTGTAATTGCGTTGTTCTTAGGTAAATGTTGACCATAGCTGGTGGTAAGCATCAATAGCCGTTTTACAAGCTGGTGTTTAAGGCTAAGCCCCGCGCTTGAGTCAATAAACTGAAAAGCGCTGCGCACTCGCGTGCATAAAAGGCGGGTGAAGTGCGGGTAAAGTTCAGGATATTGCTCAAGCAGTGCTTTAAACGCATTTTTTTGAATAATAGCAACCGTGGAGTTTGTCTCACAGAAGTTGTCGTGAGTTCGAGGGAGATCATCAAACATGGATATTTCACCAAACCAAGTGCCGGGCCCAAGTAACGCGAATAGCATTTCGCGACCATCCACGCCCACAGTAACCACTCTTAAACGGCCCTCGCATACGCCATAAAAACCTACACCTTCTTCACCTTTGGCGTGCAGTTGCTGCCCTGCTTTTAAGTGTTTTAGGCGCATCTTGTCGAACATGGCTTCCTGTAAATAGGGCGGGAGCGCACTGAACCACGTCGAGCTAGCCAGAACCGGCTTAAATTTTTCCATTTAACAAATTTCTTACAATGTCGTATATCCGACAGTGTATAGCAATTACTGCGCGTAATGTAGGCGTTAGGAGAAAGTAAATAGAAGTTTCATTGGAGTGTTTATGTTTTAGAGCCTCAAAAGACGGCTGACATACTTCAATGAAATGATTTTAGACATAAAAAGAGTAAAGCTATGACAGATTCAGTAAAGTCGAAAGTAAGCAGTGAAGAATGGCAAACCCGTGTTGACCTTGCCGCATGCTACCGCGCAGTTGCTATGTATGGTTGGGACGACCTTATTTTTACTCACATTTCAGCTCGTGTACCAGGGCCTGACCATAACTTTTTAATTAACCCTTACGGTTTAATGTTTGATGAAGTTACTGCATCCAGCCTGGTAAAAGTTGACCTTAACGGCAATAAGGTGATGGAAAGCGAGTACGACATTAACCCTGCGGGTTTTACTATTCACAGCGCTGTTCATGAAGCACGTGACGATGCAAAGTGCGTGTTGCATTTGCATACAGCAGAAGGCGTGGCGGTATCCATTTTAGAAGAAGGGTTGCAGCCTTACTCGCAGCAGTCCCTTTTTCCACTAGCGTCGCTTTCCTATCACGCCTACGAAGGCGTGGCGCTAAACCCAGACGAAAAAGCACGGCTGGTTCGCGACCTGGGCGATACCCAATTTATGATTTTGCGCAATCACGGGCTTTTAACCTGTGCAGACAATATTCCTGATGCATTTTTGTTTATGTTTATCATGCAGCGCGCCTGTGAAATTCAGCTAAAAGCCCAGGCCACAGGAAAGCCGTTAATTCCAATTCACTCGGCAATTCTAGATGGCATTCGTGCTCAAGCCGAACAAGTTACCAAACAAGCGGGTGGTTCACTGGCATGGCCGGGCATTAAACGTCGCGTAGAGCGTCGCTTCCCTGGATACGATAAGTAACTATTTAAAGTTAACGTTATCCAGTTCCACGATCGTAAAGGATGAGGTAGACAAAAATCGCGAGCTAAAGCGCTTTGCTTAAAGCGTTCCCGGTTCAAAAGATTGTATAAACTTCGGCCGTCTCATTGATATGGCGGCCAAACGTGCATCAAAATGACTTAGATTAAGCCAATCACCGACAAGATAAATAAGGGCGCTAGGTTACTAAAAGCCTAACTTAAGGTACACTTAGCGCCATGAAAATACTTCTTGAAGATACCATTCCGTTTGGCACCGATTACCTTAACGGCGTAGGTGAAGTTGAAACCTATGCTTGGCAATCTCTTATGCCTGAAATGCTGCGCGATGTAGATATTCTTGCGTTGCGTTCTACCACTAAGGTTACCCCTGCACTGCTTACCAGCGCTAACAAGCTTAAGTTTGTTACTACGGCAACGGCGGGTACTAATCATCTAGATAAAACGCATTTAAATAGCGTCGGTATTATGTATAGCAGCGCAGCAGGCTGTAATGCCGTTGCGGTTGCCGAGTACGTATTGAGTGTTTTGTTGCATGCACAAAAAGTCCAAAAGCTCGACTTTTACAATGCGAAAGTAGGCATAGTAGGGGCCGGAAACGTGGGAAGCGCGCTATCACGTATTTTAACGGCAATTGGTGTTGAACACTGCTTGTACGACCCTCCGCTACAGCAAGCGTTAGCAAAGACTGGCAAAACCCAGCATAACGGGCAGTCGTTTGTAGATTTAGCACAAATTGCAAAGTGCGACGTTATCTCGCTTCATGTGCCTTTCACAAAAGACGGCGATTACCCCACCTACCAGATGATTGATGTAACTTTTCTGGAAGCATTAACACCTGACCAGCTGCTTATCAATGCATGCCGTGGCGAGGTTATAGATGAAGAAGTGTTACTTAACCTGCTTCAACAAGAACAAGCGCCAACAGTAGTGCTCGATGTGTTCGATAATGAGCCTGCCATAAACACAGCATTATTTGACCACGTTTGGTTCGTTACGCCACATATTGCGGGTCATTCCGTCGAAGGCAAAGTGCGTGGTACGCAAATGATTTACGAGCAAATTTGTGAGGTAGTGGGTACAGCACCAGATAAAGAACTCAGCGATTTTCTAGATAAGACCAACCCAATAAACGCTGAGTTAGCATCGCCAGAAGCATCTCGGTTATCGGTTGAAGATCTTACTGCAGTATTTCACAAGGTGTACGATGTCGCTATTGATGACGAAATAACGCGAAACGCTTTTTCATCAACATCAAAAAATAACGAAAAGGCGAAATCTGACTTAGCAAATACGTTTTCTGCACTGCGCAAGCAATACAGAGTACGTCGCGAGTGCTGCGCCTATACGTTACAATTGCCAAAGAACACCAGTAAACAAATTCAAAACACTTTCACCAAGCTAGGCTTTTTCGTTAGTCTGGTTTAGTTATTTTCTTATTAGGAGCATAAAGCATTATGTCGCAAGCGTTTGACGTAGCGGTACTTGGCGCAACTGGTTTAGTGGGCCAAACCATGATTGAACTATTAGAAGAGCGAGACTTTCCGGTAAACCGTTTGTATCCGCTTGCCAGTAAACGTTCAGCTGGTAGTACTGTATCGTTTAAAGGCGAAGACATTGAAGTATTAGATGCTGATGACTTCGACTGGTCATTAGTGCAATTAGGTTTTTTCTCAGCCGGTGGAAGTATCTCAGCAAAATTTGCTCCGCTAGCGGCAGAAGAAGGCTGTATTGTTATCGACAATACTTCAGAGTTTCGTTACGAGCCAGATATACCACTTGTGGTGCCAGAAGTTAACGCCCATGCTCTGGCAGAGTTTCGCAATAGAAACATTATTGCGAACCCAAATTGCTCAACCATTCAAATGTTGGTCGCACTTAAACCTATTCAAGACGCGGTTGGTATTGACCGTATTAACGTATGCACATACCAGTCAGTTTCTGGTGCAGGTAAAGAAGCCATGGAAGAACTGGCTAAACAAACCGCAGGTTTGCTAAACGCACGTGAAGTAAAGCCAAAATCGTTTAGTCGCCAAATTGCCTTTAATGTCATACCTCAAATCGACGTATTCCAAGACAACGACTACACCAAAGAAGAAATGAAAATGCTGTGGGAAACCCAAAAAATCATGGGCGATCAAAGTATTTTGGTAAACGCGACGGCTGTGCGCGTGCCGGTTTTCTACGGACATGCTGAGGCCATTCACCTTGAAACGCGTACGCCAATAGATGCGCAGCATGTTAAAGAGCTTTTAGCCGATGCGCCAGGCGTAACAGTTTACGACGGCAATGAGCAATTCCCAACGCAAGTAAGCAGTGCTAGCGGCAACGACATTGTGCATGTAGGGCGTATCAGGAATGATATTACTCACCCTTGTGGCTTAAATTTGTGGGTGGTCTCTGACAACATCCGCAAAGGTGCAGCGACAAACAGCATTCAAATTGCTGAGACACTCATTCGCGATTACCTGTAAAGGTTTTAGCAGAGGTTCTGCTTTTGTTTAATCGGATAAGCACAGGAAAAGGTAAACATTTTTCTGTGCTTGCCGATACGCAATGAAAGGGCGGTTTTTGTTGCAATGAGGCAGCACTATTCAACGGGATAGAAACACAGCACTCGAAGCTACTGAATGACGCTTTTAGTGAAAATTTGAACATTAGAGTGCTCCAATACTACTGTCTAACTAGATCACCCTTAATAACTGGTTTATAGTTTGTAAAGTTAGGAATAGAACAACGTTAAAAACAATACTCAGTCAGACACTTAGGCGAAGGGTAAGAACTCTAAAAAGCGCAAATAAATCTTACTGCTAAGTTCAAAAAGACTGTAAAACGCTGGCTTGATTATTAATGGTTTCAAGGTGGCTTAAGAATAAAAATAAAAGCCAATATTTTCTTCCGTATTGATTGGCTACAAAATCCGCCCATACGTCTCGGGTGGTAAAGACGCTTGAGGGCATATAGGACTGCTATGAAATTGCATTTGACGGGCTTACTTTTACTAACACTTTGTTTGTCTGGCCCTATTATCACTGTTGATGCACAAGAACGCGCTACCTTCTTAAAAGGTCCCAAAGACGCAACTGATCAGTATTCCGGCCTGGAATATGGGCCCATCGACGCCAACGATACCCTATGGCGCATTGCTGAGCGCTATCGCCAAAACAATAACCTGAGCGTATATCAGGTTATGACTGCTATCTACGAACTCAATCCCAACGCGTTTGAAAATGGCAACTTAAACTTGTTAGTAGATGGCGCGGTTTTGAAGCTGCCGTCTGAGCGTTATATTGCCAGAATCGACAAACAAAAAGCACAAATGCGAGCTGAGCAAGACGATAGGGCATTCGCTGAAGCACTTAACAAGCCCGGCAGCAGCATAAAGAATATTAAGCCCGCTTCGCCTTTAGTTAATCAACAAGACCTCACTCAAACTCAAACTGACATTGAGCAAAAGATCACTCGTTTAGATCAGGAACAAACCCGTCAGTTTGATGAATTACGTATGCAATTTGCTGCCTCGCTAGAAAACGTTGAGGCAATCTTAAACGAAAATAGACGCTTGTATGAGCGTGTTGAAGCCGTCAATGGTGAGCTTGAAACCTTGCGAGGCCAAGTCGAAGGCGATGTTAAAAGCCAGCTTGATATGCAAGTAGCGCTTCAACAAGAACTGCTCGATATGATTAAAGCCGAGCAGGCTCAGCGCGAAGCCGAAAAACAGTCTTCATTTTTGAGCGCACTTACCAGCCCATTGAGCTTGATCATCGGTTCTGCAATTCTGTCGCTAATGTTGGTAGGTGGCCTAATCATGTGGCTACTTAAACGCAATAGTAAGCCCGAGGAAGCGCCAGCAGCTGGACCCACTATCACAGCTGATAATGATGAAGTTCCGGTGCCAGATGCTGATATTGACGACCTTTCAAGTGCATTAGCACCCGATTTAGATGATAAAGCGGAGTTATCAGATGACGATTTGTTCAACGATGACGACCTGCTTGATGACGTTTTGACCTCTGATTTAGAAGAAAGCTTAGACGATGAATTAGAAACATTTGCCGATCTTGAAGACGACATGTTGGTGCCAGGCGATGACAGCGATGATTTGTTTGAAGCGGGCGCCGATGAGCTCGATCAGAGTGAATTAGATAGCTTGTTTGACGATGATGATCTGTCGGACAAAGTATTAAATGAAAAAGACGAAGATGATCTTGAAGGGTTTGATCTCTCAGGTGATGACGACATCTTTGATGAAGATGCCGAAGAGGATAGCGAGCAAGAGGCAGCGGCTACAGAGGAAATTGCAACAGAAGATGACGATGATTTTGATATTGATGACTTGCTTGACGATGTGCAAAGCCAAGATGTCGAAAAGTCGGAAAGTGTTGAGTCGGATGAATCCGATGACGTAGACCCTGATGATATATTAGCTGAGGTTAACGGGGCAGCCGATTCTGAAAACGTTGATGAAGATGATATTGACGCGCTGCTTGCAAGCTCAGCTGATTCGGTGCCTGACACGGAAGAAGAGGAAGAAAGTTCTGCATCTCTGCCGAATATAGAAGATGAAGACGACAAGCCAGAAATAAGCATTGACGATTTGCTTGAAGAGCATGGTGTTGATGCTGGTCTTACCGACGAGCTCGACAGCAACGACGACCTTATCAATGAAGACATGCTGAGTAAGCTTGATGACGAGATAAATCAGCAAAACAAAGAAATAGATAAAATCACCGACGACTTGCTTAACGAAATAGAGCAAATTGAAATGATGGGTGGTTTAGGCGAAGAGGATGATGAAGACGAAGATGATTTCGAAGATGAGATAACTACATCGTCACCTTCACCTTCACCTCAGTCAATCCAAAGCCTTGACGCCATTACTGATGATTTAGATGAAATTGTCACAGACGAGATAGAAACTGACGCTGATTTCAGTGACCCGCTATCCGACGACCTTATTGCTGAGCTTCAAGCGGAGGATGATTATTCGGAAGAGACTTCAGCTGATGAAGAGCCTTCAGCTGATCAAGAATCGCAAGAGGTAAGTGATTCGGTATTAGATGAGTTTGAAGAACGAGGTGAAGGCACTTCAAATGAACCACCTTCTCAAACAGAAGACGAAGGCGACTTTGATGACCCATTTACCGACGAGTTGCTCGCGGAGCTTGAAGCTGAGCTGGAGGGCGAACCAGAAGTTAGTCCAAACGCTGAGCCTGAAGCTTACGATGAAGATTCAGACCTTACGGTTTCTGACAACGAAGAAAGTGAAGATGATTTAAGCGATCCGCTTACTGATGAGCTTCTTGCTGAATTGGAAGCTGAGGAGTCAAAAAGTAGTGCTGATGTAGATCAGCTTACAGACGAACTGCTTTCTGAACTTGAATCTGAAGGTGATACAGACGCGGAACTTGATGCTGATGGTGAAACCTCTGCGCAACCTGAAGAAGCAGAGCCAGAGCTGGAAGAGCAGCCAGAATTGGGCACTGAGGTAGAGGCTGAGCAAGATAACGATATAGATTCAGAACAAGATCCTATGTTAGAAGCAGAGCTTGAATCTCAGCCTGAGCTTGAAGCAGAACTAGAGTTTGATACTGAATCAGAAGAACCAGTTTTAGCACAAGAAGAAGTGGGCGAGACAGAGGCCGACGCTGATACCAAGCTTGATGATGCTGAGCTAGAGCTAGAAGAGCAGCCAGAATTGGGCACTGAGGTAGAGGCTGAGCAAGATGACGATATAGATTCAGAACTAGATCCTATATTAAAAGCAGAGCTTGAATCTCAGCCTGCGCCTGAAGCAGAACTAGAGTTTGATACTGAATCAGAAGAACCAGTTTTAGCACAAGAAGAAGTTGGCGAGACAGAGGCCGACGCTGATACCAAGCTTGATGATGCTGAGCTAGAGCTAGAAGAGCAGCCAGAATTGGGCACTGAGGTAGAGGCTGAGCAAGATAACGATATAGATTCAGAACAAGATCCTATATTAGAAGCAGAGCTTGAATCTCAGCCTGCGCCTGAAGCAGAACTAGAGTTTGATACTGAATCAGAAGAGCCAGTTTTAGCACAAGAAGAAGTGGGCGAGACAGAGGCCGACGCTGATACCAAGCTTGATGATGCTGAGCTAGAGCTAGAAGAGCAGCCAGAATTGGGCACTGAGGTAGAGGCTGAGCAAGATAACGATATAGATTCAGAACAAGATCCTATATTAGAAGCAGAGCTTGAATCTCAGCCTGCGCCTGAAGCAGAACTAGAGTTCGAAACTGAATCGGGAGAACCGGATTTAGCACAAGAAGAAAAGGTCGAGGCAGAGGCCGACGCTGATACCAAGCTTGATGATAATGCAGAGCCAGAGCCAGAGCCAGAGTTAGAACCAGAGTTAGAACCAGAGCAGATCGCTGAAGAAGAGCCGGAATTTGAACTCGAAAGTGCCGAAGATGAGCCTGAAGGCGATTCCGACAACCCATTAGACGACGCTATTGAAGCGTTCGAAAAACAAATGATGGACGATATTCCTTCTTTCGGTGAGATGGAGCCTTCGGCGGACGAAAAGCTCTCTGCTGACGAAGAGCTATCAACAGACGATGTCTATATAGACGAACCAGAACCATCAGCAGAAAAAGACAGTGACGAGTATGACGATAGTCTTTTGGATGCAGCATTCGATGAGATAGACAGTTTTGAACTTGAGCAAGAAGTCGACGGCGTTGAGCAAAATAACCAGCAACCCGAAGACTCAGGCGCTGCTGAAAACTTTAGTTCAGCCGAAGAACCAGGCTCAAACGAAAGTGACTCAGACAATAGCAAAGAACAAGAATTCAACGAACTTGATGACGTGCCCGGCCTTGACGATTGGTTGTCTGGCTCCGATGAAAATGATGCCGTCGACGACAATGAGATACTCGATGACTTAGACAGCGCAGAGTTTGATGAGCTTCTTCAGAGCCTTGAGTCAGACGATGCCGTGGATGCGAGCGTCATTGAAAATGAAGGAATACATGAGTCAGCAGAGTCTTCGGCCGACAGTAATGAAGACACCTTCGAACTCGAGCAGGAAGAAGATGGCGAGGCTACGTTTGGGTTGGAAGAAAGTGTCGATGACAGTCTTGAACCAACGGAAAGTCTTGAACCAGCGGAAAGTGACGATACCTTCGAGCTGGAAGAAGACAATGAAACTTTTTCATTAGACGATGGCGATGAGCTAGAGTCTGAGCAGATTGATAACGAAGAAGATACTTTTGAGCTTGAAGAAGACGACCTCGATATTCCAGATGATGTGGACTTAGATATCGCCACGCCTACGGAAATTGAAGAGGACCAGCAGGATGTAGAAAAAGCAGAGCCTGAAAAGGAACAAGAGGAAGAGCTGAAGCTTGATAATCCTGACTTAGATTTGGCTGCTTTACTTAGCGACGTCGATGCTGATGGTGAGTCTCCAACATCTTCCGAAGACTTCCTTGACGTAGAAGCGCTGATGGACGATGGCGACGATTCAGATGCCACTGATCCAGATAGTCAAGCGCTAGATCTTGACGTGAGTTTATCTGACTTTACTGGTGTATCTGACGATGACACGGTAATTGATATTGATAAAGATGCAGGGCAAAACGCCAATTTAGACTTGGCTCGTGCGTACATCGAAATGGAAGACGTAGATGCTGCAAAAGAATTACTTGAAGAAGTAATGAAAGAAGGCAGTGAAGAGCAAAAGCAGGAAGCAGCGTCGATTTTTGAGAAAATTGTTTAACGAGATTTTAAATGCGAGCTTAAACTTGCGTTGATATTCGTATTGAGCGGTCTGTATGTTAAAGATATACAGGCCGCTTTTGTTTTCATTGGCATGCGTTTATTTGTCGAGCTGCGATAGGTTTTGCCTATAAGCGGCATTGCATGTTGCAAGTGACATGACTACACTTAGCGGCTTTTCAGAAACAGGGTAATATAGATATGGGGCGAATTGCCTTAGGGATTGAATACGACGGTGCCGCTGTTTACGGTTGGCAACGCCAACGGGAGGTACCAAGTGTTCAAGAGCATCTTGAAAAGGCACTTTCGACAGTAGCCAACCAACCTATTGAAGTGCAATGCGCAGGACGCACCGACGCTGGTGTGCACGCGACTGGACAAGTGGTTCACTTCAGTTGTGACGCTCCACGGTCAGAACGCGCATGGACGCTTGGGGTTAACGCTAATCTTCCAAATTCTGTTGCTGTTACTTGGGCGAAGAACGTAAGTGATGATTTTCATGCGCGTTTTTCAGCTACCCACCGCCGCTATCGCTACGTTATCCATAATGCAAAAATGCGCCCAGCAATTTTGAACTCGGGCGTTACCCACATTCATCGTGAATTAGACGAGAAGAAAATGCACCTTGCCGCCCAAGCGCTATTGGGTGAACAGGACTTTACTTCGTTTCGCGCAGCGTTGTGCCAAAGTAAAACCCCGTTTCGAAACGTGACCGATGTAAGTGTGTATCGCCAAGGCCGCTATGTGATTATTGATATTCGTGCCAATGCGTTCTTGCATCACATGGTTCGCAATATCACTGGCGCGCTTGTTGAAATTGGGGCAGGAGAGCAAGATGTAAATTGGATTGCTCACCTGTTAAGCTTAAAAGACAGGAGCAAATCGGCAGCCACAGCGAAGCCAAATGGTCTGTACTTGGTAGACGTAACTTACCCTGAAGAACATAACCTGCCTAAAGGGCCTATGGGGCCACTGTTTTTGCCAGATTGCACATAGCATTGTCGATATATACAAGGAAGCAGTGTGACCAGGTTTCAATTTTTACCACAAATTTTGGGTTTGTTACTGTGTTTAACGGCATTAGAGTGCGGTGCCGATATAAAAGCTAAAACTCCCAGTGTACGTTTCGCGGTTAACACACCAGGCTCTGCCCCTTATTTATATTATGATGAGAACTCAAAACGCTATGAAGGCATAGTTGTAGACTTTTTTAACTCGGATGAACTATCAAGACACTTTCGTATCGTTTATTTAGACTCGAATCGTGCTAGAAGCGAAGATTTATTAAAGTCGTCATCAATAGATTTGTTTTTATCTTCTGAAAGTTGGATAAGTAAACCGAACGACTTTTTGTTTAGTGAAGAGCTGATAAAGCACGACAGCTATATCTATTCAGCTTCAAGTTTCGAAGGGCCGTTTGTACCCGAGGCAAACTTATCCTCTAGTATTTGTACTAGGTACGGCTTTACTTACCCCATTTTACAGCAGTTTTTTGAGAGAAAAGAAAACAATATTCAGAGGGTTGACTCAAGCAGTCAATTTACAATGACTATGATGATGTCGAAAGGGCGTTGTGACTTTGCGATAATGAATGAACACAACGCGCGTGCTGTTATGTTTAATAAGGTGTTTTGTTCTTCAGAATTTTATCAATCACCTAACATCGTTAGTCGGGCTCGTTTAGTGTTTGTTATTCGTTCTGATTTAAACTCCCTTAAAAATAAAATAGATACTGCACTGACGCATTTTGTCGAAAGCGGACAAAGGCAAAAATCGCTAGAACGTCACTCAGGTGTTAACCATTTCCCAAAAGTTAAATGTCACGGTGCTCGGTGAAACCAGCATGCTATAAATCTCGCCAGTGATAATTTAGCAAAAGCTAACAGCGGTAAGCACTACTTGTGTCGATTGCCAACTTCTAAGACCAGTTTTGTTTTTTCCATTTCGTTGTATTGTGGTCTAATAGCGCGCTATATTAGGTAGCTGTTCTGTTGTGTTACGCATTTTTTCTTTGTAATACAGTATGAAACTTAAAAATTTAATGTGTTGTTGACCTCAAGTATGAACAAACATTAATCGTCATGGTCGGCAAACAAAAACAAAGGATTCAATTTCCATGAGCTGGATTCAAAAAATTCTTCCTCGCACGCAAACATCAACCAAAGGTAATGTGCCAGAAGGTATCTGGACAAAGTGTGGTTCTTGCCAAGCTGTTCTGTATAAGAGCGAGCTGGAAAAACTTCAGGAAGTTTGCCCTAAGTGCGACCATCATATGCGTATTACTGCACGCCGTCGCATTGATGCGTTCTTAGACGATGGCGATCGCGTTGAGTTAGGTGCAGAACACGAACCGCAAGACGTACTTAAGTTTAAAGATTCTAAACGCTACAAAGACCGTATTGTTGCTGCACAAAAGTCGACTAACGAAAAAGATGCGCTAGTGGTAATGCAGGGCAAGCTAAAAGGTATGCCTGTAGTCGTTGCATGTTTTGAATTTGCGTTTATGGGCGGCTCAATGGCGTCAGTCGTAGGTGCACGTTTTGTTGCCGCCGTTAATGCATGTTTAGAACATGATATGCCGCTTATTTGCTTCAGTGCAAGTGGTGGTGCGCGTATGCAAGAAGCGCTTATGTCACTAATGCAAATGGCTAAGACGTCGGCTGCGCTTGCTAAGATGAGCAAAAAAGGTTTGCCTTATATTAGTGTGCTTACCGACCCTACAATGGGTGGTGTATCTGCGAGTTTGGCAATGCTTGGCGATGTTAACGTGGCCGAGCCAAAGGCGCTTATCGGCTTCGCGGGCCCTCGCGTAATAGAGCAGACAGTAAGAGAAAAACTGCCGGAAGGTTTCCAGCGCAGTGAATTCCTTGTTGAGAAAGGCGCAATTGACATGATCATTGACCGCAGAGATATGCGTGATAGATTACACAGCCTGTTGGTTAAGTTGCATTATAAGAATTAGTGAATAACGAAAACAATTTAAAACCTGGCTCAGTGCCAAATACAGGAGGCGCCCCCGTGCCTTCTGCTTCGCAAAAAAGCCTGAGTCAGTGGTTATCCTACCTAGAATCTATTCATCCTAGCGCCATCGATATGGGGCTAGACAGAGTGAAAGAAGTGGCTAACGCCATGGCATTATCGCTCAGTCAGTCGCTGGTTATTACCGTCGCAGGGACAAATGGGAAAGGCACAACTTGCCGCTTGCTTGAACAAGCCATGTTATCGCAAGGCAAAAGTGTTGCGGTATACAGCTCGCCTCATTTGACTGATTACCGTGAACGAGTGCGTTATAACGGCGAATTACCGCCTGCCAGTGAATTCGTCGATGCTTTTGAGTTTGTTGAAAGCGCGCGAAAGAGCACGGGTGGCGAACCCATTACCCTGACTTACTTTGAGTTCGGTACACTGGCTGCAATGAAAATGATGCAGTCATGGGCGGTCGATGTAGTTATTCTTGAAGTTGGCTTAGGCGGTCGTCTAGATGCCACCAATATTATTGACCCGAACCTTGCTGTTATTACAACTATCGATCTTGACCATCAAGATTGGCTTGGTAATACCCGCGAAAAAATTGCTCGGGAAAAAGCGGGCATTATGCGCAAAAACGGCAATGCAGTGGTTGGTGAGCTGTTTCCTCCATCATCGCTTTACGATGTGGCAAACGAACTACAAGCTAATGTACGTTGGGCTACACAGGACTTCGTCACAGTCGTAGCAGGTGATTACAGCGAGTGGAGCTGGAAAGGAAAGAGTAACAGCTACGCGTCGCTACCTTACCCTAAAATTCCACTTCAAAATGCGAGTACAGCGTTGGCCGCGCTGGAGCTACTAGATTTGCTGCCCGAAGAAAGTGTGGTTAGGGACATTATCGAAAATACCACTATGCCGGGTCGCCAACAAACTATTAGTGAATCGCCTCTTGTTGTCGTAGATGTTGCTCACAATCCACAAGCTACTTCTGCCATGCAAGAATGGCTAAACCGTTACGATGTTAGCCAAATGCGCGTTGTTGTGGGTATGCTTAAAGATAAGTCTATTGCTGAAACCTTGGCACCACTTTCCGGTCTTAACGCCAAGTGGTACTTAGCTTCAACAAGTGGACCGCGGGGTTGCAATGCAGAAGTACTTGAAAATGCACTTGTTAATGCCGGCACAACCATAGAGAATATAGATACGTTTCAAGACGTGACTTCAGCATATCAACGTGCGCTTGCAGATTATCAAACTGGTGAACTTATTCTCGTTTTTGGTTCTTTTGTTACCGTTGCAGACGTGCTTGCTGAGCAAAACTAACGCGCGCATTGTAGGTAAAACCGTGTATTCAAGCAGGAGAGCACAGTGACATCGGCATTAAAGAATAGACTGGTGGGGACAATTATTGTTGTCGCCCTAGCGGTTATCTTTTTACCAGACTTTCTTGATGGCAAAAAGCAAACGAACAGAGAGCCTTTTGTCTCTGTTCCTGCAAACCCGCCTAAAAAGCCCATCGTAGAGCCTGAATCTTTTCCATCAGAGCGGGTAGCGAAAGCTGCGGTTCCTGCTGTCGAAATTGAGGATGAAACAGCGTTAGATGAAGAGCTGGTTGCTTCAAGTACAGGTAACAGCGAGAATACTGACGAAGCTACAGCCGCTAAAGCGCCAGTGCCAAAAGCCTTTGAAGAAGAGGACAAGTTAGCGAGCCAAACGGTTGTTGAAACGAAAAGTGCCTCTGCAGATGACGATTCAGGCTGGGTTATTCAGCTTGGCAGCTTTCGTCATGAAAAAAACGTAAAGGCATTGCTGGCAAAGCTTGAAAAGGCAGGATATCGCGCGTTTAGTCGCAAAATTCAAACTAGCTCCGGCCCGCTCAACAAAGTCTTTGTTGGCCCTGATTTAGATAAGAAAAAACTGGAATCGGCGCTACCACATTTAAAAGAGCTAACGAAACTTAAAGGTAAAGTCACCACGTTCAAAGTTGAGTAAAGTGTATTCATTGCATTTTGAACAACGTTTACTGACAGGGGAGTGATAGGGATTGCATTACAGACTAGTAATATTTCTATCTTCTGTTAGAATGCGCGCCATCTCGCCAAAGGCTCGTTGCTTCACCATAAAAAGCAACATCAACGCAATAAAGAGACGATGAACTGGGTAGACTTTTCCATACTGGGTATCATTGCGGTATCTACCTTAATAAGCCTTATTAGAGGGTTTGTTAAAGAAGCCATCTCGTTAGTGGTTTGGTTTGCTGCACTCTTTATTTCAAGTAATTTCTATGCTGACCTCGCCATTTACTTCACAGCCATTGATGATCCTTATTTGAAAAATGGCGCTGCAATTGCTGCGCTGTTTGTGACAACGCTCATTCTGGGCGGCATGATCAATTATGTTATTAGTCAGCTGGTACAGGCAACGGGGTTGTCTGGTACCGATAGAGTCCTAGGTATAGTTTTCGGTGCACTGCGTGGCGTGCTTATTGTTAGCGCATTGCTCTTTTTTATGGACACCTTTACTGGTGCAGCCTCCTCTAATTGGTGGCAAGCATCGGTACTCATACCAGAGTTTGGTGTCATCATTGAGTGGTTTTTCAGTTATGTGAAAGACTCCTCCAGTTTCTTAAATCCCGCTTGAAATAGGTAACGCACATGTGTGGTATAGTCGGAATAGTTGGTAAAACACCCGTAGCTCAGTCACTGTACGACGGTCTAACGGTTATTCAGCACCGTGGGCAGGATGCTGCAGGAATTATGACTATCGACCAAAATATGTTTAATTTGCGCAAAGCGAATGGCTTGGTTCGAGATGTTTTCCATACGCGTCATATGAAGAGGCTGTCCGGCAACATGGGTATTGGCCATGTTCGCTATCCTACCGCGGGTACATCAAGCTCTGCAGAGGCGCAACCGTTTTATGTGAACTCGCCGTTTGGTATTGCCTTTGCTCATAACGGCAACCTTACCAACGCCCATGAGCTACAGGAAGAAGTGTTCCGCATTGCACGCCGCCACATCAACACCACCTCAGATTCAGAATTATTACTTAATATTCTTGCTCACGAACTGCAGCAGGTAGCGGGTTTAAGCGTAAGCGCCGAACACATTTTTGAAGTGGTAACGAAAGTTCATAAGAAAATTCGTGGTGCCTACGCAGTCGTTGCGGCCATCATCGGCCAAGGTATTGTAGCGTTTCGAGATCCCCACGGCATTCGACCGCTTGCACTGGGTAAGCGCATGAGCGAGCTGGGTGAAGAGTGGATGGTAGCGTCTGAAAGCGTTGCACTTGATGCTGTTGGCTTCCAGTTTGTTCGCGATGTTATGCCTGGTGAAGCGGTATTTATTACCGAAGAAGGCCAGCTGCATACAAGACAGTGTGCAGAGAACCCTGTCACATCACCCTGTATTTTCGAGTTCGTTTATTTTGCTCGCCCAGATAGCTTTATCGACGGTATCTCTGTTTATGCGTCTCGCGTAAACATGGGCCGTAAGCTAGGTGAAAAAATTAAGCGCGAATGGGCAGACCTTGATATCGACGTGGTGATCCCTATCCCTGAAACGTCGATGGATGTAGCGCTGCAAATCGCTAATACACTTGAACTACCTTATCGTCAGGGATTTGTTAAAAATCGCTATATTGGCAGAACCTTTATCATGCCTGGCCAAACCATGCGTAAAAAGTCAGTGCGTCGTAAACTAAACGCCATCTCTTCTGAATTTAGAGGCAAGAGTGTATTACTTGTTGACGATTCTATTGTGCGCGGTACAACGTCGGGTCAGATCATTGAAATGGCCCGAGAGTCTGGCGCTAAAAAAGTGTACTTTGCGTCGGCGGCACCGGAAATTCGCTTCCCCAATGTATATGGTATTGATATGCCATCAGCTAATGAGTTGATTGCATACGGGCGTGAAATTGACCAAATTGCAGAGCTTATTCAAGCTGATGGCCTTATCTTCCAGGACATTTCAGACTTGGTTGAAGCCGTGCGCGAAGAGAATGATACGATTCAGCGTTTTGAAACATCAGTATTCGACGGTAATTATATCACTGCCGATATTAATCAAGAGTATCTTGAGCGCATTGATATGTCACGGGGTGAGGCAGCAAGAAAAGCACCTGTGGTGCAAGCTGAACTGAGTAATCTTGATGTACATAACATTGATGCCGCTGATTAGCACTTTTGAAATAAGTTGATAGTGAACGAAAAAGCCGCTTTTAAAGCGGCTTTTCATTATCCTATTTTGTGTTGAGCTAGGGCGTTAGTGCACGAACACTGGCCCGCCAGTTAACCCCCACACTAATACCGAACCTGTCATTAGAATAACCAGTAAAACCAGCCCGCACGTTACTACCGAACTTGAGTAAATGAAGCCTTTGTCTTCTGGCATATGCATCAAAATAGGTACGCCGGAATAAAGTAGATAAACCGAGTAGCTAATACCCACTAGCAGCGCCGTCATCACTACCCATAGTTCAGGGTAAAGACCGGCAAAGCCGACCATGAACAGCGGTGTTGCAGTGTAAGCCGCAAGTTCTAGTGACTGTGTATACGTTGGCGTTGCATCGAACGCTTTTGCCAACTCATGAATTAACACTGCCAGCGCTACAACACCGGCAATTAAGCCAAAGTACATGCCGATACCCATCATAATGGCGGTATTCTCGCTTAGTCGTATTATGTCTCCAGCACCAATACTCCACCCTGTATGCGCACTAGAATAATAGGCTACAAGGGAGGGGATAAGTGCAATAAAAGCAATGTGTGTAAGCGCGTAAAAATAGGTTTCGTGCTTGGTATCAATGGTTTGCCATTCTTCTCTTGGGTGGGTGTAAATTCCAATTAGATGATTCAAAATCATAAAGTCCTGCCTTATTCACCAACGTTATTATTTTAAAGAATATTGTTGTGAGGCAGGGTAAACACACGGACAAACCGTAAAATCAGATAACACGAACACGAACACGAACACGACGCAAAGCGTCAAACACTGCCATTAACAATATGTTTACAAGCTGAGTGTGCAGCAGAAAGGCAAAGCCGTCAATATAAATTGCTTAATTTATAGGCGGCTCTAAGTATCAGTTAAATTGAGGGGCGCCAGAATGAAAACGCAGTTCCTCGTCGTCACTTTCAATAAGTGATTTTTCGACGCTTCCGAAGTGGGCGATGCGCTCTGATATATCGGATTTAGCGATTTGCTCGGCAAGAGTAAGGTAATCTTCAAAATGTCTGGCTTCTGAACGTAGCAAAGATACATAAAATTTGCCAAGATTTTCGGAAACATAAGGGGCGAGTTTAGCAAAACGCTCGCATGAGCGGGCTTCAATATAAGCGCCACAAATAAGCTTATCAACCAGCTTTTCAGGCTCGTAAGTGCGAACGTGACGTAGCAGTCCATTCGCATAGCGGCTTGATGTCACCGATTTATATTCAAAGCCTAACTCGTGCATAATTTCTAGCACTTGGTAAAAATGATGAAGCTCTTCTTTAATCAGCATCACCATCTTATCTAGCATGTCTTTTTTAAAGGGGTCTAGCCCTTTAGTGTTAAATACATTCTTGGACAGATGCTTAGTATTGAGCGATTGCCAATCGCCTTCATGGCGATAAGTAAAGTTTTCGTAAGGCTTCAACCAGCCTAGCAAAACTTTGCTGGTTTCCTCATTAGCCACATAGCGACGAAGTAGGTACATGGCCGACTGGGCTGCTTTAAGCTCACAAATTAAGTGATCGGTGAGAATAATGCGGAGATTTTCTTCTTTCTGCGCTTCATCTATCCACGACTGTGGCGTCTCGCAATGTAAAAAATCATTGACGGGTAAAAGCAAAGACGTGACTTCAGAAGAAGATATTACAGACATGTTGAAACTCGGTTTTAAGTGCTACGATTTTTCAGTTACATTTGAATTTGTCATACGTTTAACTTCAATGTCGACAAGGCAGTTGTGCGCGTCTTAGACTGATGCTATCCAAATTCGATGCTTCTGAACTGAGCGCTGATTTTACTTGATACCCATAAGTCGTTACAACTTAAAATCGAGGACTCTAAATTACAAAATGAACTACCTTGCTCACCTTTTTCTGGCACGCCCCACTGCCGATTCTCATTTTGGCAACTTACTTGGCGATTTTAGGCGTGGCGTTGATATAAACACATATGGAAAAGCTGTGCAGCTGGGTCTTAAAAATCATTACGAAGTGGACAAGTTCACAGATAGCCATAAGAACGTCGTGGCTGCAAAATCGCTGTTCGATAAAAGTCGAAGGCGATTTGCGCCCGTGGCTCTGGATATCTACTTCGACCACTTGCTGATAAAACATTGGTCGACGTTCACGTCGCATAGCTTTGACGAATTTCGAGAACAAAGCTTTTCCTTGTTAGAACAGAGGTTGCCCATTATGCCAAGAGCAATGCAGCATAGCGTAGGGCACATGATTACCCACGACTGGTTTGAAGACTATGCCAAAGAAGAAGGCATTGCTAGGGCCATTTCGGTCGTTGCTAAACGAATTCGGTTTGCGAACACTTTTCATAATGCAGTAGACGATATAAGTGCCAATCAAAAGGAAATAGAGGAAGGGTTTTTAGCGTTTTTCCCAGACCTAATTGCTTATATAAAAGATAAAAGTCCAGAAAATAGCAATAATACATAGCCACGTTAAAAGACGCGTATCGAAGAAATTGGTAGTTCTATCGTTGATTACTAAGCTCGCTTATTAACAGCGTTATAGTCTTAGATTAAGGTGCATTAATGGCCTGTATGAAAAACAGGTTAGCTTGCGCTTAACAAATACAAAACGAAAAACTAACGACACACAAAAGATGAACAAATGAAAAATACTTACCCTCCATCTAGAAACACAAGAGCCCGGTTATTTAGCCAGGTTTACTCCAAATACAAATCACATGTTCACCATTTACTAGCAAGTTCTGAGGCAAACCACCGCCCGTTAGCGTGGCTAATGGCAGTCATGATTGCTTTTGTCAGTTTAACAGCTAGTGCTTTAGCCCAAGATGAAAGCTCGGCCTCGCACGCTCGTGCGGTGAAAATTGATAGTAGTGTAGTAACAGAGCATGAAACCAAAATCTTGGGAAAACGCGTAAAATACAGCGCAACGACAGGTACTCAGCCGGTTTGGAACAGTAAAGACGAAGCGGTTGCCACTTTGTTTTATACGTATTACCAGCGAACCGATGTGAAAGAAAATACCAAGCGCCCGCTTATCATTTCTTTCAACGGTGGTCCGGGCTCAGCGTCGGTATGGATGCATGTGGCATACACAGGTCCACGTATTCTTAATATTGATGACGAAGGTTACCCTGTTCAGCCCTATGGCGTTCAAACCAACCCTTACTCTATTTTAGACGTTGCTGATATTGTATTTGTTAACCCAGTAAATACCGGCTACAGCCGTGTGCTGCCAAAAGCTGATGGCAGCATGCCGTCGCAAGATGAACAAAAGAAAATGTTCTTTGGCGTAAACGCTGATATTAGCTACTTGGCCGAATGGGTGAATACCTTTGTAACACGCAATAATCGCTGGCGTTCGCCTAAGTATCTTATTGGCGAAAGTTACGGTACTACGCGTGTTTCGGGCTTAGCACTAGAGCTTCAAAATCGCCAATGGATGTATTTAAATGGCGTAGTATTAGTATCACCAACTGACATTGGCATTGAGCGCAATGGGCCAGTAAAGGCCGCCAATCGCCTGCCTTATTTTGCCGCTGCCGCCTGGTATCACAATAAACTTGAGCCAGAACTACAAAATAAAGACCTAACTGAATTGTTGCCCGAAGTAGAAGATTTCACCATCAACAAGCTTATTCCGGCACTTGCTAAAGGTGGCTTTATTAGTGATACAGAAAAGCGTGATGTACTAAAGCAAATGGCGCGCTACTCTGGGTTAAGTGAAGTGTCTATCGCGCAAAACAACCTAGATGTAAGCACCGCATTCTTTTGGAAAGACTTATTGCGAGAAGAAGGGAAAACCCTTGGCCGTTTAGATAGTCGCTATTTGGGTATAGACGCTAAGCAAAGTGGCGATCGCCCTGATTATTGGGCAGAACTCACCTCATGGCTGCATTCCTTCACACCTGCTATTAATTACTATTTGCGTGAAGAGTTAAATTACAAAACCGATATCAAATACAACATGTTCGGAAACGTGCATCCGTGGGATAGAAGTAATAATCAAACGGGGCAGAATTTGCGATTGGCGATGGCGCAAAATCCCTATTTAAATGTAATGATTCAAGCAGGTTATTACGATGGTGCAACGAACTACTTCGATGCCAAATATACCATGTGGCAGCTAGATCAAAGTGGCACTCTAAAAGACCGTTTAAGCTTCAAAGGCTATCGCAGCGGACACATGATGTACCTGCGTCGCGATGACTTAAAACAGTCTAACCAAGACTTACGTGAATTCATTAACGCAAGCACACCGAGCAAAGGTGCGTCTGCGATGTATAAGAGATAGTCAGAGGTGAACACCTGCTTTTTTGAGCTGCGCTAAACATTCGGCGCAGCGCACTTTTAACATATCTCTTAATAGCCTAACCGCTGGCGTAATAGACTGGCGGCTTGGGCAAATTAGCCAAAGCTGTGTGGGTTTTGCCTTGTAGTCTGGCAACATCGTCACAAGCCGACCATTTATAATGTCGTCGCACGTATCTAAACTTGATTTAACGGCGACGCCTTTCCCTGCTACAGCCCATCTTCTAACCATCTCCCCGTCATTGGCTGTCCTGTTTCCCTGCATTTTTACTTTTATTGGTTTATTGTCGTGTACGAATTCCCATTCGTTATACACCTTATCGTGTAGTTGATAAAAAAGGCCGTTGTGAGCTTGCAGGTCGTCGAAGTTTTTAGGCGTACCATAAGTGCTGATGTAAGACGGAGAGGCAACAAGTAAGCGTGGTACATCACATATTTTAAACCCGTAAACGCTCGCATCGTCAGGTGAGCCATAGCGCAAAGCTAAATCGATGGGGTCGCGATAGAAGTCGATATTACTGTCGTTTAAATTTAGCTTAACGCTTATCTTCTCATGCTCTTCCATAAAATCATCAAGCCAAGGAGCGATAACATTGCGCCCAAGGTCTGAAGATAGCCCCAACCTTAATTCACCTTCAATAACGCCGCTATCACCCTTTAAGTTCTGTTTGGCGGTAGTCAGCATCGACATGGCTTGTTCGCACGTTGGAAGAAAACGTTCACCTGCAGAAGAAAGCCTAAGCGAACGAGTTGTGCGAACGAACAATTCAGCGCCAAGCGCTTGCTCAACGCGTTTAACTGCCGCACTTGCCGTTGCGGTTCGCATATTTAAGTGGGTTGCAGCAGCGGTAATGTTCCTAAATTCGGCAACTTTTATTACAACATTTAAGTCATCAAGTAACATGATTTTCAAAAGCCATTTGATAATGTTTCTAATATTGTGCTGTTTATACAAATTTAATCAAGGGTATGATGGAAACATTACTCAAAGGAGAAACGAATGATGAAAGCTATTGGTTATACCCATTCACTTGATATAGATGAGCCAGATGTACTAATGGATTTAGACCTTGATAAACCGAGTGTTTCAGGTAAAGACTTGCTTGTAAAAATTAATGCGATAGCGGTTAATCCTGTTGATTACAAAATTCGGCAGCGCGTAAACCCAGAGGGTGGCGAACCTAAAATACTTGGTTGGGATGCAGTAGGTGAGGTCGTTGATATTGGCGCTGATGTTACCGAATTTACGGTAGGCGATAGGGTTTACTACGCCGGCGATCTAACCCGAGGCGGTTCGAACGCAGAATTTCAACTTGTTGACGAACGTATTGCCGGCAAAGCGCCTAAGTCTTTATCTGACAGTGACGCAGCAGCGCTTCCGCTTACAACAATTACTGCTTACGAATTACTGTTTGACCATCTCGCCCTTAAGCAGCAGGACGAAAAAAGCGATGAAGTAGTACTTGTTGTAGGCGCAGCAGGTGGTGTGGGTTCTATCATGCTTCAGCTTCTCAAAACGCTAACGGGGGCAACGGTTATTGCTACTGCATCGCGAGAAAGCTCTAAACAATGGGTAAAGGATTTAGGGGCTGATTATGTGGTTGATCACAGTAAACCTATGGCTGAGCAAATTAAAACGTTGAACATTGGTGAAGTGACGCATGTGGCAAGTTTGAACAACACACACCAATATATTGATACCTATGTAGAAGTAATGAAACCAAAGGGTAAGCTTGCATTAATTGATGATCCCGAAAGTTTGGATGTAGCAAAGCTAAAACAAAAGAGTTTGTCGCTGCATTGGGAGTTCATGTTCACCCGTTCTATGTTTAAAACTGATGATATGGCAGAGCAAAGCCGTCTTCTAAATCATGTTGCTGCGCTCATCGATGAAGGTAAAGTTAAGACTACGGTAGGCAAGCATTTAGGTAAAATTAATGCTGCCAACCTAATAGAAGCGCATAGAACTCTGGAAGAAGGGCGCGCAATTGGTAAGTTAGTATTAGAAGGATTTTAAGATAATGTCAGCAACATGGCTCTTATCAAGAGCCATGAGTGTTTGTATCGAGAAAGGGGTAAGGTATTGGATCCAGCCCTTTTTCGGTGTTACTTTCAAATGTTCTTACGCGCTAAAAGATTAAAGCTTTACTAATGTTCTTCCCGACAGTTCACCTTTTAAAATGGCATCTATTTTTGGGCTAATGTCATTTAGCGAAACTTCTTCAGTTAGATCGTCAAGACATTCTAGTTTCCATTCACTGGCTAATTTATCCCAAAGTCTCAATCTAGGCGGCATAGGGCATTGCACTGAGTCGATACCTAACAGAGACACGCCGCGTAAGATAAAGGGAAATACACTTACGTTAAGACTGGCAGAAGCAGTCAACCCACAACAAGTTACCGAACCACCATATTGGGTGGCCTTAATAGCCTGCGCTAAGTATTCGCCGCCTACAGTATCAACCACGCCCGCGTATTGTTCTTTTAGCATTGGACGTTCTTTATTTTCTAACAGTTCATCGCGAGTTATCACCTTGCTTGCGCCGAGCTTTTTTAAGAATGACTCATGCTCTTTTTTGCCGGTACATGCCACTACACAAAAGCCAGCCTTGGCAAGTAGTGCAACTGCCACAGAGCCCACGCCACCTGTAGCCCCCGTTACCAAAATATCGCCTTTATCGGGCGTTAGGCCATGTTCAACTAACCCTTGTACCGATAGCCCAGCTGTGAAGCCAGCAGTGCCAATAACCATAGACTCTCTCAATGTAAGGCCATCTGGCTTAGCTACTGCCCATTCACTGGGTATGCGGATGTACTCACCAAATCCGCCGGGAGTATTCATGCCTAGGTCATAACCCGTGATGATAACCTCATCACCCTCTTTGAAACGGCCGTCATCGCATGAGACTACCGTGCCTGCTGCATCAATGCCTGGGGTATGGGGAAAGTTTCTGCTAACGCCAGGATTACCTGTCGCAGATAAGGCGTCTTTATAGTTGAGTGATGAATATTCTACCTTGATGAGCAGCGTGCCGTCAGGCAAATCATCGAGTGAGCGCTCTGTGATGACACGATTGAATGATTTGTCTTCCTGTTTTTCTACAAGCAAAGCCTTAAACGATGTCATACCTGTCTCCGTTGGTCGAAAAATTAACGCTACCTATTGTGACAATATATAAACTTTGCGCAAGTATGCACTTTTTAGTAGGGTAGTACCCAAAATGATACTATTGAGAGTGGTGGTGAGCTTTTAGTTGCGTGTTTTCACAAAAAGCGAGCTGATAATGAAATAGTGTTAATCGCTTGGTTGAGCAAAGAGGGCTATATGGAAACGAAGTTGAAAAGTGTAGAAGTAGAACCATGCGATACGGTTACTGAGAGCAAAAGCAACGCCGCAAATGCAAAAAAATGCTCAATTGAAAGCTCGAACGACCCTAAGCAATATATCTGTGGCGTTGCGGTATCGCTTGAGATTATCGGTGGTAAATGGAAGGGGGTAATTTTGTGGCATCTCTGCCATAAAACACTACGATTTAGTCAGTTACGCCGGCGTTTGCAAGGCGTTACTCAAAAAATGCTTACTCAGCAGTTAAGAGAGTTAGAGCGTGATGGGCTAGTTAATAGAAAAGTGTATGCCGAAGTACCTCCTCGCGTAGAGTACTCACTTACTGAGTTAGGCCGTACGTTGGAACCAACGCTGCAACAACTATGTGATTGGGGCAGGGCTTATAACGATGACTACAGGTAATGCCACTCAGGCTGCCATATAAACTCGTTTAATCTTTAAATAGTGGTAACGCTAAGCAACGACTTGATTAGAAATAGCGAGTACTGAGCGAAGTAGCAGCAGTACTCGACATAAGATTGGCGCTTAGTATGATTTAAGCGAGCAATGAACCAATAGATAATACGCTTTCTTCTTCATCAGAAACTGTCTTAATAGTCGCGTCCATTACGTTGAAATCTACGCTCAGTGACGCTGCATTTTTGCCGTTTTTCCAAGACAGTACTAGAACATTCTCGCTGTAATTTACGTCAAACGTACCATTGAATGCATCGCTTTCGTTTCTAAGCCTTATTAGCTGCATTAAGCCTTTAACTACCGGCTTTTTAACTGCCTCTTCGACCATCGCGGTAGACAAATAAGGGCGGTTAATGTCACGACCTACGTTGGTGTTGGCAAGTAACTCCATATCATTATGGGCCGCAAGTAATCCACCGTAATAAACCTGAGGGATACCCGGGCTAAAGAATTGAATGGCGCGGGCAACTAAGTAGGCAAAGTCATCCTTACCCAATGCGTCGTAATAGGTGCAGTTTACCTGATAAAGATCAACGTTATTCGCTGCGGCGCCTGTGGCTTTCTTAGATTCACCGTTAGAGTTCACGTGTATCTGTTCAACAAGCGCGTTGATCGAGTCTGCATTAAGTAAGCCTGGCTTGTCACCACTTGCGCCCACATCAACAATTCCAATACCATCGTGGGTATCAAGCACTGTAAAGCAGTTTCGTGGTGAAATAGATAACCAGTATGCCAGTGCATCTGCATTTTTAGTGAATAAGGTATGCAGTACGAGCGGAGGCAAAGCGAAGTCGTAGACACTGTCGCAACGTGCGGCAATATCAATCTGCGTTTGGTAATGGCTGTGTATTTCTACTAAACACTGCATGCCCATGTTACGTGCTCTATTTGAAAGCGCTTCAATAAATTCAAAGGTCTCTTCAAGCATAAAGCAGTTCGAGCCCGCTCGTTTAATGGCGTAGCCTGCTGCGTCTAGGCGTATAAGGTCAACATTACTTTCAGTAAACGACTGAAGAATAGACGATAGATAGTCTTTGCCGAGCTGTGACTCTACATCAATGTCAATTTGGTTAGAGGTGAAGGTGGTCCAGAATGGTACCGTTTCTGGGTTTCCTGTCTCTGTGCCTACTTCATAATCACTGAAAAATGGCGTCGGGCGAGGGCGGAACACTTGCGCAATTTGTTCATCGGTCTGCGCTGGGTCATTACCCTTAAAAATATCTTCTTTGGTTAAAAATAGTGGCCAATAGGTAGACTCGCGTCCGTTTTTCAGTACGTCTTTGAATGCCTCGCTTTGTCCAGACATATGGTTAACGATAAGATCGGCCATGATATCTACAGACTCACCAAGCTTTTTAACGCTATTCCAATCGCCTAAACGCTCATCAACTGATGTGTGATCAATAGGGTCGAAGCCCGCGTCTTCACCATCATAAGGATAGTAGAAAGGAAGAATATGAACACCGGTAAACAGGTCATTCAATGGACCTTCAAGTATGCTTGTCAGGCTCTTGATGTTGCCATCGCCCAATCGGTCTGCATAGGTAATTAGTTGAACGCCATTGCGTATAGACATGATAATTCTCCAAAATTCAGCATGCGCTGGCTCGTACTGCTGTTCGTTTCGCGAGCACACATTACTACAAATTAAGCACTACCAGTCTAAGAGGTCCACAGTTGACCATATAACAGGTTTAGCTTAATTCTTAATCTTTTACCGTGGTCTTACTCGATTTATTTGAGAACGCAATAAAAGATGGGCTTAATCGATTAAGATAAAATAGCAATACCTGAGCGGTTTGTAAATGAGAAGTTTCAAAAATGAGACCTGGTAAGAGCCTTTCCTGTTGCTTTGTTAACGCGCTTTTTGCGAAAATTCAACATACTGATGGAAGATTCGAAATGAAATGATTCAGCTTGTGTTGCTTAGGTATACAGCAGTTTAGATCTTTTATCGAAAGTTAGTCTTCCGTCTTAACGCTCACTTTTTCTTTGTTGTTTAGCTGTTCAAACTCTCGCTTTGCTTCTTTCCACTTAGCAAGCTTTTCATAGTAGACGTCCCAAATACATGGGCAGCAGGAGCCGCCGCCACAACAGTCGTCTCTCAATGGTTTTTCCGGCTCTTCTGGTAACGACTTCATAAAAACTACGCTTGCCCTTTTTCGTCAAAAATATCTTGTGTGCTATGAGTATTCATTATTTCTAACGTCACATGCAAGTGCTGTACGTTGCAACACTAAAGCATGATGGTACTCGCAAAAACGCCTGAAAACAAAAAGCCCTGTTAAATAACAGGGCTTAGTGCATTATAGTGCGCTATTTTACAGATTTTTTCTGGTAAGCGTTATTCAATAGGTTGGCCGTCCTGAGCTGCATGGCCATTTAGGTTTTCTGATGCAGCCATAACAGGCTTAGGCTTAACTGCGCCTGCTTTAGCCAGTATATCGCTGTTGCCGGTAACCAAGTCTGCTAACGAGCCTTTGTCGGCATCGACTAAACCTACCTCACGCAGCATAGAATCTACCAGTGGGGCGTTAGCTCGATAATTTAGTGCTGCCTGCGTAACTTGTTCTGCAAGACCATTACCTGAGGTTGCGACGGTATGCTCACCTTTTGCACCGCTACCTTGACCGTACCCCTGAAGAATTTTAATACCTTCAATATTTTCAAGAGGCTTAACTGCTTGCTCAACAAGTTCGGGTAATATCTTCAGCATCGCAAGGGCTTTTTGTAGCTCAATTTGTTCGGTCTTGAGTGTATTCTCTGCCTCGTAAAGGGCTTGTTTACCTTGCGCTTCAACGGCAAGCACTTTCTCGTCTGCGTCGGCTTGCAGCATTTTAGCGTCGGCTGCAGCTTTGGCTTCCGTAAGAATTGCGGCAGCAGAGTTTTCAGCCGCTTCTTTCTTAGCCTGTGCCTCAACGGTTATACCTACAGCTTCACGCTCCGCCTCTTTGCGAGCATCGATAACTTCAATTTGCTTCTTACGCTCAGCTTCTGCTACTGATTTAGCGGTAAGTACTGCTTCTTCTTTTTCTACTTTTTGCTTTTCAGCTTCCGCAGCTTTAGCACGTGCAGCAGACTCTTCTTCCGACTTGGTAGCAACAGCAATTTGTTTCACTTGCTCTGAAACCTCAACTTCTTGCTGCTGGCGAATGCGCGCTTGTTCTAGCGCTTGGCGCTTAGCAATTTCCTGGGTCTCTATCTCACGAGATTTCTCGATTTCTGCCGCTTCGATAGCGCGGTTTTTAGCAATTTCTGCCTCGCGCTCTTCACGTTCTTTCATTTCTCGTTGCTTAGCAATTTCAGCTTTTTGCTCTTGGCGTTTAAAAGCAAGCACCTGCTCTTGCGCTAAGCGAGCTTCTTCTTCATCGCGTTTTACGTCCAACGATTGTTTCTCGGCAGCTAGGTTGCGCTGCTCAATGAAAATACGGTTTTCCTGCTGAATGTCGTTCGTTTCTTTGCGCTTTTCTTCAATGATTTTAGTCAATCGAGCGCGACCTTCAGCATCAAATGCATTGTTTTCATTGAAGAACTGCAGGTCTGTTTGGTCGAACCCAGTTAAGCTTACCGATTCAAGTTCTAAACCGTTCTTCTCAAGGTCGTTAGCTACACTTTGCTGAACTTTTTGTACAAAATCAGCGCGCTGTTCGTGCATTTCCGTCATGCTCATTTCAGCAGCTACGGCACGTAGTACGTCAACAAACTTCGACTCCATTAATTTTTTGACTTCTTCAGCGCGGGTGGTGCGAGTACCTAGCGTTTGCGCGGCCATTGAAATGCCGTTGGCATTCGGTGCTACGCGCAAATAAAAGTCGGCTTTTACGTCCACACGCATACGATCTTTGGTAATAAGCGCGTCTTTTTGAATCTTCTCTACTTCAATGCGGAGGGTGTTCATGTTCACCGGAATAATTTCGTGAACAACTGGCAGAACCAAAGCGCCACCGTCCTTAATGACTTTCTCGCCGCCTAAACCGGTTCTTACGAACGCAGTTTCTTTCGTTGCACGGGTGTAGAGTTTGGCAAAAATAAGACCGATAACGATAAGCCCTACAACAATAGCACCGGCAATGAAGAGTATTGACGGCAAGCTAGATGGTTGAATTGTATCCATACTTTTATCTCTTTTAGGTTATAGGTAGCGGGTTGCTAACCAGCTGTGTTGATTTTTCTGAACTAAAATGACGCGCTCTCCCTGTGCGAACAATTCTTCATCTTCGAATGGTTCAACTAACACAAAATGAGGCTGAGAATAATGGTCGGTAAATTTAGCTTCTGCCGGATTACCACGGCTTGCTTTACCAATCGTGATTTCCGCCACGGACCCGATAAAATCTTCGCTATTGACTGCACTGGACTCAACGCTTGGTAATACACTGGCGATAATTTTTACGGTTTTGGCTGTAACAAACAGCCCAACACCGAAGGCGAGAGGAACAGAGATAGCCGCAGGCAAAGTAATATTAAATATGCTGGCTGTTAAGCCGTTTAGCAATAGGCCTGCAAGCCCAAACAAAGTAAGCATTACAACTAGGTATATGAGGAAAGGGACTTTATTTATATTTAACCAGTTGGCCAACGATGTACTTAAAAAGCCTTCGCCATCTACTTCAGCAAAGTCGTCGCCAAGCCCCAAAAAGCTCGCACCGAAAATAGTACTTATAAGTTCTAATATGAAAACAAAGAATACGGCTATGAGCGCAATGCTAAACCAGAAATTTGCAGGGGAAAGAAGAACATCTGTCATTTACACCGTCCATGATGACTAACTTGCTTTTATTCTTTATACCACAGAACAAAAATTAAGCCAGCGTGTAACGCATGTACTTTAGACTAGTTTGTAAGGAATGATGATCGGCAAAGCGCCAGTATTATCTAGATGGCTTAAAAAAAGAGGAAGTGTTGATTCGTTCGAAAGACTGCTATTTACTAAAGTTATGTTGCTGCAATATCACGTCGTTTTCTGAAACCTTTAAAACGCTACCTTGATCGTACCAATCACCCAGTACAATCCGTGTGGCAGGTTTACCATTAGCTTCAAGGCTGTGGATGTTTGGTCTGTGAGTATGACCATGGATCATGCGCTGCACGCCCCATTTTTCCATCACTTTTACCACTTCTTCGGGGGTAACATCCATGATGTCTGGTTTAAGGTTTTGTTGTTTGGCCTTACTTTCCGCGCGGCCGTTGTCGGCAACACGTTGGCGATACCATAAAGGCAGGGCAAGCATTAAACGAGGCCACCACCAACCACGAGATTTCTTGCGAAACTTCTGATAGGCAACATCGCGAGTACATAATTCGTCACCATGGGTCAGCAGGGTGGGTGTACCGTATAGATCTATGACCTCTTGTTCGTTTAACAGTGTCATGCCTGCTTTTGAAAGCCACTTTTCTCGTATAGCGAAATCGCGATTACCGTGAATAAAGTAAATAGGGCAGTGCTGACTTACCTCTTTAAAGGCTGTCGCTATAGCAGTATTAAACGGGGTGACGTTATCATCGCCAATCCACACTTCAAATAAATCACCAAGAACATAAAGTGCGTCAGCGTTGATCGCGTCTTCTTTTAAAAAGCGTATCAAACACTCTGTGATATCTGGACGGTCTGCACTTAGATGTAAATCAGCAATGAAGTAGGTGAACGACATAAATCTTCTTAAGTGTGGTCTAAAAAGCCGCGTTAACGACCACGCGGCTTTCATTTTAACTAAAGGCTTGTTTTGACTGGCATGGCTTTGAACAGCATGCCAGTCAAACTAACACTTAGTCAGGTGGTTTAATAGTTGTCTAAGCAGTGACTTAGGCTACAACTGCTTTTTCGATGATAACGGGCTCAACAGGTACATCTTGGTGATAGCCGTTGTTACCTGTTTTAACCGCTTTGATCTTCTCTACCACGTCCATACCTTCAACAACTTTACCGAAAGCACAGTAGCCCCAGCCGTTTACAGACTTGCTAGAGTGGTTAAGGAAGTCGTTGTTGTTCACGTTAATGAAAAACTGCGCTGTAGCTGAGTGTGGGTCTTGAGTACGCGCCATAGCGATGGTACCTACTTCATTTGCAACACCGTTGTCGGCTTCGTTTTCAATAGGCGCTTTAGTATCTTTCTGTTCCATATCAGGTGTAAAACCGCCACCTTGAACCATAAAGTTGTTAATTACACGGTGAAAGATAGTGTTGTCGAAAAAGCCGTCTTCTACGTAAGAAAGAAAGTTAGCTACTGTTTTAGGTGCTTTGTCTTCAAAAAGCTCTAGGGTGATGTCACCAAAATTTGTTTTTAACGTAACCATTGTGGTTTGTCCTGTGTGTTAGCGTAAATATAAAGTGTGGGCATTTTAGCGCAAAACCAATCGATAGCGCAAAGCAATGACTATTGCAGATTAAAGCAATGTCGCTGCAAAAAGGCTTGTACCATTTAAATCGTGACAGTGATAAACTTTGCGCCCCCAAATTATGATAAACAGGAAATATAGACATGCTACATCTTTACAATACCCGAACCCGTGAAAAAGCGAAGTTTGTGCCGCTTGAAGAAGGGAAAGTGGGTTTGTATGTGTGTGGTATTACTGTTTATGACCTAAGTCATATGGGGCACGCCCGCACTTACCTGAGTTTCGATGTTTTAGTACGTTACTTGCGTCACCTTGGCTTTGATGTGAAATACGTGCGTAACATCACAGATATCGACGATAAGATAATCGCTCGCGCCACTGAAAATGGCGAAAGCTTTGAAGCACTAACTGCGCGTACTATCGCTATGATGCACGAAGATTTTGCGGCGATTAACTTACTAGAGCCAGACGTAGAGCCAACAGTAAGTGGGCATATGGACGAGATCATTGAAATTATCCAACGTCTTATGGACAAAGGCTACGCCTATCAAGCTAAAAGCGGCGATGTGCTATTTGATGTAAGCAAGTATGAAGACTACGGCAAGCTAAGCAAGCAAGACCTAGAGCAGCTTAAAGCCGGTGCCCGGGTTGAAGTGGCTGCAGGTAAAGACGACCCGCTAGATTTTGTATTGTGGAAGACCACCAAGCCTGGTGAGCCAGCTTGGCAGTCACCATGGGGCGAAGGCCGTCCGGGCTGGCACATTGAGTGTTCTGCTATGAACCACAAGCACCTTGGTGCGCACTTTGATATTCATGGCGGTGGTTCAGACTTAACCTTCCCGCACCATGAAAATGAAGTAGCCCAGTCGTGCTGCGCATACGATACGCCTTACGTAAATGTGTGGATGCACGCGGGTATGGTTCAAGTTAATGATGAAAAGATGTCTAAGTCGTTAGGCAACTTCTTTACGTTGCGCGATGTACTTAAAGAACACGACTCGGAAACTTTGCGTTTCTTCTTGATGTCGGCACACTATCGTAGCCAGTTAAGCTACTCTCAAGACAACATTACCCAAGCAAAAGCGGCCCTGGAGCGTTTGTATACTGCGCTTCGTGGTGTTGAAGTAGATGCAAGTACTGATATTAGCTACGGTGGTTATTTAGCGCGTTTCGAAGCAGCAATGAATGACGACTTAAACGTACCTGAAGCCTTCTCGGTGTTGTTCGACGTGGCGCGTGAGCTTAACCGTCAGAAAGACAATGCTGAAGAAGCAGGTAAACTGGCAGCGGTTCTAAAAGGAATGGGCGCAATTTTGGGTATGCTTCAAAGTGACCCAGACACCTTCTTAAAAGGCGGTGAAGGCAATGACGACGAAGCGGCTGAAATTGAAGCCTTGATTAAACAACGTAACGATGCCCGTGCTTCGAAAGACTGGGCGGCAGCAGACGCTGCACGTGATGCACTAAATGCAAAAGGCGTAGTGCTGGAAGATGGCCCAAGCGGTACGACTTGGCGAAAAGCCTAATTAGCTGCCTGTACTATTTGACAGAATGAAAGCCCGCAATTTTGCGGGCTTTCTTATTTGGCACAGCCATCTCTTAAATTTCGGGCTTGCCAGTGGGAATGGCCGACTCTTTTTCAGTCAGATGTGACTTCCAACGCTGCTGTGCAACGTGAGCTTTTACAAGTTCTAAGCATTCATTTACAACGTTAAGTACTTCTTTATCAAGTGCATCGGCGGTAGGGGTATAGTCGTGCATGCCGACTGAAATGAAATGGTCGATGCGCTCTGCGTCTAAGTCGCTTAACAGATTAACTAACGATGTGGTCACGATATCGGTGACTGACTCTTCTAATGTATTTTCAATGGTTTTGCCGATAACAGGCAGGTAATGCAGGGAAGAAACTTGTGCATTACTTCTCACCGCTTTGCCTACGCTTTTGCGCACGTGCTCTCGTATCACCTCGCCGTGTTCTTCGCTTTGAATTGACTGGCCTAAATGGTTGATAACGCCAGCCATCCACTGCGTTATCACTGGTCGGCGGGGGGCGAGTACTTGTGCGTTAATGTCGTCTAACAAAGGCGAGCCTGCTGAAATGTCTTTTTGCGCATCGCTTAGCACCTTAACAACAATCCGGTCGCTGAGTTCTTCAACAAACACGTCGTAATAAAAGGCAAAAAAGCGGAAGACGGCGGTTTGGTTTAAATCAATAATTTCGAATTTGTGCAAACGATGCAATATGGAGAATATTCGCAAGAAGCGAAATAGACGGGTAGGGCCCGTAGGAATTAAACCAATAATGTCGTACCAATGCAAAAACGGGAAGAAGTACCAGCGTAAGTGCTCTTTGCGAGCAATAGCAACAGCCCAGCGAAAGCAGAACTCGGTAAAAAATATGGCAATGAAGACTAAATCGACCAACAAAAAGTTGGCATGAATAGGATCGTAAGCGTTAAGAAAGGCGGGAAAATAAGTGCCTAATAGGCCGTATACAACGTCTGTAGCATAAAGAGCATCGAATATAAGCCATACTAGATTTACGAACAGTATACCTAGCATGGCTAAATCTAAAATTAACCAAGGCGTTTCGTGACTATTTCGCAAATTTTCTCGGTTAATTCTGAGCATTTCCATATCCTTTTCGTGATTTAACCCATCATATGACCGCTTAAAGGAAACGCGCTAATGATATATTACATTGAGTCACTAGCTGGATGCGTTCAACCTTGTTACGTCCACATACAGTGTCAGCCTTTGCCCGGGTTGCAGATAGCGTTTGGTGTTTAAGGAATTCCACTTGCCAATGTCGCTTACCTTTACATTGAACTTGCTTGCAATACGAGACAACGAATCGCCGTTTCTTACCGTATAGGTTAATTTTTTGGTAACCCCGGCTTGCGCTTTGCCTTTCAGCCATATCACCAGAGTTTTTCCTGGGCGAAGCGTGTCACCAGGTGCCATACCGTTCCATTTAGCTAACTGCTTGGTGCTTATTTTGTACTTACGTGCAATATCCCATAGCGTATCACCGGGTTTAACGGTGTGACGCATTTTTTGCTGAGACGAGCTGCCATTTTGCAAGCTGGCCAAACGTTGCTCTTGCGATAAGGTATAGCTGTCTAATTCTTGAAGTGCAACAGGTACCATTATCGCTTGACCTATTCGGATCATTGTCGAGTCCAGTTCATTCACACTCTTAAGCACTTTAACCGTAGTGTGGTACTGGTTTGCTATTTTACCTAAGCTATCGCCGGATTTAACTGTGTGGCGTACCCAGTTAAGACGCTCTTTCTGGTCAATTTTCGCAAGAGCTTGCGAAAATGCCGCAGCTTTATCAAGGGGAAGTACTAAACGGTGTGGACCATCTGGCGATGTGGCCCAGCGGTTGAACCCAGGGTTTAAACCATGAAGCTCTTTTAAAGACATGCCGGCAAGCTCGGCCGCAAACGCTAAATCGACCTGAGAGCCGATATCGACTACTTCGATAACGGCAACGTTTTCTACTTCTGGCCAAGAGTACGCATATTCATCTTTGTTTTTAAGAATATCAGCAAGTGCCAGTAGCTTAGGCACATAAGCACGCGTTTCCTTGGGTAAATTCAAGTTCCAGAAATCGGTAGGCTTTCCAGCACGTTTGTTTGCTTTAATCGCTCGTTGCACACGACCTTCGCCACTATTATAGGCGGCAAGTGCGTGTAGCCAATTACCATCGAACATCTCATTTAAATAGGTAAGGTAATCCAGAGCGCCTTGCGTTGACGCGACAACGTCGCGACGTCCGTCGTACCACCAGTTTTGATCCATACCAAACCGCTTACCGGTGCCAGGAATAAATTGCCACATACCCGCCGCCCTGCCATGAGAATATGCGAACGGGTCGAATGCGCTCTCTACGATGGGCAAAAGTATTAACTCCATCGGCATGTCACGCTTTTCAATTTCCTCAGCGATGTAATAGAGAAATGGCTTAGCTCGTTTAACTACGCGAGCCATATATTCTGGGTGCTTTAAGTACCACTTTCGTTGGGCACTTAGACGCTTATTGTCGGGTATGGGTAAAGCGAAGCTTAGCGCTGGCCCGCCGCCATACATCAGTTACTACAGCCTGCGTGTGCAGGTCAGGCGTACTGGTGAGCTCAGCAGTTTCTTCTAGCGCGTCGTCATTGGGGTGCACGACCTCTACAACACCATCTTTTGCTAGTTCACAATCGGAAATGGCCTCTTCGCTGCTATGTAATTCACTGCATGAGCCCAGTGAAGCAATTTCATGATTTTCTAATTGTGCATTATCACTGTTATTATCGGTTAACTGACAACCCGTTAAACCTATCGCCAACAATAACGGCGATAGAGGAAAAAACTTCAACTGCATATATGAAGAAACCTCTTGGAGCACTGCAAACCGGCGATAATACGATAATCGGCTTACTTTTGCATCAAAACTCATCTTTCCAGCCGCGAACTGCAGCAAACACTGCAACATCGTCAGCCAGGTTATTTTCGCAATAGGCTTCGGCAGCAGTTTTCACAGAAAGTTCATGGGCGCGTAAAAATGGGTTAATGTTTTTTTGTTCTTTGAGGTTACTGGGTAACGTAGGCAAATTTTGGGCGCGTTTTTCATCTACCCACTGCGCGTAGTCGCGTAACGCTTTATTGTTTGGCTCTACTGCCAAAGCAAATTGAACGTTGGCTTTGGTGTATTCGTGGGTACAGTACACCTTAGTGGTGTCTGGAAGTCGCTTTAACTTATTTAATGAATGGTGCATTTGCTCTGGAGAACCTTCGAACAATCTTCCGCACCCTGCTGAAAACAGCGTATCACCGCAAAATAGTACGCCATGCCCAAAAAAAGCAATATGGTCAAGAGTATGGCCTGGCACCTCCATAACTTGGAGCGCCATTTTGAATACGGGAAGAGAAACGGTGTCGCCCTGCGCCACTGATTTAGTGATGCCTCTTATATGGTTGCCTCTTGGCCCTATTACCGGTAAATCCGGTACGGTAGATACTAACTTCGCAATGCCGCCGGTGTGATCTCTATGATGATGAGTGATAAGCACAGCACTAAGCATTAAATTCTTGGCTTTAAGGAAGGCCAACACAGGTTCTGCATCGCCCGGGTCGACGACTATGGCGCTTTTACCATTGTGAATGCACCAAATGTAGTTGTCGGTAAAAGCGGGAATAGGATGAATTGTTACATCTGAAGGAAGCGTTTCTGCCGTCATTTGAGTACCTGCTTGTGTAGGTAGAATTATGCGTTACTATAGGGACTTGTGAACAGCAGAGCAACCTAAGAGCGCGCAGTGTTAATGAGAACGGCGTTTAAAACCAAACCGCCTCGCTACCCTACAAACTGGGAAGATTTCCCCGCCGGCGAGCATATTAGACATGCTGTGAATGTTGTGTGTAATGATTATTCTGAGCGCATATTCGGGTATCACTTTGCCAAGTTAGGTTCGCTGAGTGCCGAGATCAATCTGGATGGCAGCCCAATTCGACACCATATCAACCATGTTCCTTTTAATGACTTATTTAGCGACAAGCTGCGTGAAAACGGCGGAGAAGATGGCTACCTCAGCCGTGATAGCGCATCGGTTAAGTCAATAGAAAATGAAACACGCGAAACAAAAACAAGTAGAGAAAATACGGTAGTCGGGCAGTCGCACTGCTTACCCTTTGCCGAAAACAGTATTGATGGGTTTCTATTAGCGAATGAATTAGATTTCGCGCAAGACCCTCACGAGATCTTACGCGAAGTCGACCGCGTTATTACACAAAACGGTTACGTCATCATCAGTGGTTTTAACCCGTTAAGCCTAGCTGGAATTGCCAAATTTCTGCCGGTTAAACGCGGAAATATCTTACACGATGCTCGCTTTTTTACGTCATATCGCATTAAAGATTGGCTTCAGTTGCTGGGATTTGAAATTGTTGAACAACGCCAAGTAATGTTTTCAACGCTCTTTTTTCAACAAAAGTGGAAAGGGGCGGTTAAGCTTCAGGATTATTTATCTTCTTATTTGCCCTGGTGCAGCGCTGTATATGTAATACTCGCGAAAAAGCGGGTAATCCCTATGACGGCCATAAAACCTAAACGTAACTTAAAACCGCGCTTTTCAGCGGTTGGGGCAAGTGTAAGGACTTCTACGGTGAATCGTACGCTGCGTTAGTGGTGTTAATGTTCATATCATTCGCACTTAAATCGGGCCAGGCTTTTAGTAAAAAGGCTGTAACAAGCGTTAACCCTCTTAGATATTTGCTTGATTGCTATAATAGAACCCCAAGCTTTAGCGTTTATAAGCTAATCTGAAACGGAGATAGCTTAGCAAGCTACCTCCATATTGATGGTTTAATCGTTACTTGCGTTATACAAATGCACATCTCGCTGTGGATAAGGGATGCTAATACCTTCTTCATCAAAGGCTTTTTTAACTTTTTCCTGCATATCCCAGTAGTAAGGCCACAAGTCATCTGTACCGACCCAAGGTCTAAACATCAGGTCGACTGAGTTATCACCTAGTCCACCTACACAAATCCTAGGTGCAGGGTCGGTCAATGAGCGTTCGTCCTCTTCAAACAAACGCTGCAAAATATTCTTTGCTTTGTCGATATCGTCATCGTAGCCAATGCCAAATGTCATGTCGCAGCGGCGTTTATCGTATACGCTAACGTTAGTTAATGTGGCATTAGACAGATTCCCGTTGGGAATAACAACACGCCTATTGTCAAAGGTGTTAATAACAGTATACAGAATTTGAATTTCTGCTACAGACCCTAAATGACCTTCCGCTTCAATGGTATCACCCACTTTAAAGGGTTTGAAAATAAGGATAAGTACACCGCCAGCAAAATTAGCCAGGCTGCCTTGTAATGCTAGACCTATAGCCAAGCCTGCCGCCCCAACTACGGCAATAAATGAGGTGGTTTCAATACCTATCATAGAGGCAACAGAAATCAACAACATGACTTTTAAAACGGCACTTATAAGTCCGCATAAGAATTTATTGAGAGTGGGGTCCTTTTTACCTATTCGGTGATCCAACAGGGTTACAAAACGATTCACTAACCAAAGACCTACCACCAAAGTAAGAATAGCCAATAGCAATTTGGGGGTGTAAGTCATCACCAGTGATATGGCTTTTTCGGTTAATTCCGATAAATCGATATTAGTCCCGAACAAATCTTCCATAAATACCTCTTTCAATGATTAAACACCGTGACTACGTTATAGAAAGAATGATAGATCGCCTTAAATTGACGCGAGTTGAAATAGTTTTTTTGTTGATTTGAAGTGGGTAGCCTCTTGAGCTAGAGGACAAGAGAGCAAGAGAGCAATAGCGGATTAGGGGGCAGAGCATGTGAGTAATGGTGGAGCTAGATGATGGGAGAGATTACTGAGCTTATACGGTTGTGTGCTTGTACCTGGCGTATCCAGATAACTTTGGGTATTAAAAATAAAAGAGTTTCAATAACCGCTCAATAAAAAAGGTGACATCCCATCGCTTTATAGCGCTGAATGTCACCTTAATTTAATATGTGCGCTTTAAAGCTTACTTAACACGCATACCCGGTTTTGCACCTTCGTGCGGCTCAAGAATATATAGCTCGTCGCCACCAGGGCCCGCGGCTAATACCATGCCTTCACTCATGCCAAAACGCATTTTACGCGGGGCTAGGTTCGCCACCATTACCGTGTGCTTACCGATTAGGGCTTCAGGCGAGTAGGCCGACTTAATACCGGCAAAAACTTGTTTAGTTTCGCCGCCTAAATCTAGCTCTAAGCGTAGAAGCTTGTCAGCTTTTTCTACGTGCTCGGCGTTAGCGATACGTGCAATACGTAAATCAACCTTTGCGAAATCATCAAACGAAATAGTGTCGCTGATAGGGTCTTTAGCTAGCGGGCTGTCTGGGTCGATAGCCGGTGCAGCTGGCGCTAGGCTTTCTTTTGAATCATCAACCATGGCGTCGATTTTCTCCATTTCTACACGCTGCATCATCGGCTTAAATTTGTTGATGGCGTGGCCTTTTAATAAGGTTTGCAGTGAATTCCAGTCAAACGAGTCGTTTAGGAAAGCTTCTGCTTTTTCTGCAAGTACTGGCAGTACAGGCTTTAAGTAAATAACCAACAGACGGAACATGTTGATACCCAGCGAGCACACATCGTGTGTGAACTGCTGTTTAGTTTCGTCTTTAATGGTTACCCAAGGTGCGTTGTTGTCGATGAACTGGTTTGCCTTATCAGCAAGGGCCATAATTTCACGCACTGCTTGGTGGTACTTACGTTTCTCGAAAAGTGCTGCAATGCTCTCTGATGCGTTTTGGAACTCGGCAATTAGCTCTGGCTCAATCACGTTGTCAGACAATTTGCTGTCGAAACGCTTGGTGATAAAGCTTGCACAGCGGCTTGCAATGTTAACCACTTTACCTACCAGGTCTGAATTCACTTTTTGTGCAAAGTCAGTAAAGTTAAGGTCGATGTCGGTAACACCGTCGCCCAACTTAGACGCAAAGTAGTAACGCAGATATTCTGGGTTCAGGTGGTCAAGGTAAGTACGGCCTTTAATAAAGGTACCGCGCGACTTTGACATTTTCGCACCGTTCACCGTTACAAAACCATGAATGTTTACGCCAGTAGGCTTACGGTATCCCGCGCCCTCTAGCATGGCAGGCCAGAATAGGCAGTGGAAATAAGTAATGTCTTTACCAATAAAGTGATACAGCTCAGCGTCAGAATCGGCTTTCCAGAAGTCGTCAAACTCTAGGTTATTCTGGTCGCAGAAGTTTTTGAAACTAGCCATGTAGCCAACAGGCGCATCTACCCACACGTAGAAGAACTTGTTCGGCGCACCTGGAATTTCAAAGCCGAAGTAAGGCGCATCACGGCTGATGTCCCACTGTTGAAGACCTTCAGTAAACCATTCTTGCAGCTTGTTAGCCATTTCTTCTTGAAGGGCACCCGAGCGGATCCACTCTTTTAACATGCCTTCAAATTTTGGCAGATCAAAGAAAAAGTGCTCAGACTCACGTAGTACTGGTGTAGCACCCGATACCACGCTACGCGGGTTTTTAACTTCAGTTGGGCTGTAAGTTGCGCCACATACGTCGCAGCTATCGCCGTTTTGGTCTTCTGCACCACAGCTTGGGCACGTACCCTTAACGAAACGATCTGGAAGGAACATTTCTTTTTCAGGGTCGAACAGTTGGTTAATAGTGCGCTTGCTAATGTAACCCGCGTTATCTAGACGAGTGTAAATCTCTTCACACAATGCCTTGTTTTCTGGCGAATGGGTTACATAGTAGTTGTCGTAATCAACGTGAAAATCAACAAGGTCTTGGTGATGTTCAGCACGCGTTCTTGCCACCATTTCTTCTGGTGTAATGCCAAGCTCTTGGGCTTTAAGCATAACCGGCGTACCGTGTGCATCGTCGGCGCAAACACTGTAACATTCGTTTCCGCGAAGGCGCTGAAAACGAGTCCAGATGTCGGTTTGAATGTGTTCTAGCAAATGACCTAAGTGAATAGAGCCATTTGCGTATGGCAACGCACTGGTTACCAGAATTCGGCGTTTTTCTGACATAATGACGTTATTGATTCTTTGCGTTTCAAAATGGCTGCAAATACTAGCGGAAAACCGCGTTTTTTGCATTACGTAATTCACACAATTCTACTACTAGTAAGGCATTTTATGTTCTTTTCTCGCAAAGCAGAGCCGCTAAAGCAAAAGGTTGCTGCTATTTTAGCCAAGTATTTCTCGCTAGATGTTGAAGATACCTTGCCATGGTGTGCTTTTAGTCAGCCAGAAAATGTAGATGCAGGCGTTACGGTCACACTGCCATTTTGTATTGCCACACAGTTAGATACGCTTAAACAAGAAGTGCTTAACCAGCTTAAAGGTAAGCTAGATGCCGATAAGCTTACTTTCAAGCAAAACGTTGCCAGTGGCGAAACTGAAGTTGCCCCTGTTACTAATATCAAAAATATTATTGCGGTAGCCTCGGGCAAAGGTGGGGTGGGTAAGTCTACAACCAGTATCAACCTTGCGTTTGCGCTTATGCAAGAAGGCGCGAAAGTAGGTATTTTAGATGCCGACATTTACGGGCCGTCTATCCCCATAATGTTGGGCAACCCTGATGCACACCCTGAAAGTCAAGACAACAAGCACATGCAGCCGCTTGTTGCACATGGGCTGGTAGCAAACTCAATTGGTTATTTAGTGCCTCAGGAAGACGCGGCTGTATGGCGAGGGCCAATGGCAAGCAGGGCGTTAAAGCAGTTGCTAGATGAAACCCTATGGCCCGTGCTGGACTATTTAATTGTAGATATGCCGCCCGGTACTGGTGATATCCAGCTGACGATGGCACAGCAAGTACCGCTGACTGCTTCAGTAGTCGTTACAACGCCGCAGGACTTAGCGCTAGCCGACGCCCAAAAAGGCATAAGCATGTTTGAAAAAGTCAATGTGCCAGTTCTTGGGCTTATCGAGAACATGAGCTATTACCAATGCAGAGCCTGTGGCACTAAAGATTATGTATTTGCAAAAGACGGTGGAGAGGCACTGGCCGAACGTCACGGACTGCCGCTTTTAGGTCAGCTACCTCTTGATATTCATATTCGCGAACATGGCGATGCAGGTACTCCGTTGTTACTGGCCTCGCCTGACAGTGCTTTAAGCGAAAGCTACCGCGAGGCAGCTAGGGCATTGTCTATGCAATTAGCCCTTACCGTTGAGCCACGCAAAGGGGCGGTTAAACACATTAAAGGCGACCCAATTGGCATTATTGGGAAAGATTGAGAATGGGGAAAGATAGGCAACAATGTAAGAGAAGGTAGGGTTAAGTGATACAGGTGACGCACAGTAAAGGTGTTCGTTCAGTTCAAAGCCTAGCTAGATGCTGAACCAAAGAAAAATAGAGGCATGTTTTGGCACTTAAATTTAAAATTGACTAAAACTTTATAAAAATTGCTCAAAAGCAGATAAAACAAGCCTTTGAGCAGTTGAATGAATGCGGTGACATACGCATAATAGCGGCCTAACGAAATGAGGAATACACCATGCGCTTGTGCGACCGCGATATCTATCAACATCTTCAAGATGGGAAAATAAAAATTGAACCTACACCTAATTACGATCAGATTAGCGGTGTAACGGTAGATATCCGCCTTGGTAACAAATTTCGTGTGTTTGAAGATCATCAAGCGCCGTTTATCGATTTAAGTGGTCCAAAAGCGCAGGTACAAGAAGCGCTGGACCACGTGATGAGCGACGAAATTGAACTAGAAGAGGGTAAAGCCTTCTTTCTACACCCTGGTGAACTAGCGCTTGCTATTACCCACGAGTCGGTAACGCTGCCGGACAATATCGTTGGTTGGCTAGATGGGCGTTCTTCACTCGCGCGCTTGGGCTTAATGGTTCATGTGACGGCGCATCGAATAGACCCAGGCTGGTCGGGCAACATCGTTCTTGAGTTTTACAACAGTGGTAAGTTGCCGCTAGCGCTTCGCCCTAAGATGAAAATAGGCGCACTAAGCTTTGAAGTGTTATCAGCACCAGCTGAAAAACCATACAACGCAAGAGTTGATGCGAAATACAAAGGCCAAGCAGGCGCAGTTGCAAGCCGTATTTCGTCTGACGATGAAAATAAGTAAAACAACCTAAAATCAACTTTTTTGGAAAAGCCTCGTGCGTTTCCCGTTAATTACTGATAGAAAATATAAGAGCAATAATTAGGGCCTAAAGCTAAGGCCCTAGCACTTATAATAAAGCGATTAGTAACGGGAAGCGCAATGCACACAAACCCTGAACCTTCTTCAGATACCCTACAACGACAGCCAACACGTAAGAACAGCATTATTCTTTTCGCGTTTATCGCCTCTGTTCTTAGCGGTATGGGCTTGTGGGCTGTAAATCAGCCCAGCGAAATTATATTTACCGCCTCGATTACACTTTTCGTAGCAATACTTTGGGTAACCGAAGCGCTCCCCATTCCCGCTACCTCGCTTTTACCCTTCGCGCTATTCCCGCTATTTGGTGTGTTGTCTCACAGCGAAGCCGCCTCTGCTCTCGGAAGCCACGTTATTATTCTATTAATGGCTGCTTTTATGCTTTCAAAGGGGTTGGAACGCGCCAATTTACACAAACGGTTTGCTATTTATATGCTGCGTGTAACGGGCAGCGGCAGCCCGCTTAAACTGATACTGGGCTTTATGCTCACCACCGCCGTCCTCAGTATGTGGATTAGTAACACCGCCACGGTGTTAATGATGTTGCCAATGGCCATTGCCATTATCAACGCGGTTGATCACCCCCGATTTGGCGTAGCCCTCATTTTGGGTATCGCTTATTCAGCAAGTTTGGGTGGGGTGGGTACGCCAATTGGCACACCGCCTAATATTATTTTCATGAGCGTGTATGAAGAAACTCAAGGTATGGAATACAGTTTTATCGACTGGATGAAAACTGGCGTACCGATTGTTGTTTTAGGTGTACCTATCATGGCCTTGTGGTTAGCGCGCGGAATTAAAGAAGTGGGCAACATCGATTTGCCGGTACCTAGTGCATGGACAAAAGCCGAAAAGCGTGTACTTGCCATTTTTGGTACGGTTGCAATGGCATGGATATTTAGACCTTTTTGGACTGCATGGATAGGCGTAACTACTATTAGTGATAGCACTATAGCTGTTGCGGGTGTTGTTGCCATGTTTTTCACCAATAGCGGCAATGATAACGGTGAAGTAGACGCAAAAGGCAACCGCGACAAGCTACTAGATTGGAAAACCGCGAATGATATTCCGTGGGGGATGCTGCTTTTGTTCGCGGGTGGAATTTGTATCGCGAAAGCGTTTATGTCTTCAGGCTTAAGCGTATTAATGGGCTCATGGTTAACAGGGCTTGCAACCTTACCAGTGTTACTACTTGTACTGGGCATTTGCTTGTTTGTAACTTTTCTAACGGAAATTACCTCAAATACTGCAACGTCTACTTTGCTTATGCCAATATTGGCAGCAGCAGGTTTAGCGGTAGGCGTTGACCCTAAATTACTTATGATACCGGCGGCCATAAGCGCAAGTTGCGCCTTTATGTTGCCAGTAGCGACAGCACCGAACGCCATTGCGTACTCAACTGAAAAGTTCGATATTAAAACCATGGCAAGAGAAGGAATAGTGCTGAACGTACTAGTGGCGTTAGTGGTAACTGCGGTATGCTACGTTACGTTAGCCTGATATCGAAAAACCGGCAACTAGGTGTTTTAATGCAGAAATTTGCAAAGATGGTTAGCAATTGAGCGCTTAAACAGGCTTATTGCTAATTCTCGTTGCATTGTGAACAAATATGAGTAGTATTACTCGCTCTTTCGGTCGGTGTGTAGCGCAGCCTGGTAGCGCACTGTCATGGGGTGTCAGGGGTCGGAGGTTCAAATCCTCTCACACCGACCAACTTATTCCACCCCATTCAATAACTTACATTACTTTCTAAAACCTTTCTATTTTCAAGCGTATCCTTTTCATACCCTTATTAAATGCAACGTTGCTCAAGCCTTTTCCCAAACGATATTGGTGTATAAACCATTAACTGATATTTGGTTGAAATTGAAGGCTTACTGAAACGCGATTCCAGCTGTTGATTTGAAGTATAACTGACGTCAATTCTATCAATCCTTGTTTTCCAAACACATTTTCTACAGTGCTATAAAGTTCCTCAGTGATGGTTGATGAGTGAACAAGCGTTAATGCTTCGGTCCATTCTAATGCGACGCGTTCCTTGTTATCAAAGCAATCCAGTTCTTTCCACGCCGACAGCACATCCAGCCTTGCCTGGTTTTCATTAGATTTCCTTGCTTCATCGGCATGCATATGTTGGCAGAACCCGCATTGATTAATTTGTGACGCTCGCAGCCTAACTAAATGCAGAAGTTTATGGCTTAGAGCACTTTCTGCGGCGGGGTTAACTAAACCTTGTAGATGTTCAAGAATGTGAGGGTATTCAGAGTAGAATTCAGATTGTTTTATGCGATTGTTCATAATGTTCTCCTTTCATTTAGGGAGTACTATAAACATTTGGTGATTGGCCTAATTGTAAATTTGCGACAACTTTCGCGCTCTATATTGATGAGGGGTTTCCAATGCGAAGGTGCTAAAGGCATGTGTAAAGTGTGCTTGATCGAAATAACCACATGCTAAAGCAACTTCGCTTAGTTGATGGGAAGTACTCCCTAGTAGCGAGCGTGCTAGACGTATTTGAGCGAATTGGTGAAGTTTGTTTGGCGAGAAGCCAAAATTAGCTCTGAATTGGCGCTCAAGTGTTCTTCTGCTTACGCCAAATTGGTCAGCAAGGCTTTGCGGGGGGACCAGTAAATTTACTGACTGATAAAGCATGTGCTCCCATTTCTGTGAGCGAGTATCACTGTTTTCAATGATATGTGCTAGCCAGTTTTGTATGGCTGAACACTGGTTATCTATAGATTCTCCTACAAGACTTTCTTGTAATCTTAAATAACACTCAAGCTCTTTTGCTAAAACTTCAACGAATTCGATTTGCTGGTTTTTACTATCGTCGAGCGTAATTCCGAAAAGGTGTTTTAATGCACCGGGCTTAAACCTTATGCTGATCTGCCTACCGGACAGTTTCCAAGGCATGGCACAAACTTTTGTGTGATAGAACAGTTTCGCTTTGCATGCTGAGTGGTCGATGTAGAAAGTTAAACTCGCCCCGGCGTCGGGATAAAATTTTTCCGTTGGTGTAGTGGAAGACCCTCTTGGACGGTCAATGATCCAGATACATTGCACAAATCTACTGATAGCGTTTATTGGCGTTACGAACGCAATATCAATTCGCTTAAAGCTTGCGGCGGGGATGATATTGTTTATGCTCAAAGTGTACATAATCGTCTTAAATAAGCGTCTAACAGTTCAGAGAGTCATCATCTTACCGTTGTCGCTTTTCGCATCAAGCCTAAAATTGTAAGTATAAAATTACTTTTTTAAAAATTCCCGAACAGACGCTAAAACCAATTCAGCACTTTCAATCTGCGGATAATGCCCGATATCAGCAAGTTCTACTGTGTCAGGCTTGGGTATGAGTTCTTTATATCTAGTCACCATATGTGCGCCAGAAATGGGGTCAGCCATGCCAGCAGTTAGTCGAACCGGAACGTCAGCATTTTGAAGTGCACTTACCCAACGCTTTCTGTATTGCTTGCGCTGTTTCATGTAGTCCAAAAGCAAATGCATGTATTTGTGGCCATTGTTCTCACTAATAAGCGCCCAAAAATCATTAATGTCTTGCTCCGAAGGAGGCGTGTTCGGTCCAAAAATGTTATGCATGCTTTTTCGAATCGCTTTTTTGCTTAAAAAAGGAATAAGCAGCCCGCCAATAGAGGAAAGTAATAGCTTTTGAATAAGCAATGCTTGATGGGTTTCAGGAAAAAGGCCGCCATTTAGCAAATGCAGCGACTCCATACGAAACACGAGGTTACCATCTAACTGACGGGCCATTAACTCCTGCGCAACGGTATCACCGTAATCGTGAGATAGAACGTGAGCATGCGTAATTTGAAGATGTTTCATTACTGCTTCTATCACCGCTGCTTGTTCTTTTATTTTGTATTTTATGGGGGCTTTGGTGCTAAAACCAAACCCCAACATATCGAGTGTTACGCAGTGAAATTTCTGAGCAAGTGCAGGCCATAATTTAACCCAGTCAAAGCTCGCAGTAGGGTACCCATGAATTAACAACAGCATAGGCCCTTTGCCTTGGGTAGTGTAGAAAATTTGCTGATTGTTAACGCTTAGGAATTGGCCTGAACTACGCCATTGTGAAAGTTGCATTACGACATGCCCTTATTATGGTTTTATCCTTAGCTTGCCTTGTGTGAGGTTTTTGAACTGTCGTAAGCGCGACATTTAAGCCATGGCGCGCTTTTAAATTTATCTTGGGAAGATAAATGGTTTATACAGGAACAACTGTACTAGCTTTCAACGGGTATACAAACTGTAATTGTGGTTCCTTCACCAGGCGACGATACCAAATCAATCTCACCGTTAAATTTCTGTCGAACAAGATTGTATAAAATATTTAGGCCTAAACCCGTGCCACCTTTATCGCGGGCCGTTGTATAAAAAGGCTCAAATACTTTTTTATGAAGTTCTTCCGGAATACCTTTCCCGTTGTCTTGAACGCTTATTACAATACCTTTTTCATTTTTGCCGCAGGTTACGGCAACTTTATTCACTTTATTATTTACTGATGGGCCAAAGGCGTGACGCTGAGCGTTCGATATTAAATTCGTTAATAGTTGAGCAATAATGCCCGGACATGTCGTGATAACTAAATCAGAGGGCACATCAATGCTAAGCTCGATTTGCTCTTTGCGAAGCATAGGCTTCAATGGATTACAAACCCTAGGGATATATTCATCTAGCGTGATTTCTTCAATTTCTAGTGAGGTTTGGTCCGCAGAGGTTCGCTTAAAATCTTGTACTAAGTTTGCGGCCCGCATTAAGCTGGCTTCCGCTAGTGATAAACCTTCAGAACATACCTCTTCAAAGTCTTTAAAACCCTCTTCTGTTAACTCGCCATTCTCGAAATCTTGATAAATACTTTTGAGCTCTTCCTTGCAATTACTTACCGAGGTCAGTGCAATGCCCAATGGCGTATTAACTTCGTGAGCAATACCTGCTACCAAGTTGCCTAAGGCTGCCATTTTCTCTGATTCAACAAGCTTTTCTTGGGCAGCCTCAAGTTCGGCAGTGCGATCTATGACTTTTTGTTCAAGATTCTGGTTTGCTTCTATAAGCTGTTGCTCATAGTCAGCACGCTCGTTAGCACTTACCGCACGCCCGTAAAGATCGGCAAGCGATGCAGCAAAAACCATTTCATCGTCAAGCCATTGTCGAGCCTTGCCCTGGTGCTCACAACATATTATCCCAATCATCTTTCCGCGGTGGCGAATAGGCACATCCAGCATAGAGCTTATACCCAAAGGCGTTAAATACACTTCAGCAAACTCAAAAGTTGCAACATCGGTTATCGCATCGTGGGCAGCAATTGTTCTACCTGAGTCGAGCGCTTCAAAATAGTGGGGAAAATCCTTTCGGGTTAGCACTAAGCTCTCGTTATCGAGATCGTTTCCTTTGTCTATAAGTAGTGTGCATTGCACTAGCGTTTGGTTTTCGTCATATAACCAAATGCCTGCCCGAGTAATTTCCAAGCCTTCGCACATAGAGTTGATAATAAGTCTTGAAGCAACATCCAGTTCGCCTTTATCAATGTCAGGGCTTTGGCTAACGCGCAGTAAAATTAACTCTAACTTCTCTTTCATTCATCTTCGTCCGGTTCTGTTGCACGGATTTCTAATATTCTGTCGAAGTGCTCTAGCATTACATGGGTAATTAACGGGTCGAATTGTTTACCTGCATTCTCTTGAAGATAAGCTTTAACCTCATCAACGCTCCATGCAGGTTTGTAGCACCGTTTGGATAGAAGGGCGTCGACAACGTCAACAATCGCCATAATACGGCCTTCCACTGGTATATTGTCGCCAGCCAAGCCGTCAGGGTAGCCTTTACCGTCCCAGCGTTCGTGGTGCGTTTTGGCAATAATTGCGCCCATTTTGGCGACAATCCGGTCAGAATCTGCAAGTAGTTCGTAACCTTTTTGAGCGTGGGTTTTCATAATTTCCCACTCATCGGGGTCGAGTTTCCCGGGTTTATGCAATATGGTTTCGGGTATGCTAATTTTACCTACATCATGAAGGGCCGCAGAGTAGCGGATGGTTTCAATAAACTCTTTGCTCATATGCAGCTTTTCAGCAAGAAACTCTGTCATTAGGATAACGCGTCTTACGTGCCCCCCGGTTTCTTTACTGCGCATTTCAATGGCATCGCTAAGCACCATAATCAGTTCTTTCTGCGTTTTTTGTATATCTTCTTTTTGTGTAAGGTTTTGGAAAATTACCGCCACGTTAGATGCAAACATTTCCAACGTTTTTCTCTGCATTTCATCTAGAGGCTGGTCGAGTTTAACGTATAAAATATTATGGCTGTCTTCACCAGTGGGGTAATAACCAATAAATACGTTATCGCTTTGGAAGTGCGCTTTTTTGGCCAGAACGCTTTTAACTTGTTCTTCAATCGATTCGGGAATACGGGTCGAAATACCGGGTTCACAAAGTCCAACAAGGTCTCCGCTTGCACCCAAAACTGTCATGCTGGTGTCGCCATACAAATCGGTGTGCTGTGTTGAAAGGTAAAGCACTGAGTTGTTTAAATTAAGAAGGGTGAGCGTTTGTTTCAGAACAGCGGTACCAAATTGCGCTAGTGACTGACTTGCTAAAACAGAGGATGATGATTTAAGTACATCTTCCATACCCCGTTTGCCTTTTTCGATAGTTTGTATATCGCGATAAGAGCGAATCGCCGTATAAACGCATGATTTTAACTTTAGCGAGGAAAGTTCTGTCTTGGCTTTATAGTCATTAATGTCATAACGTCTGATAACATCCTCTTCAGGGGCTTGCCCTGGCTGGCCTGTTCGCAATATTAATCGAGTGACGTGATTTTTGAGATCGTTGCGAATAGCATCTACTAGCTTTAAACCAGCATCGTCGGTTTCCATTACAACGTCGACAAACGCTAGCGCAATATCAGGATTAGCTTTGAACAGCGCTAACCCTTCTTCGCCACTGTGAGCTGATAAAAACTCTACCCCACGCTTTTCAAAACTAAATTTGCGTAGAGTTAATTTGGTAACCTCGTGGACGCCTTCTTCATCATCGATAATGGCTATTTTCCATGGGGCTAAACGAGGGGTGTTTTGTTCAATTTTTGACTTTTTGAATAACGACATACAGAGTGCAGTGAACGATTACGTAACTTAAACGTAAGCCAGAATTTCCGTTCTCGCAAACCTTTCAAGAAAGTTTTGTTCTAAAGTTGAATGCCGATGATTTGTTTATGAAAGTGCGTTTTGGACGGGAAAAGTCGAACAAGCAGAATTGAAGTTTTATCTATTCTATTAATAATCAAAATTAATACCAAGTTGGTATCTATGCTAGATACCAACTTGCTAGAGGTTCTATACCATTACGGACGCTATTAACTGTCCTCAATAGGCGTGTTTTCAGTGATAGGTACAGTGTTAACGTCAGTATCTAGACTTTTCACGGCATTACGCACACCTGCTGCGTAGTCTGGATGTACTTTTTCTAACACAGCGTACCAGCGCTCTTTTACGCTGTCAGAGCAAGGACCCATGGCAGCAGCGTAGTTTTTGTATAAACGATCTTTTTGATCATCAGAGAACATTTCATACAGCTTTCGCGGTTGAACGTAATCTACGTCAACATCATCTTGATGATACCTGTCGGCATCTCCTTCAATGCGAAGCGGTGGTTCTTTTACTGAAAAGTCAGCAACGGGACCCTCGTATTGATTAGGCTCATAATAGGCGTCAGAGTTACCAAAGTCGTTGGTAAAGAAGCGCATAGCGCCGTCTTTATGATAGTGGTTTACTTTGCTATTTTTGGGCGCATTAGCAGGTAGTGCTTCATAGTGCGTGCCCAAGCGGTAGCGGTGTGCATCGGCATACGAAAAAATACGTGCTTGAAGCATTTTGTCGGGACTAAAGCCAATGCCCGGCACAACATTCGACGGGCTGAATGCCGCGTTCTCAATCATCTGGAAATAGTTTTCTGGATTTTTGTTCATTTCTAACTCGCCGACTTCTATCAGCGGGTAATCGTCGTGCGGCCAAACCTTGGTTAGGTCAAAAGGGTTATAGCTTTGCTGTCCAGCTTCCTCTTCTGGCATAGCCTGAATGTACATCTTCCATTTAGGAAAGTTACCTTCTTCTATGGCGTTATACAGCTCTTCCTGATATTTCTCACGGGTACTACCAATGATCTTTTCAGAGGTCTCATTGGTGTAATTTTTAATGCCTTGTTGAGTTTTAAAATGAAATTTCACCCAGTGACGTTTGCCTTCTTTATTCCACATGCTAAAGGTGTGGCTGCCATAGCCATTCATGTGCATTGGCGACACGGGAATACCACGGTCTGACATTAAAATGGTCACTTGGTGAACACTTTCTGGCTGTGCGGCCCAAAAGTCGAACATAGCTTCCGGCGAGCGTAGATTGGTTTTCGGGTGACGTTTTTGCGTGCGGATAAAGTCAGGGAATTTGTATCCATCGCGAATGAAGAAGATAGGGGTGTTGTTACCTACCATGTCCCAGTTGCCTTGCTCAGTGTAAAACTTCAGGCTAAAGCCGCGTACATCCCGCTCGGTATCAGCTGCACCAGACTCGCCCGCTACTGTTGACCAGCGGCTAAGTACTTCAGTTTGCTTACCAACTTCTGAAAATAAATCGGCGCAAGTGTAATCGGTAATGTCGTGAGTGACCGTAAATGTGCCTTGTGCTCCCCAGCCTTTGGCGTGTACCACGCGCTCTGGAATGCGTTCACGGTTCTGGTGGGCTAACTTTTCAATGAGCTGATAATCTTGTAAAAGGGCGGGGCCACGCTCTCCGGCCGTTTTAGTGGTTTCGTTACTTACTACAGGGGCGCCTGCCGACGTAGTTAATTGCGGTTTCTTAGCCATTATAAAACTCCTTTCATATGCTTTTTTTAAAGCCAAACGTCCATAAACATCATGTGCGCTTGACTCATGATATGCTTTTGCTACGGGTTGCTTTATGAAAGGGTTTACAACTTTCTATATATATCTATAAAAACAATCAATCTTAATAAGCATGCCTGCCTATTGATGACATATCTTCTCGTGTTTACTCTAAATGAACAGTTCTAATAACCGCGTTTAAGGAAGTGTATGAATTTTGCGGAGTTTGCAGCATCAAGAAAAAGTGTTCGAGGGTTTACTAAGCAGCCGGTAACTAAGGAAACAGTAGACGCCATTATTAACGCGGCGAAGTGGGCGCCGTCGTCATACAATACGCAAACGTGGAAAATCCATGCGGTGACTGGTGATGTGTTAGATAAAATTCGCGAGGGTAATACCAAAAACACATTGGAAGGTAAGCCTCACGTTCGAGACTTTCCTTATAAAGAGGACTACGAGGGTATTCATCGTCAGCGTCAAATTGATGTAGCTATACAGTTATTCGATGTAATGGGCATAGCCCGTGAAGACAAAGAAAAGCGTATGGATTGGATGATGCGCGGTTTCCGTCAGTTTGATGCACCGGTTTCTTTGGTGCTGACCTACGATAAGTCATTAGAGCCTGCTGGCATAACGCAATTTGGCTTGGGCTCTTTGGCCTACGGTATTGTTCTTGCTGCTTGGGATCTAGGGCTTGGCTGCGTAATAAATGGGCAGGGAATAATGCAGTCAGAAGTGGTACATAAGTACGCTAACATCCCTGATGATGAAGCCATTATGATTTGTATTGCGCTTGGTTACCCAGACCCAGACTTCCCAGCAAACGATGTTCGCTCGACTCGCGCCGATAACGAAGAATTTGTCATTTATCACGGCTTTTAGTGTATTGACCTTATGCTGCATGCTCGCAATAGCGCAACGGTTGTACTTTTTTACGAGAATTACTAGCCTGTTACGCAAACAGCCCTAATAAGGAGCATGCGAAATGAAATTCTTAGTTTTTCTAGGTACCGTACGAGACAGTACGCCACCTAGGCCAGCAAGGTTAGGCCTTCGAGTCGCCAAAGCCATATTGAATTGGGGCAAAGACAATATGGCTGAACACGAATTTGAACTGATAGATCCTTTAGATTATTCAACCGGTGAAGTGTTCAAGCCTCATTTTGCTTATGTCCAAGGGAAAGCGCCCGAAGCGTTATCAACGCTGGCTGAAAAAATAGAATCTGCTGACGGGTATGTAATGGTAAGCCCCGAATATAACCACTCAATGAGTCCCGCGTTAGCGCATTTACTTAATCATTTTGGTAGTTCTTTATATTCATTCAAACCCAGCGTAATTGCCACTTATTCAGCAGGACAGTGGGGCGGTATGCGCGCGGCCGTTGGGATGCGAACCTTTCTGTCGGAGCTTGGTTGCCTGCCTGTTTCTGCAATGATCCATGTGCCCCATGCACAAGATGCATTTGATGAGGAAGGTTGTGCAAGCAGTGAAAAAGAAGAAAGCTGGAAAGCTTATTTTGGAAGGGCGCTAAGTCAGATGCAGTGGTGGTCTGAAGCGGCATTAAATCACCGTCAAAATAAAGACCCTTTCGAATTGTCAAAAGTGTTTAAATCATCGCCTACGCAAAGAAATATATCGTGATGAGGCGGTGGAAATCGTTTGTTGCTTCTCTTATTGACAACACTTAGATGGCAGCATACCCAGTGTGATTTTATCGCTTCAGTGCCTACAAAAGCGAGCAAGAAAACCGTGTTAAATTAAGCGAAGCGCTTATAAAAAAACAGCATAACTCAGTGGGTATGCTGTTTTTAAAATTAATAATTATCTTTCATCTGATGGCGCGTAACGCTCCAACCAGTGTGCGTAAGGCGCAGGCATTACCCACGACGGTTTCTCAACGCCAAGCTGTTTTGCAGCAAAGTAAGTCCAATGTGGGTTGGTAAGGTGCATTCTGCCTACCATTACTACATCGAGCTGTTCATTTTTAACGGTGTCGTTTGCAAGTTTCGGTGTATCTACACCCCAAGCGGTAGCTACGGGAATACCTGCTTCATCACGAACGCGCTTAGCAATAGGTGCTAGGAAAGCGGGCCCCCATGGGATGTTCGCATCGGGCGTATTGAAACCTACGCTAACACTTACAAAATCAGCGCCAATTTCTTTGAACTGCTTTATAAGCTCAATAGACTCGCTAAGTGTTTGCTCGTCTTCACCATCGTATTCAATAACGCCAAAGCGCACAGTCAACGGCAGGTTCTCTGGCCATACTTTACGCACAGCGCCGAGTGTCTCAAGCAAGAAGCGTCCGCGACCTTGTGCATCACCGCCGTATTCGTCGGTGCGTTTATTAGCGTGTTTCGAGAAAAAGCTTTGAGCTAGATAACCGTGAGCAAAGTGAAGTTCAAGCCATTCATAGCCAGCTTCAAGGGCTCGCTCTGCGCCTTTTACAAAATCATTCTTTACACGTTCGATATCGGCTTTAGACATTTCCGTTGGGGTAACAGGTAAATGTGCGCCAAAGGCTTCTGCCGACGGACCAATTGGCTGCCAACCTTTTTCTTCGGTAGGCTGGATATGATCATCGCCTTCCCACGGGCGGTTAGCACTGGCTTTGCGACCGGCATGAGCTATTTGAATACCTGCTACAGCGCCTTGGCTTTTTATGCGATCAGCGATGTTTTTCAAGCCGTCTATGTGTTCGTCTTTCCAAATGCCTAAACAATTTGGCGTTATGCGACCTTCCGGAGAGACCGCTGTTGCTTCAACAATGACAAGTCCTGCACCGCCTCGTGCAAATGATTGGTAGTTAGCTTCATGCCACTGATTAATGAAGCCGTCTTCGGCTGAGTACTGACACATAGGGGGCACGGCAATACGATTGCGAAGGGTCACGTCTTTCAAAGAAAATTGTTCAAATAGTGCAGTCATATTTCTCTCTAATAAATTAAGAATAACAAGTACCCAGCCAATGCTAGGTACTTAATTGTTCAACATGCATATGTATTTAGTACCATATGCAACTTGGTTTATGCCGCTAAGGTTAAAATTTCGCGAGCTTTTGCCAGGTCGATATCGCCATGCTCACCAAGGGCCGTTAACCCGTTGCGTTCAAGGTTCGAAATTAGACCGTCAATTGCCGACTTCTCAATGTTGTAGTCTGACAAACGGGTTTTCACCTGCATGGTTTCGAAAAAGTCTTGTACGGCTTTAATGGTCAAGTCGATAGCCTTTTCTTTGTCATCTTCTTGAATACCAAATACGCGCTCGCCTAGCTGCAGAATTTTTTCCTGTTTCTTGTCGCGCTGCACAAACATTAGTGATGGCAATACGATTGCTAGGGTTACAGCGTGATCTAAACCGTGTAATGCAGTGAGTTCATGGCCAATCATGTGGGTGCCCCAGTCTTGTGGTACACCTTTGCCGATTAGCCCATTTAGCGCCATGGTTGCTGACCACATAACGTTCGCGCGCACATCATAATCTTCAGGTGTCGCTAGCGCTTTAGGGCCTTCTTGAACTAAGGTTTGTAAAATACCTTCTGCAAAGCGGTCTTGAAGCGGTGCATTTACTGGGTAAGTCAAGTACTGCTCAATTACGTGAACAAACGCATCGACCACACCATTAGAAACCTGACGAGGCGGAAGTGAATACGTGAACTCAGGGTCAAGCACAGCAAATACAGGCTGTACTGTTTCCGATGAAAACGCGCGTTTTTGTGACGTTTCTTTTCTGTTTACTACCGAGTTGCCGTTACTCTCAGAGCCTGTTGCTGGCAATGTAAGCACTGCGCCAATAGGTAACGGGTTTTCAAACGCGGCGCCTTTAACAAGTATGTCCCACGGATCGCCTTCAAAGTTAGCGGCTGCTGCAACAAACTTAGCGCCGTCAATAACACTTCCGCCGCCTACAGCAAGAATGAAGTTCACGTCATTTTCACGGGCCACATCTACCGCTTTCATCAAAGTTGCGAACTCTGGATTTGGTTCAACGCCCTGAAATTCAATGATGTCGGCGCCTTCGAGTGCGGTATTTACTTTATCGTAAATACCATTCTTCTTAATTGAGCCGCCGCCGTATAGAAATAGGACTTTTGCTTGTTCCGGCAAACGTGAAGACACTTCACTTAGTTGTCCTTTGCCGAACAAAATTTCGGTTTGATTTTTAAATGTAAAATTAAGCATCGTGTTGCCTGTCCTTAATTAGTTTGTGAATTTAGCTGTTGTAAAAGCTTCTCAGCTAACAGCTCGTCAGAAAATGGGTTTTGGCCAGTAATAAGTTCACGGTCTACTACTACATTCGGTGCCCACATTTCTTTGTATTCCATGTTTCCACCCGCTTGCGCCATTGCGTCTGCTGGGTAATATAATAAAGTTGCATCGTCTAAGGTGCTTTCAAAATATTCTTCTTCCGGCGTCGAGAAGATTGTCATTTTGTAGCCTTCATAAATCCAACTGTCAGATGTGGCTTGCTCACCTGATTTCAATGCTAGTTCGAATGCCTTTGGGTTAGATTGCCCAGAAAGTAGGGCGATTGGACCATGGCAGATCGCAGCAGTGGGTTTTCCTTCACTATGAAAGTGAGACAAAATCTCGCCTACCTGAGGGTTGTTTGCTAAGTCGATAAGTGGCGCGTGCCCACCTGGAATAAATACACCCTCAAACTCATCAAGGCCATCTGCAATAACTTCGCTTAGTGACAATGTGTCATTAATACCATCTATCGACGCAACAAACGTTTGAATATCTCTCATTTGTGATTCGCCGCCATCAAAGTATTGTGGAATAACAGACTTTTTATCTACTGCAGGCGCATTACCTTTTGGTGTTGCCAATACTAGCTTGTAGCCGGCATCTACCAATGCCTTTGCTGGCACGCCAAACTCGTTAAGGTAGTAACCTGTAGGCTCTGTTTTGCCCTTTGCCAGCTGCATTACATTTTCGCTTGAAAGTAGAACAAGCACTTCGCCTTTACTGGCTTTTGATGACTGAGCGTCGGCTGCATACGCCGACTGTGATAAGCCAGCAATGATCGCTAGTGATAGAATTGATGATGATTTCGTCATTTGCTTTTCCTGTCGCATTAGAAAGTGAGTGCATCTTAGAGTTGTTGGTTTAAAAGCAGAAGTCAGATAAATTATGATGAGTCATCAAAAATCTGATGGGTGGAGAATTATGTCTTACCTAACACAGCTAAAAACCTTTGTAGAAGTTTATCGAAGCGGCAACATCACACGTGCAGCAGCGCGGCTTCATATGTCTCAGCCAGCAGTAACCTCACATATTCAGGCAATGGAACATATTGTCGGTAAAGAATTGTTTGTGCGAAAAGCGAGAGGAGTAGAGCCAACGGCGATTGCTGATGATTTAGCGCTACAGGTAGCTAGCCACATAGATACATTGGAACAAAAAGTAGCGTCTATCCGAAGCCGAGCATCAACGGATCACGGCACCTTACACTTAGCGGGGCCTGCGGAATATTTGAGTTTTGTTGCGGGTCCAGCGCTGGCCAACTTGCTTCAAGCCGATAAAGTAAACTTGGTTATCCATACGGGTAATAAAAGTAACACTTATCAATTATTAGAAGATGACGTTGCTGAGCTTGCCATTACCGCTTCTGAGCCAACAGACGCTATGTATGAATATCAGATGTTAGATAAAGAGCGGTTGATATTGGTGATGAACCGGGTTCAAGGTAAATTACTTGCTGATAAAGAGATAACGGCGTCGTTATTGAACCAGCACAAAGTGGTTAGCTATGACGAGCAACTACCGCTTATTCGCCGGTATTTTTCAGAAGTGTTCAATGCACCATGCGAATCACCTGTAGCCGCAATATGTCCAGATATTCGTGCGATTAGCAGTATCATCAAAGCAGGGATTGGCTATTCGGTATTACCTGATTACCTTTGCAAAGAAGCGATTGTTAAAGGTGAGCTCGTCTCACTTGGAAAGAGTGGGCCTGAAAACGAAATATACTTAGTATGGAAGAAAGGTTCGCTGCGACACCCTAGGGTCGACTTTGCAAAAGACGTAATAATGGCATTCGCCAATATTAATCATTTAGCCAGTTACCCAGATTAATCTAGGGATGCAGCGCGACTCGCATAGTAGTGCGTCGCGCTGTGCCTAAAATAAGCTTTTTAGAGGTGAGTAATTTAAAACGTGCCAACAACCTTTACTTGGCTGTCAACTTTGCTCTCATCGATAAATCCAATAGTATTTGGATTCGTCGCAACTAATTTCAACATTTCGTCTTCAGACGCAATCATTTCAGGTGGCGTACCGCGACCAGTGAAAACAAGCTTTGACCAAAATGCAGAATATTGTGACTCCGATTTCCCTAAGATATTGTTGTTAAACGCATCTCTTGCGGCATTACCTTGCTCGAAAGTCAGAGGAATTGCGCGGTTGCCGTCTGGAAAGGCTTTTACTTTGCCCAAGTAAATTTTCTTTACCGTGTCGATATCGATGCCTGAACTGTTGTTAGCATTAACAATTACGGCTGTACCCGCGTAAAGTGGCGCCGATAAAATTAGAAACAGGGCTGCAATTATCTTCATTGATATTACCTTAAATCGTCTCTCTGCACGCTTTGTCGCTAACTTGATAAACAATGGTACAGAGTTATTAATATGAAAGGGCAAATCACCCTTGGTAAAGTATAACTGAGATTTGTGATTTGTCGCACTTCAACAAAAGGTGAAATTTACAAAGAGGAGAACAAACAACGTTATGGCAAAACCCAATGCAAAAGGGCCGGTTAGAACCGTGCAAATATTTTGCGCTAAATGTAGGTTCCAGCTTTTCAAGTATCGAAAAGGTGGAAAGGGGGCGTTAGTAAAATGTTTTAAAGAGCGAATTGTCGAGGACTACACTGTTGAAGAGGGCATTTGTCCGGCCTGTAACACTCAGTTTGCTAGGAATGCGATTATTCGCGGAACTCCCGCATTCAAGATGGTGGGTGGTAAAGTGCACATGAAGTGACGTTTTAAAAGGGTCTGGCGCATCATACAGATGTTGTAAAGAGTAGATAGGGTTTCTTATTTTTGTAATTGCTGACATTTTTGAAAAGTTAATCTTTTTACCAATTTGCTCTTACACAGAATTTGCCTAAATTTATATAGTAGCCGGTTAGCCTTCTATTACGAGAAGGCCAGTGACCAATTCATGGAATAAAAGTCAAAGGAGTGAGTTCTTACCTAACTGTTAACTTGAGAAGTTGCATGTCTATTCAAAGAAAATTTCTGTTCTCAATTTCTGCAGTCATTGCATTATTCGCTCTGATTGTAGCAATCATCACTGTTGTGACGACATCTTCGTCTATTTCTGAGTTGGTTAAAGACCAGAAGAGAAGCACAGCTGACCGATTAGTAAATATTCTAACTGTGACAGACGCCATTATGCTTGAGCGAGTAAAAAGCAGTATGTTGTTACTTAAGCAGCGAGGAGAGGCGTTAGGAGTGCCTAGTCAAGCTGAGTATGTCACTGTTAAATCCACACGGGCGCGAGAGTTGATGTTAGGAAGTTCGGCGCAGGCAAATAATTTTGAATTGGTTGACGGACTTACTAGCGTAATGGGAGGTACAGCCACGCTGTTTAGCAGAACCGGTGAAGATTATATTCGTGTGAGCACAAACGTTATTAAAAACGGTGAACGAGCGATTGGTACTAAACTTGCGCCGTCGGGAAAAGCTATTAAAGAAATAAACCAGCGGCAAGCCTACTACGGTGCTGTCGACATCTTGGGTAGCCCTTATTTGACCGGCTACGAACCCATGTTCGACGGTAACGGGCAAGTTGTGGGCATTTGGTATGTTGGATACTCAGCAGACTTAAATGTGCTAGAGCAAGCTATTAAACAAAGTCATGTGTTAGAGGATGGGTTTGTAGCGCTTCGAGACGGTAAGGGTAACATACGAATGCATTCGTCTCATGTAGACGAAAAGCAAGTTGCAGAAGCGTTAAAGCAGAATGAAGAATGGATTGTAGATATAGTACCTTTTTCAAAGTGGGGGTACGACATCATTCTGGCTGCGTCGGCTTCCGAGAAAGCCACAATGGTGAGTCGTTCTGTTATTTCGGTAGTACTTAAAATTATTTTGGCCAGTGTCGGCATCTTGCTGACTATTTGGTTACTGGTGAAGTATATCGTTGGAAATCCACTCGAAGAATTCATAGGTGTGGTTAATAGCCTCTCGTCTGGAGAGGGTGACCTTACCTTTCGCTTTGAGGCGACGCGCAGTGATGAGTTTGGCACCATGGCTCGAGCGTTCAATGGGTTACTCATCCAACTTCAGCAAACGCTGCAAAGTGTGGATGAAGCAACGGATCATATGCTGGCGAAATCTGAAGCGCTAAACACTACCGCCATGAGCTCTAAAGAAACGGTATCGAAGCTTAGCCAAGAAACTGAGTCGATCGACAACGCGATCACCTTGATGCAGCAAAACGCCCAAAGCGTTTCTTCTACTATTAGAAGTTCAAGCGACGCTGCTAGCGCTGCTGATACAGATACAAGAAACAGCGCGAGCGTTTTGTCTGAAACAATTAAAGATATTCAGTCTCAAGCAAATGATGTAGACGCGTCAGTTCAAGTAATAACCGAATTGGCGCAGGCCAGTGAGGAAATTAGTGGCGTTATGGAGGTGATTAGAAACATTGCTGAGCAAACCAATTTACTTGCACTTAATGCGGCAATTGAAGCGGCTAGAGCAGGCGAGCAAGGGCGAGGCTTCGCAGTGGTTGCAGACGAAGTACGTTCACTAGCAAGCCGAACTCAGGCGTCCACTGAAGAGATCCGCATTATGATAGAAAGATTGCAGCAAGGAAGCCGTATTGCCTCGGAAAAAATGCAACTTAACAAAGAAACGGCATTTAAGACTGTTGAAACTACTAAACATGCAGGTGAGTCTTTAAACCAAGCACTAGAAGCTGTTGCAAGAATTACCGCACTGAACGAGGACGCCGCCAATCTGGCTGAAGGACAGACTACAGTTGCCGCCGATGTAAATAGAGGAGTGAACAGTATTCAACAGGTAGGGCAAGCCAATACAAATTATGCTAGTGAGGTTGTTGATAATTGTGAAGCGTTAGTGCAGCAAATAAAGACCATGCAAATGCAGTTGCGCCGCTATCGGTTCTAAATTTCTTTTCGAAGAAAAAGCCATTTCTTATAGAAACTCTATAAAAATTGTTCTCTGTTAAAACGGAAGATGGCAAAGAGGCATTATTAAACAAACTAAAATCATTGTGTCTAATATCTAAAATAGAACTAAAGAGTGCTCAACAGGCGCTCTTTTTTTGTGCATCTAAAATTTAACATGCATTGGATATCAGCATGGAAATGTTTCAAAACTGAAACAATTTGGTAATGTTACAAATCAGCTTACCCTATACCGAAGCTCAGTAGAGTTAATCAATAAATAAACTTATTTTAACGCCCTAAGTTATTGATGTACCGACTGTGTTACGATTTTATTATTATTTTTGTTAAGTGCTTGCTGTAAATACCTATGTATAAGAATTTATACCTTCCTTGTACAAAAAAGCGGAAAGCAAAATGGTTAATGAGGGTAACACACAAAAGTATAAGCTGAAGCATTCAGCTAAGGTAGTCAACGCGTTGTTGGCTGGGGCATTGTCACTGGGCGCGGTATCAGTTAACGCTTCGGCCGAAACGCTTTGGCTAGAAGACTTTGAAGCGGCCGAGCTACAAAACAAAGGCGCAACTGGCTCTAATTCTGGCGGAGCAGTAATAAGTCTTGAAGGCGTTGAACGTTGGTCAATTGATGTTTCCGCAGGCGAATTAACAGCAACTGATGATTGGTTTCGCGTTGAAAACGGCGCAATGCAAGCGCGCGATGTCGATGGTGAAGTGGTTTGGTTGAGTGAATCGATTGATATCACTGATGCGGGTGATGTCACCATCAATGCAGTACTTTCTCAAAGTGGAACATTTGAAACTGCAGACTATATCGACGTATTTTACTCACTAGATGGCGGCGCTTTTGAACTTATAACAATTACCGAAGGCTCATCAAATACTGTACAAGACGACTTCGGTAGTGCCACGGTAAATGAAACAATTGGTAGCGGAAGCACGTTAGTATTGAAAGTCGCCATGGCCAATAATGCAGGCACAGAATACTTAAATTTAGATAGTATTTCGGTGACTGGTAGCGGTGCTACTGATGGCACAGACAATGGCAGTGATAACCCTGATAACGGGGGCGAGCCTTCAAACGAACTTCTTTTCTTAAGCGGTAGTTGCTCTAACTGTCCAGATTTAGAAGCAATTAATTTAGCGAGTGATTTTGTAGCATCGGACTACTATGCCGCTTTAGATGCAGCGATTGCTAGCGGTGATAGTGCACAATCACTGAAAGAAACAACACATAACATCATTGAAAATGGTCATCGCACGCTATCATATTCTGAGGTGTGGACTGCGCTTACCTATACCGATGAAGACCCTTCAAATACTGACAATATCATCCTGTTTTACAAAGGGATATCACAAGGTAAGTTTACCAACGGAAGCGGTAGCCAAAGTACTAACTCAGATAATTGGAACCGTGAACATGTGTGGGCAAAAAGTCATGGTTTTTCAAGCAGAAGTTTTACGGCATACACAGATATTCTTCACCTGCGCCCTACAGACATCTCTGTTAACAGCTCGCGCGGTAATTTTGATTTTGACTTTAGCGATAGCGCACTTGCCGAAGCGCCTGAAAACCGAGTTGATAACGACTCTTTCGAGCCACGCGATGCAGTGAAAGGCGACGTAGCTCGCTCCATGCTTTATATGGATGTGCGTTACGACGGTAACACCGCAGGTGATACCGAAGAAGATCTAGTATTGTTAAACCGCTTAACGTCTACTGATGAAGCGGCATTTGGTAAGCTATGTGTGCTGCTTCAATGGCATGAAAGTGATCCAGTCGATGAATTTGAGCGTCGCCGTAACGAGCGTGTGTTTGAAATTCAAGGGAACCGTAACCCGTTTATTGATAAGCCTGAACTTGCTTCACTTATCTTTAATGAAAGCTGTGGTGGCACAGGCGTTGATACTGGCGGCGATACCGGTGGTGACACGGGCGGCGATACTGGTGGTGACACAGGTGGTGATACAGGCGGTGATACTGGTGGTGACGCAGGTGGTGATACTGGGCCGTCAACCAATAGCGTTTACATCTCAGAGTATATTGAAGGTGGTAGCTATAACAAAGCGATAGAGCTTTTCAATAGCTCGACTCAACCTGTGGATTTGTCTGGTTACGAATTAGTTTTACTTTCAAACGGTGATACTGCCGATGCTGATCGAAAAGTACTAGCGCTAGAAGGCGAAATTCCTGCAGGTGGCGTGGCAACATTTGCTCACGCCGACGCTGATGCCTTACTCACAACTGGCTCTACAATTAACAGTTTCGTAATGAACTTCAATGGTGACGATTACGTTGAGTTGGTATACAACGGTCAGGTTGTTGATGCATTGGGTACTTATGGGGTTGATACTGACTGGGGTAAAGATGTTACGCTAGTGCGTAAGAGTTCAGTGACAAACGGAAATCCTAACCGAAACCCTGCTTTTACCACTGATGAATGGGATAGCTTTTCAAAAGATACGCTAAGTAATTTTGGCGCGCACAACGGTTCAGTAAGTGAGCCAACAGAGCCAACAGACCCAACAGACCCAACAGATCCTACTGACCCAACGGACCCTATCGCTGAAGTAGTGCTTATTAGCGCGATTCAAGGCGACGGCGATGAGTCCGCAATGGTCGGTGCCGAGGTGATTGTTGAGGCGGTAGTAACAAAAATTGTGCCTGCTATGAGTGGTTTCTTCGTTCAGGAAGAAGCAAGTGATTCAGACGGTAATACGGCAACATCTGAAGGTGTGTTTGTTTACGCAGGCTCATTTAGCTTACCGGAAGCAGGTGATGCAGTGCGTTTACAAGGTACAGTGGGCGAGCGCTTCGGTGTAACGCAATTAGCCTTGTCTGCAGATGTAGAAGTTACTGGTGCTGGTAGCAGTGTGCTTTACACTTCAGTTGCTATGCCATTTAGCCTTGATACTGACTTAGAAGCACTAGAGGGCATGCATATTAGTTTTGAGCAAACCCTTAAAGTTTCTGATATCTACAATCTTGGACGTTATGGTCAGTTTAACGTGTCGTCAGAACGCTTATTTATTCCTACTAATCAGTTTGTAGCGGGTTCAGAAGAGGCGTTGGCGCTAGCTGAAATCAATGCACTAAACACCTTATTGGTTGAGGACGGAGCTACATCACAGAATTTGGATGGCATTCCTTTCCCAGCAGGTGGTTTATCGCACAACAATCCACTGCGTTTGGGAGACAGTGTAGAGGCCCTAGAAGGTGTATTACATTACGCTTTTGGTGCTTATAACCTTATCCCTGTTGGTGATATTCAAACCGTACGCACTAACCCACGAATTGCGGAGCCGCAGCTAAATGCTATCGGTGATGTAAAAGTGGCTAGCTTTAACGTACTCAATTACTTCAATGGTCCCGATTTTCCAACCTCTCGCGGTGCTGATTCAGAAGTTGAATTTGCTCGTCAACAAGCGAAAATTGTATCTGCCATTGTGGCAATGAATGCAGACGTACTTGGTCTTGTTGAAATTGAAAATGACGGTTATGGCAGCGATTCTGCAATTGCGACATTGGTTGATAGCGTTAACGCCGAACTTGGCAGCGACGAGTACAGCTATGTGGCATTAGAGTCTCAATTAGGCGGTGACGAAATTGCTGTTGGTATTATTTATAAGCCTGCCGTAGTCACGCTACAGGGTAACCCTGTGACTTCATCTGACGCACCATTTGACTATGGTAACCGTCAACCTTTACTACAAAGCTTTAGCGTGAACAGTAATGGCGAAGGCTTTACCTTAGCGATAAACCACTTTAAGTCAAAAAGTTGTGGTGGTGCGACAGGCAACGACGCAGACTCAGGTGACGGCCAAGGTTGTTGGAATGAACTGCGTACCCAAGCAGCACAAGGTCTGATTTCCCTTGTTGAGCAAAACAGTGACGTCTTGTCTGACCGCGTTATCGTAATGGGTGATTTGAATGCCTATGCGAAAGAAGACCCTATCCTTGCGCTTGAAGAGGCTGGCTACAGTAACTTGGTTAACTTATTTGATGGAGACGTCGCTTATTCCTATAGCTTCGGCGGAGAAGTAGGTTACTTAGATCACGCTTTATCTAGCCCTTCGTTAACGGAATATGTGGTAGACGCAACGGTATGGCACATTAACGCCGATGAACCCCGCGTATTCGATTATAACGTAAATTATAAGACTGAAACTCAGCTTTCTAGTTACTACGGCGCTGATGCGTATCGCTCATCAGATCACGACCCAGTAGTTGTGGTATTGGATTTCCCTGACACGAGTGAGCCGGAGCCTGTAGTAGGCGACATGGATGGTGATGCAGATGTAGATTACAACGACATCACTGCTTTATATGGTCTTTTACTAACCAGGCAGGCATCGCTACAGGCTCACGATTTCAACAATGACGGCGTGTTAAATATCTTCGATCTCTATGCACTAATGTCATTATGTACACGCAACGCTTGTGCAGTTGGTTAATAGGATAAAAAGATGAAAAAGTTATTTTTAATGCTTATAGCAGCGGTAACGCTAAATGCCAATGCTGCAATAATTGAAATATCAACAGACAAAGGCAGCTACGATATTGGTGAAACCATTACGGCCACTATAAGTTTGTCTAGTTTGTCTAATGTTGGGTCATTGCCTACGTTGTTTGATGTATACGATACTGTATTTAGTTTTGATACATCATTACTGAGTTATGTTGCGGGTAGTGCAGCGTCTCAAGGCCCATTTGGTGTACTTGGGCAAATCGAAGGGCCGTTTGGGTTACCTATGCCATCGCCAGTGATAGAGTTATTTCTTCCACTGATTGAGGGTAACTTAGCGACAGTAGGCTCTTCTGCTTTCCAAGGACCTGGCATCGATATCGGGCACCAGTTTCAAAACGTGATAAACGACCTATACACAGTGCAGTTTATCGCAAATGCAGTAGGGAGAGCATCATTTAGTCCGCTTTCAGCCTCGGTTGGCTTTGGCGGAACGCTAGGTGGGGGCATTCCTCAAGATATCGAATTTAAAGGGGCGAGCTTTGATATTACCCAAGTACCTGCACCAGGTACCTTTGTGCTATCGCTACTGGCGTTAAGTGGTATCTTTTTCGCTCGTAAGCGTGCGAAATCATAAACCTTAAATGCTAAAAGTTTAAGCCCAGCCAAGTGCTGGGCTTTTTTATTTCTATTGCTATTTACATACGGCTTTAAATAAACCACACTGAATAAAAATACAATAAGTGCGCACCATGTTAGAGACTATTTCTTTTTCTCAACGCCAACGATTGGCGTATATCGATTTCTGCCTTTTGTTTAAAGGGGCCATTCATCGCCAAGATTTAATCAATCGTTTTGAAGTGGGGTTATCGGCTGGCTCTCGTGACTTTACGCTATATAAAGAGTTAGCGCCGAATAACTTAGTCTACGATCCAAGGGAAAAACGTTATTTTCAAACAGAAAGCTTCGTTCCGGTTTTCGAACACGATGCAAAACGTACCTTGGTAAAGCTTGCTAACGATATATCGGACGGCTTCGACGCTATTGGCGATGTACACTTTCCGGTAGAAAGTGCATCTTCGCTGAACGTACCTGATATTTTTGTGGTAGCGAAAGTTGTACAAGCCATAGTAAATAAAAAGGCGATGAGCGTTATTTACACATCTCTGTCTAGTGGCAGTGGCGCACGTGAGCTCGTGCCACACAGCATTGTTGACAACGGTCAGCGCTGGCATGTGCGAGCGTTCGACAGAAAATCTCAAAGCTTTCGAGATTTTGTGCTAACAAGAATTAGTAAAGTTACAGTTAAAACTGAGCCTGAAACTCACGAATGCATTGAGCACGATGAAGAGTGGGGAAGGCTTATTTCTCTTGAAATTGTGCCTCACCCGAAAAATATTAAATATTCTACGGCTATAGAGCTGGACTACGCTATGGAAGAAGGCGTGTTGACTTTAGAAGTGCGCGCAGCCATGGCAGGGTATTTGTTAAGGCGTTGGAACGTTGACTGTACCAAGCATGCCAGTTTACGCACCGGTGAATACCAGCTTTGGCTTAGAAATCAGCAGAGCCTAGCAGACACTGACAACCTTGCTATTGCGCCAGGTTATATAGGCGAACAAGAAGCTTACACCGCCTAGCAAACGGTTGATTGGACTGTAACGAACGGTCTAGTGCAGCTTCGTTGAAGTGTTTCAAACGCGCTATTAAATATGCTTTTTAATTGTAGTTAACAGGGTGTCTTTATCCAATGGCTTTGCTAGGAAGTCGTTCATGCCTGCGGCCAAACATTCTTCTTTGTCCTCGGCAAACGCATTAGCGGTTAACGCTATGATAGGGGTGTTTGCTTCCATTGTTTTTCTCAAAATAGTGGAAGCTTCAATACCATCCATAATTGGCATATTACAATCCATAAGAATGAGGTCGAAATTATGACGCTTGCCTACCTCTACGGCATCATGACCATTTTTAACATGCAGATATTTGTAACCTTCTGTTTGCAGTATAGCTTTGACAATCTCGGCGTTAATTTCGTTATCTTCTGCCAGTAATATACGCTTTTTCTTATTGAGTTCTTGCATCTCTTGGCGACTAACAGGCTTAGTTTCAATCAACTTACTTAAATCATTTTCGAGTTCACGTCTGTTAATTGGTTTGGCATGAGTTTTCCAAATACTGTCAAGTATTTCGTGCTCGTCTTCCAATCTTTCTAGCTCAGCTGAAATTAATATTACTTTGGGAAACTTTGGTGGTTTGAGACGCTTAAGCTGTTGAAGTAAATCTACGCCGCTCATTCCTGGCATAGAGAGGTCAAGAATAATAACGTCAAAGCTAAACGGTTTGTCATCTAAAAATATTTTTGCGCTACTATAGCTACATGGTTCAACCGACATAGATGCAACTATGTGTTCAAAGTATTCGCGACTGGTTTGAAGGTCGTCGATGATCGCACAGCGTAGGTTAGTGTGTGGCACAATATTAATATCTGGTAAGTGTGCTTCTTTAGCCGCCATTGTGAAGGTAAAAGTACTGCCGCGACCTACCGTAGAAACAACATTTATATCGCCCTCCATTAAGTTGGCTAACTGCTTTGCGATGCTTAACCCTAGTCCTGTACCACCAAACTCTCGCGTAGTTGAATGGTCGGCTTGTTCGAATTTATAAAAAATGTTTTTTAGTTTCGATGAGGGGATGCCAATACCAGTGTCGATAACATCAAAAACAAGGCGATTGCCATTTTCATGTTTAGTGTGTGTAACTTTTAATGTCACTGAACCTTCGCTAGTAAACTTAATCGCGTTACTTAATAGATTGTGCAGTATTTGTGTGATTCGCGTAATATCTCCCTCTATCACATGGGGAAGATCTACGTCTTTCAAGTAGTTGAACTCTAGACCTTTACGCTGGCAATAAACCCGTTGCAAAGACACAACATCGTCTAGCACTTGTAGCAAGTCGACAGGCGCTTGTTCTATTTTTATCTTGCCCGCTTCGATTTTCGAAATGTCTAAAATGTCGTTGATTAAAACGAGCAGTTGGCGGCCTGCAGTTTTAGCCTTCTTTAGATACAAGTTACTTTTCTCTGAATTATCAATGGCTAGCTCTATCATGCCGAATAAACCATTCATCGGTGTGCGTAGCTCATGACTCATACTAGAAAGAAACTCTGATTTTGCTTTATTCGCTTTTTCTGCTCTCTCTGCTGCTTGTTGCGCTATCTCTTTTGACTGCTTTAATGAACTCATAGAACGTCTAACCTGACGCTCCATAGGGGCGAAGATAAACACGGCCTCAAAACTTAAAAGAGCCAGTACTGCAAGCCAAAGGTACATTTCAATAGTTAGAACAGTATCTACACGTTCGGTTGCATCCTTTTCAAATTGGTCCACAACATTGTCTAGCTGCATGAGAAGGGAAGTAAGCTCCTCTACAGGCATAAGTAAAGAAGTTTCGCAACGTGCGTTTTGCACTAAGGCCTCAGTTTTATTGACTAAGTTTTTGACTTTTGAGTCTAGCTGTCCCTCATTATAGTAAGTGTTAAAGATTTGAGTCGGCAGATGTTCCAACGAGACAAGATACTTATGATTTTGTTCGAATTTAGCAAGGTCTTGTATTAAATAGCGCAATTCCTGGCTGTCTTGGCATAATGTGGGTGAAGCCGCGAGCATTGCTATGCGTTGCGATAGCATACGTTGTTGGCCTGCAATATTGATTATCTCTCCATCTTGCTTTTGGCCCTTTATTAACTCAGAAAGTATTAAAAAAGACAGAGTAATCAGCGATGCTGTTAGCGCTAAAGCAGCGATATATCGAAAGCGTATGGACATAAGGTAATGAGATGCACAGTGATAACTAAAAGATAATAGATGCCAGATAGTTACGCAATGTGCCGAGCAAATTACTTACGCTAATGTTGCACTATTTAATATCGTTCGGGGTGCTATAAGGCACCCAGCCTCGCAATACCGCCTCTTTAGTGTAAAAAGCTGCGTTTTTATCATTCAGAAAATGAGAGTTTACTGCTGGTGAGGAGGCTGCTTTAGGTGCACCTTCGCCATGAGATTGGTACTCGGAAAATCTTGCTTCTGTGTGGGGATCAAATGGTCTCTTTATACCTGACGGCGTAGTTCCACCCATAGTAGTCCAGCGCTTTTGGATGATATGACCTGCCATATAGGTGTTGATAAACGTGGATTTACCTACAGCGTAAGGGTTTGCATATCGGCCATCTGAAAAGGTGGTTGTTGGATGCCAAGGCCTTCCCAGTGCCACGCTTTGATCTGGAACGCCGTGTTCTCTTTCAAGCCTACAGTTATTGAATGTTAACCCATAAGGGCGCTGTAAATGAGTGCTTGGGGCGGTAATGTAGCCTGTTAGTCCTTCGCTATCACCGCCAGAATAACGTGTACGGGAAACAATAGAAACGCTTTCAAAAAACGCGGTGCCCTCACCAAAAATGAAGTCAATGTGTCCTGCTATTGTTCCGCCTTCAATCAGAGCACGGTCACCTTTTAAATAGAGGGTATCTTGGTAACCCCAGAGTGCGACATTTTTAAGGTAAGTGCGATCTGAGTTCACATCGGTTTTAAGCGCTACTGCCTGCGTACCTGATAATCGAGTAGGATCGTCCTTTGCTTTGACCTCGTTACCGGGATAATCAAAATCATTGGTGATAGTGATATTTTCCAGAGTGATATTATCCCCTAAAATCTCCACAGTGGCAGTGCGACGAGTTCCCCATTTTTCTTGAGAATTCTCTGCGACTTTTTGACCTGCATATCGATTAAAAACGATAGTCGTTGATTCTTGCGACTGGCCCATCAAGTGAACATTATCAACCTTTATGACGACACGCTCTCGATAAATGCCTTCGTTAATAAAGATGGTCCATACTTTATCTTTTTGTGGCTTGTGAGACTCGATATAAGCAACAGCTTGGGACACAGAGTTAAAATGAGGTAAAGCGTCCTTAGTTACGTCACTGTCATCGTCACTTTCATGTGATTTAGCTACCACTACATCCGTAGTTGCTGGCATTGCCGCGCTTAATCCACTGAAAAATATACCCGCCAGCAACACAAAGACTAAACTAAGACTGACACGTGCTTTATTCAAATCCATAGTCTTTATTCTACAGCGCGTGCTTGTTAAATGGTTGGCTATTGATAAACACATTGTTTATTGAAAGGTGCGCTACGTTTTCGATAACGGCATCTTTAAGCGCACGGTTTATCGTTATGTTATTCAACGTCAACCCAGAAATAGGCGTATGGTCATACCCTCGAAGCACAAAGGCCCGGCTAGCTGACGCAACGTTTAAGTTCTCTATCGTGATATCTTCAAGTAGAGGAGGGAAGTTACCGGCATCACCTTCTTCGTAGAAGAAATTCACGACAACAGCGTCTTTCACCGTCCCAATATCGATATTGCGATAGTTTAGATTTTTTAGGTGACCACCCCGTATACTGTTGGTTTTAATTCTAATCCCGCGGTCTAAGTCAGGGCTACTCATGGTGCAATACTGAGCATAGAGATTCTCTACACCACCGGATATTTCACTGCCGATTACAACACCGCCATGGCCAGCCTTCATCTCGCAATGTTCTATGACGATATTACTGCAGGGAACATTGACCCTTCTGCCGTCTGCATTGCGTCCAGATTTAATGGCGATGCAATCGTCTCCTGTATCAAACGTGCAATTAGAGATAAGCACGTTCGTGCAGCTTTCAGGGTCGCACCCGTCCGAATTTGGGCCGAAACTTTTACAGTACACATCGTTAACGGTGACGTTCTTGCAAAGCACAGGGTTAACTAACCAAAATGGAGAGCGCAGGATGGTTACACCCTCAATAAGTACATTTTCACAGCGGTAAGGTTGTATAAACGGAGGGCGCAGGTAATTATTTTCAAAAACGCGGTCACTAACGGGTGTCCCGTTTTCTACCATTTCTTGCAGTGTGTCTCTGGTATATTTTTGGTTCTCAACCGGATCGTCACCCCATGTTGAAGCCTTCCACTTACCTTTCCATGGCCACCAGTTGTCTTTTGCCGCGCTACCGTCAAGCGTACCTTTGCCGGTAATCGCGATATTAGTTTGCTCAAACGCATAAATAAGAGGGGAGTAACCCATTAACTCCATACCTTCCCAGCGCGTAAAAACGTAGGGTTTGTAATCATCAGGATGGGTAGAAAATCGAATGGTTGCGCCTGCCTCAATATGCAAGTTTATATTCGACTGTAAGTGAATTGGTCCACTGCATAGCCAGTCGCCTTTTGGCACAACCACTTTGCCACCACCTTGGCGTGCGACTTGGTCGATAGCTGCATGTAACGCTTGCTTAAAGTCACTGCCATTTTCTTTTAGATAGTCGGTAACATTAGCTTCGCGCTTTGCAAAGGTGGGGCGCTTTATCATCCCTTTAATAAGGTTTGCTTCGGCGTCCCACTGGCGTTGAGTCCTTCCCATTTCGGTCACATTTGCACATCCAGGTAGGAATGTAGGAACACCTACAGCCATCCCAGAAGCTGCAACAGTGGTGGCGAGACCAGACTTTAAGAAGTGACGTCTGGCATTCGGTGAGTTAGGTCGGACCATCATATACCCCTTTTATTAACGATTTAGCGCTTTTCACTTATTCAAAAAATGTGCAGCTAGAATGAATGGACCTACACCTTTCGCGTCGTTTGCTCTGATTGGCTCACTCATGTAGTAGTCGAATGAACCATCTCTATATGGATTTCCACCAAGACCAGCAACAGCGCAAACTTGTTCAAGGCTGATAACGTTAGTTTCTTGATCAACCGAAATCATTTGATCAAGAAGTCCTGCAAAGCCTTTTTCTGCATGAGCCTTGTATTCCTCAGGAAGAAACTTAAGGCTTGCACCTTTAGCCATAGCGTAGGTCAACATAGCTGTACCTGATGCTTCAAGGTAGTTTCCTTCACGGCTTCCCAAGTCAGTAACCTGATACCAGGTGCCTGAATTATGTTGATAGGTAAGCGTAGCGTCGATAAACGCTTTAAAGCGCGCTTGTAGCCACGGTGTTTTTGGGTGTTCGGCAGGGACAACTTCTAGCACATCCACCATTGCCATAGCATACCAACCTAGCGAACGAGACCAGTGATGTTGAGAAAGACCTGTTTCTTTATCAGCCCACTTTTGCTTTTTAGATGCGTCCCAGCCATGTAAGGGGAGGCCTGTTTTTTCGTCGTAAAGGTACTCTTCAATGAGTTCAAATTGTAAAAATACGTCGTCTAGCTCTTTCATATCGCCGTACTTAACAATGTATTCAGCGTAGAAGGGAGCACCCATGTAAAGGCCATCAAGCCACATTTGGTTTGGATAGCGTTTCTTATGCCAAAAGCCACCTTGCTCGGTACGTGGGTGAGTAGTAAGCTGCGTTCTAAGGAGGTCAGCGGCTTTTTTGTACTTAGGGTTGCCGGTTTCTTCATAAAGGAAAAACAGCACTTTGCCAGGGTTAACCATATCAATATTAAACTTATTGATATCATAAGTTTTGATACTTCCGTCTTCCTGAACCAACATGTCATAGTAACCTTTTACATAAGACAAAAACCGGGGATCTTTAGTATCTTGATAGACCTCTGTTATGGCGAGGAGGTTGAGGCCATGAACGTAATCCCACTGTGGGTTCTCATCCCAATCGATTTGCCAAGCTTCTGGGAAACGCACCATTTCAGACTCTATCATTCTGATAGACCAAGATTGCGTGTTGTCGAGAGGCATTTGTACCCAATCATTTGCATTAGCAGTGAAAGAAAAAAACGCCGTGCAAGCTACAATGGAAGCTGCGCGTAGAATACCTTTTAGCATAACAAACCCTTATTTTTATAACATTGTAAATACACCATGTGCTACCGGTAGCATAATGATTTTTATTTGCTCATATGTCAACGGAATTATCTACATTTATTAACTTTTATTTTACGAGTCAATAATGCGGCTTAAATTTAATAAGTGGCTGTATTTATTGGTCTCGCGCCTCTTTTCCCCCTTTATTACGTCAACTCAAGAAGTATCTTTTTCTCTAATTATTGTCTACCAAATTCCTACTTATTGTAAATTTTTTCTACAAACATGTTGCCACCGGTAGCATAACTAGTTAGGATGTAAATCAAATGTAAAGCTTGAGTGTTGTTTTCGAGGTTTGCATTATTGCCGAAGAGAAGTTTTGCGTTAATTAGAAAACATAGCTGTACCCTGCAATTCTTCTCATTCAAGGTTTTGGTGGTTTACGAGACCACTATAGAGAATGAATTAGAATTGACGCGTTTTCGCTTCCTTAACAGCCAAGACGTGCTATCGGATAAATGTAAAGCATTGACGGTATGAATCACCAAAATGTTATCCGGTGGCATAAAGGGGAGTGAAATGGTTAAATACGATAAATGTTGAATTTGTGTAAATTTGAATAGTTCACACACGTTTCAAAAGCATCTTCACCTTTTGTCAGTATGCGCGTCTCTTATAAATATAAAAACCGGAGAAACAACAATGTTACCAAAGAAAAAGCAACTCGCTGTTCTTGTTACGCTAGCGTTGTCAGGCGCACATATTCATGCGCAAGAAGCCAAAGACGAACAAACTAGTGAAACCGAAGCACAAAATATGGAAGTCATCGAGGTATCTGGCTTTCGTGGGTCTCTCAATAAATCACTGATGGAAAAGCGAACATCAGTTAACAGCAAAGAATCTATAGTTGCGCAAGATATTGGTAAATTCCCGGACTTAAATATTGCTGAGTCAATTCAACGTGTACCCGGCGTAGCTATTTCTCGTGAAGGTGGGGAAGGTCGCCAAATTACCTTACGTGGTTTGAGCCCTTCTTTTACCCGCACAACACTAAATGGCATGGAAGTACCAGCAAGCACAGATGGTACAGACTCAGGTGGCGGTGTTAACGGCGGACGGGGCTTCGACTTTAACATTTTCGCATCTGAGTTGTTTAACCGTGTAGATATTCAAAAATCTCCTACAGCTTCAATGGAAGAAGGTGGTATTGCAGGTACCGTTGATCTTTATTCAGCAAAACCGTTCGATTATGACGGTTTTAAATTCGTATCATCCCTTCAGGGCGGGTATAACAGCATTACTGAAGAGACAGATCCACGTGCAGCCTTTATGATCAGCAACCGTTTTGCTGATGACAAAGTGGGCGTATTGTTTTCTGCCGCGTTTTCTGAGCGCACAGTAAGGCAGGAAGGATTCGGAACTGTTCGTTGGACAACACCGGTTCGCGACGGGGGCGGCATCTTTGCCGACACATCTGAGACTGTCGTGAACGGTACACCAGATGTCGGTAATTGCGAGTATCAAGGCGAATCTGTCGATCCCGTTAACTGTTTGTGGACACCGCGTTTACCGAGACCTGATTACTTCGGTAATGACCAAGAGCGTACTGGTTTTACGGGGTCTATTCAGTGGGCTGCAACAGACAATTTCACATTAACGTTAGACGGTTTAGTGTCTAAGCTTGATAACACCCGTACCATGTATAACTTCTTCCATATGTTTAGAAGTACATTCGATGAAATTACGCCTACCTCTATTACGGTACATCCAAACGGCAAACAGGTGCTGGCTGGCACTTACGAAGGTATCAAATCGCGTATAGAAAGCCGCTTACAAGAATCAACCACTGACTTTAGCCAATTCGTGATTTCTGGCGAGTGGTTTATTGGTGAAAACCTTAAACTTGATATGATGGCAGGTACTGCAGAATCTGACGCTCGTTCAGAGCAATATCGTTACAACATGACGCTACTTGAAGAAACGAGCTATGGCTTTGATTTCAGCAATAATATCAATGCTCCGCAACTTACTTACGGCTATGATGTAAACGATGCAAGTAACTATAATTTAAGCGACGGTCGCTTACGCGCCACCGATGTCTTGCGCGAAAATGATACGGTTAAGTTTGATGCCACTTACCTTGGCGACGAAGTCACTATTAAGGCCGGCTTTGCTTATAACGATCGCGTTGTAACTTACAGCGAAGAGCAAATCAATGGCTTCCCAGACCAAGATTCGGCGGTGGGATTTGCAGAAATGATGCCTGTAGATGACTTCGGTAGCGGTTTTGATGGACCACTTGACCCCTTCCTTGTGGCTGACTTTGACGCTATAAACAGCCAATTGCTAGACGTTGTTTGGACACCACGCTCTGCACAAAGCTGGCAAGTAGGTGAGGAAACCTCTGCTGCGTACATCGAGATGGATACAAGCTATGAGATTGGCGACATGTTGCTTCGGGCCAACTACGGTGTGCGTTACGTGAAAACAACCACAACCTCCGAGGGCTTTATTCAAGGTGAAACCGTACAAATTGAAAATGACTACAACAACTTTCTACCAGCGGTTAATTTAGCACTAGAAGCAACCGATGACGTAGTTGTTCGCCTTGGCTTAACACAGTCTATGACTCGTCCAAGCCTGAACTCATTAAACCCTGGTAACCCAAGCTTTGATTATATTAACGGCTCGGTGAGCGTGGGGAACCCATTCCTTGATCCGTTTACGTCGAACAACGTTGACTTTGGTGTTGAATGGTACTTCGATGACGAAGCGCTACTAGCAGCAACAGTGTTCTACAAAGACATTGATAACTGGATTGTTCGCGCATCAGAAGAGCGTTTAGTCGACAGTGCTTACTACGACTTTATCGACAACGATGCACAGTTTGACCCTGTAATTGCGCTAGACCCACGCACTATTCCATACGAGCATAGCAGTCCAATTAACGCTGAAGACAGAAGTGTAAGCGGTTATGAGCTAATTTATCAGCAGCCGCTAAGCTTTCTACCAGGACTGTTCGAAAACATGGGTATCGTGTCGAACTACACTCACGTTAACGCTGACGACATCGAAGGTATGAGTGAAACATCGTACAACTTTACGGTGTATTACGAAACAGACCAATACGGTGCGCGTGTGTCAGTTAACAAACGCGACGATTACCTGACAGACTTTACTGGCAGCAATGGTAACGTTGCGCACGGTACGACAGGACCTACGCAGGTAGATTTCTCGTCATTTTATAACGTAAACGACGAGCTAACGTTGACCTTTGAAGTCATTAATCTTACCGATGAGTACGAGCGCTTGTTTACCACGGGTGATGGCTCTTTGAACTTGGTACGTGAGTACAACCACACGGGCCGTCAGTTCTTCTTGGGCGCTCGTTATACTATGTAAAAAACAGGCCGGCCAATTATGTTGGCCGGCCTGAGATAATAATTAAATGTTGTGTTCCGTGAAGACGGGTGTGTTTGGCCATCGTAATGATGGCCTTTTTTATGTGCAAAAAGTGTAGGCCGGGAGGAGTTCAGCACGCCTCTACCTCACTTTTTGAACAATTTGCATCGCAACAATAGAAATATTGAGAAGGAGAAAAGGTGTGAGATATTTAAGTAAACCCACCACAGGCAAAATATTCAACGCGCTGCGCTACAGTCTTGCAAGCGTTTTTGCTGTATCGAGTACTATTGCAGTGGCAGACCAGCAAGGCACGAGTACACTTCACATTAGTTACGCGGCGCAATCTAGCGCTTATGCACCTACCAGTTCGGGTTCCCAAAGTGCTTCAATCCAAAGCGCTACTAATAAAGGCAGTGAAGAGGCTGCAAAAGCTCCACCCTACAAAAAGCCAGTTACCCTACATTTGGTCGGCGACTCAACCATGTCAGACAAGCCTATGTTGTCATATCCAGAACGTGGGTGGGGGCAATTGCTTCCTGAATTCATGCTACCCAATCTTAATATTAAAAACCACGCGGCTAACGGCAGAAGCACAAAGCGATTTGTAGATGAGGGACGCTGGCAGCTTCTGTTATCCGATCTGTCTGAAGGTGATTATGTGGCTATTCAGTTTGGTCATAACGATCAAAAACAGTCGGATCCTGCTCGCTATGCCGACCCGGAAAATGCTTATCCAGCTTACTTGAATCAGTTTGTTCAGGATGTTGAAGCAAAAGGGGCATCAGTGATTATCACAAGTAGTATTTGCAGGCGTCATTTCACTGAGGAAGGTGTATTAAAACGGACGTTGCTGGCGTATGCCGATGCAGCGAAGAAAGTGGCAGCACAAAATAACGTGCCATTTATCCCTATGAACGCTTTAACTTGCGATTTTCTTGCTCAGGTAGGCGAGCCTAACAGCAACCATTACTTCATTAAGGTGCCCGCCGACCTTTATGCGCGCTACCCTGAAGGCAAAACGGACGACACTCACTTGAATGTTGTGGGCGCGGCGAAAATGGCGCAAATATTCGTGCGAGAGCTAAAAGCGACAGCGCACCCACTGGCAAAATACGTATATCGAGACACATTGTAAGCTCACATAAAAATGAAGTGGCGCGTTATTGCGGGCGTGCCGCGTTTTTTAGTGGGGGATCGCCTTTATCTTAATTAGCGTGCTTGCTTATGGTTACAATGGCAGGAAATAGAAGAGAAAAGAAAGAGGAATGTCACATACCGACTATAGCGACGGTATGTGATTAGTGAAGGCATCGCCTGATATAATGGCACCGGGGTAGGTAATCACAGTCGCAGCCACTTTTGCCCCATAGCTCGCGCTCTCAACAGGCTTTCTACCTGCAAGTCGAGCGGCCATATAACCGCCATTAAATGCATCGCCAGCAGCCGTTGTATCAACCACCTGTTCAACACGCTCAACAGGCACAATACATTGTTCTTGTTGACGGAGTATATGAACGCCAACCGCCCCGTTTTTCATAACAATTTCTTCAATCTGTTTGTCGGCTAAATAGCTAAATATTTCATCAGCATTAGTGTGGCCAAACAGCATTAAATGGTCGTCTGCACCTGGGAACGCCAAGTCTGCTTCAGCATATGCCTTACCCGTCCAGTACTTGGCATCTTCTTGAGATGACCAAAGGCGAGCTCGATAATTAGGATCAAAGGCAATCTTACTGCCTTTGGCCTTGAGGGACGAAATCAGTTCGAAAAGTGTAGCGCGCTGTTCGTCATCTAAAATGGCAATAGAGATACCGCTCAAATAAAACCAATCACAAGCAAATTCAGCGCCCTTCATAATGTTGAGCGTCTGTGTTGCTGCAGATTGGTTACGCCAATATGCAAAGGTTCTTTCACCTTCGTTGTCGTTACGGATCATATACAGGCCAAGGTTACGCGATGACGAGCGAAACACTAAATCAGTGTTAATTTCGTGCTCACCCATTTTAAACAGCAGCTCATCGCTTAAAAAGTCTGCGCCGATCGCCGTTAAGTAACTAATGGAAGATGAAGGCAAGCAGCGTTTTAAATAAACTGCAGTGTTGTACGTGTCGCCAGCAAAGCTTTTCGCCATCAGATTATTATCTGTGTTTTCATCGCGCGTACTAACTGATGACTCACGCTGAGTGCTTCGAAGCTCTACCATGCACTCGCCAAAAATAACTATTCTTTGGTTGGTATCAACTATGCTCATGCCGCAGCCTCATCAAACAATGTTAGGCTTTGTTGACATGCCAAAGTTATAGCTTGCCAATTTTTTGCTTCAATGGCTGCCTTCGGCATCATCCATGTACCGCCTACTGCTCTTACATTGCCAAGCGAGAGATACTCATTCGCGTTGTCGCCATTAATGCCGCCGGTAGGGCAGAAGGAAACATCGCTAAATACGCTTGAAATAGCTTTAAGAAAAGGTGTTCCGCCGCTAAGACTCGCAGGAAAGAACTTCATTTCGCGAATGCCTTTTTGGTGCGCCAAAAGAATATCGGCAGGCGTAGCGACACCTGGCAAAAAGGGTGCATTAGACGCAATCAGTGTATCGAGCAATGTCTCTGAGCTTGTAGGCGTTATCAAAAATTGCGCGCCTGCATCCAACGCTTCAAATACGTGGTTGCGATTTAACAATGTGCCCATACCCACAACGAGTTCAGGAAACTGTTTTCTAATCGCTGACAGGGCTTCAAATGCTGCGTCGCTGCGTTTCACTACTTCTATGTTGCACAGGCCGCTATTTGCAATTGCTTCTGCTAGGTGAAGCCCCTCGTCAACAGATTTAGGCTGAATAATAGGCAGTAATGGGACGCCTTTAAGCATGGAAAAGGTACTTTTCATCACGCGGTTCCTTTTAGTGAATCTAGCGAACTTTCTGGTAACGTAGTGGGAGCAGAACTTTGCTGATCTTCGTTGCTGTTGTCGTGCGATAAAATATCAAGCAGTTGATTAACTTTTTCGAGCACTTTTTCTTTGAACGTAGTGTTTACCGACAGTTCGGCGAACATGGTTTCAAGAGATAGCAATTTTTTTGCAAGTTCTATTGCCTGAAAGTCTACCGATTTTGCTGTAGCCCTTAACATACTATCTAGCGGGTCGGTGATAGTTTCGTTTAAACGTGCCTTGTTGTTTACAAATAGGCACCAGGCCGCAACGGCACTGCAGAGCAAATCAATATTTCGTTTTGCTTTTAGGTTATCGCGTACTGTGTCGAGAATTCGAAATGGGATTTTCTGTGACCCATCCCAAGCAATTTGCGACAACATGTGGCGAATATGCTTATTCTCATAGCGCTTAACAATGTCTTGTGCGTAAGCGTTCAGGTCGAAGTCTTGTGTTCCGCTATCGGCATTCTCGTTATCACTGGATAGAGACGGAACAATTTCTTCTTTCAACATGGTTTGAATCAGTTGCTTTATGGCTGGGGTACGCATTGCGTCGAATACGGTTTCCTTGCCAAGCAATAACCCTATGTAGGCCAGTGTTGAATGTGTGCCGTTTAGAATGCGAAGCTTAGCTTTTTCAAAGAAGCTCACATCATGAGTGAAAGTAACGCCAACTTTGTCCCAAGCGGGTCGTGGGCCAGAAAAATTATCTTCAACCACCCATTGAGTAAATGCCTCTCGCTGAATAGGCCAGTTATCAGTTAAACCCAGCTCAGCGGCAACGTTGGCTTTAAAGCTGTCTTCAGTTGCTGGCGTAATACTGTCAACCATAGTGCAGGGGAAGGCGATGTTCTCGCTGATCCATTGGCCGAGTGATTCATCCGTTTTATTGGCGAACTCGGTCACCGCTTTTTGCAGCTTTTTACCGTTGTCTGACACGTTGTCACAGCTGATAATGGTAATATCTGCATAGCCTGCCTGCTTACGTTGTGCCAGCGCTTGCACAATTAGGCCAACTGCACTTACCGGTGTTTCTGGCGTGACTAAATCAGCTTTAATATCCGGATGCTCAGTATCTAGATGACCTTGTGCATTAAGGCAATAGCCCTTTTCTGTCACGGTAAGCGTCACAATTTTAGTTTGCTTGTTTACCAGCGCAGCAACAATGTCTTCACGATCATGTGCTAATGTAGAAAGGGTTTTAATTGCGCCGATAATGTGGGTTTCAGGATCGTTATCAACAATACACAACGCGTAGAGATTGTCTTGTGTACTCAACGCTTCTTTAAGTGATGCGCTGCGCATTGACACACCGTGAATGCGCCAGTCACCGCCATAAGCCAGCGCCTTTTCGGTATAATACGCTTGGTGCGCACGGTGAAAGGCGCCTGGACCAATATGCACAATGCCACAACCGGTTGCTTCCAGGTCGTAATTTGGTTTACTTACGCTGTCACTTAAAAGAGGTAGCGTTGAAATTGATAACGGCTTTGTCATGATTACCCCAGTTTGTACGCTTGTTTAGCAAAATCATATGTGAGTTTTCTTGCAATGCTGGTCGCTTCTGTTTCACTAATGCGATGCTCCACAACTAGCTGTGCAAGGAAGCGACAATCAATGCGTCTGGCAACATCATGACGTGCAGGAATAGACAAGAACGCGCGCGTATCGTCATTAAAACCAACAGTATTGAAGAAACCTGCGGTTTCTGTCACTTGATGTCTAAAGCGCAACATGCCTTCAGGGCTATCGTGGAACCACCAAGGAGGACCAAGTTTCAGGCAAGGGTAGTGGCCTGCAAGTGGTGCTAATTCACGGCTGTACGTGGTTTCATCTAATGTAAATAGAATTATGTCCAGGTTAGGCTCGTTACCGTATTTACCGAGTAACGGGCGAAGCGCTTTAACAAAATCTGTTTGCATTGGAATGTCGTGGCCTTTATCGCGACCAAACTGTGTAAAGAGCTGACTGTTGTGGTTTCTAAACGAACCAGGGTGAATTTGCATCACCATGCCGTCTTCTACACTCATTCCCGCTAATTCGGTAAGCATTTGCGCTCTAAATAGCTCTTGGTCTTCAGCGTTACTGTTTCCACTTCTTACTTTATCGAATAAAGCAATACACTCAGCTTCACTTAAATCAGCTGTGTTCGCCGTTGGGTGACCGTGATCTGTTGCTGTTGCACCGTGCTCTCTAAAGACGGCACGTCGTGCACGAATTGCGTTCAGGTAGCCCTGCCAGGTTGCAGTGTCTTCACCGGTGAGTTCACCAAGTTTCTCAATGTTTGAAGTAATATCTTCGCGTGAAGCATCGACTACATCATCAGGTCTAAAGGTGGTAATAACTCGCTTTGCCCAAGGTGTATCTTTAATCGCTGCGTGATGGGGAAGGGCATCAAGCGCACCTTCGGTGGTAGCAATCACTTCAATATTGAAGCGGTCCATCAGTGCACGAGGCTTAAAGTCATCCCCTTGAAGCTGCGCAGTGATGTGGTCGTAATAATGCGTTGCGTTGTCGCTACACAACATCTCTCGCAAACCAAATACATCGTGAAATACAGTGTCTAACCACAAACGAGACGGTGTGGCAGCAAATAGATGATAGTTATCTGCCAGAAGTTTCCAGATTTTACGTGGATCCTGTTCCGTTTCGCCGCCGTCCCAACGTGGCACACCAATATCGGTTAATTTAATACCTTGGCTATACAGCATTCTGAACACATAGTGATCAGGGGTGATAAACAACTCGGTTGCATTAGTGAAATTATTGTTTTGTGCAAACCAACGTGGGTCAGTATGGCCATGTGGACTTATGATAGGGAGATCTCGAATTTCCTTATACAGCGCCTTTGCAACACTTCGGGTTGCTTCATCGGCAGGAAAAAGTCTATCTTCATGTAATAATATCGATTCCATAACGCTCTCTTTTAGAGGGTGACGCCACGTTTCCAAATAGCAATCTCATGGCTGCCATTCTTCTCGTTGCAGGTTTGTTGACCAGATGCCACTGCCAAGCAATGTTGGAGTAGCGCTTCGGCACACTTATCGATAGAGACGCCTTCTAGAACTTGTCCAGCGTTAAAATCTATCCAATGTGGCTTCTTATTAGCGATATCTGAATTTGACGATATCTTGACTGTGGGTACAGGAAAACCAAGGGGCGTGCCTCGGCCTGTGGTGAATAAAACGATATGTGCCCCCGATGCTGCCAACGCCGTTGAACTAACGGCATCGTTACCAGGTGCTTGTAATAAACTTAAGCCTTTATCTTGCTTGGGCTCGCCATACTGCAAGATGGACTGAATAGTAGACGTTCCACCTTTTTGAACCGCGCCGAGAGACTTTTCCTCTAGCGTGGTTAAACCGCCTGCCTTATTGCCTGGAGACGGGTTTTCGTAAATAGGTTGATTGTGGGCGATAAAGTAGTTCTTAAACTCATCAATCAGCGAGTTAAACGCCTCGAATACGTCTTTGTTTTTTGCGCGATTCATTAAGAGCTGTTCGGCGCCAAACATCTCTGGCGTTTCGGTTAAAATGACCGAGCCACCTAGATTACACATTAAATCAGTAACACGCCCTACTGTTGGGTTGGCAGTAATACCGCTAAAAGCGTCGCTACCACCGCACTTCATGCCTAAGGTTAATTCGCTAGCGTCGATAGGCTCACGTTTGTCATTAGCCATTACTTTTAACAAGTCATAAACCGCATTGACGCCTTCTTCTAACTCATCTACCACTTCTTGTGCGTTGTAGAAGCGAACCCGATTTGCCGGTTTATCAACGTGAGGCAGCAAACTCTTAAGCTGATTGTTTTCGCAACCCAAGCCTACAATTAACACCGCACCAGCGTTCGGGTGAGATGCGAGAGAGGCTAAGATAGTGCGCGTGTCATCTAAATCATCGCCCAGCTGAGAACAGCCAAAAGGGTGGGTAAATGCGCGGAACCCGTCGCACTCGCTAGCGAAACGACGATTACATTCGTTGGCAATACGGTCTGCTGTTCGATTTACGCAGCCTACGGTATTGATGATCCATACTTCATTGCGAATACCCACTTTTCCATTTTCTCTTCTGTAGCCCATGAACTGTAATCCAGAAGCAAGATGGTTTTGTTTTGAAGCGGTATTTGACGGCGCGTAAACGTATTGTTCAGTGCCTTTTAACTTAGTCTTTGCGTTATGGCTGTGAACATGTTCACCAGCATTAATTCGGCTTGTTGCAGCACCAATGCTGAAACCATATTTTACGATGTCGCCACCGTCTGACAGGGTAACTAAGGCAACTTTATGGCCAGCAGGAATGTCTTGGCTAACTGTAATGTCAAATTCAGCGATGTAAGTGCCAGCCACGATAGGGCAGGTTGCAACCGCAACGTTATCGTTATTATGCACTTTAACTAGTTGTGTTTTAACGTCCATTACAAGTCCTGCTTTATCTTTACGGCTTATTTAACCGCTAAGCGTTGTTAAATAAGCACTGTGTATTTAAAAAGAGCGATAGATTAGAAAACGTTGCTTTTTACGCCCTGTTTACAAATTGTTTATTTTTAACATTCTTTTTTATTGTAGTGCCACCGGTGGCATAATAGGTCGAAAAAGGAGTGTTAGCAACACTTCATTGTAAAAAATCACACTTTTTTGATTGAATCGCGAATAATTAAGTGAGGTTTGACCAGATACGTTTCGGTTTCACTAACTTCACTGCCTTCGATGTGCGCGATGATTTTACGCGCTGCGATAGCTGCCATATCGCCAACGGGACGTTGAACAGTGGTAAGGGCAGGAATTACACGGGCAGCAAGTAGGTTGTCATCGAACCCCGCGACGGATAGTTCGTCAGGTACGGTTATTCCCATTTCATGAGCCACTTTCAATACGCCTGCTGCCATTTCATCGTTGTTTGCAAAAATAGCTTTAACTCGTGGTGACTGAATAAGCAATTGACGCGCGCATTCTATACCACTTTCGAAGCTGTTTTTACCTTCAATTACTCTGTTTTTAGGAACATCGACACCTAAACCGTTAAGCGTCTCAACAAAGCCTTCCAAACGTTCTTTAGATGAATAGTACTGTTGAGGACCGCTGATAATACCAATATCTTTATGGCCCAGCGACACCATATAGCGCGCTAAATCACTTAGCGCCGCTCTGTCGTCACTAACGACTATATTTTTATGGTCATCCAAATCTACTGACGCCATCCGGACATAGTTAATGCTCTTTTGCTGCAGCGCGTCTGCTAAAAGCTTCGATTCTGATACCGGTGGTAGTATGATGACGCCATCTATGTTCGAACGACGTACAAAATTGACGCAGTCTTCTACGAAACCTTCTGCATTATAGCGGCAAGGGTGGACGACTAATTCGTAGCCCTTTTGAGAACATATGCTTAACACGCCTCTTTGCACTTGGTCGATATACAAGGCATCGGGGTTGTCATAAATCAAGCCTATCAAGTAAGAGCGGCTAGTACTTAACCCACGCGCTTGCTTGTCAGGGGCAAACCCCGTTTCTTTAATGACAGCTTCAATGCGCTCACGTGTTGCTTTTCCCACATTGGTCGCACCGTTAATGACGCGTGACACGGTACGCTTTGATACACCTGCTAGGGCTGCAACATCATTGATAGTCGGGCGCTTGTTCATAATTCTCTGTTTTTCCGCGCTATTATGTCGTTACTTCCGATATTACCACACAAATACGGGCAATATGTTTTTGTTACTCAAAAGTGAAAGTTCATGTGATCAAGCACCGCTTGACCACACCTTTTAGTCTTGATGATTCTACCTTACTAAAATCCTAGTGCACGCGGTAGCGCTTCGCTGAACCATGCGACATACGTAACCAGCATAAGAACGACAAACATAGCCACATATAAGGGTATTAGCGGTCGAATGATGTTCTCAAGTTTGGTCTTGGCAATGGCACAGGTAATGAAAAGTACGGCGCCGACGGGTGGTGAGCATAATCCAATTGATAGGTTGAGCACGAGCATGATGCCGAATTGCAGTTCGCTCATTCCAAGTTCTAAGGCCACCGGCAAAAATATGGGCGTAAAAATAAGTACGGCAGGTGTCATATCCAAGAATGCACCAACTACGATAAGCAATAGGTTGATTAAGAGAAGAATAAGTAATGGGTTATCGCTTATCGACAACAGTGCGTTACTTAAGGTTTGCGGAATGTTCTCAAACGACAATAGCCAAGACATCGCCGTTGAGGCCGCGATAAGCAGCATTACAATTGCTGTTGTTTCCGCTGCTTTTAAGAATATATCGGGTAAGGCTTTCGCTTCTACTTCTTTATAAAACACCACAGCTAACAGCAATGAGTAAACCACCGCAATGGCACCAGCTTCAGTAGCGGTAAAAACGCCGCCTACAATGCCGCCAATCACTAAGAATATGAGGAACAGGGAAGGGAGTGCGGCAACAGTTTTTTCGACAACTAATTTAAAAGGAAGTCGTGGCGACAGCGGGTATCCCTTCATTTTTGCATAGACAAAGCACACTAGCATTAGCGCTAAACCCACCATAATGCCTGGTATATAGCCAGCCATAAAAAGGGCGGCGATGGATACGCCACCACTGGCAATAGCGTATACAATTAAGATATTACTAGGCGGAATTAACATGCCTGTGGTTGATGCAGCAGCAGTGACTGCGGCACTAAAATTCGGCTCGTAGCCCGCTTTTTTCATTTCGGGCAACATAAAGCTGCCAATCGCTGATGTGGTCGCTACCGCAGACCCTGAGATTGCACCAAACAGCATGCAGGAAACAACGTTCACCAAGGCTAAACCACCGGGAAGCGCACCAATAAGCGCCATTGCACATTCAATTAATCGCTTAGCTATCCCGCCGCGTCCCATGATAAGGCCAGATAAAACAAAAAATGGGATTGCCAAGAGCGCAAAGCTATTAAGACCACCTGCCATACGCTGGGCAATCGTAATGGTAGCCGGAGCAATGTCCATGCTCATTACCATAGCAAGCAGCGTGGCTACACCAATGCTGATTGAAATGGGAACATTTAAAAGAAGGAGTACAAAAAAGGCGACGACTAAGATAATACCGGTCAGTTCCATTACGCTGACTCCTTATTGTTGTTTCGCCAAAGTGCAGTAATGTTAACCAGTGCATAGGCAATGATAAGGCCTCCAGATAAGGGAAGCACGCTATAGATAAAGCCCATTTTCACACCTAGCGCTGCTGAGATTTGCTCTAGCTCTAATGTAAGAGACACTAGTTCAGCGCCGCCGTAAACCATCACCAAAACACAGAAGATAATGACAATGACTTCAACGCAGGTAAGTAGAAGGCGTTTCACTTTACGAGACTGACGCTCAACAATTAAGTTGAACCCCAAATGCGCGTTTTGACGATACGCATAAGCCGCACCTAAAATACCAATCCAAATAAGTATGAACCTAGATAATTCTTCGGTGATTGAAGCGGGGTCTTTAAGTACGTAACGTGAGACCACTTGCCAAATCACGGTAAGTAAAATACTTACCATGGCAACTATAAGTGTGCCGGCTAAGGCTTTATCGATAAGGCGTATTATTGTCATTGTTACATCGCTTTTATTTGCGTAATTAAGTCGCCAATAGGCGTGCCTTCAAAGCTTTTGTGAAAAGGCTTAACCGCTTCAACGAAAGGTGCTTTATCAGGCGTAATAACTGTGACGCCTTCGGCTTTTACCTTTTCTAAAGAGGCTTGTGTAGATGTTTTCCAAAGTTCGCGTTGGTATTCAACAGAGTCTTCCATTGCTTTGGTTAGCCACGTTTGCTGCTGTTCATTCAAACTTTCCCATACCGGCAGCGATGCCAACATGACGTCTGGGACACTGGTATGCTCGTCAAGGCTGTAGTAACGGGCAATTTCATAATGACGTGAAAGGTAGTAGCTGGGCGGGTTATTCTCAGCACCGTCTACAACGCCTTGCTGAAGCGCAGTGTACAGTTCTCCCCAAGAGACGGGCGTTGCTGCTCCACCAAGTGCGCGAACTGTTGCTACTGCAGTAGGGCTGTTCAATACGCGAATTTTTAGCCCGTTCAGATCGCTTGGTGTTTCTATTGGTTTGTCGTTGGTGTAAAAACTGCGGCTTCCCGCATCGTAATAGCCGAGACCTTTAAGTCGGAAGTCTTCAACACCAGATAGCAACTCATCGCCTAAATCGCTGTTTAATACACGCCAGAAGTGTTCGTTATCGCGGAAGATGTAGGGAATGCTAAAAATTTTCATTTCAGGCGCAAACCCTTCCAGAGGACTTGCCGACACCTTTGTCATGGCGAGTGAGCCAATCTGCAGCAGTTCTACCATCTCCCTCTCGGTTCCCAGCTGGCTGCTCGGGTAAATAACCACACTCATTGTACCGTCAGAATAGTAATCTAGGCGCTCTCCAAGATATTCCATTGCTTTATGTACTGAGTGTTGAGTGTCCAACGTATGCCCCAAGCGCAATACGGTGACTTCGCCTTGCAGTTCATTTTGCGAACACGCCGATGTTAGCAACAGGGCCGTGGCAGTCAGTGTGAGTTTTATATACCGCAACATAATCGTTACACCTATTTAGAACAGAGCTGCTTAGCGCAACTCTGACGGCGGAAACTTATCCATATCATCGTAATCTAAATTCTCACCCGCCATGCCCCAGATAAATGCATAGCTTCCTGTACCCACACCACAGTGAATTGACCAAGGTGGTGAAACCACAGCTTCTTCATTTGCTACAAAAATATGGCGAGTTTCGTGAGGTTCGCCCATGAAGTGACAGACTCTGCTTTCGCTGTCCATATCAAAATAAAAGTACACTTCATTGCGTCGGTCATGCTGATGAGCAGGCATAGTGTTCCAAACAGAGCCTGTGTGAAGGCGGGTTAACCCCATCTGTAATTGACAAGTATCGACAACAGAATTGATAAGTAACTGTTTGATATCTCGCTTGTTAGAGGTTTCTTGACTACCTAGATGAAGAACATTTGCATCCATACTACCTATTTTTTTACAGGGATAGGCGTGATGAGCCGGCGCTGAGTTTAAGTAATATTTGGCAGGATTGGACGCATTGTCTGACTCAAATATTACTTCTTCATTGCCTTGGCCGATGTATAGGGCTTCCTCGTTATCTAAATGGTAAGTCGTGCCTGAAACGGTAATGGTGCCTGGACCGCCGATGTTTATCACACCTACTTCGCGACGGGCGGTAAAGAAGGGCATTTTTAACTGATCTTCAATGGTTTCTAGCGTTAGCGCTGACGTTGTCGGTACGGCACTTCCAAGCATAAAGCGTTCGTAATGGGTGTATATCCATACGACTTTGCCCTCTGTCATCAGGGTTTCGACCAAAAACGCATCGCGCAATTCTTGAGTGTTATATGCGTTTGCTTCTTTGCGCCCAATCGCATATCGAGTATCTATTTTTTCGTTCATAGCTGTTTTCCTTGTTCGTGAATTAACGTGCTAGAAAGCCGCCGTCGACTGCTAGAATATGGCCGTTTACATAACTACTCGCTGCGCTCGCAAGAAATACTGCTGCACCTGCTAAATCTTCGCTTTCCCCCCAGCGATTAGCAGGAATGCGGGCACATATCTCAGCACTGCGCGTTTCATCATCTTGCAGTGCTCGGGTGTTATCGGTTTTGATGTAACCGGGCGCAATTGCGTTCACCTGTACATTGTACTGGCCCCATTCGTTTGCCAGCGCTTTCGTAAGACCCGCAATGGCGTGTTTACTCGCTGTGTAGGCCGGAACAGTAATACCACCTGTATAACTCAACATTGATGCAATATTGATGATTTTGCCTTGCCCACGTTCTACCATCGATTTCCCAATAATTTGGCTAAGTAGGAAAGCTGAATCGATGTTGACAGCAAGCACATTTCTCCACTCGTTAAAAGGGAAGTCGGTAGCCGGGGCTCTGAAAATAGTGCCCCCGCTATTAAGCAGGATGTCGATGTGTCCTTTAAAGCTTAACGCATCTTCAGCGAGTTTAACTACCGCGTCAGCATCAGCTAAATCGGCGTCTAGTGCCACTGCTTGACCGCCTTCACGTTGAATCTTACGTAGTGTCTCGTCACAGCCACCAGCTCGAGAGCTAGCGCAGATGACGAATGCGCCAGAAGTGGAGAGCGCCAGAGCAAGTGCTTGGCCTATACCTCGACTTGCTCCGGTCACTAATGCGGTTTTACCCTCTAGGCTAAAATTGACCATGTAATTTACCTTTTACTAAATGGTTCATTGGCATGCCAAATTTTATCGGCATACTAAATTGAAAAATCTCGTTAACAAAATATAAAATAATTGCCACCGGTGGCAATTGTCAATATATTGTTTCAAAATATCGTAAATAAGTTAAACGTGTTAACAACCGGTGGAGAGCATAAAAGTGAAGAAATTTAGTAAGATAGGTTTAATTCTGATGCCATTGTTGGCAAGCTGCTCACAAGGAGATATTAAGTCGGCTTTGTCGGTAAAGGTAAAAAATTCGGCAGACGGTGGTAGCGGCGAGCAAACTTTCGAAGTTTCTCTGCCCCCGCAATATTCGGGGTGGAAGTTAAAGCAATACCCGTCAGAATGGATAAAGAATAGCGAAGGTCAAGCAGTGTTATTAGGTGCTGCATCTATTGCGCCGGGAAGTAGTGCGTCATTGGAGCTTACACCTCCTGAGCGAGCAACCAATGTTAACCATAAAGACCGGGCGCACGCTGAACTTTCCGTAAGAACAGGTGGAGAGTGGCAAGACGCAGTATATAGCGCTGAGGGTTTTTCTTTTGAAGAGGTTACTTCATTCACATCGCCTCCACAATTGACCGATCATTCTTACTTTTTGCGTTACGAAGGACCAGGCTGGGAGTCTGATCAAATGGGCTATCGCCTTTATCTTGATTGGCGTAACGCTATTGATGTCTTTGTTAAAGCGAACGACAGTGTAGTATTACCTGAGGTGGGGCAAGACGGCTACGATAGCTATCACAATTTATCTTCGTGGGGCGGAGACGCGCTTAAAGTTGGTAAATCGTTGGGCGTGGGTGCGCTAGGTCGATTAACAGAACAAGAAACCCAAGACTCCTCGACGCAGACAGTCATGCATTTTCAGCATGTAGAGAATACGCAATACCAACTAGTATCGAATTTTCAGTTGCGTGCTGAGTTCGAGGTTGGCTACCAAGGGTGGTCATCGTCTGATGCGAAAGCGGACAGCATCGACGTTACCACGCACTATCGAATTGATGCGTTTGACCCCACAACCCACATCAGCGTTTCTGTATCAGAGCCTTCGGATAATATTGTCGCGGGTCTAGTGGCGCATGATGGAATGCAGGTGATTAAAGCCGAGCGCGGTGAATGGGGCGTTTTAGCGACTTGGGGAACGCAAAGTATTTTGGCAGATAATGACAACTTAGGCTTGGCCGTTGTTTATCGGTTAGATCAGGTCGAAAAGGTATTCGAGGGTGAACATGACCACCTTGTATTATTCAAACCTTTGACTGCTTTAGACTATAAAATTCTCGCAGTTTGGCCTAAGCGCAGCAGCGATATACAAACTGCAAAGCAGTTCGAAGATTATCTGGTTAATAAATTAAAGGCGTATAATAACCCTCTCACCGTCTTAAACTAAGTATTACTTATTTACCAAGCTATTGGGCTGTTGCTAAGTGCGTAGCCCACTTGCTTAGTCAATGCTTTTATCTAATTGCCTTTTTCAACTGCCTTCTTTTAACACGTTACCTCATCGAACTTTCAAGTAGTTATGCCCTGTGGTGTTCACGAGCGCAAAGCTCGGACCAGTTTTGTGAAACAAATAATTCATAAACTGACTGAGTGGTTCAGGTTTTCTTGATTGAACATTCAATTATCCCAATGATTACGGCACTTTCGTAAATCTTCGCATTTGTTTTATTCATTTTTTCAGACCCTTGTGTCAATAAAGCTTCATTTTGGTGTCAATTCACTGTCACTGAAATGTCACAAATGTCCTACAGACTTTTTCCTGCTAGGACCGTTTACAGAGGTAAGCCTTCTGCTTGCCTCCACTCAACATCGAAAACAAGTATAAGCAAGGAACCATAATGAAAAGCGAAACTCTTCGTGGAATAAAGTATTCAGCGATAGCATTGGCTGTAACACTAGGAATGACTGCCTGTTCACTGGAAGGTGATGACGGCGAAGATGGTGTTCAAGGCCCTGTAGGAGAGCAAGGACCAGCCGGTGAACAAGGCCCCGCAGGTGACCAAGGCCCAGTAGGTGAACAAGGTCCGCAAGGTGATACAGCGGGCACACTAACACGTATTGCAACGGTTCCTCTTGGTGCAGAAGTGACCGGTATATTCTTAACGGACGAAGGCGATTTATTTTTTAACGTTCAACATCCGTCTGGCACTAATGCGGCGACAACCAGTGTAAATGCAATGCCTATAAACACAGGAACTGTTGGTGTACTTGCAGGCGCTAATTTCAACAATCTTCCGGTTACGCTACCAAACTCTCCAGTACCTAGCTCTGACGAAGAAAAAGAGCTAGTGGTGTCTGCTATCGGTCAATATCAAGTACTAGGTCAAACCGGTGATACTTTCGGTACTGATCTTCCTGAAGGTTTGGGCCACATCTACACACTCGATGGCGAAGAGCTTGTTCTTGAAAACGATATGCCTGATTTTAACGGCTTCATCTCAACCGCCGAAGGCGAAGGGTATCTTTTCTCAAACTGGGAAGAGCTTCCTGGCGGTATGAGCCGCATGAAAGTAGAAAAAGACGAGTTTGGTATGTGGGAAGTCACAGAAGCAATGATGCTTGATTTCTCGCCAGTATGGGGTACAGCAGCGAACTGCTTTGGTTCAATGTCACCTTGGGGTACGCCTCTTACGTCGGAAGAGTGGGTGGTTAACTCTGCGGTAGACACAACAACGTCTCCTAGCTGGAATAACCCAGAAGCCGTATCAACCGATGCACGCTTAGGTCGCATGTGGCAGATGACAGCACCAGATGCGCCAAATCCTTACAACTATGGCTACATAGCAGAAGTTACAGAGCCATTGGCTGATGAGCCAGTGATTGTTAAGCACTTCACGATGGGCCGTTATGAGCACGAAAACTCAACGGTAATGCCTGATGGAAAAACCGTTTATCTTTCTCAAGATGACACCGGCGGCGTGCTGTTTAAATTTGTCGCTGATACTGCAGAAGACTTATCTGCAGGTACGCTTTACGGCGCTAAACTAACTCAAGATGCAGGGCAAAATGACCCAGCTACCACGGGGTTTGCTGTTGAGTGGGTTGAGCTAGCCAGTGGCGACAATATGACTATTCGCGCATGGATTGACGAGTACAACGGTATTGGTACTGACGATTACGTAGATGGTCAAAGCTCTTATATCACAATGGCCGACGTTCAGGCATGGGTTGATGGCGATGCAACGTATCCAACAGTGGAAGAGGGTGGTTCTAGCGTAACCGCTGGTCAACCTATGGACGACCGCGTGGCGTTCCTAGAGAGCCGCGCAGCAGCCCGCCTTAAGGGTGCTACCGCAGAATGGAGAAAGCTAGAAGGTATCTCTATTAACCAAAAACGCGCGCAAGAAGCAGTAGAAGGTGTTGATACCATTGAAGGTGAAGTCGTAGACAATGCATACCTTTACATCGGCATTGCTGATATCGATAACACTATGGTTGACGGTGAAGGCGACATGCAGCTTTCTGCCCGCGTTAAAGATTGTGGTGGTGTTTATCGCGCCAAGCTGGAAGAAGGCTACAACATTTCTCGTATCGAACCTGTAGTGATGGGTGGTACGTACCGTTCGAGCCTGACAGGCGCAGAGCGTTGTGACGTTGAGCAGCTTTCTCAACCAGATAACGTTGTTGTTATGAACGACGGCCGTATTCTTATCGGTGAAGACGGTTTCCAAGAAAACAACACGCTGTGGATGTATGAACCAGCAGATAAGTAAGTTTTCTTTTTAATTTAAAATACGCCGGGTGTTTACGCGCCCGGCTTTTTCCGTTGTGACGATTATGAAAATATTAAAAATAATTCCAAGTGCAGGTATTCTACTTTCACTACTTATCAGTGCAGGGTGCACTGAAAGCACAAGTGCTAATTTAAGCAATCAATCAAAGACCGGTGTAAGCGCAAGTACTTATCCTGCTGATCAAAAAGGGCTTTCACCGGCTCAAACAAACGCCGATAGCGCACACTCCTACCCATACCGAGAAGGGGACGATATTCCCGCTCTTGCGTATATTGAGCATAATGAAGTGTATAACCCTGAATCGGTGATCCCTCCCCAGTGCTACACCAAAACCGAAGGCGTAAATAATCCTTGCTATGCATGTCACCAAAGTTACGATTCCACAGAAAAGCGCCCTAACCAAATGGGGGATGGTACATTGCAGGGTAACTATGAATTTTCCGATGTGGGGCTAACAAATAGCTGGAAGAACCTGTTTATTGATCGCACGTCGCTTATAGCGGGTATTGATGATGCCACCATTAAAAAATATGTAGAACAAGACAATTACACCGCATCGCTTAACAATGATGCAATGCCTGATTACATGCGTATAGAAAATTTGAGCGCCGCTAAAAAGGCGTTTGATAGCGACGGTTTTGCCAAAGATGGCAGCGGGTGGGTATCTTACAATTACAAACCATTTCCAAGCACCTTCTGGCCGACCAACGGGTCAACCGGCGATGCTATGATCAGGCTTCCTGATAGCTTTCAAACGCTTAATGGTAAGTACAATAAAAAGGTTTATACCCTGAACCTTAGCTTGGTTGAAATGGCGCTCAAAGAACTCAATAAATTAAACGTAGCGCCAGTAGATGAGACTGCCATTAATGTAGACGTTAACCAAGACGGTGAATTGTCGCCATCTGTAACTGAACTTGTTCGCACCTCACATTATCTGGGCGATGCGAGTGCTGTTCCTCTGGCTCATATGCTTTACCCTGAAGGTACCGAGTTTTTGCATACTGTACGCTACATTGGTGTGGACGATAACGGGAATATTTACAATGCGCCGCGGATGAAAGAAGTGCGCTACATGAAAAAGCATATGTTTAGAAGCCGAGAAAGCCTAAGCTTCTGCCTATTATGCGGAAGCAAAAGATAAGCATTTCGAAAAGCTGCCTCAAACTCGCTACCTGGGTGAAAAAGGGATAGACAACGGCTTTGGGTGGACAATTAACGGCTTCATCGAAGATGAGCAGGGCGAACTGCGCGCGCAACACGACCAAGAGCTAGCGTTTTGTAACGGTTGTCACAAAACAGTAGGGTCAACCTTTGACCAGACATTTTCATTTGCCCGAAAAGTACCTGGTGAAGCAGGGTGGGGCTATATTGATTTGCATGCCATTGAAGATGTGCCAAACATCAACGAAGAAAAAGGTGAATACCTTACCTATATGGAGCGTGTGGGAGGCGGTGATGAATTCCGTCAAAACGGTGAAATGTTGGCAAAGTGGTTCGATGATAAAGGGATGGTTAATACAGAAAAAGTACAGCGTGCTAAGTCGGTATACGACATCATTACGCCATCATCAGAGCGCGCTTATGCTCTAAACAAAGCGTACTTAACCATAGTCAAAGAGCAAAGCTATTTGTTTGGTCGTGATGCTACGCTTACCGAGGCAACCAATGTCTTAAGTAATATCGATGCAGCGCAACCGCCGTTAAAACCTGAACACCGGTTTAAGTGGGATATGAGGCTTAACTGGCAGCAAGACAAGTCGAGCGCTATCGCAGAAGCACAATAACGCTCGCTCCATTTGCTAAAATAATGCTCGCGAATTACAACGGGTTCGCGGGCATTATTTCAAATTGTATTGGTTTATATCGAAAGTTGTTAGATTCACCAGCAGAGCAAGCCGTTAATCCTACAATCATATCCATTTTAGCTTCAAATATCGTGTAATCGCCGGCTTTTGACTTCGGCGGCAAAACAGCGATTTTACCCGTACTGTCTACCTCAACATTCATAAATGTATTGAAGGTCGTGCATACATGATGCTCTGGAATATCAAATTCAGCAAAAGCGGCAACTAAGTTACCGTGACAACCAGGAACCGGATCTTCATTGGGGTAGAAGTGTTTGAAGGTGTCTACGCTACAAGGCGTTAGTAAAAAATCATGGTCTTCTACTTTATCTTCGATAATTTCAAACATGATGTTGCTTTGATTTGAGTAAAGCAAACTGCCTTTTTTAAATTTAAGGCTTTCGTTGTAATCCAAACTTCTACCCGAGGAAATAAACTCGTCCTTATTATGCTCGTTAAAGGCATAAAGGTCGGCCACTTGTTCCCCTTCAGGGTCAATGACTTTAAGGCGTTCACCTTTCTTGATAGTAAATGCAGTACCGCTTCTTGGTTGTATAGTTTGTCTCATACTGTGCCTTTTATATTTTAAGAGTTAATCTTTTACTTGTTTAAAGGGGCATTCCCAGCTTTCTTAATGCTTTTTACCGCTGTATTGATAAACTTCAGAACTTTCACCATGGTTAGCTAGCAATGGGTTTTTACTGCCGCAGTAGGCGGCATCACGCTTCCTGATATGATCTCTAAATGCTTCAAACTTCCGCTGTTTACGAAGCAATTCAAACTGTTCATGTAAATTAAACACAATTGCGGGATGAGAAAAACGTCGGCTCTTTCTAGAGGCATTTGGGTGCAATCCAATCACGAAAAAGCCTTTACCGCCAAGGCTTAAACTGAATTGTGCACTGTGCGGATCGCTTGATACTTTGCTGTCCCAATTTTTTAAGCATGCGTCTACTTCATGAAGGCGTTGAAGCTTTGCCCAAAGTACTTTATCAAATTCTGTTTCGGTAATGGTATCGGGCTGTTCGAAGGTAGCCACAAGTGAGGAGTACATGTCACGCTTGAGCGTAAATGCCTCAACGAATTTGTGAATTGTAGCCAGAATATCAGGTTCATTACTTTCACATTAGATATCGTCAAATTGCAGAACGTGTATTTGCTTTTTGGTTAGTGCGGATTTAGCGCCTACACAGGGGAAGTCACCTTCCCCTACAAATGATCAAAAACGGTGTTTTAGATCGGGTTTTAGTAAAGGCACTCCATATCTCCCTACTTCAACATTAGCGCCTATTTCTTTGACAGCAATTAAGCCGTACTACTTAAACGCTCTTGGTTTTTAGCTGGCGAATGAAAAGAAGTAAACTCAAATCCCGCAGAAGTCGGGGCTATGGTTGAAGCGCTTGTATCCGCATTACTTTGTTCATCTTCATGCTCGGGCAACTGAATGATCTTCAATCCGTTTTCTTCATAGTTCGAATCGATGAAACCCTTTTCTGCATAAGCGGTGAGTACTTCAGTGCAAGGGTAGAAGCCCCATTTATCGTGAAAGCGCTGTGCATTATGCACAAAGTCTAATAGGTGATTAACTGGGCACTGATAATTCGGACGCTGTGGCGCGAAGGTACGGGTAGGCAACTGCTCTAATGAATAACCCAGTGCTCTGCAGTTGGTGAAAAAGTCTTCGTCGTTTAGTCCGAAACCCGCGTAGCCTTCATCGAAGCCGCCGGTTTTATGAAAGTCTGTCTTACGAACAAAAAACACTGTAGAACAAATACTATCGTCACTAAACTTTCCATGATTATTTCCCTGATCTCTTGAAGGTATTTCGTTGTTATCTTCTTTTGGTAACGTTTCGTCATTACTTGCTAGATAACCAATTTGCTGTTCATTTTTTGAAATGTTTGAATACGGCATGTTGCAGCGTTCATTGGGTAAAAAGACGACGGAAGTGAACACCACTGTATTGTCTTTTAATGCCAAAAGACCATCTTTGCAGAGCGTAGGTGAAATCACCGCATCAACATTTAAATAAACAAGGTTTTCATGTTTAGCCGCCAGCATTCCCTTGTTTCGCGCTTTCGCAATTGGCAGTTCTTCTTGGGTAGTGAACTTGTGCACAATATCGAATTTTTCGCTTTGAATGAGGGACAAATCAGAAGGAGGCGCCATCCATACAATAACAAGTTCATCTGGCGTTGGTGAGCACTGCTCTAACTGCGAAATCAAATTGCAAAGCTTTTCAGTTCTACTTTTAACAATAGTTACTGCACTTAATGGTGAACGCATACTCAACCTCCTTTGCTAATGCTAACTCTTCTAAAGCCTTTGGCTTAAACGGTGCACCTTGCACGTTATACAGTTGTAGAAAGCAAAGAGCATTCCTAAATTGTAAGTTGCTGAAATATATTGTTTTTGTTTTTTTAAGCTTTTGATTTACTGTTGTTCTAACCAAGAGAAGCGCAAGAGGTGCACTGTGGGCAGAAAAATTTACAAATAAGGGCCCTGAGTAGCAAACTAGAGTGCGAGCATCTTTTGAGATAAATAAATACCGATGCTTCTCAATGACAACTTTCAATTCTTTTACAAGTTAAGTAAAGCTGAGAGGTGTAAACGCGTATTAAATACGTAATAGCTTTGCCCCAGATATAAATTTTGATATGCTTACATAGTAGGTTAAACATTACATTTCAATAGTTTGCATATTCCTACAATTATTACTTAACACGTTTCCTTTCGAGTAAATTTTGACTTTTAAAAATGACGTTTACTCATTCAGAGTGTAGGTAAATCTTCAGCCTTACTTGTGACGTATTAATTTCTATTTTTCGTATTTTTCTTTGGTGGACAAAGGCTGTGGAATCACAATCTTCTGTAATTATTCGAACTTATGACAAGCAATCGCTAAAGTTGGTTGATGTTATATCAGGCATCTCTCCAAACGCTATGCGTAGGGTATTTGGTGGCTGGATATTTTTCGCGGCTGTGGTTGGAGTAATCGTAAGTGTCGCACCAGATTTAAGCACACAGTTCATCGGTTTAACGCTTTTCGTACTTGTTGCTTTTACACTTATCATGTTCGGGCAGAGCAGGATTACTGAAGGCTGGCCTGCTATTATTTGCGACGATAACTATATCGGCGTGGTACGCGACCCTGTAAAGCGAGAGTATATTTGTGTACGCTCTAATTTGGTCAAAGGCGCTACGCCGACGCTGATAAAACCCAATAAAAAAGCTATTGAGATCATGCTAGATAGCGCGCAACTTCTCGAACAAGATCAAGAAGTACTGAATCAAGCTGTTTGGCCGAGAGAGCACAGCTTAATTGGCTTGGCACACTTCAAAAAGCGTGAAGAGGCTTGTGACAGCCTCATGTGGTGTGTAAAGCATCGTGGGATTCGTTGAATATCATTGAATTGTATCAATCTTTGTCGGTAATTAGTGCGAGCTCGGTATAAAGAGGATAGTGATCAGATCCCACACTTTCCAACTTCTCAATGTTTACTAATCCAAAGTGTTTGGAGTGGAAAACGTGATCTAGCGGCCACTTCACTAACGGGTACTTGGCGTGGAATGTATTGAAAAAGCCTCGGCCTTCTCTAGGGTCCAACAGGCCACTTATTTTCTTAAATTTCCTGGTAGTAGGTGACCACGCGACGTCATTTAGATCGCCAGCGACTATGATTGGACCTTTTGTTTTAGCAATTTCCTCTCCGACTACGGTAAGTTCGATATCCCTAGGTTTAGCATAGGTATTTTCCGTAGGGCTTGGCGGTTTTGGATGAAGAAAATACAGCAGCACATCTTGACCATGATGATTAATTTTTACCCTCATAGATGGCACATCGTCTTCTATCATAAAACGCAATGTAGCTTCTTCAAATGGGATCTTGCTGTATAGATGCATGCCGTAAAGGTTTTCTAGAGGGCAGAATTTGCGGTAAGGATATTCTGACTCTAATTCGCTTATGCCCTTCTGCCACTTTTCATTAGATTCAAGAGTAACCAGAAAGTCGGGGTGTTTATTGCGCACATGCTCGATGAGTTTGCGAAAATCGTTGTTTGGCATATATACGTTACTGGAAAGCACGCTTAGTTTACGGCTTGTGTCCTCATTACCTACGCGTCGCACTTCGCGCTTGTATAGGGGAGTGTAGGGGATTATCCAGACAACCTGGTAAATCAAGCTAACGATTAAGCCTCCTACCAAAATTAGCGTAAGGCTATTTATTGGTGCGTAATACGTTACTTTAAAAGCGTACCCAATAAGTAATAGAGAAATAATTGCTGCTATTTGAAGTCGTGGAAACTCCCACACTCTTACTAACCAATGTGATGAAGGGAGAAGCGGAGCCCAGCTTACAATGATAAAAAAAACTGAAGCAGCAGTGAGTGCAGTATCCATGTCTAGATGGTCCTTGATAAAACTGACAAAACACACCTTACCTGAGCCAAAAAAATTAGTTGGCTTGGAAACGGCTAAGTAAACGGTGTGAAAACGATAGTTCTAATTACGGCGGTTTTCTAAAATAAGTTTAACCTTACCTTTCCATTGAGCGTCAGTATCTGTGCAAGGGCTTATGGTTTTCTTCAATGTTAATTCCGCAATGTTATTTCCACAGCGTTGTTGTGTGGCAGATTATAAAAAGCGCATTTTTCGCGGGATATACTCTATTTGCCTATGTTAAGTAAAAAATTCTCGAAATAAGGCAAAGTTTGCAAATCTCGCGATATTGTTATGGTCGTAGAAAGATTATTAATGCATATAAAACAATAAGATAACGTGTTGGCAAGGTTTTAGCATCTCTAGTTGTGAGTTTCGACAAAGGAGAAATGTTATGAAACGTTCAATTATTTCTATGATTGTTGCTACAACACTAACCACAGCTGCGTATGCAGGTGATATGGATTCAGACAATAAGTGGGAAAAAGGTGCAAAAGACGCATGGATAGACGGTAAAGCTGAAGCTACGCTGTTGTTCAATGGCAATCTAGATTCATTTGATATCAATACTGATGTGAAAGATGGCAATGTCGTTCTTACAGGCAAGGTTGAAAACTCTGTCGATAAAAAATTAGCTGAAGAGTTGGTAGCTAACATCGACGGCGTATCCTCTGTGGATAACAAGCTCAGCGTTGTTAATGACAACGATATGCACAAAGATATGTCTGACGATATGGAAGACACTATAGATGAGGGCACAAGTGAATTGACTGACGCAAAAATTGCAACGGTAATTAAAACTCGTCTTTTAATGGATACCGATATTTCAGGATTTGACATTGACGTTGACGTAGAAAACGGTGTAGTAACACTGACTGGCGAAGTTGATTCTGACGCTGAGCGTGACCTAGCAGTAGAAATTGCTAAAAATGCTTCTGATGTCAAAGACGTAGAGAGTGACCTACGTGTTGTTACTGAAACTGCAATGAACTAAAGTTTCTGTATCCGACATTACGAAAAAGGGGCATGCGCCCCTTTTTTCTTGCCTAACGTAAATTAGGTATATCGGTCAGCACATCGACATAACTAATGTTTCCACTCTTCATCCAATAGGATAACTTCACCGTTTTCAGATTTAATTTCTTTTCGGGATTCAGTGCCATTTTCTTCCACAAGATAAAATTCATAAATCGTAATATCAGTTCCGTATTGTTTACTTTCAATGATACGCCTAACTTGGTCAGAGTTTTCCTGCTTCTTAATAAGTGTTGTTACAGCGGAAGGTAAATCTTCCATAGTTAAATCCCGCTGTACTTCAACAATTTTCCACTGCTCTCCATCTTGCAGCATATCGAATTCTATTTCATTTCCGTTAGCGTCTTCACCTTCAACATCAAGATATACATGATCGTGTTTGTATTCTTTCTCAACTTCTTGTATCGCAAAATTAGGCGCAACGCTTTTTATTGCAGCTAACGCGGAAGTAGGAATAGCATCTATGGATATCGCTTCTTTTTTGTTTAGCGTAGCGCCAATCTTAACATTGTCGCTTTTCGCAGTCGGTCTTTGCGCCCCAGGTTTTTGGGTAATTAGGTTCGCTTTGAAGGTTTCAGTCGGTTCGCTACTTTTACCTACCGTTAAGTTGGAAAACGCTACCTGTACATAGTCGCCATTTTTTTTATCTTCTTCCCAGTTTCCTGTACCCATACATGCGGCGTACCAAAAGCCGTCATCATCTTTAGTACTGCATTGGTTGTAGGCACCTGCTTTAAAATAATTCCAATCAAGCGTATAGCCGTAAGGATGATCGTGCTGGTCCAACTCACCATAGGCATTTAGTCCGTTGGCAAGATTGATTGCATAATTCACGGTTTTATGTCCGTCTGATTTGAAGCTTAGGTACATCACATCACCGTTAACGTTCACTTCATAACTAAAGCTCTCGTTTAGTTTAATACCTTCGCTACCCGGGTTTTCTGGGTCGGTCCATAAATTTCCCCAAACTGGATAAGCAATATCAGTACGGTTTTTATCATTCTTGGGCAAGTTGCGTTCGTAAGTCCAGAATACAGACCCTGTTTCATGCTGTGGCCACTTTTTATAATAAATCTTGAGTGGTTCATTCCCCCAACCAAACCCTTTGACCTTTTTCTTCCATTTACTGGCGTGTATTTGACCGACTACCACTGAAAAAGCCGGCGCTTTGTCGGGATATTTTGCTCTGGTAGCAACGTGCTGCACTTTAAGCGTGGCGTTTAATTTTCCGCCTACTTGCGCAAAGCGATCTGAAATAGGGTTGCTCGCGACAGTAAAGTTATTCTTGGGAGAGTGAGTTTTTATACGAGTGTTAGAACCGCGAAGCATGTGTCGAAGTTCGCTACGAGTATTAGATGAATTTTGAGTGGTTAGCGCTTTATTGGGCGCAGCAAATACCATATCGCCTTCATCGTCAACATAGAAAAAGTCTTGGTGCTCAAAGCTCTGAATATCCTTTACAGATATTTCGTCAACTTTCCCATTATTGTTTTTATCTGTAGGGATTGTAATTTTCCATTCGCTTAAATCAAACTTTTCTGCTGGAAGTGTCTCAGCATTTGCAAGACCACAAGCGAAAATAAATGGCAGAGTCGCGAAGGTGGGCTTGGCCCAATCGATTATTGAAACGTTAAACGTGGAAAAGGTGGTAGGCCTCGTTTTTGTTTTAGACATTTAAACCTCTTGGTAGACAATCGCTTACCAATATAAGTAATGCCTAGGCCAATACTATTGGTAAGTCCAGTTTTGAGTTGTTCCTTTTATTTGTAATGCCAATTTAGCATTCTTGTAAACCAATTGCAAAATGTTATCAAGTTGTTAATTTGCATAGTTGTAGCGGCTTCAATGATTATGTGAACCTTCTTTTTTATAAAATATGATTGTTTTTTATACTAATGTCAGCGTTGTCACTAGCTTGCTGTGCAAGAAATGACCTTTTTGGTAATACCAAATATTCGAAGGGAAATATATTCTCAAACCTTAAACTCATCGAGTCACGCTAAACTGAGTAGTGCAGCAGGTTTCAATTCTTGGGTGACAATAAAGACAGTGAAAATTTTCTTTTATAGTGTGTAGAAACTTCCAACCATGCGCTCTGATGTAGTGCTTTTTATTCATATCCTTATGATTTCAAAGATAAAAAGTTGTTGGTATAGAAACTGCTTTTATTAACAGTAAATACAGGTTTTTTCAGCGAGATTTTTGTTGTTAGGTCAACGCTGGGTGCGTCAATGTGGCCCAAATATCCAACAGCCGATGAAATCTTTTTTCAAGATTTATTTCGTTATCAGAATTATGAGCAGTTCTACAATGCTCAAGGAGTGGGACATGAACGTTTTAAAGTGGGTTTTTTCAGGAATTGTTGTATCAGTAATAATTGTTTTAGTGGGTATGTTCGGACAGGGCAAGTTTTCAGTCGGCCAAGCTTCTGCCGATGACACTGAACGTGCTGTTCACGCTGACATTGTTAAAGTTGAACAGACCTTATCATTGGTAGAGTTTGACCTATCTAAAAAGACTCATTTGCTTAGAAAAACACGCTTAGATTTTTATGTTAAGCAGGCAAAACAAGCTGATTTGAGAGGCTGGAAGTTTAAGCGTGACGAATTTGTTGAACGCGCGGAAAACATCCTAAGCCACCATCTTACACAATATGCGAACAATATAGCTCAAGAGGCAGAGACCCACACTGCACAAACAATTTAACCCAAACAGTATCAACGAAAACGCCCCTTACGTTTGAAAACACAAGAGGCGTTTATTATTTTTTAGTCTTTTTAAATTTCAGGCAAAAAAAGCGAAGCTAAGCTTCGCTTCCAATATTCTTTCAAGTTTATTCAACTTCTACAATTTTCAAAGTGTTAGTTGCGCCTACCTTTTCCATTTCATCGCCATAGGTGAGGATGATGCTGTCACCGCTTTTCACTAAGCCTTTGTCTTTTAGCGAAGCAATAACATCGTACTTTAATTTGCCCGGTTCGCTGTCAGACGAGTCAAAGTAAACTGGCTTCACACCACGACACAATGCCATTGTATTAAGCGTAGACTCGTGACGAGACATAGCAATTATTGGAAGTGAAGTAGTAATACGAGACATCAAGGTTGGCGTAGTTCCACTCTCTGTTAAGCCGACAATCGCTTTAACGCTTGGCAGGTGGTTCGCTGCATACACAGCAGAAAGTGCAATTGACTCGCTCGTTGATGAAAACTTCTGATCCATGCGGTGCTTAGAAATTTTAACGCTTGGATGGGTTTCTGCACCTTCACAAACACGAGCCATTGCTGCAACTGTCTCGATAGGGAAGTTACCCGCAGCGGTTTCAGCTGAAAGCATAACTGCATCGGTGCCATCTAGCACAGCGTTCGCCACGTCCATAACTTCAGCACGTGTCGGCATAGGGCTATCAATCATCGACTCCATCATTTGAGTCGCGGTAATAACAACCTTGTTTAATTGACGAGAACGGGCGATAAGCTTTTTCTGAACGCCAACAAGTTCGGCGTCTCCAATTTCTACACCCAAATCACCGCGAGCTACCATTACAGCATCAGAGGCTACGATAATATCGTCCATGGCTTCGTCAGAAGCTTACGGTTTCAGCACGTTCAACCTTTGCACAAATTTTTGCGTAGCAGCCAGCTGCTTCGGCAAGTTCTCGTGCATAGTTTAGATCTGCACCGCTTCGTGGAAATGACACAGCAAGGTAATCAACGCCGATTTTTGCCGCAGTTTTAATGTCTTCTTTATCTTTCTCGGTAAGCGCATCTGCCGAAAGACCACCGCCTTGACGGTTTATGCCCTTATTGTTTGAAAGTTTACCACCTACAGTGACCTCAGTAAGCACCTTGCGACCTTCAACACCGGTTACGCGAAGCTGAATACGGCCGTCATCAAGAAGAAGAATATCGCCTGCAGACACATCATCAGGAAGCGCTTTGTAATCAATGCCTACTTGGTTGATATCGCCTTCGTCGCGGCCAAGCTCTGCGTCTAGGATAAACTTAGCGCCTACGTCTAAGTGAACAGCACCTTCTGAAAAACGAGCGACACGAATTTTAGGACCTTGAAGATCGCCTAAGATAGCTACGTATTTACCTAAGTTCTTTGCAGCCTGACGCACGCGTTTGGCACGCTCGATATGATCTTCAGCCTGCCCGTGAGAAAAGTTCATACGCACTGTATTCGCGCCTGCCGCTATTAGCGCCTGGATTTTTTCGAGTGAGTCTGTTGCAGGTCCTAGGGTGGCAAGAATTTTCGTTCTTCTGGTCATGTGATTCCGTCGCTGTTTCTAAGTTAGAAAAGACAAAGAGTGATAGGTATTCCACAATGGGATAATACCTGTAATCGCTTTACGTAATTTTATTACAGAATAATAGTTGAATTTGACAATAATGTGAATGAAATAAACAAAAACGCCTAACTGGCTCGACCAGTTAGGCGTTCTGCTCGGTACATTAGCCGCTGATTGCTACGATAATAAATGCGACTATGATCAAAGTAATGACGATTTAATCGCCGCGTTTTTCATATCGTGAACCCCGAAGTGTGTCTTTAACACGCTTAAGGTTTTCTCTGAACTTATTACCACGGCGCAACGTAAATCCAGTAGCAAGCACGTCAATGAGGGTGAGCTGCGCTATTCGAGAGGCCATAGGCATATACATATCGGTATCTTCTGGTACTTCCAACGACAACACGTAGCTGCACTCTTGAGCCAATGGGCTGTCCGCTGACGTAATACCAACAACTGTGGCATCGTTCATTCGGGCGATCTGCGCTATCTCAACCAAACTTTTGGTACGACCAGTGTGGCTTATCAAAACCACTACATCACCGGCTGAACAATTCATACAGCTCATACGCTGCATCAGGATATCTTCAAAATACACAACGGGAACGTTGAATCGAAAGAACTTATTCAGCGCATCGTGAGCGACGGATGCTGAAGCGCCTAGGCCGAAAAACGAAATTTTCTGAGCCTGAGTCAGCAGGTCGACGACACGATTAACAACATTGACGTTGACCGACTGACGGGCAACTTCAAGCGATGCCATAGTAGATTCAAAAATCTTGTTCGTATATTCGTCAGGGCTGTCATTTTCATCTACGTGACGATTAACATATGGCGTGCCGTTAGCTAAACTTTGCGCTAAATGGAGTTTAAAGTCTGGAAAGCCTTTTGTATCAAGCCTACGACAGAATCGATTAACAGTGGGCTCACTAACATCCGACATTTTAGCGAGGGTTGCTATACTCGAATGAATGGCTGTTTGTGGATTAGCTAAAATTACTTCAGCTACCTTTTTTTCAGATTTACTGAACGCCGCTTGGTTTTGTGTGATTTTTTCTAAAATGTTCATACAGATATAGCAATTACTTAGCATAAATTATTGTAAGGTACATCTGTAATAGTACCCAATGTGACGTCTGTGACAAGAAAAATGTAATTTTTTGACAAAATTTGTTGTCTCCAACAGGTGAAGTCAGGGTAAACTGAGGGAAATAGTAAAGATTTAGATCCTATAGTTGGTTCAAGTTGTAATTTTACTACATTTGGTGTTAACTATACGGTAAAAATAGTCGTTAGTGTTGTAAACAACTGTACAATACGCTGCGCACACATACATTTAAAAGGTCGACGAATATGGTATTGGATAATTCCTACGAGCCCTGTGATTTTGTACTTTTTGGTACGCTGGGAGATCTTTCACGACGCAAGTTATTGCCTTCTTTATATCAGTTAGAAAAAGCTAACTTGATGCACCCTGAAACTACTATTGTTGGTGTGGCGCGTCAGGAAATGGAACTAGACGCTTACATAGAAGAAGTTCACGCTAACCTTATTAAGTTTGGTGAAAAGGACTTATGTGAAGCTACATGGGAAAAAATGAAAGCGCGTTTGCATTACGCGTGCGTAGACATGAAAGATGTCGAAAGCTATTGCGTATTAGACGACCACGTTGACCCAACTCGCACTATGGTGTGTTACTTAGCTACACCACCTGCTATCTATGGCGACATTTGTCGTGGCTTACATAGCTGCAAAATTATCGATTCAAGCGTTCGCGTAGTGCTTGAAAAGCCAATCGGTCATGATTTGGAATCGTCAAAAGTTATCAACGAACAAGTTGCTGAATACTTCGACGAAAAACAAATATATCGTATTGACCATTACCTAGGTAAAGAGACCGTTCTTAACTTAGTGTCGCTTCGTTTTGCCAACTCTATTTTTGCTACAAACTGGGATCACAACTGTATTGACCACGTTCAAATTTCAGTTGCTGAGTCAGTAGGTATTGAAGGGCGTTGGGGTTATTTTGACGACGCGGGACAAATGCGTGACATGGTGCAAAACCACCTGCTACAAATTCTAAGCTTGGTCGCGATGGAACCGCCAACAACCCTAGATGCCGATAGTATTCGTGATGAAAAGCTTAAAGTGCTAAAAGCGCTTCGCCCTATCAACTCGTTTAATATTAACGAAAGCACGGTACGCGGTCAGTACACGTCTGGTTTTGTTAAAGGTGAAGAAGTGCCTGGGTACCTTGAAGAAGAAGGTGCGAATACGCAGAGTAAAACTGAAACTTTTATTGCAATAAAAGCTGAAATTGACAACTGGCGTTGGGCCGGCGTGCCATTTTACCTGCGCACAGGTAAGCGTATGCCAACCAAAGTGAGTGAAGTTGTTATTTACTTCAAGCGTCAGCCGCACAACCTATTTGGTGATAGCTTTAAAAATCTTCCACCTAACAAGTTGGTTATTCGTCTACAGCCTGATGAAGGTGTAGAAATCACCGTAATGAATAAAGTTCCAGGCCTGACCAGCTCAGGTTCGATGGATCTCCAAAAATCTAAGCTTAACCTTAGTTTCTCCGAAGCCTTTGCTGACGAGCGTATCCCTGACGCTTACGAAAAACTGCTTCTTGAGGTAATGCTGGGTAATCAGGCGCTATTTGTTCGTCGCGATGAAATTGAACAGGCGTGGACGTGGGTAGACTCAATTCTTGAAGCGTGGAAACAATCAAGCGAGCCACCTGAGCCGTATCAGGCAGGTACATGGGGTCCGGTAGACTCTATTGGTCTTCTGGCCCGCGAGAATCGCAGCTGGTACGAAAGCAAAACAGGGAAGAAAAAGTAATATGGCGTTAACAACTCTATCATTTGAAACACCTGAGGCGCTTACCGATGCATTTGCACAAGATTTGGTAAGCATTCTCAAAACAGGTATTAAAACTCGTGGCCGCGCATCTCTTGTAGTTAGTGGTGGACGTACACCTCTAGCGCTTTTTAAGCAGTTAAGCGAGACCGACCTTGAGTGGGATAAGGTTGATATTACCCTTGCTGACGAACGCTGGGTTGAAGAGGGCCATGAAGCCAGCAACACTAGCCTAGTTAAAAGTAATCTAATTCAAAATAAAGCCGCAGCAGCTCGTTTTATTGAACTGAAAAGCGATGTTGACGATGCGAACGAAGGGGTAAATGCAGCCGAGTCAAATCTGGCGAGCATGTCACAGCCTTTTGACGCATTAATTCTTGGTATGGGGGAAGACGGGCATACTGCATCGCTTTTCCCTTGTTCTGAGCAAGTACTTGACGGCTTAGATATGAGCAGCGGCAGAACCTGCATTGCTGTTCAACCTACAACAGCACCTCATCAACGTATTTCATTAACGCTACCTGCGTTACTCAATAGTCGAAATATCTTTTTACACCTAACGGGTGAAAAGAAAAAGCAAGTACTGCTAGATGCTATTGAAAATGCTACCGAAGCGCAAAAGCCCATCACCGCGGTTGTAAATAGAGCACCGGTCACTCTGATGTGGGCGCCATAGGAGACAAAAAATGAATCCAAAAATTGCTGAAGTTACGCAACGTATTATCGAGCGTAGCAAAGAAACGCGTAAAGCGTATTTAGAAAAGATTGAGGAAGCACGCCGTCAAGGTCCACACCGCGGTGTACTATCGTGCGGAAACTTGGCCCATGGCTTTGCTGCATGCGGTACAAGTGAAAAGGCTGACCTCCGTTCCATGACCAAAGCCAACGTGGCTATTGTGTCTGCGTACAATGACATGCTTTCTGCTCACCAGCCATATGAAACTTACCCTGCGCTTATTCGCGAAGCGGTAAAAGAAGTGGGTAGTGTAGCGCAGTTTGCGGGTGGTGTACCTGCAATGTGCGATGGTGTTACTCAAGGCCAGTCTGGCATGGACTTAAGCCTTATGAGCCGTGATAATATCGCTCAGGGCGCAGCTATCGCGCTATCACACAATATGTTTGATAGCACCCTGATGCTGGGTATTTGCGATAAAATCGTACCTGGACTTCTGATGGGGGCACTTACGTTTGGACACCTGCCAACGGTATTCGTTCCAGCTGGTCCTATGCCATCAGGCTTGCCAAATAAAGAAAAAGCACGCGTTCGCCAAGAATTTGCTGAAGGCAAGGTTGGTCGCGACGCACTTCTTGAAGCTGAGTCTCAGTCTTATCATTCTGCTGGTACTTGTACTTTCTACGGTACAGCAAACTCAAACCAGCTTGTGGTTGAGATGATGGGTTTACACTTACCGGGCTCTTCGTTTGTAAACCCAGGTACGCCACTGCGTGATGCCCTAACAAAAGCTGCTGCGGTTCAAGCGACTCGTCTAACTGACCTTGGCGACAACTACACGCCAATTGGCCACATTGTAGATGCTAAAGCCATTGTAAATGGTCTTGTAGGTCTACTTGCAACGGGTGGTTCGACTAACCACACCATGCACCTTATCGCCGTTGCGCGCGCTGCTGGCTACATTGTTAACTGGGACGATTTCTCAGATATTTCAAATGCGGTTCCACTTCTTACCCGTATTTACCCTAACGGTTCAGCAGACATTAACCACTTTGTTGCCGCTGGCGGTATGTCATTGCTTATTAAGCAACTGCTTGACGCAGGATTACTGCACAACGATGTGAAAACTATCGTTGGCGATGGCTTGGAGCTATACACCAAAGAGCCTGTGCTAAAAGACGGCGAGCTAGAGTGGCGCGACGGCCCAACAGAATCTCTGGATAAAGAGGTATTAGCAACGGTTGATGCACCATTTAAACCTGATGGTGGTTTGAGCGTGCTTGACGGTAACTTAGGCCGCGGCGTAATCAAAACATCTGCGCTTCGTACTCCGCATTGCACTATTAAAGCGCCAGCGGTTGTGTTTGAAGATCAGTTTGAACTGGATGACGCGTTTAAATCTGGCAAGCTAGATAAAGACTGTATCGTGGTTGTTCGCTTCCAAGGGCCATCGGCCATTGGTATGCCAGAGCTTCACCGCCTAACGCCGCCGCTTGGTGTAATTCAAGACCGTGGCTTTAAAGTAGCCCTTGTTACTGACGGTCGTATGTCGGGTGCATCAGGTAAAGTACCTGCTGCTATCCACGTGACTCCTGAAGCGTATAAGGGTGGACTACTTGCTAAAGTGCAAGAAGGCGACATCATCGAGCTTAATACCGAAACAGGTGCATTAACATTACACGTTGATGATGAAACATTAGCTGCACGTGAAGCTGCGCCAGCGAGCTTGGCGAAGCATCATGTTGGTATGGGACGCGAAATGTTTGCGGGTATGCGTGCCATCCTTACTGGTGCAGAAGAAGGAGCGTGTTCACTGTTTTACACGCAGGAGCAAGCATAATGAGCCAAAAGTTTGTGGCTGATGTTGGCGGTACCAATATTCGTGTTGCAAGAGTAACCGAGTCTGGCGTCACTGATATCAAAAAATACATGTGTAATGACTTTGCTAGCATTGATCTAGCGATTATCCAGTATTTTACTGACATGCCAGAGCACAACTTTTCCCAAGGTTGTATTGCAATTGCCTGCCCAGTGCTTGGCGACCAGGTCGTAATGACCAATCACAGCTGGGCGTTTTCGCAAAACGCTTTGCGTTCTCAGCTTAAGCTAGATGCATTGTTCGTAATTAACGACTTCACAGCAGTTGCCCATTCATTGCCTGTGCTAAGTGAAGACCAAGTTGTTCAAATTGGTGAAGGTACGGCAAAAGAAAACGGCAATATTGCGGTGTTTGGCCCAGGCACTGGCCTTGGCGTTGAGCACATCACGATGACCTCAACTGGTTGGCAAACATTAGACGGTGAGGGTGGTCATGTAGACTTCGCTCCCGTTGACGAAACAGATGTTGTGGTTTGGCGTCATTTGCAAACGACATTAGGTCGTGCTTCTGCTGAAGAAGTGATGTCTGGTCGTGGTCTGCACAACATCTACACCGCGCTAGCTAATCACGCTTCTTCACCAGTTGTATTTACCGAGCCTGCACAAATTACAGAAGCAGCGCTAAACGGAACCTGTGAATTAGCCGAAGCAACACTGACTCAGTTCTGTCGAATTATGGGTAGTTTTGCGGGTAATCTTGCGCTGAACATGGCGACTACTGGCGGCATCTTTATTGGTGGAGGTATTGCAAATCGTTTCCCTGAGTTTATTCAAAACAGCGATTTCAGAGCGCGTTTTGAAGCGAAGGGGCAAATGAAGCATTACGTTAAAGACATTCCCACCTATCTTATTGCAGAACCTGATCACGGTTTATTGGGTGCGGCTGCATATCTGAATCAAAATACAGCGAGCTAAATTATGACATCGAAATGGAAAACCTCTCCAGAGGAAATTTTTGCGGCCGGTCCAGTTGTACCTGTGTTGGTTATCAATGATGTAGAAAAAGCCGTTCCTCTGGCAAAAGCGCTAATGGAAGGTGGAATTAAAGTTTTAGAAGTAACTTTACGTACACCTGCAGCAATTGACGTAATTAAGCGAATTGCTGACGAAGTACCAGACTCGTTAATTGGTGCGGGAACGGTAACCAACGCACAACAACTAAAAGCAGTTGTAGAAGCGGGCGCTAAGTTTGCTATCAGCCCAGGCATGACGGCTGACTTGCTTAAAGCGGGTATGGATGCTGATATTCCACTTATCCCAGGTATTTCTTCAACGTCAGATCTTATGAAGGGTAAAGATGCTGGTTACACCCACATGAAATTCTTCCCAGCAGAAGCGTCAGGTGGCGTTAAAGCTATCAAGTCTATCAGCGGTCCTTTCCCTGATGTAACCTTCTGCCCAACAGGCGGTATTGGTCCAAATAATTACAACGACTACTTATCGCTTAAGAACGTTAAGTGCGTAGGCGGTTCGTGGTTAGCGCCAGATGATGCGATTGAGTCAGGTGATTGGGCGCGTATTACCCAACTGGCTAAAGAAGCCGTTGCAGGCGCTAAGCAGTAAAAGTCGCTAAACTCTACGTTTAAAAAACCTGCCGATTGGCAGGTTTTTTTATAAGGCACTTTCGCAATTTGATATTGCTAGCAAGCACGACTCTTAGCGAAAGACCATCGATATAGCCACACGTTTACTTGGGAGCAATAGTCTGTCTAAGAGTGTGACTTTCACCAGGTGCTAATGTTCTGCCTTGTGTTAACGACGTCTCCACGCATAGCATATGCTTATAGCCAAATGGGTCCATATCTGAAATGGACGCAGCACCTTGCCACGGGTTCCACACAACAAGTGAATCATTGCCCTGTGAGACAACTTCGGTAAATGAATTGCCGCCTACTTCAATATCAACGTTTTTAATGGGCGCAAGATGGATTCGGTCGGTTTCTCCGGTAATGGTGTAAGGCGTTGGCGTAGGCTTTATCGCCCAATCGTCAAGCTTGTCTTTATATTCGCCCTTAATTCCTTTTATAACTGCTTGCTGAATATCATCAACATGAAAATAAGTGTGCAAAGCACAGTTAAAGTCGAATGCTACCACCCCTGTGTTTTCAGTGACCAAAGATACGTCCATAGTTTCACCAATAGCGATAACCATGGCGACAGTGCAGTCATTTTCAAACCCCTCAGCCCGAGTAAAGCTTGGTGAAAGGGTTATAGTGGTGCAGTTTGCTGTTTCTTCTGAGTTAACCAGCTTCCACACCTGGGTTCTTAAAAAGCCGTGAGAGGGAAGGGCACCTTTTTCGCGACCATGGTCATCACTAAACCATGGCCAACAAACAGGTATTCCACCGCGAATTGGACGCTCTCCATTTAGATAAGCATGTGGGCTTACCCATAGCCGCTCTTTGTTATCGCTTTTAGGAACAAAAGACAAAATATGGCCGCCAAATAAACTTATACGCGCTTTGGCGAAAGCGTTATCCACATCTAAAAAGGTGAGGCCATTAGTCTCGCTAACGGTAACTGAATTCACAGGTGACATAAGTCCTCCTTGGACTGAATACTAAACTTACTAATAGATGACGGGAAAATAAGTATCGCTGGAAACCGTCTTTATATATGAGACAACAAAAAAGGTGCAAACATAATGTTTGCACCTTTAGATTAACTCAACTTTGAAACAAATAGTTTAACTATTTGTTCTATATTTTGTTTATTACTTAGAAATGTGAGCCACAAGGTCTAGAACTTTGTTTGAGTAGCCCCATTCGTTGTCGTACCAAGATACTAGCTTAACGAATGTGTCTGTAAGCGCGATACCTGCAGTCGCGTCGAATACAGAAGTGCGAGCGTCGCCTAAGAAATCATTTGATACAACCGCATCTTCAGTGTAACCCATGATACCTTTAAGCTCGCCTTCTGAGGCTTCTTTCATTGCTGCGCAAATTTCATCGTAGCTAGCAGCCTTTGCTAGGTTTACCGTAAGATCAACAACTGAAACGTTAGGTGTAGGTACACGGAAAGCCATACCAGTCAACTTGCCGTTAAGCTCAGGGATTACTTTACCTACTGCTTTTGCGGCACCTGTTGACGATGGGATGATGTTTTGACCCGCGCCGCGGCCGCCACGCCAATCTTTCATTGAAGGACCATCTACCGTTTTTTGTGTCGCAGTAGTTGCGTGAACGGTCGTCATTAGGCCGTCAACGATACCAAATTTATCGTTAAGCACTTTGGCAAGTGGAGCAAGACAGTTAGTAGTACAAGACGCGTTTGAAACGATAGTTTCCCCAGCGTAGCTTTCTTGGTTAACACCCATTACGAACATTGGCGTGTCGTCTTTAGACGGTGCAGACATGACAACTTTCTTCGCACCTGCTTCAATGTGCTTCGCCGCAGTTTCTTTAGTTAGGAATAGACCTGTCGATTCAACAACAACGTCAACATCTACTTCATCCCACTTAAGCGCTGCTGGATCTCTTTCAGAAGTAATGCGGATAGTTTTGCCATTTACAACTAGACTATTGTTATCTACTGTAACTTCACCGTCGAATAGACCGTGTGTAGAGTCGTATTTCAAAAGATAAGCAATGTAATCTGTGTCTAGCAAGTCGTTAATAGCCACAACTTCAATGTCGTTGCGTTCTGCAGCTGCACGCATTACTAGGCGACCAATACGGCCAAAACCATTGATACCGATGCGAATTGTCATAACGTACCCCGATTGTTCAAATAAAATGAAAATAAATTACGTAAAGTATGGATCAAAATGCCATAATTAGCAAAATAAAAAGCTAAAGTGTTGCAAAATTACGAATAAGTACTATTGCAATCGTATTCACATATCGCGAAGCCCTTGTTTCTAGAATAATGTTAAAAATTTGTTTGCAGACGCACTTTGCACCTTTGGCCTATGCGTCTTTTACCGAATAACAGGAATGACACACCATGACACAACAACTTCTGCAACAACTGGTTGAAATGCGGGGAATTGAAACCCAATACGTCGACGCATGGGGAAAACCAGCAACCATCGCAGAATCAAGCAAAGCGAAACTGCTAAACACGCTTGGCTATGACACCAGCAGTGATGAAAAAATTCAGTCACAAATAACGCAAGACATTAAATCGGTATGGTTGTCGCCTTTAAATCCTGTTCAGGTTGTACGAAACACCCAAGAAATTAATCTAGCTGTTCGTTTACCTATCGAGTTGGTTAATGATGACAACACGCTTACCGTAACATGTGAAAATGGTGACGTACTCACCCATCTATTTACGCCAGTCGACCAAGAAATGACAACGATGGCGCATATCGATGATGTCGAGTTTCATGAATACGTTGTGACGCTGCCTTTGGATTTGCCCCTTGGGTACCACGATGTAGCCTTGAGTGCTGATGGCGATGAGTTTGCACATTCACGTTTAATTGTGGCACCAGAAGCGTGTTACACGCCAAACGAAATTAAAGAAGGCAAAAAAATATGGGGCTTAAGCGTTCAGCTTTACTGTGTTCGCAGTGAAAAGAACTGGGGTATTGGTGATTTTTCTGATTTAGCACTGCTTATTGAGAAAGCCGCGGGCGTTGGTGCAGACTTTATCGGACTTAATCCTATTCATGCGCTTTACCCTGCAAATCCTAACGCGTGCTCGCCTTACGGGCCAAGCTCTCGTCGCTGGTTAAACTATTTATATATCGATGTAACTGCTATTGACGGCTACGACGATGCATCAGTGCAAGCGGTAGTCAGCAGTGATGAGTTTAAAGCTACGCTTGAACATGCTCGTAACGTTGAGCATGTAGACTACGAAGCTGTAGCCCATGTGAAATTGGCCGCGCTTAAAGCGGTATTTGATGTTTATGATGCTCAATATCTTCGTAAAAACACCAAGCAAAACAAAGCGTTTAAAGCTTTTATAGAAGCGGGCGGTGAAAGCTTAGATATGCTAGCGGTGTACGACGCCTTGCAATCGCACCTAAAAGTTGAAGGCAAAGAGAGCTGGGGATGGCCGGTATTCCCACAAGAATACAAAGACTATCATAACCCAGCCGTTGCCAAGTTTAAGAGTGCAAACGAACAAGATGTTAAATTTTACTTGTTTTTACAGTGGATTGCCGCCCAACAGCTTGAGCTTGCAAGCACCAAAGCTACTGATGCAGGCATGACCATTGGTCTTTATCGCGACTTGGCGGTAGGCGTGAGCGAAGGCAGTGCGGAAATTTGGGGTAACAAAGATCTATACTGCACAGGCGCAAGTGTAGGTGCTCCACCAGATATTTTGGGCCCACTTGGCCAAAATTGGGGCCTACCACCTATGGACCCACGCAAGCTTTACGAACAGGCCTATCAGCCAATTATTGATTTGTTTGCTTCGAACATGGCCTCTTCTGGTTCTCTGCGTATCGACCACGTCATGGCGTTGCTGCGTTTATGGTGGGTTGTGAAAGGCGACCACGCAAAAGAAGGTGGTTATGTTTACTATCCAGTCGATGATTTGCTTGGTATCTTAGCGCTGGAAAGCCACCGTAACCAAAGCCTTGTTATTGGTGAAGACTTAGGAACCGTGCCAGAAGAAATCCGCAGTAAGCTTGCTGACAACGGCGTGTACTCATACCGCGTATTTTTCTTCGAACAAGCCGAAGACGGCGGTTTCTTCTCACCTAGCCATTACCCTGTTCAATCGATGTCGACCTTGACTACTCACGATATGCCAACGCTGATTGGTTACTGGCACTGTTTAGATTTAGAGCTAGGCAAAGAAATAGGGTTATATCCAACAGAAGAAATTCTTCAAACGCTTTATGCGGATCGTCATGAAAATAAACAAGCGATTCTTGATACTTTGCACGGACACGGTTCAATTGGCGACAATGTAGGTCGCGATGTGAATCACACGGGAATGAATCGCGATTTAAATAATGGTATGCAGGTGCATATGGCAGGTGGTTCGAGTGCTCTGTTAAGCCTGCAATTGGAAGATTGGCTAGAAATGGATAAGCCGGTCAATATTCCGGGCACATTTGACGAATACCCGAACTGGCGAAGAAAGCTAACCGAGAATATCGAGTCGATGTTCGATAGACATGATATAAATGAGTTAGCGTCTAAACTTACTCACGCCAGAAAGCAAGCCAAGGTGAATAGCGTTATCAAGAAATTGATACCAGACAGTTGCCTAGGCAACTTAAACGAGTAAGATAAAGTACCACGACGGTACTTGATGGAGCTTAAATGTGAACAACGCATTTAAGCTCACAATTCAACCCGCTGCTATGCGGGTTTTTACTAGGAGTAGCGAATGCAATTAGCGCAGCAGTTTGAACAGGTATTATGTTCTCAGCCGTTTTCCCATTTAGGTGTAGTTAAAAACCAGCAGAAGTCGGTACTTCGCGTTTGGCGTCCTAATGTCAGCGAGATAACGATTAAATGGGAGAATGCAGCGCTAAAAAATTTAACCGTTACTTCCAAAAATGGTCTTTTTGAAATGCCACTGCCTAACGAATATCAGGGTGAGGTTTACCGCGTTATCGCCGGAGACTTGAATGACGATGAGGGCTATATCGATCCTTATCAATTCTCCGAGCAGGCGTATCATGCGGTGCACTACATTGATAGCAAACCTTCAAACTTGTACGAACAAGCGGGCGCGCAACTTTTAACACTCACTTCGTCACAAGGCGATGCGATAAAAGGTGTTAGGTTCTGCGTTTTCGCGCCGAATGCAAGTACGGTATCGCTCATTGGCGATTTCAATCAGTGGGATGGGCGTACGCATCCTATGGAGAAGACCTCTATGGGATACTGGGTACTGTTTGTGCCAGAACTCTCAGAGGGAGAGCGCTACAAGTTTCACATTAAAGATGCACACGGCCACGACCTACCGCATAAGGCTGACCCACTTGGCTTCAGTGCTGAGCAGTATCCTTCTCATGCTTCGAAAATCTACAACCACAACACCTACGAGTGGAATGATAGTGCATGGATGGAAAAGCGAAAGGGGAACAAATACAACAGCCCAATGAGCATTTATGAAGTGCACCTTGGTTCTTGGAAGCGCCCGGGTATTGAAACTGATGCGCGCTATCTTACTTATAAAGCGCTGGCCGATGACTTAATAAGCTACGTGAGCGATATGGGTTACACTCACGTTGAATTGTTGCCTATTTCCGAGTTCCCCTTCGACGGTTCGTGGGGCTATCAGCCCGTGGGAATGTTCGCACCAACCAGCAGATTCGGAAACCCAGATGAATTTAAATACTTTGTTGATAAGGCTCACCAAGCAGGTATTGGCGTAATTATCGACTGGGTACCAGCGCACTTTCCTGAAGACGGCCACGGTTTAGCTAGATTTGATGGTTCTTGTGTTTATGAATATGAAGATCCGAGAAAAGGTTGGCATCCGGATTGGAATTCTTGCATTTACGATTTCGGCAAAGACACAGTTCGTCAATTTTTAGTTGCAAACGCACTGTTTTGGCTAGACAAATTTCACGTTGATGGACTCAGGGTTGATGCAGTGGCATCCATGCTTTATCTCGACTATTCACGCAATGACGGAGAGTGGATCCCGAATGTGGATGGTGGCAACGAAAACTACGAAGCCATCAGCTTACTGAAATGGATGAATGAAGAAGTGTACAAGCACTTCCCTGACGCCATGACCATTGCCGAAGAATCAACGTCGTTTCCCAAGGTTTCTCGTCCAGTATTTGATGGTGGTTTGGGCTTTGGCTTTAAGTGGAACATGGGGTGGATGCACGACTCATTGCATTACATCGCTAAAGACCCCGCCTATCGCAACTATCATCATGGTGATATTACCTTTAGCATGGTTTACGCGTTTGACGAAAACTTTGTGCTGCCTATCTCGCACGATGAAGTGGTACACGGCAAAGGCAGTATGCTGCACAAAATGCCTGGCGATGAATGGCAGCAAGCCGCTAATCTGCGTTGTTACGCGGGCTTTATGTACGGTCACCCCGGCAAGAAGCTTAACTTTATGGGGAACGAGCTTGCGCAGGCACGAGAATGGAACCATGACAGTAGTTTAGACTGGCACTTGCTCGATTACGAAAAACACAAAGGCATTCAAGCGCTTTATAAGGCGCTCAACCACCTCTATACGTCTACGCCAGCGCTTTACGAGCAAGACCACGAACCAGGGGGCTTTGCTTGGCTCGACCACAATAATGCAGACCAAAGCGTGGTTTCATTTGTTCGTATGTCAAAAGATGCGAAGCAAAAAGTATATGTGGTATCTAATTTTACGCCTGTGCCACGTCAGAACTTTAGAATAGGCGTAGATGATGCATGCACGCTAACGCTGGCACTAAACACTGATGATGGTGCATATTGGGGTAGTGACTACGACGTTGCTTCTACTGTAAATACGCAAACCATACCTTGGAACGAGCGTAGTCACTCTGCAGAAATCACGTTACCGCCGCTAGCCACGGTATTTTATGTTACCAATGTGGATTAATCCGACTAGGGCGGCACGCCCTAGTGAAGAGATAAATTGAGAACGAAGTGAACGAAATTCGAGACACCGCACTAATTGTAGAAAGTGGGATGGGGAAGGCATATCCACTTGGCGCAACAGTTACACAAGATGGTTGTAATTTTGCCGTATACGCGCCCGATGCGAAGGCGGTCGTGTTGTGTTTTTTCAATAGTGACACAGAAGAGGCGGTGAGTGAGCATCCTTTGCCCGAGAAAACTGGCGATGTTTGGCACGGTCGTTACAGCGGCGTTAGCGCAGGACAATACTATGGTTATCGCGTAGAACGCGGTGAGGGAGGGTTACATGCAGTACCCACCGACAAACTGCTAATCGACCCTTATGCCAAGAAAATTAGTCGCGCAATAAAATGGGACGCTAGGCAATACAAACACGACTCTCAGTTTATGATCCCCAAGTGCATAGTAATTGATCAAAATGACTATGCGCCCAGTCATGTTAGCGCGCCTGTTATACCGAAACACAAGCGAGTAGTTTACGAAGCACATATTAAAGGGCTCACAAAACTCCATCCCGATGTACCTAAAGAACACCGTGGCAAATTTATCGGTGCTGCCCATCCGAGTGTCATCAAGCATCTCAAAGCATTAGGCATAACCACGGTGCAGTTTATGCCGTTGTGCTCATTCATGCCTGAACCATTTATTACAGAGAAAGGCTTAACCAATTATTGGGGATATAACCCGGTTAATTTCTTTGCACCTGAACCACGCTACGGTGTGTCAGACGCGCTTGCTGAATTGAAGTCTATGGTCGATGCTTATCATACTGCCGGACTTGAGGTTATTGTTGATGTGGTTTTTAACCATACAGCAGAGGCAGGCAATGGCGGCCCTATTCTTTCTTATAAGGGGTTTTGCCCTTACCAAGCTTATTTGTTAGAACAAGCTAAAAACGGAGAGTTAGTTTATTCCAACCACTCTGGCTGTGGTAATACGGTAAATACCGCGCAGCCATTTATGATGGGGCTTATTTTAGATGCTATGCGTCATTGGGTATCTGTAATTGGCGTTGACGGCTTTCGTTTTGATTTAGCAGTATGCTTGGGAAGAGAGCCACAAGAATATAGTAAAAAATCTGGGCTATTGAGAGCCATCAGTAGCGATCCTGTTTTAAAAGATAAGGTGCTTCTCGCTGAACCTTGGGATATTGGTCCAAACGGTTATCAAGTCGGCAACTTTCCGTCTCCGTGGTTGGAAGTGAATGATAAATACCGCGACACGGTGCGTGCCTTCTGGCGTGGAGACGATGGCGTTACTGCGGACTTCGCTACCCGCTTAATGGGCTCACGAGATATTTTCCACAAAGGTCGGCGACATATTAGCACGTCAGTTAATAATGTGACTTATCACGATGGTTTCACGCTGCATGATATGGTCACCTACGCAGAGCGCCACAATCTTGATAATTTAGAAGAAAACCGAGATGGCCATGGACACAACCTGTCTGCCAATTATGGTGTTGAGGGGGAAACGAATGACGAGCAAATTCTCGCTATGCGTGAGCGTCAAAAACGCAATCTCTTCGCAACCCTTATTTTTTCGCAAGGGACACCCCATATTCTCGGAGGTGATGAATTAAGTCGTACTCAAAACGGCAATAATAATGCCTACTGCCAAGACAATCCCATTAGCTGGATGAACTGGGAACTTAACAAACGTAAACAAGACTTTTTAAGCTTTTGCCAGTACGTATTGCGCTTGCGTCAATCATCATCGCTGTTAAGTGAATTAAAGCTTCATGACGACACTTTTACGCTATCGAGAAACGTTAAAGAAATAAATTGGTATAAGCCCGATGGTTCTGACAAAGCGTCTGAAGATTGGAATGCGCATCATAACAAAGCGTTTGGTGTAGAAATAAAAGGTTGCGTAACGGGCGACCAGAAGCCAGAGCATTGGTTCTTGTGTGTTAATGCAAGTGAAAGCGACGTGCGTTTCCACCTACCTTCTGTCATACCCAGGGGAGGGTGGACCATGCACCTGGATACGCGCTACAGCTCTCTTGAAGAACAGCCTTCAATTTGTATTCAGAAGGTGTTTTTACAGGCCAGCAAATCACTAACGTTGTTCAGTTTTTCTCAGTTCTCTGGATAGAAGAATGGCTTACAATACGACCTTATACTTGGTTTAGAGTGCCTTTATAGAATTTAAGAGTACCGCTAAACGGCGCTAAACCCAGTGCACGTTAGCCGAATAAGAAACAGAGTCTTTACCTTTGTGTGAATTTCATACAGCATGGGTGAAAGCGCGTAACGCAGGTGCTGAATGCGTGCCAAAATCTCGGCTAAACTAGCTTACAAAACCCGTTAATGTTTACCGCTGGTGACAATTACACCACTGCGCACTAAATTGTTAGCTTAGACTGTTCTTTATTCTTTCAGGTGGTATCATGCGCAGCCATCTGAAATGTGAGGGTGTTCCTATGCAAAAGAAAGGTGGTAATTCGCACGAAGACAAGTCGTGTGATATTGGTTTTATCGGTTTAGGGGTGATGGGTAGTAACCTAACCATGAACCTAGTGGACCATGGCTATCGTGTAGCGTGTTTCGATTTAGACCAAAACAAAGTTGAGTCTATTCTTGCCAAAGACGCAAGCGAAAGAGCTGAAAATACTGAGCCTCGTGTTGAAGGCTGCAGTTCTTACACCGAGCTTTTAAGCAAGTTAAAAGCCCCGCATCTTATTATTATCTCTGTGCCTGCTGGCGATCCTGTTGACCACGTTTGCAATCATCTTATTGACGCCGGAATTCACGCTGACGATATCGTGGTTGATACTGGCAACAGTTTGTGGACAGACTCTGTAGCACGTGAAGAGCAGTACAAAGGTAAATTTATCTTCTTCTCTACCGCAGTATCAGGTGGTGAAGTTGGGGCTCGTTTCGGACCATCTTTGATGCCATCCGGTAACCCTTATGCATGGACACGCATTGAGCCTGTTCTTAAAGCTATTGCTGCAAAGGTTGACCCAGAAACAGGTAAACCATTAGAAAGCCATACGCCAGGTCAACCAGTGTTAGAAGGCGAACCATGTGCGACCTACATCGGTCCCGTTGGGGCAGGACACTACGTGAAAATGGTGCACAATGGTATCGAATACGCCGACATGCAGCTTATCTGCGAAACTTACCATGTTATGCGCGAAGCGCTACACATGGCGCCTGCTGAAATAGCAGAAGTGTTTCGTCGCTGGAACGAAGGCAAGCTGAATAGCTACCTAATGGAAATCAGTGCTGAAGTCCTTGAGCAAATGGATCCAGAAACCCAGCAGCCTTTGGTTGATGTCATCTTAGACAGAGCAGGTCAAAAAGGTACTGGCCTTTGGACTGCAGTAAGCGCATTACAAGTAGGTAGTCCTGCACAGACTATTACTTCAGCAGTATTCGCTCGCAGTATCTCTAGTTTGAAAGACGAGCGTGTAGCTGCGAGCAAGGTCCTTGCAGGTCCTGATGCGCCATCATTCAGCGATGATGAGAAAATGTCTATCATTAATAAACTAGAGCAAGCGCTTTACTGCTCGAAAATCTGTGCGTACGCACAGGGCTTCCAGTTAATGGCAATGGCAGGCAAAGAACACGGCTGGACACTGGAATTTGGTGAAATCGCAAAGATTTGGCGTGCAGGCTGTATTATTCGCGCGGTATTCTTACAGTCGATTTCTAAGGCTTACGAGAACAACGAAGACTTAGCAAACTTGCTTATGGACCCGTTCTTTGCTGAACAAATTACTCAGTATCAATCTGATTGGCGGGAGTCTATAGCTCAGGCAACCCTTGCTGGGGTTCCGTGCCCAGCAATGATGTCTGCGCTTAGCTACTACGACTCATATCGCACTGCAGTGCTGCCAGCTAACTTGTTACAAGGCCAGCGCGATTACTTTGGCGCGCATACCTACCAGCGTGTAGATAAGCCAGCGGGCAAGAAGTATCACATTGAGTGGAGTGATCCGGCGCGTCCACAAACTGCTATCAAGAGATAGTGGTTAAATAAATAGTGGTACAAACGTTCATATTTGAGCGTAAACTATGAAAAGGTGTATTTGTTCTCAAATACACCTTTTTTGTTTAAGAGGTAATTTATGTCGACAGGTAAGAACCCAAACGCATCACTGACTGAAAAAGACTGGAAAACTGAGCTTAGCGACGAGGAATATTACGTTTGTCGTGAAGCCGGCACTGAACGGCCTTTTACCGGTGTGTTGCTAGACGAACAGCGGGATGGTTTGTACGTCTGCAAGTGCTGCGAAGCGCCACTTTTCCCTTCAGATACTAAATTTGATGCGGGTTGTGGATGGCCTTCATTCTACAAGCAGCTTGATGACGGGAATGTAGATTATAGAGAAGACTTGAGTCACGGTATGCGTAGAGTTGAGATTTTTTGTAAGCAGTGTGGCTCGCACTTGGGCCACGTATTTCCAGATGGTCCTGCGCCAACCGGTCAGCGTTATTGCGTAAACTCACTATCAATGACATTTAAGGGTGAAGACGATACAAAAGTTAAAGGCTAAATAGCCAAGCTGGATGGCGCACCAATCCTATGCGACTGGTATAAGGTAAACATCTGGTTAAATTTTAACCTAGCGTTGAGCGCCTTAAAATCAACATCAAAAAAACCGCCCATAAACGGCGGTTTTTTTAATTATTTACTAATGAAATTGTGTAATTGAATTTCAAAAAATCAAAGATTATCGAGTTTTAACGAACCTGCATCGAAGGTGGCACCATCCAGATTACTGACGATTTCATCGACAATATTGTCCAATATCTCTACAGGCAGAGCGTACTTCTGACCGAGCTGTATACGTTGAGTTTCGTTTAGTCGTTCGTCATAGTTTTCAGCGACTCCATACCACACATAAGCAAAGCGATAATTCTCTCTGTCCATTCCCATCGACGCGAGAGAGTAGAAGATACTGACATCAATATCACTGCTATCCGTATACAAACTTAGCGCGCGGTAGAGAGTCTTGATGGTTCGCTCTTGGTCTGTTTTTATTTGCACAGAAGCGAGTTCAACTAATAATTTTGGATCGGTCACCTGATTGCTGGCTGCGTAGCGCTCGAAGCGATGATATGCATCTTTGTTGTTATATCGTGTCCAATGATAATAAGAGAGATAAGGGTCGAACGAGTTCTTTGTTTCTCGGCTAAGGCGTTTAATTTCACGCTGAGCAGTGATAACGCCCTTGAGTCTCGTTGCCTCTTTGCCTTTTCGTTTCACGTGTTCGATATGTTGTGCTTCTTCGACGCACTCTAGGTATTCCTCGAAGTTTAAAAGAAGTGGGTATTTATAAGCCTCGTCTTTCGAATCTTGGTTGTAGTAACGAAGCCGAATAATCTCAGCACGCTCTGCGCGACAGCGCGCATCTAAACTCAAATCAAGGCAAATCTCGCTATGAGATTCGCATATTTCGCTGATAGTAGGTTCAAAAAGATCGCCACAGCCCGCAACGCTAAACGCTGCTGCTAACCAAAGTGTAGCTGCACGGCCTTTTGTTGGAAACTTACTAAATAAATTCGTTGTTGTACGAGTTTTCATAGAGGTTTTGAAACTTATCAACAATTTGGTCTTCCTTGCTTGTTTATTTAAGATACTGCTCGTCACCGTCAGGCGAAAACTCACCTAGTGTACCCTAAAAATAATAAAAAGCTGACGCGTAATTAGGAATAGTTGAGAGCGTTTGTGCCAACTAAAAAAAGCCGCGCATTCAACAATGACAACACCGTTAAATTAATATCGATGAAGGCAGAAGCATGAATCAACAGTTTGAGCAGGAATTACAAAGTAGCTGGCAAGAGCGTCAGGAATACGCAGAAATGATGTTGCCCCTTATTGGTAAACTGTACCGCAATAAGGCAGTTGAAATTTCAGTTTATGGACGCTCGCTACTGAACGCCAGTGCTATTGATGTTATTAAAGCGCACCGCAAAGTGCGTCTGCACGAAGGTATCAAGCTACGCCTACGCGAAAGCTACCCTATTTTAGAAGCTTTGAGCTCCATGAAGCTTGCTCCTGCACAAATTGATATTGGTAAATTGGCTTTTGATTTTCACTACGGTTCTGCGGTCGACAACAACGACCTTACGGCCTACCTTAACGAAAAACTAAACGACGTTGCCGATAAAGAGGACGATCAGAAACCTCAGGACGTTGTACTATATGGTTTTGGCCGTATAGGTCGTTTACTTGCTCGCTTGCTTATTGAACGCCAAGGTAAAAACAATAAGCTTCGCTTACGTGCCATTGTGGTTCGTGGCGGGCGCGATGGCGACCTAGAAAAACGCGCAAGCTTACTGCGCCGCGATTCAGTGCATGGGCCGTTCAACGGCAGCATCACAGTTGACCACGAACGTAACGCACTAAAAGCGAACGGTTCATACATTCAAGTCATTTATGCCAACAGCCCAGATGAAGTGGATTATACTCAATATGGTATCGATAACGCTATTATCGTAGACAATACGGGTATTTGGCGTGACCGCGATGGCCTTGGCTTACACCTTAAAGCTAAGGGGGCAGCGAAAGCTATCCTTACTGCCCCGGGTAAAGGCGATATTAAGAACATCGTACACGGCGTAAATGACGAAGAAGTCACACCAGAAGATACAATTGTATCTGCTGCAAGCTGCACGACTAACGCGATAACGCCGGTACTTAAAGCACTAGACGAAGAATATGGCATTGAAAACGGTCACGTTGAAACCGTTCACTCTTACACCAACGATCAAAACCTTATCGATAACTACCACAAAGGTGATCGTCGAGGACGTAGTGCGCCACTTAATATGGTTATTACTGAAACGGGCGCTGCGAAAGCAGTTTCCAAAGCGTACCCGAAACTGGCAGGTAAACTTACCGGTAATGCTATCCGCGTACCTACCCCTAATGTGTCGCTAGCGATTTTAAATCTAAACCTTAAAACGTCGGTGGATCGCATTGCAGTTAATGAGTTCTTGCGCGACACCGCGTTATTCTCAAAGCTTCAACATCAAATTGATTACACAGCTAGTAAAGAGATTGTATCTACAGATTTAGTCGGCTCTCGCGCTGCGTCTGTGGTTGACTCTCAGGCAACTATCGCCGCAGACAACCGCCTGACGCTATATGTGTGGTACGACAACGAGTTTGGTTATAGCTGTCAGGTATTGCGCGTAGTGCGTGATATGGCAGGGCTAAGTTTCCCTACGTTGCCGCTGTAAGCAACACGCGTTACAAGAAACTGTATAAAAAACCGACCTAAGTGGTCGGTTTTTTGATGGTGTAAACATTTTGTATACTTTCGATAGAACAAAACCCGCTGTGTGCGTGGAATTTGTGTTTACGTCTATGCTAAATTAGCGCTCAAATAATGAGGAAAACGACAGTCTATGCATATTTCCAGTCAATTCGACAGCGGTAACATTGAAGTTGTTAGCGCACAATCACCAGACGATATCCGTCTAACCATTCCCAACGACAACCAATCTGAATTTGCACAGTGGTTCCATTTTCGTTTAGTCGGCGAAACCTTTGTTACTCACACTATGACCATAGGTAACTTGGCAAAATCAGCGTATCCAGAAGGTTGGAAGGGTTATAACGTTCTTGCATCTTATGACCGTCAAACTTGGTTTAGAATTCCTAGCGAATTTGACGGGGATAACCTTACGTTCTCACTAACGCTAGAACAGCCCAGCGTTTACTTTGCGTATTTCATTCCGTATAGCTACGAACGCCACCTTGATCTTGTGCACGACGCGCAAATGTCATTATTGTGCGAGCATAAATTTTTAGGCCTTACCCTAGATGGCCGCGATATGTCTATGCTGGTTATCGGTGAAGAAACGCCAGAAAAGAAAAAAGTCTGGATCACTGCACGTCAGCACCCTGGTGAAACTATGGCCGAGTGGTGTGCTGAAGGTATTATCTATCGTTTGTTAGACGAGCAAGATGGCTTGGCTCGACAGTTGCTTGATAACGCTGTGTTCTACATAGTGCCAAATATGAACCCAGACGGAAGCGCGCGCGGTCACCTGCGTACCAACGCTGTAGGAACCAATCTTAATCGCGAGTGGGCGACACCTACGCAGGAAAAAAGCCCAGAAGTGCTTTACGTAATCAACGCAATGAGTGACAGTGGTGTAGATATGTATCTTGATTTGCACGGTGATGAAGCATTGCCGTACAACTTTGTAGCAGGAAGCGAAGGTAACCCTAGCTACAATGACACTATAAAGATGCTAGAAAACACCTTTAAAGATGCGCTTTTGAATGCGACACCAGAGTTTCAAGACGAGTTTGGCTACGATAAAGATGAGCCTGGTAAAGCTAATTTAACCGTGGCTTCAAATGCGGTGGGCGAGAAATTCAAATGCATGGCATATACGGTAGAGATGCCATTCAAAGACAACGCAGATGTGCCAGATGACATCTACGGTTGGTCGGTACAGCGCAGCCGTCAATTAGGCGAAGATTTGCTAATTGGTGTAAACGCAGTTGTTAAAAAGCTAAAAGCATCAGAGCAATAAAATAAAAATAAGGAAGCAAAAGCTTCCGCAAAAAAGGCCTCGACAAAAAGAGGCCTTTTAATTATCAAAATAAAACAACAATTAAACATAATAAAAAAGGGGAATAACGTTGGAAGGGTTATATGGTTTTCTAACTATGCTCGATGGATTCTTAGGGGGCGCGTTCTGGTTTCCCTATGTTCTATTAGGCGTAGGTCTTTTCTTTACGGTTTATCTTAAGTTTCCGCAAATTCGTTTCTTTAAACACGCTTGGCAGGTTGTGACTGGTAAGTTTGATAAAGAGAGCGATCCAGGTGACACAACGCACTTTCGTGCACTAACTACTGCATTGTCTGGTACCGTAGGTACAGGTAACATATCAGGTGTTGCTTTCGCTATTTTCCTTGGTGGCCCCGCAGCACTATTTTGGATGTGGGTAACCGCTTTTTTGGGTATGACAACCAAATTTGTAGAAGTTACTTTGTCACATAAATACCGCGTTAAGACAGAAGACGGCACCATGGCCGGTGGCCCCATGTACTATATGGACCGTCGCCTTAACATGAAGTGGTTGGCAGTAGCCTTTGCCATTGCCACAGTGGTGAGTTCATTTGGTACGGGTAACCTTCCACAAAGTAATGGTATAGCACAAAGTATTGAAGCTACCTTTGGCTTCGAGCCCTGGGTGGTAGGAAGCGTATTAGGTATTCTTCTGGCCCTTGTAATTCTTGGCGGTATTCAACGTATTGCTGCGTTTACAGCGCGGGTTGTTCCAGTTATGGCCGTGATCTACCTTATTGGTGCACTTGCCGTGATTTTTGCAAACCTAGAGAACATTGGGCCTTCCTTCGCCGCCGTTATTGGTGATGCATTCACTGGTTCAGCTGCCGCAGGTGGCTTTTTAGGGGCTTCGCTAGCTTACGCCTTCAACCGTGGTGTTAACCGTGGCCTGTTTTCAAACGAAGCGGGTCAAGGCTCTGCACCTATCGCTCACGCAGCTGCAAAAACAAAAGAGCCTGCGTCAGAAGGTATGGTTTCACTGCTTGAACCTTTCATCGACACTATTCTAATTTGTACCGTTACTGGTTTAGTTATTCTGTCGTCAGGGGTTTGGAAAGAAAAACACGAAAACGTATTCGACCGTTCAGACATGTACTTCGTAGCAGGCCAATACGACGATACAAATCAAGCAGACGTAAACAAGCTTTATGGCTATTTGAACGAAATTGAAGGAAACAGTGTTGAACCTTACACCGGTTCAATTACCGTTGTTAACGGCACTGCCGTAAGCGACGGGTTTACCCTACTTAATGCACGTTCTATAGCGGAAGATGTAAAGTACGCCGTAGGTAGTGAAGATTTATTTACCGGAACATTAAAGATTGTCGACGGAAAACCGGTCAAAGATAATCTTGAAGTAAGCGGCAAGTCGCTAGTTCACTCAGCAGCGCTAACCACTATTGCTTTTACTCGCGGTTTCTTTGGAGACGCAGGGCAGTACATTGTATCCATCGGCCTTATGTTATTCGCTTTCTCGACCGCTATCGCATGGTCTTATTATGGCGATCGCGCTATGACCTACTTGCTTGGTCCACGCTCGGTGATGCCGTATCGCGTTATCTACGTGGCAGGCTTTGTTTGGGCAGCATTCTCTGATACCACACTTGTTTGGGCGCTTTCTGCCGTGGCAATTGTTGTAATGACGCTTCCCAACTTGTTTGGCATCATGCTGCTGTGTAAGGAAATGAAAGAAACAGTTAACGACTACTGGTCTCGACACAAAAAATAGCATTAAAACTATCTTTGGTACTGCCTCTGCTTAAGTCTTTAGGCGAATAAGCGAAGCGAAAAGGTAGCAGGTAAAAATGCGCAGTGGTGAACTTTGTACAAAAGTTAACACCCTGCGCATTTTTGTTTTGTAACGAGGAAGCTAATCCACAGAATCGACTTCATTGTTGTGATGAACTTCAGTATGATACCCGTCCGCGTAAAATGCTGGCGCACTTAAGTACGCTCAAGCATTTCTAATTCGCACTAAGTAAACAGGAGCAACATATGGCATTAGTTGACTGTCCTTCATGTAATAAGAAAACGTCTGATAAAGCGAAGACGTGCCCTCACTGCGATTTTAAAATCGGGGACGCGACCTCAGAAGATATAGAGCGTAAACAAAGCTTACAAAGATTTAAAAAATTAGCGAGTATCCAGAACCAGTCGCTTATTGCTATGCTCATATTTGTTGCGAGTTTTGGCTTCATGTATTGGGGCGGAACACGCCCAGGTGATTTGCAACATAATTTAGCTATTTTGGGCGCAGTGGTTGGCTTTGTTTGGTACTTAGTAAACCGCGCGCGTATTGTTTACATAAAGCGTTTTTCCTAAATGAATATAGAAGCACTTTTAGCCAGCATGACGCCGGAGATTTACGAGCGTCTGCGTCAGGCTGTTGAAACCGGTAAGTGGCCAGATGGCACGCCTTTAAACGAAGAGCAAAAAGCAAGCAGCATGCAGGCTGTTATGCTGTATCAAGCAAAAATAGAAAAGTCCTCTGAGCATATGACAGTAGGTGAAAGCGGCGAGATTGTACATAAGAGTAAAGCCGACTTTAAACGCTCGTTACGCGATGAGCAGGATGATAATAATACAATAGCGCGGTTTAAACAGGATGATATTTAGTCGTATATTTGCGCCTTCACACCAAAGCCCAAAGCCTGAAAAACGGATGCAGGCAATCGAGAGTCTCTCTCCCGAAAAGGCACAGGAAAAAACAATTCTTCACGAACTGGCATTTAATGACGAAGATGCCAATGTCAGTCTTGCAGCACTTGAAAAGCTCAATAGCTTTGTGCTGTGGCTTAAAATGTCACAAATTGCCAAGCAGTCTCGCGTTAAAAAAGCGGCGGAGAAAAAGGTAAACGCCGCTTTGATGGGCGAGGGTGATGTCACACTTTCCCGCCAAGAGATATTCTCTTTTTTAACTGAAACAGCCAACGCCGATTTAGTCGTGCAGTTAGTACCGCAAATGTTGAAGAAAGAGCCTATGCTCTTACAAGATGATGCGCTAGCTAACGCGCTAATCGAAAAAGTAGCGAAGCCATCTTTCACCCAGTTTGTTTTTTTAGAAGGCGCAAGTCCCCAACTACAGACTCAACTAATCAACGCACACTCCGACGTATCAGATTTGCAAAAGCTTGCTAAGAAAGTGTCAGATGATGCGCTTTTTACGCAAATTAATGCGCGGATCGATGCTATCAAAGAGGCTGCAAAGCGCCCAGTGGAGCTTAAAAAGCAGCTCACTCTGGGACTTTCAAAATATCAGGCTTTACTCGACAAATCAGATGTAGAAACCATTGATGAAAAGCGCAACGAACTTGGGAGCGAATTGACAGGGCTGTTTGATCAAATTGACTTACTCACTTCAGATGAACGCGCTGATTATGAAGAAAAGCGTGCGCGTATTGGTGAGCAGCTCGATCGATATTTAAGCCGTATCCGCCCAGCATGGGAAGAGAAGCAACAAGCGTCGCAACGTGCCAATACAAAAGCATTATGCGAACAGCAATTAACTCATGCAAAAGAGCAAGTTTCCTGGTTATACAAAAATCGCTTATGTGAAGCGACGCTTGCAGACGTGGCTACCGTTAATGAAAGTGTGCGTGGTGTAGAAGCAACTTTGGAACAGCTTACTCGTTTAGGTAGTGAACTTACCGCTGAAAAGCGTATCGCAGAAATTAAGCGTGAGGTTGATGCGTTAAATGAACAGCTTGATCGCTTCTCTATGCAGCAGCAATACGGTCAAAAGTTGTTAATTAAGCTTCAGTTTCTTGAGGATATCGCCGGCAAAATTGCTTCTGCGCCTAGTGATGAAAGCGTAGCAAACGACTCAATGGCCGCAGAGCGGAGTTTGCAGAGCCTTAAAGCTCAATTTGACGAAGCAAAGCAAGCGTATAACGCACTTAGCAGTGAAATCGACGCCGTACCTAAAGATTTGTCTAAGCGCTTCAACACGGCCAAAAACAGTGTTAATGCCAAAGAGCGAGCGCTAAGAAACAAAGAGAACGAGCAAGTAAAACATGTACGTAAACACATAAGCGTTATTGATAACTTAATTTCTCAAGGTAAGTTTCGCGTTGCAATTTCAAGGTTTGCTAAGCTTCAGGAAATTTACTCTGCATTGACAAGTTCTGCAAAAAAGAGCGTGGAAAAGCGCTTTGTGAAGACTGCGGATGATGTGTCACGATTAGAAGGCTGGCAGGATTACCTTGCAGCACCGCGTAAGCCAGCTCTGGTGGCGGAGGCCAAAGCGTTGGCAGATGCGACTCCTGAAAACATTAAGCAAAGAAGTGACGCCATCAAATATCTGCGCAAGCAATGGTTATCGCTAACACCGTCATCGTCAAATAACGACGAAAGTAGTGAGGACCAATTGCAGCTCCAATTCGATGCTGCCCTTGAGAAGGCGTTCGAGCCTTGTAGAGTGCATTACGCTAAGCTAGATGAGCAACGTGCTGCCGCGCATGAACAGCGTGAATCAATCATCAATACCGTTAAGGCAATGGATATTAATATGCCCGAAGCTGAGTTGGTGAAGGTGTTTGATAGAGCATCTAAAAAGTGGCACGGCGCAGGTCAGGTTGAGCGCGATGTATACGAGCAGTTAAAGCAAGAATGGAAGGCAGTTTCTTCGCCTATACAAGCTAAAGTGAGTCAATGGCAAAGTGAGAATCAAGCACAAAAGCGTGCTCTGGTTACTGAGGCTCAGCAGCTTTCGACTAACGAGGATATAACAGACGCTGCCGACAAGGCTCAGCAATTGCAAAAGCAATGGAAACAAGTTGGTCACGCTGGTAAACGCGAAGAGAGCAAGTTGTGGGCAGAGTTTAAAGCTGCAAACGATACAGTTTTTGAGCGTTTAAAAGCGCAGCGTAAGCTGCAGACCAATGCATCGAACGCGTTAGTAGATTCCTTGTTAAACCAAATTGAGGCTATCGACATTAACAGTGATGACGCTGATTTTGCATTAGCTGTTAATGCTGTTCAAGCTCAACTAAGCGAACTGTCTAAAGGGCAGCGCAGCAAAGTTGAACGAAAATTAGACACGATTGAAAACAAGCGAGAGACACTAGCGAATAATGCGCAGTTGCAAGCTCGCCTAGCGCGAGCTCAAGCGCTTGTTCAATTACTTCAACTGAGCGTTGGCGAGAGCAGTGGCGATGAACAATCGTTAGCAGAAACGTTAGGTAAGCGTTGGTCAAGTTTACTTGGTCAGTCTACTGTCAGTGCAGCGGGTCACCACGATAGACAGTGGTTGACGGTTGCATTAGAGGTAGCAACGGGTATGCCTAGCCCAGACGCTGATGCCTCAATACGCTCTAGCGTACAGCTACAAATGATGACATCTAAGTTGGAACAAGGGGAGGCGGCGACTGCTTCTGACATTCTTGCTGACTGGTTATCTTACGATTCTATAAATAAAGCGGACAATGATCTGCTTCAACGTGTCGTGGCAGTAATCAGTGCTCACCCTGAAATAGTGGCGTAACCGGAAAAATGAATGGAAAACAGTGTTGAGTTTCAATTTGAAACCGAAATGTCTGCGTATCGGTTTTTGAATACCGTTAAGCATATTGATGCTGAAGGGTTAAGAGTGAAGTTTGGGCGTACCGATCATCATGTGAGCGTGCAATATCGTTATGGGGTAGGTGAATTTGATTCTACGCTATCTACACTGGATGATCTTGCTCGAGAGCTAGGTGGTGAAGAAGTCTCTTAAAAAGAATAAGTTAAAAATATTTATACAAAAAAGGGCCAGACTATAGTCTGGCCATTCTGTCATAAAGACGTGATTAACAATCTTTATCTTCGGCTTCTACACCTTCTTTCACATCTTCGCAAGCGTCTTCGACGGCGTTACCAGCATCGGTAACCATCTCGTCTAGCTCTTCGCCTGCGTCCTCTGCTTCACCGTCACCGCATGCTGCTAGTGATAGCGCAAATGCTGATGCTACTAGTACTTTTGATAAATTTTTAAATGAAAACATATCCTTACTCCTTTTCCTATTAAATATTCTTAGGCCCTTGGTGCTTTTCCACGTAACGCATTAGCGATAAGTGAAATTACCAACAACGCGATAAACACAAAGAAAAGAAACTGTGCGATACCTGTTGCTGCACCTGCGATGCCTCCAAAACCAAAAACTGCTGCAATAATGGCGATGATAAAAAATGTGATTGCCCAACCTAACATAACTTAATCCTCGTATTGCTTCCGTTACTTTCACAATAACTAATGCTAACTTCATGCCTGATTTATAAGTAACTGAAAAATAGAGGTTTAAATGTAATTTAGGTTGGATTTTCAAAGAAAAGTTGTTAAGGATTAAGGTCACGATTACACAAATAAATGCATTTTTTACATGATTAAGAAAAGTTTTTGTCTCACTATTGTTAACAACAATGAGTAAAGGCTCATGGTACGAGCTCCTTTTTGCTCATTACCAACTTCCGAAAAAGGTTAGAGATAGGTTGTGGTTTGTAATAGCATTGGTATTGCTGCCAGGCAAATTTATATAATTGTTTAAGTACACGAGCTCAACGCGTCACTTTCATTTATTTGATAAGCAGGCCCTACGCATAATCGATTTTGGTCCAACCCGTTATCTTGACCCCAATCAGTGTTATTCAAGCCAAAAAATAACTCGTCCCAAACGACTATTGACCAATTTTCATTTAACGCTTTTGACCACCTAACATATTGTCTGAACCTATGGCCAACATCATCACTCTCATCGCTTCTATAACGCTGCTCCAGGCGGCTTCGAGCAGACATAGTACCGCCCATAAATCTTCCTATTGAATATGTGGCTTGTTGCCACAACCTATCTTCATCGATTGAGCGGTTGTCGGTTTCGATAGTAACTCTTGCTGCGCCCAGCCACAGCGTTGTGTCATTTGATAGGTTGTAGCCAATACCAGGCCGAACAATAGAGACTCCAAGGCGGGATGCGTCTTCTTTGAAGCGTAGATGGCCGTCAACCCAGAATAGCCATTGCCCTTTATCGTCAGCATCTCCTGTAAGAGCAAGTGCATTCCAAGATTGAAAATTTGGTTAGGCATACGATTTAACGTTTATACCAATCGAGAGCAGAAATATTAGTATGAAGCGACTCGCGATTTTTTTTAGCGCTCATAGTTTTTCTCAATAAAACTAATAAAAGAGGCAAAGCGAAAGGGAACAAAACCGCTTTGCCTATAAAAGGGAGAGTGTTTTGCCCCTCATAATCCCAGAGTTGAGGGGCGGAGCGTTATCTAGTTAGCATTCGGGTTGTAAGGTAACGACGACTGGTGAGCGACGATACGCAGATCTCCGTCACTGTCTTTTACATAGGCAAAGGTATACTCTACTTTCGTTTCTCCACCTTTAGTGTCGGTAAAGAAGTAGTTACCCATGGCCACGGCCATTCGACAACTGTTGTTAATAATTCCCACATTGTCGAACTTCACGTTTGTATAAGGCTTAATCGCAAAGCCCTTATCTTCCTTGTAAGCGTCATTACCACCTACGAAGTAAGAAAGTGCCGCATCAAAGCTTGAGCGGAATTGATCATTCGCTGCAAGCGTGGGTTTAAACAGTACACTACTTAAATCATATCCGTACATGTCTTGGATGAAATCAGCAGCTTCGCCAGAGTAATCTCCGTCGTTACTAAACACCGCACCAATTCTTACAATACCTTTGCCCCACATCTTTTGCGCTGCTACGACTTCACGTTCTGTAATGCACTCATCTGAGTACAGCAATGCTTTGTCTAACGCTTGCGCTTTTAAAACAGGTGTATTTTGGCTGTATGACTCACCCATCTGAGTTTTTGCCACTGCGCTACAGCCTGTTACTAACATAACAGTAGTTGCTACAAGGGTAGTTTTTGTCATTAATGTGCTTAGCTTTTTCATGCCTGACTCCTTAGTCATTTGCAAAATAAATACATGTTACTGCTTGGCTCGCTTATGTTGATCAATGGCCTACATCTGATAAATAATTCGGGCCTCTAAATCTGCTTTGCAGTTCATGGTTTTAATGATAGCTAGCTATAATGACGGAGACTTTTGTACAACATTAATAGAAGATTAACTGGCCATTAAAATTGTCGATGTTTAATGAAAATTGGCGATTGGAGTGTGAAAAAGCCCAAATTTGTTTTTGACGGCATTGCCTCTTCAGCATCACGTAGTCATTTTATAAATCTAGCGAAGGATTAGAACAAAGTGATCAGAAGGCAGTGACTTAAGGTGAATTGCATCACCGCAATGCGGCTTCGTAATAAAAGTAGCTAATTAAATTGTTGCGAAAAATAAGTGTATATTGATAAAAATGAGGGGAAGCTTTTCAGTAACCATCGTTCAAATTCTGAAAAGCATTTCACTAGTAAAGCAGCCTATTATGGTTCACCCGCAACTTGAACCTATGGGCATTACATGCTGAGCGGCTTGCTTAGTCGAAAGTGGGAAAGGCATTTGGCTTATCCCTTATTGGGTTTTAAAGGCTCTGCAAGCACCTCTTGTACTGAAAACGCGCTTTTACCCAAGCTTGCTTTATCTTTTGAGACTCTTACATTGATAGTGAAGTAAATGTCATTAATTCGCGTCTTTACGACGTCACTAGAGTTAGGCGTTGCCATTGGCTGAGCTACTTCATTACAGCCGGACATAGTGCATTGTCTGTCAGTTTGAAATACAGCCGGCTTTTCTTTTCCAGCCATTACTTCCCTAGCTATGACAGGCTTTTTATCAACGTTTGTTTTTAATACCGTTAAATAACTATACCCCTGTTCTTGCGCAATCTCTGCAGCGCGGTACAAAGCGTATTGCTGAACCTTGTCAGCCGGCGTCTTATCAGTCGCCTTAAAAAGAATTTTGTACTCGTTTTCAGATACTTTTTCGCTTGAATAACCATAAGCAGTTTTGGAATTAGCTGACTTATAGGGGGTAGGGGCTGCGACTGGTGTCGACGAACAACCAACTATCGCAAGGCTTAGTGTTGTGCTGATAGCGGCAACAAGTATACGGCTATTTCTTATTTTTCTTATCGTGTTCATCTCACAAACTCCTTAGTACTGTGATCACTGAAACAATGAAAATAACGCAGTTCTGCCTATCGCTGTTAACGCTTGATTGCGTTTTGCTTTAGGTTTAGCGTCTACTGCTCCTTTGTATGCTCCGACAGAGCTGATAGCAATTAAAGTCTCAGGCTTCCCCATCATTAATCTACATTGCCTTTTTGCTTGTGTAAGTGCAATATCTGCATGATGTTTCTGGGCAAAATAAGCATGCTCTTTTTGCGCAATATCTCGCATATTCGCTTTTAAAAAGATGTTCATAATAATTACCTCACTTGCTTAACAGTGGATTAAATCGCCAAGGCTCGGTGTATACATTTGCCGTATATTATCCGAAAACTCTACGCCATGTCTGAATCAGTCTGCTTAAACTCAGATAGCCAAATGCGTTCTGAGCAAGCTTGAAGAAACCAAATGCCACAAGGCTATTTAGTATCAATAATACAAGTGGTACTACAACGTAATGCACGCCAGCATTGTGAAGTATAGCGCCTACAGCGATATTTAAGATAAGCCAACAAACCGTACCAACGGCAAATGCTGCAAGACACGCAAAGACAGTGACGAAAAAACTCTTTTTGACGAGCATGAGTTCACTATTGGTGAGTTCAAGAAATGCAAAACCTTGCTCTTTTCTCTGAGAAAATGCTTCCTTGAATGCGTTGAATACGTCAGAGAATGACGGGTCGGGATACTGTTGTTGCGTTGATTGTTCGCCATTTTGTGACGAAGCTTGTTTACCTTCTTTTCCATTTTTTACATGAAATATCGCCTGCGCCGAAGGCGGCGTCAGGCGAAATGGATTTTCATGGCACGTTTTATAACGTGCTTTGTGAAAATCTGGTACTTTCATAATTTTACTTCTTACGTAGAAGTGATGTTACTAGCATACCTGCTGCAAAAGCGATACCTGCAGTTTGGATAGGATTCTCAATTGCGAATTGACGTACTTTTGATGCCTGCCATTTCTGCTCTGCCAAACGCTTTCTTTCTGACATGTTTTCTGCAGACGACGAAGCTGTGCGACGAATGTTTTCTTCCGCCACGCCAGCACTATCCGCTAACTTGTCTACTGATGCATGAAGGGTGTCTTTTAGTTGATCCGTTACTGGGTGACTTGGTTCAGCCACACCGTTAGTGCTTGTTGTCTTAGCGGTTTGTGGTTTTGCTGAAGTTTGTGTAGCCATAATACTCTCCTTAATATTTTGGGTTCACAATAACTGTTGCAACGGGTGTACCAAATAAAAAGTCCTTTATTTACAGTTGGATAGATTTTTTTTCGTTTGGGAGGGGGAAAGGTTTGCAATAGAAACGCGTTATCCTTGCAAACCCCTGTAATATTTTCCTACTTAGGAAGTGAAAAACTAACCTCCATCCACAACGGATGCGAGGTCATCTTTTGAAACGGGTTTGAGTAGAGCGCTATCTATACCTATTGACCCCATCATGTCTTGATCCGCTTCATGCCCGCTAACAATGGTAAGCGTCGCATTTGGCAACTTATCTTTAAGTTCACCAGCTAAATCGTAACCACTGTAATCGGGTAGCGTTAAATCCATTAGTACATGATCAAAGTTGCCGCCTTGTGCCGCACTAAGTGCATCTGCACCGCAATTCTCGGTGGTAACTTCATGACCCAAGTGCACTAAAAATAGCTGCAATAGCTCTGCAGCATCTTCATCATCTTCAACCACTAAAATACGCTTGTTAGCAGGGGTACTGTCATCGTTACTCTCAGAAGTATGTTCCGCTGTTAAATCTTTAGTCGTATAGAGTTCGAATCCGTCACTCGAAGGCATGTTTTCTTCTGGCGCATAAGGTTTGTCTAGGGGCATATCAGCAACTTGTGCTTCTACATTAGTAAAAGTGATGTGATCGCCAGGAGGAAGATATTGTGACAGAAGGTGAGCTAATGCAAAGCGGTCTATTGGTTTGCCTATGATATCGTTAAAACCTTCACGTATTAGAGATTCTCTGAGACCTTTGCGACTGGCCGCGGTAACTGCAATGACGGGAATATCTTTGCCATGACGACGTATAGCATGTAGCGCTTCAATGCCGTTCATCACTGGCATGTGGATATCCATAAGAACTAAATCAAAAGGTTGATTGTGCTCATCAGCCTGTAACACTGCTTCGAGTGCTTTAACGCCATTTTCAGCATAACTAATGTCTGCCTGAGACTGGCTTACAAGGTGGCCGGTAAGTCGTCGAATTTCTCTTAAGTCATCAACAATCAGTACTCTACCTGTAACATTCAGATCGATACTGCTAGATTCAACGTTTTGTATCTGACCGAGCTCCATGTCAATGAGGGGCTGTGTAGATACGTCACCTGGATCAATATCAAATGTGAATGTACTGCCTTGCCCTAGTCGAGATGACACATCTATATCGCCACCAAGCTTAGTGACAAGTTCTTTACAAATGGCCAGTCCTAGACCTGCACCACCGTGATTGGCGCGCATCACATCTTCAATTTGTTCGAAAGGTTGGAAGATATTAATTAGTTTGTCTGGAGGTATTCCAATGCCACTATCGTCTACGGAAAATTTAAGTCGCTGAGGTTTTTCGGAATCTGTTGAGTTTCCCTCAAGAGTAATAGTGAGCGTGATGCTGCCCTTGTCAGTGAACTTAACCGCATTAGAAATTAGGTTAAGCAGGACCTGACGAAGTCGAGTGGGATCTGTCTGAACAAATTCAGGGATTTTGGTATTAGAAACCACATTTAAACTCAGCCCCTTATCCTTGGCGTTCAAGCGCATTAATGAGTGAATATCAGTAAGAAAAGCAGATAGGTTCACATCTTTAATGTTTAGTTCTAATTTCTCTGCCATTATCCGAGACATGTCGAGTAAATCGTTGAGCAAGCTCAATAAATGTTTGCCGTTTGAATGAATTATCGATAGCTCTTGTTGGAACGGGCTGTTTCTCGCGTCATCTATGAGAAGTTCTGTGTAGCCTAGAATAGAGGTGAGAGGGGTTCGCAGTTCATGACCAAGATGAGCAAGGAACTTGTCTTTAGCTTTGTTCTTTTGCTCAACCTTGTTGCGTTCAATCCGTTCGTTCTCTATGTCCCGACGAACCATGGCGTAGCGTATGGTGCGCATAAAGCGTGGTGTTTCTATTTCAGACTTCTGTAGATAGTCAGCGGCGCCTGCGCGCATTACCATTTCATCTACTGTAACGTCTGACTGACCCGTTAAAATAACGACTGGAAGACTAAATTGATTCGATTTCAAAACGCCCAAAACATCTATGGCATTCTCAGCGCCTAATAAGTAGTCGAGCAAGCACAAATCAAAATCTTGGGTCTTTAGTGCTTCAACGGCATCAAGACTGTTTGTCACCCAAGTCAGCTCGAACTTAGGTGACTCACATTGTTCTAGATAGTCAGAAGTTAAGAAGTAATCATCTTCGTCATCTTCTACCAATAGAATTTTAATAACCTCTGACATCTAGTACCTCTTTTACTCGTGTGGTAACTCTACAAACTCGATCCAATAGCGTCCTAGCGCACGCATTAGTTCAACCAAGCCCTCAAAATTAACTGGTTTAGTAATATAAGAGGCGCAACCAAGGTCGTAACCACGAAGCATGTCCTCCTCTTCTTTCGATGTTGTTAAAATAACAACGGGAATACTGCGTAGTTTAGGGTCGTTTTTAAGTTCCTGGAGTGCTTCGCGACCATCTTTTCTCGGCATATTTAAATCAAGCAAGATGAGGCTAGGGCGAGGCGCTGACGCAGGATCCGTGTATTTCCCCTCATGACGGAGAAACTCCAATAATTCCACACCGTCTTCAACACAAAATAAATTGTTTAGTACGCGACTCTCTTGCAGCGCGTCAACGGTCAGTAAGCGATCATCCTCATCATCGTCGGCCATCAATATATTTATTGGTTGGGTTTGTTTACGCGTCATTGTGTGTCTCTCCATTATTATTGTTAGAACCAAACGGCTCGCTATCCACTGGGACAATTATAGTGAATGTGGCCCCGTGACCTTGCGCGCTCGTTGCAGTGATCTGACCATTATGTCTTTCTACTATTCTTCGACATACGGCAAGCCCTATGCCCGTGCCCTTATACTCACTCCTACCGTGAAGGCGCTGGAAAGGCGCAAATATTTTCTCTGCGAATGACTGGTCAAAACCAATACCGTTGTCGGTAACCGTAATTTTTATCCAATCGTATTCCTCAGACATTATGATATCTCGAGTATCTTCTTCGCTTGCTTCTTGTAAATTGATTTTAACAACGGGCGTAACGCCTTCACTTTGAAATTTAAGCGCATTAGAGACTAAGTTTAAAAACAGTTGCTCGAGCTGTGTCTTGTCACCACGAACGGTAGGCATATTCTCGCTAACGTCTACCCGCGCTGATTTTTCATCAATGGCGATTTCTAAATCGCTCAATACGCTTTGTACAACCTTGTTTAAATCTACTTCATTAAAATCTTTGCCACGGGTTGATACACGAGAAAACGCAAGGAGGTCAGATATAAGCATCGACATGCGCTCAGCTGCATTTAGCATTCGCGCTAGATAATCTTTACCTCTTTCATCAATGACCTCGTTGTATCCAGACTCTAGCCGGTTGCCGAACGCCCTAATTTTGCGAAGTGGTTCCTGCAAATCATGCGAAGCAACGAATGCAAAATCTTCCAACTCTCGATTGCTGCGGGCCAGCTCGTCAGAGTAAAGGCTCAACTCTTGTGTCCTTTCTTCAATACGAGACTCTAAGTCTTCATTTATAGACTCAAGATCCGCTTGATATTTCTCGTGTTCACGCGAATTTATTTTTAGTAGTAGAAAAACAGCGATAACTAACAAAAGGGTAGTTGCTGAAGAAATAATTAAGGTGTTTACCGAGTCTCTTCGCAAGCTCATCAAATTTGCTAAATGCGTACCTTGCATACCACGCTCAGATGCATCAATTTCACGAAATAGCTCTTCGAAACGTCTGTAAAGGTCAATACCTTTATCACTTTCAACTAGGTTAACGGCCTCTTTCTGCTTCCCTTCCTTTATGAGTTCAACGACTTTAATAACTTCGTTGATCTTTGCCTTGGTTAGGTAAAGCAATTCCTCAATTCTTACAGATTGTTCGTCTATATCTGAGGAAAAAGAGCTCACTTCTACCTCGTCCATTAACTCACCGATAACGCCAAGTGTTTCAGTATAGTCAGTGAGATATTCTTCATCGTCTGTAAGCATGTAGCCGCGTTGACCAGACTCCACTCGCAGCACCGCTACATGGAGTCTATTCACTGCATTAATTACACGATTAGTTGTAAATAGTCGCGCTTCAAGTGCTGAGAGGTCGTTAAGAGTACTTACTACATAAAAAGAGTTTGCAGTCATAACGACAATGATGATTACAACCAAAATTATCCAGCTGTAAATTGAAGACAGAACTTTAGAGATCATTTAATTATTCCGCATCGTTCTTACCCAGTTCTGACGTCATTTCAGAAAGGGTCTCGCTGCAGTCTTTTGCACTGCTTATTATTTTATCCAACGCTGCCAGTGCTTTCTCAGGAGCAACGTCTCCGTTCAATGCCATTTTTACTAGCTCTGCCTGCATAGATATTCTATTTAACGGCTTCCGAGCATCATGTACAAAAACACCCAGTCGTGAAAACTCTTCGCTAGTCATATTAAATACCTCTTATTATTCATCTTTGCTTAGGTCGCCGTAAGCATGAAGACGGTTGTATAAGGTTTTAGTACTTATTCCTAACATTTCTGCTGCAGTAGTCTTATTGCCACTTACTTTCTCTAAGGTGGCGTAGATGAGCTCTTTTTCTACATCTTCAATGGTTCTTCCCGCTTGAAGGGCAGGTGTCGTACTTTGCTTTTGTGCAAAAGGAGATTCAATAGTTTTAGGTAATTCAATCTCACTCTTTTCTGGGTCGCTCATGATAGCTGCACGGTGAACAAAGTGTCTTAACTCACGAACGTTACCTGGCCAATCGTAGGCTTGAAGCGTCTCTAGCTGATTATCTTCCCACTTAAAATTAGAACCATTGTCTTTGTTAAACTCTGCAATAAAAGTTTTTGCCAAAAGAGGAATGTCTTCTTTTCTTTCACGCAAGGGAGGAATGGTAATTGGGAAAACAGCCAGTCTGAAATAAATGTCTTCACGCAACACTTTGCTCTGTGCAATTTCTTCCATTGTTCTATTTGTTGCAGAAACCACACGGCAATTTACCGGAATTGACTTTGTGCCACCTACGCGAAGCACTACTTTGTTTTCGAGTACGCGCAAAAGGTTAGGCTGCATATCGATAGGCATTTCTGTGATTTCATCCAAGAAAAGGGTACCACCCTCTGCCTGTTCAAAAACGCCTTCTTTACGACCTACCGCACCTGTGAAAGCGCCTTTTTCATGACCGAACAGTTCACTACCAATCAATTCTTTAGAAAATGCACCACAGTTTGTGGCAATGTAAGGGCCCTCACTTTCTGAGGCCCGGTGAATTGCAGCAGCAACAACTTCCTTACCCACACCACTTTCGCCTAACAACATGACGTTAGCGCTGGTTTTGCTGACTCTTGAAATGAGTTTGTATAACTCTTTCATCACGGGTGACTCGCCAATAAGCAAGTCGAAGTGTTTCTCGATTTTTTCTTCTGCTGGCGCTTTTGCTTTTGGTTTCTTACTTAGTACCGCTTCAATTTCTTCACGTTGAATTGGTTTTACAAGATAGTCTACGGTGGGTCCACACAACCCTTTTATTACGCTCTTTACTGAAGGGTGGCCTGTAATGAGAGTTACACGGGGTCGCTTAGGCAGCGCATCAAGTTCGTTGAATAGGTGAGCACCGCTTCCATCGGGCAGCATAAAATCTAACAGCACATGATCGAATGTTTCTTTCTCAAGCCAGTCACGGGCTTCTGCTAACGTAGCAGCGGTCAATACGTCATGACCTAAAAATTCAATGATAGTACAAGCTACTTCTGTAAACTCGGCGTCGTCATCAACTAAAAGTACGGTTAGCACACGGATGTCCTTCTCTATTACTTTCCATCAAAAATATGGAATAAAATCAATGTTATATTTTTACCACAATGAGAGAGAAAAGGTAACTGGATAGCTCTTTATAGTCACACATTTCTATGCTTTGTGTTTTCGTTTAACGGTAATACCACATTCAATTTAAGCGCGTTGCTCATAGAAACACTTTCCGTTGAATTCATTGTTACGATTTCATTATCGCAATACGCACTAAAAATTTGATTTGTTAATTTAACAATGAGTGTTACCAATTTACACACTGCTGCAAAAAGTATTCCCAATAATTTGCAAATTCTACTGTGGAGAGGCGCTGGCACATTTTTCGCACAAATCTGAATACGATCTACTTTTCTGAAAATAAGGGTGTGGATGTCATTTGGCGAGTATTTGCGCTCTTTTCGTCCGTATCTCGCCCCTAAAATTAGTGGAATACAATATAAATTGTATCAAAGGAACTGAATATGTGGGCAAAAACAGCTGAAAGATCAATGACTTTGACTGAGCTGCTGACGAAAATGCAACCGCGGTCAAAGCAAAACATATTTTATTTCGGAGATTTTTGGGAAGTCATGGAGAAGCGCGGCTTTGGTCCCATGTTAGCGCTCCCTTCTTTTATTGCTTGCACCCCTGTCGGCGCCATTCCTGGAATTCCATCTTTGACAGGTGTAACGATTTTACTTATTGCATTGCAAATTTTACTCGGTAGCAGGCACCCGTGGTTGCCTCGAAAAGTAATGGATATACAATGTGAGGCTCATCGACTACGCGATATGGTTAAAAAAGTAAAGCCCTATGCAGCACGGGTTGATCGCTTTCTCGTTCCACGTTGTTTCTTTATGAGGCAGCCTGTGTTTCGCTCACTGATTGCATTAAATTGTGTAGGGTGTGGCTTAGTGATGATACCCCTCGAGCTAATTCCATTTATGGGGTTAATTCCAGCATTAGCAGTATTCATCATGTCCGTAGGAATGGCAACAGACGACGGCGCAGTGGCTTTGGTAGGTGTGTCGATCTCACTATTTGGCTTTGTACTAGGTTTTCAACATTTACCGGCGGCGGTTAGCTAACACAAGTTATTCAGTGCAAGAGTCCAACATGAATTCCGAATTGGGCAAGTTCATTGTTTGGTACCTCAGTTCGCCCATAAATGCTCGAGCTGCTGGACCTAATGTGTCTCCATCCTCAAAAGAAAGATAAAGAAGTGCTTTTCTTACCGCTGCATTGTTATCTATGGGAAGTGGAACCAAAGTTCCATCTTTTAATTCGTCTTTTATGATTGCAATGGGTAGCCAAGCAAAACCCAAGCCCTGAGCAATGATATCTAAGGATGTTCTTACGTGACTTACCGTCCAGCGTTGCTCTGCTCCTAGCCATCCAACATCTGCTTTTCGCTCTGCGGAAGAGTCGCGCACGACAATCTGGCGATGACTCTTTAGGTCTTCTAAAGTAAGGGTTCTATTCAATTGATGTAAGGGGTGCTCGGAATGAGCAACAGCGGCGAACTCAATTTCACACAAATCTTCACTAAACCCATTTGGGAAGACAAAGGGAGAGATGCCCAAATCTACTTTTCCGCTGCTTAACAATGCATTTGCACCGCTAAGTACGGTCTCTTCTATTTCTATACGCAGTAGGGGAAACTCAGCAGAGACTTTAGCAAGCACGTTATAGAGCAATTCAGAAGGAAAAATAATATCCACAGCTATGCGCAGCGTTGTTTCGGTCCCCACTTTTAAACTACTAGCTACTGCTTCAAGCTTGTGAGCTTCGTTAAGCAAAAACGAGGCGCGACGATACATAAGCTCGCCTTGTGGAGAAAGCTTAACTTTACGGCCAATATTTTCAAACAGTGTTACACCGATAGCACTCTCTAGTTTTTGAACCGCGTGATGCACACTAGATTGACTTTTATGTACTTCTGCAGCTGCTTGATTGAAGCCACCTGCATCAACCACGGCTTTAAACATTCGCCATTGTTCTAATGTGGATTTAAGCATACACGCCCTCTACCTATGTGTTGGGAGAGTTATAGCATAGTCCTATAGTACAAGTCATTTTTCGAGTGCTTGGTTGATGGTAGGTACAGAACAGGTTACAACTGATACATCGTCATACCCCATACGCATTAGTTGCTCAGCTGCTAATTTCGCACGAACACCAGATGCACAATGTATGTAAAGTGGTACCGATGCCTCTTTGAATTGCTCTAGCGCTTTCATTTCTAACACGCCCCTAGGAATATTGAGAGCAGAAGGTACCGGTTGGCTTTCTGCTTCTTTGATCTCCCTTACATCAATGAGGGCTCCATTGTTGTTAGATAACTCTTCAAAGGCTTGTTCAGCAGTAATGCAACGAATGTCGAAGTCAATATTTTTAATTCGAGTTTGGATATCTATTAGCATGGCGCTTCCATTATTTAACTGCGTCTTGCGACTAAAAATAAGATTAATCTAATGTATTGATTGAAAAAAGATAAAACAATATATATTGCCGAATTTCATCGCATATAATGGCAAGTCGGCAGAATAGTTTATACTTTAGTATAATAAAAAGCTAAATTGTTGTCAGAATACTTTATAGATACGGAGCGCTTATGTCTGAAGATATGGTAATAGGTTCAGATGTTATTATGGAACACGCAGCGGAAGCTGAGATTTTTCTAAAGCAATTTGCGAATAAAACACGTCTTTTGGTGCTTTGTTCGTTACTGAAAGAGGAAAAGTCGGTTACCGAACTACTAGAAATAATCGATGTTTCTCAGCCTGTGATTTCTCAGCATCTTGCATTGCTGCGAGAATCAAAAATGGTAGCGACTAGAAGAGAAGGCCAAACAATTTACTATCGCATTGTTGATGAACGCGTAAAACGCCTTATAGCGCTGATGTACGAATTTTTCTGCGAATAGCCTATTCGTGTTGGCAGTTTAAACTACAATGTCCGCGGAATGACGGACATTGTATGATTTAGCACATCTTTAGCGTTTCATCTAAGCTTATATATGAAGCTGTTTGCACAACATATCAATGTAATCGTCTTCTGAAATTCTATCGCTATCAACCTCTGGTCTATTAACTAACTCGTCATGACTGAGTTTCACTTCAACACTGTGCGCAGCCCAATCGATATTTTTAATATCATTCGGCAATAACGCTAGATGTTTGCCACCAGGAAGCCAGTTATTGGTATCGACAACCAGCATTACAATTTTCCAATTTTGGGTGTCTATTATAAAGTTACTAATGTGCCCAACGTTATCGGTGGTAGTAGCAACTTCATAGCCTCCCACTTCTCCAACAGCCCTTAAATGATTACTGGTTTTTTGGGGGGGAAGTGTTCCAGACTCTTCCGCTTGTTGTAATTCAACAAGCTCATTGGGGTGTGCAAACTCACCCCACGCTCCTGGACCAATCCAGTAGTAGCCGTAGCCAAAATATTTAAAGAGGTTTTCCTCGTACTCACGAGAGACGGGCTTATGCTCGTCGATTGATGGGCTCTTCTTTAGCTTTTCAACAGTCATATTTACATGGACAGTGTCATCATCGTACACAAGTTCTGTCACGGCGATGGGAGATATAACCACTTTTCTGCTAAGCGGAAGCCACGTATTTGTATCCGCGACCAGATAACGTACGGTAAACGTCTCATCGTCAAAAAGAATATCGCGTACGCCTCCTACTTTGTCATCAACGGCATGGATGGAAAAGTGGGTAAGCTGTTTTGAACTAATGATCATCGCGCGTCTCCTTTGCTAGGGCTCTTTGTATAGAGCAACAGTTTTCATTGGTTAACGTCACTCTTTATAACTCTAAGTGTAGACAGTCCTTAACCTTTCTTCATTTTCTTCTTGCTTAGAGTTGATTGAGATCATTTATCTGTAAAAACAAAAAAGCTCGCCAGAGCGAGCTTTTAACGTGCATGTCAAAATTAGGCTACATCGAACTCTTCTTCAGAGTAATTGTCGTCGTAATCTGATTGATTGCTAGCACTGCTGTGCAGGGTATAGAAATGCTTTTTACCTCGTGCCAACTTGACGTATTTTGCCCACGCTTTTTCGAGGTTATTTGCTGCTTCAACTTCGCCACTAATGAACTTCACGAAGTGTTGCTCGTCTTCGCTTTCTGGTGATAGAACACCACTTTCAAGATCTAATAAGGTCTTGCCGTAGTTGGTTAAAATATCAGCTTCAGTAATACTAAAATCCCCAGATTTACGAAATCCATAGGGAAACTTTTGACGGTCAATAAACGGTTTTGCAGATAGTCGAATAGCTAAACTTTTCATGTTGTACCCAACGTAATGTTTTGTTCAGCGCACTTTTAAGTTAAATAAAAGCAAAGATAAAACAAAAGATTTTTTTCTTATCAATAAAAAATTTTCAACAGAGTTAAAAAATGGAACTTGAGGAAATTTTCATTTAATCTGCGCTTAGTTGAACAAGGTGGAACACATCTTTGGTAATTCATAATTTCCTGAAATATATGGCATTTTTAAAATCCTCATCTGCTTTCCTCTGTAGGCGCATTGTCACAAAAATGACACACATACTTGCCAAATACGTCTGTGAAACTACAGTAAAAATGCCATCAAAAATTCTTGTCGCTACGATGATTAAAATTCGTTTTCTATTTCGCCGCTTGGGATAATAATTGAGGGGATGTTAATAACCCTGAGAAGTCGATGAGTAAAGACTATCGTTACCAGCGTGATGAATGGGACTCGGTAGAAGAGGAAGATCTTCACGCTAAAAAACCAAACTCTAAACGTCAAAGTGCCGTGAAGGTAAAACAGAAGCGAGACTTGCAACGACGCGAAAAGCAGCGACGTTTGCATCAAGAAGAGTATTAATTGGATTTTTAGTTAAGCGCACCGTTTTAAACGGTGTGCTCTGTGCATTTGTATTTACTTGCCGTATCATCTGTGTCAGTTTAGACCCACATTAATTCGGTTATACATCTAGCATGGATATACGCTTTCTTACCACCTTTATAGAGGTGGCGAAAACCCGCCATTTCGGCAAAGCCGCTGAAAATCTCTACCTTACTCAATCTGCCGTTAGCGCGAGGATAAAACTTCTAGAGGAATATTTCCATACTACGCTATTCATAAGGCAGCGAAACAGTATCCAACTCACCCAGTCGGGAGAGAAGCTGCTTCCCTATGCCAAGCAATTATGTGTTACGCTTAACGAAGCAAAACAAGAACTGCAAATTCAATCGTCTGAGTACGTGGTTTGTGGAGCAACACAGCTTGCCAGCGAATTACTGCTGCCCACAATGCTAAGTCACCTTCATAACTCATTTCCAGATTGGTCTGTAAAGGCTGAAGTTTTAACGCTCGACTCGCTTTCACGTCAACTACACGAGAGAGTAACAGACCTTGCTTTTTCTACTGAGCCGCTAAAGTCTGAAGAGGTGAATAGCGAGGTAGTAATGGAGCATGAATTAGCACTATATCGTGTAGGTGAGATTTCCAATGTTGTTGATGCAGCTGATTTCGTAGCAATTGACTGGGGTGCTAAGGCGAGAGACTGGCTTCTCACCGATTATCCTCAACTGCGAGATGCAAAGTTAAGGACTAATTCGCTAAGCCTTGCATTGAATAACTTACTCAGCGAAGGTGGAGTAGCCGTGCTGCCCACTAATATCGAAAGGCAGATACCAGCCAATGTCAATGTAACTAAAATAAGAACCCTTGAAAACGTACCATTAAAATTATACATACACAGTATGAAGCAAATACGACGCGTCGGTCTTTCACAGATAATAGACAGTGTGTCTACAATAAGTTGAATGCGACTAATAGCTTTTGCGTGAGTGCCGTCATGTACGGCGCAAAATTGACAGAATTTAAAAGAGAGTCCTATGTCTCAAATACATCCTTTATTAGAAAAAAACGCTTTTCAACGCTTAGAAGCTAGCTTGGCGACCATTAAAGCCGAGCAAAAACTGTTTATCCTCAAAGACGAGCATGGATGCGTAATGCTAACCACCGATGAAGAAGACGGAGTACCGGTTTGGCCTGACGCTGAGCTCGCGCTCTTGTGGGCTACAGAAGATTGGGCGCACTGTGAAGCAATGGAACTTACAACTGAGGAGTTTTTAGCTAAGTGGGTTCCCGGTATGACGCAAGACGAACTTATGGTTATCGTTTGTCCTGTCCCAGCTGAAGAAGGTGAGGTAATTTCACCACAAGACTTTGCTGAGTATCTTTAATCAGCTATCAGGCGGACTTTTGTTTTGAGGGTGCTGGGTGATCTTAAGCATATATAGGAGGGTAACTATTCAGTAAGTAGATATAGTAAGTTCAAGTACTTATCTACTAGATACGTAGCAGGTTATATGTATCCCTCTCATTACCCTAAAACTCAAGGAGGCGTTATGTTTACTGAACAGCCAACAATGAACAGCTTATTTAGTCAACTCGGCCTAGGAAGTTCTGACGAAGAAATCGCTGAATTTTTTGAAACACATCGAGGGCTGAATAAAAGCCAGCATTTACATGAAGCCCCTTATTGGAATGAAAGTCAGTCCGCATTTTTAAAAGATGCTATTGTTGAAGATGCTACGTGGGCTGAAGTTATCGACCAGCTTAACGCAGAATTGCACGAATAACTTTTCAGCGTTTATCTTCAGTTTTCGTTGGTTGAATATAACTTTTTAAGAAGGCAGTAATCACCTTGTTGTACCCAAACATTGATGACTTGTGGTTTGTCCCCTTAGGCGGGACCGGCGAAATTGGTATGAATTTGAATTTATACGGACACAATGGTCAATGGTTGATGGTGGATTGTGGAGTGTCTTTCGATGAGCCCCTCGTTCCGAGGTACAAGAGTGGTGGTGATGGCGAAGAAGAAGAAGGAAGTGCTTCAAAAAAGGTCACCACGCACCGGGTAGTGGCGCCTGATCCGTCTTTTATCGCTAAGCAAAAAGATGCGTTAGCGGGAATTGTGATCACTCACGCTCATGAGGATCATGTTGGGGCTATTCCTTACCTTTGGGAGCGATTTCAATCGCCCATTTATACTACATCATTTACTGCCGAAGTCTTACGACGCAAGCTAGCTCGGAGCAAGCTTGCGAATCGTATCCCCATTGTTGAAGTCGATGCTGGCGACACTCGGCACATTGGCTCTTTCAGCGTGAGCTGGTTGGCCATTACACACTCCTTGCCTGAGCCCTTTGCCCTTAAAATTGAAACTCTCGCAGGTACTGTTTTACACACTGCTGACTGGAAAATTGACGCCAATCCCATTACGGGTTCGCCTTTTGATGTAAACCTCTACAAGCAGCTGGGTAATGAAAACATTCTTGCGTTAGTCGGTGATTCTACTAATGCTCCTAAGCCTGGATTTTCGATTTCGGAAAGAAACTGTTATGACGGTTTACTCAGTACTATTTCCCCGCTTAAAGGTAGGGTGATTGTAGGGTGCTTCGGCAGCAACATTGCAAGGCTTGTTTCATTGGCTAGAGTTGCTAAAAAAACGAAGCGATACATGGCGCTATACGGACGTTCCTTGTTAAACATGTACGGCATTGCAAAGCAACAAGGAATTTGGCCCGATGATTTACCCATAACCGATCCTCAGCACCTGGGTTATTTACCCCCACACGAAGTTTTAGCGGTGGCTACCGGAAGTCAAGGCGAGAAAAATACAGCGTTAGCCCGGCTGGCTCGGGACAATCATCCACACTTAAGTTTGGACAAAGGTGATACTGTCATATTTTCATCCATCGTCATTCCAGGCAACGAAGAGAGTGTAGGGCGTCTAAGTAAAGCGTTATCGGCGAAAGGCGTAGCGGTGATTCATAGTGAGGACAGTGCCTTACCTATACATGCCAGTGGTCATCCTTGCGCAGAAGAGTTAAAACTCATGTATAACTGGGTAAAACCTAAAATTGCTATTCCGGTTCACGGTGAGCACCTGCATTTACAAGCACACGCCGATATAGCGAAAGCCTGCGGTGTAACTAAGCACTATGTGGGTCAAAATGGCGATCTGTATCGGTTATCTCCGCAACCCAGCATTCGCCGTCAAGTTGTACCAGTAGGGCGAGTCCCTGTTAAACAAGATTAACAATAGTTCACTCTTTCGGTAGTGTGCTTGGGGCGCTATTTATTTCGCAAAATTAGGAAGAATTAGTTTACTAATATCAATGTGATAGCCTTATCGCTAAGGTTTGTAAAAACCTTGTATCGAAACTGCCCATGTTTCGAACATTCTGGTACACTAAATTACATAATAAAAATTTAAATTATGCGAACAACTTTCGATGAAGTTTTTATCCTACCTGATGCTTTTGGCTTTTACTGTTTGTAATTATGCAGAGGCTTCTCCACGACTTACCAACCCAGTTTTCCAATCGCTTTCGACAAAAAATGGTCTTCCTCAGGATGTCGTAAACGACATTGTGATAAGTGACGATGGGTTCGTCTGGATTGCCACCGACGGTGGTTTAGTTCGCTGGGACGGCGTAAGAACTAAACGGATAACAGATTCGACTAATACGCTGCTCGATTCGTCAGTATACAGATTAGCGCTGCAAGGTTCTAAGGCGCTTTGGTTTAGCATTTATGGACAAGGCAATTATTACCTTGATTTTTCTACGCAAAAAGTCATTCAAATAGAGCCAGCGAGTTATCACGAATTTGAAGAGCATGTTCAACATGCAGAGACATTTCACTGGTACACCCCAAATGAATTGGTCCTTGCGCTCAACGAAGAAGTGCAGCTGTTTGATACTGAAAAAAACAAACTAACTAGCATCGCTAAGCTACCTTCAGAGCTTTTAGAGAATAATCATATTATTCGTGCTGCTATTACTATTGACGATACCTTGCTGGTAGCGACATCCAAAGGCGTTTATGTAAAAAATATACAGGACACAGAGCAGCCGCTTGTTAGCTTGGATTACTTAGGCGAGACACCACAAAATATTGACAATATTAATGCAAAATTTCTGCTGTTGGATGAGCAGAACAGAGTATGGATTTCAACGGTACTTGGTGTATTCGTCGCACAAAAAAAAGATTTTTTAGAGCAAGTAAACGGGGTTAAAGAAGGTGTGTTTGAGCAAGTTGTCACTGACAGAAATGTGTGGACTATGGTTCAGCACAAAGACAATTCGTTCTGGATGGGCACTAATAAAGGCCTGTATCAACTGGTTGAAACATCGAGCGGCTGGAAGAATGAACATATTTTAGAGCCCAATAACGGCTTTACAGAAATCTCTAATAAAAAAATTACAGCAATAGCGAAAGACGAGGCTGATAATTTGTGGATGAGCTCGGTCTATGCAGGCGCGCTATACTTTGGAGTCAAAAGTGCTGACATTTTTGCTATTCAGAACGAACGAGCGGCAGTAAAGAGCGCACTCACCAGTCATGTGGTGTGGACTTTCGCGGAAACAGAACCCAATAAAATTTGGATAGGTACTGAAAATGGACTCAACCACTACAACTTCACAACAAACACATCTGAAAAGTTTCTTTATTTCGACGACAAAGTATATGGTAAGGGGACGGTAGATAAAATAATTCCGTTGCAGGACGGAAAGTTGTTAGTCAGTACTTACGAAGGAATACGACTATTCGATCCGAAAACAGAAGAAATATCTCGTCCTGAAGTAACAAATAGGGGAGATAACACTGTCTTCGACACCTATATCCCCGGCATGATCTTATCTAATGAAGGCATTTTATACTTTATTGGATATGAGGGCTTTTTTAAGTATGACGTTGATAAAAAAACCGTTACTTCACTAGAGTTAGACCCACGAGTCTTCGACATCAATTTCTCTTACGGCTTTATCGGCCAGTCTACATATCACAATAATAGGTTGTTCTTGGCTACCAAGGGGGGATTGTGGTTAGTCGATCCCGCAACGTCGCAACATGAACTGGTTTATCGTTTTCCAGAGGCACAGCGAGGAAACGAAAGCTCAATATCATCATGGGTCATTGACGACATGGGCGTACTTTGGCTTGCCTATAGTGGAGTCGGTCTAATTGGCGTCGATGTCGACACGTTCGAACCGCTATACAATTTAAACGACACCAATATTTTGTTATCAAACATAGTGTATGGGCTTCAAAAAGATGAGTTTGGGAACATTTGGTTTAGCTCCCATAAAGGTCTTCACAGATACGATCCCTCCACGGCACAAATTAAAAATTTCATATACGGTCGAGAGTTAAGTGTTTCTGAATTTAATCAGGGTGCTTCACTGAAGCTTAATGATGGACGGCTAGCTTATGGTTCAACAAGCGGTGCCGTTGTATTTTCGGCCTCACAGATTGAAAGCTTGGATACAGACAGAAGTTTGCTTAGTAAAAAGACGGCGATCACAGAAGTGGCGGTAGACAATCGTGTGCTGAGCCAACCCCTCAAAAACTTAAGCGGCCATCACTTTAATTTAAACTATGAAGACTATGGATTAACGATCCACTTTTCTTCGCTCACTATGTCTGGAACAGGCAAAGTAAAATATTACTATAAGCTTCTTAATGGTGATCGCGTGGTTACTGAAGGCGTTACCGACGATGCGAAGATAACCTTTACCAATATTGAGCCAGGCGATTATGTTTTCACCGTGGCACCTACGCCAGGTAGCTTCGACTTTAGTGTGCTGCCAGCGGAAATCACGCTATCTATGCCTCATGCTCCGCTTCGTTCACCTCTCGCGTATTCTATATATGCCACTCTTGTTGCCGGTCTTTTAGTGGCTTATTTACTGTCTAGACAGCGTCAGCTATTTAGGCTTCAGAAGGCACAGCAACAGGTTACTTTATTTAGCGATGCGTTTAGACAAACCCGAGACTGGGTATTAATTTTTGATAAAGATAAGCGGTTGGTTGCCGCTAATCCTGCCTTTGAGCAAGTATTTGGATTTAACAACAGAGAGCCACTGCCTAAACAGTTGGCTCGCCTTTACCTGCGTTATCCCAACCTCAACCGGCATCTTTCAGGCAAGTTGCCTGAAATGCAAGGCGGTGACTTTTGGAAAGACGAGACTGCTATTGATGGTGCTGACGGTAAGCGTTACGACGTTTTGATAGATATCACAGCGGTAAGTGGTGAAACCAATGAACCTGAACACTACCTGATTGTAATATCCGACATTACCGAGCAAAAAAATGCAGAGCGTAAGCTGCTTAAAATCGCCACATACGATAGTTTGACTGGCTTAGTAAACAGAACACTACTGCTAGATCGACTCGAGCACGCCATAGGGCTCGCTCGTCATCACTATCATCGCGTGGCAGTGATGTTTCTAGATTTAGATAGATTCAAAGGCATCAATGATTCTTTAGGACACGATTATGGTGACAAACTTCTGCGTATTGTCGCTAACAGAATGCGAAACCTAGTGGCAGAGTCGGGAACGGTTGCGCGTCTTGGTGGCGATGAGTTTGTTATTGTTATTGAAGAGGTGGGCGCCGACGATGATTTAAGCTCATTTGTAGCGCAAATTATCGAATCGGTAGAAACACCAATTTCATTGGCTGATGAGGTGCTTCGTGTTTCTTGCAGTATAGGCATTGCTTTTTACCCTGAAGATGCGTCAGAACCCGCAGAGCTCATTAAGCAAGCTGACGTTGCTATGTATAGCGCTAAAAAAGATGCGTTGAGCGGATTTACTTACTTTACAAGTGATATGAATGAGCGCGCAAAAACGCGGCTGCAGATAGAAAACAAGGTAAAGCGCGCATATTCAGATGACTGCTTCTTTAATCATTACCAGCCAATAGTAGATGCAAGAACTAATAAAACGGTTGGAGTAGAATTGCTACTTAGGGGGAGGTTAGACGACGAACCGCTATTCCCCGATCAGTTTATTCCTGTTTTGGAAGAGCTTAAATACATCATTGAAGTAACCCGTCAAGCCATGCGCCGGGCGGCTGAAGATTTGTCATCGTGGTACGAACAAGGTTTCAATGGGTATGTGTCAATTAACTTATCAGCCCTTCACTTTAAGACTGAGTTTGATTTGAGTGGAGTATTGGGCCTTCTCAATGAGTTTGGTTTACCTAAGGAGGCCTTTAGGTTTGAGATAACTGAAGGCGTATTGATGGATGATAGCGATAATGCGCTAAGACAAATTGAGCGGTTTGTGAAAGAAGGCTTTGTTTTAGCACTGGATGACTTTGGAACTGGCTATTCTTCACTCAGCTATTTGAAACGTTATCCATTATCGGTTTTAAAAATCGATAAAAGCTTTGTTAATGAGATGGCACCGGGTAATGCCAACGAAGCCCTAGTAACAACGACCATAGCGCTCGCTACCAATTTAAAAATGAGTTGTGTTGCTGAAGGCGTTGAAACACAAGCACAGGTTGACGAACTTATCGGAAAGGCTTGCTATTTCCATCAAGGGTATTTTTACGCAAAGCCATGCACGGCAGATGAAATAGCACCTATTTTGTTTGAAAATTGGTCTAAGTGAACGTATTTAGTAGCGGTTTCTAACGTTAAACAATCATAAAGAGTGAAAAGCCGCATATATAAAAAAACTAAATCTAGCGCTCAAAGTGTTGTTATTCATCGCAAATAATGTAAACGCTTGTTTAAAAAGCTTGTTTTTCAATAAAAAATAAGGCTTATTAGAAGTCTGTGAAATCATTGTAAAAATGAGCTACATTATAACAACATATGAGTGACTTATGCCGCTAGACATGACAGCAAACGCAAATACCACGGAAGTAATAACATCGCCATTAAGTATGTTGTACCACTGGGAACAAAGCCGTGGGAACGATGTATTTCTTACGCAGCCTATTAAAGGTGAATATCACGATTACACTTGGAAACAAGTTGCGGAGCAAGCCCGAAAGGTGGCGGCACGATTACGTGAGCTAGATTTTCCACCAGGCAGCCGTATTGGTATCTTTTCTAAAAACTGTGCAGAGTGGTTTATTGTCGACCTGGGCATAATGATGGCAGGTCACGTGTCGGTGCCTATTTTCTCTACAGCCGGCCCTGATACGGTTCAGTATGTGTTGAAACACGCTGATGTACAGCTGCTGTTTGTAGGAAAGCTTGATAATACTGCCGAACAGGTAGCTTCAATTCCTTCTGAATATCTAACTGTTGCCTTCCCTTATCCAAACATTGCGACTAAACAGCAGTGGAAGGAGTTTATGGATATAGCGCCGATAGCAGGTTCACCTGTACCTGATATGGACGACATAATGACAATTATCTACACGTCGGGGAGTACGGGGCAGCCTAAAGGAGTCGTGCACAGTTACAATACTGCTTGTTGGGCAGCGCGCCGCTCACTCGACCAGCTAGGTATCAATGAAAACGACCGCACTATGAGCTACTTGCCACTTGCGCACATCACAGAGCGCGTGCTTGTGGAGCTTTCAAGCTACTATAGCGGTGGAAAAATTCATTTTGTGGAGGACTTAGCTACCTTTCAACGGGACGTAGGTCACTGCCAGCCAACGCTGTTTATTTCTGTGCCTCGCCTATGGACGAAGTTCCAAATGGGCGTATTAGCGAAAATGCCGCAGAAAAAGCTAGATACCTTACTTAAAATACCTATTTTAAACAAAATCGTTGCCAAGAAGATTCGAAATGGATTGGGCATCAATAATGCGCGCCTATGGGCGAGCGGTTCTGCACCATTAGCGCCAGCTGTTATTGAGTGGTTTGCGAAAATCGGTATCTATATTTCTGAAGGGTGGGGGATGACTGAAAACAGTGCCTACGGTACTGGTAGTGTACCTTTCAGGCACGACAAAATTGGTTGTATCGGTAAGCCTTATGACGGTGTTGATATTCGCACATCAGAGGAGGGCGAAATTCAGGTCAAGTCACCGTGCAACATGCTGGAATATTATCTAGAGCCTGATAAAACCGCTGAAGTTTTCACCGAAGACGGTTACTTGCGCACTGGCGACAAGGGTGTCATAGATAACGATGGCTACGTCAAAATTACCGGACGTTTGAAGGACATCTTTAAAACGGCGAAGGGTAAATACGTAACGCCAGCACCTATTGAAGCTAAATTTATGGAAAACCCTGTTGTTGAGCAGGTGTGTGTAACGGGGACTAACTTACCTCAACCGGTTGCGCTTTTGGTATTAAGCGAAGAAGCGCAGAAGAAAGATAAAGCAAGCATTGAAGCGAGCCTTAAGAAAACCTTTGAAGCTATTAACGCTAAATTAGAGAGCCATCAGGTAATGGATCGCGTTGTAGTAATGAAAAACGAATGGAGTATTGAGAACGATTTACTTACCCCAACGCTAAAGGTTAAGCGCCACGTGCTAGAAGAGCGATTTGTTGACATTATACAAGGTAACTACAGCGATAAATTGGTATGGGTTGACGCGTAAGTTGCCTGTTTAGCTATATTTTTCTGACTAGATTAAAAAAGCTCTGTCCTTAGACAGAGCTTTTTTGTAGTAGCCTTATAAAAACAGTCAGGCGTTAAACAGGCTATTCCTTTCGCCCCTCAAGTCTTCACACAGGCGCACCCAATTCCAAAATCTAAGCCCAATACGCTATTAGAATGAAGCTTTATCGGACCTAAGGGAAGTTTAAGAAGGGTAGCGTGCGCGTAAACCTTCGTACACCAAATCGCTAAACTCAGGCTTAGTTAAATCAAGCGCGTCCATCACTTCCACCAAGTGCTCATTGTCTTCACGACCTTCCCATACTTTTACATATGTTCCTTCTTTATAACCGTTGTCTTGGCGGAAGAAGTTAAGAACATTTTTGCCTACATACTGACGATACAATTCGTCGGCGGTCATTTCGCATTGGCTTACGATAAACATAAATAGTGGAACGCTGAATCGTTTAGCAGCGCACAGACCTGTCATTAATTCTAAATTATCAAGAAGGGACTGATTAGATGCGTCGTAGTCTTTACCATCGAAGGTCACTTGAGTGTTGCCACTTGCCAGCTCAGCCGCAATACTTTTGGCAGACTCACTGATATCACCTTTATATTCAATAATGCAGGCGCTCAGCGCAAAATGCCAAATGTCCACGAGCTCCATTTGAAGCTGAGGCAAGTCTTTTTTCTGTGCTTTCCACCATTTCCAGCCGTGATGTTCAATGGCTTCAACAGACTCAACCATAGCCGCACGCAAGTATCCATATCCTGCATTTAGCCAGTCTAGGTTTACTTTGGCGTTCATTTTATCTTGAAGAGAAAGCATGGTGGCGAGTTGTTGGGCGGTTAACATTGTTGCTCCTGACCGTAAATGTGTAATGCATCTTTTAAAGGCGAAATTGTACTTGAATGACGATGAAGGAGAAACTGCTAAATTTTAACCAATAATAGTGAAGCGTCTTCTTTACTAAGTGCTTGCTTGTGGTGCACTTGCACCAGAGTAAAACCATGACTGATTATTCATATTTTTGAAATAACTCTAACTTATTGAATTGTATGCATTATAAAGTTGGCATTCTACCTGCAGAACCTAAAGCGTTAACAGTGCTGCCCAGTAGCGCTAACGTGAATGAGTGCCAGGCAACGCTTATTCACGTTGTTACTGAGTAGACCGTAAACCTTACCCATACAGATTTTTCGTGTCCTGAGGTCTGTATGGGTTTTTTTTGTCTAAAAACGATACCTTTACTTTTCTCGAACGTCCGATACCTAGCTTTTTCCTATTACTTGTCACTGAGTTGATTGGATACGGTTGTTTATATCAATGTCTTAGTCTTTGTTTTTATCTTCATAAGGCATTTTCCTATCTATTTTAATGAGAAATAACTTAACTACTTGGCCTAATGCGATACACTTAATTCATAAGTTCGACGATGCGTGCATAGTCTTTGTTCAGAACCTAATGGCACGTTTTACAAAGGATTTTTCGATTGCTTGCGTTATATCCCTCTAATAAATTAGAACACTTGAGTTTTCTTCTTACCACGCTTTTACGTCAGCAACCCTTAGGGGTATTTACGCCGGAAACCATTCTGGTTGAAAGCCCAGGTATGCAGCATTGGGTTAGTATGCAATTAGCCACTGAACATGGCGTGGCGATGAATATTGACTACCCGCTGCCTGTACGCTTTATGTGGAATACGGCACGCGCTGTATTAGGCCAGGATAAAGTACCCAAGCAATCCCCTTATCGTCGTGAAGTACTAACTTGGCGCATTGACAATATCCTTCAAGATGACTCACTGATGAACGGTGAAGCTTTTGAGCAAGTAAATAGATATTGGAAAAATGCCGGTAGTGAGCAAGAGCAGGACCTGCAGCGTCTTCAGCTTGCTACTGCGTTAGCTGACGTGTACGAACAGTACCTCTTATATCGCCCCGACTGGTTGTTTAAGTGGGAAGCTAATGAACGGGCTGTATTCGATGATATGGAATTATGGCAAAGCGAAATTTGGCGTATTCTTGCCAAAGAGGAGCCGTTGCATCCTGCCCGTTTGCATCAAATGACTATAGAAGCGTTAGACGGGTTAGAGGCAGATGACATACCAAATGATCCCGTTAGTCATTTACCCAAGCGTGTTATTGTTTTTGCCATTAATACCATGGCACCGCAGCTAATAGCGTTTTTTGACGCCCTCGCACAGCATATTGATATTCATATATTCCACCTAAACCCCAGCATAAATTATTGGGGGGAAGCGAAAAGTAGTAGCGAACAAGCCAAGCTATTACGCTTGGAAGGACTCAAAAAATGGATGGAAGAAGACCAGTCCAACCCATTACTTGGCAACTTAGGTAAGCAGGGCAGAGAGCTATTTAATCTTCTTACCGAATTGGACACGTTTGAAATAAGCGCTTTTGATTCGCCAGAATTTGACGAAGTAGTCGAAAACGGTGATACAGAGCCTACCCGCGGTCTGCTGGATTATATCCACAACGATATTTTACAAGCCGCTCAACCTGCGCCATTCACTAGCGAACTAAAACAAAATGATGATAGCGTTACCATCATGTGCACCCATTCCGCGCTTCGCGAGGTGCAAGTGTTGCACGACCACCTGCTCCATTGGTTATCCCAAGATAAAACGCGTACCCCGTCAGGTATTCTTGTGATGTGCCCGGCGATTGAAAACTATGCGCCATTTGTGGATGCCGTATTTCACAGGGTTGGTACTAAAACCTTAGCAGGCACCGGGCAAGTTAGACTTCCCTGTACCATTGCCGATAGAAGCCCTATGGACGCAGAGCCTCTTATCGCGGCGTTTATGGCGCTTTTGCAGCTACCTGATAGCCGCTTTGGCGTATCGGATATTATGGATTACCTGCAGCTGGATTCTGTACAAAAACGATTTTCAGTGTCCCAAGACGACATAGAACAAATGGTGGTGTGGCTAAAACAAGCCCATATCCATTGGGGACTTAATAGCGCACACAAAACCGCCGTATCAGAGGGAGTAAAACTAGATGAAACATACAGCTGGTGGTGGGGCATTCGTAGGCTGCTAATGGGCATGTTGGCGCAAGACGCCGAAGTGGTTGTGAGTGACCTACTTACTATTCCGGATGTTGAAGGGCAAAGTGCGCTAACCCTGGGTAAGCTTATTGATATTGTGGCAATGCTTGGAGAATTCGCACAAGAGTTAACCGCTCCAAGAACACCAGAGCAGTGGTCTAAAGCGTTAATCGACCTTCGCGATGCGTGCTTTATGCCTATAAAAGAGCAGCAGCAAAGCTGGGATCTTATTGCTAACGTTGCAGCCGATCTAGCAGCACGATGCGAAGAAGCAGATTACCAGCATGAATTATCCTTGCGCCAAGTCCGCGACCTTTTACTGAATCGATTCTCATCACCAGACGCAGGTAACCACTTCATGACCGGTCAGGTCACTGTATGTTCAATGTTGCCAATGCGAAGTATACCGTTTAAAAAAGTGTGTATTCTTGGCCTAAACGACAGTGAGTTCCCAAGAAAATCAAGCCCGTTAGGCCTAGACTTAATGGCAGGTGCGAACCGTAGGGTTGGTGATCGTTCAAGGCGTTTAGAAGACAGATATTTATTCCTTGAAGCCATTATTTCGACGCGGGAGAGTCTGTACTTAAGCTACCAAGGCAACGATGTTACCAATAACAGTGAGCGCCAGCCTAGTCTGGTACTGGCTGAGTTTATGGACATGCTGGAAAATAGCTATGCACTGGCCTTGTCTAGATACCGAGTACATGCGCCGCTTCACCCCTTTAGTGAAGAGGGTTTTACTGGACAACTGCCAAGCTACGAAACCGGTTGGCTTAGACTGGCCGATGCGCTACAGCATACAAAGTCACAGTCTGATAAGACAAGTGTTGATAGCAAAGACTCTAATCATTTAGCGATGCCTGAAGAGTCATTCAATACGCTTTCAACACAGGTACTTCGACTATCAAATAGCCAAATTGCAAGGGCCTTTAAAGATCCTCTTGAGCACTTTTCTATACAAAGGCTAGGTGTAAATTTATCACAGTCATTTACGCTGCTGGAAAACAGCGAACCATTTGAAACCAATGCATTACTGCGCTATCAGGTGCTTGATGCCATCTTCTCATCACCTGAACGCAAAATGTCACAAGAACACGACTCAATGTCATACGGTGAACAGGTGATCACTTTTGCGTCACTTAGGGGCGATATTCCCAATAACCCCGTTGCCAGAGATGAAGTTGAAATGTGGAAAGAGGGGGCGTTAGCATTAAGTCAGGCTATGGGGCCTCACGATGCCGAACCTTTAAAGGCGCAGTTCCAGGGTAAATACATCACCTTTACCACATCTGCCCTCGTTGGTAGTGACGCGTTAGTTGAGCTTTGTGCTGGTAAAATAGATTCCCACCGCGCGCTGAGCTTTTTCATCTCACAATTGATATTTTCATGCAGTGATGAAGCAACAAGATACAGCAATTATCCATTGGATATTTATTCGTGTTCATGGGAAAAGGGCGAAACGGTATTGAAAAAGCAGCGTTTCCCTTCTTATGGCCGAGAAACTGCGGTGCGGTTACTCTTGTTTATAGAACAGCTTTACATGGCTGTTTATACGGCGCCAACGCCAGTGCATTTAAGCTTGTTTGGCACCTTTATGCCCGGCACAAGAAACTCAGAGACTAAGCCCGTAGTTGAAAGCATAAAACCGGATATGTTTAACGATATCCTGCATGCACTGCTGCGTAGTACCGATATTACAAGTGAAACTGATAAAGCCATTCTTGAACAAATTCAACAGGTAATTGACGAAGTCTGCCCGTTTGTTGAGAAAGATAGCGACACTACTAGCGAAATAGTAAATGACAGAAACGAAAAAGCGAAACAGATCCTTGGTCAATCTGCCGCACTTTTTGACACAATTGAACTACAGCGTGCGCTAACCGATTGGCAACAAAGTAACGGGCAGTACAGTGCGGATATGGCAAGCAATCCTTACCTCAACTGGCTATTCCCGCAAGGTGTAAGCTGGAACGATGTCCCGCACTTGTGTGCCTTTGTACTTTTTTCCATGATTAATAATGCGTCTCAGGAAGAGAAGTTATGAGTCAGAATTCTGTATCCTCTGAAAATTACAAAAACGAGCGACCCCATATCGAAGCACAATTGCTTGACGTGGTGGCTATGCCGCTAAAGGGGCGACACCTCATTGAAGCGAGCGCAGGGACAGGTAAAACCTTTAACATTACGCGTTTGTACCTACGCTTGCTGTTAGAAAAAAAGCTTAGCGTTAAAGAAATATTGGTGATGACCTTCACCAAAGCCGCTACCGAAGAGATTAAGGGGCGGATTGCAGCCACGCTTAGAGAGGCATTGCTTATTTGGCAGCAAGCCAAAGATAACGGTAACGAAATAGACGCTAGCTGCGACCCGGTTTATCAGAGCTTGTTTAATAGCTGCGATCCTGATGAGAGTTTAGCCCTGTTAAAAGCAGCGCAGCTGGAACTTGATGAGGCGTCGGTGTTCACTATCCACGGTTTTTGTCAGCACGTTATTACTCAGCTAGCGTTCAACAGTGGCTTTGCTATGTCGCTCAATTTAGGTAACGATACTAGCGATTTATACCTTCAAGCTGCCGAAGATTTCATCCGAAAAATAAGTAAAAGCGAGGACGATTTCAGGCTGTTGGCAGAGTCTGGCTGGCACACACCTGAAAGCCTGCTGCGTGAATTTAACGTGAGCATAAAAAGTACTCTGACCCCATTGATGCTTACTGAGGACGACATTGACGCGGCTTTTAACAAGCAGCTGAATGACGCGCCAAACACTTCTTTGACCTATGCGAAATCTTTACTGCAAAGTGTGGAAGAAAACGAAGGCCTAATCGTAGAGCAGCTTATTAAAACACCGGCCCATAAAAAAGAAAGACCCCAAGAATTGGCTGCGCTTAAAGCATGGTTAGGCTCTTGCATAAGTGAGCAGCAGTATTATCTCGCACCGCCAGAAGCAGAGGCTTTTGTTAAGGGAAATCGATATGCTCGGAATTCTTCAGGCGTAAAAGAGATTTTAACGCCAATTAAGGAATTTGCTGGCGCGCTTAAAAAAGCATTTGCCGAGAAAGATAAAGCACTCGGCAAAGTACCTGTTTTCGAGCTGGTTATCGAAGCTATTGCCTTTATTAAAGAGCGAGTAGAAAAGCAGAAAAAGCAGCTGGGTGTTATCGACTTCGACGACCTTATTCGCATGTTAGCTGATGAGGTTATAAAACCAAACAATACCCTTGTGCCAGAACTTCGCAAGAAGTTTCCAGTCGCGCTCATCGATGAGTTTCAGGACACTGATGCTAAGCAATACGCTATTCTAGACTCGGTATATCCTAATTTAGCTGAAGCTGATGAAAGTGCGCTGCTAATGATAGGCGACCCGAAACAGGCTATATATCGCTTTCGAGGCGGCGACATTTTTACCTATTTAAAAGCCGGTAGGCAGGCGGATTACCGCTGGGTGATGAACACCAACTGGCGTTCAGTGGAAGGTATGGTGAGGGCCTACAATCGACTATTCTACGGTGCGCCGGTGGCATCAGGAGCGCCCACTGATGTATTTGGCTTTGGCATTAACTACAACCCTGTTGAATTTACCCCTAAAGCAGCTGCGGCTAAGACCCCCTTGGTAGACCCTGCTGAAGAGCATAGTGTACCGAAACGCAGTGCAATGAATTACGTGAGCATGTGTTTAGAGGAGAAAGAAAACACTAACATTATGCGGCGTAAAATGGCGCAGTGGATTGCGCAAGAAATTTATCGCTTGTTGAATGAAGCGCATTTTAAAGCGGCGGACGGTCAAACTACGCCAGTAAAACCTCAAGATATCGCCATTCTGGTCAAAGACAGAACCGAAGCAGGCGCTATCAAAAATGTATTACAGCAAAAAGGGCTAGCCTGTGTTTATTTAAGCGATCGCAGTAATCTATTTGCCAGTGCTGAGGCGAAAGACGTGCTTAGGCTGCTTAATGGCATTTGGCATGCAAATGACACCAGTAAAGTAGCGTCTAGTTTAGCATCTCCGCTTTGGGGCTATAGCGCTAATACCCTTATCGAACTGCTTTATCACGAAGATGATGCTCAGTGGGATGCTGCTATTGATAAAGTACTGTCCCTGCGCGAAATGTGGCTTCAAAAAGGCTGTATGAGCGTACTGCTGCACTTAATGCAAGACAGCTATCAGCCCCATGCCGACAGTGTGGAGCGGGCGTTAACTAACTATCAGCATTTAGCGGAAGTACTGGAAAAAGCCAGCACTACACATCAGCGCCCTGAGCAACTACTGGATTGGTTGAATAAGCAAATCCACAAGCCAGAAAGTGACGAAGAGCTAACGCTTCGCCTTGAGAGTGATAGTCAGCTTATCCGTCTTATTACTCAGCATGGCTCAAAAGGCCTTGAATATCCTATCGTTTTTGTACCCTATGCCACGGGCTATAAAGACGCGTCAAAAAATGGAAAGGCGACATCGCAAATCTTTACCTATTACGACGAAGAGAAGCAGGACTTGCAGATGCAGCTGGGGCAGACGCCACAAGCTATAGCTAGGGTTCAACGTGAAAGCGAAGCGGAAGATATGCGCTTAGCCTATGTGGCGGTAACCCGTGCAGCGCACCGCTGCTACATGGGAGTTGTGCCTCTTGCCAACAATGACAAAAGCGCACTGGCACGAGCCTTAGGCGTAAATGGGGACAGCGGCAACAACGATTGGCCAAGTGTGTTAAGCAGGGTCGCCGCAGAAAATGCGTCACATGCAAGCCACATTGATGGTGATGAGTTCGAAGAAGTGTATTCAGGCTTTGAGCAAGAAGACGAGCTGCCACAACTTAGCGCGTTGCAATTTACCGGCACGGCGAGTGAAGAATGGCGGCTGTATTCATTTTCAGCGATGAGCCGTTTAACCACGGTGAGTACGAGCGTAAACACAACACCAGTAGAAGCTTTAGGTCAAGTACTTCCAAGTGTGCCCGTACTTCAAACCATTCGTGACGAAGAGGTGTACGCGACGGATTCACTTGTGGGGGGAGAAGAGCTGTTAGGCTCAAGTAATGCAGATCCTTCTTTAAGCGCTATAACTACAATCAGTAAAGGTGACTTGCGTTTTACGTTGGAAAAAGGTGCAAGCGCAGGTAACTTGCTTCACGATATTCTTGAAAACAGTGATTTTAGTGCGCCCGAATGGGAAGAAACTGGCAAAGAGCTTGTTAAGCGTTTTGGCCTAGATGAAAAGCGTACGCCGCTACTTTACGAGTGGCTGGAAGAAACGTTACAGACGCCTTTGTATCCTAATATGCAGTTAAGCATGAGTGACTTACCGTTAGCGCAAACCCTGCGCGAAGCAGAGTTCTACTTTCCCATGAACGATACGCAATGGGCTCAGCTTCGTGATGTTCTTGCTCGCCACCGCCAAGTGGTAGCTGACGCCATTGGCGGTAAGGCTGAAGCCGCGCCTCAGCTAATTACAACGAAATTGCAGGGAATGATGCACGGTTTCATCGACTTGATTTTTGAACATGATGGTCAGTTTTTTGTGGCGGATTACAAATCAACCTGGCTGGGAGATACCTTAGATAGCTACTTACCCGTTGCGCTGTTTCACAATAATCAGCACCACCTTTACGATCTTCAATACTTAATTTACTGCTTGGCGTTACATCGCTATCTAAAAAATACCCTGACTGATTACGACCCTGATGTTCATTTCGGCGGTGTGTATTACCTTTACTTACGCGGTATGCACCCAGAGAACGAACGGGGTGAAGGGGTGTTTTATACCGATATTCCTTCGTCTTTGCTCATGCAAATAGATTCAATATTTGAAAGTGGTGCCAATAGTCAGCAAAGCGACAATTTGAAAAGTGCTGGCACTACTCAACAGCCTTCAGAACAGCAGCAGTTTAGTTTCGATGACAAGTAGTGGCATCAAGGACAATATAGTCAGGAAAATAATGAACAACAATCAACATTCTGTATCGTCGTTTTTCGATAACTTGTTTGGCATCGAAGCTATCGACAAATTTGTCGCAAAAGAATTTGGCTTTATTGATGAACTCGCACAAGAAGAGAGGTTTATCTGGGCTGGAGTACTGGCGTATTTGTCATATATGCAGCGTAATGGGCATAGCTGTATCTATCTTAAAGAAGTAGCTGGAACAACCCTGTTTAAGGAAGACGACACCGGGCAAACCGTTGGTTCGATGACCGAAGCGCAAGAACGCGAAAGTGCATCATCTATTCACAATCCCCAAGCGGTCATATATCAACAAGAGCCAGAAAAACAAGAGCCAGAACAAGCCCTTAAGACAGGTTTAGTACTACCTCATCTTACGCCTTTACTAAAAATTGTAAAAAGCGCTTTGGAGAACGAACAAGTTGCTCAGCTATTTGTTTATGAAAACGGCAGGCTGTATAGCCGTCGCTATTATGAGTTTGAACAAGAGGTAGCGCGAGACATAGTGAAGCGAGCGGCGCTTACGCCGTTAACAGAAGACGCAAATGATAAAGTAAAGCAGCTGTGGCCCGCTATATTCCCTACCGAAACTACAGATCAACAAGATTGGCAGCAAATTGCTGTTGCTAAAAGCTTGATGCAGGGATTTTGTGTCATAAACGGTGGGCCTGGAACGGGTAAAACCTATACCGTGTTACGTCTATTACTGGCGCTACAGGCGTGTGACAAAGACCTAAATATTGTATTGGCTGCCCCAACCGGTAAAGCGCAGCAACGTATGACCGAGTCTATCGTTAACAGCATTGAAGGGCTTCGCGGCAAGGTGGAAGATGCTGCGCTTGATAACGTGCCTACTGATGCTGTAACGCTGCATAGATTGTTAGGTTTGCGGGAATACGGTGTATCGACCAAGTACAACCAGCACAACCAATTAGCCGCCGATGTGCTCATCGTCGATGAGGCAAGTATGGTCGACCTAGCGTTAATGACGCGCATTGTTCGCGCATTGCCAGGCCATGCACGACTGTATTTTATCGGTGATGCAGATCAGCTTCCAGCCGTTGAACTTGGTAATGTGTTAGAGCAGCTAGTTAGTAACACAACACGCTTTGACGTAGAAGAGAATGCATCGCCGAGTGACGAAAGTAGCTTACACATTGATAGCGACCCACTTTCATTGGGGGGCGTACCCTCGTTAATGCGCCAGAATATCGCTACGCTGTGCCCTCATCTTCCTATGTTACCTGTTAATGAGCAAGCCAAAAGCTACGTGGCAACACTGCAGGCACCGCAGCGTTTCAAAGGCCAAGTTGCAAAAGTAGCAACGGCAATCCAGAAAGGGGATGCTGGTGGAGCGATCGCTGCCATCGCCGAAGAAAGCGATGAAAGTAGTAAAACCGCAAACCTAGCGGCTTATACAAAAACACGTTTAAAAGAAGGCGTGCATTTATGGTCAGAAGATAAAGTTGGCAGTCGTGATTTACATGAGTTGGCTAAAGAAAGTTTCTTTCCCATATTTGATGCCGATAGTGCTGAAGAAGCGCTTAACCGCCTAAACTATGTTAGGTGGCTCACACCGGTTCGCAAGGGCGCAATGGGAGTAGAGGGCCTAAATAGCTTAGTGTTCGATGCCATCAAGCACAAAATTAAAAAGCGAGAAGGGCACTTCTATCAAGGTCAGCCCATTATGATTGTAAAGAATCATCATCCACAGCGGCTATCTAACGGTGAAGTAGGCGTAATCTGGCCTGATAGCACGGGTAAGCTGTATGCATGGTTTTACCAAGATGCCAAAAGTGCAGACCAACACGCCTCGTCAGGTACGGGCGAGAATGCTACCGGCGTACAAAACCAAATGCAAAAACAAGTGTTACGCAGCATATCGTTATCTAGAGTGCCGAAGTTTGAAACCGTATATGCCATGACCATTCACAAGTCTCAGGGCTCTGAATTTAACCACGTTGTACTTATACTGCCCAGGCCCGATAGCGAAAAGGCCGCCAACCTATTTCATCGAGGGCTGGTGTATACCGGCTTAACCCGAGCCAAAGGTGGTTGTTTGATCATTTCAGACAACACGACGTTTAATCATATGGTTCAGCGAGTAGATAAGCGCTATTCAGGACTGTCAGAGCAATCAGCCTGCACTTAGAGAGCACATCACACGTCACCCCAGAATTCGAGTAGAAGAAAATGTACTCTGACCCCAAAATTTTGGGGTCAGAGTACATTTCTGCATTGTTATTTCACAGGCGTAAAAAGACACAGGCCGTGTTTGTTGATTTCAATAGGGGTTTTGCTGATTAGATAAATACGGGTGGGGACAGTAACACGCAAAATACCGCCTTCAGCGTTTAAAAACTGTGAAGGAAAAAGCACAGAAATGTCGTCATTCTCTAGGCGATTAGTTTCGGCTTTTATGGAGAAGTGCGACAAGCCGAAGTGATCTAGCCAACCCAATATATTATTGGGTGTCGCAACAAAATGATCGTGCTTTAATAAGCTGCTGTGTAACGTAATGTTCGCACCGAAAACAGGTTTGTTTTCTATAGCCATCTGTCTATTCGGCTTTATATGCAGCCGATATAGCCCATGTGACTCCGGCACAATTTTATCATTTGCATCTGTATCATTCACTAGCGTTAACATACAAAGTATCACGAGGTAATTCTGATGACTTTATTGTGGTGGAGTTACGTTTGTCCTGCGTTGATGTGGATCAAGCAGAAGCAAAGCTAGTCTAAAGCGTTCAAATCTATGCCCGCATAAAAGTGTGAATAAGTCATTATTCAAATAGATAGCAGACTCAATGAGGCTTACTGAGGTATTATTGGTTTTATTGGCTTTAGTTTGTAAAGACTAAGGTTAGCCTTCGGGTAATAACGAGCAAGCTAGCGCGGTTTAGATATCTTATATAAGGAGCAAGTGATCATGGAATTGAATCAAGTTACACTACCTGTTACCAATATGGTTGAAGCGGTTGAGTTTTATCTTACCCTTGGGTTTACACAAATAGTAGATACACCGCATTATGCAAGATTTACTTGCCCAGAAGGCACCTCTACGTTTTCACTCTCTTTAGAAAGCGAAAGTGTACAAAATCACAGCGTGATTTACTTTGAGCATGAAGCGTTAGACGAGCTATATACATCGCTTTTAGAAAAGGGTATTCATTTTGAGCAACCGCCTACTGAGCAACGCTATCTTTGGAAAGAAGCTATTTTAAAAGACCCATCCGGCAATAAAATAAAGCTTTATTGGGCGGGAGAAAATAGAGTAAACCCGCCTTGGAAAGTAGACATTAAGCGGTAAACATTGAGAGAAGCAGTGACAGAACCTCAGATAAGCGTGCACTTTCGCTTAATAAAGTTAGATGCCATGCAGGCCTATACGCTAAAAAGAGAAATTGAAGGCGCTTATTTTATTAAGCGTGAAGGAAATGTTGATGACCAAAAAGCTGACGTTTTTGTCGGCATGGTGCCTTTAAAAGAAACGCTGTTCGACGAACTCAACGACTATGTTATACGCCAGCAAATTCAGTACGATGATTGTGATATTTTTGTAGAAGCCAAAGAAGCTACCGGGGATATCGCCGTACCAAGAGTAGTAAACAAACTGTTGAAGTATATAGACTGTAAGCTTACATATGCCCTAACTAACTAGGCTTGAGTAAAGATAGTGCGAAGTAAGGCATTACGCCTGGTCATACACTCTATTTCAATGTGAAGCGCCAAGGTAGGCTTGTGTCGTCCCGTGTGGCATGCGCTTCGCTTTTATCGTACTTTCTCTCTTCTTTTCTATCTTCGTTTTTATCTTCTCTGGCGTAATCTATGCCTATGCGGGGTGCGCTGGTAATACTTTTGGCGGCGTTAAATTCGGCGTTGCGCTCAATCCAGATAGTATTGTTGTTTACCACGGGTTCCCCATTTAGCGCTGGTGTTAAGGCTAAAGCCTGCGAAAGCTTCGCCGGGCCGTCACATAAGTTACGCACCGCAATGTTTGACCCACGCCGTTCCTGCATTATATCTAAGCCCACGGTAGGCTTGATTGCTCGAATAAGCACAGAATCAGCATAGCCCTCCTTGTTAGTAACAATATTAAACATGTTGTGGTAACCGTAAACCGTGTATATGTAGGCTATGCCGCCCCTTTTCTTTAGCGTTGTTACAGATGAAGGCCGGCGCAATAAATGTTTTTCCATGGCGAGATCACGTTGACCGCAATAGGCCTCAGTTTCCGTGATCATTCCTCCGGTAAATGCACCACCGACATTGCTAAAGAGAAAATTGCCAACAAGTGACTTCGCTACGTTGACCACGTCACTGTCAGTGAAAAAAGAAAGCTGCATTTCATTCAAAGTAGATTAAAAGCTAAGTTACGACGATTTTTTAATTTCGCTGTGAGATTTTAAAACCTTACTGCCATCGTCTTGTTCAATAAGGTAGGCGGGGTCACTGTCGCTGGCTTCACGCTTGACAGATGAGCCTTTAATAGTACGTTCAACATCGCTAGTAAATTTCTCTCTTATGTTGCCTGTGGCACTGCCGTTGCCCCATTCCCATTCAACTTCTGTATTTACCGCGTAGTGTTTCATCATCATTCCCTGTAGCGTTAGTTTAACTATTTACACAGAGTTAAACGGGAAAAATAGCCGCTTAGTTCACAAAGCAATACAGTGGAAAGAAGAAGGCAAAGGCAACTCAGGTAATAAGAGCTAAAGCAAAAAGAGCTAAGCAACTGAGCTTGAAACCTCAAGAAAGCGTTTCAAGCTGCTTTTGTTTTGGCACTTGTTTTTGAGTAGCAGAACTTCCAGCGGTAGCTATGACCACTAAAGCTACTGCAAGCCATTGAGACAGAGTGAGGGTTTCATCAATAATTATAAAGGCCGCTACAGCTGCTACGGCAGGCTCTACGCTCATCATTATGCTGAAAGTCTGCTTGGGCATATTACGCATGGCGGTCATTTCTAAAGTGTAGGGAATAGCGGATGAGAAAATACCAACTGCGCAGCCAATGAGCATCGCTTCTGAAGATAGCAACGCACTACCTTGACTTACTATACCAATGGGGACCACACAGATGGCGGCTACTAGCATTCCTAAGGTAACCGTAACACCGCCCGAACCTTCATTGCCTGTTTTGTTACCAAATACAATGTAGCCGGCCCAAAAAGCGCCCGCGGTTAGTGCTAGCATTACGCCGATAGGATCTAGCCCTTTTGTTGATGCACCAAAAATGTCCGGAAGCAGTAAACAAACGCCAGCAACGGCTAAAATGGCCCACGCAAAATCACGTTTTTTTCTTGCGCTAAAAAAGGCCACCGCTAATGGACCTGTAAATTCAAGAGCAACGCCTATACCTAATGGAATACGCGCAATGGCAAGGTAGAAGATGATATTCATTGCCCCTAAGCAGGTGCCATAAATAATGACGTTTCGCCATCCTTTCGCACTTAAGCTTGCTTTCCAAGGTTTGAAGATTATTGTCAACACCAAGGCCGCGAAGAATGCACGCAGAGCGCTTGTACCTTCAGGCCCCACGATAGGAAAGAGTTGTTTGGCAAATGATGCACCCGATTGGATCGTTATCATGGCCAAAAGCACTGCGAGTATGGCAAGTAAAAAACGTTGATTCACAATGTATTTCAGCTTCAAAGAGAAAAAACAGGATTATATTTGTTCTGAAGGCGAATTGCTTGTTGATAATCGGGAAGTACTGAAATATTAAGTTTGATAACAGTTTTGCCTTACCTTTAGGGTGGTGTTAGCTTCACTTTCAGCAACCAATATTTACAATCAATACGCCACCCTATTTGAGAGAGGCATATAAAAATGAAAATTAGACATATATCTGAACCTTTACACATAAAAGGCTTTTCGGTGAAAACGAACAACGAAGCCGAGTTTTCTCAAAACGGAAAAATCCCGGGGCTATGGCGGCGCTTTGACAACACGATTTCCGTAGATTATGTGAGCGGTGAACGTGTATATGGTGTGTATTTTAACTATGAAAGTGATCATGCTGGAAACTTTTCCGTGCTAGCAGGCTATGATGGTAGGAAAGTGCCAGAAAATGTAATAGTCGAAAACATCACTATTCCACCGGGGAAGTATCTCGTTTTTACGAAGCAAGGAGAAATGCCGCAAATCGCTATTGATGCATGGACCGATATTTGGAAATACTTTACCCAAGAAAACGCGAAGTATGAAAGGAGGTTCACGGTAGATTTCGAGCACTATGTAAACGGCAATCACATTGATGTATACATAGCGATAAAGTAATGCTTTTTAGCGAACTTGTAATAATAGGCATAGAGTTAGAATTCGAAAACTAGTTGCTATCGCTAGTGTATTCTATACTGAAATGTAGATTGTGGCTTGATGTCATCGACAAACCTAATTTTAATAATTACGAATACACGAGGTTTGTGTCTAAGAATTAGAAAATCAGTCGATGTTTCCTCTTTTAAGGAAAGCATTTGCATACACTTACCCAATTACATATCGATATCGCTCGAAATGCCACGGACGATTTCAATTTATTTCACGACCCTATGCGTTGGCAACGTATATCAGAAAACCCGTTTCAAGGCACCATAGCGCTGGGGTTTCAACTTGGTCTTTATGTAGAAACCCAGATAAATCAGAGTGCATCTGCCATTGAATGGAGACAATATTCAGTTTACGAGTTTACTTTTGTTAATCCGGCAAAAGTGGGTGACGAACTTAATCTAGTATTAAAACGTGCCCGTGTTACTGAAACAGACAAGGGTGAGCAAGAATCGCAACGATTAATTTTAAAAGCGTCTGGAAAACCCAGTTTAATGGGCTCCTACCGTCAGTCTGATTTCATGTCTGTCGACTCGCAGTTACTAAAATACAGCAAAGAAAAGCTTTCAAGAATGACAGATCGAACCTTGTTTGATAACAGCGTTTTTCTAAAACGAAAGTGGATGATCGTCGGTAACGTTAAAAATTATCTACTAAGCGCCTTCGCCGATCAAACCCAGTATATTGATGAGTTCGTGGATAAAGTCCGTTTCCCACATTTCTATCCACTTTCTTTAATGTCATCAGCGATGTTAGAAAGGGCGCAGGCCTTAGATTACGACTTAATCCAAAACCCCATGATCTATGTTTCTCAAAACATGTGCATTGATAACCAGCAGTTAGCACAACTTAAAAGTAATGATTGTTTAAATATACTGGTTGCGCCTGTTGACACAGATCCCAACCATCTTACCTGCGTGGGGTGGGTGGATAATGAATCTCCGCTTTTTTGTGCAGAAGTAAAGCTTATGCCATTGTCAGATATGCTTAAAAAACCGGCGTAAAAACGCCGGCTTTTGAGTGACGAACTAAATCGCAAATTACATTTTGTACGCTACGGTTACATAGCCAAAGCGACCGATGTTGTCATAGGCAGCATCGGTTGAGCCAGTACCGGTTGTACCCGTAGGTAGTGCACGGTTAAACAGGTTATCAATACCTACGGTTAGGCTTACACCATTTTTAAAGTTGTAACCCGCAGTTACATCAGTTACTGCGTATGAAGGTAGTTCCATACGATTACTTGGGTTAGGATTTAGCGCTAGGTCTTGATTGTCGTAAATGCTTGCGCGCTCGATATAGCGCGTTTTCCAGCTTGCTTCCCAATCGCCACGGCTGTAGTTCACCGTGAATACGCCTTGCCAGTCAGACTCACCAGCAGTGCCAGCGTTTTGATAGAATAGCTCTGGGTTGTCTTGGAATGGAAACTCTTTACGATCTTTAAGGTAAGTCGCAATTAGGCTTGTACGGAACGCACCTTCAAGTGCATCAAAGTCATAGCCTAATTCGAAATCTACACCTTTTGCTTCTTGACCCGCAATGTTTAGCGCGTAGCTGCGAATTTCGGTAATTTCGCCTGTTTCCGAATCACGGTCGATAAGACCACAGTACGGATTATCAATGCCCGTTTCAGAGTCTACGCAACGGTCTAGAATCGTTTGACCGTCTATGTTTGTAATTGCGTCAGTAAGCTCAATTTCCCAGTAATCGACTGTCGCTGTAAAGCCTTCAAACCAAGCAGGCGTGTAAACCAAACCTAGGGTTTTTGAAATAGACTGTTCTGCTTGAAGGTCGATGTTCCCACCGTTTACGCCTTCCAAAGTAGCCGAGTCGTAGTCAGAGTTAAAATCTGCTGGAACACCTAATGCTGCGCAGTTTGCAATGCGTTGGTCAGCATTCGCTAGGTCTTCTAGCTCGTCTGTACGGCACGGGTCGTCTACGTTGAAGAATGTTTGACTGGCTTCACCGTACAGTTCGCTAATGTTTGGTGCACGAAGCGCAGATGACTTAGTTGCTCTGACACGTAAGTCTTCGAAAACCTGCCAATCCAGACCGAGCTTCCAGCTTTTCGCGTTGCCAATAGATGAATAGTTAGCAATACGCGCTGCTGTGTCGAATGTTAGCAAATCTACGCCTGGTAGACCTTCAAGAAGCGGAATAGTTACTTCTGTAAATACTTCAGAGACATCGTACTCACCTTTATCTTCACCAAGGGCATTGAAGAATGTGCCTGCTGCGTTGTCTGGCTCTTCGATTTCACTTTTTTCTTTGCGATATTCAACACCCGCCGCAAAGCCTAGGTAGCCTGCTGGCAACTCGTAGATGCCCGAGTTGGCGATTGTCGCTCCCGCATTATACTGTTCAATTTTGCTTGTACCTACAGAGGTGGTATTCACATATTCGATAGCTTCTTGTGACGGCTGACCATAACCCATAATGTTAAGCGGCACACAGCCGTCGTCACTTCCTGATGCACATACAATGTTGCCATTGTCGTCTTCAACAGCGTCTAATGCGTTATAGAAATTTTGCAAAATCAGATTGTTGCGGTTTTCACGCTCTAACTCTGTTTTACCGTAATTTACGAATGCCTCGTAGCTCCATTCATCATTGATGTAGCCCTCGATACCCAATACATAGCGATAAGTTTCGCGCTCGTCCGCTTCAGTACGGCGACCTAGGTCAGTCATCATACGGTTTAGCTGAATTGTATCTAAGCCATTCGTTTGCATGTAGTCACGAACGCTATCGTCTAGAAAGGCATTATCGATGCTGATGTTAGTTTCGTCGCTGTAAAAGAAAAACGCTGGCTGTGCCATAGAAACAGCTCGTGTACGCGCGTATTTAGCTTGTGCGTATACAGTCGTGTCGTCATTTAGCTCGTAATTACCTTTGACGTTTAGGTTAGTGCGATCAAACTCAGGCTGTAGCTGTGTAAATTGACGAAGGTTGAAAAAGTCGCAATTTGCGCAGAAAACGCCATCTACTTGGTCACCAATATAGATGTCTTTGATTGAACCGTTTGCATTAAAGGTTTTTGTACCATCGCCAAACACACCAGCGTTATTTAGTACGTAGTATCCCGCATTTGGCGTGTAAAAGTTATCGGGGAACGCTTTTGAATCAAGCTGATCTTCACTGCGCTCGTAGCCCATGATGCTTTCAAAGCTCATGTTTCGGTATGCTGTTGCTGTCCATGGGTTGTCTAGTGCATCAAGCGGTTCTTGTGAACTATATTCAGCTGCAAAAGCGATGTTGCCGCGGTCATCGTCGAAGTTAAAACCGTACGACGCTTGGTACTTATCGTTTTTATAACCATTTTCTTGCGCAAAACCTTGCGTTGCGCTGATATCGAACCCTTCTATATTCTTTTTAAGAATGAAGTTAACCACACCAGTTACGGCGTCAGCACCGTATACGGCAGATGCACCGCCCGTTACGATTTCTACGCGCTCAATCCATGAAGTTGGAATGGTATTAGTATCGACAGCAGCTGTGCCCGCTGATGAAGACACGTGCCTTTTACCGTCAACCAAAACAAGTGTACGGTCTGTCCCCATACCGCGAAGGTCTAGAATGTTTAAACCCGCAGTACCAATGAATTGCCCTGAATTTCCTAGTGAGAACGTGTTGGCTAATGAAGGCAGTTCGTTAAGCACTTCACCAATGTTCATCGCGCCAGAGTTAAGTAGTGACTCGCCAGAAATGGCGGTAACTGGAGATGGTGCGATCGCGCCCTGACGTGAAATACGAGAACCTGTAACTTGAATTTTTTCAACATCAGCGGTTTCGGTAGCTGAGTCTTGCGCTAATACGTTGCCAGATGTCAGAGCGACACTTCCAGCCAATGCTAACCGAACAGCAGTTGCAATGTTTTTCATGGATTGTTCCTAATGAATTAGAATTTATGTGCTTGTTGTTAAATAAGGCCCAAAATTGTAGGCAAGCCTTACAAGGTTAATTTATGTACGAATTTATACTTATGTCTAAGAGGGCGCGCATTCTAATGAGCAGGAACAAGCGAAATCAATATTTTACGATGAATAAAAGAAGGGGGTAGTGATTTGTAACATCTTGTTAAAAAATGATTAAATAGTAGGTTTTCATTATGTGTTGTGGTGTTGTTTTGATATTAAACAAGTTTAGAGCGTTATTTCATCGGTAATTTTAATTTCGAGATTTTAGCCTTTTATTTGTGCGGTGTGCGTAATGTATTTTGAACGTCAGTCAAGATATAACAGCAAATTAATTTAGGTTTATTTCTATCTCTGATTCATATTTCAACAGTGCTTAATTTATTTTGCTACTTAACTTAATAAATTGATATTTTGTCGCTGGATTTGAAAATGTTAATAACATTGTTAATAAATAATTGCATTTATTTGCGCCGTGGGGAAAAAATGAAAATTTAACCGAATAAACCAGCCCCGAGAAAAGCGTTTATCTAACGCTTTTGACGGGGAAAGAGACAGGTTATGTACTTAGCTTTTGTGCTAGTTCTTGCCTTACTATGTCAGCACCAGCGCTAAGTGCTTCAAGTTTTCCTCTTGCAATATCTCGTGAAAGGGGAGCCATACCGCAATTGGTACAAGGGTAGAGCTTATCTGCGTCTACGTACTTCAAAGCTTCCCGCAAAGTAGCGGCCACTTCTTCTGGGCGTTCTATAGTGTCGGTGGCAACATCAATGGCACCTACCAAAACTTTCTTTCCTCTTAGCAAGGAAATGAGTTCGATAGGTACATGAGAATTGTGGCACTCCAACGACACCATATCTATGTTTGACTTCGCTAGTTTAGGAAAGCTTTCTTCATACTGACGCCATTCTGAGCCTAGCGTTTTTTTCCAATCGGTATTGGCTTTAATGCCGTAGCCGTAGCAAATGTGTACCGCAGTTTCACATTTTAACCCTTCAATAGCGCGCTCTAATGCAGCAATTCCCCATTCGTTTACTTCATCAAAGAATACGTTAAATGAGGGTTCGTCAAACTGAATAATGTCAATGCCAGCAGCCTCTAACTCTTTCGCCTCTTGGTTTAGAATTTTTGCAAATTCCCACGCGAGCTTTTCGCGGCTTTTATAGTGGTCGTCGTATAAGGTGTCGACCATAGTCATTGGGCCAGGTAACGCCCACTTAATAGTCTTGTCAGTTTGGCTTCGTAAGAACTTAGCATCTTCAACGAACACTGGTTTGGGTCGAGTAACTGCTTGCGTTACAACAGGCACGCTCGCGTCGTATCGATTGCGAATACGTACCGTTTTACGTTTTTCAAAATCGACACCGTCGAGGTGTTCAATAAATGTGGTTACAAAGTGCTGACGTGTTTGCTCACCGTCGCACACGATATCAATGCCCGATACCGTTTGTTCCTGAAGCGTAACGCGAAGGGCGTCTTTTTTACCTTCTTCCAAGGCATTATCTTCTAGTTTCCATGGCGACCATAACGTTTCAGGCTCGGCAAGCCATGAGGGCTTTGGAAGACTGCCAGCGATAGAAGTGGGGAGTAGTTTTTTCATATAATTCGTAATCTTTAAGTCAGTAATTTTTATGAATGTCTTCGGGGCAAGCCGTGCCGCCCCATTAAGTTTGGAGACTCACCCTAGCGAGCTGTAGATTGCAATTTGCAACGAACAAGTTTCTAACAACCAGTTTCAGAGAGTTTATCTGGCGTAACTTGCTGTAAATTGCTCCAGCTTATGCTGATAAGGCTTGATAAAGTTCTCTTCCACAAATTTGCCTTGCTCAACGGCAAGGTGACTGCGCTCGTCGCGGTCGTAAATAATGCGCGTTATTGAGTGATCGCTATTTTTCAAATTCGGCTTATAACTTAAGCCCGCTTGTGCGTTAGCGTTATAGATTTCAGGGCGATAGATTTTCTGAAACGTTTCCATCGTAGCGATAGTGCTTATAAGCTCTAAGTTTGTATAGTCGTTCAGCAAATCGCCAAAGAAGTAAAACGCGAAAGGCGCGGCGCTATTTGGCGGCATAAAATAACGAACGTTTAAGCCCATCTTTTTGAAATACTGCTCGGTCAACGAGGACTCGTTAGGTTGATATTCAATGCCTAAAACAGGGTGCTGGTTTTCTGTTCTGCGATAGGTTTTATTATCGGAAACGCTTAAGCATATTACCGGGAGTTTCGAAAAATGCGCTTTGTAGGCTTCTGAGTTAACGAAATACTGGAACAGTTTACCGTGTAGATCGCCAAAATCGTTGGGCACGCTGAACGATGATTGGCCTCGATTATGATTAGAAAGACGAACGCTAAAATCATAATCTCGAACATAAGACGAGAAGTTGTTGCCCACTATACCTTGGGTACGTTTCCCCGTTTTTTTATCGATAATGTTGGTTTGTAAAATCTCGATAGTAGGGAAGGTGTTGCCGTTGCCCTCTATATCAATATCTACTGATATTATTTCTAGTTTTACAGTATAGCGATCTCCACACTCATTGTCCCAGCTAGCTAACGCGTTGAAGCGATTGTTAATCATGCTTAATGCATCACGTAAGTTCTCTTTTCGGCGCTCGCCTCGCGCTAAATTAGCAAAGTTAGTGGTAATGCGCGTGTTGTCTGAAGGGCGATAATCTTCATTAAACGGAACGCTGTTAATGGTAAAAGAGAAATTTGTATCCACGTTATTGTTCATGAGAATGCGCTTCTATTCCTAAGATTAAACTGAGTAATGTGAATGCTGTAAAAGCCATGAGTACGTTATACCTAGGTTTAACTATGAATAAAAATGACTTAATTTCATTTTTATATGAAATTATCTCATGCTATGTTCGGAAGAGAGGAGTTACGTGGTTTTATCCTCCCAACGCCTAGCACTAATCATAATTAGGTCACAGACCGGATCTTTCAGTTGTGAATATAAGTCTCTATCGTTAGGAATTCGAGAGGCGAGGGTTTGCTTGAAGAACGCGTAAGACTTTGCGGTATCGTCATCAATTCTAAGATAATCTCTGAATAGAAGAGCATACTTAAAGTTTTTTGCGCCTACTTTTCGTATATGAATATTCGCTTTAAACGACCATTGGTCTGTGACCCCTTGCAGGTAAATTTTACGCCAGTCCGCAAGGCATGATTCGTCAGGCGGTAAATGATCTTGACTCATGTGAGCGTTAGGCAAGTTTAATTGACTTATTCGCTGGTTTATCGTGTCGCAAATAGCAGGAGATATTTCACTACCCCCAATTTGAATATCGATACGATCTTTCGCTGGCATGTTATGAATAGAAGTAGAGCCAATATGGTCAATACAAACGCAAATATCGCCTAGCGCAGTTAATAAACAGCGCTTAGCAATTTGAAACTGCTCACGCCACGCTTTTCTATAGGGGACAATTTCGACTTTATCTCGCTCTTGGTGTTTCACAGTACAACCTTTATGCGTTAATTGACAAACGCGGCTCGTTTTTCATTTAGAAACAAGAAGGTAGCAAATTGTAACAACTTAAACCATATCGCTCGTTTATTAATCAAATTTATTCTAGTAAGCTGCGAAAACTTAGAGCGGTGTGTGACGCAATTGCACACAACAAATTTTACAGATGGAAGTGAATGATAAAAAGGAGTTGATATGAGTGTTGAAACTAGGTTTAGTAAATTTTTAACGCACGGAATGCGTCAAATAGTTTATTGGTCGTTACAGCCTATTTTAATAGCCGCTTCTCTTTACTTGGTACATACTAACGCCTCTCTTGATGAGCATATTTTATTTATCACAGCAGCGTTTTGTATAATTACGCTCTTCGAAATTACTATACCAGCGCGCCCAGAATGGCAAAAAAGCGCGGGTGAAACTGTCGCACTTTTGGTATTTGTGATTCTTGCCGGGGCAGCGTATGCGTTGATAGAAACACTGTATGAAGTTTCACTTTTTAAGTGGATGGCGAGTTTAAGCGAAGCATGGCAATTAGATATTTGGCCTTCACAATGGCCAATTGTAGCGCAAGTACTGCTTATTTTTACCGCATTTGAATTTGTTAACTACTGGTATCATAGGGCGTCTCACCGGTGGGGACTCTTGTGGCACTTATCTGGTCATAGCGCACACCATGCATTTAAAAAACTAAGCAGTTTAAATGCAGTCGCAAACCATCCTCTAGAGGGGTTTTTCCTTATCTTTCCAAGGGCTATTGTGGGCTTTCTTTTAGGTGGAGAAGTAGTTGGTGCCGCAGTTGTTTCATTAACAGCAGTTACAGCCATACTTGCACACAGCAACTTGAATCTTAACTCAGCAGTGGTTGGCTGGTTCTTCACAACTAATCGTTACCATATTCATCATCACTCTCAAGTTATCAGTGAAAGCAACACTAACTATGGCTGTGTATGTATTGTATGGGATCGTTTATTTGGCACGTTTAAAGACGCAGATACGAAAGATACTGGTATTGATGATGTTCAGCCAGGCTATAGAGCAATGCTGTTGATGCCGTTTAAAAGGTAACCTTCATTTTCTAGACACCGTAAAACAACGGAATGCGGTGGGGCTTTAATACAGCAGCATGCTGCCGGCACGCCGCTAAATGTCAAGCTACAAGATGAATAGCTAAGCATGCGCCTCCCCAATCAATGATTACGTAGAGCATCAATTAACTCGTCTTTAGTCATATTGGAACGCCCGTCAATGCCGACTTCTTTGGCTTTTTGATAGAGTTCATCTTTAGCGCGATCTTCGTATTTATTTGCTTTGCCGCCGTCTTTTGACGGAGTTTGTTTACTATTGGCTTGTGCATTGGCAATGCGCGCTGACTTCTCTTTGCTATAGCCTTCGTCGCGAAGGGCTTCATAAGTATCATCGTTTTTTATTTGGTTACCGTGGTCCTTAGCCATTTTAAAACTCCTGTTGCGAATGGTGAACGAAGCTGAGATGTTTATAGTATTTCATACTTGGTATTCGCCTAGATGGTTTAGGTTAGGTGAGCGACTTGGTGATTCAATCCAAAGAACAATGGGTTTAGTCAGTAATAGTTTTGCTGCTAATACGAGAAAAAATGTCATTCATCGCAAACGCCTAAATGGGTATAAAGGCGCTGCACCGCAATGTAACCCCTTAACACATTAAAACTACTTGTGTTGTCTATTTTAGTGCGTTATGTGCACGGGAAAAGTGCAATTGCGTCAATGGTTTAGCGCTTTTAGGCTATTGCGCGTTTAAAACCGAGCCTTTAGTCTAAAGACATTGTAGATGGAAGGCTGAGCGAAATATGAATAAAAACGTACAACAAACCACGATAAATTCTTCACGTCGTAATTGGTTAAAATCGGTAGGTTTAGGGGCTGGTGCGGTGGCACTAACCACGAGTGTCGACAGTATAATGGGCGACCTGCATGCGGCGGGAATGCCCACTGAACATTTTCCGTCGGCTACACCTAACGTGAACGATGGTCTTATTCGCTTATCGTCAAATGAGAACGCCTTTGGACCTTCGAAAAAGGCCGCTAAGGCAATGCAAAGCGAGCTTTTAAACCTTGCACGCTATACCGATGCTACGGTTGAAGTTTTAGCGCAAAAAATTGCTAAGCAAGAGGGCGTTTCTGCCGATCAAATCGTTATCACAAACGGCTCTTCACCTATTCTTTTCGGCTATGCCGACTGGATCACGAAAAATGGTAATAAGCTAGTTACCTCTATGGCAACCTACGAAGGTGTGCCGAGAGGCGCTGAGTTTATGGGGGCAGATGTAACTTACGTACCGCTCGCTGATGATATGACATTCGACCTAGATGCCATTGAAGCAGCAGTGACTGAAGACACTACTGCCGTTTATGTGTGTAACCCAAATAACCCAACGGGTAGCATGGTAGATGCCGCCAAACTGACCGCTTTTGCGAAACGTGTGTCGAAAAAAGCACAGGTATTTATTGATGAAGCTTACATTGAAATGTCTGACGCTTACCCGGCCAACGTTCAGTCGAAGCTTATTTCAGAAGGGCACAATGTAGTAATTTGCCGTACATTCTCTAAAATTCACGCCATGGCAGGCCAGCGTTTAGGTTACGCCATTATGCCAGCTGAGCAAGCTAAAACCCTGGGCGGAATGTTGCGCATGGGTGGCGTAAACTACTTGGCACTTGTTGCGGGTATGGCTAGCATGGATGACCACGCGAACCTAAACACCATGCGCTCACGGATTAAAACTGAACGTGATAAGTTAATAAAAGTTGCTAAAGAATTAAAACAGCCATATGCGTCGAATCCACAAGGGAATTTCATTTACATGGATACGGGTATGCCGCACGACATGTTTGCGCAGAAGATGAGAGCTCAGGGTATAAAGGTAGTAGGGCGTACCTGGCCCGGTTACGATTCATGGTCACGTATTAGTGTTGGTACGCCAGCAGAAACCGATGCCTGCGTTAAAGCATTAAAAGCAGTACTTGCTTAGAAAAACAATAATAACACCTAGCGAAGAAAGAAAAGGCTGAACGCAAGTTGTGTTCAGCCTTCATTTTTTGAATCGCTATTTCTCGATAGCAAACGTTAAGCCTGCTTTTTCTTCTAAACGGCTGATAAGCTTGTTACCAAGTGCTGCCGCAGGTGTGAAGAAACCACCGGATAAACTAACGTCTTTGCACAAGCAAAGAGCAGATTCTGAAATCATTTTACTGGTAGAGCCGTAGCCTGGATCCTTGTCGCCTTTTACCGATACGGCTAGCATATCCCCGTTGGTAGCGGTACCCACAAACATGACATCGTAAAAGCCATTTTCGCGCTCTTCTTTGCTCGGGCCTTCACCTGGTTTAGGGCCATCATCACTAGCAAGCGACTTATCTTTGGCAACGTGATTCGCCATGGCTTCACCTTTTTCTCCTGGGCCGGTCATCATCATTTCATCATACTGAAAGTTCTTGCCGTAGCTATATCCGCCTAGGTAGTTTGTGCGATGAACGTTTTTAGTATTGATGGCCGCCATAATAAATGGTGCAACCCATGTGCCTAACTGCTCATCGAAGTAAGGTTTGTTGCCATCGGGCTGTCGCTGATTTGACGCGCCATCGGTTAATGAGTGCGGATTAATAAGCGCAGCCATGACAGACTTATCTTTGTGCGCAGCCGCCATGGTCGCTTTTAAACTGGCAGCCGTACCGCCAGAGAACGTGCCCTGCATTTTGCGTACACGACTTTTTACATATTCAATGACATCGCCAGTTTGCTTTTTGGCATGTTCTTGAAGGTAGTGCACACCAAGGTCAAAAGGTACAGAATCAAAGCCACACGAGAACACAATGTTTGCGCCGGTTTCTTTAGCTTTCGCTTCGTATTTATTGATCATTTGGTGCATCCAGGCTGGCTCACCGCAAAGATCTGTATAGCCGGTGCCGTTATCGACACATGCAGAAAGTAACTTTTCACCGTAAATTTGATATGGACCAACAGTGGTAAGTACAACGGCTGTGCGCTTCGTCAACGCATCTAGCGCGTCGTCATCATCACCATCGGCTACAATGCTAGCAACGCTATCGCTAATGCCTAGCTCTTGTTTAACATCATTAAGTTTAGCCTCGTTACGACCTGCCACTGCCCATTTAACATTGCTGTCACTGCCATACTGCGCTTGAAAATACTCAGCCACTAGTTTGCCCGTAAAACCTGTAGCACCGAAAATAACTACATCAAATTCCCGTTCGTTACTCATTGTTTTGTCCTGTTTTATTTCGTTTCGACACGTGTCATCAATATGCGTTACTCAATATACGCACAAGCTTCCATATCTATCATTTTTTTCGGTAATATTTGTCTATTCACGAAATTAAATGGTGAGCATAAAAAAGCGTTAGCTTAATGATTCTACAAACTCAGCTAGCCGTGAAAGCCCTTCCTCCAAGCGTTCAATGCTTGTGGCGAAAGACAGTCTTACGTAATGGTTGGCATTGTGCTCACCAAAATCATTACCCGGCGTAAGCGCTACATGATGTTGTGAAAGTAGGGCATCACAAAATTCAATTGCACTTAGCCCTGTGTGCTTAATATTGATGTAGGCGTAAAACGCACCGTCAGGCTTTGCATCTAAACCAAGCCCCATGTTTTCAAGTGCACTAAAAACAAGGGAAGCACGCTTTTCCAGCGTATGGCGGTTTTGCTCGCATTGCGTCAATGCTTCTGGGGTAAAGCACGCAAGAGCGGCCTTTTGCGAAAGGGTAGAAGGGCAAATAAACAAATTCTGCGCGAGTTTTTCAAGGATGGGCGTCATCGCTTCAGGTACCACACACCAGCCAAGACGCCAGCCGGTCATGCCAAAATATTTGGAAAAACTGTTTATTACGACCACTGTTTCTTCAAGCTTTGCATTGGCAAGTACGGTTTGAAGTTTGGTATCAGTGCCCAAGGTCGATTGGGAAGCGAATGTATCGTTGCGTACATCAAGATCAGCCGAAAGCGAAAGATCTAAGTAAATTTCGTCAACAATTAAAAAGCCACCTTTGGATTTGCAGTACTCGCCAATTTTAGTCAACTCTTCTGCATCTATAACCGTACCAGTAGGATTGGCAGGTGTGGCAATAAGTACACCTTTCGTGTTGTGCTTCCAATTATCGGCAACACTTGCAGCGGTTAGCTGAAAGTTATCCTCGCTGCGTGTTGGCACCAGCGTTACCTCTGCGCCAAATGCGTTTAAAAAACGTCGGTTACAGGGGTAAGACGGGTCACCCAATATCACGTTGTCGCCTGGTTCAACTAAGGCAGCACTTGCCAAAAGTAAAGCACCAGAAGCCCCAGCGGTAATTACCACTCTAGAAGGGCTTACCGCTACGCCATGTTTACCTTCATAAAAGCGTGCAATGGCTTCACGTAGTTCAGGCATGCCCAGCGCCGAGGTATAGGGAAAATCTGGGGCACTTAAGCTTTCTTTCATTGCGGCGAGTACTGCCGCGGGTGCGCCGAAATCAGGCTCGCCTAAATTAAGTCTTATAACATCTTTACCTTGCTGTTCTAGTGTCGTGGCTTTTTCGCCATAGGCCATAGCAAGAAACGGAGGAATCGCCGTAGCGCGAGAGGCAAACTTCAAAATAAACCCCTTCATAGTTTGAGCTGGTTAAATCGATAACGCAATTAGGGCTTATTCTTGGCTGTGATTCAAGTAAATATTTGAAGAAGGAAAGGGGCTGCATTTGCTATGCGCACAACTTTTGCGCATAGTGTTTTTAGTAGATTAGTTTGAGGTAGTTATGCTTCAAAAAATGTCTTGTAATACGTCGGTCAATAGTGACCTTCTCAATGTGGCAAAGTCTCTCGGTATAAAGCTTTCTGAGGTTTTGAAGTTACTTTGATAAAAGCACTAAACGAAAAAAGAGAAGAATGGTTCAAACTTAATGATGGCGCTCTTAAAGCTCATAATGGCAAAGTAATCAAGAATGGAACGTTTTCGGTGTCAATCGGCCAGCTATCGAGATAAGCCAGCTTTCAGTATGTAAATTTTCATCATCTAAACTGTAATAGCGATTTACTTTTTCTGCATAGTCAGTGCTAATTGCATTTAAACGGTTAATCGTATTTTTGTGTTCCGGAAAGTCGCATGGTAATGAGTGGTTTTCGCTTAATACGTCGGGTTAGGTGTACTTGCACCTTCACCTTGGTTGATAACAGTAACTGCCGTAAATCAATTACCATGAATTGTATTTATTAATTGGAGGTGCGCAGTGAAATTAGTTTATAGTTTTTAGCGTCAGTATTTTTTACATTGCTTTAATACTATGTCAGTTAATTTTCATTATATAAATATAAGTGTATGTAATTTTTTGTTTATTTTTGTTTGGCGTGCAAATTGCTGTGACGGATTAAGCATAATGAAAAGCTCATTTATAAGGGAATTTAAAAGTGATAAAAGTACTATCAAAAGCGTCCGCGTGTGCAGTTGCTATCGCGCTAGGTGCGTCACCAGCCTCTGCGATTGTTATTACAGAAACTCAAGATGCTCTCAGTTTAGCTAACGCCTTATTGGTTCCAGATTCAACCATTACCATTAACTCAGCGTCTTTAATTGGAGGTTCATTTGGTAATGAATTTGAAGAACCTGGGAATGGGTTTTGCGACGGCAACGATTGCGAAGTTTTTATCCCTTCCTCCATTGACGTTATAGATGCAGCTTTTACTATTCCATCACAACCAGCACTTGGTCAGGCTGGTATTTTTTCCAATGCCTCTGGGACTTACAATTTACCTGCCGCAGGCGGTATAGTATTGAGCACAGGAAATGTCACTGACGCGCAAGATTCTGAAAGTACTCAGGTGTTCATAAGCGGGGGTACTGGCAACTCTGCATCAAGTGTTCAAAATGAATTGTTAGAGCCTTTAACTGGTATTTCTGAACATTTTGATCCTGTTCAATTGGATATCAGCTTTACTGTCGATGGTGACCAAGCTTCAACAATAACGTTTTTTGGTGCTTTCGGCTCAGAAGAATTTCCAGACTTTGTTGGCGACACTTTTATAGACGGTTTCGGTTTGTATGTAAACGGTGAAAATATTGCAGGTGCTCTTACAAGTGATGCTGAGATTGGTGATTCTCTTGCTCCAATCAATATTAATCATCCAGATTTTGTTGAAATGCCAGGTACGGCACTCAACGGCGTGTTAGCACCGAATGGCAACCCACTTCTTCGATTTGATGTGCCGGTATTACCGGGCGACAATACCTTTACTTTACTTTTAGCTGATGCTGGTGATAGCAGCCATGATTCTGTAATGTATTTAGCAAGTTTTGGAGAATTAGGCGAATCAGAATTTACTCCAATCCTTCCTGACTTGAGCAATCCAACTAATGATGATGGTGAATTTGTATTCGAACTGCCTGAAGTTGAAGCGGAAGAGACTATATGGTTCGACCCAGATGTCGCATCAGGTTATGTTTATACATCAAATCTAGCGATTGCTTCTGTTACTGCGCCATCTCTAGCGACCGTGCCAGACCCAGACGGTTATATACTTGAGTTTACTTTTGGTAACACCCTGCAACAGTTTACTCTAAATGCAGGCGAAACGTTTGATTTTGGGTTAAACGGCTTTGACGATGTTTTCGATTTCTCAATATTAGGTATCAATTTAGATTTGGCGCTAGATCCAACTAACCCGCAAGCATTTGTAACGGGCGTGTCTTTCGCCGAGTCAGGTGATCTTTCATTTACGCAAGCACCGATAATCACATTTGTTCCCGATGATCCTGTAAATAGTGTTCCGGCACCCAGTTCAGTGTTCATGTTGGGCATTAGCCTTTTCGGTCTTTTTGTTACGAGAAGAAAACTGAAAAAGTAACATAAGTAGATTTTATAAGCCTAAGTGGAAACGCTTGGGCTTTTTTAGTTTTGAGGTTTTATGAAGGTTTTTATTCAGTTTGCATGCATTTGTTTTATCTACGTGAGCTCGAACGTTTTTGCTGCAGACAGCGAAGGCAGGTTCGCTGCTAAAGGAGCGGGCCGGAAGGCGTGTGAAGATTTCGTAGTCAGTTTTCAACAAAAAGATTCTGAATTTTTACTCTATGCTGGATGGCTAGAAGGATACTTATCTGCTTATAATCAGTTCCAAAAGAACAATTACGATATTGCTCCTTGGCAGACAACTGAGTTATTTTTGATTTTGTTACAAAGACATTGTAATGAAAATAGCAATGTTAAATTCTTGGATGCTACCAATACGATGATAAGAGCTTTTTATCCTATTCGGTTGGATTCTGAAGGGACGATCGTGAAAGTTCAAGTGGGCGATGCTACTGCCTACTATTACAAAGAGATTTTGTTGAGAGCAAAGACACGGTTAAAAAAAATGGGGTTTTATCCAAAAGAAATTTCTGGCGATAATTTTACAGACGAAGATATAAAAGCGTTTTCTGACTACCAGCAGAAATTTAATCTAAAGGTTACCGGTTTACCAGACCAAAACACGTTAACTACACTCTTTTTAAAAGCTAATCCCAACTAATTATTCACTTATTAATTTGCTGGCGAAAAATTACGTACGATAAGCCCCAACATTAGAGGCTTATCGTATTCGCTTTACTTAGCATGTTTCAAAGCCTGATAAAGCTCATCTTTCAACTCGGCACGGTCGTGTTTCAACTGATGCAGTGTTGCATCGCTTGCGGGTGAGCCAAGCTCTTCAAGGTTTCTAATTTCTTCATCTAAACTGTGATAGCGTTTTGCTTTTTCGGCAAAGTCATGGCTATTTGTATTTAAACGGTTAATCGTATCTTTGTGTTCTGGGAAGTCGCATAGTAGTGAGTGGTTTTCGCCTAACATAATTGTTCTCCTGATTGTCTTGTTTCATAACAGCAAAGCTAGATTATCAGTACTTTTATCAAGATATAATGCACTGAATACCGCAATTAGTTTCAACAAATTATTGATAATGGCAGTCAATGTTAGAGTCGAGCAAGTAGTAGCGTTAAAAAGACGAATTACCATGGGCAAAATCTCTTACATAGGGTAGGCTAGAAATTCACAATAATAAGGACTAACTGCATGCTGCAATTGAACATTTTTCACAAAGCCGCGCGACAGGTGAGGGCATCGGGTAAATCAGCCATTGCATTTACGGTATTGTTTGTCGTGTCTGCATCTTCAGCTTGGGCAGCGTTACCAAGCATTGGTGAATTCACCAGCGATATGACTAAAAAGGACGGGTTGCTCCCCGTTTACTATGACGATGAAAGCGACAAAGTTTACCTGGCGGTGCCTACAATCGATGCCGAATATTTGTTCCAAAGCAGCTTGCCGTATGGTGTAGGTTCAAACGATATTGGCCTTGATCGCGGACAACTTGGCGACACGCGTTTAGTCAGCTTTGAAAAATTTGGTAACAAGGTTTTATTGAAGCAGCATAATACCAAATACCGCGCAACCCACGGCAGCGACGCCGAAAAGCAGAGTATTGATGAAGCTTTCGCAGATTCGGTCATTGCAGGTTTTATGCTGGTAGCGAAAAGCGATAACGCCAGCCTAATCGATTACACGCCTTTTTTATTAAGTGATATTCACGGTATCGGTAACCGCATGGCGCGCACCAATCAAGGTAGCTTTAGCGTAGATAAAATGCGAAGCGGGGTGTACTTACCTAAAACCAAAGCCTTTGAAAAAAATACCGAGTTAGAAGCATTAGTCACTTTTGCTGGTAAAAAGCCGGGTGAATACGTGCAGCAAGTTACCCCCGATCCAGAAAGCGTGTCGGTGCACTTACATCATTCCTTTGTGGCACTGCCTGACGATAACTATACGCCTAGGGAGTACCACCCATATTCAGGCTATTGGAAATTTAGCTATTTCGATTACTCAACACCTATTAGTGAACCTACTGAGCAGCGTTTTATTACCCGCCATCGCTTAAACAAGAAAACGCCCCATGCAGCAATGAGCGAAGCAGTGGAGCCAATTGTGTATTATCTAGACCCAGGTATCCCAGAGCCGGTGATGACCGCGCTTAAAGAGGGGGCAAGCTGGTGGAACCAAGCCTATGAAGCTGCAGGCTACAAAGACGCGTTCCAGGTAAAAGTATTGCCTGAAGGTGCCGACCCTATGGACGTGCGCTACAACGTTATTAACTGGGTACATCGCGCAACGCGGGGCTGGTCGTACGGTTCGTCGGTTGTCGACCCACGTACGGGCGAAATTATCAAAGGTCACGTTACTTTAGGTTCGCTGCGTGTAAGACAAGATTATTTAATTGCCCTTGGCCTAACTAGCCCTTTTAAAGACGGCAACACCGACACCACTTTGCAGCAAGAAATGGCGCTGGATCGCATTAGGCAGCTGTCGGCCCACGAAGTAGGGCACACACTAGGCATAGCGCACAACTTTGCGGCAAGTGAAAATAACCGTGCGTCGGTAATGGATTATCCTCACCCCAAAATTAGTATTAAAAACGGCAAAATTAGCTTGGAAGGCGCGTATGATAAAGGCATAGGCGCATGGGATATTCACGCCGTAGCATATGGCTATCAAGATTTTGCCAGCGACGTAGAGGCAACCGAAGCCTTGGCAAAAATTATCGTAAAAGGTCGCAACGAGGGCTTAAGCTTTAAATCAGACCCAGATACCCGCAGCAGCCGTCATGCGTCAGCAAATGGTCATATGTGGGAAAATGGTAGTAACCCGCTAGATGCCTTCGATGAAATTTCACAAGTGCGCGAACTGGCGTTAGCCAATTTGGGTTTAGATACGTTAAGCCCAAACAGCAGCTTGTCGTCACTCGAAAATGCTTTAGTGCCCATTTATTTGTTACATCGCTATCAGCTAGAAGCCGTGGCAAAGCAAGTAGGCGGCTTAGTTTACGAATATGAACGCAAAGGTGATTACACCCAAGCGCAGGGCCAACAGTTTGTAGCGCCCGCAGTGCAGCAGCGCGCAATGCAGCAGTTGATTACTGCGACTACCGCCGATTACCTGACTATTCCTGAGTCGGTACTCGCCCTTATTCCACCTACAGTCTACGGTGACGACATAACCCGCGAGCACTTTAAGGGCAAAATGGGGCTAATGTTAGACCCCGTTTCTGCCGCTGCTTCGGCATCCAACTTTGCGTTTGAGTTGCTATTACACCCAGAACGCTTGAACCGCTTAGAGTGGCAAACAAAAAGCACTAACGATAGACGCAAAAAAGTAGGCGTTTCTATGCTGGTGAAGCAAATACTTAACGTTCACTGGTATAAAAATAAGTCACAAAGCCCACTAGCAAAACGCTTACAGTTAGTTGCATTAAATGCCGTGATGAAAGCGGTCATTAACGACAAGCTGGCGCCAGAAGTAAGAATGGAAGCGGAACTTGCTTTACTTGAATTTAGCGAGTGGCTAGATGATGAAGCTGACGACAACCAGTATGAGATACTAAAAGAGCAGTTCGATACTTACTGGTCCAGTAAAACGTGGCCAAGTAGCTTCGAAGTAGAACCACTACCGCCAGGTTCGCCTATTTAAGAGTAAGTAAAGGGGCAGCGTAGTGCAATCTTGATGAGTAGCTAGTGCCGCAGAGTAATACTGCGGCACGGCGTATTGTTATATCTATTGGGCTAGCTTTGCTACTGGCCCCTATGCCAACACGCAAATAATGGCGGACAAAATTGACCAAGACATTAATCTTTCAAAAGTGATACTCATATTACGTCTATTTAGACCAAGTAATGAATTGTTACATACTCGTACCAAAGAGCAGATAATCTGACACTACTTCATCATGTACATACCCTGTGTGAGCTTGAAAATAATTAACCACACCATATTTATATACGCCAGGGAGTGGAACCTTGTAGGTTTTTCTCGCAACTGATATCGCAACATTGGCATATTGGCCTTTTAATTCGCCAACACTGCTCTCATCTATTGGATAAGACAGAAGATCGTTAGGATCGCTAAACGCAATTACTCTCTTTTTTTGGTTAGCGTTTCTAGCATCAATAGTACCGTCATCTAAGATTGAATGAAGTGTGTCATAATCGCTAGCCATTTTCTCAGACAACGTTTTCGGACCTTTGTTTACCGAATCTCCGGTATTTAATAGAGCGATTTGGTTTGCCATCATATAAATCATATCGACACGATTATCAAGAACATGATCTCCATCCGCCTTCAGTTCATTGAGAACATCAATAAGAATCTTAGAGCCTAGACTAAAGGTGACAACAATGAGCTTTTCATTTTCATCAATCTGCTCTTTCAAATCTAAAACTTGGTTTCTAACTCTTTGTATTATCTGCTTTTTGGAACTACCCGTATACATGACCACGTCAACAATTCCATCATTAAGCAGCCTATCTTTCGCGAGTTTCGTCGTTGCGGTTCTATTTGGATTTAATACAGGATCGTCATCAATATTCCTTAGTTTGATTTTGGCTTGAGACGTGATGTCCAACCACCACAATACATTGAATCTTAGAGTTTGACCCTTGTAGCTAAAGCTATCGAGAGAGTCATCAATGTAGGGACTTTTTATTTTAAGTGCTGAACGTAAATCGTTGATAACGCGCGAGTAGTCATTGATACCTCCGGTGGAAGAATATCCCCCCATTCCATGTATAAAAACTATTCTGACATCTTTGTTCGTTCCTTTAATTACGTCAACAATTCCATCGAATTCAATGTTTGCGGTGCTGCCAGCGTAAACTTCATTTACTTTATTCGTTTTAATGATACAGCCCGAGAGAATGCAAGTTGTGACCAGTAAAATGATAGCGTTTTTCATATTAGAGTCCTTTTGATCTGTAATCACAAAGAACTCCATATTCAGTGGCACTGAAAAGCGGCAAAAAGACGTCATCCTTGTATGATTTAAAATAGAACAGAAAATGTTCAATTACAACACTAGTAGCTAACCAAGACTACTTTCACAAAAAATTCGATTTAGAAAATAACGCCATTTACGTGTTTACCGCAGACCCAGGTGCCATGGGGACGGCCTACCAATATTTTTATTTAAAATGCCCACTTCCTTTAAACCGCTATGGGATAGAGCTTATCGATAAAGCAAACTGGGTATGGAAACTAGAGCTTAAAACTTCTGATAATGGTTTTGATGTATTCAATCAGCGTGATGAGTTTGGGGGATTGGGTAAATTTTAGTGGCGTAGATGGTGGTTAGTTCTTTTCAAATCTGCATTCAGCAAATGAAATCTTGTGTGGTAATTATGAGGTGATACTACAGTGATACATTTGAAAGCTGGAACCTGTATCGTGAAAGTAGAACTAGTTACTACATTGAAGAGACAAGCCACAAAAATTTTGCAAGACCTGCACACTTCAAAAGAGCCTGTTTTGATTACTGAACATGGTCAGCCATCGGCTTACTTAGTTGATGTTGATGACTATGAGATGATGCAAAAACGCATGTCGATTCTGGAAGGTATTACAAAAGGTGAGCAGGCAATAAGAAATGATGACGTTTTAACTAACCTGCAGGCCAAAGAGAAAATGGATAAATGGCTGAAATAGTATGGACAGAACCTGCTCTAAATGACTTGGACAATATTGCTGGATACATAGCGGTATCTAGTTTAGTTGCGGCAACGCAACTAGTTAAAGAAATCTTCGCCAAAGTATATATGCTTGAGGAATATCCTAAATCAGGAAAGTCAGTTACACAAAATTAGTTATAGTCTCATCAGTTACAGAGCCAAGAGTTGCGCTTGCAGCTCTGTTTTTGTTCATTGGTTTACAAGCTTTGCGAAAGTATTTTTAATGCCCCATCTCGCTTTTCACTTTGTTTTCTAATTTATTTAAGAAGTCAAAAACTCGAGCGCTGGCTTCTTCCATTTTGTTTAGGTGCGTGATTAACGTTGTTCCATCCCCGTTTTCGAGTGCATTTAAAGCCGCAATACCTGACTGGTGGACTAATGCATGGGGCCCCTCTAAATGTGAAAACTCCGCGTAATGACTGTAATGTTTTTTACCATCTCCTTCATAATACCACTTACCCAATCGACACTGGTGATGGTCTGCAAAATCATCTTTTGTCTTTTCACTTTCTCCCCGGATAGTTCGATACACTTCAACCTTCCAAACCAGATGATCTAATTTAACGGTCTGGATAAAAGTACTGACGCTAGAAAGAGAAATAACATTAGCCATGTCTTCAGCAATATGGGCAACGTTATCAAGAGATGCGCTTATTTGCGATGCAGAACTGGCTACTTGCAAGGTTTGTTGTGTACTTTCCTTGATTTGATGATAAGTACTGTCTGTTCTTTCAGAAGCTTTTACCGTCAAATCTGAAATTTTAGACGATGCTTCAGACGAACGACTAGCAAGTGTTCTAACTTCATCCGCGACTACAGCAAAACCTCGCCCTTGCTCCCCAGCTCTAGCTGCCTCAATCGCTGCGTTTAACGCTAGAAGGTTTGTTTGTTCTGAGATACTTTGTATTTGCCCAATAAATGACTCAATATCTTTACTGGATTGTGCAAGCGACTCAATTGAACTATTGATAGCGTCTGAATTTCCCGTCATTGCATTTAGCACTTCAACACAGTTCGAAAGGGCTGTACTAGTGCCACTAATATCTTCTAGCACATTGTCTAAACGAATTTTTTCTGCGTGCAGTTGAGTCGCAGAATGAGCCACGTCATGCCTCACCAAATCTAATGAATCAAGCGAGTGAAAAAAGTTTTTTACAATGGTTCGTTCGACATTAACTTTTCTGGCGAGTTCTTCAGCTTCTTCATAAGACTGGTGTAAACGAGACTCCATTTGCAAGAGCTGCCCTTGCAGCCTTTCGTTTTCCTTTTTGAGATTCTCCATCTCAATGTTTGAATTCGTCGCTACAGGCTTTTTATTAAACCACATTAGTTTGCGTCCTTGGCTTCTTTTAGGATTCTGTGCATTGTTAATTAGCTTAGACTAACTAATTTAAAACAGTCAAAAATGAATAAAGTGTTAGTCGCTAATTAGAAATATCCTTTGTTGGATGAAAGTATTCAACGCGAGCTAAATATCGCTTCGCCTACCGCGCCTGCAAATATGTTTGCAAATAATTCATTTTGGAATGCTTTCAACAGTTCGGCGCTGTTTTTTACTTACTAACACCACCAACTAAGATGATCAGTTTTGTTCTGATGCGACAGTCTGTCAGGTTTATAATCGAAGGCTGGTGTTTTTGTATTTTGGCGTTCGTCGCCTCTAAAATTGTTTCTTCGAAACGCGTGTGTAATCTCAACGCGTACTATCAGGTTTTTGTTACCTTTTTAGTTATACGCGTTGAGTAAACGTTTTTACTGGCACATAAAAACCTACAACTCCCTATAGTTAGTAAACACTTTATATAACTGTGTTCCGCTTAATACCGAAGCAGAAGGGAAGTGCAGGATGGGAATTAAATCGCAAGGCGCTTCCAAGGTTCTGCTGCCGTTGTCGGTATCCAGATCGTCAATGTTTAGAATTTGTGCCAGTGGTTCGCCTTTTTTAATCGTTTGGCCTGGTTTTGCCATGTACTCCACCATGCCGCCCCAGTTGGTGAATAGGGTTTTATAGTCTTTTAAATAAACGCCTAAACGCTGCATTTCTGTCGGTTTAATATCACATTCGTGCAATACGCCTTTGGCGTTTAAGTAGCTAAGAATACTGGTCGCGTCTATATTACCTTCGTTAAAGTCGATAACTTCTTGGCTACCCATTTCAAGCGTGAAAGCCTCAACATTAAAGCTAATCTCACGCGCTAAATTGCTTTTTATACTTTCTTGCAGTGTCCACCACGGGCAGAAGGTCGCTTCGTCTAATGCACCTGCAAATACGTTAGGTATAAAAATACAGTGGGGAATGTTAAACAGCTTGGCGCTGTCTTTGGCGTATTCGGGAATATAAACGTGACGGGTAGACACCGGGCCGTTATGGAGATCTAACACGAAATCGGCGTTGACCGCCATTTGCTGTAGCTTTAGGTTTAACTGCTGTGCCAAGCCTAAACCCCATGGTTCAGCCAGTTTGTTGTCGATAGCGTTAGACAAGTGAGCACGAAAACGTTGTTTTATGCCTTCAATAGACTCTTCGCGGGTGACTGTTTTGGCGAAATGTTCAACTGCATCTTTATCGAAGAAGTAGCCGCGGTTCCAGTTTGTGCCGTTCACAGGATCGAACCGGCCTAATGTGTACTCACCGGCTTTAATGTTAGTACCAATGGGATTACAGTTGGGCACTAGGATAATTTCGCCGCAAATATCCATGTCTTTTAAGCGCTGAATAAGATGGTAAATAACCACGTTACCTTGTACTTCTGCGCCGTGAATAGAACTTTGAATATACACAGTAGGGCCAGGCCGCGCGCCCTTCATACGATAAATTGGCACGTTCATGTTACGTCCAGACGCGTTTTGCGCCACTACCATGTGTTTTTTCACTACTTGGGTTGTCATTTAAATCAACCTATTTTCTGTCTTGTTCTTTGTTTTAGTCTGTTGTTTTTAATCACGTTTTTAGAATTCATGCCGCAAATGCACATAAACTTAACAAGCACATAGCTCGCAATCTACGCCTTTAGGTAGCTTCCAGTTTCTCCACTCGTGCGACAGAGCATCAAACGTCATTAACGTGTTTTTTGGAATATTATCGAAATCCATCAATACTTGCATGGCTAGCATGGCTTGGTAAGTACCAATAATATTTACTACAGGCGAGAATATACCTGCCTCAACACAGCTTAAATCGGGTGATTCAAATAGCGTTCGTAAGCATGCATAGCAGCGGCTCTCACCGGGTATAGCTACGAAAAGCTGGCCTTCAAAGCGAATGGCTGCACCCGATACTAGCGGAGTATTTAGTTTAAAACACAATACGTTTATTAAATCTCGCGAGTTTGTATTGTCGGTGCAATCAAGCACAACGTCAGCACGCTCTATGGCCTGTTTTAACGCCGGTGACAGCTGGCTAATGCCGGGCGCCGAAAACGGTTCTGCCATTACGGTAATGTCGCAGTCGCTGTTTATTGCACTAAGCCGCGCTTTAGCCGCCTCTACTTTACTTGTGCCAACATCTTGTTCGCTAAACAAGGTTTGCCTTGGCAGGTTAGTCGCCTCGACTGTGTCGTGGTCGATAAGTGTAAGAGAGCCCACGCCACTGGCGCAAAGGTTAGTGGCGGCCGCGGTGCCAAGCCCACCAATACCAATGATACAAATATTGGCGTTTAGCAGCGCTTCTTGACCTTCTAGGTCCACTTTGGGAAGCACAATGTGGCGGTTATAACGCATAGCCTGCTGATGAGTTAGGCTTTTAGACATAGTTTATGCCAACTTAGTTGTTGAATTCATGGCATGCACCCTTATAAAGTGATTACCAAATAGTATTTTGGCTGGTACTTTATCAAAAACCGCCAAAATGTCGCATATCAAATTAGGATTTCATATGTCAGTTGTCAGCCAACCCCTTAATATTGCCGTACTCACTATTTCAGATACGCGCACCCTCGAAAACGACAAGTCGGGAGACTACTTGAAAGAGGCGCTTACCTCGGTTGGCCATAACCTTTACGATCGCGATTTGGTGAAAGACGATATTTATCAGCAGCGCGCCGTGGTGTCGAAGTGGATTGCCGACAAGAACATTCACGCAGTATTAATTACCGGTGGTACAGGCTTTACGCATCGCGATTCAACACCAGAGGCCATCAGTGTATTGTTCGACAAAGAAGTCGACGGCTTTGGCGAGCTATTCCGTCAAATAAGCTATGAAGAGATTGGTACATCAACTATTCAGTCTCGCGCGGTTGCGGGCTTTGCTAATAATACGGTTATTTTCTGCTTACCAGGCTCAACAGGCGCGTGTCGTACTGCGTGGGAAAAGATTATTGCTAGCCAACTTGATGCCGATTTCAGACCGTGTAACTTTGTGAAACACTTGGTGCAAGCATGAGCACCTTTAGCCATTTAAACGCTGGCGGTGAAGCCAATATGGTCGACGTTAGCGACAAAGACGTTACCAAGCGAGAAGCCACAGCAGAAGGTTTTTTATACGTAAGCGAAGACGTTATTCGCCAAATCTCTGAATCAAAAATTGCAAAAGGTGATGTATTTGCAGTTGCCCGTGTAGCGGGTATCCAAGGGGCGAAACGCTGCGCCGATCTTATTCCTCTTTGTCACCCGTTGGCACTGTCAAAGGTGGATATAAACTTCGACATTCAGGCCGACCAAAACCGAATCCAAGCCACCTGCTATTGCAAGCTAAGCGGTAAAACCGGCGTTGAAATGGAAGCGCTCACGGGTGTAAATGTGGCGCTGTTAACCTTGTTTGATATGTGCAAAGCCATCGACCCTGGCATGCATATGGAAGGGGTGCGGGTACTGGAGAAAAAAGGCGGTAAGACAGGCCACTGGCAGTCCGACACCTAGTTTTCACAAAGGCCAGTGAGCTAAAAAAGTAACGTGTATAAAGCGTACAAGCATTCAAGACGCAACGCACTTTAGGCTCAACGTATTTCCGAGGCTTGGAAAGATTAATTAGCGCGCACAAAGCAACCTTAACAAAGTAGATAGCAGGCAAAGCATGCAGGTAACGGTAAAAACATTCGCACAAACCCGAGAGATTACGGGAGAGGACAATATTGCGCTTAATCTAAGCGAGAACAGCACCATAGAGACCGTGATATCGCAGCTTAAAACGCGTAGTGACAAGTGGGCATTAGCCCTAGAAGGCAGTGTGCTTACTGCCTGTAATCAAGAGCTTTGCGACCTGCAAACAGTACTTAGCGACGGTGATGAGCTGGCGCTATTTCCACCTGTGACAGGGGGCTAGCTATGTTCGCGCTAGTTCAAGTTGAAGATTTCGACCAAGGCGAGCTGTACGGTAGGCTAAAACAGTCGGCAGATGAGAAGGCCTGCGGCAACACCGGCGCGATTGTTACTTTTACTGGGCTAGTGCGAGACTTTAATAACGCTGGCGACATAGACGGCATCGAATTAGAGCATTACCCGGGTATGACTGAAAAAGCGTTAATGCTTCTTGTTGAACAAGCGAGCGAACGCTTTTCACTTAACAGTGCTGGCGCACTGCACAGAGTAGGGCGCATACACAACAACGAACAAATTGTATGGGTAGGTGCCGCCGCTCCCCACCGCCAGGCGGCGTTTGACGCTGCCTGCTACTTAATGGACATGCTTAAACAGTCGGTACCGCTTTGGAAAAAAGAATTTAAGGGCGATATATCTGAATGGGTTGAGGCGAAAGCATCTGACGATAAAGCGGCACTTAAGTGGATGCGCAAAAAGTAATGGTTTTTTCTTTGGCAATACGACTTTCAAGCTTTGTTAACCTGGCCATGCTTATTTTGGTAAGTGCAAGTGTAGCCCTAGGCGTTACGGCTTTTTCAAGTTCTGTTGCACAGGCGAGCAGTTTTGAAGCGGCGAATAATACTGTAAATGAAGGGAGCGTTATTAGTGCCGATAAACAAAACCAGTCAGTAAATTTCAAGCGCGACGAAAAAATTAACGTAGCCGTTGCGGCAAACTTTGCAAAACCGCTAAAGAGTATTGCCGAGCAGTTTACTGAGCTAACCGGCATAGAAGTCGCGGTAACGGTATCTTCTAGCGGTACTTTGTATGCGCAAATTCAACATGGTGCTAGCTTCGACGTTTTTCTATCTGCTGATCGCGCTCGGCCGCAAGCGTTGGTGGATAACAACGTAGTTCACCACGGCAATCTGGTGGATTACGCTAAAGGCAAGCTGGCGTTTGTCTATGCTGGCGACTTATCAAGTGAGGCATCACATGAAACATCCGGTGAAAGGAATTGCGAGCAAATCGCGCGTTCATCTACGAAAGACACAACTGCACAAATAAACGTTCAGCTTACCGATTGCTTGTCGAAGCAGCTTGTTCAATTAATGGAAAATCCACAAAACAAGGTAGCTATCGCAAATCTTAAACTGGCCCCCTATGGTGATGCTGCGCAACAGACGTTGCAAAACTTATCCTTATGGCAACAGTTTTTACCTCACAGAGTGATGGGTAAGAACGTGCTGCAAACCTTGCAGTTTTATACCACCGGCAGCGTGAAAGGGGCGTTCGTTGCGTACTCATCGGCGTTAGATTTGCCTGCAAACTTATCTTCTAACTTGCCTTCTAATTTCAACAGTGTTGTGAATACCGAAAGCGCTGAGGCTATTACGGTTATCGTCCCAGTACCTGAAACCTTGTATCAACCCATCATTCAGTCGTTGGTGGTTAACAGTAAAAAGGTAGCTACACTATCACCGAATCTGTTCGAACCACTTCCAATTAAAAATGCGACAGCGCCAGTTGATGAGCCTGTTCACAAAGGCGACAATGAGCCAACCAGAGCGTTTCGTTTAAGTGACGCTAATGGAGTGTCATCACCCAGCCTGTTCGTACAGTATTTAATGTCGCAAGGGGTGCAGCACAGCTTAATTGAATGGGGCTATGAACCTACCATTGCATCGGGCGTCGGTAACTAAGTATGCTCAGAGAATTCTTCGGGGCATCGACACTTGAAGCCATATTACTCACCTTAAAACTGGCCTTTATAACCAGTGGTTTACTATTGTTAATTGCATTGCCGCTAGCGTGGTTTTTAGCGAACTGGCAGAGCAGAGCTAAGCCTTTGGTGATGTCGATACTCGCGTTGCCTTTGGTGTTACCGCCAACTGTGCTGGGGTTTTATCTGCTTATTGCTTTTTCACCGCAAAGTGCGTTGGGGCAGGGATGGCAAAGCCTCACCGGGAGCAATTTAGCATTTAGTTTTGAAGGTTTGGTATTAGGCTCTGTCATCTACTCCCTTCCATTTGCTTTACAGCCTTTATATAGCGGCTTTTCGCAATTAGATAACCGTTATTTAGATGTGGCAAAAACGCTAGGTTTTTCGGCCACCGAAGCTTTTTTGAAAATTGTGCTGCCCTTAAGCAAAGCGCCCATCGTGGTGGCATTAGGCTTAAGCTTTGCCCATACCATAGGCGAGTTTGGCGTAGTGCTAATGATAGGCGGTAATATTCCTGGAGAAACTCAGGTGCTGTCTATCGCGCTATATGAACAGGTAGAAGCGTTGGAATATAAAAGTGCACACAACCTTGCGTTGGCCCTTCTGATTTTTTCATTCGTGATGCTCGCGGCGCTCTATCGTTTTAACGGTGTCACCCGTAGTGATGAGGCGCGTTAACATGCAAATATCTGCGCGACTTTCTAATCGCATTAACGCACAAATCTCATTGCAGCCGCAAAGCCGATTCATTGGGGTTACCGGTCCATCAGGTGCGGGAAAAAGCAGCCTGTTTCGCGCCCTAGCTGGCGTAGAAAAAAGCGCAAGTGTGCAAACGCCGTGGACCTCTCAAAAGGTCGGTATCGTTTTTCAGCAACCTATGTTATTTCCCCATACCGATGTGCGCGGTAATTTAGCCCTTGCGCAGCGTCACGCAAGCCCTAATGCAATGTCTATCGACGCCTGCTTGCGCGGCTGTTATTGCGAACATTTAATCGATAAGCCTGTTCAGGCGCTTTCTGGTGGAGAAGCGCAGCGGGTCGCGATTGCGCGGGCCTTGGTCAACGGGCCAGATGTGCTATTGCTAGATGAATCGCTAAGCGCAATCGACATTTTTACCCGCCGTAAAATTTATCAATTTTTGAATAATTTGTGTGTGTCGGGGAAGCTCACCTGCCTTGTGATCTCTCACGATTTAGATGATCTTGCCTTGTTCAGCGATGAGTTGGTTTTTATTGACCAAGGCCGCACCGAGCTTTGTGGAAAAACGCGCGATGTATTGACTCAAGTATTCGAAAAAGAAGGGTTTGCGACACCGTCTAGCGTACTTGAGGGATTTAAAGTTATTGCGCAAAGCGAAACACACGACAGCAACCAGTCACAAAACGCCGTTGTCAGCTACAAACACGGTAGCCAAACGCAACAAGATCAAAATGTTCTAACCTTACAAGGCAATGAGCAGTGCCAGTCGGAAAAAGGAATTGAGCGCGTTGAGGTCGCGGGACAAGAGATATTCGTCACTGCAGAATCAGTGTCCTATTTGCCTCAGCAAAGCGGTGAGCAAGTTTCTGTTCGTTTTGCAGTTAAAGCTTGTGATGTAAGTATCGACACCAATACTGCTGACTTTGGCAATGCCAGCACAATCAGTATTTTAAATGCGCTGCCATGTGTTATATCTAGCATCGAACCCGTGGCGAATTCACTCAGTCCCTTGAACGAGCCAGAAAATAACGCCGATACAAAACTCACAGATACAAAGCTAACCCCTAAAAAGCTAGCGACCGTAAACAGCGCGAAAGTGTTGTTAAAACTTGATGTACTAAACAGTAACCAAACCCTTTATGCCAGCATTAGCTGTATCTCTCTATCGCGTCTTAAGCTTGATGTAGGGCTGCAAGTGATTGCGCGGTTTAAACTGCCCTAGGTTTAAATGGCTTTGGAGTAGCTATTGAGTATTTCACTTGCGTTCAAATAAGCGTCGAAACGCGCACAAATAGCCCGAATGTAAATACGAGCAGGCTCTGGCACTCGAATATACCGAGATGTCATTTCGATAAGCCCGTCTTCTTTAAGTTCTTCAAGGTTGTTTAAATCTGAAGCAAAGTATTCATCAAAAATGATGTGGTGCTTGTCGGCAATTGCTTGCTTGTCTACCGCTAAATTGCACATTAAGCTAGAAATCACGTCTCTGCGAATAAGGTCGTCGACACTTAATGACAGTCCAACTTTCGCATTGGGCAGGTGGTTGTCTAAGCGATGGTAATATTCTTTTAGCTCCTTAGCATTTTGCGCAAAGGCATTACCTACGGTGCTAATGGCTGATACGCCGAACCCTATAAGGTCGGTGTCGCCACGTAAGGTATACCCCTGAAAGTTACGGTGAAGCTCGCCTTTATTTTTCGCAATAGCCAGTGAGTCTTTGCTCAAGGCAAAATGATCAAGACCAATCATTTCATAACCTATGTTTGTAAAGCTGTTAACGGCAAGCTTGTAAAGCGCCGCTTTTTCTTCACTACTTGGCAGTGTTTCTTCAGCAAATTTACGCTGCGCTGCAAACCTCTCGGGAAGATGTGCATAGCTAAAAAGCGAAATACGATCTGGCATCATGGCTTTTGTTGCGGCGATGGTTGATGAGAACGTTTCAATTGACTGATTCGGTAAACCATAAATTAGATCTAAGTTGACTGAGTCGAAACCTAGCGACCGAGCCTCGAATACTAAATCGGCAATGTGAGACGTGCTTTGTACGCGATTTATGGTTTTCTGAACATTGTAATCAGTATCTTGTAAACCAAAGCTAATGCGTGTGTAGCCGAGACGTTTTAAGTTTTGAAGATAGCGTTTATCGATATTTCTGGGATCTAACTCAATTGACAGTTCAGCACCTGCTTCAAAGGTAAAGTGTTTCCTAAGCAGGTACATTAAATAAGTATGCTGAGTCTCGCTCAAAAAACTGGGTGAACCGCCACCTAAGTGCAGAGAAACTGCACGCCTGCCGTCAGTTAAATAACGCTTAGACAGGATTTCTTTTTCTATGTAATCTAAATATTCGTCCGCTTTTTCATTGTGACGTGTCACCATTTTATTGCAGCCACAGTAGTAGCACAGCGTTTTGCAAAATGGAATGTGCACGTAGAGACTTACTGCCGGCGCTTTTGACACTGCAAGTGCTTGTGGAAGTATGTCATCTTGTAGCGGTTTAAATTTAAGTGCAGTAGGGTAAGAGGTATAGCGAGGAGCATTCAACGCATACTTGGTAATGGTTGATACGGGGCGTTGTTGTACGGCAATTATAGTCATATTGGCTCTGTACTTATATGTAGATATCTAGGCGCGAATTCAATTCGATGGTTAAAGCTTAATGGATTGCTTAGGAGACTGATTTGATCTACTTCAAGGTTTTGGTATTAAACCTGATAATTGTTTTATTTCTTCCAGTCATTTTGCTTCAAGCATTGTGGGTGAGGAAGAAGACCGCTGTACTGCCAGAGCCCGACGGCGAGCGGGTATTAACCTCTGCCGATAGTAAATTGCTGCTAACTAATAACGTTTTGGTTATAGGCGATTCTGCCGCCGCTGGTGTTGGTGCAACGACGCAAATGGGGGCACTTACAGGTCTGCTGTACTTAAACCTTGTTAAGCATGGGCCAACGCGAGTGACGTTGAATGCTAAAACAGGTTTTAAAAGTGAAGATGTGCTAAATCTTCTCCATGAAATGCCTGCCGAGCACTTTTCGTCGGTGCTCGTCTCTATTGGTGTTAACGACGTGACCAAATTTGTACCGTTGAAACGGTGGCGACAAAACGTCGATGCCATTAGTACGCTACTGTCAGATAAGTTTGGGTGCGAAACAATATTATTTACTGCATTACCGCCAATTCATTGCTTTCCAGCGCTTCCGCAACCTTTGCGAGCACTATTAGGTTACCGCGCGAGGCTACTAAACCAAGCTTTGGCTGATAGCGTAGCAGCCCGGGCTAACGCAGACATATTATATGTTAGTGCACTTAATGTGAGCGGAACTATGAAGGATATTCAGCAAAGTGGTTTGATGGCAGAAGATGGTTTTCATCCCTCCACGAAAGGCTATGAAATATGGGCACACTCAGCCCTTGAAAAACTTTCCACGCTTTACAGCACGACAATGGGCACGACAAAAAAAGTCACAGCAGAAACTGATGTAACTGCGACGAAATAATCGCAGTTTGGGGTTGAAGTTTCTTTTTGTAACCTTATCTAAACCCTTATATCTTCATGAATTCAATAAAGCGAGGCCTATCATGGCTGCAAATGAGCAAGGTGTACAGAGTGCGAGCGGTATGCAGAGAGTAACGGTTAATATGGTATCTGACGTAGTATGTCCATGGTGTATTGTTGGGTACCAGCGTTTGCAAGAAGCCATTAAAACCCTTGATAACATTGAAGTAGATATTAAGTTTCACCCGTTCGAGCTAAACCCCAATATGCCAGAAGAAGGGCAAAACCTTCGCGAGCACATAATGGAAAAGTACGGCATTAGTGAACAGCAAAGCGCGCAGAACAGAGCGCGGTTAGTAGAAGCGGGCGAGCAATTGGGCTTTTCGTTTAACTTTACTGACGACTCTCGCATGCAGAACACGTTTAAAGCTCACCAACTTATTCACTTTGCTGCAGAAAACGGCCTTGAAGAAGAAATGAAGCTTAGCTTGTTTAACGCTTACTTCACTGATGGTAAAGACGTGAACGATCTTGGTGTGCTAGTAGAATTGGCCGAGTTTGTGGGTCTCGACAAAACCGAAGCTGAAGCAGTAATTAAAACTGAAAAATACGCGCAAATAGTTCGCGAGGAAGAAACCCTTTGGATGCAGCGCGGTATCCAAAGTGTACCTACTTTTGTGATTGGCAATCAGGGCGTAGCCGGGGCACAAGAGCCAGCTACATTGGCAGCATTTATTGCCCAAGCGGCATCACAGCAATAAGCAGGTTAAAAGGGTTTAGAGGTAGTTATGAGTAATCACGTTAACCATTTGTTGGCCCAGTGGCTTCCACTTAAAAACAAGCACAAATGGGTGCTAGGTTTCATTTTTAAAACAGAAGGCTCATGCTATCGAAAAGCCGGCGCTATGATGTTGTTTAGTGATGCAGGGCATCAGCTAGGTATATTAAGCGGCGGCTGCTTAGAAAGTGACATCGTTAAAAAAGCCCAGCGAGTAATGACAGACGGGGTAAGTCGTACCGCGGTTTACGATGACGAAGATGAAGAAGACATTGCGTTTAAGCTAGGTGTTGGATGCGGCGGTGTTGTGCATTTAGCACTTGTACCAGTTAACGAGAGTAACCAGTATTTATCGTTGGATGTGGTTAGCAAAAGCTTATCAAACGGAAAAGCCTGTGAGTGGCGCTGCGCTATAGACGGCACGTTAGGTGATTGCACGGAATTTGAAGACCATTCTGCTAAACCTAGAAAAGCTGTGCTAGACACCGTTGATGGCAAGCGCATGTTGTCGGTTTTGATGCTGCCGCCTATCCACCTACTTGTTGTTGGAGGTGGGTATGACGCTACCTTTATGACTAAGCTTGCTAGTTTGCAGGGCTATTTAGTAAGTCTTTGGGATCCAAGGCCTGCACAAGCAAGACTTGAACACTTTCCCGAAGTAAATTACTTAATTGAAGATCCGTCTACTGAAGGCTTACGTCTTCACATGGGCGAACACGATATTCAAGCTGCGGTGCTTATGTCTCATCACCGTGAAATTGATGCAAAAGCGCTGCAGGTGCTAAGTAAGCAGTCTTTAACCTACACGGCAATGCTAGGTCCACTGCACCGCAAGCAAGAAATTATGGATTTAGCGGGACTTAGCAATATCGACTTTACGCAGTATTTCGCAAGCCCAGCTGGCTTTGATATTGGTGGTGAACTACCAGAGCACATAGCGCTGTCTGTAATAGCCCAATGCCATGCGGTGTTTCATACAAAACCTACACATTTAAAGCGTTAGAAAGACTTTCTGAAGGTAACGCCAAAGCTTCTAGGCGCGCCTGGGTAGGCCATGATCTTTCCGGTTTGTACGGGTACATCAAAGCCACTTCGCGCAACGTACTCTTCGCCGAAAACGTTACGCGACCACGCAATAATTTCGCTATCCCATTGTGGGATAGTGAAACTTACGCGAACGTTAAATAATGAAAAGTCGTCAGCGTATTTGTACGGGTCGTTCGCATCATCAAGAAATACGTCGCCCGTGTATTGGTAGTCAATACTGGCGGAGGCAGGATAATTCCCAACTTCGAAATAGTGATTCAGCATAAGAGATAGTGAGTTCTGAGGCTCGAAGCCTACGCGGTCTCCGTCTCTTGAACAGAACGGGTCGTTAGGCTCCACACGGCCCGGATCGTCAATGCCCGTGTGCCACGTGTACGCAACCCAACAGGTACCGCGCTTAAACTCATCAAAGTTCGCCAATGTGCGCGACGCAACTGCATGTAATTCGGTGCTTTCTGTCATTAGCCATGTGGCTTCAAGCTCTATGCCTTTTACTATGATATCGCCCGCATTTTGCAGGTTGAACCCCGTTCCGGTAAAAGTCGTCGCCTGAAAGTCGCTAATTTGTGTATAGTGCGCCGCAGCATCGTTCGTCTAGCTCGCCGTAATCAGCGATAAGCCGTACGCTAATGTCAGCTGTTGGAGTGTAAAGCAGCTGTGCTTTTATCGCAGAACGGTTACGGTTATTTAAGGTTTGTCCGCTGCGCTCGTCGGTAATGAAACCGTCACTGTGAGAACTAAAGCCAGATACTCGCATGGCGAGTACATCGTCGATAAGCGAAAACGACGAGCCAGCGCTTAAACGAACCAAGTTATCATTGCCGATGATGGCTTCGGCAAAGCCGTCGCGCTCGTCGTGTGAAGGTGCGACCGTAGTTAACGTCATTGCGCCAGCGGCGGTATTCTTTCCGAATAGTGTGCCCTGTGGCCCACGCAACACTTCAATAGATTCAATATCGACTAAGTCGTTAATTAACGCGTTTTGTCGTGCACGGTACACACCATCTACGTATAAACCCACCGAAGACTCGAAGCCGAAGTTTTGTGAAGACGTGCCAATGCCGCGTATTGAAAAACCTGAATTTGTTACGCTTTGATTTTGAAATGCGCCAAAAGCAGGTACGTAGTTTTGCAGGTCAAACACATCTCGGCTAACTGTTTCAACTAGGTCTTGACCTGAAAGCGCAGTGACCGCAACGGGCACATCTTGCAAGTTTTGTCTGGTCTTTTGCGCCTGTACAACAAAGTGTTCCAGCGCCTTTTTGTTATGCGGAGGAGATAGAGCATTCTCATCGGCGTGAGCGTGGGGAGCCAAAGCAAGTGTCGACGAGATTATAAAGACAATAAACGGCGAACTACATAGGCGATGCGTAATGGCGTTTTGTGGTGTAGATATGCTTAAGCTATTACAAGACAAAGCGTGTGTAAGTGACTTCATTTTGGTTCTTTTTATTTTTCAAAAGCGGGGGGCTTTAAACAAAATTAATCACGACAAGGTCGTGTCCAAATGCGTTCAGTCCTTTACATTTTAAAACGCCAACTTCCCTATGACGTCGTGTCGTGCTTTTTCACTATACAATCTAATGAACATATATTGCACGCATTTGAAGCTATTATGTCAAATTTTGTTCACAACGTGCAAAAAGCGAACAGATGTTTGGCAGTGAATAGTTTCACATGATGCATACTCATTCAAAATATCAATTAAACTTATATCGCTGTTTTCCTTAGTATGCTGGTTGAAAGTTAACATATTAATAACATCAGGCAGCGGTATGACAGACATCTATTTAGTGCGACATGGTCAAGCGTCTTTTGGCAAAGCGAACTATGACAAGCTTAGTGAACTGGGTGGGCAACAGGCCATTTGGCTTGGTGACTATTTCAAGCATCGCAATGTTGAGTTTGATGCAGTTTTCTCTGGCGACATGGTAAGGCATCACGAAACCAAAGAGGGTATTGCCTCGGGTATTGCTACTGAAGACTATACGCTACCTGAAGTTACGGTGAATAGCGCACTGAATGAATTCAATTTTCAGGCAGTGGCTACCGCCTATTTAACACGCTACCCAGAAGCAAAAGTACCTGAAGGTGCATCGCCTTCTGAATATTACCGATTGCTAAAAAAAGCAATGCTTGCCTGGTCGCAAGATGAATTGGCGCATGAACTCCTTGATGAAACATGGGGTCAGTTCGAAGACAGAGTTCACAGTATGCTCACGCATCTTCAAAGTATAGATGCGAAGCGCGTACTTGTTGTGAGCTCGGGCGGCGCAATTGCCATGATGCTTAAACATATTCTTGGCTACGATGCGACCACCGTTGTAAATATGAATTTGCAGATCCGAAATGCCAGTTTTTCTCAATGCTTTGCCAATGCGCGAGGCGTTCACCTTAATAACTTCAACAGCGTACCTCACCTGGATGTGATTGACAGGTTACACGCCATTACCTACAGCTAAATGGGGCAGTTATGAACTTTGAATATAATGAAAAGACCCAAGCACTTTTAGAAAAACTAAAAGCGTTTATGAACGAAGAAGTGTATCCAATTGAAAAGGAATACATTCACGCCGTAGAAAATGGCTCTGCCAACAATGGCGAAGGTCGTTGGAAAACGCCTGAAATGATGCATACATTGAAAAAGCGTGCAAAAGAAGCGGGTCTTTGGAATTTGTTTTTACCTGAAGAATATAAGCCATATGGCGCGGGCTTGACTAACGCAGAGTATGCACCACTTTGTGAAGAAATGGGCAGAGTTTTGTTTAGCTCTGAAATCTTTAACTGTAGTGCGCCAGATACTGGCAATATGGAAGTGCTGGCGAAATACGGTAACGAAAGTCAGAAAAAACAGTGGTTGGAGCCGCTTCTAAATGGAGAGATACGCTCAGCCTTTGCTATGACAGAGCCTGCAGTGGCATCGAGTGATGCGACAAATATCGAAACTTCCATTAAGCGCGATGGCGATGAATACGTTATCAACGGCCGTAAGTGGTACACCAGCGGTGCTATGAATGAGAACTGTAAAATTATGGTGGTAATGGGCAAAACTGATTTCGATGCGCCTCGTCACCAGCAGCAGTCTCAAATCTTAGTTCCTATGGACACCAAGGGTGTAACTATTGTTCGGCCAATGGCTGCAATGGGCTATTACGACGAGCCTATTGGTCATGCTGAAGTCTTGTTTGAAGATGTACGTGTACCGGCAGAAAACTTACTGCTTGGTGAAGGGCGAGGTTTTGAAATTGCACAAGGGCGCTTAGGCCCGGGCCGTATTCACCATTGTATGCGCCTTATTGGCTGTGCACAGCGCGCGCTCGATATGGCGTGTGAACGAGTTGAAAGCCGAGTGGCGTTTGGCAAACCGTTGTCAAAACAGCAATCGGTTAGAGAAAGTATTGCGCAGATGCACTGTGATATTGAACAGGCGCGCCTGCTTACTTTAAAAGCGGCAGATAAGATGGATCGCTATGGCAACAAAGTATCGCGCGACCTTATCGCTGCTATCAAGATAGTTGCACCTACTATGGCCTGTAACGTTATCGACCAAGCCATTCAGATGCACGGCGCTGCAGGTACAAGCCAAGATTTCGTATTGTCTGCCATGTACGCTTATGCGCGGACTATCAAGCTGGCAGATGGCCCTGATCAGGTTCACATGATGCAGTTAGGTCGTAATCTTATTGCAGAAAAAGCAGTCGCTGAATAGCTCATTGTTGTAAATAAACAATACAAAAAATTACGGGTAAGGAGTGAACGTGTCTAAAGACAATGCGAAAGCCCCACATGTCATAGATTTAGCAGTGCTGAATTCGTATTTATCTTCTGCGTGCCCGAGTATTGGGCACGTCAAAAGCGCTGAGAAATTTGCAGGTGGGCAATCGAACCCGACGTTTAAGCTTACTACGGATAACGGCGTCTACGTGTTACGCCGTCAACCTCCGGGTAAGTTACTGAAATCGGCCCATGCGGTTGACCGAGAATTTCGCGTTATCAACGCGTTGCAGGGCTCAGAAGTGCCTGTGCCCAAAGCGTACCATTTATGTGAAGATGTCAGCATAATCGGTAGCATGTTTTACATAATGGCCTATGTTGAAGGTGACATTTTCTGGAATAGCGCACTGCCTGAAATAGCATCTACTGCTACTCGTGGTGCCATGTATGATGAAATGAACCGAGTGCTTGCAGCGCTTCACAGTGTAGATATTGAAAGCGCAGGCTTACGCGATTATGGAAAGCCCGGCAGCTACTTTGAACGTCAGCTAAGCAGGTGGACAAAACAGTATCGTGCATCTGAACTTGAGCATGTTGAAGAAATTGAAAGTCTTATTCAGTATCTTGAGGCCAACCTGCCAAAAGATGATGGTCAAGTCTCGTTGGTTCATGGCGATTTTCGTTTAGACAATATGATGTTTGATATGTCTGACCCTAAAAACCCACGAGTAGTCGCGGTGCTTGATTGGGAATTATCAACGTTGGGGCATCCGTATGCCGATTTGGCTTACCAATGTATGCAGTTGCGCCTTCCCTCTGACATTGCGCACGCAGCTGGGTTAGGTGGTTTAGACAGAGAGCAGTTAGGCATTCCAAGCGAACAAGAATATATCGATGCGTATTGCGAGCGAAGAGGTATTGATGCCATTAGCAATTGGACGTTTTACCTCGCATTTAGTTTTTTCCGTTTAGCCGCTATTTTACAAGGCGTGGTAAAACGCGCACACGATGGCAATGCGTCAAGCGAGAAGGCTATGCAATTAGGCGCAATGGTGCGCCCATTGGCGCAAATTGCCAATCAAACCATTCACCAAAGCGAATAAACGCCATATAACGTATTTAATGACATGTCATGCTATCAATAGCGTGAACGTCGAACAAAGCAACTGGAGACAGTATGAAAGCAATTGTATGCGAATCTTTTGGACCACTTGAAGAACTTCAATTTAAAGACGTTGCAGACCCGCAAGTAAAAAAAGGGCATGTAGTCGTAAATGTTGAAGCCGCAGGGGTGAACTTTCCAGACGGACTATTGGTGCAAGGTCTGTATCAAATGCAGCCAGACTTCCCGTTTATTCCTGGCAACGAAGTGGCAGGCACCATATCTGAAGTAGGTGAGGGCGTAAGCCATTTAAAAGAAGGGCAACGAGTTATTGCGTTGTCTAACTTAGGTGGTTACGCAGAAAAGGCGCTGATCCCTGCCACTCATGTTATGCCATTACCTGATCCCATCCATGTTAATGAAGGGGCTGCTCTTGTAACTGCGCATGCGACAGCACATCACGCTTTAAAGCAGCGCGCAAAACTGCAGCCAGGCGAAACACTGGTTGTAACCGGCGCAGCGGGTGGTACTGGCTTAGCAGCAGTGCAAATAGGCAAGATTATGGGCGCTAAAGTGATTGCAGTTTGCTCAACAGAAGAAAAGCTGGCGCTTGCTAAAGAGTATGGCGCAGACATTTTAATTAACTACAAAGAAAAAGATCTCAAAGAAACGCTGAAAGAAGTCACAGGCGGCAAAGGTGTCGATGTAGTTTATGAATGCGTTGGCGGTGACACATTCCACGCTTGCAGTCGCAGTATGGCATGGGAAGGGCGTTTACTTGTGGTTGGCTTTGCTGGCGGTGAGATCCCGAAATTTCCGGTTAATTTAGCGCTGGTAAAAGGCTATTCAGTCATGGGGGTATTTTGGGGCTCGTTTACTCAGCACGATCCAAAAGGCTTTGCTGAAAACATGCAAGAGCTCTTAACTTGGTATGTGCAAGGTAAGGTTAAAGTGGTCGTAGATGAAGCGTTACCCTTAGAACAAGCAACGAAAGCCATGGCCAAGGTCATGAACCGGGAAGTGAAAGGAAAGATGGTGCTTGTGCCCTGATCCTACAGGCCTGGCAAGAAAGTAAGTTAACGAAAAAGCCTGAGCCTTCTGAAGTGACTCCAGTAATGGAATAGTCCAACTGCTGGGTGTCACGTCATTCTATGGTTCAGGCTTCTTTTGTGGGTCATTGAATAATGGTTATTCTGGTACTAATTCTACGTTGAATTCTCTGGTCAACACATGACATAAATCTTTACCAATGCCTATGTTATCTACCTGATAGTCTTGATAACCCTGTTTTTGTACTGTGAGGGTGTAAAAGCCAGGACGTTCTTCCAGCATTGCAATCAAATGGTCTTCTGCACAATCCGTTTCATCAACTATAACAGTTTCAGAATACGCTTCTTCTATTGCAGTAGCAGTAACTCCACATGCGCTTGGCATTTGCGTTGTTTGATCGGTTACTGAAAGCAAGAGGCCATCTTCTACCGTTGCTGTACAGGCCACATCATCTGCGGTAATAAGGTTGCTAATTGTTAGGGTATATTCGTCGTCGGCCGTCTGCTCGTTGATATCGACCTTAATTTCGGTTGGGTAGCCGCGTTCCGGGTCATATTTGACCGATAGCGATTCGGCACGACTTTCTTCTAATGAAATAAGTTGATACAAGCTATCAATGCTTTCTGTATATGCATCATCTAGCGGTAGGGCAATATTGCCTTCAATAATAGTTTGAGAGGTGACCTGACTACCTTCTACCAGTACTAAGCGAGGAAGTATGGTTTCTTCGGTGCAAAAACATGAAATTTGATATTCAAACTGATAATTGTCGATATTCGCGCTTTCCCACTTTGCGCGGTTGGCGTTAAGGTCGTCGAGTACATCGTTTGAATCGCTACCACCGCAGCCTAGCAATAGCGTAGTAGCAGAAATCGTCGCAGCGATACGTAAAATAGTAGTCATAACATTCCTTGTTTTTTATTTTTCATGATTAGCCACGATAATAGAGCTCGCAGCAATTTTGTGACAATTAGAAATAAAAAGCGGCTTTGCACTTTACGTAATACAAAACCACTCTGCAGTTTATACTAATACAATTGTTGTTAAAGTAAACAGTGTTACTTGGGAACATTTTGGCGCTGAGTTACTCCATAAGCCACATTCGGGCGCTTCTTCCTGGTACATAGAACTTGTGCCACTTAGTTGTAATATATTGCACATCGTTACTTAATGTATCGCGGTACTCCATTTCCATTATAACTTTACAGGCTCATTGGCTTAGCGGCTCTTAGTTGCGCAGCACTGTTTGAATTTTTTGTTGCTACCGCAAACACAAGGTAGGTTTCTCCCGTATTTAATTTTGCCGCAGTCGTCGTGTAATACGCCGTCGTGATAACGCCACTTACCGTCTTCAATACTAAAATTCGACGTTTCGTGAAGCTGATACATACTTTTATTTTCAAAATAGTAAGCAGTGAATTCAACAGTGGCAGTATAGGGCTTGGAGATGGGCTTTAAATTAGGCTTAGAGATTGCCTCGGCGTTGGTTTGCGCCTCGACTTTAGCGTCAGCATGTACAGAACTGTCTATCGAACTCTCTTCAGTACTACTGACCGAGTTACCTACCAAGCTATCTACGGAGCTAGCCGCTAGAGTGGGGTGTACTTTAAGTGCGAACCATGTCGCACCTTGTGCGCTTTGCGCCAAATCCTCTACAGAAAGACCCTGCTGCTTTTCTTTGGTATAGGTTTCAAGAATATATTGATAATGCGCTGTAGCGTAGGCTGAAAACCGAGAGCGCATAAGTTGCTCGGCAGAACTAGGGTGTCTATCACCCTTAATAAAAGGCTCGCAGCATTCGTCAAAGGATTTTGATGAGCAACAGTAACAGCGCATAAGACAACTCGCAGTTTAAGAGTAAAACAAAGCGCTACAGTATAAGTATAAGTTGCGTGAGCCCCAACTTTTTTAAACGTAAATGTTGCCGATATTCAATGAGTCCTTGGCGGTCCATGCCAAAGGGTACATGCCAGAGATTCCACGGTAAAGAGCTCTGTGAAAATATATGTTAGGCTTTGATTACGCATCGCTATTCAGGCAAACGTAAGATGGGGCAAACGCAAGATGTAAGCATAAACAGGCTTTGTATTACCAAGGGCCTAATGCTACGTTTTGTTCGTCATTAATGCTGTTAACACGTACATTCACCAAGCTGACAGAGTAAAGCTCACACAGCTTTCTGATCATTTCACTGTCGGTTGGTTGAAGGTCTAAATCAATGTTTTCCACATACAGTGTTTTACACTGGCCACCTGTAATCAGCTTACTGATCCATTCAGGCATTTTTTCTTTTTCAGGTTTTTGAATACGGATAGCGTGATCTACAGTTTTCGAAAACGACACTGTATTTGAAAGCAGATAATTCCAACCTTTGTCATTACTTTCTTTTCCATTACCTTGTTTTTCGCGAGGAAACCCTTCTATCGGCAAAGGTAGTTGAACAACATTTGAAACCGAAGCGCGCAAAGCATTAAATCGTGAAACTGAAGATGTGTTCATAGTAAAACCCTTTATGCATTTGCCCTGAAGTTCATAATTCGAACTTCGGGAATATTGTTATTAATTGATACTGGTTGCTTATACAGTGTGTATGTGTATACAGTATTCATAAAAGAGGGCTTTGGCAAGTATTTAGTTGTACTTTTTTCACACAAATTGGTGCTTTGTCAGTAACTATATAAAAGATAATGGTTTTTTTGTGCTATCGAATTCTCAAGGAAGTATTCATACTCCGATTAAGGTAAGATGCGCGCGAATTTTACATAGAAAACTACTGTATAAAGCTGGAGGGGCGTTGAGCGCATTAATACATTTAGGCTACTTGGGGATGTTCTTGTCGGCATTTTTGGCTGCCACTATATTGCCTTTTAGTTCTGAAATTGTGCTTAGTGCTTTATACGGTAGTGGGTTGAACTGGGTGTTGTTGCTTGTTGTTGCTTCGTTAGGAAATGTACTTGGCTCGGTGGTTAATTATGCATTGGGCTTCAAGTTCGGAAAAGAAATTGCGACCGATAAGTTAAAAGTGAGCGAAGCGGCGTTTAACCGTGCAAGCTACACCTTTACAAAGTGGGGGAAGTGGAGCTTGTTTTTATGCTGGGTACCTATTATTGGCGACCCTATTACTTTAGTAGCAGGTGTACTTAGAAGCCCGTTTTGGTTTTTTATTCTCGCTGTAACGCTTAGCAAAACAGCGCGTTATGCTGCGCTGCTTTACGTACTTGTTTAAAAGGTTTTCGACTTTAGTTTTCTCACGCCACTGCGTTTTTGCCTCTCGACTTCTTTTGGCTTTTCTTCTGATACGTCACATACCACTGCTTCATTCTTGGGCTCATTAATATCAGTCCAATCATCCAATACCAAACGGGCTCTTGCCAAAACGTCTTCTGCGACCAGCTGAAATGAAGTAGTGCAAGGGGCAGTATCAAATAAATACTGTTATGAAGCTTTTGCCACTTTTTTCCCATGTTGCGCTGGATGCGCTTAAACGACGTAGCCGTAAGTGCAAAAAGAAGAAGTAGTGCTGCCATGCCAACAATTATGTAAGGCCTGCTTACTATCTCGCTAGCCACTAGTGCCATATCAAGCTGGAGTTCAAACACAATGTAAGTGAGCAGGTGTGCAAAGGCGTACACAAAGGTGTATACGCCAATCATACGTCTGAATTGCATCGGTTCTGGGCTTGGTAGCCATTTAGCAAGTGGGCTAAGAGTAAGCGTTAGTAAAAGAAAGTGAATTGCCCAGGTTCCAGTCTCGTTGATGAGCGTGTTTACAGGGTCTGGACCAAGCTGATCGGTTACCCCTGCAAAAAACAACCACGCGATATAGCCCAATGCGAAAAGGTGAATAAGGCCTTTTAGGCTGCGGCGCTGCCATACAGAGAGTCGAAATGGTTTTTTTCTTAACGGCATTAAATGAACAACTTAATAGTAATGTTTAGAAACTCTAGTTAAGTGATATTGATATGAATAACTAGCTATTTGGTTGTGGCCCCATAAAGTTACAACTAGTAATAACGAGATAAGTCCATATCTTTGTATAGCGGCGCGACTTCGCTGTAACCGTTAAACATTTGGGTGTCGATGCGATTTCTGGCGAGTAGCCCACCTGTGGTTATTCTACGCTCGCTGGATTGGCTCCACCTTGGATGCGACACGTTTGGATTCACATTGGCGTAAAAGCCATACTCGTTGGCGGCCAGTCGATTCCATGTGGTAGGCGGCTTCTTGTCGGTAAGGCGAATTCTCACAATAGACTTAATGCTCTTGAAACCATACTTCCACGGAACAACAAGCCTGATAGGCGCGCCGTTTTGAGGGGGCAAGGTCTTCCCGTAAAGACCAACCGACATGAGCGTTAACGGGTGCATGGCTTCGTCAAGACGCAAACCCTCTACGTAAGGATAATCAATACCACCACCGGTAAAGCGGCTTCGTTGACCGGGCATTTGCTCAGGGGCGTATAGGGTTTCAAACGCCACATACTTGGCTGACATTAATGGCTCGGCTTGTTTTAACAACGCCCCCAACTCAAACCCAATCCAAGGCACCACCATCGACCATGCTTCCACACAGCGCAAGCGGTAAATGCGCTCTTCAAGGGGAAAACGCTTTGTTAGGGCATCGTGATCAAGCTCAATAGGGTTTTTAACCATCCCGTCAACTTTTAACGTCCATGGATTAGTTTGAAATTCAGTCGCATTTTTGGCTGGTGCATCTTTAGATGTGCCAAACTCATAAAAGTTGTTGTAGCTGGTCACCTTATCTTCAGGTGTTCGGGTTTCCGTTATTTGGAACTTGGGAGGTTGGCTAAACTCTAGCGCCTTTCCCTTAAACGCTGTCTTTTCTTCCTCATCTTCCCAAAACCAACCGGCAGCGACTGCCGACTTCGCCAACAGCGTAGACGCTCCCACGAAGCCCATAGATTTGAGCAATGAACGGCGACTTCTGTAAACGCCTTCATTGGTTACGTCGTTATCAGTTAGTTTTACTGAGGGTTTAAATGGTTTTGGCATTACGTCACCTAAGTTATGATAAGACTATGAGAAATGGTCGTCACTTCAACCGTTACATTTAGCTACGTTGATGTAACGAGTAAGTTCACCATAATAAAAAAGACCGAGAGTACGGTCTTTTCATTTCAATTAATTTGGAAAAACAAAATAATCTACATATGCAGACTATCTTGAATACCGCCTTGTTTAGGTGAAAAGATATTACTGTATAGGCGAGATGCGAATTCATCCGTCATACCCGATATATAGTCGGCGAGAACGCGCATACCATTGCCGCTCTCACAGGCCTTACGCCAGCGAACTTGAGTGTTTTCGGGAAGTAAGCGGTCGGGATCTGATGCAAAGGCTTCAAAAAGCTCCATCACCACCAGCTGTCCTTTGTATTCAAGAAGCTGCACATCGGGGCGGCGTATTACTTTGTTAAACACAAAGCGTTTGAAAAGCTCCAAGGCTTGTGCAAAATGTTCAGGCATTACGGCGTTGAATGCCAGTAACGGGTGAGCGAAACCCTCAACGCCTTTTATTTCAATGGCTGTGATAAAGCTATTTACCAGCGCACCTATAGCATTTTTCCTTTCGTGATGTGCAGCGCTAAATAGCTTATTGGTAAGCACTTCTATATTGTCTGACAGCCAGGGTACATCTAGTGCTTTTAGCGGGGTGGTTACATCCTCGACAAAATGATGCTTGTCTACCATATCCATTACAATGGCATCTTCTAAGTCGTGAATGCCATAGGCGATATCGTCAGACAGCTCCATAATTGAGCAGTCGAACGATTTAAATTGCGTTTTACTGTGGGTATTCGGTTTTGCAGTAAACTGCATAAACGCATCTTTATCTTCATTGCTAAATGGCGCAAGTAGCCAGTCGAATAGGGGCTCGTCGCAGCGAAATAACCCCTTCGGAGGGTGCCAGTCATGGGCCTTAACCTGACGAAGTGAAACAGGGCGTTCGGGCGTAGGTCCTTTACTATGAAGGGCATCGATAAAATTCGGATATTTAACCAAGCCTAACACGCTTCTTCTGCATAAATTCATGCCGTGTTCGGCGGTATAAGGCTCTAGCTGAGTGATGATCCTAAAGGTTTGTCCGTTTCCTTCAAACCCGCCGTATTGGTGCATCATGTAATTAAGGGCAATTTCACCACCATGGCCGAAAGGTGGGTGACCGATATCGTGAGCCAAGCAGAGGGTTTCGATTAACGTAGGATCAAGCGCCAACGTATTGGCAATATCTGGAAACTTCACCCAAAGCTGCGCCGTTATTCCCGTACCAATTTGGGCGGCTTCTAAAGAGTGTGTAAGTCGCGTGCGATAGAAATCGCTTAGCCCCACACCGAGTACTTGGGTCTTTGCCTGCAACCTGCGAAAGGCAGCGCTGTGAAGCACGCGCGCTTTATCTCGCTGATACGGATTACGATGATCGCCGTCTCTTGTTTCACTACGGGGTAAACGACGCTCGTGTAATGCTAATTCCCAATCGCTTGTTGCCAAAAAAACCTCGCTGCCATGCTGTGTATGCTACTTCTATTCGTCAGTATAGTAATTTATGGGCTGTTAGCCGCCTTGCTTACATATCGTCTTGCGTAATTTCATCAAGGCTTAAAGAAAAGCTTGGTACGTAGCGTGTTAAGAAGTAGTCCACCTCATCAGAATGATATTCTTTAAGGGTTTTATCTAATCTTTTCTTAGCCAGCTTAAACTCTTGGTTGCCAGCAGCCAATTCTTCAAGCGTTTTTAGGTAAGCGCAAAGTACGTCTGCTGCTTTCACAATAAAAGCTTCCTCTTCACTATGGTAGTGATGATCAATAAGCGCCGCATAGTCTTCTCGAAATGCCTCTGGTGCCATTTCAATGAGCTTGTTCTCTGCTATTTTTTCGATCTTTTTATATTCTTCTTTAATCGCAGGGTTAAAGTATTTCACTGGGGTAGGGAGGTCTCCGGTGAGTACCTCCGACACGTCGTGAAATATTGCCATGGTAGCAATACGATCAGGATTTAGTGTGCCGCCAAAAAACTTATTTTTTATTAAAGCAAGTGCGTGGGCAACCATGGCCACCTGCAAACTGTGCTCCTGCACATTTTCTGTGCGCACGTTATGCATAAGCGGCCAGCGATTGATAAGCTTTAAGCGCGCCAGATGCGCGAAAAAGTGACTTTTATCACTCACGTTACGCCCCTTGCTTATACGTTCTAAAGAAGTTGCCAATACGATGCAGTGCAGGCACTAATACATCGCTGTGCGGTAAAAATACTAATCGAAAGTACGTACCTTCCGTCAGGTTAAACGCGCGACCGTGTACCAGCAGAATTTTTTCAGAGCTTAATAAATCCAGCACCATTTGTTCGTCGTTTTGAATGTTAAATTTTTTCTCATCTACTTTGGCGAAACAATACATGGCACCTTTAGGTTTAACGCACGAAATACCGTCAATGCCGTTTAGCATATCTGTGGTTACGTCGCGCTGAATGCGAAGGCGCCCGTTTTCTTTCACCAAGTCGTCAATACTTTGATAGCCGCCTAACGCTGTTTGAATGGCACTTTGACAAGGTACATTCGCGCACATTCGCATAGAAGATAGGATATTAAGCCCTTCAATATAGTCAGACGCTAATCGCTTGTTGCCGCTTACCACAAGCCAGCCAGAGCGAAAGCCCGCCACACGGTAGTTTTTGCTCAAGCCGCCAAAGGTAACAAAAAACACATCGTCAGCCAGTGAAGCAATACTGGTGTGCTTTGCTTCATCGTAAAGAATTTTGTCGTAAATCTCGTCGCTAAACACTACTAAGCCGTGTTCGCGGGCAACTTCAACTACTTCTTGTAACAGGGCTTTGTCGTATACTGCACCGGTTGGGTTGTTAGGGTTGATAAGTACAATTGCGCGAGTTTTACTGGTGATTTTACTTTTTATGTCGTCAATGTCAGGGAACCAGCCTGCTTGCTCGTCGCAACGATAATGAACGGGTGAACCTGACGAAAGGCTAACTGCTGCCGTCCAAAGTGGGTAGTCAGGGCTTGGAATAAGCACTTCATCACCATGATTAAGCAACGCTTGCATCGCCATCATGATTAACTCAGATACGCCGTTGCCAATATAAACATCGTCTACGCGGATGTCTTTAATGTTGCGCTGCTGGTAGTACTGCATCACGGCCACGCGGGCAGCATAAATTCCTGTCGAGTCTGAATATCCTTGAGACGTGGGCAGGTTATGGATTACGTCTTTTACGATGTCATCAGGGGCTTCGAACCCAAACGGGGCAGGGTTACCGATATTTAATTTTAATATGCGGTGTCCTTCGTCTTCCATTTTACGTGCTTGCGCAGCAATTGGGCCTCTAATGTCGTAACAAACGTTATCTAATTTATGTGAGCGAGATACAGTTTTCATGGTCTATCTGGTTGATTTACATACCTTGAGATTATCGCAATACACAGCCTTATGCGATGGCATTTTTGCAGTATTTCTGCTTTAAGCACTACTTTTTTCACCAAGTGGCTATTTATTAACCATATAACGAGATGAATGATCCGCTTGTCACTTAAGTATAAAATTTATGTTAATAGCTTGTGAACTTTTCATTCAGCGCCTATCGTAGTAGTAAGGCGTGTATAAAAAACGCGTTAGTAACAAACAGGCTAACAAGCAGAGGTGATAAGAATATGTCGCACCATTTCAAAGAAACACCAGAGAATGCAATCACGCAAAGTGGTATAGCACGCGTTATTCCCTGTAAAGAATTAGACGTTGGCGACCCTATAAAATGGTTGTCATTGGCATTACGAGACGCTATGCGCGCACCAGGTCTCACATTGTTTTATGGCGTTCTTTTCGCGGTTATTCCGTGGTTCATTATGTACTTGGTTGAAATGACAGGTTGGCACTTAGTCATTCTACCGGCCATTGTGTGTTTCATGTTGGTAGGGCCTTTTCTGGCTGCTGGCCTTTATGATGTAAGCTGGGAAATGGAGAAAGGCCATAAGCCCACGTTACGCCATTCTTTGCGTGCAATGCGCAGGAATGCGTTTAACGAGTGGGGCTTTGCCATTTTGCTTATGGTGATGATGATATTTTGGCTGCGTGTTGCATCGCTAATCCATGCACTTTATCCGCCTTATATCGAAAACGATTTAGAAAGCTTATTACCATTTTTAGCGCTAGGCACAATTGTTGGTGCGGGTTTTACATTGGCTATGCTTTTCGTTACGGCGTTTACCCAACCAATTTTGATGGAACGCAAAGTAGACCTTGCCACCGCTGTATTAACCAGTGTTAACGCAGTGTGGCTTAATAAGGTCCCCATGCTTATTTGGGGGGCGATCATCTTTACCACCGTTGCGATTGGTTATGTAACCGGGTTTATTGGTTTTATCGTGTTAATGCCTATTATCGGCTACGCGTCATGGCATGCTTATATTGATGCCATTGAAACTAAGCGCGAGCGTAAATATGAGTAATTTACTTCGTTTTATGTAATTAAATTACGAAAAAATGTATTTTTCAGCGCATTAAATACGCTCATTTATCATTTATTTTGTTAAAATTACAGTTTTGAGGCCCCAAAAGGGGCCTTTTTATACTTAAGTCTTATACTTCTTTCTTCCTATAAATGTAGTGGCTAGATATATTAGTAATATGGAATTTATGTTATACCAAGTAATTCAATGAGTTAGCATGGTAACAACCATGTAACAACTTGATTTACCAGGCATTTACCCAAGTTACACAATCATTCAACAGAAAAATTTTTATTCTTGATGCATAAATAAAGGGCGTTGAGCGAATTGTTGCTTCATTCAATTTTGTTCAACTTAAATTGAGAGTTTGCCACAAGCTTGCATAGCACCTTTAACCACACATTGAGGACTTTAAAATGAAATTTTCTAATTTAATTAAAGCTATTGCCGTCACCGCGACTGTTGCTTTTAGCATCAACGCAAATGCAGCCGCAGAGTCAAAAGACATTCGCTTCGTAGGCGAAACCCAGTTTGCAGGGTTTTGTAAAGCGATTATCAACGATGACGTAAGAGTACTTCGCTCAAGCCTTTCACGTAACGTAGGTCGTATTGGCGCTAGCCAACGTGAAGTATTGCGCACGGTAACGTCTGAGGAAGGCCTAACATGTAATGGAAGTAGCCTAATTAAGTTTTCTGAAGAGCGTCACGCTGATGCGGTACATGAATATCTAACATCGCGAAGCTAAGGCGTGGTAGCGGTTACGATTGATCCAGAAAAAGCGGGCTAGCTTACACTCATCGTCAATCCCGTTGACGTAAATGGTGAAAACTAGACCCGCTTTTTGTCTTATTTTTGCTTTAACATGCGCCTCAATTGGCGATTTTAATATACGTGGCTACACGCGCTTTACTGGTTTTAAACAATCGCTGCGTTTTAAACCTAAGTTTTAGTAGCAACACGTAAGCAAGTGGTACCAAGAACAAGCTGGTTAGTGTTGAGAACACCAGCCCACCAATGATTGCAATGGCCATAGGTGAGTAGGGAGGACCGTCGCCGCCAATTCGAGTACTCCCCATCGCAAGTGGAATAAGCCCTAAAACCGTTGTGGCTACTGTCATAAGAATAGGCCTGATACGTGTTATACATCCCTCAATCACTGCCTCATACAGCGATAAACCTTCGTTGATTAGCTGATTGATTCTGTCTACCAATACAATGCCATTGTTAACCACAATGCCCATCAATATCAGCATGCCAATCATCCCCATGATAGACATTGAAGTGCCTGTCACCATAAATGCCCAAAACACACCGGTGAACGAAAATAACAGCGAAGTGATCACAGACGTTGGAAGTATCAGCGATTCAAACAATGCAGCCATTACAACGTATATCATGCAAAGTGCCAGCAGCATGTTCATTTGCATTACAGCATTGGCTTCATCCTGACGGGAAAAGCTGCCATCTAGTGTCCACTTATAACCTGTAGGCAGCTCGATATTGACCAATGCTTTCTCTATGCGTTCACGAGCTTGCTCTGTAGTGGTTTCACCCACTAGGTTTGCGCCAATAGCTAGCGCGGTTTGACGGTAATTGCGATTAATTTGCGATAGCTGCGGTACCACAGAGAAGTCTGCAATCATGCTCAGTGTTACCGATTGACCCTGAGTAAAACCAATATTGATGTTCTTAAGTTCACTTAGCGCGGATTGAATATCGCTGCCAAACTTAAGCTGCACTGCTACTTCTCCAGCGTCTCCATAACGGAATGTACGTAAATTACTGCCTCGTAGTGCTGTAGAGACAAGTTTAGCCACATCGTTCACCTGAATGCCAAAACGGTTTGCTTTCTCTCTGTCTATGCGTATCTGAACTTCATCGCGGGTAGACCCCGTGTCGGCTTTTACATCCTCCAGCCCTTCAATAGTTGAAAGAATAGGAACTATTTGCTCTGAAATGTTTAGCAAGGTTTCTGAAGATTCCCCCAACAGCGTAACTCTTACGCCACCACCGTTGCCGCTATCCCACTGGAAAGAGGGGCGAGCACGCACAAAGGAGGGCATGTTTTCACGTATATCCTCTTTAATTCTGCCCACACTAACGGGTAGTTCGTCATTAAGCGTAATACCGCTTACTGCATGGCCGGCAGTAAAATAAGTATAAACCTGTTTAATATGAAAACGTTCTTGGTTTTCATAAAGGTAAGCTTCCATTCTATCTACGGTTTTTTCCACTTCTTCAAGCGTAAAATTCTGCGTTACGTGATAGTTAAGCCAAATACGTTCCTGGTTGTTATTACCCTCATCGTCAGATGTAACTACCTGCATAGGTACGATTGTCGATGCAAGTAGCAATAGAGCAATTACACAGGTTACGCCCTGGTGTTTCAACATCCAGTTAAGTGCGCGGCCATAGCCTTTTATGTAGGACGGTGTTTTAGGCGTTTTTACAACAGGGATCTTTACCTTAGTTGTCAGCAAGGGAATAAGTGTTTTAGCAATGAAAAGCGACGCGAACAGGGATATACAGATAGCCACAGCAACGTGCTCTAAGAAAATAGTCACGTCTATTTTTACCCCAATAATATTAGGTAAAAACACTATTGCCGTGGTTGCAGTTCCGGCAATGACCGCAAGGCTGACTTTGTTTACACCAATCTGAGTGGCTCGCTTAATGTCTCCTTCTTGTTGGCGTTCTTGAAACACGCTTTCAGTGATCACCACGGCGTTGTCTACCAGCATACCTACCGCTAGCATGAGGCCCATTAACGATAAGATGTTGAGTGTATAACCTAATAGATACATCACACCTAAGGTAATACAAATTGAGAATGGCACTGAAAGCACCACGATTAAGGTGGTGGAAAGCTGGCGCAAAAATAAGTACAGCACAATAACTGAAAGCAGCGCACCTAAAAGGCCAGCATTTAGCAAATCACTCAACGATGATGTTACGCTTTTAGCGGTGTCGTCCATTACAAATAAACTAATGCCTGTAAACTCAGGGTCTTCCTTGGCTTTTTCGATAACCTTCATTACCGCGTCGGAAACTTCTACAAGATTGCTGCCCGATTCGCGAAATACGTTAAAGCCTACCGCAAAGGTGCGATCTAAATGACGTCCTTCATTGCGTTGAGGAAGCTCGTAAGTCACGCTGGCAATATCAGACAAGCGAACGCTGCGGGTAACCCACATATTTTTAAAGTCGTTTACATCGGTAAATTCGCCAGTTGGGTTAACCAGAATTTTTTCACCGTTATTGTACATATAGCCCGCGGTTAGCGAGAAGTTGGCGTTTTGAAGCTGCTGCTCTAAGCGTGTACCGTCTATTTGGTAGGCCGCCATTTTCTTAGGATCTAAGCGAATAGTAATTTGACGCTTCATGGTGCCGTATAGCTCAACTTTCGATACACCCGGAACACGCTCCAGCGGACGCTTAAGGTTACGCTCAAGCAAATCGTAAGCATTCGATAAGTCGCGGTCGCTCGATACGCGCAGCTGGAATATAGGCATATCGTTTGTGTTGAATTTATACACCATGATCCGCTCTACATCGTCAGGAAGTTCATGGCGAATAGCATCAATCTTTTCCCGTGCCTCAATGCTTTTAGCTTTAAGGTTTTCATCCCAATCGAACTCCACAATGACCTCAGCCATATTGTCGTACGAGCGGGCCCTTAAGCGCTTTATCCCCGACATGGTAGCAACGGCCTCTTCAACCGGACGGGTTATCATCGTTTCAATTTCAACTGGCGTTGCATCAGGGTAGGGGATCTGCACTACCATTTCTGGAATATCAATCCCGGGGAACTTTTCAAGGGGTAACAAGCGTCCAGATACAATGCCGAAAAGCAACATAGACAAAAACAGCATTCCAATGGTAACGGGCTTGTTTAGTGCAAAGCGTGCAAGCCCAGCGCCTATACCTGCAATTTTTGAAAGGTGTGGCTGTGAAGCTATATCTGTCTCGCGTTTACTCGGTTCACCTATTTGGCGCTTTTCAGTATGGGTTTCAGAACTGTTATTAGCGTTGTTAAAAGGTGTACTCATAGTACACCTCCTTTTGGCATTGCTTCCTTGTCACCAAAGCCTACGTTTTCACGAGAATTATCTTTCACAGGCGCTTTCTTCTTCACGTCGAACAGGCTGTAAAGCACTGGCAGTAAAATGAGGGTGAGCAAGCTTGCAAACAGAAGGCCGTAAATAACGGTGATGGCCATTGGCGTGCGAATTTCAGCACCTTCACCAAAACCAAACGCCATAGGCAATAGACCCAACACCGTAGTAAGTGTAGTCATCACAATAGGGCGCAGGCGGGTCTTTGCAGCATCTAATATAGCGGTGTCTTTATCTACTCCTTGACGGCGTAACTGATTTATACGGTCAACTAATACAATAGCGTTGTTCACTACAATACCGCACAGCATAATCAAACCGATAAATACCACCACGTTTAACGGCGTATTGGTAAGCCACAACCCGTACACAGAACCTGCACCGGCTAGCGGCACTGCGAACAAAATAAGCAGTGGGTGCAGCAGCGACTCAAACTGAGACGCCATAACCAAATACACCATAAACACGGCAAGTGCGAGGGCAAACTGTAGCGAACGGAAGCTGCTTTGCATGTCTTCACTTTGTCCAGTTACTGTTGCACTTAAAGATAGAGGAAGTTGGGTTTCATCAATGACTTTATTAGCAACGGCAACCGCTTCATCAAGCTTACCTTTGGCTAAATTCGCAGATACCAGCGCTACACGCTGCTGTCCAACGCGGGTGATCTCGCTAGGACCTACACTCATGTATACGTCTGCAACGGCACTTAAAGGAATAGGTTGCGCCGAGCCTGGATTAACAACAATGGCGCGCACGCTGGCGATGTCATCTCGCTGGTTTTCTTGCGTTCTTACTAGCACATCTACCTTTCTGTCTTCAACACTATACTGTGTAGCCACACGGCCACCTACTTTGGCCGCAATAAGCTGAGAAACGGTTGATGCTTCAAGCTCAAGGCGAGCAAGTTTCGCGTGATGGAAGGCTATTTTAAGCTCTGGGTTTCCGTCACGAATGCTGGTTGTTACGTCTGCAAAATTATTAAAACTGGCTAGCTTGGTCGCAATGGCATCGCCATACTGCTGTAATTGATTGAGGTCGTAACCCGCAATTTCAATTTGAATAGGCGATGCAAAGCTAAATAGCTCAGGCTCTGAAAACGTTGCCTGAACCTGAGGTTTAAAGGCTAGGTAATCACGAAGCGCACGCTTCACATCGTCCATATCGCCAGCTGTCGCCGTAGGCTGCATGACAATGTTTAAACGACCCCAATGATCACCACCTTGATTTGGCGCTGCGCTGATAAGGCTTCCTGTACCAGACATGGCATACGTGCGAAGCACTTTGGTTTCGCCGCCATCATTGTTATTTACTGCAACCGCTGCAAGCTCGCTGATAATAGCGTCAGTACGCGCTAGTGGCGATCCCGCTGAAAGGGTCACTTCTACCGAGAATTCACCTTGGGATAGGGTTGGGATAAGTTCCATGCCCAATCTCGGTATCAGCAACACCGCGCCCGCCGCAAGTACAAAGGCAATGGCAAGTACCAGCGCTTTGGCTTTAAGGCTTATGCGCAGCAGTTTTTCATAAGCAGAAGCGAGAAGTTCAAACCCTTTGTTAAATACCCAAATAAGTGGTTTAAACGCAACGCTTAATAACTTGCTGATGATATGCCATGCACCTATCACCAAGGTGACCAAGGCTGCAGGTAAAAATACAAAGATAAGTCTGAATACCCAACGAATTGGCAGGGTAACGTAATACATAACTTTGCCAAACGTTGACGTAGGAGGGGTAGGCGCTGGTGTAGTGAACACATCTTCGTGGTCTAGCTGTTGCTTTTTCTTCTTATGTGCCATCGCAGGGATAAGTGTGAGCGCAACAACAAGCGATGCAGCTAAAGCGAACGACACGGTTAATGCTTGGTCTTTAAACAGCTGACCTGCAATACCTTCTACAAATATCAGTGGCACAAACACGGCCATAGTGGTCAGTGTCGAAGCCACAATTGCGCCAGAGACTTCTTTTGTTCCTTCGCTAGCGGCAGATGCCTCAGTGTCTGTGGCTTCTGCCGTCGTTTTTTCATTAGCTGCAGCGTTATCACTCCCAGCCACTTTTAATTTTTTATGACGATCGATATTTTCAAGCACGACAATGCTGTTATCTACTAATAATCCAACAGCAAGCGCGATACCACCTAAGCTCATCATGTTTAAGCTTACATCGTTGGCATACATAAGATTAAAGGTAGCAATTACTGATACCGGAATAGAAACCGAGATAATAACGGTAGCCCAGAAGTCTTTAAGAAAAAGATACAGCACTAACATGGCTAAAATACCGCCCATCACTGCCGCTGATTTTACGTTATCTATAGCTTGCTTAATGAACACGCTTTGGTCATAAATTTCGCCAAGCGTGTAGTTAGAAGGCAGGTTGTTGTTGACCTCATTTAACCTGCTAGCCACTTTTTGCGCTACGTTAACCGCATTAGCATCGCCTTCTTTATAAATGGCAATTTCAATGCCTTCATTGCCGTTAAAGCGCGTTACCACATCACGATCTTTATAAGCACTCTCAACCGTTGCCACGTCTTTAAGTTGAATGTTTCTGCCTTCAAAACGCCCAATGAAAAGGTTTTCGATATCGCTCAGTGTTTCAAACTGATTCAGGGTTCTGACCAAAAACGCCTGGGCTGCGTTATCAATTCGACCGCCGGCAGCGTTAATGTTTTCGGCACTGACCCGGTCAATAATTCGGGTAATGGGAATAGACAGCTGACTGGCTTTCTGCTGGTCGATAAGAATGTGTATTTCGTTTTCTAAACCACCGCCAACGCGCACGGCTGCCACACCTCCTACCGACTCTAAAGCTCGTTTTACCTGCTGTTCGGCATATAAACGTAATCGCTTCATTTGCGCTACGCTTAAACTTGACGTATCACTTTGTGCCGTCAGCCCCAGTTTAATTACTGGATCTAAACTTGGGTTAAAACGAAGGAGCCTTGGCTTTTCTATATCAAGGGGAAGCTGCAATACATCAAGTTTCTCGCGCACTTCTAAGCTCGCGAAATCCATGTCAGTACCCCATGCAAATGAAAGCACAACGTCAGACTGGCCTGCACGCGATGTGGACGTGACTTTACGTACGCCTTTTACTACGCCGATGGCTTCTTCAATGGGCTTTGAAACCAGTTGTTCGACTTCGCCTGGCGCTGCACCGTCGTAGTCGGTGCGAATGGTGAGAGTAGGGTACGATAAGTCAGGCAGTAGGTTAACCGACAGTCTGCCTAACGACACCATACCAAATAGCAATACCGCAAAAGTGAACATACTAACGGCAACAGGGCGCTTTACAGCAATATCTACAATACGCATTGTGTGAGTTCCTTGTTAGGCCTAATTAGCTGTTAACTACTTCAACAGGGGCGCTGTCTTTCAAGTTTTGGTGGCCTGCAGTAACCACTTCTTCATTACCGTTTAAACCATTAATAACTTCAACGACTTCGTTATTTTCAAAGCCTGTAGAAATGTTCACTTTTTTAACTTTGCCGTTATCAACAACGAATACGCTATGGCTATTGTCAATAGTAACTAAGGCTCTGCGGGGTAAAAGGGTGGCGTTGGCGTGGGTGGCATATTCAAGAGATACATCGGTAAACATGCCGGCTTTGAGCTGGTTGCCTTCGTTTGGTACTTTTAAGGTTACTTTGAACGTGCCGGTGGTTGCATCAATGACCGGGCTTATACGTTCAACACTCGCGGTGATACTTCTGTCGCCTAAAGCTGCCACGGTAAGCATTGCACCTTGTCCAATCACTACGTTAGGTAGCTCATTTTCAGGCAGATACACAATGCCTTGAAGATTACGTTGCTGAACGATATGGAACATTCTCTCCCGTTGGAACGATTCAGTCAGGTTGCCTACTTTGGCATTCCTTTCTGCAATGTATCCATCAATCGGTGCCGTGATCGTTGCTTCTTTCAAATCAAGTTCAGCTAAGCGTACAGATGCTTTTGCTGATTCAAATTGCGAAGTGAGCTTGTCGTAAGTGTCATCGCTGATAAGCTTTTTAGAATAGACTTTGTTGACCTTTTCTAGTTCGCTTTCAATACCAGCTAAATCAGCCAAAGCTTTTGATAAGTTCAGCTCGTAGCGGCGTTTATCAAGCTGCGCCAGTACTTGGCCTTTTTCAACATAATCACCTTCTTCTACGAAGATTTCTTCGATAATTCCAGACGCTCGCGCAACCACAAATGCTTCTTCACGGGCTTCTAAAATAGCGGTTGTATCGTAAGTGGACGTAATGTCGCCGGTAACAATGGTTTGAGTTTCAACAGGAATAGCAAAAACGGACTCTTCGACTTCGGTGGTGTTGGCTTGGTCGTTAACAGCATCGGCATCGGAACATGCTGTTATCGAGAGCGTGAGGGCGACAATACTGCTTCCAACAAGTAGTTTAAGCGCGTTTGGCGAAAACGGTGATAAAAGATGAGCTGGTGAAAAAGAGGAGTTGCTGTGTGTTGTAGATTCCATGGTCAATAACCCTAACGTAATTGTCGTTATATAATAATGACCATATACAGCAGCTAATATGCCAAAGATGTTAACTAATGTTAATTGTTAATTATTTCAATGATTTACGAGTGTGGGAAGCAGTTTTAACGAAAAAGCCAACCCAAGTGGTTGGCCTTTTCTACTAATGCTTAGCGAGAATTGCTAATAAGCGGTGAGTTCTACAATAGTCTATTAAACCAAAGTATAGCTTGTGGTGATCTCAACATTACCCGTTAGCATTAGCATGACGGAACAGTATTTTTCTGCAGAAAGCTGCACCGCACGTGCAAGAGCTTTTTCGCTAATCCCGTCACCTGACACCGTGTAATGGGCGTGAATTTTAGTAAATACACGAGGCGGCTCTTCAGCGCGCTCAGCTTCTAATTCACAATTGCAAGCTTCAATGTTAAAGCGACCTTTTTTAAGAATGTCTACCACGTCAACGCTTGAACACGCACCCACCGCTAGCAACACTGATTCCATTGGAGATACAGCTTTACCGCTGCCGTCCATCACTGTTTTATAGCCGCTGTCTGTTGTACCTGTAAAAGTTAAATCTTGATCCCAAGAAACACGTGCTTTCATTGTTTGTCCTAATGTCGTAAGAATAAAAAAGGAAGCTGCAAGGCAGGCTAATTTAGCGCTTCAATGCAGCTGTGACATGTGCGTTTATTTGTTAAGACGAATTGCATCAGGGCTAAGCGTGATTTTCTTCTGCTTATATAACGCCCCTAACGCTTTTTTATACGCCGCTTTACTTACGTTAAAATGAGAGTAAATGGCTTCTGGCGCACTCTTATCTGTCAGCGTTGAAATCCCACCATGAGCTTCTAAGTCATCCAAAATGGCTTGTTGAAGTGCATCACGGCCACCTTTGTCTACGCGCTGAAGGGCTACGTCAACTTTGCCGTCGTCACGAATTGTTTTAATTACACCCTCAGTTGCCTGCCCGACTTTAAGCGGCTTAAAGGCATCGCTATGGAAAATAAGACCTAAGCTTTTTTCATTGATAACTACCTTAAAACCTAAGTCAGTTTTGGCATAAACCAAGCATTGCACTGTGTCGCCCTCGTTGAGATAGGCACTAGTTTCTTTTAAAAAATAGTGAAGCTTAGTGGCCCCTAAAATACGCTGGGTTTTATCATCAAAAAAGGTGTGAACCACATAATACATACCTGGATTAACAGGTTGAGCTTGATAATCGTTGGGCATTAACAGATCGTTGTCTAGGCCCCAGTCGAAGAATGCACCAAAATTTGTAGCAGAAACTGCTTTAAGTACCTTAGTTTCACCAACTTGAATCAAAGGTTTCTTGATAGTGGCATAGAGATCGCCGCGCTGATCTGTGGCTACAAATACGTCTACCTGTTGGCCTTCGGTAAGCGAAGTCTCTACTTCGTCAATCGCGAGGGTAACAGTTTGCAGCTCTTCAGCATCATCTATTTCTATTACGCTGTCGTTTTCGTCGTTGTTTTCGACAAGTGGCGCTAAAGCGTAGCCAAAAGGGTATTGGGCTACCACGCGTAATGTATTAATTTTTCCAATATTTATCATCAGCACTGACTTTTTAAAAAGAACAGGTAACATGATACTGGAATGAGGGTAAGAGCTAAACCATTATGAAGTTAAATTGCGATTTAGGTGAAAGTTTCGGCGCGTGGGCAATGCCGGTGGAATCGGCCATCATGGCAGAAATTGATCAGGCCAACATTGCGTGTGGTTTTCATGCGGGTGACCCGTTAGTGATGAAGCAGGCTATTTTGTTGGCCAAACAACATGATGTGGCCATAGGTGCCCATCCCGCCTATCCAGACTTACAGGGATTTGGCCGCAGAAGTATGGCGATTGCCGCTGACGAACTTAAGGCTATGATTCAATATCAGGTCAGTGCCTTAAGCGGTATGGCGAAGATTTGTGGTGCTAAAGTCAGCTATGTGAAGCCCCATGGTGCGCTTTACAATGACATGATGAAAGATACAGCTGTCATGGGCACAGTCATGCAAAGCATAGCGGAAATAAATATGCAGTCTTCAGATTCGCCCCTTGCGTTAATGGTTCAGGCTACTTCGCACAATGCAGCGCTTAAAGACGCTGCGAAAGAGTGGGGGCTGCCGTTGTATTTTGAAGCGTTTTCAGACAGGCGTTATACCGATGAAGGTTTGCTACAATCTCGCTTGATCGAAGGTGCCGTGTTAAGCGAAAGTGACGCACTACTTCAAGCTAAACAACTTATATCGTCGGGTACGGTAACCACAGCCTCGGGAGCAATATTTGCAATAGAAGCGGATTCTCTGTGTGTGCATGGCGATACTAAAGGGGCGGTGAGTATTGCAAAAAAAATCAGAACATTTCTATAAACCCGCCTCATTAAAAACACAATTTAAAAGAACAATATAAAAGGCTGTTAACCTTTTTTGTACCAAGTGTTAGATACCTATTATCTAGCGCTTATTAGCATTAGTTAAAGCCGTTAAGACAACAAGGACAGTAGATGCAAACTTTTGGTCGCATCAAGCGAATAGTTACAGCAAGTGCAGACGCCATTATTTTGTATTTTGATGGCACAAACTTGGACGACGCGAATAATGCCTGTCATTGTATGCTGGCAGCGATAGATAGCAAAAAGAAAAGCAATTCATGGCGTTGGCTGCGCGAGTGCGTGCCTTCCTATGACAGCCTATTGATTATTTTTGATATGGCATTAATTGATAGCCACGGTGTATACCGTGCCTTAAGTAATCTAAGCGCTGAAGAGATGAGCCGGCATTCATTCTCTTTGCAAGCAAAAGAGAATGAAAGTAGTGCCGTGATTGAAATTCCTGTTTGGTACGGCGCGCCTAATGCCAGTGATTTAAGTGTAGTGAGTAAGAAAACCTCATTGTCTATTGAAGAAGTTATCGAATTACACACCAGTACAACGTATAAAGTTTTCGCAGTAGGGTTTTCTCCGGGTTTCGCCTATATGGGCGATATTCCAGAAGCGCTCAGCTGTGCGCGACTAGGTACACCGCGTAAACGGGTACCAAAAGGTGCGGTCGCAATTGCTGATAGGCAAACCGCTGTTTACCCCAGTGAATCACCCGGAGGCTGGAACCTATTGGGGCTCACGGCATTTGACATGCTCATTCACAGCGACGAACAAAGTGAATCGCGATTAAAAGCAGGGGATGTGGTTAAGTTTGTTTCGGTTACTGAACGAGAATACAAAGCAGGATTGCAGGTTGAACGATGAGAATTGAAGTACTCAACAAAGGACTGTTTAGCCTTATCATTGATAGCGGACGGGTAGGGCGACAACGGGATGGTTTTTGTGAATCTGGCCCCATGGATAGTAACGCCTATGAATGGGCCAATTTTCTTGCCTTCAATTTAGATGGCACGCCTTGCATTGAAGCCATTGGCGAAATGCAATTACAGGTAAATGAAGATTGTATAATTGCTGTGACTGGCAGGGAGACCACACTCGATATAGATGGAACACAGAGCGCGCCTTATCAAAGCCAACAGGTATCGGCAGGCGCCGTTATCACATTTGGTAGCACACTACTTGGTAGTAAAGCTTACTTAGCAATAGGTGGAAATTGGCTAGTGCCCAAAGCAGTGGGCAGTGCTTGTACCGTTGTTCGTGAACAGTTAGGCGGGTTAGACGGAATGGGAAGCGTGTTAAGAGAAGGCGACACTATTGAGGTTTTAGCTAACACAAGAAACCAAGGCAGCGCTAAAATGCGCACGCTTGCGCAGCAACATATCGATGACTATGGATTTTTAGAGTCTATTCGTGTGATCCCTGGTTATCAGTTTTCTAGCTTTAGCAAAGTTGCGTTGCGTACGTTTGAAACCAGTAGCTATACGGTTTCATCGTCTATAGACCGAATGGGGTTTAGGCTTACCGGCGAATCAGTTTCCGCCGAAATAGAAAACATGCGTTCTGAGGCAATACATTTAGGTGCAATTCAGGTGCCTGGTGACGGGCAGCCAATTGTGATGATGCGTGACAGGCAAACATTGGGGGGCTACCCTAAACTTGGCTGTGTAAGCCCCTGTGATATAAGTCGCTTGGCCCAAGCCGTGCCAGGTGAAAAAGTGAACTTCGTATTTCAAAACGAAGAAGAAGCAAGGGCAGACTGGCTATTAATGACAAGTAGACGTCGCCGATTACAAGGAGAAATATTTTGACGATTGCGTTTTTAAACGGTGAGTATATGCCTCTTTCCGAGGCTAAGATTTCTCCAATGGATAGAGGTTTTCTTTTTGGTGACGGTATTTATGAAGTTATCCCTACCTATTCTGGTAACGCAGTAGGGTTTAAAGGCCACACCTCACGGATGTCGCAAGGCCTTGATGCTATAGAAATCACCAACCCGTATACGGCAGAAGAGTGGCAAACCATTTTGTCCAGCTTAATTGAGAAAAACAAGGTGTTTATTGAAAGTGGAAATATAGGCGTTTATTTCCATGTGAGTCGAGGCACCGATACAAAACGTTTTCATGCATACCCCAAGAATATTGCGCCTACAGTATTTGGCTTCGCTTTTGAAATAGCGCCACCTCAGCCTACTGCTAAAACTGATGCTAAGCCTTTCAAAGTTGCGCTTCAACAGGATAAAAGATGGCAGCGCTGCCATATTAAATCTACTTCCTTGTTAGGCAACGTTATGCACTATCAAGCAGGTGTCGATGCTGGTGTTAACGAAACTATTTTGTACAACAGTGAAGGCATGATAACTGAGGCAAGTTCGTGCAACGTATTTATGGTGAAAGACGGGTGTATATCTACGCCGCCCTTGAACCATGAATTGCTCCCCGGTATTACTCGCGCCATTGCTATAGAGGCATTCAAACAAGCTGGGTTGGTGGTGACAGAAACCTGGTTCAGTAAAGATGATTTGCTAGCTGCCGATGAGGTTTGGTTAACGTCGTCAAGCAAAGAAGTAGCCCCAGTAGTTGAAGTAGAGGGCAAGAAGATAGGCTCTGGAGAAGTAGGTGATATATGGGAAAAGGCCATCAATGCCTACCATGCCTATAAGTTTCAAGCGTAATAAATTGAAAAGGCCCGCTTAACGAAGCGGGCCTTTTGCTAAACAAAAATTGCTTTTTAATCAGGAGCGTTGTCGCAGTTACCGTCAGTACATTCGCCATACAGGTAAAGGCTGTGATGAGTAAGCTTCATTTTATGCTGCTTAGCAATCATCTCTTGACGTTCTTCGATAATCTCATCTTCAAACTCGATCACTTTGCCACACTTCAGACACACAAGGTGGTCGTGGTGATCTTTATGGCTAATTTCAAATACCGACTTCCCACCTTCAAAGTGGTGGCGGTTCAAAATACCTGCATCATCGAATTGGTTTAACACTCGGTAAACTGTAGCAAGGCCAATTTCTTCACCTTGTTCAATTAGGATCTTATATACGTCTTCAGCGCTGATATGTTGGTTTTCTGGCTCTTGCAGAATTTGTAAAATTTTAAGGCGAGGCAGAGTGACTTTAAGCCCTGCTTTTTTCAATTCTTTATTTTGATCCATTACAGCCTACTAAGAACGAGTGAATAAGTGTTTGGTGGTTATTATAGGTAAGTTGAAACAATTTAAAAGCAAAACCGTGGAATCTTTGTCTTCTCGTTGAAAATTTGCCCAAGACGCTAATTGCAAAAAATATTGTACTTAAGTGGGGGCCTTGCAGCATGTGGCCTGACCAGAATGTAAGTACTCGATTTATCGAACAAATAAGTAAAATAAATAAAACTTTTGATGTATTGAATTAACATCCTGTTAAACTAAACTTAAAGAGTTTAATTCTTTTCGTAGTTTTTAGCATGTATTTAAGTGGAAGTACCCATGCGGTTGACAATAATAAATAAAATCACTTTAGGCTTCGGCTTATTTGGCTGCTTACTATTACTCACAAGTATCCTTTCTTATTTTGGTTTAAGCGGTATTAAGGACTCTGCACAAGATGTTGTAGAGCAAAAAATGCCAGTACAGACCAGTATGGTAAAAGTTAAAACCGAAATACTGTCTTTATCGGTAATTACGGCCAATGGTTACCACGTAGGAAGTCGAGACGAACTAGAAAGCAACAAGCAAACATTCGATACATTGTCATCGACCTTTTCTAACGATTTGTCGCGATTAAAGTCTCTTATGCCGAAAAACGCAATAGCTAAGAATGCTGTTGAAGTAAGTTCTAGCTACGTGAGTGAAAGCAATGAAATGTACATTGCAATTAACAAGAGAATGAATATAGAGAGCGCGCTTGCCACGCAACTTGAAAAAGTACTTATGACAGCAGACGAAGCTAGTGCATTGATGCTAGACCTTTCTTATCTCGATAGCAGTGATCCGAGTCTTGATACACTAATTGGCGCAGGTACAGCCATTGATAATAAGCTACTGACAATGAACGACTCATTTATCGAGTTGGCCGAATCTAGCGACGCCACGCAAAGCGCCAGTATTATCGAAGATCTCGAATATCAGTTAAGTAATCTGCAGGTAGATAAGGATTATGTGAACCGTTTGGCTACAGGTGTGGATGATGGCGGTACTATCGAGGCGTTTAACGAGCAATACGACTTATTGCTGGAAGCGGTAAATGGTTCAAATGGTCTGATAGCGTTACAGCGACAGAAACTCGCTGAAGTCGAAAATGCGGCGCAAGCACAAAAACGGGCAAATCAGGCATTAGACACCGCCATTGCCGATATAAATAAGTTGTTTGATACCGTTCAAAATCAGTCCCTTGAAGGCCAGAATGCGATACTTGAGTCGGTGCAAGAAAACTTGGTTCGCAATATTATAGTTGCTGCGATAGGGCTTACCGCTGCTATCTTTCTAGCGGTGATTGTAACGCGCAGTATTTCAAAGCCGCTTGCGCATATAAACAAAGGGTTAAGCCAGTTAAGCCAAGGGGATTTGAGTACTAAATTACCCGAAGAGGGCAACGATGAGTTTTCTGCTCTTTCAGCAAAAGTTAACAGCTTAACGTACAGCCTTAGAGAACTGGTGGGTAATATCCTAGCGCAGGAAAAACGGCTAATTGAAATCACTAAAGAAAGTGTTGAGCTTGGTAACAAAAGTTTGTCTGAAGTGGATAAACAGCGAGAGCAAGTTACGGTTACCTCCACTAATACTAAGAATGTTCAAGACAAAAGCCGTAGTAACCTTGAGCAAATTAATGAAGCGATGGATGCATTACGTACTATTACCAGACAAAGTACTGACATTGGGCAACTGGTTCAAAAAAGTAGCGAGCAAGTTAGCAACCAAGCAAGGCAGGCAGAGTCTTCAGCTCAGGTTATTGGACGTTTAGATGATAACTCTAGAAACATCGGCAGTATTTTGGACGTCATCAAAACCATAGCAGAGCAAACTAATTTGTTGGCGCTAAACGCCGCTATTGAGGCTGCGAGAGCTGGTGAACAGGGCAGGGGCTTTGCAGTTGTTGCAGATGAAGTGCGAACACTAGCAAATCGAACGCACGATTCTACAGAAGAAATCGAGCAAATGATTGGTAACTTGCAAAAAGATGCAGCGCAAGCTGTGAAAGCTATTAATGCAGGTCGTGAGCAAGCGCAAGAAGGTGTAGATATAACCCAGCAGGTTTCTCAGCAAGTTGAAAGCATCAGAGAAATCATTGAACGGTTGAGTGACATTAACGAACATATTGTTGAAGATACAGAGCAACAAGATGTGTTACTTGGTGACGTAGCAACAAGCTTAAATCGCATTGTAGCCCTTGCTGATTCAAGTGCACAGAGCACTAGACAGTCTAACGAATCAACCATGATGCTGGATGCGCAGACAGAAAGCTTAAGGAAGGCGGTAGAGCGATTTCGGCTTTAGCTCATCTAATGGCGCTTAAGAATTAAACGAAAATTGAAAGGGTGCTTTTGTACAGCAAAAAACCGCTCCATTGGAGCGGTTTTCTTCATTTGATAGCTACTCGTTGATAGCGACCTAGGCAGTGTCTAGGCGAGCTCCGCCAAGCAAAGCTCGTCATGAATCTGCTTGCACCATGCTTTAACACGAGAGTCTGTTAATTCTGGCTGACGGTCTTCATCGATACCAAGACCTACAAAGTGATTATCGTCTGCCATGCCTTTAGATGCTTCAAAGTCGTAGCCTTCAGTAGACCATTGACCTACCATAATAGCGCCCTTGGCTTCTACAATGTCGCGTACCATGCCCATCGCGTCTAGGAAGTATTCTGCATAGTCTTCCTGGTCGCCACAACCAAAAATTGCAACCAGCTTATCATTGAAGTCGATTTGCTCTAATTCAGGGAAAAAATCATCCCAGTCGCATTGTGCTTCGCCGTAGTACCATGTAGGGATACCGAAGATAAGCAAATCAAACTCAGCGATGTCTTCTTTACTGCTCTTGGCAATATCTTTTACATCAATTAGCTGTTTACCCAATTCCTTCTGGATCATTTTCGCAACATGTTCGGTGTTACCCGTGTCACTTCCGAAAAATAGGCCAACGCTTGCCATATCTAACCTCTATTAATCGTTACTAATTAAACGCCTGTGCTTAGCCAAAACCATTCAATAATGCCTTTCGCAAGAAACCCTAACGCGCCTAAACCCAGCACACCATAGGTAACCACTCGTCCAATAAGTGGAACATCGTTCTTACGTAATACATCGTGTACAGCAAAACCCATCAATCCAAAAAGAATAGACAAGCCGCCATACAGCATAATGGACTCAATGAGTTCGTAATTTTCTGCAAGCATAGTGTTGTTACTTAAAAATTTCTGGCGCAACTATACCACAGTATATACGCCTGTAAGAGCCTAAAACGTTCAAAAATATGTAATAATAGTCATTCTCATCCTGTTGAATGAGAAATATTCCACTTTATGACGATTTGTTGAGCGTTCTCTCTACAATTCCGTTAAATGCAGCTGGCTTTTCCGCGTGTAGCCAGTGTCCCGTACCTTCAATAACATGCGCCATAGCATTCGGAAAGTAGCGAGCTATCGCATCTCGATAGGCCGATGTAATGTAGTCGGACTCGCTGCCCTTAATAAATAAGGTTACGCCATCGAACGTTTGATTTGTTTGTTCCCAATCAATAATGTGCGAGTAACTTCTCATTAGCCCGCTCACGTTGAAGCGCCACTTCCATGCTCCGTTTTCGTCTTGATACAGGCTTTTTAAAAGAAACTGCCTAACGCCCATTTCTTTAACGTGAGCAGCCATTTGCTTCTCGGCGTCCTTTCTACTCTCAATGGTATCCAAAGAAACAGAATTCAACCCATCAAATACCGTTTGGTGGCTGTGTTCATAACTCACAGGGGCAATATCAGCTACGATTAAATGTGTAATATTTTCGTTGTGATTTAGGGCGAGTTTCATTGCAACCTTTCCGCCAAGGGAATGACCCAATACCGCACTTTTTTCAATATTTAAAGATAGCATAATGTCGTAAATTGCATCCGCGGCATCTGACATAGAAAAACGATCAGTCCACGGAGACTCACCGTGATCCGGAAGGTCAACACTTATAATATTAAAAGCTGATTCAAAGTGCCGTTTAACAACGGCTAAATTATCCGCATTGCCAAAAAGGCCATGGATTAAGATTAACCATGGTGATGATGAATCTCGTTTTGAAAGTTTATAATTTAACTTCACGATTTATTTACCCATGAATAATTGTCTGATAGACATAGCTTGAGTCTTATAAACAAAATAAGGCCTGTAAAAACAGACCTTATTGGCAGGTTAAATAGTAATATTAATTAATAGCGTAATCGTTGAGAGATTTGCCGCTATCTAGTGCATCTTTATAAACGCGAGGCATACGACCAATGCCCGTCCACAAATGCTCTTCGCCATCGTCATCGACAAGTTTGTATTTAACGGGGCGCTTCTTACCTACGTTCTTGTTTGTGCCGGTATCTAGAGCTTGTAAATCTTCTACGTTTAGACCTGCTTCTTCCATTTGCTGTTTAATAGCAGCAAGTTTTTCTAACTTTTCTTTTTCTAGTTTTTCTTGTTCTAGTAATTTTTCTTTTCTTTTTTCTATAATACCGCTAAGTTTTTCCTGAACTTGTTCAAGTTCTTCTATGCTTAATTCCTTAACAGCACCTTGTAAACGTCTTCCATGGGTTAAAATATCTAAAAAGTCGCTCATTAATTAACCTTAATACGTTGTACTAAATTCCTATAAGATAATAATTAAAAGTAGCACAAAAAAAAAGCGAGCTAAGCTCGCTTTTAAAAAATATCAGTTAAATAACCAAATATTGCATTTAATTACATATTTGGATAATTCGGGCCTCCAGCACCTTCAGGTACAACCCACTTAATATTCTGGCTAGGATCTTTAATATCGCATGTTTTACAATGAACACAGTTTTGCGCATTAATTTGAAAGCGTTTTTCACCTTCTTCTTCAATAACCTCATAAACGCCAGCAGGGCAATAGCGCTGTGCGGGTTCTGCGAATTTTGGTAGGTTAATCTGTAAAGGAATAGACGGGTCTTTTAATTTTAAATGACACGGCTGGTCTTCTTCATGGTTTGTATTAGATAAAAACACGGAAGACAACTTATCAAAACTAAGCACACCGTCCGGCTTTGGATAAGAAATTTCTTTCGCGTCTTTCGCTTCCTTAAGCTGTGCGTAATCTTTGTGTTCGTCTTTCATGGTAAAGAATAAATTACCGTTAAAGAAATTTTGTTCTACCGTATTAAACGCACCGCCCCAGAAATTACCTAGTTTATGAATTGCAGGGCCGAAGTTACGAGAGCGGAACAACTCGTCATATAACCATGAAGACTTAAATTTCTCAGTAAAACTCGTTAGCTCTTTTACTGGCGTTTCTGCATTTTCTGAAATCGCTTCAAAAATACTTTCAGCTGCTAACATACCTGACTTCATTGCTGTGTGGTTGCCTTTGATTTTGGCGAAATTAAGCGTGCCTGCTTCGCAGCCAACTAATAATCCACCAGGGAAAGTCATCTTAGGTAAAGAGTTAAACCCACCTTTGGCAATTGCACGTGCGCCATAAGATACACGTTTACCGCCTTCAAGGTATTGTTTAAAGACAGGGTGGTGTTTTAAGCGTTGAAATTCGTCAAACGGACTCAAATAAGGGTTGTCATAGTTAAGGTCAACAATTAAGCCCACAAACACCTGATTATCTTCGGCGTGATATAAATAGCTACCGCCTGTGGCGTCATCAAGTGGCCAGCCTGCACTGTGGACTACTAGACCCGGCTGGTGCTTCGCTGGGTCTATATCCCAAATCTCTTTAAAGCCAATAGCGTAATGTTGCGGTGAGCTGTCTTCATCTAAATTGAAGTGAGAAATAAGTTCTTTACCTAAGTGACCACGACAGCCTTCTGCAAACACAGTGTATTTAGCACGTAGTTCCATGCCCGGCATGTAACCATCTTTTGGTTCACCGTCTTCACCCACGCCCATGTCGCCGGTAAGCACGCCGCCAACACTGCCGTCTTCGTTGTAAATAACTTCAGAAGCTGCAAAGCCGGGGAATACTTCAACGCCTAGTTGTTCGGCCTGTTCTGCTAGCCAACGACTAACATTACCCATAGATACGATATAGTTACCGTCATTGTGCATGGTTTTGGGCGTAATGCCGTTTGGTAACTTCTTCGCTGACGTTTCGTCATTAAGTAAATAAATGTGGTCTTCGGTTACTGGGGTGTTAAGTGGCGCACCTTTTTCTTTCCAATCGGGAAATAGTTCGTTGAGAGAACGAGGCTCAAATACCGCGCCTGAGAGAATATGTGCACCTACCTCGGAGCCCTTTTCGACCACACAAACCATAAGTTCTTGGTCTTTTTCATTCGCAAGCTGCATAAGCTTGCAAGCAGTTGATAATCCAGCTGGGCCGGCACCGACGATGACTACGTCAAACTCCATCGATTCTCGTTCCACGGGAGGCTCCTTATGTTTGTATTTTTATAGTGCACTATTGATGAAACAAATAATGCTTTGTGTCAAAAACATGTAAATTAATTGTCGTTTTGCAAGGTAAAGCAGGTTGACGTTTACGTCAACAGTAAGTACATTGCAAAGCAGTTTACGTTAACGTTAACTGGCAGCGCATTATACCTGCTCGTAAACGTGGTGTTAACGTCGTTTTAAGGCTAGCCTTTAAAAAACGTACGTTCCACAGTTTCTTTTTTAACGTATAAGCATTGTTAAAGTTTCAAAAAGCGTGGTGAAGTAATACGTTTTTAATTATTAATAGTTAATTATTAATGAAACGTAATTAGCACTGACGAACTCAACAATTGAGGTAAATATGAAAATACTCGTACCGGTCAAACGCGCGATCGACTACAACGTTAAGGTAAGAGTGAAGGCTGATGAATCAGGTGTAGATCTTACAAACGCGAAAATGGCCATTAACCCTTTTTGTGAAATTGCTGTTGAAGAAGCCGTTCGATTAAAAGAAAAAGGCGTGGCAACGGAAATCGTTGTTGTTTCAATAGGTGATAAAAGCTGCCAAGAACAAATACGCACAGCACTTGCCCTAGGTGCTGATCGTGGTATCCAAATTGATACCGACCAAAATCTTGATTCACTTCAAGTGGCAAAACTTTTAGCGAAAGTGGTTGAAGAAGAACAGCCTCAACTAGTTATTCTTGGAAAGCAGAGCATTGACTCTGACAACAACCAAACAGGCCAAATGCTGGCAGCGCTAACGGGTATGCCTCAAGGTACCTTCGCTTCAGAAGTGGTTGTAGATGGTGAAAAAGTAAACGTGACACGTGAAATCGACGGTGGTCTTCAAACCGTAGCGCTGTCGCTTCCTGCTGTTGTAACGACAGATCTACGTTTGAACGAACCGCGTTATGCATCGCTTCCAAACATTATGAAAGCAAAGCGTAAGCCTCTTGACGTTAAAGCTGCGGCAGATTTCGGTGTTGCGCTTGAATCTAACGTTAAGGTATTGAAAGTTACGCCTCCGCCTCAGCGTGAGGGCGGCATTAAAGTGGCAGACGTTGCTGAGTTGGTAGACAAGTTAAAAAATGAAGCAAAGGTGATCTCATGAGCGTACTTGTATATGCAGAACACGACAACGCAAGCTTAAAAACAGAAACGCATAAGCTTGTTAATGCCGCACAAAAAATGGGTGGCGATATCCATGTTTTAGTGGCAGGTGAAGGTTGTCAAGCGGTTGCTGAAGCTGCGGCGCAAATTGACGGCGTTGCAAAAGTACTTGTTGCTGATAATGCTGCTTATAAAAACCAGCTTGCAGAAAATACGGCTGACCTAGTCATAGAGCTTGCAGGCGACTACAGCCACGTTGTTGCTGCCGCAACTACAACAGGCAAAAACTTTATGCCTCGCGTAGCTGCACTGCTAGACGTAGCGCAAATTTCAGACATTATTGGTGTAGAAAGCGAAGATACCTTTGTTCGTCCAATTTATGCAGGCAACGCAATTGCTACTGTTCAATCATCTGATGCGAAGAAGGTGATCACAGTTCGTGCCGCATCGTTCGATGCAGCGACAACAGGTGGTAGCGCAGAAGTGACAGCACTTGATGTTGTAAAAAGTAGTGATAAGTCTGATTTCGTTTCGGCAGAGCTTACCGAGTCTGAGCGCCCTGAACTAACGGCAGCGGAAGTGGTTATTTCTGGTGGTCGCGGTATGCAGAACGGTGACAACTTCAAGCTCCTTGAAGGTATTGCAGACAAGCTTGGTGCAGCCATCGGTGCATCGCGCGCTGCGGTAGATGCAGGCTTTGTTCCAAACGATATGCAGGTGGGTCAAACAGGTAAGATTGTTGCACCTCAACTTTACATTGCAGTAGGTATCTCGGGCGCTATTCAGCACCTTGCAGGTATGAAAGATTCTAAAGTCATTGTTGCTATCAACAAAGACGAAGAAGCGCCAATCTTCCAGGTTGCTGACTACGGCTTGGTAGGCGACTTGTTTGAGGTACTTCCAGAGTTGGAAGGAACGCTTTAATTCGAGCTCTTAGGCGAAATAAGACAAAGGCTGCATTTGTGCAGCCTTTTTTGTAGGGGTATTGTTATATGTACCTATGGCGAATCAAGATTTGTTTTGAAGCTGATTTACCACTCAAACACGCACAACTGAATTATCTTCTAGGCTAACAGGAGAGGGGGTATAAGCGTCGGCTGCCCAGTCGTTTTCCCATTTTTCACCATCGATAAGATAGCGAAACTGATATTCGTGATCTTTTTCCAAATCCACTGTTAATGTGAAATCGCCACTTTTAAGCTTTTTCATCGTCAGTGGCTGCGTTTTCCAATCAGTGAAATCTCCACATAGTGCAGCTTCTTTCGCATCTTTTGCTGCTTCCGCATTCAGTCGAAATGTCACTTTGCACAAAGGTTTTGATTTAAGGTATTGTTTCTTAAGACTCATAATGTGTTTTCCCTTCAACGTAGCGAAATCATTCCCGAGGCTATTTCTCATTAGAAAGTTAGCTTGAACAACAGCCGTCGGTTAACTCATAACCAATGAGTGCTCAAATAATCAACGAAAACCTGATAATTATCAATCTTACTTTGTATTCTTTTGATAATTTTTTATATTAGGTGTGCTGATTTTTGAATGTGTATAAAAACAACAATTAGAAACAAAATTTAACAATCTTAATTGAGCATGCAGAACATAAAATCAGTACACTAGTGTTGAAACAATAATAATAGAATTTAGCGGGTTATCAGGTGATAAGTGAATAGGGTGGTAGTCTATAGCCTAAATGTCACTAGCACAGGTGCCTTCTTTCTCAGGGATAGTAAATGAAAAACTCCATGTTAATGAAAAGTGGTATTCCATTATTCATAGTGCTGATCGCGTTTATCGCCGCGACGGTTATGATCAAATCACGTAAGCCTCCAGAGCAAGTGCCCGTAGAAATTCCCGCTTTTCTCGTTGACGCAAAAGAAGTTTACTCAGAAGCAGTAAACTTTGTTGTCAAATCCCAGGGTAACGTAGTTCCGCAGAATAAAACGTCATTGAGTGCACAGGTCAGTGGTCAAGTTATAAGCTTGTCGAAAGTTTTTGTTGCTGGTGGAACTTTTAAAAAAGGCGATGTACTTGCCACGTTAGAACAAGATGATTATCGTACTGATCTTAAGTTAGCCGAAGCTGAATTGGCCCAAGCTAAAGCAGCCCTTCAAGAAGAAATAGCTCGCGGAAAAGTAGCCGAACAAGAATGGCGTTCAGTCAGAAACGTAGCGCCGCCTGAGTTAGGCTTAAGAAAGCCTCAATTGGCAAAAGAACAGGCAAACGTGAAAGCGGCAGAAGCTAAGTTGGAGCGCGCTAAGCGTAACTTGGCTAGAACCCAAATTACCGCTCCTTACAACGGTATTGTGGTGGAGCGTAATATAGATCTCGGACAGTTTGTCGCCATGGGCTCTGTACTTGGCACTATTTACTCTACTGATACCGCGGAAGTTAGGTTACCTATTACCGACAGCGACTTAATGTTTATTAATATTGCTGGGCAGTCTAGCGAAGGGGCCCCTGTTTCATTAACTGCGACTGTTGGTGGTGTTAAACGCGTTTGGGAAGGTCAACTGGTTCGTTCAGAAGGTATTTTGGATACAGGAAGCAGAGTGGTGTATGCCATTGTTGAGGTGCAAGACCCTTACAATTTGCAGACTTCACACCAGTCACCTTTGCGTTTTGGACAGTTCGTTGAAGCAGAAATTACCTCACGTCAAAACGAAGAGCTTGTCGTGTTACCTCGCAGCATTTTGCGTTTAGACAATACCGTGCTTACTGTGAACGATAATCGCGAAATTGAAATTAAGCCTGTCGAAGTAGCCCGCACCACAGCGAAAGATGTCTTTATTCGCTCAGGTATTGCGGAAGGAAGTTTGGTGGTAACCAGTGCGGTTCCAAACCCATACGACGGCATGAAAGTGCGCCTGCCGGGTGACGAGCCCGTACTTGCTGATACTGCAGAAGCGGACTCTTCTGATAGTACTGATAGTGTGGAAAGCGAATCGTCGGAAGGTGACAACTAATGAGTCGCATCGATACCAACAAAGGTTTAATTGCTTGGTTTGCGCGTAACAATGTGGCGGCCAACCTGCTGATGATTTTGCTTATTGTGGGCGGCTTGTTCAGTGCTTTCAGTATTCAAAAACAAGTGTTTCCGAGCTTTGAAATTGACGTCATTAGTGTTCGTGTACCTTACTTGGGAGCAGCCCCTCAGGAAGTTGAAGAGGGGGCGCTGCTTAAAATTGAAGAGTCTATAAAGGACTTGGAAGGAATAAAGCAGCTGAACTCTACCGCCGTAGAAGGCATGGGGACGGTAAGTATACAGGTAGAAGAAGACTATGATGTTCAGTCTCTACTTGATGAAGTAAAGGTTCAAGTTGATGCCATTCCAAGTTTTCCCGCAGATACTGAAAAGCCCGTTATCTATCGCCAAAAAATCCAACAGGACGTGATATGGCTATCAGTTTATGGGGATGCTTCTGAAAGAGAGTTGAAAGAGTTTGCTAAAGACTTAAGGGATGACATTGCTAACCTGCCAGGTATATCAAGTGTTCAGGTTGTAGGCTCAAGAGATTATGAAATTTCTGTAGAACTATCTGAAGTCGATTTACAAAAGTATAACCTTACGTTTGCTGATGTGGTCGCTCGTTTGAGTCAAACCAGTGTCGACTTACCCGGTGGTTCAATTCGCACGGAAAACGGCGACATACTGCTAAGAACAAAAGGGCAGGCCTATACCGGTTGGGACTTCTCTCAAATCGTACTCGTCACAAACGCTAACGGTACTCGCGTTACTTTGGGTGATGTTGCCTATATCAACGATGGCTTTATTGAAAACAATCAATATGCATTGTTTGATGATAAACCCGCGGTTAGCTTGCGTGTGCAGGCTGTGGGAGACCAAAACGCGTTAGAAATTTCAGAGCAAGTTAACGCTTACATTGACAGTCAAAAATCGGAATTTCCCGCGCATATCACTGCCGATACGTGGGGTGATAGCTCATTCTATCTGGCTGACCGACTTAATATGATGCTTGAGAACATGTTCTTCGGTGCATTGCTTGTATTCTTAGTACTTTCACTGTTTTTGAAAATTAAGCTCGCGTTTTGGGTTATCGTTGGCTTGCCAGTCTGCTTTCTTGGCACCCTGCTTGTGATGCCGTTAGATATGGTTGGCGTGTCGATTAACATGCTTAGTCTTTTTGCATTTATTCTTGTATTGGGGATTGTGGTAGATGACGCAATTATCATGGGTGAATCGGCTTACTCTGAAATAGATAAAAAAGGGCACAGTGCTGATAACGTTATTGCGGGCGTTAAAAAAGTTGCTATGCCTGCAACTTTTGGTGTTTTAACCACTATTGCTGCGTTTTCACCCATGCTTATGGTATCCGGTCCATTCGGCATTATTTGGAAAACCATCGGCATGGTGGTGATTGTTTGTCTTATCTTCTCGCTTATTGAATCGAAGTTAATCCTGCCGGCGCACTTAGTGCACATGAAGCTCAAGCCTTATGATCCGGAAAAAGCTAACGCGTTCCAAAAGTTCCGCGACTTCTTCAGTGAAGGCATAAAGACATTTATTAATAATAAGTACGCGCCGTTTCTGGCAAAAGCAATACGCAATCGCTATACAACAGTGGCAGTCTTTTTGGCGATGCTTATTCTTACAGTGGGGCTGTTTGGTGGCGGCATCGTGCGTTTTGTATTCTTCCCGAATATTCCTAGTGACTTTATGATGGCCAGCTTTGAGTTAGAGCCCGGCTCGTCACTAGAACAGCGAGATAAGGTACTAACTACACTTCGCGAAGCTATGCATCGTATGGATGACAAAGTTGCAGAAGAGACGGGCGAAAACGTCATTAAGCACGCGATAGCCTTTGACAATGGTAACTTAGGTGGTGAAATTTTTGCTGAGCTTACAAAAGGTGAAACCCGCACGCTTACTGACTTTGAAATTCAGGATATGTGGCGTCAAGAGGTCCCTGAAATTCCGGGAGTGAAGTCATTTAATATTAGCTCACCGGGTGGTCCTGGCGGCGGTGCTGACTTAAGCTTTGAATTCAGCTCTAGCGATATTAAGGCATTGCGAGCTATAAGTGACGATATAAAAGAGGCCTTAGATAAATACGAAGGCGTTACCGATATCAACGATACCTTCTCAGGCGGTAGCGAAGAAATTCAGTTAGCGCTGAAACCTCAGGCCGATGCGTTGGGCATTTCACTGCGCGATTTAGGTCAGCAAGTTCGCTTTGGTTTTTACGGTGCAGAAGTGCAGCGTATTCAGCGTGATGATGAAGAAATAAAAGTTATGGTGCGCTACCCGAAAGCGGAACGCAGTTCCATAGAGCATCTTGAAAATATGCGTATTCGTGCGCCAAACGGTCAAGAGATCCCGTTTGAGCAGGTGGCCACATTCACCGTGGGGCAAGGGTTCGATTCAATCATTCGTGTAGATGGTAAACGTTCAGTCACCGTAACGGGTGTAGTTGATAAAGCGTTACTTGACCCTTCAGAAGTGACTAACGATGTCATTGATAACTTAATGCCAGACCTACTAGCCCGCTATCCGAGTGTTGAATTTCAGCTACAAGGAAATTCAAAGGAGCAGGCTGATGCTATGGTAAGTCTGATGCAGGGGCTCTTGTTTGCGTTATTTGCTATTTATGCCTTACTTGCGATACCGCTTAAATCATACAGCCAACCCTTCATTATCATGTCAGTAATTCCTTTTGGTATTGTGGGCGCAATAGTTGGTCATTTGGTATTGGGAATGGCAGTGAGCGTACTATCGGTGTGCGGCATTATCGCATTGTCAGGTGTTGTGGTGAACGACAGCTTGATTATGGTGGACTTTGTGAATCGTGCTCGTAAAGAAGGCATGTCACTTATGGATGCGGCTATTAGCGCTGGAACACAGCGTTTTAGAGCTATTATCCTGACTTCATTAACAACTTTCATGGGGCTTATGCCAATAGTGTTTGAGCGCAGCTTGCAGGCTCAAGTTGTTATACCAATGGCGGTTTCCTTGGCCTTCGGTATTTTGTTTGCCACGGTAATCACCTTGCTGCTTGTTCCTGCACTGTACTTAATTCTCAACGACCTTAAAAATGTGTTTAGAGGAAGAAGACACCAACAAGTTACGACAGAAAGCTAAATAGACAATGCCGGGTAAAACCGGCATTTTCTTTTAAGGAATGAAAAAATGATAAAAAATCTGATTTATGCAGCTGTAGTAGCAGCGTCAGCATGCTTAACTTTTGCATGCACAACTTCACATACCGCTGATACTAATTTGGTTGGAAGTGAAACCCAAAGCGCTACTATGCCTAAGGTATCTAGCTATCCAGCAACCAAAACCGTTGCGCAGCAAGATAACTATCACGGTACTATGGTAAGCGATCCATATCGTTGGTTAGAAGACGAAAAGAGCGAAGAAGTTAAAGCTTGGGTCGATTCGCAAAATACGTTGGCTCGTCCTTATCTGGCTGAACTACCTTCTAGAGAGCTTTACAAAGAACGCTTAACCGCGCTATGGGATTACGAGAAGTATTCAACGCCCTACATGGTGAACGGCAAGTTGTTTTATTCTTATAACGACGGCTTGCAAAATCAGTACGTACTTTATATGGCCGATGGCGTAAACGGTGAACCTGAAGTACTCATCGATCCGAATACCTTGAGTGATGACGGTACCGTGTCAATGGCGTCGACTGAGCTCAGCCCTAAAGCGTCTTATCTTGCCTACATGCTGTCAGACGGCGGCACCGACTGGAAGACCATCCACGTTCGTAACACCAGCAGTAAAGAAGACTTAACCGATACCATTGAAGGCATTAAGTTCTCAAATATTGCTTGGCTTCCGGATGAAAGTGGTTTTTTCTATTCTCGTTACCCAAAAGATGAGGCGGATAAATATGATGATAGCCAAACCGTATCTATCTATTTTCACGCTATAGGTACAGAGCAAAGTGCAGATAAAAAGGTCTTTGCATTTGATAATAAACCCACTTGGAACCCATATCCATCAGTAGTGCAAGATGGAAATACGTTGCTTATATCCGTATTTGAGGGGTATCAGGCTAATGGGGTTTATGCTAAATCTCTTACAAAAGAAAACAGTCATCTTGTTCCCGTTTTCGATAAATGGGATGGGCGTTACGATTTAATTGGCGAACAGAAAGATGCGTTATTTTTTAAATCTACTGCAGGCGCGCCAACTGGTAAGGTCGTTAAAGTCAATTTGGATGGTGGTGTTAAAGCAACGGAAACCGTAATTGAAAGTACTGCTGCTACCTTGTCTAGCGTTTCACTTTTAGGTGAAAAGCTTTTTGCTCAGTATCTCAAAGACGTAAAAGGGCAAGTAAGTGTCTTTGATTTAAGCGGCAAAAAAATCGATGAAATAGCGTTTTCTGATATCGGTAGCGTGAGCGGCTTCTACGGCGGTAAAAATGCAGATACGACCTTTTACAAGCTTACTGGGTTTACTAACCCGGGTCAGGTGTATGCCTACAATGTTGAAAGTGGTGAGTCATCACTATTTAAAACTATCGATACGGGAATTAACTACGATAACTATGAAACCAAACAGGTGTTTTACACCAGTAAAGATGGCACCAAAGTTCCCATGTTTATTGTGCACAAGAAAGGCTTAAAGTTAGACGGAAACAATAAAACCCTATTGTACGGTTATGGTGGCTTTAATATCTCATTACTACCACGATATTCAGTGTCGCGCATGGTATGGGTAGAGCAGGGAAACGTTCTGGCTATCGCAAACTTACGAGGTGGTGGCGAATATGGGCAGCAGTGGCATAAGGCTGGCACTAAGCTTAACAAGCAAAACGTTTTTGATGACTTTATTGCGGCCGGCGAGTACTTAGTGGAAAGTGGGTATACCAATCCAAACAAAATGGGTATACAAGGTGGCTCAAATGGCGGCTTACTTGTGGGCGCAACACTTACCCAGCGACCTGATCTCTTCTCGGCAGCACTACCCGCAGTGGGTGTATTAGATATGCTTCGCTATCACACACCTAGTGCAAATGCGCGAGCATGGTCTTCTGATTACGGCTTAAGTGAAAACAAAGACGAATTTGAAGCGCTTTATGCTTATTCGCCACTTCACAACACTAAGCCCGGCACTTGTTATCCGGCTACATTAGTAACAACAGGCGATCACGATGACCGCGTTGTACCGTGGCATAGCTATAAGTTCGCTGCGCAACTACAGGCAGATCAAGGGTGTGATAATCCAGTACTGCTTCGTGTAGAAACCCGCGCGGGTCACGGCGCGGGCACGCCTACTTGGATGCGAATTGAGGGGTATGCCGACCAGTGGGCGTTTTTAGAATCGGCGCTTAATTAACTTCTCATTATTTCGAAAGAAAACAAGCCGCTTTTTAAAGCGGCTTTTTTGTTTGCATTTTAAACAAATAACCATATACTGTATAAATATCAGTATGGTTTATTTTGAGTCTTATATGGTTGGGCTACTTCGCACAACCTTTAGGAGAAAATTATGCAAACAGGCATCAAAGCGGTTGATCAACTTATTTCAAAACACGGCATTTTGGCTGAATTCGGTTCAGACACGTTTCAACGCCGTACTCGCCTCACCGGTGGCGATGAGCGCGCAAACGCGCTGCCTTTTTGTATGTATCAAAAAGTGGCGCACGCCCCATTATCAAAGCAATTTACCGTGCACCATTTTTATATGCCGGGTAATAAAGGAAAGTTAGCGAGCTTTCTGTTTGATGAAAAAGGGCAGCTAATAGAACAGGTCTACTATCAAAAAGTCGCGCGCTGGGTGCAGGTGTGCAGAAAGTTACAGCAGCTGGTGCAAGTGCCAACCTCAGACGTTCACATGGCGGCCTAAAAGAAATAAAAAAGCGGTAACGTTTTTCAACGTCACCGCTTTGATAATCTAAATAGCTATAATAAATGAAAGTAGCTACTTATCTTTGATTAATAGTAAGTGTATTTGAACTCAACACCCCAAACGCGCGGCTCATTCACGATACCTGTAAGGTTGTTGAAGTCGATGGCACCTTTAACGTTGTCTTCGTCAGTAATGTTACGACCAAATAACGCTACAGTGTAGTTGTGCGCGAAGTTTTCGTAACCAATGCGTAGACCGCCTTCAAAGTTGTCGTCAGTAGTGAACTCAACTGCTTCGTAAAGGAAGATGTTGGTTTCACCCTGGAACGCCCAATCAGTAAATACGAAGAATTCACCGTCATCACCCATAGGGATGGTGTAGCGTGCTGTGAAGTTGAAGATAGACTCTGGCGCCTGTGGGAATGGGTTGCCGTCGATAGAGGCTACAAAACCGTCTGGACGAGGGTCTGTTACTGTACAGTTACCGGTAAATCCATCAGCAGCACTTGTTCCACACGGTGAAACAGTCAGTGAGTCATCTTTAATTTCAGTGTGGTTATAGCTGTAACCCGCTGTAAACGTAAGCTCATCAGTCGCTAGCCACTGTGCGTCTACTTCAAAACCGTACGCTTCGCCTTTGTCAGCATTTACAAGGGCAGTAAAGTTGTTGCCACCACCGATTGCTGAGAACTGCATGTCATCTACTGTGTAGTAGAATGCTGCAGCGTTTAGACGTAGTGAGTCATCGAGCAAGTCCGACTTAATACCAAGTTCAAATGAGTTGATCGTTTCTGCATCTGCAACTGAAGGCGAGCCTTCGAATGCAACGTCGCGGCCTTGAATTGTTTGAGCACGGAAGCCATTAGCGTAGCGAGCAAAAACAGACATATCATCAGTAACGCGATAGTTTGCGCTAAGTTCAAAGCTAGTTTGACCGTCGTCCACATCGATGTCTTCGTAGTCTTGTACTTCCGCAGCGCCAATTACTAGAGCAAAACCGTCAACGTTTTGGTCGCCGACTACTAAACTTTTAGAGTCGTGGGTGTAACGAATACCGCCCGTAACGTTTAGTTTTTCGTTAACTTGATAAGACGTCTGACCGAATACTGCCCACGTTTGGTTTTCGTGGAATACGGTTGTTGCACCAAAGAATCCGTCGATGCTGGTAACGTTAAACGATGCGTCATAGTAGAACGCACCTAGCTGCCAGTTCAAAGCATCGCGAGTGTTGCTAGAGAATCTAAACTCTTGGGTATATTGCTCTAAGTCGTCTAGGTTATCTTGCGTAACCGCTGAAAAAGGAATGAATCCAGGGCCTGATGTGCCGTCGGCTCGATTAAAGCCACCATCAACATCACCTAGGCTCGAACCTTCAGCAGTCTCAATAGCAGAGATTGAGGTGAAAGTAACTTCATCCATGTCGTACTCTAGTTTCAGTGAAGCACCAAAACCGTCGTACTCTTGTGGGTTGTTATCAATGCCGTCGCCTTGAAGATCTCCGTCGTAGAATACAGTTTCGCGATCGTAGTTTTCGTTAAGTTCGTTGCTGCCTTTAGTAAACACGTTAGCGCGGAAAATAGACGCTGTGCCTTCAAGCTCACGGCCGTGTACGTTTAACAAAGCAGAAAAGTCGGCAGACGGCTCCCAAAGAAGCTGTAGACGATAGGCTTTTTCGTCATAGCCACCGATCGCGTCGTTTTCGCCCGTGAAAGCATTATCGATGTAATCATCACGTTCTTGTGATAGCAATGATAAACGCGCGGAAAGCTCGTCAGTTAGGCCGCCGCTAATGGCGCCTTCAAAATTCATAGTACCGTATGAACCGAAACCAGCTTTCGCGTAACCTTCTACATCTTGTGTAGGCTTGACGGTGTCAAATTTAATAATACCGGCTGTGGTGTTACGACCAAATAGTGTGCCTTGTGGGCCGCGAAGTACTTCAACTTGCTGTACGTCGAAAAGCGGGAAGCTTTTAAGTACTACGTTTTCCATTACCACTTCGTCCATGATAATAGAAACAGGTTGTGATGCAGCGAGGTCGAAGTCGGTGTTACCTAGACCACGAATATAAAAACGTGGTGCAACACGACCGTTTGAAGATTCTGCATAAAGACCCGGTACGCGAACAGCTAGAGCAAGGATATCTTCACCGCCTGAAAATAGGCTTTCGAATTTTTCACCGCTTAGAGTCGCTACAGAAATAGGGACTTCCTGAATAGACTGGGTACGCTTTTGCGCAGTTACGGTAATTTGTTCAAGTGAGGCTTCTTTTTTTTCTGTCGTTGCGGCCTCTTGTGCAAGAACTGAAGAGCTGAACGCTGCACTAACAGCTAACGCTAGAGTGGCGATTTTGTGTGTTCTCATGTTTCCACCAAGATGATTTTAAATTTATACTTTTGTAGTGTTTTTAGCACAAAAATTAACAATCTATGCTTGGCGTTGCATTTTACACAAACTTTTAAATAAAAACTTCATATTTGTGCAAAAGAACGCATTTCTCCCCTAAAAGTGCACCATATAAGTTCGAGTGCATGTGTTGAAAGTGCACCTGTGCTCAGGTATGGAGCATGCCAATGCTGTTGAAGATAACTTTATGGTGCAAGTCGTATATAAGCGTATAAAATTTTGCTAACTTCGTTTGAACTTTGCGCGATACTGAGAAGGTGATAATCCTGTCGTTTTTTTAAAAAGGCGAGTGAAAGAACTCAGATCTTCATAGCCTACCGAATTGATCAATTGCTCTAGCGGCATGCTGGATGTCTCGAGTAGTTTCCTTGCGTGTTCAATTCGCAGTGACTGTAAGTATTGGCCGGGCGTGGTGTCGCACGCGTTCTTAAAGCGGCGAATAAGCGTGCGTTCAGTCATATTGTGGTGATGTGCTAATTCACTTAGCTTGCATTTGCGCTGTAAATTCTTTTCCAAAAACGACTGGACCGCTTTGATATCTTTGTCGGTGTGAAAGCGCCGTTGACGACTGCTTGCATACACTGTCTGGCTCGTTCTCGACACATCTAACACATGAGACTTTGCAGTATCGCTGGCAATTTGGTGACCACAGTAGCGCTCTATCAAAAGTATCGACAGGTCAATCCATGCCATACCGCCGCCCGCGCAATAAACAGTGTCGTCCTCTGTCACCATTTTCTCTGGCTGCAGATTTACATTTGGAAACATGGTCTCGAATTTTTCAGCATAACCCCAGTGAGTCGTTGCGATTTTATTATTGAGTAAACCTGTCTGCGCTAATAAAAAATTACCCGTGCAGTTAGCTGCTATATCCGCTCCCATTTTTTGAAGGCGCTTGATATGAACCAGTAGCGGCTGTGTGTCATTCAGTACTTCATCAATATCGCCACCGATAGTTGGAATAAGCAAAACATCGGTGTGAGATACATCTTCAATAGCAATATTCGGCTGCAGCAAAACTTGATTAGAGCAGAGAATAGATTGCCCATGATGACTAGCCAGTTGAACTTTAAATTGGGGTGTGGTGGGCAGATTATGAATTCGCTGCCAACTAATACCGGCAAAAGCGAACACATCAAGTGCACCTGTAATAGCAGATGCCAGGGCTTGATCGAAACCAAGAACAGTAACAGTCAATTTCGCGCTATTCATAAAAATAATTAAATTTATAAGGAGACATAAAAGATAATGATTATTGGCGGTATTAGCCATTATTGTGTCATAAATGACAATAATGGCATAGTAACGAATATGACACAATGTATTAACAAATATTCGTAGAGGACAGGACACTATGGCCGACCAACTCATTCCACGTCGCGAAATGCAGTTTCAGCTGTACGAGGTATTGAATACAGAAGCACTGTGCGAAAAGACACGCTTTGAAGAACACAATGTCGAAACTTTTAACGCCGTCATAGATATGGCAGAAAAAATGGCGGAAGAGTTGTTTCTTCCTCACAACGATGTGGCCGATAAAAATGAGCCTACCTTTGATGGTACAAAAGTCTCAATGATTGACGATGTTAAAGTCGCCTTTGATACTTACAGAGAATCAGGATTTATTGCGGGTCACTTCGATTTTGAAGATGGCGGTATGCAGCTTCCAGTAACCGTGATGAATGCCTGTGCTGGGTATTTTTTAGCTGCAAACCCGTCGTCTACTGCTTATCCATTTTTAACAGCGGCTGCCGCCAACGTAATTAAACACTTTGCCTCAGACGATATCAAAAGCGCATTCCTTCCAAAAATGCTGGCGGGTGATTTTACCGGAACGATGGCGCTTACTGAGCCTCATGCGGGTTCGTCCCTTGCCGATATCCGCACCTCTGCGAAGCCACAGGATGATGGCACATATCGCATTAAAGGTAGCAAAATTTATATCTCAGGCGGTGAACATGAGCTTTCCGATAACATTGTTCATTTGGTATTAGCAAAAATTCCTGGCGGTCCTGCAGGTGTTAAAGGCATTTCACTATTTGCCGTACCTAAATATCGCCTGGACGCAGACGGCAACCCAGATGTACGTAATGATGTCACTCTTGCAGGCCTTATTCATAAAATGGGTTATCGAGGCACCACTTCAACGGCGCTAACGTTTGGTGAGAATGGCGATTGTCATGGCTACCTTATTGGTGAACCCCATCAAGGTTTGCGCTATATGTTCATGATGATGAACGAAGCACGTATTGGTGTGGGCTACGGTGCGGCAATGATAGGGTATCGCGGCTATCGATATTCATTGGAGTACGCAAAAGACCGTACACAAGGGCGCGCCGCACCGAATTTAGCACCCGAAGACAACCCAACGCCTATTATTAATCACGGTGATGTTCGCCGGATGCTGCTAGCGCAGAAAGCGTATTGTGAAGGCGGTATGTCGCTTTGCTTATACGGCAGCATGCTTATCGATGAGGTGGAAACCGAGGCAGACAGTGAAAAGCGTACCGAGCTTTCCCAACTTCTAGACTTATTAACGCCTGTATTCAAAGCGTGGCCGTCAGAGTTCGGCCCTAAAGCTAACGACTTAGCTATTCAAATTTTAGGCGGCGCGGGTTACACCCGAGAATACCCGGTTGAGCAGTGCTGGCGCGATAATCGCCTAAACCCAATTCACGAGGGTACTAACGGCATTCAGGCGTTAGACCTATTAGGAAGAAAGTTGTGGCAGCACGACGGTAAAGGTTTGCAAGTGCTACTTTCTCGTGTCACGCGAGATATGAAGCGCGCAGAAACGCCGAGAGCACAGGCGCTGGCAGCAAAATTAAAACCTTATTTGGACCAGCTTGGCGCACTTATACAACAAGCTGCAGCAGACCTGCGCTCTGATAAGCAGTCTGTGTTGCTAACCAATGCAAGTTGTTTCTTAAACATATTTTCAAGCTGTGTAGTGAGCTGGATTTGGCTGCGCCAAGCTAACGTTGCCGAACAAGCATTAAGTAATGGTGCTGGCGAACAGGATATTGACTTCTACGAAGGAAAACTTGCCGCAGCAGAGTATTTCTTAAATTGGGAATTACCGCTAGTAAGCCGCGATATAGAAGTACTGACGTCACGAGAAGCATCTTGCAACAACGTTAAGGCAAGCTATTTCTAAATTTATATCATTACTATGTGCGCTTAAGACATTGCAGAAGAAGATGCAGCGCACGTAAATTAAACTGGAGTACAGCTAATGAATGTAGCTGCAAATGTTGAAGGTAAACATATTCTTATTACTGGTGGTGGCTCGGGGATCGGTGCCGCGTCAGCTCGCGTTTTAAGTGCACGTGGTGCAATAGTAGGTATTGCCGATCTCAATGAAGAGAACGCCAAAACACTGGCTGAAGAAATTATTGCATCAGGTGGTAAAGCGTATGCAGTGACGGTTGATGTTACCGAACCTGCTCAGGTTAAGGCGATGTTCGAAACGGCCCTTTCTCATCTTGAAAAGATAGATGTGATCATAAACAACGCGGGCATCGATCATTTTCCTGCGCCACTTACCGAAGTCGACGACGCGATGTTTATGAAAAACATTCAGGTCAACTTAGCAGGCGTGTGGTACTGCATGAAAAACGCACTGAAGCACATGACAGCAACAGGTGGCGGTCACATTATTAATATCGCCTCCGTAGCGGGTTTACGTTCAGCGCCCATGATAAGTGCTTATAGTGCGTCAAAACACGGGGTAGTAGGGCTGACTAAATCGGCGGCGGTGGAATACGCGCGAGCGAACATTCGTATCAATGCCGTATGTCCGAGTTTTGTCGATACGCCTATGGTTCAAGGCGTCTTATCTAAACTTGATGAACGCGGTCAGAAAGGATTAATTGCAGCCAACCCAATGAAACGCTTGGGTAAGCCTGAAGAAATTGCAAATGCTATTGCATGGCTTTGTAGTGATGAATCGTCATTTATGACGGGGCAGTCTGTAGTGCTAGACGGAGGCATGTTGGCATAAACAACAAGAGTGTTGATGTTAAAACGATGAGCTTTTAAGGGATCGCATTTTTATACCCTTGAAAAGACGTAGTATAAGACAAATGCAGCTATCGTAGATAGGACACTGAGATACGTAGCTTGCGTATAAACAGCAAGAGAAGGAATGTTTAATGAACAACCTATTTGATTTAACAGGAAAAGTAGCATTGGTTACAGGTGCTAGCCGCGGTATCGGCGAATCTATTGCCCGTCTGCTTGCCCAGTACGGCGCCCACGTTATTGTATCGAGCCGCAAAATTGACGGCTGTGAAGCGGTTGCCTCTTCAATTCGCGACGCGGGCGGTAAAGCAACGGCGTTGGCCTGTCACGTAGGCGAAATGGAGCAAATTACAGAAGCCTTCAATGTCATCAAACGTGATTTCGGTAAGCTGGATATTCTTGTAAACAACGCGGCAGCGAACCCTTATTTTGGTCATGTTTTGGATACTGACTTAGGCGCTTATAACAAAACTGTAGACGTGAACATTCGTGGTTACTTCTTCATGTCAATCGAAGCAGGCAAAATGATGAAAGAGCAGGGCGGTGGTGTCATACTCAACACCGCTTCCGTTAACGGGGTAACACCGGGCGACATGCAGGGTATCTACTCTATTACTAAAGCGGCAGTTATTAGCATGACTAAGTCGTTCGCAAAAGAGTGCGGTAGCTTGAACATTCGCGTAAACGCATTGTTGCCAGGTTTGACTGACACTAAATTTGCCTCTGCGTTAACGACTAACGAGCAAATTTTGAAACACGCACTGAAAGTGATTCCGCTGGGCCGCGTAGCAGATCCAGATGAAATGGCAGGGACAGTATTGTATTTAGTGTCAGATGCCTCAAGCTACACCACAGGCACGACAGTAGTGGTAGATGGTGGTATGCTAGCGTAATTAGTTTCAATTACGAGATACGACCATGCATATATGGGTTGACGCCGATGCGTGCCCTGCAGTGATCAAAGACATTCTTTTTAAGGCAGCCAGACGTACTAAGCTGCCTTTGTCTTTGGTGGCTAACCATTTTATGTCTGTTCCACCAGACAAACACATCACCTTAACGCAAGTGCCCTCAGGCTTTGATGCTGCTGACGACTATATAGTAGAGAAGTGTGAAGCTGGTGACTTGGTGATTACCAATGACATTCCATTGGCCGCTGATATATTGGCAAAAAATGCACTAGCATTAAATAACCGTGGTGAAGAATACGATAAGTCGTCTATCAAGCAGATTTTAGGCATGCGGGACTTCATGGACACCATGCGCTCAAGCGGTGAACACACTGGCGGTCCAAAGGCGTTCTCCCAGCGTGACAAACAAAACTTTGCCAACGCACTAGACCGCCTATTGACCCAAGGCCTCCGCGCCCTCAAATAAAATAGAGGGGGTCAGAGTACTTTTCTACGGCGTTTAGCACCCAAAGTATGAGGTCAGAGTAATTTATATACTGAAAAAAGTACTCTGACCCCATTAGCTTTAGCAGTCGCCGCCGCCGGCATCACTGCCACAAGACGAGCTTGAGCTGCTGGTTGGCGTGTAAATGGCTGCGCTACTGTCTCCGTGGGAACCAGACTTACTGCTGCCAGTCTTTGTGGCAAACGATACTAAAAATACCAATGTACACAGAGCAATAATAGCGATAGATGCTTTCCAGTCACCTGTTGTAGTGCCCGCGTAGCATGCGTACGCAGCCACGGCTAAACTCACAAGCCTTACTAGTAACCTCATAACGTCCTCCTTGTCACTGAAACGTATCAGGGTCAAAGTAAAGACTTTGACCCCATTTTGCCACTTTAAGATGGGGGCAGAAATGTACTCTGACCCCATTATTTGGGACTATTTAACGATGGTCATCTCTTCGATAAGGTTTGTTGCACCGTCAACGTATTGCATTACCCATAGCATGTAGCGCGTGTCTACGTGTATAGTGCGGGTTGTTTTCGGATCAAAGTCCCAATCTGAATTAACACTTTCAAATGTACCGTCAAATAACAAACCGATTAGTTCTGCTTTTGCGTTAAGTGTTGCTGAGCCTGAGTTACCACCTGTTGAGTCTAAGTCCGTAAGGAAGTTAACCGGTACGCTATTGATGTCTTCAAGCTTGTACGGACCGTACTGTTTGTCTTCAATAAGCTCAAGCTGCTTTTTCGGTGAATCGAATGGTGTTTCGCCGGTATCCTTTTCAGTAATGCCTTCAAGACGGGTAAAGGGTTCGTAGATAAGGCCGTCTTTTGGAGAGCCACCCATCACGTTTCCGTAAGTCACGCGAAGCGTGCTGTTCGCATCTGGGTAAGCAAGGCTACCCAAAGACTTCTGCCAATCGATTATCGCACTCATATATTTAGGGCGAAGCGCAGCAGCTTTACCGCTAAGTGTTTTGCTCTTATCTTCAATGGCCATTTCAGTATCAAAAAGCGCAACGGCGAGTTTGATGAACGGGTCGTTACTGCTTTCAAAGTCAGCGCGGCTTGCGGTTAACCATTTCAAACGCTCTTCAGTGTTGTTCAGTGACGTGTTGTCATAAAACGCTTTTAACTTTTTATGAAGTGTTTCGCTGTCTGTACTACCATCAATGCCTACTGCTTTATCGAAAGCAGCAACGCGGTTTTCTTCAGGCTGCTCTAGGTACATGCTGATCATTTTTTGCCACACAGCTTGATCAACAACCGCATCAAAACGGCGTTCTATACGCTCTGCGTTTTCTTTAAGGCGAATTTGGTCGCGCTCTTGATACCCACGTTCGCGCTCTGTATCTGGCTTCTCTCTTTCAATTGCATTGCGATAAAGGGTCTGAGCAGAAGATAAAAGCTGTGCGCGACTTAGGTTGTTATACCAGAAGTTTTGCTTGTTCATCTGCATTTGTTCAGCGCTAACCGCATCAAGTTCGGCCAATGCTTGCTTCATTTCACCCTTACCGTTTTCATCGAGCCATGCTGCCAGCTGCTCTTCACGCTCGGCGCGGCGAGGAACAAGCCCAACACGCTTAGCACCAGAAAGCTGTCCTAAGGTATTTTTGTGAAAGTTATTCAGGCCAGCAAGTGTTGCTTCATATTTAATGCGCGCATCGCTACCTTCTTCAGACGAGCTTTCAATGGTTTTAATCCATTCGTCTACCAGTTCAAGGTAAGTAGGGTATAGCCAGTCAAACATGTACGAAACTTGCGACAAACGGGCATAGCGATTGGTAGAACCAGGGTAACCCGCCGCCATTACAAAGTCGCCGTCTTCAAGGCCAGCAGCTGAAACTTTCAAGAAGTGGTCAGGTTTAAACGGTACGTTGTCTTCACTGAAATCAGCTGGTTTCCCATCTTTACCAACGTAAGCGCGATAGAAAGAGAAGTCACCGGTGTGACGAGGCCACATCCAGTTATCTACGTCGCCGCCGTATTTCCCGATAGAGTCAGCAGGGGCATAGGCTATGCGCACGTCACGGATTTCCATTTGCTTTATCAGTTTGTATTCAAGACCTTGGAAAAATGAAGGTACAGAGCAGCGGAAGCCTGCTTCAGATTCACATTCTGCAATGAGTGCTTTGCGATTGGCCTCGATAAGGTCATAGCGCTCACGCCCTTGAACATCGTCACCTATACCGCCAATAACTTTATCGGTTACGTCAGAAAAATCTACGGTAACAAACATGCGAGTACCCGGTGCCGCGGGTAGTTCATCACCAATTTCTTTTGCAAGAAAACCGTCTTTTAAGTAGTTGTTTTCTGGTGTGCTGTTATATTGTACTGAACCGCGTGCGCAGTGGTGATTGGTTACCGCTAAGCCTTTGTCAGATACAAAAGATGCTGAACACCCACCAAGAGAAACAATAGCGCCCATAGGGAACGCGGTTAAATCATTAATGCTACTTGCAGGAATTGCCAAACCGGTTTCTTTTAAATCGCCAGCAATTGAAGGGAGCTGTTCAGGCGTGAACATGCCTTCCTTAGCATCTACCTGCATAGCACTGCCAAGCAACGCAGCAGAAATACAAAATACACTTACTTTAGACATTGGTGATCCTTGTTCTTGTCGTTAATCTAATTGTTATACGTCAGTACTAATAAATACGAAGTTAACGTCTACGTCAACATTGTTACAGTGTAACGACAATATGCCGTGTGCCCTACGAGAAAACACATAAAGCGCGGCGTAAATTTGTTAAGAAGTGTGACAAACTGCCACTGACAGCAGAGAAGGGCGCATTTATCGCACAAATAGAGAAGGCAAATAATTCGAACGAAAACAAAAAAGGCAGAGTATCAAACTCTGCCTTTAGAATTAGAAGATCGGTAGTTAGCGATTAAAGCACTGATACCAATGCTTTCGCTAGTGTTTCAACGTTTTCTTGGTTGATGCCTGCAATGTTTACACGGCTAGAATCTACAAAGTAAACGCTATGCTTTTCACGTACTTCGCGCACTTGCTCTGGAGTGATACACAAGAATGAGAACATACCTTTCTGGTCGTTCACGAAGCTAAAGTCTTTTGGTGAACCATTATCGTGCAGGTTTTGTACAAGCATTGAGCGTAGTGATTTCATGCGATCGCGCATCTCGTTCACTTCAGATACCCATTCGTTGTTCAGTGCTTCGTCAGCAAGAATAATGTCTACCAATGCCCCACCGTAGCTTGGCGGCATTGAATAGATGCCACGAGCAATAGACTGAATTTGACCCTGCGCAATTTTACGCGTTGCTGAATCTTCAGTGATAATAGCTGCTAAACCAACACGTTCGCGGTAAAGACCGAAGTTTTTAGAGCAAGAAGCCGCAACAATTACCTCTGGAAGATTTTCAACCAACAAACGCATGCCGTACGCGTCTTCATCTAAACCTTCGCCGAAGCCAAGGTAAGCTACGTCGATGAAAGGCAAGAATTCACGCTCTTTAGCTACTTCTAGTACTTCATCCCATTGTGTATTAGTAAGGTCTGCACCTGTAGGGTTATGACAGCACCCGTGAAGAAGAACGATATCGCCTTTTTCAGTTTTGCGAAGGGTTTCCATCATAGCGTCGAAACGAATGCTCGCTGACGCTTTATCGAAATACGGGTAGGTTTCAATTTTAAGGCCCGCAGAGCCGATAAGTGGAATGTGGTTAGCCCAAGTTGGGTCGCTTACCCATACTTTCGCGTTGTCGTTACAACGGGCAAGTAGTTCTGATAAAATACGCAGCGCGCCACAACCACCTGGTGCTTGAACAGCAGCAACACGGTCAGCAAGAAGAACAGGGCTATTCTTACCTAGAAGCAAAGACAACATACCATCGATAAAACCTTGGTTACCCTGAGGCGTAATGTAGGTTTTGCTGGTTTCTTTGTCTAAAAGCACTTTTTGCGCTTTTGCGACACTTGAAAGAATAGGGGTATTACCTTGCTCATCTTTATATACGCCAACACCTAAATCGATTTTATTGGGGTTGGTGTCTTCACGAAAAGCAGCTGACAGACCAAGAATTGGATCAGGGGCGAGATGGGGTAATACTTCAAACACGATATGTCCTCACGTTACGTTGGTGTGCAATAATTAGCAGGCAGGCATTATGCCATCGATGGTAGAAAAAACGACCCCTAAAGGTTGAAAATATTTCAATTAATCTGCTTTATAGAGCGTAAATGAAAGTTTCATTTCAAAAATACACTAAATGGAAAAAGAAAAAGCACGGGTTTCAATTGCTTTTCCTTTGTCCGAAAAGCAGCGTTCTTTCCAAGTGAGCGTATTGTTTTTATCAACCAATAGCAAAGTAGACGTACGCGTTCCGTATTTATCAGTTTGAATGAAAATAGAAGATAATGCCTTTTCCCACTCATAACCAATGCCCGTGTCGGGTAGCAGGGCGTCATCTGCTTTATTTTCATGGCGCAAAATATCAAATAAATCGTCATCATTGATTGTACTTCGTTGCTGCACATAATCATTGAGCGCGGTAACCCCTTGGGTGACTTTTGGCCACGGAGAAATGATGTCAGCGTTAGACAACCCATACACACCTGTATCAATTGAGTGGGTCGAATTGTTTACGTTGTTGTAAACGTGAAGCGCATTCACATCGCCAAATAGTAAGTTATACCCGTTATACTGGTGTCGCGTTTTTTCAAGCGTAGCTAAATATGCTGACTGCTCGGCATAATCTTTTTGGGCCGGGTCTTGTTTAAGCCAATTAGCAACTAATTCCCCGCGGGATACCGCATTGTTACTGATGCTGTGTGGGTCTCTCACATTGGTAAGCGCTGCAATTGTTCCGTTACGCGTAACACCCATCCAGGTTCCATTAGCTTCTAAATCCTGCCCAGCAAGCAAGTGCGGGTGGCTTTCCCAAAATTTTGAGGGTGCGGTTGGTCTTGCGTAGAACTCGTCTCGATTCGCTGCAATTATTAGGGGGTAGTCATCTCGCATCTTGTTTGCGATAAATAAAATACACATAGCTTACCTAGTGTCCTTGTCTTAACTTGTTCACCACACATCGTTTAATTGCTGAAGTTAACAATTGTGTTACATTTTTATTTTGATTACTCTTAGTCAATGTAAACGTAGTCTAATGTTTTACTTCATAAGACAATATTGGGGGAGAAAACAGAAAAAGAAAGTATGAAGGTCGATGAAGTATTGAAAGCAACCTATTGATAAATTCCTGCCGATGCAGCTAACCAGTATATAAAGTCCTAAATCAAACCATAAATAAAACCCAATATAGAACAAAAAGCAGAGCATAATAATAATGACAAAACCCTCGCGCCCGCATAACCATTCTATACTAGCCAATAAAGTCATTGTAGGGAGCAGTATCCCTCGAAAATGGCCAAATTGGCTGTCGTCGTTTGCCGCATGGCTGCTTACAAAAAGAGGCTGGCAAGTAGAAGGCGAACTCATCAATCAGAAAAAAGCCATATTAGCGGTAGCACCGCATACATCAAACTGGGACTTTTTCATTGGCTTATTCGTGGTTTTTTCATTCAAGCTAAACATTAATTTTTTTGGCAAGCACACCATCTTTAAGCCACCACTAGGTGCCATTGTAAGGAGGCTGGGAGGCATTCCCATTGAAAGAAGTAAAGCCCACGGCGTGGTCACCTCTATTGCAAATAAAATTCAAGAGGCTGATCAGCTTATTCTTGCTTTAGCGCCAGAAGGTACTCGTAGCCCCATTTACCCATGGAAAATGGGGTTTATGCATATTGCAAAACAAGCTGAAATTCCTATCCAAGTCATAGGATTGGACTACGCTAGAAAAAGAATTGTATTGGGGCCAATTATTCATAAAGTGACTAATATAGATGAACAAATGCAAACTATTTATACGTTTTATGATAATGTTTGCGCAAAATATCCTAAAAACTGCATTATAAAGCCATAACCATTTGTTTAAGTGGTATGTACGCATCGGTCTTAAATAGACTAATACAGTGCGTATTTGGTTAGGTCGCAAACATCTATTTTCGGAGCTTCACCCGTGACAAAATTGGGATTCACAACCCGTCAGGTACATTCTGATCGCATGCTAAACACCCCGGAACATGGTGGTGTACACAGCAGCACATCTAATTCGGTTCTTTTTGAGTTTAAAGATGCGCAAGGCATTATAGATGCGTTTCAAGGCAAGCGCGCAGCTCACGTCTATTCTCGTTCATCGTCACCTTCTGTGGCTGCATTGCAAAATATGCTCAACGAATTAGAAGGCGGAGTAGGTACGCTGTGCTACTCAACGGGTATGGCGGCCATAAGCAGTTCTTTATTTTCTTTGTTAAAGTCGGGCGATCATTTAATCGTAAGCCAATACCTTTTCGGCAACACAAGAAGCTTTTCGAAACGATAAAAGATTTCGGTGTGCAGGTTACGTACACTGATGTGACCGACATTCAGCAAGTTCAAGAAGCGTATCAGCCGAACACAAAAGGTGTTTACACGGAAACCGTGGCAAACCCTGTAACACAGGTTGCTGATCTTCACGCCATTGGTCAATTCTGTGAAGAAAAGAACATGCTGTTTATGGTTGACAACACCATGACACCGCCGCCAGTTTTCTATGCAAAAGACGTTAAGGCATCACTGGTGTTTTGCTCATTAACCAAATACATCGCAGGTCACGGCAATGTATTAGGCGGCGCAGTAGTCGACACTGGCAACTTTGACTGGACAAAGTTTGACAACCTCAAGCCTGCCTATCAGGTTACAGATACAGCACAATGGGGCATTACTCAAATCAAAAAGAAAGGCCTTCGTGATTTAGGTGCTACATTGGCACCTCAATCAGCCACGGCTATTGCATTGGGCATGGAAACCCTTGATTTGCGTTTAACACGAAGCCAGCACAACGCGATGCAGCTAGCAACCTTTCTAGATAATCACCCTAAAGTCTCCAAAGTGTTTTATCCAGGTCTTGCTGACCATCCACAGCATTTTATGGCACGGGAATACCTAAACGGCGGATATGGTGCAATTTTGAGTTTTGACCTTATTGATGGTGCTGATCCGGTTGCGTTTTTAAACGAGATGGAGCTGGTAATCTGTGCCACACACTTAGGCGATAATCGCACTCTTGCGCTTCCTGTTGCCCCTACTATTTATTTCGAGAACACGGCAGAAGAACGTGAACTTATGGGGATTTCCGAAACCATGCTACGTATTTCGGTAGGTATTGAAGACACTCAGGATTTGATTGCAGATTTCGAAGCAGCGCTAAACACGATTTAGACAATGTTTTGCTACGTTAAACTACAGAAAAAGGGGCTTTCGCCCCTTTTTTATATGGTATTAATTGCCTTCAATATATATGTTTGACTAGCACCTGTTAGTCAAAACCTAGCGTGATTTGACCGCGAATTTCACCACTTGGAAATGCGTCTGAGTGGAAGTTTGTGTAAAGACCTCCGTCAGCCATCACACCCATTTGCTCAGCGGTTAACGTAGTATTAGCTGGTACAGACCACATTCCATCGGTACCATCAGTGAGCCCAAGTAATACACTACCATTTACACCCGCTTCACCTTCGTGAATGTGCGCCATGTTGGCAGTCATACCAGTTATAGTTACGCTACCAGATAATGCGCCTGTGGATGTGTTAAGCGTAAATGCTCCCGCACCGCTTGCCGTTGTTGTTACTGCAGGCACTTCCTGTAAACCATCAGCAACAATGCCGTACACTTCAATGTTATCAGGCGTGATTTGGCCGCGAATTTCACCGCCAGTGAATGCCGCTGTATGCACATTCACATAGTGACCACCTGAAAGTAATTGCGTAGCAGTGGCTTCATCTAGCATTACGCTACCGTCTGTCATCCACACACCCGCCGTTTCTTCGCTCTCGACCAACGCTTCTAGCACAGGCCCATTTACACCAGCAAATCCAGTGTGAATGTGCGCCATAGTCGCGTTATCGATTGTGGTTACCGCCACAAGAGAAACATTGTTGTTTGTGGTATCGAAAAGAGCATAGCCAGAGCCCATTGCCATAGTATCTACTGCTGGTACTTCTTGACTGCCACTTAGCGAGAATGTCACTACCGCTGTTGTATCAGGAACAATTTGACCACGCACTTCGCCACTTGGGTTGGCGGTAGTGTGCACGTTCAGATACCATTCACCACTAGTAAGCGCACCTAAGTTACTCGGCGAAATGCTAGTCTCAGCTAAAACATACGTGCCATTACCTGCATCAGTGAGTGGGAAAGCAACCGGGCCGTTCATACCGATTCCGCCATCGTGCACATGCACACCAGTTACGTCGGTTAGGCCTGAAACATCAACGCTTACACTAAATGCAGGTAAGTCTTCGTCAATTTCAACCACTGCTGTTGCAGTAGACATAGTATCAACAGCGGGTACCTCTTGTGAGCCACTTAAACTTACGTTGTAAGTCATATCAGCATTAAAAGCAGGTGGTGGTGGCGCAAGCCCATCAAGCAATGCTAATTGAGGTAAATCACCTTCCATGGCGCCATCGAGGGCAATTGCTGTGTATATCTCACCGTTTTCTAGTGAAAGTACGCCCGTTTCAATTGCCGCTGTTTTGGTGCCTGTTGGTGTAACCGTTACCACATAGTCACCTCCCGCTAAACTGACATAACCTGTTTCAACAAGCTCACCGGTCTCATAGGCAATATCAGCAAATGCCGGGTCAACCGCATCAATTTCGCCGTCTCCGGTAACGTAAATGTCTACATTACCTGCTGACGGTGAAGCATGTACAATACGTACTTTTGCTTCTGTCGCAATTGAGCGAGGCATATCAACTAATACGTCTAACTCGGGTGCAGAAAGTACGTTATTCGCTATGGCGGTATAAGACATGCCTACCTCTAGCGTCAACTCTGCATCGTCAATTGCCACAACACTGTTGTCGCTATCGGCTACAACATCAATTAAGTAATCACCTGCAGCAACAGGCAAATAGTCCGTGGTGCGAGGGAACTGTATTCCGTCTACAAGGACAATGTCATTATTTGCTATAACATCTACTGCTGGTGCATCGCTGATGCCATGTACTACGCGAATTTCGGCACCTGCTTCTGTATCCCATATCTTGAAACTGCCGTCACCGTCTGCAGCTAGTAGTGTTACAGGCGAATCACCCGTACCCACATTATTAGTGGCAGCAATGAGTAAATCCGCGCCGTCAGCCAAGTTAACCGTGCCTGAGTCGTACACTACAGTGGTTTCGCCCGCTGGCGTGATTCGAATTTGATAGTCGCCTGCCGGCACTTGAATTAAATCGGTAAAATCTGTGAATTCAGCGGTAACGAGCGGTTGTTCTGCGCTAATATCCGCTTCTGGGGCGGTAACGTAGATGTCAACCGTTGGGGCCATAGACGCTGCATGTACAATCTGTACTTGCGCGTTACCCGCATCGACAGCGGTTTCCGTGCTGGTTACCGTTAAAAGCGCAAGCGTTTCATCGCTTACATTCCCTACGGCAAAAACGTCATAGTTCATGTCAGCTTCTAGCGTAACATCTGCTTGGAGTACTTCAGCATTTTCACCAGGCAGAATGCCGGTAACGCCAATGTCGTAGGTACCTGTTTCTACTTCGAAGCGAGATGAAGCGACTTGGTAATCAACATTCTCTAGTCCGTTAAGGATAGCATCGTTGGCGGTAACATTTACCATAGGAGCATCTGATGCTGCGTGAACAACGCGAACGTTAGAATACTCAATAACGGGGGCGGGGACTTCAACGACTTCATCATCGTCATCATCAGAGCAGCCGATTAAAAATAGTGGTAAGATTGAACATGCAAGGAGCGCTTTGGTCCTTCTCATTTTTTGTATCCTCTTAATTGTGTTGTGGCAAACCCGATTACGTGAAGCGGATAAGAGAAGATCAACCTCCTTGCAACATTAATTCAATGTAATGTTTTCAATTAATTTACAAGGTTGTCTAATTTTTCAGATTATCGTTCGATAAACTAGAACAGTTACCTCATTTTTTTGAGATTTTCATCCAAACTTATTCCGCTAATATCATTGTGTATTAACGAAACAACGAACATTGGAGTGCAGCATGAAAACAGTTTTAGCTATATTTTCCAGCCTTAGTGGCGAACAAGGTAATTCTTCAAAAATTGCAAACGAATACCTTTCAAAAATTGAAAGTGATGACTCAGTAAGTATTAATCGTGTGGATGTAGCCTCGCTGGCCCTTCCTCACCTAACAGGTGAAGAGATGCAGGCGTGGATGACTGAGGCGTCTGAGCGAAATGAATCACAACAGGCATTGGCAAAAATCTCTGATGACATTGTTGAAGCAGTAAAAGAGGCAGATGAAATTGTACTGGCAGTGCCAATGTACAATTTTGGTATTCCATCGAGCTTGAAAGCTTATTTCGATCGTATTGCAAGAGCAGGTGTCACGTTCAAGTACACCGAGACAGGCCCTGTTGGTTTATTAGAAAATAAATCAGCTACTGTTTTTGCCGCGCGTGGTGGTGTATATGCAGGTTCAGACTTTGATACGCAAACACCATATTTAAAACACTTTTTAAATTTTATTGGTATTAGCGATGTAAAATTCGTTTATGCTGAAGGACTTAACATGGGTGAAGAGCAGGCAAATAAGGCTTTTGCTGAAGCAAGCGAAAAAATTATTGAACTAACCAACAACTAAACACACTAAATTAATGCAGTTAGCTAAAACGTAGGAAGTATGTTTTCAGCTAAAAGTGTGTTCCAAGTTGAGTGTGCTTGATTGCCCCGCGTCTTACGCGGGGCTTTTTTATGCGCGGCTTTTAGATTCTCGTTTGGTGTGACCTGTAGGCAGCGTTGATATTCACGGTTTTATTCGCTTTTGAGGAGTGCCTCTATGTCAGCGATAAAAGCCGGATCAGTGGGCTTTGTTGAACTAGGGTAGTGGGTTATTTGCTTACCGGAACTGTCAATAAGGTACTTATTAAAGTTCCATGATGGCGCTTTGCCGGTGGCGGTTTTTAGCATTCTATACATAGGATCGGCGTCTTCACCTTTTACCGATATTGGTTCAAACATCGGGAACTTTACGCCATAAGTCAATTCACACAGTTCTGCCGTTTTGCCTTCATCATTATCTTCTTGGTTAAAATCGTGCGACGGGAAGCCAAGTACTACAAAATCTTTGTCTTTATAATCACTATAAAGGGCTTCTAAACCTTCAAATTGTGGCGTGTAGCCGCAATAGCTGGCTGTGTTAACCACTAAAAGGGTCTTTCCGGCATATTCGTTACACAAATTCACCGTTTCTTGTGAGTTGAGCTTACGTTTCATGAACTTTAGTACGCTGGGGCACTCGCTCGCAAAGCTAGGAGTCGTGAAAAAGCTGAGCGCAAGCAACGCGGGTACAAAACCTTTCGCTTTCATAGTGTTTTACCTCATCAGTGAATTTTTGTTATTTTGTTCAGGCCGACAGACCAGTTTCACAACCATAAACGCAGATGGTTTACGTTTGGTTCACTATCTCAATCGATGAACGTTAGCGCATTAGTAACTGCTCTGCGTATAATGTTAACGTTTTTTACATAACAACGACTTAAAATAATGAAAAAATACTCTTCTTTACTCATCGCGGCTAGCGTTACTTTTGCGTTGGGCGGATGTGCAAGCACTACTAACGAACCATCTAACCAAGCAGCGTCTACATCGCTTCCTGCTGCCACTGTCCAGCAAACCGTTACACCAGATGTCGCGCCTCAGAACAGCGCGAAAAATGGTGAAATTACTTTGAAGCAAATAATGTCAGACCCTCAATGGATGGGCGCGCTACCCGAAGGTATGGGGTGGTCGGTCAATGGCGATAAAATTGTTTTTGAAAAAGAAAGACAGAATAGCGCGTTAACAGATGTTTATGTTGCTGAACTCTCAAACCCTGCAAATGCCGTAAAAGCGCCATTATCAGATTTGCACAAGTATCGTTTTGACGAACGTGTAGTAAGAAATGATGGTGTAATTGCTTATTCATTTGAGGACAGTGTTTATGTGCAATTTACCAAAGGTGAAACCGTGCGTATCGCGCGTGGCGGGAATGCGCTGTCAACGCTTTCATTTATGACTGATGGCCGCTTAATGGCGTTAAGCGGTAACAAATTTATTGCTATAGACCTATCTAACGGCAACCGCGAAGAATTATTGAGCTGGGAGTTTAGCAACGAACCCAAAGCGGTTGAGCCGCCTAAAGATTATATTGCCGAGCAGCAACAGTCGCTGGTGGAATACATCAAACTACAGCGCAAAAACAGACAAGAAAAAGACGACGCTCAAAAAGCGTTGGCCAAAGAAAACAGCAGTGTAGCACCTACGCCGTTTTACTTTGATAAGTCGCATCGACTAGCGGGTATTAGCGTTTCACCTGCGGGTAACTTCGCGGTAGTAGCAACCACGGAAAATAAGCCGACTCGTGATGACAGCGACATCATGCCGCATTATATCCAAGAAGACAGCCGTATTGCCGCGAAACCCGTGCGCCAACGTGTTGCAGATGCGGAATCGGTAAATCATGAACTGTGGCTGCTTAATTTGAAAACAGGCGAGAAGAGTGAACTTAAATACTTTAATTTGCCTGGGTACAATGACGACGTACTTGCAGATGTAAAAGAAGAAAACGCGAAAGCAAAAGGCGAGACCTATGAAGTTAATCGTTTGCCGCGCGACATTACCTTACTGCAAAGCTGGTATTGGACTAAGCCTTCGATTCGCTGGCACAAAAACGGTAACGCTGTTGCCGTAATGCTAGAAGCGTGGGACAACAAAGACCGCTGGATTGCAACAGTCGACTTAGCGAATAAAACGCTAGAAAACCAACATAGGCTTCATGACGATGCGTGGGTAAACTACCGTTTCAACGCATTTGATTGGCTAAATGACAGCGAAACACTTTACTATCAGTCTGAGCATACTGGTTACTCTCATTTGTACATTCAAAAGCCAGGCGAGAAGCCTGTCGCGCTAACCAGCGGCCGTTTTATTGTTGACGATTTAACGCTTTCTAGCGATGACAATTATATCTACTTTAAAGCTAATATGGAGCACCCGGGGCTTTACGAAGTTTATCGTGCAGATTTAAGTGACAATACCATCGATACCATGACTGATTTGAATGGTATGACAGACTATTCACTTAGCCCTGATGGTGAACATTTGCTGCTAAGCCATAGCAAGGTGAATCAACCACAAGAGCTTTATATTAAGCCAGCAAACGAAACAACAGCGGCAAAGCAAATCACGCAAAGCACCAGTGCAGATTTTAATGCACTCCCATGGGCAGTGCCTAACATCGTTGCTATTGAATCGTCGCATACCGATGCACCTATTTACGCACGAGTATATTTACCGGAAAATTACGACAAGACGGCACCAAATAAAGCGGTAGTGTTTAATCACGGTGCAGGCTACTTGCAAAACGCCCACATGGGGTGGTCTGGTTACTTCCGAGAATACATGTTCCATAGCATGCTCGTGCAGCAAGGCTATGTCGTACTAGATATGGACTATCGCGCTAGTGCTGGCTACGGACGTGATTGGCGAACCGCTATTTATCGTCAAATGGGTACGCCTGAAGTGCAAGATTTGCGTGATGGTGTTAACTGGCTCGTTGAGAATGCAAATGTAGATCGTGAGCGTATTGGCACATACGGCGGTTCATACGGCGGCTTCTTAACCTTTATGTCTATGTTTACCGCGCCAGATCTGTTTGCGGCAGGTGCAGCACTTCGTCCGGTAACCGATTGGGCCCATTACAACACGCCATATACGGCTAATATTCTGAATACGCCTGATATCGACCCCATCGCGTTTGAGCGTAGCTCGCCGATTTATTTTGCCGATGGACTAGAAAAGCCTTTGCTTATCAATGCGCCAATGGTTGATGACAACGTGTTTTTCCACGACACCGTGCGATTGGTACAGCGTCTTATCGAGCTTGAGAAAGAAGATTTTGAAACGGCCATTTATCCGGTAGAGCCACATGGCTTTGTGCAGCCAAGCTCTTGGCTTGACGAATACCGCCGTATCTATAAGTTATTTGAAGAAAACTTATAAGCAAAGCCTTTACTTGAATCGCCTAACGTCTAAGAAGCGCGGGGTTGTTCACAAAGTAATAGGCTTACAGCAAAAGGCCCAAATTCAATGAATTCGGGCCTTTTTTTAATCTTCATTTTTTGCTTCAGCACATTTTATCTGTTTAAACGAATTAAAATGCGCAAAAAGAGTGACGCTATATCGCTCGAGTTTCTATTTTCTTTTCGCCGTAATAAACATAAGTAAAAAGATTGCGATACCCGTAAGCGCCCCGAATAAATGCGCGTCTACGGCAACTTTTGCGTCAATCAGGTTTGCAACTTGTTCACTACTACCGTCTATTTGCTCGTATCCCACTTTAATCGCTAACCCAATAAGTAGTAACCAACCCGACTTCATCTTCTCTTTTATATCAACACAGGCGCCCCATGCGAAAATACCGTGTAATGCGCCAGACAAACCCGCGTACCATATTAGATCTGGAGAGAAGAAATAAAGCCCGACACTGGTTCCTAAGCAGCACCATACAAAAACTTTTAAGTACAAACCAATGCGATAATGTTCACCGTGTAGCGCCCACAACAGCGCTAGACCTGCTAAATTTAAAAGTAGGTGGTAGCCATTGGTGTGCACGATATTGCCGCTGACTATACGCCAAGTTTCTAGACCTTGAATGGCGTACCTATCGTAAGCCAAATAATTGCCAGACATAGGCTCAAAGAAAAACGCGACTACGGAGCATAGCGCTATAAATAAAGGACCAGCGCTATACTTAAGCGAAAACGGCAGTGACATCATCAGTGTTAGTTATTTTTGAAATTAGAATTTGCTGGCTATGATACAGAAATTGCCTATAGGGTGAAAACTGAAGTACGCCCAAAACAAAAAGACGACAGTAAAGGAGTAATTATGTCTTACATCATTACCGAAAATAATCAGCAGTGCTTAACCATTACACTTAACCGAACCGATAAGAAAAATGCGTTAACACGCGATATGTACCAAGAAATGGCGAATGCCATATTAGGTGTTAAGAACGATGGCTCAACGAAAGTGGTGGTGATAAAAGGTGCCGGTGATTGTTTTACCGCAGGAAATGACATTGGAGACTTCGCACAGCAGCAAGATCACGCTCAGGTGCCAGAAACAGCTGCCTTTATGCGAGCTTTGGCTGCATGTAATTTACCGGTTATTGCACAAGTTCACGGATTAGCAGTGGGCATAGGCACAACGCTTTTACTTCATTGCGATTTTGTTTACGCCACTCCAGATACCCGATTTGTTCTACCATTCATCAACTTAGGGCTTGTTCCTGAATATGCATCAAGTTATCTTTTGCCTAAGGTTGCGGGTCATATAAAGGCTGCAGAGTGGCTAATGCTGGGCGAACCCTTTACCTCTGCTGATGCTTATCAATTTGGTATTCTGACAAAAATTGTCGACGCTCACGAAATAGATCAAACGGTTCAAACTACGGTAGAGAAACTCGTCGCCAAGCCTTCATTTTCGCTTAAACAAACAAAAGCGCTATTAAAAGGTGACGGAGAGCGAACAAACCAACAAATGAACGAAGAGTTTGATATATTTTTAGAAGCATTGGGCACAACCGCAGCTCAAGAAGCGTTTGATGCGTTTCTTAAAAAACGCCCAATAAACCCCGAAAAATTTAAATAAGAGGAAGTATTATTTTGAGACGCAGTGCTTTTTTCAGAGCTTCAGTGGTAACTCTTGCATTATCTAGCTGTTTTATTTTTGGTGCGAACGCGAAGCAAACACGTGAAGTCGGAGAACCAGAAGCGGCAACAGGCTACATAGAGAAAAAGGCATTTGAAGCCGAAGATTATATGGTTGTAGCGGCCAATCCCTATGCGTCTTGGGCGGGAAAGAATATTTTAGAAAAGGGCGGAAGTGCGATCGATGCAGCGGTAGCTGTGCAATCGATGCTTTCGCTGGTTGAACCACAATCGTCAGGTATTGGTGGTGGTGCATTTATCCTTTATTGGGATAATAAGAATAAAGTACTTCACACCTTTGACGGCCGTGAAACAGCGCCAAAAGCTGTCAATTCTCATTGGTTTATTGAAGGTAATAAGCCAATGCGCTGGTTAGATGCCGTAGTAGGCGGTAAGTCAGTTGGCGTGCCTGGAGCAGTAAAAGCGCTAGAAATGGCTCAGGGCGAGTTCGGCAAGCTGCCTTGGAATACGCTGTTCGACGATACAATCAAAACAGCAGAAGACGGCTTTAAAGTATCGCCGCGTTTAGCCAAACTTGTTGCATTAGATTATCACCCTGGCCTGAAAAATTTTCCTGCAAGCTCTACTTACTTCTTCCCGGCAGGCTTCCCTTTAAAAGAAGGCACGGTTAAGAAAAACAAAAAGCTCGCCAAGACGTTGAGAGGTATTGCGGAAAAGGGCAGCGACTATTTATTAAAGGGTGTTGTCGCTGAAAAAATAGTAAAAGCGGTAAATAGCGCTGAAATCAACCCAGGCCAGATGACGTTAGAAGATTTAGCAAGCTACGAGCCTATAAAACGCGAACCTGTTTGTGGGCTATATCACGAAAAGCGTATCTGCGGTATGGCACCGCCTAGTTCAGGTGGCGTGAACGTCTATCAAATTCTTAAAATGTTAGAAGGTTTTAACCTTAGTCAATACGCACCGGATTCAGTAGAGTTTGCCAACCTGTATACGCAAGCAAGTGCGCTTTCGTATGCGGATCGCGAGAAGTTTATAGCAGATAGCGATTTTACTAACCTGCCGTTTGCGGCCATGATTAATACCGCTTATCTTCAGCGCCGTGCCGAGAGTATTGCTGTTGATAAAGAGTGGCGCCGCAAACGCGCGGGCAATCCTTACGCCGATGCGAATGTAGCGCTTGGTACATCAATGGAACTGCCTAACACCTCACACGTCTCTATCGTGGACAAAGAGGGTAATGCAGTATCAATGACCACTAGCATAGAGTTTATGTTTGGTTCTGGGATTATGGTAGAAGGCTTCCTGCTTAACAATCAGCTTACCGACTTTTCATTTTCACCAACCAAAAACCGTTTTCCAGTACCAAATCGAGTAGAGCCTGGTAAACGCCCTAGAAGTGCTATGAGCCCTACAATGGTGTTCGACAAAGAGGGGAACTTAGAGGTGGTTGTAGGTTCGCCGGGCGGCTCTAGAATTGTAAGCTACGTAGCTCAGACCCTGATTGGTGTTTTAGACTTTGGTTTGGATATTCAACAGGCCATCAACTTACCTAAAATAACTAATAGAAACGACTATACGGCGTTAGAGAAGGGCACACCAATAGCTGAGCTTGAAGAGCCGTTAAAGGCACTCGGCCATAACGTCAAAGTAGTGGATCTAAACAGCGGTCTTCATGGCATTCAGTTTAAATCAGGTAAATTAATTGGCGGCGCAGATCCTCGCAGAGAAGGCATTGCAGTAGGGCGCTAATTTGGCGTTTGCCTAGTTAAAACTAGATGCAGCAATGCGCTGTTGAGTGAGTGAAAGCGGAAGGTGAGATATCTTCCGCTTTTTTGTTTGAGGCGGGCAGTAGCACTCGAGAGAAGAGTTCTCTTTTATCGATTAGTTCGTGTAAGGCAATCAACCATCAAATATTAATATAACCTTCAAGGTAAGACACCGCTTGGCCAGAAATAAGCACGCGGTCGCCTGCCACCTCACATTTTAATGTGCCGCCTCGTTTAGATGCTTGATAAGCCATAAGCTTTGACCGTCCAAACACTTTTGCCCAATACGGCGCCAACCCCGTGTGGATTGAACCGGTAACCGGGTCTTCATCACCGCCGTTCGCAGGCCAGAAATAACGGGATACGAAGTCAAATTGCGTACCCGGTGCTGTCACTACCACATCATAAGGCGCGAGTGATTTAAGTTGCTCGCTGTCTTGAATTACGCTTAAAACATCATCTTCATTTGAATAAACAGCAAAATAAGCTTGGTTATTCTTTAGAATGCTTTGGGGCTTGATAGAAAGCCCTTTTAGTAACGCTTCAGGCACTTCACCTACAGGGCTGGGTATTCTATTAGGGAAATCCATTTGAATGAATCCGTCGCCTTTCTTAACGACTTTCATCATGCCAACCGACTTGGCGAATAAAGAAATGTGCGGTAATTGGTAATTTTCGCTAAAGATTACGAACGCAGATGCCAGCGTTGCGTGGCCACAGAAGTCGATTTCCGTCATGGGGGAAAACCAACGGATAGCGAATACGCCACAATCATCTTCAACTAAAAAGGCGGTTTCTGAAAGGTTATTTTCAGCAGCGATTTCTTGCATTTTTTCATCGCTAAGCCATTTACCCGTTATCACTACTGCAGCAGGATTGCCCTTAAACCTTACATTAGTAAATGCATCGACAACGTTAATTTTAATTTTCATTAGAACGCGCTTTTTTTATGATCGTATTTAAGTTTGGTTCAATTGGCATTGCCTTAAATGGGCTAACGTTAGCGCCACCTGTATTTCCATGAGGTACTAGCCCAAAAACAGTTTTTGTGGCAGCGCCCGCAATTCTGAAAAGTTGACCAAAAAACTCACCAATATTGCCTTGTTTCACTGCCCATAAAAGCATTTGAACGTGTACTTTAACGTGTAGCCTTGTAGAGGCTTGACCAAGAACATGTGCATTTTCTAAGTGTGAAAAAGCACACTGTTGGCTGTTTTGGTTTTGCTTTCTATGAGCTAGCGCTAGTTCAGCTTCTACATAAGGGCGAATATTGCGCGTAAAGCCTTTTGCTTTGAACATGGTGTAAGCACCTTTATTGAGGTTGATTTAAACCAAGCTCTTTTTGCATTTTCTTGGTTAACCCTAACGATACTAGTTTATAAGAAGCGCTTAAATAGTATTCTAACGCTTCATCTTCATCGTTATCGCAATTGTACTGTTGTATCCACTTCATTCCACGACTAGCAAGATAGGGCGCAGGCCTATAGCCGGGCTTTTCTTCCAGAAAATAATAGTTTTGCTCAGATGTTTTAAAGGTAAAAGCAGGGTGTCCGTCCTTGCCAATGCTGCCTATAGCAAAAACTTTACCACCTACTTTCCATACTTCTGAATTTCCCCACTGAACGACATGAGTAGTGTGGGGCAGTGATTTGCAAAAATGATTGAATTCGTCGAGGGTCATAGTTACTCACTTAACTAACTGTCAGAGCATGAGTCATAGATCTTTATCATAATCTTATGTTTCGCTGTCACTACGATGCTTGCTGATTAACTCTGAAATAGCATTTGTTATTCTTCGCGTTGTTATTTCGCTCATTAAACCTCCGTGCTCGTTTTTATATCCTTCTTTGAAACCAAGACAATTAAAAATACTAATGCTAAGGGCGGGAGAAAAGCTGTTAAAAAAGCAATCACAGAGGTAGCTATAGGCGATGTAGTCTTGCGCTTTCCAAAGTAAAAGCCAGCAATAGCCATAAATAGAGCGAAAACGAGTATGATTTGCCCAAGAAACGTAGCATTTATATTCATTAATACTTCCTATTATTTATGATTACTTATTACGTTTAAATAAGGTGCCATTAGCATAGCACAATCACGAAACCGCACCGCGTGCTTGTGTCCCAGCGAGCCAAGTAACTGAGTTCATTGGATTTGTTATTCACGTTTATAAACAACCTCTGAAAGCCAGATTAAAAAGTACGTGATAGAGCAAGCTACTGCTGAATAGAAAGTCGCAGCAATGGGTGCCGACATGTAAATTATTGCGGATGTTGATGGCGTATGGGCATCTATATACAAAGATTCTGTAACGCTCCAGTTTCCAAGAAAGATGACTACATTAATTATAATAAGCCTACTATTAATGTGGCTCTACCCTTAATGTGCGTCGTTAGATCGGTACGCATCGTGACAAGCGCAAACAAAACGAAAGGTATTAGCCGAAAACAACCGACGAAAAATGCAGATTTAATGTCAAAGTATCTAAACGCATTGGACCACGCTTGCCTTACATCGAAGTCTCCGACAACTAGCATCACAACGAAGTGATTAAAGTTTTCATAATATCCCTTTAAATTACATAAGTGTCCCATAACGGCCTCAGTCACATGGGCATAATGGCGAAGCCGCCCTGCGTGTATGCGTTCCAGCGAACGAAGTGAGCAAATTAATTGCGTTGTAATGTGCGTGTATTTTCAGACCCACAGACAAGTGTTTCCTCCCCAAGATGGTAGACATTATTGATGGCTACGTATGTGCCGGAAACAACACCTGATATTGGTATTAATAGAAGCCCACTGATTGAATAGAAGGTATTTGTATCCTCAAAACCATTGACAACTTTGAGTGTTTTGCGGTCCGAGGATATCTCACACTTGTTCACTTTGGCCGTATCGGTTTCTGGAACTACTATACAGGCGCTTAGCAGAGGTATACTTAGAATTAAGAACACTAGTGATTTCACTTAATAGGTCCTTTTATTTTTCATTACACAGGTTAGCACATAACATTGAGCTAAGCGGCGCAGTTGCGTGGGGCATAATGGCGAAGCCGGCCCGCGTGTATGCGTCCCAGCGACCGAAGGGAGTGTGTCGATTGGCTTGTTATGTTCCACTATATGACACTGAAACATTTAGTTAGCCTTTCTGGTTTTGATGGTTGATGCGAGCAGAGAGACTGATGCCGCATAGGTAAAAAAGAAAACACAAAATCCAACAAACAAACCAATCATTCCAAAGATGTTACTTTCCATGGAAATGTCGTAAACCAAATAAACCGCTATGGGTAATGGCATAACCGAAATAGGTTTATTCCTTACGTAATCGTTTAACTTTTTTTGCACATAAGGTACGCCTAAAATTACAACAGGAATCAGTAACAACCCCGCAAATAATATATCGACTTTAATATCTGAACTCATATAAACATCCATATAAAAACAAGAACTTAACACCCCGCTTAGGGTAAATGATACGTGGGCTAAAATCCGAGCGAAGCGAGCTAGCCCACGTGTTAGCGTCCCAGCGACCGAAGGGAGTGCCAACAGCGTTTTTTTTTACACACATTAACCGTGATGCCTGCGAATATGCGTAATCAACTTATCATTATTGAATTCTAAGGTTACTATATTTACTGAGCTGTAGGTTATATCTTTGTCTAAATGATTTGGCCTGACTTTTCCTGACTCAGTCATTTTGATAATGGCAACATTTCCCCCAGTCATTATTTGATTTATTACTATTGAACTGTAGTAAATCTTGTCACTCATTTTGGCAATCAGACCTTCACGTAAAGCGGATTTTTCCGTAATCGTTACTTTAAACTTCACATGTTCATCGACGAATTCATCTGCAATTAAATTAATAAAGGCATCAATATCCTGAATTGTAGTATTAGGTTGCTGGCGAGCATTTTTGGCTTCCACAAATTTTGTCGCTAGTTGCTCCAGTTCTCGCTCCGAGAGAGCAGCATTGGCGGTAAACGAAAGAGGTAAAAAGACAAATAAAAGTAAGAGCTTATACATAATGTTCCTTGTGTGTATAACTTTCCAATAACTAGCGCAGACATGCGGGGCGTAATGGCGAAGCCGCCCTGCGTTTGTGTCCCAGTGACCGCAGCGAACAAGTTAAGCGCCTTGTTAGATGCGCGCATCCACAACCCATTGACTGCAAAATTATCAGAGCCTTTAACCCTAAATAACTACCTGTATAAGTTTCTTACGGGCTTCCCATTCTTGTCTTTAAGAACTCTGTTGCGATAATTCACAGGTGTTGATCCAGGCTCGATAATCAAGTAGTAATACACGAAATAGCCGATCCAAGAAAATAAAAAAGACATCAAAAACCAAATTAACTTTTGATAGCGCTCAGCTTTGTCGGATGTAAGGGCTAGCATCCATGGCAACACATTGAAGAAAAAGCCAAGTATTAAGAACATTAAAAAGAAGTTAATTGAACCCATAAAAATCCCTTAAATTTGTCTTCCTAGTAACCATCTAACATTAAGTGAAGCGGCGCAGTTACGTGGGAGCCGCTCTGCTTTTATGCGTCCCAACGAGCGCCAACGAGTGACTTTATTTTTTTGTTATGTGACTTACCCGCGATTTGCACTATTAATCTTGAGATGTTTTACAAATAAACCACAAAGTAGCATAACCGCAAGAACTAACGTGCTGAAAATTAGGTAGATAATAGCCGTAAAAATCCCCGCTTTGAACTCGATGCTAAAAATGAAAGCCAGTGTGGTTGAAACTATTAAGCACAATACTGAAAGGCGTTTTGCTGGTACTTGAAAAGACCAATTTAACCAGTAATTTGGCAGTGAAAGAATTGACCAGCTAGGAAGCACACCTAGCAATAATAAAATTGCGGGAATCAAAAATGTGCTGAAATTAATACTTTCCATGAAACCTTCGAGTCAAATAACGCTAAGCTGACGCGCAATTATGTAATGCGATAATGCCAAAAGCGAATTGCATAATTGTCCCAGTAACCGCAGGGAACGAGTTTAGCGCTTTGTTATGTAACCTGCTGATACTACAAGTAATCCGCTTGTTCATATTTTCCATAACCTGCGAGAGTTAATTCCTTTAGTTCTTGAAATAGTTTGGCATCAGTTACTTTAAAGTTGAAGCATGATTTGCCTTGCATGCGTTTTTTGAGCTCTGGTGATATGCCTTCCAATAACTCTGGAAATACATAGACAGGCATGATGTGAAAACTTACGTAATTTTTATTGATTTTTACTGAGCCAAAGTACATTTGCTTTTTGTTCTTCATGACATGCTTTGTGTCTAAGTAAAAGTTGTCTGACTTATCTATTGCAACAACCATATCAGTTGAATACGGAACCAATATTTCTTTGAGATGGTGGAATATTTCTTCTGGATTCTGCATTCATTAATACCATATAGATATAAACACGAAAAAAGTCACATATTACCCGCGTAAAGGACGATAACACATGGGCTAAAATTAGGTACGAAGTGACGCAGCCCGTGAGTTAGCGATTTAAAAGCGTTTGTTATGCGCAATTTGATACACCTGTAGCGCATTGCTACAATATAATGACGAACCATTAGGAGACATATTATGGCAACCTCGAGCGTAAGACTAGACCAAGATTTAGTTGAGAAAGCTACCATTATGGGCAAAGCACTAAACCGAACTATGCCAAAACAGATAGAGCACTGGGCTAAGATAGGTGAAATGATGGAAGATAACCCTGATTTGCCTTACGAATTCGTAAAACAGGCAATTATCTCCAAAGCTGAAAAAGAGGCTGGAAAATTGGAGCCTTATGATTTTGGCTAAGATTACCAGTGTTTTACAGACAACTAATTTTAAGAGAGCAGTAAAGAAGTTACATCAGAATCAGAAAAAAGACTTGGATAAAGCTGTTAAGGAACTAATGGCCGAACCTCTTCAAGGTGATCAGAAAAAAGGCGACCTGGCCTTTCTTCGTGTGTATAAATTTAAGATGGTAAAGCAGTTAACTTTACTTGGTTACAGCTACGAGGATGGCACTTTGATACTTGAATTGGTAGCACTTGGATCTCATGAAAACTTTTATCGCAATGTTAAAAAGTTATTCTGACCAATTGCGTATAACTTTTAAATAAGGGGCGCAGGCATGTCGGCTATAGTGCGAAGCAACCCACGTGTATGCGTTTCAGCGAACGAAGTGAGCGAGTTGCTAGCAGCATTTTTTAGTGTTTGCGAATGGGTACAGATACATTATTTGTGGCGGCCAAATTTAAAAGATGAAGGCGATAATTTTCTTATAGAGCTTGCAGTGGCAGGAAATGCCGAGAGCATTATTACGAATAACCTAAAAGACCTGAGAAATGCGGAATTACAATTTGATGGTTTGAAAGTGTTAGCGCCTGAAGATTATTTGAGAGGAGTTTAATATGTCCACTTTAACGGTACATTTACCAGACGATAAGCATAATCGATTGAAGGCTTTGGCGGCGCATAAAAAGTTGAGCTTAAACAAATTGATAGAAGAATTGTCTACGCAAGCGATAGCTGAATTTGATACTGAGGTAAGATTTAAGGTGATTGCTGCTACTGGAGACAAAAACAAAGGTTTGGAACTTCTAGATAAGCTTGATTCACATTTTGGAAGCTAACTTTTAAATAAGGGGCGCATACAAGTGGGGCATAATGGCGAAGCCGCCCCGCGTATAGGCGTCCCAGCGAACGAAGTGAGTGTGTTGATTGGGTTGTTAGCTGCCAATTTCATTTTGACTATGTTTGATATTTTTCTGTGTAATTTTGCTAGCTAAGTAAAATATAAGGCTAAACATAACCAAAGCAAGAAACATTGAACCAACGATTGACGGTCCAATGTTTCCTAAGACACCAAAAATCGAAAAAATGGCAAGGAAGATAAACCCTGTGCGGACATGAGACTTTAGTGAATATTTAGAGGTTGAACTGGCAGAGAAATACCATTTAAAACCGCAATAAATAATACTAAAGACTGCGACTAAGTTAGCGATGAAAGAAATAGGTTTGGATATATTTATGAGTAAACTAATAGCCGAAATAACCACCGAACAAGCTAATAAAACTAAAATAGCTCTGTTGGGTTTAATGTCTGCCACTTGCGTAGCCGTGTTAACGTTTAAACTCTCTAGCGAGATTTGGAAAGTCGCTGCTAAGCATACTTTTGTTTCCATTGATGCTTTGCTTTCAGATTCTACACGTTGAATTGTGCGCAAACTTAAGCCGGACGCGTTGGCTAGTTGTTCTTGGGACCAGCCAGACTTTTTTCTTAGTTCTTTTACAACAGTTGAATTAATCATTAATTCTTTTTCCATTTTTTGTTTCCTCTCGATCAATGTAGAGGAATTAAATATCCAATATTTGTTGTATTAATCTACGACAGTTACCCGCCATGGTATGCCAGATAGCCGCCAGATGCTGTGGCAGCTAGACACAATGACTACCTGTGAAATGCTAGCCTCCGCATCTTCGTGGGTTAGCTGAAAGCCAGTGCCATAATTAGTTTGGTTAAGACTAAATCATTTGGAAGCTAGCATGAACAAACATAGCATGATTTTTATCGGGTTGGATACACACAATAAATTCCATGAAGTAGCATATTGTGAGGAACATCGCGGGGCGAGTCCGGTTCATTATGGCCGTATCCCTTCTTCCAAAGTCACTGTCAAAAAGCTGCTCCGCCAGTTTGAATCTAAATATCCTGGCGCGACACTGCAGTTAGGCCGTACTGACAAGTTAGTCATGGCGATTAATAAAACGTTGCAACTCCTCTGAGAAGCCATTGATTTGCTTAGCTTCAAGAAGGCCATCTGAGTTCATTAATGCAAGTTGCAGCATAGCTTTGGATCTTGCATTGTAATCGAATATGCTGGCGATACGTTTGTTGCTATTTTCCATCAATTTAAACGAATAAAGATATTTTGCATGATTAGAAAGTTCGGGATTATCGATACCTTCACGCACTTTGTCCAAAACTTGCTGGCAGCATTTATCTAATGCATCTTCCTTAACTTGTTTGAAGTGTGTCCAATCTGACTCTCAAATCATGTTTTACCTCTATAGGCCTAACATAAAGCTAAGCGGCGCAGTTGCGTAGGGCATAATGGCGAAGCCGCCCCGCGTGTATGCGTCCCAGCGAACGTAGTGAGTGTGTTGATTGGGTTGTTATACCCGTGCCTAATCATATATGCCAGGCGTTAAAATTTGCATCAACTTCTCAGGGTTTTCAACAGATGTAAAACCAAACTGCGAATACAATCCGTGTGCGTCACTAGTTGCTAGCATAAACCTACGGAGACCTTGCAGGTCTGGATGGGATGATATGTTTTCCATAAGTTGCTTGCTTATCCCTTGACCACGATACTTCTCTATTACAAAAACGTCGCTTAGATATGCAAATGTGGCTCTGTCTGTAATAACTCTAGCGAAACCGACTTGGTCTCCTCCGATTGCATAGGCTCCAAATACAAGAGAATTGTCTATAGATTTTTGTAATGTTGAAAGCGGGATGTTTTTTGCCCAATAGGAGTTCGCCACAAAGGAGTGGATTAATTCGATGTCTAAGTCATCGTGGTTTGTACTTATATTAATCCCTTTCATTCTATCGATCCTTCAGAGGGTATAACTTTTAAATAAGGGGCGCAGGCACGTGGGGCATAATGGCGAAGCCGCCCCGCGTGTTTGCGTCCCAGCCAGCGCAGCGGGCGAGCTTGATTTTTTTGTTATACACAAGGCTACTCCTTAATAAGTTTAAGCACTTCACTGTTTTCGGAGTCGAAGACAGATAGCGATGTGCCATTTAACTTGATTGTAACGAATACATATTTCTCTTTGTAGCCATTGTACATTTCCCCAACCCACTCAGTTTCTGTTGATTGAACAATATTTTTGATGATTGTGAGGCCAGAGTTTTGTTTATGAATTTGGTGTTCTTTGACACTTGCTACACCAGTTTTTAAATTGAATTCGATTAGAGCTGGTTTTGTTGCATGTTTCCAAACGCCTTCTATTGTTGATGAAGCAAATGCACTTATCGTTACTAAACAAGTGCCTATGAAAGCAGAAAATAGAAGAGACGTTTTGGTTTTATTCACTTTAATCTTCCTGATTTTGCGCATTGTGTATAACTTTTAAATAAGGGGCACAGACATGTGGGCTAAAATCCGAACGAAGTGAGCAGCCCACATGTTTGCGTCCCAGCCCGCGGAGCGGGCGTACTTAATTTTTTTGTTAGGTGCTATGGCGCAAAAACAACAAACGCAGCCCTAACAAAAACAATGAAAACACCATAGCCGAGAATTGAAATAGAGCGTCTACGGCGTTTAGGTAAGAGTTCTTTTACAACAACTGAATCATCTTTTTTTAAAGACGCTCCCCATATAAGAAACCAGTATACATTGAGCGCATAAGAGCTATCACCGATTTGAACGGTGGCATCATGTCTAGGCCAGAACCAAAAGTACTTAGAGTAAGCAACAGTATCGCCTATCTTAACTTCAAACTTTGTAGTGAAGCGGTCGTACGATACGCCAACCTTATTATCAGCTACGATGTGGCGATGTTTATGAAATCTTTCGAAGCTCATATCCCTTTAGCACCTAACAATTTAGTGTACGGAAAAAAACCTTTATGCAGGGTGGAATAAATCCGTATATCAGTTTTGTGTCGTTTTAAGTTATCACCTTAAAACAGCGCATTAAACAAAAAATAAATGTACCCGAGCTCAAAAGCCGGAAAACATCCTTTTTATTTTTACTTATCGTTAAATTGGTGAGTGCTGTATGTAAAAACAGTGCTTGCTTTACTTGTTATAAATAAGCGTCTGGGTGAATTTTGTTTACCTTCCATTCGCCATCTTCTTTTATCAAATCTAAGCTTCGAAGGTCTTCTACTTTGTTGCCATTATAGTTTCCGCTCAAAAATACGGTAATAGTGGATTTCTCAGAAAATTCGTTTCTGCCTATTTTACCTGCACTTTGCGGAGTTACTGTTACGGTGTCGTACTTTAAGTTAAGCAGATGTCTTTGAACGTTACTATTGGTGTGGTATCGCGTCAGTATGCGCGACATTTTTTCACTGGATAGGCGTATTGCTGTGTCAAGATTGTCGTCTTCGTAAACACTTTTTAGGAACATAACTGTGGTGTATTCAGGTGTGCTTTCATCAAGCATGCCATAACGCCCAATTCCTTCTTTTTTCTCACCACAAGCCGATAAAATCAAAACTGTAAAAAGCCCTAATAGGGCGTACCACATACGCGTTTTCATTTGGGTTACCTTAATATAAAGAGGTCCGTTTCTTATTGATAGTTTTATATCTTAACTAAGTCAATGTAACAACTGCCAAGAAGTTTGCTAGGCGGATTATTCACAAAAACCTGTATAAAAGCAAAGCGACGATAGGATTTTACAAATTGTTGTAATAGACGGGTTTTATTAGAAGCATTAAAAAACGAGGCACTAGGCCTCGTTTCTAAATAATTGAAACATTTTGGTGGTTATTGAACTTCTTCTTGTTCGTCGAACGCACCAGCAAACAGAGGGCTACTTAGGTAACGTTCTGTGCCGCTTGCTAGAAGTACTACAACCACTTTGTCTTTGTTTTCTGGGCGTTCAGCAAAACGCTTAGCAGCAACAACGGCTGCACCAGAAGAAATACCTGCAAGAATACCCTCGTCGGTCATTAGCTTGCGCGCCATGTCCATACATTCTTCGTTGGTAACTTGCTCAACTTCGTCAATTAGGTCTAGGTCTAGGTTACCTGGAATGAAACCTGCGCCAATACCTTGAATTTTGTGTGGGCCAGGGGTTAATTCTTCGCCCGCAAGCGCTTGGGTAATTACTGGAGAGTCTGTTGGCTCAACGGCGATAGAAGTAATTGCTTTACCTTTCGTATTTTTAAGGTAGCGACTTACACCCGTGATTGTACCGCCCGTACCTACACCAGCTACGAATGCATCTACTTTACCGTCGGTATCTTCCCAAATTTCAGGGCCGGTGGTTTTTTCGTGAATAGCTGGATTAGCCGGGTTGTCGAATTGTTGAAGCAGTACGTACTTGTCTGGGTCTGACGCTACAATTTCTTGTGCAGCTGCAACAGCACCTTTCATACCTTTTGGTGCTTCAGTAAGAACAAGGTTTGCGCCCAATGCTTTTAGAAGTTTGCGACGCTCAAGGCTCATGCTGCTAGGCATAGTTAGCGTTAGCTTGTAACCGCGAGAAGCAGCAACAAACGCTAAAGCGATACCTGTGTTACCACTGGTCGGCTCTACAATTTCTTTACCTTCGGTAAGGACGCCGCGCTTTTCAGCATCCCAAATCATGTTAGCGCCAATACGGCACTTAACGCTGAAACTTGGGTTACGCGATTCAATTTTTGCGTATACATTACCTGATGTTACGCGATTTAGCTTAACTAGTGGCGTGCGGCCAATAGATAGGGAATTGTCGTCAAATACGTTCATTATAAATCCTTACCTCGTTCCTTATTTTATAGGAAACCCCGTCTGTCGTGATCTGTACGACCTTTTTAGTAGTTAATAATTCAGCACGTGTGATAGTTAATAATTCACAGCCTGAATTAGGGGATTTCGTCATACCCCTATATCATTGGTCCCAATCAGTAAAATGCAAAGTGCTTTTTAGCTATATGTTATATCTATGGGCAATTGTGAAAAGGCCTTGATATTATAGTTAAAATTGCAAAGACGAAAAATTATACGGAGTACAACAATAATGGCTTTTAGTGGCACGTCTAATTATATCGCAACCAAAGACTTACAGCTGGCGGTTAACGCAGCTATTACGCTAGAGCGTCCGCTTTTAATTAAAGGCGAGCCGGGCACAGGTAAAACCATGCTTGCTGAAGAATTGGCCGAGAGTTTAGGGACCGAACTAATTCAGTGGCACATTAAATCAACCACTAAAGCACAGCAAGGTTTGTACGAATACGACGCAGTGTCACGCCTTCGCGACTCTCAACTTGGTGATGATCGCGTTCACGATATCAGCAACTACATCGTAAAAGGTAAATTATGGGAAGCCTTTAGCGCAGAAAAGCGCCCGGTACTATTAATTGATGAAATTGATAAAGCTGACATTGAGTTTCCCAACGACTTGCTGTTAGAGCTCGATAAGATGGAATTCTTCGTATACGAAACACAAGAACGCGTAGTCGCGAAGCAGCGTCCGATTGTCATTATTACCTCGAACAATGAAAAAGAACTACCTGATGCTTTCTTGCGCCGCTGCTTCTTCCACTACATTCAGTTTCCGAACCCAGATGAGATGCAAGAAATCGTCAATGTGCATTTCCCAGATTTAAAGAAAAAGCTGCTTGATGAAGCGTTAAAAGCTTTCTTTGAAATTCGCGATGTTCCAGGGCTTAAGAAAAAACCTTCTACCTCTGAACTTATCGACTGGCTTAAGCTTTTAGTTGCTGAAGATATTCCACCTGAAGCGCTGCATTCAAAAGACGGTAAAGCAGCAATACCGCCGTTATACGGCGCATTGCTTAAAAATGAGCAAGACATCCATTTGTTTGAAAAATTGGTCTTTATGGCGCGTCGCTAATGCTTATTCAGTTTTTTTATACGCTGCGAAAATATCAGGTCAAAACTACGCTACGCGAGTTACTGGATTTACTTAAAGCGTTAGAGCATCACGTGGTATATGCCGACATCGAAGCTTTCTACAGCTTGTCTCGTACCATAATGGTGAAAGACGAAACCCAGTACGATAAGTTCGATAGGGCGTTTGCTGAGTATTTCGAAGGCGTAGAGTCTATCGACTTATTCGGTAAAGACATTCCTGAAGAATGGCTTCGTAAGGAAATTGAGAAAAACTTAAGCCCTGAAGAGCGCGAGGCACTGCGTAAAGCGGGCGGCCTCGACGAACTGATGGAAACCTTGAAGAAGCGCTTAGAAGAACAAGAAAAGCGCCACCAGGGTGGAAATAAATGGGTTGGCACGGGCGGCACCTCGCCCTTTGGCGCTTATGGCGACAATCCAGAAGGCGTGCGAATAGGGCAAAAAGGAAATAGAAAGTTCTCAGCGGCTAAAGTGTGGGATAAGCGCGAGTTCAAAAACTTAAGTTCAGATGTTGAGCTGGGTACGCGTAACATTAAAGTGGCGCTAAGAAAGCTGCGCAAATTTGCTCGCACGGGGGCCAGCGAGCAGCTTGATGTGCCTACGACGATAGGCGAAACCGCAAAGAAAGGTGGCTTGCTTGATATTCATATGGCGCCAGAACGTCATAACGCGGTAAAAGTGTTGATGTTTTTTGATGTGGGGGGCTCTATGGACCCTCACGTTAAGAGCACCCAAGAGCTTTTTTCAGCAGTGCAGACCGAGTTTAAGTACCTTGAGTACTTTTACTTTCATAATTGCGTGTATGAAGAAGTGTGGAAAGATAACCTCCGTCGCAATAAAGAGCGCATTCCTATTTGGGATATCATTCACCGCTACGGGAAAGACTATAAAGTTATTTTTGTAGGTGATGCAACCATGGGGCCGTATGAAATTACCTACCCAGGGGGCAGTGTAGAGCATTGGAATGAAGAGCCAGGTAGTGTATGGATGCAGCGTTTGTTAAACCATTTTAATAACGCGGTGTGGCTTAACCCACAGCCTGAAAATTATTGGCCGTATTATTCGTCTATTAAAATTATTCGCGAAATAATGGAAGACAGAATGTATGGGCTGACCCTTGAAGGGTTAACGGAAGCGATTAAAGGGCTTAGCAGAAGCCGTTGAGTCATTTAAGGGGAAAAGGCTTTTATGCTCACGCGATTACTGCGCTGGCTCTTGCTTTGCTAACTACAAACGGGTCAGATTGCGACGTTAATGATTTTGCGTTTGTCTTGATAAAGCGCGTTGACTAAAAGGTGTTACATTGAGTTCGGATGTTTATCGCTTAGCTTTTGTTTTACTTGCAGGCGGGAAGAGTTCCCGCTATAACGGCAACAAACTTTTATCAGAGCATCCGATTACAAAATTGCCGCTTGTTCAGCACAGTGCTAACGAAGTTATTCACGCTCGCGATAAAATAGTGTCAATTAGCAAACATCCAGTTACGGTTGTGACGGGCAAATGGCACGACAGTGTAAGTTCGCAGTTAGCAGAGGCTTTTTGTGGTCTAACTGAGACTCCTTTTGAGGTGATACATAATAAGCAGTGGGAAGAGGGAATAGCATCAAGTATACGCAGTGGCCTTTCGCATTTGTTGGGCCTAGCATTGCGTCCAGAAACGTCGCTTTCACCATCTTCGCTTCCAAAATCGTCTCTACCAGAAGCAGAGTCTTGGGATACCAATCCTTCACATGTGCTTGTTACCCTTGCTGACTTACCAAGCCTTAACACACAGGATCTTATTCGCCTTATTGATGCTTCTAAAGCTTATCCAAACCATATAGTGTGTAGCGAGTGGCAGAAGCATCGGGAGAAGGACGGGCAGAGGGATGGGCAGAAATACGGGGAGCCTAGTAGTCGGTTAACAGTGCCTGCCATTTTCCCAGAGGCAATGTTTAGCGAATTATTAGCGCTACAGGGCGATACTGGCGCTAAGCCATTTATTAAAAAGTATGCGAAGTTAGGGAAAGTAACGGCTGTGTCTATACCCAATGCACAATTTGATATAGACACCCCGCAAGATTGGGAAAAACTTAAACAGCGAGATTAGCCCTTTTTCTATCGCGTTTTAGGCAGCTTTCGCTAACAATTCTGTTTAAGCACTCGCTAAGCGATGAGCTGCACTTGGTCGTTGAATATAAAGAAGGCGCGCCCCAAGCATTACGGCTGCCGCACTTAATCCTACGATGAAACCAATCCAGAAGCCCGCAGCGGCCATCGGCTCAGCCGTTATCCAGTCTGTTCTTCCCAACACTACTCCCGTAGGAAGACCTATTAACCAGTACGACACAAAGGTAATGATAAACATCGCCGTAGTGTCTTTGTATCCGCGTAATGCATTGGCAGAGATAACCTGAACGGCGTCTGACAGCTGAAACAGTGCAGCGTATATAAGTAGCGCGTTAGCTAACGTGTAAACAGCATGGTCGCTGGTATATAGCCCAATAATGAAACCTTTAGCCAACAGAGTGAAGCTCGCTGTACACGCAGAGGTGAAAAAGCCGATAAGAATAGCGGTACGGGCTGCTATTTTAGCCTGACGCTGATTTCTTTGCCCAATGCGATACCCAATACGGATCGCGGCAGCCATCCCAATACTCATGGGAAACATAAACATAAGCGCCGAGAAATTCAGGGCAACTTGATGGGCCGCTACCGTGGTAGCGCCAAATGGTGCTAATAACAATGCAACGAGTGAAAACAGCGTTACTTCGAACAAAATCGTCATGGCGATGGGTAAACCCATCTTAAAGGTTCGGCTAATGGTTACCATGTTTGGCTTGTACAGCTGGCTGAACAAATTGTATTTTTGCAGGGCAGGGGCAAAGCGCACATAAACAAAGGTTGCAATCAGCATAGTGTAAATAACGATGCCGGTAGCAATACCACAACCTGCGCCGCCCATAGTAGGCAGCGGGCCAACACCATAAATAAATAGGTAGTTTCCAACAATGTTTGCCATTAAGCCAATTACGGTAATGATCATAGTTGGCTTGGTTTTACCTAAGCCTTCACAATAGTTTCTGAGCCATTGGTACAGAGCAAAACCCGGCATGGCAAATAGCACGTAAAGCACATAGTCTACCGTTATGCTGTGCAGTTCAGGCGCCATAGGAAAAAGCGCTACTATATTTTCAGTAAAAGGAATTAACCCTGCAATTACTAGTCCTACAAAGAAAATCAGGTAACCTGCTTGCTGACTGGCATCAGCAATGCTGCTAATACTTTTGTTGCCTTGTAACCGCGAAATAATAGGGGGAAGCGCAAGGGCTATACCTTGTATAAAGCACAGAAGTGGTACGGTTATGCTAAACCCTAGGGCCACCGCTGCCATGTCGGTAGCACTGTAACGTCCTGCCATAATGGTATCGCTTACGCCCATTAGCATCTGTGTAATTTGCGCAACTAGCAATGGCCAGGCTAGTTTTAAAATATCTCTTCCTTCTACAAGAAAGCGTTTCTTATTCACGGTAATGTGTCTCTATATAAGTCGCCAAAGGCAACGAGAAAAATGACTAATTGTCTCGCGTAATGCTGCGTTCATACCCTTAATTAGGTGAAGCAGCAAAAACTACATTGAAAAAAATGTTGTAGTGCAAAGCGCTTAAAAACAGTAGTTCTAAAAATGCAGCGGCATAACAGGAACCGTGTCGCCAATGTTTAACTCACTAATATCTTCATGAACAACCATAAGGCAGTTGGCAGAGGTGATTGACGTCATCACACCAGAACTTTGTGATTTAAACGGCGTGACTTCCCATTCTCCTTGGTTGTTTCTCACCATAGTTGCACGCTGGAAATCTCGTCGACCCGCACGGCGCTTAAGCGATGTGGTGATGGTCGCGTTCACAAAAAACGGCTCGTGGCTTTGTGCTTGGCCTTGCATTTTCTTGATAACGGGTACGACCAGTAGCTTAGCAGTGACAAATGAAGATACAGGGTTGCCTGGTAAACCACAAAACAAGGTATTATTAATTTTGCCTAAAGCGAAAGGCTTACCTGGCTTAACGGCGACTTTCCAAAAATCGATAGTGCCTAATTCAGCGATGATATCTTTTACATAGTCCGCGTCACCAACTGAAACACCACCGCTACTTACCATCACGTCAACACGCTCGCTTGCTTCGGTAAATAGCGTACGCAAGGAAGCTTCATCATCTTCCACAATACCGAAATCGACAAGTTCTACATTTTCATTGCGTAATATACTGCTCACACCCACACGGTTCGACTCGAAAATTTGTGTTGATTTAAGGGCGTCACCAGGGGCAGCTAGTTCAGAACCCGTTGCTACCACTCCAACGCGGAGTTTTCGGTAAACCGCTACGGTGCTATTTCCCTGAGAGGAAAGCAACATAAGATGCTCAGCGTGAAGGCGGGTGCCTTTACTAATTAGTGTATCACCACAAGCAATATCATTGGCTTTTTTGCGAATATTCTCTTTCGCAGAGGGAAGTTTGTTTATGAGTACAGCTTTATCACGGCTTTCAGTATTTTCTACCATCACGACGGCATTGGCATTATCTGGAATTGGCGCGCCAGTCATTATTTTAAACGCTTTGCCATTTTCAAGCGGCTCGTCAGCGCTCATGCCTGCGGTAATAACACCTTGCACTTCAAGCTCAGCGCTATCAGAAAGGCCTTCAACGTTAACGGCGTAGCCGTCCATCGCCGAGTTGTCCCAAGGAGGAACATCAATATGAGCAATAGCATCTTCGGCTAAGATGCGGTTGTTGGCGTCAAAAATACTCACATGTTCAACGTCGCTTATCGTTTCTGCAGCGTTAAGCGCTTTAGTAAGGGCTTCTTCAAGTGAAAGCCATTTAGATGACATACCAACAACTCCAATTAATTATTTAACAGGCGGATATTACAGAAAAAAACACCTTATACCAAAGGTTAAAGCGTGAAATAAGAGAATGTTGGCAAAAATGAAATGAAGGGTGCGAAGAAGGGGGGCGAAAGCTAATTTTTGTCGTTATCGGTGAGTGACGAAGAATCTATCTACTCCACCACCCACCGTTTACAGAATTAGAATGCGAATTTGGCGCCAATGCTAAGTACATCTGTACCATCAAACGACTCGTAAGAAACCTCAGCTGATGTGGTTGGATTAAATTTATAGCCTAAGCCGCCACCAATCCCAAATTCCCAATCTGATGTGTCAGATTCAGAAAATCCACCCGCGCTGGCTGTTACTTCAAGTTTACCGTACGAGGGAGCGATATATGCGTAAAAATTTTCAGTTACGTCAAACTCACCTCTAAGTGAAAGTGCGTAAAACGAATCTAATTCCAGATCTACACCAAATACCTCGTCGTCGCTAACGCCAATACCGTATCTTAGCTCAGGAACAAGTGAAAACGTTTGATTAACCGCGTATTTGTAACCTGCTGAAGCTACTACGCCACCAAGGCTAATATCAATGTCACCCTCGCTGTCTGATAAATTGCTATAACTCACTCCTAAAACCCAGTTCGCTGATGCAGACATAGAAACAGAAACTAATGCTGCAGCTAAAAGTGCTTTTTTAAACATAATTCTTCCTTTACGACTAACTTTTTTGTCCTGATGATTTTCAAAATACTCAAGAATTGAGGCTGCAAGAAAGGGAAGTTATGCATTGATAACTAGAACGCAATGGAGTTTCGATGAAACAGTGCTGATTTCAACCTAACTGTCTACGGAAGTCCCTTTCTCGGTAGCTCGGAGAGTATCACCAGTCTTTTATTAAAAATCAATTAGTTTATTCAAATAAACAAGTTAGCTAAGCGTCGTAAGTATGTCATTAAAATTGTCGAGCACCCAGTCAGGTTGATAGGTCGCAATACTTTCGCCGTAATTGTAGCCATAGGTAAGGCCAATACTTTTTATATTGGCGGCTTTTGCAGCAAGAATATCGTTCTTGGAGTCGCCTACCATTACACACTGTGAAGGCGAGATGTTAAGTTGTTCACAGGCATACAAAAGGGGCAGGGCAGACGGCTTTTTCTCCGATAAACTGTCACCGCCGATAGTAAGTGAAAACAGAGACGACAACGAGAATGAAGACAAAATAGGCTCAATAAACTCTGAAGGCTTGTTAGTTATTAATGCTAGCGTACAACCACGCTGTTTTAACGCATGAAGCGTGTCGAATACACCCTCGTAAAGCGCAGTGCTTTTAGTTTCTAACGTTCGGTAATAGAACAGGAACTTTTCTAATAAAGCGTCGACATCAGATTGCATGTGGTGGTGATTAATCTCCGCCCCACCACTCAACCCACGTTCCACAAGAACCCGAGCACCATTCCCTACCCAGTGTCGTATGACGTGCTCGTCATAAGTCGGTAGTTGATGATCACTTAGCATTTTATTAAGAGCGGTAGCTAAATCTGGCACTGAATCGACAAGGGTTCCGTCTAAGTCGAAAAGAAAGGTATTAATCTCTTGCATTACAAACTTGATTAACTAATTAGTGAAGGAAGCATAACACCGCAGTATCCATACCGCGGTAGACTTTTTTAGCTATTTACTCAAAATCTTGGTTGCTTATCCAAAGTACTTGATAAGGTTTCATTTGCAAGAAACCACTTGATAGTTGTATCTCATCGCGAGTAACGAGATCGATCCAATTATCGGTACCAATAAGGTTGATGTCAGACAATAGAATAGTTTGTTCTTCGTCCGAAATATTGCTAACACAGAAAATACTTTGCTTTCTATCTAAGCTTTGACGCCAGTAACCGAATAATTGGTTACCGAGCTGTAAAGTAAATTGTGTAGCGTTGGGGTGGAAAGCAGGCTGTGCTTTACGTATGCGTATCAGCTGCGAAATTCGCGTGAGTACTTTATGATGTTGAGAGAAAGGTGAGTCCAACAGGGCCTCTAACTCACTAAAGTCCCACCTTTTCCTATTTATAGAGCGATTTTGGCCGGTATTAGCAACTTTCTCATAATCGTTAGATGTGCCAAGTAAACTGTGAATGTAAATACCTGGAATACCTTCCATACCCAACATAATGGCGTGGGCGCAGATAAAGCGGTCAACCTGATATTTGTCGGGACCTTTAATAGTACCTTGCAGGGCGTCAAATAGCGTAATATTGATCTCGTAAGGTTTTTGCTGTCCGTGCTCAGATGCACGCCATGACACTTTTCCTCCAAAGTGCTGCATAGCATGAACTAAATCAGATATTTCTTCTTCAGAAAGCAAACCTTCGGCTGGGCGAAGCCCAATACCGTCATGGGAAGCAATAAAGTTGAAATAAGCCGTGCCGTTTTGCGCCGGCGGCATGCTCATCATCCAACTTTTCAAGTACGAGCAGTCACCAGTAACTAGAGTATTTACAAGCAAAGGCGGTAGTGAAAAGTTATAGATTGCGTGAGCCTCGTTTGCATTACCAAAATATGTAAGGTTTTCCCTGTTGGGAATATTGGTCTCGGTAATAATGATAATGGATGGGTCAACATGCTCGATAAGAGTTCTTATTAAGCGAATAACCTCGTGGGTTTGAAATAGGTTTATACAGTTTGTGCCTACAATTTTCCAAAGAAATGCAACGGCATCCAAACGGAAAATTTTAGCGCCTTTATCGATGTAAAGCTTGATAATATCAATAAAGGCCAGCAGCACTTTGGGGTTTCTAAAGTCAAAGTCGACTTGGTCGTGACTAAAGGTACACCAAACGTGTTTTGTACCGTCTGCGGTTTCTGTTTCACGAAGTAATGGCGACACGCGCGGGCGCGTTACCATTGATAAGTCATCGGTTGGCTCGGCTGTGAAGAAAAAGTCAGATCCCGGCCCTTCGCCTTTGATAAAGTTATCGAACCACGCGCTTCTTGCAGAGCAATGATTGATCACTAAATCCGTCATCAATCCGTAATCAGCGGCTATGGCTTCAACATCCTCCCAAGAGCCTAAAGATTCGTTCACGGTAGAATAATCAATAACCGAAAATCCATCGTCTGAACTGTACGGGAAAAAGGGCAAAATATGCACATTGTTTACTGTGTTCTTACAATAACGATGCAAAAACTTGTTTAAAGTAACCAACGGGCGCTCACCTTCGTCGATAACGCTATCACCGTAGGTAATCATGATGATGTCGTCTTCATCCCAGTAATTGTGATGTGACTTGGGTGAAGCAATGTCCGTTTGCTGCTGAAGGCCTATTGTATTCATCAAAGCAGTTGCTAGCGTCTCGTACGAGACGTCTAGCGTGACTTCAGTATAAATACTTTCTAAATGGTGTTTTACTTTGTCATGGAGTTGATCCCATGCCATATTACTTACTCCATATATTCTGCAGTATCGGCTTCGACCGCTTCTAGTAATCTTTCTAAAATATCAGGTACCGCACTAGTTACGCGGTTCCAGCTAGGTATAAACGGCGTTTCCATCGGATTTTCTAAGAAGTTTTGCCCCGCCTTCATAATATTGCTGGCGAACATTTCTACCGCTTTTTCTTCACTGTGAATGTCTAAGCTCAGTCCATTCATTACCGCGTCATTGTGATAAGTTTCTATAAAGTCTAGCGCAATTCTAAAATAGGTGGCTTTAATCGACCGGAACATTTCATTGCTAAATGTGTAGCCTTGCGTTGCCAGCTTTCTGAAAATAGCCTTAGTAATGTCGATAGACATCTTAGACAAGCCACCTTGATCGTTATTAAGCGAAAGGTCTTGATGTTTATGGTCGTAAATATCACATATATCCGCTTGGCACAGACGGTTGTGGGAATAGTTGCGGTGCATTTCAGACAACACGCCAATCTCTAAGCCCCAGTCACTCGGTATACGAATATCGTTTAAAACATCTCTTCTAAATGAAAATTCACCTGCAAGCGGGTAGCGGAAGCTATCCATAAACTCCAAGTACTCGTTATCACCCATAATGCGTTTTAGTGCGCGAAGTAGGGGAGTGACAAGAAGGCGTGAAACACGACCATTAATTTTGCCGTTTGCTACACGTGCGTAGTATCCCTTACAAAATTCATAGTTGAACATGGGGTTGGCAACAGGGTAAATGAGCTTAGCGAGTAAATCTTTGTTGTAGGTAACAATGTCGCAATCGTGCAATGCCACAGATTCTGCGCGATTAGACGCTAACACGTAGCCCATGCAGTACCAAACGTTTCGGCCTTTTCCTAACTCTTTAGGCGCTAAACCTTGAGCCTGAAGTTCTTCGTCAAGGGCCTTAAGACGTGGGCCGTCGTTCCAGAGGACTCTGTGATGCTGAGGAAGTTTTCCAAAGAATTTTAGCGCGTGTTTGTACTGTTCTTCATTGGCTCGGTCTAAGCCAATAACAATTTCTGATAAATAGGGAACGCCAGTGAGTTCGTTAACAATATGCGGAAGTGCATCGCCTTCTAGTTCAGAAAAAAGCGACGGAAGAATAAGAGCCATAGGGCGCTTTTGCGAAAACTGTAAAAGTTCTTTTTCTAGCTCCTCGGTAGGACGACGAGCCAAGTTATGTAACGTAGTAACCACACCATTTTGATAAAAATCAGCCATGTGTCCTCCTGATCATAGGGATAGCAATTGAGTAAGCATTTCGTTCCAGCCTTCAGGGCCGGTTAGGGTGCTGGTATAGACCTCTTCTTTTTTTACAGCAGGTGGAGGATTTACCGGTGATAAAATGCGAATTGGGACGTGCGCCGCTTCAAGCATTGCCACGTCATTCTTACCATCGCCAAGTGCGATGGTGTTAACTTTGGTGGTAAGTTGCTTTTGATATTCACTAGCCAGCCATTTTAGCGCTTGGCCTTTATCGCAATTACCTGAAATATGAATAAAACGGCCACCCTCTAATGGAAAGGCGCCGCGACCTTTTACAACCTTTAAAAATCGATGCTTTTCTTCGTCGCTGCCTAACCATAATACAGGTTCGCCAAACTGACGCTTTGCCGCCAGAGACGCTGAACGTTCATCAAGACCTGTACATTCCTGAATTTCTGGTACCGACATTTTTGAGAATTGCTTATATTTACCCGCAAATTCGCCGCCAATTTTTTCTAATAATTTGATCCAGTAATTTTTATTAGATATGAATGCTTTACACCAATAGCCGTCTATCCAGACCGTGCCACTGGGCTTTTGTTTGAAAAAGCCGTGAGGGATGAAGATAGCGGCACCGTTTTCGATAATAAACGGCCCGTCTAAGCCAATTCGTTCACGTAATGGCTGTAATTCAGCAAAGGTTTTACTAGTAGTGGGAATAACGGGAATGTCTTGTGCTTCTAATGCCGTTAAAGCCGGTTTCGCCGCCTCGAAAGAGTAGGTATGGTGGTCTAACAGCGTGCCGTCCATATCGGTGAAAACAAGCGTTTTCGTCATCGTTCTACGTCCTGTTTAGTTATTGTTCTTGTTTCATCAAGATAGAATACGGTATCGCACATTTCAGGCAAATGTGCTAATGCGTGTTCAGTAATACGCTGGTAGTGTTGCACAAAGTTTGCCACTTCTTCATCAGACATGATTCCGTCACTATCTTTCAAAACTTTTTTGGCGAGTTTATGTTCTTGTTCCAAACGCCATTGGTAAACACAATCGAAGCTGGGTGCTTTAAGCATAATGCGATAGTCAATTTTTTCGAAGAGTGTTTGATAATCACCCGCTAATTCAGTATTTACGAATGAACGCCAAATGCTTAGTGGATCTTCAACTTCTTCAAGGTGATTGACGGGGCGTTTTAAGTCGCCTGAAGCCTGAGGAGGCGCACCTACGCACCATCCCTCTAGTATGATGAAATCAGGTGAAGATTCTATGACAGGCCACTGCTCTTGCGGGAATGGGTTGTCCGTTGCTTTGTTAAAACGAGGTAGGGAGGTCCGTGTGCCTTTGGCTAAACTACGAAGCGTATTTAAAGCTAAAGTTATGTCGTGAGTGCCCGGCACACCGCGTGTTGCTAAAAGCGGGTGCACTTTGATAGCAAGCGCATTGCGCTGAGATTGGTCGTAGTAAAAGTCATCAATGGACAATGAAACAACTTGTTTATTGTGGACCGATGAAAGGAAAGATTCAATAAAACTGGTCAGAGTAGATTTTCCCGAACCCTGACTACCGTTTATACCAACGATAAAAGGTTTTTTTGCACCATCTTGGTGCTTTAGCAGCTGCTCACATAATGGGGTGAACCATTTTTGTGCAGTTTCTGCATAGCTACTTGGCAATTGGTGCGTCGTTAAAAAGCTATGTATATCCATGTTGTCACCTTAATCAATGCAGAATTCGCACGTTCTTCTTGATTAAGATAACAACATTTGTGCCAATCAGGTAACTTGAAAGGTATCCTAGGAATTACTTCTTATTTGCTACGATAACGGCCCGTTGTGGTGCAGGATAACCTTCAATGGTGCGAGTAATATCTTCTGGATCGAGAAAATCTTTCAAAGATTGCGATTCCATCCAAGACGTTGCACGTTGTTCGTCTAGGGTCGTGTGGTTAACATCCACAACGCGGATATTTTCAAACCCAAGGCGACCCAGCCATACAGAAAGAGCGGCGGTACTCGGTAAAAACCAAACGTTTCGCATTTGAGCATAGCGCTCACCGGCCATTAGCACGGTGTTTTCGTCACCATCAACAACAAGGGTCTCAAGTACTAGCTCTCCACCTTTTCTTAGCTGATCTTTCAGCTGCTGTAAAAAAGCCATAGGATCTTTACGGTGATACAGCACGCCCATAGAAAATACAGTGTCAAAGGCTTTTAGTGGCTGCATATCTTCAATGCCCAATGGCAGAAAGTGAATGTTGTCACAGGGCGTTGAGGAATTACTGATAAATTGTTTAATGGCGTGAAATTGAATGAGAAACAGTTGAGTCGGATCTATACCCACCACTTTATCGGCACCTTCACCTAGCATACGCCACATGTGATAGCCACTACCACAACCTACATCTAAAACGTTTCGGCCTTTTAATGAGGAAATGTGAGGTGCAACACGGTCCCATTTCCAGTCTGAACGCCACTCTGTGTCTACGTGAATTCCGTGCAGATGGAACGGCCCTTTACGCCAAGGCATAAACTGTTTCAGCAAACCTTCTATTTGCTTTTGAGAGTATTCATTGATGTCTTCATTTGTACCTATCGAAACGCTAGATGACAGGTCAACACGGCTTGGTGAGGTCGAAGGAAGTTTTCCAAGTAGACGGCACCACTTATCAAATTCGCCATGCTTAGCGCTTCGCTGCCAGTCGTCCATTTGGGCTGGTAGGGTTTGCAACCAGTGCGAAAGAGGGCTGTCTATCAACGATTTAAAGCAGTCGTTAAACCAAGTCTGTTCTAGTTTACTCATAGTCTTCTTTATATATATTGAAATCTAAATAACGCGACGCTGACATGCACTTGTATCTAACTCTTAATAGCGACCATCGACGTAAAGTTGTAGCACTTGTACCACATTACAACGTCTGCAAAACCTGCTTTTTTCAGGCGAGTTTCATGTTCATTGAAGGTATCGGTTAACATGACTTTCTCTAGCGCAGCACGCTTTTGGCTTACTTCTAGCTCGCTGTATCCGTTGTCACGTTTAAATTGATGGTGTAAGTCTACAAGCAACTCGTTTCCCTTTAGGGTAGGGTGACGAATTTTCTCTGACAATACTAGGATACCGCCGGGGTTTAACCCGTCATGAATGCGCTTTAATAGTGCTTCTCTCTCTGCAGGAGGGATAAATTGCAGGGTAAAGTTCATCACAACCATGGACGCATTTCTTATCTCAATGTCTTGTGCGAAGCCGTGCTGGATAGAAATAGGGTTTGGAAGTGAAAATGTTTGAATAACGCGTTTGCAGCGTTCGACCATTGCCTCAGATGCATCTACACCAATGATTTTACATGTTTCTTTTGGCAATGCCCTAGCAACAGATAAACTCGCAGCACCTAAACTACAGCCAAGATCATAAACCACCGAATTTGAAGTAACGGCATTTTTAGCCAATTCACCTATGGTGTGAACAATAGTTTCGTACCCAGGTACTGAACGCTGAATCATGTCAGGAAAAACATCAACGACTGACTCATCAAATTTAAAGTCATCTACTTTATTTAGTGCCTTTGCGTAAATATTGTCGTGCTTCTTCACTGTGAATCTTCTATTAGCTAATTTGGTGCGCAATTTTACCGCCTGATACGTAAATGCCAATGGAAAACACTAAATTTGTTAGTTTTTTACATGATATTTCGGTATTAGGTCTTTTAGTTACTATTCTAAAGTATTAATCTATACAAATAATACAAAAAGGAAGCAGTAACGCTAATGACGAGAATTCTAGTAGCAGACGATCACCCATTGTTCCGCGAAGCATTGAGCGGCGCATTGGAACCTTACTTTGAGAATGCACAGATTATTCAAGCTGGAAGTTTGGACGATGCATTGGCTAAGCTTAATGAATATGACGGCGTGGAGCTTGTGCTTCTTGATCTAAACATGCCTGGTGGTGAATACTTTAACGGACTTATTACACTGCGTGAGCAATATCCTAATATTCCGGTTGGCGTCATTTCTGGCAGCGATACTGTAGAAGTGGTAGCGCAAGTAATGAGCTTGGGCGCACAGGGCTTCATTCCTAAAGTATCCGAAACACGAGAAATCGCTCAAGCTATCGTAGACATCATCGCTGGTAAAAAATGGCTTCCAGAGGGCATGGAAGAAGAGCTAGAGAAAGTTGATGATGAATTGAAAGTACTGCTTCAGCGCTTCCGTGAGCTAACGCCAAAACAAATTCAGGTGCTTTCTTACCTAAGAGCCGGCTTGATGAATAAGCAAATCGCTCATGAAATGAACGTTACCGAAGCAACAATCAAAGCGCACATCAGTGCTATATTACGTAAGCTAGAAATCAATACGCGTACACAGGCCGTGTTGTTGATGGATAAGCTTCAGCTTAGCTAAGCGCACTTCACTTAAAAAAAACCGGATGATTCATCCGGTTTTTTTGTTTTTAAAATAATCTCGACGCCCTCGATTACGTTGCACAAGCCACGCCTTAACTTGGTTACTCACAGCATCGCCATATTATTCAGGTGGGAGCCCCGCATTTCTAGTGCAAGTATTTGGGTTTGCAAAGCTAATATTATGTGCAATCAGAAAAGCGAGCGTGGATATATTGAATTTTAAACAAAAAAGGCCGCATTTGCGGCCTATTATTCTGGACTTATTAACTAAGCAGCTTTGCCACCTCGTTTTTTAGCAGCAGTCGTAGAATTAACTTTCGCTACTAACTCTTCGTGATCGAAATCATCAACGTTGATGGTGCGAAGTCTTCCTGCTTCTGTCTTGCGTAGCAAGTTCGCTTCTTCTTCATTAATAACATCTTCAGCAAGTGCTTCGTCAGCTAATACGTCCAATCGCGTGAACGGTAGCTTGGCTTTCTTGTGCTTACAAATGCGCTCGAAGATAGGCTCGCTTGCTAATACATCATCAAGAGTTTGCTCAAGGTCACCAAATAAGCTCCCTTCCTCACGGGTGAGATACTGGCCATAGCCTAAACGGCTACGTGCAGTTGAAGGTGTTTGAAGCATTTGCGCAATAGCATGCTCTGTTTTATCAGACGGCTTACCGATACGACGACCAAATGGGATAACCATAACGCGAAGTGCTGCGGCAATTGCGCGGTTAGGGAAGTTCGCTAAGAAGTCATCTATTGCAGTTTCAATATCGTGCAACGTGGTTTGCATTGCCCAATGAAGAAGCGGAAGATCTTCTTTCAAACGACCTTCTTCGTCAAAGCGTTTCAAAGTAGTGCTACCCATGTAAAGGCCACTTAAAATGTCACCTAAACGCGCAGACAAGCGCTCGCGACGCTTAAGGTCACCGCCAAGTACGCCCATAGAAACATCAGTAAGAAGTGCTAGGTTAGCGCTATAGCCTTGAAGCAATTTATAGTAACGCGCTGTTTCATCAGTAAATGGCGCACTGCTAAACGCACCATTGGTTAATGAGAACCAAATACTGCGAACCGTGTTAGCTACCGCAAAGCCGATATGACCGAATACGGCTTTATCAAATGCTTGAAGGGCCTCTTTCTTGTCTTCAATAGATGCAGCTTCAATTTCTTTAAGCACGTATGGGTGACAACGCATTGCGCCTTGACCAAATATCATCATGTTACGAGTAAGGATGTTTGCACCTTCAACCGTAATTGATACAGGTACGCCTTGATAGCCGCGGCCCAAGTAGTTGTTTGGCCCAAGCATTACGCCTTTACCGCCGTGAACATCCATCGAGTCATTAATGACTTGACGCATTTTCTCAGTTAAGTGGTACTTACAGATTGCCGAGATAACAGAAGGTTTCTCGCCTAGGTCAACACCCACTGTTGAAAAGCGCGTTACGCCGTCCATCAAGTACGCATTACCACCAATACGTGCAAGCATTTCTTCAACGCCTTCCATATGGCCGACAGGCATGCGGAATTGACGACGAATACGTGCATACGCACCTGTTGCAAGTGAAACAGATTTTGCGCCACCAGCAGCAGAAGAAGGCAGGGTAATACAACGACCTACTGATAAACACTCTACAAGCATACGCCAGCCGCGACCTGCCATTGCCGGACCACCAATGATGTAATCGATAGGCACAAAGATTTCTTCGCCCTTGATAGGACCATTCTGGAATGGAGTATTAAGAGGGAAGTGGCGACGGCCAATTTCTAGACCTTTGGTGTCACGAGGGATAAGTGCACAGGTAATGCCAGGCTCTTTGTTATCCCCAAGAAGACCCTCAGGGTCTTGCAATTTGAACGCTAGCCCGATGACGGTAGCCACAGGAGCAAGAGTAATGTAGCGCTTGTTAAAAGTAAGGCGCATACCCAGCACTTCTTCACCGTTCCATTCGCCCTTACAAACAACACCAACATCAGGGATTGCGCCAGCGTCAGAACCCGCTTCGGGACCTGTTAATGCGAAACACGGAATTTCTTCACCCGCTGCAAGGCGAGGTAGATAGTGGTCCTGCTGTTCTTTAGTACCATAGTGTTGCAGAAGTTCGCCTGGGCCTAGTGAGTTTGGTACACCAACCGTGCTTGATAGCACTGCGCTTACGCCTGCAAGTTTTTGCAGAACGCGCGATTGTGCGTAAGCCGAGAACTCAAGACCGCCATATTCTTTCTTGATGATCATGGCGAAGAATTTGTGTTCTTTTAAGAACTGCCAGATTTCAGGAGGTAGGTCTGCATCTTTGTGGTTTATTTGCCATTCATCGACCATAGAGCAAACTTTATCACAAGGGCCATCTAGGAACGCTTGCTCTTCTGCGGTTAAGCGGCCTTTAGGTATGCGATGAAGCTTGTCCCAGTCTGGCTTACCGCTAAAGATATCGCCGTCCCACCATACTGTACCCGCATCAATAGCTTCTTGTTCTGTGCTCGACATTTCCGGCATAACCTTGCGATAGAAGGCTAGCAACTTTTTAGAAATGTGCTGTTGTCTGATATTCGCAAGTGTGAACGGCAGCGTTAAAGCAAGGAACACTACCCAACCTAGCAGGCCGATATCACCGAAAAGGGTGCCTAAAATCATAACACCTGCGCCCATGGCAACAGCCGTTACCAAGCTGGTACGCTGATAGCTAGCAATCGCTAGCGTCAGAACGACCAGTAAAAACCATATAAAATCTGCCATACTTCACTCCTGAAAGGCGTTAAACGTTACGCTTGTCATATTCTCGATGCTGTAAAAACGCTTCAAAAAAGTCGTTAGCGATCGAGGTCTGACCAGCATGCTGTAAACCTATTATTTAATAGGGCAAAGATCAAGATTTTTACATGAATATTCTATTAACAACGACATAAATAATAGGGTAGTGGACTTCACTACTTATAAGTATAGACGTTACTTATATAACGTGATTGGAAACGTGAATTACGTTATCTATATGGTGCTTACCGCAGTTAGGTTACGTCGCAATTTGTTAATAAAAAAAGCACGCCTAAATCTAATTTAAAGCGTGCTTTTTTAATATTTAAATAAGTTGTTACAAAGAGAGCTGTAGCGCTTTAGCTCACTTACAGTGTTTCAAATGACTTAAGCTTGATATCTCCTTGCTCATCGCCTTCTTTAAACTGCTGAAGTCTGACTAGCGTATAGTTAAGTGAAGGTGCGAACCATGCAAAGGTTTCACGTTTCTTAGAGTCACGAATAAGCTTCACTTTTACCGTTTCTATTTTTCCGAAAGGTAACGATAACACTTCTTCATCTACAACTTGAACGCCATAGTGGCGTAGCTCGCCGCGGTAGTTAACAAAGTTATAGTCTAGGGACGTTTTACCTTCGGCTAGCTGCTTGGCCAAATCTATTCGATAAATTTGATTGTCAAACTCACCGTTCCATTCAAAGGTTTCGCCATTTTCGACTTCAATTTTACCTTGACCTTGCTGGCTAAACGTTACTTTGAGCTCTTTATCCGGCCCAGTTCCCGAGCGGTTATAGTAATACTCCGAAGGTACAACCGTATCTTCGCTTACCGTGAAGATCGAGTGTTCGCTGCGCTTATCTGATAAGAAAAACTTCGAGACCTTGGAGGTATAAATTAATGAATATTGTTGGTTTCCTAACTTCGAAAGCTCAATATTCGCTTCGCCTACGTCGTCACCCCATTTGTAAGCGGTATACGTAGCCTTGTAAGGTTGAAGCGGTAGCTCAGCTTTCTCTGCGCTGGACGTTGTTTGCGCGTTCCCTGAAAGGGATACCACCGCTAACAGTGCACCAACAGCAAAAGGCTTAATCGCTTGCATAACCAGATTCTGGTAGTTCTTGCTCATCTAAAACTGCCTTATTGTTTCGCATCGTTAATCGACCAGCACTAAACCATGATAGTACTAGCGGATAGATGCGGCGTTCTTGTTCTTGAACACGCTCAGCCAAGTCGCTAGCTGTATCTTCATCAAATACAGGCACACGACTTTGAATGATAACCGGACCACCATCAAGCTCCGGTGTAACAAAGTGCACACTTACCCCGTGCTCTTTATCTCCATTGTCGATGGCTCGCTGATGCGTATTCAAACCTTTGTACTTTGGCAACAAAGATGGATGAATGTTCACTAATTTTCCAGCAAAGCTATCGACGAACTCTGGCGTTAAGATGCGCATAAAGCCAGCAAGCACGACACAGTCTGCGCCAAAAGCATCAATTTGTGCTTTAAGTGCTTCGTCATAAGACTCACGAGTATCAAAATCAGTGTGATCGAGACACACGGCTTCAATCCCCGCTTCTTTTGCCCGCTCAAGGCCATAAGCGTTAGGGCGATTGCTAATTACGCCGCTGATTTTAGCGTTAAGACGGCCTCCCTTAATCTCATCAATAATGGCCTGTAAGTTACTGCCATTACCAGAAATAAGGACACATATTTTGGTTACATTACTACTCACGCGTTGATCTCTACTTGCTCTTCGCCGTCTTTTGCAGCGATGTCACCAATAACCCACGCCTTTTCACCATGTTGCTTAAGAATGTTTAGGGCCGCATCGGTATCGCTTTCATCAACAACGATAACTAAGCCAACACCACAGTTAAACGTGCGGTACATTTCATGGCGCGTTACGTTACCGTTTTCTTGAAGCCAAGAGAAAATAGCAGGCCATTCCCACGAGCTTTCATCAATGACCACTTTTGCATCTTCAGGAAGTACGCGAGGGATGTTTTCCCAGAAGCCACCACCTGTTATGTGTGAAATTGCGCTTACTTGAACCTCTTCAAGCAAGGCCAATACCGACTTAACGTAAATGCGAGTAGGCTCAAGCAGCTGGTCAATGATTGGCTTTCCGTTTAGGTCAGCATTTACATCAGCGCCGCTTACTTCGATAATTTTTCTTACTAACGAATAGCCGTTTGAGTGGGGACCCGACGAACCTAAAGCAATAAGTTTTTGGCCTGGTTTAACCTTCGTGCCGTCAATAACGTTATCAGCCTCAACTACACCAACGCAGAAGCCCGCAATGTCGTAATCGCCATCGTGATACATACCAGGCATTTCAGCGGTTTCACCGCCAATAAGTGCACACCCAGCCTGTTCACACCCAGCACCAATACCAGTAACCACGGAAGCTGCAACGTCAACATCAAGTTTACCGGTTGCGTAATAGTCTAAGAAAAATAGCGGCTCAGCACCTTGTACTATCAGGTCGTTAACACACATTGCGACAAGGTCAATGCCTACACCGTCATGGCGATTAGCATCCATAGCCACTCTAAGTTTTGTACCCACGCCGTCAGTACCTGAAACAAGTAGCGGTTTTTTGTATTTTGTAGGTAATTCGCAAAGAGCACCAAAACCACCCAAATTACCCTTTACTTCTGGTCTGTGGGTTTTCTTGGTAACTGATTTGATGCGTTCAACAAGTTGGTTGCCTGCATCGATATCTACGCCTGCATCTTTGTAACTTAAAGAGGTTTTATTTTCGCTCACGGTTGGGCCCTGAAACTAAGAGGTAGAAAACCGCGGATTCTACCAGCAAGTCGGCACAAGTCCAATTTGTGACGGCTATTTTATGCGCTTTTTGATCTTTTTTATTTTAAGGGTGAAATTAAACTGAATATAAAAGACAATAGAGCGCTATCTTTTGGTGAACATCTTGCTAAATCTTGGCAAATAAAATGTCTTGCTCGGATATTAAGCGTAAACAACGTGAATGTCGGGGCTGCTTTCAAGCTTTATATGAAAAGTGTTTTGCTCATGAAAGGGTAGGCAAGGAATTGATTTTTAGAGTGTATGGAGTGTCAATGTTGACGGCAGTAATGCGTAACACCAATAGGGTAAACAAGCAGAGAACAGGTTTGAAACGAATATTGAGTATTTTCCTCGTTGCAATACTTAACTACAGTGCGATCACGCACGCCGCTCAGCGCGTTGTTGTTAATGAAGCACAAATTCAAGTTGAAGATCAAACACAGCGCACTCAGCAAACAGCACTCAAAAAAGCGCTCAAGCAAGTATTCATTAAAATGTCTGGCAGCACGAGCGTACTCGACAATGGGGGTGTTAGAGCGGCATTATCGTCGCCACAGTCGTTACTTCGTTCATATCGCTTTGCGTTTGAAAACAATAAGACCTACTACATTGCTGAATTCGACCAAGCGAAGGTCAAAGAAATTATGCAGCGAGAGCTGCTGCCGCTGTGGGGTGACAGACGTCCTGAGACCATAGTGTGGCTGGCTCTTGAAGATGAAAGCGAAACTCGTACTATCCTTGATGAATCACTCGATACTGAGCTACAGAATGCCTTGAAAAAAACAGCCAAAGAGCGTGGCTTACCTCTCAGCTTGCCGTTAATGGATTTAACCGATAGCGTGAATATTTCTACTTATGACGTGTGGGGACGATTTGTAGATCCGCTAAGAAAAGCTTCTATGCGTTATAGCGTCGACAACATTATTGGTGCCAGAGTTTATCGCAATGACCCGAGTGCCATTCCTGAGTTGCCTGAACACGAGATACCGTCTGGTACCGTAGAGTCATTAGTTGATGTGCTTAATGGTGAGGCGCAAATTAGCCGGCAAAATGATCAACAGGACAATTATGAACAGCCCACTGCAGACTCGTTGAACGGCGTAAATCTCAACGATTCAGCGAACGCAGAACGCCTATCTATAACTGGTAACGATGAAAATGATGATGGAGTCTCAGCGAGCCAGCTTGAAGGAAACACTGGCGAGACTCAGCCTGCGGATCAATTAGAAACTACGATAATGCCATTTACTATGGACGAATTTACCAATTACGCAAAACGCGCAGATGAAGGTGACTTCGCGCTGGATTGGGTATTCATCGGCGGTGGTAAAGTAAGTTACGGCAGCATTTATGGTGATTCACCGGAAGCCTTAGGTATTCAACTTGTTGACGCGTATTCAAATTACTTGTCATCGCTCTATGCGGTTGTAGGTATTGAGAAGTCTGAGCGTGAGGTAATCGAGGTCTCAATCGCTAACATTGGTTCCATCTCAAGCTATGCTAGCGCCACTGACTACTTAAACAGTTTGAGCGTTATTGAAAGCGCGACGCTTATTGAACAATCGGGTACAGTGGCAACCTACTCGTTAACTTTAGTGGGTACGGTTGATGATTTACTTAACAGCGTTAAGTTAGAAAACAAGTTACGCCCTGTAACTGACGCCTACGGACAAACCGTTAACGGAAACAGCTTTTACTGGAGCAATTAAATTAGCATGCAGCTGCCTTTGCCTGTTACGTTACCTGTTGATGAAAACTTTGATAGTTTCGTTTCCACAGGTAATGAAGAAGTGGTTTCAGTGCTTGAGCAGATCGCACAAGCGCTGCCATTCTGGCAAGACGCCTCGAAGTTGAGCGCGTTAGCGTCACTGCAACTTCCTTTGCTCACCTTATTAGGGAGCAGTGCAGTTGGTAAAAGTCATTTACTATTTGCTACATGTCACCAGTTGGCCGGTAGGTCAGTCAATCACCTGTATTTAAATCTTAATGACTTTAAAGCGTGGTCTTTAGATATCTTCGAGGGACTAGAAAATCTATCGCTCATCGCATTAGATAATATACACGCCATAGCAGGTGATAAGCGCTGGGAAGAAGCGCTTTTTGATTTATTAAATCGCGTTATGGAAGCTAAACAGGCCATGGTGATTTGCACCAGCCACTTAGGGCCGTCAAACCCAGCATTCGTGCTACCCGACTTGCGCTCCCGTTTGGCATGGGGCGTTATTTATCACGTGAATCAGCTTGATGATAGCGGACGTGAAGAGGCGGTACGGCTACGCGCTGAAGAACGGGGTCTAAAACTTTCAAATCAAGCATTACAGTTTCTTTTACATCATAGTGAACGCGACTTAAAAAGTCTCATGTCTTTATTAGCCCGTTTAGACACACGCTCACTCCAAGAACAAAAACGCCTGTCGGTGGGCATGGTTAAGCGTGAGCTTAATCTAAATTAGCTAAAGCGTGAGCTTAACCTAAATTAGCTAAAGCGTGAGCTTAACCTAAATTAGCTAAAGCGTGAGCTTAACCTAAGTTAGCTAAAGCGTGAGCTTAACCTAAATTAGCCGAAGCGTGAGCTTGACATGAATTATCAAATGCGCACATTAACAAGCTACACATCATCTAATGCTTTGCTTTCTTACTGCGATGCCTAGAAGTAGCAGCAAACTCTTCAGCCAATGTGATCGAATTGAGACTGGAAGTTATTGTTTGCTCCTTATTGCTTTGTATGAGTACATCATTGACACCCGGTTGCTCATTTGGATTGCTGCTAGATGCAGACTCTCGCCATGTCACATCGTTAGGAAGAAGGTAGGGAACAGGTAAAGTAGTTTGTATAGCAGTTACATTTAGTGCGGGTAAAATCCTACTCACTACATAGTCCACGCGCTGCGTAACGTTATCATCACTCACGCGATTTCGCTGCGCCCAAGTAGGAGTGAAGCTGCTGTCTTCAATTGTGTCTCGCGTGAAAACCCCAACATCGGCTTCTGCATTAAGCCGATAAAGCATCATAAACCGTTCAAATAGCATGGCGAGATCTTCGCGTTCTGTAAAATAGGAATAAAAAGCCACGGCGCCGTCCTCTTCGAACCAATTTGCAACCTGTAGTGCAGTATAATCGCGCTGTCTATTTGACGCAGTTGCACCGCCGTATCTCACATCAGCAAGTGCGTGTAGCTGAGAAGATGTCAATGGCAGAGATGATGTCAGCCCTGTTGAAATAGGAGAGGTATCGTCATAAGCGGAAAGGGGGCTCGCATTGCTGCTTAGTTGCTGCCATTGTGTGTAATCAAAAAAATCATTGGCGTGAGCCAGTTCATGATAAAGCAAATAACTCAGTGCAGCCTCCACATCTTTTGCGTCACGGGTTTGTCTGTCAACAACATCCGATGCACTGATAATTGGGAAATAGTAAGCCCCGTCTTTTATGTAACGCCAAGACGTTATGAAATCCAAATCCCCACCAAAGCCACTTCTATAATCAGGACGTGTATTCAAGGTGTCGCGTTCTTGCGGTGTGCGCCAAAAATTGTTGGCGTCTAAATATATTGCGCCCGTGGCAACCCAATAAAATGAAGGGCGGATATCGTATGAAATGACTACGGCATTAGTTGCACGAAGAAGTTGTAGCATGTCATCTCGGGTTGCTGATGTTTCTAGAAATGACTTAAACGCATCACCCATCCAAGGGTGCGAAACATATGTCCTATCTAAAATGTCATCAATAGTCGGGTTTTCAGCTAATTGGCCAATCAACGGAAGCCGAGAAAAGGTGCAGCTACTTGATACTTCGTTATTATAAACACAGTCAGCTAGTGCTTCAGCGAAGGGGCTATTGGGGCGGTAAGGCTGCATATGAGCGCTTACAGTTTCAGGTACACTTGTTTCATCATCAACAAAATAGCCGCTGCGGTCAATCTCGATGTCTTTCACTAAAACTTGCGCAGTGTCGGTGAGTACTTCACCATTTGAAAGCGTAACCACGCTTTCGATTTCTACAACGGAATCGCTGTTAACGCTAGGAGCCTGAAAATAGATGGAATGAGAGTAGTCTCCATCATCATAATCGAAACTATCGACCGTGACCCCTGAACTCTGACGCCAAGCAATGTCAGTAACGGTCAAGTTTTGTGTATTTACAGTATCGACCCGCAAAGAAACTCTGCCGCCTTCTGATGCCTCGTGTCCTAACCGCAACGCAGCCAGAGCCGCTAAGTTTTCGCTCACTTCTAAGGTCAATGTGTCGGAAAGTGTCGAGCCGTCTTCCAGGCTTACATTAACCGAAATATCGAAGTTGCCAGCGGAAGTTACGTCAAATCCAATCGCTTGGGTGTGGGCATTGAGGGGCTGCTGTGACATCCCCGAAACTTGCCAGTTTATGTCGGTTATTGCAGTACCGTTAGGGGCAGCTACAGCGAAGTCAACAGCGTCCCCGACGAGCGCGAAAGGCGAACCTGAAATGCTTATTGTTGGGGGCGAAGATGGCGCACTTGGAACTGAATTATCGCTAGAACCTCCACCGCAAGAGGTCAGTGATATACTACCAATTAGTATCAGTGAGATTTCAGATAAACGCTGCGTCATTTCAACCTCCTCAATGCGCACATTGCCTTCGCATATACTCGATAGATACCGCACACGTGCGTTTTTGTTACGGGCCGCAGTGTCTCATTGAAACCATAAGATGTTTACTGCTGGCCTTGTTCAAAACGCGCTTTTTCTTCCTTCATTTCTTCTTTAAGCTTTTTGAGACCCAGGCCCAATTCACGACCACGTTTTCTCGCAAACGCGCTACACCCAACGAACATGCCGGTACACAACACAATCTCTACTATCGCGTACCAGCGTTCAGCAGGTACTGCGTAGGCAACGGTACACCCGTGAATAAGGTAAAATAAGACAACAAAATTCGCCCACGCATGGGTATATGGCTTACCTTTTAATACGCCCCAGTAGGGTAACAGTAAAGGTAAAATATAAAACAAAGCAATGAATACTGGAGAGTAAGTATGTTCTTTAGTAAATGTAAATTGCCAAAGCGTTATCCATATGATTAACCCAGTGTGACTAATAAGTGCTAGATAGCGAAAGAAACGCGTATCTGGTGCCATGTTTATTCTCCGAAGAAATCAGGTTGTAGTATTTATCTTGAATTTATTTCAGTACGCGTTTGATGTGACGCGTTTTAATTGCCGTCGGCCAGCTTTTTCGCAAACGTAGCTAAGCGCTTGCCTTGAGCAATGCACAGTGCTTTTTCTTCCTCGCTTAGCTGTTCAGGTGCACTCAAACTGTGGTGTGCTACGTGGGTAACACCGTACGGACTACCACCCATGGTTGTATCGTGCAATTCTGGCTCACTGTATGGAAGACCGCAAATTACCATGCCGTGATGAATAAGTGGAATCATCATTGACAGTAATGTGGACTCTTGACCGCCATGCATCGACGATGACGAAGTGAACACGCAGGCAGGCTTATCAATCAATGTACCTTTTAACCATTGACTGCTTGTTGAGTCTAAAAAGTGTTTAACAGGCGCGGCCATGTTGCCAAAGCGAGTAGGGCTGCCAAGGGCCAATGCGCTACATTGCTCAAGTTCCTGAAGTGTAACTACAGGGACGGTACCAGAAGCAGCATTCGACGCGTCGCCAGCAGCATTGCCAGAATTATCAATGCTTTTAACCGTACGCACTATCACAGGCACATTTTGTGACGATATACCCTGCGCGATAGCGTCGGCTAGACGCTTCGTACTACCATGTCGACTGTAATAAAGTACAAGAACGGGTTGCACTACAAAATGTCCAATACCGATTCAGGCGGTCGACCGATACGTGCTTTCTCGCCTTTAATAACAATCGGGCGTTCGATTAGCTTAGGCGTCTGAGCCATGGCATCAAAAAGTGCATCATCGGACAATGCATCATCCCCTAAATTAGCGTCTTTATACTCGGTCTCTTTTGTACGCATCATGCTTCTAACCGATTCAATGTTAAGTTTTTTAAATATAGCTTTAAGCGCTTGTGCATCGAGGGGGTGTTTTAAGTATTCAACAACAACCGGCACTTCGCCTTTTTCTTCAAGTAATGCAAGCGTTTGTCTGCTCTTGGAGCAGCGGGGATTGTGAATAATTGTTATGTCTGACATACGAGCCCTTCTTAAGGTTATTACTTTTCGCGCGAACTATTGCGTTTTTGCTCCCTAATATCAAGCAGTTTACACTTAGTTGTTACTAAAGTGAGCAATATATTCTACGTCGTACCAATCAGCGAAGTGCGTAACAGAGACGATTTAAATACTATTAGAGAAGGGGAATAGAATCTGGCACTATAATCGAAACAAAAAGTAATTAGAGGGTTGCATGTCGTTCTCACCATTAAATCGCAATGTGGGTAAAGCTAAAGCGCTTCTTCTTATCGTTCTTTTAACTACCGCTGCCCTAGCAGGGCTCTTTACCTTTAAGAGTCTTCAGAGTGATTTTGAAACCTTGGAAGGAAAAACATATAGTTGGAATGACCTTCAGGGGCAATGGGTTGTCGTGAACTATTTCGCGCCCTGGTGCGCGCCATGCCTTCGAGAGATGCCTGAGTTAGCGTCATTTAACCAATCCTTGCCTGATGATATTCTACTATTTGCAGTTAACTACGACCCCAAAACAAAGACTGAACTGATAGAGATGACAAAAAAGTACGGTATCACGCTGCCAGTAATTGTTAGCACTTCTGATACTAAACTTCCCATGGTCAAGCCTCCTTATTTACCCGCTACTTTTATCATAGGCCCAGATGGCAACATAAAAGACACGATAATGGGTGAAGTGACAGCATCAAGCTTACATCAACGCCTAAATGAACTAAAAGGCGCAGGCAAGACTGACTAATGCGATCCTAAATTTGTGGCATTAGTCAGTGCTCCACGCTTGCGTATTACAGTCTTTCTAAGCGTTCTTCCTGATCGCGAAACTGCTTGATGCGTGCCCTGATCCGCTGTTTCGCAAGGTGGTTCTCACCAGCAAAATTGTATGCGTATTGAAGCTCATCCACCGCGCGATTGTAAGCACCATAAAGGGCATAGACTTCAGCTTTGCTTTGGTGCATTTGCGAAAACTGGTTAGATTTTTGATAAGCTTCACTCATCAATTGGTGGGCGATTTGATAGTCTTTTCTTACCAATAAAAAGTCTTTGAGCAGCGAAATAGCATTGTCATATTTCTGTGCGCTGATGTAGGCGTTCGCCTGATTAAGCGCCAAAACCTGGTTTCTCGGGTTATGTTTTACGTGAGGCTCAAGCATTTCTACGGCTTTTAAAGGCTGTCCCATAGAGATATAGATATCGGTCATAGCATCGAGATAGAAAAGATTATCACTGTCGCCCGCGACAAGCTTTTCCATAACCTTTTTTGCTTTGTCAATTTTTTCCTTACGCATGTAGGCCAGTGCTAAACCGTAAAGCGATGCTTCTTCACTGCGCTGAACATCTTGATCTACCGCGGCTTCAAAATACTCCATAGCGTAATCAGCTTTAAACGAATAGCGCGCTTTTATTCGTGCTTTCGCTAATTCAAATTGTTTATTTACCGGAAGGTACCGTCTGGGGTAATCACGAGCGCGACTTCTTGCGTCTGCTATACGGGTTTCGGTTAAGGGGTGAGTAAGAAGACGCGCAGGCGGTTTGGAAACCATACGATATTCTTCTGCCATAGTGGAGAAGAAGGAGGCTGCAGCAGTTGGGTCATAACCGGCTCTTGCTAGCATAGCAATACCAATTCGGTCTGCCTCTTGTTCGTTTGTCCGTGTGTAGTCAATTTGCAGCTGGGCCGACGCCGCTGAACCCGCTTGCATTGCAGCGATCCCTGCCTCTGGGTTAGCCATGGCAATGAGAACGCCACCAATAAGTGAAGCTAATGCCAAAGGCGACGAGCGCTTCTGTGCCTGCATACGTCGCGCAATGTGTCGCTGGGTAACGTGAGATATTTCGTGCGCAAGCACCGAAGCTAGTTCGCTTTCACTCTTAGCCCTGCGCATCAACCCGGTGTGAACACCAATATGACCGCCGAAAAACGCGAATGCATTTATAGCATCGTTGTTAACCCAGAAAAACTCGAAGGGGAATTTTGCGTTGTCGGCATGCACCACTAAACGATTGCCAATATCTTGCAAATACTCATCCAATACTGGGTCTGAGATAATGGGACTTTGCCCGCGCATTTGGCGCATTACGGCATCGCCTACGATCATCTCTTTATCAAGTGATATGGCATCTGAGGCAACCACACCTATTTCGGGCAGCGTATTTTTATTGTTGTAATTGGCATCTTGTGCAACAGCCGTTAGGCTCAATGTGAGCACGAAAGAAAGGGCGACTAAAGACGCTGAAAATTGTTTTCTCATGAACCTACAATAATTGTATATGGTTAATACTGCATAACGCTTAGAGCACTAAGTTGCTAAACAGTTTCAAATTTTATTTTTCTTATAACCACTTTTGAGTGGATAAGACATTTCACACTGGTTTTAAATAGTTCGTGTTTTATAACTGCTGGGCAGAATTTACAACGTATGAGTATTCTAGCCATACGCCTTCCTTATATTACGGCAAGCTAGCGCAGTTTATTTAACATTTGTCGAAACTATTACTCTACACAGTAATAGTAATACTGTAAAAACATCATACCAGTTTGATTTTGAAAGATTCTTAACTACTAAATATTGCTAATTGCTAGTGCTATAAACTATGATGCGTTTCCTATTCTTGGTAATTTTCAGGCGTTTCTATGATTAGCGTTTTTGGTCGATGGTACCGACGCAAATTTTCCGATCCCGATGCAGCAATGCTGCTTATTCTTATCCTTTTATCTACGGCTGTATTGCTGTTGTGGGGCGGGCTAATCATGCCTGTGCTAGTAGCCGCGGTTATAGCCTACCTTCTTGACTGGCCGGTAAGTCGACTGGTGAATGTGGGTGTAAGTCGAACCCTAGCATGCGGTGTCGTCATGCTTGGATTTATCACTATCACTATTTTAACCCTGATTGGATTGGTTCCGATTGTCTCTAAACAAAGCGTGAACCTCATCCAAGAAACCCCCTTAATTTGGCAAAAAGCCCAAGAATGGATTTTAACGCTACCTGATAAATACCCAGATTATGTACAAGTTTACCAAATCCATCAGATGATGGAGGGCTTAAACGACAAGCTTGTAGAAGTAGGCGAAACACTTATTTCTGCTTCGTTTAGTAATATTGCCAATTTAGCAGCATTACTCGTTTACGTCATATTGGTACCCTTGATGGTATTTTTCATGCTGAAAGACAAGCTGTTCTTTTTAGACAGTATTTCTCGGTTATTACCAAAAGAACGTCGCTTAATTACCCAAGTGGGCCACGAAATGAACTCTCAGATTGCTAATTATATTCGTGGAAAAGTCATTGAGATTATTATTGTTGGCGTAGTGAGCTGTGTAACCTTCGTTCTTATGGACTTGCGCTACGCTATTTTACTTGGGGTCTTAGTCGGTTTTTCTGTACTTATCCCGTATATAGGGGCTGCGGTGGTTACTATCCCGGTAGCGGTCGTTGCGATGTTCCAGTGGGGAATATCACCTGAGTTTTGGTATCTAATGATTGCCTACGGCATAATTCAGGCTCTGGATGGTAATTTACTGGTTCCTTTGTTGTTTTCTGAAGCGGTAAGCCTTCATCCACTCTATATCATCGTTGCTGTTTTGGTATTCGGTGGTCTTTGGGGTTTCTGGGGCGTATTTTTCGCCATACCATTGGCGACCCTTGTTAAAGCCGTAGTTACAGCATGGTCGAGCAATCCAGTTGCTATCCCTGAAGAAGCAAGGTAGTCATTGCTGCATATAGAAAAAGCCCCGATAACGCAACGCTCCGGGGCTTCTTTGTGAGTAGCTTAAATCAGCTGTTCAAGTAATCAAGCACAACTGTGTGGTGTTCTTTTGTCTTGAACTTATTGAACACGTGCTCAATGATTCCGTTTTCGTCTATTAAGAAAGTTTGACGATGAATGCCATCATATTCTTTACCCATAAATTTCTTCGGGCCCCACACACCGAACGCATCTGCAACGGCATGGTCTTCATCAGAAAGCAGAGTAAAATTAAGGTTTTCTTTCTCAACAAACTTCGGCAGGCGCTTAACTGCATCTGGGCTTATGCCCATTACAACCACGTTCTTTGCAGTCAGTTCATCATTAACATCACGTAAACCCTGTGCCTGCACCGTGCAGCCTGGCGTCATGGCCTTAGGGTAAAAATATACAAGCACCTTTTTACCAACGTAGTCAGCTAAAGATACGGTTTCGTCATTTTGGTTCTGCAATGAGAATTGTGGAGCTTTATCACCAGCTTGTAACGTTTTCATTGGGATCCTTTTTGTGTTTGTCTACTACTTTGCCTGTCACATTTAACGATTTGAACAGGGACATTAGATCAGATTCTAAAACATCAATATTTTCATCTGAGGGAAGCGAAACAACAAATTTGCATCGCATGTTATCTTTTTCAGTGACTTTGTCTTTGTAGGTACGCTGCCTAAACGCACTGATCATGGCATTTCGCTGTGCGAAAAAGCCGGTAACTGCCTTGATAAGGCCCGCCGCATCTTCACCACTAAATTCAACATTAAAGAGATGCGCGAGATTCTGCTTCTCATGATGGCTTGTTCGCTTCATCATAGATAGTAAATCAAGGCGCTGAAACAATGCAGGGAGTATGCACTCTGCCTTTGTAATGGCAGTCTGTGTTCCCTCAATTATCATAGTCAACGAGAACTCTTTGCCATAAATAGCTTGCCTACTATCTAAGATATTGCACTGAGCTTCTGATACCGTTGTTGCAATTTCGCTGAGGATGCCAGTGTTGTCTGTACCTAGAATGGTAACGATAAGTTGGTGTTTCGACATCTACTTCACTTCAATGTTAATAATGTCGAGATGTTAGCACAGAGTTTTTTTGTAAGTCAGGGCCTTTTTCTTGCGTTTGAATAAGATATTGTCAAATTCTCGTCATTTTACATGCGCTATTACTTGTGTTTAAGCACCGAGATAATTACCATGTGCGCTCACATTTTGCGGAGAGATTATGTTTACTGGTAGTTACGTAGCACTCGTCACGCCGATGCTAGAAAACGGCGACATTGATTACAAGTCTTTAGAGAAACTTGTGAAGTTTCATGTAGAGCAGGGCACTCATGGTATTGTGTCCGTTGGAACTACGGGTGAGTCAGCAACGCTACCGTTCGATGAACATATCAACGTGGTCAAAGAAACAGTAGCAATGGCATCGGGTGCTATCCCAGTTATTGCGGGTAGTGGTGCAAACTCAACTGCCGAAGCAATTTTTCTTACCGAGCAGTTAGGTGCTACAGGTATCGATGGTTTCCTAAGCGTAGTCCCTTATTATAACAAGCCGCAGCAGGCCGGTATGATAGCCCATTTTAACGCTATTGCCGATGCGAGCGACTTGCCTGTAATTCTTTATAATGTACCTGGCCGCACCGTCGCTGATATGCTTCCTGAGACTGTTGCAGAGTTATCTGCTCACAAAAATATTGTCGGCTTGAAAGACGCGACCGGTGATATCGCTCGATTAAAAGAAACCCAGCCACTTGTGCCTGAAGATTTTGTTATTCTTAGTGGCGATGACGGTACAAGTGCGGAATTCATGTGCGAGGGCGGGCATGGTGTTATTTCTGTAACCGCTAATATCGTACCTAGAGCCATTGCACAGATGTGCGAAGCGGCCCTCAATAAAGATTTCGATAATTGTCGAGCGATCGATGAAACAATCAAGCTATTGCATAACGACCTTTTCATAGAGCCAAACCCTGTAATGCCGAAGTGGGCGTTATATAAAATGGGCATGATGGAAAGCGCTGTTATGCGATTACCTATGGTTCTACCGGAACTATCAAGCCAAAAACGTATCGAAGAACTACTAAAAAAATACGCATTGATTTCTGGTTAATAAGGAACACAGATGAAAAGAACGCTGGCTATAGCAAGTTCAGTAGCGATGGTTGCACTTGCAGGTTGTTCAAGCCAAATTGATAGAAAGACCGCGTCAGGTAGCTACGAGTACTTAAAAACTAAGGAACAAAAAACGTTAGACGTACCTCCTGGTTTAGATGCGCCCACCTTCTCAAGAGATTTTGCTATCCCTGAGGTTGGTAAAGAAGCAGACCCTTCCTTGGTGGGTAAAGGTTTAATGGTTCGTTCTCCAGCACTAGTACTTCCTTTAGTTACTGGTTCTCATGTAGAGGAAGGTAAGAGTTCAGCAACCATTTGGTTCGACCAAGTTGACGATAGCCAGCCGTTGAGCCAAGCAATCTGGAACTCACTATTGAGCTTCTTAGACGAGCAGGGAATCGGTGTTGATAGCTTCAGCCCCGAAGACAAAGTTTTGATCACAGATTGGATGGTCATGACTAAAGAAATTGACGGTCCTTGGTATAGCTTTGTCGATGAAGAAAGTGAAATAGGTCGTCGCTTTGAATTTAGCCTTGATGTAAAACCTCACGGCCGCAGCGCTGCATTGACGGTTGATTTAAAAGATTACATGCAAACTACTGGTAACGATGTCGTTGCAGAAGTATCTTCGATGGAAGAACGTCGCGAAGAGGTCGAAGTATTGAACCAGGTTGTTGGTCATTACGAATATCAAATTCAGCTTGCTGAAACGCGAAGAATAGCGAAGATTCGTCAAGGCATTAATACGGAAATGGGTTTCAACAAAGACGGTGAAGCAGCATACATCGTCGAAGCGCAATACGATGTTGCATGGCCAAGAATGCTTCTCGTTCTACGCAAACTTGGCTTTGACGTAAAAGATTTAGATAAATCAAATGGCCTACTATTTGTCACTTACAATGGCGATCAAGGTAGTTGGTGGGATGGTTTATTTTCAAGCGATGCCGAATTACTCGAAAAGGGTGATTATCGCTTGAAAGTTGCAAAAGCGGGTGCAAATCGCACATCAGTTACTTTTATGAACAATGAAAGTGTACCGTTTGAAGCAAATCAGGTTTCCGACCTTTACAGTGCATTCGCTGAGGTCATGTCAGAAGATAACCTTGATATATAACTGAGACTGAGAATGGAAAAACGCGACGAGCTTTACCGCGGTAAAGCAAAAACTGTTTATTACACTGATGATAGCGATAAGCTTATTCTTCATTTTCGAAACGACACTTCAGCGTTCGACGGTGAGAAAATAGAGCAGCTTGACCGCAAGGGTGAAGTAAACAACAAGTTTAACCACTTTATAATGACAAAGCTTGAAGAAGCGGGCATTGCAACACAAGTTGAAGCTTTGGTTTCTGATACTGAGTCTTTGGTTAAAAAGCTCGACATGATCCCTGTTGAGTGTGTGGTGAGAAACTTGTCTGCTGGCTCTTTGGTCCGCAGATTAGGTGTGGAAGAAGGTAAAGAGCTTAATCCACCTATTTTCGAGTTTTTCCTTAAAAACGATGCGCTTCACGACCCAATGGTGAATGACTATCACATTCTATCGTTTGGCTGGGCTACAGAAGCACAAATTGCTGAAATGAAGACACTAACCTTCAAAGTGAACAATGTACTTAAAGCATTGTTTGACGAAGCAGGTATGTTGCTCGTTGACTACAAACTGGAGTTTGGTATCGATAAAAACGGCAACATTGTGTTAGGTGATGAGTTTACTCCTGATGGTTGCCGCTTGTGGGATAAAGAAACCCGTAAGAAAATGGACAAGGACCGCTTCAGACAGGGCCTTGGCTCAGTTGTAGAAACGTACATAGAAGTTGCCGAGCGCTTAGGTCTGTCTTTATAGTCATTGACCTGCTTACAGTTCGAATAAAAGAGGACCAGAGGGTCCTCTTTTTCGTTGAGGGCTCTAATAATAGCTTTCTTGTAGTAAGTTATTTAAATGAAATACTTTTCAGTCGCTATTTTAAATCTAGATTCTTTAAAAGAATGATTGTTATGAATAGAAAACAGCGCAAAGGAGCAGATGTTGTTAAAAACACTTTCTTTAGTCACGATTGCAATGGTTGCGTTTGCCGCAAATTCGCTATTGTGCAGAATGGCGCTAGTAAATACGGACATTGATCCTGCCAGTTTCACTGCGTTGCGCTTAATAAGTGGTGCATTAGCACTTTCGTTACTATCGCTCTTGTCTTTGCGCAAATCATCGTGGGCAGGGGAGTTAAGCCTATGGGTGAATCTTAAAAGTAATGCAACCTTAATAGGTGGTGCGTCATTGTTTTTATACGCACTGTTCTTTTCATACGCCTATATTTCTATGTCTACCGGCACAGGAGCATTGTTACTATTCGGCGCAGTTCAGCTAACTATGATCACCTTTGGCTTGGCAAAAGGAGAGCGGTTTCAGCTTTGTCAGTGGGTAGGCTTTCTTTTAGCATTCGCCGGTCTAATAATTTTATTGTTGCCTAGTGCATCAGCGCCACCACTCTTAGCTGGCATAATCATGGTCACCGCAGGTATCGCGTGGGGAGTATATTCTCTATTAGGTAAAAAAAGCAAGTCTGCGCTATTTGCTACATCGGGCAACTTCATTTACGCGTCTATTTTATGTGTTCCGTTAGTTGGCATTCTATTATCGCTAAATAGTAATGAATTAGTGTACGACAATATTGGCGCGTTATTAGCATTTATGTCCGGTATAATTGCATCAGGATGTGGTTATGCAATCTGGTATAGAGTATTGCCAGTCATTAAATCCACTACCGCTGCCACTGTTCAACTAAGTGTCCCAGTAATCGCAACTTTGATGGGATGGGGCTTACTGGGTGAGCAACTTAACGTTCAGGTTGTCATCGCTTCTATCATGACGCTGGGTGGCATCTATTTGGTGATAGAAAAGTAATCAGCTTCGAGCTACATTTGCGGCTTTCATACTGACGGACACTATTGAAGTAATCTAATGAGCTTGCTCGTGTCGAATTGACTACGAATAGTGCAACAGATTACTGTTTCTCCATAGACTAAAGAGAAATTTTTTATACCCTTAACTAGTGCTAAAGTATAAAACTTATTAAGTAATTTGTGTTAAAACAAAAAACAGTGAGTCGTGGAAAGTTTATTGGAGCGTAACGTGTCAATTTCTGGAGCATTAGGTAACGAACGCAAGAGAATATCCGTCCTTCAGAGATTATCGCTACTAGATACGCCTAGCGAAGAGCGATTTGATCGGATTACGCGCCTAGCAAGTAGCGTACTTAGTTGTCAGTACGCAACGATTACGCTAATCGATGCCAATAGGCAATGGTTTAAGTCCTCAGTCAATCTTGAAATAAAAGAATCAGAACGAGACATTTCATTTTGTAGTCACACCATCCGAGAAATAAGCCCATTAGTAATTCCTGACGCCACTCAAGATCCGCGATTTAAATACAATCCGTTTGTTTTAGGGGAACCCCATATCCGCGCTTATGCGGGCGTTACACTTTTTGTTGATGGGTACGCGGTAGGGACTTTGTGTGTGCTTGACTCCAAACCACGTTACTTCGGTAAAAACGAACTTTTTCAGCTAGAAAAGCTAGCTGAGCTTGCAAACGCAGAGATTTTTAGGAAGGAAGATGACGAATTATCAAAGCAAATTACTGAGTACCAGGACCGTCTAGCGCAAACACAAAAAATTACACGAGTTAGAAGTGCAATTCTGGAGAAAGTAGTAAATGCAGAATCTCTCCACAGTGTACTTTTTGATATAGTTGAGGCTATCGAAGGAGAGTATCCGAATAAGCTCTGTAGTATTTTACTCTTGCAAGAGGGCAAACTTAGAAAAGGTGCTGCACCTTCCTTACCCGATTTTTATAACGAAGCCATAGACGGGCTTCAAATTGGGCATGGCGTAGGCTCTTGTGGCAACGCAGCGACTACCAACAGCCCCACAGTTGTGGAAGACATAAGTACACACCCCTATTGGGATGGCTTTCGCGAATTAGCTGCGAGGGCGGGGTTAGCGTCTTGTTGGTCTCAACCCATTAGAGGTGCGAATGGAAATGTAATCGGCACCTTTGCAATCTACCATAGTTATACAGCAATACCGACCTCTGAAGAAGTTATTCTAATAGAGCAGTTTGCCCATATTGCAAGTATTGCAATAGAAAGAGAAATAGCTAACGACCTAATCTGGAAGCAAGCCAACTTCGATATTCTAACTGGGCTACCCAACAGAAACCTTATGCTTGATCATCTTGACTTAGCGATTAAGGCGGCTGAAAGAGGAAATGACAAGGTTGCGGTTCTTTTTCTTGATCTTGATAACTTTAAAGATATAAATGATACCCTCGGTCATGATGTAGGCGATGAACTACTGAAAGAGTGTGCTAAGCGTTTGACGCAAAATGTACGCGCTAGCGATACTGTTGCTAGGCTGGGTGGTGATGAGTTTGTTATCATTTTTAATGGCATCACTAATCTAAGTTCTGTAGACGATGTAATAAGTAAGCTTCTCGAAGTGATAGCTGTGCCATTTCTTATTGATGCCGAACAGGTGCATACAAGCGGTAGTTTAGGGGTGACTTTATATCCAAATGATGCTGATAACACTAAAGACTTGTTGAAGTACGCTGATCAAGCGATGTACAAAGCAAAAGCGTCGGGTAAAAATAGCTACAAATACTACACCTTGGATATGCATGAAGCAGCAGTAAAAAGGCTGTCTCTTTTAAATGACCTCCGCTATGCAGTTAAAAACAAAGAACTTTTCATTGAATACCAGCCTATTACGACTTTTAGTAGTGGTGAGGTTCTAAAAGCGGAAGCTTTACTTCGATGGCAGCACCCTCATAGAGGGCGAATTCCACCCGATGAATTTATTCCGCTGGCAGAAGAGTCGGGTTTAATTATTGAAATAAGCGACTGGGTTTTTGATGAAGTATGCAGGAATGTAAAGTATTGGAAGGCGCTTTATCGCCATGATCTTCAAATCAGTATAAATACATCACCGTCTCATTATTTTCATCAAGAGTCGAATATTACTGATTGGCTGAACAAATTACTTGAAAAGAAAGTCTCAGCAAGCTCAATTTTACTTGAGGTGACGGAAAACCTATTGATGAAAGCTGATGCAGATGTCTCCAAAAAGTTGTTTCAGTTTAGGCAAGCTGGTGTTGATATCGCCCTTGATGATTTTGGTACGGGATATTCTTCTATTTCTTACCTGAAAAAATTTCCTACCGATTTTATTAAAATCGATAAAAGCTTTGTTAAATCGATGACAGACGTCAGTAACGATAAAGTGTTGTGTGAAGCTATTATTATTATGGCTAAAAAGCTTGGGATTAAAGTGGTCGCAGAGGGCATTGAGACTCAAGAGCAATTTGAAATTCTCAAAGGAATGGGGTGTGACTATGGTCAAGGCTATTACATAGCAAGACCCTTGAGTAAATTTAACTTTGAATCTCTTCTAAAAGCAACTAGCACACAGAGCAGTGCTAGTTGATAATGCCGTACACATACTGGTGTGATTAATAAGACTAAGCTAGCGTAGCTAGGGCTTTTCCGGAATATTTTTCCAGCTCCTCTGTTCGGTTTTCTTTAATCTTATTAGCCCAGTTGGGGTCCTGTAATAAGGCTCTCCCAACCGCGACTAAATCAAATTCACCGGCATCAAGTCGCTCGAGTAAGTCGTCAACAGCGCGCGTACTTGAATCTTGGCCTTGGAATGCGCCAAAGAAGTCATCATTAAGCCCCACCGAGCCAACGGTGATTGTTGGCTTTCCTGTAATCTTCTTAGTCCAGCCTGCAAGGTTTAGTTCACTAGACTCAAACTCACTTTCCCAATAGCGGCGTTGAGAACAGTGAAAAATATCTACGCCCGCTTCACTAAGGGGCAAAAGAAATTGCTCTAGCTCTTGAGGAGACTGTGCTAAACGAGCTGTATAGTCTTGCTGCTTCCACTGTGAATAGCGAAGAACAATGGGAAAATCAGGGCCAGTAGCGGCACGTATGGCTTTAATAATTTCAACGGCGAAACGGCTGCGGTTTTCCATATTGCCGCCCCAGCTATCGGTTCGCTGGTTAGTGCCTTCCCAGAAAAATTGATCGATTAGGTAACCATGTGCTCCGTGAATTTCAACACCATCCATACCGATTGCTTTGGCGTCTGCTGCTGCTTGAGCAAATGCAGCAATCACCGATTCAATATGTTCACCTGTCATTGGTTCAGCACCCTGCTTTCCGGGTTTGAATAAACCCGATGGGCCCGCACTTGGAAGCTCAGGGTAGGGCGCTTTGTCTGCAACACGTGCCATACCTACGTGCCAAAGCTGAGGCATTATTTTCCCGCCTGCACTGTGAACTTCATCTACCACGTCTTTCCAACCAGCTAAAGCTTCGTCACCGTGAAATTGAGGTATATTGGCGTCCATTGTTGCAACTTTGTCGTCGACTGTGGTGCCCTCAGTAATGATAAGCCCAGTTCCACCTTGCGCACGTCGTTTGTAGTAAGCCGCTACATCAGACGTTGGAATCCCGTTTGGGGAAAACTGGCGAGTCATGGGCGCCATAACAATGCGGTTGGCTAGTGAGAGATTACCTTGTGAATAAGGCTTAAATAGTGCGTTAGCTGCCATGTTTTATTCCTGATCTTTTATTGCAATTAAGGCTGTGTGCATTTCACCCAGAAAATGAAACGTTATTATTCTTTAAAGAGCCTTAAGTAATTAATTGGATAAGTGATTTTACTTTGTAAAGCCTTGCAGGATTCACATAATCACTAATGGGCTAAAAAGGCTGTAGTCGATACCAGATACTACTGGTGAGTAGGGGTAAGTCAATTTTCAAATGTTGATAGTAAGCCATAAGTAAAAGTGAGCTAAGAACTCTATAATGAGAGACCTTATTCAGATATCCGTAGAGTTAATCTAAAATCTTAACGATTTCTCTTGTAGCTTGAATAAGGCGTACAACTTTATTCTCTATACGAACAGTGATCATTCCGTCATCTCCCAATGGCACAACGACGCGAGCGTGATTATAAATATCATGGTCAAGGCGCTTTCCAACGGTTAGCTTTTTTTCCCAACCTGGCGGTAATTCTCCCGTCCGTTCGTATTTTTTCTCTATACCTGGTGGAAGTGATTTATCTTTATGTGGGTTGTTAGGGCTAGCATAAGCCGTTGAACTAGCGAGTATAACTGCGGCTGAGAGACCTATAATGGGTAAAATTTTTATTTTTAACCTCTCAAATCACTAAAAAGCGCTACATAATCTTGAGAAAATTATTCAAGTAATCAACGCAAACTTTGGGGTTAGCGCTTGTACCGCAAGAGCAATTACGCTCTGCATTTAAAGCAATTCTCTTTAGCAAAATGGAAACTAATAATAGCGTCTTGTCGTTTCTTCGCAAAAAATTAGCTCTTCGTTAGAAGTATACGTATTGCGATTTGCGAAAACCATACCAAGCTGAAATCTAGCTCTACGAAATTATCTGAAAAATAAGGGTATAGATATGTTAGCGTTTACGTGTCTACCAAAGGCAAAAGGTATAAAGTCTATCGCTTAACATAAGATAAAAGCGTGACACTTTAAACGTTCAAAGGAAGAATAAAAATGAGTGAGATTGCATTTACGCGTGAAGAAAAAGACGCGTTAGTCGCTAAACTGCAGCAATATTTTGATGATGAGCTAAGCGTGGAACTTGGCCAATTTGACGGAGAGTTTCTACTTGATTTTATTAGCAAGGAAATGGGGGCATCGTTTTATAATAAGGGCGTAAGCGACGCACGAGCCGTTGTTGAATCGCGATTACAAGTTATAGATGAAGAACTATATGCCATCGAAAAAGTACTTTAATCTTAGAAATAAATAAAGCCTGCGTTTTACAGGCTTTAGTTTTAAATGGCGGATCAATGACAGTACTTTAACAGTACTTAGTTATACTAGAGTTCCTGACTAGTGGGCCTTATGATCATTTCGTTGATGTCTACCTCGCCAGGCTGCTCAATGGCAAAAGTTACAGCACGGGCAATTGCATCTGCGTCGATAGCATCGTCGTACATATCTTCTGCCATTTGCTTCGAGTCTTTGTGAGATATGTGGTCAGTAAGCTCTGTCGCCACTGCACCTGGTGATATATTGGTTGAGCGAATTTGACCGTTTGACTCTTTGCGAATACCTTCGCTTATTGCCTTAACTGCAAATTTAGTGGCGCAATAAACCGTAGCTCCTGGGAAAACCACATGACCCGCCACAGAGGATAGATTGATAATATGTCCGCTTTGTTGTTCGCGCATGCGCCCTAAAACCGCTGCTACACCATACATAACGCCTTTAATGTTTACATCTATCATCTGGTCCCACTCGTCAACCTTCATCTCGTCAAGCGGGGCAAGTGGCATAAGGCCTGCATTGTTGACGAGCACGTCAATACGGCCGTAGGCATCTATAGCTGCTTTCGCAAGCGCCTTGACTTCATCTTTTTTCGTGACATCTACCGTTTTATAAGTAGCGTGGCCACCTGAAGATTCAATTTCATCTACAAGTTTTTTAAGGCGATCTTCGCGGCGAGCGCCTAACACTAATTTAGCACCCTTTTCCGCAAGCATTTTCGCGGTTGCCTCTCCAAGCCCGCTACTTGCACCTGTGATGATGACTACTTTTCCAGAAACTTCGCTCATAACATTATCCTTACGTTTGATTAGTTGTAAGTTGCTACGTCTAAGTATCGAAGTGGATTACTTCAATTCGCATAAATGCTGTGAGAATGCTGATGAGAGCGGTGAATGAAGAGGCTACAGTGGGACTTTTATTTTTAGCGGACATTTAGCCACACAACAGCAAGGAAGAATTTCATCATCGTCTATAAAGGCAAGGGGGTCTGTAGTGTATTCAACCTCACCTTCGATAAGCTTAGTACGGCACGCTCCGCAAAAGCCTTCACGGCAATGGTAGTGAATATTAACGCCCGCTGATTCAAGGGCGTTTAAGATAGTGGAATCAGAGGGGGCAATAACCGACCCCACATCGACAACGTCGATGCGGAGTGATTTATAATTACTGCTCATTAAGCTGGAATTTTACAGCTCAAAATCAGCAAAGTCGTCTTCGCTTACTGCAGAGTCGATTTGACCAACAAGATAAGAGCTTATTTCAGACTCCTGAGGTGCAACTTGTACATTGTCTGAATTTAGATAGTTATTCATCCATGGAAGTGGGTTACTACTAACGTCAAACGGTGTGTCTAAGCCAATTGCCGACATACGTTGATTGGCAATGTACTCAACGTATTGGCAAAGAATTTCTTTGTTCAGACCAATCATTGAACCGTTTTGGAATAGATAGTCAGCCCATTGCTTTTCTTGCTCCACAGCGTTCATAAAGATAGCGCGGGCTTCTTCTTTACACTCTTCTGCTATTTGTGCCATTTCAGGGTCGTCTTTGCCCTTAGCCCATAAGTTAAGAATGTGCTGGGTTGAAGATAAGTGAAGGTTTTCATCACGAGCAATTAGTCGAATGATTTTAGAGTTACCTTCCATCAACTTGCGCTCAGCGAATGCAAACGTACAGGCGAAAGAAACGTAAAAACGGATTGCTTCCAGCGCGTTTACTGAATTCATGCAAAGGTAAAGCTTCTTCTTGAGCTCATACATATTGATTGTATGTGCGACACCATTCACGGTATGAACGCCTTCGCCCTGTGTTTGCCAAAGCTGAGTTGCAAAGATGAGGTCGTCATAATACTTAGAGATATCTGCGGCACGGCGCTTAATCTCGTCGTTTACTACGATATCTTCAAATATTTCACTCGGATCTGAGAACAAGTTACGCAAGATATGGGTATATGAGCGCGAGTGAATAGTCTCAAAGAAAGACCATGTCTCAACCCATGTTTCTAACTCGGGTAGCGAGATGATAGGCAAGAACGCAATATTTGGGCTACGACCTTGTACCGAATCTAAAAGAGTTTGGTACTTAAGGTTTGATATGAAGATATGCTTTTCTGGGTCGGTCAATTTTTGAAAATCGACACGATCGCGAGAAACGTCAACTTCTTCAGGGCGCCAAAAAAAGCTAATTTGTTTCTCAATAAGCTTTTCGAAAATGGCATGCTTTTGCTGATCATAGCGTGCAACGTTTACGGGATTACCGAAAAACATCGGCTCGATCAATGGATTAGTACTTTGCTGATTAAACGTAGTGTATTTCATGATGGCCTAACTAAAAACTTAATGATTAACGCGTATTATTGTTTGTGTTCTTGCTGCGAAACGTTAATGGCAGGCGTTACCGTAAAATCCTTTTACGAACCTGCCATTTTTGCAAAAGGGCGTGTTTTAGATTTTACACGCACCGCCTGCACAATCATCATCTTCCTCTACCACTACTTCTTCTTGACGTGGCATAGGCTCGTTTGCTTTAGCGTCTAACGCCGAGGTGTCTGAAGCACCGTCACGAGTGTTATGATAATAAAGTGTCTTAACACCAAGCTTGTAAGTAGTAAGAAGGTCTTTAAGCAGAAGCTTTCATTGGGACCTTGTTACCTTCATAACGACTTGGGTCATAGTTTGTGTTTGCTGAGATAGTTTGATCGATAAACTTCTGCATGATTCCAACAAGTTGTAGGTAACCATCGTTAGAAGGGATATCCCAAAGTAGCTCATATTTGTCTCTTAGGGTTTCGTATTCAGGTACAACTTGCTTAAGTACGCCATCTTTACTCGACTTAATGCTGATAAAACCACGTGGCGGTTCAATACCGTTGGTCGCGTTAGAGATCTGTGAAGATGTCTCTGAAGGCATTAATGCAGACAGCGTAGAGTTGCGTAGTCCGTGTGTTTTTACTTCTTCACGAAGGGCATCCCAGTCGTAGTGAAGCGGTTCATTGCAAACGCTATCAAGGTCTTTCTTGTAGCTGTCAATTGGCATGATGCCTTGCGAGTAAGTCGTTTCGTTAAACTTAGGACACGCACCTTTCTCTTTAGCCAGGTTGTTCGACGCTTTCAGTAGGTAGTACTGCATTGCTTCAAACGTGCGGTGGACTAAACCGTTCGCGCTATGATCTGAATATTTAACGCCGTTCTTAGCAAGGTAGTAAGCAAAGTTGATAACACCAACACCCAATGTGCGGCGGCCCATAGTTGCGTTGTACGCAGCAGGAACAGGGTAGTCTTGGTAATCAAGTAGATTATCAAGAGCGCGTACTGCAAGGTCGGCTAGTTCTTCAAACTCATCAACTGACTCAATTGCACCTAAGTTAAATGCTGACAACGTACAAAGTGCGATCTCACCATTTTCGTCGTTAACGTGTTGCAGTGGTTTAGTTGGTAACGCAATTTCAAGACACAAGTTGCTTTGACGAACTGGCGCAACTTCTGGGTTAAACGGGCTGTGCGTATTACAATGGTCAACGTTTTGTAGGTATATACGACCTGTGCTTGCGCGTTCTTGCATGAACAAGCTAAACAGCTCCATCGCTTTAATTTGCTTCTTACGGATGCTGTCGTCGTTCTCGTATTTAACGTATAGCTCTTCGAATTTCTCTTGATCGGCGAAGAACGCATCGTAAAGACCAGGTACATCAGATGGGCTAAATAATGAAATGTAGCCATCTTTCATCATGCGCTGGTACATCAGTTTGTTGAACTGAACACCGTAGTCTAAGTGACGTACACGGTTTTCTTCTACACCACGATTATTCTTAAGCACTAGTAGAGATTCTACTTCCATATGCCAGATAGGGTAGAACAACGTAGCCGCACCACCACGAACGCCACCTTGTGAACAGCTTTTCACTGCAGTCTGGAAGTATTTGTAGAACGGAATACAGCCAGTGTGGAATGCTTCACCACCGCGAATAGGGCTGCCCAGTGCACGAATGCGCCCTGCATTTACACCGATGCCCGCGCGTTGGCTTACGTATTTAACTATCGCACTTGCCGTTGCGTTAATAGAGTCTAGGCTGTCGCCTGTTTCAATTAGTACGCATGAGCTAAATTGACGAGTTGGCGTTCTTACGCCGGCCATAATTGGCGTAGGTAGCGAAAGCTTGAATGTTGATGCAGCATCGTAGAAACGACGAATGTAGTCCATACGCGTCGCTTTGTCGTAGTTTGCGAAAAGGCATGCTGCTACAAGGATATAAAGGAACTGTGCACTTTCATAAATTTCACCAGTAACACGGTTTTGAACCAAGTACTTGCCTTCAAGTTGTTTAACCGCAGCATAGCTGAAATTCATATCGCGCCAGTGGTCGATGTAGGTTTCCATCTCTGCGAATTCTTCAGGCGTGTAGTCTTCAAGTAAATGCTTGTCGTACTTTCCTAAATCTACCATTTTACCAACGTGTTCAAGTAACGCTGGCGGCTCAAATTGCCCGTACGCTTTCTTACGAAGATGGAAGATAGCCAAGCGCGCGGCCAAGTACTGATAATCTGGTGCATCAGTAGAGATCAAGTCAGCCGCCGATTTAATCAGTGTTTCGTGGATCTCGCTGGTATTAATGCCGTCATAGAACTGAATTTGCGCTTTTATTTCAACTTGTGAAACAGAAACGTTGTTTAGTCCTTTGGCTGCCCATGTAACGACTTTGTGGATTTTTTCTAAGTCGATGGACTCTTTTTCACCGTTTCGTTTGGTGACGAATAAGTTGTTGTTCATGTTACTGGCCGTTTGTATGTTAGCGCTTGATGCGTGGGCTATCTATTGCCCATTTTCGTTTTAATTCTAAATGCGTGTGTCGCTATTACAGTTGGCTCACGCCAGATAAAAACACACACAAAAGCGGTCTAGACCAACACTGAAAGTATTAAAGTAGAGACTGCTTGTTAAATTCTTTACTGCTTTTATTTCTTCAGCGAGATTGTTCTATGTAACTGAATTTGACATTCCCAAAGACAGTTATTCGTTAGTTTGCGATCCCGAATATTACATATGGGATCCCGTGCTGAATTAAACACAAGATAGTGAGGTTTCGCTTTGATTGCAACCCAATATCTGGTGGTATTTCAAGCACTCAATCTGGCATGAAATTTATGTTAGTAACAACTAACTTTTTAGCGTTCTACAAGCGTAAAATATCTGGATTGCAAGCGTTTTAATTAAAATCTTAACTGCAAAAATTAATTTATTCTTAGAATTCAATTTTTATACAGACACGATATATGGTGTTTAAAATATCGCCGCAGCCCTATATATAGTGTTAAATTAACTTTGCGCTACTGTATATAGTAAGTAGTTTACGTCTACATTGTTAGATGAAAGATAAAAACCTTGGGAAATTGGGTCCATGTGCAAGCCAGTCATGTCGCGCGGAAGTAAACCAGCTTGATCCGTCATCGCCATAAGTTCAGAAGGCTTTATAAATTTACCGTGATCGTGAGTGCCCTTAGGAACCAATCTAAGGATGTATTCTGCGCCAAGGATCCCCATTAAATATGACTTGAGGTTTCTGTTCAGTGTAGAGAAAAAGACATGGCCACCAGGCTTGACTAATTTAGCGCACGCCATAACAACAGATGCAGGGTCGGGCACATGCTCAAGCATTTCCATACATGTCACTACATCAAATTGACCTGCGTTTGCCTCGGCGAATGCTTCTGCCGTTGAACAAACGTAATCAACTTTCACTCCAGACTCTAGGCCGTGAAGCTTGGCCACTTCTAATGAAGCTTCTGCCATATCTAAACCCGTTACCACAGCTCCAGCACGGGCCATAGATTCTGCGAGAATGCCGCCGCCACAGCCAATATCGACTACCTTTTTGTCAAACAGCCCTTCGCTGTGCTGATTAATGAAGTCTAAACGAAGTGGGTTGATAAGATGCAGTGGCTTAAATTCTCCCTCTGGATCCCACCAGCGAGATGCAAGTTCAGAGAATTTATTGATTTCTTGTTGATCGACATTCGTCATGAGTAAAACAGTCCTTAACCTATCTCTTTTTAAGATATCGTAAATTCTGGTTGTGTTTTACTGTTTTTACACAGAATTAGACAAATTTTATGAAGGGGTGAGTGAAAAGTAATCGCTTGCCTTTTAGTTGATTAATAAGCGTAATTAAGCGCTACATAAATCTGTCATCAAGTGGTACACTCGAAGCACGATTATGACCCACATAATAACAACAGTGCGCTCCCACGCCTTGCTTTCACAATGATGTGAAGTAAAGTGCTGGATAACGCAGAACAAACCAAAATAAAGGGATTAAGCAGTTTATGTCTGATAACGCTAAAGAAATCCTCCCCGTTAATATTGAGGAAGAGTTAAAGAACTCCTACCTTGATTACGCGATGAGCGTTATTGTCGGGCGAGCCTTGCCTGACGTAAGAGATGGCTTGAAGCCAGTGCACCGTCGTGTGCTGTTCGCAATGAACGAACTGAAAAACGACTTTAACAAGCCATACAAAAAATCTGCCCGTGTGGTAGGTGACGTAATTGGTAAATATCACCCTCACGGTGACTCTGCGGTTTACGACACTATCGTTCGTATGGCCCAACCGTTTTCACTGCGCTACATGCTGGTTGACGGTCAAGGTAACTTTGGTTCTGTAGACGGTGACTCTGCCGCTGCGATGCGTTATACCGAAGTTCGCATGGCAAAAATTGCGCACGAATTACTTGCCGATTTAGATAAAGAAACCGTTGATTTTGTACCTAACTACGACGGTACTGAATTTATCCCTGAAGTATTGCCAACTAAGGTGCCTAACCTTCTAGTTAACGGTTCGTCAGGTATTGCAGTTGGTATGGCGACAAACATACCGCCGCATAACCTTACCGAAGTCATCAACGGCTGTGTTGCTTTAATTCAAGACCCATCGATCACCATTGATGATCTGATGACCCATATTCCTGGTCCTGACTTCCCAACGGCGGCGATGATCAGCGGTCGTAAAGGTATTGAAGATGCGTACCGCACTGGTCGCGGTAAAATTTATCTTCGTGCTAAAGCCGAAATCGAGACAGATAACAATGGTAAAGAAACTATTGTTGTTAATGAAATCCCTTACCAAGTTAATAAAGCACGTCTTATTGAAAAGATCGCTGAACTGGTAAAAGAGAAGCGTATTGAAGGCGTTTCGGCACTGCGTGATGAGTCTGATAAAGACGGCATGCGCATTGTTATTGAAGTTAAACGTAACGAATCTGCCGAAGTTCTGCTTAACCATTTATATGCCAATACCCAACTTCAAACGGTATTCGGTATTAATATGGTTGCGCTAGACAATGGTCAGCCTAAGGTATTTAACCTCAAAGAGACGCTTGAAGCCTTTATTCTTCACCGCCGTGAAGTGGTAACACGTCGTACAGTATTTGAATTACGTAAAGCTCGTGACCGTGCCCATATCCTTGAAGGTTTGGCAATTGCACTTGCTAATATCGACCCGATTATCGAGTTGATTAAAGCGTCGCAAAGCCCAGCAGATGCGAAAAAATCGCTTGTTGCACAGGGTTGGGACTTAGGCGACGTTTCTCAAATGCTTGAGCGCGCAGGCGATGACGCAGCGCGTCCAGACTGGTTAATGCCTGAATTTGGTATTCGCGACGGCAAGTACTACCTAACAGAACAGCAGGCGCAAGCGATTCTTGACCTACGCTTACACAAGCTAACGGGTCTTGAGCACGAGAAGATCCTTGAAGAATACAAGCAACTTCTAGAGCTAATCGCAGAACTTCTTCACATCCTTAATAGCCCAGAGCGCTTGATGGAAGTGATTCAAGAAGAACTTGAAAAAGTCCGCGATGAATTTGGTGATGAGCGTCGTACTGAAATTACCGCTGCAAGTCACGATATTGATATTGAAGATCTAATCGAGCAAGAAGACGTTGTTGTAACGCTTTCTCGCGAAGGTTATGTGAAGTACCAGAAGCTTACAGATTACGAAGCACAACGACGTGGCGGTCGTGGTAAGTCAGCAACTAAGATGAAAGATGAAGACTTCATTGAAAAGCTTCTTGTTGCGAATACCCACGATCACATTCTGTGTTTTTCTACCCGTGGTCGCTTGTATTGGTTGAAAGTGTATCAATTGCCGTTCGCTAGCCGAAATGCGCGCGGGCGCCCGATTGTGAACATACTGCCGCTAGAAGATAACGAACGTATTACTGCTATTCTTCCTATTAAAGAATTCGAAGAAGGCAAGTTTGTACTGATGGCAACGGCAAACGGTACAGTGAAAAAGACTGACCTGAGCCTATATTCTCGCCCTCGTTCAAGCGGTATTATCGCTGTTAACCTGAACGAAGGTGATGAGCTAATTGGTGTTGATATTACCCATGGTGATGACGACATCATGTTGTTCTCTGATGCCGGTAAAGTAGTTCGCTTTAACGAGAAGCTTCGCGACAGCGAAACGGGTGAAGTTAAGCGTGACCCAGAGACTGGGGAAGAGTTACTAGCTCTTCGTCCTATGGGAAGAACGGCAACAGGGGTTCGCGGTATTCGTCTTCAAGATGGGCAAAAAGTGGTGTCACTTATTGTTCCTAAAGGAGACGGCCCAATCCTAACAGCGACAGAGAATGGTTTCGGTAAGCGTACACCGCTAGAAGATTACCCGGCGAAGAGCCGTGCGACACAAGGTGTTGTATCAATTAAGGTGTCTGAGCGTAACGGTAAAGTAGTTGGCGCTGTACAGGTAGACGAAACCAATGAAATTATGCTTATTAGTGACCAAGGCACACTGGTTCGTACCCGTGTAGGCGAGGTGTCAGTAGTAGGCCGTAACACGCAGGGCGTTCGCTTAATACGTACAGTAGAAGGCGAGCACGTTGTAGGGTTACAACGTATTGAAGAAGTGGCAGAGTTGCAGGAACTCGATGAGGACGGTAACCCAATCATTTCGGACGATGCGCCAGAACAAGCAGAAACTGCTGTTCAAGAGCAAGAAAACACCGCAGAAGACGGTGATAGCTCAACGACAGAAGAGTAGGGATAGCGCGCAAGCTTAAGCCATGCGCATTATCAGTGTTCTTTCAAACAAGCGGCTTTTGCCGCTTGTTTACCTAATAAGCTCGCAAAATGTCTATGATAAAGCGGGTTGAACGGTACTTATCTACAGGTGTTGAAAAACGCAATGAAAGAGGTTTTTAACTTTAGTGCTGGGCCGGCCATGCTTCCCAAAGAAGTGATGGAAAAGGCACAATCAGAATTTACAAATTGGCGCGATTTAGGCTGTTCTGTTATGGAAGTCAGTCATCGTGGTAAAGACTTCATTGAGATAGCCGCAAAAGCAGAGCAGGATTTGCGTGACTTGCTATCTGTGCCATCTAACTACCATGTGCTTTTCACGCACGGTGGTGGACGCGGTCAATTTGCCGCTGTTCCCCTCAATTTGTCATCCGCCGGTGATACCAGCCTTCATTTAGTGAGCGGCTCTTGGTCAAAAGGCGCGGTGAGTGAAGCGAATAAATACAATAATGCGGTAGTTGTGGGCGACGTTACAGAAAAGGACGGGCTTCACTATATCGCTAAGCCTGCTCTGAGTGATATCGATCAGTCTGCGGCCTATTACCATTTTTGCCCGAACGAAACGGTAGACGGTATTGCTTACGATTGGTTACCGGAGTCAGGAAAGGTTCCGCTGGTTTCTGATATGTCCTCGACTATATTGTCACAACCGCTAGACGTTGCAAAGCACGGTGTCATTTACGCCGGCGCACAAAAGAATATCGGGCCAAGCGGTTTGTCTGTGGTTATCGTTCGCGAAGACCTAGTTGGCAAAGCACGTAAAGAAACGCCGTCAATTTTTGATTATGCCTTAGCGGCAAAGTCTGACTCTATGTACAACACGCCGCCAACGTTCTCATGGTACTTAGCGGGGCTTGTATTTGAGTGGCTTAAAGACATGGGCGGTGTAGACGCTATGGCTAAACGCAATGCTGAAAAGGCGGCGTTATTGTATTCAGCTATCGACAGTTCTGACTTCTATTCGAGTAAAGTTCACCCTGACAACCGTTCAAAAATGAACGTGCCGTTTCATTTAGCCAATGCTGAACTTGACGGATTGTTCCTGAAGCAGTCACAAGAAGCAGGGTTACTTGCTCTTAAAGGGCATCGTTCAGTAGGGGGCATGCGTGCCAGTATTTATAATGCAATGCCAGTAGAAGGTATTGTTGCGCTAGTTGAATTTATGCGCGAATTTGAAAGAGTGAATGGATAAAATGGAGCAGTTAACATTAGACCCGATTGCAAAAGTATCGGGAGAGGTCAATGTACCTGGCTCAAAAAGTCTGTCTAACCGCGCACTGCTGCTTGCTGCGCTTGCAGAAGGTGAGACTGAATTAACTAACTTGTTAGATAGCGAAGATATTGAGCATATGCTCAATGCTCTCACAAAGTTAGGTATTAGCTATCGCTTAAGCGAAGATAAAACGCAATGTGTTGTACAAGGTAACGGTGGCGCATTTAACGTAGCAGAGCCACTGGAGCTTTTCCTAGGTAATGCTGGTACAGCTATGCGTCCTTTGTGCGCAGCACTTGCCGCAAGTAACGTGGATACCGTGTTAACGGGCGAGCCGCGAATGGAAGAGCGTCCAATAGGCGATTTAGTTGACGCGCTACGCGAAGCAGATGCTGACGTGTCTTACCTTAAAAATGAAGGCTACCCTCCGCTTCAAATTAAAGGCAAGACGTTAAACGGCGGTGAAATGTCGGTTGATGGCAGTGTGTCTAGCCAATTTCTAACGGCGCTTTTAATGGCAGCACCCCTGTTTTCAGGAGATGTGACTATTCGTATCAAAGGCGAATTAGTGTCTAAGCCTTATATCGACATCACGTTAGATACCATGGCTAAATTTGGCGTTACTGTTGAAAATGATAACTACCAGACGTTTACGGTTTCTGCTGACGCTAAGTACGTTGCGCCAGGTAAATTTATGGTAGAAGGCGATGCTTCTTCTGCATCTTACTTCCTTGCAGCCGGCGCCATTAAAGGCGGAACGGTACGCGTAACCGGAATTGGGCAGAAAAGCATTCAAGGTGATATCCGCTTTGCTGACGTGCTCGAAGCCATGGGTGCAAAAGTTGTGTGGAACGATGAATATGTTGAAATAACCGGTGCGCCACTTAAAGGTGTGAACATGGATATGAACCATATTCCGGATGCCGCCATGACCATTGCCACTACAGCGCTGTTTGCTGAGGGTCCTACGACCATGACTAACATCTATAACTGGCGTGTTAAAGAAACAGACCGTCTAGCGGCTATGGCAGCCGAGCTTCAAAAGCTAGGTGCGAAAGTAGAAGAAGGTCACGACTATATAAAAGTATGGCCAACTGATTCGCTAAAACACGCTGAAATAGATACGTATAATGACCACCGTATTGCAATGTGCTTTTCTCTAGTTGCATTAAGTGATACCCCGGTCACAATTAACGATCCGGGTTGTACACGTAAAACCTTCCCAGACTATTTTACTCGCTTTAAAACTTTGTATAGCGCGTAAAAGCCTTATAAAAAGAATCACAGGTTAACGAAGCGCTGTACGGGTTACCCCTCTAGCTTCGTTGATCTGAATCAGATTTATTCTAATGTACAATGCCGTCACTAAGAGGCGGCATTGCTTATCTCTCACTAAAGCGTATAATTGCGCGCGATTTTTAGTAATTTAAACGATGGAGCAGGTATGCATTCCACACCCGTAGTCACGGTTGACGGTCCTAGTGGTGCAGGCAAAGGTACGTTAAGTAGCTTGCTAGCAAAAAAATTAGGGTGGCACTTTCTAGATAGCGGTGCAATTTACCGCGTATTAGCAGTGGCTGCACTTCACCACGACCTTCCGTGTGATGATGAAGAATGTGTTGTTCCTCTAGCAACCGGTCTTGATGTTAGTTTCGAGACGAATGGCGACACCACTCGCATTATCTTAGAAGGCGAAGACGTTACTGACGATATTCGCACTGAGGAAGTTGGCGCTGTGGCATCAAAAGTTGCAGCATTACCTCGTGTTCGCGAAGCACTACTTCGCAGACAGCGCGCTTTCCAACAAGATCCAGGTCTTGTTGCCGATGGTCGCGACATGGGGACCGTGGTATTTCCTGATGCGCCTGTAAAGATTTTTCTTACGGCAAGCGCAGAGGCCCGCGCTGAACGCCGCTATAGCCAGTTGAAAGCAAAGGGCATGGATGTTAATATTGCGCGCCTTTTAACCGATATCAAGGCAAGAGACGAGCGCGATACACAGCGTGCGGTGGCTCCTTTGGTACCGGCACAAGATGCAGTAATTATAGATTCAACGGACTTGGATATTGACCAAGTCTTTGAAAAAGCGATGGATATTATTTCCTCACGCCTTTAATGACGGGAGCTGATCGCATCCAAAGCAGTGTTGCTACAGGAAGTGGCGACTAATTTTAATAACCCCGCGTTATCCGGATAAGAAGCGTGGATATCAACTTAAAAGTTATTTGAGACTTATGACTGAAAATTTTGCACAACTTTTTGAAGAAAGCTTACAAGAACTAGAAACACGTCCTGGTTCAATTGTAAAAGGTACTGTTGTTTCTATCGACAAAGACATCGTTCTTGTTGACGCAGGCTTGAAATCAGAAAGTGCTATCCCAGCTGACCAATTTAAAAATGCTGAAGGCGAACTAGAAATCGCTATCGGTGACCAAGTAGACGTTGCACTAGATGCAGTTGAAGATGGTTTCGGTGAAACTATTCTTTCTCGTGAAAAAGCGAAGCGTCACGAAGCTTGGGTTGAGCTGGAAAAAGCTTACGAAGATAAAGCTACAATTAAAGGCGTTATCAACGGTAAAGTTAAAGGCGGTTTCACTGTTGAAGTTAACAGTGTACGCGCGTTCCTTCCTGGTTCTCTTGTTGACGTACGTCCAGTACGTGACACTACGCACCTTGAAGGCAAAGAGCTTGAGTTTAAAGTTATCAAGCTAGACGCTAAGCGTAACAACGTTGTTGTTTCTCGTCGTGCAGTTATCGAAGCAGAAAGCAGCGCAGAGCGCGAAACGCTTCTTGCTAACCTTGAAGAAGGTCACGAAATCAAGGGTATCGTTAAGAACCTTACCGATTACGGTGCGTTCGTTGACCTTGGTGGCGTAGACGGTCTTCTACACATCACTGATATGGCTTGGAAGCGCGTTAAGCACCCAAGTGAAATCGTGAATGTTGGTGACGAAATCAACGTTAAAGTACTTAAGTTCGACAAAGAGAAGCAGCGTGTTTCTCTTGGTATGAAGCAAATGGGCAACGATCCATGGCAAGAAATTGCTTCTCGTTACCCAGAGGGTACTAAGATCAACGGTCAGGTTACTAACCTTACTGACTACGGCTGCCTTCGTTGAAATTGAAGACGGCGTTGAAGGTCTTGTACACGTTTCTGAAATGGATTGGACTAACAAGAACATCCACCCATCTAAAGTTGTTAACCTAGGTGACACTGTAGATGTGATGGTTCTTGAAATTGACGAAGAGCGTCGTCGTATCTCTCTAGGTCTTAAGCAGTGCATTGCTAACCCTTGGGAAACATTTGCTGAGTCACACGAAAAAGGTGACAAAGTGTCTGGTAAGATCAAGTCAATCACTGACTTCGGTATCTTCATCGGTCTTGACGGCGGCATCGACGGTCTAGTTCACCTTTCTGACATCAGCTGGAACAAGTCTGGTGAAGACGCGGTTCGCGACTATAAGAAAGGCGACGAAATCTCTGCAGTTGTACTACAGGTCGACCCAGAGCGTGAGCGTATCTCTCTTGGCGTTAAGCAAATCGAAGAAGATCCTTTCAACAAGTATCTGACAGATAACAAGAAAGGTGCTATCGTTACTGGTACAGTAACAGCAGTAGATGCGAAAGGCGTTACTGTTAACCTAGCTGAAGAAGTTGACGGCTACATCCGCGTTGCAGACCTTGCTGTAGAGCGTGTTGAAGACGCAACAGAAGCGGCAAGCGTTGGTGATAGCATCGAAGCGAAGTTCATGGGCGTTGACCGTAAGAACCGCACTGTTAACCTATCTGTTAAAGCGAAAGATCAGGCTGACGAAAAAGAAGCTATCGATAAAGTTAACCAACAAGAAGATGTTGGTTTCGCTAACGCGATGGCAGAAGCATTTAAAGCTGCTAAAGGCGAATAATGCTTTTGTGGGTGTGCACCTGTACACCCAATTCGCGATAGCTGTTTAAACAATAATATTGACAATGAGGTTAAACATGACCAAGTCTGAATTAATTGAACGGCTCGCGGATCAAGCGCGTCATATTCCGGCGAAAGAACTCGAACTGGCTATTAAAGAACTTCTAGAACAAATGGCGCAAACTCTTCAAAAGGGCGAGCGTATAGAAATTAGAGGGTTCGGAAGTTTCTCGCTTCACTATCGCGCACCACGCGTAGGTAGAAACCCTAAAACGGGTGAAACAGTGAAACTTGACGGTAAATATGTACCGCACTTTAAGCCTGGTAAAGAACTTCGCGAAAGGGTAGACGCCTCAATCGCATAATGCATTTAAAAGCCGCTGAAAAGCGGCTTTTTTGTACCTGTCGATTATTTTCGTGTCGGCTTCTCATATTTCCATTCTATTTTCTGTCTTAAATACACGGATACTCCGATATACTTTTGTTTAATTTTTAATACCTATTGACCCCGACTCAAATAGGGTTATATATTATTCAAATAATAATAAACGGTATACATAGAAGTAATGTCAGCCGGCGATGAACAAGCAATAATAAAACAGTACCAGCCGCTCATTCGCGCGTTAATCCCGTACGAACAACAGAATAGGTTGTTGGAAGGGGTTAATAAGTTTTCGAAGCGTTTGCCTAGTAGTGTTCGCAAGGTCGTGAAAGAAGAGGTTGTTCGGTTAACGTCGTTGACTGATGCACCTGCCGACAATTCTGCTTTTGCCCAGTTCCCAGTCATGAAATTTAAGCACTTCGGTGTGCAAATGCGCCTTGATAAGGTGGGGGCGCAAATTCTCAAAAACGAAACGTCACTCTATCAAGATAGATATACCGTTGGTGTGTTTGAGTCGGTAATGAACTCAGACTTCTACCAAAACCAGATAAAAAAAGAGCAGTTTAAAAAGATCGTTGATGCGTTCAACGTTGAGAGCCAGTCGTTCACCGATATCGACTTTGGCGATGACATTGCCATTCGCCCAAACTTTACTTTATCTTCCCCGGAGTTTGAAAAAGGTCGGCATTGCTCTATAAGTTCTATGTCGCATAGAGGTATTGCACTAGAGACCAAAAGACCCCCCAATGCTTCTACTGGCGATATTGTTACTTTCACTATCCCAGAAGTTAAAGGCCTGACCAAAGAGCCCACTGAAATTACACTCGAATTAGAGTCTGTGAAATACAATAAGCATTTGGGAAAGTACGAAACGACCTTTAATTTTCAAAGCAACGTGGATAAGAGCTTTCTTGCAACACTAAAACGCTATGTAGCAGTAACTTCATATAAGCAACCACTGCAACGGGATTTAGAGATAGAGCGCGCCATGCAAGAACTTGAGCGCGACCGCATTTTAGAAAATAGCCCATGGCTTCCTGTTTATCTGGCACCTGACAAGCAATCACTCAAACCGATTATTGCACTTTTTACTAAGGCGAATGTTGAGCATAATAATGCAGAAAAACTTCTAGCTAGCTTACAAGACAAGCCTATATTCGCCGCGTTAGTTGATGAATTGCGAAAGTATAACGAAGCCTATGTTTTCCACGGCAACATTAAAACTAAAAATGGTAACGTACAGATAACCGCTACGCATAGGCAGCTTCTCGGGCTCAAGCAACTAAATGCGCTAGTATATTTGCTCGCTAAAAGTGGCGATTTTATATGTACACACTGTCGCCTTGATAGTGTGACTCGTGAAGATAAGCAAAAGGCATTCGCTATTCATGATATTTCGAGTAAGGAGTTCGAGCAGCTTGGCCAGATATCCCACGTTTTATACTGCAAAGATGTTTCTTCCTACCTTACGAACTTAACGCTTTCTGCAAAATGTGACTTCAAGCCATTGTCGAAAACGTTGAAAGCCAGCGGTAATAATTGGCGCATAGATTATGTCATGGAAGAAGACTTAGATAGGCGGAGTGAAACTCGCTATGTTATCGATAAACCTGCTTCCATTAAAGTCGGCTTACTCACCTCCCTCAATGCTCGAGTCGCTGATTTAAGTTGTAGTGGTATGAAGTTAAGGGTTGCGCCGCACAGCGATCTGCAAAAAGAAATACGTGTTTCCGTGCCGGAACTGAAAATTAAGGGCGAAAAATATAAGGTTGTACATTACCAGGTCGAAACTGGTGTGGTTAGGCTGTGCCTTGTGGAAGATACACGCAAAGCTAAAGTGAGCTCTAATGTTGATCATATGGTTGAAGAAAATACGGCTTATTTTAAAGTGAGAGATATTGCTCGTATTCAGCGTTCCACACACCGTTATATTTGGGAACTCGCCGTAAGGCACATGCCGTCCTTATCGGTGCTTTGCGTAATGAATCGCTTTACCCTCGACCGGTTAAAAACCGTTTATCAAAGCGATGCATCTGACGACCTTTACCCGTTCTCACGCACACAAAATATCATTCCGCTTCATGGCTTCTTCGCGGATAAGGGGCAGGCTAAACCCAAATCCAAAATACTAGAAGCTATGTTCAAAGAAACCTCTGAGCAAGCTTTAGTGGTTCATTGCGTGAGAAAAAGCGATAACCGTTTAGTATACATTAAAGAACGTGACTTCTTGTTCTCTAAACTTCGTACGCAAATTAAAACTCAGTTAGATGAAGAAAAAATTCAGCTCAGCGCAACAGACGTGACAGCCGTACGCTGCTATGGCGCGATTACGCCGTTGACCAAAAAGCGTCTGGCACAGCTTTCAAAACTCGATAAAGCCATGTATGACAAGCTCGAAACCATGCAGGCCGGTTACACACACTGCATTTTTATAACGAATATGTCGGCATTGCATCATGACTTAGTGGTGGAAAACCTCATAGCTAAACCTCAGCGTCATGAGCTTGAAAGTGAGGGTGCTGCCTAAAATCCAACATTCTTTTAGTGTTATCTCTTTTAGCATTTTGCTATTCTTGCAAATAAATCAATAAAAAAGGGTTGAGTGTTGAAAGGGATCCTAGCGTTTCTCATTATTTTGGTGCTTCTTGCCATTGCGTTTGTTATTGGCTCTCAAAATGAATCGCAAGTTACAGTTAATTATTTAATTGCTCAGGCGAATCTGCGCTTATCAACATTAATAGCGATAACGCTCTCCATAGGCGTGGGTATCGGTATTCTAGTAATGCTTATGAGCTGGTTAAAATTACGCGTTCAGTTAATGTCTGCTAAATCTAAAATACAGAGTTTGGAACAAGACCACTAATGCTCGAACTGCTGTTTCTCCTTTTACCTGTTGCGGCAGGGTATGGTTGGATAATGGGGCGCAATAGTGTCCGGCAAGCGCAGCGAAAACAATCAAGTATCCTATCTAAGCATTATTATAAAGGCCTTAACTTTCTTCTATCAGACCAGCCTGATAAGGCCGTTGATACGTTAATCAAAATGATCAACGTGAATAGCGACACGGTTGAAACCCATATTGCAATGGGTAGCTTTTTCCGCCATCGCGGCGAAATAGATCGCGCTATTAAAGTACATCAAAATTTAGTGAGTCGCGATGAACTGCAACCAGCACAACGAGAAAACGCGCTGAGGGAGCTTGGTCACGACTATACGCAAGCCGGTTTTCTAGAGCGCGCGGAAAATGCGTTTCTTCAGCTTTTAAACAGTGAAAAACACTACCTAATTGCTCAGCAGCAGCTATTTAGTATCTATCAAACCACAAAAGAATGGGAGAGAGCGATAGAGTTAGCGGAGCGCATGGTGCAATGTCATGGTGATAATGACGACCTGTGCGAACGTCTTGCTCACTTTTATTGTGAACAAGCCTCTGTTGAATTAAAGAATGAAAGTCAGGGCGCCGCGCTAACGCTGTTACAGAAAGCGGTTAACGCAGATGAACATGCCGTAAGACCCTGGCTAATGTTGGGGGATATTGCGCTTAATCAAAAACGATTCACTGACGCGAATGCCTATTTTACTCAAGTTGCAGAGCGCGATATTAATTGGTTCAGCGAAGCGGTGCCGAGCCTTGAAAAAATCGCAGAAGAAACCGATGACTGGGACAGCTTCCAGAAAAATTTAGAAGCACATTGGCAAGAGTGCGCAACGTCTTATTTAGCCATGGTTGATGTGCTGATGAAGCGCGGTGAAACAGCGCAAGCCGCAGAATATCTATTAGAACAGCTTCGAAAACGTCCAACCATGCGCGGCTTTAAAACCCTTATGGGGCTTTATATAGATCAGCTTTCAGATAAAACTACGGCTGATAGCTTACGTTTACTTAAAGAATTAGTGGAAAAGCAAATGTTGCAGCGCCCGAAATATCGTTGTGGTAGCTGCGGCTTTTCTGGTCGAAAATTATATTGGCTGTGCCCGAGCTGTAAAAAGTGGGGCGTAGTAAAACCTATCAAAGGGCTAGACGGAGAATAAAAGAACATGCATGACCCACGCGTTATTGTTGCATTAGACTATGACAATAAAGACACTGCATTGGCGTTTGTTGATAAACTAGATTCAAGCTTATGCAAGCTAAAAGTGGGCAAGGAGATGTTCACCTTATTTGGACCGGAATTCGTAAAGGCGCTGATCGCTAAAGGCTTTGACGTTTTCTTGGATCTAAAATTCCACGACATTCCAAATACGGTTGCAAAAGCGTGCAAAGCAGCGGCGGAGCTGGGTGTATGGATGGTAAACGTACATGCTTCGGGCGGCCTACCTATGATGCAAGCGGCTAAAGATGCGATTGCTTCAAGTACAAACCCTCAAACTAAGCTGATTGCGGTTACCGTACTTACCAGTATGGACGAAGCGCAGCTTGCTGATGTGGTAAGCGGTGTAACGCCTGAACAACAAGTATTGCGTTTAGCCGCGTTAGCGGAAAAAGCAGGGCTAGACGGCATAGTTTGTTCAGCGCGGGAAGCCAGCGCGTTACGCGAAAAACATAGCGATGATTTTTTATTAGTTACGCCAGGTATTCGCCCTGTAGGTGCAGACGCCGGTGATCAAAAACGTGTTATGACTCCCCCTGATGCTATAAAAGCGGGAGTGAGCTATTTAGTGATGGGGCGACCTATCACAAAAGCAGAGGACCCAATTGCGGTGCTAAAAGCCGTAAACTCTTCTATAAACGGATAGCGCTACTCAAGAAACATTTTGTGTATTAGGCTGTATGGCTAGCCACTGGATGCGTTAGGCATATAAAGTGCTTGGAGATTTTTTAATTAAAGTATTGGAGCAATTAGCTTAACTTTAAGTCGTTATTAAACGTACTAATAAAAAAGCTCGGATGTGGTGTTCACATACCGAGCTTTTTAATAAGCCCACTTTTTAAGGGCTCGTAATATACAAGAGCAACTGACAGCTCTGTGAATAATATGTCTTACTCGCCTTTAAGCGCTACTTCAGCTGGCGTATAAGTTAAGCCAAGTTCTTCACCTAGTGCATCAACTACCGCTTTATAGGTTACTTTACCTTCGTGAACGTTTAAGCCGTTTAGCAAGTGCTTGTCTTCTAACATTGCTTTGGCTGGGCCTTTGTTTGCCAGAGCCAAACCGAATGGCAAGGTCGCATTGTTAAGCGCCATAGTAGAAGTACGCGCAACACCTCCTGGCATGTTTGCCACACAGTAGTGAACCACGTCATCAACAACGTAAACTGGGTCTTGGTGCGTAGTGGCTTTAGATGTTTCAAAACAGCCACCTTGGTCAATAGCAACATCTACAAGTACAGAGCCAGGCTTCATCGCCTTAATTTGTTCACGAGTAAGTAGCTTAGGCGCTGCTGCACCAGGAATAAGTACTGCGCCAACAACAAGGTCCGCTTTAGAAGAGTAATGCTCGATAGCATCGACTGTAGAGTAAACCGTTTTAACTTGACCGTTAAAGATATCATCTAGCTGGCGAAGGCGTGGAAGCGAACGGTCTAGAATGGTGACATCAGCGCCAAGACCTAGTGCCATTTTCGCAGCGTTAGTGCCTACAACACCACCTCCAATAACTAATACTTTGCCTGGCGCTACGCCCGGTACGCCACCAAGAAGTGTTCCGCTGCCGCCGTGTGCTTTTTCCAAATAATGCGCGCCAGCTTGAACCGACATACGGCCTGCTACTTCACTCATTGGTGCAAGTAATGGAAGGCCACCACGGTCGTCGGTTACTGTTTCATAAGCAATACACGTAGCGCCTGACTCCACAAGTAGCTTAGTTTGTGTAGGATCAGGGGCCAAGTGCAGGTAAGTGTAAAGTGTTTGCCCTTTACGAAGCATTTTACATTCGTTTGGTTGGGGCTCTTTTACTTTTACAATCATTTCTGCTTCAGCAAACACTTGCTCAGCAGTTGAAGCGATAGCAGCACCGGCATCTACATACATTTCGTCAGTGAAACCTATGGCATCACCGGCATTAGTTTCAACAAGAACACTGTGACCGTGAGTAACAAATTCTTTTACTGCTGCTGGCGTCAAGCCAACACGATATTCGTGGTTTTTAATTTCTTTTGGTACACCAACTAACATGTATCGTCCTCAATTTTACAATGAGCTTCTATGTGGCTCTGGTTGAACTTCGTTTGGCAGCTATCGGTATCGAAAGCCTGTAATAATATTTTGCGAGTATACGTCATAAAAAAACGAACTATCTGCTGAATAATGAAGTTATGTAGCATATAATCCTTTAAAAGATAGCTTGTGAGGTATTTTATATGTTGGTAAAGACGCCTAAACACCTTGACCGGATAGACAGGAATATACTGGTACAACTGCAGAAAAACGGGCGTATATCTAATGTCGAACTAGCTAAAGAGGTGGGCTTAAGTCCAAGCCCTTGCTTAGAGAGAGTCAAGAGATTAGAGACTCAGGGCTATATAAAGGGCTACCACGCGTTAGTTGACCCAGAAAAGCTTGGCGCTGCTATGCTCGTGTTTGTTGAGATTACATTAACCAAAACATCGGTAGATATCTTTGCAGAATTTTCTGCTGCGGTAAAACTGCATGACGATATTCAAGAGTGTCACTTGGTATCTGGTGATTTCGACTTCTTATTAAAAGCCCGCGTTGCGGATATGGGCAGTTATAGAAAACTGTTGGGTGATACCTTATTGCGTTTACCGGGTGTAAGTGAGTCTCGGACATATGTTGTGATGGAAGAAGTAAAAAGCACATCATCACTGCGCATTAATTTGAAGTAATGAAAGCATGGCTCAATAGCGTGTTTTTATGGTAGGCTGTGCAAAAATACAGTGTTTGTGTGCAACGAAAGGATTGTTGCGGTTCACATACAATAGGGTAGGGGAGCATCCCAATAGCTTTCTTAATAGGCTCAGCTACTTACCAACATTACTCAAATAATAATTATTTAGGGATTGCAAAGAGTTCGCTAAGCTCTTTGTAGCGTTTAACGCAAAGATAGTACGTATAGGCTAAGACCATTAGTCGATATAAAACTACATGCGATAGAAATTGAAGGTTCTTTAGGGTTATGGCGCGATTAACAGGGGTTCAGCGAGTGTGGGAAGCAGGCATGATTATCGCCTGTGTTTTCGCCTTCTTCTTATTGCTGGCACTAGTATCTTTTCATCCAGGTGATCCAGGTTGGAGTCAGGCTGGATTACAATTAGACATTCACAATTGGGTTGGCGCCACTGGAGCATGGGTTGCTGACTTATTGCTATTTTCGTTTGGTTTTCTTGCTTATTTGCTCCCATTTGGCTCTGCATTTTTAGGATGGTTCCTTTTCCAGCACATCAAAGAGCTGGACGAATTCGACTATCTCACCATTGGGTTGCGAATTATCGGTGGGTTATTAATGGCCCTTGGCGCAACTGGCATCGCCAGTATCAATTTTGATGATATCTATAACTTTTCAGCCGGCGGCTTTGTAGGTGATGTGATTAGTTCAGCGCTTATACCGTACTTTAATACCGCTGGTACTATCCTACTGTTACTTTGCTTTTTCTGTACTGGCTTTACGCTTTTAACAGGTATAAGTTGGCTTACTATTATCGATAGGCTAGGGGAAGGAACGCTGTGGTTGGGGCGTAAAACCCTGTCTGCACCACAGAGTTTATTGGCACTTGAAATGCCACGCCTGGCGCTGGCCAATAAATCATCAAATCAAGAGAACACCGACACTGCCGAGCTGGATATTACCAGTATGCGAGCAGAACCCTTAGCTTCTTCCGCAAAAGCCCAGGAACAGCCACAGCAACCGCAAACGCCTACGCAGAGAGCTACTCCGACTCGCAATGAACCCTCTTTCGGTATTGATGAGCTTGATGATGAGCCACCGTTTTATACTTATGATGGCAGCGATAAGGCGCAAGCTGAAGGTAAGTCGACGCAAGATAGTGAAAACTTACGAAGCGATGAAGCGCTTTCAAATGCGGGCGAAAGTGAACCTGAGACGAAGAAGTCAGCATTTTCATTATCAAGTATGCGCAATGCGGTAACGGGTAGCTTTAAAGATAAATCAGGCTTGGGTAAATCTAACCAAGATGAGCCAGTGTCGCCGGAAAGTGAAAGTATTCAAAGTGAGCCTCAGGTTCAGCAAAGCCCGCATATTAATTTTGATGAGCTAGAAGAGTTTGACGAAGACTTACCCTATGAAACAGGAAGTAAGCCCGCGCCTTCGGTAAGTGTTAGCGAAACACCTGCGCCAGCAGCACAGGCACAAACAGCGAGCCAAGAAAGCAATCAAGCATTCACGCCTGCAGCACTTGGTGCTAAGCCGGTTAAAGCGAAATCGGGTGAGGTTGACCCTGATTTACCACCTATGCCGTCGTTCGATTTGCTTGAACGTGCTGACAAACACGAAAATCCGCTGACGCCGGAAGAGATTGAAGGTATTTCTCGCCTTGTTGAAGAAAAGCTGGCTGATTTCAATATTGAAGCCACTGTAGTGGGTGTGTACCCAGGGCCAGTAATTACGCGTTTTGAGCTTGATTTAGCGCCTGGCGTTAAAGTGAGCAAAATTACAGGGTTATCAAAAGACTTAGCCCGTGCAATGTCAGCTATTTCGGTTCGTGTAGTAGAGGTTATTCCAGGTAAGTCGGTTATTGGGTTAGAACTTCCCAACAAAAAACGTGAGATGGTGCGTTTGAGTGAAGTAATTAGCTGCGATACCTTCCAGTCTAACAAATCGCCTTTAACCATGGTGCTGGGTGCAGATATCTCTGGTCAGCCAGTAGTGGTTGATTTAGCCAAAATGCCTCACCTTTTGGTTGCGGGTACTACAGGTTCAGGTAAATCTGTAGGTGTGAACGTTATGATTCTTAGTTTGCTTTATAAGAGCACGCCAGAAGATGTTCGCATGATCATGATTGACCCGAAAATGCTTGAGCTTTCAGTATATGAAGGCATACCTCACTTGCTTTCTGAGGTCGTGACCGATATGAAAGAGGCCGCCAATGCACTTCGCTGGTGTGTAGGTGAAATGGAACGTCGCTACCGCCTAATGAGCGCCCTTGGCGTACGTAACTTAAAAGGTTATAACGCGAAAGTTGAAGAAGCTATTGCTAACGGCACGCCAATTAAAGATCCGCTTTGGAAGAATGAAGAAAGTATGGATGCTGAAGCGCCTGACTTAGCCAAACTTCCTGCTATCGTGGTAGTGGTCGATGAATTTGCCGACATGATGATGATAGTGGGCAAAAAAGTAGAAGAGCTTATTGCGCGTATTGCTCAAAAAGCGCGTGCGGCAGGTATTCACCTTATTCTTGCTACACAGCGTCCATCGGTAGATGTTATCACCGGTTTGATTAAAGCGAACATTCCAACCCGCTGTGCATTCCAAGTTTCTAGTAAAATAGACTCAAGAACAATCCTAGACCAACAAGGCGCAGAAACCCTGCTAGGTATGGGTGATATGCTTTATCTTCCACCTGGAAGCCCAGTACCTACTCGTGTTCACGGCGCGTTTGTAGACGACCACGAAGTACATGCGGTAGTGGCCGACTGGCAGAAGCGCGGTGAGCCAGAGTACATTGATGAGATCCTTAATGGCGAAGCAACGGCGGAAGTCTTATTGCCAGGCGAGCAGCCAGAGGGCGAAGACCAAGAATTCGATGCCTTCTACGATGAGGCCGTTGCATTTGTTACCGAAACCCGTCGAGCCAGTGTCTCAAGTGTGCAGCGTAAATTCAGAATTGGTTACAACCGCGCAGCGCGCTTAGTTGAACAAATGGAAATGAGTGGTGTCGTAAGTGCACAGGGGCATAACGGAAACCGTGAGGTGCTTGCACCGCCGCCCCACAAAGAATAACGAATGGATTGAATAAATGAATAAAGCAGTTTCGGTTTATTTTGTGAGTGCATTAGTAACGGCAGGTACAGCAATGACTGCTGCTAACGCTGCGGTAGAATTAGATACTACAGGTTCAACTATTGGCAACAACAATGCTCACGAGGTTGTCAGTGCTCATGACGCTATTCAGGCTAATGCCACAGTAAACACCAGTCAGCCTAAAGCTTCATCGCTTATCAATGATTCTGCGAGTACGTCGCTGCAGGCGTTGTTAAGCGATATGAAACAGTTTCGTGCAAGCTTTGCGCAAACAGTAGTCGATGCGCAGCAAAATGTGGTGCACGAGGCTCAGGGGACGTTAACCATGACCCGCCCCAATAAGCTTCGCTGGGAAACCACGTTTCCGGATGAAACCCTATTGGTTGCCGATGGCGAAGCGGTTTGGAATGTGGATACCTTCGTAGAGCAGGTGACAGTCCTATCTCAAGACAATGCGATTAAAGATAACCCTATTGTTTTGCTTACATCGACAGATGAAGCAACGTGGTCAAAGTTCTCTATCAGTCAATTAAATAGCGGTTCATCGGCTGTAACGCCTGAAAACGGCGCGGCAGGCAGCATCAATGGTGTTAGCGCAACAAAAAGCTACCAAATCACGCCTAAAGAACAGGGGGGCCAAATCGCAACGCTTACACTAAGCTTTAATCAAGATAATGAGCTCGCTTCGCTTAATATGCTCGATGCGCAACAGCAAATCAGCACCTTAGTGTTCAATAATATTGAAACTCGCTTTCCAGTGCCAGCCGACACCTTCTCAGTTGATATTCCAGATAGCTTCATAGTTGATGACCAGCGTTAATCAAGAATTTGCGCCGCTCGCGGCGCGCATGCGCCCAGTTACCATTGAACAGTATAGCGGTCAGGAACATTTACTAGGCGAAGGTAAGCCGCTTCGTAAAATGCTAGAGGCGGGCCACTGCCATTCTATGATCTTGTGGGGGCCGCCCGGCACAGGCAAAACTACCCTTGCTGAACTCATTGCTCAATACACGAACGCGTCTGTATTGCGTATTTCTGCGGTTACCTCTGGGGTTAAAGACATCAGAGCCGCTATGGACACGGCTGAAGAAAACGCCTGTTATAACCAGCGAACCTTGTTATTTGTTGACGAAGTACACCGATTCAACAAAAGCCAGCAGGACGCGTTTCTTCCATTTGTTGAATCGGGTGTAGTTACCTTTATAGGCGCAACAACAGAGAACCCGTCGTTTGAATTAAACAAAGCGCTTTTATCGCGTGTACGTGTTTATGTGCTAAAGACACTCGAACACGAAGCACTGTCTGAATTGATTGATAGAGCGCTAAGCGATACTGAAAAAGGTCTGGGGGACAAAGCCCTTGGTATTGAAGAAACTGCCAGAAACGCGCTCATAGATTTAAGTGGCGGCGACGCACGCCGTCTTCTCACGTATTTGGAACTAGCTGCAGACTTCACCGGAGAAAACGAGATAACCGTTAGCGATGTTGAGCATGCCGTAGGTGAGAAGGTCGCAAGCTACGACAATAAAGGCGATACCTTCTACGACCTGATTTCAGCTTTTCATAAATCTGTAAGGGGTTCAGATCCCGACGCTGCACTTTACTGGTATGCAAGAATTTTGGATGGCGGCGGTGATGCACTTTACGTAGGAAGGCGATTACTGGCTATCGCGTCTGAAGATATTGGTAACGCCGACCCCAGGGCTATGCAGCTATGTATAAACGCATGGGATACATTCCATCGCGTAGGGCCTGCAGAGGGCGAGCGTGCCATCGCACAAGCCGCTGTTTACTGTGCCTTAGCTGCAAAAAGTAATGCGGTTTACATGGCGTTTAATGAAGCAAAAGCGTTAGCGCGAAAGACCTCGGATGCACCGGTTCCTATGCATTTGCGCAATGCACCTACATCGCTAATGAAAGAGCTCGGTCATGGAGACGGTTATCGCTATGCACACAACGAGCCGAATGCCTTCGCAGCTGGCGAAACATACTTACCAGATAGCCTTGCCGGTACTCGCTTGTATAATCCTAACGAACGCGGTTTAGAGAAAGCTTTGAAAGCCAAGCGTGAATTTCTCGATTCACTTAATGCGAGAAGTAACAATAAAAGGTAAAGTTGCAGACAAGTAACTCAACTAGTTCAGATTATATGAATTAGTTAATAAAAAATGCGCTAGGGAGTTTTCGTGCCTCAAGGGTTAGCTTTGTATTGTTTTATTGCCGCTGGCGGTGCGACCGGCGCCTGTTTACGCTATTTTGTTACCACAAGTGTTGATTCCTTATTTGGAAAACACATGCCGTTTGGTACACTAACGGTGAATGTGGTCGGGTCGTTTGCACTCGCATTACTGTACGGTTTTATCGAACGTCATGATTTAAGCGACTCTCCTTACCGAGCGCTTATCGGTGTAGGGCTATTAGGTGCCTTTACTACATTCTCAACATTTTCCGTTGAAACCTTAACTTTATTAGAAAACGGGTTGTGGCTAAAAGCCGCAGCAAATGTATTTCTTAACGTTGGCGCTTGCCTAATAGCAGGTTGGCTAGCCATTCAATTGATGAAAGGATAATTAGAAACACATGTTAGATCCAAAGTGTTTGCGAAGCGATATAGAACAAACAGCTAAGCGATTAGCTGCCCGTGGTTTTAACCTCGATGTAGCAGCTTTCAGTTCGCTTGAAGAAAAAAGAAAAACACTTCAGTCCAGAACACAGGATCTGCAAAACGAGCGCAACGTACGAAGTAAATCCATTGGTAAAGCTAAGGCGCAGGGCGAAGATATTGCACCGCTATTGGCTGAAGTGGGTAAGCTTGGTGACGAGCTTGACGCCGCTAAAGCGGAACTTAGCGAACTGTTGGAAGAAATTAACTCCCTTACGCAAGGCATTCCTAATTTGCCACACGAGTCTGTACCAGCGGGTAAAGACGAAGATGACAATGTTGAGATTTCTCGATGGGGCGAACCACGCACGTTTGATTTTGAAGTTAAAGATCATGTTGATGTGGCTGAAGGCTTAAACAACGGCTTAGATTTCGCCACCGCAAGTAAGCTTACGGGAAGCCGCTTTGTAGTGATGCGCGGCGATATTGCTCGCCTAAATCGTGCAATTGCTCAGTTCATGCTAGATACCCATACACAAGAGCATGGCTACCAAGAGATGTATGTGCCTTACTTGGTTAATGCTGACAGCCTTTATGGCACAGGTCAGCTGCCTAAATTTGGTGAGGATCTATTTCACACCAAGCCAGCCACCGAAGAAGGACAGGGGCTTAGCCTAATTCCAACGGCGGAAGTTCCGCTAACTAATATTGCACGCGATGAAATATTAGATGCGAAATCACTGCCCGTGAAAATGACAGCACATACGCCTTGCTTCCGCTCAGAAGCTGGTTCTTACGGTCGTGATACTCGCGGCCTTATTCGTCAGCATCAGTTCGACAAGGTAGAACTTGTACAGTTAGTTAAGCCGGAAGAGAGCTTTGACGCGCTAGAAGCACTTACAGGCCATGCTGAAGTTATTCTTCAAAAGCTAGAATTGCCGTATCGTAAAGTGCTGCTATGTACCGGTGACATGGGCTTTGGTGCATGTAAAACCTATGACTTAGAAGTTTGGCTACCTGCACAAAATACTTATCGTGAAATTTCTTCATGTTCAAACATGTTGGACTTCCAAGCACGACGCATGCAGGCTAGATTCCGTAACCCAGAAACGAATAAAACTGAACTTCTTCACACATTGAATGGTTCTGGTTTAGCGGTAGGGCGTACGCTTGTTGCTATTTTAGAGAACAATCAACAAGCAGACGGTAGCGTTTCCATTCCTGAGGCGCTTGTGCCTTATATGGCTGGCCAGGAAGTTATTAAAGCAAGCAATTAACCCACTTTGAAGTGGCGAATCATTTCCGCCAGTAATAATATGAAATCCGATATGAGTATTCGTATCGGATTTTTTTATATTATTGATGGATATTCTTTATGTGCGGATTTATACAGCGTATTACTGACTCACCTGACGTTATTGCGCTACTTGAAGAAGTCGGGCTTACACAAACCATTCCGCTTTTTGTCAACGAATCTTCCACAAGCAATGTCATTAACTTTTATCCCGCATTTGGAAAAGCAGCTGAACGGCAAATAACCAATATAATCGTATCTAGTGATAGCACAATAGATGCGACATGGTGGTTTGATGCTAAGCCCGTTGGCAACACGCTAGAGGTTGGGAACAGAACAACATTTAACGCACGAAACTTAGATAGCCCTTATTGGGGAAAGTTTATTCGTGAACGGCGGGCTATAGTTGTAGCAACGGCAGTAGGTGAGTCTAACCCGGTTGGAAAAGCAAAATCACATTATTTAATGAAGCCCACAAGCGGCGCCTTACTTATTGGCGCGGTATACCGGCGGTTTAGTAATGGGTTGTTTTCCTGTGCGGTGGTGACACGTCCGCCCATAGATGGCTTTAGTCAGTATCATGAAAAATCTATTCCATGCTTTCTTCCTCACGATAGTCACGCTATTAATGCATGGCTAACCGCTGACAAACATGGCTCGTTAAATGATGATGTAGTGTATATTTTGAATAACCCTCGCATTTATACCGACCTTGAAGTTACGCGAGTAAAAACGTTTAAAAGCGCTCAGGCAATGGGGGAAATTAATATATTAAAGGCTGACGAAAACTATTGATTTAAACTAGCAAGAGAACAAAATAAAGGCGGCAATAACAACAGCCGCCTGTGATAACCTCTGTGCTAAATAACGCTTTATTTAAGGTAAGAAAGCAAGGTTTCCTCGTCCGCACCTAAAACATTCTTTTTCACTTCTTTATCGACCGCATCTGAACATTGAGATGACATTCCGTTTCTCAATTTACCAAGAAACCCTGGCCCGCTAATAATATCTATTGAGCCTATCGCACCTCGTTTACGCTCGCCATCCAGCCAGTCAGCAATGTCACTGGCAAATCGTTCATCTTCGAGTTCAGCGGCATCTTTTCGGTTCATGCTATCAACGCCCGGTACCTGCGAAGCGGGAGCCGATTGCCTGCCGGGTTTATCTGTATAAATGTCTTGGTCACTCGCGCCACTAAACTCATTGTGCCATTTCTTTACTTCAACAAGCGCACTTCCGTGGTTGGTATAGGTGTAAGCTGTGGCGTTGTCGTGGTTGGCCACAATTACGTAGTGTTTCTGAACTGTCATACAGCCTCCTATGTCCATTTATGTAAAACATTCACGTTTATGGTGTTCGGTGAAAGACAAGTATGAAAAATGTGCCTAAAACCTCAGTTAAAACGCTAATGTAAAAGAGGTGTTGCAATATCAACACCAAAGCCAAGAAAGATAACAATAGGGTGGCGCTTCTTAGAGCTACCTCGAATTAAGCTTCAACCCGAGCAGCAACTTAACGAGTGCTTTTAGTAGAAGGCTAGTAGGTGGGGTTAAGCCTTGTCGATACACACCAATCGATACTGCGATATGACGAGCAAGTAATCTCAAGGAATGTGCGAAAGGGAAAAAGGCTAGCAGAGGGGCGCTAGCGCTTTAAATACAATGCGTAATCGCTTTTACAAGCACTTTGCAGGTTTAGGTAATCCAGCTAGTTTGGTGGCTTGCTTAGCTGGGCCTTTTTTAAAGAGTCGCTGCAGGTATCGGCTACTACCTTTTTCTGGCCCAAACTTATTGGCCATAGCTTTAACCAAAGCACGAATTGCTGGGCTGGTTTCGTACTCTTCATAGAACGCGCGTACGAAACGCACTACTTCCCAGTGGGCCTCGGTTAGCTCAATGTTCTCTTCTTGCGCCAGCAACTCAACCATACCTTCTTCCCAAAGGGTATAGTCGAGTAAATACCCGGCTTTGTCTGTAGGGATCGCTTGCCCTTTATAATTGAAGCTATAGGTTTCTTGTGTCATGAAAGAGGTATCCAGTGCTGATTTTTTGCTGATATTGCAGCAAGTTCTTTGTGGGAAATTGGAGTAACATGTTCGGGAAGATTTACGCCCCTAGTCGCCGCATCTATACTCAAGAACGACAGGTTAAGCGTTGATTTGTCTTTCGCCGTGCTTTTTACCGTATTGGCCAGCTGCTCAAAAAACGCTGCACTCAATGCAGGGGCATAAACGCCGTCACCAACAAATACAACATAAGTGGAAGTCGATTGCTCATAAGTGGCTTCAATAAGCTGTTTGTATTCAGTGCTCAAGTTTGGCGTTGAAATAGTAATAAGCATTAGAATGTCACCACATGATCTACGCTTTGGATAAGCGTGACCTTTTCTTTTGGGGTTACCCATTCACAGTCTAACTCATCAACTAAATTGTTATTGGAAAGAACCTGCTCAATGTCGTAGGTATCTGCACTTGCTTTACACACAAAGCATTCTTCGATATCGAAAAACGGCATGCTAGCTAAACGTTTGGTGTGATTTTTTAGTCCTTTGGTAGACGCTGCCTTAACAAGCTGCAGTACACCTTGGCTTTCAAAAAGCACCTTAACATCGTGCCCATAGTTTGTTGCAGCAAGCGCAAAATCTAAACCGTCTTGGCTTTTAGCATTGGAAAAAGGGCTTTGCGTAAACCTAATAAGTAGTTGCGCCATTAGAATTGTACCAACCTGTTGCAATCATGGAGCGCAGTGAAGAATTCGCCCAAGCCAGCTTGCTCGAAAGGCGCGGTTAAGTTGGCCTGAGACAACCCATTTTCTTTCGCCTCTAACTCACTAACAATACCTCGCTTAACGGCGGCGGTAATGCATACAAGTAACTTTACTTTGTGTTCAGTTGCCAGAGCCTTCCAGCTATCTAGTGCGTAGAGTTCGTCGCCCGTCTTTAGCATTAAGTTGTTAGTGTGGTGTACACCTTCGCTATAAAAGAAAACGTTGTTTATTACATCACCGTTATCGATTACACCTTGTGCAAAGGAGAGGGCACGTAACGCTGTATCTCCATGAAACGGTGATGATGTGATAAGTACTGAATATTCTGCCATACAAATAAAAACACCCCGGTTAAGGGGTGTTTATCTTAAAACCTTTAACGCTGTATTAATCGTCGCCGCCAAATGCACCTAGAAGGTGAAGGATAGACGTGAACAAGTTGTATATGTTCAAGTATAGCGAAACTGTTGCACGAATGTAGTTTGTTTCACCACCGTGGATGATACGACTTGTATCAAACAAAATGAAACCTGACATAATAAACACAATCGCTGCACTGATTGCTAAACTAACCGCTGGAACTGCGAAAAAGATATTCGCAATTGCCGCAACAAGCACTACAACTAGACCTACAACTAAAAAGCCGCCCATAAACGAGAAGTCTTTCTTAGTAGTAAGCGCGTAACCAGATAGCGCGAAGAACACAAGAGCTGTTGCACCTAGCGCTTCCATGATTAAGCCTGGACCTGCTACGCCTAAATAGAAGTTAAGCGTGTAACCTAGTGATGCACCCATTAAACCTGTGAATGCAAACACCCAGTAGATACCAGATGCTGAATCAGCTTTTTTCTGAACTACAAATAACGTAATAAAAGCGCCGATAGTCATAACAAGAGACATCATAGGAGAAATGCCTACTGCCATTGCTATACCAGCACAAACCGCACTAAACGCCAGTGTCATCGCAAGCAGCATATAGGTGTTGCGTAGAACCTTGTTCGTCTGCAATACCGATGGTTGAGATGCACTTGAATACATCGAACGTTGATCCATTGTTTCCTCCAACAGGACTTATGATATGACCAAAATGGTACACAATTAGTTAGTGTATGTTGTATGGGTTTTAGTTCCCATTTTCAAGTAGTTTCAGATGAAAATGGTGTCAGGTGAATATAAAAACATCTCTTATACGTGCTAAACAGTCTATTTGATTGAAATCTCGGCACTTAGACAACTTTTTTAATTTTTCGCTTTACAGTCATAAAAATATCATTAAGATACGCAGCACTTCAGGAGAGTTGGCAGAGCCCGGTTTAATGCACCTGACTTGAAATCAGACGTGGGGTCAAACCCACCGGGGGTTCGAATCCCTCACTCTCCGCCATATCATGAAAACCCGCACATTGTTGCGGGTTTTTTTATGCCCGTCTACCACGTTAGACTTTCGTATAAGACCACAGTCGCATTGTTACATTCCGTTCACATGTTTAGGCTTGCGCTTTTCTTCGCGCAATCTAAAGGTGTTATGTGTCACAAGAAAGTTCTTCTTATCAAAATCTTCACAAATCAAGTAGTAGCTTTGAATCACGAGACGACTATTTAAATCACGAATTACAAATACTTTCTCCTAAACGCTGGCGGTTAAACCTGCCCGGTAAAGACTACCGCGTTGAGTGGGAAGACTTTGTGCCAGGCATGGCGGCGACCATAGGAAAAATCGTTATGGTTGCCGCCGTAGTAGGTGCATTCGCAGCACCGCTAGGGCTATCTCCTGAGTTCGTTATTGAAAACGTGCGCTTTGAATTACTCATTGCAGCAGTCTTGTTCGTTGTTCTGATTTCCGGTTTTCTGAACCCGTCGGCTAATTTAGCAGGTACACACGGCCCGTTACTGCCTTTGGTACCCCTTATTGTTGCATCTGGCGGTCATCCCATGGCGCTTGGCCTGCTCATCGGTTTGTTTGGTTTCATATTAGGCATCACAAAGGGCGGTAGCATACTGGCAAAACTCACCAGTAACGGTGTGTGCGGCGGGCTATTATTATATTTGGGCTTTATAGGCATTACAGGTCAGGTGAAGAAACTCTTTGCGTGGGCAGAGAGTTTTGATATGGCCTATTTAGCATTTGTAGTGCTGATTGCCACTATTCTTATGTACGCATGGCTAGAGCATATTAAAAAACGCTGGTTAGCCATTCCGCTCGGTGCGGTGATGGCAGCAGTAATAGCTTTTGCTTTCGGCGCGCCGTTCGAGTTCACTACCTCGCCGGGTGTGCCTAATTTAAACCCCGCGTACTGGTGGGGAGAAGACACAGGCTGGAAGCTAGGGTTACCAGACTGGTCGCATTTCATTGCTGTGTTGCCTTTTGCTGTGCTTGCGGTATCTATGTGGTCGCCAGACTTTTTAGGGCACCAGGTCTTCCAAAAGCTTAGCTACCCGAAGAAGAGTGCAAGAGCACACATGAACATCGATGATACTATGATCGCTGCTTCTAGCCGTCAGGCGGTAGGAAGCTTATTAGGCGGGGGCAATATCTCGTCATCGTGGGGAACCTATATTATCCCTGCGTCTATTGCGCGTAGACCTATTCCCGGAGGAGCATTAGTTACAGGCCTATTGTGCATTGTCGCTGCGCTATGGGGATATCCTATGGACTTAGCCATTTGGCCACCGGTGCTATGTGTGGCTCTGATAGTTGGCGTGTTTCTTCCGTTAATGGAAGCGGGTATGCAAATGACACGAGAAGGTAAGACAACTCAATCTGCGGCATTGGTCGTTATTTCATCTGTACTGGTTAATCCTGTATTTGGATGGTCTTTTACCATGCTGTTAGATAATTTGGGTGTAGTTGGATGCAAAGACAGGGCAGGTGACTTAGGCAAAGCAGGGCGCTGGGTTATTCCTGGCATCACTTTCTTAATATTGTGCACGGTTATGGCGTTAATCGGTATGTTTCCCGGTGTGCCGGCAATTATGGGTAGCTTCAGAATGTAGTGTTGTAAATATACGGCGTGGTTTTTTACACGCCGTTGTAGCCCCTTGAATTTGTGGCTTGGCTTATTTGCTTGGTGTATCTCTTATCTCTTCTTTTGTTTTGATCCCTCGCGCGGGCTAGATAACTTAACCTTACGGGGGGTTGTAAGGTTACGCGTACCGGTTTTTTCGCTTGCTGCCTTACTCGTCCCAATGTGGGGTATCGCCAAAGTAGTCTGACAGGAAGTCTATGAAAACCCGTAGCTTATTGGATATAAGCTTTCTGTGTGGGTAAACGGCGTACAACGAAATTGCTTGCGGTATGAATTCATTAAGTATGGCTACCAATTCACCGTTTTTAAGCGCTTCACCAACGATAAAAGTAGGCTGAAGTACGTATCCTTCCCCCTGTTTCGCAACATTGGTAAGAACCTCGCCGTTGTTCGCTGTTAGTTTAGGCGTTACCTTCTGAGTATTCGATTTTAACGCTGAAAAAAGTGCCGACTCATCGTTATCGTAGTTCACGTAAGAATATTCAAGATAGTGCTCAGGCCTTAAATCTTTGGGGTGTAATGGGGTACCGTATTTTTTCAGATATACAGGAGAAGCGCACAAAGCAAGCTTAATAGTTGTAATCTTTTTAGCCACCAGCGTTGAGTTGGCAAGGTGACCTGCACGTATTGCGACATCAAACCCTTCGTCTATAACATCGATTTTTCGATCATTAAGCTGCAAGTTTATCAATACGTTTGGGTGTGCTTGTTGAAAGACGCTGAGAGCGTCGGCTAAGTGAAGTGTCGAAAACGTGACAGGAGCACTTACGTATAAAACTCCCTTTGCTTGTGTACTTAGCAATCCTAGCTGACTTTCCATGTCGCTTACACTTTCAAGAATATGATTTGCATGTTGTAAACACTGTTGACCCGCTTCGGTTAAATGGATCTTTCTTGTAGTGCGGTTAAACAAGCGTGTATCAAGTTGTTTTTCTAGCTCTGCAATGTATTTACTCACCAGTTGGTTTGACGTGTCGAGCCTTTCGGCAGCTTTGGTGAAACTGCCCTCGTTTGCAACAACGCTGAATGTTTTCAACAGCGATAATTTATCCATTCTTAATCCGAGTTTATTGACAATGTCATGTTGGTAATCATTCAATATTTTGCGTCTTTATTCAATGGCTGTTGATAACTATTCTATGTATATACGGTTAACGCAGTCGCTACTCAGAAAATGTAAGCAGCGCGCTTTAATGTTTTAAGTTACGACACTTTCTAGAACAAAATATTTTGAGGATAAGGCAATGAATAAACAATTTTTGAAAAGCATTTTTACATCTAACAACAGTTTCTCTGGCTTGGTTTTGCGCGTTCCGGTTGGCATCATCTTGAGTGCCCACGGTGCCCAGAAACTTTTTGCGTGGTTTGGCGGTTATGGTTTAGAAGGTACGGGGCAATGGATGGAGAGCATAGGCTTAGCTCCCGGTTTCTTAATGGCACTGCTAGCTGGAAGCGCTGAATTTTTCGGTGGTCTAGCACTTATCTTGGGTTTACTTACACGTCCAGCTGCTTTGGTAAGCGCCTTCACTATGGTCATTGCTATTTTTAGCGTTCATGCTGCGAACGGGTTATTTATGAGCAACAACGGCTATGAATTTGCGCTCGCGCTCCTAGCTGCGACAAGTGCACTGACAATTCAAGGTGGTGGAAAACTTTCTATCGACGCTCTTATTAGCAATAAGCTGAATAAGTAGAGTAGCGGGAGTAGGTTATCGGAGCCAGCTAGGGTTAGCTGGCTTTCCTTAAAACCAATCCCTAAATTGCGGCTAATAATGAGTGATGCTATGCAACAGCGAATCCAGTCGAATATTTACCAACTAGCTCGGATCACGACAGCCTATATTTCCCATGGCGGAGGCCCGCTTCCACTTCTTGAAATGCGAGCGAAAGATGATGTTCCGTCTAAAGCTTATCACACGGAAATGATTAGTGTGCTGAAAGACTTATCACTAGATCTTCCAAAGCCAGATTTAATCATTGTAATAAGTGCGCACTGGGAAGAAGTAGAAGTGTGTGTGACCACACACCCGCGCCCTACATTGATTTACGATTATTACGGCTTCCCACAACCGGCCTACTCAATAAAATATCCTGCAGAAGGGAACAAAGCGTTCGCGACTTCATTAGTTAAAGGTTTGAAAGAGCGGGGCGTAACGGCGCACGAAGACAGTGAACGCGGTTTTGATCACGGTATGTTTATCCCGTTAAGTATAATGTATCCCAAGGCTGATGTGCCTTGTATTCAAATGTCGATAACGTCTGATTTAAGTGCAGATAAGCATATTAAATTGGGAAAAGCGTTAAGAAAAGCGGTTGAAACTGCTACCAAGGCTAATTCACCGCAAAAACAAATACTAATTTTAGGTTCGGGGTCTTCTTTTCATAACATGCAGGGCTTTTTCGATGACACCAGCGATACAATGCGAAAAGCCACCCGATTTAATAATTGGCTACAAACGACGATGCAAAGCAAGGCATACGGCGAAAATGAGCGCAGCGCTAGATTAGTCGATTGGTCCGAAGCCCCGGACGCACGATATGCCCATCCCAGAGAAGAACATCTTTTACCACTGCAGGTGTGTTACGGCGCAAATGGTAAAGCAGCTGACAAAGCCATTTCGTTAACACTGCTCAATAAACCCGCAAGTATGTTTGTGTGGCACGATTAATTTTATATCTGCATTTATTTTGGCTGGGGCTTGCATTACCAAATGCCGCATAAAAAGAGGATATAGTGTGTGTGCTGTTGCCAATTATTGAGCACTTTGTTTATCAATTGTTCGCTTAGGCTCAAATGTTACAATTAGTACTTTACAGGCTCACAGAAATCATTAAGATACGCAGCACTTCAGGAGAGTTGGCAGAGCCCGGTTTAATGCACCTGACTTGAAATCAGACGTGGGGTCAAACCCACCGGGGGTTCGAATCCCTCACTCTCCGCCAAATTTGAGAAACCCGCACACAGTGCGGGTTTTTTTATGGCTATAATAAATGTTCTGTTGAGTGAGAGGCGACGCAGAGCAGTTCGAGCAGTGTTCGGGAAGTATTAGTGCCTTTAAAAGGGCTTTTATATCACTACCGTTGTTAATTACGGAATTATTAGCCAGTAAAAATCAGCGCATTAGCAATGAAAATTGATTGTGTTTTAATCTAAGTTGATTAAGCTTCTTGCAAAAAGATGAATATTTCACCAGTCGATTGATTTAATTGAAATTAGTGCTTTACAGCGTCATGTAAATCATTAAGATAAGCGTCACTTCAGGAGAGTTGGCAGAGCCCGGTTTAATGCACCTGACTTGAAATCAGACGTGGGGTCAAACCCACCGGGGGTTCGAATCCCTCACTCTCCGCCATATTATGAAAACCCGCACATTGTTGCGGGTTTTTTTATGGGTGAAATATTTTCTGATCTCATCCTGTCTGTATCTTGTAACTACAAAACACTTCATAAAAACCAAGTTATGTCGCGCTTTATTCACAAAAGCTTGATATATATAAAAAGGTTTACAATCAACTGAAATCATTACGGCATACAAAAGCGGTGCACGTGTATCGCTGGTCCTACGCAGTTGGTAGTAATAACAAGAATTCAAGAGGACATTATGCAGGCAATGCCCACACTTAATCTTCGGGAAGGCACGGTTGAACAAAAAAGACGGGAAATAAAGGCGTATTTCCTCGACTCATTCAACACATATGAATCACTTTTCTCTTGCCTAGCGAATGACGAGGTCTTCTACGAGCGACCTGAAAAGCTGCGTCATCCGTTAATTTTTTATTTCGGGCACACCGCTACGTTTTTTATTAACAAATTAGTTCTTTCAAAGGCTATCAACGAGCGTATTAACCCAAAATTTGAATCGCTCTTTGCTATCGGCGTCGATGAAATGAGTTGGGATGATCTCAACGATGAAAACTACGATTGGCCGCAGGTTGAAGAGGTGCGTCAATATCGTAATCAAGTTCGCACCTTAGTATGTGACCTTATAGATACCATGTCTTTTAGTATGCCTATCGATTGGAACAGCCCAATGTGGCCTGTAGTAATGGGAATAGAGCATGAACGCATTCATTTAGAAACGTCTTCTGTCCTTATTAGGCAATTGCCCATTTCGTCTGTACGAACCAGCACAGAATGGCCTGTTTGCCCTACGATGCTTACACAGTCCGAAAAACTTGATGCCAACGCTTTAATTAAGGTTCCAGCGCAAACGGTAATAAACAATAAAACTTGGGATAGTGCTTATTACGGCTGGGACAACGAATATGGAACTCAACAAGAATCTGTAAGCGAGTTTAGTGCTTCTAAGTTTATTGTTAGTAATGGCGAGTATTTAGCCTTCGTTAAAGAAGGCGGCTATCACAATGCAAAGTACTGGGAAGCTGAAGGTAATAAGTGGCGAGAATATACCCAGGCCCAGCACCCTGTGTTTTGGGTAAAAAAGGGCGAAGACTATGCCTATCGTAGCATGCTTGAAGAACATCCACTTCCTTTAGATTGGCCAGTAGACGTGAATTATCACGAAGCAAAAGCCTTTTGTAATTACCTAAGTGAGAAGATGGATTCGCTTATTCGCCTGCCCACTGAAAATGAATGGCAAGCGCTACGTAAGCATAGCGGTGTAACGCAACCCGTTTATGCCAATGGTTTCAATATTGCTCTGCAAAAATATGCATCGAGTGAACCTGTTAATGTAAATCAGTCAGGCGAGTTTTTTGATGTAGTAGGTAATGTGTGGCAGTGGACTGAAACACCAATTTATCCATTTGAAGGTTTTAAAGTTCATCCTCTGTACGACGACTTTACTACGCCGACGTATGATAATAAGCATAACCTCATTAAAGGTGGTAGCTGGGTATCTACTGGCAACGAGGCAATGAAAGACAGCCGTTACGCATTTAGGCGTCATTTCTTTCAGCATGCCGGGTTCAGATATGTTCAAGGAAAGCGAGTTATAGCAGTGAATGATTTTGATTATGAGAGCGATACGCAAGTGTCACAATATAGCGAGTTTCACTATGGTGACGAATATTATGGTGTGCCCAATTTCGCCAAAGCCAGTGCTCAGTTTTGTATTGACTATATGCAGGGGCGTCAACATAGCAAAGCATTAGACTTAGGCTGTGCCGTGGGCCGTTCAACCTTCGAACTTGCTAAGCACTTCGACCATGTTGATGGCATTGATTTTTCTGCTCGCTTCATAAAAACCGCATTTGATATGCAAGAGCGTGGAGAGATCCGCTATAACCTGGTAGAAGAGGGCGAACTAACGTCATTTAAGGCAAGAAAACTATCTGCTTTAGGTTTAGAAGAAAGTGCAGAAAAGGTCGCTTTTGCTCAGGGCGATGCGTGTAACTTAAAGCCTCAGTATACGGGCTACGACCTTATTTTTATGGGGAATTTAATTGATAGGGTCTACAGCCCTAGAAAAGTACTGGCTGATATGGCAAAGCGTTTAAATAAAGGCGGTTTGCTGGTTGTAGCCAGCCCATTTACATGGCTGGAAGAATACACAGAGAGAAGCGAGTGGCTAGGTGGCTATAAAGATGAAAACGGTGAAACACTAAGCTCTACGCAAGCACTAGAAGATGCGTTAGGTAGCGGCTTTAAGCGCGTTAGCGAGCCCACAGAGCTGCCGTTTGTCATTCGAGAAACTAAACGCAAATATCAGCACACGCTTTCCGAATTCAACGTGTTTGAAAAGGTAAGCGAGTAAAAGGTAAAAAAACATTGTTTGAAAGGGTATGTCGAGGGTGAGCGAAGCGCAAAGTTCACTTGCAGTGCTAAATGCATTTCAACACGAGTTTATGCCTCACAAAGATGTGTGGCAGACGCCTGCTCATCTTAAACTTGACCAAACTCGGCTTAAGTATTCAGCAATGTTTAGCCGCTTCGATGGCGCAGGAACTTACCAAAGATCGGCCATAGCCTCACAACAAGAGCCTATCGCTATGTGGATAGCCGACATGGATGTACCCCCTTGCGATGAGATAATTAGTGCAGTTACAAAAAATCTTCGTTCAACATACGGTTATCAGTCGCTTGATATTGGTGAAGCAGTGGCTAAACGTTTTGAACGCAATGCACCGAAATACAGCTGGTTCGAGGTTAACAGCAGTGATGTGGTTGATGTAGCCAGTGTAATTGGCGCAATTGATGTTGCGCTACGTACATTCTGTAAATCTGGACAGAAGGTGATGGTTTTAACACCTACCTATTCGCCCATAACCGAAACAGTGAAAAACAACGATTTAGAACCTGTATATATACCGATAGGGCAGCCACATTGCACGGATGAAGAAAAATATAGTGAAGTAGCGTCGTTACACACCGGTAAATATAACGGTATTAACGATTCGTCTATCGACATAGACCTCAACGCATTAGACAAATCAGCAGCGGCATTTGTTATCTGTCACCCAAATAATCCTACTGGCACCGTATTATGCGCAAAAGCACAGCGCGAGATTGTGGATTTTTGTACTTATCACAATATTTTATTGATTACTGATGAAGTACACAGTGAATTTGCCTTTAACTTACATAACGAGCCGACTCTTATTCCTATTTTTGGCTCTGAAATTGACAACGATGGTCTAAATAAAGCTGAGATAAAACAGCAAGAAAAACCAGAGGGTAAGAGCAATGAGATTACGCCACAGATAATACACGTCAACAGTGCTTCCAAAGCGTTTAACCTAGCCAGTATCCCTGGTGCGTCGTATGCAATCATAAAAGACAAAAAGACGAGAGAAAGGTTTGCCCAAGCCATTAACGAGCGGCACCTTAATGCAAGCAACTTAGGAAAAGTTGCCCTTATTGCTGCCTACGAGTATGGCAGCAGCTGGCTTGACACGGTAAAAAGTGCGTTATCTTTTAATAGAAAGCTTGTTGTGCGCTTTTTTAAGCACTACGGCATTAATGCAAGGTACACAATGGGAAGCGCTGGCTACTTCCTCTGGCTAGATCTCGCCTCATTTCCCTTAAGTATATCTCAACCGATTGTTTCGGATGTTGCCGAAAAAAAGTCGTTAGGCAATGAACCTGATCAAGTACTCCGTTATACACCTGTTACGAGTGTAGAGCAGTGTTTAGAGCGGGGAGTAGTTGGTAACGACGGTGCATCGTTTGGCTCGCCGAACTATATCAGACTTAATTTGGCCTGCCATCCTGCTGTTATAGAGGCTGCACTGCTACGCTTGTGCTTTATATCTTAGCTGGTCGCATACGCCTAATATGACTCACACGCCCATTGGTTTCTTATCGAACTCTCATTGTATTCTAAATAATAGAATGAATGGCTCGATAATCCCGCATTTTATTTCTATAAAAAAGAATTAAACTAGCCTTATTACGTGTTGGGTCAAACAACATCACGGTGCCAGTATTCGCTGCGCGGCCTATTAAGGGGTGTAGTATGAGATTGAAGTTTTGAGGATTTAGAATGATGTATTTAAGAAAATCAAACGAAAGAGGAAAAGTTAATTTTGGCTGGCTAGAAAGCCGACACAGTTTTTCATTTGGGCACTACTATGATGCGAAGCACATGGGCTTTTCAGCGTTAAGGGTAATCAATGATGATATTGTACAAGCAGGTAGAGGCTTTGAGACACACGGCCATAGAGATATGGAAATCATTTCATATGTAGTAAGCGGTGCTTTGAAACACAAAGACAACACGGGTAATGAATACGTGGTACCTGCGGGTGATATACAAGTGATGAGTGCGGGGCGCGGTATTATGCACTCAGAGTTTAATCCGTCTAGTGAAGAACCTGTGAACTTTCTTCAAATTTGGATTGTGCCAAATGAAAAAGGTGGCACACCTGGTTACATGCAAAAAGCTTTTGGCAAAGTCACGGGTGGGGATGAGAACGCTAAGCTTGAATTACTTGTCAGTGAAGATGGTAGAGATGAGTCGTTAAAAATTAAGCAGAATGCATCAATTAGTCGTTTGACCTTAAAGTCTGGAGAAGCTTGGAAGCGAAGTGTTAAAAGGCACAAAGGTTATCTTCATATTGTTTCTGGTAAGGCTAACGCTTTGGTACACAGTGAACGTGAAGGCGTTGAAATAGAGTCTGGAGATGCTATTGGAATTTACGAAGACGATAGTATTTCGCTTAACGCATCAGAAGATTTGGTTGCTCTTTGGTTTGATTTACCCTCTTAATTGACTAAAAGTAATTTAGATCAATAATTTAGTTCCAAATTGTGTATCTCTACTTCACGAATCTATATCTCATGGTATGATGGCTATGATAAGGTTTTAGGCTGTTAATAGTTATCATTAATGAAACTTAACGGCCTTTAACCTAGTGGTTAATAAAACTGAAGTCAGTGAGATACTAGAGTGATAAAAATAATCCTAGCAGATGACCACGATTTGGTCAGAAGAGGGATACGCCGAATTCTGGAAGACGTAGACGAATTCAAAGTTCTCGGTGAAGCGAGTAACGGCGAAGAGGCGGTACAGATGTGCCGAAAAAACGCGCCAGATGTGGTACTCATGGACGTTAACATGCCCGGTATTGGTGGGCTAGAAGCGACAAAGCGAATTGCCCGCATGTCTGAAAATACGCGGGTAATATGCGTTTCAATGCATAAAGAAAGTCCAATACCTATGCAGGTTATGGAAGCCGGCGCCTTTGGCTTTCTTACCAAGGACGCAGAGCCTGACGAAGTCATTCTTGCTATTCACAAAGTGTCAGCAGGACAAAAATATCTTAATCATGAAATGGCCAACAGCATCGCTATAAGCAAGTTACTGCCAAGTTCGGATAATCCGTTTGATGAGCTATCGAGTAGAGAACTTACAATAGCCATGAGATTAACTGAAGGTCATAAAGTGCCAGATATCGCTCGAGAACTTAGCATCAATTCAAAAACGGTTAATACCTACCGTTATCGTATGTTCCAAAAGTTAGGCGTGACGTCTGACGTAGAGTTAACACATTTAGCCTACCGTCATAAGCTAATCAGTCCTAATACCTTTTAAGCGTCACTAGACGCATAACGTCAAAGTGATTATGCCTGCATTTGATTCAGCAGCATTTCTTAAGAATTTAACCTCTCAACCTGGCGTGTACCGTATGTACAACACCCAGGAAGAGGTTATTTACGTAGGAAAAGCCAAAAACCTTAAAAAGCGAGTATCAAGTTATTTCCGTACTAACCTTGATAACGCTAAAACCCGTTCGCTAGTCAGTCAGATTGCGAATATGGACGTCACCGTTGTAAATAGTGAAACCGAAGCGTTTCTGCTAGAGAACAACTTCATCAAGAAATACAAACCGCGTTACAACGTGGTAATGCGTGACGACAAATCTTACCCTTTCATCTTTTTATCAGACCACGAACATCCGCGGCTTTCTTTCCATCGCGGCCCTCAAAAGAAAAAGGGCGAATATTTCGGGCCTTATCCTAGTGCGTGGTCGGTTCGCGAAAGCTTGCGTTCTATGCAGCGTATTTTCCCCGTACGTCAGTGCGAAGACAGTTACTACCGTGCGCGAAGCAGACCTTGCCTTCAGTATCAGATGCAGCGGTGCAGCGCGCCTTGTGTTGAAGGCTATGTGAGCGACGAGGAATATAAAGAGCAGGTTAATTTTGCTCGCTTATTCTTGAAAGGTAAAAATCAGCAAGTCATTGGCGGGCTGGTGGAAAAAATGGAAAAAGCCAGCGAAGCATTAAACTTCGAGGCTGCCGCGCGCTATCGCGACCAGATAAACGCATTAAGGAAAGTACAAGAACAACAATGGGTTGCCGGTACCCAAGACGAAATGGATGTGTTTGGGTTTGCGTTTAAAGGGAACATGGCCTGTATCCAAGTTATGTTTATTCGCGAAGGGCAACTGCTAGGCAGTAAAGCGTATTTCCCTAAAGTACCCAATACGGCAGACGAGCAAGAAGTTTTCGAATCTTTCTTCCTACAATTTTATTTAGCTGGCAACAAAGTCATTCCTAAACAAATTGTGTTAAGCAACACGCTTAGTGACGAAGATGCTATTGCAGATGTACTCGCCAGTGAAGCTGGGCATAAGGTGCATTTCTTTAAAGGGGCGAGGGAAGAGAAGCGTAAGTACCTGCAGCTTGCCCAATCAAATGCACAAACCGCGCTAGATGCCCAATATAGCCAGCAAAAGTCTGTATTTGCTCGTTATCTTGACTTAGAAGCTGCCCTTGAAGTAGACACTCCCATTCAGCGCATGGAATGTTTTGATATTTCTCATACCTCTGGTCAACAAACCGTGGCGTCTTGCGTAGTGTTTAATCGCGAAGGGCCACATAAAAGTGATTACCGTCGCTACAACATTGAAGGTATTACGCCTGGAGATGACTATGCGGCTATGGCGCAAGCATTAAAGCGTCGCTATAAATCCGTCAAAGAAGTACAAAAAATTCCGGATCTTCTATTAATTGATGGTGGTAAAGGTCAACTTGCTCAGGCTGAAGCTTTTTTTGAAGACTGGCCGCATGACAAAAAGCCCATGCTTTTAGGTGTAGCAAAGGGCACTACCCGCAAGCCGGGTTTAGAAACTTTGATTCTGGCGGGTAGTCATCAAGTGCTTCCCATGGATAGCCATTCTCCTGGGCTTCACCTTATTCAGCATATTCGCGATGAGTCCCACCGATTTGCTATCACTGGGCACCGCAACCGCCGTCAGAAAGTAAAAACGACCTCGAGCCTTGAAAGTATTCCTGGTATTGGCGCTAAGCGTAGACAAACGTTGTTAAAGTTTATGGGCGGCTTACAAGGTCTTAAAAAGGCCAGTAAAGATGAAATAGCAAGTGTTCCAGGCATTAGCCCAGAACTGGCGGATACTATTTACGACCACCTTCATCAATAAATGATTGAGTAACAAGCAATGCATTGCAAATTAAGGTAATGTGTTGTGAAAATGAAAGAAGCTTAGCTAAAAGCTACTGCGCTAAAACGCCCATAGAGGCATAACACCGAGACGTACTTTTTATGTGGACTGTTCCAAACTGTATTACTTTATTTAGAGTAATCCTTATACCTGTTTTTGTGGTTGTTTATTTTCTTGATTGGCGCTGGGCGCACGAAGCAGGGGCCTTTATCTTTTGGCTGGCGGCCATCACAGACTGGTTTGACGGGTATTTAGCAAGAAAACTTCAGCAATCTACGCCCTTTGGTGCCTTCTTAGACCCGGTGGCAGATAAACTCATCGTAGGTGCCGCGCTTCTTATGATCACACATAGTTATGCAAACCTTTGGATTACTTTGCCATCCATTGCGCTTTTAGTGCGTGAAATTTATGTGTCGGCGCTTCGCGAATGGATGGGTTCGAATGGCGTAAGAGACGCTGTTAAAGTGTCTTTTATAGGGAAAGCCAAAACAACTGCACAAATGTTAGCCTTAATTGGGTTACTTTCAGGGTTAGAAACTTTTATGGGCGTAACAATTTATTGGGTTTCTTTAGGTTATATCCTTTTATATTTCTCTGCCGTGCTGTCAATTTGGTCAATGTTTGTTTATACAAAAGCGGCGTGGCCACACCTTAGAAGTGGCGCAGTAAAGTAGAATTGATCGCGGTTTAATCAAAGTGAATAAAAAAATAGCAAACGATCATAAAAAACCGCATTTATCTCAATTTAAACGCTTTTTTGTGTTGACAGTTTTAAATGGGTAGGTAGAATGCACCCCACATTTCGAGAGGACATCAACCAAACGAAATGGTCGATTAAGACATGCGGGAATAGCTCAGTTGGTAGAGCACGACCTTGCCAAGGTCGGGGTCGCGAGTTCGAATCTCGTTTCCCGCTCCAATATCTTAGAGATAAGTTTTAATCACGCGCCAGACGCATCTGGCGGAATGGCAGAATGGCTATGCAGCGGATTGCAAATCCGTCTATCTCGGTTCGACTCCGGGTTCCGCCTCCAAATGCTGCAACGCAGCATCAGGTTCTACGCCTGACACCTTTGCTGAAAAGCAACCCGATGCCCGGGTGGTGAAATTGGTAGACACAAGGGATTTAAAATCCCTCGCTGGTAACAGCGTGCCGGTTCAAGTCCGGCCCCGGGCACCATTTACTTCCACATTTTTATTCAATACAAAACTTTGTCAATCTCGCTCTTTTACTGCGTTTTACTATGGTAAAATCCGTAAAAATCTTTGGCAAAGACGTACTATCTTGAATTCTGTTATGTCACTTCGTTTAGACGAGCTATCTCGTGCTGAGCGTCCATTTCACGCGCGTGGTAGCAAGGTGATTCGCTGTGATGCGTGTTTGCTTCCAACGCAAAACTGTATTTGTGAATTTAAGCCTGAAGCTGGCACAGACGTGGCGGTTTTGTTCTTAATGTACAAAGGCGAATACTATAAACCAACCAATACAGGTCGTTTGATTGCAGATGTAGTTAAAGACAACCACGCGTTTTTGTGGAAACGAACCGAACCTGATGAAGCGTTACTGAAACTGCTGAGCGACGACAAATACTTTCCTATTGTGGTATTTCCACACGAATATGCTGCAGCTGAACGCTGTATCGACGCGCCACCATTGAATACTGGCAAAACGTTACTATTTATTTTCTTGGATGGAACTTGGCGTGAAGCGAAGAAGATGTTTGTAAAAAGCCCTTACTTACATAGTTTTCCTGTGTTGGGCGTTAGCATGGAAGTGGCTTCAGACTATTTACTCAGAGAGTCTACCCATGATTTCCAACATTGCACCGCAGAGGTAGGTATTAGTGTTTTGGCACTTGCTGATCAAAAGCAAGGGGCACAAACGTTAGCGCATTATTTTAGCGTGTTCAGGCGCGAATACTTGAAAGGTAAGCCCCATTTACAACACAAGCTTGCGTTTGCAGAGTCGCAGGTTAAAGATAACACCTAAAAAGTGTCACTTTTATTTGCGAAAGTATTGTTTTACATCCACTATTTTATATTAATGAAAAACGGAGAAAGCGAATGGCATCAGTTACTTTTCAAGGCAACACAGTAACAACCAAGGGGCAACTACCTGAAGTAGGTACAGCTGCACCAGACTTTACCTTAGTAAAGGCAGATTTGGGCGAAGTAACGCTGTCTGAGTTAGCTGGGAAAAACGTTGTATTAAATATTTTCCCCTCAATTGACACAGGCACTTGCGCAATGTCAGTGCGTAAATTTAACGAAGAAGCTGCAAAATTAGATAATACAACTGTTATCTGTGTGTCTGCAGACTTACCGTTTGCAGCGGGCCGTTTCTGTGGCGCAGAAGGTATCGAAAATGTTCTTACAGGCTCTACTTTCCGCTCAAGTTTTGGCGATGATTACGGTGTGACTTTTGAATCAGCACCGCTAACAGGTTTACTGTCGCGTTCGGTTGTCGTTATCGATACTGAAGGTAAAGTGGTTTACACAGAGCAGGTAGCAGAAACCACTGAAGAACCAAATTACGACGCTGCTATTTCTGCATTAAGCTAAGAAGACCACTTAAGTTATAAGTTAAGTAGTACATAGTTAATGTGAATCAATATCAACCAATTCGATTTTTCGCGGTATTCAAGGCGCTCGCTCATGTGGGCGCTTTCTAGGAGGATGTAATGGCATCAGTATTGTTGTCAGTCGGCGAATTAGCCAATGCAATGCAACAAAAACCAGTCACGCTTGTAAGAGCGTTAATGGATGATCCCGTTTCAAAAACGCCGGACACACGAACGGCAATGGTTTTGCCTGCATCAGTGGATTTTGATCTAGACAGCGAAGGTAGCGATCACACTACAGGTTTACCGCACAGTATGCCCTCAGCTGATGACCTTGCTATTTATCTTGGCAATCAGGGGATTACAGCAAATACACCCATAGCGGTTTACGACACTCGAGGTATGTATTCTGCGCCTAGGGTATGGTGGATGCTAAAGGCACTGGGGCATAAAGATGTATATATATTAAATGGTGGCCAACCCGCGTGGGGGGGAGCTGGGCTTCCCGTTTCAGAACAACAGCAGTATGGGAAATTAACCTACCAAGCAACACCTCGACCTGGGTGGTTTGCAAACTCTAGCGCAGTGCTTCAAGCTATAAATACCGAAGCGCAATTGCTTGATGCGCGAAGTAGTCCGAGATTTAACGGCGAAGTCTCAGAGCCCCGCGAGGGTGTGCGCTCAGGACATATGCCTGGTGCATTCAATATTCCTTTCGATACACTAGTAAAAGACGGCCATTTCTTACCTGTAGATGAACTAAATGCTGTTTTTGCACAAGCAAAAGTCGATTTGCGTAAACCTATTATCTGCACCTGCGGTTCAGGCGTTACCGCTTGTATTATTGGTGTTGCAGCTCTTATGTGTGGTGCTACGCAAGTTTCGGTATATGATGGTTCTTGGTCTGAGTGGGGCGCAAATACTCAGTATCCAGTAGTCAAAGACGTGTAAAAGAATAGAAATGTTCAACGCTGAAATCACTGATGTTCGCTTTAGCTCCGCGTCATCATCATCTGCAAAATAAACTAAATAACTCGCCTTACAGCAAAAGAGTAAAAATAATCCGATGTCAGCTAATCAATCATTACCCAATATTGCTATTCTCACCGGTGCGGGCATCTCCGCTGAATCTGGGTTAAAAACGTTTCGAGATAATGACGGCCTTTGGGAAAATCACAGCGTTGAAGAAGTCGCTACGCCCGAAGCTTTTGAGCAAAACCCAAGCTTGGTTTACCGCTTCTACAATGCGCGACGAGCGCAGCTTCAAGAAGATGATGTCGTGCCAAACGCAGCGCATTTGGCGCTGGCTAAACTCGAGAAAGCTTTCGGTCACAAGATGATGCTAGTGACGCAAAATGTTGATGACTTACATGAACGTGGTGGCAGTGAATCGGTTTATCATATGCATGGCAAGCTACTGTCGGCGCGCTGTGCTATTAGCCAGCAAACTTCTGATTGGCGTGAAAGTTTTGATCACACGACAAAATGCCCATGCTGCAACAGAGTAACTCTTCGACCTGACATTGTGTGGTTCGGTGAAATGCCAATGTACATGGAAGAAATTTACGAAGCGCTTTCACAAGCCGATGTATTTATAGCGATTGGTACATCTGGCAATGTGTATCCCGCTGCTGGCTTTGTTCAGATTGCTAAAGAAAATGGGGCACATACAATAGAAGCGAATTTAGAGCCAGGCGTATCTAATGCCTTGTTCGACGAATCACTTACAGGACTAGCCTCGCACATAGTTCCGCAATGGGTTGATGAATTAATTACAAAATATGCGCTGTAGGAGGCGCAAAGCATGCAGTATATGAATGAATTTCTTACCATTGCATTGGTACATCTTGTAGCTGTCGCCAGCCCTGGGCCTGACTTTGCGGTGGTGGTTCGAAACAGCGTGGCTTATGGCAGACGTATAGCCATGTACACTAGCGTTGGTATTGGGCTAGCAATCTTATTGCATGTTGCTTATTCGCTAGTAGGGCTAAGTGTGGTAATTGCTACTACGCCGTGGCTATTCACCACTTTTAGCTACGCTGCCGCTGCCTATTTACTTTATCTTGCTTTCGGAGCGCTTAGAAGCGGCCCTGTTAAGCAGGAGCAACACGTAAATGCGGAAAAAAAGATGTCACAAATCTCGGCAAAACGTGCCGTTTGGATGGGTTTTCTGACAAACGGACTTAATCCTAAAGCGACGCTGTTTTTCCTTTCACTTTTTACCGCTATCATCAGCATTGATACGCCATTTAGCGTAAAGCTTGGTTACGGTATCTACTTAGCTTTTGCGACGGGGTTATGGTTTTGTTTCCTTTCTTACCTTTTAAGTACAAGTAAAGTCGCTGAGCTTATTGGTAAAAAGGGCTATTGGTTGGATAGGGCTATGGGCGTGCTTTTAGTTGGGTTAGCAGCTAAGTTGGTCCTGGGGTAATTTTTGTTTAATACACAAACAGGCAATTATTTTCGTGAATTGATATAATCGCGCCGATTTTTCTAAAAATATAAGAGAGTTGTGTGAAAGACGTAAACCCAGACCGCCTCAACAGTACGTTGTCCAAACAGTATCAATTCGATACTAAGGGTCTCTTGCGCCGTGCTGCCGGTTTAACCAAAGCTAATTTTTCATCATTACTGCAAGCTAGTCTGGTTCTATTTTTGACCTTTGTGGTGTTAGGGGTATTCGCGCAACAGTATATAACTATTAATGAAGACGGTAGCTATGTTTTCGAGCACCAGTCTATTATCGAGATTGTGGCAATCTGTATCGTTGCTCCGTTACTGACTGGTTTATATATGATGGGGGTTTTTGTAGCACGTGGTGTAAAAACATCGGTATTTACAGTATTTCAGTTTTTCCCCTTAATATTTTTGGTAGCGTTAACCCAGCTAGTCAACAGTATCCTTGTGCAGTTAGGAATGATGCTGCTCATCATTCCAGGTGTGTACTTCTATTTAGCGTCTTCTTTTTCTCTAATGTTAGTGGCCGACAGAAAGTTAACGCCAATAAGCGCAATTATTCTTTCCTGCCGAGTATTTAATGCGTACTGGGCTCAAATAGCTAGTATTTTCGGCGTTCTCTTCTTATTGTTCGTGTCGGTACCGCTGACGTTCGGGGTTTCCCTAATTTGGGTGTTACCCTTTTATTTTAGTATGATGGGGTTGCTCTATCAGGAATTAATTGGCGAGCAAGGAGTAAGCACGGAAGCATCTGAAAACGATGTGAATGAGTCGAGCTTCGATGCATAAACGAGAAACCTTTAAAATTGTCCTTATAACGTTGGGTGTTCTGGCGGTTATCGTCATTAACGCCATTATTTTTACCGAGGACGAGCCTGATATTCTAGATATACCTCAAACGGTAAAGGCGAAAAAGCCGGTGCCTGATTTCTCTGATTATAGTGACGTAAAAGAGAAAAAAGAGGCGTTTTTTAATTATCTACGCCCCGAGGTAGAGAAACAAAACGCTTACCTGCTTACTCTAAGGCACTATATACAAACTCTTTACAGAAAGGCGTTAGCTAATGAGTCACTGTCTGAAGACGACATGACTAGGCTTGAGTGGCTTGAAGAGGAATATCGGGTAAAACCCACACAGCCTTTAAAGACTAAATTATTGGCCTTACTGCAGAAAATTGATGTTTTACCTGAAGAGCTGGTACTTGTTCAGGCTGCGAATGAATCTGCATGGGGAACAAGCCGATTTGCAAGAAAGGGCTACAACTTCTTCGGCTTGTGGTGTTTTTCAAAAGGGTGCGGTTTCGTCCCAAGCCGTCGAAACGATGGTGCATCCCACGAAGTGGCTAAGTTTGATAGTCTTTCGCGAGCTACGTACACCTATATGCGTAACCTCAACAGACACGATGCCTATGCTGACTTAAGAGAGATCCGCAGCCGACTGAGAGCTAACCAATTACCCATTACTGGTGTTGCATTGGCAGAAGGGCTAATGAATTATTCCGAGCGAGGAGCCGCTTATGTAGAAGAGCTTCAAACAATGATCCTATTTAACGAGGAGTTTTTATCCGAATGATACGCGCTGCATTATTTCTTGCTTCATCTCTGTTTGTCGGTTTTGCTAGTACATCCGTATCTGCTGAAACGATAGATGTAGAGTACAGCCGTTTCTACAGCCATGTTAAAAAGCTAGATAACGAAGATACCCAAGCGCTTCAGTTTGCCTTTGGTTTTGTCCGGGTAGGTGAAGGGCGTTTATGCGAGGTTAACGGTGCATCTATCGTTACCGATAAAAAAACAATGCCACTAGACGTTACTGATGAAGGACGTTTTACCGTACCCACTGAAAAAGCACTAAAACTGGCTAATGCACTGGTACGTATCGACTTAAACGAACGTGCGAACGTTTGTGATATGTCGGTGCAGCTTGAAACCAAGCCCGAGTATCTAAAACAGTATTACAAAAAAGAAGAACTCACTTTCTTATACGAACAGTATGAAGCCTTTTTCAATGAAATGGGGAGCTTTTTGTCTTTTATGATGCCATCGGTGAAGGGCTTGATGATTCAGTTCGAAGACAAAAATTTAGATTTCGTTACGCCGCAGGGCGTACAAATTAACAATGGCGTTCTGCATTTAGAACAAGAGTGGATCAACGAAGCGAAAGGTTTAACCCTGCCACACGCGCCGCTGCGTGTTACAGCTATGGCCTCAAGTTAATCTATCTTTTGAACAATTTTGTATCAGGTTAGTAACTGATACCTAATTTGCTCTGCAATACGGGCGATGGTTTCTTCGCCCTTCGCGCATAACTCTTCCGCTCTATGAAACTCCATAATACCTACATCAGTCAGCTGAGGTTCTATTAGTATATCTGGCGGGTCGCCGGCTAAACGTGAGCGAGTAACACGAGCCTGCAGTATTTCAAGTGAACTGCTCATAACGCTCATAATTCCCGGTGGGTTTCGCTTATTCACTTTAGCCGGTACTTCGGTAAATTCTTCTTCTACTTTTTCAATAACATCAGAGGCTATGCTTTCTTCGGTATTCACATCTTCAGAAGCATTGACTTGAAGCTGCTCTTCATTTTCATCTGACGCCTTGTCATCTTTACTGTCTGGCGAAAACCATTGGCGCAATACGTTTTGGCTCTTAGTAAAAAAGTCTTCGGTTTTACGTTGGTTTTCTTCGTGGTCTTGCCTTAACTTTTCCAACCTAAGCGGGCGAAAATCGGCGTTAAGATTAACCGCAATTACAAAGTCGGCGCCTAACTGGCGGCATAAGTTAACCGGTACAGGGTTGACCACTGCGCCATCTACCAGCCAGCGATCACCATGCGCGACGGGTGCAAAAAGTGCGGGAATAGCGCAGGATGCCTGAATGGTATCGCCAATTGGGCCTGAATTGAACACTACTTCTCGACCTGTATATAGGTCAGTAGCAACGGTTGCAAAAGGTTTAAGCATGTCTTCATAGGAGGAGACACAAAACTCGCTAGCAAGCTTGTCGAAAACTTTTTGGCCGCTAGCGATGCCACCGCGCCTAAGCCCAACTCCCATAAGCGCAAGTACCTGCCAGTCGCTAAGAGAGCAGGCCCATTCTTTTAAACCTTCCAGCTTGCCACTTGCGTAGGCAGCACCAACATAAGCGCCAATAGAGCAACCAGCGACAACGTCAATTTTAACGCCAAGTTTTTCCAATGCTTCAATTATGCCAATGTGAGTCCAGCCCCTTGCGGCACCGGCACCTAACGCAAGTCCAATTTTCATTTACTTTGGTTCCATAATGTTTATTACTTCAATAGCGTTATCTTCATCATTGAGATCTACACTACTCTCAGCAGTAAAAGAAGGCTCATCAAATCCTATATCACCATCTTCAACGGGACCGTCTTGAGTGGCAATCGATTTAAAGTCAAAAAGGTTACTGTCTACAAGGTGTGAAGGGGCCACGTTTTGAAGCGCTCTAAACATGGATTCAATGCGGCCTGGGAAACGACGATTCCAATCTTGTAGCATCGCTTTTATGTTCTGGCGCTGTAGGTTTTCTTGTGAGCCACAAAGGTTGCAAGGAATAATCGGGAACTCAGCAGCTTGAGAGTATTTTTCAATATCTTTCTCTGTGCAGTAAGCCAAAGGACGAATTACAATATGTTCGCCGTTATCGCTAACCAGTTTTGGCGGCATAGATTTAAGCTTGCCCCCGTGAAACATATTAAGGAAAAACGTTTCAAGCATATCGTCGCGGTGGTGACCTAATGCAATTTTAGTGGCGCCTAATTCTTTCGCCGTGCGGTATAAAATACCACGGCGCAAACGAGAGCAAAGCGAACAAGTCGTTTTTCCTTCAGGAATTTTGTCTTTAACAATAGAGTAGGTGTCTTCTTCTACAATCTTGTAGTCAACGCCAATGCTGTCTAAGTACTCGGGCAAAATATGTTCAGGAAAACCAGGCTGCTTCTGGTCAAGATTTACCGCAATAATATCAAAATGAATAGGCGCAATCTTCTTTAAAAACAATAAAATATCTAGCATGGTATAGCTGTCTTTACCGCCAGATAAACACACCATGACCTTGTCGTTGTTTTCAATCATACCGAAATCGCCAATGGCTTTACCCACATTGCGACGAAGTCGTTTCTGAAGTTTGTTGAAGTTGTACTTTTGCTTACTTTTCGCGGCGTTTAACGTCGGCGCGTCAGCACTGCTTGTGCCTAAACTCATAATTAACTAGCTTGGTTTGTGATAAAGACGTCATTATACATTAAAGCGCCTTTTCGCGACTACGGCTGTGAGCTTAAATTTATCGAGCGAGATTAAAAATTGGTTTGAGCTTAAATCATCGTCCCCCGCGATTATGTATTGAAAAAATCGCTTTAGTGAAGACAACCACGTATCAACCCGTTAGCGATTGATACGTTGTATCGCTAAGTTTTAGCAAAGCTTGCGGGTGTTCTACACGGTTAACGGTGATTCAAACCCATCCGGCTTGATGGCAAGCACGTCACAATTTAGTTCGTCGATAACGTGTTCTGCTGTATTGCCAATAAGCGCTGCCGAAATACCCACACGGCCAACGGTGCCAATAACTACAAGCTCTGCATCTAACGTTTCTGCGACCTGCGGAATGACTTTTTCAGGTAAGCCTTCCTTCACCACACACTTATCTTCGGGAATACCGTACTTCAGTGCGTGACTGCGCATTTCTTTAGCATGATGGTTTTTTACCGCATCGTGATACGTGTCAGGGTCAAACTCTGGGACTTCAATGGCGATGTTCAGGGGAGTTGAAGGGTAGCTGTTTACTAAATTAACCTTACCTTTAAGTAAAGAAGCGTAGTCGTTAGCGATTATCGTAAGCTTGTCGTTCAGTGCAGCGTGTTCATCATCTTCAGTCCCTACGTTCACCGCGGCAATGATTTCACCGCCTTCTGGCCAATCATGTTCTTTTACGAGTAGAACGGGGCGGGGGCATTTTCGCATTAAATGCCAGTCTGTAGGGGTAAAGATCACAGAGGCGAGATCGTCATGGTTTTTAGTGGCTTTTACCACTAAGTCGATTTGGTTGTTAAGGGCGAAATAGATAATGGACTCATAAGCACGGTTGTTCCATTCAACCACAATATCGGTCTCTGAGAAGCCTTGCTCTTTTAGCTGAGCAGATAGCCATTTGGCGTGCTCTTTTGTAACGGCATCGCGCATTGATTCACGTTCGTCGGGGCTAAGCATGGTTGTCATATCGTAAGACAAATCATATACCACCATCATAGCGGTAACCGTTGCGCCGGTTTTTGAAGCAAGTTCATAGGCACGGCTTAGGGCAGGCTGGTTGTCGCGTTCCGCATCTACCACGGCAAGAATTCGTTTACACTCAATCATAACGTCTCCTCAACTACAAAGCTTTGTATGGCTGTCGACATCGAAGTTGTTTTAAAACAGTTCATATAAACTATTTACATTAACTATAAACGACATTTGGAAAAAAGTGAGTTGTTTTGGATCAAGGCGTAAACTATTCGTTGATAAACAAAAAGGCTACATTGAATACTACTGGGGCTTTTACGCACAACGAATTGATATCGTGTAACTCAATGAGGGAATACAGTGAAATTTTAAAGATTAAAACTAAAAAGCGCGCATGTAGCGCGTTTAAGGTAAAAAAAGAATAAATTAACTGTTACAGACTATGCTAGGACCATTTAACGCTTCTAGTTTGGTGTTCAACTGATCAAAATCCAAAATAGAGATCAATTTACCGTCAACCTTGATAATGTTTTCCTTCTGAAAACGGCTCAGTAAACGGCTAATGGTTTCTATCGTTAAGCCTAAGTAGTTGCCGATTTCGTTACGAGTCATTGTAAGGTGAAACTCTCTGTGTGAGAAGCCGACGCTCTTCGAAGCGCTGTGAAAGATGCGATATAAAATATAGCAAACGCTCTTCGGCAGTGCGCTTATTTAATAGCATGATCATGTCGTGATCTTGTTTTATCTCCGCGCTCATAAAGCTCATGATTTGATGGCGTAGCTTAGGAAATTGAACCGACATTTCATCAAGGGTTTCATATGGCAGTTCACATACCATGGCGGTTTCTAGCGCTGAGGTGTAGCTTTGATGCTTACTTTCACGCAGGGCATCGAAACCAATAATATCTCCAGGGAAGTGGAAGCCGGTGATTTGCTCTTCACCTTCTTGATTAGTTACAAACGACTTAAAAGACCCCGTTCTTACTGCAAAAAGAGAACGAAATTTATCGCCGGTTTGAATGAGCGTATCACCTTTATGAAGCGGTTTCTTGCGCTCTATGATATCGTCAAGAGACTCGATTTCTGTTTTGTTCAGCGCCACGGGTAAACACAAGTGACTGAAGCTACAGTTTTGACAGTGTATAGAAAATTGGCTTCCTTTGCTCATAATGCATGCTCTCTTAAAGAATACTCGCTCATAATACACCTATTTTTAAACGATTGCGCCATGAATAAGATAAGCCGCATATACGGCCATTATTATTGCAATGACTTGTCTCACGTTACTGTTTTGAAAGCTGCTAACAATATACTGACTACCTGCACTTGCTGCGAGTAGCGTTGGCAAAGTACCTAAACCGAAGAAAAACATTACGGCAGCGCCCTGTAATGCATTTCCCGCAGCCAAAGACCAAGTAAGTGTTGAGTACACTAATCCACAAGGCAACCAGCCCCAGATAAACCCATAAGGAATAGCGCTAAAAGGGGTTTTGAACGGTAAAAAACGCTTAGATAATGGCTGCAGTTTGGAAAATAAACCTTTTCCTGCGTTTTCCAACACCGTTAAACCCGTCCACCATTTGCCTAAATAACAGGCCAGCAACAACAGCATAAGGCCGCTTAGCAAGGATAGGGCATAGTTGGCAAGGGGCACGTAGTCGGCGGCTATTTTGCCAAGCGCGCCAGTTAGCGCACCAGCAATGGTGTAGCTTGCTATACGTCCTATATTGTAGGTTAGGGTATAGGGTAATGCAGAAGCACCTTTGGGTGAAACCATTCTAAGCGCTGCCACTATACCGCCGCACATGCCTACGCAGTGAACACCGCCAGCTAAGCCGATAAGAAAGGCTGAGAAGTAATTAATCCCCTCCATGCTGCCCTTGGTTTCTATCTACTTTACTATCCTGAAGTTGCTTGCGTTGCTCAGCGAGCTTTTTTTCCTCAGGCGGAAGGTCATCGTCAAACAAAATACTGTAACCCTGCCGGTCTAGATCTTCAAACTGATTAGTTTTAACTGCCCAGAAGAATATCACAATTGCCACAGCTACTATTATGATCGCGATTGGAATTAAAACGTAAATTATGCTCATACTATTTGCCCAAAAGTCGCGTAGAGTTTGTCACTACAATGATACTGCTTAATGACATTCCAACAACCGCCATCCACGGTGAAAGTAGGCCTGATACAGCGAAGGGTAAGATCAACACATTGTAACCTAACGACCAACCAATATTTTGTCTTATTTTTTGTTTCACTTGGTGCGAGGTTTTTATTAACTCCGGCACAGAAAGTAGCTGGTCGCCTAGCAAAATCACGTCGGCAGCAGTCTTCGCAACATCTGTGGCATTACCTACTGCTATCGCTACATCGGCACTGGCAAGCACTGGCGCATCATTAATGCCATCACCCATCATCATTACCTTGGAGCCTGTTTGCTGCATAGCTTGAACCGCTTCGTATTTCTGCTCTGGTGTAAGTCCACCTTTAGCGGTTGAAATTGGTAAAGGCTCGGTAAGGGAATCAACGTTTTGCTGTGTATCGCCGCTTAATACAGCGAGGGTATGACTTTTTGCCAATATATCGAGGGTTTCTTGGGTATCGTCACGCAGAGAGTCACGAACTTCAAACGCTGCCATGATACGCCCTTTTACAGTAAGAAACACATTGGCCGTGGGACAACCCTCAATAAATGATTGCTGTGACTCATGAACACTGAATGCTGCAGAGCCCATGGAAAATAGCGTATCGTTAATTTCACCGCTAATTCCGCCGCCTGGTGTGACTGTAAAATTAGACACTTTGTGTAGGGTGTTGCCGCTAGACGTTTTACCACCGTTAAAGGCCTTGATATCGCTAAAGGCTTTCTCGTCGCTAAAGGCTTTAGCAATAGGGTGCTCAGAGCGAGATTCAAGTGCGCGGGCGATTGATAGCGCGCTTTGGCTGTCTACGCCGTCAGCATACCAGGCGTTTGATATAGTGAACTTTCCTTGTGTCAGCGTACCGGTTTTGTCGAGTGCGATAGTGTCAATGCCAGAGATTTGCTCAAGAGCATCGGCACGCTTTAGCAAAATACCCTGTTTGTTTAATTTCGCCATAGCGCAGGTTAACGCTGATGGTGTAGCCAAACCTAATGCACAAGGACAGGTTGCAACCAGTACCGAAATGGTTATCCAAAATGCATTATCACTACCGTTATAGGCCCAGAAGGTGTAGGTTAACGCTGAAATCAGCAGTACCGCAGTTACAAAATATCTAGAGAAATTATCGGCTATCTGTGCGGCCTTGGGCTTGCTCGCCATCGCACTTGCTTGAAGCCTTACAATTTGATTTACCAGTGCATTTTTGAGAGTTTGCGTAACCGTAATGGTCAAGCTACCATCTTGGCAGACTGTACCACCGTAAACAGGGCTTTTACTTGTTTTGCGTACAGGATTAAATTCACCGGTAAGCATAGACTCATCAACCGCCGCGTTTCCTTCTGTAACCAAGCCGTCAATGGGAATAGTTTCACCAGGCTTAACCAATACTACATCGTCTACTTTTAGCTGTTTTGCTAAGCATTCAGCAATATTTCCATCTGGCATCAATTTAGTCGCTGAAACAGGAACGTACTGCATCATATTGGCAGAAATCTGAGCGGCGCGATGACGACTGCGATGTTCTAAGAATCGGCTAAGTAATAGCAGGAAAATGAACATACAAATGGATTCGAAATACACTTCGCCTTGCTCCAACATGGTAGAGCGAATACCGGCGATATAGGTGCCAAAGATAGCCAGTGTAACGGGGACATCCATATTAACTGTTCGTGCGCTCAGCGCTTTAGCTGCACCAACGTAGAATGTGCTACCAGAATACAGCACAACCGGGGTGGTTAGTGTAAGGGCAACCCAGTAAAAGTACTGTCGAGTTTCTAATTCGATAGCGCCAAACCAGTCAAAGTAAAGCCCTGTCATCAGCATCATAACCTGCATAGTCATAATACCTGCTAGGCCAAGCTTTTTTAGAAAGGTCTTTTGTTCGCGTTTATAACTGGCTTCGTGTGCGTCGGGGTGAAATGGTGACCCAACATAACCAATGCGTTTTAGCGTAGATAGAATTTGGCTAAGCTTAATTTGAAACGGTGACCAAGTGACTAAAGCACGGCGCTCTTGTACATTCACCGCGACTTGCTTTATTCCTTCTACTTTCGACAACTGCTTTTCGATAAGCCAGCCACAGGCAGCGCATGTAATTCCTTCAAGGGTCAGCTGAATTTGCTTATCTTGGCCTTCTTCAAAAACGAACTCTTCTTGAAGGGAAGGGTCGTCATAGACTTTTAGCTTATCTAACGTTTCTAAAATACCGTCGTCAGATTTTTGCGCCGGTTCGGTTCTAAACTGGTAATAGTCTTCAAGGCCGTTGTTAACGATCGCTTCAGCTACCGCTAAGCAGCCAGGGCAACACATGTCTCGTTGTTGCCCTAAAATGACAGTAGTAAATTTCCCATTGTCTGGACTCGCTATAGGCAAGCCGCAATGGTAACAGTCGTGCTTTGTCATTATGGATTGAATTTCATTTTGCCAGTGTGGGGCAGATAGACCGTGTTTTGAATTTTCCAGCTATCATCAATCGGCGTCAGCGATATGCGCCATTTTCCGTCAAGGTTTTCTTCAATAAAGCCGCGATAAATACCGTTAGCGTCGCGACTCAATAAAACGCTAACATCGCGCTCTTCTAGCGTTACGTGATAGAAACTTAATTTAACCGCGTTACCTTCTTGAGGAATCCCCGAATGAAACTGCAGCGCTATGCTTCCATCTTCAATGGTTAAATCAGTGGTGATATTCATGCGGCGGGCTATGGCTTCTTTGTCTAAACGCGCATTAATTGCTTTCCCTTCTTTGTAGTAGTCGTCTACTACAAGGCTATCTTCGGTAGAGATAGCAAGGTTTAGCAATATCCCACCCATAATCAGGGTAATGATGGGAACGGCGATTAAAAACCAGGGCCAGAATTCTTTATACCAGGGTCTATTCATCAAAATCTTTTCTCGTATTTACTTCACTAACAACATATTTATTTTTACTGTCCCAACTACACGTTAAGCCGGGAAATAATGATAAATATAGTGTTTGCGAGACATACTAAATGTATACAAAGGTTGTTCATACAGCACTCTCTATATGGCTGTATTTTCTCATAAAAAAAGCCCCGTAGTAACGAGGCTTTTTAAGATATTTAATGATTTAAATCATTAATCATTTGAAAGGCTGTATACATACGCTGCAACAACGTGAATTTTGTCATCACCCAAGGTTTTCTTGAATGAAGGCATGACACCGTTACGACCGTAAGTAAGCGTTTCTGTTACCGCTCTGTGGCTGCCGCCGTATAGCCAGATATTGTCAGTAAGGTTTGGTGCACCAAGTGCTTGGTTACCTTTACCGTCCATGCCGTGACACGCAGCACACGCTGCGAAACGTGCTTTACCTGCTTCAGCAAGCTGAGGGTCCACATCGCGACCGCTTAAACTAAGTACGTAGTTAACCACTTCTTCGATACCGTCTTCACCCATAGCATCTAGCCATGCTGGCATAGCGGCTTTACGACCAAGCGTAAGAGTTTCAACGATTTTCGCACCTGAACCACCGTACAACCAGTCGTTGTCCGTTAGGTTAGGGAAGCCGCCATTTTGACCACGTGCATCAGAACCGTGACACTGAGAGCAATTTTGTAGGAACAAACGCTGACCTACTTTATTTGCTTCTGGGTCTTTAGCCAGTTCTTCAACAGGAACTTGTGCATACGCTTCGAAGATCGGATCGAACTTCTCGGCAGCAAAATCTAGTTCACGATCATATTCTACTAGGTAGCCTTGCTCTTTAGCGTCAATACGCGCCTGAGCTGACTCTTCTAGCGATTGAATATTTTGGTTAGAGCTCTTCCAACCCAAAATACCTTCATACGCACCTAGGCCAGGATAAAGCGCTAGGTATAAAAAGCCCCAAACGATGGTCATGTAGAACATAATTGTCCACCAACGAGGAAGTTGGTTGTTCAACTCCTCAATACCATCAAATTCGTGGCCCATTGACTCACCTTCAGCGACGCCAGTCTTGTTAGAAAGGCACCAGCGAAGAAGGAAGTAGCAACCAATGATTAACCCTAGGGTTATCACTGAAATCCAAATTGTCCAAAACATACTCATGAGTTCGAGACTCCTGCTAATCTTCTTTTGATTTTTCTTTTTCTTCGTCTGCAAACACTAGGTTTGCAGCTTCATCGAATTTTTTCTTGTTGCGGCTGCTAAACGCCCACCACACAACACCGATGAAGCTTACAAAGACGATGACAGTAAAAATGCTGCCTACAATTCCCTGGTCCATATTATTTCAAATGTGTGCCAAGAGATTGTAGATAAGCAATAAGGGCTTGCATTTCCGTTTTACCCTGTACTGCCGCTTTCGCACCCGCAATATCTTCGTCGGTATACGGAACGCCAAATCCACGGAACACTTCCATTTTTTCAGCTGTTAATTCGCCATTAAGCGTGTTTTCCGCAAGCCAAGGGAAACCTGGCATGTTCGACTCTGGTACCACGTTACGAGGATTAAGCAGGTGAACTCGGTGCCATTCGTCGCTGTAACGACCACCAACACGTGCTAGGTCAGGACCAGTACGCTTAGAACCCCAAAGGAAAGGGTGTTCCCATACTGATTCGCCAGCAACGCTGTAGTGACCATAACGCTCTGTTTCAGCGCGGAATGGACGGATCATCTGGCTGTGACAACCTACACAACCTTCACGGATGTAGATATCACGGCCTTCAAGCTCAAGCGCGGTATATGGACGTAAGCCTGTTACCGGTTCCATGGTTTGCTGTTGAAACATCAACGGCGTAATTTGAACCATGGCACCGAAGCTGATAGCGATAAGGATTAATACCGTTAACAGACCGACGTTCTTTTCAATTAACTCATGTGCGTTTTTCATTATTCGTCTCCTTTACTACGCCGGCTGAGTCGCTGGGTCTGCAGCGATACTGCCTTTAGGTGCACGAACGGTTTTCCATGTGTTGTATGCCATAACAAGCATACCCGCTACCACGAAACAACCACCAATGAAACGAACCACATAGAAAGGCTTAGACGCTTCTAATGACTCAACAAAGCTATAGGTTAACGTACCGTCAGCATTTACCGCACGCCACATTAGACCTTGTAGTACACCAGACATCCACATTGCTACGATGTATAGAACAACACCGATAGTTGCGAACCAGAAGTGTACGTTAACTAGCTTGGTGCTATACATAGCGCGCTGACCGAATAGCACTGGAATTAAGTGGTAAATTGAACCAATTGAAACCATTGCAACCCAACCTAGAGCTCCAGAGTGTACGTGACCAATTGTCCAGTCAGTGTAGTGAGACAGTGCATTAACGGTCTTGATTGCCATCATTGGGCCTTCGAAGGTAGACATACCGTAGAAAGACAATGAAACAATAAGGAAACGCAATACTGGGTCGGTGCGAAGTTTATGCCACGCGCCAGATAGCGTCATAATACCGTTAATCATACCACCCCAAGATGGAACGAATAGGATAATAGACATCACCATACCTAGTGACTGAGTCCAGTCTGGTAGGGCAGTGTAGTGAAGGTGGTGAGGACCAGCCCAGATATACAGAGAGATAAGTGCCCAGAAGTGAACAATTGAAAGTCTGTATGAATAAACCGGGCGACCAGCTTGCTTAGGTACGAAGTAGTACATCATACCAAGGAAGCCCGCAGTTAGGAAAAAGCCTACCGCGTTATGGCCGTACCACCACTGCATCATAGCGTCTACCGCGCCTGCATACAGTGAATACGATTTAGTGAAAGATACCGGAATAGCCATGCTGTTACCAATATGAAGAATTGCAACAGTTAACATGAACGCGCCTAAGAACCAGTTTGCAACGTAAATGTGCGAAACTTTACGGATTACTAGGGTTCCGAAGAAGTTAATGATATAAGCGACCCAAACCAGTGCCAAAAGGATATCAATTGGCCATTCTAGTTCAGCGTATTCTTTTGAGCTGGTTAAACCCATAGGCAGGGTGATAACAGCTAAAACGATAACGGCTTGCCAACCCCAAAAGGTAAATGCGGCAAGTTTGTCACTGAACAGTCTTACCTGGCAGGTACGCTGAACGATGTAGTACGACGTTGCAAATAGCGCACAGCCGCCGAAGGCAAAAATAACGGCGTTAGTGTGCAACGGACGCAAACGTGAGAATGTTAGCCATGGTGTGTCAAAGTTAAGCATAGGTGCAAATAACTGCGCGGCAATAAATACCCCTAGGCCCATACCAATGATACCCCAGACTATGGTCATGATGGTAAATTGCCTAACTACTTTATAATTGTAGTCAGGTTGTGCTTGGCTTATTTCACTCATTTTAATGAATCTTCCACTTCAAATGAACTATGGTCTCCAACTGCCGGAATAGTACGGTCGAGACGTGTATCAGCTAAGGAATAACGCTTCACACCGAGCTCGGAAAGAGTAATAATTATTGTCTCCAAGCCAGTTGGTACGCGGATGATAAGGTTTTTAATTACAAAAAGATACCATAAACTACCTAAGCTTGATCTCCGTCAATGAAGAAATACACAAAATTTAAGAAATGCTAAATAACGATAACAATAAACGATCAAAAATTTTACATTCTCAGCTTCCGCTAGTGGCCATTATCGTCGTAGCCGTATGCGTGTACCTTGCTCATAAATTCCAATCATCGACATTAAAAGATACAAATGTAGTTAATGGAATAGGAAATAGCTGCAACTTTGTCAATGAAACTTGCGAATTCTTAATTGATGACAGATTAGCAATTGCCACTTTTTCAGCCATGCCTGAAGCCGAAGAGTCAGTAACGGTTAAGCTCTTAGTTCCTGAGGGAGAGGAAATAGAAAGTGCATGGATTGAAGGGGTAAACATGTATATGGGCAAAATTCCCGTGCTGTTAGATAACGACGGGGAAGGAAAATGGTCAGGTTGGTTTATGTTAGGAAGCTGTAGTGAGCCGGTTATGAAATGGCAGCTACGTCTAAATATTAAAGATAAAGAAAGTCCCAGTTATTTGTATTTTATTACGCAGCAGTAACTGTTTAAAATGTAATAAGACTCTCTTTAATGAAGGGAGAGTAAACAAAAAAGGCCGCTCTTTTAAAGTGCGGCCTTTTAATCATAAGCTGTAAACTGTAGCGTAAACGCTTTTTCTTACATTTGAGATTGAAGGTAGTTTTGAATACCAAGTCGCTTGATAAGACCTAGCTGCTGCTCTAGCCAGTGTGCGTGATCCATCTCTGTATCGTCTAGTAGTACAATTAGCATGTCACGAGTAACATAGTCTTTCTCGGTTTCACAAAGCGCAATAACTTCACGTAACTTTGCATCAACTTCATATTCAACACGCAAATCGCTTTCTAGCATCTCAGGTACATCTTTACCCACTTTGAAGCCTGTACGCTTCGTCATGTCAGGCGTACCTTCTAAAAACAGCATGCGTTCAATAAGCTTAGTTGCATGTCCACGCTCATCATCAAATTCGTGGTCGATACGTTCGTATAGCTTGTTCAACCCCCAATCTAGATACATTTGAGAGTGAATGAAATACTGATCCATGGCAGCTAACTCATAAGAGAGTAGTTCGTTTAAGCCATTAATGATTGCTTGGTTACCTTTCATTAGTCATCTCCCATTACTTGCGCTTGTAGGTAGTTTTCTATACCCATCGCATCAATTTGGTATTCTTGCGTTTCAATCCAGTCTAGGTGCTCTTCTTCGTATTCAAGGAGATCTTCTAGCAAATCACGAGACACATAATCCTGTTTCTCTTCACACAGCGCGATTGCTTCACGAAGTAGTGGAAGCTGTTCCTTTTGAAAACGCGCATCACACGACAGCATTTCAACGGTATCCTCGCCGATGTAAAGCTTACCTAGTGCTTGAAGATTAGGAAGGCCCTCAAGGAATAATATGCGCTCGATAAGATCGTCCGCTTGCTTCATGTCCTTGATAGACTTTTTATAATTCTTTTCGTTAAGTTCAGAAAAACCCCAGTTTTTGAACATACGAGCGTGCAGAAAGTATTGATTTATCGAAGTAAGTTCACTTGTCAGTACTTCGTTCAATTTTGCAACAACTTGTTTATCACCTTGCATTGTGTAAACCCTATTAACGTATTTGCGTGAAGTTTAGTCTAAATTTGACAGCATGTCAAAAAAAGTCTTTGTAAAACAGTTGTTTACAAACGATAACGTTTCTCAATTCATCCATTGTTCGCATTTAGAACAGCATTACTGTTGTGCATGCGCATAAGCAAGACTTTCTTCAGCAAAACCAAGCCCTGCTTCGGTAAAGAAGTTGAAGACTTTATCTACACCATTTTCTAATAAATGTGACACTTCATCCTCATAGCGTGCAATGGCTGCGACTTTTCCAACATAGCCCGCGTTTTTAAGCTGACGTGTGATGTTTATTGAGTCCTGGATAGAAGGCAGAGCAAGCAAAACAAGCTGAATCTGTTTGATATCTAAATTATCCCACAAATCGACGTCTTCACCGTCGCCGCATATTACATTTAAGCCTTCGTCTGATAACTCTTTTACTTTTACTCGGTCGGCGTCCATTCCCCATACGCTCACATCACTTAATTTAGATAGCGCATTGAAGGCCCCCCGACCAACACGTCCCATCCCTAACACTAAAAATTCCGCGTTGTGTAGAGTGGGATAGATGTCTTCTTTCAAGCGTTCGTTTTTCTCAAAACGTTTAATGGTGTGTTTATGATTGTGATATTGAGAATGAGAATTGCGATAGAGCACGCTGGTAATAACGAATGAAATAGAGACGGCTAACGCAATGACCACTAACCAAGAGTTTGCCAATAAACCTAATGAAACGGCTAGCGCGCCAACAATAAGCCCAAATTCACTGTAATTTGAAAGCACCAAGCTGCTCAAGTAAGCCGTGCGACCGCGAAGGCGAAGTGACGTAAATAAGCAGAAAAAGAGTGCTGCTTTTAACGGTATAAATAAGCAGAACACGATAGCTAGGACAATCATACTGAGATCGGGAAGGGCGGTAAGACCGATGGTAAGGAAGAAACCAATGAGGAAAAGATCTTTAAAGCTAAGTAGTGACTTAGCAAGTTCAGACGCTTTCTCGTGTTGCGCTAGCATAATACCAAAGATGAGTGCACCTAAATCGCCTTTAATATTAACCAGCTCAAACAAATGATAACCACCGAGCGCGAGAATAAAACCGGTAAGCGGAAGCAATTCACCGTGGCCTGATTTATTAATCATTTTGTTGATAATAGGCATTGCAGGGAACAACGCAAGTAGCGCCAGTGCCCAAACCGAAGGAAGCTTTCCTGTAGCTGCTACAAGAAAGATGACAGCAAAAACGTCCTGCATGACTAAAATGCCAATAGCTAGGCGGCCGTGGCGCGTTTTACTTTCGCCACTTTCTTCTAATACTTTAACTACACACACTGTGCTACTGAAGCTAAGCGCAAAAGCGATAAGCGCAGCGCTTTTCCAAGTAAGTCCGTTAACGGAATTGGCGGCAACCGCACCTATTGCATAAACACAACAGGTAATAACGCCCACCCATATCAAGGTATGTGAAACACTTCCCGCCCAAACTTCCCGACGACTTAGATCACGGATGTTGAGTTTTAAACCAATGGTGAAGAGCATAATGGTAATGCCTAAGTTGGCTATTTGGGTTAAATCATCAGTGAGTGTGTAACCTGCAAAGTTTAATAAAAAACCTGCTACCAAATAGCCAACAAGAGGAGGAATGCCAATAAGTTTTACCGATAAGCCACATATAAATGCGAAAAGAAGAAATGCATACTCCATGAATTACCTTTCAAAATGTTGAACGTAAAATCCGTTACCCTTAACAGGTCACATTATCTATAACCCACTATTTACAAATAGTAGATAAACTCACTAATTTAATGCATGTAGACTAGCATGTAATGACTTGTTTTCGCAGCTAAAAAAGTATCGTATAGCATAGGTATCGTTACGCATAACCTATAACATCGGAGAACTGGCTGTAAAAATTTAAAAGTTAAAACAGTTGCTTACCTTTAAAGTGAATCTAGTTTTTGGTTTGCAGTGTATTGAACAGGGTTATAGGCATATTATCTAGCTTAAATATGGCCGAATTAAAGAAGGACTCTTAATGCGTTTAACTATTTTAACCATACTCACCTTACTGGTCGCTTTTAATGTGGTAATTGGCTTGCTATGGGCACCGGTGTGGTGGTTTTTACTTTTATCAGTTACGCTACTCATTTTTGGTCTATACGATGCCTTCCAAACCAAGCATGCTATTTTACGGAACTTTCCATTAATTGGCAGAGTGAGGTGGACCGTCGAGGGACTAAGACCCTACATCCAGCAATACATCATAGAAACCGATACTGGCGGAGCACCTATTTCCCGCATGTTTCGTTCGATTGTTTATCAACGTGCGAAAAACAGTAGAGAAACAGTCCCTTTCGGTACACAACTTGATACTTATAAAGATGGCTATGAGTGGATTGGCCATTCTTTATCTGCTCGCGAAGTGGAAGACATGGATGAAGATCCCCGAGTGACGGTAGGTGGTCCTCACTGCAAAAAGCCGTATCGTGCAAGCATACTTAACATAAGCGCAATGAGCTTTGGAAGCTTGTCAAAAAATGCCATTTTGGCGCTAAATAAAGGTGCCGCAAAAGGCGGGTTTTACCATAACACAGGTGAGGGGGGGTTAACCCCATATCACCTCGAAAACGGTGGCGATATCGTTTGGCAAATTGGTACGGGATACTTTGGTTGTAGAAGCAAAGATGGCGGTTTCGATCCTGTTCTTTTTGAAGAAAAAGCTAAACTCGACAACGTGAAAATGATAGAGATAAAGCTAAGCCAAGGAGCTAAGCCCGGGCACGGCGGTATTCTTCCAGCGTATAAAAACACGCCCGAAATAGCGGAAATTCGTGGCGTTGAGCCTGGCACTCAAGTTGATTCTCCACCTAGACACAAAGCTTTTTCAACGCCGTTAGAAATGATTGATTTTATAAGCCAGTTACGAGAATTAAGTGGGTCTAAACCGGTTGGAATTAAACTTGCTCTTGGCCGAAAAAGTGAGTTTATTGCTATGTGTAAGGCCATGGTTGAAAAGGAGATTACGCCAGACTTTATAACGGTTGATGGCGGCGAAGGCGGCACAGGAGCGGCACCACTCGAATACACCAATTCTATTGGATTTCCACTTCGTGAAGCACTAGCTTTTGTGGACGATTGCCTGACGGGTTTTGGCCTGCGCGACAAAATCAAAATAATTGCATCGGGTAAAATCATTACCGCTTTTCAGTTGGCTAAAAACCTGAGCTTGGGAGCAGATCTGTGCAACAGCGCTAGGGGAATGATGTTGGCACTTGGTTGTGTGCAATCGTTATCTTGTAATACAAATAAATGCCCCACCGGTGTGGCGACCCAAGACCCTAAGTTAGCAAAAGGTTTAAACGTAGAAGATAAGTATGAGCGAGTCTACCGTTTTCATAAAAAGACAATTCATGCGCTGATGGATATCCTCTCGTCAACGGGCCATATTAAAACGAGTGAATTAAATCGTACTCACATATTTAGACGGGTTGATCAATGTAACGTCGCCCGTTATGACGAAATATTCCCGCTGGTTAAAACGGGCAGCTTTCTCAATGATGAGGTGCCGGATAGATTTAAACTACATTTTAAAGAAGCGAACGCGCAGAGCTTCATGCCGTGTAGCTTGTTAGCTGAAATAGAAAAAGAAACAAAGGACGTATCTTAATGCACAACTAAGATTAAGCTAGAGGGAGTACGCCACTAAGCCATTCTACGGATAGTTAGCATATCGTAGGTAAGGCTTAGTGGCCAAGTTTAACTAGAAATTGCGATGCTACTCGTTAGACCTTTCTGGGATACGTAATTGATACAAGCGGTAGTCACTTGTTCTATAGGGTGTAACTTTATACTTGGGCTGTAGATATGCAACTAAATCGATAAGTTCAGATACCGTCAACTCGTCATTTACAACCCGCATTAATGAAACTCCATCTTCACTCGTAAAGCTTGCAGGCTGACGAGGCGTGAGCTTGTGTGAAGGGTTGATGATGCTAGTAACTAATTCCGCATATGTTTTGATTCGGCCGCTACTTCCACCAAGTGCAATTGGTTTTGCTACCAAATATTGAGCGTCTTCTGGCGCTTTTTCCCCGGCTATTCTATGACAGTCTTGGCACTGATACTTTTTAAATACCTGATAACCTTGCTCCATGTCACCCTCGGGTAGGCTAAAGCCGCGTGGCGACTTTGGCCCTTGTTCACAGGAAAAAAGTAAAAGCGTTGCTAAGAATATTATCGTTTTTTTCATATCATTTCCCCCACACGTTTAACGTTTGTAAAAAGCGATAAGCATGGGATTAAGTATGAACGAGTTTGAAGACTAAACATTGATTTGGCGCAAAGAACATATAGTTGTATGGTTCTACTATATTGGTGTATTGAATTCTGTAATGATCTTCATAAATAATGCTGAGGAGAGCGAAAGTGCAGAGCTATGAAACTGTCCTAGTACCCATCGACGTATATTCTGATCACGAACTTGTGGTAGAAAAAGCAATTACTATTGCAGGTAACAGCCATAAAATTCATTTATTATATGTTGCTTATCCACAAACTAACGTAGAGCCTTATGGGCTGTTTTTAGAAAGAGACTTTACCGAAGAGGTGAGAGAGCAAGCAGAGAGACAGTTAAAGGATGTTGCCGCGAAACACGATATACCTTACAGCCATATAAACGTAGAAATAGGCTCGCCAGCGGATGAAATTCATCACATGGCCGAAAAGATTAATGCGGACCTGATTGTGGTGGGTACCCATGGTCAAAGTGGGCTTCGTTTACTGCTAGGCTCAACAGCAAATGCGGTTTTGCATGGTGTGAAAACTGACGTACTAGCCGTAAAAGTGTAAATTAATGATAAGGTTGGTTACCTTTGAAACCCTTTAATAATCAAAATACATGGCGTCATTTAAATGTAATGAAATTCGTTTAGCGTTCTAGCATGCAGTAAGTCATTTTGTAATTAATTTATATGATAACAAAGCGTACTGGAATCTTACGTGTAGTTTATGCCACTTATTTTTCTATGAAAGGGCTTCGCGCAGCTTTTTTGAGTGAAGCTGCCTTTAGGCAAGAGGTTTTAGTACTTGTAATCCTTATCCCCATAGCATTTTGTGTAGATGTAACCAGTATTGAGAGGATCTTGCTGGTCATGTCTTTACTCATTGTTTTGATCACAGAGCTACTCAACACGGCTATTGAAAAACTATGTGATCATGTGAGCACTGACATTCATTTATTAATAGGACGTGCCAAAGATATTGGCTCGGCAGCCGTATTCATCAGTCTCATATTGGCAGTGTTCACTTGGCTTAGTATTCTTTTCTAGCGCGTATTCTTGTCGATTGGCAAAGAAAAAAGCCCTTCTAAAGGGCTTTAATTTTTTGTTCACAACACTCCAAAACTAAGGTGCGAATGGTGCTATCTAAATTCTTAATATGGGAATAGTGCAGTGAAGTTTCGCCGCCTTTGTTGATATCTTTGATAGTGAATACCACATCGTCGTCACGGGAAGTAACACAAATACGTACATAATCCCCTGACTGTGCCAGAGGAACATGAAGATATAAAGGCTCGTTGTTAGATTTTAAATAATCAATCGCAGCTTCTTGTGACTTAAAAGGGTCTTGCTTCTCTGGTTGAACTTTCCATGAAGAGGAAGGAACGACCAATTCTGCGAGTAATTTTCCATGCTTAGTATCAATACCGCTACTCATATATAACTCCTTTACTTTGGTGTTCTACCTATTTTTGTTAAACGCAATGTAGGCAAACTGCACTACAAACAAGCGTTAACAAATTAACTGTGTAATATAAATACGCTCGTTTTACGAATTCAGATTGGTAGGGTAGGGAAGAGATTATCTGACAAAAAAATTATTGATGAAGATGGTTATGCGTAACCAATTGTATTGTATTTCTATGTTTAATAGCACTTTATCTTTTTCTCTTCGCCGACAACTTAGCCATGCCACCACGCTTAACGTTTGCTTGTTTTGTATAATGGCCAGGCATTTCCGGTGATTGCCAACCTCCAGCTAGCTGAAGTTCAGGCAAGGACGCTCCATCTTCTGCAAGAGAAACAGCACCGCCGACACGACCGCTATGTGGCGTAATGTTTTCACTTATACCTGCGCGATAAGCAATGCGTTGCCAAATTCTATAAACGCTTGAGTAGTTAAGTACATTTGCTTTATGGCTTGGTATGTTTTCGTCAAAAGGCAAAAGAGCCGTTTTATGGTTAGTGAGCCGCCTAAACAAAATCCCTTTGTGTAGACCGCGTAAATCTGAGGTAAGGCGCTGTTGTTTAGATTTTGGGTCGATATTAGCTTCACTGATATATTCTTGAACCATAGAAATGGTACTAGAGGATACATAACGATATTGACCCTGGCCGGATTGATCACTTTTTGAAGAGACAACAAGTAAAGTGTTATTACGAGCTGATATATCTTCAATGCAAACTCGCACTAACTCATCGGCACGTAGTAGAGCATCAAACATTAAATTGATAATAGCCAGATCGCGAAGCTCGAGTAATGAATCTGGAATTATTGCGTTGTTAATCTGTTCGACCATATCTATGGTGAGAGGAACAGCTTGCTTATGTGACAGACGATACTTTCTATTTTCAATTAACGACAGTCGAATAAAGTCTCTTAAGTACGCCGACCGAATAATGGGGTTAGGCAAATTTGCGACACCGAGAAATTTACTAAGTGCCGATAGTCTACGCTTAATAGTTCTGTAGGCTAGGGGAGAGCGACACAGTTCTTCCACGTAATGCTTTATACAGGTCTCATTATGCTGAAAGTTGTTTTTGAAACCATCAAAACCGTGCTGCCTACAAAAAAGTGCAAACTCATTATAGTCGCTAATATATGCACGCTGAGTGTTGTAAGGAAGTTTGGTGAAAATATCCTGATAGTATTGCTGGTAGTTACCCCTATAACTTTGTTCATTAGACGTCAAAGAAAGCGTCGTCGATTCTTGGGTCTTCAGTGTCTTTGCTGAAAGCTTAGTAGAGGATTCATTCGAGCAGTAACCTGAATTACCAACTGCAGTCGAATCAACGGCATTAGTTTGTGTATCAGTGTCTTCTGTAACAACTTTTGAAATGTTATTAGCACTTCTTGCAGACATTCTTCGCCCAGATGAGTGCAAGTTGTTTTTTTTAAACGACATTAAATAACCCGATAGTTACAGTATGTGAGTATTATGCTAAATTTTTAGAGATACTGTATCGTATTGATATATATTGATATTCACGCATGATAACTGTAATTATCATGCGTGAACTAAAGTGACTAACCCGTGAGACGGATTAATTTAATTAGTCTCTTTATTACAGCTTAATGTTTGACACTTTACCACACCACTGTATAAACAAACAGTTTTAAACGCAGTGTTTACCAGGAAACACTATAAAAAACCAAGCTTCTCTTATTGTAGTAACGTAAACGCGGTTTAAATGACAATATTGTTCAATTTGCGTCCACTTTTTAATCGTGCGCTACGTGAAATCTGCAAGGCAACACCCCTAATTCTGTATCAGATTTCACGTAGGAGCGCCTGAAAAATAAGCATAAAAATACCTCAATTACTGATAAGGCTATGGTCTTTGCCGTTAGGAAAAATATGCTTAATGTCATCTTGCCACTTTTTGGTGATGATTGTATTAGCGATTGTTTTGTTCTTCGGAAACCGAATTAAAACGAAGAAGAGGCGATAAGGTTTTGTGACCAAATTTTCTTAGACTGTGCTCATCATAACCTAACAGTTACTTTTAACGCGGCATTTATTATGTGCTAAATAGAATGAATCTCTACGAAAACCTGCCATCAATACTAAAAACACAATGACTAGATTGCGCACCTATATTTTGCGAATTACTAAATCATTATTGAACTCAAAATAATTGTATTCATAAATTTAACTCAAACACTAAATCCAGCTATTTAATATTACACTTGCAATGCTCTTATTAACGCTTAAAGTCGCTTCATTGTCTCAAATGCAGATTCTCGCTTTAAGTCACAACGGCCTAGAACGAATTATAGAAATTTTCTAAAAGCACTAAATATGAGCCAAGTGTCTTTAATGAATTTTAAAATATCGGGTAAACGTCAAAGACATATTTAGCGCTAAATCATATTAATGATGTTTTTATAAAAACGATAAATATCGAACAAGATTCTGCAAAGGTTCTTTTTTTAATCCAAGTTAAAGAAAGATCCTTTTATTTAATTGCTTACCTATAGAGTATTAAAATCTTTTTCATAATATCAATGAAACCGTTAAAAAATTAAATAACGAACAGTAGGTAAATTCTCAACAATATAAGGAAGCTCTACGTATCCTCTTTATATCTAGTTTCATATTCTATTTAACATAATATACATTATGCGTAATTAAGTATATGGACGATTAGGGCGATGATGTCTCACTATTTGGTTGGTTTGTTGGCTGTGATTACTTACAGACTTTTATGCGTGGCTGCTGCGTTGGCTCTGTGTTTTGTTTTGGGCTTGTGCGTGAACATCTCACTTACACCAGTACTTTTAATTTAAAGCCGCTCAGATGATTTGATTTGGACTTAATAAAATGCATCGTGCGCTACGTAAAATGTGCAGCAGGATTACCCTGATTATTTTATTTCGTTCACGTAGAACGCGATTTTCTATTCGCGGTATTTAGAAGAGTCTTAGCCTTCTCACGGTACTTGCTTCATTGATATTATGCTCGCAGAATACAAATTCACACCTTGTTTTAATTAAGTATGAATTAAACGAACTGCATGAAGCTTTTTGATAAAAGTATCAATTGTTAGAAATGAGTATTGTTAATAAAGCCAGATAGCGTTCAACGTAAGATGGAAACAATATCCCTGTCGATACTTTTAAAATGTATACTTGTGAGTTTATTAAGTGTTTTTTGGGTAATAAAAGATGAAATTTTAAATGGTTATATTGAGATACTTAATGCATAAGAGCCGAATAACGGCGTAGCGTTATTCGACACGTTACGGGCAATTTTATCCAAGAAGCGGTTCGATGTAGGAACGAACTGATTCTGTCGTTGTGCAGCTGTTTGGTATAGAGGTGCTTCTGTAGCCATCGCCTAAAAATGCGCGATCGACTTCAATTAGTACACCAGTTTCAGTGCCATTATCTACAAAAGTGACTTCTAACTCTCGGGCACCAAATAAGCTTCGGGATTCTGGCTTGAATTCGTACTCTTGGTAACAAGGTAAATGTGACATGAATTCACGTGCGTGAACCCCACCATATTCTATATCGGACTTGAATAATCGGTATCCGCTATCAGAAATGAATTTCAATACCGCTAATTGCGTTTTAGACGGCTGTATAGTCAGGCCATCCTTATCACTGGCATCTAATCCTGATTTGATATCCAGCCCTGTCTGTAACCATACCTTGCTAATTTGATGACCAAATAGATAGGTTGCCGGTACTTCTGGATGCAGGTCCAATGTGAACTGTTTAGTGACGGTTTCACCTGGTTGTATCAATAAACTGAAGGATTGTTGCCAGCTTTGCAGAACGACACTCTTATTGTATTCGACTTCACTTTCGCCTAAATCAGCCTCAGTCTTTGCGCTTGCCATAACAGCAAATTCTAACCCTTGAAGCTGCTGTTCGACATCGCCGCCTTGAATAACAACTTCGATATCGAATGTTTGTCCTGCTTGTAACTTGTCCGAAAGTAACAGAGTGTCGACCTTAGCCTTACCAATACCCACACTTGCTAAAAGTTGCTTAAGCATATGAATCTCCATGCGTTTCACTAATAATTAAACATATTAGTTCGGCACATAAAACACAACTATCACTTTGTAAAAATTCATTATTCTGAGCTTCGATTAAAACATTTTTTAAGTCTCTCAATATCGTCAGAAAATGCCAAAGTCTGCTCACTTCTATGAAAGCTTTGCTTTGCAAAATTTGTTGCTGAAGCTTTGAACTCACTGTCTTTGTCAAAACAATTGATGATAGCACCAAGTGATTTTTGAATGTGAATAGCAACTTCTATATTTGCCGCACCGTCACGGCTGATACTGGTATAGGCGTCATCAAACAAGTCGTGAATGGACAATTCTGGCACCGAAACACGGTCGTATTGATATTCCTCACTCTTTTGAACATTTTCTTCCATTGGTGCAGATGGTGATGTCTTCCATAACAGTAGTAGTCTAGTTACACTGCCAATAATGCTAATGGCTGTACCATGGTCATTAACTGCTGGTGAAAGTGCTCGCGACCCTATTTCTCCTAATACTACAAAGCCAAAGCGTGGGTCAGCTTCAAAAGAGCGCTCTTCAGATATTGTATATGCCTGCTCGATGTTATCGAGGTCATCTTTTTTATTAACGTAGGCAAGTACCTTATCGGGAGTAACGAATTCCCCCGGTAACATATTCACATTAACATAAGCATCGTTTTCACAGGCCCACCGCTGTATTCGCGCGATATCAATCAGTTGGATATACCCTACTCTCTGACTAAAAACAGGGTAACTCCCCTGCTCTTTGATTTTAGTGTCTGATATTGCACCTAACGGTACAGCGCCTAAGCATGGCGTTTTTATTCTTTTTTCGATTGCTCGTTGCGTGGCTTTTTCCACTTTTAATATAGTAGAGCCTACGCGGCCTAAGCGTGCAACGCTGTCTACCCATCGAATAAACGTTAAAATCACAATCGCAAACACCAAACTCGTCAAGCAAAACAGAATGAATAGTCCGGCTTCATTAAAAAAAGCCTGGGTCATTGCAGTAAGTGCTACGGCGCTGTAGATGAAGGCACCGATAAAAACCGATAACGCATTTTGTGATACATCGTCAGAGATGATAAGACTTAAAGAACGTGGCGTTGACGTTTGGCTAGCCGATGCATAGGCGTTGACCATAGTCCCTGCTGAAAATGTGGCAATAACCATCATGCTTGACGCCATTATAGAAAGCAGTGTTTCAACAGAGTCAGGTTTAATTTCAGGAATATGTTCGGCAAGCGAAGTGCCATCGGCGACTTTGGCCAGAAATACAACTAAAATAGAAAGCAGGCAAAAACATAGCGGCTTCACCCACAGCTTCTCTTTTACGTTGAAGATAAGAAAACGCAGTCTATCTACGGTTATTGGTGCTTCCATCACACACTCCTTGTATGGATCCTTTAATTAGCAGGTCGCGCTCTTTTTTCTGTTCCCAGCACACCGTTTAGAGCAATAGCGTACATTTTCCCAATTTTTTTCCCATTTCTTGCGCCATGTAAATGGTCTATCACAGACTGGGCAGACTTTGGTGGGCAAATCAGACTTCTTCATTTTTAGTCAGCTTTGTTAGAAATATTGTAGCGTCCTGTTTCATGGTTTCTATATTTTCTTCTTTCATCCGCCCATAAGTCTTATAAATCATCGCCATACGGTGATTGTTACTTAACTTCTCTTTGTGCTTATCAATGAAATGCCAGTATAAGTAGTTGAAGGGGCAAGCTTTTGGTCCCGTTTTCTTTGAAACCAGATAACCACAGTTTTTGCAGTAGTTACTCATTTTGTTGATATAGCTTCCGCTAGCCACGTAGGGTTTGCTTGCTAAGTTTCCACCGTCGCTATACAAAATCATGCCAGCAACGTTGGGTAGTTCAACCCATTCATAAGCATCAGCGTAAACAAGTAAATACCACGCTTGTACTTCTTCGGGACTCAGTTCGGTTAACAGGCTGAAGTTGCCAATCACCATCAGCCGCTGTATGTGATGCGCATACGCGTTTTGTTGGGTCTCTTTTATACATTGGCGCATACAGTTCATATTAGTTTGCGCATCCCAAAAGAACGAAGGCAACGAGCGAGCGTTATTGAAATAATTGTCAGTTTTCAAATTCGGCATAAAGTGCCAGTAAAAACCTCTCACATATTCACGCCAGCCCAGTATCTGTCTAATGAACCCTTCGGCAGAATTAAGAGGTACTTGGCCAGCATGGTACGCTTGTTCGGCTGCTTGAATGGCTTCTTGGGGGGTCAATAACCCGCAGTTTAGGTAGAACGCGATGTGAGAATGATAGAGCCAAGGCTTCCCCTCGACCATAGCGTCTTGATACTGACCGAAGTTTGGTAACCTTTCTTCTATGAAGGTGTTTAAAACGCTGAGCGCATCTTCTCGTGTTACCGCGAAGTGAAAACTATCAATATCGCCAAAATGGTCGCTGAATTCGCTTTTAACTAAGTCAATAACATCTGAAGTAATATCGTCAATATCGAATGTGGTGTGCTTTGGCACTTTGTGAGTTTCTGGCATAGATTCACGATTTTGGGCATCGTAATTCCATTTGCCACCTATAGGATTTTTCCCATCCATAAGTACGTTGTGCTTGCGTCGCATCTCACGATAGAAAAACTCCATCCGAAGCTGCTTTTTACCTTCCGCCCAGTCGGTAAACTCTTGGGGGGTGGATAAGAAACGATTGTCTTCGCAAATGGTAACAGGTGTGCCAATCACATTTTCCCACTGCTCTATACTTTTAAGCAAGCGGTACTCACCAGGCATGGTCACTTTTACTTCATCAAAATCCTTTTCGCTTAATGCGTGCTTCACTTGGGCAAGTAAGTCGCCTTTGTTAGTGCTATCAGTATAGTGAACATAGTTAACATTAAAATTTTCATCACGTAAACGTTTAGCAAAATGGCGCATTGCGCTAAACAAGAACGCTATTTTCTTTTTGTGGTGCTTTACATAGGTCGCTTCTTCACGCACTTCCGCCATTAGAATGGTATCTTTACTTTTCACAGCATCGCTAATTGCCGGTAAGGTCTCGGTGAGCTGATCGCCTAGAACTAAAATAAGTGCCGCCATACCCTACTCTTTTATCTGCTGGAATGCGTCTAGCGCGCGTTGACGCGATGCTTTTAAATCAACAATTGGCTTTGGGTATTCCTTCCCAAGTTCAATCCCTGCATCTTTTAATATTGCACTTGGTGCCTCCCAAGGCTTATGTATGTATTTATCCGATAGCTTATTCAATTCTGGACAATACTTACGTACATAGTTGCCCTTTTTATCAAACTTTTCGCCTTGTAGTATTGGATTAAATATCCTGAAGTAAGGCGCAGCATCGGCGCCAGAACCCGCTACCCATTGCCAACTGGCACTGTTACTTGCAAGATCAGCATCCAACAATGTATCCCAAAACCATCGCTCGCCTTCATGCCAACTAAGTAATAGATTTTTCACTAAAAATGAGCCCACAATCATGCGAACTCGATTGTGCATGTAGCCCGTTTGCCACAGTTCGCGCATGCCAGCGTCTACGATAGGAATGCCTGTATTTCCCTTTTGCCACGCTTTAAGCGCTTTCGCATCTGTGTGCCAAGGAAACTTATCGAACTTTTCGTTGAAGTTCTTATTAGGCAAAGTAGGAAAATGGAACAGCAAATAATAGCTGAACTCGCGCCAACCTAACTCACTCAAGTAGGTTTCAATGCTTTTGTCTTCACTATTTCCAAACTTGTCTTTAATTGCATACCACACTTGATTTGGCGAAACCTCTCCAAAGTGTAAATGCGGCGACAAACGCGATGTACCTTTAGCCGAAGGGATATCTCGTCCATCTTTATATTTGCGGGCAGAGTTTTCGATAAAGTCAGCGAGGTTATCCGCAGCACCGTCTTCACCTGGCGACCATTCTTTTGAAATGGTCTCGTCCCAGTTGATGGTAGGCAGTAAGTCTAGCGATGCTAAATCAACACCTTCACTTTCTACATCTGCATAGGTTATGCGTGCTGGCGGGGCTTTAGGGTATCGCGGCTCTTCTGCTTGTAAACAGCCGTTCTTGTAGTAAGGAGTAAATACGCGATACGGTGTACCGTCTTTTTTCAATACTTTCATTGGCTCCCATAGTAAGCTGCCGTTACAGCTATGGGCTTCATAATCGTTGTCAATTAAAGATTGCTTAATCGCTTTGTCACGATTAATTTGCCAAGGCTCGTAGCATCGGTTCCAAAAAATTGCTTTTGCACCAAAGGAATCCATTAACGTTGGAATGATATTCTTTGGATCGCCTTTAAAAATTTGTAAGTGGCCATTGAGGCGTTGATTAAGAGACACTAGAGAATGGTGAAGCCACCACTTGCTGGCTCCTCCAGGTACTCTTCCGTCAGGGGCTGTATCATCATAAATATAAATGGGTACTATTTTTCCCATATCACAAGCTGCATTTAATGCTGGATTGTCTTTTACGCGTAGGTCTTGTCTGAACCACATGATACTAACAGGAACGGTCACTTTTTTTCCTCAGGCGTTGCGCCAAATTTAAATATTATTCGTATCTTTTATGTTACGAAGTTAAGCAGCTTCAGGATCCGTGTAATCATCAAAAAAAGCACTTAAATTAGCATGATAAATCAGCATTCTAACGATCAATTTGAAAATAGTTGTCAACGAGGCCTATTCTGGTTCAGGTACGACCTAAGACTTCACGATAATGCCGCTATTGCTGCATTATGCAAAGAGGTCAGCCAAGTCACATTCGTTTACATTTTGGATGATAAAAACTTTACCCCTAACGCTTTTGGTCTCTCTCCAATGGGCAAGCACAGGCACATCTTTTTGCTACAAACATTGGTTGATTTAAAACAACAATTAGCAAAATTTGGACATGAGTTGCTTGTCGTAAAAGGTAGTGCCGCTGAATGTTTGGTTGAGCTTTTAAGGTCCGGGCAATATACCCATCTTGGTGTGAGTCAATGTTGTGGATATGATGAGACTGCAGAGTTAAACACCGTCAAACGCTTCTTCGATTCACTAACTGTTATCGAAACCTCCACATTTGGTTTATTTGATGCACAAACATTTCCATTTAGCATTGAAGAAATGCCCGACGTTTTTAGCCCGTTTAGAAGAAAAGTAGAGAAACACTGCAAACCACTCGCGGTTAACCCCACTATAGAGCGCTTACCTTCTCCTTTTGTACCGACGATAGACAAATCTTTTTTACTAACGCTGGATCTCGATTTACCTGAACCATCAGAAGCATCGTTTATTGGTGGTGAAACCGCAGCGCTTTCACACCTACACACATATTTATTCAACTGGCATGCTGCGTCATCCTACAAAGAAACCCGTAATGCACTAGATACATGGAAAGATAGTACGAAGTTATCAGCTTGGTTAGCTAATGGTTCACTTTCTGCGCGAGAAGTAATGAGACAAGTTCATCACTTTGAAGAGACCGTTGAAAAAAATGACTCCACCTATTGGATTTATTTCGAACTACTGTGGCGTGAGTTTTTCCACTGGCTACAGTGTAAATATGGTGCTAGGTGGTTTCGCTTTAGCGGTATTCAGGGCAAAACACCTTCCACTACACATTGCACTGAGACGTTTACGCAATGGTGCGAAGGCAAAACCGGGTACCCTATTGTGGATGCGTGTATGCGACAACTTGCTGAAACGGGATATATGTCGAATCGCGGCAGACAACTCGTTGCCAGCTGCTTTGTGCACGAACTTCGACAAGACTGGCGCTACGGTGCAGCATGGTTTGAACACCAATTAGTTGATTACGATGTAGGTAGCAACTGGGGAAATTGGCTTTATCTTGCTGGCGTGGGAAGCGACCCTCGCGGACATAGACAATTTAACCTACAAAAGCAGACTGAAATTTACGACCCTACAGGCCAATTCCGTAATAAATGGCTGTAGTTCTTTAGCTGTATGACGTCAGACAAATTTAAAGAGACAGTCACAGTTATCTGGTTAAAACGAGATCTTCGTTTACGTGACCACGAACCTTTTTATCGTGCCGTAGAGGCCGGTGAAAAATTGCTCCCACTATTTTGTTGGGAGCCCTCGCTCATAGCCGACCCGCATATGGATGTCCGTCATTGGCGCTTCATGCAGCAAAGTATTGATGACATCAACAGTCAATTACCCGCCCACACTGGTGTTTTGTCGCTACATTGTGAAGTGGCAGAAGCACTTGAACTTATTGCTCAAAATTACAACATTGCAGCGGTTAGGAGTTACCAGGAAATAGGCCTTTTGGTTACGCATAACCGCGATAAGCGTATTTCTAGATACTTGAAAAACAAAGCTATTTCATTTTCTGAATATCAGTATGGTGCAGTGTTACGTGGTTTGCCAAATAGAACCCATTGGCAGCAAAACTGGGAACGTCATTTTGTAGCTGCTACTTATGATTTCGATATAAAAGGTGCACAATGGGTCAACTGGCGTGAGCATTCAGATATTTCAAAAGCATTGAAGTCCATTGCGGAAATAGCTGAACTAACCGGAATAGAAGCAACATCGGCTAGTGCTTCAATGCAACCTGGCGGTGAAAAACGCGCTTGGCAGGTTTTAAAAGATTTTTTCAGTGCTCGAGGTCAGTATTATCACCAGTATATTTCAAAGCCTGAATATGCACGCCGAGCATGTTCGCGGTTAAGCCCTTACCTCGCTTGGGGCAATATCTCTATAAAGCAGGTCTATCAGAGCGTTCAGTTAGAAAAACAAGCAAAGAAAGCGTTACCAACAGCAGAGCGCAAACAGTGGAGTCGTGCCCTATCCGCTTTAACATCCAGACTACACTGGCATTGTCACTTTATTCAGAAATTTGAAAGCGAGGCCAGTATCGAGTGGCGACCTATGAATAGCGCATACGAAAAATTTCCTTTCATAGATGGACCTGAAGCTGAACGACGCTTTTATCGCTGGTCGACTGGCCGCACTGGATACCCATTGGTAGACGCATGCATGCGAGCACTAAAACATACTGGTTATATTAATTTTCGGATGCGAGCAATGGTAACGAGTTTTTTATGCCACCATTTAAACGTGCACTGGCTGAAAGCCGCACATTACCTTGCAACACAGTTTTTAGACTTTGAGCCGGGGATCCACTATCCACAAATACAAATGCAGGCGAGTGTTACAGGTATTCATACTGTAAGACTTTATAACCCTGCAACACAGTCACAAAAATTAGACCCTGATGGCGTATTTATTAAAAAGTGGGTGCCAGAACTGGCGAAATTACCTAATGAAGCCGTTCATGCGCCCTACGACCTACCGCCATTGGAAGCGCAAATGCTAGGCTTTGACCTTCAGCAAGATTACGTGACGCCCATTATCAATATCGCAGAGAATAACCGTATAACAGCGAAACGTTTATGGGAGTATCGTGAACGAGATGACGTAATCAAAGAAGCGCGTCGTATTGTCAGGCGTCATACTATGCAAAATAGCCCAAGCCGTGCGTGGTTAAAAGCAAAGACTAAAAAGACAGTTTAACGGTTGTTCTTCCTTAGCCACTCATTTAACAGTTTAATTTGACCGCATTTGTACGCCGCATACATTAAACGCATAGCGTTAGACATGGCTTCACTATCGGTCCAGCCGGTTTTATCTCGAATTTCGTCGTAGCATGCTTTTGCTTCTGGGCTAACATAACCTCTCACTAGCTTTTTTCCTGCGTCTTTTTGTCTCTCTCTAAAGCGTTTTTGTTTATCAGCATTTGCTTTTGCTCTATCCGCAGGGCTCTTTTTACTGATTTTTTTTGTTGTTTGTTCTGTCATAGTTTTCACACAAAGATACGATATTGTGAAGCGTAGTTTAATCGCTGTTTATAAATTGCACTTTTAGGGCGATATATGTACGGGTTAATTTAACTTTAAGTATCTTAGCATGCGTTTTTCTTCAGAAAAATGACTGTTCAGAGTTGTTTGGCGTACAAGTGTTCGCTAAATTAACCCCGTCACTTTAATAACAACAATGAGTTGGGAATGTCAGAGAAGAAAAGTAGTTTTAGCAGAGAAGATTTATTAGCGTGCAGCCGCGGTGAAATGTTTGGACCAGGTAACAGTCAGCTACCAGCACCAAATATGCTTATGATGGACCGCGTAGTTTCAATTACTGAAGATGGCGGTGAGTATGGTAAAGGCGAAATAATCGCTGAGTTAGATATTACCCCTGATTTGTGGTTTTTTGACTGCCATTTTCCTGGCGACCCAGTTATGCCTGGATGCCTGGGTCTCGACGCAATGTGGCAGCTTGTGGGGTTCTTCCTTGGCTGGAGCGGTGGCCCGGGTAAGGGGCGTGCCCTTGGTGTTGGTGAAGTTAAGTTTACTGGCCAAATACTTCCTACAGCGAAAAAAGTAACCTATAAAATCACAATGAAGCGCGTTATCAAACGCAAACTCTTCATGGGTATGGCGGATGGCTCGGTTGAAGTCGACGGTAGAGAAATCTATGTCGCGAAAGATTTGAAAGTGGGCTTGTTCCAAGATACATCGAATTTTTAATCGCTGTTTAATCGACATTAAATACTAAAGCGATAAAACACAAAAAAGCCCCTTTTCAGGGGCTTTCCTTTTTGCATAATCAGTTCATAAAAGAGAAGTGTTATTTGACACTTAAACCCAAGTGTCTGTCTTCTACTGCCTCACGCCATCCACCTAACCACTGTGAACGTGCATCGTTTTGCTGAAATGGACAATTTTCCTTCGAACGACCGCTAATACCAGCTTGATAGCCTTTAGAATGGGCGCGAGTCATTTTATCTCTTTTTTGTCTTTTCATTGATTAGCCTCTTTTGTTTGTTGGACGTACAACAAATCATTTTCTCGAGCGCTCTACATCATATCGGTTGATAGTGCCGGAAAAGTGATTGCGTACATTACTTTGATAGTGCAATTAACGAAATGGTTCAAGAAAAATATAAAATTAAAACCCTTGACAAACTTTAAATAAATGAAGTTTCGATGAAATTTATGTTACATTTTTTATGCATAAATATGTCTATTTTTACGCTTTTTAGGCATAAAAAAAGCCACAGCAATGTGGCTTCTTCAGCGTATTGTAAATATGCTCTATAAATTCAATTATTTTTTAAAGCGTCTGCGCACGAAAGCTGCGGCAAATAACCCAAAGAACGCCAGCCAACCTGTGGAAGCACCGCTGCGCTCAAAAGGTTGTTCGTCTTCAGGCACTTCACATTCGTCGATGGAGCCGTTAGCTATTGGAGATAGTTTAACTGCTACTATAGAATCCACCAAATCTGTTTCACCACTTGAGTTTATGACGTCAACGCCAGTTACGTACTTATTAGTTGTTTTGATACGTGCATTCGCGATAATTTCGTTGTCATCATTAATGTCAACGGCTTCTATAAGCTCATAGGTATTGTCACAAGATACTAAATCGTTGAGATCCAGAAACTCCTCTGTGTCAATATTATACATAAATGCGGCGGTTTCACGCAGCGTATCGCTCGTGGCTTCAACATCAGCTTTACCCACCACAATATTGTTATTGTTAATTGCATTCGCAGTAACCCCCGCGCTTACGAAGAAGCCATCAGGATATTTTTGCTCTTGTGTATCTAGGTTATATACGAAAAGGCGTGAACGAGCGATATCGCTTTGTGAGCGAAGTACGGCGCCTGTTACCCAGTTTTCATCGTTAATAGCGATTGCTTGGCTATTAATGTTTTCTTCGCGAGGAAGAAGTTCAATAGTCTCGCCATCTCTGAACACAGTTGCTACGCGCTCACTTTCAGTCAAGCCAGATTGGTTAGGACGCGTGATCGTAACACGATCTCCTGTTAGCCCTTCACCCACAGCAATACCTTGATCATTGATATCATAAGCATAGGTAAAGTAGTGTGCTGTATCGTCCTCATCTGGTTCGAACAGTAATGGATATGTATCGGTGCTAATCACATCTCCGTTAACGTCAACTTGCCAGATAGTAGCGTTAACTTCTGATAATAAAACGAAGCCGGGAAGAAAGTTGGTTGATGTGTTTAGGTAATAGCTAGAAATGCGCGGTACCTCAAAATCACCATTATAAACAGTAAACAAACAACGCCCTTCAGACTGATCACCGCGCAACTCATCATCAGCACATGTTTCGATAGCTTCATCTACGTCGTCTTGAAAACTAACCGTACTAAAACCGGCCACTTGTAGATTTGCATTAATAGCACGAGCCGATGAAAAACCGCCCGCAGTGGTATCTAAAGCGGGTAATGCTTTGGTGACATCAGATGCTTGAATAAAACCTTGTTGAGCTGACTCAGGATAAGTGTAGTTAACTGTGTCGCCGTCTTCATTTTCGTACGGGTCTAAAACAACTAAACCAGACGAGTCACCTACAACAAAGTTACCGTTTAAACTGTCTCTGCCTAATGCCTCTACCGAGTGTGTATAGTCATTGAATTTCTCAGTAACTTCGTCTAAACCAGGCACCAAAGAAATATCCTGGGTGTCAGTTAAGAAGGTTCTAAAAGATGCAAGTTTTTGACCCGTTGTACCAGTGAAGTTCGAAAGCAAGTAATTAACGATAATCGTGTAATCTGCGTCAGTAAACACACCTTGGCGCGCGTCGTCTTCATTTTCTAAAGCAGAGCCGTTTACATCAAAGAAGTTGGTGTCATTTTCAAGCTGATCTACATCTATTGGGGGATTGTATTCAAGCTGGGCAACAGAAAGCATTTTGCCTGAGTTGTCGATTGAACGAGCAAAATTATTTCTAGCGGTATCCTGTAAAGGAAGAGGCGTCACTGAATAGGTCGCGGCAAATGCCGAAACACTTCCTGTTGCCAACAGAACGGCGGCGGCAAGCTGAGTTCGTTTCATTTAAAATCCTATTTACTGCTGATTATCTTCCAGCATACTTTCTAATTCATCCCAGCGCGCATATTTCTGGGAAAGTAATTCTTCTTTATCTGCCAATTCGGCTAACGCCTTGGCAGTAACATCACTGTCTTGTTTGAAAAAGTCTGGGTTGTTGACTTTTTCTTGCATAGCTTCAAGTTCTTCCTCAAGTGTTTCTAGCTCTTTAGGCAAGGACTCAAGTTCACGCTGATCTTTGTATGATAGCTTTTTCGTCTTACGGGGAGAAGACTTAGCACTAGGACTGTCTGAAGCTGAATTAGTTTCATTCTTTACCTTGGCTTTCTCTTCCTTTTCGATTTGCTGACGTTTTTCCTGTTGCTCTTTATACCAGTTTTCTACGTCAGTGAAACCCCCTATAAATTCGCGAAGCAGGCCATTACCTTCAAAAACTACGCTGCTGTTGGCAACGTTATCAACGAATTCCCTATCGTGGCTTACTAAAAGCACGGTGCCGGTATACTCGTTAAGTAAGGTTTCAAGCATTTCTAAGGTTTCAACGTCTAAGTCGTTGGTTGGCTCATCGAGAACCAAAACGTTGCTTGGCTTCAGCATGAGCTTGGCTAACATTAGGCGGTTTTTTTCGCCACCTGATAATGACTTCACGGGGGCATTTACGCGTTCTGGCGTAAACAAGTAATCTTGCAAATAGCTTATCACGTGGCGCGGGTGGCCATTAACCATAAGGTCGCGTTTTCCATCACCAACCGCATCAATGACTGATTTTTCTAAATCTAGACCATGACGATGCTGGTCGAAATACGCGACTTCTAAATTCGTGCCTTGTTTGCAATTCCCGCTGTCCGGCTGCAGCTCTCCTAAAAGAAGCTTGATAAGCGTACTTTTACCACTACCGTTAGGGCCAATAAGTGCAAGCTTGTCGCCTCGCAATACATTTAGGTTTAAGCCTTTAACGATTGGCTTATCTTCAATGCTATAGCTTAAATCTTTTACCTCAAACACCATTTTCCCAGAGCGAGCGCCCTGATGTTGGTTAACCACAGCATTGCCCTGCACAGCGCGGCGTGCTTTGCGCTCTTCCCGTAGTTTTTTCAGCGCTCTTACTCGTCCCTCGTTACGGGTGCGACGAGCTTTGATACCTTGTCGAATCCATACCTCTTCTTGTGCTAGCTTTTTATCGAATTCAGCATTTTGCGACGCTTCAACTTCTAAATCGTGCTGTTTTTTCTCTAGGTAGGTTTCGTAATTACCTGGATAGCTGGTAACAGAACCGCGGTCTAGATCAATAATACGTGTTGCCATGGCGCGAATGAAAGCACGGTCGTGGCTTACAAATACAATTGCGCCTTGATAGTTGCTCAAACTCGACTCAAGCCAACGGATCATCTCAATATCGAGGTGGTTAGTAGGTTCATCTAACAGCAATAAATCTGGTTGACGTACTAACGCACGCGCAAGAGCGGCTTTTCTTCGCCAGCCTCCGGATAATGTTGATAACGATATCTCAGGGTCAAGTTTAAGCATGGTAAGCGTTTGCTCAATCTGCTGCTCGAACTGCCAAGCGTCTCTAGCTTCTAGCTGCTCTTGTAACCGCTGAAGTTTATTTAAATTAGCTTCACTAGGATCTTCACCCACAGTGCGGGTTTGATGAAAATAAGCTTTTAGCGTTTCACCTACGTCCGATAGGCCTTCGGCAACGTAATCAAACAGTGTTACGTCTGTCGTTTGTGGCGGATCCTGCTCTAAACGTGCTATTACGGTGTTATTCTCAATAATGCGCTGGCCATCGTCGGCAATAACATCGCCTGCGATAACTTTCATAAGGGTTGATTTACCGCTTCCGTTACGCCCCACTAAACATACGCGCTCTTTAGGCTGAACAACCAGTTCAACGCCGTCTAGAAGCGGCGGATTTCCATAAATAACAGTGATGTTTTTTAACTGCAAAATGCTCACTGAAGAAACTCCTCTAAATCGGCAGCATTAAAGGGCCATCCAATTTCTTTTTCATTATCGGACCGCTTCAAAACTGGAATACGCGCTCCGTACAAGTGGTACAACTCGGTGCTAGTTCGAATGTTCACTTTCTCTATATCAAGTGACGAAAACATAGACGTTTGCTGAAGTTCTACATCCGCTAAATCACAAAGACTACACTGAGGGCCCGTATAAAAGATTATTTTCATGAACGTAGAATCCAGCACTGGTGTATTTTACCCTTACGAGCAAAATCTTCGGGTATGGTTTGGTGGGTGATATTTTCAATGTTTAAGCCAAGGGCACTGATGGCTGACTCGTCTAATTTAAAACCACGCTTATTGTTGGAGAATATGATTGTCCCCTGCTCTTTTAAACACGCTTTGGCGTCGGTAAGCATTTTTACATGGTCGCGCTGTACGTCCCACGTATTCTGCATACGTTTCGAATTTGAAAACGACGGTGGGTCGATGAAAATTAGGTCATATTTACCTTTGTGCGTACCTAGCCATGTGGTGCAGTCGGCTTGAATAAAGGCGTGAGGGCCTGTTAGTTTATTCAGTGCTACGTTTTTCTTTGCCCATTCTAAATAGGTATTAGACATATCCACGGTGGTAACAGATTTCGCACCGCCCATAGCAGCGAAGACAGACACACTTCCTGTATATGAAAATAAATTCAACACGTCTTTGTCTTTTGACAAGGATTTTACTTTTTGACGGGTATTACGGTGGTCTAGGAAAAGCCCGGTATCTAAGTAATCAGTTAGATTAACCAAAAACCGAGCGTCGTTTTCGAACACTTCCATCATATCGCCAGACTGGTTGATTTTTTCGTATTGCTTAGTCCCTTTTTGCTGGCTACGCACCTTAAGGGCAATGTGCTTAGGTGAGACTCCGGTAACTGCTGGTAAGTGTAGTAACACCTCTTGCAGACGCTTACGGGCTTTATCTTCTGATACGGTTTTTGGTGGCGCGTATTCCTGCACAACTAACCAGTCGCCATACCTATCTACTGCCACGTTGTAATCAGGTAAATCAGCGTCGTAGATTCGGTAGCAGTTTGTGTTTGCGCTTTTTATCCAGCCTTTCATACGTTTAAGGTTTTTCTTTAAACGATTAGCAAACTCATGATTGCCTGCGTCTTCACTAAACTGCACTGTGTTTTGTTCATCAAGCACATAGTTAGCTAAACGGCACTCTAACTTACCATTATTCATGGCGTAGTCTTTGGTAGCGCGAAGCTTTAGTACACGTAGTAAATCGCGGTTACTGCTTAGTAGCGACACGTGCCAGCCTTTCCATGCTTCTTTAAAGCGCTTACCCCAATCACTAAATAGTGGGATTAACGAAGTCAGTTCACCTAAACGCTCTCCGTATGGCGGGTTAGACACGACATAGCCTGGCGTGCCGACTGGCGGCGATGACTTGGTAGCATCTTGCTGAGAAAACGAAATATCGTTAAATACACCAGCAAAATCAGCGTTGGCTTTGGCAATGGCTACCATTTTACGGCTGAAGTCACCTGCGTAAATACCGCCGCAACTTGGCTTTTGAACGGAAATGGCATGCTCTACCAAATCTTCCCAAACCTTAGCTTCGTGGCCAAGCCATTTAGTAAAGCCCCAGTATGAACGCTTAATACCCGGTGCAATATTACGGGCAATATAGGCCGCTTCTATTGCAATAGTGCCCGAGCCACACATTAAATCTACCAAAGGCGCCTCGGTATTCTCTGCCCAACCACTGCGCATAAGCATTGCGCTGGCAATGTGCTCTTTAAGCGGGGCGTCACCGGTTTCCTGTCGGTATGCGCGTTGGTGTAAACTTGCTCCAGCTAGGTCTATACCCAAGATCACATTGTCGCGGTGCAGTCTGGCATATACTGATACATCAGGGCTTTTGCGCTCAACTGACGGGCGAGGTAGACCTTGCTCAACGAATGAATCCACAATGGCGTCTTTAACACGAACAGCACCAAACTGGGTGTTTTTGATAGCAAAGTTGGTGCCGATAAACTGCACAGATAACGTATGACGAGAATCCATCTGCATTTGCCAGTCAACGCCCATAGCCGTGTTATAAAGTGCTTCTGCATCGCCTGCTTTACCGGATGCTAACACCCAAATTACGCGGTTAGCTAAGCGTGACCATAAGCAAAGTTTATAAGCATCTTCTTTTGAGCCTTCAAACTGAATAGTGCCAGGACCCTGTTTAATTTGTGCATCAGGGCAAAGGCTTAGCACTTCTTGTTTCAATAGTTCGTCAAGACCGCGACTGGTCGTAACCAGAATAGTATTCATTCATATACCTGTTTTTGATGCACGAGCTTCACTAGAAGCACGTGCACGAGAGATTGGTTTCGGGTGTACCCTATTTCGAGTGTATTATAACGCGTTTACGATGCGTTTAACGAGAGATGGGCCTTGATAAATAAAAGCTGAGTAGACCTGTACTAGCGATGCGCCAGCATCTAAGCGCGCTTGTGCTGTCTCAGGAGAGTCAATGCCCCCTACGCCGATAATCGGTATAGCGCGGTCAAGTGCCCTATTTAATTTACGGGTTACTTCTAGGCTCATATCTGTCATCACAGAACCGCTCAAGCCGCCCATTTCATCTGCGTGTTGCAGTCCAGCAACCGAATCACGAGAAAGCGTCGTGTTCGTTGCTATGACACCATCCATCTTGCTATTAATTAGCGATGCAGCGATACTTTCAATTTCAATATCACTTAAATCTGGCGCTATCTTAATAAAAAGCGGTACGTATTTTCCGTGAGTTTGCGTGAGTGTTTCTTGGGCGGCCTTTAGGCCTGCTAATAATCTATCAAGTGCTTCACCGTACTGCAGGTTTCTAAGCCCTGGCGTGTTAGGCGATGAAATATTGATAGTGACATAGCTAGCGTAAGGGTAAACCTTATTTAAGCAAATCAGATAATCGTCGAGTGCATTTGCTTCTTCGGTGTCTTTGTTTTTGCCAATGTTAATGCCTATCGGCCCTTTAAATTGGGCTTTTTTTACTTGCTCGACAAGATGATCAACACCTTTGTTATTGAACCCCATGCGATTAATAATGGCGTGCTTTTCAGGAATTCTGAATAAGCGAGGCTTAGGGTTGCCTGGCTGTGGGCGTGGCGTTACCGTACCAATTTCTACAAAGCCAAAGCCCATGCTTGAAAACGCATCGATACAATCCCCATTTTTATCCAGCCCTGCGGCCAACCCCACAGCATTGTCAAAGGTCATGCCGGCGACGGTGATGGGCTTTTTAATCGTTGGTGTGCTGTACATCCATTTCAGCGGTGTATGTTGTGTCTTGTTTAACCAGTTAATGGTGAAATCGTGACTTTTTTCAGGCTCACACTGAAGTAAGAATTTTTGCACTAAAGATTGCATGGTTGTGTTTAACGCTCGCTTATTAAGGGTCTTTTGGTCGTTACTACGCCTTACGTTTACAGATAATCTGTTTACAAAAAACGATGTAGAGCTAGCTAATAATAACCAATCGGCCAATAAAAAGCCCTGATAAACAGGGCTTAAATTATTAAGGTGCGTGTATTCTAATGGTTAGACTTCACGCTTAAAAGCATCAATTCACGTAAAGCGACAGAAAATTTCGCAAATTCGTGAGTTGTACTGGTCTTAAATTCAGACATCATATGGTACCAGCGTTTTAGCAGCACCTGATTGCTTTCAATCCACTCATCCAGAATTTGGTCAGCGTTGCTCACGTCTTCACGAGAAGCTAGCAGATTTGCTGCGATTGAGCGCTGCTGCCAGTCAAGTTCTTCACGATAAGAAGCACGGGCCAATGCCTGCCAGTGGTTGCTTACCGCTTGATTGTTGATTTGATCTAAGAACCAGTGAAGCTCTAGACGCGAACCCAATTGGTAGTAAAGCTTGGCAACAACATCAGTATCGTGCTTATCGGCTTCTACAATTTGTGCCAAATCAAAGCTTGAGAACATATTTGAGAAACTCGCTACTTGATAAGCAATATCCTGAGGCACGCCCTCAGCAATATATTTCTGCGTTGCTGCTTCTAATTGTGCATATTCACTTTCTACCAAGTAATGCTGTAAGTTTTTCGACAGTATATCGAATGTGCCGCGATAGCTTGCGATGGCTTCTTCAATCGACTGCGCTTTGTTGCCATGACGAATATACCAGCGAGAAGCTCGACGCATAATTCTGCGCGCTTCATCAAGCATTTTTAACTGGAGTTTGGCAGGAATAACGTTGTCTAATTTTTCAATGCGCTCCCACAGTGTATCCATGTTGAAGATACCGTGCACAATCGCGTAGGCATCTGCAATTTCGTTAACGCTTGCACCGGTTTCTTCCTGCATTCTGAACACGAAGTTAAGGCCCATGTCGTTAACCATATTATTGGTTAGTTTAGTGGCGATAATTTCGCTTCTAAGCGGGTGCTGCTGCATGTGTGCTGCAAACTTCTCGCGAAGCACTTTTGGGAAGGCTTCAACTAACAGTTTACCATGGTAAGGGTTGTCAGTAATTTCCGGAATGTTAAGCGCGTCTTTAAGCACCATTTTTCCATAGGCAATCAGCACGCTAAGTTCAGGGCGTGTTAGGCCTTGGTCAGTTGCAACGCGATCAGAAATTTCATCATCGCTCGGAATAAACTCAAGTTCACGGTTTAGCTGCCCTTCACGTTCTAGACCGTGAATAAAGCGAAGCTGCTCTTTAAGTTGCTTCACGCCAGCTAATTCCGTAATAGAGATAGACTGAGTTTGGCGATAACAGTCTTTCAATACAATTGTACTAACATCGTCAGTCATATCGTACAGCAGCTTATTACGCTGCTTAAGCGTTAGTTCGCCATCGTTAACCAAGCTGTTAAGCAAAATCTTAATGTTAACTTCGTTATCAGAACAATCTACACCACCGACGTTATCGATAAAGTCAGTGTTAACCCGGCCTCCGTTTGAAGCATATTCAATACGACCGAGCTGCGTTAAGCCTAAGTTGCCACCCTCGCCCACAATTTTTGCTTGAACGTCACGGCCATTAACACGTAAATCATCATTGGCACGATCGCCCACTTCCGAGTGAGATTCTTTCTTACTCTTGATGTAAGTACCGATGCCACCGTTCCAAAGAAGGTCAACAGGCATTTTTAGTATATTATGAATAAGCTCGTTGGGCGTCATAGTGAGTTGACGTGTGCCTAACCACTTCTTCATTTCAGGTGTCAGCTTGATTGACTTAGACGCACGGCTAAATACACCACCGCCTTTAGAAATTAACTTACTGTCATAGTCTTCCCAGCTAAGGCTTGGATTCTCAAATAAACGCAGGCGCTCTTTGTAGCTTTCAGCCGCATCAGGGCTTGGGTCAAAGAAAATGTGTAAGTGGTTAAATGCCGCAATTAATCGCGTATGCTTTGACAGCAGCATACCGTTACCAAATACGTCGCCTGCCATATCGCCAACGCCCACAGCGGTAAAGTCTGTTGTTTGGCAGTCAATGCCAATTTCTCTAAAGTGGCGTTTAACCGATTCCCAACCGCCGCGCGCAGTGATACCCATCTTCTTATGGTCGTAACCAATACTACCGCCAGATGCAAACGCATCGCCTAGCCAGAAGCCAAATTCCTCTGCAATACCGTTGGCAATGTCAGAGAAGGTCGCAGTACCTTTGTCTGCAGCTACAACCAAATATGGGTCGTCATCATCAAGGCGTACCACGTCTTTCGGCGGTACTATTTCGCCATTAACGATGTTATCGGTAATATCCAATAAGCTTGTTATGAAAGTTCGGTAACAGGCTTGCCCTTCTGCTTGAATAGCCGCGCGGCCTTCACCAACCGGCAAGTTTTTACAAACAAACCCGCCTTTCGCACCAACAGGAACAATAACTGTATTTTTAACCTGCTGCGCTTTTACCAAGCCCAGTACTTCGGTTCTAAAATCTTCTTGACGGTCAGACCATCGCAGACCACCACGGGCCACTTTACCGCCGCGAAGATGCACACCTTCAACGCGTGGGCTGTATACAAAGATTTCAAACTTAGGTAACGGCAGCGGCATTTCTGGAATAAGCTCTGGCATCATCTTAAATGATACGTAAGACTTTTCGTTACCTGCATCGTCTGGTTGATAGAAGTTGGTTCGTAGGGTTGCCGACATCATATCTAGATAACGACGAATTATGCGGTCGTCATCAAGGTTACTTACATTATCTAGCTGTGTCTTGATCGTCTCTAGTATTGCGTCTTCTTTTTTCTGGTTACGCTTTTTCTTGGGGTCAAAACGTTGGTCAAAGAAATCTACCAATAAACGGGCAATGTCTGGATAGTTAGACAGCGTATTTGCAATATAGTCTCGGCTAAAAGAACTGCCAGTTTGGCGCATGTATTTGGCGTAGGCGCGCAGCACAGTGACCTTTCGGCCTGTCATGTTCGCGCCTAGTATGAGGCGGTTAAACGCATCATCTTCAAGTGTTTTGTACCACACCTTCGCGAAGGCTTCTTGGAATAGGGTTTGCGCCGCTTCCATATCGAAATGTTGGCCGCTTTTGTGCAACATGGTGAAGTCCATCACCCAGTTACGCTCACCTTCTGAACAGGTGATTTTATAAGGGCTTTCGTCGATTACGCGTAACCCAAAGTTCTCCAGCATGGGCAACACGTCAGACAAGTGAATGGGTTCAGCACGATGGAAAAGCTTAAGCTTAACAACTTGACTATCTGCATCCTCTTCTTGCGGACGATAGAACAACATGTCTAAGGTGTGATTGTCGTCCAGCATCTCTAGCTTGCCGATATCTACCAGCGCTGCCGATGGCAGGTTGTGCTCCATGTAACTACGAGAAAAAGCGTTGTTGTATTTGCGCTCAAGGGCCTTACCTGACGCTTCGCCATGAGCAGCTGAAATCGCTGAAGCTAGTCGGTCGTTCCAGGTTTTGGTCAACTCAATAATGTTTTGCTCTATTTCCTTCACATCGAATTCCGCGTTGTTATCGTTGACTCTAGCAATGTAATGCGTACGGGCATATACAGATTCTGAGAAAAAGGTGGTAAATTCGACTTCCTCTGTGGCGCCTAATGAAGCTTTGAGTAACGCTTGAGTCTCTTTACGCAACTGAGTGTTATAGCGCTCTCTTGGCACAAATACCATGCAAGAGAAGAAGCGGCCAAATGTGTCCTTACGGATAAACAGGCGAGATATACCACGCTCTTGCATTTGGAATATGCCCATCACGATTTGTGCGAGTTCTTCTGCTGGAGTTTGCAGTAATTCATCACGGGGGTAGGTTTCTATAATGTTCGCGAAAGCTTTGTATGCGTGTGTGCCTGGCTCGAAACCAGATAATTCACAAATACGCTTAATCTTTTCACGCAAAATGGGTAGTTGGGTTACACTATTGTTATAGAAGGATGCTGAATAAAGTCCTAGAAAGCGATGTTCACCTACAACCTGCCCGTCTTTGTTGAATACCTTAACGCCTACATAGTCCATATAGGCTGGTCGATGCACGCGAGCACGGGAATTTGTTTTTGTTAATATCAACGGACTTTTGCTTAAGGCTTCAGCTCTAGCTGAAGCAGGCAGTCTTGATAACAGACGTTCGCGGTCATTTATTGAGTTTTTAAGAAGGCCTAAGCTAGTTTCGTTTTTCGGTATCCACCTATGGTCGCCTTCAATTGCTTTAACCTCATAATAGCGATATCCCATCATGGTGAAGTTATGGTCACCTAACCACTCAAGGTACGCCTTGGTTTGTTTTTTCGCATCTGCAGACACAGGCCAATTGTATTTCGCGTTATTTTTTATGACGTCTTGCAAAGTACTGGTCATGCCCTGCCAGTCTTCAACTGCTAAAGAGACTTCATCAACCACTGAATAAAGTTCTTTAGTTAATGCATCGATATCTTTTTTTGAAGTTTGTCTATCGATTTCGATGAAAATGACAGTCTCTTTTTTAGCACCATCTAGGGGTTTTCCTGGCTCTGCAAAGGCTTCTAATTTGTTCCCTTTATCCCGCTTAACGCCGATGGGGCTATGAAGAAATAAATGTGCGGTAATGTTCAACCGATTAAGCAACATACGTACAGAGTCAACCAAGAAAGGCATGTCCGATACAATAATTTCCACTATTGTGTGGCTTGAGTGCCAGCCATGTTTCGCTATTTCAGGGTTGAAAACACGAATGTAAGGCGAAGCATATTCAAACTTTGCCAAACCATTCCATAAACTGAGTGTTGCACCATAAAGGTCGCTGTCGTTGCGATTTTCTAAGTCATCGCTTGATATGTTTTTATACAACAGACGTCCGAATTGCTGCACAAGAGACTTCTGCTTGGTATCTACTTTTTTGTCAATAAGTGCAAATACATTGTCTAGCAGTACTGAGTGTCGCTGTGAGGTGACTGTCATTTGTTAACCTTTTTTGAATGTCGTAATACCAATTAAACTTGGTATAAGTGTCGAGTACCTAACTATTTTCTCTAATAAATGACGCTAATGAAAGCCCATTTTTAACCTTATATTAACAGCATAGATAACTATGCAGAAAACACATAAAAAAAAGGGCCTAAAGGCCCTTTTTTATGCGTAGCTATGCAAAAATAATTTACGCACCAGGGTCATTCTTATTCCACCATAGGAACCTAGCTAAGGCGGGTAGTACAATTATTGCTCCAAGCATGTTCACAACGAACATGAATGTTAGCAATATACCCATATCCATTTGGAACTTAAGTGAAGAGAACACCCAGGTACTAACGCCTATTGCTAATGTGATACCGGTAAACAATACGGCACTGCCACGCTCTTTCAGGGCTGCAAAATATGCCTCTTGAACGGTTGCACCCTTCTTCAGCATTAAGCTCTTAGTAGAGAGGATATAAATACCATAGTCCACGCCAATACCCACGCCAAGTGCGATAACTGGCAATGTAGAAACGGTGAGGCCAATTTGCAGGTATGTCATTAGTGCTTGAGCCAGCACAGAAACAACATATAGCGGTATAACAACAACTAGGGTGGCACGAATAGACCTGAAGCTTATTAGGCATAGCGCAATAACAGCACCAAATACATAAAGCATCATTGGGTCTTGTGCTGCGCTAACTGCTTCGTTGGTAGCAGCCATTACGCCAACAGGACCAGAAGCAAGGCTAAACTTCATATCGTCAGTTTGGTATTCATCGCGGTACGCTTTAACTGCATCAACAACGCGAGAAATAGTTTCTGCCTTGTGATCTTCCATAAACAGAATTATCGGCATAACTGAACAATCGCCATTAAGGAGTCCTGACGAAGTAGGTACACGAGAAATAGCTTGAACTAACGTCTGTTGATTACGCGGTAGAACTTGCCATTTAACGTTACCTTCGTTGTAACCCGCATTAACAATTTTGGCTACTGACGCAAGGGACACTGCAGACTGTACGCCTTGTACGTTTTCCATCTTCCACTGGAAGTCATCCATGGCTTTCATCACGCTGTGCGATGTACAGGCTTCTGGCGTGGTTTCTACAAGAATAGAAATGTAGTCTACCGTAACCTCATATTTATCGGTAATTAAGAAGGTATCCTGGTTATAGCGTGATGTCTCATGCAAGGCCGGAGCCCCTGCGTGCAAGTCCCCTATTTTCATGTTCTGAGCCTGGAAATGCCCAAGTACAAACAAAATAGCGGTAACGGTTAAGATTAATGCTGCTGGCTTTTTACGCGAACATGCAGCAATAACTTCCCAGAACCGAGAGTTAGTATTTTCCTTACCCGCAAATTTTTCAACATATTTCTGGTCAAGCTTTAAGAAGCTCATAAGGACAGGAAGGCAGCAATAGGTTGGTAAGAATAATTACTGCAACACCCATACTTGCTGTAATGGCCAACTCGCGAATAATGCCGATATCGATAACCAGCAACGTCATGAAACCTACAGTATCTGATAACAAGGCAATACCGCCTGGTACCAATAGGTTTCTAAATGCTGCCATGGAAGCCCGTTTTGCGCCAATACCCGTTACCGCCTGTTTTTCTACAGCGTTAATCATTTGCACACCGTGACTAACACCAATCGCGAACACCAAAAATGGTACTAGAATTGACATAGGGTCCATGCCAAAGCCGATTGAGGTCAAAAGTCCAAGCTGCCAGATAACAGCAATAATTGAGCAAACCAATGGCAATACAGTAAGCATGATGCTACGTGAGAAGAAGTACACCATTACCGCAGTGATCGCGATGGCAATGGCGAAAAATAACAGTACGTCCTTAGCACCATCAGCCACATCACCAATCATTTTTGCAAAACCGATAATATGAATAGAGGTATTTTCGTTTTCATACTGACCACGAAGCTGATCTTCTAGTTCTGCTGCCAGAGCGAGTGTGTTAAGCGGCTCACCAGTTTGTGGGTCAATATCTAGCAACTGTGCGGTTACCATAGCACAGCTGTAGTCACTTGAAACTTGTCGACCTACAATGTTTGCCTTTTCTACATTTGCAGCAACTAATTCCAGTGCTTCAGGGCTAGACGAATTAAAGTCTGCTGGGATGACTGGGCCGCCAGCAAAGCCGCCTTCAACAATTTCTGTAAAGCGCGTTGATGGGGAGAAAAGTGAGATAACTAATGAACGGTTCACCCCATTAATAAAGAAAAGCTGGTCGTGAACATTTTTCAACGTATCGAAGAAGTTCTGATTGTAAATATTGTCGTTCTTATCACAGACAGAAACTAATATGTTGTTGGCCCCACCAAAATCTTGGCGGTGCTCAATATAGGTTTTCATGTATTCGTGATTAAGCGGAATATTTTTTTCAAAACCTGCGTCCAAGCGCATCTGTGAGGCTTGATAACCTAGAAATACCGTTGCCATAGCGAAAAGCGCTACCACAATTTTACGGTTTCCAAACACTAATTTTTCTAGAAAATGGGTCATTGTTTTTATACTGCCCTATTTTAAACTCAACGTTTTAATGCCATTCGCGGAAACAGCAATGCTTGTACCATTGAACTGTGTAGCATTTAAAAGCGCTGCTTTATCTTTTATCTGTGATACCTTGATGCCTTCATCAGCTTCGCAGTCTGATGGATTGGCATAAGGGTCCCGCATACTGGTAGGTAGTGGACGCTGTGCGCTTACCATCATACCGTTGTTGCCTAACGCATAGACCTTTGACTCTGAGCCAACGAGAATTGAGTTAAGGGTGCTGGTTGAGCAGGTTTGAACGTATTCCCATTCCGCTTGGTTTCTATTCACGAAAATGTTACCGCGAAGTCCTACCGCTAACACCGTATTTTCATCTAACGGTTTGATATCAAAAAATGACCCAGTATAGTCGACGTAATAACGCTCCCAAGACTCGCCCATGTCGGTACTTTTTGCTAACAAACCCGCTTCACCAGCCATGTAAAGCGTATCTCCGTCAAGGGTCACGCGATTTAAGTGCGGTAAAATAGACTCTAACTCTTGTTGATAAAATTCTTCGTCTTCCTTGCGAATTTCTTCAAGGTATTCTTGGTCCATTGGATCAAGAAGACTGGCGTGGCGTTCTGCTGTCCACGTTTTTCCACCGTCAAGCGTTCGATAAAACAGGCCATAAGCACCAGTGGCTATGCCTTGCTTCTCGTCAAAAAATAATACATCTAAAAACGGGCGTTGAAGGTCGGGTTGATAATTTTGAATTTCCCAAGTTTCGCCCTTGTCTGAAGAATGAAGAATGACAGCGTCGTGACCTACTGCCCAAATGTTCTCACCTACAACAGTCGTTGCAGTAAGCGTTGATTGAGTAGGCACGAGTTTCTGATGAAAACTCTTGCCATCTTCCGATAATAAAACGTGACCGCGTTCACCGACAATAACGACAAATGAATCAGCGTCTATGTCCAAAAGAACCGATTGCTCAACCAATGGTGCCATGAATGCTTCTTCGGCGAGTGCAGTTGAAGAGTAATTAACTGCGAAAGTGGCGGCAATGCACGCTGCAATGGTTTTTTTCATAATTAACCATTCCCCCTATTTATAATTGTCTGTATACAAAAACGGTTGGCATTTGCCAACCGTTTGTTGTGTAAGGCGATTAGCGCATACCTTCTCGTCGTAACGCTTGAGGCGTGAATTCCACATCTCGAGGGCGTACGGTGAAGTCATACATCTCTTCTTCGTTGTCTAAACCAATAGCTAGATAACGTCGAGAGTTTAAGTCGTAATACGCGTCAAGCGTCGACCATTGTGTTGGTACTTCGTAATAGTTCACACCATAAGCTACACCAACGCGATACAGTTCGCCACGATTATCATACATATCAGCAACTTGAATTTGCCAGCTATCTTCATCGATGAAGAATACGCGTTTTTGATAAATATGACGGAACCCTTCTTTTAGCGTCGCTTCAACTACCCAAACACGGTGCTTTTCCCAGCGTGTTAATTCTGGATTAACGTGATTTGGCTTCAAAATATCCTCATATGAGGCATTGTCTGAATGAAGTGCATAGTTGTTGTAGGCAACAAACATTTCCTGCTTGCCAACAAGTTTCCAGTCGTAACGGTTTGGAGAACCGTTAAACATATCGAAGTCATCGGTAGTACGAAGACCGTCTGCTGCTGTTCCTGGTGTGTCATACGCGATATTTGGCGCAAGACGCACACGACGCTGACCGGTGTTATAAGTCCATGCTTTACGCGGCTCTTTTACCTGATCTACTGTTTCATGAACAAGTAGCGCAGTCCCCGCTAAGCGAGCTGGCTTAGTCACCTTTTGCTTAAACATAAACAAAATATTGTCTTCTGTTAGCTTCTCTGGCGTAGCATCTTCTTCTGCGTACTTAATTAATAACTGCTCGTCAAAACCAATAACATTGTAGTCACCGCCGGTAGTTACAGCCGCTTGCCCACCGTTGCGCTGAACCGCTTCGCCACGATAGCGAAGAATGTGGTTCCAAATTGCCTCAAGACCGTTTTGAGGAATTGGGAAAGGAATACCCAAAACTGCGCCTTTAATACCATTACCGTCATCAAGCAATTCGGCGCGTGTCGCGTTTACCTTAGTAGCATCATAAATCGCTTGTGGATTTGACGCAGAACGACGGGTTGGATAAACCGGCATGCGGAATGTTTCTGGGTACGCTTCAAATAACTTCTTCTGACCTTCTGATAAAAACTCTGCGTACTCTTTGTAGTTTTGAGCCGTAATTTCAAATAGCACTTTATCATCTGGATATGGATCAGGATGATGGTCACCCACGGTATAACCAGAAGGAGCAGCAGTAATACCGCCAGTCCACGCTGGAATACTGCCGTCTGCATTTCCCGCTTTAACCGCGCCTAATGGTGTTAAATCATTACCCAATTTGTTTGCGTCTGCTTCAGACACTTTAGCCATTGCGCTTGCACCAGACAAGGCTAGTGACAAGGCTGCAGCGATAATTCCTACTTTTCTAATCATAAAAACCACTCTTAGATTGCGTATTTGATGTTAAATGAAATGAAGTCTCTGTCAGATAGCGCATTAGTTGTACCAATGCCGCCCCAGAATGCACTGTAAGACGCCGTTGCAGACCATTTGCTTAAATAGTCGAACGTGAAAGAAAGTGCAGCAGACTTAACATCTTCTGTGAAAAGAAATAATGGATCCGGCGTTGTACCTTCAACATCATGGGAGAAGGTACCGCGAACCCGAAGGTTCATACCCGCGAAAATTGAATTGTAATCAGCAACAGCTAACAAACGGTAACCCCATGCGTCGTCTGTTGCAAACGGGTTAGTTTCAGGACCATCTGAAAGGCCAACATGTAATCCCTCTCGGGCATTGCCGTTGATCGGTTCTAGAGACGGTGTTCGTGCTGTGCCAGGAGCATTTAAACGAATTACGTCTGGATCTGGCATATCAACAACGTTCACATAACCTACTTCACCTAGAAGCACAAAGTTATCAGAGCCGAACTTAGGACCGAATACGTGTGATGCAGTAAACTGCATCTGCCATGTATCAGAGAATAGGAAACCTTCTGCGGTTTCGCCAGGGCCTACAGCGCGACCAATGTTGTTTAGCTGTGATATACCCGCTAAATCAGGGCGTAGGCCGGCATTAGCCAACTGCTCTGGCATACCCATGTATAGCAGTTCAACATCGTCGATTTGTAATGGCTCATCTACACGGTACGCAAACTCACCAGCAAGGGCTGTAGTGCCTATGTTGGTGTTGAAGCTCATACCATAAAGTTTGATGTCTTCTGGGAAGAAGAACTCAGACTTCGTGAACGCGCCTAGCTCAGTGATGTTGTCACGAGTAACTTCATTAGCTGCAATAAACGCGAGGTCAGCACCAATTCCTTCTTGAGTGAAATCAGAGGTAACACCTGAAATCAATGGGCGCTGGCTGTGGTAGTTTATATGATAAAAGCTAAACTCGGTTTCGTTTAGGTTTTCTGCAAACCAGGTTAAGCGAAGGCCATATTGACCTTGGTCATCTGCATCATTACGCACTTCATCGCTAAAGCCTCGTACAGCGACCTTTGTTGGGTAAGCGAGATAAGCCTGAGATATATCGGCAGCATCAGCACCTGAACGCAACAAGTCACCGTACCCGTTTAGCGCTGTCAATAAATGATCAAGATCGATGTCAGGGTTGCCACTGAAACCTAACTGAATGTTGTTGCGCTGACCGCCCTCACCTGCGAAGTCATTACCAGCGAAGTAGCTTCCCGATACCGGTAACCAGCTCTCCTGCCATTCATATTGATAATAACCAGAGATACTGACTGTATCGGTCAAGCCCAAGGAAGCGTAGACCATACCTACCGGTAGGAACACCTCTTTAAGTTCGGCACCTGGTGCACGTGCACGAGTAACGTCAACAGGGTTGGTTGTGTTAATACCGTGTTGGATGAACGTACTTTCCCCCCAGCTGATAACCTGGCGGCCTACGCGAAGCGTAAGCGGCTTGTCGCCAATCCACCAGTCGCCGTAGAAAAACGCATCGTACAGACGTACGTCTGTACAAAGTAAGTCCTCAGCTTCAGGGTCTTGACACAAGTCGTATTGGTTACCCGTTATCGGGTTAGAGTATGGGCGGTCGCCATCCATCTGCTCGAAATCATAGAACCAGAATCCACGAGCAAAGAAGCCGTAGTCACCAAAGTTAATATCTAGTTCGTGTGTTCCTGACACTTGCGTAGCGAAAGCATCGCCTGGATCGTGAGCAAGGTTACCTAAGTCACCATTGGTTGAATATGCACCGTCTGCTAACGCCCACACATCGCTGCTTGGGTATAAAGGATTGAAAGCTGCGTGATAACCACTCCAATCGAATTGAGGGTGGTTACTGTTACCAATAAGGTCGTAATCTCGTGCCTCTGTTCGAATACTTGTAGCCAATGTAAATGTTGAATCTAAAGAAATACTTACATCACCTACTTGCCAATTTGCAGCATGCACTGGTACTGAAGCAGCACCTAGCAGTGAGAGAACTCCCGCTGCTACCGGTGATATTTTAAAAGCGCTAGGCCCGTTTTTCATATTTTTATACTCCCAAGTCGATGTGACTTAATACGTGACATCATGACCAACCATAACGATTAACAAAATCATTACATCATTTTGCCATAACCGCAAGAACTAATCCTACCAGTTAACAAAATTTACAACATTAGTCGTATCAAATAGTTATTGCTTTATTGTGAGTATAAAAGGCATTTATAAAGTTGCAGGAAAATTGTATAAGTTTTGCGCGGAATTATTTGATTTACTGCTTTGCGGTTTTTAACTGGGATAAAGCGTGCTCTACATCCCCTATTTACGATAGAAAGGATTAAGCGTAGACAACGTGCGTTTTGAGAAGAAATTGACTTGGGGAAAAATTGGAAAGGCCCTACCTGAGCCTTTCAAAGGATTTGATTTTTTTATTAGCGTCTATGATCATTCTGAAACGACCTTTAATACCGTCCGATGTTACGAATTGGCGCAGCCGATTAGTCGGTACCTGAACACTAAGACCTGATTCACTCACCATGACCACATCTAGCATAGACGGTACATAAAGCACCTCACATTGTTGGTAAGGTGCGTTTATTGAAAAGTAAAAAACAGAGTCTGTTCCATTAATGCTTTTCATAAGCAAGACTTTTACTTACTTTTTCAAACAAATCTTTGCTCAAACCCTTGTGGTTAAGCAAGCGGCCAAGCTGCTGCTTCATATGAACTTGGTGTTCACTAGCAAAACCCTGCCACTGAGTTAACGGTGTTACTATACGAGCGGCAACTTGCGGGTTGACTGCATCCAGCTCAAGCAAATAGTCAGTTACAAACTTATAACCGCTGCCATCTGCAGCATGGAACCTTTCGCTATTATAAAACGCAAAACTACCAATTACAGAGCGAACGCGATTTGGATTGCTCATTGCAAACTGCGGGTGCTCACATAACATCGTGATGGTAGCAAATATATCTTCGCGATTTTGCGTTGCATGAAGCGCAAACCATTTGTCTAGCACAAGGGGGTCGTGATTCCACGTTTGTTCAAATCGAGCCATTAAGCTATCAAAAGTGGCTGAACTGCAGTGCTGCGCGCTTCTAAGTGCCCCGAGTGTATCGGTCATGTTATCTGCATTATCAAATTGCGACACGACAAGTTTTTCGTACTGAGGTAATCGTGCTAAGTGTGCAAGTACGACATTTTTACAGCGACGTTTGTTTATCGCATCCTGCGTGTAACTGTAAGCGCCTTGTTCAATGTTATTAAACACAGCTAAAAGCTCTTGCTCTAGTGCGCGCGAAAACTGGTCAGAAAATGCTTTCCGAGCGCTCGATAGCGCGGAAACAGTGATATTGCTACGGCCTTGACACAAGGTCTCAAAAGAAGGAATAACCAAACACTCCCCAAGCAATTCAAGGTTATTCTGCTCCTGAGCTATAGCCTGCTTAATACCATTCCAAATATCGTTGCTAATGGCAGACCCCGGTGATTCTTCCAATTGCTTGATACAGCGGTCATACAAGGCTTGCATAGCATCCCAGCGATTGAACGGATCTTTCGCATGTTTAAAAATGGTAAGCAATGATTCTGTATCTAGGGGGTTCTCTACTTTTGCTGGCGCTGAGAAGTTACCTAACACAACAGGTGTCAATTCATTATCTTTAGCATCTACGGTTAAACGCAAAGAGGTATCTTTCAAGATAACCATACCGTCATCAATGAGCGAGTCATTGTCAGTATAGGTATTGCCCTCTTTATCAATTATCTCAATATTCACTGGAATATAAAGCGGCAGCTTTTCACTTTGATCTGACGTTGCGGGTGTATGTTGCGTCAGTGTAAAGGTTTGCTTCACGGTGTCGTTGTCGCCAGCTTCCGTGCTGTGCTGAACAGAAATCACTGGTGTACCAGATTGGCTGTACCAACGGGTAAACTGAGTCAAATCTAAATCAGTTGCCGACTGCATGGCTGAAATAAAATCGTCACACGTGACCGCTTGACCATCGTGCCTTTTGAAGTACTCATCCATGCCCCGTCTGAACCCATCAGGACCAAGCAAGGTGTGGAACATTCGAATGACTTCTGCGCCCTTATCATAAACTGTTACCGTGTAGAAGTTATTCATTTCAATCACTTCTTCAGGGCGAATTGGGTGACTCATCGCGCTGGCATCTTCAGCAAACTGATGCTCTCGCATTACGCGAACATGCTTTATACGGTTACTTAACGCCGAGGTCATATCAGCACTAAACTGTTGGTCTCTGAAAACTGTAAGCCCTTCTTTTAAGCTTAGCTGAAACCAATCGCGACACGTGACTCGGTTACCCGTCCAGTTGTGAAAATACTCGTGCGCGATGACCGATTCCACATTAAAAAAGTCATCGTCAGTTGCGCTTTTTTGGTCGGCTAGGACAAACTTACTGTTAAAAACATTCAAGCCTTTGTTTTCCATCGCTCCCATATTGAAGAAGTCGACGGCAACAATCATGTAAATATCTAAATCGTACTCAAGCCCGAAGACATCTTCGTCCCATTTCATAGCCCGTTTTAGCGACTCTAATGCAAAAACGCCCTGGGACTTTTTGCCTTTATCGACATACAATTCTAACGCAACGTCTTTACCGCTTGTCGTTGTGTAGCTATCGGTTAGTAAATCAAAATCACCGGCAACCAACGCAAAAAGGTAACAAGGTTTAGGATGCGGGTCATGCCATTTCACGAAATGGGTATTTTCGTCTACTTCGCCCCTGTCCACTGGGTTGCCATTGGCCAAAAGCATCGGCACTGATTTATCTGCAACTACTGTAACCGTATAAACAGATAAGACATCTGGGCGGTCCATAAAGTAGGTAATTCGACGGAAGCCTTCAGCTTCACACTGTGTACAATACGCACCGCCTGATAAATACAAGCCTTCAAGGGCTTTGTTTTGTTCGGGCGCGATGGTGTTTGTAATCTCTAGGACAAAATCATCGAGAGTTGTCGCTATACTTAAAGATGAGTCCGACACAGAATATTCGTCATCAGATAAAGCATTACCGTTAATAGCAATAGCGTCAAGTGATAAGTTATCGCCATCAAGGGTTAAAGGGCTATCGTGATTGCCATTACGTGTGACGGATAATGTACTGATAACCTGAGTTTGCGTTGGATGCAGCGTAATATGTAGGTCAACTGTCGCTATTGAAAAAGCGGGCGGTTGATAATCCGCCCGGCGTTTAGCTTGAACTGACATAGATCCTCCTAAAAGAAAGCCTACGTGGGTTTATTTGGAACGTTTGGTTAAACCGACTCTTTGCTGTTAACTTCAACGTGCGGTGGTGTAATACGTAAAATCTTAATACCTAAGTACGCATACACGACAGCAAGGATCGGGTTGATTACGTTAAAGAATGCATAGAATACATAATCAAATGGGTTCACCAATAAAACACTGTGCATGTAGGCACCACAGGTGTTCCAAGGAATGAGTGGTGATGTAAGTGTGCCGCCGTCTTCAAGACTGCGAGAAAGGTTAAGTTGGTCTAAACCTCGCTTTTTAAATTCTTCTTTGTACATACGACCTGGCATGACAATAGATATATACTGATCAGCCGTTACAAGGTTAGTTCCAAAGCACGTAAGAATGGTACGACTTACCATATCACCCGCTGACTTAGCGCCAATCAATATGGCAGATACGGCGCGCTTCAGTAGCCCAACACGCTCAAGTACCGCACCGAAAGACATCGCACAGATGATAAGCCAAATGGTATTAAGCATAGATGACATGCCGCCGCGAGACAGCAAGCTATTTAGATTTTCGTCTGGCGTAGAAAAGCTTACCCCATCAAATAGCGCCGTCCACACAACTTTTAGCGCCCCAACATTTGCAGAGTCTTCGCTACTCGCCATTGAAGTAACCACGTCCCACTGAAACACGACAGCCCAAATGCCGCCTAGTAAGGCGCCAATAAAAACCGCTGGGAAAGCTGGCATTTTCTTTACTGCTAAAGTAAGCAGAACAACAAGAGGAATAAGTAAATGCCAGCCCAAATCAAAAGAGTTATTTAGCAATAGCTGCATTTGCTCAATACGCTCTGCTTTAGCTTCACCCACTTCACTAAATCCTAGAACGGTGAATAAGATAAGAGCTATGACAAAGCTTGGAATAGTGGTCCACAACATGTAGCGTATGTGATCAAATAAATCGGTCCCCGCGACTGCTGGCGCCAGGTTCGTGGTCTCAGATAGAGGGGAGATTTTATCACCAAAGTACGCACCAGACACCACAGCGCCAGCCGTAATAGCTGCTGACATTTCCATACCCGCTGATACACCCATTAATGCCACACCTACCGTTGCCGCAGTAGTCCAAGAACTACCAATACTCATAGCAACCACGGCACAAATAAGACATGCGGCAGCATAGAAAAACGAAGGGTTGAGTAGCTCTAAACCAAAATAAATGAGTGTAGGAACAGTGCCGGCGAGCATCCATGTACCTATCAGTGAGCCTACAGCTAACAAAATTAGGCAGGCACCCAGAGACATAGAAATACCGTCAACGATCCCCTTCTCTATCGTTTTCCAGCTATACCCATTTTTCATGCCGATAATAGCAGCTAAGCCCATTGCCAAAAGTAGCGCAATTTGGTTGGGCCCATATGATGAATTATCCTTAAACAGGTAAACTGCACTTCCCATCATGACCACTAGCGCAACAATAGGAAGCATTGCATCGGGTAGTGACGGCGTCTTTATCTCTTTATTCGTCATTGTCGTTTTTAAAAACCTTTTTTATTGTATTTATAACGCGTTAAACGTGCTGCTTGCTGCAACTAATGGTGCTTTAGAACACTGAACGATAGAACATTAGCGCTATGATAACTGGGCAAACAAAGCGCACATACCAAGGCCAGATTTTCCAGAAAATACTTTGCTCGGCATACTGATCACCTTGCTTGAGTTCATCCAGGATTGCGTCTCTACGCCATACCCAACCAGCAAAAATACATAACGCTAGCCCAAGGAGTGGCTGGCTGTACTCTGTGGTTAGAGCAATTACAAGGCCAAACAAAGTTTCGAAATTCAAAATAATAATGCAGCTTAATAAAAAGATAATCGAAGCCATTAGCACCACTGCTTTTTTACGCTGTAGTCCTTTGCTTTCCACCATAAAGGCAACCGGCACTTCCAACATTGAAATTGAAGACGTGACGGCAGCTATAGCCATTAATGCGAAGAAGGTAAAGGCAACGAAAAGACCGACGGTACCTATGGTGTCAAAAAGAGCAGGCAGAACTTTAAATATTAGCGTGTCACCTTGAATTAACGCGCCTTCTGGCGTAAAGATTTCAACGCCATTGTTTAAAGCAACGTACATAGCAGGAATAATTAGCATCCCTGCAATCACAGCTACACCAATATCGACTAACGCAACAGACGCGCCTATGCTTGGTAAATTCTCATTTTTACTAAGGTAAGAACCATAAACTAGCATAGTGCCCACACCTAACGACATCGAGAAAAACGCCTGTCCCATTGCATTGATTAAGAGCTCTGGGTCTAACACACGGGTAAAGTCAGGTACCAAATATGCTGACCATCCCTCTATTGCTCCAGGTTGAAGGCTTACATAAACAATGAGCGCAAGGATAAGGATTACCAAAGTAGGCATGAGTCGAACTGACCATTTCTCAATACCCGACTTAACACCGCCAACAACTATAAACGCGGTTAACCCCATGAATAAAAAGCAGAATATAACGTTACGCGTAACTGAAGATGTGAGCAACCATTCGCTTGCACTGTCTAAACCTACCAGACTAACTGCAGACTCGGCGAAATAAACTAACATCCATCCACCCACGATAGCGTAGAAAGCGAGGATGAGAGAAACGGTAATACAGCCCCAAATACCAGTTAACCGGCCTGCAAAGTTCCCTGATATTTTACCTAAAGCATCAACCATATTTGAACGAGAGCTACGTCCAATTATAAGTTCAGCCATAAGAACCGGATAGGCGAGTACAAACGCTAGGAGCAAATAAACGAGTACAAACGCTGCGCCACCATTACTCGCTACTTTTGTGGGAAATCCCCAAATATTACCGAGTCCAACTGCTGAGCCTGCCGCTGCTAGCACGAACCCTATTCGAGAGGAAAATTCGCCTCTGATAGCCATGTTATTTCCCTTTATTATTGTTTTATTTAATTATTTATAGACACAAAAAAAGGGCTGGCCCTAGACCAGCCCTTTATTTTAATCGCTTAATTTCTTGTGATTGCGTAACGGCCTGTTTCAATCATATCGAAAGTGATATTGGCTGCTTCATCCAAGAATGGATCTAATTCTTCCATATCTTCGGGTAGGTCGTCCAATGATGTGACGGTTTCCATCCCCATTCTCTGTAAACGTTCGTTAGCACGAGTAAGTGACTTTTCTTCTGCCTCTTTTTTCTCGGCTTCGCGTTCAGACTTCACTAAAGAGATGTAATCCTTGTCTTTGTTCTCTTTATACTCTTCAATATCATCGTAAATATAAGAAAACTCGGGGTTTTGAAGAATACGTTTATTGTGTTTGGCAGTTAACACGTCCAAAGCAGCGGTACCATCGGCAAACGTTGTGTAATTTGCTCGATTAATGCTGTCCCACGGTAACGCATTTTCTGCTTGGGCTTCGCCCCATTCTGACGGCTCTACAGCAGACGGGTATAGAATGTCAGGAATGACGCCTTTATGCTGGGTACTCCCGCCATCAATACGATAGAACTTCGCGATAGTAAACTGAACACTACCTAATGGGTTGTCATAAAGGTCATAAATTTTACCTAATCCGCGGTGCTGCTGCACTGTACCTTTACCAAAGGTTTGTTCACCAACAATGAGTGCGCGATTATAGTCCTGCATGGCTGCTGCGAAAATTTCTGACGCAGATGCACTATAGCGGTCCACTAATACCGTCAGCGGACCATCGTAGGCTACTTCACCGTCCGTATCACGGTTTACGCTTACTTTACTTTGACCATATCGAATTTGAACAACCGGGCCTTTTTCTATAAACAAACCGGTTAATAATGTGGCTTCAGTAAGCGAACCACCGCCGTTACCACGTAAATCAACGATTACGCCTTTTACGTTTTGTGCTTTCAAGCTCTCGATTTCTTTTGCAACATCCATACTAAGGTTGTTGTAAAAGCTTGGAATCGTGATAACACCTAACGGCTCACCAGCGTGTGGGCCGGTTTGAGGAACATATACTTCAGATTTTGCTGCGCGGTCTTCAAGCTTTATTTTATCGCGAGTTAAACTAACCACGGAAGTTGTCTTTGAATCACTCGCGCCTTTCTCAACCTGAAGGCGAACAGTACTTCCTTTTGGGCCTTTAATTAACTCAACCACTTCGTCTAATCGCCAGCCAATGACATCCACAAATTCTTCATCGTCTTGCGCTACGCCGACAATTTTATCTTCAGGCTTAATTGCGCCTGACTCATCGGCTGGACCACCTGGCACAACGCTTTTGATAACCGTGTAGTCATCTTCGCTTTGTAGCACCGCGCCTATACCTTCAAATGACAAGTTCATGTCCATTTGGAAACGTTCTGCATTTCGCGGTGATAAATAACTGGTGTGCGCCTCAATGGTGCGAGCAAATGCATTCATTGCCGTTTGAAAAACGTCTTCGCTCTTTGCCTGCTTGGTACGTTTAATTGCTCGTGTATATCGTTTGGTAAGAAGCTCTTTCGCCTCTTCCCAAGTTTTATCCGCAAGCATAAGATTCAACGCATCGTATTTTACGCGTTGACGCCAAACTTCATCAAGCTCTGCTTTGCTAGCAGGCCAATCAGCGTCCTCTCTATCGTAATAGAACTTATCGCCTTCCTTTTCGAAGTCGAACGGGCCCTTTTCCAACAGTGATAACGCAAACTCATAACGTTCAATTCGTCGTTTTGCGCTCACATTGTACATATCGTAGGCAACAGAAAGATTGCCTTTACTCAGCGCATCGTCGAACAGGGTACGGTATTTTTCGAAACCTACCACGTCAGATAACAACAATACTTGTTTATTGTGATCGAGTGAGTCGATAAAGCGCTGATAAACTCTGGCTGAGAGTACGTCATCCAACGAAATTTCCTTGTAGTGCGCCCTAGTAAAAAGTGCGCTTACTCGCTTTGCGGCAACACTGTGTTGAGATTCCTGTTGTAAAATTGGAAGCTCGTCTACATCGGGTGTTGACGTAACAGCGCCTGCTCCTACCCCTACGGTAAGAAAAGCACTAGCAATGGAAATTCGAAGGATGTCTCTCATATTTACGACCTCTTGGAGCGTGCCAAACGTAAAGCGTCAGCGTTTACTTTAACTACCATGCCTGAGTCTAATTGAACGTGAATGCCATCTTTAGCAACTTCGGTAATTACCGCAGGCATAGGTGCTTTACCTAACTTAACGGTAACTTTCGTGCCTTGCTGTAAATCGCTGTCGGTCAATTTAGCAGGTGGTGTATTGTTTGGTCTGTTATTTTTCGGTTTAGTTCCGCGCTTAGCATCAGCATGGTCCGAATTTGCAGATTTTTCACCTTTTGGACGATTAAATTGACGTTTGTCTTTGCGCTTGGGCTGCTGTGAAAGCTTGGCTTTGCGCTTTTCAGCGGCTTTCGCTTTGCTCTCTTCTAACTGCTGTTGCGCATGTTCAGCGTGTTCTTTTTCAATTGCATCGCCTTCAACGCCGTCTAAATCCACACGATTTGCACCCTCTTTGATGCTATAAAGATAGCGCCAGCTGTTGGTGTAATGACGTAGTGTAGAGCGAAGCAGCGTTTTACTTACGCGTTCGTCTTCTTCTAAACGGGTGGCAAGATCTTGAAAAATACCGATCTTAAGTGGGCGGGCCTCGCCTTCAATGCTAAAACATTTCGGAAAGGTCTCTGCAAGGAAAGCTATCACTTCCTTACTGTTAGTAAACTTCTCTGGTGATTCCATTAACTTTCTAAATTATTCAAGAGATTTCATCGTTGCTTGCATCATCCCAAGTTGCCAGCGTGTGGTCAACCCAATCAAGCAATTCGTCGTCATCTATTTCTAATAAATGCTTATCTTGTTGCCAAGATTCCCATGCATAGTGCAAAATTTGCTCTAAACGCTGTGTTTCAATATCTTCTTCCGCATTGTCATAAACCGCATGAAGGATAAAGTTTAAACGCTCAGATGCCTCATCTGGGTCATCGTGAAAGTCTTCCATATCCTCAAATGTGGATAAAACAACATGTATATCGACACTGGATTTCATAATTATTTCTGCGAATCCATGAGAATTTGAGCAATTTCGACGAGCCCTTTTTCGTCTTCTTCGCTAAAACGTTCAAACACAGGGCTATCGATATCAAGCACACCTACAAGCTCATCATTGATTACAAGTGGAACAACAACCTCAGAGTTAGACGCGGCATCACAAGCAATGTGCCCTTCAAATTGATGAACATCTGCGATGCGCTGGACCGTTCTTGTACTGGCACTTGTACCGCAAACGCCTTTTCCTAACGGTATGCGAATACAAGCAGGCTGACCTTGGAATGGCCCAAGTACCAATTGTTCTTCTTTGAAAAGATAAAAGCCCGCCCAATTTACCTCTTCGAGGTTATTAAAAAGCAGCGCACTGATGTTGGCCATATTGGCAATGAGATCATGCTCACCAGAAACCAAGCTTTTCGCTTGGGCAATTAACTGGCTGTACTGTTGTTCTTTCAAACGATTTTCCTGCTATTGAACAATATTAAAAGACACATTAATCCGCGCTTCTATCCGCTCCTGACCAGGCAGAGACATAGACATGTCTTTGGCAAAAGCTTCAGCACGCATTACTGGAATCGGCATATTGCCACCAGATTCTGAGATTGCAACTACTTCACCTAATTCCACGTTTAATTCTTTTGCCAACAAGTGTGCGCGCTGCTTTGCGTCTTTAACTGCAGCAATCAACGCTTTTTGGTAAGCATCTGCTTCACCAATAGTAATAAAGTTGAATTGTTGAACTCGGTCAACACCGCGTTTAAGCACGCCATCTAGCACCTTGTCGTAGGTTCCAAGGTCAGTTGAAGTAACCGTTATATCTCTTGAAAGGACAAAACCTTGTTGTTCTCGCCCTTGCGGCGTATTGGTATAGCGTGGTTGTAGGCGAACCTGCATACTTTGAATATGCTTTTCTTCTATACCTTGATTAAGCAAAAACTTAACAATAGAGCGTAGATCCGCATCTAGCTGTGTATTAAGTTTACCTACTGTTTCACCCTGCTCTTCTACAACTAGTTTCACTGAATAAGCATTTGGTGTTACTTCTACGGCACCTACGCCTTGTACATTCATCACTCCATCTTGAGCTGCTTGAGCGGAGAACATTGGAGTGGACCATGCGATTGCTGCTGAAGCCCAAAGAGCTCTCTTCAACATGTTTGATTTAGTACGCGTCAACAATTTCATATTGATTCCTTTTCAAATTGCATTTTAGAAACTATGCGTGGAGGATAAAGGTCCATGGCTGAATCGTGGATGAATGCTTTGATGTGGGAAATATTAGCACTTAACCGTAAGCGAGAAAGTTACAACTTCGTCGAGCAGCGTTATTTATGGGGTAAGCCCCTTGTTAACAATAGAAAACAGGGGCTACGAGTTACGACTATTTCAATACGCTACGCAGCGCTGCTAGACAGTGGTCTATATTGCGTGGTTTACAGGCATAGCCCATTAACCCAATGCGCCATACTTTACCAGCGTGATCCCCCAGTCCTGCACCTATTTCTAAATTGAAATCTTCTAGCAGTTGTTTGCGAGTGGCAGCATCATCAACACCGTCTGGTATTTTGACAACGTTTAATTGAGGTAAACGATAATCGCTGTCTACGGTTAGCTCTAAATTTAGCTCACTGAGGCCCTGTGCTAGTTTTTCATGTCCAGAAGCATGTCGCTGCCACGCATTTTCTAAGCCTTCTTCTTTTAAAATTAGAAGCGATTCGTACATTGCATACATGCTGTTAACGGGCGCTGTATGGTGGTACGCACGTTTAGCCCCCTGACCCCAGTAACCGACAATCAAATTCATGTCTAAAAACCAGCTTTGCACTTTTGTTTTTCTGTTTTGAATAACGTGAACTGCTTTATCACTAAACGAAACTGGCGAAATTCCTGGAACGCAACTTAAGCATTTTTGCGAGCCTGAATAAATTGCATCAATACCCCAACCGTCCACGTCTAATTCAATGCCGCCTAACGAAGTAACCGCGTCGACAATAGTTAAACAATCGTATTTTTGGGCGAGTTCGCAAAGTACTTTTGCTTCATTACGCACACCCGTTGATGTTTCTGCATGAACAAAGGCTAGAATTTTAATTTCGGGGTTGGCTTTTAGGGCATCTTCAACAGCATTGAGGTCCGTTTGCTCACCCCACGTATTATTTATGGTGATAGCTTCACCACCGCATCGCTCAACATTTTCAACCATGCGGTTACCAAAAACGCCGTTAATGCATACAAGTACTTTATCGCCAGGTTCTACCAGATTAACAAAACACGCTTCCATACCCGCAGATCCAGGGGCAGAAATAGGCATAGTGAGCGCATTTTCGGTTTTAAGTGCATATTGTAATAGCTGCTTAGTTTGGTCCATCAACTCAATGAATAGAGGGTCTAGATGACCCAAAGTTGGGCGGGCCATAGCGTTTAATATTCTTGGGTTAACGTCGGATGGTCCTGGTCCCATTAAGGTACGCTCAGGCGGTATAAAAGTAGAAAACGATTGCATAATCCAACCTTTTTTTGTTGTGAGGGCCAATTGTTATAGTAAGTATCATGCCTTCAAAGCATGACTCATAACGTCATACTACAAGTTTAGGGAAACGGAACAAGCGTCTGTGTTCAACATAAACAACATGAATGAAAGTTATGCATTATATCTGTATTTGAATATACGCAGAAGGTTTTAATCCGGACATCAAATGGGGAGCATTACTGCATGGAACGATATATTAATGTACTACAAAAATTTTTTACCACATCCGACCAGGAGCTAGTTCTTTGAATTTTAAAGTTTTAATTTTATCTTTAATCGGCTAGAGAGCCTGTAAGATAAAATTCACACAATTGTTGTTTATATTTTGAGCATATTTAAACTATACTAATTGTCCGTTTAAAAATTTTTATTTAAACTCTCCCTGTAAAAGTTAGCGCACGGCTCAGCAATGAGCCATTCCCCTAGGCCCGGAACGTTTGTTCTGGGCATTTTTTATGGGGTAAGAAAAGTTAAATGGTGAGTAGAATTATTACTCATCAATCTGTTGCAAAGATGTCATGTAAGTCTTTGCATTGCTGACATAGTGGTCTGCTGATGCCTTCAATTTTGGCTCTACACTCTCATCAAAAGTCCTGATAACTTTGCCTGGTGCCCCCACAACTAAACTGTAGTCTGGAATTTCCATGTTTTCAGTAATGAGTGCATTAGCACCGATAATACAAAACTTTCCAATTTTGGCACCGTTCAGTACGACAGCGTTAATTCCAATTAATGAATAATCGCCAATTTCACAACCGTGCAGCATAACTTTGTGCCCTACGGTTACTCCTTTTCCAAGTACCAAAGGAATTCCAGCGTCGGTATGTAATACGCTGCCATCTTGGACATTTGTATTTTCACCCAAAGTTATTTTATCCATATCACCACGGATTACGGCGTTAAACCAAACACTGGCTCCCTCTTTAAGTTCCGCATTCCCAATAATATGGGCACCTGGTGCAATAAACGCACTGTCATGAACTTGCGGCGATGTCGAACCTAATTTATAACGCATTCACTTACTCCCTATTCGTCTACTTTTCTCATTAGTCCTTCTTGCATAGTTGAGGCTATTAGTTCGCCACTTTGATTGAATATTTGACCGCGAACCAGGCCTCTAGAACCACCACTAAAAGGGCTTTCCATTGCGTATAGCATCCATTCATTCATGCTTATTGGGCGATGAAACCACATAGCGTGATCAATGGTCGCTATGCGAAGCGACTTATCAGTTACAGCAACGCCATGAGGTTGTAGTGAGGTGCTCAAAAAATGATAGTCTGATGCATATGCAAGAGCAGCTTGATGCACAGCAAGTTGCGCATCCATGGTATCTCTTGCCTTTAACCAAATATAACGGGTTGGTTCTCGCTTAGCTGAATGATACGAATTAGCTGCATCAACCGTGCGAATATCTACCGGCTTATGGTAACTCAAAGCTTCTTGCATAGGGCGCGCAATTTTGTTGAAGTTTGCTTCGTAAAACTCTATGTCAGATTGGACTTCTTCAGGACTAGGGACATCGGGCATAGATGGGTTTTGATGCTCCATGCCTTCTTGCGGCACTTGGAAAGATGCCGTCATATAAAAAATGTTTCTGCCATCTTGTATCGCTTTAACCCGACGCGCAGAGAAGCTCCTTCCATCGCGCACTATCTCAACATCGTACACGACAGGTTTCTTAGCATCACCGGGTAAAAGGAAGTAGGTATGAAATGAATGAGCTACTCTGTCTGGTGATACTGTTTCATAGGCTGCTGCTAGTGCTTGCCCCAAAACCTGCCCGCCAAATAAAGCTCTAAAGCCTAGATCCCAGCTTTGACCTCGATAAATGCCAGCTTCTACTGTTTCGAGTTCAAATAGTGATGATAGTTTAATCTCAGACATCTTGTACGTTCTCTTCAATAACTGCTTTCGGGTTTCGCGGATAATATTTCTCAGGCAATTTTGCTTTGTGCTCGAAAAAACGCGTGTCTTTATAGGGTAACTTCATAAACCCTGAAATGCCTAGCCCTTTTATGTTAGGAATTTGTTGCACCACCTGCGCCAGCAAAGCTTTAAATCGCTCTTCTTGGCTATGGTCGAGCAACGTGTAATAGTTGTGAATCTTCAAATGCTTAGGTAATGCTTCGAATATAATACACCCAGTGTGGTGTATCGTATTTAACTGAACAATAGTTTCAATAGTATCCTGTGGCAGTTTTAGTAATTCATCGGGATCATCGCCGTCTTCGAAATAGGAATGAGTCCGGCTTTCATCTTTTTGCGCAGAAATACGTGATAACTCATAAGGAATGAAAAGGTCACTGCTAGGTATAAAGGCTTCATCTTCACTGCTGCGCTCAATATGAAGGGTATTTTTGGCGTTAAACATACAGCATTTAAATACCGCAGGTTTATGAATAGCTCTTGCTAAATTAATAACGTTATTTACCGCTAAATCAAAGGCACTTTTGAGGGCTTCATCATACAAATTTAAGCTGGAATCCACATATATACCCTCGGGCTCCCAACGTACAGCCATACCGCCTACTACCGGATAGCGCCCTAGCCTACTAATGGCTGATACAAATGCTTTTTCAGTATTTCCCATACCCTGCAGGTAGTTTTTGTAGTAGCGATCAAATTGCGCGTCGTCTATGTAGCGCAACTCTTCAACTTCTTTATCATCTAAAGAATCAGATAATAGCGCCTGTTGGCGTAAATAAGACTTCCGCGAACTATAAACAACGGTTTCTATGTCAGCATTAAGAGTATGGGTTAGCCATGTAGGAATTAATGGGGTGTACTGCGCCTTATTGTCTTGTGCGAAAACCATATTTTTTAGGACATGAAGGTGGTTAAACAAGTAATCCCCTCCTTGTCTTCTTTTCACAGGATCATCACTAAGCATGTATTCCAAGATGTTAGCGAGCATTTTGGGTAACCCAAGGGATGATGGGGTAATGACTTTACTGCCATAGCGACAAGATTGCCCAGATGCTAAAGCGTATAGAGTGCTAGCTAATCCCTGCTCATCAAAGCGAGGGCTAGAAAGTGCGCCGTTTAATTGCTCTTCCCCAATAAAGTAAACATCGCCTAGTCGTGCGTTTGTCTGATGAAGTTCGCCTGACATTAAATCCATCACATTGTTACCCACATACTGCCCATGAATGTCAGTTTGTGCGAATACTGAAGAGCCCCAATCTATTAACCCAATGGATTCATTAGTGGCATCCCAAACAAGATTTGAGGGTTTAATGTCGCCGTGAACAATGGGCTTGATTTCCCCATTTTCGCTGTATTGCCTGAAGCTCGATAAAAGTTCCCCCACTTGAACGGCTATCTTGACAATTATACGGGGCGATAATGGGCCTGTTTTCAAGCTCACTTTTTCTAGATCTTCGCCAGGCGCTCTGCCCATTACTAAGATTGATTGCTTACGTATCTGTTGATATTCGATAAAACGCGGTACAAACTCGTGGTTAACGTGAGAAAGCATAAAAGCTTCCTCTTCTAACCGGTCTTGAACATGCTGGGGTAAGGTTATACGCGAGAACTTAAACACACGTGATTCACCACTTGGTGCATTTCCAGCAAAAGCAAAGCCAAATGCGCCTTTCCCTAAAAGCTCAATGTCGCTATATCCTAACCCTTCTAACTGAGAGATACACAAATTCACCCAGTCTTTTAGTTTTTTAGCATCTGCATGAGATAGCAAATAAATTGACTGTTCGTCTGGTATGTAGAAGTGTTTTAAGCCTTTAAGTTGAGCCATTTCTCAGTTTCACAGTTGTATGGTTGTTTTTATAGCGACTAGACGATAATAAACTTTTTAAAAACAAATCACCTTGCGTTAACTGTTAGGACAAGACGCTTTTAGCTGTCTTCATTTACCCAAGTAACGTGTGCGGTGGCGTGAAAACCTGCTTCATTAACACTGAGCATTTCAACAACATTTGTTAATGCACTGTCTAGGCTTATATCTAGCTGCCATGGTGGGTTGAGTACAAATACACCTGAACCATACATACCTGCGTCAGGCGTATTTTCTGCAACACATATTTCTGCTTTAAAGCAGGGGCGTCCAAGTTCGGCGAGCTTATCGCACATTACTTCACTTGCTCCGCTCTTAGCGCCGGCCCTTTCTGATAGCAGCGGGTACCACACAACAATTTGCGCCTGCTGCCAACGTTTTAACACCTGCTCGACGCCTTTAACAAGATCGCTATACTCATTTGCTCTCTCATAAGGTGGATCGATCAAAATAGCACCGCGATTAGGCTTTGGAGGCGTAAGTGCTCGAAGGCCTTCGTAGCCATCTCGCTTGTGCACATGGCTAAGTCCGGTTCGAAGGCGTGACACGTTTTTCTCTAATTTTTGGAATTCGCCAGGATGAAGCTCCATTAAATGCAAAGTATCAATGCCACGTTTAGCTCTAGCGCTTATTGCAGGCGAGCCTGGATATTGCTGTTGCGCTAAGAAAGGTTCGCATAATGACAGGTAGTCATTAAGTAAGCGTGGTAAACCTTCCGTACTCTTGTTTTCTGAAGCTTGGTTTTCCAAAGCCGCAGATCCATCACCTTGCCCCAAAAGACGAGAAATTCCCGATTCATACTCTTTGTTTTTCGACGATAGATCGTCAGTTAAATCATATGTGCCAGCACCGGCATGCGTGTCAAAAAGTGTAAATGGCTTATCTTTCTTTTTTAAGGCGTTGATAACACCAATCCAACAGAGATGTTTGATGACGTCGGCGTGATTGCCAGCATGAAAGGCGTGTTGATAACTAAGCACAAAACCTCAGTAAAATTTTCATTTGTTTATAGGAAGCTATAATAACGCCATCCCGCTGTGAGGTACACAAAACAAAAAAGGCCAATACGGTTAATATTGGCCTCTCTACTATTTTGCTACAGCACATCAAAATGTATTAGGTAGATCATTTAAGGTGCATTAGCATTTTTTCTGGTTGAGTAAGATAACTCATCCATAAGTTATTAAAGCGCACCATAGTTGCACCATCAATGATACGGTGATCACCAGACCAATTAACTGCCATAATATGTTGTGCGCTAACATTACCCTCATCGTCAAAGCGAGGAAGCTTTTGCGTTTTACCCAACGCCACAATAGCGGCTTCCGGCTTGTTAATTACCGGCGTCGCAGTGATACCGCCGATAGCACCAATGTTTGAGATACTGATAGTACCGCCTTTTAGATGCTCGCCGGCTACGCGCCCTGCTCTCGCCTGCTCGATTATGTCTTGCATTTGACGGGCGATATCCAGTAGTGAAAGGTCTTGTACCCGTTTTATGTTAGGCACTAGAAGCCCAATCTTGGAATCGACCGCAAAACCGATATTGTGATCAGAATAGTAGCTAATCTCGGTGGTATCATCATTGAGCTGGCTGTTAATTACAGGAAACTCGTTAAGTGCCAGTGACATCGCTTTTACGAAAAATGGCATAAAGCTTAATTTAACGTTATTAGCCTCAAACTCAGGCTTGAGCAACTTACGCAATGACATTAGGTTGTCCATCACTAACTCGTCACTTACAGTGAAATGAGGAATTGTGTAGACCGACGCGGACATTTGCTTGGCCATGGCGGCCTGTATACCGCGCACTTTTTCAGTCTTAACGCTGCCTTTAACCACAGTGTTTGCGCTATTCGTATCACTTTTATGTAAAGTGGACTCGATTGACGAAGCAGATGATGTATCTTGTGCCGACGCACCAACATTCGTTTGTTGTAGGTTCATTACGTCAGACTTAAGAATACGCCCTTTTTTACCAGTGCCTTTAACCGAAGAAAGGTCGATATTTTTTTCTCTAGCAATACGTCTTACCGCAGGGCTCGCTAGCACCTTACCTTCAATAGCAATAGGTGGTTCAAACTCACCATCACTAAATTTCGATTGTGTTTTTTCATTTGAGGTTTGTGAAGCATTTGAGGATGGCGTGCTTGTCGCTTTAGATGCATCATCTGAATTGTCAGATGTGTTGTTTGTTACTGAAGAATCGCCCATAACTTCGAGTGCAAACAAGGCACTATGTACTTTAGCGATGTCACCTTGCGCGTAATAAAGTCGATGCACGGTTCCCGCGTTTTTAGCAGGAATTTCAACCACTGCCTTGTCGGTCATCACTTCAACAACGGCTTGATCTTCTTCAATTTCATCGCCCTCGGCTACATTCCATTTGACGATTTCACACTCTACGATACCTTCTCCGATATCTGGCAGAATAAAGTCCTCAATATGCTTGCCATTTAAAGCTTCCGACGTTGATAAACTTCCAGTGTCTGCCGCTGTTTGTTCAGGTCCCTCAGCGTTTTCTTTTACACTATGTGCATTCGCGTCAGTGGTTAAGTCGCTATTTGCATTTTCATCGGTTGCATCGTCAGGCGTCATTGAAAATAGTGGCTCATGGACTTTTGCAATATCGCCAACCGCATAATGTAGTTTATTAACTACTCCAGCATGCATGGCTGGAATTTGAACGGTAGCTTTGTCGGTCATTACTTCAGCTACGGGCTGGTCTTCTTCGATGTGTTCACCTTCAGAAACTAACCATTCTAAAAGTTCGCATTCAACAATACCTTCACCAATGTCCGGTAAGATAAACTCAATTGTCATTTCATTGTCTCCCGGCTTAATAATGAAGCGTACGCTTGATAGCTTCGTACGTTTTGGTCTCGTCTGGCATATATTCTTTTTCGTGAGCCAGTGGATAAGGCGTATCTAGCCCACAAACTCTGGCAATAGGCGCTTCAAGGTATAAGAAACAACGCTCTTGAATACTCGCCGCTATTTCGCTTGCAAAGCCACCTGTTAGCGGAGCTTCATGGTTAATGAGTAAGCGACCTGTTTTCATGACAGATTGCATCACTGTCTCAACATCCCATGGAAGTATGCTTCGTAAATCAAGAATCTCACACGACACGCCATCTTCAAGGGCCATCTCTGCAGCCTTTTGCAGGATTTCTATCTGGGCACCCCAGCCAAGAAGCGTAATGTCGCTACCCTCTTGCACAATATCAGCCTTACCCAGAGGCAACTCGTAATCTTCTTCTGGCACATCGGATACAGACGCTCGATAAAGTCGTTTAGGCTCCATAAACAATACGGGGTTTTTATCCCGTATCGACGCAAGTAATAGACCTTTTGCTTGGTAAGGGTCTCGTGGAATAACAATCTTGAGGCCCGGGCAGTGGGCAAAGAATGCTTCAGGTGACTGGCTATGGTAATGACCGCCAGCTATCCCACCACCGTACGGTGTACGAATAGTTAAAGTACCTACATCAAACTGTCCACCTGAACGATAGCGCCATTTGGCCGTCTCGTTTACGATCTGGTCAAAAGCAGGAAAGATGTAGTCACCAAATTGAATTTCTGCCACAGGAACAGAGCCCTGCGAAGCCAATCCATTTGCAAAGCCAATAATACCTTGCTCAGTGAGTGGCGTGTTAAAACACCGGGCTTTACCAAATTTTTCTTGAAGGTGACTTGTGGCACGGAATACGCCACCAAAGTGACCCACATCCTCACCAAAGACCATTACTTTCTCATCTTCGGTCATGGCTGTAATGAGTGCATTGTTAATTGCTTGTAGTAAGTTCATCTTAGCCATTATTTAACTCTCCCTGCGGTTTTAGGGTACATCTTAGGGTATTTTTTGATGTGGGCTTTTAGTTCGTTAAGCTGTTCTTTGAGGTGCCAAGGCGCTGTGTCGTACACATCTTCTACGATGTCTTCAATAGCGCATATGTCTGTCTTTTCACAACTTTTCATAGCCGCTAACACGTCTTGTCTCGCTTTATCAACACGCTTTTGGTTTTCTGCTGCATCAAACCACCCTTTGCTCTCTAGCCACCTTTCCATGCGAGCTATAGGGTCTTTTGCTCGCCATTTGTCTTCTTCTTCACGGGAGCGATAACCTGTTGGATCATCTGATGTAGAGTGTGCGGCTAGGCGATATGTCATGGCTTCAATAAGCACAGGACACTTTTCTTCGATGGCGATTCGACGGGCTTCTTTTGTTGCTGCGTAAATAGCTAAAACATCATTTCCATCTACGCGGATAGTTTTAATGCCATAGCCTAGGCCTCGCGACGCAATACCATCACCGGCAAATTGTTCCTCTGCTGGCGTTGATATGGCATAACCATTATTGCGGCAGAAAAAGATTACTGGGCAGTTCAGAACAGCCGCCATATTTAAGCCTGCATGGAAATCACCTTCTGACGCGGCACCTTCACCGAAGTAGCAAATGGTAACCACGTCTTTACCTGACATTTTCTGTCCATACGCATAACCTGAAGCCTGAGGGATTTGTGTCCCTAACGGCGACGATATAGTCATGAAGTTTAGGGGCTTATCACCGTAATGAATAGGCATTTGACGGCCTTTGTTCGGGTCATCCTTATTGCTAAACATTTGGTTCATGAATTGCTCTGTCGTATAACCACGATATGCGAGTGCGCCTTGTTCGCGATATTGAGACATAATCATGTCATCATCCGACAACGCTGCTGCACTTGCTACTGATGCTGCTTCTTCACCTGTACTGGCGAGATAGAAACTTATACGCCCTTGACGTTGTGCACCAACCATGCGCTCGTCCAATACACGGATGTAATGCATGGTATTAAAAATTTTTAATGCCTCATCTTTGTCAAGTTCCGGCTCTATCGCTTTTTCAATAAGCTGGCCTTCCGCCGACAAGATTTGAAGCATCGGGATATCAACAACCCCTTTCTTAATAATTTCGACCTTGTTTGTCGTTTTTACTTCGGCCAAATGATTTCTATCTTTCACGTTTGTTCCCCTTAAATATGAGGGTTAATAGCGACTTGAAAAGTTAAAAATATGCTAGATGAGAAAACACAGGAGTGTCTTTCTTATTCAAAGGTAAATATTCAAATGTATGAGATAGGCATACTCAATTAGCAACATTCGGGAGGATAACTGTCCTAACAAAGTAAAATGTATGTAAATATTTTGATAACGGCGTAGGATGAAAATTTTGCAAGATGCGATGAAATTAACGTAAGACGACAGAACGGCTGTGCTTGTTTATGTAATTTTATTTCAATTATATGCGGATTTTCTGCATTATTTCGGCTAATTATTCTAGCTTTATTTCATAATTAGCCTACATCCAAATGTAACAAAATATGTAAATTGTGTATTTATGAAATACACATTACATAACCCGAAAAATTGTGCTAACAATAAATGTGTCATGGCGATTCATGGTGATTAAAAAGGCAAATGACCTTTAAAGCGTTACATAGATTGTCAGACCCAGGGAACTATTCACACGAGAATAATTATGAAAAAAACAATTATCAGTACGGTAGTTGCAACCGCACTTGCAGGTTCTGCATTTGGCGCGTTCGCACTAACAAATCAAATCTCCGGCCACAGCGTTGAACAACAAAACGCAATCGAGGCCTCATTCGACAAGAAAAACATACTTGCTAATGCTATCCAGGTAAACAGTGATAGTGTTCGTGTAATCATCCAGCTAAACGATGCGCCGATGGCGCAGTTCAGCGGAGTAAACCCCAGTGTTAGCAGCATGGCTGCGCACAAGGGACAAAAGGTTAACTTTGAATCTAATGCAGCAAAGGAATATAAATCATTCCTAGAGGCACAACAGCAATCTGTTATTCAATCGATCAAAGCTTTTGACAAGTCTTTTAAAGCAGATCTTTCTTATACTGCAGCATTTAACGGTTTTGCAGGTATCGTTTCTAAGAGTGCATTAGATAAGTTATCTAGCCTCTCAACAGTAAAGGCTGTATATCCTGACGTTATCCATCACGCACAAATGGATGCTAGCCTGGATTTAATCGGTGCAGTTGAGACATGGGAACAGTTCGGCGGTAAAGAAAGTGCTGGTGCTGGTGTTAAAGTGGCCATCATCGATAGTGGTATCCGCCCTGAAAACCCACTGTTTAGCGGTGAGAATTTCGAAGCGCCTGCTGCTGATACGCTACCTACTGACGATTACTGTTCAGAAGACCCTGACTTCTGTAACAACAAGCTAATCGTTGCACGTGCAGCCGACATCGTAGAAGGTTTTGCTGTTGTTGAAGAAGAATATGAAAGCCCGCTAGGTTTTAACGGTCACGGTACGCACGTTGCTGGTACTGCCGTTGGTAACTTTGGCGTTATGGCTGAACGTGATGGTGCTGAAGCGGAAATTTCAGGTGTTGCTCCTGCAGCGTATCTTATGGCTTATAAAGGCCTTTATGCCACACCGGCAAACCCAGCTTCTTCTAGCGGTGCTTCTTCAATGTTGCTTTCTATGTTGGAAGCAGCGCTAACAGACGGCGCTGATGTTGTTAATAACTCTTGGGGCGGCGGCGCTGGCGGTAACCCTAACGGCTCTGTATATGAAGACGTACTTGAAGCCATGCACGACGCTGGCGTTGTGACTGTATTTGCAGCCGGTAACGATGGTCCAGGCGAAGGTACAATTGGTTGCCCAGGTTGCTCCGAGGACGTAATCACTGTAGCGGCAACTACAACCGATCGATTGTTTGCTAACGAGTTGACGATTGAAGGTGACACATCGATTGGTACCATTCCGGCGCTTTACTCTGTTGGCAATCCTGACATCGTTTTTGATACGGCTTTAACTGCACCTGTTGTTTATGCTGGTGAAGTTGCAGAAGCAAACGTTGAAGGCTGTGAAGAGTTTGCTGCCGGAGCGTTTGATGGTGCTATTGCACTTATCAGCCGTGGTACATGTGGATTCGTAACAAAAATTGAAAATGCCGAAGCTGCAGGTGCGGTTGCGGTTGTAATTCATAACGTTGATGGTCGTGGCGAAGCTCCTATCTTAATGGGCGGTCTTAGCCCAGATCAGACGGTTCCTTCATTCATGGTACCTGCAACGCCGGGTCAAGAGCTGGCAACGCTAATCTCAGGCTCAGAAGAAGCAGTTAACATTACCATTGGCGCTGAGGTAGTTCGCGTTGTATCTGAAAGCTTAGCGGACATTATGGCTGACTTTAGCTCACGTGGTCCTAACGGCGATCCTACTTTCCTTAAGCCGAATATTGCTGCACCGGGTGTGAGAATTTTCTCAGGTGAATCTCCAGATGCCCCTGGGCATGTAGGCGAGAACTTCTCGTTCAAAGGTGGTACGTCAATGGCGTCACCACACGTAGCTGGCGCTGCAGCACTTATCAAGCAGATGCATCCAGACTGGACTGCACAGCAAATTAAGAGCGCGCTTGTAACCTCGTCAATTCGTGACGTGTTAAAAGAAGACGCTGCTACACAAGCTGACAACTTTGATATGGGCGCTGGTCGTTTAGATCTTCCACGTGCAACTAGTGTTGAGCTTACTTACAGCGACCTAAGCCTAGTAGACGGTAACTGTTATTTGAACTGCGAAATGTCTATAACAGTAACAAATACCAGTGACGAAGACGTGACTGTTGACGCAACAGTGATGTTTAACGACCCTGCAATTGTAGCAACCGTTACACCACAAATGGCTACCCTGCCTGCTGGCGCGTCTGCTGAAATCATGGTTGCGGTAGATGTTACAACAGCGTCTACAGGCTCATGGTCTTTCGGTGGCATCAACTGGGCTGACACTGACGATACAACAACGGATTATTTCATTCCTGTTGCGGTTTACCCTATTAGCACAGATAGACCAGAATTGTTTAGTAGTGATGTTAGTACTAGTTTGGCTGAAGAGGAAGAGTTAGTTCGAGTAACTGCATCAGCAACTAACCAAAATGTGACAGGTATGATTGGTGTTACTGGTTCAATCGATCACAAGTTCGAAATTGACCCTTCTAGTATCGCAGCGGTTAAGAATGGAGACCAACAGCCAGTATCTTACGACGCCGATAAAGGTGAAATCTATTGGGAAGGTGCATTGAATACCTCGTCGTATTCACTTGATTCTGACACTTCGATTGCAGCGCTAACAGGTGGTTACCTGCCAATGGCTGCATTAGGTGTACAGCCTCTTACGTGTTCTGGTTCGTGTGATGACACGTCTATCACGCTAACTGGCCTCCCTGAAATGACTTACCTTGGCAAGACCTACACGTCAATGCAGGTTTCTTCAAATGGTTACATTTCTCTTGGTACATCATCGGGCAACGTAACTACACCTTCACCTGCTGTTTTGCCAGACAGTAATGAACCAAACAACGTACTAGCTCCTTTTTGGACTGACCTTGATTTACTTGGTACTGATGCTGGTGATGTAGGTACTGGTAACTTATATGCAGCTAACTTAAACGGTCCTAATGGCTCATTGCTGGTAATTGAATGGGAAAATGCTCAATTGTGGGGTATTCCTGATACTAGCTTTAATTTCCAAATTTGGTATGACTTTGCTTTTGATAGTATCCACTTTGTTTATGGTGAAATGGATAGCCCTCAATACGCAACTGTTGCAGGTTTTGAAAATAATACAGGTACTGCTGGCTTTACACTGGGTGCTTTAACAACGGCTGGCACTCAAGGAACGCTTCCTGTAGCTGGTGATGAGTTTATTTTAGCATCATCACCAGGCGATGAAATTGAGTTCAGCTATAATGGTACTGTTCTTCCTTCAAGCGAGTATATGGACGATATGCTATCGGTTAACGAAGATGCGTCGGTGACGGCTAACATTCTTGCTAACGAGATGGATAGCACCATCATCAATTCGTTTACCATGGAATCGCTTTCTGGAGACTTCCGTACGTTTACGCCGATCACCATCGATAAAGCGCCACTTGACCCGTCAACTGTTACAGTCACTACTGAAGCAGCAAACGGTACAGTGATGGTTAACGATGATGGTACGGTAACCTACACGCCAAATGCAGACTTCTTCGGTGAAGACTCATTTACCTATACAGTTCAGGTTGAGGGCACCACTAACGATGCTGGCGAAGTTGTTGAAGGCGACATCGTAGGCGAAGGTACTGTTTCAGTAGCAGTTGCTGGCGTTCAGGATGCACCTGTACTTTCGATCTCTGCACCATCGAGTGTTGACGAAGGTGAATCATTTACTGTTACTGCATCTGCTACTGATGCGGACGGCGATGACGTTACCATCACTATTGACGGTGTTGAAACTTCGTCAATCACTGGTACAGCACCAAGTCATGAGCAATCAGAGACTGTAACAGTACAAGTGACAGCAACGGACGGCATCGATACAACGACAGAAACCGTGACTATTCCAGTCAACGATAAATCTGGTGGCTCTATGGGCTGGATTGCATTACTTCTTGCACCAGCGGTATACCTGCGTAGACGCATGAAACGTTCGTAACGTTTACTTAAAGTGTAAAAAGGCCGCAATCGCGGCCTTTTTTTTAATCGTCTTTAGAAAGTTGCTGTAAGTGCTGTGACATCCGTTTACTTGGCTGAACCCCAAGTTCACGAAACTTTTCAATCTGTCTGACGATATTCCCTCGCCCGTTAGTTAATTTATTCATTGCTTGTTCATAGCTTGCCTGAGCGGTATCCATAGACTTTCCTACTTTTTCCATATCAGTAACAAAGCCTACGAATTTGTCATATAACTTAGCAGCCTGTTCTGCAATTAGCTGTGCATTTTGATTTTGGTACTCGTATTGCCAAATATTATTAATAGTTCTAAGCGCTACAAGTAAGTTTGTTGGGCTTACTAGCATAATATTGTGGTTAAGCGCCATGGTGACTAAGTCGGGCTCTTCCTCTACAGCGATTAAAAAAGCGGGCTCTATGGGGATGAAAAGCAAAACGTAGTCCAACGTCTTTAAGCCTTTTAAATTCTGGTAATCTTTTGCGCCAAGACCTTTAATATGCCCCTTAATTGAAGCTACGTGTTGCGTTAAGAACTGCGCTTTTTCCATTTCATCATCACAATTAAAAAAACGCTCATAAGCTGCAAGGCTCACTTTTGAATCGATAATTACGTCTTTATCGTTTGGCAAATGCACTACTACATCGGGCTGGAAACGCTTGCCTTGTTCGGATGTTGCAGACATTTGAGTTTCGAATTCGTGTCCTTCCCGTAAACCAGATTCTTTAAGAATGCGTTCAAGAACGACTTCACCCCAGTTACCCTGCTTCTTGTTATCACCTTTTAGTGCATTGGTAAGTGCAGCTGCTTCTTCTGTTATTTTTTGATTTAGAGCTTTTAAGCCTAATATTTCTGTCTTAAGTGACGCTCGCTCCTGGCCTTCGCGTATATGCTGCTCTGAAATTTGGCGTTTGAAGCCATCTAATTCATTTTTGAACGGTGCCAGCACAGCCTCAATGTTGTGTTTGGTTTGTTGGGTGTAGCGCTGTTGTTTCTCTTCAAAAATACGGTTCGCCAAATTCTCAAACTGAGTTTGCAACCGTTGTTCAGATGCGTTCATAGCAGCTAATTTATCTTCATGTGCCGTATGCAGCGCCTGAATTCTTGCTTGGTGAGCCTCGTTTTGTGCCTGCAGCTTCGCACTAGATACACGCTCGTCGTTCAATTGACTTTGCAATTGTTCGCAATATTGGGAAGTTTGTGAAAGCTTGGTTGAATTCGTTTGGCTACGAATGAAGGAATAAAGTGCTAGTACACAAACACTAATAAAGGCGATTAAAAAGGCAATGGGTTCGCTAGAAATGAGGTTGGTAATCATAGTGCGCATTCATACTGTTATTTTGTACAGCACTATAAACAAAATAAGGAAAATATACCAACTTACAAAGATATAAACGGCAGGTTTCTGCTTCGTGGTAGTCTTTTACACGAGTTATGTTCTGTATATCGGTATTAAAAAACGGGCGTGGACACGCCCGTTTATCAAATAGATTGAAGCTTTTAAATAAGTTTTGGTAACCCAAACAAACCCACTATGTGGCGACCTTCGTGTTTGCTAACGTTAATTTAAAAGCGACAGTGTCACTGACTATTTAGAAAGAGACTCGTCTAGCTCTTCTATTTTAGCCTTCCAAATCGCTGGGCCATTTTTATGTGCATTTGCACCCGTGCTATCTACAGCAACGGTCACCGGCATGTCTTCTACGTCGAACTCGTAGATTGCTTCCATACCTAAATCTTCAAATGCTACAACACGTGAGTTTTTAATCGCCTTCGATACTAAGTATGCTGCCCCACCTACTGCCATAAGATACACGGCCTTGTGTTTTGCAATAGAGTCAACTGTTGCAGGGCCGCGCTCTGCTTTACCAATCATGCCAATAAGACCTGTTTGTTCCAGCATCATGTCTGTGAACTTATCCATACGCGTCGCTGTTGTAGGGCCAGCCGGACCTACTACCTCGTCGCCCACGGCGTCAACTGGACCCACGTAATAGATAAAGCGATTGGTTAGGTCAACGCCCTCAGGAAGACCTTCACCATTTTCCATCATGGTTTGAATGCGTTTGTGTGCGGCATCACGGCCAGTAAGCATTTTACCTGATAGTAATACCGTTTCGCCTACTTTCCACTCTTGGATGTCTTCTTTGGTCACTTCATCAAGATTCACGCGGCGAGTATTTTCACTCACTTCCCACGTTACTTCTGGCCAATCTTCAAGCTTAGGCGGTGTAAGTTCTGCTGGACCTGATCCGTCTAAATAAAAGTGTGCGTGACGTGTTGCAGCACAGTTAGGTATCATAGCCACTGGCTTGGATGCAGCATGTGTAGGCAAAGACTTAATTTTAACGTCAACAACGGTCGTTAAGCCGCCTAAGCCTTGTGCGCCGATACCCAGTTTGTTAACTCGGTCAAAAATTTCTAAGCGAAGTTTTTCGTCAGTAGTTTGTGGACCACGTTCAATAAGCTCTTGAATATCTACTGGGTCCATTAGGCTTTCTTTAGCAAGTACCGCAGCTTTTTCAGCTGTACCGCCAATACCTATCCCCAGCATGCCGGGAGGACACCATCCTGCACCCATTGTAGGCAAGGTTTTAACAACCCAGTCAGCGATATCATCACTTGGGTTTAGCATAACCATTTTAGATTTATTCTCTGAACCGCCACCTTTTGCTGCGATCATTACTTCAATCTTTTCACCCGCAACCATGTCGATGTGAACAACAGATGGCGTGTTATCTTTCGTGTTTTTACGCGCACCAGCTGGGTCAGCTACAATAGATGCACGAAGCGGGTTGTCAGGGTTAAGATAAGCGCGACGGGTACCTTCATCGACCATTTCTTGAACGGTCATGTCAGTTTTGTCCCATGTAACGCCCATACCCACTTTAACGAAACAGGTCACAATACCAGTGTCTTGACACAAAGGGCGCTTTCCTTCGGCAGACATACGCGAGTTGATAAGAATCTGTGCCATCGCATCTTTTGCGGCTTGGCTCTTCTCTTTGTTGTACGCCTCTTCTACGGCCTTAACGTAGTCAAGTGGGTGATAGTAAGAAATAAATTGCAGGGCATCTTCAATGCTGTCAATGAAGTCTTGTTGACGGATAACGGTCATGACATCCTCTTTTTATTTGGCTTTCGTGGTCTTAGCTAGCTAAAAAAGCGTATACTAGCGCATCTCAAGACATCGCACCATGCAAAACAATGTGCTTGGGGTTAATTCCAGATATTTTTACACGCTATATTATAAAGAAGCATTAGAAAGCGTTGTAGAAGCGACAAGAATTACGCTTGGTCGCAAGTTTCAGTTACAAATAGGAGGCTGCTCTTTTTGCGCTTTTAGCACCTGACGGCCTAGATGAAAAGAAGTACAGAAAAACCTATGCCACACGCAGATACTATCAATATTTATGTTAACCGTTTTACCCAACAGGAATTAGCCGACGAATTTGCGCTAGATTGTGATAAGGCTAGCGTTTTTAATAGGTTATTCGGACAAATATCTGCCCAGCCCTATGCAATTTTATTAGATACTTCAGGTTCATTTAAGAGCGAGGGCCGGTTTAATATAATGGCTTTTTCACCCACAGCGGTTATTGAGGCGAAAGGTCAAGTTACAGAACTCGTAAATTTACACACCGCATCGCGCCAACCACTTAACATGCGGCCTTTCGAAGCTGTGCAAGCGCATTTGCATGCTAAGTTTCAGTCTGTTGAGGTGAGAGCTGATTTTGACACTTCCCACCTACCTTTTATTGTTGGTGTAGCTGGAATGGCTGGATATGACACTGGTCGATTCTACGAAGTGTTACCCAGTATGGCTAAAAACGATTACAGTTCACCAGACTTCAGTGTTGGCCTTTACTTGAGTTCACTTATTGAAGACACCCAAACCGGATATATTTACTATTGCTGCGCGGACAATCGGCCGATATCCAAGGTATTTAATATGTTTGAGCAAGCTTCAACTTCGGATAATTTTAAGCTCACATCGCCCTTTAAGTCTAACCTGACAAAAAGCGCCTATGAAGTGTGTTTAGATAAAGTTCACGCATACTTGCGAGCAGGCGATTGTTATCAGGTAAATATGGCACAGCGATTTAGTGCAGACTTTGAAGGTAACATATGGCAGGCCTATTGTGAGTTACGAAATCAGAATCAAGCGCCTTTCTCTGCCTATTACAATCTTGCACAAGGCTGCATTGCGTCTATTTCACCCGAACGTTTTTTGCGTGTAAAAAACGGCCTTGTAGAAACTAAACCTATTAAGGGTACTCGCCCTCGCTTTAGTGACATGGAAAAAGACAAAGCCAGTGCGCAGAGCTTGCTTAGTGCTGAGAAAGATCGTGCAGAAAACCTTATGATTGTAGATCTGCTTCGCAACGATGTTTCAAAACACTGTAAGCCTCATTCAGTAAAGGTGCCGGCACTGTTTGCACTTGAAAGTTATGAAGCAGTACATCATTTAGTTAGTACCGTAACGGGCGAATTAAACGACGCTTCATCGCCTTTAGAACTTCTAGCTTCGGCTTTCCCAGGTGGTTCGATTACCGGTGCTCCTAAAATTCGTGCTATGGAAGTGATTGATGAACTAGAACCCCATCGCCGACATATATATTGCGGTAGTGTGTTTTATATGGGGTATCGAGAAGATATGGATTCAAGTATCTGTATAAGAACGGTTTTGGCAGAGAATAATAAATTACATTGCTGGGCAGGCGGTGGTATTGTACTAGATTCCGTACCTAGCGATGAATATCAGGAAACCCTTGATAAGGTCTCAAAAATACTGCCTGTGTTAGCATCGATGAACCAGTAAAAACACAGTTTTAATCGCGCTCACTGTAAGCGAACTGCGCTATGTATGTAGTTTTCGAGTAAAAGTATCTATGAAGAGAAGCGAATTTTTATCACAATTTCATCACTTTAGGCTGACTCGTACCGAGCCAGACTTTCCTTTGAAGAAAAAGGGGCGGCCCGCTGCGGTGTTAATACCCTTGATAGATTATGACAACTCTCTACAGCTATTACTAACTGAGCGTGCACACCATCTAAAACATCACCCCGGCCAAATTAGCTTTCCGGGTGGAGCTGTTGACGACACCGACAAATCTTTCTTTGACGCTGCGCTTCGCGAGGCACAAGAAGAAGTCGGCCTTCCGTCTACTCACGTAGATGTTATCGGCATGCTGCCAAAATACCGCACGATTAGTGGCTATGAAATTGCGCCCGTTGTGGGCTTCGTAAAACCCGATTTCGCGCCTGTTATTGACAAAAATGAAGTAGAGAGCGCTTTTGAAGTACCGCTTGCTCATGTGCTTGATAGAAAAAATCACCTCGTCCATAACACCCACCGCCATAAGAAAACTTTTCCTATTTATTTTATACCTTGGCAACACCGCATGATTTGGGGAGCAACGGCGGCTATACTGCGAAACCTCTCCCATCATATTCACCCTTGATAGCTTAGATTTTAGCTGTCACTCAAGAAGCTATAAATTAATCTTTACAGCCTATTAGCAAAACTAATCCCTCTATTAGCTTTTCTGTATTGAGCTTTTAGTGTGGTGGATGCATGATCATAATATTACTTAGTTTTAATTTATGAATGTTTATGATCAGTGTATTTGATATGTTCAGCGTGGGTATCGGCCCATCAAGCTCTCACACCGTAGGCCCAATGAAAGCAGGAGCCGAGTTTGTTTCTGAGTTAGCGCAAGACACTGCGCTTTTTGATTCGGTTGATAGTGTAAAAGTTGAACTGTTTGGGTCACTAGGTCAAACAGGTATCGGCCATGGTACTGGGAAAGCCGTAATCTTAGGATTGTTAGGCGAAATCCCAGACGTTGTGGACGTTGATACCATTGACAGCAAACTTGAAGAAATACGTAACACCGAAGCATTGTGCCTAAACGGCAAGAAACTTATTCGCTTCCCAAACAAAAACGCCATTGTTTTTCATCGGCGTAAAACATTGCCAAAGCACGCAAATGCGCTGACTTTTTATGCTTACTCAAAAAATGAGTTAGTAAAAGAGCAGACCTATTACAGCATCGGTGGCGGCTTTATCATCAAAGATGAAGATTTTGATGCTACAAAGGCCCATGCAGCTAGCCTACAAGCATCGGTGCCCTTTCCTTTCAAAACAGCTGAAGAATTACTGGCTTTGTGTAAAAACAATGGTTTGAGTATCAGCTCATTGATGTTGCGTAATGAAACCACATTTAGGCCGAAACACGAAGTTAAGCAGCAGCTACATCATATCTGGCTGGTGATGAAAGCCTGTATTCAGCGTGGTATTGAAAGCGAAGGCATTTTACCTGGTGGCTTAAAGGTAGTTCGTCGTGCCCCTGCTCTTTATCGTCGTCTGCAGACCGAGCATACGAATGACCCCATGCAAACCATGGACTGGGTAAACCTTTTTGCTCTGGCAGTGAATGAAGAAAATGCAGCTGGGGGGCGCGTCGTAACTGCGCCTACAAATGGTGCTGCAGGTATTATTCCCGCAGTACTGCAGTACGTAGATAAATTTATTCGTCCTGTAGATGAAGAAGTAGCCAGCCGCTTTCTTCTTACTGCAGGGGCTATTGGCATATTATATAAAGAGAATGCATCGATTTCGGGTGCCGAAGTGGGTTGCCAAGGAGAAGTAGGTGTTGCGTGTTCAATGGCTGCTGGTGCCCTTGCGGAAATAATGGGTGGTACTGCGGCATCAGTAGAAAATGCTGCTGAAATCGGCATGGAACACAACCTTGGATTGACTTGTGACCCTGTGGGTGGCCTTGTTCAAGTTCCATGCATTGAGCGCAACGCCATGGGGGCAATAAAAGCAATTAATGCCTCACGCCTTGCGCTACGAGGCACGGGTGAGCAAAAAGTGTCGTTAGATAAAGTGATTAAGACCATGCGAGACACAGGTAATGATATGAAAACAAAATATAAAGAAACAGCCAGGGGCGGCCTCGCGGTTAATATCATCGAGTGTTAATTGTCAGCGCACCGCGAACAAAGATTAAAAACAAAAAAGGGGCGACAGCCCCTTTTTCAATCATACTCATTTTTTAACGCCCCTACTTCACTGGTAGCGTTACGCCCTTAAACATTTTTTCAACTTCTTCATTGTTTTTAAGCATCATAGCTTTTTCCACCTTATCTTTAGTGAGGTGTGGTGCGAAACGTTCAATGAAGTCATACATGTAACTTCTAAGGAATGAACCTTTTCTGAAGCCAATTTTCGTGGTGCTATAGTCAAATAAATGGCTCGCGTCTATCTTCACTAAGTCATCGTCTAACTCTTCACTAACGGCCATTGAGGCGATTACACCAATGCCTACTCCTAAGCGCACGTATGTTTTGATAACGTCGGCATCTGTGGCAGTGAAAACAATTTTTGGTGTTAACCCTGCTCGTTCGAATGCCTGGTCCAATTCCGAGCGTCCTGTAAACCCGAAAACGTAGGTCACTAAAGGATACTTTGCGATATCTGAGATATCTATGGTGCCTTTTTTGGAAAGCGGATGGTCTTTATTTACAATCACGCTGCGGTTCCAGTGATAGCAAGGAAGCATAACTAAGTCGTTGTACAAATGAAGCGCTTCAGTGGCGATAGCGAAGTCAGCTTCACCTTTAGCGGCCAAGTCGCTAATTTGAGAAGGCGTACCTTGGTGCATGTGCAATGAAACCTTGGGGTACTTTGTCATAAAGCCCTGAATTACGTCCGGAAGTGCATAGCGTGCCTGGGTGTGAGTGGTAGCTATATTCAACTTGCCTTGGTCGGGAAGCGTGTGTTCTCTTGCAACGGCCTTAATGCTTTCTACTTTCGCAAGAATTTCGCGAGCAATATTAATTACATCGTTACCCGCGTCGGTTACATGAGTAAGGTGTTTACCGCTACGCCCAAAAATTTGAACGCCTAACTCATCTTCTAGCATGCGCACTTGCTTGCTTATACCTGGCTGCGAGGTATACAAACTTTCTGCCGTTGCAGACACATTCAAATTATTATTGAGGACTTCTACGATATATCGTAGTTGCTGTAGCTTCATATTTTACACCGCTTTATGGGATAGACTGACACTTTACTCCCTCCGTTATAACCAAAACCACCGTTTTTTACTAGTTGCTATTACAAAATTAGCATTATAAAGTTGAATTTATTTCATTTTTTCACAAATTTACGCGTAATTTGTCCTTCATTTTCTAAATTCTTCTACAGTATGTTTAGGGCAAAAAGTCGCACGGCGTTTGATTGACAATGAGCAGTAGCAAACAAGTTACATCCACAATTGATTTTTCATCGGTATTGGCTGCCGCTGTGCACGATATGAAGAATTCATTATTTCTTTTAATTCAATCTATCGAAACACTGAGCGACTCCCTTTCGCCACAGAACACCGAGGCAAGGGAGCAAGTAGCTAGCGTCCATTATGAAGCATCAAGGCTGAACACCAACCTTGTCCAAGTACTTTCTCTATATAGAGCCGAATTAGAAAGTCTTCCCATTACCGTTGATGAAAGTTTTGTCAAAGATTTAGTGGAAGATGTGGTTGGCTCTAACGCACTCTACGTATCACAAAAAAGTATAGAAATTACTATTGATATTGAAGAAGACCTGAGCTGGTATTTAGACAGTGAGTTAATCTATTTACTTTTGAACGATGTGATCATAAACGCAATGCGCTACGGTACGTCCAAGATACTTGTTACGGCCTCTATTGGCGATGATGAGTTTATGATTTTAAAAGTTGAAGATGACGGTAGCGGCTACCCAGAAGCAATGCTATCAAAAAGCCATGAAGAGTTATGTGATTTTGAATTAAGCCAAGGGAGAACGGGGCTAGGACTATTTTTTGCAAAGCTCATTGCAAGCGCGCATTCTCAAGGTAACAGAAAGGGAACAATAAGCCTTTCTAACGGAGGAATTTTAGGCGGGAGTGTATTTGAAGTAAAAATACCGTAAGATTGTCCGATAACAATAGATAATTCAAAAAGTAACGCTCGCGGTTAATAAAAACTGACGTTATAAGATATAAAAACAGACGGAAACACACGCATGTACGTGATTATTATTATTTTGATTGTTGTTTTGCTCATTGCCGCTATTTTCATAAACGCAATTCAACAGCATCGTCAAAAACAAGAGGCAGAGCGTCGTACCGAGCTTGCTAAGCAGCGAACAATTGTCGATGAAACCGAGAACGTTTTATCAGCTTGTTTAAACATGCCAGTTTCTTCTCGCTTGATGGGGATTCTTCACAACCGAATTCTTAATGCGCTCAAAGCCATGAATGAACTATCAAGCACTTCAGAATTAAAGCAAAGAATAGCGAGTAGCGAGCAATCAACTGCAGCCGCACTGTCAGACAATTCGACTGGCACTTCTGAATTTTCGTTGCCTGACAACGATAAAATGATAATTCAGTACATCCAAGCAGTTAAAAAACTACGTATTGTACTCCGCTCTGAACATAGCAAAGGGCAAATCGACTCAAAAGTGTTTATGGACGAAGATAAACAGCTAGAGCGTTTGCAATTAAAAGTAAACGTTGAAACCCTAATCAAGCGCGGTCGTGCTGCACTACAAACCAATATGCTAGGCTCAGCAAGGCAATATTTTGAAAAAGCTAAGACAGCGCTGGAGAACCAAAACCCCCAGGACGAGTACTCTACGTCTAAGCTTTCCACACTAAACGAGTGGCTAAACGATATTCAAAGTAATCTTAAGAGTGTGAATGAACAAGATCGCGCTAAAAAGCAGGAAGAAGAACGAGACGAGTTGGACGAGTTATTCGCTCCTAAAAAGAAGTGGTAGTATAACTCTACTAGCAATTTATTTTGCGCATTATTTGATTCAAGCATAATGCGCAAGTGCCAAGTCCCACATGGATTGAGCTGGCAGCGACAACCCTTTTCTCGCGTTTTTTATTATTCCTATATTTTTCACCAAGGGTTCATCGCTTATTCGTTGGGCTACAAGACCAAGACGCTCCATTTGATCTTTACAAATAGCTGGCATAACAGATATGCCTAAGCCATTTTGTATAAGTTTTCCAAGCGTAGAGAGCTGACCTGTTTCTGCAACAATATGCAAGTCGCCGTATTGTTCGAGTTTAGACTCCGTCCAGTAACGTACGGCGGATCCTCGGTTCATCATTACTAAGGGAAAACGAAGGCAATCCTCCCATTTCAGTGCTTCGTTTGAAGTAGGTAATAGTGCTTTATTCGCCACCACAACAAATTCATCGGTAAAAAGACTCGTAAAGACTAAGCCGTCTTTTCGTTCTGGCTCAAAGGAGAATCCTATCTCACTTCGGCCGGTTGATACTTCGTGAATAACCTGCTCCATAACAACATCTACTATCCGTAGGTTCACATTCGGAATACGTTGATGAAATATCGATAGAATATTTGGCAGGTGCGATTCAGCGAATGACGGCATTGCACAAACGGTGAGTTGCCCCTTGGCCATCGCAAATAGGTTTTGCATGTCCGAAAAGGTATTATCCCAGTCGTGTAACAAACGCAGAGCGTTTGGAAAAAGTACCTCTCCTTCAGGTGTTAAGCTGACATTCCGGGTATTACGCTGGAACAACTTACCGCCTAATTGCTCTTCCATTTTTTTTATCGCAGAAGACAACGCCGGCTGAGTTAAGTGCAGGTTTACTGCAGCTTCGGCAAAGGTTGAAGACTTTGCCACTTCAACAAATGCTTTTATTTGACGATATGAGACATCCATACACGCGGACCTTAATTGCTTATTAATAAATAATATTTATCAATTGGAAGATTAATTCGATTTTACATAGCTTGCAACAATGCTGATACTAATTTTTAACAAAAGCATTGGAGATAAAAAATGGCAGGGTTTAATAAAGTTGTATCCTCGTACGATGACGCCATGGCAGGGCTTGAAGATGGGATGACGGTCATTGCTGGTGGCTTTGGCTTATGTGGAATACCCGAAGGCTTGATCAGCCAGATTAAGAAGATGGGCGTGTCTGGCCTTACTGTAGTTTCAAACAACTGTGGTGTTGATGGATTTGGGCTAGGCCTTTTACTAGAAGATAAACAAATCGCAAAGATGGTGTCTTCCTATGTTGGTGAAAATGCGCTGTTTGAAAAGCAATTGCTCAACGGTGAGTTAGAAGTAGAACTTACCCCACAAGGCACACTCGCCGAAAAAATGAGAGCAGGTGGCGCTGGCATTCCGGCATTTTACACCGCTACAGGTTATGGCACGCCAGTTGGCGAAGGTAAAGAAGTCAAAGAGTTTGATGGGCGCCCTTACATCCTCGAGCCTGCTATCACTGGTGACTTTGCAATTGTTAAAGCATGGAAAGCGGATAGCTACGGTAACTGCGTTTATCGGCACACTGCACAGAATTTTAACCCGATGGCAGCAACCGCAGGCAAGATCACTGTTGTAGAGGCTGAAGAAATTGTAGAACCTGGCGAGCTTAACCCTAGCGAAATCCATACTCCAGGTATCTATGTAAACCGCGTTATTAAAGGTTCATTTGAAAAACGTATAGAACGTCGTGTAGTTAGCAAGGAGACCGTATAATGCTTAGTAGAGAACAGATTGCAATGCGCGTAGCCCAAGAGTTTAAGGATGGTGATTACGTGAATTTAGGCATAGGGATCCCTACCCTTGCAGCTAATTACGTACCTGATGATATTAGCGTTATGCTGCAGTCGGAAAATGGCCTTTTAGGAATGGGGCGTTATCCTACAGAAAATGAAGTAGACGCAGACATGATAAACGCGGGTAAAGAAACGGTAACGGCCATTACCGGAGCCTCAATCTTTAACAGTGCCGAGAGCTTTGCCATGATCCGCGGCGGACACGTAGATTTTACTGTGTTAGGTGCGTTCGAGGTTGATGTATCTGGAAATATTGCCTCGTGGATGATACCGGGCAAACTGGTCAAAGGCATGGGCGGCGCAATGGACCTTGTTGCGGGCGCGAAAAACATCATAGTTACCATGACGCATACTGATAAACGCGGTAACCCTAAGTTACTAAGCGAATGTACATTACCGTTAACCGGTGTGAACTGCATTACACGTATAATCACTGACTTAGCAGTCCTGAGCGTTGAAGACGGCGCGTTTGTTCTTCAGGAGCGTGCACCAGGCGTGAGCGTAGACGAAATAAAAGAGAAAACCGGTGGAAAGCTTGTTGTGCCAAAGGATGTGCCAGAGATGCAGTTTTAGTACTTTCAACAAGTACATACGACGCTCAATCATTTCTCTTTAAAAAATAGCGCTTACTAGGTAACACTTATTGTGTTTATCGGTAAGCGCAACTTAAACGCCATCCCGGCTTTGTGTCTGGTTTTTCAATTTACTGCTCCCCAATACAGAAGCGATTGGTTGTGAAATGCGTCACAAAGTCAAGTTTAAAGCGAACAAGCCAATAAGCCTTTTAATAAACGGTGCATTGAGGGATAATGCGCGCGAACGTTATTTTAAAAAGGCTAACCTTTCTTGCTAGTTACTGATTTACCTGTCCATCATAAAATTATTTCAAAGCTTGAAACGAAAAACATTTCGACGCTAACCGAAATTCAAGAACGCACTATGCTTCCCGCTATTCAAGGTAAGGATATTATTGCGTCTTCAAAAACAGGGTCAGGTAAAACTTTCGCCTTTTTAGTACCTGCTATGAATCGGCTAATGTCGCAAAAAGCGTTAAGCAGACAAGACCCCCGTGCACTTATTCTTGCGCCTACCCGTGAGCTTGCTAAACAAGTTTTCATTGAAGCCAAGTCAATGTGTACAGGTTTAAACCTTACTTGCTCACTTGTTGTGGGCGGTGAAAACTACAATGACCAAGTTAAAGCACTTCGCCGTAATCCCCACATTATTGTAGGCACAGCTGGTCGTGTAGCTGACCATCTATTAGATAAAAGTGTGTATTTGAATGGTTTAGAGCTGCTGATCTTTGATGAAGCCGACCGTATGTTAGATTTAGGCTTCTCTGCTCAGCTTAAAATGATTAACGACTATGCTGATCACAGAAAACGCCAAACCATGCTGTTTTCTGCCACACTCGACAATATTGAGCTTAAGCATATGACAACGCAGTTGACCAAAGGCGCTGTTCGCGTAGCTGTAGGAGACTCAACGGCAGAGCATGGCGATATCGAACAGAAGTGCTTCTTTGCAGACAATGTTGATAACAAAGACCAAATCTTACAGTTTGAACTGGCCAATCGTGCGTACAACCAAGCTATCGTATTCACTGCTACCCGTGAAGATACCGACAGAATTGCTGCGTTGCTTAACGAAAAGAACTTAGAAGCTATTGCGCTTCGTGGTGATATGCTACAAAGCCAACGCGCAGCAGTAATGAGTGCGTTTGCTCGTGGACAGCACAGTATTCTGGTTACTACCGACCTCGCCTCTCGCGGACTAGATCTATCAAAAGTAGGTTTGGTGGTTAACTTTGACCTTCCCAAAAACGCTGATGAATATATTCACCGCATCGGCCGTACTGGACGTGCTGGGCAAAAAGGCGAAGCATTCTCGCTAATTGGCCCGCGCGATTGGAATAGTTTCGAAGGGCTTAAGAATCACCTTCAATATGCATTAGAGTGTTCACCGCACGACGAATTTTCGGCGTCTTTCAAAGGTTTTACGCCCAAGAAAAAAGTGTCGAAAAAATCAAATACGAAAAATGGTAAAAAGCGTGTAGCGAAACCAGCAAAACATGGCACTAAAAAGCGTGTCGATACCATGTCTGGAGAAGATATCGGTATGGTTCCTGTGAAGCGTAAACCTAGAAACACTCTGTCTGACGACGAATAAAAAACGTTTAATAGTAAATTATTTTCCGCCGCTAATTATCACGGACTAGCGTTAAAAGCGGCGGTCATCACTTCATTTATTCTTAGCGAACATTCTCTTACATACTTTCTCTATCAACGCTTCGCAACACATGCTTTAATTTGCATGTATCGCGTGAGGTTATCCTGTAGCCTTATTAGTTGACCTAACTACCTTTAAAGCGTTTCTTTAAAACGGATTTTATAGATATGAAAGCATTAAAATTCTTCTCAATATTACTCGTTGCTGTACTTATTGTTTCCGTACTTTTCTATGAAAAGATAATTGCGAGTGTATTATTGCCTCAATACATTGAATGGGCGCATGAAATCGATCAGAAAGGGCTTGAAATTGGCGTACCGCTGAACGAAAAGGAAAGATTACTCGCATCAAAAATAGGTGTTAAACACCCCGATAAAGTAAGAATTGTTTACGTTGACGCAGTACCCTATCCCTATGAAAACTTTACTTTGAAAGTATTCGGTGAAGCAGCTGGTCTCATCGGCGAAGGTATCATTAACAACGCACAGGTCTTTGGTTATTCAATTTACGCGCGTAAAAACTTTGTACTTAATAGACCAAAGCTAGCCCATGAGTTAGTTCACGTGTTACAAATTGAAAGAGCTAGCTTAGACGAGGTTGTTACTCAACACTTCTTTGACATGGCACAATACGGCTACGACCACGCACCACTAGAAGTCGAAGCTGCAAAAGCTAATAAAAAATACAGCGCAGACTGGTAGCCTTTACTGGGTAGCTTACATAGCTTAGTCATAGGCTCTTCTGTTGCGGCTTAAAACACTGTTATCGACAAACACCAGACCTATAGGGGCTAGGCATCAAACATCCTAGTTGTGCCAGAAGCTGCCGTTTGTAATTTACCTTGTGAGCGGCAACTGCGTACGTAGAGCAGCCGGTGAGATAATATTTAAAACTCAGGATTTGCTAATCGTGCACAGCGGACGCTAAGACCTCTAGTATAGCCTTTTCTTCCAAATTTAAAGAGTTCTCCTTAGAATTAGATTGGTAGTGTGCAACATTAGAGTTATCTAGTTTGTTGATTAAGGACTAGACACTTAATCAAAACTGATGAAATTTATCTCTTAAAAAGAAGTGATAGGTTAAGTCGAGACTAATTCACTATATTCAAAGCGGCTGATAATTCATTAAATGTTCTATGGACATACTCAGAATCACGAGAATATTTAAAACGGTGCATCTTGGACTTCGTATCGTCTTTAATGAAAGCACAACTCGTGGTTGACTGTGAGGTTTTAGGCAGTATTACAGACTCTTTTGTGTCATGTAAAGTTGAATAAATCTTACTATCATGCCAATAAAACACACCTTCTTCAAAGAGTATTTCTTCATAATATAATAGCATGTCAGATTTTGCATCTCCATATGCTTTCGATATGTAAAACTGAACCGACTCTCCGTTGATTACAATAATTCCTGACTCTACACGCCACGATGAATTGGTTTCCCCCCCAATAAATACTACATAGCTTTCTCTTTGGGCAATGTCACTAAATATTATTTCATAATAAACTTCGCTCTTGTGGTAATTGGGTTTAATAGACCATATTCCACCATTGCCATCAGAGCATCCATTTGCTGTATATCTTTTACCTACTGATGTTGCTTTAAGTTTATTAGTAAACCGAAAATCATCGGGTCCGTCTTCATTATAACAATGAGTTGTACAAAGATTCCCTTGAATGCGACGCCACTGTTTATAGGCACTGCTTGTGTTTTCGATCGTTGTATATTTTCCCAATAAATCGTTGACCCAAGATTTGATAGCGATGTCTATACTTTTTTCGTCATATTCTGCTTCATCGTTATTTTCATCAAAGTATATTGTTTCAATAGCTCCGGAATCGTGAGGAACATTATGGTTTACCATCAAAACTTCTCGCCCGTTTAGGTCATAGATATTGACGTTATGCTTAGTACAACAGGTGCCGGAAGAAACTTCATGTAGAGTATAAAAGTAAGTTATCTGACTACTGTCAGAACGAGGAACAGTAAAAAAACCATATGACTCAATGTCATACAAAGAGCCATAAGGAGATTCATAATAAATTAATTGGGGATTGGAAATGTAATTGTTGTGTATTGTTAAAAAACTTAGAGTTTCCCTCTCCATTAACGCTAGTACAGAAGTCTCCTCTCCTGTCTTCCTGTGGTATTTGACCATGGAAAGATCATGTCCCAATACACTTCTTGCTTTAGATAAAACGTTCTCATAATGCACGCTATTTTCTATTTTATCAGACAGATACTTATAAATATCTTGACTTTGTGCTATACCAAACCCAATAACTAATATCGCAAGCGATTCGATCCATTTCTCCCGAATCTTATCTATTAAGCTCACTAGTGAAGTTTTAAGTTTTATCATATTATAAGATCTATTCTTCGCTCATCATATCGAGTCACATGGATTTCGGTTCTACCCCGTTCTACCGGCGGTTTGATTAGATTAAACTTCTCACCTTGATTCGCAAGTCTAATATCCTTTATCAAGATTTCGCTCAATATATAGCCATGATCCGGATTACGTACAACTCGGTCGGACAAATTTTTTTCTAACGTCCGCTTTCCCTAGGAAGTGACTATTCATAAATTCGACATCCAAAAAACTCCGACTGTCCGTTGCTTGTCTAAGTGCGCCTGTCAATCAGACTGCCATACCACTTGGAATAAAAATCGTATTATCGGTCAGAAAAAGCCTCTTCAGATATAACATATATGAAGTATCCGGATTCGCTTAGAGCTTGAAGGACGGACTCGTGTTCTCGCACTGTTCAACCTTGGGCTTGATAGCAAACTACGAGCTTGTGATCTCGTTAAACTCAAGGTTTCAGATGTTGTTTGCGGACGTTCTGTGCTGAGGCGTACGAATGTCGTTCAGCAAAAAACAGGTAGTCCTGTCCAATTTGAGATAACACCAAACACTGGCGAATCGATTTTGGCTTGGGTGAAGAAAGCAGAACTAAAAGCGTCTGACTACCTTTTTAAATCTCGTATACACGGTGCTGAGCACATATCAACTAGACAATATAATCGCATTTTCCACGGATGGATTGACAAACTTGGACTGGATACCTCGCTGTACAGTACCCATTCACTGCGCAGGACCAAACCCTATTTAATTTACAAGAAGACTAAAAACCTTCGGGTAGTCCAACTCTTGCTTGGACACAAGAAGCTTAGAGAGCACAGTTTGTTACTTAGGCATCGAAGTTGATGACGCTTTGGAAATATCGGAGTCTATTGAAATCTAGGCTGTACGGGGCTGCTTGTGCAGCCCCTGTGAGCGTAAAGCGGACCTTGACCACAGCAAATGCGCTGGTCCGCTTCAGACAAACAGCAGACGTTCAGGGCTCTCTGCTCTTGATTCCGATATTTACCATAAGCGGAAGTTAATATGCTTTATTCTGACTGACTCTTCAGTGGCATAAAGCAGTTATTCAGACCACAATAGTCCACAGGATGCGCCTCCAAAAGCCGAATGTTGAATATTACAATTGATAACCAACCCTACAACTCCAAATTTTTATTACAAAGCGATTTACGAGCCACCTCCCCATTTTGTCAAAAGAAGTCGAATGATCGTCATGGGGGTAAGTAAATCCGGGGCATTGATTTATAAACCCAAATGCCCCAGTGCTGCTAATTCACCTTATAGTGAACGAGTCTATAGAGTACAGGTAGTACAACCAGAGTTAACAAGGTAGAGGATATGATCCCACCAATGACCACCGTTGCCAGAGGTCGCTGCACCTCTGCGCCAGTACCTACGTTAAGCGCCATGGGCACGAAACCAAGACTCGCCACTAACGCTGTCATCAGAACTGGCCGCAAGCGAGTCATTGCACCATCAATAATCGAGTTTACCAACTCGCCAGTCTCTTCCATCCTCTGCCTGATAAAAGACAGCATTACCAGACCATTCAATACAGCAATACCAGAGAGCGCGATAAAACCAATCCCTGCCGATATTGAAAGAGGCATATCTCTGATCCAAAGAGCAAAGATGCCGCCAGTTAATGCCAAAGGGACGCCTGTGAAAATTATCAAGGCGTCTTTGACTGAGCCAAATGCAATCACAAGTAATGCAAGGATCAGGAAAAGCGTTGCGGGCACAACCAAGCTCAGTCGTTGACTTGCACTTTCCAATTGCTCAAACGTTCCACCATAACTTATCCAATAACCACTCGGCAGTGCCACATTGGCTGCGATTTGCTCTTTAGCATCATTGACAAAAGAGCCTAAATCACGATCTCTCACATTTGCTGTGACGACGATACGGCGTTTTGCGTTTTCTCGACTTATTTGACTGGGTATATTGGTATATTCAAGCTCAGCCACCTCGGCGATTGGCACATACTCACCATCATTGGTCATGATGGGTATATTTCCCAGCGCTTCTAAATCATTGCGAATCTCTTCAGGATAACGAACAACAATCTCAAAGCGTCTGTCGCCTTCAAATACCAAACCAGCTTCTTTGCCGCCAACTGATGCACTTAACCACGTTTGCAAGTCAGTTACGTCTAAGTTGTAACGCGCCAGCGCATAAGGCTTCGGGTTCACCGTGAAGATGGGGATCTCATCTACTTGTTCTACTCGTGCATCAGCAGCGCCCGGAATATCTTGTAATACGGATAAAACATCACCAGCTGAATCCCGCAGCTTATCCAGATCATCACCATATATCTTGATCCCTAAATCTGCCCTAACGCCACTAATTAATTCGTTAAAGCGCATCTGTATAGGTTGCGTAAACTCATAGTTATTGCCGGGTACATTTTGAAGATCCCTCTCCAATTGCTCGACAAATTCCGTTTTCGATAATGCAGGGTTTGGCCATTCATCAATTGGTTTTAGCATTACAAAAGTGTCAGTGACGTTGGGTGGCATAGCATCAGTAGCCACCTCAGCAGTACCCGTTTTAGCAAATACGGTGTTTACCTGTGGGTATTGCATAATGACCTGTTCAAGCCGTTTTTGCATATCGACAGCTTGTTCAATTCCTGTGCCGGGCACTCTCATTGCATGAAGGGCTATGTCACCCTCATCTAGTTGCGGCACAAATTCAGAACCTAGGCGCATCCCAAACCGAACACTGATAACTACGAGTAATGTTGCTGCACCTACTACCAACCATCGTAATTTTAATGCCCACTCCAGTACAGGGCGGTAAACTGATTTAGCCCCAGTGATTATTGGACTCGCTTTTTCACTGACTTTGCCTGACATAAACATAGCAACAGCTGCGGGCACAATGGTGATTGAAAATACCATTGCCGCTAGCAATGCCAATATTACGGTAGCCGCCATTGGGTGAAACATCTTCCCTTCGACACCTGTTAAGCTAAAGATAGGAATGTACACAATCGTGATTATCATCACGCCAAATAGACTTGGGCGTATCACCTCATTCGTTGCCTCAAATACGACTTCCAGCCGTTCTTTAAGAGGCAGTATTGCACCCGTTCGCCGCTGCGATTCACTTAATCGCCTAATACAGTTCTCGACGATAATAACCGCTCCGTCAACAATCAGTCCAAAGTCTAACGCACCTAAGCTCATTAGGTTCGCGCTAACGCCCGTTTGTACCATGCCTATTATTGTGGCAAGCATGGCAAGTGGGATGACAGCGGCGGTGATAATTGCTGCCCGTATATTGCCCAGCAATAAAAATAAGACAACAATAACGAGTAGTGCGCCTTCAACAAGGTTTTTTTGTACTGTATTGATGGCTTTATCCACGAGCGTAGTGCGATCGTATACACTTTGGATAATTACGCCCTCTGGCAGGCTTGCTTGGATTTCATCCACTTTATCAGCCACGTCTAGCGCAACAGCTCGGCTATTTTCGCCTATTAGCATCATAGCTGTGCCCAACACCGTCTCTTGACCTTCTCGTGTTGCAGCGCCCGTTCTAAGCTCCTTACCGATGGCGACCTCTGCAATGTCACTTACCGTGACGGGAGATCGGTTTGTAAGCGTTACCACCACGTTACCGATGTCCTCAACGCTCGAAAGTCTCGCTTGTGAACGTACTAGTATTTGCTGGCCGTTGCGTTCAATGTACCCAGCGCCCTGATTAGCGTTATTTCGATTTAATGCCCGCAATAAATCGTCAGTACTAACGCCGTAATTAAGCATAAGTTGAGGATTAGGCTTCACATGATACTGTTTGGTAAACCCCCCAATAGCATTAACCTCTGTTACCCCTTTCACCAAGGCCAGTTGAGGTTTCACCACCCAATCGTGTAACTCTCGAAGCGCCATTGCATCAAATTTTCTGCCATCGACAGTTACTGTGCCGGGCTTCGCGCTAAGCGTGTACATGTAAATTTCACCCAAACCTGTGGCAATCGGCCCCATCTTAGGCTCAATACCATCGGGCAATTGGCTTTTGATAATGCCTAGCCGTTCGTTTATGAGGTTTCTGGCAAAATAGAGATCCGTGCCTTCTTCAAAAACGGCCGTCACTTGTGATAAGCCATAGCGCGATAGTGAACGTGTGTAGTCCAAGTTTGGTAATCCTGCCAAAGCGTTTTCTACCAAAAAGGTGATACGTTGTTCAGTTTCAAGCGGTGAATAACCTTCTGCTTGTGTGTTGATTTGTACCTGAACGTTGGTGATATCGGGTACGGCATCAATAGGCAGCTTTTGATAACTGAATAGGCCTAATCCAATCACCAAAAAGGAAAGCATCAGAAAAATACCGCGCTTTTCGATTGCGGTACGAATAATGGAAACTAGCATCTTAAACCTCCCTTAGAACTACACGCCATTTGACAGGGAAATATCAGTTGTAGTGAGGCATTAATGATCATGGCCTGCCTCCGATTTTTCCAAATCTGCTTTAATTATGTAGCTATTGGAAGCCACGACGCGTTCGCCTGCTTCAAGGCCACTGATAACCTCGATATAGTGACCATCTGAGACACCAAGCTCTACCGCTCTGGGCGCATACTCATCACCCTCAACCACAAAAACAACTTGTTTGGCTTCATACTCTTGCACAGAAGATAGAGGAACCGAATGACTTACTGACTTAGTTGACGTCGTAACTTGTGCTTTGACCAGCGTACCGAGTGGCCAATATCCAGTACTATTATCGACAGCTACATTGGCAAGAGAGTGTGGATTGCCATCAGCTGAAGGCGTAATATATGCAATCTTGGAGGTTTGGTTGAAACCTGCGTGGCTTAGTTCAACTGACTGTCCAACCTTGATGCTGCTAAGCATTTGTGAAAAAACGGTCAGCTGTGCCCATACGTTTTTATAGTTAGCTAACGAAAAAAGTACTTGCCCGTTTGATAACTCACCATTATTCGCATGTCGCGCAATCACATTGCCATCAAAAGGTGACGTGATGGAATAACTTTTTAAACTCTCATTGGACTCAACAACCGCTAAAATATCACCTTTCTTAACGGAATCGCCAATGTTGACTTTTACATCTTTAATAACACCGTCAAACCGTGCTCTTATATGACTTAATGAGGCGGGGTCTGCACTAATTCGCCCATAAAGCGTACTCGTTAACGCAATATCGCGTGCGAGCACGGGAGTTGCAGAAATACCATTCTGAATTGCTGTTTCATTGCTCATTCTTACGACTTCACCTGCGTGATTGTCTTGATCGCTGGAACTTACATCACTGTGTTTACCTCCTGCGATTGCGGTTAGGCTATAAAGGCTAAGGGTGAAGATAGAAATAAGTACTTTTTGTATTGTGAATTTATTCATAATCATGACTTCTTATCGAAATGTTAGATGACTGCTGCCAATTGCTTTTGTGACTTGGGTGAAATGAGTCATCATTGTGCTCATTCGTCAGCGCGAGACCTGTGAGTGTTTCAATTTCTGTTTTGCTTAAGTGAACTTGAGACGCTGCCTCTATTAATGTCAGCCGGGTTGTCAGAAATTCTTGTCGAGTAGTTACCCATTCCAAGTAGCTGAAACGGCCCTCCAAATAGGCGTTCTCGACTAAATCTAACGCGCCCTTTAACGGAGGAATCACCTTGCGCTGAAGTGTGTCAATCTCTAGCAATGCTCGTGTATGTTCGCCTAACGCTTGATTAACTGAATGTAATAGGCTTCGAACGTTGCTTTGTCTTTGCTGCTCTATTGCGTCAAGACGTGCCCTGTTTGCTTCATATTCACCAAGGTTTCGTTCTTTTTGAAACAATGGAACGCTTACTCCGGCAACCAGTGCTGTTTCATCAATACCTTGCATTCTGCGAAGCCCCGCTGACCACTCAATATCAGCGCGGTTATTCGCTTGCACTAAACGAAGCTGCGCCGCTTGCACACGGCTTTGTTTAGCGTATAGGTCAATGTGAGGGCTATTTTGGATTGCGACTGCCAGCGCATCAAACGACTCAATCTTATTAAAAGCAAAAAGATCGCCTTCCACACGCTTAAAGCTCGGTACCTGCTCCCCCCACATGATGGATAAACTGCGCAAGGCAAACGTTAGGTCCTGTTGAGCTAGATTAACATCGAGCTTTGCTTGGGCCAGCGCAGCTTGGGCACGTTTTTGTTCTAACAAGGGGGACGCGCCTGCTTCAACGCGTTTCGTCACGGCATTCAATGTATAAAGTGCAAGTGCCTCTGCATCTTTTATGACGTCTAAGTTCGCCTGCAATACGAGTACTTTGATGTAACGACGATTAAGCTCACCGAGGATATCTAAGGTGAGTATTCGCTTTTCAACATCTTGCTGTATTCTTCGTTCAGAGAGTACATTCAACCTTGCTGCTGGCTTATCATTGAGCTGTAACACTGATGATAATGTCAAGGTAACTTCAAGCTCTTTGAGACCTGATACCTCGCCAGTTCCCAAAAAGTTCTCTAATTCAACCCCTGCATTCAATGCGGGTTTAAGCGCCGCCGTTTTTGACTCTCCGTCTATAACACGTTGTTTAAATTTAAACTCATACAGACTTGGATTATTGGCAAGTGTTAGTCTAATAGCGTCCTCAAGAGTCAGCGTTTCTCGTATGGGCGCTTGGACACTTTTGTCTACAAATCTGTTGGTTTTCGCCGCATGAGCGGTCGGTGGACTGAGTAATAAGCCCAGTATGCAACTGCACACAATGGCAGATGCATGCCCGAAAATAGGAAACATTTTCATTGGAATATCCTAATAATTTATCAATATTTAGCATCGCGAGTGTTATCAGCGCGGTGCTATCGAAAAAACGTACTAGGAAGTAATTTTGGGGGGGCGAAGTAAGCGGTTAATAGGTGCGTCAATTACCGCATCTAAATAGTTGAAATTGTGGACTGAAACCACTGTTTTCAGACTGTTGATATGACTCTGACTGACCCATTGTGCATGTGTGCCATGGCAGTGGCCGCAATGGTGACAATCAGCAGGATTGTGGTGCTCTGTACTTACTTTATCACTGGTTTCATTGGCAGACAGCTCAGACTGCACTTGCTCGTGCTCAGAATGCTTATGCTCGTGTTGCAAGTGCTGAATGTCTATTGCATGAAAATCTAACGAATTCGCCACAGCAGAAAACGACTGAAAGAGTATCAGCGAGATCACGATGTAACTTATGCGTTTTAGATTTTTCATGTATGAAAGGTTACCAAGCCTAATTCACTTCGTCACGACATTGTTCATTAGCAAACTCCAGCTCAACTGTCGTATGTTCAAATTTATACTTTTCTAACGAACTGTGTATGTTTTCTTTGAGTGATTGGAGGTGCTCGAGACTGACATCTTCATCAAGAACAAGATGGACCGTCATTACGTTACGCTCACCGTCTAGAGACCAAATATGAAAATGATGAAGATCACTTACCTTATCGTTTGCCAGTAAATCGCTTCGAATCTTTGAAAGCTGTTCTTCATCGGGCGTTGCTTGCAAAAACAGCATTAGGGTTTCTTTGAGATTGCGGAACACATTGAAAAGGATGAACAAAGTAAAGCCAATGGATAAGATTGGATCTAAAATAGGCCAAGGCTTAAACATTAAGACGATGGACACGATAAATACTGCTACCCAACCAAGCACATCTTCCAGCAAATGCCAGTTGAGGACTCGCTCATTTAATGAGTCTCCCTCACTCAGTTTATAAGCCGCAAAGCCGTTTACTGCCATCCCAAAGATAGACAATAAAACCATCCCTTCAACTTGGGGCATTTCAGGCTCAGCCAAACGAGGTATCGCTTCAAGCAATATCCAAATGGAGCCTACCGTCAGCACAATACCGTTAATCAATGCACCGAGTAAGGAAAATCTTTTGTAGCCGTATGAGAATGTTTGATTAGAATCTTTATCGCTAAGCTTGTTTAATCCCCACGCTGTACCAATGGAAAGACTATCACCCAAATCGTGCACTGCGTCAGCCATAATAGCGGTGCTGTTGGTAAGCCATCCACCAATGAATTCAATAACAGTGAACACCACATTTAAGAAAAACGCCCATCCAATACGTTTAGACGCGTCGGTTGAATTCTCTTGCGAGTGTGAATGGTTATGACTGTGCATTTCTAATTTTTTCCAATATGGCTTTGTTTTCGGGTGAAATAGACATTGACTTGAATGGACTCACGTTTGCCCCACCAGTATTGCCCTCAGGCAATAAGCCAATTGGAGTTTTAGTCAGCGCACCTAGCATTCTAAAAATTTGTCCAAATATCTCTTTAAGGTCGCGGCGTTCTATTCCAAATTTAAGCATTTCATAATGCACTCGTGTGTGGTGGTATGTTGAGTGCTGACCGATGACATGAGCATCCTCTAAGGCCTTAAATCCTGCTTTATTGTCATTGTTCGAAAGGGATTGATGCGCGGCGCTCAGTTTTTGAAGTATGTAAGGTTTTGCTGCTTGAGTGAAATTCATACGATCTCTCCATTCGTCGAGCTGTTTTCACGGAATTCCTGTCTGGCGTCTTTTAGAATTAAGACTGCGCCTCGTAACACAACGATAGACACAATAAAACCTATGACCAAATCAGGCCAACGAGTATCGAATAGATAAACCATCACACCCGCCAATATCACTCCTATGTTTGCAATGACGTCGTTTGCCGAGAATATCCAACTTGCTCGCATATGCACCTCGCCATTTTTTTGTTTTCTGATTATCGCCAAACATATAACGTTAGCGATAAGTGCAACACCGCCCATGCCCATCATAAGCATAGATTCAGGCCCACTTCCAAAGGTTGCGCGACGAGCTATGTCAAACAAAATTAATAGGCCTAATGCCAATTGAAAATATCCACTTACCTTTGCAGCATTGGCTTTGTGAACAATTGTTTTCCCTACTGCATATATACCAACACCGTAAACGACTGCGTCAGCCAACATATCAAGGGAGTCTGCAATAAGTGCTGTTGAGTCAGCGAGTAACCCTACACTCATTTCAATGATAAACATCACAGCATTGATGCCCAATAGCCAGTAGAGAACTGCCTTTTGTTCTTGGTCTTTTATCTCAATTTCGCACCCACAACCACTCATAAAAACACTCGCTTTACTCACCTATAACGCGAGTGTAAACTCTATACTTGGTATAGAGTCAAGCTTTAGGCAAGTTAAAATGAAAATTGGGCTTCTGGCAGCTAAGACAGGGTTAAGTATTCAGACAATTCGTTTTTATGAGCGTAAATCACTATTGGCTGCACCTGAGCGAACGGCATCGAATTATCGAAGCTACTCTGAAGATGCACTGAAGCAGTTATTGTTTATAAAGCAATGTCGCGCATTAGATATGACAATCGAGGAAATTAAATTAGTACTGGAAACCCGAGCAAACCCAGAGAATAGCTGCGAAAACGTTAATACTACAATAGATAAGCATGTTGACGATATCGAACATCGGATAGCTGAATTAAAAGTACTACAAGAAACACTGATTTCAATTCGTTCTGCTTGCGATCATGATAAGAAGGTTAAAGAGTGCGGGGTATTGCATCAATTAGATAGCATTGCAGAAGTGTGTTCTTCTAGTACGGAGAATTAGTCTCGAATTATCAGTTTTATGTTGGAGCTTTGTCATAGGTATTCGGCTAAAGCAGCCATTCAATTTTTATTAGTAGCATGACCGTTGATTACCTCATTCGTGTCATTAAAATCTTAATGAGCCAAGGTCTGCTTCACGCTCAAAGCAGCCGTCCAACAATATACTCGTAAACCTAAATTTACCAACTTTTGCGCGCGCAAAACTCTGGCATAAAAAAACGGGTGCTTTTCAAAGCACCCGTTTTAACGATTTCTGTTTGCGTAGCTATAAGCTTTTCAGACACACTCAATAGAGCATACACAAAACCTAGCGATGGTATGGTTTACTAAGTAAAACTTAGTACTCCCACCATCCTTCTTGCCACCACTCCAAAAACTCTTCGAAGTCGATGTAACCATCGTCGTTACTATCGATAAGCTTAAAGCCTTCTTGTACGTGGCTAGCTTTAGTCTTTGGTGAGATTACGGTTAGAAGCTCGATGAACTCAGGTAAATCGATTTGGCCATTGCCATCACGATCAAAAAAGCTGAAGTCCTTTCTAATTTCTTCAATTTTAGATTCTGAAAGTTGAGTGCTCACTCGCATTCCTTATTTCAACTGCAATAACCACGAGTGTAACGCCCTTCTTTCTGACTGTCTACGCCTGATTTTCTTTTGCTTTAAGTGCGCGTAAACGTTGAGCTTCTGCTTTTTCCTGACGCTTTTGTTCCATTGTCAAACGCGCTTCGGTGCCAACGTGTTCTTGCTGACGCTCTTTCGCTAGTTGTACCTGCTTTTCACGTTCTCTAAAGCGAGCAATTTGATCGTCCGTGTGAGTACCGAAGCAGTGTGGACAGCTTACACCTGGCTCATACTTATCGCTTTGCTTGTCTTCTTCGGTAATAGGAAGTCGACACGCGTAGCACTGCTCATAGTGACTCTTCTCAAGATCGTGGTTTACCGCAACGCGATTATCGAATACAAAGCAGTCGCCTTCCCACATAGACTCTTCTTTCGGCACATCTTCAAGATACTGTAATATACCGCCTTCTAAGTGGTAAACCTCTTCAAACCCCTGCTCTTTCAAATACGCTGTCGACTTTTCACAGCGAATACCGCCGGTACAGAACATGGCCACTTTTTTATTTTTTGACGGGTCGAGTTCTTTCTCTACGTATTCTGGAAATTCGCGGAACGTATCGGTTTTAGGGTCAATGGCGTTCTTGAAAGTGCCAATTTCTATTTCATAACCGTTTCGGGTGTCAATTACGGTTACATCAGGATCGCTTATAAGCGCATTCCAATCTTTAGGCTTGACGTAAGTGCCTACGGTTTGGCGAGGGTCGATACCTTCAACGCCCATAGTCACGATTTCTTTTTTAAGTTTCACCTTTGTGCGATAGAACGGCTGTTCGTCGTGAAGTGATTCTTTGTAAGAGATTGGATTGATACGTTCATCACTGTTCAGATAAGCAAGCAATGCGTCAATACCTTCACGGGTACCAGAAACTGTACCGTTAATGCCTTCGTGGGCAAGAAGAAGCGTACCTTTGATACCATTTGCTTCCATAGTTTCTAGAAGCGGCTGGCGGATTTCTTTAAAGTTTTCAAGCGCAACAAATTTATACATTGCGCATACAATATATTTAGACATATTTTAACCTTTGCTGATTGGAGCGTAAGACCAGTGCAAAAATGCGGCGCGCAATATAACAAAACTGAGCGTTAAAAACTAGGGTAGCTCCCGTTATCACGCTCGCCTTGCGAAGATATAACATCGTAAAGTAACGTATTATCTTCTTTTATGGCGTTGTCATATTGCCTTTTTAATCGTTTCTGCGTCGCTAGACTGCAGTTATCTACAACGTCATCCGGGATGCGTTTTGCGTCATCGGTTTGAGCTAACGGCTCGGGTTTCATACTAAGATGCAGGCGTGCGCCTTCGTAGTCTGTTGCAACCAAATTTGAATGCACACGCATATCTACCCACTCGCTTTCACTGGCAGATAATGAAGGGCGTCTGTAGTGATTTAATGCCGCGAGTTGTGCCTCTATACTATTTCGGGCGTCAGCGTCTGGCGTTGCAGCTTCAATTTCAAAGGGTTCAGCTACGCTATGTTGCTGCATTGCAAGGTATAGCGAGAACAATGCTCCCTGCGATGAAGCACGAGCAAGTACACCACTTCGCTCCCAGTAAATACTGGGGTCTAGTTTTGTCTGTTCACTTGCTGAGGCTAAATCTGATGACATTCGTACACAGTGCTGTTTAAGTATACGTATGTTGTCGGCAAGATAATGTTTTTCTTAAGCTTATTTTCTAAAGTTAGATATACTTTCAAATTATGATAGGGCGTTTATTCACGGATTCGAAATGCAATTTAGCAACAAACAAGTATTGATTGTTGAGGACCAGCGTCCTTTCCTTCTGCTTTTGAAAGGACTAATGCACTCAATGGGCGCGTCTGATGTCGTGACTAAGTCTTCTGCTGAACAAGCGGTATCGCTGTGTAAAAAGCACAAATTTGATATTGTAATTTGCGACTTACATTTGGGTGCTGAAACCAAAAATGGCTATGAACTGATAGAAGAGTTGCGCACGCGCAGGCTAATAAACCCCACTTCAGTGTTTGTTCTTATCAGTGCTGATAGCGCCCGCCCTGTAGTGCTTGGCAGTATTGAGCGTCGTCCCGATGACTTTCTTATAAAACCTTTTTCACAAGTGCAGTTAAAATCTCGAATTGTTCGTGCGTGGCAAAAAAGACAATTTCTTCATCAAGCGTTCAGCTTGATAGATCAAGGTGAATACAACAGCGCCATAGATCATATTGAAGCGCTTTTAGAAGCCCCTCGTCATTACAAAGGTCATTGTGAGCAATTGCTAGTGGAGCTCTATTGGCGCATAGCTCAACCTAGAAAGGCGCTGGACGTATTAAGAAATTACATCGACGGAAAGCCAGTGCTATGGGCACAGATAGCTATTGGAAGAACCTATCTACTGTTGAACGAACATGAAAAAGCGATATCCATTGCCAAGAAAACGTTAAAACGGAACAGATTCAATGCTGATGCTCATGATATTCTTGCGCAAGCGCATCATGCCTTGGAAGCTGGTGAAAAGGCCCTAGATTCAATTAAAGAGGCTATTAAACTATCGCCGTTCTCTTTACCTCGCCACTTTCAGGCTTGTGAAATTGGCCGGGAAAATGACGATTTAGTGCTAGCAGCCAACTCTAGCCAAGCAATTTGGGATCTATCAAAACGCACTGTACATAAGAAAAGTTTACATTGGTGCGGCATGATACGCAGTTTGCTTGATGTTGCTGAGTCAGCGGACGATAAAAAGCAGCGTAATAAGTATCAACAAGAAGCGTTACTCACGTTACAACGGGGTAAATTCGATGAGTACCTGTACAAAATGGATAGGGATTTCGACGTAGATATTTTTGGCAATATTATAAATGCAAGAATAAGTGCGATTGACGGAAAGCTTATCGATGCAAAGCGTCATCTTAACAAGTCGCAAACGCAACTCGATGATAAATACTCAGAGGTACCCACTGCATTTATTCCAGATAGCATTAACGTTATGTACAAACTCGGAGAATTTGACGACGCGTTAGCGCTAAACGCCATTCTTAGCGCTAGAGATGAGGTACTCGACCAAAACAGTTCAAAGATGCTGGAGACCCAAGCACAAAGCGCACAAAAAAGCCTAGCTAGCTACCAGCAGTTTAATCGTGAGGGTATTCAACACTATCAGCAGCAAGACTATGAGCGCGCCAAAGCTTCATTTGCTCTCGCTCAAGGTTTTGCCCCGGTGAATACAGGCGTAGCGCTAAACTTGCTTCAATGTCTTCTTCAGATAGCCATACAAGAAGATAAGGCCGATGTGAAGTTAGTAAACGAGTGTAAACGACTGTTTAAGCTTATCGATGATATGCCTCTAAAAGCAGCCTATAAAGAAAAATACGACAACATTAGAGATGAACTATCTAAATTTATAGGATTTTAGCTTTAGCTTTAGCTTATTTTAATCGGTTAACAGCGAGATAGTCTTCGCCGTCACTCACCGGCGTCAATCCTGAATCGGGACAATCCCGCCAACATTAAATCTTCACCTTCATTTACCACACGCAATTGTACTGTATATATATACATGCTATAACATTTTAACTCTCAGCCTAGATGACAAAACACGTTTAGTCGTGTTTCTAAAAGAATTACTAGGCTGTTTGACTGTAATTACTTATAGGAAAGTTAAATCTGCGATGCACGACAGACTGATCCAAAAACTAGAAATTCTCTCCGATGCGGCTAAGTACGACGCATCTTGCGCGAGTGGTTCGGCAGGTAAACGACAAGCAGGGAAATCCGATAAGACTGGTATAGGTTCACTAACCGGCGGTTCGGGTATATGCCATAGTTTTACACCCGATGGAAGGTGTGTTTCGCTGCTTAAGATCCTTATGACAAACTACTGTATCTATGATTGTCATTATTGCATTAATAGGATTTCAAGCAATGTTCAGCGGGCGCGCTTTACAGTTAAAGAAACGGTAGATTTAACCCTAAATTTCTATAAGCGCAATTACATTGAGGGATTGTTTTTAAGCTCGGGGATTGTGGGTTCACCCGATATCACCATGGAAAGCATGGTTCGTATTGCGAAATCATTACGTCTTGACCATGGGTTTAAGGGATATATTCACCTTAAAACTATCCCGAATGCGTCGCCAGAATTACAAGCTGAAGCAGGTCTTTATGCAGACAGGCTTAGTATTAATGTGGAAATGCCTACACAATCATCGCTAAACAAGTACGCACCAGAAAAAGATCTCGGTGATATTCACGGTTCGATGAATACGCTGAAAGAAAAAATTGCAGAACATAAAGTAGACAAGACATTCTCAGGCAAGCGCCCTCCCCGTTTTGCACCTGGGGGGCAGTCTACGCAAATGATTATAGGTGCTGACGGGTCAAATGATAAAACCATTTTAGGAACAAGCGTTAAGCTTTATAGCGATCAAAAACTTCGTCGTGTTTATTACTCGGCATTTTCCCCTATTCCTGATGCGTCGGAAGTTCTACCGCTGAAACCTGCACCATTAATACGAGAGCACCGACTGTATCAGGCAGACTGGCTCTTACGCTTTTATGGTTTCGGCTTAGATGAAATTTTGCAAGATGACATGTTAGATATGGACTACGATCCCAAACTTGCATGGGCATTACGTAACCGTCATCTATTTCCTATTGATTTAAACAAAGCTGACAAACAGATGCTGCTACGCGTTCCTGGTCTTGGCGCCCGAACGGTACAGAAGATTTTGTCTATAAGGCGTAATACCAAGCTTAACTGGGTCGACCTTACTAAAATGCGTCTTCCCATTAAAAAGTTAAAGCCTTTTATTAGCGTGGGGGATTACTTTCCTGATATCCATTTACTCGACAGTACTAATTTCGAGCTTCAGTTTAAACAGCCTAAGCAGTTTGAGTTGTTTAGTGCTTGATTGTGCAGTTAACGCAGTTGAGTTTAGCCGTAGTCTAAGAGGTAGTTTTATATGAAGACCATTACCATTACTTCAATACCTGGCTTTGATGAATGGCGGGAAGCCTCACGAGAGTGCATTGCCAAGCGTATTCCCCCTGAACATATTATTTGGCAGAACGCTCATTCTGTACAAAACGATCTCTTCGGCAGTGACGACGATCAATGCAAAAACAAGAGGCCGCAAAGTAACCTTAATATTCCTAAATCTACACTGATACTTTTAAAGTACGCCCTGTGCCATAACGATCATAATCGATTTGCGCTATGTTACCGGGTGTTGTGGCGTGTCGTTTATGAAAATAAGCAACTTATTCAAATAAAAACTGACGACGATGTTATGCAGCTTTTCGCTATGGCGAAAGCGGTAAAACGTGATGCTTACAAAATGAGTGCCTTTTTGAGGTTCAGAGAAATAAAGGTAGAGGGTCACGAGCATTTTGTCGCTTGGTATGAACCTGAGCATTTCAGTCTAGAGATAAAACTTAACTTCTTCCAAACCCGTTTTAAGAATATGCGGTGGTCTATCTTAACCCCCTACCGCGCAGCTCATTGGGATACCGAAACACTAGTTTTAGAAGATAATCCCGATTCAAGCGTAGTGCCTGACGATGACCGCATTGAAAAATATTGGCTGACCTATTACGCCAACATATTTAATCCTGCGCGTATCAAGACAAATGCGATGTTAAATCAAATGCCGAAGAAGTACTGGAAAAATATGCCAGAGACATCGCTGATAGGCGATATGATAAAACATTCGGACGCCCGTGCTAGAAAGATGATCAGCGATGGCAATAAGCAATGAGCTAATCCAAATGAGTTAATATAACCTGGCCTAGCCCTTTATCTTTGGGCCAAGCTTAGGTCTAACCTTAATTTAGCTTTGCTCTAGCACTGGACTGACTTTGAGAAAGTAAATTTAGTTTCTAAAGTTCTCTACGGTATCAATCAGGTCGTCTATATTTTCGACAAGGGTCTCTCGCTGCTCGTCTGTTAGCGTGGTAAAAAGTTCGGATATTAACGTAGCGCTAACGGTCATGTTATGGGCGCTACTTTGCTTGTAAATATCACTTTTATAGCTATCTGGGTTTTGCATCAAGTCAACGAGTTCTGCTTCGAAGTTGTCGTTAAATTTACGGGTTACAAATAGCTTTCGTGCCGCGTTTTGAATATTCCTGCGATAGGTTAGCCATTCCCCCCCCGTGGAAATAAACTGGGTCGCGTACGTGGACACTAACTGCTTTTGCTCGCTAGTTAGCTTGCCTATGCGTTCACTTACAGTCTCCTCTATGCGCTCAATACGATCTTCTAACCGCTCTTCTTCAGACTTTTCTAGCGCCTCTTTTCGCTCCTCTTCTTCCTCTTTATTATCTTTCTCAAGCGCGGCAAAAAGCGTAACGACTTGCTCGTCATCGAGCGTTTTTGCTATTTCAGCTAATTCAGGGCTAACTTCATCACGCACTCTTTCCCAATGCGTTCTTGCGTTTGCGAGATGCTCAAGGACAGTATTTGAATCTAAGTGCCCTTCTTTGATTTGACGTTTAATATCGGTGAGTTGAGCTTGGTAACGTTTAAGCTCTGAGGTTTTGTGCCAACGTAGCCAGTTTTGAAGATAGTCATCAAATTTTTCTTCTTGTGCATCTTTAAGCTCGATATAGTCGTCCATGTACCAGTAAACCCACCAATCCAAGTTGTTGTAGGCCAGTTTGGAACTGCATGAAGCAAGAAAGATCACAGAAATAAATACTACCAGTACACGCATAACTAATCCTTTTTTTGTTAACTACGTTATTTGCTGCAAATTCGCTTATTTATAACTTCAATTAAATAGCAGACGTAAATAGTGAAGCGCTTGTGACATTGTGCTGCTTTATTCTTTTCAGTTACTTAAGTTCTTTACAACACACATGCGCACTTTACGTATTGACACCTTAACGTTACCTTAACTGTAGTGCAGGTAAAGAGAAGGATTTTAATGTGTCAAAACGTGTCGCAATTTTAACCTCTGGTGGCGACGCACCGGGTATGAATGCTTGTATACGAGCTGCGATTATTGCGTGCCAGAAAGCTAACTATACGCTTCTTGGCTATAAGCATGGTTACAATGGGTTATTACAACAAGAGTATATTCCCCTTTCACTCGACTCTACTCACAACTTGATTCAACAAGGCGGTACCATTTTGCACAGCGCAAGGTGCAAAGAGCTTAAAAGCCAAGAAGGAATTAAAAAAGCTGCAAACAATTTGATGAAGGCAGACATTGATACGCTTATTGTGATTGGCGGTGATGGCTCGTTTCGTGGTGCCGCTGAACTAGGGAAAGAATGGGACGGCCAAATTTTGGGTATACCCGGTACGATAGATAACGACATTAGCGGCACAGACGCAACCATCGGCTATTTTACTGCTATTGATACGGCCATGAGTTCTATCGACAAAGTTCGCGACACTGCTGATGCATTCGAACGTATTTTTCTTATAGAAGTCATGGGCAGAAACGCAGGCTTTTTAGCATTGAATGCTGCTCTCTCATCTGCAGCTGACTACGTGGTTGTACCGGAATTTTTCGAATCTGCTGACAAAGAGATAGAGAAGCTTGTGGCACAAATAAAAGCCCAGCGCGCGTTAAAAGGGCCAGTTAGTTTCATCGTCGTCGTTGCTGAAAACGTATGGCCAAATGGCTTAGCTGGCCTTACTGATGCATTACAGAATCATGATATTAGCGACGTCAGGCCGGTAACCTTAGGTCATGTTCAACGTGGCGGCTCGCCTGTTGCTCAGGACAGGTTACTCGCAACGACACTTGGAGAATTTGCGATAAGTTTGGTAGGTAGCAACATTACCAATATTATGGTGGGTGAAGTAAATCAACGCCCTGTCACTGTCCCCCTTTATAAAACGTGGGAAAACACCAAACCCCTGGACGAGGCGCGTGTTGATGCTATGCGTACGCTTATGAATGAGCGATACATTGTTAACTGTATTGACGGTTAGAAGCAGTAATAAGAAAGCAAGAAGTTTATCCCAATGCGCATAGTTAGTTACTCAAAGTCACAAACAAAGGCGTTGTCTATTTCTAAACAACGTCTTGGATATTTTACTACTTAAGCTTAGTCACATTTTCATAGCCGCTTTGACTTTATCGCGATGACTGCGACTCACCTTAAGTTCTGTATCGTTTTGGAGTATTAAGTGGTACTCGCCACTAATATGACTGACTAGCTTTTTAACAAAACGAATATTCGCTATAGCTGAGCGGTGTACCCGTACGAAAAATTGCGGGTTTAGTTCTTGCTCAAGCTCTTTCATCGTTTTACGCATTATATGCATGCCATCAAGGGCGTGCACGCACATATAATCGCCTGCCGCATCAATCCACTGAATGTCTTGTACGTTTACACGGGTTACTTCTGAACCATCTTTAATTGCTAAAACATCAGGGTAAGGGTTAGTCTCAACTGGCTCTCCGCTCGCGAGTTTACGTAAAATTTCTTCGCAATCATCACCCGTGAGTTCAGCCACAAGGCTCACCAACTTTTGAGACTGTTCGTCTTGATGCTGGGTTGAGAAGTATTCACGCATCTTGTCTAACGCCGCGCCAAGACGCTCATCGTCCGCCGGCTTTAGAAGATAATCAAGCGCGTGTATATCAAAGGCTTTGATAGCATAGTTGTCGTAGGCCGTCACAAAAACAATCATTGGTATAGGCTGCTTAAGTTCACGAAGCTTGTGAATAACTTGAAAGCCATTTAAACCCGGCATTTGAATGTCTAAAAATACTAAGTCTGGACGGTGTTGAGAGATACTGCTCACCGCTTCAAGACCATTTTGACATTCTGCAAGAACCTGTACATCATCATGACGCTCCAACCTAGCGCGAAGGCCTCGACGTGCTAAAGGTTCGTCGTCTACTACAATGGTTTTAATCACTTGCTTTGTCATGTTATGCGTCCTTAACTTCATAGGGTATGCGAATTCTAACCCGCACACCAGAAGGCTGATTGTGTTCTATAGAGAATGCAAAATTACGGTGATAAAGGGATTGCAAACGCTCTTTTATATTGGCCAAGCCCACGCCATTTTCACGGCTAAGGTTGCCATCTTTAATATCTGCACCCGGGCCATTATCAGCGACGTCCATCAATAAATCATTACCAAATGTACGTGCCGTTATTGAGATACGACCGCCATCTTCCATTTTAGATATGGCGTGCTTTATTGAATTTTCAATAATTGGCTGCAGGATCATACTAGGTACAAGTGCACTTTCGCAGCCTTCATCAATATCCCACTGCACATCTAACCTGTCATCAAAACGCACTTTTTCTATTTCAAGATAAAGCCTTAGCGCCTTAATCTCTTGACCTAGCGGAACACGTTTTATGGGGTCGTTATCTAAAGAGTATCGTAAGAAATCACTTAAGCGCGAGACCATAGCCTCCGCCGTATCATTTTCTTTCAAAAGGATAAGAGTAGAAATAGCGTTCAGCGTATTAAAAAGAAAATGCGGATTAAGCTGGTAGCGAAGCATTTTGATATGCGCCTGGTGGGCCATGGTGCTGGCTTTTAGCGCATTTTGCTTTTCTTTTTGCAGCATCTGAAAGTTTTTAATGCCGAAGTAAACACCACTCCAGCAGCCGACCATTATCAATGAGTTAATGGTATTGGTGAAATACATGTACCATTCGTCTGGGCGATATCCGTGTTTGTATATTTCCCAGTAGTTAATGTTTTTCACTACTGCCCACAATAACGCTATTAGATAACACGACACTATCACTATTACGATCATGTTTAGCGGAGATTGTTTCCTTGCCCAACGATAAACGTATCGCAGTGGAATGGTTAACAACCACCCTGCATAAGCGTTTAGCATGATTATAAAAACCCAAATGGGCCTTACGTCGTGAAGGAACGAACCAATGTAATAAATTATCGCAAACCCTGCCCAGCCCGCGCTGTGCAACGTCCAAAATAAACGTTCATTACTTTCTATTACACGCTGAAAGCGACTCACAATATTACCAATTTAAAAACTTGTACCAAGATTATACGTTAGCACTGCTGTTACCCAAGCGGCTTGGTCGTGCTCCTTATGCCTCTGGTCGCAGGGCAAATTTTAGAAATTATACATTTTTGAAGAGAGCGTTAGCTAAGTTAATAGCTTATGTTCATTCTCTTAAGCCAGTGAACCCACCACCAAGCGGGACCTACTAAAAGAAAGCGTAGATCCTCAAAGAATGATGGCTTTTTGCCTTCTATATGATGCCCAATAAATTGCAACACCCACATGACAACAAACAAAGTTAAGGAGAATAACCACACTGAGATATTAAAGTACGCTAACGTATTCACAGCACCAAAGCATAGTATGGTGAGCAGTGTCATTGCTGCACCTATTGGCCCTGACAACATAAAATAGTAATAGAGTACAGGTACTGCGATAATGTGAGCCCAAGTTATGTCAAACCGGGAAATAAAATCAGGTACCGGCAAGCTCCAAAGTAAACCAATTGAAACGAAATAAATACTCGGCACGGCAATAGCGTGAATGATAATGTTCGTTTTGTTTTGATGGCTTTCGCCATACTGCATTAAAAGTCGCTCAATGCTTCTCATACCTGACCCCTTTTACCTGTTTTTAACAGTTGTCTAAAGCGTCCCCGAAAACATGTTTACCAAACTACTAGTTCAACAATGTGTGTCGAGACAACAGTGTTTTTATCAATTTTTCATCGCAGGTAAAGGCGAGCCCGTAGTAAACCATATCACTTTCGAGTTTATGGTTTTTAACCCTTGCTGTAAGCGCTACTTCTTTACCGTCTAACGAATAGTTTAGCCGAACCTCAGCTTCATCAAGCATTACAGGCCAATTTGGCTTCACCTGAAGTGCTACTTTGCATCCTTTTTCACTTAAATCAATGATTATACCTGTCACATTTTCATCATCTGGAAACACCTCCGACTCCAATGTTACAGATACGCCCAATTGTGCGCGCTTGACCGCACGTAGGCCAATACTTTCAATGCGTTTAGGAAACGTTGTGATAAGTAAGCCGGAAGGCTTAGCGAGTAACTTTAAAACTTTTACTTTAAAAGCAATCACTTGGCCAGTATCGCCTTCAAGTATAGAACGAACGACAACCTCGTTACCTACAGTGAGCGCATCGCGAACGGTTATCCACTTGGCCGATGTGGGGATATGAAAAAGCAGGCAGTCATCTGTAAGCATGCCTACGTAGTCTGTTTTTACACGCTTCGGCGCAGCAGGCATCGTAATTTGTAAGTCGACGATATCACCAGGTACTAGCGTTCGCAACGATTCCAAATTATCTTCGCTCAGTAAGTCGCTTTGTATTTTGTCAGCCATTTGTATTTGTTATTGCTGGATTTAATGTAATTTCATCCAATTTACGCATCAAATCAAAACTTATCAACACTATGATGGCAAACCGACTTTTATCTACACAAAAATCATCGGGTGGTTGCCAATCTATTGGGATTAACCTAATAGGTTGATATAGTTAAAGTATAGTTTTTTACCCTATTGGACGTTTATGCCTTCTGCTCTTCACTACACGTTAACTATTTCAAATTGGCGTGCACACCAATTCACTGTTGCGCTACACATTCCTGAACATGACGATTCATCGCTAACGGTTACTCTTCCAAGCTGGATCCCAGGAAGCTACATGGTGCGAGACTTTGCGAAAAGCATCATTTCGTTAAGTGCTACGTTATGTTCTACGTCAAGTACTAGCCGCGCAGAGAATGCTAGCGACGAAAACTCCGTAAGTGCCCCGGTAACTAAGCTTGATAAACAAACGTGGCGTGTTGATACCGACGGAAAACCTTGTACCGTTAACTACACCGTTTATGCGAATGATTTGTCAATTCGCTCTGCCTTTATAAATGACCAGTACGCATTTATAAACGGTACCAGTGCGTTTTTACGCGTCTTGGGCTTTGAGCAAGCAGCCTGTGAACTAGACATTGAACTCGATGATAGTGACCCATCTACCGCAAATTGGAAAGCTTACACCTCTATGCCAATTCGCAGCGAAAGTACGAGTTCGAAGCGCTGGCATTTTGCCGAAAAAAATTACGATGAGCTCATCGATCACCCTATTTACGTTGGTATTGCTGACACCCACAGCTTCGATGTAGACGGGATAACTTTTACATTGCTTTTCTCTGGCAACAACAATATCGACTATCCGCGCATCGCTAGCGATCTCATACCTATTTGTAAGCATCACTTAGATTTGTTTGGTACTCCACAACCAATAAATAATTATCTGTTTATGACTCTGCTTGCCGATAACGGCTTTGGTGGTTTAGAGCATAAGCACTCAACCGCCCTTCTTTATCCGCGTTTTGATTTGCCACAGATAGGTGAAAGTGAAGACAAAACTGACAGCTACATAACGTTTTTAAGTTTGTGTAGTCATGAATTTTTTCATACATGGCTTGTGAAGCGCATCAAACCTAAGGTGATGGTAAAACCTGACTTATCTCAGGAAACCTACACCAACCAGCTTTGGATTTATGAAGGTTTTACCAGTTTTTATGATGACGTAACCCTAGCAAGAGCGGGCGTTATTGAGCCTCAAAAATACCTCGATATTGTGGCGCAAAATGTCAGTCGACTGTTACAAAACGCTGGGCGCTTCAAACAAAGTGCAGCTGAAAGTAGCTTTGACGCTTGGACAAAGTTTTACAAGCAGGATGCGAGCGCTACCAACAACATCGTCAGTTATTACACTAAGGGCGGCATTATTGCCCTTGGTCTAGATTTGCTGCTTCGCGAAAGATCAAACAACCAAGTAAGCTTAGACAATGTAATGCAACTGCTGTGGAAGCACTATGGTATTGACGAGTGTGGCACGCCTGATAGCGTGATTCAGTCGTTGTGCGATACCCATTTTGGCATTGATGTCTCCGAGTATTTAGACCGTGTTGTTTATGGCACAGACGATGTCGAATTGGCTTCACTGGTTTCTGACATGGGCGTTAGTTACAAAACCCGTACACGTGTGTCAACTGAAGATAAAGGCGGTTTTTCGCAGCAGCCTTCAATCAAAAACCAGCTTGGCGCCACGTTGAAAGCCGCATCGTTTGGCCTAACAGTAGTTCAGGTATTTGAAGGCCTAGCTGCGATGAAGGCAGGTATTCTTCTCAACGATGTGATAATTGCTCTAGACGGACATATTGTTAATGCTCAAAAGCTACAACGCTTATTGGATAACGCTCAGACAGCGACGGTGGACATAACGCTTATCCGAGATGGGCGACTTCTAACGCTTCCTCTTGAAGTCACTCCGGCTAGACAAGAAATGGCATGCTTTGAAATTACTGATGAAAAGAAACTTAATCAGTGGTTAGGTAAATCCGATAAGTGATTAGGTAAATAAAGCAACGCATAATTACTTAAAAGATCGCTAAAAAGAATACTAAAAAGGCGCCTTCGGATTCTACCTGAAAGCGCCTTTTCTATATTGCTTTGACGACTCAAATCAATAGGCTTTTACTATTCGGGAGAACCAGAGATTATAGTCTGCGGATCTAATCGAGTTTTCCCTAAGTTAATACGCCAGTCCAAGTGCGGACCGGTGGAGCGGCCAGTAGAGCCTATCGTACCGATTTGTTGACCTTGCTTAACGGTATCGCCTACCTCAACTGTAAAACTATCCATGTGGAGAAACGTTGAAAAAACACGCATGCCGTGGTCTAAAATCAAGGTGTTGCCTGAATAATAAAGATCATCTGCCATGGTAACCACCCCATCCACAGGCGCATATACTGGAGTGCCTGTTTTGTTAGCGATATCTACGCCGTAATGCGGCCATTTGGGCACACCATTTAATATACGTTGGCTGCCGTACACGCCCGATATTCTGCCTTTAGCTGGCCATTCAAACCGAGTGAATAAAGCGTCTAAATCCGTGTTTGCGCTACGCGCATTGGCAACGTTGACGTTATCGCGCTTTATCCGTGCAGTTACCTCTGCAGGCGGCGTAACCATTTTTTGCTCTAAACCATCAATACGCTGAATATTGTACTCGCGCTTTTCAAGGGTAATGTCGCGCTTCCACGTTTTACCATTTTCTAGCGTTACCACTAAACGTTGCTGAAGGGGGGCCTCTCTTTCAAAGCCCACAACAAACTTACCGTCCTTGTTTGTCTGGACAGACTCACCATTAAGAGTGACCGTAGCGCCTACTGGTGCCTGACCACGTAACAAGGCGCCTTGGGTAAATTTACCATTGAGCGAAACCTCAATCGGGTTTTGGTCTTGGGCTGGGTCAGACGATATTTCAGTGCCTTCATTTGTTGCAACTGCCGCAGTTGCAGCAGGGATTGCGGTAAACACACCCATAGCAAAAATACACGCTAGTGCGCTTGATACCCTATTACCCAACGATTTTTTAATTACGCTGATTATCGGGTTACTCGCCGCGTCTTTAATATCTGTGGAAGCCATATTATGCCCTATCCTTTGTTGCTTAATACTAACGCTAACCTTTAACCGTAGCGCCTTTACCCACACCTTCATAGGCAATCACTTGGCAAACTCCATCAGGCGTGCGCTTCTTTTGCTCCTCAAGAAGATACTGAGCTAAACACTCAACCGTCGAGTCGGTTTCGATGACTTCACAATCTGATTTAGGAATAAGTAGTTCAAAATAACCCTGTGACGACTCGTAAGCGAAACAGTAGTAGTCTTCAGCATTCGCCACTTCACCTTTAAGCTTTCTGTCGCTGTAGGCAATTTCATCTTCACCAGTTGCAATATAAATGTCTGCCCAACGGTCAGCCCAATATTGCTGACTTTCCGTGCTCACTTTGCCGTCAAGGATAATATCAATGCGAGAACGGTGTCCGTGAGCTATGCGCTGACAGTTACCGTCGTGCTTCTTAAGTCCATGAGTGTAGTGATAGAAAGGTGAGTTGATAACTTCTTCACGCAAATGTAGCGTTAAGTTTTCAACGTTTTCAGGAAGGTGCGTTGCTAACACTTCTTTTAAGTAAACGCCGACAGACTCCATGTTTATTTCATCTGAATAGACGAATGCATAGGCTTCCGCTGGGCAATGAAGCATAATGCTGCGCCCATCAGTACAGGTAAAACGGGTCTCTACCTGTTCACTATCGTCATCGTGAATAACTTCAGAACCGCTGTATTCAGCAGGTACTAAAAGCTTATGATCGACATATTCGTCAATAAGTCGCTTAAGGTTCTTTTTCACGTGACCGAAGTCTTGAACCATGCTCTCTTCATTAAGCTCACCGTCCAAAATCACATCGACAATCCAGCTTTCCCCCACCATGCCGCGCTTTGGGCAAAGGTAAGAGAAGTCCATCACTGTCAAATCATTTACAAATAATTGCATAACACCCTTGAATCGAGTTGATATTCTATTAACTAGTATACGTTTTTTATCTTCGCTTCGCAGCGACTAGTCCATTGAAGATTGGCGATTAAGCTGATCTTTTAAATTAGGTGGAATTCCACGAATTGTTAGTGTATCCGTTGCCGGGTCATAAAACACTCTGTCGCCCATCAGTTTACGTTCAAAACTTAGCGATATGCCGCCACCCTGCCCCGTAAACTTCGCAAGCTGTTTCAACGCCGCTGGATCGGGCTGAATTTCTTTCTCAAGAGGTGCATCCATAGACTGAGTAAAGGAAGAAAAATTGCTGCTGGTCTCTTCGTTTTGAGGAAGCCGGTTTGCCAGTTCATCCACCGACAGACTTTCACCCGCATCAATCTTTTCTTTGAAGTACGACTTAACTTCTTCTCTGTGCTGATGCTGCTCTTGCGGATCTAAAGACTCACTAGCTAGGTACGCATCCACCGTAGAAATTAACTGCTTGTTCTGTTGCTTAACATCAACCAGCTCTTCACAGCCCACAAACTGCATGAAGAAATCAGATACCTTGCGACCCATTCTACCTTTTATGAAGCTAACGTAACGCTGCTGCTCTGGCTGGATGTCCCACTGGGTTAAATCAAAACGCACGGCCAGCTGCATTTTAGCTAAATCTAAATGTTCACGGGCAGACAGGTCTAATGAATTAGTCACCTCAACATGTGAACGAGTATTCAGTAGCGCTATCATTAAGTACTGTGTGGCTAGGTATTCATACTGGCAGAAGATAAGAAAGCCAGTTTCTACCGTACCTGTATCAGCTAAAGTACGTACTAAGCGGTTTGTCGCCGATACAGAAAACCCGTGAAACGCGTCTTCTACGTTGTCACCCGCTGCTTTTTGAATATCCATGTACTGCCTGAGGCCTTCGGCGAACTCAGCCACATTCTCGGTGCTTTTTTGTGTAGTAGCTTCGCCTTCTTCGTTTTCCACTTTTGCTTCGCGAGTAACTTCTGTTACAAAATGCCCCACGCCTTTTCCGGGTTTAGCATTGAAGCTATGGTTGATTTGATGGGCTAAAAGCTCAATTTCCGGCGTTACTGCCAAGCAGTTATCACGGGGAATTGCTTCAATTTTCTCTTCTTTGTTTACGATCAAGCGATGTACAACAAAGTGATGAATCAGTGCACTCATAGAGTATCTGGTGTCCTGTTGCTTAAAAAGTGTCAGAAATATTCAAAGAATTGCGGGATTTTAGAATGAATGATTGTACTCACTCAAACAACGATTATAATCATTTTACGTTTAAAACCATTCTTTTTATCAAAGATAATCATAAAAAAGAGGCGTAGCAATGCCCCAACAGAGCCGCTATAGCAACGACGAATTCGAAACGCTAATGAATAACGTTATTCTAACCCTAGAAGAAGGCGGTGCAAACCGCGATCTTTCACTTATGGTGTTAGGCAACGTCATTACACATATTTTAAATACTCAGGTTGCTCCTGAAAATCGCGAAGCCATGGCAGCACAGTTTGCCGATGTACTTAAGAAAAGCGTAACAAAAAGCTAAGGGATTGCATGATACTTGCCGAATCACCTCGTCGCCAGCGCGTTACTAAACTGGTAAATTGGGGGCACTGGTTTGCCCTGGCGAATATTATCATCGCCATTGTTATCGCCTCTATTTTTGTTTTCTCATCACCTATGCCAGGCACAGGTGTCGGCACCGTGTACCTTTTAGCTAATTGGTTTGGTCATATCGGCTTTATGACCTTTTTTGGCTTTGTCATTTTCGTTCTCCCCCTTTGTTATTTGGTTAATAACCCTAGAGTAATAAAGGCGAGCGCTTCCATTATTGCCGCTGTGGGCTTAGCGCTTTTAGCGTTTGATGCGTTGCTGTTTAACCGCACGGGGTTTCATATTAGCTTTCATGCTGCAGACTTACTGCGCAGTGAAGCACAATCCACTATGGCTATAGAAAGCTGGCAGCAGTGGGCGTTTTTGTTTCTGCTTTTCATCGTTTGGCTTGGCTTCCAGCTAGTTTTAGCTAATGCGATATGGAAGCGTGTAGAACGATTTACTCGCTATAAAGTGGGCATTCCTGTTACAACATTTTTCGTCAGTTGTTTCGTAACCAGCCACGCTATTCATGTGTGGGCTGATGCCAAGCTTTATCAACCTATTATTGCCCAAGACAATATGTTTCCGCTTTCCTATCCCGCGACGGCAAAAACCACCATGTCGCGCTACGGCTTGCTTGACTTAGCTGCCTATGAAGAGCGAAAGCAGCTGCAATTCAACCCTGATATTCACAATATTACCTATCCTGCAGAACCGGTTTATTGTTCTATTGAGACCGATAAAAACCTTACCGTGGTTGTTCAACTCGACGATGATAACGCCGTAGACTTAAGTGATATTGAAGGTGTATCGCTAAATACCCTTTCCAATTATTATTCAACGGCCAGCAGTGTTGAAGGTTTAATGACAGCAACTTTATTTGGCGTGCCCGAAATTTATCAGGATGCCTTATCTCAAAAGCGCCCTGTACTATTAGCCTTACCTTTGGGTTCGGGCATGCCAGTATCGATACACAGCGATGTCGAGCTTCCACTCCCTCAATTATCAGGTTATTTGCAACCTTTAAGCAATAACCATGAAGGTCTGCACATTGCGTTTATGAAGGGCTCGGATATTAAAGACTACGTTAAAAATACGATTGACAGGAAACATGACGTCATAGTAGCGACAGGATTTGGCAGTGAAAATGATAAGGGAACACTTTATAGCACCCTAGATGTCAAAGCTAAGTTAGCGAGTACGGAAGACTTGGCTCCAACCATATTGAATGCCTTGGGTTGTAATGCACCGTCAACCTTCTATTCAACTGGGCAAAATTTGTTGGCACCATCGCGTCCTTGGTTGGTAAGTACTTCAGGCGAACGCATCGTAGTATTTAATAATAATAAGCGAACAGATGTGCTGAGTAACGGTAGCTATGAAATTAGTGACTTATCTTCTGGCAAACGCAGCAAAGACGCTTTAAACATTGATTTACTCAGTCAGGCCATAAAGCATTTATCCCGCTTTTCTACTCAAAACTAGTCAGAACTAGACCTGTTCTGTTGCAACGATAGGCAAGCCTATCGCTGCAACACATCTTACCTTTCTCTCGTAATAACAAGGACTTAAAGAGTTACGCGTTACCCTTTTATTATTTCAGATAAGCTAGCAACGCGATATACACGGTGAGAAGAACTAAGTTTACTCAACTGCTCATCAGTTATAAGTTTATGTGACAAATAGAAGCTTTCCGTTAGACCGGCAGCATTAGCGGCCTCTATATCTCGCCAGCTATCGCCAATGAGTATGCTGTTGGCTAAGTCGATATCAAGCTCTCTAGCAGCATGATGCAGCATGCCTGGCAATGGCTTTCTGCACTGGCAGTCGATAGCAAACTTTTTTACACTACCTTGAATGTGATGAGGGCAGTAATAGACAGGGATATGGTTTATATCATGAGAGGCGAAATCTTTTTGCACTTGCTCCATCAACCAATGAAAATCTTTTTCAGTGTAATAGCCTCGCGCTATTCCACTTTGATTTGTAACAATCACAGGTAGGTAACCCTCAATTTGAAACTTGCGTACTACCTCGAAGATACCTTCTACAAATTCAAAATTTTCATAGTTACCTACGTAACCATGGTCAACGTTAATAACGCCATCCCGGTCTAAAAAAAGCGCTTTTTGTTTATGACCGGACATCTACTTTCTCATCAACTACGTTCGCGTCCTTTTTCCACACCTGAATATGAAAGTCTGCGGTTACCTTGCCTAACGACGTTACTATAGACTCAATTTTACCGTGTGGTAATTTCCAATAAAAAGGTGTCATTTTTATAAGTGCTAACTTGTGATCGTCACTTTCAAAATTGATGGGAAATGCAAAACACTCCTCATGGATGCGAGTGAATCCGCTCCTGGGTCCATCATCAATTTGATGTTTTCTAGGTGTATCGTAAACTTGCTGTTTAAGCTCAAACAGATGGTTCGGCGCTGGGTCTACGGTTAAAAGTAGCCCCTCTCTTTTCAGTACCCTTTCATACTCTTCGTTGCTTCCAGGCGCAAAGACCTGTATCACCAAATCTTGAGTAGACTTTTCAAGGGGCAGTTCAAAGCTGCTAGCCACAACAAACTGAGCATGTTTATAAGCCTTAGCGGCTAACTCCACAGCTATTTTGGATATATCACTGCCCGCGGCCTCAATAGAGAAGCCTTTAAGCGATAGACCTTGAACTATTGCGTCTAAATAACTTCCTTCGCCGCAACCCGCGTCGTAAATAGAGGTACATTGCTGCGAAGACTCTTCTGGCTTCGAATTACGCGGCTTAACAAAAAAGCGCTCTGCTAGCTCTACTAGCCTATCTTTCAACGGTTTATAGGTGTCTAATTGGTGAAACTCTCTTCTGGCTTTCACCATATCCTTATCGTCACCCGGAAGTTTCGATTTTTTAAACTGAACCGGCAATAAATTTACGTAGCCAGATTTTGCTTTATCGAAACTATGGTTATTATCACACCGGATTGGCGTTGAAGTTAATGAAATAGGTGATTTGCAAAGTGGGCAGTGCCACATGATGAGATCTTTGTTATTTTGAATTTGCCGCAAAGGATATCAAAGTCGGTACCTCCACGGCAATAATTGCGCAAAATAACGATTGGGGTGCTAAGTAAGAGCACTGAACTTTATTAGTGCTATATCAGTGCTGTCGAAAATGAGTTCGCTTACTTAACTTGTGCCTATTTGCTATAAATGCCTCTTCCACGTTCAGTCAAAAAAGCGTTTTATAAACCAGATAGAGGATGACTATCTGCAGGCCATGGAGAAGTAAAGAAATGCTCCACCACATCCTGCGGCACATCTTCTACTCTTTTATACTTCCATTGGGGCGACATATCTTTGTCAATTAATAAGGCTCTAACGCCCTCCTGAAACTCACCGCTTTCACCGCAGCGACAAGACATATTGGCTTCCATTCTAAAACAAGCAGCAAGGGTCATATTAGCCCCTCTATTACACTGCTCATAAACTAAATGCATAGTTATAGGAGAACCTTTTGCCAGTGTGCCTTGTGCTCTCGACAACCATTTATCATGGGCCATATCTGCGCCAAGAATGGCATTAACGATGTCGGCGACATTATCAGCCGCACACAGTTCATCAATGAGCGCCATATTAGGTTCTACATTGCCACTAGGTACAGATTCCGGTGTCGCTAGAGAATTGAGAATAGTCGATACAGAGTCACCTAGACTTGTACTTTCAATTTCATTCCATGAATAGTTGGATAGCTTATGTAAAAGAGCCTCTTTTTCTGAGCTAGCTACTAGCGCATCTGCTAGGCCCACAAAACGAGCGTCGGATCCATTCATTTGCCCGCCCGTTAAGCCTAAGAATAGACCTGACTTTCCAGGTAGACGGGGAAGGAAATAACTACCTCCTACATCAGGGTAGAGTCCGATAGTAATTTCTGGCATAGCTAACCTTGACGTTTCCGTTACCACACGATGGCTAGCACCACATAGAAGGCCCATACCGCCCCCCATCACTATACCGCTTCCCCACACAATAATGGGCTTGTTATAGTTGTGGATAGTGTAGTCCAGAGTGTATTCGGTCTCGAAAAACGTTTCCAAGAACGATGGAATTTGCCCCTGTGCCTCTACCATAGACCGATACATAGATACGATGTCGCCACCAGCACAAAACGCTTTATCACCTGCAGCATCCACTACCACAGCAACGACGTCACTGCGTGACTGCCACTGTTGAAGTGTCCTTAGCATGATTTCTGCCATAGCCAAATCTAGCGCATTTAGGGCTTTAGGCTTATTCAGTGTTAAACGCCCTATTGTAAAATCGCCGTTTGATGTTTTTAACTCATCAACAATGACCACTGACTCCGTATCTGTCATATCAACTTTTCTCCACTATTCGTTACATTGAAACGCATTTCGTTCTAATCTATTGCTAAATGAATTAAAGAACGCTTCGCTCATCTGAAAGTAAACGGCGCCCAATAATAACCCGCATGATTTCGTTGGTACCTTCAAGTATTTGATGAACACGAACATCTCTTAAGTGACGCTCAAGGGGATACTCTTTAATATAACCGTATCCACCGTGCAGTTGCAGCGCATCGTTACACACATTAAAACCCACATCTGTTGCAAAGCGCTTAGCCATTGCACAGTAAGTCGTTTTATCAGCGTCATTGTTGTCTACTTTACAGGCTGCCATACGCACCATTTGCCTAGCTGCAACTAACTCAGTTGCCATGTCAGCTAGTTTAAACTGAAGCGCCTGAAAGCCAGCGATAGGTTTACCAAACTGTTCGCGCTCATTCATATAATCACGTGCGACGTTTAGCGCTTGTTGGGCTGTACCTACTGAACAAGTAGCAATATTAATTCGGCCGCCATCAAGCCCTTGCATGGCCATTTTAAAACCTTGACCTTCTTCACCTAACAACCAGCTTTCTTCGAGCTTTACATTGTCAAATGTAATCATACGAGTGGGCTGAGCATTCCATCCCATTTTCTCTTCTGCTTTACCGTATTCAATGCCATCTGCATTAGCAGGGACAGCAAATGCAGATACCCCTTTTGGCCCATCTTCACCAGTTCGGGCCATAACTACTAAAACGTCTGTACTTCCTGCACCAGAAATAAACACTTTAGATCCATTTAGTATATATCCACCGTCAGCCTTAGTTGCTCTGGTTTTAAGTGAGGCAGCATCAGATCCAGCGCCGGGTTCTGTTAAGCAATAAGAGGCAAGTTTGTCACCTGTTACTAGCTGTTCACACCACATATCTTTAACTTCGCTGGTGCCCCATGTTGCAATCATCCATGTAGCCATATTGTGAATAGTTAACATGGCAGTAGTTGTGGTGCATCCCATTGAAAGCTGCTCAAAGATAATCGAAGAATCAAGTCTTGATAAGCCAAGGCCACCTGCACTTTCAGGGGCATACAAGCCACAAAACCCTAATTCGCCGGCTTTTTTAATTGCCTCTACGGGGAAATGATGCTCTCTATCCCACATAGCAGCATTTGGTGCTAGTTCTTGTTGGGCAAATTGACGGGCGGTTTCTTCAAAGGCTAATTGGTCATCGGTTAATTCAAAGTTCATTAGACATACCTTCAACTGAGTTGCTTTTTAAACACAATAACCAATACCTACCCCTTACGTAAACGTAAAGGTAAATATTTATTTAAATATATGCACGCATAACGTAAATATTTTGTGACGTGAAGCTTATTTTGATTCTGAACCTAATGCGAGTCGATAAAACTTATCCTTTTTAATAATGCACTTTTCCCCAGCCGCTGATAAGCTAGCTAAAGTTGTTATTATTCATATGATCGCCGTGGAATTTAGAATAGCCATAGTAGAAGACAATGCTACCGCTCGAACAGCGCTTCGAGGCCACCTCATGTCTATTGCTAACTTGTCGGTGAGTAGCTTTGCATCAGGCGTAGAGCTAAAAGCAGCACTAAAAAAGCAAAACTTCGAACTCTTGTTAATGGACTACCACCTAGGTCATGGGAAAACAGGAGTTGAGTGGGTACAAAATTTAAGAGAAGCAGGATTTATTCGACCGAGCACGGGAATTATCTTCCTGACTTCAGATCGCTCACCACAGATAATTGGCAGGATCATGGATCTGCAGCCGGATGTTTTGCTCATCAAGCCCTACACTATCGCTTCATTAACTCGGCAAATAAATCACTATTTAACGTACCGTGAATTTATCAAAAACGTTTTACACTCCTTGGACAATAAACAATTAGAGAGAGCGATCTCTGTTGTACGCGCCAAGATTTCAGAAGGCATTCCCCCTCGTCTTGTGGCAGATATACGTAAGCTATATGCACGGCTGCTTTATGAAAATGGCGATATTCAAAGAGCATTGAGTATTTATGATGATGTGCTTACCCGCAGTGATAAAGTGCTGTGGGCTCAATGGGGCAAAGTTAAATGTCAGTATGCATCTGGGCAATGGCCTCACTGTAAAAGCCATTTAAGCCAAATGGTAAATTCGAGCTTGGCACGAGATAAAGCGTTTGAATGGCTTGCCTCTATTTCCTTTGAGCAAGACTCATATGATCAGGTGGAAAAATATCTAAGTGAGATAAAGTTTAGCGAATTGAGTTTACCCGCAGCAAAACTTAAAACTCTTGCATATCAAAAACAGGACAAGGTTGTTGAAGCTATCGATCTTTTGCAGAAAAAACGTGCGATGCATCGAAGTGCTAAAGACAGCTTTAACGACTTCACCTTTGAATTAGCAGAGTTTTACTTATTTTTGGCTGAAGAATCACCTGAAACCAATAGAGAGGAGAGCTTATCTCAAGCTAGAAAATTAGTTGGTATTGCAGGAAGAAGCCAAGGCGACCCACAGACACTACAAAAAAGAGATTATCTGTTGGCATTTTCAGCAGTATTAGATGGCGACTTTGAAAAAGCCGCTCACCTACTAGAAGGCGACCATATTGAAAATTACCTGCGTACCGAGCCATCTATATTAGTTATTGCTGCAAAGGTCCATCACGGGCTTGGCGATGAACGCAAAGCGGGAGAACTATTGTTAATGGCAAAACAGAAAAATGCTGAACTGCGAGCCATATCAGAACAAGTGATGAACGATGAGTTAATTTTCTCTGGAGGTGAACGCTTAGGGCTCAATCACGAGCAGGCTATTTCTATTAACGAAACTGGCACTCAGCTGTTTATTGAAGGGATGTTTGATAAAGCAATGAAGCATTTCTACGATGCATTTCAGCTTTCGCCGGACACCGCAGCTTTTGGGTTGAACCTGCTTCAATGCATGATTGAAGCAGACACCGGCGTTTACCGTAAATTCAACATCAATTTCCTACTTGAAAAAATCACTTCATTACCCTTGAGCGAAACAAATAAAAGCCGATTAGAACAGCTTACCTTGTCCGCCCACGAGCAATCACTTTAGTTATTCAAAGAGCGGTAGCGTTTTCTGGCGATAAATACCCTCCAGAACAAGACTATTTTAATCGGGTAAGCAAGCTAGAAGTATCCCAACGACCACCACCGAGCTTTTGAACATCTGCATAATATTGGTCAACAAGCGCCGTTAGCGCTAGTGTAGAGCCGTTTTTACGTGCTTCATCAAGTGCAATACTTAGGTCTTTACGCATCCAATCTACAGCGAAACCAAAATCAAAATTGTTATTTAACATGGTGCTAGCTCTGTTTTCCATTTGCCACGACTGTGCAGCGCCTTTGCTTATAACATCAATGACCGCGTTACAATCTAACCCAGCGCGTTGACCAAAATGGAGCGCTTCGGCTAAGCCTTGGACAATGCCGGCTATACAAATCTGATTCATCATTTTTGCTAGCTGTCCACTGCCGCTTTTGCCTAGCAGTTGGCTATGGCGAGCGTAATGCGCCATGACAGGCTCTATTTGAACGAAAACATCTTCATCGCCACCAACCATGATAGTCAGTTGACCATTTTCAGCCCCAGCCTGCCCACCAGAAACCGGTGCATCTAAAAAGCCGATTTCTTTATCTTTACTGCATGCGTAAAGTTCTCTCGCTACATCTGCCGATGCGGTTGTGTGATCGACTAGCACACTACCCGCTTTCATTATTTCTAATGCTTGTGTACCCACGTCTCTCACGTCATTGTCATTACCTACACACATGAAAACGATATCAGCGTCTTCACACGCTTCAGCGACTGAGCTGCAGGCGCTTGTTTTTGCATCAGCGTTGCCATAGGCGGCAAGCCAATCTTGTGCCTTTTTCGCGGTACGGTTGTACACGGTGACAGAATGCCCCGCTTTGCTAAGGTGTCCAGCCATAGGAAATCCCATCACACCTAAACCTAAAAAACTCACTTTTAAATTACTCATACAGAATATACTCTAGATGAAAAATAGACATGTTTGCATTACTTAAGAGTAACAGACTTAACGACAACAAAAACACAGGAATATAACTTTGGAACTCTATGCTCACCCTATTACGTTAAACAACGGCGAACAAACTACACTTGAGCAATACAAGGGAAAAGTGCTACTTATCGTTAATACAGCCAGTAAATGTGGCTTTACCCCCCAATATGAAGGACTTGAAGCGCTTTATAAGAAATACCACGACAAGGGTTTTGAGGTTTTGGGTTTTCCTTGCGATCAATTTGGTCACCAAGAGCCAGGAAGCGATAGCGATATAGCACAGTTTTGTAGCGTAAATTTCGGTGTGTCGTTTCCTCTATTCAAAAAGACAAACGTAAACGGCCCAGATGCAAACCCGCTCTTTGAAGCTTTAAAACAAGACGCTCCTGGGCTGCTGGGAACTAAACGTATTAAGTGGAACTTCACTAAGTTCCTGGTTAATTCGGAAGGTAAAGTGCTTAAGCGCTATGCACCTACCGTAAAACCTGAAGCCATTGAAAACGATATTGTTAAACTTTTAGTGGCGTAAGTCCTACGCACGCGCTCCGATGCTAAAAGGGTGTTTTAACATTAATTACGCCCTTTTGATTTTATTGATCTGTGTCTACACACTTTAAGTTTCACCGTGCTAAGTTATTGCGCACTGATATATTTATCGTGCAATAACCGCTGGATACAAAAATGAAAGTCACTTCATGCAAAAAAGCGCACTCAAACGAAAGCAACTTTAGTGACAAAAATATCGTTTTCTTCAGTACTCGCTCTTACGAGCAAGTGATATTTTCGGAACTGTTAAAAAATCATAATGACTCTGATGGTCAAACTATTAAAGCTTGCTTCTTTGAACACCCGCTTAACCCGTCAACTGCTATAAGCTGTGAGGGATTTAGCGATGTGGTTGTATTTGTGAACGACGATGTGAATTCAGCAACCATCAAGGTGCTAAAAGACTGCGGTGTTAAACACATAGCATTGCGCTGTGCAGGTTTTAATAATGTAGATATGGCCGCTGCGGCTGAAGCTGACATTGCAGTAAGTCGCGTGCCTGCATATAGCCCTGAAACGGTTGCTGAACATACGCTCGCTCTCATTCTTACCTTAAACCGAAAAACCCATAAAGCTTATAATCGGGTGAGAGAAGGGAATTTTAGCCTAGATGGATTAATGGGGTTCACACTACACGGCAAAACCGTTGGCGTTATAGGTACAGGGAAAATTGGTAAAGCCGTTATTCGCATACTTTCAGGGTTTGGGTGCAAAGTTCTTTGTTTCGACCCAAGCCAAGATGATGATGTAAAAGCTATGGGAGCGCAGTATGTTCCGCTAAACACGCTGTTAGAGCAAAGCGTTATAGTGACGTTGCACTGTCCGCTTAATGAAAAGAGTTATCATATAATCAATGCCGACAACATAGCGAAAATGTCAAAAGGCGTGATGCTCATCAATACCTCTCGTGGCGGGCTTGTTGATGACACTGCCATTATAAAAGGGCTAAAGTCGAAACAAATAGGCTGTTTGGGGCTAGATGTTTATGAAAGAGAGTCTGAACTCTTTTTCAGTGACCACTCACAGGAAATCATACAAGATGACATTTTTCAGCGTTTAACAACCTTTCCCAATGTATTAATAACCGGGCACCAAGGCTTTTTCACTTACGAGGCATTAAATGAAATCGCGGAAGCAACCCTTAAAAACATCCTTTCCGGTGAAAATACACTATAAGCAACTTGTTGGTCACCCCAAATACATTAGAGCTGACTGTAACCTCAACCGACTTGTGGCTTTTCCAGAATGAGTTGGAAGTATTTACCTAGCCACAAGTAGGGCTCCTGCTTGTGATACTGCCTTTCAAGTGCAAGCAGGTCGTCAAATTTGCTGCTTTGGTGAGTAATATCGCGCATATAATCGTGAAAACAGCGAACGCCCGCTTTATCCAGTATGTTAAAACCCAACGATTCACAGTGTTCGACAACACGCATCGCGCTAAGCGGCTGATTCGGGTTTAGTCTAACCTGCTTTTTCGCCTTCATACCTTTGGCTATATAATCAAAATTGCCGTAGATGGCGTTAGCAAATAAGTTCGCATCTTGATTAAAGAAGCTCAAGCTTAAACGTGCACCGGGTTTCATATTACTATATATAAAATCTATGGCGTCAAAGGGCGCATCTAGCCATTCTAGAACCGCATGACAAATCACAAAATCGAAATCGTTTAGGTCTTCTAATTGTTGTAAATACTGATGCCGAATTTTTATATTCGGCGCGCCAGAAAGTAAAGACTCTGCTTGATTAAGCACATCTTTTGACGCATCGGTGAGCACAACAGCATGTCCTTTCGCGGCTATATGAGCCGTCATCACCCCTGTGCCCCCACCTATTTCAATAACGCGAACAGGCGCTTTTAAATAAGGTTCAAGAACATCACATAGTAATGAGTGCCGCAATTTACCCTTGGTCGTTCCGTAAATATTGTTTGAGAACTTTTCTGCAATACCGTCGAAGATACGATCGTTGTTCATAAACTACAAACTTCGCTATGCCGGGTTGTCGATGTCAATAAACTCAACAGACACGTCGAATTGCTGCTCAATATGCTCGCCCAAAGACTTCACGCCGTAGCGTTCGGTTGCATGATGGCCGGCCGCAAAAAAAGTAATACCCATTTCCCTTGCTGTATGCACGGTTTGTTCTGATACTTCACCAGTAATAAATGCATCTACACCCAACTCTACAGCTTGTTCTATAAATCCTTGGCCACCGCCAGTGCACCATGCAAGGGTTGAAATTGGTTTTGACATAGGCCCTTCTATCAGCACATCTCGTCCCAGCAACTGCTGCAATTTAGCTTGTAGAGCCAAGCCTTCAATTGGTTCCTCGAAGTTTCCTTGCATAACAACTCCCACAGGTTTAACGCCAGTAACTGCGCTGATATTTTGAATATCTAGAATCGAAGCAAGTTGGCGATTATTGCCAAATTCAGGATGAACATCTAAAGGGAGATGGTAAGCAAACAAATTTAGATCATTGGCGAGTAAAGTAGAAAGACGGCGCTTTTTCATGCCGGCTACAGCCTGCGATTCACCTTTCCAAAAATAGCCGTGATGCACGATTATCGCGTCGGCGTTTGCTTCTATCGCCGCATTTACTAAAGCCTGAGATGCAGTTACGCCTGTCACAATTTTCTCAATATTGCCTGTTCCCTCTACCTGCAGACCATTGGGGCAATAATCACTGATTTCGCTAACCCTTAACATTCCATCAAGATAATTTTGTAGTTCTAGGCGGCTAATAGACACAAGTCCTCCGGTTGAAAGTTAGACAAATTGTTAAAAAAACGCTATAAAATACGCGAACGTTTCGTATAACACCTATAAGTCGACAAACGCTTATCGCGGGAAAGCGAAAAAAGAGTGGATTTCTGAAAGCAATACCTACTTTTTAATTCGCTTTATCGATAGCGCGTTGTGTTTTAATTAATCAGTCGTCACTTATTAGTATTACAAGTCAAAAACGTTCGTCATCTTAACAAAATAAAGAGCAAAAAAGCATGGCAAACTTAGACAAAGATGCAGTTATCGCGGCTTTCACTGAAGCCTATAAAAAAGCTAATGGCAAAGCGCCGACTATTGAAAGTAAGAGCGGTTGGTACAGCGTAGATGGCGGCAAAAATATGCGCTTAGCACAGCTTCAGGAAATGGCAGAATCGCTAGCATCGAATTCGTCTGAAAAAACAGAAACGAAGAAAGAGAAAAGCGAGACCAAAGCAAAAGCCAAACCTGCTACGAAAAAAGCATCAGCTTCTAAAAAATCAGGTTTCTCAGTTAAGGATTTTTGGGCTGAGAAGCTAAACGCTGAAGCACCTGGCGCGACTCTTCCCCGCTAGCTTCAACAAGCATTTCTCATAACGCCTATTCCACACTATGCCTAGCCTTCATTTTGGAGGCTAGCGCTTTGTTTATACGTAAGCTATAAAAATGGTTTATTTGCCGGCAAGTCCCTGTGCGACAAATGGAACAAGATGCTGGATGACTTCTTTTATATCTACGTGTTTATGAAAATCGGACTCAGCGATTTCAGTTAATGCCTGACTCGATGCCATCGAAAAGACAAAACTTCCCATCGCAAAATGCAGTCGCCAAAACAATTCTTCCTCAGGAAGTTCAGGTAAACAGCGTCTGATAGCGTCTACTAGAGCGCGTATACAGTCACCGTAATCATGCATCAAAAACTTACGCAAGTGCCCTTGTGTTTCGTTATATCCTCGGCCGAGCAGCTTAACAAAAGTGGCAGTGCCCTGCTCGGAGATAGCATTAAGATTTAACATGGGAGGGATAAGCGAATATAAGAGCTGCTCAACGCCTTTGGCGCCTTCAATAGGCGGTAAACCGTCTAAGCAAACCTTTACCTGTGGCATAAGCTCATCAAAGTATCGCTTAAACACCGCTTGTATTAAGTTTTTCTTGCTACCAAAATGGTAATTCACCGACGCCAGATTTACTTCTGCTCTGGCAGTGATTTCCCGCATCGAGGTTTGGGTAAACCCACTTTGAGAAAACAAGTATTCTGCCGCATCTAATATATCGTTTTTAGTATGCCGTGCCATATTCTTTTTATTATCTTTTGTCGGTTAAAAATTTAACGTCCATCTGTGCTTATTGACGGTGGGTGCTATACGTCATGCCGTAATAAACACAGATGGTTTATAGCTATTAAAACCAATGGCGCGCTTTGTTCATGCTTTTCATAAACACACGCTCAACAACATTAGCTGCCGACATACCCAGCTTTTCCGCAACGTTTTTCTTCACAGCATACTTAACGCTGAAGATTTCGCGCGCAGGGTAATGCGAAAGAATGTAGTCATCGGACGTCGTTATATCGTCAACCAAGCCAAGTGTTTTTGCCTTGATTCCTGGCCAGTATTCACCAGTAGCTACTTTGTCTATATCCATTTCAGGACGCTGACTTTGCACGAAGTCTTTAAAGAGCACATGAATCTCTTCAATTTCCTCTCTAAACTTAGCGCGACCTTCATCATTATTTTCACCGAAAATCGTTAGCGTGCGCTTGAACTCTCCCGCGGTATGCTGCTCAAATTCTATATCGTTTTTCTTCAGCAACTTATTGAAGTTAGGCAATTGAGCTAGAACGCCAATGCTGCCGATATATGCAAACTGTGACGCTAACAACTTATCGGCAACACACGCCATCATATAACCACCACTTGCCGCAACTTTATCTACGGCAATGGTTAATTTCAGCCCCTTTTCTTTAATGCGCTGTAGTTGCGACGCAGCAAGTCCATAGCCATGTACTACGCCACCGCCACTTTCAAGGCGTACTAAAACTTCGTCTTCTTTATTTGCTACGCATAAAATCGCAGTGATCTCTTCACGCAGGTGCTCGACCTCATTGGCATCCATAGACCCTTTAAAGTCGATAACATATAACCGAGACTTTTCAGACTCTTCACCCTGCTCTTTTGCCTTGTTCTTAGCCTTGCTCTTCGCTTTGGCCTCTTTTTTCTGTTCTTTAGCTAACTTTTTTAATGCGTTTTTATCTAAAAGGACTTCTTTAGCGTAGTTTGTAATGTCCTTTAACTGCTCAGATATAGACACGATTTCAAGTTGCCCTTTCCCCTGCTTCTGTTTACTTGCTACACCAACTATGGTGGATACAACAACAACGAAGGCGACAACTAACGTTACTGCTTTGGCAACAAACAAACCGTACTCGTACAAAAACTCCAAACTTTACTCCTAGTAAAATAAACGGGTAAGCAAGGTTGTTTACCCACAACATAAAGAGCGGCCTTACCCAATATAAGGCAAAGCCGCTGATGTAATTGCGTTATAATACCAGTCTCATCTTATTCTGACGATAGGTTAACCTGCTCTATCTTGTTTGCTTCAATCTCTTCATCAGTGAAATAGATATCCCGCAGTGTAGGTTGCGTAGAATAAAGTTGTGTTTGGTCTAAGAAGTGCTCACTGCCATATTTACGAGACTGTGAGTAAGTCAATATACCTCGGCCCTTTGGCCCTTCATCGGTGAAGCTGATAACCATCGCCCAACTTGTGCCATAGTTAATGTGATAGCCCTCAGCTTCAGCACTCATTGCTGTATTACTGTTTATTGTTTCGTAGCTATGTCTCGGCAACTGGGTTCCATTTCTACTGCTACTAACATCAAATACGTTAAAGCCACCTTCAATGTTATGTGCGCCAGCCCACGGTAATTTAACACCTGAGGCAGAACCATCGGGTAAGCTACGTTCGACAAATTGCACATCACCGAGCGGGGCATCAAATGCTACCCCAGCTTGTTCAACAACCTGTGTAGCGCGTGCCAATTGCTCAAGGGTAGTATCGTTTTGGACTAAACCTGATGGCGTAGTCACAGGTGCATCAAGAGAGAACGGTACTTCCCACTGGGGAGCTTGGTTAAACTGAAAGGCAAATTCTCTGAATACGTGTGCACCAGTACTCGCGAGGTTCATTGTACCGTCCCAGTCCTCTAGTGCTGCACAGGCTTGTGATACATCAACACTAGCTCCATCAACATCTACTGGTGTATCACCTTGATCTGCGCATAGTTCAAGGAGAGATGGCAATATGTTTTCTGCCAAGTAGCTTCGGTTATTTAATAATAGCCCTTCAACTTCCTCAGGTGTGAAAGTACCATCACTTCCAGCTTCATTTTCAATAAACTGCTGCCCTAAACGTGAACGCAGTGTTTGCTGATATTCCACGCTACCAAACAACGGGTTGCTCACAACAATCGGTGAATTTAAATTGGTTAACCAGTAGCTGTCATTTGAATTTTGAACTGAGTCTGTTCCCTCGTATTTCGGCGCCTCTTCATAAGGAACTGGGCCTTCAAAATCGAATTGAGAAATATTACCCGGCAATACGGTAAAACCGGCTGCCGCTTTAGTTTGAATAAGCAAGGGGTTCGTTGTTAGTTGTTCAATTGCAGTTTCAGTTAAGTTCGGTACGGTTGAATCGTCAATATAGAATACCTGGCCATCGGCTGAGGCCGCCATTGTGTTATTGAATATAACCCCATCATAGTCTTTAAACGCCTGCTTAAATTCGTCCATTGACGTAGCCATATTCATGGCAAGCCAATGATCAACAATATCAAAGTTAGGCAGATTGGCGTCTTTAATGGCAAACGCATTGTTTGAGTTCCAATCGAAGTTACCAGGCACTTCAATCATTGGGCCGTAGTTCGTGTAGTATGCGGTTTTATTAAGTTTGATGGTTTGTCCGCCACCTACAGCAACGTCAATTTGAAGCGGCTTCTCGTAAATAGTGCGCTTATTGCCATCAACTATATGAGTAAGCCCTGACTCATCGTTCTCATCAAGGGTTAGCTGATAAACCACGAAGTGTTCAGCAGTTGAAAATGTGTGAGTCCAGGCTACGTTTTCATTGAAGCCGATGTTTACCGCGCCGGGTAACCCTGTGAGAGAGCCACCTGTAACATTCAAATGACCAGGTACTTGTGCGTGAAAGTTCCAAAAACGTAAGTTTCCAGTGTGAGGGAAATGAGGATTACCTAATACCATTCCCTTCCCATTAGTGGTTTTATCGCTTCCTAACCCCCACCCGTTAGACCCCATTTCCTGTGGATTTCTGTCAGGCAGCCCCACTGTTGGCGAAATCGTAAATGTAGAGGCAACTTCACTTGATGACTCGGCAGGTGTTGGTAAATAGCTCTCACCTTGTGGCGCAGCAATAAACATTGGGCCTAAAAAGTTTGCAGCGCCGGGTAAAAGCGCCACGCCCAAGGAGTATGTTAGAAGGTCAACGCTATCAATTTCTGTTACCCAAGGTTGTCCTGCACAGCTTTGGTCTTGCTCTTCTACAGGTGTTTCATTCAAGTATCTGTTATACCCTGCCGTATAACCCTGAAACATTGCGCGAGAATTAGCAGACAAACGTGGTAAATTCTCTTCCGCGAGCTCTCTAATACCAAGTGTTAAAAAGCCAAAGTCGTTAATGAGGTGCTCAGAGTCGCCGCTTCCAGGCACTTGATCTGGGCCGAAAAACTTGGCACGCTCTGAGTTGTATTTAACAATTTGGTCAGCCAGTACGCAAAGGTTATCTCTCGCAAATGCGTACCCCACCCCATAGGCCATGCTCTCGAGATTATCAGCTTTTACATGCGGAACACCGTAGGTTGTCCATGTTACGTCAGCAGACAAAGTACCATCCGGTGAAAAAGCAGGAATAGGCGTAGGCGTAGGTTCTGGGTTTGTGGACGTGGGCGGCGCTGGTTGTTCTACATTGGAAAAGTCGTTGTCGTTATCGCCACATGCGGTTAGTAGTCCGGCAAGTGAGAGTGCAATAAGCGTCCGCTTAGCGGTAAATGTGTTTTGGTTGGTCATCGCAAATGTTCCCTAAAGAATAAAAGATAAGGTCCTTCTCTCGTGCTTTTATGATCGTCAACACATTGATTTTTATTACCAATGAAACTGATCGGACCTTAAATTTACACTACATTAACATTCGCAAACATTCAAACAACATTCGTCTTTTTCACACAAAAAAGCCGGCTTTTAAGCCGGCTTAAACTCACTAAAATGTAAGCAGCTGTTACACTGCTTTTTAAAACAAATTATGTCTGCTTAGTTTGCAACGACACTCTCGTCAGAAATGGGAAGCGCAAGTGCGTCAGACGCAATATATCCTGCCACCTCTTTTTGCATCTCTGTGGTTACCGCCGCGCTTGCCGCTGGACTTAAGCTAGAGGCATGTGCGCCGCTATTGAACTGCACAATACCGCTAATTGGGTCTGTACCAGGCCCTTGAGTAGTAGTAATTTGCTCTAGACCAATTGTAGCCGCTAACGGAAGCTGACCAGAAAGAGGCAAGGCAGTCGAAACTGGAATTACCTGATCAGGTAAGTTTTCTTCGCTACCATCACCTACCACTGTCATCATGTGAACGGGTGTATTACTTCCTAGGGTTTGCGCATAATTAGTAGGATCACCAGCATCCATCACCGTTTGTGCAGCGAATGCAAATTCAGCAAATACAGCATTCACTTCTGCAGCTTGCTCTGCGGTTAGATTATCTTCAAAAATGGCAACTGCTGCACTAAGCTGCTCTTCACTGACATCTGTTGTTTCATAAAGCTGATTAAGCAATGCAACAAAGTCTTCAGACGCTTGTGATAGCAATAGGCCTTTAATTAGAGGTCCGAATGAAGGCGACTCTAATAAGAATTGCGCTACGCCGCCTCCTGGCGATTCAAGGGAGGCTTGTCTAACAGCAAACATACCATCAAGTGCTGCTAAATCGCCGCCCATTGACATATTTGCCACCGCGGCAAAGTTACCACCTGTTATTGCACCAAGTGACACGCCCATGATAGATACACGAGACATATCAAACTTAACGTTTTGTGCTGCAGTTGTATCTACAACAGCATTAAGTCCTAAACGTAGACCCAATAAATCAGAGACGCTTTGACGTAAGTTATCGCGGGCAGTGGGTAGGCTAGCAAGGTTCATATAATGGGTTGCACTTACGCTTGTAGCGTTTAGGTCATCTGTACCGTCACCATCAAGGTCGAAGCCACGGCTACCGTGTAAAGGTTGGTCTATAGCAACTGATGCAATACCTGCAAGTGAGAGCGTACCTGTAATAGCAAGCATGTCTTCTTTTTGACTGGTAATACCGTGAGCCAATATAACTACTGGCCAACCAGCTTCAGGCATACTGATCGGGAAGCCTAACGCGCCCGCGATAGCTGGATCAGGAATAGTAACCTGCACATCTAGTGTTTCTGTTCCCATGTTCCCGCCTGTCGGCTGTGGATACGGGTTAAATTTGGTAATATTCCTTGCGCTATCAAGCATTTCGCCATTTATTCGAACGTCTGCAAGGCCTAGTGAAGAACACATTGCTGCATTTGGGCCTGGTTCAGCGTTAGCGAGTAACTCTTGCGGTGCACCTGCTAGCACAATTCCGCTGTCGCACGCCGCTTTCCAGAAGTCATTAACCGGTGCTAATGGGTTTTCAGCACTAGGTACACCCAAGAAATAAGGTAATGCTATATTGCCTTCATAACGTTGAGCCGCACAAAATGGCCCTGCTTGTGCAAGAATACCTGTGGATACTCCAACAGCAAATTCATTCAACGCGCCCCACTGTGCAGCAAGTTGACCCGATACCGTACCGGCAAGGCCCGCACAGGTTTCAAGTAGGCTAAAATCTGTTGCATCAATGGCCGCTTGGATATTATCTGGCAGACCCTGCTTGCCTAGCTCGACGGCACCTGCTACAACAGCTTCGTTAACAAGTCCTAGCGCTTCCATGGCATTTGGCGCTGCAGACACATCGCTAACAGTAATAGCTGGTAGTGCAGCTGCGGCTGACGGATCGCCGCCAGCTGCAAGCTGAGCGAAGGTACCAATCATTACCTTCTTAATTGTATCAAGTGAATTTCCTACCGATTGCGTAGTAAACGCAGAGACATAGGTTAAATCTTCGCGGGCAAAGCCAGCTTGCAGAAGCGGGTTAACATAAGAATTAACCAAAGCCTGTAGGTCTAACTGAGAAGCGCTTGATAGCGGATCGGTATTTATATCTTGTCTTACCAAATCCCATGTCGTTGAACCCTGCACTGACTTACCTGAAGAATCTTTCAAGTCTGTAGTCATAACCAGCATATAGCCTTGAGCAGGCTTAAGAGGCTTTAATGGAACAAATGTGATGGTATTGCTATCGGCGAGGCTAAGTACGTAATCCACGCCAAAGGTAAGTTGATCACCAAGCTTACAACCTGCAGAAGGTGTTGCTACCTGAGCACAGTCTGGGTCGTTTTGGTCAAGACCCAGCGTGGCTTCATATAGCAATACACCAGAAGCTAGCGTGCTTTCGTCTAGCGAAGCGCCCGCTGGTGTTTCAACGTTGATAACGAAAGGATGCTGCGTCGACCAGCCGTCTAGCACATTAAGTGCATTTTGCGGGTCAGCAAAATCTGTGGGATCAGCCACTGGAATGTTGAGTGTATAATCAAAGAAACCGTCATCGCCAGGAAGCATTAGAAGGTCGTTAGGAATATTTAGGTTACCATTGGCAGGGTCAAAAAGGATCCGCGAAAATGGTGTTTGGACTTCTGTTTCGGCCTGAATGTCGGAAAGGGTTTCATCGGAGCCACCACAGCCTGCTAGACCCAGCGCAAGGGCCACACTGGAACTTAATACGAGTTTTCTCATCTCTACTCCCTACAAGCATTGTTGTTATTCTGTGTCTAAAACTGAACTCTATTAAAAGTAGCTTGGTCTACCCTGTCTTAACAGGCGTAGATGATAGTTTTAAACATGTTAGACCAGTTGTATCTTCCTCAATCTTATTGACTTTGTTGCAACTTTGCAAAGTTTTGTTAACTACTTTTGTTAACTTTTTTTACGTTTGAAGAATTTTTCATTCATTGTTTTACTTGTGAGTCAGGCTGAGTATGATCTGATGTATGATTCTTAGCGGGGTCTACAAGCCCCATATAATGCGAAAAAATTAACCTTTTGAAGGAAAACGATGAACGATTACAACGCACCAGCGGATTTACTACGCGATAAAGTTATTCTTATCACCGGAGCTGGCGATGGAATTGGTGCTCAAGCTGCAAAGACGTATGCTGCACACGGCTCTATTTGTATTCTATTAGGGCGCACCGTGTCGAAACTTGAAGCCGTGTATGACGATATTATCGCCGCAGGCGGTCAGGAACCTGCCATTGTTCCTTTAGATATAAAAGGTGCAACGCCCTCTCATTATCAACAAATGACACAGACCATTATTGACCAGTTTGGTCGACTAGATGGTGTCCTTCATAACGCTAGCATTTTAGGCCATCTTAGTGCGTTTAAAGATATTGATGCGCATGAGTGGCAAGACGTAATGCAGATAAACCTTAACGGCATGGTCTATATGACTCAGGCCCTTATCCCGGCATTAGAAAAAGCGGAAAATGCATCAGTTATTTTCACTACATCGAGTGTAGGAAGAAAAGGTCGCGCATTTTGGGGAACATACGCTGTATCGAAGTTCGCTACAGAAGGCGTAATGCAAACTCTAGCAGATGAATATCAGAATAAGACGCTGCGTTTCAACTGCATTAACCCAGGCGGCACCCGCACACATATGCGTGCACAAGCTTTTCCTGCAGAAAATCCGGATACACTTAAAACACCAGAAGATATTATGCCTATGTATCTTTACCTAATGGGTGATGAAAGTAAGGAAGTAAACGGTCAGTCTCTTGATTGCCAGCCGAAGTAAGCAATTAAGCCCCATGCTTTAAAAACAAAAACCGCTTTAGTTTGCACTAAAGCGGTTTTTTATTTAAGCATATAGCGCGTAATCAATAATTACATTACTCGCCCATTTTAGCCCATGTGTCTCTTAGCCCTACCGTGCGGTTGAAAACTGGTTTGTTGTCTGTGCTGTCTTTATCTACACAGAAGTAACCAGTACGCTCAAACTGCCAGGCGCCAACTTCAGGAACATTGTCTGCCAAACCAGCCTCTACCCAGCCTTGTTTAATTTCAAGTGAACCAGGGTTTATTGCATTTGTGAAGTCTTCTTCAGCCGCTGGGTTAGGCACGTTAAACAAACGGTCGTAAAGCCTAAACTCCGCTGCCTGTGCTGTTGCGGCATCAACCCAATGAATAACGCCTTTAACTTTGCGGCCATCAGCCGGATCCTTACCTAAAGTATCCGCATCATAAGTACAATAAACGGTTGTTACATTGCCGTTCTCATCTTTTTCAACGCGATTAGCTTTAACTACATAGGCGTTACGTAGACGTACTTCTTTATCTAGTACTAAACGTTTAAACTTTTTGTTTGCCGATTCACGGAAGTCTTCTGCTTCAATATACACTTCGCGGCTAAAGCTGATGCTACGTGTACCCATGGTTTCATCGTTAGGATGATTCGGTGCAGTCAGCGTTTCTGTCTGTCCTTCATCGTAATTTTCAATGACAAGCTTAATCGGGTCTAATACTGCCATCGCACGCGGCGCGTTAGCATTTAAGTCATCGCGAATACAAGCTTCCAACATAGACATTTCAACCATGTTGTCCATCTTGGTTACGCCAATTCGCTTACAGAATTCAACCACAGAGCCTGGTGTATAACCACGACGGCGTAAGCCTGCAATAGTAGGCATACGGGGGTCATCCCAGCCACTTACGTGATTCTCATCGACTAATTGGATAAGACGTCGCTTACTTAATACCGTGTATTCAAGATTAAGACGGGAAAACTCATACTGACGAGGCGTACAGTCAATTGAAATATTTTCAATAACCCAATCATAAAGGCGACGATTGTCTTGAAATTCTAGGGTACATAATGAATGCGTGATCCCCTCAATAGCATCTGAAATGCAATGCGTAAAATCGTACATTGGGTACACACACCATTTATCACCAGTCTGGTGGTGGTGAGCATGCTTAACGCGATAAATTACCGGGTCACGCATACACATAAATGGCGATGCCATGTCAATTTTAGCTCGCAAACTACACTCACCTTCTTTGTAGTCGCCCGCCGTCATCTTCGCAAATTCACGAAGGTTAGTTTCAACGTCTGTGTCGCGATAAGGGCTGTTTTGGCCAGGCTCTTTCAGCGTACCACGCATCTCGCGCATGACTTCTTGCGCAGAAAAATCGACGTAAGCTAAACCTTTTTCAATAAGCTCAACCGCATATGCATGAAGCTGGTCAAAATAATTCGACGAATAACGCGCTTCGCCATCCCACGTGAATCCAAGCCACTGAACGTCTTCTTTTATCGAGTTAACGAACGCAATGTCTTCTTTTGCTGGGTTGGTGTCGTCGAAGCGCAAGTTGCACGACCCTGTGTAGTCTTGTGCAATACCAAAATTCAAGCAAATAGACTTGGCATGACCAATATGTAAAAAACCGTTCGGCTCTGGTGGAAACCGAGTTTTAATAGCGTCATGTAGACCACTAGCCAGGTCTTTATCTATAATCTGACGGATAAAATTGGTCGGACGGTGTTCAGTCTCGGCCATTCGCTTGTTCCCCTTATGCACGTAATATTTCAAAATCTCGCTGAGTATAACACTCTCGTAATTACTTCAACCATGTTTTATTCAAAGAAGCCTAACAAGTGATTGATTTAAGAGCGATCCACTCAAAAACCGCACTATAACCATCATAATAAAACCCGCTGAAACGTACTTTATGAGTAACGCTTCATTAATTTTGATTAGCATTTAGGCGCATATACAGCAAAAAGCGCGCGCTATTCGAAAAATATGGTAATCTAATTCGGCGACAACATTGTCGTAGCAGCAAAACATGGTGTTTATGAAAGAAAAAGCAACCTCTTTTGATATTGCACACTTGGCAGGGGTTTCGCAATCAACCGTCTCGCGAGCGCTAAACAACAGCCCGCTAGTCAACCAAGAAACTCGTGAACGCGTTCAGCGCATTGCCCGGGAACTTAATTACAAGGTAGATAAGAACGCCAGTAATTTAAGAAAACAAAAGAGCAGCACAATTGCCCTACTCTTATTTGAAGATCCTACGTCTGACGACTCAATGATCAATCCTTTCTTTTTAGCCATGCTTGGTAGTATTACTCGCGCTTGTGCGCAAGCGAACTACGACCTACTCGTGTCGTTTCAAAACTTAGAAGACGACTGGCATGCAGAATATGAAGATTCAAACAAAGCCGACGGGATTATACTGCTAGGCTACGGCGACTATACTGATTATCAAAACAAAGTCGCTCAGCTTGAGTCACAAGGTACACATTTTGTTCGCTGGGGCGCACCAGATGAAGCGCACCCGGGTGTAAGTATCGGCTGTGATAACTACCAGGGTGGTCAAAGCATTACCTCACACCTCATCGAACTGGGTAAAACATCGTTTGCCTTTATTGGTGATAATGGCGAGCACGCACCGGAATTTAAAGCACGCTTTGACGGATATTTTAAAACTTTACAATCTCATGGCTTAGCGCAATCAAGTGTCCAACGTAACGCCATTTCTACCGAAGATGCTGGCTCAGAAGCAGTTAGATCATTGCTGCAAGCAGGCGAACTACCCGAAGCTATTGTCTGTGCGTCAGACCTTATTGCTATGGGTGTTTTACGTGCGCTGCGCCAAGCGAAAGTGAATGTTCCGGACGATGTTGCTGTAGTGGGTTATGACAATATTGCGGTGTCTGCTTACACGACACCTTCGCTTACCACGGTACAGCAAAACACGAAGCTTGCCGGTGAGCTATTGGTAAATACCCTATTGAAAGCGATAAACAATGAAGAGGTAGAGGATTACTTAATGCCAGCCGACATTATTGTACGTCAATCTTGTGGCAGCGAATAAACGGCTTAAGCTTGTACTCTATCTGAATAGCCAACTAATCAAACGAAAAGCCCCGAACGTTTAACGTTCGGGGCTTTTTTTACTTTCTATTAATTGTGCTTTGAGTGCTTTTATTGACGGGCCAGCTGATGTTTTATTTGAGAGAGCAACGCCGGGTTGGTAGGTTTGCCCTCGAGAACCCAAACTTGAACGCCATTAGCCTGAACCTTAGCGATTAACGCAGAGCCGTTCGCTACGACCTGTGTTTGCCCCGACAATTGCTCTACCCAGTTTCCTGACTGCATGAAGTTACTCACCTCAAATGATTGTGCCTCATCACTCTTGTTCAGCAGCACAAGCGCTGTTTGCTGCGCATCTTTAGTGTCGACAACGCGATAGAATGCGGCACGATGACCGCTAAGCTCTAGATTAACCTGCACACCGCGCTGCAAGGCGACAGTATTTTTACGTACGTTGGCGATTTTTGTTAGCGCTTGTTGAATAGGATGACTCTTAGCCTGATTAATGCGTTCTTGACCAAGGTAATTACGATTACCGGCATGTTCAGCCGTACCGCGCATGAAACCTATCTCAGAGCCCATATAAACAACCGGTATACCTCGAACAGTAAATAGCCAGTTGTGCGCATTTATAAATCCTTCATCTGTGGCGTTAATGCGCGCCATATCATGGTTGTCATAGAAGGTGGTTAGTTCATAGGGGTTATTATAAGGGCCGTGAGTAAGATGAAGTACCTTTTCTAAGTCTGCAAAATCGCTTTTAAGCGGCTTTTCAAACACGCTTACCATGGCTTTTTGCATAGGAAAGTCTAGGACGCTTACGCCGCCATTTTTAGGTAACGTATGCTGCGCAATATTGTTAGCTTCGTAGTCGAACGCTTCGCCAAACATAAAAAAGTCTGGGTTTTGTTTGCGAATACGGTCAGACGCTTCACGCCAAAATGAATGCGGTACGTGCCTTATGGTATCTATTCTAAATGCATCAGCGCCTTGCGATATCCAATAAAGATAACTGTTAATTAAATAATCCCGAACTTTTGGGTTCTCGTCATCCAGATTTGAAAGCTTGACTAAATCTGGATAGTTGTGAAAAAAGCTATGCAGCGGGTTGTTTTTAGGGTCTAACTCTTCAGGTGCTAGGTTTTGATGGTCAGCAACTAAGTTTCCATCTTTATCGTAAAGCTCACCATAACCTGGCAAGTCTTCTTTCATTGTGAAGCTTGGTGTGCCGTGATTGGCAACGATATCAAACACTGACTTAAGGCCGTGTTCGCGCATCTTCGCGGTATAGTCACTTACGCTCAAATCGTCACTAACGAGATGCTCATCAGCTTTATAAAAGTTTGTCGCCCAATAACCGTGATAGCCAGTTTTTCCGCCATCTTTGAATGCACCGCCATATGTAATAGGCTCGTCGCCGTTAAACGCATAGTCAGGGTTATCGTGAACAGGCGTCATCCATACGGCAGTGAAGCCCATATCTTTAATGTAATCCGCGTTATTTAAGATACCTTGTAAATCACCGCCCATGTAACCCACATAGGCTTTTTCACCGTCGGGCCCTTCCAGCGGCAACTGCCAAGTGGGATGTTCCCCGCCTTGGTCTTCGTGGTTATTCGAAGAGTCGCCGTCGACAAAGCGATCAGTTACCACAAAGTAAACTGCCTCGCTAGCAAATGGCGTACTGGTGCCTACAATAGCCTGAGCGGTATGCTTTTCACTATTGTCTAAAGACGATGTAGCCGTGCTAGTGCAAGCAGAGCAAAATAAACCGGCTAACGTTAATGCAATTGCTGAACGTTTGAATAACATATTAAGATCCCTGCTCCGCTTCAAGTTCTTGTTTATCCGTCTCTTTAACGAAAAAGACAGACACTGCGCCAATCAGCATAGAAACACCGGCCACGACAATTATGTACTTGGCATCGTTGTTAAATACACTGCTTAAGATCCAACCGGCAGTTAAACCTGAAACAATTTGCGGTGCAGCCACGGTGAAGTTGAATATCCCCATGTAAACACCCGTCTTATTCGCTGGTAATGCGCCGGCTAACATGGCGTAAGGCATAGCAAGAATTGCCGCCCACGCAATACCTACCCCTATCATTGGGATAAGTAGTTTCACTGCGCCTAACGGCACAGTTACTTCAGTAATAAGCAGGTTAACGTTCACCATAGTAAGGTCTTGGAATAGTAGGAAACTTACATAGCTAAGGCCACCTAGCGCTAAAGACGAAGCGTATACAGTCTTGCGACCGAATTTATCTGCCAGCTTTGCTAAGAAAATGGAAAAAATAGCAGCGAACACAGAATATGCCGCGAAAAGTATACCTACCCAGTCACCAGCAGCACCTTTTGCCATAACAATAGTTTCAGGCACCATAGGCGCAGCGGCGATATAAGCGGGATCAAACCATTGCTTATCTACGTTCCAAATATGTTGAGTAATCGCCGGTGTGGTGTAAACCCACATAATAAAAAGCGCAAACCAAGAGAAAAACTGAACAACAGCCAGTTGTTTCATGGTGGTTGGCATGTCTTTTACTAAAACTAAAAACTCACCTAAGCGCTGGCCAAGCGGTGCTTTAGCCTTACTTTCACTTGCAGGGGCTTCTTCGGTAAGGCCCTTGTAGCGATTGTACTCGTCTGGCGCATACTCTTTCGTGCGTATAACGGTCCAAATAACCGTACCTAGTAGTACAGTCGCACCTATGTAGAATGCCCACATTACAGAAGGCGCAACCTCCCCCATTTGAGCGGTATTTTCTAGGCCTACCACATTAGTTAGAATGAATGGCAGTATAGAGCCAATTACCGCGCCGATATTGATAAGAAGCGACTGAATTGAATAACCCACGTTGCGTTGTGACGCTGGTACCATGTCTGATACTAACGAGCGAAATGGCTGAAAACACACATTAAACGAGGCGTCCATCAGCGCAACCATTAAAGCGCCCATAACCATAGGCGCTAAGAAGGCAACGAAGATCGGAGCATTAGGTAACAAAATCATGCCTACCACTGCAGCTATTGCACCAGCAAGTATAAACGGCCGACGGCGACCTAATCGATTCCACGTTCTATCAGATGCTGAGCCAACAATTGGCTGAACGATTAACCCCATTATTGGCGCTACAAGCCAAAATAATGATAGCGAGTGAAGGTCAGCCCCTAAGTCTGAAAGGATCCGGCTTACGTTTGCGTTTTGCAGTGCAAAACCGAATTGAACACCTAGAAAGCCAAAGCTGACGTTCCATATTTGCCAGAAAGAAAGGCGTGGTTGAGTTGCTTGCATATTTTGCTCTATTTATTGTTTTACTGTAATTGATACGGTTATTGCACAATGAACACGTTAGCCGACATTGCAGGAAGACTTAAGGTTTCAGAGGCGTTAAATGTTTGACCGTCGCTCACGCGAGTTATTGATACATCTGTACCCAATACCTCTGCGTACTTTGCTAAAGATAGATCTACCGTTTTTTTGTTAAGGATAACCATAAGCTTCTGTGCTGTTTCGTCGGCTACACGAAAATACGTGTAAACACCGTCTACGGGCGCATAATGTTTAAGCTCACCTTTAAATAGTTGGGGATGAGATTGACGTAGCGCTAATAAAGTTTTTATACGCTCTTGCGCCCAAAGTTCGTCATCAGAAAGGCCTTTGCCGCTAAACGCATTTTTTTCGCTATCCGATGGCCACCCGCCAGGAAAATCTGATCGAATAATACCGTGATCTTCTGTTCCTTCATTACCCATCAAAATCTCGGTTCCATAGAATACTTGAGGTATACCTCGAGTAGTTAAAAACAACGTCATTGCCATATTCCATTTGGCTCTGTCGTTGTTTAATTGGGTGAAAATTCTGCTCATGTCGTGATTATCCGGAAAGATAACCAGATTATTTGGATCACCATACAAGAAATCGGTAGCTAATGTCTCATAAACTGAAATAAACCCAGAGTTCCAGCTTTCATCGCTATTAAGCGCCTTAACAACCGCAGCCTGAAGAGGAAAGTCCATTACAGATGGCAAAGCACTGTCGTAATCGTCGTGGCGTTTGCTACCTGCTTGCCAATAAGCCGTAATGGCAGGGTTTACCGACCACTCTTCCCCTACAATATTAAAGTTAGGATATTCTTTCATAATACGGTTGGTCCACTGACTTAAAAACCCTTTGTCAGGGTACGAATAAGTATCTACTCGTATGCCGCTTAAATTTGCGGTTTCCACCCACCAAATGGCATTTTGAATCAAATAATTTGCCAAATGTGGGTTGCGCTGATTGAGATCTGGCATGGTTGGTACAAACCAACCGTCGCTAAACCCTTTGATATCGCTCGCTATGGCGTGAGGGTCGTGAAGCGATTCACGCTTGTGGGTAGTGCCGACAAACTGACCGTTGTTATTTATCCAATCAGAAGACGGCGTATCCTCCATCCATACATGCTCACTACCGATATGATTAAGCACCATATCCATAATAACGCCAATGCCGTTTTCGTTGGCTTTTTTACTTAGCTTTATTAAAGCGTCATTAGAGCCAAAGCGCGGGTCTATAGTGTAATAGTCGGTGGTTGAATAGCCATGGTAACTATACTTCTCCATTGCATTTTCAAGCATTGGCATTGTCCATATTTGGGTGAACCCCATCTCTTTTATATAGTCGATGTTGTTAACAATGCCCTGAATATCCCCGCCATGACGTCCGCCTTTAAAGGCCCTATCTACTTTATCTTGATACCCATCAATGTTGTCATTTTCCACGCTGCCATTAGAGAATCGGTCAGGGGCAATCAGGTAGATGGCATCTTCTGGCCCAAAGCCTTCCCTCGCTGACGAACCTTCAGCACGCTTTTCCAATGAATAGTGAATGTCTCGCGAACTACCGTCTTCGTCCTTTAATGATAACACCAATTCTTGCGCACTCGCGTCGCCAATATCTAGCGTTACAAATAGATAGTTTTCACTGTCAAGTGCCCTGCTCTGTTTTATTTGCACACTGCCTTCGGACACGGAAACTTTATCATCAGCAACGTCTTTGCCATAAATCATCAGTTCCACTTCAGTATGTTGCATCTCTGCCCACCAGTTAGGTGGATAAACACTTAGGCTATTTTCTTGTGAAGAAAAAGCAGAAATTGCAGGCAAAAGTGTAGCAGCGCCGACAAAAAGTGAGAGCGAAACACAGCGTGATGGAAAAATACCATTAGTAACGCGGTTACGATTAAACATAGAAACACCAATGTTAAAAATACGTTAAGTGCAAGATAATACAGAGATACTACATTGCATAAGCAAACTGACCAATGCTCTGCATACGTATTCACGAGACACCATGCCAATAGCCATGGCATCTCGTCTAGATAAAATAATTAGTATTAGATTACGTTAACAGCGCTAAACACTAACTAGAAGGCAAATACTTTCGTCTCTAGGCCATTTAGAGATAACGAAGCTTTGTAGTTAACATCGTCCTTTTCTAAGCTAATGCCGTCATGAAAAAGAAGTGGCTCAAGGCTAATAGTTTTACTACTTACACCCATCACACCAGCCGGAACAGTGATTTCCATTTGTCCTGTAGGTTTATCACTGAAGTTTGCGATAACCACAAAACCATGCTCGCCTTGCATACGAGTAAATATAAATTGCTGCTCTGAATACGCTGAATTTTCGACGCCAAGATTGAGTGCATGAAGGCTGCGGTACTCACCTATAACGGCTGGATTACTAGCGGCAATAGACATTACGTGTTCGTAAAAGTTATGCAGATCTATTTCAGCTTTCGTAGATTGACCACCATCAAATTTGCCATCATTCATAAATCGCTGATGGGCAGGAACACCAACATAGTCGAAAATAGACGTACGCGTTGGGTCGCCAAACCCTGTCTCTTCACTTCCGTCTTCGCCTACATCTTGTCCAAAATAAAGGAGCGTTGGTGAACTACTTATAAGCGCACTCACAGCAAGCGCTGGCTTGCCTTTTTCAGCGCTACCCGCGAAGTCAGGACTCGAAATACGCTGTTCATCGTGATTCTCTAAGAAGTGCAGCATATGTGGTGCAATATCGCTAATTTCCTCATGGACAGCCACGAGATCGCTCACTTTTCCCTGCCCTTGCATGATTGTTTTTAACGTATCGTAAAACCCTACTTTGTCGTAGAGATAGTCCATCTTGCCTTTATTGAGGTAATCTCTGTATTTGTCAGGCTGGTAAACTTCTGCTAGTAAGAAAGCATCAGGTGCTTTTTGCTTAATGCTGCTGTTGAGAAAAGACCAGAACTCTACTGGCACCATTTCAGCCATGTCAAAACGAAATCCATCAACACCTTTATCAATCCAATAGTGAGCAATGTCTCTGAATTTGTACCACGAGTCAGGAAGAGCTTTTCCTTGCCAAAACGCGGCGTGTTCTTCGATGGATTTTTGACTGTATTCGTCAGGTAGCAAGGGAAAATCATAAGTGCCGTCTGGCTTCACGCCATAATTCACCTTTACCGTTTCATACCAGTCATTAATATCTGGCTGCGCTGCTCTTGCACCGTTCCCTGTCCATTTCGCAGGAAACTCTTCGAACTTACCGTCTGACAATGGGTGGGGTTCGCCGCCTAGAGGCTGGTAACTGTCGGCGGTGGGCACTTTAAACGACTCTCCAACAACATAATAGAAATTGTTATCTCTGGCATATTCAACAGACGTATCGTCTTTCGCACCAAAATCACTTACACCTTCAGGAGCTGAGAGCGAATGATAATCACGGGCTACGTGATTGGGAACAATGTCGATAATAACTTTCATCCCCGCAGCATGAGTTCTTTCAATCAGAGCTTCGAACTCTTCTAGCCGCTTCTCTGGGTTATCGGCCAGGTCAGGGTTAACATTGTAGTAATCTTTTACAGCGTATGGGGAACCTGCGCGTCCTTTCACTACATCTGGGTCGTCATTTGATATACCGAAGTCAGTATAATCGTTGATTACGGCGTGATGCGGCACACCGGTATACCAAATGTGGCTGGTGCCTAAAGACTTTATGGCTTCAAGGGCTTTAGGGGTAAAGTCGCTGAATTTGCCTACGCCATTTTGCTCAATCGTACCCCAAGGCTGATTTGTAGAATTAGTGTTTCCAAATAGTCGAGTAAATACCTGATAGACCACAGGCTTCCCTTGCCTTTCACTGTTTTCAGAATGCGTTGACATATCACTCTGTTGACTTGGCGACGAAGGCTTACTCCCTACGCTACTTTGTGTTTGGTTATTTGTTGAAGGCGCTGGACCAGAACACGCCATTAAACCCAATGAAAGCATAGCAACAGATAATGCCTTAAGAGAAAAACCTGACTTTTTATTAACCATAGTACTCGTGACAAAATTGTAAATTATGCCAACAGGATACGCGTTAAAGGTATGTTAAAAAACATGCATACGTATTCAGAAACGAAAAAGCCGTCCAAGGGGACGGCTAATTAATAATGTGATGTTAAAATTTAGGCAGCTTGCGCCACTCGCAATGGTTTTTGCGTTGGAAGAGCGGTATGTGATGGAAGAGTTTCAATAGCTTTTAAGGCACTATTAAGCTCGTTATTGATCTTCGTGTGAAAATTTTTAAGAGGCTTTGCTAAGTCCTCTAATAACACCTGTGGCGATAGCCTGTAAGGCACACGCTTACCGTTAAACTCTACTGCGTCGCCTACTGAATTAAAATGAATACCAAATGCTTTCATTCTTCGTGCTAACTTTGGCTCCATCAAAACGTATGCGTGCTTAACATTTAGATGTTGGCAAATGCTGGTTGCCATTAAATACAGCGCAATAGAAAGGTATGGAAAGTGCTCTACATTAAATGGCGTACTCTTCTTTCGCTTTATTTTTTCAAGCTTCTTCGATGGCAGAATTTTAGCACGCATTTGACGAACTCTGAACTCTCTTGGGATTGCCAATCTTGATATCTCACACACGCTTAACGGGTCGCAGTTAGAAGGTAGAAGAGCACTATCCTCAAATGCTTCACCGCACTTTTCCTCTAAAGGTAACGACAATCCAGCTTCTGTTGGCAATACCAGCCGAATTGTACCTGCGCATTCACCGGTAGGCCGGTGTTTGATATAACAATTGATTGCGCGATCATCGTACTTATCTTTTTCAATGGCAGCGGCATTTTGTTGCTCGAAGTTCATTTCCTCGCAATAGACTTTGTGACGAGTTTTATAGCTCACTTGTTTGTCAATGTCTTCGTTTGCTATAACAAGTTCATAACGACTAAAAAAGAAGTTGGAAATACTTTCTTCAAGCGACAACCGACGTGGAAATGCTTTTAGTAGTTGTTGCGGTAACAGGTTTAACTTATTAGTCACTGCACTATTTAGCGCACGAGCAGCGCTTATTGTAGTTTTCAACGCAAAAGTCCCCTAATTTTAAATAATTGTTTGGCACGTGGGTAACTTCCTGTTAGCAGCAGTAGCCTTAGGTATATTTTTCTAAATTGGTAATTAAGTCGTTATCTAATCTTTGTTTTATTATTCGTGTCTCGGCTTTGTCTGATAAGTGCATCCCCACTTACGTACTCAGACTTTGATAGACGGTCATACAGTAAAACATTGGCTGTTGCCGCCAAATTCATACACGAATAAGTGGGTACATAAACGACGTGATCGCACCATGACAAAACATCTTCGCCCACGCTTCCATCTTCTGGGCCTAAGATATAAAAGGCATTTTCTGGGTGTTCAAACGTCGGTAAAGCTTCTGCACCTTCGACAAGTTCTACTGCAACAACAGATGCGCCTTCTGGGACAACATCCCGTAAGTTTTCAACGCCAACTGTCGGGATAACCTTGTGAAACGCTTTTGTATCTGCATTAAAGTCTTTTGCAAATCTATAACGCTGACCCGTATAAAATACGCTCGCGACGCCATAGCACCCTGCAGCACGAAGGATCGACGCAACATTCACCGGATTCTTTGGATTTACCAATCCAATTGAGATTTTTTGCTTCGCTAATTGCACGTTTTATTTTGCTTTTTCTAATTATTCTCAAATACTGCCACGTCTCTTTGCCCACATCTATGCATAGCAAGAAAAAGTAGCCTTAAGTATTATGCTGCATACTTAAAAGTTGTATATCATTTTATGATTGCTAAGCGCTATCTGCGTAGCGCACGACACAGTCAATGTAGTGCGGTAGAGCTTGTATATATTGTTTTTTATGATGTTTTTTGAAAATATCGCTTTCTTAAAAAAACATATGACATAACGTGTCTGCAATTCAGCTTGCGTCACTACAATGTATAGACGCGTATAACTTTACCTTAAAACTTTCAGCAAAATACAGACCAATACTATGAAACTTTTGCAAGTTGAGTGAAAAGTTTACACACAACTATTTAAGCTTTAGTTAAAGTTGCTAAATATCAGATGGTTATGAAGGTGAGCGCTAAGCGTTGATTTTTGGTGCTGTAGTGATGAAAACAACTGGAGCTTTGGTACGGGTGTTACCACTAGAAAAATACTGGTCGCGATAGCTTAAAAATGGATAAATCCACAAGGGTTGTGTAGTCAATTTGCAACACTGCAACCCATTGAGAAACAAGCATTTTGAATCTATAAACAAAAAAGCCTGGATAAATCCAAGCTTTCTGGCTCTACTGTTGCTGAATCGCTACATATTGTACGGGCCAAAGTTTATGCAGACTTCTGATTTATCACAGGGCCGAGGGCTTTAATATAGCGTCTGGCCATACGTCTACCCTGACCATAGCCCCTTAACAATTTTTTCTTATCCATGGTTAGGCGTTTTACGCTGAAAGCTTCGTCTGGCGCAATTACTTTGATGATGCAGTCGCTTGGTGGATTATTTAGAAAATCTAGCGTTTCGTTATAAATGGCTGCTCGCTGGAGCATCTTTTCAAGGATCGCAGGCTGGTTTCCATACATTTTTTGCATTAACCAGGTTGATTTGACTTCAGGCTTGGTAAACCCAAGTGGCTGAGAAAGTATTACGGTAATGTCCCTTGCGCCCATGTCATAAGCTTTGATTGCCGGTATTGCATCTGCAACTCCGCCATCTAGGTAACGCGTACCGTTAATGACTATTTCATCTCGATATGCAGTGGGTAACGCACAGGACGCCACCATCAACTCGTCTACATTATCTTCTGTGGCCTGAATATATTCACATTCACCTGACTCAGCATTCGTAATCCCCACATACAAAGCCATACTGCCCTTTTCACCTGGAGCGGGAATGTTCATTGATTGCTTTGAGTGATGCCATAACCAATGAACATCTGTCATGTGCCCCCCTTTTATGAAACGAAGCGGGCTGAAAAACTCTCGCTTCGTTGCATATTGGGTGATAATGGTTTTGCTCAAACCTTGCATTTTAGACACGTAAGTCGACAAATTTGTCGCACCAGCAGACACCCCTAGCGTAAAATCAAAGGGGTAATAGTCTTGCTCCATGAATTTATCTAGTACGCCAGCCGCAAATATTCCGCGCATAGCGCCGCCTTCTACAACTAATGCACTTTTCATCGGTTCTCTCCCTGTAGATACATTTAAAACCTTCTGGTATGACCACTCCCAGTATCAACTATCCTACAAGAGAATCAAGAGATATGCCAAGAAGAAAAAACCGCGAACAAGGTCGCGGTTTTTAAATTGTTAACACTTAGACGTTAACTAAACTTTCTGATGAGCGTTTATTTCATCGTTACTGTCAACATGGGGGCATTACCATCGGGCCCGGCAACCTTAAACTCATACAGGCCAGATTCAGCGATTTCAATCATCAAATTGTTATTGCTTGCGCCTAAAGCTTTAGGCTCACCTGGCATGACGATATTACTCGCTGCATCATTAGGATTACCAAGGTTCACCGTCGACCAATCTTCAGAGGCAACTTTAAATTCGATGCTACCTGCACTTAACTCGATGTCGGCGGCGTAGATACCCTCTCCTTGATATTCAAACATATCTACTGCGCCCCAACCGTTCATACCACCGCGGATATAAACTTGGGTGTCTCCCCAAAACGCTTCTTTAAATACACTAATGGTAGGGGCATCTAAATCAGTCACGTTGAACACAAACACATAGCGATCAGCGGTTTCAATGTTTAGAACAAGGTTATCGTTAGTCGCAGCCAACCCAAGGGTTTGACCTGGCGCTAAGTTACGGTCGGCATCGTCGGCAGACAAAGCCCCAAAGTTCACTGTGCTCCAGTCTTCAGACGCAACTTTGAACTCGTACATTCCAGGCTCAATATCTCGAGCAAAGGTATAGATACGCCCACCTTGGTAAGAGAACTCCTCGTCTGTCCCCCATCCATTCATTGCACCACGAAGATACACAGGCGTTCCAACGTAGGGCTCTTCGTTTTCAACCATCAGAATAGGCGCTTCGCTGTCTGATGCATCAATGGTAAACAGGTAAGTCGCGCTGATATCAGGTGTAAACGATAGATTGGTATTCGTACGTGCGAGTACTTTTTCTTCACCTGCTATCACTAATCCATCTTCACCATCTGCAGCACCAAAATTCACGGTACTCCAATCTTCAGAGGCAAACTTAAACCCATAAGTTACACCACCTTCAAGTGAAGCGGTAGCTGTATATATACCGTCGCCTTGGTAGGTAAATGCATCATCAGTTGACCAACCGTTCATGTCTCCACGAAGGTAAGCAAGGGTATCGCCGTAAGGCACAACGTCAGGTGCGCCAGATGTTGCGAACGCTGATAGACCATAACCTTGAGCGCCAGACTGTGGCTTAACGAACACGGCAATAGTAAGTGCAGGTACAGTAAAGGTACCGTTACCGTCTTCACCCTCAACAAAAGTAGCACCACGTACCGCGGCATCAACCGAATTCATTTGTGTAGCGTGAAGTAAAAAGCCGGTTGCTGTATTTACAGTGATAGATTTCTCTTCGTAACCCGTGTTAACGAGTACCATCACCGCATCGTTCATCATATCTAAGTCTTGACGAGGTACTTCGCTGTTAGCTGATACACCGTCGTCAATACTCATCGCAATAAGACCACGCTGTTGGCGGGCGCCAATATTGTGAAACCCGATACGATCGATAATATCTTCTGCCGTGGTTAATCTGAATAAGGGGCTGGTCATTCTAATATTAAGCAATTCTGCAAACACATCAGAAGCAAACATAATGTCCGCCATAGAAGCTGCACGGTTAGGGTTGTAAATGAACTCCCCCATTTCTTCCCAACGGGTTTCATTGTCTTGTGCTAATGGTAAGCCTACATTCCAGTTATTAGTCTCATATGTGAAGTCTACATAGTTAAACCAGTCACCAGAATCGTAAGTATTTCTGTCCATTGATTTAGAACGAAGCATGTCGCCGCCCATTTGTAAAAATGGAATACCTTGCGACACTAGGTTGATACCCATAGCCACATTTTGTGCGCGTACTCGCTGCTCAAGCGTGATGTCCTGTGGAAGTGTGTAGTTTAATTGGTCCCACAAGGTTTCATTATCGTGTTTAGACACATAGTTAATAATATCTGCTGGATCTTCGGCATAGCCGCCCAAGTTACTCGTCGCACCAGCACTGCCTGAAGAGGTCTCCAACACATAGTCTTTAAGCGTACCAATCATGCCCATTTTTACACGGTCTTGTGCACTTAACAGCCCATCATCTTCGGGTCTGAATATCGCGCCCTGACGAATAGCTTCACGAATGCGGTCGTTATAAGTGCCAATTTCAGTACCAGCCATATTAAGCTGGCTGGCTTGTTCGTAACCGCGGTCTATCTTGGTCCAACCCTCGCCATAAAAGTAATTGTCTTCGTCAATAGCTTGAACAGCATCACGAAGGCGTACCATGGTATCTTTGGTTGCCTGGCTCATGATATCGAAACGGAAAGAATCGTACTTGTAGTGTTCAGCCCACATAAGCAATGAGTCTTCCATGAATTTTTCCATCATGACATTGCGTGGCTCTGTATCATCACAGCAAGTTTCGCGAACAATCGCCCCGCTATCTACTTCATAGCGGTGGTAATACCCAGGTACAGCTTTATCTAGAACAGACTTACTGAAAACACCAGATGCGTTGGTATGGTTATAAACCACATCAAGTGCAACGCGAAGGCCCATTTCATGAAGCGCTTGGATCATAGCGCGCATTTCTACAATACGTTCAACACCTTCAGCGCTTGATGCATAGCTACCTTCAGGCGCATTAAAGTGATGAGGATCGTATCCCCAGTTGAACGTATCCAGATTGCGTAAATCATTAGTCAACTGCTGAGCTTTACCCGCTTGTGATAGCGGGTCGTAAGCATTGTAAACGTCAATCAACAAAGCGTCCGCGCTTTCTTCTTCACATACCGCAGCACTGCTATTTAAACGACAAAGCTTACCCACTGTATCGTACAAATCAACAGTGTTGCTTGGGTCTTCATCAATAGTTGCGATGTCATTTGCCGGAAGGATATGGTAATAGGTTAACCCTGCTTCTACTAATTTTTTAAGATGTTCAACCGGTGCCGTGCCCTCCTCGGTAAAGGCAAGGTATTTGCCACGATTTTCTTCAGAAGTAGACATATCGCGCACACTGAAGTCACGTATGTGACCCTCGTAAATAACCGCGTCTTCATAGTTTTCAACCGTAGGAATGGAGTGAGTATCCCACCCCTCAGGTTTTAAATCTTCATCAGCAAGGTTTACAAAGCGTGAGAAACGCCCGTTAGTGCTAAGCGACACAGAATATGGGTCTGTCACAAGCAGCGTTTCTACGTTGCCTGTTATAGGGTGATATACCGTAATCTCATAGCGATAAAGCTGACGGTCTAGCGACATATCGCCTTCATAGCGCCATACGCCTGACGCGTCATCACGCAGCATATCTATACGCTGACTCAACGTTTTATCATCGTTATAAAGCAAAAGGTCGACATTTGAAGCGGTAGGCGCCCACAGTGCAGCGGTAATACCTTGGTCTGTATAAACCCCGCCAAGTTGCGCTTCGTCGGCATCGTCGTCACCCATCGTATACAGCGCATCAATGGCGTTTGCCAATTGAATACCGGTCGCTGCTACAAGGGAACCATCAGCATCATATCCACCAACGACCGCTTGTGTGGTCAATACACTTTTAGCATCTTCTACCGACCAGTCGCCTTCCCAAGCCTGCATAGAAGATAGATGAGGTGCGCGAGCAGATTGCTCTTCGGTAAGTGTTGTACCTATTAGCGCTACTTCAGTACCATTGATACCCTCTTCCAAGGTGCTCTCTAAATCAGCCTGTGCTGAATAATGAAGCTTCACCTCTGATACAGTCTCGGGAACATCCCATAAAATGGTGTTTGCATCTAACCAATGGGCACCAAAGCCTTCTATATCAACTGGCTGTGGACCTAACGACATGATCGGGAATTCAAAAATCGTTGGCTCGCCTGAAAGCGTAAAATTCATTCGCACAAAAGTTTCATCGTCCTGCACTAATGAACCTTGGAAATCACCTCCCCCCATTTCTTTACCGGCGTCATCGGTACCTTTGTGTATGATAAAGTTATGACAGCTTCCGTAATCGTCTTTAAGGTCTAAGATCCAGTACGCACCATAGTTTGGATCGATGCCGCTATGAATACGGCCGTTTGCCCAATCCGTGTCTGCGTCAGCATACGCATCACACTGGTCATTGTTCCAAGTATGTAGTCGCCAACCTTCATAGGCAGCGTCGTTACTAGAGTTATCCGCGTCAACAGCAGCGCGGTTATAGTAAAGCACAGCTTGATTAGATGAAGGGGTAAATACAGGCGCAGGGAGACTCGGATCGGCCCCAGCTTCACACGCGTCGTTTGCTTCGTTAGGGACTAACGGCGCGTCACACTGAATAGGAGGCGGCGGCTCGCATGCTGTTCCTGCTGCATTAGGTACATTGGGCACGTCACAGGTAAGCAAATCGTTTGTACCTGACTCTACGCCGGATCCACCGCAACCTGTAAGTGTATAAGCGCCTACTAAAAGTAACGCTGTCCGCATTACTCTCTTTTTAGTAAACATAAAATTCTCCTGAATATTTTCACTGTTTTTGGCAACCGAACATTTCTTCATGTTGCTAATTAAATTACCTAAGATGTCATTTTTCATAGTTGATATGTCATCCCTAGGTAATATTGGGTGCCAAAGTACTGAATAGTGCCGGTTTGCTCTTTTGATGCGAAATAGCTTTTGGTTGGCTCATCCGTTAGATTGTTTACTTGGAACAGAACGCTCCAATTATCGTTAATTTCATAAGACGCTTGGTAATCAATAACCAGTTCGTCATCAAAGTTAACAACCTGATCGTTAACCGCTACTTGCTGAGATACGAAGGCATCGCGATAGCGACTAGACAGGCGGGTTTCAAACCCTTCGTATTCCCAGAAAACAGTTAATGTTGCTACATTTTCAGAAAGCCCTGGTAAATTAGCGGCGTAAACGCCATCGCCAAGGGTGCGCTGGATTTCGCTTTCCGTATAAGAGTAGCTAGCGCTGACACCTAACCCTGACCATAACCCAGGTAACATGCTGTATATTTGCGTGTATGCGACTTCTAAGCCTCGAATGTAACCACCTTCTGCGTTATTAACCGCCGTGCTATAGCTACCATTTTCTGTAGGCACTGTCACAAAGATAGGTTCGCCGTTTTCATCCCGTGCTAGTTCGGCTTCTTGCCCAGTAAATTCTGGGGTTAAGTAGACTGGAACGCTCACGTTGTCAGGTATGACTATACCGTTTGCTTCAAAATCATAGGGTTCTATTTCAATGTCTTCTACAAACGACTCGATGTCTTTGTAAAAGCCCGCTACAACCAAAGCACCTTCTGTGTCTGAGAAGTAATACTCCCATGACACATCGTACTGTGTAGCGTAAAACGGCTCTAAGTACGGACTATTACGGGCGTTACCACTGACCCGCGCTGTTGGGTTTGAAAGCGTGATTTCACCTGAGTCTCTGTCTTGGAACGCAGTAACTGTTTCAATAGTGGTAGACGCATTCGCCGCAAAACGGTTAATTGGCGCTCTCCCCATTACTTTCGCTGCCGCTACTCGAAGTTGAGTATCATCAGTAAGTTTAAAGTTCAGGTTAATAGAGGGCAGCACATCTGAATACTCGTGGCTAATTAACGCTGGACGATAGAAGTTATTGATGAGCCCTACGTCATCTGTAATGTTTTGTGCACCAGCTGTTGGGTCGCTTACCTCAACTGACGTACCCGTTTCTAAGTCTTGAATAAGCTGGGTAGCACGCTGCAGTGTAGTTGAGCTTTGTTTACTTTTAACGTATCTAACACCGATATTACCTGTAACGGGAATACTGCCAATTTCGGTATTGATGTTTGCCATTAAGTAAGCCGAGTTTACGGTTTCAAATACATCACCGCTTTCTTGTAGTGTCCACGCTGTAGCCGGGCCTGTTCCTGGGCCATTAATGACGCCAGCAGCCCCTGGCCCCCATGTTTGAACTGGCTGCGGTCTACCCTCTGGGAACCAGGCATTGAGCGCGCTGTTTAAGTCGACGGATAAATAGCTTGGGAAATATCCAAAGTCACCGCTCCAATCAACTTGTTCAACCATGTCTGATGTTAAGCGAAGTGGCGGTTCACTGACCGAAAAGGCACTGTCATTACCGTATTCAAAGACAGAGCGATCGTTATTGTATTCCCGATCTGAATAACGATAGCCAAATTCAAATCCCGAGATGATTGGTACGTCTACGTAATACTGGAAGTCGACACGGTATGCATCTAGCTCATCTTTGTTTTCAAATGGATAGATACCGTACTTGCTCACCATGACCCGGTCTAAATCGGTAAAGGCATCGGTTTGGTTAAAACCAATATCAGGCAGGTTTAAGCCGTTCAGCAAATAAGATATTTGAACGTTTTCATCAAATACTGGGTTCGCAGCTGTTGCATCTTCGCCTACAAGCGACCATAACAAGCCGTTTCTAAAGTCACTTTCAGCACTTGAACGAGATACGTCAAACTGAACCGATAAATCAGGAGATATCTCCCAGCTAGCATTAACACCTAAGTTAGTAACACTGTCGAAATCTTGATTGTCGTCATTTACCAATTCAACTCGAGTAAAGCTATTGTCCGTGCGAGAAAAAGTACCGCCAACAACACTGTTGTTAACTACAACCGGGTTAGTAATACCCGCATTAATACCGCCTAACTTAACGCGAAAGCCTCGAGCAAATGCTTCAGAATCAAATTTTGAAATGAAGGCATCAGCTTTTAAGGTAAACGTATCGATAGGCGCCCATTCAAACGCAGCAACATAGCCATCGCGGGTTTCTTCACCGCCTTTGTGCTGCATCTCAAAACCTTCTGAGATTAGCTCACAGTTTGGACAATCTGCCGGGCCATCGGTATCCCCTTCCAGGCCATCAACATCTACCTGACCGTTATAAGCTAACCCGATGAACTGCGTAGAAACGCTTGGCTGGAATAGACGAGCATAGCCCAATGATACACCCAGGGTGTCGTCTAAAAACTTGCCTTGATAAGAAAAGCTCAGTCTATGACCGTATTCCGTAGCATCGCTTATTTCGGAGGCTCTATCGTTATACATACCACGCATGTTTGCGCTAAACTTATGCTGCTCTTCAATGGCCAGTGGTGATGCTGTTTTTAGTTCTACCGTACCCGCAATACCGCCTTCAATTAGCGATGCCTTGGGAGATTTATAAACCGCTGCCTCGCTAATAAGCTCAGACGGATATTGGTCAAATTCAATAGCGCGACTTCCGCTGGTGGATACCTGCTCCCTACCGTTTAAAGTAGAAAAAACAAAGTCGCCTGATAAACCGCGAATATTGATTTGTGCTGCTTGCCCGCCGGTCCTTACCGCAGAGATACCCGGCAAGCGGGTCAAAGCATCTGCCATAGAAACATCGGGAAGCCCGCCAAGATCATCGGCAGATATTTGTTCAGAAACCGTGTCAGAGAAACGTTTTTGATTGAGTGATTGAATTAAGCTGGTACTGAAACCACGTACTTCGATACGCTCTAAGGTATCTTCTTGCGGTCGTTCAACTTCACCTACGGGAGAGTCTGGTGACTCTTGAGCATAGAGCGGCAACGCACTAAACGCGACCCCACTACTGATCAAGGCCGCCATGATAGTGCTGGGTTTGAATGTTTTCATTGGTGTCCCATCCTTGTTTATTATCGACATTTTTAGGAATACCACACCCAAAAGTGCCTCTTATGGAATACCAAATACTACTGGTTTGTATAAAAAGGGAGCAATGCTATGCATACGTATTCATTTACATATATTAAACATTTATGAAACAAATAGTGGAAGCTATTGATTTTTATCGCATTTGCATGGAGAGATTCGAGAGATTAGTGTGGTTACTTATGAGGAATTATACCAACCTTAATAGTTATTCCTGACTTTCAAGGTTGTCACTTTTAGCTTTGTTGCGTTTCAAGCACGACATTATGTTGTTTAAAGTTCAAAGCACAACCCTGTACAAAACGTTCGATGTTTTGCTCTTTGTATAAGTCGCCTCGACCGGGTTGATTCTGTGCCAGCGGTGGAAAAGCACCATAACCCGCGAATAAACAATGCCATGATACTGAATCCCAGTGCATTCCTATATTTTGACGCTTAATCTCATTGGCGAGATCTTCACGTTGAAACCATGTATTAATAATTGATTTAAGTGAGTCTGACAGCTCCATGTTATTTCTGTTTGCGCGCCAATAATCACTATCGTCACGGGTATTAAGTTTATAGTGCGCGACAATGTAGTCTCTCACTCTGTCGAAACGTGCTTTGGCAAACGCATTATAAGCGGCTCTCTCGGTGTTAGAGAAACCACCCTTTTCAAACATATCTGTGAAGTACTCAATGCAAATCTGCACAAGGTGAAGTGCCGTTGCTTCAAGCGGCTCTATAAACCCTTGAGATAGCCCTAAAGCCAAACAGTTGTTCTGCCAGTGCTGCTCAACTTGCCCTACTTTCATTTTAAGGTGTCTGGCTTCAATATCGCTGTTTTCAAGACCTAGGTGATGTCGCAATTCTTCTTCGGCCTTATCCTTCGATAAATGAGCAGCACTGTAAACGTAGCCATTACCTGTGCGGCTTTGTAACGGTATTGTCCAACACCAACCGTTAGAAAGTGCTGTAGACTGAGTTTCTACTTGAATATTCTCTTGTGCATGTGTGGGTAAAACTACTGCAGAATCGTTGAATAAGTTTTCAGAATAAGACTTAAATTTTACACCTAAAGCCTGCTGTAATAAGGTTGAAGAAAAGCCTGTACAGTCAACGAAAAAATCTCCTTCAATACTGCCTTTATCCGTTACGAGATGGCTAATATCGCCGCTAGGATGTAGCGCCACATCACTAATAATGCCACTAACGTGATTAACGCCTTGACCAACCGCCACATCGTGCAGATAGTTGCCTAGCAACGCGCTGTCGAAGTGATAACCGTATTCCATTCTAAATGGAAAGTTTTCCGGAGTAAGCGGCGCTTTGTTTTGCTTTGCCAACACGCCATTTATCAAAAAGTCTTCAGGGCTAACGTGCGTATCAAGCCCTAATCTACGAGTCCGACAATTGACCTCAAAAGCACGTTGAGTAAAGGTATCAGTTTGAGAAATAAATGGATGCCGATATTGTTTTACACCGGACCCCGGACTCCAATCATTAAACTTAATGCTTGTCTTATACGTTGCATTGCACTTAGGCATCCAGTCGCTTTCGGCTATGCTGAGTTCCTCAAAGAAACGTTTAAGTGTGGGTGTAGAGCCCTCCCCCACACCTATGATGCCAATCTCAGGAGATTCAACAAGGGTTACCTTAACCTTGTCCGATGACCATTTGTGCGCAAAATAATTTGCTGCCATCCAGCCGGCGGTGCCGCCCCCGGCTATAACGATATGGGTTGGTTTATTCATAGTTCGATTCTAACCACAGAACTGCTTTAAGAAGTCATCGTGAGTTGCAATTTTTCCGATAGGTTCATTCTTAATGCGTTTAATGTTTTGCATCAACTCTTGCAGCTTTTGTTCAGACAATGCATTGGCAAGTGGATGGTAGTCTTTCTGCATCACCCCTTGTCCCATCAGTACTTGCAGCCATGAGCTTTCAAGGAATAAATCATTTTGCTCTCTGAACAAATTTCCTGACTCTCTAAATAGCTCTATTTTATGGGTTAAACTGTCTGGTACATCCATTTCTCGTAAGTCTTTCCAAAAATGCGAGTCAGTTCTTTCATTGACGTGATAGTGCAAAATAATGAAATCACGTATTTGTTCATATTCAAGCTGAGACTGCTTGTTGTACTCATCTATCTGATATTGCTTAAACCCTTCGTGTGGGAATAAGTGAATTAACCTAACTACTGCAGACTGAATGAGATGAATACTGGTTGACTCAAGGGGCTCCAAAAATCCACTAGAAAGCCCTACAGCCACTACATTTTTATTCCATTGCTTACGTCTTCGCCCTGTTTTAAAGCGAATAAAATTAGGATCGGCAAGTGGTTTGGTATCTAAGTTACTTGATAGTATGTCTAGTGCTTGCTCGTCAGAAAAATAATTACTGCTGTATACTAAGCCATTACCATTGCGGTGCTGAAGCGGAATACGCCATTGCCAACCTGCAGAGTGCGCAATCGAACGAGTATAAGGACGGGTATGTTCGTGACGCTCTGAAGGCATAGCCACTGCCCGGTCGCAAGGTAACCAATGCGACCAATCCTCGTAGCCGGTATTCAGTGTTTGCTGCGTAAGTAGCCCTTTAAACCCTGAACAGTCAATAAACAAGTCGCCTTCGATATGAGCACCGTCTTTAAGCGTCACCCCGGTAATAAAGCCGCTGTCAGCATCCTGTTTAACATCAGTAATAATGCCTTCTTTGCGAGTAACGCCCATCGCCTCACATTTCTTACGAAGGAATCGAGCGTACAGCGACGCATCAAAATGATAGGCATACGGCATTTCTATAATTGGATCGGGAGATTTGATATGGGCAAATTTACCCGCTTTACAGGCAAGGTAGTTTAGATCGTATTCCCATATCGAGTCAGATAGCCCTAACTCTTGAGCGCGTTTGAAATAATGATGAAAATGACAAAAAGCGTAGCTTTTACCCGGGGCGCCAAAAGTGTGGAAATAGCTTTCCCCTTCTACCCGCCAGTTTTCAAACTTAATCGCCAGTTTCATGGTGGCGTTTGTTTCGCGTAAGAACTCTTTCTCATCTATTCCTAAAACATTATTTAGTGTAATAATAGGTGGAATAGTTGCTTCGCCAACACCGACGGTACCGATCTCTTCAGACTCAACTAAGGTTACGTTTACGCCCGCACCGATAAGACGCTTAATTACCGCTGCTGAAATCCAACCTGCCGTGCCACCACCTACAATAACTACATTTTTTACCGCTTTGTTCATCATATTTCTGCCGTCAGCATTTTTTTGTGCCCACATTACTATCATCTCTAAATATCATGACATCTAGTGCTATACAACAAAAAGCCCCAATACATTACGTGAATTGGGGCTTGTTTAATGTTACTCGTTTAAGCGCTCGCATATAACAAGCGATGTTTCAACAACCACTTAGAATGTGTAGTTGAAGCCAAGTAGGAAGTTACGACCAAAGCTTTGGTGTTCAATAATCTGGCGGCTATCTCCAGGATTAACACGTACTGTTGGTTCATCTGTCAAGTTCTGACCCTGAAGCGTAACGCGAAGACCTTGCAGATATTCAATACCTGATTCGCTGAAATCATAACCAATCTGCGCGTCAACTTGTTTAACACCGTTGTCCTGAATTTGAGCAAGTGACAAACTCTGCGCACGGGTTTCGGTTGCAAACTCATCGCGCTTAGTTGCCGAAACACGTACTTCAAAACCGTTGCTTTCATAGAAAGCAGTTAATGAGTATGTTTCATCAGACAAACCTGGTACTTGATCGCCATTATCAAGCTCACCATCTAAGAAGGTCGCGCTTGCAAACAAGCCAAAACCTTCTAGTGAATCATGAACCAATTCAAGAGGTAAGCTACCCTGAAGCTCCCATCCACGAACAAAACCTTCTAGACCATCTTCTCTAAAATCTACTGGCCCGATAAAAGTACCTGGTGCGACAATATCAGCATCGTTGGTAAGACCGTCGTCATTAATATCCGTATTTCCAGATGTTTGGTGGAAACCTTCGATATATACGTTAGAGAAGTCATTGAACGAACGACCCGCAACATGCCAGTTAGTTAGATCTTTGTAGAAGAAACTTGCTGCGAAATATCCGGTATCAGCAAAGTAATTCTCGTACGCGATATCAAATTGATTAGCTTCTAGCGGTTTAAGACGCGCATTACCCGCACCTGCTGACCAAGGACCATTATTTGGATTTGTAGAAATAATCTGCTGGTCGTTAAATGTGAAACTAACTGTGTTATTAGGTCTCATGTCATCCATACGTGGGCGACTGATTACCTTACCCATTGCAGTACGGATAAACTGATTTTCTGCAAACTCAAAGCTTAAATTGATTGTTGGCAAAATATCGTAATACGAAGTACCGTCCGAAACAGGAGCGATTTCTGTAAAGCCGGTTGGTCCAGTAACCGTATTAAACCCACTGCCCTGCTGGTCAACGTCAACAACCTGAACACCAACATTACCTAAAATGTAAACGCCGTTAATTTCTGTATCAATATCAAGCTTGGTGTAAATGGTTAATAGCTCTTCACTAATTGTGTATGAATCACCGAAACGACCATTTTCAAATAGTTCAGCTTCTGTTTCGATATAGAAGCCGCTACGGTATAAACCCAGTGAATCGTAGGCAAGAACACCATCTATGCCAATGTGGCTTAGATCGGCTACACCAATTGGATCTGGTACTAACTCAGCATTAGGCCATGTTGGCGCTGTTAAGAACGCACCGTTATTATCTTTCGTCTTTTCACGATCTTGGTAGTTCACACCTGCACTGAACTTCGAAAAAATGCCCCACTCAACAAAACCTTCGATATCAATACGAACTGCATCAAGCGTCTCGTCAAAATCAGGTTCGTTAACAAAACCATCCTGTGCCGTTTCAGGCCCGAAACCTTCAACCCCTTGGAAACGCTCCACTGGCGCTAACGAGCCACCCCAAGCCTGTGGGCCTGCAAGGAAGATTGCATTTGGATCAGTAAGGTCTACGCTATCTAGCGTTGGATGCGCGCTGTATACTGCGCCTGAAGAAGTCATCTGCCATGAACGTGGTGTAACGGGTCTGCCGTTCACGCCTGCTCGACCAACTCCCGAATAACTCTCAATATCAGTGATTGTCTTATCAACTTCACCCATTGAAAGATCAAGCGTAGCTGTCCAGTTATCGTTTAACGCATATTCTACGTTCAAGCCAAATGTAGTTAGCTCAGCTTTCTGTTGACGCGAATCATTACGAATTACCGAAAGGAAGCCGTCATAAAAACCCGATGTAACCAAACCATCTTCTACGCCAGTAATAGTGTACGCACTGGTACCCCATTCGGCACCGCCTTCCTCAACACCGCGACGGGCATCATTCTCTTCAAAATCAATGTAAAGCGCATCGAATTGAATTCTAAGGTCGTCTGTAGGAGCGTATTCAATAACACCAGCTATTGAGGTACGTTCAAGCATCGCTGAACGCGTGAAAGAATCGTGGCCACCAAGAATTACTGTGCCTTCTGGAACTTCAACACCCTCAACCGCGTTATCAGCATTTGCTGTTGCGTAACCCCAGCCTCTGAAGTATTCCTCCTGACGAGGCGATTCCATATCAGCTACGGCTAACGCTAAACCTAACTTGTCATCAGCAAACTGGTCAACATAGTTAAACGACAAGCGATGCCCATTGTTATCGAAGTCAGGGTTACCAGCGTCATATTCGTTTGCTTCATAAGTACCGTTAAACGCAAAAGTTCGTTCAGCACTTAATGGCCTTACAGTCTGAATATCGACTGTACCACCAATACCTTGTGTCATTAGCCCAGCTTCAGGCGTTTTGTAAACAAGGATATTTGAAACAATTTCTGTTGGGTAAAGATCGAACTCTACCCCACGGTTATCGCCCATACCTAGAAGTTCACGACCGTTAAGTGTAGTACCTACGTAGTTCTCGTTAAAACCACGAACAGATATACCGCTAGTACGACCGTTGCGGCGTTCACCCGCTAAGCCAGGAAGACGTGCAATTGACTCTGCAATACTGGTGTCTGGAAGTTTACCGATATCTTCAGCAGATAACGCTTCAACAATTGACGTGTTGTCCATTTTAATGGCTTGTGCACGCTGTAGACTGCCGCGAATACCGCTTACTTGAATAACTTCTAGATTAGCTTCATCAACAGCATCAGTGTTTGCTTCTTGTGCTAGTGCAGGTGCACTACCAAATGCCATACCGCCTGAAATAAGCGCAGCTTTGATTAGGTTGGGTTTAAATTGTTTCATAAAACGGGTGTCCCATACGGTTATAGTTGTTGTCTTTTTGTTGTTCTTATGACAAATAAATGACAATACATTTCACGGGGACAATGCTATAGATGCCCTAGGTTTTGCACAATTGCCTGCATACGTATTCAATAAAATTTATGCAACACAGTTTTAACAAGTCACAACGAAATATTGATGTAATTTTACAACATATGAGCCGTCTAACGGCTTTTTTGTAAAACTCATATGAAATTATATTTCATTAAAACTAAACCTTTACAGTGATTAAAAGATTTTGCAGGAATATCAGAACTAGGGTTTTCTAAAGCATGGAAATGAAAGTAATCTGACGTACTTAAGTTAGAAAGCCTCGTAAAAACGAGGCTTTTCTAGAAATAGCAATAGTTAAAGGCTAATTATTTTCTAATCATCTTCAAAATCACACGTTTTTTCGGCTCGCTTATAAGCTAGCGCAGCGTCCTTTCCCATTTGTATAAAACTTTCACTGATTTAGTGCCAAGTGTCATCGTCATATAAGTATACATCAGAACTAGACATGTAAGTTGCGCAACTCTGATTCAACAAAAAGCTACTGCGCTGAATGTACCCTTTCTGTGTATGGCATAATATTTTGTTGACCTTGTTCAGAATCGGTAATTTTCCCAATAACAACCGGTAAATCATCGGACCTTAATGCTGAACGTAATTAATACACTAAAGAAGTGAGGTTATTGAATTTTCCATTGGCGGATTCCTCGCTCGCATCGGCCTCGCCTTTCACCCAAATAATACCCATAGATTCCAACGTATCTAATTCCCCATCAAGGTCATTGACTGAATAGTCATTTTTAATCGTTTCTAGAGCGAAGTCTTACCGATTATGATCTTTACCCTCGGTTAAATTCGCGTACCAGTTGCTATAACCCGTATTAAGTGCAAGTTCAGTACCGCCTACCGCATACGTTATAAAGGCTGCTCGTAAACATAATCATAACAATGTGAATACGATTGCAAGCTTACGGAAACTCTGAAACTTAATAATACTAAAAACAAAAAAGCCCGCTAAATGCGGGCTTTTATCACAAAATTGTTAAGCGTTAGCTTACCAACCAGTAGTCTCGCGAAGCGCCTTGCCGATTTCAGCAAGTGAGCGTACTGTCTTAACGCCTGCGTCTTCTAGTGCTTTGAACTTCTCGTCAGCAGTACCTTTACCGCCTGCGATGATTGCACCAGCGTGACCCATACGCTTGCCCGGAGGAGCAGTAACACCAGCAATGTAAGAAACAACTGGCTTAGTTACGTTCTCTTTAATGAACGCAGCCGCTTCTTCTTCTGCAGTACCACCGATCTCACCGATCATTACGATAGCTTCAGTTTGTGGATCGTCTTGGAACATCTGAAGGATGTCGATGAAGTTTGAACCAGGAATTGGGTCACCACCGATACCAACACAAGTAGACTGGCCGAAACCTTCGTCAGTAGTTTGTTTAACCGCTTCGTACGTAAGCGTACCAGAGCGAGAAACAATACCAACTTTACCAGGCTTGTGGATGTGACCAGGCATGATACCAATTTTACACTCTCCAGGAGTGATTACACCTGGGCAGTTTGGACCGATCATGCGAACGCCTTTCGCTTCTACGTATTCTTTAACGTAAAGCATATCTAGCGTTGGGATACCTTCAGTGATACATACGATTAGCTCGATACCCGCATCTGCAGCTTCAACAATTGAATCTTTACAGAAAGGTGCTGGTACGTAGATAACTGTTGCAGTTGCGCCAGTTGCTTCTACCGCTTCACGTACAGTATTAAATACTGGAAGACCTAGGTGCTCAGTACCGCCTTTACCTGGAGTTACACCACCAACCATTTGCGTACCGTAAGCAATTGCTTGCTCAGAGTGGAAAGTACCCTGACCGCCAGTGAAACCCTGACAAATTACTTTAGTATCTTTATTAATTAATACAGACATTATTTGCCCTCCGCTGCAGCAACAACTTTCTGCGCTGCATCAGTTAGCGATTCAGCAGCAATGATATCTAGACCAGAGTTCGCTAGAACTTCACGGCCAAGCTCTGCATTGGTACCTTCAAGACGCACAACTACTGGTACTTCTACGCCTACTTCTTTAACAGCACCGATAATACCTTCTGCAATCATGTCACAGCGAACGATACCACCGAAGATGTTAACCAATACCGCTTTAACATTGTCATCAGAAAGGATGATTTTGAATGCTTCAGCTACACGCTCTTTAGTTGCGCCGCCACCAACGTCTAGAAAGTTAGCTGGCTTGCCACCGTGTAGGTTTACGATGTCCATAGTACCCATTGCTAGGCCTGCACCGTTAACCATACAACCTACATTGCCGTCTAGCGCAACATAGTTTAGTTCCCACTGAGCAGCATGAGCTTCACGCGCATCTTCTTGTGAAGGATCTTGCATATCTTTCAGCTTAGGCTGACGATATAGCGCGTTACCGTCGATACCTACTTTTGCGTCTAGGCAGTGTAGGTTACCGTCAGTTTTGATAACTAGTGGGTTGATTTCGATAAGCGCAACGTCAAGCTCTTCAAACATCTTAGCTAGGCCAAGGAAGATTTGAGTGAATTGCTTAATTTGAACGCCAGAAAGACCTAGAGCGAACGCCATTTCACGCGCTTGATAAGGCTGAGGACCTACAATTGGGTCGATTTCAGCTTTAAGAATTTTTTCTGGAGTTTCTTCTGCAACAGTTTCAATCTCAACGCCACCTTCAGTAGATGCCATAAATACAACGCGACGGGTTGTACGGTCAACTACTGCACCAAGGTAAAGCTCGTTAGCGATATCTGTGCAAGATTCAACTAGGATTTTGCTCACAGGCTGACCGTTTTCGTCAGTCTGGAAAGTCACCAAATTTTTGCCAAGCCAGTTTTCAGCGAAAGCGCGAATGTCGTCTTTGTTTTTAACTAGCTTTACACCGCCAGCTTTACCGCGACCGCCCGCGTGTACCTGACACTTAACTACCCACTCTTCTCCGCCAATTCGGTCAGCGGCTTCTACAGCACCTTGAGCAGTGTCTGCTGCGTATCCTTCAGAAACAGGCAAACCGTATTCTTTGAATAGCTGCTTACCTTGGTATTCATGCAAATTCATGGTGTTTCTATCCGATTTTTAGTAAGACAAAAGCCGCAAATGCGACTTGATTATTAAGACTGATATTATAGGGTAAATATCAGCGTTGCGTTAGGCGCTAAGCAAGATAACACAAGCCAAGCGCCCAACCACAATTAAGCGAGACGAAAGTCTTATACGTCTAGAAGTAGACGTGTTGGATCTTCTAGCATCTCTTTAACTGTTACCAAGAACCCAACTGATTCTTTACCATCGATGATACGGTGGTCATAAGAAAGCGCTAGGTACATCATTGGTAGAATTTCTACTTTGCCATTAACTGCCATTGGGCGGTCTTGGATTTTATGCATACCCAAGATTGCGCTTTGCGGCGGGTTAATGATTGGTGTAGACATTAGTGAACCAAACACACCACCGTTGGTGATTGTGAAGTTACCACCTTGTAGTTCAGCCAATGACAGCTTACCGTCACGACCTTTAAGTGCTAGTTCCTTAATTCCTTTCTCAACACCAGCCATACCGAGTGTGTCAGTATCTTTAAGTACTGGCGTAACAAGGCCACGTGGTGTAGATACGGCAATCGATACATCGAAATAGTTGTGATAAACAATGTCATCACCGTCGATTGACGCGTTAACTTCTGGGAAGCGCTTAAGTGCTTCAGTAACTGCTTTAACGTAGAACGACATAAAGCCTAAACGAATGCCGTGACGTTTTTCGAAGCTTCTCCTGATACTGTTTACGAAGGTCCATGATAGGCTTCATGTTAACTTCGTTAAACGTAGTTAGCATTGCTGTAGAGTTCTTCGCTTCAAGTAGGCGATTCGCAATAGTCTTACGAAGACGCGTCATTGGAACACGCTTCTCAGTACGGTTACCCGTTGGTAAATCTGCCACTGGTGCTTCAGCTGCCGCAGGCGCTGCCTTAGCTGAGCTATCACCACCTTTAAGATACTTTTCTACGTCTTCTTTAGTGATACGGCCATTTTTACCCGTGCCTTTCACTTTAGCTGCGTCTACGCCTTTTTCGGCAAGTAGACGACGTACAGACGGACTAAGCGCATCGCTGCTGTCTTCACTGTCATCGCTTTCGCTAGATGCTGCTGGAGCAGAAGCACCGCTTGCCGCACCTTCTACAAACTTCGCAATAACTTCTTCAGCTGTAACAGTCGCACCTTCTTCTGCGATGATTTCAGCTAGTGAACCGTCTGCAGGAGCCACAACTTCAAGTACTACTTTGTCAGTTTCGATGTCAACCAAGTTTTGGTCACGAGAAACTGCTTCACCCACAGCCACATGCCACGTTGCGATTGTCGCGTCAGCTACAGACTCTGGAAGTACTGGTACTTTAACATCAGATGTTTTTCCAGAAGCCGCTGGAGCCGCATCTGATTTAGAATCGTCTTTCGCTTTGCTTTCTGTTTTAGCTTCAGCTGGTGCAGCAGCACCACCCTTTTCTAGTTTAGCAATAACTTGCTCGCCTAAAACAGTTGCACCCTCTTCGTTTAGAATCTCACCGATTGTACCGTCCGCTGGCGCCACAACTTCTAAAACCACTTTATCAGTTTCAATATCAACCAGGTTCTGGTCTCGTTTAACTGCGTCACCGGCCTTTACGTGCCAGGTTGCAATGGTGGCATCGGCAACTGACTCAGGTAGAACCGGAACTTTTATCTCAATTGTCATTACTGTTCCTTATTTAATTGTGAGTGCGTTTTCAACCAGGGCTTTCTGTTGCTGGTTGTGAACGGATACATAACCTACTGCAGGTGACGAGGATGCATCACGGCCTGCATATGTTAATTTTGCACCATCTGGAATTGCTTGCCAGAAGTGGTGTTGGCTACAGTACCAAGCGCCTTGGTTTTGAGGCTCTTCTTGACACCAAACCCAATCTTTTACGTGGCTGTATTGTGCCACAACTTTAGCGCATTCTTCTTGTGGGAATGGGTAAAGTTGCTCTAAACGAATGATTGCAACGTCTGTTTGCTCATTTTTACGGCGTTGGTCTAGCAAATCGTAGTAAACCTTGCCTGAACACATAACGACGCGCTTGACGTTCTTAGGATCGATATCGTCAATTTCACCGATGACGTTATGGAATTTACCTTCTGCTAATTCCTCTAACGATGATACCGCCATTGGATGACGCAACAATGACTTAGGCGACATCACGATAAGTGGTTTACGCATTGGGCGAACAACTTGACGACGAAGCATGTTATATACCTGTGCAGGTGTGGAAGGCACACACACTTGCCAGTTGTGGTCAGCACACATTTGAAGGAAACGCTCAAGGCGTGCAGAACTGTGCTCTGGCCCCTGACCTTCGTAACCATGTGGAAGCAATACTGTTAGACCGCACAGACGACCCCATTTCGCTTCACCTGAACTTAAGAACTGATCAAATACAACCTGCGCACCATTGGCGAAGTCACCAAACTGGGCTTCCCAAATAGTCAGACACGTAGGCTCTGCTGTCGCATAACCATACTCAAATGCCATTACTGCTTCTTCCGAAAGTACAGAGTCGTAAATTTCAATCTCACCCTGGCCTTCGCGAATATGTTGCAGAGGCATGTACGTCGATGCGTCTTTTTGATTGTGTAATACCGCGTGGCGGTGGAAGAAAGTACCACGGCCAGAATCTTGACCTGTAATACGAATGTCTTCACCAGCGTCAACAATTGTGGCATAAGCTAAGTTTTCTGCCATACCCCAATCTAGCTTTTTGTCGCCAGCAACCATGGCTTTACGGTCTTGGTAAAGCTTGTTAACACGAGACTGAAGCTTGTGATCCTCAGGAATAGTGGTGATTGATTCACCGAGCTCTTTAAGCTTCTCAACTGAAAGCGCGCCGTCGTATGGTGTATCCCAGTCGTGACCTAAATACGGAGACCAGTCTACACTGTGCTCTGTCATCGGACGCCATTCTTCAACAACACATGCACCGTGATCTAGCGCTTCGCGATATTCTTCAAGGTAGCGATCAGCATCACGTTGCTCAATGACGCCTTCAGCAATTAGCTGATCAGCATAAAGCGCTCGTGGAACTGGGTGCTTTTTAATTTTTTGGTACATCAACGGCTGCGTTGCATTTGGCTCGTCCGCTTCGTTGTGCCCATGACGACGGTAACAAACAAGGTCAATTACTACGTCTTTCTTAAACTTATTGCGATATTCAAGCGCAAGCTGTGTCACAAAGGCAACCGCTTCTGGATCGTCAGAGTTCACGTGGAAAATTGGTGCCTGTACCATCTTGGCGATGTCAGTACAGTACTGCGTAGAGCGAGTATCTTCAGTCTTAGAGGTGGTGAAACCAACTTGGTTATTTACCACAATACGAACCGTACCACCTACAGCAAAGCCGCGAGTTTGCGACATGTTGAAGGTTTCTTGTACTACACCCTGACCAGCAATTGCAGAGTCACCGTGAATAGTGATAGGCAGTACTGTATTCGTGTCATCATTGCGGCGCGCAAGACGTGCACGTACAGAACCCATAACTACAGGATTTACAATCTCAAGGTGAGACGGGTTAAACGCTAGTGCTAAGTGAACATTGCCGCCCGGAGTCGCGAAGTCTGAAGAGAAACCTGCGTGATATTTAACATCACCCGCACCTAGCGAGTCATCGTGCTTACCAGAGAATTCATCAAACAAAACAGAAGGGTTTTTACCAAGAACGTTAACCAACACGTTCAAGCGACCACGGTGGGCCATACCGATAACAACTTCTTTAGTACCTGCTGTACCGGCTTTAGTGATAAGACCTTTCAGCATAGGAATTAGAGCGTCACCACCTTCTAGTGAGAAACGCTTCGCACCTGGGAATTTAGAGCCCAAGTATTTTTCCATACCATCAGCTGCGGTTAGACCTTTAAGAATGCCTAATTTTTCATCGCGTGAGATTTCTGGTTTGGCTTGAACTGATTCAATCTTTTGCTGTAACCAACGCTTCTGTTCAGTATCGGTGATGTGCATGTACTCTGCACCGATAGAACCACAGTATGTGCGGTTAAGAGATTTAAACAGCTCACCTAGCGGCATAGACTCTTTACCAATGGCATAAGAACCTACATTGAATACTGAATCAAAATCCTGTTCAGAAAGGCTGTGGTGAGACAATTCTAAGTCGCGTACACGTGCCTGCTTCCAAAGACCAAGTGGGTCTAAATTAGCGTGCTGATGACCGCGGAAACGATATGCGTTGATTAACTGGAGAACTTTAACTTGCCTATCGTCTGAAACATTTGCCGAAGGCACAGACGGGCTAGACATGCGGGCTGTGGGCCCTAACGCAGCAAGTTGCCTAAACTGATTTTTGATAGTTGTATGATTGGTTTCTAACTCTACGCCATCGACTTTGGGGAGGTTATCGAAGATTTGTCGCCAATTTTCAGAGACGCTTTGAGGGTCTTCTAAATAGGTTTCATACAACTCTTCAACATAGGCAGCGTTGGCACCTGCCATGTGCGAGGAATCCCACCACGCTTTCATCACGCTTTCTTGCATTTAATTTGCCTTGCTACGTTTTATAAAATCTAGTTAACAATCAATAAGTATTATAAGGTTATTCTCGGCATAACCAAGTGTTATAACAGCTAATATATAAAAAAATAGCCACCCTTTTGGGATGGCTATTTAGAGCATCACTTTCTGTAACTAAAAGAAGTTATCAGAGTGTAGTACTAAACAGCCCGTTGTAAAAGCATAGACTTGATTTGGCCTATTGCTTTTGTTGGGTTTAAGCCTTTAGGACATACGCTCACACAGTTCATGATACCGTGACAGCGGAATACGCTGAATGCATCATCAAGGTCGTTAAGACGTTCTTCAGTTGCAGTATCGCGACTATCAATAAGGAAGCGATATGCGTGAAGAAGACCCGCAGGACCAATGAACTTATCTGGATTCCACCAGAATGATGGGCATGATGTTGAACAACAAGCACAAAGAATACACTCGTATAGTCCATCAAGTTTCGCACGTTCTTCAGGCGACTGTAAGTGCTCGCGCGCAGGCGGCTGCTTGCTGTCGTTGATTAAGAACGGCTTAATCTTTTCGTACTGTGTATAGAACTGCGTCATATCAACAACTAGGTCACGTACAACGGGTAGACCTGGAAGTGGACGAACGACTATTTTACCTTTGCCCAGTGCAGAGAGCGGAGTAATACATGCAAGGCCATTTTTGCCATTCATGTTTACACCGTCTGAACCACATACACCTTCACGACAAGAACGACGGAAAGAAAGCGTCGGATCCTGCTCTTTAAGTGCAAGTAGCGCGTCTAGCACCATCATGTCTTGACCTTCCTCTACTTCTAGAGTGTAGTCTTGCATGCGTGGCTTCGCATCTACTTCAGGGTTGTAACGATAAATCGAAAAAGTTAATTGCATGATCGTTGCCTCTCTTAATATGAACGCACTTTAGGCGGGAATGCTTCCCTAAGCTTAGGCGCCATATTCACTTCACGTTTAATCATTTTATCAGTGTTCGGATCGTAGATGCTGTGGCATAACCAGTTGTCATCGTCACGGTCCGGGAAGTCGAAGCGGCTGTGTGCACCACGGCTTTCCGTTCTGAAGTTCGCTGCTACTGCAGTGCTGTACGCGGTTTCCATTAGGTTATCAAGCTCTAGGCATTCAATACGTTGAGTATTGAAGTCTGAACTTTTATCGTCAAGGCGTGCATGCTTAAGACGCTCGCGAATTTCGCCAAGTTCCTTAAGACCTTCCGCCATGGCTTCACCTTCACGGAATACTGAGAAGTTAAGCTGCATGCATTCTTGCAAGTCTTTCTTAATTTGAACAGGGTCTTCGCCCTTTCCTTTCTCTGAATTTTCCCAACGGTTGAAACGTGTCATTGAGGCTTCTAGGTCAGACTCAGACGCGTCGCGTGTTGGTGCCATTTCAGATAATGTCTTACCAAGGTGTAAACCAGTCGCACGACCGAATACAACAAGGTCAAGTAGTGAGTTACCGCCAAGACGGTTCGCACCGTGTACTGATACACAGGCAATTTCACCACAAGCAAATAAGCCATTTACTACTTTGTCGTTGCCGTTTTCGTCAACCGTTAAGCACTGGCCGTCAACGTTTGTAGGAATACCACCCATCATGTAGTGACAGGTAGGAATTACCGGAATCGGCTCTTTAACTGGGTCGACGTGTGCAAACGTACGTGAAAGTTCAAGGATACCTGGTAGACGAGATTCAAGAACGTCCTTACCAAGGTGGTCAAGCTTAAGCTTAATGTGTGTGCCCCACGGGCCTTCACAACCACGACCTTCACGGATTTCTGTCATCATTGAACGTGCAACAACGTCACGACCCGCTAGGTCTTTCGCGTTAGGTGCATAACGTTCCATGAAGCGTTCGCCGTCTTTATTGAGAAGGTAACCACCTTCACCACGACAACCTTCTGTTACCAATGTGCCTGCGCCAGCGATACCCGTTGGGTGGAACTGCCACATTTCCATATCTTGAACCGCAACGCCTGCACGTAGTGCCATACCAACACCGTCACCGGTATTGATGTGTGCGTTTGTAGTAGATGCATAGATTCGGCCAGCACCGCCTGTTGCTAATACAACAGCGCGAGACTTAAAGTAAACTACTTCACCGGTTTCAATATCGATTGCCGTACAACCAACTACGTCACCGTCTTGATTTTTAACTAAGTCTAATGCATACCACTCAGAGAATACTTTAGTCTTATTCTTTACGTTTTGTTGGTAAAGAAGGTGAAGTAGCGCATGACCAGTACGGTCAGCTGCTGCTGCTGTACGTGCGCCCTGCTCGCCGCCAAAGTTCTTTGACTGACCACCAAAAGGACGTTGATAGATTTTACCATTCTCAAAGCGAGAGAAAGGTAGGCCCATATTTTCCATCTCAATAATGGCTTCTGGACCAGTTTTACACATGTACTCGATAGCGTCTTGGTCACCGATGTAATCTGACCCCTTTACAGTGTCATACATGTGCCATTCCCAGTTATCTTCGTGTGAATTACCTAATGCTACGGTAATACCACCCTGTGCAGATACAGTATGAGAACGGGTTGGAAATACTTTAGACAACAGTGCGCATGATTTACCAGATTCTGAAATCTGTAGCGCCGCGCGCATACCTGCACCGCCTGCACCAATTACAACTGCATCAAACTCGTGAACGGGTAAACTCATTTTACACTCCCCACAGTACGAATAGGCCAACAGCTACATAGCCGAACGCGATGATATTTAGTATATATTGTAGTCCTGCGCGCAGACCTGTTGCTTTAACATAGTCTGTTAGCACCTGCCATAGGCCGATGCGCACGTGGATCATCACTGCTACAAGTGCTGCCAATGTGAAAACTTTCATGGCTAGGCCAGAGAACAACCCTCGCCATTCGATAAACGTTAGGTTATCTGTGGTGATGAAAAACCACGCCATGAAAACCGAGTACGCGAAAATAATTGCTGCTGTAGCGCGAAGTGAAACGTAATCTTGTACGCCGTCACGCTTAATGCTTGCTTGGTTGGTTACCATAATGCAACTCCCAATACTACGGTCAGTACAACCCAAAGTGCGATTACTGCTTTTGCACTTGTGTTACCCGACTCTAATTCTTCCCAGTGACCTAAATCCATAACAACGTGTCTTAGGCCGCCTAGAATGTGATATGTCAGCGCTGAAGCTGTGCCAATTGCGACAAATTTTCCAAGGAAACCGTCCATGATTGCTTGTACGTTCGCGAAACCTTCTGGCGAGTGAACAGATACTGCCCACGCCCAAATAACGAAAAGTAGCGCGAAGAACATTGCAACACCGGTTACACGGTGGAGAATTGACGAAATAGCAGAGGGCGGAAATTTAATAGTATTGAGTTCTAAATTTACTGGTCTTTGCTTTTTCACAATGTATGCCTGTTTAATCCGTAGGGGATAATGAATTCCTCACCTTTATTATGTCCTGAGTAAGTAAATTCGATTTTTAACCTGTTAATTGCCTCATCCGTTGAGTTGTTAACAATTTGTGAATTTTTCTTTAATGCCTGTAACAGAATAAATATTCTGTTTCTCAAGCACCGCTGAGTATATCCAGCGTAGTATATAATTACAATTTTTTGTGCCGTAGTAAGACTTTAGTCGCTATATGCACTTTAATGATAATTATTTTGATAAAAAAAGATCAAAATTGGGCGCAACCCGTTATAACGAGTGCAATTACAGTTCTTAAAAGTTTATCAGTAGCTATTTGGAATAACTATGCATATCAATAAGAAATTAAGCACTTTTAATCTGTATGCGTAATTATTCCCCATGAAAAGGTTACTTTTTAATCTGACCTGTTAATATATTTATTAATCGGTGGTTTACCTTTAGCTAAAAGCCATCGATAATTGCACTGTATCGGGCAAAGTGATTTCCCAACGAGTTAATCGAATGTGACTTTATTGCTAGTATTTTTTACGCAATTCAGAATATTTATTGTTCAAATATGCAATTAAATTGACTTGTTGGTACATAATAAAGTACAAATACGCCCACTTTTCCCAACGAAGCGGACATTTTCGTCCGTTTTCGCTGCAAACAGAACCATTCTGAGGAGAGCATTTTATGGCAGATCAGAAAGCCATTCTTAAAGCCGGCGGTAAGGAAATCGAGCTTCCTATCTTGTCTGGCACCGAAGGACAAGATGTAATCGATGTCCGTACGTTAGGCCAACACGGTTACTTCACGTACGACCCAGGTTTTATGGCGACAGGATCTTGCGAGTCTTCAATTACCTACATTGATGGCGCTCAAGGTGTTCTATTACACCGCGGTTTCCCTATCGAAGAATTAGCGCGTGATGCAGACTACTTAGAAGTTTGTCACATGCTTCTTCACGGTGATGCACCAACAAAAGAGCAGTACGAAGAGTTTAAAGAGACGATTACTCGTCACACCATGGTACACGAACAAATTAACATGTTCTTCCACGGTTTCCGCAACGACGCACACCCAATGGCAATGCTATGCGGTACCGTTGGCGCTATGTCTTCGTTCTACCACAGTGATTTAGACGTTTCTAATGAAGAGCAGCGCATTCGCAGCGCGCATCGTCTAATCGCTAAGATGCCAACGCTTGTGGCGATGTGTTACAAGTACAATATTGGCCAGCCATTCGTTTATCCACGCAATGACCTAAGCTACGCAGCTAACTTCCTGAACATGATGTTCTCTGTACCAGCAGAAGAGTATCAAATCAGCCCAGCTGTTGAGCGCGCAATGGACCGTATCTTTACGCTTCACGCAGATCACGAACAGAATGCGTCAACGTCTACCGTACGTCTAGCTGGTTCTTCTGGTGCAAACCCATATGCATGTATTTCTGCAGGTGTTGCATCACTTTGGGGCCCTGCTCACGGCGGCGCGAACGAAGCATGTCTTAACATGCTAGAGGAAATCGGTACTGTAGACCGCATTCCAGAGTTTATTGCTCGTGCAAAAGACAAGAGCGATCCGTTCCGTCTTATGGGCTTTGGCCACCGCGTTTACAAAAACCACGACCCTCGTGCTACGGTAATGCGTGAAAGCTGTCACGAAGTACTAAGCGAGCTTAACGTTAAAGATCCACTACTAGAAGTAGCAATGGAACTTGAAAAGATTGCGTTAAGCGACCCATACTTTGCAGAGAAGAAACTGTTCCCGAACGTAGACTTCTACTCAGGTATCGTGCTTAAGGCAATTGGTATTCCTACCAACATGTTTACGTGTATCTTTGCCCTATCTCGTACAGTAGGCTGGATTTCACACTGGCATGAAATGATGAGCGACCCTAAACAAAAGATTGGTCGTCCTCGTCAGCTATACACTGGTCACAACCAGCGTAAGTACACGCCAATTAAGTAATAATTCAGGTAACACTGAACTAAGTATTACGCTTAATAGTAAAAATAGCGCCTTCGTGGCGCTATTTTTGTTTATACAAACCACCGTTAAGGAACAACCATGCCCTACTCTGCGGTTTTTTTAGGTATCGCCGGTCTTATTCCTTTTGTTGCTATGCCACTGGCTTATCAGCTTAACTTGTTATCACTAACACAAAGTGCTGTTTACTTTGTTCAATACTCCGCTGTGCTGTTATCTTTCTTTGGCGGTATTCATTGGTGGGACTCTGTAAGTAACCAGCGATATGACAAGCAAATGCTAATAGCAATGTTGCCCACTATTATTGGGTGGTTGTGTTTGATGTTCTCTCACGACGTGAAAGTGTTTGGCGTTTTATCGCTAAGCTACGTCGCCGTGCTTATTTACGACAAGTTTATTCTTAGCCTTCCTAAAGAGCAGATTGTAAGTTACATAAGCCTGCGAATGGGACTAACAAGTGTTGTCGTTATCTGTCACGCTTGGATGATTTACTTGCTTGTTTAGCCTTTATCCTAAAAACTTAGTTTTACAGCCAACCATTAGATATATGCGACAAAAACAACAGAGGGTAAACCCTACTGTACTACCGAAAGTGTCTAACTTAGGCAGCTTGACGGTTACGCGTAACAAACTTAAACGGTTGATAAAAATAGCTTTAACAACTTTATATTTAACAAATAAAAAAGGCGATAATATCACTATATTATCGCCTTCGCTTCTTACCTATCTAGCGGAATTAACGAAAAGAACCGTGGTTATTCAGCGCGAATAAGCGAAAGAAGTTCTTCGGTTTTTTGTTCCATCAACGTAATGTCGCCTTTACTTTCAACGTTTAAACGAATAACTGGCTCAGTATTCGATTTACGTAAATTAAAGCGCCAAGTACCAAACTCCAGACCCAAACCATCGGTAGTATCGATTATGCTGGCTAGTGGCTGATATTTAGTTGTAACGCGTTCCAGCGCTGCGTCAGCATCTTTTAGTTTACTGTTAATTTCACCAGAAGATGGAAACGCTTCAATTCGCGCTTTTACCATACTCGCTAGTGTTTGCTTTTTCACACACACCAATTCGGCAATTAACAACCAAGGGATCATGCCTGAATCACAGTAGGCAAAATCTCTAAAGTAATGGTGGGCACTCATTTCACCGCCATAGACCGCATCTTCTTTGCGCATACGTTCTTTAATAAACGCATGGCCGGTTTTCGACTTAATAGGTGTACCACCTGCATTCGCTACGATATCTTCTGTATTCCAGTATACGCGAGGGTCATAAATGATTTTACTGTCGGTGTTTTTCTCGATAAAGGCTTCAGCAAGCAAGCCAACGATATAATATCCTTCAATAAATTCACCATCAGCGTCAAACAAGAAGCAACGGTCGAAATCACCATCCCATGCAATGCCAAAATCAGCTCCCGATGCTTTAACGGCATCGGCCGTGTCAGCACGGTTTTCAGGTAACAATGGATTGGGGATGCCGTTTGGAAATGTACCATCAGCATTGTGATGTACTTTTACAAACTCTATCGGAACACCCTGCACTTTCATTTCTTTTTCAATAGCGTCTAGCGCGGGGCCTGCGGCACCATTACCTGCATTAACCACCACTTTTAACGGCGTAAAATTGCTCAAATTAACGTAAGAAAGCATGTGAGAAACATAGTCAGACATACACGATTTAACCGCATATTTATCGGTTTCAGAAAGCTTGTCTTCTTTTACATGGGCCGTACCGTTAAAAAACGCATCAGCATCAATCAACGCACCCTCAGTGTAGTGTGCTAATCGCTCTGACACGAAGCTATCTTCTAGTGCTTCGGCTTTCTCTTTTATCGCGTTTAGGCCTGTGTCGCCACTAATTGGAACAGAGCCTGACTTCACCAGTTTCATACCGTTGTAATTAATTGGGTTATGACTTGCCGTTACTTCAATACCACCATCAACGCCAAGGTGTTTGGTAGCGAAGTAAATTTCTTCTGTTCCTGCCATGCCAATATCGGTCACTGTTGCACCAGCATCGATTAGACCCGCGCTTAACGCTAATTTTAATGGTGTTGACGTAAGACGCACATCACTACCAACAACAACAGTTTTCGCATTTAATTCTTGCGCAAAAGCATAGCCAATTCGATACGCTACATCTTCAGTCAGTTGTGAGTTCAATTCGCCACGAATATCGTACGCTTTAAAGCAGGTAATTGGGGTTGCCATCTAGATCGAAATTCCCTGTGTTTTAACTATTTATGATTACATTACCTTCTTTTACGACTTAAAAGCGCACATCGCACCTTTGTTTTTATCGTAAGAGAGAAAAGTATGTGATTATACCAACCCGTATATATCATTCTCCACTCAGAAGGCGCGGACTGGTATTAGAATTACTGATATTAAATCACTTGAGGGAGTGAATTACTAATTCAATTTAAATAACCCAAGATGTGGCTATCCCGGTGTACCATCAATGAGCTTATAGCGCGAGTTCGAAGTAGATACTGTTATGAAGAGTGCCTTGATGACGATACTTTCGGCGAAAGCACAGCGTAGGACTAAAACCATTCTTGATAAGGACTTTTTCAGAAGCGGCATTGTTGTCCATGACTTCTGCAGTGAGCAATTTTATGCCCATGCTTTTGGCCTCCTCAATTAAAAATGAGACGCAGTGAGAAGCAATGCCTTTTCCACAATCCTTCTCTGCAACTCGATAGCCGATTTCCGCCTTGTCGCCTGCTCTATTTTTGATATTAGCACGCGCTACAATCTGGTTATTTCGTTGCTCATCAACAAGTACATAACCCCAAGCTCTTTTCTGCTGTTGTAAGTAAAGCAATTCGCTAATGTGGTAGCCAACGCCATCCAATGAATAAAACGCTGCCTCTCTTGGTGCTATAGACAATTCAAAATAGGCTTTGTTACTACGCTCAAATTCTAAAAGTGATAGCACGTGTTTTTCGGCGACGCTTTCAAAATGCATTGGCAGTGCTGCTCCTTGCTGAACCTAATGAAGAGGTATTGATTAAAAGCCTAGTCTAATACCACTCCGCATAGATAATTACCCATAGTCGAATCAAGACAGACAAAACTTGAATCTACTTCGCTAATGAACCGCTTTGGTAATCGTTAAATGCCTGAACAATTTCCTGCTGAGTGTTCATTACAAAAGGCCCATATTGGACCACAGGCTCTTCAATAGGTTTACCTGAGACCACTATAAACTTACAACCTGTATCTGCGGATACAGATAGCTGCTTGCCACTTTGTGACAAAACACACAGCTCTCCCTGCGACACAATTGTTTCTTTGCTAAGTTCGCCGCTATTAATGACCACGCTTCCCTCATACACATAAATAAAGGCAGCTTCATCCGAACCCAGTGCAATTTCCGAACTCCCGCGTCGTAGTGCAACGTCTAAAAAAGTAGGAGCAACCGCCGTTGTCTTCACAGGCCCTTTCACACCGTCAATTTCACCTGCTAACACTTTGATTACTGCATCTTGAATGTGTACTGTTGGGACGTCATCTGGCTGTATGTCTTGGTAGTTTGGCGCCGACATCTTTTCTGCAGCCGGAAGGTTCACCCAAAGCTGGAAGCCTTGTAACAAACCCTTTTCCTGTTCGGGCATTTCTTCGTGAATGATACCACGCCCTGCATTCATCCATTGTATTCCACCAGCTTCAATGACCCCTTCATTGCCAACAGAGTCTTTATGACGCATTTTACCTGCAAGCATGTAGGTTACTGTCTGGAAGCCTCGGTGAGGATGTGGAGGAAAACCAGCAATGTATTCACCCGGATTATCTGAACCAAAAAAATCTAACATGAGAAAGGGGTCGAGCCGAGGTAGATCAGGTTGCCCAATAATACGGGTTAAAGACACGCCCGCTCCATCACTGGTTGGCATACCTGTTACCACTTTTTCTATCGCCTTTTGTTCGTTCACTTCAACTGACATTATGTGTATCTACCTTAATCTTCGACCTTCAATCTCTACTTCGAGTTTCGCGTTTAGGACTTTTAACTTTTTATTTTATCGCGTCCGTGAGGCGCCATAAGATCTTGCTCTGGCCCAACAGGAATGACTTGCGTAGGGTTAATCATTGTATGGCTGTAGTAATAGTGTCGTTTGATATGGTCAAAGTTGACTGTCTCAGCAATACCCGAAACTTGATAAAGCTCTCTCATGTACCCGTAAATATTTGGATAGTCTGAAATTTGCTTTTTATTGCATTTAAAGTGTCCGTGGTAGACAGCGTCAAACCGAATGAGCGTAGTGAATAATCGCCAGTCAGCTTCCGTAATTTGTTCACCAACTAAATAGCGTTGTTTACTTAACCTTTCTTCGACTAGGTCCAGCGAGTCAAACAATGCTGTGACTGCCTCTTCATAAGCCTCTTGTGTTGTTGCAAACCCGGCTTTGTACACACCGTTGTTAATGTCGTGATACACCATGTTATTGATGGTATCAATTTCTTCGCGTAGTGCCTCGGGATAGTAATCGTCGTCATTATTAGTAAGTGAGTTAAACCCACTATTGAATATACGAATAATCTCAGCTGATTCGTTATTGACGATGGTTTCAGTTTGTTTATCCCACAGAATTGGTACCGTAACGCGAGTTGTTATTTCGGGCTTTGCTTTAGTATAAATTTGGTGTGCGTAGTCAAAACCGTAAAGCTTATCTCCCGTCGACCCCGGATAATCTTTAAATTCCCATCCTTCATTCAGCATTTCAGGATGAACTACGGAAACATCAATATGCGCCTCTAATTCCTTTAGCTTTCTAAATATAAGCGCTCTGTGCGCCCATGGACAGGCAAGAGAAACGTAAAGGTGATAGCGGCCTGACTCAACGGGAAAGGTTGCGTCTTCGCTATTGCTAATAGAGTCACGAAACTTAGATGCCTGACGCTCAAATTTGCCACCGTTCTTACTGGTGTCGTACCACTTATCTTGCCATTTTCCATCAACGAGTAAGCCCATATGCCTCTCCATTTACAATATATAGTTAAACAATGATTTTATTTAAACATGTAATGGGTAGAACGTATGTTGCTTAAAATCGGATTTATTATTCGAAAAAACTGGAGTGTATTGATCTTTAGTGTTCACTTTTGAGATGATGCGCGCCCTGCTAGCGTGTTTGCACGTTTTTGTGTAGACACACGCCTTTGAGTTAGTTTATTTTTAAGTGAAGTGAAACATGTCTGATGATCCACGTTTAGGCGGTATTGTGCGTTTGTATGGCGCACAGCAAACTAATAATTTAGCCAACAGTCATGTGGCTGTAGTCGGCATTGGCGGTGTGGGAAGTTGGACTGCAGAAGCACTAGCTCGTTCAGGCGTTGGTACTATAACCCTTATTGATTTAGACGATGTGTGCGTGACGAACACAAACCGCCAAATTCACGCGCTTTCCAATACTATAGGAGAAGCAAAGGTCGACGCCATTGCATCGAGAATTCACTTGATAAATCCTGCTTGCAAAGTGAATTGTATTGAGGATTTTGTCACCCCAGACAATACGGCCACACTTTTAACCAAAGAAATGCACGCTGTAGTCGATGCCACCGACAGTATTCGCGCTAAAGCGGCGATGATAGCTCACTGTAAACGCAACAAAATTCCCATTGTTACGGTTGGCGGTGCGGGCGGTCAAATAGACCCAACTCAAGTCACAAAAGGCGATTTAGCTAAAACAACACAAGATCCCCTTGCGGCTAAGCTACGCAGTGAGCTTAGACGTAACTATAACTTCAGTAAAAACCCAAAACGTCGCTTTGGCGTTGAGTGTATCTATTCAACAGAGCAATTGCGCTACCCACAACCAGACGGCTCGGTTTGTTATAACAAATCTGCAATGGAAGGTGGTACTCGACTAGACTGTGCAGGCGGCTTTGGTGCTGTGGTCACGGTAACCGCCACCTTCGGTATGTTCGCTGCTGCAAGTGTAATTAATAGATTAACTGGACAAAAATAGACTTTAGCCGATAACTTACGCACAATAGTTAAAAACATATAACACCTTGTCCTGAGGGCTTTTTAAGCGTTAACTTGGTGTATTAAAAGCACTGGTGAGAAGGAGAACAAAATGTCACCTGATGAACTCAATAAATTAATGGCCGATTGCGCGAAGGACGCTGTAGCTACTGCAGCTGATGAGTTCGAAATTGTACTCGACCACTCACCTGATAGCGTCACATTGGTAGATGATATTTTACTTAGCTTTGTGGATAAATATCATGATTTAGCGTTAGAAGACGAAGCTGTCTTCACCATTTGCAATATTTTCGGCGCTTATGTCGGTGAAATTTTGAAAGCGCAGCTAGATGGACAGTGGATTTACGACCAATCTAATCCAAAAGCGCCATCCGTATTTCTGAAGGTTGGTGAAAATACCTATGCATTAGCAGGTATTTGCTACGAAAGGCTGGTCAACGATAGTCAAATAAGCGTTAATTCTTATTATGAACAAGCGCTGGGTAATCACTTAGGTAGCCACTAAATATTTATTGGCCTTGTACTTAATTAAACCCCAGCGTGATTGAGCTACACGGTTGGTGGCTCTCTCGATTATCTCCTCTCTAGGTTGTTGCTATCGGTTATTGGTTCTTAGGAACCATACTTTCAAGGATTGGGCGTCTCCCAATCCTCAACCATCCACTTCAAATGGCGACTCTTGGAAATAGCGTATAAAGCAATACTGTAATAAACAATTTTCACACCTGTAATAAATTCAAAACCCCAGTGGTGATGCATAGCGTAGTATAGTTGCACGCTCAAGAGTGCCAACACACCTAATTGTGCCAATGGGACAACCCATTTACGCCATGCAAGGTACCCATTTTTCCACAAGCGATCCCGCTGACTAACTAGAGATAAAGCAACTAACACAGGTAAACTAGCTGCAAGCCCTAACCCTAATGTTTCTTTTTGCGGGTAAAAGAATGCGAGTAATTCACTGGTTTGGGTACGTGAAGCAAGCGAAAATATAAACGCTAACCAATCAATGCAAAGGAGGATTAGCACGCTATAGAGCCAACGGGGCGGCAGAATTCTCCCTGACTCATCATAAAAAGCTAGCGGTAACTTAAGCATATTTTCACTTCTATGTTTTCAACTTTAAATCTTCAAAAAAGAGTGAGTTCTGATAGTGTTAATCTCTAAGACGTGTCTTATGTGGGGGTAAACAATGCTTTTTCAAACCTTATAATTGTCGCTTGACGCTTTTACCTATCTCTTTTGCGTTTCTTGCTCTCTTAGAACTTTTTTCAAAGCGCTATTTTAAGCGTGCGCTAACGACTTATATCGTCAACGCTAAACATATATACTGCGAAAACGCATGTTTTCCTGTATAATCCGCGGCCATTTTAAGCTCAGTCATTTTCCAGGTGATATTTTAGATGACAGTAGAAACGTTTAATCCAAACAAAGTAGTAAATAAAACCACCACGCTAGAAACGCCAGTGAAGGTATTAAGTGATAACAAACCTTCGCAACAAAGCAATGGCAGCAGAATTGGTTTTGTTAGCTTAGGTTGCCCTAAGAACTTAGTTGATTCTGAGCGTATTCTTACTCAACTTCGCACCGAGGGTTATGACGTGGTGCCTACCTACAACGATGCCGATTTGGTTATCGTTAACACTTGTGGCTTTATTGATGCCGCGGTTGAAGAGTCGCTAGATACCATAGGTGAAGCGCTTAAAGAAAACGGTAAAGTCATCGTGACTGGCTGCTTAGGTGTTAAAGAAGACGAAATAAGAGAGCTTCACCCGAACGTGTTAGCGATCACTGGTCCTCACGCCTACGAAACGGTAGTTGAACAAGTACACGAGCATCTTCCAAAGCCACAGCATAATCCATTTGAAGACCTTATTCCTGACCACGGCGTAAAATTAACGCCGCGTCACTATGCTTATCTGAAGATTTCAGAAGGCTGTAATCATCGCTGTACGTTCTGCATTATCCCCTCTATGCGAGGTGACTTAGTCAGCCGCCCAGTGGGAAACGTGCTTGATGAAGCTAAGCGTCTAAAAGAAGCCGGCGTGAAAGAGCTATTGGTTATTTCACAAGATACCAGCGCCTATGGTGTTGATGTTAAGCACAGAACGGGTTTCTGGAACGGCATGCCAGTTAAAGCACACATGCAGCAACTGTGTGAAAAACTTGGTGAAATGGGTATTTGGGTCCGTTTGCACTATGTATACCCCTACCCGCACGTCGATGACCTTATCCCGCTAATGAACGAAGGTAAAATTCTTCCGTACTTGGATATCCCCTTCCAACACGCCAATAAACGCATCCTTAAATTAATGAAGCGCCCAGGCAGTGCCGAGCGCGTGCTTGAACGCGTTAAGAAATGGCGCGAGCAGTGCCCGTCGCTTGTCATTCGTTCAACATTTATTGTTGGCTTTCCGGGCGAAACAGAAGAAGAGTTTGAAGAACTATTGGATTTCCTTCGTGAGGCCCAGCTTGATCGTGTTGGCGCATTCGCTTATTCCCCTGTTGAAGGCGCAAAAGCAAACGATTTACCTGACCCAGTACCCGAAGATATAAAACAAGATCGCCTTGCGCGCTTCATGGAAGTTCAGGGCGAAATCAGCAAAGCTCGTTTACAAGCTAGAATTGGCAACGAATATCAAGTTGTTATTGACAGTGTCGATGCAGAAGGTGCAGTTGGTCGTACCTACGCAGATGCGCCAGAAGTTGACGGCCTGGTTCATTTAAACGGCGTTTATGACGTAAAACCGGGCGATCGTGTATGGGCAGAAGTAATACACGCTAACGAACACGACGTATGGGCAGTATTGTCTGAAGACCAGGACGAAGAAGAAGACGCAGATCCCGCACTGTAACTTTCGAATTAAAAGCAATTTATACTCGTAAGCCATCTATTCGTTGCTTCTGTAACCCTATCGGCTAATTGCCAGTCGATAGGGTTTTATGTATAAAGGGTTTATACATAATTAAATAAGTAACACAATCAACGCCATCTTCTGTGGTACGTAAATAAAATATGGCAATGTTCCCCTACTCCAAACTGAAGCATTTATCTCACTACATCTCGTCGTTTGGCATATTTCTCATTTTGACTAGTGTGTTCAGTCTTCATGCACTTGCCAGCACAGAATGTAAAGCTTTACGAACCGCGGGAGCACAGCAGTGGTTTCCATACGCCTTTAACGAGTTTGATGGAAAATTAAAAGCCACGGGGATAGCCTTTGACGTATTAACGCTATTATCGCAGGATTTAGGCGTCACACTAAAAATAGAAACCGGATTACCTTGGAAACGCATAGAATCCAAACTCGATGCAGGTGAACTTGATATTCTAGCGGGCAACTATTGGAACGAAGCCCGTAGTCAAAAGTGGCTTATCACCGCGCCGTTCGCAACAGATGAGGTATACCTTGTGCTCTCGCCATCATTGGTGCAAACACGAGGTACTGAGATTTCGCTTAACGCACTTACGCAATATATTGGTGTAGTGCCACGAGGTATAAGCTTAGGTGAAAAATTCGATACCGTTAAATCAAACTTGAAAATTATCGAAGTTAAAGACCACGACAAGATGTACGAAATGATACGTCGACATCGTGCTGACTACGCAGTTTCCCCCCAAAGCGCAGCACTCACCCACTTGAGCGCCCCAGAAAACGATGGCATGCAAATAAGCCAGTCACCTTTATCATCAAACAATGTGCATTTTGCTATCTCTGCCAAATCGAAATGTGCATCATTATTTCCAGAGTTTAACGAAGCCCTTAGCGCTCGTTTAAAAGACGGGTCTATTGAGCAGATTATTGATACATACAATCTAACGCGCTAGCGATCTACGACTCGATACGAAAACGTAGTTGAAAGGTAAAATAGAAAAATTAAAGGTTAAGATAAAAGAGCACTTAGTTATAAGCACTCTTTTAATATAATGCGTTTAAGTTTGTGACAAGCTAGCAATCAGTTTACCAAGGCAATACTTCACCATTTGAATGAATAAAGCGCCCCGCGTTATTCACATCTAGTTCATCGATACGCTGTGACAAACGTTCGGCGCAAGTATCGGCATCAATATCCCCTGCTCCGTTGACCATCTCAGTCTGCACGAATCCAGGGTGAAAGATACCTACAGCAATTCCTTTAGGCTTTAAGTCATTCGCCATAGAAACACCTGCTGCGTTTAACGCGGCTTTAGACATTCTATAACCGTAATAGCCACCGGAGCCATTGTCAGCCATAGAACCCATGCGACTGGTAATCAATGCAATTTTGCTGTCCTGCGACATTACAGGTAAAAGTGTTTGCGTAACTAGAAGTGGTCCCATCGCATTAACACGAAACTGGTAGTCGATAGTGTTTGGGGCCCAGTCATCAAGGCTTTCACGTCCAAGTACACCAGCATTGTTAATAAGCAAATCAATGTCGATGTCCATCAAAGGGGTAAGTTTTTCAGCCAATGTCTCAGGTTGAGATACATCTACACCTTTAATGATGTTCACACCTGCACTATTTAGTTCATCACAGCTATTACGACATGTGGCATAAACCTTAGCGCCGCGTGCTTTATATTGCTTAGTGAGCGCAAGGCCTATGCCTCTATTGCCACCGGTAATTACTACGTTCATAACGGTTCCCTTGTTACAATGTGTATGCTCTCAAAAGGTTTCACTAACCTTTTACAAGAAGTGGCTGATTCATTAGGACCTATCGCTTAGTAAAGATAAGCATCAAGCCCTATTTCAGCACTCATTTCTTATTAATTTATAGTCTTCAAAAGGCGTTCTAGATCTTCTGGAGTATCAATTCCAACAGGAGGCGGCGCTATCGCAACTTCACAGTGAATTTTATCGCCATACCATATAGCACGTAGCTGCTCTAATGACTCAATTTGTTCCAGTGAACTAGGTGCATAAGCCACATATTGCTTAATGTATTGAGCGCGGTAGGCATAAATACCTATGTGACGTTTATAAAGCGACGTGTTTGCAGATTGTGGGTTTGCCATCATGTGATCCCGCTCAAAGGGAATGGGAGAACGAGAGAAGTAGATTGACTCACCCTTTTCATTCACCAACACCTTTACGATATTAGGATTAAACACGTCTTCAACACTGTCGATTGGCGTAGACAATGTGGCCATATGACACTGAGGCGCATTAGCAAGGTTGTCGGCAACCTGCCTTATATTTTCTGCAGGTATGAAGGGTTCATCGCCCTGAACATTCACCACAATAGTAGCGCTGTCAATGCCTTCTTTTTCCACTACTTCGGCAATACGCTCAGTTCCTGACTGATGATTAACAGACGTCATACAGACCTTGGCAAAACCGGCCACAACGTTTTGAATACGCTCATCGTCGGTTGCCACTATGATGTTATCGGCGCCAGCCTCCTTAGCGCGCTCAACGACGTGTTGAATCATTGGCTTTTTGCCAATTAACGCTAGAGGTTTGCCTGGAAAACGGCTTGAGCCATATCGAGCGGGTATCACAACTGTAAATGACATAACTTTTATTTGCCCCCTAGTTACCACTTAATTAAACGTTTGTTAGCGCGTTGCGTCTACTTCGTCTAACGACAATGCAGTTGCTTTACTTTCGATAAGTACAGGGATGCCATCTTTAATATCAAAAGCCAACCTGTCGAATCGGCAAATTAACTGAGTGTTGTCTTCACTAAGTACTAATTTTCCCTTACACACTGGGCAAGCCAAAACTTCTAAAAGCTTCTTATCAAAGGCCATTGTTATTATTCCTGTCCGTTTTGGTGAATCTTTAAACCTGCTTTGGCAAGTTTTACGTTTACTAAATTAAAAAAATCTGGTGCCAAATGAGCAGTAACGGGTAAGAACCAGCAATCTTCGTGAGCGAAGGATGCCGCTTTTACCGCATCTTTTTCCGTCATTAACACTCTACCATTAGGTATATCTGAGGGCGTTATAGCATGATGATCAGCCAAAGGAGTGGCAGAAGAAATTTGAATACCCATTTCTCTAAGCTGAGAGAAAAAGCGTTGCGGAGAACCGATTCCAGCAATTGCACTGCAAGGCACTTTTTTAATCTCCTCAAGCGTAGTGGTTTTCACTCTGTTAGCAACACAGGTAAAATCCCCTGCGACTAACGTCATCAAATATTGAGGCGCTACGGCATTATTGAATGTTGGCATTGAACGGCTGTTATGGATTAACGCATCAACAGTATTTAAACGCCATTGTCCTTCACGTAGTGGCCCCATGGGTAACAAAAAACCGCTGCCTACTTTTCTGTCATCCATTACCACAACTTCAACATCTCGATGAAGCGCGTAATGCTGAAGGCCATCATCACAGATAATTAAATCACACTGTAATTCGTCACTTAAGTAAGCGGCCCCGCGTGCGCGAAATGGATCAATTACCACGTCACATTGGCTTCTTATAGCTAATAAGCGGGGCTCGTCACCTACTTCAGAGGCATCGTCCTCTCCGTTAACTAGTCGTGGGTAAAACGGCGACTTAGCGCCATACCCGCGACTTAAAATACCAACCTTTACGCCTTGTCTTTGATAGTAATCGGCTAACGCCAATACAACCGGAGTTTTACCGTTTCCACCTACCGAAATATTGCCAACTACGATGACGGGCGCACTCGCTTTGTAAGCTTTTTTAAGGCCTACTTTAAATAATAAACGTCGAAGTGCTGAGACAAAGTAAAACAACAGCGCAAGTGGTGAAAGAAGCCACACCAAAGGATGGCCAAAATACCACTTATCGTGCTTGGTTTTACTTTGCAACTGGCTCACTTAGCCTCACCAAATTGCAGTGCGTGCAGCTGAGCGTAATGACCGCCTTTTTCGAGCAACTCATTGTGTTTGCCTTTCTCGAGAATGCGGCCTTGCTCGACCACCATAATGCAGTCTGCATTTTCAATGGTAGACAAGCGGTGCGCCACAACAATACTGGTACAACGTTTTTGCAGCGTTTCCAGCGCATCTTGAATTAAACGCTCAGATTCAGTATCAAGGGCAGAAGTCGCCTCGTCCAAAATCAGAATGGGCGCTTCGGCAAGGATGGCCCGAGCAATAGCAATACGCTGTCGCTGCCCCCCGGAAAGCATAAGGCCGTTTTCACCGATAACCGTATCTAAACCATCAGGTAGGTTCGATAAGAACTCTTCAACATGGGCCATCTTAGCGGCATTCTCAATGTCTTTTCGCGATACGTTCTCTCGCGCTCCATAAGCAATGTTGTTCGCAATGGAATCGTTAAATAGCGTTACATTTTGTGAAACGACGGCAAACTGGGCTCGCAGATTTTTTAGGTCAATGTCGTTAAGCGGCTTGTCGTCTAGGCGTATTTCACCTTCTTGCGGTACATAAAAACGCGTAAGTAACGATGAGATTGTCGATTTACCACTTCCCGAACGCCCTACTAGAGCAATTGATTGGCCGGGGTTAGCTTTAAAACTCACGTTTGACAATGCAGGTGTCTGCTTGCCCGGGTAAGAAAAGGTTACGTCGTCGAATTCTATTTTACCTGTGGCCCGTTCAACCTTTTCTTTACCTTTATCTTCTTCATCATCTTCATCAAGAATCTCAAATATACTGGCACACGCTGCCATGCCTTTTTGGAATTGGTTGTTAATGGTAGTCAGTTGTTTTAGAGGCTTAAGCAGCATTACCATACAAAATACCACGTTGATAAATACACCAGCCGTAAGCTTTTCTAGCATGCCTGGCGTACTGGCTATAAACAGAACAACAGCAAGTGCTATTGACGCAATAACTTGAATGGACGATACGCTTAATATAGAGGTCACATGAAGCTTCATCGACTGCTGGCGATTGTGGTTGTTTTTTTGTTTGAAGCGCTTTTGTTCTATTTCTTGGCCGCCAAACATGATCACAACTTTGTGACCTTTAACCGCCTGTTCTACTGAAGACGTAAGGTTGCCCATTGATTTTTGGATGCTTTTGCTAACGATGCGAAAACGTTTACTGACAATAGATACAATGACCGCCACGATAGGACCGATCAAGAGAAAAATAAGTGAAAGCTGCCAAGAGTAATAGAACATGACACACAGCAAACCAATAACCAGCGCGCCTTCTCTGACAAGCGTTAACAAAGCCTTTCCAGATGCGTTAGCTACTTGCTCTGTATCATAAGTGACCTTACTGATAAGCCCGCCAACCGCGTGATTGTCGTGGAATGACACGGGTAAATGGATGTATTTATCAAACAGCTGTTGGCGCATGCGCATAACAACTTGGGCACCAATCCAGTTTAATGTGTAGCTGCCTAAGAAATTGAACACGCCGCGCAATAAAAACAATGGAACGATGGCATATGCAGCCATCCGAAGATAGTCTTTATCGTTATTACCTAGTGATTCATCAATCATTGGCTGAAGCTGAGAAAATACAAAAGTATCTACCGCGGAATAACCAATCATACCGATAATGGCAAACACAAAAGGCACTTTATACGCTTTCAGATACTGTAAAAAGCGTTTAATTTGATAATCCGAGTTGTCGGCTTGTTGCATGTAGTTTTTTTAACCTGTTTAAAACGTTTACGAAAACGCGTTAAGAGTATTGTACTCGTTCTCACTCTAATTCACTAATATAGAGGCAAAATTGGTTAGTCTGCCAACTAACTGAACAATGTGTGGCCACTTAACGATTATTTAAAGGTTTTGCTGAATATAAGTGTTTTAGACAATTAGCTTTGTTGCTTAGTATTCTCGATAGCTCGGAGCTAGCTTTTGAGGTGCCGGCTTTTGAGGTGCCGGCTTTAGAGGTGTTAGATGACGATGAGCTAAGGTTGCGCTTCTAGATGTCGCGGGCTTATGCCTCGTAAATACCAGCGCTTATGCAAGGTTTCTCGATGGGTATCTATATAATAACCGCCCTGAGTAAACGTTGCCCTTACATAGCCGTGATAACTGGTTAAATACTGCTTTACTTTATGATGCTTGTATCGCGTAACCACTTCACTTGCCGGAAACTGCCAGCGATTTTCGAAACCTTGGGTAAAGATCACAGCCTCAGGTGCAACGTGCTCTATAAAGATATCTGTAGATGAAGTCTTGCTACCATGATGGGGCGCGATAAGAATGTCAGCACGCAAATGTGAAAAATTCGGTAATAACGCTCTTGCTGTTGCCGAATTATTTTCTTTTTCACGATTATCGGTTATTTCGCTAGTGCTGTTTATTTCACGTGTAAGCAGGGCGTACTCACTTGCCTTTTCAATATCACCTGGGATTAAAACGCTGCCAGATTGGCTAGAAATTCTTACCACACAGGACATGGCATTATTGTCCTGTCTATTACCCTTTGGAGGCCATAAAAATTCAATGATCAAATTCTGCCAATGGATACGCTTTCCTCGTTCGCATCCCGCGGTAGGCGAATGAAAGCTGGCTTGTGTTGCCAACCCGTGTTGCTTAACCGCAGATAAACCTCCCGCGTGATCATTATCACCGTGTGTATGAATAACAACATCAATGCTTGAAACATATGTACTTTCAAGAAAAGGCAGCAAATGTGCGGTCGCAGTATGGGCAATACCGTTAAACTGAGCACCGGAATCTATAATGATTGCTCTATTCCCTTTCGTTACAGCAATCGCGCTAGCCTGACCGGCATCAAAAACGTGAAGCGTCCATTGCTCGTTATTAACGGGTAACCATTTTTGAATGAAACTAAAAAACGGTATGGACAGAATTAGGACACATACTTTCTTGTAGCGCCATGCAGGCAAGAGAAATATAACAAAAGCAGCAATCAAACAGAGCGTAGCACCATTACCTAGGTGAACATCAAATGCGCTTATGGAAAAACCACTAAGCTGGTTCAAGAATGACAATAAATATCCCAAACACGCATCACTTCTTTGAAATAATGTGCTTGCCAATTCTTGGACTGGGCCGAAATGAATAAAATGAAGCAGCAAAAGAGAGAGTAAACAAACAGGCAGCAGCAAAGTAATAACGGGCATGACAATCAAGTTTGCTATAAGCGCAATAATACTCGCATTACCGAACCAGATAAGTGTTAGCGGCATCATTATTAGCGTTAGCGCTATTTGCAATTTTATCAGCGACGCATACCAAGATGCTCGCTGTAGCCCCCACGTGGTCACTAAAAACCAGATACAGACCACCGCACCTACGCTTAAATAAAAGCTTGCACTTAACATAGAAAGCGGGAAAAGCAGCAAACTTAACGCCAGCATAACTAACGCAATATTTACTGGCCTCCAAGCATTATGTGAAAGCGACAACGCGCAGCCAATAGCTATAAGAACCCACGCTCGCACAACGGGCAAGGCACTTCCGCTTAACAGCGCGTAAAAAAAACAAATAACCAAAAGCAAGCAGAGCACTATGGTTCTAATCGGCGCTTTAATAGTTAATAGCTTTGAACGTCGAGTAGTTTTGCTCTCTCCATCACTCGTCTTTAGTCTTAGGCTTATTAAGCTGGCTAAGAAGTACTGCATACGGCCGAATATATCGAAAACCTGTCTGAGTATGAAAATTATCGGGGTAAAAGCTAGTAGGCATATTCCGGCAATAAGTGATAAGTGCATACCCGATATACTAAATATGTGCCCAGTACCTGTGCGTTGTAACAGTACCCAGTTGTTTTTCGTAAACCCAGCCTTATCGCCAAGCAGTAGCGCGCGCCACCAAGTGAGATTAGTAAGATTCTGCGCTTCTAGCGTTGTCGCAAGGTCATAGCGCAATGAATGCTCATGCGCGGTTTTATCGTGCTCTATAGATTTTATGTATCCAGTGACATGAATAAACTGACTGACCAGCTGCTGCTGGCGGCTTGCGCCAACGGGGTTGGCTTTACCGTATGCAGGTTTGAGTTTAACAACCGCTGTAAACATGTCGCCATTGTGCAAACATTGAAGTCCAGCAGGCTTTTCTGACGCTTGGGATCTTATGAGCTGCTTTACACCGCCTAAAGTGCGCTGTGAACTTTTTACTCGTTCAGTACTGTTACTCGAAAACTTGTATTGCTTTTGAGCAAGGCGAACTCTAAAGTTGAAAGCGTAAGGCAAAACAGCAGCCAAGTGTGCTGGTATTATGCCTTTATCTAAAAATGTCGCGGTGCTCTCATCGTTTACTGCCTCAATGCTAACCACATAATTAAAACCAGCTCCTACATCGTCATATTTTCCAGAAACACATCCCCCCGATAAGACTCGCCCCGATATTGTGACATCTTGTTGAATTTTACCCTTGGGCAGTTGCCAAGCGTAGTAAAAATGCCCTACACTCGCCACCCACAGTACGCCGAGTAATAAGCCACTCACTGCACAACATAGCTGTACATCAAAGACGGTCTTATTGGACCTAGGTTTTTCCAAAGAAAACAGTAAGATGACAACTATAGCTATCACCAATATGGCAATCATCAGCGCCATGGTGTCGGTACTTGGAAGTTTTTGCCATAAAACCGCACTAATTGCGCCAACACAAAAACAGCTTAGGCAAATTGTGATACGATTGACCATGTTTTCACGTAGCAATTGAAAGTAAGTGAACGTTGCTAATGCAAAACCGTGCTGCGCAATCCCATTTGCTGTTATTTTTTCTGTCTTTTTTGATTTTATTTTCGAGATGCATTGATATTTATGCCTAAGAAATTTATTCGACGTTTTTTGCCAGATCACCAAAGCATCAAGCAAAACAAAGCGTTAAAAATATTTGGTAGCGTATTGCACGAACCTAATTTATGGCACCTGAACCGTCGCTCTGCATCTGGCGCGTTTGGCATAGGCTTATTTTTTGCGTTCTGGCCTGTGCCGTTTCAAATGTGGCTTTCCGCAGGTTTAGCTATCCCCTTTCGAGCAAACCTTCCCTTGTCTGTCGCAACAGTCTGGGTGACAAATCCATTTACCATTCCCCCCATATTTTATGGCGCTTACAAAGTGGGGACTACTGTACTTGGGACCAAACCTGAACATTTTGAATTCCAGTTTAGCTGGCAATGGGTGGTAGAAAGCATTAACACCATTGGGCCCGCTTTTCTGGTTGGTTGTGGTATTTGTTCTGTGGTCTTCGGGTTGGCGGGTTATTTTTCGTTAAACTGGGTATGGCGCTTTCAAGTGAAAAAAGCGTGGGAAAGACGTAGACAAATGCGTAACCAGACAGCTCAATAACAAAGCCCCGTAGAGTAGATAGCAGCAAGAGTAAATAGCAGCATTTGCTTTCGATACGTTCAAAAAAACGCCACATTTCGAAGTGGCGTTTTTTTGTTTTTATCGGAGGTGAGAATTGACAGTGCCTGTGTTTCGCAATTGAACTGGGTTAGGTCGAAAAGTGCTATCAAAGAGACTTCGGCCTAATTGCATTTTTAGCGTTTATTTCACAGATCTATTTTTCATGCTCAGCGAGGAAGGCAACCAATGCAGCTTCATCCCACACATCTACATCAAGCTCTTGTGCTTTGGTCAGTTTAGAACCTGCTTTCTCACCCGCAACTAAAAAGTCAGTGTTCTTACTCACTGATCCCGCCACCTTAGCACCAAGTAACTGAAGCCGCGCTTTAGCATCAGAACGGCCCATTTCACTTAGCGTGCCGGTAATAACGCAAGTTTTACCTTCAAGAGGCAAGTTATCCGAATCTGGTTTTTCAATGGCGGGCCAATTGATTCCCTCTTTAAGAAGTGCGTCGATCACATCGGTGTTATGCGACTCGTTAAAGAAGTTGAATATATGGGTAGCGACCACTTCGCCCACATCCTGCACTTCTACTAAAGCTTCTAATGAAGCTTCACGAATGGCTTCCAAGGTTTCAAAGTACGAAGCCAAGTTTGCCGCCGTTGCTTCACCAACCTCGCGAATACCCAGTGCGTATAGGAATTTAGCGAGGGTAGTTTGCTTTGATGCTTCAAGAGATGCCAAAAGCTTGCTTGCTGACTTTTCAGCCATACGCTCTAAGCCAACAACATCACCCAATGACAGGGTAAAGAAATCTGCGGGGCTGTGCACGAGATCGGCATCTACTAGTTGGTCAACGAGCTTATCGCCCAGACCATCTATATCAAACGCTTTACGCGAGGCGAAGTGTTTAAGCGCCTGTTTACGTTGCGCTGCACAAATTAACCCTCCGGTACAGCGAGCGACTGCTTCATCTTCAAGCTTTTCAACTTGTGAGTCACACACTGGGCACTGACTTGGGAAACTAATGTCAGTTTCACTACCCGTGCGATTTGCTTCAACTACAGAAACTACCTGAGGGATAACATCACCGGCGCGACGAATAACAACAGTATCGCCAACTTTAACGCCCAACCGGGAAATTTCATCCTGATTATGTAATGTGGCATTAGATACGGTTACGCCACCGACAAAAACAGGCTCTAAACGCGCTACCGGTGTAATTGCCCCAGTTCTGCCCACTTGAAACTCAACGTCCACCAGTTTAGTCACTTCCTCTTGCGCGGGAAACTTCTGAGCAATCGCCCAACGCGGAGCTCGGGCTACAAAACCAAGGGTGGTCTGCAATTCAATACGGTCTACCTTAAAGACTACGCCATCAATGTCATAAGGCAAGTCATCACGCTTTTCCAAGATGTGGTTGTAATAATTTAGGCAACCCTTACCGCCTTCAGCTGTGTCGATATCTGGGCACAACGGCAGCCCCCATTTACCCAATTGTGCAAGGCGCGCGCTGTGGGTTTTAGGTAGTTCAAAGCTTTCTGGTTGTACTACGCCTAGTGAGTACGCATAAAACATCAGCGGGCGTTTAGCGGTGATTTTCGAGTCTAACTGACGCAAACTTCCGGCTGCGGCATTGCGCGGGTTGGCAAAGACCTTACCGCCCGTTTCTTTTTGATGTTCGTTTAATTTTGCAAAGCCATCTCGCGGCATAAACACTTCACCACGCACCTCGACGCGGTCTGGATAGTGATCTCCTCGAAGGGTTAAAGGTACATTTGAAATAGTACGCACGTTAGCAGTGATGTTTTCGCCTACCTGTCCATCGCCCCGCGTTGCAGCGCGAACTAATTCACCGTTTTCGTACAAAATACTCACGGCTAAGCCATCTAACTTAGGCTCACAGCTAAAATCCAAAGTAGCAGTATCTTTAAGCCTGTCTTTTAAGCGCTTCTCAAATGCTAGTAGAGACTCTTCATCGAAGGCGTTATCTAGCGACAGCATAGGCACATCATGAGTAACTTGCTCAAATGCAGACAGCGCAGCGCCTCCCACCTTTTGACTTGGAGAATTGGGGCTATGCAATTCAGGATATTGTTTTTCAAGCGCTATTAACGCCTGCATCTCTCTATCATAAACGGCGTCGGGAACCGATGGATCGTCTAGTACATAGTACTGATAGTTGTACTCATTTAACGTGTTGCGAAGTTGTGCAACTTGTTGCTTTGCTTGTTCTAAAGAGTCTGACATGGAGTTGTTTTCACGCCGTATAAATAATTAAAAAGTTTTACAATTTGTTGCTTAGGCTACTTAACCCAAACTAGCTTATGTTTTAAATGGAGCTGCTAAGCGTCGCTTTTCATCGGCTGGTATACTATGCAGCCAAGCTATAGCGCTCCTCAATAGAAAAGGACCTGGGTATAAGCCAAGTCCTTTTTATTACGCTATCACGCAAACACGTATAAAGCGTGCGATATCGACACTTAAATAACTTGCATTAGCTGCGAGCAATCATACGCTTGCGTTCAAATTCACGAATTTTTTCGACGTATTGCTGTAAGCCCTGTTTAGTTAACACGCTGCGACGACCATCTAGTACCTGAGCGCCGAACTCGTCTGCCAGCTTACGTGCCGCGTTGTGCATCATATTAAATACTTGATGAGGGTCGCCTTCAATGGGCAATATCATAAACAAAGATACACCTTGGGTTTCAAAATTTTCCAAGTTATCAATATCAAAAACACCCGGCTTGAACATGTTAGCTAGGCTAAACAGTACTGGCCCCTTGCCATTGGAGTTAACGTGACGGTGGAAGATGTCTTGGTCACCAAACTTAAACCCTAGCGTAAGAAGCATTGGCAAAAGCGCAGCACCAGAAATCGGCTCACCTTCTGGCGTTCTTACGTTCAACACCAATACTTCAGGTTCAACACTTGACGGTTTCGCAGGCTCAGATGAGCTGGTCGCACCGTCACTGTGTGTGTCATTAGCGCTGAAGCTCTCTTCCCCTAAATTAGGATTACCCTGCTCACTGGTGTCGAAGTCGATACGCATTTGGTCATCACCAAAATTAGGCTCTTCCCGCTTTCTAACTGGTGTTTTGTTTCGCTTACTACGTGCAAAACGGCGCGGCTGTTCATTCTCTTCCTGGGTACCCCGCGAAGAAGTTACTTCCTCTTGCGCGTCTAAACTAAAAGTAGCCACTTCTCGCTCGTTCTTAGCTGGCGCTTTACTTGGTGCTGGTTCTTCTTCAAGCGTAGGGTCTACATAAAACTTTTGTGCAGGGCGAACCGGTGCTGCGGGCGCCTGTTGGGGTTGCGCCGTGGTTTGGTTATCGGAGTACCCGTTATCTGCGTCATTAGCGTTGGATAGCGCTGAATAAGACGCGCCTTGTGCGTTTTCTTCGCTCTTAGTTTGTGGCGCTGACTGAGCCTCATCATCGCCTTCCCGAAGTAGAAAACCTGGAGGCTCAGGGAAAGCTGCAACGTTTTCATCGCTTTTATTTGCTGCAGTATCAAACGAACGAGCCTGACCTTTCATGTGTGGTTTGGGGTTCGTTACTACAGAACCATACAGCTTAGGCGCTTCTTGAGCGTCTTCTTTTTCGCTCTCTTTTTCGCCGTCGCTTTCACCCTCTTTTACGACTGGTGACACCGAAGAATCATCATTGCTGCTACCGCCATTGTGCTCTTCGACAGCGTCGTCTTTACTGCTATGGATGTGACTAGATGGAGTAGATTGACGAGAGGGATTGCTCTCGCCACCACCGAATTGTTGAGGTTCGCTGTCGTTTAGCGGGTTATTCGGGCTATCATAAAACGACTGGCTCGAAGCTGCGCTGTTCTCATCTGCTCTATTATGCGAGCTTTGCGGATTGCTAACCACTCGAACCGCACCAATACCAAGCTCATCAAAGCCTTCCTGAGCTTCGGCCTCTAATTCGCCATCATCATCCTGCCATTGTCGGGGCTCTAAGCGCTCTTTTTCCGAAGGCTTACCGTTTTTACGAATTTTCCAAATACCGTGGGCAAGCACAGCAATGATAAAAACCGTGCCCCCAAGGAGTAAAAATAGACGTAATTGATCTTCCATTTAATTTCTTTCGCCCTTTGTTATGCTTCTGCGAAGGCTACAGCCTCGTCAACATCTACCGCTACCATACGTGAAACTCCAGGTTCCGCCATAGTAACACCAGTTAGGTGACTAGCCATTTCCATCGCTATTTTATTGTGGGTGATATAAATAAACTGCACTGTTTGTGACATTTCTGACACTAAGTTACAAAAGCGCCCTACATTTGCATCATCCAATGGTGCATCTACTTCATCCAGCAAGCAAAATGGTGCTGGATTTAATCTAAAAATAGCAAACACCAATGATAAAGCGGTTAATGCTTTTTCTCCACCGCTTAAGAGGTGAATCGTACTATTTTTCTTACCAGGGGGGCGAGCCATTATCGTCACCCCGGTCTCCAATAAGTCATCATCGGTAAGTGCTAGGTATGCTGACCCACCGCCGAAGACTTTAGGAAATAACATTTTAAGGTCTTCGTTAACCTGCTCAAAAGTGTTTGAAAAGCGCGTGCGGGTTTCTTTATCAATTTTCCGAATGGCTGATTGTAGCGTTTCTAAGGCTTCAGTAAGGTCGTTGTGCTGTGTATCTAAATGAGATTTTCTTTCTGACTGAGCTTCATACTCCTCGACCGCAGCTAAGTTCACTGCCCCTAAACGCTGCAAATTAGCCTGCGTTTTTTCAAGGTCATCTTGCCAGCGTTTCTCTTCGGCGTCTTCGGGTAAGGTTTCTACGATGCTTTTCAGTGACTGCTGTGTTTCGTCAAGCTGCTCTAGGATCGTGTTTGCGCGTACACGATACCCTTCAATATCGATGTTAAGTTTATCGATGTTTGTCTGTCGGGTTTGAATGTCTTTACCTAGAGCCTGATGCCCTTTTTCAGCTTCTCGCAACCATTGCTCAATATCTTCAAGGCTGCGCTGCTTAGCGCTTTTCAGCTGTTCTAATTCCGCTTTGTTTTCTAACAGAGACTGAAGTTCTGCTTCCTGAATTTCTTCAGGAGACGTCAGGTGCGCTAGTTCTTTTTGCAACCTTTCTTTGTTTTTTATGTATTCTTCACGCTGCTCAAGGTTACGCGTAACCTGTTGACTGTATAAGTTTTGATGATTTTCAAGCTGCTGCTTTTTTAACGCAAGCTCATGATTTTGCGACGTTAATGAATCGACTGAGGCCCGCAATTCTGACGTAGTTCGCTCATTTTCTTCACGCTTGGTGTTAACTTCATCAATGTGCACTTCATATTCAAGGATTTGCGCTTCTTGAAGTTCTAATTTTTCAGACAGTAGCGCTAACTGCTCTTCTTCTTTAGCAAGCATTAACTCTTGCTTTGCCAATTCATCATTGAGTTTAGCGCTGCGAGTAGACTGCTGCTCTTGTTGCATTTCAAGTAAAGATAGCTTGTTTTTAATCTGAGCCCGTTGATTTTCTTTTTCAGCTAAGGCGTTTTGAGCCGTATGCTTTTTAGCTTCGATTGTTTCAAGAGCCTGCTTCGCTTCCTCAATGGAATGCTCGACTTCTTCAATGAAAATCTCAATAGCTTCAATATTACCTGTAAGCGATTTGATTTTGTTAGCACGCTGTAGAGCACCGTCATTCACCTCACCTGGTTTAACGACCCAATGGGAGCTGGCCCATAAACCTGAAGGTGAGATTGCGCTAGAAAAGCCATTACCATCGCTTTTCATCTCGTCATCAGATAAGTGTTCCACCTTACTTTTCAGGTCTTTATCGTCTTCACACAGGTAGATATCATCAAAAAATGCGGGAACACGTACCAGTGAAGTGTTGCTTCCGCCAAGCTCGGTTAATAAGGCATGGGCTAAAGAGCCGACTTTTGCCGAACCTGTTAACACGCTTTCGGTGTATACCTTTATGCCTGAAGGAAGACGCGATTTGTTTTTAAGAAGCTCTTTTACGGGGTAGCTTTTGGCAACCACAGGGTCCTTGGCGTGCTGCAAAATGGCTTCAATACAGGGTGCTAACGCTTGGCTTGAACTAAATTGCTGCCAAAGCTTTTCAATTCCTTCTAGCTGCACATTTTCGAAGTTAGAGGCATCTTGCTGAAGAGCTTCTAGGGCAGATTTTGTTGATTGCGCGGTTTGCAGCTGACCCAGCGCCTCACGACGTTTCGCTTCAATGACTTGCACTTCAGCATGTTGTTTCTGTACTGTCTCGCTAGCTGCTTGAACCGCCTGTTTACCTTCTTCAATATCGAAATCTAACTCGTTTGCTTGCTCATCTAGCAATGCAATTTGCTCTGAATAATCTTCGTCATCGAGTTGTTTTAGCTCGTCTTGCAGTTCGCTAATACGCTGAGATGTACGAAGCTGCATACTCATTGTGGACTGAATTTGGCTATGGCACTGTTGCACGTCTTGTCGAAGCTGGTTGTACGTTTGCTCTTGTTCACGTGCTTTCGCGTTAAACTCTCTTAAAGCCTGCTCAACGTCTTCAAAACGTGCTTTTGCATGTTCTAGTTCAGCTTCTTTAAGTGCAAGCTCTGGCTCAATGTTTTCAAGCGCCTCGTTTGATACGGCAAGTGCTTCCTGTGCCTCATCAATAGAGTGGTTTAGCAATTCATGCTGTTCGTTGATTCGCGTTAATTCTTGCTCTATTTGCCCTTGTCGCTGTTTCGCATGCAGAGCGTTTTGCTCTAAACGCGTTATTGCATTGCTGGTGGTGAATAATTGCTGCTGAAGATCATCGATGGCTTGCTTGGTTTCGACTTGCCTAGTTTTATACGACTCAAGCCCGGCTTCGTCACCTTGTAACCTAGCATTCAAATCGTCGACTTCTAGTTGCAGTGTTTGCTGCTGCTTTTGCAGCGCTTCAATATGTTCGCTATTTTTAAGAAATCTAATCGCCGCAAGCTGGCCTTTTAACTCTCTGGCCTGCGCGCGTAAAGTTTTATAGCGGGTTGCTGCCGCGGCTTGTCGCTGTAATTTTTCTAACTGCTTGCCAAGTTCATCGCGCACATCGTTTAAGCGTTCGAGGTTGTCTTGCGTATGTCTTATACGATTTTCTGTTTCTCTGCGGCGCTCTTTGTACTTTGATATTCCCGCCGCTTCTTCAATAAACACGCGCAGTTCTTGGGGCTTAGATTCGATAAGCCTTGAGATCATACCTTGCTCGATAATGGCGTAAGAGCGTGGCCCTAGCCCTGTTCCTAAAAACAGGTCGGTAACGTCTCGCCTGCGACATTTGGTACCGTTGAGGAAGTAAGTCGACGTGGCATCTCGGGTGACTAATCGTTTAACAGACAGTTCGTTGTAATTGGCAAATTCGCCCGCGATCCGCCCTGCACTGTTATCGAAAACAAGTTCAACGCTACACTGCCCCACGGGTTTTCGTGAAGATGAACCATTGAAGATCACGTCTGTCATCGCATCGCCGCGTAGATTCTTCGCTGAACTTTCACCTAATACCCAGCGAACAGCATCAATAACATTGGATTTACCACAGCCATTTGGCCCAACAATGGCAGTCATTTCCCCAGGAAATGGAATAGAAGTAGGCTCAACAAAGGACTTGAAGCCCGCTAGCTTTATCTTCTTAAGCCTCACGCATCATCCCTCTGATATGCAGAGTTGATTGACGAAATTGTCATAGTTTCAGCCCAATATCCCTTGGCGGGATGCTGAATTAGCGGATGATATGGAAATGATGTAATCACACAGAAGGTTCTTTTGTTATTATGTTTCGACTCTACCAAAACTAACAGCTTGTAACAATTACCATTTCAGTGAGTTGGGCACAGAACGCGCCAAGGGCGTATGATAGAGAAAATAGTTAATAAACAAAGCGTTTAAAATAACGCGAAGGAGTACGAATGAGTTCAGGTGGTGTGCATTATTTCTTTGAAGGCTTTTCGCTTATCAAAACGAAAGGGCTAAAGCGTTTCGTGTTTGTGCCCCTGACTATAAACCTTGTTCTGTTTTCCGTTGCTTTTTATTTCTTGTTCAGTCAAATAGAAATGGGCATAGCCTATGTTATCGACCTTGTACCTGAATGGTTAGGCTGGATAAAAACGGCTATCAGTTTCTTCTTATGGCCTTTAGCGGTGATCAGTGTGTTACTTATCTTCGCACTTATTTTTGGCACGCTGGCCAACTGGATTGCAGCGCCTTTCAACGGCGTATTGTCAGAAAAGGTTGAGCGTCATTTAACGGGTCAAGACCTGGGTGATGAAGGCGTTATGTCTTTGGTAAAAGACATTCCCCGTACCGTGGGTCGCGAACTGACTAAACTTATTTGGTATTTACCTCGCGCCATCGGTTTTTTGTTACTGTTCTTTTTCCTACCTATTATCGGGCAAGTACTTTGGTTCTTATTTAACGCCTGGATGATGGCGATACAGTATTGTGACTATCCTTATGATAACCACAAGGTAGATTTCACTCGAATGCGCTTGCACCTGGGCGAACACAAAGGAAAAGCAATGACCTTTGGCATGATGGTAAACGTGTTCTCGCTCATTCCCGTGGTGAACTTCATTGTTATGCCGGTAGCAATTTGTGGTGCCACATCTATGTGGGTAAGAGAGCTGAAGCCTACGCTTCGTGGGTAGCGAGAAATAACCCGTTGCAGTATTTGTGAAGGTGGTTGTTGAATAGAACTATGGCGTTATCGAAAAAGAGTGTGCGGCTGCTTATTTGGTGCCGGTAAATGCTTCGTACTCAGCTAGCCAGTGGGCCGCCTCTTTTCGATTACCGCTATTGTGAAAAGCTTGGAAGAAATTCATTGAGATGGGCCGCTGCGCATTTTGCTTTTCTAGCTGTTGCTGCCAAAGGACCAGATATAAAGGCGGGATCACGCCGCTATCGTGGTGTTCCATAAAGGTGATTCGTCGGCTAGGTTTGTAGCTATTAATCCCCAACACTGCACATGTTTTAGCGCGAGCGATAATCGTTGCGGGGTCTATGGCCAGCCAATTCTCTACCGTTTCATGAGGTGCATACCAATAATCTGTATCCACAACAACGTTGGGCGGTCTAAAGTCTTCAATTCCATCTTCATCACACAGTTTGTTTGCCATACCCTTGCCAATAGGGTATTCGTCAGCGAAGCCAGCAAAATGCGCTAGTTCGTGCACGAAAACTGTATAAGCGTCACTAATATCTAAATACATTACACCATTTTGAACATTCGCTTTTCCCTGCTCGGCCACGACAACTGCATGACTAAACTTACGCTTTTTGGCAATACTTGCTAACGGGGAAATATCACACCCCAAGATACCAGCCCTTCTGTAGTTGGCATCGCACTCCAACACATCGGAATTAAGCCAAATAGGCGGCGCTAAGCAAATAGAAAGCTCTTTAAGACGCGTATCATTGTTAAATGATTGATAATGTTCATGCGCTCGCATGATGGTCGCTAAGCTTGTAGCAAAAGGTTGCACACGTTGCAGGCAATTTGCTTTATCGTCCCAATGAAGCGCACCAGATTGCTTTATTGCTTGCGCTACTGAGTAAGGAGAATAAAGCTTAATAACGTTTAGGGCTTTTTTCGCTTGTTGATGGCCTTTTTGCGCCGCGAATTTAAAATGCGGCTTAGCTTGTGAGAAGTTGCCCTCGTCCCATAAAAGCATTGCGTACTTGAACGCACTTTGCATATCTAGCCTAGCTGTAGCTTCCAGCAGTGGTTTGGCTAACTGCTGTTGCCCATGAAGTAAGTACCAATCGGCCAGTGCAGCCTGTGCAGGCAAATATTCTTGTGACGCTGCGCGTATCAGCCACTTTTCTCGCTTTTCTGGCGAATCGGTAGACATTGCAAAGGCGAGTTGTGCTTCAGCTACATCGCCGAGTGCTGCTAGGCGCATAAAACGCTCTGAAGCACCCTCTTCACCTAAAATTTGGTACAACAACCACGCAGCATCCGCATTTTCTAGGTTAACAAGCTTTTCCAGAAAATAGGTGGCTGTCTCTTGGTCAACAGAAACCGTAGAAGAAAAGCCATTGTTATATGCGCTCTCAAATATTTCGAGCATGTGGACTTGGGCAGTGTCACTACCCTGCTTTGCAGCCAGCCATAGCAGCGCTAGCGCGTTATCTCGTGAATTATTTTCAAGGGTAGTATCGCTGCTATCTGGGGCAATAGCATCAGGCTGAGCGCTATCGGACTCGCCTGTTTCCTCACTTTCTAACGAAGTTCCACCTACAATTTGATGTGATGGTGATAGCACGCTAATCGCGTTTGAGATAAGTTGAGGGGCGTAGCGCCCGCTATCGCCCGCAACGATGAGCAGTGCGAAGACTGCTAAAAATAAGCCTCGCATAATGCTTTGCGTTTACTCTTCGCTGACTACTTTGTTGCTAGCTTTATCACGCAAACGGTTAAGTTCCATTCTTGCGTAACGATGCTCTACGTAATCGAATACATTTGTACTTAGCGCAAGCTTAAAGTAATTCGATGCGATTCCACTATTTCCGTGCAGAGAATGAAATTTACCTAAGTAGAAATACGCTTCACATAATCGATCAGTGAGTGCTTTTTGGCTTTTAACACCGTCTAGCAGTGAGTTAAGCACATCATTTTCACCGACACTACCTAGGAATAAATCCACCAGCGTGGTTGCCCAATGTTCATTGTCGAGCGTAGGACGAATCGACGCTAAGTAAGTTTGCCCTTCAAGTTCTGTCACATCGTGATGCGCAAAGTAAGCCCACAGCGCACGAAACGGATCGCTGTCATCTTTCTTAAAAAAGCGATTTAAATCTTCAACGGCAAGCTCTGCTCTACCGCCATAATAAAGCGCGATACCACGGTTTAAGAACGCGAAATCATACTCTGGGTTAATTTCTAACGTAGAGTCAAATGCCTCATAAGCTTGAAGGAAGTCACTCTGTTGAATGTAATGAATACCCATAGAGTTATAGGCTTCAGCTAAATCGGGCTTTAAGTTAATTGCTTGTGTGTAATCGAACTGAGCTAGACCTGCAAGACCTACACTGTCATAAAGCATGCCTCGTTGAAAATGCAGTTCGGCTTTGTCTTCATCTGAAAGCGCCGGGCTAGTTAATACCTGATTATAGCGTGCTATTGCCATCTCAGAACGCGGATTTATAGGAGCAGGCTCAGCTAAAAGCAGATTTCCCATCTGTGGTCTTTCTGAAACTGGGGGTGTTTGCGCACAACCGGTTAAAATAGCAGCGAATAGAGAAAAAAAGATGAGACTAACGTTTCTGCACATGGTAAAAAAGCATTCTATAAAAAAAGAAAAAACCGCCTGAGTATTAAATATACGCTTGTCCGCGGCGCTAATGCCGCCAACCTTCTCGCATTTGATGATAAAAGTAAAGCGTATTGGGTGGTTAACACAGGTAGCTATGAAGAAAAATAATTTAGAACAACTATCACAACTTGCTTTTAACGCACAGAAAAACTCTCATTCACCCTATTCCAATTTTAAAGTTGGTGCTGCAGTGCTTACCCCGAATGGGGAAACCTTTGCTGGGTGTAACGTGGAAAGCGCGGCCTTCCCTTTAGGGCAATGTGCAGAAGCCACTGCTATTGGCAATATGGTTGCGCAAGGCCAGAAGCGCATTTCACACATCGTTATTGCCAGCCCAAACGAAGAATTTTGTTTTCCATGCGGCGGTTGCAGACAAAAAATCGCCGAGTTCGCGCCAGATGAAACGCCCGTGACCATGATTAGTCAAAGTGGTGAAAAGTTTGAAACCACAATTGGTGAATTACTTCCCAATGCCTTTAGGGCGCACGATCTAGACAAATAGGTTTATCACGATACCTTGCAATAACGAGGCTCTGGAAGGTTCCACATCTACCAGCCTCGTTTTTGCGTTTCTAAAAATAAATTGCACGCATTTATATATCAGCACATCAACGGCTTAGTAGACTGTTTTATAGACAGTATCCTTCCTTGACTATCGAATGCTAGCGCAACTTGAGTACCTACGTTGATATCCCCTTCTATACGGCCGTTAATATCTAACGATGTAATAAGGCTCTCAGAAACGACAACTTGCTGATTTTCACAATTTACTAGTAGCCAATAACCATCTTGTGATTGCAATGTAGCTGGCTGCTGGGTTACCGCTTTAGCAACTAAACTACTCTCGACATATTGGCGAGTATAGGCATTGAAACGGGCTTGATAGTCATTATTGAGATTATTAGCCAGCATTTTATCTTCACCTGCAAAACCGTGGTAATGAACAATATCTACGCTGTGTGCAGCAGTTTGCATACCTGGCGAGTGGCGACTTTGGAATGTTCCGATGTTGTACACCCCGAGCATGGCAACAATAGCAAAAGCCACAGCGGTAAAACGAAGGGTTGATGATGCGAAATAGGCGCGAAGGTGCGAAGCCACCGCAGCAAACATAAGCTCTGATTCTCTTTCGTTTACTTTCGCCTTGTTGTGCGCAAGCACGTTGGTGCGTACCCGGGCGTTTGCTTTTTGAGTTGTTGAATCATTTTGCTTTTGGATCAGCTGGCTGCGTTTGAAGGCTTCTTGTAGCTCTTTATCTGAGATAGACATGATTACAATTTCTCCAGCATAATTTTAAGACTGTCTTTTGCATATCGAATTCGTGTCTTAACCGTTTCTTTTTCAGCGCCGCACATATCAGCTATTTGCGATAAACTAAAACCTTCAAACTGCAATGAAAGCGCCTCTTTCTGTTTGTAAGGCAATTGCGCTAAACAAGCTTTAAACACGTCTTTTTCTAACCCTTTGGCCACGTCATCTTCTACCGAAGACTGCGCATGCTTAACTAGCTCAGAAACAGTAAATTCTTCTACAGCTTCGTTACTATATTCAAGCTTGGCGTTTTTACGAAACTCATCAATAAGTGCTCGCCTAGCAATAGTGAACAGCCAAGCTTGGAAATTGTCGCCACTTTTAAATAAATGGCGGTTCTCAATAACTTTTATCCATGTACGCTGGCTTATATCTTCAGCTATGGTGCTATCGCTTAATACCTTAAGAAAATAAAATAGCTTGATGCTGTGTAAATCAAAAAGTGCGGCTAACGATGCTTCATCACCTTTTGCGCTGTATTGCAGCATTAGCCTTTCACTCATTCCCAACGCTGTTTCGCGCTTACCTTGAAACAGGCTTTGCAAGCTTGCGCCTATACTCATAGGCTATCCTTATTGTTCTAGTTTGAAATCTAATACTACAACCATACCCGGTTGACTAACAGGTTTACCGCCATCCAACTTAGGCTTGTACTTCCATTTTTTAAGCGCGCGGCGTGCTGCTCTATCGAACATACGCTTGGGCTCAGAATCTAATACCTTTATATCCGATACAGCACCGCTAGCACTTACCGTAAACCCAAGCTTTACCCAACCTTCAACACCGTCTCGACTCGCCTCTGGCGGGTACGTAGGATCAACCCTGAACTGAGGCGTAGCCTGCATATCACTTTGAACACTATTCAGATTTATTGATAAATCTAAAGCCGTATTAGGAACCTGTGTGTTTATTTCGAAATTACCTGGGCCGTCATTTGGCTCAGGGTCAATCTCGACCTTTTTTTGCGGCGGCGTTTTGATGACTTGCTCAATAGGCGCTATGGGCTTTTTGGTAATAGTTCGTTCATCTTCAGGCTGATAAATGATGGGTTCAAAAAACACCGGCGGCGCTTCACTTACATGCACCTTATCTTGCCTTATCAGCTCTGCCATTAAAATGAATAGACCGGCAGTAACCACTCCCCCTGCAAGAGCAATAGTGGTTGCGTTGATAGCCCGCTTGTGGAAAGGCGCTTTTGCGAAAGGTAGTAGGCTAGGTTGTACCAGATCTTGTGAATTAGCGCGTGGTAGAATTGTTGTTTGCATATTGTTCCCCCTTTTTTCACTAAACGGAGGAACTAAAGAAAAGGGGTGAAAATATTTATTACTTTCCTGCAATTGGCCTTACAGCTTTTAAAGCAAGCTTGGCAGGCCTTTAATCATTATTTTTATCTTGGCGCTTATTTAGCTTCGCTGCTGCCATAAAGCCGATAATAAAAATGGCGAAGATAACCACGCCTACCCAAATCAATACGTTAAAAAGAAAGTCCATGTTATTCCCTAATCACAGTTTTGTGATTCAACTTTATCATTTATTTGATTGAGTAGGCGAATTAGATCAACTAGCCTATTTACTTCATAAACAATGTTATTCAGATTTTACTACACCAATCGCCATTACAGACTGACCATCTTTAATGGCTGGCATTTGATTAACCATCATAACCGTGCCGTCAACAGGCGATTTGAGGGTTTCAACAAGATTACCAAAATAGTCGGTGACAGCACCTATGTCCTGCCCAGTTACCACTTTATCGCCTATCACCACTGAGGCCTTAAAAAAACCGGTTTTTGAGCTTTTAGGGTATTTAATAGTTTCGTAAATAATTGGCTCAGGGTGCGGCTTTGGTTTTTCTGGCAACATTTTTAGAAAATACATAGCGTTCTTAGCCACCTCTAGCGCTTCTGCTACAGACTCTTCATCTGTCTGCGCTAAGTGCCCTATTTCGGTGGTAAGGCCAGGCTTTCCCCTCGTCATCGCAGTGTTAGGGTAAGAAATTGAATTGTTAGGATCTCTTGGGCGGTCGCCATACATCACAATATGCTGCATGCCAGTTGCTTTCGCGAATTCAAATGTTAAAGCGTCAAGCTCTTCGTCGCCCACAAAAGGAGAATACACATGATTCAATAACGTTTGGTTTGCACTGCCAGAATGCATGTCTATTAAAAAGTCAGCTTTGCCAATAAACTCTCTGGTTAACAACTCAGCAATTTGTTCTGTCGGTGTGCCATCCGCGCTCCCTGGAAACTCCCTATTCAGGTTTTTCTCATCTTTAGGGTTTAACGCAATTCTATTTCCATGAAACCCATCTAAGTTTGCCAAGTGCAGCACAACCAACACACCGCTTATCTCGTTAGGATTAAGGTTTTGCTGAAGTTGTTGTAAGGCGTACATAGACGGGAACTCATCACCATGAATACCAGCGGTAAGTAGCAGTACTGGACCGTCATCTTTTCCGTTTATAACCGTCACCGGCAGCGTTATACTTTTCTCTGTAGCAACGTAGGACGCTTTCTGGCCCGTTTGGGTGGTCACGCCCATCAATTCATAAGGTTCATTTGCGCTAGCGTTTAGGCTAAACGCAGAACAAAGGGAAACAAGAACACCGGCTAACGCTTTCTTTTTAAACGACATATATAGAAACTCATTGGAAAATAACGCACTAGTAGTGCAAGAACGTTTTAACTTAATCAATAAAAAGTATTTTAAAACACCCTTTTGAAAAAACACCCGCTGTCTGCGGGCATTGCGTTATTCTAACGAAATTAAAAGCTGGTCAACTTCACTTTGCTGGTTCTAGGTTTGATACTTCGTCAATTTCTGGCTGTTCATTACTTCGCTCCTGCATTGCTAACTGAGTATTAGAAACGTTTTTAATCATTAACCAGGTAACTAATGCTAAAGGAATTGAAATAACTTCTGAGGCCTGTGAGACCAAATTCACATTCATAATTTCAGAGATTTCTTCCGCTCTTCTAGACATTCTAAATGCCGCCTGCCCCACCATGCTATTTGCAATCCAGAAAAACCACCAGATTCCCAAGATAGAGCTTACTTTTTCTACTGGCCAATTAGTTGGGTTTTGACTTGCCTGCCAGATTTCTTTCATCGCTTGATAGGGCTTCCAAAGAGAAACAATGGGAATGAAATAAAAACCTATCGACCAGCCTGGCGAAAACGCCATGTCTTTCGCACCAAATTGACGTGCATTTTGATTTGCTTGATAAATCCATCTTAAAATTAAAACGCCAGAAACGATAAACACGCCAAGGTAAGAAAAAGCAATAACGGCTTGCCTCATGTCATTAGCTTCTGCATCGGCCACCGCCATTTCTTGGCTAAAATAAACGCCGTTTTGAAAGTCGGTTAAAAGCTGGTACTCCATTAAATTTGAGCCGATAGCGACGAACGAAAGGACAACTTGAAAGCATAGAAAGTACTTAATCCACGCTGTAAGGTTTGTAGGGTCTTTGAATTCTTCTTTTTTATCTGACATTTCTGTTTGCTACCTTTCGTCTTTGCCACTTTTCTAAGATATTTTATCTGCTTTCGCCGAGGCTATTGTTTATGTTTATTATTCGATACCAACTGCTATCACGATTAAATAGCGTTTGTTTACTACCTGGCTTTTAATTAAGCGTTTTACCTGAGCCTGTTCTCTAAAAGTTCCTGAAACGGCTTTGGCAACGCATTACGGGCTTTACGCGTGATCTTAACTTCATGTTTTTGCCACAATATTCCTATATACACCACGCCTAGACCAATAGCCGTTAACGCAACAGGAAAAAGCCAACTGTCTTCAAACACATTCGAGGCCAAGTGCCCTAAATAGAAACAGCTTCCTAACGCACCAAATATCACAAATACTTTTCGAACCAATAATGCGCCTAGCCCAACCATGAATAGGTTTATACAAAAATAGAAAAACTTTGAAAGTTCGCTGTCTGAGTTTTGGCTAGTAAGCCCGCCCCAAAACGCAATAACGCCGAATAAATATAACCAAAATGCGTAGTCGGCAGTGTGCCTTGACCGTAAATCAACCCAAAACGCCAATGCGGTCATGAGTATGCCGAAGTACATAGATACTTGTGCGCGAAATTCCCACGTGTATGAATTCCACATGTTGTCTTGGTCGATGAGAAGCATGACAGCATCCATACTGATATACCAGAGTGTTACAGCTATAGGCATTATCAAAAATGGATACTTGTAGCGCCAAGCTACGATCAACCCAGTCACCAATGTACCTAGTTCCATGTACAACCACAGCCATTTAACCCGTGTATGAAACTGACGATAAGCTGCATCGCTCTCGGGCCAAAGGCCAAGCCACTGTTGAAAACCGTAGATAGCAAGCGGTGTTAAACACACTACAAAGGTTGCGCAAATACCGGCAGGAATAATAAGGTTTTTATTTGCTAAAGAGTTAGTAAGCTTTATCCCTACACCAGCGTAGAGCAATGATATGAAGATTATCCCCAGCCCCCCAAACTGTTCCCACCCTAAATTCACAAACAAAGTCATGGCGCCAATAGCGATAAGGCCGCCCAAGTAATAGAGAATGTGGGTAAAGGTGAAAGCAGGAGTATGCTGGCTTTCTGCCTGAAAGAAGCTGTAGAGGTCAACGCCTTGCTGTTCAGAGATGATCTTCTTCGCTACTGCTTTTTGAATACTTGCTTTCGATACTTCCATGTACTTCTCTGAATTAGCTTGTAGAAATTAGAACTTTTACTTTACTGGGTTATAAGTAAAAAGCCAGACTAGAGAAATTACAGAGTATTACTTACGTGTTTTTCGTAAGTTTTTTCACATTTATTCCACGTTAAGTGGCCAAAAGCGATACCTGCAATGGGAAAAATGATCAAAGCGATGATTAGGCGCACACAAATATTTTCTAATGGGTCAAGAAATTCCATTAGTAGGGCCCAGAGGATGGCAGTAGGTACGCCCCACCCTAAAACACCGTTAACTAAAACAAAGTGCTGCTTTCCTTTCTCTCGCGTTTTTGCCCACTTTTCCATTTTCATGTAAATATCCTTTTTCCAAATATTAAACAAGCAGTACAAGGCAAACAAAAACAACTATTGAGCTAACTAAACCAACACCGAAGGTCCTTGCTTCGTCTCTACCCGCTCGCGGATATTTGCCAAAGGTTAAAAGTTTGAGCACTATATGCCCTATCCCTTTTATAACGAATTCAATGATAGCTTCTACGACTATCCATTTGAGTATCCGAAGTATAAAGCGGCCCAGTGGTTCTAAAACGTCTTCCATAACTTTAATGCTCGTTTTTGCTTTTATTAAATAGTGCTTTTATTAAATGGTGCTTTTACTAAACAGTGGCTGTCTTTTAATTTTGTCGCTAACGACACACTTTACTCGGTATTCTGGTTCGTCTAACGGCGGGACTACAAGCCAATTTCACCAATAAAAATCATCGCCCACATAGCCAACACAGCGACAAAATTGATGGTAAACACCATACCACGCAATCTAATATTGTTGGTAAATATTTGAACAATGCTGTGCAACACTCTGCCAATTACAAATACCCAAGCCAAGTAGATTTGCACACTGTCTGTTGGCTTATCCATTGCTATAAGCAATACACTGGCAATGTAAAAAAATATTGGCCACTCGAATTGATTGCTTAGATTCCCACTGATCTTAGGCTGAATATTGCTAAAAGGGTTTGAACCATCTTTGGTCTGCCCCACTCCCCACACAACGGGGGCGCGAGCTATGGTGAGTAATGCGTAAAGTACAGTACAAAGAAGTACATGCGTAAATAGTGGAAGTATTAAACTGGACATATTAATGAACTACACATATTCGTTAGTCAAACAGCGCCAGCGAATCTAATTTAAAGTGATAAACAGAAAAGGAAGTATCTTCTTCTTTGAGAGTAATAGTTAGTATAGCGTCTCCATTCTCATATACAGCAGGTACTGTATAGGTAACAAAGGTGCCCGACCCTCCCCCTGCAAGCGCTCGTGATGTCACTGTGTTGAACTGATACTCACCAATTTCAACTAACTTACCCATTTTTGATAAAGCCCTTATGAGCCTTTCTAGATCGCTCTCATTAATATTTTCAAGCTCAGATTCAGTAAGATATCTTTTAAACGTCTCTAATTCCCATGTGGAAATATCTTCTATTGCAGTATCCATATAGGGAATGGCTGTTTCTTCATACTGAGAGGATTTATAGCCTGACCATACAGCGACTAGGGTAAACAAAACGACAAGGGAGAGTATCGCGATTCCAAATCCCTTTAAAATTTTCTTGAACATAATTTTCCGTATAAAGCGCTGTATTGAATAGCCTAAACATCTATAGGTTCGCAATTAACCGACCAAGTTTCGAAGATTAGCGCAAAGCCTAAACTCTTCATGACTGCTTACTAGGCCAACATCTCGATAAAGTAAAAAATAACACTATGATTGATGCCTTACCATTACTCTTCGTATTTTCTTATCACAGCGACTTTACCATCTTCAATCTCTAGAACTTCCAATGTTTGATACTGGAGTTCAACTAGCTCTTTGGTTTGTGGGTGAATGCCCTTACTCGTTGTAGTGTATGAAATAGCTACCGCATTGTGCGCAGGTATAATGTGGTTAAGTTGGGCGGTATAAGAGACGTGTGCACCTAAGTAATAAAGCATCCCCTCGCGAATGCGCGCTTTACCATTGGGCATGCGGGAATCGTCAGAATCGTACGGTAAATGCTGATGAGCGACGTCACTACTAAGAAACGATAGATATTTATCTAAATCATGCTCTGTAGCATTTGGAGATTGCGTTGCTGACCACGCATTAAAGTATTGTCTGCCAAGTTTTTCTAAATCAGTTTGTGCAAATACTTGTATCGACCACAAATAAATAAGCGCTGAAAGTAAAACGCTTTTCATGAAAACCTCCCTGTTGATTTTTGCTCAAACGCTAATCTAGCGTTTTACTTATCGCCCTACTAACATTTGAGCTTCAAAGCTTCGATAGCTCGTTAACGTTAGTTGAAAATAGCATAACAAACATTGCACGGACACTATAAAACCATGAATATCGAGTAGATTAACAGCCAAAGAATCTGGCAGCCGTAACTTAGGCATTGATAGAGCCCTAGTACAGTTTTTCGTTCAAGGGATTTTGCTAGTTTATAAGAAACGAAGGGACAAAGAAGCCTGTCCTGTTTAATTACCTAAAAGCTGAAAGTGATACGAAAGACAATCAACCGCATATTCTCCTGATTAAACATCTTGGCTTAAGCACATTATTTTATAGGTTGACGCTCAATAAGCCTTCCTTGCATAGTAACTCCTACGATGTTTTCAGGGTTATCAAGGAAGAATATAAAAACCTGCATGAATTTAAGTTCATTGCTTACCAAACAATCGTATTGTTTTAAAGTAACATTCTTAATACCTGACTCCATGTTTCTATTTTTAGATTTAAACCAATTTTGAACTTTAGACGTTGCTTGGTTTATATCTAATAGAGGTACTTCGGTTTCAATTAACCCCAGAATATCATTATGGAAATCACTCTCTATAAAGTACATACCTTCATTGTTTCCATTCACCATTAAGGGCATCTTTAAACAATCAAACCTCTCTCTTTCTGCATCACCAAATGCATTAAATGGTAATATACTCGCCAATAATATGAACAGATATCGCATAACTACCCTGTGTTATTGTTTCGGCAAGCCCGCGAGAAAAATTATTCGATCGTTATTCATTACGTTGGTCATTGATACAATTAATGTAACCGTCAGCACTTTCTTTCCAGCTTGGTTCTGTTTTACTTAACCTTTCAAAAAGTTTAAGGGCGTCGTCATGTTTATCGAGCTTGTATAAAGCCCGTGCTTTAGCCCACACGAAGTCAGACTCTCCAGGAAACATTTTTATATAAGAATCTACGTTTTCGAGGATAGAGTTGTATTCAGCTTTACTGTCCCAATCGTTAATTCGTTTGACAAATCTTTCATTTAATCTGGGAAATAGTAATTTCTTGATCGTAAAAGCGGTTCTGAGTACCCACAAAATCATGCACGTACCAAACAGGTAAAAAAGTATATCTATTTTTTCTTCCATATAAATCAAATCTCCATGAATGAATAGTGCCAAGCTAAATGGGGCAATCTTAGTCTACTAAAATTAGCGGCTAAGGAGCGCAACCTTGCTGTTTTGCGACCTTTTGGGTAACTTGTTATTGTGCTTTCTTGAGATCAATGATTATAGTGTCCGTTCTAGAGTATGTAGTTCCTTTGGTTTCCTCATTAAGAAAAATTCTTACATTTTTAGAAGCATATTCGACAACATAGGCTTTTTTATCCACCTGAGTTACTTTATCAGGAATACCAAAAGGAGTAATAGCCCACTCTACTACTGAGTCAGCGTTCATAGAGTCAAATAGCTGCTCGTTATTTTTATAATCGCTAAATACATTATGTGGGGCTGTTGAAAGTAGAGCTCTTTCAGATTTAGCAGGGGAATTTATACAGCTAAACTTATAACTAAGTGCGAATTGATCTTGGCATCCATATGTTCCGCAATTCATGCCTGGTATTTGACTTTCGCTAAACATTGAACCACTTTTAGTTTCTACAATATTAAAGTCATCCCCACATACTCTTTTAGCAAAAATATGCATTAGTTTTTTATTTTCTTGCGTCGCTCCTGCTGTACCACCATGAATTTCTGCATAATACACATTATGCTCTATCTCCATTGCTCCTTGCCTAACCCAAGTGGCACAGCTAGTTAACGCAACAACACTAATTAATACTATCCATAACCGAATAAAATACTTCATTCACAACCTCCTTAAACAGTGCGAATAAGACAGGTATGAAATTTGTAACTTTGTAGCGAAACAAGCCTGTCTTGTTTACTCATTTGTTTAGCTAACGCAATGGTGCTAATAGATGTTTGTTAGTGTTACGCTCACTCGGTAGTTACCTATTATTTTTAATTGGAAATTTACCTTTAATTGCAAACCAAATACCTGGAAAGCCAAAAGCGAAAAAGAATAATATCGCATTGAATAAAGATGGTTCAGATCTCTTGCCTGATATTAACTCACCATTTCCTAGTTGCCCTAGTAAATACCAAATAGATAACCCAAATACAGTTAAACCAATTACTCGACCTAAGTAATTACGTAACTTTCCAGTAGTGATACACATTACAAAAATGGTTAAGCAGAAAGCACCAAACACATAAATTCCGATTGGCTTACTCATTTCTGGCGCAATTAAAATCATAACAACACCAAACAACCCTGTAATACTACCGAGTAATATTCTAGATAAAGGACTTAACCCTTTGTTTAGGACATATTGACCAGATTTGTACATACTTTCCTTGTAACCCTAATGCTCCATAAAGAATGTAGCGAAACAAGCCTGTCTTGTTTACTCATACTTCATGTGACTTCCTTGTTTCGTTCTAGACGGTTTAATCATGGATAAGGCGTGTATTAGTACTTGTACGCCATAAAGATGCCTGTCTTGATTAATTTGTGCTTTGTCTTGTTTAATTTGTGCTTAGCTTTACTCAAACGCTAAGCTAGGTTTCACTTATCGCCTTGCTAACATTTGAGCTTCAAAGCTTCGATTGCTCGTTAGCGTTAGTTGAAAAAGAACATAGTTGTCGTTTTATTGTTTCTATTAGTAAATCAGGTGAGTCTACACCTAAGTATACGGCATGCTTACCGTTTATAGGTGAATGTAGCTTTATTTTCACGTTAGGTACACCCGAATAGTTAAACCGTTTTATACCCTTATCTCTCTTCACGAACGTTGTGTTTGTGCTGATATCAGAGATGTTTGAAAAAGTGATTATAAACGGTTGAAACAACCCGTATCGAACAATGAGGTTATCTTTATAAATCGAAATGGGCCGTATTGCCACAGCTTTATATTCAGCATAGAAAAACACTAACCCAAATAGGGTAAAGGCCGAAACTATGTTGGCAACTGCGCTAGACCAAACAAAATGCAGTAGCAGATGCATAAGCGGCAATTCCATCATCATGACCACAATGAAGCCCATCAAATTACTTTGCGCCCCATCTTTTTTATAATAGTAAAAATGCTGATTACCTAAATATGTACTGCTTTTAATACGTGAAGCGAGTAATGCGAAAGACCACATACGCCCCTCGAACTGAAATAAGTTACTAAGCAATGATGAGCCAAAGATACGTTCTATAGGTATTTGCAACGCTAAATCGGGGTCTTCTTTTTTAATAAGAAGTGCGCGAACTGCAACACTTACCGTTATTAAGGTACCTATTTCTATTGCTAATAAAGCTCCGATAGCAAAGTAGCGGCCACTTTCAAGGTAGTGAAACATCACCTTGTTTTGTTCTGGAATGATAATGGCGCCAATAAAAACCGCACTACAACACAATATAATGGCTTTCAAAACCGCTTTTTGCTTATCTGGCTCGCACAAAAAACACAGGACTGGCAGCACTAGTAAGGCGTCTAGCATAAACAACCACTCGTGCTTTTCATCACCATAGTCGTTGATAAAGTTCGAGGAGGAATAGTAAAACCACCACCAAAGTGATGCTAAGCATAAGAAAGCTAGAGGGATAGAGCTTTTAAAGCGAGTGTTCATTGTACGGCTCTATAAAATCATGAATATTGAGTAGATTAACAGCCAAAGAATTTGGCATCCGTAACTTAGGCGTTGATAAAGCCCTGGTACAGTTTTTCGTTCAAGGGATTTTGCTAATTTATATGAAAAGAAAACGCAGCCAATAACGCTTAATGCAGACAGAATCCTCAGCGGCCAAGCATAGAAGCTAGAAAAAGTAACGATCAGCGGCGCCACGATAAACGAAACTAACATTATTAGCCCTGACCACGTATGGATTTTACAACTTTTCGAAGGTGTTGTTGTATATGGGTCGGCGTCCATTGGGAAGTAGCCACAAACCCAAGTACAGATGCCATGTATTATTGTCATTGCACCGATAACCATAGTTGGCATATGGTCTGGATGTGAGTTTATAAGGTAATACCCAAACAGAGCGAACAATAAGCCCAACGGGTAATTATTGATTGCAGGAGAGAGTTTCTGTGTTGGGCTACCAAACGCACCAAGTTCACTACAAAACTGCTTCGTATGGCTATAGTTTGGATAAAAACGAGAAGCGATGTAAATACCTAAAACTATCCAAACCGATGCTGCTATCCCTGTAAAAGATAAAAAGCTATACAAGATGGTGTCCTCCATGATTTTATTGCGCTTAAAGTAGTTATGCGAAGTCTCTATCCATAAGCCGAATAATGTTTTAACTGGCTTGGTGCGGTATATTTTGCGTTATCATTTTTTTATTGCCGCTATAGTTTTCAAAAAACTGCTGGTGAGCAGTATAAGAAAACGTATCGTCTCTTTTTGTATATTGGGCAATCCAGTCTATCAGCATAGGTAAATTATTATCTTGCGCTTGTTTGGTATCGTATTTATGGGGCTCCCAAGGTCTTGCTTTCGCGTTAGCAATGCACAACTCAATGGGTAAATTCATAAATATAATTTCTGAAGACTGCCTCTCTACAAGCTTAAGTAGGTCTGTGTAACACCCTTCAATTACCCAAGTCTCATTAGAAGCGGTAAAAGCCTGTATTTCTTGTTTCGATTCCTTTATCGGTTTTCTTTCTGGTGGGCTTGAGGGCTTCCATGCATGGGTATCGAGATCTAAATGTGCTAAACCGTGAATTTCACACAAACGGCGCGCTAGCGTAGATTTGCCAGAACCGGAATTTCCGAATATTAAAATTTTAGTCACGGTGTTTTCCTTATTACCTTAGCAAAAGGCATCGAGAAACGCTTATTATTCTATAGCGTGTACCCAGCTAATCATGAAACTTAAGCCATTTCTCATCTTTGCGAATAAACCCAGTTTTTGTTACTGAATGAGGCCACTGATTTTCCGGGTTGTGCACTATCCCTTTCACCGTTTCTATACTATCCGTATCTTCTGAACCCGTTACAATTACAACGTCTCTAGAGGGTACATAAACAACTATATCGCCTTTCACCGGAAAGTTTTCTTTCGTCCAAAGCGCATCATAAATTAGAAAAGACGCTTCGTAAGTGCCATCGGCCACAATCATCGAGATGGTCGAAGGGTCTCCTTTAATTTGTAGTGACTCAATAGTATTCATCAAATTAGACATTGAGAGGTCCCTAAGCTCTTCCTCTTTTACGTCTAAGTTAGCAATGTCTTCTTTCGGTATGAACTTGATAGATGAAGGTGTATCAATGGCATAAAGAATATAGAGAACATCATTTAGCTTTTCATAAAAGAAAGGCAGCTCATCTTCGCTCATCAATTCAGTTATATGGTTTATATAACCTGAATCTTTTATTACGGGAAAAATATTCGCTTTATCTATGTTGGCTTTAGCGTCATTACTGTTCTTTGTTAACGCACTGATGTACGTTTCTATAATTACGTCGAGCTCTTCTGGGTCAGAAAGGTAATTCATATAGGCATTATCGAGATATGCGGTAGACGTTCCTCCACCACTGTAAGTCATCTCAACCTCTAGACGGTCTTTTATTCGCGCACTCACAACCTCTGGTTTGGTGGTAACAGCCTTCACATACCTTTGAGTAAACGCACTTTCATCTAAATTGCTTTCGGCAACCACACTACTTATAAAAAAGCATAAAAACGCTATTATGAATGTTTTCATTTTTCATGGTTTTCTTTTATTAGCACATCAAAGTATTGAGTATCGTTTGGGCATTCGTCGCTGTTTTTGGCGAAATCGCTACTGCACCCTGGATTACAAAAGCCAACGGTATAGCCCCTGTATTCGGCAAGCGAATCGGGCTTTACGGGCTTGCCAGATCTAGGGCAGAACTTATTGATGGGTTCCATAGTTTTTCCTTTTAAACAGCCTTAAACAAACGAAACAATACCAGCACTTCACTCTTTATTAGTTATACATTGAAAGCTTAAAAGTTAAGTTATCTTTAACAGCTAGCCACTCTGTATTAATGATTGAAAACACAACCGTATCTCTATAACCACCATTTGGCATTTTTTGATGATTCCTTAGCACACCATCCTGTTTAGCACCTAAACGCGCAATAGCATTACGTGAAGCTTGGTTATGCCAGTTTGTTCTGAACTCTACAGCGATTGCTTCGAGGTTTTCAAAAGCGTGTGTAAGAAGAAGTAGCTTACATTCGGTATTGCATGATGTTTTCTGATAGCTTTTGCTGTACCAGGTGTAACCAATTTCCACCCTTTGATTTAAAAGGTCAGCATTACAAAAGCGTGTTGAGCCGATAACCTCTTCACTCGCTTTGTCTATAACCACGAACGGTAACGATAGCCCTTTGGCTTTCTGCTCTAGTGCTGTCGTAATATAGTCATCAATAATTTCAGCGCTTGGTACAGAGGTGAACCATAGCTTCCACAATTCACCGTCGTTTGCTGCGTTCACTAAAGCATCTGCATGTTCCATTGTTAACGGAGTGAGCTTTATATTCTCAGACTCTAACTCAATATCTTCAAACCACATTTCACTTTCCATGTATTTCTGACTGTATGTTGCTAAGCATACAATGACTCTAAGAAGTACGTTACACCTAGCGAGACAATAACAAGCGATGCATTAAGCAATGCGCTAAAACGCAAACTAACCTACCCGTGCGTTCCCCCAAAACATACCCGACAAGATGCCTGTCTAGTTTTGCTTAGCATCAGCTATCTTTGAGAAACTCATTCAACCTCTGTAGATTGTATTTTATCACCATCTTGTCAATGTAAGACAGGCTGCCTTTTTTCAGATAGTTACTCTTTATTTCTAAAGTATCGTCAGCAACTTCTACATAACGGGACAAGTCTAAAGCCTTGAACTCTTCATAAACACTGACTAGTTCTTTACTGTTAATATCAATTTTATCAATCGTCCACGATAGTCCATCTCGTTTAACAACGAATATAATGTTACTAAGAGTATTTTCGCTTAGGTTTTCAAAGGTAACGTGAACAGAAACAAAGTTGTTTGAACTAAAAGGAGTCCAGTATTTACTCAAGTCAGTCGAGTATACAACACTACTAAAGTCCTTTAATTCGAGGGTTTTCATTAGGGAAATCAAAAATAAAAAACTTTGATCTTCACAAGATAGTTTTTGATCGTCGACACTTGAACTCTTGAAGTTTAGAGGTATGCATTTTTCAGCTTCAAAGCCCACCTTCACAGTTTCTAGATAATTTTCAACAAGCTCTTTAGCTCTGTGATTTTCACCTAAGATACTTACCACAATAAGCAAAAAAACGATGGGGAGAAGCCCAAGATACTTCAATAAAACTATGCTTCTAAATTTCATAACTTCCTTTTAGCGTTCTGACTTTTCAAGAACAATCCTTTATATGTAAGGCACTACGCGAACATGCCTGTCTAGTTTTGTGTTCCGTGTGTGTGGAGTTATTATGCATCCAAGGCTTTTTGCCAAAAAACAGCGCTGCCAGCCTCTGGGTCTAATTCGTAACTACTAAATCCAAATTTTTTATACGCCGCTTTAGCAACATCATTATTGCTCAGTACCTCAAGGGTAATTTTACAGCAACCACGTTCCTTAGCTATCGACTCCACTTTTTCCAATAATTTTTGACTAAGCCCCAGCCCTCTATAGTTTTTATGAACGCAGATATCATGGATGTTGATAAGAGGTTTGCAAGCAAAAGTTGAAAACCCTTCAAAGCAATTAGCTAACGCTGCCGGGCTGTCGTCAACGTATACTAAAACACTAAAAGCGTGCGGGATATTAGAAAGCTTAACAGAAAGGTTTTTCATAGTGGATTCTGCTAGCGGATCTCCTCCCCCCATAGGATCACAAGCGTATTCGTTTAGAAGAAACGGGATATCTCGAGCGTGTTGTTTATTTTTGTAATCAGCTTTTACTATCTCTACATTCATAATGAAACATTTTTCCTAGGGAGTTATTTTGAAATGTCGTTTTTACTTAAGTAAGGCACAATGGAGCTTAAAATGCCTGTCTTTCTTAGTTCTGTATCATAAAGACTTTAGACGTGAATTTACCTACAAGCATTAGTAACGTTAAGATTCGCTTTTTTTCCAGTCGTCTTTGAGTTTACCTGCGAAGCCCCAGTCCTCATTTTAAACTCCTGAATTACAACGTGCGTTTATTCCGGCTTTTTACCTAAAACTCGTTCTAATGAGCCGGTGATATCTTTCACTATTTCAGCCTTCTGCTCGCGACTTGCACCTTTAGTAATCTGTACGTTCACGTAAGGCATAATAAACTAATCAAGACAGGCATAATTAAATATTACATAAAGTGCCTATCTTCTATAGTTCTAAAAGTGCCGGTACATATCGCTAAGCTTCGTTCCGCCTTTTGGCTGAAAACATGCCGAACCAAAATGCCCCTTCTAGAACAAGCCCCAAAATGATGAATAGAAACACACCTGACTGAATACCCATACTGTAAGATGCGATAGCTGCGACTAGAAGAACCAGAGCGATAAGAATTCGATAAACACCATTCATTTAAACTCTCCTTTTAAATGCCTAACACAAAGACACAAGAATGCCTGTATTGTTTAAACTACAAAGACACATAAATGCCTGTCTTGTTTAAACTAGTTTAGTCAACTTTTAAGCTTAAGGCTTTAACCAATTTGTAACATGATGTCTTTAGCGATTACTCTAGGCCTTTGAACCTTTTTAGTACCTTTTTATTGGGTATTTGACAGTGTTGTGTACCACCAAAAAGCTTGATGCGATTACGAGCAAAGGCTTTATAGAACAGGTCTCTAAATGTTCTTGGTAAAACTCTGAATATGCCGAACAAAAACCAGAAACCACTTAAATCTTTGGCGATTTCAAGTGCTGCGTCTGACCACAGAAAGACTTTCCTGTCTTTAACCAACATGAAAGTATCAACACCTACTGTATCGACTTTATAGCGTTCTATAACCTCCTGAGCGTAAGTTGACTGCATTGGGGAGAAAATAAAGCGTTCCATTTTGTCGCGCTTCAAAATGAATGCGACAGCTCCGTTACAGAAGTTACACACTCCATCGTAAATAATTAAATCTTTTTCTTTCAATGAATAAGCCCAAATAATATATCGCTGCGCGACTACATAAAGATGCCTGTCTTGTTTAAACTTCGAAATTAGGACAACATGCTGGACCAGCGCTAGAGTACTATAGCCGTCCATTATTGATAAGGCCAATAAAAAGCCCAGTATATCCCGCGACTACCCCCAGTAAAATGCACGCTCTACTCAAGTTAGGGTGCCAAAATCTCCTGCGAGATTTTACTCCCTCGTCAGATTCAATAAGCAACTGAGAGCGTCTACTCAAAACATAAAGTCCTGCAGAAAAAACGGTAAACGCGCCAATCGGCGCTGCGGCGCCTTTGGTAAATTCATAAGCCGCAGACAGAAGTATACCGCTTAATAAGATCCAAACTATGGTTAAGTTACGCAGTTTGAGCAACTGCTTCTTTTTGCTCTCGGACTGCATGTTCTTAAGTGGAAATCGCGAACTTAGAAAGACCACAACAGCCGCAAAGGATGACGCAATAGCTGCGCCACTCAGCAACCAACTCCACTTTGTCAGACCCGTTGCAGTTGCACCACCTGTTGCAGTTGCAGCCGAAGCCGGTGCACTCATCGTTAGGTTTGCCAACGTCATTGTGGTGAAGGTCACCGCTGGTGCCGTTGCATAGATGGCGCTTCCCATTTTAGTTAATGCATCTTGCTTCAACACCTCTCTTGCCCGTGACAATTTCTTGCGTACCGCAGCTTCTGAAATCGATAGCAGTTCAGCAACTTGCTTGCTGGACATCTCCTCCCTGTAATACAAAAGAACCACTTCTCTTGTCTCTTCGGGTAGATTGTCTACGAGTTGTACTACCACCTTTTTCATCGTATCAGTTTCGTAGTACTCTTGAGGGTCTTGATCCTGCGTGCAGTAAGAGGCGAGTAACTTATCGGCCTCGTCACCACCAATACGTTTGGAAAGCTTGTTGTCTCTTATGTAGTTAAGTGCTGTATAGCGGGTAGATTGCCTAACCCAAGGTAAAAAGCTATTTTCACTTTTGAGCGAGCTTAGGTTTTGCCAACAATTAATGTAGACCAACTGTGCCACTTCCTCACTGGCATCTACATCTTTGATAATTGAAAGGGCTAAACTGCTAACCATATTCCGCGTGTGATTAATTAACCGTTCAAACGCTTTGAGATTGCCAGTCTTAGCTTCGATAACATCAGCGGCGAGCGTATTCATGTTGCCTTCTCTCCTTTCCTTAGATTACATGAAGCTTGCTATCTGCGACGTCACCCACTCTGGCGCTTCCCACATCATAAAGTGCCTGGCATCTCTATTCATCAAAAGTTTTGCTGTCGGTGCCTGAGAAACCTGTTGTTGATACAAACGCTCAGCAAATTCATGTTCTTGCTCGCTGGAAAATGCGCCACTGGCACCTAACACCAATATAGGTGTTTGCGTTGTCGTAAGATCTTCCCGTAAATCCGTGGTCATTAACTCACTAATCGCAATACCAACGGTACGTGGGTCTGAACGCTCTGCCATTGCCAATATTTTTTCCTGAGCGTCTTCGTTCCTAGCTTGGATATAGACGCCATTGCGAGTGCTTTCCCGTACCTGTTCTGGCGAGAGTGCGGCATAATACTGTTTCATTTGTTCAGCACGTTGTCGCATATCTTCAGCCTTAGTCTGAGGATCACGGGTGAAAATAGGTGCTAAGAATGGCAACCCATCAACAGAGACCACTTTACCCACCGCTTGAGGATAATCGACAGCGAGCTTGAGAGCAACAAACCCGCCAAGGCTATGCCCTACTATAAGTGGCGCTTGTAAGTCGTTGTCGGCAATATAGCGGGCTACCTCGCCCACTACCCGGTCAATAGACCAGTTCTTTATCGGCGCTGAACCGGCAAAACCGGCTATTGATATCTGGTGCACCTGGTGTGCTTGTTCAAACTGCTCTGCAAAATCGTCCCAGACAGAGCTGTCTGACATAAGCCCGGGAATAAAAATAATAGCGGGCCCCTTTCCTTTTTGTGAAGCCGTGAAAGTATCCTGAGCTGCAATAGAAAAGCTGGCAATAAGAAAGCCAATTAGCAGACCAATTAATTGATACTTGCGATAGTGTTTAGCGAGGTGTTGATTGATAGTTGTCATGTGATTAATGTCCTTTTTACTTAGTGTTATTACTTAGTAACCACAGACGACAAAAGTGTGACTAATTTTTTTTGGCAATATTGCCTGAGAGCTTAGCTAGACGATGTTGCTCCTTCTCTGTAAGGCAAGACAGAATGCTACTCAAACTTAACATGACAGGCATGACTTAAAAACTTAACAAGACAGGCATAACTAGAAAAATCACAAACTGTCCCCTCGTACACTTTCTTTAATTTAAATCCCTATTCAAACTGCTGAACAAGTTAATCAGAGTAAGACAGATGTAATGCCTAAAGCCCGAAAGTCTCAAATTAGTTTATCGGATACACCCTATTATCACTGTATTTCCCGCTGTGTACGTCGTGCCTTTTTATGTGGTGAGGAAAACGGTAGAAGTTTTGAACATCGTCGCCAATGGGTAGAAGACCGTATTCATGTTTTAAGTGAGGTGTTTGCAATTGATGTATGTGCCTATGCAGTAATGAGTAATCATACGCATCTGGTATTGCACGTAAACAAAGAGAAAGCAGACGCACTAAGTACAGAGGGCGTGATTCAACGATGGCACAAACTGTACAAAGGCACATTACTCTCGAAGCGCTATATGTCAGCAGATGCTCGTAAAGAATTACATGAAACCCAAATTAAAACGGTGGAGTTAACGGCTGAAGTATGGCGTAAAAGGCTATTTGATATCAGCTGGTTTATGCGTGCACTAAATGAATACATTGCCAGGGCCGCAAATAAAGAAGACAACTGCACAGGGCATTTTTGGGAAGGACGGTTTAAATCTCAAGCGCTGCTCGATGAGTCAGCCCTAGCCGCCTGTATGGCTTATGTTGATTTAAACCCAGTACGAGCAAAGATGGCCAAAACGCCTGAAACATCGGACCATACCAGTATTAAATACCGAATTAACGCAGCCAAGGTAGGCAAAACACCGAAAAGACTTATGCCTTTTGCAGGCAATCCAAGACTAGAGATGCCACACGGTTTACCTTTTACTCTTCCACACTACTTACAGCTTGTAGATATAACCAGCCGATATATTCATCCAAACAAACGCGGTAAGGTTCAGCATAATCTGCCCCCTATTTTAGAGCGCCTCAATATTGAACACGAACATTGGATAACTTTAACCACGCAGTTTGAAACCTGCTTTAAGCACGCCGCCGGCAAAGTGACTTACTTGGAGCAATACGCACACAATCAACACCAGCAACGGGTTCAGGGCCGACAAAATGCTATGCGATTACTTGGTTAGCTTTGCAATTTAATAGAGAGTAAGACAGGCACTATATGTATACATCTCCACATAACAATTCCCCGGGCTTGTTAAGAACCTAATTTTTTGCAATGCGCATCTCTATGCGTATACTTAATATGTAGAACAATTTGGAGTGATAGTATGCAAGATTTATATGACATCCATGCCCCAAAAAAAGCGACTAATTTAAGCTTAAACAGCGACTTATTACAAAAAGCTAGAGACTTAAAAGTTAACCTGTCTGCAACCTTAGAACAGGCACTTAAAGACAAGTTAAAAAGCGTTGAAGAAGAAAGATGGAAAAAAGAAAACAAAGCTGCCATCGCTGCGTATAACGAGTTTGTTGCTGAGAACGGCTGTATAGGTGATGAGTACAGGAACTTCTAATGGCACAGTTTGATGTTTACAGAAACCCAAGCTCAAAAACTAATAAAGCTTACCCTTTTCTTGTAGATGTTCAGAACTCCGTAATTGACCAATTAGCAACAAGGTTAATTGTACCGCTGACAAAGAATAAGACTAGCAATAGTCTTTACATGAAAAACCTAACGCCGGAGATAGAATTCGAAGGCGAGACGTACCTATTCCTGGCTCAACAACTGAGTTCCATACCCGAAGATGTGCTCAAGGACTGCATCGGTTCTTTGGACCAATCCCGCGAATTGCTAATAGGTGCAATAGACTTTGCTATTACTGGAATATAGCTTTCAATAACAACTCAGATAGGTGGGTATACAGAAACATGCCTGTCTTGTTTAGTTTCACGCGTTAAGCGCCGGCCGATACTACAAGTAACCTGCTTTTTGGTACTTTTCATACCCTGCCCGAGTCAATTCCTTGAGCTTTTGAAAGAGTCTGGCATCTGTTGCTTTAAAATTAAAGCACGATTTGCCTTGCATTCGTTTTTGAAGCTCTGGCGATAGACTTTCTAATAATTCTGGAAATACATAAACGGGCATCAGATGAAAGCTGACATAATTCTTATTGATTTTGACTGAGCCAAAATACATTGGCTTCTTGTTTTTCATAACGTGATGCGTGTTCAAATAAAAATTATCGGGATTATCAGTGACCACGACCATGCCATTGGAATATGGAGTCAGTATATCTTTGAGATGATGAAAAACTTCGTCTGGATTATTCACTTTTTTAAAACCTCAAGAGAAAAGAAATTGGACACGCACAAAATGTATATCTCGTCACACAGAAGTATAAAGTGCCTGTCTTCTTTAGTTTTTCTTTAGTTTGTAGTACAATTGACAGCCTGGAGGCTCATATGTGTTATACATACACTACCCCTCGGGCAATATGTGTTTCAGATTACATTCAAGTTGCTTCTCTTTTGGCTCAGTTTCACACTCCTTAAGAGGGTATTCTGAAATAAACTCTTCAATTTCCAAGTTCGCTAAAAGCAACCCATCCTCACCGCCAACTCTTTCTCCAAAAACACCTTTAAACCTATCTTCTTCAGTGAACTTCATTAGTATCATTCGTTTCATGAATTCTTTAGCTTCATCAGGCGATTGTTCGCTCTGTTTATAGAGGTTAATTAACTGAGAAACTTCGAAAACACGGTTTGATCTCACCAGATCAGACATGACCAGGAACCCTTCAGTTACACCCTGATGGTAGTTTTTAACCGCATATAGTGTACCGCCGAAAAAGGAAGTCAATGCAATTGCAGCAACCGCAATAACTTTCCATAAATGCTTCAACTAATCGCTCCTTTTGGTGTATGTATAACTGTTTACTCGTCCCCAAACCGTCATGCTATTCAAACAAACATTCCTGTCTCGTTTAGCCACAGATAGGTAGGTATACAGAAACATGCCTGTCTAGAAAAAAGAAATATGCCTGTCTTGTTTAGTCTTCCAGATCAGACATGACCAGGAACCCTTCAGTTACACCCTGATGGTAGTTTTTAACCGCATATAGTGTACCGCCGAAAAAGGAAGTCAATGCAATTGCAGCAACCGCAATAACTTTCCATAAATGCTTCAACTAATCGCTCCTTTTGGTGTATGTATAACTGTTTACTCGTCCCCAAACCGTCATGCTATTCAAACAAACATTCCTGTCTCGTTTAGCCACAGATAGGTAGGTATACAGAAACATGCCTGTCTAGAAAAAAGAAATATGCCTGTCTTGTTTAGTCTTCTCTCTACCAGTAACCTAATATCTCGAGTGCTTTATCTGCTTTTTTATTTCTAATTGGGTATTTTTCAGGGTAACACCAACCATTAAACTCTCCTATTGCAGAAGTACCGAAAAGTTTCAAGGCATATTCAGGTTTCGACAAATCTTCAATTCTTTCATTGAGATCAATATTTTCGTCTACGAGGTGCCTCATAGAAACAAGTATATTTGCTCTTGGGTTTTCTTCGAGAAACTTGACATCATGTGCAAATCGCAAAGTTCTACTGCGTGTGGAGTGAAGCGTTTTAAATACCGTCAGAATTTCTTCATCAGTGAGATTTTTTTTAGACAAAAGCAGTTTTCTAAACTTCAGTGAGCGTTGAAAAATACCCTTGGTTGGTTCTCCATTCTCAAAATCCCAATTTACAAAGCTTTTAAATAATTCCACCAAATACAACTCATTAGAATCTCCTCTCATTTTTTCTGAGATTACATCATGAAAGTCTTCTTTAATTTTAACAATGAAGTGCCAAAAGTGGTCAATAACTAAATACTTCGGAATACTCGGGAAATACTCAGATAACTCATCTGAAACAAGATCGGATATTAAATCTACAGCAAACCACAGTTTATTGTAGCCAGTATCAAACGATGTTTGTGGCGGTTTAATCGATTTAAAATCATGCTCTTCAAATGACTGGTAAACATCCTTGTATTCATCAAGTATACTAGCTGTCAACGAATAGCTTCTATTGATAATCCGTTCTATATGCGAATAACATTTTTCAGCGTCTTCATTTTCTAGTAGCACATTTGTTTCTATATTTTCATAAATTCCACCGCGTGTAAGGTTTGAGGACCCAATAGAGCATTTGAATTGAGTTCCCTTTTTAAAAGCATAGATTTTTGAGTGTAACTCTTTACCTAAGAAGCGAACATCTACGTTCTTAAGAGCGCTTACTCGTAAAAGTGCTTCATATGAAGTTGGTGGTCTAAGCGAAACCACTAAAGTTACATTAACGTCGTTGTTATTCATAATGCTGATAAGTGAATCATCAGTAAAAAATGCGGTTACGATTTTAGCTTCTTCACACCACTCACTATTTTTAGTAATGTTTCTCGAGAATTCTAAGTTATCGAAAATTGAATTTGTGACTATCTTCATACCACCTCATTAAGTAAAGGCTTTTCTTAAGTCATTCAAACTACTGAAAAGGCAAGCAGCAAAGACAACCTAGAGAAACGACCTTAATGCAGAAATGTTACTTAACATGAAATGTTGGCTCTATCTCCTTTAAGTTGGAAGAGCGAAAAACTAGGTAAATAAATACGCAACGATGCCTGTCTTGTTAAGTAAGCTTAATTAGAGAGTTCATAAACATGCCTGTCTTGTTAAGTATTGTGCAATGTTCTAATGAAACCTAAAGCCATAAGCAGCGGCGCCATTAGCGACCGCTGCCTTTTTTGTTACGCCATTAGCTCCTGTGCTATCGATTCAAGCAACTTTGCTCTTTTAGCTAAAAATTCATGGTAGTCGACTTTATCAAAATCACTCGGAATCAAAGCACTTTTTAAATATTCTTCCCTTTTAGTGGTATCTATTTCAGCTCCATACTTTTTAGGGTCTTTATCTTTGATTGAGTTATTATCTGATCTTGTTAGAAAGCATATATTCGCAAGCGTATTAACTTTCTTCTTTTCTTCTCCTGAGCGCTCTAAATGTTTTTTCGGAAATATATGATGATATTCGTGTTTACTTCCTTTCTTTAGAACTTTATCCAAATCAATATTTGCCCCGCTAAGTAACGATTTTGGCTTTTGAGAGTTTAGTAAGAGAATGTGAATCTTTGAATTCGCATTGCCTGAGGAAAAATTTGAGTTTAAAAAGTCAAAACGGATTTCGTCTTTAGGAAATTTAAAGTCAAAATTCTCATCCGCCTTCAAACCTAACATATTTACGATATCTGTCGCCTGCCTCTCATTTACGTCAGATGAGAACCTACGGCTAAATAAGCATCGCCAAAACCATTTAATCAAGACATCTTTTTGTTTATTGGTATAGGAAACCCCATCAGCTTTTTCTGTTGCAAAAAATGTACTCAGAGGAACCAATAATCCTGGGAACGGAATCATCTTATAATGCTTTACTCCAATTTCTCTTTTCAAAAAATCAAGAGCTCCTAGAATCCCCCTCTCGATTTCATCAAAACGGGAACGTATTTCCTCCCCCTGTAAATCCAGTATATTTTTCGGAGTGGTCTCGCCAGTTATGACTCCAGAGCATATTCTTAGTTGGAGATCACGCTCTTTGCAGAAGTCTTCAAAACCATGATCTGCAATATTATCTTGAAGATCCTCAAATTTATTAACCAAATCGAAATCATCCGACCAACTCCAAGCCGCCAGTAACTCGAAAATATTCAGTTCTGTACCAGCTCTATTGATCCTTTCAAATACGATCGCCACCTTATTTCTGTCGTCAGTTTCGAAAATTTCGTTTGGTATCAAATACGTCCTAAATTTATCTTGGACTTCATCTAGCCTAACCACATCATCATCTGAAAGATTGGAAGTGGCTTTCCTATATGCCACAGAGTCAAAAAAGGTCTTTACAGGAAAATGTCTAGCTAAGTCTACCTCTGTATCATCTAGAGCTAAGAATAGCGACTCCTGAACGTTATCTTCTGCACGAATATCAAAATAGATATCGACCCATTCATCTGAGACAGGCTCTAATTCGGTTTGGAACACACTAAATAAGCTAGTAAGTCTCTGCTGACCATCAAGCACATAATTTACAGGATAGTTTTTTTGAGGTTCAGGAAGGTCAAAAAAGCCTAGTCTTTTTTCGGAATCGAGACGATTGTCGGTCTTCCACAATATAACAGTACCTATTGGAAATTCCTTGTAAATACTGTCAAGTAAAAAAGACACTTGATCAGGCTCCCAGACATAATCACGCTGGAAAGCCGGAATTCTAATATCTCCACTAGAAATTCGCTCTATGAGCTTTTTTATAGTAATTGGTTCACTCATTTCTAATCCTTAATTGGAGCTTAAACTCTGAGGCGGTAACGCCCCAAGCAGGGGCAATAACACGTAGGCTAAGATACAGAACGAAGTGACGGGAGCCTGCATGTTAGTGTCCCGCTGACTTGTTTTGTTAGGTTTTTGCTACAACTGTTTCTGCGTCTTTAACTTGCCTATAATCATCAGGTAAATCGAATATTTTATTGACTTCCTTTGAGGTGAGGCAATCACAAAATGACGTAATTCTAGCAAGTCGCTTCTTAAGATGGGCAATGTTTGCGTTTGTGATGTTTTCACCATCTCTCTCCCAAATCCCAATTGTGGTGGCTAATCCATTAACGGATACATCGAGTTGCCAAATCGCTTGATAGAATTTAATAACTCTAACAAGCTCCTCCTTAGTTAGATAGCTAGGCAACTCCTTTTGAACAGATGAATAGAAATTGTACGAGTCTATAAAATAGGAAATAGGAAAAGGAACTTTTTTCCCAACTTCAATAGTTTCTTCAACTAAAACTTTAGTTGCTCCCTTCTGTTCCTTTGCTCCCTCCAAATGAGATTTAATATCAACTAAAAGAGCAGCTCTAAAGCGAGTTCTCTTTATCCAGTGTGATACTGTAGATTTGACAACCCAAAGTAATAGACCGGCTACTAAAGCTAATAATAATTTCTCTGTCATAAATCCTCCTTGAAAACCTAACAGTTAATTTACTCGTGCCCAAGTTATCATACTAATCTAAACCACTTTCGGGTTCTTAACACTACTGTAAACCATAATCACCAAAAAGATAAAGAAATAATCGTAATGTCGTTTTTCATCCATTTATTAAAAACACCAAATCGGCATATAGATGCTTATGGTGTATTTCACGCAAGCCAAGCACAAAAAAGCCAGCTTGCGCTGGCTCTTCAATTAAAAAACAACAGTTACTTTTTCTGCCTAGCAGCCAACTTTTCCAACTGCTCATCGGTTGCAGCAATATGGAGCGCATTAAGATTGGCTAATATTAGCGAAAAATGAGCGTGAGCCAAACTTAATACGTCCCACACATAATTATCTTGTTAGCAATTGCTTTTGACTTTACCTGCAACTGATGACATTAAATCAGGCACAAACCTTTCACTAAACCCTGCAATAAAAGCAAAACAAACCAAAGCATATATATCATCTTTGAACGGCGCTAAAGCCAACTCAGAGTTAGCACAAAAAATAATAAACAAACCAAACACAATACCAATAAATATCCTCGATATCCCCTCACTATATAGGCCTAAAGGACTGGTGTAAGGGTCGATAGAAATTTTATTGTTTCTTTGCAACGATGAAACCATCGTACCTAAAATGCCGGCACTAGCTCCAGCAAAATACACAAGCCCACTATTGAAGTACAAATATCCAGATAAAAGTAAAATCAGCATGCTAATGGTAGTAAATAGACTGACATAGAATATTTTTATTTTAAGGTGGCTTTCTATTTTTGAGCTTATAAATTTTCTAGGCTTTTCAAATAGGTCGACATTGTCAGGTACTGTTTCTTGTCTAAAAGCACTAGATAGCGACGCGCTGAGCAACCTAGAAACTGATTTGCGTTGAGATTTAGGTAAAACAGATGTAGCAAGAGACTGTAATGCATTGAAATCTTCAACAGGCTTTCTCAAAGATTCAGGAAGTTTAGAGTGACTCCATTGAATTAGATCGTCCTTAACTCTGTATATCGTAAAACGAGGTCCTGTTGAAACAATCGATATTATTTCATCTTTGTGTTTTTCAATATAGCCTTCAACTTCATCAAATAAATCATCAGTGGGTTCATAATCCTTAGTGCTTAAAGATGTAGAAATTATGTCTGCCAACATTCGATTAACAACTGAAACTCTGTTAGAAGTTAGTGTACTCATAGCAAGGGTCATTATGCGTTTAGCTTCGGAAAGCACGTTATTTGCACTGTGACTTAATTTATCTATTTCCCAGCCAATTCCACCATTTTCACCCCAGAATAGTATATAATGGACTGAACTGGCATATATACCAAAAATCTCGGAACCACTTTTTGTAGTATCTCCAATACTGTAAAGGCGTTTGTCCTCAATTTTTTCTTCTAATGTATTTTTATCACTTTTTTGAGAGGTCAATTGAAACTCCTGAATTGACGTATGGCTGACGCCCTATTAACAGGCTATAAAATAGTTGGCTAAAATTAGCGACGAAGGAGTAAAAGCCAACTCTTACATGTCCGCTATTTAATGGCCTTGTTATGACGAAAATTTGTCAACAATAGCCTTACCAATAGCATTCGTTGTTGCAGAAATGCCAGCTTTAACTCCGTCTTCTTTATATGCTTCAACTGAATTTTTAGGGCGATTTAGTCCTTTCTCAGTTAATACTAAATCTAAGCGAGGAATACGATCTGGTTCCGATGAAAAAGTAATTAATCTATCTTTTTCTAATTGATTAAATGCTTCGGACATTATCTTTGCTCTAATATTTCTAGCATCGGAAGTATCTTCCCGCTCATAAAACCCTAGCTCATAGTCGTATAGCTTTATTTTATCCGGTTATGATTCATCAAGTTTACTTAGAATTAAGCCTACAGCTTGATTGTATAATTCTTTTTGATTCACAAAATATCCATTTTATCATCGAGTCAGAACACTCTGGGGCACTTCTCCTTTTTACTTCTCACTACTCTAAACCACAACCAACAGAAAAATAAAGAAAAACCGTACTGCCGTTTATCACCCACATATTAAAAATACCAAGTCTGCGCACAAAAGCTAATACTGCACTCCCCCCTCCAATAACAAAAAAGCCAGCATAAGCTGGCTTTCAAAACACAAAAACAAATTTCGTCCTAACTAAAAACTACTTCCCCTGCCTAGCAGCCAGCTTTTCCAACTGCTCATCAGTAGCAGGAAGCTGGTGCTTCTCTTTCCACTCTGAATACGGCATTTTGTATACCACTTCACGTGCGGCTTCGTAGTCAATATCAGCGCCCTGCTCGCTTGCAGCTGCTGAATACCATTTTGCCAAGCAGTTACGGCAGAAATCCGCCAAAATCATCAGGTCGATGTTCTGAACGTCTTTATTTGCGTCTAGGTGTTCTACTAAGCGGCGGAATACCGCGGCTTCTACTTCGGTCTGCGTTTGCTTATCCATTATCTAATACCTCTAAAAAAGCGTTTTTCGTTATGGCCTAAATGTATGGCTTAAACGTGTGGGTTAACAAGTAAAAATCCAACCCGTTATTACTTTTAAAACCTAAAACGAAAAAAGGGAGCCAAGCTCCCTTTCTACTTAAACATAACTAACTAGGTTTAAAACCTAATCGATATTACTCTGCGTCGTCAGACTTAGGCGCAGGCTTTTCTAGAAGCTCTTTAATGCTTAAACGTACACGGTTCTGGCGGTCGATTTCCATAACCTTAACGTCAACCATTTCACCTTCTTTAAGGTAGTCAGTAACCTTGTTTACACGCTCGTGAGCGATTTGTGAAATGTGAACAAGACCTTCTTTACCTGGAAGTACTTCTACGAACGCACCGAAGTCTACAATACGTGTAATCTTACCGTTGTAAGTCTTACCAACTTCAATTTCAGCCGTTACTTGCTCAATCTTGCCAATAGCGATGTCTGCTTTCGCACGCTCTGTCGCGAAGATTTTGATAGTACCGTCGTCTTCAATCTCGATGTTAGTGTCAGACTCTTCAGTAATTTGACGAATCATTGCGCCGCCTTTACCGATAACGTCACGAATCTTGTCTTGGTCAACCTTCATTGTGTAAATGCGTGGAGCAAATTCACTTAGCTCTTCACGGTGACCGCCAATTGCTTCGTCCATTACGTTAAGAATGTGCAAACGTGCTTCTTTTGCTTGTTTAAGCGCAATTTGCATGATTTCTTTAGTAATACCTTCAATCTTAATGTCCATTTGAAGTGCAGTAATACCGTCGGTAGTACCCGCTACTTTAAAGTCCATGTCACCAAGGTGATCTTCGTCACCAAGGATGTCTGAAAGTACAACAAAGTTGTCGTCGCTCTTAACTAGGCCCATTGCGATACCCGCAACAGACGCTTTAATTGGAACACCTGCATCCATAAGCGCTAGTGAAGTACCACATACAGACGCCATTGAAGATGAACCGTTTGATTCTGTGATTTCAGAAACCACACGTACAACGTACGGGAATTCTTCTTCACTTGGCATTACTGCTTGAATACCACGCTTCGCTAGACGACCGTGACCAATTTCACGACGCTTAGGCGAACCAATCATACCGGTTTCACCAACACAGTATGGAGGGAAGTTGTAGTGAAGCATGAAACGGCTGTCGCGCTTACCTTGAAGCTCGTCAATCATCTGTGCGTCACGCTCTGTACCTAAAGTAGCAGCAACAATTGCCTGCGTTTCACCACGGGTGAATAGTGCAGAACCGTGAGTACGGGGAAGAATGCCTGTTGCTACGTCTAGAGCACGAATCATTGCAGGCTCACGACCGTCGATACGTGGCGCGCCAGAAAGGATGCGTGAACGTACTACGTCAGACTCAAGATCGTGAAGAAGGTCTAGTACTTCTTTCTTGTCTTGCTCTTCGTCTTCAGCAAGGATAGCTTCTAGTGCTTTGTCAGTTGCTGCAGTTACTGCGTCTTTACGCTCTAACTTGTCAGAAATCTGGTAAGCCGCAGTCATTTCTGCTTCAGCTAGTGCTTTAACTTTATCTTTAAGTGCAGTGTTTTCTGCTTCTGGTGCCCAGTCCCACTTCTCAGTGCCAACTTCAGCAGCAAATTCATTAACTGCGTTAACCACAGTTTGAAGTTGCTCGTGACCGAACATAACCGCACCTAGCATAGTATCTTCAGAAAGCACGTCAGCTTCTGATTCAACCATAAGTACTGCACCTTCAGTACCCGCAACAACAAGGTCAAGCTGGCTTTCAGCTTGCTCTTCTGCGCGTGTATTTAGAATGTATTCGCCGTTGCTATAACCAACACGAGCCGCACCGATTGGGCCGTTGAAAGGAATACCTGAGATAGCAAGCGCTGCAGAAGTACCAATCATAGAGATGATGTCTGTAGGGATATCTGGGTTAGCAGACATTACAGTAACAACAACTTGTACTTCGTTTTTGAAGCCTTCTGGGAATAATGGGCGAATTGGGCGGTCGATAAGACGCGCTGTTAATGTTTCGCCTTCAGATGGACGACCTTCACGCTTGAAGAAACCACCTGGGATTTTACCCGCAGCATATGCTTTTTCTTGGTAGTTTACTGTTAGAGGGAAGAAGTCTTGATCTGGCTTGGCTTCTTTTTTACCAACTACTGTTACCAGTACAGACGTGTCGTCCATGCTCGCAAGAACCGCAGCTGTCGCCTGACGAGCAATTACACCCGTCTCTAGAGTTACAGTATGCTGTCCATACTGAAATGATTTAGTAATAGGAGTCACTATTTGTCCTTTAATTTCAATCTTTATTTTATCGCTTTTAAACGCGGCGCATAGTATAGCTTTGAAGTAGATGTAATGCCATTGCCAAATACAGCCCCGCGTGGAATTTATTTAGTGAATTTGCGAAAAATCGCTATCACCAATAGCACCATGACTATATGAAATATCTGTGAAATTTCAATTATTGACTATATTTTCATCATACTGACACAAAACAGCGTATGCTAGAACAAAAAGCGAACAAAGAAACAACCCGTAGATAATGCTATGAGCGATATACGGGCAATAAAGATTATTCATAACAAGAACGTCTAATATTAGTGTGCTAAGGAGATAACCATGTTGGTACTTCGACTTAATAAAGCAGGCATGCCACAAGAGTGGATAGATGTTGAACAAGCCGCAAAGCTTTACAGTCAGGACAAGGTGCTATTCGAGCTAGGCAGTGATGCCATAACCCTTAAAGGCGGCTGGAATCACGAAGGGCTGCAAAGCGAACTTACGCTATCAAGTATTATCGCTTGCGACGGCAAGGTAACAGATTTATCTGGCAAAGTTGCCCTTACCAACCGCTATTTATTTAGGCGCGACAGCTATTTGTGTATGTATTGCGGCAACAAGTTTACGCCTAAACAACTTACCCGAGACCATATTATCCCCCGTTCTCGCGGCGGAAAAGATATCTGGACGAATGTAGCCACCGCTTGTCAGCGATGTAATCATGCTAAAGCCGCTAAAACACCTGAAGAAGCGAATATGCCTTTGCTTGCTGTGCCGTTTAGGCCCAATGTTTACGAGCGCTTTTATTTAATGAACAGACGCATACTCGCAGATCAGATGGCATTTTTAGAAGGGCATTTTTCCCACCAGCGAGAATGGACGTGTAACGAATGAAATGTGGCGGATAAAGTACAACGAATGAATGGTAACAAATAGCATTGAGCGACCGGTAAATTCGAAAACAGGTCGCTCCTTTGTTGAGTGTTACAACCCTGTACTCGTTGTCGCTTGCTGTTCTGTAGTAGCTTGCGCTTGGAGATTGCTGTTACCAATCTCGCTTTGCTGTTGCATTAACATCGTCTGCTCTTCTTTTTGCGCTCTAAACCACAAGCTTAACCAGTCAGAGCACATCTTGTGTTCTAGCTCATGGGCTTCCGCTGTTGGGCAGAAAAGACTTACCTTTACCACTACTTTCGCCAGTTCATTAGTTTTAATCTCAACTTCTGGGTCTATACGAATAAATTCTTGTTCTAAATGCCGTTCAATTAAGCCTTTGTAACGCTCAGCTACATCGCGAAAGTATTCACAGTGCGCTTGAGCGCGGGCGTGAAAAGCGGGTATTAAGCTATAGGCATTTACCGTAGGTTCGTTAACAATTTCAAACGAGTGCAAACGGTAGCGGCGCATAAAGTTAAGGTTACGCACGGTTTGGGTAACTAGCTGACTGTTAGGTACGTAAACGTGCTTACCCGTGTAGTTGAAGCTTTCTGGGTCAACTTCTAGAAGCGCAGTTTTTGCCCAGTCCATTTCTACCACTTCACCAATGATATTATTCATTTGGATCCAGTCCCCTACCCTAAACGGCCTTGCGCCTAGGTAGTAAATAAAACCCATAAAGCATTGAATAAATTCTCGGGTGGCAAGCACTATGGCAACCATAAATGCGGCAATGGATATAGCGAGAGTTTGTATTTCAGAGCTCCACACCATCATCAATACAATGATGATAAAAGCGTTCCCTAACTGCTCTAAAATATTAATCTGGTTTCTTCTATCTTCCCCGCGCTGAGAACTGATCCGTCTTATCAGCAACAACACACCTTTTTTAGAGAAGTGCAATACAATTAAAAGTAGTAGTGATGTCAGCAGTTTATACTCATTGGCAAACGCAATAAGCTGATTCCATAACTGCGTGGGGTCTATCACAATCTCCATGTATGCTCCGTCTGTACTGGCGAGGGTAAATCTTTGAATAAAAATAAAAAAGCGCCGACGAATGTCAGCGCTTTTCATTATGAAGCATGTAAACCTGCGGCACAATGCCGACCAGTTGCAACAAGTATTATTTAGTCGCGAATTTGGCCTTCACCGTTCACTAAGTATTTCTCCGAAGTCAAAGACTCTAAGCCCATTGGACCGTACGCATGAAGCTTGGTTGTAGCGATACCAATTTCAGCACCTAGGCCAAGCTGGCTGCCGTCAGAGAAGCGTGAAGAAGCGTTAACCATTACCACACTTGCATCTACTGCGCGTTGGAATAGCTTACCTTTCTCAGCATCTTCAGTAACGATAACTTCTGTGTGGTTACTACCGAATTGAGCAATATGGTCTACCGCACCCTCGAAGTCATCAACAACGCGAATGGCGATTTCTAAACCAAGATACTCTTCACCGTAAGCGTCTTCTGAAATTACGTCAGCGCCGTCGAAATACTGGCTACCTTTTTCGTTTACGTGAACCGTTACACCTTTTTCTTTAAAGGCATCGGCCACTTTAGGTAAGAAATCACCCGCCACGGCTTGATGTACAACCAACCCTTCAAGTGCATTACACACACCAGTACGCTGAGTTTTACCGTTTAGAAGTATAGCCATGGCTTTTTCTAAATCAGCATCCTTATCTACATAAAGGTGGCACACACCTTTGAAGTGCTGGATAACCGGTACCTTAGCGTTATCAGTTACGTAGTTGATAAGGCCTTCACCACCACGTGGAATAATAACGTCGATGTAGTCGCGTTGTTCCATTAGCTCTTGCATTAATGCGCGGTCTGGGTTTGGTACAACGGTAACTAGCGCTTTAGGCAAGTTATGCTTTTCAAGCACGTCTTGCATAAGTTCAGCAATGGCTAAACTTGTATCAAGGGCTTCTTTACCGCCTCGTAAAATTACGGCATTGCCCGATTTGAAGCACAGCGCGCCTGCGTCGGCGGTAACATTAGGTCGTGCTTCATAAATCATGCACACAACGCCTAGCGGTATACGCATTTTTTTAATTTCAATTCCGTTAGGACGCGTACCAATAACACGCTCTTTGCCTACCGGATCGTCAAGCTCAACAATAACCTCAATGCCTTCAGCCATTGACTCGATGCGCTCATCGTTAAGGATTAAGCGGTCTATCATGGCTGCATCTAGATTATTTTCTTTAGCGCGCGCAACTTCCTTTTCGTTTACTTCAATAATTTTGCTTTTATTGGCACGAATTGCCGCGGCCATATCAGTTAACACCGCGTTTTTCTGGCTCTCACTTAGAATTGCCAGTGTACGTGCAGCTTTTTTCGCCTGTTGTGCTAACTCTGTAATAATACTCATTCTTTCTCCAGATTTGCTATGTGCTGATCAGAAATAATTGGCCCTGTTTTTTCCTCAAACTCGTGGGCGAATTCTTCACTTTCCTGATTCGCAATAAAATTCAATAAACAGCTACTGTAGTTCGACTTGGCTTTCACCAATTTAGTGCCGTCTTCTTTACGTACCAATATGGTGTCGCCTACCGAGAACTCACCTTTCACGTCTATAATTTCGCTACTTGTTAGTTGCTCTGCGTCAGTATGTAAAGAGTCGTCGAAGTCGCCTTCTACTATCACCTCACCTTGCGCATTTGACGTATGGCGCATCCAATGCACATTCTCTTGCATTGGCTTGGCGTGAGGTTTGAAATGCGTACCCGGGTTTTCACCTGCTAGCAGCATATTAAACGACAGTTCAGTAAAGCCGTTAATAATATATGTATCTATACCATGCGAAACAGCTTTCTCGGCCGCTTCAATTTTGGTGCGCATACCACCGGTGCCAACACCGCCTTTAACCGCACCACCAGCCATGTCATAAACGCTCTGATCGATGGTATCAACCGATTTAAGCAGTTTTGCGTCGTCATGTTCATGTGGGTTCTTGTCGTACAACCCATCAATGTCTGAACAGATGATCAGTGCATCAGCTTCAGCCGCCGACGCTACCATGGCCGATAAATTATCGTTGTCACCAACCTTCAATTTGTCGGTAGTTACAGTATCGTTTTCGTTCACGATAGGCAGAATGTTGTTGTCTAACAAACTGAATATAGTTTCACGAATACTTACGTAACGCTCTCTGTCTCTCAAATCAGCATGGGTAAGTAGCATCTGGGCAGACGGAAAATCGAACAGTCTGTCCCACGTGGCAATCATCTCGGTTTGACCCGCCGCTGCCATGGCTTTCTTAACCGCGATATCTGACTTTTCTTGCTCTGGAAACAGGTGCGCACCCGCTGCGACAGAACCGGAAGACACGAGTACAACCTGCGTACCGTTAGCTCTGCATCGCACGATAAATTGCGCAATGCTCAAAAGATAATGACTGCTACAACCTTGCTGGTTGGGCGATATTAGTGCACTACCTACTTTGATGACTACGCGTTTCCAATTAGGATGACTCATAATAAACTTTTTAACCTTAAGATTGTTGATTCGCTAATTCTTCACTGGCTTGCACAAACGTTTCTTGTACATTCGACGATGGGTTTTCGCTAAGGCGACTTACCATGTATAGCGTTAACGTACTCACCGCAAACCCTGGAATAATTTCATAAATAACGCTGCTTAACGTTTTACCGTCAGCTAAAACGGGCGCATAAATCCAAAACAGTACGGTTACCGCACCACTTATCATGCCCGCCATTGCCGCTTTCGCTGTCAGGTCCTTCTTATACAGACAAAACAGTACTAATGGACCAAATGCGGCGCCAAAACCGGCCCAAGCGTTACTTACTAAAGATAAAATTGTGTTCGACGCATCCATGGCTAACAGCAATGCAACTACAGCCACACCTGCTACACCATATCGCCCAATTGTTACCGTTTGCTTTTCACTTAACGATTTTTCAGGCGACTTTTTATTTACCATTACGCGGTAAATGTCTTCTGTTAACGAACTTGCGCTAACTAATAACTGCGACGAAATTGTACTCATGATGGCCGCCAAAATTGCCGCCATCAAAAATCCACTAATTAATGGGTGGAAAAGCAGCTGCGAGAAAATAATAAATATCGTCTCTGGGTCGTCGACTGCAAGGCCAAACTGGTTAGCATAAGCAATGCCTACAAAGCCCGTAGCCAATGCACCAATAATTGTCACTGTCATCCACGACATACCAATATTTCTTGCAGTTCCAATAGCTTTAACAGAGCGAATTGCCATAAACCGCACGATAATGTGTGGCTGGCCAAAATAACCTAAGCCCCATCCTAAACTTGAAAGCAAACCGACTATCGTTAGCGTTTCTAACGATTCTGAAAAATTCGGTACAGATTGATAAGCGGCGCTTGTCATTTGCGATACGCTATCAAACTCGGTAAATGCGACAATTGGCACTAAAACCAATGCCACAAACATAATGCACCCTTGCACAAAGTCTGTAAGGCTCACTGCTAAGAACCCACCCAAGAGTGTGTAAGACACCACAACACCTAGAGTGATAAACAAGCCCAGTTGATAATCGACCGAAAATGCACTTTCGAACAGCTTGCCGCCTGCTACTAAGCCTGCAGACGTATATAGCGTAAAGAACAGTACAATGATTACCGCCGAAACGATTCGTAAGCTTGAATTTGGCTTATTGAAGCGCTTGGCAAAGAATTCAGGCACAGTAAGTGAGTCATTAGCCACTTCGGTATAAACGCGAAGTTTAGGCGCTACTAGTAAATAGTTAGCTAAAGCACCAGCAACCAAGCCTATCGCGATATATACCGCGTCAAAACCGGTTAAATACATGGCGCCAGGAAGACCCATTAACATCCAACCTGACATGTCAGATGCACCCGCAGACAGTGCGGTAACTTGAGGGCTTACTTGTCGCCCTCCCAAAATGTAACCAGAAATATCACTGGTAGATTGTCGGTAAGCAAACAACCCTATCCCCAACATCGCTGTAAAATAGACGGCGAGTGATAGGTAACTTTCCATTGGCATAACGTTAGTTATTTCCTCTATTGCTCTTCGAAAACTCGTCAATGATTACGTGCTCTACACTCTTGCAGTAACCGAAGTTAGTACAATTATTTAAATCGAACAATAATCATTAGAGTTCTAACAATATAAGGATTTGATAAAAAATTTCAAGTTTAATTTTTAAACAACTTAGTTTAAACAGCATTAACGACCAAATTAACACCAATCATGTTTCACGGCAGTTTAAACAAAGAGATATAGATATTACCTATAAATATCAAACCCTTAAAAACCTAGCAAAAATCATGAAACAATTTAACTTGGTGCTAAATGCCGATTAAAACAACAACTTTACTATCAACTAAAACATTTTCATCAAAAATGCTTTGTTAGGCACACTCAGCTGAAATAACATCCAAAAGAAGCTTTTCTACAGGCAATAAGTTAGTTAATTGCGTGCAATCTTCTTTATTCAATAAACGCACTTTGTCGATAAGCTTTTCACATGCCTTTTTATCTTTTTGAACGGCAAATAGCTTCGGATGAATATAATATTTTCGACATACACTGGGAGTGTTACCAAGCTCTGCTGCCACAACCTTGCTTAATGTACTTTCCCATTTTTTGGTTTTCGAACTATTAACTTGATCGTAGACCTGGGGAAGGTTAGCCAGTGCAAAACGACTAGAGGCCCAGGTTCTAAAGTCTTTACAACTGAATTGCTCGCTAAGCTCTTTATGAATAAACTCATTGACGTCTTCACTGGTTACATCGTGCCAATGTCTATTATTATCCTGATAGCGAAACAGGCAATAACCTTGTTGTTGAGCGCAATCACAAATCAGCGAGGCAAGTTCAGGATCATTGACTCTTAAAGTTCTCGGCTTGCCGTGCTTCCCCGTGTAGGCTAGCTCAACGCTATCGTCATATTGCATTTGAATATGCTTGCGCCGCAAGGTCGTTAACCCGTACGTGTCATTTTCTTTACTGTATTGGGCGTTACCTACCCTGGCGCCTGTGTAATCGAGCAGAAGGCACACAAGCGCGCACGCTCTCTCCTGGGTCCAGGAAGGCTGTGAAATCAAAGAAAGGCAGTGCTCTCGAAATTTAGACAGTGCCTGGCCGAAGGCAAGCAGTCGCTCAAATTTTTCGACTTGCTGCTGTTCGTGCCATCTGTCATGGTAAATATACTGTTTACGTCCTTTTTCATCATAGCCAACGGCTTGAATACTCGCCTTGCTATCTCGGCTGATGAGTGTGTCTCGCCAATTCGGCGGAATAACAAGCTTTTTGATACGTTTAATCACGCGTTCGCCCGTTACTTTTTTGCCGCTGCTATAACGATAGTAAAACCGTTTGTTCCCGCAAGGTATACGCTTTATTGTCAGGTGACTATCGTCGGAATACATGTTGCAATAGCCTTTAGTCCTTTTCATTTTTACTTACTCCTTTCCCGTACTTTGCTTAAACGCTATCAGTTAGATAGCTTTAAGGGCACGCGTTGAGGGCGGCTTCGCTTCAATACTGACATGTCGCGGTGGTCCATTCCCCTCGAACGACAGCGTTTGTGTATAGGTAGAATTTACAGCTGAAATGATGGATTTGATCACTTCGCCCGATAACCTTTTATCGGCTCATTTTTCCATCAGCAGTAGCGTCCAACCTACCCTGTAACAATTTTTCACATCCTGTGTAAAATAATCGCAGTATTAACGAGAGTCCTTGCCAGAAAAGGCGGAAGAAGCTCCGTCGCTCTCGATATTTGTCATAGATAGCCCCACCTTTTATTAACTAAACCATATGTAAAAAACGTGAAATATACATATTAAACAGTCAGTTAATAAGCTCATTTTACAAATTAAACTAAAGTACTGGCTATTCTCATACACCAGCGGAATACAAATTGAATAGATAAATTTAAATAGCATTTACCTACAGATATTTGTGACAGGCATCTTCAAACAGTTTCTTGAGAGGTTTATGTGAAGCCGATTGCCGGTAAGCACTTAGTTTAGCTAATGACGTGGATTTAATTAGAGAGTCCAAGAAAGAAGTCGAGGATCTAAAAATGAGTATTCAGAAATCAAACAAAGTTGATTCAGAAAGCGCTAAAAGTAATGAGCATGAGAACTTCAGGGCCAATGTCGTCTCTAACGACAAGCTACAAGTAGCCGCAGTATTCAGTTCAAAGAAAGAAATGGAAGAAGCGTTAGTAATGGTGCAAGACCAAACTTCAGTTGAGTCATCTCAAATCGAGATAATTGAAGCAGGTGACCCGAATATGAGCGAAAAACTTGAACGTAGCAGTGCGTCGATAGGAAAAAGTATGTGGTCTTCACACCTTCTACTTGGCTCAGTAGGGCTTATTATGGGCTTAGTTGCCGCTTTTTTATTAACGCAGTTCGGCCCTGCTCTTACGCAGCAAAACCCTTTATTTACTTATATTGCGCTAATAAGCCCGGGTCTTTTTATTGGGCTATTTATCGCCGGACTAATAGGCTTGCGCCCAGATAGAAATGAAGTGATACAAACTGTACGCCATGCGATTCGCTACGGCAAAGTAGCCTTGGTGATCAATCTTAAGAAGTCTCAATCTTCGTCAACAGTGTCGCAAGTGTTGATACAACATAGTGATAGTGTGGTTGAATCAATTCGATAGTAAGATTAATTACATTACATGCAGCATTGCATAAACACATAATGTGTTAGAGTGGTGAGCTATCGAGCTAACTGCTCCAATAAGAATCAAGGGCAATACGTCACATTTTGTGTCTATTGCCCTTTGGTATTTGGTCAGTGGTAATTTGAAAGAGAGACTAGGCACCAATTGTATGGATTTGATATTTTTTGATTTAGACGGGACCTTGTTAAACAAGTCTTCAGAAATTTCTTCTTTCACAAGAGATACCTTGAACTTATTGAGCGAGAGGGACATTGCCTTCACAGTAGCAACAGGGCGTACCATGCATTCAGCACAATTTGTGCTACAGGGTCAATCCTTTGTACTTCCGCATATTTACAATAATGGCGTAGCCATTTGGGACCCAAGCGGAAATGCGCTAACACTGGAAAACCTACTCGCGCCTAGTGAAGCCAATCTTATTATTGAGTACGCGGTTAAGAATAACATTACGCCTTTCATTAACACGGTAAATTTGGATAGCCCTGACCACGAACACGTGATCTATCACTCTGCGCCAAAGCATCAGGTGGAATTTGATTTAATCGAAAAATACTTTTCGCGCACAAAAGCGCGCTTAGCTTCCATTGAAGCATTACCTGCCAATGCACACATAACTAATATCAGTATGATCGGCGATGCGGCACTTGTCTATGATATGTACCAGCAACTAAATATGCATGAGCAATTAATAGCGTATTCAGGGCCTGCGATTGAGGGTGATGAATATCGTTGGATGGATGTTCACCATAATCTCGCCAACAAAGGCAGCGCTGTTGAGTTATTGCGAAATCAATTAGACGCGAGCAACGTCATTGTTTTTGGTGATAGCGACAACGACTTGAGCATGTTTAAGCTTGCTGATGAAGCCTATGCACCTTCAAACGCCAAACCTTATATTAAAGATGCTGCTACTTCTGTAATAGGGCATCATGATGAAGATGGAATCGCCCGCTTCTTGAGAGAGCGATTCTCGCTTTAATCATACCGCTATTCGCGTTCCACAAATTATTGGTGGCCCGATATATGTTGACCGGCTAACGGGCTACCAATCAATGGGCTCTCTGTCTTTCAAAAATTTGCCGTTCGGGCCGCCCTCTTCCATTGTTGCAAGCCAAATTACCGTATCTGCACCCTCTTCAGGTGTTTTTGGTGCGTCGCTGCCTCCCATTCGGGTATGTACCCAGCCTGGCGTCATACTGTTTATCGTTACATCAATCTTTTTGCCCTCTGCAGCTTTATCGACTTCGGCAGCCATTTTCACGGTTAGGGCGTTAATGGCGGCTTTGGTTACTGCGTAGCATAAAGGACCTTTTAAACCTTCGGCAAAGCTACCGTAACTAGAACTTACGTTGATAATGCGCCCAAAACCTCGCTCAATCATTTGCGGTAAGGTTTGTTGAATAAGCGTTAATGGCGCGTTCACGTTTACCTGTACGGATTTTGCTAAGCTCTCACTATTTACCTCTTTCCAATCGGTGTCATCTAATATGCCTGCATTGTTTATTAGAATATCGATAGGGCCATAAACAGCTTCCGCTCGAACAAACGCATCTACGATCGCCGTTTCATTATCAAGGGGCATTTCAATAACATGTAAATCCCCTCCTACTAAATCCTTTTTAGCTTCAAGACCTGACTCTTCATCTCGACATCCCATCAATACCTTATAACCTTTAGACAGCATTCCTTTTATTATTTCAAGGCCGATACCTCGATTGCCACCAGTTACTAATACGTTTTTCGTCATGCCAATACACTCCTTGCATTTACGCTTGGGCTTGTTTTGCCTCAAAACGATTGGATAAATAAAAACACAGCGGGAAAATTACGCTCCACACTAACGCGATGAAAATATAAGAAAGCATCATGCTGGCCCCTAACTCTACAGCACCAAAATTGGCACCGGCGATATAGCTAAGTGGGGCAAAAATTGCACCAGCAATTGCAGCAATAACCATTCGGCCATTAAAGGCGGTTAAACTGTGATACAAAGTACCTGCAAACGCAGCCCAAAGAAGACTAAGCCAAATGGGAATCGGCCAAAAGCCCACCAACACATCTGTTTGATTGAAAATGAATAGACCGCTTAATGTAAGTAAGGCATCGACTACAGTGCCTAGTAGAAAAACTGCACTCATAAGCTTTATGTCTTCGACGCGTTTAGGAGAAAAAGCAATCCAAACCAAAAGCAGGCCTAATACCGGAAGCACTGCACTGTTTTGAAACAGAATCACCAACCACCATATCGCTTGAAACCAAACGAAATTAGCAACTTTGAGTACTACCGTTTTATTCATTACATACACTCATATTTTCCATACAAAAATATACGCTTACTGCCTAGCGATAGTTCAAATTACAGGCCTTAAAAGTAAACGAAAACAAATGGGTGTAAGTATAAATGCCTAAGCTATTTGCTTTTTCTAATTACAAAGGATGTGTTCGTCGTGAAAATGGTAAAGTATTACATACTTGCAGCATTGTTAGCGCTGGTGTTAACGGTAACAGTGCCTGTGCTATTGCTCAAAATTGTATTTGGATGGATTGCTTTTTCGCTTATTGCGGTAAGCAGTGCCTATTTGCTCAATTACCCAAGTTTATTTCGCAAACGGGAAGATGGATCGATTCCATTCTACATTCGCTGGATTTTTGTTCCATTTCTGCTGGGCTCGTGGCTTTATAACGAGTATGCACGTAGAACAGACAAAGTACCTCCACTTCAAAAAATTGAATCAAACCTTTTTCTCGCTTGCCGCATGTCTGGGCAGCATGTTGATTTACTTAACGAGAATAATATTGATGCGATCCTCGACGTAACTGCAGAATTTGACGGCTTGGATTGGACAGCGTATCAAGAAGATTTTAGATACCTAAACGTGCCTGTCTTAGACCATACCAGCCCTACTCCAGAGCAACTTGTTCTTGCTATCAATTGGCTCAATCAACAGATATCTGAAAACAAAAATGTTGTTGTGCATTGCGCACTTGGTCGAGGACGTTCGGTGCTAGTGGTGGCAGCTTATCTTCTGGCAAAAAACCCAGATTTAAGTGTAGATGATGCTATGCGACAGATTAATCAAATACGTCAAACGGCAAGGCTGAATAAACGCCAGTTAGCATCACTGCAAAAGGTCAGAGATGGCGGCCTACTCTCTTTACAGAAGAACTTAACGTTAATTGTCAACCCGGTTGCCGGCGGCGGTAAGTGGGAACAGTACCGTGGTGAGGTACTTGCAAGGCTAAATGAAAAATTCAAGGTAACGGTAAAAGAAACCACACCAGAAATAGACGGCAAGGCACTTGCTGAACAGGCTAAAGATGAGAAGGCACAAATCGTCATTGCCTGCGGTGGAGATGGTACGTTAACTGAGGTGGCATCAGCGCTAGTTGATACTGACATCACAATGGGAATTATCCCATTTGGTACGGCAAATGCGCTGAGTCAAGTACTCCACGGATATATTAGCAAAGTTATGCCTATTAGCACGGCATGCGACATTATAATAAATGGCGACACGTTAAAGATTGATACCGCAACTTGTAACGACAAAGTCATGTTGCTAGTAGCAGCTGTCGGATTTGAAGAGAAAATGATTTCTGCCGCTGACAGAGAAGAAAAAAACGTGGGGGGTCAATTCGCCTATTTAAAAGGACTGTGGAATGCCATCTCTAACAACGAAAATATGACTTTTGAAGTAGCTAAGGATGACGCCCCCTCTGAAACATTGGAAACACCTAGCTTTGTTATAGCCAATGCTGCACCCATGACAACCGCATTGGCACAGGGAGCAGAGGAGCCAGATATTACTGATGGAAAGCTAGATCTTACCTGGTTATTACCCCAGCCAAGCTCTGACAGACAGTTTGCATCACTCGCGGAACTGGTTTTAAGCCCCGCAGAAGCGAAAAAGCAATCAGACTCCATACGCCACGAGCGAGCAGCTCGTATCACATTAACATTTGATAAGCCCACTGCTTATGCTGTGGATGGTGAAATCTATGAAGGGAGTAAACTTGTTATAGAAACCGTCCCAAGGAGTCTTACCGTACTCACCAACTTTGAAAATAAGGATTAATTGAGACATGGCTCAAACAAGTAATTTTGAAGAAATTTTTACGTTTCTAAATGAGAAGTTTTCAAATGAAACCGAGTACCTTCAAGCTGTACGTGAAGTCCTGGAAGATATTGTTCCCATCTACAATGCAAATGAAGACTACAAAACCTTCGATATAGTCAGACGCATTTGTATGCCCGAGCGAGTGATTTATTTCACTATCTCGTGGATGAACAGCGAAGGAAATATTGAGGTTAACCAAGGGTGGCGTGTGCAGCACAACTCGGCAATGGGGCCGTACAAAGGTGGCCTGCGTTTTCACCCTACCGTGAACCTGTCGGTGTTAAAGTTTCTAGCCTTCGAGCAATGTTTTAAAAATGCACTAACTGGCCTTCCTATGGGTGGCGGTAAAGGCGGTTCAGACTTCAATCCTAAAGGCCGAACAAACCGAGACATTATGCTGTTTTGCCAAGCATTTATGCGGGAACTACAGCGGCATATAGGAGCTAACACCGATGTACCCGCTGGCGATATCAACGTGGGTGCCCGTGAAATTGGTTATCTATATGGAGAATACCGCAGGTTAAACAATAGGTTTGAGGGCGTATTAACTGGCAAAGGCCTAGAGTTTGGCGGCAGCTATGTACGCACAGAAGCGACAGGTTTTGGTTTAATATACTTTCTAGAAGCCGTCTGTCAGCACCAAGACACGCAAATTGAAGGTCAGACTATAGCTGTATCAGGCGCAGGTAATGTCGCGCTGCACGCTGCACTCAAAGCGGTGGAAAAAGGGGGTAAGGTTATCTCCCTTTCCAATAGTCGAGGACTTCTACACAACGAAGATGGGCTAACTGATACAGCTATAAAATGGGCAATAGATAACCACGCAAATCGTGATAATATCCTTGAAGATATGGCTGACGAGAACCTGGGCAAGTGGGTAGCCAATAAAAAACCATGGCATTTAGCGTGTGATATTGCCCTTCCTTGCGCAACTCAGAACGAGCTGCTTGAAGAAGATGCGAAGGCATTGCTCGATAATGGCTGCCAAATGGTACTAGAGGGTGCAAATATGCCATGTACAAACGATGCTCAAGCACGCTTTTTAGATGCCAAAATAGTTTATGTACCGGGTAAAGCATCAAACGCTGGCGGTGTTGCTTTATCAGGCTTAGAAATGAGCCAAAATGCAATGTTCAATCAACGGGACGCTAGTACGCTGGATGATCAATTGTTTTCTATTATGGAGAGTATCCATCAGCGCTGTGTTGCAGAAGGACAAGCCAACAGTGGTGATACTAACTACGTTAACTATATGAAAGGCGCTAACATAGCATCGTTTAGGCGACTTGCTGACGCCATGGTCGCGCAAGGCGTATAACCCTCCCTTTATTACAGCTTGTCGATAAGTTTACGGTAACGCCGCCGTGAATTTATCGGCAACCTCAGTGTAAAACTTGCTCTCCACTTTTGGCAAAACTTGCCTACTTTGCATCCTCAACACCAATAAAGTAAGTAAATTCATTAAGTTAGATACGTAAGATTCATGGAATAAAATTCGCATTGCTAAAAGCCTCATACACTTTTAAATTTACAAAAGGAATTTCCCATGAAAATTTTTGAAGCACTACGTCAAGACCATGAAAAGCAACGTTTACTGTTAAAGATTTTGGCTGAAACTAGCGGTAACACTGCTGCCCGTCGTGAATACTATGAAGAGTTAAAAACACAGCTTGAAAGTCATGCTATTGCAGAAGAGCGTCATTTCTATACCCATCTTTTAAAGAAAGATTCGACAGTAGATTTAACCCGTCACGGTATTGCAGAACACCATGAAATTGACGAGTTACTTGAAAAGCTAGATGAAACTGACATGAGTTCACCCGCTTGGTTGCGTCATTTAAAAAGCCTGCAAGAAAAAGTTGAGCACCACCTTGCCGACGAAGAACAGGAGTTTTTCCAAGTTGCAGGCAGTGTTCTAAATGAACGCCAAAAAACACAGCTTGCTGATGAATATCAAAAAGAGATGAAACAAGAATTAGATGAAGAAAAAGTTACTGCATAGTTTACAAAAATGAAGCGCGCTCTGCGCTTCATTCATTTTTTAACAAAGCATAAAAAAACCAGCTTATAACGCTGGTTTTTTTGTATCCGATTTCTCTTAGTTACAACGCCTTACGCACTTTAGCCGTCCAGCTAAAGTGCCTAGATTAACTACTTTTTAGCAATGATATAAATAGCGTGGATAACACCCGGGAAATAACCAAGAATAGTTAGCAGAATATTAATCCAGAAATGTGCTCCTAGGCCAACTTGTAAAAATACGCCGAGTGGTGGAAGTAAAATTGATAAAAGTATACGAATGATGTCCATAATAAATTCCTTGTTTTTGAAGTAATTTCACAACTCATTAGGCAAAATACTCACACACGGTGATAAATTTAGGCCTGCGGAGCGTTTTTTAACGTCTCACTATTGTTTTTTGCATGAACAATGCCAAGCTGCGTGAACAAGGCCAAGTCAGCGAGGTATGTCTATATGCACAACACTAAAGCATTGCGTACACTAAAAAATAAACTTTTCCATATGATAAAGCTATTCACCGAAAGGCGTATTTTGAAGCCAATCTTCAAGGTCTGAACGGTTCAGCGGACGGCTTATATAATAGCCTTGTGCAATATCGCATCCCCAATCTTTCAAGATCTTTAGAGACGCAACGTCTTCCACGCCTTCAGCCACCACTTTCAAATTGAAAACGCTTGCTAAACTAAGCACGGTGTGAACAATTTGCTGATCGTTCTCATCGCTAGCCAGAGCAAGTATAAAGCTTTTATCAATTTTGATAGTTTTAACAGGTAGGTTTTTTAAATAGGCCAATGACGAATAGCCAGTACCAAAATCATCAATAGCGAAGTGAAAGCCTCGAGCAGTCAATTCGCTCAGGTTTTCAATTGCCAGCGACGCATCAGCAACTAAATCGCTTTCGGTAATTTCGAGTTCTAAAGCTTCAGGTGATAGTCCCTTTTGAGTAAGCAATGCCACGAGCTTGCTCAGTAACACCTTATTTTGAATGTCTTGCGTAGACAGATTCATTGCAACGGTAAACTGATAACCTTTCGACCTAAAGTAAGATAAGTCAGTAATGGTTTGCTTCATTACCCACATCGTTACCTGTTCAATCAAACCTGCCTGCTCAGCGATGGTAATGAACTCGTCTGGTGGAACAAAACCAAGAGTACTGCTATTCCAGCGGATCAACGCCTCCATGCTACAAACTTTCATAGTTTGTAAGTCAACCTTTGGCTGATAGACCATAGACAGTTCGTTTTGCTGACTAGCAAGTACCCGTTTCAACTCCGTTGTAATTGAAAGGCGACGGTTATACTTGTCTTCTAGGTCGGTTCGATACCGTACAAACCAACTACCGCTATGAATCGCTTCATCGGTTACTATATTCATCTTTCTGAAAAGCTCTTCAGACGAAGAAGCATCTTGAGGGCACTCAATAATTGCCATGGCTACTTTTACGGGAATAGCAATAAGGTTACTCTCGACAGGTTGTTCGAGTATATGTTTTAGGGTTTCTAGCTGGTCATCATTCAGCGACTCATGTGAAATATACAGTATCTCGCCGCCTGCTAGTCGTGCAGATATTCCGGGCCAGCGCTGCAAACGTTGAGCAAGAGCCTTCAACGTATTATCACCATTTGAGTAACCATATAAGTCGTTTATGGTTCTAAACCCAATAACGGTTATCGCTACAACTTGAACGGCTCGCCCTTGGCTAAGCTCAGACTCAAAATAAGTTTCAACATAGTTACGATTAAAAAGCCCAGTTAACACATCGTGCTCTGCTTGGTAGCGTATGTGCTTTTCACGGCTTTTAATACTCGCTTGCATGCTGTCTACCGCATTAGCAAGCTCAGTTATTTCTTTAAGTTTAGCCGGTGCTTCAAGAGTTGCCCCATAGCTTCCTGATGCCACCCTGTTTACTGCTTTTACCAATTTAGATACAGGCTCGCTTACATTTCTTGCCAATAACAGAGAAAGGCCCATGGCGATAAGAATTGCTAACAGGCAAAAAGCCAATATGGTTATTTGAATACGCGTGAATGCGTTGAAATAAGAGGTTGTATCTACAGCTAATGTAATGGCAACAGGCAAATTCTGCTCAGACCCGATACTGACTTGGCGAGCAAAATAAGTTAATTCGTTTTTGAAGGTTACGTCTATCCAAGATGGATCTTGTTCAGATGATAGTATTCTTTGCGCTTCGGTCTTATCTAATGTCGCTTTTATTACCTCGCCTGTACCTATCTCAGAAATGATGATTTCTGCATCGACAAGTTGCTTAAACTGCTCAAGTAGCGCGGTGTCAAATTCGACACCAATCAACATGTAATATCTAAGTGTAGGAATTTCTACACGAAGTAGGTTCAGCTGAACTAGATTATTATTTACAACAAAAAAGCCGCTGTCTCGCCCTTGTGCGACAAGCGACAAACTGCTTTCTACATCCTGACCAACTTCGAATAAGTCTGTGTGGGTTGCAACAACCTTATGGTCCAGGCTTACTAAGGCGATAATTTGTGTATTGAGGCGATCAGCATAACTCGTAAATGCAGCTTCAATAGATGGAATATTCTCGGTTCCAACGGCACGTCTGAAATCAAAGGAACGAGATAGAACTTTTGAAACACTTTTAATGACAGCTTGCCTGTCGGCAACGACTTTATCAAAAACTTTTTCAGCTAAAAGAATATCGTGATCAATATTTTGGACAACAAGAGTGTTCGCGGAACGCCAAACAGCGCCAATAATCAGAAGTGATGCTATTACAATCCCTATTAACAAGGTTTGGAATAAAGTCTGACTTAGTGTCTTTTGCACTATAGTGCCCCGTAAAGATCGTTATAATTTTAACGCAGTCGAAATAAATGTCGAAGTTAAGAATAGCTGATTAATAATAATAGGGACAGGTATAACATGCTGTAAATTTTAGATTTTAACGCTTTGTTACAAATACTCTGTACTCGACACATATTCGCTAAACATTGATTGGCACAATGGGCAGACTACAAAAAGCAAAAAGCCAGCATAACGCTGGCTTTTATTATTAATTGGTGCGGAAAGCGGGACTTGAACCCGCACGAGCTATGCTCACCACCCCCTCAAGATGGCGTGTCTACCAATTCCACCACTTCCGCGAAATTTTTATATTATTAGTTTGAACCTTCAGAGCCATCAGCTGCTGGAACATCAGAAGCATCAACTGCTGGCACATCAGAAGCATCTGCTTCAACCGCTGGTACGTCGCTTTGCGCCGCGTCTTCAATAACAGGCACATCTTGGTCAGCCGGAAGCTGTACTGGCTCTTCAACAGCCGCTGGAACTTCTAGGTTGTTCCACTCGTCTTCAACACTTTCACGATTTGCAGTCATTGCGCCTAAGCTGAGGCTAATAAAGAAAAACAGACCAGCTAAAATACCGGTGGTACGCGTCATAAAGTTACCTGAACCCGATGAACCAAATACTGTATTTGAACCACCTGAGCCAAATGAAGCGCCCATATCTGCACCTTTACCCTGTTGGATCAACACGAAACCAATAAGTAAAAGCGCTACAATTAGGTATGCTACTAAAAGCACTTCGTAAATCATAAATACCTCGTCAGTTTGCCGCTTGGCAAATTGAAATAAAATCTTCAGCTTTTAAACTGGCTCCGCCAATTAAACCGCCATCTACATCTTTCTGTGCAAATAGGGTTTCAGCATTATCTGGCTTTACACTACCACCGTACAAAATACGAAGGCCTTGAGCCAATTGTGCGTCCACTTTATTAAAGTAGCCGCGAATAAATTCGTGTACTTCTTGTGCTTGCTCAGGGCTGGCTGTTTTACCAGTTCCAATTGCCCAAATCGGCTCGTAAGCTATAACTGTTTTGCTTAGTTCATCCACAGACATTGCATTAACAAGAGCGTCTAACTGTTCACCGACAAACGAATCTACGTTATCAGCCTCTCTCACTTCAAGTGGCTCACCAACACAAATGATGGGTACGACACCTGAAGAAACACATTGCTTTGCCTTTAATGCAACAAGTTCGCTTGACTCGCCTTGGTCTTCACGTCTTTCAGAGTGCCCAACAATTGCGTATTCACAAGCTGCTTCTTTAAGCATTTCAACTGACAACTCACCAGTGTGAGCGCCGTTATTAAGATGACTTACGTTTTGAGCACCAATGGCAAACGAATGGGTTTCAAATGCGTGTAAAAGAAGTGAAGGAGCGCAAATTACGATTTCCGAATCAGCTTTTACATTCGCCAGCTTTTGATTAAATTCAGCAACTAATGCCAAATTTCCGTTCATTTTCCAGTTGCCAGCCACGAATGGCTTTCTTACATTTTCACTCACAACGCAGACCTTAGCCCTGTCTTTAAAGCGGGCGTGATATTAACTATTTAATTGAAAAGATACAAGCACAAAAAGCAAAATTTCCTGCTACGCCAACTAATTGGCGAGATTACGAACAGTTTCTGCAATATGCTCAGCCCATTTATGAGATTGTGCATCGTCGTTGGACTCTACCATTACTCGAATTAACGGTTCAGTACCACTCTTACGCAGAAGTACCCTACCCGTCTTGCCCAACGCAGACTCTGCTTCTTTCTTTGCGTTTTGTACGTCTTGGTGTGAGAGGTAATCCACCTCTTGGTTGGCGTAACGCACGTTAACCAATGTTTGTGGATACATATCAAAACCGCTCGATAAATCATGCAGATCCATATGCGAACGCAGCATTGCGGCAAGCACCTGAAGTCCGGCTACTATACCATCTCCAGTAGAGCTCATATTTAGGTTAAGAACGTGCCCTGAATTTTCACCGCCAATGGACCAGCCTTTTTGCTGAAGAAGTTCCATTACGTATCGGTCACCGACGTTACTTCTAGCAAATGGAACGCCCAACTTCGATAGTGCGTTTTCAAGGCCAAGATTACTCATCAATGTACCCACTACGCCGCCCTGCATCTTGCCATTTTTAAGCGCGTCTCGAGCAATAATGTAAACAATCTGGTCTCCGTCTAAAACATTACCAAGGTGGTCTACCATCATAATGCGATCGCCGTCGCCATCTAGGGCAAAGCCAAGGTCAGCGCCAGTTTCTTTAACTTTATTGACTATCGCATCCATTGAGGTTGCGCCAACACCGTCATTAATATTTAAACCATTCGGCGTGGTACCCAGTTCAACTACTGTTGCTCCTAACTCGCGAAGTACGTTTGGCGCTATGTGGTACGTAGCACCGTGTGCGCAATCTACTACTATTTTAATACCCGTTAACGATAACTCTGACGGGAATGTGCCTTTACAAAATTCAATGTAACGGCCAGCTGCATCATCAATTCTGGTTGCCTTACCTAGCTTGTCAGACGCTACGCAGGTCATTGGGCGCTCTAACATGTCTTCAATAGCAAGCTCAATATCGTCATCAAGCTTAAAACCTTGTGCAGAGAAAAACTTAATTCCGTTATCGTAAAAAGGATTATGAGAGGCACTGATTACAATACCCGCTTCAGAGCGAAACGTTTTAGTTAGATACGCAATGGCTGGTGTAGGCATAGGACCTAGCAAGCCAATGTTGATGCCTGCTGCCGATAAACCTGCTTCTAGAGAGGACTCTAACATGTAGCCAGAAATTCGTGTGTCCTTACCGATAAGTACCTTATTCGTGCCACGGCCCGCCAGTACTTTACCCGCTGCCCACCCTAATTTGGTTACAAACTCAGGGTTGATATTACTCTCGCCGACTTTTCCACGTATACCATCGGTACCAAAATATTTGCGCTGGGTCATTATTATTCCTTATTTAATCGTATTCAGCATTTTCACGATATTGACAGCATCCGCTGTTTCTTTAACGTCGTGAACGCGAATAATCTGTGCGCCCATTTGTGCGACAATTGTAGCGAGGCTTATGCTTCCCGCCAAGCGCTCATCAACTTTTCTGTTAAGCAAATTTCCTATCATCGATTTACGCGACATTCCAACCAACACGGGATAACCTAACGACATGATACGTGGAAGATGTTTAACCAAGGCATAATTGTGCTCTAGTGATTTACCAAATCCGTAGCCTGGGTCGAACAATATGGTTTCTTTAGGAATGCCGGCCTGCTCACATGCCCCAGCGCGTTCCATTAAGAAGTGACCTACTTCCTTAATTAAATCGTTATATTCAGGGTTGTTTTGCATAGTTCGAGGCTGTCCTTTCATATGCATTAAGCACACAGGGACATTAGTACTGGCGGCGGCCTCAAGTGCACCTGGCTCTTGCAAAGCACGTACATCGTTTATCAACCCTGCTCCGGCTTTTACCGCTTCGCGCATTACCTCTGCTTTACTAGTATCAATGGATATTACGCACTCGCTCCTTTTAGCGACAGCTTCAATAACAGGTATTGTACGGTCAAGCTCTTCTTGCAGTGACACATCCGGGGCGCCAGGTCGCGTTGATTCACCGCCGATGTCGATAAAGGTTGCGCCCTCTTCAAGCATACCAAGCGCGTGTTCAACGGCCTGCGTCACACCGGCATGTTTGCCGCCGTCAGAGAATGAGTCAGGTGTTACATTTAATATGCCCATCACATGTGACTGTGATAAATCGATGAAGTGCTTTCCAAACTGCATGAATTACTCGCATTATTGTTCTTTAAAGATGAAGCTATAAAGCAAACTGATTTTAACCCACGGAGATAGCAATAAGAATTAGGTTAAAATCAACCTGCTCTAACAAAAAACGCCAGCTGAACTGGCGTTTTTTAATTAGTGTAGAGGCTTAGCTTGGAATATCGCCCGGCTTGCCTACAGACGGTTTATCAACACCATCGTTTTTAATTTCACCTTCGCGAACTGGTGCACCACCGCTTGGCTTATCGCCACCAGACGGCTTGCTATCATCCCAGTCGGCAGGTGGACGAACATCAGTGCGGTTCATCAGATCATCGATTTGCTTAGCATCAATGGTTTCGTACTTCATCAGTGCGTCTTTCATTGAGTGTAAGATATCAATGTTGTCTTCAAGGATTTTTTGAGCGCGTTCGTAGTTGCTGTCAATCAATGACTTGATTTCGGCATCAATAGCACGTGCTGTGTCATCAGACATATTCGTTGCCTTAGACATAGACTTACCTAGGAACACTTCACCTTCGTCTTCAGCATAAAGCATTGGACCCATTTTGCTCGACAAGCCCCACTGAGTCACCATCTTACGTGCAATTTCAGTTGCGCGCTCGATGTCGTTAGACGCACCCGTTGTTACTTTGTCGTCGCCGTAAATGATGGCTTCAGCAATACGCCCACCAAACAAGCTAGAAATCATGCTTTCTAAGTGTTGTTTAGAATGACTTACACGGTCTTGTTCAGGCAAATACATGGTCACACCCAACGCGCGACCGCGTGGAATGATCGATACTTTGTAAACCGGATCGTGCTCTGGCACTAAGCGACCAACAATGGCGTGACCTGCTTCGTGATACGCTGTCATTTCTTTTTCAGGCTCAGACATCACCATAGACTTACGTTCAGAGCCCATCATGATTTTGTCTTTCGCTTTTTCAAACTCTTCCATTGAAACCAAACGTTTGTTACCACGAGCAGCAAACAATGCAGCTTCATTTACTAGGTTCGCCAAATCGGCACCTGAGAAACCTGGTGTACCACGAGCAATGACAGAAGGTTCTACGTTGTCGGCAACAGGTACTTTGCGAATGTGAACCTTAAGAATTTGTTCACGACCGCGGATGTCAGGAAGACCAACCACTACTTGACGGTCAAAGCGACCTGGACGAAGTAACGCAGGATCTAGTACGTCAGGGCGGTTAGTTGCCGCAATAACGATAATACCTTCATGACCTTCAAAACCGTCCATTTCAACTAGCATTTGGTTAAGTGTTTGTTCACGCTCATCGTGACCACCACCTAAACCTGCACCACGTTGACGGCCTACCGCGTCAATTTCGTCGATAAAGATGATGCACGGCGCTGCTTTCTTGGCTTGTTCGAACATATCACGAACACGCGATGCACCCACACCCACAAACATTTCAACGAAGTCAGAACCCGATATGGTGAAAAACGGCACTTTTGCTTCGCCGGCAATCGCCTTCGCTAATAGTGTTTTACCTGTACCTGGAGGACCTACCATTAGTACGCCCTTCGGGATCTTACCACCAAGTTTCTGAAACTTAGATGGGTCGCGAAGGAAGTCTACCAGTTCAGACACGTCTTCTTTAGCTTCATCACAGCCTGCTACGTCAGCAAATGTTGTCTTGATTTGGTCTTCACCAAGTAAGCGAGCTTTGCTCTTACCAAAAGACATAGCGCCACGGCCGCCACCACCTTGCATTTGACGCATGAAGAATATCCACACACCGATAAGCAACAACATGGGGAACCATGAAATGAAAATTGACGTTAGAAGAGACTGCTCTTCCGGTGGTTCACCGTACACTCTTACGTCGTTCTTAACTAAGTCAGATACTAACTTGTCATCGAAGTAAGGTACGAATGTTTGGAAAGTTTCGCCTGAACGCTTTGTACCGCGAATTTCGCCACTATTATTAATGCGAACTTCACGAATATTTCCCTGTTCTGCTTCTCTCAAAAACGTTGTGTAGTCAGTTTGTGAACGAGACGATTCACTCGGTGAAAAGCTCTGAAAAACCGACATTAAAACAACGGCGATGACTAACCATAAGATTAAATTTTTTGCCATATCGCTCAATGCTACTAACCTCTATAAACCCGAATTGCTTGTATATTCAACAAGTTGTTTATTGAATAAACGCCACAACTCGCAACGAAAACCGCTTAACCCAAAGCGTACTACACTTTATACCCACAAGCCACCAAATACACCTCACGAGAACGTGATCTGGACGAGTCAGGCTTACGCGTCTTTATGGTTGTGAAAGATTGTTTAAGTGCGTTCATGAACTCAACAAAACCTTCACCTTGGAACACCTTAATGACAAAAGAACCTCCAGGCTTCAAAACTTGGTGACACATATCTAGCGCTAGTTCGCAAAGGTACATAGAGCGAGATTGGTCGACCGAAGCATTACCTGCAAGGTTCGGTGCCATATCAGACAACACAATATCTACGGTGTTCCCACCGATTCTGTTCAATAGTGCGTCGAGAACCGCGTCCTCTCTGAAATCACCTTGCAGAAAGTCTACGCCAACTATTGGGTCCATGGGCAAAATATCGCACGCGATAACTTGACCATTGTCGCCAACAAGCTGTGCAGCAAGCTGAGACCAGCCCCCTGGCGCAGCACCAAGGTCTACAAGTGTCATTCCTGGCTTTATAAGCTTATCTTTTTTCTGGATTTCTTCCAGTTTATAAATAGCTCGCGAACGCCAACCTTCCTTATTTGCTTTTTGCACATAATGGTCGTTAACGTGTTCTTGTAGCCAGCGTTTACTGCTGGCGGAGTGTTTCTTTTTTGTCATTCCAGTACAATGTCATTAGGATTGTAGAGAAGATGGCGTTAGAATACGTTATTTCAAGCTTAAACTAACAGATTAATTGTAAGAAATATTACTAGATGAAACTTTCAAATAAACAGAAACAATTCCTTAAAGGTCTTGCACACCCGTTAAAACCTGTTGTGCAACTAGGTGGGAATGGCCTAACGGAAGGTGTGGTTGCGGAAATTGACAACGCACTTAGTCACCATGAATTAATTAAAGTTAAGGTGCCAACTGATGATCGCGAAGAAAAAGCGCTTATCATGGACGCCATTGTACGTGAAACCAACTCAGTTAAGCTTCAGGTAATTGGCCACACGCTTATTATTTATCGCCAAAGCGAAGACTGTAAAATTCAGTTGCCAAAATAACTGAATTAAAGGTGCCGTTCCCTTTCGGCACCATAGTTTTTCTTCTTACTTCCCGTTAACATCACGTTAATAACAGTGAACAAATAGGGTTTAAGGGAAAACTATGACGCTAAACAATCTTACCGCCATTGTTACTGGTGGTTGCTCTGGACTTGGTCATGCTACCGCGATTGCGCTTCGCGAAGCGGGTGCCAACGTCAGCCTTTTCGACCTAAATGACGAACTTGGCGCGCAACGCGTTGAAGAATTAGGTAACGACAACACACTTTTCACCAAAACCGATGTTCGTGATGAAGCCTCTGTTCAAGCGGCTATCGACGCAACCACTGACAGGTTTGGTGTTATTTCACTGGTGGTCAACTGCGCAGGTATTGCTCCCGCAAAGCGTTTACTTGATAGAGAAGGCAACCCTGCCCCACTTGGCGATTTCCAGAAAACTATCGATATTAACTTAGTGGGAAGCTTTAATGTGTCTCGTTTAGTGGCTGCCACTATGGCTAAACAGTCGCCGATAACTGAAGAAGGTGAACGCGGTCTTATTATCAATACTGCTTCAGTCGCAGGTTACGAAGGTCAAATAGGTCAAACTGCCTATGCCGCTAGTAAAGCCGGAATTATTGGCCTAACCCTACCAATGGCTAGAGATTTAGCCCCCTTAGGCATTCGCGTAAATACCATAGCGCCTGGTGTAATGGGTACGCCAATGCTGCTTGCTATGCCAGAAAAGGTGCAAGATGCGCTGTCTGCCAACGTACAGTTTCCTAAGCGATTAGGGCTGCCCGAAGAGTTTGCTAAGTTGGTTATACATATGGCAAATAACAGCTATTTAAATGGTGAAACAATCCGCTTGGATGGCGGTTTGCGTATGCCGCCTAAATAAATACTGGGCGTATTATCAATTGGGGAGCGCATGCTCCCTTTTTTGTATTTTATAACCAAAAGGAAGACAAAGAATTAAAGACGTTTAGAGCCTTATAAAACCTTTCTCTTTATCAAATATCCGCGTGTGCGCTCTTTGATTGTCTTTTGCTGAATATAGTGCTTTATCGGCTTTTAATAATTGCGCAGCAATAACGTCTGACTCTTTCAGTTCATCTTGCTCTAGTACCGCACCACCAATGCTTACAGTTAATGGATTACCATTTGGAAGTACAATGGTCTCGATTGCATTGTGTAGCCTGTCGCTGAAAGACTTGATGGATTCAACATTCGCGTTATATAGAACAATCAAAAACTCTTCTCCGCCCCATCTAGCAACCACATCCGTTTCACGCACTTGTTCAAGGAGTAGTTTGGAAAGCGCTACCAATACCTTATCTCCCTCATCATGCCCGAAAGTGTCGTTAATATTTTTAAAAAAATCGATATCTAAGAGCAAAAATGATAAGGGTAAAAAAGCCTGGGAAGATTGCTTTATTAGTACGTTTATGTCGTCTTTCGCTGCTCGCCGATTCAGTAGTGGCGTTAGCGAGTCTTTGCGACTAACTGCTGTTAATTCTTCCGTCTTTTTTTCAAGCAGATCTCTTGCTTCTAGCAATTCCTGATAAAGTTTATCTCGCTCTTCGGCTACATAAATAGCCCAGTACACAATGTTGTCTGACAACGTTAAATTCGCCACTGCGGGAACACGCCTTTTCCCTTCAGAAATCAACGTAATTTGAACTTCTAAGTACTTTCCGTTAGCGAGAATGATGGGTTTTATATAGCTTTCATAAAAAATTAAGCTGGCTTTAGACACAATATTGGCAATTTTCGCCTCAACGGGCTTTTTCAAACCAAGGTAGTCGTACGCAAACGGGTTCAACCAGATAATTTTAGTAGTTTCAATATCTGACTTTATTAGTAAACAGGGAAAATCTTCCCCTACCCCCTCCTTCAACTGACAAACTCCCTTACGATTGAAGATACAATGGCGGGATTCGTCATATGCAAACAATGTCCGTGTGCATCAACAATTTTTAGCTGGGAGCTTGGAATTATTTGATTCATGTAGTCTCCCACTGCGGTGGAAGCTAAATTGTCGTGTTTGCTTTGTACGATGAGTGTGGGAAGGGTAAGCTTAGAAAGCATAGCCCTGTCGTCAGCGAAAAACGTAGCTTTAGCAAACGGTTTTGCAAACTTGGGATCAGTGGAGCAGAAACTGGTCTCGAGTTCTTGCGTTAGTGCTGCATCGCTGTCTTGCCCCATCACAAGAGGTGCCAAGTAGTTCGCCCACCCTACATAGTTTTTGTCCATTAAATTAATTAATTCTTCTAAATCTTCCTTGTCGAAGCCACCTTCATATTCAGGAGGAAAATTAAGAAAACAGGGAGAGGGGCATATCATAGCAAGCTTTGAAAAAATATGAGGAGACTGAATGGCCGCATGCATGCCAATCATGCTGCTTACAGAGTGACCAACAAAGATTACATCTTCTAAGCTAAGTTCCTCGCAGATATCTAGTACGTCTTGCGCGTAACCTTTCAGCGTTGAATAACGCTGTTTGTTATAAGCTGAATAGTCAGAAGAACCGCACCCCACATAATCGAATAGAATCACTTTATATTGATTATCGAGATACGGCAGCAGGTGACGCCACATTTTCTGATCACAGCCAAAACCGTGAGCCAGCAATATTACCTTATCGCCAGAACCATGAATCGTGACATTATTTCTTGCCTCTACACTATGAGAAGGTTGCATAGTATCGCCTCAAAATCTTTTACGTTTGCGAAATAAGTATAGCGAACAAGGCGACAATTATGGTCGCCGTTACTCATTTAGTTGTTGTAAACGTAGTACGATTATCTGAAAGGAAAGGTTATTATTTCATTTATTCTCCATCACCACCGTTCACGATAAGCGCGATATTGTATAAACGGTTCACAGCGTAATAGTTGATAGAGTTTTTCGGGTAGCGTCCTTTGCTGCTGATTTTACCCGCTTCTTGCTCCATCAATATAGTAAGCGCGTCATCGACGGTTTCAACGGTGTAAATGTGAAACAGCCCCTTTTTCACCGCATCGATAACAGTGGCGTCTAACACCAAATTAATCGCATTCGATTTAGGAATAATCACACCCTGAGTTCCAGTGAGGCCGCGATGCTGGCACAAGTCAAAGAAGCCTTCTATCTTCTCGTTCACACCGCCCACCGCTTGCACTTCACCATATTGGTTTATGGAACCCGTGATGGCCAAGGTTTGTAAGCAAGGGATTTCAGTCAGCGCAGAGATAAGCGCAACGAGTTCTCCAAGGGATGCACTATCGCCGTCTATGTGACCGTATGACTGCTCCAGCGCGATATTCGCTGAGAGCGTTAGCGGGAAATGCTGCGCATACTTGTTGCCTAAATAACCGTTGAGCAACATAACGCCTTTGGAATGTATAGGTTGTCCAAGCTCTACTTCCCGCTCAATATCAACCACACCACTAGCCCCCGCAAAAACAGTAGACGTAATGCGAGCAGGTGTACCAAATGCGGTATCGCCAATGTCTAACACCGTTAATCCGTTTACTTTGCCCACCGCTTTACCTTCAGTGGCAATGAGCACGTGCCCTTCTTTAATATCGTTTAGAAGGGTTTGACTAACGCGGCCAGTACGACGCTTCTTGGCACTTAATGCTGTTTTTAAATGATCAAGTTCTAGCGTGTCGGCATTAGATTTCTGACAGAAATAATAGGCTTCATTAACTAGTTCGATGACTTCAGCGAAGTGCGCAGATAGCTTTTCTTTGTGTTCAGCCATTCTTAACGAGTACTCAACTAGCCTGCACATCGCGTTAGCGGTAATGCCTTTAAGTCCTAACTGAATGAGGTGCGCACGTACTTTGCCCACGAAATCAAAAAGCGCCTGTCTGGTGACGGGAATTTCCAAATCAAAATCCACCAACACTCTAAACAGTTCATCAAACTCATCATCATAATCTTGCAGCGTGTAATATAAATCGCGCGAACCTAACAAAACGATTTTCACATTTAAGTCGATAGGCTGCGGGTTTAGCGTGATGTTATTTACCATACCCACGTCTTGCTGCGGTAAGTCCATACGTAAGCGCTGAGATTTAATAGCAAGCTTCAGAGTATCCCACACGAACGGCTGTTCTATTAACTGGTCTACATCTAATAAAAGGTAGCCGCCATTTGCACGGTGCAGCGCACCGGATTGTATCATTCGATAATTGGTAAAAACGCTTCCGTGAACGTTGGTGTATTCGATTTTACCAAACAAGTTTTGATAGGTAGGGTTTGGCTCGTAGATAACGGGGGCCGCATCGTCCAGTTTGTTCGATACAAGAACATTAGGAAGAAACTGCTCTTCTAAGAATATCTTCTTATCGAAATCGTCACTCTTTTCCTCTTTCTGCTCTTCGCCACGAATAACCAAGATAGCGTTAACCAAAGCCGGTTTAAGCTGCTTTAGATATTTAATGACTCCAAGCTCAGACGCGTATTTATGCTCAAGTACTTTAATAAGTGGCTTAATAACGTGCTCTGCGGTCATTTTGTCAAGCTCACGCAGACGCTCTGAGTTTTCGCGCTTCCATGTAGGTAAACTCAACAAACTTTCACTCAGCCTGTTTTCTAAATCGTCGATAAGCGTGTAGAAGCCTTCACGTTGCTCATCTGTAAGCGATGCAAAATCAGTATCTCTAATTGGCTTGCCGTTAATGATAGGTGAAAACGAAATTGAGCCACCCTCTTCATAAAGCGCAACGTCGTTGGCTTGTGCATAACGCTCTACAGCATCAATAGCTGCATCGTACTTTTGCTCAAACTCTCTGGAGATAGAGGTACGGCGGCGCTGGTAGCCAGGGTTGTCAAATGCGATAGGCAGTGAATCCAAGACATCATCGATAAGTGCAGCCATATCTTTTTGAAACGCCTTGCCACCACTTGGCGGAAATTTTAGCGCTACGGGTTGGCGTTCATCGTCGAAATTATTGATATAACACCAATCGTCGGGTGCACAAAGCTGTGCAACTTGACGCTCAATGTAATCTTTTACCAGAGTAAATCGGCCTGTGGCAGGTTCACCCATCACGTATAGGTTATAACCTTTGGTGTTAATTCCTAAACCAAATGTGAGCGCTTCCCGTGCTCGCTCTTGCCCAATAAAAGTCGCATTTAGCGCTTCACTGTCTTTCAAGGCACTATTTATCGCACGGCGATTTATGGTGGGTGATAGCGCGTCTACATTTAACGCATAAATATTAGTGTCTACAGACATGCTTGTTCTATTTTCGTTTCTTTACTTAAGTGAAACCCTAATTAACAGCACTGTCAAACGGTTAACTCTTATAACCTAGCTTTACGCTGTTAATTGCACAACAAACAACCAGCTTGGCGACTTAATGTATTAATTAGCATATAACGAGCAGGCGCTAAGGCTTCTAATCATATTGATACATGGGGAAACAAGGTGTAGCTTTTTAATGGCAGTAAGTGCGATAGATAGTGAAATTAAGATTTCCTAGCAGCCAACACGAATAATAAAAACCAAAGGTTAGAACAATGACGACAATAACGAGAGCTAGTAAAGCCGTTCTTTTTTCGAGTCTAGTGGGCGCTATATTTTCTCCATCTTGTCTCGCTAAGATAAACTATGCAGACAATTCTGGGTTTTCTATCACTAACGAAAGTGAAAGCGCGGCCCCTATCGAAGCCGTGTATTCTCACTTTGTTCAACGCGTTGATATGTGGTGGCCAAAAGATCATACCTGGTGGAAGGGTACGCTTAGCATTGATGAACAAGCCGGAGGTTGCTTTTGCGAAGTCAAGGGAGCAGCAAGTGCAGCACACATGCAAATAAGCTATGTTGTGCCTAACGAAAAAGTAGTAATGACAGGCGGATTAGGACCGCTTCAAGAAATGGGCTTAACGGGTGCGCTCACTTGGGAATTCAGCGCGTTAGAAGAAAGTGAGCCCAAAAATGAAAATACAAAACGCGAATTCTCACCGAAGACAAAAGTTACCCTTACCTATCACGCCTCTGGAAATATCCACTTCAACGGTAAAAGAGCATCTAGCGAGGACGCAGCCAATTTGGTTAAGGTCGTCGACAAAGTGCAGGCACAGCAGCTAAATGCATTAACTGCTTTTAGTGACAGACAGCTTAACGAAATGGTAAAAGACAATGCCAAGCGATAATAGAGGACTTATATAGGTCACTATGTATATTTTACGCGAGAGTTTAGGCAGTTCATCATTGTTATCTAGCTCAAACTGTTTCATTAATGCTCACTTTTCATGCAAGCAGAAATAAATATTGCCTAGTTCAGTGTTAAGCTATTGAGGCATGGCTTAGCGCTGGGTTATTCTATTGGGCTATATGTATGTAAAGTGGGAACATCCCACGTGCGGTTAAATGGCAATAATGCAAGAAAAATTACAAACACTCTTGCAACTCGTTTGCCTTATGCCGCCCCATAAACGTTTTAACTTTTTAATGCGGAAGCCTAAGTTTCATGGCCGATAATCAGTACAATCCGAAAGACATTGAACAGCGTGTTCAGCAATACTGGGAAGATAACCAATCTTTTAAAGCAAACGACGATGTAGACAAAGAAAAATTCTACTGCCTGTCGATGTTCCCCTATCCTAGTGGCCGACTTCACATGGGTCACGTGCGCAATTACACCATTGGAGACGTAATTAGCCGTTTCCAGCGCATGCAGGGTAAAAATGTATTGCAGCCTATGGGTTGGGATGCTTTTGGTCTTCCGGCTGAAAATGCAGCAATTAACAACAACACTGCACCGGCTAAATGGACATACTCAAATATTGATTACATGAAAAACCAGCTTCGCTCGTTGGGTTTTGGTTACGACTGGGATCGCGAAGTAACAACGTGTAAATCAGATTACTATCGCTGGGAGCAATGGTTCTTCACACGTCTTTACGAAAAAGGTCTTGTTTACAAGAAAAACTCTACTGTGAACTGGGACCCGGTAGACCAAACTGTTTTAGCTAACGAGCAGGTAATAGACGGTCGTGGATGGCGCTCTGGTGCACTGGTTGAGCAAAAAGAGATCCCACAGTGGTTTATTAAAATTACTGACTACGCTGAAGAGCTTTTACAAGATTTAGAACAGCTTGAAGAATGGCCGGATCAAGTACGCGCCATGCAAGCGAACTGGATTGGCCGTTCTGAAGGCGTGGAAATTACGTTTGACCTAGCATCAGCGGTTAACGATATTGCCGATTTAACGGTATACACCACCCGTCCGGATACCTTCTACGGCGTAACTTACGTAGCAGTAGCGGCGCAGCACCCATTAGCTGAGTTTGCAGCGCAGTCTAATCCAGATTTAGCAGCTTTTATTGAAGAGTGTAAGAACACCAAGGTTGCAGAAGCTGAATTAGCGACTATGGAGAAGAAAGGCTTTGCCACTGGCTTTGAAGTTATCCATCCTTTAACTGGTGAAAAGCTTCCAATTTGGGTCGCTAACTTTGTATTGATGGACTACGGTTCAGGCGCAGTTATGGCGGTACCAGGACACGACCAACGCGATTGGGAATTTGCGACTAAATACAACTTACCTATTCAACAAGTTATTGCGCCAAACGCAGGTGATGAAGATAAGTGCGACCTTAGCGCCTCGGCATTTACTGAAAAAGGCAGCTTGATCAATTCAGATAAGTTCGACGGTCTTGAGTTCGATGCCGCATTTAATGGTATTGCTGATGAACTTGAAGGCAAAGGCTGTGGTAAGCGAAAAGTTAACTACCGTCTACGTGACTGGGGCGTAAGCCGTCAGCGTTACTGGGGCGCACCTATTCCAATGCTTAATTTGGAAAACGGTGAGTCTGTTCCGGTTCCTGCTGACCAACTACCGGTTGTATTACCTGAAGACGTAGAAATGAATGGCGTAACCTCGCCAATTAAAGCTGACCCTGAGTGGGCTAAGACCACATACAATGGTGAAGCTGCGTTACGTGAAACTGACACCTTTGATACCTTTATGGAGTCATCTTGGTATTACGCACGTTACGCAAGTGCTACCAACAACGATGCCATGCTTGACCCGACTTCAGCCAACTACTGGCTACCGGTAGACCAATATATCGGTGGGATCGAGCACGCCATCTTGCACTTGCTTTACTCGCGTTTCTTCCACAAATTACTGCGCGACGAAGGCTTGGTGAACTCTGACGAGCCATTTAAGCGGTTGCTGTGTCAGGGCATGGTATTAGCCGACTCTTACTACCGTGAAGACGCGTCTGGTAAGAAAACTTGGTTCTCGCCTACTGAAGTAAGCACAGAGAAAGATGACAAAGGCCGCATTGTTAAAGCGTGGCTGACAGCCGATGGCGAAGAAGTTATTCATGGCGGCATGACCAAAATGTCTAAGTCGAAGAATAACGGTATCGATCCGCAAGAAGTTATCGACTTATACGGTGCCGATACAGTCCGTCTATTCACTATGTTTGCAGCGCCACCAGAGCAGACCCTAGAGTGGGTTGATTCTGGCGTTGAAGGTGCAAACCGTTTCCTACGTCGTATTTGGAAGCTTGTTACCGAGCATGTGGAAAAAGGCGCGCCAGAAGCTATTGACGTTAAATCACTGTCGAAAGACCAGCAGGCACTTCGCCGTGAAGTACACAAGACTATTGAAAAAGTGTCTGATGACTTGGGTCGTCGCCAAACCTTCAATACTGCGGTTGCTGCAGTGATGGAGCTACTGAACCACCTGCAAAAAGCGCCACAAGAAAACGCTCAGGACATCGCTATTATGCGCGAAGCCTGTGAGTCTATCTTATTGCTGCTTAACCCTATTACTCCGCACATCGCTCACGAGCTTTGGAAAGTACTAGGCCACAGTGAAGATATCGATTCAGCACCATGGCCAGAGGCAGATAAAGCGGCTTTGGTTGAAGACGAGAAGCTTATTATTGTTCAGGTGAACGGTAAAGTTCGCGCGAAAATGACTATTGCAGCTGATGCAAGCAAAGAAACAATTGAAGCGTCAGCGAAAGAGCAGCCTAACGTTCAACAATTCATCGAAGGTAAAACCATTCGCAAAGTGATTGTTGTTCCTGGCAAGCTTGTCAACATTGTAGCTAACTAGGTCAGATGGTGATGAAAAAGCACTTACAATTTGTAGTCGCTGTGTTGGCTACCGTTTGGGTAACAGGCTGTGGTTTTCATTTGCGGAGCAGCCCTAGCCTACCTGACGACATTAACACGGTTGCCATTGAAAGTGCCCGAGCACACGCGCCCCTTGCGCGTGCGCTCGATAAACGCCTTAACGTTTATGGTTTATCCAGTGTTAACGTGGATGAAACAACCCGCTCTAATCAACACGTAAATATTTACTTGCTACCTGAGAAATTAGAGCGTCAATTGCTATCAGTTTACCCTTCGGGACAAGTTGCCGAGTACGAGCTTATATATGTCGTTCGTTATCGTGTTCAATTTCCCGGTAAAGAAGCGGTAATGGCCCAATTTGAAGTCGTACGTGACTATCAAGACGATCCGGACCAAGTGTTAGCAAAGTCTCGTGAGCTTGAACTAATGTTAAGCGAAATGCGCAACGAGGCGGCAGATATTATGATTCGACGTCTTTCTAGTCAGGCAGCGGCTGCGCCGAACACTTCATCAATATAAACCCAATAGATATCAGAATTTTTAATGCAAATTTATCCAAACCAATTTAGCCAAGATATTTCGAAGGCATTAAGGCCATGCTACTTGGTGTTTGGAGACGAACCTCAGCAAAAGTTTGATGTTATTGAGCAAGTTCGCGCTAAAGCAAAAGCCAATGGTTTTGAAGAACGCACTGTGCTTGTTGCTGAAACAGGTTTCAACTGGAACCAGTTAATTGAAGCCACACAAAGCATGTCGCTTTTTTCTAGCCAGCAGTTTATTGAATTAGAGCTACCCACAGGAAAGCCCGGTACTGAAGGCAGTAAAATGCTGCAAGAAGTGGCGGCGTCTTTAAACCCCGATATTCTGTTGCTCGTTCACGGTCCTAAAATAGGTAAAGACGTACAGCGCGGCAAATGGTTTAAAGTACTTGATGAACTGGGTGTATCGGTACTTTGCTATCCACTGGAAGGCAAGCAGCTAAACGCATGGTTGAATCAACAGCTTAAAGCCCACCAGCTTTCCGTGACCGCGACAGGCGCCAAAATGATTGCCGATTTTTGTGAAGGCAACATGCTGGCAGCCAAGCAAGAGATTGACAAACTCGCTCTGCTCTATCCGCAACAGTCTATCTCAGATGAGCAAATTGAGCAGGCTATGGTGGACCAATCGCGCTTTAACGTGTTCCAGTTGGTTGACGTGATGCTTAGCGGTGACAGCACTCGCTGTATCAAAATGCTGTATCGATTAGAAAGCGAAGGTCTAGAGCCAAACATTATTATCTGGGCGCTTGTGCGTGAATGGGAACAGCTATGGAAGCTAAAACTAGCTCAGCAAAGCGGCACGCCTATACAGTGGCAAAAGTTTGGTATATGGCGCAATAGGCAAGGCTTTTATCAAAGTGCATTAAATCGTTTGAGCCTTGCACAGCTCGAAGACATACAAAACGCGCTTACGCAAGCTGACCATGCATTTAAACAAAATGTAATTGCCCGGCCCTATGTTGAAATGTGTCACCTTTGCATGATGTTCATGGGCATAGATCTTCGCGAAATTCCGCTGTTGCAAGCTTAAAGCCCCAATTAAGATATGGACAAGGTAAATAAACAAGTGAGTCAATCACGCTCTTCTCAATCAAACCAACATGTAAAAGCTATCCTAGGCGGCACTTTTAATCCCCCTCATAAAGGTCATATTGGTGCTGCACTGAAAGCAGCTGATGAAGTGGGTATTGAGCATGTTCACCTAATGCCGTGCAAATTAGCCCCCCATAAGTCGGTAGGCGTTTCAGAAACCCACCGGGTAAGAATGATTGAACTTTGTGCCCAAAACAATGACAGACTTATTCCAGAGTTAATTGAACTGATGCTTCCGTCACCCTCTTATACGGTAAAAACACTGCGAGCGTTGAAAGAAAAAAGCAATGATACAATCTGTTTTTTCATTGGCGCAGATTCACTGTATAATCTGGATAAATGGTACGAGTGGGATGACCTGCTCGATTACTGTCACTTAGTGGTTATGCGCAGAGACGACGAAGAATTTTCGCCTCCCCCTGCGATACAAGCTTGGTTAGATCGTCATGTGACTAACGATAAAAGTGTTATTCACACGAAGCCTTCAGGCCATGTAGTGTTGACCAACACACCACTGTATAGTGTTTCATCTACTGAAATTCGTGACGTATTAGCAGATGCTGCCACGTCTGACGAAGCGAATGCGCCAAACGCTTTAAAGGCTACTTCTGCCGAGCCTTGGCTAGAAGAAAGCGTATTAGCCTACATAAACGAACATCAGTTATATAAAAGTTAAGTAAGTGAGGAAAGCTCTTGGAGAGTCAACAGCTCAAACAGTTTGTTAAAGATAAAATTGACGACATGAAAGGCCGTGATGTTATCGAACTAGACGTTCGCGGCAAATCAACAATTACAGATACCATGATCATTTGTTCGGGTAACTCTAAACGCCACGTATCTTCTATTGCTGAAAACGTAATGGTTGAAGCAAAAAATGCCGGCCATGCTCCTGGGAGTGTAGAAGGTAAAGAAACAGGTGAATGGGTTCTAGTGGATTTTGGTGATGTTATCTTGCACGTTATGCAGGACGAAACCCGTGACTTCTATCAGTTAGAAAAACTGTGGGCGCAATAATTTAAGCGCCGGCTAGAAATACATAGCTACACGGTCGATAAAGGCCATACCTCATTAGCGTATGGCCTTTATTGTATAAAAGAAAAACTCATTCCTGCGGTAAGGGTATATCAAGTGCGTATACAAATTGTGGCGGTCGGAACAAAGATGCCAGCCTGGGTTAACACAGGCGTTGAAGAATTTATTCGTCGGTTCCCCAGCGATATGCCGGTGTCATTTACTGAAATTCCTGCAGGTAAACGGGGTAAGAACGCCGATATAAAGCGTATTTTAGAGAAAGAAGGCGAGCAAATGCTGGCTGCTATTCCTAAAGGAAACCGCATTGTTACCTTAGAAGTAACGGGTAAGCCTTGGGACACCCCTACACTGGCTAAACAACTCGACAATTGGAAAATGGACGGGCGCGATGTAAGCCTTCTTATCGGCGGGCCTGAAGGATTGGCGCCTGAGTGTATTGCGGCGTCTGAGCAAAAATGGTCCTTATCGGCCCTCACGCTTCCCCACCCTCTTGTTCGAATTATCCTTACCGAAAGCCTGTACCGCGCATGGTCGGTCACGCAAAATCACCCGTACCACCGTGAATAAGAAATCGCTACACTAATGCAAAGGAAGTCAATGCCTCGAAAACGACAAGCAATTCGCGATCATTCAGCTGAGGCGAACTTGTTCGCTCGCCGCGCGACTATCGCTTTTATTATCGTTGTAGCCATGCTGGGCATTGTGCTAAACAACCTTTACTCTTTACAGGTTACCCAATTTGAAGATTACCAAACCCGCTCTAACGGTAATCGAATAAAAGTTTTACCCATAGCGCCCAACCGCGGTCTTATTTACGACCGAAATGGTGTACTTTTAGCGGAAAACCGCCCGGTTTTTAGCTTAGAAGTCATTCCCGAACAGGTCGATGATATTGACCAGACCCTTGCTGACCTTACCAAATTAATGGACATCACAAGCGATGAGTTAGAACGCTTTCAGTCCACGCTTAAGGGTACCCGCAGATTTAAACCCGTTGCCCTTCGCACACAATTAAGTGAAGAGGAAGTGGCGCTTTTTTCTGCCAGTAAGCACAAGTTTCCTGGCGTACAAATTGAAGCCCGTCTAGCTAGACATTATCCGTACAAAGAAACCCTTACCCACGCGCTCGGTTACGTAGCACGTATTAATAAACGCGACTTGCAAAAGCTTGTTGAAGCAGGACAAGAAGATAATTATGCAGCGACTCATGATATTGGCAAGTTAGGCATTGAGAAATACCACGAAGAACTACTGCACGGCAAAGTTGGTTATCAGCAGGTTGAAGTAAACAATCAGGGCCGCATCATTCGGGTGTTGAGTGTTGAACCGCCAACGCCGGGCAAAGATATAGTGCTTAACCTAGACCTTGAGCTTCAGTTAGAGGCTCAGCGAATAATAGAAGGTATGCGCGGCGCAGTAGTTGTAACCGATGTTAAAACCGGTGGTGTTCTAGCCCTATATTCTAACCCTAGCTATGACCCAAATTTATTCGTGCACGGTATCAGCAGTAAAAATTATTCTGCGCTGTTGAATTCTCCAGACCGGCCACTCATTAACCGCGCAACTCAAGGACAGTATCCCCCGGCCTCTACCGTTAAACCCCACTTAGGTTTGATCGGTCTCGAAGAAGGCGTCATCACGAAAGACTACACTATAAACGATACAGGTCGCTATAAACTACCTAATGTTTCCCATGTGTGGCGTGATTGGCGTCGTTGGGGTCACGGCAAAGTCAATGTATCAAAAGCCATAGAAGTCTCTTGTGACACCTACTATTACGAATTGGCTTATAAATTAGGCATCGATAAAATTAGCGAGTCCATGTATGAATTTGGCTTCGGCGATTTTACCGGCATTGATTTGTACGAAGAGTCTGACGCAAATATGCCAAGCCGCGGCTGGAAACGCGCTCGGTTTAATCAACCCTGGTACATTGGCGACACCATACCTGTTGGTATAGGCCAAAGTTACTGGACCACTACCCCAGTGCAGTTAAACACATCAGTCAACACTCTGATTAATGCTGGCGAACGCTATATACCGCAGATAATTCGCGGCTATATGAACCCGGATAGTTCTGTCGACTTGATCCCGCTAAAATCACTTCGGCCTATAGAGATTAAAAACCGTGAAAATTTAGACGTGGTATTAAACGCTATGCGTGATGTGGTAAGCGGCGAAGAAGGCGGAGCGCGTCACGCGTTTGCCGATACGCCATACGATTCTGCGGGTAAAACAGGAACCGCACAGCTATTTACTGTTGGGCAAAATGAAAAATACGACGCCAGTAAGATAGATGAACGCCTTCGCGATAACGCTATGTATGTGGGCTTTGCCCCTTTTGACGACCCAGAGATATCGGTAACCGTTGTTCTTGAAAATGTAGGCGGTGGTAGTAAGAACGCTGCCCCAGTTGCACGTCAAATTATGGATTTCTATTTCAGAGACCGTGTCTTTGAAGCTGTAAAAGCTGACTCGGCAAAGAGTGACAATAAATTAGGGACAAACTAGTGAAACGAACCACCATAAACCCTAATAAAATAAGTTTTCTTCAACGCATTCATATTGACGGCTGGCTGTTCGTCGGCTTACTTGTATTGAGTTGTGTTGGACTGTTTACGCTATATTCAGCATCCGGCCAAGACATGGAGCAAATGGAGCGTCAGTTTATCAGACTGGGGTTTAGCTTTATCGTTATGTTCGGTTTAGCCCAAGTTCCCTTGGGCGTGTTCAGGTTTTTCTCGACCTATGCATTTGGAGCAGGTCTGCTCATGCTTGTTGCCGTATTGCTATTTGGTGATATGGGTAAAGGCGCACAGCGCTGGCTCGATTTAGGGTTTATTCGATTTCAGCCTTCTGAATTAATGAAGCTTGCCGTACCTATGATGGTAGCGTGGTATATCAGTAAATTCACTATGCCACCTCGCACGACTCACATTATTGTTGGATTTGGCCTAGTGGTGGTGCCTACCATTCTTATTGCTAAACAGCCCGATTTAGGCACTTCACTGCTCATTGCGAGTTCGGGAATCTTTGCCATATTTCTAGCAGGTATGAGCTGGCGACTTATTTCAATAGTAGGCGGGCTTATTGGCGCGTTCGCACCTGTCATGTGGTTTTTCTTAATGAAAGATTATCAAAAACAACGAGTTCTTACCTTTTTGAACCCAGAAAGCGATCCCCTCGGTTCTGGCTACCACATTATCCAATCTAAAATTGCCATTGGTTCTGGCGGTGTCGACGGTAAAGGCTGGCTGCAGGGTACCCAGTCGCAGCTGGAGTTTTTGCCAGAACGACACACAGATTTCATCTTTTCTGTTTTCAGTGAAGAGTTTGGCCTTAACGGTGTGATGTGCCTTATGGCTATTTACATCTTTATCATCTTACGCGGACTTATTATCTCTAGCCGTGCACAAGACGCCTATGCCAAATTACTAGGCGGCAGTATCACGCTGACCTTTTTTGTTTATGTGTTTGTTAATATGGGCATGGTGTCAGGGTTGCTCCCTGTGGTTGGCGTCCCCTTGCCATTAATCAGTTTTGGTGGCACTTCTATGGTGACATTAATGGCAGGTTTTGGCATTCTTATGGCCATTGCTACTCAAAAACGTTTAATGTCTAGATAACTCGTATGTTGCAGCGCCTTTTTTCTACATTTGATTTTGTTTATGAGAGCTTTTCTAAAGCAAGCTTGGCGAACGCAAGCTTCCCAAGCCAACGCATTCTTGGTTACGCTACGGCTACTTTTTTCATCTTCGTTTTAGCAGGATGTCAAAGCGCACCATCTCAATCTAGCCGATACACTCAACAGCAAGATTCTGCACCAAGACACGTTGCAAAAAAGCCTGAAACATTAGACGCGGTACCGAAATACGAAGCCTACCGTATGTTCAACAGCAGGCCATATAAAGTATTGGGCAAACATTATACGCCAATGAATAGCGGCAAAGGCTACGAGGAAGTAGGTTATGCCAGTTGGTACGGTCAAAAGTTTCATGGCCATTTAACCTCAAATGGTGAAACTTATAACATGTTCGCTATGAGCGCCGCTCATAAAACGTTGCCGCTTCCATCTTACGTACGTGTTACTAATTTGGAAAACAATAAACAAGCCATAGTTCGCGTTAACGATCGCGGCCCATTTCACGATAACCGAATCATAGACTTATCTTACGCTGCCGCTGTGAAACTTGGCTATCACAGTAAAGGCACTGCAAAAGTTAAATTGGAAGTTATCCATTTTGACGAACAAAATAATGTCACCGTAGGTAATAACCCAACGGTGACCTACGATGAATACTTAGGCATAGCTGTAAACCCTTCTCCTGAGATAGCCAGTACGTCGCCTAAGCCTCCTCTTGACCCAGCGCCAGCTGATAAAACAGCAAGTAAACCAAGCAGCAATACCGTTTCCGATGCTGTCTATATACAAGTTGCAGCGCTCTCAAATGCCGAAAAAGCAAAATCTATATCTAACGTACTGTCAGCTTTGTATCAAGTTCCCGCTCACCTGCCGGTAACTAATAATATTTACAAGCTCCAGCTTGGGCCTATTCACGATGAAGCCGTCGTGGCTGAGGTACTCGAGCAATTAAAGCAAAATGGTTACCCTAATGCTTATGCGATTACTCAAACGCTATAAGTTTCGGTAGCAATTATTAATAACCCAGACCGTTTTATCTGTCTTTGTTCAAGCCCACAAGATGTTGTTCACAACAATATGTACAACAGGGGTTAATTAACCTTATCTGATTACCCGCTTATAAAATCAGCGATATTGTGGCAGCTTTGTGTCATTCAGCAGGCAATATCACGGTTTCTTCGTCTTATCCCTACTATCCCGTAAACTTTTTTGATAAAACCTAGTCTTATAGACAGCCTTTCGTTAAGATCTCGTATTGCCCCACAAAGATATGGGTAAATAGTCAGAGTTCGGTTACGAACTGGATAAAAGCTAAAATTGGGTAGCCATGTTTTGAGGTATTCGCTTCGCGGTTATCGCAATAACAGGGTAAGCTTTAACTTACACGGAAAAACGGTCAAAGAAATTAGAACCATGCTCAGAATAATTCAACGCGCTAAACCGTCAATACTATCATTTGCCTTTGTGGTGTTGGGGACATTACTACAAACGGCTAACGCTGCAGTAATTACTCCTCCGGCCCCCACTGTAGCTGCAGAAGGTTTTTTACTTACCGACTATGAAACCGGTAACGTTATTGCTTCAAAAAACGCAGATATGCAGCTTGCGCCAGCAAGCTTAACCAAAATCATGACTATTTATGTCATTGGTAAAGAGCTTCAAGCAGGCAACATTAGTCTGGACGATGAAGTTACTATTTCTGAGAACGCATGGGCAAAAAAATTCCCAGATTCATCAAAAATGTTCATTGAAGTAGGTACACAGGTTTCTGTAAGTGACTTGCTTCGTGGAATCGTCGTACAGTCAGGTAACGATGCCTGTGTAGCAATGGCTGAACACGTAGCGGGCTCTGAGTCTGCGTTTGCTAGCATGATGAATGCTCACTCAGCGTCACTCGGTATGACAAGTTCAAACTGGGTAAACGCCCACGGCTTGCACGACCCAGATCATTACACTACACCACGTGACATGGCCATTTTGTCTCGCGCGCTTATTGCTGAGACACCAGAAATGTACAAAATTTACAGCGAAAAAGAGTTTACTTATAACGGCATCAAGCAATACAACCGCAATAGCCTGTTATGGGATAAAAGCTTGAACGTTGACGGCATCAAGACTGGCCATACGTCAGACGCAGGTTACAGCCTTATCACATCAGCGGAGCAAGGCGGAATGCGCCTTATCTCTGTAGTTATGGGTACTGACAGCGAACGTGCACGTAAAGTTGAAAACAAAAAGCTGCTTAAATACGGCTTCCGTTTTTACGAAACACTTACTCCATATGAAGCTGGCCATAGTTTTGTGGCACATCGTATATACATGGGTGATAGAGAAACTGTAGACCTTGGAATCAACCAATCTACCCCCATTACTATTCCACGCGGTCAGGCGGCAAACTTAGAAGCTAACTTTGAGCTTGACGATAAGCTAGAAGCACCACTTGCAAAAGGACAGGTTGTTGGGAAACTCTACCTACAACTAGATGGTGAAGATGTAGCAAGTTACCCCTTGGTGACACTTCAAGAAGTCAAAGAAGGCAGCTTCTTTAACCGCGCTAAAGACTACATTATGCTTCAGCTAGGTTTTGACGACGAGTAAGTTACTATACTGAAAACGTTAAAAAGCTAGTTGTGAAGCGGCCAGATTTGTTACAATCTGGCCGTTTTTTTATATGATATTTTAAGTACCAAGGATATCGCATGGATACCCGTTTCGACGAACTACTAGATTTTCCAACGAACCAAACCTTTAAAGTAATGGGCGTTGCCCACGAAGACCTACCACAACAGGTAGTGGGCTGTCTTCAGCAGCATGCGCCTGGCGACTATTCACCCACAGTAAAACCAAGCAGTAAAGGTACTTACCACTCGGTGTCTGTGAGCGTACGAGTTACCAGTAAAGAGCATATGGAAACCATTTACACTGAATTAGCTAAGTTAGAGCTTGTAAGGGTTGTACTTTAAGTGAATGAGCAGTCGACAGTGACTACCGTAGATGGCGTTATTGTACGCCAACTAGGTCGTCAGCCTTATGCCCCAATCTTTGAGGCGATGAAACGCTTTACTGATGAGCGCGATCAGAATACGCCAGATGAAATATGGCTTGTAGAGCATGATGCGGTATTTACACAAGGGCAAGCGGGTAAAGCTGAGCATATTTTGATGCCTGGTGATATTCCTGTTGTTCAGGTTGACCGTGGCGGTCAAGTCACCTATCACGGCCCAGGCCAGCAAGTCATTTATCTAATGCTTAACATAAAGCGCCGTAAACTAGGCGTACGTCATTTGGTCACTGCTATGGAAGAAGCAGTGGTCGGACTACTTGCCAAGTATGACGTAAAGGCCTACCCAAAGCCCGATGCGCCTGGGGTGTACGTTGACGAGAAGAAGGTCTGTTCGCTAGGTTTAAGAATACGTAATGGCTGCTCGTTTCACGGTTTGGCTTTAAATGTTAATATGGACCTATCACCGTTTCAGCGTATCAACCCATGTGGTTACGCCGGTATGGAAATGATCGATACCGCGCGCCTTAATGGTCCAACGACACTTGAAACCGCTGGTAAGGAATTAACGCAGTTGTTGCTAGAAGCGCTTTCCCTTGCACAGCCAACATACAAAGAAGGTTTTGATGAGTAACGCACGACCTCAAGCGGGGGTAAAACTTCGCGATGATGAAAAAGTAAAACACATACCCGTCACCATTATTCCTACAGAAAAGGAAGAAATGCTGCGCAAGCCCGAGTGGATCAAAATCAAACTTCCTCGTACCACCGAGAAGATTGACCATATCAAGAAAACCCTGCGCAAAAACAATCTTCACTCTGTGTGTGAAGAAGCAAGCTGCCCTAACCTAGCAGAATGTTTTAATCACGGTACCGCCACCTTCATGATTTTAGGTGACATTTGTACTCGTCGATGCCCTTTCTGCGATGTAGCCCATGGTAAGCCGCTTCCGCCTAGCGCTGAAGAACCTGAAAAGCTGGCTAAAACCATCGCTGAAATGAACCTGCGTTATGTAGTTATCACCTCAGTTGACCGCGATGACCTTCGCGACGGCGGTGCTCAGCATTTCGTAGACTGCATTAACGCAATTCGCGAACACAGCCCTTCGACAACCATTGAAGTGTTAGTCCCTGATTTCCGTGGACGTATGGACCGTGCGCTTGAGATTTTCAAAAACGGCGTACCCGACGTATTTAACCACAACCTTGAAACTATTCCGCGCTTATACCGCGAGTGTCGTCCAGGTGCAAACTATCAGTGGTCATTGGACTTACTTAAAAAGTTCAAAGCACAGCACCCAGATGTTATGACTAAGTCAGGCCTTATGATGGGTATGGGTGAAGAAAACGAAGAGATTCAAGGCGTACTTGATGACTTACGTGCTCATGATGTAGATATGCTTACTTTAGGTCAATACCTTCAGCCAAGCCGTCACCACTACCCGGTTAAACGTTATGTTCACCCGAAAGAGTTCGATGCTCTAGGTGACTATGCTAAAGAGATTGGCTTTACCCATGCAGCATGCGGCCCAATGGTTCGCTCTAGCTACCACGCTGACCAACAGGCAGCGGGCAAAGAAGTGAAATAAGACTAAGTTAAGTAAGACTAAGGAAAGAGTTCTAGTTAATTCATAACTTGCCTATTTAGCTTATGCACCAAGCCGAACACGTTAACTAAAAATAGCTTCACAAAGCGGTGGTCTTCACCGCTTTTTTTATGCCCCCTATTTATGGGTGACAAACCTGTAGGTATTGTTAGAATGCCCTCAAAATACGCAGTCCCTTTATTAAGGGCTTTGAAGGGTAAGAGCATTTTCATGCGCAAACATATTTATATTGCCTATACAGGCGGAACAATTGGCATGAAGCCATCTAAACAGGGCTACGTTCCAGCCGCTGGCTTCCTGTCAGACACGCTTAAAAATATGCCAGAGTTTCATCGCTCTGAAATGCCCCTTTTCACGCTCCACGAATACGACAATCTCATTGATTCATCAGATATGGATCCAACGGATTGGCAGCGTATTGCCGATGATATCGCCGATAACTATGACAAGTATGACGGTTTCATCATATTGCATGGCACCGACACGATGGCTTACACCGCCTCAGCACTGAGCTTCATGTTAGAAGACTTGTCAAAGCCAGTGATAGTAACTGGGTCACAAATTCCTTTAGCTGAACTTCGTTCAGACGGGCAAGTTAACCTGCTTAATGCATTGTTTGTAGCTGCAAACTTTCCTATCGCTGAGGTCGGGCTTTTCTTTAATAACCGGCTGTTACGCGGTAACCGAAGCCGCAAAGTGGATGCAGACGGATTTAGCGCATTTGACTCGCCTAACTTCCCTCCTCTATTAGAGGCAGGCATAAATATTCGGCTTAAAGCGGGAGAATTAGCAAAAGTCCCCGCTCATAACTTAACCGTATCTAATGTGTCGGCACAGCCTATTGGCATGGTAAGTTTATACCCAGGCATTGCCCCTGAGGTAATTAAAAATACCCTGCAACAGCCTGTAAATGCTTTAATCCTACTAAGCTACGGCGTGGGGAATGCGCCTCAGAACCCCGAGCTTATTGCGCAGCTTAAATACGCTAAATCCCGTGAAATACCTGTTTTAAACTGCACCCAATGTATGCGTGGTCGCGTGAATATGGGTGGTTATGCAACAGGACACGGTTTACAGGAAGTAGGCGTTTTGTCCGGTAGCGATATGACCCCTGAAGCCGCCCTTGCCAAACTGCACTATTTATTAAGTAAAGGGCTTCCTTTTGAAGAAGTGTGCAATTTGCTAACAAAAAATCTGCGTGGCGAATTAAGCGACTAATCTTCCTAAGAAGATTAATGCCGAAGGTTTTACTTAAACTTAGCACTAATGCCAAGTTAGAAAGATTTTAAAGAATAAAGGTTTAAAAAGTGACAACAAACTATTCAGGTATGCTGAAAAAAATGCGTACCTCTGCAGACGAAAATAACAAAGTTAATTACACGCTGCCTATCGGCGATGCACTGTTAGATATCAATGAGCTTATTGGTAAAGAGGTGTCCGTTACTTTTTCCGGTGAGATTAATTGTGTTCACTGTAACCGTAAAACGAAGAAGAGTTTTAACCAAGGGTATTGCTATCCCTGTCTAATTTCACTTGCTCAATGTGATAGCTGTATTATCAAACCAGAAAAGTGCCACTACCACGAAGGTACGTGTAGAGAGCCTCAATGGGGTGAAGAACATTGCTTTAGCGAACACTTTGTTTACTTAGCAAATACCGGCACCGTAAAAGTAGGCATTACCCGGCAAGTCACAGATGGTGTATCTACACGATGGATGGACCAAGGTGCAACCCAGGCTACCGTCATGTTGCGCGTGCCTGACAGGCTGACTAGCGGTTTAGTTGAAACCTTATGCAAAGACCATATTGCTGACAAAACCAATTGGCGCACCATGCTCAAAGGAAAGCCCGATGAGGTCGACCTAGAGCAGGTTAAATCAGAGTTGATGAGCAAAATTGAAAATGATTTAGAAGCGCTAAAGCAAGAGAAAGGGCTTCAGGCTGTTTCCGAAGTTACTACGCCAATTCACGACATTCACTACCCTGTAGAAGAATACCCAGTGAAAATAAAATCTTTGAATCTTGATAAAGACCCGTCCTTTAGCGGCGTATTGCAGGGCGTTAAAGGTCAGTATTGGATGCTAGACGGTGACCGCGTTATCAATATTAGAAAGTTTGCTGGCTACAACGTAGAACTATCGTTTTAGAATGCTTGTCAGGTCTGTTGTTATTTATTGATAACAACAGACCTGTATTTGAAACAACTCGTTATTTAGGTCAGATTTCGGCATGATTTAGCGAGAAAGCCAACACCTACTGCCAAAATTCGAAGTAGTCATCACTATTTCTCTGCGGCTTAGGCGCAGGTTCAAATGCTGGCGTGCCCAAATATAAAAACCCGACGAGTTCATCATCTTTACTTAAACCTAAACCGTTTCTTACTGTTTCACAATGTGCATAGCTGCCGGTGCGCCACATTCCGTTAAAACCTTGCGCCACCGCTGCCATCTGCATAGCCATCACACCACAGCTAGCAGAGGCAATTTGTTCAACGCGCGGTACTTTTTCGTGCTCAGTGTGCTTGGCAATTGCAACGATAATCATAGGAGCACGGTGAGGTAGCTGAACGGCACGCTCGATTTCCTTCTGCGATTTCTCATTTTCAATAGCAGACTGTTCATAAAGTGCACCAAGTTTATCAAGCCCTTTCCCAGTACATACAATAAAACGCCACGGTGTAAGGCAAGCGTGATCTGGTGCTCGAAGGGCTGCCTGCATGATATTCTCCAGAGCATCACCGCTAGGCGCAGGTGCCTCTAATCGAGGCTGAGAACTTCTATTGAGTAATAATGTTAATGCGTCCATTTACGTCCCTACTTTTCACTCATATGGTTGTTGGCTCATATGGTTGTTGGCCCACATGCTAGCGCGTAACTAAAATGGTATGACTAAGTTAAAAAGCATACCCGTACTATGTGGTAGATCCTACGGCTGATAAATAAAAAAGACCAGAAAATTCCGGCCTTTTCACGTGAATATCCCAAGAGTGGGTAATCGTAAAATTAGTTCTTTTTGCGACTGAACATTTTACTAAAATAGTAGTCCACGCTGAAAAAGCGCCCGCCGCCATAAATAAATAAAACGAACAACATGGCGAAATACGTAGCTGCGAACTCAATGCCATTATTGAGTACGACAAAATTACCGCTTGAGCTTAGCCAGTCGTAATGACCATGCTCTTGTAACAGCGACTTAGCGGCCGACAGTTTTTCTGGCGCAGCCATAATGCTCTCATTTAATAAAATAGTACCGTCAGCTAACCATGATGAAGCGTCAGCTATGGCTAGCCAGCCATTTTCAGCATGTACGCTTACCATGGCGACGATCATTGTTATCATAAGCGGTATACTCACCAACCGGGTTAACGCGCCAAACAACAACAAAATGCCCCCTACCAACTCGGCGGCGGTAGCAAGGAATGCCATCACTAAAGGCATGGGTAATCCAAGCCCGTAATCATCGTTCCCAAACCAGTCGACTATACTGTCGAAACTAGATGCTTTGTTCCAGCCAGCCTGTATCATCACTGGAGCTAAATATATACGTAGTAAAAGTAATGGGATTCCGTCAGCTAGCTGTAGACGTGCAACAAATTGTTGATAGAGGTGTGTCATTGTTTTATCCAATAGGTGTGCTTAGAAAATAAGAACGGCACTATATGAAAAAAATTTCACCTAACAAAAATAAGTCATCTTCTTTCTCTCGGATAATGCGAAAAGGCCAAGAGAAGGCAAACTACTCATGCTGATGAGTGAAGAAGATCATCAGCGCATAGCCAAGCTAATTAGCAAGTGGCTGGCCCAGGATGAGGCAAAACGATAACACGTGCTCAGCAGCGTCGTCCGCACTGTGATTTTGTGCACGGCGACACAAAAGGCATAAGCACTTACAAAAAATTACAATTAAGTTAGCGATCTTACTCGATTTAGGTAACATAATAGAGTGCAGTACATTGGGCTTGATACACCTGTTTCGTCTTGCTCTGATTAGTTAATTCATAAAAGGTAGTGATAAAAATGGCAGCCAAAGGAAATTGGACAAAATCCTTGTTTATTGGCTTGTGGACGGTGCTTAACTTCACCCGCAAACTTTTCTTTAATTTGATATTCATTGTTATTTTTGTTGGATTGATTATCGCCATTGCCGGTCAGGACGATGAGCCGTTGTCAGTGAATAAAGATAGCGCGCTCTTCCTAACGCTTAACGGTAAGCTAGTCATTGAAAAGGAAAGTATTGACCCGTTTGAACAGTTTTTGCAGGAATCGCTTGGCAGTGAGCCTGAAAACCCAGAAGTGCTTGTTCGCGATGTTGTAAAAGTCCTGGAGAATGCCGAGAAAGACCGACGTATAAAAGCCCTAGTGCTTGATCTTCACGGGCTAACAGGTGGCGGTTTAGATAAACTGCGCAGTGTTGCGAACGCTATCGACGCATTTAAGGAATCAGGAAAGCCGGTATACGCCATCGGCGATTACTTCTCGCAAGACCAATACTATTTAGCAGCTCACGCAGACAACATCTATTTAAACCCAATGGGCGGATTAATGTTTGAGGGCTACGGGCGCTACGGCATGTACTTTAAAGACATGCTAGAAAAACTAAAAGTAACAACCCATATCTTCCGTGTAGGAACGTACAAGTCTGCTGTTGAGCCTATCATGCGAAACGATATGTCTGAAGAAGCTAAAGAAGCTGAAAAGCAATGGTTAGACGGCTATTGGGCACAATATAAAGCAGACGTTGCAACCGCTCGCGGTATCGATGAAGCAAATTTCGATGAAACTCTTCAAGGCCTTTTGGCAAAATTTGAAGCGGCAGGTGGTGACTTTGCTCGGTATGCCCTAGAGAACAACTGGGTTGATGCATTGAAAACTCGCGAGGAAGTGAGATTAGAATTAACCGAGTTAGTGGGCGAAGGTGATAATAACCATGGCGTGAACCTCACTACATTCAAATCGTACCTAAAAGTTGTTAATCCACCTATGCCTGTTATTGAGTCAGACATGGATAAAGTGGCTATTGTTGTTGCTAAAGGAACTATTTTAGACGGCAATCAAAAAGCAGGCTCGATAGGCGGAGACAGTACCGCTCGCCTATTGAGAAAAGCGCGCTTAGATGACAACGTGAAAGCTGTTGTACTTCAAATAGACTCGCCCGGTGGCAGTGCGTTTGCCTCTGAAATCATTCGCCAGGAAGTTCTACAGCTTCAGCAAGCCGGTAAGCCTGTTATCGCGTCTATGAGCACTTACGCAGCATCTGGTGGTTATTGGATAGCGGCAAGTACTGACAAAATAATTGCAAGCCCAAGTACTATTACAGGCTCTATCGGCGTGTTCGGTATGTTCATGACATACGAAAATTCACTCGACTATTTAGGCATTCACAGTGATGGTGTGGGCTCAACAGAACTTGCTGGTTTCTCTACTGTACGCCCTCTTGCACCAGAGTTTGGTCAAATTCTTCAGCGTAACGTTGAAAATACATACGGCAACTTTTTATCGCTAGTGTCTAACGCTCGAGGTATGTCAGTTGAGGAAGTGGATAGCGTTGCACAAGGTCGCGTATGGATTGGTGAAGATGCAATTGAACTAGGTCTAGTTGACCAGTTAGGAACTCTTGATGACGCTGTCGCTGCCGCCGCAGAGATTGCAGAACTTGAAAACTACGACACTTTCTATGTACAGCGCACGTTAACCGCACAGGAAATTTTCTGGAAAGAATTTTTCGGTCAAGCCATGACGTTTGTAGGAAAGTGGCAGTTTGCTCACGCCGACTCGTCACTAGTTAACGAGTTCAAGCGAGTACTTAAAGAGTTTAGTTTAGTGAATAAGCTTAACGACCCTAAAGGTACCTACGTGCTTTGTTTACCTTGTGATGTCGAGTAGTCAACATTAAATACAGTTAACTATGCAAAGACATAGAGTGAGGCAGGAACATCGCTTCAAATGATTTAAGTAATGAACAGCGTCGTGTTATCACCGACGCTGTTTTTTATTGTTTTGAACAAGCAGAGCGTTACTTCAACCGAACGTTTGAACGTCCTACCATTACGTTTAGACGTTCAGGTAGGAATGCTGGCACGGCGTTTTTACAGCAAAACCGCCTGAACTTTCACCCTATTCTTTTCAAAGAAAATGCCGATGCCTTCATAAACGATGTGATACCTCACGAAGTAAGTCACTTATTGGTGTGGACGTTATTTGGAAAGGTTCAACCTCATGGCAAAGAATGGCAATCGGTTATGCAAAGAGTTTATAACCGTACACCTGCCGCTACACACCAGTTCGATGTGAAACGTGTAACTAAAACCTTTCAATACGTTTGCGACTGCGACAACTATGCACTATCCACGCGAAGACATAATAATATCTTAAAAGGTGCACAGTATAGATGTCGAAAGTGTCAGAGTTTGCTGCGAGCCGCCTAAACGTTTTCCATTTCAAGGTAATGGCAAACCCAACTTTTTTAGGCTACATCCGTTTTGATTTAAGTGCCTAAATCTAATTAAACCAATGCTTAGTGAACGCGTTGTCTAAGTCATTAAAAGCAGTTTTAAGCAGTTGAGCTAGCTCTTTGTACTTAGGCTTAGACTTAGCATTACTGATATTCACTCCTTGGGTGCGCATTTTAGAATGAATTTCCTGGTACCAGCTTTTTAGCTGTGGTGGAAGATATTGATCTGAGCGATGTCCTAACCATAGCAAGCCCTGCATGGGTAAGCTTAGAAAGAAAGCGCCTATTGTTATCGTTTGTGGAAGGTAATCTGTGCCTAAGTTTTGATATAAGAGTGCGCACGACACCATAGCAAGCGGCGGCATAGTTTTAATGCCAAACTTGGTGGCGGCAACTACTCTGCACTCTGGGAAGAAAGCGTAGAGTTCTTTTCTCACAGGCCATGTCTTCATGTACTGCTGACCGTTTTTCAACATTGTCATTACTGATTGAGACATGGTTAACCTCTTCGTTCTCAGGGTGGTATAGTTAAATTGTAAACCGCTTTTTATCTATTACAATTCTCTTGCATTATTTTTTACGGGATTTCTTTCGTGCGTTTTATACAAAGCGTTCAGGACGCTAGCGCACATGACCTCGAATATTCTATCAAACAAGGTAACGTTCTGGTTAATTAAGTTTAGTTCGGTATAAAGCGTTGCGCTTAAACTAACCGTCTACTATTTCTTTACGTTCATGCTTAGCGTTTAGATGCCTTTGGCACCTGGCTCAGTGAATAGTCTTAAAAGATACTACAAAGTTAAAGAGACCTTAATAATTAAAAGGTATAAATTGGCCTCATCTTTAAGTGACATTTTTTGCGCATGAAGGCATCATATAGCGCTTTAGCCTGAGCATTGCGCTGTATATATTTGTTTTGTCTTTAATTAAGCAACTGAATGAAAACCTGCAGAAATTGCGTTGGCAGATTACTATAATAAAACAAACTGGGTATTGTGCTTGATTTACAAATTTTTGCCCCTACCTAGCTTTCTAAGAGAATTTTATAAGTAGCCCGTGATGGGTGAATAATTTGGAGAGGAAAATGGCAGAAAGCAGACACGTCCGTCTACTTATCTTGGGCTCAGGCCCCGCGGGTTATTCTGCAGCGGTTTACGCTGCACGTGCAAACCTTGAACCTGTATTGTTAACTGGTATTCAACAAGGCGGACAGCTTACTACCACCACAGAAGTTGAAAACTGGCCGGGCGATCCAGAAGGGCTTACTGGTCCTGACCTAATGGTTCGTATGCAAAAGCATGCTGAAAAATTCGATACTGAAATTATTTTCGACCATATCAACAAAACTGACTTTTCTAAGCGCCCGTTCACCCTTTATGGTGACAGCGGTACCTATACCTGCGACGCACTAATCATTGCAACAGGTGCTTCGGCAAAATATTTAGGCCTAGAGTCAGAACAAGCGTTTATGGGTAAAGGTGTATCTGCCTGTGCAACCTGTGATGGATTTTTCTACCGCAACCAAAAAGTAGCGGTTATCGGTGGTGGTAACACGGCTGTTGAAGAAGCACTTTACCTTTCAAACATTGCTTCAGAGGTACACGTTATTCACAGAAGAGACAGCTTTAGAAGCGAAAAAATTCTAGAGAAACGTCTTCGCGATAAAGCTGAAAACGGGAACGTGGTACTCCATCTTAACCGTACGCTTGATGAAGTGCTGGGTGATGAAATGGGCGTAACTAAGGTTCGCATAAAAGATACTAATAGTGATGCAACAGAAGAGATTGATGTAATGGGTCTTTTCGTTGCTATCGGTCACAAGCCGAACACTGATATCTTCGAAGGCCAGCTAGAGATGAAAGACGGCTATATCGTGGTGAATAGTGGCACTAACGGCAACGCGACACAAACGAGTGTTGAAGGTGTATTTGCCGCGGGTGACGTGAGCGACCATATTTATCGCCAAGCTATTACGTCAGCCGGAACTGGCTGTATGGCTGCGCTTGACGCCGAAAAGTACCTAGACGGTACTATGCCTGAGCAAGGTTAATAAGCTCCCCTAAGCCCTGCACTTCTGTGGGGCTTTTTTCTGGCTAAATTATGATAGCGTTACACTACATAGAAGAAGGCGCTCCCTTCCCTGCTGTCGACACCGCACTGGAAGATCCTAACGGTTTGTTAGCATTTGGTGGCGACCTCAGTCCAGCCCGTCTATTTTCAGCTTATTCGCAAGGTATATTTCCTTGGTTTAGTGATGACGAACCTTTGCTGTGGTGGTCTCCTGACCCAAGAGCTATAATCGAACTCGACAACTTTGTTGCATCGAAAAGTCTTAAGAAACTCGCTCGTAAAAAAAAATATAAGGTAACCTTAAATCATGCGTTTGACCGTGTGATAGAGGCCTGTTCATCAACACCCCGCAAAAACCCTAACACGGGTGAATTGAACAGCGAAACCTGGATCACCGAAGATATGATTGGCGCGTATCGGCAACTCAATGGTTTAGGCTTGGCGCATTCTGTAGAAGTATGGAACGGCGATATGCTGGTTGGCGGGCTATATGGCGTAGGAATAGGTAAAGTCTATTGCGGCGAGTCTATGTTCCATATAGAAAGCAACACGTCGAAGCTTGCTATGTTGGCTTTGGTCGAACATATGAAATCGCAAAATATGGCGTTTATCGATTGCCAGCTTCCTACTGACCACTTGTCATCGCTAGGCGCTAACGTGTTGCCACGGAAAAATTTTATTGAAAAACTTGAAAATAACAACCACACTTTAACGGAAGACGGTAGGCTGTCTGAAGACTACCTTGATCGTTGGAAGCCAAGAGTGATTACTCCGTGAAGTTTGGTATAACCCAATCATTTTCATGTAGCTACCTGCCTGATGAGCAAGAGCAATTGTTAGTGTACGCCGAAAATAATGATTTTCTGGCGTGGCGATATTCGCAGCTGATACAAGCAGGTTTTCGTCGAAGCGGCGAGCAAATTTACCGCCCTCACTGCCCTGCCTGCCAAGCGTGTAAATCAGTACGAATACCAGTGCATGATTTCACCCCCTCTCGTAGCCAAAAACGGCTGCTTAAAAATAACAAAGGGTATAAGGTTGAACTCGTTGATAAAACCAAAGCAACTTATTACCCACTTTATGAGCGCTATATTACAGAGCGTCATGCAGACGGCAGTATGTATCCGCCATCTAAATTACAGTTTGATAACTTCGTATTGTGTGAATGGATGACTACCCATTATTTAGAAGCCTATGATGGCGACAAGCTCATTGCAGTCGGCGTAACTGATATCGTCGATGCCAACGAGCACATGGGGGCACTCTCTGCGCTTTACACATTCTTTGACCCCGACTATAGCTCAGCGTCCCTAGGCACCTGGATGATATTGATGCAGATTGAGCAAGCAAAGCGTTTAGGGCATCAATACGTCTATCTTGGGTATTATGTAGATGGCTGTAAAAAAATGTCTTACAAACATAAATTTTTGCCATTTGAGCAGTTTAGTGACAATGAATGGCATCTATTTCGCAAAAATAGTAAAATAGACACTTAATTGCTTTACACCGCACCCAAGATTGGGTAAGGTCTGCGCGGCAAAAATTTTGAATTACTGAGGTAACTGCTTTACATGGCAAAAGAAGATTGTATTGAAATGGAAGGTACTGTGTTGGACACACTACCTAACACTATGTTCCGCGTTGAACTAGAAAACGGTCACGTAGTGACTGCACACATCTCTGGTAAAATGCGTAAGAACTATATCCGTATTCTTACTGGCGATAAGGTCACCGTCGAGATGACTCCTTACGATTTGACCAAAGGTCGTATCGTTTATCGCGCGAGATAATGAGCCATTTAAGCGGTAACGCATAAAAAAAGCCCGATAAATATCGGGCTTTTTCGTATCTGTGAACTGATGCTTCAAACCGTTCATGTAGCGCCAAATAGACAACGTAAGTTATATTATCTAACGCTACAATCACGGCTTAGTATCATAGTACTCTCTTAGCTTGGTTCAACTTCTTCAGACTTTGTATCAACACCTGAGTATTCAAAAGTGAGCTTGTCATCAACACAGTCTACTTTCACATTTCCGCCTTTAGATAGCTCGCCGAACAGTAATTCATTCGCCAACTCCTTCTTAAGGTCGTCTTTAATAACCCTAGCCATAGGGCGTGCACCCATTGCCTTGTCATAGCCCTTCTCGGCCATGTAAGCACGAGCAGCGCTGGTTACCTCTAGCGAGACGCCTTTAACATCAAGCTGCGCCTGAAGCTCTATAATAAACTTATCGACCACCTGCAGAATAATCTCTGGCTCAAGGTGGTTAAACCAAATAATTCCATCAAGACGGTTTCTGAATTCAGGGGTAAACACCTTGTTGATTTCAGACATTGCATCGTGGCTGTGGTCTTGCTGTTTGAAGCCTATAGACTTGCGCACCGTCTCCTGCACACCTGCGTTGGTGGTCATTACCAAAACAACGTTTCTGAAATCCACCTTACGGCCGTTGTTATCTGTCAGTGTGCCGTGATCCATAACTTGAAGCAGAATATTGTAGATATCGCTATGCGCTTTCTCAATCTCGTCTAGAAGCACTACAGAATACGGATTTTTAATTACCGCGTCTGTTAACAAGCCACCTTGGTCAAACCCAACGTAGCCTGGAGGAGCACCAATAAGACGGCTAACTGCATGGCGTTCCATGTACTCAGACATATCGAAACGCACCAATTCAACGCCCATAGTTTTCGCTAACTGTTGTGTTACCTCTGTTTTACCCACTCCGGTAGGGCCAGCAAACAGGAAACTACCAATAGGTTTTGCTTCATTTCCTAGACCTGAGCGCGATAACAAAATAGCGTCATTTAGCGTTTCTATGGCTTTGTCCTGACCGAACACAACCATCTTAAGGTTACGACCTAGGTTTTTTAGCACCTCTTTGTCAGACGCCGATACAGACTTCTCAGGGATACGTGCCATTTTCGCAATAATTTGCTCGATGTCGCCTACATTTATTGTCTTCTTGCGCTTTGATGGTGGCAACAGGCGCTGGCTCGCGCCGGCTTCGTCCATAACATCAATCGCTTTATCTGGAAGGTGACGCTCATTAATATATTTGGCAGACAGTTCAGCAGCCGCCTGAATCGCCTTTTGCGTAAAGCGCACATTGTGGTGCTCTTCATAGCGACTCTTAAGCCCAAGCAGTATCTTGGTCGTATCGCTTACGCTTGGTTCAGTCACATCTACTTTTTGGAAGCGACGAGCAAGGGCACGATCCTTTTCAAAAATACCCTGGTACTCTTGATAGGTAGTTGAGCCAATGCAGCGAAGTTCGCCGCTTGATAGTTTAGGCTTAAGCAAGTTAGACGCATCCATTACGCCGCCTGAAGCCGCTCCAGCACCAATGATGGTGTGTATTTCGTCAATAAACAGAATTGCATGCTTATCTTTGCCAAGCTCTTTCAAAATCGCTTTTAAGCGCTTTTCAAAATCTCCACGATATTTGGTGCCAGCTAACAGGCCACCCAAATCCAATGAATACACGGTGCTCTCTGCAATAACATCCGGTACGTCATCGTTTACAATCCTGTACGCTAGGCCTTCGGCTATAGCAGTTTTACCTACACCTGCTTCACCCACAAGTAACGGATTGTTTTTACGGCGACGACACAGAATTTGAATGGTGCGTTCTACTTCTGAATCGCGACCAATAAGTGGGTCAATTTTTCCATCTTTCGCATGACGGTTTAGGTCAGTAGCATACTTACTTAATGCAGAACCGCCCTCTTCACCTGACTCACCTTCCTCAGATGCTTCGGGATTAACTGGCTCATCGTCATCCGATTTACTAACGCCGTGACTAATAAAGTTCACAACATCTAGGCGAGTTACATCAGCTTTCTTTAGGATATAAACCGCTTGTGATTCTTGTTCGCTAAAAATAGCAACTAGCACATTGGCACCGGTCACTTCATCTTTGCCTGACGATTGAACATGAAATACCGCACGCTGAAGAACACGCTGGAAACCTAGCGTTGGCTGTGTTTCTCGTTCGTTTAATTGATCGTCCAAAATAAGTGGCGTGGTATCTTTAACAAACGATAGGAGTTCGCTTTTAATTGCCTCGATATCGGCACCACACGCTTTAAGCGCATCACGAGCAGCTGAGTTATCAAGCAATGCCAACAACAAGTGCTCAACCGTCATAAACTCGTGACGGTGCTCTCTGGCAAATACAAACGCATCATTTAACGTTTGTTCTAATTCTTTATTTAACATATTGCTCGCCCTCTACAAAAAACCTTATGCTTGCTCCATCGTGCACATCAGTGGGTGCTGATGCTTGCGTGCGTACTGATTAACCTGCATCACTTTTGTCTCTGCTATCTCAGCAGTAAAAATGCCACACACGGCTTTTCCTTCATAATGAACGGTCAGCATAAGTTGGTTGGCTTTCTCATCATCCATATTGAAAAATTTTTTGAGTACCTCAATGACAAAATCCATCGGTGTATAGTCGTCATTGTTTAACAACACTTTATACATGGGAGGCGGCTGCGGCTTTTGTCGCTGCGCGTCTTTTTGTTTTTCCTTTTCGATACTAATAGCGTTGTCTTTACTCATAACTTAATAATAGTGGTATACCGGCGCATATGTGTACAAACTTTTGTATAAATTTATTCACATTTGCCCTTGACATAATATGGTTAAAAAATCTACATTTTGTATTGTGGTTTTGAGTATTGCACGTTTGTCACTCTAAAGCAGTCACTTTAAAGTTTCTATAGTCAATACTCCTTCCACCGTGTCTCCGGATCTATAATGGGGGCAGATACTCGTGAGTTCAAGGATTAAGAGGAAGTCGAAGTATGGCGGTTGGCAAAGTTAAATGGTTTAACAACGCAAAGGGTTTTGGATTTATCGTGCCTGAGGATGGTGGTGAAGATATTTTCGCACATTACTCTACGATTCAAATGGAAGGCTATCGTTCGCTAAAAGCAGGTCAGGAAGTGACGTTCGAAGTTCAGCAAGGCCCTAAAGGTCTTCACGCTGAGAACATTGGCTTCAAAGAAGAACCAGAGCGTTAAGAAAGAATTTAAAAAGCCTGACCCATGCGTCGGGCTTTTGATTTTCTTGCTATAAGCTTTTGCTATGTGGAAGTTATTTTGGCGCTATTGGACGTCAGGTATTTCGTTGTCTTTGAATTGTCTAACAGATTACTCTAAACCCCTTCTATCCTTAGAGCTTTTAAGCCCTTCCTTTTCGTTTTATTATTAATTTTAAAGATTACAAACTTACCGATATTCCTATAACTAGTTTGCGCGAACTGTTGTCCGTAGACAGTTAACGCGTTAATTTTTCAATTTACGTACTTTCACATTTCTTTATAGCCAGCATATTTCGCGCTCTTTGTTGTTAGGCCACTTATTAATTTTGCCAACCTAGTAATTTAAAACCTTCCTAATCTACGAACTTTACTCTCCCCTTTTGTCACCCTTTTTTACTCATAAACTGCATAAAAAAAGCCCGCTTACATGTGTAAGCGGGCTTTCAAAATGTATTTAGATAACACTAACAGCTGTCTAAATAAGCTTACTTGATTGCAATAATATAACCGCGTCTAAACGCTATTATTATGCGCCAAGTATCGCTTTTAATGTCTGGCTAGGAGACATTGTTGCGAAAAGCTTATCTTCGTCTGGGTAGTAGTAACCGCCAATTTCTTGAGCGCTACCTTGAGTCGCATCAATCTCAGCCAAGATGTCATCAATTTTTGCAGATAACTCTTCATACACTGGCTTAAACTGCGCTGCTAAGTCTGCATCTTCAGTTTGGTTTGCTACTTCTTCAGCCCAGTATAGACCTAGGTAAACATGGCTACCACGGTTGTCAAGCTGGCCTGCTTTGCGAAGTGGCGACTTACCGTTGTTAAGTAGCTTCTCAGTTGCCTTATCAAGGGCAGTTGCAATTACCTTTGCTTTAGTGTTGCTTTGTTTGATCGCAACGTCTTCTAGCGATACCGCTAGCGCAAGAAATTCACCGAGAGAGTCCCAACGCAAGTGACCTTCTTCAACGAACTGTTGTACGTGCTTAGGTGCACTACCACCCGCACCAGTCTCATAAAGACCGCCGCCTGCCATCAATGGAACGATTGATAACATCTTAGCGCTTGTACCCAGCTCTAGAATTGGGAATAAGTCAGTTAGGTAGTCACGAAGTACGTTACCTGTTACTGAAATAGTATCTAGACCGCGAAGCGCACGTTCCATGCTGTAGCGGATAGCGCGTACAGGAGACATAATTTGAATGTCTAAACCGTTTGTATCGTGGTCTTGAAGGTACTTTTCAACTTTCTTGATAAGCTGCGCGTCGTGAGCACGCTCGTCATCTAGCCAGAATACTGCAGGCATGCCTGATTGACGTGAGCGAGTCACCGCTAACTTAACCCAATCTTGAATAGGTGCATCTTTCACCTGACACATACGCCAGATATCGCCTTCTTCAACATCGTGAGAGATAAGAACGTTACCGTCTTGGTCAACGATTGATACCGTGCCGTCTGCTTCTAGCTCAAACGTTTTATCGTGAGAGCCGTACTCTTCTGCTTTTTGCGCCATTAGACCAACGTTAGGTACAGTACCCATGGTTGTTGGATCGAATGCACCATGTGTCTTACAGAAGTTGATAACTTCCTGATAAATAGTGGCGTAAGTACTTTCAGGAATAACCGCTTTAGTATCGTGCGCCTTTCCATCTGGACCCCACATTTGACCAGAGTTACGGATCATTGCAGGCATAGACGCATCTACAATTACGTCACTTGGTACGTGAAGGTTAGAGATACCTTTGTCAGAGTTAACCATCGCAATTGGCGGACGGTCTGCATAACACGCGTTGATGTCTTTTTGAATTTCAGAACGCTGGCTTTCAGGTAGGCTTGCGATTTTATCGTAAACGCTACCAAGACCATTGTTTGGATTTACACCAAGCTCTTCAAACAGGTCACCCCATTTGTTGAATAGATCTTTGTAGAACACTTTCACACAGTGACCGAATACGATTGGGTGAGACACCTTCATCATGGTCGCTTTTACGTGTAGTGAGAATAGAACGCCCGTGTTCTTCGCATCTTCAATTTGCTCTTCGAAGAACTCGCAAAGCGCCTTCTTACTCATGAACATGCCGTCGATAACTTCGCCAGCAAGGAGATCTACGCGAGGCTTAAGCGTTTTCTTGCTTCCATCTTTGCTAGTGAATTCAATGCTCACGTAGCCGTCTTTTTCTACGGTTACTGACTTCTCGCCAGAGTAGAAGTCGCCACCGCGCATATGTGCAACGTGTGAACGAGAGGCTTGAGACCACTCACCCATTGAATGCGGGTGCTTGCGGGCATAGTTTTTAACCGCTGTCGGTGCACGACGGTCTGAGTTACCTTCACGTAGAACAGGGTTTACCGCACTGCCAAGTACTTTACCGTAACGCTCGCGAATTTCTTCGTCTTCAGCTGTTTTCGGTGAATCAGGAAACGCAGGTACGTTAAAGCCTTTTGCGTTTAATTCTTTGATAGTTGCACGCAGCTGTGGAATTGAGGCACTGATGTTTGGAAGCTTGATGATGTTAGCATTCGGGTCTTGGGTCATCTCACCCAGTTCTGCTAATGCGTCTGGCACTCTTTGCTCTTCAGAAAGATACTCTGGGAAATTTGCCAATACACGCGCAGCAAGTGAGATATCGCTTAGTTCTACATCGATATCTGCGGCTGCAGCAAACTTCTGGATAATTGGAAGAAGTGAATATGTCGCCAACATTGGCGCTTCATCAGTCTTCGTATAGATGATCTTAGACTTGGTCATTATATACCTCAATTTTTTCGACAGGGTACTGTCGTTTTTAGTCCATTAGGTCGCAATGACCCGCAACGTTAAGATGTCGCGCCCACAGTCATTGCGAAACGTATTTGATGTTTTCCACCTTCTGCTCTTAGCTGCAAAAGGTCACTTGTTGTATTCTTCCCCGCATATTATTCAATTCCTTATGTTAGCAATATGCATCTCATGGCTTTGCGCTTGACTGCCTAGTCATACGCAATTTCGAGATACGGTGTATAAGCAAGCCCGCTTATCACTGCTAAAACTGTCTAATAATTATGCAGATGCGCTCTCTTATAAAAATGGGAGCGACCATTAGTATAGGGTCGAAAGTTTGAGTTACAAGTCATACCATTGTCTTAACTTATAAGATCACTGAATTTATCGACAAACTTCGTTGAGCTAACCACTATTTGCGGTTGATTTTCCCATGCGAAGCATCATCATTTGTCGTAAAATCCCCTCGAAATTTTGAAATTAAATAAGCGGAAGTAACATGTCTTCAAACGCTAAAGTGGTGCTTTTTAACAAACCGTTTCAAGTGCTTTCCCAATTCACGGACGCCGACGGCAGAGAAACGCTAAAAGATTACATAGATATTCCCGATGTTTATGCAGCAGGACGACTAGACAGAGACTCGGAAGGTCTACTTGTACTTACTAATGATGGAAAGCTTCAGCACAAACTTGCTAACCCAAAAGCAAAAACCAGCAAGACTTATTGGGTGCAAGTTGAAGGTATTATGGACGAAAAAGCGATGCAGGCGCTTCGCGACGGTGTAGATTTAAAAGACGGCATGACCCGCCCAGCAAAAGTAAAAGCGATGAAAGAGCCTGATGTTTGGCCAAGAAACCCACCTGTGCGCTTTCGACAATCTATTCCAACTAGCTGGGTGGCAATTACCATCACAGAAGGCAGAAACCGACAAGTAAGGCGTATGACAGCGCATGTAGGGTTCCCTACTCTTCGCCTCATAAGATATCGAGTCGGCAACTGGACCATAGATGGTATTGCAAATGGCAAATACGTGAGTTTTTAATGATAAAAGCAAATCCCATGCTTGAATTCAACTTTGACGACCACACTAATGTGGCACCGAGAAGCTGGAAATATATCAACCGATAGGCATTGCTGTGCCTTGTGGTACTCATTAACGTACAGAGACATTTGTGCATTGAGAACCAAGCATGCTCACGCACATATTTAATTACTTAATCAGATAAGGATTAAATGTGAATTACCGATCGGAATCTGATAAAATCCGCGACCTCGAAAACAGGCCTATTTATTCTTGGTAACTTACGTTAAAGCTCACATAGTAGCTTGGTGGAATAGCCCAGCAAATGAGTAACTGTATTGGCAAATTCATAAGTATGTTAATGCATGACACCATGAGCAAATAAGGTTTCTTTTTTATTAATTAAATGAGTGTGCAATCCGTAGTGAGTGATATTGAATCTAACGCCAGCAAAAAAGTGATCGTCGGTATGTCCGGCGGAGTCGATTCGTCTGTTTCAGCCTACCTGCTCCAACAGCAGGGCTATCAGGTTGAAGGTCTTTTCATGAAAAACTGGGAAGAAGATGATAACGATGAATACTGTGCCGCCGCGGAAGATTTAAAAGATGCCCAAGCGGTTGCTGACAAGCTTGGTATTGAGCTGCACACCATCAACTTTGCTGCTGAGTACTGGGATAACGTGTTCGAGTATTTTTTAGAAGAATACAAAGCAGGCCGTACTCCCAACCCAGATATAATGTGCAACAAAGAAATTAAGTTTAAAGCGTTTCTTGAGTTTGCAGCAGAAGATCTTGGCGCAGACTATATTGCCACGGGCCATTACGTTCGTCGCCGTGAAGTAGATGGAAAATGGCAAATGTTGCGCGGTCTCGACAACAATAAAGACCAAAGCTACTTTTTGTATACCCTGGGTGAAGAACACGTTGCTAAAACCCTTTTCCCTGTGGGCGATATTGAAAAGCCATTGGTGCGCAAAATCGCGGAAGAGCAAGGACTTATTACTCATGATAAGAAAGATTCTACAGGGATCTGTTTTATCGGCGAACGAAAGTTCAAAGACTTTCTAGCTCGTTACCTTCCCGCGCAGCCCGGCGTTATCGAAACCGCAGAAGGTGAAGAAATTGGGCAACACGAAGGCTTGATGTATCACACTTTAGGTCAGCGTAAAGGTCTTCACATTGGCGGTTTAGCTAAATACGGTGATGATCCTTGGTATGTTGTTGATAAAGACGTTGCTCGCAATGTACTTATTGTTGGGCAAGGTGCTGATCACCCTCGTCTTTATTCAAAAGGGTTAGTAGCCAAGCAGCTGCACTGGGTAGATAGAAAAGCGATTATCGAGCCTATGCGCGCGGTGGTAAAGACGCGTTATCGTCAGGCGGATATCCCTTGTACTATCACGCCAACTGAAAACGACACCATCGAAGTTGTGTTTGACGAACCACAAAAAGCGGTAACACCGGGCCAGTCGGCGGTATTTTACAGTGAAGAAGTCTGCCTTGGCGGCGGTATCATCGAGAGTTACATTCGCTGATGCTAGATACCGATATAGAAAACAATTTGGCCCTAGCTGGGGTATGTCAAGCTGCTGCGCTAGTGCAGCAGCTAGCTAGACGAGGCTCTGCTGAAAACGAAGCTATCGAAGCAAGTTTATCAAGCATACTGGTTACCGACCCAGAAACTCCCCAACAGGTGTTTGGGCAACTGTCTAATCTAAAAACCGGCTACACCACCCTTGCTGCACAATTATCTGACAAGCAAGCAACAAAAGACACAGAGCTAACGCGCTATATCGCAAGCATCTTAGGTCTTGAAAGAAAGTTAGCAAAAAAACCAAAAGCTATGCAGGAATTGGGCGAGCGTATCTCACATGTTCAACGACAGCTTGCGCACGTAGATTTCCAAAACCCGCAGATTGTTTCCTCATTGGCAAGTATTTACAGCGATATCATCAGCCCGTTAGCACCACGTATTCAGGTAGCGGGCAATCCAGATTATCTGAGCCAACCTGCTAATCAGCACAAAGTACGTGCCCTTTTGCTTGCAGGCGTAAGAGCAGCCGTAATGTGGCGCCAGATGGGCGGTAAGCGAAGAAACATATTATTTAAACGCAAACACATTCTTAACAGTGCTGTAAAAGCACTACGATTAATAAACTAGTGAGGAGCTTAAGGTGGAACTGAGTCAGTTAACTGCAATTTCCCCTGTCGATGGTCGATATGCTGGCAAAAGCGTAGAATTACGCAGTATTTTCAGTGAGTACGGCTTGTTAAAATACCGTGTAGAAGTAGAAGTACGTTGGTTACAAATGCTTTCTACTAACCCTCAAATTGAAGAAGTTCCTGCCTTTTCAGACACGTCAAATGTGCTATTAGACCAAATTGTTGCTGAATTTAGCGTTGAAGATGCTATGCGCATCAAAGAAATTGAGCGCACTACAAATCACGATGTAAAAGCCGTTGAATACTTTCTTAAAGAGAAAGTAGAAGACAACAGTGAGCTTTCTGCGGTAAACGAGTTCATTCACTTTGCGTGTACGTCTGAAGACATCAACAACCTTTCACACGGTTTGATGCTTCAAGAAGCCCGTGAAACGGTTATTCTTCCTTACTGTGACAAATTAATCGAAGCGCTAGTAGAACTTGCCAAGCGTTATCAGAATGTACCTATGATGGCCCGTACCCACGGTCAGCCTGCCTCGCCTACTACTATGGGTAAAGAGATGGCAAACGTGGCTATTCGATTGAAGCGTCAGCGCAGTCAAATTGCGGGCGTTGAACTGCTCGGTAAAATTAACGGTGCTGTGGGCAACTACAACGCACATTTGTCTGCATATAAAGATGTAAACTGGCACGGCGTTTCAGAGAAGTTCGTTACCTCACTTGGCCTTACCTGGAACCCGTTCACTACGCAAATTGAGCCTCACGATTATATCGCTGAAATGTTCGATGCTATTGCCCGCTTTAACACCATTCTTATCGATTTCGATCGCGACGTTTGGGGTTACATTGCACTTGGTCACTTTAAGCAAAAAACAGTGGCTGGCGAAATTGGTTCATCGACTATGCCGCATAAAGTTAACCCTATCGATTTTGAAAACTCAGAGGGTAACCTAGGTTTAGCCAATGCTATCTTTGACCACCTTGCAGCCAAGCTGCCAATTTCTCGCTGGCAGCGTGATCTTACCGATTCAACGGTTCTTCGTAACCTTGGCGTAGGTGTGGGATATGCGGTTATCGCTTATCAAGCCACGCTAAAAGGTATTAGTAAGCTAGAAGTTAACGAGCAAAGCTTGCTTAACGAACTAGACAACAACTGGGAACTATTAGCAGAGCCTATTCAAACAGTAATGCGCCGTTACGGTATTGAAAAGCCATATGAGAAACTTAAAGAGTTAACGCGTGGTAAGAAAGTAAATGCTGAGGTTATTGCCGAGTTTATCGATAATTTAGACATGCCTGATACTGCGAAAGCTGAGCTAAAAGCCTTATCGCCAGCAACTTACATTGGTGATGCAATCAGGCTGGTAGATCAGTTATAAGCGCTACGCCTTTCCAATACACTAAAAACGCGGTCAAAATACCGCGTTTTTTTATATCTACTTTTTACTTTACCGTTAAGTGGAAATTAATTGGGAGCATGTAGATGGACTTACACAATACTGGCGATAATGAGGGTGTCGTGCCAAGTGAGCACAACAGTCCAGCGTTTGGCAGCTATTACGCCTTTACCTTCCAAGAAAATAAAAATGGGGAAAGCGGTGAAAGTAATGCTCCTAGACTAAAACATAAGGTGCACAACGCCGTTGTGATCTTTTGTGATCTGTCGAATTACCAATGTCTGGCGGAGCAATACGGTGACATGATGTGTACTGGTATTGTAGAAGCACTATTTAGTCAATTCGATAACATCGCCAGCGAGTTTCAGCTCATTCCTTTGAAAACCAATGGGGACCAGTACATTGCCGTAGGTTTTTGTTGCAACAATAGTCTTGTAGAACCTTCTTTATACTACACATATCAAGATGAACCTGGAATTACTTTCAAAGAGGTTGCAAATCATGCTATCGAGTTTGCAATGAAGTCCCGTGACCAGGTCAGTAGCAACACCTTGCTAGTATCTACAACTTGTCAGCTTCGCGTAGGTATTGCTTCAGGTGCTCTACTAATGGGCTACTCTTCACGCATATCTGTCGGCTTTGATGTCTGGGGCTCAACCGTAAACAAGGCAGCAATGCTAGAGCAATTTACCGCTCCTAACACTATTGCGATATGTGATACAACTTACCACATGCTCGGCACCTCTTCCGTTAAAGCGTTTAATCCAGTAACCGAAGGTTCCGCTTATCCCACCGAAAATACCCCCGCCCTACATGAGAAGGATAGAAAAGCAGCTAACTGCTGCGCCCCACTGTCAAAGAATATGAGCCTGCACAGGTGTTATCACACTCAGATTAAGGTCAAAAATGATTTGTTAAATGCCTATATCTTTTAAAGAAGCCCACTAAGGTGGCATTCCCTTTTTCAATAATCGATAATGCCGCTTATACACTATTCCCCTCGTTAAAACGCTACGTTTACGCTATCGCACATGTAGTGCGCTAATTCGTAAGCTATTCGGCATTAAAATCACGCTTTTTGTATCACTAAGCGTAGTGAGGAGAACCCACTAAATTGGCTTACAAACAAGAGATGCTATGAGCACCAACGACAATACGTACTTTATTGATGTAAAAACAGGTACAGGCTTTAACGCAGAAACTTTTTTAAAGCATTACTGGCAGCAAAAGCCAGCTGTAATAAAAAATTTCTTTCCAAACTTTGCAGATCCGATCGATGAAAACGACTTAGCTGGGCTCGCACAAGAGTCTGATGTCGACGCACGAATCATAAGCAATCACCAAGGAAATTGGCACGTTGAGCAAGGTCCAATTAGCGACTTTGAAAAGGCATGCAAGGGGAAGTGGACCCTTCTCGTTCAGGGCGTAGATAAATATGTACCAGACGTTGCGCCAATCCTCGCACCTTTTTCTTTTGTTCCAAACTGGCGACTAGACGACCTTATGGTTAGCTTCGCTACAAACGAAGCAGGCGTGGGCGCTCATATCGACCAATACGATGTGTTCCTTGTGCAGGGCAAAGGAAAAAGGCGCTGGAGAGTAGGCAAACCTTCAGAATACAAGGAAATACACCCACACCCGAAACTTAGACAAATTGAAGGTTTTGAGCCTGTTATAGACGTTATTTGTGAACCTGGCGATGTAGTGTATGTGCCGCCGGGTTGGCCTCATGATGGCGCTACGATTGAAGACAGCCTGACCTACTCAGTGGGCTATCGGGCACCAGACAACCTGCAATTGGCAGAAAGCTTGGCGATGATGCTAGATAAAGGTGCTGGAAATTACCGCTTTACCGATGCAGGCCGAGCCATACAGTCAAACAGCACACTAGTTAATGCTAGCGATGTCGCAGCACTAAAACAGCAACTGATAGACGCTATTAATAGTGAAGATTTCACTCTTTCTCTTCTAGAAGCCATGAGCGAACAAGGGGTTCCGGAATTCCCACTCGAAGATGAAGTCACCTTAGAGCAGATTTCGAATGAATTCGCAGCAGGCATTAGCTTTGCTCCTGCGCCCGGCATTCGCGCGTTAATTTGCGATGGCAAACGCGGCCTACCACGTGCTCTTTATGTCAACGGAAGTCAATTTGCCTTTGGGAAAAGTGACCAAGAATGGTTTGAAGTGCTAGCATCGGGTACCGTTTTGAACGCAACTTGCTGTCAAGATGCGCCTTCTTTTACATTTTTAGAAACGTTAACTACACTTATTAATAATGGATATTGGGAATGGCACGAGGATTAACAGGCATATATGGCGTTTACCATACAAAACGTCGATTGGGAAAAGGACAAACATCGACTTAAAGCACTAAGGGAACATGTATTTGTTTTAGAGTGGCAAGTGCCAGTAGCTATCGAATTCGATGAATACGATAGCTCTGCATGCCATGTGCTATTAGTTAATGATGAAAACGAACCCATTGCCACCGGGCGCTTAACAAAAAAAGGCGAACTAGGCCGAATTGCCGTTAAGCGCTGCCACAGAACACTCCCAGTTTACCGCGCTTTGTTCGGGGCATTGATAGCGGCCGCAAAGCAAAATAACCTTCCCATCATTAAAGTTATCTGCAATTTGGAAAGCGTGTCATATCATCAATCTATTGGTTTTAAACCAGACGGTCACGTGTTTATGGACGCGGGAGTTCCAAGACAAAGGCTGAAATGTCCAGCAGAGCGATTTCCCCTGCCAGACGTAACCCAACTTCACTAGTTGATCTGCTTTTCAGCATAATTAGTTTAGGTTGCACTGACAATTACTGCCCTAGAAGGTTTGTGGTATTTTGTATCGCAAATAAACTTTCTGCACGGTTCATAAAAAGCTCACAAAACGCCTTACCACAATGGATGGCTTTAAGCGTTTAACCAATTATTTATTCAACAATATTCGTTAAATTGTATTATGCCTGTCCTATTACACAATCGTTGCACATCGATTACATGAATCAGGCCATATCAAATATGCACAAACATTTACACTTTTGCTCTTGGCAAATTAATAAGGTTGAGCAACACTATGAGAACATTAAGTGTAACAAATCGAATTTAGGCAAATGCGTATACTAAGACTTACTCTAGGGTCAATTTTATTTGTTGGCGGAATTGTTTTGACATTACTCCCTGGCTCTATCCTCTTTGTCGTAGCAGGTTTAGTGCTGTTGAGTTACGACTGGCCTAGAGCACGCGGATGGCTTAAATTTAGCCAGCGAACAATGACAATGAGCGCACGCAAAATTGACCGTTTTCTGCTTATGCGGAAGCTTCGATAGCTCTCACCTACGTATTTTTACCCCATTCGCATAGGTGTTTCGCCCATACAACACTACACTTCTCTTACTTCGTAAGTACTTCTTTCGTGATTCTTGCGTTATTTTATCGCAGTGACCTAACACTTAATCTTATGTATATGCGCAAAGATGCAATGCGTGTTAACGTAATTTAAGATAACAATTGCGAAGCCTTTAATAATAATACTAGTGGCATATATCTCTGCATGTTTAGCATCTTAGATAGTTCGTATCATCAGGCAATGTAACCGTATAGGTATGAATTTTGTAGTGCGTTCATATAGCGCCGTACTGCTTGGGTAGTTCATATTTATCGCTTACCTATGGAGACAAGACCATGATCACGTTTACCGTTAATGGTAACAAACACGAATTTTCTGGTGACCCATCAACACCAGTATTGTGGTACCTTCGTGACGAATTAAACCTTACAGGACCCAAGTTTGGCTGTGGTATGGCGCAGTGTGGCGCGTGTACTGTTCACATTGACGGTATGGCACAACGCTCTTGCGTATTACCTGTGTCAGCAGTTCAAGGCAAAAAGATTACAACTATTGAAGGGCTGAGCGAAAACGGCGACCACCCGGTTCAAAAAGCTTGGGTAGAACATAAAGTCCCCCAATGCGGATTCTGCCAGTGCGGACAAATTATGCAGGCAGCAAGCCTGTTATCAACCAACCCAACACCAAACGATGAAGAAATTGTTCAAAATATGTCTGGCAATATTTGTCGCTGCGGCACCTACCCTCGCATTCATAAGGCGATTAAATCGGCTTCAAAGTCAATGAGCGGAAATGCCGGTGTGAGCTACTTTGACCCAAGTAAAGCGGGAGAAGAAGCATGAATGAGAATACCTATTTTGACATGAATCGCCGCAGCTTTTTGAAATCGACAGCGGCGGCCGGTGCATTAGTTGTTGGTACCTATTTTATGGGCGGTGCGCCCCGTGCTATGGCGGGCGTTCTGGCAAAACCCGCAGAAAATGCAAAGCGCGCAAACTTGTTTATTGCACTTCGTCCAGACGGCATGGTTGAAGTAACCTGCCACCGAAGTGAAATGGGTCAGCAAATCCGTACCGCCATCGCACAAATTGTTGCAGACGAAATGGAAGCGGCCTGGGATAAGATTATTGTTATTCAGGGCAAAGGCGACCCCAAATACGGTGACCAAAACACCGATGGCTCCCGCAGCATTCGCTTCAATATGCAGCGCCTTCGCGAAATGGGCGCAAGCGTACGCTATATGATGCAACATGCAGCGGCCAAGCGTTGGGGCGTCGAGCCGAACACCTGTGTAGCCGAGCAGCATGTTGTTACTCATAGTTCAGGTAAGACCCTTGCCTATAAAGACTTAATAAATGATGCACTGACTATTACACCGCCAGAAGCAAACAAGCTTACGCTCAAAGATAGAAAAGAGTGGCGTTACATCAATACGGGTATGGCGCATATCGACCTTCAAGATATCGTGACCGGTAAAGCGACCTTTGCAGCAGATGTTCGTGAACCTAAGGCGCTTGTTGCCATTATTGAGCGCCCGCCTGTAGTGGGTGGAAAAGTGAAAAGCTTTAACGCAGATAAAGCAAAAGCAGTTAAAGGTGTGGTTGACGTTATTGATATACCCGCGCCTAAAGGTGCACCTCAGTTCCAGCCTAAAGGTGGAATTGCAATTATTGCCAACAACACATGGGCAGCGTGGCAGGGCCGCAAGGCGCTAGAAGTGACTTGGGACGATGGTGCCAACGGCGACTATAACTCAGCGAACTTTAAAGAGCAGCTGCTTAACACCGTAAATACACCTCAAGCGCTTGTTAGAGAAAAAGGCGATGCGTTGAGCGTTTTAGAAAAAGCCAGCGACAAGCTCATTGCTGACTATTACGTGCCGCATTTAGCACAAGCTCCCATGGAGCCACCATGCGCTACTGCTATGTACCATAAAGATCGCGTTGACGTGTGGGCCGCAACACAAAATCCGCAGGCTGATATGGAAACCGTGGGCGCTATGGTTGGTATGGAAAAGGAAAAGATAAATGTTCACGTTACCATGCTTGGTGGCGCATTTGGACGTAAATCGAAGCCTGACTTTTCTGCTGAAGCAGCATACCTTTCAATGAAAACGGGCAAGCCAATTCGCGTCCAATGGACCCGCGAAGATGATATTCAGCACGGCTTCTACCATGCGGTGTCGGCACAGCACGTTGAAGCAGCGCTTGATGAAAATGGTAAAATTGACGCTTATCTTCACAGAACCGCGTTTTCTCCCATTGCCTCAACGTTCCAAGAAGGCGCAAATGCACCTTTCAGCTTTGAATTAGATTTGGGCTTTACTGACAACCCTATTTTGACGCCGAACATGAAGTTAGAACGCGGTGAAGCACCAGCAAAAGCTCGAATCGGGTGGATGCGTTCGGTATCAAATATTTTTCACGCCTTCGCCGTGCAGTCGTTTATCAATGAAGCGGCGCACAAGGCAGGTAAAGACGCGAAAGATTACCTATTAGACGTTATCGGCCCTGACAGAATTATCGATGTCACAGAGCAAAAAGCCGAGTACAACAACTATTGGGGTGACAAATCGGTCTACCCACTAGATACAGGTCGCTTGCGCAATGTCATCGAAAAAGTATCTGACATGGCTGGTTGGGGCCGTAGCATGCCAAAAGGCCGTGGTCTGGGTATTGCTGCGCACCGTAGCTTTTTAACTTACGTTGCTACTGTGGTTGAAGTTGAAGTGTCTGACGCTGGCGATCTTAGCGTGATTAAATCATGGGTAGCCATTGACGCAGGCACTGTGGTTAACACTGACACCGTGAAAAACCAGACTCAGGGCGGCTCAGTTTACGGTATTACTACTGCCATTAGTGACGGTATTACTTTTGATAAGGGCCGCGTACAGCAGAGCAACTTCCACAACTACCGTGTACCGCGTATGAGCGATTCACCACTAGAGGTTGAAGTTGAAGTTATTGAAAGCGATGCCCCTCCAGCAGGTGTGGGTGAGCCAGCTACACCGGTTTATGCGCCGGCGCTTTGTAATGCCATTTTCGCTGCTTGCGGTAAGCGCATTCGACAGTTGCCCGTAGGTGACCAGCTAAAAGCCTAGAAACTGAACTTTACCGCAAATAACATTTCATTGCGAAATTGTTGCGGATAGTAAAAAGGGTAATCACTTCAGTGATTACCCTTTTTTGTATGTATACGGTTGAACGCCAATTTGCCCTTGCTAGTATATTCACTCCGTTAGCGGACCAAGGCACACTGCGAAAATCCGCTATGGGTGCGAAAAAAGGCTGTAAAGGTTGTAAATACTAAGGCAAAAACAAGCAACAGATATGATGACGCACGCTACAAAGAGGTGAATGAAAATACCATAGCTTGCATACGCAAATACTGCGCAAATCAAACCAATCGTGAATTCAACAAGCGCTGCTTCGCATAAGGTTCTTATATTGCTAATTACCGGCTGTGCAAAAAACTTGAATTGATAGGCCATTTTTTATCTCACCGCTTTCTCATACTAACCACAATAGCATGTATATCTACATGCACAAAATTTAACCACCCCATCCAACACTACTAATTTTAATAGGGCAAACGCTTTGACCGCAAAAGCTCACCGGTATTAGCTGCCTAGATATATGAGTTGATAACCTTGAATTGGGAGGGCAGATTTTAGAGTCAGAGGCTTATCTAACGTGATGAATAAGTGGTTAAATTTGGTGAGTATATGTGGAACCTTGTTACTGAAAACGAAGGCGAGACAGTCTCGCTTCTTAAACCTTTTGTTTTGCTTATGCTCTTGGCACTGTTAAAGGTTTTAAGTAAGTTGAATTGATAAGTTATCTTTTGCAATTGAAAATAATAAAAAGCTTGCTAAAAAAACAAATAATACGGTAGTTCTCAGCATCGGTAGCAATAAGCTTTTAGCTAAACGCGCAACAGAATTTGTAAACCACGCTTTAAAGCTCTTATAAATGCCCGGTGAAAGTCAATGTGTAAACTTTCATATTTTTGAACCGTTTTGAAAGTAAACTACCGTTTTATTTCTAGCTCTACGCGACACAAAACTTATTCGTAGTTGCGTTCCATCCACATCAACTGCATTTTTAGTTCATTGATTTCTTTTTGAGCTTGCGCCAACTGCTCTGCCACAGAGCCTGATTGCATAACATTTTCTTCGGAGTTGTTTACTGAAACCGCGCTGTCATTATGTGCCATAAGAGTTCAACCAAGTTAGTTATTAATCTAAAACAAATTATGTAATACACATTGTAATAATACATTTTTAATTACATAAAGTCATGTAAACAATGACCCAAAGTCCATAGTTTTACGAAATAACGAGAGTTTTTTTAGGGAATGTTACGCTGGCATAAAGCTTAGTAAACCTCACACAAAGTTTTGAAGGCTCACTCAAACAAAAAAGAGACCAAAAGGTCTCTTCTTTACGCGTATTCATTAAGCGCTACATTAGCTAGTCACCTGACATATGTAGTACTCAGAACTTGGGAGTTAACCGTGCTTTTCAGCAAGATATAGCCAGGTCTCAACTACCGTATCAGGGTTAAGTGACACTGAGTCTATACCCTCTTCTACCAGCCATGCCGCGAAATCTTCGTGGTCAGACGGGCCCTGGCCACAAATGCCCACATATTTACCGCGTTTCTTCGCAGCTTGGATTGCCATTGAAAGCAGTGCTTTCACCGCTTCGTCACGCTCGTCAAATAAGTGTGCAATAAGGCCGCTGTCGCGATCTAGTCCCAGCGTTAGCTGCGTTAAATCGTTAGAGCCAATTGAGAAACCATCGAAGATATCCAAGAACTTATCAGCAAGCAAAGCGTTTGATGGCAGTTCACACATCATGATAATGCGAAGGCCGTTTTCACCTTTCTTAAGTCCCTGCTCTTCAAGAAGCTCGATAACTTGACGACCTTCTTCTAATGTACGGACAAATGGGATCATGATCTCAACATTGGTTAAGCCCATTTTGTTGCGAACGCGCTTAATGGCTTCACATTCAAGGGCAAAACAATCGCGGAAATCTTCAGAAATGTAACGGCTTGCACCACGGAAGCCCAACATTGGGTTCTCTTCGTCAGGCTCGTATTGATAGCCGCCAACCAAGTTGAAGTATTCATTCGATTTGAAATCTGACATACGAACGATTACTTTTTCTGGCGAGAAGGCTGCACCTATGGTTGAAATGCCTTCTACCAATTTCTCGATATAGTATTCCGTTGGTGATTCGTAACCCGCGATCATGTCGCTTATTTCTTCTTTCAACTCTTCTGGCTGGCTGTCGAAATTGAGCAGTGCTTTAGGGTGGACACCAATCATGCGGTTGATAATAAACTCTAGACGAGCAAGACCAACACCTGCGTTTGGCAAGCGAGCAAAATCAAATGCGCGATCAGGGTTACCCACGTTCATCATCACTTTTAGCGGTAGGTCAGGCATTGCGTCAATGCGCGACGTCACAACGTCGAACTCTAGTTCGTCACCGTAGATAAAACCGGTGTCACCTTCAGCACAAGACACAGTAATTTTGTCGCCGTTCTTGATACTGTCAGTCGCGTTACCACAACCAACCACTGCTGGAATGCCCAACTCACGCGCGATGATTGCCGCGTGACAAGTACGGCCACCGCGGTTGGTAACAATAGCAGAAGCCTTCTTCATGATAGGTTCCCAGTCAGGGTCTGTCATGTCAGTTACCAGAACATCACCCGCTTGGATTTTGTCCATCTCTTCAATTGAATCAAGCACTTTCGCTACACCAGCACCGATTTTGTGACCAATTGCACGGCCTTCACAAACAATGTTGCTTTGACCTTTTAACTGGAAGCGCTCAATACTTTGTGAGTCTTCACGACTGCGAACTGTTTCTGGACGAGCCTGAACAATATAAAGTTTGCCGTCTGCGCCATCTTTTGCCCACTCGATGTCCATAGGGCGCTTGTAGTGGTTTTCAATGATCTGCGCCTGTTTAGCAAGCTCCATTACTTCGTCATCAGTCAACGAGAAGGTTTTGCTGTCAGCTGCATCAATATCGACAATAGACACTTGCTTACCGTGTGCTTCATCATCTGAGTACACCATTTTAGTAAGCTTACTACCAAGGTTACGACGAACGATAGCAGGCAGGCCTTTATCAAGTGTTGGTTTGTGAACATAGAACTCATCAGGGTTAACCGCACCCTGTACCACCATTTCACCTAGACCAAATGAGCTGGTAATAAATACAACGTCTTCAAAGCCAGACTCTGTATCGATAGTAAACATAACGCCTGATGATGCGATGTCACTGCGCACCATACGCTGAATACCAGCAGATAACGCTACGCCTTTATGGTCGTAGCCTTGGTGAACGCGATAAGAAATGGCACGGTCGTTAAACAGTGATGCAAATACGTGCTTAATTGCCACAAGCACGGCTTCATAACCTTTAACGTTCAGGAAAGTCTCTTGTTGACCAGCGAATGAGGCGTCAGGCATATCTTCTGCCGTTGCAGAAGAGCGCACTGCAAATGACGCTTCTTCACCTGCATCACCCTGCAGCGTAACAAACGCAGTTTTAATTTCTTCTTCTAATTTGCCTTGAAACGGCGTGTCTATGATCCACTGACGGATATTCTTACCCGCTTCGGTAAGTGCATTTACATCGTCTACGTCTAACGAGTCTAAGACTTCGTGGATCCGCGCTTCTAGGCCACTTTGCTCTAGAAACTCATTAAATGCTTCGGCGGTGGTAGCAAAACCACCCGGCACCTGCACACCGGCGTTAGCCAGGTTTGAAATCATCTCGCCTAATGATGCATTTTTGCCGCCTACGCGACCCACATCATGCATGCCCAGTTCTTGATACCAAAGTACGTATTCTTGCACAGCCCAAGCCTCCAGCTTTTTTATGTGTAGGGTATGAGGTTAATTTCAGGTTTGTGCTTTTTGTCACCTGAAACTCATCAAATTGTAGTCGATATGTGGCGAAAACCACTGTTAACGCTGTCCATTAGTTTTGACAGCAAACCTTTGAAATTTACCGTCATTCACAAGAACCGTGTAGCTTTTCGACGAAATCATCTTAGAATGGGGAAATTCAGAAAGTAAACCCTTTATTACTTTTGTAATAAAATTACACCAATGTTAAGGATATGTTGTGCGCACAGCTTTTTATATTTCAGATGGTACTGCCATCACTGCAGAGGTCTTTGGCCACGCCCTGCTTTCCCTGTTTCCCGTTTCGTTCAATCACAACACCATTCCTTTCGTTGAAACTGAGGAACAAGCTCACAAAGTTTTACAGCAAATTTCTGAAAGTTTTCAAGACACCGGAGAAAGGCCGCTCGTTTTTTATACAATTGTGAATGTAGATATTCGCAAAATAATCTCGAAATCTGTGGGCATTAACTATAATTTTCTCGATCAATTCGTAGCGCCACTGGAAAAAGTATTGGGTGTTCCTTCAAAACCAGAAAAACATCGTACACACAGTATCCACGAAACCACCTACGATATTAGAATTGAGGCCGTAAACTACGCATTGGCTAATGACGATGGCTCTAATCTAAAAGATTATGATGAAGCAGACATCATTCTTACTGGTGTTTCACGCTCGGGTAAAACGCCGACAAGTCTTTACTTAGCCCTTCAATACGGAATAAAAGCAGCGAACTACCCTTTTACTGAAGAAGACATGGGAGACATGCTGAAACTGCCTCCTGCCCTAAGACGGTTTAAACATAAGCTATTTGGCTTAACGATTGCGGCCGATAGACTTCACCAAATACGGTCTGAACGCCGCGCAAACAGTAAATACGCATCGCTTCCACAATGTAGGATGGAGCTTCGTGAAGTTGAGAACCTGTATAGGAAAGAAAAAATTCCGTTTTTGAACAGTACTAAATATTCAATAGAAGAGATTTCGGCAAAGATTTTAGCCGAGACTGGACTCAAACGCCGTAAGTATTAGTAGCTCTAACAGTTGGTAAACAAAAAAGCGTGCCGCAATGTGCATTTTGCCTGCAGCTAATCGAAATCAACCTAACGATTAATGCGGTGCGTTATCTTTTACCAATTTTCGGTAGCGCGATAGCTGTAAAGATGGAAGCCCCTCAACAGATATTTGCTTGAGCCAACGCCTCGCTTTTTCAGTGTCGTTGCCCAGCGTAGCGTTTTCCGCTATGCGCAACTTAATACTGTTAATTTGAGCGATATCCTGCGCTTGCTCCGCACATGCTAAACCATTCAGGAAAGCATCCTCTGCCTCCTGATAATTCTTATTGTTGCGAAGTGCTACAGCATAATTATTGTAGGCGATAGCTTGCTGTTGATAATCGGGTAGTTTCAACGCCCAATTCAACGATTTAATTCGATATTCAATATGTTTTGCGTTATCGCCTTCTTTTAGCGCGGCGTGCCCAAGCTCAGCAAAGATCTCATGGTAAAAGACAGGCGCATTATAGTTTTCACCTTCCAGTTGCTCAGCAAAGTCCTGCGCTTCTTTCGTTTTACCAAGCACAGTCAAAAGATTTAAAACCCTTATACCTAATTGAGGGGACGGCATCTTTTCATATTGTGCTCTCAAGTCCGTTAAAGATTTAGTTAACGCTACTCTTGCTTCCTGCTCTCGGCCAACGGCCCGTAGCCACTTACCAAAAAACAGAGAAACTAATGGCTTGTACTCTGGTATGCCGTTCAAATTTGTAGCTTCAAGCCAAGGTCTTAGAAGGGCATAAAGCTCATCATAACGTTGAAAGTTAAATAAGATATCAAACCTTCTTACTTGAAGGTCCCACCATGGCGGTGTGTTCTTATCAATTAGAGATTGCTGTGCTCTGATTTTCGATAAACATTCGTCGACACTTTCCTGGCAAAGAGGCTGAATATCTTTTATCGCGGAGTTTGCGGGAAATATAAAAAACGCCAGGAATAATAGAATGGTGGCTAATGGAAATTTCATTATTATTACGGTAATACATTTATTTTTCGCGAATTATAGGTTAAAAGCAGTTCTTATAATAGTTAGTGAATGCGCCTAATTTCTAAGTTAGGCAGCTCAAACTGAAGACGTCTACTATAATTATTTAATCAATACTTCTTCCCTATCGAATGCTTCGTGACCTTTCGCTGATAGCAATTATCTATCACGGGTAAACAGTTACATCTCATTGATTTAACGTTATTGTTAGGACACTAGCGATACAATATAACATAACCAATCATTTAAGGAGTTAACGTCATGTTTACAGAAAAGATGGTTCATACAGCATTACAGACGTGGTGCGACAATGTGGTAGCGGTAGGTAAAGTACACGCCGAAGGTGGCGATGTAAAAGCATTCGCTTCACAAGTGCTGTCAGAAAACTATGACTATGACAATGGAAAAGTACTGTTTAAACCTACACTTACGTTTGGTTCGCAGACATTTCGCCCGACTAAAGAAGGCGCTTTGTCTTATTTCGTAGGCGGTAATAGTGACTATCCGAACGATAATGGCTTTAAACTAAAGCCATGGGTGAAAGTTTGGTATAGCAAAGAAGACTTTATCTTGAACGGTGAGCTTGCCATTGTTCAGTGTAACGTACACTTTATCGGCGAAGACGACAGCCATATTTTTGTAAACAAGAGCTTTGTTTTCAAACAATGTGAAGACGGAAAAATACGCATTATTCTTCACCAATCTTCGCTACCCTATCAGCCCTAAAAGGCTGTTGATACGCTTTAACTAATTCATAAAAAGTCATGGCTTAGAAACAGCCATGACTTTTTGTTTTTGACTATCACTTAATTATTTGTCTTCGACGTATCTCTACCTAGCGCTTGTTTAAGCTCACCTAAATAGTTTTCGAAGGGTCTCCACTGCCCCATACCTGTTTTATAAATAGGTTGACGAACTTGTTCAGAACTTGGCGTTTTAATAACCCTTTTAGTTTGGTGAAACGCCAAGCATGACTCTTCAAAGCCTAACCCACAAAAATCTAGAATGCGTTTAACCTGCCCTTCTAAATCGTCCAGCACATCTTCGTGTTGCACCGTGAGAATGCCGCCTGGCAGCACGCGATGCCAATGGTCCATAAGCTGTTCATAGGCATTATAGTAACGACCAATATCGCTAAGCGAATAGCTAAATTCTTGCCCTTCACCAAATAACTGTTTGAAGCCGCTGAAACAACAGTCCATTGGGTTTCTGCGTGCATCAATAATTTTAGCGTTAGGCAGTATCTTTTTAATTAAGCCAATGTGAATGAAGTTATTGGGCATTTTGTCAATGAAGAGCGGCGCACCTTGTCGATAGGCTTGGGTTTGCTGAATATATTGCTTACCTAGTTTTGACAGTGTCTCTTCGCTCAATGCTGATACATTTAATGGGTAAGGCGTAGTCTGATGACTAAGTGACGACGCTATCCCTAATATGTCATGCAGTTCCATCGTACCGTCCACTTGAGAATGCGACGCGAGGATTTGCTCTAGTAGGGTTGAACCAGCCCGAGGAAGACCAACAATAAAAATAGGAGCGGACGCCTGGCACCCTTGCGCTTTGTCAAAGCTTTCCTTTGTATAAGCCTGCTGTTGAGCCTGTAATGCCTTCTCAGTTTTAGCAATATCAAACTGTAGCGTACGCTTTTTAAGACTATTGCCTCGCGCGTAGTACTCAAACGCGCGCGAGGCATTCGCTTTGTCTTCAAATCCCTTTCCTAATGCAAAGCAAATATGAATTTCATCATCCAATTTTGTCGCATCAGCATCTACCAGCGCGACCATTTGCCTAAGCAGGTCATCACTAAACCGATAGGTTTTTGTGTTCGCTAAGCTCCAGTACGCATCGCCAAAGTCCTTTTCAAATACAATGGCTTTTTCATAGGCCTGTATCGCTTCGTCAATATCACCTTTAGCTTTTAGGGCATGCCCAAGTGCTACCCAAACTGCAGGCCTATCCTCGCTATCTTTTAATAACTCTTTATAAAGGTCAATGGCTTGCTCTAACTCACCAATACCAACCAGCGCGTGCGCCAAGCCTACTTTTACAGTGAAGTTGTCTGGTGATTGCCTTAGTCGCCTGTTCGCAACAGCCGCGGCATCAGGAAATTTACCCAGTTTAGATAACAGGTTTTGGTAGGCAGCGGCAGCTCTGTCATTTTCTGGATATAGCGTTACACAGCTTTCTAATAGAAATTCAGCGTCGCTATATACTTTCAATTGAATCCCAATTTCGGCGAGTAACATCATTGCTTCAGGGTGGTGCTCATGACTAGCTAGAAATTGTCGACATACTTGTTCAGCTTTGTGCAATTGCCCTTCGTGCATTAGATCTGTCGCACCTAATAACGGCTTGGGCAAAGATGTCAGAAATGCAATTTGCTGCTGACAAAGCGCTAGTGCTTGTGTTTGGTCATCTGCTTTATACACTTTTTCAAGCTGAAGCCACGCCGTTAATAACGCCGGATTAAATCGTGTAGCCTGATAAAAACTATGCGCAGCCTTTTTGCGATCAGAAGCCAAGTAACAGTAGCCCTGTTCTTGGTAAGCCCGGGCGTAATTTGGGAAGTATGCAATGAGTTCATCTGATGTTTCGATGGCGCTGCTTACATCAGCCAATAGACGGTATGCTACCGCTTTTAAATATAGCACCTCTTTGAGGGTGTTTTGGCTTACCCCCAATGGGTCTTTAGCCCGTCGAAGTATGTCGTTGCATCCAGAAATGACGGCCTGATGCTGTGATTGCATAAGCCCTTGCTTTAACTGCTGTATTTCTTTTTGTTCTTCTTGTGTCATTAAAAACGCCTGTTTTTAAATTAGCGTAAAAACAAAAAACGGCGAACTCATAGAGCTAGCCGTTTCAAAATTGGGGGCGAACACACCTTCATTTACTTAAAACTTATGAAGGCGTGTTGCCCCGGCACCGTTGTGTGCTAATCGTAAATCGCCAATTTAGCCTTACTAACTTAACCTTAATAGTAATCGTATGAGAAACGAAGGCCAATAGTACGCGGCCTATTTGTTACTACCTTAGGCGTGAATTGCTGCGTATCAATGTTTAAAATTGCACGCTCATCAAACACGTTATCAATGTAAAGTTCGGCTTTCCATACGTCGTTTGTTACACCAACAGCAAGGTTCGTCAGAATATATGACTCCTGTACGTAGCGGCCACCACGGAATGTTTCACCATTTGAATCGGTATATGTGACCCCTTCAAACACGTCAGCTTCTTGTTCAATCTTAAGACCTGAACCTGTGCCGTAAATAAGCGACGTTGCATCTTCCATTACATAGGCATCCATCACCATACCTGCCAAGCGATCGCCGGTATAACTTACAGAGCCGTTTACATACCCACGCTTATCACCCTCAAGCTCGAAGAAATAACGTGCATTAATGTTTCCAGAGAATTTCGCTGAGTATGGAAGCTCTGAGCCAACACCAGCCGCTATACCTTCAAGTTCTGAGTTTACGCGAGTTAATTCGGTATCTAATACGCTGAAAGCAGCATTAATGATAAGGTCATCAGTAGCAAGCCACGTCATGTCAGCATCAATACCTTTGATCTCTGCATCGCCTACATTGTCGGTGAATACCAAGAACGAGATGTTAGTGGGGTCGAAGCGCGACGTTTGCAGCTCTTCAATTTCAGAATAATAGGCTGTAGCGTTTACTCGGAATTGACCATCAAAGAAGTCACCTTTAAGACCCAATTCGTAGTTATCTAGCGTATCCGTTGTTGAGTATACTGGAATACGGAAGTTTTCAAATTTACCAGACTGATTCGTTGCCAGGCCACCACCAACACGGTTAGTAACCGGAGGTCGGAAGCCTTCTGAGTAGTTAGCGAATAGTAACACGTCTTCGTTAACCTTCCAGTCTAGCGAGAACTTAAAAATAGTGTCGTCAACGGTTAGCACGCCGTTGTCGTCTAACAGGTCTACCTCTAACTGCCCGCTTTGAATAGCCGCTGCTACTGCATCAGGGTCTAGTCCAACGGCCGCAAGCTCGTCTGGGTCTTGTGTACCGAATGCACGAATACGTCGCGTTACGTCAACGGTTGACGTTGAGCCCACGTAGATATCATCAATTTCATACCAACGTGCGCCAATACTTGCTGTAATCGTGTCGGTAATATCATACTCCAGCTGACCAAATACAGCGATTTGTTCAATGGTATGCGTGATATCGTTGATAAAGCTCACTTCAGAAGGGAAAGGACCACCATCACTATTAATGCCTTCATTACCTACTAGGGTGCGTTGAAGGTTATCAAACCCGAATGTCGTCATTTCTGTGTTGGCAATCTTGAACTGCCCAACAGTTGCAACTTCTTGTTCGTCATAGAACAATCCAGCAGTCACGCGCCATGGCGTATCCATTGTGGTATTGAAACGAATTTCGTGAGTATTACGGGTAGAAGACGTGTCTTCTTTGTAATATTTGGTTGGGTCTAAACAGCGCTCATCTGCGGTGTTATCAGGCGTATCGTAGTGGTTACACACGTAATACGCAGAGAATAAGCCACCGTTTGTATAGCCTGTATAGTCCGCTAGCGTATCAATCTCGCGGTCTAAATAACCACCGGTATATACCACGTTTAGCTTTTCTAAACGTCCTTCAAGCGTCCACGTAGTTAAACCGAATTCGTCTTTGTTCTCTTCTTGCTGGAAACGCAGCGCAGAGCTTTCACCTTCAAGCGTAGGGTCGTAGGCAAATACACCTTCTGTGTCTAATGTCTGTTGGGTGTGCTGTACAAGTAAGTCCCAGTCGTCATTAAAATGATAAGACAATCCAAAACGTGCACCTGTGTACATCGCATCATTGAAGTCTTCTTCGACAAGAGCATCGTTTTGTGGAGAAACAACGGCCGCTTCGGTATTAGAATTGATATTCGGATTAGTAATTCTGTTTGCGTCCATGCCTACCGGATCTGCTAATGGACCACCTGAGATGCGGTCAATAACCACAGCACTGCCGATGTAGCCACCCTCGCCCGGCACATTCATGACATTGTCTATCCAACCGCCTTGTTTGTCGTTATACGCGGCTACACGAACAGCAAGGTCGTCGGTAAGCGGCATATTGAAATACGCTTGTACCGAGTTGCTCATTTCACCGCCTTTAGTGAAACCGATGTTGGTATCGAAACCTGCAGCGAAACTCGTGTGCTCGGGTTTATTGGTGATTAAACGAATAGTGCCCGCCTGTGAACTAGCGCCAAACAATGTGCCCTGTGGCCCAGGAAGTACTTCTACACGTTGAACGTCTGTAGCGTAAACATCTAAATTACGCCCAGCCATTGATACAGGCATTTCATCAAGATAGAAGGCAACGGATGGCTGAAGCGCCTGTACTGAAGACAACATGATATTAGATTGGGTTGTTGCAGCACCGCGAATGTAGATTTCATTCTGTCCCGGACCTGTGCCCTGAAATACCACGTTAGGTAAGAATTCAACATAATCTTGGAAATTGTCTATGCCAAGATTTTCCAGTGCTTTTCCGTTAAGTGCAGTCACCGCAACCGGAACGTCTTGAATAGACTCACTTCTTTTGGTGGCGGTAACTTCAATGGTTTCAAGTTTAGCAGGCGCTTCTGATTCTTGCGCAGCCAGAGAGGTAGATGCCAATGCAGCGATGATGGCACAGCTAAGCTGAGTTTTACGCATGTGTGTGTGTTTCCTTCAATTGGTTTTTATTCTTCGGATTGTGTTTACTTAAGACACATATCAAAAAGATCATGTAATACAATACATCAAGCACCATTAATTTCTACACTAACGATTACTTTTTAACCTAAACAATTAAAAATATAGCACAAAGTCTAATTATGAGAGGTTGTTTTAAAGCCGCGGGCGGCAGGATGTTCAGAAAAATCTAAAATATACATATAGATCGAATTATTTCATCTGATATTTATTAAAAGTGCTCTATGCTGTATATTTCGCCGTAATAACCTAAGTTGAAATAAAAGGTGAAAGGAAATTACTGCGTGATTGAGAACGAAAAGAAATCTCCACTCAATAAACCGGTGTTTTTAACGTCTTCTGCGTTAATCATCTGTTTACTAATCTTCGCTGCCGGCACGCCCGAACTTGCAGACTCGATTTTCCAAAAACTGCAAGATGTGATTGTCTCCAACGGCAGCTGGTTCTACGTACTAACTGTCACGATTATTGTGTTAGCCGTTGTGTATTTGGGCATGTCTCGATATGGCGAAATTAAATTAGGTCCAGACCATGCCACGCCGGAATTTAGTTTTGGTACTTGGCTCAGTATGCTATTTGCTGCTGGCATGGGCATTGGACTAATGTTCTTTGGTGTAGCTGAACCGTTAATGCACTTTATGGCACCACCCACCGCGCAGGCAGAAAGTATAGACGCTGTACGCGAAGCCATGAAAACCACATTTTTCCATTGGGGTATCCACGCTTGGGGTATTTATGCGGTGGTAGCCCTGATACTTGGTTACTTTGCTTACCGACAAAACTTACCCTTAACCCTTCGTTCAGCGCTTTATCCATTAATCGGCGATCGAATATACGGGTGGCCAGGTCACGCGGTAGATATATTTGCTGTAACCTCCACGGTATTTGGTATCTCAACCTCTCTCGGTTTTGGCGCATCGCAAGTTAATGCCGGGTTCAATTATTTGTTTGGTTTGCCGTCTAGCACAGGCGTTCAAATTGGCATAATGGCCTGTGTAGTGGGTCTAGCGGTTATTTCAGTAACCACTGGTTTGGACAAAGGTATTCGTCGTCTCTCAGAGACCAACATGATTTTGGCAATCATTTTATTGTTAATCGTATTATCATTAGGTCCGACGGTATTCTTACTCCAAGCATTTATGCAAAATACTGGGGCATACCTGTCAGACCTTGTGAGAAACACCTTCAATTTATACACCTATGAGAAAACCGACTGGATTGGTGGCTGGACCATCTTCTATTGGGGCTGGTGGTTAGCATGGGCGCCGTTTGTGGGCCTCTTCATAGCCCGTATTTCATTCGGCCGCACTATTCGCGAATTCGTTATGGGGGTTCTGCTCATCCCTTCAGCGTTTACATTGTTCTGGATGACCGTATTTGGAAACGGTGCGATTGACCAAGTTCTGGTACAAGGAAAAGACGTACTTGCCCAAATGGTTAATGAGGACACGTCTGTAGCATTATTTGTGTTCTTGGAACAGTTTCCATTTTCGTCAGTGCTTAGTTTTATTGCCGTACTTATGGTGATTGTGTTCTTTGTAACATCCTGCGATTCCGGCGCTATGGTTGTAGACATGCTGTGCTCTCATGGCTCAAACGATACACCGCTTTGGCAGCGCATTTACTGGGCTGTCGGTGTAGGCATTGTAAGTTCGATACTTCTCTATGCCGGCGGACTTGGTGCACTCCAAACCATGACGATTGCAGCTGCTCTGCCTTTTGCCATTGTGTTACTTATAGCAATTTCAGGGCTGTTGAAAGCGTTAAGGATAGAGTCTTATAAACGCGAAAGCCTGCAAGTAATGGCTGGAACGCCCCTGCATAACGACGCAGACAAAAACTGGAAAGACCGCTTAGAAAATATTGTGACTTTTCCGGATGAAAATGCGGTTCGTCGTTATGTAAATAAAGTTGTAATGCCGGCGCTTACAGAGGTAGGTGATGAATTTAAGTCTCAGCAGTTCAATATCAACATTGAAGATACGGATGAAGCGCTAATTTTAACCGTTGATATGGGTAACGACCCCGAATTCATCTATGCGGTATACCTAGTGCCGACAGAACAGCCGGAATTTGGTCCAAGTGACACACAAGCGCTGGACGAAAACAAAAAGGCAACGTACTATCGCGCCGAGGTTCACCTGAGTGAGGGTGGTCAAAACTATGACATTATGGGTTGGTCGAAAATTTCAGTTATTAATGACGTAATCGATCATTATCATAAACACCAACATTTTATTCATTTGCTTAAGTAACCAGGTGGTTACGCATTTGTTGGAAGTAACATGCGAAAAGAAGAAGAACTATTAGTTGCACTACGGCGCGTTATTCGCGCTGTAGACCTACGCAGCAAGCAGTTAAGTAAACACGTGGGTTTGACAGGCCCACAACTGTTAGTCATGCAAAATATTGAAGAGCGCCCTGGTATTATGGTGCGCGAAATTGCAGAGAATATTAACTTAAGCCCTGCAACCATCACTAATATTTTAGACAGACTAGAGTCTCGCGACTTAGCTACGCGCATCAGAAGTACGCAAGACAAACGAAAAGTAGGCGTGTTCTTAACCGAGCGCGGCAAAGAAGCAGTGGTTGATGCCCCTCGCCCGCTTCAAGAACACTTTGTTGAGCGTTTTTCTCAACTAAAGGAATGGGAGCAAAGCCAAATGGTAGCTACCGTTCAGCGTATTGCTAGCATGATGGATGCTGAAGATATTGATGCCTCACCTTTCTTGGAACTAGGTAGTATTTCAGAAAAAAGCTAATAGCTTCTGTTTTTTCTAAAAAAAATGGCCTTCACTATGAAGGCCATTTTTGTATCTGCAATGAAGGTAACTTGTTCTGTATGAGCTACGACTTCGCTTTCAGCGGGTTTACTTTTCCGCCGGTAATTTTGTCTGCCCTACCTTCTTCTTTAGCTTTTTCAGCACGACGTTTTCGAATTTCTTTAGGGTCGGCAATAAGCGGGCGATAAATTTCAATGCGATCGCCATCGTTAAGCGTATCTCTCAGCTTAACAACCCGACTCCAAATACCTACTTTTGTGGCTTTTAAGTCGATTTCGGGAAACTGTTCGAGCACGTTAGACGCATTAATCGCCTCTTCAACCGTTGCATTTTCATGAATAGCAATATCAATGATGGTTTGCTTAGTAGGCAATGCGAAGGCAACCTCAATATTGATGAGCTTATTACTCATGCGTACACGCTCCGCGCTCTGTCAGTGAAAGCTGTAACCATACTGGTAGCTAGACTGTTAAACACTTTCCCGAATGCCATTTCTGCTAGCTTATTACTGAATTCAAATTCAAGGTTAAGCTCTATCTTACACGCTTCTTCAGAGAGTGCTGAAAATGTCCAACCGCCGGTTAGCGAACGAAACGGCCCGTCTACTAGCTGCATTTGAATACTTTTACCTGGCTCTAGTACGTTATGTGTTGTAAACCATTGTTTGATACCCGCTTTTGCAACTAGCAAAGACGCTTTCATGCTTTGCGCTGAGTTGTCGAGGATTTTACTATCGGTACAGCCTGGTAAAAACTCAGGGTAGGAAGCTACATCGTTGACTAAGTTAAACATGGCTTCTGCGCTATGAGCTACAAGCGCGCTTCTATGAATACTTGGCATTGATCCCACTACAATTAAAACTCTTAGCGGCATTGTATCACAGAAATTTTGTATCGCTTGTATTCGGTTTTGAACCAAATGCCCCAATATAAGATAACAATGACAACTAAAGACATTCCTTTGAACAATCAGTATAATAGCCAGCATGAAAAAGAATAAAGCCAACAAAAACACCTCAGGAAATATCGCGCAGAACAAAAAGGCGCGTCATGACTATTTCCTAGAAGACAAGTTCGAAGCCGGGCTTGAGCTTCAAGGGTGGGAAATTAAAAGTATTCGTGCCGGTAAAGTAAACATTACCGACGCGTACATCATTATCCAAAATGCCGAAGCATATTTGGTAGGTTGTAGAATTAGTCCGCTAAATCAGGCATCTACCCACGTGATTGCTGCACCTGAACGTGCGCGCAAACTGTTGCTTAAAAAGCGTGAGATAGATCGCTTAATGGGTGCACGTGACCGCCAAGGTTATTCAATCGTGGCAACGTCTATGTATTGGAAAAAGTGTTGGGTGAAACTAGAAATTCACCTAGCGAAAGGTAAGCACGCTCACGACAAGCGCGACACTTTGAAAGATAAAGACTGGCAACGCCAAAAAGAAAGAATGATGAAACACAGCGTTTAACGCTGTGTTTTTATTTGTGGTGCTATAAAAAAGTGTGATTTTGGCTGCGTATTAATAAAGCAGCCTTCTGAAAAAATCTTGCCCGAACGGTATTGGCGTTAGCCTACATCTCGTTTGGTCATCTTCTTTCGATGCAGCATATCAAGAACTAGACTCCAAAGCGGCGACGGGTTTCTTAGTGTGGTTAGGTTATTTCCCAGTCGCCTAAGCTGTCGTCGCACCATCGCCATATTCGCAAGACTTGCTAACGATTTATCTTTCCAAGCACAGTGTGGAATAATGCCTGAGTAAGACCATTCTTGCTGCCATTTTTTAGCTAAATCAGGCGTAATGGCAAGCGCGCTGGCTAAACCAACCATGGCACAGCCTTGCTCTATCACTTCTTCTGCCACCTCGGCCCTTTTGATACCGCCTGTGGTCATTAGTGGAATATCGGTTTTACTCACCAACGCCTGTGCAAACTCTAAAAAGTATGCCTCTCTGGCAAGGGTGGTATCATCTCTTGTTTGTCCCTGCATTGCGGGCGCTTCGTAACTACCGCCAGACAGTTCGACCACATCTACACCTAAGGCTTCTAAGCGGTTCACTACTTCACAAGCATCGTCAAAAGAAAAACCGTTCTTTTGAAAATCTGCAGAGTTAAGCTTTACCATAACAATAAAGCTTTTAGCACAAACTGCTCTAACTTGGCTGACTATGTTAATCAATAACCGCGCCCGGTTAATAATAGAACCGCCCCACTCGTCTTGACGCTGATTGGTTAGCGGAGATAAAAATTGTGTAAGCAAATAGCCGTGGGCGGCGTGAATCTCAACTCCATCAAAGCCTGCGTTTTCAGCTTGCTTGGCCGTTTCGACAAAGCGCTTGCATACATCATGAATATCTTTGCAGGTCATTTCTCGGGGCTGAGCAAATAGCTTAGAATGTTTCCCCATATCCAATGGCACAGCAGAAGGCGCAATAGCTTTGCCCTGCATAGCTTTAAATACTTGGCGACCCGGGTGATTAATTTGCATTATGGCTAATGCGCCATTCGACTTAATAATCTTCGCCCACTTTTGAAACGGCGCAATATCGGTATCTTTTTCTAGTGCAACACCACCTGGCCCTGTCATAGCTGCTTTATCAACCATAACGTTACCCGTAATTACCATGCCTAAATTACCATGGGCCCAGTATCGATAAAGTGAATATAAAGACTCACCGGGAATGTTTCCTGTACTGGACATATTTTCTTCCATTGCAGCTTTAACAAGACGGTTTCGCGCTGTTACGCCACACGGCAGGGTATAAGGAGAATACAATATGGAATCTGAAGACATTTACACTACAAGCCTTTTAGTTATGCTGACGTACTTTAATGGTTCTTGCCGTTAAATGCATCATTACATAGGTACTTATTCCTTAAAAATTCTCTAAAAAATTATTAAGCAGATGGCTCGTTTAATCAAAACAGAAAACTATCTTTAAGCTTTCTTACCCTTTATTGGTACAGGCCCTTGAAAACTAATGTTGCTAGCCACATCTCAAAGTTAAGTCGATGATAGACTTGATGTTACAAAGGTAGCTTTGTTTTCTTAGCCCGCATAGTAAGCTTTTGAAAACATAAGTGTTATTTTTGGTTGTTTTATAGCCAAACCCTTAAAATTTAAAGCGTTTTCTAAAAGAAAGCATTTAATGATGTAACATTTGTGCTATTATTGAAAATCACACTCGGGGCTGATTAGGATTCGACAGGATCTAGGAAGCCGGAGGTGCATGCAGAGGAGCGGTTGGCCTCTTAAAAAAGCCGCATTTAAATAGTCGCAAACGACGAAACTTACGCACTAGCCGCTTAATAACCGGTATAGGCCCTTCCACCCTAGTCTCTTCCTGCTAGCGGGGATTCGGAAGGTCATCCAAGTAGGATAGCGAGGGAACCTTGTCTAAGGGTGAACCGCGAAACAGTATTAGGCCAGCTGCAAGGAAATCCTGTTTGTCGGAGTTCCAAGCAGTTAAATAAATGACAAACTAAGCATGTAGTACCAAAGGTAGACATTTTCTGGACGCGGGTTCAAATCCCGCCAGCTCCACCAATTCAATAAATTAAGACGTCCTATGACGTCTTTTTTTATGTCTAAAACTCAGTAACTTCACCTCGACAATAGCCATGATGTGAAAACATGCTATAAAATTCACACGCCCTCTGTAACCCTACTATCGACACAACATTAATCAATTAGAAAAGTCGTTAGCGGCAGGTTAGATACGCTAAACAGCATATCGCTGCTCACGATCCTACCGTCCACTAACATACTCAGACGTTTTACTTGATAGAGTACCTTATTTGAAAGTTGCTAAGCTCTAGTCTGCTTTGCGGTTTAGGCTTATCAAACAGATAGCCAACAACAAGGTTGCAACCATACCTGAGGCGCCAGCTACACCTGATGGTAGAAAGCCATCACGACCAAATATGATTAGTATGGTATTGGCAAACATAGCGACCATGCCAACTATAGCGGTAAGACCACCAATCGTTTTACCACCTTTTACCACGAAGAATAGGCCGAAAACGACGGCTGCTAATCCTAATAACAATTTTGCTGCGTAGTAAATCATGAACGACAAAGACACTACGCCGCCAATTAAAGGTTTAGCGCCTTCTATTGCGCCAGCAACTTGACCGAAGGTTGAAAATAACGTTAGGCCAATACTTACCTGCACTATATTCAGAACGGCGCTAAAAGTAATAGCCGACCAGCCTAGCTGCGCGTTTTTTGCCTGCACCATAGCGGTACTAGCAAAAGCCGCTAGCACGGTAAAAATCGTGGCTTCAAATCCCCAGGCATACTGCCTTGAAAAGCTAATTCCGCTGCTGTAAAGCGCTGTGAAAACAGCCTGTGTTATTGCTAATAGCAGTAATAGTGATGCGGTTGCTTGAATAGTGCGCTTATGAGTAAATTCCATTATAGCTCTCTTTTCTTTTAAATATGTAAGTAGTATTTATTGATGTTGGAGTAAGACAGGTAAAGCACATTAATAATTTCACCCAATTGGGTAAAAATCGCAAATCACCTATAAAGAAGGGAAATTTAACCTACTGAGATAGCCTACTACCAATCGGCAAGTCTTTTTCGTTCAGATCTTCAACACTTTTCTATTTAAGTACTACTTTTCCCTTCGGTTGGTCATTCCACTCTCATTTAAGAGTAAAACGTATTCCCATCTAATTAGTTATATTATAACATTGCCAGCTAATTTCCGTTACAGCACGTTATACAATGCAAACAAATTCAGTAATATGCGCAGATGCGCTGACCGTGCGCGTTGAAAACCGCACGCTTTTAGACAATCTAAACTTCAATGTTGGTAAGGGCGAAGTTTTTGCGCTTTTAGGCGGAAACGGTGCCGGTAAATCAACTACGCTTAAAACCTTTTTAGGTTTGATGAAAGCAAGCAGTGGTAGCGCTACTGTGTTGGGCCACAACGCCACTACTCATCCTAACGATGTTCAAAAGTCTGTCGCTTATTTACCTGAATCTGTAACGCTTTATGGTCACCTTTCTGGTCTGGAAAATATCCGTTACTTTCTTTCGGTTGCTGGTGTAGAAAAATCAGACGACGACATTTTTGCAGCACTTCGCAAAGTGGCGCTTCAAGAAGATTCATGGAACAAGGCGTTATCAAACTACTCGAAAGGTATGCGTCAGAAAACCGCAATTGCGCTTGCTTTGTTGCGTAATGCCCCTGTGCTGTTTTTAGATGAGCCCACATCAGGCCTAGACCCTGCCGCTATTGACGAGTTTAATGCGTTGGTTTCTGAGCTAGCAGCCAACGGCGCTACCATTTTTATGGTAACCCACGACGTGTATGGTGCTTGCCAAGTTGCTCACCGTATTGTGCTTTTAAGCAACGGTAAGCTAACCGGCTCCTTCGAGCGTGTTGGCGATACGCCTATTGATACTGAAGCGGTACACGCAGCATTTGCAGGGCGCAAAGCATGATTTTTAGTGTAGCAAAAACCATTTGTGCAGATCAGTGGCGCTATTGGCTGCGCACTAAAGTGGCCGCAACGGTACTGTTGCTAGGGGCCATACTGACCCTGGCAGCCGTAGTTGTAAATGCATTTCACATTGAAGAGGCTGCGCACGCTAGAGACCACCTTCAAACTGAAGCAGAAGAACGCTTTAAAGCGCAACCTGATAAGCACCCTCACCGCATGGTGCATTACGGTCACTATGTCTTTCGTTCCCCTACTCCATTAAGCGTTATAGAACCTGGGGTAGACACCTACACGGGTAACGCTATTTTTTTAGAAGGGCATCGACAAAATAGCGCCATGTTCGCAGAGCAGCGACAATCGGCCGGGCTTACCCGTTTTAGTAGCTTAACCCCTAGCTTCCTTGCGTTAGTACTCGCGCCTTTGTTTATTATTCTTATTGGTTACGGCAGCGTATCGCGAGAGCGCGAGGCCGGAACACTTACTTTGTTATTGTCGCAAGGTACTACGCGCTGGCAGTTAATGTTAGGAAAACTCTTAGCGCTCATTACAGCTAGCGGGTTGTTCTTACTCCCTTTGCTTCTGGCCTGCTTATATGTCGCTTTTTCAAGCGAAAGTCCGTTAGTAGTGCTGCTATTTTGCTTAAGTTACGCCGTTTACTTCTTGCTATGGGCTACGGTTGTAACGGCGTGTTCAGCGTTATTTGAAAAAAGTAGCGTTAGCTTCACCATGCTTATTGTTATTTGGATGGCTGCGTGTGTGTTACTTCCTCGCTTGGGAAGCAGCGTAGCAACGAATGCAGCCCCTTCTATTGGCAAGCTTGAAGCAGACTTTAAAGTAGAAGAAAAGCTTCGTAGTTTGGGCGATGGTCACGACGTTAACGACCCTGCATTTAAAAAGCTAAAAGAAGATTTATTAGCAAAATATAATGTAGATTCCGTAGACGACCTTCCTGTTAATTTCCGCGGTGTTGTTGCTCAGTACTCAGAAGGCAGACAGGCAAAAGTGCTGAATGAATTTGCCGAAAATAGAATGGGTGAAGAACTAGAACAAGCACATATTGCACGTCAGTTTGGCTGGCTATCGCCTACTGTTGCCGTTCGCGCAATCTCTACAATATTAGCGGGTACCAGCCTTGAAACCCATCATCGTTTTTTACGAGAGGCAGAGGCTCTACGCCTTGAATTCGTGCAAGGGCTAAATAAAGTGCATGTTGAAAAGCTGGATTACAAACTCGACATGAACCGCAACGCAAGCGAAGAAGCGGCTGATAAAGCTGTCGTGGGTGCTGACAATTGGGCATTGCTTTCAGAATTTAATTTTAAGCCAGAGGCAGCAAACACTCGCATTTCAAACGCGCTTATCTATTTTCTACAACTGTTGGTTTGGGTGTGCATTACCGCCTTGCTTTTAAAAGCGGCTGTTAGGAGGTTAAACCCATGATGCGTTTTACCGATCTTAAACGTGAAGCTAATTTTGTTTTTGGTCACCGCCAAATAAAACTCACGTTATTAGTCGTATTTCTTTTAAGCGCGGTGTCTTTGTGGTCAGGTCATGCAGAAATGCAGGAACAACAAGCCACTATTGAACGCTTATTAGAAAAAGACCAAATAGAGCGTGAAGCCGTTATCACCCACCAGTCTAACTTCGGCATGGTTGCTTATTACGCGTTTCACCTTACTTATGCGCCCCCTTCCCCACTGGCTTTTGCTGCCGTAGGCGAAAGAGATGTATTTCCTTGGAAGCACCGTATACGCATGCTTGCATTAGAAGGGCAAATTTATGAAAGCGATACAGATAATCCAGAGCTTGCGTTTTTAGGGCGTTTCGATTTTGCCTTTGTGACCAGCGTATTGCTGCCATTATTTATCATATTGCTACTTTACGATTTAAAAGCAAAAGAAAGGGAAGCCCGCCGCTTCGATTTACTCAATGTAACCTCGCGCAATGCCCATGCGATATGGACATCACGAGTATTAGTTACCTTAGTGCCTTTGGCACTTGTTACGCTTGCTCCGTTTGTTGTATTCGGGTTTATTAACGGGGCATCTTTGTTCTCTATATTAACCGTTTGCGCGATAGTAATAGGTAACATTGCGTTATGGAGTGCCATTGTTCTTGCGATTGGCGCAGCAAAACGTTTTGCAAATTTCAGTGCAACTCATCTTGCCTCTATTATGCTAGGCGTTTGGCTTGTGACTACTGTTATTGTGCCCGTAACCGCACACACAGTAATTAATGCAGTGGTTGAAACACCTGAAGGCGGCGACATTGTGCTTACCCAACGTGAAGCGGTAAATAGTGCGTGGGATAAGCCCGTTGAAGACACATGGCATGCATTTTTAGCCACTCACCCTCAGTGGGCCGATTACACAGAATTTGACCCTGAACGAGATAGCTCATTTAATTGGAAATGGTACTACGCATTTCAACAAGTGGGCGGCCAAACGGCTAGCGAGTTGTCGAAGGGCTACCAGGCTGCCACGCTTCAAAAGGATTCCATTGCTAGTTACGTAGCCTTGCTTTCTCCTTCATTGCTTACACAACGTTTATTATCAAGTGCCGCTGATACTAGTGTAAGCGCGATGGTGGGCTATGAAAATGATGTACGCGCTTTTCATAAGGCGCTACGAAAATTCTATTATTACCACCTTTTTAAAGACCCTGAATTTTCTCAGGAAAGCTTTGAAGCTCTACCGCAATTTACACCAAACACTAAAACCTCACACGAGAAACGCACAGGAAAAGAAGAATGAAAACTTATTGGGTTAAATCTTCACTTGCAGCCACTATATCAGCTTTATTAAGCACGTCGGCTTTAGCACAAAGCGATAACAGCCAAAGTGAAGCTGATGTTGAAAAAATAACCGTGCACGGTATGCACCGCGCGTATCAAGGGGCTTTCGAATACAAAGAAGTACCTGCAGCTGCCCAAGATATAGATTTAGGGCTACTGAACGATGCTGGTGCTATTAATTTGAATGACGCACTAGATCTGTCGGCATCTGTAGCACGTCAAAACAATTTTGGCGGTCTTTGGAATAGCTTTGCAATTCGTGGCTTTTCTGGTGACGAAAACTTACCAAGTGGCTTTCTGGTAAACGGCTTTAACGCAGGTCGTGGTTTTGGCGGGCCTCGTGACCTTTCTGGTATCGATCATGTTGAAGTATTGAAAGGCCCGAAAGCAGCACTTTTTGGCCGTGGTGAACCAGGTGGCGCGATTAATCTGGTCACTAAACGCCCTCAGTTTCGTGAAGGTGGAGAAGTTAAAGCCACTTATGGAAGCTGGGAGCAAATGCGTGTTGAGGCTGACGTACAAACCGTTGCAGGCGCGTCTGAGAACGTTGGCGTACGCTTAGTTGGCTTTTACGAAGACGCGGAAAGCTTCCGCGATACAGTAGAAACTGAACGTTTCGGATTTTATCCATCGGTAACCTGGGAAGCATCGGCAGATACGACCGTGACTTACGAACTAGAGTACACCGAACAAAAAATTCCGTTTGATCGCGGCGTAGTTGCTATTGACGGCGAATTAGGCCATCAGCCTATTGAGACCTTTACTGGCGATCCGAATGGCGACACTATCGATACCGAGGTGGTTGGTCATCAAATAGAGATTTCCCATAAACTTGCTGACGACTGGAACCTACTTTTGGGCGCTGGCTTGCGCGATACCAATTTCGAGGGTAATGCATTAGAAAACAACTTTGGTGGTCGTCAAACGCTATTTATCGACCCTAATCAAGCCTTGCTATCGCGCTTCAAACGTTACCGTAATTTTGAGACAGATTACTTTGTTTTACGAGGCGAAATAGCGGGTGAATTCGATACTGGGTCACTAACACATCGCGTGATTATCGGTGCTGACTACGACAAATTTGAAAATGATCAGATTATTCTGCGCTATCGCCCGCCATTCTTTTCAAGCGACACTGATATTAATGACTTAGACTTAGATCAATACTTGGTTGTTGATATCTTTAATCCAGATTACTCATCACTTCCAGATGTGGAGTTGTCTGACAACTTGGACCGTTTTGAAGTTCAGGAAGCCTGGGGGATCTACTTCCAAGACCAAATCAATATAACAGATAATTTCCAAATTAGGCTGGGCGGCCGCTTCGATAAGTTCGAGCAGGAAATTGATAACCGCTTAGCGTCTCCTGTAAGTACTACATCACAGGACGACACGCGCTTCTCTCCACAAGTGGGAGCTGTTTACTTGTTTGATGACACCACGAGTGTGTACGCAACCTACGGTGAAGGATTCCGTCAGCTAACAGGTTCAGACTTTGCAGGTAACCCTTTCGAGCCGAACGAATCAGAATCTGCTGAAATTGGCCTTAAAACCGACTTAACGTCTATGTTTGATAATGTGCGAGGAGACATTACCTTTGCCGTGTTCAACATAGAACAGAGTAATATCCTAGTATTTGACGATCGCCCAGAAGCGTCTGATGGCTTCTTCCTCACCCCTGCTGGCGAAGCGCGCAGCCGTGGTGTTGAATTAGACATTAATGCTGAATTTGAAAATGATATTTCGCTTTGGGTTTCTTACACCTTTGTTAATGCTGAAAGTACAAACGATGCGGCGGATGCTAACTTTGTTGCAGCCATTGAATCTGGCGACCCTTTAATTAACGTTCCAGAGAATCAATTGAGCATACAGTTAAGCAAAGGACTTACATTTGCTGATATGCCAGTGCGTATCGGTTCAGGCCTGTTGTATGTAGATGAGCGTTTAGGTCAAACTGCTACCGACTTCTATTTACCAAGCTACACCACGGTTCGTGCGTTTGCTGAAATAGAGCCTGTAGAGAACTTGTCGATTAAAGTTGCAGTAGATAACCTGTTTGATGAAGAGTTTTATACTAACTCTTTCGCAGATGTGTGGGTTGAACCTGGTACACCTCAGCGATTTAGGCTTACCGCCTCCTATCGCTTTTAAAATTAAAGGAGAGGCTTTTTAAAGCCTCTCCTTTAATGATTTTCAGATGTTGTTTTCACTGAATTAGCCGTTGTCACACGGCGGCCATTCATTCTCTTTTATTATTTGATTTCGAATAAGACGTTGACGCTTATTTTCAATAACCTGTTTTAATTCATCTCTAATTAATCTTACCGCTGGCGTAATAAGATGTCGGCTAGGCAGCATGAGCCACATTTCAGTTAGCGGTACGTGGTAACCAGTCAAAATACGCTGCAGTTTTCCGCTCAGTAGGTCCCCCGCTACGTCTATACAAGATTTTTTGGCAATCCCTTCTCCATCTACGCACCAGCGCCGAACAATATCTCCGTCATTCACAGCCCGATTACTATTCACTTTCACTTTGACGCTCTTGCCCTCCTTGATAAGTACCCACGTATTGTGAGTTTGGTCGTAAAGCTTATAAAGCAGTGCGTTGTGCTGCGCCAAATCAGTCAGAGTTGTTGGCTCACCATTTCTTTCTAAATAATTAGGAGACGCGCAAATCACATGCGCAATATTGCACACTTTAAAACCATACATCTGCGATTCTTTAACCGCTTCTTTTGTCATGGCTCTAAGTGCTATATCTACACCATCGCGGTAGAAGTCCACCCGACTGTCGCTCACATGTAATCGCAATGAAAGTTCTGGGTTTTCGCGCTGCACTTTATTTAGCAGTTCACGCATTAAGTTGCGACCCATTTCCGAAGACATCGCCATGCGAAGCTCACCGTTAACGCTTTGCTTCTGCTCTGTTACTAAAGCAAGGCCCTGCTGTAAGGTGTCGAGTGCCTGCTTTGCCAAAGGCAAATACTGCTCTCCTTCAGGTGACAATCGAATTTTGCGTGTACTTCGCACAAATAGCGCTACGCCAAGCTGCTCTTCTAAACGTTTAACCGCCATACTTGCAGCAGATGAGCTAATATCAAGCTTTATCGCAGCAGTGGTTATTGAGCCCACTTCAGCCACCTTTACGAACACAGATAGGTCTTCGGTTTTCATACTTCCCTCAACGTTTATTTCACTCTTTTGATTTCAAGGCAATAGAGAAAAAGCAAAATGGATCACCTCTATTATCCACATTTTCAGGAAAGTCTTTATTGATTTTGGTCGTTTATGAGACTTATTCGAAATAATAGACTGTGCCTGTCTGTTAAATAAAGCCTACAACCAACAATTAGGAGGTTTGAATGAAATCAACGAACCGAAACAAACTGACAATAGCATCGCTATTATTGAGCACCTGTTTTCTTCTTGTACCTGGCGCACACGCACAAGACAAAGTTATTGCAGCTAAAGATGTCGAATGGGGTTACTTGAACCCAGCCCGTGGTGACAAAAGCCCAGGCGCAGCCGACCTGTGGGGTGATAGAACAAAAGACACAGCCACCGGTATGCTGGTTCGTTTTAACAAAGGCTTTGAGTCGCCACCACACATTCACAACATTACCTATCGCGGCATTGTTATTGAAGGTGAAATGCACAATGACGACCCAAGTGCCGCTAAAATGTGGATGCCAACAGGTTCGTTTTGGACTCAACCTGCGGGCGAAGATCACACTACAGCAGCAAACGACAAAACCAACCTGATTTACTTGGAAATTGATGAGGGTCCGTATTTAGTTAAACCGTCAAAAGAACATTTCGACAATGGAGAACGCCCGGTTAATTTGCACATCGATAACATGGTATGGCTGCAAAAGAGTGACTTGGTCAACATTGCGGCTGACGGCGTATCCGCCACCTATCTATGGGGCGATACCAATAGTGTTTACGGTACTTTAGTTAAACTGCCAAGTGGCTTTGAAGGTTCTATAACATCTAACGGTGATGAATTTAAAGCCGTAGTAATAAAGGGCAGCCTAAACTATAAGCAAGATAGCAACGCTGAAGCGCTCGCTCTTGATGCGGGAAGCTATATTGAATCATCTACGCCAGCAACACACGAAGTCCGTAACGCGAGTGATGCTGACGCCATCGTTTATGTCAGAAGCTCATCTAAGTATAAAGTAAAGAACTGAAGTACACGGCAATAATCAGGAGGGCTGCACTTAATGTGCAGCACCACCAAACTATCGCAATACTGGTGATTTCGATACTCGTCAAGGCCAGGTATAAGGATGCAATATGTAGCGTCCAGCCTAAAAACTTGGTAAAGGATGAAGAGGGTAATATTCGTAACACCCGCGCTAATATCCTACTCTTGCCTGCCTGCTTAGCGTGTTTATTCATTGCTAACATCAAACACAAGAAGCCTAACAGTTGTAGTGTAAAAACCAGCGTTATCATTACTGCTCCTTATTTATGTAAGGGCTAGGCGCAGAGCTTTTTGTGGTCATTTCCCTATTCGTAAAACGTTGGCCTATCCTTTTTGCTGCCCAAAGCAAGATGATACCTGAAACGAAAAATACAGGAAGGAAGCTTAAATAAACGCTATCCAAATATTCGATACTGTTTGCTATTCGGTCTCTAAATAACACGAGTTCTATAGCAACGGTGACAAAACAAAGCCCGCTTGCTAGCGCGAACTGCTCCTTCCAAGCAACAGCAGCTTTTGCACGCCAAAATGCGTGAACAGCACTTAATGCCCACACAGTAAAAAATGTGTTTACTTCTAATTGGGCGCGACCTGCAACATCGTGCCCTATCAACTTGTTAGCAATAAAAAACGAAACGCTGGCCAATATTAAGCCAGCAACAGCTGTCACATTGCCTTTTTCCGCAAGCGCCAACGTAAACGGGTTTTGCTTAACGCTTTTTTTCCGCTGAGTGACCCAAATGATATTGCCAGTGGCAATAAGCGCGCAGCCTAAAATACCTAATCCAAATAGCAACCATCGCATGCCAATAGGGGCAAAGTTTGCCTGATGAAGCCCGTATAGAATACGTCGTATTTGAGCTGGAACCGTTTCATCATCGTAACCTTTGAGAGATTTACCTGTATAGGTCTCAAAAACTAAACGGTCTGCACGGTTTGATACTGTTGTGGCCTTGCTACGCTCTACAATCATTCGGCTATTTTTATACCCTACGCCTTCAACGGTAATTCTTGCTATTGGGTTGGGCTCGCGCCACTGGTTAGCAATTTTTTCTAGTATAGGCGTATAGTTTGGCACAGGGGGCGGCGCAGGAAGCGACACGTTTAACAAATGATCGTTACCAATAACTTTTTCATCTGGCGGCAGGCTCGGCAGTGAAGGAATAATCTGGCTGTTTACGCCTCGCTCTCCCCGCTCGAAGTTAGCATTAGCGGTATAGGGCAAATACATAATCGCGTAAATGAAAATACCGCTTAGGCAAATCATAATACAAAAGGGAATAGTGAGAATACCGGCTAAGGCATGAAAGTCGGTGGTCCACTTTTTTAGTTTTTGAGGGCGAAGCGTGAAAAAGTCTTTAAAAAACCTGCGATGTGTATAAATACCGGTAAAAATAGCAAGCAACATTGCCATTGCAGCAATGCCGGCAATGTATCGCCCGCCATAGCCTCGAAGTTGCAATGTGTAGTGAAAATTTCTAAAAAACAAGCCGCCTTTTGTTTCTGTTTCATTTTCTCTTGCAGCGAGTTGATTATTGAACGTCACGGTTTGCCTTTGCTTACCCTCACGCCATTGCACACTCCATAGTGCAGAACGCTCTGAAGGCAAGGCTATTCGCCACTGGTCAGCTTCACCTGCATGTTTATTTAAATAAATAAAAGAATGGGCGATCATCGACTGCTGACTTTGAGAAATGGTTCCTCGTTCAGGCATCAGGTAGCGCGTTATTTCCGGTGTAAAATAGCTTAACGTGCCAGTGAAAAATATGGCGAAAAGCAACCAGCCGAGTATCACACCTAAATAGGTGTGCAACCAAATCATACTCTTTCTGAATGTAGCTTTCATAATGGTGTGCTTAAAGGTGAAACTAACGGAAGCGCCACGGCGAGTATGCTAATAAAAGCAATTAAAGACGCGCACCACTTCGCCGTATGCTTAATAGCAAAGCTTGCGATAAATACAGCAAAAAATACAAAGTAGCTAGCCATACTGCCACTTAGTATTGCCACGCCCTCTTGCTGGTTTAATGTATTGAAAAATATAAAAGCGAAGTAAAAGCTTATTAGCGCAGAAACGGCATAGCCGCCCAGAATGGCGGCTATGCTACGCAGCGCAACGTCTACGTTGTTATTCAATGTGCTTACTCTTTTTTAGAAGCGATATGCAACTGAAAGTTTCGCATTACGCTCTTCGCCAGGCAAACCACCTAGGTACATAGCACTGCTGTAGTAGTCTTTGTTGTCCAGGTTACGTAGGTTAAGCTGTACGTCCCAGTCGTCCGATACATAGCTAACTGCCGCATCCCATACTGTGTATGAGTCTACGAATGCGTAGTCTACGCCAAATGCCGATGCTGAGATGGTACGCTCGTCTTCATAGGTTACACCAACGCTGAACTTAACCGGCGCAGGTAGCGCTTCAAAGCTATGGCTATAGGTTAGCCAAGTACTTGCGAACTTTTCAGCAATTCCCTTCGTCTGTTCTTCATCAGTGTTCGATGCATATGCGCCAGGTTCAGTACGCGGCTCTTGATAAGTACCGTTTGCATTAAGTGACCACTGCTCATTAATATCGAAGTTAATATCGACTTCAACACCCGTAGTGCGGTCTTGCTCGTCGTAATAGAACTCTGGTACATCAATATTGTAAGACGGATCTTCAATATTATCTTCATACAGTGGATTGGTGTACTGAAGGTTTGTACGCGCTGTATCAAACACAACCACAGAGCCAATGACCTGTTCATTTAGCGCAGTAAAGCGCACGCCTAAATCCCACGATTCTGATTCAGAGTCAGGTCGGTTGTTTTCTTCTGATAGAGAACCAAGTGTGCTGTACGCAGTGCGACCTTTTGAGTGGTTAATGAAAGTACTTAGGCTGTCGCTATACATGTAGGTTAAGCCTAGGTTGTAGGTGAAACCATCATCGTTTGCATCGTACTCTGGGTTACCATCGCTAAATTGGTTCTGATAGGTTTGCTTTACGCCACCGTATGCACCACCAATACGTGCAGTAAAGTTATCATTCAAATACAGAACTTCTTGGAAGCTAACGCCCCAGCTAGATACCTCTTTGTCGTACTTGCTACGAAGCGCTGGGTTATAGTCCTCAAATGTGCCGGTGGGCCAATTTGGGTTACGAATATCTAAGATGTAAGGCACAGCATCGCTTCGTGTGTCGTCTGCATCCCAAATAGACCATTGGGTATATTCCACATCCATATTTTCGTAGTTAGCACTGAATAGATGTTCACCACGAATATCCCCTAGCGACCAAGTATTTGTAAGGTCGATAAAGTATTGCCACACACTTTCTTGTGCTTCAACTTTACGGTATTCCTGTCGACGTGCTGCATATGGGTACAATACATCGTCAACAACAAGCGGCGCTCGCGGCTCTAGGTTAGTCGTTCCGTTTCTGTCTACGTAAACATAGTTAAACGCGCTGGTTTGACGAATATACTCTGTTTCGTAGGTACGGTATTGTAGTTGCTGAGTTAAAGACCAATCGTCGTTAATTACTAAGTCTTGACGAAGCTTCACGCGGAACTCTTCACCTTCATTAGGACGTGAAATTGGTGAGATAAGGCTAGTATCACCCAAGTCAAAAGGCTGAACCCCATCGGTAGAAACTAGCGAAGCAGCTAATTCATCACGCTGAGCATCGGTAAGCTGTAAACCACCTGACTCTGCAGTATCGTTAACTAAGTCTGCGCCAGTTAAGCTACCTGCATCGGTATCAAACATGGTTAAGTCGATTAGACGAACCGGATGACCTACCGAATCAATTTGAACTGCGTCGTCAATATATGCGGCAGACAATAGAAACTGGTTATCACTTGATGCGACGTATTTAAGAGATGTGTAAAGCTCGCTTCGCTCATCGCTAAGCCCGCGATAGCCGTCAGATTGTTCACGGTTTGCTACAACGCGATAAGCAAGGTCCTTATTTATTGCACCTGTTGCGTCAGCCATTATTGAATAGCTATCCCAACTACCTATAGATGCTTTAACCTCATAGGCCTCTTGGAACTGCGGCTTCTTCTCAATAAGGTTGATAATACCACCCGCTTCGCCCATGCCGTATAGGCCAGTAGCTGGGCCTTTAAGCACTTCAATACTTTCAATATTAGTCATTGAGCGGGTTGGGTTATAGCTGTTGCCCAAGTCAGCACCAGCGTAAATGCCGTCAAAAGTGTAGTTAACACCAAGGCCGCGAATCGCTAAATTATCACCTACACCGTAATTGTTTCCATCTTGGCTCAAGCCACTGATGTTGCGAATACTTTCTTGCAGCGTATCAACACCCTGCTCTCTTAGTAAAGTACCGTCAACAACAACGATAGCCGCTGGCGTTTCCATTAAGCTCATATTCGATTTAGTGGCCGTACCCGACTCTAAAATAAGTCGATTGTGGCGACCGTAAACAGTAATGACGTCTAAATTCTCTTCTGAACTCTTTGCTTGCTGATCTACAGTCGTTTCAGCATTGGTGTCTTGCGCCAGTGCCGACATGGCAGTAACTGTAGACGTTACAGATAAAAGAGAAAGAAGAATTGCATTAGCAACTTTACTTTTTTTGTGTGAAGTGTGGTTCATTTTCCGCCCAAACCTAAATGATAATAGTTATCGCTTTTAATTAGGGCGCGAATGTTAAGGGGGGAGGTTTAGTAAATCAATATAAAAATAGACTTTAGTTCAATTTTTCTTAAAAAATACTTAAATTCTGCACATTTTAACGTTTTGCACACAATTACTTTTTAATAATTAAACAAAGTTGATTTAAGTTGAACGGCCTTTTGCACCGCAGTCGGAGACCGTTATAGCTAAGCGCTTTTAATTTATTTTGCGAGGATAAACAGGGATTACTAAGATTTAATCGGTAAGTGCCCTAACACCACCGAGCACGTCAGACCAATCGCTAATGTCATCGCCACGCTAGTAAAAGTGCCGAGCAGCACATACTCGGTAAGTTTTCTATCTTGGTGTTTAGTGAGATCACCGAAACGAAAAATAGATTTAGCTGCAATAAGAAACCCTATAGCGGAAAATTGATTTAACAAAACAAAGGTCAACATGAGTACGCGCTCTAAATAGCCAATTCGTTGCCCTGCAAGTGACAAGGTTTGTTGTGCTTCTGTGGTTATCGTAGGCGTATCGTTCGGATGGGCTGATGGTGTTTTGTTAGTTAAAACCTCACTACTCCAGGGGGAAAGCAGTTGCTTTATAATAATTGAGCTGGGTTTAAGCACGGCTAAATAGGCAAGAAGCACCGCTAAATGTTGTGCACCTAGTAGCTTTAGTAGCGCTAATGCGCTGTGCCATTGGTTTGTTGCATATAAAAACACGCTCAAGATCACAGCCACGTGTGCAAGCTGGTCGATGACAAACGCGGTAGTATTTTGGGAGCAGTAAGACTTAATCACGTCAATTTTAAAATGGGAAACTGCTATTATAAGCGTACCAAAACCTACAGTAGCCATGCTGTCGATGCCAGATAAAAGCACAAGTGCTATAAGGGCTAGTGCACCATGTAACAGTGCATGTAAATACAAAGGCAACGCCAGTGCGTGTCGCTCGTTTCTTTGCTTTACCCATGAGGAGGGCTGGAAGTAGAAGTCGGCAAGCAAATGCGCAAGTAGTAAACCCACCAATAATTCGGGCTGCGAGAACTCAGAAGTAGCGTTAACGATAGCGCCTTTTGATGTTTCAGCTATCATGTGACGCTCCAGTATAGCGGTAATCTTTTAAGGTTTTCCACTGCACGTTATGCTTCCTCATTGTTTTATTCTACTTTTAATAGCGCTATACCTTGTTGCTCAACTTAATGTTACTGACTTGCGATCGCCTGCTCCATGTAGTCAAGGTATTCAACCACTAGTTTATAATTACTTGCATTAAGAATTCGACTTACATTACTTCTATTTTTATTGAGTAATGCCGCTATATTTTCATGGCTTTTATCCGCTGCTTGAAGGTAGGCAAGTAAAGTTTCTGATTGAGTTTGGGTTAAACCGCTCAACTGAGTATCGGCAAAACGAGTGAGTAACTGGGTTTTGTTTTCAAGCTTGGTGTTGCTGCTGTAAAAAGCAAGGTAATTGGATTTGATCTTATCAAGACCTCGTCCCGATAAAACAAAGGCTTCCCCTGTTCCAGTTTTCACCTCTTTGGGCCGAAAATGCGCTTCACCCACCGCCACGCTGATTCTTACATCAACGCTTGGCGTGTGAGCTTTTAACGCTAAACGCAAACCTAAAGCAATATGCATACAGTACCGGGGCTGATTCACTGCCAGCTGAAATGCGTCGCCGCGATAAATATCAAAATAGCCATCATACTGCCTAGCATAATTCGACAAATGCTGCTTTAGTGCAGCGAGAATAGTTCTGAAATCTTCGTCAGAAAATGCCTGAGATCCAGAGACATCACCAGTCAGCACGGCAGTATAAGGCTTCGCCGTATTGTTTATCGCAGTATTTTTATCCGATTGCACTTTGCGCCGCCGTTATCTTTTGTTGTTTACAATAAAGGATTTAACTTTTTATCACTATGACATGCTTGCCCACTAAATTCAAAAACAATCACAATATAAAAAGTGATTAAATATAATCACCAATATAAATGTGATTAAAAGCTATCACTCATACCTAGAAGTTCATACTGATTTCATAACAATGTTGACGATGTAGAACAATCATTCTACCCTTAAGGTAGAATACATATTCTACTATTTTTTATTCAGCGTAGCATCGACGTTACTCTTAATGGATTACGCTGAAAAGTTGTCTACAGACTAATAAGCTAAGTTATCGAGGATAGGTAATAGGAATGACGCCCAAACAAATTGAGCTAGCCTCAAAATTAGAGCAGGCCTTTGCACTTTATGGTTTCGCAGAACCTAATGTGGCAAAACTCAAAGGCCACACAGGCACAACGCTTAAAACCCTCTATAAATACTTTCCGTCAAAAGAAGATATGATCATTGGTGCACTTAACTATCGTCAAAGCCGCTATATTTCATTTTTAGAAGAAGACTGTCCTCCAACTCAAAACGATGCACTTCATCACATATTTGAACGCTTGTCGCTATGGCTTACGACCTTTGCGCCGCGAGGTTGTATGTCTCTACAAGCACTAGCGAGTTACCCTGGCAATCAACAAATCGAAACCGCGGTTAATGAACATAAGCACGAAGTGTTGTTATGGCTAAATCAAAAGCTAAAAGACAAAGCATTGTCTAACAGAGTGTTTTTGTTGCACGAAGGGATGTCATCAGCGTGGCCAACCCTCGGAAAAGAAGCGCTCACCGCAGCGAAAACCTCATTGAACACATTGCTCAATTAGCGCTTCAAATTGGTCTTATTTTTTCAATTTATTCATATCAGTTTACATCCTAGGAGAAAAGCATGCCTACCCTACCCACCGAAATGTATGGCGTACAGTTAATAAAACACGGTGATCTTGACGCACTTAAATACAATGAAAATATTCCCGTGCCACCACTGACAGCTAATGATGTACTTATTGAAGTGCGCGCTGCGGGCGTTAACAATACCGACCTGAACACGCGAAAAGGCTGGTATTCAAAAGGTAACAATGATGCCGAAGACGCCAGTTGGGGAGGTAACGCGTTAAATTTGCCATTAATTCAAGGTGCTGATGTTTGCGGTTTTATTGTTGCAGTAGGAAAAAATGTCGATCCAAACCGTATTGGTGAAAGAGTAATCATTGAACCCTGTCTCACTGAAGCCAACAGCAAAGAACTTAATTCTCCTTGGTACTTCGGTTCTGAGTGCGATGGAGGTTTTGCTCAATATACAAAAGTCGCCGCCCGTCATGCACACGCTGTCGATACGGAAATGTCCGATGTTGAACTCGCGTCTTTTCCTTGTTCATACTCAACGGCCGAAAACCTATTGCATCGCGCCAATGTTAAAGCTAATGAGCGTGTTTTCATTACAGGTGCCTCAGGTGGCGTTGGCTCAGCGGCAGTTCAACTAGCCAAAGCAAGGGGCGCTTACGTAGTCGCGGTAACAAGTGAGGAAAAAAGGGCCACCCTAGAGGAGTTAGGCGCTGACGAAACCGTACTTCGCGACGGAGATTGGGTCAATTTAGTAAACCAAAAACATGTCGATGTGGTAATTGACCTTGTTGCTGGTGCTCGCTGGCCAGAACTTCTAGAGATCCTTAAACCATTTGGACGCTACGCCACCTCTGGTGCAATTGCGGGTCCCGAGGTATTGCTAGATGTCCGTACCCTTTATTTAAAAGACTTGACCCTTTTAGGGTGTACAGTTCTAGACAACGAGGTTTTTGCTAATTTAGTGAAACACATAGAAAACGGAAGCATCAAACCACTTGTATCCGCCACTTATCCCTTAGCTGAAATTTGTAAGGCGCAGCAACAATTCGAGAAGAAAAGCCATATTGGTAAGATGGTTCTGACAGTTGGAAAAAACAAATCCTAATACGATAGGTTCAAACTCGCCACCGTCATTTACGCGGTCAGTGTTTTGAAGCCGGACTGTGCTAAACAAAAGCGTGAATTAAAACGTCGGAGTTTGACGTTTATAAGGATTCAAGTTTCGCGCAGTTTCTTCCAGACGCTTTGGCTCGATACAGAGCCTCGTCGGCTTGGCGAACTAGCCACAAAGCCTTCTCACTACTTTGAGATACACTATTTCGTCTCGGCGAACTTGGGTCCCAGCACGCCATACCGATACTTACCGTAAGTTTACCGTCATAGTCCGACGCCTTATGTTGAATATCCAAAAACTTCACGTTACGAATAATCCGTGAAGCAATAGCGTGGAGTTCATCAAGCCGAGTATTAGGTAAAATAACGGCAAATTCTTCACCGCCATAGCGGGCAACTAGATCGTCACTACCTAAGCAGCTATTAGTTAATGTATCGGCAATTTTTTGTAATGCCGCATCGCCAGCCACGTGACCATAAGCATCGTTAAACTGCTTGAACAAATCCACGTCAATAAGCAGTAAGCTTAGCGCCAAGCCTTGTTCTTCACATCGCTCCACATCTCGCTGCAACGTATTTTCAAATAACCTTCTGTTCGCAATCCCTGTTAAGCCATCAATATTCGCTAAACGTTCTAGTTGCTTATTAGCTTCAAGCAGATCGATTTGTGCTTTTTGAAGCGCTTTTCGGTTGCGTAGACTTTGTAATGTGTTACCAAGCATCTCGCCTATTCGGCGCAAATATTCAATATCAAATGCGTTCCATGAGTATGGGCTGCCTATAATGTCACAGCCAATGAAACCGTAAATAGTATCGTCCACCATGATACGGACACACAAAATAGAGAAAATTCTCTCTTCTTCAAAAACGAGCTTTTCCGCCGCAGCCTCTTCAGGAAGTGTCGTTACATCATCAACTTTAAACATTCCATTAGAAATATGGGAAATGAAAAAGGGTAGCGAACTCGTTGGCATATTCTGAAGTTCATCAATAAAAGGCGTTACACCTGCGGCAACCCATTCGTGAGTATTAGACATACATTCACCATCATCGCTAAACTCAAAAAGGTAGCATCTATCTACATCACAGAACTTACCTAAGGCAGCCAAAGCTTGATCAATAATGCCGTCGAGTTCATGAACACTGGCTGTAATTAGTTTTGATGAAAAATTAGTGAGAAGCTGATTAAAAACTATATGCTTGCTTACTGCTGAACTTTTACTGTTCTCGCTAAACAATGCTGTAAAGTTTGTTTTAATCTGTACCACAACCCAATCCCCTACAGGAGTGGTTACCACACCACTTTCAACAAAACAGTTCATTGTCCTAGAACCTGTTTGAAGTCTGTAGTGCTGCGCTACTGCCTGCCCCTTTTCTGCAAGCACAAATGGCGACTTATCTGGGGAAATCTCTTCCTTTGTTTCGAGGTCAAAAAAACTAAAAGAATGCGTATCAACAGAATCAGATTGTCGTATCCCGAAATCCCGTTCAAAGCCCTTACTGACATGAATGCTGGCGGACTCTGGGCACTTGAATAAGATGCTCGAGGGCATTTGTCTCAGAATGGAAAGTATATCTGTCGTATTCAATTTGAATCTCACGAACTTCTATTCAGTAAATGTAGCAGTTAATCTTTAACTAGTTAAAAATCTATTTATCCCACGGCGCGCACCGGCACTTCATTAAACTTATTTAAGGAAAAAGCGTAATGATAAGTATAGCGATCATTAAATTGGAATTAGTAGGCGAATATGGGAAATTCAATTGTTGAATTAATGGAAGACATGTACAGCGAGAGCGAAAACACTACGTCACTAGGTGAGGTAATAGAACGCTTCGAAGACAGGGGCTTTGGTCCCCTTTTATTGATGCCAGCCCTGATCGCTCTGCTTCCCACTGGCGCCATCCCAGGCGTACCCACGCTGTGTGGAATCACTTTATTTTTTATATGTTCACAAGTCGCCATAGGAAAAACCAGTCCGTGGCTTCCAACATTTATTAAAAATAAAGAGGTATCTACTAACAAACTAGATAGCGCAGTTGAAAAAGCCAAGCCTTATGCGCAGAAAGCTGAAAAGCTATTAAAACCTAGGCTTACCTTTCTTTCACATACCCCATCAAAGAATATTATTGCGGCATATTGCGCGATTGCATCACTTTGCATGATACCTCTGGAGGTATTACCCTTTGCGGTAGCCTTGCCCGCTTTTGCTCTATGCGTTACCGCGCTTGGAGTAACCAACCGTGACGGCGTCTTTCTTATTGTTGGTATGCTGCTTCAATTAGGCACCGGATACTTAGTATTCAAGGCACTGGCGATGATGTAACAAAAAGTACCGGCTACAGTGTTCCCCCTACCTTAGGCGACAACCACTTGTTTTGTCGTGATTTTTACGTACTATTCGTGAAATTAAACAACTGTACTTTGGTACAGATTATTACTTTCATTAGAATAGAGCCGAAAAATAATGAAGAGACTTATTGCCGTATCTCTTGCTGTATCATTTGTTGTCCCCGCGTTTAAAGCCTTTGCTGAAAACTGTGTATTCAGCTGCCCTATTGGATTAAGTGGGCAAACCATAACTCGCTCTATTTATACGTTGAATAATAACCCACAAACAAAGTTTGCTAATTGGGTGGCGTATCATGTTACGCCCGAGACTATTGATGGCCCATCAAGAAGCCGTAACTGGAAAGCAGACCCTGAGTTGGATGATGAAAGCACATTAGAGCCCAATGACTATCAAGGTGCGTGGCGCGGTATAGGCACAGACAGAGGTCATCAAGTTCCTCTTGCCTCCTTTAGTAACTCACCAAATTGGCGAGAGTTGAATTACCTTTCAAACATTACGCCTCAAGACTCTGATTTGAACCAGGGTCCATGGGTTAAATTGGAAAATGCAGTGCGTAGCCTAGTGAGAACAGGGCATGATGTTTATGTGGTTTCGGGCCCTCTTTACGAAACTTTTTTCGCTGCGTTACCGGGTGCCGATGAGTTGCACAGCATCCCCAGCGGTTACTTTAAAGTTATCGTGAGTGAAGTTAACGGTTTAATGGAGGCCTCTGCATTCATTATGCAGCAAAATGCTTCTCGCCGTGATGATTACTGCGCAACGCAAGTTACCATTGACGAAGTAGAAGCGAGAACCGGGTTAGATATTATGCCAGTATTACCCGATGAAAATGAGGAAACCATTGAAGGCAGGCTCGGTAAGCTAGCGATGCGACTTGGCTGTAGCTAAGCTCTATGTATAGCTTACAGAACGAGTTATTTTGACACGCTAATAGGCAGCCTTTTTGTTTGCTAACTAGTTGCTTTTAAAAGGTTGCAGTAGCAAGGCACGAATTGAAGCGTTCTCTTTTACCGCAGGCACATCTTGTTGGCCTATAGGCAGTGTTTCGTCGCTTTGTTTTGCTCTAGGAGTAAAGCTTTTAAAAAGCCTGTCCCACCAAGATACGCTAAAGCCATAGTTAGAATTTGATTCCGCCTTTGCTTGGCTATGATGTATGCGGTGCAAGCGCTGGGTAATAAGCACCCAGCCCACTCTGTCATCCCACTTTTGCGGCATTCGAATGTTAGCGTGGTTAAATAGCGCAAACCCGTTAAGTGCGACTTCAAAAATAACAATAGCTATGGCTGGTATGCCTAGTATCGCCACTGCCAAAGCTTTAACGCCCAGACTAATAGCAATTTCAACGGGATGAAATCTAAGCCCTGTAGTGGTGTCGACATGGCTGTCGGCGTGATGCATTTTGTGAAAACGCCATAAAAAAGGCACCGTGTGAAACAATCGATGCTGCCAGTAAATAAGCATATCCAGCAGCAGTACACTTATTACCACTATACCGACAAACAGAGCGTTGCCGTATTGGGTATTATTTATTTGCTCAGTAGACGGCAAAATACCGACGGTTTTAGCTGTTACTAGATTAAACAGCCCAACGCCCTCTTGCTGGGCCCATATCGATACACCAACTAATGTTGCGGGAAGTAAAACTCTAGAGACTAGGGCCCCCAACACCACCATGGAAAGGTTTCCTACCCAGCGTGTTTTCCTATTCAACACGGCATTACGCGCTGGAAACAAGGCTTCCAGTACTGCCATAAAGACAAAAACACCAAGAAATACACTTAGGCGAATAGCTGACGCATTATCCACTACGGTTCTCTTTTCGATTCAATTTCATGTTTACTTCTTAACAACTAATTACGCTTTGTGCTCGCAGAAGGAGCAGTTCTGGCCCCTTCCCTTATCAGTTGTGACGCCCTAAACCTAATCAGTTGTCGAACACTGACTTTGTTCTACTTTATTTAAGGTGCTAAACCCACCCGCAATTCGAGTGACCACCGTTACGGCACAAGCAGCGGCAAAAATATATGCTAGTACAGCAAAATGTTCAGGCCAGATGCAAAAAGCAAGAAACATAAGAATTGTTTCTGTCCCCTCGGTTAACCCCTGCATATAATAAAAGCTCTTGTTAGCGAACTGGGGTCTGTCAATATGAAATTTTTCAGCTGCAATAGCAAAAGCCAAAAAGCTACTGCCCGTACCGATAAATGTGGCAAGCAGCACCATTGCTGGTATGCCCCAGTTGATGGGATCAGCAATGCCAAACGCTAAGGGAATAGATGCATAAAACAAAAAGTCTAGGCATATATCAAGAAATCCACCTGCACTGCTGCTACTTTGTTGATAGCGTGCTAACTCACCGTCAATACCGTCAAATACCCTGTTGAGTATAATGCAGCTGAGTGCCATTCCCCACCAGTTAAAAATAATAAAGGGGATGGCAAGAATACCTAAAATAAAGCCTGCAACGGTAACTTGATTCGGGCTGATGCCCTTTGCATCCAGTGTTGCGATCAATGGTTTTAATAGCGGTTTAATAAAGGGGGTAATTTTCGCATCTAGCATGATGATAACTCTATTATTTGACCGCCAGCAGCGAGGGCGTCCTCTTTGTCGTGTGTTACAAGTACTGCGGGAATGTTTCGCGCTTTTAGCTGCGCAAATGTCCAGCTTCGAATTTGCTCACGAAGGGCAAAATCTAGCTTACTAAAAGGCTCGTCTAACAATACGATGTCAGGTTGTGAAGCTATCGTTCTTAGTAACGAAACACGGGATTGTTGCCCGCCTGATAATGAAGTGACTGCGCGTTCCCCTATGCCCGCTAAGTCGACAGCGCTTAGCATTTGATCAATAGCCTGCATTTTAGCTTTTCGGTTTGTTTGACTGTTTTTAGGCATGGCAAAGGCAATATTTTCAGCAACCGTCATGTGCTCAAAGAGCAAGGCGTCTTGAAACATTATGCCCACTTTACGCAAATGAGCGGCTTTGTCGTTTACCACGGCCCCATTAATTTTGATGATACCGCTAAAACTGAACGGCGCGTTAAGTTGACCAGTAATTGCCTGCAGTAAAGTAGACTTTCCAGACCCACTTGGCCCCATTACCGTTAAAATTTCTCCGTCCTTCACACACACATTCACTTTTAATAGTGTGTTTTGTACATGAGAAATCACCAGATTTTCTAAATTAAGCGCCATGTAATACTGCTCTATTCTTTTTATCTAAAGTACGAATCTTGCTACCAGGTTTTACTAATGTGGCGGGTAAATACCACGCTATTACAAAGCCAACTAAAGGCATAATTGCTTGGATAATAACGAATACAGCCGTTAAGCGAGTACTGCTTCCCGATACTGATGCAACGGCTTCTGTTGTGATAGTGGCAATAGTTCCCCCCGAGGCCAGTAACGTAGGTAAGTACTGGCTGAAGCTGATAGCAAGCCCCAGCGCCCACGCCACCATAATGGCTGAAAACATGGATGGTAATTTAATAAGGTAGAACACTTGCCAGGGCGTTTTGCCTAAGCTTTGAGCAACCATTGCGTATCGTATGTCGAATTTGCGATAGGCTACCGCCATAGACAAAAATACATAGGGCACGACGTAAACCATATGAGCAATGTAGGTATGAAACCAAACAGCGTCTTGCAGCACTAGTTGCTGGAACCAAACTAAGCCATATAAAAAAGCGACACCAGGCACCAATAGCGGCAAAAACAACGAAATTGAAAACGCCCTTTTGGCATTTGTACCTGCGGGTTTAAGCAGCTCACTTTCAAGTGTAAATAATACTAACCCCAATGCTGAGGTACTTACCATTATCCCAAGTAATAAACTATTAGAAATTGGCGTAGCAAGAGTTTCTAGTGCTGTGCGCCAATGCAATAGCGTGGCACCTTCTGGCAGTAAGTTAGGATACAACCACTGCTTAGCCATTGAGTACATAAGTACCGAATAAATCACCGCACCGATTAAAGCAATGTATAGCGCTACAGTACTATAAGCGGCGCATTGCACAAGGCGATCAAAAAAGCGCCGATTTCCTTTCGCAAGCCTTTTCCTTGCCACATGTATAACTATACGTTCAATGCCTAACAACAGAAGTAACGCCAACGCACTAACTGTAACCTGAAGCACGGCTGCACTGCTTGCCAATAGGCGCATAGACAAATCGATATGGTTAAACCAATGCATAATCGCTACGGCCAAAGTGCTGGGGTTATTTCCCCCTAATATAAGCGGTATTTCCACGTTAGAAGTAGCGAAGACCAACACCGCTAATATAGGTAATCTGATTTGTGTGAAGACAGTGGGCATTACAAGCTTAAAAAAGGTTGCCACGGGAGAATAGCCAAGCGCCGTGCCCACTTTGATATAGCCAGAAAGTTTACTTTTCACTAATGGCTGGGACATTACACTTAACGCCATTAAAAGAATAAACGGTAGCTCTTTTAAGCTTAACGCCAGCAGTACGCTTAGCCCCCAAGAGTCATATGGGAAAAAGGCATCATAGGGAAAAAAAGCGTCGCCGGCACCAGGAATCGTAAAGTTCGTTCCAACTGCAGCTATTCGAGCAAATATGCCTGACGGGCTGAATACAAATAGCAAGGCAATGGCTGCAGCGGCATGAGGAAAAACAAGAAACGGACTTAATAAACCTTGAATTTTGTTTAGCCAATTCGATTGATAAAATGACGCTAGTAATAAAAATGCGCCAGCCATCGCCAGTAATGTAGACCCCACCCCAGTAAAAAGTGATAGCCACACCATCTGCCAAATATCATCAAGAGCAAATAGCGTTCTAAAAACGTCTAGTGAAAAGCTGTTTGCGCCTATGGCAGGAAAATAGCCTAACGCCGGAAACGCTACGCCAACCAACCCAGCCAAAACAGGGATGCACAGTAAAAGTAATAAGCACCAGCGTGCAACTTGCGTAAATTGAGCGAACATCAATAACGCGCTCCATAGCGTTGGTACCAAACTTCTCGCAATGCATCAGTCCAGCTTGAATGGGGTTCGGCCAGTAATATGGTTGGTTGAGACTTATCCAGCGCCGATGGGTGAATATTATCTTCTACGAAAAGCGCTTGGTCTGACGCTGAGAGGCTTTCAAGATCAAGCACGGTATCGTCTCCCCATACCTCTACTGCCTGTTTTTTAGCTTGTGCCTGGGGTGAAAGTAAAAAATTAACCACCGTTTTTGCCGCCGCTTTGTTCTTAGAATTATAAGTAAGCCCTACAAAGTGGACGTTTGCCAAGCTGCCGTCTTGCATAGAGTATGTACGTACGTCTTCGGGTAAATCAAAGCGAGTTACCGCCGAAGGAATTTCTGAAGCGGTAAAAGAGAAGGCCATTGAAAGCTCACCCGTTCCCACCAAACGTTGCAGTTGGGAGGCTTGCCGTAACATGTGTTTACCCTGTTGCCACATGGTGGGGTGCAGCGCATCAAGATACGTCCACAAACTCGGTAAAACTGCATTGAGCGATTTATCATTCGCTGGCTGATAGAAAAGGCTTAATTTATCTTTATTAAGTGCAAGCGCTGCATACTTAATAAAACTAATACCTAAATAATCGCTCGGTACTGGATAGGTAAACCTACCTGGTGATTTTTGGCTAAATCGTAGAAGCTCTTCAATGGTTTTCGGCGCCATAAGCCCTAGCGTATTTAAATGTGCGCTACGGTAGTAAAAAACCATAGATGCTTTGCCCCAAGGCGCCTCCATTCCTAACGTAGGCTCACCAAAGTCTGTGGTTACCGCGGGGTTTTGCTCAGGATTGGTTAGGCTAAAGTTGTCAAGCTCTCCTACCCACGAACTACTTAACAAATCGTGCTTTTTCATCGCAGCGAAGTTTTCGCCATTTATCCATATAAGGTCAACACTCCCGTTTTTGTGATTTCCAGCCGCCTTTTCAGCAAGCACACGAGAAACCGCATCACTAGTGTCGGCCAGCTTCACATGTTGTAGTTCTATGTTAAAGCGAGTTTTAACTTGCTCGGCTACCCACTGAAGGTAGCCATTGACCTGGGCGCTACCACCCCAGGCATGAAATCTAACAAGAGGCGGTTTTTCGCTAGCTGCTTCATCGCTGGTTTGGCCCAACGCAGGCTGGGCCTCAACAAATACCGAAAAAATGACTATGCAGGTAAAAAAGAATACCTGCATAGTGGTGAACAAGGGTCTATTTGTACTTAACTGGGCCGCAGCTTGCCACTCTGAATTCATTTGGGAAACATTCAGAGCTCTAGCATTAATGTTAGCGCTACTGTGCCGCATTAAGCGCCCAGTCATAGTTTAGGTATTCGATATCTGCAGTGTCATTTTTTAACGCTGAAACTTGCGCTTCAGTTAATTGCATTGCGTCTTTATACAGCAAGATAAACTCGTTGAGCGTTGACGTGTCGCGCCACTCGCCGTTTTCACCTTCAAAATCCTCACTGTACCAATCAAATATTTTTGATAGATAGAGTGTGTTATCGCTCATTTTGTTGCGAGAGGTGTCAGCCAAAAACCGCTTAGTTTGTGCCTCTAACTGCGAATCCAGTTTGTCTGTTGTGTATGCTTCTTCACGAAGCGCTGGGCAACCTACGCTGGCACAATTCACCGCAAAATGAATGCGAGGCTCGTTATAGTTTTTTGTGGTTTGGTTTGTACCGCGAATAAGTTCGTGTTCAATTTCATCCAATGTGCGAGTTTCGCCAAGCAGCGGGGCTATCTCTTTTTTCCAAGGCGAAGAAAAGAAACTTCCTAAATCTCGGATAGAGTCAATAGCTGGGTACTCAGTTAAAATAAGCTCAATGGTATAGGCGTTGTACGCGTTAATAAGAAAAGCGAGCTGTTTGTCCTTATTCCATGAATCGAATGTACTTTGCTCAACCTTAGCCAATCGCGCTAAATACTCGTTAAGCCTAGTCTGCTCTTTTTTAAAGCCATCGTAATTTACCTGTGTACTTGCGCCGTTGGAAATCGGCGTGACGTATTTACCTAATAATTTATCAAACGTGCTATGTAGGCCCGCTTCAGCACTAGCATAGAAACTTACGCTTGCAGCAAACAGCGCTAAGCTGCCTACTGCCACACTACGTGATACTGTACTTAAACGCGACAATAGGGCGATTTTGCGCACAAAAGACGATTGAGTAGTTTTCACTTCTATTACCCTCTGCGCCACGTGTGGAATTTCTCAACGTAGCTTAAAAGTTTTTCAGGAGCATTAGCGCGCTTCCAGTTCCCCGCTGCGTATTTCGCTCCTTCTGCCCACGTAGGGTAAGCGTGAATAGTGCCAAGAATTTTGTTAAGACCTAAGTCGTGTTTCATGGCAATAACAAACTCAGCAAGTAAATCACCAGCGTGCTCAGAAACAATAGTAACGCCCAGTATTTTATCCTTGCCCGGCGGTGTAAGCACCTTTATAAACCCTTTACGTGCACTCTCGGCCACGGCACGATCGAGTTCGGCGAATTCGTACCGAGTTACTTCCACATCAATGTCTTGTTCTGCAGCATCTCGCTCACTAAGACCTACCCTCGCCACCTCAGGGTCGATAAAGGTAGTCCAAGGGATCACGCGATAGTCCACCTTAAACTTCTTAAATGTACCGAACAGTGCGTTAACCGCCGCATACCATGCCTGGTGAGCGGCTACGTGGGTAAACTGATAGGGCCCTACCACATCACCTGCTGCAAAGATGTTTGGCATAAGGGTTTGCAGGTATTCATCGGTTTCTATGGTTCGATCGAACTGAATTCCCAAATCTTCAAGACCAAACCCATTAAGGCGCGCTTTTCGACCAACCGCCACAATCACTTCGTCATAGGCGATAGTAGCCTCAACACCTTCTTTAGCAACGACTAATACTTTTTCACCATCTTTCGTTTCAAAGCGCAGTGCTTCATGGGATGTGAGAACATTCACTCCGCTTTCTCGCAGTACAGATTCAGAATATTCAGCTACGTCCGCATCCTCGCGGCCCATTAAACGCGGAGCGCGTTCAACTTGCGTAACCTCACTACCCAGGCGAGAAAATGCCTGCGCCAGTTCACAGCCAATAGGCCCACCACCCAACACGATTAAACGCTTTGGCGCTTCTTCTAGGTCAGCAAACTTAGTCCACAAGGTGTCAGACGTGACATAACCGCTTTTTCCAATACCAGGCAGGTCTGGAACAAAAGGCGCTGCGCCTGTGGCAACAACAATGTTTTTAGTAGTTAGCGTTTGCGTGCCGCCATCATTCTTTTTAATTTCTACTGTCCAGGGGTCGATGATCTTTGCATAGCCTTTTACAACGTCAACACCCAAACTGGTGTAACGCTCTACACTGTCGTTGGGCGCGATAGCCGCAATGACTTCATGTACACGGGCCATCACTTTTTTAAACGACATGGCAGGTGATACGGGCTGCAAACCATAGTTGTCGGCATGGCGCATTTGGTTAGCTACTTTCGCCGTTTTTATAATGGCTTTACTGGGTACGCAGCCATAGTTAAGGCAGTCGCCACCCATTTCCCCGGCTTCTACCAGCGTCACTTTTGCTTTGACTGCTGCCGCAATATAGCTGGTGACTAATCCGCCCGCACCGGCGCCGATCACCACTAGGTTACGGTCAAATTTCTTTGGTTTGTTGTAGCCTTTGTAGACGCGGCGGCGATTTACTATTGCCACAATGCCTTTAGCAATCCACGGGAATATACCTAGCAATACAAATGAGAAGATAAGCCCTGGCGATACTATGCCTGACAGACTGTCAATTTGCGCCAACTGCGTACCAGCATTTACATAAACAGCGGTGCCAGCAAGCATGCCTATCTGGCTTACCCAGTAGAACGTCCAAGTTTTAAGCGACGTCAGCCCCATTAACAGATTGATTAAAAAGAACGGAAATACCGGTACCAAACGCAAAGTAAATAAGTAAAACGCACCTTGCTTTTCTACGCCCTCATCAATCTTTTTAAGTTTTTCTTTAAACTTGTTGCGAACGGTATCACGTAAGATAAACCGCGCGACTAAAAACGCCAGTGTTGCACCTAAGCTTGAGGCAAACGACACAATCACCAAGCCCTGCGCCAGCCCAAACAGTGCGCCTGCCGCTAGGGTCAAAATTGCCGCACCTGGCAGCGACAGAGCGGTAACCGCCACATAAATAGCGAAGAACACCCCAATGCTCAATACAGGGTTTTCTTCTATTTGCGCTTGAAACGTATCGAGTGATTCCTTCATCCCCTGAAGGGTTAAATAGCTATTCAAATCAAAGTAGAAAAAGCTAAATATAGCGGCGGCGATAACCCCTAAAAGCGCTATTTTCTTAAACATAAAAATCCTTAGCGCTTAAAACGCGTATTGCATGGTAACTTGAGCGTGACGGGGCACGTTTGGCATAACAAGCGTTGCGCCGAAATATCCACCTTCAAACAGCGGCTGCCAATTTTCTTCATCAGTCACGTTAATTACATCTAAGCGTACACGCAGATCGTCGCTAACTTGGTAATCAGCATTTAAGTCTATGGTGTACTGGTCGCGAATATGCACGGTTTGTAAAAAGTCTAGCGGGAAAGACTTGGTGTATAAAGCACTCGCACCAAGCTGAACATCATCAGTTACCTGCCAGCCAGCATTAATAGATGCTATTTGCGGTGGAATACCTTGTACTCGGCTGTTCGATGCTGGGAACGCCGCAAACGACGGAGAGCCTACTCCCGTGCCTTCAATAATATCCGGGCGACTGTTATCAAAAGCGTCGATCACCTGAGCCGTGCCTTGAAACGCTGCAGAGTCATCGAAGCGAGCGTCTAAATAACTGTAGGCAGCATTGACCCATACATCGTCGCCTTGGTAAAACATTTGCAACTCAAACCCTTTGGTTTTCACGCCGCTATTGCTGCCATCGCGATTGCGTAAGCTACGGGTTTGTTCGAACACTGCCGCTTCAGCATACCATTTGCTGTTTGGCGCGTATTTTACCCCTGCTTCATACAGAGTATTTTCGGTAGCAAAATTAAGCGGGTTAATTTCATTATTACCGCCCAATACTGTGCCCCCCGCCATGCTGTTTGACGTGGCATCGTTTTCGGAAAACGCCGCGTAAACATTCACATCACCCGTTAATTTGTACACTGCACTTAACTGGTAGCTGGTTAATGTATCGCTGTACGAATCTGAAGCTGCTTCAACACCAATCGGCGCTAGTGGGTCACGCGCGTCTACGTCATAGTAATCAACGCGTACGCCAGCAATAGTTGAAAATTTATCGGTCCAAATAGAGCGCTGCTGAAGCGCCAGGCCTGTTTGCCATGCGGTAGAGTCGGTGGTGTCTGACAAATTAAAATCGCCGTTACCATCACCGTCTACGTCGTATTGCGCACCCGGTGAAACATATACGCCAGGACGCAGCTCAACTAATCGGGCTTTTTGGGCATCGGTAAGCGGAATAACGCGGTTTGAGATAGGCCCGGTTAAATCAATCGGATTATCGGCCTCAGTGGTAAACTGGCTATAGCCCAACACGTCGTTGTAGCGTAGCGCTAACCCTACGGTCGTGGTTTGGCTGTCGTTCCACTTATAATCTAGCTCAGTGCGGTTTTCGAACGTGTCTGCCCCGTCAATGATCTCAACAAAGCTATTTTGCGCTATTTCTTCACGTTCAAGATATTGATAATAGGTAATGTTGCGAAGCGCCACGTTATCAGTCATTTTGTATTCGACACTGCTTCGAATAACCGTAGTTTCAGCGCCGTTAATGTCGTCAGGATTAGTAAATACGCGGTTGCGAGGAATAACCACTTCACCGGTAGGTGAAATAATGGCTCCAGCCCCCGGAACTGAACTGCCATTAGGCTGAGTGCCTTGCCCAGTAATATAAACACCGTTGTCGATAAGGTCTTGGGTTGGGCGGTTTATACCCGCATTGTCTGGATAGTCTGTGTCATAATATTCAGCGCTGATATCCCAAGTGAGTGCGTCGCTCGGTGTATAGCGATATGCAACAAATAGGTTTGTACTATCGCGCTCGGCGAAGTCGTAGAAGCTGCCGTGATCTAGGTATTCAGCACTAAAGCGAATGCCGCTTTTCCCTTCTTCTATTGCAGTACCGTAATCTACTTGGGCTGAATACTGCTCCCAACGCCCGGCGCGAAGGGTAACTTTACCCTTGCTTTCTGTGGTAGGCGCAACCTTAGTTTGAAGATTTACAAAGCCACCGTTGCGCTGGGTACTACCAAACAACACTGGCGACGGCCCTTTCACCACATCAATTTGTTCAACGCTATTAAACGACAAAGGCAACCCAAAGCCATTGTTGCCCGCTTGACGTCTAATACCATCTTGAAAAAGCTCACCTAATTGGCCGCGTATACTGGGCAGGCTTGGTGTGCCAAAGCCGCTAGAGGCGTACGCGTTAGGCGCTGCTTTTACGATGTCGTGTAAATCGTTAATGTTAAGTGCCTCTATCGCTTGTGCCGACAGTGACGTCACCGCTCTAGGTGTCTCAACTGCACTTAAACCGCTACCGAAAATGCCTTTAAGTGTGTTATCGCCAGGATTTAGCGTATCTAAACTCTGCTGGTTTCCTGTGACTTCAACCACTTCGATATCTTCTACCTGTTGGGCATAGAGCGATTGACTGATAGCAAGTGCAAGTGTGCTAACGGCAAGGCCGATTACTTTTTTCATTAACAATTCCGTATTTTTATTTATTATTCGACTAGACCGGTACGTGTCACAAAAAATTTCAGCACATTTAATTTTTAAAAAACATGAAATTAGTTGAAATTTTTATTTTGAACGGTCGTTCTAGTATGCTTGCACTATTATACTTTTGGAGCATATATGCAAAACAAAACCAATATTCAAAACCGACTTCAGTGGTCGTTACTTTCTCTTCGCGTAACTATTTTTATCGTTATGTTCGTATGGACACTCGATAAGTTTATTAACCCCGCACACGGCATGGCTATTTTTGAAAAATTCTATGGCATTGGTGGCGTTCCTGAAGTCGCCGTATACGTTATGGGCGCATTACAACTAGCATTGGTTTTAGCATTTCTAGCAGGCCTTGCGAAAAAATATACCTACGCCCTTATTTTCATTCTTCACGGCGGCTCTACCCTTTCGTCTTTCCCGCAATATCTAGACGCCTTTAATAATTTGCTCTTTTTTGCAGCATGGCCTATGTGGGGAGCATGCTTTGCACTATTCCTACTGCGCGATGCCGACACTAAATTTGCCTTTGGTAAGTAGTAAACATGTGTTGGGGCAACTGCACTAAATCGTGATAGCCAGTTGCCCTTACTTCGGCTCACCTCATAGCGCTCATACGGCGCTTTTTAACCTCTGGCAGCCGCATACAGTTGTTGCCATTCGCCCTCTTGTACCGGCATTATTGATAACCTTCCGCCTTTTTTAACTAGAGGTAGCTCAGTAATACCTTCCATACTCTTAATAACAGAAAGTGGAAGTACGCTGGAAAACTTTTCTATAAACTTCACATCTACACGATACCAACGAGGATTTTCTTCGCTGGATTTAGGATCGTAGTATTTTGACTCAGGGTTGAACTGTGTGGTGTCTGGGTACCCGCCTTTCACCACTTCTGCAACGCCTGCAATACCGACCAGTTTGCAGCTGGAGTGATAAATAAACACTTTATCGCCTAGCTTTACGCCATCACGTAAAAAGTTACGGGCTTGGTAATTTCTTACGCCATCCCACGGTTCAGTCTGGTCAGGACGGTTTGCCAAGTCATCGATTGAAAATGCATCAGGTTCTGTTTTAAATAGCCAATACGCCATGTTTTTATTCATTCTCTTAATCTTCGAACACTTACTGAAGCGTAGGTAAATAAACATACGCTGTATGCGCTCTTTTGATACTAGGCCGCATAGATAATTCAGCCATTTAACAAACACCAGTATACAAAGCACTTTTATTTAATGACAGTGCTATACCGCAGCTTGGCTAAGACTGCTATAATTGTGCACTTAATCTGAGCTTTAGCTTAATTTAAGTTCAGCAATTCCCTGATTTATCTAGATGTGATTACTATGCAAGCCACCATTAAGGCCGACCGCGGTCTGTTTTCTTACCCTAAATATTGGCCACACTGCTTGGGTACTGCGCCTTTTCTTCCTATGTCAAAAGAGGAAATGGATGCCCTTGGCTGGGACAGCTGTGACGTTATTTTGGTAACTGGCGATGCGTATGTCGATCATCCTAGTTTCGGTATGGCGGTTATTGGTCGTGTACTCGAAGCCCATGGTTTTCGCGTTGGCATTATTTCTCAGCCAGATTGGAAGAGTAAAGACGACTTCATGAAGTTGGGGAAGCCCAACCTGTATTTTGGCGTAACAGCCGGAAACATGGACTCCATGATCAACCGCTATACATCTGACAAAAAGCTTCGTCACGACGATGCCTATACTCCGGGTAATGTAGGCGGTAAGCGTCCTGACCGTGCCGTAACTGTCTATGCACAGCGCTGCCGCGAAGCTTTTAAAGGTGTACCTGTAATTGCGGGCGGTATTGAAGCCAGCTTACGTCGTATTGCGCACTACGATTACTGGAGCGAGAAAGTACGCCGCTCAGTGTTGTTCGACTCTAAAGCGGATATGCTGTTTTTCGGTAACGCCGAGCGCCCGCTTGTTGAAGTGACCCATCGCTTAGCGGCAGGTGAAGATATTGCCGATTTACGCGACATTCGCGGTACCGCAATCATTGTTAAAGAAGCCTTGCCCGAATGGCAAGGTGTTGACTCTACATCCCTAGACAGACCGGGCAAGATAGACGCCATTCCAAGCCCCTACCAAATGGAGCCTGAGTGCGACTCGCAAGATAAAGACACCAAAAGCAGCGAAGCACCAGAAGCCGCGCCCATTGTTATTCAGCCTGCGCAAAAAGAGAAAGAAAAGCGTAAGCCTTGGGAGAAGGTGTACGTTAAGCTGCCAGCGTACGAAACGGTAAAAGATAACAAGGTCTTATACGCCCATACATCGCGTATTTTGCACCAAGAGACCAACCCAGGTTGCGCTCGTGCACTGATGCAGCGCCATGGCGACAGACACATTTGGATTAACCCACCCGCTATGCCTCTTGAAACTGAAGAGATGGATGCGGTGTTTGATTTACCCTATCAGCGTGTACCTCACCCTGTGTATGGCGACGCTAAAATCCCTGCATACGATATGATCCGTTTTAGTATCAACATTATGCGCGGGTGCTATGGCGGCTGTACCTTCTGTTCTATTACCGAACACGAAGGGCGTATCATACAAAGTCGTTCAGAAGACTCTATCATTCGTGAAATAGAGCAAATTCGCGATACGGTACCTGGCTTTACTGGCGTAATTTCAGACTTAGGCGGCCCGACAGCTAACATGTATCGCCTGCGTTGTAAGAGCCCTAAAGCAGAAGCGACTTGTCGTCGCCCTTCCTGCGTGTACCCAAGCATATGTGCACATATGGATACCGACCATAAGCCAACTATCGACTTATACCGCCGTGCTCGCGAATTGCCTGGAATTAAAAAGATTTTGATCGCTTCTGGCGTGCGTTACGACCTAGCGGTAGAAGACCCAGAATACGTAAAAGAACTGGCTCTTCACCACGTAGGCGGCTACTTAAAGATCGCTCCAGAACACACTGAAGATGGTCCGCTTTCAAAAATGATGAAACCGGGCATGGGAAGCTACTACCGCTTCAAAGAGCTGTTTGATAAGTACTCGCAAGAAGCAGGTAAAAAGCAGTACCTGATTCCTTACTTTATTGCATCGCACCCGGGTACCACCGACGAAGACATGCTAAGCCTTGCGATATGGCTGAAAGAAAATAAGTTTAAGCTCGATCAGGTACAGAACTTCTATCCTTCGCCAATGGCAACGGCTACCACCATGTACCATACCGAGGTAAATTCCCTTCGCAAAGTCACTAAAGACAGTGAAGAGGTGCCTTCTGCAAAAGGTGAGATCCACCGTCGATTACACAAGGCGATGCTGCGTTATCACGACCCGAAAAACTTTGCGCAAATTCGAGAAGCACTTAAACGTATGGGACGTGAAGACTTAATTGGCCGTGGTCCTCAGCACCTTGTGCCGCCTGAGACCGCTGACGAAAAACGTCAGAAAGCACAAAAAGGACGTCGCGGTGAACGTGCGCTTACTAAACATACCGGGCTTCCACCGACGTTTCAGGGTAAAAACGGCAAAGGAAAAAGCCGTGAAGGTAGCGCGGTAAATAAAAACCGACGTAATACAAACGGCAATAAACAAGGCAGTGGCAACAGGCAAGATCAAGCCAACGGTAATACTGCCAATCGAAATTCCGGCAAGGCTTCTAAGGCGAATAATGGTGGCGGCAACAATCGTAACCGCACTCAAAAACAGCCAAGCATGCATAAACGTTAAGATAAAAAACGCTAAAATTAAAAAAGCTCGATGCTTTTAAACATCGGGCTTTTTTTGCGATTTTTAATAATAGCACTGCGCTATTTCAGCTAACTATTTATGTATACAATCTTTATTTACCAGCTTTACGCTAACGCTCAGTCGTGATTTGGTAGCACTTCATATTTTCAAGTTTGGCCAGCTCACCAGTTTGATCATTTCGCAGCAAGCAGTGTTTGCCATCACTTAGTAACGTGAAGCTGTACACAGGGTTATCATGCCTTCCTTCAACGGGTAACCCCCTGCTATCTACCTTCGCTTTTCGTTCAATTGTAATGTTTGAAGCTTTGCTAAACACATTATCAGCAACAGTGATGGGTATACCGCCGAACCAGTTGCTGATGGTATTTTCAATAGTTTGCTTTTGGCTTGCACTCGTGCTGTTAGTGATTGCTTTATACAACTCAGCCTCCCCGCTTGCAGCACAACCAATGACCAATGATAGCACTATAGCAAGGGCTGCAGCTGGCAGCCCTTTGCTTTTAGCTTTACCTCTACCGAATAAAACCATCAGTCTTGTTCCTGGAAAACGGGCTGATTAATCTTGTTATGTAAGATAAAGTTTTCTCTGCGCGTTTCGGGTGTGTCGATAGGAATAAGCTTTTCACCTACTAGCGCGCTATGATTACTGCGCAGTGCTTTTACATCAGCCATGCCATTGCCCGATACCACTTCAGGGCATGCGCTCGTAGCTGCAAATTCTAATGCTGCAGACAACATACCTTCATTTGGGTCACTCAAGCTTGCAGTAAAGTCATCTTCAACTTCACATCCTGGCAGTTCAAAATCGAAGTTCGGTGTATTGGTTGGCATAAAGCCATCGGCATAATCCCCAAAGCCTTTATTGTTCACCCCTTGAAACTGAATAGTGAAGTAAGTTTCACCACAGTTGTCTGTTGGATAGAAACCATAAGGCTTACCGCACGTTGTAGAGCCAATTTGTACTACCTCAACGTCTATACCGCGAAGAGCATTCATTACCGCTTCACTGGCTGAACACGTTGCATCTGTTGAAATTACATAAACACGAGTCAACGAAAGGCTCGGCAGTAAAGTATCGGTAAGCCGTCCGGCGTTATAATCGATAACATTGCTGTAAAAAGGCGTAGGACGTATTGTCTCACCAGTTACGGGGTTAGTCGTTGGGTTTTTATCGTTAAATCTTAAGGTTTCAAACGTAGCGTTGTTCGTTTGATTCGGGCCCGCTACCATATAAGAAAGCTGTGAGGCTAACGCCAAACGCCCCCCACCGTTGTAACGTAGGTCCATTACTAACTCGGTAACATTCTGTTCAACGAATGTATCAAAAGCCTCGATTAGCCCTTCCTGCGCAGTAACAATAAAGGCATTGAACTGGAAGTAGCCTGTTTTACCGTTTTCCGTATCTAGTACCTTAACGTTTTGAACAGGCGTTACGCTCACATCAGTAGAGGTAATATCTACAGACATAGTCGTACCGTCAACCAGTTCAAATTCAAAGCTTGTAGTGGTTCCGGCATCATCAGGAAACAGTCCATCGTTTAAAGCGTTTACACCTTGTTGGGTATTGTCATTAACGAAATCAACGCCGTTAATACTCACAACCTTAGCGCCTCGCGGCACATTCGCTGCAGCAGCAGGTGAACCAGGCTCAGTGAACCGCACCGTTAGCTCTCTTGGTACCGTGTTTGAGCCAAATTCCCAATCAAAACCAAATCCCGACTCTATGCCAGATTGAGATAGTTCGTTGTATTCAGCAGTGTCTTGTGAAAAATGAAAATTATCTTTTGGCGTGCCACTTGGCGTTAGTTCATTGGTTTTTAACTGGTCAAAGTATGCCAATACTGAAAAGTTTTCTGGGTCGTTATCGTCTACTTCGTCGTACCATAGGTAGGTGTCGTTAGTCCACGAGCGCAGCCACAGCTTTTCATCCATCGCGGTGCCTTGCGTATCTGGGTAGGCACTTCCGGTAAAAGGGTCGATGCCAGTTCTTGGCGTTTCACATTTTGCGATGAATTGAGATTGAGGCTCATAGACGCCGGCTTCCCACTCAGGTGCAGACGTAACGGGAGTTGTTGGTGTAGTAGGTGTCGTTGCTACAGGCGGGGTACTGGACGAACCGCCACCTCCTCCACATCCCGTGAGAAGTGAAATCGTGACTGCAAGTGCAACTGAAGTATACAAATACGCTTTCATAAATAGATGCCCAAAATGAAAAGTTCACCGGCCTTTATACGCTCGATAAAATTATGACGACTCACACTAGCATAATTTATAGTGGTATAGCTTTGTAAGATTACCTAGGTAACAAAAGTTTAAACATTGATTAAATGTAACTAAATTTTATCCAATTCTACGCACCAGTCGGATTATCGCCACTAGTTATTGCCACTGTTAGCATCAATATCTATTACAGTCACGTCGCTTGTTGGGCGTTTTTTATCAAGAGGCAGAATTCCCACAGCAGGCGCTTTTAAACTACTAATAAACAAGCCATGCTCTGTTTCTATAGCGCCAGTTACAAAGGGATAAGCGCCGCTTGGATCTTGAAGAGATTGAAGCAGCTTACCACTTTCGCTGATTTTTAGAAGATGCCCATACGCTTTCCCTTGAGGTCGTATGAACTGTGGTAAACGCTGTACTATTTTACGAATAAAGGGTTTATCTGATAGCCCGTCCACTGGTGCTGAACGCGGTGAAGCCAGGCCTAGATAATAGCCGCCGCTGGAAGCCTGGCTGATATTGTCAGGGAAACCGGGTAAGTTATCTATCACCACATCCACCCTTCCTTGTTGAGGACCTTTTAGCCAGTAGCGCAAAACTCGGTACTTTCCTGTCTCGTTAAATAATACAGAGTCTTGGTCATGACTCATTGTTACGCCATTTGCGAAAACTAAACCGTCTATCAAAACCCTGCTCGAAGCAGTTAATGGATCGTACTCAATTAACCTGCCATTCCCTTTGTGCTCTAGAATTTCTAGCAAGCTTGCCGAAAGCGTTCCACCATGATCCTTCGCGACAAACTTGGTGGTCGCGTCGGTAAAATAAACCTTTCCATTTTTTGCTATATCTACATCATCGGCGTATACAACGGGCGTATTCTCTACCTGATTAACAAGCGTTTTCAATTCGCCTTTGGCGTTTACAATTAGCAAACCTCCATGGGCATCGGCGATTAGTAGGTTTCCCTCGTTATCGTATTCAAGACCAAGTGGGCGGCCGTTGGTATTAATCCATGGTGTAAATGACGTTTGCCCCTGTTTCATTAATAAAACCGTGCCAGAATGCGTTGCTGTGGCGATGGTTCCCTCTTTATTTATCGCAAAATCTTCCGGCCCCTCTTCACCTTTCAAATGAATAAGCGAAAGCTCTGACAACAGCGAATTTTCTGTAAAGCCTTTTGTAAACCCGCCATTTTTCGGTGCTTGCCAACTGACTGGTTCGATGGGTACCGGCCACAATATTAAATAGGCAAAAATTAAAATAAGTGAACCCCATAGCACTTTCATTCACGCACTCCTTTTATATTTTTACTTACCTTAGCAAGCAACGTTGAACTACTCTGCTTTCATTTTTAAATAGAGCACTATTCACCAAAGCTTTAAGCGCTTCAAAAAAGCTAGGCTAAATTCGTGCATCAATAAGTGAATGAGCAAGCGCATTACAAATACGTAAGGCGGCATCCATATAATCATTTCGCGCGTTTTGTTAGTAAAACGCTGTTGGAGTACGTCATGCCATTTTATGCAAAGCTACTGGGAGCTAAATACACTAAGCAGGTAGATAAGGAACTACGTGCAAGTCATGCTGGCGAAACTGGCGCCGTTTGGATATACCGTGGGGCCATGGTTGCTGAATTTATCTCTAGCCTATTTCGCATTAGCAAAAGTAAAGACGGCACAGAACGCTTTATAAGAGAGCACCTTGAAACGGAGCGTGCGCACCTTGCTATTTTTGAAAGTGAAATGCCGCTGTTTAGAGGCAGCTTCATACTGCCACTATGGATAGCCGCGGGCTTTATAACCGGCTTCTTACCGCGCCTTTTTGGACAGAACTGGTTTTTCTATACCATTTATTGTGTAGAGGGATTTGTTGATTTGCATTATGACGAGCAGTGTAAAAACATGTCGGCATTATCTACCCCGCCATCAAACGTGATAGAGAGGTTTAAATACTGTCAGGAAGAAGAGCAGCACCATAGAGACGAAGCGTTAGCAATGATGACACGGCAACCATCTTTACCGATGAGGTTGTGGGGGCGCGCAGTAGAAAAAGGGTCTGCGTTGGCAGTTGCTGTCGCCAAATTAATTTAGATTGATACTCTGCAAATGACCTGAGTAAACAACAAAAACAGTTTCGCGGATAAAAATAGGAAAGAACGCTACAACATGGGAAAGAAAAACAGGTTAAAACCACCTAAGCCGTGTGACAACTGCGGGATTGAAGCTGACACTCAATTTCGCGTTCGACAGAGTGAGAAAGACGGCTGGCATATAGTGTGTAAAGCATGCCAGACCCTTGCGAAAAATGTGGAGGGCTACACGTATGGCGGGACGTGGAAAAGAGCAAAGCGCAACTAAGGTGATTACATCAAGGGGCGAGTTAACTGCACTAACGCCCCCTGATAATGATTTTAAGATTTATGCGTTAACACTCGTTCCTCGAGCTTCTTGATTTCTGTCGCCTCGATTTACTTCGCTATGGCCATCGTGAACATGATTAGCGCGAATTTTCTCCGCTCGTTTCAACAACGCAGTAGCGCGGTATAAGCTCCAGATCACGTACATTGCCATTGGAATATTTAGCTGAAGTGATGCAATAGAAAGCGCAGCACCTTGGTGTACGACAGCATAAGTGACTAAAAGTACCAGTACACTGAACCCAGATATCATCAACCACACTGGCTTTGTCAGCGATTTAACTGCCACGGTCACAGCCGTATTGAGTAACATTATGCACCAATATACGGCGATAAGAGAACCGGCAAAAAACATATCAACGGCTGCGGTTAAGGCCAGAGCGCTGACACTGCCCCAGACTACGGCGTACCAAAGTCTGCTCGCTAACGGTGGGTGGGCTTTTTTAGACAGCCAAATTTCCATACCAGAAACACATAGCATGGTTAGCATTACGCCTAATACAAAGTAAAACCACTTGCTGGTTAAGCCAGCAAAATCACCAAAATGAAGTCGATACATGGCCCATACAAGTTGCTTGCCCCATTCTCCGTCTTCGTAGCCAGCATCACCGATATAATTTCCAGCAGTATCAAAGCGATATCCTTCAGCATAAATCATGCGGTTCGGCGCTTTGGCATAAATCTCAATGAACTGCTCGGGCTCACCGACCTCGTGCACGGTTAAGAATATTGGAGACTTTTCAGGCGCAAGCGTTTCCATTTGCGCAAAGGCTTTCCCAATAGCGGGTTTACCTTCTTGGGGCGTTAATACTGGGTCGGGTGTGAAAATTTGGTCAACAACTGCATCCCTATCGCCGTCATAGTTGAGTGAAGCAACGACCACTAAAATAATGCCCGCCACGCCGAAATAGGCACCCGTAATCCCTATGATTAGATGAAATGGCGCAGCCCACAGACCAAAACGATTGTGCAAGTCTATTTGGGCTTGTTGACCATTACCGCCTCTTCTCAGTTTGAATGCATCTTTCCCAATTCGTTTATGGGCGATGATCCCCGTAATAACTAAGGTACATATAATGGCGCCTAGGGCACTGACTAAAATCATTCCCCAGCTATGCGGCAGGTTTAAATATAAATGCAGGTCCACCAGCATTTGCGTGAAAGACACGCTTTCTTCTTCAAGTAAATTACCTTCGCTATCGGCAAAATACGCTACGTGGTCGTTTTCAACCACCAACCTTGGAATATCAGATGTAGGAAACACAGCAAAGAGATGGTGAGACTCTTCGGTATGTTTAGCTAAGAAGCTATCCATAGCTTTTTCAATGGCCTGCGGAGAAACATTCTCCATCTCTTCAATATGTGGCTGCTCCCACCTTTCAAACTCTAGGTGAAATACGGCAACCGTTCCTGAAAGGCATACTAAAAAAAGCAGTACACTTAAAAACACACCAACCCAAGTATGTGCATTTAATGCATTTTGTTTTGTAACTTTATCCATTGATATTCACCTACATGGGTAAGAAGACAAGTATTGGTACACAGGCCGCAGACAAGGCTGCGTAAGCACCAATGACTTTAAATTTGTGAGCGGTAGCAAGGTAGTGATAAACGAAAAGCCCCCACAAAACTGGCAGTAGAACCGTACCCGTAGCTAGCTGGCCTGCGATAGAAAATGGAAGCAGCGCGCATACGCCTAGCGTTATTAGAACGCTAACAACCAATAAAACAACCAGTACCACTAAATAGTTTGCAACATTTGCCAGTACAGTACCTCTTGCAAAGTCAAAGCTTCGCGGCTGAGGTACGTTTTTAGGCTGTGGCAAAAACGTTTGATTTAATGCTATGAACGGCCAGACAAGAATTGCAGGAATACATAACGCATATAGTACGCCAAACTCCCACCCTTGGGCGAACGACCAGCATACCGCCGAAACTAGCCATACGGCTAAACCTAAATAAAGGTAAGTTGACGCTTGCTCACGCCAACTTTTATAAACAACCCCTAAGGCCGCGAGTGTTAAACCACCTGCTGCAACTGAAAGCATGATCATTCCTTAAAACGAATAGGTAAGCGACGCGTTTACTGTTCTACGTACACCTGGGAAACAATCCCCTCTGAACAAACACGACGTTAGGTATTTCTTATCAGTAACGTTTCTTACATTCAGCTGCAAATTCACGTTACTCGATAGCTCGTACGCCACCATTAAATCGGCCAATGTATAGCTAGGTGTTTCATAGCGAATAGCGCCATTATCTGAGACCGTTTCGCCGACATAGCGTACACCCGCACCTATGGTTAGCGCTTCAAGCTCAAGGGGAGAGTAATTAAGCCAAAGCGACGCATTGCTATCTGGCTGAGCTGACAATGAGAAACCGTTAGGGTCTTCTGCATTCATAACAGACGCAGCAAATTGCGCGGTTATCTCCCCAAAGTCCAAACGCCCTTCCAGTTCTATACCTTCGATAGACGTAACACCCTGCTGCTGGGCGGCTTCATCGGGTAAACCATTTGGATTAGGAAGGTTAGACACTTCAATATCGTAATACGCCAACGTTATAAAACCCGGAAAGGCTGATAATTCATACTTGATACCGGCCTCGTATTGCCGGCCTTCTTCTGGCTTAAGCTGATTGTTGTTGTTATCTAATCCCACCACAGTTTCGAATGACTCAGCATAGCTAAGGTAGGGTGAGATACCGTTATCGAAGCGGTATAACACGCCAGCAGAGTAAGAGGTTTGCGTATCGTCTTGTTCCGTCACGCCGGTATCATTGTCAACGCGATCGTGACGCAAACCCAACGTCATGCGCCAGTTTTTATAAGAAACCTGGTCTGATAAATACAACCCTGTATCTGTAACAGTTTGTTCCGGCGCATCGTTGTAAATTGAATCAAAAACCGCTTGCTCTGGCGCACCTGTATATACAGGGTTGGCTAAATCTAAAATGTATCTAAAGTCACCTTGTAACACCCCTCCACCAGCATAATACGCTGAGTTAGCGTCTGTTTTAACATCTTGGTATTGCACACCCGCTAGCAACTCGTGCTCAAAAGAGCCGGTTGCCAAGCGCTTATTTACACGAATATCAAAAGCGTGTTGCTTAAACGTATTATCAGCCTGATAAAAGGTTCTTGGCACGAAGGTATCAGCAGGCGCGACAGGCGCTCCTACAAAGGCGTTTAGGTAGCGCGTCCCACCTGTAAAAGTAGGCCACGCCTGATGGTAGTCTGCCTCGCCGTCTCGCCAAAGGACGGTAAATGAAAGTGACGTGGTATCGTCAATCACGTGCTCGCCAAGTAAGGTAACCTGATTTGACTTGGTATCAAATTTATTAAATTCGGGCTCGCCTGCGTAAACATCCTGATCCGGCAGATAGCTACCATCTGCCAAAGGTAATAGTGTGCCCTCTACAGGAATGAACTGTGCCGCAGTATCACTATCGGTATCCTGAAATAAGCCAATTAAGGTTAGCGTTGTATCATCTGACGGCATAAAAGAAAGTGAAGGCATAAGCACTTGCGTGTCATCACTGACATAATCAACCTGAGAGTCGGCATTGCGATAAATACCAACAAAGCGCCCTACCCACTTATCATCCTCAGACAGGCTGCCGTTTACATCCAAGGCAATTTGCGCCCGGTCGAAACTTCCATAAGACAATACAACTTCACTTCCCTTACCTAACGTGGGCGTCTTTGACACATAGTTCATGATGCCGCCCGGTGAGCCTTGTCCGTAAAGCACAGAAGCCGGACCTTTAAGCAGCTCAACCTGTTCCATTGTGTAAATTTCAGCGCGCGTTGAATTGTAGCTGCCAAACAACTCTTGAATAGAGTCGCGATAGCGAGGAATGCTTAGTCCTCTCGAAGATATTGAATCAACTCGTGTGGCGTATCCATAAGATTCACCGGTAACACCAGCCATGTAAGTAGCTGATTGGGATAGATTTAAGGCGCCTTTTTGCTTTAAGTCTAATGCCGTTTCAATTGATATAGTACGTGCAAGTTCAACGATTGGCGTATTAGATTTAGTAGCACCGAAGGGAGAACGCGTGCCAAGTACCTCTATCTTTTCAACTGCTATTTGCTCTGAAGGTGTAACTTGGTTGCTGCTTTCTTTCAAAGCTTTTGCAGTGTTAACGTCACTGTCTTGGGCATTGGCATAAGACACCAATACAGCCGTTACCGCTAAACTGGTTAATTTTTTGTTCATGTCGAGTGTTATCTTCTGATTATTTTGTTATGTCTTGTCCGCTTATTCACTCTGAAAATGGCGAATACTGCGTGACTAATTAATACTTTCGTTTAATCTAACAAAATAACATACAAATGATAACTACTTTCATTACTATTATTAAATGCAAGCACCCAATAATAAAAATAATGAAGCATTCGTGACTGAAAACGATCTATAAAAAAGCCGAACTAACAGTGTTAGTTCGGCTTTTTCGTACTCTTAATTTACCAACTAGCTACTATGCAGCTTCACTCTCGTCTTCAGTCTCAACCACTTCATGGCTAAGCAAATATTCAAAGGCCGCCAGTGACGCTTTAGCGCCTTCGCCCATCGAAATAACGATTTGCTTATAAGGCACAGTCGTCACATCACCTGCGGCGAAGATACCCGGCTCAGAAGTATGACACTTGGTATCAACAACAATTTCACCATACTGCGTCATCTCTACCGTGTCTTTCATAAACTGACTGTTAGGCACTAGACCAATTTGAACGAATACACCTGCAAGTTCGCGAGTGTGAACTTCATTGGTTGAACGGTCTTGATATTCAATTGCGTTCACCTTGCCATTTTCAGCGGTAATTTGTCGTGTAGCCGCATTTTTAATAATGGTAATGTTATCGCGCTTTTCAGCCTGATCGATAAGGACCTGGTCTGCTTTAAGCTCTGGCATAAACTCGAATACCGTTACTGACTTTACGATACCTGCCAAGTCTAGTGCTGCCTCAATACCAGAGTTACCACCACCGATAACAGCTACATCTTTACCTTTAAAGAACGGACCATCACAGTGCGGACAATATGCGACACCATTACCTACGTTCTCTTTTTCACCTGGAACACCAAGCTCTCTCCAACGTGCACCTGTTGCAACAATAACCGTACGGGTGCGAATTTGCTCGCCAGAGGAAAGCGTAATCGTTTTGATGTTACCTTTCTCGATGCTGTCTACGCGTACGTGTTCTTTAAGCGTGATATCGTAATCGCGGACGTGCTCCATTAGGTTACCTACAAGCTCAGGTCCCGTTGTTTTAGGCACAGAGATTAGATTCTCAATCCCCATAGTATCTTTGACTTGACCACCGAAAGTTTCAGCTACAATGGCTACTTTAAGGCCTTTGCGAGCACTGTAAATTGCAGACGCAACACCCGCTGGGCCGCCGCCAATAACAGTAACGTCTTGAAGCGGTAATGCGTCGCCTTTATTTGCCTCTTTAAGGCTAGGGTCACGCTCAATAAGTTTGTTGATAAGTACTGAACCATCAACTTTACCGTTCGCGAATAGCTCGCCATTAAGGTAAACGCTTGGTACACCTTGAATGTCGCGCTCTTGGATTAGGTTTTGATACAGCCCGCCGTCGATCATTTCGGTTTTGATGTTAGGGTTAATCAAAGCGAATTGATTAAGCGCCTGTACGACTTCAGGGCAGTTGTGACAGCTTAAGCTAATAAATACTTCAAAGTTAAGCGGCTCTTTAACGGCTTTAACCAATGTTTGAACGCTATCATCTAGCTTAAGTTCAGTGCCTGCTGCATGCAGCATGGCAAGTACAAGCGAGTTAAACTCATGGCCGCCCGGAATACCAGAGAAACGAATTCCAGTATCTTCTCCATCAGCCTCTAGTAGAAAGCTGATAGCGCTGCGTAGTTCACCATTAGTTTCACGCTCTTCTACGTTTAATTTTTCGCTTACTGAAGCAATGTCGGACAGAAACTTCACAAGCTCTTCGCGCTTGCTATGTTCACCGGTCTGTACGACAAAGGTTACGTTTTTTTGCATTGTCTCAGCATATGATTTCAATGCTTGTAAAATTTCTTTAGTTAACACGGTTATTCTGCCTTATTTTCGACACGCCGATCCCCGCCAACCTTTTAAGGCTAACAACATAAGCGGAAATAGGAAATTAACATCAGGGAGTGGAGACCCACTCCCTACAAACTATCTGCCTAACACTTCTGTTTACAGCTTACTGCTATGTTAGACACTAAGCGGTGCTGCTTAGATTTTGCCTACAAGGTCTAGAGAAGGAGCAAGTGTTTCTTCGCCTTCTTTCCATTTCGCTGGGCAAACTTCACCTGGGTTGTTTGCTACATATTGAGCCGCTTTAACTTTACGAACTAGGTCGTCTGCGTCACGGCCAATACCTTCAGAAGTGATTTCCATTGCTTGTACAATACCTTCTGGGTCAACAACGAATGTTGCACGGTCAGCAAGACCCATAGTTTCGCGCATACAATCGAAGTTACGCGTGATTTCGCCAGTAGGGTCACCGATCATTGCAAACTTGATCTTGTTGATCGTGTCTGAAGAATCGTGCCATGCTTTGTGAGTGAAGTGTGTATCAGTAGATACTGAGAATACTTCCACGCCACGAGACTGAAGTTCTTCGTATTTATCAGCGATGTCGCCAAGCTCAGTTGGGCAAACAAATGTGAAGTCAGCTGGGTAAAATACGAAAACTGCCCATTTACCTTTGATGTCTTCGCTGCTTACGTCTACGAACTCGCCGTCTTTAAATGCAGTTGCTTTAAAAGGTTTGATAGCAGTATTGATCAATGCCATGTTTAATTCTCCATTTGGTTTAAATATTTCCGCACACTAAATGCATACGGATACAAACTTTACGTATATTGTGTCGACATGGTTTTGCACTTTTGTGAAGATATTCACTTATGGTGAAATCCATGTCTCTTGAAACTGGTGATAAGAATAGCGCGCATCACTTAAAAAAACTAATTGGTAAAAATGAATCGCTTAATCAGGTTATTGAATTGAACGATGAAAATAGAATCAGTTAACTTACGGATAAGCGATACAACCTTGTTTTCAGCCTTAATATCTGCCGCGTGAGGAACAAATGACTAACCCCCGAATTCAACTGATTTCAGAAGAAATTAAGCGCATTGATAATCAAGCACCATCTCGAAGCTTGCCAAAACACACAAAAATGGCACACAGCCCCTTTGTATTTTATCGAGGAAGCGCACAATTATTTTATGCAGATATCAAAGCGGGTCTGATTAATTTTCCCAAAGAGTGCGATTCTCTTCCGCTGACCAGTGTGATGGGAGACTGCCATACCTCCAATTTTGGTTTTCTAACAGAGGAAGGCTCTCACGGAGATACGGTTATTTTTTCTCCCAATGACTTCGACGATGCCTGTGTTGGCAAAGCGCAATGGGACATACTTCGCTATCTCGTTTCGTTGCAGCTCGCGCAGCTACACTGTAGCGGCATCGTGGAAGGTAAATACTTCGGGGAAGACGTCGATACCACTAAGCCTGTTGTTACCCATCAACAAGTCATTAGTGCGCAACATGCATTTATCAAGCGTTATGTGGCGACTTGTAAAAGAGTTATTGAAGATGCCAGTATACTTAACGAAGCCATAGATTATTGTCCCGATGACGTACCGAGTAAACTCGCTAAGCTATACAAAAAAGCGAAAGCCCGAAGCGCTGGCGGTGAGGACTTTACGCTTAAAAGCGCGCTCGCTAAAGCGGTGTATTTCGATGGTAATACATTAGGTTTTAAACCCAACAGTGAAAAGTTCTCTACCCTAGATGAACGTGAATATGAAACATTACACGAAGCGTTTGCTCCTTACATGGACGACGCTATCGTTGATATTGTTAAACGCCTGAACGCAGGAACTGGCTCAGTGAATATGGCGCGCTATTATTTTTTAGTCGGGCCATCTAAACCGCATAGTAAAACAAGCTTTGCACATTGCCATATTGTAGAAGTCAAACAGCAGCGTGTTGCCGCACCCATTTACTATTTCCCAAACATCAACCCGGTAAACGGTTTAAATGCCGCTCACCTCACGGCTCGCTGCCAACGACGAATGCAAAGAAAGCCCGACCTTGTTCTTGACGAAGTTAAATTTGAAAATGCTCACTACCTTGTTCGCTCAAGGCATCACGCTAAGGTAGGTATCGATCCTCACGATATTGCAATGGGCAATAAAGCGATAAATGGTGGCTTTGAATACTTTGCAGAGTTATGCGGTTATAGCTTGGCGCTGGCCCACTGTCGTGGAGATAGAAGAAGCACGCGTTTCGCCCAATCAGCATCAAGTATTTTGTCACAAACAGAAAGCTTACTCATAAAAATTGCAAATCTCTATGCAGAGCAAGTAGTTGAAGATCATGCTTTATTTTCGCGTCACCTCGAATTTAATTGATACTCCGAGTGAATCTTTAATAGAAACAGAAGGCTGCAAAATAAAGGCAATAGCATTATTTATCGCTTGCGAAGGTATTTGAAAAGGAGTTAAGAGTACAAGTAAGTTTATCCGTACAGTTTAACCCATTGTTTTTTAATATAAATTCAAAAATCAGCTTGAATAAGGTTAAGTCATTTCTATTATTCACAAACTTCCCTACGGTAGAACAAGCAATAACAAAATTGCGCATCACTACGCGCTCTTCTTTTGCAGACTCAAATAGCAAAAATGTTAGCGTTGGTGATTCAAAAATAATGAAAACTACAAAGGGAAAATGACGTGAAAACATCATTAACTTTACTATCTGCAGGGATTATTTCTGCACTTTCTTCTACTGCTATACAAGCCAACGATTTAGTTATCAGTGGTGTTATAGACGGGCCATTAAGTGGTGGTGTTCCTAAAGCCGTAGAGCTATTCGTTGTAAACGATATTGCTGACTTATCTGCCTATGGCATTGGCAGTGCGAACAATGGTGGTGGCACTGACGGCGAAGAGTTCACCTTTCCAGCTGGTGTTTCTGCAAGCGCAGGCAGCTACATTTACGTTGCTTCAGAGGTTGATGGGTTTACTGCGTTTTTCGGTTCTGCGCCAGACTACAATACATCATCAATGGCTATTAATGGTGATGACGCCATTGAACTGTTTAAAGATGGTAGCGTAATTGACACTTTCGGTGATATTAACGTAGACGGCAACGGTACTGCATGGGAATACTTAGATGGTTGGGCATACCGTACATCAGGGCAAACGGCTAATGGCGGTAGTTTTGAAGCATCAAACTGGACTTATAGTGGTGTAGATGCGCTTGACGGCTCAACTACAAATGCAGATGCAGCCAGCCCCTTCCCTACCGGCACGTTCACTACAGAAGGTGGTGAAGATATTGTTGATGTGCCTGAAGAGCCCGCAGTGGAACTGGGCGTATGCGGCGACGACGCAATGCTAATTAGTGCTATTCAAGGTAACGAAAGTAGCTCTGCTGAAGTTGGCAATAGCCATATTGTCGAAGCTATCGTTACTGGCACCCGTGCTGATGGTTTCTTTATACAAGAAGAAGCAGCGGATCAAGACGGTGATGAAAACACATCTGAAGGTTTGTTCGTAGACGGCAGCGTCGATGTTGCCACCGGTAACGTCGTTCGCCTTTATGGTGAAGTAGAAGAAAACTACGGCATGACAACCCTTGCCATGGATAGCGATGTAGCTGCACTCGATTGTGGTGCGGTTGATTCAGTAGCGGCAGTCCAGCTGTCGATGCCTTACGAACTTGATCTTGAAACGGTTGAAAGCATGGTTGTAAGCGTAATTGATGCCACAGTAACAAGCACAAACAACCTTTGGCGCTTCGGAGAAATTGTAGTAAGCGATACGATTAAGCGTCAGCCAAGCGATATTGCAGCACCGTTGTCAGATGCTTACACAGCCGCCGTTGAAGCGAGCGAGGCAAGCCTTCTAACTATAGAAGATAACAACGGTTCGCAATATCCTGATGCGCTAAACTATTTCCCTACTTTCAGCTACGCAAATGCCATACGAATTGGAGATGCGGTTTCTGCCTCAGGCCCATTAAATTATAGCTTTGGTACTTACAGAATTAACCCTAGCGACATTATTGAAGTAACGTCGACTCGTGAGGCTAACCCTGTTGTTATAGAGGGTAACCTATCAATTGCCACCTTCAACGTGCTTAACTACTTTAACGGTGAAGTAGATGAAAATGGTGATGTAACTTTCGATTATGATGACAATCGCGGTGCTGACGATGCTATAGCGTTTGCATTACAGCAAGGTCGTATTGTCGAGGCCATTGTTAACCTTAACGCTGACGTTGTTGGCCTAATGGAAATCGAAAACGACGGTTTTGGTGATGATAGTGCAATTCAATCACTCGTAAATGCCATTAATACTGAGTTAGTTGAAACCGAGCAATACTCATTTATCGCTACGAGTGACGGTAGTGAAATAGGCACAGATGCCATCACTGTTGGCCTGCTTTACAAAGCCTCTGTAGTAGAGCCAGAAGGCGACGCTACAATTGTTGCAATGCCAGTACAACAAATTGATGAAGATAGCTTGGCACGGATGCGCCCTAGCTTACTGCAAACTTTCGTTCATAATGAAAGCAGCAAGTCTTTCCTTGTTGCTGTCAATCACTTTAAATCTAAAGGTGGCCAATGCGCTGAAGACATAGCAGAGGAGCCGTCTGAGATCACAACGATTCAAGGCAGCTGCAACGCACTTCGCGTATCAGCAGCGATGACTTTGGGTAACGCATTAAGTGAAGAGAGCCTGCCTGAGCGCAAAGTAATCTTAGGCGACTTAAACGCGTACAGCGCCGAAGATCCTGTGGCAGTACTTACTGACTATACACCTGAAGCTCGTGGTTACACGATAAATACTGCGGTAAATACAGAGATGGACGATGGCGCTTCTGTTGAAGTTGAGTCTAGCTTCGGCTATCACAATCTAGCTGAAGAATTTGATGCAGAAGGCTTCTCATATTGGTTCTACGGTACCGAGCAAGTAGGTAGTTTAGACCACGTTCTGGCAAGTGAAGCCATGCTTGAAGACGCTATCGATGGTGCACACTGGAATATAAACTCAGTTGAAGCTTACCAGCTACAGTATGACCAAGCCCTTCGTTATTATGCTGATGAAGACGGCTACGCGTTCACTGATGTGGGTCCATTCAGAAGTTCAGACCATGACCCATTCATCGCTACATTCGATTTACAAGCGGATGTCGTTGAAGACGTTGAGGATGAGGAAGACGATAACGACAGCTCAGGCGGCTCAATGGGAGGAATTCTTGCTCTGCTAGCCGCAGTAATTGGCTTTCGTCGTCGTACTACTGCTGTTAAAAAATAGTAGAAGAGAAAGTTAACGTCTACAAAAATTAAAAAAGCTGCCTTGAATTCAAGGCAGCTTTTTTTGTATTTTCAATTTTGCGTGTTCAGGAAACTGTCTTTTTCTTATACCTTTACAAGTAAAATTTAACCATTGGTTTCGTCAGTATACAGAACGTACAAGCCGACAAGTTATGTTTTAACGGCTACCATACCAACTAAGTCAGCAGCATTAGAGTTATCAACTTCAATACCAATACGCGCGATATACTGGTCCCGTTTTTCCGCCTGAGTGGCTGATAATTCTCCAGCACAAAGTAATTTAGCAGCACATTGCGCCGAATTCATTTGTTCTTCACTTAGTCCATTGTCTAGATGTATTTGAGTAATAACTTTAAGCAGGCTTAACGCAATTTGCTTGTCTTTAGGTGACAAAGTCAACGCCTGTCTTAAATTGTTATATGCGGGGACAAGCCGATTTTCTTTGTAATTTACGGCCGCCATCTGCTTAAGCTCTTTAGTAGTAAACTGAATTTCGGTACGCTCTATAGACTCTTGATTGAGGTACTCATTTACCACTTGTGAGGTGAAATTATCACCTTCTATTTGCTTTCTCAGCTTATCTAGAATGCTTACACAGTGCTCACGCATACCCAATTCATGGAAGGCTTTCATCTTATCTAAGCTATCTTCCATTGACAGCCCTTCAGTCGATGCTGAGCGATCCTTCATTAATTTTTCAGCTTCACGTTTCTCGTCTCTAAGACACAGTACCCGGGATCTGACCACATCTATTTGTTCAGCAAGCTGGTTCTGCATGCCTTTCTGTTGCTTTAGCTCTTCAAGCTCACTTTCCGCACGTTTAAGGTACTTTTCACCTTCTCCATTTCCTAAACTTGTTGCCAAGTCAATGGTAGAACGAATAACATTTAATGTCAGTTGCGGTGAGTCATGAATTGAGTTTTTTGCGTACTTAGCCATACTCTGAACAGCAGTGAGTTGACCGGCTTTGTCGTGATTAAGTCTTGCTAAATCCCACAAGCGCTTGTTTCGCTCGATATTACGGGGCGCAAGCCGACTAGCCTCTTTCATTTGCTCGTAAGCAATATCGAACTGCTCTTTCTCAATAAAATATTGCGCAAGCAAGTCAAAAGTCAAAAACCGTGTATCGGGTCGCTGAAGTAAATCATCTACTAATAGTTGCGCTTCTTCTAGTTCATCTTGACGAAGTAACGAACGGGTCAGGCCAATATGAACCCAAGCGTGATCGACACTTTGCAATAATGTTCTGAAATAATCCTCTGCCGTTTCGTAGTCCCTAAGCTGCAATAAGCAGTCGCCTATGAGGCGCTTTATTTTAGTGTGATACTCAGAAAGTGACGCGTCTTTTAGCTGCCTTTCGGCGTAATACATCGCTGTTGAGTAGTCGCCTGCATGCATACAATGCAGCATTTTGTGAAGCTTTAATCGAACCTGTATAAGATACTCTAAACGTGTCTCAATCTTATTGCGCTGTAAGGGTTTAACCCAGAAGTCATCTGGCTGCAGTTCTACAATACAATTAACAAGCTCAGGCGATGTCTCTGCACTAAGAAAAATAACCGTGGTAGTGTCGTTGATGTGGTTGAGGTGTTTTAGTTCTTCAAAAAGATGAAAACCATCTTTATCATGACTAACGTTAAAGGCAAGCAGTACAAAGTCATATTGTCTTGCCTCACATAACCTTTTTGCGTGGAATGCATTAAATGCACTGCTTACGTTTTTAATTCCAATTTCGTGTAATGCTGATGCAACAACATCGTGAACTAGCCCCTGGTTATCGATAACCAGCACATGTAGTTCTTCTCTTGGGGTGGGGGCAGGTATTTTTTCCAGCATTAACCAATCACTTCTTACATCTTTTCCCTAAGCAACACAATAGAATAAGAACACCCTATTGTGGACATCACTATGCTATCTAGGTGACCTCGCGTAAAAACCCTACGTCGGTTTTTATCAATTAGCGTGGAGTATCACGCTTATGCCTAAAGCATAGCGTTATCACAACAAATATATAGTAGATTCACATTATACATAAGTATGGGGTTTTGGATACTAGCGCGGAGGGTCGATGCTGTCATTAACAGTACCGTTAACCCTAAACCACCCTGCAACAGAATGGCGCGTTTTTACCGCTGGTAAAACTTCGTGGGGAAAAGCTTCGCTAAGAAACACTACTAACGTTCCTTTAGCCGGTAAAACTTTTGTTCCTGTTTGATCATTTTCATCAAAATACAGCACTAATTCTCCGCCGTCAGTCTCTTTCCAGCTATCGTTGAGATAGGCAACAAGTGATAGCACTCTGTTGCCCTGACCTTTGAACGCATCTACATGGCGTTTGTAAAATTTACCTGGTCCATAGCTAGCAAAATGACTTTCAAAAGAAAAGAGCCCCATAAAAAGCGAACGATTTATATATTGTTGAATGGCTTCACACCAAGACAGCCACAAAGCGCCTTCCTCAGAGGAACCGGTAATCCAGCAAATTTCGTCCCCTCTTACTTTTTCAGCTTTCTGATAATTCTCTGCACGACCAATACCCGCTTTTCTATATTCAGCTTCTGAGATTGAACGCTGACAATCTAACAGTGCTTGTGTAACAAAATCCGGTAAACCATTCTCCTGAATAGAAAAGCCTTTAGTGACTAAGTCATCGACGATGTTTTCAAATATGGCTTCATCGAAAACGTGTAGAGGCTGATACGACGCAAGTTGTTCTCTATTCATCAAACTCTTTTTACCTATGGGCAGTTAACTAATCGTTAAATTATTAGGAAGGTGTGGACGTAAAAAAAAGGTAGCGAACTTATACGCGGCGTTGAGCCTTGTGGCAATTGCCTGACCACACATTTTTCGCACTATTTTTTTATCGATAAAAGAAAAATTATTTATCGTTTTGACGGCTAAAGAATTCGCACGTTTCTTGCTAATCTTTTATATCAGTGTACGAGTAAGCTCCGCTAAAGAAAGCTCACCCTTCAATTGTTATCTTCGCCTTTACCGTAAGAACGCGAGGACTACATTTAACAGTTGAAAAAAGCACTACATGGCGTTTAAGTAGAAATATACACAAAATACGTATCAGAAATTTTTTAGCAAAAAGAGTAACCCATGAGTCAAGATCAAACACAGATAGAAGAAACAGAACATCATCTAGACTTAAGAAACTTGAGGTTGGACGACTACAACGATGTAAAAGCGTTAATGGATAACGTATACGCTAACGTTGGAGGCGCCTGGCCTTATTCTAACTACAAAGCGCAAGTCACTACCTTTCCTGAAGGACAAATATGCATTGAAGATAAAGGGAAGGTCGTTGCCTTTGCCATTTCTGTTATTGTTGATTACGACCAGTTTGGTGATAAGCATAGTTACGATGAAATAACTGGGGATGCCTATCTTACGACTCACGATCCAAATGGTGATGTGCTTTATGGCGTAGAAGTTATTGTTTGCCCAGAATACCGCGGTCTTCGTTTAGGTAGGCGGCTATACGAAGCGCGAAAAGAGTTATGTAGAAACTTAAACCTAAAATCGATTATGGCAGGGGGGCGCATCCCCAACTATAGAAACTATGCACATGAACTGTCGCCTTATGAATACATTGAGCAAGTAAAGCTTAAGGATATTTACGATCCAATTTTAACGTTTCAGCTATCCAATGGCTTCGAGGTAAAGCAAGTAATGACTGCGTACCTCCCTGAGGATGAAGCATCGAAGGGTTATGCCACGTTACTTCAATGGCATAATATTTACTACGAGCCGGGCACGCCTTCTTTAATCGCCAGCAGGAAATCAAGTGCGCGTATAGGATGTATTCAGTGGCAGATGCGCTACTTCAACAATGTAGAAGAACTGCTTCAGCAAGTAGAATACTTTGTCGACGCTCTATCTGACTATTCATGCGATGTGGCCTTGTTCCCTGAATTTTTTAATGCCCCGCTTATGGGTCTTAGCCCATCCGATTCGTCCATCGACGCGATTTGGCATTTGGCTACCTATACGGATGAAATTTTAACTGCCGTATCGCACTTAGCGGTGTCGTACAATATTACGATTATTGCCGGGTCTATGCCTGTGGTAGAAGAGGAGCTGCTGTATAACGTAAGCTATATATGCAAACGAGACGGAACGATTGAAAGCCAGTACAAACTTCATCCAACCCCTCATGAAAAAGAGGACTGGATAATGAAGGGCGGAAATAGCCTTAAGACCTTTGATACCGACTTCGGGAAAATCGGTGTTCTAATTTGTTATGACGTGGAATTTCCAGAGCTAGCACGCATTCTTTCCGACCAAGAGATGCAGATTTTATTCGTGCCATTTTGGACAGACACAAAAAATGGTTATTTACGCGTTCGCCGCTGTGCACAAGCAAGGGCTATCGAAAATGAATGTTATGTGGCTATTGCAGGCAGTGTTGGTAATCTACCTAAGGTGGATAACGTGGATATCCAATACGGGCAGACAGCCGTGTTTTCACCCAGTGATTTTGCGTTCCCTCACGATGCTATCGTGTCAGAGACTACACCAAATACCGAAATGACGCTGATTGTTGATTTAGACCTCGACAAACTCACCAAACTGCAAAATGAAGGCTCGGTACGAAACTACCTTGACCGACGCCGTGATCTTTATCGGGTTGAGTGGATTGGCGATAAAAACTAACTAGGTCTTTATCAAGAAAAAGTGCTGGGGATGGTCGAATACCAGCTTCTTTGGCTTATGGAGAGCTAGCATTCTACATAAGCCATAGAATTTCCTTCGATTTAGCGATAACATGAAACTGCGCGCAAAGAATAATGGGCTCTCTTATAGATAAAAGGTTATGACGTCATAAAGAGAGCGCTACATAAAGAGATTATTAATTTACTATGGCAAATAATTCGAAAAACGATGAGTTTCCAACCATAAGATTGGATGAAGAAGACCGTCGAGATTATCAGACTAAAAGGCAAGCGACCCCGACAAAGGCGACCACGTCCTCACCTTCTCCTTCAGCTAACCGCCAGCCTTCAAATAGTGGTAGTGGTAACGGAGTCTGGGTTGTTTTAGTTGCCTTGATCGCCTTAGCGGCGTGTGGTGGTTGTTACTACTTGTACACTATGCTTGAACAACAAAAAGCTGTGGCTGAACAAGCCGAAAAGCGTATTATGCAGCTAGAGAACAAGCTTTCTGCGACAGGCGAGGAAATTGGCGAATCTACGGTTGCTTTGCAAGTTAAAGTTACTGAGTTGTCTAATAAAACCAATGAACTTTGGGAGCAAATGGACAAACTTTGGGCTTCTGCTTGGCGTCGTAATCAAAAAGAAATCGCTGACCTTGGTGATCGTGTTGGTAATGTTCAAACTGCACTGAATAAAAATGTCAGCGCCGTTTCTGACGACGTAAAAAGCCAAGCTGCAGCAATCGGCTCTGTTAAAAATCAATTGGCATCACTAGCCGATGAACTACTTGCTGTGAACGTTCAACTAGAACAAGCCACAAGCGATAAACAAAGTGCCCAGCAACGTGTGCGTAATCTTACCGATAAACTATCGGTTTTGGAACAGCGCAACACAACGTTATCTGGACGCATTACCAGTCTAGAAAACGAGATCCGCGACATCGCCACAAAAGTAGTATCAAGTGGCAGTGCCAGTGGTGGTGCGGGCTCACCTCCCTCACCTGCTGGCAGTTAAATTACCTACCACCGGCTGGCTTGTTGTTTTCAAAACGAACAGCAATATATAGCTACGCCAGATAAATACAGAAAAAAGAAAGGGGTTAATCGCCCCTTTCTTTTTTGTCGTGATACCATTACCGCCTTCGACGAAATAAGACAGGACATACTGCGCAATGAGTGACCAAGCGCCTAAACGTTTAAATAAATATATTAGTGACACAGGCCTATGTTCGCGCCGAGAAGCGGATAAACTCATTGAGCAAAAGCGCGTTACGGTAAATAACAAACCACCAGAGCTTGGCACTAAAATTGGCGCTGGCGATATCGTTAAAGTTGATGGCAAGGTGGTAGGTGCGGTAGCGAAGGACAAATCAGATAGGGTCTATATTGTATACAATAAACCTATAGGCATAACCTGCACTACCGAGCGCCATGTTAAAGGCAATATTATTGACGCTATCGGCCATAAAGCACGTATATTTCCCGTAGGTAGGCTTGATAAGCCTTCTGAAGGACTCATCATACTCACCAGCGATGGTGATATCGTTAATAAAATATTGCGCGCTGAAAATGCGCATGACAAAGAATATGAAGTGACGGTTAACCAGCCCATTAGTGAGCGATTTGTAAAGCGTATGGCACGCGGCGTGCCCATATTAGGTACAGTGACGAAGCCTTGTGTCGTTAAACCAACCGGCAAAAATAAATTCACTATTATTCTTACCCAAGGGCTTAATCGCCAAATACGCAGAATGTGCGAGTTTTTAGGCTACGAGGTCACCAAGCTTAAGCGAACGCGTATTATGCATTTGGAACTCAGTAATTTAAGGCCAGGTCAGTGGAGAAATTTAACTGAGCGTGAGCTGAAAATAATGCAAAATGCAGTTCGCTCTTCCACTAAAACTGCAGAGAAAGTCGATTCGCGTCAATAGACCTACTTCATCACACGTCATACGCAATAAGTTACCAAAGCCAAGAGCAGACGAAAAAAAAGCGCCCATCGGGCGCTTTTCTTGAAACCTAGTCTTATCGACGTAGACCTAGACGCTTGATTAGGTCAAGGTAACGCTCAGCGTTCTTGCCTTTAAGGTAGTCTAGAAGCTTACGACGTTGGCTAACCATACGTAGAAGACCACGACGAGAGTGGTGATCTTTCTTATGATCAGCAAAGTGACCTTGAAGCTTGTTGATGTTGTGAGTAAGCAAAGCTACTTGAACTTCTGGTGAACCAGTGTCGCCTTCTTTTACGCCGTACTCAGCAATGATTTTCGCGGTTTCTGCTTTAGTTAGTGACATATCATTCTCCTAATATTTATGCTTCGCCGATCACTAATTCAGCAAAGCGGAATGAGCGCCGTATTATAATGACGTTTACACACTTAGCAAGCCATAAACCATCTTTATTTACCGGCGCAACTTCTATTGATAAACAACTCGACGCTTTGGGTTAACAAACACTTCTTGTTTGGGAATGCCTTGATCTTTCGGGTCAAGTACCCCTTCTCCTACGCCGAGAAAAATACCATTGGTATCAGCACCGTGATATACGCGGTAAGATGTGCCCTCTTCAAGCGCTTCGCTGCACATACCTTTAACCGATTGACCATTGTCAAAACGATTTCTTTCGGCATCGTTGATTGTTACGAAAGGCAGACGACTTACCGCTGTATCCATGGGAATAAGCAAGTCATCAAGGGCGTTGAAGTCACCGTCTTCTAGCGATTCTTGAATTTCAATCAGCTTGTCCAATGAAACCATCTTATCGGTGGGATAGTCTGCGACTTCGGTCCGATGTAAGCGGGTCACATAAGCACCACAACCAAGGTTCTGTCCTAGGTCGTCTACGATAGAGCGAATATAAGTACCTTTGCTACACTTGATGCGCATATCCACATAAGGCAGTTCGATACGCAGTATGTCCAGTTCATACACTTCAATATCACGGGGTTCACGTTCAATCTCTATGCCTTGACGCGCATAATGATAAAGCGGCTTACCTTGATGCTTAAGCGCAGAAAACATAGAAGGGATCTGCTTACTTTTACCTAAAAAAGCTAAGCAAGCATTGCGTACTTGCTCTTCCGTGACTTCAACGGGCTTCTCTTCTACTACTTCACCGTCGGCGTCAGACGTGGTTGTGCGAACGCCAAGTTGTGCCGTAACCTCGTAGGTCTTTTCAGCATCCAAAAGAAACTGTGAGAACTTGGTAGCTTCACCCAAACACAGCGGCAACATGCCACTGGCAAGTGGATCAAGAGCGCCCGTATGCCCAGCCTTAGCGGCTTTGTACAACCAGCGCACTTTTTGAAGCAGTTGGTTTGATGATCCACCAAGCGGTTTATCAAGCAATACTATGCCGTTAATGTCACGGCCCTTACGACGTCTTGCCATCTACTCCTGCTCTTGTGAATCGTCTTCATCGCGCTTCGACTCATCTTTAGCGATGGTCTGTGACACAAGATTAGAAATACGCATGCCTTCAACAATCGATTTATCTTCAAAAAAGTGAAGATCAGGTACTGAGCGCATGCGAATACGTTTTGCAAGGATACTGCGAATGAACTTTTTGTATTCAGCTAGCTGCTTGATTTGGGCTTTGCCCTCTTCTTCAGTGCTGTTGTAGATAGTCACAAAGATTTTCGCGTGAGCTAGGTCGCGCGATACATCTACATCAGAAACCGTGATTAAAGGCATATCGCCTACGCGGTGTTTATATTCGTTTTGCAGAATGCTCGCTACTTCTTTATGAACTTGCTGAGCGACTCTGTCGGTACGTGAAAATTCACGAGCCATTGTACTCTCCTTTCCTTATTTAACCAGCGGCATGCTTGAGGCTGTTTGCTTTATACAGACAAAAACGGGAGCACTCGGCCCCCGTTTTTCACATGCCGAATTAACTAAGGCAATTAAATTTCGCGTTTAACCTCAACGATTTCGAAGACCTCAATTTGGTCGCCTACTTTCACATCGTTATAGTTCTTAACGCCGATACCACATTCCATACCGTTACGTACTTCTTGTACATCGTCTTTAAAGCGACGTAGTGATTCTAATTCACCTTCGTAAATTACTACGTTTTCACGAAGTACACGGATTGGGTTGCTACGCTTAACGTTACCTTCTGTAACCATACAGCCTGCAATTGCGCCCAGTTTCGGTGACTTAAATACGTCACGTACTTCGGCAAGACCAATGATTTCCTGCTTGAACTCTGGAGCAAGCATACCGCTCATGGCCGCTTTCACTTCGTCAATTAGGTGGTAGATAACGCTGTAGTAACGTAGGTCAATTTCTTCAGCTTCTAGTACGCGACGTGCTGTTGCATCGGCACGAACGTTAAAGCCTAGTACGATAGCGCCTGATGCCGCCGCAAGGGTCGCGTCAGTTTCGGTGATTCCACCTACACCACTACCTACAATATTAACTTTAACTTCAGAAGTTGAAAGCTTAACCAGTGACTCAGAAATCGCTTCTACAGAGCCCTGTACGTCAGCCTTAAGTACGATATTAAGTTCGCTAACGTCACCTGACTCCATGTTCGCAAACATGTTTTCAAGTTTCGCTTTTTGCTGACGAGCAAGTTTAAGTTCGCGCTTCTTCTGGTGACGCTTCGCTGCTACTTCACGTGCTTTACGTTCGTCTTTAACAACAGCGGCATCTTCACCCGCTACTGGAACACCTGAAAGACCAAGTACTTCTACCGGCGTTGAAGGTCCTGCAACCTTAATCTCTTTGCCGTTTTCGTCGCGCATTGCACGAACACGACCGTACTCTTCACCACATAGTAGAATGTCACCAGCCAGTAATTGACCTTCTTGAACAAGTACTGACGCTACCGGACCACGACCTTTATCAAGACGAGATTCGATAACAATACCGCGACCGGAGCCTTCAGCTACCGCTTTAAGGTCAAGTAGTTCCGCCTGAAGCACGATAGCATCCAGAAGTTCATCGACGCCCATACCCGTTTTCGCAGAAACGTTACAGAACTGGTGTTCACCGCCCCACTCTTCTGAGATAACTTCTAGTTGAGATAGCTCAGTTTTAACACGGTCTGGATCAGCTGTTTCTTTATCCATTTTGTTCACTGCAACGATAAGAGGCACGCCAGCAGCTCGGGCGTGCTGTACCGCTTCTTTCGTTTGCGGCATTACGCCGTCATCTGCAGCAACAACAAGAATAACGATATCCGTCGCCGTAGCACCACGAGCACGCATTGCAGTAAACGCGGCGTGTCCAGGCGTATCGAGGAAGGTGATTTCACCGTTATCTGTTTGTACTTTGTAAGCACCAATATGCTGAGTAATACCACCCGCTTCACCGTCTGCTACTTTTGCACGGCGAATGTAGTCAAGCAATGATGTTTTACCGTGGTCAACGTGACCCATGATGGTAACAACAGGAGCACGTGTCGATTTTTCGCCATCTGTGCCGTCTGCTAGCAACTCATCTTCAAGCGCATTGTCATTTACAAGCTCGTACTTATGACCCATCTCTTCAATAACTAGTACCGCTGTGTCTTGGTCTAGTACTTGGTTGATGGTAGCCATCTCGCCCATCTTCATCATCGTTTTGATAACTTCGTTAGACTTAATAGCAAGTTTACTTGCCAGCTCACCAACAGTGATGGTTGCGCCAAGCTTAACAACGCGCTCTACTGGCGCTGCAGGCTTGTTAAAGCCTTGCTTAAGATGCTCACCAGCGTTTTTCTTAGACTTGCGACGACGACGTGAAGAACGCTCAACTTGCATGTCTTCTTCGTCTTCTGCTTCTTGAGCGTAGCGGTTAGAGTGCAAGTGAACTTCTTCAGCTTCTGCTTTCTTACGACGCTCTTCTTCTTCTTTCCAGCGACGCTCGTTTTCTTCAGCAAGTTTACGCGCTTCGTCAGCCGCCTTCTTCGCGTCTTCTTCAAGTTTCTTCTGCGCTTCTTCTTCCTGTGCTTTGCGAAGACGCTCTTCTTCCTGACGTGCAGCTTCTGCTTCCGCTTTCTCAGCTTCAGTTAGTTCAGGCTCGTCTGCTTTACGGGCTTCAGCTTCTTTCTTAGCTTGCTCCGCGCGACGCGCACGCTCTTCATCAGCAGCTTTCTTCGCTTCTTCTGCTTTACGCGCTTTTTCTTCAGCGGCTTTCTTCGCTTCAGCAGCGGCTTTCTCTTCTGCTTCGCGCTTCAAACGTGCCTCTTCTTCAAGACGCTTCAGCTTCTTCTTCCGCTTGACGCTGCTGTTCTTCAACGTCGCTGCGCTTAACGTATGTGCGCTTCTTGCGTACTTCCACTTTCACTTCTTTCGACTTACCAACACTTAATGTGCTAGTTGTCTTACGCTTAAGTGTCATACGCGTTGGTTCAGCTGCGCTGCCGTGTTGCTTACTTAAATGATCCAATAGTTTCTGTTTCTCGTCTTCGTTTACCTGATCGCCGGCACTCTTAGAGATACCCGCGTCTTTAAACTGGCCAACCAATCGGTCAACGGTCGTACCAATGTCGCTGGCGAGCTTTTCAATAGATACATCTGCCATTACGTAATTTTCCCCCTGTTGACCTTACTCTTCTTCACTGAACCATACGATATTACGAGCCGCCATGATTAACGCACCGGCTTTCTCTTCGTCTAGTTCATCGATATCACTGATATCATCGGTACCTTGTTCTGCTAATTCTTCCAGGTCAGTAACGCCGCGGCTGGCCAACACATAAGCCACGTGTTTACTCATACCTTCAAGATTTAATAAGGCTTCTGTAGGCTCTGCACCTTCAAGCGATTCTTCATTCGCTAGTGCACGCGTGGTTAAGAAAGCACGCGCTCTATTGCGCAGCTCTTCAACCATTTCTTCATCTAGCCCTTCAACCGCTAGAAGTTCGCTTGCTGGCACGTATGCCACTTCTTCTAGCGTTGTAAAGCCTTCATCTACCAAGACAGACGCAAACTCTTCGTCAATGTCCAAACCAGCAGTAAATAGATCAAGTACCTTCGCGTTTTCTTCTTCGTGCTTCTTGTTGAGGTCGTCAACCGTCATCACGTTAAGTTCCCAGCCTGTAAGCTGGCTGGCTAGGCGTACGTTTTGACCACTACGGCCAATTGCCTGAGCTAAGTTGTCCGCTTCAACTGCTACGTCCATGCTGTTGCTGTCTTCGTCAACAACAATTGACGCAACTTCAGCGGGAGCCATTGCATTGATAACGAATTGCGCAGGGTTCTCGTCCCATAGCACGATATCAACACGTTCACCGCCAAGCTCACCTGATACGGCTTGTACACGTGAACCACGCATACCCACACACGCACCTACTGGGTCTAAGCGCTTGTCGTTAGTTTTAACTGCAATCTTTGCACGTGAACCCGGATCGCGAGCAGCAGACTTAATTTCTAGCGTCTCTTCTGCAATTTCAGGCACTTCCAAGCGGAATAGTTCAACTAGCATGTCTGGGTGAGTACGGCTAATAAATAGCTGTGCACCACGTGCTTCCGGACGGATAACGTAAAGAAGACCACGTACACGGTCACCTGGACGGAAAGTTTCACGAGGAAGCATATCATCGCGATAGATAACGCCTTCTGCGTTATTACCCAAATCAATAATGATATTGTCGCGGTTTACTTTCTTAACCGTACCCGTAACAAGTTCACCCACTTTGTCTTCGTACTCAGCAATCATTTGCTGACGTTCAGCTTCGCGCACTTTTTGTACGATAACTTGCTTAGCGGTCTGCGTAGTTATGCGGTCGAATTTGATAGATTCAATCTGTTCTTCCACATAATCGCCAAGTTGTATCTCTGGCTCGTCAATTTGCGCCGCAGAAAACGTAATTTCAGCAAATGGATTTTCTTGCTCTTGATCATCCGGGATAACCAACCAGCGACGGAATGTATCAAAGTCACCAGACGTTCTGTCGATACTTACACGAACTTCGATTTCGCCTTCGTTTTTCTTTTTGGTTGCACTAGCGATTGCATACTCTAGCGCTTCAAAAATCTTCTCTCTAGGCACTTGTTTTTCATTTGAAACGGCTTCCGCCACTAACAAAATTTCTTTATTCATTTTCGCCTCTCTTATGCCTTCGTCGATGAAAGCAGAGCTGTTCCGTTAATCGAACGTGGGAACAACGTTACCTTTTTCGATATTCGCCACAGCTAACTGGAACTGCTGGCCATCCACTTCAATACTTACAATGCCGTTTTCACACGTAAGTACTTTGCCTTTAAAATTACGTCGGTCGTCCATCGGCATAGACAATCGAACTTGAACCACTTCACCTACAGCCTCGATGTAATGCTTTTCTTTGAAAAGCGGTCGGTCCATACCTGGTGATGACACTTCGAGGTTATATTCAGTGCTAATTGGATCTTCAACGTCCAAAATTGCGCTAACCTGATGACTTACATCTGCACAATCATCTACGGTAATACCGTTCTCATGATCAATAAAAACGCGAAGAATTGAATGCTTCCCCGCTCGTACAAACTCGATACCAACCAATTCAAAGCCCAGTGCTTCTACACCTGGCTCTAGCATTTCGGTTAGTTTCTCTTCAAGTTTTGCCAATGCAAACCTCCAAAAACGAAAAAAGGGCCTAAAGCCCACCTGTCATCACCCGGCTCAGCGAGGCTGACTCCAGGTTTTAATACAACAAAAAGCCCCGGACTAGCGGGGCTTTTATTAAAATTCTGAACCCATACCTGCCAATGTAGGCAGTTGCAAACTTATGGGTAAAACCACCGATAGGTGATAGCTTGCTAATGATAAGTGCGTTACTTTCCTTTAATGAGGGAGCCCGCTCTCATCACTTGATGCGCACATTATACGTATAGGCGGCGCATTAAGCAACAGCGAAAGACGTAGCGGTTAGTCCTCATCTTTAAACTTAACTTTTATGTCGAGAATTTTAGGCATAATTTCTATCATTAATTCGACCAGTTTTGGTTCGAAATGCTTACCCTTCTGACTCTCCATAAAATCTATGGTTTTTTCGATACTCCACGCTTCTTTATAGGGGCGTTTACTAGTCAGTGCATCGAACACATCAGCAATGGCACAGATGCGTCCCTCTATAGGAATGTCTTCCCCGGCAAGACCATTTGGGTAACCCGTTCCATCCCATTTCTCATGGTGGGTTAGGGAGACTGACTTTGCCACTTTTAGCAGTAAAGAATCGCCGCAATCGCCGATGATCTCTGCGCCAATTTCTGGGTGGTGCTTCATAGTGGCAAATTCTTCATCAGTGAGCTTACCTGGCTTAAGCATGATGCTATCAGCAATACCAATTTTGCCAATATCGTGCATAGGAGCAGCATGGAGAAGAATTTCTGCCTGCTTCTCAGTAAGCCCATAAGCTAGCGCCAATTCTCTTGCGTAATGGCTCATTCGCATGACGTGCATGCCTGTTTCGTTGTCTTTGTATTCAGCAGCTTTACCTAATCGCTGTACAACTTGCAAACGACTATCTAACAACTCGTCTGCCTGAACTAAGCTAAGGTGAGTCTTTACGCGTGCTTTAACAATTGCTGGAGATATGGGCTTAGTGATGTAATCCACAGCACCTGCATCAAAACCCTCAGTTTCCTCATGCTCGTCACTTAATGCCGTGACGAAAATAACTGGGATGTGCTTGGTACTCGACTGCTGCTTAAGTTGGCGACAGACTTCAAACCCTGTAAGTCCGGGCATCATAACATCAAGCAGTATCAAGTTTGGTTGCCTTCCCCTAGCAAGTTTTAACGCTTCTTCGCCGTTTCTGGCGAAAACAAGCTGATAGTCCGGAGCTAAAAGTTGCTTTAAAACCCTTAAATTAACAGGCTCATCGTCAACGACTAATAGCGTAGGTTGTTCAATCTCAATCTCTAACATGCCGTGTCTCTGGACTATTTTAACTCTTGTATTAATAAAGAAATATGCTCATGCGCCAATTCAAACTCAAAGTCATCTATGTCTAAGAGAATTTGACCGATTTGCTCATTGTGATTAGAGCACCCTAGTTCTTTTAAAAATGATAGCTCCGCTTCATCCACCATGTTTTGCTCTACACTATTGAGCATAGCTTCCAGGTGACTGAGGAGCAAAGCATTATCGATACTTTCATTGATCGCATTTTCTGCATATAAGGGCGATTCACTTAGCATCGACTCTATTTGTTCTAGAGCATCGCGGAGCTGATTAACTTGTTCAATATCAATGATTGATTTCAGCGCCTGCGCCTCTATATCTTTAGTAATACGGAAGAAATTGGTTAAACATAGGTTACCCGACGTTCCTTTTAAGCCATGAGAAAGTGATGCTACCGCTTTATAATCTTCTCTTATAGCTGCGTTCATCAACTCATCAACCTTTTCCCTGCTTGTTGAAGTGAATTTATCCACTTCCTGTAGTACCGTCCCTAAACTTCCCCACAGACCAACAGCTTTCTTTAGATTTAAAGTAGCTTTATCGGCTTTAAACGCTGATTTTGAGTCGTTCTCTGTAGGCGTATCTGCGACAACAAAAGTATCGAGCTTTAATACCCGAGCTACCTCTTCCATAAGTGTGCCAAAGTCCACCGGTTTGTTAGCGAACCCTTCCATGCCCGCTTGTTGCGCCGCATGCTTATCCTGCACTAGAACACTGGCAGTTAGCGCAATAATAGGCGTTGGGGGTAATTCGTGTTCTTTCTCAAACTTTCGCCGTTGCTTTGCCGCCTCTAAACCGTCTAGCTTTGGCATTTGCAAATCCATTAAAACGACGTCAAATGAAGTCGACTCCATTTTTTCTAACGCTTGCTCACCATCAGTGGCAGTGTCTACCTGATGCCCAGCGCGAGTAAGGAGCAAAGACAAAAGCTCTACATTTTGTAGTACATCGTCAACTACTAATACGTTTAACGTTGAATGAATTTGGGTTGAAGACGGTTCTGAAGTATCAGGGGTGTATTCAGTAACTTCAACCGCTTTTAGCGGCAACCTAAAGGTAAAGGTACTTCCTTTGCCTTTTTCACTGGTAACACAGATGTTTCCGCCCATAAGTTCAACAAGCTGTTTAGAAATAGTAGTTCCCAGGCCAGTACCGCCATATTTTCTACTCATCGATGCGTCCGCTTGCGAGAACGGGTCGAACACTCGCTCTACTTGTTCTTGCGTCATCCCGATGCCGGTGTCTGAGACGCTAAAATAGACAAACTTATCGTCGCCTCTCACGTTGATGGATACCTCACCTTCATGGGTGAACTTAACGGCATTTCCAATAAGGTTATTGAGCACTTGCCTAAGGCGTTCGGGTGCACCTCGGTACCCATCTGATACAGAATCATCAACATTTAAAACGAGGCCCACTTTTTTCCGCTTAGCTTCTAACCAAAATGTAGAAACAACCAAATCTAATTCTTCTCGAATAAGAAAGTCGCGGTAATCTAAATCAAGCTTCCCCTTATCTAACTTTGCGCTATCCAGTATGTCGTTGAGAAGGTGCAGCAGCGAGCGAGCAGAACGGTTAATTGTGGTTAAATGGGATTTTTGCTCTTCACGCAAAGAGTCCCCTAGCATCAAATCGCTAAAACCAATAATTGCGTTCATAGGAGTACGAATTTCGTGACTCATATTGGCAAGGAATGCAGTACGTGCTGCAGCCGCTTGTTCTGCTGTCTCTTTCGCTGCTTTTAACTCTTCTTCCATTACCCGTCTTTGGGTTATATCTGATATAAAACCATCGACATAGAGATTATTGCCATCATCGTCTTTAACGTGAGTACCATGTTCGGTCACCCACTTTACTTCCCCTGATTTAGCTATGATGCGGTATTCATAAGAAAAGGCACCCTGTTGGGCATTAACATCAGAAAGTCGCTCAACGTCATCTGGATGATAGAGGTCAGTAAAAGAACGTTTAGGATTCGGTAAAATGAAGTCACTCGGTGGATATCCGGTTATTTCCAGCACAGCGTCACTAATAAAAACCATAGGCCAGCCAGGCATGTTCAAACACCGATAAGCCATACCCGGTATATTCGAAATCAAGCTTCTGAACTTAGCTTCACTTTCGCGCAAAGCATCTTCCATTTCTCTGCGCTTTCGTAGGTCTGACGCAAAAGAAACAAATACCGGCTTACCGTCTATTTTGGTATAGCCTACGCCTAAACGCACTGGTATGCGCTCCCCTCCCTTTCTGAGAACTTCTACTTCCCTGCCTGCACCTATGATTTGTTCAGTAGGTACAACCCGTTGGCTGAAAAAGTCATCGCCATAAAGGTGCCGCCTCTCTGGTGTGACCATATCGGCGGCGTGCATTCCAATAATCTCTTGCTGGGTGTAACCATAAATGTGCTCAACAGCGGGGTTAGCAGTTTTTATGATACCTTTATCGTCTACGGTAAGAATGGCGTCGACAGCGGTATCGGTAATTGCGCTTTGAATTCGTTCACTCTCAAGTGCGCGTAACATAGCATCGCGATATTTAAATAGAAGACTAATACCCAAGACGAAAACGATCATCACCAAGGTAACTATAGCAATTGAAATTGCTAGAAGAACAGCAACATCCGACGATTGATTTGATGTTTCCATACCTGGCGGCAGCACAAACCGAGCGGCAGCCATGCCAGTATAATGCATACCCGCAATGGCCAATCCCATAACAGTACTTGCTAATAGCACATGCTTACCCAGCATCTTTCTGCTTTGAATCGCAGCAGCAATACCAAACTTTATCCATAGTGATAGCATTGCCAAACATATAGCGACCACGATAGAAAGGGCAAACATACCAAGGTCATAGCGAAGAAGCGGCGCCATCTCCATTGCAGCCATACCACTGTAGTGCATGGTGCCGATACCTGCGCCCACTAATACGCCACCTAAAATTACTTCAGCTACGGTTATATGCGTTTTAATCAAAAGATGAAGGGCTACCCATGCTGCAGCTACACCTGGAATTGCAGACAGCCCAGTTATAAAAGGGTCGTAGCTAACAGGTAAACACAATTCAAATGCGGTCATGCCGAGAAAATGCATTGACCAAATTCCCCCTCCGAGCGCTATGCTACCCGTAGTTAACAAAGTATTTCGTCTCAACGCATCTTGAGTAACAGCAGCTTGCCCTGCGACGTTAAACGCCATAAATGAAGCAAAAACAGCGACTAATAAAGACAGAACAATGAGAGGAAAATGATAAGCGCCTTCAATTAAGGTGGCGTGTTCTTCGTATGTGAAAAAACGAGCAATCATGAGGCGGCTAAACTACCTATTAGTTTTATTTTTTGGGCACTTCGTAACTTAGCACACTCTTTTTTTCAGTGCGGTAGTTAATTCGTAGTAATTGAATTGATTTTGTGCGAAGAGACAAAAGAAAAGAAAAAACCCAGCAAAAGCTGGGTTTCTAATGTGGTTGCGGGAGCAGGATTTGAACCTACGACCTTCGGGTTATGAGCCCGACGAGCTACCAGACTGCTCCATCCCGCGACTGTACGGTTAGTTTGCTTGCGCAATACTTTTTAGTTCTGGTTTTACAAATTGGTTGCGGGAGCAGGATTTGAACCTACGACCTTCGGGTTATGAGCCCGACGAGCTACCAGACTGCTCCATCCCGCGACTGTACGGTAAAGCCTGCGTTTGCAGAGCTTTGAAATTCTGGTTATTTTCTGTGGTTGCGGGAGCAGGATTTGAACCTACGACCTTCGGGTTATGAGCCCGACGAGCTACCAGACTGCTCCATCCCGCGCCAGAAAATTACTGTTGCAAGCGTTGCGTACAATGCCTCGCTTCAACGTGGGGCGTATTATACATAGAGACTTATTCAACACAAGTGCCAAGTCGAGAAATATTTCATTTTTCTGACTGTTAGCGGTTTAATTAACCAACATGTGCAAAGTTAATACAAATTACCTGTAAAACAAGCCCATTTAAAACAGTTCACTGCCCAAACTATCTAAATTTTTCCATTTTTTCAGCAAGCGAAAAGTCGAGCTCTGTTAGTCCATCAGCATCATGGGTAGTGAGTGTGACCTCTACTTTGTTGTATACGTTAAACCATTCAGGATGATGCTTTAGCTTTTCTGCCCAAATCGCAATTTGCGACATCCACCCAAATGCACGGATAAAACTTTTAAATGTGAATGTTTTTTTGATGCAATTACCGCTTCGCTCCCAATGCGTGCCGTCTGTAACTAAATCATTAAGTGCAGCCAGTTTAGTCGTAATAGTATCTTCCGATAGCTTTGTCGGCATTATTATCTCCCATTAATTTTTATAAGTGTTTTACTTACTCTAAATAATGAAAGTTAGATTAGAAAAGGGATATGGATAAAACTTGAAAAAATATGTGGAGCTTTTAGTTTACAAAAAGCCGGCTTTGGAAGCCGGCTCTAACTTTCTGCAATCTTCAGCAATAACCTTAAAACTCTATTGCTAGCCTCGCGTAAATCTGTCGACCACGAGGATCATGTACTTTTGAATCGAAGCCACTGTTTGTGAATACCTGAGGTGGTTCTTCATCAAATAGATTTACTCCCCCTAAGGTCAATACATAACTTTGATCGGTATCGAAAACGCTACCTAAGTCAATGTTGTACTGAGCGTCAACCGTTAACATGCTGTCGATTTCATAAAAACCATTTGCACATCCAGCGGTATTACTTGTTCCATCTGCACAGTTTTGATCGTCGTCATATGACGATATGTAGCGCAGAAACACGTTTGCCGCGTGTACATCATGTTGCCAGTTAAGGCCAATATTCATACGTAACTCTGGCGATGAAACACCTATGTTATTGAAGTTACGGCGACCGGCACCATCTATATCGCCTGCTTGCGGGTCGCTCAAGTCATACTTAGTAATATAAGTCGCTTGTATCGTAGGTGTAATGTTGCCAAGTTCAGTCTCCATTTTATAGCTGGAAACAAAGTCTATGCCCGATGTTTCCAGTGAACTTGCATTAACATAAGTATTGTTAATCTGTAAAACTGGCCCCGTTAAAGGGTCACCTGCTCGTACGATCCGCGATGTGTCAGTAGGGTCTGCGTTCAAAAGCGCTTGCGCATTCTCTTGAATGATCAAATCTTCAAACTCAAAGTTCCAATAATCTACCTCAATTGATAGGTCTCTGAATGGCTCGTAAGAAAAACCTATGTTGTACGCTGTAGACTCCTCAGGTTTTAAGTCCTCATTACCCGATGTACGCACAGCGACAAAAGCTTGCGCACCTTGCACAGGGTCGACAACTTGTTGTAGTGAAGTAGCGCCCCCCTGAGCAAGGAATACGGTTGGCGCTCTAAATGACGTGGAGATCGAGCCTCGTAGCGAAAACTCGTCTGTCGCGCGCCATGATATAGCCAGCTTAGGATCAACGGTGCTACCAATGCTACCGCCGTAATCTTCATAACGAAGAGCTAACTGCACGTCAAGTTCGTCACTAACAGGTAATGCTAATTCCCCAAAAGCCGCCCAAACATCTTGGCTTCCATCTAAATCAGGATTACCGATAACAAAAGTGAAGCTGTCTTGATTAGATAATTCATCGTAATCCTGCCTCAGGCTGTTTTCACGATACTGAACCCCGAGTGCAAGCGCCGCGTAACCGCCACCCATTTCGAAGGTATCAAAAGAGGTAAACGCTTCGAACACTTCTAGATCAGCTTTCGAGTCGATGACCTGCTTACCTGTAAATGAACTAAGTACATAGTCTGAGTTAGGCGCACTTGTATATGACGTTGCGAATGGATTGAAAAATTCGCAACTACCTTCTCCTGGCGTTCCCAAAACTGGATTACAATTTGAACCCCCGAAACCTAACAGTGCGAGTTGAAATTCAGTATTCAATACATCAGGTACTGAAAATACAAAGTCATTTACTGCCCTTGTATAACTTATTTCCCAAAAACCACTATCAGTAACACCTTGTAAATTTGTGCTAAAGCGGAAAGTATCTGACTCTGTATTTGCAGCATCACCGGGCTGCCCATTGCCTTCAGCACGACCAAAAAACGAAACCGCACGCCCAAATGGATTTTGTGGGTGATAGTCTGGAACCACTGGTGCAGTCAGGATAGGAAAGCTTGGTGCACCACCACGTTCGGCTCGGTTCCGTGCCATGCCAATTTCAGTTGTCCAAGTGATGTCGTCTGTAAATTCGTACTCGGCACGTGTATATGCATTAATGCGGCTTTCATCCGGTACATAAGAATAGTAGGGGCCGAAATCGAAACCACAAAGGCCAACATCTAGCCCAGGCACTGTGCCCTCCGGCGCTAATATCTGTGGAAAACCACCGAATTCTTCACACCCAAACGGGTCGATAACTGGAACACCTGGCGCAATGAAGAAACTCGCTGGATTCCCCAAGGCACTAGTATCGTCTTGTGGGCGACTCAAGCGTCTATCGCTTATAAAAAGCGGAGAGCGATTTGTATAACTAATAGCGGCAATAACATTACCTTTATCGCCCGTAGATCCCCAAAGGCCCTGAAGGACATATTCTTTATTATCGCCATGTGCACCGTCTTGATAATCGACGCTCACCATCGCACCATCGTAATTACGCTTTGTAATAAAGTTAACTACGCCTGCAACAGCATCAGAACCGTATAAAGCAGATGCACCGTCCTTCACTACCTCCATGCGGTCAATGGCAATCATAGGTACAAGAGAGCTTGTATCTACAAAGTTTAGCCCCTCGTTTGTAGGCTGAGCGGTGACGACCTGGCGTTTATTGTTAAGCAGCACCAGAGTCGATGCTACGCCTAAACCGCGCAGGTTGATGTTTGATGTACCCGCAGTGGCGTTTTGAGTGAAGGCATCAGGATTGTTTTCGGCACCTGTGTTGATGGTTAGCGTTTGAGTAATATCGGCAATATTCTTGGCACCAATAGCGTCTATTGCAACGCTGTCGACAACGGCTAGCGGTGATGGAGATTCGAAGTTTTCGCTTCTGCGAACAAAACTTCCGGTAACAAGGATTAGCTCTACGTCTTTCTTAGCTTCCTGCTCGGATTCAACGTCAGTTTCTTGCGCTGACGCGATAAAAGGTGAGCAAAATAAAGCAGCACCGACCATTGCGGCTACCGCTGTTTTACGCGTATTTAATTTCATAGTGTGATTCCAAATCTGGGCTTATCACTACCGGCACTACTACCCACACTTTCCGCTAGCAACAGGCTATTCGATTTTGTTTTGTTATTGTCTGAGGCCAACAGAATATTGACCTACATCACTGATACTATGCCTGAATTTTATTTTTGTAAATTTATTGTGAATAATATGTTTACATTAATTTCACACATGGTCAGACCACTCAAACTTAAGGCTAACGCATAGAAATTACCCGATAGCGAGAGTGAAAGGCTAATGAGAATAAGTTGCGCAAAGTGCGTAATTTCTTCACTAATTCATTTTTGACAAAAGGAAAGGAAACCTGTTTTTTCATAAAATTCATTAAGTTAAAAAACATTTACAACAGGAACAGTTCTTGAAGCACCGTTAAGAACGATTAAAAATGGTAATGGAGTCTATGGAGTTTCCTGAGATAGATGAAGTATATGAGCTTCTAACTGAAAAACTCGAAAGCTGGGTAGAAGGTGCAATCACTTTGCTACCTAATATTGTCGTTGCATTCGTTATTGCGATTGTTTTTGGTCTCATTGCTAAAATGGTCGGAAACGTCGCGGGCAAACTGATGCGGCGCACTTTTGAATCTCGTCAGATAGCCGGTCTTCTCACATCTATAATTAAGGCTCTAGTTCTTGTCGCTGGTATATTTATCGCGCTAGATTTTGTTGGCCTGAAAGGTACAGTCACATCCCTCCTTGCTGGTGCAGGTATTGTTGGATTGGCCATTGGTTTTGCATTTCAAGATATGACGGAAAATTTCATTGCCGGTGTTGCAATGGGCATCAGAAAGCCTTTCGATATCGGTGACGTGATTGAGGCTGAAGGGGTGTTTGGTAACGTTAAAGAGATAAATTTACGCAATACTCTTGTTGAAACCTTTTATGGCCAACTTGAAGTTATTCCAAACAAGATCCTGTTTCGTAATATTCTGACCAACTATTCCTATTTAGGCTACCGAAGAATAGAGGTCCCGGTTGGCATTTCTTACGCTGACGATATTGAAAAAGCCGCGCAAGTTATCACTGACGCGATGAACGATAAGGATTATGTGATTAAAAAGGATGAGACCGCGGTTTATGCAGAATCATTCGGTGACTCCAGTATCAATCTATTGCTGTGGTTTTGGATCCGCTATCCCGGAGAACCTGGGTTCATGGTGGTACGTCATGACGCCATTAGCACAGTAAAAACCGTACTTGAAGACAACGATATTCTGATTCCATTCCCTATCAGAACATTAGATTTTAATGCAAAAGGCGGCGATAAGCTCAACGCGATGTTAAAGCAGCGAGATGAAGAAAGCTCGTCTGATACTAATTCTTCGTCACAAAAAAATGGTGACGAAAAAGCGGCTGACAACACAAGTCATGCCGACGATGAGTAAAACCAAAGGAGAGACAAATGGAAATGTTAAATTCAACTACACGTAAACATACGTTCTTAGCAATGATTCTAGCAGCGAGTATTGGAAGTTTAGGTGGTTGCGCTACAATCGAAGGCGCAGGTAAAGATATTCAAAGTGCAGGCGAAGCCGTTGAAGAAGGTGCTGAAGAAGCGTCAAACTAAGCAGTTTATTATGCAATATGAAAAGGTCAGATGAGGGCATGCCTCATCTGACCTTTTTTCATAATCACCAACTGTTAAGTAAGCGAACGTAAACTGGCTAGTCGTGCGAACTATTAGCATCTAAGCTTCTAAAGCTCAAATTCAAGCAGGTCAGACACCATTTCTCGTTAATTTTACGGTTTCATAACCGCTAACATTAAAAAGCTTCCAACAAGCGCTGGTTTCCCACTCGATTTCAAAATACAGCTAGCCTCTACCTTAAATAGTTTGCCTTGTTGTTTATCGGTTACATCAACAAGCTTAAATTGGTATTTTAAAGCGTCATTGCTTTGGACTGGTTCAAGGAAGCGAAGCTTATCGATGCCATAGTTTATCATTGAGGCAATTTTATCGCTTGGAGCTAGAACTTCACCAAACGCTTTGGGCATAAGACTGGCACTTAAAAAGCCGTGTGCAATCGTTGTTTTAAACGGACTCTCTTTTTGACAGCGAGCTGTATCTAGATGAATCCATTGATGATCACCTGTGGCGTCAGCAAACTGATTAATCATGTCTTGAGTTACAGTTAAAAAATCAGCTTGTTCAAGCACATCCCCTACCGATAGTTCTAAAAGCGTCTTCATATCTAAGTCCAATCTCCATTTAATAACGATGAAACTACTATTATTCACTTGAATGTTTCAATTAACTTTTAATAATAGGTATTTATAAATATTCTTGTTACACTAACGTAAATTATTCGTAGATGCTATGTAGTGACAGTTTCTATAGTTGCTTTATTTTCGCTGTGACAATAACAGCGGTTCTTCATCTGTTGGCTTTTTACTGGGGCACTCGCCCTTAAAGGACTAGTTATGAATCTCAATAGAATTGATTTGAACCTGTTTGCCGTATTCGATGCTATTTACACGGCAGGTAGCTTAACCAAGGCAGCTGACGTCTTGTGTATTACCCAACCAGCGGTTAGTAACTCGTTAGCCAGATTAAGAGAAATGCTGAACGATCCCCTTTTCGTGCGCACAGGCCATAGCATGACGCCTACACCCGTAGCGCAGAACATTATTGTGCCAGCTCGACAAGCCCTCGCTTTGTTGCGAAAAAGCGTTCAAGAAAGTCACACCTTCGACCCGTTGACCGCAGAGAAGTCTTTTAACTTTGCCAGCCGAGATTTGTTAGAGGCCAGTATCATGCCCCGCCTAGTGTCTCGTCTACAGAATTTAGCGCCTAATATTGCTTTAACGAACTATGAGATCCCTCGAAGCCAAGTAGTATCAGCAATGGCGGCAGGTACGCTAGATTTCTTCGCAGATGCATCTACGTTTACTGACCCACATCTGTGTAAAGAGAAAATAGCGCAAGACCGATTTGTGGTACTCGCTCGCAAAAACCACCCTGCTCTTAAAAACGGTTTGGATTTAGATACATTTTTGCGTTTGGGGCATATCAACGTATCTCAGCGCAAGTCGGGCGCGGGTCCTATTGATGTTGCTCTCGACAAGATGGGCAAACGAAGAAAAGAGGTTATGCGTGGGCAGCACTTCTTAACCGTGCCTAGTACTATCGTAAAAACTGATTTAATCGCCTGCTTACCGTTTCATTTGGCCAAACACTACGACCTTGCCATCTATGAAATGCCGTTCGATCTTCCAGCAGTTGAATATTATTTATATTGGCATGTCAGTGCAGACCACGACTATGCACACATGTGGATGCGCGAACAAATAATGGAAGTTGCAAGCAACTTTAAGCCTAACTAATTTTAAACGCTTTTGACACGCATTGAAAAACGCCCTGCTCCCGCGGGGCGTTTTATTATTCGATTAATCTGTTAATCACATCGATAGGTTGACGTGGATTTTCGCTTTAAAAACGTGCTACTTGACTACGACAAGAAAAGCCGACTACCAACATTTTTGGCGATGGTTTACCCTTGTCGTACTCAAAAACAGAAGCCCAACTGAGCGCATAGATTGCTTTAGCATTTTTCTGAACGAAACATTCTGCATTATCAACTTTTAGACATGTGTAGTATTTGACTCAAGCGCGCAGAACGAGTTTGCATTACAGATAAAACTTTCACACCCATTTGATATAAAGATATATACCCAAGTATTGGCTAGAGTATTTTTATTCATTCAGCTTTGTCGTTTAATTCTCCCAACAAGACAACGACTAAAATTTACTTGAGGAATTAGCCATGTTGAAAATAGTTAAAGCTTCTCTAGTTATCGCTGGAACTTTCGGTGTGTCATCAATAGCACACGCAGACGTAAGCGAAGCGTTAGCAAATATATGCACCATCGTTCAGGCAGACGACAAAGGCGAACTAAGAAAGAAAATGCGTGCTGTTCAGTCTGACTATCGAATGAAACTTAAAGATTATTATTCGGGTGTAAGCTGCAGTGGTAATAGCCTTATCCGTACGGCTATGTTGAGTAACGCAGTAGAGGCCGGTGAGTTATTGGTTAAAAAGATGCCAAAAAGTGACTTGCAAGCCCCTGAAGCAGACGGCAAAACCTTACAAGCTTGGGTTGCAGAAAATGGTTTGCAAGACAGCCCTATCGCTGCGGTGCTCAACGAGCGACTGTAGAAAAATTTCACGCCATGTGAACCAGTTCAACATGGTTGCAGAGAAATCTGCACTTTAAGAAGCGACCTCCGGGTCGCTTTTTTCTTTTTAAGTTAAAAAAAGGAGAGTTAATGTTAACTCTCCTTTTGTTTACTTATGAGTAACTAAAACCTAACTGGCCTTAGCCACCGCTAGCTTTTCTTCAGAAATTGCTTCGCTTATCGAAAGTACAGGCTCATTTTGATAGACACGCTCAAGGAATACCCTGTAGACATCAGCAAATTTTTCTTGCTGAGCAAGCTCACCAAACACTTCTTCTATCTTCAAGAAGCTTAAGCTGTCCGTCTCGTTTTGCTGAGCAGCTTGATGAAGTGTATCAGACAATACGTCGTTGATTTCTAGCGGCTTTCCATCTTGAGACGCATGTTTATCAGAATAATACGACCAACACGCGACGACGAAGGCACTAATACTTACATCGCGACCCGCTGCTACGTTATCGCGTACCGTAGGCAGCAAGAATACTGGCAGTTTGGCTGAACTTTCTAAACAAATACGTGCCAAGGTATCCTTGATAAACGGGTTTGAAAAACGAGAGATTAACGTGTCGCGATAATCGAATACATCGATGCCTTCAACCTGGTCTAGGGTTGGCATCACCTCTTTTTCCATAAAGATAGACAATACCTGCTTTAACTGCACAGCTTCTACACTCTCATGGATAGTATTAAGACCAGCTACTGAACCCACTAGCCCTAGTACTGAATGCCCGGCGTTTAGCATGCGTAGCTTCAGCTTTTCATAAGGGGCCACATCGTTAACAAACTGTGCGCCCACTTCGTCGAACTGTGGCTTAATGTTGCAAAAATCGTCTTCAATAACCCACTGATCGAAAGGCTCACATACCACCGGCCAGCTATCTTCAATACCCTGCGCTTTTAACGAAACAATATCTTCGTTGGTAGTAGCGGGCGTAATTCTGTCTACCATAGAGTTAGGGAAGCTAACATTCTCGTTAACCCATTGGGCTAACGCTTGGTCAAATAGTTCGATATAAGCTAGCAACATTTTTTTCAGCACATGACCATTGTGCTGAATGTTGTCGCACGACATAACAGTAAACGGCTTAACATTGTTTTCTTTACGCTTTTTAATAGCAGCAACCAAATAACCAAACACGAGTTTTGGATTTTTGGGGTTTTCAATGTCATGAATAACGTCTGGATTAGTGGTAATAAACTCCCCAGTAGACGCATCAAAGTTATAACCGCCTTCTGTGATAGTTAAAGAAACAATGCGCACTTCAGGCTCAGACATTTTATCAATGACAGCTTGAGGATTATCCGTTGCCATCATAAACCCTGTCATTGCACCTATAACTGACGCAACGCGCGAGCCGTCATTATGTTTTTCAACTAAGGTGTACAGGTTATCTTGCTCATCGAACACTTTTTTCATTGCACGATCGTTCTCGCGAAGACCCACGCCACAAATGCCCCAAGACAAATCGCCGGTTTTCGCCATCAGCCTGTCTACGTACATAGCTTCATGTGCACGATGAAAGCCGCCTACCCCAATGTGAACGATACCTGTTTGAACATTCTCCACATCGTAGGCTGGGCGCTGAATACCAGCCGGCAACGACGGTAAATTAGCTTTGTTTAATAAAATAGACGTTTGAGATTGCATAAAAACCTTATTAGCTTTGAAGCGCTTTTTGGCGACGCATCGCCCAATACGCAGTAACGAAATAGATAACGGTGCACGCGAACCCGATATTGAAAAATAGTTCTCGATTCGCTTCGTACATTGCAAGCGTGTCACTAAGAGAAAAAGTTTTAATTGCTAGCGCGATGGACACAGCTAGGCTAGCTACAGAAGTAAGACGCAATAGTTTGGTTACAGCGCTAATATCTTCAACGTAATCGTTTTCTAACGCGGCTTCTTGTTGTTGATGCGCTTCAACGCGAGCATCGAAAGCCTCTACCTGCGCTTCTTGTTCTGGGTAAGATTGTTTTGCGCCGTACTTGGCTGCAAGCGCAGTATAAACCGCAATAGTAAAGAACCAGGTTGGTATAAACAGGTAATAGAAGGAAATCACATCTAAAGCATTTAAACCAAAGCCAAACACAAGTCCTAAGCCCCAGCTTGCAACAGCTGGTGTGCTATGGGTAAGACTTTGATAATGTGCCCAGTAGCGTGTATACCCAATTCGAGGGAAAATCATATGCTCAGCGAATACTATTGCCCCCACTGGAACAACAAGTAGCCCGGCGTAAGTGAGCAATGGTAGTAGCTTGGTAAATACAAACGGAAAGCAAGCAATAGCTACCGTAACCATACCGACAATTGCAGTGGTTTTGGTACGTGATTTATCTTTGAAAATAGCTTGTGCAGCAAGTCCTGCACGATAAAGGTTAGCATTTGCGGTAGTCCAACCTGCAACGATAACAATAACAAGGCCTGATAGACCTAGCGCGTGGAATGCAACATCGCCTGGATCGAGTTCAACAATAGATTTTTGAACGATAACTGCGGTTCCTGCCCCCATAATGCCCGCTGAAATCCATGCGATATAGTGACCGAACAACATACCTGCTGATGTGCAAAGCCCGTAGCGCTTGCGCTTTGCAAAACGTAGTAGCGCCATATCAATAAGGCCAAAGTGCGTGATAGTATTAGCTGCCCAAGAAAAGCCTATAACTTCTAATAAGCCAATGCCTGGTTCACCGCTTTGCGTTAACCCCGTCCACACTGACGTACTGCCGATGTGCATAAAGTCGTTCCACGATGTTAAAAACGTTTGTCCTATCACCGACTCTGCCAGAGCAGGCATAAGAATAAGCGGGCCACAGATAAACATAGTGAACAGCCAAGGGGCGCAAATACGTGAGAAGTCAGATACAGCGTTAAACCCATACATGGCAACAAACACAACGATAACCCCTACCGCTAGCACTACAGCAACAAAAGCTAAGTTAGTCGGATACCAGTTCAACTGCGCAGGAATATTGAGTGCAAAGCGCACAGCCGTTGCCGATACCGTGATCATCGCAGCGGATATTACAGTGAATATGATCACATTCGCCCAGTTATAGAGCTTTGTCATCGAATCACCCGCTATCTTCTGAAGATAGGAGTACAAGCTTAGACGGGTTTCAACAGCTATAGGCGTAGTGATAAGTGTCCAGCTTAAAACAGCTAATAGGTTACCAATTAGTAGACCTAACAAAATGTCGGTCATGGTGGCGCCTAAGGCGACAAACGTTGCACCAAAAACAAATTCTGTTGCGGCAACATGTTCACCGGCATATAAGCCCATGAAATGTTTCCATCCCTTTAATTTATGTTTGGCAACAGGGAGTTGCTCATCGCTTACTTGTGAAATATCAATATCACTCGACGTTGACTTCATCTTCAAATCTCTTGTTGTAGGTGGTCGTCCCTTATAGAAAATCACTTTTATGGGCATTAGCCCAACATTTGGGACATATCTCATTTTTAGAGATATTTGCACATGGGAGTGAAATTGTAAATACCTATTAACAAAACAAACTGCGATGTAAGTACATTTTTAACACAACATCATTTGCTATTTTTCGCCAAACTAGTGCTGATGAAACGCTAATCTTTTGAACTTATGAGAAAAAGGCGAGGGACCAATTGTTAATGAATTGCATATTAAAAATTACGCTTTAGACATGCGCTTTACTAAACTCTTTTAAAAGGTAGAAAGCAAAGCATCAATTACTTTACACTTAGGCAAATGTCCACACTGTTTTATAATGCGAATACCAAGATGATCGAATGTCTTTGTTCTTTTGGCAGTGAAGTCTTTGTATAACTGGTGTTTTTGATATGAGGAAAGTAACCTTTGCAAACAAATACCGTGAAGTTAGTGATTTTTGATTGTGACGGTGTACTCATTGATAGCGAAGTGCTGTCGATGGAAGCTTGGCAGGAAACGCTAAACAATTTTAACATTTCATTATCGAAGCAATACTTTATAGACCACTTTCTTGGTAAAAGCTTGGAGCACGTAGAGCAGGTAGTGAAGAACGACTTTTCGCTTGACCTTAACTACGCAATTAAAGAAAACTTTCACGCTTTACTTTACGAAAAGTTTGAACACTCATTGAGAAAAACATCTGGCATCATTGATGTATTATCTAATCTTGATGGCCACGACATCCCCTATTGTGTTGCCACCAGTAGTTCACCTGAAAGGACTGAAAAAGCGTTAAAACGCACCGAACTCTTGTCTTATTTTGAGGGTCGTATTTTCACCCGCTCAATGGTAAAAAACGGAAAGCCAGCACCAGACCTTTTTTTACTTGCCGCAGCAAAGATGAATACAAGACCTGAAAACTGTCTAGTTATTGAAGACTCTCAACCCGGTTTGACCGCAGCAGTAGCCGGCAAGATGCCCTACCTACACTACAGGGGTGGTGCACATCTACATAACGATACAAAAGCTGATATTCCGAATAACAGTAAATCACTCAATTCATGGGACGAATTTTATTCTCTTCTCCCTGACATTTTCGACGCGAGAAAAATAAATGAGTAAGAAAGCACAAAACGAACTCAACAAACTAGACGAAGCCGCTAGAGCAGGATGGATGTATTACGTTGGGGGCAAAACACAAGACGAAATTGCAAAGACCCTTAACACATCACGCCAGAGCGCTCAGCGCCTTGTAGCGTTATCTATGTCGGAAGGCTTAGTTAAAGTGCGTTTAGAGCACCCCATAGCCAGATGCATGGAGTTGGCGCAAGGGATTAAAGAAAAATTCGGGCTCACGTTTTGCGAGGTGGTACCCAACGTTGACGACGATCCTAATTCCACACAGGGACTCGGCCAAGCTGGTGCTGCCGCCATAGAGCGTGCCCTTAAATTTGATGCACCACAGACTATTGCGTTTGGTACAGGGCGCGTTCTTCGAGCATGTGCCGATGAACTATCTATTTTGCATTGCCCTCAACATAAAATAGTGTCTTTGGTTGGCAATATTGCAGAAAACGGCGAAGCAACTCGTTATGATGTTGCCGTTCACGTTGCAGATAGAGTAAAAGCACAGCATTACCCCATGCCGATACCAGTTATAGCCTCAAGCAACACAGAACGCGAAGTGTGGCAGCAACAACAGCATATATCACGTATTCACTCACTTGCTGAACAGGCAGATATTAGTTTTGTTGGCATCGGTAATTTAGGTAGCGTATCGCCGCTTTACAAAGACGGCTTTATCGGTGATGACGAATTAGGCGTCTTGGCTGATTCTGGCGCTTGTGGGGAAATAATAAGTTGGATATTCAATGAGGAAGGTGCACTCATTAAATGCGATATCAACGAAAGGGTGACGAGCTTTAAATTAAAAGCTACGCCAGAAAAGCCCGTTATTGGCGTAGCGGCCGGCGATAGTAAATTTAAAGCGATAAGGGGCGCACTTCGCTCTAAGTTTTTAAATGGCCTTATAACAACGGAGCGGACGGCATCAGCGTTACTCGACGTCTAGGACTGTGTTCCACCGAGTAAACAACCAATCTTGATGTACTTTTGCGCCCACTCACCATGGCAAAATGTGCGCAACTTCGTCTTTCAACCTTGTCAAAATGCAAAAAAAACGGCATATATGCCGTTTTTTTGCACTTTATTTGATGACTAACAGGCGCTACCCTAGCGACCTCTAATTCTCTCCAACGCCTCTTATACTAAAGGCTATAGCCTCCTTCTTTCCTTTTACACCTTTAGTATAAGGTATTCGTCAACATACTCTGTTATTCGAGTGAGTATTTTTTAATCGTTTTGTTTGTTTTTTAATTAATCCCGAACAAACAAACCGATTAATAATACAAACGAAGGAACTTTAACCATGTTGAAAATTGTTAAAACTTCTCTAATCATCGCCGCTTCTACATTAGCTTTTTCAAACGCAGCTCATGCTGACGATGTAAACGAGGCATTGGCAAATATTTGCACTATCGTTCAAGCTGACGATAAAGGTGAACTACGTAAAAAGATGCGCCGAGTACAATCAGACTTTAAACTAAAATTACGTGATTATTACTCTGGTGTCTCGTGCGGTGGTCAAAGCCTTATTCGTACAGCCCTTACTAATGATGCAGTAGAAGTAGGCACGTTGCTTGTGAAAAAAATGCCTAGCAAAGACCTTACGCAGCCAGAGTCTGACGGTAAAACCCTACAAGCATGGATTGCGGAACAAGGACTACAAAGCTCGCCAATTTCAGCAGAGCTGAATGACAGAATTTAATAACCACTTTCACATTACCATGTGAGCCAATTCAACATGGTAGCAGCACATGCTGCGCTGAAGGCCCCTCTGCTACGGGGCCTTTTTTATTGCCTTTTACTATACAGCTTCCCCTACAAAATTTAACACGACTGTTTTGGTATTAAAATATTGAGCGAGATACGCAGCCCGGAGCATGTTTATATCCTATAGGTATACTTTGGTATACCCTGTTATTTTACAATATGTTTTTCAGTCACTTAGATTCAGGTTTAATACATCTCAACGAACAAACATAATCTTAAACACAACAACCGAAGGAATTTAACCATGTTGAAAATCGTTAAAACTTCTCTAGTAATTGCGGCATCTACTTTAGCTTTCTCTAACGCTGCTCAGGCTAATGACATCAACGAAGCACTGGCAAACATTTGTACTATTGTCCAAGCAGATGATAAAGGCGAACTTCGCAAAAAAATGCGTAGTGTACAGTCTGACTACAAACTAAAGCTTCGCGATTACTACTCTGGTATTTCATGCAATGGTCAAAGCCTTATTCGCACGGCGATTACAAACAATGCCGTTGAAGTGGGTACTCTGCTAGTTAAGAAAATGCCAAGTAAAGATCTGGCTCAGCCAGAATCAGACGGCAAAACGCTACAAGCGTGGATTGCAGAGCAAGGTTTACAAAGCTCACCTATTTCAGCTGAACTTGACGGCAGAATTTAATACAACAAATTAATCACACCATGTGATACACCGGTTCAACATGGTAGCGGCAGGACGCCGCACTGGAGGCCCCTTTTAGGGGCCTCACCCCTTTCTAGGCTCTATAAAATCTATCATTTCTTTTTGCACCCACTCAGGCTTTTCCCTGTGTAACCAATGCGACGCACTCGGATTGAACCGCTTTGTAATCTGCGGAACATAGTGTTCAATTTTATCTATTACACTTAAATCAAATGCATCATCCTGCTCTCCCCATAATAGTAGCGTTGGGCAGTGAATAAATATCTCGGGTATACGAATGTCATCTAACACTTTTTTAGATACATTCATTTGAGGCACTTGTTGTGGCATTTGCCTATAGTAGCAGAGCATCGCTCTAAGGATTTCAGGGTCACGCCAATCGTTGAGTAACTCTCTTGAGTAGCTAGATTCTTGCTCAAAAAAGCAGTTTCCGATCATATTTTTTAATAGCTGAAAGTCTGTACTTGAAAGAATGTGTTCTGCGTTCCTATCTATGAGCGTAGCGATATACTGGCTTTTTTCTCTTTGCATAGAAGAGGTTTTAATTGCACGTGTAAAACAAGATGGATGCGCAGCATTTACAATAACGAGCTTGCTTATCAATGTTTGGTGAAAAGCGGCTAATGGCCACGCTATTGCCCCACCCCAATCGTGCCCCATCAAAATAACCTGACGACCTTTTCTAACTTTCTCGATAAACGCGGCCATTCGGCTAATAAGCGATGGCACTTGGTAGTCTTTTTCCTTAGGCAGTGGGGTCGATAAATGATAACCGGGCAAATCTGGAGCGATGATGTCTAGTGAAGTCGGAAGCAACGACATTAACGCCTCCCACGTATGTGCGTTCTCTGGGAAGCCATGAAGCATTATAATTATGGGGTTCTTTGCGCCCTCTTCTTCTCGGGATAAATAATGAATTGAGGCCCCATCAACCATTGCGTATTTGGAATCAACCAATGTGCTCACTTCCTCTATGTGATTTTAAGAAACAAAAAAGCCGAGCAAAATAAGGTATCCGATGATTACTGTTTAAATCATTTTCCCGGCTACATTATTTTCTCGGCCTTTAGTGCGCCTTTTCTTAACGCACGTGTCTGGCTTGTATGTCACTATTCGATAGCAAACATGCTCTCTGGCATAGACATTAAGTTGTCAGCACCTGACTGCATAGCTGAAACAAGCGAGCGAGTACGGGTTAACAAACGGTCAAAGTAGAAGCCCGTTGTTAAAATTTTACTTTTATAAAACTCGGTTTCAGTGCTACCTGCATCAAGCTGCTCTTGTGCCTTCACTGCCATTTTAAGCCAGAAGTAAGCAACGGTGACATAACCTGAGTACATTAGGTAATCGACAGACGCTGCGCCAATTTCGTCTGGGTTCGACGCTGCTGCTTTACCAATGTCCATGGTAATTTGCTGCCACTCGTCAAGATGAGAGTTAAGTGCATTGGTCCAAGCGCTAAACTGGGCGTTGTCGCGCAATGAATTACAGTAGTCGCGAACTTCTTGAACAAATACATTAAGTAATTCGCCATTAGAGCCCATTACTTTGCGACCTAATAAGTCAACAGCTTGAATACCCGTTGTACCCTCGTACATAGTACAAATACGTGTATCGCGAGCTAGCTGCTCCATGCCCCACTCTTTAATAAAGCCATGACCGCCGTAAACCTGCATGCCATAACTCGTTGACTCTTGTGCTGTTTCGGTCAAAAACGCTTTAACAATAGGCGTTAAGAAAGCAAGTTTAGCTTCTGCGACCTGCTTTTCTGCCGCATCATCGCCGTAGAGCGTGACGTCAACCATTTGCATGCAGTAAGCCGCTAGCGCACGATTTCCTTCAGCAAACGCTTTTTGTGTTAGTAGCATACGGCGCACATCAGGATGCACAATTATTGGGTCAGCAGGGCCATCAGGATTTTTACGCCCCGTTAAAGAGCGAAACTGAATGCGGTCTTTCGCATAGCGCAATGCGCCTTGGAAAGAAGCTTCAGATGCAGCTAAGCCTTCAAGACCTGTGCCGATACGCGCAGTGTTCATAAAGGTAAACATGCAGTTTAGACCACGGTTAGGTGGGCCAATTAAGAAGCCCTTAGCGCCGTCAAAGTTGATAACACAGGTTGCACTGGCTTTAATACCCATTTTGTGTTCAATACTGCCACAGGCTACCGCGTTTCTGTCTTGCTTTTCACCCTCTTCAGATACGTTGAACTTTGGTACAACAAAGAGCGAAATACCTTTTGTACCCTCTGGCGCATCAGGTAAGCGCGCCAGCACGATGTGTACGATATTCTCAGACATATCGTGCTCACCGGCAGAGATAAAGATTTTTGTGCCTGTTAAGCTGTAGCTGCCATCTTCTTGAGGCTCGGCACGGCACTTAAGCATACCTAAGTCTGAGCCACAGTGTGCTTCAGTTAGACACATTGTGCCTGTCCACTCACCGCTAACCAATTTTTCAAGAAACATTTTTTGCTGCAGTTCCGTGCCGTGAGCTTTAAGCGTTTCCATACAACCCTGACTGAGACCAGGGTACATCGCCCACGAGTGGTTAGCACCAGAGAACCACTCAGCGATAATAGAAGACAACGAGTAAGGAAGCGCTTGGCCACCGAACTCTTCTGGATGCGACATACTTGGCCAACCACCCTCAACATAGGTTTGATAAGCTTCTTTAAACCCTTTTGGCGTAGTGACTTCTCCGTCAACCCACTTACATCCTTCTTCATCGCCAGACGCGTTGATAGGTGCCAGCGTATTTTCAGAGAATTTGGCCGCTTCAGCAAAAATTGCAGACACTAGGTCTTCAGAGGCTTCGTCGAAACCCAGTTTTTGATAGTGATTTTGATAATCTAGTAGCTCATGTGTTACAAACATGGCGTCACGTTGTGGAGCTTTATAACCTTCCATACCCAATACCTATATTACTTCAAATAGACCAGCAGCGCCCATGCCGCCACCGATACACATGGTGCAAACAACATATTTCGCACCGCGTCGTTTACCTTCGATGAGTGCGTGACCCACCATGCGAGCACCGCTCATGCCGTATGGGTGACCAATAGAAATGGCACCGCCGTTTACATTTAATAATTCGTCTGGAATGCCTAACTTATCGCGGCAATACAGTACTTGTACCGCAAACGCTTCGTTAAGCTCCCATAGACCGATATCGTCCATGGTTAATCCATGCTGCTTTAATAGCTTAGGAATGGCGAACACTGGGCCAATTCCCATTTCATCTGGCTCACAGCCTGCCACTGCAATACCGCGATAAATACCAAGAGGCTGAGCATTGCCTTGTGCCGCTGAGTGCTCATCCATAATCACTGTCGCACTGGCTCCATCAGAAAGCTGACTTGCATTACCTGCGGTAATACAACCACCTTCTATCACTGGGTTAAGCGCTTTAAGCCCTTCTAGCGTGGTTTCTGGACGGTTTCCTTCGTCTTTCGACAAGGTCACTTCGCGCTCTGACGTTTCACCTGTTTCTTTGTTAAATACGGCTTGAACGGCTGTGATAGGTACAATCTCATCATCAAACTTGCCCGCTTCTTGAGCCGCTGCTGTGCGCATTTGGCTTTGGTAACCGTATTCATCTTGTACGTCACGGCTAATGTTGTAGCGCTTACCCACCACTTCCGCAGTTTGAAGCATTGGCATATAAATATCTTTGTGCTTAGCAACCAGTGCAGGGTCTACTGCACGAAACATATTCATATTTTTGTTTTGCACTAAAGAGATAGAATCTAAGCCACCCGCAACCATAATGTTGGTATCGCCTGTACGAATTGAATTCGCTGCGGTAGCAATGGCATACATGCCAGAACTACATTGGCGGTCGAGTGTCATACCCGCTACGGTGACCGGTAAACCACCCGCTAGGCCAGCCAAGCGGCCAATATTCATGCCGCCACTGCCTTGGGTTAGCGCTGCGCCCATTACCACGTCGTCGACACTGGCAGGGTCGATCCCTGCGCGTGCTACCGCGTTTTGAATAGCATGGCCACCTAATGAAGGGGCTGGTAAATTGTTCAGTGCACCTTTATAAGCGCGCCCGATTGGCGTACGTGCTGTACTTACGATAACTGCATCGCGCATTTTCATGTTCCTTTCAGTTGGGCTGAAAGTTCAGCCAAAGTTTAGCTAGGCTTATTTGCTACTTATCAAAAATACCTAGCTTTACCAAATTCGGATGTCGGGTAACGAGAGCTATCGCTAGCTCTCACCGTCGATTAATTCTCGCTAACGAGAGCTATGTTTATTTCGCTTTATAGCTTTTAAACGTGCCGCCGCTTTGGGCCAATTTCACCAACAAATCACTTGGTTCAAGCCACATCTTTCCGTAATCACCCAATTGATCACGATAGGTAGTCAGCTTATCTAAAATAGTGCCTAGCCCTACTTCGTCGGCATATTGCATAGGGCCGCCGCGATACACAGGGAAGCCATAACCGTAAACATAAATCACATCGATATCGCTAGATTTAGCTGCAATGCCTTCTTCTAAGATGGCAGCACCTTCGTTAATCAATGAGTACATGACGCGAACCAGAATTTCCTCATCGCTAATGTCTGAACGCTGAACCACGCCTAGGCGTTCTGCTTCTTGCTTGGCAATTTCTAGTACTTCTGGATCTGGGACAGGAACTCGACTCCCCGGTTCATAGTTGTAAGCTCCGCGTCCGGTTTTAAGTCCGTTGCGCCCCTTTTCTACCAAGCGATCTGCCACTGCACCGTAAGCGGGGTCGTGTGCAATGTGCTCTTGTCGAGACTGTCGTACATAGTAGCCAATATCTAATCCAGCCATATCACCCATAGTGAACGGCCCCATTGGCATGCCAAACTCGGTTAAAACCCGATCAACTTGCTCAGGTGTTGCTCCTTCTAGCAGTAAGCGGTTAGCTTCACGGCCGTAAGGCTCAATCATACGATTGCCCACAAACCCGAAACATACGCCAACCAAAACAGCGACTTTTCTGATTTTCTTGGCCATCTTCATACAAGTTTTAATAACTTCAGCAGATGTCTTTTCAGCTTTGACCACTTCAAGTAGCTTCATCACATTCGCTGGTGAGAAGAAGTGAAGACCAATCACATCTTCAGGACGCGATGTGGCTGTCGCTATTTCGTCTATATCCAATGTTGACGTATTTGAAGCCAAAATGGCGCCTGGCTTACACACTTTATCTAGCGTCGAGAAAACGGTTTTCTTTACTTCCATCTTCTCGAAAACGGCTTCGATGACGAGATCAACATCAGCTAAGTCGTCATACGACGTAGTACCTGAAAGCAGTGCCATGCGGCTCTCTACCTGCTCTTGAGTTAACTTCCCTTTTTTCGCTGAATTTTCGTAGTTCTTTCTAATAAGCGCTAATCCCTTCTCTAGCGCTTCTTCTTTGAGCTCAAGCATTGTGACTGGAATGCCGGCATTGGCGAAGTTCATAGCGATACCACCGCCCATTGTTCCAGCGCCGATAATCGCAACTTTATCAATGTTGCGCTCAGGGGTATTTTTGTCGAAATCGCTTACGTGACCTGCTGCGCGTTCAGCAAAAAAGAAATGCTGCTGGGCACGCGCCTGTGGCGTGTTCATACACTCCATGAAAAGCTTGCCTTCATTTTTAAGGCCATCTTCAAAAGCGAGCGTATAAGCACCGCGTACCGCTTCGATACATTTTAATGGAGCAAAGAAACCACGGGTCGCTTTTTTAGTTTGTGCAGTTACTGCATCAAACACCGCCTGCGTTTCGTCAGACATGGACAGCGTGATATCACTGGTGCGTTTAATCGCTTTATCTGGCGTTAATGCTTGTAAATACGCTTTTGTATCTTCAAGTAAATGCTCAGGCTTATCAGAAATTTTGTCGAAGACACCTGGAAGTTTGACCACCGACGTAGGCTTGCCTGTTACGATCATTTCTAACGATGTTTGTGCGTCGGCTAAACGAGGAAGGCGCTGAGTACCGCCTGCGCCCGGTAATATGCCTAGATTTACCTCTGGAAGACCCACCTTATTGTCGGCAAAGGTGATGCGATGATGGCAAGCTAGCGCCACTTCTAAGCCACCGCCGAATGCTGGTCCAGGGAGAACAGCAACAACCGGCTTAGACGCATTTTCAATCTTGTCTAGTACCTCAGGCAGCATGGGAGACAAATCGCCACCAGAGAATTCGCTGATGTCAGCTCCACCCGAAAAAATAGGTAGTGAAGAAGTAATAACAATGGCACTTACGCTGTCGTCATTTAGTGCATTGTTTATGCCTTCTATCAACCCTACTCTGATAGCGCGTGACAGCGCATTAACGGGCGCACTTTGCATTGTCAGCGTGGCAACACCCTGTTGTACTGCATATTCTACGGCTTTATTTTCCATCTCAGTCATAACCATGTCCTGTTTATCACGTTAACTGGATGTTATTGCAGTGTTGTCAATCATCCAAGTTTATTGGTGTTATAGACATTTATCATAATATTTAATATTGACCGCCAGCCCCTTTGTGAATTCATTTCTCTGCGCAGAGCCTGTCCTACCTTGCCTAAGGTTTATTTGACAGAAAATAAAACCGGTGTTTTTGTTAATCGAGCAACACTTGTAATTACATTTTATTTACAAAAGGATGATTGGCTATGCAAGTGCTTAAAACACCGGAAAGCGCCTTTAATAAAATCACTGACTTTCCTTACCCACCCCGTTTCACTGAAATAACTGACACAGTAAGCGGTGAAATAAGAATGGCCCATTATCAATGTGGACCTAAAGACGGACATACCGTGCTATTAATACACGGCGAACCGACGTGGGCATATTTGTACCGCAAGATGATGCCCATATTGGCTGATGCGGGATTCAATGTCATCGCGCCGGATCTCATTGGTTTTGGACGCTCAGATAAACCAGTAAGAAAGGAGGACTACTCCTACGCTCGTCATGTGATATGGCTAAAAGACTGGTTTTCACAGGCTACTAAGGGCCCTGTTACACTCTTTTGTCAAGACTGGGGAGGTTTACTAGGCCTGCGACTCGTCGCCGATATGCCTGAGCGTTTTTCAGGTGTCATGGTATCTAATACTGGGCTGCCCACCGGCGATCATTCGCCTAGTTATGCTTTCATCAAGTGGCGTCGTTTCTCTCAGGACGTGCCCGAATTCCCCACCTCAACCATTATTCAAAATGCAACAACCACCGAATTGGACGAAGCAACGCTGGCTGGCTACGATGCCCCCTTCCCTGACGAAAGCTACAAAGCAGGAGCCCGCATGTTTCCTCTTCTAGTTCCTACAAGCCCCGATAATGCTGAGGCGCAAGCAAATAGAAAAGCATGGGAAAAACTGAAGCAATACAATAAACCTTTTATTACTGCATTTGGTGATAGCGACCCTGTCACCAAAGGTGGAGAAAAAGTATTTGAAAAGCTCGTTCCTGGCTGCAACGGCATGGCCCATACACAGATAAAAAACGGTGGTCACTTTATTCAGGAAGACCAAGGGGAACTGCTGGCCAATCTGCTTGTTCAGTTTATCCAGAATACGCAGCTTAAGTAACAAGACTTTCAACCGACACGAAACTATTAACTATTAGGAGATAACAATGGACGCTCTACTCGACTTTTCTGGACAAGTCGTATTAATTACCGGCGCAGGCAGTGGTTTTGGCCGCCTGTTATCGCTAGGTCTTGCCAACCGAGGAGCGAAACTCGTTCTTTCAGACATTAACGAAACCGCCCTTGAAGAAACACAAAACGACGTAAAGGCGCTAACAAATGCAGTCGTGATAGCAGGCAATATAGCAAGCGAATCGCTTAACAAAGCTCTAGTTGATAAAGCCATGGAAACCTTTGGCAAACTAGACATTGCCGTAAATAATGCGGGTATAGCGCATAACCCAGCGCCAATTCATCAAATGACAGAGGAAATCATGGATTCGCAGTTTGCCGTCAATGTTAAAGGCGTTATGTTTGGAATGAAGTACCAGATACCCGTTATGTTGGCACAAAAGCAAGGTCACGTTTTAAATGTTAGCTCACTCGCGGGCTTGGGCGGAGCGCCAAAGGGCGGTGCGTATGCTGCAGCAAAACATGCCGTGTCAGGGATAACTCGTACAGCAGCTGTGGAATATGGCCGCAAAAACGTTCGCGTAAACGCCATATGCCCCTTTTACAGTCCAACCAACATTCTAAATGTAGACGGCTACAACACCCCTGAGGCAAGAGAACAGCTTGGCATGGGAAGCCCGATGAAACGACTGGGCGAGCCACAGGAAATCGTTAACACCATGATGCTTATGCTATCGCCAGGCAATAGCTATATGAATGGACAAACAATAGCCGTAGACGGCGGTGTAACCGCGTGGTGATGTATTGCTTGAGTATTAGGTACAAAGGTATATAAAAAAATACCCTTGTATAACACCTAATCTTTCGATTCCATTCCACATTCGGTGTAATGAAAGCGAACAAACAAAGCCGATGAATGAGGTGGGTGCAACCACCTCAGCCATCGACATCGAATCAAGTAGTACTTAATCAGATTGTCTAGCGTTTACGTTGAACAAAAAAGAGAAAAAATGTGATGACAAGGCCAAATAAAAACAGTTTTTTAGCTATCGCACTTTTTCTAGCACATTCGTTGATGAATTGCAGTTTCGCGCAAGAAGCCCAACCTACGCTTGTAAATATGAAGGAAGCGACTTCATCCCAATTACTTAAGAAGCAGCGCCAGAATAAACCGCTAGCACTAAGCACAGTGAAGCGCGGTAGCAGTACTTCGCTTCAAAGCGCCAAACAGTTGAAAAGCCAGTACCTTATTCACAGCGTACTGCCGAGTGATCGCTTTAATGCGAAGTAATTCCTAGTCTAGAACCCGGCACTCAGCTTACCTTCCAACAAAATCGCTCGACGATAACACCTTGGTCATAGCGCCTTTATAATAGCGCCAACCAAATGACATTAGCGACATTTAATTCAATTATACTAATTATGTATAGCGCGACACCATTTTGAAAACTACCTTTAAGGTTAAAATCGGTAGAAAAAGTCATAAGAAAAGAGGTGAGCATGCTATTAAAACCAAAACATATCGCGTTATTGTTTACGTTGGCCATTGCAGTGTCCGCTATGGGATAGGTACGAAGACGTTTCAATATAGAAATGTCCTTTATAAGCAGTTTTTAATCGCAGTTCTTTCTTGCTTGAAGCAACATGTTATTTGTGAGGTTAACGTTTGAAGAACTCAAAACTTAGCGGATAAGTCCACAACTCTCCTTTATTTGCTTTAACCGCTGCCACAATAGCAAAGACGAAATTCATCAGACCTAGAACGATAAAGCCCAGCGCTCCTATAATTATTAACGTCAATACAAAACAAATAACCGAGTATATCAGCAAGCTTATCAACCAATTCGCAGTCACCCTGCCGTGCTGGTTGATGTCTTCGTTCTGATCTTTGTGAGCAATCCATAGCACGATAGGCAATATGACCCCCAAACCAGGTATAACGAAGCTGGATAATTGAGAAACATGAATAAGCGTGCAATAGCTTCGAGCGTTTAAACCCCAATAGAGTGGTTCTTCCGTTGACATAACTTTTCCTTTCTATTTAGTTGGTGCTATCTGATAAATGTAAGCAAATATTTCTTCGCCGCAGTCTATTTTAACCGGAACGAAGACCCGCTCATATTGCTCACCTTCAAAATCATCTAGCATAGGCCAATTGTCGCCGAGTTGGCCAGATTCAAGCACCATTCCTTTTACTAGCTGTTTGGGCACTGAAGAGTCGGAAATGATAATACCTAGAAAACCCATTGCTGCGCCCCACCCTTGTTTAACAAGATGCCCTTTTACTGTGCCGGATAACCACCGGCCTCTAATATGGGACACAATGTGGTGGTTTGGACAATCAGGTGCAAGGCTGCCATAAATAAATAGCCTTTCTAAAGCTGGGTTAGTAACTTCAAAATCATCATTTTCGTGCTTCATTAGGTTCTTCACTTCATTGGAAGCCGTTTGAGTTTAAAGGCTTATCGATTTCTTTCCAAGAGCACTTCTTAGTAATCTCTTTTTGCGTGCCATCACTGGCTTCCGTGCATGTGAGCAACTTAAATTTGTTTTACAAAAGGTGCATTGCGATTCACAATGCTACCGCATGTCTATGTGAACATCGATTCACTTTAAAATCAAAATAATTAAAGGACAAAGTATGCTCAATCATAAACGTACTCTTATAGCAGCATTAGTAAGCGTTTCGCTTATGGGATGTGGCGAAAGTACACCACAGACAGAAACTAAACCAGAACTTACCGCCCAAGACGCAAAACAGTTCTTAGAGCAAGCTCAAAATGATATCGCGAAGATGCAGGTGCCAGCTGCACATGCAGAGTGGAGCTATGCTACCAATATCAATTTCGACACAGCAGCAGTCAGTGCTTATTTTAACGAAGTACTTTCAACGAAAGTGGCTAAGCTAGCGAAAGAAGCAGCGAAGTTTAACGATGTAGAAGTAGATACCGACACTCGCAGGCAGCTTGATCTACTTAAAAACAGTTTAACAATGCCGCCGCCGGCAGATGCACAAAAAGCTGAGCGTCTTGCAAAAATTGGTTCTGATTTAAGTGCCATGTACGGCTCTGGTGAGTATTGCAGCGAAGATGGTACGTGTAAAAGCCTGGTCGAAATGAGCGCAGAAATGGCTACCCTACGCGATGCCGATAAATTGTTAGAGTATTGGACAGGCTGGCGCGAAGTCTCTAAACCTATGGCACCACTATATGCTGAACAAGTAACACTGGCTAACGAGGGCGCTGCAGAACTTGGGTTTGAAAACGTAAGTGAGTTATGGCGTGGCAAATATGACATGCCAGCCGACGACTTCCCAAAAGAGTTGGACCGTTTGTGGACACAAGTCGAACCCTTCTACGAGTCACTTCATTGTCATGTTCGGGCAAAGCTTGGTGAACATTACGGCGAAGACGTAGTGCCACAAGACAAGCCAATTCCGGCTCACCTGTTGGGTAACATGTGGGCGCAGTCATGGGGAAACATCTACGATATCGTTAAGCCTCAACAGGAAATGAAGGTTCCTGATGTAACTGGTGCACTCGCTGCACAAGGGTACGACGAAATAGCAATGGTAAAGCAGGCCGAGTCATTTTTTTCATCTCTTGGCTTTGAAGAGCTTCCAGATACCTTTTGGGAACGTTCTATGTTTCAGAAGCCTGAAGGTCGCGACGTGCAGTGTCACGCTTCTGCGTGGGATTTGGATGACAAAGACGATCTTCGCATAAAAATGTGTATTCAAAAGACTGGCGAAGAATTTAACGTTATTCACCATGAATTAGGCCATAACTATTATCAACGCGCCTATAAAGACCAGCCTCTGCTTTACCGCGGCTCAGCAAACGATGGTTTCCACGAAGCCATTGGTGACACGATAGCTCTGTCTATTACACCTAAGTACCTTAAGCAAATTGATTTGATAGATGAAATCCCTGACGCATCAAATGATATCGGTATGCTGATGCAGGTGGCATTGGATAAAATTGCCTTTATTCCCTTTGGCTTGATGGTTGATCAATGGCGTTGGAAGGTTATGTCAGGTGAAGTAACACCGGAACAATATAATCAGCTTTGGTGGGAGCTAAGAGAAAAGTATCAGGGCGTAATGGCGCCCGTTGAGCGCAGTACTGATGCCTTTGACCCTGGTGCAAAATATCACGTACCAGCTAACGTACCTTATACGCGCTACTTTCTTGCACATATTCTGCAGTTCCAATTCCACAAATCATTGTGTGACATTGCAGGTGATGAAGGACCGCTGAATCGCTGTTCTATTTACGGCAGTGAAGAAGCAGGAAAAGCACTAAATGAGATGCTAGAAATGGGAATGAGTCAGCCTTGGCAGAATGCCCTTGAAACACTGACGGGATCACCGCAAATGGATGCCAGCACCATTGCTGATTACTTTGCACCACTAAAAAACTGGTTGGATGAGCAAAATGCAACGCGCCAGTGCGGTTGGTGATTCGTCTCAAAGTACTGAAACACAAATTTAATTTTAGCATTTATAAATAATCTAGCCCCGTCACCATGGGGCTTTTTTGTACGATTTAAACTTTTGTTCTATTGAAAGTCCTAGGTATTAGCGTAACTTACCTTTATGAATAATCTTTAATGTTGCAACAACATGTGCCGCCCTTCAGCTTACCTCTTCTTTATCCTTGCTTCATTGGTTAGCTGGAACTTTTCCGCGCACGCTCAAATTGGCGCCCCTGCCTTTCACACGTTTGATATGGAAAGCGGTATCACCCATGTCACTGTTTCGGATACCGCGGAAGATAAATACGGCTTTCTCTGGCTAGCATCACAGTCGGGCATTGATAAATTCGATGGTTATACCTTTAGAAATTTTGGAATGTGGGACAAAGATAAGTCTACGGGCCTACAAACACTCAGTGTTCTTCAATTAGAAGCAAGTTTAGACGGTCAATATGTTTGGGTTGGCACCTTTAGCGGTCTGAGTCGAATAAATGTAGACACCGAAAAGTTTATACATTACGCCCTCCCTGTTGCATCTTCTTTTGACAAACAGGTCATCAATAGGCTGAAAACTACACACGACGGCACGCTGTGGATAATATCCGAACGAAATTTGTATCGATACCACGAAAAAACAGACAGCATAGAGTTAGTCAGCTATCTTCCTGATACTACGAGCACACTTACCGATATTGAGCTCATTGGTAACACACTTTATGTAACGTCCACCTCTGGACTTTATAAGTATGATTCTTTCAAAAGTTCACTGGACTTAGTTGCATACAAAGGCGTGAACTTCACGCGACTCGTCGCTGCCGAGCGTTCGAGATTTTGGTTAGGGACTTCTTCTTACGGCATTTGCTTATTTACCCCCAACTCAGAACCCGAGGTCATCACCAAACAGTGTACCAGCGAAATACAGGGGCTGTCGGATAATTCGGTTACAGATATTCTACTTCAGCGTAATGGTGACCTTTGGGTAGCAACCGAAAGAGGTTTAAACCTTCTAAAAGCACATAGCCCATACACAGTGTTACGTTTTCCTATCAGCGATAAAGATTCAGGAGACGAGCGAGTATCAAGCCTATACCAAACGAGCTCAGGCCTTGTTGTAGTAGGAACCAAAGACGATGGGTTCGCGATTAGCAACCCAGAACTGAGTAATTTTTATACTACCGAAATAGGAAACGGGCGTATTATTGGCTCTATGGCCAGCTATCAAGGCAATAAGGTGTGGCTAACAAATGAAAAAGGGCTATGGATTTATGATGTCGTCAATAAAACCTATGAAGGACCATTTACCTCAAATAACGCACAAACCTCAGATGACAAGGCTAACGACAAGTTAACCAGTGTCTTCTACGACAAAAGCAACGATACGCTATGGGTTTCGACACGCAGTGGGTTAGCGAAGCTAAACAGTAAAACAAACCAGTTCGATATTGTGGCTTTGCAAGGAAAGTCTGGCTACAGCATAAACATGGATGCTCAAGGGGATATATGGTTCGGTGGATATAGTGATGGTGTTTTTGTTTATCGCCCTTCTGAACGGCGTGTTATCAGACAATGGCCGCTCTCCCTCACCACTCGCATTATTTTTGAAAATGAAGAAAGCGCTTGGCTGAGCACAGTAACAGGCTTGCACTTTGCGAATAAACTTACAGGTGAGTTAACGAGTATTAGCGAGTACACCGACAAAATAACTGACAGTACGGTGGTGACTTGGATCTCTCGCTCGAAGCGTGGCGGTTACTGGGTAGGAACACAAGCCGACGGCTTATATTTTGTCACTAAAGATAGTGATGACTTTTCATCTATTAATGTCACCCAAATTAAGCCTGAAAGTAGACTAAGTAAAGTTTCAATTGGCGCCATTGTCGAAGATGACGAATACGGTTTATGGATTTCTACAATAGTCGGTATTACATACTTAGCGCCCGACCTCGATACACTCTACTACTATGGCGCAGAAAATGGTGCCCTCTCTACGGGATATTATATTGGATCTGTTGCCACTACCGAAAATAACACAATCCTTTTTGGCGGGGCCGAAGGGCTCACTCAGTTTACACCCTCTGATGTCGCCAACGTAAAATGGTCCCCTAGCGTACATCTTACTAATGTAGAAACAGTAACCCGTGATCAAAGCAATGGCACTAGCGTTCAACAACGTCTTAACTTGGGCGAAAACGTAGAACTTACTCATAATAATATCGCACTTTCTATAGAGTTTGCTGCCACTGACTACATGAACGCCAACGAACTGCGCTATGCTTATAAGCTGGTAGATTTCGAAAACAGCTGGCGATTTACCGACTACAAAGCCCGTGTTGCTACCTATACCAATTTAGAGCCTGGACATTATCGCTTTACAGTAAAAGCAATAAATCAAGAGAATGTGTGGAGTAGCGATGAGGCCCAACTTGAAATTATAGTAATACCACCATGGTGGGATAAGCCAATATGGCGTGGCGCCTTGTTAGTCACTGTTCTCTTACTCATCACTTCTGTCGTTTGGCTAAGAATTTCGGCGCTAAAAGCGCGCTCAACTGAGCTCTCTTTAAAAGTAGAAGAAAAAACGAGAGACCTTGAAGCCATGGTAGAGAAGTTGACGCTTTTATCTTCTCAAGACTCTTTAACTACACTTAAAAACAGGCGTTATTTTACGCAAAGAGCCAAAGCGGAATGGCAAGAATTCAAACGTCATAATCGTGGTTTCTCTTTACTGATTGTTGATATCGACTTTTTCAAAAAAATTAACGACCAGTATGGCCACCACGTTGGCGACTCAGTTTTGGTTAAAGTAGCTAAAACCTTGGAAAATAATCTTCGAGAAAGTGATGTGATTTCACGCTGGGGTGGAGAGGAGTTTTTGATTTTATTGCCTTCACTAAATTTACAAGAGGCGTATTGGGTTGCTGAAAAGTTACGTAAAAGTGTAGCGGAACAAGTTGTCGAAACACCGCCTCACACAGTCAATGTCACCATAACTTGTGGCGTCGCAGATATAAAGGACTATGACAGTATAGATGCCTGTATTCATGCAGTTGATAAAAAGCTCTACGTAGGCAAAGAGTCTGGGCGAAATGCTGTTGTGAAATAACTATAAGCTTTCATGATTTCAAACCAGAACACCCGGCTGATTTCGCTAATTGCATCTTGCTAGCCTATTTATGCAACCAATCTCTTTAGTATGGCATTCCACCGCAGTTTATGATCGCTTTTAGCACTTGCTTACTAAGCAGTTGTGTATCTAGAAAAGATAAACACTTTTTAATTGCAAGGAGGATATCATTATGGCTAACGTACTAGTTATTGGCGCATCAGGACAAATCGGTAAACAAGCTACCGTGAAACTTTTAGATGCAGGACACAAGGTGTTAGCACCAGTTAGAAGTCCAGACAAGTTATCTGATATACAAAACGATAATCTTAGTGTTGTGGAGCAAGATCTGGAGAAAGATTTTTCTGTACACTTTGAAGGAATTGACGTGGCGGTATTCACCGCGGGCTCCGGTGGAAATACAGGCGCTGACAAAACGCTCATGATTGATCTATGGGCTGCACGCAACGCGGTAAATTACGCCAAAGCAGCGGGTACATCTAAATTCATCATGGTAAGCTCTATCGGCGCAGGTGACCCAGATAGTGTTGAGTCAGCAATTAAGCCTTACTTAGTTGCAAAGCATATGGCTGACGAACACTTAATAAACAGCGGTTTGCATCACATTATTTTACGCCCGGGTACTCTCCTAAATGAACCAGGTACACATTTAGTGCGCACTGATATGCCAAGTAATCAGGATGAAGCAGTCATTCCAAGAGAGGATGTGGCTACCGCTATCGTCGAAAGCGTTGCAAGAGAGAGTGGTGAAAATACTATCACTTACCTCTTCAAAGGCGACACGCCAATTTCACAAGTTTTATAACCCTCATTCACCCTTCCCGCTGTTGGATGTTTACTTCCAACAACGAGAAGGGCTTAAAACTTGTCGCTCAAAAAATTGGGCACATATCTAACAAGAACCTAATTTGAAAACCTTACCAAGATAATAAGCTAAATCACTTAGAAGACGTTTATGCGCCAAAGTGGAGCTGTATCAAGGAATAAGAGATTGGCTCACCCAGTTACCACTCGCATCTTTTTGATGCCACTCTCGGCTTTGAGGGTTACCTCTCAAATTCAGGTAATCTACGCAATCAATAGCAAGTATGATCACACAGAAATGAGGTGGTACTACACCAAAATCCCCTTCAACCTGTAGTGCCGAACCATCGTTTCTTGGTGTGCCGGGCTCGCCCCATAAGAACTGCTTTTTGCCTGCATCTGACAATTTATTCCAGTGCTGAGTAACTAAGTCAGCATCTTGATGTAACGTTATTATTGTTGCAGTACAAGAGAAGCGATATTGCTCCCTAGTTTTAGAGAAATACCAACAAACCTGCGAGTGAGGATTCTGGCCAAGCTGGTCATATTTATCTGAGCGAGTGTCAGAAATAACCACCAGTTGGTTGTCGTCGGTGATCCCTCTAAAAACCACGGTACGGCAGTACGGTACACCACTACCGTCCACAGTAGCCAACTGAAAGTAACGACTTTCTGGCATACTGCGGGTTTGGTGAAGACTCTTTGTCAACCCTTGTCGCCACTGGGGCATAACCACCTCCGAGAGTAAAATCGCCTATACTTACCGCTACGCGGTTTTCTTGTTAGCGGCTAAAGAAAACAGCGTGTAGAAGTTTTCCGTGGTAATTTCCGCTAATTCTTTTACCGTCACGCCTTTAAGCTCAGCAATAAATTCTGCCACTTCTACCACGTAACCTGGCTGGTTTTGTTTACCTCGATGAGGAACTGGCGCAAGCCATGGTGAGTCAGTTTCAATAAGTAGTCGCTCTAAAGGGATCGCTTTTACCACTTCACGCAATTCATCTGCTGAATTAAAGGTTACGATGCCTGAAATAGAGATATAGAAGTCCATTTCTATTGCTGCCTGCGCCATGTCTAATGACTCAGTAAAGCAATGCAAAACACCTTTGGTGTGCGCAGCTTTGTGTTGGCGGAGTAAGTTAATGGTGTCTTCCCTTGCATCCCGCGTATGAATAATTAATGGCTTTTTAGTTTCGTTAGCTACTTTGATGTGGTCGACGAAAGATGTTAGCTGGACTTCTTTACTTTCCGGGCTATAAAAATAGTCCAGCCCAGTTTCGCCGATGGCTACAACTTCTTCACGCTGCGCTTTCTCTAGCAGTTCTTCATAGCTACACGCTTCATCTTGATGTAGTGGGTGCACACCACAAGATACAGATACATCTTCAAACTGACTTACAGCTGCTAACATGCTGTCGTAATCACCAACAGATACGCACACACAAAGGAAGTGTTCAACACCTCGGGTTCTTGCGAAATTTAAGGTTTCAGCCAGCTCTTCTGGCCCTTGCTTAAGTCGGTCTAAGTGACAATGAGAATCTACGAACAAACTACACCTGTTTTAAAAAATTGCTGTCAGACAAAAGGGCTTCGACAAGCCAGCATTTGCCTATTAACGTTGAAATTGCTTTAGTAACCCAAAAAGTACCATTGATTTGTTAACACCTGCGTGCTGCAGCGTTCTTACCGCATCAACACACGCTTCATAGCGTTTAAAATCAACAGCCTGTTGACGTTTTTTATATTCGTCATGGGCCATCTGTTGACACCACAATGCGATTTGAGGCGCATTGTCCTGCCACTTATTCGCAAGCGTTTGTACTTGCAAATTTGCATCGCCTGCTAAGAGCGCTTGCATACCATCGCTAAAATTGCGATAGCTAATGTCTTCTTCACCACTGAGGGCCTCTTCTACGCGAAGAGGGGCATAGCCATAAGCTGCCAGTAACGCTTCGCTTGCATCTTCTACGCCCTTAGCGTTTAAGTAGTTCAAACTGTCTGACACTGACGGGAGCGAGAGTATCTGCCGTTCACATCGACTTAATATGGTCGGCATAATTTTATTGATACTGTCAGTGATCAGCAGCAAGAAGGTATTATTTGTGGGTTCTTCCAAGGTTTTCAACAGTGCATTAGCTGCCGCTTCCGTCATGGTATCGGCACGGGGAATCAACAACACTTTATTGCCCCCCATTTGCGCAGTACCTGATAGCTTGCCAATGCCCTCGCGAATTTTATCCACACCTAACTGCTTTTCACTTTCTAAAACATGAAAGTCTGGGTGGTTTCCAGCTTGCCTCAAATGGCAACTTTGACACTGTTCACATGGCCCATTTATGCTTGGCTGCTTACACAATAGCGCATTGCTTAACCCTAACGCGAGCTGGTATTTTCCAATTCCCTTTGGCCCTGTCAGCAATAAACCATGGTGTAGTTTTTTTGCCATATATCGCGACAGTAACGTCGAGAACGTTGTAGCAAACCAAGGCATTACTTGCATTAGCCTTTCCCCTGCTGGCTTTCGTTTCGAGCAATGTTACTGCTTTCGCTACTTGTGTTCGTCACATAGTCATTGATAATCGCAATCACGTCTTGATGAACCTTTTCCATAGGCTGCATTGCACTAACCACGACGATAGATTCATCTTGCTTAGCAAGAGACAAGTATTTTGCACGAGTTCGTTCGAAAAAGGCGAGCCCCGCTTGCTCAATGCGGTCAAGCTCCCCTCGCCCGCGGGCGCGCTCTAGTCCAACCGCAGGCTCGACATCCAGATATAGAGTTAAATCTGGCTTAAACCCTTTAAGGGCGATATCGCTGATGGCCGACATTGTTTCTCCACTGACGCCCCGACCACCGCCTTGATAGGCTTGAGATGACAGGTCGTGTCTGTCACCTACCACCCACGCACCAGCATCAAGTGAAGGTAAGATTTTATTGGTAAGTAATTGTACACGCGCCGCATACATAAGAAGTAGTTCAGTCTCCTCACTCACGGTCTCATCCCAGTCGTGTTTTACACATTCTCGAATGGCTTCTGCCATCGGTGTGCCGCCTGGCTCACGAGTTTGCTCAACGCGCTTTCCTGCACCTTTTAATGCTTGAACAATCAGCCCAATCACTGAGCTTTTTCCTGCCCCTTCAAGGCCTTCAACTACAATAAACTTTCCGCGCATTACTTTTTAAACTCTGTTTTTATTTAGCTATAACGTATCGGTTGTCTGCATCAATACGGCTATCGTTTTAACTGGTATTTTCGCACAGCTGCATTGTGTTCAGCTAGTGTCGTAGAAAATTGATGGCTGCCATCGCCCTTCGCCACAAAATAGAGTGCATCCGTTGTCAGTGGGTGCAACGCAGCGTGAATGGCGGCCTTGCCTGCCATCGCGATAGGCGTAGGTGGGAGCCCTTTAATAACATAGGTATTGTAAGGCGTTGCTGTTCGCAAGTGCTTACGGGTAATGTTTCCGTCAAACGTAGGACCGATACCATAAATCACGGTGGGATCAGTTTGAAGACGCATATTTCTGTTTAGCCTATTGACGAAAACGCCTGAAATCATGTCACGTTCCGCAGGCACAGCCGTTTCTTTTTCAATGATACTCGCCAAGATAAGAGCCTCGTAAGGTGTGGCTAACGGCAGTTCGGCATCCCGTAACTCCCATTCGCTAGAGACAAAGTCAATTAGCGCGCGGTGTGCTCTTTTCAATACCTCGCTTGCGGTTGTGCCTTTGGTAAAGAAATACGTATCAGCCAAATATACGCCCTCTGTATGCGAAACGTTTTCGCAACACCAATCTACGCCATTATCCTGAGGGAGCTGGTTTAGTTTCCCTTCATTTAAATCAAACACCAAATCTGTGTTTTGTTTAAGCACCTCAAGCCACTGTGCAAGGGTTAGCCCTTCAACTAGACTCACTGCGAAGAGATGCTCATCGCCCTCAGTAAACAAGGTAAACACATCTACTAGTGACTGCCCTGGGCGCAGCATGTAGGTGCCAGACTTAACAGACGTACTGCCTGCAAAGAATTTGAGCCACACCTTAGCAACAAAGGGCGACACATCGGTCATGCCTATTTTACGCAGGTGTTTCACGGTACGATAAGCGTTACTGCCGTTCTTTATCGTAAATAAGGTTTCACTTTTTAATGCTAGTTCATCGGTAACCTTGCTCGAGACATACATTACGCCAGAGGCTGCCCCAACAACGGCAAGCATGACAAGAGATAATAGAATAACAATTACCCGCTTCATGCTTGAACTTCCCCTTTCTTCATTGCTTTACATTCCATTTTATTTCTTTTTACTACTAATCTGGTGAAGCTCGTAAAACGTTGACGAACCCCGTTGTAAGAAGTGCGTTTTAGTTAATTTTGAAGCGCAGTCTGAAGCCGTTTCTTTAGCGCTACAATCGCATCGCTTCTTACATCAAAATCGACATAAGAGAAATCCGGCATTTGTATTTTCTGTACCGGCATTACGCCCATTAGTGCATTGGTAATTACCACTGCACTCGCTTTTCGCAAATAAGAAAGGTCATATTCCCCCACGTGAAGCGAACAATTGTCATTTAACAGCGAATCAATAAGACACTGCCTGACTACGCCATTGACACCGCTTCCTTTCAAAGACGGGGTATACCATTGTTCATTGAGGTAGAAAAATACATTGCCAGCACTGGCTTCAATAATGTTATCTTGGGTATCGCAAACAATAGCATCGTGTGCGCCAGCGTCGTCTACTTCGTGCTTAACTAAGACTTGTTCTAGCCTGTTCATATGCTTTACACCCGCAAGCAATGGTTGAATGGCTAACCGTGTTTGAGCGCAAATTACCGTTGCCCCTTCATTCGTAAGACTATCGTAATGGACAGGGTAAGGGTGCTGGCTAAATCTGATTAATGCTTCACTGTCTTCGCTTCGCGCATACCCTCTTCCGGCTTGACCTCCCGACACGTGAACTTTTAGCACATATTTTAAAGACGCGTTATCACCTGAACCGTTCTTTATGGCCTTAACTTGTTCAGCAATTGCAACTTCAAGCGCGCGGATATCAATATTGAGCTTGATGGCTGCCGCATCGTGCTCTAAACGTGAAATATGATAAGGCAATAATTCTACTTGATGTTCACTTACCAACAATGTGGTAAACACACCGTCGCCATAGTTAAACGCCCTGTCACTTGATGAAATAGGCGTAGCGCTAGGAATAATTCTCACTGCCTACTCTTGTTCGCCGTTATTGTGGTTGAGGGAAGTATACCAACTTGCGTTTGCCAAACAATGACTAGCTGAATTGATTTGGCTGTAGCGGTGCTCAAAGAGACCTGAGTTTTATGATATTCACTGTGAGATTTAACTGTATAAACAACAAAAGGCAGCCGAAGCTGCCTTTTAACTTTGCGTGAAGTTCACTTAATCAGCGATAATTACGCTATATTAGTTACGCCGTATTAGATACGCTTGAAAATCAATGAGCCGTTCGTACCACCAAACCCGAATGAGTTACACAGTGCGTAGTCTTCATTGAATGCTTTCGCTTTGTGTGCAACAAAGTCTAAGTCGCAGCCTTCACCTGGTTCATCCAAGTTAATGGTTGGCGGCGCCATTTTGTCACGCAGTGCCAAAATAGTGAAAATTGCCTCAACCGAACCCGCTGCACCAAGTAAATGACCTGTCATTGACTTGGTAGAACTAACAAGTAACTTGTGAGCGTGATCGTTAAACACACGTTTTACCGCAGCTACTTCAGCTATATCACCTGCGGGCGTAGACGTACCATGTGCGTTAACATAGCCAATTTCGCTTGCATCCATCTTCGCGTCGTTTATTGCGTTTTGCATAGATGCGGCCGCGCCTTCACCATCTTCAGGTGGAGATGTCATGTGGTATGCGTCGCCGCTCATGCCAAAACCAACAAGCTCAGCATATATGGTCGCACCACGCGCTTTTGCGGCTTCATATTCTTCTAGCATTACCACGCCAGCGCCCTCACCCATGACAAAACCATCGCGGTCTTTATCCCATGGGCGGCTTGCTGCTTGTGGGTTGTCGTTGCGAGAAGACAACGCACGTGCTGCGGCAAAGCCAGCCATACCTAACGGCGTAATAGACGCTTCTGCGCCTCCGGCTAGCATGGCATCAGCATCGCCGTAAGCAATCGTTCTTGCGGCAATACCAATGTTGTGAACGCCTGTAGTACACGCAGTCACAACGTTTAAATTCGGTCCTTTCAACCCTTCCATGATAGACAAAAAGCCTGAAATCATGTTGGTAATGGTTGAAGGTACAAAGAATGGCGATACGCGCTTAGGTCCGCTATTTGTCAGTTTTAAATGGTTTTGTTCAATTTGCTCTAAACCACCAATACCTGAACCAATAGCTACACCTACGCGATGCGCATTATCTTGTGAAACAGTTAAACCAGAATCGACCAAGGCTTGCTTGCCTGCTGCAATACCCAGCTGGATAAAGCGGTCCATTTTCTTGGTTTCTTTCTTTTCAATGTATTCCTGCGGATCAAAATCGTTAATTTGACCTGCGAAACGGGTTGAATAGTTACTACAATCGAAATGGGTGATTTCACCAATGCCGCTTTCGCCCGCGAGCAATTTGCGCCATGTGTCTTCGCTATTAAGACCTAATGGTGAAAGCATTCCAAGACCAGTAACCACTACGCGACGTTTTGTCACAAAAAGCCCTCGCTTTGGAACTAAGGTAGGAGATACAAAAACGGCTCTGTAAGAAGAGCCGCTTTGTCGCTACTTAAGACTTAAGCGTCTTTGTTAGCGTTGATGTAGTCAATTGCAGACTGAACAGTAGTAATTTTTTCTGCTTCTTCGTCAGGAATTTCAGTATCGAATTCTTCTTCCAAAGCCATCACTAGCTCAACAGTGTCAAGTGAATCAGCGCCTAAATCGTCAACGAATGAAGCTTCTGCTTTTACTTCTTCTTCTTTCACGCCAAGTTGTTCAACAATGATTTTCTTAACGCGTTCTTCAATGTTACTCATAATTCTAGGTTTCCCTTAAACGTCACTAGATAATAAAAGTGCCGCTAGTTTATTTTGCAAGGTGCATCCTTGCAAGCACCAGTTTAAACAAATTTTCTGGTCAAACCAGCGACATTCGAAATTCGTAAAATACTATTTTTACATCCAAGTTCGGGTAAATACCACCCCAAACTAAGGAAAATTCGCAATTTTTGCGAATTTACCCCATATACATACCACCATTTACATGGATAGTTTCGCCTGTAATATAGGCTGCACCATCGCTCACTAAAAAGGCAACAGTGGCTGCAATTTCATCAGGCGCACCTAAACGGTTCGCCGGAATATCTTTGAAAATGGCTTCTTTTTGGTCATCGGTCAGCGCTTTTGTCATATCGGTATCGATAAAACCAGGCGCTACAACGTTGATGGTGATACCACGAGAAGCTACTTCACGAGCCATCGATTTAGAAAAACCAATGACCCCTGCTTTCGCTGCAGCATAGTTTGCTTGGCCAGCATTGCCCGCACTGCCCACCACTGAACCAATATTTACAATGCGACCACAGCGTTTCTTCATCATACCGCGAAGCACCGCTTTTGACATTGTAAAAATAGAAGTTAAATTGGTGGCGATAATATCCTGCCACTCGTCATCTTTCATGCGCATTAGCAGATTATCACGTGTGATACCTGCATTATTGACCAAGATATCGATGCTACCAAAAGCTTCGTTAATTGCTTTTAATGTTGTATCAACGCTTTCTTTGTCAGTGACATTTAGCGCAAAGCCCTTGCCGCCAAACTCAGAAAGATAGTCGCTGATTGTTTGCGCACCGTTTTCACTGGTTGCGGTACCGATAACCGTAGCACCTTGTTGTGCAAGTTGTGTGGCAATCGCTTTACCTATACCTCGGCTTGCGCCAGTAACAAGCGCAATTTTACCGTCTAATTGACTCATTGCGTTTCCTTATTGTTTTAATGCTTCAACACCATCAGGTGTATTAACTGCAAGAGACGTAAGGCTCTTATCAATACGTTTGTTTAGTCCGGTAAGTACTTTACCTGGACCTACTTCAATAACGCGCTCAACGCCCGCTGCCGCAAGATATTCAACAGTACGTGTCCATTGAACGGGGCAATAAAGCTGTCTAACTAATGCGTTTTTAATTGCATCACCTTGGGTTTCAATGGTGACATCAACATTATTCACAATATTGATTGCAGGCTCATTAACGTTCAATGACGATAACGCGTCTTCTAACTTATCTGCTGCAGGACGCATTAACTCACAGTGTGAGGGAACGCTTACCGCAAGAGGAAGTGCGCGCTTTGCGCCCGCTTCTTTACACGCATTAGCAGCTTGCTCTGCAGCGTTCTTTTCCCCTGCAATAACCACTTGGCCTGGAGAGTTAAAGTTAACTGGTGCAACCACATCGCCTGTAGCAATCGCAGTTTGCTGACAAATATCAGCAATGGCAGCGTCGTCTAATCCGATAATGGCATACATGGCACCTGCACCTGCTGGTACAGCTTCTTGCATGTATTTACCACGGGCTTCCACAAGCTTGATAGCATCAGCAAAATCCATGGCGCCGCCACATACTAATGCTGAGTACTCACCAAGGCTGTGACCCGCTAGGTAATCTACATCGATGCCCTGTTCGCGGATAACACGCCAAATTGCTACGCTAGCAGCAAGCAGCGCTGGCTGAGTGATATGGGTTTCGTTGAGTTTACCGTCTGCATCGTTTTGGACTAAATCCCACAGGTCGTAGCCGAGCGCGTCAGAGGCTTCTTTAAACGTTGCTTCGATAATAGGAGAAGTCTCAGCAAGTTCTTTTAGCATACCTACGCTTTGAGAACCTTGTCCTGGAAATACACAGGCTGTCTTTGTCATGTCGATTCCTTATTATTTTTAATTTACTAGAAACGAGAAAACGTCGGAGATGGAGTGCCCCTATCGAGGCAAAAATCACCAAGGCTAATAGCGTACAAGCGCTGATGCCCAAGCAAATCCGCCTCCGAATGCTTCCAGTAATAAATGCTGTCCGCGTTGAATGCGCCCGTCTCTGATAGCTGTATCAAGCGCTGTAGGCACAGTAGCAGCAGAGGTATTACCATACTGCTCTAACGTAAGCACTACTTGATCAAGAGACATATTCAGCTTTTTAGCTGTCGCTTTAATAATTCTAAAGTTTGCTTGGTGAGGTACTAACCAGTCAAGATCAGATTTTTGCATACCGTTAGCAGCAAGGGTTTGTTCAACCACTTCTGAAAGCTTGGTTACCGCAACCTTAAAGACTTCATTACCACGCATCACACCCCAGTTCTCGTGAACCGACTGCTCGTCACCACGGGTTGGATTACCCACGTACAGCAAATCGCCGTGAGAGCCTGATGCGTTGATATGTGTGGAAAGAATGCCAGGTTCATCACTGGCTTCAATAATCGTCGCGCCTGCCGCATCGCCAAACAAGATAACCATGGTTCTGTCTTCAGGGTTTATCAAGCGGCTCAAACAGTCGGTACCGACTACAAGAATACGTTTCGCCATGCCAGACTTAATGTATTGATCGGCAACACTTAATGCGTAGCAATAGCCTGCACACGCAGCAGCTACGTCAAATGCAGGAATACCGTCAATATCTAGAATGCGTTGAATTTCACATGCTGTGCTTGGAAGCGCATAGCGACCACTCGTGGTAGCGCACACAATCATGTCGATAGATTTCGGGTCTATGCCAGCCATTTCAATGGCTTTCTTACTGGCTTCTGCCCCCATGGTAGCAGCGGTTTCATCTGCTCCAATAATACGTCGCTCTTTTATCCCGGTACGGTCAGTGATCCATTCGTCACTGGTGTCCACCATTTGCTCTAAATCTGCGTTTGTACGCACGTCGCTGGGATAATAGCTACCTGTTCCTATAAAGCGTGAATATTTGCTCAAAGCTGCTCCAACAATACCGTTTCTATCTTTGTCTTTATCTTTTCAGGTAAATGCATCTTTGCTTCTTTCATTGCTTGCACGATGGCGTAATAAAAGGCGTCTTTTTGTGCATTTCCGTGACTCTTGATAACAATGCCGCGCAATCCTATCAGACTCGCACCGTTATACTGGTCGGGGTTCACGCTGTTATAGATAGATTTCAGTAACGGGAAGGCAATTTTTGCCAATAATCGGGTATAAAAGTTCTTCTGTGACTGGCGTTTTACTTCGTTTATCACTAACTTAGCCAGTCCTTCGCTTGATTTAAGCGCTACATTTCCGGTAAAACCGTCAGTTACCACTACATCGGCATGATCGGTGAAAATGTCGTCACCTTCTACATAACCAATATAGTTTATGCCTGGCGCGTCTTTAAAAAGCTGGTCGGCAGATTTTACCTGCGCGTTACCTTTAATATCTTCTTCGCCCACGTTCAATAAGGCCACCCGTGGCGATGCTATACCCGCCACCTCTTGCGCAAGCACTGAGCCCATAACGCCATACTGAAAAAGAATCTCGGGCGTGCAGTTTACATTAGCGCCTAAATCAAGGAGAAAAACGTCATGGTGTCCTGTCGTAGGCATCATATTGATAAGCGCTGGCCTATCAATGCCTGATAAGGTTTTTAGTAAGTAGAAAGACAAGGTAAGTAGTGCACCGGTATTACCTGCACTTACGCACGCATCTGCTTCACCGCTCTCAACGAGTTCGATAACGCGACGCATAGAAGAGTCTTTTTTATTTCGTAGCGCTGATGTAGGCGCTTCGCCCATTTCAACCACTTGTGAGCAATGCTTTATAGTAACGCGGTTGCGTTCAACATTGGTAAGGGGTTGTAGGCTCGAGCTGATAATTTTTTCGTCACCGCACAATGTGAAATGCACATCGGGATGAAGTTGGATAGCCTTTACGGCTGCAGAAAGGATAACAGGGGGACCATGATCGCCCCCCATGATATCTAACGCGATGGTTAGTTTAGACAAAATGTAGTCGCCGTATTACGCGCCGATTACTTTCTTGCCTTTATAATAACCGTCAGCGGTCACGTGGTGACGACGGTGAGTTTCGCCCGACGTTGAATCGACAGACAAAGTCGCGCCTGTCAATGCATCGTGTGAGCGACGCATACCGCGCTTAGAACGCGTTTTACGATTTTGTTGTACTGCCATAACTTACTCCTGGTCTCGCTTAAGTTCTTTCAAAACCGCGAAAGGGTTTTGTCGCTCTTGTTCCGGTTCAATCTTTCCAAACGACATATCGTCTTGCTTCACTGTACACTCCGACTCTGCATGAAGGGGCACAATTGGCAAAGATAACAGTAGCTCGTCTTCAAAAATTTGAAGCAGATTAACTTCTCCGTGGTCGTTGACCTCTACCGGTTCGTAAGCCTCGGGAATGATGTCATCGCTTTCCTGTTCTTCTCCCTGCACTGGAGTAAAACAGAATTCCGCTTCCACGGGATAATCGAGTTCACCATTACACCTTTGACAGATAAGTGTTACCTGCGTGGCTAAATGACCGTGAAAAACAGTAAGACCCTGCGCGTCTTTTTCGAACTGCACTTCTGCGTCCACATAGTCACTGCATCGGACAACTGCTTCACTCAATCGTTCCATATCTTTAGACGCAATCACGCCCCGGTAATCGGAACGTTTCATGGCACTTTTAGTCGGTTCAACCGAATGAGGGAGTTTCACTTTCTGCATAGGGCGCGCATGATATAGGGTCAACCCCTCCCTGTCAAAGCAAAATTGCGTTTTAACCTACAATAAAACGCTGTATGTGGCGCGCAGTGATAATGTAACATTGTACTACTAACTGAAAGTACGCAACATATTGATTTTATAAAAGGAGTAATTGTGGCTTCCCTCGTTCTCGCCTCATCATCGCAATACCGAAAGATGTTGCTCGCCAACATTGGTATTCAGGTAGACACCCACGCACCAGATATTGACGAAACGCCCTTTGCGAACGAAAGCCCTACTGCATTGAGTTTACGTTTAGCCGAACAAAAGGCGCACAAGGTTGCCGCTGAATTAGAAAAGATAAATAACGACACCATTATCATAGGTAGTGATCAAGTAGCTTTGGTCCAAACCGATGCGGGCCCGCAGTTACTTGGCAAACCGGGTACGTCTGAAAATGCAGTAAAGCAACTAATCGCGTGCCAAGGTAAACAAGTGGCATTTTATACCGCACTTTGCCTTCACCAACCTAGCGCCAATAAAACGATAACACAGGTAGATGAAACACACGTTTTGTTTCGCTATAACAGTGAAGCTGCCATTCGCGCCTATGTCGATAAAGAGCAACCACTTGATTGCGCCGGCAGTTTTAAAAGCGAAGGTTTGGGTGTATTACTGTTCGATAAAATAGAAAGCCGCGACCCTAACAGTTTAATAGGTCTTCCTATAATGCTGCTAAATGAATTACTGAGTGTACACTTCAATGTCGATTTATTAGCAATGGCAGCGCAGTAAGCCACTAATTCTGTTAGAGCAGCGCTATTTAAATAGCGCTGTTTTTAGTTCACTTATAGAGTGTACAAGTGCCACAGGTGATAATGCTTCTAAATGAACCTGCGCGTGCACACCGTATGACACCCCTATTCTATCCATTCCAATGGTTTTGGCCATTTGCATGTCGTAGGTTGTGTCACCAATCATCACGGCGTCTTCTATTTTTACACTAAGTTCATCAAGTAACTGTAGCAGCATGTCGGGTGAAGGCTTTGATTCTGCCTCATCGGCGGTACGTGACGCACTAAAGAAACGCTCTGTCCCTGTTTGTGCCCACGCTCTATCAAGACCGCGGCGCGCTTTTCCCGTCGCCACGGCTAGTGTACATCCTGCTTCTTTCAAATTAACAAGTAGCTGCTCCACGCCCTCAAATAGCGGGCACGGTGTTGTATCGCGGGTAACAAACGCTTCTTTGTACGCTGCCACTAAACGATCGGCTAACTCATCGTCTTCAATTTTAAAAAGTTGCTTGATGGCGGGCTTTAAACTTATACCAATAATGTGGCCTACTTCGTCATAGGTAGGAATTGGCATATTGCACTGCTTTGCAGCAAGCTGCATACAGCTGACGATTTTAGCAGCCGAGTCCATGAGCGTGCCATCCCAATCAAAGATAACAAGTTTGTACTTAGGTAGTTTTTCACCTAACGAAGTGAGAGGCTGTGTTTCCACAGCCTGGTTCTTTGAATGCATATTTTACAGCGCTTTAAGTGTATTTGAGAGAGTGTCGTCTAAGGCTGCAGTAAAGGTCACCCGCTCTTCTGTTGCCGGATGTATCAGTGAAATACTGCGAGCGTGAAGGAAAAGTCTATTAAGCCCTTTTTGGCGCATCGCTGCGTCAAAATCTGCATCGCCGTATTTTGGGTCACAAGCAATAGGATGACCCGCATGCAAACAGTGAACGCGAATTTGGTGAGTTCTGCCTGTAATGGGCGATGCCTCAACTAGGGTAGCTCCTGCGTACTCTTCTAATATGCGATAGCGCGTTTCAGAAGGCTTACCGTCATCACTTACACTTACCATGCGCTCGCCCGATTGCAGCACGTTCTTGCGAAGCGGTGCTTTAACTTTAAATCGGCTTTTAGGCCATTCGCCTGCAACCAGTGCATTATAACGCTTGTCCATTTTACCCGTGCGAAGTTGCTCGTGCATGTGACGAAGGGCAGAACGCTTCTTAGCAATTAAAATACAGCCAGAGGTATCTCGGTCAAGTCTATGTACCAACTCCATAAACTTGGCATCGGGTCGCAAGGCTCTTAAACCCTCTATGAGACCAAAACTTAAACCGCTACCACCGTGCACGGCCATTCCCGAAGGCTTGTTGATAACAAGTATACGGTCGTCTTCGAATAGGATGTGCGACTCAAGTGCTGCAATTTTATCGAGTTTAGGCGATGGAGCCGGTGCACCTTCCGACACGCGAACCGGTGGAATTCTGATTAAATCGTCGGCTTGTAGTTTGTATTCAGGCTTAACACGACCTTTGTTCACTCGCACTTCACCTTTGCGTAAAATGCGATAGATCATACTTTTGGGCACGCCTTTTAACTGCGTACGCAAAAAGTTATCGATACGTTGACCAGCCAAATCGGCTTCAACCGTTACAAAACGTACTTTTTTGGGGGCTTCTTCTTTCATGCCCAGAGTATACCTCATTGGTATTTCTCTGGGCTAATTGAAAGTGATAAATAATTGAAAAAAGCATTTATCGTCGCAATTTTAACCAAAGGCAATTTTTTACCATTCGTCTGTACTCAGTACACAGCCTACTTATTGAGATATACACAATTTATTCACTTGCTTTCCTTGCTAAATTTGCGGTTTTGGTGCGATAATTAACGTCGTTTTTTGAACGGTAATATTCACAATTTAGTTTTTGACAGTAAGTGGTAAAAAAAGCCCTTTCAGAAACGTGAAACTCAGCGTTATAAAAACAACAAACGAGAACGAGATAGCAATCTACAAAGAACGACGATGCTACTCACACTTGTAAAACGAAAAAGTATGGCGTTCGCGTTGGTAGCATCCGCAATGAAAAAACATTTTTCAGACCAACCAAGCTAGAGAGGCAACGACTACACTGCCGTGATAAAGCAACCGCCATTGCTTGCGAACATAAAATAAGTTTGCCGTTAACTAACAGAATTAAATGACTAGCGAGCATATAAAAATGCTCGTAAAAAAGAATACAGTAATAAGGGCTAGTCGCTCCCGACATCCTTAAAGCAGTGTGGCCATTACAATTCGCTAGCGATTTTGCCTGAAAATAAGGCACTAGCGAAAACAGTTGAAACTAAGCACTAAAAACGGTGCTGACATGGCCAACCACCAGGGATAATGCGACGCAACAACAAGGTCCCCGTCCAGCCGTGAGGTTGCGCGGTGAGGGTTTGCACATGTCACTTTAATTTTGTGTCTTAACGGCTGTACTAAAACAGAGTTAGATACAATGAAAAGAATGTTAATTAATGCAACTCAGCAAGAAGAGTTGCGCGTTGCCCTTGTTGATGGGCAGCGGTTGTACGATTTAGATATTGAAAGCCCAGGGCACGAGCAGAAAAAAGCGAACATCTACAAAGGTAAAATTACCCGCGTTGAACCAAGCTTAGAAGCCGCTTTTGTCGACTACGGCGCAGAGCGTCACGGTTTCCTCCCTCTAAAAGAAATTGCCCGCACTTATTTCCCAAAAGGTTACAAATTCGAAGGCCGTCCAAACATCAAAGATGTAATCAAGGAAGGCCAAGAAGTTATTATTCAAATCGACAAAGAAGAGCGTGGCCAAAAAGGTGCGGCTTTAACTACCTTCCTATCGCTTGCGGGTAGCTATTTGGTGCTTATGCCGAATAATCCACGCGCTGGCGGCATCTCTCGTCGTATTGAAGGCGACGAGCGTACTGAGCTTAAAGAATCACTAAGCAAATTAGACCTTCCTGAAGGTATGGGCCTAATTGTGCGTACTGCCGGTGTAGGTAAGTCATACGAAGAATTAGAGTGGGATTTAAAAGTTCTGCTTAAACACTGGGAAGCGATTTCAGAGGTAGCTGAAGAGCGCGAAGCTCCTTTCTTAATTCACCAAGAAAGTAACGTTATTGTTCGCGCTATCCGTGACTATTTACGTCGTGATATCGGTGAAATTCTTATCGATAAAACCAGCATTTATGAGCAAGCGCTACAGCACATTCAGCTAGTGCGCCCTGACTTTGCAAATCGTGTAAAGCTTTATCGTGGTGAAGTACCATTATTTAGCCACTACCAAATCGAAAGCCAAATTGAGTCTGCGTTCCAACGCGAAGTGCGTTTACCGTCTGGTGGCTCAATTGTTATCGACCCTACTGAAGCACTAACCTCTATTGATATCAACTCTGCCCGCGCAACAAAAGGCGGTGATATTGAAGAAACAGCGCTTAACACAAACCTAGAAGCGGCAGACGAAATTGCTCGTCAGTTGCGTCTTCGCGACTTAGGTGGCTTGGTTGTTATTGACTTCATCGACATGACACCAGTACGTCACCAACGTGAAGTCGAAAACCGCATGAAAGACGCGGTAAGAAGCGACAGAGCACGTGTACAACTGGGTCGCATTTCTCGCTTTGGTCTTTTGGAAATGTCTCGCCAGCGTTTACGCCCTTCTCTAGGTGAATCAGCGCACCACGTGTGCCCTCGCTGTTCTGGTCACGGTACTATTCGCGGTACAGAATCTTTAGCGCTGTCTATTCTTCGTATTTTGGAAGAAGAAAGCATCAAAGAAAATACAGGGCAAATTGAAGCACAGTTGCCGGTTCCAGTTGCGACCTACCTACTTAACGAAAAGCGTAAGTCAATCCAGCTTCTTGAAAAGCGTCATGGCGTAGATTTACTGCTTATTCCTAATGCAAACTTGGATACACCTCATTACCAAGTATTGCGTCGTCGTCCGGACGATGTTGTGTCTGACGCAAGCTACGACGTAGAGCTAATGCCTGCAGTAGAAGCTGAAACAGAAACGACAACCACGGCACCAGTTAAACGCGAAGAACCCGCGCTTAAAGGGCTTGTTGCGCCAACGGCTGCACCTGTTGTAGCGCCGAAAGAAGAGCCGGCAAAGAAAGCTGACGACGTGCCTTCGCTGTTTGCACGCTTTGGCAAATGGATTAGCGACTTATTTGGTAGCGAAAGCGAAGAAGAAACCAATAAAGACAAGAAAGCACAATCTGGTAACCAAAATAGAAACAACCGCACTCGCAATAACGACGACCGTCGTCGCAAGCCGCGCAATAAAAACAACCGTCGTGGCAGCCAGTCTAAAGGCCGTGACCAAGACAAAGATCAAAACCGCGATAGTGACCAGAGAGATAATCGCAAACCGCGCGGCGATCAGCGAAAAGACCAGCGTCAAGAACAACGGTCAGACCAAGACGATAAGCGCAATAACAAAGGCCGTAAGCCGCGTAAAGCACAGCAGCCTCGCGATGAACAGCAAAAGCCTAAACACGAAAAGCAAGATGGCGAGCAGCAAGAAAACCAAGCGCAGAAGAAGCGTGAAGTGGCTGAACGCAGAAAACGTCGTGACAAGCGCCGCAGCGTTCGTGTGAAAAAAGATGACACTGCCGTAAATACTGCAGAACAAAATGACGCTCAAACAGCACCTGCGTCGAAAGAAGCACAGGTACAGCAGAAGCCTAAAGCTGATGCAAAACCTAAGTCGTCTAAAGTAGAGAAAGCACAGGCGCCAGCTGAAAGTAATGTTGAGTCTAAGCAGGACGCTAATAAACCAGCGCCGCAAGCGGAACAGCAAGTAGCTGAAAAATCTGTAGACGCTAAGCCTGTAGCGGCTCAATCGGATGCGGCTAAGGTTGATGGTCAAACTTCAGTAGCTAATGACGCTGTTGAAGCGACTACTGATGCGAACAGTGAAGCCAACAGTGAAGAGCAAGGTCAAAAACGTGAAGGTCGCGGTCGTTCACGCCGTTCACCTCGCCATGTTCGTGCCGCAGGTCAACGTCGTAAGAAAGAAGCACAGCAAGTTGACGACGCTGAGACTCAAGCTAAGCAGCCTGGTGAGCTTTCACCGCAAACACCTGAAGCTGAAGTTGAAGTTAAAGCGACAGCTAAAGCTGAAGCACCTATTGTTGAAGAAACGCAAGCACAGGAGCCTGGTCAACTAGCACCAGCTGACGAACAGCCTGTTTCTAACCAAGGCAAACAAGAAAAAGCCAAGCTTGATGTGGAAGCCGTTCAGGACGAACTTCAGTTTGATGCAGAGCCTTCAGCGGGTAATGAAGCTTCAGCGAGTGAAGAGCCTGTAGTAGATAAGCCCTCTACAACTCAAGAAACTGCAGCGGAAGACAAGGCTACCACTGAAACCGAGCAGGTTAAAAAAGCCGAAAGCGCTGAGCAAGCAAGTACACCTGAAGACACCACGTCTGCAGCAGACGCTGACACTACAGATGAAACTGTTGATACTGAGACTTCAAACACAGCGTCAGAAGCTAAAGATGAACCAGCATCGCCAGAACAAGTTGAAATTAACTTGGCAGATGCGCCATCTGAAACTGAGGCACCAGCAGAAAAAGCCAAACCAGCTGAGTCGGTAACTAAAGAAAAACGCACTGTAACAACAGCGCCGACTTCACCTAGTTTAGCCGCTAGCGGAAAAGGCAAGCGTGGTGCATCTCACCCTATGGCATTGCCAGCGGTGGTGAACGACACATTTGTCGATGTTGCGCTTACGGCAAAAGCTGACGATACTCGACCTGCACTAGCTGTATCGGGAAGAACTGCAGCCATGTCGCACGCGAACTCGCGCGCATCAGCGGCTACAACACTTCCCCAATCAGTAAATGACATTGTTGAGACGGCAGCTGTGACTGAGTAAACCTCAGTAGCTAGTGCTTTACTAGCTTAAGAATGCAAAAGCCGCTTTCGAGCGGCTTTTTTGTTTATTTTTGAACTTTTGAGAACGAATTCTAATTGAGCAAGAAATGTCAGACACGGTAAACCAGCAATATATCGATTGGTTAAGCCAAGTGTGTAATGCACGGGTATTAAATACGCAACTAATTCAGCCTCTTTGGAGTGGTTACGGTGCGTGCTTTCGCGCCACACTAGACTATTCTAGCGACGTCACCGCACAAGACAGCAATATTGTCAGCGTTACTCGTATAGATGAAATTCAGCAATTACAAGATAGTCCAACTACTCTACCCAAAGCCAACTACCAGCCAGTTACTAAGGTTGTAGTAAAATGCGCCGCACCGCCAAACACGCTTTCACATCCCAAAGGTTGGAACGGCGAGGCTAGCCACAATCGTAAGTGCCAATCTTTTAAAGTTGAAAACTGTTTTTACAGCGAATTACAAACGCATACTGATGCTTTATGCCGTACAGCTAAATATATAGGGCATAGCCAACAGGGCGAAGCCTCCCTTCTTGTTATGGAAGATTTAGCGCACACTGGCTACTCCCGCACAGCCTCTTCACTTACCCCAGTGCAATGCGAAATAGTTCTAAAATGGTTAGCTCACTTTCACGCGCGCTTTCTGAATGTGAGAAGTGAATTCGAGAGCTGTAATTTAACGCTATGGCATGAAGGAACTTATTGGCATTTAGCAACCCGTGAAGATGAGTTCCAAGCCATGCCAGAGGGCTTGCTAAAACAAAACGCAGTTAGCATTGCCAAAACGTTAGCCAGTGCTAACTATCAAGCACTAGTTCATGGCGATGCTAAGGTAGCTAACTTCTGTTTTACTGAAGATTTTTCCGCCTGTGCCGCCGTCGACTTTCAGTATGTAGGTTATGGTGTCGGCATAAAAGATGTGGCGTACTTTTTGGGCAGTGCCTTATCAACTAAAACCCACATCAAGCATCGTGACACACTGCTTAATACTTACTTTCAAGCGCTCAAAGATGCGCTACACGCTCGATTGTCTAACACTGATAATTCAGCTCGTTTCACGCGAGCTGACATTGCGCTAATTATTGCTGAATGGAAGTATTTGTATTCCTTCGCCTGTGCTGACTTTTATCGCTTCTTAGCGGGCTGGAGCCCAGAACACTGGAAAATAGATGAAGAACTTCAATATCAAACAGATATTGCCTTAACCATGTTAGATCACAACCGCTAAACGTTTACGCTTTAATATCACGCTTAATAACGCTCGTACTTTTATAGTGACACACTTTGTCCGCGCTCTTATTTGTGTAAATCGTCTTTTTCAACCTTCTATTTATAAAGCATTAACGTCTAGTCGCTAATTGCTTACTCAACTCGCATTCACTGTGTTTAATCACAATAAAACTGCACCATTACATAAATCTTCTCGTATATATTGCCAAACAATCATAATGCCGTTGCCATGTACAAACGTAAACTTTATCTGTTTGGGTTACTGTCCACATTTATATTATTGACTGCATTGGCCAGTGCAGCCGTTTCGGCCCATTTAACACGTACAAACTTAGCCCAAGCTCAGCTAGCTCAATCGCTGCTGTCTGAGCATCAGCAGTTATCAAGCATTTCCTATCGACTTTTTAAGCAGCTTACCGACGAGCTTATTTTTGGTAAGAATGCAAACCAAGCGAAAGTACGTAATAAGCAACAACAGATAGAAAATTCGCTGAACCGAATAAAGCTGCTGGAACTTGACCAACGTGAAGCACTAGGGCTTGAGTTAACATTAGGGAGTGTAGAAGATACTGACGAACTCGAAGAACTCATTCGTAGCATAGTGGCTGAATTTAGGGCAATCGCGCTTGCTAACGATAACACTCCGCTTAACCAACAACAGCGTCTTCAAACATTATTAGAAGTCACCATCGACAATCAGTTTAGGGAAGCCATTAACTCTGCTGTAAATCGCCAAACAGGAGTGGTGTCGCGCATAAACGCTAGCATCGAAACACTCAACACCAGCATTGTATGGTTTACGGTTAGTTTGGGCCTTATTACCTGCCCCTTCATTTTGCTGGGTTGCTACTGGCTATTTAATGCCCTTTACCAGCCACTTACTGTCATTCGTACAGGCACTGACGCCATTGCTTCAGGAAACTATCAATACCGATTGCCTGAAACGTTAGACAGCGAATTTACTGACTTGGTGAAAGCGCTTAACTCTATGATTGCGCGTTTAAAAGAGCACGAAGATCAGGCAGATGCCCATCGCAAGCACCTAGAGTTTGAAGTGGAGAGCCGCACTCGCGCGCTAAAAGAAGCTAATGAAAAACTAACAAAACAAGACGCTAAACGTCGCCAATTCATGGCCGATGTTAGTCACGAGTTGCGTACGCCGCTGACCATTATTCGCGGCGAAGCACAGGTCACGCTCAGGCAAGCTGCAGCAAGCAATGAAATATACAAAGAAACGCTAGAAACCATTCTCGAGCAAGCCGTTAATTTAAGTAAATTGGTCGATGATTTACTGCTGCTCGCACGGGCCGAGATGCACGAATTTACAGTAGATTTGGTTAAATCGGATTTACATAACCTGCTTACGCAAAATATTGCGTTGTGGCAAAAATTTACGAAACCAAGAGTTTTAAACCTTGAATGGCTAGCCAATAATGAGGTTCAAGTGCTCGTGGACAAAGACAGAATTGCTCAGGTACTAACCATTCTCATCGAAAACGCGCACAAATACTCGTATCCAGAAACACCCATTGTGCTGCGTGTTGAGAGTGAAGGCCCGAATATCAACGTATCAGTCATTGATAACGGTGACGGCATTTCTTCAAGCGATTTGCAGCACGTTTTTGAACGCTTCGTTAGATTAAAGCGCAAAGGCAATGGAATGGGACTGGGTTTGTCCATTGCTAAAGCCATCGCAGAGGCACACCACGGTACGTTAAATGCGTATTCTACATTAGGCAAAGGCTCGCAGTTTACGTTGACGCTGCCAGTGTTACAAAACCACGCGATACCCATAGATTAGTAATTAACGTTTAGTAAGATCAAACGAATAGGACCATAACAATAATGAAGATTCTTATTGCTGATGACGAAGCACCACTACTTCGCTTTTTATCGCGAGGCTTAAGCGCGGAAGGCTTCGAGTGTATCGAAGAGTCGGCATTGCACAACTTGGTGACGCGCATTCGACACGATTCCCCAGCCATTATCGTACTCGATCGCATGTTTGGCGACGAAGATAGCGTAGAACTGTTGCCTGCAATTAAATCTCTCCCTCATGCTCCTATGGTTTTACTTCTTACAGCAGTAGATGAGGTACGAGAGCGCGTGAATGGTTTAAAACAAGGTGCAGACGATTATCTATGTAAACCCTTTGATTTTGACGAACTGCTAGCGCGTATTACGGCCTTAAGCCGAAGAGTGGCAAATACACCGGTTACCCAATTAGGACTCACCATCGGGCCATTAACTATCGATGACGAATCTCGTATTGCGACACTGTTAGGGGAAGAAATTACACTCACGAAATTAGAATACGACATGCTCTATTACTTCGCCGAAAATGCTGAAAAAGTGCTGTCTCGAGAACGCATATTAAGTCGAGTATGGCGAAGCCACAGCGATCCGCTAACTAATGTTGTTGATGTCTATATCAGTAGGCTGCGACAAAAGCTTCACAGCAGTGATGCCATATTTATTGAAACTCTTAGAGGTAACGGCTATCGGTTGACCACCAGAAAATAGTCGTTTCGTCTCATTAGCTATTGCATTCGTGTGTTACCCGGCCTAACTTGAACACTCGTTCAAATCTATAAAGGATAATTATGGCCCGTTCACTTTCTTCACTACTCTCACGAATATGTTGTGCAACCGCTTTAGGCCTTGGCCTTTTATCATCACCTGTTTTCGCGCAAGCAGAAAGTACCAATGCAATACAGGTAGATAAAAAACAATTGCGGGCACCTAAAGTTATCTTTTTTGATGTAAACGAGACCCTTCTCGACCTTACCGCCATGCGCAGCTCGGTAGGTAAAGCACTGGGAGGGCGAGATGATTTGTTACCGCTTTGGTTCTCTACCATGCTGCATCACTCTCTGGTCGACTCAACCACTGGTCGCTTCCATACCTTTGGAGAAATTGGCGTTGCCTCACTATTGATGGTTGCTGAAATTGAAGGTATTGAATTAACCAAAGACCAGGCTAAAACGGCAATTGTCACGCCTTTGCGAAGCCTACCCCCACACCCAGACGTACGCGATGGCTTGCAAGCGTTAAAAGATAAGGGCTATAAACTGGTGAGCCTTACCAACTCCTCAAATAAAGGCGTGTATACCCAGTTTAAAAATGCAGACCTACTGTCTTACTTCGACGAGCGACTTAGCGTTGAAGATATTAACTTGTACAAGCCAGATACACGCACTTATGAATGGGCTATTGAAAAAATGGGCATAGCAGCAGAAGACGCTATGTTAGTCGCGGCTCACGGTTGGGATATAGCTGGGGCTAAACAGGCGGGCTGGCAAGCAGCGTTTATCGCTCGACCGGGCAAAGTGCTCTACCCTTTAGCGCTATCGCCTGACACTGTAGTGAACGGGCTAGATGAGCTGGTATCTCAACTACCGAATGCGAAATAAGCATTCGGGTCTTAATTGATATTATCTAGATACCTATAAAAGCACCGCTAATCGGTTGGCAAGAGTAAATAAGGTCGCTTAACACTCTGGCTAGGCACCTGAGCCAAGGCTGTAAGGTCATGCTAACCGATTTTTCGAGCTAGTCTCCGAACTATGCTTTTGCGGTGCCTTGCCTTTTCATATCTATATGAGGGATATCATCTTCCAAGTACATCGTCGAAGTTGCCTCAAACCCAAAGCTTTCATAAAAGCGTTTTAGATACTCTTGTGCACCAATTTCAATATCGCACCCCGGCCATAATGCCTCACAATGATTAATGGCTTCACGCATAAGAGCTTTGCCCGCACCTTTGCCCCGAAAGGCTTCACCAGTCGCCACACGGCCTATGCTTACCGATGGGTAACTTACGCCTTTACTAAGTAACCGTGCACACGCCACAAGTTTATTATTTTCAAAACCCATTAAATGATGGGTTTGCGGATGCCGGTCTTTTTCGTCTAGTTCCGGATAGGGGCAGTTTTGCTCAACAACAAAAACATCGACTCGCAGTTTAAGCAGGTCGAAGAGTTGGTTATTCGTAAGTTCATTAAATGTAAGTGATTGCCAAGAAACCATGTTGTCTCGATGAGTTTTTATTATTAATGTTTAAAAAGCGCGCTATAACTGGTGCTGTAAAAATCCAAAAGTAAAAAACTAAAGCTTGTTACCTACTTGCTTAGTGTAACGCATAGCATTTTTACTACAAAGCTAAAGCGCTTACTTCATCTTAAGAATATAGCGGTCGTAGCACCTTACCTAGTAAAACTGGCAACAGGAAATAAGGGTTTAATTGATGAACCCTTTAATTTAGTCGGCGTAATTAATTGGAACACCGTTTAAAAATAGTTAAGGTGCTTTGCTATTAGGTCTTGTAAACATGAGCAAACACCCGCGCGGGCACAGGGGCAGAAAATGAGTGATAAGCGCAACATCAAATATTACGACAAACCCGCTGGCGGATGGGGCGCTTTGAAAAGCGTAACGCAAAGCTGGATCCAGAGCGAGAAGCCGCTTAAAAATTTACGGGCGATGCTTAAAACCAATCAGGATAAGGGTTTTGACTGCCCGGGCTGTGCTTGGGGTGAGTCACCTGAAAGCGGATTAGTGAAGTTTTGTGAAAACGGTGCTAAAGCAGTGAACTGGGAGTCTACCGGCCGTTATGTCGACCCTGCGTTTTTCTCAAACCATTCAGTAAGTTCACTAAAGAAGCACACTGACTATTGGTTAGAATCACAAGGTAGACTTACACACCCAATGCGCTTCAATGCTCAAACTGATCATTATGAATCCATATCATGGGACGATGCCTTTGCACTTATCGCTAAACATTTAAATGCTCTGAGTTCACCACATCAAGCCGAATTCTATACTTCAGGACGGGCAAGTAACGAAGCCGCTTACCTATATCAACTTTTTGTACGCGCGTTTGGTACTAACAATTTTCCCGATTGCTCGAATATGTGTCATGAAGCTTCGGGACAAGGTATGAAGCCCACCATTGGCGTAGGTAAAGGCACGGTTACGTTTAACGATTTTGAAAAAGCGGATACTATATTTGTTATCGGGCAAAACCCGGGCACTAACCACCCTCGTATGCTAGAGCCGCTGCGCGATGCTGTTCGCAGAGGTGCACAAGTTGTATGTTTAAATCCGCTAAAAGAGCGCGGGCTAGAAAAGTTCCAACATCCTCAACATCCCATAGAAATGCTAACCAATGGCTCAACGCCAACCAATACCGCCTACTTCAGGCCTTCCCTTGGTGGTGACATGGCAGTGATGCGCGGCATCGCCAAATGGTTGCTAACCTGGGAGCTGGAAGCAAAAGCGGATAACGCTCCTCCCGTGTTTGACCATGATTTTATCAATACGCATACCAACGGCATGGACGACTATTTAGCCGTAGTCGACAATACGAGCTGGGAACATATTGAAGCACAAAGCGGTTTATCGAAAAACGACATATGCCACGCGGCTACTATGTACAAGCGCGGAGAACGGGTGATCATGTGCTGGGCTATGGGGATTACACAGCACAAGCACTCTGTTGCTACGGTTCAAGAAATTGTGAATGTACAGCTATTGCGAGGAAACGTGGGTAAGCCCGGTGCGGGTCTTTCTCCGGTACGGGGCCACAGTAATGTGCAGGGTGACAGAACGGTGGGTATTAATGAAGCTCCGCCTGAAACCTTACTCGATGCATTAGAAAGCAAGTTTAACTTCGCAGTACCCCGAGAACAGGGTCACAACACTATTCAAGCGATTCAGGCTATGGAAAGTGGCGAATCTAAAGTATTCATCGGCTTAGGCGGTAATTTTGCACAGGCGACACCGGATACACCCCGTACACACGCTGCGTTATCAAAATGCGATTTAACGGTACATATCGCTACCAAACTAAACCGCTCTCACCTAACTACAGGCAAGGATGCAGTTATTTTACCGTGCTTAGGTAGAACTGAAGTAGACATGCAGGCTAATGGACAACAAGGTGTAACCGTTGAAGATACGTTTTCTATGGTTCATATCTCCTATGGTCAACTACCGCCGAGTTCGCCTGAACTTCGCTCAGAACCAGCCATAATCGCGGGTATCGCCAAAGCAACACTGGGCAACACACCGGTAGACTGGGATGTCTTAATTAGCGATTACGATAACATTCGTGAACTTATTGCCGATACCATAGACGGCTTTAAAGACTTTAATACTAAACTTGCACAGCCAGGCGGCTTTCACCTAGGTAACGCAGCAAGTGAAAGGCACTGGTTAACACCTTCAGGCAAGGCTGAATTTGCCGTTAACTCGCTGCCAGATTCGCTGTTAAATGCCGACCTAGTTGCTCAAGGTGAAAAGCCCGACCTTATTTTACAAACTCTGCGTTCCCACGACCAGTACAACACAACTATCTATGGTATGGATGACCGTTACAGAAACGTGTTTGGCGCCCGTGATGTCCTTTTTGTTAACGAACGCGATATCGAAAAACTGGGATTTAAAGACGGCGATAAAGTGGATATTACGTCAATGTGGAACGATGGCAAGACCCGCCAAATTAAACAGTTTATGTTGGTAGCTTACGACATTCCGCCGGGCCAAGCTGCGGCGTATTACCCCGAAACCAATCCGCTAGTACCTCTAGAAAGCTACGGCGACGGAACCTTCACGCCAACGTCGAAGTTTATTGCGATCAAACTTTCAAAGTCCGAGTCGGATGGACGAATTGCGGTGAATACGCTCTCGGAGGGTCATATTTAGGCACGTGGATAAGGGAAACTCCATAGCGGTTAGCCCACTTAACTGATGATGCTGTAGGAGCTGAGAGTGTCACGAGCAAAGGTAATTTTGCTCGTATCGCTTTTTGCACTAGTTCTAAGCTACAGCGACTGGTTAGCACTACAAGGCAATCCTTCTGGTAAAGATTATTAGCTGCGATTGCCCCAATTAACTTATCAAACGCGTTATGCCTACCTATATCTTCACGACACGCTAGTACATTGCGCTTAGCATCCATGTAGAGCGCGCCGTGCACTGCCCCACTTTGCTTCGCTAATGCTTGCGCTTGAGATATAAGGTTTCGCAACCCTTCAAACCAGCTTGCGTCTGGCAGGGGTATTGGGTCTACAGGTTGGAGTTGAGGCAATGCATTATCCAGTGCTTCGACACCACAGAGCCCGCAGCCCGACGCTCCCGCCAATTGCCGTTTATTTTCTTTTAACTTCCAAAAAGCCCGGTTGGCAATGTCGACTTCGGCATTAACGTGTTCGTTGTGATGAGTCAACTCAATACCGTAGAGCTCGCGAGGATGCTCGATAATATCGTTACTCAAACTGAAGCCAACTATAAAGTCTTCAATGTCTTTGGGCGTAACAAGCATTACTGCATAGTTGATACCGTTGTAACTAATGCTTAATGCGACCTCTTCAGCAAGAGTAAAACGTAGAGTTTTAGGTGTTCCATCTAAAACTAATGCTTGATGTTCGACGTTATTTGTCATCAGGCCAATCACCTGGCGTATTAACGTTCAGCCAATGCGCCTCATCCACAAGGGTTATCTTTTCGCTCTGTTTTCCTTGTTCACCATTTACCTTTTTGGGGCGCGCAAGATTAGCTTCTTCAAGCGCAACAGCATCTATGCTATCCAAGAACCCCACCACACGACGCTTGTTTTGGTTAACTAAGTAACGCGTTAACCTGGCTGCGATATCCTGTGAAACGGGCAAGTAAAAAGGCAAAAAGCGGTTTTCCACATAAACCGACCGCTGGGATTCACGCCCTGCTGATACTAGCAATTTCAAAAGCTGAGGCGTCATCTGGGGCATATCCACAGGAAGGACAAGCAATTCAATAAGACTGTCACTTCCATTGTTCGCATTGCACAAATCATCTATAGCAGCGTGCACACCACCCAGTGGACCTGCGTCTTCAATAATATCAACTAAAAAACCTGCCGCATTTCGGTTGATTAAGACCCCATCACACCCTGCAGCTTTTAACAGCGATGACGCATGTTCAATAAGCGTGATTCCCTGATAACGCATAAGGGCTTTATCTTGTCCCATTCTGCGCGATTGGCCACCCGCTAACACAAGTCCGATAAGAGTTTTATATACTTTATCCACTTTATATTTCTCTCTTATCAAGCTTTTCATCATTATTTATTCTATAAATTCAGCATGTTGCTTTGCAATAGTAAACTAGGCATTGGTTAGATTACACAGCTTGCAGAGGGCGCGCACTAGTTGGTAGAAACTTTTTTCTTAGTACTAATCCAAACGAAAGTAGAAACAGCCAAACCGTAGCAGCCTCATCTACTGCATGAGTAACAGTGGTTAAATAACCAATATCAGCAAACGACGCCACAGTGTTATCACTCAACGTAATTGGATAGGGCCCTAAATAGCCGGTCATTAAGTCCGATGAACCACCGGGCCAAGGCTCGTCCCAATGGCTATTGGCAGTACCTGCGCCTCCGCCAAGTTCAACAGGAATGAAAGTGGCGTCTTCTACGAACTCACGGCGATAAATTTCCAAAGCGTATTCTCCAGTATAGCGCCCTGTGCCATTGACATAATTAGATTGACTCCCTGCGATAAAAAAATCGGTCGTCCACAAAGTACCAAACCCAATAACATGAGCCATTTCGTGTACGATGACATCGAAAAGTGTTCCGTTATTTTCCATGTTATTTAAATCTGCCGTGTCAAAGCGCATCCGACCTTTATTTGCGTAAACAAAAGTACTGTCAGAAAGCTGAGTAACACTTGACGGACCTGCACTGCCTAATATCCCGCCGGTACCATCAATCGGCGTTCCACTTGCCTCTATAATCATACTGTGGTCAAAAGCGCTTTGAACGCCTATTAAGTATGATTCCCAATAGGCAATTGCGTCGTCAAATGCACTAGATTGTGAGGGTGTTAACCCTCCAAGATTATTGATGGAGATGTTGAATAGCCCAGCATTTACGGGTAGTGACATGCATAATGATATTACGACACCTAGAACTAGCTTCGGTAAACCATTCATGGCTTCCCTCCTAAATTAAGAAACAACATCTAACGCAAATCATTTGGGGCAACGATACTTATGCGCATTAATAACTATAGACTAGAAAGTAGAGGTAACACCTTCCCTAAACTTTTTTATTGTTAACGGCCAATATAAGATTTTCTAAAGCGAACTATTTGTGAAAAGTCGCAATAAATACAATACTTTAGGGTGGTGCAAGCGATAGCTATGAAGGGGTTTTTAAGTTCAACTGCAAATGGAGCATGCAAATAGAGAGCGGGTATTGGGAAAAGTCCTTAACACGTTAGTAAATGCAGCTATGGTTGAAAGCATTTACTCACCACCGAGCTATTCTTAAAGCCACAGGTGGTGAGCTTGAAAAGATTACCAAGTTAAATCGTCTGGGATTTCATAGTCGGCATACCAATCGTCTTCATCTTCGTCTTTTCCATCGCTACCGCTTTTATCTAAATCTGCGCGATAGATAATTGAAGACTCATCACGCTGGGCAATCTTGTCAGCCACCGGCGTTGGCACCAGTTCGTAAGCATCGTCGAGTAACACCACAGTCAAACGACCTTTTGTCACTTGCTTGTGCATTTCTTCACTCACATACATGCGTTTTACCACGTTATCGTGTGTGAAATTAAGTACAGTTTCACCTTTGCGTGGCTGTTTATTAACGTTAATAAGCTGCCTAACTTGAGCCGCAATCGAACGTTTTTCACGCTCTTCCTGCTGCAATTGATTTAACTCACGAGAACGGGCTTTTTTCTCTTCCGCCGCTTTCTGGGCTGCTAACGTTGCCTCATCTACCACCGGCTGTTTCTGCTTATTTTTCTGTTTTTGCTTTTTGCGTTTGTCAGCGCGCGCTTGTTTTGCCGTCGCTTTGTCAGCCAGTCCGGCTTTTAAAAGTTGATCCTGTAAAGAGGCCATAATTCACTCTCTATTGATTAAGTAACGAACCTTGCGTGAGCTGTGGTGCAAGACTCTAATGGATATATCAAGACGTAATAAGCCCGAATAAATTCGGGCTTAGGATTTATATTTCTGCGTAATGTATAAGCTAAGCGTTATTTTTTCTTAGCTTTTGACTTAGCCGCCGGCTTTTTCGCTGCCTGCTCCTGCCATTTGCCGTTGTCGTACCACGCCGACCACCCGGTGGCTTTTCCGTTTTCGTTTTCGGACATCACATACTGCTGTTTGGTCTTTCTGCTGTAGCGAACTATTGCAGGGTTACCATCAGGGTCTGTTTTTGGCGCATCAGCAAGATAATAGAATTTCGGCGATATTCTATCTCTAAAGCGGGCAAGTTCTTCCACTTTCGGCGCACGAGTCTCGCGTGACTTAGGGAAGTTATGCGCTGCCAAGAAAATGCCCGACGCCCCATCGCGTAGCATAAAGTGAGCGTCTGACTTTTCACACGGAAGCTCAGGTAAATCGACCGGATCTTCTTTAGGTGGCGCAGCTTCCCCGTTTCTTAGCAGCTTACGGGTATTCTTACATTCTTCGCTAGTACAGCCGAAGTATTTACCAAACCGACCGTTCTTAAGCTCCATATCACTGCCGCATTTATCGCATTCGATAATAGGGCCGTCGTAGCCTTTAATTTTAAATGTTCCCGTCTCAACCAAGATGCCATCACAGGTGGGGTTGTTACCACAAACGTGAAGCTTACGGGTCTCGTCTACCAAATAACTGTCCATAGCAGTGCCGCATTTAGGGCAACGCTTTTTAGAGCGAAGCGCTTCTGTTTCAAGCTCTTCCTCGTCATCTACCTTCACCACTTCATCACCAGGCGTTAGGTTCATGGTGTTGGTGCAACGCTCTTTAGGCGGTAAGTTATAACCTGAACAGCCCAAGAAAACGCCGGTTGAAGCCGTTCTCACATTCATTTCGCGGCCGCATTTGTCGCATGCGATATCCGTAGGTATTGCCTGATTTAGGCGCATACCGCCCTCTTCAGGATCTTTTTCGGCGTTCAGCAGTTTCCCATAAAAGCCGCTGTAGAATTCATTAAGAACATCTTTCCAATCTTTATTGCCTTCAGCAATATCATCAAGATGCTGTTCCATGTTTGCCGTGAAATCGTAGCTCATTAAATCGTCAAAGTTTTCCATCAGACGATCGTTGACTATTTCTCCCATTTTCTCGGCGTAGAAACGTTTATTTTCCAAACGCACATAGCCGCGGTCTTGTATGGTTGAAATGATACTAGCATACGTAGAAGGACGACCAATGCCGCGTTTTTCAAGCTCTTTCACCAAAGACGCTTCGTTAAATCGCGCTATTGGCTTAGTGAAGTGTTGCTTAGGATCAAGTACTTTAAGATCAAGCACATCACCTTTTTGTACATCGGGCAACATAAGTTCTTCTTCGCCTTTTTTGCGAAGCTGAGGCTGCACGCGCGTCCAACCGTCAAACTTAAGTACTCGGCCTTTTGCTGTAAGTTCGTAGTCCCCTGCCGCTACTTTGATGGTAGTTGCATCGTACTTTGCCGGCGTCATTTGACACGCTAAAAACTGGCGCCAAATAAGCTCATATAGACGCTGTGCATCGCGCTCCATATCACCTAGACTTGCAGCACTAATGCTCACATTTGAAGGTCGAATCGCTTCGTGCGCTTCCTGCGCACCCTCTTTACTTCCATAGCGGTTAGGCGAATCTGGTAAATACTTACCACCAAAATTATCTGAGATATATGCTCGCGCGCTATCTACTGCCTCTTGACTCAAATTGGTCGAATCAGTACGCATATAGGTGATGTAACCCGCCTCATAAAGACGCTGAGCCATCATCATGGTTTTCTTAACACCGAAGCCCAAACGTGTGCTCGCTGCTTGTTGCAGCGTAGAGGTAATAAATGGCGCAGAAGGACGACTTTGCGTTGGCTTCGACTCGCGGCTTTCTACCGTGTAGTTAGCCCCTTCTAATTCAGCAAGTGCTTTGTCTGTTTCAGCTTTGTTTTTAGGCTTAAATGCATTACCTTGATGCTTGGCAACCAACATACGAAGCGCTGCTTTTTGTTGGCTGGTCAAGTCTGCATGTACATCCCAGAACTCTTCTGGTACGAAGGCTTTGATTTCGCGCTCTCGCTCGACAACAAGCCTAACCGCTACCGATTGAACACGCCCAGCTGAAAGGCCGCGCGCAATCTTTTTCCACAGCAATGGCGACACCATAAAGCCCACAACGCGGTCTAGGAAACGGCGAGCTTGCTGCGCATTAACACGAGATATATTTAGCTCGCCCGGGTCTGAAAATGCTTCTTGAATCGCATTTTTAGTAATTTCGTTGAACACTACCCGCTGATATGTCTTATCTTTTTTGCCTAGCAGCTCTTGTAAATGCCACGCAATCGCTTCTCCCTCGCGGTCCAAATCCGTTGCGAGATAGATAGTGTCAGCATCTTTTGCGAGCTTTTTAAGTTCGTTGACTACCTTTTCTTTACCCTGCAGCACCTGATAGTGAGCCTTCCAGTCTTTCTCTGGATCAACGCCCATTCTGTCTACAAGTTTTAAGTATTCGTGACGACGAAGATATTCTTGACGCTCTTCTTCGCCTAAAGTTTTGAGTTCTTTAGCCGGTTTTTTAGGCTCTACTTTGCCTAACGCCTTCGTCGGAAGATCTCGAACATGGCCAACCGAACTTTTTACGATAAAATCTTTGCCAAGATATTTATTTATCGTTTTTGCTTTGGCTGGTGACTCGACTATGACCAGTGATTTTGCCATATAATTGAACTAAACCTATTGATTTTTAATGACTATTTACGTCAATTTCTGAAAACTGGAGCAGCCCGACACTATATATAGGGTACTCGCTCTTTTTTAACATATATCTACAAAGTGAATGGAAAACAAGATCTTCTTCATACTTATTCTTCCCACCGCTCTAAACGCGCACAAAAACTGTACATTAAATGAGCAGTGCGATTGGCATCGGTCTTAAAAGCCGTATAATGCCAGCCATTCCAACCTGACCTAACAACGCACTCAGGTTTAAAGACGTGCCGTGTTTGACTCTGAGAAAAGCGAAAGCGTTACCGTTGCTATGAACTTATTCGCAGTATCTTTAAGAATGTAGCATATGGGGTCAACAGCAAAAACTACAAGAATGAGGGAAAGTATGAAGCAGTTTGAAGTTAACTTTGATGGTCTTGTTGGCCCTACCCACAACTATGCCGGCTTATCGTTTGGCAATGTCGCTTCCCTAAACAATGCGAATGCCAAAAGCAGCCCTAAGCAGGCTGCAAAGCAGGGTCTTGCAAAAGCAAAAGCGTTGGCCGATATGGGAATGGTTCAAGGTGTATTAGCTCCGCAAGAACGCCCTGATATTGCGGCACTTCGTCGATTAGGCTTTACCGGTTCTGATGCCCGCGTGCTAGAAAGCGCTGCAAAGCAGTCTCGCGAGATTTTCTTGGCATGTTGCTCTGCTAGTAGCATGTGGACTGCAAACGCCGCCACTGTGTCTCCTAGTGCCGATACTGCCGATGGTCGCGTTCACTTTACCCCTGCAAACTTAACGAACAAGTTTCATCGCTCACTAGAGCCTCAGGTTACAGGCAATATTTTGCGCGGCACATTCGCCAATGAAAAACACTTTGCCCACCATCAGCACCTACCAGATAACGAGCATTTTGGTGACGAAGGTGCAGCCAACCATACACGCCTATGCAGCAATTATGGGCAGGCTGGCGTTGAGTTGTTTGTTTATGGTCGTCACGCATTTGATACCAGCAAACCTGCACCGACAAAATACCCGGCTCGCCAAACATTAGAAGCATGCCAAGCAGTCGCTCGCTTACACGGTCTAGACGACGATGGCGTAGTTTACATGCAGCAAAACCCTGACGTAATCGACCAGGGCGTATTCCATAACGACGTGATCGCTGTAGGTAACCAGAATGTATTGTTCTTCCACGAGCAAGCGTTCTACCAAAAAGACGCCGGATTTAAAGAGCTTCAAGCCAAATTTGGGAGCGAACCGCTTCATTTTATTGAAGTGCCGACTGCCGAAGTGTCTGTTCAAGACGCAGTAAAAACCTACTTGTTCAATACGCAAATTATAACGCTTCCAGGTGGCGATATGACCATAATAGCGCCAACTGAATGTCAGGAAAACGAAGCCGTCAAGCGTTATTTAGACAAGCTAGTGACACTAGGCACACCGATAAAGTCAGTTAATTTCTTTGACGTTAAACAGAGTATGCGCAATGGCGGCGGCCCGGCGTGTTTGCGTTTGCGCGTTGCCATGAACGACCAGGAACTTGAAGCAGTAAATCAAAACACGTTAATCAACGATACACAGTTTACGCGCTTGAACGCGTGGGTCGACAAACACTATCGCGATGAACTAAGCGAAGATGACTTGCGCGATCCTCAGCTACTGATTGAGTCGCGCACTGCTCTAGATGAGCTTACGCAAATTTTGAAGATTGGTTCGGTTTATCCGTTCCAGCAAGGGTAAGTGCTATAGCGCCTTAAAAAGTAAAAAGAAAGCCGGCTAACAGCCGGCTTTTTTTATAATTTCAATAATGTATACATTTACGGCGTAACCAAAGTACACTGGTCAGTCACACCGAACGGGTTAGCCGGCGGTGATGCGCCTTCATCGGTCACGTCTTCAGCTGAAATACTAAGCGTGTAGTTCATCGAAGCTTGCGCCTCGCTTCCTGTAGACTGACCGAAAACGGAAATAACAGCATCATACCAAACCGCATAACTGCTCGGGTATCGGTACTCTAATTCGGCGTAACCATTTTCATCTGTTTCAGCGTTGCCGTTAGCAAAGGTTATGGTTCCCACCAATCCAGGAGTAAGCATCTGGTCTCCATTGGTATCTTCATTGGTTGGGGTTGTATCCAAAATGCCGTTATCGTTAACATCTTCTGTAAGACAGTTTTGATTTACTATCGCTACCCATTGCGATTCGTCGTCATCATACACCCAGAAACCTGTGCGATATTCACCATTATCCACATACTTTGCCGGCGATACCGATGCAGTTAGGTTCACGCCGCTGACTGGCTGTCCAGCTGAGTCAGAAACAAAAACACTGAAACGCTTCAAGTAAGATGTAGAGGTAGGTTCTTCAAGCTCATTACCCGTTCCTAGAGAGATATCGAATGCGCGAGCACCTACTGTTAAAGTAACTTGATCATCTATTGCTGAATCATCAGCAACAAAGGCAGTAACAACTACAGACTCTAAGGTTGAAACCGAGCCTGACGTAAAGACTGTTGTAGCTATTCCCTTACTGTCGGTAGTTGCTTGAGAGGGCGATACGAATCCGGTAGACACGTCAGAGACAGTAAAGTTAACCACACTGTTTTTTACCAAATTACCATCTACATCGCGAACCACCGCGCTAATCGTGCTGGTTTGTCCATCAGGGCCTAAAATATCAGGCGATGCATCAGCAATAAGCGTGTGCGGTGTAGTAGCTATGAACTCAATTTGAGTAAGTGCTGAAACCAACACATTGCCGCTTCCGTCGCTTGCCGACGCTGTAATTGAAGAAATGCCAGCATTGTTGGCGCTAATGTCAATACTTGCTTGTCCTTCTGCATCGGTTTGTACCGTTGAGTCGCCGTCAATCACGCCACGTGAGGCGCTAAAGGTCACCTCTTGGCCTACTACTGGCGTGTTGTTTTGACGCCATTGCACGGTGATAGTCTGTGTTTGCCCTAACGGCACTTCTTCTGTTGGTAAGTTAACGAAGTTAAACTCGTCTTGCTGTACCTGTACCGTAAAGCTTGTTTCAGCATTAAGTGCTGATGCAGTAATGGTATTTTCTCCAGAGGCAGATGCTGTATATGACACAGTAGCTTGTCCGTTAGCCCCGGTATTAACAGTGGCGCTGCTAAGGGTGCCGTTTGTGGCACTTAAGGCAACATCTTCATTTTTTATAGACTCGCCATCCGAGTCTTGAAGACGGATGGTATAATCAACAGTGTCATTTAAAATGACTGAAGACGCGCCGTTGATAGTTACTTCTGTTCCGGCAATTGTAATATTAACCGACTCAGTAAGGCTGCCCGCGCCGGCTGTAATAGTAATCGTACGGTTTGATTTATTGTTTTGCGACGTCAGTATTGCACGTGCGGTACCATCTGAAAGGGTAACGGGTTGCGTGAGCTGAAGCTCAACGCCATCACCTGTTGCTGCTGAGAAGCTTACCTCAACCCCTTCCATCAACACACTTTGCTCATTTTTAACTAGTGCAATAAGTTCGACTTCATCACTACCACTTGAAGCCAGCTGAATACTGTCAGCGAAAAGCTCCAGAGATGCCGGGTTTTCACTTACCGTTGTACTGCCTTCAGAACTAAAAGTCGTCGAGTCTGTTTCACCAGTAGGTAAAGTAGCCGTTACTTCGCCGTCACCGGACGCGCTTCCTACCGACATACCTATTGTTGCAACACCTTCTGCATTGGTAAGTGCAGTCGCTGTGTCATTTGAAAAGGTAGCCAGCTCATCGTTACTTAGTGAAAAGGTAAGCAACAAATCTGCCTGAGGTTCACCCAGTGAATTTGTTACCGTTGCAACTGCCGTCAACGCATTGCTCGATGAAAGGTTGTTATCAGCCTCGCCGCTATCATTTTGCAACGAGAGAGAAACGCTAATTGTAGAAGGGTCTGTGCCGGTAACTGCGGTCGCAGAAAACGTTGTCGTTCCTGTTTCGCCACTGCCTAGCGCTGCGGTAATTTCACCATCACCCGAAGCCGTGCTTGCATCTAAACGAATTCTGGCGACACCGCTTGAGTTAGTTCTTGCAGTGCCGGTATCATTTCCAAACTCGGCAAGTTCCTCGTTACTCAGGGTAAAAGTTAGCAGAGCATCTGAGTGCGGATTCCCGTCTTCATCTGTCACAGTCGCTACCGCAAACAGGCTGTTGTTTTCTGATAAGTTGTTGTCGCTTGCGCCACTTTCATTTTCTAACGATAAGGCAATTGAATAGGTAGGCGTGGTTGTACCGCCGTCTCCGCTTCCATTATCCGTGTTATCCCGAGAGACTGAAGAGCCGCCCCCACCACATGCTGTTAGCATAAATATTGCGCTAATTAAGCTTAGCACTCTCGCTAATGTCGACATAATTCGTTCCTGAACCTCTTTTATTGACAATTGCGTCGTTTTTTATGTTTAAAAATCAACTAAATCTGGCACACTACGAAAGATTAAAAATATAAAAATGCACAGGAAACATTAATGTCTTCATCTGCACATAAATATAGTTTAACCGCTCGCATATTTATCGGCATGGCTGCCGGTATCTTGACTGGTGTCTTTCTCCAATTATTATTTGATGATAGCGGAGATTTTACTTTTTCGATATTCGGTTTAGAGCTCTCAACGTATAACATTCTTGTCGAAGGTATATTTTCTACTCTCGGACAAATCTTTATCGCTAGCTTAAAAATGCTAGTGGTTCCCCTCGTTTTCGTATCCCTTATATGCGGAACAAGTACCTTATCAGATCCAAGCAAGCTGGGAAGGCTAGGTGCGAAATCGGTTGGATTATATGTTGTCACAACCGCAATCGCCATAACACTAGCCATGAGTATAGCTTTAGTCGTTTCTCCTGGTGACGGGCTGAATCTTACCACTGAAACCACGTTCCAAGCTAAAGAGGCACCTAGCCTGTCAGACGTTATTGTTAATATGTTTCCTAGCAACCCAATAAATTCAATGGCGCAGGGCAACATGCTTCAGATCATTGTTTTTGCAGTACTCTTTGGTATAGCAATGGCGATGACGGGTGACGCGGGCAAACGCCTCACCGCTATCTTTGAAGATATTAATACGGTAATCATGCGTTTGGTGACAATCATCATGAACCTAGCGCCTTACGGCGTCTACGTACTGATGGCAAAGCTATTCTCAACCATTGGCGGCGAAACGATATTGAGTTTGGCGAAGTACTTCTTCTTAGTATTTGGCGTTCTGATCCTTCACGGCCTTGTTACCTATTCTGTTTTGCTTAAAGTTTTGGCGGGCTTGAACCCGGTCATACTGTTGAAAAAAATGCGTGACGCAGCTCTCTTTGCTTTTAGTACGTCAAGCAGCAGCGCTACCCTGCCTGTCACTATGGAAACAGCAAAAAACAAACTTGGTGTAGGTAATTCAGTTTCATCATTCACGCTGCCTTTGGGTGCAACTATTAACATGGATGGTACCGCCATCATGCAAGGTGTAGCGACCGTTTTCATTGCTCAGGTTTACGCCGTAGATTTAAGCCTTGGCGACTATATGATGGTAGTGTTGACCGCCACTCTTGCTTCTATCGGAACCGCTGGTGTACCTGGTGTTGGCCTGATTATGCTGGCCATGGTGTTGCAGCAGGTAAACTTACCCGTTGAAGGTATTGCGCTTATTATCGGTGTAGATAGACTGCTTGATATGACCCGAACTGCGGTGAATATTACCGGTGACTGCATGGTGTCATGCGTCGTTGCAAAGAGCGAAGGCGCGTTAGATGAGAATGTTTATAACGACCCTAAAGCTGGTTTGAAACAAGAAGATGTTGACTTTGAACACTTCGAAAAGAACAGTTAGCAAGGAATTAAAGCCCACTTAGTGGGCTGTGAACATTATTTAAGTGTCGCACAAACCCAGCAGTTAAATACAAATAAGGCCAGCATAATTTGCTGGCCTTTATTTTTTCGCGCGAAACTGACTTGTTAAGTAAATACAATTATCGCTCGGACTTAAAATTTAGCTAGTGAAGCGCAGAAGATGGCGACACTTTCACTGCTTTATGTGCTGGATATAGCGTTGCGCCTACGCTTAAAAACATGGCTACAACAACCGTTATTACGACATCTTGCCAGTGTAAGCGTGAAGGTAGAAAGTCAATAAAATAGATATCTCCAGATAGAATTTCTACACCCAATGACGTTTCGATAAAACGAACAATATCCGACAAATTGGGCGCCACCAGCAAGGCTAGCGTAACGCCAACGGTGATGCCGACAAATCCATTGATAACACCTTGCAGCACGAATGTATTGCGGATTAAGCGGTCTGTGGCTCCCATTGTTTTTAAAATCGCTATAGCAGCTTGCTTGTCTCTAACCGCCATCACTAACGATGACACTATATTAAAACAAGCAACGGCAATCACTAACGCAAGCGCAACATAGACTACCGCTCTTACAAGCTGAATGTCGTTGTACAAATGCCCTTGAGTACGTGTCCAATCAGACATATAAACAGCTTGAGGATAGCTATAGCCTATATCTCGCATGGTATCGTATGCTGAAAAAGGATCATTAAGGGTAAACTGAATACCCTGGGCGTTAGATGTAATACCAATAGCTTCCGAGGCAGTCGCTAGGTGCATCAGCCCAAGCTGATTGTCTAGCTCACCACCAACAGATAGCACCCCTGCAATAGTCAGCGTAATAGAACGTGGCGCCTTAAAGGTTAAATCATGGGTGGCTTGAGGTATCAATAGCTGAACTGTATCTCCCACAGAGAGCCCCATGGAAGACATAATACCTTTTCCAATAATTAACCCATTGGTCTGTTCGGAAAAGTTAAGCCAGTGCTGGCTAGCCACTCTTTCAGAAAATTTGTCGCCAACTTGATTAACTGGGATACCGGTAACACTAATGGCCTTCAACTCACCCTTCGATTGCAGCATGCCTGTTAACCCAGTGTAAGGAGTTACTGACGCAATACGCTTGTCTTGAGAGAATCGGTAAAGCTGAGCGTCTAAGTTCTCTATGCCACTTTCACTTTTAGTGTAAAGTTCGCCGTGAGGAACCACACTTAGAATACGACTTGTCAGCTCTTTTTCAAAACCGTTCATAACACTAAGCAGTACGATAAGCACGAAACACCCAAGTCCAATGCCGATTGTCGATGACATTGATATAAACGAAATAAAACGCTGTTCGGAGCGTGTTTTTCTAAATCGTTTTGCCAGTTCAAGGGCGAGCATTATTACTCTCCATGGATAACGCCTCGCAAGCTAGCCGGCCGTCTTTTATCTTCAACACCCTATCCATTTTCGCAGCAAGAGCAATATCGTGGGTCACCACCACAAAAGCAGTGCCCTTTTTCTCACTTAGACTGGTCAAAAGCTTATAAATTTGTTCACCCGTAGAGTCATCCAAATTCCCGGTAGGCTCATCAGCGAGCACAACGGAAGGTTCAGTGACTAAGGCGCGGGCGATTGCCACACGCTGGCGCTCGCCACCCGACATGGTTGAGGGTAAGTGGTCCGTTCGATGGGAAAGCCCGACTTCTTCTAACATAGCTTTGGCTTTGGTATGGGCGTCTTTTATCGACCGTCCTCTTATTCTAAGCGGCATCGCAACGTTTTCTAAAGCAGTGAATTCACCTAGAAGGTGATGAAACTGATAAATAAACCCCATTTCATCATTGCGAAGTTTAGCTAATGCATTACCAGAAAGTTTACCAAGGGATTTACCATTAAATTCAACTTCGCCGTTGGAGGGTTTATCTAATCCTCCAAGTATATGTAGTAGCGTACTTTTACCCGAGCCGGAAGCTTCCTAAAATGGCTACATGTTCACCAGCTTTTATAGAAAGAGAAACATCGTGTAATACGGGGGTGGCGTTACTGCCATCTTGATAGGTTTTATTAATGTTGCTGCAAATTAGCACGTCCTGCATGCGACTGTTCTTCTATAGTTTCCAGACGGTGAATGGTAGCGCTAAACACTACCAACACCAACTGAAAAATGACAGCGCTAAAACGTGTTATTGTGTATCTTGGACGCTTTTAGCTAGCGCATCGGCAGACTGAGGCTTGCCAAACAACCACCCTTGGCCAAACCCGATAGTCAAGCCCTTCAGTTCATTACACTGTTCGGTATTTTCGACGCCTTCTGCAATCAGGTCGACGTTTAAACCTTCGGCGATGCTGACAATATGTGGAATAAGTGACGAACGAATACTGTTGTCTTCCATATCCATAACAAAACTTCTGTCAATTTTGAGATAGTCACAGTTCAAGGTTTTAAGCTGACTTAAGTTAGAGTAGCCCACACCAAAATCATCAATAGCAAACAAGAACCCTTTGCTTTTTAAAGATTTAATATGCTTAACTGCACTATGGGTTGCAATCTGCTCGTCTTCTGTGATTTCCAGCACTAACTTGAAATTTTTAACATTCATTTCCAGTACAAAATCTAAGTCTAAGCAATCCTCTCTTGTAAAATCGAAAGGAAACAAGTTGAAAGACACTTTGAACCCCTCTGGAATATCCGGATTCTCATTGAGGTCCTTTATCGCAGTCGTAATCATATGTACGGTAAATTCCCACGTCATATCTTGGTCTTTGACTTGGGGAATAAACTCATCGGGATAAATAGGCCCAAACTCGTCTTCAAAGCGACTTAGCACTTCACAACCGATGACTTTGCCGGTTTCCAAATCCACAAATGGCTGGTAAAGGCTATAAAACTTATGCTCTTTTAACCCTTTGCTTACTCTTGCCTCCAAAGAACGACGGCGTCTTAGATAATTGAACACCAGCATGTGCGTGAGTGCTGCCGTCATGAGCATGACGAAGACAAACAAGACAATCTTCCCCATGTGTAAATCCAACACACGACCGTGATCAGACTTAACTTGTAGGCAAGTGTTGGTGTAGCGTTCATCGCACAAAATGAATTTTAAGGAAAAATAACCAGTACGTGCATCCATGTCTTTCTGAGTAAGCTTACTATCAACAAGCCCTGGATTACCCGCCATGTGATAAAATTGATCACCGTTATAAAAAAGCTGCCAATCTTGTGTAAAACTGTAGCCAATGACACTATCCATATCTAGCACAGCGTTATAGCGTCCACGTTGAACAATGGTGCCTGAAGCCTGCTTATCAAATAGTTGCAGCGGCGTATTTATCCAAAATGCATCTCCAAGCTTAGTGTAAAAATCGGGAGTTACTTCTTTTATAGGCTCTTTAAGAACGCCTAGATAGGTGCTGCACGATAATTGCTTATTTTCGTAGAAACCAATTTCTTTTACAAAACGAGAGCGAAATAGAGTCTTGCGCATTTCTGCTAAGTTTTCGAGTTCACACGACTGATAAGTAAGAGCGTTGAGATAATCAAGGGTAATCTCAGCGTCTCTAAAGACTGTCCGAACATTATCTAAGATCCCTTTGGCTCTGCTCTCTTCTTGTTCCCTAACGAACACGAACATAACTATGGCAAGAACGAGGGACACTAAAATAACGCTTAGTAGAGAAACGCCAATCGCTTTTAAATTATCCGCTAAAAAGTACTGTTTTTGATCGCTTTTATTCATAATCTACATTGTATTCAAGCATTCACCCGAACACTCTAGTACAGATTCAAAAAAAAGCACTAAGACTTTAGGGCACATGTCACTGTTTGTTAGATATTTTTTATACCTAATACCAGTCAGTATAGATAGTCGTTTGGGCGCTTGGAAAGGATACCGGTCAATAAAAAACTTACGAATGCAGCAACCGCTTCACGCAATTTTTCATAACAACAAGGATACGCGCTGAATAAAATATTAAGGCTTGTATGGCGATACTAGTGAGAAGTTGTTTTTATTTTGAAATAAGGAATTGCTTTTGAATAGCATCTTATCATTAATGGCGGAGCGGACGGGACTCGAACCCGCGACCCCCGGCGTGACAGGCCGGTATTCTAACCAACTGAACTACCGCTCCGCAATAATGATGAGCGCGCGTTTTTCGATTAATGGCGGAGCGGACGGGACTCGAACCCGCGACCCCCGGCGTGACAGGCCGGTATTCTAACCAACTGAACTACCGCTCCACATAATCGAGATTGCGCTGTATAACTAAATGGCGGAGCGGACGGGACTCGAACCCGCGACCCCCGGCGTGACAGGCCGGTATTCTAACCAACTGAACTACCGCTCCGAAGACCTTTTAGTTATACCATTGAAAGAGTGGCGGAGCGGACGGGACTCGAACCCGCGACCCCCGGCGTGACAGGCCGGTATTCTAACCAACTGAACTACCGCTCCACATCTTCAATGTTATCAGTGAGTTGACTTGACTGTTGTTGCCCTGTCCCCTGACTGCGGCGCAGATAATACGTATTCCCCCATGTGGAGTCAACGCTTTTTATTAATAAAATTGTCATCTGCGGTTTGTTTGCCTGTTAAATAGACATTATGTCGAAATAAAATTCAAAGTGAACAATTTAACATCGCATAATCACAACTGTGATAATACACGCTTTAGGATTTTTCCGGCTTGCTCTCTTTCTTAAACATGCCCAACAACTTTTTAAACCCTTTAGGCGCTTCCTCCATAGAGAGATCGGCATCTGTCGTGGCCGAGCTTTGTTTTGCTGGTTCAGGCGATGATGTAGAAGACGTACGCTTTTTGCGCATAAAAATAATAACCGCAGCAGCAATGACGCCGATAATAACTATAGACCCGTTGACCGCTATCAAAATAATGGTCAAGGTTCCGTTATCCATTTCCTTTTCCGAAGATTCTTCATTTGGCGTCATTGCGGCGGGATTCAGCTCAGGCGACGTAACAAGTGGCGCGCTCCCGTCAACGATTGGGTCTTTTCCATCTATTAGTGGGTCTTCAACTTCAGGCTCTTGCGGCCCCTCTGCAACAAAACTAAATTCAGGCACGTCTAATATAAAGTCTCGTCCGTTTACTGTAGTGCCATACGCCGTAATCTTTACTCTAAAAATGCCTTCCTCATAAGCAACGATTAAATACTCGCGTGGATCACTGCCCCCCTCTGTCAAAGAAAAGTTCTGCATGTCTGCATTAGGGAACTTTACTTTTCCATCCACAAGTAAAGACTCAATATCCACGAGCTCCCGATCAACATCTATTATTACTTTATGGTAGCCGTCACCGCCGCCATTCATTTCGACGTCAATAGAAACAGGGTTGTTATGTAAGACAATCGGTTGGCTTTCTTGCTCACGGGTATACATGGGAGTAATAACGCGAAAAACAGGCTTCCACTCACCCGCCGGTATTTTTAAATTAAATTGCCCGGTAAAGACACCATCTGCTGGGCGCTCGTCCATTCCTCGGCCGTCGTCTTGAAACGTAGCAATATTTTGATCGCCTGTGCCAAAGTTTCCGAAATTAGGATTGTTCGTACTTTTAAATTCAATATCGAGCTCGACCACATCTCTAAACTGCTTGTTGTCAATTGGCTTGCCATTATTTGTGAGATACGCAGTAGATTTAAGAATTTCACCAGCAAATAACACGTCAGGCAGCGGATCAGCATGTAACTCTATATTTGATATAACCATTACACGGCTTTCTGGCAGCACTTGGCCAACGGCCTGCCACGGCCCAGCAACTGGGTTTTTAATGGTGATCATGTCGAAGGTGTCGGCATCGAACCACTCTACTTTGTCTTCGTCCACTCGCCCCTGGAACAGCTTAGACCCATCAGGCCTTACAAGTACTACGGGGGCAGAGCCATACTCTCTGAAGAAAACCATAGTGATTTCTTCAACGTTGTAATCAACACGAAATCGGTTTTGTAGAAGTTTAATTGAGTTTGTGTAGCTGTCGCCTAAGTCAGTAAGCGGCGAAGCATCAACATCTTGATTATTTGACTGAGGGTTTTGAATTGCACTATCTGCGAGCTGCCTAGCGGCGTCGCGCTCGTCTTCTTGCGATTGAGCGCTAGCGCTTATGTGTATGAAAAGCGATAAGATAATTATCCAACAAAACCACACTCTCACGCTACGCTGCTCCTGCACTGTTTGGTTATTTTATTTCTATTTATACGTTTTTGGCTAAGACGCCTCTTCAGGCTGAGGACGCCACAAGCATTTGCCACCCGCTTTTTCTACAATGTCCAAGCGAGCCTCATGCTGTGTTATTTCATCGGCGGTAGCTTTAATAACCTTTAATTTATTTGCGCCTCGCTTGACCCTGCGAATAGCGGTTGAGTCAGCATCATTACCCGAACTAGATGCCAATTTAAGCTTAGTCTGTCCACCGGTCATTAATAAATAGACATCGGCAAGGATTTCAGCATCCAGCAAAGCCCCGTGAAGCGTACGGTGGCTGTTGTCTATGCCATAGCGTTTACACAATGCATCAAGGTTGTTTTTCTGCCCAGGGTGCATTTGGCGAGCAAGGGTCAGCGTATCCAGTACATCACATATCTGGTTGGTGATGACGCCTTTTGTTGAGGCTTCCATTCCAAACTCGTGATCCATGAAGCCCACGTCAAATGGTGCGTTGTGAATAACAAGTTGCGCCCCTTTGATAAAGCTAACAAACTCCTGGGCAACCTGAGAAAACGTAGGCTTGTCGGCAAGAAATTCATTGGTTATGCCGTGAACTTCAATTGCCTCTTGTTCAATATGCCGGCCTGGGTTGATGTAAACGTGAAAGTGATTCCCCGTCAAACGGCGGTTAACAACTTCAACACACCCTATTTCGATAATGCGGTGGCCTTCTTTGGGGTCAATACCTGTGGTTTCAGTATCGAGAACAATTTGGCGCATGGAACCTCTACTATAATTACACTTTCATTTTTTGATAGTATATCAACCCCTTCGCAATCCGCTAAGGGAAAACACAAGATAAATTAAGCGAGTTAAACTAAAGGAAACGCTGTGGCTCAAAAGACCATTCACATTTATACCGACGGCTCGTGTCTAGGTAACCCTGGCCCGGGCGGGTACGGTGCTGTACTAATTTACAAACAGCATAGAAAAGAGTTGAGCGATGGCTTTGCCCACACCACGAATAATCGTATGGAGCTGCTTGCCCCGATTGAAGCACTCAATAGCTTAAACGAGCCGTGCAACGTTGAGTTAACTACCGACAGTCAGTATGTAAAAAATGGTATTAATCAGTGGATCCATAACTGGCGAAAAAACGGCTGGCGCACTGCTGATAAAAAGCCGGTTAAAAACGCAGATTTGTGGCAGCGTTTAGACGAATCGGTGAAAAAGCACAAGATAAACTGGCATTGGGTGAAAGGTCATTCAGGACACCCAGAAAACGAGCGTTGTGATGACCTTGCGCGCGGTGCTGCAGAAGCGAACCCAACAAAGCCAGATGAAGGCTTTGTTGGAAAGTAAAATACTTCGGCAAAGCGCTTTTGGTAAGAGCCTTTACTTAAAGTTCTCACCGAAAGCTTTTACTAGGGGCGTTTAACACGAGCTTTTATCAAGAGCTTTTTACCACGCGCTTTTACCATGAAATGACCAACTTGCCCTGCGTGTCGTTGTTTTCCAATCGCGCATGAGGCTTATCGATATCATCGATACTATAATGGGTATCGATATTTACATTTAGCTCTTTGTTTTCAAAAGCGGGCAAACATACGTTAGAGAAATCACGTATTAAGTCCGCTTTATACTCGTCGCTTCGATTTCTTAGTGTTGTCCCAATGATCGAGGCTCTCTTTCCTAAAAGCAAAGCCATATCAAGGTTGTCAGCATACCGTCCTGCTAGCATGGCCAAGTAAACTACTTTGCCGTCTTGCTTCAGCACTTTGAGGTTTCGGTTAAGGTAATCGCCACCCACCATATCAAGCACCATATCAACGCCTTCTGGCCATACTTTTTTTAGAACCTCATCAAACTGCTGCTGTTTGTAGTTAATAAGATGCTCTGCGCCATTGCTTTCACAAAGGGTGAGCTTGTCTTGGCTAGACGCTGTTACTGCACTATGAACACCCCAATATCGACATAGCTGAGTGGCGGCTAACCCCACACCACTTGCTCCCCCATGTATTAAGGCTCTTTGAGCGGGCTTAATATGAGCAATGGTGCGTAAACACTGAAATGCGGTAAGAAAAACTTCGGCAAGACCTGCAGCTTCAAAAAATGGCATGCCCTTAGGGATAATCATTAAGTGAGCAGGATTAACAATGACTTCAGTGGCATAGCCACCACCTGCGACCAAACCAAATACTTCGTCACCTTCTTTAAAGCTACTAACATCGCTGGCAACTTCTGTTACAACGCCTGCTACCTCTAACCCGAGGATTTCACTTTCCCCTGGCGGTGGTGGATAACTACCTTGACGCTGTAACGTATCTGCTCGATTTACACCGAATGCTTTTACCTCTACTTTTACTTTTCCCGATGTAAGCGATAACCCATCACATTCCTTAACAACCAGTTCGCTCGGGCCGCATCCCTTTTCAAAATCCACATAGCGCATACTCTGCATCCAATCCTAGTTTCAAAATTTTATTCGTAATTTGTCTACGTACTACTATAACAATCAGTTTGGGTTTCTTTTGAGTTATTCAACACAGAACCTTTGAAAATGCGTATAATCGCGGCCATTACCGTAAGCATCCAGATTGGCTTACAACAAATATATATTGTTTAAACTACCACGAGAGCCTACATGTCAGCACAGGTCATACTACAACCATCCAGAGATAAATCACTTCGCCGTAAACACCCTTGGGTTTTCGAGAGCGCCGTGGCTGAGTTAAAAGGCCGTGCTCGGGTTGGCGATACGGTAGATGTTTTCGACTCTGAAGGCGATTGGTTAGGGCGAGGCGCATATTCTCCAAATTCTAAAATTCGCGTTCGCATGTGGACGTTTAAAAAAGATGAAAGCATTGATAACGGCTTTTTCTTGCGCCGTTTAGAAACTGCGCTAACGCTGCGTAAGCGCTTGTTTGACCCAAGCAAAACGAATGCGTTTCGTTGGATAGCGTCTGAAAGTGATGGTCTTCCCGGTATTACCATTGATCTCTACGACAATGTTGCCGTGGTGCAGCTTCTTAGCGCTGGCGGTGAAAAGCACCGAGATAAGATAGTATGGGCAATCACCAAGCTAATGCCTAATGTTCACGTTTATGAGCGCAGTGACGTTGATGTACGTAAAAAAGAGGGACTAGAGCCGGTGACAGGCGTGCTTCACGGCGAGCCACCAATGCAGGTCACAGTAAAAGAAAACGGTATTAATATCGTTGTAGATATAGAACATGGTCATAAAACTGGTTTTTATCTCGATCAGCGTGATAGCCGTGCCGCCGCTGCACATTACGCAAAAGATGCTGATGTACTAAACTGTTTCAGCTACACAGGCACATTCTCTTGCTATGCTCTTTCAGGCGGAGCAAAGTCAGTGACTAACGTTGATGTGTCTCAACCAGCGTTAGATTTAGCTAAACATCATGTGGCAATTAACGGATTAAGTGAGGACAAAGCGCATTTCGTCAATAAAGATGTATTCAAAGCGCTAAGGGAGTATCACGAAAAGGGCAAACAGTTCGATATGGTCATACTCGACCCACCCAAATTTGTTGACAGCAAAGCTACACTAAACCGCGCTGCTCGCGGCTATAAAGACATTAATATGTACGGCATTCACACAGTTAAATCTGGCGGATTGCTGCTGACTTTCAGCTGTTCAGGTCTTATGCCTGCTGATTTATTCCAGAAGGTTGTCGCCGACGCTGCGCTCGATGCTGGCCGTACAATAAAAATCATTGCAAGGCTAAATCAAGCGTCTGACCACCCTATTATTGGTAGCTACCCCGAAGGCTATTACCTGAAAGGTTTAGTCTGCGAAGTCACCGACGATTAGAAATGAAAAAGCGCCCTCGTTGTTATAAAAATTGGGGCGCTGATTTCACTGATTGAGTTAACGGTGGGCTATGCAGACAGCTCAGATAGCGAGCAATAAACCTTATATCTTAAGAAGCGAAGGTTATATTATTTGAAAAGCCATTCGATAGCTGCTGTGAAGACTCACTCGTTTGCCCTTCAGTAACCTCCTCTTTATCCTCAAATTTTCTCCATACCATTTCGTGGAAATAGAAGGCCACAGTATTAATTGCTGGCTCAACTAATGCTACCGCACCGCCTACTACCAAGCTGCCCGTAAGTAAGTAGGCTACAGTAAAAGCTACTGAAAAGTGCATAACGGCAAAGGTAATTGTCTTTTTCATAATAATCGCTCTATCAAAAGTTGAAATCTGTTTGCTTTCGCATTAATGAGAATTATTATCAATTGTAGGCAAACATTAAAATAGAAAAAATTGAACGGCTTATTCGGAATACTGAATGGAAATGATGATGAGAGACGATGTCGTCATTCACAGGAGACCATCCATAAAGACTGGTAATCAGTGTAATTTCGGCGAATATATGTCGAAAATACTATTGAAGAAACTCTCGTGTATTACGACTGAATGGGGCGAAGGGGGGAAGCTTCGCCTAAATAACAGGAAAGTGACTACTTCATCTGAGAAATTTCAACACCTATTATGCAACTAGACTCAGATTCTGGCTTACAGCGTACAACGGTCGCCAACGCGGCCAAAGAAGGAATTTGAGAACTAGATGATTCGATAGCAACACTCACCTGAGTGCCTACTTCAATCGAGGGTTCATCAACCTCTAAAGACATACCAGTAGCGCTGATATCTCTACACATTGCCTGCATGGTGCGGCTCGACTCATCGTCAGTAATTTGCAACTGACACGGCGAATTTACCATCATCCTGAAAAAATTTCGCTTATCGTCGTATCCCAACATGTCTACTTCTCCTGATTTTTAGCATTACGCTGACGACTACAAGTGTTGTTATAGGTTGATGGCGATAACTTGTCAATCGAACTGTCTAAATTTTATTCAGTAATATTGCAAAAGTCGTATTGGTCTTACCTCAACGAGTCGACGATTATCTTTTATTATCGATAAAACAGCACGGCTGTACGCTTATTGAATACAAATAATAAAGCCCCACGATGTGGCGCACTGTGGGGCTCTAATGTGATTAGCAAGCCTATGTAGATGCGCTCCGCGCTTAGTAAACTATGCGTTACAACCTGTCTATATCGAAAACTTCGTTATAAGTCTGCTAAATAGAGAGATATACGCTTCGCTGATATGGGGTAGGCCGTACCAAGCTGTTGCGCAAACAAAGAAACACGCAGTTCTTCTATCATCCAGCGCACATCATCAAGGGCTTGAGGCACCTTACCTTTGGGGTACTTACTGCACGTTTTTTCCCACTCTTTAATCGACTTTTCTACGGTTACCTGATGCATTCGGTCTTTGTTGGGGTCAATAGGTAAGCTTCTCAAGACGACGGGCCAAGCCTTTAATATAGCGGTTCCAATCGTCCAGCCTACTTTCACCTATTTGAGAGACAAAGCCAGGGAATACCAATGACGCTAGATGCGCTTTACAGTCACCTAACGCGTTAATCATAGTCAGCGGTACGTTACCTTTCATCTGCTTTTGGCATTGATGAGCAAGAGTAAGCCCCTGCTCTACCTGCTTGGCAATTTCTAACACTCTGTCATTGATATTTGCTCGAGCAATCTCCAAACAGGCCTCAAAGTCAGCTTTATTCCGAATATCAGTGTCGTTCGATTTGCAGTAATCACTGACAATGGCGTCGATACCCGCAAAAATACAATCATCTATTAGCGCTTTAACTTGCCCAAATGGATTGAAATACAAGCCCAGTTTGGCTTTATTGGGTAATTTACTTTGCAAATAGTTAAGCGGCGACGGCATGGCGTTTTTTATCAATACATTAACACCCTGCTTATGTAGCGCCTGCGCTTTATCTGCCTCTTCTATTAACGCGATATCCACCTTATCGCCTTTTTGCACTAAGGCTGGGAACGCCTGAACTTCAAACCCACCTACCTTTTGCACAAAGGTTTCTGGCAAGCTTTCGAAATCCCACTGTTCAATATTGTTGCGCTCTAATTCAGGAGTCGCGGCTTTTTCAAAGGTTTGTTTTACCTGCCCTGCACACTGTTGTTTAAGGGCATGAAGGTCATCACCTTTGGCAATATCATTCCCGTTGTCGTTCACTACCGCAAAGTGCATTTTTAAATGCTTATCAAGCTGAGTGAGATTCCATTCTTCGCTCTCAATAACAACGCCTGTCATTTTGCGAAGCTTATCGCTAACCGCTTCCAGTAAAGGCACAGGACGGTTGTTTTTGTCTGTTTCACTGATATCAGCAAGGCAGGCATCGGCAAAGTTAGGCGCAGGCACAAAATTGCGTCGCAAGCGTTTTGGTAAGGTTTTAATTAAACCTACTATAAGGTCGTGTCTTAGCCCAGGTACTAACCAATCAAAACCTACATTGTCCACTTGGTTAAGCACTGGTAGCGGGATAACTAAAGTTACGCCGTCATCTTCAGCGTTGGGTTCAAAGTTATAGCGTAGCGGCAGTGTAATATTGCCCTGGCGCCATACATCAGGGAACGCGTTCGCCACCGACTGCCCCGGCTGCTGACGATACACGTCTTCTTCTTTGAAGGTTAAACTGTCGTTACTTCCGTGCTGTCTAAACCATTTCTTAAACGCCGCATCATTATTGGCTTCAATCGGGATACGCTTGGCATAGAAACTAACCAGCTCTTCATCATCAACAATCAAATCGCGACGTCGAGTCTTTTGTTCAAATTCGTCAGCTTGCTCCAGCAGTGCCTGATTCTCTTGTAAGAAGCCGTAGTTGAGCTTGGTGTTACCTTCTACTAACGCTTCGCGAATAAATAGTTCATGGCAAATTGGCGGGTCAATTAGGCTGTAAACCTTTGCGCGCTTCATCACAATAGGCAGCCCGAACAAAGTAACCTTTTCAAACGCGATAACCGCGCCGCGTTTCTTCGACCAGTGTGGCTCTGAATAGCTTCGTTGCACAACATGCTCGGCCAAAGGCTCTACCCATGCTGGGTCTATTTTTGCCACCATGCGTGCAAATAACTTAGAGGTTTCTACAAGCTCGGCTGCCATTACCCATTTTGGCTGAGACTTTGATAACCCTGAGCCTGGAAAAATTAAAAAGCGTGAATTGCGTGACCCCATATACTCGCGCTCTTTGTCTTTAAAGCCCATGTGCGACAGTAAGCCGCTGGCAATAGCTTGGTGAATAGCCTGATAATCGGCTTCTTGCTTTGAAATGCCAAAGCCCAGCTCAGCAATAGATTTTTTAAGCTGACTTACAATGTCTTGCCACTCGCGCATACGCAAATAATTGATGAAATTCTGCTTACACCATTTGCGAAGCTGATTTTGGCTTAGTGCGTTTTGCTGTTCTCTAAACGCCACCCACAAGTTGTAAAGACTTATGAAATCTGAATCTTTATCGTGGTATTCGCTGTGCTTCTCGTCTGCTTGCTGGCGTTTTTCCTGAGGTCGCTCTCGTGGGTCTTGAATAGAAAGTCCTGCCGCAATCACCATAACTTCACTAAGCGCATTTGTGCGCTCAGCTTCTATCACCATACGTGCATAGCGAGGGTCGATGGGCAAACGCGCCACCTGACGCCCCAGCGGGGTAAGCTGCATCTTGCCACTTTGCTTCGTTTTCCTGTTAGCTTTGCCTTTCGCAATGGCTTGGATTTCTTCAAGTAAACGGAAGCCGTCGTTGATGTTGCGGTTATCCGGTGGTTGAACAAACGGAAAAGCAGCGATGTCGCCCAATCCTAACGCAAGCATTTGCAAGATAACCGACGCTAAGTTCGTTCGCAGTATCTCTGGGTCGGTAAATTCTGGGCGCCCTAAATAGTCGTCTTCGCTGTATAGGCGAATACAGATACCATCAGATACACGGCCGCATCGCCCTGCCCGCTGATTTGCTGAGGCTTGAGATATTGGCTCAATAGGCAGTCGCTGCACTTTACTTCTAGCGCTATAGCGTGAAATACGGGCAAAGCCTGGGTCAATTACGTATTTAATGCCAGGAACCGTTAGCGATGTCTCAGCAACGTTAGTGGCTAGAACAATGCGCCTGCCGCTGTGAGACTGAAATATGCGGTTTTGCTCTGCCGCCGACAACCTGGCGTAAAGCGGAACAATTTCAGTATTGCGATAATGCTGTTTGCTCAAGGCATCTTGGGTGTCACGTATCTCGCGCTCCCCGCTTAAGAACACTAAGATATCGCCTGGCGCCTCACGCATTAGCTCGTCGACAGCGTTTACGATAGCGTCGCTTTGATCAATATCGTCATTATTATCTTCTGGCGCGTGATAACGGATTTCTACCGGATAAGTACGTCCGCTCACTTCAATAATCGGCGCATTATTAAAGTGTTTAGAAAAGCGTTCCGGGTCGATGGTAGCTGACGTAATAATAAGCTTCAGATCAGGGCGCTTATCTAACAGCTGGCGCAGATAACCTAACAAGAAGTCGATATTAAGGCTTCGCTCGTGGGCTTCATCGATGATGATAGTATCGTATTGATTTAAGAATCGATCTTGCTGCATTTCAGCAAGCAGCATACCGTCGGTCATAAGTTTAACGTAGCTTCGCTCGCTTACCTGGTCGCTAAAGCGAATTTTAAACCCTACCTTTTCGCCAAGTGGCGTGTTTAGTTCTTCAGCGATACGTGTCGCCACGCTTCTTGCAGCCAAGCGTCTTGGCTGAGTATGAGCAATCATGCCATTCACACCGCGACCTAGTTCTAGACATATTTTAGGTAGCTGTGTGGTTTTACCCGAGCCGGTTTCACCGGCCACAATAACCACTTGGTTATTAGCAATCGCTTCTTTGATATCTTCTTTTTTATCGCTAACCGGCAGCGGCGGGTATTCAACCTTAGGAAGGTTGTCTTGACGCCAATCACGCTTTTCTATTGATGCATTGATATCGCCCTCAAGTTTTTCAAACTGGGCGTTTAAGCTTTCTTTGCTAACTGCGTTGCCACGTTCTGAATCTTTGTGATTATCTGCTTTTTTCACCGCGCCTTTTCCGTCAACACCAGATGTACCATTCACTTTTTGCGCAAGCTGGGTAATACGGCGCTTTAAGCGAAATTTATCTGCGCTTAAACAATCGTCTAGTTTGTTGTAAAGAGGTTTTATAGCAAGTGGTGAAGACAAAGTGACATCCTAAAGCGAGGTTTTAATCATCAATAAAATTCGGGCGGTGATCCTAGAAGATACCGCCCTAAAAAGCCAGCCTGTTAAGCGTTACGAGAATTTAAGCGCTTTGGGTTAATTCATCGTCCTGCGGCGTTTTAAAACGGGGAAAGCCAAACCAAATGGCCGCCACGCCAAACACAAAAATAAGCATGGGGTACCAGCAATAAGGTGTAATGGCCAAAGGTGAAATGCCCACTACGGCCGCTGCACTTAAAAGCTGCGCGCCATAAGGAACCAAGCCTTGAAAGCTGCACGAAAAGATATCCAGTAATGACGCGGTACGGCGTGGGTCTACGCCGTATTTTTCGTTCAGGTCTTTAGCAATTGGGCCTGCGGTAACAATGGCAATGGTATTGTTCGCCGTTGTAATGTCTAAAAAGCTGACCAAGCCTGCAATACTAAATTCCGCGCCTTTCTTTGATGTAACTTTGCGGGTCAAGCGTTCTATTAACCAGGTTATACCGCCGTTAGCGTGCATTAACGCCACAATGCCGCCTATGGTTATGGCAATCATCGCCAAGTCCTGCATCCAGCCCATCCCTTTTTGAATGCTTTGCATCATGGAAAGTGGCGTAAAGCTACCTTGCAACAAGCCCACTACGCAGGCACTGGCAATACCCACTGCAAGTACGCTGATGACGTTAAACCCTGTTAGCGCGAAAGCAATAATGCACAAGTACGGCACTATGCGCCAAAAATCGTAGCTGCCGCCTTCAACAATTCCTGAAGTATCAACATCGACCATAAGCAGTAACGACATAGTAACGATGCAGGCTGGTACAGCCACCATTAAGTTTGCTTTGAATTTGTCCTTTAACTGTACGCCCTGTGTTCGTGTTGCGGCAATGGTGGTGTCTGAAACAAACGAGAGGTTATCACCAAACATAGCGCCCCCCACTACAATACCTAGCGCCATTTCCACCGGCAGCCCTAAACTTGTGGCGAGAACTGCACCTATTGGCGAGAGCGCGGTAATGGTGCCCATAGACGTGCCCATGGAAAATGATATAAAACAGCAAATCAAAAACAGACCCGGCAATATCAGTGAGGAAGGTACAAATTGTAACGCCATGTTGACCGTGGCATCTCGTGCACCAATATCTATAGTCACCGCGTAAAACGCACCTGCCAGTAGGAATATCAGCACTAAGAGAATAATGTTCTTGTCGCCACCGCCTTTACAAAAGGTTTGTACCTTTTCAGAGAAGCTGACCTTTTTACCTTTCGGATTTAAACATAGGCCATACCCAGCGCTGATAAAAAACGCCACCAAAATAGGCATTGCGGTAATGTCATTTGTGGTGATGCCTGTAACCACAACTAGGATCACAAAAAGCAAAATAGGCGTTAAACCTAGTGGGTTTGGAACAATAGAATTTGGTGCAATGTCGTTATTTTCGTGCACAGAAAACTCTCTTTTGGGTTTTATTGCGTGACAGCAAAAGTTTAAAGGCTACGCTGAACAGCCACCTGAAGGGTGCGAATGCGTAAAACAAGCTTCAACAAGACCATATCTTCTCGGTCTTTGACGATGCAAAGCTAAAGCAGCAAAGGATAAAAGGTTTTAACGATATTGAAAAGACATTTACTTTCCAATGATTATGTCATAACAGACCGTACAGAGAATTACCCTCTCAATGAGACTTACAAAGTTTGTAATTGCGTCGAATTACAGCAGGCATAGTAGTTCTACATTAAGCTGACGCGACAAAGAGTATTGCTTTTTTAAGAAGTGGGACCACAACCACCTTGCTGCTGGGGGTCAGCGTCACATAGTTATATCGTAGGGTTGATAGTGCACTGAGATGTTAATTACAGAGGTCTTATGTTCGACACATAAGGGGCGAACACGATTTACGGTTTCTGATTAACTTCTAAGTTCGCTAGGGGTTTTACCTGTTAGTCGTTTTATCGTGCGACGAAAGTTGGGCAAATCGTTAATACCCATTGCGTTGGCCGCAGCCTCGTTACTCACCTTTTGCACCGATAAAAGTAAAAGCGCATGATTGCGCTGCACTTCTTCAGACAGAGCGCGGTAGCTAGTGCCGAACTCTTTTAATTTCCGTTTCAGCGTTGCTACGCTGACGTCTAGGGTTTCCGCCAATTCAGGCAATCCGATATTAGGCGAGTGCGTGTTAGACGAAGTACAAACGTAACGCCTCACAAAGTCAGGCAAAGACAAGCGGTTTTGCTGTTCAATAGAACTCCTTTCTTTTGTTTGCGTTGCACTGTTACTTGGTAAATCTTCCATAGATGCGTGCAATTCAACAGAGTCTATCGGCTGAGTTGTCAGCCCTAAGGGATGGCTTGTTACCCTTTTTTCAATGCAAATACTGTTAAAGCGGCTATTAAACGATAATTTAAGCCCAAGGTGCGTTTCATAATCAGCGATATTCTTCGGTCGACTGCCTGTGAAGGTAAAAGACAAAGGTATTCGCTTATTCGTAATACTTTTAATGAGCGCCACCAGCGTTGCAAATGCCACTTCAAGAGTGAATTGAAGCTGTTTGCTGCTTATGCCTGTAAACTGAGGCACTAGTATAATTTTGTCGGTACTTTCAAACCGCTGAAACTGACAGAGCGGTAAGCTACACCACCTAAATGTTTGGCGTTGAGTAAGGTGTAAAAGTAGCTGCTCAATATTTTCGCATGCTTTAAGCACATGTAGCGGACTAGTAAGCCACTGCGAGGCTAAAGCACCACCCAATAAAAAACTGACATCGTTACCTTTGGTTTGGCTATGAACATTGCCTAACAGCGATGAATACTGGTTTATGCTTACTAGCGAATTGGGTTGTAACGACTCCTCAAAAATACCTGTACCGCGCAAGAGCTTATTCTTATTACAGCCACGAGAGAGCGCCACATTAAGCACTGCCTGCACTAACCAATATCCAACTATTACTTTATCTTGGCTAGACATCACTACATGATCGCTACCAGTGACACCCGCGCTAAGCCCATCAGCATCACCATTTACAGAGACACCCACCGCTAACTCATCAACATCACCTTTTGCAGGGACACCCATATTAGATATACGTGTTGAATGGCAACGCTCAGCACCTGCCGCTGCATCTTCGTTTGCAGAATTTTCTAGTGCGTTAATTCGTGGTAACGTTAAATCCATTAGACATTCACCGCAGGCATCTTCGTGCACATACACCAGCTATTTTCACCAATCTGACCAACCTACGCTGCACTGTCATGAGAACGCTCAAGCTCTAACAGCATGGTGTTTAGCACAGTCGCAAGGCGCTGATTAGGTAACAACGTCACTTGAGCACTTCGTGCGGTGGTGTAAATAGCATTGGCATTGAGACTATGTCTAAAAGCAAGGTGCTGAATGCTTACTTTGATATCATTCAGGATAACATCGGCCTGCATGGGCGAGACGTCTGGCATCAAAATAGCAAACCTATCACCGGCGTAACGACACGCTAGATCTTGCTGGCGCAAATTCATGATCACCAATTGCGCAATCTCGTGCAGATACCTGTCGCCTTCTGTATACCCATGCTTTTGATTAAACATAGAGAAGTTATTGATATCGATGATGGCAATTACAGCCGACTTCCCGGATTGCTGTAATTTATTTATTTGTGCTTTCCAATACTCTGCACGGTAAAGCTGAGTAATCGGATCGATAGCATCGTGATCCCGAACGTCCCATTCACGACGTCGTAATTGCAAATTTAACGCACGCTGCTCTAGGTGCCATTGATAAAGTGCCGCGGTCATCACTACCATCCCCACCGCCGCAGGGTAAGACTCAATCATACTTATCCAGTAAGCGGCCTCGGGGTAATGAAAAAATTCGTCTAAGAAATCTAAACTGACAGAAAACAAGAAAAAGCCTAGCCCTATAATAAGAAGGCTAGTTACTTTTCCAGGAGGACGGCTAGCGAGCGCTGCAAGCATCCACGCAAGCGTTAAAAAAGCGATGCTACCCTCCCCCACAATATCTAGGCCAGATATCACGGTACTTTCTTTTGCATTGCCAAACATAAAAGCTAGGCACACCGCCAAGGTTACCACGCAAAACGTAAATACCAGCCAAAGCTTGTGATGTCTAAATTGTGTTGAATTTGTAAAGGTAAACATAATGCTCTCTTTGGATATCTCTAATATTGAATACATCACGCGTCAGTCCAGCGGCTTCCAGCGCTTAAAACAAAACAAGAGTCTTGCCCAAATTTGTTGAAACTGTCGAGGGTCAGTTTGGCTCATCAATGTGACATCTTGATGGCAAACATTTCAAGGAACGCGAAAAAAGAAATACAAACCAAGTAAAATCATAAACTTAAGACAGGGTCAATTTAGCTCATCGATTTGAGAGTTAGCGACAATTGCCGAAAGTAAGCCCATTGCTCCATCAAATCGTCATATAACTGTCATGGAGCATTCTTAGGGTGCTTAGTCATTAACTTAGCACTTACTTCACACTCCTATTGACTGCTTAATTGATTGGAAAATAAATGAAAATTAAAACCGCTTACCCTTCTCTTACACTTGCCTGCATAGCGGCGCTAGGCCTTAGCGTTGCATCGCCTGCTTTAGCGGCGGATGGTGTCATTATTGGTTCAGTAAAAGACGCCGCCAAAGCACGCAGCTATACAGGCGCACAAATTAAACTTATCGAGCTAGGGCTTGTAACCGAAGCCGGTAGAGACGGTACGTTTCGCTTCCCTTCTATTCCTGAAGGCACTTATACCTTAGAAATCTCTTATCTTGGTGAAGATACCGTCACGCAAACGATTAACGTGACAGACAATGGTATTGCCCGCGCTGCCGTCGAATTTGGTAGCGGCGATACCATTGATGAAATCTTGGTGCGCGGCCAACGAAGCGGACAGGCAAGCGCCATTAACCAGCAACGCGTATCTGACCGTATCTCGTCTATTGTTTCGGCAGCCGCTATTGGTCAATTTCCTGATCAGAATGCTGCGGAATCGCTACAACGTTTGCCCGGCCTCTCTATAGAACGTGACCAAGGCGAAGGTCGCTTTGTGGGAATTCGCGGTATCGACCCAAACCTTAATAACGTAACCATCAACGGGCTAAATATTCCTTCGCCGGAGTCTGGCGTGCGCTCTGTTGCGCTTGACGTTATTCCCTCAGAACTTATTCAAACGTTAGAAGTATCGAAATCTGTAACCCCAGATATGGATGGCGACGCCATTGGTGGCTCGGTGGCGGTAAAAAGCGTAAGTGCCTTTGATAAAGCCCGTGATACCGCAAGCGTTACCGTTCAAGCAAGTCAAAACGATTTAGTGGATAAAACCAGTCCAAAGCTGTCCGGAACTTTTACTAAAAAGCTTTCATCTGAATGGGGTGTTGCTGGCGCTATCTCCTACTTTGATAGAGACTTTGGTTCGGATAACGTTGAAAGTAACGGTGATGACGAGCTTGAGCAACGGGACTATACAATTACTCGCGAACGTTTAGGTAGTGCGCTGAACATTGATTTCCGTCCCGACTTCAACAACCAGTATTTCCTTCGCACACTATATAGTGAATTTTCTGATGACGAATACCGTCAGGCCAACATTTTCACTTTTGACGGTGAAGACTCGGAGATAGAAAGAGAAAGTAAAGATCGTTACGAAAGTCAAAGCATCTTTACAGTGGCACTAGGTGGTGAGCACCAGTTAGACACGTGGAGAGCAAACTGGCAACTTGGTTATGCAAAGTCTGATGAAGACGAACCAGACGCTTTGTATTACGTTTTTAAAACAGAAAACGACAGCATTAGCGCTGATTTAAACACCATGCGCCCTACGGTCTCGCAAAACGCTGATGCAATGGACTTATCTACCTACGAGGTAGATGAAATTAGCTTTGAAGATAACTACACCAAAGATACCGAAACCAGTATTAAATTTGACGCATCACGCCCTGTTAACCTAGGCGGATACATTGGTGAATTCAAATTTGGTTCAAAATACCGCAGCCGAGAAAAAGACAGAGACAGCAGCATCACGATTTTTGATGGTGACTTTGACGGGCTAGATGCCTCTCAGTTTGGTACTGCTAGCCCAGAGTATGCACTAGACAATTTCGGTCCAGGGCTTAATCGCGGCGTTATGCGCAGCTACTTTAACGATAACCGCTCAAGCCTTGAAGTAGACAGCCTTAATTCAGAAGTTGAATCTCGCGGTGCCACATATGTAAACGAAGAAGATATTTTTGCAGCCTACGTAATGGGCAGCGTTGACATTGAAAAGCTTCACTTGGTCGCCGGTGTTCGCTATGAGCGCACCGACTTTTCAACGTCAGGCATGCGCGTAGAGCTAGTTGAAAACGAACAATCTGATGTAGAAGAAGTGGTCAACTCACCATGGGAAGCTGAGCGTGATTATGACTACTGGCTACCGAGTGTAAACGCCAGATATACGTTTTCTGACAAGCTACAGCTTCGTGCCGCCTACACGCAAACCATTTCACGTCCAAAATTTGAAGATGTGGCTGCGTTTCAAATTATCGAAAGTAAAACCGAAGAAGACGATGGCGTTTTCGTTACGGAACGTGAGGCAGAAGTGGGCAACCCAGAGCTTCAGCCTTATGAAGCGCAAAACGTTGATTTGTCAGTTGAATACTACCCTGGTGACATTGGCGTAATTTCAGCAGGATTGTTCTATAAGAATATCGACAACTTTGTTGTGTATGCCGATGTTGCAGGTACCACTGGCTGGGAAGGTTTTGAAGAAGTTATTCAGCCAATAAATGGCGACTCTGCTGACTTGACTGGTCTGGAACTTTCTTGGGTCAAAGCCTTCAATAACGGGTTTATTGTATCTGCTAACGCGACATTCACCGACTCTGAAGCCACCACATTCTTAGATGGCGAAACGTTCGAAACACAGTTACCTAACCAGTCAGATCGCATTGGTAACTTAACCATTGGTTACGAAGCGAATGATTTCAGCGTACGACTTGCTACCACGTATAAAAGTGAAAACTTCGAAGAAATTGACGGTGATATGCTGAGATTTGAAGATGACCATGTACAAATTGATTTCATGGCCCGCTATTACATTAACGACAGCATGCAGGTGTATTTCAACGGCATAAACCTAGGTGACGAGCCTTTCTATAACTACTTTGATACGCGCAGTCAAAACGCGCAGTACGAAGAGTATGGCCGTACCTTTGAGCTAGGTTTCACTTGGCAGCTTAACTAGTCACTTTTATTTGTTGTTAATATTCAGATGTTCGCAAGCTTCTAACATGGGGCTTGCGTCATCTGCTTTTGAGAGTCTTTCATGCACGGTTTACCCACACTCGCCCCAACCACAAAGCCAACATTCGCAACTCTGTTTGCGGTTGTGTTTTGTTTCACCTACTGCCTTACCTCAGAATTTGTAAAGGCAGAGCAAACAAGCCCCGCTTATTCCGCGGCAAAAACTAACGTAGCTATTGAAAATGCGAAGGCTACCAACGAGCAGTATTCACACGATTATTATGCACACACCACTATTGAAGGTTTATCGGTACCGGATGACGCGGTTTCTTTTTTAACGTTAGGTGATTGGGGCCGCAACGGCCACTTTTATCAAAAACACGTTGCTAAATGGCTAGATGTTGCAAGCTACCAACTAGATGCCGAATTTATCGCAACCACCGGCGATAACTTCTACGACAATGGTGTTGCCTCAATTGACGACCCTTACTGGCAGTCTTCTTACGAAAACATTTATCATCAACCTCATTTATTCATCGACTGGTACCCTGTGTTGGGAAACCATGACTATCGAGGAAACTGGCAGGCGCAAATAGATTACAGCACTAAGAGTCGACGTTGGGAAATGCCGGCGCAGTATTACAGTAAGACGTTAAAGCTTGACGATGGAAGCTCAGCTCTCTTGTTGTTTATCGATACGTCTCCGCTAAACCCCGACTATGCAGGTGAGGCTAAATACCAGGAAGCTTACTCACAAGGAGCATCTAAACAGCTTGATTGGATAAATACTATGTTGGCCAAAGAGCAATATACCTGGAAAGTTGTCATAGGCCATCATCCACTTTATTCAAGTGGTAAACGCTTCGGTAAAACAGACGCTATCAAAGACGTGTTAGAACCCATTTTTCACAAACATGGCGTCAACCTTTATGTTGCTGGGCACGAGCACGACCTTCAACACAACCAATTACCCGGGGATGACCTAGTGCACGTAGTGTCCGGTGGCGGCTCAGAAGTGCGGCCTGTTAGTAACTACGACTTTACACAATTCGCAAAATCGACCGGCGGCTTTGTCAGTGTGAGCATGACAGCTAAAAACATCTTCCTTAATTACATCGATCACAATGGGAAGACGATTTACACCCACACAATGAATAACGCCCGCACAGTATCTTCGCCGAACACGATTCAGGATTAATGATGACAATGGATAACCAAAAAACAAAAGGGCTACACCGAGCAGTAGCAAAGACCGTCGTTTTTACCGGTGCTCTAGCCACACTCTTTAGCTGTGCAGCGCAAGATACGACAGTCTCAAAAACTGAAGGCGCGCCCACAGGCACTGTACTTACACTTACACACCTTAAAAAAGGTTTTGAGCAAACGCTTTATTACCAAAACAATGGTCACACTAATAAAGACACCCATGCTAACAGCACAAAAAACACAGCGCTTACAAAGACACCCATGCCAGCAGCGTCTTACAATGACACCCATGGCAATCATACGCTTAAAGTAGCGCCGTCCAAGAAAAGTCATTCTTACGAAGACACCCATGCTATTAACCTTCAAATAAACGAGCATAAAGGCATTTCACTTATTAACAGCCAAGGTAAAACTCAATTTATTGAAGGCAGCTACGCGTTTGCACACGCTGAAGTAGCTAGCTCTGCGACCAAGCAATGGGTGTCTTTGGTAGTGTTTAATAACAACACGCAACATATTGAAGCATATCGCATATCTGTTGACACCCTGACAGTGCAACGGCTGCTTAGCCAAGCCACCAAAGGCTCTGAGGCCATTTGCGCAGCAATGAGTGCGCAAGGACACCCTCACATTATCAATGTGGATGCCACAGGCACCCTCAATCAATATGAACTACACCATGATCAGTTTTTATCGCTACGCAGTTTCGCCATAGGCCCTGGCATTAAAAGTTGCAGTGTTGACCTAGATACGCAAAACATCTACTTGGCGGATGAGTTCGCCGGGGTATGGAGGGTTAGCGCCCATATAGAAGGTGAGTTAGAGAAAACGCTTATCTTTCATAATGCGGATACTCCAGTCGAAGGTGTGAGCGTCTTACCCTCTACTGCTCTAAATTCAAACAGCAGCCTTGTCGGTTGGGTAAGCCCAGATAAAAGCGGCGTGTGGCTGCAAAATCAATGTAATGCTGAATTCGTAACTTTGATGCGCGACGAAGAAGGAACCGCTGAAAACATAGAGCCTGAGTTTATTCACTTTGCCACTTTTGAAAATAAAGAAGGGCCAAGAATTTCTGTGGTAGTAGATGATGACGCATCGGGCAGGGTTTATTCTGCAGAACTGCCGGCTAGTTTGACCGCCGAATATTTTAACGATGGGTGTCTTGCTAAAAAAGACGGTGACACTCAAAGTGGTACCGACACTTCTGACCAACATAAGGTGGCTACTGTTTTACCATTCGCGCAAACTCAGCCTGTGCAAAACTATGGTGATGCAGCTGACGACCCTGCTATTTGGGTTAACTCACAGGCCCCTTCAGACAGTCGCATAGTTGGCACCGACAAAAAAGGCGCATTGAATACCTACGATCTTACCGGCAAGCAACTTCAGAGCCTGCCGATAGGAAGAGTCAATAACGTAGATGTTGGGTACCGGGTTGCGGTAAACACTGTGAACATCGACGGTAAAAAAGAATTTACTGATGTTGCCGTTGCTTCAAACCGAACACATAACAGCTTGTCTGTTTTGGAAATAGATCATAACGGTAACCTCACCCATTTAGGTGAGATTAAAACAACGCTTAGCGACATTTATGGTATGTGTCTTTTTACCAATAACGGGATAGCTCATGTATTTGCGAACGATACCAGTGGTCGCTTCGAGCGATATGAATTATCAATCAACCAAGGCAAAGTAGTTAAAGGAAAGTTAAGTCAAAGCTTCTCTCTTCCCTCACAGCCTGAAGGCTGCGTGGTAGATACCTACACCAATACGGCTTACCTTGGTGAAGAGGCCGCAGGTATCTGGGCGCTGGATATCAGCTCTACTGATAATACACCTACATTTATCTCAGCAATAACACCACCGGTTGAAGCTGATGTAGAGGGCTTGGCACTATTTACCGTTGATGACAAGAAATACCTCATTGCATCAAGTCAGGGCAATAACAGCTACGCCATCTATCACATACATGAAGAAAACCCTGAAACGTTAACACTTATGGGGCTAGTTCAAATTGCCGCTGACAAGGCAAAGCAAATTGACGGGGTATCGGAAACTGACGGGCTAGAAGCAACAAATGCCAACCTTGGCGGTGCTTTTACTGAAGGACTGTGGGTAGTGCAAGATGGCCGCAACGTAATGCCAAGCCAAAAGCAAAACTTTAAACTTGTCGCAGGTACGACGCTTAAAGACGCAATAAGAGATTTAGTATATAGGCAAGGTTAACAGCACATGGTGTGAGTAACGCCAACACCCACGCCGATAATAGAGAAAAGGGGAGCTTAAAGGTTACCTTTCCCCTTTTCTCTCAAAATTTGCTAACTTATCGCTGTAGTTTATTTGCGCTTAAGGTTTCAATACCTCAAAACATCGCCAATACCACCTTCGATTTTGCAGACAAGCTTACATAGGCAGCGCAAAATCTAATATCAACTAGCCCGCTCGCTGATAGCCATCGTTTAATTGAACGTCAATGGCACGAAGCACTGCCGTTCGGTTAATGGAGCCTAAAAGCACACCATCATCATCTACTACCGGGTAAACCCGTGAGCTTCTCTTTAAGCAGCAATTGCGCTAGCTCTATCACCGACATATAGGGCTTAACCGAAACCACCGGCGTTTTCATTATTTCACCTACCCTACAGATCTGCTCGCGATAATAGCTAGATGCAATCATTTGAGCGATACAGTCTTGCTCGGATAAAAAGCCCACGACCTTTCCCTTTGCATCAAGCACAGGTCCACCACTTTGCCCACTGGCTAACAGCGCTTCGACAGCCTGCGCAACGGGCATATCGACATTAAGTTTGACTGGGTGAGTATTCATATAATCACTGACTTGCAACGATTCCATTTTCGATTCTCCAGCCGTGGCGCCTAATGTGACCGATACTGCGACTTATTGGGCGTTACGGCACTTCAATTATTTTTAACCACATGTGAAAGCAATTTCCCCCACATTTAAAGATTAGACGCTTCGTTGAATACAAGCCAGCACATTTAACATTAAAACAACAAATGCCACTAAGTATTTAGTCTTTATAAATAGCCACGGTTACTTCACCATGCACGTCGATACTTGCGCGGTACATACCCGCTGAATTAAATGGCATCGCGATGTTTCCTTTCCCGTCGATGGCTATTACCCCGCCATCTCCACCAGCTTTCACTAACACGTCGTTAATCACTGTATTAGCAGCGTCTTTCAACGTTAGCCCTTGATAATTCATTCGCGCACAGATATCTGCAGCCACATTGTATCGAATGAAATATTCACCATGACCGGTAGCTGATACGGCGCAGCTAGCATTGTCAGCATAAGTGCCGGCTCCAATAACGGGTGAATCGCCGATGCGTCCATATCGTTTAGCCGTCATTCCACCGGTTGATGTACCGGCAACAATGTTGCCCCAACCATCCAATACGACGGCCCCTACCGTTCCAAAGCGCTCGTTCCCCTGCTGCAAACCGTAGCCGTTTGAAGCCTGCTCCATACGGGCTTTCGTTTTATCTAACGCTTGCTTGCGAAATTTGGTATCAAAAAGTGAGTTGTCTACTTGCTCAAGACCGTTTTCTTTTGCGTATTCTTCAGCGCCTGCACCAGAGAGCATGACATGCGGAGACTCATCCATTACGAGTAGTGCCGCTTCTATTGGGCTTCGAATTGTCTTAACACCGGCAACAGCACCGGCGTTTTTTGTTCCACCATGCATGATAGACGCATCGAGCTCATGCTCACCGTCAAACGTATACACTGCGCCAATACCGGCGTTAAACAAAGGTGAACTTTCAAGAATTTTAATCGTTTCTACTACCGCGACTTCACCTTTGGCACCGTCTTGCAGCAAGCCATAGCCGTGCTGTACCGCCTGCGTTAGCACTTTTTTATAAGCCGCCTCTTTTTCAGGCGTCATCGACGATTTCAAAATAGTGCCTGCTCCGCCATGGATGGCGATGGCTATCTGTGGGCTCTCTTGGTGTGATTTAGCTGCTAGTACAGTAGCGCTTGTAAACAATGCAAACAAAGTGCTAATTGCGCAAAGCGTGTATCGAGCTCTATTGGACTGACGGGAAATTCGAAATAGTTTCAAACGGTTGACTCCTTTGAAAGTTATAAAACACCACTTATTTTTGTGATGAATGAAATCAACATAAACAAGCAACGTTAATATTGCATTCTTAGCAATTTAAGATGACACACTAAATGACGATAATCTAGGCTATGTCGAGAAGTTCTGTAAAAGCACTCTGGCTGATTTAAATATTGTTTTAGGTGGCTGAAGCGAAAAGCCAATCGGTTACAAAGTCAATTAAGACATTCTTTGTTTCGAAAATTGGGCACAAAACCAACAGCGTTTGGTATTAAAATTGTCGCGGTGTACACTGCGTGCAACATTTTATAGATAAGCAATGGTGGTTATGCACGCACCTACATTTTTGTGGCACGATTTTGAAACATTTGGCACCAGTCCGCAAAAAGATCTCCCTTGCCAATTTGCCGCCGTAAGAACAGATATGGATTTAAATGTTGTTGGAAAGCCCATCAACATTATGAGCGCCATTGCTAATGATTATCTCCCTCATCCAGAAGCATGCCTGGTTACAGGCATTACGCCACAGCAAACCATAAGAGATGGGTCGAACGAGGCGGACTTTGCTGCGCGAATTTACCAAGAGATGTCTACACCAAATACCTGTAGCGTTGGGTTTAACAGCATTCGATTCGACGATGAAGTGTCGCGCTATTTATTCTACCGTAATTTTTACGACCCCTATTCACGGGAGTGGCGAAATGGCAATAGTCGCTGGGATATTATTGATGTAGCAAGAGCCTGCTACGCGCTTAGGCCAGAAGGGATTAACTGGCCAGAACGAGATGATGGTACACCCAGCTTTAAACTCGAATCGCTTACTGCTGCAAATAACATTGGGCATGAAAATGCGCACGATGCCCTAAGCGATGTTTATGCGACGATTGCGCTGGCAAAGCTGATTAAAGAAAAGCAGCCTCGATTATTTGAGTATGCGCTCTCGCTTCGCAATAAACATACGGTTATGCAGCAAATTGATGTGAGCAAACCTTCGGTACTTTTGCATATCTCGTCCAAACTACCAGCATCCCAGGGGTGTTGCACATGGGTAATGCCAATCGCAAAGCACCCAACTAATTCGAATGCATTTATAGCGATAGATTTATCCCATGATATAAACAGCTTGGTAAACGACTCAGCAGAAGAGATCAGGCAGGCACTTTACGCGCCAGCGGATACATATTCAGATACAAAAGAGCGACCTGGTCTTAAACTTATCCACATTAATCGCTCACCGTTTATTACTACAGCAAAAGCGATGACTGAGGACAATGCCGCGAGGCTGGGTCTTGACCGTGAGCGCTGCCTCGACAATTACAAGATTCTCGCAAGCACTAGAGGCCTGCCTGACAAGCTTATAAATGTGTATGACGAAGAGCGCGACAGTACAGAGCATGACATTGACCATGCCTTGTATAGCGGTGGTTTTTTAAATGACGAAGACAGGCGCTGGTGCGAGCGAGTTATTAATGCCGAGCCTGATGACCTTGCCACCTTAAGCGATGAAACTCAGCATGAAGGTTTGCGCAAACAGCTGTTTCGTTACCGTGGACGAAACTACCCTAATACGCTAACCGCAGATGAGATGACCAAGTGGCAGTATCATCGTCAGGCTCGCTTAACAGACACCGCGTTTGGCGGCTCAATCACCTTAGAAAACTATATGATGAGACTAGAAGCGTTAGCCCACGAGCACAGCGATAATCCTGACAAACAAGCCATACTGCGAGCACTGTATCAATATGCTAAAAACCTTTGACGGAGGTTTTATAACATCATAAATTAATGATAGTTGAACTAGGGCGGTGAGGGATAAAACGTAGTCAAGGAATTGATGACTTCCGCCGATAATAACAATACACGTGCGCAAGGGAATAAGTAGTCATGAATGGCGTTACAATAAGCTTCGACAAATCAAGAACCTATATAAACATTATGCTAAACCCATCTGAATTTACTTCAGAGGTTGATATTCGCGAAGTTAGACAGCAATTGGAAAGTGGCGAAACCAAGCGCCTTTATGTGTCAGAAAAGGCATTGAAATCAGCTTGCGAGACGGCCAACCATTACTTTAAAACAGGCGATGGTACTGTGGTTCAAGAGCGTATTGGAGAACGTAAAAATGCCGAAGTTGAATTTCGGCTGCCTGAAGACGGCATGACTGCAAACTTAGTTCTCACTACCCCCTATGGCGGTAAACTCCCTTCCCTTGCAACGGTTAAATCGTTAGCGGTCAAAAATAGAGTGGTTCGAGGTGTAAGTACTAAAAAAATAGACGCCATGCTCAAAGAGGCTAGAAATGCAGTGCCTGGCACTGTTTTAGAGGAAACTATTGCCAAAGGGCTTCCTGCTCGAGATGGAAAAAACTCCAAATTTGTTCCACTAGTTCCAAACGCACTTGAACGGATACTTAGACCGCAAACGAACGAAGGTGAACGGGTTGACATGCGCAACTTAGGCGAAGTGATATGCGTGAAAATAAATACGCCTGTTCTGCGCCGCACTCCGCCTACCAAAGGCCGTTCTGGCTTTGACGTAAAAGGAAATACTATTTCCGCCGTTGAAGGTGAATGGGTAGACTTTAAAATGGGGACAGGAACGGTTGTCTCTGATAGCGACGCAAACTTACTAATGTCGTCAATTTCTGGAATGCCTAAATACCGCGACCAAGTTATGAATATTGATGACACTTTTATCTGTAACGGTGTCAACGTTGGTACAGGGCACGTAAATTATGAGGGCGCAGTATTAGTTAATGGCGATGTCACCGAGAAAATGCAGATAAAAGCGGCAGGTGACGTTACTATCAACGGTTTTGTAGAGTCTGCTTATGTCGAGTCTGGCGGTGACATTATTATCACCGAAGGCGCGATGGGCAAGGTCAACGATAAGCAAGGTGATTTCCAGTGTAAATTAGTGGCCGCAGGGAGTATTCACGTACAACATGGTCAAGGCATCGACATACAGTGCGCTGGAAATATTACTGTTGGTAGACAGCTTGCGTACAGCCGTCTGCGTTGCGGTGGGGCTGTAATTGTGGGGCAAATTGATAAGCCTATGGGCAACCTATTTGCTTGTGACATTATAAGTCAAGATAGAGTTGAAGCTGGAACCCTCGGCGCTGTTTCTGGAAGTACGTTGAAAGTTGATTTCAGTCCTGGTTTTAATCAACTACTAGAGCGCAAAGACTCCCTTGATGAGTTGCTAAGGCAAATTCGCGAAAATAACTTAAAACACAAAGAAAAAATCGACCTTATTCAGGGTAAAAAAATCCCTAAAGAGCTACAGCGAAAAGCAGCAGAAGCCCTTGAGCTATTTAACAATGAAAGTGCGCTGCTGGAATGGTTGGAGAATAAAGCTAACGACGTTAAAGCAGCGAAAGAAAACTATCAGGCCGACGTTAAGCTTATAGCCAATAAAAGGCTCTACCCAGGTGTTTCTGCCAAGTTAAATAATAGGAACTGGCGCTCTGAGCGAGAGTACGAGCGCGCTCAAATCCACTACGACTCGCACCAATGGCACTATGAGCCAATAATATAAGGGGTGCTAAGGCTTGCGAAGCCCAATTTTTCAGGCTTCGCCTCACTTACAATGAAGCAAGCCTCAAAAGGATGGTTTATTACTGGGCAATACTCACGTTACAGTAGCCTTGCCGCTTAGACTGATATAGCGCTTTTATAGTGCGTTCAAGCCAGTCAGGAAACTCTTCTGACTCACGTAATTCAGCCATGCCAATGGCAATTTTGAACTTATCGCCTAGTTGATAGTGAGAATCCATACAATCTAACAGCCTGTCTGCGAGAATCTTCGCTGAGTCTAATTGAGTCTGTGGGCAAAGCACAATAAACTGCTCTCCATTGAACCTTGAAACAACGTCGACCTCTCTTACAGTATTAAGGCAATTTTGGGCTGCTGTCTTTAACACCTCTTCTCTAATACAAGGGTCGTGAGAAAATAAGTTTTCATCAACAGGTGTTAAGTCAATGGCGATTAATGTGGCGGTAGTATGAAACCGATGAAAGCGTGATATTTCTTCTTCCGCTCTCTGTATCATGTGATTGCGGTTATATAAACCCGTGATCGTATCGTAAGCCGAAAGAAACCCTAATGTTTTGTTTTTCTCTAACAAATTTGCCTGTAACGCACTAATCTCTTCATTCTTTTGTTTAATTATGCGCTTGTAGTCACCCACATGGCGGTTTCTCGAAATTAGCCATAGCAGCCCCATCAAAATAATAACTGAACTCAGTATCATCACGGCATAATTACGACTATAACGGATCTGAACGTTATTCCACCGCTTGTAGATTTCTACTTTCTTCGTCTCTGGAATACGCTCTATTGCAACATTAAGTTTTTCTACTAAATGGCCGTAAGATTTATTAACACCAAATGCCAGAGAATCAAACGGTTCGGCGTAACCGACAATGTGTAAATCTTCAAGCTCAAGGTTATTAATGTGCATATTCACACTCATCAATGAGCCCACCATAACGTCAAATTTACCGTTTGCGAGTTGTTTAAGGCCTTCTTCCTCGGATGGGATGAGTTTCAATCGCAATCCAGGGTAATGACGAGAAATATACTCGACTTGGCGGTAACCCTGCACAATACCTACTGTACGATTGCCAATACCTGAATAACCCTGCAGCATAGGCATTCCCGTGCGGGCAACCAGTACATTTGGCGCTTCAAAGTAAGGCGCACTAAAATCTAAAAACTGCTTACGATAATCAGAGGTATTCATCATGGGGATGACTTGACACTTGCCTTGCTGAACAAACTCTAAGCTTTCCTGCCAACTCTGTGTAGAAACGAGCTTAAATTTAAGGTCGCTTAGTTCAGCAATAAGCTGCATGTACTGGGCTGAAATACCTACATGAATACCATTTCTTATTGCTTCATAAGGCGCCCAATTGGGATCAATACAATAGGTTACTTCGTTTGTTTTTTGAGATGCTAATGATTGTTCAGATGCAGCTTGCAAGAGCGCGCTAAAAACGGCTCCTACGAACAACACTGTGCAAAGCAGGCTTTTTCTTATTTTTCTCAACTGCACACCCAAAAGAATAATGACATCAACGACAAGTCAGCAGCGAAGTATTAAGTCTAAACGCAGAAAATGCAATAAATTCGACTATTTAGACACTCTTTAGCTAGGTAACACTCTGCTGTTGCTTGAATATCTTCTTATCATAACGTCTTTCACTCACGATAGCAGCCAACGCTGTTACCGCTTTTTCAATATCGGCAAAACTTAAATAAAGTGGCGCAAAGCCAACACGAAGTATGTTTGGTGCACGAAAATCAGCAATGACACCTTCTGCTATCCATGCTTGGCAGATAGCATAAGCATCGTCGTGGGCAAACGCAATTTGGCTGCCTCTGTTATCGAGCGACGGGCTTACAACCTTGAGCTCATCTAATAAGCCCGCTCTTTTAGCTTCAGCAATAAAATAGGCTTGAAGCTTTTTAGATTTTTCATCAATGGCTTTAATTGAAACACCCTCAAACACATCAAGAGCGGCTTCAAGGATGCTCATTCCAATAATACCTGGCGTACCACACAAGTTCTGTTTTACCGACGTATCGGGGGTGTAGTCGGGAGAAAATAAAAATGGCGAGCTATGGCCCATCCAACCTGATAGAGGCTGTTTATAAGCGTCTTGATGTCGTCGGGCAACATAAATAAATGCAGGAGCACCTGGGCCGCCGTTCAAATATTTATAGGTACAACCAACAGCGAAGTCTACATTGCACTCATCGAGGGCAACGGGAAACGCGCCCGCGCTGTGTGCTAAATCCCAAAGCGTGAGAATTCCTTTATTGTGCGCCTGCTTTGTAATGCCCTTCATATCAAGCTTAAAACCACTTCTAAAGTTAACCTGGGTTAACATCAGCACAGCGATATCATCTTCAAGCTGGGCACCAACACTATTTTCATCTATATACCGAATGCTATATTCATCGCCCAGCAAATCAAGTAAACCTTGAACCATGTAGATGTCGGTAGGGAAATTATCTCTCGTGGTGGCGATAACTTTTCTTTCAGGGTGCATTTTCAAGGCAGCGCTAAGCACCTTAAATAAATTGATTGATATCGAATCGCAACATATTACTTGACCTTGCTTGGCACCAATGAGCGTGCCAATTTTGTCACCCACCTGCTGTGGTAACGAAATCCACTGGTGCTTGTTCCAGCTTGTAATAAGGCCTTCACCCCATTGTGTTTTTACGACCTCGCAAGCACGCTCTTCCGCTTTTTTCGGCAAGGGCCCAAGAGAGTTACCGTCTAGATAGATAGTATCATTTGGCAGCGCGAATTCGTCCGCCTTACTATAAAGGGGGTCTTTCTCATCAAGCTGCTTAGCAGAAAAAACCTTATTTATCATGGTGACTTAAAACCTCAAGTAAAGCATCAAAGGATGTTGATTCGGAGTGTAGCCAGTCGAAATGACCGCCGTTTTTTATTATTCTGTTTCTGGCGCCAGGTACTAAAGCGTGATGTTTGGGAACAATACTATCTTCTTCGCCTTGCAGTAATATTACCGGAGGTGTGATATCAGCGACATTTGGTGTAGCCACTTTATATGCACGTTTGTCATCGGATGGCATTCCCCCCATAAATTGCGGCGTGGCCGTCTGACAGCTATTTTCGCCGAGCGCATAACTTTGCATATTTGTTATAGCGGCAAGCCCTATGACCTTCTTGATGGCTTTACTCACATCGCTTTCCGAAAGAGCCTGCGCAGCCAATAGCCCTAGGTGCCCACCTGCGGAATGCCCCACCAAATATATGTCGCCGCTACCGCCTGTAGCTTCAATATTCTCAATTGATGCCCTCACAGCTTTAATTACATCTTCCAAACTACCGGGCCAGCCGCCGCCTTCATCGCCAACGCGTCTATATTCCATTGCATAGACACCCATTCCACGTTCTGCCAACGCATGATAGAACCCTTTAGCATGGTCGAAGCCGTATGCATTAAGCCAACATCCGCCATGAACGAATATGACGGCGTCCCCAGCGAACTCATTTTCATCCCCACCCCGGCCATGCCATATATATACAGTCTGAAGCGGGTCGTCGCCGTAGCTAAATTGATCGTCCTGTTCTGACGTTGGCAAGACACCCAACGCAGAATATGGCACTTGAGTCAGCAGCTGTGGTTTTGTGCTCGCGAACTTTTTTGCATGGGTGTCATTCGAAGTGTTTCTCGGAAACAAGTTCGGTTCATTAACATGGGTGTCTTTGTAATTCGGCGTTGTTTGGGTGACACCCATTGTAAAGGAAAGCTGTTGTGCTCCACGGTCAAACTTCGAGTTAGCATGGGTGTCATTGTAAATTACATTGTTATTCACAACGCCACTCTCATTCTGACGTGAAGTCGCTTGTGTATCTACGGCGGCAAAAAGTACCGCTAGCACAGCAATTGTTGATGGGGAGATAGCTTTGATGGGAAATTTCATATTGATGATTTTTATTTTAATTAAATCATAGAGTGCTAAGTAAATGGGGCACTCTATGATTAATTTTTTGACATGTTATCGCTGAGCTCTGTTTAAAGCATTTCAACAGCTAGTGCTACGCCTTCGCCACCACCTATACACAAAGATGCAATACCTTTTTGGCCGCCGCGTTGCTTAAGCGCGTGTAAAAGCGTTACTAAAATACGTGCGCCTGATGCACCGATTGGATGGCCCAGTGCACATGCACCACCTTTAACGTTCACTTTGTTTTCATCTAGCCCGAGTTTCTTAACTGCCAGCATAGTCACCATCGCAAAAGCTTCATTAATCTCAAACAAATCAACTTCTTCTTTCGTCCACCCTGCTTTATCCAGTACTTTTTCCATTGCTCCTACAGGGGCAACGGTGAAGTTTTCAGGTTCAATAGAATTTGTAGCATGAGCAACTACACGTGCCAATGGTGCTAGGCCAAGCTCTTTCGCTTTATTCTCGCTCATTACCACCAGTGCTGCAGCACCATCAGAAATCGAGCTTGAATTTGCCGCAGTGACCGTGCCGTCTTTTTTGAAAGCTGGTCTTAGTGTTGGAATTTTTTCTGGGCGCGCTGAACCCGGGCCTTCATCGGTATCAACCACCGTGTCACCCTTTCTAGATGAGATTGTTACCGGAACTATCTCATCAACGAATGTACCGCTATTAATTGCTTCATGAGCTTTTGAAAGCGAGCTTAATGCAAACTCATCCATTTCGCCTCGAGATATGTTTTCTTCATCGGCAGTATCTTGCGCAAAACACCCCATTGCTTTGCCATCATAAGCATTTTCTAGCCCGTCTAACATCATGTGGTCAAGCACTTGACCATGACCCATGCGATAACCCGCTCTTGCTTTTGGCAACATGTATGGCGCATTGCTCATGCTTTCCATTCCCCCTGCTACGACTGCAGTCGCACTGCCAGCTTTGATTAAGTCATGCGCCATCATTACCGCTTTTAAACCCGAGCCACAGACTTTATTAATAGTCGTAACACCTGCGCTTAATGGAAGTCCCGCCCCCAGTGACGCTTGTCGTGCAGGTGATTGACCAAGGCCAGCAGGTAATACACACCCCATGATGACTTCATCAATTGCAGAGACATCCATCTCTTCGCACACTGCTTTAATCGCAACTTCTCCAAGTTTGGTCGCAGCAAGTGAAGACAAATTACCGTTAAAACCACCCATTGGTGTGCGCTTAGCAGCGACAATAACTACTGAATCGTTACTCATAACTGTGCCCTTAAAATTCATTTAAATTATAAAGTTAAGTGAAGAACTTCACTAAGATGTATACAAAAGTAAACACCTCTTAAAGCGTCTAAGCTTTACCTTCACCGTGAAAAATTGACGTTAGCAAAATGTTACTTTACCTTAACGTAAAATGTAATTAACGTTAACGTAAACCTGTACCAAGTGAGTGTCAACCAAACACTACGTTTTAATATGGCGGAAAAAAACACGCTGCTTAAAAACAATAGTGTAATTGCAAAGACACCCACCCTGTACAGCAAAATTAATTACAGAGACACCCACGCTAAGAACAAGGGTGTCAAACAGCGCTAAAAACAAGGTACATGTAATGAGCAAGTACGATGACGAAACAACATATGCAATAGGCGAACTCGCGCGCGAGTTTGACATTACTCCTCGCTCAATTCGTTTTTACGAAGAGCAGGGGCTAATGTCACCGTCAAGAACCGGGCAAAATCGCGTTTATTTAAATAAAGATAGAGTGCGCTTAAAGCTTATCTTACGCGGAAAGCGCTTGGGTTTTTCCCTTGCTGAAGTCAAGACACTATTCGACATGTACGACACTAACCCCAACTCAGCCATTCAGTTAGAAGCCATGCTTGAAATGACTGAGCAAAAAAGAGCGGTGCTTAAACAACAATTAGAAGATATTCAGATGTTAATGACAGAGCTGGATGATGTTGAAGCACGTTGCCGTGAAGAACTCGCAGAATTAAAACGAGGAAATATCGCATGAACACCTCCTACCCTACTTTAAATTTTGGACTTGGCGAAGACATCGAGATGTTACGTGACCAGGTCTATCAATTTGCACAAAATGAGATTGCTCCTCTTGCTGAACAAGCAGACGCAGACAACCAATTCCCAAATCAATTGTGGACTAAGCTCGGTGATATGGGTCTGCTTGGTGTGACCGTATCAGAACAGTACGGTGGCTCTGATATGGGCTATCTCGCCCACACTATTGCGATGGAAGAAGTTAGCCGCGCATCAGGTGGGATCGGATTGAGCTATGGCGCTCACTCAAACCTTTGTGTTAACCAGATTTTTAAAAACGGTAATGATGCTCAGCGTGAAAAGTACCTACCTAAGTTAGTAAGCGGTGAGCATATTGGTGCACTGGCAATGAGTGAACCTAATGCAGGTTCGGACGTTGTTAGCATGAAATTGAAGGCTGAAAAACGCGGCGACAAATACATCCTTAACGGCAACAAGATGTGGATCACAAACGGTCCTGATGCACATACATTTGTTATCTACGCCAAGACCGATCCTAACGCAGGGCCAAGAGGGATCACAGCGTTTATCGTAGAGCGCGATTTCCCTGGCTTTAGCCGCGCACAGAAACTCGACAAACTTGGTATGCGCTCGTCTAACACTTGCGAGTTAGTGTTCGAGGATTGCGAAGTACCTGCCGAAAATATTCTTGGCAAAGAAGGCGAAGGCGTTCGTGTACTAATGAGCGGCCTAGATTACGAACGTCTTGTTTTATCCGGAGGCCCACTCGGGATTATGCAATCGTGTATGGATATTGTTGTTCCTTATATTCACGACCGTCAGCAGTTTGGTCAATCAATTGGTCAATTCCAACTGATACAGGGCAAAGTCGCTGACATGTACACGCAGATGAATGCAGCGCGCGCGTATGTTTACACCGTTGCACAGTCGTGCGATCGCGGTGAGACAACGCGAAAAGATGCGGCTGGCGCGATTCTATACTCAGCAGAACTCGCCACAAAAATGGCATTAGATGCCATTCAGCTGCTTGGCGGTAACGGTTATATCAACGAATACCCGACGGGTCGCCTTCTACGTGATGCCAAGCTTTATGAAATTGGCGCGGGAACGTCCGAAATTCGCCGTATGCTTATAGGCCGCGAGCTATTTAACGAATCTAAATGATACGGAGTTTAGGGTGGAAAATAATTTGTTTGAAACAAGGAACAATTAGACGTTCTTTATTTCATAGAATTTAGCAAGACACCCACCCTACTCTACATAAAGAGATTTAGAAAAGCTGAACTTTATTAGAATTGCAAAGACACCCACCGCAGCAAAAGAGCCTAGTATGGGTGTCATGCTAACCATCTTGCTAACTAGTGGTTATCGCGATGTTGTCGCGAATACCCAATAAAAGGAGGGGTTATGCCCGTTCTTCGCTCAAGTATAAATACGAAGTCTGAAACATTTATCGCAAACGCCGAACATATGCAGGCTCAGGTAAATGATCTTGTCGAGAAAATAGAACAAATTTGCCAGGGTGGCGGCGAAAAAGCAGCGCAGCGCCACGTCTCGCGAGGGAAGCTTCTACCACGTGACCGAATAAACGCACTTATCGATTCAGACACTCCATTTCTCGAAATAGGCCAGTTAGCAGCCTGGGAAGTATATGAAGACTATGTGCCCTGTGCAGGGGTTGTTGCCGGGATCGGTATTGTTGCTGGCATCGAGTGCATGATTGTAGCAAACGATGCTACTGTAAAAGGCGGGACTTACTACCCTCTTACTGTGAAAAAGCACCTTCGCGCTCAGACCATCGCAGAGCAAAATAACTTACCTTGTATTTATCTAGTGGATTCAGGTGGTGCTAACTTACCTCGCCAAGATGATGTATTCCCTGACAGGGAGCACTTTGGCCGTATATTCTTCAACCAGGCTAATATGTCTGCTAAGAATATTCCTCAAATTGCAGTAGTAATGGGGTCGTGCACGGCGGGCGGAGCTTATGTTCCAGCTATGGCTGATGAAAGTATTATCGTTAAAGAGCAGGCGACTATCTTCTTAGGAGGACCACCACTTGTTAAAGCTGCAACTGGGGAAGTAGTTACCGCAGAAGAGCTGGGAGGCGGTGACGTCCATACTCGGATATCCGGAGTTGCTGATCACTTAGCCAACAACGATCATCATGCACTTTCTTTAGCCAGAAATGCTATCTCTAGATTAAATAGAAAGAAACCTAAAGACTTAGACGTGACCGAGGTGAAACCACCGCGCTACGACACAAAAGAGATATACGGCATTGTGCCTGCAGATAGCCGTCAGACATACGATGTAAGAGAAATCATTGCGCGTGTTGTGGATGACTCAGACTTTGATGAGTTCAAACCGCTTTACGGCACAACCTTGGTTTGTGGTTTTGCGCGCATTTTCGGTTTCCCTGTAGGCATCGTAGCTAACAACGGCATACTGTTCGGTGAAAGCGCGCTTAAAGGTGCTCATTTTGTCGAACTATGCGCCATGAGAAAAATCCCCCTCGTGTTTTTGCAAAACATCACAGGCTTTATGGTCGGTAAGCAATACGAGCACGGTGGGATTGCGAAACACGGTGCCAAAATGGTAACCGCTGTAGCATGTGCGAATGTGCCAAAGCTCACTGTGCTTATCGGCGGAAGTTTCGGTGCGGGTAACTACGGCATGTGCGGCAGAGCCTATGACCCACGCTTCCTTTTCATGTGGCCAAATGCTCGAATATCTGTAATGGGCGGTGAGCAAGCCGCAGGTGTTCTCGCACAGGTAAAACGCGACCAAAAAGAGCGCTCAGGCGAGTCTTGGAGCGCAGAAGAAGAGAAAGCATTTAAACAGCCCGTCATTGATACCTACGAAAAGCAAGGACACCCATACTATGCATCTGCAAGGCTCTGGGACGATGGCGTGATCGACCCGGCAGATACACGTTTAGTGCTTGGTCTATCGCTTTCAGCGACGCTAAACAAGCCTATCGAAGACACCCAATTTGGCATATTTAGAATGTAGGAGCTCGTGTTATGGAACAATCAGTTATTTACAGCGTAGACGAAAGAAACATTGCCACTGTCACCTTAAACAGGGCTGATAAACATAATGCCTTCAACGACGAAATGATAATCGAGCTGACTCGTTTGTTTAAAAAAGCGGGTGAAGACGAGAATGTGCGTGCGCTTGTTTTAAGAGCAGAAGGTAAAAGCTTTAGCGCTGGCGCCGATCTTAACTGGATGAAAAAAATGGCCAGTTATACCGAAGCGCAAAATGAAAGCGATGCTCTTGCATTAGCTACAATGTTGCAGACACTTTATAAAATGCCAAAGCCAACAATAGCGCGAGTACAAGGCGCAGCCTTTGGAGGCGCAGTTGGTCTAATTGCATGTTGCGATATTGCTATTGGCAGTAAGCTCAGTAAATTTTGCTTAAGCGAAGTTAAAATAGGCCTCATTCCAGCAACTATCAGCCCTTACGTTGTTGAAGCGATGGGCGCTCGTGTGTGTAGACGCTACTTTCAAACCGCTGAAGTATTCTCTGCGCGCAGAGCACGACGACTAGGACTATTGAGCGAATCAGTAACTGAAGACGAGCTAGATAGCACAATAGATGACATTGTATCAAACATACTGAAAAACGGCCCCAAGGCAGTAGCTAAAGCAAAAGACTTAGTGCAGTGGGTGTCAATGCAAGAAATTGACAATGCCCTTCTCACAAAAACGAGTAAGCTTATTGCACAAGTAAGAACCTCTGATGAAGGTCAAGAAGGTCTGTCAGCCTTTTTAGAAAAGCGCAATGCGTCATGGGTGGAGGTAAAGAATGATAAATAAATTACTAATTGCTAACCGTGGCGAAATAGCCTGCCGCGTTATAAAGACAGCCAACGCACAAGGTATAAAAACGGTAGCTGTTTACTCAGACGCCGATAAGAATGCACTTCATGTTCAAATGGCTGACGAAGCGGTTTACCTAGGGCCATCTCCGTCAAAAGAAAGCTATTTACGTGGTGATCTCATTATTGAGAAATCGAAAGAGCTAGGTGTAGATGCAATTCACCCAGGCTATGGCTTTCTATCTGAAAACGCTGAATTTGCCAATCTGTGTGCAGAAAACAGTATTATCTTTGTAGGCCCACCTGCATCAGCAATAGAGGCGATGGGCTCTAAATCTGCTGCAAAAAGCATTATGGAAAAAGCAGGCGTGCCGTTAGTGCCGGGCTATCACGGTGACGAACAGAGTGAAGCTGTATTAAAAGCTGCTGCCGATGAAATGGGCTACCCTGTTCTGTTAAAAGCCGCGGCTGGCGGTGGCGGTAAAGGTATGCGCCAAGTTTGGAGCGAAAAAGAATTTTCTCAAGCTTTAAACGCCGCTAAACGTGAATCGATGGCCAGCTTTGGTGACGACCACATGCTGGTTGAAAAATACCTAACTCGTCCTCGTCATGTTGAAATACAAGTTTTCTGTGACACCCATGGTAACGGAGTATACCTTTTCGAGCGTGATTGCTCTGTTCAGCGTCGTCACCAAAAGATTATAGAAGAAGCACCTGCTCCTAACATGTCTCAGTCAGTGAGAGAGAAAATGGGCGAAGCGGCGATTCTTGCGGCAAAAGCCATTAACTACGTAGGTGCTGGAACGGTTGAGTTTTTACTTGACGAAGACGATTCATTTTACTTCATGGAAATGAATACCCGTTTGCAGGTTGAACACCCTGTGACAGAAATGATTACCCGAGAAGACTTGGTTCACTGGCAGTTAACTATTGCCGAAGGCAAGCCACTTCCTAAGCAACAAAATGAACTAACGTTAACAGGACACGCATTCGAAGCACGTATTTATGCTGAAGAACCAAACAATGAGTTTCTCCCCTCTACCGGTACTCTTTGCTTGTTGCGCACACCAAAAGAAAATAACGTCGTTCGCGTTGATACTGGTGTTGTTGAAGGTGATGAGGTAAGCGTATTTTACGACCCTATGATTGCTAAGCTTGTAGTTTGGGGAGAAAACCGTGAGATAGCGCTTAAGCGGCTTATTAGTGCGCTAGGTGATTACTATATAGACGGTGTAAGTACGAATATTGACTTCCTCAAGCGTGTCGCCTCCCACTCTGCATTCGTCGCTGCCGAGCTCACAACTACATTTATAGAGAAACATAATGATTCCTTGTTTGCTCCTGTAGCTAGTGCTAGCAAAGACACCCATGCCAACATCCCAACAATGGCATTACTTTCGCTTTTAACAAGAAAAGTTGCATTAAACAATAAAACCCCATCGGTATGGTCTACTGCAGGTGCGTGGCGGTCTAACGGAATTCACCAAGAAACTTTAACGTTGCTTTGCGACCAAGAAGAGATTGGTGTTGAGGTGAAACATTTACAATATGGAAATGAGCCTGCTTGGGAGCTAACGGTAGATAACAAAAGCTTCCGAGTAAGTGGCAAAATCATAAATAACACGTTGGAAGCGACAATTAATGGATACAAATCAACGTTTTCGTTTTCAGACAATGATGGAGTGTTAACTCTTTTTAACAAAGACACCCATGCTAAGTTTAGTGTAGTTCTAGCCTCGTTAGGTGAGGATAACAGCGATGGTGATGATGCCAATTTCAGTGCCCCTATGAATGGAACAATAGTTGCGCATTTGGTTGAGAAAGATCAGCAGGTTAAGAAAGGGGATCCAATCTTAGTCATGGAAGCGATGAAGATGGAGCACAGCATCATTGCCCCACACGACGGCTCAGTAGAAGAGTTCTACTTCAACCCAGGTGAATTAGTTGATGGTGGGGCCACGCTATTAGCGTTTTCGACCAAAGAAGCTGCCGAGGTTTAGTGTGACGTTTCCTAAAGAAGTAAGCATTGTTGAAGTGGGCCCCCGAGATGGCCTTCAAAATGAAAAGCAGGCCTTAAGCGCCAAACAAAAGGGAGAGCTCATAAAGCTTCTCTCCGAAACCGGTCTCAACCGCATTGAGGCTGGTAGCTTTGTGTCGCCCAAATGGGTGCCTCAAATGGCAAATTCAGATGAGGTTATTGAGGCGTTAGAAACCGATTCTGGTATTCGATATTCAGCGTTGACTCCTAACCTCAAGGGATTAAAAGCGGCCATAGAGTCAGGAGTGAAAGAGGTTGCTGTGTTTGGTGCAGCCTCTGAGTCTTTTTCACAGAAGAATATAAACTGCTCAATCAGCGAAAGCTTAAAGCGTTTCGAAGACGTGTTTGAACTAGCCAACCACAATAATATAAAAGTGAGAGGCTATGTTTCGTGTGTAATGGGCTGCCCCTATGAAGGTCATATTTCTCCGAATGCCGTTACACAGGTAAGCAAGGAACTGATTAACATGGGATGTTACGAAGTTTCACTAGGCGATACCATTGGAGTGGGCACACCAAAAGCTACCAGTTTGTTGCTTGATGAAGTACTAAAAGAGATTAGTGTTAGCAAGGTTGCGGCCCACTTTCATGATACCTATGGACAGGCACTAGTTAATTTGTACACGGCGCTAGGGTATGGAGTTTCAACCATCGATTCGGCCGTTGCAGGCCTAGGAGGATGCCCTTATGCCAAAGGGGCCAGCGGAAACGTCGCAACTGAAGATGTTCTGTATATGTTAAACGGCATGGATATTTCCACGGGAGTCAACATGAATAAGCTGCTTGTAGCTTCGTCGTATATTTCCGACATTTTAGGTCGCTCTCCTGTGTCTAAATCAGCCAATGCACTTTTAGCAAAATAGTCTTTCATTTTGGGCCTATGAACTCATGTTTATGCCTTTAGAAATCCCTAGTGGAGACACCCATCCTAAGTATAAGGGGAACTATTTGGGTGGGTGTCTCTACAAACTTTCTTTAGGTTTCAACTCCTCTAGGATGGATGTCTCTGTAAGCTCTCTACCCATGGTTGATACGCAGGGGTGAAAACCGCGCTGTAGTTCAGGTCACAGAGCAGCACCTCAAATGGTAAGGTTTGTTCAAGTAATATGACCATGCTGGATGAAAAATGGCGCAAAGCAGAAAATCCCTTATTAGCCTTCAAGACACGCCTTATTATCACTGCATATCTCGCTGCGTAAGACGTAGCTACCTTTGCGGGTACGATCAACATAATAATGTTAGTTACGAGCATAGAAAATCTTGGGTAGAGAAAAGGCTTCTATTTTTAGGTAAAGTTTTCTCCATAGACATCTGTGCTTATGCGGTTATGAGCAACCATGTCCATGTCGTTTTATCAGTAAATAAAAGTGTTGCCCTCGCCTGGCCAGTAGACACTGTTTTAAAGCAGTGGCATAAAATGCACAAAGGCACCCTACTCACACAAAAATATTTGAAGGGCGAGTTACTTAGCGAAAGTGAATTAGATACAGTCAAAGCTACGGCTGAAGTTTATAGAAAACGTCTTTTTGATATTAGTTGGTTTATGAGAAACTTGAATGAGTTTATCGCGAGAAAAGCCAATGAAGAAGATAACTGTACTGGTAGGTTCTGGGAAGGCCGATTTCGTTCACAGGCATTATTAACTGAGAAGGCACTATTTTCATGTATGGCCTATGTTGATTTAAACCCTATTCGAGCAAGAGCAGCTACGAATTTAAAAAACTCTTTGTATACAAGTATGTATACTAGGCTGGCTTCAAGCGCATTGACTAATAAACCTGTGAAAGGGTTAATACAGTTTAAAACTCATAGGGTAAATAACGGCCACCGCTGCTTAAATCTCACTCTAAACGACTATTGTGAACTTCTTAATAACTCTATAACGTTACTTCTTGATGGCAGCGCACAAGCTTCTCAGCAAGAAAATTGTGACAAGGCAAATTACATTGGCTTCGGAGAAGCTCAATGGATCAAGATTATCAATGATTTCGAGAACACTTTTTCTTTTGCTGCTGGAGACAAAGCATCCATGCAAAAATTCAAAAAGCGCACCAATAGGAAGCGAATGGCCAAACAGAAATCCGCATCGCTTTGCTTTGATCGTAGCTTTACTTCTCAGAAGGTAGAATTACAGTCATAACAACTGCGATCAAAAGCACTGCTGCCATGATATACACCACAGAAAACGGTAAAAAAGGTGTTAGCGCAGCGTATAAAGCTCCAAATGCTAATAAGATTACTCCTATCGCAGTGTTAGAAAAACCAACTAATTCAGTACGCTCATGCCCATCTTTAACGTCTAAACTATATGTCTTTCTTCCTGTTCGTACACCCGTATGGGCTATTGAAAGCAAAAAGAATAAAAAAGCCGATGTGGCGATTGAGGCTGATTGCCAGTAAAGAAGCCCTCCACACGCACACAACGCGAGCACACCTGATAGTTGCAGGGTTAATTTCGCACTTTTATCAGCAAGCTTGCCCCAAACGACCGAAGATAAAAGCGCAGCCAAAGCCTCAGCACCTATATAGATTGGCAGTAACTCTTGGGCGTCACTATTTTTTTCAATCATAAAATAGGGAGCAACAAGCGCCGAATGCACAAAAAGCCCCCTTACAAAAATAAATTTATAAATGGTAGGATCAAAGTTAATACTAAACGCTTTTCCGTCGTCGCTGCCAGTGTCCACACTTGTCTTGATGGGCCACACACATACCAAAGTCAAAATAAAAGAAAGCAAACTTCCACTTAAAATTAGCAAAAGTACGTTCGAAGAAAGGTTGTCATCTATAACGACCAAGGGTATTGAAATTAGGAGTGTGACTACCCCAGATATAGTTGATGCAAACCCTATAAGGTTTCCGCGCTCTCCTTTTTCTGCGACATCGGCCTCCATATCTTTAACAGTTAATGAACACGCAGAACGGCCTAAACTTAGAAATATAAGAGAAATTAGTAGCAAAGCGCCTGCTGTAAAACTAGAAAAGAAAATTACCGAAAACAGCATACCAACCACAGCAAATGCTTGTACTGCCATGCCGGTGCGCCAAACAATATGCCGCTGAGAATGTTTTCGAAGATAAATACTAATGAGTACTTGAGGAAGCAGTGCACCCGACTCTCTGATAGGTACCAACCATCCCACCATCCAAACTGGAGCACCAACACTCAGAAGAACTGCCGTTAAAGTTGTCTTTGCTGATATCAACAGGTCGGCAAGCTTATTAAGCGAAAGGCCAGCAATGAGGAGTTTTTTTTCTTTCATGGTCGATGGCACGTACCGTAAACAATTTGGTATTTACGGCATCTATATGTTCTCAGATCAAAAGGTTGCGCATTCTAACCGTTGTTTTCAACCAGTACCTTTAGGTTTTCAAGTCCCGTCTCAAAATCCGGACCAACCATACCATCCACCATTAATGCAAAATATTTGTTGATTGGATTATTGTCTACTGTCCCTTCATCCCTCCAGGTTACCATAGAGCCCTGGCCCGTAGGTTCAATTTCAACCACGCCTGAAGAGCCCATGTCAAAGTCAGGAAAATACAGCCGATAGAGAACTCGTTTGTTGTGTTCTAGTTGCGTGATTTCCATTTCACCATTTCCTTCCGTCTCACTTTCCCATTCCGAACGCATCCCAATAGCCCTATCAGGTCCAAAATAATCAAGTTTCATGTTCGGGTCGCGTTTGAACCAGACTCCCCACTTTTGCCACTCTTTTAGGTCAACAACATAAGGATATATCTCAGAAGGCTCGGCATTGATATTGACTCTTCTTTCCACGCTATACTCATTTGGAATAAATAAGCTCGTAACAACAAACAATAAAATTATTACGCCAGCCACAACTAAAAGTTTCTTTAGTGCTCCCATCTAAGACTCCATAAAATAATTAACCACCAAAATATAACACTTAATTAACAATTGTCACTTTTTGTTGTAGTTGGCACTTTTGAGGAGTTAACGTTAGATTGACACCCATCCATTCATTTTTGACGAAATTAAAAACGTTTCGATGAGCTAGCATCTTTAATAACTTGGTCGTTTAGCTGGGTGTCTTCATAAATAGTCGCCCATCCAATCATCTTTGACGGAATTAAAAACGTTTCGATGAGCTAGCATCTTTAATAACTTGGTCGTTTAGCTGAGTGTCTTCATAAATAGTCGATAAAACTGCAAACCTGTCGTTTTATGAGTGAAGTGGATGTCTTTTCAAGATGCGATCGAAAAACTTATGCTGGATGTCTTTCTTCACCTATCTACACCTTGTGATAATGAGTGCATCGACTATTGTTTATAGGTATGCGTTTTATGAGTGGGTGTCTTGCTAAAAAAACGCAAAACAACATAAATTTTAAAATTTTAACCATTTCATCACAAAGCAATGAAATCACGCTGTTATTATAAATTATCTTGTGTAATATGGGTTTAGGTTATCAGCTAAGCCTGTTCACTTGGGCGGCTCACGGATAGCGCAGCAAATCGCAACACCTCGTTTTCTCTTTATATTTCTATTGATACACGGTTATCGCTTTTTTACAGGAGTTTTTAGAAAATGGCAGATCAAAGTTCTCGTTACATCAGTAACCTCACCCGCGATACATATGCGCTTATCTTAGCTGGGGGGAAAGGTTCAAGACTACACGAGCTCACTACTTGGCGAGCCAAACCCGCGCTTTATTTCGGCGGTAAATTTAGAATCATCGACTTTCCCCTATCAAATTGTGTTAACTCAGGCATTCGAAGAATTGGCGTTGTCACTCAGTACAAGTCTCACTCCTTAATTCGCCACTTGGTCAGAGGTTGGGGGCACTTCAAGAAAGAACTCGGCGAATCAGTTGAAATTCTTCCGGCGTCTCAGCGCTTCTCCGACAGTTGGTATGAAGGCACCGCCGATGCTGTTTTTCAAAACATCGACATCATCCGTGATGAGCTGCCCAAATATGTAATGATCCTATCAGGTGACCATATCTATCGTATGGACTACGGTGATTTGCTCGCTAAGCACAAAGAGTCTGGTGCCAAGATGACAGTATCTTGTATGTCAGTTCCATTAGAAGAGGCAGCGGGTGCTTTTGGTGTGATGTCCGTAGATGAAAACTACCGTATTAATGGTTTTGAAGAAAAACCTGCCAACCCTACCCCGCTTCCCAACGACCTCACGCGCTGCCTAGCCTCTATGGGCAATTATGTATTCGACACCGAGTTTTTATTTGAACAACTGCGAGTAGACTCAGAAAATATGGGGTCTCAGCGTGATTTTGGTAAAGATATTATTCCATCGATAATCGCTGACCATCCCGTATATGCCTACCCATTTGAGCAAAGTGGCGGAGATAACGCTTACTGGCGTGACGTAGGTACAATCGATTCGTTCTGGGAAGCCAACATGGAAATGGTTGCACCTGTACCTCAGCTCAATTTATACGATAGGAAATGGCCTATTTGGACTTACCAAGAACAATTGCCACCTGCCAAATTTGTATGGGAAGACCACGACAGGCGTGGTGAAGCCATAAATTCTGTTGTTTCTGGTGGCTGTATCATTTCTGGTTCAACCCTTCGTTCTTCTATTTGTTTTTCTAACGTAAGAGTGCATTCATACGGACTCATTGAAGATGCTGTCATTCTTCCAGACGTTGAAATTAAACGCCATTGTAAGTTGAAAAAGGTCATAATTGACCGCGGCTGCGTAGTACCGGAAGGGACGACCATTGGTTATGACCACGAACAGGACAAAGCACGAGGCTTTCGAGTATCAGAAAAAGGCGTGGTACTTGTAACACGTGAAATGCTTGGGCAGCCAGTGGGTGGGTTGAGCGCCTAAACAAAATTAATAAACGTATAAAAAACTGCGCGATTGATTTTGGCGTTAGGCGCCAAAATCAATCTCAGCCAAGCCCACTAACCTCCGCAGTCCATTATGTGAGGCAACTAGTTCATTCAGCCTTAGTGTTCCATCGTTTAAGGGTTTGCTCAATAAAGCTCGCCACTTTCTCCGGGTGTTCTAATGGGAACATATGACCACCTTCTAATACAGCATGTTCAATCGCATTGTGCTTCATGAGTCGCGAGTACATCTCAGGCTTGCAAACGTTACTCTTGCTACCTGTTGCTAATACTGCAGGACACTTTAGCTTTCCTTTGTATTTCCCGAGGTTATGAGGCACATTGCGGAATAAATCAGCTTCCACATCAGCCCGAAATGTAAGTGAAATATTGTCTGACTTAGTCTCTGTTACAGACTGCACGTAGTCACGCACACATCGTTTATCCATATCTCTAAACAACGCTTTTCCATGAAAGTACGCAACCATATCGGTATTGCTTGGCCAACGCGTATTACGCGTTTGAGCTAGTTTTGCTGGCGTTAGTTTATTGATTAAAGGCGTATGTTTAGCAAATTTAAAAAAGTAACTCAGAGGGCCAACCACTAGCGGCGGGTCAAATAAAATAACGCCCCTAAATAGCTCAGGCGCCTCACACGCCGCCATGTAGGTGATAACGGCTCCAAACGAATGCCCTACACCATACACACCACGAGGGTCTTTATTCTCTTTTTTAATGTGTTTGATTAGCTCTTGAACTTGATTGCGCCAGTTGCCATTTACAGGAAGCTGAGGGTCGTGCCCGAATCGCTCAACGTGCAAACGGTTGAAGTGGCTGGGTAACGCCGAAAACATGGCATTATAGCTTCCTGCAGGAAACCCGTTTGCATGGGCAAAATGAAAACTCAACTCAGACGAGGACACCAATACACTCCTTCACATTCAAATAATAAAGGGGCTTTAAATCAGCCCCTTACAATGAAAGTCGATAATACTATAAGCCTCTGGTTTCTGCCATTTCCCAATCCTTTACTATCTTAGTACTTGTCCATAAGAACACAGCAATCGAAATGCCGTAAGGAACTACCAAGTAAATAAGTGCCTGCCTTAATGCCTCTGTTTCGCCCAATGAAGGTACAAGCGCTTGGCTAATAATACCGGTAAGCGTGGGTCCACCACCTAACGCAATGATATTCAAAACAAAGAAGAAAAGTGCCGTCGACATAGCCCTTACGTTTATTGGAGCAAGGGTTTGTGCCATCGCAAAACTTGGCCCCAAGTAAGAGCCACTAGTAAACAACAGCAATGCCATAAGCCCCACTGATAGCCAAAGATCTTGAACTTGTAACGATGCATAGAAGGCAGGAACACCAATAATCAGCGCAATGGCGGGTATCAATGCATAAGCTTTTTTGTTGTGCTTACCCCATCTGTCAGCAATATAGCCACCTAACCAGACGCCCAATGCATATGCGGTTCCGTTGATGATGCCAAATACAATAAGAAGCTGTGTAATATCTAGCCCTGAAAAAGCTCGTACATAATAATCAATGACCCATGTCGAGATTGCATAGTTACCGAAAGAACCAAATGAAATACCTAAGGCCATCCCCCACCAGGTAGGTATTTTTAGCAGCATTTTCAATGACGATTTAACACTCGGCTTATCAGCGTCATCTGCACTTGGCGCAGAAACGGTCCTAGCGGGCTCTTTTACCGTCAACTTCAATAAAATAGCCAGTAACACTCCAGGTATACCAACGCTGTACATTACCGTACGCCAGTCGGCAGAGCCGCCTTGTAAGAAAAATGCTGAGGCAAAAAACGCGAGCATTACACCAAACGGAATGCCTAAGGAGTAGATGGCTAGCGCCCCAGCGCGCTTTTCTTTAGGGAATAGGTCAGAAATGATACTGTGCGAGGGAGGACTGCCCCCAGCTTCACCAATACCTACCCCAATACGAGCAATAGCGAGTTGCATATAATTGGCTGCCAAGCCTGATGCCGCAGTAAAACCACTCCACAGCGTAAGGGATATTGCAATGATATTAACGCGACTGTAACGGTCTGCAAGCCACGCTATTGGAATACCCATCACGGTATAAAGCAGTGCGAAATAAATGCCTTTGAGCCACCCCAACTGGGCGTCATCTAACCCCAAGTCGGCTTTAATAAACGGCGATAATATTCCAATAATTTGCCTGTCTATAAAGTTAAAGGCATACACCAAGGTCAATATGAACAGAACGTAATTGCGGTAACTTCTAGATGCTCGAGCTTCGTTAGCTGGAATACCTTCAACTTGCGTATGGGCCATAACAGTCCTTTTAAGTGACAATACCCCAGTCTACGCACTTGGTAAAAAAATAAACAACTAATTGTTACTTATTTGTTAACATAACGAAAATTTCTAACTCAGGCTTTTCGTTCCACAGCGCTTAATGTACGATGAAACCCACTTAACTCATCAGACCAGACAAGCCAATATGACAGTAGATGAATTGCTCAATATTCCCCAACTATCACAAACATCCGAAAACACCTGGAAAGTTGACGGGCTAATTATTCCGAAAACCTGGGGACAAGGACGAACGGCGTTTGGCGGCATTTCTGCCGGCATGCTATATACGGCTGTGAAGCAACAAGTAACTGATAATCGCGTGTTACGCTCTTTTACTACTAATTTTGTTGGTCCTCTATCGCTCGAAGCCCCTTTTTCTATAGAAGTTACTCTATTGAGAACGGGAAAAAATGTCTCCCAATATACTGCGCATGCCATTCAAGACGGCAAAAGCTGCGTTTTCTCCCAAGCGTGTTTCGGGGTTGCTAGAGAATCTGGAATTAAGGTAGAGAATACAGAAAAACACGATATGCCTTTGCCTAACAAGGCGAAATTTATCCCACAAATACCTAAAGTTACGCCAAAGTTTTTACGTTACTTTGACTTAGCCATTGAAGATGGCGGTATTCCCTTTACGCGAAGAAAAACCAGCCATTACCACGGCTTCATGCGTTTTAAACAAGCTCCTGAAGCGATAACTGATGCGCATATCATTACCATGATTGATGCTTGGCCACCTACGCTTTTGCAAATGATGAAATTGCCAGCACCAGCTAGTACGGTAAGCTGGAATTTAGAATTTATCCATCCGCACAAGCCGGTAAGCCCTACAGATTGGTTCGGCTATAAGGCCCATACAAGACAGGCCGCTGACGGTTATGGTCACACGGAAGCGACGATTTGGGATAAAGATAACGAAGTAATAGCAATCAGCAGACAAACCGTAGCGATTTTCGATTAATCGCTACGGCATTTGCTATGACGAGAGACGCTTAACGTTAATAGAGCATAAACGCGTTAGGGTTAAACAAAGAAATAACCGAAATGCATTGCAGGTTAGTTATATCTAGCGCGTCTTCCAAATCTTCACGATTTAACGATAACGCCTCGTGAAGCTCAGGTTTCAAGTTGTGATAACTTGGGTAAATTTCAGGATTTACATTATCTAACGCGAGTACGTAAGAAAGCTGGAGAATTTTATCTTCTACATTTGTCTCTACATCTTCGCCCTTGTGAATGCTGGCAATAGGCGTATAAATTGAGCTAGGTATACCCCATTTTTCAATCAGCCTTGCCGATAGTTCCGCGTAAGTAAACCCTAATACGCCAAATTGAAGCTCCGCAGGGCTCACACGCGTATTAAACGCCTGACAGCGGGTTGCCGACTCAGGCATTAACGAAACGGTTACCAACTCACCAATGTTGTGAAGCAGCCCAGAAACAAAAAGTCTTTCTGGCTCCCTGATATTGCGCATATCAGCAAAATACTTGGCAAGTAACCCGCAGGACACGCTTTGTTCCCAGAACTTGTCTAGGTCGACCACTTGTCCATCCACGTCGCTAAATGCCTGACTAACACCATAGGCCAGCGCTAAATCGTAGGTAGAACGAGTTCCCACAACCTGAATAGCCCTTGTTATGGTGTCAATTTTATTGGGAAAACGATAGAGCGCTGAGTTTGACACTCTAAGTAGCTGGGTAGCCAATGACGGGTCGAAAGCAATGATATCGCCAATATCGTCAATGCTTGAAGCCTCATCATCCATACAAGCTTTGAGTCGCGTTACCGAGTCTGGTAAAACAAAGAGGTCTTCCGCTTTCGAAACTATTTCATCTAAATTCATTCGTGCACTCTCTTCAATGCAGTCTTTGTCATTGTCGTGTTCAAGGCACCTCCATTCGCCCTGAACTTAATTAAGGTATAGGCTTTAAAACTAAAGAGGTCAATTAATATCGCTTAGTAAAAAAGTATGATTTCTTTAATAATCAGACAGTTGAAAACTCTTAAAAAAGTAATTATTAATTGAGGCTGCTTTTTCAGTATAGGTTGTTTTTCCAACCCTGAGTATTACCAATTTTGGTAATACTCAAGACTACAAGACACCTCCGGAGTTCCTCGAACATGCCGGCACGTCGCGTATTATAACTAACTGCTTGTATTTACAGATCTAAAATTCTATTTCAAAGAAAAACTTAGGGTAATTACCTATAAGAATTAGAATTTCTAAGGCACTCCCCTTTAACATATGGCAAGCGTATTTTTGTGATAGCATTCGCTTCAAAATAACCGTGCAGTTCAGGCACATTTTGAATTAAGAGTAGTGATCCATACCATGTTAAATGTTGTTGTAGTCGGCTATGTATGGCCCGAGCCAAATTCCTCAGCAGCGGGGCAGAACATGCTCTCTATTATCGAGCGTTGCTTAGCCGCTAACTTTAACGTGACTTTCTTAACAGCTGCTACCGATAGCGACCACAAAGCCGATCTTTTAACAATGGGAGTAAATGTTCAGTCTGTGGCGCTAAACTGCAGTTCATTTAACACTCTTATTGCAGACATTGCACCAGACGTGGTTGTTTTTGATCGCTACATGACTGAAGAACAGTTTTCTTGGCGAGTAAAAGAAGTTTGCCCGAATGCACTTAGAGTGCTTAATACCGAAGATTTACATAGCCTTCGCCACGCAAGACATGAAGCTGTAAAAAAGCATAGCGACGCAAGCCTAGCGCATTTACATACCGAACTGGCCCAAAGAGAAATTGCTTCGATTATTCGAAGCGATCTGACCTTAGTTATCTCAAAAAAAGAAATGGCCTTATTGACTGAACACTACGGTGTACCTTCAGCGCAACTTCAGTATCATCCTCTTGTGGTTGGCCCATCTATTAGCTCTGCCCCTTCTTTTGAGCAACGCTCACATTTCGTTCATATTGGTAACTTTCGCCATGCGCCAAACTGGGACGCGGTTTTGCAATTAAAACAGCATCTTTGGCCTTCTATCAAAAAAGCATTGCCTCATGCTGAATTGCATATTTATGGTGCTTACCCACCTAAGAAAGCAACGCAGCTTCACAACGAGAAACAAGGCTTTTTAGTGAAAGGCTGGGCGAGCGATGTTGAGTCTGTAATGATGAATGCTAAAGCCCTTATTGCCCCCTTGCGATTCGGCGCGGGTATAAAAGGAAAATTGCTTGATGCGATGCGCTGCGGCACGCCTAGTATCACGACCTGGATTGGCGCGGAAGGTATTGCTGAAGATAGCGTTGAAGTAGATAGTGGTATGAGCGCAAAAGCAGACAACGAGGTCAAAAATTTGCAGTCTGCACAATGGCCTGGCGCTCTATGCGATACTGATACTTCTGATGCGGCCGTAATTCGCGACTACGTTGAAAGGGCCGTAGCGCTTTATGAGAATGAGAAGGTATGGCGTTTAGCCAATAAACACACGGCTAGTTTGCTAGACGTATTTAAACAGCAACAGCCAGAAGTGCCGCTTATTGAAAGAATCAATGAGTTAAAACAAGGGCTGGATAAACATAGAGATACGTTGTTTATGCAAAGTTTGTTGTGGCACCAAACGCTTGCAGCAAGTAAATATATGAGCCAGTGGATTGAAGCAAAAAGCAAATAGAGGGACGAGAGAAGTGCCTATACACACTTCAACTTTGTTATCACCGACTTTATTCCGTTGCCTCGCGACTGGCTTAGATATCGCTCCAACTGGCAGCGGGACAAGTAATCTTCGAAGTCGAAATTACCGCGCTGCGCTTTGGACAAGGTATTGGCTTTTTCAAGTAATACTGCTAGTACTCCCCGTATCACCTTACTTGGCGAGTATGCCATTAAGCTGTCTCGTTCCGCAGAATATGACAACCACACGGGGCTTTCACATCCTTCAACTGCTGTATCTGGCGTGCGCTTATCTAAAGAAAGTGGCGTTAACGATTTACCCGCTAACATAAGCGTGCGCGTGAAATCATCCCAGCCTTTTGAAGCGGCAAGTGAGGAAGCTAAAGGAAGCAAAGTCTCATCCGAACTCATCTGCTACTAGTCCAGTTTAATTGCCGCTTAGCTCGGCAGCTAAATCCTCTGCGGTCATCACTAGGTTTTCGACGTCACTCGTTGTTGGAAACATAACCAGTTCCACACCATTTTTTGTAAGACCAGGCAGCCAGGTTTCTTTGAATTCAGCAAGTTCCACACTCACACATTGGCCTTCTATTTCATTAATGTCTACAAACTTTTGCGCCAAGTCACGATGCGGGAATACGGGTAATTGAACACTCTCCCCACCTTCGAACATTACAAAGCCTTCACTACCCTGCATCATCCATATTTCTTTTGCCTTCGCAATATAGCTAACAACAAGCTCTTGTCGCTCTTCAGCGCTTAGCTTCATCGCTTGCTCAATGACCGCATCGCTCAACTTGTCCGCAATTGTTTCTGGAAACACGTTTATTCACCTATCTCAAAATTTGGGGCAAGTATACCCGCACCAGCAAAAGGCGCAATGTAATAGTAACCAAAACCTCCCTTACAAAGACACCCATGCCAAAAGCAACAAAACCTTTCTTACAAAGACACCCACGCTAGAGCAGCGAAACTTCCCTTACAAAGACACCCACCTTAACCAACAATGAACCAAGTAAATTTAAAATTATCTAGCTTTTGTTCAATTCACTATCGGTTACAGAGACACCCATGCTAAAGTAAAACCAAACCGATAATGACTATAAAGCAACAACGCCAAGATACTTTAAACCATGCGCAATCTTTTCACTGCTCTTAAGCAAGACACCCATGCAAACCACGATATTTTGGAAAACACCTTCCCATTTTCTATCTACCACAAAGACAATTTGTTCGATGAAAAGGCATATCTCGCTATTTTAAAGATCATGAGGAAGTTCCATCAAACAGCGGCAAACGCTGTTCAACAAGCGGAACTCCAAGTTACTGCCCTTGCATCAGTGGCTTCGATGATAAACAGTGGCGTGATTGAAGATGCGCTGAACCAAGACATTGTTGCGCTTACCAGAGATTCACTTACCAAAGACATCCACGCATTGAATGCTTCTGATACTGCTGTTTCGCTTAGTGACCAAGCTTACGAAGACACCCACCCCAACTCACTATCTACGCAACTCAGCAACTCGCCAACCAGCCAAGCTATTTCAGCTATATACGTATGGTTAGGCTCATCAATGGGTGCAAGTATCATTGTTCGTAGATTAGACGCTAAGGAACGCAATATACCGACGAACTATTACCAAGCGATGGCTGGGTGCGCGAAAGCATGGGTGTCATTCAAACAAGAAGTAGAAAGGCTACTCCCTGAACTCGATCTGGAAAATGAAGGCTTTATTGCAGATGCAGTGACAGACGCTAACTCTTGGTTTAACTACCTGATTTCACAGGCTGAAGTTGTCAGTCATAATAGCAAAGCTCAGGCGGTTGCAGGCAAATAGCTTTGCGCCATATAAGATAACGCTTCGTCCTTCTATAAAAAAACCAATTGTACGTTAATTCGTTTCGCCCACTCCCGGCGGCCTTCCTCCGGGTTGTTTAAACCTACCAAGCTATAAATAAACTTAATCATGGCAATCGTCTGAATGCATTAATATATTGATAGTTCTTCGTTAAGCGCTTGCTGAGTTTCTGATAGAATTACCGCAATCTTGAAACAACAAAAACATAAACATGAAAGTAATCTCATTTAATATAAACGGCATACGCGCCCGCTTGCACCAACTACAAGCGGTTATTGACGCTCACCAACCAGACATTATTGGTTTGCAAGAAATTAAGGTTCACAACGAGCAATTTCCAGTAGAGGCAGTGGAAGCCATGGGCTACCACGTCTATTTCCATGGGCAGAAAAGTCATTATGGCGTAGCGTTTTTAGCCAAGAAAGAAGCCCTTTCTGTTTCTATGGGTTTCCCTACCGACGAGGAAGATGCCCAGCGTAGAATGATCATCTTGAAAACCACTGATGAAGCGGGCGAACCTTTAACTATCCTTAACGGCTACTTTCCACAAGGTGAGAACGAAAAGCACGAAACAAAATACCCTGCCAAGCGCAAGTTTTATAAAGATCTAATGACGTATTTGAACGAGAACCACACGCCGGATGAGAACGTCATTGTGATGGGTGATGTGAACATCTCCCATACAGATTTAGACATTGGTATTGGTGAAGAAAACAAGAAGCGCTGGTTGAGAACAGGCAAGTGTAGCTTTTTACCCGAAGAGCGTGAGTGGTTGAACACACTTATCGACTGGGGTTTTGAGGATAGCTTTAGAACACTTAACCCTGAGACTAATGACAAGTTCTCGTGGTTCGACTATCGCTCAAAAGGTTTTAACGACAACCGCGGCCTGCGCATCGACCTGATATTGGCTACAAAAACATTGCATTCGCATCTGCACGACGCTGGCATTGATTATGAGTTAAGAGGCATTGAGAAGCCGTCTGACCACGCGCCGATTTGGGCTGAATATAAAAAGTAGTTGGCCGATAGCAATTAAAACAGCGCCAATTAAGGAGTAACAGTGAATTCATTACAGTTGTTGGCATTGCTATTCTATGGCGCATTTTTGTTGAGCGCGGTTAAGCACATCGATTTTAGTCACTTCGCTCGCAACAAGCAGCAGCAACACCTTATATTCGGCACTGCTGCTTCTCTATTTGTGCTCTGGTTGTTTAAAGCAGGGATTTTTGAAGGCTTAGACGTTCATTTTCTGGGCCTTTCTGTTCTCACCCTTATGTTAGGCTTTAGAAATGCAATCATTGCTTCTTTTATCGCGCTTTTGGGGGCAAACCTAATAGGTTACGGCGCGTGGGAAAACTTTGGTATTAATGGTCTGCTTGGAACTATTTTACCAATTGGAACAACCTATCTTTTCTACATGCTGTCTTTCCACCATATACCTCGTCAACTTTTTGTTTATATTTTTGTATGCGCTTTCTTTCCGGCCGCACTGTCAATTGCACTCAAAACACTATCCTTAGGCGCTTTCTATTTCATCGAAGGCACATACACATGGGACATCGTTTTCGATAACTACATTTTACTCATCCCGTTATTGGTGTTTCCAGAAGCGCTTCTTAATGGAATGGCCATCACACTTCTTGTCATCTATCAACCGACGTGGGTGTATACCTTCCACGATAAGTTTTATCTCGACAATTAGAATCTTTGTCTTCTTAACTCACTTCACTTATTTAATTTATTAAACTAATAGTTAATAAGGTTTTGCTGATTTCAATCTATTATTAACTTGTTAAGTCAGTGGTAGAGCCAAATGAATATTCAGACAGTCGCATTAGAGTGCAACGATACTGCGAGCATAGCTTCAGAATTAAATAGTATATTGACCGATACTAAACCTTCATTACTCATTGGTTATGGTAATGTGGATGCATCGTTAGAAACATTGGCAGCAACGATAAGCGACGCAGAGCTACCTGTTTTTCTCTCTAGTTCTTGTTTAGGCGCTTTGCTTTGCAACGACAGTGTTGCTAAGGCTAATTGTGATCTAGCGCTGTTTTGTATAGACGATGATAGTGGCGCCTATGGTGTCGGTAGCGCAGACCTATCCAAAAGCGGTTCATTCAAAGCCGGTGCATCCGCACTGGAAGAAGCATTAATAAACGCCGCAAGGCCGTATGAAAGCCCAGCACTTATTTGGTGTGCTCTGCCCCCCGGTGATGAAGAAAGTATACTTGAAGGTTTTGCTAGCGTTGTTGGCACAAAAGTCCCCATCTTTGGGGGGTCGATGGCAGACAACACTGTTTCAGGCAACTGGTGCACCATTACTAAAACTTCATGGGGATCTCAAACCATTGCTGTAGCTGTTTTATATCCCTCAACGCCTTTTGGGTTAAGCTATAGCTCTGGTTATAAACCTACTGAGACGGTACTCAAAGCCACTAGAGCTCAGGGGCGACAACTCCAACAACTGGATAATGGCAGAGCCAGCACTATTTATAATAGTGCAACTAACGGCCTGATTTCACATCAGGTGAACGGCGGTCAAATTTTGGGCCTAACGTCATCGGCCCCCTTAGGCAAGCCTGTCGAGCTTGAAAATGGCGCAATAAACTATCTTCTATGCCACCCTGACTCCGTTGATGAGGATGGTACCCTTAATGTTTTTTCCGAAGTAACAGAAGGCGAACAGCTGGTTTTAATGGAGGGCAATATCACCAGCCTTACCTCCCGCGCAGAGCGTGTTATTAATAATGCAATTATGCTGCTACCAGAAAACAAAAAGCCCATTGGCGTATTGATGATCTATTGCGCCGGATGCCGTTTAATGGTGGGCGATGAAATAAACGCTATGTTGAACTCCCTACAAGAGAGGTTTGCCTCGTTGCCTATCTGTGGCCCATTTACGTTTGGTGAACAGGGGCGCTTTTTAGACGGCAAGAACAGGCACGGTAACCTTATGATATCAGCAGTAGTATTTTCTCGATGAATAAAGATTACGAAAACGTTTTAGAAGATCTGGCTCTTGTTTATCGCTTGAAACAGCAAGCTGAGGCCCATAAAAAAGAAAGTGATGCCTTACTAGAGGGCACGCGAGTACTGCTTACTGCTGAGGATGAAGCAGACCTATACAAAAAGATGTTTAGCGTTTTTCAGGGGCTTTACAACTACGAAGTATGCTTTGTGCTGGAGAATGAAAGCGCGGGCAGAATGAAATGTATCAACAGCACGCATGACGCTTTACTCAACACTGTTTGGAAAATAGACGACACTCTTTCTCGCGCAGTCAAAAGCGAACCCGTAGCATTGTTTAATGTTCAACAACAAACGACTTGGCAACAGCACCTAGCCTTATTTGAAAATCCTGTCACATCGGTGCTCTATTGCCCGTTTAAGGTGCATCAGCAGCAGGCCGTTATTGTTTTTTGCCATCAGTCACTAGGTTACTACACCCAAGAATACGTAGATATGGCCAATAGATACCGCACCTTTACCGAGCAATTGGCAATGGGAATGCAGGCCAAATTAATGACGCTGGAAACCGTCAGGTTGAAAGAAGAAAAGGCCAAAGTTGAAAAAAGCCTTATCGATTCTGAAAAAATGGCTTCTCTAGGGTTATTGGCCGCAGGTGTAGCCCACGAAATAAATAACCCGATAGCGTTTATCAATAGTAACATTCACTTTTTAAGAAACGTATTGCCTGCTTTATCTCAAATGCAGGACATAGTGCTGCAGTTGGCATCAAGTGCTAGCGATGAAGAAAGGCAGGAAATAGCGCAAAAAGCAATCCTATGGCAATCGCACAACAAGATAGATTCATTAAGTGATGAAATTGCAGATATATGTGGGGAGTCTGAAGAAGGGTTAAACAGAGTCACTGATATAATCACCAGCCTACGTTCATTTTCTCATGACGCAGACATACCGGATGACGAAACTATTAATGTGAATGACTGTATTGCCCATGCCTTAAGGTTGGTAAATAGCGAATTAAAACACCGCATCAAAATTCAACAGCACTTAACGGAGGTCCCTCTAATTAAAGGGAAAACCGGAAAGTTAAATCAGGTATTAGTTAACCTTTTCGTCAACGCTGCACAAGCAATGGAAGATGGAGACAAGCTAACTATTTCTTCATTTGAAGAAGATAACCATACTATTATCACCGTTAAAGACACGGGGTGTGGTATAGAAAAACATGCCCTGCAAAAACTTTTCGAGCCGTTTTATACCACCAAACCCACAGGGAAAGGAACTGGATTGGGGCTGTATATTTCTTTTTCTATCGTTGAGGCCATGGGCGGCACTATTGCAGTAGATAGCGAGGTCAACGTGGGCACTACGTTTACGCTCTCGTTTCCAACGAATTTAGCAGATAAAAAAACCGCACATTCGTGCGGTTTAGACGGACTCGATAGCGATTCGTAATCGCTATTTAAACTGTGGGAACGCTATTTTTGGAACAAAATGTCCATAACGTCAGCCAACTCACCTTTTCCTTCGCGAATTTCTTCTTCTGACAAACCAGCAATTTCGTGAGGGAACACTAGCCATTCATCACTTTCGTTTACATAGTAATCTGGCACGATATCAGTAGTGTTATTTTGAGGCTTATACCAAGGGCATGCAATGCGAATGTCTTTTGGCATGTTCAAGCGCATAAGCTTATTAATTTGCTTGATAAGCGCGTCAACACTTCGGCCTGAGTCAAAAACATCATCAACAATCAATAATTTATCGTCAGCGTTGGCATTTTCAACCAAGTAGTGTAATCCGTGCACACGGATTTCTTTCGACTGTTTATTGATTCCATAGTAAGACGAAGTACGAACCGCAATGTGGTCAGTTGACGTATCTTTAAATTCAAAGAATTCTTGAACTGCGATACCAATTGGAGCACCACCACGCCATATACCAATAATAAAGTCAGGGCGGAAGCCGTCTTCATACACCTTTGCCGCTAAGCGAAAGGAATCCTGTAGAAGCGATTGCGAGGTGATAAAATTCTTGTTCATGACGTCTCACTGAGCAAATTTTAAAAGACCGCGAGTATAGTGAATTTCACGGCCTTTTGCACGGTAAATTCAACTATTTATTCGTTTTGAAGGGCTTGTGACGGTGCTATTTTCATCGCTTTGCGCGCAGGATATACGCTGGCTAAAACGCACAACAACAACGAAAGTAAAGTGATGCTAACAATTTGCGCTACGTCCATTTCAATAGGCAGCCCTCTTCCATCAGCGGCGAGCGCTAAAGGTGAACCTATTACATCCAGAATATTATTAAGCTGAAGGGTTATAAAGACACCCAAGATAAGTCCTATCCCTGCGCCTTTAATGCCATTAAATAAGCCGTTCAATACAAAAATCCACATTACCGAACTAGGCAGCATACCTTGAGTTTGAAGTACCGCAATATCGCCTTGCTTTTCGGTGACCACCATTACCAGTGCAGACACTATGTTAAATGCAGCTACAGCGATAATGAGTAGCAACATGAGTGTCATCATGTTCTTTTCCATTTTTACAGCGTCAAACAGCGGGCCCTGGCGCTCCCGCCACGTTCTTATATTATTTACAGAGACACCCACCCTATCAGTTAACTCATTAACCACCGCTTGGTAATTAAACGCGTCATCCAAAAAGAGACGCAATGATTGTTTACTGCCTTTGGGGTCTCTCATTAAGCGATTCACATCATCAAGATTCATGTACATCACCTTGTCATCCATTTGCGAGCCCATATCGAAGACACCCACTACAGTTACAAGCCGCTGACTTGGCATTCTTCCAAACGGGGTATAAACACTGGCTCCTGCCACCATAACTCGTAACCTGTCGCCCACCCGCGCTTCAAGCTTGATAGCCAGCGAACGCCCAATGATGGCGGCGAAACTACCTTTAGTTAGGTCACTGAATCTGCCTTGCTCCATATGGTTTGCAACTAAGGTGTGCTCAAGCATCACATCTGGCTGAACACCGTGAACCTGCACGCCGCGCAAATCTGAGCGTGATTGCACTACAGCTTCAGCTTCTCTGTAGTCCATACTCGTAACAACGCCTTCGATGGGTGTCATGCTAACTTCATTTAAAGTTAAAGGCTTCAACGCGGACGCATTTTGAGTGGGTGTCTCTGTAAATTCCGACTTTTGAGTTTTTAACGTGGGTGTCTCTGTAACTTCTTTTTGAGTGGGTGTCTTGTTAAGGCTGTTGGTTGGGATGGGTGTCTTTGTAAATTCAGTCTTTGTAATTTCAATGTGGGGAACTATGCCTAGTATGCGCTGTTTTAACTGCCCTTCTAGGCCGTTCATTACGGATACTACGATAATAAGCGCCATTAGCCCTAGCGCGATGCCGGCCACTGAAAATCGGTTGATAAATGAGACAAAACTGGTTTGGCTTGCTTTGTTAGACTTGGCATAACGATAAGCAATGAATGCAGAAAGAGGATAAAACATAGCGCCTTGCTTTTCAGTAATACGGTAATCTGCCTTACATTTAGCTATGCTTAGTGAATAAATAATTCAGATAAGTAGCCCAAAGGCGAGATGACGGGTTAACCCCAAAATAGTAAAGTGGGTATACTACATGTGACCGGTATACTACTTATAAGTGACTAGCGGCACAAGAAATAGTGGCAGAGGAATGATGTGAGCGAACTTAGCCTAGAACAAAAAAAAGTCCAATTCGATGAGTATTTTTCTATTGCGCACAGCATAAATGCAAACGTGCGCCCTTTAGGTGAAAACGAAAAAGTGCCTGATGAGGAAAACCTTGAAGAGTCGATGCCCTATGCATTTCGCATTGCTAGTGAAATGGCGGCGTTAGAAGCGCAGGCAATTCGCCCTTTAAGAAACTTAGGCGATCATGCTGAAACCTTGGCCGAATACCTAAATCATCAGTCGCGAAAAATTGATCTGATGATGTCTTTTGTATTGCATCAACAAGATGAGCCCGAGTACCGTCACAAAACCGTAAAGCTCGGTGGTGGTGGCGTTATTATCGAGTCGAGTGACCCACTAGAAGTAGGTAAATATGCAGAACTAAAGCTTTTTCTCGATGCCGAAGCCGCAGCAATTTTTTGTTTTGGTGAAGTAATTACTTGCGAGCAAGTTGAAGATAGTTACCATATCGCCTTTATTTTCAATACCATTCGAGAGCAAGACCAGGAGCTCTTGGTTCGCGCCAGTTTGCATATTCAAACACAGCAACTAAGAAAACGGGCGAAAGAAAAAAAAGCGGGATCTGAATAGCCCCTAACAACTGTATATAAGCCGTAAAACTCATCTTGCATTTAAAAAACAGGACGTCATGACAGCCACTTTATTATCGCTTCCATTACCTGCGCCTAAAAAAGAAGCCTCATCACAAGATCACAAACAGTGGGGCCAGCTTCAAGGCAGCAGCGCCGCGCTATGTATTAGCCAAACGCTAAACCAATACGAAGGCCCTATTGTATTGATTACCGCCGACACGCCATCGGCAATGAAGCTTGAAAAAGAAATCGCATTTTTCTTAAGCGATAATCAAAAAAATACGCCCATTACCCTGTTTCCAGACTGGGAAACGCTGCCATACGATTCCTTTTCACCTCACCAAGATATTGTTTCGCAAAGATTAGAAACTCTGTTTCGCTTTACCCAACAAGTCGAAGGCGTTTTTATTGTTCCTGTTAACACGCTAATGCAGCGCCTTGCGCCTACCGACTATTTAGCAAAATACCTATTGATGCTAAATAAAGGCGATACATTAGATAGAGATCAATTTAGGCGCAACCTAGAGCAAGCTGGCTACCTACACGTAAGCCAGGTGATGAGTCATAGCGAATTCTCGGTACGAGGCAGTATTATCGACCTATTCCCTATGGGTAGCGACCAGCCGTTTCGAATAGATTTATTCGACGATGAAATCGACTCTATTCGCTATTTCGATACAGAAACCCAGCGATCTGGCGAAGCCGTGAATAAAATTCGCCTGCTGCCCGCTCGCGAATTCCCAACTGATAAAGAAGCGATAACCCTTTTTCGCCAGCAGTTTTTAGAAAAATTCGACGCTAACAACGCCTCTGAAAGCGTCTTTTCTCAGGTAAGCAAAGGCACTATGCCAAGCGGTGTGGAATATTACTTGCCTCTGTTTTTTAAACAAACCGCGACTTTGTTCGATTACCTTCACCCGAAAAGCCTGCTTCTACTTCACGGTGATGTGCAAGATGCCAGCGAGTTCTTCTGGGCTGACGTACAAGAACGTTACGAGCAGTATCGCTACAACTTAGCTCGCCCGTTACTGGCACCAGATGAACTGTTTTTACCCATTAACGAGCTGTTCGGTGCTATTAAGCAGTGGCCTCGTGCGTCGCTTTCCAGCAAGGTACTTGAAGAAAAACAAGGTTCTACCAACCTTCAGTGCGAAAAACTGGATGACATTGCGATTAACTCGCAGAAAAAAGTACCTGCTGAACGACTTATTAAAACTGTAAAACAAGCTACTGACAACGGGGCTAAAGTACTGTTTTGTGCTGAAACCCAAGGTCGCCGAGAGGGTTTGATTACTGTGCTTGCCAAAGCAGGTATAAAACCCAAGATTATTGATAGCTTCAGCGACTTCATAGCCAGCCACGATACTATTGGTATCACAGTGGGCATGGTTGATAACAGCTTTCGCTGGCAAACCCAGGAAGGCGAGCTGTTATTTATCACAGAAACAGAGCTATTAGGCCAAAAAGTAAGCCAGCGTCGTTTACGCGATAAGCGTACTGCCACCGACGAAAGCGCTATTATCCGCAACCTAGCCGAGCTTTCTATTGGCCAACCCGTAGTGCATTTAGACCACGGCGTCGGCCGTTACCTAGGCTTGCAAACGCTAGATGCAGGCGGTGTTGCCACTGAATACTTGTGTATTGAGTACGCCAAACAATCAAAATTGTACGTACCTGTTGCGTCACTCCATTTAATTTCTCGCTACACAGGCGGAGACGCAGATAGCGCACCAGTAAGCGCTTTAGGTTCTGACGCCTGGACGAAAGCCAAGCAAAAAGCCGCTGAAAAAGTCCGTGACGTTGCCGCAGAACTATTGGATGTATACGCCCGCCGCGCTGCTAAACCTGGTTTTGCTTACAATATAAACTGGGACGACTACCAAGCATTCTCAGACAGCTTCCCCTTTGAAGAAACGCCCGACCAGGCGCAAGCCATTGCAGCCGTTATGCACGACATGGGAAGCCCATCAGCCATGGATCGCTTAGTATGCGGCGACGTAGGCTTCGGTAAAACCGAGGTTGCGATGCGTGCGGCGTTCCTTGCCGCAAATGCAGGTAAACAGGTAGCTATATTAGTGCCTACCACCCTACTTGCGCAGCAACATTACGAAAACTTTAAAGACCGCTTCGCCGCTTGGCCGTTTGAAATTGAAGTAATGAGCCGCTTTGTCAGCGGTAAAGCGCAAAAGTCTGTGGTGGAGCGTATTGGCGAAGGTAAGGTCGATATTGTGGTAGGCACGCACAAATTGCTATCTAGCGATATAAAGTACAAAGATTTAGGCCTTGTGATCATCGACGAAGAACACCGCTTTGGTGTGCGTCAAAAAGAAAAACTTAAATCTTTACGTGCCGATGTAGATATACTTACGCTAACCGCTACGCCTATTCCTCGTACGCTAAACATGGCGTTATCTGGCATGCGCGACTTATCTATTATCGCTACAGCACCAGCCCGTCGTCTATCAATTAAAACCTTTGTGCAGCAGCGTAATAAAGCCGTTATCCGTGAAGCTATTATGCGTGAAATTCTGCGCGGTGGACAGGTTTACTTCCTTCACAATGAAGTGGAAAGTATTGCACGAACGGTGGAAGAGATTGCCGAAATCGTACCCGAGGCTCGTATTGCAATGGGGCACGGTCAAATGCGCGAGCGCGAGCTAGAAGGCGTAATGAGCGACTTCTACCACCAGCGCTACAACGTGCTCGTATGTACCACTATCATTGAAACCGGCATCGACGTACCAAGCGCAAACACCATTATTATGGATCGAGCCGATCATTTAGGTTTAGCGCAGCTTCACCAGCTTCGCGGCCGTGTAGGACGTTCGCACCACCAAGCCTATGCTTACCTGTTAACACCGCATCCAAAGCGCATGACCAAAGATGCAGTGAAGCGTCTAGAAGCTATAAGTCAGCTAGAAGACCTAGGGGCAGGTTTCGCTCTTGCTACACACGACTTGGAAATTCGTGGTGCAGGTGAGCTTTTAGGTGACGACCAATCAGGGCAAATCGCCAGCATTGGATTTAGCCTGTATATGGATATGCTAGATAAAGCGGTGAATGCTCTTAAAGATGGTAGAGAGCCGTCGTTAGACGATGCAACATCAGGTCACACTGAGGTCGAGCTACGTATTCCTGCCCTATTACCTGAAGATTATATTGCCGACGTTAACACCCGCCTATCGCTATACAAGCGTTTGGCAAGCTGTGCTAACCAAGACGATATTGACGAGTTCCAGGTAGAGTGTATTGACCGTTTCGGTCTTTTACCTGAACCGGCTAAAAATTTGATAGAAGTGGCTGAAATTAAACTAAAAGCCCAAGAGTTAGGCATTCTAAAAGTAGACTTGTCGGCCCAAGGCGGTACCATAGAGTTTAAAGAAAACACTAAGGTCGACCCGGGCTTTATAATCAGCTTGGTACAAACCAAACCCAACACTTTCAAATTTGAAGGTAGCCAAAAACTGCGTTTGGTGAAAAAGACCGAAACAGCTAAAGAACGCATCGCGTTTATTAGCGATATTATTGCCGATTTTGCAAAGGAGTCGCGATAACATGAAGTTATCTCGCTGGTGCCCGTTAGTCGCATCAATAAGCGCCGTATTTTTAACAACAATTTCAACCACAGCTTACGCCAACGATAGCTGGTGGTTCGATGTGGAAGTGATTGCGTTTAAGCGCAACGTGGCACTGACTGAGTTAGAAGAGCAATTTTCGCTAGCCGACAATCTGTCAGCCCCTCGCGCTGAGGCAGACATTATCAGCGACGTAATTGCCCCCGATATTAGCTATTTAAAGCAAGGCTTAGCCGTTTGCGATGCAGATACTAGGATAAAATGGCCAAACGAAACCCTTTTTGATATTCCTTTAAAAGATGTAGATTTTTTATCGCTAGCTACCCCATCTAGCACACAAAATAGCGTTAAGAGCAAGGGCGCCTATAGTGATGCTTCAAGCGTGGCGGCAGACAACTCGTCTCGTACTCAAGATGTAAATAATCAAAAGGAAACAGCGTTTAACAAAAGCCAAGATAACGCAGTTTATTCATCAACTGGGTATACCAGCAACACAGATTATTCAGATGCCGAGACCGCAGGTAACGCACCAGATGCAGCCACTATCGCTAGCTACTGGACATCGTTTTTTGGCGTAAAACAAACTACGCCTGTTACTGTACCAGCCTTTAAATATTGCGAAGAAGCAAAACCTTGGCTTAGCGCAGAGATCACCACTGTATTAAACGTTATGGCCTCGACAGAGCGTGATCTAATCAATGAGGCGCTAACAAACGGTAACTCAGACCAAGCGCCCTCAATTCAGACTGCACTGAAGCCGGCAATTGTATGGAAGGTCAACAAGCCAGACAACAGAATGCCAGCCCCTGCTAGTTTACCTATTGTGGTTGAAGGCCACGACTGGCCTCTCGCTTCAAAAGCGCATCTACTGACTAGTGAGCAACAGGCGCTATCATCTATTTCTCGCCAAATTCGTTCGAACCGACAACTAGAACGCTTATTTCATGCTACCTGGCGTCAGCCTGTAATGTTCGGTAAAAACAATGCTTTTGACGTTAGACTCTACGGCGGTCTGAACTACGCGCAACAGTACGACAAAAATGGCGACATGCGAGAGCAACAAGGGAACGTCGCCCTTGTTAAGCCTGCCAACAGTGATACAGAGTTCGGCTATGAAGCCACCGCAGGTTTGAATAATGATGAAAGCAGTGCAACTATTAAAAGCGTAGCCGACATAGCCACCACTTCAGATATTTTTGCTGATATCGAACGCCGGCTATCAAACCCACAAGCTATAAAGTATGAAGCGTTTAAGGCGCTAGATACCGCCATAATTGTGGAGCAAGGTGACGACAACGCCCTAGCCCCATCGCTCAGAACGCCTATTTGGGAAATTGACGGCACAATAAAAGTATTTCTTAAATACATCAACCGCGTGCCGTATCTTCATGTGGACGGTGAGATGTTCTACCGCCAGCCAGTGCCACTTAGCTACTTTAGCAGTGAAGAGAACAGAAACGTGGCAGCGAACCAAGCAACAACAACCGAATACAAGTTGGTGTCGGTCCCGTTAGCCGAACAACGAAGGGTGATCAGTACGCAACTGCACTACTTTGACCACCCATTGTTTGGGTTTGTCGTGCAGATCCGCCGTTACAATCGTCCTGAAGTCAGCGAGTAGCACTATGCGCGCTAGCTGCTAGTTATCAGCATAAAAAGTGCGGCGCTAAATAAGGCAAGCAAGAAATTTAGTTAAGAGAATTAGTTTTTATGAAAATTTACACTCGCACTGGCGATAAAGGCAGTACGCAGATTTATGCCGACAAAGCCGTACGTGTTGATAAAGACGACTTAGTAGTACAAAGCTACGGCGACATGGACGAACTTAATAGCCATATTGGTTTGTTAGCCGCTCATGTTGCTGAGGAACATCAGCCTATGTTGCACGATATTCAACGTAACCTGTTTCAAGCTGGCTTTGCTATCTCTGCAAGCTCTACATTAAAGCAAGCCGACGTTGAAAGCTTAGAAAGCCTGATAGACACCATTACAAGTAAAATGCCGCCCAATACGTCATTCGTACTGCCCGGCGGCTGTAAAGCTGCTGCGCAAGCTCATGTATGCCGTGCTGTTTGTCGCCGTGCTGAACGCGCTGTTATCAGCCTTTCCAAGCACTACGACGTCCCCGAAGTATTACACGCGTATTTAAACCGCTTAAGCGACTTCCTTTTCACTTTTGCGCGCTTTGTGAATGTAGAAGCCGGGGTAGACGAAACTAAGGTGTAAAGTGCGGGTATCGAATTGCCAATGATGTGCCCAAGGAAACAGGCAGTCATAAAATCAGCTATGAAGCAGGCAAACGTACACCGAGATAACTTACTAGCATAAACGAAAAATAAAACGGTAGGTATAACACCTACCGTTCGCTTAATTGCTTTATTAACTCAACGGCACTGTCGTACTTATCATTAAGCCCTGCAGGCATAACCCGCCCGTAAAGCGCCATAACCCGCTCTTGCTTCTGTGAATCGCTCTCATTTAAGTTAGAAAAGCGTGCTTCTAACCCATCCAGAATACTTTCTGCCCCTTTTGGATTATTGCAAGCGAGGACCATGTCGCAGCCGGCATTTAGCGCAGCTTCGGCGCGCTCTACATAACTTCCGGCAACACTCGCGCCATGCATAGACAAATCATCAGAAAATACAGCGCCACCAAAGCCCAAGTCGCGCTTAAGCACATCTTGTAGCCATTTTAGTGAAAACCCTGCTGGCTTATCGCACACCTGGTTATAAATAACATGGGCAGGCATAACGCCATCAAGCATAGTGCGCTCAACTAAGCGTTCAAACACCACCATATCAGTACTTCTTATCTCATCAAAATCTCGCTCATCTACCGGTAAAGCAATATGTGAGTCGGGTGCCACACTGCCGTGCCCAGGAAAATGCTTTCCAATGGCGGGCATATTTACGGTTTTTAGCCCTTGTATAAGATGGGTAGCAAGGCGTATTACCTCGTTTGCATTATCTGCAAATGCCCTGTCGCCAATAACTTGTGATACACCGTTAATATCAAGCACAGGCGCAAAGCTAAAATCGATATCTATGGTTTTGAGTTCATGTGCCAATACTAGCCCACATGCCTTAGCATACGCTGCACTTTCATCCTGATGTTCTGACTGCTTTAAAATATTTCCCATAGCAGGTATTGCGGTGAAACCTTCACGAAAGCGCTGCACACGCCCGCCTTCGTGATCAACCGCTATCAGTACTGGGCGTTTGGCATAGCGTCTTATATCTTGAACAAGCGCAGAAAGCTGGCGCTTATCATGATAATTACGGCTAAATAAAATTACGCCACCTACAACTGGATGGGCTAACTTTTCCATTTCTTCAGGCGCAAGTTCTTCAGCCTGGCAATCCAACATTAATGGTCCCACAGCACCGCCTTTGTATGTGTCATAAAACATCACTTCAAATTTGCTAATTCTGTGGTTAGGATAGAGAAAAATAGGGAGTTTTACACGTGATAAATTGGTTCAAGTGGTTGGTTTTAAGTGTTTTAACACTGCTTCTAATTGCGGCGCTGGGGATTTATATATCGCTTCGGCTAAGCTTACCCGCACTCGATGGCAATAGTGCCACCTACCACGTGACCGCAAAAACCGAGCTAAGCCGCGACAGCTTGGGTCATGCCGTCATTAACGCCGACGATATTTTCGATTCAGCCTACGCTTTAGGCTTTGCTCACGCACAAGACCGCTTTTTTCAAATGGACTTACAACGTCGCGCCGCTTCGGGAAGTTTGTCGCAATGGGTGGGCGAAGTAGCCCTAGATATTGATAAAAAAGCCCGCTTTCACCAATTCGAACAACGAGCAAAAGCCGTATTCAACAGCCTGCCTTCAACCCAGCAAGAGTTGTTAGTACGCTACGCTCACGGCGTAAATGACGCACTGGATGAATACACCTTGCCGCCCTTTGAGTACCTCGCAGCAGGCGTTGACATAAAGCAATGGCAGCCCACCGACAGCATTCTAGTTATTTACAGCATGTACCTAGACTTACAAGGCACACAAGTAGAACTAGATTTAGCGAGAGAGGCACTACTTTCAACTTTCGGAAGTGATATATATAGCTTTATTACCCAGCCAAGCAATTATCAAGCTGCCTTAGATGCCAGCGAAATCCCGCTACTTGAGGCTGAAATACCCGACTATCCAGCTACTCTTCGTACCCTTACCAACCAGCAGAAAAATGGAAGCGGCCAAAGCGCGGAGCCCAGTACCCAAAAGAGCAGCGAACAAAACACAAAACAAGGCTCAGATACTTCTACCTCTACCACTTCTACATCAACTACTACAACCGCGAAAACTACAAGCAATAGCAAAAACAACAACACAGCGATTGCTCGTGCCCAATATAACGGCACAGAGCCTCCTGACATTGGTAGTAACAACTGGGCGGTTACAGGAAGTCACACAGTAACAGGAGCAGGCCTTTTAGCGAACGATATGCACTTAGGCTTGCGCGTCCCTATCATCTGGTATCGCGCCCAGCTTAACTACCAGGAATCGGGTAACGATGTGCAGGTAACTGGCGTTTCTTTACCAGGTATTCCTGGAATAGTAGTGGGTACCAACGGTCATATCGCCTGGGGCTTTACAAACGCGAACCTTGATAATGTGGATTGGATAGAGCTAGATAATACAACGCCCACGAATGCTGTAACAGAGCGTATTCCCCTACCGGACGGTGAGCATGAGTTCACATTTGAAGTAAGCGAATACGGTCCTGTAAGAGAACTTAACGGCAAACGTTACGCGCTGAACTGGGTCGCGCATCATCCCTTTGCTGCTAATTTGGGTATCATCAATTTCGGCGCTGCAAAGGATGTTCAAAAAGCTATTACCATAGGCAAACGCATTGCCATTCCAACTCAAAATTTAGTTATTGTAGATGAAACGGGCAATGCTGCGTGGCTTCCTGGCGGCGCGGTAATGGATAGGCAAACGGCGTCGTTCACCGCCATAAAACAGCAAGCCGCGACGGTGCCAGAGCGTGCTACAAAACTGCCTATGGTGTTGAACCCAGAAATGGGAAGAATATGGACAGCCAATGCCAGAGTAATTTCCGCTGACGACTTCAAAGTATGGGGTGATGGTGGCTATGCCCTAGGGGCCCGCGGGCAACAAATAAGGGACAGGCTTTTTGAAAAAGACACCTTCAGTGAAACCGATTTTTACGCTATTCAGCTAGATAATCACGCCCGCTTTCTTATTCCGTGGCAACACCTGTTATACGGCTTGCTTAACATGCAAGACATTGAATTCAAACCAGACCTTGCTTATTTAAACGCGTGGAAAGAGTGCGCATGTGAAGACTCGGTAGGCTACACCCTAGTTAAACACTTTAGGCGCGAAGTGATACAAACGCTTTTTGGTGGTTTACTTTCTAACCTAGATCAACAAGGTATAAACAGCCGCACCCTGCTACGAGGCATCGAACCTGCCACTTGGCAGCTTATTCATAGCCAGCCTGATTCATGGCTGCCTGCCGACACTGAAAGTTTCGACGAGTTATTAGTAGATGCTTACAGACGCGCTAAACACAAATTACTAGATAAGTATTCTCCGGTAGAAGCTGACATGGAAACATTAGCCTGGGGTAAGGTCAACGCTTTATCTGTAGAGCACCCTTTCGCTAGTCAAATTCCATTAGTAGGAAGCATGTTAAATATGCAGCAAGTAGAAGGCTTTGGCGATACCTACATGCCTGCGGTTCAAGCGCCTAGCTTTGGTGCTTCTGAGCGATTCTTTGTAAGCCCAGGTCATTTAGAAGATGCCATTCTGACCTTACCTGGTGGGCAGAGCGGACACCCGCTGTCAGATTTTTTTACAGCAGGTTTTAAGGACTATGCCACCCATGCGGCAACGCCTCTACTACCGAGTGAACCTATACATAGCCGAACATTTTATAAAAAAGAGGTTGAATGACACCTGCAATCACAGTTCTTACCAAAAAGCGTATAGCCCATAAGGTATTAAAGTATGAACACGATGCGAACGCGACTTCCTACGGGCTAGAAGCGGTCGAAAAGCTAAACTTAGACGCTAACACCGTATTTAAAACCTTAGTGGTGAGTACAGACACCAACAAACTGGCTGTTGCTGTAGTACCGGTAAACACCAAGCTAAGCGAAAAGAAAATGGCGAAAGCATTAGGTGTGAAAAAGGTAGAAATGGCGCAGGCAAACGCGGTAATGGTTGCTACAGGCTATGTGTTAGGTGGGGTAAGCCCGTTGGGCCAGAAAAAGCGGTTAGCCTGCGTAATTCACAAAAGCGCTGAAGGCCTTACTACTATGCATGTGAGCGCAGGAAAGCGTGGGTTAGAAGTGGCGCTTTCCCCTGCCGATTTGGCTTTGATGACAAGCGCTAGATTTGCAGATATTTCGGTAAGTTAACTTAGCGCAATTTAAAACATCGTTAACTGCGCTAGCAAAAACTAATTACGCGCTATTTGGTTATGCGACTGCTGCCATTATGTTCTTAAGGTTTTCGATTGGTTTAAGCCTTTTTTTAATCAACACATCTTCGTTTATCTTAAGGATAATACCTTTCAGTAAATCAGTGGTATTTTCTATGTGCGATAGTGACTTAAGATGCTCTATGTCTTCGAAAATCTTACGCCCTTTTAGCGATAGGCGCTTTTCTGATCTACCTTTTGCCAAGTCACTTTGAAGATAACTCGCTATCTTTTTCGCTGACTTTTCATCTTCAGACAATGAGTGAATGTAGTACTTCATCATGCTTGGAACAAAGTCTATAGTTGCACCAATTTCCATTGTCGCTAAATTTAGAATATCGATTAAATGCGCAGGTAAACGCCCTTCCACTGGCTTTCGCTTTGCTTCATATTGACGTTTAACCGCAGGTGTAGATTGGTGAGGTAACACAGTCACACTTTCACACTTATCACATACCCCCACCAAGACCTTTTTAACCACCCCCGTACCATCACTGAAAGGCACATCTCTAAGTTGAAATGTTGCATTTTCAAATGATTGGCACTTATTACATGCCGCTTTCTGCGACTCGCCTACTTTGAAAATTTTCATACCTTTTCCTCAATGGTGAACGCTTATAAAAACGCTATTTGGCTCTACAAAATACCATTTAACGTACCAACTCTGACCGGCTAGCTTTGTCTTAATTACATGTACTGTAATTCTGCTATCAAAATGATGAGGACTAGGAAGAAAATGTACGCCATATTGCGTACATTTTCAAATTGAGCTTTCAATAAATTTATAGTATGAAAAGTAGGAGGGAGTATGAAGCTGGTCTAGGGTATAGATTTCTGATGAGTGTTTGAGCGCAGCGAGAACAATAGCCTAAGTCATAGCCTTAAACATAATCTACTCACCCGCCTGCGCTAACCAGTGCTTGCGCGCTTCCTCAAGCGCTGCTTCATCAGGCTGTTCGTTACCCGAAATAGCTACCGCTATTTGTTGAATAATGGCGTCGCGCTTTTTAATCAGCGCATCAGTGCGTGGAAATAAATCTTTGGCTTCAGGATATTCCGCCTTCAACGATTCAACATCTTCTAAGGCATAATAGCGCGATTCAAAGGCTTCGTTATACAGCTGGCGTTTGGCATTAAAAACAACGTAGTCTTCGGCGGTTTCCGAGCTAAGATAATCCATATCTTCAGGTGACAAGTTAGCAGCTTGCCCTACTTCGCGGGCTTGTGCCATCCACGCGTCAATGTCTTCCTCATTGCCATTTTTAACCGCCTGCTTTACGCCTGCCTGCAAATCGCTTGCGTGCAGAATTTCCATTACCGTTATAAGTGGAACTTGCGCTGCGTCTTGATCTCGCTTGTCTGCATCTAGCGACAAATAAGCAAACCATGAAAAGGTAGCAGCAACAATAATAGCAAGAACAACAAGTGCTTTTTTCACACTTTCCTCCAAAGACATGCATATAGAAATCAGTGCGGGTGCACTGTTAAAAAGAAGCAATACAAAAAAGAGCGAGAGACCTCGCTCTTTTTCAATATTGTAACGACCTAAAGATTATTGGTCGACAGGCTCAGAGTTTTCAACTCGGCTTTTTAATTTTTGACCCGGGCGGAAGGTTACCACTCGACGCGCTTTAATAGGAATGTCTTCACCGGTTTTAGGATTACGGCCAGGACGTTCGTTTTTATCACGCAGGTCAAAGTTGCCAAAACCTGACAGTTTTACTTGCTCACCAGATTCCAGAGCGCCTTTAATCTCTTCGAAAAAAAGCTCTACCAGATCCTTCGCATCACGCTTGTTAATGCCTAGTTTCTCGAATAGGTGTTCAGCCATCTCGGCTTTGGTCAATGCCATAGTTTACTCTCTTAACGCGGCCCCAAACTCAGATTCCAGACCTTTAACCACAGTATCTACAGCTTGCTGAATTTCAGCTTCTTCCAAGGTTTTATCCGGATCTTGTAAATGAAGTGACAAAGCAAGGCTCTTATAGCCAGGCTCAATTCCCTTGCCTTTGTACTCATCGAACAAGTTTAGAGCAACTAGTTGATTTACGCCAATATTTTCTATGTAAGAAAGAACATTTCCTACACGCACTTCATCTTTAACCGTAATAGCAATATCACGGCGATTCGATGGGAAGCGCGATACTGGTACGGCTGACGGTAATTTCCGATCGGTAATGGCATCTACCACTAGTTCGAACACAAATACGCGGCCGTTAACACCAAGCAATTTAGTAAACTGCGGGTGTATAGCACCAATATAGCCAACTTCTTCATCATTAAGCAAAATTTTTGCCGTCATGCCAGGGTGCAACGCACTATGCTGCCCTGTAACGAACTGGAACTCACCGGTTTTACCCGTAAGTGCCAACAACGCCTCAACGTCTGCTTTCGCATCAAAGAAATCAACCGGGCTGTCGCCCAAGTCCCAATGTTCTTCATTACGACGCCCTGCTACTACACCACCAATTACTTGTTGTTGCAATACACCATTTGGCGCATCTTGTTGAGGAATAAAGCGTAATCCGGTTTCAAACATGCGAACACGTTGTTGCTGACGCTTCTGATTATAAGCAGTAGCACCTAGCAGACCCGGCCATAAACTAACGCGCATTACCGACATGTCAGAAGAGATTGGGTGTGGTAACACCATGCCTTTCACGTCTGGGAATAATGCGTTTTGAATTTTAGGGTCTACAAACGAGTAAGTAATCGCTTCATTGTAGCCACGGCTAAGAAGCAACGACTTCATAGTGTTTAGTGGCAGCTTAGCTTCTTGCGAAGGCAACATTGCCAGCGTAGCTTTAGGCGCCACGTTTGGAATGTTGTTGTAGCCGTATACGCGGGCAATTTCTTCAATCAAATCTTCTTCAATTGAAATATCAAAACGATAGCTTGGCGCAACCGCTTCCCAGCCTGCTTCAGTTTGAGTAACGTCTAAACCAAGGCGGTTAAGCATTTCCGTTACTTTTGCATCATCAATGCTAATGCCTAGTACACGAGCTAAACGTTCACGACGAAGCGTAACCGTTGCCTGCTTAGGTAGCTTGTCTTCAGCCACAGCTTCAACCACAGGGCCAGCTTCACCACCACAAATTTCAAGAACTAGTGCAGTAGCGCGCTCCATTGCTTTACGCTGAAGTAGCGGGTCTACGCCACGCTCATAGCGGTGCGATGCATCGGTATGCAAACCATACTGACGAGCACGGCCCATAATGGCATCACGGCTAAAGAATGCACTTTCAAGCAAAATATCTTGCGTTTCAGTCGTTACACCAGAGTGTAGGCCACCGAAAATACCCGCCATGGCTAGCGCTTTGTTGTCATCGGCAATAACTAACGTATTGCTTTGCAGCTTAGCTTCGGTTTCATCAAGTAGCGTAAGGGCTTCGCCTTCATTCGCCATACGTACGTTAATGTTGCCTTCAATGCTGGCAAGGTTAAACGCGTGCATTGGCTGGCCAAGCTCTAGCAATACAAAGTTAGTCACATCTACAATGGGGTCGATGCTGCGAATACCGCAACGACGTAGCTTTTCAACTAACCACAGTGGCGATGCTGCTTTAACATTTACGCCTTTAACCACACGCCCCAAATAACGTGGGCATGCGTCATCAGCGCTTAACGTAATTGATAATTTATCACCAATTGTTGCGTTTACCGCTGCTACTTCAGGCTCGCAAACGTCAAGGTTATTAAGCACGCCTACTTCACGGGCAATACCGCGAATACCCAAACAGTCTGCACGGTTTGGTGTAAGGTCTACTTCAATAGCGTTGTCATCAAGACCAAGGTAATCGCGAATGTCTTCGCCAATAGGTGCATCGGCTGGAAGCTCGATAATACCGTCGTGGTCGTCGCTAATACCTAGCTCAGAGAAGCTACATAGCATGCCGAATGATGGCTCGCCGCGAAGCTTTCGCTTTCTTAATTTTAAAATCGCCTGGCAATACAGCGCCAACAACCGCTACCGCTACTTTAATGCCCTGACGACAGTTAGGTGCACCACAAACGATATCAAGTAGCTCATCGCCACCTACGTTAATTTTAGTTACGCGCAGTTTATCGGCGTTCGGGTGCTGACCGCACTCTACTACTTCACCTACTAGCACGCCTTTAAAATCGCCTGCTACTGGCTCAACACCGTCTACTTCTAGGCCAGCCATGCTCAACTGTTCAGACAGTTCATGTGCCGACAGCGACGGGTTAACCCACTCTCTTAACCATTTTTCACTGAATTTCATGTGTACTCTCTGCCTTAGTTGAACTGCTTAAGGAAACGAAGATCGTTTTCAAAGAACGCGCGCAAGTCGTTAACACCGTAACGAAGCATAGTTAAGCGCTCTACGCCCATACCAAAGGCAAAACCTGTATACTCTTCAGGGTCGATACCCACAGCTTTAAGTACATTTGGGTGCACCATGCCGCAGCCTAGTACTTCAAGCCACTGACCGTTTTTACCCATAACGTCTACTTCTGCTGAAGGCTCGGTAAACGGGAAGTACGACGGACGGAAGCGAATTTCTAGCGACTCCTCAAAGAAGTGATGTAAGAAGTCGTGCAAAATACCTTTAAGGTCGGTAAAGCTAACGTTCTTATCAACCATCAAACCTTCCACCTGGTGGAACATTGGCGTGTGGGTTTGATCGTAATCGTTACGATACACGCGACCTGGCGAGATAATACGCAATGGCGGCTTTTCCGCTTCCATGGTGCGAATTTGAACACCAGAGGTTTGCGTTCGAAGCATCATGTCTGGGTTAAAATAGAAGGTATCGTGATCGGCACGCGCTGGGTGATTCGCAGGAATGTTCAGTGCGTCGAAATTGTGAAAGCCATCTTCAATTTCAGGGCCGGTTTTAACTGAAAAACCAAGCTCACCAAAGAAAGATTCAATACGTGCAATAGTGCGGCTAACCGGGTGCAAATTACCTGGCTTTTCAGTGCGGCCTGGCAAAGTTACATCAATAGCTTCTTCGGCTAGCTTTTTGTTAAGCTCTTCAGTGCGTAAAAACTCACCTTTTGCAGAAATAGCTTGCTGAATAACCTGCTTAGCTTGGTTAATCTTTTGGCCTGCGGCAGGACGTTCTTCGTTCGATAACTTTCCAAGCCCTTTAAGTAAGTCGGTAAGTTTACCTTTCTTACCCATGAATTCGACCCTAACTTGGTCTAATGTGGCTGCATCTTGTGCAGCGTCAATCTGGCTTTGTGCCTGATTGATAATAGCGTCAAGCTCCATGTTTTCCTCAATTTACATGATGACTGCATGGCCAAAGCATAGGAAGAATTTTTCTGTGCGCTAAGGCTTGCCTGAAATAAAAGCGGTAGTTTACACGAGTGACAGACATTACCGCTACCCTATATAGCTGATAATGGCGAAATTTTGGTGGGTTTAGTTGAGCCAACAGGGAAAATTTACAACTTCATGTAAAAAGCTAATAATTTAATCAACAGGGCTGGCAACATATCCCCACCTATAATAGAGTACAATTTATAAACAATAATACTGTATAGGAAAACACTGAGAGATATTACCGTTGTTTTTTAGTTCCCAACTGTACAGCACGATTATTACGTTTAGCTACGATGGCTGTGTCTAAGAGGGAAAAACACCGTTATAGAGTATTTCAACTTGACTATTTTGTTGGTGGAACGGGTTACGCTTAGACGAATATCTTTCGGTATATTGACCACAAAGGTTTGTATATAAGTTAGTAGAATCATTGCCTTGGGGATCAACATGGAATACATAGTCGAAAAAGCTGTAACTCTCTCGTTTGGTATTGTCGGCGGCTTCATAGGCTTTCTGATAAGAGATAAGCTTCTTAGAAAAAGGGAAAAACGAAGAAACACTTTAGATCTAGCATCTGAGTTTGAAGGCGAAGCAATGGCGAAGGCTAGAGTTGAAGCCGACAAAGCGGTAGTAAAGCTCCGGCCGTCTACGCCAGAGTGCATTATGGAGCAATATAAAAATAATCATGAAAAAGTCATGGCCATCATGCGTATTGTCCACTTTTACCGTCGCCTAACCATATTAAAAAATGAAAACGAGATTGATACAGACTTAGCAATAAAACTTTTTTCCGAGATGTACATATGGTGGCACGATAATTACTTTCAATATCAAGCCCATGCTTGGAATGGCTGGTGCTTGTGCGCCCCTTGGCTATTACCACATAGCGAAGATGCGAAGTAATATAGTTTATCGGGCTGTTAGCCGTCCTAGCGCTGTGCGAAGAGACAAGACTCGAAATCCACTATTAAGATTGATCTTTTACGCTAACCATTCTACCAATTATTGAACAAGACAACTTTTATAAGATCCAAGAATAAAACAGTTATTTCACGTTTATAAGATCCAAGAATAAAACAGTTATTTCACGTTCCTATAAGTCAATCTCTCTTGTTGAGCAGCTTACTTTTCTTCATTGTGCAAATCACTTACTTTCGAGAATCTCTATACGAGCTTTAACATCATCACTGTTGTCCCATGACAATACTTCCAAAGCGTGTTTTTTCAATGCAGGGATATCACTCTGTGATAGCCCAGACTTTCGAGCAAACGCCACCGGATCTTTAAGAATCGTTTTCGCAGACTCGCGATATGCATAACCAGGCAACTCTTTGTCATAAGTTTTCAAAAGCATAAAATCAAGATAACTATCCATTCCCCTCAACTTTATCAACTCTATATTAGCGTCTGCAACATAACCATTTGTGTTACCATTCATGTATGCGACAGCTATAGTGCCTAAATTGTTCACAAGCTGATTTGCCCATACAAAAACGGCATTCAACCCGTTTTCAACGCTAATTTGGTCAAGAGCTGCTAGGGTATTGCTAGCTATCGAAATATTATTGCCGTACACAACATAAATAAGTTTGTTTCTACAGGATTCCGTTCGAGTCAACTTTCCACAATTTTCTTTAGCTAACTTTTCTGTTTCATTTGCAGCGTAGCCTCGGTGGTTTACAATCAGGATTTTTGAGAAAGATTCTCTGTAGCTATTTATTGCTTTATTCACTTCGGCGCGCACCGTGATTGCTCGTTCTATAGCAAAATGAGCACTTTTAAGTACGCGGTCAACATTTGAAACTCGCTGATATTCGGGTTGCCGCCTTATCAAAGCCGAAAAAGCTGAAAATCCATCAACGTAAAACTCAATTTTTGCAGAAGAATCGTCTCCATTTGAACTTCCTGCAAGGAGAAAAGCAATAGAATGACCATCTTCATCAAGTTTCTGCGCTGCCTCGTATGCCGACATCATTAAAGCCTTGCTTCCACCATGTACTATAAGTGTTAAATGTTCATTCGATAACTTTTGTGCCAAGACTTTAACAACAATCGTATCTTCAGAGCGCAGATCTTTTTTAATAAAGTCCTTTCCAGCGAAAGCTGGCGCTACAATTAGGGTAAAAAGTACCGCAACTAATATGACCTTGGCCCGACTCTTAAAATTTTGCATATAGAACGCTCCCACCTTAGTTATTTTTTAAAAAATCACAGAAATCAAGTTTCTTTTGTGCTTTTTGTTGTAGGCCACAGTATTTATTCACTTCAACTACCATCATCAATACAGACCTGATAAGACTGGCTATTTAATATCAAAAGTGTTTAGAAGAAACGGGAAAAAATAGTCAAATGTGTATTCTTTATAACACTATATGAATTTATTCGAGCATATACCTGTACTACTTGGTTGTAGACTACAATCCTGAAGGTTGCACGCTGCAGCAATTAATTCCAAATATCCCGTACAAGCATTTGCAGCTAAATTAATAAATTAGGTTCTCCCCACTTATTTGGTAAGAATAGTTTCTTTCACTTAATATAGGACGATAACTTGATAAAAAAGCAAGCGAACAGAAATTAAATATTAACTCTATGCTGAAGAGAATACTTGCACACATACGTTTTTAACGTTTTAAAATGACACTTCAATGTTTTTTTAGAAGAGCTAAGATAGTACACTGTTGCTCCGTATGTTAGGCAACGGCATTTATTTTGCTTCCTAGTAAATAGTTTTAGTTCGGTAAAAGGATATTAAAAAATATGGAAGTACAAGTGCTACCATCAGTTTCCGTTATAATCACAACGCATAATCGCCCCGACTATCTCAAAGAATCACTCGCTGCAGTATTAAAACAAACTGTTATGCCAAAAGAAGTGTTCGTCATTGATGATGGCTCATCAGTAAGCTATGAAGAAGTATTATCTCTCTTTCCAAGTGAGCAATTTACTTACGTTAAAGTTCCAGTGGCATCAGGTGCTAACGCGGCACGCAATTTAGGTATATCTAAGTCGACGTCAGATATTATTGCGTTCTTAGATGACGATGATGTATGGGATAATGATTACCTAGAACAGCACATCGCAGAGCATCAACGCGCTGACGCTGTGACCTGTGGGTACCGATTCCTTGAAACACCGGATAAAATACACATTAACGAAACTGAAGTTATCACTACAGATGTAATCAAAAAAGGTAATAAATTCTGCGGAATGAGTGGTGTTACGTGCAAGGCATCATTAGCTAAAAAGCTGATGTTTGATGAAGAACTAAAGAACAGCCAAGACTGGGACTTCTTTGTTCGTATTACGTTAGAAGATGCTGTTTTCAGAAACATACCTAAAGATATTTATCTCTATCGCAGAGGTCATGTTAGCATTTCTACCGAAGTAGCCAATATGCCACTAGAAAAAGTCTTCCCTAGGCTTAAGGCTTTTAAAAAACACAGGGCGCTATTAGGCAAAGAAGCTTATAACGACCGTGTTGCCAATCAAATACTTAGTCAAATTGGAAAGAAAAATAATAAGCTGGGCTGGCTTGGATTGTCTGTAAGAGAAGCTGGCTTAGTAGCCACCGCAAAAGTTATTCTAGGGAAAGACAGACTTCGTCGTAAGTTCGGCAAGTAGCCAACATTGTTCCACATTTAGTGTGCGCCGTTAACAAAACTAACAGCGCACTTCCTATATCAGAAAAAAGTACTACAATTTGTTTATTACTTCTGCATAGCGCTCGGCCACACTCTCCCAACTAAAATCAGCGGCCTGCTCTATCGGCGCATTTGCCCAGTCGGTTGATAGTGTAGTGGATATGGCAGCAGCGTATTCTTCAATGTTTTCAACGTCACAAACCACCCCGGCTTTACCTATCAGCGTTCTGCGCATGGAGTCATCGGTAGCTACAACGGGCAACCCGCTTGCCATTGCTTCTAAATATACTCGCCCAAAAGGCTCGTCTTCAGATGGCAATGTAAATGCATCTACTGAACGATAAACATTAGGAATATCAGCGAAGTCGACTTTAACGATTTTAAAGCGTTGTGCACCTAACTTCTGAATACAAAGTTCGTTAAAGTACTGTACATCTGGGCCGTCACCACAAATAAGCAATGAAACATCGTTCAGCTGGCTTACTGCCTCAATTGCCAAATATATACGCTTGTGATTTTGCCTATTTAACGCACCCACAGTTAACAATACTTTGCCTTGTAAACCATGCTCATATTTCTCGCCTTGTGGGCTGAATTTAGCTAGGTTTACACCGTTTGGGATAATTTCCACCCGTTGCTCTGGTGCTATAGAATTAACATATTCTTTAGTTTCTTGGTTAAACACAACCAAGCAGTCGGGCTTAAACTTCAAATTGCGACGTAATACTTTACCGTTTGATACCATCCCAGCCCTTTCGGTATAAAGAATAGGCGTTTTGAATAGCTTTCTAATTACTGCTGCTACTGCCAAGCCACCATAATCGTTATTGGGGTAAATGACATCACATCGCTTAAACATTAAATATGGCGTATATGTTAGGAAGCTAGTTAGCGACTCGATAAGCAAAGATGGATTAGAAACAAAGCGCGTTAGCAACCAATCAATGGTTTTATTGCGCTGGGCTTTTTTCACCTTCCCTCTGGGAATACAGGGAATAACTACACTGTGTTCACTACACTTAGATGAGCTTAAAAGCTTTACGTCAAAAAATGTGGCAAGATGTTCCGCCATTTCATACGCACTGAGCTGAGATCCGCCGCTTGATGAAAACCCTGCCTCAGGGTGAATAACGGCTACTTTTTTCTTCATAAAATTTCCATTTTAGTGCATCGAAGCAATTGCTCTGTCCGATATACAAGTGAGTATACCAAATTGACTTTAAAGATTATTCTTGAAATAGGTGAGTTAGCCACAAATCATCATTAATAGTCCATTTGCAAACATTTAGATTAAGCAATTTAGATTCCGTTTTTTCCAGAACTCAAATGAACCCGAATAAGGCAGGCTATTTTACCACCAAAATCAAACTAAAATTGTAAAGATCCCAGCCACCGTCTTGCTACGTACTAACGTTAGCACTACCCTTTTAATACAGCCCTAGTTTTCCTTTCATGCTTTTCAATCTATAGGGATATACCATGCATTCTGCTAACTCAAAGCCACCTGTTTTTCGCTTCACTTTAATTGGTTTGCTGTCTTTTTTAATGCTTTCTTGTGCCGCAGTGAACAAGAATGATAAAAATTACACAAAAGGCGGCCAACCCGGTGATATTTTGCATAACTATCTTAATGCGAATATTAGCGACAATAATACCGTAAACTCATTACTAGCTGATTACAAAGGCCCGACAAACCTATCAACCGTTGTTGAAAAGTACGAAGTCGAGATAGCGCAGTTGTATAAGCAAAAACTATTATCACGTAAGCCATCACTTAGTGAAGATGCAAAGAAAAGGCTGTTTGCCAATATAACCTCTAACCAAGCTTCTACTCTGTTCGCTTTGTATCCTATTGATACAGCAAAGTGGATGAAGATTATTTCAACATACTCGAACTTAAGCAAAAACGATATTTACGAATCGGCGATTACAGCAGGGTTAGACCCGTCAATAGTTTTTGCAGCTTCGGCTTCTGGGTTTGAAGATACTGCTACCCCGCTCATTAACTCAATAGGGTTAGTTATTCACGGCCAGGATGAAGAAAGTACTGCCGCCGTTAAATTTAGAACCGAAGATGATACTTATTGGCGTGAAGGTCTAGATTTAGCATGGGAGCCCATTTACGGGTCGTTCGCCGGAAGCATAGTGTACCTAGAAGCAGACACTACATACCATATTGAAGTGACGATTACGGATGCTAATGGCGATATCGTTGAACATTCCTTTCAAACTACTACAAAATCAAATACGCCCCTTATCGACCCAAATAAAATTTATTACCTTTCTGAAATTTACGCTGGCGGTCAACTGGATTTAGAAGCGCTAAATATAGAAGGTAGCGCTGATGGCTATGCAAAAATTATAGGCGACGGCCCCGTTATTGAAGCTGGCAACGATGCTCTTGCGGCTGTGAATATTGGTAACAACTCTTACGTTATGCTAGAAAACCTGACCGTTAAGGGGGGGCAGCGTTACGGTATATTTGCCAAAAAAGCACACCATATCTGGATTAAAGGATGCAATGTATCTGAGTATGGTAGACAGGCCGTAGATATTAGAAACGGTGTAGCCTATTCAAGTACGACTAATAATTCACCTATCAATTACGATTCGGGTATTTACCTAGAGCGAAGTGGAATAGCAGTAATCGAAGAATGTGAGGTCCATAGCCCTAACTTAGGTGCGAATAGCTGGGCAGTCGGTCACCCTAAAGGTGCAAATGCGCTACAAGTTTGGGCATACCACGACAGTGATGCCTACAGGGGCGAATTCATTGTTCGAAATAACCGCTTTTATGGAGCGCCAGATCATAGATTCAACGACGTTATTGAGGGCAGAAAAAATTTTGAAAGACGTGGTGGTTTCGTTAAGAACTCGGCAATTTATGGCAACTACCTTGCCTATGCAAATGATGACTTAATAGAAATAGATGGCGGCCAACAAAATGTGTTGGTTTACGACAACGAAATGGAGCAAGGCTATGCTGGTATTAGCATAGCGCCGAATACTTTAGGCCCCAGCTATATTTTTCATAACTACATACACAATTTAGGTGACGAAACAGGTAAAGAGTGGACTGCAATAAAAGCTGGAGGACTAATTTCTAAACCAGCAGGCAGAACCTATGTATTCGAAAATGTTATTGACGTAGAGCGTAATGGCATTGCTGCATCGAAAGTAAATAATGACACGACATTTTGGGTTACCACCCAGAACAATATTATATTGACTAAGAATACTGGCTATTCAGTTGGCTACTGTATTTTTGATAAAGAAAAGCATGTAGGCAGTACAAGTACTAACGACCTTTGTTTTAACGAGAATTCTGGTGACGCAAGATACGAATTCAATTTAGATAACGTTGTTGAACACCCCTACTCCGATGATTTTACTTACATAGCGTCACTGCAAAGCTCGTCTGAACCTACTCTATATGTACCCGAAGAATTTAAAATTCCTAACTTTTCTACGGAAGTAGCTTTACAAGCCATTGTAGAGCAGCCGTCAACAGTGTGGGAATTCAAAGCGAGCGAGATTGAGTACAGCGGCTTTCCTAAACAGTACCGCTACGGAGCTACTACGATTTCTGATGACAATACCGTTACCTTAACTGGTAACAACTGGCAGATGTTTCCAATTAGCTACACATTAACTGAGGGCTCTGTATTAGAATTGGAGCTTGAAGTAGAAGGTAATCCAGAAGTAGTTGGTATTGGCTTTGAGACAGATACTAAATTAAATAGTTCTAGAGTGGTTAAATTCTACGGCAAGCAGGCTTGGGGAATTAGAGGTGAAGACTCCTTCATACCCAAATCTAGTACTATAACTTTTCCTATTGGGCAATATGTGAAAGGTAAAGTGAATTATCTAATACTCGTGCTAGATAACGATGATATTGAGAGCTGGCGAAATAGAGATAAAGCAGCTTTTAAAGCGATAAAAATTAAATAAAAGGAAACTGCGATTGGCATTACAAAGAGAATTTTCTAATCTTTAATTATGCCTTATATAGCTCTTAGGTAACATGAAAGATTACGAGTAAACCCCTCTCGCTCAATAGTTTGGCTATCGTTAAAAGGCGGGCTAATCGTTAACCGTTGACTCAACATGTTTACCAAAACTGTAAAAGAGAGGCATTTCTATTCAACTAGAAAAACTTCTTTCAGAAACTGTACTTTCGTAAGCACTTTACTCCTTCCATTTTTGCGAACAATTTGTCACCTTGTATTCAATAATTGATGTTATTATTCCTGAGAGCTAGTAATTTTAATAATAGTAGAATATTCATTTAACATTATTCTTATTTAAGCACGCTTATACCACACATAATTCAAGGTATGCTTATTGCTAACTGTTTGGCAACCGGCAATTTTTTAAGCTAGCAGTGATACAGTTTTATAACAACTCAATTTAAAAAGAAGTACATGAAAGGATTTAAAATTTTATGAGCAGGATAGTTAACGCTACTAAATGGACTACCGTTGCAACGATAGTAACTATACTGTTAACAATATTACAAATATCAATTTTAACCCGTTATATCGAGCCTTCTACATATGGATATTTCGCTATTGTCAATTTAGCAATCGAAGTATTCACTGCTATGGCCCTTGGCGGCATATCCTCATTTGTAATATATAAAAAAGAAATAAGTCAACGTGGCACTAATACCATCTTTCTGATGGTTGCATGTAGTGGCATTGCAGCATTTCTATTTTTTTATTTTGTAGGCCCAATGCTTACCTCACTACTTGGCTACTCTATCCTCGAAGGGCCAATGCAGTTAGCTGCAATTCTACTCCCACTTTCAGCATTATCATCTCAATACCAAGCTATTGGACTCAAGCAATTTTCACACGATAAGGTTGCAAAGATTGAAATAACAGCCAAATCTCTATCTTTTTTAATCGCTATCAATACCACCGAGCTAGAAATTTTCTGCTTACTCGTATCGTATATTAGTTATTATATATTTAGGCTTATCGGCTTGATTATCGTTTTCAGTAAAGTCGTGAATTTTAGCCCCTCTTTTGAAAGGGCAATTATAAAAGAAGCATTTAACTACGGAGCCTTTGAATTTGGAACGCAAACCTTAAATATCGTCAGACGTCAACTAGATGTCCTCATATTGTCACTTACATTGAGCGCGAACGATCTTGGAATTTATCATGTCATCAAGCAATTGGCCAGTCGACCAGCTATGGCAGTACAACCAATAGTAAATAAGGTAGCGCTACCAACTTTTGCAGGACTACAGTCTAATGCAAACCGCTTAAGAGAGACCTACTTGGATTTCATGGGAGCCCAATCATTTGTATTGGCATTTTTCTATGTTCCAATCATTCTCTTTTCAGACCTAGTAGCTTCATTATTATTGGGTGATGAGTACGCCTCGCAATACATAGTACTAACCTTATTAGGGGCTTTTTGGTTTATTCGAGTAGGTTCTAGTAACTTGGTAGGTCCAATCGTTCTCTCTTCCGGAAAAACTAAGGCAAACTTTTACTGGAATCTTGGTATCATGATCCCGAATATTGCGGTTATATACTGCTCTTCTTATTTCGGTGTGATTAATCTTGCTGTAGCGCTTATAATATTCCAGCTACTAGTCATACCTACTGCTAACAAGTTGGTTGTCGGACAGGTTCTGAGCATTCCGTTGGCTAAAATTGCGCTTAGTTTGGCAATTCCGTTTTTACTGTTGCTGATTCCATTAATATTACTAAAAATGCTTTTTTTAAACGTAACTATAGATACCTTTCTGGTACGGGAAAGCATCGTAGGTTTAGTAACGCTCTTAGTATCATTCCTATGCTTCAAATACATTTCATTTATTAGAGATGGCCTTCTTCGATTAAAAAAAGGATAGTTTCGTTGAAAAAAGTTATATTCTTCGTCAAAAAGTTTCCGATTCTTTCGCAGACTTTTGTAATAGATCAAGTAAATTCACTTATCGATAATGGGTTCGACGTCCAGATAGTTTCGTTCTATAAAGAAAAAGAAACTGTTCATTTAGAGTCGTTAGAACGGAACAACCTTTTAGCTAGAACGCACTTTATTAGTCCAAAGGGTGCTCAATCAGTGAAGAAACCCGTTAAACTGTTATTCATAGCAAAATTTCTAATTTTGTCTCGAACTTATGAAAAAAAATTAGCGCCATGTGCTGATTTAGTAGTTCATCTTATGAAAAACAACAAAATAACCTTAGCTTATGAAATCGCAATTACTTCTTGGAAAAACAAGTCAGTAAATTTTAGTGCTGACAGCATTATCGCTCACTTCGGAAATAACGGTGTAGTCGCTAAGGCAATGAAAAACGCGGGCATTTTATCTGGCCATCTAAATACAGTTTTTCATGGTTACGAGATTAGTGAGTATGAAAATATAGAACTGTGGAAAGATAAATACGTCGACCTCGCAAAAGATAGTACTTTACTACCAATAAGCAATTTTTGGAAACAGCGCTTAGAGCAATGGGGAGCTAACAGCGAATCGATAAAAGTTTTGCGAATGGGTGTAAATGTTGACAAGTTATCACTGAAATATAAGCCTGTGAGCAAACCTATTCGAATAATTAGTGTAGCAAGAGCAACAGAGAAGAAAGGGCTTAAGTATGCTATTTCAGCAATGCACTATTTATCTGACGATTTCCATTTGGACATAATAGGTGGTGGGGCGTTACATGATGAGCTTGTAACACTGAGTAAAACCATTTCAGTAGATAATCGTATAACCTTTCATGGCGCACAATCGCCAGATTACGTCCAAAAAAGCCTTGAAAAATCAGATGTATTTTTGTTGCCATCGATAGTTGATAGCAAGGGAGACATGGAAGGAATCCCGGTAGCTTTGATGGAAGCTATGGCTTCCGGCTTAGTAGTTGTTAGTACTTATCACAGTGGTATCCCTGAACTAATCGAAAATGGTGTAAGCGGATTTCTAGTCCCAGAGCATGACCCTGAAGCCATTGCAATAGCTATAAAAAACGTTGCTAACAGTGATGATCTAAACCATGTTGTAAAGGAAGCTAGAAATAAAGTTGAAAACGAGTTTAACTCTTTGAAGCTGGGTAAAGAGCTAAGTACACTTCTTAATAAACAGTAAGCTACTCGCTACACTATTTGGCAAAAGTAGTTGCCCTATTTTACCAACCTAACAGTTTGAAACAAGGAAAAGCAAACTAGCTCGTCTTTGAAAAAGCATGTATGCAAAGCATCGTTAGTGGTAAAAGCCGAATATCACTACATTTTTGTACGCAATACCATGTGAAATTATCCCATCAGAGCGGACAGGACGAATAACACAAACAAAAAAGCCGCTCAATGAGCGGCTTTTTTATACCAACGTTGGTTTACTTTTTGATTTTACGTCTTAGCGCACCAACTAGCATGATAGCTAGGCCAGCAAAACCAATATGACTTGGTTCAGCCACTTGAGTAACTGAAGAAGATTGGCAAACTAAGATATTGTCACAAATTTCAACATTGGTGAATGAAGCAACGGAACCCGACCAATTTTCATCATTATCAAGAATAAAAACTATACGGTTGAATGAACCAGTAATATATTGTCCAATTTCAATCGAAAAATTAACAACACCATCGCCACTTTCATAGTCAGAAAGAACATTCGCACTCGGGAACATAGTAGATTGCGACCCGCCCACAAAAGCAAAATCACCCATTTCTGATACAGAGAAACTATCATCGATGTCGAAAGCAATGCCGTATAACTCTGCGTTTAAACCATTCGCTTCAAACGTGAAATTCAAAATGGAAGTACTTGTCAGGGTAGTATTAACTAAGATGTCTACCCATAGGTTCCCATCTAGCGTTAAGGTACTACCGCCATTATCAACCGTAGCAGTGCCGGCTTTATATTGGTTACTATACTCTGTTGCAGTGTAGTCATCAAAATCAATAAAAGCAGCATTTGCGCTACTTGCTAAAAACAACGTTGTGATACACACAATTTTAGAAATAAACTTCATTTTATATCCTTCGACAAAGCTAAAAGGTCAAACCACTAATTAATTTAAAGCAAAACACATGCCAATAAAAATACTCATAAATTACAATAACTTACATTGACACCTTATATGAGTGTAAAAATTACTGACAAATAAATTCTATTCTAATGAGTGAGCGATCATGCCACGGGCTCTTTCGCGCTCTGATTCCACAGCAACGCGTACCTTTTCACTAAATAAGGCGATATCAGATAATACGTTGAATACTTTTTGCTCTAAAGTTTTATCTATTAATTCTACTAATGGAACTCCGAAGTCACGCAACCCAAGTTGATTCATTATGCCTTCAGACTTGTGCTCGTAGTTTAAAGCGAATGCTGGTGTACCAAAGTTCATAGATATTATGGCGCTGTGGAGCCTAGTTCCGATTGTCAGCTCGCATTTACTAAGAAGATTGCCTAACTCCACATCATTCAACTCGTCCATAACAACTTTGAATTTGTCAGTATTTTTTATAAGCTTGCTTACTCTAAAAGCTACCATTCTATCGTCTTTTTGGTAACCCTCTATTCCAGTGCAAGTAGAGCACGCTAGAACATTTACACCCTTATCAATAAGACTATTGCACAGCTTACCAAAAGCAGTTTCATATTCTTCTTGAGTTATACCTAGCCTTTTATCAAATGGTTTAAGCTCTCTTAATGTGATAGCTACTGTTTTTCCACTAGCCACAAACTCGTCTAAAGTTTGATTTTCTAATACAATTTTATTAGGACCAACTAACCACGCAGTGTCTGCTCCTTCAAAAAAACCTTCAGGCAGAGGCATTTTCTCTTCAAGAAGCCCTTTACTTACTGGCTCACGCAGTCCAAGTATCTTAGCTTTTGAAAAAACAAGTTCTGCAGCTTCGCAAAATAACTCATTTTCAAAAGGTCCTACTGAATGGCCAAGCATTAACAATGGACGTTTGGCAGCTATTGCGCAAAATGCGTGATAAAACTGACCTAGGCCATACAAATCAACAAAGAAAGAGCCGCCAACTTGAATTATATAGTCATATTTCGCCAGTGAAGTTATATAGTCTTTAAATTCAACAGGTAGATTTTTGTCAGCATCGCCCTCTTTAGCTGAAGACAGAAGCTGCTGAAAGAGTTTGTTTTTAAAAAGTCTATTCTTAATCTTTCCTTTTAAACCGCCTGAATAACTTTTGTATCTATATAACCAATCATTTTCGAACTTTTTGCCTAATAGTATTTCTGAACTGATAGGAAACCGCGAGATAAGATCAATATCAATATTCTTATCATGCCTTTCAAGCTCTTCTATTAAACCGCGAAGTATCGCCCCATCACCTCTATTGCCACACGAGTGATTGCCTATTATTAAAACTTTCATTATTTAGTTGTTCCGTTAAAACTTAAGATTTGAAAATTGTGGTCAGATTAAATACTAAAACTAACTTCTATTAGCCTCTTTACCCAAAAAAAGACGAAAGAACTCAACATTACTAGTTATCCAGATTTTGAACAGTAGATAAATTAGGCCTGCTTTCCTACTGAGGGTTAGGTTAGAATAGAATAAGACGCTCTTTCCGCGCCCAAGAAACATTTTTAAAAGTCTAATTAAAAAAGACACTCTGTCTACAGTTGTCGAGCGTTTTAACTTTGTCTCCCAGTTTCCACCTATAATTCTTTTACGTTTGACAATCAATTCATGGACATTTCTAGATGGGTGATTGACTGATGCTTCAGGGTTAAATATTACTGCTCCCCCCTTAGTTACAGCGCGCTGACTTATTTCTACATCTCCCCCAGACTTTAATTTAGAATTGAATACACCCACGGAATCGAAAAATTTCTTATAACAAAAGAAGTTTGCTGTAATACACTTGCCATTTTTAGCATTTTCTTCTTGCTTCATTGAGAAAGTATTTTCAAAATCAATCGCGCTTTGTTCAGTAAATTTTTCGTTCTCTTTAAAAAAATTGACCTCACCAGCTATTATTGTTGTTACCCCTTCCCCTTTAATCTTCGTAAGATTCGCGTCTATCCAGTTTTTCGAAACAATACAATCCGAATCTGTAAAAGCAGTAAAGTCGCCGTTACACACCGACAAGCCTTGATTACGCGCAGCATAGGAACCTGGAACTTCGCAGCTTTCCACCACCAAGTCTTTATACTTAGTTTTAAGTTCACTTTCGATAATAGCCAGGGTGTTATCTGAAGAGCCGTTATCTACTACTATGACCTCTAAAGAGTAATTTATCTGAGACTGTTCATATACCGAATTCACACAATCTATAATGCGCTTTTCGTCGTTGTAAACTGGTATAATTACGCTAACTAATGGTTTTTCCACTTTCTTCCCTCTGGATCCCCCGGTTCTTAGTAGCAGAATGCTGTCGCATCCGCCTACATCATTACCATGAACCTATTCTTTATCTTTTTGCAATTATTCTTACAATAGAGGTAGTTGTTTCGGCGATGTTTCCCCAATCAAATCGAGATAAGAAACTTTGCTGGTCTAGTTTTAAATCTAAACTTGCTAGTTTATTAAGTTTAGTCGACAGCGCTTCAATATCTCCGACACGAAAGTAGCTATCGCTTTTAGCCTCTATATCTTTATTAGGAAATATGTCGCTCAGTAATACTGGCGTTCCTGCGCTAATTGCCTCTAATGCTACGATAGGAAGTCCCTCATGATATGAAGGTAAAACAAATACTTTTGCGTATTTAAACAAGGCATGTAATTCATTTCCGCTTCGACGGCCTGCGAATATCACTTTTTCAGCTCTATTGTTTAATAACGTCGATGCATATTCATCAACGTGATCCGCATCACCGACAATTACTAAAGGTTCCGCTATTCCTGATTTTTTGTAAGCTTGTACAAGATCATGAAACCCTTTTTCAGGCACTAATCTACCCACTGCGAGTACATAGTTATGCGGTTGCAACCCAAGATCTACTGGAAGAAAAGAGTCTGAAACATCCTCGGCAAACTTCGGTAGCATACCGTTAGGTACGTATTGAAGTTTATCTGAATCATTTGGGAAACGTATTTTCAACTGCTCTGTTAATGTCTTCCCTACGACTAAAACAGCATTGCCATAATTTATACCCATTTTTTCGCCAAACTTTAGTACCTTTTTAGCGAATGGACTCCACTTTTGCCTGTCGTAGTCTGCGCCATGGTGAGTAACCATAACCTTCATACCAAGCAATCGTGCTAATGGCGTGAATAGTGCAGGTCCTATTGCATGCAAATGCACAATATCTGGTTTTACAAAAAGTCTGGCATAAATAATAGCGATAAAAGTATGTAAGAAGGTTTCTAGCAATTTGTGCCTTAGCGCCCAAACACTAATAACTTCTACACCTTCATATTCATATCGCTTCTGACTTACATAGGGCGAGCGCGCTAAAACCGTAACCTCCGCTCCGTGCCTTACCATTTTAGGGTAAAGCTGTTGGCAATGAGACTCTATCCCTCCCATAACATCTGGGATACCGCGTAGACCTATTGCGCATATCTTCATAAAACTAATCCGTTGTAGTTAATGTTGCTAATTGGTTTCTAAAACTATACCGCGCTTTGGCAGGGGCAGTATTACCTAAAGAAACGCCCATCAAAATTGCGAAGAATATTAGCCCTTCTATATTCCATAGTGGCATTGTTGCTAAATTCATTGTTAGAAAACCAATCAAAGAGAGTGGCAGGATTTTTGACAAGCGTTTGTCTTTTACACCAGCGGTGATAATTAAAGAATACGAGCATAGGAATAGAAAAGAGAACAGCCCTATGTATCCGTATTCATAAAAGTAAGAAACATACGTGTTATGTGCATAATGCTTAAAAACGCCGTTCCACGCCTCTGGTCCATAACCAACTAATTGTTGAAGCAAGTCTGAATTTGTTAGCGCATCTATATATTGGCTCCACAAATATACTCTTGAAGACATAATGTCTTTCTCAGCTTCAGTAAAATAGGCAGGCGCTTTAAATATTAGGTCTAAGTTCGATGCTAACGTTCCAACGTCGGCAAACCTTTCCCTCATCGAAAAAGAAAGTGCCACAAAAACAAAAATAAGGAACATTGAAACCACTGTTAAAACAGGGGCTTTTTGGGAAGGCTTCAAACGTTGCTCTACTAACGAGTAATAGAAGATTGCAGCAATAGGTAAAATTGTTAACACTGCAGTTCTGTAATTAACGAGTATGAGTAGGAAAACCGCTATCGTAAAAAGTGTGGTTCGAAACCTAATAGCATGTCTTTCTGTTAACCCTAGTACAAAGATGAAGCTAACTATTATCATAGAAAAAGCTGCTTCGTGATTATATCCGCCAATATAGCTTGCCGAGCCATCGTTCTCTGTCGCTTTCACTTCGCCAAGCACTATAGACAGCACTTGCATTGTTACAGGCATAAAAAAGCACACCAATAGCTTTTTAAAGGTAACACTGTGACCTTGAGCCCTTACAGATAAAAATATAGCCCCAGTTAACACCAAGAAATAGCACCATTTAACTAATACATTTATAGTGCCTGGAATCAACATGTTAACAAAGCCACTCATTGCAATGGCAAGAAACAGAAAGTAGAAAGGAAGTAGTTTACGTAAGGTAAATACTGCAAACGGTAAGAAGAAAAGCCCAAGCCCTGCAACCGATATACTTGAAAGCGCATTTATTGAAAAACCCGCTACCAAAGAAGGGTACGTAATAGTATGAAACGCCGACAAAAAGAATCGCAGCCATATAGCGCAAATAGCAAACGCTAAATATTTATTGCAGTTACCCGTTATGGTGCGATACACCATAATGAAGCTTATTAGGCCAACAACTACCTTTAACCCTTCGAACATGTTTATTCACAAACCTTTTCAATAATGGCTATGACTTTTTCTTGAAAGGCATTGTAAGAAAATTGCTTTGCACAGCTTTTGCTTTTTGCGGCGTAAGAAACTCGAACGGTTTCGTCACTGAATGAGCTTAACGCGCTTGCAACACCTTCAGCGTTATTTAACTCACACAGAATACCGTTTTTTTCATCACTAGCGCCAGTTACTCTGTAAGGATATTGTTCGGCAATAATTTCCGCAGGGCCCGACTCACAGTTTGTTGCTATTACCGCTTTTTCTAAGCACATGGCTTCAACAATGGCGTTAGGGAACCCTTCAGCATTTGATGTACTTACAAAGTATTCGGCATTGCTTAAATAAGGGTATGGGTTTGCTTTAAAACCAAGAAACTGCGTTTTGCTTTCAATTCCTAGCTCTTTTGCTTGTGATTTTAGGTTCGCTTCTTCATCGCCCACGCCCAGAATCACTAAGTTTTCTGCTATGTTAGCTTTAGCATAGGCGTTGAGTAGTAAGGAAAAGTTTTTATTCTTAACTAAGCGCCCTACCCCAATAATGTAAGGCTTTACCGGTAGATCCTGCACATTTTCCGATGCCTGGGCCTGAAGTTGGTCTATATCGTAAGGGTTGTACAACACCGCTACCTTGTCTCTTGATACTGCATAGTTGTCGATAAGGTCGGCTTTTACGCCTTCAGATACAGCTACAACGCTGTCGGCTTTATTGTAAAGCAAACGAACTAACAAACGGCTCACACTATCCTTTAGGCCGCCAGAAAGGTGGCTTGTTGTATTAACCCGCTCGCTAATTATAGCTTTAAACTTTAAGCGCTTGGCTAACGTAACGTTCAGGAAGTTACTTCGCGTTAAAAAGCTAAAGCAATATTCTGGGTTTAGTTCCGCTAAAACAGGCTTAAGCTGTTGATAGCCTGAAACTAAACTGCCTTGGGAATTGAGCACTATTTTATTAACGTACTCGGGGCAAACTTGAGATTCAGGCAAATCATCTAGCAGAATTAGATGTACAGGAATGTTTTTAGCAACGAAATAAGATTGCATTATGGTTAGCAGTTTAACCATTACTCGTTCAGCGCCGCCGCCTTCAAGTGAATTAATGATAAACACCGCTGGACGCGCTGAGTACTCCATGAAAGTTCCTTTTCGTTGTAAATTTACTACAAAGCTGGGTAATGATACCAGATGGTGTGCAAGTTCATAACCCACACCATGTACTTATATGTTCAAAACTCTATTTGAAGATAGCTTAAACATAAAATGTGCCAAAAAGATCAATATAGTACAAAAAAACTTTTTGGTATTTGAAATACCTTTCAAGTTCCTAATAAGTTTGCCATCATTGCTTTATTGGTAGGCAAGCTATGCTATCGCATAGTGGTGAAAGATTTTTTACACTTGCCTTAATCTATTGCATAAAGTACCCACGGTTTGCACCAAAAGAAACGTTTTCACTCTCCTTTTCTTACCCGTTTTACTGCACGCAGTATGTTAACCGCTGTTCGCTCAGCTGTTGTTGTAGGTCTTACCTTACTAGCCGTTACATCGCCTATAGCCCAACAAAAAACCGTATTCACGCCGCAAGTTTATGCACGTATCGGTTCAATTTATGGCAGCGAAGCAAAAGAAGACGTTGCTAAATGGCGACAATTAGTTGCTGAGTTACAAAATGAAGACCTAGACGAAAAACTTTACGAAATAAACCGCTTTTTCAATCGTTTTGATTTTGTAGACGACCTTGTTCACTGGCAACAAAAAGATTATTGGGCAACGCCAATAGAGTTCATTTCTACTGGTGCGGGCGACTGTGAAGACTACACTATTGCCAAATACTTCTCTTTAATTGAACTTGGCGTCCCTGAACAACAGTTGCGATTAATGTATGTAACCGCCTTAGAATTACGCCAACCCCACATGGTTTTGGCGTATTATGAAACCCCAACCTCTATTCCACTTGTTTTGGATAATATAAATAGGCGTATATTACCTGCTAATAAAAGAAGAGATTTGTCACCCATTTATAGCTTTAATGGTAACGGCTTGTGGGCCGCAAAAGCTATGGGAACGGGCCGGAAGCTGAAGGGAAGCGGCCCAATGAAAATGTGGGACGATATGGTAGAGCGGCTAGACCGCGTTATGTACGGAGATAAAGAAGAATAATGAGACTATCTACCCAACTAAGTACAAGCTTACTGGTTTTTTTAATACTGGTTTTTGCTGGTTCTTTCATAATAAACGTTAAGCTAACCAGAGAATATGTAAACGAGCAGCTTGCCACCCACGCGCAAGATACCGCGACTTCGCTGGGGCTATCAATCACCCCATATTTAAGTGAAGCTAACGGCATTGCGGTAGCCGAAACCATGGTAAACGCTATTTTCGATAGAGGTTTTTACCAATACATAACCATTACCGACATGGAAGGCAATTTACTAATTGAAAGGCGTAACCCTAACACCATTGATACGGTGCCAGACTGGTTTACTAACATTGTAGAAGTTGCTCCCCCCGTTGAAAAAACAGAATTAAATGATGGTTGGACGATGGCGGGTGAACTAGCGGTTCAAAGTCATCCAGGCCTTGCCAATGAAACCTTATGGGAAAGCGTAAAGCAAAGTGCGTTTATGTTTTTTGCAGCCTTTGTTTTTGCTTATATTGCCCTGCTGTTCATCATCACTGCTATTACAAAACCCCTTCGTATTGTGGTAAACAAAATTGAAGACATTCAAAACCAAAAATTTTCCCACATTAGCTACAAACCTTTTACCAAAGAACTTTCTTTTATAACTCAGGCGGTAAACAGGCTTTCTTCGTCTGTTGAAGTTATGTTTAAAGAGTTAACGCAAAAGGCTGAACAGTTCAGAATTCAAGCCTTTGAAGACAGTCTTACCGGAGTGCAAAACAGAAACGCTTTCACACGCCATATGAATGCCCTACTTAGTAAAACTGCCACCTCGGATGAAGGCTATGTAATTTTAATACGTCTTGCACAACTAAACGCTATTAACATGACATTAGGTGCTCAAGATGGCGATAAGTATGTTACGGGTGTAGCTGAAGAGCTTAAAAACTTCTCATCTAGCATTCAGGAAACGGCGTTTCTGTTTAGGGTATCTGGCGCTGATTTTGTATTGGCTACAGAAGCAATGACAAAGCAAGATTGCGAAGCCCACATAAACGTACTCTGTAGTACCCTAGCGCCTTGCAACCCACTTAAAGATGGCAGTAAAGCAGTATGGATTGGCGCTGCGCAGTTTAATGATGAACAGTCTTTTTCCGAAATTATGGAAAATGCCGACAGTGCACTGATGGCTGCAACCAAACAACCTCACGGCTGGCAGTTCGCTTCTGAGCTTTCTCATATTCACAGTAACACAGCGTGGAAAGAGCGTTTAAACCAAATTTTAGATCAGCAATACGCCGATATACTTATTCAGCCTGTAATGAATGTTGAAAAAAACACACCCGCTTACTGCGAGGCGTTTGCGCGATTTAAAGACAGAGATACTGGCAACCCTATTCCTATGTCACAATTAATTCCGGCATCTGAACGTTTGAACTTAATTCCTGAGGTTGATAAGTTGGTGGTAAGCTTAGTGCTTAATAAACTGGCAAAAGATAAAAGGAATGTTGCAATTAATATTGCAAATGCATCTTTAGCCAGTGGGTCGTTTAGGCAATGGCTGTTAGGTTTGCTGAACCAAAATGAAGCGCTGTGCACTTATTTGATCTTTGAATTAGAAGATTCAGCGTTAATTCACCACAAGAACGACGCGGTATCATTTTGTAAGTCGCTGGTTAATTTAGGCTGCAAGATTACGGTTGAACATTTTGGAGACAATCTTGCATCATTAGCTGGGTTGAGGGCTATTCAGCCTCATTTTGTAAAAATTTCCGGCAAACTTACGAAAGATGTTCACTCAGACAAAGATAGTCAGTTATTTGTAAGTAGTTTATTAAGCATTGCACGCGGGTTGAGCATTAGCATTATTGCTGAACTTGTCGAGAACGAAGCCGAGTCGATTGCACTATCGCAACTACATGTTTCGTATCAGCAGGGTTTTTACTTTGCCAAACCTTCGTTATGGCAGTATTAGTAAGCCTAAAATGAATAGATGTATAACAAAAACGAGATCTTATACGTTCACTTGTTGTACAATATGGCTATATGGCGTTAGCAAGAAGCTAACCCGACGTTTTTAATCTAAGGATAAGTTATGCGTAGCAACGTTTTTTTATCTGTGCTTTTAAGCGCTTTAATCGCTTTTTCGACAGTTTCTTTTGCGCAAGAAGGTAGCGTACCAGGCCTACAAGTTAGAAACCTTTTAGTTACTGAAATTGAAGAAGGTGCCGCGGTAGAGCAAGCCGCTAGTGAAGTAAGCCAGACTGTACTTGACGAAGGTATGTTTTTTGATGCCGCTGGCTTATCGTACTTAAGCGAGAACCAAGCTGCTTATCAATCGATGGTGAGTCTACTGAACGACAACGCAACCGGCTTTGAAATTGCTATAGCAGGTTTTGGTGAATTGCCGGAACAACCAGAACAAGTAGTAACTATCGCTATTTTGATGTTCCCAGAAGACGCTAATGAAATTTACAATATTGCCCTTCAGATGCAGGTTATTAGCGAAGAAGACGCATTATTAGCAGTTATTAATGCAGGTGTAGACCCTAGCACGTTAACGGCAACTGCGGCAGGCGCTGCTGGGAATACCTTCTCTCCGCTAGGTGTAGGTACGGGTGCTGCTGGTGCTGGCGGTGGCGATACCACTATTTCAGCGAACTAAAGCCCATTATATTTAAATTTCGCGCTAGTACGTTGTAAGTGCTTATTTTTAATACCCAGAAAACCGAAAAGTTTCTTTTCGGTTTTCTTTTGTTTACCTTGTTCTGGCTGCCTTTATCACTAGGTGCCAATCGCCCGTGGGCATGGGCATTAATGCAAATGTCAATTTTCTTTATTGGCGGCATTTTATTACTCATTAACAACTCTTTACTCTCAAAGCTATACGCACAATACAAGGTGCTTGCTATTGTATGGATGGCATTTTTAGCCTGGCAGCTAATTAATATAATTCCCCTTCCCTTCTCTTTAGTTGAAGCCCTTCGCCCTGAACGCGTTCACTTTATGATGAACGATAATATTCAGTACGTGGAAGATATAAGGTCGCAATGGCCTTCGCTAAGTTTCGATGTTGGGCAGAGCAACGTTACGTTTTTTAAATCGCTTGCCTATTGCTTCTTGTTTTTCATTGCACTTACTCTTATCAACACAGGTAAACGCCTTAGGTACACTTTGATAGTGATTAGCGCTGCTGGTGTGTTTCAAGCTATATATGGTGCATTGGAAGTATTGTCTGGCTTGAAGTACAGCTTGATTTTTAAACTACCTGTTTCTCATATTGCCACTGGAAGTTTTGTGTATAAGAACCACTACGCTAACTTTCTTTTGCTATGTTTAAGCGCTGCCATTGGTTACATGATAGCTAGCTTGCGTGTTCGAAGCGGTTCTAGCCCAAGAGAGCGATTACGTCGAATAGTACGCTTTTGGCTAAGTAATAAAGTGCTGTTTCGTATTGGCATTATTATTATGGTTATCGCGTTAGTTATGTCTCGCTCTAGAATGGGTAACAGCGCCTTTTTCATAGCTATGACTATTACCGCCACGTTAGGTTTAATTTACTTCAAACCGCGCCAAAAAAGCTATGTAGTGCTGTTTATCAGTATGCTAGTTATCGATATTCTTATTGTTAGTAGCCTTTTTGGGCTAAAGCAAGTACAGCAACGCATAGAGCAAACTAACTTAACTCAAGAAAGCCGAGATGAAGTTGTTACTGATGCCCTGCCCCTTCTTACCCAATACGGGATCATAGGTACAGGTGGTGGCACCTTTTATACGGTATACCCCAAGGTTCAAAGTGAATCTATTCAGCACTTTTACGATCATGCTCACAACGAATACCTTCAATTTGCTATTGAGTTTGGCATTGTGGGCGCAGCCGCTATAGCTTTGCTCGTTTTGCTGTGTGCGAAAAGCGCCTTAAGCGCTATGCGACACCGAAGACACCCACTGCCAAGGGGAACAGCCTTTGCCACTGTTATGGCGGTGATAGGAATGGCTTTACACAGTACTGTCGACTTCCCACTGCAAGCACCAGCAAATACCGCTATATTTATTGTACTGCTATCACTAGGTGCGTTAAGTCGCGATATCCCTATGGGGCGGCGAGATAGATAGCCACAATTAGTTTTATGACACAAGGGGACCTGTGTGGTATTAAAGATAAAGCGACCAATAAAAGAAGAGCCTAACGTTCAGCACATGTTAGAGCGTATGCCCAAAAATGTTGCAGATTCCTTTACCGACGACCAGTTGTTTCATTTAAATACCGCACTTGCTGGACGGCGGTGGGGCAGCCACAAGGTGGATCTAAGAGGCACTATAGGTTTACTGCGAAGCCGATATTATTTTGTTTTACTGGCAGGTCGAGATAAGCGCGACCTATCGCGTACCGAAAGTCGCATAGGCAAACTGGTGATGGCAGCGGTTATTGCTTTATTCTTATGCGTATCTTTAGTGCTAGGCTTAGTGCTGTTGTATATTTTAAAAAGCTGGCTGGGTATAAACCTTTTTGAAGGGTTTTCTTTAGGTTTATGGGATTGGCTGAATGGAAAAGGCTAGCTAATCATAAGTTATGCAGTTATGAATGCGCTTTCGAACCGGGTAACTGGCGTCGCGCAACCATCTGCAAACGGTTTCACTCGCATTGTGCTTTTGTATTGTATTTAAAACAAAGTCTCTGCTTAGCGGGTTCTGAATGCCTAAATTCAAATGCTGTTTCAATTGCTCTTTAATTTTTACGTAGTGGATAGACCTTCCAATAAACATTTCTAAACCGAACTCCACGATAAACTTGTGCACTATGGCATCCTGCGGGCCGGCTTGCTTGGCGTTTTTTACGTAATGATAAAACTCATTATCTAACTCACCCTGCTGTAGTTTTACAGAAGCCAAGCCAATCCAGCTGCCGCTCCAGCTAGGCCGCAATAACAGGCTTTTTTCATAGCTTTGTGCCGCATTGTTTAAGTTATCACTATGGCTCTTTAAGCCTAATTCAGCACTGCCCGATTCTTTACCTCTCTTTTCAACAACGGCTTTCCACTCAAATAGCTGCCCCTGTATTTGATAATAAAGTGCATTGTCTGGGAAATAATCGATAGCGTTCCCAATTTTGCCTAGGCCACTGTCAATTCTCTTTATTGAAGCTTTGTCAGGGCTTAGTTGCCAACCCTCAATGTCATTTTTAACGCTGTAATATGCATTGCCAGCAATGAAAAGCTGCATACTCCACAAAAAACAGAAACCGGCAAGCGCCACCATTACCCACTTCAGTATTAAGTTGTTATTTGTGAAGGTATTGAGTAAACGGCTAATCATTGATTGATTCAGTTGGTTTATCAAACGACACTATAGCACCAGGCCGCGTTACAAAAACCTCTTGTGCAAATTCATCACTGAATGTCGACACAACATCGAAAGCGGCGCTCATATCGTTAGGTCGGCGCTCAAGATCATGGGTGTCTGACGCTACAACATGAAATGCTTTGTTTCGCATCATAGATAATGCGAAATCTTCTACCTTGTCACCAAAGCGACCTGTTAGCGCACCTGCGGTAACTTGGAACATACAGCCTTGACGCTGCAGCCAGTTAAACTTGTGCTGCTCGGCTAATAGCTCACGGTTGCGCTCTGGGTGTGCAATAAGTGGCTGTACGTTATTTTTCAAAAGCCATTTTATAAGTACTTCCAAGCCTTGCGGTATGTGACTATGTGGCATTTCTAGTAGCAAGATATGCTTGCCGTTATATTCGCCTAAAAAAGGCAGTTCTTTTTGCTTGTACCAAATAGGAATTAGCTCGTTTACGCGCACTTCTGCGGCAAAAGAAAGAGAAAGAGGAATAGATGCGCAATTTACTTCTTTTTGAAACTCTAAGAAAGTTTGTTCGATAGACTGTAATGTATTGTCGAAGTAGCCTTTATGAATATGTGGTGTACAAACCATATGGCGAACGCCGCCATCTACAGCTTGCTGTGCCATTTGTAAGGCAATATCTAAAGACCTGGCACCATCGTCGATGCCAGGCAGTATGTGGCTATGTAAGTCTATCAATAAATGCTGTTAGCTGTTTTTATGACTGGTATACCCGTATTGATCATAAAACCCAGCGTACCTTTGTGCTGCTCCAGATTTGCGTAAGTCTACTTGATTTAGTACTACACCATCAAGGCGATGACCTACTTGTAAGAAGCGAGACAACCCATTATTAATTAGCTTCTCACTGGTACTGTCAGCACGTACAACATAAATAACCGAGTCACACGAATTAGCAATAACCATAGAATCGCTTACCGCTTGCGTTGGTGCAGTATCAATTACTACATATTTATACTGTGTTTTTAACAGTTCAACAAGCTCGTTGAAACCCTTATCAGACAAGAGTTCCTGCGGATTAGAAGGTATAGTACCTGCTGATAAAATATCAATATTAGACTCTTCATCTCTTACCAAGCACTCATCTAAAGTATGAGACTTCAAAATAAGGTTGGCTACGCCGGGCTGATAGTTGGGAATATTAAATTGCTTGCCTACACTAGGGCGACGTAAGTCCGCATCGATAAGTATCGTTTTATCTAGCTGACCCAAGGCGAACGCTAAGTTTATAGAAACCGTCGTTTTACCTTCTTTAGGTACACTTGAGGTTACCATGATGGCTTGTTGCTCTTTGTCTAAATTCAATAAAGATAAGCTAGTACGCAATGTACGTACAGACTCAGCAAACTGATGCTTTTTACCGTCGAAGAATGAACGAACAGGCAAGTCGGTCTTTTTCTTATGTGGTAACCATGGAATAAGCCCTAACATACGTTGACCAAGCTTGCGCTCTACATCTTCCACTGAACGTATACCACTGTTTAATGTTTCCATTGCAATAGCTAAGAACACGCCAAAGCCAACACTGAATACGAACGCTGCGCCAATCAACAACTTTTTGTTTGGTTTTGAAGGTACGTAATTTGGAAGCGCTTCATCTAATACTCTTGCGTTTGCAGATTCAAAACCACCTAGCTCGTCAGTTTCTTTTAAGCGTGTGAAAAATGAATTATATAGCTGCTGGTTTATATCGACTTCGCGCTGAAGGGCTTTACGCTGATTGTCCAATCCAGACAAGTCGCGGAATTCGGCTTTTGCACGAGATACTTCCCGCTCTAGCTGAGCTACTCGGTCTTCAGATACTTCGTATTGCGTAGTAATACTTCTAATAAGGTCACGTATTTGGCCGCTTAGGGTTTCTCTTATTGATGAAAGCTCTGCGTTTGCGGCTATCATGCGCGGGTGTTTCGGGCCGTACACATTACTAAGCTCGCTTACGCGCGTCATCGCCTTAGCTTCATCGCGGCGAACGTCTCTTATAGTGGGGTGATTCAGCACTTCCGGTAGGCGAGCAATGTCATCTAATGAAACATCATTACGTGTTTGTTTGTAAATAACCGCGTTTAATTTAAGCGCAGTCTGTGCATCTAATAACTGCTTACTCAGTTGCTCTAGTTCTTCAGACGCTAACCCTACTACACCATCAATATTTACCACTTGGTTTTCTTCGTAGAACTTCGCTAAATTACGTTCAGCCACATCTAGCTTTTGCTTCAAGCCTTCTAAGCTTTCCGTAAGAAAAGACGTCGCTTTTGCCGTCATATCTAACTTAGCTTGAAGGTAGTTCTCTATATAAACATCAGTAACTGCGTTAGCTAACTCCGCCGACAACTGCGGAGATTCAGTAGTAACAGTAATACGCATAACTTGCGTGTTATCTACCATTTCTACTGACAACGCGCTCATTAGTAACGACGTTGCTTTACGCTTTTTAGCAGCTAGAATTTGCTCTTCTGTTAGCTCTTTTGGTTCATCTTGGGGTAAAAAAGGTAGTGCTTCAGCAAGTGTTGCTTTAAGCTCATCGATGATGCTTGGCTCTTCGTTCGCTGGCATAAAATCTTCATTAGCCCATAGCGACAAGCTTTCTACCGTACGCTCTGCAATTTGACGCGACTGCAATATTTCAAACTGCGTTTGCATGTAGTCTTTGCGTTTGGTGTCTAAGCCATAGACTTCTTCAATTGAAACAACGTTTGCTTTGTCAGCTTCTACCAAGATAGTGGTGGTAGAGGTATACATTGGCGTCATGCGCAAAACTAACAGCGCAACTAAAATTGTGAACGCAATTGCTAATGAAACAATACGAAATGCGTAACGCTTTATAATTCCTAAATAGTGAGCAATGTCGATGGTTTCATTTTCAAACACACCGGCGTTTAACTCTTCCCTGCTATTTACTGCCATTTTTATTCCTGAACGCTACGTGTAATTTAGAAGAAACGCTGATTAATAGTGATAATGTCACCAGGCTGGATCATGTCACTAACCGTTACTGTGAACTCGTTAGTTCTACCGTCTTTTTCGCGTATGATGGTAATTTTGTCGCGCGCTGCGCGCTCGGTATACCCGCCTGCTAACGCAGCGGCTTTATTAACTGAAAGCCCAGGTTGATATGCATAACCACCAGGGCGCTTAACTTCACCATCAATAAAGAACGGACGATATTCGACAATGGCAACAGATACTGATGGATTGACAAGGTAATCCCCTAATAAGCCATCGTAAATAAGCTGCTCTACTTGCGCTGCAGTTAAACCTACAAGCTTTATTTCGCCTAAAAATGGGTAGTTAATAGTACCTACATCTGGCAGACGAACTTCCATAGAAAGGTCATCTTGACCAAAAACGCTTATTTGAATTCTATCACCAGAACCCAACTGGTATTGGCTCATACTTAAGTTGCCCTCTTGGGCCATTACTTGTAACGATCCAAAAAGTAAGAATATTAATGAAAATAAGCTAACTGCTTTTTGCTTCACAGCGTTACCTCTACTGTTACACCAATTTCGCTTTTGTCATAACCGATAGTATCTCTGTTACTATCTCTATCTGTGTACTGATAAAATGTGCTGAATTTTAACCATCTACGTGCTTGGTAATTTAGTGCTGCTGAGTAGTTCATTAATTCGTCGTCTCTGTTAATGATATCTACTTCATTGAATACATATTCGTCATTCTGCTGCGTAACACTAAAAGATGTGCTAACTCGTTCTAACCAGTCATGGTTCCATCGCACACTATAATTTTGACCGCGAATGAAGTCACCTTCTCCGTTGGTTTCAAACGTATCTGCGCTGGTAGAAATTCTTACAGTTGAATAGCTAACAGGTTGCCAATCAATGCCAACTTCCCAGTCGGTTCCATAGAAAGTACCACGAGATTCATTATCAAAATCTTTTTCTTTATAACCTACTTTCGCAAAACCGGTAGTTGCAGCAGTACTCTCCCATACAACACCTACAAGTATACGGGTTTCATCATTGTCACGAGTGACTAAATCAAGTTGCTCGTCATATGTTATGAAAGTCTTTGTTACGTCAACTACCATACTGGTTGCCGAACCAATCTGGTAACCAAATTCAGCGCCGACCATATTTTTTGCACGGTCTCGAATAATATAGGCATCTTCGCTTCTATCGTAATCAAGGGTTTGACGACGCGCTTTAAGAGTAATCATGCCGTCTGTAGTTGCAGCACCGTAACTATACTCGGCAGATAAATTGCTGCTCTTATATGTGTCTGGTGTGGTTATTTCTAAGCCAGAACCGATTGAAAAGCCTGTACCTCGATCTTCATGTCCGTCTTCATATTGTGCGAGTGCGCTTACGCGATGGCGGCTGTTTAATTCAAAATCACCTGACGCTTCTACAAAATGGTCACTGTAATCGTCATTTTCGCTAGAGAAATAAACCCCCTTCTCTAATCTATAGCCTACTTGAATTGGGTTTCCGTCAACCTCTGTAGCAGCAATTAGTTCTGGTGAAAGTGTTGTTCGCCAGCTGTAGATTTTACTTTGATTGTCTCTGGCATTCGCTACGTTATCGACATAAGCCATAGACGAAGTAAACGACGGAATTAAATCGAATTGCCCAGCTTGAATTCGACCGGCCTCTTGGGCATATAGTGTCGGAGTGGCGCAAATAACCGACATTGCTATGATGCTTTTGGTCCTTTTAAACATGTTTTTTCCTTCCTTCGATGACCTATGTTGAATGACACTCAAATAATTTTAACTCCGCGTCGGCTATAACTATGGCAAAGATGTCGGAATCAAAATGAAAACCCTGCATCTTTTACAGCATTTTGGTGTTTTTTACCGAAACGTCGAACCTAAGTACGATATGAGCAATAGGCGTGCCGCATTTGCAATATTGCTTAACGTTGTCGTTACTAAATTAAAAGAAAGCCTGTGCTAACTGATTAAACTTTCACCGCTTCACACGCCTGTGCAAAAGTATTCTATAAAGTACCCGCGTATTGTTTCAGCTATGTGTCTGCGCAAAAAACTGCATAATATGCTATCGTATTTATATAAAGAATGAAAAGCGCATAAGCATCATTCTACTCTTTTTGCACCAAATTAGTACGAAATAAATTTTCAAGGTGTAATAAAATTACAATATCGAGGGGATATTGTTACGATAGAAAGGCGCGTTGTGCAAATAGCTAGAATAACAACACGATAAACAATCGATTGGCAACGCAACGAAAAGACCAAGTAATTTCAGGCACAACTATTGCTAGGAATTATACAAATGTTTTAGCTGTTTTTACTATTTACGTAATACTTGGATCAGGTTAGCTAAATAAACCATCCATAGCGGCCTTCACTTTTCACCTAGAGATTACCTAAATGGACAATAGAGTAGAATCTAATAAAGCGCTTAAAGCACACCCGGTAGAACCCAATACCAATGGTGGCTTAGTTGTTAGAAACCAAAGCGGTTTTTCTACTATTTACAGGCTTATAGACTTATCACTTGTTACTATTCTTTATTACTCGTCTGCTGCGTATTACGGAAATCAGATAGACACTACAAGCCTTATCCTTTTATTTATTAATGTAATTTGCTTTCAAATTTCGGCAGAAGGCGTAGAGCTTTATCGGTCTTGGCGTGGCCATGGAACCCAAGAGATGCTAAGAGCAGCGGCTATTACTTGGGCATTGAGTATTTTAGGTACTATGACGATGGGCTACTTTTTTGTTCAGGAAATTAAGACCCCGCCTCCTGCAATTTTATTGTGGTTCGCATCGTCATTTGTTGTGCTGATAATGTGGCGTTTTGTAATGCGTAAATTTCTGTTTCGCATTCGTAAAAGTGGTTTGAACTCACGTCGCTCTATTATTATTGGTGCTACACAACTTGGTGCAAATGTCGCACTTCAGATACAACAAAACGAACATTTGGGTATAAAGTTCAACGGGCTTTATGATGATAGAGAACCTGAAAGACTGCCACACGAGATGCAAGGCGCAGTGCTTGGAAATATAGAAGCTGCAATTGAGATGGCAAAGCGCAACGAAGTTGACTACATATACATTGCCCTTCCGATGAGTGCAGAAAACCGAATTCGCAGTATTCTAGAGCAGTGTAGTGATACTACGGCAAACGTTTATGTTATTCCGAACTTCTTCATGTATAACCTACTGAATGCTAGATGGCAGACAGTAGGAAACGTGCAAGCGCTTAGCGTTTACGATACACCATTCCAAGGCGCAAGCGACGTTCTGAAGCGTTTAGAAGATATTGTTTTAAGCACCCTGATTCTAATGCTTATATCTGTTCCTATGTTAGCGATTGCAGCAGCAGTTAAGCTTACATCCAAAGGGCCCGTAATTTTTAAACAAAAGCGTTACGGTTTAGATGGTAAACAAATTACGGTTTACAAATTCCGGTCTATGACAACCCAAGATAACGGTGCGGTTGTGAAGCAAGCAACGAAAAATGATGCGCGTTTAACGAAGATTGGCGGCTTTTTAAGAAGAACGTCTTTGGATGAACTTCCACAGTTCATCAATGTTTTGCAAGGCCGTATGTCGATTGTGGGCCCTCGCCCCCATGCGGTAGCTCACAACGAAGAATACCGTAAGATAATCACCGGCTATATGCTTCGCCATAAGGTTAAGCCAGGAATAACCGGGTGGGCGCAAGTAAATGGCCTACGTGGCGAAACCGAAACGACTAACAAAATGGTACAGCGCGTTGAATATGATTTAGATTACATACACCGCTGGTCTATCTGGTTTGATATCAAAATTGTATTTATGACTGTTTTCAATGGTTTTATAAATAAGAACGCCTATTAAGCTGAGTTTTTATGGGGATTACATTGTAAATAGGCGTTAATCCCTGCCCTCTAAAAGAATAATGACATTTAAAGTAGTATGAAATTTAGAAAAGATATAAATGGTCTTAGAGCCATAGCTGTGGTTGCTGTCGTATTATTCCACTTTAATGAATCTTGGATGCCGGGTGGATTTACCGGCGTTGACGTATTTTTTGTCATATCAGGCTTTTTAATGACGAGTATACTTTTTAACTCCATGGAAAAAAGTGGCTTTTCTATTTTTCGATTTTATTTAGCTAGGGCGAATAGAATTATTCCTGCTTTAGCCATTTTATGTATTTGTTTAATGATTGCTGGTTTATTTTTCCTCCCCCCTTTGGAATACAAAGCCTTAGCCAAACATAGTGCAGCAAGTATTAGCTTCCTTTCAAATTTTGTATACTGGACTGAGTCTGGCTACTTCGATGTAGATTCTCACAGAAAATGGTTACTTCATACGTGGTCTCTTTCTGTAGAGTGGCAATTTTATCTAATTTACCCAGTTTTGCTTTTAGCATTACGCTCGATATTTAGTGTTAGCAACACGAAAAGAGTAATTCTAGCATTAACAGTTATGGGGTTTGCGATAAGCGTTATTGCATCTACCCGATGGCCAGATTCATCTTACTTCTTAATTCATACAAGAGCCTGGGAGATGCTGTTTGGCGGTTTAGCTTACCTATATCCGCTTAAGTTTGTTGAGCGTCACAAACGGCTAACGGAGTACGTTGGTACTCTATTGATACTGATGTCTTACGCTTTCATTACATCGTCTAATGCGTGGCCAGGATATTTAGCGCTTCTTCCTGTGCTTGGCTCTTATTTAATCATACAAGCATGTAGGACAAATAGTCTTTTAACAGGTAACGTGGCTTTCCAGTATTTAGGGAAATGGTCCTACTCTATTTACCTATGGCATTGGCCTATTGTAGTAGTAATTAGTTACTTCAAGTTAGGTTTCACATACACGCTTTTAGGTTTAGTTTCAACAATTATCTTGGGTTGTTTAAGCTATCGATTTGTAGAAAGCTTTAAGTTAAGTTCGGCACTTCATTCTACATTTGATTTGTTGAATAAGAGGATAACTTATATAGCCCTGCTCCCTCTGCTAGTCACATCTTTAATCTATTTTAATACTAATTTAGTGTTTGGACTTCCAGAAACCATATTTAAAAACACGCTTGTAAATAAAGATACTGAAGATAATGGAGAGTATACCTGGGAACTTCACAAAAGCCTTAACGGCAATCAATTTACAGACGACGGTCAAAATAAAGTACTCGTAATTGGTGACTCTCAGGCGGGCGACTTTATTAACATGTTATCTGTGACAGAAAGTTTTGAAAAAATTGACTTAGTTAGTCGAGTAATATACTCACGCTGTAGAGGCGTTTACTTGAACAGTCGTACTTCAGACAAGATGTTCTCATCTTTGTCAAAAGAATTGTCAGAAAAGCAAGTTTCCGAATGTAAACAAGCACTAACGAGTTTGCAGACGGATGAAACAATTAGAAAGGCAGATACGATAGTCTTAGCTATGCACTGGCATAATGACTTCATTACGTACCTCTTAGATTCAATAAAACAAATAAGAGAGCTTAACCAAAAAGTTAATATACTCGTTGTCAGCGGAAAGTCATTTTCAATGGAAGTACCGCTAATGTTGTTCCATTCTTATGAGTCAGAAAAAGACTTGTCTAGCATAGCATATGAGCACATTCCTACTTCGTCTGACTACAACTATGAAATACAACATAAACAGCTTCTTGCAAAACAGTCGACACTAGGATACGACTATATAAACCTATTCGACTTCTTCTGTAACCAGAGTCAGTGCGAAGTTGCTGATCACGATTCAAACGTATATTTCTACGACAAAAATCATCTAACGAGATTAGGGGTTAAAACGCTAGGTGAAAAGCTTGCACAGAGTAAGTTTATTAACCAATTGACTATAGTAAATTAATTAATCACAAAAGATATTCAGCTCTTTTACTATTAGCCAACCAGTCTATGATTACTATCGGCGGCAAACGAACCCTAGGAAAACTCCTTTAGAGCGTTTAGAGTGCAGTCGAGAGCATACCTTGGTTAAAATGGCATAGTAAGGTTTTCAGACGTCTACGGTCGTGTAGAGAAAAATAAGAGCACTCTGTACCAAGTAAACGACTATAAGCAGAGCTTTGGCTCTGCTTTTTTGTATCTGAACCCCAGAAACGAAAAAAGGCGAGCATGTTGTTGCGATTTACTTTATTGCCAATAGTCTTACATTTGGCTTAATCGCAATTCCTTCACATAGAATCCCATATAGAATTTTTGTTATACTGCACTGCTCTATTTCTTGACTTAAAAAGACATAAAATTGCGCTTATTCATTTCCCTAATTCGTAACGCACTTGGCGGTATTATTGCCTTAGTTGATTTAACTACTCGTGGCACTAAACTTAAACGGTTGCCACAAGAACAACAGCAAGTCGAAAAAGCCGTACAAGAATTAACACTTTATCAATTTTTTGCTTGCCCTTTTTGTATTAAAACACGCCGCGCTATGTATAAAATGAATTTGCCTATTCGTAAACGCAGCGTATCGAATGGGTCCCCGTATCGTGATGAGTTGGCAGATGGCGGCGGAAAAGTACAAGCGCCTTGCTTACGTATACAAACCCCTGAAAAAGATATTTGGTTGTACGAGTCTTCTGAAATTATTAAATATTTGCAGCAACGCTTTCAGTAAGTTGTTTATATTCGCCGATTGAAGGAATACAACATTGGCGACAAGGTAAATTGGCTTTAAAGAGAGTGAGTTATCTAAACCCCAAAAACGAAAAAAGGCGAGCATCCTGCTCGCCTTTTTCCGAAAGAACTTAAACTTAATTAGTTAATAATTAAGCTAATGCGCCTTTAGCCGCTTCGACTAGTGCGCTGAAAGCTGCTTTGTCATGTACTGCGATGTCGGCAAGGATCTTACGATCGATTTCAACAGACGCTTTCTTCAAACCGTTAATGAAACGGCTGTATGACATACCATTTTGACGAGCAGCAGCATTGATACGTGCAATCCATAGTTGACGGAATTGACGCTTGCGCTGACGACGGTCACGGTAAGCATATTGACCAGCTTTAGTTACAGCTTGTACCGCTACGCGATATACACGTGAACGTGCGCCGTAATAACCTTTTGCCTGCTTGAGGACTTTTTTGTGACGAGCACGTGCGATAGTGCCGCGTTTTACTCTAGCCATTAATCAGTCTCCTAAGTCTTATACGTAAGGCAACATGCGCTGAACCAATTTGGTATCAGAATCATGAACCAGTTTTTTGCCACGAAGGTGACGTTTACGCTTAGAGCTCTTCTTAGTCAGAATGTGACGTAAGTGAGACTGTTTGCTTTTAAAGCGGCCAGAACCCGTTTTCTTGAAACGTTTGGCGGCACCGCTTACAGTTTTCATTTTAGGCATTGCTAAAACTCCGCATTGTTTAATATCGGTATTTTTCGTGTTGCAGTCACTTCATACCGGCTAATGTTTAGCAGCAAGGTGTTTAAGGGTGCAGATTCCTTAAAACTTTAGACCGTTACTACTTCTTATTTGGGGCTAGCACCATGATCATCTGACGGCCTTCCACACGGCGTGGGAAAGACTCGCAGGTAGCGATATCTTCCAAATCACCTTTAACGCGATTTAGTAGATCGATACCGATGTCTTGGTGCGCCATTTCACGACCGCGGAAGCGGATCGTAACTTTGGCTTTGTCACCACCTTCAAGAAAGCGACGCAGGTTGCGCAGTTTTACCTGGTAATCGCCTTCATCAGTGCCAGGGCGAAATTTAATCTCCTTGACCTGAATTTGCTTCTGTTTTTTCTTCTGCTCTTTTTGAGCTTTACTTTTTTCGAAGAGGAATTTGCCATAGTCCATAACTTTACAGACTGGCGGCTCGGCATTCGGACTGATTTCTACTAGATCTAGGCTCGCTTCTTCAGCGGCACGCGTAGCATCTGCTAGCGAAACCACACCAACCTGTTCACCGTCTTTGCCAATTAATCTTACTTCTCTGGCTTTAATCTCATCGTTAATGCGGGCTTTGTCGCCCTGAGCCTTGTTGTTAGCGCCTTTAATGTGCTATTCCTCCAAACATTTAATTCTTTTGTCTGCTTCTGGGGTGGTCGGTTGACCTAAAGTAAAACCAAAAGCAGACACCTTACTTGTGTATTATACACAAATTGCTCAACTATTTAATTGTCTTTTCTACAACTTCTTGTTGAGCCATGGCAATAAAGTCTTCCAGGCGCATTTTGCCTAGGTCGTCACCGCGACGAGAGCGCACTGCTACTTCGCCCGCTTCCATTTCTTTATCGCCCACAACTAGCATATATGGAATACGCTTTAATGTATGCTCGCGGATTTTAAAGCCGATCTTCTCATTTCGCAAGTCAGACTTTGCTCTAAACCCTAAATCTTGCAGTTTTTTTACACAATTTGATGCGTAATCAGCTTGTTTGTCAGTAATGTTCATTACTACAACCTGCTGAGGTGCTAACCAAAGTGGGAAGAAACCTGCAAATTCTTCGGTCAAAATACCAATGAAGCGTTCTAGTGAACCCAAAATCGCACGGTGAATCATAACCGGCACTTTGCGCTCGCCATCTTCAGCTACATAGGTAGAGCCTAAGCGACCTGGCATTGAGAAATCTAGCTGTACGGTTCCGCACTGCCATGCACGGTCTAAGCAATCGTGCAGCGTAAACTCAATTTTTGGTCCGTAGAACGCACCTTCACCTGGCTGATAATCGAACTCGATATCATTGGCTTTAAGTGCTTCCGCAAGCGCAGCTTCTGATTTGTCCCAAATCTCGTCAGCACCTACGCGCTTTTCTGGGCGAGTAGACAGCTTAACTTTGATATTTTCGAAACCAAACGCAGCGTATGTCTCGTACACCATCTTAATACAGCCACTCACCTCTTCTAGGATCTGTTCTTCAGTACAGAAAATGTGAGCATCGTCTTGGGTAAAGCCACGAACACGCATTAGGCCGTGTAGTGCACCCGATGGTTCGTTACGGTGACAGCAGCCAAACTCAGCCATACGAAGCGGTAGGTCGCGGTACGATTTCAAACCTTGGTTGAAAATTTGTACGTGGCCTGGGCAGTTCATCGGCTTAACGGCATATTCACGCTTTTCAGATTCAGTGGTGAACATGTTTTCAGCGTACTTATCCCAGTGACCTGATTTTTCCCAAAGCGTACGGTCCATCATTAATGGGCCTTTTACTTCATCGTAGCCGTATTCACGCAGCTTCTTACGCACGAAGCTTTCAAGTTCAGTGTAAATTGACCAACCATCATTGTGCCAAAACACCATACCTGGCGCTTCTTCTTGCCAATGGAAAAGGTTAAGTGCTTTACCAATTTTACGGTGATCGCGCTTTTCTGCCTCTTCTAGGCGCTGTAGGTAAGACTTAAGCTGCTTCTTGTCAGCCCATGCAGTACCGTAAATACGCTGAAGCATTTTGTTGTCGCTGTCGCCACGCCAGTAAGCGCCTGCCACTTTCATTAGTTTGAAGTGGTGACAGAACTTCATGTTTGGTACGTGAGGTCCACGACACATGTCTGTGTATTCTTCGTGGTGATAAAGTGCTGGGCGGTCGTCCTTGCTGATGTTCTCATCAAGAATTTCCATTTTGTAGCTTTCACCGCGTGCTTCAAATGCATCGCGTGCTTCTTGCCAGCTCACTTTGTTTTTAACCACGTTGTAATTGGTTTTAGCCAGTTCAAGCATACGCTTTTCTAGTTTGGCTAAATCTTCCTGGGTTAGGCTTTCTTCCATATCAACGTCATAATAGAAACCGTTGTCTATAACTGGGCCGATAGCCATTTTGGTGTTAGGCCAAAGCTGTTTAATAGCGTGACCTAACAAGTGCGCGCAACTGTGACGAAGAATTTCTAACCCTTCATCGTCTTTTGCAGTAATAATTTGAAGTTGTGCGTCAGCGTCAATCATATCAACGGCGTCAACTAACTCACCGTTTACTTTCCCTGCAATGGTTGCTTTGGCTAAACCAGGGCCAATATCGTTTGCAACGTCTAGTACAGAAACAGCGTTATCGAAAGCGCGTTGGCTTCCATCAGGAAGGGTAATTACAGGCATTTTAATTCCTTTACAGTGGTGACGCCTACTCTGCGCCACATGCATTTATTTGATAAATTTAATCGTGCTCTTTAGCACTCGAAACTTGCTTAGCTAATACACATTAGCGATCTACGTTGGCAATCCACATTGGCGTAACAATAAAATACACGCGCTGCGCTTGTTTAATAAGCTTTTATGAATAAAGCCGTGTTAAAGCAAGTGGTGGATTATAACCAGTGTATGGTCAACTTCAATATTGAAAAGCCTTTATTCACTAATTAGTGGGGCTTTGTTTTTCCTCGTTATGCTCTAGAGCAAAAATTTAGGCTGGAATTTATACATTTCAACGGTTTTAACCCATACTTTAGTTGAAGGCGATAAAGGTGAATAAACTAAGTAGTTAAGCACGCTCCTAATCGTAATGGCGTTACAACCATCTCACCCCTACTCGTCTTAAGTTTAAGTATTAAACAAAGCAGAGTGCGTAATATGTGGCATTTTATTAGCGAGCATATTTCAGACGAGACGCAGCAATTCTTTAGCTGCCAGAAAGCCGAGCGCGTGAGCGGCGGCGATACTCACCAAAGCTATATAATAAGAGATCAAACCCATAGGTACTTTGTTAAAACAAGGCGCTACGACGACACTCAGCAACTTTCCCATGAAGCTGAAGGGCTAACCGCTATTACTAATACGCAAACCATTCCTACGCCACAGGTCATTTGTCACGGCATCACCGCCAAAGAATCTCCCAATATGGAATATTTGGTGCTTTCACACATTCGATTTGTTGAACCTGCCGCAAGCGATTATTTCGCTTTAGGACAAAAGCTTGCTGCACTGCATAGTGTTAATGCCTACACCAGCTATGGGTGGCCCCACGACAACTATATTGGCGCCAGTGTGCAAACCAACGGGCGCATGGCATCGTGGGCGGACTTTTTTGCAGAGAAACGCATTGGCAGTATGTTAGAACGTTTGGCATCTAATGGGCTGTGGACAACACAAAACGGCGATATTGATAATATCGTTACGAAAGTAAAACACCTTCTTAGCCTGCATCAACCCCACCCTTCGCTGCTTCATGGTGATCTGTGGGCGGGTAACGCTGGCTTTAACAAGAAGGGACCTATTTTATTTGACCCTGCTGTGTATGTTGGCGACAGTGAAACTGACCTTGCTATGGCTGAATTGTTTGGTGGTTTCCCTAACACCTTTTTTGAAGGCTACCACCAGCAAACGCCAATTGAAAAAAATTACGCTTTAAGAAAACCAATTTACCAGCTTTACCATATTTTAAATCACGGGTTATTATTCGGCGCGCATTATATTGCGCAAGCCGAACAAATATTAGAAGACATCTACAGGCACTAAAAAGCGCAGCACATGAGCCTTGAAACCGCCAAACGATTTAAAATAGAGAGTAGCGTTTATTATGACAAATTCAGGCCCTGTAGCACTTCCTGTTGCACTTATAACCGGGGCAGCTAAACGAATTGGCGCTGCCATGGCGTGTAAACTTCACAGTGAAGGCTATCGCATTATCATTCATTATGGGCATTCTAAAGATGATGCCTTAGCACTTGCCGAAAAGCTAAATAGTCAGCGAGCGGATTCTGCCACCTGCCTACAAGCCAACCTTTGTAATTCAGATGAAGTAAACGCGCTAGCCCAAAAGGCGCTAGATGTATGGGGTCAACTAGACGTGTTAGTAAACAATGCATCAAGTTTTTACCCTACGCCCGTAGGCGATATTTCAGAAGACGACTGGATAAACCTAATAGGAAGCAATGTAAAAGGGCCGCTGTTTTTATCGCAAGCGCTAGCCCCCGCTTTAAAAGCGAGCAAAGGTTGCATTATCAACATGGTCGACATGCATATCGACCGGCCACTCCCCAAACATAGTGTTTATTTAATTGCCAAGTCGGGGCTAGCCTCCCTCACTCAATCATTGGCCATAGACTTAGCTCCTAATGTACGCGTAAACGGTATCGCGCCAGGCGCTATTTTGTGGCCGGAACGGGAAATGGATGATGCAGAGAAAGACAAACTGCTATCGAGCATTCCTTTGGGCGAACTAGGTACGCCCGAAGATATTGCTAATACGCTATCGTTTTTAGTATCGGCCCCCTATATTACCGGGCAAATCATTTATGTTGACGGTGGCCGCGGCCTTTATACTGGTGCTTCAGCATGAAGATTTCCCAAAATAAGCCTGTTCAACTAATAAGCACCCGTGACAATGGGAATAACAACGCCTGCGGCTATAAGAATAAAAGCCCCAGCGGCGTCCATGATAGAAATGTATACGCCCGCAGTAGATTCATAAAATTCTGCCGCATCAGCATCGTCGGCGCAGGCTTAGCAACCTTGTTCGGGTGCTTTGGAGGCAGCACGGTAAAGCAGAGTATTGAAGATTATGCAGAACGACTTTCTAGAGTACTGGACACTCCCCTACCCAATACATTCAACGACAAGATTACTACCCCACTTCCTAAACTGGCCGACTCCGCAACGCTAAAACACAATATAGAGGGTGTTAGCATTAACTTGCGCGAGTTTTATGCGCTGCAAGATTGTGAGTTAGGCACTGTGGTTGCCGAGCGCAATACATCGTTAGGAAAAAGCCAGTTACCGTCCCAAAGACTAGCTTATGAAAGTAAGCTGCTTAGCGTATTAAAAAGCTGTGAAGCAGCATTAGCGCAAGATGAAAGTTCTGCTGAAAGTGCAAATAAGAACGCGCTCAAAAACAGTCAGGCACTGGCCGAAACTATTGCTTCTTGGCGTGAACAAAAGTCTCAAGACTACAACAAAACCTGGGCGAACCTTATCCAAGGAAGCCAAGAATTGAGGTTGGCGCTGAATACCCCTGAACGTCTGTTTTCCGTTGAAAATAATAAAGATGCCCTTTCAAGCGTTAATGCGCTCTTTTACCTAAGCAGCTTGAATAACATGCCATTTTCTTATGGCGAAACGGCCTCAAAACATAACACTAAAAATTTAACAGATGGTCAGAAGCACGTGGGCAACGCTTCTGAAGGTTATAATGGTAGCGCCAGCAGCAAGGTCATTAATGAGATCTCAATTAATAGCAATAAAAACTTTATCGACAGCAGCGAGTTGGAACAACAGCTGCAAATTATACGTTCAGCGCGTTTACCCGCTACGCTGTGGCATACACAGCAAACGTTAACGCAAAACCTTTCATTACTCACTAACATGCTAACCACTGAACTTGACGCAGTAAGCTGCCCAGAAGGCCGCGCTAGCGATAAAGCCAAAATACTGCGCAATGTGTTTTATTTATTTTTTATTGAAGAAATACAGCCAGTGGGAAGCTTGGTAAACCAATATCATTACAAGCTGGTTCCCTTGTGGGAAGACTGGCTTAAACAACCGTCGTTACATGAAGAGTTCAAGCGTTATATTAGACTTCAATCTCAAGGCGGTTTTGCTCAATACAGTCGCGCTATGAAAGCCCACGTTAACCTGTGGCAAGGGTTTCTTGGCAGGTGCAACCTTTCACCTGTACCGCCGGTTTAACGCCGCTGTATTAAAGAATATTATCACCAGCCTCTGGGTCTCTCGACTTGCGGGCCTGCTCTCTTATTTCATGCGCTTCTGATGATACGTCATCTTCATTAGACGTTGGCTGTTGACGATTTTCTGTTTGCTTATTACTTTTATGGCTATCGTCTTTGTTGCTATTATTTTGTTTCTGCTCGTTATTGTGCTCTGAAACATCTGAAGGCTCAACTGTATAATCACCGGCGGCACTGTGACCTAATAGGTTATTGCTTTTGCTCTTATTCATATTCCGGCCCTTTTCTTGGCTATTCATATTAGCAGCGTCTTCACTAACGTTAGCTCTTCCACTTTCAACGGTTGAATCATTAACGTCGCCTTCATGAGGAGATTCTTTTCCACCAGAGAACCCTGTAGACACGCTTCCCTCGCCTCGTGCGCCTTTTTCAAGGCTTTCTTCTCGGCGTTGCGAGCCTATCGGTTCGCTTTTTTCAACGCTAAGGTGCATACCCTCCGGGAATATTCGCTCTCGAGCATCATCCGGCATGCTGATATTCGCGTCTAAGAACGCTTGCGTGATATTACGCATTAGCACAGAAGCCATTTTTAGTACGCTGGTTTTCTCTACATCCACCCAAAAGTACACCTTTACGTTATAGGTAGAAGCGCCTAACTCATCAATAAGAATTTGCGGTTCAGGGTCGCTTAGTACATTGCCCTGCTCTACGGTAACTTCTCGGGCAATTCGCTGTGCTTCTTGTATGTCGGCATCGTAGCCGACGCCAATAACAAAGTGGCCTCGCATAAGCGGGTTAGCGGTTAAGTTCTTAATCACGCCTTTGTAAATGGTCGCGTTAGGTATTTGTATGTGGTTACCGTCAAAATCCACGAGAGTTGTCGCACGTGCCGTCACTTTCTGAATAATGCCGGTGAAGTCATTAATTTGTACGATATCGCCTATTCGAAACGGGCGTTGAATAGTAAGCAAAAGGCTTGAAATAAAGTTCTCTGCGATATCGCGAAATGCAAAGCCAAGAATAAGACCAACCACACCGGTACCGCTTACTATCGCAATGGCAAACCCAGTAAGCCCAGCTAAAAATAGAAAAAGATAAATACCGAGTAATATTAGAATTAAGCTTACGCTTCGTTGAATTACCGAGCGCAGAAGCGGAGATGTGGTTGTACGCGTTAACGGCTTAACTAAAACTTTTGCAACGTGTGGCGCCAAAAGAATGAACACCACCATAATAACGATGCCTAGCGCCATGCCTGGCAAACGATAAATAAAGCTATCCCACAGTTGCGAAAGCAACGATTGAGCGCTTGACAAGCTAGTTATCGCACCGGCTTCGTCATCTTGCTGAAGCAGAGTTTGCATGAAAGGATTGCCTAGGGCATGGCCGTGTAAATTCAGGGCTATGCCGTTAAAATCTGATGCTACGACGCTTGAAAATAAACTATTCTCTGAGTATTTATCTGCGATTATTGATAGCAAAGCTTGCAAAGCACTGAACATAACCCGACTCCTTGGTGTTCATGTGTGGTTGTTGTTAACAAAAGTTGTTACGAAGTAATAACTAAATAAGATCCCAACCCAATGGTGAACAAGAAACTTCCCCATATGGCATGCTCAATAACTACAACAGGCGTTGAGTTTGTTTGCATATACCTATAACCAAAGATAGCACCACCAATCCACGAGACAATCACAGCGATCCAGTTCCCGTATACCAAGTGAGCTAGCCCAAATAGAAAGGTACTTAGCACCCATCTAGCATATTTGGAAGGTAGAATACGTTTGTAACGATGGAAGAAATAGGTGCGAAAAATAATCTCTTGGGGGATCACAGAAACAATGGGGTAAATCAATAACGTTGCCACCCACATCCACGGCTGATTCATAGGCCAGTGCAAAAATAGTTCAGGTTTTAAGAAATAAACCACAAGCGCAAGTAAGCACGCCCAAGGTAAAAATAACCTGAGCGTACTTTTAAAATGTACTCGGTAATCTTCCCAATGCCACAATTTAATACGCTTAAATTGCTTATCTGCTAACAAGACAGCTAAACAGCAAAGCCCCATTACCCCTAAAATCGGCATGAGATAATCTGCAAAATGCTTAATCCAGTAGAGAACAGCAAAAGGAATTGCTACAAATAGCAAGATCAATTCAGACCACAGCTTTGCCACAACTCACCTCTTTCTCTTGTTCATGCTGAACTCGCTGTAGGTTTCCCCATTTAAAAAGCCAATGTGGAGACGGAGCTAAGCCAACAAAATAATTACCAAACGATGACACTTTCGTGAATTTTCACAGTTAGTATGTATGAAATTGTAGTGCCAATTTGGGCGGCGTGAAGAAGAAATTAGATTCAACTTTAGCCCAATACAGGCAGTTATTTTTGTAACCCTTGATTGGCTTTACATTTTTTTTAAGCAGGTTTCTATAAATGAAGTTTGCAGAGCGGGAATTAGTAACGTATCTATTCAATTTTCACGTTCTTATTCTCAAATAATCTGAACCTTTCAGTGGAACAAATTGTTGGATTTCACGTTGTGTTTGTATATCGAACAAAAGTCGTGAAATAATTGCACAAGATGTATAAGGCGATACCAATGACAAAAAATAGCCCTAGCGACGTTTTACAACAGATTGAAAAGCATTATGCCGCGTTGTCCCCGTCGGGCAAATCTATCGCGCATTACATTCAGCAAAACCCTATCGCCGTACTTAGCCAGTCCACTTCATTTATTGCAGAAAAAACGGGAACCTCAAAAGCTACCGTAAGCAGGTTCTTTCGACAGCTGGGCTTTGAGTCGCATCAACAAGCGAAAGACGCGTTAGCACAACTGCGTGAGCAAGGCGTGCCTGTAGTAAACCCCTCAAGCAGTGTTTTACAGCATGAAAGTGATAGTAAAAATTTAGCCAATACATTCGAAGGCACATCGTCCGAGGCATTAAGAGAGATAGCTAAGCTACTTGCTTCAGCAGGTCAAATTACTTTAATTGGGTTTCGCAACGCTTACCCTATTGCCCTTCATTTTAGACAGCAGCTTAAGCAAATTAGGACGTCAGTTCGCGTACTGCCACAACCCGGGCAGACCCTTAGCGAAGATCTCATTGACCTCACTGAGAACGATCTAGTGGTGCTTTTCGGCTTTCGTCGTAGGACCCGCCAATTCAAGTTTGTTCTAAACAGTATTAAACACTGCAAGACTGTGCTTATAACCGACCCTACCGGCCAAGGTTATCGCAGTGATGTAGACCACCTCCTTGTAACCCACATTGGCAGCGACTCTCCTTTCGATAGCTATGCCGCGCCAATGAGCTTAGTTGCATCACTGTGTAACCTTACCTACGACGCGTTAGGCAGCAAGGCAGCAGACCGTGTTGATGCTATTACTGATATCTACATTCAGATGGATGAATTAGAAAGCCCTAAACGTTAACTCTTCCCATAGCACATTTTTTAAGCAATACTATAAAGGCGGCGATAGCACACAATTGCGATTTCGCAAGCGAAGATGGAACTTTTTCGATAAAAAAAAGTATAAGTCTTGATGACTTTAATTTTACTGCAGTAAGCGTGTAGTTGAGGTGGATATGGATAAAACGCGAGTAGTCATGGAAGAGGCTAACGGTGTACTAGACTTTTGGTTTGGTGAGCTGTCACCCGAACAATGGTTTACGGAAGATGCAGCACTGGATAAAACCATTGCTTCACGATTTTCGGCTTTACGCGCAGCAGCTGCGCGAGGTGAACTTTGGCCTTGGCGCGCTACGGCCACAGGTAGGCTTGCCGAAATTATACTTATTGATCAATTTTCCCGAAATATTTATCGCAATCAGCCAGATGCGTTTAGTGCTGACACTATCGCTTTGATACTAGCTCAAGAAGCGGTGAGCGTTGAGGCTGACAAAATGCTCACCCCTCAGCAGCGTGCGTTTCTTTATATGCCTTTTATGCACAGCGAGTCGTTAGCCATTCACGATGTGGCAATGGAGCTCTTCTCTCAAGAAGGGCTTGAGCGGGAATACACTTTTGAAAAACGCCATCAGGCGGTCATTGAAAGGTTTGGGCGCTACCCTCACCGAAACTCAGTGCTAGGCCGTGAATCTACAGCCGAAGAAGGCAGCCTTTCTTAAAGAAAACCCTCAAGGCTTTTAGCTATAACCGTAGCCACGATCTAATGGGGGTACGTATAGCTTTAACCTACTCCTATTAAACTATCTTCAGTTAATCCAGCAAAAACGCAGACAATTAGGTAGAGTGTAAGACTCAAAAATTCACATAACCCGGTAAACGTACTTAACCTGAACAGTGCCTTCCTTTACGTTCTCGCTTACGCCTTCTTTTATTCCCTATCACTAATTTATTTCTATTGATACGAAAAGCGACGATCGTTTCTCTTGACTTTATAGTGAAACAGTTGTTTCATGATAGAAAGACTAATAAAGAATCAATAACTAATAAGTAACGCGCTGTGAGCTCTCCTTTTGTACTTAAGTCCTGTGATGCAAAGTTCGCACAGGCGATTAAAAATCTAGAAGCAACTTTTGATGGCTCTAACAACGGTGAAGACAAAACGTCTTCTTTAAACAACGTGGCAAGGCAAGAGGTAGCCGAAGGTACAGCAAAAACGTGTAACCCAGTCAAACCACTTAGCGGTTTAGGACTTGCGGTAAAAGACTTATTTGATATTGAAGGTTTACCAACAGCAGCTGGCAACCCAGATTGGTTGGCCACTCACCCTGTACCAACAAGTACGAATAGCTGTGTGGCGAATATGCTTAAAGCAGGCGCCGCGTTTAAGGGTAAAACCATTACTGACGAGCTTGCTTATAGCTTACACGGGCAAAATAAGCATTATGAAACGCTTGTGAACCCGGTAGCGCCAGCTCATATACCTGGCGGTTCTTCGTCGGGCTCTGCGGTTGCCGTTAGCGCGCACCTTGCCGATATCGGTCTTGGCACTGACACAGGTGGCTCTATACGCGTACCGTCTAGCTATCAAGGGTTATGGGGGCTTCGCACCACCCATGGCGCCGTCGCTTGCGACAACATGGTAGCACTTGCGCCATCGTTCGATACCGTAGGATGGATGACAAGAGATTTAGATACGCTGTCAAAGGTAGCCAATGTTTGTCTTGATAGTGCTACGCAAAGTGACATACCTGACGAACCTTGCTTAGGTATAGCGACACACTTGTTTGAGCAAACCGCTCACAAATCGCTTTGCCAAACTTGGCTTAACGCCCTTGAAGACAGTGATAATTGCATTGGGTTGTCAGAAACACAGCTTAATTTAAACACATTACAAACTGCCGCTACATTTCGCACTTTACAAGGCAGTGAAATTTGGAAACAGCATGGCGAATGGATTGAAAACACTCAACCCGACATCGCTAACGATATTATGTTGCGCTTAGATTGGTGTAAAACCATAACAACACAAGATGTAGAACAAGCTAAAGCGCAGCAAACCGTGGTAATAAATCATTTAAATGCCCTATTTGAAGAAATAGATGTTTTGGTTATTCCCACAACACCTGGTGTTGCACCTCGATGTGACGCCGATGATACGACTCTGGCAAATGATAGAAACGCTCTGCTCGCATTTACTGCGGTAGCCGGGCTTGCGGGTTTACCCCAGCTTCATTTACCGTTGTTTACCCTACACAATGCCCCGTGCGGTTTATCGCTTGTGGGCAAAAAAGGCAACGATCTTGCACTTCTCGCGTTAGCTAAAACGCTAACCACTCGCTAAAGGTGTAAAGCGCGCAAAGTATCTGTTTAACTTCATTTAAGTGACGGTTATGCCGCACTAAAGTAAAGCACAGAGCGCACTATCGCATTTAAGTTGAAAGTAAGAAGAGAAAGTAAGACTAGAACGCGCGTCTATTTACCTAGCTCTAGGTCAACAAGGGCTATACATGATGGCGTGGTTGCTGAGTTTTTGAAGGAATTAATTATGAGTGAAAAACCTAATATTGCGTTTACCGCCCCTCACTTCGCGGCATCACAAGTGGGCTTAAATATACTTGAAAAAGGCGGTACCGCTATTGAAGCTATGGTAGCCGCTGCTGCCTCTATAGCCGTTGAATACCCACATATGAACGGCATGGGTGGTGACGGGTTTTGGCTTATCAGTGAGCCGGGCAAAAAGCCTATTGGTATCGATGCATCAGGCGTGGCAGCAAAAGGCGCTACGCCATCTTTTTACGAAGGTAGCGATGCTATACCTAGTCGAGGCGGGAAGTCTGCATTGACCATGGCCGGCGCAGTTGCCGGTTGGAAAGCTGCCCTTGAGATAAGTCACGAATGGCAAAACGGTTTACCGTTAAGCACGCTATTCGATACGGCGATAAGCCAAGCTAACTGGGGTATTGAAGTTACCCAAAGTTTAGTAGATGCCAGTAACAAAACCTTCGACGAGCTAAGCGCTGACGAGAACTTCGCCCAGTTTTTAATTAAAGGTAAGGCGCTTAAAAAAGGCAAAATTTTAAAGCTGACAAAGCTTTCAGAAACCTTGAAGCATTTGGCAGATAAAGGGCTTGATGATTTTTACCACGGTGAATTAGCTTCAAAACTGGCTGAAGACTTAGAAGCGGCTGGCTCCCCTATTCGCCTTGAAGATTTCAATAATTACAAAGCAACGATTGTTGAGCCATTGGCAGTATCTACCAGCAAAGGCAAGCTTTATAACTTACCTGCACCAACGCAAGGTGTAGCCTCGCTTATTATCCTGGCACTTTATGACAAAGTTCAGCATTTAGGCAATACCGATGCAGACATGGTGCATTTACTTATTGAGTGTACAAAACAAGCTTTTATTGCTCGCAATGCAAATGTAACCGACCCGTCGCGTACACCGGTAAATTTACAAAGCCTGTTAAGTGACGACACGCTTGATGAAATGGTGAAAAACATTTCACTAGATAAAGCATTGCCGTGGCCCCACGAAGCCAAGCATGGCGATACCATATGGATGGGCTGCTGCGACTCAGAAGGTCGTATGGTGAGCTACATTCAATCTCTTTATTGGGAGTTCGGTTCAGGCATAGTTAGCCCTCAAACTGGCATTGTATGGAATAACCGTGGTACTTCGTTCTCGCTAGACTCAAACAGTAATCAATATTTAGCGCCTGGCTTAAAGCCGTTCCATACGTTAAACCCAGCATTTGCCGAGCTTATCGATGGACGCCGTATGAGTTACGGCACCATGGGAGGTGAGGGTCAACCTCAAACCCAAGCTGCATTATTTTCCCGCCACATTTACCACGGGCAGCCTATCGACAAAGCGATTTCCCTTGGTCGATGGTTACTTGGCAGAACGTGGGGCGATCAAAGTCACAACTTAAAAGCAGAGCGTGATTTAGTTGAATACGTGGGCGAGAGCTTACTGGCAAGGGGGCATGACATGGTTACGGTAGACCCTTGTAACGAACTGATGGGCCACGCAGGTGCCATTATTCGCGACACAGAGGGCACAGTTAGCGGCGCGAGCGACCCACGAAGTGATGGTAAAGCTTATTTAGGTCATCGCTAGGGTTGTTTTAAAACCTTCGCTTCCGCAACCCCGTTTACTGGGAAGCGTCTGCAAAGACCCTTCTTAAACAGCTTAACGCATACAAAATATTTAAATAGCAATCGTTAAAGAGATAGAAATCACATGCAGTTTTTAATGGATAACCTCACGGTTATATTATCGCTCGCGGGAACGGGCGTATTTGCCGGCATACTAGCAGGTATGCTTGGCGTAGGTGGCGGTATCGTTATAGTTCCGGTACTGTTTTTCTTATTTCAGGCACTTGGCGTGTCACCTGAAAGTGCCATGGTTATTGCCACGGCCACGTCGCTAGCGACTATCGTTCCTACTTCAGTTAGCTCTATTCGCGCTCACCACAGTAAAGGCAACGTTGACTTTGCGCTGCTAAAAGCGTGGGCCGTATTCATTTTAATTGGGGTACTCGCGGGAAGCTATGCAGTAACCGTGGTTAACCCAACGTTCCTTACTTTGTTATTTGGCGTTATCGCAACCTTATCTGCCATCAATATGCTTATTGGCAAAAAAGATGCGCTATTTAAAGGGTTACCAGGCCGTGCAGGTCAGTCAGTAATGGCAACGTGTATTGGTTTATTTAGCTCTATGGTGGGTATTGGCGGCGGTACGCTAACCGTGCCTACGCTTACTTTTTGTAATTACCCAGCGCACAAAGCTGTGGGAACTGCTGCGGCGGTCGGCCTAATCATCTCACTACCCGCAGCACTTACGTTGTTATTCGTAGGTACCACACCTGCTGACGCCCCCTTCGCAACATACGGCTATGTAAACTTGTTAGGTTTTGCCTGCATTGTTCCGCTAACGGTCTTGTTTGCACCAGTGGGCGCGACCATTGCCAACAAGCTAGACGCAGGTTTACTTAAGAAAATCTTCGCTGTTGTTCTTATCATCACTGGCTTGCGCATGCTAGCGCAAGTACTTATCTAGGAGTGCTCCAATGTATAAAGAAGCGTCTAAAGAAGCGTCTACAAGTACTTTCGCGCCACTTAATCCACCACCTCGCTTGTTGATGGGCCCAGGCCCTATTAACTGCTACCCACGTGTTTTAAGCGCCATGTCTACTCAATTAGTAGGCCAGTACGACCCGGTAATGACAGGCTACATGAATGAGACAATGCAGCTTTATCGCGATGTGTTTAATACCCAAAACCAGCAAACCTTTTTGGTCGACGGTACATCGCGCGCGGGTATCGAAGCGGTTTTGGTATCGGCAATAGAGCCAGGCGACAAAGTCCTTGTGCCTATCTTCGGGCGCTTCGGTCATTTACTTGCTGAAATTGCAGAGCGTGCCGACGCTGAAGTACACACCATTGAAGTGCCTTGGGGTGAAGTATTCACGCCTGAGCAAATAGAAGCAGCAGTAAAAGAAGTAAAACCCAAGCTTCTTGCCATAGTACAAGGCGATACCTCTACCACTATGCTTCAACCGCTTGAGCATATTGGCGCCATTTGTGAGGCGAACGACGTCTTGTTTTATTGCGATGCAACCGCGTCAGTAGGTGGAAATCCACTGGATGTTGATGCATGGAAATTAGATGCGGTATCGGTTGGCCTTCAAAAGTGTTTGGGTGGTCCGTCAGGCAGTGCGCCTATTACCCTTAGCGACAAGTTTGTTAAAACCGTACGTACCCGTCATCACGTTGAAGCCGGTATTCGCGATGCCCACCACGAGGCGGCACGCGGCCCTAAAATTCGCTCTAACTACTTCGATTTACCCATGATCATGGATTATTGGGGTGAAAAGCGTTTAAACCACCATACCGAAGCGGCCAGTATGCTTTACTGTGCGCGTGAATGTGCACGCGTGCATTTAGAAGAAGGTCAGCAAAACGTTATTGCTCGTCACAAAGTGGCTGGTGACGCCATGCTTGCCGGTATTCAGGCTATGGGGCTTGAACCATTCGGCGACCTTAAGCACAAAATGTACAACGTGGTGGGCGTTCATATTCCCGATGGTGTTCACGGTGAAGAAGTGCGCGAAACCCTACTGCTGCGATTTAACATTGAAATTGGCACCAGCTTTGGGCCATTAAAAGGTAAGATTTGGCGCATTGGTACTATGGGCTACAACGCCAGAGAAGACGCCGTACTGCATACACTCCAATCGCTTGAAACCGTACTTCGCATGCAAGGGTATGCGCTACCTGCGGGTAAAGGAGTAGACGCTGCGCTTAGCGTTTACGCCAAAGCCAAAGGAACAGGAGCTGCGAATGAGTGAAATCTCAGCATTTGCTGAATTGGCAACGCAAGTTATGGCAAGGTGCGAAACGTTAGGCACATTAAGCCAAGACCCCTCTTGCCTAGACAGGCGCTATTTAACCGAGCAGCACAAACTTGCTAATCAATTGACGTCTGGCTGGATGATTGAGGCGGGCATGACCACATGGCAGGACGCCGTTGGTAATATCTGGGGGCGCTATACCTCAAGTGTGCCCAATGCACCGCGATTAATTTTAGGTAGTCATCTCGACACCGTCCCTAACGGCGGAAAGTACGACGGAATGCTGGGCGTAGTTGCTGCTATATCAATGGTTGCTATGTTTGACGGCACACAAGCCAAGTTCCCTTTCCACATCGACATTGTGGGTTTTTGTGATGAAGAAGGCACGCGTTTTGGCACCACGCTATTAGGTAGCCGTGCGTTAACCGGCAAATGGCAAGAGCAATGGCGTCACTTAAAAGATGAAAACGGTGTAAGCCTTGAGCAAGCCATGGCTAACTTTGGGCTTAGTTTCGATGCGGTTAACAGCGCGGCTATTTCCCCCACTGATATTCTGGGCTACCTAGAGCTTCACATTGAACAAGGCCCTGTTTTAGAGCAAGAAGACCTGCCTGTGGGTGTAGTAAGTGCTATTGCAGGTGCTAAGCGCTTTAACTTTACGGTAGAAGGTATGGCTGGCCACGCCGGCACTGTGCCCATGTCTATGCGTCGTGACGCCCTATGCGCAAGTGCAGAAATGTTACTCGCGGTAGAGAGCATTAGCATGCAACGCCCCGGCGTAGTGGCCACCGTAGGTAAGGTTGAGAATGCACCAAACGGCGTAAACGTGATATCTGGCCGCACGCGATTTTCCCTTGATATCAGAAGCGAAGATGATGATTTACGCGATTCAGTATTGGCAGAAATATTGCAAAAATTTGATGACATTGCGCAAGCGAGGCAGTTAACACTTACCCGCGAGCAAACCCATAGTGCGCCTGCGGTACATTGCGATAGTCAGTTAAAGCAAGCGCTCGTACGCGGTGTTCAAGAAAGCGGTATAGCACCGCGAATTCTTGCTTCAGGTGCGGGTCATGATGCCATGGCTATTGCGGATATCTGCCCTGTAGCCATGCTATTCACGCGCTGTAAGGGTGGCATAAGCCATCACCCAGCTGAGTCTATTACCCATGAGGATGTGGCTGCCAGTTTGTCGGTGCTTTATAAAACCATAGGCAAACTTAAGCACGCGTAATGTTCAAATTAGTACAGTCTTAAACAAGGGTCGATAATGAAAATAACAAGGATTTACAACGATGAAGCGGGCAAAAGCCACTTTGGCGAGGTTGAAATAGCGCTAAAAGACGGCGGTCCTATCGGTATGCTTTCAGAGAAATTTGGTGCAGATAAAATTATCTTTCGCGAGACACCTGCCGACTATGACTTCAAATGGCACCCTGCACCTGCACGGCAACTTCTTTTCATTATAAAAGGTCGTGCCGAATTTACAGTGTCAAACGGAGAGCGCCATGTATTTGGTGCGGGCGATGTACTGCTGTTAGAAGATACCGAGGGCGAAGGCCACTGCTCTCGCGCGATGTACAATGAAGTACGTCACTCAATTTTCGTCACGCTAGATGAAGGTGTTACGCTTTAAATTAAACCTTCAAATCTCTTGTGAAAAAATGCGCTAATTTAGCGCATTTTTTTGTTTAAGCACCAAATTGGGGCTTACCTATTCACCCTTGTTAACCCACAAGGTAAAAAAACTAAAAATTCACTATTAAAAACAGGGTGATACAGCACCCAACGCTAGCAGACCAATTGGTCAATATTTTGCAGTTATTGACCAACTGTTATTAAGAAATATTGCTCATGTCTTCAAATCACAGCGAATTACTTTACGATCTTCATGATAGCCCGGCATTTCTTCCTTCTCTTACCGCGGCGTTCCAGCACTTATTAGCGAGTTTTGTTGGCGTTATTACCCCTACTCTTATTGTTACGTCAACGCTGGGGCTTGCTGAATACACTCCCTATCTTATTAGCATGGCACTGTTTGTTAGTGGCCTAGGTACTGCTATACAAACAAAGCGTATAGGGCCGGTAGGTAGTGGGTTGGTCGCCATCCAGGGTACAAGCTTTGCGTTCATAAGCGCACTGATTCTGGCGGGAAATCAAGTTAAAGCAAATGGCGGTACGCCCGAAGATATCTTAGCACTGCTGTTTGGCCTCACTATGGCAGGTGCGCTCGTTGAGGTAGTGTTCAGCCTATTTGTAGATAAACTTAAACGCATCATTACCCCTTTAACTACAGGTATTGTGATCACGGCCATAGGGCTTAGCTTAATCAACGTGGGTATGACCGACCTTGCAGGAGGTTTCCATGCGGCAGACTTTGCGAGTACTGACAACCTAGCGGTTGGCCTTGGGGTGTTGCTTGTTATTGTATTTTTAAACGCCTCTCACAATCATTGGCTACGCTTAAGTGCTATTTTTATTGGCATGGCCATTGGTGCAACCTATGTTGGGTTTACTAAAGGTCTTGATTTTAGCGGCCTTGCCTCTTTATCTATTGTCGCTATTCCTACGCCGTTTGCGTTTGGCATTTCATTTGATATCAACCTGTTTTTACCTATTGCGCTAATTTACTTATTCAGTGCTATAGAAACAGCGGGCGATCTTACTGCCAACAGCCTTTTCTGTAAGCAGCCTGTAAGCGGGCCTGTTTATTTAGCGAGGGTGAAAGGCGGTATTTTAGGCGACGGCGTAAATTCACTAATTGCCGGTATGTTTAACACCTTTCCAAATACCACATTTGGACAAAATAATGGGGTTATTCAGTTAACCGGCATTGCAAGTCGCAAAGTAGGCTTGTTTGTTGCTGCGCTGTTTGTGCTTATCGGCTGCTTTCCGATAGTTGGTGGTGTGCTGCAGGCTATCCCTAAGCCTGTTCTAGGCGGCGCAACATTAGTTATGTTTGCCATGGTTGCAGTAGGCGGCCTTAAACTTCTTGCCAGCTATGCCCTAGATAGACGTAGTAGTTTAGTTACGGCATGCGCCCTTGGTATGGCAATTGGGGTAATGATGGTCCCCGAAGCCTTAGCCGAACTACCTAATTGGCTTGAAAATATTCTCCTTTCCCCTGTTACGTCAGCAGGTCTTACGGCGGTTATTTTAGATTTAACGCTACCCGGGAAAAAAGGCGCTAACGAAGCGTTGGATAGCGCGGCCAAAGCCGTCTCGCCTGTTATAAAAAAGCGTACTAAAGAAAGTCGTAGTAACCCAGTACCTTCTTCCCACAAAGCGATACCAAGTATAAATCAGCGGCAAGTACTGCGCCCTGCTCTTTATAGTGCAAAACCACGATAGAAATCACCGCAACGGTGCAAAAATAAGAAAAACCTTATCAATTAACATAATCATAACAATATAAGAACAACATTATATTTTTAAATCCATATAATTCAGCAACTTAAAGACAGGTCAAAAGTTGACCAACTGGTTAGGAAGTTGGCACTCATCCTGCTAAACCTCTTGCATACAGCAAGGCGCAATAGAAATAGTGCGTTAATAAAGCTCTAAAAAAGGGCAAATAAAAATAATGAGGAAACCATGAAAAACACTACATTCGCATTATCTCCTCTAGCAAAAGCCTTAGCGATGACAACGGCAGTAGCTTTGTCATCTCAAGCATTTGCACAAGAAGAGACAGAGGTACAAGAAAAAGATGTCGAGAAGATTCAGGTTACTGGATCGCTAGGCAGCTTACCTGGTCAAGACGTCGAGTCGGTATTTGGCTTTGGTAAATCTATTCTAGAAACACCGCGTTCAGCATCCACTATTTCTCAAGAGCAAATGGAGCGTTTTAACGTTTCTGATATTGATGAATTAGTAGCATTTGCGCCAGGTACGTTCACCCAGTCTTTCTTTGGTGTTGCAGGCTCACTTGACGTACGTGGTACACCAGGTGAAACCTATTTCCGTGGCGTTAAGCGCCTTGATAACCCAGGTAACTACCCGACCCCTATTGGTGCATCTAGCCGTATCGATATCGTACGCGGCCCTGCATCACCTATTTATGGTCCGTCTAAAATTGGTGGTTACCTGAACTTTAACCCTAAATCTGCCCGTGCTTCTGGCGGTCAGTATCTAGATGCACCTACTGGCGCGTTGTCATATACCACAGGCTCATGGGATAAAAGCATTTTGACCGCCGAGGTTGGCGGCCCGACTAGCGTCGCTGGCAAAGAAATGGGTTACTACATATACGGCGAGCTAGAAAATTCAGATAGCTATTACGACAATACGCAAACTGATCAAACCGTACTTCAGGCGTCATTTAACATTGATATCACTGACAATCTTCGTTTTGAATTTGGTGGTATGTACCACGATTATGACGGTAATCAAGTAGCAGGCTGGAACCGTCTTACACAAGAATTGGTTGATGACGGCACCTATATTACTGGTACAGCGCTTCCGTTAGATACTGATGGTGATGGCCAAATTAGCCACGAAGAATACGGTGCAGTTAATATCGCTGGGGAAAGCTTTTTCTATGTCCCAGCATCTAGCTTCACAGACGATGAAGCAACAGAGTTGATGCAGTTACAAAACGTAGGCACGACAACGCTTAGTGGTAACCAAGTATTAGTAGCGCCTGATGACCAGCTTGGCAATGAAGCCATTACGCTTTATTTCGACACTATCTACTACACGGATAACTGGGAAATTCGAAATCAGTTTTTCTACGATGCTTACGACAATATCAATGAAAACGCCTACGGCTTCTCACAATTCCACGACAGCTGGGTTGTTGAAGATAAGCTAATTTTTGCTACCGAATATGAAAACGACGGTCTGTTTGCACAGTTTCAATTCTCACCTTCAGTTCGTTATACCGATTTCGAACACGGCGATGATTTCACTTACGAGTACTTTAACCGTCGCGACCTAACCATGCCATCGTCTGCACTAGACAAGCGTTTGTTGTCTACACGTTCAGGTAAAAATTTCGATAACTACGACGTTGGTAACTACTTAGACCTAGGTGTTGCCGCAATGACAGACTTAACTTGGGACTGGGGCTTAAACCTAGTTTTAGGTTTGCGTTACGATACAATCGACATTGAAAGTACATCGCGCACTGACCTTTTGTTAGGTGCAACTGGCGATGAAACACCTGAATATGCAGAAGAGACAGTTGACGGGTGGTCTTGGAACGCCAGCCTTTCATACGAGTTTGAGTTCGGCCTTATTCCATACGTAACAGCCGCTGAGCAAGCTACGCTTGTTGCAGGTCAAGGTGCAGAGATTGGTGTTGGCCAGCTAGGTGACGGTAGCGCGTTCGATACTTCTGAACTTATCGAATTCGGTGTCAAGGGCTCACTGCTAGAAGACACACTATACTTCGCGCTTTCATCGTTTGAGCAAGAACGTACCGATTTTAACGCGCAAAACACTGTTACAAACAACACCACTAACAACAAAGGTACAGAGTTTGAGCTTCGCTGGGTGGTAAATGACAACCTTGTTGTATCTGCTGGTTACACCAACATAAAAGTGATAAACCTAACTGCACTAGAAAATGGCAACCAATTTGGTTTCTTGGGTGCTGAAGACCTAGTTAACCTTGAAGATCCTTCACTGATCTTTGGTGGTAACGTTATTGGTCTTAATCTTATCGGTGAAGGCTTTAATAATACCGATGGACGCAAAGCGGGTATTCCGGAAAATATTTATACGCTAACAGCAACTTACGATTTCCAAAATGGTTATGCCGCTAATGTTAGCGTTGTAGATGTTGAGGAAGTTGCATCAGGTTTCTCTGCGGCTGTAACACTACCGTCTTATACGCTTGTAAATGCTGGCTTATCTTATCAGGCTGAAGACTGGTCATTTAACTTAACCGTTAAAAACCTAACTGATGAACGTTATTTCCGTTCTAACTTCCCTGACCTATTCGGTAGCCAAATTGTACTACCTGAATTACCGCGTCACTTTAATGCTAAAGTTTCTTATTCATTCTAAGTAAACTTAGCGTATGAGTGTTGTCACGCTTACTATAAATTCCGTAAGCGTGGCATCTTCGCTCACTCGAATTTCGTTTAATAAAGAGCTCAGTTTTTGCAAAACTTGAGCTCTTTTTTTTTAAGGAGTATTTTATGTCTTTGCGCCACATCATCCAACGTTGTAAAGAACGAGTACATCTACGCAGTGCTAAGTACAGCCGCCACTTTGCATATAAAGCGCCTTTTTTATTGGCTACGCTAATCGGCATTGTGATAAGTACTTTTGCGACAATTGCTCATGCTAGTAAAGCACCGCAACCTATAGAAGTTAAGGTCGTAGTGGTGAGTATGTTCGAAATTGGTGATGATGAAGGTGACGCACCGGGCGAATTCCAGTTATGGAAAGCCCGTCAGCAACTGACGGTAGAATATCCACTACCCCACGGCTTTCACGACATTTATGCAAACCCAGAAACAGGCGTTATTGGCATAGTTACAGGTATGGGTATTGCGCGTGCTTCGGCGGCAATAATGGCACTTGGACTCGACCCTCGCTTCGATTTGTCAAAGGCCTATTGGCTGGTAGCTGGTATTGCAGGCGTCGACCCTGCTGATAACACTATTGGCAGCGCTATCTGGACCGATTATGTTGTAGATGGCGATCTAGCACATCAAATTGATGCAAGAGAAATCCCTTCAACGTGGAGTACAGGTTACTTTCCACTATTCACCCACTCACCTTATGCCAATGCCGAATTGGTGGATGTGAATAATAGCCCGAACGGCGAGGTTTATGCGCTTAACCTTCCATTGGCGAAATGGGCTTATTCACTGACCAAAGACACCAAACTTTTAAATAACGATGCAATGGATGCGCTACGGGCGAAATACACTCACTCACCTAATGCAAGGGTACTTCCTAATGTATCTATGGGTGCCCATTTATCTGCGTCTACTTTCTGGCATGGAGAGAAACTAAACACGTGGGCGAATGATTGGGTAGCATACTGGACCAAAGACAAGGGTAACTTCGTGACATCGGGTATGGAAGACTCGGCTACGCTTCAAAGTTTGACCTATTTGGATAATGCTGGCTTGGTAGATAAAAACCGCGTAATGATTTTAAGAACCACGAGTAATTTTACTATGCAGCCACCTTCGCTAAGCGCATCAGAAAATTTGAAACTTGAAAGCTCGGGTGACGGTTATGCTGCAATGAATGCCGCAATTGAAGCAGCGTATAACGTGGGCGCTCGCGTTGTTGACTACATAACTGAAAACTGGGATTCAGTAAAAGAGACTCCCCCTGTCGTAAAATGAAAGCAAAACTTATCTATTACTGTCGTTACATGTATTTTTGACAGTATTTGAAGCTCTAGTAAACGCTGGGCTTTACGCTTAAATTAAAGTGCAAAGCCCTTAAACTGTTACAGATTTGGCATCTAGCGCTAATTTAAGCTGTATAGTCACATCATTTTGCACAACGGGCTTAGCAAGAAAGTCCTGCATGCCCGCCTCGCTACAGCTAGCTTTATCTTCTGCCGTAGTATTGGCGGTAACAGCGATAATGCGCCCGTTTTTAGGCATTAGGTTTTCTTGCATTATTATCTTCGTTGCACTTACGCCATCTAATACAGGCATAGCACAGTCCATAAAGATAATATCGTACTTTTTGGCCCTTGCCATTTGTACTGCGACTTCTCCGTTTTCAGCTTCATCAGGTACGTAATTGAACTTTTCAAGCATGGACCCCAAGACTAGGCGGTTTATATCGTTATCGTCCACAACTAAGATGTTCAAGGGCACACTCAATAGCTCAGAGGAAAGCTCTACATCGCCATTGGCTGTCTCATCTACCGACGCCATTTCAATGGGTATAGCCACGTCAAAACAGGTTCCTTTACCCACACTCGAGCGTACTTCAAGCTCGCCTCCCATCTTCTCAACAAGTTGGTTGACGATAGAAAGACCTAATCCATTGCCGTTTAGCTCTTCTGATGAACTGTTAGTATCATTCTGAAACGGTCTGAAAATCCGTGACAAGATATCGTCGCTCATGCCAACACCGGTATCTTCGACTGAGGCAAGTAGAATAGGAAGGTCGCCTTGATGCTTCAGCGTCACCTGTACAGAAATATAGCCTTTCGCGGTGAATTTTACGGCGTTCGACAGTAAGTTGGTTATTACCTGACTTATTCTAGCTGCATCGCCATGTACATAGGTCTTTTCGTCGAAAGACAGCACAGCGTAAAGTCTTACCCCTTTCTCGGCACATTTAGTTTTAAACACATCGACAATGTCTTCGCACAAAGAGCGAACGCAAAAATCGCTGTGCTTGAGACTAAATTCCCCGTTAATAATTGAGGTATAATCAAGCACATCATTGATAAGTGATAACAAACGATCTGCGCTGTGCAACGCAACGTCAGCCTTCCTTATTCTTACATTGTCTTTCGTTTCAAACTTTATCGCTTGAAGCATGCCAGTGATGCCATTTAAGGGGGTTTTCAGCTCGTGGCTAATTCTTGAAAGCAACATTCCGCGCTCTTTCGATGCGGCTTCTGCCTCTTTGCGTCGCTCATCCAATTCCAACCTGAGTTGAACTGATTTATTCACGTTTTGACACGTTCCGAACAAGCGAATGCACTTACCATGCTTCATTTCGGCCATACCGTGGGTTTCTATCCACACTGAATTACCTTTTGCAGTAGTAAGTTCAAGTGTTGCGCTCCATGGCTCACCGGTCTCAGTAGCGTGAGAAACGATGCGACTTATCTCGTTTCTATCAAACCCTTCTTTGTAGAAGGCAATTGCCGTATCTAATGTAGGTGTGTAGCTGTCGTCCACCTCGTGTATTAGGCGAGTTTGAGATGACCAAGTTAACTCGTTGGTAGTAAAGTCGACTTCCCACGTACCAACACTCGCAACATTTTGCAGCTTTTCATACAGCGTATTTTGCGTTGATTCTGCTTTTTCAATGTGAAACTTGTCTAGGGTAACGGACAACCACTCATCGAGCAATGCCACTTTATCCAAGTTGCTAGACTGGTCAGGGCATGCATTGATGAACACTAAACAGACGTATCCGCCGTCAAGCTTATGGACTTTACCTCTGATATATTTTTCCGCGCTGAAATAAGTTGTAAACCACTGCTTAAATGCCAAAGAACACTTAGCATTACTTACCGGAAAACAATTATCTACCGTAGAGCAGTTTGCAAACGAAGGGATAGATTTAAAACTGGGGGGATAAGCAGATGAGGCTTTGACTAGTATGTTGACGGTGTCCTCTTCAAGGTGCAAAAGCAGTGCTTGGAATATCCCAAGAGTGTCACAACCTCGCTGTAATAACTGGGTAAGCGACGACTTTAAGCGCTCTTCCAGCTTCACATTCAAACCCGATAGCTCGTCAAAATAAACCATTGCTCTTTACCTAAGCCTCAAACGTGTACCAAAGGGGTACTATCCGCAGCCACTACAAATTTCGAGAATAGTACGTCATAAGGTATGATAATAGCGCGCTATCGATAACTGCGACATTAAACAATAGGATAGTATATGGCGCGTAATAAGCTTTAACCTCTAGCTTGATTTCGCCCTGATTCCTTAGCTTCAAACAGCGACACATCAGCATCCTCAATAAGGGCCGTAAAGCTGTCTTGAGCGACTTCTGTTGCTTTCAAAACCGCAAAGCCTGCGCTAATAGAAACCCGGTTTTCAATACCTTTACCGTGAGGGATTCTCGCTTTATCCACCGCCTCTACTAATTGATTTGCCACAAGCTTAGTACCATGTCGGTCGTTATATGGAAGAATGACTAAGAACTCTTCACCGCCGAAACGTATCACAGCATCTTTAGGTCTCTTGACTGTATCAGACACTATCTGTGCCACTCTTTGAAGGCACAAGTCACCTTCAAGGTGCCCATAGGTATCGTTGAAGAGTTTAAAGTAATCAATGTCTAGCATTATAGCCCCTACCGATCCTTTATCTCTAGCCACCTGCTTTATCAATAACGGAATTTCCTTGGTCAGGTACATTCTATTGTAAAGGCCGGTAAGCTGGTCATGAAACGTCATCATTTCAAGAAACTCGGTACGAAGCTTATTTTGAAGGTGTGTTTTTACTCGGTGAGTTAGCGTTGACGCGTTTACTGGCTTCATTACAAAATCAGACGCACCTACTTCCCAGCAAGCGTTTTCACTTTCAATATCCATAGTAGACGTAACGAATATAACTGGAATATCTTTGGTTTCAGGAGCAGCTTTTAATGTTGCACACACCTCAAGGCCGCCGATATCCGGCATATTCATATCGAGTAAAACGAGATCAGGTAGCGCTTCGGCACAGTAGGATATGGCACCGCTTCCAGAATCGACCGTCGTACAGTGAAATTCGACTTTGAGTATCGATTCCAAAAGCAATCGACTAATTGGCTCGTCGTCAACAATAAGTACATTGCACTGTGAGTAGGGTTTAATTTTATTTCCGTCCATTTCTTTTTTAGCGCGAACTGCTAGCAAAACAAGCGTTGTCGCATTGTAATATAAAGCTTTTTTAATATGTGTAGCGTTGGTATATAGTCTAACATCTACAAGGTATATGTATATTGAAAAGGCTAATTTTGAACACGCTATGGGTATTAAAAAAAACACCTATAGCGAGCGGAGATTAAGTGGATGAGATAGCCGTCCTAAATCAGGCGACTTCTTCATCGCTTATAAATTGTGCAAAAAAATCGTTAATGGCTATGGGACGACACATGAAATAGCCTTGACCTTGATGGCAGCCTAGTGCTTTTAGCTCGTTGAAATGTGATTGTGTCTCTATTCCCTCAGCAACAATAGTTAATTCCAAGCTTAGGGCTAAGTGTACGATTGCAGTGACAATATCGTGAGCTTGCTGCTCCTTATCCATATCAATAACGAAAGATCGGTCTATTTTTAGCACGTTGAGCGGAAATTGACGCAGGTACGATAAACTTGAATAACCGGTGCCGAAATCATCAAGGGCTAGGGTAACGCCTAGCGACGTTAATTTGTTGAGGATATCTCGTGTTTGCTCAAAGTCGTGCATTAGCGCAGACTCCGTCACCTCAAGCTCTATTGAACTGGCTTCAATACCCGTAGTTCGAATAATTTCTGCTACTTCATCCGCAAACCCTGGGTTTGCTAGCTGTTTGGCAGCCACATTTACTGCCACCCTAAAGTGCTTGTTTTGTTCATTACACTGGGCAATGAATTCACAGCTTTTTTGAAGCACCTGTTTACCTAGCTGATGTATTAGACCGGTTTCTTCAGCGAGGGGAATAAATTTATCTGGCCCAATTACATTACCGTTTTCATCGAACATTCTAACTAAACTTTCAGCGCTGATTACTTCATCGCTATTGAAGTCGTATTTTGGCTGAAGATAGATAGCCAAACTGTTATTTTCAATTGCCTGTCTAAGCTTAATCTCCATTTCGACCCTGTGATGCATGGCATGCTGCAAGTCTTTTGAGAAAAAGCTGAAAGTGTCTTTGCCTTTCGATTTCGAACGATACATTGCGGAATCAGCATGCCGCATCATTTCTTCTGCATTCACTGCATCCTGCGGATACAAGCTGATTCCGATACTTAGACTAAATCGATGGGACTTTCCGTCTATCTCTATAGGCACTCTGCCCGCCTGAAGAAAAGCCATGGCAATACTATCTGCACTGAATCCAGAGCCTATATCCGATAAAAGGCAAGCAAACTCGTCACCGCCCACTCGCGCGAGTGTAGCGTTTTGTCCAAGTGTATTTGCGAGACGCTTCGCTACCGTCGATATGACGAAATCTCCGACCTGATGTCCTAGGCTATCGTTAAGATATTTAAAGTTATCAATATCAATTAGCAGTAGCGCAATACTTTGCTTACTAGTAAAGCTTCTTGCGATTGCTTGAACAACCCTGTCGTGAAGCAACACACGGTTTGGCAAGCCTGTAAGCTGATCATGGTTGGTTAGATGGGTCATTTTCACCGCCATTTCAGCGGCTTCAGACACATCTTGAAAAACCATAACAGCGCCGGTTATGTTGCCATCATCGTCAACAATCGGTGATGCAGTATCTTCAACTCTAAATAGTTGCTTGTGCCTATTAACAAGGGTCGCGTTATACGACATCGCCACCGGGCGCTTTACCTCTAGCGCGTAAAGAGCAGGGTTTAACAACGGCTCATGACTTGATACATCTCGCAGAGTCATGATCTCATCAACGGGCTTACCGAGTGCATCTTGCGCATTGTAGCCTGTCAATCTTTGTGCAACAGGGTTGATAAATGTGACATCTCCAGCCGCATCAATTGAAATGACCCCGTCAGCTATCGACCTCAATGTAATGGCAAGTTGTTTTTTTTCAGCTTCAAGTTCTTGATTAACCTTCTTCAGTAAGGCTTTTTGAGATTGAAGCGTGAGATGGTTCTTCACTCTCATCCGACACATTTCTATATTGATAGGCTTTGAGACAAAGTCTATCGCGCCGAGCGACAGCGCGCTGTGTTCGTTTTCAGTGTCGCTATGAGAGGTGATAAAAATAACGGGAATTGAAGCTGTGTTTGGACATGCTTTAAGTTGCTTACAAACATCAAAGCCTGAAAGCTCAGGCATGCTAATATCCAAAACGATTAAGTCTGGCTGCTGTGCCTGAATTATAGAGAACGCTGCTACACTTTGTGAAACCGTAACAACTTCTGCTAAAGACTCTACCGCACTTTCCAGTAGCAAGAGTGTTGTTGGTTCATCGTCAATGATGACTACTTTTTGAGTCTCATTTTCCATGAGAATTACCGTATTACATTATAAATTCCTTATTTAGTATCGTCTGACATACGCAAAATAACATTAATCTTTAGTCTAATATTGTTAATGAAAACAGAATTTTAGCGGTAATACATTGACTAAAAGGCTTTTTGTAACGCACAATTAACTCTCTATTAAACCCTGTTTGAACTGCTTGGTGATAAGAATGGATACGTTACATACGCATAGTGGGCTTCTAAAAGAAAAACTGTGGAATAAAGAAGGCAGCGTTGAGCAGACTCGGCGGCAATGAAGGGTTGTTGAATCGCATTGTTGAAATGTTTTTAGTGCAGATAACACAGAAGCAAGAAGCCTTTCAAAAAGCCGCAACTGAGTTAAACGTCGATGCAGTAAAATTTACAAGTCACGCAATGAAAGGCGTATCAGGAGATGTAGGAGCTGACGCAGTTCGAGAAAAAGCCGCATCTATTGAAAATAAAGCCAAGCAAGGTGATTTAACTGATATAGCTACAGATATAGAAGAACTAAATAGCTTAATCGAGCAAACGCTTATCGTAATGCAATCTTGAGGCGAAGCGAGCTTATCTAGACTTCCTTTGCAAGCTCGCGCCCTTGCTTTGCAGGTCATTTACATAGCCCCAGTAACCTGCTTAATTAATGCGTTTTTCTTCTCTTCTGGTAGGAAACTTGCCTTAAAACTGTTTGCGGCCAGCACGCGAATGGTCTTCTCATCTATATTCAGCGATTCATGAAGCGCTTCAAAATTTTCGTTTAAGAAACCACCAAAGTAGGTAGGGTCGTCAGAATTAACCGTCACTAATAAGCCAGCATCTAACAGATGCACGATATTGTGCTCTTTCATATCGTCAATCACGCATAGCTTTAAATTACTCAGAGGACAAACGGTAAGAGGTATTTGCTTTTCTTTTAGAAGCGCCATGAGAGCTTTATCTTCTTGGCAGCGTACGCCGTGATCAATTCGGTCAACGTTTAGCAGTTCAATAGCCTCCCAAATATAAGATGCCGGGCCCTCTTCTCCTGCATGGGCAACAATCTTAAAACCAAGGGACTTTGCTTTTTTGAAAACTCGCTCGAACTTAGACGGCGGGTGACCCAACTCTGAACTATCAAGACCCACTGCTTTAATATACTCGTAATAAGGTTTTGCAGCTTCTAGTGTTTCGAAAGCTTCACTTTCGGGCAAATGTCTTAAGAAAGACATTATCAGATAGCTGCTTATACCAAATTCTTCTTCAGCCTTTTGCATTGCGCGCAAAAATCCGGGCATGAACACATCAAAACCGATTCCTCGCTCAGTGTGAGTTTGAGGGTCAAACATAATTTCACTATGAACGATATTTTCTTCAGCGCATCGCAATAAGTATTCCCACATTAACGTGAAGAAATCTTCTTCATCTCTTAAGACTCCTGCCCCTGCGTAATAAAGATCAAGGAAGCTTTGCAAATCTTTAAAATTGTATGCGGCTTCAATCTCTTCCACGCTTGCATAGGGAAGTGATACACTATGCTTATCAGCTAGGCGCCACATGAGTTCAGGCGTTAAGCTACCTTCTATATGCAGATGCAGTTCGGCCTTTGGTATGTTTCTAATTATTGATGACAGCGACATGGCCCCTCACTTTTTTGCACTATGGTAATGCAAAAGCATTTAATTGGTGCGTAATAGTTTATCTTTAATGTTATCTGTAAACGAGTTCTATTGCTCATTTAGGTTTTGTTAGCGGTTTTTCTAGCACCATCTATGTTAGTTACTAACCGTTTAGCTGGCTTTGTGCTGCCTGGCTAGTGACCTCGAGTCACGCAATGATTGTACGTTGATCATTGTACTGAAATTAACGTTAGCACAAAACACACCAACAAGTTGACTAATTGGTCAGTTTATTGCTTTCAAACGCATAAAATACTTAATAAAACACAAACAGAGAACTCTTGATGTCCAACAACGTTATTGAACGGCTATTTAAGCTGCAGGAGCACGGCACAACGGTAAAAACTGAGATCATTGCCGGTCTGACTACCTTCGCGGCTATGTCTTATATCCTCGTGGTAAACCCGGGAATTCTGGGCCTTAGTGGCATGCCCGTAGAGGGGCTTATTACAGTGACAGCAGTTGCCGCCTGCATCGGCACATTGATGATGGCGTTGATGACTAACTACCCTATTGCCTTGGCGCCAGGTATGGGCTTGAATGCGTTTTTCGCTTTCACTATTTGTCTTGGCCGCGAAGTTCCGTGGGAAGCAGCCCTAGGCATTGTATTTTGGAACGGTATTCTTTTCTTAATACTCTCTCTTACTGGCGTTCGAACCAAAATAGCTGAGTCTATTCCTCCTTCACTCAAGATAGGTGTTCAGTGTGGTATAGGTTTGTTCATTGCCTTTATCGGCCTAAAAAACGCGGGCCTTATTGTTGATAACCCTGCAACCTTTGTTCAGCTTGGTGACCTTTCTGAGCCGGCTGTCATGCTTGCGCTTGTTGGCATTATCTTTACTATCGTTCTTATGGTTAAGCGCGTTACCGGCGCTATATTAATCTCTATCGTTACCCTCACTTTAATCGGTGCTTTTATCCCTACCGAAAACGGAACGTTAACCGCTACTCCTTCTGCCGTTGTTGGCATGCCAGAGTCTATTTCAAATACATTTATGGCAATGGACTTTTGGTACCCTATCGATCACCTCGCAGAAACGTGGGACCTTATTTTCGCACTTATGTTCGTGAACATGTTCGACACTATAGGCACATTAATAGGCGTATCGCGTAAAGCCAACTTGCTGAACTCAGAAGGTAAGCTACCGAAAATTGGTCCAGCCATGACGGCGGATGCATCAGCGAGTGTAGCTGGTGCTTTTGTGGGTACTTCACCGGTTACCAGCTATGTTGAATCTGCCACTGGCGTTTCAGCTGGTGGTCGAACGGGGCTTACCGCAGTGGTGGTTTCTATATGCTTCCTGTTGTCGCTTTTCCTCACGCCATTGATGAAAGTTATTCCACTAATGGCAACGACCCCGGCGTTATTAATGGTAGGCATTCTAATGATGGAATCGATTCGACAAGTTGATTTTGACGACTTAGGGGCTTTAGCAACCGCGTCGGTTGCACTTATTGCGATGCCTTTGACATTTAGTATCAGCGAAGGCATCGCCCTTGGTTTTATTACCTATGTGGGTATTAAGGTGGGTACCGGTAAATTTAAGGAAGTGACTCCACTTACTTATGCCTTAGCTATCGTTTTCTTACTTAGGTACTTACTAGATTTAAAATAATCTATCGGTGCGTGTGAGTGATATTACGCACAAGCCCTTAATTTGGATAAAAAAAGGTGGCTTCAATGCCACCTTTCTTTTATGCGCTCTGGTATAAACACGCTGATGTTTTACTTTAATCCGTCGTATGTGAAGGTAACTGCTTTATCGCCCATAAATACGATTTTTACATGTTTACTGTCTTCAGCGCCCCATGTACACGCCATAGTGCCCATTGTTTTACCGCAGTTGTCGGCTGAACCTAAAACAGCTTCAACTTCATCCTGAGACATTCCCATCTTTAGCTTGTCATAATTTTCTTTAGTTAGCTTTGAGCACGCAGTTAACGCTAATGCACTAAAAGCAATGATGGCTATTTTTGATTTCATGGTTTTGTCCTTTATCTAAGTGAAAGTAAAAGCAACCTACCCGTCGCCCCTTATCTTCCACCTTGCTTTATGTGAATTACGATGGCGTACTGTAAACGCTATGAACCCGTCTTGTCACTACCATCTTTAGGGTGAGTGGCTAACCAGTGGCGAGCAATTTGCTCTCTCGTGGCTAACCACACTTTGTCATGAGATTTTACGTACTCGATAAAACGCTTAAGCGCTGCAAGCCTAGCAGGTCTTCCGATAATGCGATTATGAAGCCCGATAGAAAGCATTTTGGGCGCTTCTTCCCCTTCTTCATACAACACGTCAAACGCATCTTTTAAATAAGTAAAAAACTGTTCGCCACTATTGAAACCTTGAGGTGTGGCAAAACGCATATCGTTTGTGTCTAACGTGTAAGGCACCATAAGTAGCGGCTTACTGTAGTGGCCGTCGTAGTATGGCAAATCGTCAGCGTAAGAGTCTGCGCAATATAAAATGTCGTCGCGCTCTGCTATTAGTTTAAGTGTATTAGGGCTGGTTCTGCCTGTGTACCAACCAACGGGTTTCTTACCCGTTAACTGCTCGTGAAGAATAATAGCCTCATCGATTTGTTTGCGCTCATCATCTTCACTCATATCCTGATAGTGCACCCAGCGCATGGCGTGACTGGCTATTTCCCAACCAGAGTCCATCATGGCTTTCACAGCATCAGGGTGGCGCTGCATGGCCATGGTAACGCCAAATACAGTCACAGGAATGTCGTACTTATTTAGCAAGCGGTGTAAACGCCAAAAACCTGCACGACTGCCGTATTCGTAAATAGATTCCATGCTAAGGTGACGATCTTTATAGGCTTGTGCACCTATAATTTCCGATAAGAATATTTCAGACGCCTCATCACCATGAAGCACACAGTTTTCGCCACCTTCTTCGTAATTCAATACAAATTGAACGGCTATTTTTGCATCACCAGGCCAGTTCGCCCGAGGTACGTGTTGACCATAGCCAATGAGGTCGCGAGGATACACAGACTCACTCATACTGCACCTCGAAACTTTCAGGAACAGCTAAACCACAGCCGCCAAGTACAAGCTTAACTACTTGCTTAGTTGCGTCTTCAAAATCTGCTTTAGTCATCTTCTTACCCCGTAGTCGGGTAATCTGCGCTGAAAAATCAGCATAGTGCTGGGTGCTGGCCCAAATGGTATAAAGCAAGTATTCGCCTTCAACGTGAGGGAGTTTGCCTGCTTTTATCCACTCATCAATAACTTCAAGACGCCCTTTCATCCATAGTGCATGCTCTTCATCGAAGTATCCGCTTAAGTTCTGCGCCCCGTTAATAATTTCCATGGCAAAAATCTTCGACGCCAAGGGATGGGTGCGCGATACTTCCATTTTTTCAGCTATGTAATTGGCAAGTACCTCGGCGGGATCATCTTCTACTGTTGCTCTGTCAAAACGCGAGTTCCACAATGAAAGCGTCTCTTCCAATACCGCTACGTATAGCTCTTGTTTCGTTTTGAAATAATACAAAACGTTTGTTTTTGGAAGTCCTGCTTCGTCAGCAATCTTCTGCACTGCTGTGCCTTTGAAGCCAAACTGTGCAAAACACTTTTCAGCGGCTTGGAGTATTTTTCTTCTGTTCATAGCGCCAACGCCAGCGTCAGCGCTCTTTACCTTCATCATTATTATCTAAATTCCTTTGCAATCTACTTTGCAAGCGTACAGGCAGGAAAAATGCTGCATGCCTTTTTGATAGGTTAGCATTTATTACCAAGGTGTTGCTATGCTCTTAAAGTTCAGAGTTACCCACCACCTGCGCCCCTCTCCAATGAAATGAGTCATTCAGAAAGTATTTATTCTGCATTCAACTTAAAACCTAGCACGAATCTTGCCTTATTCTTTATACAAATTGATGCGTTTCTTGTTAAAAACACGCGGGGAGGCGTTATATAACTTCCCATAAATCTGCACAAAATCATGGCCTTTTATAACTCGGCCATTTTTTATAAGCAATAAATTGACCAAATGGTCTACTTTTATGATAAAAATACAGCTATATTAATGAATACAAGAATGAATATAACAAGAAGGTGTGAGTATGATTCGCTTTCTAATAAATAACGATGTTGTTGAGTTAAACGAAGCGCGAGCCGACCTCACCCTTCTGCAATTTATACGCGAACATCGCAAGAAAACAGGCACTAAAGAAGGCTGTGCAGCAGGCGACTGTGGCGCGTGCACCGTAGTGCTTGTAGAGCCAGTATCATCTGATAACGCTACAAAACTTAACTACCGTACAGTAAATAGCTGCATCACGCTTATGAGCGCTGTACACGGCAAACAGCTATTGTTCGTAGAACATTTAAGCGATGGTAAACATTTACACCCTGTACAGCAGGCCTTGGTTGATTATCACGGCTCGCAGTGTGGCTTCTGCACACCAGGGTTTATCATGTCGATGTTTGCCTTGTATCACAGTAATACAAAACCTAATCGCGACGATGTGCTCCATGCTTTATCTGGTAACCTGTGCCGCTGTACTGGCTATCGACCTATTATCGACGCTACACTGGCGGTGTGCCAACAAACACCTGATGATCAGTTCTCGGCGCGCCAAGACACTACTCTTGCAACGTTATTATCACTATCTAGTGAGAAGCCATCGGGTACAGGCAATATATATACACCAACCTCCCGCGAAGAATTAAAAGCGCTCATTGAGGCGAACCCTAACGCACAGCTAGTGGCAGGCAGCACTGATTTAAGTTTGCAGTTCACCCAACAGTTAAAAAACGTAGATACGCTGATCAGCGTTACGCATATCGATGCACTTAAAAAGTGCACCAAAAACGAGCATTCTCTTACTATTGGTGCAGCCGTTCCGCTCAATGACGCAGCACCGCTTTTACTAGACGCATTTCCACAAGTAGCCGAACTGGTAACGCGCTTTGCGTCTTTGCCAATTCGCAACCAAGCAACGATTGGTGGGAATGTTGCCAACGCATCTCCTATTGGTGATATGCCTCCCTTACTACTTGCACTGAACGCTATATTACATTTGGATAATGGAGAGCGTGTTCGCACGATCCCTCTTAGCACTTTTTTCACGGGTTACCGGGAAACTACGCTAGCTAACGATGAATGGATAAGTGCAATAGAAATACCGCTTAAACAGCCTAAACAAGCACTTGCTGCCTATAAAATATCAAAACGTTTTGAAGATGACATATCCGCGGTATGTGCAGTGTTCAACGTTACCTTAGAAGATGGCAAGGTTGAGGCAATCACCAGTGGCTTTGGCGGCGTTGCTGCCGTACCGTCTACTTGTGAAGCATTGGAAAATGCTCTGAAAGGTAAACAGTTCGCGAGCAAAGAATGCTTAACCTTAGGCAAGCAAATCTTATTTGATGCGTTTGCACCTATTGATGACGTGCGCGCGACAGCACAATACCGCAAAACCGTGTTAGCTAACTTGTGGCACCGCTTCTGGTTAGAAAACCAAACAGTTAACCATATTGAAACTCGGGTGGTGCAGCATGCGTAAGTTAATTGATGCCCCTAATCCTGTAGAAAAAAACGGCGAACAAGAAGTTGTTCACGTCTCTAAAAAGCACGAAAGTGCGGCACGCCAGGTACAAGGTAGCGCCAACTACGTTGATGATGTAGTTGAACCTCAGGGTACGCTTTATGCGGCAGTCGGTGTAAGCCAGTGCGCCAAAGGTACTATCAGCTCTGTAGATCTGAACGCCGTGCGCCAAAGCGAAGGCGTTATTGATGTCATCACCATTGATGACGTGCCTGGACATAAAGACATTGGCCCTGTGTTTGAAGGTGACCCATTACTTGCGAACGGCGAAATTAAGTTCTTCGGTCAACCGGTGTTTGCAGTACTTGCCACTTCAGTAAATCTTGCCCGACAAGCTGCGCTAAAGGGCAGTATAGAAGTAGACGAAGCTACACCTGTACTCAATGCTGAAGCTGCCCACCAGCAGCAAAAATTTGTTCGCCCGTTACATAGATTTGGTCAACATGCTGCCCGCGTTGATAGCACTATTGAAAACGCTAAGTATAAGGCACATGGTTCGCTAAGCATTGGCGGTCAGGAGCACATGTACTTAGAAGGTCAAGTTAGCCTTGCGATCCCCGATGAAGAAGATCGCATGAAAATCTATACCTCTAGTCAGCATCCAAGTGAAGTGCAAAAGCTAGTTGCAGAAGTACTAGATGTTAAATTACACCGAGTAATGGTAGACATGAGGCGTATGGGCGGCGGCTTTGGCGGTAAAGAAACCCAAGCAGCACAATGGGCCTGTATCGCTGCTCTGCTCGCTTCACGCAATCAGTGCGCAGTTAAGCTTCGTTTGCCGCGCTTCACCGATATGCACGTTACAGGTAAACGACACCCGTTTGAAAATGAATTTGATGTGGCATTTGACGAAACTGGTAAAATTGAAGCGACTCGCATGACCATTAATGGCATTTGTGGGCATTCTCCTGATTTATCAGACGCTATTGTAGATAGAGCCATGTTCCACGCTGATAACGGCTACTTCCTAGGCGATAGCGATATTGTCGGTCACAGACTGCAAACCAATATGGTATCGCACACCGCTTATCGAGGGTTTGGCGGCCCCCAAGGCATGATCATGGCCGAAGCCATGATTGACAAAATCGCACGAGCTATCGGCAGCGACCCGCTATCGGTAAGAAAGCGTAACTTATACGGCCCGACCACCGGCAGTTTTACTCCATATGGCATGAAGGTAGAGCACAACCTTTTACCCGATATGATTGCCGAGTTAGAAGAAAGTGCACAATATTGGCAGCGCCGAGACGCGATTGCAGCGTTTAACCGCGAAAGCCCGGTAGTTAAGAAGGGCCTAGCGCTAACGCCGGTTAAATTTGGTATTTCATTTACCTCAAAGCACTTAAATCAAGCTGGCGCTTTAGTCCATATTTATACCGATGGCAGTATTCAGGTAAACCACGGTGGCACAGAGATGGGCCAAGGCCTGCACACTAAAATAGGCCAGATCGCTGCCAATGAGTTTGGTCTAGATTTAGATATGATTGAAGTTACCGCTACGCGCACGGATAAAGTACCGAACACTTCGCCAACAGCGGCATCAAGTGGAACTGACATGAACGGAAAAGCCGTACAAAACGCGTGTATTACATTAAAAACTCGCTTGGCTGAATGCTACGCCAAAAGCTTGGGTCTAGAGGGCCGCGCTGGTGATGTGCAGTTTATTAATGAGCACGTTGTGTTAGATGAACACAGCATTGCCTTCAATGAGCTGGTTCAACAAGCGTATTTTGCCCGAGTGTCTCTGTCTTCAAGCGGTTTTTATAAAACACCTAAATTGCAGTACAACCGTGATACAGGCGAAGGCCGCCCGTTTTTCTACTTTGCTTACGGCGTTTCGATGAGCGAAGTCTCGGTAGATACACTGACTGGCGAATACACGGTAGATAAAGTTAACGTTATTCACGATGTAGGTAATAGCCTTAACCCTGCAATTGATATTGGCCAAATTGAAGGCGCCTTTATCCAAGGTATGGGCTGGCTTACTACGGAAGACCTACAATGGAACGAGGCAGGCAAGCTGATAAGTGAAAACATGGCGACCTATAAAATTCCTGCCATTGGCGATACGCCCAAGGAATTTAACGTGAAGCTTTTTGGTAGAGAAAATGCTGAAGACAGCATTTACCACTCAAAAGCTGTGGGTGAGCCACCGTTTATGCTAGCAATTTCAGTATGGAGTGCTTTAAAAGACGCGATATCTAGCCTATCTGGCTACACTGTAGACCCGCAGTTAGATACGCCAGCCACACCCGAGCGCGTGTTAAATGCTGTCGCTGCAATCCAACAAGCAGATACACAAGGTATAGCTGTATGACGCGCGCAGCAACGCCATCATTTCGCGCCCCCCAATCATTTCGTGCTACGCACTGGCACGAGGCGATAGCCGAGTGCCAAGAGCGTAATGAGGGCTATGTTTTAGTTACCGTTGTGGGTACAGCGGGCTCCACACCCCGTGAACCGGGCAGTAAAATGGTGGTCACCGCTTCACACAGTATTGATACCATTGGTGGCGGACACCTTGAGTTTGATGCTATTGCCCGCGCCCGAGCATACCTTGCTAAAGGCGAAGTGTGCACTGAGCTACACAGCTACCCATTGAGCAGTTCTTTAGGGCAGTGCTGCGGCGGTGCGGTAAAGGTCCTGTTTGACGTATGCAATGTTCATCAGCAGCATATCGCCATTTTTGGCGCTGGCCATGTTGCAAAAGCTCTGGTTCCAATTTTGGCTCAATTGCCAGTTCGAATTTCATGGATAGACAATCGAGAAGATTTGTTCCCATCGACGCTACCAGCCAACGTTCAAAAAGTGGTGGAAGAAGCGCCCGAGAGTGAGGTAAGGCATCTTGCTGAAAATAGCTGGTTGATTATTCTCACCCACGATCATCAATTGGACTACCGTATAACCGAGCAAGCATTAAAACAACCTTCCCTGCCTTTTGTTGGGTTAATAGGTTCAGACACTAAAGCAAAGCGTTTTATTACCAAGCTTACCCAGCGCGGGTTTGAAAACCATGCGCTAGAGAGACTGTTCACGCCTATTGGCAATCGAGATATTCCTGGAAAGCGCCCTATTGAAGTTGCGGTTTCTATATCGGCGCAAATCATTGAACGTCTTCATACAAACCACGCAGCAGCGGCTTCAGAAAACGACGCTGATACAAATACTGATGCATGTACGGGTGAACATACAAAGCCCCCTGCTATAGTGCTGTAAAAGTGCAGCAAATAGAAAAGGATACCAGCAGTGACACTTACTGAATTAAATACACTAAGCGCTGAAGACGCATTTTCTTGGTTTGAGCAATGCTGCGCGGCGAAAGCATGGGTCTACCAAATGGTAGAAGCTCGCCCTTACAGCGATTTAGATACGCTTGTTAGCCAAGCAAAAGACGCTTGGGCAAAATGTGGCAATGATGACTACCTAGAAGCCTTTACAGCGCACCCTATGATTGGCGACGTAGACTCACTACGTAAAAAGTTTGCCAACACTAAAGCGATTGCTGCCGGTGAACAATCAGGCACGGCTAGTGCTTCTGAGGCCGTTTTGCATCAACTAAAAGAAGCTAATCACGCCTATTTAGATAAGCATGGGTTTATTTTTATTATCTGCGCTACCGGGCTTTCTGCGCAAACCATGCTGGAAGCTTTACAGGAAAGGCTGCCGAATACCACAAAGCAGGAAATATCTAATGCTGCCTCACAGCAGATAAAGATAACCCTGCTACGTATTAATAAAGCGCTTAATTAGTTCGAAGCCTTAATCGCCAGCCCAGACTTTTGTGCTACAGGCAACAGCAATACGAATTAAAAAATTTAAAGGACCACAGTATGAATACGCTTTCAAGCCACGTACTAGACACCACTTTGGGTAAGCCTGCACAAGGCATTGGACTTACCCTTACATTACCTGACGGCAGTACCCTTTCTGGTGAAACAGACAGTGATGGCCGCTTTAAAAACTGGGGCGTTGAGGATGGTTTTGCTGCAGGGGTTTATACCTTGCGCTTTCACTGCAAGCCATACCTAACACAAACTCATGGCAGCAGTTTCTATCCACACATTGATATTACGTTTGAACTTGTTGAGAATGGCGGTCACTATCACGTACCACTTCTTATCTCTCCATTCGGTTTCAGCAGCTACAGGGGCAGCTAACAAACATGCAGCTTTTTCGTGCAAGCATTGCGCACTTTCCTAAACAAACCACACAATTTGATAATGATATTGCCGTTTTTAAAGACGGTGGTTTGCTGGTAGATAACAAAGAAATAAAAGACATTGGCCCGTTTAGTGACCTAGCTGAACGTTACCCTGCCGCCACTGTCACTGATTTTTCGGGCAAGTGGATTTTACCAGGCTTAATAGACAGCCACCTGCATTATCCGCAAACCCAAAGTATTGCCCACTATGGTGAGCAGCTTTTGAGTTGGCTAGAAAACTACACGTTTCCCACTGAAATGCAGTTTGCCGATAGCGAACACGCCGACACCATCGCTAAAGTATTTTTAAACCAGCTGCTAAAAAACGGCACCACAACGGGGTTTGTTTTTACAACCGTTCATAAAAGCAGTAGCAAAGCACTATTTAGTGCCGCCAGCGAGATTGATATGGCGATAGTGGCTGGTAAAGTGTGTATGGACAGAAACTGCCCAAGTGCTCTGAACGATTGCCCTGACACAGCGCAAGCTGATAGTGCAGAGTTGATTGAGACTTGGCACAACAAGGGTCGTAATCGCTATGCGCTTACGCCTCGTTTTGCCCCCACCAGCACAGAAGCCCAGCTTGCCGCACTAGGCGAACTTGCCCAGCAATATCCCGACGTATTCATTCAAACCCACCTGTCTGAAAATTTAGACGAGATTGCATGGGTAAAAAGCTTATTCCCTAACGCTGACGGCTATCTAGATGTTTACGACAGCTACAATTTGGTGCGGGAGCGCGCAGTGTTTGGCCACGGTATCCACCTTACGCCTAACGAATGGGCGCGCCTTGGCGAGAGCGGCGCTACGGTTGCGTTTTGCCCTACGTCTAACTTGTTTTTAGGCAGCGGGCTTTTTGATATGACCGCAGCGCGTGCTAATAAAGTACATGTTGCCATGGCTACCGATGTGGGCGCAGGAACCACGTTCAACATGTTCAAGACCTATGGCGATGCATACAAGGTCAGTCAGTTGCGCAACGAGCCCATTAGCCCGTTGGAAGGGTTTTATCTTATGACCCAAGGCGCAGCAGTGGCCCATGCGCTTGACCATGAAATTGGTAACTTAAACCCAGGTTCTACCGCAGACTTTATCGTTGTAGAGCCAAGGTTCGATGAATTAACACGGTTGAGAATAAAAGAAGATGCACACTTCGATGATGTGTTTTTCGCGCTAAGTATTTTAGGTGATGACCGCGCTATTGAGCAGACGTGGATAAGCGGTAACTGCCGCTACATCAAAGAAGATAAAGAGTAACAAGCTACTGTAGGGCCAGCCGGCCCTAAATAAGGAGAATAATAATGCCGTGGCTAGATTGGATAAGTTTATTTGTACGTTGGTTTCACGTTGTGGCCGGTGTAGCTTGGATTGGTGCGTCGTTTTACTTCATTTGGCTAGACAACAACTTGCGAACGCCACCTAAGTGGAAACAAGACAAAGGTATCAAAGGCGATTTATGGGCCATTCATGGGGGTGGCTTCTACGAGGTCGCCAAATACGCCTACGGACCAGAGAAAATGCCCGAAACATTACATTGGTTCAAATGGGAAGCCTATACAACTTGGTTATCAGGCTTTGCCCTTTTGATTATTGTTTATTACTTCGGTGCCAGCGCTTACCTTATTGATCCATCTGTCAACGCCATGTCGCCAGCTACGGCAATATCGTTAGGTTTGGGGTTAATCTTTGGTGGGCTTGCCATATACGAATTCGCATGTCGTAGCCCATTGGCCAAATACCCTCTTGCTTTTGGTATTGGGTTAGTTGCTCTAGTGTGTGTGGTTAGCTATCTGTCTACCCAGTGGTTTAGCGGTCGTGGTGCCTATATTCACGTGGGAGCCCTTATTGGCACTATCATGGCAGGTAACGTGTTTTTCAATATTATGCCTAATCAGCGCAAAATGGTAGCTGCGGTAGCTGACAAGAAAGATATAGACCCTGCGTGGGGCGCAAGTGCCAAACTTCGCTCGGTGCACAATAACTACTTCACGCTACCCTTGCTGTTTATTATGATTTCAAATCACTACCCAATGACCTATCAGCATCCTCAAAATTGGCTGGTACTCATTGCCATAATGGCCGCTGCAGCGTGGATACGTCATTTCTTTAACCTGCGTCATGTGGGTACCACTAAACCAAGTATTTTAGTCTCTGGCGCTGTGGCCATGCTTGCAATCGCGCTATGGGTATCTTGGCCACAAGCATCTTCAATTCAACCGTTAAGTCATAATGACGCGCAACCTTCTTCAACCATGAGCGTAAAGCCATATAATCAATCTGATCTACGCGCGCCTGCAAGCGGGATAACAAACGAAGCATCGACCGAGGTTAGTAACGAAACCGTCGCGAGTTTGATTTCCACTCACTGTGTAAGCTGCCACTCGCGCACACCCACCGACGAGATTTTCAAAGTGGCGCCTTTGGGCGTAGTCTTAGACTCATGGGAGGATGTTGAGAGGTTCGCGCCACAAGTGGTTCGAAGAACCACTGTGACCAAAGACATGCCGTTTTTGAACAAAACAAAAATGACCGAAGAGGAAAGGCAAGTTATAGCGCGCTGGTTTGCACAGCAGTAGTAAAATACTATGAGCGATGTAGCAGCTTGGCTATATCGCTTTATTCCACTGGCTATTAATCGCTTCTACAACTTGCCCACTTTGCTTTTTTTCGTACATTACCTCATCTGCTCGGTCTAACCATTCCTGAACAGTATTGATACCCTCGTTCCACTGCACCCACCCAACGCTAAAGGTGATAGGTACGGCCTCATTACCATCAATATCAATCTCAAATTTACTGTTTTTTATCCTGTCGAAAAATACTGCGGTTTCTTTCTCATCTGTACCGTAAAGCAAAATGACAAATTCATCGCCACCGATACGGCCAAACCGGTCGCTATCTCGCAAAAGTGAGCTCATTCTATTAGAGAACTCAACTAACGCTTTATCGCCTATCTTGTGCCCATATTTATCATTAATTTCTTTAAACTTATCTAGGTCGACATAAACAAGGGTAGACACTGTTTGGATTCGCCCCATGCGAGAAATCTCGTCACTTAACTGACTAAAGATCTCTCTTCTATTGGCAAGCCCAGTGAGCGCATCAGTTTTTGAAAGATGCTCTAGCTTTGTGACTGCACTCATTAACGCTTGCTGTTGGTTTTTCTCTCGCGTTACATCGTCGGCGGTTCCTAAAATAAGCGACTGCTTCTCGGAGTTGTCATAAATCAAACTTCCACGATCATGAAGATACTTCACCTCTCCTTTTGCATCATAGATTCGATATTGAATATCCCAATTCTGCAGAGGACGTTGAGAAAAAAGTTTTAGAACACGGGCTTTATCATCGTCGTGAACGTGATCAATAAAGCCAACTGGATTACAATAAAGCTCATATTCGTTACGACCGAAAATCTTCTCATACCCGTCATTAACGTACTTTAGCTTAGTTAAATCAGGCGTTGCCACCCAGATAAAAGTTCTATCCGAAAATGCTCGTACGATTTTACTGAATAATGCGTCGACTTGAAAAAGCTCAGACTGAATACGCTTTTTCTCGTCAATATCTTCGACCACCGAAATAAAGTAGTCCGGATTGCCACGCCCATCTTTGACTAAAGAAACGGTTAGTTGCGCCCATACCTGTTCGCCGTCACGCCTTAGGTAGCGCTTTTCCAACGAGTAGTTTTCAATATCTCCTCTTAAAAGGCTTTCTAAGTAATCAAGATCCTCGTTCAGATAATCTGGTGCTGTTAATTCTTGAAAGGTGAGCTTAGTGAGCTGTTCATCTGAATACCCTAAAAAATCACACAGTCGTTTGTTCACACGGATGAAGCTTCCATCCACACTGACATGCGCAAGCCCTACTGGGCAAGCGTAAAAGGTTTTTTCAAACATAGGGCGTAGCCCCGCTAAATAATTGCATTCCTTCGCCTCAATCAAAGTGGCACTTATAATTAAGCACCAGATTTATCTATACTTTAGTATATAAGTATAGATTAGTATTTTTTCTTAGCTAAAAAAGTTGACTAAGAAAATGGCTTAGATAATCTTCAGTAGACTTATCATGAACACGGCTAGATACGTTGAATGGGACGGCAAGCCCCTTACCTGAAAAAAGGGACAAATTAGCGTTAAACGCTAACACAAGCTTTCTAATTTATTTATGTTAAGCGCTTTATCATCAGGAGTCAGTTGTGATCGAATTTTCAGTTATTATCTTTTCTCAGCCCAACCAACAAGAAGCGCTACTAAAATTACTAACCCCTCTGGTAGAGGCAAGCCGCAAAGAAAAAGGGGCTATAATGTATGACCTACATTCAAGCGAAGAGGGTGTGTTTGTTATTACGGAAAAATGGCAATCTCAAGCAACGCTTGATGCACATGAAGCCACCACACACTTTATAGTTTTCCAAGAGAAAGCGAGTGCTCTGATTGAGAAAGTACTTAGATTGCCGCTAGTATCAATCTAGATGTGAATTTTTACTATCAGTTCGCTTAGATGGTTACCCCCTCAGCAAAAGTAAAAACGTTCGCAATCGCGGCATGTTGCCATTGCAATAGTGGTTCCACATCAAGGTAATACAACAAAGAGTGAGAATATTTCAAAGGCAGTGAACAATTGCGTACACTGCCTTCATCGTTCCACCGGTATATTTCGGTTATTAATCGTTTGTATGATTTTCAGACCAGACTCTTAGCTGTTCGAGTATATCTAAGGCAGAACGGCCAAAATCCGTTAGGCTATAAGCAACGGCTATAGGGCGAGAGTCAATAACGTTGCGTAAAACCATACCGTTGTTTTCAAGCTCTTTTAAACGCTGATCTACCATCTTGCGGCTGGCGCCACCTAGCATTCTACATAAGTCGTTAAACCTAACTGGCTCATCTTTTAAATGATAAATAATGGAGCCTGTCCATTTACCACCTATCAAACGCATACCGCGCTCAATCGCGCAGGGCTCTGTACAAGTATTTAAAACGGTTTTTCTACCCTTAGCGTCTGTTTTTATTACACTTTCCATTAAATTCCCTAAAAAAGCCACCTAGTTACTAAAAGTATACTGATTGTTTGTTTGAACAAGGTAACTAAACTATACCACATAAACTATTTTGGCTGACAGTCGTACCACTCTTGTCAATTAGTCTACTTTATAAATAGAAGGTTCACAAAATGCTAAAACCCAAAGCATAAGACTAATACAGATAAACAATAATGTTGGGTAAAAAGTACAGGCAAAACAGACCGTTCAAACCAAGACTTACCTTGGCGAGAGCATTTAGACTCTAACTTCACGGTGATAATTACCATGATTGAATTTACATTAAATGGAAAAACAGTGCAGACGGATGCTGCCTCAGATACGCCCCTTGTTTGGGTGATTCGCGACGAATTTGGCTTAAAAGGTACAAAATTCGGATGTGGCGTAGCCATGTGCGGCGTATGTACCGTTCATATCGATGGCAATGCTATTCGTTCATGCTCTTACCCTGTTTCTCTTGTTAACGGAAAGAAGGTCAATACAATCGAAAGTTTAAACGGTGAGCATCCTTTGCAATCGGCTTGGGTGGAGGAGCAGGTACCACAGTGTGGTTACTGCCAGTCTGGTCAAATTATGCAGGCGGCGACATTACTGGACAGCAACCCTAACCCCAGTGATCAAGACATCGTTAACCACATGAATGGCAATTATTGTCGTTGTATGGCTTACACTAGAATAAAAAAAGCGATTAAACGCGCCGCAACTTCTACGGTTCAGCATTACGACCCTAAGGCTTCATCAGAAGGTGAAAACGCATGAGCATTAAAGACCTATCTAAAGAGAAAAAAGACACAATCAATTTGTCTCGTCGCTCATTTATGGCCGGTTCTGTTAAAACGTCGCTTTTCATGGCGTTTGGCGCTTCGGCAATTCCATCCATTCTGTCAGCTAAAGAAGCCATTGAAAATAAATCGTTTTCACCTAACGTCTGGTTTGAAATGGATACACACGGCCGTGTAACAGTGAATATTGCCAAGGCAGAAATGGGACAGCATGTTGGTACTGCTTTAGCGCGTATCTTAGCGGACGAACTAGAGTGTGAATGGGACAAAGTAGCAATTGTGCACGTAGATACCGACCCTAAGTGGGGTTACATGGTAACAGGTGGTTCATGGTCTGTTTTCCAAACCTACAAACCTATGTCACAAGCAGGTGCAGCTGGACGCCAAGTACTTCTTAACGCCGGTGCTAAGTTACTGGGCGTGCCGGTATCAGACTGTGAAGCTAACGCGGGTTTTGTAGTATCAGGCACCAAAAAAGTAAGCTACGGCGACATTGTTGCTAACGGCAATATTGATAAGGTTTATTCGGCGGACGAATTAGAAAGCTTACCGATTAAACCCGGGAACAAAAAACACCTCATTGGTTTGGGTAACGAATATAAAGCTTTGGATATTCCACCAAAAACCAACGGCACCGCAGTTTATGGTATTGATGTTGAAGTAGACAACATGCTGTATGCTCGCCCTATTCTTCCGCCAACGCGCTATGGCAGTAAAGTCACTGAGGTAGACGACAGTCAAGCGAAATCGCTCCCTGGATATAAAGGCTATAAGGTATTGAGTGACCCATCGGGTACGATAGAAGGCTGGGTTGCTGTACTGGCTTCTGATTACCCGACGGCAATTAAAGCCATCGATAAAGTGAAGGTTAGCTACAACGCAGGTAAGACGGTGAACGTTAACGAAGCTGACATTCAAAAAGAGGGCGAGCGAATCTGCCGCGATAGAAGTGAAGGCACATTATTTGTCGATGAAGGCAATATTTTAAATGCTGAAAAGCAGGCGGCTGAATCAATTGAAGCAATGTATACCACATCAACCGCTAGTCATTTTCAACTTGAACCAGTAAACGCGGTTGCTGAGTTTAAAGATGAAAAATGGCATATCCATACGGGTAACCAGTGGCAAGGACTTACGCTGCCTGCAGTAGCAAAGGCCGCAGAAGTCCCTGATTCTGACGTTGTTCTTCACCAATATTACCTTGGCGGAGGCTTTGGCCGCCGTTTGTTTGGTGACTGGATCATTCCAGCGGTGCTTACCGCGAAAGCGGCCGGACAACCGGTTAAAATGCTCTTTATGCGCCCTGACGATACCATGTTCGACCAACCTCGCTCGGCGTCAACGTCGTTGTTCAACGCCTATTTCGACGACTCTGGGAATTTCACTGGTATGGAGCACGCACTTGCTGCGGGCTGGCCAACGCTGGCAATGGCACCGAGCTTTATGCCTGACGGCGTAGATGGGAAAGGAAAGGTTGACCCGTTTTCAGCTTCAGGGGCAGACCATTGGTACACCATGCAGCATCATCAAGCCCGAGTGATAAACAACAAAGTGGCGCAGGATACCTTTACCCCTGGATGGCTTCGCTCAGTGGGTCAAGGTTGGATAGTGTGGGGATTAGAAAGCTTTATCGATGAAGTGGCACATAAAGCTAACCAAAACCCCGTGGACTTTAGGTTGTCTATGCTTGACGGCAAAGGTAAGCAAGCGGGCAAAGCGCCTGAAAGCGTTGGTGGTGCCACTCGTCTTGCTCACACGCTTAAAAAGCTCAAGGACAAGACAGCTAACGTTGAACTAGGTGAGAGCGAAGGTATTGGATTCAGTGTAACCGCAGGCCAAGAACGTACGATGCCTGCGTGGCTCGCTACCGCGGCACATGTTCACGTCGATAGAAATAGCGGAAAAATAACGCTTAAAAAATTATGGGTGGTCGCAGACGCAGGAATTATCGTTCACCCCGATGGCGCAATGGCCCAAATGGAAGGCGCGCTGCTTTGGGGAACCAGCCTTGCGTTATTTGAACACAACGAAATTAAAGACGGCTATGTGGCGAAGAAAAACTTAACGACATACCAACCTCTGAGAATGAATGACGTACCTGAGATGGACATTGAGTACATTGAAAGTAACGAATTTCCCGTTGGGTTAGGTGAGCCAGGCGTTATTGGGGTAGCTCCAGCCGTTGGTAATGCTGTGTACGATGCAGTGGGCGTTAGATTGCGGCACTTACCAATGCTGTCTAGCGATGTCAAAAAAGCGTTGAATGCTTAGGCTTTTAACATTAAGGCCGTGCTGTTTATATAGCATCGAGAAGGTAAATAAAAGAGTAAAGTAAAAAGTAACCCGCGGCTTCGCGGGTTTCTTTTTAAAAATAAGTAGTATGGGGTAGCTAATGCGTTGAGAATGTTAATCCCACTGCTAGAAATTATAATGTGCACTTAAGACAAAGGATTCTGAACCTGGATTTGTATCACCTAGCCCGCCGTTAGATATATGCCCGACTTCAGCCTCTAGCGAAAAGGTATCAGAGAGTTTGTATAAACCAGAAAGTGATGAGTAGAACTCGATGGTGTCACCTAGATTTTCAGACTCATCAACGATACCGGCATGAAAAGCGACGCGCACGGAAAAGTCATTGTATTTGTAAATGTCTTTTGCCAATCCAGCCGCGAAATAGTGTTGGCCTTGATCTGCGTTTACCAAGAGTACCGTTGGCCGGACTCCGTAGAACGATTCAACCGGTTTGTGGATATAGGCCACATGCAGAGCGTAACGGTCTGCATCATCGAACAGATTCCAAACAGCTGCTCCAGCTTTGAGTTCTGTGCCTTGAGGTAGAGCGTGGGTGGAAAGTGATGTAAAAGGTGAAAGTAAAGATAATGCAAGTGCGAGTGTTTTTACTGGTGTTTTCATGTTTATACTGTTCTAAGCAAAGGTTAAAAGGTTCGCTTTTTCAACGCTCTTTTTACGTCATTTTCAAAGCTATTTTGTTTGTAGGTACACAATGGTAATCAGGTTACTTTTTTCAACCTTGTAATAATTAGTAACCTTATAACTTTGCAGAAAAACACATTACGATTTGCTCTAAGCGTAAATATTGTATTAAGAATTAGACTAGTGCCTGCTGACCTTTGGGGTACGCTTAACGGCAACAAAAGCTAAATAATTTCAGAAACATTGGCTGTAAAACTGAGTAGAGATGTATGACAGACGAAACCTCCATTGAACGTGTTATAGAAAGCACCAAAAACAGTAAGAAAGTGCTGGTTTTGTTTGCTCATCCAGCACAAACGAGCTCTGAAGTGAATGTGCCCCTTTTTCATGAAGCCCAATTAAATAAGCACGTTACAGCTGTTGACCTTTACGCAGAGTATCCCGATTTCAATATTGATATTGAACGAGAGCAGCAGCGTCTAGTCGACCACGATGTCATTATTTTTCTGTTTCCTCTTTACTGGTATTCAACGCCTTCCATTTTAAAAGAGTGGCAAGATCTGGTGTTGGAATATGGGTTCGCCTACGGTCATGAAGGTACTGCGCTGAAAAATAAATTGTTCCTTTGTGCGTTAAGTGCAGGCGGCAAAGAAGAGGCCTATCAAACTGACGGTTTCAATCATTACACTATTAGGCAACTACTTCAGCCATTAGAGCAAATGGCCCAAATCACGCATATGACTTACATCGCCCCTTTTGCTCTATTTGGCTCTCGTACTGCGCAGGAAGAACACCGGGTGGCTCAGCACAAAGACAAGTGGGTAACTTTGCTGAAAAAGCTAACAACCAATACCCTCGATTTAGAAAAAGCAAAGCGTATCGAAAATCTCGCAGACCTTTGTACTTCTCAAGGAGATTAACGTGACTGGCTATTTCTTATATGCATTTATCTACTTGGTTGCCGCTGTCATCGCCGTGCCCATTGCAAAGCGCCTTGGATTGGGGTCTGTATTAGGCTATTTAATTGCTGGGCTTGTCATAGGACCGGTATTCGGCCTTGTTGGCGATGAGACCGTTGCCATTCAACATTTTGCTGAATTCGGCGTAGTCATGATGCTGTTTTTAGTTGGGCTAGAGCTTGAGCCCCGTTCGCTATGGGCAATGAAGTCAAAGCTTATGGGATTAGGCGGTTTGCAATTAGCATTAACTACCGCGCTTATCACTGGTGTCGCTCTGTTGCTTGAACAGCCTTTCAGCATTGCTCTTACCATTGGTCTTATATTCGCCCTTTCTTCAACCGCCATTGTTTTACAAACACTACAAGAAAAAGGCCTGCAGAAAACTGAAGGAGGCAAAAGTGCCTTTTCTGTTTTGCTGTTTCAAGATATTGCTGTTATTCCCATGCTTGCGCTTATTCCCTTACTTGCCATTCCCGAACTCGTTGCCGCAGGAGGTGAACATGGCGCAGCAGAATCACACGATAGCTTCAATTTAGTAGAAGGGCTTGCACCTTGGGCTTCTGGCTTGGTGATTATTAGCTCTATTGCCTTTCTCACTATTGGCGGACACTACTTAAGCCGCCCTTTATTTAAGTTTGTCGCCGCATCGGGTTTACGAGAAATATTTACGGCCACGGCGCTTATGTTAATTATCGGCATTGCCGCGTTGATGGGGCTAGTTGGGCTCTCTCCTGCCCTTGGTGCATTTTTAGCCGGCGTCGTTCTGGCTAACAGTGAATTCAGGCATGAACTTGAAGCCAATATCGAACCATTTAAAGGATTGTTGCTGGGCCTGTTTTTTATAACGGTAGGCGCTGGCATCAACTTTTCAGTACTTAGTGAGAGCCCGATGTTGATAGCAGGGCTAACTGTCGCGGTTATGCTGGTGAAAGCCGTTGTACTGTTTATCATCGCCTTAATTTTTAAAATAAAAGGCACCAATAAATGGTTGTTCACACTAAGCCTTGCCCAGGCGGGTGAATTTGGCTTTGTGCTACTCAGTTTTGCCTCGCAAAACTACGTGCTGCCCAGCGACATTATTTCTGTACTTTCTCTTGTTGTGGCTATTTCCATGTTCTTAACGCCAGGGCTTTTCATCCTATTCGACAAAGCCATTATTCCTCATTATAAGAATGCGAAATCACAGCGTAATGAAGATGTAATTGACGAGAAAGGTACCGTGGTTATTGCAGGAATTGGGCGCTTTGGGCAAATTATTAACCGTCTTTTAGTAGCCAACGATGTAAATACCGTTGTGCTCGATATTCGTTCTGAGCAAATAGATCTAATTAGGAGTATTGGCACCAAAGCTTATTTCGGTGATGCATCCAAACCTGACATTTTGCATACCGCTGGGGCACACGAAGCCTCTTTGTTGGTTATCGCCATTGACGACAGAGAAACAGCCGCAGAAATGGTAAAGTACGCAAAGCACTCATTCCCCAACACTAAAGTGCTTGCACGTGCCTTTGACCGTGGTCATGGATACCGCTTGCGCCAGCTGGGCGCAGATTATGTAGTATCTGAAACCTATCACAGTGCGCTAGAGATGGGCGCAGAAGCATTACGCTCACTCAATATTCACCCCTTCCAGGTTGAACGACAAAAGATGGCCTATAAAAATATTGAGACGCAACAAAACGATGTGCTTTATCACGCGTGGGTGGATGAAGCCAGTGGCGAACGGGTTGATAATAATTACCTTAAGCTCTTTATTGAACTGGAGTCACTAATCGAAGGTGCGCTTAAAGCAGATTTACACGACAAACATTCGAAAATGCGTGGTTGGACTCCGCCGCCTAAAGGGTACGCAGAAAAGCTTGCGCCCGATGAAAATCCAGATAAAGAAGACAAGTAATTAGCGCGTAACTTAGCGATAACTCTGTTGCACATTCGCACTACGGATCGAAGATGTTGACGTTAACTCGCTGGTTAGCACTTGAATTTGTGAACGAAAAATCTGATCGAAAATGACAAATAACGCTATAACCTTTAAGTACGTTAAAGTAAGCGTATATTAGATTTCTATACCATCCGCTCTAATGATGGTTAATAGGCGCGTAATACAAGATAACCCATTGCCAAAATGGGAACGAAAAGTGGTTTATTTGAATGGAGAGTTACCATGTTGTCTAAAAAGAGTCTCTTTAACAGTGTAGTCGTGCGCGCTGTGGTTGCATTTACCGCACTTGCTGGCCTAAGTGCGTGTGAAGACGCCCCTACTCCACCTAAAACTGTATCTTCAACACCGGTAACGCTTTATGAAGTTCAGCATTCAGACGAAACCATTGCTAAATTCCCAGGAAAAGTGGAAGCGGCTGAGTATTCAAACCTTTCTTTTCGTATAGGCGGTAAGCTTCAAGAACTTAACGTAAAAGCAGGCGAGGAAGTGAAAGAGAACCAGCTTATCGCACGGCTTGACGACCGAGATGCAAAAGCACAACTCGCCACCGCCCAGTCTCAGTTTGATGTATCCTCTGCTATGTTTGAACGTATGGAGGCTTCCGTTGAAAAAGGCGCGGTAAGTCGCTCTACTTTTGATGAAGCGAAAGCCAACTTTTTAGCGGCTAAAGCCAGTTTGACCAACGCACAGGACCAACTAAGCTATACAGAAGCTTCGTGCACCTTTTGCGGGGCTCATTGCATCTGTGCCCGTTGAAAACTATCAAGTCATTGTACCGCAGCAAACCATTGCCGAGCTTCACTTGCCAGGCGCTATTGACGTAACGTTTCAGTTGCCAGAGCAAAAAATGCGCATGATTGACCGCTCTAGAGCACGCGAAAACCGTACCTCTGAAATGGCATGGGTCACTTTTTCCGGTATGCCAGAAAAACGCTATGCTGCCATGTATAAGGATCACGAAAGCACTACGCGACAAGGTGAGCTTAGCTACGAGGTTACGATTACGCTGCCTGAGCCTGAAGACATTAATGTACTTTCAGGTATGAGCGCGACCGTATTACTTGATATGTCGAAACTTATTGAGTCTGACACGAAACTTTGGTTAGTCCCTTTTGGTGCAGTGGTTACAGACAACGCAGAGCCAGAAAAAGCGATTGTTTGGCGCTTCAAGCCTGATAGTGACGGTACTAAAAAAGGCACAGTCGAAGCGGTAGACGTGATGATCACACGCGGCATTTCTAATGGCTTACTTGTAGAGGGGCCTCTACAGGACGATGATAAAATTGTGGCTGCCGGTGCCCATTTAGTAAAAGAAGGCCAAGCAGTTACTGAGTGGACGAAAGAAGGAGGCCTGTAAATTATGGTCGAGTATTTTTTTCGTCAAAAAGTAATAAGCTGGATGGTTGCCATCATTTTAGGTGTGGGCGGCATCGTTACCTTTCTTGGCTTAGGTCAGCTAGAATTTCCCGAATTCACCATTAGAAATGCACTAGTCATAACCCAATACCCGGGCGCAACACCTGAACAAGTTGAAGAAGAAGTTACGCTCCAGCTTGAAAAAGCAATTCAGCGTATACCCAACGTAAAACGCGTAAGCTCAGTTAACATGTTGGGGTTATCACAAATTACGGTGGAGCTTAAAAGTAGTGTTCAGGCCAAGGACCTAGAACAATACTGGGATAACCTACGGCGTAAAGTGGGTGACGCACAGGCATCGCTGCCCCCCGGTACCAGCACCTCTATTGTAAATGACGATTTCGGCGATGTATTTGGGCTGCTGCTCACCCTTAAAAGTGAAGACTATTCGCTTAAGCAAATGGAAGATTTTGCTGATTTAATGCAGCGAGAAATTCAGCTTGTTGAGGGTGTTAAGAAAGTATCTATCGCCGGCACGGTAAGCGAACAAATTATTGTGTCTTTAGATCACGATAAAATGAAAGCCCTTAATGTGTCTGCAGAATCCATTGCTGGACTGCTAACTGCACAAAATGTTGTGGGCAACGCAGGGTCGATTAAAGTTCAGGGCAAGCGCCTATCCATTCAGCCTACAGGTGAATTTGATAACTTAGAGGCGTTAGGCCAAGTAGTCATTGGCTCACCGGCTAGCGGCCTTATTCGCTTAACAGATATCGCGACTATTGAGCGCAAGCTTAACGATACCCCTTCTATTCTTTATCACAGTTCTGGCACTCCAGCTCTTTCTGTTGGCGTGTCTTTCGCATCGGCGGTAAATGTGGTTGATGTAGGTAAGCGACTTAATACAAAAATTGCCGAGCTAGAGCAGCGTATGCCCCTTGGCATGAGCCTCAACACCGTTTACAACCAACCTACCGTGGTCGACGATTCTGTTACCGGCTTCTTGATTAACCTAGCTGAAGCCGTGGCCATTGTTATTTTCGTACTTCTGCTGTTTATGGGCTGGCGAAGTGGCGTGCTAATGGGGCTCATTCTTGTGCTCACCATTCTTGGCACCTTTATCTTAATGTCGGTAAAAGGTATTGAGCTGCAAAAAATATCGCTAGGTGCTCTTATCATTGCCCTTGGTATGCTAGTCGACAACGCCATCGTAGTAACCGAAGGCATGCTAATTGGCGTTAAAAAAGGGCAAACCAAACTTCAGGCAGCAAAAGACGTAGTAACGCAAAACGGTTTACCCCTTCTTGGCGCTACCGTAATTGCTATTACCGCCTTTGCGCCAATTGGCCTTTCGCCAGATGCCACTGGGGAATTCGTTGGATCTCTCTTCTGGGTACTGTGCTTCTCGCTTTTCTTAAGTTGGATCACCGCGCTAACCATTACACCCTTCTTTTTCGACCTGTTATTTAAAACTGAAAAAGAACGCGGCAATAGTGAGGAAGACGACGACCCTTACCAAGGCATTATTTTCACGGTATACAAACGTGTGCTTACTGCGGCGATTAACCATCGTTACGTGACCATAATGCTGGTGCTTGTTGCGCTTGTGGGTAGCATGGCGTCGGGTAAGTTTGTAAAAAACGCGTTTTTCCCAGATTCCTCCACACCGCTGTTTTTCGTAGATTTGTGGCTGCCCGAAGGAAGCGACATCTTAACCACCGAGCAGTCTATACGACGCTTAGAGAGCAAGGTTCTGAGCATGGAAGATATCGCCAATGTGACTAGTGTTATTGGCGGCGGTGCACAGCGCCTTACACTTACCTATGCGCCAGAAGACCGATACGCCAGTTATGGCCAACTTATTGTTGAAACTAACACGGTCGAGTCTCGTGATGCTCGCATGCGAGAAATTATCGAGCTGGTGCGGCAAGACTTCCCTAATGTGCAATACAAGGTAAAAGCACTGCAAGTAGGCCCTTCTGCAAAAGCGGCGATAGAAGCGAGAATTTACGGGCCAGATCCTGAAGTTTTACGAGAAATAAGCAGCGACATTGAAGCGATATTTCAAGCAGAGAAAACTATGGATAGCGTGCGTTTGTCGTGGAGTAATAAAGTGCCATTTGTTGAGCCAGTATTCTTGGAAGAACAAGCCAGGCGTATTGGTGTAACGCGAGATGCCGTTCACACCGCGTTTCTGCTTAACAACGAAGGGGAAACTGTTGGCCTTTACCGAGAAGGGAGCGATTTAATACCTATTGTCATGCGTAACGATCCAAACCAGCGCTATGACATTGATAATCTTGCCTCACTCAACGTATGGAGCCAAGAGCAAGGTAAATACATAAGCATGGCTGATGTTATCAGTAATGTGGATGTATCGCTTGATAACCCTATCATCAAACGCCGCAACCGGGTGCGTATGCTGGCGGTTTATGCTGAGCCCATGCCTTTATCCGGAGAAACGGCAGCGAGCGTGCAAGCGAAAGTTCGCCCTCTTGTAGAAGAGCTTAAATTGCCTGATGGCTATCGCATCGAATGGGGCGGCGAATACGAAACCTCAACCGATGCGCAAAGCGCCCTCTTCGCCAGCATGCCTATTGGTATATTGGGTATGTTCATTATCACCGTATTACTATTCGGACGATTGCGTCAGGCGTTAGCGATATGGGGCATAATACCACTTACTACCATCGGCATTATTGGTGGCTTGGTACTGGTTGGTGCACCTTTTACTTTTATGGCGCTGCTGGGCAGCTTAAGCCTTATCGGTATGGTGCTTAAAAACGGGATCGTATTAATGGAAGAAATAAACGTACAGGCAAAAGGTAATAGGGATGCGTTTGAAGCGGTTGTTACCGCATCAGTATCTCGTGTACGTCCCGTTTCAATGGCAGCCATCACTACCATATTGGGTATGATCCCGCTGTTTTCTGACGCGTTCTTTGCATCAATGGCGGTCGTAATTGTATTTGGTCTGACCGTCGCAACCGTGCTTACACTACTTATACTGCCTGTGTTGCACTGTACGTTCCACGGTATTAAAGCAGAGTAAAAAGCCTACAACCAAATTGTACGGAGAAAGCTGGCCCCTTTTTTAGGTTGCCAGCTTTTTTATGTTTGCGCTAATGCCTACAAAAGGTTACTGAACAGATGCCATTTTTGGCCTAAGTTTCTGCTGTTTAAACAAGCCATTTGAAAATTTGCCAGTTTTACTATTAGTTATTCACACCACAAAATTTTTGCTTGGTCATCGAGTGCTAATGCAGCTTCTCTAAATCTCGTCTCAATTTCAAAGCGTCTAATTTTCATCGTCGGCGTAAGCATATTATTTTCAACTGTCCATGGCTCACTAGCCACAAGAATATGGCTTAGCTTTTGATGGTTTTCTAGGCTTTCATTAGTATTTTGAAGAAACCGCTCAAGCTCTTGTCTAATAGCGTCTTTATCTAATAATGATGCAGTATCGCTAAGTACAACTGCCACGAAAGGTTGAGGCCTGTTGCTCCCCATCACACACGCTAATTCTATAATGTCGTGATTACACATTATTGCCTCGATAGGAGAAGGAATAATGTACTTTCCCGTTGTAGTTTTAAATTCGTCCTTTAATCGGCCTACAATTTTAAGAGCGCCCTGTTCGTCCCACTCGCCTCTATCTTTGGTTTTAAACCAGCCGTCGTCGGTGAAACTTTCACCGGTTGTCTCTGGGTTTAAATGATAACGGTTGAATACATTGCGGCCCTTCACCTGAATCTCATTATCTTGTGAAAGACGAACCTGAGCATCAGTAAAGGGCCTGCCTATTGTACCTATCATCGAAGATTTAAACGGATAGTTAATACACCCAGCCCCCGTTACCTCGGTCATGCCCCAGGCTTCAGAAATATAGATATCAAGGGCTTCAAACTCTTCAATTATTTCTTTCGCGATTGGTGCGGCAGCCGATACCCAAACCCTTGTTTCTTCGAAACCTAAACTACATTTTATTTTTTGTTTAATACTTTGATTTATAGAAGGCTCCTTTAACAGCGCTGACAGTTTTTTCTTGGGAACAGTGTGATAAATTGAAGCAAGAAACTTGGCCCATAGGCGAGGAACTGAGAAAAAAACAGTTGGTTTTGCGGCTTTCAGGTCTTCAATGAAGGTTTCAAGTGACTCGGAGAAATAAGTCACTGCTCCTGGGGCATAAATCATCATACCTTCGGTAACAACACGCTCGGCAATATGAGCAAGAGGTAGATAGGAAAAGAGCCTATCGCTTTGATTTACGTTAAACAATCTTGCAGTATCAGCACATGATGATGCATATGCAAGCTGTGTAAGTTCCACGCCTTTGGGCGTGCCCGTCGAGCCCGATGTGTACATGATACTGATAACACTATCAGCCACCCCTTTAAAAAACTCACCGGTAAACGACTTTTGTGCCATCCAATCTTTCCATGTGATTGTGCCGTCAATCGAACCATAAGGAAGTGCTACCTGTGCAAGTGAAGAAGGAAGCACCCGCATACCTATTTGATTATCGTCAAGCCTTCCAATGAATATAGCCTTGCACTTTGTGCGCTCAATAATAAAAGCCAGCGTTTTTTCATTTGCAGTTGGGTAAATGGGAATCGAAACCATACCAGCCAGCATTATCGCCCAGTCAGCTATGATCCATTCGGCGCTATTTTTGCCATAAATTGCCACAGCATCGCCTTTACCCAGCCCTAAATCATGCAAACCACCTATTAACGATCGCACCGCTTTTTCTACTTCTTTCCAAGTCCATACGCGCTGCCTTACACCATCAGGTTGGTAAAATGCCGGTTTCACAGCAAGATGTTTAAAGTTGTGGCTCAGCGCACTTAAAGGGAGTACATCATTCATTATTTCGCATCCTTAGGCAGTTAGTTAGGCACGAGGGAACTAAAACCTACCAATTGGTAGGCTAAATAGAAATAACTTACCAACTGGTAGGTTGTCAACAATAATAAAATAATTTGTAAAAAAATTTTGATCGCTTAGAGGTGGCAAAATTTTTTGGTAGGACTAGGAATTGAGGGTTGTGAGACAAACAAACCGTTAGCGGAAGAGAAGGAGTGTTTTAATGGCTTTCCATTAGCTTTCATTTGTAGAAACAGGTTGAATATTGGCCCTATTAAGGGTCAATATTCACTTCAAGAAAGAGAAGCACCTATCGCAATCCCATGCAAGGTGCGCTTATTAATCAAAAATAATGCCCTTTAACATCTCCATGTGCTGCTTTTCGTGTAGCTCCCGTTCTTCACGCGTATAAAGCTTGTCGAGCGTGGGACGGGAAACCACATAGTACTGCGTTGCGCCCAACAAGTGATACACGAAAGCAAGCGGTGACTGCTCTTTAAAGTACCCGTGTTGTTGCCCGCTCGTTACAATACCTACAACATCATCGAGAAACGGGCGTAAAAACCACTTATGTGCCTGTTCAGCGCGTTCGCGATTATCAAGCAGCTCACGCATAAGCAATATAATTACCCTCAATCGTTCTTCATCAGCACATACCATTCTTTTAAATAGTGCGAAGAGTTGATTTGGCGCATTATCTGATTCAGTTTTTATTTCCTCTATCAAATCGACGAGATGATGAGCGGCCTGTGCTATTACGGCTGCGTAAAGCTTTTCTTTTGAAGGGAAATGATGCAGCAGGCCTTGTTTGCTAACGCTAACCTCCGCGGCAACATCGTTAATACTTGTGCCATAAAAACCATTTTTCGAAAAAAGAATTGTGGCGGTACTCAATAACTTATCTTTCGTTTTTAATTTCACTTCATCAATCCAAAGCAAAAAATGTAAATAGTATATTGACAGCTTACCACCTGGTAGTTATTTTGTAAAAACCTACCAACCGGTAAGTAAATTAAAATACGTATACCGCGTTTGATCCGTCAAAACATACGCTTCCAGTTTAGGAGTGACATCATGAACACCGATATCGAAAAGTTGTTGATTAAAAATGCGAAACAAAACGTCGCTAACAAAACCACCTCTCTGGGTGATATTGAGGTACGTTCGGATACCGACAGATATACCAGCCAATTTCGATTTAACGATGAACTAAAAAAGGTGTTCAATTCTCTACCGACCATTGTGGCTCATGCCTCTGAAGTAGGTGAGCTCGACAGTTATAAGGAAGTTAAGACAACTATGGGCTCGTTGATTGTCAGCCGTGATTCGAACAACCTCGTGCATGTATTTAGAAACGCCTGCCGACATAGAGGTGCGAAATTAGTTGAAGGCTCGGGGTGCAGTAAGCAGTTTGTATGCCCTTACCACGCATGGTCGTATACCACTGGTGGCGCACTTAACAACATTCCAGGTCACCAGCACTGCTTTCCAAATACCAATAAGTCAGACAATGGCTTAATAGCACTGCCTAGCATTGAAATGTATGGCTTTATATGGGTGTGTCCAAGCGCTGCTGAAAATGAAGATATCAAAGCCCATTTAACGGGTCACTTGGCAGGTATGAATGCGCACCTTGAGTGGCTTAAAGCAGATGAACTAACGCATTTCAAGCGCTTTACTAAGGTATGGAAGGGTAATTGGAAGCTCTTTTCTGAAGGCGGACTTGAGACTTATCACTTTGCATTTGCACACAAAGAGACCATTGCGCCGTTTTTTTACAACAATGTTGCGGTAATTGACAAGGTTGATATGCATTACCGGGTAGTTATGCCCACAAAGAACTTGTCGTCTGAAGAAGCACAGGCAACAGACGATTTATCGCTGCATGACTATAGCCACACGCTGTTCATGTTGCTGCCTAATACGGCGCTGCTTATACAAAAGGAACACGTTGAATTTATTAACTTTCGCCCACTTAGCGCGGGAGAAACCGAAATTACTATTACGACCTTAATCCCCAAGAGCGCCGATCTTAACGATATTAATCAGCTTCGTCATTGGCAGAAAAACCACGACATCACCAATACCACGCTCAACGAGGATTGGGCTTTGGGTGAGTCTATCCAATCATCGTTAGAAAGCGGCGCCCTGCCCTACATTCAATATGGTAAGAACGAGTGGGCTTTACACGCGTTTAATGAAGAGCTTGATGCACTTCTTTCAGCGTAACGACTGTTTTTCATAAAAAATTGTCTTTAGTGGCTATAAAACAAAAGGCTCGGTGAGGTAGAAGCTATGTCGCAGTATAGAATATGGGAATGTCAGGCTTGTGGTTGGCTATATGATGAGGAACAAGGCTGCCCTGAAGAAGGCTTACGCCCAGGTACTAAATGGGAAGACATTCCCGACGATTGGTGTTGCCCTGACTGTGGCATTAGTAAGCGCGATTTTCAAATGAAACAAGTGACTGAAGTGAGAAATGTTGAGCATATGAACACGCAAAAGGCATCGCTCCAACCCTTTCACAGTGAAGGCCCTGCAAGCCCAAAGCCGCTAGCCAGCCAAGGAACTCAGCACGACGATGCAAGCGATGCACCCATCGTGGTTGTGGGTTCGGGCATGGCGGGCGTTAACTTTGTAAAATCGTACCGTCAACACGACAAACATACGCCTATTATTGTTATTTCTGCAGATGATGGCGCGGTTTACAGCAAGCCTCAGCTATCTAATGCTTATGCGCAACAAAAAAGTGTCGCTACGCTTACACAAAGTTCGGCCTCGGATTTTTCACGCCAATATCGCGTTAGACTGTTTACTCATACGTTGGTAGAACATATCGACACGCACGCTAAATGCGTGTTACTTCAAGGCGGTGGAGAGCAACCTTACGACAAGTTAGTTCTAGCGACAGGTTCATCGGCAGTGACGCCAGCTATTGAGGGTAACGCAAGTCACAAAATTCGCGTTGTAAATAACCTTACTGATTATGGACAGTTCATTACCGACGCCGCGCATGCCCGCCACATTACAATCATGGGGGCTGGCTTAATTGGCTGTGAATTTGCTGATAACCTGCTGCTGGCAGGTGTTCATGTGAGTATTGTCGACCCTCAACCCAGTGCGCTCAACGCGCTGCTGCCCAAAGAAGCTTCTACTTCACTCACTCATGCATTAGCAGAGGCAGGTGCAGCATTTCATTTTGACACTACAGTATCGCGTGTTGAAAATGATGGACAGGGCGTAGAAGTGTTGCTTGCTAACGGAGAGCGATTTAAAAGCGACCTTGTGCTATCAGCAATTGGTGTAAAGCCCAATATTGAGTTGGCGTTACGCGCTGACATTTCTTGTCAGCGCGGCATTTTAACTAATAGTAACCTAGAAACATCGGCGCCAGATGTGTTTGCCGTGGGAGACTGTGCGCAAGTCTCAACACAGCATGACGATGCAGGCGCTCAAATAATTGCTGATAATAAGTCTGAGCGAGTTGGCGTAGTTCTGCCCTACGTCGCGCCATTACTGAATCAAGTTAAGTTACTGGCGTCAAACTTAGCCAACGAGAAAATGAACGGGAAGCAACCCGCGCATTTGTCCTACCCCATTATGCCCATTGTTGTGAAAACCAGCTGTCATCCTATAAACATGGTGCTCCCCACTCATACTTCTAGTGGCCGCAATCGTTGGATAATTGAAGAACAAAGTAATAATGGGGTTAGTGCAAGGCTGCTCGACAATAAGTTCAATACCATTGGCTATGTGTTAACAGGTTGCTTTAATTCACCTAGTTCTGCAAAAGCATTCGCTCGACTCATCCCAGATTAGCATCCCATATTACAGTTTAATTGTGCTCCATAGTTAAGCCTGTCAGTACAACCAAACATCGGACAAGGCAACAAAAATACACTCAACAGTTTACTTTTTACTAGATTCGCTTATCATAAGTAAACTATACTGTGTAGTGTACTTTTAATTTAAGGTGAGAGCATGCCCGTTTTTAATCGCACACGCTTTCTTGTTGGAGTTTTATTTATGACATCTTTTTGTGGTTCTTCAAACACCCTTGCTGCAAGCGCGTCGCAACCTGAAAAATTCACTAATACTCATATTGAATATAAAACGACGTGGCGAGACATGTGGGAAGTCACCAAAGCGTATTTTCGTGACAATAGAGATGCTGCAACGCCAACGTTTGACATACCCGTGTCGGCACTTACACCACAAATGCTTGACGCAGTTGCAGAAGACAGCGTGATAAAGCTGGGCCACTCTACTACCCTATTGAAACTTGCCGAGCGTTATATATTGATCGACCCGGTTTTCAGTGAGCGCGCGTCTCCCGTTCAATGGGCGGGACCCAAGCGCTTCCACCAATCCCCTATATCGCTTGAAGATTTACCGAATTTAGATGCCGTAATTATCAGTCACGATCATTACGACCATTTAGATAAGGGCAGCATTGAAGTACTAAAAAACAAAGTCGACGTGTTTATTACACCGTTGCGAGTAGGCAATCATTTACGTGACTGGGGCGTAGATGCAAACAAAATCGTTGAGTTGGATTGGTGGCAAAACACAGGGGTTAGAGATATTGAAATCATAGCGACCCCCTCCCAGCATTTTTCTGGGCGAGGTTTATTTGATAGAGACGAGACCCTTTGGGCTAGCTGGGTTATTAAATCTTCGAATACCAACATCTTTTACAGCGGTGACTCGGGCTATTTTGAAGGCTTCAAAGTGATAGGCGACAAGTACGGCCCGTTCGACTTATCAATGATCGAAACCGGCGCATACAACGAACTGTGGTCTGACATTCATATGCTGCCTGAACAGAGTCTGCAAGCGCATATCGATATTCAAGCTAGTGTCATGATGCCCGTGCACAACAGTACCTTTGATTTAGCGCTACATAACTGGAATGAACCTTTGATGAAAATTACAGAGCTTGCCTATGCGAAGGGTGTTCCCACCAGCATTCCTATTTTTGGCGAAATAGTACCTGTAAAGCGTGCTGGTGAAGCCCCTAATAAAGTGTGGTGGCTAAATAGCAAGTAAAACGTATAGACAAGCTAAAAGCATTATTACTACTCGCTTAACATTTTGTTTTAATGTACATTTGTGATTACATTGTATAATTCGCACTCACCCCTTGTGTAAGCTACAATTACGCTTTAAGTGTAAGTGTCTTGCACTTAAAGCGTAATTGTACTGAACGGCTCGTGAATTCTTACACGGCAATGCCACACGACTGTTTTTAGCGAAAATTAATTTCTCAGTTAAAGGAGATAACTGCTAGTAATGAAGCTATCTAGCCAAACTAATTTGGGTATTGTAACCCTTTTGTTTTTAGCATTTACTGCATTGTCTGTTGCTGAATTACGTGAGTTACAAATTAACGCGTCTGAGGCGGTAACGCTGCAGGCTGAAAAAAGTGCGTTAATTTACAGGAGTGCCGTTGCTCAACAGGTTTCTCTTTCTCCCCAAAATGAGCGTCTAGCACTTAAAACATTGACGGAGAGTGCCGTAGCACAGCCCTATATATCTGCCGCATCGGTGATTGACGCTGACGGAAAAGAAGTATTGAGCGCAAAGGCCCTAAGCGAAGACACTTTGCCATCGTGGTATTCTCTTGTTGACCCAAGCCCCAGTTACACGAAGCGTGCACCTTTATATAATAGTGAGAATAACCTCGTACTTACGGCAAGTGAAAGTACGATTGCCAATAAGTTTATCGCTGTACTGATTAAAAATACCGCTGCTTTTGTCGCCCTTGCAGTGCTTCTTTCACTTTTCGTGGTACTCGTTAACGGACGGATAAAACGACCACTTTATAAGACCGTTAAAAAGCTTAATGAAATGGGCAGCCACAACTTCACATCGCCTGAACTAACGGCGTCGAGTGAAGAATTTAAGCCGTTAGCCGAAGCTGCTAACTCCCTCGCGAACACGTTATCTTCTAAGTTTGACGAGCTTAAGCGACAATCAGAACTATTCAAAAAAGAAGCCAGCAAAGATTCGCTCACAATGCTTGCGAATAGAGGCGCTTTCGAACGCCATATGCGTGCCCTATTAAACGAGAATGCCACTGCGCAAGAAAAAGAGCTCATTATTGTCAGGCTAGCTCATTTAGGCAGCATAAATACAAAATTAGGAATGGTGCCGGGCGACAATTACATAAAAGCAGTGGCGAATATTTTGGTGGAAGAAACTAAGAACAATCACAACATTCGCTTCGTGTTTCGATTGTCGGGCGGCGACTTTGCGCTTATTAGCGAGGCTATGGAAGGCGCAGCCCGAGAACTCATGCTTACTAATCTTGCAAAACAATGTGCAAGTGTCTCTCCACTTCGAGATGGAACAAAAGCAACCTACATGGGTATAACGCGTTTTGTCGGTACTATGTCAATGCCGCAAATCATGGAAAGTGTGGATAGCGCCCTTATTGCCGCCATGAAAACCCAAAACGGCTGGCAGTTAGCATCAGAAATATCAAAAGTGCACAGTAATACTCAGTGGCGTGAGCGACTGAACTACATTGTGTCTCAGCAATACGCAGATATTATGATTCAGCCTGTAATGAATACAGACCAAAACGTCCCCGCTTATTACGAAGCGTCAGGGCGCTTCAAGGATAAAGATACGAATGACGTGATCCCGATGGCACAGCTGATCCCAGCGTCGGAGCGACTAGACTTAATTCCGCAGGTAGACAAGCTTGTCACCACAATCGTACTTAAGAAGTTAGAGGTAACCTCGCAACAGGTTGCTGTGAATTTAAGCATAGCATCAATCGCTAATACTGAATTCAGGAATTGGTTGATAAAAGAAATCGCTAATCGCAAAGCCTTAAGCCACAGACTGTTTTTCGAAGTCGAGGATGCTGCATTGATTCAGTACAGAGAAGTGACAGAATCACTATGCCGGCAGTTAATCAACATAGGGTGTGGCATTACCATTGAGCGTTTTGGTGATAATTTTGCTTCACTATCTGGCCTTCGGGCGATACAGCCACAGTTTGTAAAGCTCTCCGGCAGGCTAACGCAAGGCATTCACACAAATAAAGACAACCAGCTATTTGTTTCAAGCCTTGTTAGCATAGCCAAAGGCTTGAACATAAAGGTAATATCCGAAATGGTAGAAAACGAGGCGGAATCGGTGGCGTTGAATAAGCTAGGGGTTGATCATCAGCAGGGCTACTATTTTGCAAAGCCATCACTGTGGAATGTGTATTAATACAGCGCTTTTTGATGATACTTGATAGGCGTTTACCGTGAACGAATGTGTGAAAAATACTTAGCGCCTTAAACGACTTTTTAAACCTAACGACTTTGCTCCTTATATAAGCTCTCTATGGCGTCAGCGCTTATTGGTCTTGAATACAGATAGCCTTGTACAAATTCTACATTTAGGGATTTACAATAGTCAGATTGGCTTTCTGTTTCCACTCCTTCCACAACGATCTTCAAGTTTAGCTTATGGCCTACATTAACAATGGCTGCCATTAATGCACTGTCGTACTCATTTTCCGGAGCGCCCTCTAGAAAAGAGCGGTCAATTTTAAGATGTGTAACCGGAAAATGCTTCAAATAACTTAGTGAAGAATAGCCAGTCCCGAAATCGTCAATTGAGATTTCTACGCCTAAATCCCGCTGTGCTCGAAGATCTTCTAAAATGTTACTGTCTGATTTAATTAGTACGTTTTCAGTAAGCTCTAAACCGATATCTTTAGGCTGCAGATTGTATTCGTCGCGACAAGCAGTAAGGCATTTAAAATACGAGCTTTTTTCTAGCTCTTTGCCTGAAACGTTAATATCGATACGAATTTTAATGCCTTTTTGCTTCCATGCGTGCGCCTGTTCACACGCTTTTCTAAGCACCCAGTTTCCTATATCTCCAATTAATTCACTACGCTCGGCGATAGGTATAAAAACATCAGGAGGTACAGCTTTGGTTTTATCTACAGGACACCATCTAAGCAGTGCTTCACATGAAGTAAACTCACCGGTTTTAACATCGACTTGGGGTTGAAATAAAAGTTCGAATTCATCATTGCGCAGCGATTTTCTTAAATTAACGGCTATGTTTCTCTGCTCGCGAAGCCGCTGACTTAAAGCGTTGGTGAAAAAGTGATATCTGTTGCGGCCCTCAGCCTTCGCCTGGTACATAGCTGCATCGGCATGCTTAAGGAGGTCGTCGATAACATCGCCATCACGGGGGTACAGGCTGATGCCAATGCTAGAGGTAATATGGACGTTTTCAGTACTTAGCGCGAAGCTCTCTTTAAAACACGCGGACAGGGTTTTCGCGATTTCCTCACACTTAATTTCGCAGGTTACGTCGATAGCCAAGTAAACGAACTCGTCTCCGCCAAACCGAGCTAGTACGCCATTAGCGTTGTCAATGCAGCCTGACAAGCGTTTGGCCACTGACTTTAGCAATTCATCACCCCAAGAATGCCCTAAGGTATCGTTAACCTCTTTAAACATATCTAGGTCGATAAAGAACAACGCAAAACCTGTGTTAGACGACTTTGCATCTTCAATAACAGAGGTTAAACACAGCTCTAGCGCGCGCCTGTTGGGCAAGTTAGTGAGTAAGTCAGTTGACGCCATTAGCTCCAACTCTTGACGTATCTCGTGCTGTTCAGTTAAGTCAATATCGACACAATACATCTCTGGCGAATCAGTACCTTGCTTTAACATTACGTGAGAAGAAAAAACGTGAATGGGCTGCCCCCCCTTCTTCTTTAACACCAATTCATCGGAGGGAATAGGCTCATCGAATTCGACCCATCGCTGATGAAGCTTGATAACATCATTTCGTATAAAGTTCGGAATAATAAGGTCTTCAAGCTTCTTACCCAGCGCTTCTTCCTCGCTGTAGCCGTAAATATCTTCGCTTGATTTATTCCAGTAAATCACCCTTCGTTGTTTGTCGTACCCTTGTACAGACACTTTTGGTAAGGCACTAATAAGCTCAAGGAACCGCCTCTCGGCAGCACCATGTTGTCCAAACAACAAGGGCTCTTCATATCTCTGCAAGCTCATCGTACTCCCTTAACTACTTTTTAAGTACTCAGCGTTTGAAAAAATTATCAGCACTACTTCAGTGTAGTCTAAAAGCAGTAATTAGATGATCTTATAAGACGTAATATTGAACACAGACGAATAAATGAATACTGTAATTGCCAACACACCATACCGTGCCAATAGCGCAAATAGGATTCGACAAAGGTTGAAATCTTTTTGATGAAAAATAGATGGTGCGTCTACCCTGATTCGAACAGGGGACCTCTACCATGTCAAGGTAGCGCTCTAACCAACTGAGCTATAGACGCATATAGAACTGTGTTGCACCTGTGAGGTGGGCGAATGCCGGACAACGGCGCGTATAATACTTAGCATAGACGCCACCTGCAAGAAAAACTTATTAAAAGAGGGTTCAAGTGACTAATTTGACAGCAATTAGCCGTTTACCTAACGATTAACCATCCCTTTTCATATCATATTAAATGGTAGTGGCTTAATAGCGTCCACTAAGGTTCCGTCATTTACAGCACGCATAAAGTATTCACCGAGCCTGTCGGTTTCTTGTAATACCGTTTGCCAGTATTTAATGCGCGTGTCAGCATCTAGCACTTCAAAATCTTTCCTGTCTGGAATTTTGCTATAAGGTAGATTTGCTACAAAAGAAGATGAAGGGACTAACATCACCACATTATCGTAGCTTGAACTGTGAGGCACCCTACCCTTTAAGCCTTTATCGAACCATCCTGGGATAGGTTTATCGTAAAAGTGCGGATACAGCACTAAACCGTCATCTGGTCCAAACGACAGGTCAAAGTGGTAGTCGATAATACCGCCATCGCGATACATACCTACTGGCGCACCTTCAATTTCCGGTACGCCTTCAATCACAATGGGAATAGAACCCGATGCAAGTAATGCTGCGTGTATATTACCTTGTGTCAGTTCATGGTACTTGGTAGGAAGCTGGTAGGGGTCGTGGATTGCAAAATCAGTATTCGGAGTAGAAAAGACATAACGTGTGTATAAGCGCGACAAATTTTTGCGATTTACAGTATTAGCCGCTGCGCTCATAGCTAAGCCCGAAAGCTGTCTGAATTTACTCTCAAAGCGGGTAGCACCCAAACACTTAGCAACTATAAGGTGGGCTTTGAATCGGGAATTAGACAGCACCTCTTGCTTGCCTGCTTCGTTTACCATTTCTTTCAACAAGTCTTCGGCTTTAGCCGTAATTTCTCTCGGCGTTGGTTTTTCGCTGTACGTTGTTGTCGAGTAAGACGTCGCTAGGCGGTTTATGGCAGCCAAGGGGTCGTCTTGAACAGCGCAAATTGCACGAAACGCACCTGCTGATGAGCCTATAACATGTATTTGATGGTCTATATTGGCAAACCATTCAGGAAATAGCACCCGGTCTAGGCCAGCAAGTGAAAACCATTTAGGGCCGCCAGAAGCCCCCAAAAAATAACTAAACAACTCAGGAACAAACCCGTTTTTCATTATGGTTTCACGTGCTTTTTTACCGGCGTATATGTCTAAGGGTGCCACTCAATTTCCTTGCTAAGTTTTTTTATGCAGCTCTGGTACAAGCGCTGGCTAGTAGCGATTGTTTAATATTTATAGGGCGATAAACCATGATTAATAAACGCCAAAGCTGTGCCATTTGATTAGTTCAGAGGAATCTAACAGTTAAAGGGGTAAAAGTAACCTTTATGGCGATAGACTCGCATCTGCTCAGACCAGACTTATCGAGGATTTCACCCGAATTTTAAGGCCTGAGTGCATCTATCACTTTTAGAAATATCTGGTACTCATCATCAGTGATATTTTCTAATCGATTATTTTGCCAGCATATGATTTTGGGTAACAAGGTTTTGTAAATTTGCTCCCCTTTTATTGACAGTGAAATAAGCGTGGCACGCTTGTCATCTGTACAGGAACGTTTGTAGATAGCGTCTCGTTTCACCAGTCGCTCTAGCGCTCGTGAGACTTGAACTTTATCAAGACGTGTTGCAATAGCGAGTTCTTTTGCCGTAAGCGAAGATACTGGCCCACTATCTTTAGCAGCACCTAGCGTGGCGAGGATACGCCACTCTGGGTTGGTAAGCTTATATTCAGCATATTCGTTTGCGAGAGACTCACTTAAATCGCTTGCTAGCATGGCCACCTTGTAGGCAAGCATGTCTTCTAGCTTCATGTACTCTTTCCTTTTATTAACGTAAGCCTTTCAACGCCTGTCATTAACAGTGTAAAGCTAGCGTACCGATGTCTGCTTCTTCATCATCCCGCCAACTGTATACCTATCATTGATTTACATTTCGTTTACCTCTAGCCTAAAACACATAGTTTCATTTGCAACTACTTTATTATTGGTCTGGGAGTAGAGCCAGACACTGGTCACGTCTATCGGAGCGTATATGGATAACTTGTCTTATTTAACGGGCTTTAACAACGAGCACGAAACTGAAGCGCTGCCAGGCGCCCTTCCCAAAGGTCAATTCAGTCCGCAGAAGGTGAACTATAAGCTCTATGCTGAACAGTTTAGCAGCACGGCATTTACCGCACCTCGGGCCGAGAACCGCCGCAGCTGGACGTACCGCCTGCGCCCATCTATCGCAATGGGTGACTTTGAAAAAATTGATAATGGCCTGGTAAGAACTGCGCCAGAAACTGATGTGCCTTGCCCACCTAATGTATTGAGATGGAGTCCTGTCCCTCTCCCTGAACAAGACATAGATTTTGTAGATTCACTAGTCACCATTGCCACTAACGGAGACGCTAAGGCGCAAGTAGGTATGGGAATACATTGCTACAGTGCTAATGCAGATATGCAAAATCGTGTTTTCTATTCATCTGATGGTGAGATGCTTATTGTCCCACAGCTTGGCGACATGCTCATTACCACCGAATTCGGCAAGCTCAATTTGTCTGTGGGTGAAATTGCGGTTATCCCTCGAGGTGTTCGTTTCTCTGTTAACCCTACAAGTGGACCAATTCGTGGGTATATATGTGAAAATTACGGCCATCCTTTTGTATTGCCCGAACGCGGCCCGGTTGGCGCAAATGGCTATGCAAACCAGCGAGATTTTTGTTATCCCACAGCTTGGTTTGAAGATAACGAAACGCCTCATACCATGGTCAACAAGTTCTGCGGTAACCTGTTTGAAGCCAAACTTGATCATTCCCCTTTTGATGTGGTGGCTTGGGTAGGTAATTCTGCCCCCTACAAATACGATCTCTCTCGTTTCAATGTGATGAATACCGTAAGCTTCGATCATCCTGACCCGTCTATTTTCACCGTACTTACCTCTCCGTCTGAGCTAGAGGGTACAGCAAACGTAGATTTCGTTATTTTTCCACCAAGGTGGATGGTAGCGGAAAATACCTTTCGCCCACCTTATTACCACAGAAATATCATGAGTGAATTTATGGGGCTTATTGAAGGTACGTACGATGCAAAAGAACATGGATTCGTGCCGGGCGGTATGAGCCTTCACAACTGCATGACGCCTCATGGACCTGAAGCTGAAGTTTTTGAAAAAGCGTCCAACGCTGAATTAGCCCCCCAGCGCTACGAAAACACATTGGCATTTATGTTTGAGTCTCGCTATGCCATTGCTCCGACGGAATTTGCTTTAAATAATGACACTCGCCAACGGGACTACTTGGCGTGCTGGGAAGGTCTTAAAAAATATTATGATGGACAGAAGTAAGCGCACTACTCTTCCTGATACTTACTAGTATTAAAAGGTTTACTCGTTTTGCTGCCTGTATCAATTTATGAACACAGGCACTAGTTATAAAACTGGTTTAATTCATAATACTTACAAAAAGTTAGAGCAACCACACTTGCTCTAACCTAACGTTACTGTCGCAGGTGAAAACTTAACGTTACAGCCTCACTTTCCATTTGCAGAACGGTGATACACGCCATCTATTGCTTGATTTTTCACTGCGGCCTTACAATCGAGCAACAATTATAAAATATGATTTACGTTGAGGATGTATCGCTATGGCTGATTTGTTTGAAAACCCAATCGGTTTGGACGGGTTTGAATTCCTAGAGTTCACTGCGCCAGAAAAAGGCATATTGGAGCCTATCTTTGAAGCGATGGGCTTTACGCTTGTTGCACGTCACAAGTCAAAGGACGTTGAGCTATGGCGTCAGGGCGACATCAATCTACTGAGTAACTACGAAAAAAACTGCCACGCAGGCTACTATGCTGAAGAGCACGGTCCTTCAGCTTGCGGCATGGCTTTTCGCGTTAAAGATTCCCAGCATGCTTACAAAGAAGTACTCGCACGCGGTGCGCAGCCTATGGACACACACACAGGCCCAATGGAATTGAAACTCCCTGCAATTAAAGGTATTGGCGGCGCAATGCTTTACCTTATAGACCGTTATGAAGGCGAGAACACTATCTATGATATCGACTTCAACTGGATTGAAGGTGTAGATCGCCACCCCGAAGGATGTGGCTTCCATACCCTCGACCACCTTACCCATAATGTGTATCGCGGTCGCATGGATTTCTGGGCAGGATTCTACGAAAAGCTATTTAATTTCAGAGAAATTCGCTACTTCGACATAAAAGGTGAATATACTGGCCTACTGTCGAAAGCCATGACAGCGCCAGACGGTAAAATTCGTATACCGCTAAACGAAGAGGCGGTTGGCGGCGGCGGCCAAATTGAAGAATTCTTAATGAAATACAACGGTGAAGGTATTCAGCATATCGCTTTCGCTTGTGACGATTTGGTAGCGTGCTTAGATAAACTGAAAGCAAGAGGCATGAAGTTTATGACGCCTCCGCCAAATACCTATTATGAAATGTTAGAAGAGCGCTTGCCTGGTCATGGTGAGAACGTTGACGAGCTTCAAAAGCGCGGTATTTTGCTTGATGGTACTACCGAGAACGGTGAACCTCGCTTATTGCTTCAGATTTTCTCTGAAACCGTATTTGGTCCAGTGTTCTTTGAATTTATCCAGCGTAAGCAAGATGAAGGTTTTGGAGAGGGTAACTTCAAAGCTCTGTTTGAATCTATTGAACGGGATCAAGTTAACCGCGGTGTACTGAACAAGTAAGCAATGAAGACAGGCAGCAAGTAGTTCTACACGCTGCCTTTTTTATTCTTCGCTCTTCTCTCTATGCGCTATTTCTAATCGTGGGGGTATTTGACTCTTCTTAGCTTTGTTCCTTTTGATAAAGCGCACAAGCTGCACCGCTTGGATCCAAAATCACGCAGAAGCTGTCTTTGCCATGGTGGCGAATTTCACCCACCTGCTTTCCGCCCTTTTCCGTCACCGCGTTTAACGCTGACTCAAGATTTTCCACCGTAAAATAGTTAATCCAGCCGCTGGGGTACTGCGCATTAACACCTTGCTTATGACAAATACCGCCTACTGGCGTACAGTCAGGCTTTAGCATGACGTAATCGTTGTAGCCTCCCATATCAATAGGTTCTTTTTTCCATTTCATCACGTCTTCATAAAAGCTGACTAGTTCATCTGCGTTTTCTACAGTAATATCGCACCATGATGAATCTGACATTGTCTTTTTCTCTATTGTTAGATTTAGGGATAAAGGGCTCTTGGTGTATTTAGTTTTGAGCTCTACGACTTAAAATTTATAACGTAACTACTGAATTTAGACCCTTACGAAATGTTTGTTAAATAATAGATCGTTTTAATTTTCACGCGCAGCAAAATCAATAGGTTTTACATGCAAGATCGTCAGTGAGCATCTGTTTTTCAATGCGCTGAATTTTTTAAAAAAGTGACGCTTGTCAAGCTAAGAAATTGCAAAATAACCAAACATTTTTTATTTTAGTTGTAGACATGACCTGTGGAAAATGCTTGTGAATTAGAGAATGTTATCCACTGACTATTGTTTGTACAGTTTATTTTATTATTCATTATCAATGACTTACATTAAGACCCCAAACTACTCAACAAACTTATCCACAGATTAAGTGGATAACACGTAGCACTTAATCACAGTTAGTGGTTTAATGTGGACATCTTCGAAGTTATCTTTTTTCCAATTTTTTCATGCCAAAACAAACACTGCTAGTTAGAGAATCTTTGTTTACAATTCACAGCTTGGATCCAGAAAGTGATATCCCAGCTTCTGTACTTAATAGTCCACTATTTTTTCTGGGCAAAACAGAAGATGAGTTGTCTATCGTTGTGCCAGACTCTATTGATGTCCCCTCCCTTGATAGCGATGAAGGTTGGCGTGCTCTTGAGTTGTTAGGGCCTTTGCATCTGTCTATGGTAGGGATCATGGCACAAATAGGCGAGGTATTAGCATCGGCCAAGGTGGCAATTTTCGTTGTATCAACCTTTGATACTGACTTCTTTTTGGTAAAAGATAATAAACTAAAAGATGCAATCCGCGCCCTCAAGGGAGCGGGCTACACGGTAAATCAGGACATTTAACGTAGTGAACGGTAAGCAATTACAGTACGCGCCAGACAGTTTTGCCAAGCAATTTGTCACCTTAAGTCCATTTTCGGGGCGGGTGATATCGCTTTGCGATATTGATGACCCTTTTTATCAAAGTGGACTTATGGGGCCAGGCGCCGCCATAAGTTCTAACTCGAATATTGTGGTCTCTCCTTTTGCTGGTAAAGTAATAAAGGTTTCGCCCTTGGACTATGCCATCGACATACAATCTTCCGCTGGTCTTAAGTGCAAAATTAAATACGGCGGTGATACGACTCACCTACATGCCGCACAATTCGGCTGCACGTTAAAGCGCGGCGAGTTAATTAAACCCAAACAGGTACTCTTTACTGTTAATGCAGCATGGCTGAAACAGCGTGGTGTAAGCAATACTTGTGCGCTAACTTTGCTTAATGCACAGGCGTTTATTGGTGTATTGCCCACACACCAAAAATTTGTAGAAGCTGGTGAAGACACACTCCTAACACTCTATCTATAACTTCACTCTTAATCTAAACACAGGCTTTTACCTTTAAAAACCATCGCGAGTGAGTTTAACAACGTATCAACTGCTTGTATGATGTAGCAAACAAGAAAAGTCGACAGCTGAAATCCTGTGAGTGCTAAAGATGCGCTTAGCGTTTATCTTCTTATGCACCGGCATAAATACTGGACTTAATGGCACCATGGCGACAGTGTCATCATCAATTAACAACAAAGTAGTACGGAATAAATCACCATGAGCACAATCCTTTATGGGATCCCTAACTGTGACACCATCAAAAAAGCGAAGAAATGGTTGGCAGAAAACGATATCCCGTTCACCTTTCACGACTATCGCAAAGACGGTATCGATAACGACTTCCTTGTACGCGCTGAGTCTGAGCTTGGCTGGGAAGCCATGTTAAATAAACGTGGAACAACCTACCGCCAGCTAGAAGAGCAAGAAAAAGCAAACTTAGATAAAGACAAAGCACTAGCCTTGTTAGAACTCCACCCTGCTATGGTTAAACGCCCAATTCTTTTTCACGATGATGCCTTTCACATTGGTTTTAAGCCTGCACAGTATGAGGAAATATTTTGTTAAACGATTCTGTTATTGAAATTGCTAAGCAGCTTATAAACCGCCGCTCTGTAACGCCAGAAGATGCAGGCTGCCAAGAAGCCATGGGCGAGTTTCTAGGCGCGCTAGGGTTTGACAATGAAACTATGGTGTTTGAAGACACTACTAACCTTTGGTCTCGCCGAGGTAAAGAAGGCCCCGTATTTTGTTTTGCTGGTCATACTGATGTGGTACCAAGCGGCCCAGAGTCGGCGTGGAAAACACCACCTTTCACTGCGACAGAAGTTGATGGCTATTTGCATGGTCGCGGCGCTGCCGACATGAAAGGCAGCCTTGCTGCTATGCTAGTCGCCACCCGCGAATTTGTGAACAAGTACCCAGATCACAAGGGAAGCATTGCCTACCTTATCACGAGCGACGAAGAAGGCCCGTTTATTAACGGTACTACACGCGTTATCGACACCCTAGAAGCGCGAAATGAAAAAATTGACTGGTGTATTGTTGGCGAGCCATCTTCAACAGACGAAGTCGGTGATATTGTTAAAAATGGCCGTAGAGGCTCATTAACTGGTGATTTAGTTGTGAAAGGTGTGCAAGGTCACGTTGCTTACCCTCACCTAGCTAACAACCCTGTGCACAGCGCCATGGCAGCCCTTGATGAGTTAGCTAAGTCCCATTGGGATAACGGTAACGACTTCTTTCCACCTACCAGCTTTCAGATTTCAAATATTCACGCAGGTACAGGTGCGGGCAACGTGATCCCTGGCGAACTTCACGTTTGCTTTAACTTCCGTTTTTCAACAGAAGTGACCGACCAACTTCTTATTGAACGTGTCACCGCTATTTTAGACGCCCACGATTTTGAGTACGAAATAAACTGGACCTTTAATGGACAACCATTTTTGACCGATACAGGCGCGCTGTTAGAAGCAACCCAAGGTGCGATTGCTGCAGTTAAAGGTACACCTACAGTACTCTCTACTGCTGGCGGCACATCAGATGGCCGCTTTATTGCACCTACGGGGGCACAAGTTATAGAGCTTGGGCCGGTTAACGCCACTATTCACAAAATTGACGAGTGCGTAAAAATGGCTGACCTAGAGCTACTTGCCGATATGTATTTCGGTATTTTAGAACGCTTGCTGGCTAAATAGCGTTTTTGTCTCACATGATTCAGATTGCGCAACAAGCATGGCTAGGCCAGCACAACAATCACCTTGTTGATGCTGGCAATGGGCATAGGCTTCATAAAGACGTTATTTCGCCCTTTCTTGCTATGCAAGATGCTGCGCACAATGACGGTATAGACCTACAGTTAGTCAGTAGCTTCCGCGATTTCGATAGGCAAACCGCCATTTTTAACCGCAAGTGGACGGGGCAGGCGCAGCTTCTTGATGTTAACGGCACAGAACTTCCTTTCGAGACGCTGAGTGACAATGAAAAACTGCATGCTATTTTGACCTGGTCTGCGCTACCTGGCGGCAGTCGTCATCATTGGGGCACCGATATTGACGTTTATGACAGAGCTGCTGTACACAATTGGGACGGCAACTTTAACCTTGTAGAAAGCGAATACCTTAATGGTGGCCCCTGCCATAACCTTTCCTGTTGGTTAGCTGATCATATGGAACAGTTCGGTTTCTATCGTCCTTTTTCTGTCAATAATGGTGGTGTGGCCGTTGAACCTTGGCATTTGAGCTTTAAAAGCACAGCAAGTATCTTTGAAAATGCCAGGAACCTAGACGGTTTTACACAAGCCATTCAACAAAGCGATATAGAAGGTAAATCGTGTATTTTGCCGCAGCTGCCTAACTTGTATAATCGCTACGTTTTGAACAAAGGGCGCAAGCCTACGGAATTTTTATGAGTACTACCTGGGTCATTATCGTTATTGTTTTAGTATTAGGCGTAGTCATCGGGAACATCACGCTACTTAAATACAGTGCTAAGTTTAAGTTCCCTACTCCCTCTAAGCCTTATGATGATGACAAAGGCGGTGACGAATATGATGACGAGTACGACAATCCCAATAGAGATGCTCACCACCCACATACCGAGCCCGAAACGTCCCGCGAAAATGCTTCGTCGACACTTGCACATAGCGATAGCGGTGACAGCGACAAGAGACCCGTGAAATAGCTCTTTCATTAAATCCTGTTATCGTCCATTACGGCCCATTATCGATAGTGACGCTTGAAACAAGTAACTAATTCCGTTCTTTTGAATTAGGTGCTTTTAGCCGCTTTGTGCATCGACGTATGCCGTTAAAACTAACTGTTTACACATGACGCTCACTATCTTCCTATCACATAAATACACTCTACGAGGTTCTAGACGTGTCTAATAAACAATCCTTACTTAGCAATATCGGCGTTCAAGTTGTCATTGCGATGATCATTGGTACTGCCGTTGGCGCCTTTATGGGTGAAAGCGCTGAAATGTTCGCACCTTTAGGAGCTATTTTTATCAACCTGATAAAAATGCTGGTTATCCCACTGGTGGCCGTGGCGCTTATCTCAGGTGCAGCGGGGCTTGGCAACAGCACCAATGCAGGAAAAGTGGGCCTATCTACGCTGGCCTATTTTGCTCTAACCTCAGCCCTCGCTGTGGCACTTGCGTTAATAATGGGCGAAGTGTTTAAGCCTGGTATCGGTATTGATGTATCATCGGTACAAGGCATGTTCTCTGGCGAATACGCATCTAAAGGTAAACTCCCCTCTTTTTGGGCAACCGTCACAGGCATGATCCCAACCAATGTGTTTGCATCATTAACTAACGCAAACATTCTGCAAATTTTGGTGTTTTGCTTATTCTTCGGTCTTGCCCTTTCCAAACAGCCGAAAAAGAACCGTGAGCCTATCTTAAATGGAGTAAACACCATTGTTGATGCCATGGTGTGGATGATTAACTGCGTAATGAAAATTGCCCCTATCGGCGTTTTCGGCTTAATGGCAGAGGCTGTAGGCACATTCGGTTTTGCCGCGCTTATGGTGGTGTTCAAACTTTTCTTAGTGTTTACTGCTGCTATTTTAGTGTTTGGTTTTGTGGTCTACCCCCTACTGGTTCAACTATTTACAAAAACATCGGCTAAGTCTTTTCTTGTTGCGATGAAAAAGCCGCAAGCTGTGGCGTTATCAACGGCATCATCTATGGCAACGCTACCAGTGACTATGAATACTGTAGAAAACGAATTGGGCGTAAGAAATTCAACAGCGTCGTTCGTACTGCCTTTGGGTGCCACTATTAATATGAGCGGAAACGCAATCTACTACGGCTTAGTGGCGGTGTTTTTTGCACAGCTTTTCAATATCGATTTATCAATGGGCGCCTATGTCGCCATTATCCTGACTTCTACCCTTGGTGCAGTTGGACAAGCAGGGGTTCCTGGTCCGTCATTCTTGGTCGTTGCCGTGTTAATTGCTGCTGGCATTCCTATTGAAGGCTTACCTTTGTTGTTTGCTCTCGACAGAATTTTTGACATGATCCGTACCGCCCTGAACATTACCGGTGATGCTGCTTGCGCCGTGATTATTGATACTATTGCTATTGATAAAACTGACAGCGATGGTAGTGCTAGCGATACTGCTTTTGAAGAGAAGGTGGTCACAGATAACGGTTAGATAAATGTGCATTCAATTGGCAGTGAAACAGCCAATATAAAAGTGCGATTTACAGGAAAAGAAAAAGGTGGTCACTTCACAGTGCCACCTTTTTTTAATTTCGCTATCAATACACTAGATAATATTACTGTGACTGTTTAGCGCCTTTGTTTTTCACATACTTTTCAAGCCACTGGTCTTGTTCCCAAAGGGTGTGCAATACACTTTCTTTCGCTCGGTATCCATGGCTTTCTTTTGGCAGCATAACTAATCGCGTCACTGCGCCTAAGCCTTTCAGAGCGTTAAAATAACGTTCACTTTGCATAGGATAGGTTCCCGAATTGTTGTCTGCTTCGCCATGTATTAGTAAAAGTGGCGTCTTCATTTTCTCAGCATGCATAAATGGCGACATGGTGTAATACACGTCTGGCGCATCCCAGTAATGGCGTTCTTCCGACTGAAAGCCAAATGGGGTCAGTGTACGATTGTAGGCACCAGAACGGGCAATTCCCGCAGCAAATAAATCCGAATGAGACAACAGGTTTGCCACCATGAAGGCACCATAGCTATGCCCGCCTACCGCGACACGTTCTGGGTCAATAAGGCCTTTTTCGTCAAGTGCATCAATTGCTGCCTTTGCGTTGGCAACAAGCTGAGGTCTAAAGGTGTCGTTAGGCTCTTCGTCTCCCTCCCCTACAATTGGAAAAGAAGCATCGTCTAGCACCACATAGCCTTTGGTTACCCAATATATAGGCGAGCCGTACCATGGATAAATAAAACGATTAGGGTTTTGTGTATTTTGACCTGCGCTCGATTTATCCTTAAATTCTTCTGGGTAAGCCCATAGGATCATGGGGTAGCGTTTGCCTTCTTCGTAGTTTGTTGGCAAATATAAGGTGCCTGTTAAATCTAAACCGTCATTACGCTTATACGTAATCACTTCTTTCTTAACGTTTTGAATACTTTCGAAAGGATTTTCGAAGTGGGTTAACTGAGTCAGCGTGTTATCTTTTAAGCTACGGAAATAGTAGTTCGGGTAATCCCGCTTAGACTCAATTCTTACCAACAAGCGGTCGTTTTTCATATTGAAATTGCGCAAGTCTTCAAATTTATCAGTGTACTCACTTGAATACACCCGCGATGTTTCTAGGGTTTTAAGGTTTATTTTGTCTAAGAACGGGAACTGCCCTTCAGGTGTAAAACCATCTCCAAGCAAAAACGCATGCTCTTCATCTAGTGCAAGCACATCTTTGAAAAATTCATTTTTGCGGGTAACAAAGCTGCCTGGGTCGCTGTATTTATCTTGATAGCTTCGATTTGAAATAATCTTTGCAGATTTACTTTGATCAGGGCTAAACAGATAAGTTTTTAGGTTGCGGGTATTCCACCAATAATCCATCGCTACCGCAGTACTGTCGTCGCTCCAAATAAAGCGATAAAACCTGTCCTCTGTTTTAAGGATTTGCTCAGCTTCGCCACTAAATGGCGCTTTAAGTTGCATTAGCTTGTCACGGTGCGTCACCTCTGTCTCAGGGTCTCCCCCGTCAAGCGCTTCAGCGTATACAATTGTATTTGGTTTATCGTTGCGCCACTGTACATCGCGAGGCCCAGTACGAACAGCCATGAAGCCTTGTGGTAAGTCTTCGATAAGCGGAACGTCGACAAGTGTTTTAGCTAGCGTTCCATTTTTATTATACAAGCTAATAGTGTGAGGAAAGCGGCGGTAGGTCACTAAATAAGAAAACGGGGTGTTGTACTCTTGCACCATCACGTAATCGCCGGCAGGAGAAACGCTAATATCGCCATACATTCCTGACGCTAACCAAGGTGAAGGCTCCCCTTTTAGTGGCACGTTATAAATTTCAGAACGGGCTAATTGCTCAAAATTAAACTTATCATTCTTATTTTTCAGCAAGTCTTGATATGTGCGGTTTTGTGCTTTTTTACCGTCGCTTACTGAAATCGTTGGGCCCGTTGGCACCGCTACGCTGGTGTCGATTAAGCCTTTTCTATCTTTGGGTACCACTTTTACCAAAAGTGAAAGGCTATCTGCATTCCAGTTTAAGGTATCGCCCATATTTGCATTTATGGGTTTATCAAAAAGTTTTCTCGCCGCCGCCGCCTCGATATCAAGCACCCAAAGCTCTACATCTTTATTTGTGGTGTGAGTAAATGCCATATAGTGCTGATTCGGTGACCAAGAAAAGTTGGTGAGGCGTGGTGTTTCAGGCATGCCTTTAACAGCAATGCTATCCTTATTCCCTACCCGCTGAACCTCTAACTTATTGTAAAAAGTGACACGACTTCCTATGTTGGTGACAGGGTCAATTCTAAGGCCTGCTAAGCGAAGCTCTTTTTTCGATAAGTCTTCTATCGACTTATAGTTATCGCGAAACAACAGCACCATATTCTTTTGTGCATCATCTACGAAGGTCGCTGGCGCAAGCGTAACATCTACTAAATCTAGAATTTCTTTAGACGGTTTTTGATACTGAAGGCCATCCTGCGCAAATAGCTGACAGGAACATGCAGTAAATAGGACAAACATCCATTTTCTAAGCATTCTATTTCCTTAAAAAGGTTTTTATAAGAGTAAAAACAAAAAAGCGAGGCATTGCCACTGTTGAAAAACATCTGGCTCAAGCCTCGCTTCAATTGATTTATAAGCGCATACTTTAAAAACTATACACTTTTTGTATTTATACCGGCGTCGTTTTTACTGCAGTACCGCTAATGCTCACCATTAGCATGCTGCCTTTATCACCTATTACTTGATAGTCTAGGTCTATACCAACCACAGCGTTGGCGCCCATGCTTCTTGCTTCATGTTCTAGTTCGGTAAACGCTAGTTTTCGCGCAGTAGTAAGTTCTTCTTCATAAGACCCCGAACGACCGCCCACGATATCCCGAATAGACGCGAAAAGATCTTTAAACACATTTGCGCCCATTACGGCCTCGCCTACAACAATACCGTAATAGGCTTCAATTTGGTGACCTTCCAAGGTTGGGGTAGTCGAAACAATCATGCGAAACTCCTTTTAATGTTAACTGTTAATTTATCGCTATTCGGGCATACCCGCCTAGCTGTTATTCTTAAGCCATTGCGCAATGGTTTCAACAAGCGCCTGCGCTTCACTGGTGTCATAGGCCACTGTAGGCTGATTACCCCATACAGGTTTTGGCCAAGCACTGTCGTTTTCAAAACGCGCGACGTGATGGACATGAAGCTGTCTTACCACGTTACCCAATGCGGCTACATTTAGTTTTAATGGTGAAAATATGGCTTGCATCGCTTTTGAAGCCAGCGCAGATTCTCTTAGTAAGACCACCTGCTCATCTTCTGATAAGTCGATAATTTCCGCGATATCATTTTTCATCGGCACCAGTATGAGCCACGGAAATTGACTGTCGTTCATTAACAGTACACGACACAGCGAGAGATCACAGACAAAAAATGTATCATTGTGTAAACGGCTATCGAGTTTAAACATCTAGCTTATCCAGTGTGGTAGGCACCACAGTTAATAAGGCACGTTGTCCAATGGCAACCTTTGCGTTAGGAAAAACAATGGCTTCACCGTCTTGCTCTGCTATGTACTCTTTGCCTAGTTCAGACGCCAGCACTGTGCCCTTAGGGTAGTCAGTGAAATTTGGCGTATCGTCATCGAAATGAAGTGTAAACGCTTCTTCTTGGCGGTTTATTACTTGGTTCACGCGATAGATATCAAGGTCTTCCATATTTACCGAAGGTGAAAAGTCCTGTTCCGTTATAAGCTGCAAGAGTGCGTTTTTAGCATCTGCAAACCGGCTCATATCGTTTTGCCCAAACGGGCGTACTTTTCCAAGTTCAACGGTAAACGCATGGGCGTTATATTGATAAGAAGAAAAATAGCTAAACGTGGTGGTTGAACTTTCAGAAAGTAGAATGGTTTTTACCCCGCACGCCGCGAGGAAGGCAAGCTGCCCTTTGCTGTGAACTCTGTCGTGAAGATAGGGATATACCGCAAACTTTTCATTTTTAGAAGCGCGAATTGCCGTATGTAGATCGTAGTGATGACGGGTACCCTCAGCCGCTTCAAAGAAAAACGCCACCGCTTCTTCCAGCTGCTTAGCACGCACCCGCTCAGCGTTCACTAAACCTTCACCTGTTGAGTGTGCCCCGCTGAACAACCGATTCATGTTCTCCTCAACAAAACGCTCAGCAATATCCATGGCTGGCAAATTGCCGAATAGAAACAGCACATCGTGTGCTAGCGTAATTTCCCCTGTAAGGATGCCCTTTACCAAGTCATCACAGATTTCAATAGGCGCGGTTTCATTACCGTGGACGCCACAAGACAATACAATACGTTTGTTTGGGGAGGAGGTAGGCTGTACGGAAAAACTAATGATGCCAGGCGCAGTAATGCTGACATCAGTGCCATTGGCTAGTGTAAATTGCTGAGCACGTTCGAATAACTCAGGTTGACGGCGAGAAAGTGTTAAAAATTGGCCGCTTTCGATAAGTTCTTGCATAAATGTGAGCTTTGTTGACTTTGTCTAATCTCGGATAGCTTAAGTGTACCGAGACCGTCTATCAAAATCACCTAATCGCAAGGTTTTATTGCGCTAAGATGTAACTAATAAATAACGCTTTCGCGCACTTGTTGCGATATTCTGCAGGGTCAGGCCGCTCTGTAATAATGAGGGTATATTAGTATTTAACCTAGTTCGGTGAGCAAAATTGGAGAGACTAGAAGCCAAAATGAAATAAAGTGCAGAGCTACTGAGGTTAATTGCGATTGACTCGTATTGGTAGTAGTCAAGCCTGTGCCCTTCTTGGCGAACTTCCAATAATGATTTCTTGCTGAGTAAGTTGAACAAATTCAGTGAAAGGTACGGCTCGAGAAAACAAATACCCCTGACCTTGGGAAACCCCTACTTCTCGAAGTATGTGAAGTTGTTCAACGGTTTCAATGCCCTCAGCGACGACACTACACCCCTTTGCGTGACCTATTACTTTCGCAGCCTCTATAATCGCTCTATTGACCGGGTGCGCTTCTAACTCCATCACAAAAGATTTATCTATTTTAAGTGCATCAAGATCGAGGTCGCGAATATAAGCGAGGTTAGAATATCCTTTGCCGAAGTCATCTACTGATATAGCCACACCGAGACTTCTCAATTCATCTAGTTGCTTTTTCACCATCAGTGAATTAGACAGCGCTACATCTTCTGTGAGCTCTAATTCAATGAGGGACAGCGGCAAACCATAAGTGTGACTTAACATTGTCAGCGTAGGTATCAACTGATTGTCATAGAGCTGGGTAGGTGAAATATTTACCGAAAGAACAATGGGCATTTTTAACCCATCTAGTTCAGCAAGGGCCTTAAATGCTTGCTCTAACGTCCAGTACCCCAGTTCATTCATCATATTGTATGACTCTGCGGCTTCAATTAATGGCCCGGGAAACAATACACCGTCAAGAGGATGGTTCCAACGTAACAAACACTCACCACCCACCACTTCAAGGGTATTCAGATCAACTTTGGGCTGGTAATAAAGCTCAAGTTCATTTTGAGCTAGCGCGCGTTTTAGGTCAGCTTTTAACGCTAAGCTTCTTCCAGTATTAGATTTGTCTGATTTAGTTAACGCGAAGTAGTTTTCGTATTTATTCTCTTTGGCCTGCTTTAATGCAGATTCGGCCCGAGATACAAACGCGGTAATCTCAAACCCGCCGTCTTCGCCGCATACTACGCCAACATTAAAGTCAGCAATAAATGCTGTGCCATCATAATGCATAGGCGTTTTGAAATGTTCTACAAGGCGCTCGAACATTTGCCGCATTACGGTTTCTTTATTTTCGTTGGGAAAAACGATTCCAAACACATCGCCGCTGATTCGCCCAATAAGCACATGTTGCCCAAAAAGGTGTTGAATACGGTTGGCTATCTCTAGCAGGAAACGGTCGCCGACGTGAATACCTAAACTCGTTGTTACATCTGAAAAACGCACAACATCAACCAGCATCAAAGAAATAGATGTGCTTTGAGACGCTTGTTTTAAAACGCTATCGATAAACGCATAGCGATTGGGGATGGTTGCCAGTGATGTGTGTTGGCTCATGATGTTTTCCTTGAGCTTTACGCTTCTAGGTACTAAAAACAACTACTTATATAAAACCATGCCACTACGAAAGGCGCAACGACACTCGCGTATTATTTTACATACCTTCTTATACTTAACTACAACTGTTCATGCTTGTTGTTTTAATCGTTGCTAGTTAATTGTCATTATTAAAAGAGCAAGCCGAACGAAAAAAGCGCTACATTGTTGTACCCGACTATGAATTCGGTTGTCAATATAGACGCTTTTTAAAAAGTGATAAAAAAACCCGGCTAGTCTAACACTGCCGGGTTCTTTCTATATGCTTCTGCGATTAGCTTTCAATCTTACACGGTGAAAAGCTTCCAAACACGCTCTACGTAGTCACGAATTGAGCGGTCTGAAGTGAACTTACCCATCTTCGCTGTGTTGATAATAGCCATTTCCGCCCAGCGCTCTTTGTCGCGATACGCAGCATCAACGGCTATTTGCGCGTCAGAATAGGCGCGGAAATCCGCTAGTACCATGTAAGGGTCGCCGTTATCTAGCAGGCTTTGCTTGATAGATACCAGAGCACCTGGTTTACCCGGCGTGAAATAATCAGTTTCTAACCAATCCAGCACCGCTTTAATCTCAGGGTCTTTGTAGTAGTAATCATGCGGATTGTAGCCGCTAGCTTTAAGCTCATTCACTTCTTCTACAGTAAGACCAAAGATAAAGATGTTGTCATCACCTACTTCTTCAGCAATTTCAACGTTTGCCCCGTCAAGTGTGCCAATAGTAACCGCACCATTTAGCGCAAGTTTCATATTACCTGTACCTGATGCCTCTTTACCTGCCGTACTGATTTGCTCAGACACGTCTGCCGCAGGGATCATTTTCTCCGCTAGCGATACGCGGTAGTTTGGTAAGAATGCCACTTTGATCTTATTATTTACTCGCGGGTCGTTATTGATCTTGTCAGCAACTTTATTAATCGCGTAAATAATGTCTTTTGCAAGCTTGTAGCCTGGTGCCGCTTTTGCACCGAATACAAATACACGTGGGTGCATATCGTAATCAGGATTCTCAAGAATACGACGGTACAAGGCCATAATATTTAATAGTGCTAAATGTTGACGCTTATATTCGTGCAAACGCTTAATCTGCACGTCAAAAATAGCATTAACGTCTACTTCTATATCCAGTGACTTGCGGATCTCTTCTGCTAACAACTCTTTGTTCTCAAGCTTCACTTTCATGAATTGCTTCTGGAACGTTTTGTTGCTTGCGAATTTTGCTAAGCCCTGCAGCTTATCTAAGTCGCGCGGCCAGTCATCACCAATTTTCTTATCAATCAGTTTAGACAGTCCTGGGTTACACGCTTTCAACCAGCGACGCGGCGTAATACCGTTGGTCACGTTAGTCAGCTTACCCGGGTACAGGTCGTCAAATTCAGGGAAAAGCGATGACTTAACAAGACGAGAGTGCATTTCTGCCACGCCGTTAACCGCAAACGAGCCAATCACTGAAAGATGACCCATTCGCACCATTTTCTCGTTACCCTCTTCAATGATTGAAAGCTTAGCTTTCATGGCATTGTCGCCAGGCCATTTCTTATCAACCTCTGCCATAAAGCGATGGTTGATTTCGTAAATGATTTCCAAGTGACGAGGAAGAATTTTCTCAATCATACGTGCAGGCCACTTTTCGAGTGCTTCTGGCAGCAAGGTATGGTTGGTGTAGGCGAATACTTTCGTACAGATGCCCCAAGCTTCGTCCCAACCTAACTCTGCGCGATCCACAAGAATACGCATTAGCTCTGGTATTGAAATAGCTGGGTGAGTATCGTTTAGCTGGATAACAACCTGGTCTGCGAAACGGCTCCAATCGTCACCGTGGGCGCGCTTGTAACGACGAATAATATCTTTAAGCGAGCATGAGCAGAAGAAATATTGCTGAATAAGGCGTAGCTCTTTACCCGCTTCGGTTTCATCGTTTGGATAAAGCACTTTTGAAATGGTTTCTGCCTGCACGTTTTCACGCTGTGCATCAACGTAACCACCCGCATTAAATACGTCCCAATTGAAGTAATCAGACGCTTCTGACTGCCACAAACGCAATACGTTTACTGTTTTACCTTCATAGCCTACAACCGGAATATCCCATGGTACACCTTTTACGATTGAGCCAGGGTGCCACTCTTTAAGCACACGACCATTTTCGCCGTACTTTGTTTCTACGTAACCATAAAGAGAGACTTCTTGTATAGATTCTGGGCGGCAAATTTCCCACGGGTTGCCATAATCACGCCAGCTATCTGGGCGCTCGATTTGTGCACCGCTCTTAATTTCCTGACGGAATAAACCGTGTTCGTAGTGAATACCATACCCAATGGCAGGCAACTCCATGGTCGCTAGCGAGTCAATAAAACACGCTGCAAGTCGACCAAGACCGCCGTTGCCAAGTGCCATGTCTGGCTCTTCTTCCAGAATATCTGAAATTTCAACGCCTAGCTCTTTTAATGCGCCGCCAGCAACATCGAACAGGCCAAAGTTTTGCAGGTTATTTGAAAGTAAACGACCCATAAGGAATTCGGCCGAAAAGTAATGAACGGCGCGGGTGTCATTCAAATAGTGACTCTTTTGCGTCTTGCGCAATCCTTCAAGCACTTGCTCTTGAATTGCCGCACAAGTTGCTTTCCACCATGCGTGGTTGTTGGCTTTGTTTTCGTCGGTGCCTAGCGTGCAGTGTAAGTGTTTGATGACCGCTGCTTTGAATGCAGCTTTATCGATCACAGGAGAGGTTTGCGTCTTGGTCGCTTTTGCGTTCATTTTGCGTCTCACTCTTAAATAGAAGCGGTGTTTTCACACCGAAAACGTAATTTAATTACAGAATAACTTCAGAATATGACAGCAATATAGCAGCGCTTAAACGATTATGTTGTAATAATTTTGTTAAAATAACAAAAAAGCGCATGAATTCGTATGCATTCACGCGCTTTTTAACACCTTGTTTACAACTCAACGTTAAAGCTGTTTTGTTTTTGTACTTATTTGATGATTTTACCTACCAAGGCTTCAGCTTCGCCAATTAATTCTTGTAAGTGGCTTTCACCGTTGAAGCTCTCTGCGTAGATTTTGTAGATCTGCTCGGTGCCCGATGGGCGAGCTGCAAACCAGCCGTTTTCTGTTGATACTTTAACACCACCAATGGCTGCATTATTGCCCGGAGCGTGAGTTTGCACAGAAGTTATAGGCTCACCTGCTAACGTATCGCTAGTGACTACCGATGCATCCATCGCAGAAAGTTTCTGCTTTTGCTCCAGGGTTGCTGCTACGTCAACACGGCTATATACCGGTGCTGCAAATTTTTCCGTTAGCGCTTTGTAGTGCTCGCCCGGGTCTTTGCCTGTAACGGCTAGAATTTCTGCTGCCAACAAGCAAAGAATAAAGCCGTCTTTATCTGTAGCCCAAGTGCTTCCATTGCGCTCAAGAAAAATACCACCCGCACTTTCTTCACCAGCGAAACCAATAGTGCTGTTAGATAGACCACCTACAAACCATTTGAAGCCAACAGGCATTTCAGCCAGCGGCTTACCTAGGCTATTCGCTACGCGGTCAATCATGCTGCTAGAAACAAGTGTCTTGCCAATATTTAAGTCACTTGGCCATTCTGGACGGTGGGTATAAAGGTAATTAATCGCCACGGCCAAATAGTGATTAGGGTTCATCAGCCCTGCACTTTTGCACACGATACCATGACGGTCGAAATCTGGGTCGTTGCCCCATGCTAAATCGAAGTTGCCTTTTAGCTCGATTAACCCTGCCATAGCGTAAGCAGATGAACAATCCATGCGAAGCTTTCCGTCTTTGTCGCGGCGCATAAAACCAAACTGAGGGTCAACAGCATCATTAACCACTGTGATGTCTAACCCAAATTTTTCAGAAATACGCGACCAATATCCTACCCCGGCGCCACCCAATGGGTCTGTGCCTAATTTTAGCTTCGCTTTTGCAATCGCTTCCATGTCGATGACTTTGGCTAAGTCTTCGATATAAGGTTCCATAAAGTCTTCTTCACGAACCAGTTTACGCTCGGTGGCTTGGCGAATATCAATACGCTTAACATCTTTGTTGCCATCAGCAATTAACATGTTCGCGCGCTCTTGGATTTGCTTGGTTACGTCGCTATCGGCAGGGCCTCCATGAGGGGGGTTGTATTTAAAGCCACCGTCTGAAGGAGGGTTATGAGAAGGCGTGATAACAATACCGTCTGCCTTGTCCTTATTATCATCACGATTATAACGAATGATAGTGCGGGAAATAACAGGCGTTGGCGTGTAGCCCATGCTCTCGTTATCTGAACGTTGCACCACAACATCTACGCCGTTGGCACATAAAACTTCTATGGCAGTGATCATGGCCGGTTCAGATAACGCGTGGGTATCTTTTCCAACATATAACGGGCCGTAGATACCTTCCTGCTTGCGGTATTCTACCAAAGCTTGGCAAATTGCACTGATGTGAGTGTCAGTAAAAGTAGCGTTTGACGCCGTACCTCGGTGGCCAGAAGTACCGAAGGACACCGCCTGGCCCGGGTCATTCATATCCGGTTTATAGCTGTAATACTGGCTCACTAACTGGGGTACATTAATGAGTTGCTCTTTTGCTGCATGCTCTCCAGCCTGCGGATGTAATGCCATGAAAAAAGTCCTTATTTAGAAGTTTCGTTATTCTGCTGTTGCTCTTGCTATTTACCTTCTGAAGAGAAACGCGCTACAACAGTTTCAATTACATCAGGTTGATAACCTAGGTTACGCAAAACTTGTTCCAGCATGTTCGTTTTCTTAGCAGTGTTGTTATTTGTCACTACCCAGAACGGACTATCTGGGATAGCTTTCGGATTAGTGCTGCTGCCGTTTTCAAGCAACGCTTCCTTACTTGTCGCAAAGTAAGTACGGTTTTTACCCTTGATACTTTCAACGCGCGCAAAGTTTCCTGCATTAAGCTTGTGCGCTGCACTTAAAACAAACAAGAATTGATCAACCCGTTTGGTAAAAGTGCTTAATGCATCTTTTGACACGGCATCCAAAATATCTCGTTTAGTGTGGGCATCACTTGAAAGTGATGCTTCAGTAGCTGCCGCTGGCTTTTTTGCTACTTTGTTGTTTGCGGGCTTTTTCGCTGCAGCAGTTTTTGCTGGCGCTTTCTTAGCCGCAACTCTATTTACCGAGGCTTTATTCGCCGTAGGCCTTACCGAAGCGCTAGCCGCTTTTATAGCAGGTTTCGCTGACGTTGTTTTAGGTTCTGCTTCTACCGCCGAACTAGGTTTACTTGTCGACTCTGTAAGGTCTGCACTTTTTGTTTCGCTTGTTTTTGCAGGCGTCGATGATGCTTCACTAGGCTCTGAGCCCTGCGATGCCGCCCCGTCTTCAGGTAAAAGTAAACGTCTTAAAATTTGCGATGCACTCTCACCAATATGCTTAGTCTGGCTGGCGATGAAGGCATATAAATCGTCATCTATTTCAATGCTTTTCATAACTACTTCCTTTTTAAGAGGCACCATTATAGACAACACAGTTAAACTACGCAGCACTTAATAGCAGATGTTTTGAGGATTCGTGAATATAAAACGTTGAACAAACCTATTGCATACCAAGGTATAAATTTACAGAGGTATAAGAATAGAAAGCGATACCCTATAGTTGCTACTATGATTAAAACTACCGTTGTTAGAATGACAGAGTATTTTTAAATAAAAGTGACAATAATATGCGCCAAGAAATTATTCGTATTCAGCAAGCTCTTAGTCAGAAGATTATTGGTAAAGAGCATCAGTTGAAACTCGCAATTACGTGCTTACTGGCCAATGGTCACTTGCTAATTGAAGACTTACCGGGGATGGGTAAAACCACGCTTTCACACGCCCTCTCGCAAGTTTTTGGTCTTCAATATGCGCGTATTCAATTTACGTCAGACTTACTTCCTTCCGACATGTTGGGCGTAAACATTTTTCACAGCCACGAAAGCGATGAGCAAAAACGCTTCATCTTTAGACACGGTCCTATTTTCAGCCAAGTTGTACTTGCCGACGAATTGAACCGAGCAAGCCCCAAAACTCAAAGTGCCCTATTAGAGGCAATGGAAGAGCGCCAGGTGAGTATTGATGGTGTAACCCACGCACTTCCTTCACCTTTCTTTGTGATTGCTACGCAAAACCCTAGCTATCAATCTGGTACTTACCCTTTACCCGAGTCGCAACTAGACCGTTTCTTTATGCGTATATCACTTGGCTACCCAGCTTGGGAAGCGGAAAAAGCTATGCTTATGCAGCAAGACGCATCAGCGCCTCTCAGCCAAATCCTAAGTGAAGCAAACTTACACCAGATGCAAAGTGAAGTGTCTGCTATTCATACGAGCGATGCCATTCTCCATTATATATTGCGACTGGTTAGCGAAAGCCGAGAGAGCGGCGACTACCCTAACCCGCTTTCACCGAGAGCCAGCCGAGCGATACTTCAAGGTGCAAAGGCATGGGCGTACGTTTGTGGTAGAGAGTACGTGACGCCCGAAGATGTGCAGGCTGTATTTGTGGCAATTACCGCACACCGGTTAAGTTTGTCTTCCCACCAAGGTGGTCAGGGGCAACATAACCAAACTTTTGATGGCGAGAAATTAAGCCAAAAATTACTTGATAGTATCGACCCATTGGCAGCTTAGTATTAATGGGTAGCTGGAGTATTATACGTGCGTAAAGTGCCTATTTCCTTGTCAAATTACTTTAAACGCCGACTGCTGAAGTGGCTTGATAAGCGGGTTCCGGCTTCTCAAGAACATCATCTAAGCTTGAAAAGCATTTTTATACTACCGAGTGGGTTTGGCTGGTCGTTCATTATTTTGTCTCTGTGCTTGTTTTTGCTTGGGACCAACTATCAAAACAACCTGATGTTACTGCTTAGCTATTTGTGCTTGAGCATTATGCTGCTGACGCTATTTTACACTCACCAGAACTTTGCCCGTTTAGCACTTAAAGCCATTCCACCCGACTCGTTTCACTGTAATTTAGACGGTCAAATTCAACTACAAGTCATCCCCCACAAGAGCACACCGACGAAAGCCTGTAACGGCATATTATCGGTAGAATGGCTTAATGTAGTGCGCGCAGCAGATATGCACACTCAAAAAACAACTGACGGCGAAACATCAGCATTTTTAGAGCGAAGCTTTAGCTTTACCTTAAATAAAGATTTAGTTTCAAACAAAGAACAAAAACAAAGCCTCAGGGTGCCTTTGCAAATACCAAAGCGGGGGCAGTTTACTTTGGGGCGAATGACCATCGCTTGTGACTTTCCTCTTGGGCTTTATAAATGCTGGACTCACCTTGATTTTGATCAGCAAGTTATTGTGTATGCCAAGTCTGAGGAAGGCCCTATCACTATCGATAAGGTTGCCAGTACCGATGAATCAGAAAGTGTGAGTGAATTGAGCGACCCAAACAGTAACGAAGACTTTTACGCATTGAAGGATTACGAAATTGGACAGCCACTTAACCGGGTATCCTGGAAGCATGTGGCTAAAAATGATAACTGGGTTTCTAAGTCTTTTACTTCCCTGCAAAGCGATAGCTATATACTCTCGATTCCGCGGGATACAGATTTAGAAACTGCCGTTTCAGCACTTACTTATTCCATAATATATTGGACACGAGCAAACCGCGAATTCGGGATACAGTACAGAGGGGTGAATATTACGCCTAACCATGGAACAAAACACATGCATGAGTCCCTTAGCGCACTTGCGTGTTTAGCGCCTGTGAGTAGTGCATACCACAATACTTCGTCGACCAACTCAACCATAAACAGGCCCGTTTCTTTAGCTTCCAAGCAAAAGAAGAAGATAAGGCCTTTAAGATGAACATCCTTACTTCTAGCCAGTTTTCACAATTAGCAGTTTTAAAAAACGTATTTAGCCAACCCCAGCCTGTGGCTGTTCTTCTACTTTGCGCAGCCTTTTCCCTAATACTCTCTACGCTTACCTCACCTTTAATGATTTGGGTATTGATGCTTAGCGGGTGTGCTGTGGTGGTGAGAATCGCAGGCCTTAGCACACTGCATAGCTTACCTACTTCACGTACGGTGAATTTGCTTGCTTTACTTGCAGTATTTGCTTTGTCTTGGTTTGGGTTCTCAGTAGGCCTTCTTGATAGCATGATCAATTTGTTGACTATTGCGTGCGCCCTAAAAATCATGCTCGTTGAAAAAAAGCGAGATTTTCATCTACTAATATGTACCTGCTTATTCTTAATCGGCTGCGGGTTTATTTCGTCACTGAGTGTATTTGCATGGATAGGCTATACGGGAATATTAGCGTTATTGCTCGTCGCAACGGCCATTTATCACAGTGCTGGTGTTTCTATAGCGAAAAGCTTTAAATTCGTCAGTGTACTTATTGTTCAAGCTTTTCCCATTGCGCTACTTTTATTTCTGCTGTTGCCTCAACTCCCGCCCCTTTGGCAAATGCCCACATCAAAATCCACGGAAACCGGGCTTTCCGATACAGTAACACCTGGGGATATAGCGTCACTTGCTAGCTCATCTGAACTCGCTTTTAGTGCAACCTTCAATAGTGAAGAGGAGGTTCCCGATGCGCCTTTTAGATACTGGCGTGCAATGACACTTGAGCATTTTGATGGAAAAACCTGGTCTATCAGTGATAAACGTAAACAGGCCGAGCAACAGTTAGCTTCCATGGGAAGGTCAACGCCTCTATCGAATCTAGCAGTAAAAGAGTTACCCCTAGTAACTGACTATGAATTAATTGTAGAGCCGACTCAACAAAGGTGGTTATTCGCGCTAGAACCTTCATCGCCTAATAACCTTAAGAACAGTATTACTGTCAGCACGCTATTTGATTATACCTTGCGTTCCGACACGCCCATATCCAGCAAAAAAGCCTTTTATTTACGCTACTTCCCAGACGCTCCAATCATTAACGGAATAGGAAGCTTTGAAGCGCAACTAAATTTACAAGTTTCAAAAAATGGCAACCCCGAAGCGAGGGCTTGGGGACAGGCACTAGCTAATCAATACAGTAATGCGCAAGAGCTAGTCAATGCGATAATGCGCGAATTCAGTCAAAGTGGATTCCGCTATACCCTTTCCCCAAACGCCATGCCTGTTGACCCTATAGACAGCTTTTTATTTTCGCAACGGGCTGGTTTTTGTGCTCACTATGCTGGCGCTATGGTCTACGTACTTCGCGCAGCTGGCGTGCCGGCTAGAATGGTGACTGGCTACCAAGGTGGCAGCGAACTCAGTGATAAGGTCCTACAAATAAGACAGTACGATGCCCACGCATGGGTAGAAGCCTTAATAAACGGCAAATGGATACGTTTCGACCCCACCAGTATGGTTGCGCCTTCTCGGTTATCTTTTGGCCTAGAACACGCATTAGAAGAATTAGGAGAATCACGCGAAACAACCATACTAAGTGAATTTGGTAATTCTGCATTATTTGCAACCTTGCAAGGCTGGTTTCAGCAACTTGACTATTCGTGGAGCAAATGGGTGCTAGGCTTTGATAATGCAGCCCAGACCAACATGCTCGAGGAACTATTAGGCGCGCTGACTCCGCAAAAAATGCGCGCTGTATTTTTATCGGCTCTTGGGCTGATGGGCCTCATATTGGCGCTATACTTTTTACCCAAAAAACAAACGAGCCACTTGTCGCCTTCTTATCGCATATTACTAAAAGCGATAAAACTTGTTGAAACAGAGACAGGAGTACAAAGGGATAATAAAACCTTATCAGCCTATATAAAGCAAACCAGCGCTTTTTTGCCACCACATGCAGCCAGGTCATTTAAGCAACTTTGCGAGCTATTTGAACATGAGCATTATGCAAAAACTACCTCAAGCGCTAATAAACATGGAGCCATGAAGCTTCAATTAAAAACACTCAAACAGTCACTGAAATAAGATTTTAAAAAGAGAAGTTAGTGTGCCAGTGTAAAAGACAGCGACATTGCACCGTAAACATTCACGCTCCCACCTTTTTAGTGCAAACGGCTGAACTTTTAAAGAAACCATTTTTAACGCCCAACTAAAAAATACAGCTCAATATATTGTTTTAAATAGAGTTTTTTAACACTATCACTCAGTTTTCATCTGTTGGCACTTTTTTGGCTACTCTTTTGATGTTTTAAAACCATAGATAGTAAAAGTTCGAAGCGATGGCTGCTATGAATTATTGCTTAAGAACTTTAGTGTACAAAGGCGTGCACATATAAAGCGTTTTAAAAAATTACATCTGATAGCTACTACAATGCACATTTTTTGGACAAAGGCGTCCCCAGTTCTTTCTTACGAGAGTGCTGCGGACGCCTTTTTTTGATCTGCAAGAGCGCATGTAGATAGCTAACTTTCGGATGGCAACTGGCAACTTATTAATAACGACAACGTGAGGTGAAACCATGGCTTATCTTCTCCCCGCTGAGTTTGCGACCAAAATGGTAGATGCAGGCGAAGCGAAGATTTATATGTCTACACGAGATACTCTAATACGCGCTTATATGGCAGGTGCAATTTTGGCACTCGCTGCCGTTTTTGCAATTACCATAGCCGTTCAAACTGGCATTTTCCTGCTAGGAGCCGTGCTGTTCCCAGTCGGCTTTTGTATGCTTTACCTTATGGGTTTCGACCTTTTAACCGGCGTGTTTGTATTAACGCCGCTAGCATGGCTTGCCCAGCGCCCAGGGGTTACGCCAAAACAAATATTGAGAAACTGGGGCTTAGTCTTTTTAGGTAACTTCGGCGGTGCATTAACCGTTGCCTTTATGATGTCGTTTATTTTTACTATGGGATACAACGTAGATGGCGGCGCTATTGCGACCAAGGTTGCCAGTATTGGCGAAGCCCGAACGTTAGGCTATGCAGAGCATGGCGCGGCCGGCTGGTTCACCATCTTCATTCGCGGCATGCTATGTAACTGGATGGTGTCATTAGGCGTAGTAGGTGCGATGATCTCAACCCACGTAAGCGGTAAGGTGTTGGCTATGTGGATGCCCATCATGCTGTTCTTCTTCATGGGTTTTGAACACTCTGTAGTAAATATGTTCCTTTTTCCATTTGGTCTTATCATGGGCGGTGATTTCTCTGTGATGGATTACTTCATATGGAATGAAATTCCAACTGCACTAGGCAACTTGGTAGGAGGCTTAGCTTTTACTGGCCTAACGCTTTACACCACCCACGTGAAGACATTGCCAAAGCGTACAATCCCTGTTGATAAGGCAGCGGCCTCTCAAACGCTGCCTATCTAATCAAGATATTTAACCAAACCGCCATCACGACACTAACCTCTATGTTAAGTCGTGATGGCAGCACCTTTCCTATTTAAAAGTAACTCGATAGACCAATAACTCGAAAGTTGGGTAACAAGCCAGTGAATAAGAATAAGCAAGCAGCCCTACAAACATCGAACTACTCGCTACCTTGCACACTTTCAGTAAGTGCTTTTTCAACACCTGGCGTGAAAGAGATAAACCAAGATGCTTACACCTACCATGTATCTTCTGATGAGCTAAATCAAAGTAGTATTTTTGTGGTTGCTGACGGTGTCAGCAGTAGCACGGTAAGCCAGATTGCTAGCGATTTTGCTACCCGTCAGTTTATTAAGCTGTTTAGCATAGCGCCTGAACAATGGTCGGTTAAAACCCGCGCCGAAACTATTATCAAAGAAATTAATGCACTGCTTTATACCCGAACGCAGAAAAGCGCTTTTTGCTATACTCCCGAAAAAGGCTATGTGTGCACACTTTCGGTAGCAATCGTAACAGGCAATCACCTAGACGTATTTCACGTTGGAGATAGCCAAATTCAGGTTGTTACAAGCGACGCTAAAGACCCTATATTGCTAACTCGTCCTCATCGACAAGCATCAGATAGTGAACCTTCACAAACTTATCTTGCTAATGCGTTGGGCGTAACAGCAAGTATCGATATTGACCATACTTCATTAACTATAACCTCACCAAGTACCATTGCGATAAGTACCGACGGCGTTTATGAATTCGTAGCGTTACCGAGCATACTCAACAAAATTAATAATGCCAATACGCTATCTGAAAACCAATCTGCATTAGTTGTACACGAAGCGTTTAACAATGGAAGCGAAGATAACCTCACCCTTCTACTTATAAAAGTCGAGTTCGCTCATATTAGTCACGATGGAAAACAAAACCTAATCTCGGCTATTGGAGAAATAGATACCAACTGCCACGACGTATCGAATGCTGCCGGTTACAGCAGGGGTAATTTAGCATTAAAGGCTACCAGCGAGTTAGCGTTTGCCGAACTTAAAACAGGCGATGAAATAGATGGCTTTAAACTAGAGCGACAGCTTTATACTTCTGCGCGAAGCCATGTATTTATCGCCACACGTCGCCCTTCACCCAATGCAAATACGAATGATAGAGTGGTCGTAAAAACACCAGCCACTGACTTTTCTCAATCGCCTGAATTGCTAAACGGTTTTTTAATAGAGAATTGGTTTTTAAGGCGGGTCGACTCACCCCATATTGTAAAAAGCCCCACTTTTACGGACTTGGGTTATCAAAACACACCCACAGCCTTTTATAGCGTGAGTAGCTATGTGCAAGGGCAAACCTTGGCACAGTGGTCTATTGATAACCCTACGCCTTCATTAGAGCAAGTGAGGAATATTGTTGAGCAGGTCAGCAATGGATTACAGGCAATGCACCGCCAAGGCATGCTTCACAGGGATATACGCCCCGACAATATTATCATCAGCGAACACGGTCACTGTACTCTTATTGACCTTGGTTCAGCGGCCTTAAAAAATGCCCCCAGCCTTTATAGTGATGCGCCTATTCCTGGCGCAGCACTCTTTGCTGCACCAGAGTACTTTTTAGGAAATGTGGGCACCGAGCGCTCGGATTTATTTTCCTTAGCCGTACTCACTTATTACCTTTTATGTGGTCGTTATCCTTACCATACCAAGCTTGCCCACTGTCGCACTTTTGCTGAACAGAAAAAACTAAAATACGAGACGGCGTTAGATCCTAAACGACCAATACCTACTTGGGTTGATAGTGCGCTTAAGCGTGCTTTACACATAACCCCTGACAAACGCTACTCTTCGCTTTCAGAGTTTATTCACTCGCTGCGCTACCCAAATCCTACTGAGCACACAACATATCAACCCTTAATAAAACGCCATCCGCTTTTTGTCTACAAAGCATTAATACTCGCTCTTATTGTTAGCAACCTAGTAACGCTCATTTTATTTAATTAACCCGTTGAGGAAATACTAATGATTACATCAAGAACACAAGTTACCGATATGATCCAATCAGCCAAAATTCTAAAAGGCATAAAGTGGAGTCAAATTGCCGAAGTTGTTGGCCAGTCAAAAGAATGGAGTACTGCCGCCTGCTTAGGCCAGATGGCCATGACAAAACAACAAGCAGAAGCGGTAGGCGAATTACTTGAACTTTCAGATGAAGCCATTGCTTGGCTTCAGATAGTTCCTTACAAAGGCTCATTACCCACAGAAGTACCTACTGACCCGCTTATTTATCGCTGGTATGAACTCGTAAATGTATATGGCACTACCTTAAAAGAACTTATCCATGAAGAGTTTGGCGACGGTATTATGAGCGCGATTGATTTCTCAATGGATTTACAGCGCGAAAACGACCCTAAAGGCGACCGCGTTAGCGTAGTTATGTCTGGGAAGTTTTTGCCGTACAAAATGTACTAAAGCCATGTACTAAAGCCCTGCGCTGTAGGCATAAAAAAAGCCGGTCGAATGACCGGCTTTTTCTATTTTTTTGAAGCGTTAGCTAACACAAGCTAGCTAACGTTCGCAAAGGCTAATTACTTAGCGTCTTTACGTGCTTTCGCTTCTTCAATTACTTTGTCAGCTACGTTCTGAGGACATGCTGAGTAGTGGCTGAATTCCATAGAGAACTGACCACGACCAGATGTAATAGTACGTAAGTGACCAATGTAACCAAACATCTCAGATAGAGGTACGTCAGCCTTGATGCGAACGCCAGTAGCGCCAGCTTCTTGGTCTTTAATCATACCACGACGACGGTTAAGGTCACCGATTACGTCACCAACGTTGTCTTCTGGGCTGAATACGTCAACTTTCATCACAGGCTCAAGAATTTGAGGGCCTGCTTTTGGCATTGACTGACGGAATGCACCTTTTGCTGCAATTTCGAACGCGATTGCTGATGAGTCAACTGCGTGGAAACCACCGTCGTATAGCTCAACTTCAACGTCTAGTACTGGGTAACCAGCTAGAGGACCTACTTCCATCATACCTGCGAAACCTTTTTCGATTGCAGGGAAGAATTCTTTAGGTACGTTACCGCCCACAACAGTAGATGTGAACTTGAAGCCAGAGTTAGTTTCGCCTGGCTTGATGCGGTAATCAATCTTACCGAACTGACCAGAACCACCAGACTGCTTCTTGTGCGTGTAGCTGTCTTCAACAGGTAGCGTGATAGTTTCACGGTATGCAACCTGTGGCTGACCAACTTCTAGCTCAACGCCGTAAGTACGCTTCAAGATGTCTACTTTGATATCAAGGTGAAGTTCCCCCATACCTTTAAGGATGGTTTCGCCTGAATCTTCGTCAGTTTCAACTTGGAAAGATGGATCTTCTGCTACTAGTTTACCGATAGCGATAGACATCTTTTCGTTAGCGCCTTTGTCTTTTGGCTTAACAGCAATCGAGATTACTGGCTCAGGGAAGATCATTGGCTCTAGTGTACAAGCGTTTTTAGGATCACAAAGCGTGTGACCAGTTTGAACGTTCTTCATACCAACAACAGCTAGGATGTCACCTGCTTGTGCAGAAGTAAGTTCAGTACGCTCATCAGCGTGCATCTCAACCATACGGCCGATACGCTCAGTTTTACCTGTAGCACTGTTAAGGATAGTGTCACCCTTGTTAAGTACACCAGAGTAAATACGGATAAACGTAAGCGCACCAAAACGGTCGTCCATGATTTTGAACGCAAGCGCACGGAACGGCTCTTCAGTAGATACTGTTGCTACTTCACCAGTAGGTTCACCAGTCTCTTCGTCTGTAAGAGGCTGTGGGTCTACTTCTGTTGGAGAAGGTAGGAAATCGATAACCGCGTCAAGAACTAGCTGAATACCTTTGTTCTTAAATGCAGAACCACAGTACGTTGGGAAGAACGCTAGGTCACGAGTACCCTTACGGATACAACGCTTGATGTCTTCTAGAGACGGCTCTTCGCCATCCATGTAAGCCATCATTAGGTCATCGTCTTGCTCAACTGCAGTCTCGATTAGTTGCTCACGGTATTCGTTAGCTTTCTCAACCATATCTTCTGGGATATCTACTACTTCGTAGTTTTCAGGTAGGCCTGAGTCGTCCCAGATGTACGCTTTCATGTCTAGAAGGTTTACAACACCTTTAAACTCGTCTTCGATACCGATTGGAAGTGTCATTACTAGTGGGTTAGCAGCAAGTACTTTCTTAACTTGGCCAACAACACGGTAGAAATCTGCACCCATACGGTCTAGTTTGTTAACGAAAATACAGCGAGCAACGCCAGATTCGTTAGCATAACGCCAGTTAGTTTCTGACTGAGGCTCAACACCGCCAGAACCACAGAATACACCGATACCGCCGTCTAGTACTTTAAGTGAACGATATACTTCAACTGTAAAGTCAACGTGTCCCGGAGTATCGATGATGTTCATGCGATGATCTTTCCAGAAACAGGTTGTTGCCGCTGACTGGATGGTAATACCACGCTCAGCTTCCTGCTCCATGAAGTCAGTTGTTGATTCACCATCGTGAACCTCACCAGTTTTATGGATTTTACCAGTAAGCTTCAAGATACGTTCTGTTGTGGTAGTTTTACCCGCGTCTACGTGGGCGAAAATACCAATGTTTCTGTATAAAGATAAGTCTGACATTAGTTCACTTTCATTGGTTCAGAGTAAAAAAACGGCTGGATTATAAAGGATTTCTATACCAGATTTACACCTTTTTTAGCATAAACCTCAAATTCGCTTGTCAAAATCCGCGCCAGCATCAATTCTTTTCTATAAGTATCAACAACTTAATATGTTATGACACTTTTTTGAAAAATAACAAAATCACACCTCATCAGCTGAAGTGCGAACAATTGTTACTGTAACTTCATCTCTGTCGTGGTAGAGATGCCTAACCTTAACCGCGAATGCATCATCTAAGGCATTTAAACGGCTATTTAGCAACGCCATGGCTTCGACTACAGTTTCATAGCGTTGTTTCATAGGTAGCTTTAAGTTAAAAATGGCGTGGGTCGCCCAGTGCTTGACCAGCCAATCCCCCATCAATTTCGCTACTCTATCGGGTTGCTCTATCATATCACAGACAAGCAGATCGACGCGACCAAATTGTGGTCGATAAGTAAAGCCATCTGCTGCGTGATGTTCAACCAACCCGGTACTCATCAAACTATCGGCTACAAGTCCATTATCGATAGCTTCCACATACATGCCGCGCTTCACCAGTTGATAGGTCCAACCACCAGGGCATGCCCCTAAATCAACCGCACGCCCACCATTTCGAAGTACTTTCGTTTGCTGAGTGTCACTCAGCATGTTTACAAGTGCATCTTCGAGTTTAAGCGTAGACCGGCTAGGTGCATCGCTTGGAAATTTTAATCGGCAGATACCGAGATGATCGCGGCTTGCGTGGCTAGGTAATGTATAGCCAATATGACAAATTTCAAATGACTCAAAGAAAATATGCAGTTTAGGTTTACCTAAATTTTCTTTTGCAGTAAGCCACCCTGCTTTTCTTAACGCTTGGCGAAGGGGTACGGTAAACTTACGGCAAAACTTAGCGAGGGTTTTCCCATCCTCGGTATCAGGGTACTCCACATCGATGGCACCAAATATAGAAAACGGCTTTTCTATTTCTTTTAGTGCGTCGAGTACCTGCCCCACTCTATCTTCTTTTTCCACTTCAGTTAACGTGGCAAAAACGGCCACTAGCTGGCGAGGAAAGATGCTGTCATGGACAGCAAACTGGGTAATGGTTTGCTCTAATTGCGAAGCATCGTATAAATGGTAGTGCACAAAGCCACTGTTCTTCTTAGACACAGGGTAACCGTAACACTGCACTTCACCGTACCTCGACGTGAGCTCGTTTGCCGTGTCATTTTCATACCCCGGCCGGCAATAGCCTAAAATGCTGGCATTAGACATTACCTGCTCCCTTATTTTGGTTCACGTGTTTAGCGTTTATTTTGTCTGTTTTCGTCAAGCTTTGCTGCGCGCTTACGCTATGCTTGGAAGGCCCCACTAACAAGCCAGCAATCAATAAAATCCAGCCTGTAATCATGAATAGGCCACCTAACGGGGTTATTGGCCCAAACCATTTAATACCGCTGATGGCGAGCGCGTATAAACTTCCGCTAAACAATACCGTACCGATAACAAAACAAAACGCCACCCGGTTAGCCCACTTCGGCGTGACATAAGCAGACAGAGCAGGCAATAGCATCAAGGCTAGTGCATGATACATTTGATAGCGCACACCTATTTCAAATGTATTGAGTTGCTGTGCATTTAATACACTTCTTAAACCGTGAGCGCCAAACGCCCCTAGCACAACCGCTAAGCCCGCAAGCAGCGCTCCAATGATAATATAAGGTTTAGCAAACCTAAGTTTTTCGGTACTCATTGATTTAATCGTTCGCTTTCATTTCAAATGTCATTTTGAACATTAATTATCCAAATTACGGGTTATAAACGCCGCGGTTAATTCAGCAGCTTTAATAATATGCTGTTGCTGGGTTTTACCGCTGGCCTTTCGAGGTTTGAAGCTGTGGTCACCGTCTTCTAAAAATACGCATTCAATCGTTGATGATAGCGCGTAGTTCTCTTCACCACTTTCAATCTCATTTTTATTACCAAAGGTATCCCTTTCCCCTTGAATAATAAGCAAAGGTTTCGCCGCCGTTAGTAAGTGTTCTGTGCGAGTTTTCTCCGGCTTGCCTGGTGGGTGAAATGGATAACCTAGCGCTATCGCGCCTTTTACGTTGCTTATACCTTCATACACCATGGTGGACATACGTCCGCCCATCGACTTACCGCCAATGAAGACGGGTAAGTTATGCAGGGCTTTGTTATCCTTGCTGCACGACTCTATTACTGCAGTAAAGTGTGACATGAGTTTGTCGGCCTTATCTGGAGGCCTGCGCTTTCCTGTAGCCTTGATGGTCTGCATATACGGGAAATTGAATAGCACCGTAGATATGCCTTTAGCAACAAGTTCGTTTGCCATGTCTTGCATGAAGTCATGCTCTTTACCTGCACCAGCGCCGTGCCCAAGTACTAAACATGCGATAGGCGCTTTGGCAGCATGCACTTCCATATCGAAAACAACGTCATTTGTAGTCGTTTCTGTAGTGGTTTGTGTATTGCTTTCTTTTAATCTCGCCATACTACAACAACTCCTCTTGTTCAGCTTCAACCAGGGCTAAGATCCAGTCTCTAAATGCTGCAATTTTTCCTAATTCAGCCTGTGATTCCTCACACACTAAATAAAATGCGTCACGACTTTCTACCCGCTCTTCAAACGGCATCACAAGTCGTCCTGCTTCAATTTCTGGCCTAGCGAGTATGGTATTACCCAATGCGATACCTTGACCTAGCGCAGCCGCTTGCAATACCAACATAGAATGGCTAAAAACCGGCCCTTGGTTCACATTCACACCAACAACGCCAACATGCTTAAGCCAGTTTTTCCACGCGGTTCGACTAAGGTCATGTAGTAACACGTGATGTCGTAAATCAGATAAGCTAGATAGTGGCTTAGGGCCTTGAAACAGCATGGGTGAACACAGCGGTGTAAGGAACTCTCTGTGCAGCTGGTCAGCTTGAAGCCCGGTCCAACGGCCTTTCCCGTAATATATCGCAACGTCAACATCGTCTTCTAAGAAGCCTTCGTCGAAGTCTACCGCTTTAATGCGAACGTCAATATCGGGGTGAGCCAAGCTAAACTTATGAATGCGTGGTACCAACCATTGGCTAGCGAAACTCGGTGGCATAGCTACCGTGATAGCACCTTTACTGCCTTTCGCAAGTAGCCTTTCTGTCGCGTCTTGTAAGTTTTTGAAGATATCTTTTAACTCCAAGAAATACGCCTGCCCTTCTTCGGTAAGAAGCAAAGTTCTATTTCTACGAAGGAATAGCTTCATAGATAAGAAATCTTCAAGCGCTTTTATTTGATGACTTACTGCTGCTTGAGTAACAAACAGTTCATCAGCTGCCTTGGTAAAGCTCAAATGGCGCGCGGCCGCTTCAAACGACTTTAAGGCATTAAGAGGGGGTAAACGTCGGTGCATAGTTTGTTTTGAATCCAGTGTGACCGAAGCATGACAAATCCATTATTTTTTCTAATGACAGCCCATACTTTTACTCGTTTTATTTCTCACCACCCACTGATTATAATTTACCCGAAATTAAGAAAGAGCATTTAATTTCAGTCAATTATGCCGACCAAATGTTAAACATTTTAACATTGGCCAACAATTTTTTAATTATTTTTATTAGGTGTGAAAATGAAAAAACTACTTTTAGCTAGCGTTTCTGTAATGGCTTTCGCAAGCGCTGCTGCAAATGCTAACGCACAACCAGAAAAGATCAATCTACAATCATTAATCAACACTGCAATGACCAGTGTAAAAATGGCTGAAGTATTGCCGGAAAACGATGCTCACATCGTCGTTAAGAAGCAATCAAAGGCAATTTTAGCTGAAGAGATCCAAGTCCAGCTTCACAAGAATCTATTAGCAATGGCGAAAGGTGAAGAGCGCGTAATCGTTTCTGAAGCGGAATAAGCAACTCACACACCTGATACGCATGCCGGTGCTCGCACCGGCATACGCCATCAACACCTGCTTAGGTATTACTTGTATCTAACGCGTCAAAACCTTTCACTAGTTCATCTAACGCTTTCATTTGCTGTAAATATGGCTCTAATTTCGCCAGCGGCAGTGCACAAGGCCCATCACATAATGCTTCATCAGGGTTAGGATGCGCCTCTATGAATAGTCCTGCCAAACCTAATGCCATACCGCTTCTTGCTAGTTGTGCCGCTTGCGCTCGTCGACCATCTGCAGACGTTGCACGACCACCTGGCATCTGTAGTGCGTGAGTCGCATCAAATATCACTGGCGCGTACTCTTTCATTGCATCCATACCAAGCATATCTACAACCAAGTTGTTGTAGCCAAAGCAACTGCCACGCTCGCAAAGAATAACCTTGTCATTACCCGCTTCATCTAGCTTTCCAATTATATGGCGCATTTCATGAGGCGCTAAGAACTGAGGTTTCTTAACATTAATTACGGCACCTGTCTTCGCCATAGCCACCACTAGGTCGGTCTGACGAGCTAGGAAGGCAGGTAACTGGATAACGTCAACCACTTCGGCGACTGGTGCCGCTTGGTGCGGCTCGTGTACATCAGTAATAAGAGGAACGTTAAAGGTCGCCTTAATTTCCTCAAAAATACGTAAGCCTTCTTCCATACCTGGCCCACGGTAAGAAGTCACCGATGAACGGTTCGCTTTATCAAACGAGGCTTTAAAAACGTACGGAATATTGAGCTTTTGTGTTATTTCAACATAATGCTCAGCAATTCGCATTGCCAGGTCGCGCGACTCGAGTACGTTCATTCCTCCGAACAGTACGAAAGGTAAATGGTTGGCAACGTCGACGTTACCTACATTAATAACCTGTTGAGATTCAGACATTATTTATTTCCAATTAAATCTTAAAAAAGAGGTTGTTTGGTTACTGCTACCATAGCTGTTGCCATTAACACCACCAGTGCTGCAACGAAGAAGCCCCACTTGCTTAACTTTGTTTTAGCTTTCTTAAGTGCAAACAATCCAAACACAATGTAAAGCACTACGCCAATGACCTTAAACGTGAGCCACGCGTTAACAAATGGGTATTGAGACAGAATGACACACAGCCAGATTGCACTCGCTAATAGCACGGTATCAATGATATGAGGAAGAATTTTCACCCACTTCTTGTTTAACGCTGTAGCGTCAAATTGGCTCCAAATAAACCGAAAGACAAAGAATAGGATGCTTAAGCCAACGGCGGTTAAATGAAGGTGTTTTGCCATCATGTACATAGTGTGTTCCTGTTTTTATTAGATGATAAGCCTGCTGCTCATTTTTTAACACATGAGCCAAATGGTCATTGTTTTATCTTGAACGTGAAAATCGAAAGCCTCTAAAAGGCAGCCAAGTTTATGCCTTTCTCTTGAAAGCCATCGACAATATGTGATTACTTTACAGTCACATTTTAAACCACGAGCAGTCATCTTAAAGGCAGGTGGGTTGGGTTAGACCTGTCTTATTTTTTATAGCTCTCGTGTAAGCGCTATTATTGTAACGTATTACAGTAAGTAAATAACGGGAAATGCATCATTGCGCATCAGGATATTGAGCTTGTATCGCTAAAAAAGCGGGAAGATCACTTAGCATGCAGTCTACCAAACGTGGGTCGAAGTGTTTGCCACTTTCCTCTTTTAACACTGCTTCAACCTTTTCGATTGTCCACGCAGGTTTGTAGGGGCGTGGGTTTATAAGCGCATCAAATACATCAACCAATGTGGCAATACGGCTTTTAATATCTATTTCCTCGCCCTTAAGCCCATCGGGATATCCTGTTCCATCCCAACGCTCGTGATGCTGTTTCGCTAACATAGCGGCAAGCTGAACAGTAGGACGACTTGAGTCTTGCAAAATTTGATATCCGAATTCTGCATGCTGACGTATCTTAAAAACTTCATCTTCGGTTAAAGGGGTTGTTTTTTGCAAAATCGCTTTAGGCACAATAGAAGTACCAATATCATGTAGCGGTACAGCAAGGCGCAAAGCATTCACTTCCTGCTCATTTAACCCAACTTTCTCAGCCAAGCGTTGGGCCATCTCGACCATTCTTGTGAGATGGTTAGACGAGTTAGATTCATGTTCTAGAGCGCGACCTAAACGTTCTATAATTTCTTTCTGCGTCGCCTCAACATCAACGGTTTTCAATACGTTATCAAACGCAAGCTGCACGCTATCTGAAAAGCGTTTCACCAGATGTCGGTCATTATCCCCTATTCGCCTTGGCAACCCAGATAAATACAAAAGTGCACCGTTGTGAGTTTTGCTATTACAGTAAGCCACCACGTGATCTTCTGCATATACAATCTGCTTATCGCGCATCGCTTGTGCACACAGGGCATATTCTTGTGCGCTAATCGCATCTTTTAACGGCACACCTTCTTTGCTGGCATATTCGCCATTTCCTGCAAACACATACAGTTCGTCTTTGCCCAACTGACTATTGTTTGTATTGATTGTTCGCGATGTAGTGGCAACCGCAGTAGTAATATAGGCGGCATCTTTCGAACAGCCTAGAATCGAGGCCAACTGTTGGATGATACCCTGCATGAATTTTTCGAGAGAATGTGAAGAAAACAAATCTACAGATGCATCAATGATTTTTTCAAGACCGCGCCTATTTTCTTCAATAACGATAATATCGCGATAAGAGCGCAGCGCTGCAATAATAACTGTGAATAGTTTTTGTGCAGTTAGTTCGGTTTTAGATTTATAGTCGTTGATGTCGTAGTTAATGATGACATCTTTTTCTGGTGCTTGGCCGGGCTGGCCAGTGCGTAAAATAATGCGGGTAAAGTGATTGTCGAGCTCATTGCGTATGTAGTCTGCCACTTTAAGACCTGCGTCATCGGTTTCCATTACCACATCAAGTAAAACTACAGCGATATCATTATGCGTTTCGAAAATTCTCTTTGCTTCTTCGCCACTGTGTGCGCTAACAAATTCTAGAGATTTACCATTTAAACTGAAATCATTTAGAGCTAGTTTGGTAACCGCATGTACTTCGGGTTCATCATCAACAATGAGTACTTTCCAGCTACCCAGATCTTCTACTTCATTTTCATCGTCATCTTCTGCGAAAAGAAAGTCATCATTCATCTGGTACATCCTGTAGTGTAAGAAGTTGTATAGCTTAGTGCTTTTGATTTTTATTCGATGCTACACAGATACTAATGCAAAACAAAATATAAGCAAGTTTGCAATTAAACAGCTATGGTTACTGCCAATTTTATGTATGATGAGAGTAATTAGAGAGCTAACGCCACTGACCTAGCGTTACGCGATCATTGTCGCCGTAGTCCTTAACAGTTTTGACATTTACAAATCCAGCATCTGCGAGCAAAGCGTTAACAGCAGTGCCTTGGTCAAAGCCGTGTTCGAATGCAAGTAAAGCCCCTTTATTGAGATATTTTGGCGCATTATTAATAATATGCTTAATGTCATCTAAGCCATCATGACCCGAGGTTAATGCCGTTTTCGGTTCAAAACGCACGTCGCCTTCGTCAAGATATGGGCTGGTTTCTTCGATATAAGGCGGGTTTGAAACGATAATGTCGAAGGTTTGGCCATTGAGAGCATTAAACCAATCACTTTGCACGAAGCGGGTATTGGTTATGTTATTAGCTTGTGCATTGCGAGTAGCAAGTTTTACCGCCCCATGTTGGAAGTCCACACCAGTAACTGATGCTTTAGGTAATTCGCTTGCTAACGCCAAGGCTATAGCGCCAGTACCTGTTCCTAAGTCACAAATTGACAGCGGATGAGATAGATGGTCATTCGCCCAGTTAAGAACCTGTTCAACCAACACTTCTGTATCAGGCCGGGGTATTAGAGTATCAGGTGAGGTAAATAATGATAGGGTCCAGAAATCGCGCTTGCCGATAATATAAGCAACAGGCTCACCGCGTTTTCTCTTAGCTACTGCAACCTCAAATAGAGTCCGCTCAGTGTCGTCCAAGGTTTTATCTGGCCATGTGAACAGGTAAGTTTGAGACTTACCAAGAATATTTGCCAATATAACTTTGGCATCAACAGAGGGTGACTCTCCACCCTCTAATTGCTCAACAGCCCATGCTAGGGCCTTATCTATGCGCATTATCTTTTTTAACGCTAATTATGCTGCAAGACAAAATTATTCGTCAGAAAGCGAAGCTAACAAATCAGCCTGATGCTCTTGCAAAATCGGATCGACGAGCTGTTTTAGATCTCCTTCAACTACTTCATCTAAGCGATAGATAGTCAAGTTGATACGGTGATCGGTAACGCGACCTTGCGGGAAGTTGTAAGTGCGAATACGCTCTGAGCGGTCACCGCTACCGACTAAGCTCTTACGAGTAGATGCCTCTTCTGCTGCACGCTTTTCTTCTTCAATTTGGTTTAAACGGGCTTGAAGTACTGACATGGCCTTAGCACGGTTCTTATGCTGCGAACGCTCGTCCTGACACTCCACAACCAACCCCGTTGGCAGGTGCGTGATACGAATAGCAGAGTCAGTTTTGTTAACGTGCTGACCACCTGCTCCCGATGCGCGGAAGGTATCGATACGAAGCTCAGCTGGATTGATTTCAATGGCTTCTGACTCAGGAATCTCAGGCAATACGGCAACAGTACATGCTGACGTGTGAATACGACCTTGCGATTCGGTCTCGGGTACGCGCTGTACGCGGTGACCACCGGACTCGAACTTCAGCACACCATAAACGCCATCGCCACTAACGTTAGCAACCACCTCTTTGTAGCCACCGTGTTCACTTTCGTTGGCATTTACCAACTCAACACGCCATCCGCGGCTTTCGGCGTAGCGGCTATACATACGGAATAAATCGCCGGCAAATATCGCCGCTTCGTCGCCGCCCGCTCCTGCGCGAATTTCTAAGAAGCAGTTGTTGTCATCGTTTGGATCTTTAGGCAGAAGTAAAACCTGAAGCTCAGTTTCAAGGCGCTCAATTTCTGCCTTCGCTTCTTTCATTTCTTCTTGTGCCATTTCACGCATTTCAGCATCGTCTTCGTTCAGCATTTCTTGTGCTGAACTTAAGTTTTCTTGTGCTTGCTGATAGGCATTAAACCCAGCGACTACATCTTCTAGCTGGCTGAACTCTTTTGATAAGTTGCGAAACTTATCCTGATCGCCGATAACTTCAGGGTCACCGAGTAACGCCTGAACTTCTTCGAAACGCTCGACTAAGTGTTCGAGTTTCCTAACTACCGACTCTTTCATATGCTTCTTATTACCTTATTTATTATTGTCTGACGAAAAGTCAGATAAATCTAATGCTTGCCCCATCCAACGGCTTAACGCCGGGTCATCGTGCATGGCAGCCTCGCGTAACGCTAGGGTCGTTGAGTGCAACAACGTATTAGTTAGCTTATACGCCATTTCTTCTAATACCGTTTCGGCATTTTTACCTTCCGCTAATTGCGCTTTGGCTTTTTCCACAATATCGTCACGCTGTGCCATGCCTTTTTGGCGATACTGTCTTACTAAATCTATGGATTGCTGCGACTGTTTCCATATCATGTAGTCGCCAGCTTGCTTGTCGATAAGCTTTTCAGCTTCTTTAGCAGCTTGCTCGCGGTTTTCTAAATTCTTTTGAACAATATGCTGTAAATCATCGACAGTATAAAGATAGGCATCACCTAACTCGTTAACCTCTGACTCTATATCACGCGGCACCGCCAAATCGACCAAAAACATTGGCATGTTTTTACGCTGTTTAAGCGCTTTTTCCACCATACCTTTACCGATTAAAGGTAGCTGACTCGCGGTAGAGCTTATCACGATATCGAAATCTTTTAAGTGTTCAGGTACTTGTGACAAGGTAAACACGCTGGCATCTAGCGTTTCGGCTAAAGCCTCAGCTCTGGCTACCGTTCTGTTTGCCACAGCTAAACAGCTCACGCCCTGCTCTTTCAAATGCTGAGCAACTAACTCAATGGTTTCACCTGCACCCACAAGTAATACCGAACGCTTAGGTAATTCAGCGAATATATGCTTGGCTAACTGCACTGCTGCATAAGCCACGCTCACTGCGTTTGCCCCTATATCAGTCTCACTGCGAACGCGCTTCGCCACCGAAAAAGTATGTTGGAACAACTTATCAAACTCGCTGCTCACCATTCCCGAATGCTTTGCATCGCCAAACGCCTGCTTTACCTGACCTAAGATTTGAGGTTCTCCCAAAATCAGTGAATCAAGGCCGCTGGCTACTCGCATAATGTGCTTTACCGCTTCATCCTGCGCGAGCACATAGCTGTTACTAGCAATCTCTTCTACATCTAAATGATGAAAGTCGCTTAACCATTGTAGAAGCTGTTGACCCGTATCATCTTGGGTGTTGACATATAGTTCAGTGCGGTTACAGGTTGATACAATGACAGACTCATCTATGCCGTTCAGCTTTTTTAAACTCGCAAGCGCTTCCACCAGAGAATCTGGGGTAAAGGCCACTTTTTCACGAAGTGCTACTGGTGCTGTCTTGTGGTTAATACCGAGGGCGAGTAAAGTCATTAAAATCTGTGCTGGCAACGTCGGAGCGGCATTGTACGAAAAACCCAAAATGATTGAAAGTGTTGGTGAAACTGTGTTCCCATAATGTCACAACTAAATGTGTTTTATTTTTATACGGGTATGTTGCCTTAATGATTCGCTTATTTTCCTTATTATTTGCCCTTTGCTTTTTATTAAGTGCATGTACGACCGCTCCGAAAGGCCCAGAAAATGCGGTAAACCTTACTGCGCAACTCGAAAAAGTGGCTGAAGTCCACCATTGGCAAATGCGCGGAAAAATTGCTTTTCGCCATGGAAAAGAAGCGGCGAGTCTTAATTTAGTCTGGAAAAACGATTCCGGCGATTTCGATTTTCGATTAACTAATTTTTTAGGAGTGAGCCTAGTTAATCTAAACGTGAACAGAAATCAGTCAGTATTAGAGGCTGACGGTGAAACCTATGTAGATGCCTTGCCAGAACCACTTATTTATCAGATTACAGGAATGCTAATACCGGTAGAGCCTTTATTGTCTTGGGTTAAAGGTCTTCCCCTTAAGGGAGATAAATACACCTTAACCGAAAAAGGGCTTTTGAATACCCTTGAAAGTTATTGCCAAGGTTGCCGCAATTGGAAGGTAACTTACGGCAACTACGGTAGTGTTGATTTGGAAGATGAAACATCTGTATGGCTACCACATAGCATCACGCTTACCCAAGATGAAACCCCGAATATGCCTAAAACTCAGCTTAAAATTAAAATTTATCAGTGGACTCTGTAGTGAACGCATTTGAATCAACGCAAAAAGATTGGTGGCCCTCCCCCGCTAAATTAAACCTTTTCTTACATATTCTTGGTCGATATGACAACGGCTATCACCAGCTTCAAAGCCTGTTTCAAATGCTGGATTACGGCGATGCCCTCGCCTTTGATATAGATAATGACAGCGACGTCGGCTCTGATAATTCAATTATCCGTATGGAAGTGCCGTTAGAAGGTGTACCCGATGATGATAATTTGATCATAAAAGCAGCACGATTACTGGCAGCAAAAACAAAGTGCAATAAAAGCGCTGTTATTTCAATTAATAAACGGCTACCCATGGGCGGCGGCATTGGGGGCGGATCATCGAATGCAGCTACAACCCTTGTCGCTCTTAATCATATATGGAATACAGGGCTCAGCGAAAACGAACTAGCCGACTTAGGATTAAGTTTAGGTGCCGATGTACCTATTTTTGTGCGAGGTCTGACGGCATTTGCGGGAGGCGTTGGAGAGGACATAACCCCAGCTCCCCAAAAAGAACAGTACTTTCTTGTGGCAAACCCTAATGTTCATGTCAGCACAGCCGAAGTGTTTACTTCACCCGATTTGCCCAGAAATACACCTGCGATACGTTGGGAAGACTATAAATTTGAAAAAACTTGGAATGATTGTCAGCAATTAGTCGCGAATCGCTATCCTGAAGTTGCAAAATTATTACAGTGGTTGGTACACTACGCACCGTCGCGAATGACGGGCACAGGTGCTTGCGTATTTGCCACTTTTTCTGACTACACTTTAGCCGAACAGGTTAGGGCTAAAATGCCTGAAGCCTGGCAGAGTTTTGTCGCAAAAGGTGTGAATCGCTCACCACTATTAGACAAATTAGAACAACAAAAATAGCGTGTACGCCACATCGGACAAGAACTTAAAAATTGGGGTATAGCCAAGTTGGTAAGGCAGCGGGTTTTGATCCCGCCATTCGTAGGTTCGAGTCCTGCTACCCCAGCCAAACCTCTTTTATCAACGCACTGAGGAACCACTTGTGCCAGATATGAAGCTCTTTGCAGGTAATGCCGTACCAGAACTTGCCCAGAAAGTTGCCGATCGCCTCTACACCAAACTTGGAAATGCCAAAGTTGGCCGTTTCAGTGACGGTGAAATCAGCGTAGAAATTCATGAAAACGTCCGTGGCTCGGACGTTTTTATTATCCAGTCTACGTGCGCACCTACTAACGATAACCTTATGGAACTTATTGTGATGATCGACGCACTACGTCGCGCATCAGCTGGTCGTATTACAGCAGTAATTCCTTACTTTGGTTATGCACGCCAAGACCGTCGTGTTCGTTCAGCTAGGGTGCCAATTACTGCGAAAGTAGTGGCTGACTTCCTGTCTAACGTTGGTGTTGACCGCGTACTTACTATCGACCTACACGCCGAACAGATTCAAGGTTTCTTTGATGTTCCGGTGGATAACGCATTCGGTACTCCTATCCTTCTTGCTGACATGGTAAGACGTGATTTTGCCGACCCTGTCGTAGTTTCTCCCGACATTGGCGGTGTTGTACGTGCACGTGCTACTGCGAAACTACTTAACGACACCGACCTTGCGATTATCGATAAGCGTCGCCCTAAAGCGAATGTGGCTCAGGTAATGAACATCATTGGTGACGTGAAAGACAGAGATTGCATCATTGTCGATGACATGATTGACACAGGCGGTACACTTGCAAAAGCAGCAGAAGCGCTAAAAGCGCATGGCGCACGCCGTGTTTATGCTTACGCGACTCACGCCATCTTTTCAGGTAACGCTGCAAACAATCTTAAAGAGTCTGTTATTGACGAAATTATCGTTACCGACTCTATCCCATTAAGTGCAGAGATGAAGAAAATTGGAAAAGTAAAACAGCTTACTTTATCTGAGATGCTTGCTGAAACTATTCGTCGCATCAGCAACGAAGAGTCTATTTCAGCAATGTTTGAGTACTAGCTCGCACTAAAAAGCGAGTGAGACAATGTCTTTCAATAGCATTGTTTCACTCGCTTCTTTTATACGAAGTATTGATTAATTATCAATTTCGTCTTCTTCATCGTCTTCAGGCATGTCTACGTCAACTACAGGTACTTCGACTTCTTTAGTCTCTGTTTTTACGTCTACATCCATCGTATCGACGTCATACTCAGGCATTTTACCGCCTTCAACGTCAACGTCTGGCATTTGACCATCATCGGTTTTCTTTACTTCATATTCAGGAAGCTCGCCAGACTCAACGTCAACATCAGGCATTTCGCCATCTTCAGTTTTGTTCACGTCGCACGCACTTGCCGCTAGTGCCAGACTCGATACTGCAAAAATTTTAGTTAAGTGCTTCATTTTCTCTCCTTAAAAACGTTGCTTTTGATAATCCCCAATTAACGTAATGGAGATTATGCTAGCTGCGTAATACATTGCCTTTTGACTTAATCTCGGGCGCTGTTATTACATAAGTCAATGGTTATAAAGCAGGGTCTGTGCCAACCATCCTATAAAGTTCTGCACAGCAAAATGTCCGAACCTAAAATGCGGCCTATTTCGCTCTTAGTAATAAAAAGAAATCTATTATCCAGCTGCACGCTTAACCCTTAGGCGAATATTATCCGACACCCGTTAAACCGCGGCTTATGTCACTTTTTATAAACTTTTCGCAGATAAACTTAGACGAATAAGATAAAGCCTCGACTTCTCCCTGAAAACTTCTCGCTCTTTTTAAAAACGGACACACGATTCCCATAGACGGAGTGCGGTAATTTCTTTAATGATGTAAAAAATATGTATAGGTTTCTGCGTTTTTTGTAGAAATTACTTAAACACCATGGAAGACTGTTAAGCAAAGCTTTAATCGGTAGAAGCCAAAAATTATGCACTGCTGGACACTTGGCTCTAACTGGGCGCTAACCGCAAACCCTACTCTTGTTTAATAGAGGAACATAAGAATGAAAACACACCACCTTAAACTCGCACTCATAATTACTTCTGCGCTTGCACTTGTCGCTTGCTCTCAAGAAGAAAGTAATAAGGACGTCACTATGGTAGATAAAGAAAAGCAAATGGAAAGCAAGACGGAATCTATGCCCAAAGAGCTGGTTGCTGAACCTGTTACACAAGCTGAAGCCGTTGAAGATAGCGTAAAAGGTGAAGTCTCTATGAAAGGCAGCATTATATACAAAGACCTAGAAGGCGGTTTTTATGCATTTATTGCCGAAAACGGCGACCGTTATACCTTACATGGTCTAGACGAAACCTATCAAAAGAATGGACTTGTTGTTGAAGTTGAAGGCACACCTAAACCAGATATGATGACCTTCACCCAATTCGGTACTGTACTTCAAGTATCAAGTGTTAAGGTGCTTGATACCAGCAAAGTTATTGATAACCTTCAAACACAATGATCGTACCTTGTGCGAAATAAGTAGCAAATAACTTGTTTATATAACTTACATAATTAATGTTTTTAAACAGCGAATAACCTTTGCTCTCGTGCTAATAGTACATACCTACACTTAAAAGGATGACCATTGATGATTAATGCATATGCCGCTAAAGAAGCGGGCGCAAAACTGGAAAAGTTTCAGTACGACCCCGGCGAGCTTGCTTCGCATGACGTTGAAATAAATGTTGAAAGTTGTGGTATATGCCACAGTGACTTGAGCATGCTTGATAATGAATGGGGTATGACAGAGTACCCTTTTGTGCCAGGACACGAGGTGGTAGGTACTATCAGTCAAGTGGGCGAGCATGTAACCTCTCTTAAAGTTGGACAGCGTGTGGGACTCGGATGGCATTCATCCTATTGCAATAGCTGTAGAACTTGCGAGGAAGGCGATCACAACCTGTGTGCCGATGCTATTATGACTATCGGTGGTCGCCACGGCGGATTTGCAGATAAAGTACGCGCCCAGGCCCGCGCTGTTATTCCCCTTCCCGATTCTATCGACAGCACAAAAGCAGGCCCTTTGTTTTGCGGCGGCATCACTGTATTCAATCCTCTTGTCCAGTTTGGTATTAGCCCAGCAAGTGAAGTTGGAGTTATCGGCATTGGTGGTCTAGGGCACTTGGCATTGCAGTTTTTAAACGCGTGGGGATGTAAAGTAGTCGCGTTTACTTCAAGCGAATCTAAGCAAAAGGAAGCGTTAGAGCTAGGTGCATCAGATACTATTAATAGTCGTGATGAAAACGAGATAAAGAAAGCACGCGGTCGCTTCGACCTGATTATTTCGACGGTTAATGTAAAGCTAGACTGGAATCTGTATTTATCTACATTGGCGCCGAAGGGTCGACTTCACTTTGTTGGAGCTACCCTTGAGCCTCTTGATATAGGTGCGTTTAATTTAATTGGTGGTCAAAAAAGCGTATCAGGTTCACCTGTAGGTAGCCCAGCAACCATCAAAACCATGCTCGATTTCGCAGCCCAGCATAATATTGAACCCGTTACCGAAACTTTTAAGTTTGATGATGTAAATGACGCTATTGAACGGTTACGAGAAGGCAAAGCCCATTACAGGGTTGTGCTGACCAAATAAGCGATAACGCTTAAGACATCAACATCCAATAGTGAAACCAGAGTAGATAGCTCGGATGGAAATCTGTCTATACTTTTCTTGATTAAATTAAAAACGCGCTTTTGCGCGTTTTTAATTTTAGTTGTGCCAATTTTATATTTACTCTCTTCGATTTTAATCTGTGTTGGCAATTGTATGTTGTAGTAGGTGGTGTTAGAATTCGCCGCCCTTGAATTTTGGGCTGATGATTTATCGTGCGAAAGAATGTATTTTCAAACGCGATAAACATCAAATTACAGTGGGTTTTGGTCGCAAAAATCCACATCATTAGACTTATATTTTTGGAGACAGACAATGTCTGAAGCAAATTTCAAACTAGACGCTTCTGTTCGTACAGACCTAGGGAAAGGTGCGAGCCGCCGCCTACGTCGCGAAGATAAGCTTCCTGGTATCATCTACGGTGGTGAAGAAGCACCAGTTTCTATCACTCTAGATCACAACAAAGTAAACAACTCTGCTGACTTTGAAGCGTTTTACTCTCACGTTCTTGAGCTAAACCTAGACGGTAAAGTTGTTGAAGTTCTAGTTAAAGATATGCAGCGTCACCCGTACAAGCCGAAGATCATGCACATTGACTTCCAACGTGTTATCGCTGGCGAAGACGTTCACACTAACGTACCACTTCACTTCGTAAACGAAGAAGCTTCTGCTGCTGTAAAAGCTGGCGGTATTGCTGAGCACCACGTAACTGAAATTGAAGTTACTTGTCAGCCTAAAGATCTTCCTGAGTTCATCGAAGTAGACATGGCTGGTGTTGAAATGGGTCAAACGCTACACCTTTCTGACCTAACTCTTCCAGCTGGCGTTTCTTCAGTAGAACTTGCGAAGAACGACGAAGCTCACGACCTAGCGGTTGTAACTGTTAAGCCTGCTCCTAAAGCGGCTGAAGCAGAAGAAGACGGCGAAGAAGCGGCTTCAGAGGAATAATCCTCTTGGCTGATATCCGCCTAATCGTGGGTCTGGGTAATCCAGGCCCCGAATATGAAAATACCCGACACAATGCCGGTGAATGGTTTCTCAACCAACTTGCCGACACCTACAACGCCCCGCTAAAACCAGAAACTAAATTCTTCGGTAAGACTGCTCGCATTACCATTGCAGGCAAAGATGTCCGTTTGCTCTACCCCACTACGTTTATGAATAAAAGTGGGCAAGCCGTAGCAGCACTGGCTAATTTTTACCGCATAGAACCAGAACAAATATTAGTAGCGTTTGACGAATTAGATTTGCCCCCCGGCGTAGCAAAATACAAAGTGGGTGGAAGTTCTAGTCAAAACGGCGTACGTGACATTGTGGCTAAAATGGGTAACAACAAGAATTTTTTGCGTTTGCGCATAGGTATTGGTCATCCAGGTCATAAAAGCCGAGTAACCGGCCATGTTCTTGGTAAGCCACCAGCAGATGAAAAGGCAGCTATTGAAAGCGCCGTTGATGAAGCGGTACGCTGTACCGAAATTTTGCTGAAAGAAGACCTTAAGCAAGCACAGAACAGGTTGCACTCTCACAAAGGGTAAACCTAGCCAGTTTTCACTTTTCCAAACTAAGGATCCATGCCATGGGTTTTAAATGCGGTATTGTTGGCCTACCAAACGTAGGTAAATCAACACTTTTCAATGCATTAACAAAAGCAGGTATCGAAGCGGCCAACTTCCCTTTCTGTACCATCGAGCCAAACACAGGTGTAGTACCTGTGCCAGATCTTCGTTTGGACAAGTTGGCTGAAATCGTAAACCCACAGCGCGTTATTCCCACTACTATGGAATTCGTTGATATTGCGGGTTTGGTAGAAGGTGCCTCTAAAGGTGAAGGCTTAGGTAATAAATTCCTAGCAAACATCCGTGAAACCGACGCTATCGGTCACGTAGTACGCTGCTTCGACGATGAAAACATTGTTCACGTTGCAGGTCGCGTTAGCCCTAAAGATGACATTGACGTTATTAATACCGAGCTTGCGCTATCTGATTTAGAAACCACAGAAAAAGCACTTCACCGCGTAGCAAAACGCGCTAAAGGCGGCGACGCTGACGCTAAGTACGAAATGAAAGTGCTGGAGAAGATTAAGCCGCACCTAGATGAAGGCTTATTGCTTCGTTCACTTGAGCTTAGCAAAGAAGAACTGGCGGCAATCAGCTACATGAACATGCTTACTCTTAAGCCAACCATGTACATTGCTAACGTGAATGAAGACGGCTTTGAAAACAACCCGTACCTTGACCAGGTAAAAGAAATTGCAGCAGGCGAGAATGCTACGGTAGTAGCAGTTTGTGCATCTATTGAGTCTGATATTGCAGAGCTTGAAGATGACGAGCGCGAAGAATTCATGCAGGACATGGGCTTAGAAGAACCTGGTCTTAACCGCGTAATTCGTGCCGGTTATAACTTGCTAACGCTTCAAACCTACTTTACTGCCGGTGTTAAAGAAGTGCGCGCTTGGACCTTCCCTGAAGGTTCAACAGCACCGCAAGCCGCGGGTAAAATTCACACCGACTTCGAAAAAGGCTTTATTCGCGCCGAAATAGTCAGCTACGACCACTTTGTTGAATTCAACGGTGAGCAAGGTGCAAAAGACGCAGGTAAATGGCGTTTAGAAGGTAAAGACTACATTGTTAAAGATGGTGACGTTATTCACTTCCGCTTTAACGTATAATTGCTAATGTAGAAATAAGCACAGTTTACTAAAGCCACCGCAAGGTGGCTTTTTTGTTTGCGGTAAACAATTGTGAAGCGTTCATAGGGCTGATATAACAGATAAAAAACTAACGGCCCTTATAATGATTTTAAAACAGCTTAGCAATTCACAACCGTTCGCATTATTGCAAAGTAAGTCGCAGCGAGACATACAGCCTAAAAAACGACAATCCCTTTTTAAAGCCTCGGTTAGAACGTTATGTTTACTAAGCTTTGCTACTTTTTCCATTGCCAGTGAAACTTCGATTAAAGCGCAAAACACACAATCTAGCATCAGCGGCGGCGAAATAGCGCCAACGTTGGTAAGCAATGCCGACAGTTGGTATCAGGTACCCCAAGCTAATACGGTGACTTTTAAAACCGCACATGGCGACGTGGTTATTGCACTTCACCCTACCCTTGCGCCAAAACATGTGGCCAGGTTTAAAAGTTTAATAGATGCAGGCTTTTACAATGAACAAACGTTTTATCGTGTGGTAGACGGGTTTGTCGCACAGGCAGGCAGTAATGATACTCACGACGCAGCACAATTTCCGCCAACACTGCTGCAGCCTATTAACGCTGAGTTTACCCAACCTCTCAATACCAACGTAAATCTGGTTGAAACCAAGGATATGTTTGCTCCTAACACCGGCTTTCTAGACGGCTTTCCAGTAGGCGTTGATAAAAGCCGTAAAGAAATGTGGGGGCTTCACTGCCCTGGTGTTGTGGCGTTTGCTCGCAATAGCGAGAAAGATACCGCCAGCACCGAGTTTTATATCGTTATTGGGCAAGCACCACGACACTTAGACAGAAATATGTCGGTAGTTGGCCGCGTTGTGAAAGGTATGGAGCTACTTCAAAAATTGCCTAGAGGCAACAAGGACTCAGGCGGTGTACTAGATAACATAACCCAAGAGAGTAAAATAAAGCAGGCTTTTGTACATAATGGCAACTCAACGCCTTTCTTTTTACAAACGCCACATCATGAAGAATACAAAAAGCGGGCTAATACGGGAAGAAACCTAGATAACCCGTTTTTTCATGACAATACCTACGGCCCGCGCCCAATTGACGTGTGTTATTATCAAACAAAAGCCAGTAACAAAGCTTGGTAAATGCGTACTTTCCCCCTTGCAAGTTGTTCAAATTCACGGCTTTTTGTGCGTATTTCGCCCTAATGCGCACACTTAATGAGCATTTAAAAAAAGTTAGTAAAAAAGGGGTTGACGGTTGCCAGTCATATACGCATAATACGCGCCACTTCCTGAGAGGGAAGAGAATAGCAAGGCTACGTAGCTCAGTTGGTTAGAGCACATCACTCATAATGATGGGGTCGCAAGTTCGAATCTCGCCGTAGCCACCAATTCTCACATATCTCTTTTAGGAAAGTCTAGCTGCGCGGAAGTGGTGGAATTGGTAGACACGCTGGATTTAGGTTCCAGTGCTTCACGGCGTGAGAGTTCAAGTCTCTCCTTCCGCACCACGACTGGGGTATAGCCAAGTTGGTAAGGCAGCGGGTTTTGATCCCGCCATTCATAGGTTCGAGTCCTGTTACCCCAGCCATTCTTTTTTGAATGACTATTATAGCTAGCGTCTACGCGGAAGTGGTGGAATTGGTAGACACGCTGGATTTAGGTTCCAGTGCTTCACGGCGTGAGAGTTCAAGTCTCTCCTTCCGCACCATTTGGGGTATAGCCAAGTTGGTAAGGCAGCGGGTTTTGATCCCGCCATTCATAGGTTCGAGTCCTGTTACCCCAGCCAAATTCTTGAGAAGCCGCTCATCGAGCGGCTTTTTATTGAAGATAAAAGTTAAGGCTACGTAGCTCAGTTGGTTAGAGCACATCACTCATAATGATGGGGTCGCAAGTTCGAATCTCGCCGTAGCCACCAACTTTTACATTCCTTAATTGGAAGTCTACATTGCGGAAGTGGTGGAATTGGTAGACACGCTGGATTTAGGTTCCAGTGCTTCACGGCGTGAGAGTTCAAGTCTCTCCTTCCGCACCAATATTGGGGTATAGCCAAGTTGGTAAGGCAGCGGGTTTTGATCCCGCCATTCATAGGTTCGAGTCCTGTTACCCCAGCCATATTCTTGAAGAAGCCGCTCTATTGAGCGGTTTTTTTGTTTCTATTTTCCAATTTTAAAAAGTGCTGATAGATTTTAGTTTTAAACTCTACACCCTTCCCTCCCTAGATGAATAAATTTGCTATATGAGAGCATAAAACGTCATAGTTTCAGTACGTTTTCATTGTCCAATCATTTAATTGTCGTGCTAGTATTGGTTCTTTATCGATATAGCTCGGCTTATTCTAAGGTTTAGCAGATCTGTGTTTGCCCAAACCGAACCGTTTGTTCTGACAACGCACCTATCATGTTCAGTTCATTTTTACAGTCCGAGTAACTATTAAAACAATAACGAAGGAAAGTGCGTGATAAACGAATTCGTTTCATTAGTTAACAATATTCTTTGGGGAGGCGGCCAAGTACTCATTATCATGCTTTTGGCATGTGGTATTTGGTTTACCGTAAAACTAGGCGGTGTACAGCTTAGGCACTTCGGCCATATGTTCAGCTTGCTAAAAGGCAGTAACACCTCTAGTAAAGACGGGATAAGTTCATTCCAAGCTTTATGTACCAGCTTGTCCGCCCGTGTAGGTACAGGTAACTTAGCTGGCGTTGCGGTAGCTATATCACTAGGTGGTGCTGGCGCTATCTTTTGGATGTGGATGATTGCTCTTCTCGGTATGGCCACCGGCTTTGCGGAAAGTGTTTTGGGCCAGCTTTACAAAGTACGTGACGAGAATGGCGAATTTCGTGGCGGCCCTGCGTACTATATAAAGCAAGGTTTGAACAAAACTTGGCTAGCCGTTGCTTTCTCGCTGTGTTTGTTCTTTGGCTACGGTTTCGTTTTCAGTGCCGTTCAAGCTAATACCATTACCGATGCGTTAAACAATGCGTACTCTTTCCCTACTGAATATGTGGGCCTAGCCATTATTGCTCTGGCAGCTTTAATCGTAGTGGGAGGGCTTAAAAGCATTGCCCGCTTTGCCGAGTTTGTGGTTCCTTTCATGGGGATTGGCTACGTGCTAGTAGCGCTTGCCATTACCTTCATTAATATTTCAGAACTGCCAGCCATGCTGCTTGATATCGTGAAGTCGGCATTTGGTTTACAAGAAGCGGGGGCTGGTGCACTAGGTGCTGCCATTAAAAATGGTATTCAGCGTGGTCTTTATTCAAATGAAGCGGGCAGCGGCTCTGTACCGCACGCAGCAGCAAGCGCTGTTCCAAACCCTAACCATCCGGTATCGCAAGGTTACATTCAGATGCTCGGAGTTTTCTTAGATACACTAATACTGTGTACATCGACTGCGTTTATCATTTTACTTGCTGGCGGTTCAAGCTCTGACCAGATGGAAGGTATCCGCTTAACTCAAGATGCGATGAGCAGTCATCTAGGTGAAGGCGGTACAGACTTCGTGGCAGCCGCCATCAGCTTATTTGCGTTCACATCTGTAGTAGCAAACTACGCCTATGGAGAGAGTAACCTGCACATGTTCAAGCTAGATAATAAAATCGGCCGTGCAGTCTACACCATTGGCTACTTAGGCATGATTTACTGGGGCGCACAGGCAGCGCTACCTCAGGTATGGGCAATGGCCGATATGGCGTTAGGTTTAATGACAGTAATCAACATCATCGCTATTGTATGGATGACCCCTACCATTGTTTCTATCAGCAAAGACTACTTTAAGAAAAAAGACAGTGGCGCAAACATGGAATACAAAGCGGGCGACTGTGAAATACAGGGTAAGTCAGAAGATGGTATTTGGGATTAACCCAACATTTTAAGTTAAAAAAAAGGGGCATCATTGATGCCCCTTCTTGTTTCTATATAGCAATTTTAATGGGTTTGATAAAGTACCTTGCCGGTAGCAAAGGTTAACCTGACATTTCCTTCGCTATCTTCGTCACAGTAAATATTATTATTCAAACTAGCTTCTAATTCTGAGTCTGCCAGTAAGAAGTCAGACTCCCATATAAGTTCGCCTGAATGCATATCTAATGCGTACACTTTTGATTTAGCTTGGCTAGAATCATATTGCAAATCATCGGTTAAGTTAAACTCTGGGGAAATGACATATGTCACGCCGTGAGCTTTTGTATCAGAAAACTCGCTACAATAGTCAAGGCGATTTGCTGATGTCATTCTCGAGATTTCAATGCTTGAATCAGAGTAAACAGACACAAAGCTGTCATCGTTAACATTGTAAATGTGATTGAAAAGAAGCGCTTGTGGGTTGGTGCTGTTAACGTTAATTCTCTCCCTAACCATGATGGATACAATGGGGCTATCATCAACGTATGCGTTCACAATAGCTGGCTCATCGGAGATAAGATACACCTCTTGCTCCGTTGGGTATTTAACTTTTCTAAAGACTTCAAAGCTTTCAGGTGTCTTTTGTAAAATAACGAGATGATCGTCAACAACCATCGCAATATAATTGTGTTCCTGCCAAGTATAACCACTCAGCCCGCGGATTCGTCCGCTTCCTTCAAGGCCCCATAAAGTTAATTGCGCCACTTCCTGCATGCTGTCTTGTTCAACAATGAAGAGCTCTCTGTTCACTCTTACGAGGATATAGTCAATACCAGCCACGTTAACAAATTTAAATTCTGGAGGGCTACCATTCACATTAATCGCGTATTCTGACACTGCATTACTGTTAAAACTTTTTCTTACTAACGTAGAGTCAAATACCTCCCAACCGTAAATATCAAAAGAAGTGGTCGATAAAGAAACAAATGTAGGCTCTAGCTCGCCAGCCGCTTTTTCAGTAAATAACGTACTTCTATCTTCATTTAAACTAAACACCCCTTTCAAACTCCCCACCGCATAGCCGTCACTTGTGGCAGCAATATTTCCCAGAACCTCGTAATAGTCGGCGTCTGAAGTTAAATTCTCTACAACAGGGTCAGCTGTGCTGTTAGTAGCTACTGTAAGGGTGTGCTTGAGCCTTGTTGCATAATCGCGATTTCTCACTTCTATTTCAAAGTTAACGTCTAGCGGGTAGCCAAAATTAGGCACAAATGCTTCCCACTCAATGGTTCCGTCATCGGATATTTGCATATCTAGCGGCGAGGTAACTAACCTAAATTCGAAGGGTCCGTTCCCCTCTGGGTTTAATATCTCTATATTATTTGAATATACTTCACCCACCTGTAGGTCACTTGCTACGCTCGCGAGCTCTATTTGTGGCAGGCTTTGTTTAACATAAACCGACACCGTTACAGGGTCTGATTCTACCTTTCCATCAAAAGCGATAACTTGAAGCTGATATTGGCCAGACTGAGTAAAGCTTACGCGAGTATTGTTAAAGCCGTTATTTTGAAATGTAACGTTAGCACCTTCAGGGGCCGATAGAACGCTCCACTGGAAAGTAAGAAGGTCGTTATCAGCATCACTACTTTCGCTTGTATCTAATAACACAAACTCGTTGCGGTCAGCTTCAAGTGACGTAGAAGCCACATTAACAAGTGGCGCAGTATTCTCAGCACCTAAATAATCTTGGTTGCCGATAAAAGAAAAGGGAATAACAAGTGTAGGCTCTTCAGCATTATTGATATCGCTGAAAAGGCCAACAGAGACAAGCCCTTCTTCTTTTTCTTTGATTATAAGTGTGCTTGAGCCCGTTATAGCGAGGGCAAGAGACGGTGAAGTGAATGAGCCAGGTTGCATAGTCATAATATCAACGTAACCATAAGGAGAAACGTAGATTCTGCCTTCAGGCACTAGCACTGGGTTATTTTCGGAAATCGTCGTGTCGATATCTACGTCATCAATGAACACCATAACGCCTGATGACGCGTATGTAAGCAGTCCGTTTACAGTGGCTGACTCTGTGTATTGTTCACCAACAGATGCTTCAATCGTACCCTCGAAGTCTGCAACCATTCGTGAATTGTCGATGGTGAGGCTATCAAATGACAGGGTCCCCTCAAACGACTCGCCATTAGAAGACACCGAAGATACAGACAACGCACCTTTACCATTGAAGGTATAAGGCCCCAAAGCGCAGTTTATGTATTCAACCTCAGAGGTGTCATTTTTTAATTCGCCAACAATTAACTCTCCCGACTCACAGTCTAACCCAGACGGTTGCTCGTGATCTGTTAACACTCGGTCAAAACGAGCATAAGGAAATTCGTCTGAATGCACTAACATTACAGACGTATCTAAAGCCGATGTTACATAATAGGCAATATCATAAGCAGAAGTGCTGTCGACTACTGCTTCGTTCTTAAGCCCCTCATACTTGCTAAAAAGTCCACTTGGAGGAGAGGTGGGGTTAGTAGGTGTTACAGGGGTAGGTGAAGGGGATGAAGAGTCTCCACCACCTCCTCCTCCGCATGCTGCTAATACCGATAAAGCGACGACGGCAACCGCACTATGTTTGATAAGGCTAACTATGCTGTTCATATTACACTCGTAATTATGAGCATGCTTTATAAGAACATCGGAAAAATAGAAGAGGCAATGCTTTAGAGAGGTAAACTTACTTAACTTTATCCAAAACGCGACAACTAAAACTATCCATGTTTTTAAACGGTAAGAATGCTCGATTTTTCTGCTGATAATCAACGCGAAATTTAAACAGTAATCCCCCTCTTTTCAAGTTCTATTTTATCATTGTACTTACAAGGCTACGGGCAAATGCCCTGTCTTAACCCATATTATTGTATCCTCATCAACGTAAGGGTGGTGCTGGCTCATGTGGGGGCTCCTAATCCATGTACCTTTGGGGTACTCACCATGCTCGTCTTTAAACGTTCCCGACAGTACAAAAATCTCTTCACCACCAAAATGCTTATGAGGCTTAAATACCTCACCCACTGGCCATTTAACTAGCGCTACGTGTTCATGCTCAAAGTTGTGTAGCGGCATCACTTGTAAACCGCCCTGCCCTTGCAGCCACTCTGCAGTATTAGTGTTCACCCTAACCTCAGTCGAATCCCGCTTATCAAACTGATTTAGCTTAACCAAAATCACGCAGCCTTCTTTGCTAAACGGGCTGTGTTTGCTGCCCGGCGGATTACGCATGTATGTGCCTGCGGGGTAATCTCCGTGCTCGTCGGAAAATACACCTTCAAGTACAAGAATTTCTTCTCCATACGGATGGCTATGCTGCTTAAAGCTAGCGCCAGGCTCATACTTCACTATGCTAGTTGTGTGGCCCGACTCTTTCGCTTCACGCTCTAACGGCTTTCGCCATACCGTAGACGATGGTGATGCTTGCCACTCTTGCAACTGCGTATTTATAGCCAAGCGTTCATCAAAGTTCATATTTAACATCTAGGTCACCAATGAGGATTAAGTTTTGCCGATACTCTATTAAAGACCGTTACTCAGGTCTTAGCATTTCGAAAAAATTCTCATGGGATATAGTGTAGTAATCACCACGTCCTCCGCCACGTGAAACTGGCGCACTTTTTAGCGTGCTATAAACACCGTTTTCAATAAGCGACTTATCGATATGTACGCCCACCACTTCGCCCATAATAAACCAACTATTCACCTCATCGCCTGAGGCAGACTTAAGCTGCACGACGTCGGTAAGCTTACACTCCATGCTGACCTTGCTCGCTTTTACGCGGGGTACACTTACTACTTCACTTTCTACAGTTTGTAGACCAGCATGATCAAATTCACTTTCTTCAGGTGCTAAAGGTTTGCTTGTCGTGTTCATCGCATCAACCAAATCTTGCGATACAAGATTCCAGCAAAACTCGCCCGTTTCCTGCACGTTTACCAATGAGTCTTTCTTACTGCCAACTACAGAGAAGCCGATAATTGGCGGCGTATAATTTAAGGCATTGAAAAAGCTATACGGGGCAAGGTTTAGCACTCCCGCTTTCGATTTTGTAGAAATCCATCCAATAGGACGTGGCGCGATAATCGCGTTAAAAGGATCGTGAGAAAGGCCATGACCTTCTTTTGGTTGATAAAAATGCGTTTGTGACAAAGCCATTCCTCAAAAGTGTGTTAGTGTAAAATCTAGCGTTGATATAGCTACGTTACCTACCGTTTTCAAGACTAATAAAAATAAGGTTGTTTATGACTGCACGAAGTGTCGCATTTTCAAGAACAAGACTGACTGAATTAATGGTACCTTCATTCGCTAATTTTGGCGGAAAGGTGCATGGAGGCGTTATCTTATCCCTAATGGATAAAGTCGCTTATGCCTGCGCGAGCAAGCATGCAGGTGCGTATTGCGTTACGGTAACTGTGGATGGCGTTGAATTTTTACAACCCGTGGAGGTTGGCGATTTACTTCATCTAGATGCAACGGTTCATTACGTGGGCAATACATCGTTGGTTGTGGGGATAAAAGTCACCACGGAAAATATTAAAACGAATGAAGTTAAGCACACCAACAATAGCTTTTTTACCATGGTAGCTAAAGATGACAGCGGCACGCCGGTTACTGTGCCTGAACTGGAGCTCACGAACCACCACGAAATGCGAAACTTTGTGACCGCTATCCGTCGCAGTAAAATTCGCAAGGAAGCACAAGTTAAGCTTCAACGCGATTACGACGCTTTCATTCCCAAAGAGGATTTTGCGCTTATCGATGCCCACCGATGTACAATTAGTTTTGAAAGAGATAGCGCTTTTGATAAAACTAATTCTCAATGTGATGGAAAGTAGAGAGATAACTTGGGCGCCCGTTTATGTCAGTTACATAGCCGTTAAACGGCATATGAGAACACGGGCGAGTTACTACTTAGGCATTAATAGCGTTATATCTTGCGGGCGGAAATCGTTAGTCAATCCATTTCAGTTTTTCCAGAGGGTACCCTAAGTACCACTTCGTGCGCTCCAACACTGGACGGATAACAATTCGGTTTATCCCCAAATTTGGATCGTCAGATAAACTGTCGCACATTTGCTTAAGTGCGTTGTAGTTAGGGAAACAGGTGAATGAAATATAATCAACATCACCGCTCATTCTTAAGCAATCCATAAACTCGGGGATGTCTTGCAATGCGTTTTCAAACTGTCGCCGCTGCTGCGCTGTATTGCTTTTAAGATAAAACTCTACGTATGCCAATACATGCTCACAGATACGATCCAAATCCATCTCAGTATGAAAATTAAAAAAGTATCCTGCTTCCTGCAGTGCTTTCTTTCGTTGAAAGCATGCGCTTGCCGACAAGCCAACACGATCTGCTAATTCTTGATTAGAAATATCTGCGTATTTATGAATGGTAGCTAGAATTTTTTTATTGTACTCATCTAGCTTAATGGTCTTTTTGGCGATGCGATGTCTCCTACCAAATTTATCTTTTGTTTTGCGACTGTACTTAAAAAGAAAGTTTTTGAAAAGCGCTAAACATCCGTCAGAAATTCACCGTTAACTCACTTACACTAGGTTTTCTTTTCATCAGAGCAGAAGATATGGAACCACCATACGACACATCACAACAAGACATTGAAGACGGCGCATTAGTTTCATGGCCAAGAGTTGCTGCGGTGTCAGCAATGGTGTCATTTTCAATACCGACATTTATGACTGGCATAGAGTTATTCGCATTACTTTCTTGGCAACAAACTGTAATAACACTGCTTATAGGAGGTATGCTGCTCACCCTTGTTGGCGGGTTAATGGGTTCTATCGGCGTTATAACGCGTAAAAACTCTTACATGCTCGTTCGGGTAGCCTTTGGTAGTTTGGGGGCTCAAATCCTCAATTTACTTTTTGCCGTTTCATTGGTGGGCTGGTTTGGCTTAAATTTAGACTTATTTTCATCGTCTGTTGCCGCCATTTTAAATCACGACACTTCAGAGCTACCCCTTACCATAGGCATAGAAGCTATTGTGGGCATACTGATGATACTTACCACCATGTATGGATTTAACGTCATCAACCGTTTGTCGGTAGTTCTGGTGCCTATCATGATGACCGTAAGTGCCGTTCTTTTGTATCAGTCTCTTACAATCACCTCTTTTGAACACTTTACCAATGACATGAGCCAAGCCCAAAGCTCTATTAGTCAAGGGGTCAGTCTTATTGTCGGAGTGATTATTATTGGTGCCATTATATTGCCTGATATTACTCGCTTTAGTCGTCAGCGTAGAGGCGGTGTATATACCGCATTTTGGTCATATTTAATTGCTCAAAGCGCCGTAATTGTTATTGCCGGTTTCGCCGCTTATGCGCTTGAAGCGAACAATATACTTGATGTATTACTGGCTCTAGGAATAGGCAGCTGGTCACTGCTTATCATTGTCGCAGGCAGCTGGATTTTAAATGCGCTGAACCTTTACAGCGCCGAGCTTGCGGTCAATGCAAGCTTGCCCCGCTTAAAACAAAATCTTGTGGCTATTGGTTTAGGTGTGGTGGGCATGTTCGCCGCTTTTGCTAATATTCTCGAAATATTCGTGTTGTTCTTATCCGTTCTAACAGCCGTGTTTATTCCTGTGGCCGGTATAATCGCCGTAGACTTTTTTGTGCTAAATAAAAGCGCGTATTTTGTGAAACTAAATTCTGAGTCACACCATTCTACCTCTCTTTCTTCTGAACAAATGTCATCCGATGCGCAAAACCTTAACCATTCCAGCCACAAAAGCGCGTTAATAGCTTGGGCAGTAGGTGCGGGAATTGCCGGCTATGACTTGTTCGAGCCGATCTCCCTTGTTACAGGGGTTGCCGCGTTAGACGCAATTTTAGTCAGTGCGATACTACATTTTGTTGTTTGTTCAGCCTTACGCTTGCTTGTAGTTAGACGAGTTTCACTATGAATTTAGATGATATAACACGACCTGTAATTATCTGCTTTCTTACTACTTCATCTTACCATTTTGAGGCACACTTATGCGTATAGGCATTGATGTTGGCGGTACACATACTGATGCTGTACTACTCGACAATGAGACGATTTTAGCCACTAACAAGTCATTAACGACTGCAGACGTGGCAAGCGGAATTATAGATAGCCTTAACGCCCTCCTTAACAAGGCATCGGTATCTGCAAACAATATTAATGCGGTAATGATTGGTACAACGCAATTTACTAACGCTATTGTAGAGCGTCGCCAGTTATCTAACATTGCTGTTATTCGCTTAGCCCTTCCTAGCGGAAAAGGCTGCCCTCCTATGATTGAGTGGCCTGAAGATTTGGTCAACGCCATAAACCCCAGTATTTACGAATGTCATGGTGGCTACTTGTACGATGGCTACCCTGTTGCGGATATCGATATTCAAGAAATAGAAGCCGTCATTGCTGATATTAAACAAAAAGAGATAAAGTCGGTTGCAATTGCGTCAGCATTTTCGACAATGAACGCTGAACCAGAATTGCTGGTAGCTAAACTTATACGTACAGCAATTCCCGATTGTGAAATCACCTTGTCGCACCAAATTGGGAGTATCGGCCTGCTTGAACGAGAAAATGCCGCCATCTTAAATGCGACGTTACGCCCATTTGCTCAATCTGTGGTTAATGCATTTGAAAACGCGTTGACGAAGCATGCCTTTAACTGCCCATTTTTTATTAGCCAGAACGACGGAACACTCATGAATGCCGACTTCGTGCGAGCGTATCCGGCCCTTACTTTTGCATCTGGGCCCACAAACTCACTCAGAGGCGCCTACAAACTTACCGGCAAAGAAAACGCTATCGTCGTAGATATTGGCGGCACCACATCAGATATTGGTGTTCTACAAAACGGGTTCCCGAGGGAGTCAAACCGAATTATAAAAGTGGGCGGGGTGCGAACGAATTTTCGCATGCCTGATATTAATGCTGTTGGACTTGGTGGTGGGAGTATTGTACGAGATGAAGGCAAGCGCATTGGTCCAGATTCCTGTGGGCACAAGTTGGTAGACGAGGCATTGATATTTAACGGCAACACCTTAACTACCACAGACATTATTGTTGCCAGTGGCCATGCAGACATTGGTGATAGTGAGAAAGTGAAGCATGTATCCAGTGACGTCATCCAAAGCGCCATAACAACCATGCGTGATACCTTGAATTACCACATTGAAATGATGAAGCCCGACGACAAACCAGTACCGGTAATTTTAGTGGGTGGAGGAGCCGTGTTGATACAAGGCGACTTACCGGCTGCCAGCGACGTTATTCGGCCCGTAAACGCTGGTGTAGCTAATGCCATCGGCGCTGCTATTGCGCAGATTGGCGGGGAAGCTGAAAGCATGTTGTCGTACCGTGCAATGTCACGCAACGACGCAATAAAAGGTGTAACTCAGCTTGCCATAGACAAGGCCGTAGCTGCTGGCGCCGACAAAACTACAGTACGCACTATTGATATTGAAGAAATAGAGGTGCCTTACATGGAAGGTGATATGCGACGTGTAAGAGTGAAAGTTGTAGGTGATATCGCCACTGTTAACCCAAGTAACAAAACCTCTGAACACCACACTGGAGCCTTCTAACATGCAGCGCAATTCATACGTAACTATAGACGATTTAGACGCGCTAAGTATGGGCTCAGTTTTTCTGGCAACGGGTGGCGGTGGTGACCCCTACTTGCCCATGCTCTTAGCTAAGCAAGCTTTATTAGAATACGGCCCGGTGTCCCTTGTCGCGCCTGATGAGTTAAACAGCGAAGACTACGTGGTAGCACTTGGCGCTGTTGGTGCGCCCACGGTCAGCCTAGAACTGCTGCCCTCTATTGATGAGGCTGGAGACACACTTCGTGCATTTGAAAAGCATACCAGCAAAAAAGTAAATGCCATTGCATCGTTTGAAATTGGTGGAGGAAACTCACTGTTGCCGCTTGTGGCCGCCGCCGGTGCCGGCATTCCCATGATAGATGGTGATGGTATGGGCCGCGCTTTACCCGAAGCGCAAATGATGACCTATGCTATTGCTGGCGCAAAGCCGACCCCCGCGGTAGCACGAGATTACGCAGGAAACACAGCTGCGTTTTCGACATCAGATACAACAACTTATGAGCGCCATATTAGAAGCTTTTCTATGGCGGCTGGCGGTATGATAACCGCGGCAGAGCACCCTATGTCAGGCGCGTTTGTTAAAACAGCGATTATTCCTCACACTGTTTCGTTCGCCATAAATTTGGGCAAGGTGCTGATAAAGCATCGAGGTCACGTTCAACAAATGATGCCACATTTGAAAGCGTGCTTTAAGAAATCAGTTTACGGGCAGTGCAAACTGCTATTTGAAGGTAAGATCACCGATAAAAGTGTAGCTATTGTTGGAGGGTACGACGTTGGTGAGCTTACTGTAGCGGGCTTTAATGGCGAACCTCCCGTGACCGTAAACATCAAAAATGAATATCTGATTGCAAAACAAAACGACAAGGTGTTAGCAAGTGTTCCCGACTTGATCGTACTTGTAGATATTGAAACTAGCGAACCTATCAATGCTGAACGCATAAAATACGGACAACGGGTAGCAATTATTGCCGTGGAATGCCCAGCGTTTTACAAATCGAAACGAGCCCTTGCGGCGGTTTCGCCCAGAGCCTTCGGCTTTGATTTTGACTATGTTGCGCTGTCTGAAAAAAAAACATTTTAAGTATTAATACAAAAAGCCCCTGATAAATGATGTATTCACCTACTAGGGGCTTTTTCATTGAAGTTTACTTCTTTTTTCAAGCCGTATTATTACGCCTTAATTAAAAGCTATAAGACACTTTTCCGTAAACAAAACGGCCAGTAAAACCGTAAGGCGAGAAGCCAGAATATGAGAATAAGCGAGAGAATGTAGTTACATCATCCACCAAATCTCGCGTTGGCTCTGGGTATACATCAAAGATATTGTTAGCACCTACCGAAACCGTTAGCCCATCTGTTAACGCAACACGAACATCCAAGTCGGTTATCCATTCAGATGGAATGATCTCATTTCGTGCATCAACCGAAGATGGATCTTCCACTTCACCGTAACGGGTTGTGCGTAACGTGGTGGTGTAACGGTCATAATTCCACGTAACACCTAAGTTCAGCTTGCTGTCTGGTGACGCTGTTTCAAAACGACGAAGCTCGACATCGCTGAACAGGTTGTCTTGGTCGAACCCAGCATTTTGCAGCACGTCAGGAGCATCTAGAATGTCTGTCACTTCGTTGTCATTAAAGTTCGCACCCGCATTAAAGTTAAACGCACCGTAATCTGCCGTGTTCAAGGTGTAAGTAGACACGATGTCGACACCTTCGGTGCGAGAGTTGATAGCGTTTAAGAAGAAGCGAGCACGGTTTGCTCCAGTACCCTCTAGCAAGGCCTCAATCGCGTCACCAGATAGGTTATTCGACAACACAATACGATCGTCGATATCAATGCGGTAGAAATCTACGGTCAAGTTGAAGTCGGCATTTGGTGAGTAGGTAAAACCTGCGCTGTAGTTATTAGACTCTTCCGCATCTAGCCCTGGGCTACCTAATGCTTGCGCTACATCACTTGATGGAGCAAAAGTGCCAGTCTCAGTTGGCTCGCCATCAACAAAAACAGTGGCAATAGAGGTAAAGAACTGCTGCTGAAGAGACGGCGCTCTAAAGCCTGTTGATACCGACGCACGAAGGGCAAAAGCATCGCTTAGCGTCACACGGTGCGACATTTTCCAGTTAAACGTGCTGCCAAAGTCAGAATAATCTTCAAAGCGCCCAGCCACCGCTACATTCCAGTTCTCAACCACATCAGCTTCTAAATCAACATAAAAGCTGTAGTTGTGACGGCTATTGTCACCTGCAGATTCTGGTGTAAAACCTGGGAACACTTGCGAGCCAGCGGCACCAAACGGGCCGTTAACTGGATCAGTTACCACACCACCTGGGCCAAAGGTACCTTGGATATAAGAGTTTTCTTCACCCGCAGTAATTTCATATCCCTCGTGGCGATATTCTGCGCCCATTGCAAAGTTCATTTCGCTGTAAAACAGCCCTGTTTCGACAAGACGAGACGCGTCTGCGTTGATGATAGTCGTATCGTATTCAAGGGTCCCCGCGTCGAATTCGGTCTGGCTTGTTGGGCCAAGTGACGTATTTAGTGTGTTAACTACGCCGTATTCTAGTTCGTTACCACCGTGCGTTAACGATAAGTCGTAATTCCAGACATCCCCATAGCCTTTAATGCCAGCGATAAGCGACATGTCGGTAATATCGGTTTGAATAGAAGGTAAGAAGCCATCTTCATAAATTTCAACGATATTGCGTGAGTCTTGTGCACGGCGATAAAAACCACTACCAAGAGAGTCTCGCGTGCTATAACCTGCAGTAGTATAAAACTCAACGCTGTCAGTTAGCGCTTTACCTGCATTTATAAATAATGCGTAGTCTTCTACTTCACCGTTGCCGTAAACGTGATTGTAACGGTTAACGGTAAGTTCACGAGGATCTAAGTTACCGTCTGCGTCCCGTGCATAGTTTTCTCGCTGGTCGTAGTCTGCACGATTTGCTTGGCCGCGGTCGCGATATTCACCAGAAACATTTATAAAACCATCATCGCCCCACTCAAAGCCCATGTTGCCGCGAAGGGTAAGAGTTTGACCATCGGTTAACTCTCTGTCACTGCCCTCTTCAAATGCTAAATTACCATCGGTACCAATGCCTACGCTCTCAAGATTTGGTACACCGTCCATGGTAGTAACGTTGGCACCGTACGTTGCCGATACTTCACCGCCTTCTGCCGCGTCTTTCAACACAATATTGATAACGCCAGCGATAGCGTCTGAACCGTATTGCGCTGCAGCACCGTCTCGCAAAACTTCAATACGTTTAATCGCATTTGCTGGAATTGCATTTAAATCTACTGCAGAAGAGCCGCGCCCTACTGAACCGTTAAGGTTAAGTAGGGCCGAAGTATGACGACGCTTTCCGTTTACCAGCACCAGCGTGTGATCTGGCGCTAAACCGCGAAGTTGGGCCGGACGAACGTGGTCTGTACCGTCAGTAATCGAAGGCTGTGGGAAGTTAAAGCTAGGCAGTAACTGATTTAAAATCATGTTGGTTTCAGTAAGGCCCGTCGCTTCAATAGAAGAAGCGTCGATAATATCGATAGGTACTGGAGAATCATTGATAGTGCGGCCTACACGTCGAGAACCTACGATTTGAATTTGTTCAACATCCTGCTCATCAACTGTAGTTTGTTCTTGTGCAAGTGTTGAAGTAGAAAATTGCATGCCTGCTATTGCAGAAGCGATTAAGGAAAGCTTAAAAACAGAAGCGTTAAATTTTGCCTGTTGCATTGTGATGTTCCTGAATTTTATGTGTTTAATGCATTGAAAACTGTGCTTCTTACTCTACCGAGTAGAAAAAAGACCTACAGATACATTTTCTTTTTCTGTTGTTGGGGTACTGCTAAACGCCGAATTGTCTGACTAGACTTATAATTATTAGAAGTGGTAAGCAAATATGCTGTGGGGTGAGTAAATCACAAAAATATTCCACCGCACAATACTAAAGTTGTAATAATTTAGAAATATCGATGACAGGTGGGATTTAAGGGACAAAATATTGAACAAGGTTTTTCTGCTTTCGCAATGAAAAAAGGTGGCCGTAGCCACCTTCTTAAACATTACATAGCGTTATGCTTTTTTAAGCTTTTTCTTTAGCTTTTTTAGTTTGCTTTCTTGCTTCGCAATTTTTGCCTTTGCTACTTTCATCTCTTTTTTGATTTCTTTTTTCTTAGCCATTTTTATATCCTCAATATCTTCTGTAGTGTATTGCTGTTTATCAGCATTTACTCTTCATTGTGTTGTTCAATGAATTCACGAATGAAGCGTCTTACTTCGCGAGCCGCAGACGTATCCAAAGAATCGCAAAGCGCGATAAACTGCGCTCTTTCTTCGTCATTAATACGAATAATCATCTGACTATTCTTTTTCTTCTTTTTATTGCTTTTTTCAGACATCTCGACCGCTTTTATGAGTAAGAAGCACCAAATCGAACTATTAACGTATATTCAATGTATATACATTTCAAGGTTGATATTGAACTTTTATTGATTTTTTTCATAAAAAAGTCACATAAACGTCACATGAGTGACTTCAGTATTCGACAAAGTTGTTCCGTCAACGCAACAAAATGAGAAGTATATGACACAGGCACAATCAACAACCCACCTATCTTGTTTCATTGAAGCTATAGCGCTTGCCAAGCGCACAAAATGTGCATCACGAAATGATTTAAAAATTCTGCTGCAGCAAAAAGGTTATGAAGAAATTGTTGCGCTCAATACTGCTGAAGAGCTTGAGCCTCAGCTACCAATCGCCTCATAAATCAGCTGGTTAAAATGACCCGTTTCATACCCCATGGCGAAGTGTATGTTCACCGGGAAGATCGCATACTTATTCTTGAAGGACACGGACCTTGGAATGTAGAAGCGCTTCAACATTCAACCGACCAGGCTAAGTCGATACTAGAAGGGCTAAGAGGCGCACCTTGGGGAGTAATGGTAACCATTTATGGCGAGCCGATTCACGTACCTGACGCAGAAACGCACCTCATTCAGCTTGTAAAAAAAGATATAGAGAATGGCAGAGTCGGTACCGCATTGCTTGTAGAAAAATCAAATTCGCCCAGTTTCGCCACGCAGCATTTCGGCAGTATCTATCAACGAGCCGGAGATAAAATTGAAGTGTTTAACAACAAAGCGGCCGCTAAACGTTGGCTATTGGAAACCATTCAGTTAGCGCAGTGAAGCTAGTAAAAATAAAGTTGAGGAAAAGTAATGCTGTCTGCGATTCTAATTTATATATTTTTTAGTGCGGGACTACTTGCGGTTCTACAATGCCTGTATTTATACAAAAAGCCGTTTGTCGGTAAATAGGTGAGTAGGTGAGGGAAACAAAAGCTGAGCTTTTATTTCCCCGATAAAAACTCTTATTTAGGTGACCACTCGAACTTTTTAAATGGCTCATCTACCGGAGTCTCGGCCAAGTGGTTGGTATAGTTACTCATCACTTTTTGCGCCAGAATAAGAATAATTTCAAGTAGTTGCTGATGTTGGTAGCCAGCACTGTAGAATGCATCTAGCTGCGCACTGTCAACATTGCCGCGTCCGCGAGTTACAGCAAGTACGGTTTCTTTTAGCGTATTCAATTTACTATCAGACAATGTTTCATCATTGCGTAGCTCTTCAATCAAGTCATCACTTACTTTCATGCTTTTAGCAATGCCCGTATGCGCAGGTACGCAGTAATGACATGCGTGTTCTACGTTTACTGCCTGCCAAACTACCGTTAGTTCTTCTGCGCTGAACGAGGTTTCTTGGGCTAGCTTGTGTAGCACTTGATAGCCTTCAAGAAGCGTAGGCGCTTCAGCCATTACTGCGTGAAGGTTAGGCAGCATGCCAAATGCGCTTACCGAATTATCAATTAGTGGCTTTGCCGCTTCTGGCGCTGTGTCTTTTGTATGTAATTTAAAATCGCTCATATCACTCTCCTGTCGATGTGACTAGAAACTAAAGTAACCACCTTGATTACCCTTATCCTTCTAATGTGAGAGTAATAATATGTTTACTTGAACGATCGTTCAAGTAATAATTGAACACATGTTCAAAACATTCACGCATAAGGTATGCAGCTATGAAATATGACCACGATGATATTATTGAAAAAGCCACTGCGCTTTTTTGGCAACGAGGCTTTCATGCTGCGGGTATGCGCGATATTCAACAAGCGTTAGATATGCGCCCCGGCAGTATCTACGCTCGCTTTCAAAGTAAAGAGGGTTTATTTAAGCTTGTTATTGAACAGTATGCGCAAAATAGCGCAGAACGGTTAAAACAAGTAGCAAAAGCCGAGTCGCCTTTAAATGCGCTTTATAGCTTTTTTGAAACAGCATTAACTGGCCCCGACGAGCAACGCTACATGCGCCAGTGCTTGTTGGTTAAGTCTATTGCAGAATTAGAACTCATTGGTGATATTGCCAAAAAAGCTGTACTTGAGAGCATGCAAACCCTTAAGGCTGGTTTTAGAAATATTATTGAAGCCTGTATCGAAAAAGGTGAATTGCCTGAACATACGCCAACGTCAACAGCCGCAGAGTGGCTTCAAAATCAGTTCGTTGGCTTACGAGCGTTTGCCTTACTGCAAGACGATAATCAAACAACTATTAAGATGATAGACAAAGTCATTATCGATTTGAAAGGACAATGGCCACAACAAACACATTAATGTAGATAAAGGCATACAAAAACTGAAGCAGCGCATTTCATGAAAATTGCCGTGAAACCAGTTGGATGGGCCCTGGTTTACTTAAATAAGCGGTTCGGAATAAACCGTTTAAACCAAGTGGAAAAACCATTTTTGTCCGTTTTCACGTTAACGTAGGCTCGCTTTACCTCAACCCACTGTTCCTGGTCAACAGTCACTTTACCATCAACAAACGGTACATATAGCTGATCGCCTTCAAAGTGGGTTCTAAATTCTAAGTAAAAGTCGCCGTGTAACTCCTCAAGTAAGGCATCGGACTTCCCTAACCCGTTGGGGAGGAAGTAATGAAACCGAGTGAGAATAAGGCTTCCTTCAGCACTTAACTGGTAACTGCCTGCATAGCCATCCCAGCAGGCAGACATCACCTCAACCTTTTCGGGGTCAGGTTTACTCTTCAACTGATAAAAGAGTTTTTCACCTTCGTCTGCTGGATGCCCTTGCCAAATATAATAAAGGCCATAGCCTTTTAGATTAACCCACGGACATTGATTGGAGAACCCTTGCGAAAATTGTACGGTCATTCCTTTGAACCTTTGAAAAAGTGAATTGATTTGAGTTCGGCAAGTGGCTAGATTTTGTGGCTTTTTAAACCTAAGCAGCAGCTAAGAGAACAGTAACCGCAACAACTGGGCGATAAGCAAAATCCCCATTAAGGGCCAAATCCACTTAGCCCATTTCGCAGCATCCTCATTACTGATTCGCATTTTAGAGCGTTCTATTAGCGGTATAATCAATGCTAGCGCACCAAATAACACCGCCAGTAAAATTAACACTTCCATTATCGTAACCCTATCGCATATTTGAGCACTTCTTGTTTAGCAGGCTCTATGCGCTGCGCCACAGAAAGCAACTGGTTTCTTATCCATTTTATGGGGGCAACGTCATTGCTAAACAAGGTATAAAACCCATCCATTGCCGTCATCATCACCAAATTATCTCGCTTTCGTGGCTTTTCATAATTGCTGATAAGCCTTTGAGAAAATACTTTATCGGTTAGCGACAATGCGTTGTCGCTACCGAATGGCTTGAATTCAGCACACACAGAAAGAAAGCTTTCTACATCTTTAAAACCTAAATTAACACCCTGTCCAGCAAGGGGGTTGATGGTGTGTGCTGCATCACCAATTAACACGCAACAGCCTTTCACATAGTGATTAACATGAGCACGCGTGAGGGGAAAAATCGCTTTATCAATAACTGAAAAGCTATTGCCATTTCTGGTTAATTCGTCTGGAAACGTTTTAAGAATTTCACTTTCAAGTTGGCTCGCTTTTAAACTTCTAATCCGTTTGAGTTCGTCAGGCGAGTCATACCAAACTAGCGAAGCGTAGTTATCAAACATAGGTAAAAAGGCTTTCGGGCCGCTCGATGTAAATTGCTGCCATGTTATAGGTTCAACGGCGTTCTCCATTTTAATGGTGATACCCATCGCCTGCTGTGCATATTGCCAACCCGTTGTGCCTATTCCTGCAGCTTTTCTTACCTGAGAGTTTGCGCCATCAGCACCAATAAGCCACTTAGCTTCAATAGTTCTGCCGCTAGATAATTTAACGTTTGCAGTATTCGCTAGCCGAATGTCCTGCACCGTTTGACCAGTGATAAGCTCAACATTCTCATACTGTTTTAGCGCTTCATGACAACCTAACTGCAACAATCGATTTTCCACAAAGTAGCCTAATTGGGGCATGTCGATACTGTGTGCGGTAAAATCTGTTCGATGGGAAGGATCGTCCCATACACTAAGGCCGGTGTAAGGTTTAACACGCATGGCGGCAATGTGTTCCCAAGCACCAAGGGCTTTTAACAGCGTCACCGATGCTTCGCTGATAGCTGAAACCCTTAAGTCCGGGCCATCCTCAGGCTTAAAAGGTGCCGGTAAATAAGGCTCAGTGACGGCGACCTTGAATTGCTGCTGAGCAAGCCCCAGCGCTAATGTAGCCCCCACCATTCCGCCGCCATTTATACAAAAATCGAACATTTATTCTCCTTAAAACACGCACTTGCATTATGTCTTAAAATGCGAAGCGCTGTGAAGTAAAACGTAGAACTGGCTTGCCCTAGATCAATTCTTAACGAATCGTCTCAAGATACTGGGAATATGCTTACATAACAGGTAAAATATGCGGCTATTTTGAACATCTTCCTGTAACTGACATTATCAGTGTTTTTTACGTGGTGATTTAAGCGCCTCACGTAAAACAACATTCTGGCAGCCACCTTTTCTAAACAACGGTGATACTGCATTCACTTACAGGAACATTAACAGGTTATCGAATAGTTGTTATGACTAAAAAGCTGTATATCAAAACCTGGGGCTGCCAAATGAACGAGTACGACTCGGAGAAAATGGCAGACTTACTAGACTCAACGCATGGCTACAGTGCTGCTGAAAGTGCTGAAGAAGCCGATGTCATCTTGCTTAACACTTGCTCTATTCGTGAAAAAGCACAGGAAAAGGTGTTTCACCAGCTAGGCCGTTGGAAAACTCTTAAGCAAGATAAACCTGAACTTATTATCGGTGTGGGCGGCTGTGTGGCTTCACAAGAGGGTGACACCATACGCCAGCGCGCACCTTTTGTAGACTTGGTATTTGGCCCACAAACACTGCACCGTTTGCCTGAAATGATCAACGAACTTCAGGGCGGCGCAAAGTCAGTGATTGACGTGAGCTTCCCGGAAATTGAAAAGTTTGATCGCCTGCCTGAGCCACGTGCTGAAGGTCCAACGGCGTTTGTTTCAATCATGGAAGGCTGTTCAAAATACTGTACGTTCTGCGTAGTACCTTACACCCGTGGTGAAGAAGTAAGCCGCCCTGTTGACGACGTGTTGCTTGAAATCGCTCAGCTTGCAGGTCAAGGCGTCCGTGAAGTAAATCTTCTAGGTCAAAACGTTAACGCGTATCGCGGTGAAAATTACGACGGTACAATTTGTCGTTTCTCTGAGCTGCTTGAATTGGTAGCGGCCATCGACGGTATCGACCGTATTCGTTACACCACATCTCACCCGGTTGAATTTACTGACGACATTATCGAAGCATACGCGTCTATCCCTGAGTTGGTTGACCACCTGCACTTGCCTGTTCAAAGTGGATCTGACCGCATTCTTAACCTGATGAAGCGTGGCCATACGGCAATTGAATACAAATCGAAAATGCGTAAGCTGAAGAAAATTCGCCCGAACATTAGCTTGTCGAGTGACTTCATTATTGGTTTCCCAGGTGAAACAGATGCCGATTTTGAAGCTACCATGGATTTGATTCAGGCTGTGGATTACGACCTTAGCTTCAGCTTTATTTACAGTGCTCGCCCGGGTACACCTGCTGCCGACGCAGTAGATGACGTAAGTGAAGAAACTAAGAAGCAACGTCTTCACCTACTACAACAGCGTATTACGCAACAGGCCCTTCGTATTGCTCGTCACATGGTTGGCACAGAGCAGCGAATTTTGGTTGAAGGTCCGTCAAAGAAAAACCCAATGGAACTTTCGGGACGTACTGAAAATAACCGTGTAGTGAACTTCGAAGGCACACCAGACATGATTGGCGAATTCGTTGATGTAAACATCACTGACGTATTCACTAACTCATTACGTGGTGAAGTTGTGCGCAGAGAGAGCGAAATGGGCTTGCGTGTTGCCGTTTCGCCCCAATCTATCATGGCAAAGCATCAGGCAGATTTGCCCGATGAGCTTGGCGTGGGTCAATTTAACCCAGCCTAAATACATTTTATAGCGAGGAAAAAAGTAGCTTGAGTACATTGGTTAGTAACGAATTTGAATTAGAACCGGCAGATAGCAAACGTTTGTCGAGTTTATGTGGCCCCTTTGATGACAACATTAAACAAATTGAGCGCAGGTTAGGCGTAGAGATTACCTACCGAAATAACGCATTCAAGGTGTTGGGTGAACCGCAGCAAATAAAAAGTGCCAGCGAATTACTTAAGCTTCTTTACATAGAAACACAGCCTATTAAGGGCCGTATTCCCGAGCTAGAAGCAGAACAAGTGCATCTCGCCATTCAAGAAGCCCGCGTTATTGAAAAAGACGCAACTGGCGGCTATGGCAAAGAAGTGAATATTAAAACCAAGCGCGGTGTTATTAAGCCGCGTAACCCTAACCAAGCGCAATATGTGGCGAACATTGTAAACCACGATATTACCTTTGGTATTGGACCTGCCGGTACGGGTAAAACCTACCTCGCCGTCGCTGCTGCTGTCGATGCACTAGAGCGACAAGAAATTCGCCGTATCTTGCTTACCCGCCCAGCGGTAGAAGCTGGTGAAAAACTCGGCTTCTTGCCCGGCGACCTTTCACAAAAAGTTGATCCATACTTGCGACCGCTTTACGACGCCCTGTTTGAAATGTTGGGCTTTGAAAAAGTAGAAAAGCTTATGGAGCGCAACGTGATAGAGGTTGCGCCGCTTGCCTATATGCGTGGTCGAACACTGAACGACGCCTTTATCATTTTAGATGAGAGCCAAAACACGACGGTAGAACAAATGAAAATGTTCTTAACCCGTATTGGCTTTAATTCGAAAGCGGTGATAACGGGTGACATCACGCAGGTAGACTTACCTCGCGGTGCAAAATCAGGTCTACGACACGCTATTGAAGTGTTGAGCGAAGTGGATGACATTTCTTTCAACTTCTTTAACGCTGAAGACGTGGTTCGCCACCCTGTGGTTGCGCGTATTGTCAGAGCCTATGAAGTGCACGACGCTGAACAAGAGCGCCTTCGCAAAGAACGTAAAGAAGAAGCGTTGCGACTTCAACGTGAACAAGCTTCTAAAGACGATAGCGCGACACAAACGAAAGACGACAACGCATCGTGACCGCCATTATTGATGTACAGCAAGCATTTGAAGGTGACGAAGCTATTTTGTCGGCCATTCCCTCACCTTCAGAGCTTGAGCGTTGGTCTAATGCTGTGCTCAAGTATGAAGACTTAAGTGATCAAGAAGTGACTATCCGCTTTACTGACGAAGCCGAAAGTCAAAGCCTTAACCACGAGTACAGAGGGAAAGATAAGCCAACCAATGTGCTGTCTTTTCCTTTCGAAGCGCCTCCCGGGATTGAAATCAACTTATTAGGCGACCTCGTTATTTGTGCCCCGGTTATAAGCCGCGAAGCTGAAGAGCAACGAAAACAAGTGAGCGATCACTATGCCCACATGACGGTTCACGGGCTATTGCATTTAATGGGTTATGACCATATTGACGATGCAGACGCCGAGGAAATGGAAAGCAAAGAGATTGATATTCTTGCAAGTCTTGGCATTATCAACCCCTACGAAATCAGTGACTAACAAACAATCATAAACTGTTGTTATAAAAGCACTTTGACACTTAATAACAATAAAACATTGACGACCAGCACGAACCATTTTAACGTTGGCGTTGACCTAACAATTAAACGGACATTATGAGCGACGATAATCCTCACTCTACCAACGGCTCCTCAGGCAAGAGTTGGTTAGATAAACTAAAAAATTCGATTTCTGGCGAGCCGAAAAGTAAAGAAGAGTTAGTATCGGTTATTACTGATGCTGAACAAAACGAAATTATTGACCCACAAACCCGAGAAATGATTGAAGGGGTTATTGGGGTAAATGAAATGCGAGTGAGAGATATTATGATCCCTCGCGCTCAAATGACCACTATCGATGTAGAGAAGAAAGTAGAAGAATTTCTACCTTTAATGCTTGAATCTGCTCACTCCCGTTTCCCCGTTATTAGTGAAGATAAAGACCATATCGAAGGTATTTTGCTCGCAAAAGACCTTCTTGCATTTGCTTTTAACGCAGAAAAAGAATTCAATTTAAAAGATATCCTGCGCCCTGCGGTTATTGTTCCAGAGAGCAAACGGGTTGACGTTCTGCTTAAAGAATTCCGCCAACAGCGCTACCACATGGCTATTGTTGTAGACGAATACGGCGGCGTGTCCGGTTTGGTGACTATCGAAGATATTCTTGAGATTATCGTGGGCGAAATTGAAGATGAGTACGATACCGAAGAAGACGGAACCGATGATATTCGCCCATTAAATAAATCAACATACTCGGTTAAAGCATTAACCCCAGTGGACGATTTTAACGAGTTTTTTGAAACCAAGTTCAGCGAAGAAGAAGCCGATACCATTGGTGGCATTGTGCTAAAAGCCTTTGGCCATATGCCTGAAACTAATGATGAAATCACCATCGGCGATGTTCAGTTTAAAGTGACTAACTCTGATAAACGTCGGCTTATACAACTCAAGGTTTCAGTGCCTTCACTGGAATAGCGAAGTCACCAAAATAACACTTATTTCAGCACGGGGTAGCACAAACTTATAAGTGCTTACCCTGTGAATATAAATTCTATCAACCACCATCAGATGACTTCTATGCTGAAACGGTTTATCCCCCACTTTCTTCTTGTGTTAAGCGGTGCAAGTTTAACGCTCGCTTTTGCCCCATTTAACATGTGGCTTTTAACTATTCCTGCCCTCGCACTTGCTATACGTCAAGTTATCAAGCTGAAGCATCGCCCGTTTTTAGCCGGGTGGTTATTTGGTGCAGGTTGGTTTGGGGCTGGAATAAGCTGGGTACACGTAAGTATCGCCGACTTTGGTGGACTACCGCTTATCGGCTCTATCGCCTTAATGTCATTACTTTGTAGTTACTTAGCGCTATATCCAGCGCTTGCCACCAAGTTTACTGCAAAATATTTTTCGCCACAGCTTTGGCCTATGGCACTTCCCTTTTTCTGGATTGTAGCTGAATGGCTTAGAAGCTGGATGTTAAGTGGTTTTCCATGGCTATCGTTAGGCTACAGCCAGTTAGAAAGCCCGCTGTCTGGCTTTGCACCTATTATTGGCGAAACGGGAATAAGCGCGCTTATCGTTATTAGCGCTACCCTATTTGCTTTAATACATAATAAGCGAACTTTCGCTAATGCCACATTGGTGGCGCTGTGTTTGTTTACCAGTGGTTACCTGCTTAAACAGCATAGTTGGGTTGAGCCAAAAAAGACCTACTCGGTAGGTATGGCTCAAGGTAATATTGCGCAAAGTTTGCGATGGGTGCCAGAGCAAGATGGCCCTACTATGGACACCTATTGGAAACTAACCGAAAGCTTATGGGATAACGACTTAATTATATGGCCAGAAGCGGCCGTTCCCAAGCTTGAGCCATTGGCCCAGCCTTACCTTGCTAAAGTTAATGAAAGAGCCTTTCTAGAAGACACGGCACTTATAACTGGTATTGTAAATTATAATTGGGAAACAGACGATGCGTGGAATAACCTTATCGTGCTTGGTAAACGCACGCCAGATGCTACATACCCTGATTACCAATATTTCCACAATAACCGCTTTTCGAAACATCACCTCTTACCCGTAGGTGAATTTGTACCTTTTGAAGACTGGCTACGCCCGCTCGCTCCCCTGTTCGACTTACCAATGTCGTCATTTTCTCGTGGTGACTATCAGCAGGCTAATCTTGAAGCTAATGGCATTCACTTAGCGCCCGCTATCTGTTTTGAAATTGCGTTTCCTCACCAAGTAATGGCAAATGTGTATGAAGATACGGACATGATAATCACCGTAAGTAACGACGCGTGGTTTGGGCACTCCCACGGCCCAGCTCAGCATTTGCAAATAGCGCAAATGCGAGCTCTTGAGTTGGGGCGCCCTGTTGTTAGAGCGACCAACAATGGTATTACTGCTTTTATCGATCATAAAGGTCAAATTACAGCGCAGTTGCCACAATTCATTACCGCAAACATTACGGCCCCCGTGGTCGCAACTCGCGGATTCACTCCTTATTACCACATTCAAGAATTTGGCGTTTGGTCTTTAGTAATTATACTTTTGCTCGGCGCAATGAAGCTTAAACGGCGTCAATCACTGCATCAATAAAAATGCTTCAAACAGACGATAAACAAAAACGGCGCGTTAAGCGCCGTTTTAATTTATCTATGGACGTATTTTTACGTTAATGAGTACCCGCCGCCTGAATAGCGGTAAGGGCAATGGTAAAGACAATATCATCAACCAGCGCACCGCGACTCAAATCGTTTACCGGTTTTCTCATTCCCTGAAGCATAGGGCCAATACACACTAAGTCGAAGCTACGCTGCACCGCTTTATAAGTGGTGTTACCTGTGTTTAGGTCTGGGAAAACAAACACGTTTGCTTTACCGGCAACCGGGCTGTTTGGTGCCTTGCTCTTACCTACACTTTCAATGGCTGCAGCATCGTATTGAAGCGGGCCGTCGATAAGTAAATCGGGGCGTAGCTCTTGCGCAATTTTAGTAGCCTCACGCACTTTCTCTACATCGCTACCAGCACCTGAAGAGCCTGTACTGTAGCTGATCATAGCTACTCGTGGTTCAATACCAAACATCTGCGCCGATTCAGCAGACTGAATTGCTATGTCGGCTAGTTGCTGTGCGTTGGGGTCAGGGTTAATAGCACAGTCGCCGTAAACCAAAACTTGATCAGGCAACAGCATGAAAAATACTGACGATACTAAAGAGGCGTTTTCAGCTGTTTTAATTAACTGAAGCGCTGGGCGAATAGTGTTCGCAGTAGTGTTTACCGCGCCAGAGACTAGGCCATCCACATCGTCTTGCTGAAGCATCATTGTGCCTAAAGTCACGTTGTCTTCCAGTAACTCTTTAGCAACTACTTCAGTAACGCCTTTATGACCGCGCAGTGCCACTAAACCTTCGACATAGTCATCTTTTATCTCTCTAGGAGAAAGTATTTCTACGCCGTCGCTCAGTACTACACCTTGCTGCTCTGCTACACGGCGAATCTCTGTTTCATCACCAATAAGTACCGGGCGCGCTAAACCACGCTTAGCACAGATAGAAGCCGCAACAACGGTTCTTGGCTCGTTACCTTCAGGTAGCACAATGCGTTTGTTTACCTGCCTTGCACGGTTGGTAAGATAGAAACGGAATGCTGATGGCGAAAGCTTTTTCTGGCGAGATACTTTTTGGGTTAGTGAATTCACCCAGCTTGCATCTAAGCTTTCTGCCGTATGCACCATCACCTTTTCGATACGTTGGCTGTCATCAACCGGCACTTCTTGGTTAAAAGCGTGAAGTGCCTGCGCTGTTTGCCATGTATTTGAATTTACCAACATTACTGGTAGGCCCGTTTCCATGGCTTGACTACATAATGCCATAATATTTTCATCGGGCTGGTAGCCGCCTGTAAGTAATAGCGCGCCCAGCTTGGTCCCGTTTAGCGCAGCCAAACAGCAAGACACAAATACATCACCGCGGTCGCCTGACATCACTAGTAACGCTCCCGGTTTAAGGGTATGCGTCATATTGTGAATTTCTCGGGCGCAGAATGTAACGCTGCTTAATCTGCGTTCTGCCAGCTCCCCCTCGTTAAGCAATGTCGCATTAAGGTGCTCCGCAACGTCTGTTGCACGTGGCGAAACGAGGTCAGCACTCCAATCAATAGTACCAAGAAGGCTCAACCCTCTCTTGAAAATAGGCAAATCACGCAGGGCCTGCGTACGCTCTTCATCGTGCTCAGGCGCCTCTATTGCACCGATATCTGCACGAAGTCGTCCGTGTTCATCAAAAGGCGCGTTAACCTTGTTGAAGATACAACCAACCACCTTTTGACTTTTATGACCGCCATAGGTATCGACAACGATTTCAAGGCGGTGATTAATATCCGTCGTTGACTCGTTGCCAGGCACCGCCACAAAAACAATATCGGCATCAAGAGCACGGCTAATTTCTAAATTTAAACGCTCCGCATAGGGATGATGACGGGTTGTCACCAGCCCTTCTATAACGGTTACTGCATCTTGAACGCTCTTTTCTTCAAATCGCTCAATAATTTCTTCTAAAAGCTCATCAGTATTATCACTGCTGATCATTCGCTCAACGTATTCAAGTTCGAACGGCTCTATTGGCGACACACTGGCATGATGCGCAATAATAGCTGTAGATCGCTCTTCCCCATTGTCGCCCTTTCTAGGTTGGGCAACGGGTTTGAAAAAATTAAGCTTTATACCTTGCTCCTCGATGGCACGAACAAGGCCCATGCTGACCGTAGTGAGGCCCACACTGGTACCTACGGGGATCAACATAATTTTGCGAGACATAGTTACTCCTGCTATTGCCAACACTTACGCGTTGGCATTGCTAATTGAATTTACGCGAAGGTTGCAGCTTCAGCCGCTATTACCCATTCTTCATTAGTTGGTACAACATAAACGGCGGTTGACGCTGAATCTGTAGTTATTTTTCCACCTTGACCAAAACGTGCGTCGCTATTTCTCTTCTCATCAAGGCTGATACCAAAATGTGCGAAATAGCCCATGGTTGTTTCTCGAATGAGCGACGAGTTTTCTCCGATACCACCTGTGAAAACAATAGCGTCTAACGTTGGCACAGCTACCATGTAGCCTGCTATGTATTTAGCTAGGCGATAGCAAAAAATTTCTATTGCCAATAGTGCGCCTTCGTGACCTTCAAGTGCAGCATCTTCGAGGGTTCTGCAGTCGTTGCTAAGCTCTGAAATGCCTAGCAAACCTGATTGCTTGTTTAATAAGTCGCCAATTTCATCTGCGGTTTTACCAAGCTTTTTCTGTAGCGTACCGGGCAAGCTAGGATCTAAGTCACCACAGCGCGTGCCCATTACTAGCCCTTCTAAAGGAATGAAGCCAAGGCTGGTGTCTACTGCCTGACCTTTTTCAATTGCTGACACGCTACAGCCGTTGCCTAAGTGCGCACTGATTATGCTGGTGTCTGAAACTGGCTTTTCAAGAGTCTTCGCCATGCTATCAAGTATAAACTTGTGGCTAGTTCCGTGGAAGCCATAGCGCCGAATACCGTGTTCACGATAAAGCGACATCGGTAGTGCATAAATAAAGGCTTTTTGCGGAAGTGTTTGAAAAAATGAAGTATCGAATACCACAACATGTGGCAAATCTGGATACGCAGCTTGAGCGGTTACAATGCCTTTTAGATTAGCCATATTATGAAGCGGTGCCATGCTCGCATACTCTTCGATTGCTTCAAGTACGCTATTATCTACAAGGGCAGCACCTTTAAACTTTTCTCCACCGTGTACAACACGGTGACCAATGGCGATAGGCTTCACGCCTGTGCTTGCAATAATTTCAGAGATAGCGTTTAACGCTTCTGTATGCCCTGCTTTTTCTGGCAATGCTCGCTTCTCTTTTTTTCCGTTTAGCTTAAAGGATAAGCTCGCATCGCTATTTCCCAATGCCTCTGCAATACCAGACAGGCCCGCTTCGCCAGTATCAGCGTCGATAATGGCAAACTTTACTGAAGAGCTGCCACAGTTTAAAACAATAACTTCTTTTTTCATTCTTGTAATTTCAATTAAAATGGTAAGACATTCTGTTTAACCAATTGTAGCATTTCTAAACAACTAGAGGGGTTAAACAAATGCTAAATGTTTTATAAAAATTATCGCATAATTCAATATGATATTTGGGTGTTAAACAGTATCCCTTCAACTAAGAATGCGAAAACCCATTCATGAGGCGAGTTTCGCAAAAAATAAATGATATACTTTCAATCACTTAGTGAAATTTCGTTATTATTTTCAAAGAAATTCAATTTTCTTTCTTGAAAAGTATTTGGGCCATTCCTATATATGATTTGTCGGCGCTGAAGAGTCAGGTCGACAAAACCGCCGCCGCAAAGTCGGGGCACTTTATTTTTAAACATATTGCTTAATTTTGAGGATATGACTATGCGTACTATCGATCTATCTCCACTTTACCGTTCATTCATTGGTTCTGACCACCTAGCATCTCTTATTGATGCAGCATCTCGCGCAGAGAAACAGAGCACTTATCCGCCGTACAACATCGAGTTACTTGGCGATGACAAGTATCGCGTGACTATGGCAATTGCGGGCTTCAGTAAAGACGATGTGTCAATTCAGGTTGAAGAGAATACATTAACTATTACTGGAACTAAGAAAACGGAAGCGGAAAGCAAAGACAGTAAAGAACGTAAGTTCTTACATAAAGGCATCTCAGAGCGTAACTTTGAGCGTAAATTCCAACTTGGCGATCATGTAAAAGTGTTAGCTGCAGATATGGAAAATGGTCTATTACATATCGATATGGAGCGAGTCATTCCTGAAGCCAAGAAGCCACGCCAAATAGAAATTGGTTCTCGTTTGCTTGAGAGTTAATACATAGTTTCTTGGTTTGTTTCCCAACTTTTAGCGGCGCCTCTCGGCGCCGTTTTTTTTGCTTTAATAAGCTGCAATAATACACGTTGCTTGCTTAACCAAATATCGCTACTTAGCCATATACGGCTTAGACATCATCAACGTCAAGTGTGTAATCAGCTTTACCCGACTCACCGGACTTAAAGCTACCTCGGAAGGTCTTTCCTGTAAGTTCTCCTGTTGCACTATCTTCAATAGATACAAATTCGCTACTGGCGATACCGTTTTCAAATTTACCATTATGCTGAAGAGTAACAGTACCACGCAATCCCTTTATCACGCCGACAAAGGTTTCGAAGCCCGTAAATTGAGCTGACGTTTGCGATTGATAAGACATCAAAAACTCAACACTCGACTCGCCGCTCATATCACCTGTATAGACCTGCTTAATACTGGCATGAGATATCTTTATTCCCTCTGGCCTTTCACTCAGTGTGTCTTCGTCCCATTGTGCAATGGAAAAATTTCCTTCTATTGCCATAAATATCTCTTTTACTATTAGTCTCTTGGTAAGGTTTCCATAAACTAACTTCTAAAGCTGCAAGAAGGCAACCTGAAAATTGTAACTGTTGGTTTAAATAATCCCCTTAAGCATGGCCAAACCTAAAGCATTGCAGGTACTAGCATCTTTTATCTCTCCATTGATGACTTTTTCCTTCAAGGCAATTAAGGGAAGCGGAACAACCTGCAAGTCTTCTTCTTCAACATCTAGTTTTTGTTCGCCTTGAGTCAAACCTTTAGCCACGTAAATATGGTACCCCTGATTGCAAAAGCCGTATGCAAGATATTGAAAGCCTACATATTCCATTGATTCAGCAGTTAAGCCTGTCTCTTCTTTAAGCTCACCTTTTGCAAGCTCTACTGGATCAGCGTCGGGGTTGCTCTCCCATGCCCCTTGGGGGAGCTCAAGCTGTCGCTCTTTAATGGTATAGCGGTATTGCTCAACCATATACACGGTATCGCCCTCAATCGGTAAGATAATGGCAAAATCAGGCTTTTCCACAACGCCGTATATGCCTTCACTCCCGCTACTTCGCCGTATTTTGTCCTCTTTTACGCGTAGCCATTTGTTTTCGTAGACTACTTTTGAACTGAGCGTTTGAATTTCTGACATCGTATTCCTCGTCACTTCGCGCACGTATTTTAATAAAGTTACTTGACCAAAATAGTGGGCAATGAAAACAACTCAGTCAATTGTGAAATTAGCGATAGTCCGACTGAGAACCAGATTATTCTCTTTCATTGAATTGGACAGTTCTGATAATGCTCGTGCTAACTCAACTTCGTGGTTTGCGGCAGTTTCAACGTCAACAATATCTTTTGCTACTTCTTGTGTTGTGACTGACTGCTGCTCTGCCGCCGCAGACATATTGTTGGCCATAAGCTCGACGTTAGATGCGGCATCTTTTACTTTTTCAGCTGTCTCCCGTCCCCTTCCAGTAATATCAACCGATTTCTTTACTGCCGAAGCGCTTTTGTTAACGTCTTGGACAACCACTAAACTTGCTTGTTGAAGCGACGCGAGCAGTGTAGCTATTTGAGCTGAAGCGTCTCGACTATTCTGTGCTAGTTTGCGAACCTCATCGGCAACAACCGCAAACCCTCTACCATGCTCTCCAGCACGTGCCGCCTCTATTGCAGCATTCAGAGCCAATAGATTCGTCTGATCTGAGAGAGTGTTAATAGTTTCGAGTATGCTACTAATGTCAGTCACTTGCTTTTCCATAGCCGCAGCATTCACCTCAACGTGTGTCATGTCATCTTCTAAGAGCTTCATCGCCATTCTAATTGATTCATTAATATCAAAAGCCTCTATTGCTAATTCATCTAACGATTTACTCGCAGCTAATGTGTCAAAGGCTGACTTCGCAATATCGGTACTGGTTACCGATATTTCTTCTAGCGCTGACGCGATATTAAGTGACCGTTGTTGCGTTTTACCTGCATCGTGTACCATTTCAGTGCAGGATGTTTCTAATTCCGATGATAGACGCGAGCTTGCTTCAATTGATTGCTCTAATCCTTTGATTACATCTTTTAGTGCCAATATCGTAGTATTAATTGCTACGGAAACCCTTCCCAACTCATTTTGCATCGGCATCTCTACATCAATTGTTAAATCCCCATTTTCGGCAATTTTCGCAAGATTTTGAGTGAGGCGCGTTAGTTGAGTATTGAGAATGTACAGCAGCGTACGGTAGATAATTGCAATGATCACAATGCCAACAGAAATAATGATGAGCGTTAGCACTAGGCTTAACATGGCGTTCCTGTGCATTCGTTCCGCGTTCTCGTTTACTTTTTCCCAGATATTATCAAGTATCGCTTTTACGTCTTTAATTTGTGACGTTGCAGCGCCAAACCAATCGCTGCTTGTTGGAAGGGAGTTAAAGTCAACTACTCCCGAACTAAGCTTTTGTAAAGTACGCTCAATCGTTTTTGCATTATTCGATGTCATAGCTTTTGTGAACTCAATATCGCTCTCATGAGGCAAACTATTTTCTAGCTTTCCTGCAAGGTATTGCGCCTCTTGTTGATAACCCCGTAGTTCACTTATTACAATGTCACTGGCTTCACGTTTCGCTATCGCACCATTAACTTTCCCTCGCAATTGCCCTAACCGCTCTTTTAATTGGGCTAAAAGAATAGCATTAGACAGCTGTTCTTTTGACGCTAAGCTATTGACATATATAGTTAATGAAGTAGCAGCGTTCAGCGCAGATGCGTTAAGTGAACTGTAGAAGGCGAAGGCTCGAGCACCGTTTTGACTATCTACCTCTTTCCTTAAGGCGTCTTTTTCACGTAAGTAACTGATGAGCGGATTAACGATTTTAACTACTCGTTCGCTGTAGACATCAGTATTTTGAAGTAACGATATCACCTTTGAGGCAGCGTCATCTGCATGTTGACGCTGCGTATACACTTTTTCTTTCCCCTGTACCGTTGGGTTACCTAAGTAACCTGCTGTCAAGCCGCGCTCTACCGCATGATGATGGGCCACTGATTCTACAGCAGCAATCAGCGTTATAAGATCAATATCAGTTGCGGCCGCATTGGTAACATCTAATGAACGCTTAATATCTTTGAAGGATAGGTATGAAACACTTAATAAGAGAATGCCCGCACCCAACACAGACAGTTGTAGTATAGAAAATCGTTGTAACAAGCGCACCGATAGAGCTCCATGTATTCCGTACTGCTCAATGGATAGAATGAGGAAAAATAAACCTCCTAAACCTGACTAATAAATAGACAGACCATCTCAGTATAGAAAACAATGAAATAAGCGCAAACCGGCCACATACCCAATGCCTTGTTCAGCAATTTGATACTGCCTAGGGATCGCGGTATAAACTAAACCAATCTCGAAGTTTCGATTAGCTCTGTAAAAGTTTTTATTTATCTGCACTCAAAATATCTATACGGACTAGCACTGTCATATCGTGTGGGAAACATGGAGGTACAGACCGAGTTTCACATTACAAACAAAAACGCCGAGCAAATGCTCGGCGCTTTTTAGTAATGTCAGTGTCTTTAGATATACTCAACTTCGATAATTTCTACTTCAACTGCACCCGCTGGCGTTTGAATCGTTACCATATCATCAAGCTCTTTACCGATTAGGCCACGAGCAATAGGAGAGTTAACTGAAATCAAGTTATTCTTAATATCAGCTTCGTCGTCACCAACGATGCGGTACGTTGTTTCTTCATCGGTATCAACGTTTAAAATGGTAACCGTAGTACCGAAAATTACCTTACCGGTATTTTCCATTTTAGTAACGTCGATGATCTGTGCGTTTGAAAGCTTGCCTTCAATATCTTGAATGCGGCCTTCACAGAAGCTTTGCTGTTCACGGGCAGCGTGATATTCAGCGTTTTCTTTCAAATCACCGTGCTCACGTGCTTCGGCAATAGACTCGATAATACGTGGGCGTGTTTTTGTTTTTAGCTCATTTAATTCGTCACGCAGCATTTGAGCGCCGCGCGCTGTCATTGGATACTGACTCATGAATACCGTCTCACTTAGCTAGTAATTTAAACAGAAAAGTGCGCCGCGAAGGCGCACTTTTTATTCGTTCACACAAATGTAATATTGCTAGGATACCTCGTATCCTAGTGTATGTCATTAGTGTTTAAGTCTAGCGTGTAGTTCTTGAACTGACGCCACTTTATTGCGGTCATCGGCAGACTTAGCACGGATAGTTGCGAACGCAGCGTTCATCGTTGTAGTGTAGGTTACCTTGTTTACCAAGGCTTCACGACGAATGTACACTGAGTCGGTGATGGCTTGACGACCTTCTGTTGTGTTAACCAAATACGCGTACTCGCCGTTCTTGATAGCATCAACAATATTAGGGCGGCCCTCAGACATCTTGTTCACTACTGTGCTCATGATGCCTGCATCGTAAAGTTCGGTAGCCGTACCGCGGGTAGCTTCAATGCTAAAACCGGCTTCTACCAAGGCTTTTGCCAGAGCAATCATACGAGGTTTATCGGTATCGCGTACTGAAATAAGCGCTTTACCTTGCTTAGGCAGTGGCGCACCCGCACCTAAGTTAGCCTTCGCATAGGCTTCTTCGAAGGTATCACCAACGCCCATGACTTCACCCGTAGAGCGCATTTCTGGGCCTAACAGTGGGTCAACACCTTGGAACTTAGCAAAAGGAAGCACCACTTCTTTCACAGAGTAGAACGGAGGAATAACTTCTTCTGTTACCCCCTGTTCGGCTAGGCTGACGCCAGCCATAGCGCGTGCTGCTACTTTAGCAAGTGGAATACCCGTTGCTTTAGATACAAACGGCACGGTACGTGCTGCACGAGGGTTGACCTCGATGAGGTATACTTCACCGTCTTTAATCGCAAACTGTGTATTCATTAGACCGACTACGCCAAGCTCAAGCGCCATGGCTTTAACTTGCTCGCGCATGACATCCTGAATCTCTTTAGATAGCGAGTGCGGAGGCAATGAACACGCAGAGTCACCAGAGTGAACACCCGCTTGCTCGATGTGTTCCATGATGCCGCCAATGACTACGTCTTTGCCATCGCAGATAGCGTCGATATCAACTTCAATAGCATCGTCTAGGAAACGGTCTAGCAGTACTGGCGCGTCGTTAGACACTTTAACCGCTTCGTTTAGGTAACGCTTAAGGTCTTTGATGTCATACACGATTTCCATCGCACGACCACCTAGCACGTAGCTTGGGCGAACCACTAGCGGGAAGCCAATCTCTTCAGCCATAGTTAGCGCTTGCTCAACGTTAGTTACCGTGGCATTTGCAGGCTGCTTAAGGTTAAGCTTGTTCACCATTTGCTGGAAGCGCTCACGGTCTTCGGCACGGTCAATCGCTTCTGGTGAGGTACCGATTACCGGAACACCTGCTGCCTCTAGTGCACGCGCAAGTTTAAGTGGAGTTTGGCCACCATACTGCACGATAACGCCTTTCGGCTGCTCTTTAGCAACGATTTCAAGTACATCTTCCAGTGTTACTGGCTCGAAGTACAGACGGTCTGATGTGTCATAGTCGGTAGACACCGTCTCAGGGTTACAGTTAACCATAATGGTCTCGTAACCGTCTTCGCGCATTGAAAGGGCCGCGTGAACACAGCAGTAGTCAAACTCGATACCTTGACCAATTCGGTTTGGACCGCCGCCCAATACCATAATCTTGTCTTTGTCTGTTGGCGCTGCTTCACACTCTTCGTCATACGTTGAGTACATGTAAGCCGTGCTGGTAGAGAATTCTGCTGCACAGGTATCTACACGCTTGTAGACAGGAGAAATACCAAAACCGCGACGAGTTTCACGAATATCGCTTTCTGCCACTTTGGTTAGTTCAGCAAGACGCGCATCAGAGAAACCTTTACGCTTAAGTGCACGCATAAAGTCAGCATCAATACCTGGTAAACCAAGCTCAGCCACTTTTGCTTCAAGAAGAATAAGGTCCTCAAGCTGTACAAGGTACCAGCGGTCGATATTAGTAAGGTTAAACACCTCTTCAACCGTCATACCCATACGGAATGCATCACCAATGTACCAAATACGCTCTGCACCAGGCTGGCGAAGTTCGTAAACCACTTTGTTGCGTGATTCAGGGTCTTCAAGGTCGACCATAGGGTTCAAACCTGAAGCGCCTACTTCAAGACCGCGAAGGGCTTTTTGAAGTGATTCCTGCTGGTTACGGCCAATAGCCATTACCTCACCCACCGACTTCATTTGGGTAGTTAGGCGGTCATTAGCACCGGCAAACTTTTCGAAGTTAAAGCGTGGGATCTTAGTGACTACGTAGTCGATTGACGGCTCGAAAGAGGCTGGCGTTAGGCCACCTGTAATATCATTTGCTAATTCGTCTAGCGTGTAACCTACCGCAAGCTTTGCAGCCACTTTCGCAATCGGGAAGCCCGTTGCTTTAGACGCAAGTGCTGATGAACGCGATACGCGAGGATTCATTTCGATGATTACTACACGACCTGTTTTCGGGTCTACACCGAACTGTACGTTTGAACCTCCGGTTTCAACACCAATCTCACGCAGTACAGCCATTGCTGCATTACGCATTAGCTGGAATTCTTTGTCAGTCAGGGTTTGTGCTGGAGCAACTGTGATTGAGTCGCCGGTATGCACGCCCATTGGGTCGAAGTTTTCGATAGTACATACGATGATGCAGTTATCTGCTTTATCGCGTACTACTTCCATCTCATATTCTTTCCAACCTAGAAGCGACTCGTCGATAAGTAGCTCGTTGGTAGGAGAAAGGTCAAGCCCGCGATGACAAATTTCGTTAAATTCATCAATGTTGTACGCGATACCGCCGCCAGTTCCACCCATGGTGAAAGACGGACGAATAATACAAGGGAAGCCGATACGGCTTAACACATCGTGCGCTTCATCCATGGTGTGCGCAATTTCCGCACGTGGGCATTCTAGACCGATATTCTTCATCGCTTTATCAAAGCGTTCGCGGTTTTCTGCTTTATCGATAGCATCTGCCGTAGCACCGATAAGCTCACAGCCGAACTCTTCTAGTACGCCATGCTTATCTAGCTCCAGCGCACAGTTAAGTGCAGTTTGACCACCCATTGTAGGTAAGATGGCATCTGGACGTTCTTTTTCGATAATCTTACGAACTACTTCCCAGTGGATAGGCTCGATGTAAGTTGCATCTGCCATTTCTGGGTCGGTCATGATGGTTGCTGGGTTAGAGTTAACCAAAATAACACGGTAGCCTTCTTCGCGAAGGGCTTTACACGCTTGCGCGCCTGAATAGTCGAATTCACAAGCCTGGCCAATAACAATAGGGCCAGCACCAATGATAAGAATACTTTTTATGTCGGTACGTTTTGGCATAGTTGGCTAATTCCTACTGCTTGTGTTGTTCAATAAGTTCGATGAAGTGGTCGAATAACGGCGCCGCTTCATGAGGACCTGGACTGGCTTCAGGGTGACCCTGGAAGCTAAACGCAGGCTTGTCGGTGCGATGAATACCTTGCAACGACTTGTCGAACAACGAAATGTGAGTTACTTCTAGGTTATCTGGCAAGCTAGACTCATCAACAGCAAAACCGTGGTTTTGGCTAGTGATCATAACTACATTGCGCTTAAGGTCTTTAACCGGGTGGTTTGCCCCGTGGTGACCAAACTTCATCTTCACTGTCTTAGCACCACTTGCGATAGCAAGCAGCTGGTGACCAAGACAAATACCAAATACTGGCGTACCGGTCTCGACGATAGTTTTAATTGCGGTTACTGCATAATCGCATGGCTCTGGGTCGCCCGGGCCATTTGACAAAAATACACCGTCAGGATTCATGGCAAGCACATCTTCAGCGGGGGTTTGCGCTGGTACCAGAGTTACTTTACAACCGCGGTCAGCTAGCATGCGAAGAATGTTGTTTTTAACACCGTAGTCGTAAGCAACAACGTGATATTTGAACTCACTTGGTGTTACATAGCCTTTGCCAAGTTCCCAACTGCCTTCTGTCCATGTTTTTGGCTCAGTAATACTTACTACTTTTGCCAAATCCATGCCTTTAAGGCCAGGGAAAGCTTTTGCTTGCGCTAGTGCGCTAGACTCGTCTAATTCATCAGAGCAAATAATGCAGCCGTTTTGTGCACCTTTGTCTCGCAAGATACGCGTTAAGCGACGTGTATCAATGTCGGCAATACCCACAACGCCTTTCGCTTTAAGGTATTCAGACAAAGTTTGCTGTTGACGAAAGTTACTAGCAACAAGAGGTAGGTCACGGATGATTAGACCTTTCGACCAGATTTTATCTGCTTCGACGTCTTCTTCGTTAGTGCCGGTGTTGCCAATGTGTGGATAAGTAAGGGTGATGAGTTGTTCAGCGTAGGATGGGTCGGTGAGAATTTCTTGATAGCCGGTCATGGAAGTATTAAAAACAACTTCCCCAACGGCGGAGCCTGTAGCGCCTATCGCCGTACCTTTAAAAACAGAACCATCCTCTAACACCAAAAGGGCAGAATTAGCCAAGTCAACCTCCAGATTAAGGATAACTATGTGTTTGTGCAGTTTTCTGCACAAACCCCACAAAAAACGGGAGTTATTGAAAACAATACATCCCGTTTTACGATCTTTGCAGCTAATAAAACCGCACTCTTCAGCCATTTTAATGGCTTCAGAATACGAAATTCTGGCAAATTCCGGCGAGTATACATCACTGACCGAAAATGGCAAATTTATTTGTAATAATTTACTAAAATAACGCTTATACCACCATTTTTGCGCAGAACCACCGAAAGTACGGCTTATTGCTCATTTAAAGTGCAACTTTAGTTTAACACTTTGATAACGCCTTGGAGTTTGCATGCTTTTAAGCCATGGCACGCTAGTATCCAAAAACGCCTACAGCTTTAAATCAAGTACATCAACCATGGAGTATAGACCAGGTTGTTTTCCACACAACCACTTTGCTGCATGCACAGCGCCTTTTGCGAAAGTTAGACGGCTTGATGCTTTGTGCGTAATCTCTAAGCGCTCACCAATATCTGCAAATAAGGCTGTGTGTTCACCGACAATGTCTCCGGCGCGAACTGTGGCAAAACCAATGGTACCTTGGTCGCGCTCAGGCTCTTTTCCTTCTCTGCCGTACACTGCACAGGTTTTTAAGTCGCGACCCAACTCATCGGCAATGGCTTCACCAATAGCTATAGCCGTACCTGAAGGCGCATCTTGCTTAAACCTGTGGTGTGCTTCGGTAATTTCGATATCTGCCGTTTCACCTAATACGTTGGCCGCTTGTCGAACTAGTGAAAGCATTAAGTTAACGCCCACACTGTAATTAGCTGCAAACACGATAGGAATATGCTTTGCGGCTGCATCTAACGCTGCTAACTGCGCATCGTTCAAACCGGTTGTACCGATTACAACAGGCATATTATTTTTCACGCACCACGCTAGGTTACTTTCAATGACCGAAGGCAAAGTAAAGTCGATCATCACATCTGCATCGTTACCGCTCAAGTTAGAAAGCGCAGTGCAATCGACATCTTTTTTACCAATACCGGCCAGTTCACCTACGTTTAGGCCAACCCAAGGTGAATCGTCGCGCACTGTAGCGACGCTTAGTTCAGCGTCTTCACTTAAATCCAACGCTTCGACTAACACACGCCCCATGCGCCCGTTAGCGCCAAATATTCCTACTTTCATTTTATCGCTTTACACTTTTATTAACCTTCAACTGTCAGGCATTTTGCCAAATGCAGGTACTATTGCAATGTGAGATTCATATTAAATACGAATAATTAGAAACTAAGTGCGCCCTAAACCCTATTGCTTTATTTGTCTACGCAAAGTACGTGCACTAAAAATGTCTTTTAAACCTTCAATAGACCGACATAAGCTAAATATTTTGAGGTTTATGAACGGCCGGTTTTTAAGATAAAACATAGTATTATATGGTTAGGCTTTCTTGTGTTAACCAGCAAATTGGGAGACGCTATGGCTTAGATTTAATGACCTAGGTCTATTTATCGTTTTTCACGCTATTTAACGTGTGTTTAAGCTAGATAGACCACCACAAAACGTGAAATACAATGACGATGCAGAAAACCCTTGTGTGGGACTTACCTACCCGACTATTTCATTGGCTGATTGTCGCGAGCCTATTAGCCCAATATGCCACCGTTGAATGGCTTGAAAACAAAGTCCAATGGCACTTCTATATAGGTTATTTCACCTTATTTCTTATTGTGTTCCGCCTTATTTGGGGAATGGTTGGTACACGGCACGCTAGGTTCAATAACTTCGTCACTGGCCCTAAGAAGGTTTTTAGCTATGTAAAGACGCTTTTTAACAGGCAGTCAGAACCCGCTATTGGGCACAACCCGCTAGGCGGCTGGTTTGTTATTGTTATGCTGGTGCTATTGGCCATACAAGCCGTATCTGGGCTATTTATGACAGACGATATTTTCTTAGACGGTCCTTATCGACAGTTAGCCAGTGAAGAAACATTAGATTTGATGAACAATCTGCACCACCTTGCATTTGATGCGTTGCTTTATGTCATTGCATTACACATAGGCGCGGTTATTTTTTACAGCGTATATAAAAAGCAGAAATTGGTTCCCGCCATGGTGCACGGTAGTAAAGGCTCGATAAAAGAATCAAGAGCCGCAGGTATCGCGGACTCTCGACTGTTACGCGCACTTATTGTGGCGCTTATCGCTGCGGCGTTCGTTTATGTGGCAATTGAAGTGTATCCACCAGAACCACAAGTAGACGAATATTACTATTGATCTGCACGACAACCTTTTGTCATTCACTAACAGCATAACGTCATTTCAATAATAAAGGGGCGAGAAGCCCCTTTATTGACTAAAGAAAAAATCGTTGGAAAGTACGCTTAGCTATCTCGCTTTTACCTATTTGCCGCTCATAGTTTCATTATATGGCGGCTGGTTCACGAACTAGTCCTTTATCTCGCATTATCGATTCTATTTCTTCTACGCTTGACGGATCATCGATAGTCGAAGGGACGGCGACCGTTTCGTTAGCAGCAATTTGGCGTAGTAGCTTGCGAAGTATTTTACCTGACCGGGTTTTCGGTAGACGATTCACCACAATCGCTCGCTTAAAGCAGGCTACTGGGCCAATTTTATCGCGAACTCGCTGAACCAAATCCTGTTCTAACGTTTTCTCGTCCACACTCACACCATCTTTTAGAAGAACAAGCCCAACCGGTAGTTGTCCTTTCAATGCATCATTAATTCCTATCACGCTGCACTCGGCAATATCTGGATGTGCCGCAAGCACTTCTTCCATTTCACCGGTAGACAAGCGGTGACCGGCAACATTTATAACATCATCGGTGCGCCCCATAATAAATACGTAGCCGTCTTGATCCACATATCCGTTGTCTCCAGTACTGTAGTACCCTTCGAATTCGCGTAAGTAGCCATCGACAAACCGCTGATGATCTTGCCAAATCGTTGTTAAGCAACCTGGAGGAAGGGGTAATTGAATCGCAATGGCCCCCTTCTCTCCCGTAACTTGAGGCGCTTCCCCCCCCTTTAAGACCTTAACGTTGAAGCCTGGTGTTGGCACACTGGAAGAACCCGGTTTAGTTTGCATTGGTTCAAGGCCCACTGGATTGGAGCAAATAGGCCAACCAGTCTCGGTTTGCCACCAATGGTCGATAATGGGCACGCCTACCTTCTCACTTGTCCAATAGTATGTTGGTGGGTCAAGCCGCTCGCCTGCCATAAACAAAGTACGCAAACTCGATGTATCGTACTTTGATAAATGCTCGGCATTCGGATCGGCCTTTCGAATTGCTCGAAAGGCTGTAGGTGCAGCAAAAAGTACATTCACTTTGTGAGTTTCTATCATGCGCCAAAACGCCCCTGCGTCAGGGGTGCCAACGGGTTTACCTTCGTATAATACAGTGGTTGCACCTCTTATAAGCGGTGCATAGACAATGTAAGAGTGGCCAACTACCCAACCCACATCTGATGCAGCCCAGAATACGTCGTCTTCACTCGTGCCGTACACCGCGCTCATTGAGTAGTTTAATGCAACTGCATGACCACCGTTATCTCGAACCACGCCTTTGGGCTTTCCTGTGGTGCCTGATGTATAAAGAATATAAAGAGGATCTGTTGCATCAACGGCGACGGGAGAAGCTGGCTCACTATTTTCAACCAGAGTGTGCCAGTCGTAGTCAGTTTCTTTATTTAACTCTACAGTTAGCTGCTCTCGCTGAAACAAAACGCATGCTTTTGGCTTGTGCTCTGCTATTTTGACCGCCTCATCTACAAGAGGCTTATACGGTAAAACTTTGTTTCCCTCTATGCCACAGGACGCAGTAACTATTGCCACTGGCTTCGCATCATCTATACGTACAGCAAGTTCATTTGCTGCAAAACCGCCAAATACCACTGAATGCACCGCTCCCAATCGTGCACATGCAAGCATTGCGATTGCCGCCTGAGGGATCATCGGCATATAGATAATAACGCGGTCGCCTTTTTTAACACCTAGGCGAGATAGCCCTCCGGCAAATTGCGCTACCTCAGCAAGTAGTTCCTTGTAGGTAAAATGTTGGTCAGTTTGTGTTACCGGTGAGTCGTATATCAGTGCGGTTTTATCACCACGACCATTATTAACGTGGTGATCTAGCGCTAGGTAACTTGTGTTTAGCTGCCCTCCTCTGAACCAGTCATAGTAACCGTTGTCTGTTTTTTGGCATCCATTCTCTGGAGGTTGAAACCACGCTATCTTGCGTGCTTGTTCTAACCAAAACTTATCGGGGTGCTGGGTAGAGGCAATATATTCATTTTTATAAGTCATATCCATTTCCTGAATAGGGTTTATCTTTACCCTACTTCAACTCAACCCAACCTGCTTATAAGACTTAGGGCGTAGGTTCGCTAACGGCATGATTTACAAAATATTAAAATTCCTGCAACACCTATAAATGCTTAAAAATTTGGAGAAACCTAACAAAACAAGTATTTATTCGTGCTTGGCAACTGTGGGACAGACCCACTTAAATAGCTAATTTTGCCCGTTTATTACCTTTTCACGCCAATCACTTATGCTCATTGGCTTGTCTAAGTAATAACCTTGAAACACGCTGCAGCCACACGCCTTTGCTTCGATTAGCTGTCCTGTAGTTTCTATCCCTTCAGCTACAGTATCAAGATTGAGTGCCCGCGCCATATTACAAATATTAGTGACAAAAACGTGTTTTTCTTTTGATCCTTCTATTGCTTCAATAAAAACTCTATTCACTTTCAGTTCGTTTATTGGAAGCTCTTGAAGCGAGTTAAGATTTGAATCTCCAGCACCAAAATCATCAATAGATAAACTAAAACCTTGCTGCGCTAAATCTCGAACTCGGTGCTGTATAATATTCACACCTTTTATTAAGGCCCCTTCTGTCAGTTCAAGTTTTAAACATTTATGTGCCACACTCCATTTATTCACTATTTCTACGAATTTACTGACAAAGTCAGCCCGGGCCAAGTGCTTCGCACTTATATTTAACGATAGCTTAGTGTCAATGTTATTCACATTGCATTCGCTCAATAATTTACAGGCTTCATTACAGACCCATAATCCAACATCAGCAATAAAATCGTTCTGCTCGGCAATCGGAATAAACTCTTTAGGCGTGACAACTCCAAGATAAGGGTGATTCCATCTAAGCAATACTTCAGAGCTTACAAGGTTTCCACTGCTACAATACTGAGGCTGCAATTCTAAAAACAACTCATGGTTAGCGATTGCTCGATTTAACGAGTTTTTTATGTAGTTATAACGATCTATATCACTGCCGCTGATATTTAAATAAGCGTGTTGCCTCTCGTCGTCCAAGTATGCAATATCTTCATTGACGACCTTTTTAAATATAAGCTCTTTTATTTTTTTGTAGGACAAATGCTTTGGGGGGACAGCACAGCTAACTGTCTTTGTTTCTGTAGCCAAAGCTCTATTATGCAGGGTGATCGGTACTAAAACGTTGTCTCGAAGGCAATGAATACACTTTAGTGCCGCGTTTTTCGCCGTGGAATCATCTTCGTAACGAGTTCCAAAGTGGAGAATAAAGCTACCGCGATCGTATTTGAATACTTTTGCATTGAACTCTTCATTGGTTTCAAAAACACGAACGAAGCGGCTGGCCAATATACGTAGAATGTAGTCAACGGTCGGTTCTCCAAACGCATCTTCATACTCAGCAACGTTGACAAGGCTAATCCTAATAAACACAGAGAGCGCCTTATCTGACGTTGTTAAAGCAGCTTCATCTAAAAGATATTGCTTGAAATGATGAATATTTGAAAGTCCGGTTAAAGGATCTGTCAATGCTAATTGTTTGAAGCGAGCTACTTCAAAGTTCAATTTTGAAACCGTGCGAATACTTGCAATGACAAGCTCTTGGTTATGTACCTTGCATGTTTTTAAACTAACATCACACGCTATTCGTTTTCCGTTTTTATGGCGTAGGCATTCGTTTGCTGTCGCAAACTTTGAACAGTGCGTTACTCCTTCGGCTAAATTTAGCAGGTAAGAAGGCTCAACACTCTTTTGAACCTTTGTCGCTAGTAACTTAACGTCTTGACCTATTAGCTCTTCTGGCTCAAACCCCAACACAGAAGCAACATATTCGTTTGCCGATAGTATGGTGCCATTCTTGTCAATGCTGAGCACAGCACTATCAACGCCATTCAAAATACTTGTTAGATAGTCTGTGTAATTGTGTTGTGAATCAGACAGTCGCTGAGTTTCCGTTTCATCCTGGACGACACCGTACAAGCGAGTAAGTTTTAAGCCTAAATTAGCATGGCGCCCCACCTGCAAAAATACGGTTAGTTTTATATTTTTAGTTCGCCCTTGCTTGTCGGTAATAGTGAGATACGTCGTAAAGTGCCTTTGCTTCTTTATCGCTTTGAGAATTTGTTGTTTAAGGTCGTCTCTATCTTCAAAGGGAATAACTTCAAGCGCATCTTGTAGGTTAACGCTTTTTGAATGTAGTAACCCTAACAAGCTTTTCATGGTTTGGGTTGAAGAAAACGCGCCTGTGAATCTGTCTATTTGCCACGCTCCTACTTTTGAAATAGCACTTACTTCTTCAAGGAGTGACAGCTGTTCAGATAACTTATCTGAATACGGATGCCTGACAAGCTCATACTGGTAATTTAACTCTACTTTTTGGCGCAGGATATCTATGTAAGTATGTTGATGTGCGCTTAAATTGCTTTGTTTTACAAACGTAAGTACAACCCCCAGCACGTCGTTTTGCATATCCCTTACAGCTGCCACAACAACATAGTATTCACGAAAGTTTTCTAATGGTTGGGGTAAAGTGAAATCACTCACAGGTAACGGTGCACTCATTGGCGTTAAAGGGAGCATGAGTAACATATGAGGAGGGAAAACAACGAGATGTGACTCGGTCTGTAAGTGTTCGCTATCACTTGCGATTATTGTGGCGCGACCGGTATTTGGGTTTAATGAAACCAACAATATGCAAGGCGACTCTATATTATGCCTACTTTCAGTAAGTAACGCAGAAATACTATTCTGGGTTACCCGTATTGTGGAAAGCATGCGTTCACTGCGTAAATCCATCTAAGCAAGTCCTCAAAAACAAAAAAACTCAGCGAATATAAAGCGCAGCCAATTTACCTACACCAAAAACATTTGGAGGATTGCCGGACGCTAAAACGCTTAGTTATTTTTCAACAGTGACACGTTACCTTACAAAAAACACCCATCTCGGTACCTTTATAGGTAAGCTATTTATCGTTATTAGATTTATTTATACGTTCGTTAATTCTTTAAACATAAACAAAATCTGTTCATATTTCCAGCAGATTATAAACAATAGATAGGCACGCTCGATAAAGTCAAAGAGTTTGATGAAATAGAGAGAAAATAAGCCTTGATTGCTTGCCACTGTCTTATAAAACAAGAATCTTAGTATTACCACGCCTCGAAATGCCCACTGAAAGTGATAGGCGCTGAAAGAATGGGTGCTGCTGAAAAGTGGTGGAGCACTGACCTCAACAGCACCTAGAAATTAGTCTTTTTTGTAGTCATCGTGGCAAGACTTACAGCTTGCCCCTATTTTACCAATAGCACCGCGATACGCGCTCTTGTCACCCGCATCCACTGCAGCTTGAAGACCTTGTGCGGCCGTTTTAAGCGCCATCACTTTCTTTTCTACATCTGAGAAGTCTTCCCATATTTCATCCTTTGCACCAGTTTCTACGTCAAACTTACGTGTGTCGACGGCTAGATAGTCACCCATCATGTCGGCAAGCTGCTCAAGACGTACAGCGTTGGTTTGCATTACGCTTTCATTGAACGGAAGCGCGCCTTTGGCCATACCACCCAACGGGCCCATGTTGCTTCGAACTAATTGAAAAACAGCTTGGCGGTACTGAGTTGCTGCTTTAGCGTGTTTTTCAGATGAAGCTTCCATAACTTCAGCTGTCGCTGAGCCTGAAATCACTGCTCCAACGGTTACTGCTACGAACATTGCTTTATTAAATAGTCTCATGCCTGTTCCCTTTTTTAATTACTGGTTATCTGCTACTACGTTTGCAGATATTTTATCTTTTACTTGTGAGTCTATCGTGACGAATAGTTCGTTTTAGCGCAAGAAATTTAACGGTGAACAAGCGTATTCAAGGGATTAGCCGCACCAAGCCCACTATCAACTAATATCCTAATGAAAAGGGACACCCACTTACTTCACCTTTACAAAGTACAGTTTCGGACAGACACTCACCCTACTCTCACAAAGTACAGTTTCGGACAGACACTCACCCTACTCTCACAAAGTACAGTTTCGAACAGATACTCAATATTATCTCGTTTAAAGATTAAAGCCATCCGAACAAACTGTAGGTTCGGGGAAAGAGGCACTCAGATACAAAAACGCCCTCATAAATGAGGGCGTTTGAAACTAGATAGGAGCAAAAAACTAGTTAGTTAAGTCGTCAAAGAATTTCTTCACACCGTCGAAGAAACCTTGCGCTTTCGGGCTGTGCTTGCTCGACGCTTTGCCCATTGACTCTTCTAGCTCTTGCAGAAGCTCTTTTTGACGTGATGACAAGTTAACTGGTGTTTCAACCACAACCTTGCACATCAAGTCGCCCATAGCGCCACTTCGCACTGACTTCACGCCTTTACCACGTAAACGGAACATGCGGCCAGTCTGCGTTTCGGCGCTAATTTTCAGCTTAACTTTACCGTCTAAAGTAGGTACTTCAAGTTCGCCGCCGAGTGCTGCTGTAGTAAAGCTTAGCGGTACTTCACAATACAGGTTGTTGCCGTCCCGTTGGAAGATGTCGTGTTCACGAACGTGTACTTGTACGTACAGGTCACCCGCTGGAGCACCATTCTCGCCCGCTTCGCCTTCGCCAGAAAGACGAATACGGTCTCCTGTGTCTACGCCTGCAGGGATCTTAACATTAAGAGTCTTAGTCTTTTCTTTGCGACCATGACCGTGACAGCTGTTACAAGGATCTTCAATAATCTTGCCCTTGCCTGAACAAGTCGGACAGGTTTGCTGTACAGCAAAGAAACCTTGGCGCATTTGAACCTGACCGTTGCCGTGGCAGGTTGGACAGGTTTTAGGTGAAGAACCTTTTTTCGCGCCTGAGCCGTCGCACACGTCACATTCGACCAGCGTAGGTACGCGAATATCAACGCTCTTACCGCGAACTGCTTCTTCTAAACTTAGCTCTAGGTTGTAACGTAAGTCTGAACCTTGACGAGCACGCGACTGACGTCCACCGCGACCACCGCCGCCAAAGATATCACCAAAAACATCGCCAAAGATATCGCCGAAGTCGGCACCACCACCGAAGCCGCCGCCACCGCGGTTTGGATCTACACCTGCGTGGCCGTATTGGTCGTATGCTGCACGCTTCTGCGAATCTGACAGAATTTCGTAGGCTTCCTGGATTTCTTTAAACTTATCTTCCAGGCCTTTATCGCCTTGCGTACGGTCAGGGTGATACTTCATCGCAAGCTTTTTGTACGCTTTTTTAATTTCACGTTCGCCCGCGCTTTTATCTACCCCGAGTACTTCGTAGTAGTCTCGTTTCGACATATCGTTTACATATCCTACTTTTTTGTCGACAAGCATGTAATGCTCGTCGAATCTACATCTGACTGTTGTGAAAATAACCTGACTAGGTTTTTAATAACGCTAGGTCATTTAAACCAAGCTATTTGCACCAAGTTATTTACACAACAAAGGCGCAACAAGAATATCCTGTTGCGCCTGAACTGCTTACACAGCCCGGCGCGCCGGGCTAATCACAACAGTTTACTTCTTGTCGTCGTCTTTCACTTCTTCAAATTCTGCGTCAACAACGTCATCGTTTGCTTGACCAGAAGAAGCTTGCTGCTCAGCGCCTTCTGCGCCACCAGCTGCTGCTTGTTGAGCTTGCGCCGCTTCCATCAGCTTGCTAGACGCCTGAATAAGTTCTTGCGTTTTCGCTTCGATTTCCGCTTTGTCTTCGCCTTTAGACGCTGTTTCTAGCGCAGTAAGGGCTTCTTCAATTGGCGCTTTGTCTTCTGCACTTAGTGCATCGCCAACTTCTTCAAGCTGCTTACGTGTAGCGTGGATCATACCATCAGCTTGGTTACGCGCTTGAATTAGCTCTTCGAACTTCGCATCCGCTTCTTTGTTCGCTTCTGCATCCGCTACCATTTTTTCTACTTCTTCATCGCTTAGGCCTGAAGAGGCTTTAATGGTGATCTTCTGCTCTTTACCTGTGTCTTTATCTTTCGCAGACACGTGTAGGATACCGTCAGCATCTAGGTCGAAAGTAACTTCGATTTGCGGCACACCGCGCGCTGCTGGACGAATGCCTTCAAGGTTGAACTGACCAAGAGACTTGTTGCCGCTTGATTGCTTACGCTCACCTTGTAGTACGTGTACTGTTACCGCAGACTGGTTGTCTTCCGCTGTAGAGAACGTTTGCGACTTCTTAGTAGGGATAGTCGTGTTTTTCTCGATAAGCGCAGTCATTACACCACCCATTGTCTCGATACCTAGAGACAAAGGTGTTACGTCTAGAAGTAGTACGTCTTTAACGTCACCAGAAAGTACACCACCTTGAATTGCCGCACCTACCGCTACTGCTTCATCAGGGTTTACGTCTTTACGTGGCTCTTTGCCGAAGAACTCAGTTACATACTTCTGTACTAGCGGCATACGCGTTTGACCACCGACAAGGATGATGTCGTTGATGTCGCCTACAGATAGGTCTGAATCAGCTAGTGCTTGCTTCAGCGGATTAAGCGAGTTTTTCACTAGGTCTTCAACCAAAGACTCAAGTTTTGCACGAGTAAGCTTAATCGCTAAGTGCTTAGGACCAGTCGCATCAGCCGTGATGTATGGCAGGTTTACTTCTGTCTGTTGTGAAGAAGAAAGCTCGATTTTCGCCTTTTCGCCTGCTTCTTTAAGACGCTGCATTGCAAGCGGATCTTTACGAAGATCGATGCCTTGATCTTTCTTGAACTCTTCAACTAGGTAGTTAATAACACGGTTATCGAAGTCTTCACCACCAAGGTGTGTGTCACCGTTAGTTGCTAGTACTTCAAACGTGTGCTCGCCATCTACTTCGTCGATTTCTATGATAGAGATATCGAAGGTACCACCACCTAAGTCGTATACCGCAACAACATTGTCGCCTTGCTTTTTGTCCATGCCGTAAGCAAGAGCAGCAGCAGTAGGCTCGTTGATGATACGCTTAACTTCAAGACCTGCGATACGACCTGCATCTTTAGTCGCTTGACGCTGAGAGTCGTTAAAGTAGGCAGGAACAGTGATTACTGCACCAGTTACTTCCTCGCCAAGATAGTCTTCAGCGGTCTTCTTCATTTTCTTAAGTACTTCAGCAGAAACCTGAGGAGGCGCCATTTTTTCGCCTTTCGCTTCTACCCATGCGTCACCGTTATCAGCACCTACAATTTTGAAAGGCATGATGTCGATGTCGCGCTGTACTTCTTTATCTTGGAAGCGACGACCAATTAGACGCTTAATAGCGAATAAGGTGTTTTCAGGGTTAGTTACCGCCTGACGCTTCGCTGATTGACCTACAAGTGTTTCACCATCGTTTGTGTAAGCAATGATTGAAGGTGTTGTACGATCGCCTTCCGCGTTTTCAATTACGCGAGGTTTGTCGCCGTCTAGAACTGCGACACATGAATTCGTTGTACCTAAGTCGATACCAATGATTCTACCCATTTCGTGTCTCCGAATGATTTTCTTAATACTGTACTTTTAGTGGGGTTATTCCCCGTCTTTTCAATAGATGCCAGTAAAAAAACTGACATTTTTGTGTGTTCGTCGCAAAAAGCGTCTTAAGCCTGCGTATCCACACCGCCGCTTGGTGCACGCGATACCATAACCATGGCAGGGCGTAGCAAACGACCATTAATTTGATAACCTTTCTGCATCACAGCCATCACTGTATTTGGCTCGTGGTCTGCACTTTCTTGCATAGACATTGCCTGATGCAAATCAGGGTTAAAGGTTTCACCCTGCGGATCAATAAGGCTTAATCCAAATTTCTCAATAGTGCTTAAGAAAGTTTTGTGGGTCATTTCCACACCTTCTAAAAGCGGCTTCACAGCTTCATTATCACCATCGGTCATTTCGATAGCGCGCTCTAAGTTATCGATAACAGGAAGCAATTCGCCAGCAAAACGTTCAAGCGCAAATTTACGCGCTTTTTCTACTTCGCCTTCAGCGCGACGACGTGCGTTATCAGCATCTGCGCGAGCTCGAAGTACACCATCCTGCTGCTCTTTAATGGTTGCTTGCGCTTCAGAAAGTGCGGTTTCTAATTCGTAAATGCGCTGCGCATTTTCGTCTAGCTCTACACCTTCTGCTTCTGATGCTTCTACCTGCGCTTCATCAGCATTAATTACAGTCTCATCTACTGTATTTTCCTGTTCTGCCTGCACGTCGCGATTATCGCTCATGCCTACCTCCAAACGTTTTTCTTAATTAGGCGATGCCCAATAACACTAAAATTACTGGGAATAACTTCGTTGCGCTTAGTTATGGGGCTAGTTTTAAGGTGATCAAGGGTATCCACAATAATTTTGTGGACGATTTTAAAAAATACTGAGAAATTTTAGTTTTAATTTAAAAACTACTCATGACTCTAAGTGATGTGTTTAAAACGAAGCGTCCTGAATTCTCGCTTCCCACTTTTATTATCAAATATTTTTTGATAAACATTCAAAAACAAGCCTGTTACTGTTTGCAAATTATATCTCTACACTTCTCCTGCCAGTCGCAATTGAGCTGTACCGACTTTTTACCCCGTACCAAAAATTGGAGAAGAGAGATGATCAAATTAAAGCAACTTGTTATCGCTACTACTGTTGGGCTAAGCATGTTAAACGGCGTGGCCTTCGCTGCTACTGAAGTAGGCCCATTAGAGCCTGTCACCACATTTGAAGATGTGAGAGGTGCAGGTATTACCATTACTCCATCTGGCCGATTACTCATTAGCATGCACCCGCTTGATAATCCAAAGCTAAAGATTGTTGAGGTAATGGCTAATGGATCTAAACAACCCTTCCCTAATTTAGATTGGGCAGATGGCCCAGAAACTGGTGATGTGGGCTTTAGTGCCGTTATTGGTATACACAGCGATAGTCAAGGCATTGTCTGGATGCTAGACATGGGAAGTGAAACCTCACCAGCCAAACTCGTTGCGTGGGATAGCAATGAAAATGCCCTGCTTAAAACCATTGAACTTGATAGCAAAGCACTTAAAGCAAATTCGTTTGTTCAAGACTTTGTTATTGATGAAAAGCACAACAAAATTTATATCGCAGACATGACATTTGGCAACTTTGCTGGTGCAACAAAGCCGGCAATTATTGTCGTAGACACCGAGACGGGCGAATCTAAGCGCGTATTAGAAAGCGCTTCTTACCTTATGCCTGAAGATAGAGAGCTTGTCATTGAAGCATCGCTACTTGCCTCTAAAACCGATGATGGTAAACCAAACCCACTTAAATTTGGTTTAAATCCAATAGCCTTAGACCCAGCCTCTGACACACTTTATTTTGGCGCGTTCACCGGCACCAAAATTTATCAAATATCAACATCCGCTATCGCCGATACGTCGCTATCAGACAATGAACTAGAGAAATCTATCCAAGTATTTGGCCCCAAAAACCCTAGCGACGGTATTGCACTAGCGCCAGGAGGCGGCGTGTTAGCCACCGATTTAGAAAATAACGCGGTTGGGTTAACAACTAAAGGAAAGTATCAAACGCTTATTCAAGATAAGCGCCTGTCTTGGCCCGATAGCCTTGCAACAAGCAACGGTTATGTTTACGTCACTCAAGACCAGCTGCATCAGCACCCAGCTTTCAGCCAAGGGCTAGGTAATGCCAAGCCACCCTATGTGCTTTATCGCTTCCGCTTTGAGCAATAAATATAGATAGAGAATCAAACCTATTCTCTCTATTTATCCCTAATTATTCTAATCGTCTCGGGGGGGGGGCAATCAGCCCCTTACTTTTACTAATAACTGAATTTATGTGAGGAAACTGGAAGATGTGCCACATGTGAAAACCGTGTTAATGTAAACGTATGAATAAAATAAGTTTTCGAGAGAACTAATTTGTGCGTCCAACTGCACGAACTATCTACTACATGGAATATCTATGCTAAGTATCTGGACGGTAGGCACTATTGTCGGTTTCTACCTTCTCGCGCTTTTCGCTTTAGCATTTTGGGGCGACAAGCACTTACGCGATAATCGGCAGCACCCTGTGCTTTATAGCCTAGGACTTGGCGTACACTGTACATCTTGGGCTTTCTTCGGCACCACGTCGCAGGCTGCCCAATATGGCTGGGCAGTTATTCCCACCTATTTAGGCATTATGCTCACCATGGCATTTGCCTTTCCTGTAGTGCTTCATATAAGTCGATTATGCCAGCAACACAACATTAGTTCGCTAGCTGACCTCATCTCACTAAAGTACCAACACTCTCATCTAATCGCCGCACTTATCACTTTGCTATGCTTTTTTGGCGTTGTGCCCTATATAGCATTGCAGTTAGACGCCATTACGAAATCGATAAATTTGCTTACCGCAGAGCCACAATCAAGCACACCATGGTTAAGTATTTACGTAGCAAGTTTACTGGCCATATTCGCCATAACTTTTGGTACGCGTACGCTAAACTTGACGGAAAAGCATCCTGGATTACTTCTAACCATTGCTTTCGAGTCGGTGGTAAAGCTTGTGGCGCTTTTGGCAGTAGGCGTTTTTGTTTGCTTCTTTTTATTCGATGGCGTTTTAGATTTAGTTTCTAACGCCTCGTCAAATGACAGTGCCAGAGACGTCATTTACGCTGATAGCGCACCCTGGGTTTATGCATCACATGTAGTTCTTGGCATTTGTTCCATGTTCGTACTACCTAGGCAGTTTCATATGAATTTTGTCGAGCAAAATGGTGAGAGCGAACTTCGTACTGCAAGGTGGTTGTTCCCACTCTATCTACTCGGTATGACGTTGTTTGTTATCCCCATCGCCCTTGCCGGCAAAATGCTGCTTCCGGCAACAGTAAGTTCAGATGCCTACGTACTCGCCCTGCCCTTATCGACCGAAAACATCGCCCTTTCCGGCTTTGCTTTTATTGGGGGATTATCGGCTACCACCAGCATGGTAATTGTAGCTACCCTAGCCCTTGGAATCATGATTTCTAATAATGTGGTCACCCCACTTTGGCTAAAAGCACGCTTGAAAACATCACCAAACCGCTCTATGGAGCCAAGCAATATTCTCTCTATCCGGCGACTTACCGTTTTAATCGTACTTAGCATCGCACTGTGGTATCACTTAAATGTTAGCCAAGCTGCGCCTTTGGTGAAAAGCGGCGTAATTGCCATTGCTTTATTGGGGCAATCTATGCCTGCACTTATGTTTGGTATTTACTGGCAACGGAGTACGAAAACTGCAGCTATTTGCGCATTGCTAGTGGGCTTTGTTTGTTGGGCTGTATTTCTACTCTACCCCAGTTTAATGTCTAGCTACTATTTTAATCCAGTACCTACTGACCAAGCTTTGGGCCTGGGATTTGCTTATTCATTAATGGCCAACTGCATAACCTTTATTGCCGTAGCGCTGATCACATCAGAACGTGGCGCTAAACAGAATAATGCAGAAACACCACATGACGGTGCTCCTCATCTACTCGTAAAAGTCCGTGATTTAATAGCGCTTACCGAACGTGTTCTTGATACCGGTACTCATAGTCAACTTGTGCAGCAACTTTCTGTAGATGTTAACCGCGCCGCAAGCAGCGGATATGCAAGTCAGGCTCTTATTGACAGAGTGAACAAACTGCTTGCCGCCCAAGTGGGAGCACCGAGTGCGCGAATTTTATTGGGCGCGATTGCAAATACCAGCAGTGATAGCTTGCCTGAACTGGTTGATTGGGTAGAAGAAGCGTCCCAATCGTTTCAATTCAACCATGAAGTACTTCAATCGTCTGTGCAAAATATCGAGCAAGGTATAAGTGTACTTGATGACAAACTACAGTTGCTGGCATGGAATGATAGATACGTAGAGCTTTTTGCCTATCCCAAGGGATTTCTCAAAGCAGGCATGTCTATCACTGAAATACTCAATTTCAACGCCAAGCGCGGTTTATTTAGTTCCACTAATATAGAGCCCGAATCTATCACTATTCAGTCTGAAATTGATAAACGCGTTAGTTTTATGTTGGATGGTAGTCGCCACAAATTCATAAGAAAACAAGCTGATGGAAAAGTAATCGAATTAAACGGCGCTCCGCTACCTGGTGGAGGATATGTGACTACTTACAGTGACATAACTGAGTACATCGCAATTCAACAGCAGCTCGAAAACTCGAAATTGGAGTTGGAGGAACGGGTAGCTATGCGCACCGCAGAGTTAGAGGAGGCTAGGCGTCAGGCAGTGCTGGCAAATGAGAGTAAAACGAAGTTTCTCGCAGCTGCCGGCCATGACTTAATGCAGCCTTTCAATGCGGCGGCGTTGTTTGCCTCGATGCTTAATAAAAAAACTGAAGGCGGTGAAATGGCAGACCTGTCTGAGGGAGTCGTCAACTCGCTTGATAGTGCTCAGAGTATACTTACAATGTTACTGGACATAACTAAGCTAGACGCTGGTGTATTAAAAGTTCAAAGAAGTATTTTTCCTTTGAATGAAATCTTATCTTCATTGGCTCAAGAATTCAGCATTATTGCTGAGCAAAAGGGACTCAGCCTTAGCTACATCCCCTCAAGTTTATTTGTATATAGCGATAAAAATTTACTGAGAAGAGTTGTACAAAATTTACTGTCCAATGCCGTTCGCTATACGTCAAAGGGAAAGATAGTAGTCGGTATAAGAAGAGCAGCATGTTTAAACGAAAACATTCAAAAGTCTAAAAAGATAAGAATAGTAGTCTGCGATACCGGTAATGGTATCGCCGCCGATGAGCAACAAAACATTTTTAGTGAATTCCATCAGTTAGATAATCCAAATAGTAGTGAAGGCATCGGTTTAGGTTTAACGATAGTTGAACGAATATGCCGCTTGCTAGGCCATCGAATATCACTAGAATCAACTATTGGGAGAGGCAGCTGTTTCTCCATTCATCTAGATTTAGCGCATACACCTGAGCCATGCAACCACCAACATATTGCTCATAACCCACCTTTTCAGCTATCAAAAAATTCTGAGTTCAATGCCAATTCGCCTTCAGCTTTTTTACTTGGGCGCTCTGTATTGCTTATAGAGAATGATGATCAGGTCGCAGCAGCAATGCGTTCATTGCTAGGAGATTGGGGAGCTGAGATTTACTGGATTAAAGGACAGCAGGATAACCTGCCTATTAGAAAAAGCTTTGACGTACTAATTGCAGACTATCACCTTAATGCAGGTGAGAAAGGCATTGAGTGTGCAGACCTACTTGCTCAAAACGGCTTTTTGTTCCATTGCACGCTGCTCATTACAGCTAATCGTAGTCATAAAGTGCGGGAGGAAGCGGCTTCACTAGGTATGGCTTACTTACCGAAACCTGTAAAACCGCTCGCGCTGAAACGTCTATTGAAACAAGGTCTTGAAAAATAACTACTCTGGCAATCCAATATGCATTTTAGCGGTGCTATATTCCAACGTAACAACAAAGTCTTTTAACAGGTCGTAACCAATGAGTCCAACGACTTTCTTACCACCGAGTCTGCTTCCTAATTCTTTGTATTGGCTTTCTATATGTGTCTTTTGACCTTCAGTAGGAAAACTCACCTTAACATCACTGATCTCATACGGCCCAAATTTGACAGTGTCAGCTGTTGCAAACTCATTAACACCAGAACCGTTTACTCCATAAGATTCCGACGTCGCCTCAACTTTATCTAATAGACCAACTCTAGATGCCACTTTTCTGTCAACAAATAATGAACCCGAATTACCTGTGTCAATAAGAAGCCAATGTGCTTTACCGTTGATTTCAATTTCCGCAATAGGCATTCCACTCCCCTGCTGGACCACAGTGCGAACATTAGCCACATCGTACATATTCACGCTGTCTCTAGTTATCAGTCTCATTTTTTTGTTGGGGTAGTCTAATTGAACAATGAAGTTTTGAAAAAAGCTTGCCCCTAAAAGCAGACCGTTTGAATGATGGCCTAGGTTTCCTTCAACCAAGCTATCGAGTTCGAAATCTGAGCCAAATATATTTACTTTCACATTATTAAATGTGCTTCGCTTCTCAATTTTATATACTCCCTGAATCTTGACCGCTCTTCCGCCATCTAACTCAAGGTCATGTTTTCCAATGAACGCTTTATTAATACTGTTTATCTGCGCGCCGGAATCGAGCATAACGCGAGACTCTATACCCTCTATGGTTACAGGTAAAAATACGTGGCCTCTGTCGAGTGTAAAGTCAGTCCAGTGAGTAGCTGCAGCGCGGCAAAAGAGAGGGAGAAATAAAGCAATTAATAGTGCAGAACGCTTCATAAAAGTCCTTTTTATTAAATTTTGATTTTTTGGTTATCTGAAGTAAAGCTAACACATAGTTTTTGCGACTACTATTCCTACAGAATATTCGTTAAATTTTAACAACCAGGGCGCTAGACATGCATCGCATTTTTGAACGCTATGCCCGCCTTGGTTCTATTAATCACGCCAAGCTTTCTTAACACCGCAGAGACATGTTGTTTAACGGTAGACTCAGAAATGTCGAGTTCGTAAGCAATCTGCTTATTGAGCAAGCCATCTGATACCATGCGAAGTACTTTGAGCTGATGAGGCGTGAGTTGTTTCAATCTAGCCGTGAAATCACCTTGGTCGGATACACTTTTCGCACCAGAGACAGCTGAATTTTGTAGCGAACCCGAAGGTATCTGAACTGATGGAGGTATCCAAGTTTCCCCATCCAATACTGTATTTACTGCGTCAATAATGCACTCAACCGAGGCAGATTTAGGAATAAAACCACTTGCACCTAGTGCAAACGACTTTGCCATGACGTCGGGTTCTTCTTGTGCGGTAATAACCACTACTAGGACATCAGGGTATAGCGCATGTACTTGTGCAAGGCCATTTAACCCTTCGTTGCCTGGCATGGTAAGATCTAAGAACAGTAGGTCTATGTCTTGATCTTCCTCAAGATGAGAAAGGGTACTTGGGAAGGTAGACGTCTCAACAAGCTCTAGGTGCTCCACGCTAGTTAATGCATGACACATAGCGGCCCTAAACAAAGGATGATCGTCAGCAATCAAAATTTTTACGGACATAATGCTATCAACTTGTAACTACCTTGTTAATTAACATACTATCACGCCGGCCTAAAAAGGTTAATGCTGTAGCGTAACTAGTTACACAAGACCTTCGCCCCCCAATATTCTCGTAGGTATCAATCGGGTAAAAGCGAACGCGCCTAAGCACAAAGGCTTAGGCGTGATGAACGTCGTTAGGTTTACTTAAGCTCTATCGTTTAGAATCGATAACCTACCGTAAGATGCACTGTACGTGGATCACCGTAATAACCGATAAGTGTTGTATCGCCTCCGAGACCTGGCCCAAAGTTGCCCTCACCGTCTTGTGTGACAAAGTCATATCCACCAACCAGATACTCTTCATCGGTCAAGTTTTTCACATGTAATCCGGCATACCAGTCGCCTTCAACACTCTCCAAGCGCGCGCTTAAATTCACCATACCGTAAGCATCTTGTTGAATAAGGTCGCTGGTTTCAAAGATAAGGTAATCATCGCGGAAGTAATAATTGGCGTTGAAGGTAATATCTCCGAAGCTCGTTTCTAGAAAGTAATTAGCATTAAAGTTAAAGGTATTCTCAGGTGTACTGGCTAGGCCAATCAACGGAGGAATGGCATTGTTTTTCTTAATCTCGAAGTCAATATAGCCGTAAGCAACATCAAACTGCAGGTTATCGGTTGCTACCCACGTCATTTCTAACTCGGCACCTTTGGCGGCAGTTTCTGCTGCGTTGCGCAGACGCTGATCAAGTGCGGTAGGATCGGACAAATCCCCTTCTACACCAATGTACTGACGATCTTTGTGATCATATGAAAATAAAGTGACATTCATACGAAGCGCGTCGCTTAAATCGCTTTTCACGCCCACTTCGAAGCTATCTACGACTTCAGGTTCAACACCAGGCTCATTGGTTTGAGCACGAGGGTTAAAGGTGCCCGACTTAAAGCCTTGTGAGTAACTTGCGAAGAACATGGTATCGCGGTTCATTTGATATTCCAGCCCCACTCGCGGGGTAAAGCGAGACCAGCTTTCTACAGCCGGCGCATCCAAGACATCATCACCATTAGTGTCTGTCCCCAGTACCTGAGGAACTAACTGTCCGTCAGGGCGCACATAGCCATCTACCCAGTCTGTGTAAGGATAAACATTGGCAAATATCAAACCGTTGTTTACAAATGCGCTCTTTTCTTCATCGGTGTAACGGGCACCAAGAGAAAGCGATAGCTTATCGGTAACGTCGTAGTTCATTTGCGCATAAGCAGCCCAGCTTTCTGAATTATTGCAGCCCGTCACCTCCCTGGTTAATCCTGGCGCTCCTAATGATTGACCGAGCACACCTAGGATTGCGTCAAAGTTTCCGCAGCTTTCACCGTCATAGAAGTATAAACCGGAGACAAGGCTGAAAGTATCTCCAATGTAGTTAGCTTGAATTTCATGAGTATCGTTACTGTCGTCGTACTCTGCCGGTACATCGAAAATAGGCAAGGGTGTATTGTCGAAATCGATGTTGGTAGGTGAATAGCTTTCTCTGTGCGAACCAATATATTTAAGCTCTAAATCATCATTCACTTGGTATCGCGCAAGCCAATTATAGCCTTCTAACTCAACTTTATTCCACGTCGGAAGGCTAGTATAGGAATCGAAAACCGAATCAGGTACAGGCGCATCTGTCAAAATACTGGGAATTAAACGATAGCCGCCTTTCGCGTTTGATGTATCTTCGGTTTTATCCCAACCAATGCGGAAAAATAGATCTTCGCTTGGATGAATCTCAAGTGTCACACGGGCTGCCCAAAGATCTTTGTTATAGTTTTCTTTGTCTTGGTTAGGCAACGCGCTTACTAAGTATTCGCCGAAACCATCGCGGTTTAGATTGGCATAACCCACGCCAAGGTACACCGTATCTTCAATCAATGGAATTTGACCGGTCACTCTAATATCTCGCTGACTGTAGCTGCCTACGGTAGCCTCAACATTCATTTGCGTATCGCCAGTCATTTCTTTAGTGACGTATTTAACTGCCCCACCAATGGTGTTCTTTCCGTAAAGGGTTCCCTGCGGGCCCCGTAATACCTCAATACGCTGTACGTCTAACAAATCAAGTACGGCCCCTTGTGGGCGAGCAATATACACATCATCCACATAAATACCTACGCCGGGTTCATAGCCCCATAGCGGGTCTTGTTGGCCTAATCCGCGAATAAATGCTGTCAAAGTGGAATTGGTACCGCGACTGGTTTGTAGCGTAGTGTTGGGCGAAAACTGCTGCACTTCAGTCAGCACGCTAATCCCTTTTTCGCCAAGTTCAACCGCACCAATAGACGTGATAGCTACCGGCGTCTCCTGTAGCGACTCTACAGTTTTTCGCGCTGTCACCTCGATGCGTTCTAGCTTTCCCTTTTGCTCTTGTGCGTCAGCATTGACTTGATCATCCTGTGCGAATACTGGCGCTGTACTTATTACGCTAGCCACCGCAAGGGCACATAAGCTACGCATGGGACGTTTTACTGTAACTCTATTAAGTTCTTTTGTCGTAACAGCGGCTGAATACGATTGATAGGGTGATACCAAGCTATAAATGTGTGTTGATTTAGACATAGTGAGTCCTTGTTGTTCTAAGTTTTAGGGCCTGTTGGTCTTTGCTGTCCTTCAAATGCTGTACTTCAAAGATCAGCAGGCTCACGTCACTGTCGGGTGTATTGCCTACGGTCAAAATCACTTTAGTTAATTAATTGTTAATAGTATGTAGTACCATCGTACTATGGGATTTTTAGAAAAGTAACGTCAAACTTTATGTCTGTTATGAATGCTTTTTATTTGATTTGCATACACTTTGTGGTTTTGGGTGTGAGCAAATCTTTAATCGACTTAACTGTTTCGGATCATCTGCGGTCACAGATTTTTTAAGGATAATAACTATGTTAAGTATGATTGGCTTAGTAGGCGGTCTGTTGTTGCTTATTGTTTTGACAATACGCGGAATGAACCTCTTTATTGCTGCACCTTTGTGTGCACTTGTGGTTGCCATCACCAATAATATTGGCGTATTCACTGGCGATGTGAATTTTGTTCAAACCTATATGAGCGGTTTCTCAGGCTTCATTGCTTCTTGGTTTTTCATGTTTTTACTTGGCGCATTATTCGGTAAATTCATGGAGGATACAGGGGCCGCGGATGCTGTTTCTCGCTGGATCATCACCAAGATTGGTTACAAGCGCGCTGTGTTAGCTGTTGTGCTAGCTTGCGCTATTTTGACCTACGGTGGTGTAAGCGTATTTGTTGTTGCGTTTTCCGTCTACCCAATGGCGGTAAGCTTGTTTAAGGATGCCAACCTGCCCCGCCGCTTTATTCCAGCAGCCATGGCGTTTGGATCGGTTACATTTACGATGACCTCGGCGGGCTCGCCCGAGATTCAAAACTGGATCCCTATAAAGTATTTAGGCACCTCACCTTTTGCAGCATGGGAAGTTAGCCTTATCGTCGCCATTTTCATGGCATGCTTCGGCTACTGGTGGCTGGCTAAAATGATCAGAAAAGCCGTTAATAACGGCGAGGTGTTTGAAGCCAGAGCAAGCGACCCTGAAGTGCGAGACAGAGCGCTCCCCCACCCACTTACCGGCATTGTGCCCTTAGTGGTTGTACTAGCCATTTCATTTTTATTCCACGAAGAGCTAGCTCAGCTTGCCCTTATTCTTGCATTAGGCGGCGGCGTGCTGTGTTTGCTGGCTATTAACTACAAGCATTTTCACAGTTTACCAGCTGCCATAAATGCAGGGACGACTGGGGCATTGATTGCCATAGGTAACACTGCCGCTGTTGTAGGGTTTGGCTCTATTGCAAAAAACACCGAAGCGTTTCAAACAACGGTAGCGCTTATGACCCAAATTCCTGGTAACGAACTGATTGGTGCCGCCATTGCAGTGAGTGTTATTGCAGGGTTGACCGGCAGTGCATCAGGCGGACAAGCCATTGCCTTACCCTTGGTGGCTCCACATTACCTTGACCAAGGCGTAGAGCCAGAGCAGCTACATAGAATTGTGTCTATATCATCTGGCGCGTTGGATTCTTTACCTCATAATGGCTATGTAGTGACCACCATACGGGCCATTTGCAACGAAACCCATCAGGCAGCGTATTGGGCTGTGGGTGCACTGACTGTAGTAGTGCCAGTGATTGGATTGGCAATGGCAATTGGCTTATTCAGCTTTATGTAGCATGAGCTCAGCCGGCAAAAACGAAATTGAGCGAAGGGTTAGCGCTGATATATTCGTAGCCAGGGCTACTTTACATACAGGCTCTGTTGAAGGAAGTCAGCGCCTTGGAAAAGGATTGAGGGTTAAAGAAAATGAACTGGATAACTAGGCGTACTCAAAAACATATGGGGAGTGAAAGTAAGCGCAGCAGCCAGCGTTTAGAGGAGCCACGTGTTTTGAGGTCACAAAAATATATGACATCTACCAACCTGATAAGTTTGTACTTAGCTGGAAATTTACGCGTCCTATTGGGGTTGCTTGCGTCATTTCTACTAACGTTACACGTTCAGGTAACAGCTAGCGAGGTCGAGCAAAAAGATGCTCTGATAGTAGAAAAGCAGATATTTGAAATGCCTCACTTCACAACCTTTGGTGGTAAACAAATCAAAAATGTAAAGGTAGGTTGGGAGGCATACGGAACACTAAACGATACCAAGAGTAACGTTATTCTCATAACTCATTACTTTTCAGGCTCTTCTCATGCAGCGGGGAAGTACAATGAAAACGATCCAGTACCGGGTTACTGGGATAGTATTATCGGCCCCGGGAAAGCCATTGATACAGAGCGCTTTTATGTAATAAGCGTAGACACTTTGGTCAACTTAAATGCTTACGACTCTAGCGTGGTCACCACCGGCCCAGCATCAATAAATTCAGACACGGGAAAACCGTACGGACTGGACTTTCCCGTTGTCACCATACGTGACTTTGTAAATGTTCAGAAAGCTCTTCTTGAAAGCTTGGGTATTAGCAAACTTTACGCGGTTGTCGGGCCTTCTATGGGCTCCATGCAGGCAATAGACTGGGCGAGCGCCTATCCCAACTGGGTCGAGCGTATGATTTCGGTTATCGGCGCAGGTCAAAGTGATGCATGGACCACCGCAGCACTGGAACACTGGGCAACACCAATAACGCTTGATAAAAACTGGAACAATGGTAATTACACCCAAAAGCAGGCTCCCCTTGATGGCTTAGCGGCCTCGCTTATGCTCATTACGCAAAATGCTCTTACACCTTCGTTTTTCAATGAACAGGGCAACCTATTGGATTTTAGAAATATTGAGTCGGCGCCGCTTAATGACATACGCCAGTCACACAGTATTGTGAGCTGGCTTCGCGAACGAGCAAAAGCTCGCGCTAAGAAAATGGATGCTAATCACCTTTTATATTTGGTTCGCGCTTGTCAGCTTTTTGTTGCTGGACACCAAGATGGTCTGGAGCAAGGGTTGGCGTCGATAAAGGCAAAAACGCTTTTTATTCCAGCTCAAACGGATTTGCTTCTCATGCCTTACTTATCACAAAGTGCACATCAAGAGCTTATTTCAACTGATATCGACAGCACATTAGTTACGCTAGATGGCAAACTAGGGCATTTAGAAGGAGTAACCAACATATCCGCTCAAGCCAAGGCCATTCGCCAATTTTTAGAAAATGATAAGGCAGCAATGCAATGATAAAATCTACACCCTTTTTACGCCACGCGCTGTGTCTTTCTCTGTTAAGCGCTAGTGCGCTTAGCTTTAGTTCGTCAAGTTTCAGCGCAGATGCATCAGCGCAAGGTGATATTCCTTCGCTTACCCTCGATTTAGAGAACGTAACCGTATCTGGCTTGTCCTCAGGCGGTTATATGGCAACACAATTCCAATTAGCACACAGCGATTGGGTGAATGGCGTTGGCGTGATTGCAGGCGGACCCTACTTTTGTGCTCAAGGTGATATAACCACTGCGCTTGCACAGTGTGTAAATAAGGTCGAGGGAGAAATTAGCCTTAAAGCACTAAACGAAAAAGCTAACCAATACGAAACTGACGGAAAAATAGCGTCGCTTTCTAATATGAAAGACGCAAAAGTCTGGCTTTTTCACGGCACGCAAGACACCAGAGTGATTGCGCAAGTGAGTGATTTGCTGTTTGAGCAATACAAATTGTGGACAGACACGGCAAATATTACCTACGTCAACGATAAACCCATGGCACATTTGTTTCCCACAGAAAAAAACGGCGTGAACTGTATGAAATCTGAAAGCCCCTTTATTGGGAACTGCGACTACGATGCAGCAGGCGCCATGCTCTCTCATCTTGTTAAAGATGTTTCGACACCAGACGCTTCACTTTCAGGGCAATTACATTCTATTGATCAACAAAAAATAGCCGGGAGCGATGCAAAAACACTAGCAAGCGAGGGCTTTGTGTACGTGCCAAAAAGCTGTGCACAAGGCGAGCCTTGTAGAGCCCATATAAGTTTTCACGGCTGTAATCAGTATGCCGGTGCCGTTGGCAATGCCTACACCACTCAAACAGGGCTGAATAAATGGGCTGATGACAATAATATTGTTGTAATGTACCCACAAACGAAAAAGTCGCTGTTTATGCCGCTAAACCCTCAAGGCTGCTGGGATTGGTGGGGCTATGCGTCTAGCGATTATGCGAACAGAGACGGCGCGCAGATAAGGGCGGTAAAAAATCTGCTGTTTTCATTAAATAGCGTACCTTCATCAACTAACGCCGCCGGGAGTACCAATGAATAAACGCACAATATTTATCACGGGCGGCGCAAGCGGCATTGGCTTTGGCATTGCCGAGTCTATGATGGAACAAGGCCACCATGTGATCATCGCTGATATAAATGAACAAGCGGCAAAAGATGCCGTGACAAAGCTTGCACATTTAGACGGCTCTGCCAGCGCAGTGGCTGTAGACGTATGCAATGCAGAGCAAGTCGCAGCACTGCCAGAGGTATTAGGAAAGCTTACCGTCGATGTATTAATCAACAACGCAGGACTACAGCACGTTTCTCGTATAGAGGATTTTCCTTCTGATAAATGGCAGCAGTTAATTAACATTATGCTGGTTGGCCCTGCTCTGTTAACCCAAGCTTTTTTGCCAGCAATGCGAAAGCAAAACTACGGACGCATTATCAACGTAGGCTCTATCCACTCTTTGGTAGCGTCGCCATACAAATCCGCTTACGTAGCGGCAAAGCACGGTTTACTAGGTTTCGCAAAAACCATCGCGCTTGAAACAGGTGACTGTGATGTAACGATAAATACCCTCTGCCCTGCGTATGTTAAAACCCCCTTAGTAGAACAACAAATTGCCGCGCAAGCGAAAGAGAATAACGTAACCGAGGAAGAGGTAATAACAAAAATCATGCTAGAACCCATGCCTAAAAAACAATTCGTAAGCGTTGAAGAGCTTGCAGATACCGCAAGCTTTTTAATGTCCACTAGTGCCCGCAATATTACCGGGCAAACCATGGTACTCGACGGGGGTTGGACGGCCCGATAGTTGACTGTGCCTATAGCACTTTACTATTGGTAGTTGTAGCGTGCCGCTTCGTATGAAAAAGACTGCAGGAACAGTCTTTTTTCGTTTTAACTTCTAGCAAAAACACTAGTCCCAGAGTGAGACATAGATAGCGACCATCTCTTCAATCGTAGGTACGCGAGGGTTATTGCCCGGAGAGCCTGATGCCAATGCTTGCTCTGCCATTGTTGAGGTCGAAGCAAAAAACGTCTCTTTATCAATTCCGAACTCGGCTGGAGTGGGCACTTGTAAATCAGCATTAAGTGCTTTTAGCTCATTGATAAGCTTTGCGTTCGCCACATCATCTGAGTCACTGTGCTTAGCGACACCCATCGCGCGGGCACATTGTGCATAGCGCACTGGTGCACTTGGAGTTGAAAAAGCGGTTACAGCAGGTAGCAGCATGGCGTTAGACAAACCATGTGGCACATGGAACGCAGCACCGATAGGCCGGCTCATTCCGTGAACAAGGGCCACTGAGGCGTTTGAAAAAGCAATGCCCGCGAGCGTTGAGCCCAGCATCATTGATTCTCTAGCCGCTTCATTTGTAGGGTCTGCAAATACAGTGCGTAGGTTAGGCGCAATTAATGCCATGGCCGATAACGCCTGTGCATCGCTATAAAGATTGGCTTTGCGGCTTACAAACGCTTCAATAGCGTGGGTGAGTGCATCAATGCCAGTATCGGCGGTAACGCGTGCAGGCAAGCTTTGCGTTAACGAATAATCGACCAGTGCTGCCGTTGGCATAAATCCTAGGCCAACACACAACATTTTCTCTGTTGTATTTTCGTCAGTAATAATAGTGAATCGCGTTGCTTCAGAACCTGTGCCCGCCGTTGTAGGAATAGCGATAACTGGCAATCCTGCTTCATCGACAACTCGTGGGAATTTGTAGTCTCGCATTTCGCCGCCGTATTTGCCCAATATGGCAATGGCTTTTGCGCTATCGATAGGGCTTCCGCCACCTAAGGCGATGATGCTGTCATAATCATCGGCAAGAAATACATCCACACCTCGGTTAATCGATTTTACCGTTGGCTCTGGGACCGTATCTGAAAACACATCTGCGCTAATTCCAGCCTCTTTTAGCACTCGTACTATGGCAGTGCTGTATCCCAATTCAACCATCACCTTATCGGTAACCAATAACGGTTTGTGACAATTAAGACCTTTAAGGGTTTCAGCAACCCGCTGACTCGCTCCCTTCCCTACGTGCATCACTCTAGGCAGAATAATTTGATGAGACATGCTTCCCTCCAGTATTTACGTTTCTCCAGCATACCTGCAGCAACGCTCAAAGCAACGAACATGTAAAAATAATGTTATTTTCTCTAGCTCTGTGTTTTATTTTTAGGTGTTAATTGAAAGCATTGTGCTTCTTGCGCAATTAACTGATGGGTAAACACTTGTTATTAGATCTGATAATGCTACAGCGAAGTCTTGTTTTTCAGTATTTATAGCATCACCTTATCTGAAATGAGTGATAGACTGGGCGAGACACTCTTCTGGACTAAGACTATGAAAAAATTCGGTATAACTTCATTGCTTATAGCAATTATCGCTTTAGTGATCTGGCAATGGCCGAAACCTAATGCACCTTTACTTTCTTCAAATGAGGCCATGCCAGCCATGGAGAGTTTGCCCGACAATTTCTTTGATACGCAAGTAAACCCTGTGTTGACCCAACGCTGTGTGGTGTGCCACGCCTGTTATGATGCGCCATGCCAGCTTAAAATGTCTTCACCAGAAGGTATAGCAAGAGGCGCTAATAAAGAAAAAGTGTATGAAGGCACGCGACTCACTGCCGCTCAACCAAACAGAATGTTTCTCGATGCTCACGGCGTGAATAGCTGGCGGGAGCGTGGCTTTTTCGATGTATTGCCAACAAAAGAAGATTTCAACACTGCGCCAACACAATCCTCAGTGCTAGCGCAAATGCTTTTATTGAAGCAACAGCACCCTTTGCCCAATACCACTCATTTAGATGACAGCTTCGATATAAGTCTGAGCAGACAAAACCAATGCCCCACGATAGATGAAATGGGCGAATATATAGCTGGTCAGCCTTTAGGAGGAATGCCCTATGCTCTGCCTGCGCTATCGGATTCTGAGCATAGTACGCTTATTCAATGGTTAACCCATGGTGCGCCTTTGCCCTCGCCTAAGATGCTCTCACAAGAACTAAATGAGAAAGTATCTGACTTGGAAGCATGGCTAAATGGGGATAGTAACAAGATGCAGCTCTCTGCTCGTTACATTTACGAACACCTGTTTACATCGCATCTCTACTTCGAAGATATTTCAGAAAAAGGGAAAACGCCTCAGTTTTTTAACCTAGTGCGTTCGCGTACTCCACCTGGACAAGCGTTAGACATCATTGCAACTCGAAGACCCTTTGATGATCCTAAGGTCGAACGCGTTTACTATCGCTTGCAGCCTGTGCATTCTGCTATCGTGAGCAAAACACACCAAGCTTACGCTATTAATCAGAATCTTTTGGATAAATGGCAATCTTGGTTTGTCGATGCAGAATTTATTGTCGAAACCTTACCTTCTTACAAATCTGAAGTAGCGGCAAACCCTCTAACGGCTTTTACTTTATTGCCGGTAAAAAGTCGTTATCGATTTATGCTTGAGCGTGCTCAAAACACTATTATGGGTTACATCAAGGGCCCGGTATGCCGAGGACAAGTCGCACTAAACGTGATTAACGACCGGTTTTGGGTGTTCTTTGTCGACCCAGACATAGCAGCTTCTGAGAAAGTGAATGCTTTTTACGCGTCCCAAAAGGAAAACCTTCACCTTCCTGCCGAAAAAGACAGCTCTGCGCTAGCGATAAATTGGGCAAAGTATGCTAAACGCCAAGGCGACTATATGCGTGCAAGAACAGCATTTCTAAATAGCGAGTTTAAAACCGGAGAACACCTAAACGTATCGAGTATTTGGGACGGCGACGGTAACAACACCAATGCTAGCTTAACTGTATTTCGCCACTTCGATAACGCCACTGTAGCAAAAGGATTGGTGGGTAAACCGACTAAAACAGCTTGGATTATTGACTACGCCTTATTGGAACGTATTCACTACTTACTGGTGGCAGGCTTCGATGTTTACGGCAATTATGGCCATCAACTGATGACCCGTTTGTATATGGACTTCTTGCGTATGGAAGGTGAGTCCAACTTCCTCAACCTGCTTCCTTCGGCATCTCGTCAGGAACTCTTAAATGACTGGTATCAAAAGGCCAGCCCCGAACTCACTGATTATTTAGAGGGTGATTTTAATAGTTTCGAACAGCCTACAGGCATAAAATATGAAACAAAGCGCCCGCAAAAAGAACTCTATCAGTTGCTATCGAAGCACTTAGCAAAGGTTCAGCCACAAGCCTCGACATACAATAAACAGCTGTTATCAACCCAACAGTATGAAGCGCTAGCGAGTTTAAACTCACTTCCTGCTCAGCAAGCCACACTGATGCCTGAAACGACCATGATTGTGGTAAAAGATGACCAAAATTCAGATAAGATAGATGTGTTTACTGCCCTCAGAAACAGTGCTCACTATAATGTAAACAGTCTGTTCGATGAAGAGGAAAACCGCGAGCCATCTAAAGACTCAATTACTCTAGTGCATGGGCTATTAGGTAGCTATCCCGATGTGTTTTGGTACATCAACGCCTCGGAGGTCACCGCATCGATAGAAAAGCTGAATGCAGTTAAAAGTGAAGCTGATTACCAAGCTTTCCTCGACAAAGTAGCTATGCGCCGAACAAACCCTAACTTTTGGGTCTTTAGCGACAAATTGATTCAGTGGTCTGGCGAGCACTACCCTATTGAAGGCGGCCTCCTTGACTATAATCGATTAGAAGATCGCTAAACCTGGCACTCTACATCGTTTTACGCTTTTCTTTTGCAAAATACCTGTGCTAATGTCCGACCATTGGAAATGAAAGGACATTAGCATTCCATGCCCTATCAAACCGTTGCTTTAATTGGAAAACCTCAGCACGCTGCAACTCATGACAGCTTAAATATTCTTGCCGAATATTTATTAGCTAAAGGCTGTAAACTACTCGTTGAGGAAAGTATTGCTGAAGAGCTTGAAACTGAAAACGTTAAAAGTTGTAACCTTGTCACTATTGGTAAAGAGGCTGATCTTGCTGTTGTAGTAGGTGGTGACGGCAGCATGCTTGGCGCTGCACGTGTACTGGCGCGTTTTGACATTCACGTTGTAGGCGTAAACCGCGGTAATCTCGGATTTTTAACAGATATTCACCCTGATGATATTGTTCAACAGCTTGACCTTATCTTCGATGGCGACTGCGTTGTTGAAGAGCGCTTCTTATTAGAAGTAGAAGTTTATCGGCACGAAAAGCTGAAAAGTAACAACTCTGCCGTAAACGAAGTGGTGCTGCACCACGGTAAAGTTGCTCATATGATGGAATTTGAAATTTATATCGATGAACAATTCGTATTCAGTCAGCGTAGCGACGGATTAATTGTCGCCACACCTACAGGCTCGACTGCATACTCCCTATCTGCCGGTGGCCCTATCATTATGCCAAAGCTGGATGCACTAACGCTGGTGCCTATGTTTCCTCACACACTGAGCAGTCGTCCCATTGTTGTTGATGCTGACAGTCAGGTATCGATGAAAGTATCAAAGGTTAACAGTGACTCGCTGCAAGTGAGTTGCGATAGCCATATTGTTCTACCCGTACTTCCCGGTGATGAAATTCGCATTAACAAGAGCGTAGACAAGCTTCATCTTGTTCATCCTAAAGGCTACAGCTATTTCAACGTACTTCGCAAAAAGCTAGGTTGGGGCAGTAAGCTTTACTAGTCTTATTCCCCATTCCTCTCACCTAACGTGCATTTATTACATTAGCCTGTAGCTTTTTCTTAATCGCTACAGGCTTGAAAAATAAAGATTTTTTAATCTTATAGAATTTCTCCAATTAAAACTTGTACTTATAAAAATCTCAGATTTCGGCATACCCGTTGCAACTGTCAAAGTAAGTCGTTGGCACAGGGTCAGTGAAATTTTGACCCTCTTGATGTTTTTCATCGTGCTAATTTATTTGCATTCAATAGGAGATATCATGAGTAACACCAATATCAAATTTACAGCCCCAGGAATGGATAACGATGCTGCTGCCAAAACAATTAAGGTATTGGATCAGCGATTGGTTGCACTATTAGATTTACAGCTAACCCTGAAGCACATTCACTGGAATGTAGTAGGACCAAATTTTATTGGCGTACATGAAATGCTAGACCCTCAGGTAGATGCAGTACGCGAAATGACAGACACCATTGCCGAACGTATTGCAACGTTAGGCGGCGTACCAAAAGGCACACCAAAAGCTATTGTTGAAGGTCGCAGCTGGAATGATTACGAACTAGGAAAAGGCTTAGTGCTTGACCACCTTAAAGCACTAGACGCTGTTTATGACGGTGTAAATGGTGACCATAGAAAAGCACTAGAGCTTCTTGGTGAAATTGATCCAGTATCGGAAGATATGATCACCGGTCAGCTAGCAGACTTAGAACAGTTTCAGTGGTTTGTACGCGCACACATTGAATCTGGAAGCGGTGAGTTGCAGCAATAAGCTTTATTATTAGTTTTTATATAGTTATCTGACTATTTATAATCCAATTAAAGTTGGAATTCGAAAGGAGAGCTTAAGCTCTCCTTTTTGCTATCGCATTTCACTTAGAATAGTACTGTATAAATTTCTGTAAAACACGCTCTCTCATTAATTTCGTTTCTGCAGGTTACTCATAACCCCACATAACCTAGCGAACATATAATATTGATTCTTCAGTCTTTATTATCTTCTTTCTTAATTTTAGCGAAATTTTTTCACGACTTAACTTTACACAGTCAAAATACTGTATATATTATCAGTTACTGTATATATCATCATGTTCAACTTATTCGAGTGTGGTTATGTTAGCGCATCTTTCTATTTCTAATTTTGCTGTTGTAAAACAATTATCGGTTCAACTGGAAAACGGGTTGACTGCAATAACCGGTGAAACCGGCGCAGGTAAATCAATTGCTATTGATGCGTTAAGCTTGTGCTTGGGTGAACGTGCCGACGCAAATGCTGTGCGTAAAGGAAGTACGAAAGCTGAAATCATCGCACACTTTTCTTTGAGCAGTAACGCGTTAGCTAAAGCTTTTCTCGATGAACATGAACTTACCTCAGACGAGGATGAAAACAGCTGCTTTATTCGCAGAGTAATTTCTAAAGAAGGTCGTTCAAAAGCGTTTATCAATGGTATTCCCGCTTCACTTCAGCAGTTAAAAGGCTTAGGCCAATATTTATTAGCCATTCACGGTCAAAACACACACCTGCAACTGTTGAAAGAAGATCATCAAAGAGATTTAGTTGACGGTTACGCTAAGCATGATGAATTGTTAGTGCAAGTTAAAGAAACCTACTCTCTATGGCGTGATAAGCAGCGCACGTTAAAAGCGCTTCAAGAACAAGCCCAGCAGCGAGAAGATAGAATTCAGCTGTTAACCTATCAGGTTCAAGAGCTCGATGAATTTGCTATTGAAGAGGGCGAGTTCGAAGAGTTGGAAGTAGAGCACAAGCGCTTAAGCAATGGTCAAAGCCTTTTAGAACAAGCGCAGACTAGCGTGTACAACTTATATGAGAATGATGAAGGCAACGCTTTATCAGTAATTCAAAGCAGCATTGAGCGTTTGGGCGAATTAGAAGCCCATGATGCAAGTCTAACGCCTATGATAGCGTTACTAAACGACGCGGCAATTCAAGTAGAAGAAGCTGCGGGGGAGCTGCGCAGCTACTGCGATCAGTTAGAAATTGACCCGCTTCGTCTACAGCAAGTTGAAGCGCGCTATGCAAAGGCAATGGAGCTGGCACGTAAACATAACGTTATGCCAGAAGGGCTGTATCAACACCATCAAGAACTAGCCGCCGAATTTAACTCGCTGGCTGAACAAGAAACCCTTTTAGGAACACTTGAAGGCGAAGTAGAAGAAGCGCGAGCAACATACCTAACTGCGACCAAAGGGTTGTCTGAAAGCAGACAACGTGCTGCAGGTAAATTAAGTAAAGATATTGAGGACCAGATTCGTCAAATGAATATGCCTCATGCAAAAGTCGATATTCAAATTCAGTACGACGAGCTTAAGAAGCCTGTTAGCACAGGTCTTGATACTGTCGAGTTCAAAGTGTCTACCAACCCTGGCCAAGATGCAGACAAGTTAGAAAAAGTGGTGTCAGGTGGTGAATTGTCACGTATAGGGCTAGCTATCCAAGTGATCGCAAGTGACAATCACGCTACGCCTACTATGATTTTTGATGAGGTCGATACAGGTATCAGCGGGCCAACTGCGTCTATCGTTGGCGGTCTGTTGCGCAAACTGGGCAAGCAGTCACAAGTAATGTGTGTAACGCATTTACCACAAGTAGCTGCACAGGCGCATAACCAGCTTTTCGTTACTAAGCTTACCGATGGGGAAAGTACAGAAACTCAAATGCTACCGCTTACCAAGCAAGACCGCATTGATGAGTTGGCGAGATTGCTAGCCGGTGACAAAGTAACCAAGTCTGCCTTAGCAAACGCAAAAGAACTGCTAAAAAGCGCAGCATCGAACTAAAATGCAGTTGATTGGTCATAGTTGTCAATGTAGCATGCCTTCGCGCTTGCAATAAAACAGCCTCGAAATTCGCTTCTGCGGAATTCCCTGGCACTAACAAAGGCAATACTGGACAAATTAACGCATGAAGTTGCAACACCTATTAGTAATTCTTGGTATCACACTTACATCAACCGCTTGCTCGAACTGGATATATCGTATCGACGTTCCTCAAGGAAACTTTCTTGATCAAAGAGACGTTAAAAAACTGCGCGTTGGAATGACAAAAGAACAAGTTGTTTATGTACTAGGCAACCCCGTTGTTCAAGACTCATTTGACGACGACACTTGGTACTACGTTTACGATATGAAGCGCGGTATGGAAAAGCGTGGTAAAGATTTTCAACAGCAGATGGTGATAAACTTCGTTGACGACAAAGTGACCACGGTTGAAGGAGACTTCGAATTATCGGAAGACTTCAACACGCCACTTGATAACTAATCATATTTAAAAAGGTAGCTATTTCACGCTACCTTTTTAGTTTCGCATGTTCTTGGTAACAACGTCTGCTTTTCGAGTTACATCACTTACCTGATTGAGGTCTACATGGAACACAGTTTTTGGCACAGTAAATGGCAGAAAAATGAAATTGGATTTCATGAACCCGAAGGCAACGCGCTTCTTATCAAATATGCCTCTTCCCTGTTGGATGCTGAAAACTCTCACTCAGCTTTGAAACGCATATTTGTTCCGCTATGCGGGAAGACCCGCGATATCGGCTGGCTACTTTCCCAAGGTTGTGAGGTGGTAGGTGCTGAACTGAGTGAAATGGCTATCATACAGCTATTTGAAGAGCTGGGAGCCGAGCCTACCGTTACCCCAACAGCTAAGGGTAAGGTTTATGCTAAAGACGGCTTAACCATACACGTGGGCGATATTTTTAAACTCACATCAAGCGACATAGGTGACGTTACTGGTGTTTACGACAGAGCAGCTTTAGTTGCACTGCCTAGCCCCCTTCGCGAGCAATACGCTGCACACCTAATTGCTATTACTCAATGCGCCCCTCAGCTAATCATTTCATTCGAGTATGACCAGAATGAAATGGCCGGCCCTCCCTTTAGCGTAAACGAAAAAACCGTTGACGCTCTTTATTCAGCGGAATACAACATCCAAAGGTTAGAGCGCTCGGTGCTTGAAGGCGGCTTAAAAGGAAAAGTGGACGCTGATAACTTAGTATTTCACCTAGTCGCTAAATAACCTTATTTTGCATTAAAACTCACAAATACTCGACTAAAGCGTTAATAGCTTACCTGTTTAAAAATCGCTTTATTTATTAAGTGACGTTAAGCGCTAAGAAAAACGTGTCTATATGGGGTGTTATTTTTCTCGCCATGCCCGGTCAATAGTGTCCGAAAGTGGTTGAAGTAAATATTCTAGAGCGGTGCGTTCACCGGTTTGTACAAACACTTCAGCTGGCATCCCTGGAATAAGACCATCTGAAGGAAGTTTCGCTAGCTCTTCAGCTGCTATACTTACTCGAATTATGAAATAAGTCATACCCGAACGCTCGTCTAACATACTGTCGGCTGAGACATATTGTAGCTTTCCTGTCAGTTCAGGTGTCGTCCTTTGCTGAAGACCAGAGAGTTTGACTCTTGCACTCTGCCCCACCAGTAAGTCATCTACATCCGTAGGTAATACTTGCCCTTCAACAATAAGCGCGTCATTGTCTGGAACAATCTCCATAAGCAGTTGCCCTGGGACTACCACTCCTCCTTGGGTATGCACATTTAAACCAACAATTAATCCATCAACCGGGGCTTTAACGACCATTTGTTGCAGGTGGTGTGTTGCAGCATTAGCACGCTCTTGTAAATCAATAATCTCTGACTCAACATCTTGCAGTTCAGCCAGCACCTGCTCATGGAAACTACGCCTCACTCGGATAAGCTCTAAGCGCTTTTCATCAATACTCGCTTTCGCACTGGCAATAGACGACACAAGTTCGCCAGCCCTTCCCTCAAGTTGGGCCAAATTCCTTTCTAGCTCAAGCAGACGCTCATTTCCGACTAACCCTCTAGCTTTAAGGTTTCTAAGATTTACCAGTTCGTCTTTACTTATCCTAATTTGGGTTTGAGTAGAGGTTTGTTGACTTTCAAACCCCGATATTTGTGATTTGAGGTTTTCAATTTGTTGATGCAGAATTTCTTGCTGGGATACCTGCACAGAACGCCGAATCGAAAATAAAGATTGCTGAGCGTCAATAAGGCTATTTTTATCTTCATGCTCTCTATGCAAAAATCGCGTAAAATCAGGCTGGTCAGTATTGTCCCTCTCGGCTTGTAAACGACTACGTTTCAACTCTGCTGTGAACAGTGCCCCCGCGACAATTCCTAATGAAGACTTGGCTTGAACGGGATCTAAAATTACCAATGTATCGCCCTTTTTCACTCTCTGTCCGTCAGAAACTATTATTTCGTTAACAATTCCTCCGTCAAGGTGTTGAATTTGTTTACGGTTGGAGTCTACTTTCAGTTGGCCTACTGCGATAATAGCACTGGCGAGTTTCGCAGAAGACGCCCAAGCCGTCGCTCCTACAAGAAATACCAGTAAGATAGTTACGCCAGACACAATGGGCCCCTTCAGTGATGTCTTTATTTTAGGTAAATCGTCGTTAGCTATATTCATTTTTAGGTACCTGTTTTTTGAACAGCAGGCCTGACGAGTTTAGCCATAATTTCATTGGTGGGGCCAAAAGCAGCGAGTGCACCGTTTTGCATGACTAATAACTTATCCGTTAAGTTCATGAGAGCTGGGCGATGCCCTATCACTAGAACTGTGGCACCATTTTCTTTCAGAGATTTTATCGCAGCAGCGACGGTACGTTCTGCCTCAGCGTCTAAAGAAGACGTGGGTTCATCAAGTAGAATGAGCTTTGGCAACCCAAAAACTGCCCGCGCTAGCGCTATTCTCTGCCTTTGCCCACCAGACAAAGCGTCATCAAAGTTATCCGCAGCAAAGTTATAGCCATTATCCAAGCCAAGGATCATTTCATGTACTCCAGCAAGCTGCGCTGCCTGCATGATTTCATTTGGATCTGCATCGGTAAAACGGCTGATGTTCTCCGCGATTGTTCCAGGAAAAAGCTCCACACTTTGCGGTAAGTAACCAATGTGAGGCCCTAGTAATTTTCTGTCCCACTGAGCGTATGTCGCGCCATCAAGGCGAATATCACCATGGGTAGGCTCATAAAGCCCTAAAAGCAATTTACCTAAGGTACTTTTACCCGCTGCATTGGGCCCTGTTATTCCAATTACCTCACCCGGATTTATGGTTAAACTTACATCTCTTATCAGTGGCTTTTCACTGTTCGGAAACTGAAAGATAGCGTTTTGAACGGTTAACTTGCCTTTTGGCTCTGGCAACGCCAGCGGTTCAGTCAAGGGAGGTAAACTACCTTGATATTCTAATAATCGTTCCCTCGCGTCACGGGCGGCAACGACTAAGCGCCACCCACTTATTGATGCTTCAATAGGTGCTAGCCCTCTTCCCATTACAATTGAGGCTGCAATCATCACACCAGGTGAAGATTCTTGCTCTATCACAAGGAATGCCCCCATTCCTAAAATGCCTACTTGAAGCGCAAATCTCAGGCCTTTCGATATTGCCGAAATGCCGCTACTACGGGAATTGGCAAGGCCTCCAAAACTCAAGCTTTTTAAATGTGGAATATTCCATTTAGCAAGAATATGGCTGCTCATCCCCATTGCATAAACTGCATTCCGGTTTTTTCCGCACACATCCGTATAGCGGTGAGCTTGGCTAGATGCATTTTGACTGTCTTTTTGCGCGACGCGGGTCATTTTCTCGCCTAAAAGCGCCAGGCTAAAAAGTACAATCGCGCCTGCCAGCGCAATATGCCCTAACATTGGATGCAGAATGTAGATTAACGCTAGATAAAGCGGTGTAAACGGTGCGTCCATTATTGCGGTGAGTGCCGGTGATGAAAGAAAACTGCGCACGGTGTCTACATCACGTAGTGGCTGGCTATGCCCTCCCTGTTCAATAATTTTTTTAAACAAGTAACCGCTCACTGTTTTATCGAAGGCATTACCTAAACGAGCGAGTAAGATCCCGCGAACAATATCTAACGTGGCCAACACAATCAGTGCAACCAAAGCAAAAATAGTCAGGAAAAGTAGAGTGGCATGACTGCCTGAAACCAATACTCGATCATAGACCTGCAGCATGTACAGGGGGGAGACCAGCATCAACAGGTTAATGGCTAAACTAAACAGAAAAACATAGAGGAGCGCTGACTTAATGTTAGCCAACGCTTTATTCACAGGCATCAATCCATTGCCATTCTTCATAGTCACTGTCCGTAATGTTCAAGGCGTGCTTAGATTTAGCGGTTTACACTTTTCTTCGAACAAGCATCAATATCAAACCTAATGACAGAATTGACAGCGCTGAAGGTGCATTAGCTTGAACGACTGGCTCGCCCTCTATTTGGAATGCAAAATCAACACCCGACTGAGAATAGTTGGCAGCTCCCGATGGAGCGAAAGGGTTTAATGACCAGCTATACTCGCCAAAAACCGATGGCATTGATGCATAAGCCCATCCAAAAGCAAGTTCATTGTTGAGAAAGGGATCTGCTCCAACATTAAGAAAGTAATCGCCGGGTCCTAAAGTAAAGTTGACCAGTTCGATTTCGTGACGAAACAATAAACCATCGCCAACTCCCGTTTTAGAAAAAGTTCCACCAGTACCCGAAGCGCCTGTTGCACTAAACAATGGTGAATTGTGATCGAACCCAGGTTCATCTCGATATAAGCGCAGCGAAATGTATTCACTCCCAGTTAAAGATGGAAGGTCGAAAGACCAAAAACTAATTTTGTTAATAGTGGTCATCTGTGTTAGAGAAAAGTCCTCTAAAAGGGAAGGAGGATTAGTTAATGAGAATGTATTATCGATAAAAGATGTAGCGCCACCAACTGTTGGAACTAAAGGCTCGTTATTTACTATTAACGCAGCGCTAACACTTGCAGAACTTAAACTTAGTATGCATGCCAGTACGGACAATATTGATCCATACTTAGATAACGAATGTTTCATATATCTTCCTTAATCTCGGTGTAATTTGCTATCTAACTAACCAACTATAAGTCTTCATACAAAACGTTACTGCTTGTTTGCAACCGCGTGACCTTACTACCTTGTAGCTTCTATTTTAGCAATTATTAAGCCACTAAATTTTTATTTAAAATTCAATAAGCTAAAAATCAAGTTGGGTGTCACCACCCAACATATGTATAAAAATCAGACACCCTATCGAATTAAGTAATCGTCATATTGCGTAAACTGACTTTCACTATCATCGAACTCTAACGCTAGTTCAGCGATCAATGCCTGTTTTTCATCGCTAGTAGTAAGTGCAGCCGACTGCTCGCCTCTCTGTAAAGCGTAATTCAGCGTCATCGCTTTGCTCATACCACCGCTGTTCGTTGATAGTTGGGCGAAATCAAATTCAACATTGCCCTCAACCTCACTTGTTAAAGATAAACTGCTCTCGGTAGGTGTTTCTTGGGCATCTATCGCGTCAGGTACTACAGGCAATGTCGAAACAATTCCTCCTTTATCCTCAATAGATTTTACTGCAGGTTGAGTTTGCAAATCCTCACCCGCCATTATCAACTCGCTCGATACTGCTGATAGGCTCTCATCTTGCTCATCTTGCTCATCTTCAGACTCAATCGGGTATGTTATTACAGGCAGTGTAAACATAATATCGTCATCAATTTGAATGACTTTCCCTACTGATTCGAGTAGTGGGACTTCACCGTCCGAAGCCGTTTCACCTAAGCCTACAGATACGCTTTCGTCTGGTTCCTCATCCGACTCGATGGGCTCTCCCACCACCGGCAGTGTTGAAACGATACCTTTCTTACCCTCAACTGCCATGGCCGAATCAGAACCAACATCGCCTGTACCCGCCAACTGTTCGTTGGTATCAGGTGAAATTTTTTCGCTGTCATTTTCATCTGACTCAACAGGGTCTGATACTACAGGTAATGTTGACATCACGTCTTTACCATGAGCTGCTAGTGCCACCTCCTGCGTGTTGTCGTTATCGTCGGTTGCAGCTGCAACATCTAATGCCATTACAGATGCCCCAACCAACCGAACTGGGGTAGGCAATATCGACTTAACTTCATTTTCAGTTTGATCAGGAGTGGTTACCACATTTGGCAACGGCGTTGCCGTTGAACTATTGTCCAATTCATCAGCTGGGCTAATTAACTCTGGTATAGGCAGAATAGACATCGTAGCGTCTGGCGTTACTTCTAAAAACTCTTCAGCTACATTTACAACATTATCGCTACCACGGAAACCAACTTGAATAGCATCAATAAGTAATTCACTGCCTGTATTAGCCTCTCCTGACGCTGCAACGCCATTGTCGTCAGCATAACTTCCGTAGACAAACTGTCCGTTGACATCATAAGCACCTGCAGTGATCACAAAGTAGTCAAATGCATTTTGAGTAGTGAAGCTCATTGAAACCTCGCCACTAGCGCTACCGTTAACCAAATATTCATCAACCAGATTACCGCTTTCATCAAAGAACTGAACTCTGGCTTGCTCATCAAGATTGCCGGATTCATTAGTATACAAATCAGTAAACATAATCTCGCCACTCATCGCTGACGTATCGATATCGAATCGGATTCCCTCGGTACCGTCTAACTGCTGGAAGAAGGAGCCCGTTTGTGATGTGCGACCAGATACACCTAAATGTCCGAAAGCAACATCTTGCCCCTCAATACGCCATGAGTCCCAACCAACGAAAGACATTGCTGACCATGCTTCATTTAAGTCGGCGGTATTTGCTTTATGTGCTAGTGTGATTCCTTCGTCGGTCCAACTATTCTGCCAAGCATAGGGGTCAAAGAAATTAAAGAATAGTGACGCATCACCAATGCGGGTTCCTACGTCTACATCATCTACAACGCCCACATCATACGTGCCAGACGCAGTGACAAGCTGAACACTAACTTCGTATAGACCAAGGTCACCGTACTCGTGTAACAAAGCATTTGGATCGTTAAAGCTTTCAGACGTGCCATCTCCCCAATCTACTATCACTTCTAAGACAGGCTCATCACTGGATATTTGCAAATCAAGCTGCACTTCTTGGTCTCGAAGGGTAAATTCCTGAATAGAGCCCGTTGCCGTAGGTTCGCTGATTTCTTCGTTTACCGTAATCGTGGTGCTGGCAGCAACAAACTCTCCATCTTCATCAGTAATAAGGAGCTCTATAGTCGGATTAGTAATTGCTCCGTCATAGCTATGAACGTAATCCCCTGCTCCGGTGTAAACAGAAGTTGTTCCATCTCCCCAGTTGATAACGGCGTTTGAAATGGTATCGTCACCCGGCTCCACAACCTCGCCAAAGTTGATCGTAAACGGTGCATTAGCATCGACGCTTGCGTCCGATGCAACTGACGTAGTTGGCGCTACATTGTTGATCGTGACATCAATCGTGCCTGCGTCAAACGTGCCTTCGTCATTGACGATCTGCACACTGATAGTGGCACTGCTATTACCGTCTGCGAAGGTGTGGGTAACATCACCTAAATCAGCTACCGACTGAACCGCTGAACCATCACCCCAGTCAATAAGGTATTCGGAAACCGGATCATCACCGGGCTCCACCAAGTCAGCTAACGTGAGGGTGTACACACTGCCTTCGTCTGTCTCACTGGCGCCACTTACCGTGATAGATGGGGCTACGTCATTCACTGCAACGCCAAGGCTTGCTGCCGTGTAAGTGCCGTCTTCATCTGTCACTATTAAGCTAATAACTGGCAAGCTATCACCATCAGCAAAGGTATGGCTGTAATCACCTGCTCCTGTGTAGGCTGTGGTCGTGCCATCGCCCCACTCTATAACCGCATTGGTCACCGTGTCATCGCCAGGGTCAAGGATGTCGCCAAATGTGTAAGTCGCTTCGGTGCCTTCATTGACCTCGATAGGTCCGCTTATACTACTCACAGGTGCTACATTATTTACTGTGACATCAAAGACCTCGGTATCAGATTCACCTTCCTCATCGGTCACCGTAATTGACACGGTTTGCTCAGATGCGCCATCGGCAAACACCGTCGACACATCAAAGCTGTTCGACGTTGTAGCAAAGCTCTCATCAACGTTACCGTCATTATCCCAGTCAATATCTACGGTATAGCCTGCAGCTCCATTGTCCTCACCGTCAGTGAAGTTAATAGTGCGAGTAAAGGTATCACCTTCATCAATTACAGCATCTGCCTGTGAAGCTACATCCACGGTATCCGCTGGCGCACTCACACTCACTGCCTGCGTAGCGACATCGCTAAACACACCGTCTTCATCTTCCAAACTAACGCTGATAGTAAAGTCACCCACTGTGGTATAGGTGTGCGACACATCGCCCACACTGCTGTAGGTTTCTGTTGTGCCATCACCCCAGTTTACGGTAATGCCATTTCCAACAATAGTGTCATCGCCCGGGTCGATTATTGCCCCTAGGTTCAGGGTATACGCGGTGTTTTGAATACTGGTCAACGCGCCTGTTAATGCTAACGTTGGCGCTACGTTGTTGATCGTGACATCGACGGTCCCACCATCAAACGTGCCTTCGTCATTCACGATTTGCACACTGATAGTGGCACTGCTATTACCGTCTGCGAAGGTGTGGGTCACATCACCTAGCTCGGTAACTGACTGCACAGGAGTACCATCACCCCAGTCAATAAGGTATTCGGAAACCGGGTCATCACCGGGCTCTACCAAGTCAGCTAATGTGAGGGTGTACACACTGCCCTCGTCTGTCTCACTAGCGCCACTGACGGTGATGGATGGGGCGACGTCGTTCACTGCAACGCCAAGGCTTGCTGCTGTGTGGGTGCCGTCTTCATCGGTTACTATTAAGCTAATAACTGGCGAGTTATCGCCATCAGCATAGGTATGGCTGTAATCACCCGCTCCTGTGTAGGCTGTGGTCGTGCCATCGCCCCACTCGATAACCGCACTGGTCACCGTGTCATCGCCAGGGTCAAGGATGTCGCTAAAGGTGTAAGTCGCTTCAGTGCCTTCATTGACTTCGATAGGTCCGCTTATACTGCTCACAGGTGCTACGTTATTTACTGCGATATCGAAGGCCTCGGTATCAGACTCACCTGCATCATCGGTCACCGTAATTGACACGGTTTGCACAGATGCGCCATCGGCAAACACCGTCGATACATCAAAGCTGGTCGACGTTGTAGCAAAGCTCTCATCAACGTTACCGTCATTATCCCAGTCGATATCTACGGTGTAGCCTGCGGCTCCATTGTCCTCACCGTCAGTGAAGTTAATAGTGCGAGTAAAGGTATCACCTTCATCAATTACAGCATTGGCCTGTGAAGCTACATCAATCGTATCCGCTGGCGCACTTACGCTGACCGCCTGTGTTGCGACATTGCTAAAGGTACCGTCTTCATCTTCCAAACTAACGCTGATAGTAAAGTCACCCACTGTGGTATAGGTATGCGATACATCGCCCACACTGCTGTAGGTTTCTGTTGTGCCATCACCCCAGTTCACGGTAATGCCATTTCCAATAATGGTGTCATCGCCTGGGTCGATTATTGCCCCTAGGTTCAAGGTATACGCGGTGTTTTGAATACTGGTCAACGCACCTGTTAATGCCAACGTTGGCGCTACGTTGTTAATGGTGACATCAATAGTGCCTGCGTCAAACGTGCCTTCATCATTCACGATCTGCACACTGATAGTGGCGCTGCTGTTGCCGTCCGCAAAGGTGTGGGTCACATCACCTAGCTCGGTAACTGACTGCACAGCAGTACCATCACCCCAGTCAATAAGGTATTCGGAAACCGGGTCATCACCGGGCTCTACCAAGTCTGCTAGTGTAAGCGTGTATACACTGCCTTCATTTGTCTCACTTGCGCCACTTATAGTGATAGATGGCTCTATATCTTCGACATCTACGATAAGCGTGGCTGCGACATGAGGATCAGCATCTTCGTCTGTGACTAGGAGTCTAATACTGCGTGTAGCATTTCCATCTGCAAATGTATGAGCGTACTCTCCAGCCCCAGTATAGGCTGTGGTTGTGCCATCGCCCCAATCGATTACAGTATCGGAAATAGCATCATCACCAGGGTCGACGATATCACCGAAGGTGTAGGTCACCTCGCTGCCCTCATCAACGGAAGTCGGGCCTGTGATAATAGAAGACGGCGCCACGTTAAGAACATTGACAAATTGTGTCCCCGCATTTTCAAAAGTACCGTCATCATTGACGACATCGACCGAAATATTAAAGCCGAAAGGGCCGTCACTGTAGACATGAGTCTGCGTACCAAATTCATCACCATCGATGGTTTCAACTGTACCGTCACCCCAATCAATAACGAACTCCTGAATGGGATCATCACCTGGCTCAAACACACTAGCGGTAAGGCTATATACAGCCCCTTCGTTAACTGAACCTCCACCATGAAGATTAAGGGTAGGTGCTACATCGCCCACAGTCACAGTAAACGTTTCTGTATCTGTTTGTCCGTTCACATCGTCAGATACGGTAACAGTGACATCATAAACGCCGTCATCGGCAAAATTATGAGCAATGTTAAAGTCTCGACTGAATATGGAAACGTCATTCTGAACACTACCGTCTCCCCAATCGATGGAGTAGGTCCAGCCATTACTATTCTGATCTGTTGGGTCAGTAAACGAAATAGCCTGAACGAAAGTAGCGCCCTCATTTGCAGTTGCATCAGAGATTGCCTGAACATCCAAAACTTCGGCAGGTACACTGACTTGCACGTCTTTTGTTGAAACACCTTCGTATGTGCCATCTTCGTCGACAAGGTCTATAGAGATTTCGTAATCGCCGGGAGTGGCATAGACATGGGTAACATCACCAGGGCTGTTAAAGGTTTCAACGGTGCCATCTCCCCAATCGACGATGAAGTCTGTCACTGTGTCATCGCCAGGGTCGCTCGGATTGCCTAACCTTAGAGTATATACCTGGTCTTGTTCGACATCATTGTTTCCGAACAGACCTATTGATGGGGCAACATTGCTGATAGTTGCTTGATACGTTTGTGTCTCTATTGCTTCGGCTGTACCTGATTGGTCGTCTACCGTAACCGTAACGGTGTAAACTCCATCGTCAAGATAACGATGGCCGGTATTAAGCGTGCCTGAATTCGTTGTATATTGAGAGGACTCACCGTCTCCCCAGTCCACGTTTACCAGAAGTGTATCACCATCAGGATCGGTGAAGTTTATTGTGTGACTAAAACCAACTCCATACGACTCAGTTCCCGTATCGTCGGCACCTACGCTCATCCCTGGTGCGTCATTTACAGGTAATACAGTAATATTTGTTGTAGCGGGCTCAGCAAAGTTTGCCCCATCACTGCCCGCCCAAGTAAAGCTATCTAGTCCATTAAAATCTTGATCGCCAAGATAAGTTAATACACCAGCTTGAAGCGCATTTATATCAAAAGTCTGTCCTGGCGCTATAGCCACACCATTGAGTGCAAGAACACCGCTGATGGGAAGTGTGATAAACGCAACTTCTTGAAGTAGCTCCCCTTCAGGGTCAACAAATGCATTTAAAAACTCGTTTGCGTCGATAACAATACTCTCGTCTTCGCTTCCTTGAACAACAAAATCCGTGGTTTGAGGTACCTGATTACCGAAACGCTGCATGATGACATCATAGCCATCAGCGTTCCCCATCCACGATGTCCATGACGCGATAAACCCGCCATCGCTTAATGCTGCCAGGCTTGGCTCATACTGTGTGCTACTAGTATTTTGATTTATCAACTGTGGAAGGTCTATAAGGCGCCCACCTTGGTCAAACTCTTGCACAAACACGCCGTCGCCACTACCGTCATTGCCAGTAAAGGCAATGGCAAAACCACCACCAGCAAGCGCGACAATGCTTGGGTCATATTGAGAATATAGATAGTCTTGATTGACCCTAAACTCTTCGCCTACTGCAACGGATTCGCCTGCGGCGTTAAACGTAAAGCGTTGTGCGTAAACGCCCGAGTGATATAGGTCGGCCGTATTATCAGTCCAAGTAATAACAAAGTCTCCGTTGGCCAGCCCAGCAACTGCGCTTTGCGTCTGGCTTCCGCTTACCGATGTATTGACTTGGAATTCGCTACCAACTGTATTGCCGTTGGCGTCGAATACCTGAGCGAAGATACCGGTACTGCTAGCATCTGGGCTTTGCCACGATACGACATAGCCACCTTCAGGTAACCCTGTCGAGCTCGCTAGGGCACTAATATCGGCAGTGTCCTGATTACTCGAAACCGAAGTGTTCACCAGCAATTCGCCGTCTAATGCTTGACCTGTGGCATCGAAGCGCTGCATCGCAACACCCCACCCGCTATTATCACCAGTATCCGAATCAAATGTCTGCCAAACAACAGCAAACTCACCATTTGGTAAAACTGCGATTTGTGAATGACTTTGGGTGCTCGAAGCTTCTGTATTCACAACAAACTCAGCACCATTGTGCGGAGCCTGATTAAATGGCGTACCGTCATTATTAAACATACGCCCAATGACTGAAGACCCTGAACCATCTTGCGAAGAGTCAGAAGAGGTCCATGTCATTACGAAAGTACCATTATTTAATGATTGCACGGTAATATCGTTTTGCGTACTAGTGAGTGTTGTATTCGCTATTTGATTAGAACCAACTGGATTGTTTTCGTTGTCATAAGTTTGGAAATATACATCGCCGCTTTCACTGTCTTGCCAAGAGACAATATAGCCATCAAGTTCTCCGTTGCTGTCATACAGTGCTGATGTCTGCGATGCTGATTGGTATCCAGAAGTATCTGTGTTTACGGCTCTCTCTGGTTGTAGCGTCGGTAAATTGCCATCCAAGTTTTGAGAAATATTAACGACAATAGACTGCGCTATACTTGAACCGCCTGCGCCATCAGTTAAGCGTACGCTATAGGTACGAGTCGATTCTGGAGCATCCGAGATATTTCTGTAAGTGACAGCTTCGAGCAGGGACTCTATGGCCTGTGCACTCGCATTAGCATTAAACGTAACCACGAGAGCAGTGTCGTTGGTTCCGCTAGAGTCTAAGGTACCAATCACCGTGCCTTCATACAAAACGTCGCTGCCAGACACAGCAATTTCGTTTGCACCAGAGCCTTGATTTTGAATCCCTAAGTTGTCTTGGGGGAAGAAAGGCTGACGTCCAAGCTGGTCACCTTGTCCATAAGAGGAAATACGTGCAATCTCTAGTTGTCCACCTGTAAAATCGGTCGTATCGATATCTGCGACACCGGCACCGATAAACAACAGCTGGGGAGCAAAGTTAAGACTGGATTCACTAAACTCAATGGAGTTAGATGCAATTTCAACGACAGGCGCTTGACTCGTTTCAAACTGGCCATCACTGCCAAACATGCGCATAAGAATGCCATAGCTGTTTGCTTGATCCGGTTCGGTGTTATAGCTCGTCCAGGTGACTGCGAATCCACCGTTACTCAGTGCAGTTATGCTAGGTTCATAGTTTCCGTTAACATTGTTAGTCTCTGCGCGTTTTGGACCGTCAACAATATTGCCACCATTGTCGAACTGCTGAACAAAAATACTGTCCGGATTGTTTGAATCTAAGTAGCTTACAGCAAAACCACCTCCGACTAATGCGGTAACATCGGGCTGGTACTGTGCGCCACTTGTCTGCTCGTTTACGCGCAGCAATTCTCCGACAGCTTGACCGTTTGCATCGAATAGCTGAGCAAAAACGCCAGCGTTACTGGTATCGTTGTTGTCAGTATAAGTCACAACAAAACCACCATTGTCTAGTGCTGCCACTTTCGGCTGGTACTCGCTATCACTGGTATCGGCCACTGTAATTGCACCTGAGAATGTACTACCATCGTTGTTAAAAATTTGAGCTTCTATGTCAGAGCCTGTTCGATAGGTAACGACCAGCTTTCCGTTGGCTAACTCAGTAATATCCGGCTCACTCTGAGTACCGGAGGTTATGGCGTTGGCAAGAGTTTCGTTTATAACGCGGTTTCCATTAGCGTCAAACGTGGTTAAAAAGGTACCGCTGTTGTCGCCTACACCGTTGCCGCTGAAAATGGCAGCAAACCCACCGCTAGCCATTGATGTCAAGCGCACCTGTGACTGGGTGCTAGACAAAGTATCGTTGATAATAAAGTCGTCGCTTTGCTGCACGCCATTTAAGTCGAATAGGCGACCAAATATACCCGAGCTATCGTCTTCCCCACGACCTTGCCAGGCAACCACAAACCCACCAGCCACTGCCGTTACACTTGGGTAAGTCTGTTCTTGTGGGGTGTATTGATTAACAATAAACTCGTTACCTATTGGTGAGCCATTGGCATCAAAGCGCTGCCCCACAATACCACTACCCCAACCATCCTGATTCTGCGATTGCCAAACTACCACTAGCGAGCCATCTTCCAATTCTGTCACTTCTGAATACTGCTGGTTGTTTTCTTGGAAAGTATTGACCTGAATTTCGTCTCCCTGGGGCGACGCGCCATCGGCAACGGGTTCAACGACAAAGTTAATCGCATTATTTGATGTGCTGTTGCCTTCGCCATCGGTTAAGCGCAGAGATATGGTTCGTTGAAGCGTAGGGCCATCTGAAGAGTTGAGGTAGCTTAATGCTTGAAGTAGAGCGTTTATGCTAGCTTGATTTGCATTGGCATTAAAATCAATATGAAGTTCACTACCGTTAGCGCCATCTTTGGTAATGCTGGCGAAAGCGGTACCTTCAAAAGAAATAGTACTTCCAGATACACTGATCTCTCCTAAACCGTTCCCGGAACTTAATACAGAAAAATTATCCTGTTCATTAGCACTGACAAATTGACCTTGTGCACCATAACCAGTAATCACAGTAACGGTTAGGCTACCACCGTTAAAGTCATTAGATTCAGCGCCGAATAAATCAGCACTAGAAATAAATGCTTCAGGGGTATCAGACTCGGTCAAGATGATTTCGTTAGGCAAACCAGCAATTTCAATTTGACCCGAGCCATCAGAAAATTGACCGTCACTGCCAAACCCTCGCCAGAATACTCCATAGGAATTGTTTACCCCAACTTCAACGTTATAACCGCTCCAAGCAGTAATGTAGCCACCGCTGGACAAGCCCAACACAGCAGGCTGCCAATCGGTGCTGACGTTATTAATGTTGACCTGATTGTTACCGTCAATAGCGTTTCCGGCAGCATCAAATTCCTGGGTAAAAATGCCATCAGGTGAGGCACTTGAATAGTAACTTACAACAAATCCACCTGTAGCCAGCGCATCTACTTTAGATTGAGATTGACTGCCCAACGTCCCTTCGTTCACCCGAATTTCATCGCCAATTATATTGCCACTTGAATCAAACAGCTGTGCAAATACACCTGAACCATTGCCGTCATTATTGACCGTATAAGAAACTACAAAGTTTCCATTAGACAGAGCCGTGATATCTGGCTCCCGCTCTGTCGTTACGGGGCGGTCAATAATAATTTCTGGCGCTAGTGTGGTTCCGTCTGCATTAACTAAACGAATGGTTATTTGATTACTACTTTCGTATGTGACAGCAAGTTGCCCGCTAGCCAATTCTGTGATCGAAGGATCAAACTGTGACCCACTCGTAGATTCATTGATTAAGAACTCTGCGCTTAACGGTGTACCATCTTCATTAAATAAGCGGCCAAATACCCCGCTGCTGTCGCCGACACCATTACCTTCCCAAACTGCTGCGAATCCACCGCTGCTAAGCTGGATAATTTGCGGGTCGTTTTGAGTGGAACTTGTGGTTTCGTTAATTACAAATTCACCACCAACTGGTTCACCAAATTCATCAAATCGCTGCGCAACGATACCGTAACCGCTGCCATCAACACCGCCAGTGTCTGACCATGCTACCACAAACCCATTGCCGTTAGCCGCTACTGATGGCAATGACTGTGAACTTAACGTGCTGGTATTGATAGCGATTTCATTGCCAATGGGCGCACCATTATCACTGTATCTCTGAGCGAAGATACCTTGGCCATTTCCGTCTTGATTGGCATCAGACGTCCAGACCATTACAAACCCGCCACTTGCCATTTCAGCTAATGCTGGTGTGGTTTGGTTGCCCAACTCAAAACTGTTTGCCTGTATGTCGCTAGTCTGTGGTGAGGAACCGTTCGCTACTTCCGTGATGTTTAGCGTAACAACCTGATTTGCGCTAGAACCTCCATCACCGTCGGTCAAACGCAACGCGACTTCTCGACTGGCCTGTGGAGAGGTAGAAAGGTTTGAGTAACCGATTGACTGCATTAACGCGTTTACAGCTTCTAATGTTGCATTTGCATTTAAAGCGATGTGTAAACCATTCCCCGCTTGCCCATTTTGTGTAATGGTGCCTATTGCGGAGCCCGCATAGCTCACCGTACTTCCTGAAACCCCAATCTGACCCTGTCCGACACCTTGATTATCGATAGTAAAGTTATCATCAGCAAACTCTTGATTTGTATTTACGATATCCCGATACCCACCCACAATATCGACTGTTAAAAGGCCTCCATCAAAATCTGCCGAATTACTATCAAGAACATCAACATTGCTGAAAATAAACTCAGTATTGGCACTTTCAGTAATCGTGATTTCCGCTGGAATATTTTCAATCTCTGGGCCATCGCTACTACTGAAATCACTAGCAATGCCAACTAGCTGTTGACCTATTTCATAGGTGCTATTAGCAGGTGATGTAAGATTATATCCAGACCAAATAACTGCAGCGCTCTGATTTCCAACACTCACAATTGTAGATTGGTGGTCTGTACTCGGCCCCGAGCCAGCTAAAACTGGCCCATCCACTTTTGTAGGGGTAGTACCTGTAGCTTCAAATTCTTGGACGTACACGCCCGCATTTGCCCCCCAAGTAACGGCGAAATTACCATTATCCAATGAAGCTATGTCAATGCCATCATTAGAATTCCAGCTTGTTTCGCTGGTGTTAACAATAAACTCATCGCCGATAAAGTTGCCGTTTGCATCGATGCGTTGACCGCGGAACCCCCAAAAATCTTTTGCAAACTCATCAATATAGTGCCCCCAAACGAGTACAAAAGTGCCGTCATCAAGCGCAGTCACTGCAGGTTGGTTCCATACATTACCTTCTGACGTATTTACTTTGAATTCAGAAACTAGCTCTGTTCCATCTGCAGGATTAAAAATTCGCGCAAATACATCGTCACCTGAGTTGCTCTTCCACGTTGCTACCACAGCGCTTGCTGAGGCTGCTAAGTCGGCATTGCTTTGAGAGCCCGAAATTGACGTGTTCGCTAATAATTCAGTAGTTGTGGCAACACCAGCATTATCAAAAAAGCGCATACCAATACCAATACCGCTCGTATCGCCTGTGGCACTATCGTAAGTGTCGAACGCTACGACGAAGCCGCCGGTAGCCAGCGCAGTAACGACGGGGGTCCCTTGCGTGCTGGATAGGTTTTCATTAACAATAAATTGGTCGCCAAGGGCTTGACCAGAAGCAGTAAAGCGCTGGGCATAAACATTTATGTCGCTGTTGGACTCGCTAGTAACACTCTCCCAAACCACGACGAAAGACCCATCACTGAGTCCTGCAACGTCAGCGTTGGTTTGATTGCCGAAGTTTTCCGTGTTAACCACGAACTGGTTACCAACTGCTTGTCCATTTTCATCAAAGATTTGTGCAAATATTCCATTGGAACTGCCATCAAGACTGTTTTCGCCAGTCCAGGTAACGATATAACCCCCACCCGATAACTCGCTGGCAGATGGTATAGTCTGGTTACCAGCAGTCACTTGGTTAATTAGAGTCGGCTCACCAACAAGGTCAAAGTCATTTACAGACTGCTCAAAATTAAGGTTGTAATCTATATTCGTTGAGGTGCTGTTAGCACTGTCGTATACATAGAGCCTAACACTTCTGGTGTTAAGAGCGCCTGAATCGCTGCTATAGCCCAGTGCTTCAATTAAAGCTTCAACTGCTTCATCGGTAACGCCAGTCGTAAAATCAATACGCAGGTCATTGCCCGCTTCTCCATTGTCAGAAGAATCAATTGAGGCAAACACAGTACCTTCATACGAAATAGTAGAGCCACTCACACTTATTTGGCCATAACCCGTTCCTATGTTAAGCACGCCTAAGGTATCTTCGAATGTCTCGTTGTTTGAAATATAACGCAACGTCAAATACCCACCGTCTAGGCTATTTGCCCCCTTGTATTCAAAGTTAATGTTGCTGTCTAATAACGCCAGCTGACCTACAACATCCGACTCGTTGAAGGTTACATTCCTGTCAAAGTCTTCCATTAAAAAGTCTGGCGCAGACACCGAAGAGCGTATATCAATAAAAATGGCATTTCCCTGAGTAGCTGCACCATTGCCGTCGGTCACGCGAATCGAGATAGTCTCGTCATTTTCTACATTGTTTTGAGAGGCATAAGTCAAATGCTCTATCAATGCATCAATAGCTATTGACGTTGCGTTAGCGTTGAAAGTGACAGATACCCCATTGCCGTTTGCGCCATTTTCACCACTCGAAATTTGCCCGATCGCTGTTCCCTCGAAACTGACATCACTGCCACTTACAGAGATTTGACCAAGTCCCGTGCCGGTTGTCTCTATGTCAAGCAGGTCATCAGCATCGCTTTGGGTAAGATAGAACACCTCTAACATACCGCCGTCAAAATCATCGCTAATGTGAGTAAAATCCACGTCCGCATCAATTCTCACAGGCGTTGATGCTACTGAATTTACAATCTGCCGCGTATCAGTCAGGTCATCCAAGCTAGGTGGCGTAGAACGGTTGAAATCGTTGGGGTTACCAAAAATGTTTTGAAATACGCCCCAGCTGCTATCATCGGGTTCTAAAGAAGAGTCAGCCCAAACTGCAATAAAGTTGTTTGACGATCCCAAGCCAGTTAGAGAAATATTATCAACACTGGACACTGAGGTACTGCTAGCTAGCACTTCGCCGTCAATGGGAACCCCATTACCGTCGAACTCTCGAATGAATGCACCATTATTGTCCCCAACGCCATTACCCGTCCAGCCAACGACAAAGTTACCATTAGGTAAAGTCGCGACGCTAGGCTCTGTTTGATTTCCTGTCAGCGTTTCATTTACCTGAATGAGATCGCCGTTAACGGTTCCATCTGCATTGTAGCGCTGGGCAAAAACGCCATCATTGCTGCCATCTGTGCTTTGAAACACAACGACAAAACTGCCATCTGAGAACGCCGCAACCTGGTTATTTTGTTGTGATCCATCTAACAATAAGTCTATTTCGCCACCAAGTGCATTGCCATTGTTATCAAAACGCTGCATTACTATGTCGCTACTGTTTCCCCCTGCTTGAGTAGAGGAATACCAAGAGACAACAAAGCCACCGCTAAAGCTGCTAATAGACGAGTTGTATTGTGTATTTGAACTCGTAGTGTTGGCCGTAAATGATGCGCCTGCGGGCGTACCATCAGCATTGAAGATGCGCACTGATATACCCCAGCCGGAAGCATCGCCGCCGCTGTCAGACCAAGTTGTTGCAAACTTTCCATCTGACAACGCGACCACGTCCACCAATGACTCTGTGTTGTCTGAGCCATCTCGCAACAAAAACTCTGAGCCTAAAGGTGAGCCATCTGACGCATAACGCTGTGCAAACACACCGCTGCTATCCGAAATACCATATCCATCCCAAGTGATGACAAAAGAGTTATCGCTTAAAACAGTCACAGCCGGAGCTGATTGAGCGTTTGTGGTTGTTGTATTGACTAAGAACTCATTACCCACAGGTAGTCCATTAGTATCAAAACGCTGTGCATAGACGCCCCAACTACTGTCATCTTGGTTAGTCGAAACCCAGGTAACCACGTAACTGCCGTCCGAAAAACTCGCGACATCTGGAGTGAATTGGCCCCCGGCTGTAAATGTATTGACTAAATCTGGCCCAAATACAGAATCAGTTCCATCGGTGTCGGGTGAAACATTTACGATAATAGTTTGATTACCGGTACTGCCTCCATCACCATCTTCTACGTTAAGAGACAGGATTCGCTGTGCGTTTGGTGCTTCTGATACATTGGCATACGTTAAGTTTTGAACTAGCGCTTCGATAGCTTCTGATGTTGCATTGGCATTTAATTCTATGCGCAGCTGAGTGCCATTTTGGCCATCGTTAACGATACTACCAATCACAGTTCCGCTATAGGATATCGTTAAACCCGATACCCCAATTTGACTTGGCCCGTTACCTTGATTATTTACGCCTAATTGATCCTCTTCCCCACCAAACTGGATGTACCCAAGGGTAACAACACCACCGTCAAAATCGCTCGAGTCGCTATCTTGTAGCGACACCGCTGCATCCAAAATTTGAGGTGCATTGTTTACTACGTTTTCAGCAAATGTTACTTCATTGGCAAAACCTGAAAGCGTAGGATTTTGGTTTGTCGATTGGCTTCCAAAGAACGACTGGAAAACACCATAACTATTTCCATCGGCGCTATTTTGATCGTGGTAAGTGATGACATAATCGCCGTTACCCAGCGACGCCACACTGGGGCGGGTTTGCGTGCCGGATTGCTGCCCTATATTGACTAATTGGTCGCCATCTAAGGGCTGCCCATCTGAAGAAAATTCACGTCGAAATACGTCGATACTATACGCAGAGTACCAAGTGACGACAAAATTGCCGTTTGGTAGATGATCAATGCTTGGGCTGTTTTGACCAGAAGCTGGATTTTCATTTACAACGAACGTTTGGCCCTGCGCATTGCCCGTAGCGTCATAACGTTGCGCTAATATTGCACTACCACTGCCATCTGACAGGTTTGTCGTATCCTCCCATGCCACAACGAAGCTGCCATCTGCGGCATAAGAAACCTTCGGCGTGGCCTGATTGCCCGCCGACAAACTGGTTACCTCAATTTCTGAGCCTAACGGTGTTCCATCGTTAGCAAATTGCTGAACAATAATTTCGTTCGACGTACTGCCATTGTGATTATCGGAATACCAGGTAATTGCAAACCCAGTTGATGACGCATCAATACTGGGGGAGTACTGAGTACCAGTGACTGTAGTATTTGCAACTAATTCGTTGGTTACGGCGGTTCCGTCATTTTGGAATATTCGATATGAAACGCCCCATGAACTGCCGTCTCCACCAGCCGAGTGCCACGTTACTGCAAAGTTACCGTCAGACAGTCGTACCACGTCAGGAAGTTCTTGCGAGCTAGATACAAAGTCATTAACTTGAAATTCATCACCTAATGCCAAACCATTTGCGTCGAATAGCCTTGCTTTAATTTCGACGTTATCATTTGTCCCATGTCCCCGCCAAACCACCACATACGAACCATCAGCAAATGTGGTGACTTTGGGGTCATTATCTGTTTGACCTGCAGTTACGGCTGATTCTTGACTCACAAGAAATTCTGTACCTATAGCATTGCCGTTGGCACTAAATCGCTGACCGTGAATACTATAAACACCATTGTTATTTTCTTGATCTTCACTTTGCCACACCACGACATAACTGCCATCATCAAAAGCAGCAACATCCGACTTCTGTTGAGCTCCATTGGTGAATGTATTGACTAGAGAGGAGGTAAAAGCAGTGACTGTCGAGTCAATTTCAGCGCTAATATTGACAGTAAAGTCAATATTTTCGCTCGATGCACCATTTGCATCGGTAAGCCGCAGGCTAATGCTGCGCGCTCCTTCGGGGCTATTAGAGGTGTTTCGGTAACTGGTTGCTTCCAATACGCCCTCAACAGATTCTGTTGTCGCATTGGCATTAAAGGTAATAACAAGCTGACTACCGTTTTGCCCATCACTTAGAAGCGTACCAATTTGAGTTCCCTCATAAAACACCGAGCTTCCCGAAACGGCCACTTGTCCTGCAGCATTACCCTGATTGAATAGCCCCAATTGATCGTCGCTAGAACTCCCAACATTATAACCTACGGTGAGTGTGCCGCCGTCAAAGCCTACACCTGACACATCAGCTACTGATACACCAAGCTCCAAAGGCACAAGACCGGCATTGACCAGTGCCTCATCAAAGTTATAGCTAGAAGCGAAACCCGTTATCTCTGGTCCAGTTGCATCGGCAAAAGAGCCAAAACGATTAAGGCTGATATCGGTGTTATCGAATCCGGTGCCGCTTTGTTCAAAAGCGATGAAGTAATTGTTGCCCGAACCAATAACAACAGGATTATCAACAGATGTATTTATATTTGATTCAACCCGTAACTCACTGTCTATAGGCACTAAATCAGAAGTAAACTCGCGGCGCATGATGCTGCCTAAATTCACATCGTTCCACGTAAATACGTAATTGCCGTTACCAAGTTGAGCGATATCAGGGCGGTATTGAGTGCTTAAGTTATTTTCATTAATAACGATTTGTGCCGTAAGTGCACTATGAGAGGCATCAAATTTTTGAGCGACAATACCATAACCACTTCCGTCAGCGTTCCCTGAGTGGTCGACCCACGTTAGTACATAGCTTCCATCGGCCGATGCATTCACTTCGACGCTGAGCTGATCTCCAGCCTGACCCAACGTAATATCAAGTTCTGCACTGGCAAAGGTGCCATCATTGTTTACCGCACGAGCAACGACATCACTCGAACTTCCGCCAGTCTGCGTACTTGAGTACCAGCCCACAATATATCCACCATCATACGAATCGACGGAAGGTGCATATTGGGTGCCAGTAATAGTGCTATTTACGACAATTTCATCGGTAACGGGAGCTCCGTTGGAATCGAAAATTCTTGTTACGATGGACCATCCACTACCATCGGCACCCGCACTTTGCCATGTTACCGCGACATTGCCGTTTGACAGACGGGTAATCTGACTGTCAGATTGCGTACTTGACGTATATTGATTTATTTGGAAATCATCAGTGGCAGGGGTACCGTCAGAATTGAAGATTCGCCCGTAAATACCTGAACCGTCTTGCCCAACCTCTCCAGCGCCATCCCACGTGACCATAAAGCTACCGTCAGAAAAAGTGGCGACCTCAGCATTCTGTTGCGTTGAGTCACTGGGTAAAAAGTCGGACTGGTTTATCTGAAGTTCTAAGCCAATAGGCTCACCATTGGCATTAAAGCGCTGGGCATGTATTCCGTAATTATTGGTATCGTTTTGTGAGTAGCTATCCCAAACAACGATAAAACTACCATCGTCGAACTCGCTGATAGAAGGACCGGACTGTGTTGAGTTAGTAAAAGTGTTTATCCTTTCTGTTGTTCCTACTGACGCAATTGAATCATTAGTTTGTTCAACGATAATTTCTGTTACAACATTGCTACTTGTGTTGCCTGCACCATCGTCGAGTCGAATAGAGATCGTACGCGTTGCTTGAGGGCTTTGTGAGCTGTTAGCGTATTGAACATTTTCCAGCAACGCTTCTATAGACTCTACATTTGCATTGCTAGTTAAATTAACAATTAAGTTGCTGCCGCTATCCCCACCTTCAACGATAGTGCCTATCACGTTTCCTTCATAGGTAATCTGATTACCGGACACACCAATCTGCGAAGACCCAGTCCCCTGGTTACGTATCGAAAGTGAATCTTCGCTGCTACCTCCTACCACATAAGCAATGGAAAGCTCGCCTCCATCATAGTTTGCAGTGTCTGTGTCTACCACTGCGACAGCAATATCAATGATTTGTGGGGCAGCATTTACTACATTTTCATCGAAAACGACTTGCTCAACCATACCTATAACTTCTGGAGGGATATCTACAATAGGGTTGTTTGTCGTGGAGAAAACGCGCTGCACAATACCTGCTTGTGCACCATCATCAGTGGTAAAACTGTCTGAGTCCCATGTAATAACAAATTCACCGTTTGAAAGTGCAGTGATATCGGGGGTGTATTGGCTTCCATTAGAATTCGACGCTGTGGTTGCAAGCGTTTCAATACCAATAGGCGTGCCATCTTGCGCAAATTGTTGATATACGACACCCGATTCAAAACTGCCGTCTAAGGTAGTTCGACCGTCCCAAGTCACGACAAAAGTATCGTCATCGAGCACAGCGACATCGGGCCTGTTCTGCGAACTACTCGTTGTGGTATTTACTAGAAAAACGCCCGATGCGTTGGTTCCATCAGCATTAAAAAGTTGTGCGTAAACTCCGTCACCTGAACCATCAAAGCCAGAATTTTCTTCCCAGACAACGACAAAGTCACCATTGCTAAAATATTCAATTTTGGGGGTGTCTTGGTCCCCACCAGTTTGAACTCCAACCTGAACTGTCGGACCTTCGGCACTTAATTCATTATTGAATTGCTGGAATCGAACCACGCCGTTATTGCTACTTGGATACCAAGTAGCTGCGAACCCTTCAGCATGGGCACTTATATCTAAATAATAATTAGTTGTGTCGCCCTGTACGGTAATTGCCTGTTCTGTTGAGACTGCAGTTAGTGAGCTATCGAATGCTCGAAAAACAAGCTCAGCATTATTACTGCTGTCGCTACGCCATCCTATGACTATATTGCCGTTGTCTAAGGTTGCGATATCCGGATAATCTTGTGTAGAAGATGTATCTGCATTTATCAGTACGTTAGCTGTAGTAGGCTCACCGGATGCATTGAAATGTCGAGCAAAAATTCCAGCTCCGTCCCCCTCACCAACGCCATGCCAAGCCACCACAAAACTACCATCAGCCAGGGTAGTCACCTTGGGATTTTGCTGATTACTATATGAGTTAGACGGAACATTCACTTGAAACTCATGCCCTATTGGTGTGCCATTTGCGTTAAACCGCTGGGCATAAATACCATATGAATTTCCGACATCTCGTGTTGAATGCCAGACAGTAATATAGCTGCCGTCAGCAAACGCTGCGGTATGATTGGCACCTATACTGTTGTTGATAATAGAGTTGACTAAACGTTCGTTGCTGATAGGAGTTGCCATAACTTTTGTCCTTAAATATTGAAATGACGTGTAATTTGATTAGTAACCCACCACCAACAACGAGTAGGTTTGAATTTTGTTTTGATTAAATGATTTTCTGAACGGCTCAGCTCACAATTAGTGAGCGCGCGAAGGGAGTTAAGAGTAAGAAAGAGTAAGCTGAGAAATATTTCGAATACAACAATGCCATGAGGACAACGTTGCGTTACTTCCTTAAAAAATATGTTCATCCTTGAAGATAGCCTTTTTTTAATTACTTTGAATGTAACTAAAACAACTATCAATTTTCGCCGTAGAAGGGCTTGCGACAACTAAACGTAATACCTACTGCACCACGCACCAATATTGATTATTTAGCGTTTCGCCTTGGTAGCATAAACCATACCCACATTAAATAGCGTATATTTTTCATACAACTATAACTTTCACAATGTTGTCTGCTTTTTGAACTGTAAATAATTTCGACACCTGTAAGAATAAATCCAATTCATTTGTATCAGAGGCCCAGCAGCGCCTCAACACCAAACAATATCGCACCTATTAGACCGCCGACGATAGTGCCATTAATGCGCACTTTTTGAAGATCGCGGCCAATATTTAACTCTACCTGCTCAGCCATTTCACGTTCATCCCAACTATTGATGGTGTCGCGAATGTGACGGGTTAGAAATTCAGCCAACTCAGGCGCCATATATTTAGCCGCTTCTCCAATGTGCTTATTGAACGCTTTTGCTAGCTCACTGTCTTGCGTTAACGTGGTACCCAAATCGTTTAAAAGGCTCGACACCTTTGTTTCTGCTTTACCATTTTGCTGTTCAAGAGATGTTAAAAGCCATTGATGAAACTTGACCCATGATTGCTGAACATACGCGTTTAACGCTGGGTCATTAACGATTTTTTCGCGATAGCTGTTTACCTTTTTCTCCATTAACGGGCTGTGTTGCAATTCGTAGAGGAATTCATGTACTTGCTCGTCAAACGCATGTCTAATAGGATGGTGCTCATCTTCGTATATATCTTCTAAGATACTCGAAACCGCTTTAACAGCGATGAGAGCCCCCTGCTCGCTTAGCCAGCTAGACGGCAATAGCTTTTCAATACGACTGTATTCGGTTTTTAGCCATACCACTAACGTGTCTGCTATATATATTTGGGTTTCTGGCTCTGCAAGCAGCGTGGCTAACTTCCCTAACACCCTATCAAGCACAACTTGGTGCTGGCGCTCCTTCGTAACAGCGCTCAACGAGGTTGCCATCAATTGCCTAAGATCAAGTTGTTTAATGCCCTTCTGTGCGGTTTTAGCGATAAACGCTTTCACAGGTTTGTCATCGAGCACGCGCAGAACGCCTGCAAAAGCATCGCATAGAAAGCGACTTAAACGAGTAGCGTTTCTGTCTTGTGACAACCATCTTCCAGCGCCCTTCGCAGGGTCGCTGTCTCGAATCAGTTTTTCTATCGCCTCGGGGTGAAAGAATTTTTCCTTAACGAACAATGACAGGTTATTAGCAATAACAGACTTGTTACTAGCCACAATATTGGTGTGCGGAATAGGGTACTTCGCTGGAATTGGCTTGAACAACGCGGTTACGGCAAACCAGTCAGCAAGACCACCGATGAGCGCCGCCTCACTCGCCATTTTTATAAGCCCTAACCACCATGCACCCTGTAAATTTGGGTAGAACTTGGGTAGTAATACTGTAAAGACAAATACGCCTGCGGCAAAAACCAAACAGGCCAATGCGAGCCTTTTGGCTTTGTTCAGCTGTGCATATTTGTCCGTCATAAACTACTCCGTTTAAATTACTTGTTTACCATCTTGGTCAATTAGTGGTGTACCGTCTTCTTTAGCAAAAGGGCCTTGTGGCCATACAGGCAAAATATCCAGTACAGCCTCACTTGGGCGGCATAATTTCACTGTTTCTTTCGCGTTATCAGAATAGGAATTACCTTCAACTCTCCCAAGAGGTAAAGAAACTGCTTTTTCGTGTTCACCTTTGGGAATGCAAACAATAGGCCTATTCACTAAAACGGGATGTTCCAGCATCAATTCAAAGATGATTTCGTTACTCACTGTTTCATCAAGTAACCCTAATTCAGCAGCAGGCGACTTTGTTGTGCGAAGCGCTTGTCGAGGGTTAAGGTTAGCTGCATTCAATAAATAAGTTAGTTGTTCACGTTCCCACCCAACACGTAAATACTCAATAACCTGCACCTCATACCCTGCGGCCTTGATCACCGCCAGTACATTCCTAGACGTGCCGCACTCTGGGTTGTGATAAATCTTTATCATCGCTTCTAACCTCACTAAAAAGTAAAAACCACATATACCAACATACTATTAAAATTCGAGGACAGACACTCGCAAAGGCTAATACCTTGCCTGTACTCGTTGGACACACACTCAAATAGCTACCTGTACTTCTTGGACACACACTTAAAAAACAACTTGTGGCCAAATACAATTCGAGGACGGACACTCACATAGGTTAAACCTTGCCTGTATTCGTTGGACCCACACTCAAATAGCTACCAGTACTTCTCGGACACACACTCAAAAAAGCAGCTTGTAACCAAAAAGATGTATTCACATTGAGTGTCTGTCCATTTCTTTAAATAATTTCTTCAAGCGAGTGTCTGTCCCCTTCTGAGCTTAGGGCCATGTGGTACAAAATGGTCAAATTCGCCATCCGGTGGCAGATGAAACTATAAAATTAGTCATTACACCATTGAGGGAGTCTCCTCCCTTTGTCATATTAAACTAACCTTCTGATTTTAAATGCTTTTTAAGAGTGGCATGATACGTGAAATGTATTTTATAAATACACAACAAAATTTGTGTTTGATAACAATACCGTTGAAGCGTGTTATTAAGTATTTATAAAATAATCAAGGATATAAGAATATGAAAAAGTCTATTATTGCTAGTGCAGCTATGTTGCTTTCAACCTCTTTGCTTACTGGCTGCGTTATCCATGTTGGCGACGCTAGCGCATTAGAAGGCAGCGATTTCAGTTCTATTCTAGGCAATATTGACATAGCTGAAGGGAAACACGCTGGCGATATTTCTTCTGTTAATGGCAATGTGGAAATTAGCGATCATGGTGGCGCGGATGAAGTCAGCATCGTTAACGGCAATCTTGAAATGGGTAGCCATGTGTCTGTCCGAAATATCGACATTGTAAATGGCGATGTAAGTGCAGCTTCACACCTCAGTGTGCTTAAGAGTGTAGAGACCGTGAATGGAAATGTTACGCTTCCTACGCAAAGTAGAATTGGCGGTAGCGTTGAAACAGTGAATGGAGACATAACAGCCGTTGATACAACCATTGAAAAACACATCAAAACACTCAACGGCGATATTACTTTGTCTGGCTCTTCTCACGTTTTAGGCGATATCGTATACAAGGAAAGTGAAAGCTCTTGGGGTAACAAGTCGGATAACAAACCCACTCTATCAATTAGTGCCTCGGTCACTTTAGACGGTAGCATTATATTGCATCGCCCTGTCAACCTAGACATTGAAAGTGACGAGTTAAAGCAAAAAGTCGTTGTAAGCTACGGCGGTGCAAAGTAACGTAGCCGCTTTAACAACAAAGTTTAATGTTTCGGAAATACATGACTGAACATGAAAAAATGCTCGCTGGCGATTTATATTACCCGTCAGACAAAACCTTAACGGCATTGCGTAAGCAATGCCGTATTCAATTAGACGAGCTTAATGCAACTTGCCAAAGCGACCACAAAAAACGTACTAGATTGCTAAAACAGTTGTTTGGCAGCACAGGGAAAAGACTGTACATCGAGTCTTCGTTTAAATGTGATTACGGCGAAAATATTCACGTAGGCGAAAACTTTTATGCCAATTTCAATTGTGTCATTTTGGATGCGGCAAAGGTAACCATTGGTGACAACTGTATGATAGCGCCCCAGGTAGGACTTTATACAGCCACCCACCCCATAGACCCCGCGCAAAGAGCAACAGGTATAGAGTTCACCAAGCCTATTACTCTCGGCAATAACTGCTGGATTGGTGGGATGGCCGTGATAAACCCTGGCGTGACATTGGGTGATAATGTGGTTGTGGCTTCTGGCGCGGTGGTAACCAAATCTTTTGGAGATAACCTAGTCATAGGCGGTAACCCAGCCAAAGTAATCAAAGAGATTGAACCCGTCGCTCAAAGTGTTTAACGATTTAGCCGATGCCTTTAAGAATGGAAGCTTTTATGAAAAAGGCCTTTTTCAACGAACTCACCATTCCCCTAATCACTGAGTCAATTTTATTTGCTGAAATAAGAAGTGTTAAAAGGCCGCGGATGTAACCAATAAAGCGACCTTAAATTGATGTCGAATACAACGAAACAAGACAAGGCTAGTAAACTTAACGCTAGCCTTATTCACCTTATTATTTACACCCTAACAAAATATCAACTTTGCTAAGCCCTAATCCCAGCTGGGAGCAAAATCAGGGTTAACAATACGTTCGCCATTATCAAGGTCGTCAATAAGAATAAGCTCTTCTTCACTAAGCTTAACACCACCATAAGCTAAATTCTCCGCTAGGTGTACTTCACTGGTTGATGAAGGAATCGCGTAAATGTGACGTTTCTCCATCCACGCCAATACCACTTGCGCCGGCGTAGCGTTATGGTTTTGAGCAATGTTTAACAGCGTTTCGTCTTTCATTACTTTTCCAACAGCAAACGGCATATACGCGGTAGCTCTAATACCTTTTTCCTTGCCAGCTTCCACAACTTTTTTGTTTTGCATGAAAGGATGAATTTCAATTTGATTGGTGTAAATTTCGCCTTCACCTAAAATTTCTTCAGCTTTTTTTAGCAAATCGATAGTGAAATTAGATACCCCTATATGACGCGTAAGTCCTAGCTCTTTTGCCTTGGCAAGATTACCTAAGTAACTTTCTAGCGAAATATCATTTCCTGGATACGGCCAATGAATAAGAAGTAAATCTACATACTCTAGCTTCAGCTTTTCTAAGCTTTCGTGAACACTGGGTATAAAGTGATCGTCGCCCAAGGATTCATGCCACACTTTGGTGGTAACAAATAGCTCGCTCCTTTCTAGCCCGCTGGTTTTTATAGCATCGCCAACTTCAGCTTCGTTATCATAGATTTGTGCGGTATCGATGTGCCTAAACCCTACTCTTAGGGCCTTACTTACTGATTCACGGGCCTCGTCACCTTTTAAACGAAACGTTCCCATTCCTAGTTGAGGCATGTCTTTCATAACAATCTCCTATTCCGTGTGCCTTTAACTACTTGACGTAGCTGATTCGTAAGTTCCTACGCCACGGTTTGAAAAGAAGATCGAAACGCGCTTAATGATTTATAGGATTATTTCAACAACTCTTGTTGTTATTGGACATGTGTTTGACAGTGGTATAAAAAAAGCCGATAGCATTTGCTAGCGGCCTTAATTAAGTACTCACATAGATATCGTTGGATACTATTTACGTTTGCCTGGACGCCCAGCTCGCTTATTCAAGCTTTGTTGCTTACGCACCTTATGCTTTTTAACCGAGCGACGCATACGGCTTAAACGCGCATGGTCAAGCTTACCCTGTCGTACGTTAACCATAGTTTGCGTTTCATCCGGCAATTGAACATGGCTACGAAGCGCGTTTACGTCTTCTAATACTAGCTCTACCCACGCACCTTGCGGTAGACGCTTTTGCAGTTCAATTGGGCCATACTTAACACGGATCAGGCGGCTAACCTGCACGCCTTGCGACTCCCAAAGACGACGCACTTCGCGGTTACGCCCTTCTTTCAACGTCACGTTGTACCAACGGTTCATGCTTTCATCTTCAGCATGCTGCGGCGTAGGCGCACCTGAAATTGTCAGGAACTTTGCTTCGCCGTCTTCCAGCTCTACCCCTTTTTGAAGGGTGTTTAGCGTTTTGCCCGTTACCTCACCGAATACACGCACTGCGTATTCGCGTTCTACTTCACATTTTGGGTGCATTAGGCGGTTTGCCAATTCACCATCGTTGGTGAATAACAGCAGGCCACTGGTGTTCATGTCTAGACGACCAACGGTGATCCAGCGCCCTAATCGAATGGCGGGAAGGCGGTCAAATACCGTATCGCGACCTTCAGGGTCGTGACGGCTACATAATTCACCTTCAGGTTTGTTGTACATCAACACGCGGCAGATTGGCTGTTCTGTTTGACGAGATAGCAAATGACCATCAACACGAATTTGTGCTGTGTGATCGACTCTATCTCCTAATGTCGCTTTAGTGCCATCTACCGATACTCGGCCTTCTTCAATCCAACGTTCCATTTCTCGTCGCGAGCCTAGCCCTTGGTTAGCCAGTACTTTTTGCAACTTTTCAGTCATGGGTTTTCACTCTTTAATTGCTTGTTTACGGTCGCACGGTCTATTCAGACGGTGCCTCATTTAACACCTTAAGCGGCGAGTCTGACGCAACGCTTTCTGCCATGTTTTCGAAAACGTCTGCATTGGGCAAATCGCTCAACGACGTCATCGAAAAATAGTCCAAAAAGCTTTTGGTAGTTGCATAAAGCGCTGGTCGCCCAGGCACTTCTTTGTGGCCCACTACCTTTACCCAGTCTCGTTCTGTGAGTGTCTTAATAATATTACTGCTTACCGCCACGCCCCTGACCTGCTCTATTTCTCCGCGGGTTATAGGTTGACGATAGGCAATGAGTGCCAAGGTTTCGAGCATTGCTCTAGAATACTTTGGCGCATTTTCCTGCCACAATTTGCTTAACCACGGGCTTAACGCATCTAACGACTGAAAGCGATAGCCACTTGCTACTTCCACCAGTTGAATGCCTCTTGGCTGATAGTCTAACTTTAGTTCGTTAATCACCTTACTCAAGGTTCTATCAGCGACGGTAAACTCATTGAGTACCGTTTCTTTTAAATGCTGCTTTGAAATAGGCTTATCAGCAACAAATATTGCTGCCTCTACCAATTGTTTAAGCTGCGCCGTGTTAATTTTCTTCATGGGCACCTAATTTTACATGAATTTTTGCATAAGGACCTGCCTGAATGCATAAAATTAGCTGTTCTTTTACTAATTCTAAAATTGCTAAGAAGCAAACCACTACGCCAGCTTTACCTTCTTCAACCGTAAATAGGCGTTCAAGTGGCGTATATTCTGTTGTTGTGAGTAACGACAAGATGAGCGACATGCGCTCTCGCGTGCTCAGTGCTTCCCGTGCAATGGTATGGTGTTCAAACGCTTCAGCGCGCTTCATGGCCGCACTGAACGCCAATACAATTTCAGCTAAAGACACATCGGGCTCAATGCGAATTGGCGCCACATTCTCACTTAGTTCAACGTGAGTGGTGAAAATATCCCGCTCAAGTCTAGGCTGTATATCTAAATCTTCCGCCGCCTGCTTAACTAGCTCGTATTCTTTTAATCGGCGAATAAGCTCTGCGCGAGGGTCTTCTTCTTCGTCGGAATCATCACTGCGTTTAGGTAGTAGAAGCCTGGACTTAATTTCTGCCAATATGGCTGCCATCAGCAAGTACTCTGCCGCTAGCTCTAATTTTAGCGACATCATGGCATCCACATATTCCATATACTGCTTGGTAACATCAGCGATGGGCAGTGTGGTGATATCAAACTTTTGTTTTCTAATCAGATAAAGCAGTAAGTCGAGCGGCCCTTCGAAGGTTTCTAATATGACCTCTAGGGCATCGGGGGGAATGAAGAGATCTTCAGGCTTTTCAATTAGCGCTTCGCCATTAATAAACGCAAGTGGCAACGGCTGCTGAACAGGTGTCGAAAGCCCCTTCTCAACAGAGGCATCATTATCGTTATTATTGTCTTCAACAAGCTCTGACACAGTTCCACAACCGTTTTTACGCGCTAACAAAGCGGCGATTATTGATATTATTATTTACGCGTTCACGCGAGGGCCTGTAGTGCTTCGCTGTACATCGAAGCGCTAAAGGCCCTCGCAACATAGCTTACGGTTTCCTGCTATAACTTTCACCTGCAACAAGCAAAAGAAACTAGTTAAAATAGGCTATCTACAACAGCCTGTTTGAAAAACAGTCAAAAAAGTTACTCAAAGGGAGACGGATCGCCCGTGCCATGTCGCACAATTACTGGTGTGTCTTCCGACAAATCAACCACGGTAGTGGGCTGCTCACCAATGTAACCACCGTGAATAATAAGCCCTACTTGCTTTTCTAAGTTGTCGCGAATGACATCTGGGTCTGATTCAGCCATGGTGTTACCTGGCAAAATCAAAGACGTAGACATCAACGGCTCGCCCAGCTCTTCCAATAATGCAAGTGCAATAGCGTTGTCGGGCACGCGAATTCCAATGGTTTTACGCTTAGGGTTTTGCAACCGCTTTGGTACTTCGCGGGTCGCTTTCAACACGAAGGTGTAACGCCCTGGTGTATTGTTCTTAATTTGCCTGAACGCCGTGTTGTCTACCTTTGCGTAAATTGATAGCTCAGACATGTCTCGACACATTAAGGTAAAGTTGTGATCTTTATCGATTTGACGAATACGACACAACTGTTCAAGCGCCTTTTTGTCTTCCATTTGGCAGCCTATGGCGTATCCTGAGTCTGTCGGATACACCACCACCGCACCCTCTCGAATTAACTCACAAGCCTGACTAATTAGGCGCTTTTGCGGGTTGTCGGGGTGCACATAGAAAAATTGACTCATAATTACTTCCTTTTCTTAAACGCGCAGAACGATACTACTTTGCCAACGAGGTAAGTGCCTGTCCACTCGTAAAGCTTGCTGGTTAAGCTCGTTGGTAAAACTCGCTTTTAAGCTTTTTACCAACCAATTCTCGGCATTTTAATTAGCTTTAGCGCCCATCAACCGTACGTCAACCATTTGCCTTACCTTGCCCATTTATACCGAGAGCGCTGCAAATTAGATTTCCATAACTCTCGGCCATCTGCCCTTCAAATTGTTTCCAATTATGCCATACGGGTGTGAGCTTACTGCTAATGCCGAGGTTCTTACCCAGCTCAGTCCAACGAGACGGAAAGTGAAAATCAGAGCCCGCCGATGCTAGTAACTGATGGGTTTGTGCAAGCTCATTAATAAGCTCTTGTTTGGTTTTATTGATACCTGGAAATGCGGTTTCAATGGCGTCGCCACCGGCTTGTTCGAACAAGGCCACCAAACGCCGAAGCCACTTCGCTGTCATATCATAATGGGCTGGGTGAGCCAGTACGGCTTGTCCACCTGCATCGTGTATCCACTCGATAGCCGTTTCGATACTTGGCCACTCTGCTTTAACTGCCGCGCGTTTGCCTTTTCCTAAATACTTTTTAAACGCGGCGTCCATACTTGGCACACCGTAATTGTTTACCAATACTCGCGCAAAGTGCGCCCGTGTCACCTGGCCAACGCCCGCTAGCGCTTTTGCTCGCGTTAGAACACCTTCAAACCCACACTTTTCGAGCTTATCAGCAATTTTTTCAGCCCGGGCTTCTCGGGTTTGAGACTGGCCTTCAAGCCGCTCAAGAAACGTTGGGCAGTGTCTGTCCACATTTAATCCAACGATATGGATATCGAAACTGTGCCAAGTGGTGGAAATTTCAACACCATCAATAATAGTTAATGCACGTTTTTGCTTCGATTGGGTAGCATGTGCTTCTTCCAAGCCGGCTACGGTATCGTGGTCGGTAACGGCAAGCGCATCCACCTGCATGGTGTGCGCGCGAAGGATTAATTCTTCTGGCGTTAAGTGACCATCAGAAAATTTTGTGTGGCTATGTAGATCTATTTTCAATGTCTTATGCAAATTTTAGGTTGACACAAAGGGCAATTTGTTTTCTTCTATACACACAAAGTATACGTACTAACCGCTTCAAATCCTATTGAAGTTTGGAAAAACAACGAGTAATTCATGCATTCATACAATATTTCAACAGCAATGACAGTTGCAGCTTGGTGGTGGCACTCCCTAACTTAACGGGCGGTGTGCACTGTAGTGCGTGAATGAATACACATAAAGGCCCGTTTATACGGGCCTTTTTTTTGTCTTTTTGCAGTTGGAGAGTAGCAAAAATGAGTTTAGCGGAACTGGGGATTTCCCCAGGTAAGGTAGAGACAATTGAGCAGGTGGGACACTATGTCGATGATCCACTTGCTGCGTTTGCCCACCTTTGTGGCAATAAAAATAACGCACTGCTTTTAGAGTCGGCAGAAATTGATTCTAAAGACGATTTACAAAGCTTGTTAATGGTTGACGCAGCACTGCGCATGGAATGCCGGGGCAACCGCGTTGAAGTGAAAGCACTGACAGGCAACGGCGCTTCAGTGTTACCTTTATTTGTTGACCACGCCCCTGACGGCCTACACATTAAAGAAAGGACAGACACTTCGATTACGATGGTGTGTGATGAAGCTGACGGTGAACTTGACGAAGACAGCCGCTTAAAGGCCGCAAGCGTAATGGACGCGCTTCGCATTGTTATCAATAAGATTACGCCAATCCGCCAACATCCCCACGCCATTTTCTTAGGCGGTGTATTTGCCTACGACATGCTAGCAGGCTTTGAAAAGCTACCTGATGTTGCAGAAGGTGAAAATGACTGTCCAGACTTTGTGTTTTACCTGGCAGAAACTTTAATTACCGTTGACCACCAAACCCGCGAGACCCATTTAATTGGCAGTGTTTTTAGCGGACAAGACGTTGCCCAGCAATACTTTGCCATTGCTCAGCGCTTAGAAGCAATTCATCAGCAGCTACACGATATGCCTGCCAAGCCCGTGCTAGTGGGTGCAAATACTGTAAAGATTACTGATGTAGAAAGTGAAGCGCAAAGCGGACAGTCACTCGTTTCCAACTCAGAAGACCAAAACGAAACCGAAAACGGACAGTCACTTTCTTTTGACCCAAGCGTTGAAGTTAGTGTTGATTTAAGTGATGAACAGTTCTGCAACCATGTGTTGGACTTAAAACAGCACATTTTAGCTGGCGACATTTTTCAGGTTGTGCCCTCGCGCACATTCTCTCTCCCCTGCCCGTCGCCGCTACTTGCTTACGCTAAACTTAAAGAATCAAACCCAAGTCCTTACATGTTTTACATGCAAGATGCCGCTTTCAGCATATTTGGCGCCTCTCCTGAATCAGCGCTTAAATACGAAAGAGAAAGTAATCAGGTAGAGATCTACCCGATTGCCGGTACCCGTCCACGTGGCAAGCGCCCTGATGGCAGTATCGACAGAGATTTAGACAGCCGCATTGAGCTTAACCTTCGCGAAGACACCAAAGAAAAGTCTGAGCACATTATGCTGGTTGACCTTGCCCGAAACGATGTGGCGAAGGTGAGTCGCCCGGGCACGCGCTACGTGAAAGACTTGCTAAAAGTTGATCGTTACTCTCACGTGATGCACTTGGTGTCGCGCGTGGTTGGCCAGCTACGTGACGACTTAGATCCACTGCACGCTTATCAAGCCTGCATGAACATGGGCACCCTGGTTGGCGCACCAAAAGTAAGCGCAGCGACGTTAATTCGCGAAGTAGAGAAAAAACGCCGCGGCAGTTATGGCGGCGCGGTTGGCTATTTGAATGGTCAAGGCGATATGGACACTTGTATTGTCATTCGTTCAGCGTTTGTGAAAAACGGCACGGCTTATATTCAAGCGGGTGCAGGTGTAGTATATGACTCTGTTCCACAAGCTGAAGCTGATGAAACTCGCGCTAAGGCACAAGCGGTAATTGGTGCAGTAAGAGCAGCGCTACAAGAAGAAGCTGAAAGTATCAACGTTGCATTAAATGAAGGAGGCAACGCATGAATCAGCAAGTGACCACCCTATTTTTGCTCGACAATGTAGACTCATTTACCTACAACCTTGTGGACGAACTGCGCACCTTAAACCTAGACATTAAGGTCTATCGCAACACGGTTTCAGCAAATGCTCTGTTTGAAAGAATGCAGGAACAAGCAACGAAAGGCCCAGTGCTTCTAATGTTGTCACCAGGTCCAGGCGCACCAAGTGAAGCCGGCTGTATGCCTGAGCTACTTAAAAAAGTACACGGCGTGTTCCCCGTAATTGGTATTTGTTTAGGCCATCAAGCTATTGTTGAGCATTACGGCGGCACCGTAGGTCGCGCCAGCCAAGTGATGCACGGCAAATCTTCTGCCATTACTCATTCTGAAGACGCTATGTTCAAAGGCTTACAGCAGCCCTTACATGTCGCACGCTACCACTCTTTAGTGGCACATTCATTGCCTGAAAACCTTACTGTGTGCGCGTCTACAATAAACGATGACGGCAGTGAGGCCGTAATGGCAGTTTACAACAGCGAAGATCGCATGCTGGGTTTCCAATTTCACCCAGAATCTATTTTAACAGCCCACGGCAGTTTGCTGTTAAAGCAAAGTATTGACTATTTAACGTTACAGGGAGCGAACCATGCTTAACGCAGGCCCTCTACTAGAACAAATTATGTTGCGAGAATCACTGTCGCAAACCGAAGCATACAGCTTGTTTAACAGCATCATGCACGGTGAGCAAAGCGAAGTGATGATTGCTTCAGTGCTGACTGCGCTGAAAATGAAAAAAGAATCTCCCAGCGAAATTGCGGGTGCAGCGAGTGCTATGGTTGCCAATGCACTGCCCTTTCCCACACCGTCTTATGAGTTTGCAGATATCGTTGGTACAGGCGGAGATGGCCACAACACCATTAATATTTCCAGTGCAGCCGGTGTAGTTGCCGCATCTTGTGGCGTGAAAGTGGCGAAACACGGTAATCGCAGTGTATCGAGTAAGTCTGGCTCTGCTGATTTATTTCGCCAGTTTGGTCTTAATTTAGAAATAAGCCCAGAAACATCCCGCAAGTGCTTAGATGAAGCAAATTTCACATTTCTTTTTGCACCAGTTTATCACGCCGGTATGCGCCACGCAGCCCCCGTGCGCGCTGCGATGAAGACCAGGACCTTGTTTAATATACTGGGGCCGCTGGCAAACCCGGCAGGTCCAACTCATGGCGTTTTCGGCGTATACTCGCCTGAACTGCTTGAACCTTACGCAAAAACCCTTATGCTGCTTGGCCAACACCGCGCAATGATAGTGCATGGCGATGGCTTGGATGAACTGGCGCTGCATGGCGAATCAATGATTTACGACCTTGAGCATGGCGATATTCGCAAGCTTACCGTTACCGCCGAAGACTTCGGTTTACCGCATTACCCTCTTTCTGCGATTGAGGGCGGTGAACCTGAAGAAAACCGACAGTTTGTTGAAGCAGCGCTAAACGGCGAAGGCAAAGAGGCACACCGTGCCGCTATCGCTATGAACTGCGGGGCGCTGTTGAAAGTAACCGGCAAAGCATCAACCTTCAAAGAAGGGGCTGAAATGGCGATGAACGCTATGGCCGAAGGGTTACCCATGCAGTTATTAACGAAGGTTGCCAAAATTACTCAGGAGGTAAGCACAAATGGCTAATGTGCTTGAGAAAATTGTTGCAGACAAACGAGAAGAAGTGGCCGCACGCAAAGAAGCTTTGCCGCTAGAAAGCTTCAAGGCGAATCTAGTTCCTTCTGAAAAGAGTTTATTTGCCGCACTTAGTGAACCAAACGCAGGCTTTATCTTCGAATGCAAAAAAGCATCGCCATCAAAAGGCCTTATTCGAGAGCACTTTGATTTAGACGAGATCTTAGCGGCTTACACGCCTTATGCTGCCGGTATTTCTGTGCTGACAGACGAGAAGTACTTCCAAGGTAAATTTGAGTACTTAGCTTATGTTACTGAGCGTGTTGCTCAGCCTGTGCTTAACAAAGATTTCTTCGTTGATACCTATCAAGTGTATCTAGCCCGTCACTATAATGCCGACGCAGTGCTATTAATGCTTAGTGTGCTAAATGATGACGAGTATCGCGAGTTGGCAAGCGTTGCCAATGCTCTGTCATTAGACATTCTTACCGAAGTAAGTAATGAAGAAGAAATGGAGCGCGCTATTGCCCTTGAAGCCAACATCATTGGTATCAATAATCGCAACTTACGCGACCTTTCTACCGATTTAGCGACCACCGAACGCCTTGTGCCCATGCTTGAAAAAGCCACGCACGACTACGTGGTTATTTCAGAGTCGGGCATATACACACACCAAGACGTGCTTCGTTTAGCGCCTGTATCCCAAGGCTTTTTGGTGGGCAGTGCGTTAATGGCAGAGTCTGACCTACCGCGCGCTGTGAAAACGTTAGTGAATGGCGCAGTTAAAGTGTGCGGGCTTACCAGCCCCGAACAAGCACAAATGGCGTTTGATAAAGGCGCAAGCTTTGGCGGGCTTATCTTCGCCGAAAAATCGCCACGCTGTGTGAGCGAAGCACAGGCTTTGACCATAACGCAAGGCGTTGACGGTGCATTTGTAGGCGTGTTTGTTAATCACGACATCGATGACGTTGCTTCTCTTGCTGCTTCACTCAATTTGTTTGCCGTTCAGCTACACGGTAGCGAAGATGACGCTTACATTTCAGCGCTTGCGGCCAAGCTTCCAGAAAGTTGTGAAATTTGGAAAGTCGAAGGTGTTAAAGCAACTTCTTCTGAGGCTCTACCTGAAACAGTGGACAGACACTTAAAAAATAGCCTTGTAAGCCGTGTTCTTCTGGATTGCCAAGTGGGTGATGCTAAAGGCGGTACAGGCGAAGCGTTCAATTGGCAGCTATTAAACGATATCGAAGCGAAGCATAAGTTAGTGCTTGCTGGCGGTATTAACGCCCAGAACGTTGCAGATGCTATTGCAACAGGCTGCGGTGCTATTGATGTAAATTCAGGTGTAGAAACCGCACCCGGCATGAAAAGCGAAGAAAAACTCGACGCGCTTTTTGCCATTTGCCGCCGTTACTAATTTAAATACAGGACAACGTAATGAACCAGTTAGATACAAAATTTGGTGAATTTGGTGGCATGTACGTGCCCGAATTACTTATTCCAGCGCTAGACCAACTGGAAAAAGCATTTTTGGATGCCAAGGACGACCCAACATTTAACGAAGAGTTTTTATCTCTGTTAAAAGACTATGCGGGTCGCCCAACGTCAATGACGTTAACTCGCAATCTGGTAAGTAACCCAAAGGTAAAGTTATACCTTAAGCGTGAAGACTTACTACACGGTGGTGCACACAAAACTAACCAGGTGTTGGGCCAAGCGCTACTTACCAAACGCATGGGTAAAAAAGAAGTTATCGCCGAAACAGGAGCAGGCCAACACGGTGTTGCAACCGCATTAGCATGTGCGTTGTTGGGGCTTAAAGCACGTATTTATATGGGTGCGAAAGACGTTGAACGTCAAGCGCCAAACGTGTTCCGTATGAAGCTTATGGGCGCAGAGGTTATTCCTGTAAACGCAGGCTCAGGTACGCTTAAAGATGCCGTAAACGAAGCCATGCGCGACTGGTCAGCGAACTATGATAAAGCGCACTATTTGTTAGGCACAGCCGCGGGCCCTCACCCGTTCCCAACTATTGTTCGCGAATATCACCGCATGATTGGTGAAGAGACTCGCGCTCAAATTATGGAAAAAGAAGGTTGCTTACCTGACGCCGTAGTAGCGTGTGTGGGCGGTGGCTCAAATGCTATCGGTATGTTTGCAGACTTTATTGATGAGCCATCTGTACGCTTAGTGGGCGTTGAGCCTGCGGGTAAAGGTGTGCACACCAAAGAGCACGGCGCAACTATCGTGACGGGCACAAAAGGTATTCTTCACGGCGCTTACACCTTTATTATGCAAGACAAAGAAGGCCAGATTGAAGAAAGCTACTCAGTATCGGCTGGTCTCGACTACCCTGCTGTTGGCCCTCAGCATGCTTATCTTCATGACATTGGCCGAGCAGAATATGTAGCCGCAACTGACGAAGAAGCGCTGAACGCATTCCAATTGCTTGCCAGAAAAGAAGGCATTATTCCAGCCCTTGAATCGTCTCATGCTCTAGCGCACGCGCTCAATATGGCAGATGAAGCGGAAGAAGAAACCATCATCGTAGTTAACTTATCAGGTCGTGGCGACAAAGATTTAGCGCACGTCATCAACATTTTAGGGGACGATTTATAATGGATAGATATGCACAAATGTTTGCAGGCCTTGATGAAAAGAACCAAGGCGCTTTCGTACCTTTTGTAATGGTGGGTGACCCCGATTTAGCGCAATCTGAAGCCATTATTTGCCAGCTAGTAGAAAGCGGTGCAGACGCTCTTGAGTTAGGTATACCTTACTCTGACCCCATCGCTGATGGACCTACTATTCAAGCTTCTGCCATTCGCGCTCTAGAAAGCAAAGTGACAGTAGCGGATTGTTTGGGTGTGATTTCACGGGTTCGCGCAAAATATCCAGATGTGCCTATCGGTTTGCTACTTTATAGCAACTTGGTAATGGCACGGGGCGTAGAGAACTTCTATAACAAAGCTCAGGATGCAGGCGTTGACTCAATCTTAGTTGCAGACGTTCCAATTCGCGAAGCAGCACCTTTCCAGAAAGCAGCCGAAGCAACGGGCATTTCACAAATTCTGATTGCACCACCTAATGCAACCGATGAAACCATGGAAAAAATCGGGGAATACTCAAAAGGTTACACGTATTTGCTGGGTCGTGCGGGCGTTACTGGCGCAGAAACTGCCGCAAACGTGCCTGCTTCAGAGCTTATTGAGCGCTTGAATAAACACAAAGCAGCACCAGCATTGTTGGGCTTTGGTATTTCTACACCGGAACAGGTTAAATCTGCTATTGACGCCGGTGCCGCTGGCGCAATTTCAGGCTCGGCGACAGTGAATATTATCGCTGCCAATTTATCGGACAGTCACAAAATGCTAAGCGAGCTCGGCAGCTTTGTTGAAAGCATGAAAGCAGCTACGGCAAAAGGATAAACGTATGCTATATATGATTTGTGCAACCGATGTAGTGGACAGTCTAGAAAAACGCCTTGCGGCGCGCCCAGCTCACCTAGAGCGTTTGAATGCATTAAAAGATGCGGGCCGATTAGTCATGGCTGGCCCCTTCCCTGCTGTAGATAGCCCAGATCCAGGTCCAGCTGGCTTCACGGGCTCGCTAGTGGTAGCAGAGTTTGATTCACTAGAAGCTGCTCAAGCATGGGCAGACGCTGACCCGTACATCGAAGCAGGTGTTTATGAAAATGTTGTGGTTAAACCTTACAAAAAGGTTTTGCCTTAACTTTTAGCTAAACGCTATGTAGTAAACTTCGATAAATAATGAAAGCCCCTTAAGACCGAATAGCTCCGGTTTTGAGGGGCTTTTTGTTGCTTCAACAGTAATGAAGCTAACACTTATTTATTAAACTAGTGTGGACAGACACTCACTTGCTAGACTAATGAGGGCACACTCGTAATTGTTTGCCAAGCTTCCTTTGGTTGATAATGGGCAGTCATTTATTAATCAGCCAACAATCGCAATAAACAATCCCTTGTGGACAGACACTCGCTCCTCTGAGTATGTGTCCCAGCGCCTCGAAGCTTCGCCATAAAATTGGCCCATAATACTGCGTTTAAAGATCGACCTTTTCGTGTTCACCCATCTCTTCTGGTTTTACCGTTTTACCAGTAAGCATTTTAAACATGCCTTTGAGTGAAGGGTCTGCATCCCACACTTCTGCATCTATAAGTTCGAAGCGAAGCATTAATAAAGAAGGATCATCTCTACCTTTCTCGAACCATGCTTCTACTGGATTAGACCAGTGTTTATCAATCACCTCTTTACGTGACTCAACAGTGAGGTTGCCTCGTATACAAGCAAATACATCATGACCTTTGGATGCAAAATGAACCATGGCTTTTCCACCTTTAGCAATGCGATTGTCTCGACTAGTGTAAAACCAAAACTCGCTATCAGCGTCTTTATCAAGTTGGGCGTACATAGGCTCGGCATGCATATCCTCGCCTACCAGACTTACCATTACTTTTGGACTATCTGACATTGCTTTCCACATTGTTTTCTTAATATCGCTAGACATAGCTCCTCCTTGTTGAAAATAAGTGTCTGTCCGACGTTACTATTGAATGGAGCAGTTGAACAAAACGCCTTATTTTCATTTTATTGATTCATCTGAAGCTTATGCCTCGCACGTGGCATGCCAGAAAAGTCAATATCATCCCGCACAACTGCCAAAAGAGTTATTGATAAACGTAAGCTCTTCACTACACGCCAGTTAGGTACAGCTATGGACACACACTCGTACATCCAAATGAGCGTTGTGAACTATTTATCAAAAACCGAGGACAGCCACTCGTTTGCACGATAAACATTGGTCCCCCTTAATAACAATCAACAAAGTGCAACAAAGTGGACAGACACTTTTTCAAAGTAGGAGTAAAGATTACTCAATATGACTTACTAACGAGAGCACTTAAATATATGCGTCGCTTTGAAGCTTAGAAATAGACTTGTGGGCAGACACTATCATTTTGGCTTCCGGCCTCTTAGCAACTAAGTGTCTGTCCACAATATTTGCTCTTTCGTAAATGCCATTTACTTAAGGCTTATATACAGCCTTTGCTCCGCAAGGTAGACTAAACCCAGTTCAGAATGGGTTCAGTTAACCAAGTTATACTTATCTGTAGTTTGGCCTGAGTGGGATAATAATTGTGAGGTTGTATGAAACTATCGCTTCGTGTTGCAGTAGTTTGTTTAGTGTTAGCTTTGTCTAACACAGCGCCAGCTCTGGCGTTTCAAGGCTCTGGCGGCGATATATCAAAAAGCGAAGCTGCTGAGCGCGCTCGCGTTGCTGTAAATGGACGCGTCTTAAAAGTTGAACAGACCTCAAAAAACTACCGGGTAAAAGTACTTAAAAAGTCAGGGCGAGTAGTATCAGTAGACGTAGACAAACGCTCAGGCAAGGTAAAAAAAAATAAAGATAAGGACTAATATGCGTATCCTTGTAGCCGAAGACGATAGCAGATTATTAACCCAGCTTGATGCGCTCCTTCAGCAAAATGGCTATAGCGTAGACCTCGCAGATAACGGTGAGCACGCGCTTTTTCTCATTAAAGAATATAGCTATGACCTGGCTATCGTCGACATCGGCATGCCAAAGCTAGACGGATTTGAGGTTATACGAAAAGCCCGTCAAGCTGATATTTCCTGCCCTATACTCATTTTAACTGCTAGGGATAGGTGGCAAGAGAAAGTGGAAGGCCTTGATGCCGGAGCCGATGACTACCTCACCAAACCCTTTCATAACGAAGAGTTACTTGCTCGAACAAAAGCACTAATTCGACGAGCTTCAGGGCAAGCGAACCCGACCATTCAGTTCGGCCCTATCTCGCTGGATACCGTTAGTGAAGAACTATCGTTAAACGGTCAAGCTCTTGATTTAACAGCTTACGAATACAAAGTCATGGAGTACCTTATGCTTAACCCGCAAAAGGTCATCTCAAAAACAGAGCTAACCGAGCACATTTATGACCAAGATTTCGATTTAGATAGTAATGTCATAGAGGTTTTCGTGGGAAGACTGCGGAAAAAGCTGGACCCGACCGGTGAGTTAAAGCCAATAGAAACCCTTCGAGGTAGAGGCTATAGGATAAATAGAAGTTTATGAGGCAATTGTCGCTACGTCTTCGGAGTATCTTTCTAGCGATTGTTCTTCTAGCGTTATTTGCGCCCTTTACTGTTGTCATTTTAGACGAGGCATATACTGATAGCCTTACGCAGGCCAAGATGAGTGAGCTTAGGTTGATGAACTTAGGTCTGTTATCGGCGTTCGAGTTAGATGGCGACCTGCCCTATATGCCTGAAATTTTATACGAAGAGCAGTTAAACCTTCCGGGATCAGGTTATCTTGGCGTGATTGTGTTTCGAGACGAAGTAATTTGGCAGTCAGCCTCAGCTCTTGAATATACCTTTGCACCACCTGAGATAGACGTTGCAGTCGGTAACGAGTTATTTTTGGATTCCCATACACCTAAGTTTGAAGAAGATTCCCAGTTTTTTGTATATGCATTCACTGCAGAATTTGCTTCAAGTAGAGACTTCGAGCCTGTTCGGTTTTATATATTTAACAATAAAGCACTTTTTGAAGCAGAGCGGAATACGTTCTTAGACACGACGTGGCAGTGGATTTTCACGCTCTGTATAGCACTCCTAATTTTTATTATTATCGGGGTTAGCCTAGTACTTCTTCCTGTTAGGAAGTTAATTGACGAAATTTCACAAGCCTCAGGTGGACATAAACGCCAGTTAGAATCACGCTATCCAGTTGAATTCGATTCCTTAAAACAATCCATTAATGGTTTGCTTCAAACTGAGGCCGCCCAAAGGGCGAGATATAAAAACAGTTTAGGAGACTTAGCACATAGTTTGAAAACGCCTTTGGCAGTAGCATCGGGCACTAGCGATTTACCTACTGAGGTAAACGAAGCATTACAGCAAATTGACCGAATCATTAAACGCCAGCTGAAAAGAGCGAGTGCTGGAAAATCTGGCTGGCAACAAGCTATCTATATATTACCCATTTTGCACAAGCTTGCCGATGCAATGGACAAGGTCTACCAAGATAAAGCCCTTATTATTGAGTTTGAACTGGATGAGGATACTCAGTTTAAAGGAGACGAGACCGACTTCATGGAACTATGTGGCAACCTTCTAGACAATGCATGCAAAGCAGCTACCAATAGAATTATCGTATCAGCGTCGAAGCGTGCTGGTTGGCTAACAATTAAAGTAGAAGACGACGGCCCTGGTATTCCTGACAACAAAAAGGTGCTTTTGTTAGAGCGAGGAACTCGACTTGATACCTATACAGAAGGCCACGGAATAGGCATGGCGTTGGCGGCTGATTTAGTTTCAATCTACGAAGGTCGAATGCTCATCGAGGACAGTTCGCTTGGCGGCGCTCGTATCGTTATTCAATTCCCCAATCACGAATAGTGCTTGAAAAAGTACAACGAAGTTTGTGCATGACCGTTAAATCCTTGAGCTTTCAGTTGCTCAAGTATGAAAGTGGACAGACACTCGAGTTCCTGCAAAAATTTGGTGAGTATGGAAAGTGGACACACACTTATTCTTGCGCAAAAGTTTGGGGCAGACAGACACATTCTCAATTGACTGATTAGCTAGAGACCAATAAGAGATTTTTTTAAATCGATTGAGTGTCTGTCCACTATCGACTTTCAAACAAGTGTCTGTCCACTTTCTACTTACACAAAGTTACGACGCAGACTTCTCACCTTCACTCGATAACAGCACCGCAAGCCACTTGCTCTCCTCGCGAGACTCTAGAGCTATTTTTACCACCATGGTTAACGGAACTGATAGCAACATTCCAACGGTGCCTAGCAGCCACCCCCAAAATATTAGCGAAAGGAATACCACAAGTGTAGAGAGCCCCATGCCTTTACCCATCAATCTCGGTTCCACCATATTTCCCATGATGGTGTTAACAAGCACAAAGCCAAGTGCTGCGAAACCTGCTGAGGCTGGACCAAGCTGAACAAATGCGATGAGTACAGCTGGCACAGCTGCAATGATAGATCCAATGTTAGGAATAAAGTTGAGCATGAACGCCAACACAGCCCAAAGCATGAAATGATCTACTCCCATCACATACAACCAAATGCCAATAATTAAACCTGTCCCTAAACTGACCACAGTTTTTATCGCTAAGTAACTGTTCACAGAACGAATAAATCTGTCGATATGCTTTAGTTTCATTCCAGGATCTGCAAGGGCAATATGCAACCGGCGTGGGATACTGTCAGCTTCAAAAAGCATGAAAATGACAGTAAGAAGAATAAGGAAGAGATTTGAAAGTACGCCGCCCATCCCGCTGATGAAATTTGTTGCTACAGACATAGCCGTTGCGGGGTCAAGGTGCGAAGCAATTAACTCTCTATTGATGTGAATATTAAATTCAGCCAATTTGGACACAACCCAGGCAAACTCGGTATCAAGCTTACTTCTGTATTCTGGCAGATTTTCTCGAAACTCGGTCATAGACTGGCCAACTAAGCCAGCTAAAAGAAAACCAAAAACAACGATAAGCAGTATAACAAAAGTTATAGAGAGCCATTTAGGCACGCCGAATTTAGAGGTCCAGCGTATAATCGGACTACACGCGATTGCTATAAAAATAGAGAGAAAAAACGGTACCATGATTGTGCTGGCGGCTTTAATTCCGGCCATCACTACCACTAAACACGCTAAAACGATAAGAATCTTTGCTGTTGGCGAGCGTAGTTCCATTGACATTGTGTGCTACATTCCTGACTGAAACGACAACACTTTACAACGACTTATAAACAACTACAAACAAGAGACTTCAATGAACTTTAATCTTGCCACTATTAAAATTAAAAACCTAAGACTACGCACATACATTGGCATCAATGAAGATGAAATAAAAAACAAGCAGGATGTTGTTGTTAACGTGAAAATTGATTACGACGCTGAAAAAGCCACAAACACCGACGATATGAGTGATGCGCTTAATTACAAAACGATTACAAAGGCAATAATCAAGCTTGTAGAAGACAACCGCTTTTCTCTTCTGGAAAAACTTACCGCCGATGTGCTAAGCATTGCCGCAGAACACTCTTCGGTGCGCTACGCTGAGGTTGAGGTCGATAAGCCACATGCCCTTAGATTTTCTGATTCCGTGTCCCTGACACTATCTTGCAATAAGACGGGATAAGGTCATACCTCGAGGAGCTAATTGTGAACATTCTTTTGACCGGTGGAACAGGGCTGATAGGAAGCGAATTTATTCGTCAATATTCTCGAGAACATGAATTCACGGTGATTTCTCGCGACTTTGCAAAGGCAAAGAGCCAATTGGGGGATAACGTCAAAATCGTCGAGAACGTTTCTTCGATAGAAAATTTTGAAAGTTTCGACGCAGTAATTAATTTAGCTGGTGAGCCTATCGCCGATAAGCGCTGGACAGACACTCAAAAGAGAATAATTTGTAATAGCCGCTGGGACATAACTTCTGAGCTAGTCTCAAAAATAAATAGTTGTGATGCGCCTCCGCCTGTTTTCTTATCGGGCTCCGCGATTGGTTTCTACGGCAATCAAGGAGACAAGCTTGTAACTGAAGAAACGCCTTCTCATAACGAGTTCACCCATGAACTGTGCGCTAAATGGGAGACTATTGCCCAAAGTGTAGGTCAAGCTAAGACACGTGTCGTAACGCTTCGAACTGGTGTAGTTCTCACCGAAAAAGGCGGAGCGTTAGGAAAAATGGCACTACCGTTTAAATTGGGAGCCGGAGGTACACTTGGGAGTGGTAGTCAGTATTTGGCCTGGATCCACTTACAAGATATGGTGCGTGCTATCTCCTTTTTGCTCGAGAATAGTGCATGTTCTGGTGCATTTAATTTAACGGCACCGGAGCCTGTAACGAACAAGATATTCTCTAAAGCGCTCGCAAAATCACTTAACCGACCTTGCCTGTTCAATGTCCCGGGCTTTGTTATGAAAATAGCAATGGGCGAATCGTCGACGATGATACTTGAGGGGCAAAGAGTCATTCCTCAAAAGCTTACTACCGCCGGCTTTAGTTTTGACTTCCCTTCCATCGACGAGGCGCTAAGAGAAATATATCGCGCATAGTTGAATTACTGAAATTCGTTAAGTGCCTTGTGGACAGTCACTTGAATTGCTAAGCAAGTGTGTGTCCACATTTATTGCACAACATTATCGCGAGGCACTCTGCTTAGTCACAGGCCTCAAAAACTTCTATTTACTATCAAACCAGAGCACTTCTCAAACTCTTCGAGAAAACCATTCTTTTGTAATTAGTGAACTTTGCTGTGAAATGCACTGTGGACAGACACTCATTTGAATTGAGTGACTGTCCACTGCCCTTAATCTAAACGGCACTTAACCGAGCGTCTGTCCGTTTTGTATTAAAGCGCATTTTAAACTAACGCAAGAATACCTAAACCATATTCCGCAGCATCTGACCGGTATTAAGCGTAAGCAAACGCCAGCATCCAAACGCACCTAATATGCCTACAACGACAGCGCCAACGCTTGGCGCTATTGCCCAGTATTCTGGGTGTAAGCTTGCTTCCATTTGGAATACAGAGGTTTGAAGTAAATAAAGGCTCAACTCATTGGCCATTGCTGCCATAAAGCCTGCTACTACACCAATGATAACAAACTCAAAAATAACACTTTTTCTTATCAACGCCCCCTTTGCACCGAGCGTCCGAAGTATGGCTATTTCCTGTCTGCGTTCATCCATACTCGCCTGTACTTGTGCAATCAATACCAGACTGCCCGCGAACAGTACCAACACCAAAATAAATTCAACGGCAACAGACACCTGATCCACAATCTCTCGCAACTGATTAATTCGAGCATCAACGTCGAACATAGTTATTGATGCAAACGGTTTAAGTAGGTTTGTTAACTCTGCCTTTCTCTCGGTAGGAAGGTAGAAACTAGTAATATAAGTTGGGCTAAATGCGGCCATTGCCTCGGGGTGAATAACGAAGAAAAAGTTAGGCTGCATAGTCTGCCAATTCACAGTACGAATACTCGTTACTTTCGTTTCGACAATCTCGCTGCCCACATTAAAAGTAAGCCGATCGCCCATTTTAATGTTCAACCTTTCTGCAACACCTTCTTCAACAGAAACGGGGAACCATCCTTCGCTGTATTGTGTTTCCACATTTCCATGCCAATTCCCTTCAATAATCTCGTTTTCTTTTTGTAACGCGTTACTCCAAGTTAGGTTCGCTTCTCTGCCTAGGCCTCTTCGACCTTCACGATTTGGCTCGTCTTCTTTAGAGACTTCAGTGTTTACTCCTTCCCCATTTACCGAAACAAATCGGCCTCGAATGACAGGATAAAACTCTTCGATTTTTACGCCATTGTCAGCGAAGTGTCTGTCCAACTCGGGTTGAATATCCGGCGTAATGTTAATTAAGAAGTAATTCGGTGTACCTTCTGGCAATTGCGAGCGCCATTGCGAAACCATATCGTTGCGCATTACCAGCACCACTAAAAGCAACATAATGGTAACGGAAAAGCTAATAAGCTGCACGCTGTTGTCCATTGCACGTCGCTTAATACGTGCCCATGCCAACTGCCACGCCCCCATTCTTCCACTGCCGAGCTTGCGACCTACTGCAATTAAGATATACGTAGCACCAAGCAGTCCGAGCACCAGGGCAGCGCCAGACACAAAAAGAATAGCGCTAATTTTTAAATCGCGGCTGTACATCCACATCAATAAAAATATCGCACCACCGGAAGCCACGAACTGAATGCTTCTGGAACGTAAATTCGCTGAAATGTCCTTTCTTAATACGCGAAGCGGAGGAACTGAAAATAGCTGTAAAAGCGGATATAAGGAAAAAAGCAATGCACACGTTGCACCTGTAGCAACGGCGATTAAAAGTGGCCGCCAATGCCACACGTCAAGAGATACATCCACTCTGTCAGCTACAAGTGAAACCACCACTTGTTGACCGATAAAACCGATAACGAGGCCGATAAAAATACCAAGCCCAGTGATGAATAAAATTTGGAATAAATAGACTTTTCGAATGGTGCTGCTTGTTGCCCCCAAGGTCTTCATTATTGCTACGGGATCAAAGTGACGTTGAGCATAACGCTGAGCAGCAACGGCAATGGAAACGGCCGCTAATACTATTGCCAACAAGCTTGCTAACAGAAAATAGCGCTCAGCACTTGCGACAGAGCGCCCTATCGCTGACTCGTCATCTTCGACTGTACGCCACGAGTGTAAATCGTCATTTAATTGGGGTAATAACCAGGTATTGAAGTTTTCTATGTCACCCGCATCACCGGCAAAAAAGCCCACATAACGAGCGCGACTCCCTGGCCCAGTAATCGCAGTTTTTTCCAAGTCGTTTAAGTTAATCAGAGCAATAGGATCAGTATTAAACACGCTGAAGCCGGCATCTGGAATATCTACCAGCACATGGGTGACGGTAAAAGTTCCATCTCCAATTTCGATACTATCGCCAATAGAAAGCCCCAAGCTCTGAAAAAGCCGAGACTGTACCCATGCTTCCCCAGACTGAGGTAATTCTGCAGTATTGCGTTTTTCTCCAAAAGGCTGGTCGGTAATATTGACTGTCCCTTTCAGTGGATAAGCGTCATTCACGGCTCGTAAATCAACAAGCGACATCTCGTCGCCTTTAAACACCATTGAACGTGTTGCCACCTGCTTTGCCGTCGCAAGGCCCTCTTCTTGGGCTCTAGCTAACCACTCCTCGTTTATAGGGTCATCTGAACGAAGTTGCGCATCTGCTGCAATAAATGCTGCAGAGCGAGACTTTAGTGCGCCCTGTAAACGCTCACTGAAAAGTGACAGCGACAATACGGCTGCCACAGATAGCACAATGGCCAGCAATATGATGGTCAGTTCACCACGTCTAGCCTCATGCTTAAAAAGCCGCCAAGCTAAATTAAAAGACGTCGACATCTAAACCGCCTCTTTCTTATTCATTGTGTTCGCGGCAGTTGTTTCAACTAATTCACCAGCATTCATAGTGAGTTGCCTGTCACAATGTTCCGCTAGCTCGTTATCATGAGTTACAAGTACGAGAGTTGTGCCTTTTTCTCTATTCATCTCGAACAACAGCGCTTCGATTTTTTCACTATTTTTGGCGTCTAGGTTGCCGGTAGGCTCATCGGCGAAAAGTATTTTGGGAGAGGTAATAAATGCTCGCGCTATGGCAACGCGCTGTTGCTCGCCCCCGGACAACTGGTTAGGGAAGTGATGTGCGCGATGTTTCAATCCGACTTGCTCTAGAATATCCAAAGCTAGTGCCTTTGGGTTATCAAGCCCTGCAATTTCTGCCGGTAGCATCACGTTTTCCAAGGCTGTTAAGCTTTGAACTAACATAAAGCTTTGGAAAATGAAGCCTACTTTATTTCCTCTTAAAATTGCGCGCTCTTCTTCATTCATGCTGTGAAGTGCTTCACCATCTAAGAAAATTTCCCCTTCTGTAACTTGGTCAAGCCCAGCTAACAAGCCCAAAAGGGTTGACTTACCCGAGCCTGACGCGCCAATAATGGCAACGGACTCACCAGACTTGACTTCAAAAGAAATAGGACGAAGGATCTGCAGTGAACCTTCACTCGTATCCACTACTTTGGTTACAGCATTAGCTTTTATCATAAGAGGTCATCAATTCGTGTTTGTTAAATTTCGTTATTTGTTCGCTTTTTTACTTATTCTTTTAATACCCTTTCAAGCGCTATCAGATCAAGCCGAGCAGAGCGACACAAGCGAAAATGCGGTTTTACTTATCTTAGGTGACAGTTTATCCGCGGCTTATGGATTACAGCAACATGAGGGTTGGGTCAGTTTGTTACAAAAGATGTGGCAAGACGACAACATTCCGATTGATATTGTAAATGCTGCGGTAAGCGGAGAGACCACTGACGGTGGTTTAGCGCGATTTCCCCGTTTATTAGAGCAACACAACCCTACCCATGTATTGATTGAACTGGGCGGTAATGACGGCCTTCAGGGGCACAATATCGGTAAGATTAGGGATAATTTAGATTCGCTGGTAAGTGTTGCGAAGGAGAGTAATGCCGTAGTGTTTCTGCAAGAAATGCAAATTCCTTCTAATTATGGCAAGCGCTATACGCAGATGTTTACTCAAAACTTCAATAAAGTAGCGGAAGCTCAGGACGTTCAAAAAATCCCCTTTCTCCTTGAAGAAATAGCGCTAAATAAGGACTTAATGCAAAACGATGGTATTCATCCAAATGCTGAGGCACAGCCTTTGATCGCTAATTTTATGGACAGACACTTAAGAAGTTTAATTCTTAGCGCTCAATAATTGTGCTAATCTTATTAAGTGATTTTTTAAATGCGAGGTTTGTTTATGGACGTTTCTTCTGTTAATTCGTCTCCTGTTTCCACTGTCTTAGAATCGCCACAGCGACCTACTCAACAGGTTGAGCCCCGTAATGTGCAAGAAAGTCGCGAGACTCAGCCTCAGAGCACACAGCAGACCTCAAGCACTAACGATGGGCGTGTGGGTTCTAGAGTTGATGTGTTTGTGTAATTTTCTATTGAAAGAAAGTTGTTAGGGACAGACACTCGTTCAGATTTTTGTCTAGTTTCCTAGCAAGTGGACGTGTATGTGCAAAATAATGGAATTAGAAAGGACAGACACTTACTAGATAAGAGTGTCTGTCCTTTTTCCTTTTAGCCTATTTGACGCAACGATGGATTTTTATTCGTTGTGAGGCTCGAGTGTCTGTCCACGATTTTAAATCTTAGTTATTCAACTTCTACTAATATTCATTATGAGACTTAATTGAAAGAGCTCTTATTTGAAGAAACCGCTCCTAAAACTGTCCTAAAGACCACTTAACATTGACGCCGTAAATCTCATAATGCTAATAAATAGATATGGGATACGGACATGCCTTTACCTCGTTACAAGCAAATAAATACTGATGTTACACCTTATTACCACTGCATTTCTCGCTGCGTAAGGCAATCTTACCTCTGTGGTCGCGATGCCCGCACTGGCATAAACTATGAGCATAGAAGAAAGTGGATTCAAGACAGGCTCCATAAGCTTTCTCAAGCTTTTGCCATCGACTTATGCGCCTACGCTGTCATGCATAATCACATTCATGTGGTATTGCATATAGCCAAAGGCAGAGCTGAAGGCTGGACGATGGATGAGGTCTTGCTTCGGTGGAGGATGTTTTATAAATGCCCGCCCGTAGTGCAGCGATATTTAGAAAACTTTGATTCTGTAACGTTAGATGAGCTAGCAGAATTAAAATCACTATCTGTTATATATCGAGAGCGACTTCAAAGCATCAGCTGGTTTATGCGTATGCTCAATGAATATATTGCTCGAAGAGCTAACAAAGAAGATGAATGTAGGGGCTATTTCTGGGAAAGAAGGTTTAGGTCACAAGCTATACTCGATGAGAAAGCACTGGCCAGTGTAATGGCTTACGTCGATTTAAATCCCATTCGAGCAAAAATAGCGACGACGCTAAGCAACTCTCACCATACTAGTATCCAATATCGCTTGAATGCCAAACGCTCGAATAAAACGCCTAAGTTTTTGATGCCTTTTAGCGATAGTCACCACAAGAACACCGTGCCGTTGCCCTTCGCATTTACCGATTATTTGCAGCTTATCACTGATACGATGAATGCGGAGAGTAATAACGATACCTGCAAAGTCCCAAAGCTTCCCAACCGCTTGTTAAGTAAGCTTGGAATGACAAAAGAGAACTGGCAGCTAGTAACTAGTAATTTTGAAACACTTTTTACTGGGCCTGTCGGTTGCCCCGAGATGATGGAGAATTTCGCCAGATGCTGCCAAAGGGCATGTCGCCCAAACGTTGCAAATGCTCAAAGGTATCTGTCGTGAACCTCTAACACCATTGCAAAAATACTTGGCTAAATATCGGCTTGGCGTGCAAGCACATCAACAATGTCCTGAGATTTCGTTAGGCGCCTTATGTCGTTGAATAGAACTTCAGCTTCAGGGTATTGTCTTTTCAGATAGCCGCACCATTGCTTAATTCGGTTGGGGTAATATTTGCCCTTATCACCAAAAATTTCGTAGCCAGAGTATTGAATCAGCAAAGCAGCCAGTTCAGACCATGGCATAGGTGCTACGCCCTCTTTAATACTCAGCGCCAGATTAGGCATTGCCAATGCACCTCGTCCAATCATCAGGTTGGTACACTCTGATTGGCTCTGACAACGCTGAGCGTCTTCAGCGTTCCAAATTTCACCATTTGCGACAAGTGGAATATCGGTATGTTGTTTTATCTTCGCTATCCAGTCCCAATACGCCGGTGGTTTATACCCCTCCGTTTTGGTCCGCGCATGAACAACGAGTTCAGAAGCGCCCGCTTCAGTGATAGCTATAGCATTCTCGATAGCTAAAGATTTGTCTTCAAAACCTAGTCTGATTTTGGCTGAAACTGGGATTTCTGCAGGAACAGCATCCCTTACAGCTTTCACAATGTCATAAAGGGTTTGGGTTTCTTTCAACAAAACCGCCCCGCCCTTACTTTTATTAACTGTTTTGGCAGGGCAACCAAAATTAAGGTCAACACCAGGAGAGCCCAGCTCTATCGCGGTTTGTGCATTCTCTGCAAGCCACTGTGGATGTTGTCCTAATAATTGAACTCGGACAGGCACACCTGCCGGAGTTTTGCCATCATTATGAAGCTCAGGGCAAAGTCTATAAAACGTTTTCTTTGGTAATTTTTGATCGACAACTCTTACAAATTCAGTAACGCACTGATCGAAACCACCCACGCGAGTGAGCATATCTCTCATTAAGTGATCAACAACGCCCTCCATAGGGGCAAGCATTACTTTCATTGCAAAAATCTCAGTTTAATAGAACATAAAATCGGCGCAGGAGTTTAGCAAAAAGCACTTATATCAGCCAGGCTTTGATGCTTAGTTTTTCAACTTCTGTGACTGTCTATTTAAGGTGCATTTAAGGTGGTTTTAAATTGCAGCTATTTAAATTTAGTAAGTGTCTGTCCGCCAGACACTTTACTTCATGTGGGAGTGAGGCAGGCTTCTAATTTTATACGAATAGAAAAGCTTGTGTGTCTGTCCATACGTAGAAAATTCTTGATAGAAGTCTGCACTTAGCCTATTTACGAGGCTGTGACTGGGTAGCGGCTTCCTTTTCTAAATTTTCAAGACGAGTGAATACGGCCTTCTTTTGATTATCGGTGTATGTCCGCCAATTAATGATTTCTTCAATCGCACGTTTACATCCAATGCAAATGTCCTCTTCGCTTAACTTGCACAAAGCTACACATGGGGAAACTGAGTTCATAATACTTTTGTTTTATCTAAACCGTCTTTTTTAATCTGTACTCGCGAAGATGCGATAGTCGCCATTGTAGTCTCAGATAGTTCTTTATTGGACCACAAACAAACATGACAACCAAAGCGCGATTCAAGATATGAGGAAAACTCAGTGTCTGTCCCACAGTCATACCTCACTAAATTTTGCTTTTTACCGTCGTAAATAACCGCAGAATAAGTAAACACAAAGAGCCTCCTAAAAAAGAGTCTCAAATATACATCTAGACGTCTAAACGTTCAAGCGTCTAATTTAAATAATCGAGTGCAGCGCAAATTGCGGCCACCTGAGCATCATTGCAATTCTCGGGTGTCGCATTATCGCTATCGGGATAGACTTCTGTGGTTGTGACGTACTTAGCATCTGTCATACCTCCACAAAGATACAACGACTTCTTGTCATAGCAAATTACACCTTCGCTCACCACATCCGCACCTATAATCTTTCCGTTTTCATCGGCCGGTGCGATATGCGTTACTTTTTTCACAGCCTCAATAACTGCTTTTTGAAACTCTATTTGAGGACTTGGAGTGTTAGCAACCGTATAGAAACCATCTGGAATGTTCCAGTTATCATGGGTCACCCCATCCCGTGCAGCCAGTGCTGGCCTAAACTCACTATTGTCCGTGTCTGTCGTTTCATGCAAATCAATATGAAGCGTAAGAGATAACGCTAAATCAGATACTAATTGCATAAGCTGAGCGGACTCTGGTGCAGGAGAATCACTGTAAAACGAGCGATTTGGATCTAATGCCAGCGGATTCCATCGATTTATAGTTTCGTAGCCCCAGGGACTTACGCATGGCACAACAACAATATTTACGTGGTTAGCATATTCAGACAGCTTTGTTTCAATAAATTGTAGCGCACCTTGCACACCACTGGTTTCGTAGCCGTGTACACCGCCTGTAACAAGTGCAGACGGCTTTTCAGCGTCAAAACTCTTAGGAATGACAACATATAGTGGGTAACGCGCTGTATCGTAAGGAAGTGCCCCATACTGCTTTAACTCAAAACCTTCAGGGATAATATTGAAAAGTTTATTAAGTACTTCTTCCTGATAACTTCTTTTCACAGTCTGCTGTGCTTTCCATTGGGCTTTTTCTTCTTCGTCCCACGGCTCACCAGGAGTTCCAATTGGATAATTCTGCATATAACACCTCTTTTGTATTTTTTAGATCATAACAGTTCAGCAAGCTCGCGTATCTATCACACAAAAGTTTCTTAAACGGTTGTGACATGAGTTCTTTACGCATTGAACCTTTGAAAAGTACTAGCGCGAGGGCATTGACGCCTCTTTGATAAGAATTGCAAATTCCGATGAATATGATCGGTGTATGTCTAGGTAGATGGTTTTAAGAGGAATAGAAGAGTGTCTGTCCACTGAAGCTTTCTTAAGATGGCTTTGCATTTATTTGCTTACAGATTTAATTGAAGTGTCTGTCCACAGTGTTTTAAGCCAGAAACAAAAAAACCAGCCGAATGGCTGGTTTTTTCGAAATGGCGTCCCCTAGGGGATTCGAACCCCTGTTACCGCCGTGAAAGGGCGGTGTCCTAGGCCTCTAGACGAAGGGGACTGAAAATCTTCTTTCGAAAGCACCGCTTTCGAGATTTTCAGTAAGGCGAAGTGAGCTAGCGAACTGAGCGACCTTGCCTTACTAAAACTTTCAGTCAGAAGTTGATTAATCAACTCCAGCCTATTTCACAGTTTTAATCGACTGTGATGCGATAAAATGGCGTCCCCTAGGGGATTCGAACCCCTGTTACCGCCGTGAAAGGGCGGTGTCCTAGGCCTCTAGACGAAGGGGACTGAAAATCTTCTTTCGAAAGCTCCGCTTTCGAGATTTTCAGTAAGGCAAAGTGAGCTAACGAATTGCACGACTTTTCCTTACCGAAACTTTCAGTCAGAAGTTGAATAATCAACTCCAGCCTATTTCACAGTTTTAATCGACTGTGACGCGATAAAATGGCGTCCCCTAGGGGATTCGAACCCCTGTTACCGCCGTGAAAGGGCGGTGTCCTAGGCCTCTAGACGAAGGGGACTGAAAATCTTCTGTCGAAAGCTCCGCTTTCGAGATTTTCAGTAAGGCAAAGTGAGCCAGCGAACTGAGCGACCTTTCCCTACTGAAACTTTCAGTCAGAAGTTGAATTATCAACTCCAGCCTATTTCACAGTTTTAATCGACTGTGACGCGATAAAATGGCGTCCCCTAGGGGATTCGAACCCCTGTTACCGCCGTGAAAGGGCGGTGTCCTAGGCCTCTAGACGAAGGGGACTGAATTCTTTTTCGATACTAAAGTTTCGAAATTTCAGTCCGAAGTTGTGTTAGCAACTTCAGCCTATATCAAACCACAACTCAATGTGACTTGGTGGAGCCAGGCGGGATCGAACCGCCGACCTCCTGCATGCCATGCAGGCGCTCTCCCAGCTGAGCTATGGCCCCATCATGGTGCCAGTCATTTTGTGTGACTGTTCCGTGACAGCGGGGCGCATTCTAGGCATCCCCCTCTGTCATGTCAACGCTTTTTTTATGAATTTTCTCTGTTTGCTATAAAAGTAAGCGCTTTGTCGATTCTCTCGCCAATTTTCTCTTTTGAGATAAGATTCAACGTGATATCTAGAGACGGTGAATTACCACCACCTGTCACAGCTACACGCAGCGGCATGCCTACTTTACCCATGCCTACTTCCAGTTCTTCAGCCGTACTATTAATAGCGGCTTGAATATTTACTGGATTCCACTCTTCAATTGCCATTAGTTTATCTTTAGCAAGCTCTAATGGACCTCGAGCGACTGGGCGAAGGTGTTTTTTCGCGGCGTTCGCATCGAAATCTTCATAGTCTTGATAAAAGTATGTAGAAATCTCTGCTAACTCTTTAAGCGTTTTAACTCTATCCGCTTGAATAGCAATTATCGATTCAAGCGCTGGACCTGTTGTTAAATCGACATTTAACTGTTCGAAATGCCATTTAGCATGTGAAGCAACCTCACTTGCCGGCAACGTCTTTATATAATGCTGATTTAACCAGATTAGCTTTTCTGTATTAAATGCAGACGCAGACTGCCCTATTGCATCCAGACTAAATTTCTCAATCATTTCGTCGACAGAGAAAACTTCTTGATCGCCGTGAGACCAGCCCAACCTGACAAGATAGTTTAGTACCGCTTGTGGTAGGAAACCGTCATCACGATACTGCATTACACTTACTGCACCATGTCGTTTTGACAGTTTTTTACCATCATCACCTAAGATCATAGAAACGTGAGCGTACTCTGGAACAGGTGCATTTAGGGCTTCGAGTATATTGATTTGACGTGGCGTGTTGTTTATATGGTCTTCACCGCGTACTACATGGGTAATCCCCATGTCCCAATCATCTACAACTACACAGAAGTTATAGGTAGGCGTGCCATCAGTGCGCTGAATAATGAGATCGTCTAGCTCTGTATTGCTAATTTCAATTTTTCCGCGCACGTGATCATTAATAACCACTTTGCCTTCTAAAGGATTTTTAAAGCGAATAACAAACGGCTCACCTTCAGGGTGATCCGTTCTGTCTCTCCATGTGCCAGGATAACGAGGCTTTTCACCGCGCTCTTTTTGCGCTTCACGAATTGAATCTAGTTCTTCAGAGCTCATAAAGCATTTGTACGCTTTACCTTCATCCAAAAGCTGCTGAATAAGTTCTTTATATCTATCAAAACGATCGGTCTGATAAATCGGCCCCGTATCCCAGGTTAAACCTAACCATTGCATACCGTCTAAAATAGCCTGCTTAGCTTCTTCAGTTGAACGCTCAATATCAGTATCTTCAATACGAAGAACAAACTCACCGCCTTTACTTTTCGCAAGAAGCCAAGAATAAAGCGCAGTTCGTGCGCCACCAACGTGAAGATAGCCTGTTGGGCTGGGTGCAAATCGTGTAACAACCGACATGGTCACTCTCTATTGTTAATAGTATTTCTAAAGATGCGCGCATTCTACCAGTCTCCGCGCGACTTCAAAAGTAAGTTGAGAATAGATGGAGAAGAAAGTGGACAGACACTAATTTTCCTTAATTAATTCTTCAACAGCTTTTTTAACTAATATGGGACACAGTTAATGACCATCTACTGCTCAAAAAGCAGAAAACGGACAGACACTTTTTTTGTTTAAAGGTGGGTGTCTAATGAGCAAGTATGAGTGCTTTGGGCCTTGGTCGCATTTAGTTCTAGATTAATAAGTGTGTGTCCAATTTAAATTATGAGTGTGTGTCCGATTTAAATTTTAACTTTGAGTGTGTGTCCGATTTAAATTCCTGTGTAGAAGTGTATATCGACTTTAAGCGGAACTAAATAAGGATACCTTTGCACACACATCTAAATAAGTGTCTGTCCACTTTGGGTACTCAAAAACGCTGCTCTTTTCATCAATTTAGTTAAGATGTGGTCAGAGTGGCTAAATTTCGGGCACACAGTCATTTTTCTTTAATTTTATTGTTGACACTAACGGAACCGACTCTATAATACCGCCCCACTTGCTTAGGCAAGGTTTTACAAAATATGGACGCTTAGCTCAGTTGGGAGAGCATCGCCCTTACAAGGCGAGGGTCACTGGTTCAAGCCCAGTAGCGTCCACCACTTTCTCACAGTGGTTAAATAGTGAAATCAAAATACGGACGCTTAGCTCAGTTGGGAGAGCATCGCCCTTACAAGGCGAGGGTCACTGGTTCAAGCCCAGTAGCGTCCACCACTTTCTCACAGTGGCTAAACAGTGAAATCAAAATACGGACGCTTAGCTCAGTTGGGAGAGCATCGCCCTTACAAGGCGAGGGTCACTGGTTCAAGCCCAGTAGCGTCCACCACTTTCTCGCAGTGGTTAAATAGTGAAATCAAAATACGGACGCTTAGCTCAGTTGGGAGAGCATCGCCCTTACAAGGCGAGGGTCACTGGTTCAAGCCCAGTAGCGTCCACCATCTCCTCTTAGTCTTTTCAAAATCTAACACCTATATCATCGTATAAGTTAGAATCGTCACTTGTTTGTGTAGCAAATCCAGAAAATGAATTCACTCACAAAACCGACCAAACCTTTTATAGAAATGTCTGCGCCGATAATGCTCATGGTTATCACTCAGCTTTTAAAAAAAGTGTAAACAAGCACTCAGCCGCCCAATTCATCGCGACATTTGTTTACCTAAATTCATCCAAAAATAACCTCAACTATGCGATAGTCTCACTGACGAGCTATACTTTAAAAATAATTATCGTGGTATGGTGAAATCCATAACGTCCTAAAGGCTACCCTTTAATGAAGCTCCACTTAGCTAGAAATACTAAGTTGTTAATTGCCGAAGATCAGGTGCTGGCAAAAAGCCACATGCACTACGCGCTTGAGCAGCTAGGTTTCAGGAATATGGACTATGTTGATAGACCCTCTCATGCCCTGTCAGCGTTACAAGAACACACTTACGACGCCATCATTTGCTCCTATAACTTACGCTCGGAACAAGGCGGTTATTTTTTACTCGAGCAACTCAACGAGTCTCACATGCTGCCCCTCACTAGCGCATTTATCTTCACTAGCGCAGACACTTCAGCAGATATTGTTCACGCGATTATCGAGTTACAGCCAGATGAATTCATTGCCAAGCCATTTTCCGTTAACGAATTAGACCGTCGACTTTCCCGTGTTTTAGCAAGAAAAAAAGCCTTTAAAAATGTTTATTCATTCATGGACAAACAGGACTATGAAAAGGCCCTAGCTGAGGTTGAGTATTTCTTATTGCAACCCGAGAACGCTGAACACTTTCCTTTAGCAATGAAGATAAAAGGTGATTTGTTTCTTATCACCGAGAGGTTTCAGGAAGCTATCCCTTTCTTTGAATCAATAATAAACATTCAAGATTTTAGCTGGGCCAAAATGGGGATAGCAAAAAGCTTTCTAGCGCTTAATGAACTTGATGATGCAGAAAGAGAAATTATCCAACTGGCAATGCGCCCCGATTCTGCATTAGAAGCATACGACTTACTCGCCAAACTGCAGATTAAGCAATCAGCGTTTGATGATGCACTTGAATGTACTACGCTTGCATGTAATATTTCTCCACAGAATATTCCTCGACATCAGATGGCGATAAACCTTGCTCGCATCACACACGACTATGAAAGTCAGTTTAACAGTGCGAAGAAAGTTGTACGCTATGCAAGAAACTCTATCTACGATAAACCAGATATTTATCTAACAGCAGCAAGAGCCGGTGTTGATTTTGCGATGACGTCTGAGCCAGAATACGTAAACGGCGTTGTTAAACAAACCAATGAATATTTACGTCAGTTGAAAAGAGCTCACCCTAAAGCAGCGGTAAATGATGAATTAACAGTGATCGATGCCCGACTTCACTACTTAAAGGATGACACAGTAAAAGCCCAAATGCTGCTGTCAGATTTTCACACAGACCACACTCAACATCACTCCACGGAAGCATTACTTGATAGAGCCAAAGCGCTTCATGAGGTTGGACTGAAAAAAGAATCTATAGCAATCTTAGATGCTATTTCTTCAAGGCAGAATGAGAATGCTGATGAGTTAAATCTAATGGCGACGTACTTAAAGCAGGAAAAAGAAGAAAAAGAAACGATTACGCTAAGTCCTAAAACACTCAACAACACGGCTGTCGCCCAGTATAAACGAGGCAATCTGGAGCAATCTTATACCACCTTTGCTCAAGCATTTCGGGTTATGCCTAAAAATCCCTCAATTGCACTAAACTATCTTCAAGCCATTATTAGAGCGAGAAAGGCAAACGCGCCTATGCTTTCTGACACAGTGGCTGCTATTAACAAATGCAGAGAAACACTTGAAACAACGACCCTATCTGAAGACCAGAATGCGCGCTATCAGAGCGTGAAGAACATATTGAAGAATAAATAACTTCAACAACCGTTTTTTTGTTTTACGACGGGCCTGTTTAGTTAGTATAAACTACCACTGTCTCGTGATAGAGTTTGTCAATGTATTCAAGTTCGTGGCTAAATGTCATTCCGAGCTTTTTCATAATATTGATAGACGCGCTATTTTCTGGATTAGCGATGGCCGAAAACTTTTCCACGCCAATGTCATATAAGGCGTCTTTTATTGTCTGCGCAGCCTCAGTGGCATATCCATTGCCCCAAGTATGACGTTTAAACCGCCACCCTAATTCCATATTGTCACTTTCAGGATGTTGGGTAAAAAAGCCAAAAGGACGAACCAAAATCCACCCTATACTTTCTTTTTCAGCCAGCGTTTCTACACGCCAAAGCCCCCAGCCTAAAGCTGGATTGGAATAAGCTTGGAAACGGGGAACAAATATGTCTCGGATATCTTCTTTTGAAGACTTCTTACCACCACTTATGTACTTCATAACAAGCTCGTCTTGGTCGAGCTCCCATAGGAAGTCAGCGTCTTTTTCGGTGATATAGTGGTAGGAAAGACGCGCACTGTCCTTGATATGCATATACTTCCTTTGTCTTTATTATTCTTAATATGTTCTCACCGGAGAATATAGCTTATTTTTACAACAAACCAAACTTATTCTATGTTTTTTATTTCGGCCTTCATTTTCCTTTAACGCAGGAGTAGTTTGCTAGCCTCCCAACATGGCTAGGTGCTTCGTTGCTCCAGTTTTTCCCTCATGGAGATAATGGGTTTCGTGCTTTTGCCCCAGCACACTTTGTAGGAAGACAACCACGTCATCCACATTACCATTTGCAAGAAGATGCCTCATATCTATGCCATTTTCGCTGAATAAGCAAAGATGTAACTTGCCTGGCGCGGAGACACGAAGACGATTACAAGTTTTACAAAAATCTTTGCTGTACGGCATGATTAAACCAATCTTGCCCGCATAGTCCGGGTGATAGAACTCTTGCGCTGGCCCAGCATCTTTCCTACGCAATAACGGCTGCCACCCCATATCTAACAGGGTCTTTTTCAATGGTGAACCGCTTTGATGCTGTTTATTGAAAAATTGATTTAAATCGCCTGTTTCCATTAACTCGATAAAACGGAGCGTTACCGGCATATCTTTGAGCCAAGCAAGAAACCGATGTAGGCGGCTATCAGAAAAGTCGTTGAGTAAAACAGAGTTAACTTTCACGTCAAGATCGGCATCAATGGCCGCATCCAACCCTCGCAGCACCGCTTTTAACTTATCCTGTCCTGTTATAGCAGCGAATTGCCGGGGGTCTAGACTATCGATACTGACGTTTACTTGATCTAAGCCTGCATCTTTCCATTGGTGGGCAAACTTTTCCATTCGCGCCCCATGTGTTGTCATCGCTACACGCTCTATACCCGGCGTATTACTAGTTAGTTGTAAGATATCAAGGAAGTCTCTTCGCAGGGTTGGCTCGCCACCTGTTAGACGCACTTTGGAAGTACCTAGCTGAGCAAACGCTTTGAGTAAGGTATCAATTTCGCTAAGTGTCATAAACTGATCGCTCGTTGGGCCTTCGTACCCATCTGGCAAACAGTACTGACAGCGAAAGTTGCACGCTTCGGTCACTGACAAACGCAAATAGTGAAACTGTCTACCGAAACTATCTTCTAACAAACCAACTCCTTAACCCTTTGCTGCTTTATGAGTCGCTAAAGAGGTTTTTGACGTTACAAAACCTAGCGATCAATTGAATAAATAACAAAGTAACTAAATTAAACTACCTCTAGTGTACGCGGGGAGAAATAAAAATTAAACACATTCGTTGCTATAAATAAGACCATTTTAATCTCTAGCCTATTTCAAAACGTACCACAAAAGGCGAGAATAATTGTATATGGGCAAGCTTGTTCAATTCCTAATAAAGGTGTTACACCAAATTGTTTTCCGAATCTTCCCGCTCTTAGTACAGTAAGCTAAACAATAAAGCACACTATAAAATGAGAAAAAACCGTTTTCATACGAATACCGATGAACCTGTTAAATGGCACGTTCTATCACAACTTTGGCCTTATCTTCTCGAGTTTAAGCAGCGTGTATTTTTTGCCCTGCTGTGCCTAGTAGCAGCAAAGCTTGCCAGTATTGGTCTTCCCTATGTGCTGAAGTATACCGTTGATAGCTTAAATGGAGATTTAACTACGCTAGCTTTAGCGGTTCCTATTAGTTTAATCGTCGCTTATGGGACGCTGCGCTTACTCAATGTTTTACTCGGCGAAGTGCGAGATACGCTATTTGGTCGCGTTACTGAGCGCGCCATGCGTCGTCTTGGGCTTAAGGTTTTTAAACATCTACACAACCTTGACTTAGGCTTTCATCTAAATCGGCGTACAGGCGGTTTATCAAGAGATATCGAGCGAGGCACCAACGGCGTAAGCTTTTTAATGCGCTTTATGGTGTTTAATATTGTCCCCACTCTCTTAGAGATCGCCCTTGTCGTCGGTTTGCTCTTATTCCAGTTTGGCGTATCTTTCGCACTAATAATTGTGATTAGCGTAGTGGCGTACATTGGCTTTTCGATGAAAGCCACCGACTGGCGCACACGCTTTGTCACACAAATGAACGAAGCAGACTCAACTACGAATTCAAGAGCGGTAGACAGCCTGCTTAATTTTGAGACAGTAAAGTATTTCAATAACGAATCGTTTGAAGCCAATCGGTACGATACCGATTTAGCTGCATGGGAGAAAGCGCGACGGAAGAACCGCTTATCGCTATTCGCATTAAACGGTGGTCAAGCCGCCATCATTGCCATTGCCATGACTTCAATGATGGCAAACGCTGCTTTCGGGGTTATAAATGGCGAAATGACCATTGGCGACTTTGTACTAATTAACGCCTTCACCATGCAGATTTTCATGCCCTTGAATTTTTTGGGTTTTGTATACCGTGAAATTCGTGGCAGCCTTGCCAATATCGATAAGTTATTCGACCTTCTAGCTCAAACACCAGCTATTAGAGATGCAGAAGACGCCACCGAATTAACCTGCGTCAACCCAGCACTACGCTTTAATAACGTGTATTTCGCCTACAACGAAAATAGAAAAATATTAAACGGGTTAAGCTTTGACGTACCGCCTGGCGCCAAGGTAGCAGTAGTTGGTGAAAGCGGCGCAGGAAAATCAACGCTGATGAAACTACTCTTTCGGTTTTATGAGCCTCAACAGGGCGAAATCACGATAAATGGAAAAGACATCACATCGGTTACGCAACAAAGTCTGCGTTCACATATCGGCATTGTCCCTCAGGATACGGTGCTGTTTAACACTACCTTGCTGGAGAACATTCGCTACGGTAACCCTGATGCCAGCGATGAAGACATTAAGCAAGTTATCAAACTCGCGCATCTTGAAGCATTTGTAGAAAGCTTGCCTGATAAGCTAGACACAACGGTAGGTGAGCGAGGCCTAAAACTTTCTGGTGGCGAAAAGCAGCGCGTATCTATCGCAAGGGCCTTACTTAAAGGCGCGCCAATCATGATTTTTGATGAAGCCACCAGCTCGTTAGACAGCACATCAGAACGAGCAATTTTGTCAGCCCTTCGCGATGCGGCCAAGGGGCATACTAGTTTGGTCATAGCCCATAGACTGTCCACTATCGTTGATGCCGACAAGATCCTCGTACTTAAAAACGGTACCATAGTAGAGGAAGGGACACACACTTACTTACTTGAACAAGGCGGTGAATACGCAACCCTTTGGCAAGCCCAACAGCGTGAAGACGACGAAGTTAGTTCAAATAAAGATGTAAAAGGTAGTTAGAAGATGGACCCAACGCTTATCAAAGCAGCCATTAATCAAGTGATGCCGTTCGGAAAATATGCTGGAAGACGCCTTTTCCATTTACCAGAGCCTTATTTGGTTTGGTTTCACAAGCAAGGCTTTCCAGAAAACAAGCTTGGTGAACAGCTCGCTTTAATGTATGAAATTAAGCTAAACGGTTTAGAGTCTGTTGTAGAACCGCTATTAAGTGACGACTAGCAATCACAAGGGGACTCAGCGTCCCCCCTTGTTAAAATGAGTAAACACTAACCACACGATGAATTATGTTTGCAAGACCCAGAAAACAACGTCGAAGTGACGTAAACGAACGCATCAAAAAAATTCACAGCGCCATAGCTGACAAGTTGCTATCTCATCCTGAACTTTTTGAACAAGCTGAACACACTTTAGAAACCCGATATCAAAACAAAATGATGCGTTATGGTAGCTACCTGCTTTGGAAGGGGATTATAGAAGCCCGCAATGAGCCTGACTTATTTAAAGCCCTGTTATTAGCCGATGATGAGCGCACCGCTAACTTAAGGCGAGAAACTATTTTCACGGGTATATTGAGCGAGCAAGAAAGAGAACAGCTGCTATAAAAAAACGGGCAGCGTTTGTTCCGCTGCCCGTTTTTCATTTTTGAAAATTAACACGCATTACGCATTACGCATTACGCATTACGCATTACGCATTACGCATTACGCATTACGCATTACGCATTACGCATTACGCATTACGCATTACGCATTACGCATTACGCATTACGCATTACGCATTACGCATTACGCATTACGCATTACGCATTACGCAAATGGTCAGCCACTAAGAATGCCATTTCAAGTACTTGGTCTGCATTTAAGCGTGGATCGCATTGCGTTTTGTAGGCTTGCGCTAAGTCTTCATCGCTAATTTCATAAGCACCGCCAGTACACTCCGTTACGTGCTGACCGGTCATTTCAAGGTGAATACCACCTGCGTGAGTACCTTCTGCTTCGTGAGCTTGGAAGAACTGCTTAATTTCTTTCAAAATTGCATCGAAGTTACGGGTTTTATAGCCGCTAGATGCCGAGAACGTGTTGCCGTGCATCGGGTCAGAGCTCCACACTACGTGTCTGCCTTCAGCTTTCACTTTACGCAATAAGCGTGGCAAATTGTCGGCCAGATTATCGGCGCCCATACGCGTAATTAGCGTTAAACGACCTGGGTCGTTTAACGGGTTAAGCGCATCAATCAAACGAATAAGCTCGTCTTCTTGCATGCTTGGCCCCACTTTCACACCAATTGGGTTGTGAATGCCTCGGAAAAACTCAACGTGCGCATGGTCTAGTTGACGGGTACGCTCGCCAATCCACACCATGTGAGCCGAACAATCGTAAGGCTTACCGGTAAGGGTATCGATACGTGTTAGCGCCTGCTCATAGTTCAACAGCAATGCTTCATGCGACGTAAACAGCGAGGTTTCATGTAGCGTAGAACTGGTTTGTGCGTTAATACCTATAACATCCATAAACTCAAGGGTATCTTGAATACGGTTGGCCATGTCAGAATAACGCTCTTTAAGCGGGTTATTTTCAACAAATGCCATGTTCCAACGGTTCACTTCGTGAAGGTCGGCCAAACCACCTTGGGCAAACGCGCGAAGAAGGTTCAAGGTTGAAGCGCTGCGATGATACGCTTCTAGTAAGCGATCAGGGTCTGGTCGACGGGCCGCTTCAGTAAACTCAAAGTTATTGATGATATCACCGCGATAGCTTGGCAAGGTCACGCCACCGCGGGTTTCAAAATCTGATGAACGCGGTTTAGCATATTGTCCCGCCATACGGGCAACCTTGGTTACCGGGCAACGACCAGCAAACGTAAGCACAATAGCCATTTGAAGAATTACTTTGAACGTATCGCGAATTTTAGGCGCGTTAAATTCGTCAAACGACTCTGCGCAGTCACCGCCTTGCAAAAGAAAGCCTTTACCCAAGCTCACTTCGCCTAGCTGACGTCTAAGTTCACGGGCTTCAGCAGCGAATACGAGTGGAGGATAAGAACTTAGTGTTTGCTCTACTTCATTTAAACGTACTTTGTCATCGTACTCTGGTTGCTGAAGAATAGGTTTATTTCTCCAACTGTCTACTTGCCAATTACTCAACGGTGTTCTCCTGAATAAAAAACGTAGGGCAAACGTTTTACTGAAAATAATTATTGAAACTCAATGCTTCGAATAAAAAGACTGTAGCGCGCTTCACAGTATGCCTGTAGCGCATTTTTATAATCAGCCTAATGCGAAAATACGAATCTTAAAATGTGATGGCACTTTACCACATTTATTCTAAGGAAATAGGTGCGCAAACTTGAATTTCTAGAAAGTTATCGTGCTTGCTTATAGCAAAATGGCATTCAAATACCTTCTCAAGGTTTACCTGGGTTGCCACATCTTTCGGCTCACCCATCGCTACAATACCCCCTTTCTGCATTAACCATAGACTATCGCAGTAATTTGCGCTCAGTGCGATATCGTGAGACGTAATGAGTATCGTATTTCCTTTACCACAAAGGAATTTCACCAAGCTAGCCAATGCGTATTGATGCCTAATGTCAAGCCCTTGCAGAGGCTCATCTAAAAACGCTATACCCTCACCCCGCTCTAACTGGGGCCAAATTTGTAAGAGCGCTCGACAAATTTCTACCCGCTGCCGCTCGCCGCCAGAAAGCTGGGTAAGGATTTTGTTTAAAAAGCCTGACACTTCAAGGGCCTTTTCTAAAACCGGAGGAATGAGCGAAGACTGTTTTTCTACTGTATAAAAACTTAAGTATTCCTTAACTGAAAGGTGAAAACCACTTTCACTTTGCTGAGCTAATAAAGTACGTACGCTGGCAAGCGTAGCAATAGACCAACTATCCATTGGTTTGCCATGCAGCATCACCTTACCTTCATCAGCTTCAATAAGACCCGCAAGGGTGAGTAGCAGCGTTGACTTCCCTGCCCCGTTTGGCCCTATGATATGAATACATTCGCCCTTTTTCGTGCTTAAGCCTTCCACCCGCAGCCGTGACCCAATGCTTACGTTTTGCAGACTTAAAATCAATGGGGCATCCGAAGCTTTTTCGCTACTGTTGACGCAAGGCGCTCTGTTGTAGCTGACTGCATGACGTTCACCAGTGCTTTGCTCTTCATTACGATAAGAATCAGGTTGCTTTTGCGTAAAAGGATTCGGGGACGTCATTTCATCAGCCTTTGAGCTGGCCTTTTGCCAGCGCCCAAATAAGTAACGGGCCACCTAACGTTGCTGTAACCATAGAGACAGGAAGTGTAATAGCGCGAGTCATTTCAGAGCATAGCGCTACCAACATTAAAAGGCTTGCACCGCTTAACGCACTTAACGGCAACAAATGGCGATTGTTATGCCCGATGATCAGACGCAAAATATGAGGTACGAGTAAGCCTACAAACGCAATAGACCCAGCCATCGACACCGCCGTCCCCACCGCGATAGCGCAAATAATCAGGGCGCGTTCGGTAAGTTTTTCCACATCCACACCACTACTTTTTGCCGCCAGTTCACCTGCATATAGCTTATTTAAATCACCTGCAAAGAAAAGCTGCAAACCCACAGCGATAACTATCAACGGGCCTCCAACCGATAAAATTAACCAGTTAGTTTGATATAAGCTGCCCATTAGCCAAAAAGTGAGGTTGCGAAGGGCATTAGCGTCGCTGAACATATAAAGCCAGGCAATAACCGCCCCACTAAGAGTAGATATGGCTATACCAGCAAGAATAACAGCAGTGGACGAGCCGACAAGTTTTCTAGCTAACCGGTAGATAATAAATGTAGATAACAGAGCACCTACAAAGCACCCAAAGGGCAGTAAATAATGCAGGTACGCTGTAGCCCATTGAGGCGTTAACAATAGCAATAGTGCAGCAACTAAACTTGCTCCACTGGTTATACCTATGATTCCTGGGTCGGCTAGCGGATTACGAAGTACCACCTGTAATGTGGCCCCACTGACAGAAAGCGCAGCGCCTACTAAGCATGCGGTAAGTATAAGCGGTATTTGAAGCTGTACGATAATATGCTGCCTTAAGTCAGCAGCCGTGTTAGCAACCCCTGTCACGCCAATGATACCCACCACGCCAACGGCTAATAAACAAAGTAGCGTTATTACAACCAAAGATAGGCCTCTGCGTTTAGTTTCTATGGCTCTCAAAATCGGCTCTCAACATCGTTTATCAAAATCGCTTCTCAATATGCGTTCTAGGTTTGGCTCGCAATGCCGCTTTTCAATTTTGGCCTTTTATACAGGTTCTGAATATGGCTTCCGGTTATAATTGCTGGGTTTGTTTGATGTGCGCAATCAAACCGTCCGACGCTTCTTCAATTAAGTCTAACACCAACTCAAAGCCGCGCTTTCCTCCGTAGTATGGGTCAGGCACTTCTTTGTCTTCTGCGTTTACAAAATCGAGAAATAACTTAATTTTATCCTGGTACTGGCTTGGCGACATACCATGCAAATTTGCAAGGTTGCTGTTATCCATAGCTAAGATATAGTCGAAGCGCTCAAAGTCACTTTCATCCACACGGCGGCATTTAAGCCCCTTAAAGCTGTAACCTCTCTCTACTCCAGCTGCCTGTGAACGCTTGTCGGGCGGGTTGCCAATGTGGTAACCATGCGTTCCAGCAGAATCAATTTCAATATTTAACCCGGCTTGTACAGCTTTGTGCTTGAACACCGCTTCTGCAGTTGGAGAACGGCAAATATTACCCAAACACACGAACAACACCGATGTAGATTGTTTCATTCAAAATCCTATTTAAACGCAGTGACGGAGCGCGACTAAACTTTGTACCCAGTTTCGCGTATGATACGCCGTCAGAAAAATTGTGGAGTTAGTATGACCGCACATGTACTTATGCTAAGTAGCTCACGTCAAGGCGACGAGGCTTACTTAGAGCACGCTAGAGCACTTATTTTTGCACACTTAGGCGAAATTCGCGACCTTCTATTTGTTCCTTATGCCGCCGTCACTCAAACGTACGATAGCTATGTAGACGCCGTTGCTACCGCACTGCCAGAGTGCAAGGTTACCGGGCTACACACCACAGAAGACCCTGTGGCCGCCGTGAACAATGCAAAGAAAAACGGCCAAGCCATTGTTGTAGGCGGTGGAAACACCTTTCACCTGCTTTCTACCCTTTATGCAAACGCGCTTATTGTGCCACTAAAGCACGCCATCGCCGATTGCACGCCTTATATTGGCTGGAGTGCAGGTTCGAATATTTGTGGTCAATCAATTAGAACCACTAACGACATGCCCATTATCGAGCCGCCGAGCTTTGATGCACTAGATATCGTGCCGTTTCAGTTAAACCCGCATTACACCGATTATCAGCCGCCGGGTCACAATGGCGAAACCCGCGACCAACGTTTGGCAGAGTTCACCACGCTAAACCCAACAATACCAGTCGTTGCTATTCGCGAGGGCACAGCGCTACGCCTTACTAATAATCAACTTACCCTAGTGGGTGAAAAGGACGGTTTTATCTTTCTAGGTGAAGAAAAAACGCCAATTAATTCAGGTGATGATTTAACTTATTTGCTTGATAACGGCGAATAACGCCTCATCGTTTGGCGCTACCTGGTAAGGAATTTCTGCCAGTAGCGGCTCGGGTAACATGGCTTTAAGAGAATGAAGATTTTCTTGGTATCGCGTCATGTTACCTGTGATGTCGTTCGCAACCCATCCTTTAATGGTAAGTCCATCGGCGCGAATTGCTTCTGCAGTTAATAACGCATGATTTAAGCAACCCAAACGCATGCCTACAACTAAAATCACATCCATTTGGAGTGTTTTCACGACATCAGAAAGGTAGTAAGTGGGCGTATATTCATCACCTAACGTTAGCGGTAAACGCCACCCACCTGCACCTTCCATTAAGAGAAGATCTGGTTGATAGGCGTGCAGTTTATCAAGGCCTTGCGCAATTTTTTCAAAGGTTAACGCCACGGCTTCTTCAAGTGCAGCAATATGTGGAGCAATAGGCGGTCTCAATGCGATAGGATTTATTTGATGCAAAGGAAGGGTCTGTCCACTGCCGTCCAAAGAAAGTGTCTGTCCACTTTCTTGGCTTGTTTCACTTAGGCCTTTTAATTTGGAAACTTTTGAACTTTGAATAGCTTTGTTTGCGCGTGTTTTGGAGCACGCTTTCTGAATATTTAGCGCATCTTCGTTAACCCACTCGCCGTTTATCTGTTCGCATCCGGCTGCAATAGGCTTGTAGCCGATGGCGCTTAACGAGGCTTTTTGCGCAGCTTGTAGTAGTTGGCAGGTAACATAGGTTTTACCTACTTCGGTGTCGGTACCGGTAATGAAATACTGCTTCATCGTTTTTCCAATCTGAAATGACTTACGCGGTAGGTAAGCGGTAACTTACTTTCTACACCGCTCATATTGCTGTAAGCCATGGCTAATTTTTTAATATCTCGACGGGTGAGCGGCGGTTGTCTTTGGCCGGTCTCACCTGCCCCAACCCCCTTCACAGAGCGCAATAGCGACATAATATCGCGGTGAGTATCGACATAGTCCTTAGTAATCACCCGTTGCAAAGAAAGGCCCGACTGCTTAAAGCCATTTACCCACTGTGCGGTTGTTGGCATATAGGTTTCAGCCTGTGGAAGCTGCGCTACTTTGCGCGCCGTTTTAAGCTCACTAAATGAACCCGCCACCATAATCGCCAGCTCGGCAATACCACTCTTTTCAAGCACTCGCGCTATCTCATTAGCAACAAGGTTAGTATCGCTAACCCACTGAAGCGCCATAGATGAAAATACGGTTGAAAATTGGCTATCACAGAAAGGCAAATCGACAGCACTACCTTCTACGAAAATGGGGTCAGAGTACATTTTTCTGGCCTGCGCCAACATGCCCTCGGCAATATCTACGCCAGTTGCAGCTGCACCTTTATTTGCAAGCGTTTGGGTATGAATGCCAGTACCACAGCCGATATCAAGAGCCGTACCCTGCAGGTCTATCGGTAAGTTCGCTAATGCCTGCTTAGCAATAATGCGCTGAACACCCGCAATACTGTTGTACTGCACAGCCGCTTTTGAAAAACGATGTGCCACGTCCTGCTCATTAATTGTTGAAGCAGTATCGTCGCGTTCAGCTTTTGCAGCGCCTTCAGCTGCAACATAGCCTTCAGTCTTAGCGCTCTCCTCTGCACTCAAATGTGCCGCAGCTTTGGAGGAGCAATCAGAAGGGTAAGCAGTTTTAACTGTGAGAGCCCCTTCAGCGTTGGTCGCCCTGTTAAAATCGAGAGGTGCCTTGGTCGAAAAAGCCCCGTTTGCCTTAAAAGCCGCTTGGGCCTCATCACGCGACAGCTTAGCGTCGAAGACACTTCTCGATTCTGCCGGCATAGCAGCTTTTACAGCGGGACTTAGTGACATGGTTACATCTCTTGTTTACTTACAGAGCCAGAAGCACAGATAGCGCTTTCTAATCCTCTTTTTTCTAAAGTCTCACTTAACGCCAAGTGATTAAGTGAAAGTTCTAGCGCATCAAGCAATACGTCAATATCTTGTGATGTATGATTTGACGTAAGTGTAATACGCAGCCTGTCTTGGTTTTTCGGTACAGTAGGCTGCCTGATAGCCGTTGCCCAAATGCCGCGCTGTTTTAGCCCGTCACTTAGTGCAATTGCGCGTTCTGGGCTACCAACGATAATAGGCTGAATCGCGCTTTGCGATTGCCCCAAAGTGATTTCAATTGGTGCTTTGTCTTTCTCGCTTGAATTGAGTGTCTGTCCAAAACGTTTTTGAAACGACTCTCTGAAATAGGTGATATTGGTTTGTAGCGTTTCGCGGCGGGCAGTATCACTGGCGATATGAGTGAGGGAGTACAAAGTAGCCACCGCTTGTGCTGGCGGCATGGCAGTGGAATACACGTAGTGCTTCGAAAAATTCACCAGATAATCAATTAGGGTTTGGCTTCCTGCAATAAAGGCACCGGCCGTGCCCACTGCTTTGCCAAATGTTCCCATAACAATAGGCGCTTGTTGCTGGCTTAAGTTTAGTGCTTCTGCTGTGCCAAAACCGTTGTCACCCAATACACCCATTCCGTGTGCATCGTCTAACATGAACCATGCATTATATTTAGCGGCCAGTTCAGCGATACCTTCGCAAGGCGCTACGTCACCGTCCATACTAAACACACCTTCACTGGCAATCAGAATGTCTTGCTGGTTTGCATCAGAATTACCAACCGCATCGGATAGCTGGCTGTGACAAACGTTTGATAGCATGCTCTCTAAATGACTGAGATCGTTATGCTTGAAACGGCGAAGCTTAGCGCTGTCAGATACACATTGCGCGCCCTCTAAAAACGAAGCGTGCATGAGCTTATCAGTAATGATGTGCCCTGCTCTCGCGATTTTATTGGGGTGAGACATGTGAGGAAAAAGTGCCATGCACAGTGCCTGATTGGCGGCAAAGCCAGAGTTAAACAACAGCGCAGCTTCTCGGTTTAACCCATCGGCAATGTAGGCTTCTAGCGCCAAATGAGCCTGTGTGTGCCCAGTTACCAAAGGCGATGCACCACTACCACCACCAAATTGCGCTAGCCCCTCAACCCAACTTTGCAATACACCCTCATGCTGGCGCATGCCTAGGTAGTCATTGCTTGAAAAATTAAGGTAGTGCTCACCGTTAATACAAATAATGCTGTCTTTTTCGTATTGTTGGCAGTGGCGCTGGCGCAGCAAGCCTTGCTCGGCACGCGCGCTCAGCGAATCGTCTAACCAGTTAAAGGCCATTACGCCTCCGTCAAATGTTGTTTCTTTGGCGCTACCTTAGGCTTGGTTGCATCAATAAACAAGTCGTTACTGTCGTCGGCTTGTTCTTGTTGCTGGGCAATTTCTTCTTCTAACACTTGTTGATGTGCTTCGTCTGAGTAATCCCTTGTACGCTCAGTATTAATACCAAGCTTTTTGAACAGCATTACATCTTCATGGGTATCTGGATTTGACGTGGTTAACAGCTTGCAGCCATAGAAAATAGAGTTCGCGCCTGCCATAAAACAAAGCGCCTGCATTTGTTCGTTCATTGCTTCGCGGCCTGCCGACAAGCGCACATGTGACTTAGGCATCATAATACGAGCAACGGCAATAGTGCGGATAAACTCAAAATAGTCCAAGTCTTCTACACTATCGAGTGGCGTACCTTTTACTTTAACCAGCATGTTAATAGGTACACTTTGAGGCTGCTCAGGAAGGTTTGCTAATTGCACTAACATACTAGCGCGATCGCTCACCGTTTCTCCCATGCCAACAATTCCCCCAGAGCAAACATTCATACCTGCAGCACGCACGTTCTCTAACGTATTCAATCGGTCTTGGTAAGTACGGGTCGTGATAATATCGCCGTAGTATTCCGGAGAGGTATCAAGGTTGTGATTATAATAATCAAGGCCCGCTTGCTTTAAGGCCACTGCTTGGTCACGGGTTAACATACCCAACGTCATGCAGGTTTCTAAGCCTAAGCTTTTCACCTCTTCAACCATTTTTAAAATGTAAGGCATGTCTCTGTCGCGTGGATTTCGCCAAGCAGCCCCCATACAAAAACGGGTAGAGCCCACTTGCTTTGCTTCTTTCGCACGCTGAATGACCTTTTCAATTTCTAGCAGGCGCTCTTTTTCAAGGCCCGTATCATAACGGGCACTTTGTGGGCAGTATTTGCAGTCTTCAGGACATGCACCGGTTTTAATCGACAAAAGCGTGCTAACCTGCACTTCATTCGGATTAAAATGCTGTCTATGCACTACTTGGGCATTAAACAGTAAGTCGTTAAATGGCATGGCAAACAAAGCTTCGACTTCGGCTTTGGTCCAATCGTTTCGAATAGTTGTCGTTTGCGCAGAAGGCGCACTAGCCAGCGTCATTGACTGTCCTTTACTAATTATTATTGCTGGCTTAGTCTATGCCCCAATATCGAGTTGTCAACTCTGACCAATTTAAAACCTTTACTAACGGTTATTTTGTGAACAATACAGAATTTGATAAGCAACACATTTGGCACCCCTATACCTCGGCGGTTAATCCCCTTCCCTGCTATGAAGTAGTTGGTGCAAAAGGCGCTGAACTTACCTTGGCCACAAGTGAAGTGCTAGTAGATGGCATGTCTAGCTGGTGGGCAGCTATTCACGGCTACAACCATCCTGTGCTCAACGATGCTGCGCACAAGCAAATTGACGCATTTTCTCACGTTATGTTTGGCGGTATTACCCACCAGCCGGCGGTAGATTTGTGTAAATCGTTACTGAACATGGTGCCGGCAGGTTTAGAGCGTGTATTTTTAGCAGACTCTGGCTCAGTGTCTGTTGAAGTAGCTATAAAGATGGCTATTCAGTATTGGGCATGCCAAGGGCGCTCAGAGAAGTCACGCATTGTCGCGCCGCGCAATGGCTACCATGGCGACACCTTTGCCGCAATGAGCGTGTGCGATCCCGTTAACGGCATGCATAGTTTATTTGAGGGTGTACTAAGCAAGCAGATTTTTGCGCCCGCCCCTCAAACTCGCTTTGGCCAAACGTTTAGCGAAGATGACATTCTTCCACTTGAAGAGACTTTTGAAAAGCATCATCACACTATGGCTGCCCTTATCCTAGAACCTGTTGTTCAAGGCGCGGGAGGCATGCGTATTTATCACCCCGAATACTTAAAGCGCTGTCGACAGCTTTGCGATACCTACGACGTACTTTTAATTTGCGATGAAATTGCTACTGGATTCGGCCGTACAGGCAAGCTCTTCGCTTGCGAGCATGCAGGTATTTCACCTGACATCATGTGTTTGGGTAAAGCGATTACGGGTGGTTATATGACACTGGCTGCGACCTTGTGTACCGAAGACGTGGCTTTAGGGGTTTGCCAAGGGGAGCCTGGCGTATTTATGCACGGCCCCACATACATGGGCAATCCGTTAGCCTGCGCGGTGGCCAATGCCAGTCTGTCGCTAATTAACGAAAATCATTGGCAGCAACAAGTTCCTGCCATTGAGAAACAATTACAAACCGAATTGGCAAAATGTGCAGACTTGCCGCGAGTCGCTGACGTAAGGGTGTTAGGTGCTATAGGGGTAGTCGAGACGGTAAATCCCGTCAATGTTGCCGAAATTCAACGCCATTTTGTGAAACATGGCGTGTGGATACGGCCATTCGGGAAATTGGTATACATTATGCCTCCTTACATCATATCTTCCGAGCAGTTAAGTAAGCTAACCCATGCAATTTACACCGCCTTGAAATAGTGTGTGAGATTGTTACGCTAACTATCTTCTTCTTGGGTGAAATATGAGTTTTGAACGACGATTTGACGCCAGATGGCCCGTGGGTTGATTTTTGCTATAGAGTGAACATTCAACTTTAAAGCGGGTCACTAGTTGGATCATTAATGCAGAGTGTTTATAGCGAGATTTGAATGATAGTACGTGTTTTAGATAAAGTTGTATTTGCAGTTTTGTTTATCATTACACTTCAAGTCCCTATCTTGGCGGATCATTATCGTCAATACCTCAATGGCTATTATGACGCACTGAGAGATGAGGTTTCCAGTTCGTCAGCGCTTGCCAAACAGCATGGCTTTTCTTCTGTGGAAGCCATGCTCGACAGTTTACAGAAAAATAGCGAACCGGTAGTGCGTGAAAATGCGTCAATGAAAGCAAGCCGTTTTGCACAGATCACAACATTAGAGCAAGGGATGAGAAAACTCGAGCACGGCCACTACTTCGAAAAGCTGGTGTTTATGGCCTCCCCTTCTCAATACGGTACGTTAAATCGCGTACTCGACAACTTCAGCCCTTCCGTACCGCTAACCCCTTCTTCAATTGTTTTTAGCCTCGTTACCGCTATTTTAATTAATTTACTAATTTGGACACCGCACTTTTGCTATTGCCAAGTTAAGAAAATCAAAGACAAGCCCAAACGCTATTCTTATAAATAGCGAGCCAATCAGGACTGCGCTTCTTGCAAAACAACGAAAATTGAATAGGCAAGGGACAAGCTTTTAAAGAAGCCTATTCAGTACTTTCTAAAGCTGATGGCTTTTCACAATTTTTCGACCGTGATGCTGAGGCAGCCTTCGCTTCAGCTGTAATGCCAATTCTCGATGAGTTTTTTATAAATGGCGACAGTCACGTCACCAGCCTAAGACTAGAACAGGTTCGACAAAAATATTTTCCTCCGAAGTACCGATAATTTTTACTGGGTTAACATCTCCTGTTAAATTCGGTTAAGAGAAAAAGCCCTGCTTCTAGTTCTCTTTCGAAATTCTTTTATTCAGCGGTTTGAATTTATAAACAAGCTTTGCCCCTGTTTTTCTTAGAGCACAGTTTAAGAGCTGAGAAAGTACTTCCAAACCTACAAGCGCGCAGAAAAAGGATTCTCACCTTTTTATTGAACGTGGCATCAATAATGCAACTCATTATTCAACGGTGAGATGCGAATAACTGGCTTATCATTCTTTAGTAGATGATAAACAGCTAAATATCAGCAACTTATCGAATGAAATTACGAAGGAGAAATTATTATGCCTACAGATGCTCAATTATTAATCGGGAAAGTGTTGCAAATAAAAGACAAAATTGTTGCAAAACGTCATTGCATCCCAAGCGACCTGGAAGCGGAATGGAACGCGTTAAGTAAGCAAACTGCATGCTTTGAAAGTGAAGCGCTTTATCAGAGTGCAGTGAAAGGCCAGGAAATGAATAAGCACATTGATTATTCAGGTTCGGTGAAAGAGTTGTCTCAATTAGTAACGCAGCTCAAAACACTGAATAAAAAGGTTAACGTTACACAAGTGCATCACTAAGGCTTGGGGCGTTTAACTTTTCCTCAAACCTTAGCTTGATATTGGCGTTACTTTTTATTTTTTAGGAGGACCAATGTTCTTACTTTACGCGTGCCATAACTCGCAAGCCTTAGAAAATCTTCGCGAGCGACCGGAATGTGTTGATACTCGACAGGCTGCCCCTCACTCGCATCTGGATCGTGCAGATAATAGCAATGAGAATCGCAGCTAGTCACCGCAACCCAATGGGGAACCTTTTTCTTATCGAACGCGTATGTGCTGATTAAGCACAATACTGCCCCGCCAGCTTTAAGGGTTTGGTCGATAACATCAACTCGCCAGTCAGAGATTTCAACAGAAATGCCTTTTCTACGCGCCTCTGCCATAAACTGCGATTCAACATTTTCGACTATCGCTTTCTTGTTAGTATCTCTAACGCTATCAACAAAAAGCGGGACATCCTGATTGATGACCACTTTCGCTGCATAACCTTGGTTTACCGCGGCGAGCGCTAATCCCACCGGGTGGCAACCGCCATGACCTGACATCATAAATATCGTGGTAGCAGTACGCCACAACGATAGTTCTTTTTCTTGGGTCATTTCATAGCGATTGTTCAATGCACACATTGCCATCATTAATGCTGACGGACCGCAGGTAAAATCAGTCGTCTGTTGGTACCACGGATAAACCTCTGGCTTTACCGACTTGCTTGCCACCAATACCTTTTGCATACGTAATGCGTCAGTGTGATCGTCGTAGTAATCGGTATACATACCAAACTGACTAAACCCTAACTTTTTATACAGAGCAATGGCGCCAGCATTACCTACTGCCACTTCCAGGCGCATAAATCGCTTTCCCCGCAAAAGCGCCCGCTCCCCCAAGCTATTTATCAGCTTTTCAGCGACGCCAAGCCCCCTCGCCTCAGGCAAGACTGCGATAGAATACAGTCGAGTGAGCTGCGTTCCACGACGCAGCAGCAACAGTCCATAGCCAACAATACTATTTACACTCGGCTTATTTTTGTCGAGGTTAGAACTTGAAGTCGACGGCTCACGCTCGGCCACAATAAGCTCTGCGTGTTGGGCATCAATGTAAAATTTGAAACGGCTTTTACTTAGCCTGTCGGTGGTGAAACAAGTTTGCTCAATGTGCTGAAGCGAAGCAAGATCGTGTAATGTCGCAACGCGTAGCACTACACTCGACTGCGTAGAAGGCACACCGGCACCATTTGTCGATTTAGTATTAGATGCGCCCTCAGCTAGGCCATATGCACGATTTGCGCTTTCCTGTGGACTTGCATTATTCACTTCAATTACTCGCTCAGCCGATGTGATCATCGCCCTCTTTGCTCCAACCTGTCAGCAAATTCCTGCATAATTAATTCGTACAGTTCTTTGCCTAAATATTTGTCTTCAACACCCGAGTCGATACTTGGGTTGTCGTTCACTTCAATAACATAAACCGCGTTATCGGCTTGCTTGATATCTACACCATATAAGCCATCACCCACCGCTTTAGCGGCCTTGATAGCGGCTTGTAGCACCGGCTTAGGTACTTCAAACGTTGGCATTGTGGCAAACCCACCCGAAGAGAATCGATCGCCCTGGTGGTTGTATATCTGCCAGTGGTTGCGCACCATAAAGTACTGACAAGCGTAAATAGGTTTGCCACCTAACACACCGATTCGCCAGTCGAACTCAGTGAAGATATACTCCTGAACCAAAACAAGCGCCGATTCAGCCAGCATTTGTTCTAACCGCGTTTTTAACGCCTCTTTATTTTCAGCTTTGTGCACACCGCGAGAAAACGAGCTTTCTGGCAGCTTTAAAACTAGCGGCAAACCAAAATCGGCAATGAGTTTTTCGCATACTTCATCGGTAGCGCTCGATACAAACGTCGCTTTCGGCGCTGGCACTTTCTGATAAGCAAACGCATCCTGCAGGTACACTTTGTTACAGCAGCGCAGAATTGACTGCGTGTCGTCCATAACCACAATGCCTTCTCGCTCTGCTGCACGCGCTAAACGGTAAGTATGATGGTCAATCGCCGTCGTTTCACGAATGAACAATGCATCATAGTGACCCAATTCTTCTTGCGACAGGCGACTCACCACATCTGCGCGAAAGCCCACTTTTTCAGCGGCTTTCACAAAGTTTTTAATGGCGCGTTCGTCACTAGGCGGCGTGCTCTCTTCTGGGTTAACCCAAATGGCCATATCCCAACGAGTACGTTTGCTCGTTTTACCGGCTTTCCACTGTATTTTGGTATGTGCTTCTAATTGCTCAATGAAACGCGCTTGTTGCTTGGCGTTTAAGTCCTTAAACGCTTTTGCCTGTACGCTTGCAAAGCCTTCAATTTGTACTTTACCCGTGGCTTTAGGCGACACTTTCGTATCGGTAACTGTTGGGCTTAACACCAAAACAGGGTACGGGTATTTTTCAAACGCTTGGCGCGCCAAACGCTTAAAGCGCTGATCTTTCACTTCGCCGAAAAGTACTAATAAAGGTTCATCAGTAATTTCCGTATTGTCTTGCGATACCGACAAGGAGAAGACGATGCGATCAATACTTTTCTCTTCAGCCATGCGTAAATCGTTAATGGTATTTACAGAAGGCAATACAGAGTGATTACGTGCCTGAGCCAAAAGTGAACAATAGTACCCTTCACTTAAGTAACGCGTGGTATCACATATATTGATAACCCGTGTTTTGGGCTCGTTCAACTTTGGGAACTCAGCAAGGTAATCTTGAAAAGTCAGCACGGTTAAAGCTGTGTTACAAAAAGGAGTAACATCATCAGTAACAATCAGTGTATTGTGCATGTAATTCGCTTCTAAATAGTGTGTTGTCAGGTACAATTAAGGGTGTGTTTGTTCAATTTACAAACACGATTAAAGTGCGCTGAGTTTACGCTTTACTCGCCATTTGCATAGCATTATCAGCACGGCTTTTTTTCATCGTTAAGACAACAAAAACTTATGTGCATTTGAATAGGTTGAAGCTACTTTTATTTATTGGGTTTGCCTATACATTGAGGTAACCACGCAAGACACGAAGGGTTTAAGGAGTAAGTATGTTACTAGCCAGTCTGGCTATTTTGATCGGTTTACCGGTACTGCTTTGGAGTGCAGGGAAATTTGTAGGCGGTGCCGCATCAGTCGCGAACCATTTTGGTGTTTCTCCCCTCTTGATAGGTATGCTTATTATTGGGTTTGGTACGTCCGCTCCTGAGATCATCGTCTCTATATTCGCCGCGTTTCAGGGTAACTCTGGCATTGCGTTGGGTAATGCCTACGGCTCGAACATCGCCAACATTTTGTTAATCTTGGGCTTGACCGCTGTCATTAGCCCTATCGCAGTTAGATCTGAAATTATCAAAAAAGAATTACCCGTATTACTGGGTATCACCTTTTTCGCTGTTTGGCAGATATGGGACTTAACGGTTTCCAAAGATGATGCATTTTCTTTACTTGGACTATTTGTACTGCTGATTTCATGGAGCATCTATCACGCAATGAAAGGCGATAAAGACGCCCTTGCCGATGAATACGATGAAGAAATCAATAGTAACGAAGGCACCGTTAAAACCCACGTTATGTGGTTAATAGCGGGTTTATTGTTACTTGTTGCAAGCTCTCGCATGCTGGTATGGGGCGCGGTGGAATATGCAACCTTTTTCGGAGTAAGCGATACAATAATCGGCCTTACCGTGATAGCTATTGGTACATCACTACCTGAACTCGCTTCATCATTAATGGCAGTTAAAAAAGGCGAACATGATTTAGCGATTGGTAATGTCATTGGCTCTAACATGTTTAATACCCTAACCGTTGTGGGTATTGCAGGGACGATACAACCTATGACCGTAGGGGCTGAGTTCTTATACCGTGACGCTATGGTTATGTTTGTCTCTACTGTCGCCCTTTTCATTTTCTGTATCGGTATTAAACGTCAAGGCCGCCTTAATCGCCTGGAAGGTGGCGCATTTGTGCTTGCCTACGCTTCCTATACCTATTGGCTAGTTCAGGCTGCGTTTGTATAAGCCGCGAAACTTCAATCATGTAATTAAAAAATAAAACTGAAAACAAAAAGCTTGGTCGCTCTACTGACGTAAAGTGCCAGGCTTTTTCAAGCTCTCCACCGTTTACTTTCCATATTTAAGCAGCGCTATAAGCCCAATGTAGTAGCAAGGGTAATTAAACTAATTGCCACAATAGCAAACAAGATTATAAGGTTTACACCGAAAGAGTCTGTGCGTCGACGGTTGCGTCTTGCACGCATCACAATGCTAACAAGAGTCACTATTAAGCATACCTGCAGCATAATAGTCATGGCAGACAAGTGACTTTCAGACCAAGATGAGTCCCCTTCAATTCCCCAGTACTTCTGAACGCCACTTATGAAGTCGGGCCTTGCGTAGTGAAACAATATAAGAACCACCACCATTCCCACCCATCCGAAGACATTGAGGCCAAGCATTACTTTGTAAAAAGGTGTTTTTGACCGAGGTGTCGAGCGCCGTTCAGCTAATTGCTCGTAGGTCATAGAGCGCCTTTCAATATCGCTCTTTTTAGGAGGCTGTGACGCACTTGGCAATTCCTCATGCGTTTGCTGCGGATCAGGTACCGACGTGTCTGAATCATTTTTATTTCCCATTTGTCACTCTGTTCTCTGGCATCCCGCTTTATGTTGGGTATACTAGCGTGCTATTGGATTGTATTTCATTGGTTATTTTTACAACGCTGAAGCGAATTCCGTTCGGTGTATCACGTTATTTATACTTATTTCTATAGATCGCGATACATGAATGGCATAAAGAGGTGAACCGTAACTTCAAAATGCATTTCACCGACATTAAGTACTTATCGGCACAGCAATCCAAAACATTGACCATATAGCAAATTTTAGTGCATTTTTTCATACATAGTTTAATGCACTGGGTTGATACACTCGATGCGTATTCGAGCAACAACATAAGATTAGTAAGACGGAGAAATTAACATGACGCATGCGCCCGTAGTTGACGTGCTTAAAGGTAAGTACGCCGTTGGCGAATCGGTAACCGTTAAGGGTTGGGTAAGAACACGCCGCGACTCTAAAGCGGGGTTATCATTTATTGCACTACACGATGGTAGTTGCTTCGATCCTGTACAAGTTATTGCGCTAAATTCTCTGTCAAATTATGCCGATATCCAGCGCCTTACTGCTGGTTGTTCATTGTCGGTAACCGGTACAGTGAAAGAATCGCAAGGCCAAGGTCAATCGCTAGAGATTGACGCTACCGAGGTAGAAATTGTAGGTTTAGTAGAAAACCCTGATACCTACCCAATGGCGGCAAAGCGCCACAGCATAGAGTATCTTCGTGAATACGCACACCTGCGTCCGCGCACCAATGTTATTGGCGCAGTTACCCGTGTACGTAACTGTTTGTCTCAGGCTATTCACCGCTTCTTCCACGAAAAGGGCTATTATTGGATTTCTACGCCAATTCTAACGGCTAGCGATACAGAAGGTGCAGGCGAAATGTTCCGCGTATCAACACTTGATATGATGAACCTTCCGCTAGACGATGAAGGCAATGTTGATTACTCAGAAGATTTCTTCGGTAAAGAAACCTACCTTACGGTATCAGGACAGCTTAACGTTGAAACTTACTGTACAGCTATGTCTAAGGTGTACACCTTCGGCCCTACGTTCCGTGCAGAGAACTCAAACACATCTCGCCACCTTGCCGAGTTTTGGATGATTGAGCCTGAAGTGGCGTTTGCTGAATTGAAAGATGTAGCACAGCTTGCTGAAGACATGCTGAAATATGTGTGTAAGGCCGTGCTTGAAGAACTGCCTGACGACATGGCGTTCTTTGCTCAGCGTATCAAGAAAGACGCCATTGAGCGTTTAGAAAAGTTAGTAAGCTCTGACTTTGTTCGCATGGACTACACAGACGCTATCGAAATTCTGCAAAACTGCGGCAAAGAATTCGAATTCCCTGTTGAATGGGGTATCGATTTATCTTCTGAGCATGAGCGCTATCTTGCAGAAGAGCACGTTGGTGCGCCAATTATCATGCAAAACTACCCGAAAGATATTAAAGCGTTCTACATGCGCATTAACGATGACGGTAAGACTGTTGCAGCAATGGATGTACTTGCGCCAGGTATCGGTGAAATCATCGGTGGTTCACAGCGTGAAGAACGCCTAGACGTTTTCGATGCACGCCTTGACGAAATGGGCCTATCGAAAGAAGACTATGCGTGGTACCGCGACCTTCGCCGCTACGGCACCGTACCTCACTCAGGTTTCGGTCTTGGGTTCGAGCGTCTTGTAGCATACGTAACCGGCATGCAAAACGTACGTGACGTTATCCCATTCCCACGTACACCGGGTAACGCTAAGCTTCTAAGCAGTTGTTCGCTAGATTTAAAAGCCCGCATGTAGATTGCTACATGCGGGCTTTTTTACTTCTTGAACCGTTATTACCTCAGCGCTAGTTTACGAACTTACTGAAATACCAATTGCAGCAGAGCGACAAGGTTCAACCGTGTAAATAAATCCCTCTTCCACTTCATCTGTCTTTTCAATCTGCAAAATTTCGTAATCGTTAAGCTCTATAACGCGGGTTCCCTCAGGATGAGCACAGCGTGAAAGTGAGTCGGCTTCAAACTCATAAATGAAATAGGCTAAGGCGCGTCTTTGTGACTTTTTGTAATCAACACTCTTTTGTTTTGCGTTAGTCAGTAGCGTGGTTAAATCTTTTTCTAACTCAGAAATATCTTCCGCTTGTTCCTTAGTAAGTTGCGCTTCACCATTTTCAAGCTCATTTTCCGTTACGTTTTCTATGCTTATTAAAGGGTTAGCACTTTCACTACTAAATTCAGAGAGTAGCCCAACTTGCCCAGCTAAAACTCCCAACTGCAGCGCCACGCCCAGTGTCCATGCTAGCCTTGCCAATGTGGTAGAGGTAGCAAACCGATAGTGTTTTGGATGCCAAAACCGCGCAACGCCAAACGGCTTCAATAACAGTAAGAAAAACAGATAGAAGATAATAAGAAGCATACCACCCACGAGCCCTAACATGGTGGTAACAAAGAACCAGCTTGGCACCATAAGAATAAGCGCAAAATTGTGACTGTAGGGCAAGGCGTTTGCTGATACGCCAGTTATACTATTCACCAACCCACTTGCAGAGGCCAGTGCAAAGTTTGCGATGATTGCGTATACAAACAGAATCACAGCTTTACCTGGTAAGCTGTTCCATAGTGTCATGAACCTGGGCCATGTCTCGCTAACAATGCCCGTAAGTGCAAAACCAAACATTATTGCTTCAAACAGTCTACTTTCTATGTTCAGAAATATTTGCAACAAAAGCATGCTGGTTGCTAAAAAATAACATCGCTGAGCAAAGGTAATACTCATCCAAAAACGCAAAAAACCAACACGCCTTTTCAGGAATAAACGACTTACCTGCTTCTTAGTTTTTCCATATACACTACGAATTTCGTTTGCTATTTCCATCACTTAATCGTCAATTATTGTTGTTATACGCTTAAATACGACTGGCTATACTTCCCGACATGCCCGCAATAAGCTATGCTGTTGATTCTAAAAATCAACGGGTTATACCTCTAGGCTGCTATCTATCATACAACGAGCATACAAAAAGTGGCGTGCAAAAGTATATGGCTGAATCAAATACGTTATCTATAGTTTGTGAGCAATGCCATACTAAGGTACACATTCCCGTCCTAGCATACAGGCAACGGGCCGTGTGCCCAGTATGTAACCACACACTAATATCTCATCGCGATGGCGCAAGCGAAAAGTTGCTCGCTTATACCTTCAGTGCGCTGATATTTTTATTACTTTCGTTACCTTTTAACTTTCTAACATTTAAAGCAAGCGGCCAAAAGCACAGTATTGATTTGCCCACTGGTATTACCGTACTCATCGAAAACGATTATTTATCACTAGCGATAATAACCAGCTTAGCAACATTATTGCTTCCCGGAATGGTATTGGCAGGCCTGTTATTGCTTTCTTTAGCTCAAATTCAAAACCGTCGCCCTTTTTACTTACCTCGCCTTTACAAGCTTGTAAAGGCGCTTTTGCCTTGGAGCATGGCTGAAATTTTTCTTGTGGGTACCTTGGTCAGTCTTATTAAAATTACCGAGCTGGCCGATGTTTCTATCGGCCTGTCTTTCTACGCCTTTGTAGGCTTCTCAGCATTTACTGCGCTTTGTATATCACAATTTGATACCACACGTTACGCTATGTGGATGTCACAAGGGCAACCTCCGCAACCTAAACCACTTTGCGAAACACAAGCAAAAGCAAGTATTCAGCGAACCTGGGCGCTGTTATTAACCGCTTGTATTTTGTATATTCCTGCTAATGTACTGCCAATTATGTATACTGAGTTTTTTGGCCAAGAAACACCAAACACCATTATTGGCGGGGTGATTTCGCTGTGGGAATCGGGGTCGTACCCTGTTGCATTGATCATTTTAGTTGCCAGTGTGGTAGTGCCTGTTGCAAAAATAATTATTCTTGCTTGGCTCAATTTTTCCGTACAACGTGAGAAAACCACTTCAAAACAATTACGTATACGTTATTACCGCATCACCGAAGCGATAGGCCGCTGGTCGATGATAGACGTTTTTGTTGTGGCAGTACTGGTGTCTCTTATTCAAATGGGCAACACCATGTCTATTTATCCGGGCCAAGCGGCACTTGCCTTTTGTGCCGTAGTATTTGTAACAATGATAGCCGCGATGACATTTGATTCGAGGCTTATTTGGCAGCAGTGGAAACAACTACCATGACCACAAACGATCCCAACATTAACGAGGCAAAAGTTAAGCCCACTTCATCGGTCTCTCGCATTTGGATTATTCCAATTCTTGTTATCGTTATTGGTGGCTGGATGGTCTATTACCAATGGAAAAACCAAGGCCCGCTTATCACCATAGAGCTTCAGTCAGCAACAGGTATTGAAATCAATAAGACTCCGATTAAGGTGCGCGACTTAGATATTGGCCAAGTGAAAAAAATAACGTTAAAGCCTGATCTCGACGGGGTACTTGTTACTGCAAGAATCGATGCTAGCGCTTCTCATCTGCTAAATGAAAATGCGAAGTTTTGGGTTGTGGCTCCCCGTATAAGCTTTTCAGAGGTATCTGGGCTCAACACGCTTTTATCTGGCAGCTATATTGCGATGTCGGCTCATGATAAAGGTGAAGAGCGCCTTCATTTTACCGCGCTTGAGCGGCCACCTGTTACGCCTCCTGGCACGCCCGGGCTACATGTTATGCTAAAAAGTGACGACGAATTTGCCTACAAGCCTGGCGACCCTATTATCTATAAAGGGTTTAAAGTTGGCGAATTTGAAGATGCCACCTTTAATATTGAAGAGCGTGTTGTGTATTACGATGCTTTTATAGAAGCGCCCTACCACAAGCTCATTACCAACACGACGCGCTTTTGGGATGTTAGTGGTGTTAAATTATTATTGGAATCGAGCGGTGTTAGCGTTGAAACAGGCAGCTTAGAAACCCTTTTGGCCAATGGCATCACCTTTGGCATTCCCGAAGGCGTTCCAAAGGGTGAACAAGTCCTCGACAATGCCTTCTTTACTATTTATGGCGACAGCACAGCTGCCTCAGATGCACGCTACAAAGTCGCCGCAGAATATTTGTTACTTATTGATGAAAGTGTACGGGGGCTCACCGTTGGCGCACCGGTTGAGTACAGAGGTATCGAAATTGGTAACGTCACTGCAATTAACTCCTTTCCTGCCGTTGAAGGCAATATTTTGGAGCGGGATTACCCAATACCTGTTCTTATCAATATTTATCCTGGAAAAGCACGACAGCCCGATACAGAAGAAGGACTCAGCGCCATAAAGCAAACGATAAGAAACTGGCTAGAGAGAGACCTTCGTGCGTCGCTTCGCATGGGTAATGTGTTAACGGGTGGTCTGTATGTTGACTTACAGCATGTGCCAGATGCTGACAGTAACAGTGAGATAGTAGTAATAAACAGCTATGAAGTGATCCCTACTGTTAGTAACGAATTCACGCAGTTAACACAAAAAGCCGACGCTATCTTAGATAAGATAAATCAGCTTCCGCTTAAGGAAATGGTAGAAAATGTTCAACTTGCCGTTGAGGATATGCGTTTAGCGGCAGAGTCAGTTGAAACCGCAAGCAGTGACTTTGACCTTCTGATTGAAGACATTGATGCCAAAGCGCTCAACAGCAATCTAAATCAAGTGCTTGTGAGTCTTGATGGCTTGCTCAAAAACTACAGCGAAGGTGGGTTTAATCAATCGGAGATAAAAGAAACCGTTGATGCCCTTCAAGAAACAATGCGAAATATACAACCGTTGCTATTGAAACTGAATCAATCGCCTAATAGCTTAATTTTTTCACAGGATAGCGAAGCGGATGTTCAACCTAAAGCTAGAAATTAGAGATATGCGTTTTTTCAAGTTTGAAAGTTAACACAGCTTACTTGGCATAGAAAATGCTATAAAATGCTATAAAAAGTGCTTAAAAAACACACTTTACATATCTGCTAATTTTCACAATATGCCAATGCTTAATTGCTCTATGGTCTAATGTGAAAGATTGTGAATACAGTGTAGATTATTACCAGTACATCCGCCGTTCAAGGATGAAGGACTCAAATCGAATGATAATGCAGTTTACATCAGGCTTGGCTTTTTTAAGAAAACAGGCGTTACAAGTTAGTGTATTAGTACTTACATTTCTGTTAATACAGGGGTGTACCTCTTCACCTACCTCACTTAATTACTATTTGCTTCACTCAACCGATAGCATGCCCTTGATGCATAGCACTGCCAAAAAAGTCATTACTTTAGATAAAATAACCCTGCCGGAGTATTTAAAGCACAGAGGGTTAGTGTACCAAACGAGTGACACCAATTTGCACATTTCAACTCGTCATTTATGGGCCGAGCCAGTGGAAGAAGGCGTAACAAAAGTGCTTACAAGCGCATTGGCCGATAAAAAAATATCACTTAATCGCGGGGACCAATATCTTAGCGAAGAGTCAACCCACTTATCTTTACACATTGAGGATTTTATTAGTACCTATGAGGGCGACGTCGTATTCTCTGGTCAGTATACAATTAGCAGTACAGCGAACGGTACCTCTATTCATCCCTTCAAATTCAACGCAACAATAGAAAGTGACGGGTTTTCATCAAGTATTAAAGCTATGAGAAACGCGATGACTCAACTGGCTCAACATGTTGACCAGGCCCTTTAACACTTTACAGTTATGCTTAGTATTTTAAAGCAATATGTTTTTAGCGGTGTAAGTCGCCACTACAAAGACGAAACTAACAGACGCATCATGGTTGTCAACTTATTCGCCGCTGTGGGTATGTCTATTACGTTTATTCTGGGTTGTAGAGCGTTCTTCGCAGCTGAATATTCTCTTTCAACAACTCTTTTCACCGCCAGCGTCGTTTTCGCCATATCTCAGCGATTGCAGGTACGTGTAGCAACGCCACGCGCGCGCACGGCCTCCATAACCTTATTAATCCTCTGCCTAATGGTGCTCACGTTATTGCTACTCATAACGGGCGGTAAAGATAACACAGGGCCTTTGTGGATATATTTAGTTCCCCCTGTCACCATGTTTTTTGCTGGGTTTATTCGCGGATTATTCTCACTTATCGCGTTCACCTTAGTGAGCGCAATCGTCATGTTCGGGTTTGATGAGGCTATACTGGTTACCCAATACACCTACGCATTTAAAACAAGGCTGCTCTATTCATTTATGACAGTCTCCTTTCTATCTGCTTTTTACGAGTATAGCCGCCAAAAAAGTTACGATACTGCACTGTACTTAAGCGAACAATTTGAGCGTCAGGCAAAACATGACCACCTTACTCAATTATTGAACAGGCGCGGTGCACAACAATGCCTGGAGCGAGAATACGCCAGAGTTGTGCGCAACAAGAGCAAGTTTTCAATCGCTATTGCCGATATTGACCGTTTTAAACGTATTAATGACACCTTGGGTCACGAGCAAGGTGACGAAGTACTGGTACAAATATCTAAAGTGTTCACCTCCCGTCTTCGCAAGCAAGACATAATCGCGCGGTGGGGCGGTGAAGAGTTTATGTTTATATTTAATGACACTGATGAAACAGGTGCTGTGCAGGCACTAGAGCAAATAAGAGAAACATTAAATCAAGCTCCCCTTAATATTAACGGCCGTGAATTTCACGTAACAAGCAGCTTTGGCGTAAGTGAGGTGACACCGGGTACTGATATCTCCTGCGCTATACGGTGTGCTGACAAGGCGCTGTACTACGCTAAGGATAATGGCAGGGACCAAGTTTGTAGTATCTCGAGCATCCCCCCTTCTCCTCTTTCCGAACAGCAAACTTCGTTTTAACGATCTATCTCCCTTTACACAAAATTGACTCACGTTTAGTTACATTTGCGCTGTATTCCTGAAACACTTTAGCGCTACACTATGCTTGGTATTCGTTATAAAAGTAGATCAAGCCATGAAATGGATGAAAGTTGCATTACCTATTGGTGTCTTACTGGTAGGTTATTTAGGAATGAAAGGAATCGAAGCGTCTGCTTCTGACAGCGCCATAACAGAGGAAGTTGATACTCGCCCAACCGTCACTATTGAAACGTTATCGCCAGAAGACGTGCGCGTACAACTCACTTCCTATGGCGAAATCATGCCTCTTGAAACCACAAATCTTGCTGCGCAAGTATCGGGTGAAGTCGAGAGGTGGAACCCCAAGTTTGTAAGCGGTGGTTTAGTCAGGCGTGGCGAAACCCTGCTTGAAATAGAAGCCGATGCCTATGAAGCGGCCCTTTTGTTGGCAGAAGCAAACTTAGCGAGTGCACAAGCTCAGTTAATTCAAGAAGAAGCGCAAGCAGATGTGGCGGCAAAGGAAGCGAAAACAATGCCTAATGCACGGGTTACCGATTTGTACCTTCGCAAACCACAAGTAATGAGCGCAAAGGCAGCGCTTAAATCTGCAGAAGCTCAACTAAAAATAGCAAAGCGCGATTTAGATAACTGTAAAGTAAAAGCCCCATACGATGCGCTTATTGTCTCAAGAGACATCAGCACAGGTGACTATGTGACTCAGGGTTCACCTGTCGCAGTCCTTAATAACATAGAGTATGCCGAAGTCACTTTCCCTATTGCCGGGTTCGACCGCGTTTTTCTTTCAGATAGTACAATAGGAAGTGAAATTGCCATCGAAGTCGATGACATTCAGGGCGCTACGGTAAAAGGCACCATCCACCGAGATACCGGCGTTGTAGACAACACCACGCGCATGAGTTATTTCGTGGCACGCATTGAAGACCCCTATGCAATTAACTCATCTAAACCTATCGTTAAATTTGGTTCGTACAGCACGATCGCTTTTGAAGGTAAAACGTTAAGTGACGTATACCGTGTACCACAGGAGTTGGTAACCAATCGCATGCTGTGGACCCTTGACGATGAAGACCGATTGAAATCTCATAAAGTTGAGGTTGTCCGTGAAGAAAATGGCGACTTTCTTATTCAAGGCGATTTTAATGCAAAGAAAGTGGTAATGAGTCTTCCTGAATACCCGCAAAACGGCATGCCGGTAAAAGTTATTGAGACTACGGCTGAAATCGTGACAGCACAAGCTAACTAAGGAGCTGTCATGGAAAATCACAACGATACACAAAGCGGCATTATTTCTTGGTTTGCAAGAAACTCTGTAGCGGCCAACCTTTTAATGTTTTTCATTATTGTCATGGGTATTGCCAGCTATTTTACTATTCAGCGCCAGATGTTTCCTAACATCGAAATTAATTACATTACTGTTGAAGCCAACTACCCCGGCGCGTCTCCACAAGAGATTGAAGAAAGTATCTTCATCAAAGTTGAAGAAGCGGTAAAAGACATCACTGAAATTAAGCGCACCGTATCCAGAGCATTTCGCGGTGGCGGTGCAGTCACCTTAGAAATTGATACTAAAGCTGAACTGACTGACGTTCTAGACAAGGTCAAACTTCGCGTAGACAGCATTGCTACTTTTCCTGCGGGTATGGAGCCTGTCAACGTTTCGCAAGTAGAGTTTCAGCAGCAAGTTATCGAAATGCCTATTGTTGGCGACTTGCCTTTATCAGAGCTAAAAGTGCTGGCTAAAGAAATAGAAGATGAACTACTTCAGCTTGGCTCCATTTCTCTGGTGGAAGCCAATACACCCGATGATGAAATTGCTATTGAAATTAAGCCCGATACGCTAAGAAAATACGATTTAACCATTTCCGATGTTACCCAAGCTATTAATAGTTATTCAGCAAATATTTCGGCCGGCCAGCTAAGAACTAATTCAGGGATAGTGTCAGTTCGCGTTGAAAATCAATACTACAGCGGCGACGAGTTCAAACAAATCCCCATTAAAATTGGCACTGGTGGCGCGAAAGTAACGTTAGGTGATGTTGCCTATATCAATGATGGATTTGTTGAGGGCGAACGTTACTTTAAGTACAACGGCATGAACGCCATCTACATTGCTGTAAAAGCCACTAAAACCCAAAACACCATTCCTGTAGCTGAAACTGTAAAAGCCTATATCGACCAGAGAAATGAGACCCTTCCTCAGGGCGTCAGTCTAGAAGTTTTGGTGGATATGACCTACTACCTTAATGCACGCCTAGACATGATGTTATCGAATCTTGTTCAAGGGTCTGTACTCGTCGCGTTTATGCTTACCCTTTTCTTGCGCTTTCGTTTGGCGCTATGGGTTATGGTCGGCTTACCGGTGTGTTTCTTAGGTGCAATGATGCTGATGCCTGTTTTCGGCGTGAGCATTAATATTCTTTCGCTCTTTGCGTTCATCATGGTGCTGGGCATTGTAGTGGATGACGCCATTGTTATTGGAGAAAGTGCCTACACCGAAATTGAAAGCAAGGGCGGCGGCGTCGATAACGTGGTTCGCGGCGCTAAACGCGTGGCAACCCCTGCTACCTTCGGAGTATTAACTACTATCGCGGTATTTGCTCCATTTACACTGAGCAGCGGCCCTGAAGGTGCATTTTTCTATAACATCGCTGTAGTAGTTATTTTGTGTTTGGCGTTTAGTTTAATTGAGTCAAAATTAATCTTACCCGCGCATTTAGCCCACACCAAGTTCTCTCCGGTGCGACAGGACAGCTGGCGTGCACGCTTTAACCGAGGATTCTTTGCGTTCGTAAATGGCCCTTACAAGCGTACTGTTACAAAAGCGATTGAATGGCGCTGGGCAGTACTTATGATATTCGTGGCTATGCTAATGCTAAGCATGGGCCTGATTGGCGCAAACTATGTACGCATGGTGCCAAATCCTAAAGTGCCACACGACTTCCCTAGCGTAAAAATAGAGATGAACGAAAACGTCTCTGATATGGCTACTATTAATGCGCTTAAAGTGGTGGAACAAACGATTCTGGACGTTGAAGAGCAGATCATAGATGAATTTGGCCAGGGCATGATACGCGATCGTCTAGCTTTTAACGAAGATAGAACTGAAGGGCGCATACTCACACCACTGGTTAATGAGGAAGACCGCCCTATCGACACCTTTGAGCTTGCACGACGCTGGCGCGAAGCCATTCCAGAAATTACCGGTATGAAGTCTTTTACCGTGGTTGATGATGTAAACGGTGACGGTGACGACGGTGAGTTCGGTTATCTACTTTTTGGCCCAGACATTGACACCTTAAACGCGGCTGGCCTTAAGTTCATTGAAATGCTGCAGCAGCAAGAAGGCTTGTTTGACGTAAGCTCAACTATTGACCCGCCGAGCAAAGAAGTGCAAATGACGTTACTTCCGGTTGCCTACGATCTAGGGCTTACACTTTCTAATATCGCCTCTCAGGTTGGCGCGGGCTTTTACGGCGGCGAAGCACAGCGTGTTATCCGCAACGGTGAAGAAGTTAGGGTCATGGTTCGCTACCCTGAACTTACCCGCGAACGTTTTGCTGACTTGAAGTACTCTTTAATCAAAACGCCTAACGGCCAAGAAGTGATGCTTGGTGACGTGGTGGCGTTAGAAGAAAAGCCCGGTATTAGCTACATTCGTCGAGAAGGTGGTTACCGCAGCGTTTATGTTTGGGGCAACATTGATGAAGAAAAAGTTGAACCTAATGAGGTCGTCACAGAAATTCAAGATAAGCTACTCCCTCAACTTAAAGAGTCGTTTCCTTCGGTAATGACAGAGCTTGGCGGTGATATTGAAGAGCAGCAGGCGCAACAAAACGAGCAAATACTCTTCTTCTTAGCGGCCATGATCATGGTGTATATCCTTTTAGCTGTTCCGCTAAAAAGTTATGGACAGCCACTTATCATCATGTCGGTTATTCCATTTAGCTTTACAGGTGCAGTGTTCGGCCACTTTGTATTAGGCCTAGATTTATCGATGATGTCTAACTTTGGCCTTATCGCAGCTGCCGGGGTGGTAATTAACGACTCGCTGGTTATGACTGACTTCGTGAACCAGCGCCGTGCACAAGGCTACAGTGTTAAAGAAGCAGTCACTGAGGCCGGTACCGCGCGATTCAGGGCAATTACGTTAACCTCAATCACAACGTTTGTGGGTGTATTGCCAATCATGTTTGAAACCAGCCTGCAGGCAGCATTTGTAGTGCCCATGGCTGCAGCGCTTGGCTTTGCTGTACTTTATGCCACTTTGGTGACTTTAATCTTAGTACCTTGTTTGTACCTGATATTGCTCGATTTACGAGGCCCTTTCTCGTACATTAAAAGTTTGATTACACGCAAAAAGTCAAGCAACGGCGTGGTAAGTAGCGGTGTGAATGAAGCATATACGACTGACCCTTCGGGCTCGGCTGAATAGCGGCTGGCATTTTCAATGTAGCCATTCTCAAGTACGCCTTATAAGCGCATTAAACTTTTAAAAATGAGCCTTCAAGGCTCATTTTTTTCGAGCCTATTGAAAGGAAAACACAATGAACAACGCAATTTCAATAAGACCAGCAACGCCCAGCGATATTTCACAAATTCGCCAGTTTATTTTAGAACTTGCCATATATGAAAAGGCTGAGCATGAAGTAGAAGCCTCAGAAGAAGCGCTTTTAAAAACACTATTTGGCGAAGATTCCACCGCCCACTGTGTTATTTGCGAAAACAATGACGCTCCTATTGGCTTTGCTGTGTACTTCTTCAACTACTCAACGTGGCAGGGTCGCAACGGACTTTATCTTGAAGATCTTTATGTTTCACCGAAATCTCGTGGCCTAGGTGCGGGTAAAGCGCTGCTGCAACATTTAGCAAAAACAGCGGTAGAAAACGACTGCGGTCGGTTTGAGTGGAGTGTTTTAGATTGGAATAAACCTGCTATTGATTTTTATGAGTCCCTAGGCGCTAAACCAAAGAGTGAATGGCTAGGCTATCGCATGGATGGACAGACACTTATCGACTTCGCAAAACAAGGTTAACGCTGTCTTTTCGCAATTGCTTATAAAATAAAAAAGCCATTCGCTTTCACGAATGGCTTTCAAATTCTACGTGTAACCTTTCTGTTTTACTTAGAAAGAACCAATCAGAGATAAACGCGCGTTGATAGGCGCTCCTACTGTAACCTGATGCGTAGAGTGTGCATTAGGGAAGTAAAGCGTATCAGTTAGGTTTTCAACGTTTAGCTGAAGTCGTGTCTTGTCGCTAAGTGTGTAGTATGCTGATGCATCAACACGGGTATAGCTAGGCAGTACAGGTGATGTTGCACTTGTCGATACCTTGCTTTCGTCTTGGTATGTTGCACCAATGCCGAAGCCAAACACGTCATTCACTTCGTAAGTTGTCCATACTGACATGGTGTTTTCCGGTAACTCGCGAAGCTCCACACCACTTGCATTTTCGCCATCAAGGTTGCTGTAGTTAGCTGTAACGTACCACTTATCAGTGATATAACCTTGAAGCTGAAGCTCAAAGCCTGACACATCTGAATCCACTTCGATGAAGCTTTCTATGTCATTAGGATCGTTATCAAGCGACGTTTGCTCATTTTCAAAAATAGCAGCTGTAAAGCTCATGCTGTCATTGAAGTCCCACTTAACACCAATTTCTTGGTTGGTGAAAGTATCTGGGTCAAGTGCGTCTGCATCACCGTTGATATTCGCATACTGCTCACCACTGCGTGGTAGAAACGACTCGCTGTAGCTCGCATAAATTGAGATATTCTCTTGAGGCTTGTAAACAAGACCCGCACGTGGCGATACTTCTTCGTCTTTTCTGCTTCGCGTTTCAGCCGCTACAACATTAAACACTTCAATATCGAAGCTATCAAAACGTGCGCCTAGCACTAGGTCAAAGTTGTCTGATAGCGCAATTTCGTCTTGCACGTAGAAAGAGTAAACGTCAAGGTCTACGTGTGTATCGTCGTTCACATCACTAAAAGTAGCAGAAACCGTTTCGCCAACTGAGTTGGTACCAGTTAGACCTCTGAAACTAAGTGGGCGCGATACATTAAACATCTCCTGATCGTTTCGCAGCGTATCGTCAGGATCATTAGCACCTATACGAGAATCGAACTCTGGGTTATAGCGGTCTTGATTCGACTTGGTATTAATAACCTCACCACCAAAGATAACCGTATGCTCAATGCTGCCCGTTGCGAACTCGCCTACTAAGTTTGAAGACAAGATAAGGTTTTCACGCTGCGTAGTATCTACATAACCATCAAGGGTTACTACTTCAGTGTCTGCGTCATAAGCCGCGGCGTAAAAGTTTGAGTAAACTTTGTCGTAGTCACCGTAAAAGGCGTTGAAGTTACCTTTTAGGTTGTCAGAAAAGGTGTGTTCAACGTTTGCACGAAATACGTCAGCACCAAGAGTTTGGTAGTTATTTTCTGGGTCGCCAAATACGATTTCTTCAAATGCTTCTACTGGCTCGCCGTTCGCCGTTGGTACACCACGGTCAATGAAGCGCTCATGATCGATATATTCGTATGACACATCAACAATGGTATCGTCGCTTACTTCAAAGCGCGCAGTTGGGTTAAAACCATAGCGGTCGCCATCGTAGAAGTCACGGTGGTTATCGAGGCTTTCGTACATAGCATTAATGCGAAGCGCAGACTTGTCGCCTGTATCAACATTAGTGTCTAGCTGAAGGTTGTAAGCTCCAAAGGTGTTAGCAGAAACGTTATAATTTACAAATTTTTCGCCCGTTTTCGCTTTTTTAGATACACGGTTTAGGATACCGCCCGTACCGCCTCGGCCGAATAGCAATGCATTCGGTCCACGAAGGATTTCTACTTGTTCAACATTGTAAAGCGCACGGTAGTATTGAACGTCGTCGCGGTTACCATCTAAGTAGAAGTCGGCTGTTGAACGTACTCCACGAAATACCACCGCGTCACGGTGACCCTCACCCTGAGAAGTGTTAACACCTGGTGCGTAGTCAATAATTTGTCCGATACTTGTAATACCGCGCGCTGTAATTTCTTCAGCAGTAATGATTGATAAGCTTTGCGGTACGTCGATGATAGGCGTAGGGCTTTTGATAGAGTTCGACTGGTTAACTGAAAGGTACTTACCTTCTACTGTTAGTCTTTCGATGTCTTCCATATCAGCAGCTAGCACAGCTGGGCTTAATATTATCGCAGTAGCAATACTCGTAAGTTTAAATTTCAAAACTACTCTCCAAGTGTTCTCAAAGTGTTGTGTGTTTATTGGCAACCAAGAAGCTTATTTTTCGCGATGTTTTTAAGTAGCTAGCTTCATCTAGCTACTGAACATTCAACTCGCCTTGCAATTGCAAATAATAATAGTTGCTATTTGTGGTTTGGATAATATAGAAAAAATGACAAGATGACGAGAGCAAATACAGTAAAACTTTAAAACTCTTTATAACTTTTCTTAATCAACGGCTAAAAAATCGGCTTCCCAGTCAAAAAAAGGGCAATAAGCATACAAAATAGTAGGGGCTACTGAACTGATGACGCCATGGGAGGGAGGTAACGTTGAAATGGCATCTTTTAGCCTGTTGCTGCCATCAATTTTTTTACTATGACGTTTTGTGATGCGAGCAGTTAGGGAATTGGGAAGTAACAGATAAGATAATGAGAAACCTAGTTAACGTGTTTATAACGAGTACAAACTTTAGGGTATTTACAATAAAAACTAGCCGCTAAGCAGTAGCATAACGGCTTAGAATGAGCGCGACGGTATTCTTCGCTACATTTTTCTTGTCATTATTGCTTAGGGTATCTTCAATTTTAAAAAGCTGAGGCCAAAAGCACTTCCCTTTTACTAAGCTTTCAATTTCCTCAACAACTCGGTCTAAATCATCAAAAGCAATTTTGTTATCTGCTTTAGCATCTTTCAAGAAACGATGCATTGCCGTTTCTTGGGCTTTTAGCTGTGCTACTTCGTCTTTTAACTTTTCCGGCTCGTAAAAGAAATGGCCAATAGCCACCCGCGCTAGGTCTAAATGGGACTCGCTCACCATAAACTCTATATCTTGCAAGATAAGGTCTTCAAGCTGCTCATCGAGCGCAAGCGCGCTATCGTATGCTTTATTAATGTTGAGAATAGCCGATTGCCACTGCTCTGTAACCAAGTGCATCACCAACTCTTCCTTAGTAGAAAAGTGGTTATACACTGTGCGCTTTGACACGTTCGCCAATTCAGCCAGCTTATCCATACTGGTGCCGTTTACGCCAAACTCTTGGAACGCCTGTGTAGCCGCCTGAATGATGGCTTCGCGTTTTATATCACTACGCGTTCTTGTATTGCCTACCATGTTGAAAGTCTCAAAATAAATCCCCTATGCTTTGCCCGTCATTTCGCGAGCTCGCTTGCTTTCCATTTTACACCGAACAGTTTACTTTTCAATGCGAACGCACTAAAATGCACTCACCAGTTTACTTTAGGTGATAACTGCTTATTCACTCTTGTGCTGAAGCATTATTACTTGACGTTCTCATGTCTATACTCTATTTACCCTGACAATGGATTACACACACCTATGTCCATAATGCGATTTTCTCACATTCTAATTTTAAGCGTTTTATCGGTTTCAACCCTGACTGCATGTTCTCAAAAAGAGCCCGCTGAACAACAATCAAGCGCAACTCCTCGCTACGTGAAGCTTGCTACGGTAAGCAGCATTCCCGACTTTGACGAATTCACCTTCCCTGCCGTTGTTTCTGCTGTTAAGACTGTAGATTTAAGCTTTGAAGTTTCTGGTCGCCTTATTCAAACTGATTTGGTGACAGGTAGCGACATAGAAAAAGGAAAGTTACTAGCCACTATCGACCGTAAACCATTTGAGCGCCGTGTTGAAGAGTCGAAGACACGTCTAGACCAAGCAAAACGTGAACTAGATAGAATTAAAAAGATGTTCTCACAAAAATTGCTAGCGCAAAGCGCTCTAGATACCGCGAAAACATCATACGAACTGGCGGTTATTGACCTAAAAAATGCCGAGCAGGATTTAAGCTATACACAACTTTATGCCCCTTTTGACGCCAAAGTGTCTCAACGCCTTGTTGAAAACAACAGCTTTGTTGCTGCAGGCACCCCCATTGCTCGCCTGCAGGATGTTTCTAAAATTTACTTCAACATTAATGTACCCGAGCGTTTGCTCACCGCTAATATTGGTCGTGGTATTAAACAGGCAAGCGCCACGTTAGCCACCAATCGCAGTCAGTGGTATCCAGTGAATTACGTAGAGCACTCCACGCAACCCGACCCCGTTTCGCAAACCTATGAAGTGGTATTTGCTATGGAGCCTCGTGAAGAACTCCCGCTTACACCCGGCGCCCGCGCTGTGGTTAAAGTAAGTTTGCAAGGAAGCCTATACCCTGAAGGCTTTGTTGTGCCAGTAAAATCCCTTGTTGGTAACAAAAGCTCAGGATTTGCGGTATGGGTATATGACGACGAAACGAGTTCGGTGACAAAAACACCTGTTGACGTTAATCATATTGAAAACGAGCTAGCGATTATCGAGAGTAAGAGCGAAGGCAAGATAACTCTTGGCCAGCAAGTGGTAGCTGCTGGAGCAACACAAATGCGTGCAGACATGAAAGTACTTCCTTACCAAGGAGAGAAGTAATTTATGGATATCGCACGTTATTCAATTGATAAGCCCGTCAACATTTGGCTTATGGTGGTGATTCTGCTTCTAGGCGGCATTTTGGCTATGAGCAAAATTGGTCGCTTGGAAGACCCTGCGTTTACCATCAAACAAGTAAAGGTATACACAAACTATCCTGGAGCCAGTGCTAAAAAAGTAGAACGTGAAGTCACTGAACGTTTGGAAATTGCCATTCAGCAAATGCCGCAGTTAAAAGAAGTGACGTCAGTTTCATCACCGGGGCTTTCTGAAATTACCGTTGAAGTTAAGAGTACTTACGACAGTAACCTCTTGCCACAGATATGGGATGAATTAAGAAAGCGCCTTCGGGACACTGCCAGTTCACTGCCCACCGGCGCACAAGACCCCATCGTGTTCGACGATTTTGGCGATGTATACGGCCTGTATTACGCGCTAAGCGCGCCAGATTTTGATACGCGAGAACTTCGCGAGTTTGCCCGCATTATACGCCGCGACCTGCTTACTACAGAGGGCGTAGCAAAGGTTAATGTGACAGGTGTTCAGAAAGAGCAAATAGTGGCGTATATCAATCCATACCAACTAGCAGGCTTAGGCATTTCCTTTCCTGATCTCGCCGCCCTTTTTGAAGATAACTTAAGGCCCTTTAACGGTGGCCGTATTAAAGTAGACGAAAAGAATGTACGTTTAATTGTTGAGCGCGCACCAGACAGGCTTGAAGAAATCTCAAACCTTTCTGTGGTAGTGCCGGGCACTAACCGTTCACTTAGAGTTGCCGATATTGCCACATTGAAATTAGAGCCCGCGGACATACAGCCAGTTCATGTGCGCTACAATGGCGAAGAAGCGTTAACACTTTCTGTCTCAGCCTTAACTGATGTAAATATTGTTGACGTAGGCGAGCGCGTTAACGCAAAAGTGGAGAAACTACTCCAAGAGTTGCCTGTTGGTATTACGCTTACGCCCATATACGACCAAGCATCGGTGGTTGATGAGTCGGTAACTGGCTTTATTAATAACCTTGTCATGTCAGTCGCTGTGGTTACTTTAACCCTGTGTTTGTTCATGGGATGGCGCTCAGGTGTAGTCGTTGGCTCAGTCCTTCTTGTTACCGTGCTAGGTACTATTCTTGTGATGTGGTTGATGGATATTCAGCTTCAGCGTATATCCCTTGGTGCTATGGTTATCGCCATGGGTATGCTAGTAGATAACGCTATTGTGGTTGCTGAAGGTATGATGCTTCGCATGGCCACTGGCTCAACCGCTAAAGAGTCTGCCAGCTTTATTGTTAAGCGTACGCAGTGGCCTTTACTTGGCGCAACCGTTATCGGTATTGCGGCTTTTTCAGGCATAGGCCTTTCAAACGATGCCACCGGCGAGTTTCTTTACTCGTTATTTGCCGTAGTCTTAGTTTCACTAATGATCAGCTGGGTATTAGCAGTAACGTTAGTGCCTGTTCTCGGCGCGTATTTCTACCGAAAAGGTATGGGTCAGACTGCAGGCAACGAACTCTCAGCATCGCAGCGCTGGTTCAAGCGCACGTTGTTAGGCGCACTTAAACTTCGTTGGGTAACTATTGGTGCATTATTTGTTATTACTATCGTGGCTTATGGAAGCTTTGGTATGGTAAAGCAAGGTTTCTTCCCTCCATCAAATGCCCCGCTATTCTTTGTACATTATTGGGGCCCACAAGACAGAGACATAAGAGCCACTGAAGTCATTGCCAAAGAAGCTGAATCACGCATTTTAGCAATGGAAAACGTGACGGCTGTAACTACCTTTATTGGCCAGGGCGCAGATCGCTTTACCCTCACTTATGCACCTAAAAGCGCTAACGAAAACTATGCTTTTTTCATGGTTCGGGCGAATGAACTGGATAACATCCCAGCCATTCAAGAGAAGCTTAGAAACAAGCTTACTGACTTAGATTTCGACGCCAATTTCTATATGGAGCGCATGCAGTTTGGCCCCGGCTCTGGTGCAAAACTTGAGGCCCGTTTTTCAGGCCCAGATACTGAAGTGCTTCGTGAATTAGCGGAAAAAGCTAAGGCTTTGCTCTTTGCTGACGGAGAAGTAAAAGACGTGCGCCATAATTGGCGTGAAAAAGGCTTTGCCATCAACACGCAGTTTGATAACTACAATGCAGGTATTGCTGGCGTATCGCATAGCGACTTTAGCCAAACCATACAGTATGCAAGTAGCGGCGTTCAGCTAGGTACAGTACAAGACGGCGACTATGCCTACAACATTGTTGCAAAAATGGGTAAAGCAGAAGATACCGAGCTTCAGTCAATACGCGAGTCGCAAGTTTGGTCTACGCAGCAGCGACAGTACGTCCCTTTCACACAGGTGTCGCAAGGCTTAGAGCTAATGACTGAAGAAATGCGTATTCACCGTCGCGACCGTGTGCGCACCATTACGGTGGAAGCGGAGCCGGGTGACCACGAAACTGCGGCTAAAGCCTTGGCTAGAATTCGCCCGCTTATTGAAGACATTGACCTGCCATCAGGGTATTCCCTGGAATGGGGCGGCGAATTTGAAAGCTCTAGCGATGCACAAAAAGCGCTGGGCGCAGGCTTACCCGCAGGCTTTTTAGTTATGTTTATTATCTCGGTATTGCTCTTTGGTCATGCACGCCAGCCACTTATCATTTGGCTTGTGGTACCTATGGCGGTTGTAGGTGTTGTCACAGGCCTTCTTAGTACAGATATGCCTTTTGGCTTTATGTCGCTCCTCGGCTTCTTAAGCTTGTTTGGAATGCTTATTAAGAATGCCATAGTGCTTATTGAAGAAATTGACCTTCAGATAGAAGAAGGGTTGGCCATTCGACAAGCGATAGTCGATGCCACAATAAGCCGTGTACGTCCTGTGTCATTGGCGGCAGTTACTACCATACTAGGTATGGCACCACTGCTATTCGACGCCTTCTTTGCTGACATGGCTGTGACGATTATGGGCGGGTTGGCGTTCGCCACGGTACTTACACTGATCGCTGTGCCCGTGCTTTATAGCCTTATGTTTAAAGTTAGCTACCGCAAAAGCTAACAAATCATCGTTGGCCTTTCTACCGAAAAGCTTTTCTTGCTCTGGTGGAAGGGCCTCTATGCCTAAAGATTGCAGGGCATCGTTAAATTAATACAACTAAACCAAGTCAAACAAATAGTACAAAGTAGGGCTAAATAGAGCCGAGTTAGCGCTTAGCCTCCACCCTACTTTGCATAAACTTCATCACATCGCGCCACGACACCATGCCAACTGGCTGCGTATCTTTATCGATAATGGGGATACAGGAAATCTTATGTGAATTGAAAAGCTCAATGGCCGCAAATACTGAATCAGTGGGATTCAGCGTAATCACTTCACGAGTCATAATTTGATGGGCACGTTTATCCAGCGTTGCGCGATCAAGCATTCGCTCACTTAACGTGTCGACGAAAGGACTAACTGATTTCATTAAGTCTCTATCAGATATAATGCCCTGAAGTTTATTATCGTGAACCACAACCAAATGATGAAACCCCGTTGCTGCGAATAGCTCTCTTAATGACTGCAAGCTGTCGTCCATGTGCACACTGACTACACGAGTAGACATAATTTTAGCAATGCTCATCAAGTCTCCTTTTTACTTTCACTCTACTTCTTCGTATTAGTATTGGCATCAAGCATATGGGTTATCGCCCATGGCCACTGCAACGCAGAATAACCTCAAGTCTAGCTCAAGCTGATGGTAATCCGGCTCCATGTAGCAACAAAGTTTGTAGAAAGCTTTGTTGTGGTCCTTTTCTTTAAAGTGCGCCAACTCGTGTACTACTAAGGCCTTTAATAAAGGCTCAGGTGCACGCAGCAAATCACTATTAATGGCTAAGTCGTGTTTGCGCGTTTTACCTTGCATACGGTAGGTATGCGTACCTAACGCATTGGTAACCATATCTCCCTGTTTCTTAAACGCGGCGCGCCCAAATGGGGGCGCATTTTTTAAGTACTGCTTTTTAAAATTCGTCGCGTACTGGTAAAGCAGCTTATCTGTAGTTATATCATGGGCTTTAGGATATTTTTTCAACAAGTAGCTTTTTAGCCGATTGTCTAAAATTAGCTGTAGAGCTTGTTCTACAATAGTTGAAGGGTAGCCATTAAAATACCGGGCATATTCATTCACGTTTAGTTCTCCTTTGCACAGAGAATTATAAAACATTTGAACTGTGTAGATAGCACTGACCTTTGCCAAACGGCACTTTTAAATAAAAGATACAAATAAAAAAGCCGCAGTAAAGATTACTGCGGCGAAGGGTGTGCTAAGGGAAGCACTACGGGAAGTTTGTTTACCTAAACTTCAAAGGAAAAAACTAGTCTACGGTAACGACGACTTTGCCTACTGCTTTACCGCTTGCTAAACGATCGTGAGCCTGTGCGATTTGCTCGAATGTATAGTCTTCAGCATCAATAATTGGCTTTAGTGCGCCTGCATCTACAATACTTGCCAGCTCGTTTAGAATTTCGCCATGCGCTTCACGGCCCACGTTGTGGATCATAGGCAACAACATAAACACTACGTTCAGGCTTAGCCCGCTAAAGTGAACAGGCGACAAGTCGGTTTCTAGTAAAGATAAAGTAGTCGAAACCTGACCGTTTAATTTGGCAGCAGCGAACGAGTTTTGAAGGTTATTACCGCCGACCGTATCGAAAATCACGTCAAAACCGTTACCGTCTGTGTATTTACTTACGTAGTCTTCAACTGATTCACTACGGAAATCGATGTAGGTTGCACCTAAAGATTCAATAATTTCTTTTTGCTCATCAGAGCCACCCGTCGCAAATACGGTAGCCTTCATATGCTTGGCAAGCTGTACTGCTATATGTCCTACTCCACCAGCACCGCCATGAACGAGTACTTTTTGCCCCTCACTGGTGAGTGCGCGAGTTAGCCCCTCAAACGCGGTAATACCTACAAGAGGAATGGCTGCCGCTTCTTTCATAGAAAGAGACGAAGGTTTGTGAGCGATAAGGCGAACATCGGCCAGCATTTTTTCTGCAAGTGAGCCTTGTAAATCGCCAAGACCACCGGCACAGCCGTAAACTTCATCACCTACTTTATAGTCTGTAACGCCTTCACCAACAGCTTCAACAGTGCCTGCGAAGTCCATACCTAACACGCCTGGTAGTTGTGGAGCAAAGGGTAAGTCGGCACCCGATTGACGAATCATCATGTCGATTGTGTTAACGCTGCTTGCTGCAATACGCACAATTACGTGGCCAGCCTTTACAGAAGGTTCTGCAATATCGTTTTGAGTAAATTGTTCTGAACCGCCAAATTCGTTTATTACCATCGCTTTCATGATTAAGCTCCTTTAAAGCCTGTTGTTTGGGTACGGAACTAATCATAAGCACTAGAACTCTAGATGATAATTAGGGTATAAAGGCATACAGTTTTTAGATTTTATTGATAATCCAAATGAACATAGAACACCTTAGGCTTTTTGTGCGTATAGCGAGCACAGCTAATATTAGTTTAGCTGGGCGTGAACTTAATATTTCACCGGCTGTGGCGAGCGCGCATATTGGTAAACTGGAAGAAACGCTAGGTGTTCGGCTTATTCATCGAACCACCCGAAAAGTGTCGCTTACCGATGATGGAAAGCTCTTTCTTCCCCATGCGCAAGAAGTGTTAGACAGTATTGAAACTGCGCAAGCAGCTGTTGGCAGCGGCGCGCAAACACCGCAAGGTACATTACGCGTCACCGCCCCTGCTTCATTTGGTCGAATGCATTTAGTCCCTGCGATCCCTGACTTTTTAGAACAATACCCACAGCTAAATATCGATTTCAGGTTCAGCGACAGTATTTTAGATGTAGTAGAAGGTGGGTTCGATGTCGCCATTCGCGACGCAGAATTAAAAGACAGTAATTTACACGCGAAAAAACTCGCTGATGACAAACGTATTATTGTGGCGTCAAAAAACTATATTGAAAAATACGGTAAGCCAGAAACGCCAGCAGATCTCAAAAATCACAAAATAGTTAACCTTACCGGCTTAGAAGTGTGGGACTTTAAAGGCAGCCAAGGTGTCACTTCAATTAAAACGCCTAATCACTTACGTATGGACAATGGCGAAGCGGTGCGCGACGCCTGTATTCAAGGCTGTGGTATTACCCTTACTGCTACCTGGTGCAGCTACCCTCACTTAGAAAGCGGCGAATTAGTTCAAATACTACAAGATTACCCGCTTGCTACCGATTGTGCACTATGGGCAGTGTATCCTAGCAACCGTTTATTAGCCCCTAAGGTTCGCGCGTTTATTGATTTTTTGGCTGAGCGCTTTGGCGGCACGCCGTATTGGGACGAAAAGTTAAACGGCGTAGTTCTTTAAGATTATCTAATTTTAAGAAAATTGGTTTTCTTACTTTTTTGATTAGCAAAACAAAACACCAATTTTTCAGTAGCTTCTTCGTTTCTCTACTATGCTTGTACTAAAGTAAAATTGTCAGAGCATTGCTTTTTAGGCAACACTTCACGCAGACTTCAAATTGGGTAACACAATGATGAAAAAGCCGTACTTGCTCTTCACGGCCATCTTTAGCCTGCTGCTGGCTAACGTTGCAGCAGCAGAACAAAGCAAACTTAACATTAGCGGCTTTGGTACGCTTGCAACGGCCACAGCAGATACACGCACTTATCAATTTCGCACCGACCGTTCACAAGCAGAATCTGCAAAAAAGGATGGCTTTGCGTTTAAACCTTTAAGCCTTATTGGCGTGCAGCTTGATTACAGCCTGTCAAACAATCTCGACTTCGTAGGGCAATTTGTTTATAGAGAGCAAGATGAGCAGGACATAGACTCAATAACGCAGATGGCTTTTTTGCGCTATGACGTAACGACTTCGTGGCAGGTTAGAGCGGGAAGACTTGCAGCCGATATCTTTCATTTTAGTGATACCAGAGACGTATCTATCGCCTACCCTTGGGTAAAAGTACCCACGGAAGTTTACGGCATTGTTCCGGCTAGAAGTCTTGATGGCGCTGATGTAAGGTACTCTAAACGCTACGAAAACTTTAACTTATCGGTTAAAGGATTTTGGGGTAAAGGAGAGAGTGACTTCTCTAGTGTCGATTTCGAACCCATTACCTTTGACAACCTGCGTACGCTAGGCATTGAATTAACCGCTTTTGATTGGAGCGTAGCGTTAAAACACACGCGCACAGAAGCTGATAACGATAATTTCGATATAGCACAAGTCACCTCTGCTGTAGATTTATTGCAACCTTTCTGGAGCGGCGCGGCTGATTTTTCGGATTCACTGCAACTTCGCGACGCCACTATTCAGTATACCTCTCTTTATGCCAACCGTTATATAGGTGACTGGGAAGTATCCGGTGAGCTTTCGCATATTGATTCAGAATCTGTCGCACTAAGGCCTTCTTTTAACGGCTTTCTAAATATTAGTTACCTTTATGGTGCGCATACCTTTTACGGTCTATTTTCTTTTGCAGAAACTGATACCTACTTTCTTAGCGAAGAACAGCCTGAATTTCCCATCATTCCTACTACAGCTGAGCTAGCTATGCTTGTTGAAGAAGTGGCCAGCACATTAGCTCACCGACAGAGGACATTCTCGGTGGGCTGGCGCTGGGACCTACGAGAAAATCTAGCCTTTAAAGCACAAGTTGAACGAACTGATGTGAAAGCAAGAGGAACAGGACTTCGTGCCCGTGATGGTTTAGTCGTTGACGATGAAGGCGGTATAGCACACACCCTATTCCTCGCATTAAGTTTTAGCTTTTAAGGGGAATGAACATGAGTTTGTTTAAACGCATCCCCTTAATTATAGCCCTAGCGCTATTTATGCATAGCGCGGCTTCTGCGGCGCAGTCACAAGAGAAAATTGTTGTAGTGACCAACCTTAACAATGATGTGCAGGTATTGGACAAAAAAGGCTTAATTGACCTATTTATGGGTAAGTACTCAGCGTTTCCAAATGGCAAAGAAGCCACGCCTATTGATGTAGAATTAGATTCAGAACTGAAAAGCCAGTTCTATAAATCTTTAGTGGGTCTCCCCCTAGCAAGGGTAAATGCGTATTGGTCGCGACTTAAATTTTCTGGCCGTGTTAAACCTCCCGCGGTAGAGCAAACCATAGACGACGTTAAGGTGCGGCTGAAAGAAGACGTATCGGCACTGGCCTATATTTATGAGTCGACTGTGACCGACAGTATGAAGGTAGTATATCGTTTTGATTAATATACAAGGTCTAGGTTTTCGCTTTTCGCTATTTTTAGTCGCTGCGGCAATGTTAGTGGTGTTTACTACCGCTGAATTCTTTTATCGCGTGACTTATGAAAACGAAATAAACGAAGCTAACAGGGATATCGAAGAGCTTTATCAAACCGTTGGTGCAACCGCATCCATCGCGGCTTTTTTAGAAGATGAAGACTTAGCAAAAGAAGCCATTAATGGTTTGGTTAAAACTGACAAAATTCTAGCGGCCTCTATAAAAAGCGAGGCCCTTTACTACCAGACGAATGTAACTGAAGCTATCAATAAAAGCATCGAACCTCGGGTGTTTGTGGTTAGGCACCCTTTTATGCCAGAAGAATCACTTGCTGAGGTTAATGTCTACCCCAATTTCGAATACATCATCCAGCAGGCGGAAAAAATAAGTAGCGACAACAATTACTCATTATACGCTGAAGCACTGGTTGTAGGTTTTGTTGCTTTGTTGATTACCTACTACATCATTATTTCCCCTATGTTACGAGTAGGCCGCTCGTTACACCAAATCACACCTGGAACATCTCAAAGGATCCCAACGCCTAAATATCACTCGCGCAGTGAAATAGGCAGACTCGTTTACGACACCAACCAGCTGCTGAACAAAGTCGAAGAGCAATTTACACAAGAGCGTCAATTAAGAGAAGAAATAGAGTTTCTTGAAAAGCGATTTAGAATGCTATTTGAGAACGCCAAAACTGCAACCGTGTTAATGGCTGAAAACGGCACTATAGCGCTTCGAAACGATGCGTTTAATGATTTAGTAGAGAAGACTGGGCTCGGAATACAGCAAGGCTACGGCGAACTGCTAGACGAATTATTCGAAACGCCAGCGGCAATGAAATCCGCGCTTAATGAAGCCTTTGCGCGAAACGAGTTTGCTACAGGCGAGTACAAGCTAAAAAGCAGAGCAACCGACAGTGCTATTTGGGTTCAACTTATAGCTAGCCCCTTGCTAACAGAAGAAGGTGAACGTTATTACCAGCTTACGTTAAATGATATTTCTAGTCGTAAACATGAGCTACAACAACTTGCACTACAAGCGGATTTTGACGCGTTAACGGGGATCTACAATCGAAATGGTGGCGAAAAGCTCATTGCTAAACTCATGAGAAAAGAGCATCAGTTTGCTTTGGCACTTATCGACCTTAATGGATTCAAAGCGGTAAACGATATTTATGGCCATGATGCAGGGGACGAAGTTCTCATTTTTGTTGCTGAGCAATTAAAAGAAAAAATACGCAAAAACGATGTCGCTATACGTTGGGGCGGCGATGAATTTATGTTGTTACTGCAAGCTGATGATGAAGCGTCTGTTAAAAGGGTTATAGAAAAAGTGAACGCTGGCGTTAAACAACCTTTTTATTTTAATAACGATATCAAGCCAACGGTGGTTTCTATGAGCGTCGGCGTTGCCTTTTACCCTCAAACAAGTCGAAATTTGCATGCACTGATTAAGCTGGCCGATATTGCTATGTATAAAGCGAAACAAAATAAAGTATCGGCGCCAGACGACTACCTTATCTTTGCTAACCAGTGCAGGCTAGATGATGAAGATATGAGTTAGCGCTCTTCACGCCAAACTAATATTTTACCAGCATTCTACTTTCAATACTTTTACGCGTTGTACTTTTAGCGCCTTCTTCGCTCATGTCTAATGCACTGTGCGCTAAGTGGGGGATCCCACTGTTATCGTAAATATTAAAAATAATACCTTCATCCACGCGCATTTTAGATTTATAGAACCAGCGATGTTGAGGGTTAGGTGCTACGCCTAAAATCTCCCCTTTGCGGTCTGGATACCAAAGCTCAATGTTTATCCAGTCTTCGACATCCATGGAGTCAGGGCAGATAAAACCTAAGGGAGAAGACATGATAGTGTTTTCAACGGGTCTCCACAGGTTTACGAAACCAAAATGCCCTTTGTGATATTCGCCGGCTTTTTCTTCTCCAACTAAATCGATAAGACGCTTTTGAATGCCTTTTTCACTGTAATCATTGTGCACGTTTCTCGCAGGTCTGCGCGACGCGTTTTCATCATCTATACGTACAGTGTGATCAAATACCAAGACTTCTTTCGCACCAATTTGCGTTTGGAGCATTTCCACTATTTTACGATTATATAGTGCTTCTACATCTTCATTGAATGGGTACGGAACCGCTTTAAGCCCCTCTAAAAAAGTAATTCCATGGGTTTGGAAACCAATATTCGCGTCGCTATTTCGTATGTCGTAGACATCAACATTGGTCGAGAAAAGTTCAGGCGATATCAAATTGCCATCAATACCATCTACGTCAAACTCAAATGCCTGTGTAAAAGGCTTTCTTACATGGTAATTAACTGAAGCATTCATCTTATCTCCCCCCATTAAAAAGTTGCACGCTATTCGTTTTTAAGACGAAGCGTTAAATAGGTCGAGAACTATACCTACAGCAATTTGAATGGAAAACCCCATAAGTACTGAAGCAGTATTTAGTTTTTATTGATAATTTATTGGCATACTTCAATTTTCAACAAAATCTATATTCTGACTCTATAAATAACGCATTTTTAAAGTTTAAAAAGTGCAATATTCTTTTGCCATCGACGCACTGTCATCAATGCAAACGAGTAACCTGCGCCGATACAGTGCATTTAAACGGAGAATATTTATGACCCTTTCAATAACGCAAAGAGCAACTATAGATAACGTTGAAGAAACAAACGGAGCCTTGCAACAAGCACGCTCGCTAGTCCTTCCTAGCCGCGATGAAATGTTAAAACGAGCGCCCTCGGTTCAACGCTTTTGGGACAGCAACCGCTTATTACTAAAGAGCGCATGGCAGGAATGGGATGAGCAAAACGAGCAATTAGCTGAGTGGGTAACAGAAAACTTGATAAGTGAACCGCTTCGCAATGCTGTTACGCTAGCTTGGGAAGACCCAGCTAAAGAACAAGCTGTAGCAAATTTATGGGAAGAGGTTCTGCCAGGTGTATATCAGGCACAGCTATTTGATGTTGAAAAACTTCATCTTCTGCGCGCTTATTTAGACGGTGTAGCCGATGCCGGCATACCCCTTCGCCCTCCTTACGGTATTGCGCTAAATCGCAACGGCGGCATGTTGGATGCACGTTCTGAAGGCTACTTGGCCGCACCTGCGTTCCAAACGTTTTATAACCTAATCATGGACAAGTACATGCGCCCTATTTCGCGTTTGCTATTTCCTGAAGCAATGGGGTTCGATAGCCAGACGTTTGGGTTTTCAATTCAATATCAGGAAGGCATGGACACATCGCTTAGACCGCACACTGACGCGTCTGCTGCGACAATGAATATCAACCTAAATGTGCCAGGGGAAACCTTTATAGGGTCGGAAGTTGACTTCTTTAATCAGGAAACGGGCAAAGTGACACGTACAGTGTTTGCACCTGGTGTTGCTATGCTTCACAGAGGCAGTGTACCTCACGCCGCGCAGCCAATTACGGGTGGCAGCAGAACTAACATGGTGCTATGGCTTTATGGCGATAGCATGCAAATTCCACGGGGCGTTTTACCATCGTCAAAAGCTGATGCTAAAGCTAGGTGGACGGTACCCCAGGTAGCAAAGGATAGTTTTGCGCCGTTTTAAATATACGAAAAAGCCGAGTTATTCATTAACTCGGCTTTCATTTTTACTAATACTTTTAATGCGCTTGTGTACGTAAGCGCTAAAATTATTAACGTTACTCGCCAATAGACTTACCCAGCATACGCTTTAACGTACCGTCTTTATCAATAATGTGATGCTTAAGCGCGCCAGCAATGTGTAGCGATAAAGCGACAATTACGGTGTATCCTAAATAGAAGTGAATCGCCCCACCCAGTTTAGACAGCTCGTAATTAATAGGCAGCGTTTTTTCAGGGTCATCAACACTATAGTTAGGCGCAAAAACGTCTAATCCGAAAACGGATAAGCCGTGCCCTCCGAGTACCGAGGCCATCAAACCTGATATAGGCATCATTATTGTTGCGATTATTAGAACCCAGTGCACCACTGTGGCTAACTTGTGTTCAATGGGTTTGTAGTTAGCAGCTGCACTGGGCCAGCCGTTCTTCATACGCCATATTACGCGGGCTAACGCGACAAATAAGATGATAAAACCAATGGCCTTATGCCATGGATAAAGCGCATAAACACCGTTTTCTGACATGTAAATGCCGGTAGCGAGTAACCCGATAATGGTTAACCCCACCACCCAGTGTAAAAATACGGTTGTCGTAGCAAATTTGTTGTGGCTATCGTACTGCATGCTTTCCTCACTTTTTGTCCATGTTAAGAACTACATTATTCGTCTAACGTATCTCAACATTTTATAATCCCTCACACATTGTGAGGGATTACCAATAAGTATCAAAGCAATTTGTAGGCCTATTTTTCACTAGCAAGGTGTTTGAAGTTTTGTCTATTTAATCAGAGCGTAAAATAGAGAAGCTAATTTTACCGCGCATCAAAAACGTTAATGCGCCGCGATGATGGCGTCTAATTCGGCAATTAACATTTTAATATGAGAAGGATCATTAGCAAACGGATGTGGTGCTGCAAAGGTATTGTGGTCATTATCAAAGTAATCTCCTGCAACATCGGCAAACCGGTCAGAAAAAGCGGCATCCATAAAAATTTGTGCGCCAAGCTTCAGGTCGCCCCCAGCAATACCGTAAGCGCTTTTCACCATTTTGCTGCCCAAAAGCGACTTCGGATTTACCGATACCATTTTAGGGCCATTATTTTTGTATTTACTGCCCAAGTTCATGGTCCACATGGTAATCGCTAGCTTGCTTTGCGCGTAGGCAGCACCATCTGAGAGCTGAATTTCACCGCGTAACGCGCTCCAATTAATAGGAGCCTGTGCAGCCGATGACACATTTATCACTCTACTTTGTGCATCCATTACATCGATTAACCCTAAAGTGAGCATATAAGACGCTATGGTGTTCACCATAAATCTGGCATCTAGGCCTGCGCTTGTGACGGGGTTATCCATTGTAAATACGCCGGCATTATTTATTAATACATCTAGATGTTTGTTTTTGGCTTTTACTGCAATCGCGAGTTGCCTTACATCATCGAACGAAGATAAATCGGCTTGAACAGTATCAAACGTACTTCCTGGAAATTGAGCCTCTAGCGCACCTTTTATATTCTCCAGTTTCGCGTTATTTCTACCGTGTAAAATTACGTTGTGACCTTCTTTGCCCAACATTTTTACCGTCTCTAGACCAATGCCGTCAGTGGCACCTGTTATCAATACTGTTTTCATTATTACTCTCTACCCGTTAATCTTCTCAAAAAATTCTGGCTCAATCTTTCTTTTAATTAATTGCCTAACGTTAAGTTATCAATAATGCCTAAACTCGATAAGCGCAGGTTTTGTTAAAGCAGTTTCAAGGTAATCTATATAATAAACAGCTTACATTTTCATCGTGTTTAAAATGCTTATATCAGCAATAGATTATTTATAAAAACCATCTAGCCAGCGCGCCAAATAACACTTAGACTGCGGAGATAAAAATAAAAACGACAGGTATTGCGCCAGTGCGCTAGGCACGCGGCGTTCGACATCACTTTTATGTTTTTCCAATACACGCCAATTTATTAAAAGGTTAGGGTATTGGCCAATTGCTACAAACATAAGTGATGAAGTACTTTTCATTTTAGTAACAAGGGTTCTCAGTTTAATGTCACAACAAAAAGTAGGTTTAGTGGGCTGGCGCGGTATGGTTGGCTCAGTTTTAATGCAGCGAATGCAAGAAGAGCAAGATTTCGCGCACATTGAGCCCACCTTTTTTACCACCTCTCAAAAGGGTGTTGCAGCGCCAAACTTTGCTGGCAAAGATGCGGGTGTTTTAGAAGATGCGCACGACATCGAGGCGCTATCAAAACAAGATATTATTGTTACTTGTCAGGGCGGCGACTACACGAAAGCCGTTTATGATGACCTTCGTGCGTCTGGCTGGAATGGCTATTGGATTGACGCAGCGTCAGCCCTTCGCATGAAAGATGATGCGGTTATTGTACTAGACCCAGTGAACCGTAAAGAAATTGATAGTGGCATTGAAAAAGGTATTCGCACCTACGTAGGTGGAAACTGTACCGTTTCCCTTATGCTGCTTGCGCTAGGAGGTCTATTTGAAAAAGACCTTGTTGAGTGGGCATCGCCAATGACTTACCAAGCGGCTTCAGGCTCAGGCGCTAAGCATATGCGTGAACTTATTAGCCAAATGGGCGCTATTCACAATAATGTAAAAGATAAAGTAGAAGATCCTGCTACCGCAATTTTAGATATCGATCAGCAAGTGTCTGAGTTTATTCGAAGCGCAGACTACCCAAGTGAGCAATTCGGCGTTCCTCTTGCAGGAAGCCTGATCCCGTATATCGACTCACAACTACCTTCAGGTCAAAGCCGTGAAGAGTGGAAAGCCCAAGCCGAAGCAAACAAAATTCTAGGCATAAAAGGCAGCGAAGTGCCTATCGACGGTATTTGCGTACGCGTAGGCGCCATGCGCTGTCACAGCCAAGCGATTACGCTTAAATTGAAGAAAGATCTGCCGGTTAGCGAGATTGAAGAAATCTTAGCGAAACACAATGACTGGGTAAAAGTCGTTCCTGATGATCGTGAAGTGACTATGCAAGAACTCACGCCAGCCAAAGTGACTGGCACCCTGTCTATCCCAGTAGGTCGAATTCGTAAGCTCAACATGGGCCCTGAGTATATCTCAGCGTTCACCGTTGGCGATCAGCTTTTATGGGGTGCCGCAGAGCCGCTTCGCAGAATGCTGCGCATTGTGCTTGAGCAAAACTAAAACTTAATTTTACTCAGTAAAACCTAAAAGGCCTTACCATTGACTGGTAAGGCGTTTTTTATTTCTAGTATTCCTCGTAATGTACGTAAAACATTAGAAAAGAGTATGATACTAGTTAGCCGACTCAGACCAAACAGCAAGTTCATTGCCGCCAGGCTCTACAAAATGAAAACGGCACCCACCGGGAAAATCAAATAATGGTTTGGTAATCGTTCCGCCCGCGCTTTCTACATTACGTTGTGCTTTAGCAATGTTACTAGCATAAAGTACTAACAAGGGCGCCCCGCTCTCTGCTTTTGAAACCCGTTCCGCTGCAAAGATGCCGCCATCTAACCCTGAATTTCTAAAGGCACTATACTCACTACCGTAGTCAGTAAAGCTCCAGTTAAACGCAGATTCAAAAAACGTTTTAGATGCGTTTAAGTTTAATGACCCAAACTCTACGTAGTTGAGTTTAATACTCTCATTCATTTTCTCTTCTCCTTGAAATGTTGTCGTACCTTCGAATAGTTTAGACTTATTGACTAATTTATAAACTACCTTAATCGTTTAATATAGAGGTTACAATCGCATGGGAGGCGCCTGACTTTGACCCGTTTTTTTTGTTCTACATTATTATGCGTGTTTGCAATAAGTTTTGCTGCGTTTCATGTTCACGCTTCGATAGCTGACCGGGTTAACGAAATCAGTCGGCAAGTAGAAACAGCCTCGCCCATGCCGATAGGCGCTGCGATTGATGAGTTAGAAACGCTCTTGGTATCAGATACGTTAAAAGTAGACGAGAAAAGAGCGGCCGCCGCCTTATACGCTCGCTACCAATTGTTAATCCATCAGCGACCGAATGAAAATATTTTAGGCGTATTAAAAGAACTAGAAGATAAGTCCAGAGATGGCCTCATTATCGCAGCAGGAATAGCGAGAATGTATGGCATAAGTGCAGACTACACAGAAGCTTACAAACGTTTCGACGCTTTAATTTCTTTCCCATCCCTTCCCGCTGACATCAAAGCCTTTGCCCTTATCTATCAAATTCTTACTTACAGTGAGGGGCAGGTTTTCGCTCCTAATGCAGAGCTTATTAATACGGTTAATGATTTGCTTATCACTCATGAACTTTCTTACCTCAGGCCTCTCTACGATTCTATCGTGGCAGATTACTATCAGTCGGTGAAGGCCTACGAGCTTGCATTGCGCTTTTACGAAAAGTCACTAGCAGGCGCCCAAGCGGCCAATCAACGAATCTTAGAAAGCGACAACCTTTATGCCATTGGTATTCTATACCGAAATTTAGGTGATTATAATAACGCCATTGGCTACTTCGAACGCGCCGTTGAACACGATAAAAAAATTGATATTAATTATTCAGAATTTCTAGCAACCTACGGGATAGCGACCACTTACTATCGTGCTGGAGAATTAAAAGCTGCAATAGCGTTATCTGAAAAAGTACTAGCCCACCCTCTTTCTTCATCTTTTTACAATAGTGAAATTTATCGCTTGAAAGCAGAAGCACATCTTACTTTAGGTGAGTTAGATGAGGCCAATCAGTCGCTAGCCCTTGCACGCGAGCTTTATGATGAAAATCGGGAGGATGAACAAACGACATGGCGTGCCCAATTAGATAAAACTGCGGCTTATATCACCGCAGCAAAAGGTGATTATAAATTAGCGTTCGAACAGTTTGAGGTGTTTCACGAAGCGTATTTACAAGCAAAAAAGTACGAAGATTTAGAACTAATTGAAAGCGCTAACTTGGTTCAACAAATTACCCAAGAAAAAGAAAGAGCAAACTTACTTGAGAATGAGAACAAAGCTTTTGAAGAAGCGTTAAAGTTGAAAAACGAAGCGCAACAGACACAAGAGTTATTCTCAATGCTACTTTCTGTATTGGTCGCATTAACGATGGTTACCATTGTAATCATTTTAATTCTGCTAAAGAAATCAAAACAGGCGAATGCACTGTACTCGACTGCAAAAGACAAAGCCGAACTACACAGCCGCATCAAGTCAGAATTTATATCAAATATTAGCCATGAGATCCGCACGCCTTTGAATGCCATAATTGGCTTTGGTCAAACCGTAGCTAAACGTTCATCGGATTCAGAAACGAAAGATTTAACAAAGAAAATCGTCACTGCGTCAGAAATGCTTCTACAGCTTATTAATGACCTACTGGACTTTTCGAAAATAGAAGCCGGCAAACTAACGTTAGCTATCGGGCCGCATCACGTAAAATCGAGTATAAGTACATTAATCGACATTTTTTCTGACCAAGCGCAGCGCAAAGACCTGAACCTAGTGCTAAATGTTGATGAAAACCTCAAAAATGAGCTGATGTTCGATGAACTCAGATTTAAGCAAATTATGGCTAATTTGATCAGTAACGCCATAAAGTTTTCTATAGAAGGCATAGTCGAGATAGGTGTTCGCGTTACTGAGGCTTGCGATAGTCATTGCACCCTTCATTGCTGGGTCAAGGACAACGGTATTGGCATATCTAAAGAAAATCAGGCAAAGCTGTTTACGCCTTTTACGCAAGCGGAAAGTTCTATCGCGCGAAAATACGGCGGTACAGGATTGGGGCTTAATATTACCAACAACCTGCTTAAATTAATGGGCTCTTATTTAACTGTTGAAAGCGAACTTGGCAAGGGAACCACATTTTCATTTGACGTAAGCTTTGCTAAAGCTGCTGACGCAGACAGTATGCCTCCTGCAGCTAACGAAGAGGACTCTCACTATTTATTGGCTGGAAAGCGAGTTTTATTAGCCGAGGACAATGATATCAACGTAGAGGTAATGAAGGCGTTATTGGAAGAGTTTAATTTGGATCTGCACTATGCGTGTAACGGACAAGAGGCCATTGATGCAATGGCAAACCAAGAATTCGACTTAGTTCTTATGGATGTCCAGATGCCGCAGGTTGACGGCATAAGCGCAACACGATACATCCGCCAAACCCTTACGAAAAATACGCCGATCGTGGCGTTGACTGCAAATGCAATGCAGCAAGATATCGACGAATGCTTAACCGCGGGCATGAATGCTCACGTTGGTAAACCGGTTGATAAAGTGCACTTGGTGAATACACTTCAAAAATTCCTTTTACCCGATTAATCGCTATTTATTTGTTGTGCACAAATAGATAGCTAATCAGTTTTTTCCTGACGGTAAGTTTTACTGATGTTTTTTAGTAGGTAGCAAAGCCTCTGCCGATAGACACGGGCTTCCTTGTTGCTTTTGCTCATTCTGTTTAACTAGTTCAACAATATAGGCGTTGACCGGTGTCGCGATATGATTCTTTTTGCCCAACCTGACTATCTCACCGTTTAAGTAATCTATTTCAGTACGCCTTCCTAGTACCAAATCTTCATACATGGACGAGCGAGCCTCCGGGTCGATCTTAAGCGTTGATGCAGCAACTGCCTTGAACAAAAAGTTAGGTAATTTCATGATTGTCGGCATCAGTTTTGGAATGACTTTACCAGTTCTTGCAGGTGTAATTCCTTCCGCTTTTAATACTGCTAACGCCTCAGACAATACCTTTGCCATTACCAGCCTGTATTGCCTATTCCCTAGCTGCGATTTCAGCGGTATGCCCGACAAAGCATTTACCGCGTTATTCAAGTTCATAATGAGCTTGCCATACTGCACCGCTGCCATATCTCTATAAACCGTCACCGGCAAGGAAGCGTTTTCAAGCGCCCTAACCAACTCTACACAGTGATTATTGGGGTCTTCTATGGCGATGTTGCCTTCTGTACCACAATGGAAGTGTCCTTTTCCTTTGTAGAAAACGTTGAAAGGCACCATGCCTGCAATAACAACTTGTTCTAGATGTTGTCGTAGTAAATCAGCATTGCGCACACCGTTTTGCAGACTGACAACAAGTGCTTGAGGCTTTGCAAACTGATTAATTATGCTGGCAGCACTCTCGGTATCTTGGCTTTTAACACATAGTAGAATGATCTCTGCATTAGCTAAGCTATCGTTATTTAATGAAAAACTGACGTGATGAGCGTCGCTCATTTGATTGCGGCCCTTCCAGTCTGTCACTTTCAAGCCATTTGCTGCAATGTCGTTGCATAATCGCTGTCGACCAATAAGTGTAAGCGTATTAGACCCATTAAGCGCAAAGCCGGACGCCAACAAACAACCTGCAACATAACAACCAATACTACCCGCGCCTAACACCACGATATCCATTGATACTTTTCCTATCATGCCTAACTTTCTGTTATTAATTCAGACTGCTTCGTAACGATCGAAATGTAAACATAAAAATCACACAGTAATAACAAAAAACGTTTTGTATCAGTTATTTCCTATTAATGTGATTCAATCTTTCAATTTTCCCCTGACACGTGATCTCCTTACAATTAGACCAAGTAGTCAACTTATATATGGTCAAATAGAGGGTCATCATGTTCGGTCAACAATCTGCATCAACTAATGCTCGTAACGCTGAAAATTCTGCTAATAGCAAAATTGCTTTAGTCGCAGAAGGTGGCGGTCAACGCGGTATTTTCACAGCAGGTGTACTTGATAGATGGTTAGATGCAGGGCATGACCCCTTCGATATCCTTATTGGCACATCGGCAGGTTCGCAGAACTTAACGAGCTTTGTTGCACGTCAAAAAGGCTATGCAAAACGTCTTATTCGCGGCTTAACCCGACACAAGCGCTTCTTTCAGATGGGGCGCGGTTTGATGGGCAAGCATATTGTCGATTTAGACTGGTATTTTGATAAAACCCAAGAAGCTAACCGTTTATTAGATTTAGATATGGCTAAAAGCAATGTGGCAGACAGAGAAATACTGTTTACGGCTACGAACTCTAGAGACAGAAAAGCATATTTTCTAAACCCTATGAAGAGCCAAAACAACTGGGTTGAATTGATTAAAGCATCGAGCGCACTGCCCTTGTTATACAAACAAGGCGTTCCGCTTCACACTGAAATTGAAGCCAAGCGAGCTGCAAATACTGATTTTTACCTAGATGGTGGTTTAGCCGCACCTTTACCCGTAACAGAGGCTTATAACCGGGGCGCTACAAAAATCGTAGTGATTAGAACAGTGGACGAGGGTTTTCAAGCACAATCACCCTGGCTACAAAAGCTAAGCGCAGTAATGTGTGCAACGGGTACCTGCCCAAAAACTATCGACTATTTACTGCAGCACGAACATGCGTATCAAAAAGAATTAGCGTTTATCGAAAATCCACCTGAAGGAGTTGAGGTAATTCAAATTTTTGCACCTAACAAACTTCAAAGTAAGCTGTTGGGCAGCACAGATGCGCAGCTTCGTCACGATTACAATCTTGGCAAAAAGGCTGGCATTACTTTCTTAGAAGCAGAAAGTGCATCAGAAGCTCAATTTGAAAGCGAAACTGTTGCGGTAATTAGCGCCGAGAGCGAAGCGAAAGCGTTAGGCAGCGATAATATTCGCGTTGCGAAGAATATTGAAGAGGTTAAAGATAAAGAGGTGAAGGTAAAACGACCTTTACTTTCATTGCCCTTCCCTATTCGTTTGAAACAGAATATGAATAAGCAGGGTAAAGACGAGCGGATATCGGCATAGTTAATAGTTACCGCTGCTCTATTTACTATTGGGGCAGCGGTGCGCCCTTTTACCTATTTGACAGCAATGCTTCACTTCACCTATGAAATAGCGAAGCTCTCGTTACCTCTGAGGCAGCGAAGCTTTTTTTACCTCTTGGGTAACGAAGCTACCCAGCCATCAAGGCTCTCGAAAACGCCCACTGCTTTAGAAAAATCGTGATTAGCCGACAAGGGTGTGGGTATAGCCACTGTTTCAATTCCTGCACTAACGGCAGCTTGCAAACCAAATTCAGTATCTTCAACTGCCATAACTTCATGAGGTGCCAACTGCATTTGGGATAGGGCTGCTAAATAGCAATCAGGTGACGGTTTACCTTTAACTACATCATCAGAAGAAACAATACACTCAACGATATCTTCTAAACCATAGAAAGACACTGTTTTTTCAACCGCTAAACGAGCACCTCCCGTTATTATAGCTACGCGCAAGTTATGAGATTTACAGAGCATAAGGGCTTCTTTTGCGCCAGGCATTAACGGAAATGCTTGGCGCTGTAAAAATTGAAGTGTCAGCGCCCTTCTCTTCTTGAAGAGCTCTTGGGGCGTTAGAGCAAGCGAGAAATCCCGAATGATATCACTAGCATTGTTCATTACCGAGATGCCGGCCATACGCGTGTGGTAATACTCGAATATTAGTTCTTTGCCCATACCTGCAAGCATGGTTTTCCATAACTCGAAATGCGTCATTTCAGAGTCGATAAGCGTACCGTCGTGGTCGAAGAAAATGGCTTTCACGGTACACACCGTAAAACTAACTTAAATGACATGGAAAATAACCTAGTGGATATGTGTAAACGGTTTTCACTGCACGAAAAAGCGTAAGCAATTGAAAGATATAGAAAATAAATACGAATAAAAACTAGCCACCTTGACAGCAAATAGAAAAGTATTTATAAAACGCTTTTTCACTATTTCATCAAGTAAATCATGTCAGAATTATCAACACCTGTAAAACAAACCGAAGCACACAAACTCATCGAAAGCCTATTAAAATCTAGCGATCCTACTGCCGAGCTAGATAAAATTTCTGAAGAGTACAACATCGCAAATTGGGGCCAAACGAATGCTGTTTCTGCCGACCTTTACGATGCCGTACGCGACTTACTTGGCAAAGGTGTAGTTACAGGTAACGACCTTGTTGCGGGCAAAGACACCATGGATCCAATTGTACATAAAGTACAAGCGGAAACAGAAACGCTTATCGCTAATCCAAGCGAAGCAGATGCTGACCGAGTTCAAACTTTTGTACTTGGTTTCTTACGTACATTCGTAAGCCAACTACTTCACCCAGGTACTAAGAAAGCGATTTACGCGAAAAAGCTTCCTGATCTAATTAAAGTTCACCAGCAGGTTGCTAAGTAATCAAAATTAAGCAAATGCTTCTACGTTAATAGAAAACGTAAGTTAGATATCGCGTCATATATTGTTGATTGAAACCCGCTTAATCGCGGGTTTCTTTTTGACTAAATCAATATGCTTTTCAGACCTTAAACAATTCCACCATTAGCCCGTATAACTTGACCATTTATCCAGATGCCGTCTTTGCTGCATAGGAAGGCAACGACATTAGCAATATCCTTTGGCGTCCCCAAACGTTCTAACGGCGCCATGTTTTTTAACTTCTCAACAAAGTCTTCCGACTTGCCTTTCATAAATAGTTCAGTATCAGTGGGGCCTGGTGCAATAGCGTTTACAGTAATGTCTTTTCCACGCAGTTCTTTAGACGTTATAGCAGTCAAGGTTTCAACACCAGCTTTTGTTGCCGCGTAAACACCATATTTTTCTAGCTTAAGACCAACTATGGAGGTAGATATATTTACAATTCGCCCACCATTGTTCAATCGATTTACCGCTTGCTGCGTGGTGAACATAACGCCTTTAAGATTGATATCCACATGCTTATGAATAGTATCTTCACTCACATCTGCGATTGCGTCCATCGATAGAACACCAGCATTATTAACGAGTATATCGACCGAACCAAATTGCTTTTCGGTCTCATCGAATAGACGTTTTACATCATTAATATCAGACACATCAGCTTGAATGGCACAAGCTATACCGCCATCCTTCTTGATTTCATGCACCACACTTAGCGCTTGCTCTTCACTCCCTGAGTAATTCACAACAATCTGAAAGCCATCTTTACTCAACTTTTTAGCAATTTCAGCACCTATGCCTCGTGATGAGCCTGTAACTATCGCTGTATGTTTAAAAGTTGTCATAGCGCACTCCTTGTTTAAAACGTTACTCTTTTTACGTTACTGTAAAAGTAATAGATTGCGATTTATGCTGACTTAGCGAGGAATTTGGTTGAAATGAATTTAGTTGCGTTTAAGACTAGTAAAAAAGCCCGCATTGCTGCGAGCTTCTTTCCTATATATAACTATTTGTCTTGGTAGTAGCAAAATACCGCTTTTGTACCACCTCGTTGATTAACCGCAATTTCGATATTTAAATGGGCCATGGCTTCAAGATAGGGTGCGCTTTTCAAAGCCCCCACATCTAGCGCTGCAAAACCGACTTTATCGACAAGTCGCATAACCATTTCTTTCGCTACCGCATCATCACCTGCTACAAAACCCGTTGTCGGTGTACCGCTAATATTATGGTACTGAGGTGACATAACATCAGCAAAAATTGTGTTAAACGCTTTCACTACATGTGCGGATGTCGCTCGTTTTGCTATTTCCTCAGCAGCAGAAGTACTTTCACCCAGTAGCAAGGGTGACCAGTCATCGTTAAGTGGATTTGTGCAATCGATGATTATTTTGTCTGCTAGAGATTCCGCTTGTTCCTCAACTAAAGCCAATGCCGCTTTATAAGGTAAAGCTAAAGCAACTGCGTCGACTTCTTTAAAGCCATGCCCAATGAGCTGAGTATCATAAACAGTCGCACCTGCATCGCCTGTGGTGGAGTAAACCGTCACTTTATAATTAGCGCGGTTAAAAAGATGCGCTAAATTTTTACCCACGTTTCCGAACCCTACTACCGCAATATTATTCATTTCTTAACCCTTTAGTTGATGTTAATTGGAGAAATCAGTACATTTAGAACACCGGTATCCAATGGATACCGAAAACCAATTTAAAGACTAAAGACGTTGCCTTCAATTAGGCACTTTGAGGTAACTAGTGATTACGGAAGAAAACGACCCCTCACCTAATGTTTACGCAAAAATTTGCCCTTCCAGGCAGGTATTAGCGATGATTGGAGAAAAATGGGTGGCATTAGTGGTAGTTGCACTCGATGGCAATACACTTCGATTTGGCGAACTTAAACGCCAATGTGAGGGGATTTCACAGAAAATGCTCACACAAACACTAAGAAAACTAGAAAGAGATGGATTAGTAAATCGAGCGAACTATACGGACGAGATGGTACTTCGAGTGGAATATAAACTGACTGAGCTTGGAGAAACGTTAGTGCCAGTAATAAAAACAGCCATTGAGTGGGCTCAAAATAATTTACTTGAAATTGAACGTGAGCGAGTTAAAACACTAACAAAGCATTCTGAGTAATTGGTAAGCTAAAGAACAGCGTTTAAAACAAAAAACCGGCGTAAAGCCGGTTCTTTGTATTTGGCGGAGAGAGAGGGATTCGAACCCTCGATACGCTATAAACGTATACACACTTTCCAGGCGTGCGCCTTCAGCCACTCAGCCATCTCTCCAAATTTTGTATCAAGAAGATTTCAACTACGAAAACCCTTGAGCGCGCGTATAGTAGGTAAAGCCGCGCGCTTAATCAAGAACTTGCTGGAAAATATTCAACAAGTGCTTATAAAACGTGCGCTTATAGCCCGCCTTTCGCTTTTAACTCGGCTGAGAAGTTAAGCATGCGATCAAGTGGAATAAGTGCACCTTTACGCAATTCATCATCAACAAAGATTTCGTGCCCATCAGTTTCGCCCGTTAAAGACGCCTTAATCGCCTCTAAGCCGTTCATTGCCATCCAAGGGCAGTGAGCACAGCTTTTACATGTAGCGCCGTTACCGCCCGTTGGAGCCTCTATAAACGTCTTCTCTGGCGTAAGTTGTTGCATCTTGTAAAAGATGCCTTTATCGGTAGCAACAATAAAGGTGTCGTTATCCATGGTTTGCGAGGCTTTTATTAGCTGACTGGTTGAGCCAACTGCGTCTGCCATCTCTACTACACTTGCGGGTGATTCAGGGTGAACTAGAACCGCTGCGTTTGGATATAGCGCCTTCATATCGGCAAGTTTTTGCGCAGAGAATTCATCGTGAACAATACACTCGCCCTGCCACATTAGCATGTCGGCACCGGTTTGCTTAGCAATGTAAGAGCCTAGGTGTCTGTCTGGACCCCAGATGATCTTCTTGCCTTGACTGTCTAAGTGCTCAACAATTTCCAGCGCGATGCTTGAAGTCACTACCCAATCAGCGCGCGCTTTCACAGCGGCCGAAGTATTCGCGTAAACCACAACGGTGTGATCAGGATGTTGGTCACAAAACTCGCTGAACTCTTTTACCGGGCAACCGATATCAAGGGAACAGGTCGCTTCAAGGGTAGGCATTAGCACGGTCTTTTCTGGGCTAAGAATTTTTGCCGTTTCGCCCATAAAGCGAACGCCAGCAACAATTAATGTTTGCTCTTCTACATCTCTACCAAATCGCGCCATTTCTAAAGAGTCCGCTACACAACCGCCGGTTTCTTCAGCAAGCGCCTGAATTTCATGGTCGGTATAATAGTGTGCGACAAGCACAGCGTTACGGGCTTTAAGTAAAGCTTTGATCTCAGCCTTTAATTCAGCTTTACGTGCTTCTGACAATGGCTGTGGTTTTGCTGGGAACGGGTACTCTACCTGATCCACTCGAAATGCTACTGACATTAACCTACATCTCTGTTGCGACAAGGGTGCGGATTATACCCAACTGTCATAAAAATTACACACTACCTATTCAACATAAGGGTAATTAAATAGTCGTATTTGTACTTACTCTTCTACTACATGGGGTTAAGTTAACCAGATCAAAGTAAAAATGAGATGAGTGACAGTGCAAAGAGAAATAAAAGTTGGATTTCAGAAAGTGCGATTTGAGTAGTGTTGTTTGAACATTAAGAATACTTGATGGTGGGTCGTGCTGGATTCGAACCAGCGACCAATTGATTAAAAGTCAACTGCTCTACCAACTGAGCTAACGACCCATCAAGTGACACATAGATAAGTTTAGCAATTCAAATGATGGTGGGTCGTGCTGGATTCGAACCAGCGACCAATTGATTAAAAGTCAACTGCTCTACCAACTGAGCTAACGACCCATCATTTGATGCTAGGAGAGAAAGTGGTGGGTCGTGCTGGATTCGAACCAGCGACCAATTGATTAAAAGTCAACTGCTCTACCAACTGAGCTAACGACCCTTTCTTTCCTGTTGTTGCCTGTGTCTTGGCAACGGCGGCATATAATACTCAGATTTTTATTCGACGCAACCCATAACGTCCTTTTATTTTCATTTTTCTGTCAAATTACGACTAAACGGTCAAAATGAAAACAAATCGCTGAGTATTTATACCAGTACTAATTGAGTTTAGTCAGATATCTACGAAATACAGTGAAATTTAGTGCAGAAGTTTTATGCACTCTAAATGGAATTTTTTGAAAAAAACTTTTCTCTAACTCATAAAAAAGCCTCTTTAAAAGAGGCTTTGTTCATTACAAGTTATTTAACCGAGATTCAGCGAGGCGTTTTGCCGATGAATCAGGGTAATCATTTACAACTTGCTGGAACAGCTGTCGCGCTGTTGAACTGTCTCCCGTTCGCTCAGCAATGACACCTAATTTTAATAAGGCATCAGGACGCTTAGCAGAATCGGTAAAGCGATTAGCTACAATATTAAATTGCTCACTTGCTTCGCTCCACTGCTGCTTATTAAACAGCAGTTGCCCTAACCAATAGTGCGCGTTTGGTGCGTAACCACTGTTGGGAAAGCGTGAAATGAACGATTGAAACGCAGGAATGGCTTTATCGTACTCACGAGACTTAAGGATCAAATTCACCGCATTTTCGTAGGCTTCATCTTCACCTGCTTGCGGAGCTTGCGTTGGCGTAGATGCTGTTGGAGAGCTCACAGAGCCCGAATCAACACCTGCACTAGGCATGGCGCTACCTTGTAGCGCGCCGCTTTGCTTAAGTGCTTCCACGCGTTTATCTATTTCAAGGTAAAGCTCACGCTGACGCTCAAGTACTTTTTGAAGTTCATTGGTATTAACTTCAACCGCACCACGCAGCTGGTCGACTTCCATTTGCATATTGTCTAGCTGCGTTTGAAGCCTGTGTTGCATTTCGGTTCGGCTCTTAACAATACGCTCTAGCACAACAATACGCTGTTCTAATTCACTGCCGCCATTGGCGTCTACCACAGGCGCTTGCGCAAATGCGGTAGAAACAGCAAGGGCGGCACATAAAGTGACGCCCATTTTTACTGTCTTATTCGTTAGAATAGTCATTAGCGGTAAACAACCACTCCGCGACGGTTTTGAGCAAATGCATACTCAGTAGAACCCATCACTGCTGGTTTTTCTTCGCCGTATGAAACTACTGTTACTTGGCTGCTGCTTACGCCAGCATTAAGTAGGTAAGTTTCAACAGACTGCGCACGACGTTCGCCTAGTGCAATGTTGTACTCAGGCGTACCACGGCTGTCAGTGTGACCTTCAATAGTCACTTTAGTGCTTGGGTTTTTCACCAAGAACGCCGCGTGCTTGTCTAGAATACGCTGAAACTCTGGCTTGATGCTTGAGCGGTCAAAGTCAAAGTAAACAGTTTGTTCGTTCTTCAGCGCTTCCATTTCTTGCTGAACCATTTCTTCTTGACGCTTCATACGCTGTGCAGCTTCTGCTTTAACGCGCTGTGCTTCTGCTTCACGTGCTTCCGCTTCCGCAGCCGCTTGTTCTTGTGCAAGGCGGTTACGCTCTGCTGCCAATTCTTCTTCGCTAGGGCCTGAAGAACATGCCATCATTGTCACTACTGGCAATGCGATAATGAAGCTCTTCATCACTTTATTCATTTGCATCCTACTAATCCTTAAATTTTATTGTTTAGTCGTTAAATTGTTAGAACAAAAATGGTGACCAACTTGGCGATTTAACTTGCCCATTGGCTGCTGGTAACCTAGCTTTAAAACGCCCATCCAAAGAAACCAGTGACAACACTTGGGTCCCCTCGTGAAGGGTGCTGTATATAATCATGCTTCCATTCGGCGCTACACTTGGTGATTCATCTAAGTACGTCCGTGTCAGTACTTGAGGTGATCCACCATCCAAAGACTGCTTAGCAATGTGATAGTTCCCATTAGTCTGGTTTACCATAATCATTTGCTTGCCGTCAGGGGTTAGCGTACCGCCAAGGTTTTGCTCACCAACGAAGGTAACGCGCCTTACTTTCCCAGAATTTAAATTTACGCTATATATCTGGGGTTTACCACCCCGTTCCGAGCTAAATATTAAACCGCTGCCATCGGGTAGCCACGCAGGCTCCGTATCAATCGCTCTATTACGTGTAACTCGGCGAAGATTTTTCGTCGCTAAGTCCATTACATAGAGTTCAGGGTTTCCATCTTTCGATAAAACCATAGCAAGTTGCTTGCCATCTGGTGAAAACACCGGGCTACTATTTATTCCAGGGAAATTAGTAATGCGCGTACGTTCGCTGGTGTAGATATTCTGAATGAATATTTGCGGTCTACGATTTTCAAAACTCACATAGGCAAGCTTCTCGCCATCAGGCGACCACACTGGCGACATAAGCGGCTCTGGCGAAGACAACAAGCGCGTTTCGTTCTCACCATCGTAGTCTGCAATGACTAATTGGTAAGGTTTTTCAACCGTGTCACGGTCGCGAACAATGACGTAAGCAATTTTCGTTAAAAATGCACCGCGAACACCGGTTAATTTTTCATAGACAATGTCGCTAATTCGATGCGCATACTGGCGAAAATCTCGGCCGTTGATCACTGCCTGACGGGCAGCTAGTACGTGATCATTACTCGATACCAAATTGCCGTCTTTGAGTACTTTAGCTTGCCCATTGTCAACTTGCCCTTTAAGTACATCAATCAACTCATAGGATACAAGGTAACGGTCACCTCCTTGTGGCTCAATACTTCCTACTAAAACCGTGTCCACACCTAAGGTTGCCCATGCAGTGAAAGACACTTGCTCCGCTGTCTCCGGGTACTGTGGCATTTTGTCGACAGATACCGGATTAAACTTACCACTACGCATTAAGTCGGCCATCACCACTTTAGAAATATCGCCAGGCATACTGCCCTGACCTTTCCATTTAAATGGCACAACCCCGATTGGACGTGCACTATCTACGCCCTCGGTTATCACAATTTCTAAGGATGCAAATACTTTGACACTAAAGGCCATCGTAATAAGCGCTATCCATAAACCTAGTTTTTTCATACCACTATAATTCCACTTTTAAAGTAATGTCTTTTAGCTGCTCGTATACATCTGGTGCATCTGACACAGGTAGCTTTTCAGCGCGGCGCACTGCACTTTCAGCGGCTCGGCATAGCGCGTCGTTGCCGCCTAACACACGAATGCTGGTTACAAATCCTGTGGTCGCCAGCCGTATATTCAAGCGACAGGTTTTACCGCTATAGCTGTCGTCTGAATACAAGTTACGCTTAATGGTTTGCTGAATTAGCGCAGTGTAGCGCTCAACTTCAGTTAACACTTGCTTTCGTCTACGTTCTCGCTGAGCCGCTTGCTCTTGCGCTAACTGCTCTTGCATGATCCTTTCCATCTCTGCACGTTCAGCGGCTTCTTTCTTCTTACGCTCGGCCTCGGCTTTCGCTTTTGCTTCACGTTCCTTGCGTTCTTGTTCTTTCTGAGCGGCAAGGCGTTCTAACTCTTTTTGGCGTTTCGCTTCAGCAGCTTCTGCTTCACGCTTTTCTTTCGCACGCTTTGCTGCTAGCTGTTGCTGACGTTTTTTCTCTGCCGCCGCTTCTGCTTTTCTTTGCCTTTCTTGCTCTTCGGCTCTTGCTTGAGCTTCAGCTTGTGCCTGCTCCCTTTTTTGATCCGCAATCGCTTGCGCATCAATAAACGTCGCTTCTATCACAGGCGCATTCGACGGCATACTCGGCAAAGGGTCAGGAGAGAAACTGACGCTAATTAGCAACAGCGCAGCAATAAAAAGATGCAAACCAATGGACTTGTACAAACCTACTTGTTCTGGGCTTATATTGCTGGCTTGCTTGGCACTTTTGCCGTTCTTTTTATCACCACTTACACCGTTACTCGCGTTGTTTGAGTGGCTAGAGGTTGACGTGCTTTTCGACACTTCAGGTTTTGACATATCTATATTACTCAACTGGATCCGTCATTAACCCTACTGAAGGCACACCCGCCTGCTGTAATAACACCATTAGCTGTATCACTTCGTTATACGCTACTTGACCATCGCCTTTTACCACTACGGGCGTATTGGGCTCTTTGGTCAATTGTGCTTTTACAATAGCGCCAAGCTCTTCTTCGCTAATTGGCGATTCCTGGTCTTCCCCTACATTAAGGAAGTAGCGTCCTTTAACATCCACTGACGCAATAATAGGTGGTGTATCTTCTTGCTCTATCGGGTTGGCACTTGCTTTAGGCAAATCTACCTTTACCCCTTGAGAAATAAGCGGCGCCGTTACCATAAAGATAATAAGCAACACCAACATCACGTCGATGTAAGGCACTACGTTTATCTCTGATACCGGCCTGCGGCGTTTTCTTACATACATAACAAGTCCTCCGTTTGGAATGTAAACGCTTAGGCTTGTTGTTGTGCTTGCGCAGCAACGGCTTGGCGGTGAAGAATTGCAGAGAACTCTTCCATAAAGTTGCCGTAGCTATTTTCTAGCTTCTCAACTTGGTGGCTGAAACGGTTGTATGCGATTACAGCTGGGATTGCTGCGAATAGACCAATAGCGGTTGCGATTAGTGCTTCTGCGATACCAGGTGCAACCATTGCAAGGGTAGCTTGCTGTACTTCACCTAGTGCGATGAAGGCATTCATGATCCCCCACACAGTACCGAATAGACCAATGTATGGACTGATTGACCCCGCCGTGGCTAAAAAGGGTAAACGGCTTTCTAATTCTTCGACTTGGCGAGACATAGAAACGCGCATGGCACGGTATGTACCGTCAACAATGCCGTTGGTGGCGGTGTTGGATTTGCGCAGGCGAACAAACTCTTTGAAGCCTGAGCAAAAGATGCTGCCCATGCCTGTTAGGTTAGTTCTGGCAGAAAGCTCTTGATAAAGACGGTTAAGGTCAGCGCCTGACCAGAATTTATCTTCAAACTGACGCATTTCGTTGCGTGCCGCCGACAAAGCTTTGCTGCGTTGGAAGATAAACGTCCACGACGCTATCGACACGCTTAGCAACAAAAGCATAACTAGTTGAACAATAAAACTCGCTTGTAAAAACAAGCCAATAAAAGTGAGATCAGATGACACGCGAAATTTCCCCTAACAAAGTACGTGGTAATCTTTTTGGCTTCATAACGGCCAAATCGACGCAGGCAACCTTGATATCTCCCGATACCAATGTAACGCCTTGTTCATTTTTAATAATTTGTTGAAACGTCATACTAGCGCCTTTCAATTCTACAACGCGAGTTTCAATACTCAACAGTTGATTGAACCGTGCAGGCGCATAGTTATGCATTTCAACGTGTTTGACGACGAAAGCGATGGATTGTTCCATCAGCGTGTCTTGTTCAAAACCTAGCTCGCGAAGCCACTCTGTACGGGCTCGCTCCATAAACTTTAGGTAATTCGCATAATAGACGATACCGCCTGCGTCGGTATCTTCGTAATACACTCTTACCTGATGTAAATGCATAACTATTCCTTCACCCAAAAATTTAATAATCCAAAGCAGAGTTAAAATAACTAATTAGCGCGACAAAATGCAGAACAAAAACACTCCACAAGCCCCACCAAAGCTAACATTTAATCAAAAGTAAACCAATATTAAACACCTAGTTAACACATTAGTTTTTCTAATTCAAAACAACAATTTTACTCAATTGTAGTTTTTTCTTCTCTCTCTATAATGCACAGCATCAGTCGTACAGAGCGTGATGGTGCTTAGCACGGTCATGCAAGAGTTATTCTCCTGTTAGACATGAGTTCCCTGGATTTATTTCCTTCAACACTTGTTGTTTTAGCCCGCTCTATGAGCGGGCTTTTTTTTGCCTGTAATTTAGCATCCGTACAAAACAAAATACTGGCGGCCCATGCTTAACTTGCGCTATGAAATAATTCGCCATTCAATCTTAATGCTTTGAACTTACAGCTTGCCCCATACGAGCATTTACTTATAGCGTTTGAAACGGCTTCTGTATTTTATGTGTTGCCAAAAAAAGCCCAGCAATCCTGCTAGGCCTTTAAAACGAATCTAAACCTTCTTACAAAGGGACGGTAAATTATTCAGACGGAGCGAAGCCAAAATGAAGATAAGCGCGTTGCGACACAATACGGCCTCGAGGCGTACGCTGCAAAAAGCCCTGCTGAATAAGGAAGGGTTCAATCACGTCTTCTATGGTTTCTTTTTCTTCACCAATGGCTGCTGCCAAATTGTCTAAGCCTACTGGCCCACCATCAAACTTTTCGATAATAGCTGTAAGCAATTTACGATCCATGTAATCGAAACCTTCTTTATCAACGTCAAGCATATCCAGTGCCTTCGCTGCCGTATCGGCCCCCACCGTGCCGTCTGCTTTAATTTCTGCGTAGTCTCGAACACGGCGTAACAAACGATTTGCAATACGCGGTGTGCCCCGCGAACGACGAGCCACTTCTTGCGCACCTTCCTCGTTCATGTCTAAATTCAGATAGCTCGCACTTCTTGCCACAATACTGGTAAGGTCTTTTACGTTGTAAAACTCTAATCGTTGAACAATACCGAAACGGTCTCGTAATGGCGACGTTAGCGAGCCTGCACGGGTGGTAGCGCCTACAAGCGTAAAAGGAGGAAGGTCTAGCTTAATTGAACGGGCGGCAGGCCCCTCACCTATCATAATATCAAGCTGGTAGTCTTCCATTGCTGGATAAAGGATTTCTTCCACTACTGGGCTTAACCTGTGTATTTCATCAATGAACAATACATCATTGCGCTCTAGGTTGGTAAGCAGCGCGGCAAGATCACCAGCTTTCTCTAGCACAGGCCCTGACGTGGTTTTGATGTTTACGCCCATCTCGTTAGCCACAATATTCGCCAAGGTTGTTTTACCTAAACCAGGCGGGCCAAAGATAAGTAGATGGTCGAGCGCATCATCGCGATTACGTGCCGCCTGAATAAATATTTCCATTTGCTCACAAACGTGAGGCTGCCCTGTGTAGTCTTCCAACATTTTAGGGCGAATGGCACGGTCAATCACCTCGTCTTCGGTACTGGCGTCAGGCGTAATCAGTCTGTCTGCTTCAATCATGATAGTTCTACTTTAGGGAATAACACGAAGACAGCATAACGACATTATCGCTGCCTTCACTACGGGCTATTATATAGCGGCTTTTAAGGCATCGCGAATTACCGCTTCGCTTTCCATACCTTCAGTGTATACACTTTCAACCAGCTTACTGGCCTGTGCTGGCTTATAGCCTAATGCGATAAGTGCGCTTTGTGCCTCTTCACGGGCGTCGTTTACTTCAACAATTGTGTTATTCGATAACAGGTCACTGCTAGGCGGTGGCATCACAATGCTTTGCGCTTTACCAAACTTAGCGAGCCTGTCTTTAAGTTCGACCACTAAACGTTCGGCAGTTTTCTTACCAATGCCCGGTAAACTTACTAATGCTGAAACGTCTTCATTTTGCACACTTGCCAAAAACTGCCCAGCCGACATACCTGATAAAATAGCTAAGCCCAGTTTAGGGCCTACACCGTTCGCTTTTATTAACTCGCGAAATAAGCCTCTTTCCATTTTATCAGCAAAACCAAACAGCAACTGGGCGTCTTCACGAACCACGAAGTGTGTGTACACCACCACTTCTTCACCCACCGCGGGAAGCTGGTAGAAACTGGTCATAGGCATGTGAATTTCGTAGCCAACGCCGGCTACATCTACAAGAATTTCTGGAGGCTGTTTCTCAGCCAACGTACCGCGAATTCGTCCAATCATGAATTATCTCTGTAAAAGCGTGAGCTTTAAGCAGTACTAGCGCAAACGACCACGAACGGTTTTTCGGGCTTGCCCTGCCATGTTTATCAGGCTCTGTTCGGTGTGTGCATGACACAAGGCAACGGCTAATGCATCGGCAGCATCGGCCTGTGGCGTGCCGCTTAAATTCAGCAGGTGTTTTACCATGTGCTGAACTTGCGTTTTATCTGCACCACCTTTTCCAACTACCGACTGCTTAATTTGCCTTGCACTGTATTCAGCTACTGGAAGCTGCGCTTGAGTGGCTGCAACGATAGCTGCACCTCTCGCTTGACCAAGCTTTAACGCTGAATCAGGGTTTTTCGCCATGAATACTTGCTCAATAGCAAACTGTTCAGGCTTATATTGACGAATAATATCGCCAACCCCGGTAAAGATATTAGCAAGACGAGAAGGCAAATCTGCCGTACCAACGCGAATGCATCCGCTTGCTACATACACCAGTTTACCTTGCTTGCGTGCAATTAAACCGTAGCCTGTGATCCGAGAACCTGGATCTATACCCAGTATAACCATTAAGGCACACTCGGTACAAACAAAGATACCGCTTCTTTATTCGAAGGAGACCATAAACGCGCGAGTGCTTCGTCTTTCGACACCCACTCGTACTGTAAGTGCTCTGTTAAGACAATAGGTAAATCGCTGTTTATTTGGAGGGAAAATACGTGCTCTGTGTTGTGCACAGTACCTGGGGGATAACGGTGTAGCCAGCGGCTACGAATAACATATTTGTTTTGCTTACCGTGATCGTTAACAACAAATCCGTGTGCTCTGGCATCAATGCCAATTTCTTCACACACTTCACGATATGCCGTTTCTAAGGGTAACTCCCCCTCTTCTAACGCGCCGGTTACCGACTGCCAAAAGGTGGGGTCGTCTTGTCGTTGTAAAAGCAGCACTCGGTAGTGTTGGTCATACAACACTACCAGTGCAGATTCAGGCTTCTTATACGCCATAAATTACGATTGCTTTTTCACCGTTGCAATAGCTAGCTCTTCAAGCTGCTGTGGGTTTGCAGGGCTAGGCGCCGATGTTAACGGGCATGCCGCTGTGGTCGTTTTCGGGAACGCCATTACATCGCGAATAGAGGTTGCGCCCGTCATTAGCATTACCAAACGGTCTAGACCAAACGCAAGACCTGCATGCGGTGGCGCACCAAAGCGAAGTGCATCAAGCAAGAAGCCGAATTTGTTCTTCGCTTCTTCATCGTCAATGCCAAGAATGTTGAATACTGTAGACTGCATGTCTTCATTGTGAATACGTACAGAACCGCCACCTAACTCAACACCGTTCAATACCATGTCGTATGCATCAGATAAGGCTTCAGCTGGGTTAGCTTTAAGTTCTTCTGGCGTTAGACCACGTGGTGCAGTAAACGGGTGATGGATAGCGTGAAGCTGACCGTCGAACTCTTCAAACATTGGGAAGTCAACAACCCAAAGTGGCTTCCACTCGCCTTCAAGAAGCTCAAAGTCTTCACCAAGCTTCAGACGAAGTGCGCCCATCGCTTCGGTAACCACAGTGTAGCTGTCAGCACCGAACAATAGAATATCGCCACTTTGTGCGCCAGAGCGCTCAATGATTGCGTTAGTAATGTCTTCCGTTAGGAATTTAAGGATTGGCGACTGTAGGCCTTCAAGACCAGCGCCAGCATCGTTAACTTTAATCCATGCTAGGCCTTTCGCGCCGTAAATACCTACGAACTTGGTGTATTCGTCAATTTGCTTGCGCGAAAGTGACGCACCGCCCGGTACGCGAATAGCCGCAACGCGACCTTTCGGGTCGTTGGCTGGGCCGCTGAATACTTTAAAGTCAACGTTAGCAAGCAAGTCTGCAACGTCTGTTAACTCTAGCGGGTTGCGCAAGTCGGGCTTGTCGCTACCAAAGCGCTTCATCGCTTCTGCATAAGTCATACGCGGGAAGTCGCCAAGATCAACATTAAGCATTTTGTTGAACAAGTCGCGGATCATGCGCTCGGTAATAGACATTACGCCATCGGCATCTAAGAACGTGGTCTCAATATCGATTTGAGTAAATTCTGGCTGACGGTCGGCACGTAAGTCTTCGTCGCGGAAGCACTTAACAATTTGATAGTAACGATCCATGCCCGACATCATCAGAAGCTGTTTGAAAAGCTGTGGCGATTGCGGAAGTGCAAAGAACTCACCTTTGTGTGTGCGGCTTGGCACTAGGTAGTCACGTGCACCTTCTGGCGTTGCCTTAGTAAGAATAGGTGTTTCAATATCAAGGAAACCTTCTTCTTCTAGGAAGCGACGTACAGCACCGGTTACCTTTGCACGGAATTGTAAGCGTTGGCTCATTACAGGACGGCGAAGGTCTAGGTAACGGTAACGAAGGCGCTGTTCTTCTGAGTTTTCTTGATTCCAGTCCAGTGGAAGCACGTCAGATTTGTTGATCACTTCAAGGCCTGTGCCTAGGATCTCAATCTCGCCAGTGCGCATGTCTTTATTTACTTGACCTTCAGGGCGCGCACGCACTTTACCTGTTAGCTTTACGCAGAATTCGCTACGCAACGTGTTAGCTACCGATAGCACGTCTGGTAAATCTGGGTCGAACACCACTTGTACGATACCTTCGCGGTCGCGTAAGTCGATGAAAATTACACCGCCTAAATCGCGACGCTTATTAACCCACCCGCAAAGGGTAACTTCTTGTCCAATGTATGATGAATCGATATTCCCACAGTAATCTGTGCGCATGGTCCTTGACCTCTGATGTTTTTTCTTGCTTCGCATGCAGTGAATTGGCGTTCAAAACCCCTTACTTTTGGGCTTAAGACTTTGCCAAAAATCGCGTAAACTTGCTGGCCAATAAACTGGCCCGCCCACAACATGCATAATGTAATGATTTAAAGGCCGCATAGTATAAACAAATGCTTGATAAAGCCCAATGACAAATATGCACAAATCAGCCATATCACAAGGAAATCTCTATATTGGATTGCCAATGTGGCAACACAGCCATTGGCCAAGCACGTGGTTTGCTAATTATCCCAAGTCTGATAATGGATTGTCGCTGTATGCCAAGGAGTGTAATACGGTTGAAGGGAATACCACATTTTACTCTCTTCCCCACCAAGGCGCTGTAGCGAGATGGTGCGATTCAGTACCCGACCACTTCAGATTTACTTTCAAGTTTCACCAGAACATTACTCATGTACATCAATTACAGCATTGTGATGAAGAGGTTGCCCAACAGCTTGCTTTGTTAAGCCCGCTAACAGAAAAGCTAGGCGTCATGATGCTGCAATTGCCCGCTTCTTTCGGGCCAGAAAAGCTTTCCGTTCTGGATACATTTTTAGCCGCACTGCCGCAAGAAATAAACGTAGCGGTTGAAGTGCGACACTTAGCGTTTTTCGCGAAAGGTGATGCAGAAAAGGCACTTAACCAACTTTTAATTCGACACGGTGCAAATAGAATCATTATGGACACCCGAGCGCTATTTACTGGGTCTTTAGATGCAGGGGGAACAAATAGGCGAGCAATACTAGAGGAAGTGCGAGAGAAAAAGCCCCGTGTACCGGTAAACGTTATCGCTACTGGCCATACTCCCATTGTGCGTTTTGTCGGGAACGATGTGGATGACGACAACGACCGCTGTTTGTTACCTTGGGTGAAAAAAGTGAAGATTTGGCAAAGTGAAGGAAAAGACGTGTACTTTTTTTGTCACCGCCCAGACAACAAAGATGCTCCCAGGTTAGCGCAGCAGTTTATTGATTTGTATAACAACGATAACCCATTACTCAAGCTAGAAAACCTGTCTATCAAAAGCCAGCCAGAGCAGAGCGCCCTGTTTTAATCAGTCGCCATTAGCGGTTAATCGATTAAGTTTAGTTTTAATAGATAGCGTTTTTCTAATTTAGCGGTAAACTATTGCTCTTATCTATTTTGGTACTACACCATTATTTACCGTGAAATAACCTCAATGAACCATGAATATGAGAAAGCGCGTATTGCTGCGCTTGAATCGTTAGATATTTTAGATACTTCCCCAAGCGAACAACTTGACGAACTTACCAAAGCTGTACAAGAAGAGTTTAATGCTAAAACCTGCTTAGTAAGCCTCGTTGCAGAAGATCGTCAATGGTTTAAGTCTCGCCAGTGTATGGATGCTGCAGAGACACCGCGTAATATTTCCTTTTGCACCTACGCGATAGCCGAAGAAGAGTACTTGATTGTTCCCGACGCTAAAGCGGATAAGCTATTTGCTAATAATCCGCTGGTAACTGGCAACCCTTTTATTAGAGCTTACGCTGGTGCTATCTTACGCAACAAAGATGGCTATGAATTGGGCACGTTATGCCTACTGTTTGATGAACCACGTGACTTTACGGTACCTGAGATAGAAAGCTTAAAAAACCACGCCCGCACAGTTGAAGCCATTATTTTTTCAGAACACCTTCCAGCATAACCCCAGCCCTACGCTTTTCGTATCGCAAAACAAAAACGCATCACTAAAAAGTGATGCGTTTAACAACTCTCTCAACTCAACTATGGCTATCTGAAATCAGCTGCGTCTAACTCGTGCTTTTTCATAAGCTTGTGCATATCAGTTCTATTTCTACCAGCAAGCTCCGCAGCGCGCGTTACGTTGCCGTCGGTCATTTTAAGCAGCTTGTGCAAGTATTGCTGTTCAAACGCGTCTCTAGCCTCTGTAAGCGTTGGCCAGCTTTGTTTAGTAGCAGACAAGGCCTGCTCTACTAAGTGAAGCGGAATCACAGGCGTTTGCGTTAACGCAACACACTGCTCGACCACATTCACAAGCTGGCGCACGTTACCTGGCCAAGATGAGGTTACCAGCTGTTGCATAGCGTCATCAGAAAATTGGCTTACATTCACGCCATGACGCTGCGCGCTTTGCTGCAGCAGCGAGCGAGCCAAAAGTGGAATATCTTCACTTCGCGATTTCAGCGACGGAAGTTTTAGGTTCACCACGTTTAGGCGGTAATATAAATCTTCACGGAAGGTGCCTTCTTCCATTTCTTTATGCAAGTCTTTGTGCGTTGCAGAAATAATACGCACATCGATGTCGACGTGCTTGCTGCTACCTACTGGACGAATTTGGCGCTCTTGTAATGCACGCAGTAGTTTTACCTGCAGCGTCATCGGCATATCGCCAATCTCATCCAAGAACAAAGTACCACCGTCGGCTTCTCTAAACAGACCTGGGTGAGCGGCTACAGCACCGGTAAACGCCCCTTTAGCATGACCAAATAGCTCCGACTCAAGTAAGTTTTCAGGCAATGCCCCACAGTTAATAGCTACAAATGGCTTGTCGCTGCGGTTACTGGCTTTATGAATGGCGTTAGCAAGCAGCTCTTTACCTGTACCGCTCGCACCGCTAATAAGTACAGACACCTCGCGCTGAGCTATGCGGAACGCCTGGTCTAGTACATTTAGCATTTCTGGGGAACGGGTGATGATGTCCTTTGCCCAATCCCCAGGCTGTGCAGCTTGAGACTGGCTAAGTGCTTTTTGCAGCAGCGCGCGTAATTCGTCGTGATCGACAGGTTTAGGCAAAAAACCAAATACACCACGCTGAGTGGCTGCTACCGCATCAGCGATGGTGCCGTGAGCCGTCATCAGAATTACAGGAATATCTTTTCTAATTCCCATAATTTCTTCAAACAAACTCAGACCATCTAAGCCCGGCATACGCAAGTCACTTAATACTACATCGTAGTTGTCGTTTTGAAGCTTTCTTAACGCCGATTGACCGTCTTCCACTGCGGTCACCTCATAACCTTCGCCTTCCAGACGAATGGTTAATAAGCGCAATAAGCTTTTATCATCATCAACCAACAATAAGTTAGGGTTACTACTCGCCTTCTCGCTCACTGTTGTGTACTCCTGTTTTTGTCCATCAGTGTTGCTTCTATTTGCAACAGTTCTTCTAATTTTTTACGCAGATTAACGGCTTCTTGCTCTAGTGCCTTAACTTTCTCTCCACGAGATGTATTTTCTTGTTCCAACACAACCATTGCAGACTCAAGCTCCATTATCTGGTTGTTTTGCGAAGCTGCAATAACATTAACTACTTCATGTGCTTCTACCGTGAATGCGCCCGCGATATCATTTAATGCTAGTTGTGCGCGCAACCTATCTTGATAAGGGGTGTCAGTGGGCAGTGTTAAGATATAAGCATGGATGGTATCAAACGCTGAGCCCCCTAATGCTTTTAAAGCCTGCTTACGCTCCATCCAAGGTTGGTTGGCTGCAGCAATCCACGTATTAAGCCAATAAGCCGCATCACAGTTGTATTTGAAATCTTGAGGCGGCTCGTCAAACAAACAGATACCACGTTCTATTTTTGTTACGGGTGTCACTTCTTCGGGCTCACCCGTGTTGCTGCTGTTTCTGGTTAAACTCTGACATCCTGTCAGTACCAGTAAGGCAACAATTAAACCACTTATTCTCATTTTATTTTTCCTGTTGCGGAATGGTCACTCTAAAGCAAACATCGGCATAGTCTACATCTACCACTTTTACATCACCATGCATTAGTCGAGCGCAATCGGCAACAATTGATAATCCTAACCCCGTTCCGATAACATTGTCGTTTCTTGGCTCGGTCCCGCGGATAAAAGGTTCAAACAGCGTGTGTACTGATTCCGGCGCTATGCGTTTTCCTCTGTTGGCGACGTCCAGTACAAGATTATCACTTTCGGTATAAAGGTTAATATTTATCGGTCTTCCAACCGCACCATGCGCAACGGCATTGGACACTAAATTGTCAAGTATTCTTCTGAACAGCTCCTCGTCTACATGTACTAAAGACGAGGAAATATTGACATCTACCTCTCTATCTTGAATAGCAAGGGCATAATCTTCTAAACAGGCGGTGACTAACTCATTAGCATTGCTTTCGATTATTTTAGGCTGTGCTTGCTGTAATAGCAGATTGTAGTCGAGTAGCTTTTCAACCAAAATATTGAGACGCTGAGTACTCGCGGTGAGTAGTGAAAGAACTTCACGTTGACCATTATTTAATTCGCCAACAACATTTTCAGACAACAAACTACAGCCTTCTTTAATGCTGGCTAAGGGTGTTTTTAGTTCGTGTGCTGCATGCCGCAGTAAAGCTGTTCTGATGTGCTCTAGCTGCTGTAGACGATCGTAAAGCCAGTGCAAATCCTTCTCCACATCAATCAGCTCTCTCGGTGCCTGCTTAGACAACGGAGGAAGCTCACCATCACTGTGCGCCATGATCCGAATAATTTTTTTGAGGTTATTGACAGGATTTACGATCAGCTGGCTTCCCAGCAAGATAAGAAGTAACGAAACGCTAACCAGCATTGCAGTTGACCATGCTTGTTTTGCCTGCATGGCGTTAAGGTCGTCTTGTTGTACTTTGACCCGCTCTGTAATAGCCGATTCTACATCGTCCCGTAATTGTTCTACACTCTCTCCCACCGACGCTAAATACGCGTTGAGCAGAAGTTGGTCTTCAATGGCACGATATTCCGCAAGTTGATTGAGTTGCTCAGATAAGCGAGAACAAGTTGCAGGCACCGAAAGCGCCTGGCATAAGTTATCTGCCGCTACAGCAAATTGATCTATTGCATTGTCAGAAAGTTGCGCAACCCTATCGTTACGCAAAACGGCAAACTGCCTAATGCTTCGCTCCACATCAATTACCGCATTATCAAGTCGCTGCATGTCACTAACAACATCAACCACAAAGCGCGTTTCGAGGGTGGTCATTTGACCCACCTTGGCTAAGTCACTTTGACTTTGCCAAAGAAGCGCAATAAGAGGAATAAGGGCAAGTACAAAACTTCCTAACGTTAACTGCCTTAGTGAACCAAGTTGTACCAAGCGTTCACCAAACGATATCTTGTTTATCAGAACCTTACCCTCATTGCTATTGATATTAATATCTACTCACTTGCGGTGAGATTTTCATTTCCAGGCGTCAGCTTGCTCTTTGCCATTTCTGCTTCAGAAAGTTTGCCGTCTTCGTTGTCGTCAATAAGTCCGAAGTTACGCAGTAGCCCTGTATGTCTAACTGCTTCCTTAAGTGAAATAAGACCATCTTTATTTACGTCTAATTTCTGCATCAGCGAACGCGCTGGTGTAGCATGCGCATCGGCGACTGAAATGGCCTGTACCGCCGCAACGGCACAAATTGCTAAGAAAACTTTTTCGAGACGTTTCATCATGAATCCTCCACTAAACGCTTTTTAAATTCCTTCTTAATTCGACAATTGCTAATCTTCGTCGATTAACAGCAATCGGTCATATGGATGTTACCATTGGTCTTCAATTAACCACTATATTTAATGCATTCAAACCTATAATGCTATTTTCAGACCAAGACAAACATTATATTTTAAAACAAGAACTTAATAACCCTCCTATAAGCTTATAGCCTATAGCCAAAGGATAGGTGTTGCAATAAAGAAACACTGAGCGTGAACATATGTCGGCATCAATGCCGACATATGATTGTTAGCATCAAGCGAACTGTTCCGCCTTATATTGGCAAGGGGAAGTAATGAGATCATTGATAGGAATAGGTTTGCTGAACATAAACCCCTGAACATTGTCACAACCGTGCTCTATCAGATAGTGCCATTGTTCAAGGTTTTCTATCCCTTCCGCGCAAACAGAAAGTGATAGGCGTTTTGCCAAGTCAATGATAGCCCCTGTCACTAGTCGGCTGCGTACTGAAGATTGGATTTCCGTTACAAACTGTCTGTCGACTTTAAGGGTGTCTATATTAATTTGAGTGAGATAGCTTAAAGACGAATAACCCGTACCAAAGTCATCAAGCGCAATCGCACACCCCATATTGCTTATGCGTCTGAAAAACTTATTGGAGAGTGAGAAGTTTTCAAGGTAGGCGCTTTCGGTAACTTCAAATTCAATATTTTCTGGGTTTACGTCATTAAGCATAAAGGTGTTGTAGATATGATCAAACAGTTGATTACTTCTCAAATCATGGCCAGATAAATTAATAGAGGCCCTGAACGCGCCTGTAGCCCAGCGTTTGAGGTCGGGCATATCCATACACACACGATTAATGACCCATCGTGTTATAGCCGTGATCTTCCCGCCTTGCTCCGCAATTGGAATAAACTCATTTGGCATAACAAGGCCAAACTCAGGATGCTGCCAACGAATCAATGCTTCAGCGCCAATTACGTTGCCGTCGTTGTTGACCTTTACTTGGTAATAAACAACAAATTCATCATTCACTATCCCTTGCTCTATGCCGTTAGCCAAATGAAGTTTACGTTTGTGAGATTCCACCATATCTGGCGTAAATAGAGTATAACTTCCCCTTCCTCTCGCCTTTGAGCGGTACATGGCCAAGTCTGCATTACTCATGAGTTCACTTAAATCATAACCGGCATCTGAAGCTGTTGCTACGCCAACGCTCAGTCCTACAGTAAGTGAAAGTCCTCTAAGCTCAAATGGCTCATCGAAGGCTGTGATTAATCGCGTTGCTAAACTCTTCGCTTGATCTGCTGTCGCATCTCTATCTGGGAGTACTAAAAACTCATCGCCCCCTAAGCGGGCAAACAAGTCACCGTCTCTAAGTAAACATTGCACCCTATCTGCGACTTCTATCAAGATAAGATCGCCGGTCTCATGCCCTAGCGAATCATTTATCCCTTTAAAGCCATCAAGATCAAAAAACAGCAGTAATAAATCTTCGTCGTTTCTCTTTGCTCTGGCTAATTCCAGTCTTAGATTATCAAGAACAAACTGCCTGTTAGGTAACCCTGTCAAACTATCAAAATTTGCAAGCCGAGACATTGTCTCTTGCTGATCGACCAAAGTTTGTCTTTGTTCAAAATTTACCAGTAACTCGACTTCAATAGCATCTAGTAAACTATTAATATTGGTGGCAATTCTGCCAATTTCATTAGATGCATCTAGCGAGCTTCTCAGCGCGTAATCTTTGGTTTCAAATACATCTTGTGTGAACCGCCCTAGCGAGGCTAAAGGTGAAATCAATCGGTATAAAATAAAAATACATATTCCAGTGCACAATAGCCACAATGCAAGAAACACCGGTAATTGCTCCAGGAGCTGTCGAGCGCTATTCATTGATTGAACGCGGCTAGCGTCGATATAAATAACAACGTGCCCCATAGGGTAAAGGCTGCTACCAACAATTTGATGGGCGACGATAACATCCTCGTACTGTGTTATGCCGAAGGGAATATTGTATGGCGACTTAGGTACTAAAGCGTCGCTTGTTTCGAGTACTCTCTCGGGTTGAACGGCAGAAATAACGTTATAATTATTATCGTAAAGCGTTGCCGATAAAAGATACTCGTGTTCTTTTATCGGCTGAAAAAGAGTAGAGAGTAGAGTGATGTTACCAGGATTTCTTTCCATCATCACAGACAGCTGTAGAGCAAGAGAATTACTTAAAGCGGCGGTGTTGTTTTTCACTACCTCTATAACAGACTCGCTATTATCTAATTTATTAACGATAGCGATCGATATGATTAAGACAGCCGAGGATAAGGCAACGGCAAATCCAATGGGTACTTTCAATGTTTTCAACACTAGTGTGTCCTTGCTTACTACCTTGATTAAAGCGGTACATGCAAGGTTGACATTTCCCTTAACACAGCCACTTTTTTATTGTTTTGACCGCAATAGTATGTCACGGACAACAAAATTAAAAATGGATTTTTAAAGGTATTCATTTCAGTCGATTTAATGTTGTTTATTTAGCACCATCAACGACTTCAAGTTTTGTTTTAATGAACTGGCTGTGAGGAACATATAACAAATCTGCGATTTGTCTAATTGTACTTTCTTCCAATGGCGCTAGCGACTTATCGGCGTACGCTATGATCCAAAGACTTTTAATGACGCTCGCTTTTTCCTCTGCGGAATAATGTTTATTAAGAACTTGAGTAAAGTGAACAAGGTCGACTGCATCATCGGCCGTTTGGTGGCCTCGTTTTAACAAGAGCGCCATTGCCTCATCATCGACATTTACCAAATGTCTAAGCTGCTTTTCATATTCTTCTTTTTCAGTTTCCGTCACCTGATTATCTGCGCTAACCAGTTCGCTAAGCAGTGCTGCAATAGCGAGCTCTATTGAATAGGTAGGTTCTGCTTTTTTGTGGGACTCTTCAAAGAGTTTTAGAAAAGATTTCAGCATAAGTCCTCGGTTTTAACGTTATAGTGATATAGTTTTCAGCTAAGGAAACTAAGTATTTAGATTATTCTTACTGAGAGGAAGAAGATTTCGATTAGCAGGCTTAATAATTGGATAACTATCGGTAATAAAGCTAAAAAACTACTGACTGGCAAGTTGCTAACTTTGGGTACTTAATAGGCATGTTACTTTGCTTCCGTTTTTTTCAAACCATACTCGCTCACATAGTGTGTTAATAAGGGGGATGCCACGACCGTAACACTCATCATTAGATGAGCGAGTTCCAGCTAAATAAGTTTTATTTTCCCACATAAATCCTTGCCCACTATCTTCAACCGAGAGCAACACTTCATTCCGTTCAGGCAAAGATTCTACTCTTATGATGATTCGGCCATGGTTTAACTGTTCTAGTGATGCTTCTCGCTTCTCATAATATTGCTGAAAGCCCGCACTGTCTTGTTTTAGCCTAGATTCGAGTTTCAATAGACCGTGCTCAAGTGCGTTATTAAAAAGCTCTGACAACACGGTATATAGAATAGAACGGACACCTTGTATACCCTCACACTGTCCTACTAGTTGAAGGACACGTTGAAGAACATCGGGCTCCTTTAGGTGGGGCGCATCGAGAACAATTTCATGCACTGATGGAAATGCCTTCGCTGCTTGCCTATGCAACGCCATTTTAATTGGTTTTGAGGTAAATATAACTACAGTGACGTCATCGTGGAATTTCGATGTTTCGCAATGTGCTTTTGCCGCGTTAAACAAAGATTTAGCATTGATAGAACGGCTCTTTGTCATGTGCTCTTTTATTATATCGACTAGCCCGTCTTCCAACAACATATCACCATCGTCATTGGCGATTTCTATGAGCCCGTCGCTGCATACAATTAATTGTTCATGATGGCCCAAATGAATTGTGTCAGTATCCGTGTTTAGTTCATGTTCTTGCAAAATGCCCAAAGCCATATGGCGAGAGGTAAATTTACGCAGCCCCACATCCGATGCGGCAGGAATGATGACTGCAGGCATGCCCCCTTGCCATATAGTTATGCGATTCCCTCCCGCATTAATCTCACCAACAACAGCTGCCATAAACATGTCACTAGGCAAAAACTTGATGAGGATTTGATTTAGCTCACCAACAATCTCAGATACAGATACGCCCTGTTGACTTAACTCTTGAAACGCACGTGTAACGGGTAACGCGCCAATGGCCGAAGCAAGGCCGTGTCCGGTAAAGTCACCCACAATAAAATAAATTCCTCCACTTGGGCTTGCTTCACAGAGAAACAAGTCGCCGTTGAAGGTTTCTGCGGGCTTTAGAAAATAGTCGAAGTGACCTTGTACGTCTGGATGATTAACAATGGCATGACTGAATATATGTTCAACAATGGCATGCTCACGGGCAACTCGTTGGTTGAAGAGTCGTAATGTTTTGTTTTGTTCTTCAACATATTCGCTAAGGGCGCGTATTTTCAAATGCGCTCGGATTTTTGCAATCAAGATATGGCGGTCGAAAGGTTTAGTTGCGTAGTCATTGCCTCCTACCTCCAGGCAGCGCACCAAACTGTCTTTGTCTTCTAACGCAGTGATAAAAAGAATGGGAAGATAAGGGCCTGTTGCAAGTTGTCGAATTTTGGGCGCCACATCAAAGCCTGACAACCCCGGCATAACCACATCAAGCAGAACGAGATCGGGTTGCTCTTTAGTAAACTTATCAAGCGCTTCTATACCATTGACCGCTTCCACGCATTCTTTATAGCCCGCGTTATAAAGCATGTTAGTCAACAAAGTACGGTTGATAGCCTCGTCGTCAACAATAAGGATTTTCAAAAGAGGATCCCAAAAGACTATTTGATGTCGAACTTCTTATCGAACCGAGATATTTGAAGGATCTTAGCTACTTGCGGTCGGGCATTTTCGATACTGTAAGTGAGCATTCGTTCAGAGAGCGTTTTCTGCATGTTTAGTAACATGCCTAAGGCTGAACTATCCATGTACTCCGTACGAGACAAGTCAACAGTGATATGACTCACATCATTATTAAGCTCACTGTAGGCGTTTCTAAAGTCTTCTACTTTGCTGAAGTCGAATTTGGGACCTACTTCGATAACTAATACTTTTCCTTGATTCTGATAGCTTGACATTATTTCCATCTGCTTTCCTTAAATTTGTCACCATAAATGCTTCAATAGATGCTTTTATCTTTGCTATCCTTATCTTAGTTGAACTTTTCCACAACGCCATCGAAGCCTAGTTAAACTTTCGTATTATTACGCAATAGCTAATGCATTAAAGATGGTTTTAAAGAATTTTTTGAGGTAATTATGCAAGATTGGCAAGACGCTCTTTTAGTTTACAGTACAGAGAGCGGCAAAATAAAGCCTGAGCAAAAAACTGAGCAACGTTCAGTTTCTACTGACGGCGTAGTCCGTATTCATCGAGAAACAAAAGGTCGCAAAGGAAAAGGCGTATCTTTGATTAAAGGGCTGGATCTTCCTTCCGATGAGTTAAAGAAATTGGGCTCGGAGTTAAAAAAGAAGTGTGGCTGCGGCGGCGCTGTAAAAGATGGTGTCATTGAAGTTCAAACCGATGACAGAGAAAAGTTGCGCACGCTACTTGTAGATAAAGGGTACAAAGTAAAGCTTGCTGGTGGTTAGCGTTTCTAGATCACTGGTTCGCTCTCACTTTTTCATAAACATATAACAAAAAGAGTCTGAAATGGAAAAGCTGTCAATTTCTGATTTACATATTATTTTGGTTGAGCCTTCAGATACACAACGAAAAATTATCACTACGTTGCTGTTGAAAGAAAACGTTAAGGAAATTGACCCCGTCAGTACCCTTGCCGAAGCGCGCTCAGCAGTTAAAGCCCATGGCGCTGACTTAATTGTTAGCGCAATGTACTACGAAGACGGAACCGCATTAGAACTACTTAAATTCATTAAAGAAGATGATGAATTTAAGAGCATTCCTTTTATGCTTGTGTCTAGTGAAAATCGTTTGAGCAAGTTAGAAGAGTTTAAACAAGCGGGTGTTGCCGCTATTCTTCCGAAACCCTTTGAACCTCTTCATTTGTCTCGAGCGCTAAATGCCAGCCTTGACCTCATAAACCACGATGAGTTAGAACTAGAATTGTTTGATGTGCACGACGTTCGTGTTCTGCTTGTTGATGACAGTAAACTTGCTCGGAATCATATTAGACGAGTACTCGAAGGAATGGGACTACAGCGAATTCAAGAGGCAGAAAATGGAGCCGCAGCTCTTACTTTGATAAAAGACCAAGCTTTCGACTTGGTTGTGACAGACTACAATATGCCGGAAATGGACGGTCGTGAGTTGTCTGAATTTATTCGATTTAACCCAGAAACTACCCACATCCCTATTATTATGGTGACATCTGAATCGGCTGATAGCGCCCACATGGCAAACATTCAGCAAACTGGGGTAAACGCTTTGTGCGATAAGCCGTTCGAGCCAAACGAAGTGCGCCAAATGCTTTCCGCACTGCTGGGCAACTAACATTCGACAAGTCCTTTTTAAGTTATCGCCGCTTTTCGTACAAGGCTACGGTTCGCGGCAATCTTATTTTTAGTACTTTTTCAAGTCCCTCATATCAAAAACAACTATACATTTTGTAAAAATGGGTTGACACACATGGGGCTTCAACATACATTCAACGTTATGAAACAGAATATAAAGCACGTAGCATTTTTCTTTTTTGCGTTTACATCCTTTAATTAGGGAGGCGCTGCTACATGCATGAAAACCTCCCACTAGGGAGGTTTTTTTTTAGCAATATTTTTATACGACTCGCACGGGAACGATATGTCAGACAATGCACTAGATACTGTTAGAAAGCGTATTACCGCCTTAGACAGTGAATTACTTAAGCTACTTTCAGAACGCAGAAAATTAACCAACGAAGTTGCTGAGACGAAAATAAAGCATCACATCCCAGTGAGAGATCAAAAGCGCGAAGAACAGTTACTCGTTCGCCTTATCAAAGAGGGGCAAAATATAGGGTTAGATCCCCATTATGTAACACAAATTTTTCACGTCATTATTGAAGATTCTGTTTTGAACCAGCAGGCCATGCTTGCAGAGCGTGCTAACCCGGGTAGCACACTGCCGTTAAACCGCGTGGCATTTTTAGGTGACAAGGGCTCTTATTCATACTTGGCTACACAAAAGTACTTTTCGCGTAGACCAGGCGAGTTGCTAGAAATAGGTTGCCAAAGCTTTGCTGAAATCGTTCATAAAGTTGAAAGCACAGAAGCTGACTATGCAGTTCTGCCTATAGAAAATACAACCTCGGGCAGTATCAATGAAGTGTACGACCAACTTCAGCATACTCAGCTTAGCATTATTGGCGAGCTTACCCACCCTATTCGCCATACTTTATTGGTAGGAACGAATACCAGTATCGATAAGATTAAAACACTGTATGCACACCCTCAGGTATTTACTCAATGCAGCCACTTCTTAGCAGAACTCGGTAACGTTGAAGTCAAAACCATGGACAGCACCAGCTCTGCCATGTTGACGGTTAGCGAGCTTCAGCGCGACGACGTAGCAGCTATTGGAAGCGAAGCTGGCGGCAACCTTTACGGTTTAATGGCTATTAAGAGTAATTTAGCCAACCAAAAAGAAAACCACAGCCGCTTTATCGTTGTGGCGCGTAATCCAGTAGTAGTGCCTTTACAAGTGCCGGCTAAAACGACCCTTGTCATGTCTACCATTCAAAAGCCAGGTGCGCTTGTTGAAGCGCTACTTGTGCTAAGAGAAAACAGCATTAATATGACGAAGCTAGAGTCCCGCCCTATTCCGGGCAATCCTTGGGAAGAAATGTTCTACATTGATGTGGAAGGCAATGTAGAAGACGGCCCTGTACAAAATGCCCTTGATGCATTGCGTGGTATTACGCGCTACATCAAAGTTCTGGGATGTTACCCAAGCGAAGAAATTAGTCCAACTAAAGTAGCCGCGGCAAGTGCACTGACTGAATAACACGAAAAAGGCGAGCTCAATTGCTCGCCTTCTTATTCACTCGATTATTTTACTTATCTCTTAGAAGCTGACCATCATCTGCCTTTAACAGCATTTGTTTGCTATCAACTAAGCACTTTTTCGCATAGTCCCCAAACCATGCCCCCACCTTCATGAACTGCTCGACAAAACCTTTTTTGTCTCCATTTTCCAGCAACGATAAAGCGATACCAAAACGCTCGTAAAAACGGCGTAGTAGCGCAAAGTTGTCAGGGTTATTGAAGATAATATCGGCATACAGTTGTGGCGATTGGGCAAACAGCCTTCCAACCATTGCCAGCTCTAGCCGATAAATAGGCGAACTAAACATAGTGAGTGATTCTAGGTTAGGGTCTTCACCTTTTAAGTGTTGCCCATACACAAAGGTGTTGAAATGGCGCATGACCTGTATATACGCCATGGCTTGATCGTGCTCTTGTGCGCTTGAGTCATGAATTGTAGCCCCCCAAATTCGCATTTGTTCGACCAGCCAGCTGTACTTGTCGCTGTCACGACCGTCGCACACTACCACTACCTGCTTAATCATGCCTGGTGCGTCTGGACCAAACATGGGGTGTAATCCAACGACAGGGCCGCTATGTACGGCAAGCATTGCCTCAAGAGGCTTAACCTTGATACTGGTTATATCTGCTAGCACACAGCCTTTTGGCAGCATAGTTAGCTTGCTAATCACAGCTTCTGTTAGATTAATAGGTACTGCAACAACAACCAGCGAAGCACAGCTTAGTAATGATGTTGCTCTGCCATTTTCCCAATCGTCTTTTTCAACGACCGAAACCTTGTAATTACTTCGTTCAAACAAGCTCACAAACACGCGGCCAAGCGCCCCTGCTCCACCAATAACAACAACGTTATCAATGTCAGGTTTTACACAGCGGTATTTGTTGTTTTGCGTGTGATAAGACTCTCGCATTACGCGGCGTAAAAGGTCTTCAGTAAGTTCGGGAGAAACACCTAGCGCTTCGGCTTGAGCTCGGCGAGAGGCGATCAGCGCTTTTTCACGCTCTGGCACATATACGGGCATGCCAGCTTCGGCCTTTATTTGACCAACTTGGGTAGTAATTTTATTGCGTTTTGCGAGTAATTCGACAAGCTGGGTATCCAGCTCGTCGATACCTTCACGCAGCGAATCTAACTGTTTTAAGTGCTGCGATAAATCGGCCATTCTGTCTTATCCTTGAATCAAATGGCACGGCTTGTGGCCAACATTACCTGGCCACATTTGGCGTTACTTGGATTTACGCCACCGTGCGCTTATTTTGGCGTAAGGGTAACACAGTTATTAACTTATCTCTGGTTTGAGATATCAAGCTCTCTGTTGTTTCCCAATCGATGCAACCGTCTGTAATTGAAACACCGTACTCTAATTCTTCAGGCTTTTTACCTTCCGCTTTCTGGTTACCGGGCTTCAAATGGCTTTCCAACATTACGCCAATGATTGACTGATTACCTTCTAGAATTTGGTTTACCACGTTCTGCGCAACCAACGGCTGACGGCGGTAATCTTTCGAGGAGTTTGCATGGCTGCAATCAACCACTAGCCCCGCAGTCAATCCAGCATCCTGAAGCTCAATTTCGCATTCTGATACACATACCGAGTCGTAATTTGGCTGCTTACCGCCGCGCAAAATGATATGGCCGTCTGGGTTACCACTGGTGCCGATAATACTTACCTGGCCTTGCTTGTTAATTCCCATAAAACGGTGACCTGACGCCGCTGATTTCAGCGCGTTAATTGCAATATCAAGGCTACCATCTGTACCGTTTTTAAAGCCCACTGGCATAGATAGGCCACTGGCCATTTCGCGGTGAGTTTGTGATTCAGAAGTACGCGCACCAATAGCCGCCCAACTAAATAGCTCAGCAAGGTATTGCGGACTAATAGGATCTAACGCTTCCGTCGCAACGGGTAACTCTAGTTCAGCTAACCAAATTAAAAGCTCTCTTGCTTTGCGAAGACCTGTTTCAATATCAAACGTACCGTCAATATGAGGGTCGTTGATTAAACCTTTCCAACCAGTCGTAGTACGCGGCTTTTCAAAGTAGACGCGCATTACGATAAATAATGTGTCTTTGCATGACTCGTGAAGTTCTTTGAGCTTAAGCGCATATTCTTTAGCTGCTTCAATGTCATGTATCGAGCATGGTCCACACACTACGAGTAGTCGATGGTCTCGGCGATGAATGATGTCAGATACGATTTTTCTAGACTCAGAAATAGCCTCTAACGCTTTGTCTGAAACAGGCAATTCAGCACTAAGCGCTTCTGGGGTAATAAGTACGTCTTCTGTACTTACGTGAACATTATTTACGGTGTCCTTGATCATGGGAGTTCTCTTACTCTCTTAACTACAAATAAAAAACGGAAAATTAAACGCCAAAAGAGTGTGCAATCTGCATGTAAACTTTATTGTACAACCAGCTTTTTCTATATTTCTTTAACGTCATTGACTTTTTAACAATTTAAGCATAACAGCGCAAGCAATAACGAATAATACTTTAATCTAGGCTAGATTCGAAGTGAATGAACATGACTGAATGGCAATAGCGCGCTCTGCTAGTCCACTTTTTAACCAGCAGTGAGGTTTATTCAACATAACCTCGTTAGCTTATCGTTTTATATCTGTAATTTATATTAAGCGTCCAATAATCCGAAGGTTTGATGAGATAATTGACCAACATAAATAAGCTAAATTTCTCATCTATCGCCAGACTTTTGTATCATAGTGCCATTAGAATAAAACGAGAAAACAATGCAAAATTTAGCCCTCACTTACACTGGTAATGTCGCTATTTTAACCATGCAAAATGGTGAAAACCGTCACAACCCTCTCTTTGCAAAAGAGATGCTTTCAGCGTTAGATGCTATTAAGAGTAATGATAGCTGCAAAGCGCTGGTGATCACATCAAACGATGAGAAATGCTTTAGTCTAGGTATAGACACAGACTGGCTTATGCCGGCCATGAAATCGGGCCGCACTCAAGAAATAAAGCAATTCATGCATGATATGGATGATGTATTTAAGACACTGCTTCTATACCCGCTACCTGTTATCGCCGCTATCAATGGCCACGCCTTTGGCAATGGAGCAATTTTAGCGTGTGCTTGCGACTTCAGGTTTATGCGTTCAGATAAAGGCTTCTTCTGTTTCCCTGAAGTCGACTTATCTATTCCTTTTTTACCCGGAATGATTGAGTTTGTTAAAAAGGCGATGCCTTATTATAGGTTTAACGAAATGAAGCTTTCAGGAAGACGGGTTTCCGGTAAAGAATTAGAGCAAGATCATGTGGTAGAGAAAGCATACGATAACCAAGAAAGTTTGCTAGAAGGGGCAGTTAATTACGCTAAAACCTTTGATAAAAAGCGAGGCATATTTGGCGAACACAAAAAACGTCTGCACAGACATATTATCGATACTATCGACAGCGAAAATAAGCCTTTAATAGAAGCACTTTCACTTATGGCGTAGTTATTTATGCGGGACTGGTATTAAATCTTATAAGGCTGTGTATACCGAGAAGTAAACGCAGCCTTACGAAGTAAAATTTATACACGAACTTACATATTACTATTTTCTCTCAATGCTTTGGCGTCCGTTTTCTGAACAAATCCACATTCACTCCCCAATGAAGTGACGCTATCCGCAATAAAACGGTTACACCAACAGAGCCCAAAATGCACCAGATATATGGAATATCCACTGCAAATAGCGCAGCATATGTTAGCCCTCCAGCAAAGCATGCACTCGCATAGACATCACCACGCATAACATAAGGCATTTCTCGGCACACCACGTCCCTCATTAAACCACCGACGATTCCCGTGGTCATTCCCATAGTTAAGGCAACAATCATCCCTGTGCCGCTGATCAAGGCTTTCTCAATGCCTATGACGTTAAATATGGCAAGCCCTATTGTATCAATCAAAATGAAGTAAAAGTTTGAAGGGGATGGGAAGTGACGTATTAATATCACTGTGACGAAGATCGCACTGTAAGTCGCTAGAAGGTATTCGGAGGATTCTACCCAGAATATAGGTTTCCCCAAAAGTAAATCTCTTAGCGTGCCGCCGCCGAGCGCCGTCATAACCCCCACAACTACTATTCCGAAACCATTAATATTCTTTTCGTGTCCTAGCAGTGCACCGGAAATAGCGAAGAAGGCAACACCAATGATGCCTAGCACAATAAAATAATCTGAGCTCATTCTTCACTCTATTAAAAAACATTAATCTTTGTATCCAATAAAGTAGAAAAAGGATCGAATTTCAGGCACAAAAAAGCCCGCTTAACGCGGGCTTTTTCGAAGTTAACAATAACGCAAGGATTAGTAATCTTAGTTAAGCTTCTCTTTGATACGTGCAGATTTACCTGAACGCTCACGTAGATAGTAAAGCTTAGCACGACGAACCGCACCGCGACGTTTCACTTCAATTGAAGAAACTGCCGGGCTGTGTGTTTGGAACACACGCTCAACGCCTTCGCCGCTAGAAATTTTACGCACGGTAAAAGACGAGTGCAGACCACGGTTACGCTTAGCGATAACAACACCTTCATATGCCTGAAGACGCTCTTTGTCACCTTCGGTAACGCGAACTTTAACAACTACTGTGTCACCTGGACCAAACGCAGGAACATCAGTCTTTAGCTGTGCTTCTTCGATTTTTTTGATGATATCTTGACTGACTTTGCTCATCATATCCTCTCGTCCTAGTTAACTGTCATCTTGCTGCAGTTGCGCTTGGAATAATTCAAGCAAACGCTGCTGCTCCTCAGTCAGAGCTAGGTGATTTAACAATTCAGGGCGACGCTGCCAGGTTCTACCTAATGACTGCATCAATCGCCACTGCCTAATTTTTTCATGGTCCCCACTTAACAACACATCAGGTACCTTCTGACCATCGAGTATTTCGGGCCGCGTATAGTGCGGGCAATCCAAAAGACCGTCTGTGAAAGAATCTTCAACTGCTGAAGCTTTATGCCCCAACACGCCAGGAACTAATCGAGCAACCGCGTCCATAAGGACCATTGCTGGCAGTTCACCGCCGCTTAACACGTAATCACCAATAGAGACTTCTTCATCTACATGGCTTTCGATTACTCGCTCGTCGATGCCTTCATATCGACCGCAAATTAAAATTGTGCGGTCAATGTTAGCAAGGCGCTGTACGCCTGCTTGGTCAAGGGGTTTCCCTTGTGGTGATAAGTAGATCACCTTACTTTTTTCGCCACCAACTTTCTTGGCAGCTTGTATTGCGTCGGTTAGCGGTTTTACCATCATCAGCATACCGGGTCCGCCTCCGTAGGGGCGATCGTCTACTGTACGATGGCGATCATGTGTAAAGTCACGGGGGTTGAAGGTGTCAACCGATAACGTTCCAGACTTAACTGCTCGACCTATAACACCCTGTTGGGTAAAAGGGGCAAACATATCTGGAAACAGGCTAACAACGCCGAACCACTTTTCCGGTGTCACTTAAAACCCCGGGTCCCAGTCAACTTTAATGACCTTCGCTTCCTTATCCACCTCTTGTACGACTTCGTCGAACACAAAAGGTAATAGTCTTTCTTTTTGACCAAAAGCATCGCCTACATTCGCTTTAACGTGAATCACGTCGTTAGCACCTGTATTAAACACTTCTTTCACCACACCCAAGTCGTAACCTTGCGTTGTTACTACTTTCATGCCGGTGAGCTCACGCCAATAAACCCCTTCGTCACCTAAATCAGGCAGCTGTGAAGCATTTATGTTGATATCCAAGTTTTTGATGCGCTCGGCATCATCTCGACTATCAACGCCCACAATTTTTGCAACGAGGCTTTTACCGTGCGGTCGCCACTGGTCAATTTGGTATTCTTTTTCTTCGCCAAGAAACCATGGCGTGTACTCGAAAATACCTTCTGGCGTTTCTGTATAGCTGTTGATTTTGACCCAACCTTTAACACCGTACGGTGCGCCAATTTTGCCAACAATCACTTTGTCAGACGCTAGACTCATCTATACCACCAGTTAATAACAGCTTACGCTGCAGATTTTTTCGCTTCTTTTACCAAGCTAGAAACGCGATCTGATAAGCTCGCGCCTACGCCAACCCAGTAATCTACACGCTCTAGATCTACGCGAAGACGTTCCGCTTGACCTTGTGCAGTTGGGTTGAAGAAACCGATGTTTTCAATGAAACGACCGTTTCTTGCACGACGGCTATCAGCCACCACTAGTTGATAAAATGGACGCTTTTTCGCGCCACCACGCTGTAAACGAATAGTAACCATAAATGCCTCAAACTCGTTGTAGCGTTACCGTTAACTTAAGCCTTCATTCAGCGGCTAAAAATTAGACGCCAATTGGAAGGCCGCCGAATTATACGGATATCACCGTTCAATGCAAGTAAAAGTCTTGTTTAACTTATAATATTTAGTAGGTAACTCACGATCAGAGCAACGCAAAGAAAACACCGTTTGAACACATCTCATTTCTTTTCACGACGGTGATAGATAGCGCAAGGTTACACTTACGTCATTCTTTCATCACCTTTACCTTTACTGGCCGCTTAACCAAAACCCTGAATTCTTCACTAAAGTTAACGCTACATATGTTTAGCTTGGTCAATTTAGTACGTTACTCGTCTATTGCTCCACCCAATTCTCATCCCAGCGTAAATACTGCAGCTGTAGTCGCATTGGTCACGTCCAATGTACACGCTTTACCGTATAATTTAGTCTTCAATGTCAAATGGCACTGTAAATTCAGTGCTGTAAATAAGTAATGCAAGCAACGAGGTAATTTTGACGACACCGCTACCAAACGTAACAACGAAGCAAGTCTTACAGTGGATAGGCTCTCATTTACTTCAATATAAAATGCGAGTTTTAGGCGCTGTCATTGCCCTTTTTACCGCAGCCATAGCATGGCTTTTGCTTGGACAAGGCATTAAATACGCGATAGATAGCGGCTTTATCGAAAATGCTGCCGACACCTTAAACAAAGCTACGGTTATGGTACTTGCTATAACCATCATCGCCTGCCTCGCGACCTATGCGCGCTTCTACTTAATGACTTGGCTTGGCGAACGGGTTAGCGCTGACATTAGAAACCAAGTATATGCGCATCTTCTCTCGCTTCCGCCGTCATTTTTCGCAGAGCTTCGAACAGGAGAAGTAATATCTCGATTTACCAGCGACACAACAATCATTCAAACAGTTGTGGGAATGAGTTTATCCATGACGCTACGCTCGGTTGTGACTTTTGTCGGCGCACTCGCGCTTATGACGTTATCTAGCCCCCTACTCACATTTTGTGTGATCGTCGCCGTACCTGCAGTACTCGTTCCTATTAAAGTACTCGCCCCCCAGGTCCGTCGCTATGCAAAAGAAAGCCAAGACAAAGTGGCTGACCTAGGCGCGCTTATTGATGAAAGTTTACATGAAATAATGACAGTACAAGCCTACACAGCTGAAAATGCTGAGCGCCTACATTTTTCTAGAAAAGTTGAGCTTGCTATGGACGTAGCCAAAAAGCGCATTCATTACCGTTCATTGTTGATTGGCTGCATTATGTGTATCAGCATGACAGCTATCATTTTTATTGCCTGGGTAGGCGCTAGACAAGTACTCGACGGAACCATGACGGTCGGCGAGCTTTCAGCCTTTCTTTTCTATGCCGTGATGGCTGGCGGCAGTGTGGCCACAATTAGTGAAGTCATAGGCGAAGTACAGCGCGGTGTGGGGGCAAGCGAACGATTGTACGAACTATTTACTACTGAGTCAGCTATCAAACCTTTATCAGATGAGGCGAAGAAAATTACAGAGCCTGAGCACGCAGAAGAATCTAACCTTAAAGAGGCTGAAAATAAGGTTTCAATTTCAAAGGCTGCCCCTAGAATTCAGTTGGACAAGGTCAGCTTTGCATATCCAGATAGTAAACCATTGTTTGATAACTTGAACATTGATATACAAGCCGGAGAACGCCTTGCTTTAGTTGGCGCAAGTGGTGCAGGTAAAACCACCCTCTTTCAATTGCTAATGCGTTTTTACGACCCAAGTAGCGGGCAAATTCTGTTTAACGGAATGCCTATTAATGAAATGCCCGTTGATGTCTTGAGGCGACATATTGCGATAGTAACTCAAGAGCCCGTGGTGTTTGCAGATACCGTAATGGAGAACATTCGTTACGGCAGCCCTGAAGCAACCGACGAAGCCGTGGTGAATGCGGCGAAGCAAGCTTTTGCTCACGAATTTATTGATAGCCTTGATGAACGTTATAACACGCAACTAGGCGAAAGGGGCGTGAAGCTTTCTGGTGGGCAAAAACAGCGTATCGCGATAGCACGCGCTATTTTGGCCGATCGACCTATCTTACTTCTCGATGAGGCAACAAGTGCCCTTGATGCTATGAGTGAGCGTATGGTTCAGCAAGCCATAGACAGATTAATGGTAGGCAAAACAAGCATTGTCATTGCCCATCGTCTGGCCACAGTACAGCATGCTGATCGTATTCTTGTCATGGATAAAGGTCAGGTTGTGGGAAGCGGCAACCACGCCTCTTTGATGAAAAGCGATACCCTGTACAGGGAATACGCTGAACTGCAATTGCTTAGCTGAACCGCCTGTGGTGCTATACGGTACAAACAACAGGGTTAACCAATCGGCTAATAAACATCCGTTTTGGTAATACAAAAATAAAGAGTTTAATACTCTCTCTATGTTGATGAGAAGTATAAGCTTAACTAACGCTACGGGTTTAAAATGAAAAATTCAGTCTATGGTGCATTAAAGACATGGACACGTCTTTGTGCTCTTTTTTTATTGATGGTGCCAACTGCAAACGCGCAGTTCATGGGTGACAGACAGGCTAAGCTTGTTGTGACAAAGCCCATTCAGTTTATGAACGAGACACGAAAAGTAGAGGCGGTTGGTAGTGCTGAAGCCGTACGCTCTATTGTGTTGTACCCAGCAGTTTCTGATGAAGTAATAGAAATAAATTTTGTTCCTGGTCAATCGGTGGAAAAAGGCAAGGTATTGGTTCGCCTTGACGATAGACGGCAGCAAACTGCATTAAAGCGCGCCAAGCTCACCTTAGAAGACGCACAGCGCACGGTAGAGCGATTAGCCTCAAGCTATAAGCAAGGTGCAGTCCCCGTTAGCGAGCTAGACTTAGCCCGCACTCAACGCGACCTTGCGGAGGTCGCATTAGAAGAAGCGAAAGCAGATTTAGAAGACAGACATATTGTCGCGCCTTTTGACGGCATTGTTGGTATTACTGACGTTGAGGTAGGCGATCGGATCAATGAACAAACGGTTATCACCACGCTCGATAATAGAAGCAAACTTTTTATTAATTTTAAAGCCCCTGAAGCCGCCCTTCCGGTTTTGCTCAACGCGCCGAATGTCACACTAGAACCATGGAGCGATAGGGAGCAATTGGTGAGAGCCGAAATTGCGCAAGTCGATTCTCGTATTAACGAAGCGGACCGCACCCTGCGAGCTCGAGCATTATTAGACAACTCGTCGGATAAATTCCGTCCAGGTATGAGTTTTAGGGTTAATTTGAGCATTGAAGGTGATCGCTACGCGGCCGTGCCTGAAGCTGCATTACTATGGGGAGCAACCGGTGCTTATATTTGGCTTGCCGAAGATGGGAAAGCGAAACGTGTGGATGTAAGTGTACATCAGCGTTTAAGAGGAACTATCTTAGTTTCAGGCGATATAGAAGAAGGTGATGCGTTAATTTCAGAAGGTGTTCAGCGCTTACGTACAGGCCAAGAAATTACCACTGAATTGGCCGGAGGGCCTCAAAGTGAGTGATCCAAATCTATCGTCTTCAGTCAGTGATCTTCCCTCGCTCTCGATACGACGCCCAGTTTTAATCGTCGTTCTAAACCTGCTTATTGCCATTGCTGGTCTTGCCGCTTTGAGCGGGCTTGAAGTTCGAGAGCTTCCCGATGTTGACACCCCTCGTGTTACTGTAACAGCGCAGTTTCCCGGCGCTTCCCCTGAAACCGTGGATGCTGAAGTGACCGGTCGCTTAGAGGGGGCCGTTGCCCGCGTAAGCGGTGTGAAAAATATATACGCACAAAGCGAAGAAAACTCTGCCCGTGTACGTGTAGAGTTTCGTCCTGGCGTCAACTTAGAAGATGCCGCGAATGAAGTCCGTGAATCTGTAAGTCGCGTACAGCGTCAACTTCCTGAGGACGTTGAGCAAGTGGCAATCATTCGCGCAGATAGCGACGCTCAAGCGGTAGTTAGCCTTGCTATCTCTAGTGATACCCTAGATATGGAAACCCTCACCGAACGTGTCGATACAGATGTAGCGCCTTTGTTTCTCAGTATTCCCGGTGTTGCGGACGTTACTCTCAACGGCGATAGAGAGCGTGTTTTGCGCGTATCCGTTGACCCGCTTCGCCTTACCAGCTTTAGTCTTTCCATGAGCGATATAGCCGACGCCTTATCGCTCGCGCCTTTTGATGTTCCCGCTGGCAGTATACAGTCGGCTGAACAGGCGCTTATCGTGCGCGCTGATGCAACGTCAGTCTCGGCTGAAGATGTGGGCAATATAGTTGTAAGTGGCGACATTCGCATTAATGATGTCGCCAGTGTTTATTTTGGCCCCGCCGATACGACCAGCGTGGTTCGCTTAGACGGCACACCTGTTATCGGTGTAGGTGTGATTCGACAGGCTAGCTCTAATACCATAGAGATTTCTGATGAAGTGCTAGCTATGGTCAAAGACCTAGACAAACGCTTCACCGACATGCACATAACTGTAACGGCAGACGACGCGGAGTTTATTAGAGACTCTGTTAAAGAGGTTGTGATATCGCTTAGCCTTACCGTTGCTTTGGTGGTAGTGACGTTATTGGTATTTATTGGTTCATGGCGCGCGACCATTGTTCCGGCGCTTTCTATTCCTGTTTCACTGGCAGGTGCCTTAGCAATTATTTGGGGCATGGGATTTTCAATTAACATCCTTACCCTGCTCGCCCTTGTTTTGGCTACGGGTATGATTGTGGACGATGCGATTGTTGTTTCTGAAAATATTCAGCGACGAAGAAGCATGGGCTTGGGTGCTCGTGCTGCTGCTGTAATCGGCACACGTGAAGTATTCTTTGCGGTAGTGGCAACCACCGCAGTGCTTGCCTCTGTATTTATCCCCATTGCATTTCTACCTTCAACCGCAGGCCGTTTGTTCAGAGAGTTCGGTGGAGTATTAGCTGGCGCTGTCGTTATCTCTTCTTTTGTTGCGCTTTCTTTGGTACCAGCACTTACCGCACGCCTTAAGGTAAAAGAGACAAAAAGCGGCGGCTTGTTTAGCAAAACCTTTGGACGCTTTGGTAATGCGTGCCTTGGCGTATACCAAGCTTCACTGTTAAAAGCCCTTAAGTACGGCTGGGTAGTAGGCATACTTAGCCTAGCTGCTGGCGGTGGTGCTTATATATTGTCACAAAATATCGATAATGAGCTTTTGCCAAGTGAGGATAGAGGCACAATTCGTATATTTGCACGCGGCCCTGATGGCGCTGGGCTGAACTTTATGGATAGACAAGCAGAAAAAATGGAAGAGCTGCTGCTTCCTTATGTTGAGAACGGCACCATAGATTCAATTTATACGGTGGTTGGCTCTTGGGATCCGAACATTGTATTTATTACCGCACCGCTCAAGCATTGGGATGAACGGGATAAGTCACTGCAAGATGTCGTTAACGAAATTCGCCCCAAGCTACAGCAAATACCCGGAGCTCCTGGTAACGCCTTTGGTGGCAATAGTCTTAACTTGCGCGGTCAAGGTGGCGGCTTAGAAATAGCACTTACTGGCGATACCTATGAAAATATCTTCTTAGCAGCACAGGACTTCTCACGACTGCTTGAAGAAAAGCTGCCCGAGCTGGGTAGACCCAGAATTAGCTACGACCCGACGCAACCACAAATGCGCGTAAACATAGACCGTCGTCGTGCAGAGGAGTTGGGGGTGCCGCTTACCGACATCGCCAGTACGCTGCGCGCTGCCGTTAATGGCGATGACATTGCTGATTTAAACGTAGGCGATCAGGCCATTCCTATTATGCTGCAAACTAATAATCGCAGTACGTTAGACCCGTCCGAGCTTACCAGCCTGTATGTAAAAAGCGTTGACGGAAACCTAGTCCCCCTTTCTAGTGTGGCATTTATTAGCGAAGAAGGCGTTGCCGCTGAACTAGAACGTCAAGCCCAACGACGGGCAATAAAAGTAGAAATGGAACTGCCAGAAGATGTGGCACTCAGCGAGGTGGTAGATCAAATACGTACACTAGCGCTAGACACTCTGCCCGATGGCGTTGGATTGGTCTTTTTGGGTGAAGCACAGACCTTTGAAGAAACGTCTAAGCAGGTCGCCCTCACCTATATTTTAGCCTTCGTCATCGTATTGCTTGTACTAGCCGCCCAATTTGAAAGCGTAAATAGTGCTGTTGTAGTTATGCTAACTGTGCCCTTTGGTATTGCTGCCGCCGTTTATGCGCTGTTTTTAACCGGCACTAGCATTAATATTTACTCGCAAATCGGACTAGTTATGTTAATCGGCCTACTCGCCAAAAATGCCATATTATTGATTGAGTTTGCCGATCAGCTACGCGATAAAGGTTTTGATATCTATGACGCTATTGTTGAAGCAGGAAAGGTGCGTTTACGCCCTATTATGATGACCTTGGTATCTACAATTCTAGGTGGCCTGCCGCTGATACTATCAACTGGAGCAGGTGCAGAAGCACGTAACGCAATTGGCTGGGTTGTGTTTGGCGGACTTGGTATCGCGGTGGTATTTACCCTTTACCTTACGCCTGTGCTTTATTTAGCGCTTGCCCGTTTTACCAAGCCTCGTGCAGATGAAAGTGCTAAACTTGAAAAAGAGATGGAAGAAGCGAACGCTCAGCACTCTTAAAATTTTCCCGCTTAGATAGGCGCTAAGCCTATTTAAGCGGTGCTTAATGTTTGCGCGGTGTTTACGTGCTAAAGCCGTGATAAAACGTTGTTTTTGCTACTACTGTGAGACGCAGTGTGCATCAAGAAATAAAGGAAGCGCCTAAGTCAGTGCGTAGTAGCAAACAAAATTGTTATTACGCACTGACTTAGGCGCTTTTTTTGAAATACCGCAGAAATACGGGTGATAACTGAATCGCTTATAAACCTAAGATTATTAATAGGTTTTACAAAAGGCTTTAACCCTAGTCTTGCCTGTAAAGGCCAGAAGCTGATCTACCATCCTCTCGAAGTAAGGGTTATACGTGAGCCTTGCATACACTCTTTCTTCTTTATCACTGCTAAGCCTGTTGTTTTCGACCTCTGGTTCAAATCCCCAAGGCCCATACCATACCTCTTCCCCTGCTTTACAGCGCGCTTCAGCATCACTTCCTTGGCCGTTGTCACAAATGCGAAACTTACTTTCCGTTCCATACAAGGTGTTTTGTTCAGAAAAAAGTGTACTCATATGAGAAGCCGCACTAATTCGCTGCTCGGGTAAATTCATGGTTTGCATGATGAGTGTATTATCAGGCACTTCAGGTTTCTTCTCTCCCTGCCACAATAGACACTTACGCGGATGAATGAAATTATCTCTAAATTGTTCAGCAATATTTTTGGTATCAACCACGCTGTCTTTTTCGCCCACCACCATAATTACAGGAAGGTTCAAAGTTCGCTTTCCTTCTGATTGAGAAAACAACTCTTGAAGCACGTTTACGCTTTCCTGATAGGCAGCGAAACCGGGCATAGCGGTTGAATTATAACGGCTGGGGTTATCTTCCTCTTCTACGTTAGGCCACGGAAACAATGAATCGATATAAGGGGCCAAACGGGACACAAAAAAGCGTGACTTAAAGGCCGGTGAAAAATGCATAAGCCCTTTAATATCGAGCTCGTCGGCCATTGAAAAACTTGCAATAGTGGTTAAATTTGCCCCCGTTGAAAAGCCGCCGATATAGAGGTTATCTACTTCTTCAGAAAACAGTCTTATGTGATGATTGGATTCTTGCTGCCACTGCTCATAACTGACATTTAACATGTCCCCTGGCTTTGAGCCATGCCCAGGTAACAAAATGGTTCTTACATGTATGCCTTCATTACACATGGCGTTTGCCACATCGCGAAAAAAATAAGGTGAATCGCCGAGACCATGAACCAATAACACACCGATGTCGCGGTACTGTGTGCCACATTCAAAGGGCATATTCATGGTAATCTCTTGCGTTTTGTTGTCGGATATAAATGCTCTGTGCTTTAAAAGGTAGCTTTCAACGTCTTTTAGATAATCGTCGAAGGGTTGCACACCAACGGGGAACGCTTGGGTACTCGCGCTAAATTGAGATGCACTAACTTTAGCACTGTGAAATGAATAACAACCGCTTAGCATAAGCAGTATGAGAGAAGCAGCACATAAACGCGCTGCTTTCTCTGAGCGCTTTGGCATTTTTAGGCGCATTAGTTGGCGCAACTTTTTTCGCATTAGTTAGAAAGACACCTACGATGCTGTAAAGCGTTTATTGTAATGTATCTTTACCTGAAATTAATGCCTTGGCGAGTAATTTATGAGTGAGTAATGATAGAAGCTCGGTTTCTTCTTCACTTCGCTCACCATCTACACCGGTAATCGCCATAGCTACCTCTAACGTTTTTTCTGCATTAAAAGATAGATCATTTTTAAGGCTTTTTAGGAAAGTGACAGTATCGCCAGTGTCTATGGCCTTTCGAGCTTGATAAATAGTATCGTTAAGAAATGCTTCGCGACAGATTGGACTTTGCCAATCTAACGACTCAACCATAGCATTCAGGTAGTCTTGCTCAGTCAATGTTACCATTCCATCGACCTGATAAAGTAAAACTGAAAGTTTGATAAGGGCTTGGTTAAAGCTTTGTTGTTCTGATAATTGCATAACTCTCTTCCTCTTCGTACTGTACGCATCAGTACCACAACATGCTCTGCATCCTAGCAGTAGCGTAAATTTTCTGTGCCTACATCGAATTGTTAAACATCGAAAGCATTAAAACGCATATTGTCTGCTTTAGGACCTGCCAGTCTTTACTCTGGTTCCAAAGGTTACAGGACAAATAATGTAGACCACTCGATTGACGGTAACATTACGCAGCGATGAAGCTTTTAGTTCACAATGTTAAATAAGTGTAAACACCTATTGCATTATAGGTCTTTTTTAGCAGGTTCCAAGTGAAAACCATCGCAAAATTTAGCCGAATTTTGTGAAATTTCACATTGATTAGATGTGGGAGTTGAGTTTAATTTTCTGCTAATTACAGCTAAACAAAAAGTCTGGCACCCCCTTGATTTATGGGGCCAGACTTAATTCGACGAGCTTTAACCGCGCAGGAAATTCTACATCAACGCAAGCCCAGCGTGATGTCATTTATATAGAAGTTACCTGTATAGATTTTATCGTTATTACCATGAGATTCTAATGCAAAAAACTGCTTATCTTCATCGTTAAGGGCTTGATACCCCCCGATTACCTGATAAATCCACACTTCAGGATCGAAGTCTAGAGCATGCTCTTCAAAATAACTAAGTGCCGTTTTAGGCTGGCCTGAATCAATTACCTCACAGAAATAGGCTTCTACTGCCTGCTGTAGCGAATCTTTCTCTAGCGACAAAGTAGATTGCTCGGTCACATCAATGTCAACAGGCTTAGTATCTTCGTTTTTAGGCTGACGTTTGTGTACATGAGTCAATGACGCCACTATATTTTGATAGTCGGCTTCATGTTCTACGTTATTCACGTCAGGCGCCGCATTAGCAATAATCGAATCTGATTGATTAAACAATACTGGCACATTGGTCAGATTAGCGTAGTTACCCGGTGCAAAATCAGGCTGCTGCTCCATGTGTAGCAAAAACCCTTTAAGCAAACGTGTGCGACCTTGGAACTCTCTGAACCGGCCCAACAAGTCTAATAAGCGTGCCTGTACTACTGATAACTCCTGCGCGGCTTTGGCAAAGCGCTGCTGAAGGGATACTACCAGTAAATGGCGTAGTTCACGATTAGACCCAGCCAGCTCACTTAACTCATCGAAACGGAAACACTCAAGCTGAGCGAGCAAATCTGTTACCTGCCCCTGTGCTAATTCGTTTTCGCGAATTTTAGCTTCAACTGAAGACACATAGCCGAATTCATTGTTAATACGGCCGAACATCACACGTACACTATTACTTAGTGATTCAGAAAGCTGATAGACGTGTTCAGTTAAATCCCCCATGTGGGCTGCCGCTTCATTGTACTTGTTGTAGTGAAGGGCTTCCTTATAGTGCTCGGTTAACGTTTTAAGACTAGCCAGCGACGCACCAATATTCGCATTAATTGTACGGTTACGTTCGTCTTGCAAGCTTCCTTCTAAAAGCGTTCTTACCGCACTTTTTAGACGCAATTCACTTTGCGCTTCGGGGCGCCATAAGACCCCCAATTGAACAAGCTGCTCCAATACCTTTGGGCTATGGTCGCGCTCTTTCACCGAACCATTAACATACGCCTGCATAATAAGGTCGCTGTGACGCCCCAGTGCATTAAGTAGTTTGGTCCCCGCCTGAATTAACACCTGGCTCATATTAAGCTACCTTGCGAAATAGCGGCCTCCGCCTGCTCAGATAAACTCAGCGCTTCAGTTTCATCAATGAAACGTAGCATTTCGTAAAGGTGTTCAATTTTACCGGTGCCCAAATAAATCTGTTTATCTGGGTTTGGCTTAATCAGATAACCCATTTCGGTCAAGCGTTTAAAAACCTGCTTTAGCTGTCCATCTAAGTTCACGCTGGTAGAGCCGAACATACGATAGCGCGAAATTTTCTCTAGTTGCTCTGCATAAGCCGGCGTGTCTTCAATGGTTGTTTGCAGCTCGTTTAATCGAATCGCGCTACCCATGGTAATGGGCATATCAGATTCATTGGCTTGCTGAACCAGCAGCAACCACTCTACCAGAGGTACTAGGTTAGATGCTGTATCTTGAAACTGCTGTGTAAGCACTTTGCGCTCGTTCTCACCAATGGTGAGAAAGCTGGCAAAGAATACGTCACCCTCAGCGGTGGTCGATAATGTACGGTTTAATAGCGCTAAATGAGGTTCTAACTGAGCAGCGTTGTCTCTTGATTTAAGAAAACGCCATGCCTCTTCATCGGTCACCTGACAAATAAACGCGCCTTGTAAAAGTGCACTCAGTACACGGCCTTGTTCTGTCATCATGCTGATGTCTCCTCACCTGCTACTTCACCGTTCTTTTCAGCTTCTTTTTTCAGTTTAATGCGCGCCCCTATAGAGCTTGCTTTGGGCTGAACCACCTGCAGTTGGCGGGTTACCTTATCTATCAAGTAGCGATTTTCAAACAGCGTCAATACTTCTGATTCTGGATTAGGGAATGCGCCAACTACACTGATGTTATTGTTTTGACACGCTTCAAAGATTTTCTTCACGTTGTTTTGGTGAAGTGTACCGAGTTCATCGATAGGCCAATGCACTGTGGCGTCGGCATCGCCGCGCAGCAAACGGGTGAAAGCAAGTAAGAATTTACACAAGATAAGGTAGGCCATACCGTGGCTTGATGATTCATTAAGCTGGCGGTCGGTACGGATAACAAGGTCGCTGTTCCCCTCACGTAGATGAAGCTCGATATCAAGTAGCTTACTGATGCCGCCCGTAAGCGCTGCACGGCCAAGAATATCCAGTACTCGGCGCATACTCTGCCCATACTCTTCTTCCGGCAGCTCGTTTGTCCCCTCTTCCATCCAGTGTTCATAAAGCTTTCTGAATTGCTCGAGTTCAGGCCAAAATTCAAGTTCGCTAATACGTGAACGAATTTTAACGGCAGAATCTGATACACCATCAAGGGAAAGATCGCCGTCTACCTCTTGGGTAATGCGGCGGCTTTGCGACACAATGCGTTTATCGATATCGGCAAGTACAAAGTAGTATTGCGAAAGATCGGCACCAAAGATACGGCCTTGCTCACGCAAGCCCTGTAGCTTCTGCGGAACAATCACGTTTAGAAGCTGTGCTAAATGCGACACCATACGGCGATGATCAAAGCTCTTCACGCCGTGGGCGTTCAGCGTTGCACACTCTTCACGGGCGCGCTCCCACGTATCAGATAGCCCTGTACCCGCTTGCGCAGCTATAAGCTGATCAAACCGTTCTACATAAGCTCGCACATCGCTCAATAAGTTTTCGCGCTCTTGAAGCTGGCTTTGCACTTCTGAAATACGCTGACCAATACTGACATCATCGTGCTTAATTTCAGCCGTTTCATCACCTGCTTGAAGGGTAAGCTTGGCAAGAGATTTACTTAAGGTTTTAACCTGTTCTAGGTGCTCACTGGCAGTTTTAAGCGTAGTTTCAAGCTGCCCGTGCTGCTCTTGAAGCTTTTCGCGGTTAGCTTTATAGGTTGCTTGTTTGCTGGCTAAATTACGCTCAGATTCGCCCAATAACTTACGCGACTTAGACAAGCCTTCCTGCCATATCACTTTTTGCTTAGTAAATACGTTGGTGTACCAACGCTCGTAGTCGGCTACTTTATGACGATGAGTTTCAGTGCGCGTAATGTCTTCTTTAAGCTTATTGATTTGCTTTTTAAGCTGACCTATTTCATCAACATCCACACCGCGATTGCTCAATTCGCTTTCTAGCCAATCTTGCATATCTTTGCGGTCTTGGGCAGCACTGTCCTTCGCTTTGCGCATATCGCTATCAAGCTGTGAAATACGCGCTTCGCTATCAGCGATAAGCTGCTGCCAATGAAATTTGTGCTCGGTTTCGGCTTCTCGCAGCTGATCTTTAATTTCCTCTCGGCTAAGCTCAAACTGAGCTTTTACTTGCTTTTGAGACTGCTGATTCGCTTCAAGCTTAGTTTTGGCTTTTTGCTTGCGTGCAGAAAGCGCCTGCTGATATTCGCTAAGTATCGTATCGCGGTCTTGCTGTGCACGTTTACGGCTGGCTTCGGCACTTTTAACGGCGTTGTCTTTTTGGGTAACCACAAGTTCGGCGTTGCGCACATCTTCGTTCGCTTTCGCCAAGCGCTGTTCGCATTCGTTTTGCGCAGCAAGGGCTGCGGCTTGACGAATTTCAGCTTCTTGCTGTTGCTGCTTAAGCGCTTGCTCGGTAAAGGCATAGTCTGGGGTATCAAGTTCAGTAAGCGCTAACTTAACGCCCATAAAGGTATCGCTGGCGCCTTGTGCGCCCTTTGCCATAGCAGGCGCTAGATCAGTGCGCTCTAGTAGTTCAGGGCGCACAACTTTACCTAAGGATAACTCCCAGTCATCGACATTGGCGCGCAAGAACTCAAGTAGCGAGCCTTCGCCAGGGTAAAGAAGCGCATTAATTTTGTTAACCGCTTTTTCTTCTTGTTGAAAGGCGTTGCGTGCCTTATCTAACGCATTTGAATATTCTTTGCGAAACTCGACTGACTTACTGTGCGCCTGCTGCGCTTGTCGCAGCTCACCCCGCGCTGCATCTTCATTGATAGATGCTTCTTTAATGGCCGCATCAAGAAAATCTAGCTGGGATTGTTCAAACTCGTTGTAGCCTGCATTGCTAAGTGACGCTTTAAGTTCAGCTTCAGCAACTTTTAGCTCATTCAAACTATTTTGGTAATCGTTCTGAAGCGCGCTTAGCTGGCTATTGTAGTCGCTCTGAATACGACTTAATGCTTCACGCTCGCTCTGCTGCTGCTCAGCTTTATTCTCTGCGGCTTCTTGGCGTGCGGCTGACATTTCTTCTAGAGTAATTGACAGCTTTTCACCTAGCTCAGCCAAGCGCTTGTTGTAGGCCGACTCAATATCTTGGTGTTTTTCAGTAAGCAGTACATAGCGACTATCGGCCATGGCCTTTTCATTTTGCCACTGCGACAAATTTGCTACATCTTCTTTAAGCTGCTCAATATTGTCGTCTTGCCACTTATCGAATTCACGCTCTACCGTATCAAGTTCACTGGTGAACTTCTCAACATCAGCACGGGCAGAGGAAATAACCTGGTTTAGGTGATCGCGGGTATCGCCCCACTCGCTGTCCGTTTGTTTGCGCTGGAAGCTATTTTCATCAAGCTCGTTTTTTGTGGTTTCAACACGCGCGGCTAAATAGGTCTTATCAAGTTCAAAGCTATGCTTTAGGTTAGCGAGCACTTGCTCAGTGCTTGTTAAGGCCATGTCAGCTTGCTCGAGTTTTGAAAACTCGGGGCGAATTTTGTCGAACTGTTTAATTAGATGACACTCTTTAATCCAGTCATCAACACGGTGTCGGCTAAGACCTGAAGTAGGTGGCGTGACACCATCTTCTTCCAAAATAGCGGCAATCATGGCTTTGATGGTTTCCATTTTGCCTTCTTTGGAATGCACCGCCTTTGCCAACTTTTCGATATGGCGCATGTGTTTCGACGGTTCGCAAAGGCTAAAGATTTTAGCGTAGCCTAATAGCTCACGGGCATTGTTACTCTGGTTAAGCACACCGTGATCGTTTTGAATGATTGCGCGGAAGTCTTTGGTATTAAGCAAGCTCGTAACCAATATGTTGTTACGCTTCATGGCACGTGCAAGCTCGGCGCTGCTTACACTGGCGTGTTTGCCGTTCTTTTGCTCTATTAAATAGTCACTGATTTCAAATGGCTTGCCGATTAAACGATAATTGACGCCGGTACCATTTGAGCTTAACACTGCTTGGCACAGGTCACCTTCAGCACGCGTGTATTCATAAATAATAAAGCTAGATAAACGAGGCAAATACCAGCGTTCAAAGCTGTCACGGGTTGCCGGCACCACGCGACTAGGATACTCGCCGTAAAACACGGGAATAAGTCGTTGAAGCGTGGTTTTACCCGACGCATTGGTACCACAAATATTGGTGTGTCCATCAAGCTTTAGCTCGACCACGCCTGGTAAGTGCGTGTCGATAAGAATAATACGTTTTAAGCCTGCCATAGTGTTCCTGTATCAATAACTCTGCCGCGTGAACGCTCACACAGCACAAAACTGTACCTGCTTTGATAGGGTAAAAGTTGCATACCTGAAAGAAAGCGAGCACATGCGCACGATGTAGCCCGTCAGTGTATTATGAATTCATGAATTTGCACAGATGCGCGGCGATTTGTTGGTTACAAAGCGCGCTATGGCATCAAGTTTTTCTTCTGTTTCTATCTTTCGATATTTATCTTTGTCTTTTTGAAAACTCGAACTTCAAAACTTTTTCTAGATAGTTTGATTGTTAAACTTGCTGGTTAACCAATTTTAAAACATCTTATTAACCAATAACAAACATTTGGTAAAAATCGTGTCTACGAATAATAAAAACAAAAACGTCTTACAAGAAACCCTAATAGTACTTTTTTACTTCTTTTTAATTGCACTGGTGGTAACAGCGGTATCGGCCTGTGGAAGTAGCAGTCAGAGTAATTCTCCTTCTCAACCTGTCGCTGTACCTGACTCTCAAGGTGGTGGAGAAACCCTGCCGGAAGAACAAGAAGACTTTACCCTTGTGTCTGAAGTTATACTCAGTGCCACGGGCGCCGCAAGCGCGAGCGAAACCTACGCATCAATAGAAAGCGTGTTTGGAGAAGGCAGCATAGAAGCACCCGACTTGTTCGCTGGCGATCATACTTCTACGCCCCATATTTTAGAGGAAACCGATAGCGTTGTAGGCCCCCACTTTGTGTTTTTAGCCCACCGTGATGACGACTTCAACAAAGGTGAACAGTCTGATCGCCAACGCAACGAAATAAAAACTTATGATAAAAGCGATGACGAAGTTCTCGGGTTTGAAGGGGAAACCATGCAGTTTGAATGGTATTTCTATGTCGCCAGCGATATGTCTTTAACCAGCAAGTTTAGCCACTTCTTCCAGCTCAAGGCGCGAAACGACAGTGAAGACAATAGTAATGGTAACGACGATCAGCCCGTCATAACCCTTTCTGCTGTCGAAAAAGACAGCTCCGGTAAAGAACTCCAAGTAAGGCACAGCGTAGGGTTTAACTCTGACGGTTCTCGCACCAGCGATGCCTATTTGGTCCGAGCAAACTGGAGCGATATCGCCGATGAGTGGGTTAAGGTATTTGTGCAAGCAACCTTTGCCGAAGAAGGCCACTTTATCATGCAGATAACCCGCGTTAGTGACGGCGCAACTGTCATAGATATTAATGAGACAAATATAGATATGTGGCGAGGTGTGTCTGACGAGGATTTTATCCGCCCCAAGTGGGGTATCTACCGCTCTACCGCTGAAACAGATAAATTACGCCAGCAAGAAGAACGAGTGAAGTTTGCCGATTTCGTTATTAGAAAAGGTACGCTTTGATTTGCAATTAAAGCTACTCAAACGATATTTTCATTTTAAGGGACATTTAAGGTAGTAAACAGGCGTCTATACGAGCTATTTAAAAAAAAGCGGTAAGCAATGCTTGGATTAACTTACCGCACTCAATTAACTTTGACAGTGTGTTTTTAAAACTATCACGTTGGAAGGCGCTATTATGCGCCTTCCAAACACTGCTTAACCTATTTAACAGCTAGTACATTCACCGACTCTGGCGCGGGATACATCATGCTGAAAGTCGGCGCAATGTCACCCGAGGCTGAATTTAAAATGTTATCGAAGCGAAGGATCATACCGTTTGATTTTTCCGCTACATAAACATGACCATTGCTGAGCATTAGATCTACTGGGTTACCCAACATCGAACTAGGACCTGCGATATTAACCGAGACATCAGTTAAGCCATCTGCATTGCCAGCACCAGGAATGACATAAAGTTTGCCGTCTGTTGCATCTGCAGCGCTACCAACGTCAGAGATAACAAGGCTATCGCTTTGGCTATCGTAGTCTATACCATGAATGTTTGTTGGCGCCTCAAATGCAGCACCGCCGCTAGCTGGTACGATTAATCTATCCTCACCGGTAATAACGGTCTCACCACTTTGCAGCCTGCGCATTACTTCTTCAAAAACTGCCACAGAACCGTTGGTTAATGCTAAATACGCGCTGTCAGTCGATGGGTCGTAATCCACATCCCAAGGGCGAGCCCCGTTAGCGGCTTCAAGTGTTAATAGAGGCGCGACATTACCCGATGCGCATGGCGAAAAAGCTCTTACAGCAGGCGTGTTTTCATTAACATCAGCCACAAATACCACACCGGCTTCAGAAGCAATGTCTAATCCCTTGGGTGCAATCAGCCCGGTTTCGCTACCCATAATCATGTGGTCGTAGCTATCGCTGTACGTCATCCCATCGCGCATAGTTTTCAAGCGATTGATGACTAGTAAGCCGCCTGTTGATGTATCCACATCATCAAAAGTGATAACACCGTCACCACTTGCCGTAAACGCGGCACTTTCAATGCTCATACCTGCGTTAAAAGCGCTCAGTTCACTAGACAATGTAGCGCTGTATTGGGCAACCTCACCTGTTGTCGCCCCTTCTGTTGAAGGGTTACTTGATACCGAGAGCCCCATAATAGGCATAGTCGTTATCCCGTCGTCCGAAGCGTCTTTCATTTCATCTAATTCTTTGAATTCAGCTAAAGACTCCGGCTTCACCGATGGCGTTGATAACGTCGGTGCAATATCACCGCTCTCTCCGTTGAAAATATTTGAGAAAACCAGAATGGCGTCGTTTGATTTTTCTGCCACGCGAAGGTCAGAGCCCGTTAGAATAATATCGACAGGATTACCAAGCTGAGTCGACGCTCCACCGATTATCCTTGTTGGTACAACAGCTCCGTCAGCCGACGAGATATCTTCTAATACAAAAATTTGACCGTCGTCTGCAACTGCTGCATCACCCACATCAGAGACTACCATGCGGTTAGACATAGGCTCATATACAATACCATGAAGGTTAACTGATATTTGATTGCCATCTGCATCAGAAGGCACCACCGAGCGCATTACTGTGGGCGCAAAGCCCGAACCAGCTACGTTGTCGTATACCGCTAACGTACCATCGGTTAGAGCCACAAATAATCTATCGTTTTGTTCGTCGTATGCCAGGTCCCATGGTTTTGCGGAAACCATAATCTCAGCTACAGGCGCAACGTCTCCCGATGCTTGCCCTCCAAAAACGCTTACCTTTTGACCGTTAAAATCAGCTACCATTACTAGGCCAGCATCTTCAGCAAACGCGATACCTTTGGGGTTGACCAGACCTGTTGCTGTACCGGTTATTTCGTTACCCGTATTCATCATGTAATCTGTTTGTGCATCAAAATTACACTGCGTTCTTAAAAGCGGTAAGTCACTGTCACCCGCTTGAATAAGAGAACCTTTATTAGTGAATACGATGCCTTCATTTGCGCCAGTGGTTACCGTACTTAGCGCGTTAGCGTTTTGGTCGACAGCTGTTACGGTATTGCGATTATCGTCACCATTATTGGCAACAAGAAAAGTGGCAGCAGCAAAGCCAGGCGCGCCGTCTTGCCCTGGTGCTCCATCTTGGCCTGGTGCGCCATCAACACCATTTGTGCCATCCAAACCGTCGGTCCCGTCGTCACCATCACAGGCGCTTAAGGCAAAAACCATAGCCGTTGCTAATAATGACAATTTCATTTTTTGTTGCGAAGTTTTATTGAATTCCATCTTCATCTCCATACTTGTTGTTTTTGAAGAGACGCTGTCAACCGCGAATCTTTGCGATAGATACTGCTCACGTCCTATTCAATAAGCCTTACGAGCCACATTTGATATTGGATGCAACAAAAACAAAAAAACCTCAACGCATTGCTGCTATTGAGGTTTTTGGTAGTGTAAGAACTATAGCGAATTAGCGTGGTGGAAAGCCGCCGCCTCCGCCGAAGCCTCCACCTCCAAATCCACCTGGACCGCCCGGACCACCAAAGCCGCCACCGCCCGGAGGCATCATGCCTTTCATCTGGCGCATCATTTTCTTCATTCCGCCGCCAGACATCTTCTTCATCATCTTCTGCATTTGCGTAAACTGTTTAAGTAAACGGTTTACATCTTGAATTTGGGTTCCCGAACCTGCCGCAATACGACGCTTACGTGAACCTTTAATCATATCAGGGCGCGCACGCTCAGCTGGTGTCATTGAATTAATGATGGCTTCCATTTGATTGAACTGCTTGTCGTTCGCCTGATCTTTAATTTTATCAGACATACCGCCCATGCCAGGCAGCTTATCAAGCATTCCCATCATGCCGCCCATGTTCTTCATCTGCTCAAGCTGATCTTTAAAGTCTTGCAGATCAAAGCCTTTACCCTTCTGTACCTTTTTGGCCAGCTTTTCGGCTTTTGATTTATCTACTTTACGCTCAACCTCTTCGATAAGGCTAAGCACGTCACCCATGCCCAAGATACGAGACGCAACACGCTCAGGGTGGAAAGGCTCAAGTGCATCAACCTTCTCCCCCATACCAATAAACTTGATGGGTTTACCGGTAATGTGACGAACCGACAGCGCAGCACCACCTCTTGCGTCACCATCTGCTTTGGTCAGTATTACACCGGTTAGCGGTAGCGCGTCGTTAAACGCCTTTGCCGTATTCGCAGCGTCTTGACCTGTCATGGCATCAACCACGAACAGAGTTTCAATTGGCTTAACAGCAGCGTGAAGCTCTTTAATTTCATCCATCATGTCGTTGTCGACGTGCAAACGACCTGCTGTATCCACTAGCAGTACATCAAAGAAGTTCTTCTTCGCTTCTACGATGGCATCGTTAACGATATCAATGGGCTTTTGTAAAATAGTTGACGGGTGAAAAGCAACATTCACTTCACCAGCAAGGGTTTCAAGCTGCTTGATAGCGGCGGGACGGTATACGTCGGCACTCACTACCATTACTTTCTTTTTCTCGCGCTCTGTTAAGTATTTGGCAAGTTTACCTACAGAGGTGGTTTTACCCGCACCTTGTAGGCCCGCCATAAGAACGACAGCCGGAGGTTGAGTTGCGAGGTTAAGCTTTTCGTTTGCCTCCCCCATCACAGACTCTAGTTCAGACTGTACAATTTTAATAAATACTTGGCCAGGCTTAAGGCTCTTGGTAACTTCGGTACCAACTGCACGCTCTTTTACTTGAGCAACAAACGACTTTACTACTGGAAGCGCGACGTCAGCTTCAAGTAGCGCCATTCGCACTTCGCGTAGCGTTTCTTTAATATTGTCTTCAGTAAGACGCCCTTTACCGCTGACATTTCGTAATGTCTGGCCTAAGCGTTCTGATAAATTCTCAAACATAGTATGAAACTTCTTTTTATTTCAGACGTAATGCCCGCATTGTAACGTAAAAGCGAACGGTAACGTACCCACAATTGCGGTTAAATTTTTAAACTTATGTGCTGGTATCTATTGTTTTTTTGCTGCCATTCTCAGACTCTGGTGCACGGCAAATGTTAAGAAGCAAAAAATTCATGCGCTCTTAATACCCACACTAAAAGTGGGTGTGAAACAAACAAAATCAAGGAGATGGTTGAATTTACTTGCTAGTTGAAGTATCAATACCGACTCAATCGGTGAAGACATCACCTACCTATTACAGGACGCATCATGAACACCCTTTTCGCCATTTCTGCCGCTTTACTCTACGCATTAGCTGCGGCAGTACTTATTGGCAAATTCGTACACCAAGACGGCCCGAATAAGCGATTAGGGCTATCCATCGCTAGTGTTGGGGCAATTGCACATATCGCCTTTCTCACCAAGGTTATTATTGTCGCGCCTGGGCAAGACATGAGTGTTACCAACGTGCTTTCATTAGTGTCGTGGATAATCACTGTTTCCATGCTTATATTTGCCCGCGCCATCCCAAATCTTATTTTACTTCCGGTTGTGTTCGGCTTTGCAAGTCTAACGGTACTCGCCTCACAATTTATTCCCGTGTCGTACATCATGCATATAGAGCTTCAGCCGGGTTTGGTTATCCATATTAGCTTGTCGTTGTTTGCTTACTGCACTTTGGTTATTGCATTCCTATATGCGCTTCAAATGTCCTACATTACTTACCGACTAAAGCAAAAAGGTGCGGCGTTACTCCATTCGTCACTACCTCCTCTAATGTTAGTGGAGAATATATTATTTAAGCTGTTGCTTGCTGGCACCTGCCTATTAACGGTATCGCTGATTAGCGGGTTTGTTTTCTTAGAAGACATGTTCAACAAAACCTACGCACATAAAACAGTGCTTTCCGCTGCTGCGCTTGTGGTTTTTCTTATTCTTCTGATAGGTCAAAAACTAAGAGGATGGCGAGGACGCCAAGTCATTGTGATGACGGTATTAGGTGTTACGCTGTTATCTCTTGCCTATTTTGGTAGCAAGTTGGTACGAGAGTTTCTTCTCTAAATAACGCGAGCTTTAGCCGCCTAGACTATTAACCGCATTGCTAGGTGGCTCTCAGTTTACGCTTAACCTTCTGAGTATTTAGGGTGATATCAACAATTTCCCCTTGAAACTCATCCCTCAAATCAATACATTTGAAGCCTTAGTTTGTATAGGAAAACCTTAATTGGACGACATATCAACGAGTACGCTGTTTATCGCGCTCGGCGTACTCATATTACTATCTGCGTATTTCTCTAGTTCAGAAACAGGCATGATGTCGATAAACCGCTATCGACTCAAGCACTTGCAGGGAGAAGGCAACCGCTCAGCTATGCGTGTTGCTAAGCTTCTAGAACGACCAGACCGCCTTATCGGCCTCATCCTCATCGGTAACAACCTTGTTAACATTGCGGCTTCTTCGCTTGCCACCATACTTTGTATTCGCCTATTTGGTGACTACTGGGGGCTGTTCGCTGCAACCTTTGGCCTAACGCTAGTTCTACTGATTTTTGCAGAAGTCACACCGAAAACGCTGGCGGCACTTTATCCAGAAAAAATAGCCTTCCCTAGTTCTATCATTCTGCTTCCATTACTCACCCTACTTTACCCTTTTGTCGCAGCTATCAACGGTATAACTAACGGCATTCTTGCACTGCTAAAAATTAGCCCTGCAAATGGCAATGATGACTCATTGAGTAGAGAAGAATTGAGAACCGTAGTGTTTGAAGCTGGCGCTATGATCCCTAAACGTCACCAGGACATGTTGGTTAGCATTCTGGATTTAGAAAGCGTCACTGCCGAAGATATCATGGTGCCTCGCGCTGAAATTTTTGCTATCGATATTAATGATGACTGGAAGAAAATTCAAAAAGCACTGACCCATGCACAGCACACCCGAGTGTTGTTATACCGTGATAGTGTTGATGATGCCGTGGGGTTTGTTCACGTGCGTGATGCTCTGCGACTTTTATCAAAAGATCAGTTTACCAAGTCAAGTCTGCTTCGCGCTGTGCGGGAAATTTACTACACCCCTGAATCTACGCCACTGCATACGCTTATGTATAAGTTTCAAGCGGAAAAAGAGCGCATTGCCCTAGTGGTAGACGAATATGGCGATATCATGGGTCTAGTGACGTTGGAAGATATTTTAGAAGAGATTATCGGTGACTTTACGACCAGTATGGTACCCGATCACAGTAAAGAAGCCCACGTACAGCAAGATGGTTCGGTACTTGTTGATGGTAGCGCTAACGTGCGCGAATTAAACCGCGAAATGGACTGGAAATTACCAACCGAAGGACCGAAAACCCTTAACGGCCTATTGCTTGAGTATCTTGAAGATATTCCTGAAAACAAGGTCAGCGTACGTTTAGCAGGTTACCCACTTGAAATTGTGGATATTTCAGAAAGCATGATAAAAACCGTCAGAATTATGCCGGAGTATTATATTGCACCTAAGGAGTCGAACAGCGACCACTAAGCGATGTGGCGCTTGTCGTATTTTCGGCCCTTTCAGTTAGCCTTTTGCTTCATCAGCGAGTCGCTGCGCTCGATTTGCCAGCGCTCTCGCTTTCGCAGCAGCGACTTTATCTGACAACTCAGATAACTTGGCAATAATATCCTGCGTCTCCTCATCTTCACGTAAATCAGCCTCCGCCATATGCGATTGCAATGAACGCTTAAGGAGCTCAGGAATAGATTTGCTGTCCATTTCCCAACCCTTCAGTAGAATAAACTTTGACACTCTCAAAGAGGCTATCGACCGAAGAGAAAGATACTTAACTACTAATTGTTCAGTTTTTGCAAAATTGGGGATGAATTAACTATACGCTTTAGACGCCTTGGTAGTGGGTAATTAAGGTGCCTTTATGCTCGTTCAATGAATACTTGATAACAGCAATTGATGCTGTAGAAAACAAGCTGGTAGTGTAAGACTGGCAAAGTTCATCTACCAGATAGCTAACCAGCGGCATGTGGCTTACCACTAGCAGTTTTTTGATTGGCTTTTTTGAATTAACCGCAGCATGAAGCAGACCGTCAATATAGTCACTTACCAATCGCGGCGAGCCCTCTGGAACAATATCTTCATTACTTTCAACTTTACCCGCTTCAACGTCTAGCGACACCATGTCGAAGGTTTGTTTTGCTCTGCGATAGGGGCTTACAAGAGCTAAATCAACAATACCCTCTGTACAATACTGGTCTTTTAACCACAGAGCTGCCGCCTTGGCCTGTTCTCGGCCTACTGACGTGAGCTGTCTATTTTTGTCATCGAGTCGAGGTGCTTCTGCTTCACCGTGACGCATAATGAAAAGATAAATGTCGTCGTTGCTACTTTGACCTGACATAACATTGCGCATAGTATTAATGAAAGTACGCTAAAGATATCAGAGAGCTGAATCTACGCCTAGCGCTAAACCGTGAATAATGAGAATTCTCGACTATTATTTAAGGTTTTGTGAAGATTATCTTAATAGATGCTCCAGCAGTAAGGTGCTTTTGACCATATATGAGAAAATGTGAATAACTCGATCAAATTAGAAAACGCGCACAACATAACTTTGCCCAACGGCCTGCGTGTTATGCTGTGTCATACGCCTGAGGCAAATGAGTCTTTTGTTTCTATGGCGGTACGGGCAGGACATTTCTACGACCCCAACGATTGTCATGGATTAGCTCACCTTTTAGAACACATGCTTTTCATGGGGAGCCGGCACTTACCCAAACCTAATGCAATAAATGGCTTTATTGAACAGCACGGGGGCAACATAAACGCTTGGACTGGTACCGAATACGCCAACTACCATTTTAATTGTAGTAGTGACGCGATTGCGCAGACCTTACCTGCCTTTGCGGATATGCTTAGACAGCCCTTATTTGAAGAAGAAGCGCTCAACAACGAAATAAAAAACATTCATGCGGAATTTGAGTTTAAGAAAAAAGATGACCTTCGTCGCCTTTACCAAATTCACAAGGAAACCTGTAACCCAAAGCACCCTTTCGCTAAGTTCTCAGTAGGTAACAGCGATACCTTTTCTCAACATGGATGCGCTGCGCTAAAGCAACAACTCAAAGCACTTCATCAAACTTATTATTGTGCAAAAAACATGTGCCTGTGTATTGCTAGCACTATGCCTTTGCCTCAGCTTGAGGCATTAGTGCATCAATGTTTTGCCAGTATGCCGGCAGGACAGTTAGCGTCAGATGACTGGCCAGCACTTTACACCGAAAATGAATTGGGGATACAAATTAACATACATCCGCTACAGTCAGCAAAGCGGATGATAGTGACGTTTGCCCTACCCGCTTTACAAAATGACTATAAAACAAAGCCGTTAAACTATATTAGCCATTTAATTGGCGATGAGGGCGAAGGTAGCTTACTAGCCTACCTTAAAGAAAAGGACTGGGCGCTTAATCTTATTGCCGGTTCGGGTATTGAGGGAGACAAGTTTAAAGACTTCAATGTGAGTTTCCAGCTTACTCAAAACGGATTGGAAAACAAAAACCGTGTATTGGAAGCACTATTTAGCTATATCTCAGTAATCCGAGAGGCATCCCACGAAGATTGGCGCTTTCACGAAAAATCAAAGTTAAATACTCTAGCCCTTGAGTACGAAGAGAATATCAAGCCACTTAGCGTGGTAACAGAATACGCACAGCACCAGTTTATTTTTGGCCAAGACGAATTAGGTAAACTTCGCTCGACCATAGACAGCTATGACAAAAACGTCATTGAACACGCTTTATCCTATTTCACTCCAGACAACATTCGTCTGAAAGTTATTTCGAAAGACGTAAAAACCACACAAGTGTGCGCGTTCTACGAGGCGGAATACAGTGTAGAGAAAATTGATCCCGCACTTTTGCAAAAGCTTGCTTCACCAAAGGCTATTAGTGAATTACAGCTTCCCCCACCCAACCCTTATTTAGCCAACGAATACAGCCTAATATTGCCCGAGACTGGCTTCAATATTCCTAATAAGTTGGTGGATAATGGCGGTTATCGTTTTTGGTTTGCTCAAGACCAGCAGTTCCATAGCCCCAAAGGTGATATTTATATCTCTTTTGACGTAGCGGAATTTTCTGACTCTTTACTAGCTGTTGCTGCAAAACGTATATGGCTTGGGGCGTTAAATGATTACCTGCAGGCGAAATATTATAGAGCCGAAATAGCGGGCCTGCATTATCGTATATACGGACATCAGGCGGGATTTACACTTCACACCCGAGGCTTCACTAATCAACAAACTTTATTGGCCAATCAGCTCCTCGCTGCGGTGCTTGATTTCATACCTGATGAAAAAACCTTCGAGCATCACAAAGCGTTGCAAATTCAAAGCCTACACAATTCGCTGTTAAATAAGCCTACTAACCGCTTATTTTCCCGATTGAGCGTACTTATCCAGCGCAACACTCAGGCGCCAGTAGAGCTATTAGATGTAATAGACAGTATCACCTTCGAGCAAATGCTCAACTGCAGGAGTCGCGCTCTCGGGCATTACTTTATTGAAGCATTTATGCACGGAAACTGGGCTAGCGAAGAGGCAAAAGCCTTTTCAATGAATCTTTATGAGCAGTGCACAAATGCCCGCGGCGGCCCGCTTTCACGGGCTGTATCTAAACTTCCCGTGGGGGGCACGCTTTACCATGAAGTGCTTTGTAAGCACGATGACGCAGCGGTAGTACTCTATCTTCAAGCCCCCTCACCGAGCTTAACCGACACGGCGCTTTGTATGGTACTAGAGCAAATGCTAGCCGCTCCGTTTTTCAATTCTTTGAGAACAGAACAGCAATTAGGTTATATTGTGGGAACTGGCTACGTTCCGCACAACCAGCACCCTGGTATGGCCTTCTACATTCAAAGCCCGCAATGTAGCCCGAAAAATTTGTTAGATGCTATGACAGAATTTCTGTTTCAGCAGCTAAATGAAATTGAGTTCTATCGCTTCTACTGGCCGACGATTCAACAAAATTTAATAAAACAGCTAGAAGAACGAGACCTAACGCTATCCATGAAATCTCAGCGACTATGGGTGAGTTTAGGTACACAAGACTTAGGGTTTAATAGAAACGTTAAATTAGCAGAGCGAGTGAAAGAGCTAAGTTTTGAAGAGATCCAAGATTTTGCGCACCAGCTCGCTAAGCGCGAACGCTGTGGAGAGCTTGTCCTGTTTTCAAAAGGAAAGTTTGAAGCAATTCCAACTCAAGAGAAGCGTACAATAAATAGTATTTCCCACTTCAAGCAAGAGATACCGTACTACTGACCACAATGCCACTGAGTATAGCGCCCTAATGAAGGTTAGTTTAGCGCCTTAATTAAGCGGAAAGTCTGCCGCCTTTATTGTATGAAAGACTTCAAATTTGTCTGTAATACTCCCTCTTCTGTCAGCATTTTACAGAAAACAGATGCTAACCTGCGATTTAAACGTCAAGTTTTTGACTAATATGTCGATAAATAGACACCGGATTTACCTGAAGTTGCTTAATAAGTAACCCAACGCCCCTTCTAACTCTAAAAAGTCCTTGTAGAGGCTCAGTTAATTCGGCATATTTATTATTCTGGTTGTTAGGGATGCTGCCAGTAAAAAATAAAAAAATAATAAATGGCGTATGCCAAAGGTGTATAGGTGCGCTCAACCCTAATCTATTCAATGCTGCTTTTCTCGTTGGCTTTGTCAGGATTTCTCTGTAATCCTGCGAAGGCGATAGAAGTTTCTGATCTTCATTTCACAGAATTAAACAAGCAACACGGCCTATCAGACACCGCAGTGCTAGACATTGTGGAAGACCATATGGGGTTTATTTGGCTTGCGACGTCAAATGGCCTTAATCGCTATTCGGGTTATGACGTAAAGCAATACCATCCATCAGACGTTGACCCTAATTCCTTACCTTCCGGTTACATTCAAACACTATTTGTCGATTCTGAAGGGCAACTGTGGGTTGGAACGCATTCAGGGCTGGCGCTCTACCAGCCAGAGACAGACAGTTTTAAAGTCTTCAATAAAGACAACTCTGTGATAAAGACAGACTTTATCACTGCAGTTTCGGAGGCTAAAAATGGAGACATTTTATTCGCGGATAAGAAGTTTCTTTACCGCTATTCAAAACAAACTTCACAAATAAGCGTTCTTGTTCAAGTCTTTAAAGAAGAAAGCTTTATAAAGGTGATTTTTGAAGAGGCCAACCGTATATGGGTTGGATCCAATAAATTCGGCGCTGCACTAATAGATACTGAAACGCTGGAAGTTCACAACGCGAGCAGAGTCAACCCCTGGGGGGTTTCTTTAGATATAAGAGCCCTTCACGATATCGCTGTAATTAACGGCAATTATTGGTTAGCAACCAATGAGGGCCTTATTGTATTGGCTTCTAATGGTCGTATTTTAAAGCAGATTAAAAGCAGTGATTTGGGAGTCACCGAAGAAGTTAATTCTTTCTCAATCTCTGTGGTAGATAAAGATATTTGGGTGGGCACTTATATTGGACTTTTTTTATTGTCAGATGCTGCTGAGGCGACAATATCTCCCGATTATCGACCTGATTATTTGCATTTAAATTCAGATATTTATAGTTCTACTGGCATTCCATCGGCCATCGTATTTCGAGTTATTGAAGACCGCACGGGTGTAGTATGGGCCGCCACCTTTCATCGCGGTGCTTTTAAGTACCACCCCGAATATGCCAGTGTACATTTTCAACCTGTTTACAACTCCGAGCGCCACAGCGACGATAATTATTCTACCTTGTGGGGCTTTGCCGAAAGCAACGATAAAACACTCTACCTAATTTCTCAGCAAAAAGGGCTAGGTAAAATATCCCGAGAAACAGGCAAGGTATCCTTTTTCAAGTTTTTCGAAGAAATGGACCCCGCCATACACTACTGGGACATTGAAATTGATGAACGAGATAATATTTGGATTGCTTCGTCCGCTGGCTTACTCGTGCTAAAAGATAATGGAGACAATCTAGAATTAGTACATGAGTATTTCAAAGGCTCATTCATAGATTATATTTTCAAGGGCGACTCATCCATTTGGCTACAAATGTTAGATGGCCGTATCTTTTCTGTAAACACTAACTCTAGTCCTAACCAGATACAAAATAACGAAGCGATAAAAACAGCAACAATTGAACAAACAAGAGGTATATTAGCAATTTATGAAGATGACAAAAATAATATTTGGTTTAGAGCAGGTGAAAAGCTAATTATTTACTCAGTAAATAAGGGAAAAGTCATTCGAGTCTTAGACTCATCCAACGGAATAAATTCATTAGTCTATGGCGTGCATGAAACTCCTTCCGGCTTATGGCTGACAACACGGTCAGGTGGCGTTATTCAGCTAGATAAAAAAAGCTACGCTCTAATTAATAAACAAAAAAGAGACAACCAAAGTGGTTTTATAACTTCAACAGTAGCTGTAGGAAACAGCATTTGGTATTCCGATGCAATGGGCGTGCACAAGGTTCATCTACCTTCGCTCAGAGAGGCCGATAGTATTCCTAACGCCCAGTTGGAATTTAACTCACTTGGTGAAGGCGCCGTCATTGCCACGTCTGATAAGACAATTTATTTTGGTGGTAATAAAGGTTTTGTTAAAATTTCAAAGCAGGCTATAAGCGCAAGTGACCAAGTTGAGCAAACCCTTCGCCCTCAACTTTATCAAGTTAATGTTTTTGGCTCTTTGGCTAAGACTAAACGCAAACAAGTCGAAAATGACGAGGCTTCAAGCTATTTATCGTTAAAAGAAAATATCACTTACGAAGAACAGTTAGCACTAAAGCACGATGAAACCCGCTTTAGTATTTCTTTTGGGCTTGTTAATCCGGTTTATCCAGATCAAGTGACTTATAGGTACAAGCTTACCGGCTTTGAGAGCGAATGGATTTACGTCGACAAAGAACGTACTGCTCAGTTTAACAATATTTCTTTTGGTAACTATACATTTTCAGTGCAAGCGAAAGAGCCCGGCAAAGCTTGGTCTGAAAGCAAAAATTTGAAAGTAACCATTGAGCGCCCCCCTTGGCTTCACACCGTCGCACTTGTTTTTTACGGTTTAGTTGCATTGGCTATTTTCGCCTTCATTTTACGACAATACCAAATAAGAAAAGCAAATCAGCTTGCCATAAAAGAGTCGGAAGAGCGTTTAAAGCTAACCCTGTGGAGTTCAGGCGATGAGTTATGGGACTGGGATGTGTATCGAGGTCAGGTATATCGTGCAAACACTTGGGGTACGCTGGACTTCCCTCAAGACGATATACGCACTACCGGCGCTTATGATGCCAATATTCACCCTAACGACATTATCCGAGTCAAATCTGCGCTCAGAGAGCATTTAGAGGGCAACAGTGATTTTTATGAATTGGCCTACCGTGCCAAGACGTTTAAAAATCAGTGGATATGGATCCTCGATCGCGGAAAAGTAGTAGAGCGCGACCACAACGAGCAGCCGGTGCGAATGACGGGCACGCTCAAAAATATTCACCACTTAAAAGAAGCTGAAGAGCAGCTTAACCTGTTTAAGCGCTCGATTGAGAACATTTCTGAAGGGGTATTTATTACCAATACCCAATTCAAGTTTATTAGCGTTAATAATGCATATTGCAGCTATACCGGCGAAACTCGTGACCAAGCACTTGCCAGCTTTATGCATTTTCATTTATACCCCGATGCCTTTACCGAGGAAATTAAGAAAACCCTCAAATCTAAAGGCAACTGGTCTGGTGAAGTAGAGAGCGTACGAGTAAACGGAGAGCGCTACGAAATGGAGCTCAATATTGATGCTGTGCACGATGAAGACGGCAAAATAAGTCACTTTGTCGGGGTATTCAGCGACATTACGTCTCGTAAGAGTACTGAAAAAGAGCTTTTAAAACTTGCCAATGTCGACCCGTTGACCGAACTTCCTAACCGTTCATTCTTCCAAGCAAGTCATCAAAACTTGGTACGTAAGTCCAGCGCTCATTCCTTACTTTGCTTGGACATGGATAACTTTAAAAAGATAAACGACTCACTGGGCCACCAAACCGGCGATATTCTAATTAAGCAAATTGCTAAACGGCTACAGCGTATTACGGGCAAAAACGCCACTTGTTATCGCCTAGGTGGAGACGAGTTCAGTATATTGATGGAAGATAATGCTGATATTCATACGGTAACCCACTATGCACAAAGCTTATTAGACACCTTATCGCGCCCCTTTATTATCAATAAACAAGAGTTTGTGCTAGGCGCGAGTATTGGTATCGCCTTCTACCCTGACGATGGTGAATCGCCTCAGGAAATGCTGAAAAATGCCGATACAGCAATGTATTTTGCCAAAAATAACGGCGGCAACAGCTATCAGTTCTTTAGCGGTGAAATGAATCAAAACGCGGTTAGGCAGCTGCAAATTGAAAATTTGATCCGTCAAGGTATTAAAGACGACCTGTTCACCGTTTACTACCAGCCTAAAGTAGATATAGCCTCTGGTAAGTTAGTCAGTATGGAAGCCCTAGTGCGTTTCGAACACCCGCAAAAAGGTATAGTAAGTCCGGGGCAATTTATTCCGTTAGCAGAGCAAACCGGCCAAATTATTGAGATTGGCGAGCAGGTACTTCGCAAGGCCTGCGCCGATACTAAACGCTGGGTTAAGCAAGGTTTGTTTAGCGGGCGCGTTGCCGTCAATATTTCGGCAAAACAGTTCGAACTGCCAGATTTGGACGACAGAATAAATAGAATACTAAGCGATGTCGGTCTGTCCCCACTGCATCTTGAGTGTGAAATTACCGAAGGAACGCTGATGGAAAGCCCTGAAAACGGCCTTCAAATGATGACGCGACTACGCGAACGCGGTATCCATCTTGCACTAGATGATTTCGGTACCGGCTACTCATCACTTGCGTACCTAAAACGCTTCCCTTTAAACACCTTAAAAATCGACAAAGCCTTTATTGACGATATTGCAAAAAGTAACGTAGACCGCCATATGGCTGCGGCCATCATCAACATTGCGCACAACTTAGGCCTTAAAGTTGTCGCCGAGGGTGTAGAAGAAGAGTCTCAATTGGACATACTGCGTCGCTACGACTGCGAGATGTTGCAGGGCTTCCTGTACAGCCGCCCGTTAAATGCAGAACGTTTCGAAAAGCTGCTTACAGAAAATCAAAAGCTGCATACACTATTAGGCAGTAGCCAGTACTAACGCTTTCATTGCTCCTTCAACGCTCTTTCCAGAGGGCACCCTTTACCCTTTTAGCGGCAAGCTAAGGCAAAACTCTTCCCTTCCAACCTTCGTATATTAGACTTTAGTGTCATTATAATGGCGCTAGCGCTTTTTCTACTTCCACCACAATAACCAAAAAAACATAAACCTCTGATTTGTAAGCACTATATTTATTCCTGTCTATGTTGGCACGTATCTAGCTAATACTAGGGAGCCGGTAACCAATATAAAAATCGGCTTTGTTTGTTCGTTCAAAATAATAATCAGAGGAAATCAACATGTTAAAAGAGTACGCAGTTGCACTAGTACTTTCTACCGCTACCCCAGTTGCTGCCGACACGCAAGAAGGCGCTAAACAAGCTCCTGAGTCGCAAAAAGAAACCACTACTCAACCCGAATACATTAGACCTCAAACAGGTGGTGCCGGTCATGGTGTAGGCTTATAATTTGAAGCTGAAACGATTTTCAAAAAAAGAGAGTACATACTCTCTTTTTTTATATCTGAAGATAATAGGATAGGTCTATTGAGCGTAATAGCTATACTATGCTGCAATATAAAGATTATTAAACCCCACCGCATTGCGCCAATGCATGTGGCGAGAGATAGAAAACATAGGTAATAAGATTGGACCTAACGCAAAACCCGCTATTGCCCACTTCTTCGCGTTCATTCCCCATTTAAACGCTTCCACATAAAAATACAGAGAAAAGATAACGCTTAATACCACGAGTGAAATCACAATGCCTCCAGCTGTTTAACCTAGTTATGCGCAGTTTCTTGTTTCCATCAATTATCCAAGTTAACCCATTGATAATTGACGCCAACAATTTGACACGTTTATTTTTTAATCACGCGAATTCTACCCAAAATAGAACAATAAACCAGCAAAAACATATATTAGACATAAAAAAACCGGGCAGAGCCCGGCTTTTAACATTTTTTAAACTTAGCTATAAAATTTTTGATCGTTTTCCGCCATTTTTACTAACACGTCGGCAGGCGTAAACTTATCACCTACTGCTGTAGCATAATGGTTTAAACGAGCAACTACGTGCTTAATGCCCAATGTGTCCATGTAGCGGAATGGGCCGCCTAGGAATGGAGGGAAGCCAATACCAAAGATAGCACCAATGTCGCCATCGCGGGCATTGCGGATAACACCTTCGTCTAAACAACGTGCAGCTTCATTTAACATCATAAGCACGCAGCGCTCGGCAACTTCTTTTTCACTTAACTTGGCAGCCGGTGATAGCCCGAGTAATTCGTAAATTGATTCATCAACTTCTTTACCTGGCTTCTTACCCTCGTAAGAATAAAATCCTTTTTGGTTCTTCTTACCTTTTCTGTTATCTGCTAGCACTTTATCAAACGCGCTTGGCGCAGTGAAACGCTCGCCGAAGGCCTCTACAAGGAATGGAATGATCTTAGTACCTACATCAATGCCCACTTCATCAAGCAGTTTCACAGGGCCCACAGGGAACCCAAACTTAACCAAAGACTTGTCGATGTGTTCAATTGGCTCACCATCAAGAATCAAGTTTGCCGCTTCGTTCATATAAGGTGCCAAAATACGGTTTACGTAGAAGCCCGCACCATCCTTGACAACTACCGGCGTTTTGCCTTGCTTTTTAGCAAACTCTACCGTAGATGAAATGACTTGGTCCGACGTTTTGTCGTGTGCGATAACTTCAGCCAACGGCATTTTGTCTACTGGCGAGAAGTAATGCAGACCAATCACGTTTTCAGGACGTGCTGCCTTAGCTGCAATTTGTGTAATAGGAATAGACGATGTATTGGACGCGAAGATCGTGCTTTCTTTGCAGTTCTCTTCAATATCCGCCACCATTTTCTGCTTAAGGTCTAGATCTTCGAAAACCGCCTCAACCACGATATCAGCATCTTGGTAGCCGCTATAATCTAGCGTACCGGTAAGAAGCGCTAACTGTTTCTGCATTTCACTATTGCGCATGAAACGCTTCTTCACCTTTTTGTTTAAGATGTCATAGCTATATTTCATTGCATTGGCAATGCCTTCAGCACGCACGTCTTTAATACGCACAGGTACACCGGCTTTGGTCGACGTTACATAGGCGATACCACCACCCATTAAACCACCGCCAAGCACACCGACTTTCTTCATTTTTTCAGGTTTAACACCTTCAACGCCGTTTTCTTTCTTCATTTCAGTTGTCGCAAAGAAAATCTGACGAAGTTGGAAAGATTCCGGCGTCATCACTAGCTTGCCAAAGGCTTCAGCTTCGGCTTTAAGCCCCGCTTTCATCCCTTCGTTCATGCCCGTTTCAATTACATCAATAATGTAACCTGGCGCTGGATAATTACCTTTGGTTTTGGCAAATGTCGCTTCCCGCGCTTTTTTGAACATCATGTTACGGCCCGGGCCTGTTTTTTCTAACATTTTGTCCATCACACTCTTTTGCGGCGCTTCTCTTTCTGGTTTGCGTTTAAGCGCAAACTGTTCAGCTACCTTTAGCAAAACACTGTGAGGTACCACATCATCTACAATACCGTACTTTTTAGCTTGCTTAGCGCGTGCTGGAGACCCAGTAAGCATCATTTTCATCGCTTGCTGAATGCCAATTAGGCGAGGAAGGCGCTGAGTACCACCACTGCCTGGCAACAAGCCAAGCTGCACTTCCGGTAGACCTACCTGAGTACTAGGTGAATCGGTACATACACGGTAGTGACACGCTAATGCTAGCTCTAAACCACCGCCTAACGCTGGGCCGTGAATAGCCGCAACGAAGGTAGCCTTCATGTTCTCAATTCTATCGAAAATAGCTTGGCCGCCAGCCGCAATCGTTGTGGCGTCTTCAGCGGTTTTACACGCCGCTAGCATGGTGATGTCGGCACCTGCTACAAATGAGTTTGGCTTGCCGCTCGTCAGTACCACACCTTTAATGCTGCTGTCGCGCTCAATATCATCGAGCATGGCAGATATTTCGTCTCCAAACTCAGCTTTAAGTGTGTTCATGCTCTCGCCAGGTACGTCCATGCTAAGAATAGCAATGCCATTATCTTGCTTGGTTAACGTAAATGCGCCTGATGTTGGCTGAACTTCATTTGTCATTTCTTGTTCCTGACTCATATTATTCTGTCTCCACAATCATTGCGGCACCAAGACCACCCGCAGCACACGCAGTCAATAGACCTGTTCCACCGCCACGGCGATTTAGTTCGTTAAGCATTTGCGTAATCATGCGTGTACCGGTTGCAGCAAACGGGTGACCATAGGCAATTGAACTCCCCATCACGTTGAACTTGTCCATGTCAATTTCGCCCGTCGCTTTGTCGCGGCCGAGTTTCTCTTTTGCGAACTTGTCACTTGCAAACATTTTAACGTTTGCCAAGGTTTGCGCTGCAAACGCTTCGTGCATTTCAATTAGCGTTAAGTCGTTTAGGGTCATGCCTGCGCGGTCTAGCGCAATAGGTGTCGCGTACGACGGTCCCATTAACATGTCTTCCCAAACATCAATTGCCGAAAACGCGTAGCTCTTAATGTAACCAAGCGGCGTATAACCTAGCTCTTTCGCTCGGCTTTCTGTCATCATAAGCACTGCAGAAGCGCCATCGGTAAGCGGTGTAGCGTTTGCAGCGGTTACCGAGCCATACTTTTTATCGAAAACTGGGCGCAGTTTCGCATAGCCTTCAAGCTTAGAATCGAAACGTACGTTGTTATCGCGCTCAAGCGCACCTTTATACGGTTCTGCGTAAGCGGTCATCACTTCGCTAGACAGCTTGCCTGCTTCCCAGCTTTCAGCGGCTAGGCTGTGCGAGCGATGCGCGAGCTTGTCTTGTTCTTCACGAGAAATTTGATGCGTTTTCGCCATTTGCTCTGCCGTTTGTCCCATCGACAAACCGGTAGAGTACTCAGCTACAGCAGGAGGTACTGGCGCTAAGTCTTTTAAGCTTAAACGCTTGAAGATGTTTAGCTTTTGGCCAAGGGTCTTGGTTTTCTGTAAATCAACCAGCGCACGCGCAAGATTCTTAGAAACCCCAATAGGTGATACCGACGTTGAATCAGCACCACCAGCAATGCCTACCTGTACCGTACCAGCCATCATGCTTTCTGCGATGTTTACCGTTGACTGAAAGCTCGTCGCACATGCACGAGATACGCTGTAAGCGTCGGTATGAATATTCATGCCCGTGCCAAGGACAATTTCGCGCGCAATGTTTGGCGCTTCAGGCATTTGTACTACTTGACCGTAGACAACCTGGTCAACCCATTCTTTTTGAACACCATGGCGAACGAGAAGTTCGTTTACGACCATTTTACCTAGATCAACAGCCGGAACACCGTGGAAATATGTAGCCATTTTCGCAAACGGAGTACGCAACCCCGCGACAATGGCGATGCGATCACCCTCTCGGGTAGTAACTGATTGTTTTGTTGCCATAATGCACCTAAATTGATGACCACCTTAAGTTTGAGCTTAATACTCCAAAGTGGTCTGACCTGTAATAAACCCGATTTTTACAAACAATGAACAAAATAGCAAATAATGCAGGGTTAAGGGCAATATAAATGAAACTAAAGTTTGCACTGTTCACAAATTTTGATCATTGGCTGCTCTTGGAATTAAAGAAGCTCGCTTTGCACTCAACCGCATATCGTATTTTTATTACTGTTTGACGACTTGAAGAAAGATAGAATGAACCTTATATGGAAATGAAAGTCTGTTTTGTGTCATTGTGACGAGCAAAAGTTATTTAAATTAGTATGTAATTTACTTTTTAGCTAAGCGATCACTTTATAAGATAGTAGAAAACTCTATCGTTCAAATGACACTTCCTGATAACGAGAACTCAAACGGAAATTTTGCATTATGGCAGCAGCGCAATTTCAACAGTTACACGCTTATTTAGACCAGCAGATAATTGGTCAGCATGCGTTAACCAAAAGCCTTCTTATCGCTCTTTTGGCCGACGGCCACCTTCTGGTAGAAGGTCCTCCAGGGCTTGCAAAAACACGCGCAATCAATGCACTTGCTAACGGTATTGACGGAGATTTCCATCGCGTGCAATTTACTCCAGACCTTTTGCCTGCCGATTTAACCGGTACAGACATATACCGCCCAGAAACCGGCGAGTTTGTTTTTCAAAAAGGGCCGCTTTTTCACAACTTAGTGCTAGCCGACGAAATTAACCGCGCACCAGCAAAAGTGCAGTCGGCCCTGCTTGAGGCCATGGCAGAACGTCAAATTACGGTAGGCAGTAAAACCTACCCTCTTCCCCCGCTATTTTTAGTAATGGCAACGCAAAACCCGCTAGAGCAGGAAGGAACTTATCCACTACCTGAAGCACAGCTAGACCGATTCTTAATGCACGTGGACATCGATTATCCTGGCGCCGAGACAGAGCTAGAAATATTGCGTTTGACCCGAGGTGAAGCCCTTTCAGAACCGCCTGTTACACCACCAACGCTAACTCAAGACGATATTTTTACGTCGCGCAAAGAAGCGTTGTCTTTGTATATGGCGCCTGAGTTAGAACAGTATTTAGTTCAATTGATTATGGCCACACGTCAGCCTGCAAATTTTGACGCGGAATTAGGCCAGTGGATAGCGATGGGAACAAGCCCTCGAGCAACCATCAGTCTAGATCGCTGTGCACGCGCTCACGCATGGCTTAGCGGCAGAGACTTTGTTGGCCCTGATGATATTCAAGCTGTGGTTCACAACGTGCTCCGCCACCGTATTATTCTGTCATATCAAGCCGAGGCTGAAGGCGTAACGATTAACGACGTACTTGATAAGATTGTTGCAACTGTCGCAGTCCCTTAAGCTATGGTGAATGTACAAGCGCAGCTAAATAAGCTGCAAAGTAACGGGGTGTCACTGTCTACCGCGGAGCTACTTCGCTATCAACAGTTGGCTAAGCTTTTTAGCTTAGCGCCTAAACGTATGCCACAAGCTAAACTTGCTGGAAGTTATCTCACCAAGCACAAAGGCCGAGGCATGGAGTTTGATGAGGCCCGTCATTATCAGCCCGGTGATGATATTCGCGCTATTGATTGGCGCGTCACTGCGCGCACGGGTAAAACTCACACTAAAGTGTATCGGGAAGAGCGTGAACGCCCGGTTTTTCTATTCTGTGACTACCTACCTTCAATGGCATTTGGCACGCAGCTGCTTACTAAAGCGGTGCAGGCAGCGCATGTATCTTCATTAATAAGCTGGTCTGCTGCCGCTCGTGGCGATAAGGTCGGCGCACTGGTATTTAATCAGCAACAGCACAAAGAAATTAAACCACTAACTCGCAAAAAGGCCGTGTTGCACGTGTGTCATGAACTTATGGCATTGCACGAACAGAGCGCGCAATCTGAGCCGGACAAAGACAAAGACGAACAAGCTTTTGCCGATGCGTGTGCTAGGGCAAGACGACTAGCAAGGCCGGGGAGCCTGGTTTACCTCGTGTCAGACTTTCAGCATTTAAGTATCCAAGCTATTCAACACTTGAGTCACTTAACACGACACTGTGAAGTAAGGGCTATCGTAATTAACGATCCAATAGAACACGCCTTGCCACAAACCAGTTCATTACAAACCGTCAGCGTTTCTGATGGCCGAAACCAACAACGCTGGGTGTTAGGCGACAATACCGAGCAACAGCAATATCAAAAGTGGCGCAGTGAACACAACAGCGCGATTTATAGCACCTTGCGCAAAAATAATATCGCTCGATTCAGTGTTTCAGCGGGTCTTCCCCTAGACGAACAGCTTCAAAGTATGCAGCAAGAACAAAGGTTGGAGCTTAATTAATGCAGAGCAGTATTCTTTCAACCCATTTTTTATCAAGCTTTCTATCTCGTTTTGCTCAATCGATGCCACCGGCAAATCAAATGCCAGTGCCCCCTCAGCAGCAAGACCCACTTGCTCAACTGCGCGATATACACGTACCTACAGAGGTCAACATTTGGCCATTAGATTGGGGTTGGTGGGTCGCAATCGCAGTATGTTTAGTTGCTCTATTTTGCCTATATAAAGCGATCACTGCTCACATACGTCACAATAAGGCACGTAAGCAAGCTTTAGCCTTACTTGAATCGATTTCAGCACAACAAAGCAATTGGCCCGTGGCGTTAAACTCAATTCTAAAACGCACGGCTATGAACTATTACCCAACTCAGCAAGTAGCTGGGTTATACGGTAAACAGTGGCAAGCGTTCTTAACCTCTGCCTTGAAAAGTAGTGATAGCAAACTTGAAAGTGATTTAGGTTTGTTAGTAAGCAATGTTTATCAAGCCACCCCCAACCCTAGTGATTTTGAAACCTGCAAAGGGGCAGTAAAAAGCTGGCTTTCAAAAGCCAAACTGCCTAAACACAAGGGGGCTTACGGCGGTGTGAATGATGGCGGTCTAAACGATGGCTGTCCTCATGATAAACAAGCCAAGGAGCCACATCATGCTTAATTTTGCTTGGTGGTGGGTCTTTTTCGTACTCCCCTTACCTATTATCGTTCGCCTGCTTTCTAAAAAAGCACAAGACATGCCTATGGCTGCACTGCGGGTTCCTAATTTGCGACCTGGTGATGTGTCAGAGCAAACCCAGTTGAAACAAACCAAAATTCCGCTAGTGGTAAGTAGCTTGATATGGCTGCTGCTAGTAATGGCTGCCGCACGCCCTCAATGGTTAGGAGAGCCTGTTAGCATACCGAACGAAGGTCGAGAAATGATGTTAGCGGTAGACTTATCGGGCAGTATGAAGATAGATGACATGCAGCTAAATGGCCGACAAGTTAACCGTTTAACCATGACTAAGTCGGTGGTTTATGACTTTATTCAGCGTCGCGTTGGCGACAGAATTGGCCTTATCTTGTTTGCCGATACCGCGTACGTTCAAGCGCCGCTTACCTATGACAGAGATACTGTTTCTACACTTCTCAGTGAAGCTGTCATTGGGTTGGTTGGCGAACAGACGGCCATTGGCGATGCGATAGGTTTAGCGGTGAAACGCTTTGACGAACGGGAAGAGTCTAATAACGTGTTAATTCTTCTTACTGATGGGCAAAATACTGCAGGAAATATTACACCCGAGCAGGCGAAAGAGTTGGCAATTAGTAAGGGTGTGAAGGTTTACACTATAGGCGTGGGCGCAGATAAAATGCTGATCCAGAGCTTTTTCGGCAGCCGACAAATAAACCCGTCGCAAGAACTTGATGAAGGCATGTTAACCGACATTGCGACTAGCACTGGCGGCCAATATTTTAGGGCTCGAAATGCCCAGGAACTTCAGGCTATTTATCAACAACTTGACGCGCTTGAGCCTATTGAAGGTGAAACGCGTAAGATGCGTCCATTGAGCGCACTGTTTTACTATCCCCTTGGGGCGGCGATTTTACTGTCAGCACTATGGGCATTCTTGACGGTTCTTTTATCAACATTTCGTTGGTTCGCACAAAGACGAATTAACTCGTCCCAGCCACACCCGAATTCAGCTGATTCAATACAAGCAGCACAAACAAATAGGGAGACGAAGTAATGGAATTCGACTTCTTAAACCAATTTCATTTTTTACGCCCCGAATGGTTTATCGCGCTCGCTCCCCTGATGCTGCTTGTGTTTTTAATTAGAAAAACCACGGCTAAACAATCTGGCTGGCAATCTGTGATTCCTTCTCACCTATATCAATACATGGTGATTGGAAAAAACGAAATGGGCGCAAAACCTCCAATGTGGATGCTTGCTTTTGTGTGGATTGTGAGTGTGATAGCACTCGCTGGCCCAACATGGGAGCGCCTGCCGCAGCCGGTTTACCAGTTGAAAATGGGACACGTTATAGTCATAGATATGTCGCTTTCAATGCGCGCTACCGATATGACACCAGACAGGCTTACTCGCGCTAAATATAAAGCGATAGACCTAGTCAACGCTATTGGTGAAGGTGAAATGGGCTTGGTTGCTTACGCTGGCGATGCGTTTGTCATTAGCCCTTTAACCGAAGACGCAGGAAATATCACAACCCTAATCCCAAGCCTGTCACCGGAAATTATGCCCGTGCCGGGCAGCGACCCTCTCCTAGGTATAGAGAGTGCGTCAGAGCTTCTCACGAATGCCGGATATAACTCAGGCATGATTTACTGGATTACTGACGGTATAGAATTGGAGCAACAACAAGAACTTCAAAAATATGTGGCCTCTATTCCTTTTACAGTAAATGCACTTACCGTTGGGACATCTGAAGGCGCGCCTATCCGCCAGCAAAGCGGCGAGCTATTAAAAGACTTCACCGGCAGCATCGTTATACCCAAGTTAAACGAAGGCGCAGTGAAAGGCGTGGTTAAAACGAGCGGCGGACGCTTTGAATCCTTTACATCAAACGACACCGATATTGATGCCCTCGCCTCGGTATCTCTACTAGATAAAAGCGACAGCGAAGAGAACGAAGAAGAGAGTAATTTGCAAGGAGACCAATGGAAAGAAGTTGGCCCTTACTTGCTGCTTATACTTCTACCGTTTGCCGCCTTTGCATTCAAACGCGGATTAGTTTTCATCGTGTTGGTAGGTTTACTTAGCCCCTCTATGATTAAAAACGCCCATGCTTTGCAAAGCGCACAATCTTCAGAAAATGTTGGAATGTCACAAGACATAGACGCACCGCAAAGAACAACGGCAACGGCAAATAAACCTGATTCACTCTCATGGTGGCAAACGCCATTTATGAATGACAACCAAGAAGCATTAAACAGCTACCAGAGAGGCAAGTACAAAGACGCCGTTAATCAGTTTAATGACGACACCTGGAAAGCATCATCACTTTATAAATCAGGTGACTACGAAGGTGCATTAAATGCCTTCAAAAGCATTCCTGGCCCCGAGAGCCTTTACAATCAAGGCAATGCACTGGCAAAACTCGGTAAGCTTGAAGACGCTATTAAGAAATATGATCAGGCGTTAAGCGAAGTCCCAGATTTCGAAGATGCAAGAACCAACAAAAAGATTGTCGAGGATTTGCTGAAGCAGCAGCAACAGCAGAATCAGGAGCAAAACCAGAACGAAAATGGCGATGACGGCGAACAGAGTGACTCGCAGGATAATGGCCAAGATAGCTCTGATAGCTCTAATAGCAAACAGCAACCAGGGGACCAGAACAATCAGGAAGGTTCAAACGAGCAGAATGGTCAGCAAGACAATAATGAGGGTCAACAGTCTGATCAAAGCCAAGCTAATGATGAACAGCAAAGTGGCGGAGATAACTCACAACAGCCTGATGATTCCGAGATGAACAGTCAGAACGAGTCATCAGACTCTCAGCAGCAAAATGCAGAACAAGAGCAGTCTGACCAAGGTGATAGTGCACAGCAAGACAGCGCGCAAGCACAAAAAGACGAACAACAAGCAGAGCAGGAAGCACAGGCAATGCAAGGTCAAGAGACTGAGCTTACCGACGCAGAAAAAGAAGAGCTGCAGCGAATGGAGAGTTTAATGCGCCGCGTGCCAGACGACCCTGCATTCCTACTAAAACGAAAAATGCAATTAGAAGCACAAAAACGTCAGCGTCAACGTATGCCTTCAAACCGGAGTGATTGGTAGATGAGAGCCTTATTACAATCTACACGTATAGTTTTTTTATTAACCCTACTCTTAAGTACGGCGGCTTATGCCGATGTAAATTCGCTGGAAGCCACCATTGATAGAAACCCTGTCATGTTGGATGAAGCCATTCGCTTAACGGTTACCGCAGACGGCAGCGCGGACAGAGATGCATTCGACAGCTCTCCCCTGCTTAAAGACTTTGTGGTCGGAAGAACATCAGTAAGTAGCCAAACCTCAATTGTCAATTTCGACACCAAGCGCACCACCGTTTGGACCACTACGCTATTTCCTCGTAAGGAAGGCACGTTCACCATTCCTTCATTAACCATTGAGGGAAAGTCTACCCAACCTATTCAGGTCAAAGTTATTCCGGTTCAAGAACAAAGTAATGTCGCCCGAGACTATTTTGTTACCACGGATATCGACTTGAAAGAGGCCTATTTAAATCAACAGCTGCTTTACACGGTTAAGCTGTTTCTTTCTAGCAATATTGAGCGCGGCAGCCTACAAGCACCAGAAATGCAAAATGCGGAAATCACCCAGCTAGGAGAAGATAAACAGTATACAGATATAGTAAACGGAAGACGGTATCAGATTATTGAACGTCAATTTGCTGTTGTGCCTCAAGCGTCCGGCGAGTTCACGCTAAGAGGCCCTATTTTCACTGGCGAAGTTATGGCTGCCAATACTAACCAACGTTTTGGCTTCTTCAACCGCACCCAGCAAATTAATCGGGTTGGGCCCGACATTACGGTGAACATTAAGCCCATTCCTCAGGGGATAGATTACCCTTGGTTACCTTCTGAAATGGTGCGAGTGGATGAAGAATGGCCACAAGGTGATAGTTTTGTAGCAGGTGAACCAGTCACCCGTATTGTTACGCTAACCGCATTGGGCGTAGTAGAAGAGCAGCTTCCTGATATTCCTGAGTTTTATCCGCCAAACTTTAAGCTGTACCCTGATCAATCTAATACTACGACAGTCGAAAAAGACCAGAGCTTAATTTCACAGCGCCAAACGTCGCTGGCGATCATTCCAACGCAGCCAGGTAATTTTGTCTTACCTGAAATTACTATTCCTTGGTTTAATACGCTTACTCAGCAAACTGAGTATGCCACTATTCCCGCTCGTTCAATTACGGTAGCGCCAGCGTCTGGCGCAAATAATGCCAATACTCCGAATAGCTTAGACACTCCATCAATGAGTAGTGCAAGCAATGAAGATATTCAAAACGATGTACCGTCAACTGCAACGCAGGCTAACGCTATTGCTAGCAATGAGAATAAACCATTAAACAGCGCTTCAAGTAAAGTCAATACTGACGAAAATACCCAGCTTAATTGGATGGTAACTGGAGCACTACTTGTACTGTTCGTCATAGCGCTTACAGGATGGTTAGTTACCTACAGAAAGCTTAAAAAGGCTCAGTCTATGGGACCTGGGATCACTCACAGAACCGGTTCTGCCCAGCGCCCCCCCTCTTATGCTCAGTGGGATGAAAAAGTACAGTTTCAAAACCTTATGTCAGTAATAAAGGCAAAGGACACACGTTTACTTACGCCTGCTCTTAAACAGTGGATAAACGCGTTAACTTCGGGTAAAGCGCAACTTTCGCAGTTTGAAGGAATCAACGCTAGTGTTAATGAGCTCTATGCACTGCGCTTTTCAGCCAATAAAGCTGACGCTAACACCCAATCTAAACAGGTCATGAAAGCTTTAGATAATCTTTCACATGAAGCTAAGCTTGCCCGCAGCGAATGGAAGCAAAAAAGTGAAGGGAACAATAATACGCTATCTGCCTTATATCCTGCTTCATAAAACGCATTTCATTTGCCAATACACTAGAATTTGCGTAATGAAAGCCCTTGCAACTAGCTAAATCACAGTGGCAAGGGCTTCGTAACAAAAATGTTTGCGTTCGAGAAACAGACGAGCCTTTGAGCCTTATTGTCCTCTTTAAGGCTTATTAACCTTAAAAGCTTTAGCTTATAAAAATAATCAATTAAACGCGACGGGGAATACAATGAAGAAAACACTATTAAAGCTAACGCCAATTGCGTTGGCCATTACCACGCTTACGGCTTGCTCTCCAGCAAATGAAACCGCGCAAACAGCGCCAGAGCCAATTCAAACAGAAAAGCCTGCTGGACAATCTGAGTCCGAGCGTTTAACTGCTTTCTTTGAACGTACTTTTGAAGAAGACCTTAAGCGCTCTCCCCTATTCCAGAGTTACCTCGGTAAAAAGTGGGATTATGACAAGTGGGACGACATCAGTGATGAGGAGGCCGATGCCCGTGTTGCTATCGCCAAAAACCGTTTAGAGAAGCTTAATAGTTTCGACACCAGCAAGTTAAGCGAGCAAGAAAAGTTAAGCTTGCGCCTGTACAAGCTCGGCATTGAACGTGACTTGGCTAACGACGAATTTAGACACCACCGCTACATTGTGCATCAGTTCCGCGCTGCGCATACCCAAGTGCCCAGCTTTCTTATCAATATTCACAGTGTAAAAAGCAAAGAAGATGCTCAGGCATATATTGGTCGTTTAGACAATGTACGCACCTACTTTGACCAAGTTATCGAACAGATGAAAGTTCGTGAAAAAGCTGGCGTATTCCCGCCTGCATGGGCTTATGATCAAATGATTGATGCGTCAAAGAACGTGATTACCGGCGCACCGTTCGATTCTAGCGAGACACATTCAACTATTTGGGATGATTTTCAAAACAAAGTAAACAACCTTGATATTACAGAAGCTGAAAAAACCACGCTGCTAGGTGAAGCAAAAGCCGCTTTGGTAACGTCGGTCATGCCATCGTACGAAAAGTTTATTGAAGAACTAGCCCATCAGCGTGAAGTAACCCCTGAAGGCGATGGTGTATGGCGCTTACCTAACGGCGATAAGTGGTATCAAAATCGCCTTAACTGGTTTACTACTACGGACCTTACTGCTGAAGAAGTCCATCAAATTGGCCTAGACAATGTAGAGCGTATACACAATGCCATGCGCGACATTATGAAACAGGTGAAATTTGAGGGTACGCTGCAAGAGTTTTTTGTTTTCATGCGTGAAGACGAACAATTCTATTTACCTTCAACAGATGAAGGCAGACAGCAATATCTTGATATGGCCAAAACCGCCATAGACGACATGCGAGCAGCTATTCCTGAGTACTTTGGTATTCTTCCAGAAGCGCCAATGATTGTTAAACGCGTCGAAGCATTCCGCGAACAGTCTGCGGGCAAAGCATTTTATCAAAGTCCAGCGCAAGACGGCAGCCGCCCAGGTATTTACTATGCAAACCTCTATGATATGAAAGCGATGCCGACGTATCAGCTAGAGGCGCTGGCCTATCACGAAGGCATTCCTGGTCACCACATGCAGCGTGCAATTGCGCAAGAGCTTGAAGGTGTTCCACAATTCCAAAAATTCTTGAGTTTTACCGCTTACACAGAAGGCTGGGGCCTTTATACCGAGGAACTCGCAAAAGACATGGGCTTTTATGAAGACCCGTATTCTGATTTCGGTCGCCTAGCCATGGAACTATGGCGAGCTTGCAGGCTTGTAGTTGATACGGGTATTCACGCGAAGAAGTGGACCCGTGAAGAGGCCGTAGATTATCTCATTGAAAATACGCCAAACCCTGAATATGACGCGCAAAAAGCCATTGAACGCTATATTGCCATGCCAGGACAAGCCACTGCCTATATGATTGGCAAACTAAAAATCATGGAGCTTAGAGCGCATGCTCAAACTGAACTTGGTGATAAGTTTGATTGGAAAGGTTTTCATGATGAGGTGCTAAAATACGGTCCGGTACCACTTTCTATATTAGAAGAAAATATCAACGCCTGGATTGCCACTCAAAAAGGAGCTTAGCATTCCTAAACAGGTGCTCTGATCACTCTAATTGAGATAAAAACGCGCCTTTCGGCTAACGAAATGGCGCGTTTTTTGTGCCATAGTGAAAATTCTTTAAGTTTTTGGATTTTTTTATGTTTGGGCGAAATAAATCTGATAGTGGTCAGGTCTTATCGGATATGAAAGCAAAACACCAAAGATATGAAGCACTGGTAAAGGCATTCCACGCCGACATTTACCGCTATGCATTCTGGCTTATAAAAGACCAGAGCATTGCCGAAGATGTTGTACAGGAAACGTTTTTGCGTGCTTGGCGATCGTTAGACGCCTTAAACGACGAAAAGGCGGCAAAGTCATGGTTGATTACCATTCTTCGCCGTGAGAATGCTCGCAGGTTTGAGCGCAAGCAATTCGACACGGTGGATATTGACGATTGCCATATTCAAGATGATACCCAGCATGCCGACGGTGACCTTAAAGACAGGGAGCTTCAGCGGCTGCTAGGTGGGTTGAGTGTGGAATACCGCGAACCCTTAATCCTTCAATTGATTTTCGGGTTTAGTGGTGAAGAGATTGCCAACCAATTAGGGCTTAATAAAAACACAGTAATGACGCGTTTATTCAGAGCGAGAAACCAGCTGAAAGAGGCATTAGAGAAACAAAATGAACAGAGAGGTCGTATAAATGGATGAGTTAGAATTTAGGCGTCGAATCTACGCCGATCCAGAAACGACTGACAGTGATGTTGTAGAAGCAGCGAAAGCGGATGAAAGCAAACGCAATTTCTGGAATGAACAAAAGCAGTTAGATAAGCAATTAAAGCAAGCTTTAAAAGTCGATGTGCCAGAAGACCTTGCTAGCAAGCTCATTTGGCAACAGTCGACTGACGAGTTCAATCGCTACAAACGCAGAAGTCGTTGGTATTTGGCGATGGCCGCATCTGTTGCTTTCACTATAGGTATCGGACTTACCATGTGGTACCACCAACCGCTTAGTATTGGTGGTCAAGCGTTAGCACATATGCAGTATGCCGAAATGGAAACTGCGCATTCGCTACTTCCAGCTGATTTGAATATGGTCAATGCAAAGCTAGCAAGCTTTGGCGGAAGCTTCAATGAGATGCTCGATGGCGTTGAAGTGGTGAACTATTGTCACTTAAGTACAGTGAGAAGCCTGCACCTTATCGTTGATACGCCACAAGGAAAAATGTCGGTATTTGTTGTTCCTGAGCGCGGTGATGTCACTGTACCTAGTGAATTTTCCGACGACCAGTACCACGGCGAAAGCATAAAAATGAGACACGCCAACGTCATGATTGTTGGCGACAAGGATGCCGACCTGAGTGAAATGAAAAAAGCCGTCTCTGAAAGGATTCAATTTTCGGCTTAAAAAAGCCTGTACCCCGTTCCAAAAAAAGTGCTGAATTTATGCACTTCCCTTCGTCGGCCCACTGTGGCCGATTTTTTTTACCTAAATTTAAGGTGAAAATACGTTCAATAAAACCTATACTTTAGGATTAAAACAACCGTTTTAATTTTCAGCAAACATTTCAGCTTATCCGCAGTATAGAGGTAGCAAATTCAATGGCCGCTTGGTGTCGTTTTACAAGGGTGAAGTTTTGTCTACTTTTCATCATTTTTTTCAGTCACTCGCCTCACGCACAGTTAGACAACAATTCTGAGAAGTTAAGGCTTAAAAAGTTAGATGCTTATAGTCGGTTAGCAGCAGTAACTATTTATAACTGGAACACTGAATCTGATATCGATAACGACCAGATAAAAGCTAGAATTGAAGACTTACATATTCAAACTGATGATAGTAGTGAAGGCATCATCTTTAGACATTTATTAGCTACGGGGACAGCTAACGAAACGGAAGGTCCTCGAGTTCCCATATACGTTAAGTCACCGTTATTAGAGAGCCACTGGAGCGAGCTAAAATCGCTCAATACAGATTTGTACGCTGCCGCAAGGGCATATTATATCTATGCCAGAGCAGTTAACGACTTTGACAGTTCCTCGCTGCGGATCAATGTCACATTGCCTGCGCTCAGGCGCTTAAAACGTGAAGTTCTGGAAACGGGTAGCAAATCAGCAACTGCCATAGCCAGCATATGGCTGTCTATGGAACTCACCCTAGCGAACCCCATTCAGGCAATCAATGAACTAGAGTACGCACTCCCCCATTTGCCCACACGCTCTTCTAGGCTTACTTTAGAAAATGCATTAGATAGCGCTACTGCCCATGAATGGCTTCGCATCGCTTTTACTGAGTTATCGGTACCAAGTCGAGCCTTCACTCATTCAATGAAGATAATCGAGCAAAGCAAGTTGAATGATGCATTCGTTACATGGGCGTACTTTACTTCGGTTGACTCTCTTCTTCTTCAAAGTAAATATGGAGATGCGCTTCTTATCTCAGATAGGGCCCTTGAGTTCGTAAAAACTAGAAATTCCGAACTTGAAATGTTTCTAACCCTCTATCAACGACTACGAGTACTCATGATGGGTTTTCGGCGAACCCATGATAGCGAAATATTGTCCGTCATAAACAAGATAGATACATTAGATATAGATAAAACTAAAATTAATCCAGAAGAGCTTGTTTATCTTTATCAGTCTTATAAAGCCATTGTTAAAAATAATGAAAGACAGCTCTCTCTGTCAGTTAATAAATTCGAGGATGTGGTTCTAAAGAAGCTAACGGCAGCCGAGTTTAAGAAAGAATATCTGCTACGAAAAGAACTCGAACTTATAAGAATTTACGATACTGCAGGCAATTACGAAAAAGCCTATGAGCATTCAAAAGCATACAACCAACTTCTCTTCGAGAAGAACACAGAGCAATTTCAGTTTTCTTCGTCTAATTTTTCAAACAGTATCGCTAAGGACATCGAACTAGCCCATTATCGGCAAAAAGAAATTAATGCTCTGCGCGACGAGAAAGAAGGGCTATCCACCGATAAAGAGGCAATGAAAACCACCATTTTTGCGCTTATTGTCACTATTCTTCTTATACTCGCTTTGTGGCTTTGGATTTCAAAACGGCAAAGTGATTTACTCGCAGAGCGGGACTCTCTTACTGGCGCCCTCACCCGTCGCGCAATGTTGAATAGCCTTAAGAAGTCGCTCAAAGGCAACAATACCTCGTGCATCGCCCTGCTTGATGTTGATAACTTTAAAAAGATTAACGATAGATATGGTCACACCGTAGGCGACGAAGTGTTAACTACACTCACTCGAATCATCAAAAATAGAATTAGAAAATCAGATAAGCTTTGCCGATACGGTGGTGAAGAATTTTTGATCTACTTCTCTGACTCGGATGAACAATCGGCCAAGCGTATACTCGATGAGTTAAATGTGGCGCTTTCTCACCAAAAAAACTGGACGCATACCAATAAGAAGTTTTCAGTTAGCTTTTCTTCCGGTCTGTTAAATGTTAACGGAGAGACTAACTTGGATACCATTATCAAAGCCTGTGATGAGCTCCTTTATAAAGCAAAAAGGTCAGGCCGTGCGCGAGTAGAATCTTTCGCGTATTAAAAATTTTGCCAAACTTAATTCACCTTTAGTCGTATAGAAAACAAGCAAGGTCACTGACTGACGTAGAGACTCTGCGTCATAGGTGTTAGCATGAGATAAAAAACATAGGGAATTTATATGGCTACTGGCACGATAATCTCGTTGGGTTTGTATTTCGTTGTAATGTTGGGAATAGGCCTTTTCGCTTATCGGCAAACAGACACCAACGTAGAAGGCTATATGCTTGGCGGCCGCCAATTAGGCCCCGCTGTAACCGCACTTTCAGCAGGCGCATCAGATATGAGTGGCTGGATGCTCATGGGTTTACCTGGTGCCATGTACGTATCGGGCTTATCTGCAGGCTGGATTGCCGTTGGGTTAGTTTTAGGTGCACTCGCAAATTATATGTTGGTCGCTCCGCGCCTTCGCGTTTACACCGAAGTGGCGAACAACTCCATTACCCTCCCCGACTATTTTGAAAACCGCTTCGCCGATAATTCTCGTCTACTAAGAGTTATTGCCTCAGTTGTTATTGTTGTTTTCTTTACACTTTATACGTCTTCTGGTGTTGTCGCCGGTGGAAAGCTCTTTGAAACATCATTTGGATTGACCTACGAAACGGGGTTATATGTTACTGCTGGTGTTGTCGTTGCCTACACCCTCGTAGGTGGATTTATGGCAGTGAGCATGACCGATTTCGTGCAAGGCTGCATAATGTTCGTATCACTCATTATGGTACCTGCTGTGGTCATCAGTGAGCTTGGCGGCATTGGGGCTTCAATTGACGCGCTAGATACCATTAACCCTGCGCTATTTGATGCATTTATGGATGCCTCAACTAACGAAGCACTTAGCGTAATCGGTATTGTTTCACTAATGTCATGGGGTCTAGGCTACTTTGGTCAGCCACATATTATCGTTCGTTTCATGGCTATCCGTTCGGTAAAAGATATTCCTACCGCTAGAAACATCGGTATGAGTTGGATGATTGTTTCTATCATCGGCGCGCTAATGACGGGTTTATTTGGGTTGGCTTATATTACCGGTAACGGCAATGACATTGACCCAGAAACAGTATTTATCTACCTTTCTCAAATTTTATTCCATCCGCTTATTGGAGGCTTCTTACTAGCTGCGATCCTAGCGGCTATCATGAGTACCATTTCGTCTCAGCTACTAGTAACGTCTAGTTCACTTACCAGCGACTTTTACCAAGCCTTCCTTCGCAGAGATGCGTCAGATAGTGAGTTGGTAATAGCGGGGCGCGTAAGCGTTGTTGCTGTTGCGCTAGTGGCTATTTACCTGGCTTATGACAGAGACAGCACGATATTGACTTTAGTAAGTAATGCGTGGGCTGGCTTTGGTGCAGCATTTGGTCCGCTGGTGCTGTTTAGCTTATTTAAACGTGAGATGACTCGCCGCGCGGCATTAGGAGGTATGATCGTTGGTGCTGTGACTGTACTACTGTGGATTTATCTTCCGTTAGAAATTGGTGGTCAAAAGCTTGGAGCTTGGATGTACGAAATTGTACCTGGGTTCATTTTATCGAGCTTAACCATAATGATTTTGAGTAAATCAGGTACACCAAGAGAAGGTGTGGTCGATACGTTCGATGCTTTCCAAACCAAGCTGAATGAAAAGTAACTAGAAATAACGCGTAAATAAGACTAAAAGTAAGGCCCTGTTTAGTTTTCTAAGCAGGGCCTTATCTTTTTCTACCCCTCCAAAATAGGGCCTTATGCTTCAATTGTATGACAGTTTTATTTACTGGAATAAGATAGCTATTTTAAATAGCAAAATCGCATACTACTTTTAAATTTAAATATGTTATCGTTCTATGCAGAAAAATAACCCGCATATAACTTTTTTATATATAACATAAATTCGGACTTCAAAATGACTGCTAGTATCCCGTCTGTAACGCATTTGAAACAACTCGAAGCCGAGAGTATTCAAATTTTTCGTGAGGTAGCTGCTGAGTTTGAAAACCCAGTAATGCTTTACTCTGTAGGAAAAGACTCTTCAGTGCTGCTTCACCTTGCCCGTAAAGCGTTCGCGCCAGGCAAAATTCCTTTTCCACTTCTACACGTAGACACCACGTGGAAGTTTGGCGAAATGATCAAATTCCGCGACGAGCAAGCAGAGAAACACGGTTTTGATTTGCTTGTTCACATTAATGAAGAAGGTGTTGAAGCTGGCGTTGGTCCATTTAGCCACGGCTCATCGAAACACACTGATATCATGAAGACTCAAGCGCTTAAGCAAGCGTTAAACAAATATAAGTTTGACGCAGCGTTTGGTGGTGCACGACGCGACGAAGAAAAGTCTCGTGCTAAAGAGCGCGTTTATTCTTTCCGCGACAGCAACCACCGCTGGGACCCTAAGAACCAGCGCCCAGAACTTTGGAATATCTACAACTCACAAGTTAACAAAGGCGAAAGCATCCGCGTTTTCCCAATGTCTAACTGGACTGAGCTAGATATCTGGCAATACATCTACCTAGAAAACATTGATATTCCACAGCTGTACCTTTCTAAGCCTCGTCCTGTGGTAGAGCGTGATGGCGTGCTTATTATGGTTGATGACGACCGTATGCCGCTTGAAGAAGGTGAAGTTCCAGAAATGCGCTCTGTGCGTTTCCGTACTCTTGGCTGTTATCCATTGACCGGTGCGGTAGAGTCAGAAGCAGCAACCCTACCTGAAGTTATTCAGGAAATGCTGCTGACCAAGACTTCAGAGCGTCAAGGTCGCGTTATTGATCACGATAGCGCGGGCTCTATGGAGAAGAAGAAAATGGAAGGGTACTTCTAATGGCCACAGACAACGTTGTTTGGCATAAACATGAAGTAAACAAGACCACCCGCTCTGAAAAGCTTGGTCAAACGCCTCGTGTATTTTGGCTTACGGGTTTAAGCGGCTCTGGTAAATCGACATTAGCAAACCTGCTTGAGAAAAAGCTCCACGAGCAGAACAAGCACACCTATCTGCTTGATGGCGACAACGTACGTCACGGCTTATGCGGCGACTTAGGCTTTAGCGACAAAGATCGCGTTGAAAATATTCGCCGCATCAGTGAAGTTGCGAAGCTGTTCGTTGACGCAGGTACTCTTGTGCTTACCGCTTTTATCTCTCCGTTTAAGGCAGATCGCGATTACTGCCGTAGCCTAATGGATGACGGTGAATTTGTAGAAGTGTTTGTTGATACGCCACTTGAGGTGTGTGAAAAGCGCGACCCGAAAGGGCTATACAAGAAAGCGCGCAGCGGTGAGATCAAGGACTTCACGGGCATAGATTCAGCCTATGAAGCACCTGAATCACCAGAAGTGCACCTAACCTATCAGGATGAACCGGCAGAGCAAACCGCTGAGCGTTTATATGCTTTGCTACAAGAAAAGGGATTGGTGTAATGACACAGCCTTTAAATACCCTTGCACAAAAAGTGCTAACTATTGCCAAAGAAGCTGGCGATAAAATTATGGCGATTTATGAAAAAGATTTCGCCATTTATGAAAAGCAAGACACCAGCCCCCTAACCGAAGCTGACCTTGCCGCCCATAATGTTATTGTAAAGGCCCTTGAAGCGGAATCTGATCTGCCTATTTTGTCTGAAGAGTCAGCTGATATTTCGTGGAACGAACGCAAAACATGGTCGTCATACTGGCTGGTAGACCCGCTAGACGGCACTAAAGAGTTTATTAAGAAAAACGGCGAATTTACGGTAAACATTGCACTTATCGAAAATGGCAAACCGACAATGGGTGTGGTTTACGCGCCTGCGCTAAACAAAAGCTATGTCGGTATTGTAGGTGAAGGTGCGTGGACCGAAGTAGATGGTGAATTCACTGCCATTTCCGCGCGCAAGCACGATGGTGCACAAGTGTGGAAAGTGGTGGGCAGTCGTTCTCACCAAAGCCCTGAAATTCAAAATTTATTGGCACAGCTTGAAGGTGAAACCGAGCTTGTGGCGATGGGCAGTTCACTAAAACTTTGCTTAGTGGCAGAGGGCGAAGCACATCTTTACCCTCGTTTGGGCCCAACATCTGAGTGGGATACAGGCGCTGCACATGCAGTTGCACTGGCTGCTGGGGCAAATGTAACTGTCCTAGACCCAGAAAATCCGTTAGATGACAACGCCGACGCTCTTACCTATAACCAAAAAGAGTCTGTGTTAAACCCCTTTTTCCTTGTGAGCGCATAACATGAACAACGAAAACGAATTATTAAGACAGGACGTTCTGTCTTACCTTGAGCAACACGAAAAGAAAGACATGCTACGTTTCCTTACCTGCGGTAGCGTAGACGACGGTAAGAGTACTCTTATTGGTCGCTTACTTCACGATTCAAAAATGATTTATGAAGACCAGCTTGCTGCCATCACAAAAGACAGCAAAAAAGTAGGTACTACGGGAGAGAAAGTTGACCTTGCCCTTCTTGTAGACGGCCTTCAGTCTGAACGTGAACAAGGTATTACAATTGACGTAGCATACCGCTACTTCTCTACCGACAAGCGTAAATTTATTATCGCTGATACCCCAGGGCATGAGCAGTACACACGCAACATGGTAACGGGCGCGTCAACGTGCGACCTTGCTATTATCCTTGTTGATGCACGTGGTGGCGTTAAAGTGCAAACCAAGCGTCACTCTTTCCTAGTGTCTCTACTAGGCATTAAGCACGTTATTGTTGCTATCAACAAAATGGACTTAATGGACTATTCAGAAGAAGTGTACAAGCAGATTCAGGAAGATTACCTGAAGTTTGCTGAACAGCTTGATATCCCAGACATTCAGTTTGTTCCTATTTCAGCACTTGAAGGCGATAACGTTGTAGGTGTCAGTGAAAAAACACCTTGGTTTGACGGCACGCCACTAATGGAAATGCTAGAAAGTATTGAAATTGGTGAAGATGACAATCAAGAAGATTTCCGCTTCCCTGTTCAGTATGTTAACCGCCCTAACTTAGACTTCCGTGGCTTTGCTGGTACGGTAGTATCAGGCCAGGTTGCACCAGGCGATGAAGTGACGGCGCTTCCTTCAGGCAAAAAATCAAAAGTTAAGCAAGTGGTTACATTTGAAGGTGATCAAGAACGCGCTTATGTACCTCAAGCGGTTACGCTAACGCTTGAAGATGAAATTGATATCTCTCGTGGCGATATGATTGTGAAATCAGACAACTTGCCACTGCTAAACACCCAGTTCAAAACACATTTAGTGTGGATGTCTGAAGAGCCGCTAATGCCAAACAAGCAATACTTGTTCAAATTCGCGACTAAGTCAACGCCAGGGGTTGTTGCTCATATCGATAACCAAATTGATGTGAACACGCTGGAAGAAACAGATGCCATGCATCTAAATCTTAACGAAATTGGTGTGGTAGACGTTAAGTTCACACAGCCCGTCGCCTGTGACCCGTACAAGCGCAATCGTCCTACAGGTTCATTCATTGTTATCGACCGTCTAACCAATGGTACGGTAGGTGCAGGTATGATCATCGATGAAATTGCCGGTGATGCACAACATACTTCGCCTAACTTCTCTGAGTTTGAACTTGAATTCAATGCATTAGTTCGCAAGCACTTCCCGCATTGGAACTCTGTGGATATCAGTAAACTATAAGCAGGACTGGAGCAATATGGATGTGACCCAGTTCATCGTACTGGCAATTTTTGTCAGTACGATATGCGCGCTGATTTTTACCAGTCAGCGCCCTTCCACTGTGTTTTCTGGCGCAGTGTTAGCTTTACTGGTTACCCAGCAGTTATCTCTTGATGACATCTTGCTAAATTTAACGAACAAGGGCCTAATCACCCTTGTTTTGTTGCTTTTAGTAAGCAGTGCTATTGATAAAACCGCGTTAATAAAACGCATTGGTAGAAAACTTGTTAGTGCTAACTTTACGCAGTCTTACTGGCGACTGTTTTCACTTACTTTCGTGTCGTCAGCGCTACTCAACAATACAGCAATTGTGGCAAGTCTTATTGGCCCTATTAAGCAAAACCAGTATCACCCAGCATCCCGATTACTGATCCCACTTTCGTATGCTGCAATACTCGGTGGTACAGTGACTTTAATCGGTACCTCAACCAATCTAATCGTAGATAGCTTTCTACAAGAGCACGGGCACCCAGGCTTCAATTTCTTCGACTTCACTTTGTATGGCTCCATTGCTGGGCTAAGCTGTGGCCTTCTCATGTTCATGTTATTACCTTTGCTGCCTAATATCGGCAACAAAAATAGTAATTACCACGAGTACATGGTTGAGGCAGAAGTTGAATCAGGTTCAGAGCTAATCGGCAAAACCGTGGAGCAAAACCACTTACGTAACCTGCCTGAGCTTTTTTTGGTAGAAGTAGTGCGCAATGGCAACCTAATCTCGCCTGTTGGCCCTGACTTAGTTATTCTGGAAAACGACAAGCTTATCTTCTCTGGTAATGTCCAAAAACTGGATAACTTAAGCCATATAAAAGGCTTAAGCATGTTCGCAGAAACCGATGGGGTATTGCGTGAAAGCTTAACTGAAGTTGTGGTGGCAAACCGCGCTCAAATAATTGGGCAAACCATTAAAAATCTCGGTTTTAGAGCTTTGTTTGATGCGGCCGTTGTAGCCATTCGCCGCGATGGAGAGCAACTATCAGGGAAGTTAGGCGAAATAAAGCTTCAGGCGGGTGACTTCTTGCTTTTAGCTACGGGCCCAGACTTTGCGACTCGTCAAAATTTAAATAAAAACTTTTTTATTTTGTCAGAGCAAAAAATCGCCCGCCCACTAACCAACAAGCAAGAATGGATTACCCTTGGCGGCTTCCTTACAACAGTGTTATTGGCCGCGACTAATGTCATCTCATTGGCTATCGGTCTATTGTTCTTAGCCGCAGTACTTATCGGCGTTAGGGTTACGTCAAACGGCGAAATGAAGCGAAATCTCCCGCTAAACTTGATTGTTGTAATAGTCGGTGCATTGAGTTTAGCCACTGCACTAGAGAACTCTGGGGTCATTACCACTACAACCGAAGCACTAATGCCTCTTTTGGCGGGCACTGATTGGTTTGTAGCGCTCGTGGTTATCTACTTATTCACCCTACTCTTAACCGAATTTGTAACTAACAATGCGGCTGCGGCATTAATGTTCCCGTTTGCTTATGGGCTAGTGCAAATTATCGGCGCACCGCTAATGCCATTTGCTTTAGCCGTTGCCTTTGCGGCAAGCGCGAGCTTTATATCGCCATTTGGTTACCAGACTAACCTTTTAGTCTATAACGCTGCCAACTACAAATTTGCGCACTTTATAAAGATAGGCCTACCTATATCTGTGATGTACAGCACAATAGTGCTATCGCTGCTGAGTATAACTTATCTATAGATTGTTTATGGTTCACTACCATAGAAAATAAGAGGGAAGCCTAGCTTCCCTTTTTACTGCTCTTTAACCGAATCTGCGCGCTACAATTAACTAACTTTATTCATTTCCCCTTACAAAAAATCTCTCTTTATCAGAATCTTGTGCTGTACATAATGTGTGCCCGCCATTACTCTTTATACTCATCCACGTGTAAACGAACAATAATTTACCATCATTGTTTTACACAAAATCTAAGCAGCAAATAAAAACGAAGAAAGAGGAGCAAGGGATGCACACTGTGACGAATCCTTTCCAAGCGTGTAATGATATCTTTTTTAAACCGAATGGCGTCTTCAAAGCGGTTGGCGAGCACAACAACTGGAGCTGGATGCCATTTATCTTGGTTATGGCTATTACGCTGGTATCACAATATCTTTATGTGAACTTTGTCGACATTGAGTGGTTTGCAGAAATGAACATCGCTTCACAAGGCGATATGAGCCCGGCTGAAGAAGAGCAGATGAAGTCTTTTTTCACAAGAGATGCGCTACTTTGGTCTTCTATTATCGGCGCTTTTTTTGTTCCTATCATTGTTAACGCTGTTTATGCCGTGTACGTAAACTTGATGACCCGCTCAGACGATAGCCATGTTTTTGGTTTCACAGATTGGTATGGTTTTGCATGGTGGCTTTCAATGCCTTACGTTCTGACTGGTTTAGTGGGTGTGGCGCTGCTGTTATTTGCAGGCGACCACCAGGTGGCACCATCAATCTTATCGCCAGCATCCTTAGGCTTTATTGCAAGTATTCCTATGGACTCGCCTTGGTATGCTTTCGGACAAGCTTTAAGATTAGAGCTTTTTTGGGGAATTTATTTAGCCACAGTAGGCATCTCCCAGTGGACGTCTTTTCCTCTTAAGAAGGCTGCACTCATTGCAAGCGCACCTTATGTGGTTATTTACGGCATTTGGTTGATTGCTTTAGCGCTATTCTAAAATAACATTTTCAGGAGCCCGCCTTCCATTTGGCTTTTTGTTTGCGCTGCCCCGATATAACAGGGCAGCGCCATGCCCTTAAGACCACAAAGGTAGCTGAATTGTCGGCTTACTTCCCTCACGTAGCGGTCTAAAATAGTCTTTATTCTGATAAAACACTTCATCTTGTTGACCATGCCACAGTGGTACACCAAGCAAAGGCAATGGCTTTAAAAGCGGTGTTTTTTCAAAATAATTTAACGCTTTGATGCGTGCTGTCATCGCATCGTCTAACAGCAAGCGCTGCTGCCATTTATTGAGACGGCTAAAACCATGTGGTACAGCTACTGCTAACCACTTGCCCGTAAGACCTATAAATGGGTTTAACATCATTTCCAAATTCGCGTGTCCGAAGATAAAAGGGCTAACCTGTGTGTGCCACAGCCCCCGTTTTTCGACAAAGACACGCTCCCACTGATGGGACGCTAATTCCGCTAAAAACGTTTCAAGGGTGTCACTATCACATGGCGCACCTTGCATGACTTTACCTGTTGCTTTGCTATATGAGTTAGCAAGTGTTGCTGTTCGCTTAGGCTCATTTAAAGCAGTGTTCTCAGAGGCTTCAATGGCAAGGACTACACCACACTCATCGAAGTGAGTAATGCGATTGCGGCGCGCCGTTCTGGGGTTTACACCGTGTGCATTGATATCACTAATATGTAGCGCGTTTAACAAAGATTTTGTTTTTGGAAACTGCAGCCAGATAAGTGCATTAAACAAGTCGTGCCAGCTATGCTCTCGGGTAGGAACTACACCGTCTTCACTAATGATGGTCTCGTAATACCGCTCGTCATCATGTGAAAACTGGCTTTGTCCCTTAAACAAGGGGCCTTGCCAATGATCATAATATCGAGTCGTTAATTCATTTAGCTGTTCAGGCGTAGGAAATTCGTCGTTACTAAGCAAGCCAACCTCTTCAAGAAGCGCCGTAACCAGTTTACTGGCGTGTTTTAGTAAGTAGTCTTTACAGAAGGGGATTGAGTTTGATTGCATATCAACTATTGGTTCGCTTTGGGGTTTTCTCTATACTGGTCGCGTATTGTAGAGCAAACAGAGACTAACAATGAAAAAAATGTTTTTGCCATTGCTTGTACCTACCCTTTTAGGCGTAAGTGCTTGCACTCCTAACAACGACAGCACCTCAACAAACGAATCAGCGCAGAAGACTATGCCTGCGGCTTCTAACTTCGACAGCGTTTACAGCAGTATTTCTGATGCTGACATTCGCGAGCCGCTAAAAGTTTTGTCTTCTGATGAGTTTGAAGGTCGTTTACCAACGACTGAAGGTGAAAAGAAAACCATTGATTACTTGGTCAGTGAATTTACTAAAGCTGGGCTTAAGCCGGGTAATGGAGATAGCTTCCTTCAAAAAGTAGCGCTTATGGAGATCACTGCTGATCCTGACATGACCATGACCATTGGCGACAATACATTTGCCTACAAAGAGCAAATGGTTGCCTCTTCGAAGCGTGAGCAAAGCTCAGTATCTCTTGAAGATTCGGAACTGGTGTTTGTAGGTTATGGTGTAAATGCGCCAGAATACGACTGGAACGATTACGAAGGGTTAGATGTTAAAGGCAAAACCGTTGTTATGCTAATTAACGACCCAGGTTTTGAAAACCCAGAAAGCGGGAAGTTTCAAGGCACTACCATGACCTATTATGGCCGGTGGAGTTACAAATACGAAGAGGCGAGTCGACAAGGGGCGGCGGGTGCCATTATCGTTCACGAAACCGCGCCAGCGTCTTATGGCTGGTCTGTTGTTGCAAACAGCTGGAGTGGTCCTCAGTACGGTCTAGTGAGTGCCGATAAAGGTGCGAGCCGCGTTGCCGTTGAAGGCTGGCTTACGTTAGATGCAGCGAAAAAAGTGTTTGCCGATGCCGGCCTTGATTTTGACACAGAGAAAGCTAACGCGATGCAGGGTCCATATAGCAAAGCAATGGATATTAAAGCGTCAGTTACCGTGAAAAACACGTTCGAAAAGTCAGAAAGCAACAATGTTATCGCCACATTACCGGGTACCGAGTTTCCTGATGAGCATATCATCTACACGGCACATTGGGATCATCTAGGTAAAGATGAAAGCAAAGAAGGCGACCAAATCTATAACGGCGCCCACGATAACGCCACGGGTACTGCAGCTATACTTGCAATGGCTAAAGCCTATTCAGAACTTACGCCTGCACCTAAGCGTTCAGTGTCGTTTTTAGTAGTGACGGCTGAAGAGCAAGGGCTTTTAGGCAGTAAATTCTATGCCAGCAACCCTGTTATTCCTATTGAAAATACCGTTGCTAACATCAATATGGATGCAATGAACGTGCTGGGTAAAACCAAAACCGTTGCTGTTGTAGGCATGGGTAAATCAGAAATGGAAGACTACCTTGAAGCCGCTGCAGCTAAGCAAGGTCGAACGCTTACCCAAGAAGACCGACCTGAAGCAGGTTACTACTACCGTTCTGACCACTTCAGCTTCGCTAAACAGGGTGTACCGGCACTTTATGCAGAGGGCGGGAATGAACCAGCAGACGAAGAAACGGCTAAGTATAGAAAACGTATGAACGTTATCGTGACAGGCTGCTACCATCAAGTGTGCGACCAATACCGCGATGACTGGGACCTAAGCGGTATCGTACAAGACACTCAGATGCTGTTTGACGTGGGCGTAGGCGTTGCAAATGCTGACGCTTGGCCTAAATGGAATGAAGCAAGTGAGTTTCAACGCAAAAATTAAAATCCGCACCGACTTCTAAGCGTTAAAAATGCTTAGTTATGCAGTGAAATCAAAAGGGCCTTTTTATAGGCCCTTTCTTATTTCTCACTTCCAGAATACTGATTCAAGCGGCTTCGAACTGCTATTTTCTATTACTCAGCAAACTCACTCACAACATAATTATTCACTCGAAATAGGATAAAAATGTTAATAAACGGCTATTTTGGGATAAAAGGAATAAGAATTTCCATTTTCTCATCATAATGTACTTGCAATTTCCTGTCAGACTGGCACATTCAAGGCACGCGAAAAAAGAATAAAAACAATCCTTCGCCCACTCGTACGCGAGTACCGACAGAAAAAACTTCTATTATTTTTTTCAACAAGTGAACAGAGAGAATCCGTTATATGTGTGGTATTTTCGGTATCCTTGATATCAAAACCGATGTGTCTGAACTCAGAACCCAAGCCCTCGATTTATCAAAACTTTTGCGCCACCGTGGCCCTGACTGGTCGGGTATCTGGAATAATGACAATACCATTCTTTGTCACGAAAGACTGGCGATTGTCGACGTAGATACAGGGGCACAGCCTCTTATCAGCCAAAACGATAAGCAAATTCTTGCTGTTAACGGCGAGATTTACAACCACAAGCAGCTAGCCGCTGACTTAGATGAGCCGTATCCATTTAAAACCCGCTCAGATTGTGAAGTTATTCTTCCGCTTTTTCAGCAAAAAGGTATTGATTTTATTGATGACCTAGAAGGCATGTTCGCGTTTATTCTTTACGATGAAGAACAAGACGCTTACCTGATTGCCCGTGACCATATTGGTATTATTCCTCTATATACGGGTTACGACGAACACGGTAACTTCTATGTTTCGTCAGAAATGAAAGCATTAGCCGGCGTATGTAAGACAATTAGTGAATTCCCCCCAGGCCACTACCTGTGGAGCAAAGAAGGAAAAGTCACTAAGTACTACAAACGCGATTGGATGGAATACGACAACGTAAAAGACAACGCAAGCGATTTAGACGAGCTGCGCGTAGCATTTGAAAAAGCAGTGAAGTCACACATGATGTCTGACGTGCCTTACGCAGTGCTGCTGTCTGGTGGTCTAGACTCATCACTGGTTTCTGCAGTGGCTGCGCAGTACGTAGCCAAACGTGTTGAAGATGAAGATAAGACCGACGCCTGGTGGCCACGCCTACACAGTTTCGCCGTAGGTCTTGAAGGTGCTCCTGACCTTAAGGCCGCAAAGAAAGTTGCAGATATGATTGGTACTGTGCACCATGAAATCCACTTCACTATCCAAGAAGGTTTAGATGCCATCCGTGATGTTATCTTCCACCTAGAGACCTACGATACAACCACTATCCGCGCTGCTACCCCAATGTACCTTATGACCCGCAAAATTAAAGCAATGGGTATAAAGATGGTACTTTCCGGTGAAGGCTCTGATGAAATTTTTGGTGGCTATCTATATTTCCACAAGGCGCCAAATGCCAAAGAATTCCACGAAGAAACGGTACGTAAGCTAGATCGACTTCACATGTTTGATTGTGCTCGTGCCAACAAAGCGACGTCAGCATGGGGTGTTGAAGCACGTGTTCCTTTCTTAGATAAGAACTTTATTGACGTAGCCATGCGCCTAAACCCACAAGACAAAATGTGTCTTGATGGAAAAATGGAAAAGTGGATCCTTCGTAAAGCATTTGATAATGGCGAAACACTGCCTGCGGAAGTATTGTGGCGTCAAAAAGAACAATTTGGTGACGGTGTAGGTTATTCGTGGATTGACTCAATTCGCGACTTTGTTGAAAACGAAGTAACCGACCAACAGCTGGCTACTGCGGAGTTCCGCTTCCCAGTAAATACGCCTGACACCAAAGAAGGCTATTACTACCGCACTATTTTCGAGAGCTACTTCCCTCAAGAAAGTGCTGCGCGCTGTGTACCTGGCGGCAAGTCAATCGCCTGTAGTACTGCAGAAGCCCTTGAGTGGGACGAAAGCTTTAAGAACAATGCCGATCCTTCTGGCCGTTCAATGAAAGACGTTCACGCTGGCGAGTCTTAATAGAGGCAACGAAACAACGATAAAAAAACGCAGCTTAGGCTGTAATGCCGTTCACTTAAGGTGAGCGGCATTTTTCTTTCTGCTGTATTGCTGTGGCCTCTGCTTAACAGTTCGGAGTAAGCTTCGTTCTCGTCGTGGGGCCAGAATAAGATTCTCAGCCATTTTATGCAGGTATTTATATTGCCTTGGAATAGCGCCGGGCGTTGAATAAGGCAGACCGACCAGCAGCGACGTCACCTGAGCCAGCGCGCCGTTAAAACTAAGCTGGTAAGGTAGGTAGTTGCCTTTAAGGTTAAAGCACATCTGAACCATCTGGTATCGCACCAGATTGTAAGTCAGCAATACGCCCCACAGTTCTTGCTTCACTAATTCAGGCAGGCGACTACGCAGGGTCAGACGGTTTCCCAGCATGTGTTCTCTGTAACCCAGCTCAATCTCCCAGCGATGCCCGTATAAGTCAGCGATGTCGGCTGCATGATAGCGCATGGCATCGGTCATTGACGTAAGCACTTCATAGGTTTTGCCTTTGATTTTTCGGCTCACAATTCGAGCATTCAGGGTATCGGGCAATCCTGGCCATAGCTTCCTGGAGCGGGGATTACAGCTCAGACTGACCAGTTTATCATTGCGTCCTAGAGAGCGAATTTCCTGATATAACTAGGTATAGGTTTTGATACGGATGAAATGATGTAGTGATAATGCCAAAATTAGACCAAAGCACAGTTTATTGCGCTGTAATTCAGAGTTGATTTGATGTGTAATATGGTGTTTTTGAACTTACCTCAAAATCAAGTCTGTGTAGATTGACCGGGACAATTGCTATGGATGCTTCTGTTTATTTTGAACTAAATGGATTTACTTTTAATCGAGTTGAAAACACGATTGAAAAAAATGAAGCGGTCGTAAAGCTAACTAACAAGGTTTCTGAAGTACTTGCACTGTTGTTAAACGCGAACGGCGCGGTGGTTACGCGAGAGAAATTGCTCGAAGAAGTTTGGCCTCAAAGGTTCGGCGCTGATGAATCACTCTCCAGAGTTATTTCAGATTTGAGAAAAAAACTTGAGTCGCTAGAGCCAGGTTTGAGTTCCGCTGTTGAAACAATTCCGAAACGCGGCTACAAATTCAATACTTCAGTTATCAAACCAAAACAAAATGAAACTGTTAGTGCCAAGAAGCTCAATTCATTAAAGCCGCTGCGCTATATAGCTTATTTTGCAACTATGTTTCTTATTGTAGCGTCACTGTGGGTTTATTTTTCTCAAAATACTAAAGAACCTGAGCTCACGCTTGATGGTGTTGCGGTACTTACGTTTGATGACCTTTCTAATGATCCCAATTTAAAGAACTTACCTGTTGGAATTACAGAAGAAATACTCCAAATACTCGCAAATGAAACTGACATGCGAGTCATCGCTAGAAAATCATCACACTACTTTTCGGTAAAATCATTACCTATCACAGAGGTTGCCAGAGAGCTGCAGGTACGCTTTGTAGTGGAAGGGACTATTCAGTACCATGATAACCTCGTAAAAATATCAACAAGAATAATTGATGGCAAAAATGGAGAACTCATATCCAATGCGGTTTTTTCATTTAATGGTAATAATATCTTCAATATACAGCGTGATGTCGCTAGAAGTATTGCGATGACGACATCATCATTATCTATAGCTGAACAACAAACTAATGTAGAAAACAACATTAACTATAACGCTCAACTGAAATTTTTGTCATTGAAAGCGAGCCTTCTTAATTTAGCGCCTGAAAACCTAAAAGCTTTACAAAACGATGTTCAACAATTGGTAAACAGATATCCTGATTTTCAAGATGCACAGTTTTTACTGTCTAGCATTCTTAGTTTACGCGCTAATTGGGTACAGATTGAAGAAGCTGTTGCACTAGAGATGTCATCTGCAATCTTAAAAGACAAAGAAGAATCAAATGAATTAAATGCATTGTTTTGGTTTGCAAAAGCTATGATGGTTAGCCCAAGGGCGACAACGCCAAGAAGCGGAGATATCGAGCAAGCACTCAAGTATTTTGACAAAGCATATCGCTTAGAACCAAATGATACCCTTATTCTGGAATGGTACTTATTAACGCTACAGATTGTGGGGCAAGCAGATTTCGCTAAACAACTAGCTGAAGATAAATTGCACAGCGACCCGTTCAACAACACATTACTGGACGGATTGGCAATGTATCATTACGCCCATGGGCAGTACGATTTATCTAGAAAATACGCATTGCGTCTAAGCGCAGTTGACCAGATAAGCCCAGAAGGGCCAAATCGGTTGGCATACATTCATATAGTGAAAAATGAAATCGTTGATGCAGATGCTCAAGCACAAGAGTGTCTTGAGCGCAGTATACAATTCATGAATTGTTGGGTACACAAAGCTGAAGTTCATGAATACGCCGGAGAAAAGCAGGTTCTCAATCAAATCTACGACGTAATGAAGAAACTTGCACCACCGGTAACAAAAGCAATTACTTTGCATCAACTCAATCACAGCGAGTCAGAAAACAAAATAAAGCGTATTGAAGCGTACGTAAATAGTGTTAAAGAATACGACTTCAACGTTGGATTCTTTCCTCAAGTATATCTGTACGCGCTTACACAAGTGCCTAATGGACAGCAAGCTCGTTATATTGATCTTGCTTTGTCAAAAATATCAGGCGGTCAAGCGCTCTTGTTCAGACGACTACTTTATCCGAACGATGTCAGCAATGAATTACCGATCGTCGAAGAGATTACGCGAGCGTTGGAGAATGAGCAACGAAGTCGTTATTATGACTATTACTTAGCGCAGCTTTATGCTCAGATGGGCCAATACGATGATGCACTTAACATATTGACAAACCTAATAAACAACAGTGCTGTTCCCGCGAGTTTTCAGCGTTTTTATAGTATCGAGAGTGACCCGTTCTTAAAAAGAATGAAAGAGATACCCAGGTTTAAAATGCTTTTAGAAAAACAAAAACAAAACAAACTCGCACTAAAGCTGGTGCTTTCAGAGACCAATAATACGGTCAACCTTATTGAGCGAGTCAAGACTCTCTAGAGTGTATTATTTAATTGCTCTATGTTGGCTTATTTGTCTATTGGTTAGCCCCAAAAATGTTGCTGCGTTATTATAAAAAATGTCAGCTTTTTGCTGAAGTGATAGCACGTTACTCTCATTTATTGTTGCTATTGCATCATCAATGATTTCGGGCCAAACCATCTGATCACTCCCGTACAAAATACGGTTTCCAAAACCCGCATCGGTTAATGCGATTATATAATTAATGACCTCTTTTTCGGGTAGGATCCAATTAACAACGGCAATATCAACATAAACATTGGGGTGCATGTATAAAAGTGACTTTAAGTCTTCAATAAAAGGCCAACCTCCGTGCATTATGTATAGCTTCAGTTTGGGGTAGGCTACTAACAGTTTTTCTATTTGCTTTGGCGATGCATTCATTGCACGCATACCTCCAAGCATTTCTGGCAAATAGTGCATGCCAAAATTTGGGCCGCCAGGAAAAATATGCACTCCAATCGGTACACCAAGTACTTCTGCAAGTTTGAAATAGCCCTCGAGTGAAGGGTGGTCTAATTTTTTACCTTCATAAAATGGTGCTAATTCAGCGATAACATCCAAATAACCAAGCTCGTGTTGTTTCTTCAATATTGAAGTTGGTTTCGCAGCATTTGCAACCAGGATAGTATCTGGCGCATCGTCTAACCACAGCTCGCCTGCAGTCACAACAGCTTTTACGATATTGTATTTGTGGAATCGCTTCAGTACTTCTTGTTTGAGGTGTAAAGCGCTTTTCGCCGGTTGGTAGGTTTTTCTGCGAAGAGTGGGTGGGTGCTCTAGGCCAAACAATGGACTGCTGTCGTCGTAGGCATGAACATGTACATCAATGATAGGCCCAGTATATTTTTGTGAAGAAAAAACAGATAACGGTAACAAGGTGAGTATTACTGCGGTCATGAATTGTAAACGTAGAGTAGTCATTAGAATGTTATCCAAATAAGTTTAACTAGAGCAAAGGCGTACAAATGGGCGTTGAGGCGATCTATTGCATCGCCTCTTAGTTATCTTAGAAGCGGTAAGCTAATGATGCCGACCATGTCGACAAATCTACTTCTCCGGTACCACCCAAGTCTCCATTTGAATATTGGAAATACTCAAGTCCCACTATAAAATCCTGAGATACATTCCAGTTTACTCCGGCGCCGTAAGAAAACTCGTTACTGTAATTTTCCCTTCCGAACTCAGGACCATCAGGCATAAACGCTGTTAAAACAATATTTGTAGTTGTGCCCAGCATTACATAAGTCGAAAGTGTTTGATCGGAAAAAAATCGATAGCCAATAGATGCGTTAGTTAAGCCATCAAGTTCAATGTCTAACCCCCTAGTTGATTCACCACCTCGAGGTGTCACTTTACTCTCCGACTTTGAAAACCCCATTCCATGACGAAATTCTACAAAAATGCCATTGTCGAAAACGTAACGCAATTGAGCTACCGCCAAATCGATATCTACCTCCGCTTCAATATCGGTTATAGCCCCGTCGGTTGTGCATGCGCATTGATCGTAATTTTTGGGTTTACTTGTACCTAAACTTAGCCCTATCTCAACGTCTGCAAGTACGTCAAAAGATGAAAGCGTTGTAAACGCAAATAAAGCAGTAAGTGTTTTGTTAAGTGAAATTTTCATTTTAATCTCCATGAATGAAATAGCCCTGAAGGCAATAAAATCATGGGGTTTGGCGATAAACAAAACCTTCGCTTTTACGGAATTAAATATGAGTTAAAGGTGATTTCTTTCTGAGGTATAAAGAAAAAGGCCCCTAAAAGGGGTAATGCCGTTCACTTAAGGTGAGCGGCATTTTTCTTTCTGCTGTATCGCTGTGGCCTCTGCTTAACAGTTCGGGAGAAGCTTTCGTTCTCGTCGTAGGGCCAGAATAAGATTCTCAGCCATTTTATGTAGGTATTTATATTGCCTTGGAATAGCGCCATGCCTACAAGCAGCCACACCAGTGATTCAAGCGATAACTTACGTTTGCGCAAGGTGCGCCGTATCAGACATCTGATAAGCTTGCTCAATCAACTCTAATGGAATGAGGTCAGACAGCGCTTTGGCTTGTGGCTGCTTAACGGTATTGATGATGTCTAAAGCTTGAGAAACGTCCATAAAAAAATCCGATATCAGTTACCTGATACCGGATTTTGAAGCCTTAAAAAGATCGGTCGACCGATCATTCAATTCTTAACTGATCGGCATTACAGCTTGGGCTGCGTTTTTTATTTCTTTTTTACTCTTTATAACGTAGGTTTATACCAAAGTGCAGAATTAGTAAGAGGCGTTTCAATGGGGAGCAATGGATTTTCTAAAGTAAAAATTTTGCGCTTATTAACGTCTAAAGATTCTAAAATAGGCGCGTAAGTAGACTCAAAAAGAGCGTCGAATGAGCCGTCTTCTATGGCTCTATTTAAGCCCGTCTGAATGAGGTTTTCTAGTGTTTTGTTATTGCCATTCACGAAGTAGTACATGGCAGTGGGATAATAAAGCGCCATTGAAGACTCTAGATAGAGTCTGGTGCGACGGCCCTCCTCTTCAAGTTCAGCACCTACTTCCATCACGGAACGAGGAAAAAAGTCTCCTTTGCCCCGTTTAACCATGTCATACCCTTCGCGAAACTCAGGTACGGTAAAAACATTAAAGCCGTTGGCTTGCAATATTTTAGTATCTGGCCACTCTTCTCCCTGAATAGGAACAAGTTTACGCATATCGTTCAACGACAATACGTTATCAAATTTTGACTTCTTATCTTCGTTTATAACGAAGACCCGCAAGCCAATAAGTCCTTTGGCGATAGGTATTCGAATGGGAGTCAGTTCTTTTTCACGCTGGCTATCGGTCATGCTCCACACAACGTTCACTTCTCTGTTTTCTCGAAGCTGGCGCATAGCCTTACTCGTCAATAATATTCGGTCCGAGGGACGAAGTTCATAGTTTACCCCCGTTTTATCGAGTGCTAGTTTCAATAATGCAATAGGATATTGTGCACGTGCGTCGGAGTCATCGATCGGCCTGGGATAGGTAATCGTCCATGTAGCGCCATCAGCCATTGGTACAATAGCCCAAAGACATAAAGCAATAGCTGCAGTAACGACTTTTTTAAGCAAGTTGAAGCTGTGCATTTTCTTTATGCCCACGTTGAATTAAAGAGTGAGTTAAAAAATGAGTTGAGTACTTATTATCGCGTTTTGTTCTTTCGAGAAGCCAATGCATATTAAACATTTACTCAATGCCAATGTATTTATGTGTTTGTAAAGATAGCCGCCAGTTGCGCTCAATACAAGTACGAACAGCCAGTTCAGTTGCTCTCTTCTGCTGGCTAATTGGTTGTAAACAAACCTGTTTTCCTTCCAGCGATGATACGCTGCTCAGCAGAGCGTCAAGTTCATCAATATGCTTTTGCATAGCAATAGGATGCTTAATTTCGTTTGCTCTTTCTAATGCGCTGACCAAAACATCGTATCCGCCTTTCATATTTATTTTAGGTGAAACAGTTACGTAAGTGCGCTCATCACAGAGCACTTCAAAGGTACCGCTGGTCTCAATTTGTGTGGTATACCCGTTATCGTGTAGCAGGGTTGTCAACGGACGTAAATCATACATACAAGGTTCCCCCCCCGTGATGACCACGTGTTTTGCCACGTATCCTTGTTTACTAAATTCGGCCAGCAAGGCGTCTTCGCTTGAGATGAAATAACTTTCTGACTCTTCGCCTTTGGTTATCACAGCCTGAGGCGAAACACTTAAATCAGGTTTAATTTCCCACGTATGTTTAGTATCACACCATGGGCAGCCTACAGGGCAGCCCTGCAGGCGAACAAAGATAGAAGGAATACCTGTGTGAGCACCCTCACCCTGGATAGTTTCAAACATCTCATTGATGTTTAATGTGGACATTACAGACAATTTGACACCCTTTAACGATTGTATGTTGGGATTTTACCAAGGATCACATAAAATTCGGGGATAATTTCTTAAATCTTCAAAAACTATGTCAGAAAACGTTGTTGTTATCTATTCAGGAGGCATGGACTCTTTCACTGTACTGCACAAAGCACTAAAGGCAGGTAAAAAAGTCCACGCATTAAGTTTTAACTACGGTCAGCGCCATAAGAAAGAACTCGATTATGCAGCGAACGTGTGTAAATCGCTTAATGTGCCCCACAAAATTGTCGATATTAGCGCTATTAATACACTTATTGGTGGCTCTGCCCTAACGTCAGATATCGATGTGCCCGAGGGTCACTATGAAGAGCCAAGTATGAAGCAAACGGTAGTCCCTAACCGAAACATGATATTGCTGTCATTGGCGGTTGGTTATGCTGTGAGCTTGGACGCCAATGAAGTCTACTATGGCGCACACTCAGGCGACCATGCCATTTACCCCGACTGTCGCCCAGAATTCGTACATAAAATGAATGACGTTTGCGGTATTGCGAACTACACCCCTGTTACCATAATGACGCCCTATATCGACGACAGCAAAACAGCTATTTTGACTGACGGGTTGTCGATGGGTTTGGATTACGGGCAAACATGGACGTGCTACAACGGCAGAGAAAAAGCCTGCGGGAAATGCGGTGCATGTGAAGAGCGTTTAGAAGCTTTTAAGGAAAACAACGCTACCGACCCACTAGAGTACGAATAGGTACTGCTCATACAAATAAACAGACTCAATAAAAAAAAACCTCTTGTTCCCTGCGTATTTATGAACGCGTTAGAACAAGAGGTGTTTTTATATTAGCTGTATTGATGAAACTACTTCTGGCTTTCAGAAATAAAATAACTCAACTCTTTAATGCAGTGGCGTAATACCGGGTTTAACCGTGTGTTTTTACCATTCATGACGAATAGCTCGTGGCTAAAGTTAAAAAGACTCCCTTGTGCAATAGGCACAAGTCCTAACGCCGCCCCCTGCTCTTTCGCCATGTAATCGGGTAATAAACCGATATATTCGCCCGTCATAATTGCGGACATAGCAGCATCAAAAGAATCAGAAAAGGTTTGGATGGATAGTCTGGTTTCATCTTCAATATAGTTAGCCGACGACAGGCCAGCGATACCAATCGCAGGATAGTCACCAATTTTCACATTATCAGGCAATTCAGTATCGCGATACTTCGCCAAAGGATGAGTTGGCGCGCAGTACAAGCGCCCTTCAGTTTCAATCCCCACCGGGTGAAAAGTGACAGATTCTGGCTTTACCATGTCATAGGTCGAAACCACAAGGTGACACTCCCCCGATAACGCTACATGTTCTACTTCGTTGTATAAACGAGTTTGGATATTCACATGAATATCGTCAAACTTTTTCATCGTGCTTTTAACCGCTTTACTAACGGCCAAGTGCATTGATAGCGGCAGACCTGCCATTAACACGAGGGTGATATGGCCAGAATAATCATCGTGTAGCGATTTTAAATTAAAAACAAAGTTATCGAAGGCATTGAAGATGCGCTTGGTTTCTTGAAAAACCACCTCACCTTCTTTTGTCATTTGAAAACCACCACGACCACGATGGCATAGCACCAAATCTAAACGCTCTTCCAGCTTTTTAATGGCGGCACTGATATTTGGTCGTTGCATACGCAACACGGGTTCTGCCGCAGTAAATCCGTTGCAGCTCGCTACAGCATAAAACACACGCAGTAGCTTGATATCTGACTCCTGAAGACGATTAAGCATGTTAGCACCTGTTTATAGGTATAGTTATCGATACTCTAATTAGAACTATATGTAACTAGTAGCGCTATTACAACGACATTTTGCTACTTTTCGTCTCATTTGCTAATAAAAAACCAACTTCCCTATTACGCAAACAGCTATCTAAGCGAATATTTTTACATAAGTAAAAAGAACATAAGTGAAAATAAAAACAAAGGAGTGATGTGTTATTTAAAACAATACGAAACAGAGGGTATAGCAGACGCAATGTAGAATATAGGTAAACTGAATAAAGACGTGGTTGGGCGACTAGAAGTCCCCCAATAAGCATTGGGGGACCTTGGTAATGAAAAATGCCTAAGAAAGCGCTACCACTTGTTTTCTCAGTGACTCAATATCGTCACGAAGTGAAGCCGCTTTTTCGAACTCGAGTTCTCGAGCGTATTCAAACATCTGTTTTTCCAACTCAGTAATTTGATCCATCAACTCAGTCGCACTTGCTGTTTTCTGTTGCTTCTTCTTCTCTTCAACTTTGCGCAGTCTTACTTTACCAGAAGCAGGATGTGCACTATCACCTAAGTCCATGATATCGGTAATAGGCTTATTGAGTCGCATTGGCGTAATACCGTTGGCCTCGTTATGCGCCATTTGTTTTTCGCGACGACGATCCGTTTCGTCTATCGCTTTTTTCATAGATTTGGTTATGCTGTCACCATATAGGATGGCTTTACCGTTCACGTGACGAGCAGCACGACCGATAGTTTGAATAAGCGAGCGCTCTGCGCGCAAGAAGCCTTCTTTATCTGCATCTAAAATAGCGACCAGTGACACTTCAGGCATATCTAAGCCTTCACGCAGCAAGTTTATACCTACTAGTACATCAAATTTACCTAACCGTAGGTCGCGAATAATTTCAATACGCTCAACAGTATCAATATCAGAGTGTAAATAGCGCACCTTTACGCCATGCTCATTTAAATACTCGCTTAAATCTTCGGCCATACGCTTTGTAAGCGTAGTAATAAGCACACGTTCGTCGAGCTCAACACGCTTTTGAATTTCAGAGAGCACATCATCAACTTGAGTTGCTACAGGGCGTACCTCAATAACTGGATCTAATAAGCCCGTAGGGCGCACAACCTGCTCAACAATCTCGCCGTCGGTTTTCTTAAGTTCGTAGTCGCCCGGCGTAGCGGAAACATAAATAGTTTGAGGGCAAATTTGCTCAAATTCTTCAAATTTTAGCGGGCGATTATCTAACGCAGATGGCAATCTGAATCCAAATTCAACTAAGGTTTCTTTTCTAGAGCGATCACCACGATACATAGCTCCTACTTGGGAAACGGTTACGTGAGACTCATCGATAAACATCAGGCCGTCTGCTGGGAAGTAATCTAATAAGGTTGGAGGTGGCTCGCCCGGCGCTCGTCCCGACAAGTAGCGGGAGTAGTTTTCAATACCCGAGCAGTAACCTAGCTCCATCATCATTTCGATATCAAACTGGGTACGCTGTGAGATACGTTGCTCTTCAATAAGCTTATTCGTTTCTTGAAGCTGTTTTTTGCGATCGCCTAACTCATCCTTAATATGCTCAATAGCATTAAGAATTTTCTCTCGCGGTGTTACATAATGGGTTTTTGGGAAAACCGTCGCACGAATAACAGACTTATCTACCGCGCCCGTTAACGGATCGAATAGACTTATTTTATCTATTTCATCGTCAAACAGCTCTACCCTTACGGCTTGCTTTTCAGAATCGGCTGGGAAGATATCTATTACATCGCCTCGCACGCGGAAGGTACCGCGCTCAAAGGCCAAATCGTTGCGCTTATATTGCAGTTCAGCAAGGCGACGTAAAATATCACGCTGGTCCATGGTGTCACCCTGGCGAAGATGCAACAGCATTTTCATATAAGATTCTGGGTCGCCCAAGCCATATATAGCCGAAACACTGGCTACAATGACAACGTCGCGGCGCTCCATAAGTGCCTTAGTAGCAGATAAACGCATTTGTTCAATGTGATCATTTATCGACGCGTCTTTTTCGATAAAGGTATCGGTACTAGGAACATAGGCTTCTGGCTGGTAGTAATCGTAATATGAAACAAAGTACTCTACGGCGTTATTGGGGAAAAACTCTTTCATTTCACCGTAAAGTTGAGCCGCTAGTGTTTTATTGTGTGCCAGTATAAGCGTGGGTCGCTGCACTTCTTTAATGACGTTAGCCATAGTAAAGGTTTTACCTGACCCTGTAACACCCAGCAGTGTCTGGCCGGCCAAGCCACTCTCCAAGCCATCTACCAAGGCTTCGATAGCCTTAGGCTGGTCACCAGCTGGTTTGTATTTAGAATGAAGCTCAAAACCTCTGCTCATTAACTTAACCTTTCCTTTAGCTTACTGCTTAAATATCGCTTGCGGACACATCCGTTAAAAAATCGCGCTAACCGGGATTGGCATTCGCCGCACTAAGAATTTACCGAGTCTGTTTCAAGCTGAGCTAACGCTCGCTTGAAAACAATAAGTGAAACGCATGCCATTGCGATATTGGCAATGACGGTTCCGGCAAATAGCCCTTTTAGATCGAAGAAAAAACTACCCGCAACGCTTATTGGTACGAAGAAAACAAATAAGCGGATGACACTTAATATCAATGCCGTCATGGGGCGGTGCATAGCGTTTAACGATGAGTTAGTCAAAATGATAATTCCCTGCATACCGTAGCCTAACGGTACTATCATCAAAAACAGCTGTATTAATATACTGACTTCGACTTCATTAGCAAAAGCGACAGCTATCCAGCTAGACAGTGCCCACATGACAAGAAAAATGCCGAACTGCCAAATCAGAACAAACTTCAGCGTAAGCGAATATGCTTTTTTTACCCGCTCTATCTGTCCTGCTCCTACGTTTTGACTAATAAAAGGAGGCAGCGTCATAGAAAGTGCTAGCACGACAATACTAGCAATGGACTCCATTCTATTACCTACTCCCCAAGCTGCAACCGCTTCAGCACCGTAACCAGCAACGACAGCAGTCATTACACCACCAGCGACAGGGGTCAGCATGTTTGCACCTGCCGCAGGCAGTCCTATCTTGAGAATTTCACGGCTGCTATCACGCAACTCGGCGAGTGTCAGAAGCCGAGGCAACATAAGCTTTCGGCGAACAGCCAAGATATAAAGTATCCACAAAGCGCCAACAATCCACGCGATAAAAGTAGCTAGAGCAGCACCTTTTATTCCCATTGCAGGGATAGGACCAAAACCGAAAATAAAGAGAGGGTCGAGCAAAGCGTTCAGCCCGCCACCCGTAGCCATAACGATACTAGGTGTACGCGTATCACCACAGGCTCTCAAAACGCTGTTTCCCACCATCGGCATAGCAAGGAAAATACTCGAAAAATACCATAGCCCCATATAATCAGAAATATAAGGCATTAGATTCTCAGAAGCATTTAGCAGTTTAAAAACTGGCTCGATGGTAAGAAAGCCAATTATTGCCAAAATCCCAACAAGCAAAACAGACAGCATCAGCGAGCCTGTAGCATAGTGTCGGGACTTGGTTACCTCCTTGCTACCCTGTAATTTCCCTATAATTGCCGACGTACCTATACCTAAACCAATATTCAGGCTGATTACAGTAAAAGTAACGGGAAAGGTAAAACTAATAGCGGCCAAAGGATCGGTGCCCAACAAGCTCACGAAAAAGGTATCGATCAGCCCAAAGCTCATCATCATTACCATCCCCAATATCATAGGAATAGTCATACGCTTTAACGTTGTGCCTATGTCTCCTTCCAACAAGTCGGAAGTACGTTGTTTAGCGTTACTTTTTATCACTAGAGCTCCGGCTGACTAAAATCCCCTCATTAACTGCGCGCTAGTGTAAAAGAGTAAACGCTATTTAGCTATGCTGTTTCGATAAACATAGCAAAGCATAAGAGGGAGAGAAGAAATACTGTGTTTTTAACAAAAGCACATGCACTTTACGAATTTGGTCGGTATTCGACAAAAGCAGTACTTTGTCAGTAATTTTGTGCAACTAATGTGTCGATGAATCCATGACAGTTTAATTTCTAATTCATTTCACTTTTAATATAGCTACTAGCGAATTACATATACTCTAGGTTTTCATAGCTTAACGGTTGAAAGACCAACAAAAATGTTAATGAATCGTAAACCGGCAAAGGTTGCCACCGATTTAGTTGGATAGCATTTAGTCATTCGTTGAATTAACACACAAGCTACTTTTTGCTCAACCGATCTATTTAGATCGAGAATAACGATCACAAAAACACACCTAAGACATTGTATAACAAAGACTATTATAATGTTTAATGCAATATTCACTTAGATCAAGTGATACTTGATCTCGCAAAAACAGTAGACGAATCTAAGCTATCAACATAGTTATCCACAGATTTAGTGGATAACTACCGCCAGACCATATTCGGCGGGATTTTGTGCTCGATTAATTTCTCATCACGTAAGTGGTGACTAACCTTTTAATCCTCAGGTACAGGTTACAGATTTATTAAAGGCTGTACATAATAACAGTATGGAAGCGATTTTTTATTCTTTTTAGTTATAGCCTTTAACTTTACTGGGATATATAAGAAAAAAGAAAAAACCATTTCTTTAGAAACTAAAACCACACTTGTTTATAAACAAAGAGGTCATAATGGGCAGTTATTAACCATCACTTTCTCAGCATTGACGACAAAATGAACATAAAAGCCGTAAAAAGCTATTTTTTGCGCAGTCAGCACAAATATTTCATTTATGTTGTTGACAGTTCCTAAGTACGTCTTTAATATTCGCCTCCGTTGAAGCACAGGTCCCCCTTAGCTCAGTTGGTTAGAGCGACGGACTGTTAATCCGCAGGTCCCCCGTTCGAGTCGGGGAGGGGGAGCCAACTTCAGCAAACAACTTAGGTGTCGATTCCCCCTTAGCTCAGTTGGTTAGAGCGACGGACTGTTAATCCGCAGGTCCCCCGTTCGAGTCGGGGAGGGGGAGCCACTTAGTTGGCTCTTAATCGCCTCACCCACTTCATTCTATTTTAATTCCTAAAACAACGCGTTTAGACATTAAATAACCCTAATTCAATCAAGTTGTTAAACCCGTTCTAAAAAGGGATAATAGACCTAATCTGTTTTTCTTTTTAATTCGCGGGCATTGTCCGTCAAAATTCCTCGAAGGAATTGCGTTATTCATGACTGAATTTTTACTGCTATTGATTGGTACAGTACTGGTTAACAATTTTGTGTTGGTTAAGTTTCTCGGCTTATGCCCGTTTATGGGTGTGTCTGGCAAACTAGAAACCGCCATGGGCATGTCTATGGCTACCACATTTGTACTCACCCTTGCCTCTGCATCGAGCTACCTAGTTGAAACCTATTTACTTGCTCCACTGGGTATCGGTTATCTTAGAACGCTAGCCTTTATTCTTGTTATCGCGGTGGTGGTTCAGTTCACAGAAATGGTCGTGCACAAAACCAGCCCTACCTTATATAGATTGTTAGGTATTTTCCTTCCTCTTATCACAACCAACTGTGCAGTGCTTGGTGTAGCGCTATTAAACCTTACCGAACAGCATAATTTCATGCAGAGTCTTATTTATGGTTTCGGCGCTGCTGTGGGGTTCTCTCTTGTACTGGTGTTATTTGCGGCCATGCGTGAGCGTTTAGCTGCTGCTGATGTACCTGTATCTTTTAAAGGTGCCTCAATCGCTATGATAACCGCTGGTCTCATGTCCCTAGCATTTATGGGCTTTAGTGGTCTGGTGAAAGTGTAATGACGATATCTACCGCAATTATATTCGCCGTTGTTGCCATTGGCGTCCTTGCGCTTATTTTTGGCTTGGTTCTGGGCTACGCGAGCATTCGCTTTAAAGTTGAGGGCGACCCGCTTGTTGAGCAAATAGATGCCGTACTACCACAAACTCAGTGTGGCCAATGCGGATATCCGGGCTGCAAGCCTTATGCTGAGGCAATTGCTGAAGGTGATGATATTAATAAGTGCCCACCTGGTGGTGAGGCAACGATTAAAAAACTCGCAGACTTGATGGGAGTTGAACCTAAACCCCTTGATGCAGCTCATGGCGAAGAAGACGTTAAAAAAGTCGCGTTTATACGCGAAGACGAATGTATCGGCTGTACCAAATGTATTCAGGCCTGCCCTGTCGATGCCATTTTAGGTGCCGCCAAACACATGCACACGGTTATTACTGATGAATGTACAGGGTGTGACCTATGTGTAGATCCCTGCCCTGTCGACTGTATCGATATGGTGCCAATTGCTCAAACAACTTCTACATGGAAGTGGGATTTTGAATCATCGCCTAAAGGTGATATCCCCATCAAAATGGTGTCGTAATTGTGATGTATCCAAGTTTTGATTCAATTATAGAAACCCTTGAAGCGGGAAAGATGTACTCATTTCCAGGTGGCGTACATCCTGACGATAAGAAATCTCTATCTAATACATCAGTAATAAAGAAACCGTCGTTACCCGAATTATTGATTGTTCCTTTAAGGCAGCACATTGGCTCAGACGGTATCTGCTGCGTAGAAGTTGGCGATACCGTATTGAAAGGCCAAATTCTTTCGCAAAGCTCATCGCCTTTTTCTGTGCCAGTTCATGCGCCAACCTCGGGCGAGGTTGTTGCGATTGCTCCGCATGTTGTAGCGCACCCTAGCGGCCTAACAGAAATGTGTATTTCGATACGTCCTGACGGTAAAGACACATGGTGCGAGCTATCTCCAATAGCAAATTATAGCGGCATAGACAAAAACAAGCTTATAGAAGCTATTTGCCAAGCAGGAATTTCAGGAATGGGTGGTGCCGGCTTCCCTACCCATATAAAAACCTCAACGTCTAAACCTGTTGAGTTTCTTATTTTAAATGGGATTGAGTGCGAGCCTTACATTACTTCTGATGATCGATTGATGCGTGAGCACGCCTGGCAAATACGCCAGGGTCTAGACATTCTTACTCACCTTATTGGGCCGAAGGCCATTGTAGTTGCGGTTGAAGACAATAAGCCCGAAGCGTTTGAGGCGCTCAATATTGCCTGCCAGGATAAAAAAGACTATCGCGTTGTTAGCGTTGAAACTAAATACCCTGCCGGCGGCGAAAAGCAGCTAATTCAGGTAGTTACTGGTCGAGAAGTGCCAAGGAATGGATTGCCAGCCGACGTAGGCGTGATGATGTTTAACGTGGGTACCTGCTATGCCATTGCAGATGCTATTTTACACGGCAAGCCGCTGATTGAACGGGTTGTAACCGTAACTGGTGAAGCCGTTGAATCACCAAGCAATTTTAGAGCGTTGTTGGGTACGCCCGTCTCTCATCTATTGGATGAAGCAAACTACAACCCGAAAAAACAGAAAGCACCTAAAGTGATTATGGGCGGGCCTATGATGGGCTTTACCTTATCAGACGCTACGATCCCCGTGGTTAAAACCACAAACTGTTTGCTGGTTCCTGCAAAAAAAGAGCTAGTAGACGACAATGCAGAGCGCCCCTGTATTCGCTGTAGCGCATGCGCCGACGCATGCCCTGCGTCGTTGCTCCCCCAACAAATGTTTTGGCACGCCAAAGCAAAAGAATACGATAAAGCCGAAGAATACGACCTTTTCGACTGTATAGAGTGCGGCGCATGTGCTTACGTTTGCCCCAGTGAAATCCCACTAGTGCATTACTACCGCCAGGCTAAATCTGAAATACGCATTCAGCGTGATGAAAAAAATAAAGCTGAGAAGGCCAAACAGCGATTTGAGGCACGTAAAGAGCGCTTAGAACGCGAAAAGCTAGAGCGTGAAGCTAAACATAGAAAAGCAAAAGAAGCACGCTTAGCCGCGAACAAGGCCAAAGAACAAAATGCTGCAGCTGTGGATAATGCAAATAACACCGTTGATGCTGGCGCAACTGAGGCTAAGGACAAAGTAGCGGCGGCGCTTGCGCGTGCGAAAGCGAAAAAAGCGGCAATGCAAGCCAAGGTTAAAGACGACAACACACCAGTAAACGCTGACGAACTTAACCCAGCAGCAGACGATAAAAAAGCCCAAGTAGCCGCTGCAATTGCCAGAGCAAAAGCGAAAAAAGCAGCCCAAGCTAAAAGTTCAGATAAGGCTGAGAACGCCAGTGAGCCGGCGGCTCAGACACCTTCGCCAGACGATGATAAAAAGGCCAAAGTTGCCGCTGCTATCGCCAGAGCGAAAGCCAAGAAAGCAGCACAAGCCGGCCAGCATTCAGATGCGTCGACAGAAAACCAAGTGGCTTCTCAAGACCAAACAACTGCGGCTCTTTCAAGTACTAATCCTTCCAATACTGAAACTAATGCAGAGCTATCAGTTGAGGAACAGAAAAAAGCGCGAATTGCAGCGGCAGTTGCTAAAGCTAAAGCGCAAAAAGCCGCTAAAAGTAACGCTAGTGGGGAAGCCGAGCAGGCTACGCCAACTCAATTAGGTGAGCAGCAAGACGATCAGTCTACAGAACAGCTAGATGAAATGGGTGCTAAGGACGAAAAAAAGGCTAGGATAGCTGCTGCCGTTGCTAAAGCTAAAGCCAAAAAGGCCGCGTTGCAAAAAGCACAAGCATCTAGTCCTGTTGGTGAAGCTGACACAGAGAACCAAGACGTTAGCTCGCCAAAAGATGAGAACCCTCAAAACGTCAGCAGCCAAGGCAATGGTGAACAGAATAATAACGCCCTAGATTCATCTAGTAACTTAAGCGAAGCGGAGCAGAAAAAGGCTCGCATTGCTGCCGCAGTGGCAAAGGCTAAAGCAAAGAAACTTGCTCAAAGCGGTAATGGCGATATAGCAGCCTCACAAGATACTGCTGAACAAGCAACAAGCGTACAAACAACTTCTCATCCTACTGCTCAAGATGAAAAGAAAGCACGTATAGCAGCAGCTATTGCAAAAGCAAAAGCGAAAAAAGCGGCAGCTGAACAAGAGAAAGAATCAGAATGAAGTTAAGTTTATCGAGTTCACCACACCAACGGGTTAAACGCGATACCGGACAGGTCATGCGCATAGTCATTTACGCCATGATCCCGGGCATGATAGCCCAATCTATCTTTTTTGGTTGGGGCATGCTTATTCAAGCGGTTATTGCAGTAGTAAGTGCACTGGTAATTGAAGGGGTTATTTTATTTTTAAGAAAACGCCCTATCGAACGCACTCTTACTGATTACAGCGCGGTTTTAACAGGCTTGTTAATTGCTATTAGTATTCCGCCTACTCTGCCGTGGTGGATGACGGTCATTGGGGTATTTTTTGCGATCGCGGTTGCTAAACAAGTCTATGGCGGGCTTGGTTTCAACATTTTTAACCCCGCAATGATAGCCTACGTGGTTTTGCTTATTTCATTCCCGGCAGCCATGAGTCTATGGCTACCCCCTGTAACCCATGCCGGGGTTACGCCAAGCTTCCTTGATTCGCTATCACTGATATTTACCGGCTTCACCACCAGCGGCTACGATGTTACTCAGCTTAAAACTATTGCCGATGGTGTAACCATGGCGACGCCGTTAGACACATTGAGAACCGATCTAACACAAGGCGTAACATACTCAGAGTCATTAGCTAAGCCAATTTTCGATGGCGGAGTATTCGACGCTGCGGGTGCAGGATGGGGAATGGTGAGCCTTGCCTATTTACTTGGCGGTCTCTACCTGTGGAAGACCCGCGTTATTAGCTGGCATATCCCAGGTGGCATGCTGCTGAGCGTATTTGTTTGTGCATCAATGCTTCATTTAGCTAACGCCGATTACTATGCTTCACCGCTATTCCATCTGTTCAATGGTGCTGTAATGGTAGGCGCTTTCTTTATCGCAACCGACCCGGTTTCAGCGTCGACAACGCCAAAAGGCCGAATTATATTTGGTGCTGCGATTGGTTTTTGGATAGTCATAATACGTACGTTTGGTGGTTATCCGGATGCGGTAGCGTTCGCGGTGATCATTATGAACATGGCGGTACCACTTATTGACTATTACACCCGCCCTCGCGTTTACGGTAAAAATATGGGCAAAGGCCGAGGTAAGCAGTAATGATGAAAGAAAGCTTGGCCAAAAACGGCCTTATGTTAGGTGCGTTTGCCGTTGTCACCACAGCGTTAATAGCGTTAACCTTTTTCGGCACCCAAGACAAAATTGAGCAACAAAAGCAGCAAAAGCTTCTAAGCGTACTTAATGAAGTTGTGCCTGGTGAATTCCACGACAATGCCCTTTACGCCAACTGCACAAAAGTCGATGCCCCCGAACTTGGCATGAGAAAAACTCATCAGGTATACCGTGCTACGCTAAACGGCCAACCTAGCGCGCTTGTGTTGGAAGCCACTGCCCCAGATGGTTACAGCGGTGATATAGATATTGTTGTTGGTGTAAAAGTAGATACGTATATTGGCATTGATAAACAACGAAGTATGCAAAACGAATCCCGTAATAGTGAGAGTGAAAATCTCAATACTTCTGCACTGTCAGTTACGGATATAGCAGAACTCGAGACGGGTTCTCTCGCTATGGATACGCCTGAAATGAAAACAACCAATATGAGAGTGCTTGGCGTACGCGTTATCGAACACAAAGAAACCCCTGGGCTTGGTGATAAGATAGAGCTTGCAGTAAGCGATTGGATCACAAGCTTCAGCGGCAAGTCTTTCTCACCAAATAATTTAGCGCCATGGCAAGTCAAAAAAGATGGCGGCGAATTTGACCAATTCACAGGCGCTACTATAACGCCAAGAGCGGTAGTTACAGCCGTACGTGAGGCTTTAGTTTACGCACAAGCTAACCAAAGTGCGCTATTCACTGCTCCCAACACCTGTGCAACAACAGATTCGGTTGAAACAATAGATACCGTTAACGTGGATGAATCGCAACCTCACAGTGTAGAGGAGTTATAACGTGACTGACTTTCGCGACCTATCCTTGCAAGGACTTTGGAAGAACAACCCTGCGTTAGTACAGCTGTTAGGATTGTGCCCCCTACTAGCCGTTACCGCTACCTTTATTAACGGTTTAGGACTTGGCCTGGCTACCATGTTGGTATTAATTGGCAGTAACGTTACCGTTTCACTCGTTCGAAATGTAGTAAGAAACGAGATCCGCATCCCTGTTTTCGTTATGATAATTGCAGCATTTGTAACCATTGTTCAACTATTAATGAATGCTTACACCTACGACCTTTATTTAGCATTAGGTATTTTCATTCCGCTGATTGTAACTAACTGCGCCATTATAGGTCGTGCCGAGGCTTTTGCGTCAAAGAATGGGCCACTCGCCTCAGCCTACGATGGACTTATGATGGGATTGGGCTTTACTGCAGTGCTGGTTATTTTGGGTGGTATGCGCGAAATATTGGGTGCAGGTACGTTGTTAGCAGGTGCTGATAGGCTATTCGGGCCAATCGCTGCTAACTGGACCATAACGCTATTTGACACTGAAAACCCGTTTTTGCTTGCGGTTTTACCGCCGGGCGCCTTTTTAGGCATGGGCCTGCTCATTGCTATCAAAAATAGTATCGATGCGAAGTTAGCCGCTAAGCAAACATCGCCGGCAGTGAAGGCCGAGCGGGTACGAGTTACCGCTGAGAGCTAAAAGCTAATTTAATGTCTAGAAATGTGTTGCCGCTTACTGCTCAATTACCTATGCAGCATCACTCAGATATTAAAATGTACTAGACCAAGCATACACAAAAAAGTATATAGAAATGAATGATGTAGTTAAGCCGGCTAAGCCGCTTTCTAAGCAGGAAAAAGTAAAAGAAATCATGCGAATTTTGGATGACCTTTATCCAGAAATTCCTATCTTTTTAGATCACAAAGACCCATATACGTTACTCATTGCGGTTCTATTATCGGCCCAATGTACCGACGAGCGCGTTAATCAAATTACGCCAAAGTTATTCGCTCGCGCGGATAACCCCTACGACATGGTGTTGATGAGTATTGAAGAAATACAAGACATTATCCGCCCTTGTGGATTATCGCCTATGAAGTCGAAAGGCATCTGGCATTTGTCCGATATGATCATTAAACAACATAATGGTGAAGTTCCAGCAAACTTTGAAGCGCTGGAAGCCATGCCTGCTGTTGGCCACAAAACAGCCGCGGTGGTTATGTCTCAAGGCTTTGGTATTCCTGCTTTTCCGGTAGATACTCATATTCATCGTTTAATGTACCGCTGGGGTTTATCGAATGGAAAAAGCGTAGAGCAAACAGAACGCGATGCAAAACGCCTGTTTCCCAAAGAGAGATGGAACGACCTGCATCTGCAGATTATCTTGTACGGCAGAGAATACTGCCCCGCCCGCGGCTTTGATCTAAATAAGTGTATTATTACCCGTGAATTCGGTAGAAAAAGTTTTATAAACGAAGTGCTAAAAGAGCAAGAGAAAAAGCAAAAATTGGCGCTTAAGAAGAAGCGTAAATAGAACTTAAGGCGAGCCCTTACGAATCAAACAAGGAGTCTATAGACTCCTTGTTTATATAGTCGATAGCCTTAATCTTGAGGGCTAAATTGGCGAAAAGCATAAGCTCTCGATGAGGCCTCTGATGCTATGACAATACCATTTCTCTCAATAATTGAGTTCTGATACTCAAAGGGAAATACGCCATAAGCGAGAAGCCCTTCATAATCGAAATCTTCAAAGCATACCTCTGCTTTAATCTTAATATTGAAAAGCGAACTGATCCCGCTAATTGGCTCAACAGAGCCTGAGTATATGCAACCATTAGTATCTGAACCGCTGATCATCCCTTCGTTATCGATAGCGAACGAACGAGTGTAAGCACCATCAGACCAAGAACTTGCATAATTGCCAGCAATATCGATAAGTGAAACATCCTCGGTAGCGCTGACTTTGTTGACAGAGAAATCAAATGTGAGACCCGATACTGTCGCTGAGCCTTCTAAACTGTCACCATTCGCTGTGAACTGCATTGTGCCATGCTTAGTCATGCCTTCTCCTGGATACAGCATGGTATCGTCAGAAGTAAAGGTATCTTCGCTTATGTCGCCGTGAGCAATAAGCGTGTCTCGCGAGGCCTGCGAAAATACAATAGTCTTACCCTCAGAGGAGACCGCAATAACAACTTCTTCTTGCCCATCTTCAGCTGTTGAAGTTTGCCCAAACCATACGCCTAGTACTGAATTTGGCCTTACTACACTGTCATTATCATTTGAGCTACCGCCACAACCAACAAGCAAGAATGCACAAACCAGTGAAGCGAAGTAAGTCTTATCGTTGATAAAGCCAGAGAAGGTTAATGTGCTATGTTTGAAATAAGTATAGAGTGACATTTTCATATTTACTTTCCTTGTTATTTTTTTCCTTTTCAAAAGGTAACATTATTTTTGACAACCAAGTAGACCTGCTTTGCGATTAACTTACGACTTCGGCTTGTGGTTTACCTCGAAAGCACATCTCAATTTGGCTATGATAAGCACGTCATATTTTTGCTCAAGCAAATAAACAAAAATATAAAAATAATCCACGGAGAACACATGTCCCGATTGAATAACATCGCTAGGAATCTAGCGTTTGGTGCACTAGTAAGTGCATGCAGTTTCGGTGTTTTTGCTGAAACTTCCCCCATTACTGACGAGCAAAAGAAAAATGCCGAGACGCTAATTCAAAAAGCGCTGAAAAGTAACTTAGGCTATAGCATCGTAGAATCACTCACTACAGAGATAGGCCCACGCCTTGGCGGTTCAGAAGCAGAAAAGCGCGCCAGAGATTGGGGTGTTAAGGTAGGAAAGAACCTTGGGTTTGATAAAGTGAGCATTGAAGAGTTTACCATGCCCTTCTGGGACAGGGGTCACTTACATATTTCACTTACTGAGCCATACATGCAGCCCCTTTACGGTACCGCGTTAGGTGGAGCGGCTCCTTCAGAGAGCGAGATCAACGCTGACATCGTGTATTTCAGGGATATTCATGCACTAACCGCAGTTAAAAACGGCGCGCTGAAAGGCAAAATTGCGTTTGTCGATGGCGACGCCATGGTAAAAAGCCAAACGGGTGCAGGCTATGGTCAAGCGAATCAGCGCCGCCGTATTGGTTGGCAACATGCGCAACGCGGTGGTGCTGAAGCCTTAGTTGTACGTTCGGTAGGCTCAGACTCTCATCGCTTCCCTCACTCTGGCATGATGAGCTCAGACGGTGATGAGTGGGCTGATATCCCAGTAGTTGCTATTTCTAACCCCGACGCAGATCATTTACGACGCCTACATAATTTAGGCAAACCACTGTCGTTATCGCTCCATTCTGAGTCAAAGTGGAAAGGCGAAGTAAACAGCGGCAACGTAATACTGGATTTAGTCGGTAGTGAAAAGCCTGAAGAGATTGTGCTCATTGGTGGTCACTTAGATAGCTGGGACCTCGGCACTGGCGCTGTAGATGACGGTGCGGGCGTTGCTATTACCACAGCGGCAGCCGCATTAATTGCATCACTGCCTGAACGCCCTAAACGCACCATTCGTGTAGTTATGTTTGGCGCTGAAGAAGTAGGCTTGTTAGGCGCGTTTGCTTATGCAAAACAGCATGAAAAGAACCTTGCTAACCACGTACTTGCTACAGAGTCTGATTTTGGTGCGCAAACAATTTGGCAACTTGTGTCCAATGTGAACCCTGAAGCAACAGCGCTGGTAGATGAAATCGCAAAATTCCTGTCCCCGCTAGGTATAATTCGCGGTGGTTCAGACGTTGCTGGTGGCGGCCCCGACATTATACCGCTAGCAGCGAAAGGCGTACCTACTATTCGGTTAAATCAAAACGGACGAGATTATTTCGATCTTCATCACACGCCTGATGACACATTAGATAAAATTAACCCTGATGAACTGGCGCAAAACATTGCAGCTTATGCAGCAAGCATATACCTGTTAGCAGATTCAGACGTCGACTTAAAAGCCAAACAATAACCACAGGTTACTTCTATAATGACGTTGGTTAGTACACACCCGTACTAGCCAATGCTTTTCTTGTAACAGCACACCTTTATTTACAGCGCTTAATACATACGACGCAGTTGCACGACTGAACACGCAAGACCTATAACCTTTTAGCCTTTTAGCCTTTTAGCCTTTTAGCCTTTTAGCCTTTTAGCCTTTTAGCATCATTATTGACTATACAGCGATAAAGTCTCTTAAGCGCTTGTTATTAAGCACGAAAGCATAGAATGGGTAGTTAGAACTTAATTAGCTCTCTTGAATAAGCTGATCAATAAATCGCTTTGCTTCTTGTCTTGATGATAACTGAACATGTCGGTAGGTATTCGCATGTTTAAAGGCAACAGCAGTTTTATTTATAGAGATATTTGAAATTAACGCACCTGGAATAAGGCTGTTAATGGTAGAGATAGAGTTTTGAAATTGCATATTAAATACTTCTTTATTGATATTGTTTGTTTTGAATTCCTCGCAGGTTGGGTTAAGAAATCTAAAAACGAAAATTAGGCTCTTTTCACATTTTATGTGAAAAAGAGCCCATCTTTGCGGGTTACTTCAGATAAGAGAAATAACCCTAAGCTTGCTTACAGGTCTTAAAGAACTGTTACGTTAGCAGCTTGTGGGCCTTTTTGGCCTTGCTCAACTTCAAAGCTAACCGCTTGACCTTCAGCAAGAGTCTTGAAGCCGTCAGAAGTGATTGAACGGAAGTGTACGAATACGTCTTTGCCACCAGCTTCAGGAGTAATGAAACCGAAACCTTTTTCTTCGTTAAACCACTTAACTGTACCGTTTACAGAATTAGACATAATAATAACCTTTTAAAAAATTGATGTAATGGTGGAAGCCACCGAATAGCAATAGACATAACTAAGCTAGTAAAGCAGTTGTATATCTATCTAGCACTTCAATTTGAAGGTATAAAGAAAGGTACAGCGCAGTATTAGGTAAAGCATAAAACATATCTAGAGCGGGCGAGACAGTACAGGTTATTGACCGCGATGTCCAACTATTTCGGGATTATTTTTTAAGCATTGCAATGCGATCTAATTACGCCTCCCACAATGAATACGTATGTTTGTATAACGCCAATACCAGCTAAGTTAATCTTATTCTTTTTTCGCTAGGTTTTAATTATGACAGATATGTATTTGTTATCGGGTAAAACCGCCATTGTGACAGGTGGCGGCAAGGGGCTGGGTAAAACTATAACTCACTTTCTATTAGAAGCAGGAATGAAAGTAGCTATCTGCGGACGCACTGAAGAAACGATAACCAAGACAGTTAAACAGTTAGATGCGCTATTCCCCGGTAAAGTCATTGGGGCAAAATGTGATGTATCAAAGAGTGATGAAGTCGCAAGTTTCGTAAAAGAAGTTAAAAATACATTTGGCGAACTTCACGTTCTTATCAATAACAGTGGGTTTGGTAAAGAAACGCTCATCTGGGAAACCAGTGAAGACGATTGGGACGAAGTGATGGATACCAATGTAAAAGGTTCCTTCCTTATGTGTAAGCAAGTGGTGCCCCATATGATTGAAAATCGAGAAGGTTACATTATTAATATTGCCTCTCAGGCGGCACTAAATGGATATGCCAATGCGGGCGTTTATTGCGCGTCGAAATTCGCATTGGTGGGATTTGGTAAAGCTCTTCAAGAGGAAGTGCGACCTTATGGCATTCACGTTCACTCGCTCAACCCTGCGCTAATTCAGTCACAGAAAACAGGATCAGAGAAAGTAGACAAGGGGCTGATTCAAAACGAAGACTTAGGCAAAATGGTGGTTTATCTGTTAAGCCAACCACGTAGACTTAAAATTGATAATATCGGCATGTGGGGTTTTTAATACGTTTAAGTGGAATTGTAAAACTGTCTTAAAGCGTTAACATTTCCCCATTATCATGGTGCGTTGTTTGTGTATATCAATGAATGTGCTCTGTATGAGTGGAGTTCTGGATACATGTGGCAACTGCAAACGCGCACTTACAATGCAGTGTACCATCGGGTAATTCTGATGGTTCAAATAGGAAATAGTTATGCGAATGCTTCACACCATGCTTCGAGTTGAAAACTTAGAGGCTTCACTTCACTTTTACACCTCATTGATGGGCATGCACCTTCTCAGACAATCAGAAAACAAAGAGTATGAGTACACCCTCGCTTTTGTAGGATACGGAGAAGAGACCGATAGCACTGTGTTAGAGCTTACCTATAACTGGGGTGACAACACCTATGATAAGGGTAACGCGTACGGCCACATCGCCATTGAAGTAGACGACATCTATCAGTTTTGCGAAAACTTAGAAGCAAATGGCGCTGAGGTGTATCGTAAACCCGGCCCTGTAAAAGGTGGCTCTACCGTCATCGCTTTTGTACGCGATCCAGATGGGTATGCCATAGAACTTATTCAAAATAAGTCTATTTCACTATAGCAGCACGACGTCGCCAATATCTTCTAAGCGCTTGTAACGTAAGCTTTCTGTGAAATGTACGGCATAAATAAGATGGCGATAAAAGTAAACACATGGAGTGGCAGTCACATGCTAGGTAACCGCTTATTATTTTCTTTAAACTGGGTAAGCAAGGGTATAGCGGGTTCGTCGAACCAGCTCAAGCTGCTATTAAAGGGCAATGCTAGGTTGCGCAATAGATACACGACTAGATTGGCATCGTTACTACCTGCTTTGGTGGTGCTATTTACAGGTGCCCTTGCCTCTGTGAGTGCGTTTGCAGCTGATGCTACGAATAGTAAAACCTCGCACGCTGAAGCAGAACATACCACTAGTGAAAAACTGCATTTTACCGTTATCGCCCATCGCGGTGCTTCTGGCTATTTGCCGGAGCACACCCTAGAAGGCAGCCACGCTAGCGTTCTCGCTGCGTCCTGACTTTATAGAGCAGGATGTTGTTATAACCAAAGATGACATTCCGGTGGTACTACACGACATTCACTTAGAGACAGTCACTAATGTAGAAGATATTTTTCCAGCACGTCACCGAAAGGACGGACGCTATTACGCCCGTGACTTCACCCTCGAAGAGCTTCGAGCATTGCGGGTACATGAGCGTGCCAACAGTGATGGCAAACAAGTTTTTAAAAGTAGGTACCGCGGCTCCCAGGCTAATTTTAAAGTGGCCACGTTAAGTGAACACTTTGAGCTAATCAGCGAGCTTAATCGCCAATTCGGCACGTCTGTAGGCGTATATCCAGAAGTAAAGTCCCCTGCTTTTCACATTGCTGAAGGTGTTGATGCCAGTAAGATGGTTATCGACACATTAAATAACTACGGATTTGCGGGTGAGAGTGGCAATAGCTACCTGCAGTGCTTTGACTTTAACGAAGTAAAGCGCATTCGTGAAACCCTTGGCTATAAGGGCAAAGTGGTAATGCTGATTGGCGAGAACGATTGGGGTGAAAGCGACACCGACTACGATTGGCTGCGTACGCAAGAAGGCATGAAGCAAGTTGCGACGTACGCGAACGGAGTAGGCCCTTGGTTAGGCCATTTAATGGATAATGAGGCGATGGCTAAAGGGGAAATAAAGGCAGCTAGCTGGGTTAAGTACGCCCACGATAACAAGCTAACCATTCATCCCTACACTTATCGTCAGGATGCCCTTCCGACGGGCATGACTGGAGAACAAACTTTGGACGCATTACACAAGGTCGTGAAGGCTGATGGCGTATTCACCGACCACTTAGTGCCTGTATTAACCTGGCGAGACAAACCAAACTAACGCAACCTCACCGGGTTTGAGGCGCTTGAGCAAGGGCCTAAGACTTAGATAATCGCACCACTACGCGTCTGTTTTGCGCGCGGCTTTCTCGCGTATCGTTAGGCGCGATATGACGTTTTTCACCGTGCCCAGTCAGCTGGATCCTATCTTCAGGTACACCTAGCGTAGTTAGATAGCTTTTTACTTCATTAGCCCGTCGAATAGACAATTGTTCATTGTTGTAACGGCCACCGTAACTGTCCGTGTATCCATCAAGAAGCACAAGCTCCAATTCGCTGTCTTCTTTTAAATATTCGCCAATCATAGTTAAACGCTTTTGTGAATACTTAGTAAGTTCGGTGCTGTTATTCTGATAAGACAATACGGTGTAAGCAATGTCATCAAAACTAAAAGGAAGCAGGTTCGACACGCACTTAACAAAGTCGCGATACACGCCTGAGAAGTTGCTTGCGTTTAATGCCACGCTCACCTGGTCATATTTGTTATACCAGTCTTGATAGTAAATCGTGGGCCAAAAGCCTTTTTCTAATTCAGATAGCATGGTCCATGCTGCATCTTGTGGCAGGTCGCCATTGTACTGCTTGCGAATAGTCATATCCGCAATGGTCTTTGGCGCTACACCGGGCATCCATTTCGGTGGGACAGAGTAAACCGCAGCTACACCAAACTTGCTTGGCAACAAATACATGTCCAATTCAAATTCCATGTTCAGCTGCTTCGAAGCTGAACTTGTGAACATGGCTTCGCCGTAACCGGGCAATTCGTGATTAAGTGTACATTGCAGGCGCGTGTCAGTATCAATACGCCAGTTGGAGCTTTCTATGGTTGCAGAATATTGCCGCATGGCAGCATGGGATGACAATGACCCCACCATCCCCAATAAAGCGATATATTTTAATTTCAACACCATTTCGACACCATAACGAAAGTCACACTAATATTGATGTAGGCCTTAGATACGCCCACCACTTATCAAGCGCCATGAATCGTACTCAATCTTCCTAACCCGCAAACTGAGTTTTTAAAAAATTCATGATTAATATAATTATCGTCCAAAGTGTAGAAAAGTTTAGCGCTTAATACCATCACCGTTTCGTACTATTATCACTTTCATCCTACGCGGTTTTTAAATTGAAACTAGCAACTCGAAGATATCCTTGCGATAATTCTGTTTTCCATAAGTTTCGCAGGTAGGTGCGCATGTAAGCGGCCAACCAGTTTCTGCAATCTAGTCTTACAAGAGTGTTTATGTCTGCCAATCCGCCCCTTCTTTGCCAGCGCTTTCGAGGTTATTTTCCCGTTGTTATCGACGTTGAAACAGCCGGATTTAACGCAAGTACTGACGCCTTATTAGAGTTAGCTGCGGTTACTGTGAAAATGGATGAAAACGGAATACTGCATCCTGATCAAACCTTTCACTACCACATAGATCCGTTCGAGGGTGCTAACCTTGAGCCCGCGGCGTTAGAATTTAATGGCATTGATCCAAATTGCGCATTACGAGGTGCTATTGAGGAAAGCGAAGCCATGAAGGATTTATGTAAAGGCATTCGCAAAGCACAGAAAAATGCAGACTGTCAGCGTTCTGTTATCGTTGCTCATAACGCAACGTTTGACCAAAGCTTCGTTAATGCGGCGATTGAGCGCTGCAATATAAAGCGCACGCCCTTTCATCCATTTGTTTCCTTTGATACCACCAGCCTAGCGGGCCTTGCTCTTGGTCAAACTGTACTGGTAAAAGCATGTCGAGCGGCGGGTATATCGTTTGACCAAAATGAAGCACATAGCGCCCTTTACGATGCACAAAAAACCACCGAACTATTTTGCTATATGGTAAATCGCTATAAGGCGTTAGGTGGTTGGCCAGTAGAAAATCAAGAATAGTTTTTTCAATAAACGCCATAAACAAAAACAGCGCCAAAAGGCGCTGTTTTTCTATTATCTTTTAACAGGTTTGCTTATAGCTTATCTGCTTCTTCAGATAGGTATTTAGCTACACCTTCAGGTGATGCGTCCATACCAGATTTACCTTCAGTCCAACCTGCTGGGCAAACTTCGCCATGCTCTTCGTGGAACGCTAGTGCATCAACCATGCGAAGCATTTCGTCAACGTTACGGCCAAGTGGAAGGTCGTTTACTACCTGGTGGCGTACCATACCTTCTTCGTCGATTAGGAATGAACCACGGAAAGCTACACCATCTTCCGGGTGCTCAACATCGTATGCTTGGCAGATGTCGTGTTTCACGTCAGCAACAAGAGTGTATTTAACTGGACCAATACCACCTTGGTTTACCGGGGTATTTCTCCAGGCATTGTGTGAAAATTGAGAGTCGATTGAAACACCAATTACTTCAACACCGCGCTTTTTAAACTCGTCGAAACGCTTGTCAAAAGCGATAAGCTCTGACGGGCATACAAAGGTAAAATCTAGTGGGTAGAAGAATACAACCGCTTTTTTGCCCTTAATAGCTTCACTTAGTGTGAAAGAATCTACGATTTCACCACTACCAAGTACCGCAGCTGCAGTAAAATCAGGTGCCGGACGGCCAACTAATACACTCATGAGTCTCTCCATTTATATTTGGATTGTAATAATAAAGGTGATTACATTGCGCAATCACTTTGATGAGAAATTTCCTACCCAGAAAATAGGTACGAATAGAGAAATAACAATGCTAAACAATGAGTTTTTTTACTGCTCCTACCAATAACTTGTCAGTATAAAGCGAAACTGCCCAGTCATTACCCAGTTCCGGTTCATTAAATCTGCCATTATCTACTTGCCAAAATAAAGAATAACAATTATTATCATTTACAGATTTATTTGGAGTACGTTTAATGTTTGTTTGCATGTGCTATGGGGTAACGGATAAAAGCATTCGCGCGGCGGTTGAAGAAAACGGCGTGGGAAATGTGCGTGAGTTACGTCAACATTTAGAACTGGGCTCACAGTGCGGTAAGTGCATCAGCATGGCGCAACAGATTATCGACCAAACCATTATTGATGAGTCGCTTTTTAAAGACGTAGGCTAACTAGCGCAACGTGACTCCAGACAAGCTTACCCTATCTATTAACTCGAAGTTTTATCCATCTTGGATGGTGCCTTTTAGCACCTTCTCCTTACTGCAAATCAGCTTCGTCAGAACTATTAGCTATTTAAAGCGATACTCCACACCAGCATAGTAAAACGCACCATTAATGCCGCCCGGAGATGTGGGTGGATAAAGCGCTCCAACCTCACCTTTAAACGGATTTTCATCCGGCAATGCATCAAATAGGTTTTGTGCACCAAAAGTAAGTTGAGTATCAGGCGACACTTTCCAAGCGAGTTGAGCGTCAAAAGTGGTTAGTGCACTGCCGTAGATATCTAAGCCTGCCGAAGCGTCAAGATGGTCCTCATAAAATTTACCATAGTAGTTTATACGCCAAGTGAAGGCCCACTCACCTCTTGACTGCTCTAACGTAATGCTCCCTCTATGAGCAGGAAGGTTGTCTTCTAACATACGTATTCGAGCCTCTGTTAAGTTGGGCAAAAGCGTTGTTTCCCCATCGCTTAACACCGGATACAGAGATACGCGTTCAACTTGCGTGTCTGTCCAGTTATAGGCAACTAACACAGAGTTTGACCAGTCACTTAACGCAAAATTGTAGTTTACAACTAAGTCGATACCCTGGGTTTTAGTATCAAAATCGTTGGTAAAATACTTAGCTGAATTGTATCGAGCTGCATCGGGGCGTCCTTGCGCAATAAGCGCATTAACGTCGTTATCGGTTAAAGGAATGGCCGATGTAGTACTGATGCGATCTGAAAGACGAATATTAAAATAGTCTAGCGTAGCAAAGAAATTCTCACTTGCTTGCATAACCAAGCCCAAGCTAAAGTTTACTGATTCTTCAGGCGTCAGCGGCGTGGCGCCAAGCTGCTGCGAGATAAGGTCGGTTGGCGGCAAGGTTGCTTGATCTTCCAAACCATTAATACCATAGGCAGTGGTCACGTTTATAACATTGCTTTGCCCCACAGTCGGTGCTTTAAAGCCCGTATTGACAGAACCTCGCAGTGCAAACATCTCGTTAAGTGTATAGCGTGTACTTAGCTTCCCATCAAATGTTGACCCGAAATCGCTGAAATGCTCTACCCGCGCTGCTAAACCAAACTGCCACGCTTCGGTTGCATAAAACTCCACATCAGCATACGCAGCCCAGTTGCTGCGACTCCAGTGACCAGCCGACTGAGGTTGATAACCTGGAAAACCGTTAGAGCCTATTGAGAAGCCTTCACTTAAGCCTATCGGTGGTTCTAAAGCAAAAGGGCCTGCAACATACGAGGCTTCATCGCCCGCTTTTTGGAAATAGGTCTCTTTTCTCCATTCAACCCCAGCAGCAATGCTCACAGGGTCCTCAAAAATAGTCTGGATAAGTTTCGTAAAGTCTAGGTTTAGTGTGCGTTCTACCTGCGATACTCCGCCTGGCGAAAAGGTCGTTGGGCTTTGCGGGCCAAGAGAAGGATTGACCGTATTTGATATAGTGTATTCAATATCGCTATAGCCCAAGGTGGCACTAATATCCATCGCCCACCCCTTAGGCAATTCATGCTTTATACCCATTGCAATAGAAGCATCGGTAATCGTTCCACCGAAGCGAGGAGTAAAACCACCAGGGAACCATTCATTGAAGGCAAAACAATTTGCTCCAAGTGAGGTCGTGTTATCTGCGATAAGTTGGTAATCGGAGTTTTCTAATACGTTGTCATTTGATAAAGATATTGAAGGGCACGCTATACCACTACTTAGCCCATCTAAATCGGCAACAATAAGGCGGCTTTCGCCGGTATTCGGATCCGTTCGGCTAAATACCCCTTCGCGAGTTTGCGGGTTTCGAAAATAAAAGCCGCCGTTTATTTCTCTTCTCGCAGCAGTTGCAAAACTGTAAAAATGAGAGGTTGTAGAAATATCAGCACCCGCATTGAGCGCGAGCTTAACATCCTCGCTAACATCAAGGGCTCCCCAAATTTGAGACGGCGAGGCAATAAAGCTATTTCCTTGGTCGATTAGCGCCTGAGCATCGTCTCGCTGTACCGAACGGGATGTGCCGTTTTGCTGTCGATATTCTGCAGTAGCGTTGAAAAACCCGGACTCTCCTAAAGCAAAGCCTTTATTAAGCTGAATTTGAAAAAGTTCGCCATCGCCCTCGCTATACTCTCCTACTTTAAGCGCAACGCTCCCCCCCTCGCGGTCATTTTTAAGCACAAAATTGATCACACCAGCAATAGCATCTGAACCATATTGGGCAGACGCCCCGTCTCGCAGTACTTCAACTTGTTTTAACGCATAGGCAGGTATTACGGAAATATCAGGGCCTTGAGCACCATCAGATAAACCACCACCTAAAAAGGTAATAACCGCCGAGCGATGGCGTCGCTTGCCATTTAATAACAGCAAAGTGTGATCTGACGACATCCCCCTTAAATTAGCGGGTCTCACCAAACTGCTAGCGTCATTGATGGGCTGGTCATTCACGTTAAGAGAAGGCACCATAACGCTCAGCATAGAAAGAACGTCGCTATTACCCTGTGAACTCAGTTTATCTGAGCCAATAACATCAAGAGGAACCGCCGAGTCGACTGCACTTCGAGGCGCGTTACGAGAACCAACGATAGCAATTTTTTCGAGCCCGTTTACGCTCTCGTCATCTTGCTGTTCATTATCTTCAGGTTGTTTATTTCGTGCTGTCAGCGATGCACGGGAACGAATGCTCAACGCCCCATTTTCATCGGCGACCACCGCTAATTCCGTCCCCTCAAGTAGCTGTGCCAATGCTTCACTCAAGGTAAAGGTTCCTTTAAGCGCATTGGTCGTCACTTTTTTCGCCAAGTCAAAAGGAAATAAAAGCGTGGTGTTGGCTTGTTTAGCTAATTCGGTTAAGGCTTCGTTAGCGTTCTGTGCAGGAATAGAAAAACTAAAAGCATCAGGCGCTGTTACCGTAAAAGTTTCAGAGGGTGTAGATTTCTTTAAAGGTGAAGGTCTCTCGTCTTGCGCATGAAGTGACTGTGTTGTGAATAAAAACAAACATACACTTGAAGCAACATGTAAAGGCGATGTAAGCGAAAAATATGAAGACCACTCTGTTTTTTTTTGCGAAAAACAACTTGCCGAACACGCAAGGGCATGCAGCTTCTCTATTGCCTTTTTGGTTTGCCTGCTTATCGCAAAATTGCTGTGGTGCAAGATATATAATCGATGTACTTATTATTTTAATTATAGTGTCACATTAAATAATTTGATGCCAACAAGGAATACCTCATAACATCTAACTTTCCGAAATATTTAACTTTTCACCAGCTTGAGCTCAATGCTGGTCTCTGTGACTTTCTCGTAGGTAATATTAAAGCTGCTCTCCAGTGCCGATAACAAACCGTCTATATCGCCAACTTTGAAATAGCCCGCCACTCTGCGTTTACGCAAACTGTCGTCAGAAATATGAAAACGAACTGGCGTGTATCGCCCAATTTCAAGAAGGACAGATTCAAGGGGCTCGCCTTTGAAAACAATCATCCCCTGCTGCCACGCTAGGTCATCATCGATTTCATTTTGAGACATACTTTCACGAGCTTCTACTTTACCTAAAACAGTGGCTTTCTCACCTGCAAACATCAGCAGGCCTTCTTCTGTAACAGGGCGCTTTCCAAACAAAGACTCATTGGATGATGAGGCTTTGAAGCGATCTTTAACTAACACTTTCCCATCGGTAACAACAAGTTCGAATGCATTGTCATCAACATACTGCATATTAAACGCTGTACCCACCGCGGTCACCGTATTATTTCCTGCGGTAACAGAAAAGGGCCGCGTTTTATCGTGAGCGACGTCAAAGTGAGCCTCGCCTTTCAAAAGTACAATGTTTCGTGCCGTCGATGTAAAGTCTATGGTTACCGTAGAGTTAGTGTTCAAGTGAAGCTGTGAACCATCGGCAAGCGTGACATTCTTCTGCTCACCAACGCCGGTTTGTACTTTATGGCTTACCGCAGCGAATTCAGGCGCGCTATTTAACCATGTACGCTGAACAATAACGCCAACAGCAATTGCCATAACTAAAAACGTAGCAGCGATGCTCCATACTGCTGCCTTTGGCAGGCTTTGATTTTTAGCCGTATTGCGAGCTGTCGGTTGAGGGAATAAGCCGCTTAGTTCATTAAGTACAGACATATCATCCCACAAGCTTGCGGCATCTAATAGAGCTTGGCGATGGGCATTACTCTCTGCCAACCATGTGTCTAATTGTTGCTTTTCGTCACTTTTTAAACCGCGATCGAGACGGCTCACCCAGAGGCACGCTTGCTCTTGGATATCTTCTTTGCTTGAAAACTGGCGAATATTATTCATGTTAACTACTGCTTATGTCCTGAGTCGCGGTAGCAGTGGCACGGGGAGATGCACTGTCATTTGAAAGCTCGGCTAAATACCTAGAGCACATCATTAAACCTTTGGCGACATGCTTTTCTACGGTGCTTTCGCTTAGCCCCACAAGCTCTGCAATCTCTTTTTGTCGCATGCCATAGACTTTTTTAAGTAAAAATACGCGTTTTACATCAGCAGACAGCGTGTCTGTCGCTCGGCAAAAATGAATAAAGCGCTCTTTACTCTCTACATTTTTTTCTAAACTGTGCCCCACTAGTTCGTAAGGCAAAATATCCATGTCATCTAGCTGCTGCTTGTTTTTATTTTCTGCTTTTGCAACATGGTTCAACGCTAAATTACGCGCTGTTTTGAGCATGTATGTTCGCTCATATTGTATTTCTTGTTTTAATTCTGCTTCGTAGCTTTTTATGAAAGCTTCTTGCACGATATCTTCAATGTCGTCGGCGCCAACAATAGAACCTACCGCGCGCATTAACTTCGAGCGGTATTTTAAAAAGGTTTCAGCTACTGTCGACTTTCTCGTCATAATAATAAAAGTTGTGTGTTTCGAATTGCTTACAATGGCATCAATAATGCCTGTTTCTTCATGACTTTTCACGTAAATGATGTTCAATATAGAAAATAAAAGGGGAGCTAACGCTCCCCTCCACGTCGAAATAATTGTGAAAGTTGTTTTCGCTAGTATTAGCGATTAGAACGTGTAAACACCTCTTAGATAATAGAAGCCACCGTTAATACCGATTGGTGAGGTAGTTGGATACAACGAACCTGCTATACCGGCATACTGTGTATTCTCATCTGGGTATTCATCAAAGGCGTTTTTCGCGCCTACTGTTACAGTAAACTCTTCAGTGAAGTTATAAGCCACTTCTAAGTCCACAGTAAACTCTGAACCTACTTTATCAATAGGCAATGCAGAATCTAAGTGATCTTCAAAGATGCTACCGTAATAGTTCAAGCGTGCAAGGAAGCGCCAGTCACCGTTGGTGTGATTAGCTGTTGCACTGTAGCGCACTGCTGGAAGGTTGTCTTCTAGCATGCGAATACGCTCAGGTGAAATATTCTCTGACGCGCGGTCTACTTCGGTCGATGTCCAGTTATAAGCAAGCGAGAACTTAGTTTCACCGCCCATCATTTCCATTGCGTAGTTGGCTACTACGTCAAGACCTTCAGTGGTTGTATCGAAGTCATTCGTAAAGAAACTGATCTCTTGGAAACTAGACGCATCATTAATGCCTTGCGCTAGAAGTGCTGCAATATCGTCTTCAGTCAAGGCAATACCAGATGCCGTGCTAATGCGGTCAGTCAGCTCGATGTTGTAGTAGTCAGCAGTAATGAATAAACCATTTTCAAAGTCTGCTACCACACCAAATGTAATGCTTTCTGACTCTTCAGGCGTTAACTGCTCACCGCCTTTAAGCTGTGATACTGGGTCAGTTGGCGGTAAGGTTGCACGGTCAATAAGCTCACCGCCTGTACCGAACGCTGTGGTTACATTACGAACGTTACTTTGACCAAGCGTAGGTGCTTTAAAGCCTGTTGAGAATGCACCACGGAATGCAATGTTCTCAAGCGCTTGCCAACGGAAAGCAATTTTACCTTTCGTGGTATCGCCAAAATCAGAGAAGTCTTCGTAACGTAGCGCACCGGCTAACATGAAGTTTTCAGTGATATAGGCTTCTGCATCAATGTAAAGCGCGATGTTGTTGCGGGACACACGACCTTGGCTATTGGCCGCCAAGCCAGGGAAACCATTTGAGCCAATGCCAAAGCCTTGTGTCGCCAGCGGACCTATTTCATAAGAGGCAGTATCACCTGCAACGCTCTCATAACTTTCGTTGCGGTATTGGAAACCAGTCGCTACGAATAGCGGCTCATACAAACCAACATCGAAAGGTTTTGTAAAATCAATATCAAGAGTTTGCTCAGACTGCGTGTAACGGCCTGGGCTAAATGACGTTGGCGTTTCTGGGCCAAGCGACGGGTTGATAGTGTTACTAATAGCAAAATCAACTTCGTTTTGACCAAGGTTTAAACTTACGTCATAGGTAATGTCGTTGTCTAACTCGCCTTTAGTACCAAAGACAAGAGACATGTCTGTTACCGTACCGCCAAAGCGAGGTGTGAAGCCACCAGGAAGCATTTCGTTAAACGCGAAACAATCTGGGTTGTTCGCAACTTCGTCGATGTAGCGTTGATTCGTAAGTACATTTGCACCAGGAGCAATATCATTAGGGCAATTACCTGACATATCGTCCGTTAGGTCTGCTACTAATAGGTTGCCATCTGGATCAGCGTATACTTGACTACGAGTATGTGGGTTTCGGAAATAGAAGCCACCTTCAACTTCACGCTCGGCAAAGTTACCAAATATATAAGCTTCTGACGTTGCAGAAAGCTCTAGTCCCGCGTTAGCGAAAAGCTTGATGTCATGCTTAATTTCAGGCGAACCCCAAATTTGTGCAGGGTCTGCAACAAATGTGTTGCCCGCAGCGATAAGGTCTGCGGCATCGTCACGCTGTATGCTGCGAGACGTATCGTCAGCAGTACGGTATTCGGCTGAAAGGTTTAGAAAGCCCTTGTCAGATAATGGTAAACCCACGTTACCTGACAGCTGAATCATATCGCCGTCGCCTTCGTAGTAAGAGCCATAGCGGGCTTCAAATGTGCCGCCTTCCGACGCATCATTAAGTACGAAGTTGATTACACCAGCAATGGCGTCTGAACCATATTGCGCCGCTGCACCGTCACGAAGGACTTCTACCTGCTTCAGTGCCGCTGCTGGAATAACAGAAATATCAGGACCTTGTGCACCGTCTGATAGACCGCCACCTAGGAAAGTGATAACCGCAGAACGGTGACGACGCTTACCATTTACAAGCACTAGCGTGTGGTCCGATGCCATGCCGCGAAGGTTTGCAGGGCGAACTAGCGTCGATGCATCGTTGATTGGCTGGTCGTTAACGTTAAAAGACGGAACGACAGTTTGCATCATAGATACCATATCTGTGGCACCCTGCTGCTTGAACTCTTCGTCAGAAATAATGTCAATTGGAACCGCTGAGTCTGCTACAGAGCGAGGCGCTGCGCGTGAACCAACGACGGCGATTTGTTCATAATCTTCAGCTTTAGCACTCTCTTCAGCTTCTTGCGCATAAACAGGTGCTGTAGCCATTACTGAAAACGCCGCAGATGCAGCTAATACGCCGCGCACGTTTTTAGTCAATAAAGACAAGGATGTATTCATGGTGGTTTCCCGGATTTTCTCTAAAACACTTTCAGCGTTATTCACACAATAAAAAAGTATTTCGAGAGGTTGTTGTTTTATACCTTCAACACTGACTCATTTGCGGCCAGCTGCATGTTTTATAGAACGCAAGATATTAAAAAACAAACCTTTTCCGACAAAATAAGAATATTTTTTCAAACCATAGAGGATCTCTATTTCTGACCTGTCTATATAGTTTTTACGGGAATGAAAGTGAGAAGTTTTTGGCGGTTTTTAATGAGAAAAGCTGGCATAAAGCCAGCTTTTTAATCGATATTTTAAATATCAGAAATCTGCTACAAATCGACAGATTTACTCTTCTTCTTTGTATTTTTCAGCTGTCTCTTTGATAAGCGGCTGAAGTTCGTTTTGTTGGAACATTTCGATAATAATATCGCAACCACCAACAAGCTCACCTTCTACCCATAGCTGTGGGAATGTAGGCCAGTTCGCGTATTTAGGTAGTTCAGCACGAATATCAGGGTTTTGTAGAATATCTACATAAGCAAATGGTTCGCCACATGACATCAACGCTTGTGATGCTTGTGAAGAAAAGCCACAGCTAGGTAGTTTAGGAGAACCTTTCATATACAACAAAATTGGGTTTTCTTCGATTTGCTGCTTGATTCTATCTAGCGTTGATTGATTTTCAGTATTATCCATTTGATTCCTCTGAGCACAAAAGTGTATTCCCTCTAAGATGGGAATGCATGAATGATTTATCAAGGCAAAGAGTACCATAAAATTGCCTTTAATTACCCATTACTGAATTGATCTTTTAGTACGCTCTATCCCTATCTACCTGTATATCTACCAACGCTAGATTTTCACAAAATAGTTTTTGAAAAAAATTCACAATTTTGTCATTGAGTTATAAGACTTTATCCCCACATCTGGGATATGCTTTAGCGTCTAAAGTGATATAGTCAGCTAAGCGTTGACTGGCACTTATTGAACAGGCGAAGATAAGTGTGCTTTAGACTACAATACTAAACCAACATGGAGACCGTCATGGCTTTTGAACTACCAGCATTACCATACGAACAAAATGCACTAGAACCGCATATTTCTGCTGAAACGCTTGAGTACCACTATGGCAAGCACCACGCTACTTATGTAACTAAGCTTAACGGCCTAGTTGAAGGTACTGACATGGAAAACAAAAGCCTAGAAGAAATCATTAAATCTTCTGAAGGCGGTGTTTTCAATAACGCAGCACAAGTTTGGAATCACACGTTCTACTGGCACTGCCTAAGTCCAAACGGCGGCGGTGAGCCAACTGGCGCACTAGCTGACGCGATTAACGCAAAATGGGGCTCATTCGCAGACTTCCAAGCTGCGTTTAACGACAAAGCAGTTAACAACTTTGGCTCTAGCTGGACATGGTTAGTTAAAACTGCTGATGGCAGCCTAGACATTGTTAACACTAGCAATGCTGAAACACCTATCTCTGGCGACGACCTAACTCCAGTACTTACTGTTGACCTTTGGGAGCACGCTTACTACATCGATTATCGCAACGCGCGTCCTAAGTACCTAGAAAACTTCTGGGCACTGGTTAACTGGGAATTCGCAAGCAACAACTTTGCATAAGCTAGACGCCGTTTTGTAGTACACACTGTGTGCTACACGGTGTTGAAAAAACAAATGAAAAGCCCCGCTATTTAGCGGGGCTTTTGTTTATGTAAAAGCTTCATTAACAGACACTAAATTCTTATTAAAGTTGCATTTTTTATTAGACGAAAAGATTAAAAACTATACACAATAATTACTATCCTTTTCTCAAATACCTACTAAGCTGAAATTACGGGGTTCCGTATTTAAGGGGTATTCATGGGTATTTTTGAACACTATCAAAGTCGCTATGAAGAGCGAAAACAGGAAGAGTTCACCATTGGGGAGTTCCTTGAAATTTGTAAGGAAGATCAAAGTGCTTACGCAAACGCTGCAGAACGTTTGTTACAAGCCATCGGTGAGCCAGAACTAATCGACACTGCAAACGACCCGGCGCTAAGCCGCATTTTCTCTAACCGCGTCATTTCTCGTTATCCAGCTTTTTCAGAATTCTATGGCATGGAAGAGGCCATTGAACAAATCGTCTCTTACCTCAAGCATGCCGCACAAGGTCTTGAAGAGAAGAAACAAATACTTTATTTACTCGGCCCAGTTGGCGGCGGTAAATCGTCACTGGCTGAAAGACTTAAAGAGCTAATGCAGCACGTGCCTATTTACATGCTTAAAGGCTCACCAGTAAATGATCATCCATTCTGTCTATTCGATGTCAAAGAAGATGGCGACATATTAGAAAAAGAATATGGCATTCCTAAGCGCTATCTAAAAACTATTATGTCACCTTGGGCTCGCAAACGCCTTCATGAGTTCAATGGTGATATTACCCAGTTCAAAGTGGTTCGGGTTTATCCATCTGTGCTTGACCAGGTGGGCATAGCTAAAACCGAACCGGGAGATGAGAATAACCAGGATATTTCGGCTCTTGTGGGTAAGGTTGATATTCGCCGTCTAGAACAATATGCACAGAATGACCCAGACGCTTACAGTTATTCAGGGTCGCTGTGTAAAGCCAACCAAGGCTTAATGGAATTTGTAGAGATGTTCAAAGCACCGATTAAGGTGCTGCATCCCCTATTAACTGCTACACAAGAGGGTAACTACAACCCGACAGAGGGCTTCTCAGCCCTTCCCTTCGACGGGTTAATACTGGCACACTCAAACGAATCTGAGTGGCAATCGTTTAGAAACAATAAAAACAACGAAGCGTTTTTAGACCGTGTTTATATTGTTAAAGTCCCTTACTGCTTAAGAGTAAGCGAAGAAATTCGCATTTATAAAAAATTACTCGATAGCAGTGAACTTAGTGGCGCTCCCTGTGCACCAGACACTTTGGAATGCTTAGCACAGTTTACCGTGCTATCCCGTTTAAAAGAGCCTGAAAACTCTAGCATGTTTTCAAAGATGCGGGTCTATGACGGAGAAAGCTTAAAAGACACCGACCCGAAAGCGAAGTCTTATCAGGAGTACAGAGATTACGCAGGTGTCGACGAGGGCATGGAGGGGTTATCCACCCGCTTTGCATTTAAGATCCTCTCTCGCGTGTTTAACTTCGATCATCAAGAAGTGGCAGCGAATCCAGTTCATTTATTCTACGTATTGGAACGTCAGATTGAGCGGGAACAGTTCCCCCAAGAAACCGCTGATAAGTATTTGGAGTTTTTAAAAGGCTACCTGATCCCCCGCTATGTCGAGTTCATAGGCAAAGAAATTCAAACCGCTTATTTAGAGTCATACTCTGAATACGGGCAAAACCTATTTGACCGCTATGTGACTTATGCTGATTTCTGGATCCAAGACCAAGAGTATCGCGACCCAGAAACCGGGCAGCTGTTTGACAGAGCATCGCTTAATGCTGAGTTAGAAAAGACAGAGAAGCCCGCTGGGATTAGCAACCCGAAAGACTTCCGTAACGAAATCGTTAACTTTGTTTTGAGAGCCCGTGCAAATAACGGCGGCAAAAATCCAGCATGGACAAGTTATGAGAAGCTTCGCACCGTCATTGAGAAGAAGATGTTCTCTAACACGGAAGATTTACTGCCCGTTATTTCTTTTAACACCAAAGGCTCAGCAGAAGAGCAGAAAAAGCACGACGACTTTGTAAATCGTATGACCGAAAAAGGCTATACGCAAAAACAAGTTCGCTTGCTTTGTGAATGGTACCTACGCGTACGAAAAGCGTCATAGCCTAAAGGCTAGAAGCTTCTAGAACGTAATTGGTACTAAAGCGTGCGCTAAGCGCGCTTTAGTACCGGTATTTGTAGTTCACAACAACCCAAGCAGGTGTGTATGGCGCATTTCATAGACCGAAGGTTAAACAGTAAAGGTAAGAGTACGGTAAACCGCCAGCGCTTTATCAAGCGTTACAAACAGCAAATAAAGCGTGCTGTATCTGATGCTGTGGGAAAACGTTCTGTTACCGACTTAGATTCTGGGGAGCAAATAAGCATTCCAGCCAGAGATATTTCTGAACCTATTTTTCATACCGGCCGCGGCGGCAGTAGAGATATTGTCCACCCAGGCAACGACCAATTCACTGCAGGAGATAAAATTGACAGACCGCCAGGTGGCGGCGGTAAAGGCGCAGGTGAAGGCGACGCTAGCAACGAGGGTGAAGGGCAAGACGAGTTCGTATTTTCAATATCCAAAGACGAATATTTAGACTTACTATTTGAAGATTTAGCGCTTCCAAATTTAAAGAAAAATCAGTTCGACAAAGTCACCCAATTCGAAACCTACCGCGCAGGTTATCAGACCGACGGCGTACCAAGTAACCTTGATATTGTTCGCTCACTCAAAGGTTCTGTAGCAAGGCGTATTGCCCTAAGCGGAAGTGATAGAAAGAAACTCAAAGAACTTGAAGAAGAATTGGTACTGCTTGTAGAAGACAAGCATGACAATATGCTGGCTATTAATGCACTAAAAGAAGAAATTGAAGCACTTAAAGCCAAAATAGCTCGAGTGCCTTTTATCGACACGTTTGATTTACGCTTTAAAAACTACGACAAGCGCCCGCTTCCTTCAAGTAAAGCGGTTATGTTTTGCCTTATGGATGTGTCTGGCTCTATGGACCAAGCCACTAAAGAAATGGCAAAACGCTTCTATATTTTGCTGTATTTATTTCTAACACGCACCTACGAAAACGTAGACGTGGTGTACATTCGTCATCACACCCAAGCGAAAGAAGTGGACGAGCAAGAGTTTTTCTATTCTCAAGAAACCGGCGGCACTATTGTTTCAAGTGCCTTGAAACTAATGGATGAAGTAGTGCGTGAGCGCTATAGCGATGGAGACTGGAATATCTATGCAGCACAGGCGTCTGACGGCGATAACTGGGCTGACGATTCGCCACAATGCCGCGATTTGCTTACCACTAAACTGCTGCCGGCCACCCGCTATTATGCCTATATCGAAATAACAGAAAGGCAACATCAAAGCTTGTGGCGTGAATACGAGAAAGTCGCCGCCACTCACGATAATTTTGTATGTAAGCACATACAAACACAGGCCGACATCTATCCTGTGTTCAGAGAGCTATTCAAACGCTCTGAGCAAGATGCGCAGCAAGGAGCCTAATATGACAACCGACGCTATCGCAAGAGAAAACAGCAAGCCTAAATCATCAAAGCGACATTTGCTAAGCGATGGGCCCGACTGGACATTTCCGCTTATCGAAGAGTATGAGCAACACATCGATCGCATCGCTAAAAAGTTTAAGCTAGACACCTACCCTAATCAAATTGAGGTCATTACCGCCGAGCAAATGATGGATGCCTACGCCAGCATAGGTATGCCGCTTAATTACACGCACTGGAGCTTTGGCAAAAAGTTTATTCAAACCGAGCAACAATATCGTCGCGGGCAAATGGGCTTGGCTTACGAAATTGTCATTAACTCTGACCCCTGCATTGCCTATTTAATGGAAGAAAACACCATTACCATGCAAGCGCTGGTGATGGCCCATGCCTGCTACGGGCACAATTCGTTTTTCAAAGGTAATTACTTATTTAAAACCTGGACCGATGCTAGCTCTATTATCGACTACCTAGTATTTGCTAAAAACTACATTGCCAAGTGCGAACAAAAGTATGGCTACGAAGAGGTCGAAAATATGCTCGACTCGTGCCACGCGCTGATGAATTATGGCGTTGACCGATACAAACGCCCGCAGAAAATCTCACTGCAAGAAGAGAAGAACAGGCAGGAAGAGCGCGAAGCCTACCTTCAATCTCAGGTGAATGAACTGTGGCGCACCTTGCCCGATAGCCCGCACAGCAAACACAAAGAAAAAATTCGCTTTCCCAAAGAGCCACAAGAAAACTTGCTCTATTTTATTGAGAAAAACGCCCCACTACTTGAACCTTGGCAGCGGGAAATTGTGCGTATTGTACGCAAAGTTTCACAGTATTTTTATCCGCAGAAACAGACTCAAGTGATGAATGAAGGATGGGCCTGTTTTTGGCACTACCATATCCTCAATGAGATGTATGATGAGGGCTTAGTTAGCGACCGCTTCATGATGGAGTTTTTGCACAGTCATTCAAGTGTAGTGATGCAGCCAGAGTACAACAGCCCTTATTACTCTGGCATCAATCCGTACGCGTTAGGCTTTTCCATGTTCATGGATATTAAACGGGTATGTCAATCACCCACTGAGGAAGATTATAAATATTTACCCAGCATTGCGGGTAAGGACTGGCTGGAAACCGTGCATTTCGCTATGCAAAACTTTAAAGACGAGAGCTTTATCAGTCAGTTTTTATCGCCAAAAGTGATTCGAGATTTTAAATTATTCGCCCTTGAAGATGATACCGCTAAACCCTTTATCGCAGTCAGTGCTATCCACGATGAAAGGGGTTATCAAATTATTAAAGAGAAGCTTTCCGCCCAATACAATTTGAGTAATTTAGAGCCCAACATTCAGGTACATAACGTGGATGTGCGCGGAGATCGCTCACTGACCCTTCGCTACATTCCTCAGCGGGGTATACCGCTTGGTGAGTCTAAAGATGAAGTCATGCGTCACTTGCACAGGCTATGGAAATTCGACGTACGTTTAGAGCAAGATAATGGGGATAGTGGCGTTGAAGTGATATCGGAGTGTAAACGCGCACCGCAGGGATAAGCCTGCGGTACGCCCTTAGAAAAAGGTATTAAGCTGCTTGTGCGCTTTCCATTTCTTTTCGTGAACACATTAGTAATGACAGCGCGCCGACTGCGGCAAACACCGCTGCAGTGACGAAAGTCTCGTAGGCGTTAGTGCCCTGCTGCCATTGCTGACCCGCCATGTAATTACCCAATGCGCCACCCAGTCCAAAAGCTACACTAATGTACACTGCTTGCCCTCGGCTGTGATACGCCTTAGGTAAAAACTGGTGAATAAAGTGTACCGATACCGCATGGGTTAACCCAAAGCTTAACGCATGAATAAGCTGGCTTAATACGATCACCATAAAGCTGTCAGCAAATGCCGCCATCACATACCAACGTAGCCCTGTGAGCGCGATACTTACAAACAATAAATTCCACACACCAAATTGACTAATAAGCCTGCGGGCAAGCAGAAATATCCCCACCTCGGCAAGTACCCCCAGCGCGATAAAGATGCCGGTTTGTTGTCCGCTGTAATCAAGGTCTCGCATGTAGAGGGCAAAAAAGCCGTAATACGCACCAAAGCTAATTTGCAAGCACGCTGAAGCGAATATAAAGATGGCGAAAGGTTTTTGTTTGGCGTATTTCCAAATACTTCCCGCCGTAGACGTTTCAGGCGCAGCTTCTTTGGGCGCACGTATGAACAGGGTACTGATGAACAGTAACGCGAGTACGCCAATACTGGCGTGTACTGGCGTATCGGTAGAAAAAATATCTAGGGCCTTTCCTACACCGACCGTCAAACAAATAAAGCCAACGCTCCCCCATAGCCTTACCTGCCCATACGTAGCCTTGGTTTTCGCCACCGTGTTCATGGTGATAACTTCAAGCTGAGGCAATACCGCTGTCCAAAACATCATCATTAATCCGAAAGCCAGCGTAAGCCCCCAGAAACTAGTGAAGTAAAAGACAGAGCTAAAAGTCAGCACCGTAAGAAAGCAGCCTAAACGCATAACGCCTATAGCATTTCCAGTTTTATCAGCAACGCCTGCCCACAAGCCAGGGCCCAAAATACGCGCTAGGGTAATGACGGCAAAAAGCTCACCGATTTCGGCAGAAGAAAAGCCCCGCCCATCGAGAAAGATCCCCAAGTATGGAACAAGCACGCCAAGTTGCCCGAAGTAAAGCCAATAGGTAATAGCAAGGATAAAGAGCGCAGCTTTGCTACTTTTTGCGCCTGGATCAGCGCTTTTGGCGTGGTTTAGACCATTAGATGACAATTCACATCTCCATATGCAAAAACGCCACTAGCGCAAAACGGGTAGTGGCGAATAGTAAAATTCATTGGCGCAGCATGTTTTTATTGCTGCGCGTATTTGTAAACCGCGTGAATGTGGTGGTTTTAAGATTGCGGTGTTTCGATTATATACCCTATGCCTGACCTGCAATCGGCTTAGTCGTTGATAGCACGCCCGCATTTTGCGCGCGGTGACGTAGCAAGTGATCCATTAACACTAGCGCCAGCATGGCTTCAGCAATAGGAACAGCACGGATACCCACACACGGGTCGTGACGTCCTTTTGTGACGATATCAATCTCTTCATTGTCTTTATTGATAGTTTTACCCGGTACCGAAATGCTTGAGGTTGGCTTAAGCGCCATGTGTACTTCAATATCCTGACCAGTAGAAATGCCGCCTAGCACGCCACCGGCATGATTAGACGTAAACCCTTCAGGCGTTAACGTATCGCGATGTTCACTGCCCTTTTGATTAATAACATCAAAGCCATCGCCAATTTCAACGCCTTTCACCGCGTTAATGCCCATCATAGCGTGTGCGATTTCAGCATCCAGCCTATCGAAAACAGGCTCGCCTAGACCCACAGGGACATTTTTAGCTACAACCGACACTTTCGCGCCAATGCTGTCACCAGACTTTTTAAGATCACGCATGTATTCGTCCAGCGCATCTAACTTAGACTCGTCTGGGCAGAAGAACGGGTTAGTGTTGGTGACGCTATGGTCAACTTTATCTACCGTTACAGGGCCAAGCTGAGACAAATAGCCTAACACCTCGATACCATGCACTTCTTTCAAGTACTTTTTCGCAATACCGCCAGCGGCTACGCGAATAGCTGTTTCGCGGGCTGACGAGCGACCACCACCGCGATAGTCACGGCTACCGTATTTTTGATCGTAGGTATAGTCAGCATGACCTGGGCGGAAGCGGTCTTTAATATTGCCGTAATCTTGGCTACGCTGATCTTTATTTTTAATCAACAAACCAATGCTAGTGCCGGTTGTCTTGCCTTCAAATACGCCAGATAGAATTTGTACTTCGTCGTCTTCTCTTCGCGCTGTGGTATAGCGCGAAGTGCCTGGTTTGCGTCTGTCTAAATCAACCTGAAGATCTTCTTCTGTGATCTCAAGCCCTGGAGGACAACCGTCTACTACACCGCCAATCGCAATGCCGTGGCTTTCACCAAACGTGGTTACAGTGAAAAGTTTTCCGAAGCTGTTACCTGACATAATTAACTATTAATCCTTACTACTAAAATACTGTACTAATGTGTTTTTTTGCACGGCAAAAATACCTGAACCACCATTTTCAAATTCTAACCAAATGACTTCTAAGCCAGGAAACCTTTCGCTCATGTGCACTTCACTGTTGCCTACTTCTACGAATAACCAACCGCCATCATTAAGGTAAGCTGGCGCACTTTTGAGCATAATGTCCACAAGGTCTAAACCGTCGTCACCTGCGGCAAGCGCAAGTTCAGGCTCGTGGTGATACTCTTCGGGTAAGTCAGCCATATCCTCTGCGTCAACGTAAGGTGGGTTAGACACGATAAGATCGTACTTCTGCCCTTCTAAACTTGAAAACAGATCTGACTGGATTGGATACACACGGTGGCTGAGACCATGCTCCTGAATATTAATGTCAGCCACTTCCAAGGCATCTGTGCTGATATCTACCGCGTCCACCTGCGCTTCTGGATACGCATGAGCAAGTGCAATAGCGATACACGCACCGCCTGTGCACATGTCGAGAATAGTGTTAGGCGTCGATTCTACAAAAGGAGCAAATTCGTTTTGAATAAGTTCGGCAAATGGCGAACGTGGAATAAGCACACGCTCATCCACGTAAAATGGCATACCGCAAAACCATGCTTCATTAGTGATATAAGGCAGTGGCATGCGCGTCTGCACGCGTTTTAAAACAAGCTCTGCAATCTTCTCTCGCTCGCTTTTCGTTAAGCGAGACGCCATAACGCTATCGCCCACCTGCTCTAGTATAGGGTGAGGCAAATGTAAGGCTTGCATAACTAGGCTTGTCGCTTCGTCCCACGCGTTATCAGTACCATGACCAAAGTACAAAGCCGCATCGTTAAAACGGCTGGTTGCCCATCGTGTCATATCTAACAGGGTGTGCAGATCTTCAATGGCTTCTTCAAGGTAAAACTTATCGGTCATGGCGTTTGGGTACATCAAAAATTTCAAAGCTGGTATCATACCCAAACTTCATACCGATTCACATAATTAACTACGTACCGAATCTTTCTATTCGTTATAATTTAGGCGTTTTGAATCATTAAACTCGAGTGTATTAACCCAAGCTATATTTGATGAAAACCTTTAAAAAAGAACTCAAAGCATTAAAAAAGCAGCTGGCTGAACCAAAGCGTCCTGTAGGGCGAGCTGGGATAGAGGGCGCTAACAAGCAAAACCCGTCATCGAGCGTTGAAGAAGAGGCCTTTTCGTTTGCTGATGTAATGCAGGGCGTCACACCTTTGTCACAAGATAAGGTAGAGCCTGATAAGCAAGTTGAGTTATTTAAGAAATCGCAGCAGGTAAAAGGTAAACACCTAAAACACAGCAAGCAACTTGCAGCTAGTTTCAATTTTTCTGACATGTATCAAGCGGCTTTACCACAAGAGGGCCCTATGCGCTTTTGCCAGGAAGGTGAGTCTACGCATATTTTGAAACAGTTGCGCCGTGGTGATTACTCGCCAGAAATGACCCTGGATTTGCATGGATTAACCCGAGAAATGGCAAAAGCAGAGCTTGCGGCGCTAATTCACACGGCGAGAAAAGAACTGATTGACTGTGTTTGCGTGATGCATGGTTTCGGGCAGGGCGTGTTAAAAGCAGCCCTTCCCCATTACTTGGTTCAGCATCCACACGTACGTGCTTTCCATCAGGCCCCTCTCGAATACGGCGGTCAAGCAGCGTTGCTAGTACTTATTGATATACCGCTTCAAAACAATAAACGTTAGGGCAATGCTGCGAATTGCGACCTATTTATCTTCGTCTGCACTGTTGTGCATAAACAGATAGGTATAATACATCATCATCGCAATAATAATGCCGATACCTAATAGTGAGCCCCACACCACTGGGTCTTTCATCATCGTCCACATCATAATAGTCTCCTCTTTAGCTAAATGAATAATAGAGAAGACTTGGCTTGAAGATTATGATCTAGATCAATAGCAAAAATTAGTCTTATGACTGCAGCTATCGTGCTTGATCTATGTCAAATTATGATGCGCTGTTAACCCTTTTCAAAAGTAGTTAGGGTTATTGCTGACCAAAATTACAACCCTATTGCGTTCCAAACCGATTAAAGATATTGAGCTCGTTTACATTTCCTAACATTAGCTCAGCAGACCTACAGAGCGATTCCATAGACTCACTCACTTTCACATCAAAGTTAGAAGGTGTAGCTCTCAAACTGTGTTGAAAAATTTTAGCGTTAGTGTGTGATGCTAAAAGCAAAAAGCCAAGGCAGCCGTAAGGTTTCAAATAAGGCAATCGATTACAGAGTTGCTCTGCTGCACTGTGGGTGACGGTTAAACTTTTATCTGGAATAGAAAATATTACCCAATGCTCTCGCTTTCCCCCTTCTTTAACAATCGCGGTAAACCAATCGTCCACTGTTCTGTCGTCGTACACGTTGCTTGGTATATCGAATAACACGTTATTGACGTTGAAAAAGCGATACTGATGGTGACTTCCTATCATGGCTACCTCCTATAATGCCTCATACGATTGATAAGACATATCGCTATGCTTAGATCATTTCAAAAGGCTGGGAAAGTGATAAAAAAACGCACTACTTGGAGCGTTACTTTGTTAATCCTTACCTTAAAACGTTGTTGTTTTGATAAACGCCCTTAGCACGCATAGCAGAAGCAATTTTCTCGCTCAACCACTCTGAGGCCTTCGGTGTTTCGCTAAAAAATTGGAAAGGGAGTGTGGATGCATCATAAATTCTAGACCAAAACTTTTGCTGCAGTGCGAGCCCCTCTGGTTCATGGAGTACTACGGCCGTGGCAACAAGCCCTGAATCAACGGCTTCATCCACTATCATTTGTGCATCTACCGTCGCTTCCATGGGAGCTAGCGCTAGGCCGTGAACGTTTACTAAGCTGGCCCAACAAGGGACATTGATCTTTTTCCTTTCAGCGCCCACCACCCGTTGATATTTACGGATAAACTCTAAATTGAAAGGGCCTTTTAAGTCGATAGCTAAAATTCTTCTTTCTTGGATAAAGTAAGCCTTAACATCACCATGCGCACTAAATTTTTCATTGTCCATAAGTCACAGTTACCACTTTCTTTAATCTGCTAGAGCAACAATCGCTACACATAGAGTATAAGGCAGTTATTAAAATAGCGCCTAAGAACCGGCAAACAAAATGTGAAATTATCGTAAGGGCAAGTCGACACCTAAAGAAAATAAAAACAACACCAAAAAGATATTGCAAATCATTCTCATTTACACTATCTTGTAAATGCCTGTTCGACGTTGGGTAAAAAACGGTCTTGGCTTAGCGTCGCTGAGGGATAGACGCCCGTCTATCCCTCATTTTTTATTTTACGACTCATTTTGTTACTGGCATAAAAAACGCGACTTAAAAGCCGCGTCTTTAATACTAAATAAATACTCGCTTTTAAAAGCTAGCTAAACAGCTTCATAAACCAACCTTTTTGAAGGTCCTCTTCGCAGGTTTTAAGTTGTGTCGCGTAGCGCAACGAGCGGGCTTTTACTTTTGACGCCACTTTCTTAAGCCAAGGTTTTCTGTCATAGCTTCTGCGTTTATAGCCGCCCCATCCTTCGTGATAATTAAGGTATTGTGCATAGGCGTCCCATTTAGAAATACCGTTCACTTTTTGCGATTTATAAATAAACCACCCCATAAAGTCGATGGCATCTTCAAAATCATCCCTATCAGCACCGCTATTATCAGTTTCGCGCATGTAGTCTGACCACGTCGGTGTTTTGGCTTGGGAATAACCATACGCCGAACTGACACGTCCCCAAGGGATTAGCCCGAAGAACACATAATCTCGAGGTGGCAGTGCATCGTGACGAAATGAGCTTTCTTGATACATCATGGCCATTGGAACATGTATAGGCACACCCCATTTATCGCGGGCATCAGCAGCTGCATCATACCAATCGTCCTTTTCGTAGAATATTTCGCACAAATTACTGATGTCTTTAGGAGGCGTAGTTGCACACCCAGCGATAAATAGCGGAAAAAGAACGATGAGAGTTGATAAAAAAACAACCAGTTTTTTGAACTTTTGGTTCATAGCTTGTCTTAACTAATGTTCTAGTAAAATGTGTGTTTCCCTGGAACCCTTCGATGCCTGACCTATGTCAGGCATTTTTTTTTGCTGGGGCCTCAGCGAAATAATCACGAATAAATGTATCAAAGTCTTTCACATCAGCCGCTTCTATTTCTTTTTGAGCAGCAAACGACACGTCAGCTTGGGCAGCGAATCCAGCAGCGTCGGTATCCGTATATTCAAAAGACTTCATCTCAGCTTGATAAGCCTGAGCAAGCTCCAACCCTAGCACACCATTGTCTTTGTCACCTTCTAAAAGCATAGAAAGCAGTTTGCCTGACGGCGTTAAATCGGGGTCTTGTACTTTGGCGAATTCAGTTTTTACTGCTTCACTGTAGCGACAAGTATCGTTAGCCATATCAAGTAATTCAGCGGCCTGCTCGAAAGACTCAAACAGAGAAGTACACCACTGGGGTAATGTGATATCTACGCCGCCATTTTTTAGTACTAGATTTGGATTTCTCCCTTCTAGTACTACTCGGTTCATATTCTCTTTCGCTTCGTTAAGTTGGGTTTCGTCGAGCTCAGTACTTGGCATTAGTAAACACGCAACTAAAAATACATCTAAGAAATCAAACTGGGTTTGTGAAATACCCACTGCCGAAAACGGATTAACGTCTAGCGCTCGTACTTCAATGTAATTGATACCGCGGCGAACCAAAGCGTCTGTTGGTTTTTCCATTGACTTAGTAGGCTGCTTGGGTCGTATAGGCGAGTACAGCTCATTTTCAATCTGAATAATATTACGGCTAAGCTGCTGATAATTGCCCTCATCCCCAGCAGCAAACTGGCTGAAGCGCGTAGACGGCGTATTCATGGCATCCCGCAACAGCTTGACGTAGTTGTCGAGCTGGTTGTAACAGATTTTAAGGGACGATTGCTCGGCACTGGTGTAGCCTAAGTCACTCATTCGAAGGCACGTGGCATAAGGCATGTAAACCGTACCTTTACCCACTTTCTCAAACGGCAAGGCGTGCTTTTTACCTTTCAGGAATGAACCACAAAGTGCAGGAGATGCGCCATAAAGATAAGGTATTAGCCAACAAAGGCGACGATAGTTGCGAATTAACCCAAAATAATCCGCTGAAACCTGATCTTGCGAATATTCTTTTCCGTTCAGTTCAGCCCATAGTTTCCAAAAGCTATTAGGTAGAGAAAAGTTAAAATGAACGCCAGCAATAGCCTGCATCATACTGCCATAACGGTTTTTAAGCCCTATGCGGTACACTCGCTTCATTTTTCCTACATTTGACTCACCGAAGTAAGCGATAGGAATGTCGGCTTCATCTTCGATGAAACACGGCATGCTTAGTGGCCATATCTGCTCGTCACCAATGTTATCGATAACGAATTTATGGATATCTTTTAACTGATTGATAGTTTTGGCTGCGCTATTCTCTGGCGGTGTAATGAACTCAAGCAGCGATTCAGAAAAGTCTGTAGTTATTGAATCGTGAGTCAGTGCAGAGCCCAGAGGTTTAGGATGAGGCGTTTGCGCCAACGTACCGTTCGGGTTTATACGAAGGGCCTCGCGCTCTACTCCGCGCTTTATGTCTTTAAGCGCAGCTAGGAACTCGGGTGACTTAAGCGCAGCGATGCGCGCTTCAAAACGGGATAAGTCTACAGTCAAAATGGTGGTCCGTTATGTCAATATTGCCCCTGTTATGGGGGGCAATAGTGTTAATTCAACAAAAATCAATCTATCAGTTTAACGTTTCTCGGGTATTACTCTCTACTGATAACTCGATAATTGGCATTGATAGCGCGTTTAATTGAGGCAAAATTTTAGTTTTATCACCTACTACAATAATTTGCATCTTATCGAGATTCAAATATTGCTTTGCTAACGCATCCACCGTTTCCTTGTCAATATTGTTGATAATAGCGAGCTGCTCTTCACGGTAGCCTTTTTCCAAATCGTAGCTCAGCAGCTGTCTTAGGAAGCGTGCTTTGCTAGCAGGCGTTTCAAATTCTAACGCATCGCTTAATGTAAAGGCGTTGCGCATGAAGGCTATTTCTTCCTCAGTCACGCCTTCAGTGCGGTAGCGATTAATCTCTTTTAAAATTTCAGCGATACCTTCACCTGTGTTAGCAGCAGTGAGGTCGGTACTTGCTTCAAACCATCCAAGTGTTTTACCACCCACAAAGCCGCTATTTGCTCCATAGGTGAAGCCTTTATCTTCTCGCAAGTTAAGATTTATACGGCTATTAAATGCCCCACCTAACGGGAAGTTCATAAGACGGGACTTAAAGTGATCGCCTGTTGCATCAAAAGGTAGGCTTCGATCAACTAGGTATACCACTGACTGTACCGCCTCTGGACTGTCTACCAGGAATATCTGATTTTCTTCATACTTAGGAAAGTCACTGTAATCAGCGAACTGATAGGTTTTACCTTGCCACTGACCGATGAAATCTAAAGTATTTACCATAGTCTCTTTTGGTAAGTTGCCGACAACAACAATACTCGCTTTATCAGGTGAGTAATAATTAGCATAAAACGCTTTAACGTCTTCTAACGTGATGTTTTGTACTGATTCTAATGTACCTTCGTCAGGCAGGCTTACGCGATTCTCTTCCCCAAACAAGATTAGATCTCGTGCACGACGCGCCAGGCTTGAAGGCGTTTTCGCTTGCTGCTGTAGCCCCTGTACAACACGCTCTTTCATGCGGTTGAAGTCTTCTTGCGTAAACGCAGGGTTGAACAACTTTTCTTTTAACAGTGCTAAGGTTTCATCTAAATGCTTAGTTAATGTTGATACATAGACTTGCGAGTACCTACCAGCAGTGCTGAACCGGATAGCACTCCCCAACTTAGCAAGCTCGTTAGCCAATTCTTCGTTACTATAATTTTTTGTAGTTTCATTCATTAGTAAAGCTGTCAGATAAGCCGTGCCAGCTTTACCTTCAGGGTCTAGCAACATACCACCATCCATGCCTAGGGTTAACGTTACCGTTGGTGTTTCTGCGCTGGTAACGCCAAGCATTTCTATACCGTTAGCAAGTTCAGCTTCCCAATAATCAGGTACTTCTACAACTGGTGCCTCGCCAGCCTTTGGCATTTCGCTTCTATCGAAACTAGATTCTGCGCTGGTAAAGGCTTCCTCATTTGTAACCTCTGTGGTTTCTATCTCAATATTTCTTACCGGGCGCTCAAAGTTCTGCTCGGCAGCAGCAAGTTGTGCCTGCCCTTTTGGCACTACACTTAGCACTACGCTATTAGCACCTTTAATGTACTTATTATACACGCGCATGATGTCTTCAGCCGTTACCGCGTTGTAGCGCTCAATATCTTCGGCTATTAAATCGGGCGTTTGATAAAAGGTTTCGTTTGCAGCAAGCGCTGACACCTTGCCAGACACACTTTGTAAACCAAACACCGTACGCGCCTCAATTTTACCTTTCGTTCGCGCTAAATCATCGGTGGTGACACCTCTTGTTTCAAACTCTTCAAGTGTTTTATTCAGCACATCTTGAAGTGTTGAGAGTGAGGTGATTTTTGCTGGATTAGCCAAGGCAAGTAGCTGAAACTCACAGGCAAGTTCACGGCAAGGGTGAGACACTACGGCCTGCACTGCCATGCCCTCTTTAACTAAGTTTTTATAAAACAATGAAGTTTTACCACCACCTAAAATATCGGCTAAAACATCAAGCGGCGCTTCATCTTCGTGACGACCGTATACCGTGGGGTAGGTTATTTGAAGAAGAGGAAGATGGACTTTATCTTCTAACGTTACATAACGGGTTTCCTTTAACGTCACCTGTTGTGGCTCAGGCTCTTCTACTGCAGGGCCAGCGGGTATTTCGCCGAAGTACTTATTCACCCAAGCTTTAGTGTTAGCTACATCGATATCGCCACCAATGGTAAGCACAGCATTGTTAGGGCCATACCAGCGCTTAAAGAAAGCTTTCAGGTCGTTTACGTCTACTCGATCTAAGTCTTCTACATAACCAATAGTCATCCACGAATAAGGATGCCCTTCAGGATAAAGCGCTTCGCCATTGAGCTCAAAACGCAACCCGTAAGGTTGATTGTCTACCCGTTGTGCGCGTTCGTTTTTAACTGTCTCTCTTTGATTTTCAAACTTAGTTTGGTCTACGGCTTCTAGCAGGTAGCCCATTCTGTCAGACTCAAGCCATAACACTTTTTCTAACTGGTTTGCCGGCACAGTTTCAAAGTAGTTAGTGCGATCGGTATTAGTCGTGCCGTTTAGATTGCCGCCAGATTCTGTGATAACTTTAAAATGCTGTTCATCAGCAACGTGTTTTGACCCTTGAAACATCATGTGCTCAAAGAAGTGGGCAAAGCCAGATTTGCCAATTTCTTCTCGTGCCGAACCAACGTGATAAGTTACATCGACGTGCACAAGCGGGTCAGAATGGTCTTCGTGTAGGATGACGGTCAGCCCGTTATCAAGCGTATATTTTTCGTAAGGAATAGAAACGCTATTTGATGTAGTCGCGGCGGTATCTGATTGACTATTCGCCTGTTCTTCCTGCACGTGCTGACACGCTGATACTGCGATGACGCCTATGGCCATAAAGAGGGTACGAAGGGTCAGTTTTCCTGACATGATGATTCCTTTTAAATTACTACCTGTTTTCGCTCGTCTTCACTCTAACTACATTTTGCCGTAACCACTTAACTTGACGGTTAAGAATGAAGTTGCGATTTCAAAAGCGCGAGCGAATTTTTGAAGACTACCAGACTTTTTAACGCTTTACTTGCTTCGACTTTGCTATGGATGTATTAATTTGTGTATTTCTGAAATACACTTACACTTCGTAGTCTTTAGTAATAAAGGCTTTAGCCAGTTGAATTCGTTAAGTGGTACGAATGAACTGACAAATGGTTTGCGTTTGGACTAGAAATTGTCCGAAAAGAAGTTGCGAAATAAAAGGATAGATGTATGGATCAGTCAACAACAGTACTTGATATAGACTTCGGAATGTCACAGTTAAGTGGTAACAAAAAACTGTTGTTCACCCTACTAGGTAAGTTTACGGACGAATACCGTTCTCTAGATGCTGACTTACAAGCGCATATTGCAAAGGGTGACTTCACTGAGGCTTATTCACTTGTTCATACCCTTAAGGGAGTAACGGGAAATCTAGGTATGTTTGCGCTTCACAACGCAAGCAAGCCAGTTGAAAGTAGCTTTAGAAACGACGGACAAGTCGCTGATGAATACCCTGCGTTTGTCGCCGTGCTAAATGAGACAATTACCACGGTAGATGCATTAATCAAAGAGCCACAAGTTACCGCTTCTGCCCCTGCAAATGGCGCTGCCGCTGAGCAAGCTCGAAAGCAGTTATTGGCCGCACTTAAAGCCAGTGAGTTTATTGCACAGGATAAACTAGACGAGTGGCTAGACGCCCTTGCCTTACCGCAAGAAAAACGCACGGCTATTATCGATGCAGTTGACGAGCTAGATTATGAAGAAGCTATCGAAGAGTTAGAAAATAGCTAGTGCGGCACATTCCTATCCTCTTTGAAAACACCGATCTTATTGTCGTTAATAAGCCTGTTGGCGTTGCCATGCATGACGCTGGCGTAGAACAAGAAACAACTAAAGGAATTAAAGCAGGAAAGGTAGACGGCATTGTTACTGTTCTAAAAAAGCAGCTCGCCGTTAAAGAATTGCACCTTTGTCACCGTTTAGATACCGGTACCTCAGGTTGTTTGTGTCTGGCCAAAAATGCCACAGTGGCGGCAGAAATCGGCGAGCTTTTTTCATCAAGACGGGTGAGCAAATACTACCTAGCCTTAAGCGATAACAAACCTAAAAAGAAGCAGGGCACGATAATCGGCGATATGAAAAATCGTCGCGGCGGCCAGCGCATTTTACTTAAAACTCAGGACAGCCCAGCGATAACTCAGTTTTTTAGTAGCGCAGCTAAACCCGGAACCCGTGGCTTCCTTGTTAAACCTCATTCAGGGAAAACCCATCAAATTCGAGTAGCGCTCAAAAGCGTCGGAGCCCCTATTTTAGGTGATACACTATACGGCGGCGCGGCATCAGACAGGCTCTACCTTCATGCTTGGCACTTGCGCCTTCCTTTATCTTCTGGTGAATTATTGGTTACTGCACCTTTCGATACAGGTGAAGTCATAAACGAAGCCGATGTGCAGACTTGGTACAACGGGCTTAATGCGCCCGAAACTTATCCATGGCCTTCCCTTCCCGCACGCTTTTTGCCGGCGTGCTAGGGGAAAACGCGAACGGCCTAATAGGTGCCAATAGTCATAATAAAATAGAAGCTACTGTGAATGTTTAATAGATGCTAATGGGTAAACTACATATAGTCGGCGGCGGTGCCATAGGAAGCCTAATTGCTGCGAGCGCCCAGAAAAATGGCGTGCCCTATGATTGCTACCCCAGAAATATTAGGAACATGCCAGCTCGCGCAAAGTGGCAAGGCGGTCAAAGCATTGAACTAAAAGCTGCTATGCCTGCGCCTGTCGTTCTTGAAAAAGGTGACGTGTTAATACTTCCACTTAAAGTGTATCAACTTAACGCTGCTCTAAAGCAATGGCTTCCCTACCTCAATCAAAAACCGACGGTTGTGCTGATGCACAATGGTATGGGCGGGCTAGAGGTTGCACGAAACTTGTTAGGCGGCGATTATCCGCTGCTTCTTGCTACAACTAGCCACGGCGCGTTAAAAGAAAGTACATTAAGCGGCGATTTTCATGTGAATTATACTGGGCTAGGGGCAACGCAAATTGGCGCGCCTAATTTAGCTGAGCCAATACCTCAAACACTGGCCGCCCTTTCACAGATAGCGCCCCAGCTATCCAGCGCAATTGCTACCGTAACTAGTGCGCTTCCGCCCGTGCAATACAGTGGTGATATTTTAAAAGCACTCTGGACTAAGCTTTCCGTTAATGCCGTAATTAATCCACTAACAGCACTTCACGATATTCAAAATAAGCACGTTGGTAACACTGAATTTGAACAAAGCCGTATTGCTATATGCAATGAGTTCACACAGGTAGCAAATGCATACGGGCTAGATTTCGATGCTCGGTCAGTCCACGAAAACGTACTCTCGGTAGCCAAAGCAACAGGTGAAAACTACTCCAGCATGCATCAAGATATTGCACATGGCAGGCAAACAGAAATCGATGCCATTAACGGTTATATTGTGGAAATGGCAAAGAAAAAGGGTATCCCCGTTCCCGAGAACACCCTTTTGGTAGAGCGTGTTAAAGCGCTAAGTGTTTAAAGCCTTAGCGTTTATAACCGTTTTTTAGTCTTGCTCACCCGCTTCTTGCGCGTCTTTCGGCGCCTGAGGCTTCATATGTGGGAACAAGATAACATCTTTAATCGTTGAGCTATCGGTAAACAACATCGCTAGACGGTCGATACCAATACCTTCACCCGCTGTTGGCGGTAAGCCATATTCAAGCGCACGAATGTAATCGTCGTCAAAGTGCATAGCTTCATCATCGCCAGCATCTTTTTCTTCAACTTGCTTCGCAAAACGCTCTGCTTGGTCTTCTGGGTCGTTAAGCTCGCTAAAGCCATTCGCTAACTCACGCCCACCTACGAAGAACTCGAAGCGATCGGTAATAAATGGGTTATTGTCATTACGACGCGCAAGCGGTGATACTTCCCAAGGATATTCTGTAATAAACGTAGGCTGCTCAAGCTTTTCTTCAGCGGTTGCTTCGAAGATTTCGCAAAGGTACTTACCTGCACCCCAAATACCGTCAACTTCAGGCTCTTTAATGTGAAGTTGTTTCGCCATTGCTTTAAGCGCATCAAGGTGAGCTTCTGGGTCGCGGATAGCGGCTTCATCAGCTTCTGGCCAATACTTAAGAATAGCTTCACCCATGCTTAAGCGGTCAAACGGCTTACCAAAATCGTATTCAACTTCAGACGTTACGTTACCTTCAGCGTCTTTGGTTGTGTTTTTGATGATGCTTGTTCCAAGAATATCTTCTGCCAAGGTGCGCAGCATATCCTCTGTTAGGTTCATCAGGTCGTTATAGTCTGCATACGCTTGGTAGAACTCAAGCATAGTAAACTCTGGGTTGTGACGGGTTGATAGACCTTCATTACGGAAGTTACGGTTGATTTCAAACACACGCTCAAAACCACCAACGACTAAGCGCTTAAGGTATAGCTCTGGCGCGATACGCAGGTACATATCAATGTCTAGCGCATTGTGGTGAGTCACGAATGGCTTCGCCGTCGCGCCACCAGGAATAACCTGTAGCATTGGCGTTTCTACTTCAAGATAGTCACGTTCAGTAAGGTAGTTACGAATGCCGTTTACAATCTTACTGCGGATCATGAAGGTTTTGCGAGTTTGTTCACTTGTGATCAGGTCAACGTAGCGCTGACGATACTTCGTTTCCTGATCGCTCAAACCGTGGAATTTTTCTGGCAATGGACGAAGTGCTTTCGTTAGCAACTCGTATTGCTCCATATTTACGTATAGGTCGCCTTTACCTGACTTATGCAGGTCACCTGCTACGCCAATGATGTCACCAATATCCAGTGCACCGTATTTTGCTTTTAGGGCTTTTTGCGTGTCTTTATCAGCGTAAGCTTGTATACGGCCAGTCATGTCTTGAAGCAGCATGAAAGGACCACGCTTTGCCATAATACGGCCAGCAATGCTTACCTTGTTACCCTGTTCTTGCAGCGTTTCCTTGTCGAATTCACCGAACTTAGCTTGAAGCTCATCCGCATAGTTTTCGCGACGGAAGCTGTTTGGGAAACCGTTCGCACGGCACTGCTCGCGAATAGCGCTTAGCTTAGCACGGCGCTCTGCAATCAATTTGTTATCGTCTGTTTGTTGGTCAGTCATAACCTTTCACTTCGTTGTTCGGTTTACAGCCCAGATTTAAGGCTGGCTTCAATAAATTTGTCCAAGTCGCCATCTAGCACGGCTTGAGTGTTACGTGTTTCCACGCCAGTACGCAAATCTTTAATGCGAGAGTCGTCCAAAACGTAAGAGCGTATTTGGCTTCCCCAGCCGATATCAGACTTGCTGTCTTCCATCGCTTGTTTTTCAGCGTTTTGTTTTTGCAGTTCAAACTCATAAAGTTTGGCTTTTAACTGCTTCATCGCCTGATCTTTGTTCTTGTGCTGCGAGCGATCATTTTGACACTGCACCACAATACCCGTTGGCTCGTGAGTAATACGTACCGCAGAGTCCGTTCTGTTTACGTGCTGTCCACCTGCGCCTGATGCGCGATAGGTATCGATACGTAAGTCAGACGGGTTGATATCTATATCAATATCGTCGTCAATTTCTGGGTATACAAACGCTGATGAAAATGACGTATGACGGCGGTTACCCGAGTCAAACGGTGACTTACGAACCAAACGGTGCACGCCGGTTTCTGTACGTAGCCAACCAAATGCATATTCGCCCTGAATACGCAAAGTTGCACTTTTAATCCCGGCTACATCACCGTCTGATACTTCAATAAGTTCAGTTTTAAAACCGTGGGCTTCACCCCAACGCAAATACATGCGAAGCAGCATATTGGCCCAATCTTGCGCTTCTGTACCACCAGAGCCCGACTGAATATCAATGTAGCAGTCGCTTTCATCATTTGGACCAGAAAACATACGGCGAAACTCAAGCACTTCTAGCTGCTCAATTAAGCTTTCAAGTTCACTTTGAGCCTCGTTGAAAGTATCTTCATCTTCGGCTTCAACGGCCAATTCAACAAGACCTTCAACGTCTTCAGTTCCCTGATCGAGCTTATGGATCGTTTCAACGATTTGCTCTAGGGCCACTTTTTCCTTGCCAAGTGCCTGCGCTCTGTCTGGCTCGTTCCAAACATCAGGACTTTCTAACTCTCGGCTAACTTCTTCTAAACGCTCTGACTTTGCATCAAAGTCAAAGATACCCCCTAAGCGCTTCGGTGCGCTCGCGGATATCTTTTATCGCATTAGTAACGGGGTTTATTTCAAACATAGTCCGCTTATTTCGTTATAAATTTAAGACCGCGGATAGTACCGAATTTGAAGGAATTTTGATAGGGGTTGGCGCAAATATTGCGACCCAGTTTTTGCACACGCTAGCGAACGTTTTTTAGTCGCTTAAGGTGAATTGAATGATATTACCGTTAAACGGCTTACAGTAGGCATTGGTAATACATTCAAAGCCCATAAGATTAAACTTATGAAGCACCCAACGCTTCTTGGCATCTTAGTTCGATGCACTTGTTTAGCACATTCACGCCTTGTTGAAGTGTGCAGTGCAAACCGTAAAGTCGTTATAAGCGATAAATGGAAAAGTAATAGGAAAGGTATGTCGTTAAATAATTTGTCTTATGCTGTTATCGGAGTACTGCTTGGTCTCTTAGTATTGGCATTAGGCCAACTTGTTGACTGTCAAAATCTAGCCGGCGCAACCATGGCGCTACAGTGCCCTAACGGTAATCCTGTTTCAAAACTATGGCTGATCGCCTCAATAGTAATAGCTGGAAGTGGTATCGCCGCTTGGCTATTTCGAAACCGCAACTTCTAGGCGCGGTGTGATATTTCAATCGCATTGCTATTGGCCGAACGTAAATTAACTAAAAACACTAACGTTTTCTTAATTATAAACTGCAGCGCGTATAGATAGTTAAAAAAGCGCATAAAGAAGCCTAGTTCCTTTATGCGCAGCAGTGTTCACCCCGTAACATTTACGGCTATTTAGCAAACGTATAATCTGTATAGCCTTTCTCACCGCCACCAAACAAGGTATCTGGATTGTGCGTATTTAACGGTAAATTGTTCTCTAATCGATAGGGTAAATCTGGGTTCGCCACGAAAGGTCGACCAAAACCAATCATATCTGCCCAGCCTTCAGTTAGAGCTTGTTCGGCACGCTCTGTGTCGTACTTTCCGGCATAAATGAGCAGACCGCTATAAGCTTCACGAATAGCCATCTTGAATGATATTGGCATTTGCGGCGCATCATCCCAGTCGGCTTCAGCAATATGCATATAGCCAATCTTGAAACTATTAAGCATAGAAGCAATCGCAAGATAGGTCTCTTCGGGATTGTCGTCGACCGTCCCGTTTAATGTTGTTAGGGGCGCCAAACGTACACCTACTTTATCAGCGCCAATTTCCTCAGTCACAGCCTGTACCACTTCTTTCAAGAATCGAATACGGTTCTGTACACTTGTGCCGTATTCATCAGTTCTTGCATTACTCTGAGAATCAATAAACTGGTTAAGCAAGTAACCATTAGCAGAATGCAGCTCAATACCATCAAAACCGGCATCAACCGCGTTTCTTGCAGCGACGCGATACTCTTCCACCACCGCTTTTATATCGTCAATGGTCATTTCCCTTGGCATGACTGAGTCTACAAAGCCAGGGTTGCCATCTTCATCCACGAATACCTTAACCCCTTTTGCTTGAATTGCCGATGCACTGATAGGCTGCTGCCCTTCTGTATTTGATGGATGAGAAACACGACCCACGTGCCAAAGCTGCGCAAACATCGTACCGCCCGCTTCATGTACTTTATCTGTTACTATTTTCCAGCCTGCAATTTGCGCCTTGGTATAAATACCCGGCGTCCACGCATAGCCCTTACCTAGCGCAGAAATTTGTGTGCCCTCGCTGACAATTAGCCCTGCGCTTGCGCGTTGGGCGTAATAATCTGCCATTAACGCATTTGGCACGTCACCAGGCTGGGTTGAACGGGAACGGGTCATCGGTGGCATAACAACTCGGTTTTTAAGCGTTTTTCCAGCCAGCGATACTGTTTCAAATAATTTCATATTTCGGTTCCTTTAAGTTTTTCATTTTTAAAATTTCATCTTGTGTAATCTTATAAATGAGGCCCATTATCTTTGTTAGAACCCGTACTTTTTACAAAGCACTTTTGCATTTTTCGCAAAAGTATTAGCTCATTTCGACGACGTTACACCAAATATTCACTATCACCTCTTGACGCAAAAAAATTTAAACTTACACTTGTACGCCGAAATAGCGTACACTTGTACGCTTAAATATTCTTATCTTTTTTGTATTGAAAATATTCGACGATAAATAGGTGTGATTTCTACATTGAGACTATTACTAGATAAATTTACTGATCGCATATTCCACCACGGCTCTTGGAAGGGCTATTGGGAAGTACTGATTCAGCAAATTAAACCCGCATGGCGCGATGGGTATTTCAGAGCCAGAGTTATAACAGTAAAAAGCTTAAGCACGGATATGCTCGAGGTGGTACTTGAGCCAGATAGTTCGTGGCCCACACATACCGCGGGGCAGCATATCGCGTTAACCATAGAGGTTAATGGAAGGCTCACCACCCGCGTATTTACCATAGCAAGTGGTGCTAATAGCCACCAAAGAGACAAGCAGATCCGCTTGGTCACAAAGGTAAAAGCCCGAGGCGCGCTAACCCCTTACCTACATACCTGTGTGCCTAATCAATGGGTAAATATCTCAGCCCCCAAGGGAGAGTTTGTATGGCCTGAAACGCAAAAGCCTCTGCTCATGATTGCGGGCGGCTCAGGTATTACCCCTTTCATTGCCATGCTTGACGATGCTATTAACAATGCGCAGCTAAATCAAAAAGCAGTACATTTGCTTTATTTTGCCAAGCCCAATGAACACATATTGCTTAATGAGCTTTCTGCCTTCAGTAAACGCTGTGAACACTTCAGCTATGATATTTTAACTAAGCAAAAAAATGGGGACGTAGAAGCCCATTTGTCTTATTTCGCCAATGCACACTGGTTAGTGTGTGGTCCACATGCCATGTTCGAGCAAGTTGAAAGTTATGCAAAAACGATCAACGTACCTGTTTCGAGCGAGCACTTCGCTGCGCTTCCTGTGGTGAACAGCACCAGCCTTACCGAAAACGAAACCTTCTCTTTAGTTCACAATGGCCAATCTTTGGCTATCGACAATCAGCAAACCCTGCTTTCACAGCTTCAACAAGCAGAACAACCCGTGATCTACGGATGTGGAATGGGGATTTGTCACCAGTGCCAATGTGTTAAGAAAAGGGGCGTAGTGAGAGACACCCGTACTGGCGAACTTTCAGATAGTGCAGAGCAACTTATTCAGTTGTGTGTATCACAAGCCGTTACCGATGTGGAGATTCAACTATGAACACTAGCGTTTCAATAGACAAACAACACCGTGAAGCAGCCATCGAACAAGCGCATTTTCCGATAAGTGAAACCAAAGCAATTCGGCCAACGAGCACTAAAGAGAAACCGAACTACGAGTTACTTGCCGCTCAGCTTGATGAAATTAAAGCTGACATTAAACGAAAAGTGGGTGCTGAAGATGCGGCCTATATCCGACGTATTATTCTTGTTCAGCGAATTTGCGAGTGGAGCGGACGGATACTTTTAATGTTGGGGTTCATTCAACCGCTGCTCTGGGTTGCCGGCGTATTGAGTTTAGCTACAGCAAAAATTCTCGATAATATGGAAATAGGCCACAACGTGATGCACGGCCAGTACGATTGGATGAACGACAAACACATTAATTCGAAAGGCTATGAGTGGGATATCGCCTGCGATGGTTCGAGCTGGAATCGCGTTCATAATTACGAGCATCACACGTATACCAATATTATTGGGAAAGACAGAGACTTTGGCTATGGTTTGCTTCGCCTGTCTAACGATTTCAGATGGCGTGTAAAAAACCTATGGCAGTTCGCAACTTATATCGTACTTAGCGTGATGTTTCAGTGGGGCGTGTCTTATCACGAGATGGCTGCAGAACGGGTCTTCTTTGGAAAGAAGAAAGACAACCGCAAGAATCAAGTTACCCATAATGAACTTAAGAAACGCTTTTTTAGTAAAGGCGCACGTCAGTTAGTAAAAGATTATGTACTATTTCCTTTATTAGCGGGGCCGTTATTTTTATGGGTATTTACCGGCAACCTTATCGCCAATTTGCTACGCAATTTATGGACATCTACTATTATCTTTTGCGGCCATTTCACTGGCGACGTGGAAACGTTTAAACAAGAAGATTGTGTTAATGAAACACAAGGACAGTGGTACTACCGACAAGCGCTGGGCTCGTCGAACATAAAGGGCGGAAACTTGTTTCACGTGCTTACTGGGCACTTAAGCTTTCAGATTGAGCACCATTTGTTCCCGGATATCCCCGCTAGGCGCTATAGAGAAATGGCCCCCAAGGTTGAAACCGTATTCAAAGAACACGGCATGCACTACAACACTGGCGGATTTCTAAAACAGTACGGTAGCGTATTAAAGCGCATTATTCGCTACTCTTTCCCTTAACCAGTTGAAACCCTAACCAGCCGGCCATTGCGCTTGCGCTGGTTAGGCACGTGCCCCACGCCCAATCAATCAACATGATAAACAAAGTAAAACCTTCAATAATGCTGTACGCCGTTAAATTGTAGGCGCCATAACTGGCCAACCCTAGAAGCGCGCCATCGATCCCAGCATAAAGTAACGACTTATCTCTGTTCGCCACCACAGCAAGTACAAACACCACACATCCATACATGAGGTAAAAAACCACCCAAGGCCACGTGATAAATTGACTTCTAAGCAGAGGAGCCATTTCACTTTGATACCAGCCATCCGCAATAACGCCAAGCCACAAGAAGTCGAGCACACCAAAACACACAAAGATTGCAATTAACGACACGACGATGTTTTTCGCAAAGCGAATGATGTTGGAAAGCATGAAACCTATCCCTGTAAATAAGCAAATTGCGGATGCAAGTGATTTAAAATATGAATACGCAAGTGTTGCACAATAAGCGCATCGGTAAAACGGTAAACCTCTTTACGGCGCATGATTACTTTACTTAAAACTTACACTGGCAACTGCAACTTAAAAGACCATTGAGTCTCAAAGTGATGTGGTTCAAATAAGCGTAAAATAGAATGAAAAAAACACTTTTAGTAATAACAACTTCTTTAATTGTCAGTGCGTGTGCCCATCGCCCTCCGCCGTTAGACATGGACGAAATATTCTTTGAAACTCAAATTAAGCAAGATGGTACCAAGCTCTTCGCGTTTAGCATTCCGTTAATGCAGCATCGTGACGGTGCCAAAGGTGGCGGTAAAGGCGGCCGTGGTCAGGGAGGCGAACGAAGTGGTCGTGGCGGTCGCCAAGGACAGGAAAGTCGCGAAGGCTCGTCACATAGCAGCGATAGAATGACTGAGCAACTTTATACATCTCTTGATGAGAAACTGGATGAGACCGGTTACTGCCAAACGGGCTTTCTAGAAATAGATACACACCAAACCGAAGATAGACTACACCTATTAGGGGAATGTAATGAAACGGCGAGCGAACTGGACAAAATCGAGTTCCCCAACGTTAATTAACCCGCGTTGTTGTGAAGCGCATTGCCGATGGCGTGCGCTTCATTCAACGTTCGTTTGCTAAACAACCTCTTAGTCAACACACAAGGTATGCTCCACAACGCCGTTAGACACATAGGCTCGACAGCCGAATAAGTCCGTACTTTCTAAACACACGCCGCGCGCCTTTTCTCCCGCTTCCATATTATTGTTTTCCGTAACACAAGCCACTTCGCACTCGCTGCTGTCATTACACGCATTACCAGCATCGTTTGCTGGTAGCACACAAGTATGCGCCTGCTGTCGGCCTACTTTCTTCCAGTTACCACCGTGTTTATCGCACACTTTTTCAGACTCAATGGAATAGGCCTGCTGTACCAACGGTAAAGAGGTATCAACAACTTGCTCTAATCTTTCGACGTCTTCAACACTCGCGATTGGCTCATCAATAGGTTCTGGGGGCTGAGCGCCACAAGCAGACAAGGCTGCACACACGCCTGCTATTAACCAGATCCTAAAACGCTTCTGTGCTCTACTGCTTGCCTGTTTCATTCTTTCCCTCTATTTGTTTTACTTATTAAACAACCACTACTTAAAAGCCACGCTTTTTTAAACCTGCGATACATATGACCACTGCTATTAGATAAGTTCTTATTTTTCCGATAAATCCTTATTCGTGCGCTGCGCTATGCCTAATAAATTATCGAACCTATGAAATTTTAGTGTTACCTCGACAGGTCTCTACATACACTTCGCAAAACTTGCAGTATTTACGGATGCTTTATGACACTACACCAAACCGAAAACCTGGTAACCGCTTTAATAACTTTCAGCTTCGCTGTTCTTGGCCTAACATTTTTACTGGGCGCAAATCCTAATGCACTAATAACTACTTTTAATTTCTATTCGTTAGGCGCAATAGTTAGTGAAAGTGCACTTGGTGCTATCACTGGGATTACATTAATGCTGCTAGCCTTAATGACATTTGCAGCACGATTTAAGCTAGTGTCAGCAAAAATGGTTACGCTATTCGCCGCATTGGTTACCGCTCCCCCCCTACTCACCTTGTTATCGCCCGAGCGATGGATGGCTGATTTAGGCGGCTTTCCGATTATTGGAAGTGGTCAAGGGATCATCAAGTACTTCGCAGTACTACCGCTTTTTCTGTTCTTGTTTTATCGCGACAAACTTTCGCATAAACAGCTGACTTACCTTAACTTTGCACCTGTAGCCATGGTTTTACTATGGATAGGAAGCATGAAGTTTTTCGAGTTTGAAGCCAATGCAATTGTTGGGTTAGTAGAAACCTCGCCGTTTATGTCGTGGCTTTATGATGTGTTCAGTGTACAGGGAGCATCCAATGTAATAGGTGGTTTTGACGTCTTTTTTGCGCTTGTTTTGGGCGTGGGTATTTACACTAAGAACAAGCCAATGATTATTGCGAGTGGAATCGCTTGTTTGTCCGTATTTTTGATGACTCAAACGTTTTTATTTAGCGTGCCTGATACCTTTAATAGTGCCACCATCATTAACCGTTTAGGTCAGTTCGTTATTAAAGACCTTTGGTTTGTCGCTAACTTAGCGGTAGTGGCCTACTTCACAGTATTTAATTCGGTGTCAGACCAAAACCGAGAAGCGCAGATAGACTAAAATGTGCTAAATTTAGTTACATAAGGCCGCTTGCCGCGGCCATCCCCAGTGATATAAAACAACACGTAAATAATGAGCAATCGTTTGATGGTCTTTATTTATCTTGTTCTAGCGACAAGCTTACCCAGACCAACCTATGATCTGAGCTGGCAGCACGGTCTTTAACTAATCGATACAGGTCACTTGTTTTAGCTGGCCAAAAAACGCCTGCATCATGTACATCGAATCCATATTGAGATGGTAGAACATAGTCGGCTCTGGCACCCCAATAGGCGGTAAAACGCTTGCTAAACGCAGCGCCGGATGCGCCCGCGCCACCGGCGCTTGTAGGAATGGTGTCGTTATTAACAAGCGGATTTTCGGTTAGCTGTTCTATTACGCCTTCTCTGTGTTTGTCCCCGATATCAGCAGCATTAAAATCACCTACAAGCACAAAGCGCGTATTATTTGATAGGCTAACTTTATCACCCGTATCATCATAGATATATGCGCCTTTGTCAGGAGAAAGGTAATCTGCCATCAACCTTATTTCATCAAAGTTGCGCTTACCATTTCTGTCCTCTTTTCCATCAAAATTAGGTGGTGTTGGATGCATTGCAAGTATGTGAACGGTCTTACCGCCCACTTTGATTGGTACGTCCCAGTGAGACTTCGAGCTTAACCTCAATGCCTCCCATTCAGTTACATCGTACCAAGGGGTGCCATTGTCCACACTGCCACTTTCATCAGGAATAATGGGGACCTGTGGGTGAGGCATATGATGCCATTTAAACGTCTGGAAAGTACGAATACCCTCAACATCAATTGGGTATTTTGACAGTAGCGCCATACCGTATTGTCCGGGATATAATCCAAACCCATAGGCATCGCCACCAAAACCTTCTGCCTTACCATTATTGTCTAAGTCGAAGGTGGTGGGATCGCCGGTGTTTACTGGCGCTACATACGTGTAAGGGTAGTCAACCGGTTCAAGCCCTTGTTGCGAAATATTCAGGTAGTTTTCTATAAAAGCCTCTACCCCTTTTCGTTTATCTGCAATGTAATCAAACTCATTGAGCAATAAAATATCAGGGTTAACACGCTGAATAATTTCAGCAATATTTTTAACTTGAGGGTGCTCGCCCGTAGACAGAACATGCTGAAGTACTTTTTCGCTCGGCTTCATGCCCAACGCTTTATAGTTAGTGGCTTCCATACTTACGTTAAATGTAGCAACTTTTAGCATTTGCTCTTCTTTCGAATAAGCCAACGTGGATACGCATAACTCGGGTAGAATAGCTGTGGCAAGAAAAAGCGCCCTAATTTTCATGTTGTTACCTTTTAATAAAGTCGTTTGCCAACGATACCAATACAGATGAGGATTCTGAACTTTTTTGTACTGAATAATAGCTAGGGTCTATTTAGCGTTAGGTGCAATGAACCTTGCCCAACGTTACCTTCTTTTCGGCTATTTTTGGCCCTTGTCTTCACAACCTTCGGCCAGTTTCAATTTCTCAAACTCACGCGCCATCACCATTTTAAAAAATTATTGCGACATTTATGCAATTGATACAATTAAATTTTATAAAACCATCTTTATAGTGGAATAATAGAATCTATTACTCATAATGTATTGATATTCTTTTTCTGGCGTTTAGAGAGGACAGCTCTCCCCTGAGCTTTAACTGCAGCGGGCATTTTTAAGTAATGGCCAAGAATTTAATAGAAAGAGATAAGTTTTATGAAAAACTGGGTTTCAAAAGCGATTAATACCATCAATGCAGATTATCAGCGCTCTGCAGACACCCATCTGATAAAGCTTGAGCAAATAGCATTTCAAGGTATCGACATCTATCTAAAAGATGAGAGCACTCACCCCACGGGCAGCTTGAAACACCGTTTGGCTCGCTCCCTTTTTCTTTACGCCCTATGTAACGGAAAAATTGTAGAGGGAACGACTGTGGTAGAGGCATCATCAGGCAGCACGGCAGTGTCTGAAGCTTACTTTGCAAAAATGATTGGTGTGCCGTTTGTTGCCGTCATGCCTAAGTCTACCGCCCAGAGTAAAATAGCGCTTATTGAACGTTACGGTGGTCAGTGTCATTTCGTCGACTGCCCTACACAAATGCATAGCGAAGCGACTAGGGTAGCGAAAGACGTTAATGGCTACTTTATGGATCAGTTCCTTTACGCTGAGCGCGCTACAGACTGGCGCGGCAATAATAATATTGCTGAAAGTATTTTTGAGCAGATGAAAGCCGAGCCCCATCCTGTACCACACACCGTGGTTATGAGTGCAGGTACAGGCGGTACGTCAGCAACCATAGGCCGCTACATACGGTACAAAGGCCTCGCTTCTAAACTCGTTGTAGTAGACCCAGAATTCAGCGTGTTTTTTGATAGCTTCCGGCAAAAGGATCATACACTTACCGCTACCCGCGGAAGCCGTATAGAAGGGATTGGACGCCCTAAAGTTGAAGCCTCTTTTCAGCACGACGTTATAGACGACATGATTTCAGTTCCCGACGCGGCCAGTATTGCTACTATGCATTGGTTAAACAATACCATGGGAATTAAAGCCGGCCCGTCTACCGGCACAAACCTATGGGGCGCATTAAGTATTGCCAAACGAATGAAGCAACAAGGCGAAACTGGCTCAATTGTTACGCTTATGTGCGACAGCGGGGAAAGGTATGGCGACACCTACTACAACGCAAAGTGGGTACTAAGCAATATTGGTTGTACAAGTGTATTTACTGACAAACTGGAAAGTATCGAAAGCTGAATTAAAACCAACGTTGCGTGGTTTACACTATAAGCTGCTACTTAAAGTGCTGGCACGCTATATGTAGCGCAGCTCTTTATTCAAATCACGGTTCACTATACATTGGCGATAGATTTGTAATTAAAAAAGCTCACAAAACTATGATGAAAATAAAGATGAAAATAAAGAACTTTCTTCGCAGCAGTATTGCGTTAACTGCCATAATCGCTACCCACAACGCCTTCGCTACTAGTACACCGACAGCTGAAGCCGTTAGCACCAGCAGTACTGATACAGTTGCAAACTCCTCAGCCGGTACTTCTAACAACAGCTACGAAAGCGTTTTTTCCAATCTAGCACTTCACTGCATTCACCAAGAGTTTCCGAATGTAGTGAAACACATGATGAATAGTGCTGATGACGTTAAAGCGCCTAATAAACTTTACCCAGCATTTTACGGCTGTTTAGACTGGCATTCATCGGTCCATGGCCATTGGCTTTTAGTAAGAATGCTAAATACTGCGCAAGACGCGGTGAATAAAGATGAGATCATCGAAAGGCTTAATATCAGCTTTACGAAGGAAAACATTCAAGGTGAACTTGCGAGCCTTAAGCGCGAAAACAATGCCTCATTTGAGCGCCCCTATGGCCTTGCTTGGTTCCTGCAGCTAACCGCTGAACTACGTCAATCTTCGCTTCCTGAAGCAACAAGATGGCTAAATACCTTACGTCCTCTCGAGGACGAAATTGTGGCAAGAGTAAGTGCGTGGTTACCTAAATTGGCTTACCCTATTCGAACGGGTGAACACAGCCAAACCGCCTTTGCTTTTGGACTAATGTTAGACTGGGCGAAGGTAGCAGATAACAGGGACTTTGAAGCACTGCTTACATCTAGAGTAAAAGAATATTACCAGGCTGATAAGCAATGTCCCCTAGCCTACGAGCCTTCAGGGCAGGATTTTCTATCACCGTGCTTGGCTGAAGCCGACCTAATGCGCCGAGTAATGGCTAAAAAAGACTACAGCCAATGGCTTTCAGCATTCTTTCCAGACCTAACCGCTGAAACATCAAGTTGGCTAGCGCCTGCAACTGTGACAGACAAAACGGATGGTAAGCTCGCTCACCTAGACGGGCTGAATATCAGCCGTGCGTGGATGATTGAAGGCATTATAAGTGCGTTGCCAGATAATGATGCACGCTTACCAGTACTGAAGAGAACACTCAAAGCACACCGTGATGCAGGATTAAACGCGGTGTTTGGTGATATGCACTATATGGGAAGCCACTGGCTTGGTAGCTTTGCCAGCTACTTAGAAACACAGCGCGGCATAAAATAGCTCAAACATAGCTCTAGGAAATATAGTGAGGAAGCCGCTCTCGATTAAGCGGCTTTTTTCGCCACGGTCAACAATTTAAAATAAAGGGTTGAAACATGATACCTTAATCGATGTTGCCTGCTCTCGATTTATCTGTACTTGAGAGCTTCGCAACCTTTTGAAGAATTGCGAGTAAGAGTAAGTTCTGAAACTCAGGCTCTGTTAGAAGCGAAAACCCTTCTGTAGAGATAATACTCTCAAAAAGAGAGATAATATTAATTGCAACAAGAAACCAAAATGCTACGTGGCTATAATTTTTCTTTTCCATGATTATTTACTTTGTCCATGCTTAACTTAAGGTAAAGAAGCAGACCTAAGCCTGCTCGATTAATATTAAGGAATTTCTGGCTCGTTTACCCCATCGTAGAACCCGCTGCCAAGTCCTCTGCCGAATTCATAGGCCAAATCAACCAAAGCCATATAGGTCAATACACGACCTAAGTAACCGCCACTACATTGCATTAGTTCTTCTTGATTCAACTCTTCCATAGCAAAACTCCTTAAGGTAGTAAGAATTCAGCGACATCGTCTAACCAGCGGTTTGACGTCATCACATGACTATAGAAATAACCACCCGCATACCCAGCACCATAATAAAGCTCCTTTTTCAATTTAAGTGATGTGCGAGAGCACTTAGCTAGACTATGACATCAAAGCGATATTGGCGACTGGCCAAGAGTTGGTTTTTATGTTGTCTCGTGAACTAAAATTCATTCTTGCTAAGAAAGGTAATGAGAAGGCTTGATGGTGCTATCTGTTTGTCGTGTTAGGTAGCGCACCATTTAATTGAGGCAATTTCAAAAGCATATTTATTTAACATGGATACGAAAACTGCGCTATGCGTAGCTAGAGTGTCGAAGGCTTACTCTAGCTACTCTGTTCTTATGTCTTAAGCTAGCTTACCTGCCAACTCAGCAGTTTCTTTACCCAAATTTTTAAGCTGCTTAATCGTCTTTTCATCCGTAATTGCGCCATCTTCCATAAGCGTATTTACCTTCGCAATAGCTTTTTGGTTCGGCAGCACCATAGTACCTAGATTTTCAAGTAACATTCTCAGTACCACTAGCACGCGCATGCCACCTAGCCCACCAGCAGACGCAGCCATAATTCCAGCCACCTTACCGCGATATGCTTGTAATGGCTTTTCGCCTTCGCTCATGCGTGATGCCCAGTCAATGGCGTTTTTGAGCAGTGCTGGGTAGCTTGAGTTGTATTCTGGTGAGGCAATAAGAAAACCATCATGACTCATTAGCAATTCTTTGAACGCCTGTGCTTTTTCAGGCATGCCAAACTCGGCTTCCTCATCTTCATTAAACAGTGGCATTTGAAAGTCGGCCAGATCTATAACGGTAACCTCTGCGCCAGCCTCACGTGCGCCGTCAGCGGCAACCTGCATAATCGCTTGGTTGAATGAACCTTTACGAGTACTACCTGCAAAAGCAAGGATTTTAGTCATTTGAGTTTCCTGTCGTTAATTAAAATAGGTTTTAGTTGTTTAGTTTATAAGGCGCTATTGCTCTGTCGGTGCAAATCGAAATGTAATACAGCCATACCTTCGGTAACATGCCACAATTCCGAACATTTTAAATTTCGCTGAATACGCAATTATCTATGTCCATTGGTAAAACGAGCGTTGTAGGGTTGACGCTTATGTTTCGCATAAAAAAAGGCTGACAATCAATGTCAGCCTTTTCAATATCAATACCTATGTTGTACCGCGAACGCTACATTTTTTCTAGTGTTTCGATACCTAGTAGGGTTAATCCTTGCTCTAACGTTTTGGCAACCAGAGCTGACAACGCCAGACGACTATCGCGTACCGCCGGTTCAATACCTTCTTTTAACATCGGGCACGCTTCGTAGAATGACATAAATGCTGAAGCCACATCGTAGAGGTAAGTACATAACACATGAGGCGTCGCTTCACGAGATACAGTACCGATAACTTCTTCAAACTGCATAAGTAACACAGCTAGCGCGTGCTCTTGTTTCTCAACAATATTGATATCCACCGGCATAGTAGCCATATCCACACCCGCTTTTCTGAATAAGCTTTTCACACGGGTGTAGGCATATTGAAGATAAGGCGCGGTGTTACCTTCAAAGCTTAGCATTGAGTCCCAGTTGAACATGTAATCGGTTGTGCGGTTTTTAGATAGGTCAGCGTATTTCACAGCGCCAATACCCACCTTGTGAGCGACTTCTTTAAACTCGTCTTCGCTTAAATCGTTGTCGCGCTCTGCGATAAGCTTACCCGCACGCTCAACGGCTTCATCCAGTAATTCGACCAGTTTAACCGTGCCACCGGTACGGGTTTTAAATGGCTTACCGTCACTGCCTAGCATCATACCAAACGGGCAGTGCTCGTAAGTTTGCTCTTCTTTCATGAAGCCTGCCTTACGGCCTACAATTTCAGTTTGCTTGAAGTGCAGTGCCTGACGCGCGTCAGTAAGAATCAGCGTACGGTCAGCGTTTAACTTGCCGCTGCGATAGCGCATTGCCGCAAGGTCTGTTGTTGCGTATAGATAACCGCCGCCCGACTTTTGAACGATGTAAACCGCAGGGTTGCCTTCTTTATCAGCAAGCTCTGGAATAAATACTACCTGTGCACCTTGGTCTTCTACTGCAAGGCCTTTCGCTTTAAGGTCGCTGATTACGTTGGCTAAATCGTCGTTGTAAGCCGACTCACCCATAATATCTTTACGGGTCAGGCTTACATTTAGCTTGTCGTACACTTCTTCGGAGTGAGCAATAGACACGTCAATGAACTTTTCCCACAGCGCCAGACACTGAGCGTCACCGCCCTGCAGCTTAACTACGTATTCACGGGCGCGGTCGGCAAAACCTTCTTCTTCGTCAAAGCGTACTTTGGCTTCGCGGTAAAAGTCTTCAAGATCAGAGAGCGCAGTTTCAGCCACTTCATCTTGTAGCTTGTCTGAAAGGTGCGCAAGCAACATGCCAAATTGTGTGCCCCAGTCGCCCATGTGATTTTGACGAATAACGTTGTGGCCCAAGAACTCAAGTACTTTAACCACAGCATCGCCGATGATAGTAGTACGCAGATGGCCCACGTGCATTTCTTTAGCCAGGTTAGGCGATGAGTAATCAACAACAATGTTTTGTTCTTTTGACTTAGCAATACCTAAACGTGGGTCGGTTAGCGACAACTCACATTGATTAGACAGCCATTCATCATTTAAATGTACGTTGATAAAACCAGGGCCAGCCACCTCTAGCTTGCTGGCAATATCGTCAAGTTTAACAGTCTTAACAATTTTCTCGGCAATATCGCGCGGCTTTTGCTTAAGCTGCTTGGCTAGCGCCATCGCGCCGTTAAACTGATACTCACCAAATTCAGGTCGAGCGCTGCGCGAAACTGGCACTGGCGCATTTTCTACGCCCATTTCTTGTAGCGCTTCAGTGAAACGGTTAACTAATAGTGCATGTATATTCATAGTATATTGTGTCTTTATTTAATCTTTATTAGCTTAATTTTCGCGCGTGTTCGTAAACTGGATGTCTGGGTAACGCTCTTGCGATAGCTGCAGGTTTACCATTGTTGGCGCGATGTACGTCAGGTTATCGCCGCCATCTAGTGCAAGATTCTGCTCACCTTTACGGCGGAATTCGTCCAGTTTCTTCTCATCATCAGCGTAAACCCAACGAGCTGTCGCTACATTCACGTGCTCATAAAGCGCATCTACGTTGTATTCGGCTTTCAGTCGTGCCACTACCACATCAAACTGAAGCACACCAACCGCACCCACAATCAAATCGTTGTTTGCAAGGGGTCGAAACACCTGTACCGCACCTTCTTCAGATAGCTGAATAAGCCCCTTAAGTAACTGTTTTTGCTTAAGCGGATCTTTCAAGCGAATACGCTTAAATAGCTCTGGCGCAAAGTTTGGAATGCCAGTAAAGCGGTAGTTATCGCCTGACGTAAAGGTGTCACCAATTCGAATAGTACCGTGGTTGTGCAAGCCAATAATATCGCCTGCATAAGCTTCTTCTAGTAAAGCACGATCGCCTGCTAAGAAAGTCAGTGCATCAGAAATACGCACATCTTTGCCTAAGCGACTGTTGCGCATTTTCATGCCTTTCTCATACTTGCCCGACACAATTCGACAGAACGCAATACGGTCGCGGTGTTTCGGGTCCATGTTGGCCTGAATCTTAAAAACGAAGCCACTGAACTTGCCGTCAGTACTTTCAATCGTCCCTTCTTCGGTTTCACGACCAAGTGGTGCAGGTGCCCACTCAACCAAACCGTCAAGCATGTGGTCAACACCAAAGTTACCTAATGCTGTACCGAAAAATACTGGCGTTAACTGGCCTTCACGGAATAGCTCTTGTTCGAATTCGTTTGATGCACCGCGCACAAGCTCAAGCTCGTCACGCAAGGTTTCAGCGAGGTCGCTCCCTACTGCGGTATCAAGCTCTGGGTTATCTAACCCTTTAATGATGCGTACATCTTGAATAGTGTGACCCTGGCCGCTCTGGTACAAAATAGTTTCGTCGCGGTGAAGGTGATATACACCTTTAAAGCTTTTTCCGCAGCCAATTGGCCAAGTAATTGGTGCACACAGGATATCAAGCTCGGTTTCTACTTCATCAAGCAGTTCCATAGGGTCGCGGATATCGCGGTCTAGCTTGTTCATGAAAGTCACAATTGGCGTATCGCGCAGACGGGTAACTTCCATAAGTTTACGGGTTCTGTCTTCTACACCTTTCGCGGCATCGATAACCATAAGGCATGAGTCGACCGCAGTAAGCGTACGATACGTATCTTCAGAGAAGTCTTCGTGCCCCGGAGTATCCAGCAGGTTTACTAAGTGATCGCTATATGGAAACTGCATGACCGAGGTTGTTACCGAGATACCACGCTCTTTTTCCATTTCCATCCAGTCAGACTTGGCATGCTGACCTGACTTTTTACCCTTTACGGTACCGGCAGTTTGCAGGGCGCGCCCGAATAACAATACTTTTTCAGTAATCGTGGTTTTACCCGCATCCGGGTGCGATATGATTGCGAACGTACGTCGCTTTTTAATCTCTTCTAGAAGCTTCTTATCTGACATCAATACTTATCTTCGTTATCTATTATCCCTGTAAACCAATTACTTACAGGCGCGCTTTATAACGGAAAAGCAATGCCTTTCCGCGCAAATTCAATATTGCGGTAAAACGCTTGATACGGCTTGGTAATTAATTGCGCGGATTTTAGCATTTTACTGCACGTAACAGTAGAGCGAAATGACAGAACACACGTCGCTCGAGCAAAAATGGAGAATTTCTTTAAGCACTCCATTCTTTTCAGTACAAAATTCCGATAAATCACATCAAAAGCAACTTTCAATACCAGCAAAACTCTCGAAAAAACAATTTCTTAAATTTTAGCACTACACTCTATTGAAAATGTACAAAATTTATGCGAAGAATATTGAGTGTTCAAAAAACACACTAAAAATAATTAAAGAAAAAAATCAAAGTCAAGGGAGACTAAAATGTTTTCAAACCACAAACTGGCCAAGTCGGTGCGACTGGCCTGCGCGTTTGGCGCTGCTGCATCAATGGCATTTTCTGCCAATATCCACGCCCAAGAAGAAGATGAATCAGAAAAAGAAACCGTTGAGAAAATCGAAGTTACGGGTTCGCGTCTACTTTCAAATCCCAATGTTGCAGCGGCCACACCTGTTTTAAGTGTGTCAGGTGCCGAAGCAGCGGCTCGCGGTAACTTACGTGTAGAAGATTTCGTTAACGTGCTTCCGCAGGTTTTCGCAGGTCAAGCATCAGAAGTTTCAAATGGTTCAACGGGTACTGCAACACTTAACCTTCGTGGTTTAGGTGCGAATAGAACACTAGTACTTATTGACGGCAAACGTCTTCCATATGGCTCTTCGAGTACCAGCGCAGCCAACGTTGACCTAGTCCCTACGCAAATGTTGGAGCGCGTTGACATCCTTACTGGTGGTGCATCAGCGGTATACGGTTCTGACGCGGTTGGTGGTGTTGCAAACTTTATTCTTCGCGACGACTTTGAAGGTGTCGAGTTTGGTGGTCAGTTCAGCACAAACTACGCTGACAACGATAATGGTCTGTATGAAGGCGTGCTAAACGCGGCGCAGCAACCCGTCCCCGGGTCAACAATGGATGGTGACGAAACACTAATTTATACTATGTTTGGCGCTTCATCTGCTGACGGCAAAGGCAACGTAACCATTTACGCTTCTTACGAGGATCGCGAAGAAATCATTCAGGCTGATAGAATTTTCTCTGCATGTACCTTGGGTCAAAGCAACGGCGCATCAAGTTTCGAAGGCTTTGGCTGTGTAGGTTCAGCAAACTTTCGGTTGTTTGGCGGTCCTGGCGGGTTTGCGTTTCAAGAAGAAAACGGCAATATCATCTCTTACGCTGGTGGTCCAACACAGACCTATAACTTCGGTGCAACCAACTTTTTCCAGCGTCCATCAGAACGCTATCATTTCTACGCAAAAGGCGACTATGAACTAGCTGACAACTTAGAAGCTTATGCAGATTTTTCATACATCAACAACACCAGTGATGCCCAAATTGCACCAAGTGCTTCGTTTGGTATAGGTGCCTATGACATCAACTGTGGAAACCCGTTAATTCAAGGTAACAGCGGCATCGCATTTACTGATATTTTTGGTTGCTCGGCTGACGATATTGCGAACGATGTAATTGTTAGCGGAATCACAGCATCTCACCGTAACGTAGAAGGTGGTTCGCGTAATTCTCGTCTTGAAAATAGCGCTTGGCGCTTTGTTGGTGGATTGAACGGTTTCATCGACGACATTTGGGCGTGGAATGTATTTGGTCAAGTTTCTGAAACCCGTGACCAGAGTTCGGCAACTAACGATTTCGTTGTAGCAAACCTTCAACAGGCCTTACTAGCAACAACGGATGATAATGGAAATGTAGTATGTATTGATCAGTCAGGAGGCTGTGTACCCTACAATATTTTCCAACGCCCTGGCGGTGAAAGTTCTGTTACCCAAGCTCAGTTAGACTTTATTCAAGGCATTGGTATAGTAAATGGTGAAACTTCGCAAAAAGTTTTCGGTGCTGATATTCAAGCTAACCTAGGCGATTACGGTATTAAGATTCCTTCGGCAAGTGAAGGTATTGGCGTTCTGTTCGGTATCGAATACCGCAAAGACGAACTAGCCTCTTCTCCAGATGAAATCAGCCAAATACAAGGTGGCGGTTTTACCGGTGTTGGCGGCGCAACGCTCGCTGTTTCGGGCAAGATTGAAGTGCGTGAATTCTTTACCGAGGTCCAGGTGCCACTTGTTTCGGGTGCAGAATTTGCCGAAGAACTCGTATTGAGTGCACAGTATCGTTTCTCTGACTATGACGCAGACGGAAATGGCACTACAAACAGTTTTGACACCAATGCGTATGGCTACCAATTATCGTGGACACCAATAGACGACGTTAAACTGCGCGCTCAATACCAACGTGCGGTTCGTGCGCCTAACGTTATCGATTTATTCACTGGTCAAAATACAGGACTACCCAATCTAAGCCCTGCGGGAACCGACTCTAGCGGCGAGCAGTTGTATGATCCATGTGCAGGTGCAAACCCAATTGCTTCACTTGAAACCTGTGCAAGAACAGGGGTTACAGCAGCTCAATACGGTAACATCCTAGACGTTATCTCTGGCCAAACTCAGTCTCTTACCGGTGGTAACCCACAACTGTCTCCTGAGACTGCAGATACCGTCACGTTCGGTGTTGTAATTACGCCAGCAAGTATCGAAGGCCTTTCTATTAGTGTGGATTACTTTGATATTGAGGTAGAAGATGCGATTTCTGCAGGTATTCCAGCGCAAACTATCTTCGATAACTGTCTTGATTCAGGTGATCCAACCTTCTGTAGCTTAATTACACGCTCTTCAGCGGGTTCACTTGCAGCAGGTACGTTTGGTGTTGGTTTCCAACAAACAAATCTAAACATTGCTACGCTTAAAACTTCAGGTGTGGACGTCCAAGTGGGCTATAACTTCGACACTGAACTTGGTGATGTTAGATTCGACTACGCTGCAACCATGCTTGACGAATTAAGCACTGTACCATTCCCTGGTGGTGATGCCATTGAGTGTGCCGGATTCTTTGGTAACGCATGTGACGCACCAAACCCTGAATATCGTCATAGATTCATGGCTACGTGGAATACTAACCTAGACATTGATATAACTGCGACTTGGAGACACTTCGGTACAACTGATAACGATGATGAAGGTGATACACTTGAAACTGGATTCAGAGCTATCAACTATCTTGATGTCTCTGCTACTTATTTCATGAATGAGAACCTAGAGTTCACTCTAGGTGTTCTCAACCTTCTCGGTGAGCAACCTCCAATTTATTCTGGTGCAGGCCCCGCTCTTGGTAACGGTAACACGTATCCAACAGTTTACGACACTAGCACAAACTGGTTTGCTTCGTTTAGAGGTAAATTCTAAATCCAAATCTCCCTTTGGACCTAAGCCAAAAGCCGTTTATTCTTAATAAACGGCTTTTTTATTTTTTATGAATATTCCACTTCACCCTGTACTTGCTCAGTGCTCAACAGCACTTAGTTAAAGCCTATATATCTGTTACAAACACAGCTTTATATAATTATCCATTTACGCTTTTCCTAATAAGCGCTCAGCTTACAAAATATCATCCTCATCTCAATATTATTTACTTAGCATGCTAAACAATTAAACTAGTTAGCATGCTAAATAAAATCAAGGATGCCGATATGTCATTTTCAGAACCCATGCCACTTCATCTTATTGCGCTTTTTGCCCGTACAGCGCAAAAGTGCAGAAGAGCTGTCACTGAATCTGTCGCACACCTCGACCTTACAGAGTCTAGATGGCGCGTAATGATTCATATGTCGTTACTTGGTGAAGGCTGTACACAGCAGATGGTGGCAGAAAGCTTGGAAATAGAAATGCCTAGTTTAACGCGCACCATCAAGCAGCTTGAAACTACGGGTTTAATCAAACGCGTTACAGGTGATAACGACAAACGAAGTCGCTTGCTTTATTTCACAGATATGGGCAAAGGCCGAATGAATGATATCGAAAGTACGTTAATAGCACTTCGAGATGAAGTGTACGCAGGAGTATCGGACGAGGAATTACGCACTATGGCTAGATGTGTTCAGAAAATTGAAGCCAATGCAGCAAAATTGTTGGAGTCATTTAAGTGAGTCAACGAACACCAGATCAGGAGTTTGCTAGGTATATAAAACTGTCTTTGGTCGGTTTCGCCATCTGTTTTGTCTACTTCATTATTGCAGATATACGCATGCCTATGACGCCACAGGCGAGGGTTTATCATCAGGTCACACAAATCTCACCCCAGATAAATGGGCCTATAAACGAGGTGCTTGTCAAAAATAATCAAACCGTAAAAGAAGGACAGGTTTTGTTCACTATTGACGAAACACCTTACCTAATTGCGCTTGAGAAGGCGCAGATTGCTTTGGCAAATGTGGAACTAGAAAATGCTCAAATTGATGCCAAAGCAGAAGCGATAAGAGCCAAATTAGAGGCAGCATCCGCAATTTACGAAGAGCGTAACAATGAATTTCAACGGCTGCGTTCCCTAAAGCAGACCAAAGTGGTATCTCAACAAAACGTAGATAAAGCCTACGCTCAGCTTAAAAGCGCCGAAGCTGAAATTAGTACGCTTGAAGCCGAACTAAACCAGCAAGTTGTTGCTAGAGGCAAGCAAGGCAACAAAAACCTGAAATATTTAGACGCGGTAAATGCGGTCAAACGGGCAGAATTAAACTTAGCCTATACAAAAATTAAAGCACCGCATAACGGCGTCATGGCAAACATGCAGGTAACTCAGGGTACTTATGCTAAACAAAGTACGCCGCTTGCCTCGGTAGTCGATAATACGTTAGATGTGGTTGCAGACTTTCGAGAGAAATCGCTAACCAATGTAAAGAAAGGCATTCAAGCTAATGTGGTTTTTGATGCGCTACCTGGCAAAGTGTTTAAAGCGAAAGTGGCTGAGTTTGAAGCTGGTGTAAGTGACGGTCAACTCGCTGCCAACGGCACCCTTGCAAGCGTTGAGAAATCGAACCGATGGGTACGCGATGCGCAGCGCCAACGAGTCCATATTAAGCTTGATGAACAAAAAATATCGTTAAAACATCTCACCAGTGGTGCTCGCGCTACCGTACAAATTGTGCCAAACAATCCTGTTGAAAGGGCGGCAGCAAATATTCAAATTCACTTTATAAGCTTACTGCACTTTATTTATTAAACTTAAATTATGGTTTACTAGACATAAAATATGGAATCACAGCTAAGTAAAAATGATGTTCAGCAGATGCTTCGGATCGCGTCAGGTGCCACGTTAGGGTTTGCTATATCGAAAGCGTTGGATTGGCCTAATCCGATATTTTTCACTTTGTATCCAATTCTATTGCTTGGACTGGTGGCCGTTATAAACGGTCACATTGTTCGACAATTTCTTGCCGCAACCATCTTTCCTGCGGCTACTGTTTTAGTGATCTACGGCTTGTTCGGCAGCCACCCATTGCTGATCACACCGCTAATTGCCGCCACTTTTTCCTTTCTGTTTTGGCAGATGAGTAAAGGTACGCTGTATTTATTCGGGGCCTTTTCCCTTGTAGGATTATCGCTGCAACTTCATTTTGCCAGCTACAGTAGTGATGGAATAGATATCTATGCATTGGTCATATCAAACATAGGTGCAGTTCTGTTGGCATTGATAATTGCATTCGCCTTGCATATTGTTTTTCCAGATGAAGCGCCGCGCACGCCTTTGCCCAAAGCGACAAAAGATAAAGCGAGTATTCGTCACGAAGTTATTTTATGTACGACAGTCGCCACATTATCCTTTGCTGTGTTTCAAACCTTTGACTTAGTAGATTCGATATCAGCACAAGCTGCGAGCGTCTTGATACTATTTCCACTTTGTTGGAAAGGCGCAACGATGAGTGGATGGCAACGGGCACTGGGTACACTCATTGGTTGTAATCTTGCCCTGCTCGCCCAGCTCATTTTGCTCAATTATAGTGATACGTTATTTTTTGCTAGCTTTAGCTTGTGGATATTGGTGTTTTTCATTAGCCGGCAACATGTCTTAGGCGGAGGTGGTGCTGGTACTGGCTTCGGTGTGCTTACGACCTTTGGCATTTTGTACGGCCAGTCACTCTCACCTCAGCAGGATATTATTTATAGTGCGCTGTATCGCTTTTCATCGGTAGTGGTTGCCATTGCACTCAGCCTGTGTGTTATTTACGTTGTACATCGCGCTCTCAATGCCTATCAAGTGACACGACATCACACATTTTATTAGCTTCGAGTTCTCTAACGACCTTAATTAGTTATCCACGCTAAAAACGCAACAAGAAATAGGCGATTTACCTATACTTATGTTTTATTTGATGCGTACTAAATTTTTGAAACTATGTGTTATATTGAGTTGTAGATAAAAAAACCAATAAAACAAGGACGATGAATGCTGCGAATATTGCTCGCATGGCTTGTAATAGCATGCTGTTGCCAAACGGCCAACGCAGCTAATTTCAATAACTCACAAACTATGTTGTCTTTAGATAACGATGTAGTTTTTGCGGTAAGTGACTCAGCAATTATAACCGGCGAAGAAGAGTGGTTTTATAGCGCTGATGTTATTGATAGGTCGCCATCACAGTATTTGCATTTCAAAGTTCGTATTTACAATCAGTTAGATACACAAGTTCCCGTCTGGTTTTCAGTTAGTTTCCCTGCAATGAAAACGTTAGTTGTCACCGATGGCAATTATCAATGGGAAACCGGCGACAGTAAACCTTACAGTACTCGAGCGGTAAACACGCCCAACTATCACTTCCCGTCTGTATTGCAGCCTTTGTCTTATACCGAGTTCACCGGCAGCATGTCAGGCGAAATACTTAGATACAGTTTCTCTGTTGCTACACCGGAATATTATAGCAACCTTTACATGAAAACCTTGCAGCGTGATATGGCGTTTTTCGGCGCAATGGGGCTGCTTACTGTTCTCTGTACATTGGGTTTTATTGCTAGCCGCAATTTAGTTTTTCTTAGCTTTGCGTCATTTATCTTTGCCACAACGTTTTGGTTCTTCCGAGTTTTTGGCTATGCATTTGAACTACTGTGGCCTAATACACCAAGTTTGAACGACATTAGCTATGCCGTAAGTATTTACTCTGTTTTGATTACCGCCTTTTGGGTATTGTTTCAGACACTGGCCAGAAACAACCATGAAGTGTACGGGGCAAATACGGTTAAACGTTTTTGCATAGTGCTGCCTTTTATGGGGATTTTACTTTGGCAAACGGTGGGGTTAGATATTGCTTTAAAGCTTCCTGTTGTCCTCTTTTTCCCTTACATACTGATAGCGGGTATAGTTATCGTCGTAGAGCACAAGCGGGGCTCTGATAGAGCCAAGTGGCTTGCTGCCGCAATGTTTCCTGTAGCCTTCAGTACGCTAATTTTGACCGTCATTGCTCTTTTTGAGGTTGACCTTTACTTAGAGCCCATCGCCACTTTTATGTCTGGGCTAGTTATGACATGCCTATTTATGGTTGCACTTACCGCCAGCTATATGGTGAAAGTTGTTCAAAGGGAAAGAGACGCGCAGAAAGAAACTGCACAATTAAAAAGTGAACAGGCATCTAAATTAGAAGCGCTGGTAAAAGAGCGTACCCTTGCGCTCGAACAAACGAATAGCACTCTAGCAGAACTGGCTTCCAAAGATAGTTTAACGGAGTTGCCCAATCGTCGTACGCTGGATATGTTTGTGGACAATACGTTTGATAAAAGCTTACACGATCATGATGCGCTAGCCATTGCGCTAATCGACTTAGATCACTTCAAAAGTATCAACGATACATTTGGACACGATGTAGGTGACGAAGTACTTAAGGGCATTGCTAACATTCTTGCGCCGCTTAATGATGAGGGACAAGTAGCAGCGCGCTATGGTGGTGAAGAGTTTGCCATTGCAAAGCGCGTAAAAGCGCTCAATACAAGCAAGACCACCCAAGCCGACGAGTTTGCAAAGCAACTGGAAACTGTCCACAGTGCCATCAACCAGTTAGCCATTGCATCGATTGATGACAGGAATTTGGGAGCATGTATAGGTTGGACACTATGTAAAGGCTCCGACGATATTGTCGAAGCCTTTAGGCGAGCTGATAAAGCCCTCTACATTGCTAAAGATAAAGGAAGAAACCTAATCGTTCCGGCTTTATGACACGGTTACCACCGCCTTTTGCTTATCTTCTTTTGAAAATTGCAGCGCCTTGTTCAAATTATCAAATTCAAAAAGGTTGGGGATCTCAACCACCAAAGATTGCGCAGCAACTTGTTCAAGTAGAGCTTCACCGTCTTTCACCAATCGCTGCCACTGTGCTAAATCGCCATAATCATGCAGCGCGCCTAGGGCTATTTCATGATAAGAAATAGTGCGCGTAAAAGGCGCATCAACAGGCTCTTCAATCCTGCCTAAAATGCTTACCACGTGCCCATTGGCTTCAAGAAGCGGCACAAGTGACACCGCATAGTCTGAACCATTCGCGTCAAAAAGCGCGTAAAAGGTTTGCCCTTCAGGTTTACCGCGATGGATGGCTTTTACTCCCATCTCATCGGCTTGCTCTTGCGTAAAGCTACCTGAGATAACATGCACACTAAAACCTGCTTGTGAAAGCATTTGCGCCAGCAATTTGTTAACTGCGCCCATACCGCTGACTAACACTTCAGCCCCCTTTCGGACCGGCACTTTACTGAACGCTTGCCAGGCAGTAAGCATTGGACATGGCAACGCAGCAGCTAGTGCAAAATCAACGCTTTCCGGCACCACCATTACGCGGCTAGCATACACCTCACTGTGATCGGCAAAACTTCCGTTTTCACCTAGGCTATGATGGTAAGCCACACGCTTACCCAATAGATTGTTATCTACGCCCTCACCTACAGCGACAACAACACCCGCACCGTCCACACCGGGAATATGCCCTTTTTCCCAGTCGCGCGGATTATCATCGATAAATTTCCAGTCAACTGGGTTAATGCCAATAGCATAGTTGCGCACGACAATACGCCCTGCCTTCGGCTCAGAAAACTCGCGTACCTGCTTTACCAGAGATGCGCCAGCTTGTTCAAATTGCCAAACGTTAGCTTGCATAAAAGCTCCTTAACACAGTGATTTTTCCGATTAGTCCCACGCAGGTGAAAAATCTGGGTTAGCTTGACGGTCGCCACAATCTAGCGCGTCAATCTTTGCGATATCGTCAGCGCCTAAGGTAAGTTCAAGCGCTTTGAAATTGGTTTCCAGATTCTTGCGCTTAGTCGACGATGGAATAGTGACTAAACCATGGGCCAGCTCCCAGGCTACCACTACCTCAGCAGTGCTCACGCCGTGCTTATCTGCAATTGCAATGATGGTCTCGTCTTTTAACACTTTACCAACAGCAAACGGCATATATCCTGTCACTGTGATACCGTGTTTCTCACACGCTGCACGCACTTTTTCATTAGTAAGATAAGGGTGTACCTCTACCTGATTCGTGGAAATAACGCCCTCGCCCAAGATACTCACCGCTTCTTCAATTTGTGCCACGGTAAAGTTAGAAATACCAATTTCTTTTGTGAGTCCCAGCTCCTTAACGCGCAGCAATTCACCTAGGTACTCTTCCATGCTTTCGCCGTTTTCCGGTGACGGCCAATGAATAAGTAGCAGGTCAACGTACGACAGTTGAAGCTTTTCCAAACTCTCTTTTACGCTATCCACAAAGCTTGCTTTATTCAGCTTGTCATTCCACACCTTAGTGGTGACGTATAGGTCTTCACGTGCAACAAGATTGTTTGCAATAGCGTCTTTAATAGCGCGACCTACCGCTTCTTCATTGCCGTAAATTTGCGCCGTATCAATGTGACGGAAACCCACTTCAAGTGCCATTGTCACGCTGTTATAGGCTTCATCGTCTTTTAAGCGAAACGTGCCTACACCTAGCGAAGGAATTTTAGATTGTGACTGATTTACATTCGGCATGATGCCTCCTTGTTGGTTCCGTTATTTATGAAAGTGAGGTAACACCTTGTCAGCAATGCGCTGCATAGCGCCTTCTACTGGTTGCGTATTACGTCTGAAGTGCAGGCCAATATGATCAACCCCCGCATCTTTCATTGCATTGAGTTCTTTGATAAGCCCCTTTACACCAGTTTCAACCCCGAATCGGTGGCGTTTTATGGGCGCTTCGTCGTCTTCAACCAAATTAAGATGAATAAAACTAACGTAAGGCTTATTGCCCGCGACATTTCGCCATAGTTCTACGCGCTTTGCATGGTCGTTTGGTGTACCTGGATACGCCAACCAACCGTCCATATTTTCTCCAACCCACGGAGGGCTTTGCTGAGCGAGACCTGCAACGTACAAAGGCGGCGTGGTTGAGCGCGGTAACAGCGACATGCCAGGCTTAAGGGCATTCTCACCGTGTTTTACAATTTCAAGTGACTGCCTGAATTGCTCGCCGCGACTGTCAAAATCGACATCGAACAACGGATACTCAACCGGTCTATCTCCACTAGCGACACCGAGTATAAGGCGGTCGTTACTTAGCTGCTGCACCGTTGCTGCCGCCTTTTTAACAAGCCATGGCTGCCTAAGAGGTAAAACAACAGCGGCTGTGCCTAATAAAATATTGTCTGTGATACCCGCTAAATAGCCCAGGTAAGTGAAGGTTTCGAAAACCTGAGCGGCGTCACCAAAGCTAGGATCGTAAACTGGTACATCTCGTACCCACGCGGCTTTAAACCCTAATTTGTCGGCTAGCTGAATACGACTGTGATGCTCGGTCATATCAGGTACGCCGAATGGCGTACCTTTTGTGGCGTCGAAATGCGCCCAGTCGTTATCTAGCGGAAGCTCTACACCTACAGAGAACGTATGTTGTGCAAGCTTATCAAAGGTATTTGTCGTCATTGTGACCTCCCTACGCGCTCGTTGTGTTATTCGCCGTATTTGCAGTACCGAGTGCACGCTTGTCTAAATAGCCGCTGTAGCGAGTAACGACCAAGGCTGCGACAGAAATAAGTGCACCAATCCATGCGGTATCTGATAACTGCATACCGTCTACAATTGCACCGCCCAGAATTGAACCCACTGCTATGCCAATGTTAAATGCCGCAATGTTTAAACCTGAGGCTACATCAACAGCATTTGGGGTAAACTTCTCTGCTAATTGAACAACGTACACCTGAAGTCCTGGGACATTGCCAAAAGCAAAGGCGCCCCACACTAAAACGGTGATCACTGCGGCAACTTTACTGCCCATGGTAAACGTCAGGGCAAACAAGATGACTGCAAGGGCTGAAAAGATGATAGTTAACGCGCGGATTGGGCCTTTTTTGTCAGCAAGCTTGCCGCCATAAATATTGCCTACCGCGACAGATACACCGTAAACCAGCATAATTAAGCTGATGGCTGAGGGCGCAAACCCCGCCTCTTCCTGCAATATAGGAGCGAGGTAGGTGAATGCCGTAAACGTGCCGCCGTACCCCAAAATCGTCATTAGATACACTAATACCAGACGAGGCTGAACCAACACTTTCATTTGTTCACCCAAGGTGGCAGGCTTACTTTGTTTAAGATTGCTCGGTACCAACAACGCACTACCAATCAACGCAAGCGTACCTAGCGCAGACACCACAAGGAAGGTTGCTCTCCAACCGAAGTTTTGACCAATCCAAGTTCCCAAGGGTACACCGGTCACAAGAGCTACGGTTAAACCCGTAAACATAATGGCAATAGCACTGGCCTCTTTTTCTTTCGCCACAAGCCCAGTAGCAATAGTGGACCCTATGGAGAAGAACACTCCGTGGGCAAGGCCTGTCAGTATGCGGGCTAAAATTAAGCTCTCGTAGCTAGGGGCTTGCCAGGCAAGAATGTTACCTGCCACAAATAGCGCCATTAAGCTAAGCAGAACGTGCTTTCTATTCCACTTCCCCGTAAGGGCGGTAAGAACCGGTGCGCCAACGGCAACACCAACGGCGTACAAGCTTACCAATAAGCCTGCGCTCGGTAACGTAACGCCAAGATCGGTAGCAATGGTAGGCACAAGCCCCACTATCACGAACTCTGTTGTGCCAATAGCAAACGCACTTAACGTTAACGCAAATAATGCAATAGGCATTTCAATTATCCTCAAAAAGTAATTAACGAGATGGCTTGATTAACAACGCCACCATTGGCTTCTAGAACGAACAACTACACCGTTTTTTGAAAGCCATTAATAAAGTGCGTACAGTTTGACGATAAATTTATTTGCAAAAAACAGCACTAATGACAAAATACTTTTGCGATATTTGAAAATATAAGGTGTGCGATGCCAGTCTCATCAAAAACTGAAGATTTAGAAGCGTTCTTAACCGTTGTGGATACAGGTAGTTTTTCCAGTGCTGCCAATCTACTCAATCAGCAGGTTGCAAAAGTGAGTAGAGCGGTTACCCGTCTTGAAGATGGCTTAGATGTAACTCTATTGAATCGCACTACCAGACGGCTAGAGCTAACAGAAGAAGGTGAGCTTTTCCTGCAATATGCCAGAGACGGGCTAAATATATTAGAAAAAGGTGAAGAAGCATTACGACTATTAAAGCGCGCCCCTTCCGGAAAACTTCGGGTCGATGCTGCGAGCCCGTTTGTATTTCACCAGCTAGCGCCGTTAGTGGGCGAATTTCGAGAAGCATTTCCTGACATTACACTCGATATCACCAGTCACGACAGCATTATCGACCTGTTGGAGCATAAAACCGATATCGCAATACGTATTGGTGATTTAAGCGACTCTAACTTGCACGCTAGACGTTTAGGAAAAAGTAAGCTGCATATTGTGGCGAGCCCACAGTACCTTGAAAAATATCCTATATCTGAAGGTGAGGATGGAATTAGCACGCTAAACAAACACAAACTGATTGGCTTTAGCGACTCACCAAGTCTAAATAAATGGCCGCTCAAGCAAGATATTAACTTGCAGTACAGTCTTCGTGCGTCAAGCGGCGAAACTATTCGCCAGCTGTGCTTGGCAGGTCAAGGTATCGCGTTACTTTCTCACTTTATGGTACACAAAGATATCAGTGCAGGCTCGCTGGTAGAGCTATTTCGCGACGATATCGTCAGTCCAAACCGCAGAGAGCCGGTACAAGCGGTATACTATAAAAATAGTGCAGTATCGTCTCGTATCTCTGCGTTTTTAGATTTTATACAGCCTCGACTAACTCTTTAACTTACCTTTATTTCGCGTGGCCTTTACCTAATATCTTTTTAAGTGTGCTTTGAGGAAGGCCATTTACTATTAGCGCGGCTATCATCAATATTGCACCGGCCATAACCATAGGCAGTAGCGTTTCTTTAAGCAATATCACAGAGCTTACATAGCCCACTATCGGCGTAAGTGTACTAATAAGCACGATTTTATCTGGGGGTAATTTAGGCCCCGCCGCTACCATGAGTCCAAAACCGAGACCCGTTGCCACTGGACCAATGTACGCCAGCAGTAACCAATCGCTTATATCGTAAGCCCCAAAATTAGGTGTTGGTTCAACTATCAGTGCAATAGCAAGCATGGCGAGACCTGCGATGGTAAACTGCCAGAAGACAGCTTCAATGACGCTTCCCTTCCACTTGTGAAAAGACACTCTTCGAATAGCGACCGCCCACAATGCAGATGCCAGCAACATACCAAAGAGCGGTAGCCATGCGCCCGGTTGTCCCGAAGCAAATAAAATCATTGCACAGCCAATGGTAGATATACCGGTTAGAATTAATCGCTTAGAAGGCGGGCGTTGCCGATACCATAGGGTGTCGATAAGCAGCATCCAAAGCGGTGTGGTGTAAATAAGAATACTGGCCGTGCCGGCAGGAATAAACTGCAGTGAGACAGTAATAAGCCCCATTGATAGGATAAACTGGAAAAAGGCAACGACAAACACCACCGAGCGATCTTTACGATTGAGCACCGGTAAACGTTTTTTGGTGATTAATACAAACAACGCAAGTACGGGAAGACTTAACAAAAAACGTAAGCACACCATCCATACAGGCCCCACAATCTCGAGACCTAACTTCATACCAGGCCAATTAAGTCCTAAGCACAACACCGCAACCAAAAGCATTTTAATACCTTTTGATTGCTCTTTTTCCGCCACCGATGATGAAGACATGCGTTTTAAAAAATCCAATTACACGAACTGCGTTAAGAGAAGTTTCTACCGCCCGGTAAGCTGAATGTAGGCGGAGAATTTTAAGGGCGCAAATATAAGTGAATTAGCATGGGATTAAAACCTTCCTGACCGTGTAAATACGCCAATTTATCGACCAAATGGTCAACTTTTTAAAACCTTGTGGAAACTTTGCTATACGGGTGGTTAATCACTGATAAACACTTTGACTTACAGGTACAATGCAACAGACAGCAGCTTCCGCTCCCCTCTTTCTATTTTGCTTACGCTGTGCATGTACTTATCTGGCCGAAAAAAGTAAATGCGGTTAAAGAGATTAAAGATGACTTTCTCTGCCCAAAATTGACCGCCGCGCTTCGGCTTTTTTAGTACTACATTAAATTTAAAGTAACGCCCGCTGCCCATAGGGTCATTATGCTCTAACACGCTATGACCCTCTTTGTAGGTAACCACATTTATAGCAAATCGTTTTGAAGAGATTAAAGCCTTGTTGAGCACTTTAGCCATGCTATTTCTACCTTTACTGATGGGAACGTATCCTAATTTAAACACGCGAGGCTATGGTCTGGAAGCGTATGCTGAGTTCGGATAATGCTTTGATATACGCGAAACGTATATGCCTAGGAATACGAAAGCTAGGCTAAGGTGGGGTTTGTCCACTTCATGATTTTAGCGTTTTCTTTTTGCGCGCTGTTTCCATTACTTTTGTCTTTCCCGTCATCATTACTTTTTACGGTGTAATAATTTTTGCGGGTTTCTATATGCTCAAACCCCGAGCTCTCATAAAGCGCAATAGCAGTATGGTTACTTTCACGCACTTCTAGCCACATTTCACGCAGTGCATTATTCACCGATGTCTCAATGACAAAATCAACTAAAGCGCGACCTATACCCTTGCCTCTAGCGCCACTGTCTACCGCAATATCCATCAGCGTAGCTTCATCAACAACTTCAAGCATGATGGCATAGCCAACAATCTTGTCACTATCAAAGGCGAACACCCCGTAATAGGGTTTGGTGAAACAATCCGCGAAGGTACTTAGTTTCCAAGGCGACACTTGTGCCTCTTGATGGATAGCATGCGCAAGTTCAATGTGCTCGTTAAAGCCTTGTGGCGGTACGATTGTTAACTTCATCGACGCGACTACTGGCCGTTAGCGGAGTGATTTAATGCGCGTGCTGCGCTGATAAGCTGCGCCCACAGCTCCCTTTTTTGCACAGTTGTGAGTTTTAGCGGTGTGGCTGGCAATATAATGGCCGTTTCGGTTACCGATAGCGTACGGCCAATCATTATGGTGTTAGCCCACTGTGACGGTATACCCAACTGAACACAGGCTAGCTGCAAATCTTTTAGCCATTGCTGTGATTTTGCTTTCTGTTCGGCACTTAACGGAATACCTTCAGGCGATACCGGCCCTTTTGCGCCCATAGACTTTGTTAAAGACTCTTGCGAGGTAACCGCATTGTCGAAAGACGGCGAAATGTTGTGTGACTGTGAAGCACCTGTTTCGGTTTGCCCTACTTTCCCTTCATTGTGCGACGCGCCAGGTGTGGAAAGTTTTGCTGCCCCGCCGTCTTTAGGCTTAGCCTTATCTTTCGCGCTACTGCCAACATTTGCCCGCAACTGAGCAAGACGTGATTGCTTTTCTTCTTGAGATATTGGCGTTGAAGGTGGCTTATTGGTTTGAGCGTTTTGGCTGAAGGGTAATTGTGTCGATGAACTACTACCAGTGCCGACGTTGCGTTGTACTGCATTAGTATTGTTTTGTTTCGCTTGGTCTTTCTGCTTTAGCTCAGTGTAGGCTTCTTTGGTGATCCAAACCGGGATCCCCATTTCCTGTAAAACCGCCTGCTGATATGAAGTAAGAGACATTGCGCAAAAACACCTAACGTGGTTAGTTCATTGTATTTGTTTAGTTTACTAAAGTTGCAGGCTTGGTTGAATAACTATCGCGTTCTTTTGTTCGGATTGCACCTGCTGTTTAATGCTCAAGCGTTAATTCATAAGGGTTATTCGCGAATTTATAATGCCTAGCCCTTGGTATAAGAGGAAATAAAACAGCTGCAGAAAATTAAGCACTAGCAACAGAAACCAATAAAATTGAAGAAGAATTTAACAAAGAAACGATTTAGGGTTTGAACGTAAACGTTCACAAGAAGAGAAAGTGGCAGGGGTGGAGGGACTCGAACCCCCAACCATCGGTTTTGGAGACCGCTGTTCTACCAATTCGAACTACACCCCTAGCGCGCTGTGCATTATACGGATGACATTAAAAAGGTAAAGCCTTTTTATCACTACCATGCACTGCATGCTTAATTAACACGCAATGCGCTGTTTTTTCAATCGAATAACGTCAAATATGCCTTTTCAAGCTAACTATTAAACTGGCTTTACCCAAAGGCAAGCCTATAGCGCTTCACGCTTTGCGTCTAGTTACTTTTATTCGCATTAAGCGCAGCAAACCACAGGTCGTTTGTTATATGAACAATGTTGGAATGTAGCTTAAATTTATCCAATGCATCGCATTTGTCGATATTCAGGACGTTTGCGTAGTGAGCAACTAATTCTTCGCTTTCATCCACGTCGAGTTTATTGATAAGGCTGCAGCTTGCTAAATCGAAGTAACGATTTCCCATTGCTGCATACTCCCAATCAATGATCTTGACTGCGCTCTCTTTATCAAGCAATAGGTGATTGATCAATAAGTCGTTGTGGCACAACACGCAGTCTTCATCGTCTTGTTCGCTTTTAATTACGCTCTTTTCAAGAGCCTGCGCCTTCAAGTAAAGCTCACTATTGGTATCAAGCTTTGCAACATTGCTGTAATGCTGCCATCTTGCAATTAGATTTAATGGCTTGGCGGTAATAGACAGCGAATGAATACGCACGAGGGTTTCAGCCAACGTGTGTACAGGACGTCTAGTTGAAGAAAGCTCATCGCTTGCATTATGACTTTCCCACTGTTCTACCCAGATGGTTTCTTCATCGCTTAACCAAATTGGCTGCGGCGCTATCCCTACTTCATACAACTGTTGCTGCAAAGCAAACTGATGTTTGCGTTTCACACCACTGAAATCATCATCGCCCAGCCACTTAACGGCTAAATCGATGGGGACATCTTCAAGCTTTTGATGAGCAGTAATTTGAGGATTACCTTCACTTAAACTTAATAGGCTATTTGCTGGGTCTTGAACGCGATAAACACGGTTTACCGCACCAGCAGGATGTACCGTAACCTCTGCACTCTCGCTAAGATTAAGCGCCTTTTGCAGCGTGGCGATGATATCCAACCTGTTCACCTTGTTTTTTATATTGTACTAGCCATTGGTAATACCCAAATACCGCAAAACCAACATAGCCTAAGAACAGGCAGGCAGACAATGCATACCCCACTTGCAGGTATAAATAGGCGGACGCTAGATTAATGAAAAACCAGTAAACCCAGTTTTGCAGAATTTTATGTGCCACCATAAATGTGGTAACCACACTCAGTAAGTTAATGCTTGCATCTAATAGTAGGTACTCACTATTAAATTGCGAACCAGCCACTTCTGAAAGACCCCAAGCAAGTAATAGCATGCTTGGGACAATGATCAAGTGCAACCACAGCGGCCAATGAAGCACTGGCTTAACCTCGCCCTCTTCCGCCCCTTTCGACCACTGATAATAACCATACCCCGCCATTATCATGTAAAAGAAGTTAAGTGCCGACTGGAATGGCAAGGTTACTTGCCAAAATAGCCAGGTGTAAATTGCTGTACTTACAAAGGCGCACAGCCAACACCAGCTATTTTGTTTAGCTGCTAATAATACATACGCGATGGCAAGTACAACCGCTACCCATTCTAACAATGAAGTAGCGGCAATTTGAGAAGTAAACTCTGAAAAGAAGTTAGCCATTAAGATGACTTTCTTGCTTGCATAGCATCGAAATTTAAAAACTTAGCAACGAATATAGCCTGCCCCACTTCTTCGTGAGTTCTCTGCATTTCGTCGCCGAGTATTTTCATTACTACAGCGTAATCCCCCGTAACCTGGGTGCTAGTAGAGCATGTTGTCACCGTGATATCGCTATAGCTATTTAACCTATCAATAAAGTCTTGAATAGGCGGAATATATTCGTTAACCAAAGGGTACAACGACAGTTCAACCATAACTTGCATGTCTGTTTCCTTTTATTTTAAAACGCGTACTTAACAGTGATACCAAACTGGCGACCGTTACCTATTTGGTAATATGGTTCGTTAAACGCGTATTCATCGCGAGGGTCGTTGCTGAAACCACCAAAACCTCGAGTGTAATACTCGCGGTCAAATGCATTTTGGATCCATAATGAGGTCTGCCAATCACCGTGTAACACAACAATTTCAGAGTTAACCAGAGTCGTACTTGGCGCAGTTACATCATGGCCGTCAGAAAAACGGTATTCGCTTTTATAGTCTACATCTACTCGCCATAGTATGGTGTCTGTAAGTGCGTACTCACTGTAAAGGTTTGCCGTCCACTTAGGTGATTGAGCCTGTCTTTGCTCGGACACTTCAGTACCGTCTGCTAGTGTATACCCTTCAAATGTGGCGCTTAGGTAACCAACACTTGCATCTAACTGCCATGCATCGCTCGCAAACCAGCTTAGTTCAAGCTCTGCCCCTTTGTTTGTGCCTAAGTCAGCATTATCGATAATATCAACAAAACCGGCCGTGCCGTCATCACGGGTAACAACATCAAAATCACTTACCTGCGTATCTGTCCTGTCCATGTAGAAAATCGCAGCACGAGCAATAAGATCAGGCGTTAGTAACGGGCCTTTTACACCCACTTCATAGTTCCAGTTGTATTCTTCTTCAAAGAAACGTTGATTATCGTTTACTCGGCTATCGGGATTAAAGCCAGCACCTTTAAAACCACGTGAAATGCTGCCGTAGTAGAAGTGATCACCCTGCGTATACTGAAGCGCTACTTTCCCACCAACCATGGTGGTGTCAAACGCGCGTGTAAGTTGGTTGTTATCAGCGTAATCGAAGTCATAGTTTTCTACTCTCACTCCGGCTACAAGCACTAAGTTGTCCTTCAAACGGCTTTCCGTCTGAGCATAGATAGCAGTAGTCGTTGGGGTATATTCACTGGCAAAGTCACTATCCAAATATGTGTACTGACGCAGTAACTTTTCTTCTGTATTTTTATAGAATATGCCTAAGGTCCAATCTGTCATACCGTCAAAAAGCGCAGCACTGTCAGACGACACGAAACGCACCTCACCGGTTTGCGTTTCAACGTCTCGGTAGTACGCATCAAAAGAAGTGTATCCCCAAGGGTGAAAGCCCGTGAATGTCCAATCTTCATCGTATCCATAAGCGATATTATGAGACGCATGAGTGGCAATAAGTATGAAGTCGCCCGCGGCTGTACTCGTTGTTGAGCGCGCGCTTACTGCGTGGGTTTGGTGTTCGTCAAAGCCTGGCTCGTCAGACAGTGTTTTATTGTCGTTATCAAGTGAGAAGGCATCGTAGCCGTTGTCAATATCGTACCAGCGGTAGGAAAGTGCGAGCGTGGTTCGTTCATCCACGCTGCCTTCAACAGCAAATCGCAAAGCAGTTTCGTCAATATTATTGGTATCGCTTCTATCTAGGAATGTATTCTCTACAAAGCCATCGCTACGGTTATGCACTAACGCTACGCGATAACCCCAGTCGGAATTGATATCGTTACCCGTTGCTCCCTCGATGCGGTAACTGTCTTTGTTACCAATGCGGGCTTCAACGTAGTCTGGCGCTTCGCTACCCACGTTATTGCTGGATAATTTAACCGCTCCAGCCAGTGCACCTGTACCGTAAAGCGTAGCCTGAGGTCCGCGATAAACTTCTAATTGTTTCGTGTCAAAAATGATACCTGCTGCAGCAAGGCCTGAAAAATCAAATTCATCGACAATAAAGCTTACCGAAGGATTGATAGGCTCGGCGAACTGACTACGCTCTCCAATACCGCGAATTTGCACGAAGCGGCCGCGAGACGCACCAGCTGCAAAGTTTACGTTTGGAATACTGTTTAGCACACTGTCGATATGGCTCGGCTGCCTACTGCGAAGACGTGCTTGATCTAAAATGGTCGCGCTAGCACTTAACTGGTCGAGTGTAGTTTGACGAAAATCACCAGATACGACGACTCGCTCAATATCTGATGGCGTGCTATCTGAAGTGTTACTTACATTGACTTGTTGCGCATAGGCCGCAACGGAACTAGCAAGCAGTGAAAGTGTGAAAAGTGTTTTATACATGGGATCTCTTATTCTTATTTAAGAAAAAAGATCCGGGTCTAACGGCAGGTGATAAGGCTATATTGTGAACCATCCCTACGCCGGTATTATCCGGATCAGGTTTAAGGGTTCCCACGAATGTGGATCTCAGACCGAAAACGGACACCCCTTGGTATAGTGTTGAGCCACTCAAATAGTAGCCTCAACGTCTGCGACGGAGTCTACCAGTTCGATACACGCCGTCAAGCAGATAAGACATCAAGCTAAGGTTATAATTTTTATATGATATAAGGTATTGAAAGCCCGAGGCTATTCAGCGTCAATATTCATATTAAGACGACGTACTTCATCGTCAGTCTGTGCTTTTAACCCTTCTAGCGTTTTGCCGTGTGCTGTTGGTTGGCGAGTATCCGGATCAACCTTTACGAAAACGATGTCATCTGCAAAGCAGATAGTTTTTTTAGTAGCCTTGTTTCTCACCAAACAGCTTACAGTAATCGAAGTGCGGCCTACCGCCTTGGTTTCCAATCCAAACTCTACTATGTCACCCTGCATCGCAGGTGATTCAAAGCTAATTTCACCAATATGCTTAGTCACCAAACAATTGGTCTCTAACTGGCAAATTGCCCAAATGGCAGCCTCTTCGTCTATCCATTCTAACGCGCGGCCACCGAACAAAGAATTGGCGTAATTAAGATCATTTGGCATAACTAAACGCCGAGAAAGAAAGCGCATTCGAATTCCTCACAATAAATCGCTAATATAGCGGAAGATTATACCTAAAAAGTTGATTCATGGCGCTAACTCAATTACGCGAATGGCTTCTTGCCCCCTACAGTAAAAATAACTGCGAAAATGGCTCACGTGTTACTACTCTACTTCACCGAAGAATGTTGGTTATTTCAGGCAGTAATAGCTTTTGTGAAGCTACTTTATCCAACCTTCGAAACTTAACCGATGAGGTGTCATCCTTAAGTATTTCGAACCTCACTGGCAACGCTTTAAAAGGAAAGATGCGAAAACAAGTGCTTGGCGTCGAGTGTGACATTGCCATATTGGATTGCCGCGACTCTTTTAAGCCTGGTGACATTATGGCAGTAGCGGGTATTGTTAAGCGTAGTGGTTGCTTAATACTTATTTGCCCAAAATCTGACGAGTGGGTCGAGAATATATCGGTGCCGTTCTTATCAGAAGGGTTTACGCTCAACAGTAGTCGATACCTTTCTCGCTTTATTAAGAACTTGCGTGAAAACCCATACGTGGGCTTTCATACTGAAATAGAGACTGTTCTTCCCGATATTTCTAGTTACTTTGTAAAACAAGAATCCATTCACAATGAGCATACACATGCCCGATTTCGCTCTATTGAGCAAAAGCACGCGTACTATCAGTTGCATCAAGCATATATGCTTAATTGCCTTAACGCGCTAATCACGGCGCCAAGAGGTAGGGGTAAATCATCCCTCTTAGGCCTATTTATTGATAGCCTTATCAAAGAAGGTAAGAATGTTCTGCTTACCAGCGAGCGTAGTGAAAATGTAACTCATGTTTTATCCCGCTTTACAGAATCTGAAGAAGCAGACAACCTGAACGTCAAAATGTATATGTCGCAAGTGGCAAGTTTGGAAACTCAGCGAGCTAAACAACAAACTGCGCCTAAAGGATTAGTTAAGTGGGTTCCGCCCGATAGTGAGTTGCTTTTTGACATAGAAGATAAGAAATATGACCTCGTAATAGTGGATGAGGCTGCGTCCATGCCACTTCCCGTTATCAAACGTATAATTGCCTATAACCCACAGTGGGTTTTAAGCACAACACTTTTAGGCTACGAAGGCTCAGGAAGAGGGTTTATTCATAAACTCATTCCCAACTTGCCAAAGGGGACTTTACGCCTAACGCTATCGACTCCCTTACGTTGGGCCGAAAACGATCCAATTGAGGCCTTTTTAAATCGAACCTGTTTGTTTGAAAATAATTGCGTGACAGATGCTGGTTGGAACGACAACTCAAAAAGTAGCATACAAAATAACATAGCCTTTCTTACATCACTCAGTACTTCTGAGCTAATAACGGCGTGCGAGTTTACTATTTGCTCTTTTGAGGATGTAGACGAAAGCATGCTGCAGCAAATCATGTCTTTGCTTTCACTTGCTCACTACCAGACCACGCCTGACGATTTCATGCGCCTAATGGACAGTCCAGATGTTCTGGTCGTGACTTTTAAAGTCAAAGACCTAGTACTTGCTACAGCAATAATTAACATAGAAGGCGGAGACTGCCTAAGCGATCTTGCTCTTGATATAGCAGAAGGAAAGCGACGTCCCAAAGGTCACTTAGGAGCGCAACGATTAACACTGCTGTCTGTCGACTTTAAAGCAGCTACACAAAACTATTGGCGAATTAACCGAATTGCTGTTCACCCAAAGCTTCAAAATAAAGGTATTGGCGGCCAATTAATCAAAAAAATAATAGAAAAAGCCCATGAGCGCGCTATTGATGCAATATCAACGTCTTACGGAGCGACAAATAGGCTTGATGGATTTTGGTCTTGCAATGGCTTCCATATCGTTGATTATGGTCGAAAACCTAATAAAGCCAGTGGTGAAACAAGCGCTTTGGCTGTGTTACCTCTTAACAAATATACCGGAGAACTAGTTGAAAAAGCTTTAGCCCTCAAAGTGAGTTTCCTTAGTACACTTAACCTCCACGAACTTCCTAGCTCTGTGCTAGAAATCTATATAAACAAGCTAAACCACTTTACCCAAGGAACGCGAACGCTAGATGATATTTGGCCCATACTGAGAAAATTATCAAGCGATGCCAAACTCCGCCCTGAAGCGATAAGTGACAAGCAAGAACACAGGTGCAGTAGCGGCACTGAATTGCTTAGTGCTCACCTATACGTACTCAATAAGCTTATAAAAATAATGAATACAAAAAGTTACCTCATATCATTATTTGAAGCATCAGATATGAATATGACGCTCGTAAGAGAGGTATTGGAAGAAAACGGTTTTAAAGTGAACGGTGTGAAGGGGTCTACAGCAGCAATTAGAGCAATATTGCGCCCTGCATTCGAGTAACTTTCTTGGACACTGTTAAGTGAATTACCGTTAGATGCGTTATACGCTGTCACCATTCTAACAAGTCACTTTCACGACGTTTTTTTCTACTCTAAAAGCTTACACTTAAACTAAAAGCAAAAAAAAAGCCTCCCAAGGGAGGCTTTCATAGCTAATTCCGGATATTAAATATTAATACCGCGGTTTTTCGCCTTTTCCTTTATGTAAGGTTCCCACGCTGCCGCATTACGACGTAGTGAGCGATCTTTTTTAGCCTCTTGAACGTGCTTGTACGCAGCTCGATAATCTCCAGCATAAAAGTTCGCTTCCATAAGCGTAAAGTGCACTTTTTCCGGATTTTCGATACCACGCTCAAGAGCATTCTCGAGAGCTTTAACCGCTCCTTTGTAATCTTCAGCGATAAGCAACAAGGTACCTTGCTTGCGATAATATTCTGGATCAGAAGTCTCTGCTGCGGCTTTCGCATATAGCTTAGCTGCAGTTTTGAAATCTTTAGCAGCGTGATAAGCATTCGCTATACTAGCCGTTAATTCAGCGTCTTCTTCAAGCACACCAGCTTTGATGAACTTTTCCAAAGTCTTCGCACCGCGGTACGGCATACCATTACTTTGGTAGAGCTGAGCTAGCGCTTTAGCTTCACTTTCTTTCTTCAAGAAACCTTGCATATCTGCAAGTTCGAAAGAAGACAATGCTTTCTTATACTCTTCGACCTGTAAGTAGAACATACCTAGCTGAGTCCACCACCGTGGCTCTTCAGGGAATTTACGAACAAGTTCTTCTGCAACAAGAACCGTCTGGTCATACATCTTACGCTCGTAATAAGAGGTAAGTTTCAAAACATACGGATTCTTGTTTGGCTCTTCGTATAAAGCAATAGCTCTATCTGCTGGCTCAATCATTTTATCTAATTGCTTAGATTCATAATAAGCCTGAGTCAAGCGAGTATAAACGTCGGCATCTTCTTTACACGTGAAGTCCATCCAACTGTTATACCATTTTACAGCGTCGGTATACTTCTCTTCCTGCATGCTCAAGTCACCTAAAAGCTTAAGTGTTTGAGCGTGCTCTAGGTCGTTTAGCACTTTGTTTTTAACAGAATCGACAAGGTAGTTATAAGCCTTTCCACCTTGGCCTTCCTGCGCTGCAAGTAGGTTACCAATGAAGCGATTAACGTATGCCTTATCAAAATCGTCGGAAGGATCGATTTCATAAAGAACGTTTAACGCCTCATCTACCAGGTCTTCATTGTAAAATTCGAAAGCTTTTTGAACTTTCTTACCGGTACGCTCACCTACAAGCGTTGTTTTTCCTTTCTCATAGCCAGGACAAACAACAGGTGATGTCTGCGCTAGGGCAGCGGGTGCTGAAAGCACCGCACCTGCGCCTAGCACTAAAGCAACGGCTGACATTTTGAATGTACGTTTCATCATGATCATTGCTCCAGTTTAAAGTCTAGCTGTACGAACATGCCAGGTTGCTTAACCGGCTTGCCATCTACAATCTTAGGCTTGTATTTCCACTTACGTAGAGCACGACGTGCTTCACGGTCAAATACACGCTTAGGTTCAGCTTCGATAACTTCGATATCTTCAACACCACCAACTTCGTTGATAGTGAAAGACAGTCTTACCCAACCTTCACGGCCATCACGGGCTGCATCAGGTGGATATTTCGGGTCGATACGAACGATAGGTGTAGCTTCACCGTCACGCTGCATTGCACCAACACCACCAATGTTTACACCAACACCACCTGTATCGATAGCTGGAATAGCTAAGCTAAAGCCATCTGCATCAGGTTCTGCTGCTTCCGGTTCTACTTGCTCCATTTTAGGAGGCTGTGGAGGCGGAGGCGGCGGTGGTGGTGGAACACGAGTACGCGTTTGCGTCTGGTCGTCTGGTTCCTGCATTACAATATCGATAACCGGTGCAGGCGGAACTTCGTCTGCTGGTCTAGATGAGTTTTCAATCAACTTAGCCATTAGAACGAAAAGGGCAAATGCAACACCAGCACCTAAAAGTATAGATACAATTATACGTAACATCTTATCCCCTTGCCGCTACCGAGACTCGGTTAACGCCAGCGGCTTTAACCTGATCCATAATTTCAACTACTAAACCATGCTTTGCTTTTACGTCAGCTTGGATGATTACGTAGTCAGTTGGCTGCTCGGTAAGCAGTCTTTCAATATTCGCTCTTACGCTGTCCGGCGCTACTTCACGCTTATCTAGCCATACATTTCCGTCTTCAGTTACGGCGATGAAAATGTTTGCATTTTTGTGAAGAATCGCCTGGCTCGCATCTGGCTTGTTGACTTCGATCCCTGCTTCTTTAACGAAAACAGTGGTAACGATAAAGAAGATCAGCATGATAAACACGATGTCCAACATGGGCGTCATGTCGATCTGTGCATCTTCTTCCTCGGTTCTGACTTTTCGAGCCATAATCTCTCTCTCTAATGATGTGGCAGGCTATCAACTAGCCCTTCTCTTGCCAGCTTCACTTTCGCTTCAAGACGTGAACTGATGAACAGTCCAGATAGCGCAGCTACCATTCCCGCCATTGTCGGGATAGTTGCCATAGAGATACCAGCTGCCATTAGACGTGCGTTGCTGGTGCCCTGTGTTGCCATTGTCTCGAAAACACTGATCATACCGGTTACTGTTCCAAGTAGACCGATTAGTGGACACATTGCGATAATGGTTCTGATAATCAGCATTCTAGCGTTTAGATCGTCTGACGCTTGAGAAATCCACGCGTCACGGATTCTATGCGCATACCATGATGTGGTATCTGCTCGGGCATCCCAATTCGCGATGATGTTTTTCTTCACCTTTGGGAAGACCGAGGTTAAATACCAGTAACGCTCAATCATTAAAACCCACATGAGAAAGAGCGCGGCAGCAACGAAGTAAAGTACGTCACCGCCGGTAGCGATAAAGTCCCTGACCGATTCGAATAATCCAATCAGGTAATTCATATTACGCTTTCTCCGACTCTGTGTGAGCAGCTACGATACCCGCAGTTTGCTCATCAAGAATGTGGATGATTGACTTGCTACGAGAAGCTACGATGCTGTGAGTAAGGATTAGAGGCAGAGCCGCGATAATACCTTGAGCAGTAGTTACAAGAGCCATTGAGATACTTCCCGCCATCATACGTGGGTCACCAGTACCGAATAGTGTGATAGTTTGGAACGTCTCGATCATACCTAGTACTGTACCAAGTAGACCTAGTAGAGGAGCAATTGCTGCGAAAATCTTGATTACGTTGATGCCGCTTTCAATTTTAGGAAGCTCGCGAAGAATCGCTTCATCAAGTTTAAGTTCAAGGTTTTCTGCATCAGCAGTTTTGTTCTCTTGGTAAACTTTAAGAATACGACCTAGAGGGTTACCTTCTGACGGGTTGTTTACATTCTTAAGTTGTGAACGCATTTTACCACCAGTGATGGTCAACGTGATCATCTTATAAAGACCAATTAGTAGGCCAACAGCTAGCATTAGCGTAATTGTGTAACCTACTGGACCACCCGCGTGATAACGCTCAGACATTGTCGCTTTTTGCTTCAATAGACCAAGGATACCGCCTTGAGAAGGGTCAGCGTAGAAAGGCGTGAAACCTGAAGTCGCGTCGATTAGATCTTCAGCAGACGCTACGAAGTGACCGTCTGGTTGACGACCTAGAGGCTGAACAACTTCAGACTCAGCATCGTATGCTAGGTAACCTTCTTCGCCAACAAGGTTGAAAGTACCAATACGAACAACTTCTTGCTGTGAAGAACCGCCGTCTAGGTTAACTACTTCAGTAGTAAACTTAACAACTTCACCACCTTCAGTCATTTCTTTTTGAAGTGCAAACCATAGGTCTTCTAGTTCTTTAATGTTAGGAAGACCTTTAGAGTCTTCTGACATTTCTGCTAGAAACTGGCTACGGCCAGGGAACTGTGCACTAACGATTGATGTAGAGATACGACCGTAAGCTTCAGAAGATGCTTGACGTACCACACCGAACATCTCACCAAGCGTACCAGTAGCTTGGTCAAGCTCAGCGGCTTTTTCGTTAAGTGTTACTTCGTTGTCTGAGAATTGCTTCTGTAGACGATCGCCACGGTCTTGCTCAGCTTTAAGGTTTGCTTGAGCTTTGCGTAAAAGCGCTTGCTTGTCAGCACGTGCTGATTGGAACTCAGCTTCACGCTTTTTGTCTAGACGAGCTTCAGAAACACGGTTCTGTTGAACCTGGTCTAAAAGATCTTTCAGGCTCTTTGCTTCCTGAGCTTGCGCTCCGGTTGCCGCAACTGCAACTGTCGCAGCGGCTAAAAGAGATTTGAATACTGGTTTCATTAACAATTACTCCGCTGCGCTAATTGGTAGTTTAACAAGAGCCGCAGGAATGGTGCCGTTAGCCATTTTTACTGCGTCAATAGTTGAAGAAAGGTACTCATCACCTAGCTTCTCCCAAGTGCGGCTTTCATTGTTCCAAACCCATGCGTGCGTTTGGTCAAGAGAAAGAGCTAGTAAAGCTGTACGACCTAAGTTAAAGAAGTCAACAGTTACTTCAGTACCCGCATCATCGATAGTACCTTGGTAAGAATTGATCTTAGTACCGTACTCAACTTCTACTAGGTAAGCTTCTAGTACCTGACGGAACTGCTCAGAAACAGTAACGTTAGAGTTAGCCATCAGGTCACGAAGACGCTCAACGCGCTGTAGACGCTCTTCCAAACGAATTGGACGGTCTAGCTTGATGAACTGCTCTAGGCTGTCAATCATGCGGAACATAAGAGGAACAATGCCCTGCTTAGTTTGTTCGATGCTGTCGATTTGACGCTGTAGAGAGTCGATTCCACGCTGCTGGTCTGCAACTAGGCTAGCGATGTAATCGTTGTAGATTTTAAGGTTTTCTGTCTCATCTACTGTTTGACGATACTCAACAAGTAGTTCTTGAGACTGTTCAAACAACGTGTTGATTTTTTCTTGAGATTTCGCTGCAGCCGCGTGGATTTTCGCTTCTTCTTTATGAAGATCTTCAAGCGTATCTGCAGAGACTGCACTACCTGTTAGTGCGAATGCACCCATAACAGTAGAAGCAATAAGAGTTCTCTTGCTCATTTTGGACATAGTTCCCAACCAAATTTCTTATTTGAATCCTCGCCGATAAGGAAAATATTCGGGCAAGGGGCGTATAAAACTTTCACAATTTTGTTTCAGGAATGTAGCACTGACGTCAATGTTCAGTACTACGAACGTAGTATACTCACACGGAACGGTGTAATGAGTCAAGTAACGACCTCTTTACATCTACAACTTTCGAGATTGATCGCTTAAATTATATTCATATACTTAAGCGTCTTTTTCTAAATCAATTAAGTCAAGTTGTAGCTTGCCGCTGCGGGAGTTGGTCAAATACCTAGCGAGTTCCAAACCATCCAGTTAATGCGTATCGCGGTTTCTTAGCGAAAGGTGTTAAGTACGTGACGCTATGTATATGTTTCACGTCAAACAAACTTAGTGTATTGAATGTGGGAGTCCAGCTTTCTAAGGTCTCACCATCTTCTTTGAAAAATTGTAGCAATCCTCCCCAATCAGGATGCCACTCTGGCGACAAATTGAAAACATACGCCAATTTTCTGCCTTCAGATTGAACGTCATCTCTATGCCGAGTTAAAAACTGGCCTGGAATATACTTCGTTGCTTGCATGCTAGCGTAGTTAATATCATTTATTCCTGTAATGTTACTAACTGCATCTAACAGCTCCTTACTATTTACAAATTTATAAAAGTTGAGCAGAAACGGGTCTTTTTCTTCGGCTGTTATGTACTTACGCCCGTAAGAGAAACCATTACCCATTGCTGCATTTTCCATCAAATTGAAATATATCTGCTGACGCTGCGTGTCTTCTAACTCAGTCCATTCTTTTTTACTCATCACAGCATTTTTACCATCCACATACATGGCGGTATCGAATTCAACTCTCTCGTTTAATGCTTGAAATGAAAGTGCAGCAAACTCGAAGTCCAATACTTTGTTAACTCTTACTTTGCCGTCTTTAGCGAAGTTCGATTTAATTTCATCGAAGTTTATGTCTTTGTTCCAAAAATTTTTCATTGTTGTCTCTTTTTATTATTCAAGAAGATGAGATATCAAATGCTATAGTTAAACGCTTTTCATCAGATTTAAATGGGATGGTACCGTGCCAAAAATAAGAGGGGAAAATAACTAGCTTTCCAACTTCAGGACGAACAGTGAACTCATGAGTTAGATCAGTTTTAAGGTTAAAATTTGGAGTACCAAAAGACAGATATCCCTCATGTTCCTCATGTGCTAATTCAGATGGTATTTCAATATAAAAAACAGCACTTAATCGTCCTTCTGGATGGACATGATTGGTATGGTAGCCCTTATCAGATAGAAAAACAGACCACGCTCCTACGATTGTAAAATCGTTGTTCGGCAAAACAACGAACTCATGCAGATCGTCTATTGCCTCGACTTCTGATATGTATTTCCTGACCGAATCTTCAAAAAAAAGGCGTAATTCTGCTAGGTGCTCATTATTCGAAGACAAGACATTCCCACGAGTTTGAGTACCACCATTGACCGTCTGTTGAAGAGGTGCCGATTTGGCATTATGCAACTGAGATACATGATCTTTTAACAAAGCAATAAAGTCGCTAGCTGCTTTCCCTCCAACCACTTCAGGTAACTGGAAAGTTCGCACTAACTTTGAATAGCGACAGTAACTTTTTCGATGCAGATTGCGTTTTGAAAGTCTCTCTGCCACAGTCAAATAGGCCTTTGCCATAACAGATGAATCGCTTGTTTTTGTTAGTGGTGGCATAGCATTAAGTACATAGTCTGGCTCATCTACCTGCAATGCGTACTGCGCGGCGTCTAGCATCAAAGCTGAGTCTGTTTTATCCTTTAATAGCATAAAGGCTTCTTGGTAATTTTCACCTGCATGGTATAGCCGTGCCTTGCATTGTAAATACGCTGCCGACGAACGATCTAAATTAGGGTGACTATTCAATAAAGTTTCAGCTAACTCAACGTTCCCCATTCGCAAATATTGTTCTGCTAATGCAATAAGCATTTCATTGCTAGTATTCCCGCTTTGAATGGCAGACTCAAAAATCGCTAACGATTTATTGATTGAACCAACTTCTGCGTATATTGATGCAAGATTTTTATAGCTGTCGACGTAATAGGGGTTTAACTGGATGGCCCTTTCATATGACTCAATTGCGCTTTCAAGTTTATTCAGGTCTGAATACGCATTGCCTAGGTTATGATACAGCTGAAAATTGTTAAGCCCGTTTAATTTAGCTCGCTGTAAAAGGTTTAGCGCCTCTTCAGAATCTTCTAAACGCCTTAAAACTGTCGCTAAGTTATGCAGCGCTGTAGTATTATTCTGGTCCTCTTTGAGAACAGTTTTATAAAGTTCAGAGGCCTTTGTAAGCATTCCTCTACTATCGAACAGACCCGCAACATGATTGGTTAAAGCAATATTATTTTGAGAGGTTTTTAATTTTTTATACCAACTCTCTAGTTCGATGTCATTACAAACACCGCTAGCGGCTCGTAGAAACAGCTTTGTTGTTTCGAATGAATTGTTATTAAAAGGTGCTAGACAACGATAGGCGTCTTCATATCTGTTTAGGCCTAGAAGACATTTAGCATATTCACATAGTACGGTAATATTGGATTGAGTCTTTTCATATGCATATGTCAAAAGCGGCAAAGCATTTTCGGCTCTGTTAGTATCGAGAAGTAATTTTCCGTATAGATAATTTAAGTTTATATCAGAAGCATTCTTATCAAACAGTGATTTATAACCTGCCTCAGCCTCTGTCAAATGGCCTTTCTGATGAAGGCTCATTATGCTTTCAAGCTTTCTCATTATTCACTCTTTTATTAAATCTCAAATCCCATGCTACCGGTAATTCTTTATTTTTGAGTAAAAACGGGCGAACACCCCAGCTATCTGAGTATTCTCCACTGATTATCTGTTTTATGTCAGATGTAGATAATGCAACGTCACAAATAGCTGAGACGCGACGATAGATCGTCCCTAACTGCTGCTCAAAGCCCTTTATCCATGCCAATATATCAGAATGGTCATATTGTTTGTAAGATAGAAATAACTGCTTAATTCCATTGACGAAGTGAAGGCTTCCCGCACACCACTTGTAGTCTAATGTTGATAAATGAGATAGATATTGTTTAGCACGATTTTCATAAGCGTTTGGGTCAGTCGCGATCAGATTAGCTATCTGCAATGCATTTTCGAAGGCATGAATTTCAAATAAGCTCTCCATCCCCTCCTTTTCACGCTTATATCGAGAATATATGTGTCCGTCTTTGTAGTGACAAAGTGCAATGAATTTCGAGCCTTCTTTCATCATCGTTGGCATGTTTTTGATTGCGTCGACACCTAAATACTCGATACCGAACTGACTTACAATAAAATCAAACTCGAGCAGTTTTTCTTTTGGAAGATTGGACGTCTTATTCAAAATAACCTGGGCATCAGGAACATTTTTTTTCAAGGAATTTAGTGCATCTTTACTACAGTCTAAACCTACTTTGCGATTAAAAGGTTTATCTCCGAAACTTTGAAAAAGAGCACCAGCACCGCAAGCTATATCTATTACGCTCTGCATTTCTGTATCATTTGGTATATTTTGAGACCAAAACTGCTCAAAATCTGAAATGCTTTTGCCATTGTCTTCAGTGAACAACACTTTACTATCAGGATTTTCTTTCCAGTACTGATTCCAGTCGTCTATTGTACCCATGATTCTCCTTATAAAGAGCAAAAAAAAAGTGGGCAATGCCCACTTTTTTATAAAGCAATAAGCTATTAGAAGCTAGCTGAGATACCTACGAAGTAAGTTCTACCAAATACATCGTATGTTGCAGGATATGTATTTGACTGCTCAGCATTACCACCGAAGCGAGGCGCTTCACGGTCTGCTAGGTTACGAATACCTGCGTTTAGACGATAGTTTTCGCCAATGTGGTAAGTACCTGACAGATCGAAGTAGCTGAATGAACCAGTGTCTTCTTGGAAGTAAACAGTACCATCATCATCATCTTCAGTTGCACCGATAAAGCGCCATAGAAGCTGAACGTCAAAGTCGTCCATACCCCAAGCAACTGTCATACGGTGAACGTACTCAGGAGTTGGCTCGCCACAGGTATTACCAAATGTACCCGCACAATCGATAACCTCTGAACCAGCGAATGACTGGAACGAGCTCTCAGTTGTGTAAGTAGCAAGGTAGTTAAGACGCATGTCACCGCCCGCTACTTCCATAGCGTAGTCAGCTACGATATCAACACCAGTAAGTTTGATTGAACCTACGTTCTGGCTAAGAATTTCTACGAAATCAATAGAGCCATCTGGGCGACGGTTAACAACATCACAGAATGCAGAACCTACACCACCTAGTTCATTTGACGGGTCATAACACGTAGAAAGAACGTTGTTGGTACCACCACCAAAACCGAATACCGCGTCTTCAATATCAATATCGAAGTAGTCAACAGACACGCTTAGTTCGTCCATTGGCGTAATTACGAAACCAACAGACATTGTGTCAGCTGTTTCTTCTTGGAGATTAGGGTTACCACCACTTACCTGACGAGTCTGGCCAGATACCGCGTCTAGTGTTGGAGTAAACACTGCATCAGCAGGAACGCCTGTCGCTGTACAAATTGCGCGAACTGCATCTGATTGATCAGACGCTTTTGATGAACATGGATCTTCAGCTGGTGGGAAGCCTTCGTTCTGTGGAGAGAAAAGCTCGCCAATGTTCGGAGCACGTACCGCACGGTTGAAGCTTGAGCGGAAACGAAGAGTGTCGTTAACAGTCCATGAACCCGCAATCTTATAAGCGTTTACGCCGCCTACCGTTGACCAGTCTGCGTAGCGATATGCTAGCTCTAAATCAACAAGTTCAGCAAACTCAACACCCTCTACAAGAGGTAGATACGCTTCAACAAAATATTCGTTTACGTCGAAGCCACCAGCAACTGGGCCTGAACCGTTGAATCCAGCAATTGTACCTGCTGCAAGATCCTGTGATGGGTCAAAAGAGAAGCTCTCTTCGCGACGCTCAAAACCAAACGCGATTCCAATTGGGCCACCTGGAAGTTCAAAGAAGTCCATTGTGTCGCCGCTGATGTTGAAACCGTAAAGTTTCTGTTCGTACTCTGACGTAGAGTTTACGCGAGTGCGAAGGAAGTCTGCAGCATCAGCAGAAATGTTGCCTTCACCGAATAGATTCATAGGTGAACAGCTAACTAGTGAACCATTCGCTGCAGTGTTTGCACAGCTTGGGTTTCCATCTGCATCAAGAACAACATTGCCCGCTTCATCTGTAGCAAGAATAAGCGCTTGGTCAAAACGTGCACGGTTAACGTTACCTAACTGAATAGAGTTTTGGTTAACACGGCCAGTTTGGAAGTACGTGTCGTATGTCCATGCTGAATCACCGAATGAACCACGAAGACCAGCAAGCATTGAGAACATCGTGTTGTCATCTTCAACAATACGAGGACCAACTTCTAGCAAACGACGACGTAGGAAAGCAGTACCTGTGTCTGCAATACCATCACCATCAGTGTCAACACCATCACCTACAGCATCAGATAGGATTTGCTGTGCTGCTGGGTCAATAAATGGGTTGCCGTCAAGCGTAAACGTCGATGTTTGGAAAATAGGTGTAGCTGCTAGCTGCTGAGGAACGTCACTGTTTGCAAAACTACCGCGCATATACACTTCAGTAGTGTCATTGATTTCGAAATGACCCATTGCAGTAATGTTATGACGCTGCTGTGGCAACTGTAGATAGTTTACTGGAGCGAAGTTATAGAAATCATTCTCAGCACCACCCTGTACGAATGGACGAATGCTTCCATCTTGGTTGAAAATGGCGCCACTGTTGAATGAATCTGGTAGACCAGCGGTGAAGATTGACGTACCTGGTACGCCAGATGAACCGAATGGTTCTAGGAACAAGCTACCGTCATCATTTTGAGCGTCTGTTAGTGCAACGCTAGAGATATCACGAGAGTCGGCAAAAAGCGCTGAACGCTCTGTGTACTGCATACTTACAACAACGTTACCGCGATCATCTGCGAAGTTACCGCCTAAAGTAAGTGAGCCGTTCCAAATTTCAGCGTCGCCTTCTTCAGTAGTCTCAAAACTTGTATTGAAATCTACGCCTTCAAAGTTCTTTTTAAGCGCAAAGTTAACAACACCCGCTACCGCGTCAGAACCATATACCGCAGATGCACCACCTGTTAGTACTTCTACGTTTTCGATAAGCGCAGCTGGGATTGTGTTGATGTCAACTGTACCACCAGATGTAGTAGGAACAGCGCGAACACCGTCGATAAGAACTAGTGTTCTGTTTGTGCCAAGACCACGAAGGTCAACTGTAGCGATACCACCACCTGGGTTGTTAGACGAACGGTCTAGACCTGGAATTGTTTGTGGTAGTGTGTTTAGAAGCGCTTCGGTGTTAACCGAGTTGGTTAATTCAAATTGCTCGATACCAACAGTAGCAACTGGCGCGTTGCTTACGAAGTCAACCTTGCGGATACGAGAACCAACAACCTGCACTTTTTCAACTGCAGCTTCATCTACCTGTGCATCTTCTTGAGCGTACGCTGGTACGCTAATTCCTGTCGCAGCTACCGCACCGAATGCGCACGCTAACTTTACTGACTTAGCCAGCTTAGAGTTTGTAAACATGTATTGTCTCCCTGGACCACTAAAACTCTTAGTGTGTGTTTCTTAAATCGTTTATATAACGAATTATTATTAGTAAGGTCAAAGCCTCACTTTGATAATAACCACATCCTAAGCGAGCGGTCAACTGAGATCAGACGGGTGCTCCACAAAAGTTCAATTTTTTTTCGACTTTTTATCTCCTTTTGTAAATATTAACTTACATTTAACATTTGGAGCTCAAAAAACAACCTTCGCGATTATTTTTTGTACACCCATGTGACAAGGCGTGAGTTACACTTAAAGTCTCACCGCGCCCTGCCTTAATTTTTGATTATATTCATTGTTTTAAACGAGTAATTTGAGCTGAAACGAATGTATCTAGGTGTTTTTCCATGCGGTCAACAGACCGAAGTGTGAATCTACATACATCGGTTGTTAATTTGCCTATCTGTTCGTGTTAATTTGCTTCAAGGCTACTGCAAATAAAACCCTAATTGCTTTCTCACAGCTTCGGGCAATTCAGGCAATGCACTTTTAGGCAATAAGAATGTTGCCATGTTAAAGAAGTCTAGAAAAATGCGATTGGATTCGGTGGTTTTCTTTAGATAGTGGTGACCAGAAGAGCCGCCCGTCCCTATTTTAGTACCCAGCATACGCTGAACCATCATTGCGTGACGATAGCGCCATATCGTTAACTGTTCGTCTACTTCAGTAAGTGCTGTGATTAATTGAAATGGAAGGTTGAATATTGGCTCTTCAGAGTATTGCTTTATAAATAACGCAGAAAGCATCGCCTTATGGCTTAAACGGAACTTATCTTCACCTCGAAGCTTTTCAAATTTAGTTTCATCAAATAACGCATCGAAGTTTTCTTTAGTGGTCTGAAGATCTTTTAACTCCTGACGCTTGTCAGTCTCCGACAACATATCGCTCGTAGAAATAGTATGATGATCATCATTTAACATCTCGTCTGCTGCATTTTTATAATATTGCCAAAAGTCGAAAGCTTCTGTTTTTAAAAGGGGCATACGAGAAAGCCAATCATCTACCAATTCAAACAAGCTTGGTTTGCTTTCTAGGCTTTCGAGCAGTGCCCGGTCTTTATCGTTAAGTCGGTTATAAAAGCTTTGCTTGTCGAAATCGATTCGGAAATCACGTTTTAGACCGAGAGAAATTTCTAAACGCTTAAACTGTATACTTTGGAAGCCAGACGCAGGAACAAGATAATCTCGAAACGACAAAAATTGCTGTGGCGTCATGGTTTCCATAATAGCAATTTGGTCATTCATAAGTTTCTGAATTTGTATGATTCGCTGCAGTCTGTGCACAACTAGTGTTAGCTGCTGGTCTTTCACTGTTTCTTGGTTAAAAGTATCGATAACCGCATTAAGTTCGTGAAGTACCTGTTTGAACCACAGCTCGTAAACTTGATGTACGATAATGAACAACATCTCTTCATGCGCTGCCTCGCCGTATTTTTCACTTTGCAATTCTTGCGCGCCTAGCACTTTGTCTAAATGTAAGTAATCGCCGTAGTAGCATGGCTCTATATTTTTTTTCATTTTATTGTTGCCTTATTACTGATTTGAACTGTGTTAATCTAACACCCCCGCCTCGACATCCACAGAATACAAGCTATACATAGTAAGGTTACACAGTTATTAGTAATGTCTTAGCACTGTAGCGTAAACGAATGTATCCATTCCAAGCTTGAAGGCTTTGTATAAGCTAAAGACTCTTTTAAGTCTTAGGCTTGTTGTGTAACTTATTGCTTGCACACTATATAAACCGCTAAAGCACGATGCTCACGAAAATTATAAGGGGAACGAAGGTGAAACTAGATGATGACATTCACAACTATTATGAACACCTAGTCTTAGAACGAATTTCCAAGCTTGGTCTTGATACGACTAAAAGCCCCGATTATTTGGCGGATTTATGCTGTCTCGCGCTAAATCAGGTTCCGCCGCGTTATATTCGATACGAAGTTGATATGGCATTTTACCTGCCGCAAAGTGAGCGCAATCAAATGGAAATGAATGTTGAGCACGCGATTAGCAAAGCAATAAAATATTTAGACGAAACAGAGAAAAGTAAGAAAGAAAATACGGAAGAAGATATAGAAGAAGTAGAATAAGAGATTTGGGTGGCGGGCCTCCAGCCACATCCCGGCACATGAGTCGTCTGCTGCGGCTGCTCCCTTCCAGGCCTGACCGGGTTCACAGAGTATCATTGCGGGAGGACCAAAAGCCCACCATAGAAAATTGCATTCAAAGCAAAGTCATTCGCCCCTGCTTGAGTGCGGGGCGCATTATGACTATTTGGCCATGAGTTTTCAACCCTTTATAGAAAATCTCTCTTCAGCGATAACATTTGCTACACGGTTAGTCGCCGCTCCCTCTTGCTCAGCGCGAGTATAAATTTCTTTAAGCGTAGCGCCTATTTGTTCAATGTGTGCACGAAGCGCTTCATTTGAACTCGATTCCATACGCTGATGGAAAATATCAATAACACCACCGGCATTAATGACGTAATCTGGCGCATACAATATGCCACGCTGCTGAAGTAACTCACCAATGTCTTCGCGAGCAAGCTGATTATTAGCCGCACCAGCAATCACTTTTGCTTTAATCGCCGGTAGCGTTTGGTCATTTATTGATGCACCTAATGCACATGGTGCAAGTACATCCACATCTAAACTTAAAATTTCCTCTGGCGCTACCGCAGTTGCGCCGAACTCAGCTACCGCTTTCTCTACGCCCTCAGGAAAGATGTCTGCCACATACAATTTAGCACCGTGTTCATGCAAATGTTTAGCAAGACGATAACCAACGTGTCCCATCCCTTGAATAGCAACACTTACACCATCAAGGCTACGTTTCAAGCCATATTCTACAGTAGCCTTAAGACCTACAAAGACGCCATAAGCAGTTGACGGCGCTGGGTTTCCATCAGGTATTTCACCAGCGTAATGGTACTGAGCTTTGACACCCGCTATGTAATCAGACTCTGTCGCCATGGTTTGCAAATCAGTTACTGAAATTCCCGAGTCTTCAGCAGTGAAGTATTTCCCCCCCAATGACTCTACAAATTTCCCCATCGCTTTCATCATTTCTGGCGATTTTGCTTTTCGGGGATCACCAATTATTACCGATTTTCCGCCGCCAAGTTCTAAATTGGCCATGGCAGCTTTATATGTCATCCCTTTAGACAATCTCAATACGTCGGTCAACGCTTCCCCACTATTAACATAGGGCCACATGCGGCAGCCGCCAAGTGCTGGACCGAGGTTGGTATTGTGTACAGCAATAATGGCACTCAGGCCCGCCTTTTCGTCATGATAAAACGCAACGTGTTCGTGATTATCGAACTCTGGGTGATCAAAAACTGACATATTTTCCCTATTAATACTGTAATGAGTTAAGGCCTATCCAAGTCTGAGCTGTCACGAATTCTAAACGGTGCTCATTTGGATTGAAGTGAGAGTCTGATAACGATTTGCGATACACTTAGTCAATTAGCGTCGGCCTCGCAATAATCGTCAACATTTTAGAAAGTGTATCCGATGGTTCTGAGGACATGCCTTGCAAAGTTTGTTAATGAATTTTACAAACTGAAACGCAATAGAATTGAATACTATTTTTCTAGGACAGCTATCCTAGAATTTTTTTTGATATATAATAAACATCATAAAAACGACGGAAACAGTGTTAATGAAATTGGATAAGTTTGACCGTGAAATTTTACGCGTGCTTCAGCAAGACGCCACGGTATCAATGGCAGATTTAAGTCAACGTGTTGGATTATCACACACTCCATGTTGGCGCCGCGTTAAAAGAATGGAAGCCGACGGAATTATCTTAGGCAAAGTTACCTTACTTAACAGCAAAAAGCTGAACCTGGGCGTATCGGTTTTTATCTATGTCACGCTTAAAAATCATGATGGTGATTCGCTGACCGACTTTGAAAATGCAGTTCAAAATATCGATGAAATAGTGGAGTGCCACACTACTAGCGGCGAAAAAGACTATTTACTCAAAGTAATTGTGGAAAGTATTGAAGAATACGAATTCTTACTTAAAACGAAATTGACGCACCTTCCGCTCGTGGATCATTTAAGTTCAACATTCGCATTGAAGCAAGTCAAAAACACCACCGAACTTCCAATCAAACGTCAATAGCAAAAACTAATGGGGTCAGAGTCATGACTCTGACCCCATTATTTATGACTCTAAAAATTAAAGTGCGTCGGTTTGATTCTCAGGCCTCGCCTTTTCAAATGCATTCAGCTGATTACAATTATCCGCTATTTTACTAATTAGCGGGTAGCGAGTCATGTCCACATTAAAACGCTGTGCGTTGTACACTTGCGGTACTAAGCAGATATCAGCAAGTGTAACGTCAAAGTCGAAGCAATACTTGCCAGCTTGAGTTTGTAGGCGCTTTTCAATTCCATCGAAGCCCAGTGTAATCCAATGCGCAGCCCACTTAGCCACATCACCTTGAGAGGCCTCAAAGTTACCTTTAAGCGCATTTAACACTCGAAGGTTGCCTATGGGTTGTATGTCACAGGCGATATCTTGCGCTAACGCTCTTACTCTAGCACGCTCTGTTCTGTGCTCTGGCACTAGCTTGTACTCACTTTCATACCGCTCATCAAGATATTCGATAATGGCTAAAGATTGATTAAGAATGATATCTTCATCTTCATCAACAAAAGTTGGGACAAGGTGTGCTGGATTTAATCGTGAATATTCACTGCTATGTTGCTCACCGCCGTTGTTGACAAGATGCACTGGCACATACTCGTACTCGACACCTTTTAAATTAAGTGCAATACGCGCTCGATACGACGCGGTTGAACGCCAATAACCGTAAAGCTTGATGCTCATGCTAATACTCCATCGGTCAAACATATAGCCAAAGAAAGCGCCAGTGATCGTTATGCATCAACGCTTTCACTTCTATAAAATATAGTGAGAAAAGCAACGAACAGCCCTGTAAACAAGGGCCTGCTCAGTGAACAAAAGGATCGTTGCCGCTTTTACCACTTTCCCCTGCTAAATCTTTAGTTCAGTGGCTTCACCTGTTGTTCGATAGCCCCGAATACTGAGTTGCCCTCTGTGTCTAGCATTTCAATGCGAATACGATCGCCAAATTGCATGAAAGGCGTAGAAGGTTTTCCGTCGCGTATAGTCTCAATCATGCGTACTTCAGCAATACATGAATAACCTAGCCCGCCTTCTGCAATGGCTGACCCATGGTCTGTGCCCTGTTTATTGGACACCGTACCTGAGCCAATAATTGCTCCTGCCCCCAAGTTTCTGCTCTTTGCGGCATGTGCAACTAACTGGCCGAAGTCAAAGGTCATGTCTTGCCCAGCATGTGGCTTGCCAAACAGTTCCCCGTTATAAGTTGAGCGTAACGGCAGGTGAACTTTACTCTCTTTCCATGCATCGCCTAACTCATCTGGTGTTACTGCAACCGGCGAGAAGCTAGAAGCAGGTTTGGATTGAAAGAAACCAAATCCTTTTGCCAGTTCACCGGGGATCAAGCCTCGAAGGGATACATCGTTTACTAACATGATAAGACGAATGCGCTCAGAAGCTTGCTCAGGTGAACATGCCATCGGCACGTCATCAGTAACAACGGCGACTTCGCCTTCGAAATCAATTCCCCAGTCGTCACTTGGCAGTATTATGTCATCAAGAGGCCCAATGAAGTCATCTGAGCCACCTTGATACATGAGCGGATCAGTCCAAAAACTCTCTGGCATTTCTGCATTACGAGCTTTTCTCACTAACTCAACGTGATTTACATACGCACTTCCGTCTGCCCATTGATACGCTCGTGGTAAAGGCGACTCACAGCGAGAGGCATCAAACGGAACGCTATCGCAGGTGTTGTCGTTAAGTGCTTGGTACTTCAACTGAAGCTGGGGTGCTATCTCTTTCCAGTTATCCAACGCTTGTTGCATTGTTTTTGCAATGTCCTTTGCACTGCAAGCGCGAGAAAGATCCTTCGACACTACCATCAGGCAGCCATCGCGGGTTTCGTTTTTATAGGTAGCTAATTTCATTGTTCTTTCCTCGACATATTTCTTTTGCTTGGAACATGTGCCTAATCTCTCAATTTGTAAAATTTGAAATGAGAGTCGCCTTGCTGTGCCAGCAGATGGTAAGCATTGTGTGAGTACAGTTATGCCACTAGTTGGTATGTGTTGAGAAGTGTTTGAGAAACGAAGTTTTGTTTAGCTGTAAGAAAGGATGTACGCACAATATCGGTTACCGAGAAGGAAAGGCGCTGATTATCTGCCTCTTAGGCGATGTAAATTTATCGTAACGGAGGCGTAGCCTTACTATAAAGCATCAAGCCGTGTTGCCCTTTGTCATTAGGCATGAACCAAAGGGCATTACTTTTTTCGATGGTTAGAGCTTAACAGTAGCTTTGTTGATGCCATACTCTCGCAGCTTGTTTGCAATCGCAGTATGACTCAAGCCGAGCTTTTTCGCTAATTGTCGCGTACTTGGATAGGAAGGGTATAAACGCTTGAGCAGGTCCTTTTCAAACTTCTTTACTTCCTCATCTAATGTCCCGTCAAAGTTCTCATCTATATAGGTTACGCTGGGGGCACAGCTTGGCAGCTGAATATCTTCTTTCGTTATTTCCTTTCCATCAAGCAATGATAATGCGCGATAAAGAGCATTTTGAAGCTGTCTTACATTGCCAGGCCATGGATACTGCTGAAGAAAATCTACGCAAGACTTGCTTAGTTTTGCTGGACGACGGCCCAGTTTAGTACTGTGCTGTACAATAAAGGACTCGGCCAGCGGCACAATGTCCTGCCTTCTATCTTTTAAGGACGGCATAACCAAGCTCAGTACGTTTAGGCGATAATATAACTCTTTTCTAAACCGTCCCTCTTCCACCAGCTGTCCCAAGTCACGGCATGTGGTACAAATAAAGCGTACATCGACTTTAACCGGTTCTGAATCGCCAACGCGTCTAAATTCACCATCCTCTAAAACCCGAAGCAGTTTGGCCTGAAGCTGAGATGACATATCGGCTATTTCATCAAGTAATAGCGTGCCGCCTTTTGCCTGTTCTAGGAGCCCAACCTTAGCGCTTGGCTGATTAAACGCACCAGCCGCATAACCAAACAGTTCAGTCTCTGCAACACTGTCGGGTAGCGATGCGCAATTAAGTGCTAAAAATGCCCCTTCGCTGCGACGGCTAGACTGATGACATGCCCTGGCAATCATCTCTTTACCCGTGCCCGTCTCTCCAAAAATTAGTATAGGTGCGTCTAAATCCGCTATTCGTTTTGCTTCGTGGACCACTCGTTTCATAAATGGCGATTGAGTGATAAAACGATCGAAGCTATCTGTAGGCGACTGGTGGAAAGCAGTAAACTGCTGGCCAAGGCGCATTTCCGATTTTAGAATCACCACGGCACCCGCCATGATCATGTTTTGCTCGCCATCAGGTACGGTAATCGGCAGCATATCAGCAAGGTAATCCTGCTGAATGAACTTCACTTTTGACGACTGTGGGCCCGGTGACTTTCCATCCATCCATTTAGTGAAGTTGAAACCCTTAACAACCTCACTGATCTCAGTACCAACAATTTCATTGCTTGGCGTTTCAAGTCCAGCGCTTACCGCTTCGTTACACAATAAGATGCTGCCCTTAGCATCTATTGAGAAAACTGGGTCAGGCAGGGTTCGCAAAATGGCAGAAAGTTGATTTTTCTCACGCTCTCCCGGCATGAATAAGGTTGTTTTTACATCATCGATACCATCGATACGACGTATTTGAGGCATAAGATGCTGAAAATCAGCAAACTCAATATTGGGAAAATTAAGGAAAATTTTACCTGCGGGATCAATTTCAATACCGCGCAAATCTATTTCTTTTGTAACAAGGATATCTAATACATCTTGAGTGATCCCAAGACGGTCCTGACAGCTTATTTCTAGACGCATAGGGTGTTATAGCTTTATTGTAAACATATATGTACAGGATATCACACTTTTACAAAAAGATAACAAGATAAATGTTACAGAACTTTAAATTTGCGATAAGCAACTACTTTTAAAGACGTAAACAGCACGAAAGAAGAGGACTAAGCCGCAGAAATTAAAAATGCCGCTTCAATGAGCGGCATCCTATATAAAACACATTTGATTAACAATAGTACTAGCTGGCTTTTTTCTCTTTCGGTGGGAAAAGTGGGGAAAATAACCCTAAGGATTTCGCTTTTTGTACTAGCGCCATGATATCCATCTCTGCTAATTCGAACAGATGATCGAACTCTGGCAGAATGTAATAAAGAGGTTGCATAATATCGATACGATAAGGCGTACGCAGAGCATCGATAGCAGTAAGTGGATTACGCAACGGCGTGTCGCTGTCTAACGCATAAATAGTTTCGCCAGGTGAAGACAATATACCACCACCATATATCTTTAACTCATCCTTAGCCCTAACCAGTCCAAACTCTACGGTAAACCAATAAAGACGCGCTAAGTAAACTCGGTCTTCTTTACTGGCCGCTAAACCCAACTTGCCATATGTATGGGTAAAATGAGCGAAGGCTGGGTTTGTTAACAGCGGGCAGTGACCAAATACCTCATGAAAAATATCAGGCTCTTGCAAGTAATCAAATTCTTCTCGTGTGCGAATGAAAGTAGCAACCGGAAATTGTTTGTTTGCCAGCAACCTAAAAAACTCACCAAAATTTATTAATGCCGGCACCTCAGCGGTTTGCCACCCAGTTTTTTCCATTAGAACTTTGTTGATGTCTGGTAGCTGTGGAATTTCTTTTTCATTTAACTTCAACAAATCAAGCCCGTCCAAATACTCTTGGCACGCTCTTTCCTTTACCAGTGGAATTTGTCTCGCATAAAGCTCCGACCAAATTTGGTTCTCTTCGTCTGACCAATGGATAATGCCATTTTCATCAGATTGTCTCGACTGGTATTGCGTTGATTTTGGCATAAATTCTGTGACCAATAGGTTTAAAAAAACTTGCCTTTTAGTCTAATGAAATTCGCGACGCCGAAAAGTAGATGCCCCCATGGCACGTTTGCATTCGCTGTAACAAGAATTTTACATGGAGGACTAAAACCCTTGATTTAAAAAATAAAAACCGCTCATTGCGAGCGGTTTTTTGTATAAAATGTTTATAGGGTATTAGGTCAGTTATAGACGACTAATTTCTTTATTCAGCTGATATTCGCGAGACGTTACATAGGTTTCCATTTTACGTAGACGAATCTCTGCTTTTTCAAAGCGATTGCGAATATCGTGAAAGGCCTGTTTTGGTGGCTCTCCAGCCTGCCAAACTTTAGTTTTCACCTCAACTTTGGGGCTTTTCACTTGTCCAGCGTTTGAATTCGTCCAGCCTTTACCTTTTGAAAAAACCGGTGGTGTGGGTGCATTTTCTAAGCCGGCTGGTCTCTTGTCTAGAATGAACCACGCAGCAATGTAGGCAACAAAGATAAAGGGGCCAGCAAGTAAAAAGAAACCAGTAACGACCAAAATTCTTACAAGCCAGGTTTCTAATCCAAAGTAGTCCGCTATGCCTGAACATACACCTGCAATGCGTGCATTTTCGGGGTTGCGATAGAGCTGCTTACCATTTCTCATGCTCTGTTCCTCCACTCAGGCGCCTCGCTATCTAGAATAGCCTCTAATGTCTCAATGCGCTCACTCATTTTTTCTGCTTTTTCAGCAAGGTCTTGTAAAGAAGCGTGCTCCTCTGCACTCAATCCTTGATTCACCTGCTTTTTGCTTCGGTAATGTAAAATTAGCCAAATGGGAGCAACAAATATTGAGAACACCACAAGGGGCATAACCAATACTGCAATTGTACCTTCATCCATCTCAATGTCTCCTACAAACTCTGATGTAACTACCCTCTTCACGGTATTCCATCAAGAGGGCATACCCTATTCTTATTATTCTGATTTTTCAGTGCTTTTATTTGCACCTTTCACCTTGGCTTTAAGCGCAGCTAATTCGTCCTCGACTTTGTCGCTCGCTTCTAGTTCAGCAAATTCATCTTGCAATGTCTTCTTACCCAAATCATAAGCTTCTACTTGTGATTCAAGATCGTCAATTTTACGCTCGTATTGCTCAAAGCGTCCCATTGCATTATCTACCTTCGTACTGTCTAACGTCTTCTTGACCTCTAGACGAGAACTTGCGGTTTTCTGACGCATGATAATGGCTTTCTGGCGGCTCTTAGCATCGGCAAGTTTCTCTTGCAGCTGACCAATTTCGTCCTGAAGCTTGCTGATTTGTTCATCAACAATAGCTAATTCTTTACTTAGCGCTTCACCAGCTTCTGCAGACTTTTTCTTTTCTTGCAGCGCAGCTCGAGCTAAGTCTTCTCTATCTTTACTTAACGCAAGTTCTGCCTTTGCTTCCCAATCATTTGCATCGCTTTCATGCTTTGCAATTTGATTAGCAATTTCCTTTTTATTGGCTAGCGTCTTTGCTGATGCAGAGCGCACCTCAACCAATGTGTCTTCCATTTCCTGAATGATTAATCTAACCATTTTCTCAGGATCTTCGGCTTTGTCTAAAATCGCATTAATATTCGAATTCACAATATCTGTAAAACGCGAGAAGATACCCATAATAATTACCTCTTGCTAAAAATGGTAAGTGTTAAAAAACACCACACTTGATAAATAGGTTACTCTTGGTATAGGTAGTATTCAATATACTTGCCAACTTTGTTTAAACGCTAACCTGCTATTTTTTATACGCTTTTTGGACGTTCAAATAATACTCGTTTATCAACATGTTTTGTTCTACACTATTAATTGGTCGAAATGACTAATTTTTGAGGGATTTAATGAGTAGGTATCGACAGCAAGACAATTTGCTTGGTCAAGCGAATAGTTTTCTAGAAGTTCTAGAGCAAATTTCACAGATTGCCCCATTAGACAAACCCGTCCTCGTTATTGGCGAACGAGGCACAGGTAAAGAACTGATTGCCGCACGTCTGCACTTTTTATCAAAGCGCTGGGATCAAAACTATATTAAGCTGAATTGCGCCGCACTAAGTGAAAGCCTATTAGAAAGCGAGCTTTTCGGTTATGAAGCCGGTGCCTTTACCGGCGCTTCCAAACGTCGCGAAGGCCGTTTTGAAGTGGCGCACAACGGTACACTATTTCTTGACGAACTGGCTAATACATCGGGTCTTATTCAGGAGAAGCTGCTACGGGTAGTTGAGTATGGTGAATTTGAGCGCGTGGGTGGTAGTAAGTCAGTGAAAACCGATGTACGCCTAATCGCAGCCACAAACGAAGATTTACCTACTCTTGCCGATGCAGGTGAATTTCGCGCAGATCTTCTAGACCGACTTGCTTTTGACGTTATCACCATCCCTCCGCTTCGCGAGCGCCGAGAAGATATCATGATGTTGGCCGAAAACTTCGCCATTAACATGGCCCGTGAAATGGAAATGGAACTGTTTAGCGGCTTTACTGAAAAAGCAAAACGTATCCTGCTTGATTATGACTGGCCTGGTAACATTCGTGAACTCAAAAATGTGGTTGAACGTGCGGTTTACAGAACGAATAATCCTCACCTTCCCGTTCATGAAATAGTCTTAGACCCCTTCGAATCAGTCTACCGCCCGAAAGGCAGAGTAAAAACAAATGATAGGGTGGGCGTTTCAGATTCGTCTGATGTTGTTGCACCGCTAAACACGCCTATGGCTAATGAACGTATTGAAAGTGCTGACGTTACACCGCTTACCCCTGTCAAAAAGCAAGAAATTGTTGAATATCCCATAGATTTAAAAGAACGCTCTCAACAACATGAGATAGATATGATAAAACAGGCACTTGCTGACAGTCAGTTTAATCAAAAGAAAACCGCTGAAAAATTGAGCCTGACTTACCATCAGCTGCGAGGCTATCTCAAAAAATATAACTTACTAGATTCTTCTGCTGAAAACGTCGAGGCGTAAAGCATGTCCCATTGTTTGGTGAAGCGTTTGTCATTATGTTTATGCACAGCGCTTCTTGTTGCATCCTGTGCGAAGCAGAATAAACAAGCGTTTTATAATACAGGTATCATCTATTGTTCTGAAAGTAACCCAGTTACTTTCAATCCGCAGCTTGACACATCAAGCACAACATCAGACGCGTCATCTCACCAACTGTACGACAGACTACTTGATTTCGACCCTGGCTCAGGTCGCATTGTGCCAAGTCTTGCAAGCAGCTGGTTAGTTAGTGACGATGGACTAACCTACGCCTTTCAGCTTCGTAGAAACGTATGGTTTCACACTACGGGCTATTTTGAACCAAGCAGAAACTTTAACGCCGACGACGTCATCTTTAGCATCGACCGCTGGCGCTTAAAATCACACCCCTATCATTACGTGTCGGGCGGAAGCTATCCATACTTTGAAAGCATTGGTATTGCTCAAAATATTGCATCTGTTGAACGAGTAAACGGTTATCGTGTTGAGATTACACTAAAACGGCGGGACAGCTCATTTTTGGCAAATTTAGCCACCGATTTTGCCGTTATACTGTCAAAGGAATATGCAACGGAGCTAGCACAGGCCGGTACGCCAAGCAAAATTGACCAGCTTCCAATTGGCACTGGGCCCTTCAAATTTGAGAGTTATCGTAAAGATCACTTCATTAAGTATTTGCGCCACGACACCTACTGGCGCACACAAACACATGAAGTAAAAGGGAGTGATTTAGCTACCGAGCTACAAAATGTGAGCGAAGAGCAGAAAATTACTCAGGTCGAACAACTCATTTTCGATATAACACCACGAAGTTCATTGCGACTGGCTAAACTAATGACTGGGGAATGTGACGCCACCGCATTCCCGGCACAAACTGAGCTTGAAGTTATTCGCACTGAGGATGACCTAACGTTGGCCGAAAAACCGGGGCTTAACGTGGGGTTTTGGGCGTTTAATACGCAGCGCCCGCCGTTTGATAATCCCGATGTAAGGCGTGCACTCGCCGCGGCTATAGATAAGAACACTTTGTTAGAGGCGGTTTACTTCGACAGTGCAACACGGGCTAAAACCCTGCTGCCCGCGGCAAGTTGGGCATTTCAAAACGATGCCGATGACACGGCTTACAACCCCGTTTTAGCGCGGAAATTACTGGCTGATGCCGGTATAGCCCCCGGATTTTCAATGACAATATGGGCGATGCCGGTCGAGCGCGCTTACAACCCTAACGCGACAAAAATGGCAGAGCTAATTCAGCGATACCTTCGCGATGTAGGTGTAGAAGCAACTATCGTAAGTTACGATTGGGCTACATTTAGACGCCATCTACAAGAAGGCTTGCATGACTCTGTACTTATAGGGTGGTCTGCCGATAATGGTGATCCTGATAACTTCTATCGCCCACTATTGAGCTGCGGAGCAATCCCATCAGGGACAAATCGAGCGATGTGGTGTAATGATGATTATGACAAGTTACTTAACGAAGCACTTCAAACCGATGATATCGACGAGAGATCGGCTATTTACAAGCAAGTAAATAGGCTATTATACGAACGTCTTCCTGTTGTACCCATTGCGCATGCCTACCGCTATCAAGCATACAGGAATGAGTTAAAGGGCATGGCTATTAACCCCTTTGGCGGCGTGCGTTTTGGCGGGGTAGAGAAAAAACTGTGATCCAAATTCTCCTGAGATACTGCACTTTATTTGTATTAACGCTACTCGTGTTAACGATTATTTCGTTCTCGCTCGCCTACCTTTTTCCGGGTGATACATTAGAAAACTTAACCGGGCTTGTGCCACAAAATGAGATGCAGCGCGCAGCGCTTGAGCAACAATTTAAGCTAGACCAGTCTTATATATTTCAGTTTTTATATTATGTAGGTAATTTGCTGACCGGTGATTGGGGCTATAGCTTCACGTCTGGTCTCCCCTTAAGAGAAGAAGTGGGGATTGCAATGCCTGCAACAATGGAACTGGCGACGTATGCAATGCTGACGGCCTTATTTATCGGCATTCCCTTAGGCTACTATGCCGGCATTCGCTGCTATTCAACCTCTGACCACCTAATAAATAGTGCAAGCATTACTACTTATTCTTTTCCCGTTTTCTGGTTCGCACTCCTGCTTATTCTCGTCTTCAGTTTGGAATTGGACGTGGCCCCGCTATCTGGTCGAATAAGTCTAATTTACGACATAGAGCCTGTTACAGGCTTTATTCTAATAGACGTTTTACTGTCAGATAATGAAAACAAGACTCTGGCATTTAAAGATGCACTGTCGCACTTAGCGTTACCAACATTTGCTATTGGCGCCATAACTACTGCTTCACTGATTCGCATAACCCGACGCTCAGTTATAGATGTAAAGCATCGCGAGTATATTGCTGCAGCCCAGTCTCGCGGTCTTTCTAGCTGGCAGATATTTTTTCGCCATATTCTACGTAATGCACTACTACCGATTTTGCCACTGATGGCAATTCAGATTACGACGCTCATTACCAATGCAATGATTGTTGAAACCTTGTTTTCATGGCCTGGAATCGGTAACTGGCTGATTCAAGCCATCTATCAACGAGATTACCCCGCCTTGCGTATCGGTATGATGGCAGTATCAACGGTAGTGATTACCCTTACGATTTTGGTCGATGTATTAAATCGTATGATTGACCCAAGTAGAGAGAAATACGAGCGTGCCACAGTTTAGTTTGTACGAAGAAGAGTTCCATCCATCCCCTTGGCAACGGACTTGGGCTTCGTTCAAGGCCAGCCACATTTCTATGCTGGGTTTAATTATGCTCGCGCTATTTGTGGTGTGCGCCTTATTTGCTCCTCTCATTACACCTTATGACGCTGTAGAACAGAACATTGACGGATTGTTAATTCCGCCTAGTTGGCAAGCGAATGGATCTATCTCCCATTTGTTCGGCACAGACGCGCTTGGAAGAGACTTATTTACCCGTATCATTTACGGCTGCAGAACAACGCTGGGCTCAGCCTTCTTAACCGTAGTACTTGCGATGCTAGTTGGCGTAAGTTTAGGTACGCTGGCTGGTATGCTGCGAGGGGTTCGCTCAAGCGTCGTTAATCATTTACTTGATGCGCTTATGGCAATCCCTACTCTACTAATTGCTATTATCATAGTTGCAATACTGGGCACGGGTTTAGTCAATAGTATGTGGGCCATTACCTTAGCGCTTATTCCCCAGTTTGTGCATCACACGCGAAGTTTCGTGCGCGCAGAAATGAAAAAAGACTACATAGTTGCTTCGACGCTTGATGGCGCAAGCAAGTGGCAGCTTTTCGTTCATTCTATCTTACCTAATATGACAGAAATGCTTGTTGTTCAGGGAACGCTGGCCCTTTCTATTGCGGTTATCGATATCTCAGCGCTTGGTTTCTTAAACCTGGGCGCCCAATCGCCCCTGCCAGAGTTAGGCGTTATTCTCGCCGACGGATTAGACGTTACTTACTTAGCGCCTTGGAACGTAGCGGTGCCGGGTATGGCGATATTTTTTATTGTACTGTCCATCAATATCGTGGGTGACGGCTTGCGTTCTTCACTAAGAAAAAGAGTGAGTCACTAACATGCCGATGCTTGATATCAAAAACCTCACCCTAGAAATGCAGAACGGTGATAGCACCATTAAGGCTCTGGATAAAGTAAATTTGTCAGTGAGTTCAGGCGAGATTCGCGCACTGGTGGGCGAATCAGGTTCTGGTAAAAGCCTTATTGTATCGGCGATCTGCGGTGCGTTGCCAAACCAGTGGAATTTAACCGCCGATCGCATGAGCTGGAATGGTGAAAACCTACTGGGTATGTCGGTTCAACAGCGCCGCGAAGTGATGCGTCGTGAAATCGCGGTGGTTTTTCAAAACCCACAAGCGGCGCTTGACCCGTCAGCCACACTTGGTGAACAGCTTGAAGAAAGTATTCCTGATGAATTTGTTGAAGGAAGCTGGTTTTGGCAACGCGCTCAGCACAGAAAGAAGGTAGCCATTAGTACCGTGCATAAGGTGGGCATAAAGCACCATAAGCATTACCTAAGTGCATTCCCTCACCAAATTCCCGCTGATATTGGGCAAAAGTTTATGATAGCGATGGCGCTGGTGTCTCAACCCAAATTACTTATCGCAGATGATCCTACCCGAGGCATGGAGCCTACGACTAAGACGCAGATCCTTAAACTCTTTACGCGTCTTAATCAAACTCGTTCCCTATCGATTTTGTTTGTCAGCCATGATTTGCTCGCCATCGCGAGTATGTCACATTCAATGACAGTGCTTTACGCGGGGCAAACGGTGGAATCGGGAAAAATGAAGCACATTAAAAAGCGTCCTCTCCACCCTTACACTAAAGCGCTATTAGACAGTGCGCCAAGCTTCAGAAAAGATTTACCGCCTAAATCTGCATTACCTACATTAAGCGGTTCTATACCAACGCTACAACATTTACCTATTGGTTGTCGTTTAGGCCCCCGCTGTCCACGAGCTCAGCGCGCCTGTGTACAAACGCCCGCCGTACGCAAAATTCACGACCATAGCTACAGCTGTCATTACCCGCTACATATGGAGAAGCTGTGATGGATATTTTGCAGGTAAAAGACCTCACATTTATACATAACGAAAAGAAGCGCTGGTTAAAGCGACCTGAAGTATTTCAACTTGGCCCGGTGAATATGAGCGTTAAACGGGGGGAAACTATTGCCATCATAGGGGAAAACCGTTCGGGTAAATCCCTTCTTGCTAAATTATTAGTTGGCGCATTACCTGCCGATGCAGGCGAAATTGAAATAAACACTCACAAGTATTTAGCTAAGTATCAGTCAAAAGACGGGCAACGCAAGCGTACCCACGACATTCGAATGATTCTGCAACATAGTGCTGAATCGATGAACCCATCGGTTCCAGTAGGCAAAATCCTAGATGAACCCTTGCGGTTAAATACGGGTCTTAGCGAGGCGGAACGCAAGCCTATTATCGAAGATATGTTGGTAAAGGTAGGGTTGCTTCGCGAGCACTATTACTTTTACCGGCACATGCTTTCTGACGGCCAACAGCAGCGCGTGGCGTTGGCTAGGGCTATAGTTCTAAAACCCAAAGTGCTCGTGGCAGATGAGCCCTTTGCTGCGTTAGACCCTACTATTCGCTCGCAAACGGTGAACCTAATACTGCAACTACAACAAGAGCTGGGCTTGGCATTCATCTTCATAAGCCATAACTTAGGGATTGTCCGGCATATTGCCGATAGAATTGTGGTGATGGAAGGCGGCGAAATTGTTGAGGAAGGTAAAACTGAAACTATTTTCAGGTGGCCGCAGCACACTCGCACTAAGAAACTAGTCACCGCTTACCAGTCGCTAGTGCCGCAAAATACAATCCGTTAAAACGCTAGGGGCAGTAACCTGCCCCTGCAGCATCAAATATGCCATTACGCTTTTTAGCCAACCAGAGCTAACAAAATACCAGCAGCAACTGCACTACCTAACACACCGGCTACATTAGGCCCCATTGCATGCATAAGTAGGAAGTTGTGAGGGTTTGCCTCTAAGCCAACCTTATTTACGACTCGCGCAGCCATAGGCACGGCAGACACTCCGGCTGCACCAATTAACGGGTTAATACTACCACCGGATAACTTACTCATTAGCTTAGCCATCAACACGCCAGCAGCGGTACCGATACCAAAGGCAATTGCGCCCAAGCCCAAAATACCCAATGTTTCCACCGTAAGAAATGCTTCAGCCGATAGCTTAGAGCCCACGGCTAATCCTAGGAAAATGGTCACAGTGTTAATAAGCTCGTTTTGGGCTGTTTTACTCAGCCTGTCAACAACGCCACATTCTTTCATTAAATTACCAAAGCAGAACATACCTACTAGCGGCGTAGCTGCCGGTAAAAACAAAATGGTCATAAACAACACGGCGAGTGGAAAGATAATTTTCTCTCGCTTTGACACAGGCCGAAGTTGACCCATTTTTATTTCGCGTTCCTCTTTTGTGGTCAGCGCTTTCATAATTGGCGGCTGGATGATAGGCACTAGCGCCATGTAAGAATATGCGGCAACCGCAATAGCACCGAGTAAGTCAGGCGCTAAACGTGAAGCAAGGAAGATAGCCGTTGGCCCATCTGCGCCACCTATAATGGCAATAGCACTGGCATCTTTTAGCGTAAATTCAAAACCCGGAATAAGATTTAATGCTATTGCACCAAATAGGGTAGCAAAAATACCGAATTGAGCGGCTGCGCCAAGTAGCAGCATTCTTGGGTTTGCAATAAGCGCGCTAAAGTCTGTCATTGCCCCGACCCCCATAAAAATGAGCAAAGGAAATACGCCTGTATCAATGCCAATTTTATAGATATAGTGCAATAAGCCACCCGCTTCTGAAAAACCAGCAATTGGAATATTCGTAAGCAGTGCTCCAAAACCAATGGGTAACAAAAGCAGTGGCTCAAACTTTTTTACAATGGCTAAATAAAGTAACCCGAAGCCTACCGCCATCATAATGAGCTGGCCGGCTTCAAAATGCGCAAGCGCGGTACTATCCCAAAGTACCATTAACTTATCCATGTATTACCCCAATAAGATTAACGATTGACCGCTAGTTACAGCATCGCCTTCGCCCACGGTAATGTCAGTGACCGTGCCGGTAAACGCCGATCGGATCTCTGTTTCCATTTTCATGGCTTCAAGGATCATCACTACATCGCCTTCGGACACATTATCGCCGGTTCTTACTAATACTTTAAACACGTTACCCGCTAGTGGCGCATCAATAGACTGGGACGAGGCCGCAGCGGCTGGAGCTGTACTAGCAGTCTGTGGCTGAGATTGTGACGTATCGGCAGGCGTAACGCTCGTTAGCGTACCTGAAGGTGCCACCTCTACGCGATACACTTTACCGTCTACGTTCACGTCGTAAGTTTCACTCGCGGTAGCCCCCAGTGAGTTTGACTTAGCTTCAGCAGGCTTGGGCGCATTTGTACCTTGCGACTCTGGAGCGCCCGGTGCAGGTTCAAACGCATCAGGGTTGCCGCGATTTTCGATAAACTTAAGGCCGATCTGCGGAAATAGTGCATAAGTCAGCACATCATCGATTTTGTCATCTGACAGCGAAAGCTGCTTTTTCTCGGCCAGTTCATCTAGCTCTTTACTCAGCGCTTCGAGCTCTGGGGCAATATTGTCAGCAGGTCTGCAAGTAACAGGCTCAGTACCATCTAGTACACGCTCTTGTAGCTCTTTGTTTACTGGTGCTGCAGTAGCGCCATACTCGCCTTTGAGCACACCAGCAGTTTCTTTGGTAATGCTCTTGTAGCGCTCGCCTGTCAGCACATTAAGTACCGACTGCGTGCCGACAATTTGCGAGGTGGGCGTTACAAGAGGGATAAATCCAAGATCTTCACGTACCCGTGGGATTTCTTTCAACACCTCTTCGAATTTATCTTCAGCCCCCTGCTCTTTTAGCTGACTTTCCATGTTGGTTAGCATGCCACCTGGCACTTGGGCCAGCAGGATACGTGCATCTACGCCTTTAAGGCTTCCTTCAAATTTGCTGTATTTCTTTCTGACTTCTCTGAAATAACTCGCAATGTCTTCCAGTTCAGGCAGCGATATTCCCGTATCGCGTTCTGTACCTTCAACGATTGAAACCATGGTTTCAGTTGCGCTGTGACCGTAGGTCATGCTCATTGATGAGATAGCTGTATCGAGCATATCAATGCCGGCGTCGATGGCTTTCTGATAAGTTGCCGTGCTCAACCCAGTTGTGGCGTGACACTGCATGGCAATAGGCACATCGACGGTCTCTTTTAACCCTGTAATTAATGCTTCGCATTCATAGGGCTTCAAAAGCCCGGCCATGTCCTTCACACAGATAGAGTGCACGCCGAGATCTTCAAGTTGTTTTGCCATATCAAGCCATAGCTCAAGATTGTGCACTGGACTTACTGTGTAGGAAATCGTGCCTTGCGCGTGAGCGCCGCTGTCTATGGTAGCTTTAATAGCGGTTTTCAAATTTCTGATGTCATTCATAGCATCAAAAATTCTGAAGACGTCTACTCCGCTCTCGTGAGCGCGCTCTACAAAGCGAGTGACAACATCGTCAGCATAGTGGCGATAACCTAATAGGTTTTGACCACGCAGTAACATTTGCTGTTTGGTATTGGGCATGGCTGCCTTTAACTTACGAATGCGCTCCCATGGGTCTTCTCCCAAGTAACGGATGCAGGCATCAAAGGTCGCACCGCCCCAAGATTCAACAGACCAAAAACCTGCTTTATCCAACTTTTCAGCAATTGGAAGCATATCCTCAATACGCATACGCGTAGCAAGAAGAGATTGATGGGCATCACGCAGGACCAGCTCAGTAAGGGCCAGAGGCTTAGACATGGTAACTCCTGATATGGATTATTTTTTTGAATTTTGGCGATGGGTATGAATTGCGGCAGAAATAGCAGCGATGACATTACCGTCTATCCCCGGTTGTACCGCTTGATTATCTCGAGCAAAGTTGGCTGAAGAACGTGTCGCTACATTATCAGGCGTTTCACCTGGAAATGCTTCACAAAAACGTGCAATTAAATGAATGCCAACAATAAGCAGCCCCAAGAACGAAAAGACAAATACCATTCCTATGAGCATAAGAGAGCCTGCTTCAATGAGCAAACTAGCGACGGATTCCGAATTCATATTCAATCCTGTTGTTATTTTGTACTTGAATAAGTATCACGAGGTTTTTAAAAACACAACAAAACAGCATAAAAAACCACTTAAATTTGAATAAAACCCACCGATGTGCAACTTAATGCATAATTACTTAATAAATTTGCAACAAAAACATAGTATCAATAGCATACTGAGATATGTTGCTTTAAGCATCGCAGTTAGTTTTTAAATAAACACGGTTTAATGAAAACCAGTATTCTCTGTAAAGTCGCTGTCTAACCGTTTTGCAAAGTCTTTAGCATGCATAGCTACTAATTCTAATTGCATATGCTGCTCGTCTTCTGGAATGTATGAAGGCACGATCACCTGGTTGCCGTCGCAATCTACCGCCATAAATGTAATGAAACAACGGTTAGCTACAGTGGTTGTGTTGGCCGTTGCGTCCCCCGATTTAACCACCACATAAATGTGCATACTCGAACTACCCGTATGAACGAGAGACGCAGTTATCTCAACAAGTTGACCGACTTTTATAGGTTTTATGAAACGTATGCCGTTAGCGGATACCGTAACGCAATAGCATTTCGACCACTGAGCAGCACACGCATAGGCCGCTTGATCAATCCACTTCATGACAATACCGCCGTGGACATTACCGCCGAAGTTAACATCGGTAGGCTCTGCAAGAAATCGAAAAGTAGTGGATGGATGTGCCATAGCGTACCTCGCGCTTAACTGCTGTCAGATACATTAAGTTTAGTTTAATTTTTAAACAACGCGCTTATACAAAAGTAGCGTAAAAAGAAATAAGGCGATAAAGGAGTCAGAAATGAAAAAGCCCACCTAAAAAGGTGGGCTATTCAAAATGGCGCGTGTGGAAGGATTCGAACCTCCGACCGCCTGGTTCGTAGCCAGGTACTCTATCCAGCTGAGCTACACACGCGTTAACTTGTATACTTTTGAGTTTTACTTCAAAAGGTGACGCTTTAAAATAAGTGGCGCGTGTGGAAGGATTCGAACCTCCGACCGCCTGGTTCGTAGCCAGGTACTCTATCCAGCTGAGCTACACACGCGCAAAACTTGTTGTTGACCGCCACTGCCAACTAATAATGGCGGAGAGGGAGGGATTCGAACCCTCGATACGCGTATATGCGTATGGTTCCTTAGCAGGGAACTGGTTTCAGCCACTCACCCACCTCTCCTTGACTGCGGGGTGCATTTTACGGATTCATTGGCCTGAGTCAAACCTTTTTTATAAAGAAATTGTTCACCCGCTGCCATTTTAAACGATTCGAGCAAAAAACCAGTAATTTGTTCGCAATACAAACAATTAAATCAAAAGTTATAAAACGCTTGGCATTAGTTTCCGTTTGAATTTAATCAGTCACTCAACACTTCCTACTGAATTTTTAACTAATTTTTGAATTTACTCGTTTATACCTACTTCGCAATTTGGCTCCAATTGTACTTAAAAGGAAAAAATCCAAAAAATTTTCTGGCCTAAAACAAAAAAGGCCAGCGTAAGCTGACCTTTTCCAATGAAGCGAATAACGCAATTATTCTGCAGAGCCTGGCTGACCGCCTTTTTCTGCCTGAATGCGCATGTATATCTCTTCACGGTGCACAGAAACTTCTTTTGGTGCATTCACACCGATACGTACCTGATTCCCTTTTACACCTAGTACGGTAACGGTTACATCGTCACCAACCATAAGCGTTTCACCAACTCGACGAGTCAAAATAAGCATTCTCTTGCTCCTGTTCCTTAATACTGAACATCATCCATTAAGATTTGCCAACCCATCGGCACGACCCGATGGAGGCGACAGTGATTCCATGTTTCTGTGTCACTTCAAAAACTCACTGTTATAAACACTAATAATTATAGCTTATCTTGTAACCAAGCGTTAACCGAATCTAGCGCCTGGCCCAAGTTCTCAGGCTGATCACCACCTGCCTGTGCCATATCTGGACGACCGCCCCCTTTGCCACCTACTTGTGATGCGACAAAGTTAACTAGCTCGCCCGCTTTAACTTTACTAGTGAGGTTTTTAGTAACGCCAGCAATAAGATTCACTTTCGCGTCATTAGCCACACCTAATACTACGATCCCTTCGCCAATTCGGTTTTTAATGTCATCCATCATTGAACGTAATGACTTCGCTTCAACACCTTCCAAATTAGCAATAAGAACTTTAACGCCATTTATCTCTACTGCATTACTAAGCATATCAGCACCTTGCTGACTCGCCAGTTTTTGTTTCGCAGAATTGAGCGCTTTTTCTAGTTCTTTAGTCTGATTTTGTAGAGAAACTACACGATCAAGTACATTTTGGCTGTCTGTTTTTAATAATGCAGACAATGAAGACAGTGTCGCTTGCTGTGTTTGCACAACTTCAAGTGCGTGTTCGCCAGTGACCGCTTCAATACGTCGAACGCCCGATGCAATACCCGCTTCACTGGTAATTTTGAACAAACCTATGTCACCAGTACGCGTAACGTGAGTACCACCACATAACTCAACAGAGAATGGCCCCATGGTTACCACACGAACTTTTTCGTCGTACTTTTCGCCAAATAGCGCCATAGCGCCTGATGCTTTGGCTTCATCCAAATCCATTAGTTCAGTTGCTAACGTGTGGTTTGCTCGTATTTCTTGGTTAACTCGTCTTTCAGTCTCAGCAAGCTGCTCTGCCGTTACTGCCTCAAAATGCGAGAAGTCAAAACGCATGCGCGGCGCTTCAACCAATGAACCTTTTTGCGTTACGTGCTCACCAAGAATTTCACGCAGCGCCGCGTGAAGTAAGTGTGTAGCACTGTGGTTCTTTTTAATGGCTTCACGGTTTGCTGCATCAATCGCTGCGGTTGCCGTATCACCTTTAGATACAGAGCCTTTAGCAACACCTTTGTGTGCAAACGCATTGCCCATTTTTTGAGTGTCGGTAACAACAAATTCACCGTTTGCCACGCGAAGCACACCTTTGTCACCTGCCTGACCACCGCTTTCAGCATAGAACGGCGTACTGTCTAGTACCACAACGCCTTCCTGACCGTCTTCTAGCTTTTCTACAAACGCATTGTCGGCAATAAGTTCAACCACATTCGCTTGGCCTTCTACATCGGTGTACCCAGTAAATGATGTTGCGTGGTCAATGGCAAGTTTGCTGTTGTAGTCTGCCCCAAAGTTACTTGCCTGCTGAGCACGGGCACGCTGCGCCTGCATAGCCGCTTCAAAACCTTCTTCGTCAATCTTAAGGTCATGCTCACGCGCCACATCATTGGTTAAATCTGTAGGGAAACCGTATGTGTCGTAAAGCTTAAATACTACATCACCTGGCACTGTATCGCCTTCCAGAGTTTCTAGAGTGTCGTTTAGGATAGCCATACCACGGGCTAGGGTTTTGCTAAATTGCTCTTCTTCAACACGCAGTACTTTTTCAATAACAGGCAGCTGATCGACAAGTTCTGGGTACGCCTCGCCCATTTCTTTAGCCAGTGATGCCACCAGCTTATAAAAGAAAATATCATTTGCGCCTAGCTGGTAGCCATGTCGAACCGCACGACGAATAATACGGCGCAACACATAGCCTCGCCCTTCATTGGTAGGCATTACGCCATCACAAATTAAGAAGCTGCACGAACGGATATGATCGGCAATAACACGCAGAGATTTGTTTTCTAAGTCGTCAGTACCAACAACTGATGCCGCCGACTTAATCAAGTTTTGGAACAGGTCAATCTCGTAGTTACTGTGCACGTTCTGCAAAATAGCGGAAATACGCTCTAGGCCCATACCGGTATCTATTGAAGGCTTAGGGAGTGGCTCCATGGTACCGTCAGCTTGCTTATTAAACTGCATAAATACCAAGTTCCAAATCTCAATGAACCGGTCGCCGTCTTCTTCAGGCGTTCCTGGAGGACCACCCCAGATGTGTGCACCATGATCGTAGAATATTTCAGAGCAAGGACCACAGGGGCCAGTATCACCCATAGACCAGAAATTATCTGATGTGCTGATACGGATGATTTTCTCTTTAGGCACACCGATGTGGTTTTCCCAAATATCAAACGCTTCATCGTCGTCAGAGTAAACGGTAACGAGTAACTTTTCTTTTGGTAAACCGACTTCTTTAGTTAGAAAGTTCCATGCAAACTCAATCGCTTCTTTTTTGAAATAATCGCCGAAGCTAAAGTTACCCATCATTTCGAAAAAAGTATGGTGACGGGCGGTATAACCCACGTTTTCAAGGTCGTTGTGTTTACCACCGGCGCGCACACAGCGCTGCGAAGAGACTGCTCGGGTATAACTACGCTTTTCTGCACCTAAGAAGCAGTCTTTAAACTGGTTCATGCCCGCATTAGTAAAAAGAAGCGTGGGATCATCTGCCGGCACCAGTGACGAGCTTGCCACCGCCTGGTGGCCATGGCTTTTAAAATAATCGATAAACTTGTTACGTAAGTCAGCAGTTGATAATGTCATTGAAAACCTAACTTCCTTTATTCTATTTTTGAAACGTGCGAATTGCCTGTTTGATAAGACTTATAATCGGGACATTTCGTCATTACTCAATGTGCCATATCCTATTACCGTTCTTTGAATAATAAAAATGCGCACAAATTTGCGCAACAATACCACGGAAAGCGCAATTTTGTTAAGTGGCAAGGGCACGAGATACCGCCAAATTTTACCTTAATTTAGTAAAAAATAGCGGATATTCATTAGGGTGATTAGTGAGGAAGGTGCGGTGCTTGGCAAAACTGGCCAAAAGGAAACGTTTAGTTTAATTAGCACTGACAGCATAATCGATGTGTTCTTGGTAAAAACCACGATACTGCAAAAATTGTTTTTGCTTTTGTCTTAACGCGAATTCGGTTTCATAAAACTCGCCAAACTTTTTCTCTTTTACTTTTTTCGCGCTTTCAAACCAGTCAGCATCAATCTCTGTCATTGCATGTTCAGCAATACTCTCATCTACACCATATTGTTGTAGGTCTAGTTTTATTGAACGAGGTCCCTTGCCTTTCAAATACAGTGCGCGCGCCCGGCTTTCAGCAAACCTGGCGTCACTTTGAATATCAGCGTCTTTAAATTCCTCCAGAATAGGCATGAAAGCCTCACTCGCGATTCCTTTTTGCTGTAGCTTGCGCATTACCTCGTTAAAGCTATGCTCTCGTCGTGCCAGCATGCGAGTAATCGCGTCGGTAATGATTTTTCGATCGAACTCTGACATTTTTGTAAACTTACTCTTCTGTATTAAACGTAGAAACCGCGTTATTTTAGCGCTAAATACTCGTATATTGCGACTATCTAAGCGTTTTACGCACAAAACCTCTACATGATATTAACTGCATGACAGCACCTGACTATCGCATAACAGTAATAGATTCTATCGAACAGCTTTCGAAAGAGCGTTGGCAACAACTTGCAAAAAATGCGGGCCCTTTTCTTTCTTATGAGTTTTTGCATGCATTGGAAAACAGCGGTTCGTGTAAAAATGAATCGGGTTGGCAACCTTGCCATATTGCTATAAGCCATGATCAGGAAGAAAAAGTCAGCATCATTATTCCTGGTTTTCTAAAAACGCATAGCTATGGCGAGTATGTATTTGACCATGCATGGGCCAACGCATATGCGCAGCACGGGCTCGACTATTATCCTAAATGGATATCAGCAATTCCTTTCACCCCTGTTACAGGCCCAAGGATACTTTGCGATGATAGCGTAACCCTAACGCACGCTCTTATGGAGAAACTGGAGCATGCTTTGACAGAGTATGTAGCGTCAGTGTTTGGGGAAGAGCTTTCTTCTTTTCACTACCTGTTTCCCAATGAGAGAACATCGGCACAACTTTCAGTTAGCAGTGAAACACAAGCTTCGGATTTAACCCATGCTGCAAGGCGATATTTAACCCGTTACGCCGTTCAGTTTCAGTGGCATAACTACGGGTATGGTGACTTCGACGATTTTCTTAACGCACTGACATCCCGCAAAAGGAAAGACATAAAGAAAAGTCGCCGTAAACTCAGTGACCGAGGCGTTCGATTTACCCACCATACGGGAAGTGAAATTAGCCCAGAAACTCTGCAGTTTTTCACAAAGTGTTACAAAGCAACCTATTTAAAACGCAGCGGCCACGTGGGATATTTAATTGACGCGTTCTTTGAGCAACTTGTCGAGACCATGAGCGACAGCATGCTTATTGTGACTGCAATAGAAAATAAAATTGCGGTAGCCAGCGCCTTATTCTTCTATGATGAAACAGGGCTGTATGGCAGATACTGGGGAGCACTGAAAGAAATAGACGGGCTACATTTTGCCTGCTGTTATTTTGAAGGCATTGAATTCGCCATTGAGAAAAAGCTATCGATTTTTAATCCCGGTACCCAAGGTGAACATAAAATACTTCGAGGCTTCGAGCCCATTTATTGCCGTTCTCATCACAAATTACAACATCCGTCGTTTCACACTGCTGTAGCAGACTTTTTACAGCGAGAAACGCCGCATATCGCAAGCTATTTTAATCAGGCACGGAATGCATTACCGTTTAACAAGGAATTTGTGCCTACTTTAAAAACAACGAGTGTCACTGCACCTAACGACGACACTTATAATCACAACGAGAAAAATGATGAAACATAAACTTTTAGCCGTAGCGATTGCGGCATCTTTAGGTCTTGCAGGCTGCGGTCAGCCTGAGCAAGCAAAAGAACAAACTCAGGAAAGCACTGTTGAGGCGAAAGGTGAAGCAGAGCTAGGTTCTTTCGGCGTTGATTTAAGCGCGCGCAACGAAGCAGTAAAACCTGGTGACGACTTCTTTATGTACGCCAGCGGAACATGGTACGACAACTATGAACTTCCTGCAGATAAAACCCGCTATGGCGCGTTTACTGGTCTAGCGGAACGCAGTGAAGAGCAAGTTAAAAACATCATTGATGGGCTAATGGAGAAGTCTTCGCTTAATGCAGAAGAGAAGCTTGTTCATGACTTCTTTGTTGCCTATATGGACACCGATACCATTAATGAAAAAGGTATTGAGCCAATTAAAGACGTACTTACGTCTATTGATAGTATTGAGAACAGAACTGACCTAACGAAAGCGTTTGGCAACAGCTGGTTGGTAGGTTCAAGCACACCTATTTACGGTGGCATGTGGTACAACCGCCTTGACCCGAACGAATACCAGCTAAGCGTTGGTGTAGGTGGTTTAGGCCTTCCTGATCGTGACTATTACTTAAGCGATAGCGAACGCTTTGTTAAGATCCGCGAAGCTTATGTAGCGCACATCGAGCAAATGCTTACTTTTGCAGGTGAAGAAAACGCAGCAGAAAAAGCAGCGAACATTCTTGCTCTTGAAACACAAATTGCAGACATTCAGTGGCCTCGCGAAAAACGCCGTGACCGCGACCTAACGCTTAACCAAATTGAGCGTAGTAAACTGTCTGACGCATACCCAGGTTTTGATTGGGACACGTATTTTGCTCAAACCGGCTATAAAGTGCCTGAGCTAAATATTTCACAGCCAGAGCCTGTAAAAGACGTTATTAAAATTATTAACGAGGCTGACTTAGCCGATTGGAAGTCGTACTTGAAGTATCACACTATTTCAAACAACGCAGGCTTCCTTTCTGAAGATATCTACTTAGCGAATTTTGACTTCTTCGGTCGCACGCTAAGCGGTCAGCAAGAGCCTCGTCCTCGCTGGAAACGCGCGGTAAGCCAAATGTCTGGCACTGAATCACTGGGCTTTGCAATTGGCAAGATTTACGTAAACGAATACTTCCCAGAAAGCTCGAAAGAGCAAATGGCGGAGTTGGTTGAAAACTTACGTACCGCGCTGGGTGAGCGTATTGAAAACCTAGACTGGATGAGCGAAGAAACCAAGGTTAACGCCAAAGAAAAGCTAATGGCGTTTAACCCTAAAATTGGCTACCCAGACGAGTGGCAGTCTTTCGACGGCGTTACCATTAGCGACAAAGACTTAGTGGGCAACGTGCGCAACCTGCGTACTTTCTTCCAAGACCAGTCGGTAGAGCGCGAGCTAGAAAAAACTGACCGCAACCGCTGGGGTATGACACCGCAGCGCGTTAACGCCTACTACAATAGTTCGTTCAATGAAATTGTATTCCCAGCAGCTATCTTACAACCGCCATTCTTCGACCCTAATGCCGATGCAGCTGTTAACTACGGTGCTATTGGTGCGGTAATTGGACATGAGATGGGCCACGGTTTTGACGACCAAGGTTCAAAATCTGATGCAAACGGTATTCAGCGCAACTGGTGGACAGATGCCGACCGTGCAGCATTTGAAGAAAAAGCAGACATGCTGGCCGAGCAATACAGCCAGTACGAGCCTATCGAAGGTAACTTCGTAAACGGTCGCAACAGCTTGGGTGAGAACATTGGCGATGTAGGCGGTCTAGCAATGGCCTACCACGCCTACAAGCTTAGCCTTAACGGCAAAGAGGCGCCGGTAATTGACGGCCTAACAGGCGACCAGCGTTTCTTCTTAGCTTGGGCACAAGTATGGAAAGAAAAGCGCACGGAAGAAAGCATGCTGAATCAACTTCGTGCAGGTACACACGCACCAGGCCGTTACCGTGCTCAAGCGCCAAGAAACCACGATGCATGGTATGAGGCTTTTGATGTGAAGCCAGGCGATGCACTTTATCTTGCGCCAGAAGAGCGTGTAAGAATTTGGTAATTCGTTGAGTTAATCACTTAGTGAGCTCATGCTAGATTTTCGCGCCGGATAGCGACTTGTATCTGGCGCCAGCTAATACCAGTCCGCATAGATCATTTAGAAATGTGTAGTTAATTAAAAAGGGCGGTTCGATTTATCTCGAACCGCCCTTTTTTAGATTTTCTACTCAGTATTCGCTCCGTGGTTTTTCTAAAGTAACAGCAAGTGCTTATTTATCTTGCGGTTATTTTTTATCTTCTCTATACGTGTTTATTTTCCGTATTGAGCCACTAAATCGCGAACGTACTGCTTACAGCGCACCACAGCTTCCGAAAAATCCCCGTTCCCTACGCTTCCCATAGAATAGCGCAGCCAATACCCATCAATGAGTGCGGCGGTGGACGCAGCAGCATTTTTAACCTGTTCCGGTTGAAGTAACATGCGGTAGCTAAACGCTAAGTTACGTTCTAAGCGTTTATGGTTAATAGTTTGCAAACGGTGCAGGCCTTCATTGTGTAGCGATAGCGCCCAAAAGTTAAACCAGGTATTGGTGGCTGAACTTGCCCCTTGCGTTTGCGAAAAGTTGTTCTCAATGATGAAGTCAATACGCTCTAGCGGATCATTAATGCGCTGCGAGATTTTAAGAGCATCGAGAAGGTGGCGCATAGTTGCTTCAATTAACCCTTGTTTATCACCGAAATAGTGACTGATTATCCCTGAAGAAAGCCCAGCTCTTTTACTAATTAAGCTGATCGTTGTGCCGTGATAGCCAACCTCTGCCATCACTTCCAGCGTTGCTTCAATTAATTGCTTCTTACGAACTGGCTCCATTCCCACCTTGGGCATGCTACAACTCCAAACCTTAAATCTAAAAATTAACCTGCAACAGCACTATGCTGTCACAGGCATGATATCACGATTAAAAGGTTAAGCGTGCGTTGACTGCTACTGCTCTTGGTGCACCAATCCAAAATGCACCTGGGGCGATAGTAGACGCATAGTCTTCATCAAACAGGTTATTTACTGTTAAACGCACTTCCAACTCTTCAACACCTGGGCCAATGTTTTCGATAAAACCGCCAATATAGAAGTCGCTAACTATGTAGTCATCAACTTGTGCGGCATTATCAATATCCAAGTAACGACTATCAACGTACTTTGTAGACAAACCAGCAAAGTAGTTATCGCGTGCCCAATCAAGGCTAATTACAGCCATAGTGTCAGGCGTACCGATAACCGTATTACCTTCAATAGCTACCAGTGACACTTCTGGGTTTTCAGGGTCAGCAATGGCTGCCAGCGCATCGTCAAGCGTATCGTATTCCGTGCCTGAACTTCCTACCGTAGCAACGTATTCAGAATCGCTTAGAGTTATAGAGGTAAACAATGAGAACTCATCGGTTAGCATAACGTCTGCTGAAATTTCAAAACCGCTAGACTCTATACCACCCACGTTTTTGTAACCACCAGCGGCCGCTTCAAGAAAGTCTATTCCCTCTGAAGTTTCGTTACTGGTAAATTGGATACGGTCGTTAAACTCAATATTGTAGTAGGTCACACTGGCATTGAAGCCTGGTGATGCATAGCGGAAGCCCACGTCGATGTTGTCAGCGGTTTCTGGCTTTATAAAACGAAGGTCAGTGTCGTTACGCTCTAGCTGCGCGTCTTTAATTGCCGCAAAGTTTTCACCGTAGCCTGCAAAGACTTCTAATCCTTCAAATGGCAATGGTGCGACAATACCGGCTGAAAACAGCGTATCTGAATCAGTATTCACCGATAAATTGTTAGCTGAATCAAAGTTGTCCGTTTTTTCAATATCGACGTTAAATTTCTTCGCACCCGCGCGGATGCGCGCAAAGCCTAAATCTAGCTCGTCTTCCACATAGTACATTAGAGTATCAACCGGGAATGTTCTGTCGTACTGCACCCAATAAGGCGCGTTGTCATAATCTACGCTAATAGATGAATTGGTGATCTTATGCCAGTCCCGAGATTCGCCGCGCTCATAGTCTTCCCACCAAATGCCGAATCGAACCGTATTATCAAAATCACCAACTTTTGTGTACCACACTGCATCGGCATTTATACCGAAACGCTCTTTATCGTAATGAGTATGTCGGTAAGAGCCTACCGGGATAGCACCTTGTTCGTGACAGCCCGGATCGTACTGTGCGCCTGCACCGCCATAAGGGAAAGTAAGCGAGCTTTGACACCCTTCAATAGGGCTTAGCTGATTGCCTTGTCTATCTACGAAGTAGATTTGACCCAGCTCTTGCCCACCAAATACCGTGTTGCCAACAACAAGCTCTGAATGGCCTTCTGAGCCGTCATCAGTAATATCAACGATATATGGAGGCACCCACTCCCCTCGGCCTTCGTTGTCGTGATAGTACACGTTAGTCATAAAATCGACTTGGCCAATGGTGAATTCAGCCTGAAGATAGGCAAAAAGGTTTTCCCGTAATGTAGACCAACCTCTGCGATACGCCTGATCTTGATAAGGAATCCCTGTCCACTCGTCTGTTAGCTGATCCCAGTCTGGATTTTGCTCATATTGCGCTAAGCCATAAATACGCTGGTAGTTATCTTCGTGAGTATCGTCGTAAGACAGGTAACCCGTGAGCGATACGTCGCTCACGGTAGAGATAAACTTCATAGCTAAATGGTCGCGGGTGTTTTCCGCCGCCTGCTGCATAAAGTCAGAGCTTTCTTGGGTTGAAAGACTGATCCAAGCGTAAGTGTCTTTTAATATCTCACCGGTTTCATAACGGACATAATATTTTGACGCATCAAACTCGCCTGCGGTAATGCTAGTGACTAGACCTTGCTCCATAGACGGGTCTATGGTGGTAAAATTGAGCGTGCCGCCTAAAGCTTCGTGTGAACGAGAAGCAATATCTGCTGTACCCTGAGACACTTCTACACCATTCACGTTTTCAGTATCGATATAGCGATTCGCTTTTGCACCACCACCGTAGTTTGAATTACCGTTGGCAATGCCATCTACCGTCATACCTATTTGCTGTTCGTTTAGATTTACCTGAAACCCACGAATAACAATGGACGTCGACCAATCGTCAGCACCAAAGGTATCGCCTTCGTTAATAAGGACACCGGGCAAATTGTCTACCGCGGCTAAAACACTGCTAAGATTTGCCTGCTGTTTAAACATATCGTCGCTAGTTGCGTTATTCGCGTACGAAACGCTGCGCCCTACAACCGTAATTTCTTCTATGCGCTCTTCCTCTGCGCGTTCCGCCTCTTCTGCCAAAACCTGTGACGGTGCAGCCATAGATGAAAGAGCAGCAAGTATTGCTATAGATAATTTGTTCCGTGATTTCATGTGTTTCCCAAAGTAGTTGTGCATTGTTTGCGCACTACTTTAGGCGGGTATTGTTACACTTAGGTTAAGTTTAATTGAACAATCAATTAATTAAATTGCGAATATTGTATCCAAGTAAGTTAGTGGTACATCGGGTTTGAAGAGCTCTTGCATCTCCTTATTCATCTCCAAACGACAAAAGAGAGCTGAACTTCAGGTATAAAAAAGCCCTCCAAAGGAGGGCTAAAAAGGGAAAGGTTTTGTTTACGTCAAACTCTTATTACGATTGCGTTGCGGCTTGAAAACTCGTGTTGCTTTCAGTCCCGGCTACTTGCTTTTTTGCATAAAGCAAGGCGTCGTGAAGTGTTTCGAAGTTAGGTATACCTGGGTGCGCTTCGTTTACGCCTTCAAGCACCTTATTCACTTCAGCGTTAGCACCGCAAATCACAAGCTGTCGACCAGCTGCAAGTGCGTCTGATGTTACCGTATCAACTGCCATAGCTGCCGATACATCCATCAATGGTACTCGAGAGAAGTCTAGAATAGTCACTTTCGCTCCAGGTCTAACTCGCTCGCGTACATGGTGACCTAAATCAGCTGCCGCGCCAAAGCTAAGTGGACCACCAAAGCTAAAGATTGAAACTTTGTCTTTAAGTGACTCTAAAAGCTCATTCTCTTTAGGGTCGTTTAGCGACTCAGGGATCTTTTTAAGTTCTTCAATTTGAAGCTGCGCAATTTGCTTAACGTATGCAAGTGCCGCAAATACAACGCCCACACCTACTGCTGTAATTAAGTCTACAAACACCGTTAGTGCAAGAACCATAATCATTAGGCCGAAGTCCCAACGCGGACCTTTATGTGCGCGCTTCAGGTAGCTCCAGTCGATGATGTCTAAACCAACTTTAACTAGAATACCTGCAAGTACTGCATGAGGAATTTGCGCGGCTAGTGGGCTAAGACCCAACACAATAGCAAGAAGTACTAGCGCGTGAACCATTCCTGAAATGTTGTACTTACCACCGCTGCGAATGTTAACAACCGTACGCATTGTCGCGCCCGCACCCGCGATACCGCCAATAAGGCCAGCAAATGTGTTACCGATACCTTGTCCAATAAGCTCTTTATTACTGTCGTGACGAGTACGTGTCATGTTATCAGCAACAAGTGACGTCAACAGACTATCGATAGCGCCCAATACAGCAAGAATGAATGCTGCTTCAAGGATTAGCAGTGCCTTACTTTGGTCGAAAACAGGTAGGTGTAGACTTGGTAAACCAGTAGGTATATCACCCAGTACAGGTACTGAAAGCGCCAAACTTACTAGCGTGCCTATGATTAGCGCGGCAAGCGCACCTGGCACGTACTTGCCTAATTGAGGTGGCCATTTGTAGGCAATGACTAATGTACCTAAACCTAATGCAAGGGTAGCAAAGTCAATATCAGCAAGGGCTGTAGGTAGGTAAGACAGTGCGCCAATGGTACCGCCCGGAGGCTCATGACCCAATAGTCTTCCTAATTGAAGGATAATAATGATGGCACCAATGCCCGACATAAAGCCCGATATAACCGGGTAAGGCACCAAGCGAATGTATTGGCCCACACCTAAAACGCCAAACACGATCTGGAATATACCGGCCAATATCACGGCGGTGAAAATAAGGCTAGCGTCGCCTGAAAGGCTCGCAAACAAACCCGCAAGTACAACAACCATCGGCCCTGTAGGGCCTGAAATCTGGGCAGGTGTACCACCAAATAGCGCCGCAAAAAAGCCCACTGCGATTGCACCGTAAAGGCCGGCCATTGGGCCCAAACCGGACGCTACACCCAGTGCAAGCGCTAATGGCAAAGCAACAATACCGGCAGTTAAACCACCGGTAAAATCGCCTCGTAAATTAGAGAGATTAATTTTAACCATAATGTTTGACCTTATTCGCCGCGCGTAAGCTGCGCTTCAGCCGCGCCCTGGTCCATGGCTTCAAACTCACCAGTTTCAGCGTTGTAGCAAAGCACATCACCTTCACCTATGTTATAAACCCATCCGTGAAGCTTAACCTGACCTGTTGCAATTTTTGCAGCAACAGCAGGGTGAGTGCGAAGGTGCTGAATCTGCTGAACAACGTTTTCTTTTGTTACTGCTTCTAAATCTTCTAGCGACAAATCTGAATGACCGCAGCGCTCTTTAACTACGTCAGTTGCCACACGACAATGGCCTAGCCACTCTTTAACGTGTGGCAATGAGCTCAAACCTTCTGGGTTAATCGCACCTTTCATCGCACCACAGTCGGTGTGACCACAAATAACAATGTGAGAAACGCCTAGTGCAGCAACTGCAAATTCGATAGATGCTGTCATGCCACCGGTTTGATTACTGTGAGGAGGAACGATATTGCCTGCGTTACGGCAAATGAAAAGTTCGCCTGGGTCAGTTTGTGTTACTAGGTTAGGGTCGATACGTGAGTCTGAACACGTAATGAAAAGCACTTCTGGGTTTTGGCCGTTTGCTAACTTTTGAAACGTAGCCTTTTTGTTCGGATAAACTTCTTTCTGAAATTTAGCCACACCAGAGATAACGTGATCCATATATAACTCCCAATTTTTTTAATAATTGTAATGATTATGTAATTACGTCAGTTTCACCTGATAGATTAATAGTTTAATATACTAACTCGCGATAGCTAAATACTATCACGTGTTAAACATCATCAACTATAAGTCTAGTAAGAGAAGGCTATTTTCACCATGCAATTTAACGGAAAGACCCCGTCAATAAACCAAATCCGCTATTTTGTAGCTGTGGCTAAGTACTTGAGCTTCAGACAGGCTGCGGGAATACTAGGAATTAGTCAGCCTACTCTGACCAGTCAAATTAGTGCACTGGAAAACCTTTTAGGCTTAACTTTATTTGAGCGCTCACGCACCGGCACGCTTTTATCACCGCAAGGTAAGGCGCTGCTAGATGCGGCTGAAGAAGTTTTACAAGCATCTCAGAGGTTCGGCGAAATTGCTCGTGACTTGTCGCAAGGGGAAACGGTGACGTTTAGGCTGGGTATTCCTCCGACGTTAGGGCCCTACTTACTCCCTTTTGTTTTGCCCGATTTGCACAAACGTAAACCTGGCTTGCGTTTTTATGTTCGTGAAGGCGCACCGAATGCCCTACAACATGGCCTTTTACGGGGCGAGTATGACTTAATTTTGTCTCCACTTTCGGGCGAAAACTCACAGTTGATTACCCAGCCACTTTTTAAAGAGCCATTAAAATTTGTCACACCCTCGGATCATAAACTTTCGGGTAAAGCCTATGTTAAGCCAGAAGAAATAAGTGGTGAAAAAGTACTAACGCTAGAAGACCGACATCATTTTCATCATCAAGTACAGCGTATCTGCGATGAAATTGGTGCCGACTTACAGCGTGACTACGAGGGCACTAGTCTAGATACCTTACGCCAAATGGTAGTAATGGGTATGGGCGTGGCCTTTCTACCAGGCCTTTATATTCACTCTGAGCTACACAAACCTGAAGCTCTACATGTGTGTGAAATAGCCGATATGCCCATAGAGCGTCAGCACTCTCTGGCTTGGAGAAATACAGCTCCTGGTAGAAAAACATTCAGAGAGATCTCTATTATAATAAAGGAGATCATCGAATCTCGTCTTACTGACGCAGTCACTATTGTTAGCTCTGCATCTTGTTCACCTCTGATACGTTAATCTGAATATAGCCACTATGATTGATAGACACCATTTAAAAATAGTACGAGCAATTGACGCAGAAGGCACCATGACGGAAGCAGCGAAATCGCTTTTTCTTACTCAATCTGCGCTAAGCCACGCAATGAAAAAGTTAGAAGCGCATTTTGACGTGCCGCTTTGGAAAAAGGAAGGGAGAAGGCTAACGCTCACCCAGGCGGGTCAAAGTGTTTTAGGCCTTGCCCACAGGGTTTTACCCCAGTTTGAACACACCGAAGCTCAGCTTCAAAAATTTGCCGACGGAAAACAAGGCATATTGCGCATAGGCATGGAGTGCTACCCCTGCTTTGAATGGCTGTTAAAAGTAGTAGCGCCTTTTTTAAAGGCCTTTCCCGATGTTGATGTTGATGTACGCCGTGCATTTTCGTTTGGCGGATTACAGGCACTTCACGGATACGATATAGACATCCTACTTACGCCCGACCCGTTGCACCTCGACACCATTACCTACACCCCCGTATTTGAATACGAGCAAGTACTAGTTATGGATAAACATCACAGCTTAGCAGAGAAGTCATTTATAACTGCAAAAGATTTAAGTAATGAAACCCTTATTACTTATCCGGTTGAGCATAGTCGCCTAGACATATTTACTCATTTTCTTACTCCCGCCAACTGCACGGTCAAACAGCACAAAACCATTGAAACCACTGAAATCATTTTGCAAATGGTCGCTGCGGGGCGTGGTGTTACAGCTTTGCCTAAGTGGCTAGTTGAAGAAGCAAAGGAAAGTGAACTGCTATGCACGAAATCTATGGGAGAAGCTGGCGTTACTAAAACCCTTTATTTGGGTCATCGAAAAGCTACTGACGTGTTGGGGTTTGTAGATGACTTTATCACGATGTCTCAAACACTTTCGCTAGGTAATAAGTAGGTTATTTCGCGCTTCGTGTTTTTATTAAAGATAGATTAGGTAACTAAAGAGCTACGCAATATTGATATAGAAGGCAAGATTGCGTAGCTATTAGGTCTTTTACGTTTAGCTGTAAAAGCAAAGGTAAGCGGTAGGCGTAGACACTTTTACGTCAAAAGATACATCTGCAGGCACATTAAAACTGGTACCTGTGGCGAAAGATTGCCATTCATCACTTCCCGGTAGCTTCACCACTAGCTCACCTTCAACCACTTTCATCAGCTCTTTTTGAGAGGTAGAAAATGTGTATTCACCCGGCGACATTACGCCCGAGGTACAGGGTCCATTTGCAGATTCAAATCCGATCGAGCTCACTTTGTTGTCGAAATAATGGTTTACTTTAAAGCTCATAGTTACTCCTTTGATGTAAGGGCTGTTGCTCTTTGCTTTAACTATTCGTAAGGCAAATCACCACAGCCCTGGTGCTTATTTAGCGCTTTTCCCAAATAAGCATATGGTTGTTGGCGGGCATGTCGATTATGTCTTGCAAGCTTAACTCGCCTGCCCAAGCAGTTAGCTCGTTAATATCGCGGTAACCACCATATCCTCGCTCTAGCAGCGAAATGTGGAAGGCTTGGTTACTTTCAGAAGTGAACTTGCCGCTGTGTGTAAAAGGGCCATACTGACAGAATATGCCCCCTTTAGGTAAGTGCAACGCTACTGATTCCATTAGTAGCTTTGCCTCTTCTTTCTGCATGATATGTGCGGTGTTTGCCGTAAAGACGCCGTCTACGTCGAGACTGGGAAAGTCATCTTGCCCAACGGTAAATGCTATGGGAGGTTTTATATTCCCCGCATTTGAATCACTCAGCCACGCGGCAATGCCTTCGTGATAGTGCGGTTGGTCGCTTGTGTGCCAAATAAGATGGGGCAAGTGTTCAGCCAAAAATACGGCATGTTGACCTGTCCCGCTTCCTATCTCTAAAACTTGTCGGCAGTTAGCAAATGTACGTTCAAGCACGCTCAAAATAGCACGCTTGTTGTTTTCACAGGCCTGACTAAAAGGCTTTTCGATTTCCATATACCTTCTCTGCCTTATAAGCGTTAATCACTTAAGTTAGGACCTAACCACTTTTCAGCTTCTTCTAGCGTCCACCCTTTACGTGTAGCGTAATCTTCTACCTGGTCGGCTTGAATTTTAGCAACGGCAAAGTATTTAGCATCAGGGTGAGCAAAATACCAACCCGATACCGACGCGCCCGGCCACATGGCGTAACTTTCCGTAAGCTTCATACCTGTGTGCTGCTCTGCTGACAATAAATCCCAAATAAGCTGCTTTTCGGTGTGTTCTGGACACGCAGCGTAGCCTGGTGCCGGTCTAATGCCCTGATATTTTTCGCGGATAAGTTCTTCGTTACTTAGTGATTCGTTAGCGGCGTAGCCCCAATAGTGCTTACGCACCTGCTCGTGCAGATATTCCGCAAACGCTTCGGCAAGTCTGTCTGCCACCGCTTTAACCATAATACCATTGTAGTCATCACCTGCTCGAATATAACTATCAGCAAGTTCGTCTTCACCTATACCACCGGTGACGGCAAAAGCACCTACATAATCGTTTACGCCGCTGGATTTCTCCGCGACAAAGTCTGCCAGGCAGTAGTTGGCATATTTGTCTTTCAGCGTTTGCTGACGCAAATGATGGGCAACACCTTGAACCTGTTTTCGCGACTCATCTGTATAAATTTCAACATCGTCATTAACGCGGTTAGCAGGAAACAAACCGATTACGCCTTTTGCCTGAAGGCTGTTCTCTTCAATAACTTTATCTAGCATAGCGTTGGCGTCTTTAAACAGTGACTGTGCCTGCTCCCCTACCACTTCATCTTCAAGTATACGCGGGTACTTGCCCGCTAACGACCAGGTTAAGAAAAACGGCGTCCAATCAATGTAGTTGCGCAGCGTAGCTAAATCAGCGGTTACTGGTGTTACGCCTAGGCTCGCAGGTTTTACTGGCAAAGTCGTAAAATCTGGCTTAAAAGCGTTTTCTCTGGCCTGAGCTAGCGTCACCGGCTTGCTGCGCGGCTTTTTACGGGCGTGCTGCTCACGTACCGTATCATATTCTTTTGCCAGTTCCTGTGCGTAAATATCGCGAGACGCTTTGTTCAAAAGACGCTGACACACGCCTACTGCTCGACTTGCGTTTGGAACATAAGCCACAGGCGCATGGTAATTTTGTTCAATTTTTACTGCGGTATGCGCTTTAGACGTCGTCGCCCCGCCAATCAGAAGTGGGATATCAAAGCCCTGACGCTCCATTTCTTTGGCTACGTGAACCATCTCATCAAGTGATGGCGTAATAAGGCCTGACAAACCAATCATATCAACGTTTTCATCTTTAGCGGTTTGTAAAATTGTTGCCGCTGGCACCATTACGCCTAGGTCAATCACTTCAAAGTTATTACACTGAAGTACCACGCCTACGATATTTTTACCGATATCGTGAACATCACCTTTTACCGTAGCGAGAAGAATTTTACCGTTGCTTTTAGCATCGTCTGACTTTTCTTCTTCAATGTATGGCTGTAAATGGGCAACCGCTTTTTTCATAACGCGAGCCGACTTTACCACCTGCGGAAGGAACATTTTTCCTTCACCGAATAAATCCCCTACTACGTTCATGCCATCCATTAACGGCCCTTCAATAACGTGTAGTGGACGTTCAGCTTGCTGGCGCGCTTCTTCGGTATCTTCAATAATATAATCGGTGATGCCTTTAACAAGCGCATGCTCTAAGCGCTTATTCACTTCTTGCTCGCGCCAACTTAAATCTTCTTTCGCGGCAGCCTTACCACCACCTTGATAATTAGGGGCTATATCAAGCAGACGCTCGGTGGCATCGCTTCTGCGGTTTAAAATAACGTCTTCCACTGCATCGCGAAGCTCTGCTGGTATCTCGTCGTATACCTCTAACTGACCGGCATTAACAATAGCCATATCCATACCCGCGCGAATTGCGTGGTACAGGAACACAGAGTGCATGGCCTCTCGTACTGGGTTGTTGCCCCTGAAAGAGAAAGAGATGTTAGAAAGGCCACCAGAAATATGGGAATACGGACAGGTTTTACGTATCTCACGGGTCGCTTCAATAAAATCAACCGCGTAATTATCGTGTTCTTCAATCCCCGTTGCTACTGCGAAAATATTGGGGTCAAAGATAATATCTTCAGGCGGAAAACCAACTTCTTCAGTCAAAAGCTTGTAGCTACGCTGACAAATTTCAACTTTGCGGGCTTGTGTGTCGGCTTGCCCGGTCTCGTCAAACGCCATCACTACGGTTGCAGCACCATAGCGCTTTATTAGCTTAGCTTGATTTAAGAAGAGTTCTTCACCTTCTTTTAAGCTAATCGAGTTAACTATCGCTTTACCTTGTACACACTTAAGCCCGGCTTCGATAATTTCCCATTTAGACGAGTCGATCATAATGGGAACTCGGCTAATATCTGGCTCAGAGGCTATCAAGTTTAAAAAGGTGATCATGGCCTGCTTTGAATCAAGCATGGCCTCATCCATATTGATATCGATGATTTGGGCGCCGTTTTCTACCTGCTGTCTTGCGACATCAAGAGCGGTTTCATAATCACCTTCAAGAATAAGACGTTTAAAGCGAGCAGAACCTGTAACGTTAGTGCGCTCACCGATATTAATAAATGTTGAAAATTCTGCGCTCATAATGCCCTCCTAGTGTACAAACGGCTCTAGGCCTGACAAACGCATTTTAGGCTTAAATTCGGGAATCTTGCGTGGCGCGAGACCTTCAACCGCACTGGCTATATCGCGAATGTGCTCTGGGGTACTGCCACAACACCCCCCTACGATATTTACTAGCCCTGATTGCGCCCATTCTTTGATATGCTCGGCCATCTCTGGACCTTCCATATCGTATTCACCAAATTCGTTAGGTAAGCCTGCATTAGGGTGTGCGGATATGAAGCACTCACTCACATTGGCTACTTCATCTACGTATTGACGCAATAGGTCTGGACCCAGTGCGCAGTTTAAGCCGAAGGAAAACGGACTAATGTGTCGCATTGAGTAATAAAATGCTTCCGCGGTTTGACCCGAAAGCGTACGCCCTGAAGCGTCGGTGATAGTACCTGATACCATCACAGGTAAAGACTTTCCGAGTTTTTCAAATACCGACTCTACTGCAAATGCCGCCGCTTTCGCGTTTAACGTATCGAAGATAGTTTCAAGCATGATTAAATCAGCACCGCCTTCAATAAGGGCTTCAGTAGATTCGCTGTACGCTTCCACTAGTTCGTCAAACGTGACGTTGCGCTTACCTGGGTCATTGACATCAGGTGAGATGGAAGCGGTGCGGTTTGTTGGACCAAGTACACCGGCTACGAAACGGGGTTTCTCAGGTGTTTTTGCGGTGAATTCGTCGGCAGCTTTACGCGCTAACTTAGCCGCAGCCACATTAATATCCCGTGATTGAGCCTGCATATCATAATCGGCCATAGCGATAGTCGTCGCATTGAAGGTATTGGTTTCAATAATATCTGCGCCAGCTTCAAAATAATCACAGTGAATCTGATAAATAATGTCTGGCTGGGTAAGAACCAACAAATCATTATTACCCTTTACGTCGCAATGCCAGTCTGCAAACTGTGTCCCGCGGTAATCTTCTTCTTCCAACTTGTGGCGCTGGATCATGGTGCCCATCGCACCGTCTAGTATAAGAATGCGTTTTTTAGCGGCTTCTGTAAGCGTTGCCTGCGCGCTAGAAATTTCTCTTTGGCTCACGTGCTACCTCTTTGGCTGTGACTTTTCAGCAAGCTGACTTAAATCGTAAGGCGTGGTCTGATAAACATAATAATTCAGCCAGTTTGTAAACAATAGGCTGCCGTGCGAGCGCCACTGTACTATAGGAGACTTGGCTGGATCATCCCCTTCAAAATAGTTTTTCGGCATTGCTGGAGTTTGACCCGCGGCAATGTCCCGTAAGTATTCGTCTTTAAGCGTATCAGGGTCATATTCTGGATGGCCTGTTACAAACACCATTCGCTTGTCTTCTGACGCTACGATATAGGCACCCACGTCCTCAGATTCTGCCACAACGCTAAGGCCTTCAACACTGTTATACAGAGAAGTATCGATATGCCCGTAGCGAGAATGGGGAGCGTGAAAAGTTGGGTCGAAGCCTCTTAAAAGCTCATTGTTCGGGTCGTTCACTTTATGTTGAAAAACTCCTGAAAACTTTTCATCTCTAATCTTTCGAGTTATGCCGTAAAAGTGATACATAGCAGCGTGAGCAGCCCAGCACAAATACAGAGTAGAGTTAACGTGTCGCTGCGCCCATTCCAATATCGTGGTCATGGTCTCCCAATACTTCACTTCTTCATAGTCGATAAGCGCTAGAGGGGCGCCGGTTACTATAAGCCCATCGTATTTTTTATTCGCGACCGCTGAGAAGTCGTGATAAAAGGCATCCATATGTGATTGCGGGGTATTTTTTGGCGCTTGATTATCAATTCGAATCAAATCTACGTTTATTTGTAGCGGCGTATTTGACAACAGGCGAAGCAACTGCACTTCTGTTTCTATCTTATTCGGCATCAAATTAAGAATGCCGACTTCAAGAGGACGAATATCCTGATTAGCAGCCCTGTCCATGTCCATGGTAAAAATATTTTCACCTAGTAGTACGTTCTGCGCGGGTAACTGCTCAGGAATACGAATTGGCATAGAGGACTCCAGTGATAAATTACAATATCTGTATTGTGTCTATAACTGGCGATATGTCAACATCTTTACGTCTAGACGTCTAAACGTTTTTTTTTAAAACGTACTTACTGAAGTAAGATAACTAGCTGTTTTGCTTGTGCACCATAACTAACATCTCAGCTTCAGCGCGAGGTATATCACAGGCTTCGATGATCTCGTCGATACTGGCGCCTTGCTTAACAAGGTCTGCCGCTCTTTGATATAGCCGCAACGAGGGGTCTTGGAGCTTGAGCTCACGAAGCTGGTTTTCAAGGTCAGTTTGTTTCTCGTCTAGCTCTTGAAGGTGGCGAGTAATAACTAATGTACGAGCTTGGGCTTCAGTTTGTTGATTATTTGCGTTTTTAGCAAGCGCTTCAATGCGCGCAATGGCCGACACACAGTTCTGCTCACTTTCACTTAATGATGCGCGCAAATGTTTAATCTGTGAGTACAAAATACTCATAGCAACAACAAGTACAACAATTCCGACGCACAAGATAAGTTCAATTAAGGTAGGTGCAGCAAGCTGCCAATCCATGGACGTAACCCTTGGGGAAATCTAGGCGGCATTAACAATATATACCGCCTATTCATTTATTTAGATATTACTAAGCTCATCCCACTCTTCGTCGCTTAGCAATTTATTAAGGTCGACCAGAATAAGCAGCTCGCCATCGCGGTTGCTTACACCCTGTATAAACTTAGCACTTTCCTCAGTACCAACGTTAGGCGCACTGTCAATTTCTGAAGATTTCAGGTACACCACTTCGGCTACACTATCCACCAAAATACCGACAACCTGTTCGTCAGATTCAATAATCACTATACGTGTATTGTCCGTGATTTCCGTTGGCGGTAGCCCAAAACGTGCGCGGGTATCAATGACGGTTACCACGTTACCACGCAAGTTTATTATACCAAGCACATAATCAGGCGCGCCGGGTACAGGGGCTATTTCGGTATAACGCAAGACTTCTTGTACTTGCATTACGTTAATACCGTAAGTTTCTTCACCTAAGCGATACGTTACCCATTGAAGGACTTCGTCGTTGCTGTCAGTAGCGTTATTATTCATTCTTTCGTCGCTCATGAACCTGGCTCCCAATACTATGGCGTCTGGTCGTTACTGCCTAAGCCTCTGTTAAGCATAGATATTAATTCTTCAACGTCAATTAACGCGCACATTTTTTCTTTAACCATCCCTGCTAACCAGGGACGCTTACCTGTGGACTCGCGCCATTTTACGTCATCGGTAGTCAAATTGACCGTGTTTACAAGCTTTTCGCTTGCTAATCCCCACGCACTCTCTCCTAACATTATAAGATATCGGTAGTTGAGCGATTGTGCGAGATTTTCGTCGTATTTTTCTGGCATTACCCATTTTGCAGAATCTACAACATTTAGTTTAGACTCTCTGTGCAACATTACACCCATAAACCAGTCAGGTTTTCCAAATAAGGGGCCTATTTTTTCAATTTGATGGATACCACCTAGCGATGTTAGGGGTACCGCAAGTGTTAGCCCTGCAACCTCAAAGAATAGCGCCTGAAAACGAAAACCGAGAGTATCCTTTAGTGGAGTTTTTAACTTCTCAGGAGTACTTAACTCACTTTCTTGTTCCGATTGAGCAGGGACGTCAGCGAACGAATGCTGTTTTTCACTTACACTCGTTTGTGAATTCTGACTTTCAATTAACGAAGAGGCCTCTTGTGCTAACACTTCTTCATCATTGACCAGCGGTTCGCTAGTTGTAGAAACAAGCGTTGACTCAGCCATTTGTTGAGAGGCTTGCTCAAGCAGTCTTGCCGTGCGCGCAGTAACATCCTCAGGAGCTTCAGGCTCTTTCAGAAGGCTGTCTAAATATGCCTCCATTACTTCTTCACGGGCAAATGGCGATTGCTTGCTCATGGTCTTGTTATTTCTCCAATACGGCTAACAGTTTATCGTAGGCATTTACACCTCTTGTCCTTGGGTAAGCAGCAGAGATAGGAAGCTGCACCAAACTAGCATCCCTGAAGTGAGTATCCACCGGAATGACCCCCTCCCAAACACGTTCACCGTAATCACTCATTAATCGCTTTCTCGACGCCAGTGCGGCATTTGTACGTTTATCAAACATAGTAGGAATGATTAGGGTGTCAAAAGACTTATCTAACGAACGCCCCATGATTTCCATAGTACGAATCATTCTATCCAAGCCTTTAAGGGCCAGATACTCTGTCTGAGTCGGAACAATTACCTTATCGCAAGCCGCCAGCGCATTGACCATTAACACGCCCAAAACAGGAGGGCAGTCGATGATAGCAAAATCAAATTCATCGGATATCTTTGCGAGTGCTTTTTTTAACACTAAACCCATACCCTGTTCGCTGCCCATTGTTCTGTCTAAGGTTGCCAGAGCCATGGTCGCTGGTAGCACATATAAATTGTCGAGTTTTGTAGGACTGAGACAGTCCATTACTTTATCGGCAGTAATCTGATTAGAATTAATAAAAATGTCGTAAACAGAATGACTTGTCGCCTCTGCATCAATACCAAAGTAATAACTGAGCGATGCGTGAGGATCAGTGTCAATCATAAGCACTCGTTTGCCCTTTTGAGCAAGCAAGCCGCCAAGGCTTACGGTTGTAGTAGTTTTACCTACTCCGCCTTTTTGATTTGCCACAGTCCACACTTTCATAATTACTGTTCCATTACAGTTCAAACTGCTATCGCATTTCGGTTTGAACGCAACTGCTCATATCGTCAATATTGATATTTTTACTGGATATATTAGCCACAGCGACAGCTTGAGGCATTCCGTAAACCACACATGAGTCTTGATCTTGCGCCCAAATAGTCGCGCCTTTATCTCTGAGTAACCGACACCCTTCTCTTCCGTCAGCACCCATTCCCGTTAAGATAATACCAAGTACGTCGCCTCCATAGACTTTAGCTAATGAGCTAAACGTCAGGTCAACGCTTGGCTTGTAACTCACCTTATCAGATTGGCTGGCATCAACGATAGAAATTCGCTTATTGCTGCCAATTGTTTCAAGCAGCATCTGCTTTCCTCCAGGAGCAAGGTAGGCATGTCCAGGCATTAAGAGATCGCCATGCTCTGCTTCTTTTACTTTAATTTTACAATTGCTATCTAAACGCTGTGCAAATGCAGTAGTAAAAGTTCCGGGCATATGCTGCACTAACAATATAGGGTAAGGGAATTCTGCCGGCAGGGGGGAAAGCAATTTTTGCAGTGCAACCGGCCCTCCCGTGGACGCCCCTACCGCTAAACATTCGTACTTTTTCCCGGTTGCTCTTACCGAAGAAACAGTAGGTTGCTTATCAGCATCTTTGTGACCAGATAGCAACCCCGATGTTTTGAAAAAAGCTTGCTTTGGCGCGTTGTCAGGCAGTTTTCGAGTTTCCATTGTGCGAAGAGAAGGACGCTTTACACCTAGCCCTCTTCGCGCTATTAACCTAACTTTAGTGCAAAGTAAGCGCGAAGCATCTTTCCTGTCTTGCGCAATATCTTCGAACTTCTTTGGTAAAAAATCGAGGGCGCCGGCTTCTAGTGCGTCAAGCGTAGCCTGTGCGCCATGGTGCGTTAGCGAGGAAAACATCAAAATTGGCGTTGGACGTTTATCCATAATAACCTTAACGGCTGAAATACCATCCATAACTGGCATTTCAACGTCCATGGTTATTACATCTGGTTTAAGTGCTTCCGCTTTGTTTAATGCATCTTGCCCATTTCTCGCTTCTCCAACAACTTCAAGCTCTCTATCGCCATCGAGAATTTCTCGTACTCGACGGCGATAAAAGGTCGAGTCGTCGACGACTAGGACTTTAAAGACCATGGATTATCATTCCTGTTAATTCATCGCCTTACTTGATTGGTTTACGCGCGTACCGTTTTAGCAGGCTCGGAACATCTAAAATTAATGCAATACCACCGTCTGAAGTAATTGTCGCACCAGCCATACCAGGTGTACCTTGTAGCAATGCGTCAAGGGGCTTAATAACTACTTCTTCTTGGCCTATCAGCGCGTCAACGACAAACCCTACTTGCTGCGTACCAATTTGCACCACAACTACGTGCCCCTTTTCTTTATCGATGTTTTTGGGGCCTCGGATCAACCATTCGCCAAGGAAGAACAATGGAATTGCTTTTGAACGAACTATCATTGTGAGCTGGCCATCCACCGTATTGGTCTTCTTGATGTCCATATTTATTATTTCGTTCACCGCACCTAATGGTAACGCAAAGGTCTGTTTCCCCACAACAATCATTAATGTAGGTAAAATTGCTAGCGTTAGCGGTACTTTGATATCTAATCGCGTGCCTTTGCCAAGTTGCGAATCGATATTGACGGTACCGTTTAGTTGATTAATTTTGGTTTTAACCACATCCATGCCAACGCCGCGACCTGAAATGTCACTAATTTCAGTCTTCGTTGAGAAGCCTGGCGCAAAAATAAGGTTAAACGCTTCAACATCTGACATTCGTGCGGCTGCATCCGCATCTAATACGCCACGACTAATAGCTATCTCTTTTAGCTTCTCCGCATCCATACCCTTACCGTCGTCCTCGATAGTAAGAAGAATATGATCGCCTTCTTGAGATGCTGATAGCTGAACCGTACCCATGCGAGGCTTACCAGCGGCCGCGCGGTCATCTGGCATTTCTATTCCGTGGTCGACAGAGTTTCTAACCAAATGCACAAGCGGGTCGGCCAATGCTTCAACCAAGTTTTTATCTAAATCCGTTTCTTCACCTACAAGCTCTAAGGTAATCTCTTTCTTTAAGCTTCTGGCTAGGTCACGTACAACGCGAGGAAAACGCCCGAAAACTTTCTTAATGGGCTGCATGCGGGTTTTCATTACCGCACCTTGCAAGTCACCCGTCACTACATCTAGATTAGCAATGGCTTTCGACATGCTTTCGTCGTTGCTGTTGATACCCAAGCTTATCAGTCTGTTTCTAACCAGAACTAGCTCGCCGACCATGTTCATAATCTGATCTAAGCGTTTGGTGTCTACACGTACCGTCGTCTCGGCAGGCGGTGGAGCAGGAGCTCCTTTCTTATCATCTTTCTTGGCAGCCGTTTTTGGCGTAGATGCTGTGCTAGCTTTCGCTGGGCTCGCCGCACTGGATGCAGGCTTCACCTCAGGCGCAGAACTAGGGGTTGCTTGCTTTGCCTTCTGAACAGCTTCGGTGGCCGCTTTATCTACAGGAGGTTCAGGTGCCGTTGCAGCAGAGCCTTGTTTAGTAGGCCCTTGACCGGAGCCGTGGAGTTGGTCTAGCAGCGCCTCAAACTCATCGTCGGTGATTTCTTCATCACCTGCACCGGTTGCTGGAGCTGATGCCGGTGCAGCCACGGGAGCACTCTTTTCTTCCCCTCCAAACTGGCCTTTTCCGTGGAGGTCATCTAAAAGCGCTTCAAACTCTTCATCTGTGATGTCATCACTATCTGAGCTCGCCGCGGGAGCTGTTTCTTGAGCTGATTTGGCTGTAGCTGGTTCCGGTTTTACCGACGCAGACTTCCCTGGGGCACCACCGCCATGGAGCTCATCGAGAAGAGCCTCAAATTCATCCTCAGTAATTTCGTCGATACCACCGTCACTCTCACTGGAAGTTGACGCTGAAGGAGCAGGTTCCTCTATAACTAACTCCGGTTCTTCTTCAACAACCTCGGGGTCAGCCACAGGCCCATTAGCGTTTTCAAAAATGTTTTCATCTGGAGATTCAGGGCGACTTAGTTTGTGTAGCAAGTCGACAAGATGTGCATCTGCTGGCTCTAGCGGCTCTTGTGCTTTTACTCGTTCAAACATTTCAACTACCACATCAGTGGCTTGCAAAATGATATCCATTAACTCAGGCGTTAGCGTTCGTTGGCCATTGCGCATAACGTCAAAGACGTTTTCAGCACCGTGACAAATTTCAACTAACTCAGTAAGAGAAAGGAAACCTGCTCCCCCCTTTACTGTGTGATAGCCGCGAAAAATTGCGTTAAGCAAATCCGCATCTTCAGGATTGTTCTCAAGATCAACGAGCTGTTCTTGTAATTGTTCAAGTATCTCTCCAGCTTCAACTAGAAAGTCCTGTAATATTTCCTCGTCAACATCAAACGACATGCACCCGCTCCCCTAAAAACCTAAGCTAGACAGAAGATCATCTACATCATCTTGACCTGAAACGACGTCATCTCGTTTTTCAGCATCAATAATTGGGCCTTCCGCCTCTACACCATCAACCTTATCGGCCTTAACGCTAGATGGTTTAGTTTGTTCTGCACCGTCACGCTCGCCAAACATAGTCAACATGTTTACAAGGCTGTCTTCTACCTCTTTAACCAGGTCTATAACGCGGCGAATAACTTGCCCAGTTAAATCTTGATAACCTTGTGCCATCAAAACTTCAGTAAGTAACTGTGTAAGTTTAGCTGACTGATTCGAACCGTCTTCCAGCAATTCGTCTAAATCTGCGCATAATGCCTTAAACTCACCCAGTTCAATCTGACGGTTCATCAGCTTTTTCCACTCTGGCATTACCTTTTCGATTCGCTGTGAAAGCAATTCAGCTATCGGCATACTCGCTTCGACGGCATCCATAGTAGTATTAGCAGCTTTTTCAGTTTCTTCAATAACGTAGGTAAGGCGGGACTGTGCATCAGGAATATCATCTGTGGCTAGATTTTTGATGCGATCGTCTATTTGGAAGTTATTCAATGCGTCGTGAAGTTGACGCGTTAACTTTCCTACTTCAGCAAACAACTCAACATTTTCTTTCATTGAGACGGCTTCAAGTAGAGCGTTAGCTGAAGTCTTGTCACCCTCTTCAAGATAAGTGACAAGCTGCTTTGCTTCTTCTAACGATATTGGAACGTTTACATTCGTTGACATCCAGTAAACCTCATTTATCTGTTGAGCGTCTGGATCAACCTAAACGTTCGAATATTTTATCTAATTTTTCTTTTAACGTTGCTGCGGTGAAAGGTTTAACGACGTAGCCGTTAACACCTGCTTGCGCGGCGGCTACAATTTGTTCTTTCTTCGCTTCAGCGGTAACCATAAGCACAGGCAAGTGCTTAAGCTTATCATCTGCCCTGATTGCGCGTAGTAAATCTATGCCCTGCATGCCAGGCATATTCCAATCAGTAACTACGAAATCAAAATCACCTTGTTGTAACATTGGCAATGCAGTGCTGCCGTCATCCGCTTCCTGAATGTTGGCAAAACCCAAGTCTTTGAGTAGGTTTTTGATGATACGTCTCATGGTTGAAAAGTCATCGACCACGAGAATTTTCATGCTTTTATCCAAAATAGCCTCCACTGAGGGGTTAATTGTTATTAATTTCTATTCTTCGTCAGCTTGCCACGACTTCATTCGTGATTTGAGTTTTAACATGGCTTGACTGTGAATTTGACTGACTCTCGACTCGCTTACGTCAAGAACCTCGCCTATTTCTCTTAAGTTTAGTTCTTCATCGTAATAAAGTGAAAGAACAATCGCTTCTCGCTCGGGTAATGTCGTTATTGCATGGGCCAACGCTTTTTGAAAAGCCCCCTGCATCAAATCTTCCAGCGGTGCATCACTACCTCTGGTTTGCTCTGTGGTGATCACATCTTCCGACACCCCCAAATCTTCAATGCCCACCAACTTCCCGGCATTGACTTCATTGAGCATCTGGTGATAATCCTGCAAGCTCACATTCAGCTTCTCAGCAATATCAGCATCTCTTGCGTCGCGCCCAGTTTCACTTTCTACCTGAGATATCGCCTCAGTAATCGCGCGACCATTGCGGTGAACAGAACGAGGTGTCCAATCACCTTTGCGTATTTCATCAAGCATTGCGCCGCGAATACGGATGCCCGCGAAGGTTTCAAAGCTTGCGCCTTTTGACCCGTCAAAATTTCGCGCGGCCTCAAGCAACCCAATCATGCCAGATTGGATAAGGTCATCAACAAGTACACTTGCAGGCAGTCGCGCCATCAAATGGTGCGCAATACGCTTAACCAGAGGCGCATGCCTTTCGACTAACTGCGATTTATCTGTTTGCTGTTGATAAGCGGCTGCCTTACTGTTCAACGTTGACTTCCTACGGCTTTTTCTGCAACTAATTGTTCAATAAAAAACTCTAAATGGCCACCGGGCTGCGCTGGAATAGGCCAAGTAAGTGCCCTGCTTGCCAACTTTGTTATAGCTACAGCGGCAGGAGAGCCTGGAAAAGCATCAACAATAGCGGTTTGCTTGCGCACTGCTTTGCGAATGTTCTCATCAAACGGCACCGTTGCCACTAATTCTAGTGCAACATCAAGAAAACGCCCTGTCACTTTGCTTAATTTACTAAATAACTCCTGACCTTCCCGCACATCGCGAACCATATTGGCCACAACTTTAAAGCGAAAAACACCGTGTTCCCGGTTAAGTATTTTTATCAGTGCGTATGCATCTGTTAATGACGTAGGCTCATCACAAACCACGACCATGATATCTTGGGATGCTTTAGAAAAGCTTAACACCATGTCTGAAATGCCGGCCGCAGTGTCGACAATTAATACGTCTATTTGAGAACGCAGTTCGCTAAACGCTCTTATTAAGCCTGCGTGCTGCGTAGGTGAGAGCTCTGCCATTGACTGGGTACCAGAGGTGGCAGGAGCAATCTTAATACCATGGGGACCGGTTACTAAAACCTCGTCTAACGTGCACTCACCAGAGAGAACGTGAGATAGGTTTTTCTCGACTCGCAGGCCTAACATCACATCTACATTTGCAAGGCCAAGGTCCGCGTCAAGAACCATTACACGTTTGCCCTGCTTCGCCATGGCGATAGCGGTGTTAAGTGTAATGTTTGTTTTACCTACGCCACCCTTACCACCAGTGACGGCGATTACTTTGATTAACCGTGATTGCTTCATTTTTCTTAAGCTACTCGCTTGATCGTCAATCATACTGCTTATGCTGTTTTAATTGCGTTGTTGCCACTAGTATGATTCAAACCGTACTTTTTATAAAGCTTTGCAGCAGCGGAAACTAAAGATTTCGCTTCTGCAATCTTAATGTCTTCAGGCACTTTTTGGCCATCGGTGACATAACTAACCGGTAGTTGATATTCAACCGCTGCACTAAGCACCTCTCCTAAAGAGTAGCACTCATCTAACTTTGTGAAAATACAGCCACTTAGTTCAATATCATCATACGCTTGAATGATTCTCTGCAAAGCAGGATATTGCGTATTAGCTTGCGCTACCAAATATTTTTTAACTTTTGGCATTTGTCCGTTATCAAACTGCTTAATTTGTTTAATTAATCGACTGTCTCGTTGACTAAATCCAGCCGTATCAATCAATACTAGTCGCTTATGACGAAGTTGGAACAATAAATCTGCAAGTTCTTCACTAGTTTGCGCTTTTCGCACAGTACAGCCAATAATTTTTCCGTATGTTGCTAGCTGCTCATAGGCTGCAATTCTATACGTATCAATGGTTATCATAGCCACCGACTCTGCACCGTATTTCTGCGCGTAGCGAGCGGCTAACTTTGCAACAGTGGTTGTTTTACCTGTACCTGTAGGCCCGACTAATGCAACGGCACCTTGTGAGCTAAGTATATCGTTTCCGGTAACATTTATGCGATTAGCCAATAGGTTAAGAAGATATACCCATGCGTCACGTTCGTTGTAATGAGCAGGTGTATAGCTAATGAGCTGTGTTGCAAGTGCACTACTTAAGCCCATATCGGTTAATCGAGTGACCAGGTATTGATGAACAGGTTTTTGACGTTTGTTCTTCGCTTCCATCAAGTCGGCCACTTGATATTGCAACACATCGCGAAGCGAGGCTAATTCTTCTTTGATTTGAGCTAGTTCAGCAGACTGAGATGCAGGTGTCTCTCCCATGCTTGAAGCTTGATGCTCGGGGAAAGCGTGTTGATTTTTACTATCTTCAACAGGTGATTGCGTCTCTATATCGTCAATGAAGGCTTCTGAAAAGTCTAAGTGTGATGCTATTTCATTGGCGTGCTTAGCGTTAGCTGACATAGGTTGATCTGGCTGAAGAGTATTCGTTGTCTGCGCTTTTCCACCATGCTGCTTTTCCAGCAATGCTTTTAAGCTGTCAGGGCCGTCGTCGCCAATAATTTCACTTAAGCTAGGCACGGCCTTTTGACCTGGTGTTTTAGCTGCAGCTTGTGGAGCCGCCTTTGGCGTGAAAAGCTTAGCTTCAGGCTCTTTGTCGTAGGCTGCTACAAGCTCGATACCGTCAGCGACTTTGCGATTTGACATGATCACAGCATCACTGCCTAACTCAGCTTTAACTTGGCTTAGCGCCTCACGCATATCTTTGCCGAAGAAACGTCTAATTTTCATTGCAACCTCTCCAATCACCCAGTGTCAGATTATTGACCGACCGAACTGACTATTTTTATTTGTTTGTCGTCAGGCACTTCTTGGTATGAAAGAACATGCAGCCCAACAACAGAATACTTTAAGAAGCGAGACAGAACCGGTCGTAGCATGCCTGAGGTAAGGAGTACTGCAGGTTCTCCTTCTAACTCTTGCTGCTGACTGGCTTGCTGCAATGATTTTTGCAGCTTGTCTGCCAGACCTGGTTCGATACCAGCACCGTCTTCGCCACCTGCTTGAAGGGACTGGTGCAACATCTGTTCCAACTCTGGCGCCAAGGTTATGACAGGTATCTCTTTTGCACCCTGAGTAATTTCTTGAACGATAAGACGCTTAAGTGCTATACGCACTGCAGACACTAGTACATCTGGGTCTTGGCTTCGTGTGCCGTATTCACTAAGAGTCTGAACTATGGTGCGCATATCGCGAATAGGCACACCTTCAAATAGCAAGGTTTGCAGCACTTTCACAACTGTACTAAGCGGCAGAATATCGGGCACCAAACCTTCAACCAATTTAGGGTGCTGTTTAGCCAGCATATCTAGAAGCTGTTGCGCCTCTTCATGCCCAAGTAACTGATAGGCGTTATTGGAAAGTAACTGACTTAGGTGAGTTGCAACAACCGTGGCGGCATCAACAACCGTGTACCCAAGCGTTTGCGCGTGCTCGCGCTTATTAGGCTTAATCCACACCGCATCTAGTCCGAAAGCAGGGTCTTTAGTAGCGCGCCCTTCTAGCTTTCCGAACACTTGCCCTGGGTTAATGGCAAGCTCTTCGTCGTGACTAATAACCGAATCGCCAATAGTGACGCCGAGCATAGCGATGGTGTAAGTATTGGGCTCTAAGTCTAAATTATCGCGGATATGAACTGGTGGAATAAGGAATCCAAGCTCTTGGGAAAGCTTTTTACGCACCCCTTTAATGCGTGTTAACAACTCGCCACCTTGAGACTTGTCTACAAGAGGAATTAAACGATACCCCACTTCTAGACCGATTGTATCGACTTGCTGGACATCGTCCCAGCCCAGCTCTTTAACTTCAGGGGCCACGGTTTCATCTTTTGATATATTCTCAGGCACTTGAGGCTCTGCGGCTTTTTTCTTCGCCTGAACCGACTGCCAGTAAGCAAAGCCTGCAATCAGGAAGGAAAAACCCAAAAATGCGATATGAGGCATACCAGGGATAATACCCATAACAAACAAAACGCCTGAAGCAATATAAAGCGCCTGATTATTGCCTAGCTGACCACGGATTTCTTTACCCATTTCTTGAGTTTCGTTCTCACGAGTCACGATAATGGCTGTTGCTACTGAAAGTAGTAATGAAGGTATCTGCGCCACCAAACCATCACCAATGGTCAAAATGGTGTAGATTTCTATAGCGTTACCAAATGAAAGGCCGTGTTGAATCATGCCAATAAAGAGACCACCGACAATATTAATAAGCATGATGAACAGGCCCGCAACTGCATCACCTTTTACAAACTTTGATGCACCGTCCATCGACCCGTAAAAGTCAGCCTCTGCGGTTATTTCTTCGCGACGCTGACGCGCTTGATCTTGGTCGATATAGCCTGCATTTAGATCTGCGTCAATTGCCATTTGCTTACCTGGCATAGCATCCAAGGTAAAGCGAGCACTTACTTCTGATATGCGTCCAGCGCCAGCTGTAACTACTTTAAAGTTGATAATAAGAAGAATAGCGAAAACAACAATACCGACGGCATAGTTACCACCAATAACGACAGCGCCGAAGGCTTCAATCACTTTGCCAGCTGCATCACCACCTTCGTGACCGTACAGTAATACAACACGCGTAGACGCAACGTTAAGTGCTAGACGAAGAACGGTAGCGATAAGGAGTACGAGCGGAAAAATACCAAAATCCACTGGACGTTGGGTAAGTACCGCCACCAAGATGATGACTAAAGAGAGCGCAATATTAAAGCTGAACAAAACGTCCAATAAGAACGGCGGCATGGGTAGTATTACCATTCCCATGATTGCCAAAAGGACAATAGGCGCGCCTAGACCACTGGTAAAATTTTGCAGCTGATTTTTATCGAATCGCTGAAGATAACCGGATAACTGCATGGCTGGGTGTCTCTCTATCAGAAAATTGACGCTTTATGTAAATCTTCAATAGAGTTTTCAACTAACGTGCCAGCTTTATAGAAAGCAGTATTTAAGCACAACTAATGGTTTAAAAAGTAAGCACCAAGTTTAAATTAGCTTAAAATAACACGGCAATATAGTCACTTAGCGACGGTATTCTGGAGGAATAGGCAAATCTCGTTGAAGTGGCTTAGGACGCTTCCCTTTCCCTGCCCTATGTGCTTTAAGCTGATAAACATGTGCTAGCACCTGCGCTACCGCCATAAACAAGGCGTTAGGGATTTCGTCGTCCACTTCAGTGGAATAGAAAATGGCTCGCGCTAACATGGGTGAAGGGATCAGCGGCACGTCGTTAGCGGTAGCAATTTTTCTGATGTGCATTGCTAACTCATCAGCACCTTTAGCTACTACAACGGGAGCTCTTACCCCTTTTTCGTCATATTTAATGGCAACAGAAAAGTGAGTGGGGTTGGTCACGACAACGTCTGCTTGTGGTACTTCCTGCATCATGCGCTTGGTTGCAGCCTGATATTGCAGGCGGCGAATACGACCTTTGACCATGGGATCGCCTTCCGCGTTTTTGCGCTCGTCTTTAACCTCTTGCTTGGTCATTTTCATTTCTTTGTTGTGCTTATACATTTGATAAGGCACATCAATGAGCGCAATAGGGATCATGCCGCACACTAAAATAAGAAACGCCCACTTAAGCATATCGAGAGCGTGAAAGATGTTTCCCGGATATAGCTCCATATCTAAATGCAGCGCTTCATCTTCGAAGAACAGTAACGCTCCGATAGCCATACCAATTATGACCACCACTTTTGCAATAGACTTAAGTAACTCTACCAAGCCATTCGTGCCAAACATGCGTTTGAAGCCTTGAATGGGGCTCATTTTTGAACCCTTAGGTTTTGCACCTTCCCAGGTAAAGTTGTAGCCTCCAAGCGCGATTGAGCCATAGATACCCGCTATCATAGCAACGACCATGTATAGCAGCACGGCAGGGCCTACCGCCGAAAAAGCTTCTCCCCAGGCGCCAAACATGTGGGTAATATCATAGGTTTCGTCACGAGAGAGAATGAACATCCTCTGAGTAAGTTTAAAAACAGATTCAGCAATCCACCCGCCCACAAACAAAAACATAAAAGCACTGACGATAAGTACTAGGGTCGTAGAAAGTTCACGGGAACGGGCTAGCTGCCCTTTTTTTCGGGCATCTTCGAGTTTTTTCCCCGTGGGGTCTTCTGTTTTTTCGCTTGAATCTGCCATGTTTTCCTACGAACAAATATTCAATAGTTCACACATAAACTGCTCAGCTCTGAACCATTGGGTTTCGAAGTGTGCAGTAAAGTTATCAAGTGTTATCCAAATAATCAGTAAGCCCATTACCTGAGCGATCGAAAAACCAATACTAAAAATGTTTAGCTGTGGTGCAGCTTTGGTCATTACGCCAAACGCCAAATTCACGATTAAAAGCGACACGATTGGCGCAAGAGACAGGGTCACTGCCGATATAAACATCCAACCGCCCCAATGGGCAATATCGCGGAACTGTTCAGCGGTCCACCATGCTTCGCCTATGGGAAACGCCTCGAAGCTCATTACTATCATTTGAATCATGGACAAGTGCCCATCCAAGGTCCAAAACAACAAGGTGGCTAATATCAGATAAAATTGGCCCACTGCGGGCACGTTAATACCGTTTACTGGGTCAACAATAGACGCGAACCCCAAACCGGTTTGCATGGCTATGATTTGGCCTGCAATCACGAAGGTATTGAGTACCATCATTGATATAAAACCAATGGCAATGCCTATCAACAACTGCTGAATAACAATTAAAAATGTGCCCACATCCACTAAATTTTCGATGGGTGACGGGGGCACCACAGGCATGATGATGAGCGTAAGCATTATGCCCAGCAAGGCTCTTACCTGCGGGGGAATTGATTTAGCACTCAAGCCAATCATGGCCACGAACAAGCCGCTAATGCGCATAAATGGCAGCAGCATGTCTGCAAGGAATTGATTGATGGTGGCGAGTTCGACTTCCACAGCTTTAGCCTTCTATCCCACAACCTGGGGGATCATATCAACCATTCTGAAAGTAAAGTCCATAAGCTGTTGCACCAACCAGTTGCCGCCCCAACTCAACGCGAGAAGCGTTACAAGCAAGCGCGGTAAGAAGCTCATGGTCTGTTCGTTAATACTGGTAGCAGCCTGAAATACTGCCACTACTAAGCCCACGATGAGGCTTGGGACAATCACCGCAGATACCAATACGATAACCATAAACATGGCTTCTCGCAGTATTTCTACAAAGACTTCTGGTGACATAAGCCCTCCTAGACGCCCATACCGAAGCTGGTCGCCAACGTACCGAAAATCAGGTTCCACCCATCAACTAGCACGAACAGCATGAGTTTAAATGGTAAGGATACAATCATAGGCGAGAGCATCATCATACCCATGGCCATCAATATAGACGCTACTACCAAGTCAATAATAAGAAAGGGAATAAATAGCATAAACCCAATTTGAAACGCGGTTTTGAGTTCACTGGTTACAAAAGCCGGAATAAGGATGGTTAGCGGTACTTCGTTGGTATCGGCATACTTCCCTTCATCTCCAGCAATCCGTACGAACGTTTCTAGGTCTTTTACCCGTGTTTGTGAAAGCATAAACGCGCGCATGGGGCCTTTTGCTTGCTCAAGAGCGTCTATACTGGTCAGTTGCTCGTTAAGGTAAGGCTGTAAAGCTCGCTCGTTCACCTCTTCAAACACCGGCGCCATAATGAACATGGATAGAAACAAACTAACGCCAATGAGTATCTGGTTTGACGGAGATTGTTGTAAGCCAATCGCCTGACGCAAAATAGACAACACCACAATAATACGGGTGAACGAGGTCATCATCATGATAAACGCTGGAATAAGGCTTAGCGCTGTCATGATAAACAGCGCTTGAAGCGTCATGGTGTAGTCTTGAGAACCATCTTGATTGGTTGTCACCGTGACTGCAGAAATTCCCTGTTGAGCATAGGCGGGCTCGACAAGAAGTAATAAGGGCAGTATTAAAAGTAGCCAGGCAAACTTACGCATCTCTCGACTCTTCCTTTGTTTTATTCTTTTCTATATTCGGGTTGAGCTTTCCCGCCATGGCAGCAACAAGTTTTTGTTTAAACGCATCGGCACCATTTTGTTGCTCGCCTGTGGTTTTGTTCACACCTTTCACAGGCACATCGAGATTCTTATCTAATTTGCTTAAATGAGAGATGTTGTGACTGGTAACACCAATGAGGTGCTGCTCTTCACCTACCTGAATCACCATGATTTTTTCTTTTGTGCCAACAACCATGCTGGCCGCTACTTTCATTTGATTTCCCCCCATCGCAGTGACATTAAATCGACGCATCACATAAGCGAGAGCGAAAATGACGCCAACAACGACAAGTAAAGAAAGGAAAATTGACAGTACCGACGTGGGGTTGGTGATTGACTGGGTCGACTGCGCGACAGCTATCTGGCTAAATAAAAGGGGCAGCATTGCGCAACCCCTTACTTTATAAGAAGTTTTATCTGAGCTTCTTGATTCTCTCAATTTGACTAATAACATCCGTTAATCGAATACCGAATTTGTCGTTGACCACTACTACTTCTCCATGAGCAATCAACGTGCCATTAACTAATACATCTAGTGGCTCACCGGCAACACGATCCAGCTCCACCACAGAACCCTGGTTCAACTGTAGCAGATTTCGGATACTTATTTGACTACGACCCACTTCCATCGAAATAGTCACAGGTATATCTAGAATGGTATCTAGCTTTTTCTTTTCTTCTTGCGTAATCGGCGCGTCGTCGGTTAATTCGTCAAGTTCAGCAACTTGTACGTCTTCGTTATCGCCAGCCTCTTGTTCCGCTTCAGATTCGGCTTGTTCGGCCATTGCCGCAGCCCAATCGTCCATACCGTCTTCACTCATGGGAACTCCCCTTTACCTTACAGGTCTTCTTCGAGTACTTGCAGTTCTGCGTCATTATCAATAATGCGCCCACCGCGGGTTAATAACTGTAGCTCAGACTTCACTGAAGTCGGTCTTGCAATCTTCTCTACAATTTTCAGCGCCAAATTGTCGCGACTGCGACCTAACTTAGCCCTGAACGTGGGTAAATCTTCAATTAATACTGTGATGGTTTCTGGCATCTCCACAGGGATGATATCGCCAGGTTTAAACTCCATCACATCGCGAAGCGGTACATCAACGTCTAGCATATGCGTAGTTAACGCTACTTTAACGTCCATGATTTCATCGCGAAGCGCCTTACTCCAACGTAAGTCTGTATCTTCTTTATCGCTTTGAACACCTGCATCAAGCAATTCGCGAATGGGCTCTAACATTGAGTATGGCAAGGACACGTGGAAGTCGCCACCGCCGCCGTCCAGCTCGATATGGAACGAGCTGATAACCACCACCTCGGTCGGGCTCACAATGTTCGCCATAGCAGGGTTTACTTCTGAGTCCAAATATTCAAACGACACATCCATGACCGGTGCCCAGGCTTCTTTATAATCTTCAAAGATTATTTTAAGCAGCATCTGGATAATACGGCGCTCCGTTGGCGTAAACTCCCGGCCTTCAATTTTCGCATGATAGCGACCATCGCCACCAAAGAAGTTGTCTACCAGAATAAATACCAAACGGGCTTCCATGGTGATAAGCCCCGTGCCTTTAAGTGGGCGGAAGCGCACCATGTTCAAACTCGTTGGAACGAATAATGTGTGAATATATTCGCCAAACTTAATCATCTGAATACCGTTAATCGATACTTCAGCTGAACGTCGCATCATGTTGAACAAACTCACACGCATGTGACGTGCGAAACGTTCATTAACGATTTCAAGCGTAGGCATACGCCCACGCACAATTCTGTCTTGCGAGGAGAAGTCGTACTCGAGCGTAGAAGCATCAGAGTCGCTGCCGCCGACCTCTTCTTCTTCTACATCATCTACCCCGTGTAATAGGGCATCGATTTCATCTTGAGATAATAAATCACTCACCGTCTTCTACCTTACTTAGTCAATGCATTACTGCATGACAAACCCCGTGAACAATACGCGCTCTACAACATCGCTGCCCGTAATGTCCTTCAATGCTTTCTGCACTTCCGTTACCGCTTGCTCGCGAAGCTCAATTTTACCCGCTTCTGTGACCAAGTCGTCTGCATTTGACGTACTAAAAGCTTGCAACAGCGTTCCCTCAATAAGCGGTATATGCGTTTTTGCTAACTCTTCGTTGTCAGAGCCTCGTACTAACAGCTGCACTTTGATTTGAACAAGTCTGTCTCGACCTGACCCTGGCACGTTAAAAACGAAAGGTCTCGGCATAGCAACATAAAGTGCCGTACCAATTTCAGCGTTACCTGTACTCGCTGCCGGCGCACTTGCAGCAGCTGCTGCAGCGTCAGCTTCAGCCAATTCCTCGGCCGCAGGCTCATCGCCACCCGCGAAAAGCAAGAAATAAGCGGCAGCTCCCCCGCCTACAAGAACCACGGCAATGATAATGATCAACATCATCTTGCCCTTCTTTTTACCGCCTTCTTCTACCTGTAACTCTTCATCAGCCATGTGTAACTCATCAGTAATATTAAGAAAAAACGTATTATCAATGTTCCACTGCAAATGGCAATGCCATAATTGGTATCTACAGCTGGTTAACACTGTAGCAGCAGCCATTAATTCGCAATAAGCAGCTGTTCATCGAACTGTTCGTTCAAAATTGAACGAATACTCCAAACATAGCAGTCTTAAAATAATCTCACCATGCTACCTATTGATAATAGTTTTGCCCTGCCTTAAGCGTAGAAATCAATTCCGCCCTTGGCTGCCCGCGTCACTGATTGCTCGACAATTCGCGTTTCGTCCATATCGTCTAAACCGTCATTTTCTCCGCGGTTTCCGGCGCCATTTCTACTGCCACTATTATCTGCAAGTTGCTGGCCATTTTCGTTACTTGAAGAATTATCTTTTCTTACTTGCGCATCACCTAACTCAATACCTTGTTCAGAAAGCATATCTCTTAGTTTAGGCATGGCATCGGCTAGCGCTTCTTTTGCTTGTTGAGACTGAACAACGAAGCTTACGCTTGCCGCGTCACCTGCAACGTTTACCCGAACTTGCATGCTACCCAACTCGGGCGGATCAAGACGAATTTCAGCCATAGTGTTACGCGCATTCACCATCCAGCGAATTTTTTCATTTAGCTGTTGCTGTCCTTCAGGCTTATGAATGTTGACCGCTTTATCAAAGCCTTCAAACTGCTGCTGAGATTTTGACGCTTCAGCGCGAAGCTGTGAGTTTTCTTGCATCACCGTATCGGTTTGTCCTACCAAACCTGCGATAGCTTGTTGCGCGCTAGCCTGCGTTTGCGTCATTAAATTAAGGAACTGACTCGCCTGGCTATCGACCCGAGTCGTCATCGATGCAATAACATCGGTATTCACTGCCGCCTCTTTTGCGGCGTCTGCCACGATAGCTGATAAATCGATGCCAGGCTCTCTACCTTGTTGAACTTGTTGCTGAAACTCATTGATACCGGCAATGATGTTTGTCTTCACAGCTTGTTGTTGTGCACCACTTGGCATTACTGCAACGACGCGTTCAGCAAACGCCTCGGTAGCTTTTTGTGCAGTTTGTGGGGAAAGTTCACTTAACGCAGTTAATAAGTCACTTTGTGGATCACCGGTCATTTCAAATCTAGAATTTTGAGGTGCAGCATTTTGGGTATTCATCACTGACGCTGCGCCAGTAGCCGTTACCTTGGTTTTGTCTGCCCCGTTAGTATTTACACCACCATTTTCCAGAACAGCCCCGTCAATTACTTCTGCGGCTATGTCAGAGGTTACGTCAGAATACAATGCTTCTAATTGAGAGCTGGCTTCATCTGACGATAGTTGCTGCATCGCTTTAAGTTCATCAGATAACAGGCTTAACACAAGAGGTTCATCTGCTGCGTTTTTACTATTTCCCATCGTTCCCTCTGCCCCCTCGCTCACGCTTTGCGCTACATTGTTATCACTCTCTTTTTGCTGCAAGAGTTGCGCTATTAGCGTCGAAAGGTCATTAGCATTTGGGGCTGACTTATCCTCGGTAAGGAATTTGGAAAGTTCAGCACTAGATTCGCTGTTAGCATCATTTTGTTCGCTTTTGCCGCCAATCAATAGGTCAGTTAAAGCACTCAGCGTTTGTTGTGCGTCAGTCGAAAGGGATTCTATAGCGATTTTCCCTTCACTGCTGCCACTATTAAGCTGAGAAAGTAAATGTGCCATTACCGAGGGCGCGTCGTTGGCATCTACACCGTCCGGTATTTTCCAAAGCTTTCCGTTTTCTTTTACAGAAAGAACATTAACGTTCTCACCTTGAACTTCAGAAATACCATTGGTTGCTCTGTTACCTGGTTGCCCTTGAGTTTGCTCTCTGCTATCAGCCTTACCAAAGCGATCTGCTAGGGTTTCAATATAGGCAACCCAGTCAGGCTCTTCATCAGATTTGTCCGGCTTTCCATCTGGCGTACCCGGCGTGGTAATGACGCCAGCCTCCGCATCTTTTTTGCCACCTTCTCCAATAACAAATTGTGCTTCGGTTATGGCTTTTTGTTCAACACCACCTTCAGCGTCATCTAGTGTTAAACTGGCTTGCTCTTCATCGCCCGAGTAGCGCTGTGCTTCTCTCTCTTCTGCTGTCTCATTTGAACCGATAGCAGTTCTTTCTTTTTTTGCCAGCGCAGACTCAGCAGGATTGTCTGTTACTTTCTTTTCAGCGGGAAGATTGGTATGTCCGGCATCCCTATCTTTACCCGTCTTCACCGTTTCATTAGAAACTGAAGTGTTAGCAGATGAGCCTGTCGAACGGGTTGTCTCTCTGGACTGAGAACTTAATGTTTCTTTGCTATTCAAAACAAAATCAGGTTTGCTCGATTTCGCTTCTTGATAAAGTCGATTGAATGCTTGGTTGTTTTCACTGTTCGCTTGTTGTTGCGTACCAATACCCGTTTCAACCGCTTTCGCTGTGCTAGAAGCAGAAAAAGGTAATGCGGCAATGTCTGTTTTATGTGCGGCAACTTGTTGCATATTGTCCTACCGTCCTACATTTATATCGTCTTTCACCAAAAAGACGTAATGTGATGCGAAGTAATCACTGGGCGTTATATTTAAACAGACCAAGAGAAGTAGATCGCAACCCCACAAACGCTTATCCTAATTTCAATCACTTAGCACTGCTCCGATACCCTTTGTGGCTATCGTTCGGTTCTAGGTTTTATGCTCGCTTTAGTTGAATTTCGTACTATATAGCTTGCGTAGAACTTCAAACGTACGCTGTTAGAGCGTAATAACCAGGGCACTGAAATTATGGCGCGCTGTTACATTTCATATTGATTTAGCAAGGGTTGAGCCAAAGTGGCTTGAGAACACACTATTTATTAGAAAGGAGAGCGCTTAGCTCTGAAAAATCGTTGTGTGGCAAACTCATCCATCATGGCCTGTTCGGCTTTAGCTTCTTTTTTCTGCTCTGCCAACTTTTTCTTATCAAGTAGCAAGGTTACGGCTTTCACTTTTTGCTGTTGCTTTAACCACATTTGCTTGCGCTGGTCTGCTGCCATCTGCGCACGAGCAATCACTTGCATCTGCTGCTCACACGCTTTATCTAATTTTCCGACGAAAGATAAGTGTTGTTGATAATAAGTCGCCGTAACGCCGGCTTGACCGGTTTGCTGAATACCTTTGATATAGTCAATACGGTACTGCTCGAGGCTAGTAAGCTTTTGCTTTTGCTGATTTACGTTTTGCTGAGCCTGCTGATAATACCGGGCTTCTCGCTGCTCTTTTTCTCGCTCAAACTCGGCTAGACGCTCTAGTTGTTTAGACATTTTTAGCGCCCTTACTCAAGAGTTCTGATTTCTTCTTCACGAGCGTTTTATTACCTTTTACTAACAAAGCCATCATCCCTGCCCTAACCCTTTGGCAAGTGCTGCCATACCTTCTAGGCTTTCGTCATAAGGAATGACTTGCTTCATTCCTTGCTGCAACAAAGCATTGATTGCGGGCTCTGCACGAATTGCTAGATCAATGCGAGGGTCGGAGCCTTTTGCATAAGCGCCAATAGAAATAAGGTCTTGGTTTTGTTTGTAGTTTGAGTAAACCTGGCGAATACGACGAGCCATTAATTGATGCTCTTCACTGACCACCATTGGCATTACTCGACTTATCGACGCTTCAATATCAATAGCGGGGTAATGACCGCTATCGGCAAGGGTTCGCGATAAGACCACGTGACCGTCTAAAATGGCACGAGCCGCGTCAGCAATGGGGTCTTGTAAATCGTCGCCTTCAGTGAGTACCGTATAAAAGGCCGTGATAGAGCCTTGCCGCTCGCTGCCATTACCAGCTCGTTCAACTAATGCAGGTAACCGAGCAAAGACAGATGGCGGATAGCCTTTTGTTGCAGGAGGTTCTCCCACAGCCAGCGCTATCTCGCGCTGCGCCATGGCATAACGAGTTAACGAATCAATGAGCAGTAGCACCTTCATGCCTTTATCGCGAAAATATTCAGCAATGGTGACTGCAGTTTCACAACCCTTCAAGCGCATAAGCGGTGAAGTATCAGCAGGTGCAGCTACTACAACTGCACGTTGGCGCTCTTCTTCTGTGAGGATTTCGTGAATAAATTCTTTTACTTCTCGGCCACGCTCCCCGACAAGCCCCACAACAACCACATCGGCTTCGCAGCCCCGAGTCATCATACCTAACAATACACTTTTACCTACCCCACTTCCAGCGAAAAGCCCCATACGCTGACCGACACCAACCGTATTAAGTGCGTTAATAGCGCGCACGCCAACATCCATAGGTGCGTTTATTGGCCGGCGAATAAGCGGGTTCATTGGCGGTCTAGTGGTTGGCGCGCGGGCTTCTGCATTTATTTCGCCTAAACCGTCAAGGGGCTGACCATTGCCATCTACCACACGCCCTAAAAGCCCCATACCTACCGGCAAACCGCTTTGTCGATTTAGCGGCATCACGCGACTTCCGGGCACAATGCCGCGAACTGCTTCAGTGGGCATCAAATAAGTAATATCATCGCCAAAACCAACTACTTCGGCTTCTATTTCACCTTCGATAGTTTGCACTAAACACTGACTGCCGACGGGTAACTGACATCCCACAGCTTCAAGAGTTAAACCGATACCTCGGACTAACTTGCCTGCAGCAACAACAGGAGGAGAAGAGACCTGTTTTGTGAGGGACTCAAAGTGAGTATGCCAAGGGCTAGTCATCTGACAAGCCTTGATTTAATAGGAATTTATCAATTACGTCGCGGCAACGGCGTTCAATAGACACGTCGACGGCATTTTGCACAGTAGTAATATCGCAACCGCCACGTTCCATCGCTGGCGCTTCAATTAAATTCCACCCTTTTGTAGAAATCTCTTCGTCGCCAAAGTGGGCTTTTACCAATTCAATATCGTCAGGGTTCATGTGAATTTGATAATCCGCTTGATTAATGGGAAGCGCTTTGATGCCTTCGCTTAACGCTTGGAGTATCACCTGTTGGTTAGTGCTAACCTCTGTTTTAATAACAGCTTTTGCAAGAGTTACGGCAAGTTTCACCAACTGGTCACGCGTTTCATCGTTAGCTTGCGAAAGTGGATCATGAAATTTTTCAGCGAGCATTTGCCACACTTCGGCTTGGGTTGCCATTTGCTGGCGACCTTCTTCTAAACCTTGTTCCAAACCTTCGTTATGACCTTGCTCTTTACCTTCGGCCAAGCCTGTTTCAAGACCTTCAGCTTTACCTTCTTCAAAACCTTTTTCCTTGCCTTCCTTAAAACCTTCATCATAGGCAGCCTGGCGAATAGCTTCTATCTCTTCAGCAGTAGGAGGCTTGATTTCCTCTTCAACTTCAGGGGGCTCATACTTCCAATCTGAGCGTTTGTTCAGTGCGTTGGTTGTCTCGTCTTTTTTAGATGCCCTTGGATCATCGACAAAAGGTAGATCCCACGCTTTAGCTTCGTTTATTTCGTTTTCACTGAAATTTTTATTACCAGACATGTTTTTTACCAGAGACATTTTATTTCGAGGCTATTTATTAGAAGACTCTTTATTACAAGGCTATTTATTACAAGCTTTGGTTATACCTCGGCTACAACAGTAAGGGCATCAGAGCCCTTACAAGAACTCTTCACCGCCACCGCCGCCAAGCATAATTTCACCTGAGTCAGAAAGTCGACGGGCAACAGAAAGAATTTCTTTTTGTGCAGTTTCCACTTCACTGATACGAACAGGGCCAAGCGCTTCCAGATCATCGCCAAGCATTTCAGCAGCACGCTTAGACATATTGCGCATAATTTTATCTTTAAGCTCTTCGTCAGCGCCTTTAATGGCTTTAAGCAGCGCGTCTTGCTGTACTTCGCGCAGTATTGCTTGAATGCCTTTGTCGTCCACATCGACTAAATTGTCGAATACAAACATCAGATCTTGGATTTGCTGGCTCATCTCTTCGTCTTGCTCGCGGATAGCGTCCATCAACTGACCTTCTATCGCGGTATCCAGGTAGTTCATAATATTCGCCGCAGACTTTAAGCCGCCCATTTTCGCTGCTTGCGTTCCCGCTTGACCTGCGAACTGCTTCTCCATAATTTCGTTTAGCTCTTGCAACGCTGCTGGCTGAACTTCTTCTAGGTTCGCAATACGCATCAACAAATCAAGACGCACTTTTTCTGGGAATTGCGCCAAAATCTCAGCGCTTTGCTCAGGTTCTAGATAAGACAGTACAATGGTTTGGATCTGCGGGTGTTCGTTGCGAATAATGCTCGCCACCTGCTTAGAGTCCATCCATTTCAGTGAGTCTAGACCTTTTGCGCCACTACCCATTAGGATCTGATCGATAAGGTTTGCGGCCTTATCTTCACCTAACGCCGCAGTTAGCGCTCGCTTAACAAAGTCTTGGCTCTGGAAGCCAATAGTGCTGTAGTTCTGAATCTCTTCAATGAAGTGTTTGTGAACTGACGTGATTTTGGTTTGCGTCATATCGTCCACTTTCGCCATTTCAGAACCCAGCTTCTGCACTTGTTTCGGTTCAAGGTGCTTTAATATCTGCGCCGCGTCTTCTTCAGATAAGCTTAGTAGTAAGATGGCAGCTTTCTCTACGCCTTCTAATTTACTGACGTCGTATGACGGTTCTTCAACATTGGCAAGTTCTTCAGCCATAATCTTATCTCACTACTCGTCTTGCATTAACCAGCCCTTCACTACTTGGGCTGATAATTCTGGTTCATTGGCCACTAGGGCGCGTACGGCTTTAAGTACATCTTCGTCTTTGTGCAAGTCAGGCAGCATAAGTGATCCATCTGGCGCAAAGCCTACCTGTCCTTCGTCAAAGTCAGACGTTAGCATGCTAATTGTGTCATCGCCTAAGTCTAAGCCTTCATCTGCATCAAATTCATCGGCCTCGTTAGACTCATCTGGGTTGATAAGACGACGCAGCATAGGTCGAATCACAAAGATGATAAGTACTATTATAACCAAGCCACCAACAACTAGCTTAAGAATTGGCAAAAAGCCTGGCTGTTCCCACAAAGGTGCATCTTCAATTTCACCTGCATCCATACGAGTAAAGGGTACGCTAACCACTTCTAGCGAGTCGCCGCGGGTTACGTCAAAGCCAATACCGCCCTGCAATAGTCTGCGGATATTAAGAATTTCTTCTTGTTTACGTGGCGTTGGCGTCATAGCGCCGTCTTCACCTGCGACTTGGGTATAGTCTACTGCCACCGACACACTTAGTCTGCGAATTACACCTGTCTGCTTTTTAGTATGACTAATAGTGGTATCAAGTTCGTAATTGCGCGTTGATTCTTTTGCCGTGCGCCCTGGCATGGTTTGTTGACTGCCGCCCACAGCATTTTCTGGAATATCAGAATCTAACGGAGGCTGATTAGATAATGCGCCAGGAATACCGCCAACGCCGCCACCTACGCTATTCTCTTCCATAATCATTTCGCTGCGCACCGCTGGTAAGTCTGGGTTGTAGCTGCGCTGAGTTTGCTCCATAGCAGTGAAGTCCATGGTAACGTCAGCTTGCGCCGTGTAGTTACCTATGCCCAATACTGGGATCAGTATAGCGTCAATTTTTTCTAGATACTCTTGCTCGCGCTGACGTTCAATCTCGTACTCTTTTCTGGCACGAGCACTCATTGAATCTTGCGAGCCTGAGTTAAGCAGACGACCATTGCTGTCAGTTACCGTTACTTTAGACGGCTCCATGTTTTGTACGGCAGACGCCACGATATCAACGACCGCATCAACCTCTTCACCAGCAATGACGGCACCACGTTTAGCGGTTAATACCACTGTTGCGGACGCTTTCTTCTCTCTACGGGCAAACACATTTTCTTTTGGCATCGCCAGCAGTACTCGAGCTTTTTGAATACTTGCGATATCTTCGATGGTCGAGGCAATTTGCTGTTCACGCGCATGTTTAAGACGTTCCATCTCAACACGCTGGCTTACACCAAACCCCATGTCCTGCATGATGATATCGGTACCTGCATCAGAGGTTTTAGTTAACCCTTGGCGTGTCATACCCAGGCGGATATTTTGGAATTCGTCACTTCTTACATAAACAGTATTGCCTTCAAGCTTATAGTCGATTTGATTCGCATCCATATAATCGAGAGTTTCGATAAGCTCTTGGGTTTCCATCTTAGCAAGGGGACGATAGTCAGGCTCTTGTGACCAAATAAGGATGAAAATAGCAATAGCCACACAAATAACCAAAACAACCACAAGGGCCATTTGGCGCATCATATCTGCGCTACCTAACGTATCCATGAAACCAGATTTATTCTCTGGCTCATTGTCCGCTGTTTGATTTTGATCAGGAACCGTAAGGTTTGTACCTGTTGCTTCAGCCATAACCTACTCCACCTATACCGGCATATTCATTATTGTTTTATAGGCTTCAAGTACTTTGTTACGTACCTGAACAGTAGCTTCGAAAGCAATGCCAGACTTTTCTTTCGCTAACATGACTTGGGCTAAGCTCAAACTAGGGTCACCCATTTCAAAACGTTGCTGTGCATCTTTTGATTCAAGCTGCATACCGTTTACACCGTCAACCGCGTTCTTCAGCATGGTCGAGAAATCGCTTGCAGAGCTGTTTACTTCAGTAAGCGATTGCTGCTGAGGCTCGTTAACTTGAAGACGAGTTTGCCCTATCATGTTTTGCATTTCTTGATACAAACTATTGGCTTTAACGTCCATACCCACTCCTAGCGTTTCTTTAAAAACCGCCTGAACAACGGCGAATAACTAATTATATGAGTGATTTAGCAAGGGGCTTGCCAACTTTAAAAACCCATAGATATCAACATGATAAGAGTCAAAAACGGAAGAAAGCCAAATTTATGGCGTTTGATTTGATGGGAGCAACAAAAAACCGCCGCCTTCTTTACTACAGAGGCGACGGATAACGGGGTTGAACGAGAGGTTCAAAACAGCAGTATTAAGCTGGTACTTCAATGCCGTCTTCACGCATGCGCGCTAGTTTATAACGAAGGGTTCTAGGGCTAATGCCAAGTTTTTCCGCAACGTCCTTACGTTTACCATTGCACGAGACTAATGTATCAAGAATAATTTGGTGCTCCTGATAACGAAGTTCTGAACCCAATTTGTTGTCTTCAACCTGCTCTTGTGTAACTTCAAGCGGGGCCGACATGTCTTCGTCAATCATTAAATCGCTTGCATCTATTTCATTGTTTTCACAAAGAATCAGGGCACGTTGAACCACATTCTCTAACTCTCGAACATTTCCTGGCCAGCTGTATTGCGACAATTTATTGCGTGCTGCAGCACTTAACCTGGTTGTGCCTAGGCCCTGTGAACTTGCGTGACGCTGAACAAGGTGCTCCGCAAGTGGCACAATGTCTCCCGGGCGTTCCGATAGAGGACGCCATTCAATAGGAAATACGTTTAAGCGGTAGTATAAGTCTTCTCTGAATTCGCCAGCATCCACTGCTTTTCTTAAATCTCGGTTACTCGTAGCAATAACTCGCACATTAAGTTTAACGGTTTTTCGTCCGCCAAGGCGCTCTACTTCACGCTCTTGTAACACGCGCAGTAATTTAGCCTGCAGTGCCAAATCCATCTCAGTTATTTCATCAAGTAACAGGGTGCCGTCTTGGGCTTGTTCGAACTTACCCGGACAGGCCTGAATAGCGCCAGTAAAGGCTCCTTTTTCGTAACCAAACAAAGTGGCTTCCAACATGTTTTCTGGAATGGCAGCACAGTTAATGGCAACAAAAGGCGAATCGCTTCGCGGAGACTGGTCGTGAATATAGCGGGATAGCACTTCTTTACCCGACCCACTTGGACCCATGACCATAACGGTAGCTTCAGACTTCGCGACTTTCCGCGAAAGCTCAAGTAGCTTCAAACTTGAGGGGTCGGCTACGATTGGCGTACGTGATTCAATTTTTTGTGCAGGGGCGTAGCGCCCCACTAAGTTTAGCAATACTTCTGGCGCAAAAGGCTTTGAAAGGTAGTCCGTTGCGCCATCACGCATCGCTTGTACCGCATCATCAATGGTGGCGTAGGCCGTCATTAACAACACAGGCATATTCGGGTATTTAGCTTTAATACTTTTTAGCAGTGTTAAGCCACTCATTTCGCCCATTTGTATGTCGCTAACCACTAGGTCCACATTCTGTGACGATAGCATCATTAATGCTTGCTCCGCGCAATCGGCAGCAACCACGTCATAGTTACCTAGCAAAAGAGTGTCTAGGAGCGCCTCGCGTAAACCCGCGTCATCTTCAACAATTAGTATGGTAGTTTTAGACATTATTCTCTCCTATGACTTACGCGACATGAGTCAATGTTTGTGAAGTTTTAGCATGCGCCGAGCACGGTAATGACACGCTGAAGCAAGCCCCACCTTCTGGTACGTCAATGATGTTAAGTGAACCGCTGTGCGCATTTACCACTGACTTCACTACCGCAAGACCTAAACCTGTACCATGCGTTTTTGTAGTAAAAAACGGTTCAAAAATTTTGCTTTTTAGACTCTCTGGAACCCCAGGACCTTTGTCGACCACAGATACATGTAAACGGTGATCACTCACTGTTGCCTGTACGTGCACACGCTCTCCTTTGGGAGTAACTTGGCTTGCATTATGGATAAGGTTTAGCAATGCGCCTTGGAGTGCTGTGAGGTTACCTGTGATAGAAAGATCTTGTTCAAATCCTGAAAACGTTAACGTCTGCTGCGCTTGGGCTACCATGCTATGAGCACTGCCCTCTATCGAGGAAAACAGCTCACCTAAACTGATCTGGCTGACCACCTGCTCTTCGCCCGATTTAGCAAAAAGTAGCATGTCATTAACTTGGCTTTCTAACTCTTTAAGCCTGTCAGTCAGCTTATTAGCAAACTGGGTTTGCGCTTCTTCGCCTAAGCCTTTGCGTGTTAAATTCGACGCATATAACATAGCTGCAGAAAGTGGAGTTCGAATTTGATGGGCAAGTGATGCCACCATTTTCCCGAGGGAAGACAAGCGCTGCATATGGCTTACTCGCGCCTGCAGCTGACGAGTTTCAGTTAAATCTGTGATGACAATGAGCTGACCTGGCTCATTTTCCAGTGGTGTAATAGAAAGTTTTACTCGTCTTCCATCAACAAGCGAGACTTCATGGCCGTCATCAGCACGAGGCTTAAACGAGCGCGTAATAATACTTCGCCACACTTCTTCTTCAAGCGGTTCACCTAACAGCGCCTTCGCTTGTTCGTTGGCTTGGCGTACAATGCCTTTACCATCGATAACAATAACGCCTGCAGGCATTACTTGAAGCAAATGTTCGAGCCGACTCGCCTGCAATCGCAGTGATTCGATATCATCACTTTTCGACGTTTGATAATCAGCTCGAATTACCGTCGAGCCATCGCCGTTGAGCGCAAATGCTGACGCTAAATACTCTGTAGATTCTAGTGTACTGTCAAAAGCCATATTATCCTCGTCAAATTGCAGACGCTGTTTAACTATGGCTTAGATAAAGCAGAAGGTATGCCAACTTAACATTGGCTTATTTATCAGAAGGATAGGTGATATTTTTAAGGAACAGCGTAACGTCAATTAGCTGACATTACGCTTCTTCGGTACGCTGGATATCGTATTTCCGCATTTTTTCAACAAGCGTGGTTCTGCGCATTCCAAGCTTATCGGCGGCACGTGCTACTACCCAATCTTGGTTTTCCAAAGCTTGTTTTATGAGATTCACTTCCAGCTCAGAAAGGTATTCTTTCAGGTTGACGCCTTCCTCAGGTAACGAAGAGGACACCATATTATTCAGACCATCGTTACCCTGCTTATTGACGTCTTCTTCAGGCTCTTGTGCAGCAGCCTCGGCAAATAATTCGTTGAAGGCTTCTCGCTCAAGCATTTCTTCTGGATAGTCTGGCTCGTACGCCTGAACATCACCGTACTGATACTTTTCGGGCAAATCAGCAATATCGACAATTTGACCAGGGTAAAGAATGGTTAATCGCTCAACTAAATTTGAAAGTTCGCGAACGTTCCCCGCCCACTCATGTTCCATTAACGAGGCTATAGCCTGCTCGGTAAAACGCACGCTCTCAACGCCATCCCCTTGAATTCGGCTATTCAATTCTTGAAGAAGTAAGGGTATGTCGTCTTTTCTTTGTCTAAGTGCAGGGCTGTCGATTGGGAAAACGTTTAGTCGATAGTACAAGTCCTCACGGAACTTGTCTTCACTGATCATGGTTTCAAGGTTGCGGTGCGTTGCAGCGATAATGCGTACGTTGCATTGAAGGGGCTTATTCCCGCCTACCCGTTCAAACATGCGTTCTTGCAACACACGTAATAACTTAACCTGCATTTGAAGGGGCATATCACCGATTTCATCAAGAAATAATGTGCCGCCTTCGGCTAGCTCGAAGCGCCCTTTGCGTGCACTGATCGCGCCTGTAAAAGCGCCTTTTTCATGACCAAACAGCTCGCTTTCTAGCAGCTCGCCTGGGATAGCGCCGCAGTTTACCGGAATGAACGGACCGTCTTTACGCTCAGATAAGAAGTGAACATTACGTGCAACCACCTCTTTACCCGTACCAGACTCACCTAAAATCAATACGGTAGCGTCGGTCGGTGCGACTTGCTCAACTAAGCGCCGCACAATTTGGATTTGCTCACTTTTGCCAACAAGGCTTCTGAACAATCGGGTTTTCGTGCCTGCCGCACGAGATAAACCGGGTTTGCGTCTAGAGTACTCTTGGCAGCGATGTATAGCCTGCGTTAAAACTGGGTAAGTTAATGGTGTTGCAATAACACTAACCAGGTTACAGCTTGCAGATGCCTGTGTATTACTCTCAACTAAAGCGACGAACGGTATGTGTGGAAACTTTTCTACCAGATTACTTACTGCAGTGGGCGAGCGGTACTCGATAAGCACGGCGTCTGCACCACTTTCATGGAGGTATCGCTCGCATTCACTGAAGCCTCGTGACTGGCACGACTCTCCCATGAAGGTAACGATAGTTTCCAAGTTTTGAATAAGTTCCTGATTATCACTAATCAGCAAAATGTTCTTCATCAATTCCCCGAGAACGCTTTGTTATTATTTACAGTTTAGCGCATTTCTAAATTGTAACGACAAAAGATCGGAGCGCAACCGCTGTTTTGGGAAATATATCAATAAAAAAAGCAGGTTACCCTGCTTCTTTCGATTAAACTTACTAAGTTCTACGTAAAAAAGCCTAGCTCAACAATGATAAAACTTGGCTTTGTTGTTGGTTCGCTTGGGCTTGAACGGTAAGTGCAGCCTGACCTATTACGTCATTTGATGCTTGTTGCGAAGCGGCTTGCGCAAAATCCAGATCTTGAATACGGCTTCGTCGCTTCTGCGGTATTTACGTTAGCTTGCGTGAGTGAGCGCGCTGCACTTTCAAATCGATTTTGCGTAGCGCCTAAATCGCCCCGTGCACCACCTATGGTTTCTATAGCCGCATCTGCTGCACCTAGCGCATCTTCGATACTAGTACCTGACGTAATATCGATAGATAAAACATCGTTGAGCTGCGCTGCAACATCTTGGGTGTTAACACTAATTGATTGACCAGGGCTAGAACCTGATTGAAATTCTAGTGAGCCATTCTCAGATAATAACGGCTTGCCGGCAAAATTTGTTTGCTCGATAGTTTGCGAGATGTTTTCTTGCAGCTGGGTGATTTCAGATTGAATAGCACGGCGATCACCACTACTCAAAACACCACTGCCTGATTGCAAGGTCAATTCACGAATACGGTTTACATCATCATTAATGCTGCCTAAACCACCTTCTGCAACTTGTGCGAGTGAGATACCATCATAGACGTTGTTTAGCGATTGACGGTTTCCCTCAACTTCGGAAGTCAACCTGTCGATAATTTGTTGGGCTGCTGCGCCGTCAGATGCATTGTTAATTTTCTTACCGCTGGCAAGCTTCTCCATCAAGGATTCTTGCTTCTCTTGCACTTGGCTGAGAAGTGAGGATGTTGAACTATTAACTTGCATGATGCTTTCCTAAAATTTGTAACTCTATAAGTTTAGCAGAAAGCTGAGCAAAATGTAGTCAGCCATTTGTATGATAGTCTATACCTTTAAGAACAAATCTATACGCTCATGGAATAGTTTGACTTGCCGATAAGTTATGAGTGTACAATTTGTTTATTTTCAGAGATTAATGCTATGACTACTGTGGTGACGTACGGCACCTTTGACCTTTTCCATATAGGGCATGTAAGGCTTTTAAAGCGATTACACTGCTTAGGCGATAGGCTAGTGGTTGGCTTGTCCTCTGATGAATTCAATACGGTGAAAGGTAAAAACGTTGTCATACCTTATGAGGACAGAAAGGAAATTTTGCTCTCCTGCCGCTATGTCGACAGCGTCTTTCAAGAAAATTGTTGGGAACAAAAGCGAGAAGACCTTAAGCGAGAAGGCGCTGAAATATTCGCGATGGGTGATGACTGGATTGGAAAGTTCGATGATCTGCAAGATATCGTTAAAGTAGTGTACCTACCACGCACACAAGATGTCTCTACTACTGAACTTAAAACCGTTATTAGCGAAATTCAAAATGAGAAAATTCGCCAATTGCAAAGTCTAACTGAGCATTTAAATGCGTTGGTACAGCGGCTGTAATTCCGCAGACGGGCGATGCGCCCTTTTCTAACAGTATTTGGCGAAATAATCGTTATGGCCTAATGGTTTATGGCAATACTGCCGACACATGGTATATTTAAATTTAAATCATAAAAATAGCGGGCAAAATATGTTCGACGGTAAGTCAATATTGATAACAGGTGGAACAGGTTCATTTGGTCACAAATATACTGAAACACTATTATCACGCTATAAGCCAAAGCGTTTGATTATCTACTCTCGCGACGAATTAAAACAATTCGAAATGCAACAAAGATTCAATGCGCCTTGCATGCGATACTTCATTGGTGACGTGAGGGACCAAGACCGGTTAACTCGTGCAATGCAAGGAGTTGACTATGTTATTCACGCAGCAGCAATGAAGCAGGTTCCCGCCGCTGAGTATAATCCCACAGAGTGTATTAGAACCAATATTGATGGCGCCGAGAATGTCATTAACGCTGCTATTGATAACGGTGTCAGTAAAGTCATAGCGCTTAGCACCGACAAAGCTGCTAACCCAGTTAATCTATACGGTGCGACAAAGCTCGCCTCTGATAAACTTTTTGTAGCGGCTAACAATATGGTGGGAGCAAGAAAACCACGTTTTTCAGTTGTTAGATACGGTAATGTTGTAGGCTCTCGCGGCTCAGTTGTTCCTTTTTTTAATAAACTAATACAAGAAGGCACGGACCATATACCCGTTACTCACCAAGACATGACCAGGTTTTGGATAACGCTACAGCAGGGCGTAGACTTTGTACTTAAAAACTTCGAGCGCATGCTAGGAGGGGAGATTTTTGTTCCCAAAATACCCTCTATACGAATTACTGATTTAGCTAAAGCTATGGCGCCTGACTTACCAATAAAAATTGTTGGTGTTAGGCCGGGTGAAAAACTGCACGAAATGATGTGTCCTGGCGACATGGCGTTTCACACTTTTGAGTTCGACGATCACTTTGTTATTGCTCCTGCTATTAAATTCTTCCACCGCAGCAATAATTTCACAAGCAATGCATTAGAAGAGAAAGGCAAGCCAGTAGATGAAGCATTTGAGTATGTTTCAGATACTAACCCTCACTTTCTTTCTATTGATGAAATTGCGGAATTTAATGAGGAAGCGAAAAAGTGATCCCCTATGGTCGTCAGGACATAGACGATGCAGATGTTGACGCTGTTGTTAAAACACTCACATCAGATTGGCTTACTCAGGGACCGCGCGTTCCGGCATTCGAAAGCTCGTTGGCGTCTTACTGTGGTGCCCAATTCGGCATCGCTGTGAACAGTGCAACATCGGCGCTACATATTGCGTGTTTAGCATTAGGTGTCGGTGCAGGCGATAGAGTTTGGACATCACCAAACTCTTTCGTTGCCTCCGCTAATTGCGCTCTCTACTGTGGTGCTTCTGTAGATTTTGTCGATATAAACATCAATACGGGAAATATGTGTATTAATGCATTGACTGATAAATTAGTAGAAGCGGAAAAGAAGGATTGTCTACCCAAGGTCATTATTCCTGTGCACTTCGCAGGCCAACCGTGCGATATGGCAAAAATTGCTAACCTTGCTGAACAGTACCAGTTCAAGGTCATTGAAGATGCTTCTCATGCCGTGGGTGCAAAGTATGCTGATAGCACCGTCGGCAGCTGCAAATACTCTGATATATGTGTATTTAGTTTTCACCCCGTGAAAATTATAACCGCTATGGAAGGTGGAATGGCAATGACAAATCAACAGGATTTAGCAGACAAGATGCGTCTATTGAGGAGTCATGGCGTATCAAATGACCCAAGTGTAATGCGAAGTAAGGCTCACGGCCCTTGGTACTATGAACAGGTTGGATTGGGCTTTAACTACAGAATGAACGATATTGAAGCCGCACTTGGCACAAGCCAATTAACTAAATTAGACGACTTTATTGCTAAACGGAATTCTGTAGCAGCGCGGTACAGCGAGAGGTTTGCAGAGAATGAGGACATCACACCGTTAGTTGTCAATGAAGCAGCTTACAGCAGCTTTCACTTGTACGTCGTTCGCATACCAAAGCTAACTCAACAACAGCAAAGTAAGCTTGTTGAAACACTTAGAGAAAACGGCATATTTGCGCACCTTCACTACATTCCCATTCATACTCAACCCTACTATACCGACTTAGGTTTTAAGGTGGGAGACTTCCCTAATGCTGAGCGCTATTATAGCCAAGCGATAACTCTTCCCATCTTTCCCAAGCTAACGACTTCACAAATAGATTTTATTGCCGATACCTTTATATCGTCGGTCAATTCTTTAAAAAGGTTAAAAGCTTAATGTAAGTCAACACGCGGATGCGTTACCCACTTACACGACAGCAATGAGTGTTATGAATATAGCCATCATACCCGCAAGAGGCGGAAGCAAGCGTATTCCTCGAAAAAATATTAGATCATTTTGTGGTAAACCTGTTATTGCTTACTCGATAGAAGCGGCGAAAGAAAGCCAGCATATTGATCGCGTTTTTGTATCTACCGATGATCGAGAAATTGCTGAAATAGCACAAACATATGGTGCGGAAGTGCCGTTCTTGAGAGAAGCGTCTCTTGCAGATGATAAAACAGGCACCACACCGGTAATAAGACAAACTTTAAAACAGTTAATTGACCAGGGTCTTTTAATCGACATTTGTGCTTGTATTTATGCCACTGCCCCCTTTCTAACAAGTCAGATAATTGATAAGGCTGTTGAAAAGCTTCAAAAAGAAAGTGCTGGCTTTGTGTTCACCGCTAATCAATTTTCGTTTCCTATTCAGCGAGCGCTGCTAGAGGGTCCGCACGGTGAAGTGACAGCTTTCTCAAAAGAAAACATTGGTAAACGTTCGCAAGATTTAGTCGACACATTTCACGATGCAGGCCAGCTGTATATTGCACAGAATAAGACTTGGATGAATCCTACTGCTCGTGTTTTTTCAGAGAGTTCGCGCATGATAAAGTTACCCAGTCATTTGGTGCAGGACATAGACACGGAACAAGACTGGAAACGCGCCGAAGTTATGTTCAAAGTACTTAAAGAAATGGGAGAATATTAGTGTGCGCTTGGCTATACGCGTAGACGCATCACCGATAATAGGTGCCGGCCACGCAATGCGTTGCATTACTTTGGCAAAAGCGCTTAGACATGCCTTCAAGGTCGACAATATTCAGCTGGACGTCATCGCTGTTAGTACACAGGGCGCTAACATGCTTGAAGCCACTTTTGAGGCTGCCGGCATTAGTATTACGTACGTCCCTAAAGTAGAGAGCGACGTTGGTCACATCAATGCAGAAATTTGGGTTGTCGATCACTATAAACTCAACGCTAAATTTGAAAGTGAATTGGTTGATGATGGCGCTATGGTTGTCGTGATTGACGACCTTGCTAACAGGAGACACAACTGCCACTTACTTATTGATGTAAACTTGTCGGAACATTCCGAACAACGTTATACCTCGCTGGTACCGAAGGGTTGTTCGCAGCTAATTGGGCCAAAATATGCGCTTTTAAGGGAAGAGTTTTATCAGGCACGTCAAAAGAACATCATAAGAAAACCCAAGCATGCACTTGTTTGTTTCGGGGGTAGCGACCCAACGAATACGACCTCTACTGCTTTACAGGCACTGGCAAAAGTTAAAGAATTAAGTTTAACCGCCGATGTGGTGATAGGTGCAGGTAACATGTATAAACAAGCTGTGATCGAACAAGCTCGATTAATTGATGGGGTAACAATTCACATTAATAGCGACAACATGGCTGAATTAATGTGTAAAGCTAGTTTGATGATTAGCGCCGGTGGCAGTATGCATTGGGAACGCTGTGCCTGTGACTTGCCCGGCGTCATTATTACCATTGCAGATAACCAACGCGAGGCAACCGAATATTTAGCCTCACTAGGTGGCTGTGATTATTTAGGTCATGTTAACTCTGTTTCAAGTGACGATATAGCTACTTCGCTAAGAAATCACTTTTCAACCACTGCTAAAGAGCTTGATGCTCAAACAGATTTAAACAAAATTGTACCACTGGGTGGCGGAGCGTCTTTGATAAGCAAAGAAATGATATCGTTAATGAGAAATAGAGATAGTCAACGGGGTTTAAGCATTGAAAAACATTAGAATTGACCGTTTCAATGTGGGAGAAGGGCTTCCCCCTTTTATAATTGCCGAACTCTCTGGCAACCATAATCACGACCTGAATCTTGCACTTCAGATGGTGGATGCTGCCGCTGACGCGGGCGTTCATGCTTTAAAACTGCAAACATACACTGCAGATACGATGACTATCGATGTAGCAAAAGGTGAGTTTTTTATTGATGATGAAAACAGCCTTTGGCACGGTAGTTCTTTATATGAGCTTTATAAAAAAGCATATACCCCATGGGAATGGCACCGCACTATTTTCGAGCGAGCTAAGGCCCGTGGCATGACTGCTTTCAGTACGCCTTTCGACTCAACAGCGGTTGACTTCTTAGAATCGTTAGACGTCCCATGTTATAAAATTGCATCCTTTGAGAACACTGACCATAGCCTACTCGCCAAAGTTGCTAAAACAGGTAAGCCTGTTATCGTTTCTACTGGGATGGCAAGTCTTGTTGAGATTGCCGAGACTGTGGAAGTACTAGAGAACAATGGATGCTCAGAATATATATTACTAAAGTGTACAAGTCAGTATCCCGCCGACCCAGTTAATGCAAACCTTGCAACCATTGAGCACATGAAGCAAATGTTTAACTGTCAGGTTGGACTATCAGACCATACGACAGGCATTGGCGTTGCTGTAGCAGCAACGGCATTAGGCGCTACAGTTATAGAAAAGCATTTCGTTATTGACCGAAAAGCCGGAGGAGTCGATGCAGCATTTTCGCTTGAACCGGCTGAGTTTACAGCGCTGGTTGACGAAACTAAGCGCGCTGCTATCGCGGTTGGCAAGGTAAATTACGGTTGCACGCCCTCTGAGTTAAACTCGCGCACTCATCGACGTTCACTTTACGTTTGCGAAGACTTAGTTGCAGGAGACGTGTTAACCGAATCAAATTTACGGGCCATTCGCCCTGGCCTTGGTTTGGCAGTTAAGCATTTGTCCACGCTTTTGGGTAAGCCTGTTACAAAAGCAGTGCATAAAGGCACGCCAATGTCTTGGGACTTGGTGTAACTATGGCTCCTCGTTCACCCATTAGCCGCTTCTCACCGCTGACTTCAAATGAGCTAGAGTTAGTATTGCAATGGCGCAACCAGCCCCACATACGCAAAAACATGCACAACCAAGATGAAATTACTTGGTCACAGCATGAAGCGTGGTTTGACGCGTTAAAAAATGACGAAAGCCGCTGTTTTTTCGTCTTCTATCAAAATGATAGACCTATTGGTGTGTTAAATTTCTCAGAACATCAATCTACACCTTACACGCTTGAATGGGGGTGTTATATCGGTGAAGATGATGTATGGCCTGGTTCTGGACTTCTATTAGAAATCGCCGCCCTACAATATGCACTTGAATTGAAAGATGCGGCGGTACTCTACGCAGAAGTTCTATCGTTCAATAAAAGCGTCATTAAACTTCACACCCTTTTTCAATACGCGGTCTTAGAGGATGGGCGTACTTTCACGCAAAATGAAGAGAGACATTCGGTGAAGCGTTTTGAATACAAACGGGAACAATGGCAACGCAATAAAACCAAAATATTGAGTCGGTTGCCTAAACAAGTTAGTGCGGCAGCGAACTTTATTCAATTTGATTTATAATCCTTCCACAACAATTTAAGAGAAAAAACGAACATGTCTGAATTAAAACAGACCATATTAACGAGTATGGAACAAGTTGCACTGATAGCAGATTGCACCCTGATTGAGAATATTTCAGACGACACCGTTTTATTGCAAAGTGGTTTAGATTCTTTGGGCTTTGCTATGCTGGTTGCGCAACTTGAAGAGGAATTAGGCGTAGATCCCTTCAGCGAGATGGAGTTAGCCGTCTATCCAAGAACGTTGGGCGAATTTGTTACTGTTTACAGCAACGCATTGAAGTAGAAAAATACATTTCCGTGATACCCTTAATCGAACAAATCAAGGCATTTACTGGCACCGCAATCATCACATCTAGTGGCGAAAAAATCTCGTTCTCTTCACTCGTATCAAGTGCTGAGGCCCTTCGAGAAGAAATAAAAGCTTTTAGTTCATTAGACAGTACTCTTGGCGCAGACCAGAATATTCAAAACTTGGTTTTGTCCGATATAACAATTGGACAACTGCGCGCAGCCGATGACGCTACTCAAGAGCGGGAAGCTTCCTTATTCCTCAATATCAGACTTCATCATCATATTACTCGCGCTTGAGGGGTTCATAGAGCAGTTTTCTATTTCATCGGATAGGTTTTGCTTTTCGCCCATTTCCGCTAAGGAAAGGAAAATTCCGGCTCACTCCACATGGTTGCTTTACACGTCAGGCACCACGGGAACTCCAAAAAAGATAGCGCATAATACTGAAAGCCTATGTGCCTCAATTAGGCTTAGCGAAACAACACCTCATTGTTGGGGACTAACCTATAAGCCTAATAAGTTTGCAGGCCTTCAGGTTCTACTTCAAAGTCTGTTAAACGGCGACTGTCTAGTTGACTGCACCTTGGGCACGTTAGATGAGAAAGTAGCGTTAATGATTACCAGCAAGGTAGGAGCGATATCAGCCACACCGTCTTGGTGGCGACAACTCTTAATGACACAAAGTTTAGAAGCGCTTTCACTATCTCGCATTACGCTTGGGGGAGAAATAGCGGATCAGCAATTGCTCAATGCCCTTTCATCTCATTATCCCTCAGCCAAAATTTTTCATATTTATGCGTCTACTGAAGCCGGTGTGGGTTTTGCTGTTAGTGACAAAAAAGCGGGTTTTCCCCTTTCATGGGTAAAAGACGGTGTAAACAAAACCCGATTAAGGATAAAAAACAATCTATTATGGGTGAAACCTATTTGTGACAATATCCGACTCAATACGACAGTGAACACCATAGAAATAGACGAAATGGGGTATATCAATACGCAAGATGTTGTATTTGTCGAAGACGAACGGGTTTACTTCAAAGGGCGTGTGAATGGCGCCATTAATGTAGGTGGTCACAAAGTTTTTCCTGAGACGGTGGAAAACGTGCTATTAACCTCGCCTCTCGTCGCACAAGCTAAAGTATATGGTAAAGAAAATAAGATTTTAGGTAGTATTGTTGTGGCCGATATAGTGTTGAAAGCGACTCCTGAGAACCTTAAGCACAAAGACATACAGCTCGCTTTATTGCTCCATTGTAAAGCGCACTTGGGCAGAAATGATATGCCCACGAAAATCAATGTCGTCGATGAACTAGCCCTATCCGATACTGGTAAGCTAGTTAGACAATGAACTAATCAGTACTGCAAGGAATAACTCCGTTGAACTCGTCTTTGAAAAGCCAAAAGAATACTGTTGTTGTTACTGGAGCGAGTCGTGGGCTCGGACTTGCCATATGCACGCAGTTACTTCAAGAAAACTACTTTGTCGTGGCTATTTCACGCAGCCTGAGTGAAGATTTATCGCGCCTTTGTGAGGCTCATAAACAGTCAGTTGCTCACATCCCATATGACTTGGCAGATCTTGATGGCATCCACGCACTGTGTAAATCAATCACAGAATTATACGGCCGCCCTTACGGATTGGTGAACAACGCTGCAGTGGGGTTAGACGGTGTGTTGGCCACCATGCACAACAGTGAGATCAGCACATTACTCGATATCAATGTACAAGCTCCTATTTTGTTAAGTAAGTATCTATCCCGTAGCATGATGCTAAATCGCACCGGTCGCATTATTAACATATCTTCGATTATAGCCAGTACAGGATTTAACGGCTTAAGCGTGTATGCAGCGAGTAAAGCCGCATTAGAAGGGTTTACCCGCTCGCTTTCTCGTGAAGTGGGTAAAGCGGGCATAACGGTAAACTGTGTTGCACCAGGCTATATGCAAACTGAAATGACGTCCTCACTGCAAGGTGACAAACTGGAAAGCGTGAAACGTCGCAGTCCTTTAGGCAGATTAGCTTCTCCCGCCGACGCGGCCTCTGCCGTGCTGTATTTAATGAGCGAACAGGCCAAATCTATGACCGGCACAATTATGACGGTTGACGCCGGTTCAACCGCTTAATACTTTCATTGATTAGAGCACGAAGCCTAACGGGAACAACATGCGCACCGGTATTAACAAAAACACCCCGCTTTATATTGCACCTGCCAACCCCGCTGGCAGAAAGTTAGCTAAACGCCTTAAAAGCGCAGGCTATTGTGTAAATGGCTTTGTAGATAACCTCAAACAGGGTGATGATATCGTTAACGATGTTGCTCATTTCCCTGCCGCCGCACAGGTTGTGTTGCACAAGAGTACTTATACTGACGATGTTGCGGCTGGTTTGGTAAAGCGACATTTCCCACAAAAGTCTTTGTGGTTATGCAATGAAATAGATATTTATCCTAAGTCAGAAAATAGCGTATTGCCATCTGAAACAGAGCAGACCAAGCTATCTTTTTCTCGCTATCGTGCCCCAGTAAGTTATTTTATAAGCCGTCTTTGGTTCACTATGTGTGCACTTGCCTTAAAAACAGTGCGAATGGCTGCACCGAAGCGCTCTTATCTCTACTACGCTGAAGGGTTCTTCGATACCAATGTACTACTAGCTTATCGTGAACATAAGCAACAGCACAATAAAGAACCTTTTTTGCTAGGCCTAAACTTAAAACAGCATATTCCTGAACTGGATAATGACGAAACAAAGTTTGAAAAATTATCTTTCAAAGTATTGTGGAAGATCTGTTGTGCCAAGCGAATTATTGTCGACCATGAGTATACTGGAAACACATTCACAATATTGCGCAAGTTTATTCCAGTCGTTCAGTTGTGGCATGGCCTGCCCTATAAGGCTTTAAGTGGCAACAAACACTATCCAGATATTTGCGACGACATTTTTATTTCGAGTTCGGCGTGGTTCAACCAAGAAATTTTCCCGAAGATTTTCAGAGCGAATAATTACTTGGCGTTGGGCTACCCAAGAAATGATGCATTTTTTCAAAGCCCTTCTGAACGTGACTGGATCAATGCAGAGCCTTTTGAGCTTATTGAGAAAGTAAAGCAAGAATCAGGCGATTTTATTGTTTATGCTCCAACATACCGAGACTGGGGTAATAATGAGTACCCTCTTGATTTAGATACACTCAATGCCTGGTGCTGTGAAAATAAACGGGCGTTCGTTCTTAAGTTTCACCCTTTTATCTCACGTTTGTTTGGCGAAGCCATGGGTCTTGAAGAAAGTAACAGTTTACAACGACTTCCTAATCACCCGACCATTTACCTCTATCCGAGCGGTAAAAATATCTACCCTTGGCTTGCAGAGGCATCGGCCCTTGTTACTGATTATTCTTCAATCGCGTATGATTTCTTACTTGCCAATAAACCGATCATCTACTTTCAATACGATAAAGAAGAGTATTTGAAACTGCGAGGTGAGACATTGGTCAGCGACGACGACTTTATCGCCGGTGACGTGGTTTCTAGTATTGAGGAAATGCTCAACTGCTTATCAGTTAAGTCAGAACTCGATGCTCCGATAGTGAATTTCGCTGTGAATAAAAGGCAACCAGAACTGCTAGATAAATTTCAAATGAACAATCGTCCATCATCTAGCTTGATAGTCGCCCGTTTACGTCAAGACTAAACTTTTGATGTAAAAACCAACCAGCGCGTTGGCAGTGCGAATTTACTCTAAATAGTACTGCCCGAAGATTGACATTATTGTCTCAACAGATTCGGGCGTTATATGTCTGTAATCATCTTTCCAAGGCGAATCTACATAACTATTCACCAGCTCATATGAAGGGAAGTAAAACAGATTCTCATCGTTTTTGCTGGATATAAATTCATGAATTACCGCGCGCAAAGTCGCCTTTGAAGCAGTATTAGCACAAACAACAGATTTTCCATGATATGACCCTAGAAGAGGTATGGGTGAAAGCGTAAAAAGAATTTTGGAATCAGGTTTATTGTGTTTTATAAGCGTGTAAATTTTTTCAAGGTTATTTAAATTTTCACTAAAAGAAACAAAACGGCTTTCAAAACGCTCAGGATCAAGTTTTCTATTGGGCACGAACTTCCACAGATATTGCTCATTCTCTTTGTCATACCATGCCTCGGTGAGACCCAATGTGATAATAAAGAAGTCTGTATTTTTGATGATCGACTTACATGCATCCATGCTGTGATAAGTCTGAGCTTTCTCTTCCGCACTCCCTATAAAAACTGAGCCAAGAGGCTTGTCGCTGAAGGCCCATTCAAATTGGGCTAACAATGCTGGAGTGTGAACCATTATCTCATCAATTCTAATTACGTCTGAAAGATTGTGATCCCAACTGTGGGCATTTACTTTGTATCCTTTTTTAAGTAAAAAGCGTGATACGTTACCTGCAAAGCAAGACCCGAATGCCGTAATATTCGTTTCTTTGGATATGATAGGTGCGCTGGGCGAGTAGCCGTGCATAAAGTAATCAGCTACTGCGTCGGCACTAGCAAGCTGCTCATTCCCCGGCCATCGATTGAGCCCGGCAAAGCCATGTTTTTCAAGTACGCTCATCTTTTTCATGAAAATCTCCACTGTTCCAAAGCGCTTTCTTAAGTATCGGCCACAATGCCACTCGCTTTAGATTTTTAGCGTATCGTACTTTTAATAACGATTTTAGTTAAGTAAATCTAAGTGTTGCCGCTACTATATAAACCCGTCTAAGGAGAGAATTAGCAATGCTGTCAAAGCGATTTAGAAGTGATGATACTTCGTTAATGCCCTTAAATAAGGCGCAGACTGAAGCGCTTAATACATTTCGTCAGAAGCTAGCAAACAACAGCTTACGATACGAAGCCGTACAGTGCTTGTGTGGTGAAGATGATTCCTACACACTTGCTCAGAAAGATAGATACGGGATACCGCTTAACACAGTAATTTGTAAAAAGTGCGGACAAGTTTATTCTAAAGAACGGCTAGACCCTGAAAGCTCCGAAATATTTTATGCCTCACTTTATCGAGAGCTATACGTTGGCAAAGAAGTAGCTGATGAACGATTCTTCAACAAACAGCATAGGAGAGGCAATAGAATTTTTTCGTTTCTTGAACCTTACAGAGAGAAAAAGCATCAACACATTTTAGAAATAGGATGTGGAGCTGGCGGTATCCTCTACCCTTTCCTTCGTAACGGTGATTCTGTATTGGGGATTGATCTAGGGGAGCGATACCTTGAGTTTGGCAGGTCCTTAGGTCTTGAGCTAGCCTGCATTTCGTCTCATACGTTAAAAGAAGAACGGCCGAAACACTTCGACGTAGTTATCTTGAGTCACGTGCTAGAACATTTTTCTAGCATAGAAAGCGAGCTTGCTAGCATAAAAACGCTTCTTAAAGATGATGGTTTACTTTATATCGAGGTGCCTGGTCTTTTTAATCTGAAAGAGTCTTACGACTGCGATTTTTTAAAATATCTTCAAAATGCACACAACTATCACTTTAATCTAGCAACATTGAAGAACACACTAAAACGCGCTGGCTTTTCTTTGATAAGTGGCGATGAGTCAATCAGGGCCGTTTTTAAGCAAAGTGATCATGCTACAAAAAGTGTCGCAAACGAATATGGGTCTATTAATAATTTTCTAACTAATTTAGAACATGAACGATACTCTTTAGCTAAGACGTTACATCATAAAAAGTTAGAAAAATGGTCAAAGCTGATATTAACTTTAGAAGAATACATTAGCCGAAAAAGCACTGCGGTTATCGCGCTTTATGGTACAGGGCAACATACATCAACGCTTCTAAGTAGCTTAAATGAAAACATCAAAGCATTCATTGATTGCGTATTAACCCCTGACTCATCTTTTCAAGACAAAACCATAGAAGGGATAAAGGTCACAACACTAGACCGCGTACAACCAGACGTCATTATAATTAGTTCCGACAGCTTTCAAGAAACGATTGCTAGACGATTAGAGTACTTAGAAAAGCGAGGTACTGAAATCCTCTCTCTTTATAAGTAGTGTTAGCTTTGCATTACTTGACACTGAGCGAGAGTGCTTTGTCGAAATCGTCTTGAGTGTCAACATCTATAGAGCTCTCATTAGACATAAGGTACGGTAATGTAGTTTGTTGATACTGGCTACCTAGGTGCTGACTTTCATAAATAAAAATCGCACCATTGGGCATGAAAACATCTGCATTTTCTTGTCTAGCAAAACCAACGCCTCGGTTGAGTTTATCATCGAGGAAACGTAGACATCCCCTTTCATCTTTGTGAAGCAGCCAACGGTATTTCGACTCCACTTGATAAACCGATGCCATTGATTTAGGAGAATAATCTAAAGATAAAAACGTCTTTAGCGCTTCAGAGATATGCGAGGTCGTTCTTAATGGAGAAGTAGGCTGTAATACAACAACAATATCGTAGCTTTCCCCTCTTTTTTTCAGTTCGTCTACTGTACTTTCAACTACTGACATCAGTGAAGCGTTATCATTTGACAGTTCAGGGCTTCTAAGGAACGGAACTGACGCCCCATAACGTTTACCTATTTTAGCGTATTGCTCACTGTCAGTAGACAAAAGCACTTCATCAATCTCATCTACTTTCCGTGCAGCTTCGATAGTCCATGCTAATAGAGGCTTGCCGTTAAAAACGAGAATATTTTTATTTTTAAGTCCTTTAGAACCAGAACGAGCCGGTACTATTGCTAAAACGCGTTTTTTCGCTATCACCTATCGACTCCTGGACGATTAGAATGTCTTAACTGCATCAAAGGTTTGTTTTAACTTATCATCATAGACTTCAAGCGTGATAGTTTTTTCCGAGTAATCATACTTTTTCAGTAAGTGGTAGATTTCTGATGAATTAGTGAAACCTTGATTAGTATCAGCTAGTCCATTGTTGTCACTAAAGTGAAGGTAGTCAGTTTTTGGCATGAGATGTTTTAACTCATCTTCAAACGACTTAGATAAGCTTTCACAACTCACTTTTAGATGAGCAATATCCAGTAATAGGTTAATCTCGCAGGCATCATTTAACTTAGCTATTGAATGGGCGTCTGTTGCTAGAAACGGATTTATATTGCCAAATGCCCTTTTATTGGCACTAGAAAATACGTTATTTTCCACATAGAGCTTTACCCCTTTTTCCTCGGCAACAAGCTTAAGCTCTTTCCATGCAACGGCAAACCTTTCTATTGCTTCATTTTCTTCCTGCAAATCAACAGCATCGAACTGCTGCCCTAGCTTTTTGTAATCCGGCTGGAAGCGAAAACCTGCATGAATTCCATATTCCTTTGCTCCCAACTCCTGTGACAATGAGATTGCCTCTAAAACATGGGAGATAGAACGCTCTCTAACTTCGTCATCGCTTGCAGACAAATTTAAAACAAAGTGGTTCTCTGGGGGGGAAAATAATTGTGACATCTATAAGTAAGTCTATATTGCTCCTTCAGCTGAATTAGCTCATCTTTCCAATTAGGGTAAAGATTGGTTCCTCCAGATAACTCAATATGGGAGAAACCTGCTTTCGCTAACTCCTCGACGCTTTCAGAAATTTTTCGGTTATTTACGCAACTGCTTGAAACAAAGATATTACTATTCACTTTAACCTCTTCACTGGCGTGCCAACATAGATACCTGGTTCATGAATCGACTTGTTTACAAAACTATTAGCACCGACAGTTACATCGTCACAGACTGAAACATTATCTTTTATCACTGCTCCGGCACCAATAAAGCAGCCTTTCCCGACCCGTGCCCGCCCCAATATTTTTGCACCGACCGCTATATGAGAGTTATTACCCACCTTAGCTTCGTGCTCAACTATAGAGTAAGTGTTTAAAATAACATTCTCGCCTACTTGAGCTAACGGGCCGACATAAGAACCTGCAAAAACTTGGCTGTATCTGCCAATTTTTGAAGAGGGTTCTATCAAAGCAGATGGATGTAGTAATGGTAAAGGGTATATTCCCTCACCAATCTCTAATAGAACTTTGCGTCTTGCTGTGTTGTCTCCGATGGCGACTACACTGCTATGTTCGGAGAGCTTGAGATCTTCAATGTTAATGTCACTCACTGGGATACCGAGTATTTGCTCTCCCGGTACTACATTTTGGTCAACCACTCTTTCTACAGAAATATTACACGCCGACAAAAGTGCTAGCAGGGAACGAGAGTGCCCGCCCGCTCCAACTACATTGACTTTTACAACTCGATTCTCAGTGCTCAATGATGTCACCCGGCGCGTAATCTAGCGTAGCAAGTTCTCCCACTAACTCACTAAGAAAGTTAGCAGGAACGCCTTTTCCACCAGTCCTTCTCGCTATCATGTTTTCTGAGGTTAACGCTTCACCTGCAGAAATAGATGTCGCGGCCACTAAGCATTTTTGAAGCGCAAGCCTATTTTCTTTTTCACATAACTCTACACGCTTAATTTCTCTGCCCATCATAGTCTCAACTTTACGTATTTCATCAATAAATAAAGAAAGCTCTGAAGGTGATAAAGATGCTTGATGATCAGGCCCAGGCAATGATTTATCTATAGTAAAATGTTTTTCAATAATTGAGGCGCCAGCTGCAACAGCATAGGGAGAAGCACCAATACCGCTCGTATGATCAGAATATCCAACAACCACTTGGTAATCTTCCGCATATTTTTTCATTACCCTTAGGTTTAGTTGAGATAGCGGCGCAGGATAACTTGACGTACATTGCAACAAGACCAGATCTTTACAATTGCCTTTAAGTACTTCTATCGCTTCGTCTACTTCAGACTGCTCACTCATGCCAGTGGAAAGAATGAGTGGAATATTTGCGTGCGAGGCTCGCTCTATAAATGCTAGATTAGTAAGGTCTGTTGAGGATATTTTTAATGCAGCAATCGGTAAAGTTAGTAAGAAAGTGAGGCTGGGTTCATCAAAAGGCGTAACAATAAAATCTATTCCGTGCTCCGCTGCATATTTAGCTAGATTTTCACAGTCACTCGGCGAAATCTCCAGTGCTTTTAACATCTCATATTGGCTTTGGCTCTCGCTGTCAGTCTCAATTTGATAAGTCGCTTTTTTCACATTAGTCTTGATAAGTGACTCAGTATTAAACAATTGGAACTTTACTGCATCTGCACCTGATTTGATCGCTATATCTATCAACTGATAAGCAAGTCGAATATCGCCATTGTGATTGACCCCTGCCTCAGCAATTACATACACAGGTTTTTGGGCGCCAATAACATGATTAGCAATTTTTATTTCTTTAGAGAAACTCGGCATGATTAACCTCTGATATTCATAAACTGAGTAATTAGCTTGCAGATATGCGTAATTTGGTCATCTTTTAGTCCAATAAAAGTAGGTAAAGACAAACCTGACTGTGACAGAGCGCTCGTTGATTCCAACGCCTCTCTCTCATCACGGTATGGTGGTTGTTGATGAAGAGGGAAAAAGAAGGGCCTAGAGTCAACAAAATTGTCGTGTAACCACTGATGCAGCGCAGTAGCGTTTTGCTTTTTATCATCGGAGGTAACTCGTATCGACATAAGCCAGTTTACCGGAGTCGCATCATCAATTACTTTCTTAAATGTAATTGCAGGCACATGTGACAACATTTCTTTGTAGATACTTTCTTGCTTCGTTCTTGAAGCGGTGAATTCGTCTAATAAAGCAAGTTGCGCCACGCCTATGGCAGCTTGAATATTAGTCATCCGATAATTAAGGCCAGCAAAGTCATGCCAGTAACGCCTTTCTGGAGACATTCCATGATCACGCAAAACGCGTATTTTGCTGGCTAACTCTGGGTTGTTTGTTGTTAGCATACCTCCCTCACCTGTAGAGAGCAGCTTATTGGCAAAAAAGCTATAGCAGCCTATCGTTCCAATTGTTCCTGTACACTTTTGATGTAAGCTTGCTCCCAATGATTCTGCACAATCTTCTATCACTTCGATATTGTGTATTCTCGCCAACGAAAGTAGGGCTGTCATATCCGCTGGGTTACCATACAAATGAACAGGAATGATCGCCTTAGTGTTTGGGCTGATGAGGGTTTTGCAATCATCAATATCTATCGTCCACGTCGCCTGATTTACACAGCACAAAATTGGCTTCGCGCCGCAGAGTAAAACAGCATTGGCAGTCGCTGCGAACGTCAAATCGGGCACAATAACTTCATCACCCGGACCAATATTTAGGGCCATCAACGCAAGGTGGAGCGCTGCCGTGCCGCTTGTTACACTTATCGCGAATTTCGCCCCGACGTAGCTAGCAAACTCGTGCTCAAAGCGCCCAACATACTCTCCTTGAGACGAAATCCAACCTGTATCTAGGCAATCTAAGACAAGCTCTTTCGCTTTGTCATCGACGAAGGGCTGAGATACCGGAATAAATGTTGACTTAGTCATTTCTGTACTTATTCAAAATTGCCTCATCCCTGGCTAGTGTGAGGTCATGCAATACCATTTCTTCAACCATTTCTTTTAGGCTAATAGACGGTTCCCATCCAAGCTTATCTTTTGCTTTGCTCGCATCGCCCCAGAGCACATCTACTTCGTTTGGACGAAAATAATAAGGGTCTATTCGAACAACCACATCACCAGTTTTCAGTGACGACGAGAAACCTTGTGTTCTTTCACCAAGTTTTTCCAAGTTAATACTTTCTACAATACCAACTTCATCGACCCCTTTCCCCTGCCACCTTAGGGTTACTCCCAGCAGATTAAAGCTCATTTCCACGAATTCTCTGACGGATGTTTTTCTGCCTGACGCAATAACAAAATCTTCGGGTACTTCTTGCTGCAACATTAACCATTGCGCTTCAACGTAATCCTTTGCATGCCCCCAATCTCTTTGTGCATCAATATTGCCAAGAAACAAACAGTCTTGAAGGGCAAAGGCAATTCGAGCTACCGTCGATGTGATTTTTCTCGTGACAAACGTTTTACCTCGATATTTTGATTCATGATTAAACAAAATACCGTTGCAGGCATACATTCCATAAGATTCTCGATAATTAATCACTGACCAATAAGCATAAAGTTTTGCTGTTGCGTAAGGAGAACGGGGGTAAAAAGGGGTACTTTCACTCTGGCGAGGTGCCTGAATTTTACCGTATAGTTCACTAGTTGAAGCTTGATAAAACCTAACTGATGATTCCAATTTCAAAGTTCTAATAGCATCAAGTAAGCGAAGTGTCCCCATTGCATTAACATCAGCAGTATTCTCTGGCGTGTTGAAAGATACATGGACGTGGCTTTGAGCAGCAAGATTATAAATTTCCGTTGGGCGCACTTCATTAAGTAATCTGACTAAAGATAGTGAGTCACTCATATCGCCATAGTGCAGATAAAAATTGTTTTTAACTTGCTGAGGAGGGTCGACTAAATCGTGGACCCTGTCTAAATTAGGCAACGACGCTCTGCGCCGGACCCCATGAACTTCGTAGCCCTTGTCTAAAAGCAAGCGAGATAAATAAGCTCCGTCTTGCCCCGTCACCCCAGTTATAAATGCTACTTTTCTTGCCATGTTATCCTCACTTAACTTGGGTAGCGTACTGCAATATTGAACTCATCAAGTCGATTGTAAATAGAGTCTATATGATCTTTTAAGGAGAATTTATCACTTCCCCAATTAATGTTGTCCAAATTTTGCAATTTGGTTTCTTTGATTTTATAGCAAATCGCATCTATCTCTGCGTCAAACAATACCTTCATATTGAATAAGCTAGTTGAGTGCATACCGATGATTTGCATAGGTATTCTATTTTGTTTAGCGCACACTAACTCGTAGGGCTCATCATGCACTTCTATGCTAAAACCAAGGCTTTCTAACAATGGTCTTTTTACAGCTATATTTTCTGCCCGGTGCGCAAAATAGATTAACGACTTAGTCGGATCAGCTAACATTGCTGCATCTCGAAGGATTTCCTCGTAATCTTTCTCGTCAACTATTTTCTTTTCGGATACTGGAGAACCGATAAAGTGGTTTTCTACTTTGCGCTCTGCCGTGTTGTTTTGAAAGATTGTTTTCAATGAAGACAAACGATTCAGCTGGGCGTTCTTATGCTGAGAAAAAGAAAAGACAGAATACAGAACGAAGCGCTTTTTCTGTATTTTTAGTCCTAACTCCTGCTTTATAGACGAAGCTTGCTCTTTTCTAGCCGAACTTTGTTCGTGCATAGATATAGGCAATAAAAATCTAGCAGGCGCCATTAATTTCTCGACGAAAACATTGGTAGCAGCCCCATCATCGACTAAAACAACTTGTTTACACTTAAGGCTACACGCAATATCTTGCATCCAAATCTGTCTAAGGTCACCTAAGATAATGATATCAAATAGATTTTTTGAAAGTAAACAGGCTAAGTCAGCATAGGGTAATATGCGACTCTTTAATTCACCTTGTTTAGGAATAGTCAACGTATGCTCTACAATGTTATTCAGATTTCCATGCAGTTTCTCAATTTGTTCCATTGAATTTGCACAAAAAGTGGCGGCATTTACAACTGTTATCGATTCATTAACTAAACCAAATTGAACGAGATATTCCTGCGCGCACCAATATTGAAATGGTGACGAAACCAGTATAAGGATCGATTTATTCTGTCGCATAATTGTTTTTTTAATTAGATCTAGTGTAAGTGATCGCAGTAATATTAGTTGCTATACAGTATATCGGCCGAACCTTTGAAAGCATAAACGTTAGAACTCGAAATCCTAACTAAGCCAATTCAAACCGTAGTGTTGAAGCAAAAATTGTCACAATAACGATTCAGACTTCGCTAATCAGTTTCGGGCCGCAAAGACTATCAAGGTAGGTTTCTACAAGCGGTATGCGAGAAACCAATGAGTGGTATTCATTAAGACAAAACATTGTTCTTTCAGCATTTTTTAGCAATTCAAATAAAAACGCTATTTTATTTCTATCTCCGTACCTACAAAGCTCGAAACTAAAATGTACCATCGGTAACGTACCTAATACGTTCGCTTTCATCACATAATGACAATAATGGTTTACGAGCGACTCTATTATAAACTGCGACCTATGACGAAAACGGTAGGTTAAATTATTTTCAAACTCTGTTGGAAATTGAAACTTTAACGTTCCAACAATGCTTTTTGTCATAGGCTGAAAACCGTGACTCACATGAATATAGTGGCCATCGTCCTGCCCAAATAGCTTCCATGCGTTTATCATGCCTTGCTGAAAAAGCGTATTGGCACCATTTATGCCCTCACTTGTCCAATCTCCCCATATTTTAGGAATATGACCGTCAAAAAAGAAAGAAGCAGATGTATCGGCACCCAACATAAAGTCATCATTCCCATAGACAAACTTTTCACTCAGGCCCGGGATCCTATCGATTTGGCTAGCAATGGCTCGCGTATTGAATGTGGGAAGGTATTTCTCTTTCCCAACGAAAATATCCTTGTGATCAACAATATATATTCTATCTTGCTCGAGTAATGTTTCAGTAAGAAAAGATGGGGTTTGCCCGTCTGTTACCAACCAAATTTTGCGAAACCAAGGGGCATACCGCTTAATTGATCTAAGGCAGAAACGAAGTTCATCGTGCTGAAGAAACCTATTATCTCCAGTGGATTGTTCAGCATCACTTGCACTGCGCGTTATCTCATTAGACAGATATTTTTCCCTACGCCGTTTGTGTGTTTCATCGTTACCATCAACCCAGAGTATGACGAAATCAATATCATCTTTACACATACACGACGATGTCACTTTGAGGCGAGAAAAATAAAATATTGTTCATTAGCTTGTTCCGCGAGAAACAAGTTCTTGCTTAGATCGAAGGTACGCTGAAGCATTTAGTTTTCTACCGAGTAAATCTAATTTTTTTAATTGCGGTATAAAGGTCAATCGATCACCGGTGCCAAGGTGCAATTCGTTCGAGGTTAACTTACGCTCACTTATCACTATGAAGTCCACCGCACCATAGCAAAAATATCCCTTGAAGCTGGCAAGAATAGTTTCTAATCCAAATGGCTCACTATCTTCAAGATATATTTGCTTAGGTACAATAACAACAGACTTTAGACCGCTTATAATAGAAAGCACTAAGAAATTAACTCGAGTTTCATCATTACAAGATAATGAATATTTATCGTCCGAAAGGCTCCCAGGTAAATAAACAGTATTACCACTTGGGTGAAATAAGGATGAAACTGACGTAACGTAGTTGCGTTGGAGCCTGCAACCAAATGCGCTGTTTAAAACCACTTCGCGATCGCTATCAACGTAAACATCAATCTGTAACGCCTTTTCAGACTCATATTCACGTAACATTTCTAGATATGAGCTTGATGCCGCTCGCAGTGACTGACCTGCGAAGTGTAGTCTAAATGGTTTGCTCTCTAGATAATGTCGGATGAGCAATTCACGTCTTTTCCCCATAAAGCTAGTTATATTGTCGAACTCAAATTTCTGAAACTCAAAACTTTTGAGCATATATAAGGTATATCTGGACCAAATATTTGCTAGCTTTTGACTTAGTTCAATCACGCGTTGTTTGTTTTGCAGATTTGTGATTTTAGTAAAAGAGCTATTAATATAATTAAGCGTTCCATTGAGGTAGAAAAAAAGTATCGATTTCTTTTTAAGCAGTGAATTAACAAGAATACTTCGCTGTTTTTCTATAAGTTCAACCACTTGGCTTTCATTTTCAAACGAGAAGGGAATGATTTCATGAAGCTGCCGCAACTCGCTCAGCAACTCATCGTGATGAAACCGCCTTTCAAATCGCTCAATAAAATCCTTCTTGCCCAATGTCTCGAACCCTATTCTTCTAACGTTCTCGAGCGCAGTTTGTTTATTATCTTCTTTACTGATAATAATTGCGTTATCAATATTTAGAGGCCTTGCACCTAGAATCCTAGCCCCGTCATTCAAGTTATACACATCTACCTGTTTATTTGACAACGTGTTTTCTAATACAGATTTAGAAACCTTGAACTCGTACTTTGTGTTTACGTAAGGCCGGAAATTACCGGGAACAATCAGCGATGTGTTGTTCTCAGCGTTATAATCGTAAAGATCTTGGCCTGTTTCACTGTAGTAGCCTGACGCTTTACTGTGGTGATGTTTTGCATCTACAAAACCAAGGTCTGTTCCAAGCATGTAAAATTGCTGAAACCCTATCTCTGTAAAAAAGTTAACCGCGAAATTTGTCACTGTTGGATAAGCATTATTGAGTGCTGCAAACCCATTTTTGTCATACAGCTCAAAGATTGAGACGGTAGAAGCCTCACCTTGTTTAAAAGCAAGCAGTACGTCTTTATATAATTCGCACGTGTCTGGATGTACACCATTACAGCTTATTAAGGTTATCTTTTTTAAATATTCAGAATCGTTTATTCGTACAGCCCAGTCGAATGTTGAACGGTTTGCCTCAATTTCTGCATGAAAATCGGGAACGATTCCGTTGGCGTGAAGCGTTTGAAGAACTGTTCCACAAGAAACGATGATTCCTCTTTGCCCTTCTTCTTTTAACAAAGGGATTAAATTATCCAGAGAGGGACCATTTCCGACAATGAAAACTGGCACATCTTTGTCATCGACTGACAGTTGGGACGATACGTTTTTCTTCAAAAAAGGTATCTTATTTTGAATAGCCCAAAGTGTGTGAGCCGTTCCATATCTTGCGTTATCAAAATAATCTCCCATTGCAATCATAACTTGTAATTGCTCTCTTAATTGAGAAATTGCTTTAACAAGGTGTTCATTGTAATAGGATTGGTAAAAATAGGTATTCGCAAGTACGTAAGGGCCAATAGACTGAAATTGTACAAGAAGATCGTTGGTTAAATTGGTTCCATCATCTCCGATGTTTAGGTAAAGTCTGCGCTCTTTTTTAGAGAAGTAGTCTAAAATTGTGACCCAGTCTAAAGCGTGCAATGATGCATAAAAGAAGTCTTTGTTCGGCTCACAAATAAATAATTTTTCAACATCATGATGCTCTATAAGATGAGATAAATCATAACCTGCTGCCAGTCCAAAAAAAATGACTGACTTTACGGCTTGGGGTAATGAACCGGTTTCGTCTTTCACACCTTTTAGGACTGACTCGCATTCTATTACCATCTGATAATGCAGATAGTTTCTTAATTTTTTGCCTTTATATCCAAGAATAATTCCATCTTTATGAGGACGCTGCGCAAAACAATGAAAACTATCTTCGCATGCTTTAACTGCATCATACTGATAAAACAACGAGCGGGTATTTTTATGCAATATATTGATATGAGATGAGTCTTCGCCATAGGGAACCCAGACAGACGGTGAGTAGTTTTTAAACTCTTCATAAACTGACGGAAAAAAAGACATAAACGCTTTCAGATTATCTTTAAACCTTTGGCTCTCCAACCGGTTGCTTGCATCTCTTGAGAATACTCTTTTCGTCCATGGTGGCAAATAATTAACTATAGAATTGCTATTATTATCTCCCCCCTTCCAATTGCGCAGCTCAGTCCAAGGCACCGTTCTCAGTTTTAATTCTAAGTCGTCAAAAACACCGTTATTAAGATGTTTATAGTAGTAAAAACCACTACTACCGAGATGCTGCTGCAACTCAGTCATATTTTCAAAAATTTGCTTTCCACTGTCTCCAATCTGAAGAAATAGCCCAACGCCATTCTGCTTCGCGGATTCGAGTATATGCCTCCAGTTGATAACGGAGAGAGAACAGATAAACAACTCTTCATCTGGTTCATAAATAACAATATTTCGAAATTTACTGTGTTCTAGGAGCATAGGAATGTGATAGCCAAGTCCTAGCCCAAATATAACTAGCGCATTAGGTTCTTGCTTGATATCCAAATCGAAGTAGACAGGGGACATATCTTGCAGAGCTTGTGTTACTTCTTCTGAAACATCTTGTGATGGATACAGACCATACAATACTTGCCCCGTGGTGACGTTAACTACATTTAGCTCACCGTATTTATTACACAACAGTGTAGAGTTACTGGTCTTGTCAGTTTTTACGAGAGAAAGTAAAGAAGGAATATGCCGACGAAACGCCTCTACATTTTCGTGATAGCGCAACCTCAAAGAATGGGCAGCCTGCTTCTCTACCTCAAGTTGCTTTTCTTCATCGTCATGAATATGTAGCTGAATATGATTTAGCATAATTATTTATATTTCTTAACAGCTGCGCGGCCTCTAGAAAATTTAACCGCTTCCTTTTTTGCGTTATCAAGCAAGCCTTGCGCCAGCTCTTCAAGCTTATGATTTATCTCAATTTCTTTTTGTGCAAATGATTTTTTCTCATCGTTTTCAAGACGTGATAGCGCTCGAACAACAACTTTATGGCGTATTTGGGAAAGGTACCGAAATCGTTCGGTAGAAAAAGTGTCACTGGACGAAGACAAACAAGCAGCTAACTGGGCGTTAACTGCTTGAAGAAATAATGGAGTGCTGCTGTGATTTAATATCGAGTTTTTCAAATAGCTTGTCGGTTCTGACGCTGGGCCTCATAGGCTTCCTGTTTAGCCTCTTCAGGAATCTGTACCCAAGCATCTCGAATTGGTGTTAATAGGCTAGACACTTCATCTAACATATTCAAGTCGTTATTAAAATGTGCATCATTTAAGCGTTCAATCATATAATTATATAGCGCGAACATATTTTCGGCGACTTCACCGCCCACCTCTAGGTCAAGGGTGTCCCGTAGATGCATAATTATCGCATTCGCTTTTGAGATATAATCAGCTTTGATTACCAATTCTTTACGCTCCATCGCACCTTTTGCGTATGCGATTCGATCGAGTGCTCCTTGCAACAGCATGAGCGTAAGCTTATGCGGATCTGCATTTGCCACATCTTGTTTCAGATTACCTTTACGGTAGGCATTTATACCTTTGAGTGACATAAAAACTCCAACTCTAAATTAATTACAACGACGCTAGCAGCGCAGATCCAGTCTGGTTCAACTGTGCAACGGTCTGGTCGAGGTTCAAATATTTGTCTCGAAGAATCTCTTCGTAATTTAGCATGCGTAGCTCTAAGGTCTCCCGCTCGTCGAACAAATCTTCGCGGTCATCTTTCGCTGCACGCTCTCTTAAGCTAATTAATCCACTGAAAGAAGTGTATTCTTTTGAAAATTCATAGAGCCGTGTAGCAATCCCCTCGTCTGGGTCTGTAAACAGCTTGGCGATTTCATCGAAGCTATCTTCCAGTGCATCTTCTAATCTATCTTCACCAGAACCAAGTCCAAAATCTGTCGTGCCAATTTCCAGCTTACCGTCGTCATCGAACTCAATACCAATCTGAAACAACCCACCTAAGGCAGAAGAACTAACACTATCGCCGACAATGGACGCTAACCCACTTTGGATACCGCGCAACAAAGAGTCACCTGCTAATGCGCCGTCTTCTTCTAGCTCAGACTCTCCATAGCGAGTGAGCGTTTTAATTTCATCAACCAGTGAATTATAGTTATCGACAAAGTCTCTGATTTTTTTATCTAAACCTTCTTTGTCATAACCGATACTTAGTTTGGTTGCTAAAAAGTCCCCTGCAGCATCTTTAGGAGAAACTTCGTTTACTTCAAACGATACGTTTTGAATAGTATTTTCAAACTCATTGGAACTACTTTGAACTTCGATACCATCAATATAGGCGATAGCGTTGCGCGCGCTTTCTATGTTCGCTGCACTAATGTTGTTTGTACCGCCAGTTGTCGATAAGCGATCTAACTCTGCAGCCCCGGTGTCATTAGTGATTACCAAGTCATTGCCATCGCCTGTTTCGCTGGACGAGAAAACCAAACGTGGCCCTGCACCGGTTCCTGTATCAATTATATTTGCGGTTACGCCGAAGTTATCATCAGCGCTGTTTATTTTTTCACGTAACGCGGTTAGTGACATGCCAGCAGTAACATCTACGGTAAAGCTCTCGCTTCCGCCCACGTCAAATGTCAATGAACCTGTACCTGATGAAAGCACAGGGTCGCTACTTGATGTAAACGCACCGGCGTCTGTAGTTATACGGCTTCCAGCAGCAAGTTGTTCGACGATAACTTCGTAACTGCCTCGCAATGCTGAATTTGATGCTTCTGCGGACAGTACATCATTGTCTTCTGAAGGATTTGTGATGGTAGGCTCTCGCCCATTGATACCATTGTCGCTTCGCAACTCGTCGACGGCATCTTTGAAGTCAGAGAGCTTCGATTTTATTTGACCAAGGCCAGAAATTTCAGCCTCAATACGCTCTTCTTTCGCATTCAAACGCTCCTCTTTAGGTTGGCGCTCTGCGGTCAGAAGTTGTTGTACAAGATCATCAAGGGCTAAACCCGATCCTACACCTAGAGACTGAATTGTCATAATTTACCTCATGTTAAACTTGGTTGTTGATAAACACTCCTACGCTGTTACCAACATCCTGCTGTAACTCTTGGATGCGATCAGCAAGCTTTAAAACCTCTTCTGAAGGTATTTGCCTTATCACATCACCAGACGTTGAATCTTTAACCGTCACTACTGAACGATTCGTCTTTTCATCGATAGTGAAAGCTAAGTCTCGATTCTGAACTTTTAAAAATGACTCAACTTTGGCAATAGCATCGTCTAACTCAACACCGTTACTCTCTTCTTCTCTTATATCGGCCTGCGACGGAGAAGCTTGAGAAAGAATTTGCTGACTTCCTGTTTTGTCTAACACATCCTGCGCTGCACTGACGTTAGCATTCTGCCCGTTATTAAGAAAAGACCGCTCTTTAGTCTCAGAGCCTTCTATTTCACGTTTAACGTCACTTTCAACTACACCAGCATTCTTAGGCCCTGGTGATGCAAACGACTGGCCAACTTGGGTATTTTGAATTTCCACCTAATACCTCCCTACTGAAACCACAAAACGGGCCCTTGCTTAAAAAGCAAGCACCCGTTACATCTCAACTAAGGTAACTATTTTAAGTATAGCTTATCCAAGCAATGACAGCGCTGTTTGAGGACGCTGATTTGCCTGACTTAGTACAGAAACAGATGCCTGCTGGATAATCTGGTTTCTCGTTAGCTCAGCAGTTTCAGCTGCAAAATCAGTGTCACGAATCTGAGAACGCGCCGATGATAAGTTTTCGCTGATGTTGCTTAGATTACGAATGGTTGACTGAAAACGGTTTTGAAGCGCACCTAAGTCTGCACGAACCGCCCCGATACCAGAGATAGCAGCATCAACATCGCCAAGTAAAGCAGACGCCCCATCAGCTGTAGCAACACTGTTTGTAGTGATACCAAGACCAGTTGCACTGAATCCACTAATTGATCCAAGGTTTGTAGACGACAGATTTACTGAAATTGTTTGGCCAGCATTTGCACCTACAAGGAATTTTGCAGAAAAGTTACCGTCTAATATGTTCACGTTACCAAACTGTGTATCGGTAGCGATACGCGATATTTCAGTACGTAAAGCAGACACTTCTTTTTGTAGTGCCAAACGATCAGCAGAGCTGTTGATACCGTTCTGTGATTGTACAGCAAGAGTACGAATACGCTGTAGGCTTGTGGTAACTTCGCTAAGTGCACCTTCTGCTGTTTGCGACAAAGATATAGCGTCGTTAGCATTTCGTACTGCTTGGTTAAGGCCCTGTACTTGTGAAGTAAGACGGTCAGAAATTTGAAGACCTGCAGCGTCATCCGATGCACTATTAATGCGGAATCCCGATGAAAGTCTTTCAAACGACGTATTCAAACGATCATTAACGTCAAAAAGCTGACGTTGAGCATTGATCGATGAAACATTGGTATTTACAAATAAAGACATTAGATTACCTCCTAGGGATTCGACGGCAAATCTGCTATCATCAAATCCTTCCAGTTCATATCAGCTGGGTCACTACTCCCGCCAACACCTCAATATAAAAGTAAATTAAATTACCCCTCAACAATAGGTATCGGCCAATGCTTTAGGTTCTTTAGCCTTTTTTGTTATTTTTTTAAAAAAACTTACCAGAAAATAAATAAGCCACTGATTATAAAGACTATTAATCAATTTATTTTTTAAAATTCATTGTAATTCTTTGGAATCTAAGTGGGTAATGAGTTATACGGATTGGTATAAGACACACTGATTCTAGAAATAATCGTTGCCTTGATGCTCTATTAATTGCTTACAATAAATCCAAACTTATTGGAACCTAATACGTTGAAGAATATTAAGATGATAGAGTTACAGAAATTGGCACTTAATATGCATTGTGTTGGGTGAGCTACGGCGTTGCTCTACCGTAGTTTGATATTGGTGAGATGTTTCGGTAAAAAATAAAAAAAAGGCCGAGACAACGATATCTCGGCCAATTTGCTCACGTTAGGAGATAGAGCAAATTCAGTTTCTGTCGGCTGGCAGGGTTTAGTAGGATAAACTGGCCTCTCAACCAACACTTCTACACTCTCAGTCCTGTTAGTCGGCGCTTTCTCAAAGGGGCGGCCTTAATGGCCGCATTCCTTTCTTCAGGGGATGGCCTCTCAACTCCTTCCCAAATAGCGCTTAATACTAACTAAAACTATTAGCCTAGCAGTGATAATGCAGCCTGAGGGCGCTGGTTCGCCTGGGCTAAAATAGTGGTACTTGCCTGCTGTAATATCTGGTTACGGCTTAATTCTGCCGTTTCAGTGGCAAAGTCAGCGTCTTTGATACGCGATCTTGCCGCAGACACGTTTTCAGAAATGTTACTCAAGTTACGGATTGTCGACTGGAATCGATTTTGCAGTGCACCTAAATCAGCGCGAAGGCCACCGATTGCCGATACCGCTTTATCTACCGCGGTTAACAAACGTGATGCTCCTGCTTCGGTTAACACATCATCAGAAATAATGCCTAAACCGGTTGCACTGAACCCATTAACACCTGCACGACCCAGTGCCTGTGCTGACAAGTTTACAGAAATTGTCTGACCTGCATTTGCACCAACAAGGAACTTGGCAGAAAAATCACCTGTTAATATGTCTACACCTGCGAATTGCGTTGTAGTTGAAATACGTGATATTTCTGTACGAAGTGCAGATACTTCTTTTTGTAGCGCAACACGGTCAGCTGAGCTGTTGATTCCATTTTGCGACTGAATGGCTAGTGTACGAATACGTTGAAGGGCGGTTGTCGTTTCAGCCATAGCGCCTTCAGCAGTTTGCGCAAGTGATATACCATCGTTTGCGTTTCGTACCGCTTGGTTCAGACCTTGAATCTGAGATGTCATTCGGTCGGTAATTTGAAGGCCAGCAGCATCATCAGCAGCACTATTGATGCGGAAGCCAGATGATAGACGCTCAAAGGCGGTACTTAAGTTATTGCCAGTTGTGAATAGTTGGCGTTGTGCATTTAACGATGACACATTGGTATTTACAAATAGACTCATGGGTCTCTCCTAACAGTTTCGAGTGTTGCGCTATTGGTTTTATTATGTGCGCAGTGGTTAAAAATTTTGGCATAGCCTGTGCTTTGTTAAGGTGTCAGTCTAATCTGACATTTTATCGGCACACTAACCGGTAAAATTGCTACATAGAGAAGTTACTTCTCTTTGCTGACTGGTGGGTTTGATGTTCCAGACCTCAAACCTCTCACTACCTCCTGGCTTCATTCTCGCCGGTCAGCAGCTCCACTCTTAGCAAACCTTTCTATTTATCGTCACTCAAACAAATTTTCTTTAGAACTTTTTAAAAATTTATTTCAGACTATATAAAGCATTGTTTTTAAAAAATTTTAAGAAAAAGAAAATAAAACAAAGTACATATCAGGATTCAATAAACCTTGATATAAACCATCCTTTTCTTGACTTAGGAAACATAAAACGAGTTATATCGCCCTTTGTAATAGTTATCGTCACTTTGGGAAAATTTCTTTAGTCTTTTTTACAATTATTTTGTGGTAAGTGAAAAATAATTAAAAATCTCGGCATAGGCACTCTCATGCTTTTCAGTAAGCGATGAAGTGGTAGATTTAGTTGGGGAGAAATAAAGTGATTAATACCAATACGTACAGTTAATTGCTCACTCAAAAGGCGCTGTATCATGTTTAGCGTGAACGACGGTCTTACATGACGTTGAAATAAAAAAGCCGATACTCTAAAGGGTATCGGCTTTTTTTCATCGACTCGTGGACTAGAGCACTACCTCCTGACTCCACTCTCGCTAAACAATTAACCCAGTAGAGACAATGCAGCCTGAGGGCGCTGATTTGCCTGCGACAACACAGTTGTGCTTGCCTGCTGGATAATCTGGTTACGTGTTAGGTTAGCTGTCTCAGTAGCAAAGTCAGTATCTTTAATTTGAGAACGTGCAGCAGATACATTTTCTGAGATATTGCTTAAGTTACGAATTGTAGACTGGAAGCGGTTTTGAAGCGCACCTAAGTCAGCACGTAGACCACCGATTGCAGAAATCGCGCTATCTATTTTACCTAGTAGACCAGAAGCGTTTTCGCTAGAAAGAACGTCAACATTAGTTCCTGTGATATTCAATCCAGTCGCACTGAAGCCATTAACACCTGCACGCGTCAGTGTTGGGCTTGAAAGGTTTACAGAAATTGTCTGACCTGCGTTTGCACCTACAAGGAATTTCGCAGAGAAATCACCTGAAAGAATATTTACGCCCGCAAACTGGGTGGTCGTAGAGATACGCGAGATCTCAGTACGCAAAGCAGATACTTCTTTTTGTAATGCTACACGGTCAGCAGAGCTGTTGATACCGTTTTGCGATTGGATGGCCAGCGTACGAATACGCTGTAGTGCTGTAGTGGTCTCAGAAAGCGCACCTTCAGCAGTTTGCGACAGTGAAATCGCATCGTTTGCATTACGTACAGCTTGGTTAAGGCCTTGAATTTGTGAAGTCATTCGATCGGTAATCTGTAGACCTGCAGCATCATCAGCAGCGCTGTTGATACGGAAGCCTGAAGAAAGGCGCTCAAAAGACGTACTCAAAGAATTACTAACATCAAAAAGCTGACGCTGGGCATTCAATGAGGATACATTGGTATTAACGAACATAGACATAAAGTCTCTCCTACACTCTCAGTCCAGCGTGCGCTGGCTGTCGACATTGCCGACGTTTTGTTTTAGTAGTCATCAAGACCTGAGGGGTAATTGATGAACTGGCTCTCTCAGAAACTGTATCGACATCATTTAGAATCCCTTTAGAAAAAATTACGATTTTTGCCGATAGGCGGTAAGATATTGCCGTAGATTGACGATAAGACACGACATAACTGATGGATTTTTAAGGGAGATTTGGCTTGAAAAATAGTTTGATGCTGTTCGACATAAAGCGCATATCCAAGCCTGCAGCCCATTGCGCTTTCACTGATTTAATTGAAAATCCGTTCGACAAAAATCGTAAAACCTTGATGTGCTGTTACCGACAAGCTACTAACCATGTCAGCACTGACGGAGTGGTTATTGTATTAACTCTTGATAAAGCTTCGTTTCAAGTTCGAAACAGAGTAGTTATTAAAGAGGATAATGCCGATTTACGAGATCCGAAGTTCTCATACAATGGCTCTCGTCTCATGCTTACTACCTATGCAAAATCCTTCCTTGATAATAGAAAAGTGGTCACAAAAATGGTGACTTATTTCTCAACCACCGGCTATTCTTGGTCTGCAGGGAATAGTCACGGTAGAAGCGGTTGGTGGCTGTGGAACAATACTTTCTATAACTCAGAAGCTTATGGCTTTGCGTACAATCGACGAGCGAACTCAGTTTCGCTCTATAAGGGTGATCCAACGCGTTCAATGCACGTTCACAAGGAGGAGGCTTTTTGTTTAGACAAACAAGGTAAAGGTTACCCCAATGAAAGCACAATCTTGTTTGATGATGACGGAAATGCCTCGGTATTTTTAAGACGAGATGCCGATACATTCAGCGCACAATTTGGTACGTCAAAACCGCCTTATACCAAATGGAAATGGCATGATTTAGAGATCTATATTGGTGGTCCCGCAGCTGTGGCGTTAAGTGAAAGCTTATATATCGTTGCAGGAAGACATGTTGATTGGGGCTCACATCAATTTACAACCAGGGTATGGTTATTTGATAGCGTAACTAAAATACTTACTGAGCTAAAAACGCTGCCAAGCGGAGGAGATACAAGTTATCCTGGCTTGGTGATTGAAGGCGACAACCTTTACATCTCTTACTACTCTTGCCATATAGACAATCAAGCCAGAGTTTACTTGGCGCACTTGAGCGGCATTAATGACTTGATAAATTATGACCGCTAGACAAAATCAAATAGCGACAAGTTAGCTACTTTAGGAAAAGTGGCTAATGCAGCACTCAACGCTGTCTCTTGCTTCGCAAATTCAGTAGATGCTTCGGCATAATCCACATCCTGAATAGACGAGCGCTGTGCTTTCGCGGCAATTTCCATATCTAGGTTACTTTCGTAAGTACTCTCGGCTATATTTAACCGGCTACCAATCGAGGCACGCTCTAAAGAAAGCTTTTCAAGCCCGTTATCTAAACCTACTAATGCGTCTGCTATCGATTCCTGAAGCGCTGAGTTATCAATAGTAGAGTCCATCAAAATGGTTTGAATTTCGTGAATAGACTGGGCCATGCTTTTTTTCTCAGGCGCATCAAACGATAAATCGATACTATCGCCAGGCGCGGCCGTCGCATCAAACTCCATTCCCTTTATAGTGAACGGCTGACCAGAGGTATAGGAAACGGAGTCGACAACCGTTCCGGTTCCTTGGTTAACTAATTCAGCTTGCCCGGTAGCCAGAAAATTAATGCGGTAATCGTTGTTCGCCGCATTGACTGGGTCGTAGTTTTTATCAAAAAAGGTATCAAATGTGCCTTGCTGTTTGACCACAGCAGTATTAACCGTTGCCCCAGTAGTGCCATCAACTGAAAATTTAAAACGCGAAAGTACGTTTTCGAAGACTTCATACCCGTTACTGGTTGATTGTATCTTAGAGCTATTTGATAGCTGAACGAAGCTCACTCCAGGATCGCCTGCAAAGGTAATGGCATTGCCACCCGCTGCTGGGTTGTATTCAAACGCCTGGTTGCCCGACTGGAAGCCCGCATACAAATAATTGCCATCTGCATCTTGAGTGTTCATCAGATCAAACACTTCAAGTTTTATCTGCTCTAGTTCCGCACCAATGGCGCGTTTATCTGGGTCAGACAATATGCCATTGCCAGACTGAACGATAAGCGTCCGCGCACGATTAATTGAGTCGGTAATGTTGGTAAGCACAGCCTCTTGCTGCTCAAGTGAGCCTGTTACCAAATCGTTATTCCGCTGAAACTGATTTAGCTCATCAATTTCTTCGGTTAAACGAAGTACCTTTGCCGCACCAACCGGGTCGTCGCTAGGCGTAATTATGCGCTTGCCAGAGGCCAGTTGCTCTTGTGTCTTTGCCAAATCGCCCTGATTCTGCATAATCGAGCGCATGTTTTGATCATAAATTTGATTCGTTGATATACGCATAACTCACCTACCTTGCTGACTGCAAAATGGTATTAAATAATTCTTGGGCCGTAGACAAGATGCGTGCTGCAGCAGCATAGCTCTGTTGATATTTTATCAAGTTTGCCGCTTCTTCGTCTAAGCTTACGCCCGACACAGACTCAAACCAATTTTGCGATTGTACCTTCATTGCTTCAGCGGAAGCTAATGAGACACTAGCCATTGATGCATCTTCACCAATACGCCCTACCATAGATGCGTATGCATCTTGGAAGGTTCTTGGCGCATTGGTTGCCTCACTACTCACCTGTACTTTATTTTCATTTTGAAGAGCAGCTAAATTAAGCGCATTGCTGTTATCATTAAAGCCATCTGTATTATAGCTAATCGAAAAGCTATCCCCAGCTTTTGGTACACCGTCTAAGCTTAGGTCAAATCCAGGATCTGGGCTTATACCTGCCTGACTGATAAGGTTGTTTAAATTTGTTGTTCCTGTGACAGTTGCTAATACTGTACCGCTTCCATCTAATACCTCGTAGGTATCTGCAGCGGTAAAGCTAATTTGAGCTGGTGCTGTATTTAAAAGGCCACCCGCACCATCAAAAGCAGAAGTGCCCACTTCCGTATTTGACACAGTTACATCTGTTACGTTGGCACTGCCCAAGTTAGTGCTATCAGCCCCCGCTCTTACTGGGTTTGCAAAGGCTAAATCTTCTGGACGATTAGTGGCTAAACTTATCTTTGAAGCCACGTCTTTAGTGGGTTGAATTAGAAACTCATTGCCAACGGTGTAAGGGTCACTGCCTGAAAAGTCTATTTCAATGCCACCAGGTAGTTCGTTAAAACCAGGGGTTACGGCAAAGTTTGAAAAAATGATGTCATTACCTGAGCCATCTTTTTTAGGCGTGCCGTCTGGATTTAAAAATGTGATTTCTATTTCGCTGGGTACACCAGCAGCAACCGCCGTCACTTCAATTTTGTAATCAGCGTCGGTTAACTCAGCACCTTTGCCTTCAGTTATCTGTGCTGTAACTACGTAGTCGCCATTCGTGTCTTCATAGGCTAAGCCTCTGAACGAAGGAATATCAAAAATATTACCGCCAATTTGACCGTCTAAATCCATACCCAATTTATTTTGAGTATTCATCGCATCAGCGAACGCTACCGACAGTTGACCGACGTCACGCATTGTCGGCCCTAACACTTCGTTGCGATATTCGAACAATCCACCCAATGCGCCGCCAAGGTCACTTTCCAAAATTCGTAACGATGCATTGTTCTTTGTTTGTGAACCAAAGTCAGTTTCTAACTTTATTTCTTTTGTCGTTAAATCGGCACTAGAGCTTAACTCAAAGAGATTAAATGCACCGTTTTCAAGAACAAGCGACTCGCCCGATGTGAGATTAATAGTAACTGCGCCGTTTTGGGTGGTGCTTTCTTTTACCGTGATCCCCATTATTGAGGCAAGCTCGTCTATGGCCTGATCACGCTCGTTTAGCAACGCACTGGGTTGGTCGCTCGTATTGTTGCCGTTGGCGATAACTATGTTGCGGTTCAAGTCGCCAATGTTGCCAATCAACGTGTTCGCTCGATTCACCATCGATGTGAACTCTAGATTGAGCTCTTCCTCTTTTTCTAGCATATAATCGGATAATGTTCTCATTCGGCTATATAAAGACTCTGATTTACTGAGTACTTGTTCACGTGACGCCAAATTGGTTGGGTCGTCTGCTGCCGTTTGTAAAGCAGAGAAATACTCACTTAGCCCCTTTGAAATCGAGTTAGCTTCGCTGGCTAAAAGATTGTCGATTGCCGTAGTTTTACTAGAAAACGCTTCGAGCTCACCCACAGCAGTAATATCGCGACGTAACTGGTTCTGTGCAAATACGTTGATTACCCGCTCGGTGTTGCCAATCTCAACACCAAATACTTGACTGTTTTGAAGCTCAGTACGCTCACGAACATAACCAGGTGTATTCACATTAGCAATATTGTTACTTGTAGTTTGAAGTAACTTGTTGCTAGCGTTTACGCCACTTGTGGCTAATGAATATAAATCAACAGAACTCACTGTATTCTCCTCACCTATAACCCCTAACTATGGCTTTAAACTATGGCATCAACGAACTAAGACGTTCGCTGTTATACACGGCCATTATTTTGCTCGCGTAGTCAGGGTCGGTAGCGTAGCCCGCTTCTTGCAGCGCACTTGTATAGCGCGTAGCATCAGAAGCATTTTCCACAGCATGGCTATAGCGAGGCTGTGTGGTAATAAAACGTCCGTAATCTTCCATCGCATCTTCTACCGATGAGTAAGACCTAAACGCTGCTTTTTGTTTTTGAGGCAGTCCATTGTTAAATTCTAATGTATCCACCACAGCTTGTTCGCCTTGCCAACCTTTATTGGCCTTTATGCCAAACAGATTATGCGAACTAGTGCCATCGGATTTGTGAATAACAAATTTTCCCCATCCCGTTTCTACAGCCGCCTGAGAAACGATTGCTTTTGGATCCATGCCATATTTTGCTGCCACTTTTTCGGCAATAGGCATAAGGCTCTCAACAAAGTGCTCCGGGCTTTCAAACATGGCGTCTTTTTGAGCCGCCTGTGTTTTTATTGAGTTAGATGAAAGCGCTATATCTTGCGCTTCAGCTACCTTGTATTCACGGTTTCTATTGAGCGATGAAATATCACCGTCGCTTCTAATCACGCTTGCTGGTGTATAGCTATCTTCGGATTGACCAAGCTGCTTCACAATTACATCAGCTAGACCTAAGCCTCCGCCAGATGTTAAATCTGTAGCAAGCTGCTGGTCGTGCATGTCGCGATAAAACTTTACTTGTTGCGAATTGAATGGACTATTTTCATCGGCAAGGGCATCTTGCGCTTTACGCATAGATTTCAACATCATTTGCACAAATATCGCTTCAAACTGCTGGGCAGCTTCTTGCAATACCGTCTCATCGCCTGACGCAATGGCTTCGCGCATTTTGTTAATGCTGCCCATATCATGGACATTGCGCGCCATATCAAGCTGATTTTTTGTGCTAAGTGATTCCATCGTATTTATTCCGTTGTAACCCGTTTCATTCCCACCAGATACTGTTAAAAACTGTTCGCTTTAGATAATTACAAGTTCACCGCGTAAAGCTCCCGCTTGACGCAGTGCCTCTAAAATTGCCATTAAATCACCCGGAGCAGCGCCAACTTCATTAACCGCGCGCACTAGCTGGTCAAGAGTCACGCCTGGCTCGAACTTGAACATTCTGCTATCAGCTAAATCGACATCTACAATCGACTGTGTAGTCACCACCGTCTCACCGTCCGCAAATGCATTAGGTTGAGAAACCTGCTGGTTTTCCGAAATAGTCACGGTTAAACCACCGTGAGTAATTGCCGCAGGCAGTAAACGTACGTCGCTGCCAATAACAATGGTGCCGGTGCGGCTGTTTATCACAACGCGTGCTGGCGCATCTGCCGGCGTAAATTCAAAATTTTCTAGGGTAGCCAAAAAGCCTACACGCTGGCCTACATCCCGAGGAGCAGTGACTCGGACAGATGCGGCGTCGATGGGTTTTGCAATGATGTAGCCGTTTTCAGGTTGTGCGCCTAAGCGCTCGTTGATGGTATCTGCTAGTGCTTTAGCTGTTGAAAAGTCTGGATAATGAAGGTTGAGTGTTAGCGTATCCCCATTGGCAAAGCCACTTGGCACAGACTGCTCTACCATTGCGCCATTGGGAATTCTGCCAACCGTAGGTGTATTCACAACAATGCGAGAACCATCTCCACCCTGTGCGCCGAAACCGCTCACTACCAAGCTTCCTTGTGCTACCGCATAGACTTTGCCATCTACACCACGAAGAAACGTTTGAAGAAGTGTTCCGCCTTGAAGGCTTGATGCTTCGCCTACTGACGAAACCGTGATATCAATAGTTTGACCCGGCTTTGCAAACGCAGGCAATTCAGCATGAACAGCCACCGCCGCAACATTTTTGATTTTGGGTTTAGTATTAGCATCTAAACTAATACCAAAGTTACTCAGCATAGTTCTAAAACTCTGCTCGGTGAATGGGCTTTGCTCCCCAGTACCAGGTAAACCAACGACAAGACCATACCCCACTAATTGGTTGCTACGTACGCCCTGTATGCTCGCTAAATCTTTAATACGCTGCGCCGCTGCTTGTGAAGATAAAAGCAGTGCAAACACGGCTAATACGACTGAAAATAAACGCATGTCCACTCTCCTACCAAAACCTAAAGAGGCCACCAAGTTGAATCAAAGAACTTAGTTAACCAGCCCTTTTCCTGTGCTCTCGCAAAAGTACCTGTGCCTGAATATTGAATGCGGGCATTGGCTACCTTCGTAGACACAATTTCATTCTCAGGACTAATATCTGCAGGGCGAATAATGCCAGTAAGACGGATATACTCATCACCATGATTCAGCGTTAGCCACTTCTCACCGCGAATAACTAAGTTACTGTTTGGCAGCACATCCACCACCGTAACTGAAATAGCACCGTCTAAGCTGTTGCTCTGATTTGCTGCTGCATCGCCAGTGAAATCACGAGACGAGCCAATACCTAGTTGGATAGATTGACCGCCAATATTCACAGCCTGGCCGCCAAGACCCGTTATCGTATCTAGATTTACATTGGTATCTTTGGCTGTAGAAGTATCTGCAGATTTACTCGCAGATGTACTCTCGTTAAGGGTGACAGTAATAATGTCGCCTACTCTTCTCGCGGTAACATCCGAATACAAACTGTTAGCCATGTGCGAGCGGAATAACGAGCCGTCTTCTACCACTGTCTCACGCGGGTAATCTGGCACTACTGGCGCAAACGAGGGATCATTTGCCTGAACAGGAGGCTCGTTTGTACTGGCGCAACCGCCAAGTAAAAGTAATGCAACAGATAAACCTAAAATACGCATGACGCTACCTACTAAAGTTGCTGAATAACCTGACCAAGCATTTGGTCAACTGACGAGATAACTTTTGAGTTCATCTCATACAAGCGCTGGCTTTCGATCAGGTTTACTAGTTCTTCGGTCACGTTCACGTTAGATGTCTCTAACGTCCCTTGAGAGATATAACCTAAACCTTGTAAGCCAGGGATCCCCTGAATAGGCGCGCCGCTTGACGCTGTCTCTACATAAAGGTTTTGTCCGGTAGGCTGAAGCCCCGTCGGATTCACAAAATCAGAAATATTTAACTGCCCCAATACCTGAGGTTCAGCTTGACCGCGGATGCTCACGCTGATTTCACCATCTTGAGAAATAGTAATTTGCTGTGCATCTTCAGGAACTGCAATTTCAGGCTGAAGCAAGAAACCAGCGCCAGAGGTAACAATTTGCCCTTGGTCGTTTAAGGAAAATTGACCATTTCGTGAATAAGCGATTGTTCCGTCGGGTTGCAAAATTTCAAAATAACCACGACCTTGAATTGACATATCCAACGCATTTTCAGTGGTGAGCAAATTGCCTTGCGTATGTGCTTTTTGCGTAGCGACCACTTTTGAACCTGAACCGAGCATTAGTCCAGAAGGCAATTCAGTATCAGCAGACGAGCGACCACCTGGTTGATTAATGTTTTGGTAAAGTAAATCTTCGAAAACTGCGCGGTCTTTTTTGAACCCTACGGTTGATGCGTTTGCAAGGTTGTTAGACACAACCGCTACATCGGTTTGTGCGGCGTCTAGACCGGTTTTACTAATCCACAGTGCTGGATGCATGTTGACCTCCGACGTTGCCTATTGGACAACGATGATAAAAATTTTCTTACAGGATGCGCAGTAACTGGTTACCGCGAGTATCAAGCTCTTCCGCTTGCTTCATCATTTTGACTTGTAGTTCGTAATGACGTTGAAGACTTATCATGTCTACCATCTCTTCAACGGCATTTACGTTAGAACCTTCAAGCATGCCAGACATTACTTTGACGTTAGCATTGGCCTGCGCTATTGAGCCATCTTCCATTCTAAACAATCCGTCAGTGCCCCTTTCCATGTCGGCGTAGTCTGGCGAAACTAACTTAAGGCGACCTACTTCTTCGATCACATTGGCTGGGGCTCCTAGCTGTCTCATGGACAAGGTGCCATCAGCGGCAATGTTAAGGTTGTCCAAAGGTACTGGAAGAAAAATCGGCCCGTTGTCGCCTAGCACCACACGGTCGTGAATGTCTGTCAAAATTCCGTCGTCGCCTAGTTTGAAGTTGCCATCACGGGAATAAGCTTCTTGACCATTTTGATCTTGTACCGCAAACCAACCATCCCCTTGAATGGCCACATCTAAATCTCGGTCTGTTTTAATCATTGGACCCGACTCATAATTGTTAGACGGGCTTTCAGTCATAGAAAACACGCGGGTTGGCAAACCTTCACCGTAAGCCGGCATCGATCTCGCTTGCTCTAATTGAGCTCTAAACCCGGTTGTCTGCGCGTTGGCTAAGTTATTGGCTCTTATCCCCGTACCTAATAGGTCTTGGGATGCGCCGCTCGCTGAAATATAGAGAAGTTTGTCCATGACTGACTTTTGACTCTGATTAAACCTTAAACAAGATTTTGCAAAGGCGATGCCAATCTGTGGATTTTTAACTCAGGTAGAAAATATGAAAGGTATTAAATTGATATTTAAAGGAAAATAAAAGAGCCGCTGTTGTGCGGCTCTTGTATATATCGGCAATAATGGCGGGCTTACACGCCAACGTATTGCCGCTTTTATATTCTAATAAACGGCGCTTTACCTTAACTATCGAATGTTCAGAATAGTCTGGTTCAGTGAGTTGTTAACCTCGAGCGCTCTTGAGTTAGCCTGGAAGTTACGCTGAGCAATGATCATGTCGATTAGCTCGGTGGTCAGGTTAACGTTGGCTTGTTCAAGGGCCGATGAATTAATCTCACCGAAAGTACCGGTTGTTGCTTCACCTGCTAGTGCCTCACCCGAAAGAATACTCTCTTTCCACTGTGTGCTACTTTCTTGCGTTAGGCCCTGCTCATTAGAGAAACGAACTAGCGCAACACGAACAATAGGCTCAGAGGTTCCGTTAGAGAAGGTAGCGCGAACTAAGCCATCAGGGCCGATATCGATACCTGTTAGGCGGCCCACTGGCAGACCATCTTGTTCTAGTGACGTTACCTCAAACGCTGAAGCAAACTGAGTTGGCTCGTTAGGCGTGGCGTTATTTACATCAAGGTTGAAATCAATGCTTATCTGCTGCGTAGGGTCTGAGCCGTTTGCGAGGATACCCGCGCCTAGTGCTTCAGTTTGCATTTTGAAATCTAGCGTTGGTAAACCATCTGGCGTTTCCATACCAGAGAAATCACCACCTTGAGAGAAGATGAGCTTAGATGCAGTTACTGCATTACCTGTATTCCCGCCAACCGAGTTAACTGCTGTTGCAGGGTCAGTATCGGCACCCGTAGAGTCTGTCATATCAACAAGGGTATCGTCGATTGCTGTAGCCACGTACCATTCGTTATCAACGCCTGGCGCACCGTCTTTTATAAAGTAATAGGTCATAACATGGCTATCACCCAGTGAATCATAAACGGTAACCGACGTCGCTGCGTTGTAAGTCAACGGATCTTCAGGGTTGAAGTCTTGTGGGTCTAGTCCAACATCACCGGCTGGAAGATTCATACGAATATCAACTTCAGAGGTTTGCTGCGGTGAGCCAGAAGAATCAGGAATACGAACAGGTTCAGTGGTACTTAAAGCAACTGATGCACTTGTTCCATCAGCATTTACCGGAAATCCGAGAAGGTTGTCGCCATTACTGTTTACTACAAAATTGTCACTATCAAGCTTAAATTGACCAGCGCGTGTGAATGAAAAGTCACGTGACGTAATTTCAGGTACCGTTGCAAAGAAACCATTACCTGTAATTGCTAGATCAAGCGACGTGTTAGTAAACTGTAGGCTACCTTGAGAAAATTGCTGTGCAACTTCTTGAGTTAGGACACCGTCACCTACTTTTGTTTTACCACCCGCCAAAAGCGATGCAGCATAAACATCACCAAATTCAGCACGTGATTCTTTAAAGCCAACCGTATTTACGTTTGCGATGTTGTTGGCGGTTACATCCAAATCTTTTTGTGCGGCCGATACGCCACTCAGTGCAATATTAAAAGACATTATTGATTCTCCTACTAACTGCCGATTTGAATGACGTCATCAAGATTGATACTGACATCACCATCCAAATTCAAAATTACGCCCTGACCACTACCGGCCAAGCTGACACTTCCAACATGACGATTAACGGCTGTGTTAAGCTGAACACCTTCGCCGTTAAGCTCGCCAGTGGCACTGATAACATATTCACCGGGTGCCATCTGGTTGCCATGCTTATCTTTGCCGTCCCACTCAAACTCAATGTTGCCGGCACTTTGTGTTCCTGCATCAATGGTTTTGATGACCTCACCGAACTGGTTCTCAATGCTAATAGTCATGTTTTGAACCGTTTTCTCGTTTACTATGACGCCAGAGAGCCCTTCACCTTCGTTCGCCATGTAACCGACATTACCTTGAACTAGCACGTTTTGACCGATAAGACTCGATGCTTGCAATGCTTGATTCGATGTCATTGAAGCCGCGAATGACTCGAATTTTTCGTTGAGCTGGGAGATGCCGTCTGCCATCGTAAATGACGTCATCTGCGCCACCATCTGATCGTTATCAACCGGGGCAGTCGGATCCTGATTAGCAAGCTGCTCAGTCAACATTGAAAAGAAGTCTTCTTGCGTTAACTGCTGCTCGGTACCATCGGCAACTTTGACGGTTTCTTCCTGCCAATACAGATCCGTGTTTAAGCCGGTGTTGTTTATGGTGTTCACTGATTAATCCTCACATTATTCAAGCGGCAAATTACTGCCCTTGACCTAACTGCAGTACGCGGCGGAAGATTCGCTTAGTGGTATCCGCTACCTGTACGTTTGTTTCATACGCTTTAGACGCTGACATCATATTTGCCATTTCTTCTACAATGTTGACGTTAGGTTTATAGATATAGCCTTCTTCGTCCGCCATTGGGTTATTAGGGGCGTATTCAACTTGAAGCGGTGCGTCGCTCTCCACTATTCCTTTAACCTGAACACCTGTACCCTTTGACTGATCGCGCATAGCGTCTTGCAACGCCGTTGCAAAAACAGGGTGACGAGCTCGATAGGTTTCGTCATAGCTACTACTTACCGAGTTTGCATTGGCAATATTACTTGCAGTGGTATTAAGACGGACATTTTCGGCCTCCATACCTGTGCTCGAAATTTGCATTACATTAAATAAACTCATGACTATTGACCTCCTGAGCTAAGTGCTTTTTTCATGCCCTTAATTTTTCCATTCAAAAACTCAAGGCTTGCTTGGTAGCGCAATCCATTGTCTAAAAATCGATTTCTTTCCGCCTGAACTTCTACCGTATTACCGTCACCCGTGTCTGGCTGGGTTGGAACGCGATACTGCATGTCAAAATTTGCCGCCACTGACGTGGAATTGCCGCTTAGGTGGCGCTCATTAGTCCGCACCATTTTTGAAGAGTGCCCTGTTGAACTGCCTGACGCCTCTTGCATAGCAGACTGCATAGCTTTATTGAAATCGATGTCTCTAGCTTTATAACCAGGCGTATTAGCGTTGGCCAAATTACCGGAGATCACCTCCATACGCTCGGTACGTATATTTAGCGCTGATTCGTGAAAACCCACCAACTTATCTAGGTTAATAGCCATAACATGACCTCTGACATACATTTAAAAATTTGTGTCGACAAACTAAACGGAAACTACGAATGAGAATTTTGCCGTTTTATTGTCGTTTGCAGAAATAGTTAGCAAGGCAAATGCCATAATGGGATTTTGGCGGGAAGAATAGGCACTAACGATCCGTCCTGATATATAAAAATCTTTATATATCAAGCGGATAAACTGGATTATTTTTTTTGATAGTAAAGACCGGGGTGACACTTCACCATACTGTAAATATCACTCGCGGCACTTATAGACTCCGACGCGCCAAGAAATAACACGCCATTGGACTGCAGCTGTCCGGCAATTTGTTGCAGGATCCGTTGTTTAACTTCTGCTGAAAAGTAGATCAATACATTACGGCAAAACACAATATCAAATCGACCGAGCGCGGCATAACTTGTTAGCAGATTCAAACTTCTAAAGCTTACCATTCGGCGAACTTCAGGTTTTACCTGCATTAGACCTTCTTCGTTTTGTTGGAAAAAAGCTTGTCTTCGCTGTGGAGATAAGCCTCTGGCAAGAGACAACTCGTCGTAAATGCCAGCTTCACACTTTTGCAGCATCTCAGATGACAAATCAGTAGCGACAATTTCAACGCCCGCTCTAAGAGCCCCGGGACGTTGACGCTGAAATTCAAGCACAGACATTGCGATAGAATAAGGTTCCTGCCCTGATGAACATGCGGCGCTCCAAATGCGGACCTTTTGATTTTTGGTAGATAAGGATGGCAATAAGTCCTTTAAAAGAAGGTCAAAAGGATAGTTATCGCGAAACCATAAAGTTTCATTCGTTGTCATTGCGTCTATAACGCTTTGGAGCAAGTTTCTATCAATTCCACGTACGACAACATCAATCAGTTCGTCTGCAGACTCGTACTTGTGTTTATAAAGCAACGAAGCCAAACGACTACGGACGAGATATTGCTTGTTCTCTCCCAACACTATGCCGCATTGCTTTTCAAGAAACTCTCTAAACTTAAGATAGCTCGCAGGCGAAACGTCTTTATTAGCCAATCCTTTTCTGCTCCATTATTCGCACTCGGTCATCAGCCACTTCTGTACAGCTGTCGCTAATTCGTCTGGGTGGAACTTCGCAATAAAGTCGTCTGCCCCCACCTTTTGCACCATGGCCTGATTAAATACTCCACTTAATGAGGTGTGTAGAACTACGTGAAGTTTTTGAAGCTCAGGAATATTTTTAATTTCTGCAGTAAGGGTATAACCGTCCATTTCCGGCATTTCAATATCCGAGACTAATACACCAACGCGGTTGGTTACGTCGCCATACTCTTCAGCAATTTCTTTAAGTCGATTGAGTGCTTCAAGGCCGTTTTTAGCCAGCTCTATCTCAAGACCTAGGGATGTAAGTGCCTTTTTCACCTGATTTCTTGCTACTGCCGAGTCATCAGCAATAAAGATAATTTTGTTTTCTTGCCCTTCTGTCGTTAGTCCTTCAGCGACATCGGCACTAACTTCGGCATTGAGCGGAGAGATCTCGTTGAGAATTTTCTCTACATCTAATATTTCAATGAGTTCATTTTCTACCTCAGTGACGGCCGTCAAATAGCTGGCTCGCCCTGTACCCTGCGGCGGTGGCATAATGGCATCCCAGTTGGTGTTAATAATGCGCTCAACAGCGCCTACCAAAAAGCCTTGCACAGAACGATTGTATTCAGCAATGACGATAAACGCGTTAGAGAGGTCTTCAATTTTGCGACCACGTGTAGCCATGCTTAAATCGATAACCGAAATCGTTTGGCCTCGAATGTGTGCAACACCTCGAACCAATGGATTTAATTTTGGCATCGCAGTAAGCGGAGGGCACTGCAAAACCTCCCGTACTTTAAATACGTTGATACCAAATCGTTGACGGCCGTTCAGTCTAAACAGCAACAACTCTAAGCGATTCTGCCCAACAAGCTGCGTTCGCTGGTTTACCGAATCTAAAATACCCGACATAGGTCACCTCTAAGTAATACTGGGCATGATCATTGCCTCTTATGATAAGCATAGACAATATCACTAAATTTTTGCAGGTTAAACGACAGAAAAATGACGCCAAAGGTTTGTTCGAATTTTGATAGCGCTTCAACATCGTTGATTAAATCAGCACTGGTTGAAGCATATACGATGCACCCTTTGACTAAAATACTTTGGTAAAACCTGATTTTTACAAATGTAGATTTCATTAAGCATAGCCAATTAATCGTAAACTGAACACGAAAAGTCATGATGAAAAAGATAAACGAAAAAATGCGTATTAATTTATGTCGCTCGTTAGCCTGCTTAGTAGTCGGTTTGCTAAGTGCGCATTGCCATGCAGCAGCGACCAACCATGAGCAAGTTGAAGAAGGTGCCAAGAAGTACTTGATAAATCAACTTAACGATAATGCGCAAGATACTAACATTGATGTGGATATTGTGAAGATAGACGATCGGATAAACATCCCAGAATGTCCAACCGGCTTTCAATACAATGCGTCACAGGAGGCGTTGAGCCAATCCTACATATCGGTTCGAGTAAGCTGTAAAAATAACGAGTGGTATTTATTTACCAGCGGACAAGTAACACGAACAAAAGAAATTGTAGTGACTCAGGGCGCAATTAGTCCCGGTACAGTTTTAACTTCATCAAATTTAACCAAGGCAAAAGTTGACATAAGACGACTACGCCACACAGCATTTACTGATTTAGAGTCATTAATTGGCGCTCGAATGAAGCGCCGCATTACAGATGGACAAGCAATACAATCAAATATGCTATGCTTTGTGTGCAAAGGCGATAGAATAACGATTACCGCAGAGATTGCGGGAATGGAAGTTAAGACAGCTGGAATAGCCCAACAAGATGGTGTGGTTGGTGACAATATAAAAGTGATAAACGCCAGTAGTCAAAAGGCTATAATTGCTAGGGTCGCAAGCCCTGAAGAAGTCGTGATACACTTGTAATAGTATGCGCTAAATATCTACTATTTTGTTCTCAATTTAGCTAAAGATATTTGCCAAATGGCCGATATTAATTACAGAGGCAAAAAAGTAGTGAGGACTGGATATGGCAATTAACAATATAAACAATGGGTTACCCAAAACACCCGTTGATAATGGGAAAGTTGCGCAGCAAAATCAAACGCAACAATCTCAACAACAAGCTTCAGCGCAATCAGCACAAACCGCACAAGCGCCAAGACAAGATTCTGTTTCTTTGACACAGTCTGCTCAGCAGCTAAATCAAGTTCAGAAGAAAGGAACTGAGGCGCCTGTTAATCAGGAAAAAGTAGATCGCTTAAAGAAAGCGATCCAAAGTGGTGAGTACAAAGTCAACCCTGAAGTGCTTGCTAATAAAATAGCGAAACTAGAATCCGAGATTTTTGGGACTAAGTAATTCGACGCGAAGAAATTAAGGTCTTTTCAACAGACACGGTTAATGAGATAAGTACAGTGACAGAACAAGCGAGCCAGTTAACTCAAGCATTATCACGTCAAGTGGAGCAAATGACTTCACTAGCGACGCTGCTTGAAAAAGAACTGCAGCTAATAAGTTCACGTGATGCAGAATCTTTAATGAATTTGTTGGATGAAAAAGCAGACCTTCTAACGTCCATACAAACTTTGGACGCCGAGATTGAAAGTGCTATCAGCAGTGAGAATTCAATGTCGGAGGAAGACAAAGCGTTAATGGCTGACGCTAAGAAGCTTCTCGAAGATTGTAAATATCGAACACAGGTCAATCAAAAAGCCGTTGAGCAAGGACAGCTACGCCTCACACATTTGCGGAATTTGATGATGGAAGTTCGAGCAAAAGAGTCACTCACTTATGACAAAAAAGGAAAGCCGAAAGGCGGAACCTTAGGCTCTGGAGTGAGTGCTTAGTTATCTACGTCGCTGTTTATTATGCCCATCGGCTGTTAGTTTAACTCTGTGACTACGCACCTTCATTTACTCCATGATAAGTTTGCTGGTCCAGCTCCTTTTTGGGTTTGTTTCTAGTAATACTTCACATCCTTCACTCGACGTGGCTTTGCAGTCGACAAGTAAATATCGTAAACCTGCTTCATATCCAGAGAAAGCTCGGTAACGTAGGTATCATCTCCCACAGGATAAGTCTTAACAACCTCGGCACCTCTAATTACTCCCTCAACCGACGCGCGTAATGTTTCGCTGTCAACAATAAGACCCGATACAGACTGTCTACCTTCAATTTTTTGACCATAAACCTGCTCGGTTAACTCACGGTATGCATCTAATTTTGACGCTTTCATTGCCATTATCAATTTCATGCTGTCGGACTCGCCATTTTGCGATGAAATTGGCGCATAGCCTACCGCTTTTAAAACAGGATAAGTTTCAGGCTCAACGGTTTCCCATTCGACGTGTTTATCAATAATGCCGCAACTGCTCAATGATATTGCCAGGCTAAACATGGAAGACCGCAAGAGTAACTTTGAATTCTTTTGTCTGTTCAACCACATAACTTAAAACCTCTGTGTGCATCAATAGTGAGTTAGTGACATCTAAATATTGACCTTATTTACCTTTATAAGCTAGTCGCATTTCAACAAAGCGTTATGAATAACACCAAACTCCATAAAGACGCTTTGTAGTCACATATCTTGGTAATAGTGAAATAAGCAAAAAATGCGCCCATTTTCTTTCAAATTTGACCTCCCCTTAAATTGGCACTTTTTTCGCATAGTTTCCATATAGATTACGACATTGTCTAAGCGCAATAGCTAAGCAACCACAGAGGTGCGACGTGCGACAAACAATCAGAACAACGCAAATGGCATGTTTAAGTAGAGTCATGGCGGTAGTTTGCCTACTTGTTCTAGTGGCGGGGCAAGCCAATGCCGTTTGGTACGAAGCCACGGGACAAGCGGTAGTAATGAATGGTGACAAAGAAGCCGCAAAACACGCAGCAACACAAGAGGCGCTTAAACAAGCTATGTTGTTCGCTGGGGCATCGGTGCAAAGCGTAGCCAAACTAACAAATGGGCTTTTGAAAAACGAAGAAATGACTATTCGCTCAACGGGTGAGGTCGAGCAGTTAGAACTCGTGAGTGAAACTTATGATGGCGATGTAATGACAGTTAGTGTGCGTGCAGACATTTTTCCAAAAGGAAAAGTCTGCTCAGCGCAGAACGACGAAAAGCACTTTGCAACTACTCACTTTAGAATAAGAAACAGAGCGCAATTAACCCAAGGAAGTATTTCGCATTTTGATAAGGCGTTTACACACCGTTTAGCAAAGGTAATGCAAGAGCAGACGGATAATCTCAGTCTAACTTACGTTGCTCCCCATACGGCAAAATTTGATAGCCGCTATACCGACAAAAACGTACGAACACTATCAGATCAAAGCAACACGCAATTTGTAATTATCGGGGTTATTGATGACTTAAGCGTTACGCCAAAAGAGGCATCCGTGTTTACACCGTGGCGAAGCGACACCTCACATCGTTCGTTTGCGATGTCTGTACAAGTTTATGACGGAATAAACGGCGGCCTGCTGTTCAGCTCCTCTTACGATACTAACGAAGAGTGGACGTTTGATAGGTTTGAAGACGTTGACGAATTTTCATCAACCTTTTGGCAGTCACGCTACGGTCAAGCAATAGACGGGTCAATCAGCCAATTGATAGAAGACATTAAAGAAGCGACAGCCTGCCAACCTGTTACTGGTCGCGTTATCAATATTGCGAACAACAGAATTTCAATATCTCTTGGGCGAGATAATGGCATTTCTGAAAAAGATGAACTATATCTTTATCAGGCCAAAGAGGTGGTCGACAATCGCGGTAGAAAATATCTTCAATATACGCTCTACCCCGGTACTTTTATTGTTGATAAAGCTTATGGCAATTCATCTGTGATAGTCAACGCAGCGTCTGGAATTACTGCGAATATTCAGGAAAATGATTTTGTAGTTAAGAAGTAAATCAGTTTTCACTTTATTAAATGTAAGTCACTGGGGTTGGAATAACGGGGTTGGAATATCAACAGACCCGTGTTATACCTATAACTACGTATAGTATCTAATACTTAAACTTCAGAAAGAGACCAGTACTCTCTCTTATACTTTAGTATGACCTACATAATAAAAATATGACCCTTTCTCTGTTTGCGTCGCACTGCTTAGCATTAGTAGCCTTGCTACTGGCTGGACAACAACTGAGGGATCACTATGTTATCGAGTTTCCAAAGCTCGAAAAGGAAGTTAAAAATAATTTTGGGGCTGACAAAGCATTCCATGTCAGTGCGCTAGAAACTAAACTTCACGACCTTGAAAATAAGGCAGTTGAAGAGCAGCTTATCGGTGTAAACGCTTTCTTTGACGAGCATATCCAGTACGCCACCGACGAAAACGTATTCAAACAAAAAGACTATTGGGCCACACCATCGGAGCTTTTTGGTCATTCTCGCGGAGATTGTGAGGATTATGCCATTGCAAAATACGTAGCTCTGCTACACTTAGGTATCGATAGTTCCAAACTTCGTCTAATTTATGTGAAAGCGAAGATTGGTAGAAGCCGAGTAACCCAAGCACACATGGTTTTAGGATACTATGATTCCCCTTCATCGGATCCTCTCGTGCTCGACAGCTTAGTGTCTAATGTATTGCCAGGCTCTCAACGGACAGACTTAATACCTGTTTTCAGTTTTAATGATTCTGGTATTTGGCAGCCAGGTAAGACTGCACAAGTTTCTTCGTCTACCAGCAGACTATCAAGGTGGCGTGACGTTATTGAACGCATGAAGCAGGAGGGGATTAGCAGAAGGTCTTAGGAGTTTATGTCAATAACAAGAGAATTATGGCTTGCCATAGCAGTTGTCGTCCTTGTTGCAATTGCAGGTAGTGTCACAATTCATGGAATAACTACCAAGCAATACGTCGAAGAGCAGCTTTATTCAAAAAATCTAGACAACGCGAGCATGCTTGCCCTTACGCTCAGTGGGCTTGACAAAGACCCTGTTTCGCTAGATCTCTTCATAATGTCACAATTTGACATTGGTCACTACGCTTCCATTGTGCTTCAAAAGTCTAACGGTGATATCGTATCTGCACACACTCACGAAGTGCAACTAGATGAAGATACACCAAAATGGTTTTCAAATAACTTTTCTCCTATTGTGAAGCCAGGTATCGCCCAAGTAAGCGAAGGTTGGGGGCAGTACGGCACGGTTTATGTAGAAACCGACACTAGTTTTGCGGTTGCATCTATGTGGCGAGCTACACAGCGACTTATTTTCGGTTTATCACTTGTAGGTATATGTGCGGGCCTATTGGGAGGCTGGGCATTACGCTTCATTATTCGCCCTCTAGACGGTGTTGTGCGCCAGGCTGAATCATTCCAGAAAATGCAATTTATCCAGCTCAAAGAGCCTCGCACATTAGAGCTCAAGCGTGTTGTACGCGCGATGAACTTTCTCGCCACTAATTCTAGAAAGATCATGGAGGAAGAGAACACGCGTCTTGACCTTATGCGTTACAAAACACAATTCGATGACGAGTCTGGTGTAGCAAATAGGGATTATTTCATCTCAATTCTAAAAGGACAGCTGGCTTTTAGAGACACGGAAGGTGTGAACTGCCTTTTCTTTGTGAGATTCACCGAAGGCGAAGGTTTTTTACGCTCACCGGCGAATATTAGAAAAAAGCGTATTCGTGATTTCGTTGGGGAAATTAACGACTGCTTATCACTACATCATCATCAGTTTACCGACAGCCGGATTGCAAGAATGCAGAAAAACGAGTTTGCTATTCTGCTTACAGAAACCCATGACGCTATGGGTATTTCAGAAGCAGTCCACGGCGCTTGCTTAAGTGCATTCAGTGAAGATGGCGATCCGAAAGTATTCCAATCTGTTGTTAAACTTCGCCCTGACGACAGTTTTTCTGCCTTATTAATGCGGGCAGATGCGATGATTGACGAAGCAGAGTTATTGGATATGGACGAACCCTTCGTAGAGTCAACGCTCAAAGCATTTATTAGCTTAGTAGAACAAAAGCGCTGGGAAAAAGAACTACAAAATACTATTGACGAATGTGGCGTAGAAACCTTTAACTTCCCCGTCTTAGATATTGATCGCAATTTGGTTCACTACCAAAGTTGGGCGGGAGTAACGATAGATGGCGAACTAAGAAAAAGTGGTTATTACACCCACTGGGCTCGCTATCTGGGGCTTTTACCAAAGCTTGAGCTAACTACGGTTACCAGCTTAATTAACTATATAAACCGCACCAATACAGACTCGAAGTTTGCCTTTTTGTGTTCTGAGCAATTAATGCTTAATCCTGAAGTTCTTGCTCAACTTTATTATCAAATTGGAACCAACGAAAAAGCTGCAAAACAATTATGCCTTGAGGTGCGAGAATCTACCGCTACGCGCTTTCCTGATGAGTTTAGAGATTTTTGTACAACGCTCAAATCCAAAGAATGCGAAGTGGGTTTAAAGCGAGTTGGAGAGTCCTTCTCGCAACTATTGAACGTTCAAGAGATGGGTCTAGACTACGTGAAAATTGACTCGGCCTTTATGGCAGATATCGACTACAACCCAGCTAACCACGCTTTTATACGTGGCTTCTGCTCTCTTGCCCATACTTTTGGCATAAAGGTCTATGCAGACGGAGTAAAGCGTTCAGATTACCAAGAACTGTTTATTGAATTAGGGATAGACGGTGTGGTCTCGCATATTGAAGTTATAGAGCATCCTTTAGATGACTAAACTCACCTATACGAAGCAATAAACTTATCCGGTCTTTCGCTTCAAACTTATGAAGGAGCGTACCCACATATTCTTTAACGGTACGCTCAGTAATACCATGCTCTCTTGCTATCTCTTTGTTACTTAACCCTTCCAAAATACCATTCAATACATCTTTTTCTCTGTTTGTGAGCCCTTGCAATGAGGGTAGAACCCGCTTTGTTTGCATATTAGCGGCTATATTTGATGTGGTCTGTGTTAATAATTCATTGGGCAACCACATTCCTCCCGCCTCAATAACACGTGCTACCGAAGAAAGTAGAGATTGAGTACCCAATGCATGGCTGTACGCTCTAGCGCCTAACATCAACGCCGTTTGCATTTCTGTCCGGTCATATTTGTAAGTTAGCAGTACAAGGTTGTTAACTTTTTGTTTGGCCTCTATTAGCTGTTGACGCCAGCTATCATCAGTTGTCAAAAGCCAAACGCAATCGCTCTCATCACACTCCAACTGAGTGACACTACTATAACTGGACCAAGTGTAGTGAGTCAGTGCACCTTGTAAGTCTTTTTCAGCAATGAAATGTCTCATTAACGCTCCCTCAGCGCAGAGGCTGTCACATTAAACAAGGGCGATAAAATATAGTTAAGTACCGTTTTCTTACCTGTCAAAATGTCTACTTGCACAATCATACCTGGCAAAATATCTAGAGACTCATCGGCAATACTGCGCTTTGTTTCTAGCCTTACAAGGTAGTAGGTTTCATCTTTTTCATTGGTGATAGCATCTGCGCTAATGTGCTGAACTTCAGCCGTCATTCCGCCATAAATGGTAAAGTCGTATGCACTAAATTTCAGAATGGCCGGCTGCCCTTCTCTTATAAATGCGATATCCTTTGGTGAAACTTTTGCCTCGACAATGAGCTGATCATCTTGAGGAACAAGCTCAACAACCGCACTTCCAGGCGTGATCACACCACCCACCGTGTTGATAAGTAGGCGTTGAACCGTTCCATTAATCGGTGAACGCAAGTCAGCTTGCGATACCACATCTTCTAAACTCGTTTGAGACTGCTGCAAGGTTGCCATTTCAGCGGTGGCTTCGGTCAATTCTTGATTCCAGCGATTAACAAGCTTCAAACGCGCTTCTTCTTTCTTGATAATTTCTTCTTCGATGGCATTAAGGCCTCGCTCAATGGCGACTTTAGACTTAGTGATATTGCCTTCAAGTTCTACGATTTGACGCTCTAATCGAAGGATTTCTATTTCTGAAACTGCACCTGACGCAAGTAGAGGTTTAGTTACCGCTAGCTCTTTTTTAGAAAGGGTTAATACGCTCTGATATTGGGAAAGATTTGCCCTTTCCTCTTCAACATCCTGTCGACGCTGCATAATTCGAGAATCAGACCCCGCCGCTACTTCATCAAGTTCAGCTAAATTAGAGTTGTAAAGCTTTCGCTCGTTATCAACAATAGTAGGCGCCTGTTCGCGAAGATTTCGATTAAAACGCAACACTTCTCCCTGAGTCAGCGCTGACAAGCGCTGAACCTTCGCAGCAAGTGCTGCAAATTGCGTGGTATTCTCTTCCAAACTGGACAAAAAACGTGTCGGGTCTACTTTCAACAACACCTGCCCTGCTTTAACCGTTTGTCCTTCGTGTACTAAAATCTCCTGTACTATCCCGCCATCGTAAGACTGCAGCACCTGCAGCTGCTGTGAAGGAATAACTTTGCCATCACCTTTGGCTACTTCGTCGATTTCTGCGAAGTAAGACCACACCACCAAAAAAAACAGCGCTATAACTACTGCATAGAGTAAACCACGGGCTTTCACTGGCGTTTGCATAATGCGCGACCATTCTGCTTCTAACACCCAATCTTGACCTGGAGGAGGCGCAAGCCAGCCTCGCATTAGTCGCTGCAACCAGTCTTTTTTCCCACCATCACTTCTCAAAATCATGGCGCCCTCTTCAATACTTGACTGGATTGTTTAAACTGCACTAGCACCTCTTCCTTTTTACCATCGGCAATCACTTTTCCGTTTTCTACAACAATGACCCGTTCAACCAAATCGAGTAATGTGGTTCTATGCGTATTAATAATAAGAGTCTTGCCCGCTGTCGCCGCCTTGATCGTTTCCTTCATTTGCGCTTCGTTAGTTGAGTCCATGGCTGAAGTTGGTTCATCCATGATATAGATTGCCGGATCTCGTACTATGGCCCTTGCCATCGCCACAGCTTGACGTTGCCCGCCAGATAACAAGCAGCCGCGCTCGCCTACATTCTGCTCTATGCCACTGGCGCTTCCATTAACAAGCTTTGCCAAACCACACTGAGTAATGACTTTCCAAAACTCAGCGTCTTCGATATGTGTATCATCTGGCAAAATATTGTCTTTTAGTGAGCCATGAAACAGGCTCACGTCTTGCGGGATATAGCCTATTTGTTTACGTAGTAGCGTAGGGTCATACTGCTGAAGGTCTATTCCGTCCAACAAAAGTTGCCCGGATTCAGGACGGTAAAAAGCCATGAGAAGCTTGTTTAACGTTGACTTTCCGCACCCGTTTTTGCCCAAGATGGCAACGTGTTCACCTTGCTTGATAGAGAAACTCATGTCTTTTAGTGCAAGAACGGTTTCGTCGGGATACTTAAAGCAGAGTTGGCTAGCATCAATATTGCCTTTAAGTACAACGTTGTTTTTTATTTGTTTATTTCTACCTGTTTCACTTGGCAGCGACATAATGTCATCAAGGGCATTCTTTGCCGTTTCAGCGTGATGAAATTGTGCAAGCAATGCAGCAGCCTGAGAAACCGGTCCCATTGCTCGGCTTGATAGTAAATAAGCAGCAATCAACCCACCTTGTGTGATTACCCCCTCAATAATAAGGTAAACGCCAGTAAGGATGATAATTACCCCAACCGATTGCTGGATCCAAAGCGCTGCGTTATTTACCGACATTGATACTAAGCGAAGTTTTGCGTTGACTTTGGCAAGGAAGATAGTCTGCTTTTCCCACGCACTTTGGTTTCTACTTTGGTAACCGAACGCTTTAACGTCCTCTAAAGACGTTACGCTTTCAGTCACAAGCGAGCTTTTACGAGAGCTTATTTCCATCGATTCCTCAGACAAAGAGCGCATTACCCGCTGCGCTTTCATTGCATAAAGAAAAAGCGCAGTGGCCCCAATAAGGATTGGAATGACTAGATAGAAATCAATCATGGCGATAATGACTACAAACAGTAGCCCAAAGGGTAAATCAACCAGTGCCACTAAAGTGACAGAACCAAAGAACTGCCGGATACTTTCAAAAGACTGTAGGCTATTTATAAATGATCCACTTTTGGCAGGTTTACTAGCCAAGTTTATAGACAGCACTTTTTCCATTATTTTTGCCGATAGCGTGACGTCCAACCGACTCGCCGCCAATTCAACGAAGTACTGCCGAAGCATACGTAGTGAAAAATCTGCCGCTAGCACAAGTAAAACACCAACAGCTAGCGCCCACAAGGTCTCCAGCGCTGCGTTTGGCACCACCCTGTCATATACATTCATTACAAAAAGAGGCAGGGCAATGGAAAGCAAGCTAATAAAAACAGAGGCTACTAGTACATCCCTATACAGCCCTTTTGCTGATTTGATAGATGACCACAACCAATGTCCTACTGATGACTTGTCTATCTGCGCATTGGTGTCTTGCGCGTTCATTTCGGGCCGAGCAAAAATGACATACCCTGTATAACTAGCACTTAGCTCATCTCTTGGCACTTCGACCACTGCATCATCGAGTTCTGGGTATGAAACTCTGGCATGCGTTTTGTCAAGCCCATGTAGTACGCAGGCTTGCTTATCACTGAGCACTAAAACCGCAGGTAATATTGCAATATTGATATGGTCTAAATCGCGTTTTACCGTTCTGCTAGCGAGTCCAGCTCGCTTGGCCGCGCGCTCAAATCCTGTGGGCGATAGTTCACCTTGCTCTAAAGGCAACCCGCTAAGTAGGCTAACACGAGACACTTCCAAATGATGCGCATGACAGATTGTTATTAAACAATCCATCAATACGCCACCTTGTTTCTGCAAATAGGATATGTCTTCCAAGACCTTCTTTTCCTTCATATAGGCCTACACATCGCTATTCGTTAGTAGGAAGCTGGATAATAGCCGCTTCAATTCGGCGATTTCGAGCATTCGCTTCATCTGATTCTTCATTAACCAGTGGACGACTCTCTCCGTAACCAACCGCAGTAATTCTTCTTGCTTCTATATTGGCTTTGGTCGTCAGCAACGACGCAACTGCCTTTGCTCTGCGTTCAGACAAGCGCTGGTTGTATGCCGCATCGCCATCTAAAGAAGCATGGCCGTGAATGATGACGCCAGAATTGGGGTCGTTGTTGAGCGCATTAATAACGTCTTGCAGCGAATTTTCGTACTTCGGCAAAACCTCCGTCGAATTAGATGCAAATTCAATATTGACGTTGAAAGACTCTAATATATTCGCATTGTCTAACGTGAAGTCTGCAGCACTTGGCTCTGGCACCATCTCAGGCTCTTTGGCTTCACAGCCGAAATCATCTACCATAGCGCTCGGCGTTGAATCAACACAGTCATCCCATAAGTCAACAATACCGTCACTATCAGTGTCCCGTTTGAGTATATTCAACTCATCTTCAAAGTTGGTGCGAACGGCTGGGCAGACGTAGTTGGGATCATAAGTAATTTTTTCTTCCGCTTCATCTAATACATCAGGCACGCCTTCTTTTGTGATCCCTAATGTATTCGCCAAGCTCCCAGAAGCTGCAAGCAGCCTTACGCGAGCTTTTTCCAGTGTATATTGCGCCTCTAAATACGCGCGACTAGATTCGTAGTACTCATTTTCTGAATCAAGTAAATCCAGTAGTGAGCGTTCACCTATAGTAAATTGGTCCATATACGCAGACTTCACTCGGTCTGAAGATAAGCGATGAGCATTAAGTGAAGGTAGCTGCTCAGTAATATTGATAATGTCGTTATAAGCAATTTGTACCGTTTGTCTCATATCGATACAGGCTTTGTCCCGCAAGTCTTTTGCTAAATCAACCTGCGACAATGCTTGTCGAATCGCTGCTCGGTCCGAACCGCCGTTATACAAGTTATAAGAAAAATTAACGCCAACGCTCGCCTCGGTAATGGTGTTATTTAATGCAGCTTGATCTCGAGTTTGCGCACCATAACTTGCGGTCAGGTTTACCTGAGGGTGGTAAAGACTTCTTGCGCTATCAACCGCATAACGTTGTGCATCTATATTGTAAATAGCAGCGTTGAACTGAGGATTGGTGCCGTATGCACTGGTCAGCAACGATTGAATATCCGTTACATTTGCATCAACGAACGCAGAATTTATCGTTACTGATTGAAGGTTTTCAGCAGGTTTTTCGCCCACTAATCGCAAAAAGCGTGCAGTTACATCGTGTAAGTTAGATAGCTCAGTCAAAACATTAGACTCGGCTAGAGACAGACGACCACTGATTTGTTCTAAGTCAGCTCTGCGACCGACACCTGCCTCAACACTCTCTTCAATTTGTTTGAATACATCTACGTGAGTAATCAAATTTTCTTCAGCGAGCTTTAAAAGCTCCCGGAACAACTGCACGTCCATATAAGCTAGAGATGTATCAAGAGACTTCTGCTCTATTTCGCCCATTAGTTCGAAAAAGCGTACCACTTGTGCCTGCTTAAAACGCTTAACCTCACTGCTAGTTAAGAACCCATCATACAGCATTTGGGTTAACGTAATTTGCCCAGTATGCCCCATGTATTCGCGATCTAACCCATAGTTTCTGTCGGTATAAGCACTAGAGGCCAATACATCTACCTGAGGGCGAAAGCCGCCACGCGCAATATCGACATCTGACATTGCTACTTGAAGTTGTCGCCAACTGGCTTGCACTTCTGGATTTTCGTTTACTACCTTGCGTACATAGTCTTCCAAGCTGACAGACGAGTTACCAACAACATTACTTTGACCTATAGCAACATGGGCTAGCACAGCGCCAGTTGCCCCAATAATAACTCTGGTAAGCACTGATTTCATGAACTTCATATATACGTCTCACTATCTAAAAACGAGGCGACCTTTGTGTCGTTTTTCACTTTTAAAAAGTAGACGCTGTGTATCTTTCTGCAAACTTAACTCACAATTATTAGACTAAAAATTAATAAATTAGGGGTAACTACCTAGGGTTTATACCAAAGGATATGTGCCCCCGTACTACGGTCCGGTAACGAGTTGGAAAAGCCCTGCTACGCTTTTTATATAGCGTGATAATTTATTGATTGAGAGGGAAACATGGCTGAAGTGATCATTGCGGAAGTAAATGGCGAAGCTTCTTTAACTCGCGGAGAAACCGGTGAGCAGGTCAATATTATTGTTGGTATGGCAGTGGCCGAAGGCGACGAATTGAACATATCACCTGATGGATTTGTTATCGTAAGTGTAGATGGAGAACTTCGCACACTTCCAGCCGGACAAAGTGTTACTTTCCCGCTGCAATTAGACTTTACCGAAAGCAATTCTGACGATGAATTTGCTGTTTTTGATGAAAGTGTCGATGAGCTAACAGCATTACTTGACGGTGTTGACGGCGTTGATGGCAACAACCAAGAAGGTGACGCTGACTTTCTTGATGTGCTTGCTGGTGACGGAGACATTTTAGAATCGTTAGAAGCAACCGCAGCGGGTCTAGATGGCGGTGCTGGTACTGACGGCGGTAGTAATTTTGTGCGCGTTGATCGCATAAATGAAGAAGTCGATCCAGTGGGATTCCAATTCGACCAAAATGCTAATGGCAACGACGATGTTGCGCCCGTTGAGTTTTCTGAATCAGGTGAACAAGCACAAGACATTTCACTTACCCTCGACGCGATTGGCTTAACAAGCGACACCACGCCAACACTATCAGGCATTACTTCAGCAATTCCAAGCAGTACAGTCACACTAACTGTTACCGATAGTGAGGGAAATACTCAGATTGTTACCGCCATAGTACAAGACGACGGTACGTTCAGTGTAGACGTACTAAATGCACTGGCTGATGGTGAGTTCACGGTAGATGCTACCGTGTTAGAACCTACAGGTAATACTGCAGATAGTTCTACCACTGGTGAAATTGACGCCACCGCTCCAATCATTACTATTAATGCGCCGGGTTCTGATAACGACACCACACCTACCCTTTCAGGTACAACCGATGCCACTCCTGGCAGCACAGTTACGCTAACCATTACCGACAGTGCAGGCGTTACTCAAACCGTGACTGCCATTGTGCAAGCCGACGGCACCTATAGTGTTGATGTACCTGCTGAATTAGCTGAAGGCGAATTTACCGTTAACGCCAGTGTGTCCGATGAAGCAGGCAATACAGCAACTGCTGATACCACAGGGGAAATTGATACCACCGCCCCAACCATTACCATTAATGCGCCTGGCTCGAATAACGACACCACGCCTACCCTTTCAGGTACCACTGATGCCACACCGGGTAGCACAGTTACGTTAACCATTACCGATAGCGCGGGCGTTACTCAAACCGTGACCGCCATTGTGCAAGCAGACGGCACCTATAGTGTTGATGTACCCGCTGAATTAGCTGAAGGTGAATTTACGGTTAACGCCAGCGTGACGGATGAGGCTGGCAATACAGCAACCGCTGATACTACAGGTGAGATTGATACCACAGCGCCTTCGATCACTATCGACACCATAGCTACTGACAACGACACCACGCCTACTCTTTCGGGTACCACGGATGCCGCACCGGGCAGTACAGTTACGTTAACCATTACCGATAGCGCGGGCAACACACAAACAGTAACTGCCATTGTGCAGGCTGACGGCACCTATAGCGTTGATGTGCCCGCTGAATTGGCCGAAGGTGAATTTACGGTTAACGCCAGCGTGACCGACGAAGCGGGTAACACGGCAACCGCTGAAACCACGGGCGTGATTGATACCACTGCACCGTCGATCACTATCGACACCATAGCTACCGACAACGACACCACGCCAACCTTGTCAGGTACCACTGATGCTACACCGGGTAGCACAGTTACGTTAACCATTACCGATAGTGCGGGCGTTACTCAAACCGTGACCGCCATTGTGCAGGCTGACGGCACCTATAGTGTTGATGTACCTGCTGAATTGGCCGAGGGTGAATTTACGGTTAACGCTAGCGTGACGGATGAAGCAGGCAATACAGCAACCACAGACACCACAGGGGAAATTGATACTACTGCCCCAACCATTACCATTAATGCGCCTAGCTCGAGTAACGACACCACGCCTACCCTTTCAGGTGCCACTGATGCCGCGCCGGGTAGCACAGTAACATTAACCATTACCGATAGTGCGGGCAACACGCAAACTGTAACTGCCACTGTGCAAGCAGACGGCACCTATAGCGTTGCTGTACCTGCTGAGTTGACCGAGGGTGAATTTACGGTTAACGCCAGCGTGACGGATGAGGCTGGCAATACCGCAACCACAGACACTGTCGGCGAAATTGATACCACAGCGCCTTCGATCACTATCGACACCATAGCTACTGACAACGACACCACGCCTACTCTTTCAGGTACCACGGATGCCACACCAGGTAGCACAGTAACATTAACCATTACCGATAGCGCGGGCATTACTCAAACCGTGACAGTTATTGTGCAAGCGGACGGCACCTACAGCACTGACGTACCGGCTGAATTAGCTGAAGGCGAATTTACCGTTAACGCGAGCGTTACGGATGAAGCAGGCAATACGGCCAATGCTGACGCTCAGGGTGCTATCGACGTGACGGCGCCAACCATCTCATTAAACGACCCAGGAATAAATGGCGATGCTACACCCACACTTTCGGGGTTAACGGATGCCGTGCCCGGAAGCACGATAACCCTTACCGTTACCGATAGTGCTGGCGTTACTCAAACCTTTACTACCACTGTGCTTGCCGATGGTACCTTTACCGTTGAAGTTCCAAATGCGGTGGCTGAGGGTACATACAGCGTAACTGCCGAAGTAACAGATGGTGCGGGTAACACCGCACAAGCAACAGCAAGCGGCGATTACGATTCTACGAGTCCTTCGACGACCGTAAATCAACCTGCACCAACGAACGATACTACGCCAAACGTTTCTGGTGAAACCGATGCCCCTCCAGGCAGTGAAGTCGTCATTGTTGTTACAGATAGCGAGGGTAACGAACAAACAATCGTTACTACAGTGGGCGCTGACGGCACATTCAACGAAGATGTTCCAGCGGAACTTAGCGAAGGCGAGTACACGGTGGATGTTACTGTAACAACACCAGCAGGCAACAGTTCTACAACCACAGTGACTGGCGAAATTGACACCACGGCGCCGATAGTCAACCTTGATCCTATTGGCTCAACCAATGATGACACGCCGGTGATAAATGGCGACACCGACGCAGAACCGGGTTCGATAGTAACGCTAGATATCGTACATTCAGACGGCACTACGCAAACCATTACTGCAACAGTGCAAGAAGACGGTAGCTTCAGTGCTGTAGTGCCGCAAGCACTCGCAAACGGCGACTTCACGGTAACCGCTACTGTGTCTGACGATGCGGGTAATCAAGGCTCTGCGTCGACACAGGGCAACATTGATACTTCAGCACCAACGCTATCGCTTGACCCACAAGACATTGGCAACGACACCACGCCACTTATTAGTGGCACGACAGATTTGCCTCAAGGTAGCACGGTAACACTGGTCGTCACCGATAGCTTAGGTATTCAGCAAACTATTGAAGCAGTTGTTGATGAAAACGGAAACTTTAGCGCTGAAGTACCTAGCGCATTGGCGGAAGGTAACTACTCCGTTACCGCCAGCGCAACTGACGGCGATGGCAACACGACAACAGTAACCGACAATGGCGGCGTTGTAGATACCACCGCACCTACGCTTACCCTAGAAAATCCTGGCAGCACGGGTGACACAACACCTACACTTTCAGGCACCACTGACCTTCCTGAAGGAAGCACGGTTACGCTTGTCGTTACAGATAGCGCTGGAAACACGCAAACTATCAATGCTTTGGTTGATGCAAATGGTAACTTTAGCGTAGATGTGCCAAACGCACTTGCTGACGGCGACTTTACTGTGACTGCCAGTGCAACCGACAGTGCAGGCAATACCGCGAATGCCAATACAACAGGTAATGTAGATAGCGAAGCGCCGCTGTTAACCCTTGATACACAAGGCGCTACCAGCGATGTTACCCCAACTATCACAGGTACTACCGACGTGGCACCTGGCACACTGGTTACCATTACTGTGGTAGATGCCAATGGTAACTCGCAAAGTTTCCAAGCAGCCGTGCAAGCAGGCGGCACATTCAGTGCTGATGTGCCTAGCGCCCTGGATGAAGGCGACTTTACCGTTACGGCAACAGTAAGCGATGCGCAAGGTAACACCGCGACGGCAAACGAAACAAATGGAAGTATTGATACACAAGCGCCTGTTGTTAACGTTAACCCGTTAGATTCAGGTAATGACACTACGCCGGTTATTTCAGGTAATACAGATTTACCTGAAGGTGCTGTCGTTGTGATCGCCGTGACTGACAGCAATGGCGACACGCAAACCATTAACGCATTGGTTGATGCAGACGGCAACTTTGCAACAGAGGTATTGTCTCCACTGCCTGAAGGCGACTACAGCGTCGAAGTTACTGCAACAGATGATGCAGGTAATTCAACAACCACAACTGAGGACGGTGGCAATATTGACACCACCGCCCCTGTACTTACGCTAAATCCGCAGGGCACAGGCAACGATGAAACGCCTAACATATCGGGCAGCACTGATTTAGCGCCGGGAAGCACAGTGACGTTAACCGTCACAGATAGCGCTGGCAATACACAAACCTTTGACGCCATTGTGGACGCGAATGGTGACTTCAGAGCAGATGTTCCAAACGCTATACCAGACGGCAGCTACACGGTAACAGCAAGTGCCTCAGACGATGCAGGTAATACAACCACCACTTCTGATACCGGTACGTTAGATACCAGTGCCCCTACGTTGACATTAGATGCGCAAGTTTCGGTTAGCGATACTACACCAACCATTTCGGGTACGACTGACCTACCCGCGGGTTCAACCGTGACGCTTTTTGTCACTGACAGTGCAGGCAACACCCAAACCTTTACTGCACTTGTTGATGCAAGCGGTAACTTTAGTGCTGATGTCCCCGCGCCTCTTGCCGAAGGTGATTACTCAGTAACCGCTACCGCTACAGACAGCAACGGAAATAGTGCCTCTGTCACCGACAATAACGGAATCGTCGATACTGTCGCTCCTGTTATTTCGCTAGATGCGCTGGGTTCAAATAACGATACTACGCCCACCATTTCAGGCTCTACGGACTTAGCAGCAGGTGAGAGCGTAACGCTGTCGATCACCGATAACGCTGGCAATACACAAACTGTGACCGCAACGGTTGATGCAAACGGCAACTTTACTGTGGATGTACCAGCTGCACTGGCCGAAGGTGACTATACGGTTACTGCAACGGCCACCGACGATGCTGGCAACAGTGCGTCAGCCAATGCAACGGGCACCATAGACACCACTGCGCCTACCCTAACCTTAGACGCCCAAGGGTTAGGCAACGACACGACGCCAACCATTTCGGGAAGTACAGATCTAGCGGAAGGTAGCGTGGTCTCCTTGGTTATCACAGATAGTGCAGGCAACATTCAAACGGTTTCTGCAACAGTTGATTCTGCAGGAAACTTTACGGTTGATGTACCCGCGGCCCTTGCTGAAGGCTCTTACAGTGTTGAAGCTACCGCCACTGATGAAGCAGGCAACAGCACGTCGGTTCTCGATAATTCAGGTGTTATCGACATCACGCCACCTGAGCTAAACCTTGACGAATTAACGCCAGAGAATAACGCTACGCCAACCATTTCTGGCACCACAAACCTTCCAGCTGGCGCCATTGTCACACTAACGGTGGTCGACAGTGCAGGTAACACGCAAACCTTTGCCGCAACCGTACAAACCGACGGCAGTTTTGCCGCCAACGTACCTTCGCCACTAGCTGAAGGTGACTATACGGTTACCGCAACCGCTCAAGACGCGGCTGGTAACCAGGGTTCTGATTCTGAAACGGGTGGCAGCGTAGATACCACAGCACCTATTATCACTCTTGACCCGCTTGGCACAGGTAACGATAACACGCCTACTATTAGCGGAAGTACCGACCTAGCCGCAGGAAGTACAGTAACGATTACAGTAACTGACAGTGTTGGCACTGAGCAGACGTTTACTACAACTGTTGATGCTAACGGCGACTTCAGTGCTGATGTGCCTAATCCTTTGGCAGACGGAAACTTCGACGTTACTGCAACGGCGACTGATGCTGCTGGCAATACTGCTACAGATACAGTGAGCGGCGACATAAACTCTGCCGCGCCTTCCCTATCTCTTGATCCTCTTGGTTCGGGCAACGACACGACGCCGACTATTTCAGGTAACACCGACTTAGCGCCAGGTAGCACTGTAACGCTAACTGTGACTGACAGTGCTGGAAACACACAGACATTCAGTGCCATAGTGCAAGGTGATGGAAGCTTTACGGCTGATGTTCCTGCAAGCTTACCTGAAGGTGACTATTCTGTTACTGCGACCGCCACAGACGGCGCTGGCAACAATGCATCGGTAACCGAAAATGGCGGTAACATCGATACCACAGCCCCATCGATAACCATCGATACACAAGGGCTTGGCAATGATGCAACGCCGTCTATCTCTGGCACCACAGACCTCAATGCTGGCGACACGGTTAGCATAAGCGTGACAGACAACGCTGGAAATACCCAAACATTCACAGCAACCGTTCAAAACGATGGCACTTACAGTGCTGATGTTCCTGCCGATTTAGCTGAAGGCAGTTTCAGTGTGACCGTCACTGCGACTGACGATGCGGGTAATTCAGCAACGGCAATAGACAATAACGGCATCATAGATACAGCAGCCCCTACCATAACGTTAGACGCACAAGGCCTGACCAACGACGCTACACCGACTATATCGGGAACCACCGACTTGGCTGCAGGCAACACTGTAAGCATTAGCGTGACCGACAGCCAGGGCAATACGCAAACTTTCACTGCCACCGTTCAAGGGAACGGTAGCTTTAGCACTGATGTGCCGGTTGACCTTACAGAAGGCGATTACACAGTAGAAGTGACGGCGACTGATGATGCGGGTAATCAAAACACAGCGGTTGATAATAACGGTACAGTTGACACCACTCCACCTGTTATAAACTTAGATCCAGTGGCCAGCGGCAATGACGCAACGCCAATTTTGAGCGGTACTACCGACTTGCCAGAGGGAGCAACAATTACACTGGTTGTCACCGATGCAGGCGGAAATGTACAGAACCTTACCGCTACGGTAAACGCGGATGGCACTTTCTCAGTTGAAGTACCCAACGCGCTTGTTGATGGCGATTACGATGCAACAGCCAGTGCGAGCGATGCTGCGGGCAATAGCACGACAGTGACGGATAGCGGTAATATTAATGCAAACGCCCCAGACATTACCCTAGATGCCCTTGGCCAGACAAACGATGCTACCCCCCTTATTTCTGGCACAACTAACGCGCCAATTGGTGCCACTGTCACCTTAACAGTGACAGATAGTGCTGGAGCAGTTCAAACCTTTACTGCAACAGTCCAAGGAGATGGCACCTTCAGCGCAAGCGTACCGTCAGACCTGGCCGAAGGTAGCTACACAGTTGTCGCAGAAGTAACTGACGGTGCCGGAAATACAGGCTCTGACTCTGAAACTGGCGGTGTTGTAGATACCACATCACCGGCTATTGATGTGGCAGAGCAAGGCATTGGTAATGATGCAACACCAACCATTAGCGGCACGACAGACCAGCCAGTTGGAAGCACGGTTTCAATTACCGTCACCGATAACGCTGGCAATATACAAACCTTATCAGCAACCGTGCAAAGCGACGGCTCTTTTAGCGTAGACGTTCCGACCACTTTGGCTGAGGGTAGCTACACAATTCAGGCAACGGTCGTTGATGAAGCAGGCAATACAGCGTCCGACGCTGAAACCGGCCTAGTCGACACAATTTCACCTGTTATTACGCTGGACGAGCCAGGTACAGTTAGCGACTCAACCCCAACCATAAGCGGTACTGTAGATTTACCGCAAGGTTCTACAGTGCAAATAACTGTTGTTGATAGTGCGGGTAATACCCAGGAGTTCTCTGCATTGGTTGGCGCGGGCGGCGTATTCTCTGCCGATGTACCGGCGGCGATGGCTGAAGGAAACTTCACTGTTTCAGCAACCGCCACCGATGAAGCAAACAACAGTACAACCGATAACGAAGCTGGCATAGTTGATACTCTAGTACCTACACTTACTATAGATGTTGCCGATACCACTAACGACGCGACGCCACTCATTACCGGTACAACCGATGAGCCTGCGGGCTCAGTGGTTACTATTTTGGTAACGGATAGCGCCGGTGCAACCCAGACCTTAAGTGCAGTGGTACAGGCCGATGGTTCTTTCTCTATCTCCCCAGGTACGGATTTAGCTGAAGGCGACTTCACGGTAAGCGCTACCATCAGTGATGAGGCAGGTAATACAGCAACAGCGAGTGATGCTGGAAGCATAGACACTACAGCACCATCACTAACATTAACGCCACTTGAAGAAGGTAATGACACAACGCCTACCCTATCTGGTAGCACAAATCTTGCGCAGGGTAGTGAAGTTACGCTTGTGGTAACTGACAGCGCAGGAAATGTTCAAACCATCACAGTTACAGTTGATGTAAATGGAAACTTTACAGTGGATGTGCCTGCGCCTTTAGCTGAAGGTGCATACAGTGTTGAAGCCACAGCGAGTGATGAAGCGGGTAATAGCACTACCGTCGCAGACAACACAGGTATTATTGATACAACAGCCCCTGTTCTATCGTTAGATACACTAGCCCCAGACAGTGACACAACGCCTACAATATCAGGGAATACTGACCTGCCTGCAGGCGCGACAGTAACAATTACGGTTACGGATAACGCAGGTGTAAGCCAAACCTTCGATGCAACCGTTCAGGGAGACGGCAGTTTCTCGGCCGATGTGCCAAGCCCCATGGCTGAAGGAGGGTATACCGTTACCGCCGTTGCCCAAGACCCAGCAGGTAATGAGACGACTGCCACTGAAACAAACGGTAGCGTAGACACTACCGCGCCGACGATCAATTTAGATGCACAAGGCACAGGTAACGATACCACGCCAACGATCACCGGTAGCACCGATTTAAGCCCAGGTAGTTCAGTGACCATAACCGTCATCGACAGCGCGGGAGCAGAACAGACATTTACGGCTATTGTCGACAGCGTTGGTAATTTCAGCGCCGACGTGCCCAATGCAATGGCAGACGGAAACTTCGATGTTACTGCTACCGCCACTGATGCCGCTGGAAACTCGGCGTCTGATACTACCAGCGGCAATATCAATACCGCCGTGCCAAACCTAACCTTGGACGCACTTGGTACAGGAAACGACACCACCCCTACCATTTCCGGTACTACAGATATTGCGCCAGGCAGCACCGTATCCATCAGCGTTACCGATAATGCTGGTAATACGCAAACATTTGACGCCATTGTTCAAGCTAATGGCACCTTCTCTGTAGATGTGCCAGCAGCCTTATCTGAAGGTAATTATTCAGTCACCGCAAGTGCAACAGATGGCGCGGGTAATACGGCAACCGCAAACGAAAATGGCGGTGTTATCGATACTACTGCGCCAGCTGTGCCTACTGTTGATGCAGGCAACGGTACCGAAATTACCGGCACCGCCGAAGCAGGCGCTGTCGTAAACGTAGACATTGACGGAGACGGCACACCAGACTTCACCGTGATCGCTGATGGCGACGGCAATTGGAGCGTAACGCCAGATACACCATTAGCAGATGGAGTTGTAGTAACGGCAACGGCTACTGATGAAGCGGGCAACACCAGTGGGCCTGTATCTGACTCGGTAGACGCCGTGGCACCTGTTGTAACCATCAATGATGTAACGACCAACGACACTACGCCTGCACTAACGGGTACGGTTGACGATCCAACCGCCATCGTGGTCGTTACCATTAACGGTACAGACTATACCGCTACAAACAATGGTGATGGCAGCTGGACACTGGCTGACGATATCGTTGCCGCGTTAGCTGAAGGTAGCTATACCGCTACGGTTACTGCTACTGATGCCGACGGTAACACCGGAACTAACTCTGGCACTGTGGTGATTGATATCACTGCACCAGCTGCGCCTACCGTCGATGCAGGTAACGGCACTGAAATTACGGGTACTGCGGAAGCAGGGGCAACTGTAAATGTGGACGTGGATGGCGACGGCACGCCAGACTTCACCGTCATCGCTGATGGCGATGGAAATTGGTCAGTAACACCCACTACACCACTGGCCGATGGCGTGGTTGTTACGGCGACGGCGGTTGATGAAGCTGGCAATGTCAGTGCACCAGCGTCAGATACAGTAGACGCTGTTGCGCCAGTCGTTGCAATCAATGACTTAACCACTAATGACGCTACACCAGAGCTAGCCGGTACGGTTGACGATCCAAGCGCTATCGTAGTAGTGACCATTGATGGCGTGGACTACACCGCAACTAACAATGGTGATGGAAGCTGGACGCTGGCTGACGATGCAGTGGCTGCACTTGCAGATGGTAGCTATACCGCTATCGTTACTGCCACGGATGCCGATGGCAACGTGGGTTCAAATTCTGGAACGGTAGTGATTGATACTACTCCACCTGCCATACCTACTGTAGATGCAGGCGACGGCACCGAAATTACCGGTACCGCTGAAGCAGGCACAACCGTAAATGTGGACGTTGATGGTGACGGCACGCCTGATTTCACCGTCATCGCTGATGGCGACGGTAATTGGAGCATTACGCCTGATACTCCGCTTGCCGATGGCGTAATTGTGACCGTAACGGCTACTGACGCAGCGGGTAACATTAGCAACCCAGCCTCAGACACGGTTGACGCGGCAGCGCCAGTGGTTACCTTCAACGATTTAACAACGAACGATACAACGCCGGCACTTACTGGTTCGGTTGACGACCCAACAGCCACGGTGGTTGTTACCATCAATGGGGCCGACTATACCGCCACCAATAACGGTGATGGCACGTGGACACTGGCTGACGATGCGGTGGCGGCACTTGCTGAAGGTAGCTATACCGCAACGGTTACTGCAACCGACCCAGAAGGTAATGTGGGTACGAATACTGGTACAGTGGTTATTGATACCACAGCGCCAGCAGCGCCTACCGTTGAAGCGGGCAACGGCACTGAAATTACCGGCACAGCCGAAGCGGGCGCAACGGTAAATGTGGATGTAGACGGAGACGGCACGCCAGATTTCACCGTGATCGCTGATAGCGACGGCAATTGGAGCGTAACGCCAGATACACCATTAGCAGATGGAGTTGTAGTAACGGCAACGGCTACTGATGAAGCGGGCAACACCAGTGGGCCTGCATCTGACACGGTAGACGCCCTGGCACCTGTTGTAACCATCAATGATGTAACGACCAACGACACTACGCCTGCACTAACGGGTACGGTTGATGACCCAACGGCTACTGTAGTAGTCACCATTGACGGCGTTGACTATACCGCTACCAATAACGGTGACGGTACGTGGACGCTGGCCGATGACGTAGTCGCCACGCTCGCTGAAGGCAACTACACGGCAACGGTAACCGCCACAGATGTGGTAGGCAATCTTGCTACTGACGCAGGTACAGTTGTTATCGATACCAGTATTGATGAAAACAATAATGGTCAGACAGTAACGTTCGACAGCATCTCAAACGACTCTGGGGTGGCTGGAGACTTTATTACTAGCGACAGCACGCTTATTTTCAATGGAACGGTTGACCTTGGTGACAATACTACCCTAACCGTTACCGTTGATGGCACGTCCTATACCTTTGGCACGGACCCTGAACTTACCATTGATGGCAGCGGTAATTGGAGCCTTGATTTAACAGGCACAATGCTACCAGCAGGTACCTACGCGGTGGTGGCAACAGTCACCGACGAAGCAGGTAACTCGGCAAGTACGGCAAGCCAAAATGTTATCGTACAGGCTCTTGATGCAATAAACGACGGTAACGCTGTTGATATGGGCGAGCCTGTGGTCACGGTCAATCCACCTGAAACCACCAGCAACGTAGATGTTATCGGCTTAGCTGAGTCTACAGGCGGTGTTGATGCAAGTGCATCCTTTACCGTTTCTCCTAACCATGTAGGTGAAGTGCTAGTAGAAGTTGACCAAATAGCACTGGTTGCTGTTGCCGATGCCTACATTGTTGAGGTGTATGACGAGAGTGGTCAACTTGTTTACAAAGGGGTAAGCGCAGACTCACAACTTGCCGATGTCGGTGGTCTAGACATTTTCAATGTCACAGGTGATGAAACGATTACCTTCTCGTTAGCAGGCCTTGATGCTGGCAACTACAGTGTGGTGGTCCGCAATGACGAAAATATACTGGATGATTTATTAGACAATGACAACAGTAACGACGTTGACCTTAATGAACTAGGGACAGCAGGTGTCGTGCTTGGGCCCGATAACCAAACGGAAGTTCTTAATTTCGTTGAAAGCACATTAAACGGTGGAATTTTAAATGTTGTCTTGCCCGGAACCGTTGGCACGCAAGTTAGAGGGATCCTTGAAGGCCTGCTTGATACAACTACTGTAATTGGCGCAGGTCAGCTGCTTGGTCTGCTAACTACGCCAATAAATGCGCTCGGTATTACCGGTCTTCTCGACGCTGTGGCCGATGTTCTTGCTGATGCATTGCTCAGCAACACGTTAACCCTATTGCAAGACACTGACATCACCACGACATTAACCGAATACACCTACACAGGTGATTTAGTGGCCCAAGGTAACTTAATTGATGGTGATATTAGTGGTGTGGGTGCCGACACTATCCTAGATGGCGCTCAAGTAACGTTGGTTACCAACGCATCAGGCGACAGTATGGCTGTTCCTGCTACTGGTACCGTTACTATTCAAGGTAACTATGGCGTACTGGAAATTGCTGCAGACGGAACATACACCTATACCGCCGATGGCGATCGTAGTGCAATTGGTCAGGACGAAGTGTTTAATTACACCCTATCAGATGGTGAAACTTCTGATATTGCGGCGCTTACTATCACCATATCTGGCAGCGACTTCCCGGCAGTAGTCGCCCAAACCGATAACAATGATATGGAGCTAGGCGCACAAACCGCCATCGTTAATACTCCAGTTACTGATAGCGACTTGCAGGTGATTGACGTAGCAGCTGGTTCACCTGCCGCAGGTTCTCCTACCGCTAGTACAACATTTACTGTCGGAGCCGACTACTTCGGAGAGCTGGTTGTAGAGGTTAGTCAAACTGCGCTAGTTGCAGTGGCCAACGGGTATCGAGTTGATATTGTTGATGCAGATGGCAATGTAGTTGCCTCAGCGACAGCACCAGACAGCCCTCTTGTTGGTGACGCTTTAGGGTTAAATGTCTTAGGCTTGTTAGGTGATGACACCTTGGTGGCAAAGTTCTCTGGGCTCCCTGCTGGAGACTATGCGGTTGTTGTTCGTAACAGTCAAAGTACCCTTGGAAACTTGTTTGACCAAGATGGTGACGGCTCGATAACACTTGCTGAACTAGGTGATGGCGGGGTTGTTCTTGGCGAGGAAAACCAAGAGGTGATGCTAGATGCAATTGAAACTGCGCTAAATGGTGAAGCAGGTTTAGGCGTTATACCTTTAGGAACTCTAGTAAGAGAAATTATTCTTGAGCCAATCCTAGCCACCGCGGACAATATTGGAGCTGGCGATTTGGTCGGTACTATTAACTCAGGTCTTACAACGCTAGGATTAGCACAGCTGTCTGATGTTCTCATTGACGAGATTGCCGAAAACTTGCTTAGCAATACGATATCCTTGCTAGAACAAACGGATGTGACGACAACGCTGACGGAATATCAGTTTGAAGGTAGCACGACTACCTCTGGTAATGTTATTGATGCAGCCAACAGTGGTGACGTAGCAGATAGCATTGCTGAGGGCGGCGTAGTGACACAAGTTACTAATGCCAGTGGAGAGTCTGTGACCGTATTGGGTACTGGCCTATCGGGCATTACTATTGAAGGTGACTATGGCGACCTCACCATCTTTGAAGACGGGAGCTACACCTACGTAGCCAACGGCGTACGTGACGGCTTGGGTAGCACGGATAGTTTCAGGTACACCATTTCTGATGGCACGAATACCTCTACCGCAAACTTAAACTTTAATCTATCAGGACAAGGGGTGTCTGCGGACTCAGCGCGGGCAGAGCTGACCTATGATTTTGCTAGTAGCGCAGGTTTTGCTGAAGCCGAAGCGCTTGAATACACTTGGCTGATTGGCGCTCTTGGTATTGTTATTCCAATCACTGTAGATACCCAAAGCAACACGTTTACAGTAGCAACGGATACCACTATGGATCTTAACTTAACAGTGGATGGAGGCGATCTATTATCATTAGGTTCAGGACTCGACCTATTTATTGAACGAGATAACAACGGCACGTGGGAAGTTGTAGAGACATTCTCCAGCGATCAGTTAATAGGTTTATTAGGCCTCGACGGTAATGGTGTATTTACTTCTTATGGCCTAACGGAAGGTGAGTACCGAGTGACAATGGACGTAGACACAGGAGCAGTCAGTGCTCTAGGTGGCGTTAGTGTCGATTTAAGCTCAACAGTACACTTTTTAGATCAATTTGTTGTCGAAGAAATACAAACCGCTACGGGCAATCTGTTCGATAACGATATACTGTTTGGCCCAACATACGACGTAACCGTATCTACCGATGGAACTAACTTCCAAAATGCCACTGGCGGCATTACGTTAGTGGGAGATTTCGGCACGCTGCAAATTGACGAAACTGGCGCTTACACCTATACCCCGGATAACACGCAAGCCGTGTTTGGTGGGACCCTAACGGATACATTTACTTATCGTATCGAATATCCAGACGGCACTATCGAACAGGCAGAGTTCAATGTGTTTGTAACGGCATCTGGTGAAGGTGTGCCTGAAGTAGTCACGACCACTTCATCTGAGTCTGTAAGTGCGTCAGACAGCAGCGGCACCGTCGTTACCGACGAGCCTACAGCACCTGATGTCATTGATCTAACAGGGCAAACGCTTCAAACCGTTAATCTGAGTGCTGAAACTCGTTTGGTAACGCCAGAAAACGAGCCGACTGCGCCGCTTATGAGTACTGAGCCTGTCGAGAGCATTCAACCTATTGAGAGTGCGCCAGACATCATTACGCTACCTGAAGAGGAAGTGAGCACGCTTGGCACTAATGTGGGCGATGGTTTTGGCGGAGGAGACACTATTGACTTGTCTGGCACTAAGATTGATACCGTTGATATAGGTGGGCCTTTGCCTACTGTACCGAATGAAGGTACAAATCCGCTTTCACCTGATGAGGCTTCGACGCCTGAAAGCACTCTGCCTGTCGACACCATCGCGCTACCAGAAGAAGGCGATATAGTCTCTGGGGGTCCGGTGACAGAGTTTACTGTTGACGTCATCGATATTGATCTTCCCCCAGAGGAGTTGATTCTGCCGTCAACAGAACCTACTTCTGTCGATTCAAACAGTGAGGGCGCATCTCCTGATGCTAGTAACAGACTTGTAGGCGATACGTCTAAAGAAAGTGGCGGTGATGTGACAACAGCTTCTCCGACAGAGTCTGAAGTGCTGAAGACAGCGATAGATAAACTTCCACCAATGGATATCTAGTTAACTCATGAAGTCAGTCTTAAGCCCTCGTATTTAACGGGGGCTTTTTTATTGGGTGCCTAGTATCACAAGATATTTAACAAGACATTTTAGCCGCATAAGCGCAGCGTGATAAAACACTACACCTTGTTGATTAATCAAAGGGTTTCGTATTTTCTGGAACTACGTATAATAAAGCTTCCTACGCATTAGGTCCCCATAGTTTAATGGATAAAACAAGGCCCTCCTAAGGCTTAGATGTTGGTTCGATTCCAGCTGGGGACGCCATTTTAGCTGGCGTAAGCCCAAAATAGAGTAAACCTTCCTATACATTTCACTCCCCAATCATCATGTTTATTTCTTCTACTTTGGTTGTAATTTAATCGAATTAAGCAATACTCTTCTAAACAGGAGAGCACAATGACTTTCGATTCGTCCCCCGAAGAAGAAACTGGCGATGATGTTGAAACACCGAGTGATTCAACATTTACCGAAGAGGAATGGTTTGCCATAGAGGCACTATCTGAGCCCGGTGCCATCTACTAACCGGTGAAATTTCAAAATTAATCCCCACTTTTATAGCCATTGCCTATTTTAAGCGTCATCTTTCTGTGCGTTTAGCTTTCCAATAAGTACACTTCGCATAGACCATCAGGCAAAAAATAACGTATAAATAATGATGTAGTAGTTAATACGGGGAATAGTATGAGCCAATTTGAAAACGACGATATCGATTCGTTTTTTGCTGAAATGCAAGATGTAAAACCCATTGCTTCAGATGATAAGGCTTTATTACACGATCCTGAAAAGGCGCTCGCCGAAAAGCAAAAACGAGCAGCCTTGAAGGTAAGTGTTCGCGACAAGCTTGCTAACCCGTTAAGCATGGAAGGTGTGAAGCCGGTACCGCCTGATGATTTTATACATTTCCAGCAGCCAGGCATACAAGACGGTGTGTTTAAAAAACTGCGTCTTGGCAAATATCCGTTGGAAACCAATGTCACATTATCAGGAAAAACCCTAGAACAAAGCCGCGACCTAATTTATAGCACCATTAAATCAAGCCACGAACGTGGAGTTCGCGCCCTGCTTATAAAACATGGAACGGGTGAAAATAGTAAGCCATTTCCAGCGTTAAAGAAAAGCTACGTCAACCACTGGCTACGTGAACTTGATGAGGTGATTGCCTATCATACAGCACAACCTATGCACGGAGGCTTTGGTGCTACCTATGTGCTTTTGAAAAAGCATCCGCAGCAGAAATTAATTAACAGAGAAAAAAATAAGAAAGGATAAAATGGGAGGCAAGAACTCGTTGAGTCAGCTTTGCTTTTTTGAGCTTGTCTTTAGGTATAGCTTTTAGGCTTTTCTCATGAAGCGCTATATGCTGAACGTTTTTATAGTCCTCCAATGATTAACGCCCGTATCAAGTAACTTGATACGGGCGTTAGAATTTTTCTTTCAGACTACTTAACTGAAGACTGCACACTTAGCGTTGTTGGAGCTTCGGCAGATTTCGCAGATGTGCTAAAAACAGCAGTTACGAACATCAGCACTACAGCTACAGCCACTCCGGTTAAGCCAAACCCTTTTGAAGAACGATTCATTGGTCGTCTCTTATTATTAAAACCAGTAAGCAATTGCTAAACACTGGTACAACCCTAACTCAACTCCTGTAACCTAATTGCAATCCTTGCTTGCACTACAATAGATCAGTGACAAACTGATGACAAGGGCAAAAATCAAATTTTTGACACTTTGCCAAAGCTTTGACGCCTATTTATGGTATGTGCATTTATTAAACAGTATTTTTCTACTGACTAAAACAGGGGTTTCCCCCTGTTTTAGTCAAAATAAACGTGTTTTATTACCCAACAAATTTACGGGCATTTCTGAAGATACGCATCCACGCGCCATCTTCTTGCCAATCGTCTGGACGCCACGAGTTTGCTACTGCTCTAAATACACGTTCAGGGTGCGGCATCATGATAGTGCTTCGCCCGTCTAGTGAAGTTAGACCCGTGATCCCTTGCGGTGAACCGTTCGGGTTTGCAGGGTATTGCATGGTTGGCTTGCCATAGTTGTCTACGTAACGCATCGCCACCTGTGCGCCAACTTGTGATAGCGCGTTTTCATTTGCAAACTCAGCCTGACCTTCGCCGTGCGACACTGCAATAGGCATACGCGAGCCTGCCATGCCATCTAGCAGCACAGACTTGGACTCCATCACTTCAACCATTGCCACGCGAGCTTCAAAACGCGCTGACTGGTTAGTGACAAAGTGTGGCCAGTGCTCAGTACCAGGTATCAACGATTTTAGGTTCGATAGCATCTGACAGCCGTTACACACACCTAAACTAAAGGTGTCATTGCGGTTAAAGAAACCTTCGAACTGCTCCCGAGCCATGCTGTTAAACAATATAGATTTCGCCCAGCCTTCACCTGCACCTAATACATCGCCGTAAGAGAAACCGCCACAGGCAGCAAGACCTGCAAACTGTTCAAGGGTAGTGCGACCCGCCAGCACGTCACTCATGTGTACGTCGATAGCGTCAAAACCTGCACGGGTAAATGCAGCCGCCATTTCTAGATGCGAGTTTACGCCCTGCTCTCTTAATATCGCCACTTTTGGCTTAACGCCTTTGGCAATATATGGCGCTGCAACGTCTTCGTTTAAATCATATGACAACGCAGCATGCAAACCTGGGTCGGCAGCATCTTGCTTCGCCGCATGTTCTTGTTCAGCGCACTCTGGGTTATCACGAAGTTTTTGCATTTCAAACGTAGTTTGCGCCCAGGTAGTACGCATTGATACACGACTATCCGCAAGTACAGCTACACCGTCGCGGTTAAACTCAATCATATCTGTACTATTTAATGTACCGATATCGTGAGTCAATTCAGTTAAGTCGAACTTAGCCAGTACAGCGTTAACTGCGTCTAGGTCGCTTTCAAGCACTTGAATTACACCACCCAATTCTTCATTGAATAGTACTGCAATGTCATTGCCTTCAAGGCTATCAAGGTCAACGCTCACACCTGTTTTACCCGCAAAGGCCATTTCTGCCACTGTAGTAAACAGGCCGCCGTCTGAACGGTCATGGTAAGCGTGCACCAAACCTTTTTCGATAAGCGTTTGCATAGCGTCAAAGAAGCCTTTAAGGCGGGTAGCAGAAACCACATCTGCGGGGCTATCGCCAAGCTGTGTATAGACCTGGGCTAAACAGCTAGCGCCCAAGCGATTTTTACCTTCACCCAAATCTAGTAGCAACAAGCGACTTGCACCTTTATCAGTGCGTAGCTGAGGCGTTAGGGTTTTGCGAATATCTTTTACTGCACCAAACGCTGAAATAACCAGTGACAGCGGAGAAGTCACTGCTTTATCTTCACCGTTTTCATTCCATGCGGTTTTCATCGACATGGAGTCTTTACCTACAGGAATGGTTAAGCCTAGCTCTGGGCATAGCTCTTCACCCACAGCTTTCACCGCCTCATAAAGACCTGCATCTTCACCTGGGTGTCCAGCTGCTGCCATCCAGTTTGCAGACAGTTTAATGCGCTTAATATCACCAATGTTTGCTGCAGCAATGTTGGTTAGTGCTTCCCCCACTGCAAGACGGGCAGACGCACCGTGTGATAAAAGTGCCACCGGGGTGCGCTCACCCATTGTCATTGCTTCACCATGGTAGGTATCAAACGCTGTTGCAGTTACTGCTACGTCGGCCACTGGTACTTGCCATGGGCCTACCATTTGATCGCGACTTACAAGGCCGGTAACCGAGCGATCGCCAATAGTGATAAGGAAGGTTTTCTCTGCAACGGTAGGTAATGACAGAATACGTGTCGCTGCATCACTTAAAGTAATGCCTGCGTCGTCTAATGCTGGTGAGCTTACCTTGGTTGAGCTTACGTCGCGATGCATTTTAGGCGGCTTGCCTAAAAGTACATCTAGCGGCATATCGATAGGTTTGTTGTCAAACTGACTGTCGTTCAGGTTCAGGTGCTGTTCGGCAGTGGCTTCACCAACCACAGCAAACGGCGCACGTTCGCGGGCGCAAATTGCTTCGAATACCGGCATATTTTCCGGTGCCACAGACATAACATAACGTTCTTGCGATTCGTTACACCAAAGCTCTAGCGGCGCCATACCTGGCTCATCAGACAATACTTTTCTAAGCTCAAAGTTACCGCCACGGCCACCGTCATTAACTAGCTCAGGTAGTGCGTTTGAAAGACCACCTGCGCCCACATCGTGGATAAACTGGATAGGGTTGTTATCCCCTAGCTGCCAACATGCATCAATCACTTCCTGGCAACGACGCTCCATCTCAGGGTTGTCACGCTGTACTGAAGCAAAGTCTAAATCTTCGTTTGATTGTCCAGATGCCATTGATGACGCTGCACCGCCGCCAAGACCTATGTTCATTGCTGGGCCGCCAAGTACAATAAGCTTAGCGCCTACCGTGATTTCGCCTTTTTCAATATGGTCACGGCGGATATTGCCTAACCCACCGGCTAGCATGATAGGTTTGTGATAGCCTCTCACCTCTACGCCGTTAAAACTATTAACTTCTTGCTCGTACGTACGGAAGTAACCAAGTAGCGCTGGACGACCAAATTCGTTGTTAAACGCTGCGCCACCTAATGGGCCTTCAAGCATAATATCGAGAGCGCTCACAATGCGCTGTGGCTTACCATACTCAGCTTCCCATGGCTGCTCAGCGCCAGGAATACGTAAGTTAGATACGGTAAAACCAACCAAACCCGCTTTAGGTTTTGAGCCACGACCAGTAGCACCTTCATCACGGATTTCACCGCCAGAGCCGGTTGCCGCACCTGGGAAAGGTGAAATAGCTGTTGGGTGGTTATGAGTTTCTACCTTCATCAAAATATCAATATTTTCATGATGGTATTCGTATTGATGCGACTGAGGGTTCGGGAAGAAACGCCCTGCTTGCCACCCTTCCATTACCGCTGCGTTATCTTTGTAGGCTGAATAGACGTGATCAGGTAACAACTCGTAGGTGTTTTTGATCATTTTAAACAGCGACTTGTCTTGGTCTTCGCCGTCAATAGTCCAGCTAGCGTTAAAAATTTTGTGGCGACAGTGTTCAGAGTTTGCTTGCGCAAACATATAAAGTTCAACGTCTGTCGGATTTCTGCCTAGCTTGGTAAAGCTATCATACAGATAGTCAATCTCATCATCTGCTAATGCCAGGCCTAATGACACGTTTGCATTAACCAGTGCTTCTTTGCCTTCTCCTAACACATCTACACTAGTAAAAGTATTAGCTTCGGTTTGTGCAAATAGTACCTCTGCGTCGTCAGTATTCATAAACACTGACTCAGTCATTCTATCGTGTAAGAAGCTAGCGATAAGTGCAAAGTCATCGTCACTCAAAGTGTCTTCTGTTTCGATATAAAACGCGCATCCACGCTCTATGCGATTGATACTTTTTAAACTGCAGTTGTGAGCGATGTCGGTGGCTTTAGAAGACCAGGGGGAGATAGTGCCAGGGCGAGGAGTAATGAGGAAGAGGGTTCCAGAAGGTGTTTGTGCTTGCCTCGCGGGGCCGTAAGTGAGCAGCTTCTCAAGTATTTCTATTTGCTGCTTAGACAAGTCACCTTGGGAGTCGACTAGGTGAACATATTCGCTATATAGGTTTTTAACCCTAACGCCGGATTGACCCAGCTTTGCAATCAGTTTAGTTTGGTTAAACTCTGATAGTGCAGGAGCGCCTCGAAGGACCAACATATTGATTTACCTGGTTTGTTAGAAACAACGACCACCAATGCGACGCGTTGCCTCTTGGATTGATGAGTATTTCGGCGCGGATTATAGAGCAATTATGCACCGTAAGTAACCTCATAACGCGCTTACGTGAACTTTTTTTTAAACTTAGACGGTTTAATAACAACAAGTAAAGGTCTATGCAGTCACAAGACTATAAAAAACGATTAAAACTACAATTAATAATCATTTTATCCATTGCTATTATAAGCTGCGGTGTGCCCTCCGTCCCCACTGCACTCTCCTTATTATTAGAACGTGAAACCATCCGCGTAGGAACCGTATACGGTGCAGGAACCTTTTATAACGGTGCTGAAGGGCCCCAAGGGTTTGAGTATGAACTGTTGGCAGGGTTCGCCGATTACCTTGGCGTGACTCTCGATTTGTACCCTTTCTATAGCTATGAAGTCATGCTAGAGCAATTGGAAGAAGGCAACTTAGACATTGTCGCCACAGGTGACGCGGTGACACCTTCATTAGAAAACCGCTTCTCGTATGGACCTGCATATCAACATGTAAAACAACAGCTTGTATTTCAAGCTGGAACATCAAGACCTAGAGATCTTTTAGATCTCGATGCCCCTATAATTGCAGTTGCACAAAGTAGTCAAGCTCACTTACTTTCTGGCCTTTTAAGCGATTTAGGCGACGTAGCAACTGACACTGAAAAAGTAGTGATAAAGACCGAGCTCATTACCACCGAAGATTCAGATTCTGAAGAACTGTTGCAACAAGTGGCCAATGGCGACATAGCTTATACAGTGGCCGACAGCAATCGTTTAGCTTTGCAGCGTAGACGTTATCCAAACTTGGCAGTAGCGAAAACTCTTGACGAAAATATTCCGATGGCTTGGGCGCTTCCGTTACACCAAGACGATTCGGTTAAGGCTGCGCTTATTGAATACTTTGGAACCGTACATCAATCTGGCTGGTTTACCGTATTGGAGGACAAGTATTTCGGTCATATCCGCCAGTTTGATTATGTGGACAGTCGCGCATTCAACTATGCAGCGGAAACTGCATTAGCCCAATATAAACCTCTATTTCAAAAATACGCTGGAGATCTAGACTGGCGACTGCTTGCGGCCATGAGTTACCAAGAAAGTCATTGGGATAGTAACGCTGTGTCTAGAACCGGGGTTCGCGGCCTAATGATGTTGACGCTGGATACAGCGAGTGACTGGGATGTGGATGATAGAACCAACCCAGAACAAAGTATTCGCGGCGGATCACGTTATTTTGCTAGTTTACTCAGCCGTATACCCGCGCGAATAAGTGAACCTGATAGAACCTGGATGGCTATGGCATCGTATAATATCGGGATGGGGCACTTGGAAGATGCGAGAGTGCTTACCGAACAACAGGGCGGTAACCCTGACTTGTGGGTAGACGTGAAGCGCCGCTTGCCACAGCTCAGGCAAAAAAAGTATTACCGCACCACCCGCTATGGCTACGCGAGAGGCGATGAAGCGTTGCAATATGTTGAGAATATTCGTCGCTATTACGACAGCCTAGTATGGTTGGACGAACAAGGAAAAATTTGATCTCGTTCGTTTTGCTTCTCTCTTGAAAACTGTCATTTTGATGTCATCTATACTGTGTATCCTTTGAACGAGTTAGTAAGTAACTAACTCGCTTTCTCAGAACTTTAATTTTTCTCAAAGAATATTAACTCTAAAAGAACAGTATCTCTCTAATAATATGAGATTAGTTCAAACGACAGAGTATTTTTCTTGAGGGCGCAATTTAGCCACAACAAGAAAAATAGCCTCAAAGTGAGAAAGGAGAATAAATGAAAAAAAATCGCTTTATGAAAAAAGGAATAAAATTGAAAAACAACAATAGACGTAGACTTATGCTTAAGCGTTGCCACCAAAAAGTACTTCAACGCCGCAAGCTATTTGTTACAAGTGACATGTTCACTCAGCTGGCTCGCAAGCCTAGCTAACGTACTTTTAAGCTAGTTACTTTTATTGATAGGCATCAATTAATTGAGCGCTCTCTTTTTAACCTATTAGCCCAGCAAACCAAATAGGCGCTTAAAACAAACAAGCACATCGTTAAGCCAACGGAATAAGCATTAGCTTGAAGCATCTCCCTCTCGTTGTTTTTTCGCCTTTTTGGCAGCCTTAATTTCCTTTCTACGCTTGCGAAAAAAGTCTGATAATTTGTTAGCACAATCGTCAGCTAATATGCCAGAAACAATCTCAACCTGATGATTTAGAGCAGGATGTTGCAATAGATTCATAACAGAACCTGCAGCGCCTGTTTTCGCATCTTTAGCACCAAACACCACCCGCTTTACTCGCGCATGCACGAGCATACCTGCACACATAGAACAGGGCTCTAAAGTGACATAAAGGGTAGCGTCAATAAGCCGGTAGTTTTGCACTTTAGAAGCGGCCTCTTTGACCGCGCGCAATTCCGCATGGGCAGACGGGTCGTTATCCGATATTGGCGTATTATAGCCTTCGCCGATAAGCTCACCGTTTAATACTACGCAGGCACCCACAGGTACCTCCCCCATCAACTCCGCTTTGTCAGCAAGGGTTAATGCGTGCTTCATCCACGTCACATCTTCATCAGTAACCGTCCCATTAATCACGTTTTCCTGAATAATGTCTTTTCTAGCTGGGTTCTCGCTAGTTCCATTCTGACGAGGAATACTCTCTTTTGAAGCACTTGCTTTTGCGAGCGTCTCTTCAGCGGTTAGCACTTCAGGCGCTACTGCTTGCGCTGCAACAAGTTCGGAGCTTGGCTCTTGAGGCTGTTTTTTCCAAGTATCAATATTTGGTGTCGGAAGGTCGCTATTTTGGTCACTCATTAGTCAATTTTGCTACTTCATTTAGTGAAATTAGTTAACAATAGTTCTGCATAAACCTAGGTAAACATTCTAACTTACTAGAAAGTAATGACTTTTGTCACTTGGCAACCTATTTGCAATCTCTCATTATAACACTGCTGGAGTGAAGGACTTAACTGGTTACACTTTTTATAGAAAACCTTGGTCAATAACCGTTATAGTACTCTAGGCTCAGCAGTAATTTTACTAATAAGTATTTAGCCTCTGTTTATTAAAGATGAAAACTAAATACTGGGTGAATTAGGCAACTGACCACATTTTCACCTAAACTCTTTTAAAGCCATTTGTGAGGGATACCACCGTGAACATGACAGCGATTGCAATAGTAGCCATTTGTGCTTGGGCGTTAGTTACCATTGTCGAAAGTGCAAAAGACAAAAGCAAAAAGAAATTTAGTAACAAAGAAACTGAAGCTTATAGACAAGAAATTGCAGATTTGAAAGAGCGCGTATCTGTACTCGAAAAGATTGTTACTGATGAACGCTACGACCTAAAAAAGCAATTTGCAGATTTAGAGAAAGACCGCGTCGCCTAAGTTTAGTGAAATAGATTCCTCTGCCAGCGCAACCTATGCCAATAGACCATACTGCGCTGGCTGTTAGACATCAATTCCCTTCTAAAAGTTTGCGTTCTGCCCGCTCTACCCGCCGGGGTTTACCTGCAATAACCAGCACATCATGGGCCTGTAAAATTGCGTCTTGGTCTGGGTCTTTAACTTCATTACCGTTGCGCCTTAACCCTTTTATTGCAACGCGCATTCTAGTGAAGTCGATATCTTTTATGGCTTTGCCAATGCAAGACGCGTGTTCTGACAATACTACTGCATGAATAAACTCTAGCTTATCTTCCGTTCCGTACGTAATCTCTGTTGTTTCACCGGGGTAAAAACCATGCATATGATCATAGCGACCTTTTCGCTCCGCCCGCACCCGCTTCAAGATACGTGACATAGGTACACCTGCATAGTGCAGAACCTGCGACACCAGCATTAAGCTGCCTTCTTGTAATTCAGGCACTACTTGGTTTGCTCCTGCGTTGTATAGGCTTTCTAGCTGGTAGTCTCGTTTTGTGCGAACCATAACATCTGTAGCGTTTGTTATACTTCGGGTCTGGGTAATCACTTGCTTAGCCTTATCGACCTGATCAAACGTCACAAGTACAAGCTTTGCACTTTCTACATTTGCATTACTCAAAATATCTTTTTGACTGGCATCACCGAAGATAACGGGTTCGCCCGCATTTCGGCTTTCATGCACTCTGACAGGATCCATATCTATAGCGACAAAATGAATACCTTCCATTTTTAACATGCGCGCTACAGACTGACCCACACGACCAAACCCACAAATAATGACATGATTAGTCAGCGGGCCGGTATTTCCAAAGCTAGTGTTATCATCAAAAGAGATATCATTATTAACAATGCGTTTGGCGATAGTCACACTGTTGTTCATAAGCCATGGGGTTAACGCCATACTTATCACACCCATACATACTATTAGCGATGATTGCTCGGAGGTTAACACACCGTGGGTTGTGGCAAGCGCCGCGATGACGAAGCTAAATTCTCCAATTTGACAAAGCTTAACACCGGCGGACCAGCCATCAATAGCGTCAGTTTTGACTAGCAGGGATGCTGCCCTTACCAAAATAACTTTAACTATCATTAACGCAAACACACCAAACACTATTTCAAACAAGCTGTTCCAGAGCACGGTAAGCTCCAACTGCATGCCAACGGTAACAAAGAACAAGCCCATCAAAATATCCCTAAAAGGCCTGATATCAGCCTCAAGCTGATATTTGTATTGGCTTTCCCCTAACATCATCCCTGCCAAAAAAGCGCCAAGCGCCATGGAAAGACCAAAATAATAGGTAAGGCCACCGGCTAATAGCGCGATTAAAATGGTAGTCAATACAAACAGCTCATCGGTTCTGGTTCTCGCGACCTCTCTAAATACCCAAGGAAGTAACCACTTACCTACCGACATTAAGAACGCGATAACAAACACGCCTTTTAGTAGTGCTTCCCCAAGAGCAAGGGCAATACTCACCTCGCCTGTTTGCGCGAGCAGTGGGATAGCAATGAGAAATGGGACGACGGCCAAGTCCTGAAAGAGTAGGATACTCACGGCGAGTTGTGTACGCCTGTTATTAAGAATTCCCATTTCAGTTGCTTGTTTAATAACAATAGCCGTAGAGCTTAGCGCCAGCGTACCGCCAATAATGATAGATGCGCTAACTGGGATCCCTAAAAAGAGCGGCACGCAGGTAAATACTGCTGTTGTGAACAACATTTGCCCTAATCCCACGCCAAACACCAATGAGCGCATCGCTAACAATTTAGGGAGGGAAAATTCGAGCCCAAGGGAAAAGAGCAGAAAAACAATACCTACTTCGGCTAATAAATGCATTTCTTCGGGATGAGCAAATACAGATAGCAGCTGAGGCCCTGCGAGTACGCCAGCGAATAGATAAGCAAGAATAGGCGGGAGATGAATCCGTTTAAATAATGCCACCGCGCAAACCGATATAAACATCAGTATTACGATATTTAAAAAACTCGTCCCCACTTTACCTCCTCGAGTAACACCAACTTTCGTTTGTTAAATAAGCGCAATAATTAACTCGATTTTACGCATAAAACTAAAGATTAGCGCAACAACTAAGTTGTTGGCATCTAGTTTGCAAATCCCCTTGTGTTAAATGCAGATCCGGCAAGTTTTGCCGCTGTGATCGTCATAAATTTCGCAAGAACGCAGTTATGGCCATAGAAACGTCAGCACTTTGACACTGTTTCTTTTCACATCTATGGCATGTGAGCGTATTTTGTATAGGGGCACTACTGTGGATTTTTCAACGTCAGTCTACGATAGCACACAACACAACAATTTTTACCCTGCTGAGAGCACAGGTAAATCACTCTCTTTTAGTGAATTATCAGGCTTTGTCACACAGCTCCTTTCTACGCTTGAACTTCAAGAGTTGGGTGGCGTGTATTTTCAGCAGCTAAATACGTTACTGCCGGTTGTTGGTTTCAGCTTATCTGACTTTGACTCCCGTTGGGTGTACGGTAATGCAAAAATATCCTCAACACTGATTGATTTACCACTACAAGGTGCCAATGCCATTAATGGCGATCAAGCTCATGTCTATTATTACATTAGTTCACCCTTGTCGTTATCGCAACGGGAGAGTCTATTCCAACTGCATGATTTATTTGGAAAACAAGTAAAGCATGCACTATCGTTAATGCGTGTTCAGCAAATGGCAACTAAAGATGTATTAACAGGTTTAGGTAACCGTGCGGGCTTTGAGCAATCTATGACCAGACAGCTAGGGTGGGCGCAACGCCACGATGAGCCATTTGGATTTTTAATTATCGACCTAGATAACTTCAAATATGTAAACGACAACTTTGGACATGGCGAAGGCGACAAGGTGCTCGCGCATGTGGCAACACATTTAGAAAACGTACTGCGGGATGAAGATGAAGCATTTCGCTATGGCGGCGATGAATTTTGTTGCTTATTAGATTGCCAAACACAGCAGCAACTGGCTTGTGCAGCCCAGCGTATTCAGATGAGTATCAATAGCTCTAACTACTTGTCTCGATTAGGTGTATCAACTAGTCTTGGTGGCGCAATTTACCGCGATGGCGACACAATGAGTAGCCTTTTTGATCGTGCGGACAATGCGCTTTATCGCGTAAAAAACTCTGGTAAGAATAGCTACCACGCGGCATAACTTTGCTACGGACAAGTTTTTAAGTGCGGCAAAGAAATGCCGCTTTTTTGTTTTTCTCGTCGACATTCCACCAAGCGATCTAGTTCGCTGTTTATAGCAAACTCGCGGAAACCCTTCGCTTAATCTTGTTCAAACGTTATTTCTATATTAGGCACTTTGGGCTGCAGATAAACACAGCGTCCTTCAACAATAAGTGCGACAGGCTGCTTGTTTAGAAAAATGACCGGCACGCCATTTCGCTCCCATCGTGGCACACGCCATACCTTAAACCACTCTTTCAATAGCTTAGATACGCTCGCACTCTCTGGTTTTATTTTTAAGTTGCGAGCATTGGTTTGTAAAGAAACTTTATCGCCATTTTTCTGGTCTGATAATGTGACCCTAATATTACCGTGTAACCAAGAAAGAGGGATATCTTGACCTAACGCCAATTCAAGGTTTTGCGGGATCTCGTGGTTATCGTTCACCACCCAATAAAGATCTTGGTCAAACCGCATCACCCTGCCCCATTTAAAGTTTACTTCTGGGGTTGCGTCGTGCTTTGCTTTTAGCATAGCAATTACTTGATCTGTCTGTGCTTTTGAAGGCGACAGCTCGCCTTGCGATTTGAACCACGCACGAATGACCATAGCCTGCCAAGGTAAAGACAATGCAGCGAGTTGTTGCCCGTCGAGTCTGAGATCTGTGCGTTTACAATCTTCAAAATATTTTTGGGCAGAATCACTGACTAGTGCACTTTGCTCAGCACAAAGTTCTGCGCTTCGACCCACTGTTTTGGTTAGTTTCGGCCAGCGCGCCAGCAAGTGAGGGATAATCTCGTTCCTTAAGAAGTTCCTATCAAAGCTGTTTTGCTGATTGGATTCATCCTCGACCCACTGCAACATTTCCTCCTCGGCATAAGCAATGATGTCGGTTTTTTCTAGGGATAGCATGGGCCGCATTACAAGGGTTTCACCGCGAAACTGCACGTCGCCCATACCAGCCAAGCCTTGAGGGCCGGCACCGCGTTTAAGCTGAAGTAATACGGTTTCAAGCTGATCTTCAGCATGTTGCCCCAAAAGCAGCACACCGCCAATTTGTTCGCACACTTCTAGCAGAGCGTTGTATCGAACTTTACGCGCCTCAGCCTCCAAGCTCTTTCTAGAGCTGGTATCAACGGCAACGCGATACTGATGAAATTCAACATCTTCGAGACGGCACTGCAGTTCACAGTGACGAACCCAGTCATCCGCATTTTCACTTAAACCGTGATGTACATGTACAGCGTGAATTGGAGTTCCATATTGCTCCCTGTACGCGACGACAGCTTGAAGCAGAACGGTGGAATCCACACCTCCGCTGTAAGCAACTACTAAAGGCGTTTGAAGTGGTCGCTTTACATCAGTTAGTGACGTGGCTATGCGGTTGACGATATATTCAATAATTGGGGAGTGTAGAGGGGTCACTGACCGGTAATACCTTATTGTTTCAACTTAATTTCTATTATGGGGTACTTGGCTAAGCACAGGCTTTCTAGTAACGCACTTTCTAATAACACACTTTCTAATAACACAAAGGGGTTGGTTACCTATGGTAAACAACCCCCATGTTCTTATGCGACATTACATGACCGACATGAATTAAGCCGCCGCTCGCTAGTTTTTATAGCAAGCGTTTAAACTGATAGAACGCAGCTGTACATAACGGCTAAATGCACCTTTCATGCTAGTTTTCTTTATGAACTTAGCAATAACCGAACGACATCAAACGCTGGTAACGCTCTTCCATCAATTTAGTCTTGTCTAACTCTTTAAGCTGGTTAAGCTGCTGCTTAATTACGGCCTTCAAATTAGCGGCCATGCCATTATGATCGCGATGCGCACCACCTAAAGGCTCTTCAACAATACTATTAATTAGACCCAGCTCTTTAATTTGTGGCGCACTTACGCCCATCGCTTCAGCAGCGAGTGGGGCTTTTTCTGCGCTTTTCCACAAAATAGACGCACAACCTTCTGGTGAAATAACCGAGTACGTAGAATATTGAAGCATATTAACACGATCGCCAACACCAATTGCCAGTGCACCACCTGAACCACCTTCACCAATTACCGTACATACGATTGGAACAGTCAGCTCAGCCATCTCGAATAGGTTTTTTGCGATGGCTTCACTTTGCCCACGCTCTTCAGCACCCACACCTGGATAAGCTCCCGGTGTATCGATAAAGGTGATGATAGGCATGTTAAAGCGCTCAGCCATCTTCATAAGACGCAAGGCTTTACGGTAGCCTTCTGGTTTAGGCATACCAAAGTTACGCTTAATTTTTTCGTTGGTGTCACGGCCTTTTTGATGACCTATGATCATCACCGGCTGATCATCTAGCATTGCGGGACCACCAACAATTGCCTTATCGTCAGCGAACGCGCGGTCGCCTGCAAGCTCATCGAATTCGGTAAAAATACGAGGAATGTAATCCAGCGTGTATGGACGCATTGGGTGACGTGCAAGTTGAGAAACTTGCCATGCGCCAAGATCAGAAAAGATCTTTTTAGTTAGCTCTGCGCTTTTACCGCGAAGCTTATTGATTTCTTCTTCAATACCAACGTCAAACTCGCCACCTTGATTCACCAACCTAAGCTCTTCAATTTTTGCTTCTAGTTCGGCTATTGGCTGTTCAAAGTCCAAAAACTGTATACTCATTTCATGTCCTATTCGTACTACGCTCGTCTATGCAAACGCGAGATGTCCAATCTATCGAACTCTTGCCCCTAATGGTAGAGAATTGAAACGGCTTTGTCTCCCAAACATTGCTTGAGATCGTGCAAAAGTTGGTCTTCAGGGGTAACGTACCATCTTGCACCACACGCTAAGGTTACTTCAGCGTCTGGATGGGTTACCGCTAACTGAACAGGACAACTTCCGCCGTTAAATGCCTGCAGGATAGATTGCATCTGACTCATTTTCTTCGGTTCAAGCAGCTGGGTATCAATATTAAGTGCCAGCGCTCTCGCGTTTTTCTCTCGTGCCTGAACAATGTCCATTACATCACGGGCGGTGATTGTATTGCCCCCAGAGAAATCATCAAAGCTGACCTGTCCCTTTATAAGCAATATTCTGTCAGTTTCTAACACACTTTCGAACTGTTCGTACATATCGGGGAAGAAACGTACATCTATTCTGGCACTCTTATCATCCAGTGTCACTATGGCCCAGCGACGACCCCGCTTGTTCGTCATAACACGCACGCCAAGCACCAGTCCTACTGCACTGGCCATTTGGTCTTTGTTGGTTGGTTTTAAATCAACTAATCGACCGTCGGTGTAGTAACGCAGTTCTTCTGCGTACTGATTGATGGGGTGACCGGTTAAGTACAAGCCCAAAGTGTCTTTTTCACCTTCTAGCCATACTTTTTCAGGCCACTCAGGGACATCGGCAAACGCTTGCTTCACGTCTTCTGGCTCGGTAGTCAGTAGGCCAAACATGTCTGACTGACCAAACGACTCGGCTTTTGCATGCTGTCCAGCGGCGGCAAGGGCCTCGGGTAAACTCGCCATAAGACTAGCGCGATGGGGGCCTAAGTTGTCCATTGCTCCCGCTAATACTAGCTTTTCTAGCACTCGCTTGTTTACCCGTTTAATGTCTATCTTGGCGCAGAAATCAAATAGGTCCTTAAATGCCCCTTGTGTCTCCCGCGCTTCAATAATCGCTTCAATTGGGCCTTCACCTACCCCTTTAATCGCACCGATACCGTAAACAATGCGGCCTTCGCTATCGACGGTAAATTTGTATTTACCTGCATTTAAATCTGGCGGCAGTATTTCGATGCCCATGCGCTCACATTCATCGACAAGCGTCACGATTTTATCGGTGTTATCCATATCCGCCGACATTACCGCAGCCATGAATTCCGCAGGATAATGCACTTTCAGCCACAGGGTTTGGTAAGACACCAAGGCATAAGCGGCAGAGTGAGATTTGTTAAACCCGTAACCTGCGAACTTTTCTACCAAGTCGAAGATTTTCATCGCTAGGTCTGGGTCAATATTATTGCCCTTGGCACCTTCGGCGAACGTGCCGCGCTGCTTCGCCATTTCTTCTGGCTTTTTCTTACCCATAGCACGACGAAGCAAGTCAGCGCCGCCCAGCGAGTAGCCCGCCATTTCTTGGGCTATCTGCATTACCTGTTCCTGATACAAGATAATGCCATAGGTAGGCTCTAGAATTTCCTGCAAGCACTCATGCTGATATTCAGCATCGGGGTAGGAAATTTCTTCACGCCCGTGCTTACGATCAATAAAGTTATCTACCATGCCTGATTGCAGCGGGCCCGGACGGAAAAGGGCCACCAGTGCGATAATATCTTCGAAGCAGTCAGGTTTAAGGCGCTTAATTAGCTCTTTCATACCGCGAGATTCCAGCTGGAATACCGCAGTTGTCTCGGCGTTTTGAAGGATTCTGAAACTCTTAGGATCTTCAAGAGGAATAGCGCTGATATCGACATCAACGTTTTTCCCTTCTTTGATCATATCTATTGCCCACTGAATAATAGTCAGCGTACGAAGACCTAAGAAGTCAAATTTTACCAAGCCGGCCGTTTCAACATCGTTTTTGTCGAACTGGGTTACGGGGTTTTTACCTTCGTCATCACAATACAAAGGCGAGAAATCAGTAATTGTGGTTGGCGCAATAACAACACCACCGGCGTGTTTACCTGCGTTTCGGGTAACCCCTTCAAGTATTCGCGCCATATCGATAAGGTCTTTCACTTCCTCATCGCTTTCATAAACTTCTGGTAGCTGTGGCTCAGCTTTAAACGCCTTTTCAAGCGTCATACCTGGATCGGGTGGAATAAGCTTTGAGATCCTGTCTACAAAGCCGTATGGGTGACCAAGTACGCGGCCTACGTCGCGCACTACCGCTTTTGCCGCCATAGTACCGAATGTAATGATCTGCGATACCGCCTGACGCCCATAAAGCTCGGCAACGTGGTCGATTACCTCGTCTCGTCTATCCATACAGAAGTCGACGTCGAAGTCGGGCATGGATACACGCTCTGGGTTCAAGAACCGTTCAAATAGCAAGTCGAATTCAAGCGGGTCTAGGTCGGTAATTTTTAGGGCATAGGCCACCAGTGAACCCGCACCAGAACCCCGCCCTGGCCCTACCGGAATTCCGTTATCCTTACTCCACTGAATGAACTCCATTACAATAAGGAAGTAGCCAGGGAAACCCATTTGGTTGATAACTTCAAGCTCAATGCGAAGTCGGTCATCGTACTCTGGGCGTTTAGCTTTGCGCACTTCTTCATCGGGAAATAGAAATTCTAGACGTTCTTCCAACCCCTCTTCAGACACCTTGACCAAGAAGTCTTCGGTGGTCATGCCGCCGGTTGGAAATTGTGGCAAGAAGTACTCGTTTAACCGTACGGTAACGTTACAGCGCTTGGCAATTTCAACCGTATTTTCTATGGCTTCAGGAATATCGCTAAATAACTCAACCATTTCCTCCGCAGTGCGCAGATATTGCTGGTCACTGTATCTTTTAGGGCGGCGGTTATCATCAAGCGTGTAGCCATCGTGAATACATACACGAATTTCGTGAGCATCAAAGCCTTCACGGTCAATAAAGCACACTTCATTGGTGGCGACCACGGGTAAGCCGCGCTGCTCAGCAAGCTCCACGGCAAGGTGCAAGTAATCTTCCTCACCTTGTCTACCGGTTCTAATAAGCTCTAAATAAAAGCGGTCGGGAAAATGAGTTTGATAAAACTCAAGGGCACTGTCGAGAATTTTGGCGTTGTTTTTCATTAAACCCACGCCAACATCGCCGTGCTGTGCACCCGATAAAGCAATCACACCTTCACTGTGCTCTGCCAACCATTCTTGATCGATAACCGCTCGGTGTGAGAGGTGCCCGCGAAGATAGGCTTTGGAGATAAGAATAGTAATATTCTTATATCCTTCATTATTCATCGCAATAAGGGTTAGTCTGAAAGGTTCATCGCCAAAGACTTCATTAGTCACCCAAAAATCGGTGCCGATGATGGGCTTGATACCTAAGTTATGTGCTTCGGAATAAAATTTTACCAAACCACACATATTCATTTGGTCGGTGATCGCCACAGCAGGCATGCCAAGCGCGGACACTTTACCTAAAATAGGCTTAACCTTATTCAGGCCGTCCATCATCGAAAAGTCGCTGTGAACACGTAAATGAATAAATGGCGATGACATGATGTTATTTCTCTTCGAGTAGCGCTTTTACGGGTTTAAAACTTTTGCGATAGCAATCTAAGATGCCATATTCGGCGATGGCTTCAAAGTGTGCTTTTGTGGGGTAACCTTTGTGCCCGGCAAAGTTATATTGTGGGTAGGACTCGTGAAGCGAAATCATATCGTTATCTCGCTCTACCTTGGCAATAATTGACGCTGCTGAAATTTCTGCGTGTAGGCTATCTCCCTTCACCACCGCTTCAGAGTCAAAGTTCCACGCCGGAACGCGGTTGCCGTCTACACGCACAAAGTCAGGCCTTACAGGCAAACCTTCCACTGCGCGGATCATGGCGAGCATGGTAGCGTGCAGTATATTTAGTTTGTCTATTTCTTCTGGGCTCGCTCTGCCGATATTCCAGTAGAGCGCTTTTTCACGAATTTCTTGGGCAAGGGCTACGCGTTTTTTTTCACTCAGTTTTTTTGAGTCGGTTAGCCCTTCAATGGGGTTTTCTGGGTCGAGAATGACCGCAGCGGTGACCACATCACCTACCAATGGGCCGCGACCTACTTCATCAACACCGGCAATTAATTTATGCAAACAATTCCTCCACGACAGCTTTTGCTGCTGTTTTATCAGCGTTGCATTTTAGCGTATGGTGGAGGTCGGTGAAACGGGAAATAAGCGCAGAATTATCACTTTCGAAGAAGTTGAGTAGTTGATTGCTCATATTCTCTGCATTTACTTCTTCTTGCAGTAATTCAGGAATAATCGCCTCGTCTGCTAAGAGGTTTGGCAACGTGAAGAAAGGCGCTTTATACAAGCGCTGCATAATTTTATACGTGAGTGGTGCAAGTAAATAAGCTGCTACCATGGGGCGCTTGCATAACATGGCCTCTAAGGTAGCCGTGCCTGAAGCAAGCAAGATAACATCGCTAGCTATCATCGCATCTCGCGATGTGCCTTGCGTTACCTGAATGGGTAAACGTTCCTCTGCATTATTGGCTTCCAGCAAGAGTGCTTTTATTTGTGCAAGACGATGTTCGTTAGCAGCAGGGATAAGAAATTGAATGTCGCTGCGTTTAGCATGAATAGCTTCTATGGTCTCCAGAAATACTGGAAGTAGCGTTTCTACTTCGCCTCTGCGTGAGCCGGGAAGTACAGCCAGTACGGAAGCATTACTATCTACACCTAATTCTTGGCGCGCCGCATTTTGGTCGGGCTCAATTGCTATAGCGTCAGCCATTGTGTGTCCCACAAAGGTATAGGGAACGTGGTATTTATCGTAAACCTGCTGCTCGAAAGGAAATAAACCCAACACACGATTAGTTGCTTTCGCTATTTTATGGATGCGCTTTTCACGCCACGCCCACACGGTAGGACTCACATAGTGCATGGTTTTGATACCGCGTGCTTTAAGCGCTTTTTCTACTCTTAGATTAAAATCAGGCGCATCAATACCCACAAAAATATCGGGTGGATTTTGCTCGAAGTGAGCAAGAAGCTGCTTTTTAACTTTCAAGATGGCTGGTAGATGGGAGAGAACTTCAACAAGCCCCATAACCGACAAGGTTTCCATATCGAACAGACTATGAAAACCCGCGTTTATCATATTTGGACCGCCAATACCTTCGATAACCGCATCAGGGTATTGGCGTTTTAACTCTGCAACCATTCCGGCGGCAAGCACGTCACCAGAGGGCTCTCCGGCAACCATGCCGATACGGATAGGCGTAGACATAATTAGCGAATAATGCCTCGCTCAGAGTCTTGTAAGAACTTCACCATAAGGGCCACACCAGGGAACTTTTCCGCTGGTTCAGCAAGCTTGTCCACTGCTTCGTCAATAGTATTGCCTTCACGATAAATAGCTTTGTAAGCGCGCTTGATTTCAAGCACTTCTTCTTTTGAGAAACCGCGGCGTTTTAAACCTTCAGAGTTTATCCCTTGAGGAATATTCTTTTGACCACTAACCATAACAAAAGGTGGTACGTCACGCAGAATAATACCGCCTGCTCCTAAAAATGCATGAGCGCCTATTTTGCAGAACTGGTGGATACCTGTTGCACCGCCAATAATCACGAAATCATCAATTTGTACATGGCCGGCCACAGCTACATTGTTGGCAATTATAATGTCATCGCCAAGAACACAGTCATGGGCGATGTGGGCATTAGCCATAAAGAGCCCACGGGAACCAATAATGGTAATGCTGTTATCTTGTACAGTGCCGCGGTGAACGGTTACCCCTTCTCTGAATTCGTTATCATCTCCGATGACAAGTTCGGTGGGTTCACCCGCATATTTTTTGTCTTGGCAGTCTTCACCAATTGAAGAAAACTGATAAAACTTGTTGTTTTTACCGATACGCGTCGGGCCGCGTACCACCACATGTGATTTCAGAATACAGCCGTCGCCTATGGTGACGTCGTCGTCTACCACACAAAATGGACCTATGGTGACATTTTCACCAATCGTTGCACTTTCTGAAATTACCGCAGTTGGATGGATCACGTTACGCTATCTCTCTCATCGCACACATAAACTCTGCACTACAAGCTATATCGCCATCGACGCTTGCAGTACCTTTAAATTTCCAAATCCCTCTGCGCTCTTTAACTAGAGCAACATCAAACTCAAGCCTGTCACCTGGAACAACAGGACGCTTAAAGCGTGCGTTATCAATTCCTGCATACAAGTATAACTTATCATTGTTGCCCATGGTCTTAAAACCTAAAACACCGGCAGCTTGCGCCATGGCTTCAAGAATCAAAACCCCCGGGAAAATTGGCTGTTCAGGGAAGTGCCCCATGAAACATGGCTCGTTGATTGTGATATTTTTATAAGCCTTTACAGACTCTCCCAGAACATAGTCTGTAACACGATCAACAAGTAGGAAAGGATATCTGTGTGGTAGCAGTTCCAATATTTCCTGGATTTCGATGGTATTAAGTGAATTGGCCAAAAACTTTCTCCTGTATACAAGCATGACCGTTAGCTATTTCATACCAATACAGATGATACATTGGTATTTGGGTCAAACTCGCCGTAAAACTGAAAACGGCGGCAACCATACGCTGTTAAGCGCAAAAAACAAATCAGACCAACACCTTTGGAGGGGTTGGTCTGACAAATTTTGTAACTGACGAGATCAGTTATTAGTTAGTTTTGCTTACTTGCTGAAGTACTTGTTCAGACAAGTCGTGCTCTTCTTTAGCAAATGCTACTGCACCCGCATTAAGTACTAAGTCGTAACCTTGCTTCGCAGCTACAGAGTCGATAGCTTGCTTGATAAGGCCAAGCAACTTGTTGCGCTCTTCGTTACTGCGACGTTGAATGTTTTGTTGTAAAGGCTGACCTTTCTTAGATAGCTCTTCACGTACTGACAATATTTTTTGTTCTAGTTCTTTCTTCTCAGTGTCGCTCATTGTTGCTGCGTCACGCTGAAGACGTTCTGCGTAGAACTGACCATCGCGCTGTAGTTGATTCACTTCTTCTAGCTGGTCTTTAAACTCAGCTTGAATAGCATTTTGAATCTCAGCCGCTTGAGGCATCGCTTGAAAAATACCTTGCACATCAACAACAGCCACTTTCTGTTCTGCCATTACAGATGTACTTACTAAAGCGCTACCCAACATTGCTCCTGCAACGATATGTTTAACCAACTGTTTCAAAGGGGACTCCTTTTTTTGAATCTTATTATAGAGCGCGGCAAAAACGCGCTCGCTTTAATGTCTTAGAAAGTTTGACCAATATTGAAAGTGAAGAATCTCGCATCGTCACCATCACGCTGCTGTATCGCTTTCGAGAAGCTGAATACCATCGGCCCCATCGGTGATATCCACTGAACCGATATACCCGCAGAGCTACGATACAGACTCCAGTCAGAATAGTCCAATAGCTCACCGCGTTGAGTAGATGCTATGTCAAACTGACGGTAATAGTCATAATCGAACTCAGTATCCCACACGTTACCCACATCCACAAACAAACTTGTGCGAACAGAGTTATCCATGTCTTCTTCAAGAAATGGCGTAGGGACGATTAGCTCAACCCCACCCAGTGCCATAGCGTTACCACCTAGGCTTCGCGTCGACCAAGAAAGTGCTGCATCAGCTGGGTCTGCTGGGAATACTTCACCATCTGGGCCTGTTATGGTGCCAGTGTTACCAAGGAAGATACCACGAGGACCAACCGTATTATTCTCAAATCCGCGCAGTGAGTCTGCACCACCTGCGGTGAAGTTTTCAGTAAACGGTAGAATTTGTTCATTGCCGTTTATATCGCCATAACCATTACCATAGCCAAGACGAATACGGGTTAAGAATGACCAGCGTTGATCACGTGATAACGGGAAATACCATTTACCATCGAATACGGTTTTAAAATAGTTAACGTCTGAGTTTGGCGTAGTAATGCTAAACGACGCACGCTGAGACGAGCCCGCGGTTGGAAATAGACCACGGTTAAGCGTACTTCTACTCCAACTTACGCTAGCTAAATAGCTATCGTATTTAATTGCCGCATCTGGATCTTCACCATTGGTAAACTGGTTATAGAACTGCTCTGTTTGCTCGTAGTAACCACGGTTAAATAGCTCTACATTACTGTAAGTCAAGCCAAAGTTGATACGGTTAAACTCGTTTATTGGATAACCGATGTTCGCACCAATTGACCAACGTTTAGAGTTGTACTGGATTACGTTAAAGTCAGAGCCGTCGAATTCACTGTAGCCTATGCTTCCACCTAAACTGATACCATCAATAGTAAAGTATGGGTCGTTATAGGTGATTTGCGCACTGCGCTGATACGAAACCGTACTTAGGTTAAGGCCAACACGTTTACCTGTCCCCAGGAAATTATCTTGTTGGATACCCGCTTGTAAGCTTAACTTGGTTCTGTCACCGTATCCAATACCTGCGTTAAAAGAGCCCGAAGGCTGCTCTTTCACATTATAGTTAACATCAACCTTATCTTCTGAACCCGGTATACGTACAGTTTCAAATTCTACTTCTTCCATGTAGGTAAGACGAGAAAGCTGGTTTTTAGAAGATTCTAGCAAGTTATTAGATAACCAGGTGCCTTCCATCTGACTTACGTTCTGACGAAGTACACTGTCAGCGGTTACCACGTTACCGTTAAACTTAATACGGTTGACGTAAATACGCTTGCCTGGGTCTACAGATAGCGTCAACTTAACCGTTTTGTCTTCGTCGTTAATCTCAGGAACGGTGGTTACCGTTGGATAAGCATAACCAAAGCGACCAAGATACTTACTAATGAATTCTTCTGTATAAGTGACTTCTGCTTGATTGTAGAGTTCACCTTTTGTTAGCGGCAGTACGCGCTCAATATATTCTTCATGGCCAAGCACATCACCCACGAGTTCTACTTCAGATATGGTGTATTGCTCACCTTCTGTTACGTTCATGGCAATGTAGATACCCGACTTTTCAGGGGTCATCGACACTTGAGTTGAGTCAACGTTGAAGCGAAGGTAACCACGGTTTAAATAGTGGTTACGCAAGGTCTCCATATCACCTTGCAGTGTTTGTTGCTGATAGCGAGTCTCTGATAGAAAGTCCCACCAAGGCGTATCGTATTGTAGCTCAAACGCTTCCATCAGCTCTTCGTCTGAAAAAAGTTCGTTACCTACAATATTAATTTGTTCAATTTTAGCGGCATCGCCTTCTTCAAAGAGTAGTTTCAAGTCAACACGATTACGCGGTAACGGCGTTATAATGGCCGTTACGTCGGCATTATATTTACCTATGCTGTAAAAGAAGTCTTTAAGGCCATTCTCAATAGAGGTTAATACGGTCTTATCAAGTGGCTCACCGATACGGACGCCATTGCCATCCAAACTTTCTTGAAGCTGCTCATCTTTAATATCATCGTTACCTTCAAAGATAATATTGCTGATAGTTGGACGCTCCGCCACACGCACAACAAGGGTGTTGCCGTCGCGGAGAATTTCTACATTTTCAAAGTGAGTTGAAGAATAAAGCGAGCGAATAAGCTGCGTTACCCTAAATGTATTAAGCTCGTCGCCAACTTGAACGGGCAAGTAGGTTAAGGCTGCACCAAGTGCAACTCGCTGTAAACCTTCTACGCGAATGTCTTCAACAACAAATTCACTGTCTTGCGCCGCAGCGTTGGCAAAGCTAGCACTGGAAAGAATGGCTCCGGCTGCTACTAACTGTTTTAACTTCATCTATTTTTCTTTTCCTGGCCGCGTTTTGTATTAGCTGTTTTGTACTTCCTGATTTGTATCAGGTTATGCGAGCGATATCGTTAAAAATTGCGATACCCATGATCATAAACAGAAGCACGCCACCTATTCTGTAACCCCATTCCTGTACCCCTTCAGGCACAGGTTTGCCTGTGATCCACTCCACGATAAAAAACATTAGGTGACCACCGTCAAGCATGGGCAAGGGTAATAAATTTATTATGCCTAAATTTACGCTTATTAAGGCAAGAAAACTCAAAAAGTACGCAAGTCCATACCCAGCACTTGTTCCCGCACCTTGAGCAATTGAGATAGGCCCACTCAAATTTTTCACCGACACGTCGCCCGTGATGAGCTTACCTATCATTTCGACACTGAGTGTCATAAGACGCCATGTTTTATCTAGCGCCTTCCCAATAGCCTCTATAATGCCATATTGATGCGTAAACACATACCCTTCTGGCCAAGGCTCAAATGTTGGGCTTACACCGAGATATCCACTTTGCCCTTGTGGTGTATCGCGGCGCGCTATCGTGGCATCTAACGTTAGTTGCTGTCCATCCCTTTGTATATCAAGAGATATACTTTCACCGGGGCTTTCAACAATAACGTCAACCAAACCATCCCACGACGTCAATTTAGAGCCATTTAGTGCGACAAGTTCATCACCGGGTTTCAACCCTGCTTCCTGCGCCGCGCTTCCCTCACCAACAAACCCAACAGTTAACGTTGCGTCCGGTCGGTATGGGGTTAGGCCTAAGCTGCTTAAAGGAGACTCGCTATCTGGGTCAAAGTTCCAAGAACCCAGTGTAAAAGTCAGTTCTTTTTCAACATTTGACGAATTTTTAACCGTGACTGTGGTTTTTTCTGACCCTATGTTAGAGACAACTTCTAAATTAACCGCTTCCCAGTCCGGTGTAATTCTGTCGCCGATCTTAATGATTTCATCACCAGATTGAACGCCTGCTACTGCTGCAATACTTTGTGGTTCGACAACTTTAACTACCGGCTTTACGGTTTCTAAACCGACAAGATACATAATCCAGAGTGCAAAAAATGCAAAAATAAAATTAACGCCAGGACCTGCCGCAATAACCGCCATGCGCTGCAACACGGGTTTGTTGTTAAACGCTTTATCTTCTAACTCAGGCGGTACGTCATCAATACGTCCATCGAGCATGCGAACGTAACCACCAAGGGGGATCATAGCGATAACATATTCTGTACCGGACTTACTTAACTTGCGCCAAATTGGCTTACCAAATCCAATTGAGAAACGCTCTACCTGTACACCGCATTTGCGAGCAACGTAAAAGTGTCCCCATTCGTGTACGGCAACTAAAATACCTAAAGCAACAATGAATGCCCCTAGGCTCCATAAAAATGCTAGCACTGGAATTTACCTCGAATAATCTCGTTAGCTTTTGTTCTTGCTAGTGAGTCTTGTTCTAATATTTGTTGAATAGAACTTACCGATACGTGCGGCATAGCGTTGAGCGTAGCGTCGTTTACTTTAGCAATATCGCAAAACTGAATTTTGCCTTCTAGAAAGGCTTCGACAGCCACTTCATTTGACGCATTGACTCTTGTCGTTGCACATTGCCCTTCCTTACATGCATCAATAGCCAATTTCAAATTAGGGTAACGCTCAAAACAAGGGGTCTGAAAACTGAAATTGGCAATGTCAGAAAAATCGAGGGGCGTCACACCCGCTTCAATGCGCTCTGGGTGAGCCAAACCATAAGCAATAGGGGTACGCATATCTGGGTTGCCCATCTGCGCTATTACAGAGCCATCGATGTACTGCACCATAGAGTGAATAATACTTTGCGGGTGAATAACCACATCAATATCATTGGCGCCAGCACCGAATAACCAACAGGCTTCTATAAACTCCAGCCCCTTATTCATCATAGTCGCCGAATCGATTGTAATTTTTCTGCCCATCGACCAGTTAGGGTGTGTACTGGCTTCATCGATTGTAATTGATGAGAAGCTATCAAGCGGTCTTTCTCTAAACGGGCCACCAGAACCCGTTAACAGAATTTTACGAATGCCGGATGCCGTAAAGTTACCGTATTCATAATCGTGCGGGAGACACTGGAATATGGCGTTGTGTTCGCTGTCGATAGGAAGGATTTCAGCACCGCTTTGGTTCGCCGCCTCAATAAATAAGGCACCAGACATGACTAACGCTTCTTTATTGGCAAGCAAAACCCGTTTACCCGCTTTTACTGCTGCCAGTGTGGGTAAAAGACCTGCTGCACCAACGATGGCTGCCATTACAGCATCAACTTCAGGCGCGCTTGACACTTCTTCCAGCGCATTTGCACCAGCAAGAATTTCTGCATCCACACCATATTGGGACGCTAACTCGCAGGCTAGTTTGTAATTAGCGTCATCAGCAATTACCACATAGCGCGGCGCGCATTTCTGGGCCTGCTCCATAAGCAACTCAAGCTGAGCGTTACCAGTAATAGCAAAAACGCGGTATTTATCTGGGTGGCGATTTATTACGTCGAGTGTATTACAACCAATGGAGCCTGTGGCCCCTAACACTGTTACTGTTTGCATTACGCCATCCAGGTTACATAGCAGAACGCAAAAACAGGGAATGCTGCGGTTAAGCTGTCTATTCTATCGAGTACACCACCGTGTCCAGGAAGAATTTTTCCGCTGTCTTTAATGCCCGCACAGCGCTTAAGCATGCTTTCGTTTAAATCGCCAAGGGCTGAAACAGCCACCGTAATACCGCCAATAGCAAGGTGAAGCCAAATACGCGAAGGCTCCACCTGATAGTGAAGGGCCGCAAAAGCGATAATAGCGAACGAGGCAGCAATACCGCCTAATAAGCCTTCTAAACTTTTACCCGGCGATACGTTAGGGCGCAGCTTATGGCGACCGAATTTAACGCCCACGAAAAATGCGCCGATATCTGCCGCCCAAACGATGCCCAGCACATAGAAAATGAGTGAAGCACCGTAAAACGGGTCAACATCGTGCAAGCTCGTACGAAGTGCAACAACCGCTACCCATGTTGGTATTAGCGTAAGCGCCCCGAACAGAGTTCTAACGCTACGACTGTCTTTCCAGAATTTAGAGTATTTAGGATAGGCAAGCACCATAAACAAAGAAGCTATCCACCATAATACGGCAACCGTTAATATCGCACGATATAAACCATGTAATTGCCCCTGATACCAAATTGTGCTGGCATCAACAATAAGAGACAAAGCAATGCATATAGCAAAGGCTCCTGCCAAATAAATAAGTTTTTTAGGACGTTCACATACGCCCGACATATTCGCCCATTCATAAGCACCAATACCGACAACACCAGCAATGGCTATTTCAAACCAGAAAATGGGTAGGAAAAGAATGGCGTAAAGCGCCAGTGGCGCTAAGATTAATGCAGTTATTATTCGTTGTTTTAGCATAATTTGCCCTTGGCTTTAGTTACCAGGGTTAGCCTGATAATTGCCTGCATGGTGTTAACCATCGGCTGTGACTACCTGTTCACCGGTTAAACCGAAACGACGCTGGCGAACATTAAAATCGTCTACGGCTACTTGAAAAACGTCTTCATCGAAATCGGGCCATAGTACGTCGGTAAAATACAACTCTGCATAGGCACATTGCCAAAGTAAGAAGTTGCTAATACGGTGTTCGCCACCTGTGCGAATAAGAAGGTCTAACTCAGGAAGGTTAGCCGTTGAAATGTGTGCATTCAGAGCATCTTCAGTGATGTCTTCCAAATCCAAATCGCTGCTTTTCACCTGCGTGGCAAGTTGTTTCGCCGCGTTTACAATATCCCATCTACCACCGTAATTTGCGGCGATATTTAAGACCAAATCTTTGTTGTCTTTGGTCATGTCTTCAGCTTTACGAATTTTTTCGACAAGCTTGGCATCAAACGCCTCAACATCACCAATAACCTGTAGACGTACACCATTTTTGTGTAGTCTTTTTGCTTCGCTATTGAGGACAAGATTGAACAGCTCCATTAAGACACTGACTTCTTCCTCGGGACGTTTCCAGTTTTCGCTGGAAAACGCGAATAGCGTAAGTGATTCAATACCGTTTTGACGTGCAAAGCGCACAACAGAACGTACAGACTCTACCCCGGCTTTATGACCAAAGGTACGAATTTTCCCTTTCTTTTGCGCCCATCGACCATTGCCATCCATAATGATTGCAACATGCTTCGGGCCAGCAGACTCTGCTGGCACCTCGGCTTTTGACGATTTGGCTGCGCTTAAACGCTTTCCAATCATAATACTTACTTATACTTCCATTAGTTCTTTTTCTTTGTCAGCAAGCATGCTGTCAACTTTCTTAATGAAATCGTTAGTAATAGACTGAATGTTTTCTTCAGCAGCGCGGCTCTCATCTTCACTGATTTCTTTTTCTTTCAGCAAGTCTTTTACATCGCCATTCGCATCGCGACGAATGTTACGAATAGCCACACGGCCACCTTCTGCTTCGTTGCGCACCACACGGATTAGGTCTTTACGACGCTCTTCAGTTAGCGGAGGAAGAGGAATACGAATTGAACCACCCGCACTCATTGGGTTAAGGCCCAAATCAGACTGCATAATGGCTTTTTCTACCGCTTGAATGGCGCTTTTATCAAACACAGTTAACGCTAGAGTACGGCTGTCTTCTGCAACCACGTTAGCCACTTGCTTTAATGGCGTGTCTACACCGTAATAAGGTACCATGATGCCATCTAAAAGGCTTGGATGCGCACGACCTGTGCGGATTTTGCTGAATTGGCCCTTAAGAGAAACTAGGCTTTTTTCCATGCGCTCTTGCGCATCTAATTCAATTTCATCAATCACGATTTGTATCCTATTGTTCTTAATTAATCGTTGTCAGCGTGGCGAATAACAGTACCTTCTTTTTCGCCCATCACAACACGCTTCAGGCAACCTGGCTTATTCATGTTGAATACGCGAATTGGCAAGCTGTGATCGCGCGCCAAAGTAAACGCTGACAAGTCCATCACTTTAAGTTCTTTTTCTAGTACTTCTTGGTACGTAAGTTCATCGTATAGCGTTGCCTCTGGGTTTTTCACTGGATCGTCGCTATATACACCATCAACTTTAGTCGCTTTTAATACTGCATCGGCTTCAATTTCGATACCGCGCAAGCAAGCCGCTGAGTCGGTTGTGAAGAAAGGGTTGCCAGTACCGGCAGAGAAGATAACAACGCGGCCCGACTTAAGAAGGCTAATAGCTTCTGCCCAGTTGTAGGCATCGCACACGCCGTTCAACGGAATAGCAGACATCATACGCGCGTTAACAAATGCGCGGTGAAGCGCGTCGCGCATAGCTAGGCCGTTCATTACCGTAGCCAACATGCCCATATGGTCGCCAACAACACGATTCATTCCCGCTTTTGCTAGGCCTTCGCCACGGAACAAGTTACCACCACCGATAACAAGACCAACTTGAACACCAAGTTCAACCAGCTCTTTTATTTCTTGTGCCATTCTATCTAGCACTTTAGGGTCTATGCCAAAGCCTTCTTCGCCCATTAGGGCTTCACCACTAAGCTTTAACAGAATGCGTCGATATGCTGATTTTGGTGTGATACTCATAGTTTGAATCGTCCTCGTAAACCCGTTTTGTCCTATGTCTTTCAATAAAGCATTGACGTAAAAAACATAGGACAAAGCGCTTTCGTTTGTTTGGCAGGCGCACGCTTGTAACTCGCCTAGCTTCACACTTGCGCACTGCATTAGCAATACTAAAGATATGCAGCTATAAAAAAGCACCTCCTAAGAGGTGCTTTGTAGTTTATCTAACTATTGCGTAATGCAAAAGATAAACGCTCAATTATTTCTTAGCAGCTTCCATTTGAGCAGCTACTTCAGCAGCGAAGTCTTCAGTCTTCTTCTCGATACCTTCACCAACTTCGAAACGTACGAAGTTGATTACGTCTGCGCTGTTGTTCTTAAGAAGCTCAGCAACAGAAATTGAAGGATCTTTAACGAAAGGCTGACCAGTCAAGCTCACTTCGCCAGTGAACTTCTTCATGCGGCCTGCAACCATTTTCTCAGCAATTTCAGCTGGCTTACCAGACTGAATAGCGATTTCGATTTGGATTTCTTTCTCTTTCTCTACAACTTCAGCCGGAACATTCTCTGGCTTAACAAACTGCGGGCTAGCAGCTGCAACGTGCATTGCTACGTCTTTTGCTAGCTCTTCGTCGCCGCCAGTAAGGATAGAGATAACACCAATACGGCCGCCGTGTACGTATGCACCTAGCGTGTCGCCTTCAACGTTGATAACGCGACGAGGAGAGATGTTTTCACCGATTTTAGCAACAAGTGCGTCACGAACTTCGCTTACTTTAGAACCGTTAAGTTCTGCATCGTTAAGCGCGTCGATGTCGTTGATGTTGTTAGCCGCGGCTACTTCTAGAAGCTCGTTACCGAACTTAAGGAAACCTTCGTCACGTGCTACGAAGTCAGTTTCACAGTTTAGTTCAAGCATGGTCGCGCGACCACCTTCAACTTTAGTAAGGATAACACCTTCAGCTGCGATACGGCCTGCTTTTTTAGCCGCTTTCGCTTGACCTGATTTACGCATGTTTTCAATGGCTAACTCAATGTCACCATCCGTTTCAACCAGGGCTTTTTTACAATCCAGCATACCTGCGCCAGTACGTTCGCGCAGTTCTTTAACTAGTGCTGCAGTCACTGCCATTTTTCAATTCCTCAGCATTAAATATAAATTCGTTAGGTAAAAGGGGCGATGTCGCCCCTCTCAATACGTTTCGTATTGTAATACCGCCATATTATCTAGATATGACAGTAAGCAATCAGAATTACTCTGCCGCTTCTACGAAGTCGTCTTGCTCAGCTTGTACTTCAAGGTTGCTTTCGCGACCTGAGTTGATAGCGTTTGCAGCAGCATCCAAGTAAAGTTGGATAGCACGGATAGCATCGTCGTTACCAGGGATGATGTAATCAACACCGTCTGGGTTAGAGTTAGTATCAACAACACCAACAACAGGAATACCTAGGTTACGAGCTTCTGTTACAGCAATGTGCTCGTGATCTGCGTCGATAACAAAGATTGCGTCTGGAAGACCGCCCATGTCTTTGATACCGCCAAGGCTGTTTTCAAGCTTGTCCATTTCGCGCTGAAGCATAAGTGCTTCTTTCTTAGTTAGCTTCTCAAACGTACCGTCTTGAGCTTGTTGCTCTAGATCTTTAAGACGCTTGATTGACTGACGTACTGTTTTCCAGTTAGTCAGCATACCACCTAACCAACGCTTGTTTACGTAGTACTGGTCGCACTTAAGAGCAGCGTCTTTTACTGCTTCGCCAGCGGCGCGCTTAGTACCAACGAAAAGGATTTTACCTTTCTTAGACGCAACACCTGAAAGGTAGTTAAGTGCGTTGTTGAAAAGTGGAACCGTTTTTTCAAGGTTGATGATATGAACTTTATTACGAGCACCGAAGATGAAAGGCTTCATCTTTGGGTTCCAGTAACGAGTTTGGTGACCGAAATGCACACCTGCTTTCAGCATGTCACGCATAGAAACATTAGCCATTTTATTTTCCTCTTGGGGTTAGGCCTCCATATACCCCTTGTATCGATTCAGGCCAACCTACGTTGAACTGAACACCCCGATACGAAGTGTCGGTATATGTGTGTTTTAATAAAATAAATTTACCCTCTAAAACGGTGCTTGTTGCACATAGCAAAATGAGCTTTCCGTCAGGGCGCGCGCTTTATATCACAATACCACCACAGCCTCAAGTTTTAGCGTTAAAAAGCCAGACTTTTAAGTATTTCTGCCAACCTTTATTAAAACGACCCACCCCATTGCTATCAGCCTTGAAAATCGCCAATTAAAAACCATGAATATCAGCACCTTACTAAGAATGACCTGAATAGTGTTATACTGCGTAAGTAATTTAAATTCTTCACCAAACTAGTTTCAAACGATTTGAGAGGCGCTGTGACAGCTATTATCAAAACCCCAGAAGAAATCGAAAAAATGCGCGTAGCCGGTAAACTGGCTGCCGAAATACTTACTATGATCGGGCCTTATGTGAAAAAAGGCGTAACCACCGATGAACTGAATACTATTTGTCACGACTATATAGTAAATGAGCAAAAGGCAGTGCCCGCTCCGCTAAACTATGGTCACCCACCATTTCCAAAGTCTATTTGTACGTCGGTGAACCATTGTATATGTCACGGCATTCCTTCTGACAAGAAGCTAAAAGACGGTGACATCATCAACATTGATGTAACTGTTATAAAAGACGGTTATCACGGTGATACTTCGAAGATGTTCGTTGTAGGTAAGCCATCTATTCTTGCCGAGCGCCTTATTCGCGTTACTCAAGAGTGCCTATATAAAGCGATTGAACAAGTGAAGCCGGGCATGCGTCTTGGCGACATTGGTCATATTTGTCAAACCCATGCTGAAGCGCATAACTATTCAATAGTACGTGAATACTGCGGTCACGGCATTGGTGCAAGTTTCCACGAAGAGCCGCAAATTGTTCACTACGGAAAGCCTGGTACAGGTGACGTTTTAGAAGCTGGGATGTGCTTTACCATCGAACCTATGGTTAACGCAGGCAAACGTTACTCAAAAGTTTTGCCAGATCAATGGACTGTTGTGACTAAAGACAGAAGTTTGAGTGCTCAGTGGGAACACACTCTTTTAGTTACCGAGACCGGTGTTGAGATTTTAACGCTGCGTGAGGAAGAAAGCCTAGAACGTGCTATTTCTCACGGATAGTTTTCACACTGCGGCTGTTAAGCATACGGCCGCTTTGTTTGCCCTTTTTTTAATTCAAAACCGCATACTAAATATTTATTCTTTATCCGCATTCAATCAGCCCATTCAACGGCTACACACCTATAACAAAAAACCATAAATATTCACAATTCAACCTAACTTATGCATAAATTTGCTACTGCGAACTAGTATCAATTCATGCTATTGTTCTTAGCGTTTTAATAGAAGTCTATTTCAAAGGTGCATTTTGACGCTGCAATTACTGATAAAGAATATCGACACAATTAACTCTGTTGATGAAATTCCCGTCATTAAATCGTGCGTGGAAGCCAGTTATACTTGGATAACAGAGTCTTTCGATGCAACGCCCGTTAATCAACTCGTTACCGGTCGTGCGCAGTTTGTCGACGCATTGCTTTGTCACCTTTGGCAACTTTACGGCTTAGATACCGTGGGCGAGCTTTCCCTTTGCGCGGTGGGCGGATACGGTCGCGGCCATTTGCAACCCCACTCAGACATCGATTTACTCATTGTCAGCAAGAAGAAGCTAAAGCCTGAAGTGCAAGAAAAAATTGGCATGTTCATCACCCTTTTATGGGACATCAAGTTAGATGTTGGACAGTCGGTACGCACCATTAAAGAAACGGTTAAACTGGCGAAAGACGATATTACAATTGCGACAAATCTGGTTGAAAGCCGCCTGCTTTGTGGGTGTGAGACTACATTCGACAAACTGTGGGATGAAGTAAACGGTCGCAATTCATGGTCGAGTAAATCTTTCTTCTCGGCTAAATATGACGAGCAAAAAAAACGCCACGCCAAGTTTAACGGCACCGCTTACAACCTTGAACCAAACATTAAAGAGAACCCGGGATGTTTGCGAGACATTCAATCTATCGGTTGGGTAGCGAAAAAGCACTTTAAAGAGTATGACGGATGGAACTTGGTGGGTCACGGTTACTTCACCGAACAAGAGCACAGTGAGTTAATCGCCTGTCGTATGCACCTGTGGAAAATGCGTTGTGCATTGCACTTAGTTGCTGGCAGAAGCGAAAACCGACTGCTTTTCGACTATCAACCCGATGTCGCCCAAATGATGGGATACGGTGAAGAAGGTAAGGCGTCTGTGGAAAAAATGATGCGTGACTTTTTCCGCACTGTAGCGCGCGTCTCTGAACTAAACCAAATGTTACTTCAGCGCTTCAAGTACGACATGCTGAATCAAAGCGTACAAAAAAGCGTAATCATAAACGAAGATTTTGAACTGCTCGACAATATGATTTCGCCGCGTCACGAAACCGTATTTTCATCACCTGAGGCAATTTTAGACTTCTTACATTTGGTGGCAAACACGCCAGAAGTAAAAGGCTTAAGTACCATTTGTATTCGACAATTGCGTAACGCTCACCGGGCCTTCGAAGCCGAATATTACGTTGAACGTCCTCTGTGCCGCGATAAATTTATGCGATTAATGAAGCAACCCGAATTTTTCGATTTCGGTTGGGACATTATGCACCAGTACGGTATTTTACAAGCCTACCTTCCAGAGTGGGATACCATTGTGGGTATGATGCAGTTTGACTTGTTTCACGCCTACACGGTAGACGAACACACTCACCGATTAGTGAAGCATGTAAACTATTTTTTCTCGAAAGAGAACAAAGATTTTCCGCGCTGCGGCAGAATTTGCCGAAACCTAGACAAACCTGAAATTCTTTACATTGCCGCAATTTTCCATGACATCGCGAAAGGTCGTAATGGCGACCACTCCACCCTAGGCGCGCAAGATGTGGCTAAGTTCTGTGCTCAGCACGACGTACCAAGTAAAGATGCAGAACTGATTGCATGGCTAGTAGAAAACCACCTGCTTATGTCAGTGGTTGCCCAACGCCGCGACATTTACGATCCTGATGTAATTAGTGAGTTTGCTGGTGCGGTAAGAAGCCATAATCACCTTAATTTACTTTATACACTGACCCTTGCCGATATTCGCGCTACCAACGATAACCTTTGGAATGACTGGAAAGCGTCTTTGCTTCGCGAACTGTATTTAATGACTCAAAAAGCGTTAGATAATGGGCTACAGTGTCAGGTTACACTCAACGAGCGAGTAACCACTCACAAACATCAGGCAAGACAGATTCTGCAAGAGCGTGCTATAGACCCAATTGCCATTGATGCGCTATGGGCGAGACTTGATGATGACTACTTTGTTCGCTTTAAGCCTACGCAAATTGCATGGCATACCGATGAAATTATTAAAGCTCAGAATGAATGGCTTACACCAGAACACGATGGTCTATTAGTAAAAGCTAACGACAACAGCGCTAAAGGCGGCACTGAGGTGTTTGTTTACGGCAAAGATAGAAAAGCATTGTTTGCGCAAGTCGCGTCAGTGCTGGACAGTCGCAACTGTTCAATTCACGACGCCCACGTTACCGTAACTAGAGACGGCTATGTGTTCGATAGCATGCTTATTCTTGAAAATGACGGCAGTCGTATAAGCTCAGAGTCTCGCATTGCTTCTATTGAGAATGCCATTTCTGCCCAATTAGAAAAGCCGGGACGTTCTCACGAAAACAAACGAAAGTTACCGCGCCAAATGAAACAGTTAGACGTGCCAACCAAGGTTCGTTTTTTCAATATCAACGATGAAGCAACGCTTATCGAGTTAGAAGCCCTAGACGCACCGGGCATTTTAGCTAAAATTGGTCATGCATTCGTTGATACTAATATGACACTTAAGCTTGCAAAAATTGCCACCATTGGCGAGCGAGCCGAAGATATTTTTATCGTCAGCAATGAGGCTGGCATCGCATTAACCCAAGAACAACAGGTAAACCTTAAAAAGCGTATCCTGTTTAAACTCGACCAACTTGAAGATATCACAATACCATGAATGAATTGAAAGCCATTATTGAAGACGCCTTCGAAAATCGCGACAGCATTAGCCCGTCATCAGCACCTGATGAAGTAAGAGATGCGGTAGCGCAAGCTATCGACCTACTTAATAGCGGAAAAGGCCGCGTTGCAGAAAAAATTGCTGGCGAATGGGTAGTACACCAGTGGCTGAAAAAAGCGGTTTTACTTTTCTTCCGTCTTCACAACAACGACGTTATTGAAGGCGCTGAAAGCAAGTTTTATGACAAAGTGCCACTTAAGTACACTAACTATACAGCTGAACAATTTGCGGCTGACGGCGCACGTATTGTTCCTCCAGCAGCAGTACGCACGGGTACTTTTGTGGGCAAAAACGCAGTTGTTATGCCTTCTTACGTAAACATTGGTGCATTTGTTGATGAAGGCACTATGGTTGATACGTGGGCTACGGTAGGCTCATGTGCCCAGATTGGTAAGAATGTTCACCTTTCTGGTGGCGTAGGCATCGGTGGCGTATTAGAGCCACTTCAAGCAAACCCAACCATTATCGAAGATAACTGTTTTATCGGTGCGCGTTCTGAAATTGTAGAAGGTGTTATCGTTGAAGAAGGCTCAGTAATTTCAATGGGCGTTTACATCGGTCAAAGCACGCGTATCTACGACCGTGAGACCGGTGAAGTTCACTACGGCCGTGTACCAGCGGGCTCTGTAGTTGTTGCGGGTAACCTGCCTAGCGCAGATGGTAAATACAGCCTATACGCAGCAATTATCGTGAAAAAAGTTGATGCAAAAACCCGCGCTAAAGTAGGTATTAACGCTCTACTTCGCGGTGTTGAATAAAAACTTATGCATCGTTAGCTAACTAACGATGTTCGCATATAAAAAAGAGGCGCCTTAGCGCCTCTCTTTATTTTTAACCCATAAAGCCTTCTAGACTTAAGACAAAAGCTTGTCCTTGATAGTATTAACCCACTCCACCACATCTTTTTCTGGCTCTAGAGTTTCAATAGCATCAACTTCTAACATATTAGTAACCGCGTTACCTTGCAGTTCAGTAAGTAATTCTTGGAATTGTTTACCTGCTCCACAAAAGCTTTCGCCATAGCTACTATCACCTAGCGCAGCAATAGCGAAAGGCTTGCCCGTTAGCATAGGTGATTCGTCTTTTAAATCTGAAAACACAAACTCTAGGTTAGGCGGAACATCGCCCTGACCTGTCGTTGAGGTAATAATTAACAGTGCGTCAGCATCAGTAAAATCGGCTACTGATGGGTCGCTTTCCAGTGAGCAATCTACGCCCTGCTCAGCTAAATTTTCTTCCACCTGTTCAGCTACGTGTTGCGCGTTACCGTATACTGTACCCGCAATAATTTTCAATGTTGCCATTTTTACCTCTTAAAACAATGATCGTCGCCTATGTCGACAGGCGGAAAGTATTTCTATTTTATCAAGCTAAACGGTTTTAACCTGTTTGCGAATTGTTGCATTTCATTGTGCATCTCTCCATCAATTGTTATCCATTTACCGCTAACAGGATGAGAAAAGCCCATATGGGTACAACTTAAGGCCAAATTATTAAAATTAAAGTGCTGTTTAGCGAATTTGTTTTGCTTTCCATCGCCGTGAGTTGTATCGCCGATAATGGGGTGACGAATGTGCACCATATGCCTTCGAAGCTGGTGCTTACGGCCTGTGCTGGGAGAAAGTTTTACTAGCGAATATCTAGCACTTTGGTATCTGCCTACAGGCTCGGGCACTTCAAACTTTGCGAGTGACTCATACATGGTAGACGCTGGCTGAGGTGCTTGCTGTGGCCTTTTGTGTTTGTCTGCAATTTTGTCATAACGATACTTAAGGGCATAATCAATAAAGCCGGTGTGGTTAACGAAGCCTCTAACCAGAGCGTGATATACCTTAACCACCCGCTTATCCATCATTTGTTGACCGAGTTTTGCCGCAATTTCTGAGCTAAAACTAAACACCAACACACCTGATGTAGGTCTATCTAAGCGGTGAGCTGGAAATACATGCTTGCCAATTTGATCTCTCAGTGTCTGCACCGCAAATACGGTTTCATGCTTATCTATAGGGCTCCTGTGCACTAGAAGGCCTGGAGGCTTATTTATCGCAATGATATACTCATCTTGGTATAGAACAGGCAAGTGCAAAGAGCCCGTGCTACCTTGTCTTTCAACATCGGCTTTTGCACTAATCTGCATTTCTAGACGCTCTACCGCGTCATCTGACAGCACATTTTGTGAGGTACTTAAAGCTTGATCTTGCGTACTCATCCAATGTCTCCACTGGCAATATCGTCAATATATTGTAGCGCAGACAGGGTATTTTGATTCTCGGGTGATAAGCACACTTCTGCTGCGGGTGTAATTTGCATCGCCGGTATAGGGTGCGATTGGGCCAACAAAATGCGCATTTTGGGAATAAAAATAAAAGCCAGCCAAGCTTCAAAAGAAAAACAGTCAGCTGCAAAAGGTACTTCACTTCCCATGGCATTTCTAAGCGCTTGTTCATTGGGCACATCATCTGGCCAAACACCATCTTGTTGCATTACCGCTTCTAATTGTTTAAGTGCTTTGATAAAAGCTAAATGACGGCTACTATTCGCTTGATTCACAACTTCTCCGCTTCCCGAATATGCTTCAATTTTTAGCGCGCAGTATATCAGGGGCTTAAAGACAACATAAGTCAGCGTGTCGTATCGTTGAAATTCTTCTGCTGTGATACCATTAAAGAGTTTTGCTGATAGCATCTAGCAAATATAAGCACGCCCTTAGGGCGGTTGATCTTTGCTGAACATCGAAGGTCGACAGGCCTAGCAACATTTAATAAAGCAGTATTTTGGAACGAGTTATGAGCGCTAACAGTATCAATTCTATCAGTGAGTTTTTGTTACACGCAGGCACTGAATATCATGTTTTTGATTTAGGTCGACGAATTGAACCCACAGATAATCAAACGTTTCTAGAAATAGAAAATGGCAGTGCTTACGCGCCCTCCCCTCGTCAGCAACATGCGTGGTTCGGTATTGTTTTTTGGAACAAAAATGCATCTTCGCAACACTATATTTGGTTTATAAAGCTGCCGCTTGATGAGCAAGGCTTGGTCGTTGCTGCTGCTAGAAATCATTTTCTTGAGATTATTGTGGATGCATTAGGGAAGTCGATTGCAGAAGATTCCGAAAATGCACAGCAATTGCCCGACAACCCTTATTCCTTCGTTCCGAACCAAACGCAACTCGCTCAGTTTAATGCGCTAGTCAAAAGCACGTTGAACCATCCCTTAGGCGAAGAGGCGCAGAAAGTTGAAGCTTATATCCAAGCCCCGCAGCTTGTGGATTGGCATCAAATATCTATGCAAAGCGTGGCAGATTTTGTACATGGTTTCAGCATGCACGAAAAGCGAGATGTGTTAGAAGAAGCAATTAAAGCCAATGTAGCAATTTACTCAGATGTGTTTGTTAATACGCTTATGGAGACAAGCGAGAGCGTTTCTTTGTCAGATAACTTGTTGGCTATGTATTTGAGCAAAATTGATGATGGCGACGACATCAATTTAGCTGCGCTTAGAGGAGCTTCAGAAGGAAGGTTTAACCCGGTAATAAACGGTAAGTTAATAGCCTTATTGAAGAAAGAAAAATGCCAGCGTCTCGATATTTTGAGTGTTATAGCGGCACGGCATTTCGAGCAAATGGAACCGCTATTGCTTAGCACCTTTTTGGAACAAGCTGCAAAAGTTGACGAAAAAGAAGGTCACCAGGGTGCCTTATTTGCTGGTTTCTTTTCTGATTTAGTTCAAATTCCGAAATTGCGCAGACAAGTACTAACGCTGCTGCACTCAGATGCCAACCCAGATATCCTCAGCAAGGCATTTCAGCGCTTGTTTGCGCAGGCGAGAAAATAGATGACGTTACTTGAATTGGTTTTATGGTTAACGATTAGTTTTACCGGCTATCAATTTTGGCGTATTCGGGCTATTTCAGAACGAACGAACGCTTATCTGAAGCAATATTGCGATAAACATGGTTTGCAGTTATTAAGTGTGGCGAGGGCCAAAACTCGCTTCTCATTCAAGTTTGGTAAACCGGACTGGCACAGCTTATTCAACTTTGAGTTTTCAAGTAATGGTGAAGACAGATATACCGGCGAAGTCGAATTGATAGGCGTGAGAGTTATGCGAACTGAGGTACCGCCGCATAGGGTATAAATGCTTACGCCCGGGGGTTTACAGACTCTTCAGTACTAAGAAATAATTTTTAGAAAACTGGGAAATAGGCTCCCCAAAACCGCCAAAAAAAAGGGGAACCTGACGGCTCCCCTTTTTCCTGGAATTTTGAGTATCCTTCTCCGCGATCCTTTGCGACTAAAATCTTCCCGATTAAAATCCGTATACGCCCCTTTCCATCTACTCTCGCGACATCCTGTGCGAGCTACACTTCCATGCGTAGGTCCCTTTCCTTTTTTCCTTTGTTACTGCACATCCTACATGCAGTGTTCCTCATCCTGAGGCTGTCCTTGTCAGACTCCGCTGACCTTCCCTTCCTTCGTCCTTCGTTTGCTGCACATCCTGCTACAGCTTTGCTATTCCTTTAGCATGTCCTTTTTTCATCCTTGGTTTGCTCGTCCATGCAAACTGTAAATTCCTTAAAGGCCGCCTTGCCCTTGGCTCCATGCCACTAGCTCCCTGCTAGCTTTGTCCTTATCCATGCTACGTCCTGTCTGTGACATTCCTATCACACGCGCCATCCATGAAATCCGTTTGTTCCCATCAATCCTTTGTCACTTCCCTGTTTTGCAATTCCCTACTGCGTCCTTTCCCTTTACTCACAGCCTTGTGAGAATCTCTTCCTTGAGTTGTCCTGATTCATTCCATTAATGAATTTTTGACTCGCTCCGTGACTCGTCGTGTTTCCTTGTGACATGTTCATAGTATCCCTTCCAATTATTACCGCCATATTGAATTACAGAGATTTAAGAAAAGTTTTTGTTCGACTTTTGGCTAACAAGAAAAAAGCCTTAAAAAACAAAGACCATATACTTTAGTATGAATAATTCTTTCAGAATTTAGGTAAGATCACTCACAGCATTTGTAGGAAATGTCGTACAAACGCTGTAGTAAATTTGGCGTAAAGATTCGAATTGTTGTTGGTGATATTCTGACGGACGTATTGAATTGAATAAAAAAATCATTTCTGTCTGAACATTACCTCTCCCTGAACATGGGAAAGGCTTAGTTGTCCAACAACCTGGTAGTTGTCGTCGTTAAAAAACGTTCGATGCTTATCTATGGTCACAAAGACCGAAACGCCCTCGCTTTTGTCATCTTCTTCGACAACACTATCGATGGCACCTAATAATATATGACCAAGGCCGTGATGTTGATAATCAGGATGAACCGCTATAAAACTCAGCATATGAAAGTTATCTGCAGGCACTAGCGCTCTTACTTTCTCTTCTTTTTCCAGCATTTGTTTGGTGCCGAATAAACCTGCGGTTAGCAGCATTCTCAATCGCCAATGCCAGTAACGCCCTGCACCAAATGCCGCATCTGGGGCGGTAAGGCATGCCACCGCAATCAATCTATCTTCGTCAAATAAACCAATCATGGGCTGTTCTGCTACCCAAAATGCGTTAAGTTCCTCGCGAATGGCTGATCGAAGCCGACTTTCATAACCTTCTTTTTCTGACTGAAAGATATCGATAAATAAGGGGTCGTCCACATAAGCATTGTAAAGTATAGATGCAGCAACTTTGAGATCGTCGACTGAAAGGTAAATCGCTTTGACGGTATCTTGCAAGGGGGCTAACGCGTTGTTATGGGCTTCGGTGTTCATAGGGGGGTCCTTGTAAGCAAAGCTGTTTAGTTACTTATACCTAATACGGTAAAATCAGAAAAAGTGGGCAGTAAGGCACTCGCTTTACTTTCACGTTCCCTCTCAAACTGTTGAAACTTTAGCCTACTCGAAAACCCCTTCCATGTTAACTTTTAATTAACATTTAACTGTTAGACAATCTTTACTCGACATACATCCGCCAAATCACACGTTAAATTAGTGCATTAAGCTATATGCGCTATCGCCCCAACCTACTAAGCTGCTATTTCTAAAAACAAGGGGCGTACACTCATCTTTCGTCGTTATACCATCGCCCATTGTTTTTTGCGTGCGGTAATATAGCACGCGATATGTACCGTCTTGCTTTTCAAACAGTTCGTTAAAGTCTGCAACGCCCATTTTTCTCAAAACACTCTCATAACTCGTGCCAGTCTCAAGATTAGCGATATGTTTGCGATTATTAAACTCTCTATCTTCCCAATCAGCGCCATAGTGGCTATCTGACCCGCCCCCTACAGATATGACACAGCCAGAAAGCAAAACAGAAGATGCTAAAGCGACAGAAAGAAGAACCGTTTTCATGTAAATTCCTTAAAATATTGTGTGTTGATTTTTATTTTTTAAATTAAGCGCCTGAATGCCTTACAGCTGCAAACCTCAGAGGTGCAAATGATCTCAATACTTTTAACTATGCAGAGTATTGCGCCTACTATGTGAATCGACACTGAATGCACTGTCTATGTTTCATCCACTTAATGGTGTAAACAAACGTTATTCAAAACTAAGTAAACAAGAATAGTACCAACAGCATATCCTTTTGATTTTTATAAACTTTAATTATCACTCAACTTTTGCACATTTGAAAAATAGTGAAATCAGCAACTTATTAGTGAAATTGACTATGTGAACAAGCTACACTAGCTATATTCGCGATTTAAAAACTCTTTACTCTTATGTCAAATTCGAACTTGCAGCAGCTTCACGTTTTATGTCTTCAAATGTATCAGGAAGGCAAAACACCAACGGTAGGTATTATAAGGTCTAAAGCCCCATTTAAGGTGTCAGTAACAGAAGCTATTGAAGCTATTAAGCGTTTTAATGCACATAAGCCTCAGCTTGACGCCACCGGCAGAGAAGCCCAGTCCGCACAGAGTACTTCATTAAATACGCACCGACCAGAAAGCCTTCAAACCCGTGTGGAAACATTAGAAAAGGAAGTCGCTGAATTAAAACAGGCACTACTTAAAATGATGAATGCTCAGTGAAAACTAATCGTAGCAAAAAAGTAGTGACTGTTTTTATGTAGGCAATGCAAAGGTGCTAGTTTCAAGCACGAGGAGTGAGTTGCTCTAGAAATACGGCTAGCGACGGGGCAAGTATTTTAGCAGGCTCTCTTCCTACCTGTTCTAATGCAACTTCACCGCTTTCATTGACAATCGTTAATATAAAATCATCTTCGTCTGTTAATCCAAAAAACAACGTAGGTGCTTGTTTTAACCTTTGCTTCATTAACAAATGACCGATTAAATTTTGTTGAAGCCTTTCAAAGTCTTCGCTGTTGAACACTTGAAGTAATTCACAGTTACCTTGGGGCGCCATTGCTTTTAAATTGTCACTGTAATAACGAGTGAAAAACTGACAAAAATCTGTATTGAGCTTTAGCGACAGTGCTTCTTCAACATTATCGAAAGAGTGTGAAGGAGATTGCAGCACGGGAGCCCAACTGACGAGCTCGCCGTCACTCGCACTAGTTTTATAGCAAGGCGACCGCCACTCGCTGTCAAATGCGATTTTTAACCCTTCACCCTCAGCTTGTTCGACATAAGATGATACAAATTTATCTAATTGTGCAGGAATTGTTAGAGCCATTTTGACGTTACCCTCGTATTTTTGGGGTACACTATACAACTAAACAGTTAAGTCAACACTGGGGTTGCTAAGGCTGTGCTGCGAGTTAATAACGTACCCTCATGAAATTACGCTGTCGCAGAACGCCGGTTAGTACTTCGAGTAGATAGATGAAAGGTTCTTATGTCGACTGACAATTCGCCTCAAAAAATTATTATCTCCGCACCTGATGACCTGTCGCTGGGCAAACAGGTTGATTATGAATTTGAATACAATCCAAGCTTATTGCAAGGGGTACCTCGCAGTTTAAGCCGAGATACTTTATCCCTGTCGGGTTTTGAATTACCGTTTGACGGGATAGACACTTGGACGGGATATGAACTTTCCTGGCTTAACCAAAAAGGGAAGCCTAATGTGGCAATTTTGGAATGCAATGTTCCTATTACTTCCCCAAATCTCATCGAATCAAAATCGTTCAAGCTATACCTGAACAGCTTCAATCAATCAAAGTTTGCGTCACCAGAAGAGGTTCAAAACGTTCTTCAAGCTGATCTATCTAAATGTGCAGGGGAGCAGGTTCAGGTAAAACTCATTCTTCCTCAACAGTTTACCGCATTGCAGTTTAAGGAATTCGAGGGAATTTTATTGGATAACCTTGATGTGGAAATCGAGCAATACTCTCCTAACACACAATATTTAGCAGTTACCGAGAACAATGTCGGTACCAAAGAGACCTTGGTTTCTCATTTACTTAAATCTAATTGTTTAATCACAAGTCAGCCAGATTGGGCTAGTATTCAGATTAGGTATGAAGGAAAAGCCATTGATCACGAAGGGCTTTTAAAATATTTGATTAGCTTTAGGCAGCACAATGAATTTCATGAGCAATGCGTTGAGCGTATTTACAGCGATATTATGCAGCATTGTAAGCCCGCTAAATTAACAGTTTGTGCCCGTTATACCCGACGTGGGGGGTTAGACATCAACCCTTTCCGTTCGAATTTCGAAACACCTTATGCTAACCATCGTCAGGCGCGTCAGTAATACAGCGATGAAGCACACAATTAAAAGCTAACTAAATCGCGACAATAATTGCGACTTAGAACAAAGACGAGATTATGGAAGCAAAACAACTACAAGCCCTTAAACAAAATAACGCGCTTCTTTGTCAATTTATCGTGAAGCTCTCAGCATTTTATGAAGGCTTTTCCGATAAAATAGATACAGAACTTAAAGTGCTGCGCGGTCACCTTTCAGGCACGCCTAATTTTAGCCTTGCCGCTCTAAGCATTGAGAAGCTCAATAAATCTCTTCAGCATCAAGAAATCACCTTAAGAAAATACAGTGTTGACACCGTTTCAACGCTAGAAGATGCAATGAAACAGCTGCAAAAAATTGTCTTCGAAGACAACGAGTTAAAGGGCCTTACTACACAAGAGTTAATTAAACTAAACCAGCCTGTAGGCGACATTTTCAGTATTTATAAGCTATACGCCAAAGCCATTGCTCTTCACCGCATTGCGCTCAATAAAGAAATGGTGAGGCTTGAGCCATACGAAGCCGTAGAAGCAAAACCGGAACAAGAAGAAAACGCTACAGCCGACTCAGTTAAAGATGAAAACCCTCATTACCGTTCTATTTTAGTTGAGCTTAATCATCTCATCACCTCTTATGCTCAAAAAAAGCCGAGCGATCGAAAGCTTAATGATATTAAGCGACGGCTTGATGAAGGTATGGATAAAGACCAGCTACTTAAAAGTTGCATTGTAATTTTGCGCATGATCGTGCAAGACGCCATGTCAGAGGCAAGCTTGACAGGCAAAGTGATTCAGAGCCTGCACCGCTCATTAGATGAAGTAAGTAACGACGTAAGCAATACGATTCAAGGTAGTCAAGCTCAGTTTAAACAGCGTAAAGCCGGTACAGAGAAAATTAAACGCCATATAAGTCACATTGAGGAAACCGTATCAGACAGTGACTCCTTAGAATCACTGAAAGAGCAGACAAAGCTTCGCGTTGAAAAACTTGTAGAGACCTTAACTGAACAGCAAGACAGCGACGAACAGGGTCAAGAGGCCCTCATGGCACTGCTATCTTCCATGCAATCGCGCATTGATACACTGCAGCAACAAACCAGTGCTTATAAAAAGAAATTGGCTGAGCAGGCTGTGCAAAGCCGAACCGATCCACTCACTCGCTTACCTAACAGGCAGGCTTATAACGAGAAACTGGATAACGCCTTTACTGAATTTAAAGCTAATGGTACTGAACTCGCAGTCGCGGTCGTTGATATTGACCACTTCAAATCAATAAACGATCGATTTGGTCACGCTGCAGGTGACAAAACCCTTCAAGTAGTGAGTAAATTTCTGAAACAAAGCCTTTCTGAAAACGACTTTATTGCTCGGTGGGGAGGAGAAGAGTTCGTTATGTTACTGCCTGGATCGCAGATGGCAATAATTGAAAAAGAGCTAAATGAAATTAAAACTAAGCTTGCTGCTATGCCGTTTAAATTTAAGCAAGAAAAAGTAAAGATCACCGCATCATTTGGTGCCACCAGCTTTAGCAAAGAAGACACCCCTGAAACTGTTTTCGAACGCGCTGATGAATACCTCTATAAAGCGAAGCGAAACGGCCGAAATCTTGTTGTAACTGACTTAAGCACTGACTTATAGGATGTAAATTATGAAGAAAGTGCAGCTTAACCCCGTTGGCTGGATGAGCCAGCTATCGCAAGTGGAAGTCTCTCGTCTACAGGACGCAACGAATAGCGAACTTTTTGCCATGTTTAGAAACTGCAGCCTTGCAGTGTTAAACAGCGGTGTGGACGAGGATAACTTTGAGGCGCTTTTTGCTCCTTATGAGAATTTCGAAATAAAGCTGATTCGCCGTGAGCGAGGCGTAAAGATTGAACTTGTTAATCCGCCGGACGTTGCATTTGTAGACGAAACGCTGGTGCGCGGAGTTCATGAGCATTTATTTGCTGTACTCCGTGATTTGCTTTACATGGGCAACAAGTATGCTTTTCTTCATCAAACCGCACCCGCTGAGGGGAACGAAATCACCGATATGGTGTTCGATATGCTTCGTCACGCTAAAGCGCTCGAAGGTAACGATAGCGTAAATACGATAGTGTGCTGGGGCGGTCACTCAATTAATCAGGTTGAGTATAAGTACACCAAAGAGGTGGGCTACCAGTTAGGCCTGCGCGATATGAATATTTGTACTGGATGTGGACCCGGCGCTATGAAGGGCCCTATGAAAGGGGCGACGATAGGTCATGCCAAGCAACGTCACAAATCAGGGCGCTATATTGGTATTTCTGAACCCAGTATTATTGCCGCCGAGCCGCCTAATGCGATTGTAAACGAACTTATTATCATGCCAGATATCGAAAAGCGTCTAGAAGCATTCGTAAGACTCGGGCACGGTATTATTGTATTTCCAGGCGGCGTAGGTACGGCTGAAGAGCTGCTTTATTTACTTGGCATATTATTGAATGAGCGCAATGCGCAACAACCATTTCCTGTGATATTAACTGGTCCTGCAGGCAGCGAAGAGTATTTTGAAGCCATCGACACCTTTGTAGGAGCCACGTTGGGCGCAGAGGCCCAGTCAAAATATCAAATTATCGTGAATGATCCTGAAGAAGTAGCCCGCACTATGAGCAAACATCTTGAAAAAGTAAGAAAGTTCAGAGGGGCGATGGGTGACGCTTTCAGCTTTAACTGGTCACTTAAAATCGAACAAGACTTCCAACAGCCTTTTATTCCAACACATAAAAGTATGGCTGCCCTACAGCTTCATTTAAATCAAAGCAAAAGTGATCTCGCTGCAAATTTACGAAAAGCATTTTCTGGTATTGTTGCTGGGAACGTAAAAGCCGAAGGGATCGCACAAATTAAAAAACACGGTCAGTTCGAGCTTACCGGCGATAGCAATCTTATGGAAAAAGTCGATACATTATTAGAGTCATTTGTAAAACAGCACAGGATGAAACTACCAGGCAGCGCCTACGAACCGTGTTATGTCGTGAAAAGTGACTAAGCAAGCAAAATTATAAGGAAATGCATTTGCTTACGTTTACTACTTATGTTTACTAAGGATTTTGAGGTACACTTGCCAGGAGTGGTATTAAACGGAAGCATGTTGAGGTCGATCAGCATACCTTTTCAAAGGCTCATGCTTTGAGACGCTAATAACCCTCACTAACATTTGAGTACAGAAAACGAGAAGTAACGGTCATGAATACCAAGGTTATTCGTCTAATTTTAGCTGGCATCGCGTTATACGCGGTGTTTGTTTTTATGGTTATCGCCTTTTACCCAGATAAACCTGAAAATATGGATTGGAAAGACCGTGAAGAATACAACCGGGTTCAAATTACTAAATTAAAACTAGGCAGTACAAGAGAAGAGGTGCTTGCTTTACTAGGCTCGCCTGATATCACAGAAGCTAAACGACAAGGTGCTACAGCGATTCAGGTAATGTTTTTTAGAACCCAGCATGTACGTGCAGACGGATTGACTACACAAGATGAGTGTACGCCTTTACTGTTTGAAAACGATAAGCTCATAGCATGGGGCGAAGGGGCTTACTCCAGCTACCAAAAAAGTTAGAAGGATGGGGAGTGACCGACATCATTTCCATGCTTAAGCGCCTTATCCATATAGGCGAAGCTGATTTATCAGTCGAGCAGCGTATTAACCATTGGTTGAAAAACGCAAAACGGATATTGACGTTAGTTAATGCAAACCCAGCGCTCGCCGCAGCTACGCTTCACCTCGATAACGAGTTACCTAAAGACACGCAACAGCTTTTGCTGTTGGCTCTGTTTGGTAAGCTATGTCGGTTCAATGACCACTATCTGCAGCACGTTCTCGCATCTTTGCTCGCCACCTTTTGGATATCTAACGGTAAAACACCGCGAGATAAAGTTGCTGAAGTTATTCGCTTTTTACGTAAACATAATCTGACTATTTGGCAAGACACGGTAAAGTTACAAAAAGCGTTGCAGACTGAAAAGCACGTTAATTACATATCAGACAGCCGACTGAACTTAGCGCAGAGGCTTTGTCTTCTCTCAGGTGTGTTTGCCACAAGAACAAAAAAGGTGGGTTACCAAATTGTGTTTACCCACATAGCCAATCGTCTACCAGCCCAACACCGACATCATATTGCACCGCTAATCCCCCTATTCCAGGGCTTACTTCCTGGGGCAAAGGTGTATGCCAATGGCGTACCTGGGGCGTTAGTAGATATCCAGCAATATCATGGTTATGTGTTCACGCTCAGCAAGGACAACGAAGATGGCAAATGGCTTCCTTTATCAGCTATTCGCGCTCCGGTGGCGTTATCATTGCCTTTTGAACACTTTGTGGCGCTGTATACAGACACTGCCAATGCCAGAGTGAATCAAGGCGGCACTCCATTTTTGCCTTCAACTTTTGCCATCCAACATCCTCCGAAGGGACTGATTAACATTATCGATGAATTGCAAAAGCAAGATGTAGAGATTGAACAGCTGTGTGAAAAAATTGAAAAAGTCCCCACTTTTAATCACTTTTTGATGCACACAGCGAGTCAAGACAATAGGCTACAACTGCCAGTAAAAAGTATCAAACAGGCAGTATTAACCTACGGTATAGAACGGGTGGGCGACATGCTTATTCAGTTCGCTCTTTTAGAGCGCCTGACGCAAAATCAATTTCCACTTATGGGAATCTGTAAGCAAATAACCTTGCTAGCGTGTTCACTCTCTAGCTACTTCGCCCAAATTGTAGATTCGAAGTTTACACCACAGTCGGCAGCGTTAACGATGACCTTTGTCTGCACGCCGCTATTTACTCTTCCGGGTTTCAAAGTATCTAAATCCTTGCCTGTCGACCTTAGCAAAGCCGTATCTATCAACAATGCATTTAAAGTGAAGTCGGAAACGCCGTGGCTAGCGATAGCCTCCGAGCTTGCTGGGAGTTGGCATCAGAGCTCGACCTGGCGTGCCGTAATACATCAGTGTGGAAAAGCGAGTACCGAGGTTCCAAAATCGATTCAAAAAGAACAGGCGATTTTAGTATTAAGCTTTGCTATCGCGAAAGCCTGTCTATTTCACCAAGGTATCTATTCGTTACTTCATGATATCAATGTAAAAACGCTCTTGAGCATTCTAAATGTGCAACCCAGTGATGTGCACAGTGCACTTGAGTCCAATGGGCAACTACTCTTTTGCCCTCTTTCTCTTTAGTTGCGCATACGAACTTTTAACCGCACTCACACCAATGAAAATACTTTATTAGGGCCCACCCTATTTTGCCCCCCCTTCTAGCAAACCCGTGATAGTTTACCTATGCGACTTATTAACTAATGCCTGTTGCCTGCTTCAACACTATTTAATAGCTGGATCAGCGCGTAATGACAGATTTATCGCCCTATCACCTTAATTAATCTTTACGAATGGCTATAACTTGCGCCGGCTATCGTATAAAATACGGCAACTTTTGCGGTGCTTTATCCTTTTTCCCTACATTTTCAATTATAATAAGTAAGCAAGCAGAACTTGGCACCTCACGCGCCAAACCAAAAATTGAATAAACCTAACGATTTTGATAACAGAATTACCAGAGGATCCCTCCACATGACTCAGCAACGTATTACAGTCATTCGCGGTGACGGCATTGGCCCGGACATTATCGATGCGACCACAAAAATTCTAGATAAGGTTGGCTGTGACTTTGCCTATGACTATGCCGATGCGGGCTTAGTTGCACTGGAAGAACATGGCGAGCTTCTACCTCAAGAAACACTAGACCTTATCGCAAAAAATAAAGTTGCGCTTAAAGGCCCTTTGACTACGCCAGTTGGCGAAGGCTTCACGTCTATTAACGTTAGTCTTCGCAAACAGTTCAAACTGTACGCAAACCTTCGCCCAGTAATGTCTTTTAAAGGCACAAAAGCGCGCTATGAAGATATAGATATTATCACTGTACGTGAAAATACTCAGGGTATGTACTCAGGTCTAGGTCAAGTTGTTTCAGAAGACGGCAACGAAGCTGAAGCTATGAGTAAGATCACCCGTGATGGCGCTGAAAAAATCGTAACTTTTGCCTATGAGTTAGCGCGTCGCGAAGGTCGTAAAAAGGTGACAGCGGTTCATAAAGCGAACATTCTTAAGTCAACGTCAGGTCTATTCCTAAAAGTTGCCCGTGAAGTTGGCGAACGCTATCCTGATATCGAATCTGCTGAGATGATTGTTGATAACTGCTGTATGCAACTTGTAATGAATCCTCATCAGTTTGACGTTATCGTAACAACTAACCTTTTCGGTGACATTCTATCTGACCTATGTGCAGGTCTTGTAGGTGGTCTTGGTATGGCACCTGGTGCAAACATCGGTGAAGATTGTGCAATTTTTGAAGCTGTTCACGGCAGCGCACCGGATATTGCGGGTAAGAATCTTGCCAACCCAACTTCAGTAGTTCTTGCTGCAGCGCAAATGCTTGAATACCTAAACATGGGCGATAAAGCTGAGAAAATCCGCGCAGCATTGAAAGACGTCATTGAATCTGGTGACCGTACCACTCGCGACTTAGGTGGTGAAGCCGGTACAACAGAATTTACCCAAGCGCTTCTTGATCGTCTATAAGCATTTTTTGCTTTAGCAATTTAAGTATTTCAAACGGGCTTTCTAGCCCGTTTTTGTTAGGCATTATTCTCCACTCTACGAATAAAAACTGTACTAAAACTGGACTACCGCTTTTTCAGCCCGCCTTTATCATCTTGTGTGTACACACAGAAGTGCCTTGCGCTTTACTATTAGTTGCTACATCGAATAGGTTCTAACCTTTATGGCCAGGCTAGTTTCGATAGTCTTGAGACTAGAGAAAGTGAGTGCACTCTGGGTACATAATTTTAAACCCATTTAGCTAAAACGTAATACCCGAAAAACGGATAGCGTATTTAGCAACACATACAAGGAAAGATGATGAAAAAGTTAATTTCTGGCTTACTAGTTCTATCAGCGCTAGCTATTCAAGCTCCTATGGTTCAAGCTGAAGTAGAAAGTGGTAAGCATGCACAGAATAAAGCAACAAACCTACAACAACGCATCGACTTAAACTCAGCGACTGTCGAGCAACTAATTTCGCTGCCAGGTGTTGGTCAGTCAAAAGCAAAAGCGATTATTAAGTACCGTGAGGAAGTGGGCCCGTTTCTCGAAGTCGCGCAACTGACCCAAGTAAAGGGCATTGGCGAAAAAATGTTAAGTAAGATAGAAAGTCATGTGCGTGTTAAATAAATAACACAACCTTTGCTTAACGGCTCTAAACGTTTACTTGATGGTTAGCCCAGTAGCATGGAAAGTGAGTGTTTCAAAAACAGAAAATGCGCCGATGGTGGCGCATTTTTTTACCGTTTAAAGTTGTAGCTTACAAAGTACTTCGTTATTTCACTACAGACGCTAAGTACTCTTTAAACTCATCGCCTAAAGAAGGGTGGCGTAAAGCATATTCCACATTAGCCTTCATGTAGCCTAACTTACTTCCGCAATCGTGGCTCTTACCTTTCATGTAGTAAGCATCTACTTGTTCAAGCTTCATAAGTGCATCAATGGCGTCAGTAAGTTGAACTTCGCCACCTGCACCTGGAGGTGTGAACTCTAGCAGGTCCCAAATCTTTTCTGAAAGCACATATCTACCCACCACAGCTAAATCAGAAGGTGCTTCATCTTGCGGTGGTTTTTCTACCATTGCGTGAATCTTAGCAGAGTCACCCGGGGCAATAGCTGCTCCGTCAAGATCAGCAATACCGAACTTAGAAATATCTTCTTCTGGTACTTGCTCAACCATAACTTGACTTACACGGCTAGTATTGAATTTAGCCACCATGTCAGCAAGGTTATCTTTTTTCGGGTTACTCGCTGCATCATCAATGATCACGTCAGGAAGTACTACAGCAAATGGAGCATCGCCAATCAACGGACGTGCACACAAGACAGCGTGACCTAGTCCGTTAGCAACGCCTTGACGAATGTGCATGATGGTTACGTCTTTCGGACAAATTGACTGTACTTCTTCTAAAAGTTGGCGTTTTACACGCTTTTCAAGGGTTGCTTCTAGCTCAAATGAGGTGTCAAAGTGGTTCTCAATGCTGTTCTTACTAGCGTGAGTAACTAGAATAATTTCCTTTACACCAGCCGCAACGCATTCACTAACAACGTATTGAATGAGTGGCTTATCAACCACAGGTAACATCTCTTTAGGGATGGCTTTCGTTGCCGGAAGCATTCTTGTCCCAAGACCTGCTACAGGAATTACCGCTTTTTTAACCTGACTCATAAGTTAATATCCTTTTTTAAAATCCTAGTTACTAGCTCAAGTCGGCGCCTTGCCGTCTGTTATCTCTTAAGCTTATCTATATTCACTATTATACAAAAGAGTAATGCAATCGATGTTCCAATTACCCTTTTAGAGCATTTATGTGTTGAAATTGGGCAATAGGGCTATCCTTCACGCATTAATGCACCAAATTTGGGATAAATGATATCTAATGCACTATTTTAGTGAAAGTAAACTAAGCATATTTTTCGCTTTGCACACATACCGTTTAGCTAATTGTAGCTAATCAACGACGCTATCCAGGCCTTTTATTCACTTGAATAGGACCACTGCGATGTTTAAGTCCATCTTTTAGACCACGCCGCATGTACTGCCCTCTTGCTTTCCCCTGCCCAAAACAAAATCGATTGACAATATACCTTACGGGTATTGCACAAACATGACGAAGCTTTCCAATAAAGCGGAACGTAGCTACGTCGCGCAAGAATAAGCACATTGCGAAACTGATAGTAGAGTCTAATGGGAGCGCCTTGTTTGAACATAACGCCACACACTTTCACTCTATCGTCGCCTTGCCGATGAGGCATACAAGCACTTAACGACTGATAAATAGCCATCCCTTTTGCTCGGGCTCGCCAGCACCACTCATGGTCAACACCATCAATGAACAGTGCCTCTTCTTTTCCGCCCACTCTATCGAAAGCGCGACGAGAGATAAGCATGCCCGAGGCAATAATTTGTTTCACTTCTTTCAAGCTATCGCAGATTTTTTTACCTCTTTGAAACACACCCTGATCAACACAATCAGAAAATTGACAGTAAATAGAGGGCCCTATAGCGGCGATGGGGGTTTCTTTTTCCAAAGTAGCAAACTGGCGCAGTAATTCCGTAGCAATGCTAGGCGTAAACTGACTATCCTGATCGAGCAGGAAAGCATACTCAACGCCTTTATCAAAGAGTTTTGTTAAGCCTATATTTTGAGCTTTCGCAATACCCACATTAGTTTTACAGTGGATGTAGGTGCAGCTAGATATAATCAAACGCTCATCAGCGTTAGCAGAATTATCAACTAATACTAAATCCCATTCAGGCGCCGAAAAAGCACTAATCACGTTCGCAAGGTGCCCAAAATCGGGGTTATAAAGTATTACTACAATCCCTGTTTTCAATGCTTGCCAAACCTCTCTAATAAATGCCTGTCGAGTTTGTATGCTAGTTTAACCACTTTCCCTGGCATTAAGCGCAACGACAAGACACCGCAAGCATAAAAAAAGTTATAGGGTGAAAACTGTTTTAATTTGGTGATCGCAAAGATGCGCGCTTTAAATTCATTGAGAGATTTGCTTAACCCGCGACGCTTATAGAAGTTATTCACTCTTCTAAACTTCAATAATCGGTCCTTCAGGTTTCTAAAGATGTAACCTTGTGAGGCTAGCGAAATCCAGAAAAAATAATCTTGCGTGTTGAGCAAGTCGCCATTGTACCTGTGTCCATCATGAAACACGCTATACCGAATCACCACTGTAGGATGATTAAGTGAGCAACGCCTAGGTAGTATTCGGGTTATTTGTTTGTGCGAAGCAGGCATTACCCGCGCTCCGACTTTTTTCCCGCTTTCGTTAATTTCAGTAAGCGCAGAACCGAGCACGGAAATATTGCTATGCCTATTTAGGTAAGTAATTTGACGTAACAAGCGATGCGCTTCGGAAATATCGTCTGCATCCATTCTCACAAAATAAGAGGGAGTAAACTGCAAACCATAATCGATAGCAGAATTCATGCAGCTTGCAAGACCAATATTATGGCTATTTTGCGCTAGAACGATTCTATCGTCGTTCTCGGCTGCGCTTTGCAGGACTTGAGTTATTGGCTTAGGCACCGGCCCATCAATAACAATGATGAAAAGAAAATCCGAATAGGTTTGCTCTGTTATGCTTTTAATCGATTCTTGAAGCCATCTCGCATTGTCCGCCTGGTAAACGGCCATGGCGACAATCGATTCAACATGCTTTTTTTTATTTTCATTGTGAATGACAGAGAATTGATTTATCAAGAATTTTTTACCAGCAATAAATAGTAACAAAGAAAATAAAAGCGCTGTTATGCGCTTCGTTTTTGAAGATATGTTACAGAGATTTCTCTAAACCCGCTACGGGTTTTACTTAATCTACGACCTAAACCGCTTAACAAAGCGAAGTACGCTCCAAATATGCTGGATCACAAGACTATAAATAATTAGGAGTACCATGAAGCCATAAAACATAACCGATTCCGGCACGCGATAAACTTCACCTAGGATACCGATTAGACAATAGCACGCCCCAAGCGCCAATATAGCCACCAACGACTGTCTACTACTTAACCCTGCACGCATAAAAATATTGTGTAGATGCTGCCTGTCTGGTTTCAACATTGACTGGCCCTTGCGCGCGCGGCGATACATGATTGCAGCCATATCCATTAAAGGAAGTCCAACAAGCCACACCGCAGTTATAGGCCTAAACGCCGCCGTGTCACCTTGGGTGTGATCAACAAGCAGCCATACAATGGTGAGACCGACAAACATACTGCCTGCATCACCCATAAATATCTTGTTTCCCTTAAACCCTTTCCAACTAAGATTAAACGCCAAGAAAGGAACGATAGCGGCAACGATTATAAGAGGCTCCATGATGGAGGCGCCATTACCTGTAAAAATCAAAAAACCAGCAACGGTGAGCAATATAACCAAGCTCATACCACCTGCAAGACCATCGATGCCATCTATCATGTTAAATGCATTGATGACCCCTACAACACAAACGATGGTAAAGAAGTACCCGCCGAGGTCGAACATTACCTCTCCGGTTCCGAAAATATTTCCTAGCGAAGTGATATAATTTTGCGCGCTCCATGCCATGATAGCGGCCACACCAAACTGACACATAAGGCGACCTTTCGCGCTTAAATCAAAGCGATCATCTAGCATACCGAGCAATACCACGAAAGCAGATGCAGTAAAGAAAAGTGGATTGTTCTTCATCCATACATCGGTTGCAACGCTCGCAACTAGCACCGCCATAAATATAGCGACGCCCCCTGTTAAAGGGACGATTCCGGCATGACGTTTACGTGCCGTAGGTTGGTCAACTAAGCCAAACTGATGCGCTAAAGGCGTCATCACCACTAAAAGGATTAGGGCTACGAAAAATGCAGTAAAAAGCGGGACGAACTGCAAGTACGCTAGCATAAAACACACAACCTCTCGTCACCGGTTACCAAAACACTAGTGTTTACCAGCCTAACCAATGCACTTGTAAATTTGTTTAAAAAGCTCAATATCGATTCCATCTATGTACAACTTCCATTTCTTCCAGCGCGGTGAGGGATTATTGTTATAACTATGCAGGTCGAAAACTGCCATATGATATAAAACATTTGTTTAAGTAACCACCCAAATCGCAAAAATTATCGTTTCAAAACGTTTCATAACAAATGCGATTCCCCCTATATACGTGGAAATTTTCCTCTAACACTTCGAATGCTCACTGAGGCATAAAATAAACGGGCAAAAAACACGTTTATTCCACCCAATGTTTAAATTCATAGCACCTATGAACTTTCTAACGCCAATACAGTCTTTATGGCATCTGAAACCAAGGTGCAGGTTGGATAGCAAACATGCTTTTTTTTAAACTTGTGTTATCCTAGCGCGAAATTGCTATATGGATATGAAAGCTAATGTTCAAACAATTCCAACGTTTAATCTTGCCGTTCGCACTTATTGTGAGCGCAGCCGGGTGCACTAACTCACCTACAGTTACCGAAGCTGACATACCCTTGGTGCACTCTTCCCTTGCATATTCTCTTGCGCCAGATAAAGAGCTTGCAATAAATATTCCAAAAGCCAATGTTTATTTTGATAAAAAAGAATCTTTTTCAATACGCATCAACGGCAATGATTATGAAGCCACCAAGCACTACACTTCAGCCAGCGGCAATAAGTGTATACGCTTTTCTTTACAAGACAGTGACTCTGTTCAGACGGGCGCGCAGCGCAAAGTAACCACTTGCCAGCGGGATGGGCGATGGAAAGTCGTGTCTCCTCTCGTAGTTTCGGCAACCGCGCAAGGTGAATAAGTTAATGAAGTTTATGGATATAAAAAACACAATCAAAACACTTTCAATAACAGCGTGTTCAGCAGTAATTGGCTGTCTTCTTTTACAGCCGGTTTTCGCACAAAGTGTCGAACAACTACAGCAGCTAAGAGAAAGAGCTCAACAGTCGCAAAGCTCAGGGGCTACACAGTCAGTCTCTCCTCTAAGTATCTCAACACAACGAACGTTACCTGGCGCAACGGGCTCAGCAAGTTCTATGGGGCAATTTTCCACTCAGCCGCGAAATGGTGTTAACTTACCAGGAGAGCCCACTATTGATACAGTGTTCCCTGCCCAAGCTCCTATGGAAAATCCGCCATTTGCTGCGAACCTATTTATTGGTGGCTTTGAATCTGAGCGCAGTTCAGGCTTGAACGATAATTACCTGGTTGCGCCTGGCGACAAGATAAATATTTGGCTATGGGGTGCGGTTAATTTTTCTAGCGTTGTTACTGTAGACAACCAAGGCAACATTTTTATTCCTAACATCGGCCCTATCCGCGTTGCAAATACACCGGCAGGTAGTGTAAACCAGACAGTTACTGCAAAAATTAGGCAAGTCTACACAAACGATGTGAATGTCTACGTTAACCTTCTGACATCGACACCTGTGTCTATATTTGTATCAGGTCCAGTATTGCGCCCTGGTCAGTATGCCGGCCTTGCTTCAGATAGTGTGCTCTATTATTTAAAACGTGCAGGCGGCATCGACTTCCAACGTGGCAGTTTTAGGCAAATCGACGTTGTTCGCAATGGCAAGGTCGTCGCAACAGCAGATTTGTATGCCTTTTTCAGAAGTGGAAAGCTTCCAGAAGTATCTTTCAAAGACGGCGACACTATTTTGGTGCATCCAATCGGCAACACAATCGTGGTTGAAACCGGAGCTCGCAATAGCTTTACCTTTGAATTTTTAAATGAAGAGCTTAACGGTGGCGTGGTTAATTACTTTGCACGACCTGGTGAATTCGCTTCTCATGCCTCAGTATCAGGTGTTCGCAATAATAAACAGTTCGCACGCTACCTAGATTTAAAAGAGTTCGCTTCTTTAGAGCTAAGCGCAGGCGACACGGTAGAATACATTGCGGATCACGAGCCGCAAATATATCGAATCAATGTTGCTGGCGCCTTCGCAGGCGCATCACAAATCATGGTTGATAAAGGCGCACGCTTACTTGACGTCTTAGACCATATTGAAGCTGATACCACGCTCTCTGACACGCAAAATATTTACCTACTTAGAGAAAGTGTTGCCGTTAAGCAAAAGGAAATCATTGAAGAAGGTCTACAGCGTCTTGAGAGAAGCATGTATACCGCTCCGATAAGCTCGACGGGTGAAGGTGCTATACGCGCTCAAGAAGCACAGCTTGTCGCAGACTTTATAGCTCGCGCAAGGCGAGTGGAACCCCAAGGCCGTGTTGTTGTATCTGAAAACGGCGACATAGCTAATATTTTACTTGAACCTAATGACACCATCGTCATTCCTGAAGTGACTGACTTGATACATGTAGGCGGTGAAGTACTACTGCCGCAATCTGTAGTATTTAACCCAGATGCAACTACTGAAGATTACGTAGCTTGGGCTGGTGGCTTTACTGAACGCGCTGAAGACGAGCGTATACTTATTGTTCGCAAAAACGGTAACGTTACCTTTTCTAGCGTGAACGATTCATTCCTTTCAAGCGACAAAAGCAAGCTTGAGCCAGGGGATCAGATTATCGTTCTGCCTGCCATTGATACCAAAGTACTGCAAGCGGTTAAAGATATCACCCAAATCGTTTATCAAATTGCTATTGCAGCTAACGTTGCTACTAACTAAGCATGGTAACGTTTAAAGATCAGCTCTATGCATGGAGAGGCGTAATTTTTGCGCTTTTCCTGCGTGAGCTTCAAAGTAAATTTAATGATAAGTTTGGCTTGGGTTGGGCATTCCTAGAACCTTTTATTTTCATATTTGCTCTTTCATTTTTCCGAAGCCTACTACACGATGGAGACGTTCACTCAATCCCACTCTTTATATTTATGATGATTGGATTGATGGGGCTTCAAACGTTCACTTCCTGCATGAATAGTGTTTCTACTTCAATACGAAGGAATAAACCGCTCTACGCGTTTAGACAAGTTCAGCCGTTTGCTGCAATTTTAACTGCTGGGTTTCTAGAGTTAATAATAAAAACTACCGTGGTTTTTCTTCTGTATATTGCTCTGTACCTTCTAGATGAAACATTTGTACTAAATGATCCTTTGCTTCTCATATTTCTCTTCACGTTATTGTGGGTTTTCGGTGTCGCGGTCGGTATAGTATTCGCTATCACTAGCGCATTTGTTCCCGAAGTAGACAAAATTAAGTCTATGCTATCTAGGCCTCTACTATTCATCTCTTGTGTATTTTTCAGCTTACAGGACGTACCTGAAGAAGTTTGGCCATACCTAACTTGGAACCCTTTGGTTCACTTTAACGAGTTAGCCAGGTTCGCATGCTTCGAGTCATACGGGAAACACGGCGTTGAGTTAGGCTATATTTTAGAAGTAACAACGATTGCCCTATTTCTAAGCCTTTCGATGTACCACATCACGTGGAAGAAGGTGTTGTCACGATGATAAGAATTGAGAATTTAACAAAGAGCTATCCCAGTAAAATGGGCCCTCAGTATATATTTAAAAACTTAAATTTTGATTTTCCAACCGAGAATAACGTCGCAATTTTAGGTAAAAATGGTGCGGGTAAGTCAACCCTTTTCCGCATGCTAGCGAAAAGTGAATACCCCGACAAAGGCCGCGTTTTAACAAACAAATCTATGTCGTGGCCGGTGGCTCTGCAAACGGGTGTGCACCCGCAAATGACCGGGCGTGAAAACACGCGTTTTGTGGGAAGAATCAACAACGTTAAATCCCTCCCTGAATACGAAGAAAAGGTGCAACAGTTCGCTGAGTTGGGCAAACGCTTTGATTTACCGGTCAAAACTTACTCCTCGGGCATGCGCGCTAAGTTAGTGTTTGCATGCTGTATGAATATAAATTTCGATATTTACCTTATCGATGAAGCAACATCTGTTGGCGATCCGCTTTTCAGAAAAAAAGCGCGTTTATCACTTAAGGAAAAAAGCGAGCAGGCGGGCGTTATCATGGTGAGCCATGAACTTGACCAAATCCGCGAGTTCTGCACCTCTGCCGTCATCATTGATGATGGTAAACTCACTTATTATCACGATCTTGAAGAAGGCATCGACGTTTATACGCAGGATGCAGACAATAAGAAATCACTTAAATAGGTTCGAATCACAGTGGAAAAATCTCTTACACAGCTCAATGCCCTTCTAAGCAAACATAAAATGCTATTACTTGTGCTTCCATGGTTACTTTACGCGGCCTATCTTGTTCTATGGGCGGCGCCACAATACGAAAGTAAAAGTCAGCTTATCGTTAAATCAAGCGAAGGCGGCAGCAGCTTTGACCCATCTTCGCTACTAATGGCAGCCGGTGTATCTGGCGGGTCTGGAGGCACAGAAAGCCAGTTAGTGGAAGCTTATATTCAATCTGCCGATATGATTAAGTATCTGGATGACACTATTGGTCTTCGAGACCATTATATGTCAGACAAAGCTGATATGTTCAGCGGTCTGTCGTCTTCTCATAAGCAAGAAGATTTTTATCAATTTTACTTGGATCATATTGAGGTAAGCGTTGATTCAGCGTCTTCCGTAATTAGCCTGCGTACCCGTGCTTTTGACGCAGAATATGCCCAAATAATCAACAAAGCCATTGTTGATAAGGCAGAAGAGTTTATTAACAATATCAATAACAACTTGGCGAAATCAAAACTCACTTTTGCCAAAGGCGAGCATGAGATTGTTGAACAAAAACTTCAACAAGCAAAGACTGAAATTTTGGCCTTTCAGTCTGAATACAATGTGCTCGACCCTACTGCTGAAGGTGCTGCTTTTCAACAAATAGCATTTTCGCTCCAAGCAACCCTTGCCCAGAAAAAGGCTGAGCTAAGTACCATGTCGACCATGATGTCTAACGTTGCACCTGAAGTCATCAATATTAAGCGTGAAATAGCGGCATTACAAAATGAAGTAGAAAAGCAGAAAGAGCGAATCAGTACTGCTGAAGGGAAAAGCGAGGCCCTGTCAGTGAGTGAGCTTATGGCGCAATACAGTAACCTTCAAGTACAACTTCAATTGGCTATTCAAGCGTACTCTTCATCGTTGATTACGCTTGAAAACGCTCGCGTAGAGGCATACCAAAAACTTCAACATTTGGTGACCGTAGAATCGCCTACTCTTCCAGATGATAACGCTTATCCAACCGTTATTTACAACCTCGTTCTTTTCGGTGTGTCCTTGCTGCTTATTTACGGCATAGTAAGAATTGTAGTGGCTACCATCCGCGAACTTTAGTGCATTTCAATTCACATAAGCCTTGTTATCAATCGGCTAAGTCGCTTAAGGCTTAGCCGATTGACACTGCTTTAATGAAGTTTGTCGCCCAAATCTTGTGTCTTTAAGCAAGCTCTAGTATAAGAAGCTATCCGCCTTACGGACTACTATCAAAGAGCCTATCCTATAAGTGCTCTACAATAACAACCATAAGCAATATGGAATTAAAATATAATTATGAAATCATCTAACGATACTAGCTTTTTCGGCCATCCAGGGGGCCTAAGAACGCTATTCTTTACAGAAATGTGGGAGCGCATGAGTTATTACGGAATGCGCGCGCTACTTGTTCTTTTCATGACAGCAAGCTTACAAACCCAAGGGTTGGGCTTTACCGTTGCAACGGCTGGCGCTATCTACGGCCTATACACTGGCGCGGTATACTTTTTAGGGTTGCCAGGTGGTTGGCTAGCTGACCGCTTGATCGGTGGTAAAAGCGCTGTATGGTACGGCGGCATTATCATTTTCGCCGGTCACGTAGTGCTTGCGATAGACTTACAAAATTTATTTTTCGTAGGCCTAATTCTTGTCGCTTCAGGTACCGGCTTACTTAAACCCAATATTTCAGCCATGGTTGGTCAGCAATATGGTGAGGATGATGGCCGTCGTGACAGTGGCTATGCGCTGTATTACATGGGTATTAACATTGGCTCTCTTATCGCCTACCTAGTGACTGGTTATTTACAGGAAAACTGGGGCTGGCACTACGCATTTGGTGCAGCTGCCATTGGCATGGCAATCGGCCTAATTCAATATTACTTTAGCAACCGTTCGTTATCGTCAGACTCTGTTGCTCCTGCAAACCCATATCAAGGTGCCGCTAAACAGCGCGCTTGGATGGGCGTTTGGGCTGTGGTTGCCCTTGCTGTTGTGGTTATTGTGCTTGCGCACATGGGCATCATTGTTATTGAGCCAGTTGCCCTTGCTCAACAAGTTGCCGTTGCCTTTACTGTTATCTTCTTCCTTTACTTCGGCTTTATTTATTTTAAAGGCCAACTAAGCGACAACGAGAAGAAGCGCATGTGGGCGCTGTTCTTAGTGTGTGTTGCGTCAGCCTGTTTCTGGTCTGGTTTTGAGCAAGCAGGTTCTTCACTCAATTTATTCGCTCAGAACTACACTGACCGCGTACTTGAAAGCGGCTCGCTACTTACATCTTGGTTTGGGATGGACGCTATTCCAACAGTATGGTTCCAGCTTTCAAACTCGCTATTTATTATAATTTTGTCGCCTTTCTTCGCCGCCCTTTGGATTAACCTTGCTAAGCGAATGATAGACCCGTCGTACACCATTAAGTGTGCTATTGGTATCGTTATTATGGCATCGGGCTTCTTGGTAATGTTTATGGCCTCACAATACGCCGCTCAAGGCCTTAAAGTTGCGCCTATGTGGCTGGTTACTACTTATTTCTTGCATACAGTTGGTGAGCTTTGCCTAAGCCCAGTTGCACTAAGCGCCGTCAGTAAGCTTTCGCCTAAGCGCTTTGCAGGGCAAATGATGGGGGTCTTCGTACTTACCTATTCTATCGGTAACATCATTGCTGGCCTGCTTTCTGGTAACTTTGATCCAGAGAAGGTTGAGCAAATGCCTGACTTGTATCTTCAGATTGCCCTATTCAGCATAGCTATTGCTATCGTGATTGGTTTAATGAGCTTTAAGTCTCGTTTCTGGGAAAAAGCTGGTATTGAAGAAAAAGCGTAATTTATAGTTAGCATGTTTTAAGTGCTGACCAATTACCCTACAATAACCGCCGCGACGTAACGTTCCGGCGGTTTTTTATTTAAGGTTTCGAAATAAAGGCTTAGAGCAAACCTATGAAGTTTTATTTTTCTACAAGAGACATTCCTGCCTTAAAAGGTCTTCCATTAACAGAGCGCGTTAAGTTGCTCGACCAGGCATCCAAGCGGCTTAGTGTTCCAGAAAAGACCTTACTGAATGTTCTTAAGTTACTCGTTATCGTGCCCGTATTTGCCCTTATTCTTCAAACCGCATCAAATTGGACCTCGTTACTCTGGGCTTTTGTGGTATTTTTAGTTTATCCATTGGTTATAAAACCTATTCAATATTCCATCTGCGCTAAATACATTGCGCAACCGTCTAGCAAGGAGAATGCATGAAGACCATCTTAGTCACTGGTGGTGCAGGCTATATAGGTAGCCACACAGTTCTACAGTTACTTGAACAAAACTACGGCGTTGTCGTACTCGACAACCTAGCCAATTCAAGTGCTGAGTCGTTGCGTCGCGTGGAAACACTGACGGGCAAGTCAGTGACATTTGTTCAAGGCGATATTCGCGACACTGCTGTGTTAGATGACATCTTCAGCGAGCATAATATTTTTGCTGTTATTCACTTTGCGGGCTTAAAAGCCGTTGGCGAATCTGTACAAAAGCCCCTTTCGTATTACGAAAACAACGTGTACGGCACGCTGACGCTATGTAAAGCCATGCAGAAGCACAATGTAAAGAATATTGTATTTAGCTCCTCTGCTACGGTTTACGGCGACCCAGCATCGCTACCTCTACGCGAAGACATGGCCACAGGCCAACCGACTAATCCTTATGGTATGTCGAAGCTTATGGTTGAACATATGCTTAGCGATCTTTACGTGTCGGACAACGAGTGGAACATCGTATTACTTCGCTACTTCAATCCAGTTGGTGCGCATGAGTCTGGTCAAATTGGTGAAGACCCTAACGGCATCCCAAACAACTTAATGCCTTATATCTCTCAGGTAGCCACCGGTAAGCTAGAGCAACTAAGCGTATTTGGTGACGACTATGATACCGTTGATGGCACTGGCGTTCGCGACTACATCCATGTTGTCGATCTTGCCAACGGTCACTTAAAAGCGCTCGATCGACTCAACCTAAACATGGGCCTAGATAAATACAATCTAGGTACAGGTCAGGGCTATTCAGTAATCGAAATGATTAAAGCCTTCGAAAAAGGTTCGGGTAAAACTGTATCTTATAAGATTGCCCCGCGTAGAAGCGGCGATGTGGCAGCCTGTTATGCGGACCCAACGAAAGCGGCCACAGAACTTAACTGGCATGCTGAAAAAGGCTTAGAAGAGATGTGCGCAGACACGTGGAACTGGCAGTCGCAAAACCCTATGGGCTATCCAAAGGACTAGTTTGTCGTTTGAACGCTGCCAATAGGCTTATTCACATACAAAAAAGCCATGCTGTTGAGCATGGCTTTTTTGTTTGAGCATGACCCATCCTAAATAGCGTTGACACTTTTCAAACTTAATTTGGAGAGTGTAATGAAATCAAATAGCAAAAGAACTCAACGCGATTATTCCCTCGCTTTTAAACTGGCCGTTGTAGACCAAGTTGAAAAAGGCGAATTCACATATAAACAAGCACAAGACCACTACGGAATTCAGGGGTGTTCAACGGTTTTAGTTTGGCTTCGTAAGCATGGTCGTCTAAATTGGACGGATGGTACACCTGAGTTTCTTAAACGAGGTAACTGCGTGGATAAGTCCAAAGTAGAGCTCACTCCAGAACAGCGTATTAAGGCACTGGAGAAAGAACTTGCTGATACGAAAATGAAAGCTGATTTCTTTGAAGCCGTCGTGAATGTTCTTGAAACTGATTATGGAGTAAGCGTTGTAAAAAAGCGCAAAAGAAAGTCATCCAGGAAAAAGTGATAGACGGGGTTTCCGTAGCCAAAGCTTGTTGTTATCTGAATATTTCTCGCCAGGCCTATTACCAACATTGTGCTCGTTCAATCAAGCGCGAAGCGCATGAGGCTAGAGTCATTCAATTCGTACGTCATGAGCGAATGATTCAACCTCGCATCGGCACTAGGAAATTACAGTATCTTCTTGCGCTCGTAAAAATAGATATTGGTAGGGATCATCTCTTTAATTTACTAAGAGAAAGGCGTCTATTAGTGCCTACAAAGCGTGCCTATCACAAAACAACGAACAGTCATCATCGGTTCCGCTGTCATCCCAACCTTATTAAAGCGGGGTTAAAAGCGGATAAACCCAATCAGCTATGGGTAGCGGATATTACGTACTTACCGACGCGAACTGGAGAGAGTTATGTGAGTCTCATTACAGATGCTTATTCGCGGAAGATTGTGGGCTATCAGGTCGACGATAACATGCGAACGCAGTCAGTAAAGCAAGCATTTACTCGAGCGCTTAAACAAAAAAGTACAAACGAAAAACTCGTACATCATTCTGACAGAGGTATACAGTATTGCTCAGAAGAGTATCAAAAACTCCATAGAAAACATGATGTACAGTGCTCAATGACAGATGGCTACGACTGCTATCAAAACGCCCTTGCAGAGCGGATAAACGGTATTCTTAAAAATGAATACTTACTCCATAAGCCAAGAGATTTAGAAGAAGCGAGAAAGATGGTTGCAGAGTCAGTAACAATCTATAATGGTAGGAGGCCACATTTGGCTCTTAAATACAAAACGCCCGATGAAATACATCGGGCGTTTTAACCGAAATAAGTGTCAACCTATTTCAGGACTAGTCAGCATTATAGCTAGGGTAACGTTGAAGTTGAGGTTAAGGTTAGATAAAAATAAATAACCCCTTCCCCCGAATTTTACCCGAATTCGTCCTATTTATTACTCTACTCTCTAATTGCCGTCTTTCGACTTAGCGTCTTTTTCTTTTAGCTTAGCCTTCTCAGTGTCATTCACCGACGTATCTTCTATCTCTGTAGGCTCATCAACAGCTTCCTCTGACGCTTCTTCATAGCTATCAAAGTCGCTGCCTTCCAGCATGGCTTCGAAATCAGCAAAGTCGTCTAGCTGCTCATCATCAATGGCTTTATCGCCGCTTTTACCGTCAGTAACGCGGAATTCTAAATTCTCAAAATACGCGTTTTTAACGAACGCATAATCGTCCACTGACTGCTCTAGCTGCGCCTCTTGGTCAAGTAATTGGGCTCTTGTTTCAAGTACCGAAATACCAATACGCGCTAAGTTTACCGACCCTTCAAGCAAAGACATAGGAAAAGCAAAACCGTCAACATAGTCTCCGGTAAAACTTCGCGGATCGCTTGGGCCTAAAAATGGCAACATTAAGAAAGGGCCTGTATCAACACCCCATACAGCCAGTGTCTCGCCAAACTGCTCACGCTTTCGTTCAATGCCAATTTTAGACGCAACATCAAAGGTGCCGACTAAGCCCACCGTAGTATTGATCAAGAAGCGAGCAAGGCTGTCTAATCCATCATCCACCTTGCCTTGAAACATATTATTTAAAAAGTTTGCTGGCTCTTGTAGGTTATCCGTAATGTTCACTAGGCCAGTACGTGCAGGCTGAGGCATAATAGTAACGTAGGTAACGGTAATAGGGCGCAAAATATATGCATCCAATACATCCCAGTTGAAATCCCAAATCTCACGGTTTACCGGTTCAAGGGGATCCCGTGGGTCCGATGTATCCACTACAGCCTCGTTTGACCCAGCGTTTTGAGAATATGCTTGAGCCTGATCTTGAGTATGGTTACTCGCACAGCCACCTAGAAGACTTGCCGCAACAATCAAGCCGGTTGCGAGTGATTTAGACAGTTCCATACTTATAATTCCTTATCAATAATAACGCTTAGTGAAGATATTTCGTTGGCAGTAACGCTTGCACTCACACTCCCCTGCCATTCACCTTTCGAAACTGCCACATTACCATCTTTAGATAGCCTTGCGGTAACCACCACATTAGAAAGTGTGGCTAGCGTGAATTGTGGCATCATTGCGTTCTCTGTGGTTAGAATAACAGAAACGGGGAAGTCATCTATGGGCAGTTTAACCACAGCAGCAGGCATTTTATTATCAGAGTTCGCATCTTGAGCAAACACAATCAAGAAACCCTCTTTAGGCGCTTTTGTTTTTGCGTCGTCAGACAAACTTACCGTAATCGTGAAGCCGGTCTGTGCTTCGCTGCTAGTATTTTGCGCTGTTGGTGTATCAGTAATTTCAGCACCCGTATTTTGTAGCGCTGCCATTTCACTGGTATTCCCTTGTAGCTCTTTTATACGTGCAACTAAACGCTGGGCCATGTCGCTATCAGCTGGCAACTTACCTTCAACTTGCTTATAAAAACGCTGAGTATTTTCAAGGTCACCAAGTTGAGCCGACACCACTGCCATCATAAGCGCGAGATTATCATTCTCAGGGTTATCATTAAGCAAGCCTAATAAGATAGATTGTGCTCGTTCCAGATTGTTTACATCACCTGTGGTCATCAAAGCTTGAGCTAGCGTAATACGGTTAGCTGAATTAGAAGGTGCCAAACTCACTGCTTTATCGATAGCTTCAATGGCCTGTACTTCTTGGCCAATACTCAGCATTAATCTGCCAAAATACATCCAACCGGTGTCGTCTTCGGGCTCTTCTCTCAGACGCTGGCGTATAGCAAGAGCAAGGCTTGCGATATCTTGCTGGGTCAGGTTGTTCGCATTACCGCTGGCGAGTTGCTGACTCAGCTCGGGTAGCGCTTCAATAGACTGCTGGGCTTTCGCAACACCTTCCATTTGGTTAACTTGCGAATACACAATTGCTCCGCAAACCACGGCAAGTAGACCACCTATTGCCATTGGCAATTTAGCGTTACCGGTTTTGTTTTGGTGAAATGCACTTTCATCCACCAGCGCCAGTTTAAGCTCATCAACCGCCTGGCGCTTGTCGTGCTCACTAATAAGCCCTTCTTGCACCTCGCGGTCAAGTTCAGCTAGACGCTGCTTAACAATTTGCGTATTGCTTAAACTGTCTTGTTTTGCGTGATTTTTGTTACGCAGCCATGGAAAAGCGACAATTAAAAGAACAAGCGTGATTAAGCCTGAAACAATAATATAAAACTCAGACCAACTCATTCTTTCTCTTGCTCCAACATTTTGTCTGCTTTGGCTAACTTAGCGGCCATATCTTCAGGTGGCGTTACCGACTTCCGGCGAATAACAAACAACAAGGCAATGAATATAAACAATACGGGGCCAGCCCAAAGCCACAAGGTCGCAGCCGTAACTGGCGGTTGGTAGTGAACAAAGTCGCCATAGCGCGACTTCATGAACTCAATGACTTCCTGCTCTGTCTTGCCCTGCTTGAGTAAGGTATATACTTTTCGGCGCATGTCGTGGGCAATCATGGCGTCGCTATCGGCAATATTCTGGTTTTGACACATTGGGCAACGCAGTTCAGCGGTAAGTTTTAAAAAGCTCTCACGTTGTGCTGAAGTGTCGAAGGTAAATTTATCTTCTGCTGCGTGTGCCGAGAAAGCGCTAATTATCAACAAAAGAGCAAAAACATTAGACACTAGCGCTTTGAAAACGGAAAAGTTGATAGTTACATTGTGAGCAACACACATATCTGTATCAACCTCATAGGCTCCAGAAGGTATATGGGTAGCATTTCTAGCTAACATCCTCACTCGCCTCCTTGAACACTTTGGGCATCACTCATTACAGCATCAACGTCCACTTTCCTATCTTCACTTACTTTGCCAGACGCCTCTGCAACGAGTTTGTTATATAGCGGCCCAACTTTAGAATTCCACACGCGCTCATTAATATCGCCTATGTGGTGCATGCGAATAATGCCTTCAGCATCAATCACAAAGTGCTCTGGTGCACCAGTAACGCCAAGGTCAAGGGAGGTATCGCGATAAACATCGAAGATGTTGTACGCGTAGGGGTTGCCATAGCGGCTGAGCATGTCGGTAACTTCTTGCTGCACGCGACTGAGTGTCTTTGTGCCAAAGTCTGGGTCTAAATCCTGGTCGAAATACAATCCCACAATGTGAACATTTTGCTCATTCTTAAGCCGAGTAAGATACGGCATTTCGACAGCGCAAGTCACACACCATACCCCCCATACATTCAAGATAGTCACCTTTCCTTTTAAATCTTCTGGGGTATAGGTTACATCTGGCTGCATAAGATCTGGCAGTGAGAATGCAGGTAATGTTTTATCTTGAACTTGTGAGTCTAGCTCTCTAGGGTCAGAAAAAAGCCCTTTGAATAAGAAAATAACCAGCAAAGAAAACAGCACCAATGGAATGGCAACAAGTGGAGCTTTTTTCATTATGCGCCTCCTTTCACTGACGTATTTGATGAAGTGGCTACTTGACCATGAGATTGCTCTGCGTCGTTCTCACTTTTCCCACCAAATACACGTTTGATCTTCTTAACCTTAGCCATGCGGTAACGTTTGTCGCTAATAGAAAAGATACCGCCTATAGCCATAACGACTGCACCCGCCCATAGCCAGATAACAAACGGTTTAATGTAAATACGAATCGCCCAAGCACCGTTGTCTAGCGGTTCACCCATAGCAATAAATAAGTCTCGTGCTAGGTTTGAATGGATAGCCGCTTCTGTCATTGGCATACGCTGAACAATATACAAACGTTTCTCAGGCTCTAAATGCGCTATTTGTTCGCCGTTTTTATAAACGTCGAATACGCCTTTGTCCGCCTCAAAGTTCGGGCCTTGTACTTTACGTACGTCTTTGAAGTTAAAATCATAACCACCTAGAGAAACGGTATCGCCAATGTCCATGCGAACATCCCGCTCCATTTCGTAGTTTGAAACAAGGGTAATACCAATAATGCAGATAGCAAAGCCAACGTGGCCCAACACCATGCCCCAGTGGCTTGGTGTAAGTTTGCGAAGTTTAGATAGTACCGATGCATTATCAGAGCTACTTGAAGGCATAGCAGATAAACGCTGCATGACTTCTTGCACTGTGGTGACGAGGATCCAAAACACCAACACCATTCCCAGTACACCCATGTAAGTTGGTTCGTCGTAGGCAAAGTTCACTAGTACACCTGCGCTTAGTGCAATTCCACCTGCAATCAACAGTTGTTTTTGCAGTTCGCTGGCTTTTTGCTGCTTCCAACGCGTTAGCGGACCAAGCCCTAGCATCAATACAAAGGGCACAATCAACAAGGTGAACATTTGGTTAAAGAACGGAGCGCCTACGGAAATACTGCCCAAGCCTAACTCTTTGTGAACAAGAGGCAGTAGCGTACCGAGAAGAACAACTAATGTTGCTGCACACAGAAAGACATTGTTGCCCATTAACAACACTTCACGGGAAAACGCTTGATAGCGGCCTGGGCTTTTAAGTGAAGCTGCACGCATAGCGTAAAGCAGCAAGCCAAAGCCACTAAGCACAATCAATATGCCTAAAATGAACAAGCCTCGGGTAGGGTCGCTTGCAAACGAGTGCACCGAAACGATGACCCCGGAACGTACTAAAAAGGTACCTAATAAACTCAAACTAAATGCGGCAATTGCAAGTAGCACTGTCCATGATTTAAACGCCTTTCGCTTTTCGGTTACGGCAAGCGAATGCATAAGCGCAGTACCTACCAACCAAGGCATAAATGAGGCATTCTCTACTGGGTCCCAGAACCACCAGCCGCCCCAACCTAGTTCGTAATACGCCCACCAGCTACCTAGTGCAATGCCCACTGTGAGAAACGCCCAGGCAGAGATAACCCAAGGCCTTGACCAGCGCGCCCAGGTTGAATCTAACTGACCAGAAATAAGCGCCGAGATAGCAAACGCGAAAGCGACAGAAAAACCAACATAGCCCATGTAAAGCATAGGCGGGTGAATGATCATGCCAAAATCTTGCAGCAGTGGGTTGAGATCCCGCCCGTCTACCGGGAAAAACGGCAGCATGCTGTTAAACGGGTTTGAGGTAAGCAGCATGAATAAGTAAAAACCAATACCTACCATGCCTAATACTGATAATACTCTAGCGACCATAGCAAGTGGAATACCCTTGCTGAATATCGCCACAGCCACGGTCCAGATTGAAAGCATCAGTACCCACAGAAGGAAAGAGCCTTCATGACCACCCCATACAGCGGTAATCTTATAATAGATAGGAAGCCGACTATTTGAGTGCTGCGCAACGTAAGCCACGCTGAAATCATCGGTAACAAACGCGTAGGTCAAGCACACATAGGCAATAAGCGTAAACGTAAATAGGCCAATGGCTAACGGCTTGGCAGTAGCCATTAACGTTTCATGCTGACGATGCGCTCCCCACAGGGGGTAAACCGCCAATAAAATAGACAATACCAACGCTAAAGTTAGCGCTATATTTCCAATCTCAGGCACCATAAATTATTTGCCTCCAGTGCCGGTAGTCGACTCGTAGGAAGGCATATTGTCAGGTTTAACGTGTTTAATGCCTTTCATTTTTTCTGCTAGCTCAGGTGGCATGTATTCTTCATCGTGTTTAGCGAGTACTTCCTGCGCTTTGATATTCTTCTCTCCGGTAAGTATCCCCGTTGCCACAATGCCCTGCCCTTCGCGGAACAAATCAGGCAAGATGCCAGTATAAGTTACGGTAACCGTTGGGCCGGTATCGATTAAGTCGAAGCTCACAGCCAAACTTTCTTGGTCACGTTTCACACTGCCAGGCACCACCATACCGCCTATACGAAGACGCTGGCCAACCTGTGGTTTTTGTCCATTTTTGCCGTCAATTATTTCGCTGGGCGTATAGAAAAGGTCAATACTGTCATTTAGAGCGTAAAGCATCAATCCAATTGCACTTACTACTAAAAAACCGATAATTCCTACTACGGCCAATCGCTGCTTTCGTCTCGGGTTCATGCAACTCTCACTTCGAAAAAACTAATAAACGATAAAAACGCAAATAAATGCTAAGTTCACTTTTACACCAACACTAGGTGTTGTCTCGCTGTTGCTCTCGCGCTTTCTTAATGCGCGCTTTGCGCTCTTTTTCCACCACCACCTGCTTTAAAAGGCCGCGATGTTTAATAAAGCTTTGCACGGCGATAATAGCCATTGCCATAAAAGTAACGCCAAACGACAGCCATACATAAAATGCATAGCCGCCCATATTTAAAAAATCGGCAAAGGAGTCAAACTGCATGTTAATTGCCCTCTTTTCCAAACGAACTTGCCGTCTCGCTTTGCTGCTTTGACATTGCTTTCATTGCCAACGCTTGTACCCAAGGCCTGTGCATTTCTCGTAATACAATTTCGTTGCGTAGACGCACTGTGGTTACAGCACCAATAAAGAAAGCAAAACCCAGTAAGTTAATTAACAGCGGCCACAACATTTCTGGCGCAATCGAAGGGTTGTCGAACTTACTGATAGTTGCCCCTTGATGTAACGTGTTCCACCACTCTACTGAGTAGTGAATAATGGGGATATTTACAACACCAACAAGAGCCATTACGCCTGCGGCTTTACCAGCCTGCTGTTTGTCTTCAAATGCTCCGTAAAGGGCTATAACTCCCATGTACAAGAAAAGCAGAATAAGCTCTGACGTCAGTCGCGCATCCCACACCCACCAAGCGCCCCACATAGGTTTACCCCAAGCCGCCCCTGTGAACAAAGCGATAAAGGTCATTACTGCGCCGATAGGCGCCATGGCAATCATGCTCATATAAGCAGTACGCCACTGCCAAACCATACCCACTAGGGCTGCAATTGCCATAGCAACATAAGTTCCCATAGACAAGATGGCGCTCGGCACGTGAATGTAAATAATACGAAACGAATCACCTTGCTGATAATCTTGGGGCGCAAAGGCAAGCCCCCATACACTGCCTACGCTCAAACACACTAAAGCACCAACCCAAAACCAAGGCTGTAAAGTTAAACAAAGCTGGTAAGCACGCTCTGTTTTTGCGTAGGGGTGTAACCACTTCCACATTAGTTTTGACTCACTTTTAAAGAATACGCGATGGCAAACGGTGCCAATGCCGCAGCCAATAAAAGCATGGCGGCAATAATAGCAAGTTGCGCATGATAAGGTAATTGCAGTGCGGCAGAATCCACAGCCGACGTGGCAAATATCAGTAAAGGAATAAAGACAGGGATAAGTAACAGTGCTAAAAGTACCCCTCCCTTTTGCAATCCGACGGTAAGTCCTACCGCAATAGCACCAATTAGAGAAAGTAGCGGCGTACCCAGCAGCAACGTTAAAACAAGCGCGATATACATATCTACTGTCAAATTCAAAAACATCGCTAATAAAGGGGAAAGCAAAAATAAGGGCACGAAGCTAACCAACCAATGTACGGTCACTTTCACCGCGCTTACCGCTGGCAACGCCATACCAGAAAGCATGTATTGCTCTAACGAACCATCTTGAAAGTCATCGCGAAACAGCCTTTCCATCGCCATGAGAGAGGACAGTATGGCGGCAATCCAAATTACCCCTGGTCCAATGCGCTGAAGGGTATCAGGAGACGGACTAACGCCTAACGGAAACAAAGTCACTACCATGGTTAAAAACATCAGTGGTTGCACCAATTCCGCTTTTTGCTTGAACGCAATCTGCATGTCGCGCTTAAAAATACCTTGATAAAGTGACATTAGAAGCGGTACTCCAAGTCGAATACACGGTGTTCCCCAGCGGTTTCTGAAAGGGGTTGATGCGAAGTAGTAATGATGAGACCGCCGCGACCTACGTGCTCTTTCATGCTAGTTTCAAGCATGTGCACTCCTTTTACATCAAGTGCTGTAAAGGGTTCATCTAATATCCACACCTTTGCTGGCTTAAGCCATAGTCTCGATAGCGCTACACGACGTTGCTGACCTGCCGACAAATACCTAACAGGCACGTCTTCAAGACCAACTAACCCCACTTTTTCTAATACGTTATATAGTGTATTAACTGGCACCGATACCTTGTGCTGAGCTAACCAGAACGACAGGTTATTTAATGCCGAAAGGCTTCCATTAGTGCCGCTTTTGTGACCTAGATAAAGGAGCTCATGGTAATAGCCTGACTTGTCCTTAGATACGTCTGTTCCTTGATAAAAAACGGTACCTAAGTCAGGTGAGCTCAGTCCTGTGAGAATGCGAAGCAAACTGGTTTTCCCCGCGCCATTAGGTCCACGCAAATACAGCAATTCACCAGCACTAACGGCAAGTGAAAGACCTTCAAAAAGGGTTCTGTCTCGTTTGCTGCATGTTAACCCGCGCGCCTCTAACACTGCCTAGCTACTCCAACGTTCAGAAGAGGTTATAAAAAAATGGCGCTAGTCTACCACACGAACGCTTTTTCGCAGTCGTGAATTCCAATTAAATATGATTTACTTCAACGACAAAGGCATTTTCATTTAAGTTCTCTTGCCTTTAATGGGAAGCTTTTCTCTTTTCTATTGGTGGCCATGCGTAAACTGGAAACAGCCCTTAATAGCTTTGCTATACTTTAATTAGTAAGGAAAAGCGCCACCGTGCCGATATTACAATCATGACAACACCATTATCATCACTATTGGCAGCCGCTTCGAATCCATCTTCTGGCTCGGCTTCAGCATCCTTATCACAAGCAGGAAGTGTAAACGCTGCGGCTCAAGGGCAAAAAGGAAGTATGTCTCCCGCTATTACTAATGCCACACTGTCTCAGGCTGCCGCGTTAGATAATGCGGCAAAAGTAATAGTTGAACGCTTGCCCGAACGGGTATTAGCGATAAGCGCCCCGGTAAATAATATTCTATCAAGTAGTACTGTTTCAGCTTCACAGACACTAAATATTGTTTTACCCGCCGAGACAGATGCAAAACTGCCAAAACAAGTAATTAACAATGCTCAGCTTGCACTTTTGCCTCAAAGTACTCTACCTGACCAATCTGGTGCTCAGCGTGCGGTATTGCTTTTTACAACTTCCTCGCAACAGAACGCCGTATTAACGCCTCCTGATAAAGCAGATTTATTCAAAGCCGTGGCAAAGGCGCTCGCTGCAAATAATGCTGCCGTGATCCTCAAAGGTGAACTCACTATTTCAACAAAAAGCGAGAAGCTTCGGGCAGCTTCAAATTAATACCTCCAAAAGCGACGTTCTGGCGCTTAACGACATAAGCACTGCAAGGCTTGATAGTGCAGCTAAAACCGCACTTCAAAAGCTGCTTGGACAGCAAGTTGTCTTAAGACTAAGTAGAGAAAGTAATGGCCATATCACACTTCAGGTTTCTCAGGAGATCTCAAAAGCAGGCAATGCTCCAAGACTTAACGCCGGTAATTTAGCTACCATCACACACAAAAATATAAGTGCTAATTTACAACAGCAGGTTATTGCAAGTTCGATTAGACAAGGTGGCGTCGCCATTGAGCACAATTCCAACAACCCGCCAAGTCTTAATGCTGTTATAAATAGTTCAGGCACCAAACCCGATGCATTAAAAGCTGTATCTGCGCTAACCTTGATTGATAGCAAACTTTCCATACGTACAGTGCAACAAAGTCCGTTATTACAAATAAGTTTGCCTCAGAGTAGCTCACCTTCCTTAGCCATTCCCTCTTTAAACGCAGAGCAGGTAAACAAACTCGATCTGTCACAACTTCCCAAAGTAAACGCAAAAGGGGTCGAGACTGTCTCAGATAGAGGTGCTGGAAGTATCACATCTACTGTCGCACACATTGATAAAGAAGCCCCCACATCACTTAAAGGCTCGGATGTGCACAGGGCGATCACCGCCCTTTCTCGAGTCTTACTAAGTCAGACGGGCAATACAAACCAAGCGTTAAGCCAACTCGTCACTATTGTTGAAAATGGAAAGTTATCGCAAGATCGCGGTGCGACAAAAATAACCGAAGTACAGCATATTGATAAAATATTGCAGCAGCTAAAAGGCCTTGATGCCCTTAACGCCAAACCTTCGCAAGCTAGAATGTTTAATGGGGACTTTATCGGGCCTCCTAAGCCTACTATTGAACAATTGATGGCGGCGGCAAATGCGTTAAAGCAACCCAAGAGCAATGGGTCTGAAGAAACGGTGGGAATACAAGGAAAAGATAGTGGAAGTAAGCCAACCTTTGCATCACAGGTATCACTTGCCTCACTCGCTCAGTCCCTAAGCACACAAGCAAAAGGGTTATCAAATAGTTTACTGAGTAGTATTGCTCAACAGTTGACAGCTATACAAAGCAAGGGCGCAGAAGTCCCCCCTATTGTTTCAGATACCGATAAGCCTCTTGGCGACGTTAATAACGAACCTAAAAAACTCGCACTAGACATGAACGACCAAGGTTTATCCCAACGCTTGCAGCAGCTTATCTCAACACAAGCATTGGTGACGACTCCAATTAATTTAACATCGCCTGTAAGTTCATCAAGTTTCGTACAAGGCATGGTTGCGTTAGTTCAGCTAGCGCTAGCAGGCCGTGCCATGCAAAGACAGCCTAGCTTAAAAACCCAAATAGATGCACCCGACTCTATCGTTTCTAAGACGCTATCGAATATGGGAGTAACCACCCAACCAAGTCGTGTTAGCCAAGACATGAACCAGTTAGACGGGCGACAGCAGTTGCTTTCTCAACTTAAAACCTTACTAAGCAGTCATCAGCAAAGTAAAGTAGCGAGTGTCGATTCCCGTATTCAAGGACAAGATAGTTTCTATTATGTGTTACCGTCGCTTTCACAACATCACAGTCCGCCTGAGCTCTTGATAAAGCGAGACCAAAGTGGGCAACACAATAAGCAAACACAAGCGGGTCAGCGCTCGCTTTGGAATATCACGATGAAATTAGACATTGGCGATAGCGGGCAAGTATTGGCGAAGTCAAAGATCGATAAAGACACGATTAACTTAGACTTATATGCATCGAACGATGAAATCCTTAGGCGTATTGGTGATACGCTACCCTACCTGCATAAACGCCTTTCCTCTCTCGGACTTGTGGTTGAAAACACAAGTTACCAACGAGGCCATATTCCTGAGACGTTAAACACACGCCCCCATCAGATATTTGAAACTAGGGTATAGGTAGAAGGAGTATGACTGATTCTCAAAAGACAAAACGCGCTATTGGTCTAAAATATGATGGCGGCGACAAGAAAAATGCACCTAAGGTAGTATCTAAGGGGTATGGAGACTTAGCTGAAGCAATAATTGCCATGGCTGAAGAAACTGGGATACTTATTCATGAAGACCCGTATCTAAGTGAAGTCCTCACTACATTAGATGTAGGGCAAGACATACCCGAGTCACTTTATTACGTCATCGCCGAACTTCTTGCTTACTCATATGTTTTGCAGGGGAAAATCCCCCCTGGGTGGGAAGGAATTATCAAACGGGTGGACTTTGAAGTGTGAGGGTAAAAAAAGAGCCCGCTTTAAGCGAGCTCTTTTGCTATTCATTACTTTTCAAACTATCTAAACAGTACTTTCTCTTTGTTAAACCAATGGATACAGAAGAAAATCAGTCCGGTTGCAATCACTGCGGTAGACGTAAATATGCCAAAGAGTGCAAAGTAGTCCATAGTACCTTTGAACAGCTCTTTCATCGCCAAAGCAACGTTAGTCAGCGGTACCCAAACCCAGCCTCCTTTTAGCTCTACACCAGGCATCATGGCTATAATTACAGGGAAAATAACCACCATAATCAGTGACCCCATGTAGCTTTGCGCTTCTTTAAAAGAGCGAGCATAAATAGAAAGCGATAACAATACCGCCGCAAATACTGCGACCACTGGTACTAACATCAAGAAAATCAGTAGGAAATCTACAAGACCTATCATTGACATGATCTCTACGACAAACTCAACGGCCATGCCTTGGGATAACACTAGCCCCCATATGGCCATGGAAGACACCGTTATTAGCGCGGTAACAATACCTGCGGTAGCTACCGTAAAGAACTTACCCAATACCAACTTGTGACGGTCCATTGGCGAAATAAGCAGGGTTTCTAAGGTACCACGTTCTTTTTCACCTGCCCCTAAATCTGCTGCTGGCGCCATTGCACCTTGTAGGCACAAGATGAATATAAAGTAAGGCAGCATACCGCCTAAACGCTCACCCCACACTTCGCGATCATCCGCCACATTTTGCTTTTCTATTTTGATTGGTTTTAGTAAAGCCTCTTGCTGGGTTTCGTCAAGGTTTAGCTGTGCAAACGCGCTTTGCTGAAACGCGTCTGTATATTCATCAATAATATCGGAAACACGCCCCATAACTTTGTTAAGGCCTGCATCGTTTAAATAAAGCTGAATCTTATGTTGCCCTGAACTTAATATGTCACTATCGAAACTCTCTGGTATAACCAACACAAAGTCTAACGTTTCGTTTTTAATGAGTTTGGCGTAGTCAGTCTCATCACCAATCGCAACTGATTCGAATTTATCTGATGCATCGTTAAAAGACTGTACAATTGCTGGTGCATACGCTTCACCAACTATCGCGTATTTCAGTACTTTATTTTCAGCTTTGTCCGCCGCTGAACTCATAAAAAAGAATGCGACACCAAAGATGGCAGGGAATAATAAAAGTGGTAAACCAATCATAAATATGATGGTTTTCTTATCCCTTAATAGCTCTTTGAACTCCTTTTTAAAGATTAACCACATTGCCCATCTCCTCAGAATCCATTGATAGTGTTTTTAGAAAGCTCTTATGCATTTGCCCAGCCTCTACGCCATTATCAGAAAGCGCACTAAAGGCGGCAAGCGAATCGTTAAATACTGTTTCTCCTTGATTAATGACTGTTACTTTGTCACAAAGAGTTTGTACTTCGTCGAGGTGGTGGGTAGAGAAAATTACCGGGGTACCTTTATCTTTAAGGCGCTGAATGAATTCCATCACGGTACTCGTTGCCATAATATCAAGGCCAGTTGTAGGCTCATCGAGAACCACTAACTCTGGCTCGTGAATAACTGCACGGGCAATCGACACTTTTTGTTTCATGCCTGATGAAAAATTCTCCGCTCTTCTATCAAGGAAGGTTTGCATATCTAGTAAATCAGCTAGCTCTTCAATACGTGCATTAATCACATCTTTTGAAATGCCGTGTAGCTCACCGAAGTAGCTAATATTTTCACGCCCACTTAAACGGCCGTATAGACCTGTTGAACTGGAAAGAAAACCTATCTTTTTTCGCGCTATGTTTGGGTTGGAAAGTACGTCCTGGCCACCTATGAGCACTTTACCGCTGTCAGGTTTGAGCGCCGTTGAAAGCATACGCAATGTAGTGGTTTTACCTGCGCCGTTAGGTCCTAACAGTCCCAGAACCTGACCTTTTTCGCAAGTAAAAGACACATCCCTTACTGACTGAAAATAACGCCCTTTTAAACGCGGGTCCTTCTTCTCTTGTTCGCTAAGCTTTTTCGGGTTTTCCACCGTAAAGCGTTTAGCGAGACCTGATATTTCAATCATTCCCTTTTCCCTCTTGATGTAAGCTGTTCTCTATATTAATTGTTGTTTAAGGCATTGTTTGCTGTAGCCGCAAATTTTCCTGATTTAGATTCCGAAACGTTGAGCCTTGGAAATACACCAAAAGCCAACCTTTCTTTATAGTCTTCGCTTATCGTACTTTATTACAGCATTCCCTGTTTTTATTTTTTGTACAAGTTTCAACCGGATATTAAGTGTTAGTAAATATTTCTTAATATACCCTGCGTAGCAAAGGCATAAAAAAACCCACCTTTCGGTGGGTTTTTAAGATACTTGTAAAACCTATCTTATTCAGGAAGTACGTCGTCTTCGCCCTGTGGCAATGCTTCTTCAGCCTGCATGGTTTTAGAGAGCAATAGCTCTTGACGGATCTTTGTTTCGATCTCATTAGCCGTTTCAGGGTGTTCCTTAAGGTACTTCATTACGTTCGCTTTACCTTGACCAATGCGATCGCCTTTGTAGCTGTACCAAGCGCCGGCTTTATCAACAAGCTTCTGCTTAACACCAAGGTCGATAAGTTCAGCTTCTTTACTAATACCTTCACCGTAGCGGATCATAAACTCGGCCTGCTTAAACGGAGGCGCGACTTTGTTCTTAACTACTTTCACGCGGGTTTCGTTACCTACTACCTCGTCACCTTCTTTCACTGCGCCGATACGGCGGATGTCTAAACGAACAGAAGAGTAGAACTTAAGCGCGTTACCACCAGTAGTAGTTTCTGGGTTACCGAACATTACACCAATCTTCATACGAATCTGGTTAATGAAGATACACAGCGTATTAGAGCGTTTAATGTTAGCAGTAAGCTTACGCAACGCTTGTGACATTAGACGGGCCTGAAGACCAACGTGAGAATCACCCATGTCGCCTTCAATTTCAGCTTTAGGTGTAAGCGCTGCTACCGAGTCAACGATAACAACATCTACCGCACCTGAACGTACTAGCATGTCGCAAATTTCTAGCGCTTGCTCACCAGTATCAGGCTGAGATACCAATAGTTCGTCGATGTTTACGCCAAGCTTTTCAGCGTAAACTGGGTCTAGAGCGTGCTCAGCATCTACGAACGCACAGGTTTTACCCTTCTTCTGCGCTTCAGCAATAACTTGAAGCGTAAGCGTTGTTTTACCAGACGATTCAGGACCGTAAATTTCTACTACACGCCCACAAGGTAAGCCACCTATACCTAGAGCGATATCAATGGTTAGTGAGCCAGTAGAAATCGCTTCAATATCCATGGCTTGGTTGTCGCCTAAGCGCATAATAGCGCCTTTACCAAACTGCTTTTCAATTTGGCCAACTGCGGCGGTTAAAGCTTTTGATTTGTTATCGTCCACGTATGTATCCTCTAGGATTTGCGGTTAAATTCTTTCTTGGTACTAATTTACATTCTTAATGACGAAGGCAGCTGTTATGTTTTAAAACGCTGTACCTGCTTCATCTTAATCAACTAATTGTCCGTTAACTGGCTATACATTAATCAATTGCCTGTGCTTTCAATTACTTGTTACACACTATTGTTAACGGTTTTACTAACTAGAAAGTAAACGTATCAAATAATGATCACATTCTATACTGTACAAGCATACAGTTTCAACCAGTGTTTTTAAATTTCGCTCAACATTTTAACTAAGTGCGTTATGGCAAAGGTAATAGCATGCTCTCGCACTTCGTCTCTATCACCACTAAACACTTTTTTAACTTGTTCTTCTTTCTGATCACATAAAAAGCCAAACCACACTGTGCCTACTGGCTTTTCTTCGCTGCCCCCGCCAGGCCCGGCGATACCGCTTACGGTCACAACTAGCTGCGCACCGCTATTGCGTCGCACGCCTTCTGCCATTTCTTTTACCGTTTGCTTCGACACTGCACCATGCTCTTTAAGCGTCTGCTCGGTAACACCTAATATGCTCTGCTTCGCATCATTTGAGTAGGTCACCCAAGATTGATTAAACCAGTCAGAGCTTCCTGAAACACTGGTGAAAGCAAAAGCAAGCCCCCCACCTGTACAAGATTCTGCACTAGATACACTCCAACCTTTTGCTCTAAGTGCGTCACCCAACACCTGGACTTGCGCAGATAATGCGCTATCAAGCTTTAAAGGGCTGGCGTTTACCGTTGAATCAGTTGAAAATGTTGCGCTCATTTAGTTATACCTAGTTACACCTGTTGTGCTTTATCAGATCTTCGCTTGATCTTAGTGGGCGTGAGTTTATCATTTATTCCCCTTAACAGGCATTAAACCCAGCAACAAATTCGCAGAGGCATTTTTTTGGAATCACATACTCCTATGATGCGCCAGTACCTGACTATTAAGGCGCAGCATCCGAATATTTTACTATTTTATCGCATGGGCGACTTTTATGAGTTGTTTTACGACGATGCCAAAAAAGCTGCGGAATTACTGGATATATCGCTAACAGCAAGAGGAAAATCTGGCGGCGAGCCTATCCCTATGGCGGGTGTGCCCTATCATGCAGTGGAAAGCTACCTCTCGCGCTTAGTCAAAATGGGCGAGTCAGTAGCCATTTGTGAACAGGTTGGCGATCCGGCCACCAGTAAAGGCCCCGTTGAACGTGCAGTGCAGCGTATTGTTACGCCCGGTACAGTCACCGACGAAGCGCTGTTAGAAGAACGCCGCGACAATATCCTAGCCGCTGTTTGCGGTCATAGTATGCATTATGGTCTGGCAACCCTAGATGTTACAAGCGGTCGTTTTGTTGTGTTTGAATGTGACAGCGATGAAAGCCTACTTGCTGAAATTCAGCGCATTAACCCAGCTGAACTCCTCTATCCTGAAGGATTTGAAAGCTTAGCATTGGTTGAAAACCGCAAAGGACTTAGACGCCGTCCAGAATGGGAATTCGACATTGATACCGCCACAGAGCAATTAAACGCACAGTTTGAAACCAAAACACTAGATGGCTTTGGAATAAAAGGCGTCACTAAAGGATTAGGCGCAGCGGGCTGCGTTTTACAATATGTAAAGGATACCCAGCGCACTGCTCTGCCTCACATTCGCCGCATCCAGACCGAACAGCAAGACAGCCGCGTTCAGCTTGATGCTGCCACCCGCAGGAACCTAGAACTTACCCATAATTTGTCGGGCGGACAGGAAAATACGCTGTTTAGCGTGATGGATACCACCACCACGGCCATGGGTAGTCGTATGCTACAGCGCGTTATTCATTCGCCTTTAACAGACCAACACGAATTGCACAGCCGCTTAGACGCTGTTGAAACTTTCATTAATGATGACCCTGAAGATATTCGCACCGCGCTAAAGCACATTGGTGATATAGAACGTATTATGGCGCGCTTAGCCCTTCGTTCAGCGCGACCACGCGACTTTGCTCGCCTAAAAAATGCGTTTAACGCGCTGCCTGATTTACAAGATGCCTTAGCTAGGTTCGATACAGGGCAAGTCAGAAGTATCAGCGAAACCATTGGCACTTACCCTGATCTTCAAGCCCTGTTAAACGATGCTATTATCGATAACCCGCCAGTGGTAATACGGGATGGCGGCGTAATTGCCGAGGGATATAACGCCGAGCTTGATGAGTTGCGCAAGCTATCACAAGGCGCTACTGACTACCTAGACGCTATGGAGCAGCGAGAGCGCGAGCGCACCGGCATTTCCACGTTGAAGGTGGGCTATAACAAGGTCCACGGTTTTTTTATTGAGATTAGCCGTGCAAACAGTGCGTTAGCGCCTGCAGAATATATTCGAAGACAAACCCTTAAAAACACTGAACGTTATATAACGCCAGAACTTAAAGAGCACGAAGATAAAGTGTTAAGCAGTCAAGGCGCTGCCCTTGCTCTTGAAAAGCAGCTTTATGAAGCCTTGTTCGACAACTTTGCTCCACACTTAAATAACTTAATTGAGACCGCCGCAGCGCTTGCCAAGCTCGACGTGCTGTGCTGTTTTGCCGAACGCGCAGTTTCCCTTGATTGGTATCGACCTAACTTGAGTCAAGAATGTGCGCTTACTTATGATTCCGGTCGCCACCCTGTTGTCGAGAATGTAATGAAAGACCCCTTCATTGCTAACCCGCTACAGCTAGACAAAGAGCGCCGCATGCTGATTATTACTGGCCCGAACATGGGCGGTAAATCGACCTATATGCGCCAAACCGCGCTCATTGCATTATTAGCCTGTATTGGCAGTTTCGTGCCTGCAGAAAATGCACACATAGGAAAGCTTGATCGCATCTTTACCCGTATTGGTGCATCGGATGATTTAGCTTCAGGTCGCTCAACCTTTATGGTTGAGATGACAGAAACGGCGAACATCCTAAACAATGCCACAGAAAATTCTTTGGTATTAATGGATGAAATAGGACGCGGTACCAGTACCTATGATGGTTTATCACTGGCTTGGGCCTGTGCAAGTTACTTAGCAAAACAGCTGAATGCTTATACCCTTTTTGCTACCCATTATTTCGAACTTACTGAACTACCTGAAACACAAAGTGGCGTGGTGAACGTGCACTTAGACGCGATGGAGTTTGAAGATACCATACGCTTCATGCATACCGTATCAGAAGGCGCGGCGAGCAAAAGCTTTGGTTTACAGGTTGCGCAACTTGCAGGCGTGCCCAAGGTGGTAATAAAAGCGGCCCAACAAAAGCTTGCGGTGTTGGAATCATCACACCTTATGACCAGCGATGAAGGCGAACTAAGTGAAAAGCCATCTGAATCAGAGAGTTCACAGCAAAGCGGAAATCAACCGAGCGCACCAGGTAAAGACACATCAAATACCAAAGGCCAAGCTGAAATGCTGTTCCCTGATAAGCCACACCCGGTTGTAGAAACTCTTGAAAACTTATCACCCGATGAGTTATCACCGCGCCAAGCGCTAGACCTTATCTACACACTCAAGCGCCTAAGCCAATCTTGAACTAAGCTTAAGCGCGTATAAATTGCGCATCATGTGGGCAAATTGATTGTCTGCCCACATGATTTTGCGTATACTATCGCCCCGTCCAAAGTGTAGCTGGTTTTGTTCTAAACTCAGCCTATATTTACCATACAACCCAAACGTTCTAGGTTTCGCATGACAAATTATATTTTCGTCACAGGTGGTGTAGTTTCATCGCTAGGTAAAGGTATTGCTGCAGCATCGCTGGCCGCAATTCTGGAAGCTCGCGGTCTCACCGTAACCATGTTAAAACTCGACCCTTACATCAATGTCGACCCGGGCACTATGAGCCCTATCCAGCATGGTGAAGTATTTGTTACTGATGACGGCGCTGAGACCGACCTCGATCTTGGTCACTATGAGCGTTTTATTCGCACCCGCATGACAAAGCGCAACAACTTTACTACTGGTCGTGTGTATGAGGAAGTACTTAAGCGCGAACGTCGCGGTGATTACCTTGGTGCAACTATTCAGGTTATCCCTCATATCACCAATGAAATTAAGCGCCGCGTAATTGAAGGTGCTGAAGGTCACGATGTGGCTATCGTTGAAGTAGGCGGAACCGTAGGTGACATCGAGTCACAACCATTCTTAGAAGCAATTCGTCAGCTGGGTACAGAAGTGGGCCGTGAACGCGCTATGTTCATGCACCTAACTCTTGTACCTTATATGCCAGCGTCAGGCGAAGTAAAAACTAAGCCTACGCAGCACTCGGTAAAAGAGCTTCGCTCTATAGGTATTCAACCAGACATTCTCGTTTGTCGTTCAGTAGGTGCATTGCCGGCTAGCGAACGTTCTAAAATCGCGCTGTTCACTAACGTTGCTGATAAAGCTGTTATTTCACTTAAAGACGTAGACAGCATTTACCGTATTCCTGCTGCACTTAAAGCGCAAGGTATGGACCAGCTGGTTGTAGACCGCTTTGGTTTAGAGTGCAACGAAGCAGACCTTTCTGAGTGGGAGCAAGTACTTTACGCAGAGTCTAACCCTACAGCTGAAGTAAACATCGGTATGATTGGCAAGTACGTTGAATTGCCTGATGCTTATAAGTCAGTTAATGAAGCGCTTAAGCATGCCGGTCTTAAAAACCGTCTTACCGTGAACATTCATCACATCGACTCGCAAGATGTGGAAAGCAAAGGTACACAAATTCTAGAGCAGTTAGACGCTATCTTAGTACCTGGCGGTTTTGGTGAACGCGGTATTGAAGGTAAAATTGCTGCTGCCCGTTATGCCCGTGAAAACCAAGTGCCTTATTTAGGCATTTGCTTAGGTATGCAAGTCGCGCTAATCGAATACGCACGTAATGTTGCCGGCATGGAAAACGCGAACAGTACTGAATTTAATCCAGACACACCTTATCCGGTTGTAGGTCTTATTACCGAGTGGTTAGACGCAGCGGGTACCACTGAAGTACGTACCGAAACGTCTGACTTGGGCGGCACTATGCGCTTAGGTAGCCAGCTTTGCCACCTTATCGAGGGCACGAAAGTTCACGAGATGTACGGCAATGCCGAGATTTACGAGCGTCACCGTCACCGTTACGAAGTGAACAACAATCTGCGCGACCAAATTGAAGCGGCGGGATTGAAAGTAAGTGGTTTGTCCACTGACAAGCGACTTGTAGAAGTGGTGGAAATCCCTGATCATCCATGGTTCATTGCGGGCCAATTCCACCCTGAGTTCACATCAACTCCTCGGGATGGACACCCATTATTCACTGGTTTCGTTGCTGCGGCAGGAAAGTACCAGAAAGAAAATCACTAATTTCTAATAAAAGGGGTGCTCTCTCCCGTTGCACCCCATTCAATTGTTGAGGAAAAAACATGGCGAAAATTAGTCGCATTATCGGACGCGAAATCTTAGATTCACGCGGAAACCCTACTGTAGAAGCAGACGTATATTTAGAATCGGGCGTAATGGGCCGAGCTGCAGCACCATCTGGTGCCTCTACTGGTAGCCGCGAAGCACTAGAACTACGCGACGGCGACAAGTCTCGTTACCTAGGTAAAGGTGTAACAAAGGCAGTTGCAGCAGTTAACGATACCATCGCGCCAGCACTTATCGGCAAAGATGCACTAGCACAAGCAGATATCGATGGCATCATGATTGACCTTGATGGCACTGAAAACAAAGAAACTCTTGGTGCAAATGCTATCCTTGCGGTATCTCTTGCTGTAGCTAAAGCGGCAGCGGCAGAAAAAGGCGTTGCACTTTACGAGCACATTGCAGACCTTAACGGCACTTCTGGTCAGTACTCAATGCCTGTACCTATGATGAACATCATCAACGGTGGTGAGCACGCTGACAACAACGTAGACATTCAAGAGTTCATGGTACAGCCAGTTGGCGCGAAGAGCTTCAAAGAAGCACTACGCATGGGTGCTGAAATCTTCCACGCACTTAAGAAAGTACTTTCTGCTAAAGGCCTTAACACAGCAGTTGGCGACGAAGGTGGTTTTGCACCTAACCTTAGCTCAAACGCTGAAGCACTAGCAGTTATCGTTGAAGCCGTTGAAAATGCCGGCTACAAAATGAATGAAGATATCACCCTTGCACTAGACTGTGCGGCGTCTGAATTCTACAAAGAAGGCAAATATGTACTATCTGGCGAAGACAAGAGCTTCGATTCAGAAGCATTTGGCGACTATCTTGCGGACCTTTCTTCACAGTATCCAATCGTATCGATTGAAGACGGCCTAGACGAAAGCGACTGGGACGGCTGGGCGAGCCTAACTAAGAAAATTGGTGACAAAGTACAGCTAGTTGGCGACGACTTATTCGTTACTAACACTAAGATTCTTAAGCGCGGTATCGATAACGGTATTGGTAACTCAATCCTTATCAAGTTCAACCAAATTGGTTCACTAACTGAAACCCTTAACGCGATTAAAATGGCGAAAGACGCTGGCTTTACAGCGGTTATCTCTCACCGTTCAGGCGAAACTGAAGATGCGACCATTGCTGACCTAGCAGTAGGTACAGCGGCGGGACAAATTAAGACTGGTTCACTATGTCGTTCTGACCGTGTTGCTAAGTACAACCAGCTACTTCGCATTGAAGAGGCTCTAGGTGACGCAGCTACCTATAAAGGACGTAGCGAAATTAAAGGTCAATAAGCTTAAGCCAAATATGGTTTAACTAGCTTTGTTGAAAGGCACCAGCGTAATTCGCGGTGCCTTTCTTGTTTGCCCAGCGAAGCTGACAAACAAAAAAAGCCCTAACTGGCGTTAGGGCTAATGCACACATCACAACCACACTTTGTGATCCAGGGTGTAGTTACTGCCGCGTGCCACGGCAGTTGTTTTACAAATTAAAAACGATAGTTTGCACCTACAGTAATTCTTCGGTCAGTAAGACCTTGGAAGCACAGAAGTGAGCCTTCGTTAACACAGTACTGCTCTACTTCAGACTCAGTAATGTTTACAGCCTCAACACCAATATTAAGGTTTTCGTTAACATCGTAAGTCACACTTGCATTTAACTGACCACGATCAGCTTGTACCGCTGGGAAGCCCCACGGGAAGCTAGACGTACTACCGAAGTCATCAGTACGGTAAGCTTCACGCCATGTGTAGCGCATACGAGCAGACAAACCAAACTTCTCGTAGTAAAGCGTAATGTTGTAAGCGTTTTCCGACAGGTTTAGTAAGCCTTGAACTCTAGTAACTTCTTCGTCGCTTCCTGTAGTCGCGGCAAATACTTGACCAGCTCTATTAGTGGCCTTGTTCACCACTTCACCGCCAGAAGACTCTTGTATTGTGTAGTTAGCAAGAACGCCAAAGCCTGAAGCCCACCCCAGCTCATTTTCAAAGCCAGATAAATCATATTGAACCGCGAATTCAATACCTTTCTGTGTAGTTTCGGCGGTGTCATTTACTTTTGTTTCTGTACCTACACAAACACCTGCACCTAGATCGGGACCGAACACGTTAATGTCAGCAATTGGATTGAAAATACCGCCGCCCTCACAAGGGTCAGTAAGATCGCGAAAACCTGTTATAGGATCCTCAACAGGAGTCACAATCTGATCTACGAAAAGGTCTTTGCGAGTTTTATGAAAAATGCCCACGCTAAAAACACTGGCTTCTGCGAAATACCATTCAGCCGCTAAGTCATAGGAAATTACTTCTTCAGGCGTTAGGTTAGGGTTGCCAATAGCCACATTTGGATTAGGACTTGTACTAAAAGTTACCGACGTTGAAAGGTCGTTGAAATTCGGACGACGAATATCCTTGCCCGCACCAAATCTTAATACTACGTCATCAGTAACATCTGCCACTAAGTTGAAGCGAGGTAGAATGAAGTCGTAGTCACCCGTGTTAGTCACTCGAGAAACCAACTCATTACCGTCTTCATCTACTGTTATTGAATTACCCACAGACGTTACATCTGTTTGTAAATAACGTACACCGAAGTTACCGCGGAACATCTCATACTCGAAGTTAGCCTGCGCATACAACGCATGGGTTTCTTCTTCGATGTCAAAGAAGCCTGAAGAGCTCGTAGAAGGCGCATTTAACGTTTCCGAAGAGCCGTGTTCTTCCAATGCAGCTTGAAGTGTGGCTAGCACTGCATCAGGGTCAGACGACACTTGTTCTGGGTCAATAAGTAAGAAGTCGCTAACAAAAAGCTCTCGTCCGTCTGCTTCGTTAAAGTTGTCAGGCCCAGCAACCAGTAGGTCGCTAAACAAGCTGCCTCGAGGGCTGTCTTCCATTGTACGCAATGGAACGCTTGTTCCAATATCTTCACGTTTACTGCCAGATTTATTGTAGCGGTAACCAAAATCGACTGACGTTATCATGGTGTCTACAAAATAAGTGAAGTCTACGCGAAACGCATCTTCAAAGTTTTCGGTAGTATCACGACCAATATTCACATCTCGAAGCACTACATTGTTCGGATCAAGTAATTGTTCAACCGTAGGAGCGTACTCTGCGCCTTCAGCAATACCAAAGGTCAATGCTCCGCCAGTAAGATCGTACGCGAATGGAACGGAGTTATCGTTACCGCCACCGGCATCTAACGGCGCATTCGGGTTAATAAAGTTAAGCGTTGTATTAAAGCTTGGGGTTGTAGTATCAGATGTTGTTGATGCAACTTCTGCAAATACGCTCCACTTTTCGCCCTGCCATTCACCACCTAAGCGGAAAATTTCGCTTTTTGTTACCCGAGAATTAGTATCAGTTGAAAATCGTAAATTTGGATCGTCGTCGTCATGATCTAAGTTGACCGGTATGACGCCACGTAGCGCTGCTTCTATTGATCCCAGATCGGTGCCACCTAAAGAGCCAAAATCAATCGTCTCAAATTCATCTGGAACCGAAATTTGACGTAAATTACTTACACCAGAAGCTTGAACACGAGAACTTTCTTGCAAACGTTCTTGGTCGTTGATGATAGCGTCAAAGAAAAACTTAGTATTATCATTTGGTGCCCACTCAATAGTACCCACTAAATTTTTGGTTTCGTATTCAAAGTTATCGTAGTCTTGAACAAAAAATTGAATAGGTAAAAAGTTGAATGACTGCGCACTTGGAAAATCGCTGTCAGAGCGCACTATATTATCTCTGTCTGCACGAGGTCGAAACGCCGTTACGTCTTGTTGTGCATAGCTACCGCTTATAACAACACCAATGGTACCGTGGTCGGTATCCCAGTTATCGCCAAACGTACCTGAAATTCGGGGTTGAAAGTTGCTATCGGTGGTTAAGCTGCTGTTCTCACCTTGAACACGAAACGCTGCGAGCTGTTCATTAAGCTGTAAGGGGCGGATTGTTTTTAGGTTAATCGTCCCCCCCACTGACCCTTCGATAGTTTTAGCGTCGGGCGACTTAGTCACTTCCAAGCCAGCAATAATCGCAGCTGAAACGTCTTCAAAGTCAATACCGCTTCGACCTGCACCAGAACCAACTGTTGAAACACCGTTAATTTCTGTACGGTTAGCATCGGTACCACGAATTTGTACGCCTGTACCAACACCCGCTTCACGAGTAATCTGAATACCTGTAATGTTTTCTAATACTTCTGCTAAGTTTTGGTCTGGTAACTTACCAATATCCTCTGCTTCGATAACTTCAACAAGGTTATTTTTAAAGCGTTTTTCATTCATTGCGCTAGCGAGTGACGCTCGGATACCCGATACCTCAATGACTTCTACATCTTCGTTTTGTTCTTGCTGTGTTTCTTGTGCGTTTACTGATGCGGTTAGGCTTAGTGTCGTAGCCGAAAGTACCGCAAGTGTAATCTTTGATAATTTGTGTGCCATGTGTGTTTTCCTCTTAAGGATTGAGGAATGTCTAATCACTCATTCCTTACCACTTAATTGATTTGCAACTTACCCGCCTTGTAAACTTGCCTTACACCTACTTTACAAGACTATTACAAAAGTAAGACAAGTCTTCATATTGGTCAACACTAAATGTTAAATAATGGTCAATTATTTTTATATTTTTGGCATTACCAATATCTATAAAAGATGATTAAATTAGGTTAAACATCATGAAAAACACCAAACAACACATAAAATACAGTAACTTACTTAAGTTGAATGTATTTTTCGTTGTTTTTAACATCACTTACACAAGCGGTAAGGTCTGCAACATAATTGGTCATACAGGTTAGTTATTAATAAGTAGTATGCCTATCCATTGTTTAAAAAAAGGATGAAACTTAAATTTGTCGTTCGCTCAGCTCATTGGAGACAATACCTATTGAAATCGCTATGTGGCGCTTTTTGCCATTTCTTGATACGGTTAAACAATAATCAAACACATGTGCAGATAAGTAATGACATCAGAGAAACCTTCTTCTCGATCTCAGACAGGCTTTTTCAGTGAGTCGGGTGAATTAGGGGGAAGCCATGCGCAGTTCACCGAAATTTGTACTGCGCTCTATGAGAGAGAATTATTAACACTTGCTCATTTGAACACAAACAACGCGTCGATGTTGAAACGTCGAATGGGTGGCCTGCCCTATCATATTCGAAGCGTTGCTCGCTTTATGGTTACACAACTTCAATTTTCCCCTCCGCTGAAAGTCGATACGCACAATGGAAGTTGGTTTGCTAAGCAACCTGGCAAGTGTCCTGGTTCAACGCAAGATAATGAAAAATGCGTGCAATGGTTCAAGAAGAATACGGATTACGGTTTAGTTGTTCCTGTACTCGTTCAAAGCATTGAAGGACTTACGATTGAGCTTGATTCTATTGATATGTTTCGCGAGTCTAGGGATAAGATTCATTTAAATAAGCATGGTTGGTTCGATATAGGCGAAGGCCAATTAACTAAAAAATGCGCGTCACAAGATGCTATTAACATTCAACCGATTGATGAACCATCAAAAAGCGTATTCTCTTCGTCCCAACTATCAAGCACAACACTTACGTTGCTAAAACCTACTAAAGCTATAATGAGTAGTGCTTGCTGCGGTCATATGTGGAACTATAAATCAAAATCTAGCCCGCGTTCTCTTTCGTTACGAGAGATGCGCTTATCCACTCGGCTCAATTGGAAAAATTTCACTTCAACACGCAAAAAGTAATAATTATTCACTTTTACTGCATGGTATCTCATTAATCCAAATATCATCTTTTTAAGCTTTTTAGTATATACATCCTAACAATTTGCTTAAGCGATATTAAGATTTACCGAATACATCGTAAAGCGCAAAGCCCCTTCAGCCTAAAGAACAGATATTAGGATGAGCATCCTAAATAATTAAAAGATAGCTTTTATATACGAAAAATATACTCATTATCGTAAACAATGGTTGACCTCTCCGCATCACATGGGTACATTGTCGCTATCAACTTGGTCAGCAAAGAAACAACAGCAAATGCGTACTCGTTTCATTCTTCTATCTCTACTCCTTATGGCAGCCAGACTGCACGGGTAGATTGCGACCAGCGATTTAATTTCACAAAAACCCGTGCTTAGCACGGGTTTTTTTTTAACTATTCAACTGAGAGAGCGTCATGACAAATCAAGTGAAGATCTTTGATACCACATTGCGAGACGGTGAGCAGGCCTTACCTGCAAGCCTAAGTGCCAAAGAGAAATTACAGATCGCGCTGGCGCTCGAACGCTTAGGCGTAGATATTATTGAGGCGGGTTTCCCCGTGTCTTCTCCGGGTGACTTCCGCTCTGTACAAATGATTGCGAAAGAAGTTAAGAACTCTATCGTTTGTGGCCTATCTCGCGCATTGCCGGGCGATATCGATGCTTGTGGCCAAGCGCTAAGCGTTGCCGAACAATTCCGTATTCATACCTTTATTGCCACCTCCGAAATTCACGTAGGTGCCAAGCTTCGCAAGTCACAAGATGAAATTGTTGAAATGGCGGTGAAGGCGGTTAAGCATGCACGTCAGTACACCGATGACGTAGAATTTTCCTGTGAAGATGCTGGTCGTACTCACATCGACTATCTATGTCGCATGGTAGAAGCTGCGATTAATGCCGGTGCAACTACCGTCAATATCCCAGATACAGTGGGCTACACTACCCCCACAGAGTTTGGCGGTATCATCCAGCAGTTGTTTAACCGTGTACCTAATATCGACAAAGCGACAATCTCAGTTCACTGTCACAACGACTTAGGCTTAGCGGTAGCTAATTCATTAGCTGCTGTTGAGCAAGGGGCTAGACAGGTTGAATGTACTATAAACGGAATTGGTGAGCGTGCCGGTAATGCATCGCTTGAAGAAATCGCGATGATCTTGCAAACCCGTAAGAACATGTTGGGTATAGATACCAACATCAACTCTACGGAGATTTCACGTACCTCGAAATTAGTGAGCCAGCTTTGTAATATGCCGGTTCAGGCCAACAAAGCTATTGTAGGTGCGAATGCGTTTAGTCACTCATCAGGCATTCACCAAGACGGTGTCTTAAAAGCGCAAAATACCTATGAAATTATGACCCCTGAAAGTGTGGGTATTAATAAAAACAATTTAAACCTAACGTCTCGCTCTGGCCGTCATGTGATTAAGCACCGCTTAACTGAACTTGGCTATAAAGCGGAAGACTACGACCTAGAGGCCGTTTACGACGCTTTCTTGAAGTTAGCGGACAAGAAAGGTCAAGTATACGACTACGACCTTGAAGCATTATTATTCTTCGATAAGCAAAAGCACGACCAAGCACACTTCCAGTTGCTTTATCTTCAAGCTAATTCAGGGCGTGAAATCATTCCAAGTGCTACCGTTAAAATGAAAGTGGGCACTGAAGAGATTACCCAGTCTAGCATTGGAAACGGCCCGGTAGATGCGGCTTACAAGGCCATCATGTCTATACTGGGTCACGAAGATTTAGAAGTGGTGGACTTCAAATTAGATTCAAAAGGTGAAGGTGCCGACGCCCTAGCACAGGTGAGCGTTATCGCTACCTATAAAGGCCGCCGTTTTCACGGAATAGGTCTTGCTACAGATATTGTAGAGGCTGGCGTGAAAGCCCTTATCTTCGTATTAAACAACACTTATTTAGCCGATCAAATTGATCAGCAAAAAAATCAACAAGAACGCGTTGCAGGAGTATAAATGAGCCAGTATTCAATTGCCGTATTAGCCGGAGACGGTATCGGCCCAGAAGTTATGCAGGAAGCCAATAAGGTTTTAGATGCTGTTGAAAAGAAATTTAAACTTACCCTAAACCGCACTGCATATCCTGTGGGTGGCTACGCCATTGATACTGAAGGTGAAGCGCTACCCTCAAAAACGCTATTGGGCTGTGAGCAAGCCGATGCGATCTTGTTTGGCAGTATCGGTGGCCCTAAGTGGGACACCTTGCCGTTAGAGCAACGTCCTGAGCGTGCCGCACTACTTACCCTTCGCAGTCATTTTGACCTGTTCAGCAACTTGCGCCCAGCTCGCATTTATCCGGGCCTTGAAAGCCTGTCTCCCCTTCGTGAAGACATTGCTAAATCAGGCGTAGACGTTTTAGTTGTGCGTGAGCTAACCAGCGGCATTTACTTTGGTCAGCCAAAGGGCCGTGAAGGTGAAGGCGAAGAAGAGTTCGCGTATGACACCATGCGCTATAGCAAACGTGAAATTCGCCGTATTGCTATCGCAGCGTTTGAAGCAGCACAGAAGCGTCGCGGCAAAGTGACTTCAGTAGACAAAGCCAACGTACTGGTAACCAGCCGCTTATGGCGTGAAATTGCAGAAGAAGTAGCAAAAGATTATCCAGATGTAGAGCTAGATCACATCTATATCGACAACGCCACTATGCAGATTATGAAGAACCCAGCGCAGTTCGATGTAATGCTGTGTTCGAACCTTTTTGGCGATATCGTTTCTGATGAATGTGCCATGATGACAGGCTCTATGGGCTTGTTGCCATCGGCAAGCATGAACGAAGAAGGCTTCGGCCTTTATGAGCCAGCAGGCGGTTCGGCCCCAGATATTGCAGGGCAAGGCATTGCTAACCCTATCGCACAAATTTTATCGGCTGCCATGATGCTGCGTTTCAGCATGAACTTGAATGACGCTGCCGACGCAATTGAAAAGGCGGTAGTGGCAACGCTAGAAGCAGGTGTACTTACAGGCGAGTTACTTCCTTCTGACAAACGCAGCCAAGCGGCAAGCACGTCGCAAGTAGGCGATGAAATCGTTAAACAATTAATGGCGCAGGAGTAAAAACATCTCATGGCCAAGACCTTATATGACAAAGTGTGGCAAGCCCACATTATTGACCAAATCGGTGAAGACAGCTTAATTTATATCGACCGTCACCTAATTCACGAAGTAACGTCACCCCAGGCATTTGCTGGCCTTAATGAAAAAGGCCGTAAAGTACGACGCCCTGACCGCACTGTTGGCACTATGGATCACAGCATTTCAACCCGTTCATTGGCAATTGATGCCTGTGGTCCGGCGAATGCGCTTCAGCTACAAACCTTAGCAAAAAACTGTGAAGAACACGGCATTCAGCTATTTCCAGTGGGTCACCAAAAGCAAGGTATTGTGCACGTTATGGGCCCGGAATTAGGTCTAATTCAGCCTGGTATGACGGTGGTGTGTGGTGACTCACACACTGCAACCCACGGTGCATTTGGTGCGCTGGCATTTGGTATTGGTACCTCTCAGGTAGAGCATGTATTGGCAACGCAAACGTTGAAGCAAAGCCGCGCGAAAAGCATGCTTATCAACGTAAATGGCAAGCTTCCTGTCGGTATTACCGCAAAAGACATCATTCTTGCCATTATTGGCAAAATTGGCCACGCTGGCGCTACTGGCCATGTCATCGAATACGCAGGTGAAGCTATCCGCGGTTTGAGCATGGAAGAGCGCATGACGGTGTGCAACATGAGTATTGAAGCTGGTGCGAAAGCTGGCCTTGTTGCACCAGATGAAACAACATTCGCCTACCTTGAAGGCCGCGAATACGCGCCTAAGGGCCAAGACTGGGAAGACGCTGTCGCTTATTGGAAGACCCTTTATACCGAAGAGGGCGCAACCTTTGACACTGTAGTTGAACTTGAAGCGGCAGATATCGCGCCTCAGGTTACGTGGGGCACTAACCCAGGCCAGGTTATTGGCGTAAACACACCGGTACCTGCCCCTGAAGATTTCAGTGATCCGATTGAAAAAGAGAGCGCAGTAAAAGCGCTTGAATATATGGGATTAAAACCCGGTGAAAAGCTTGCCGACGTTGCAGTAAACCACGTATTTATCGGCTCATGTACCAACGGTCGTATTGAAGATATGCGCGCAGCGGCACAAATCGCCAAGCGCGGTAAAGTCGCCGACTCAGTGACTGCTATTGTCGTTCCAGGGTCAGGTAATGTTAAACGCCAGGCTGAAGCAGAAGGCTTAGATAAAATCTTTATCGATGCTGGCTTTGAGTGGCGTTTGCCAGGTTGCTCTATGTGCCTTGGTATGAATGACGACAAGCTAGTGGCAGGCGATAGATGTGCCTCTACCAGTAACCGTAACTTTGAAGGCCGTCAAGGCCGTGGTGCGCGTACTCACTTAGTAAGCCCAGCAATGGCTGCCGCAGCTGCAATTACCGGTCGCTTTGCTGACGTTAGAGATTATCAGGAGTAAGTTATGTCTGAACAAGGTTTTACACAACACACAGGCATTGCTGCGCCGCTTGATCAGGCCAATGTCGATACCGACCAAATTATTCCAAAACAGTTTCTAACTGGCGTAACGCGTGCTGGCTATGGCAAACATTTGTTTCACGACTGGCGTTATTTGGATTTAGAAGAGAAAGAGCCAAACCCAGCGTTCGCGCTGAATAAGCCTGAGCACAAAGGTGCAAGTCTGTTGCTGGCTCGCGAAAACTTTGGCTGTGGTTCAAGCCGAGAACACGCGCCGTGGGCACTTGCCGACTTTGGATTTAAAACGGTTATTGCCACCAGCTTTGCTGATATTTTTTACGGCAACTGCATTAATAATCAGCTAGTGCCTGTGGCATTATCAAGCGAGCAAATGGACGCTTTGTTTGCTGCAGTGAAGGCAGATCCAGCAACTAAGATCACCGTTGATCTTCCAGCGCAAACGGTAAGTTTTAACGATACAAGCTTCAGCTTCGATATTGCTGAGCATCACAAAAACAACCTTATTAAAGGCTTAGATGCTATCGGTCAAACGCTTGAACTCACAAGTGCTATAGAAGCCTTCGAAGATAAACAGCCTGCGTGGTTGTAAAAGCGTGGGGCTTTAGCGCTTAACAAAGCCCTAATATGACACATGGGTACTGTCGCGAGATGGTACCCTGTTTAATTCTCTCCTCCATACCTCGAACCTAACTCCGCATCAAGATACCTATTACCGTTGGGTATAGAGAATATCCGTTCGCCTGATTTGAACTATCAGTTAATTTTCGGCACATTTACACGTCACACGTTCTCTCACGAATTCATTAATCAAATACTCGCAGACTCTAGCTATACTAAAGGCTAATAAACTCCTCACTTTTTTCACTGGAATATCGTACTATTCGTTTCTATTGTAATTAAAGGCTATGGCAACGTTGTGCCTCACAGGAGAGATAATGCTAGAACAGGTACCCATTGATGATTTGCAGCCCGGAATGTACGTCAATCAAGTACTTGAACAAACAGGTTCACTTAAAATGCGTTCTAAAGGCATTGTGAAAACCCAAGCCATTATCGATAGTCTAAAATCGAAAGGTATTTTAAGCGTCGAAGTAGATCTTGCGAAGTCCAAGCTGCACGAGCCAGCTGTGCCACCCGAGCCAGATAAAGAAAAAGAGCCTGAGGTGACTAAACCGGTTGTTAAGCCAGTGGGTCGCGATTCAATTAACGAAGCCAACGAGCTCTACAGCAGCGCAATTGCCATTCAAAGTAGCTTTTTAAAGTCGCTAAAAGACGGGGCGGTAAAAGATTTATCGCCGATGGAGTCGCTGTCTCACAGCCTCATCGAAAGTGTATTTGACAATAAAGATGCGCTGAGCTGCCTGACTATGATTAAAGATACTGACCAGTATCTTCTTGAGCACAGTATTAATTGCAGTGTACTAAGCGGTATTTTCTGTGAGTTTCTTGGCTATGACAGAGATACCACAGAGCAAGTGAGTTTAGGTGCCCTGTTGATGGATATCGGGATGTCTTCCCTGCCAGACGAAATTCGCAATAACACAGGCGAATTTTCCAGTGATGATTGGGAAGTGATGAAAACCCACGTTGAAATTGGTGCAGACCTAGTTGAACAGTGTGGCGATATTTCTGACCTATCGCTACGTATCATTGAAGAGCACCACGAGCGCGTTGATGGAAGCGGCTACCCGAGAGGATTGGTTGGTGACGAAATATCAGAGTTCGCGCGTATTGCTGCCATTGTGGACGCATACGATGCCATGACATCTAACCGTGCTCACAAAAACAGTATCACGCCTACTCAGGCGCTAAAGCGACTAACTGCGACAGAGAACTTAGACCAAGAATTGGTAAAACAATTTATCCAGTGTATTGGCGTGCACCCTGTTGGCTCTTTGGTGAGGTTAAAGAGCGGTAAATTAGGTATTGTTAGCAAAATCAACCCTAAAGACCCAGTAAGCCCTCACGTTATGACCTTTTACAGCGTTACGTCGCAGCATTTCAACGAAGTTAAGCGCGTTGATTTAAGTCAGTACGACGATGAGATTGTGTCAGGCGTTCGCCCCGAAGAGTTTAGTTTGAACTTACCAAAATTCTTTAAAGACGTTTTCATCAATCAGATGCCGCTGTAGAAAACACAGTTTAACCAGCGAGAGGCCCTTTTTTCAAAGGGCCTTTTTTGTATTTCTTGTTAGTGTTTTTTGGAGCTCACAGATAGCAATTACCAATCGGTTAACGCCGCCATAGTAAAAATCTCATCTTCGAAAGCAAGCACCACACGTTGCGCTTCAATATTGACGATCTGCACTCTATCAGCAATCCAGTCGCCCTCACCTATTTGACGGCCATTGACTCTCACCCACCTATCGGCAGGACGAGACGCATACATATGCGCGCTAAAGTTCATGGTAGGAAGTCGTGTTAACAAGCGAACGGGTAGCTGATCTACACGGGGTAGTTCGTCTTTAACCGTCACCCTTGTTTGCTCTTCAGCGGGTGTATTATCTTGTGCCTTTGAGTCTAGCGCTTCAACGGCAGCATTAAAACGGGCCATGAGCTCTGGTGACACGGATACGTCAGATGGAGACGCAGCTTCATTTAATACTTTCCCTTCATAATTCCCTGAAGTCTCAGTTTGTCTTGTATCCATTGAAGAGCTACGCTCATATCCACTACTTGGCTCGGCGCCAGAACGTTGGGAAGCCTCATTATTGTAGCGATTCTGAGTACCTGTTGTGTTTGGGTTTGTATTTGGAACTGCACCTAAATCAGTATTTTGCGTTGCAGCTAAGTTGCCAACAGACTGGTTATTTACCATAGCGTTCGCTTGGGTGCCTTGCTTAGCTGCACCGCCGTTACTAACGTTGGTATTTACCGCTGTGTTAGCAGTTTCATTTAAACCTGCGCTTTGCCCACTTCCCTGAATGCTAGAAGGTACCTGTTCGCTTTTGTTGCTTGAAGTGCCTGGTGCTTCATTACTACTTTGCGTGGTCGTAAGCGCTGAAGCGCCTCCGCTTGTTTCAGCCTGTGAAACTGAGCTTTCGGAGTCTGCCACCTGTACAGAAGCGGGTGCTGTTAACATTGGCCACCAGCGTTTTGCCGTAGCGGCGGAAAAGCCAATGCATAAACCGCCAAGAATAACGACGGAAAAAAGGGCAACTTGCTTGGTGTAAAGCTTCCATGCTGACGGAAGCCCTTCTACTGTGGGTAAAAACAAGCTTCGATTAAACTGCTCGTTAAGGGATTTATCAAATTTGGCGGTAGTGTCGTGCTCGCCCCGAAGCAAAGCTTGGGTCTGTGTTCTATGATGAACTGCCGGCGCTATTTCAACGGTTTGCTCAGGGTCTATTTCTAACTCTTGCACGCCCATTTCAGACAAGCCCTGCACCATAGCATCGCTGGTCACTAAACCCGACTTTCTAATTTTAACTGGCCCATTTTGCTTGGTAATTTGAACAATCACCATACCGGGCACTAAATTGTCAATGGCGACGATATTAGACATACAAACTCCCTAACCCGTAGCCGAATATGATGGCCAAAACAAACGCCGATGCGAGATACCATTTACGCTGACTTTGCACGCGCTGACTGACAACATCTTCACCAAGAATTTGCTCTGCCGCGGCCAAGAATATAGGCTTTTGCACAACCGCATGCTGCTTAGTAAAAGATAAGGTTAACGCCCGATCGCACAGCAAATTAATTACCCTTGGGATCCCACCAGTAATTTGATGCACCGCGCGCAATGTAGACTTACTGAAAATGCTGATATCACCTTCAGCCACGCTTAAGCGGTGTGCTATGTAAGCACTGACTTCAGGCGCAGTTAAGGGCAGCAGATGATAACGAGCGGTAATGCGTTGAGCCAGCTGACGTAATTCGTTACGCTTTAACAACTGCTGTAATTCAGGCTGACCTATCAATACCACCTTTAACAGCTTTTCACGATTCGTTTCTAGGTTGGTCAATAAACGAAGTTGTTCTAGTACTTCGGGCAATAGATGCTGCGCTTCATCAACCATTAGTACCGTATTCATGCCTGACTGATGATTCTCTGCTAACTTAGACAAAATCAAATCGGTGAAGTACTTAAGGCTTGCTTTTTCAGGTGTATAAGCCAAGCCCAGCTCATCACAAACCGTTGCTAATAGCTCAAGGGCGGACAAGGTAGGATTCAAAATCATGGCTACCTGCGTATTATCGGGTAGCTGCTGCAACAGTTTTCTCGATACCGTTGTTTTTCCCGTGCCCACTTCTCCGGTGAGCATTACGAAACCACCGCTTTCTCTGAGGCCAAAGGTCAAATGGGCCAAAGCCTCTTTGTGCCTTGGGCTCATATATAAATAATCGGGGTTAGGCGCAATCGAAAAAGGATTGTCATTTAACCCGAAGTAGTTCAAATACATGGTTGCTGAAGCGCCTATCTGTTTTAATTTTTAACGACGATTAAACTACCAGACGCAACCTTGAAGTGAAAGCGCATAACGATGTGGCTACGAATTTTATTTGTAACATTGCTATACTGCGCCTCTGTTACCTTGGGAAGGTTGATTTTCGTTACACGTCAAAAGTCGATGTATTCCCAATCTAAAAAAGTATTACTGACTAAAAAATCGTTGGAAGAGCATGCAAGTATATCTCGTTGGTGGCGCAGTGCGTGACGCACTGTTAAACAGAAAAGTTGTTGAACGCGACTATGTCGTGGTGGGCGCCACGCCAGAAGAAATGCTCAGCCAGGGTTTTACCCAAGTAGGCAAAGACTTCCCTGTTTTTTTACACCCTAAAACACAGGAAGAATACGCACTTGCACGTACAGAACGTAAGTCAGGAAAAGGTTACACGGGTTTTGTGTGCGATGCGTCAAGCTCGGTCACGTTAGAAGAAGATTTATTACGCAGGGACCTTACCGTTAACGCGATAGCGCAAGACAACCTTGGAAACCTTATCGACCCCTATGGTGGTAAAAAAGATTTAGAAAACCGCCTACTTCGCCACGTATCTGAAGCCTTTAGTGAAGACCCTTTACGCGTATTTCGCGTTGCTCGGTTTGCCACCCGCTATGCTTATTTGGGATTTACTATCGCCACTGAAACCATGGCTCTTATGCAGTCTATGGCGCAAAGCGGCGAGCTAAGCACCCTAAGTGCAGAGCGGGTATGGCAAGAAACAAAGCGCAGTCTTTTAGAGAAAACACCGTATGTTTTTTTCACTGTATTAAACCAAGCCCATGGCCTTAATGACTGGTTTACTGAGCTTGAAAGAAACATAGATACTGCTCTGGAAACGTTAAAAACGGCGGTAGACCTAGAAAAGGCTGAAAACGAAAGCGTTGTTAAAGACACGGGGTCAGAAACCCCATTATCTGAAAGCAACGATTCAGAAACCTCTAGGCTGATAACAAGGTTTACTGCCCTGCTCACTCACCTCAGTGAGGAAGAAGCAAAACAGTTATGCAGTCGGCTCAAAGTGCAAAACCAAATTAGTGAAATCGTCAGCCTTGCCTGTAAATTCAAAGGCTTTCTTTTGAACGCGCAGAACTCGCCCGCCGATTTACTTGCCCTGTTCAATGGCTGTGATGCGTGGAGAAGAGAGGAACGTTTCACATTATTACTTAGCGCTTTTGCGCCTTATGCTCATAACAAGGGCGTAGATTGGCAACACCAACAAAAACGCATTGAAAATGCGTTAGCCGCCGCCAACCAAGTGAACGTGCAAGATATCATTGCCACGGGCGTTAAAGGCCCTGAGATAAAAGACGCGCTTAACCGGGCAAAGCTATCCGCTATTGCCTCAATTACTGATTAGATTAGATGTCCTCTTTCTCTGATTTTTTAGGTAACCTCAAACCACAATGTGTATTTACCTACGGTGTGCGAATTTAACGCCAGTTTTTCTCAATGTTTTGGTATAGCAATGCTACAATACGCCCCATTCATTTAGAGCGTTTTTTATACTATGACTTTCGAAGAACTCGAATTAGACGAAGCACTGTGTCACGCAGCTGCCGATATGGGGTTTGAAACTCCAACTAGCATTCAAGAACTGGTTATCCCGCATGCGTTGGATGGACGAGATATCTTGGCCTCTGCTCCTACAGGTACTGGTAAAACAGCCGCTTTCTTATTGCCTGCATGCCAGTTTTTACTTGATTATCCGCGCAGACAGCCTGGTGCTACACGTATTTTGATCCTAACGCCTACCCGCGAGTTAGCGCTACAGGTTTATGAACAAGCCCTGGCCATAACAAAGCATACACAAATTGTGTGCGGCGTAATAACCGGCGGTATTAACTACGGTACCGATAAAGAAACCTTAAGCAAGAATCTTGATATTCTTGTGGCTACACCAGGTCGCTTGCTTGAGCATATCGAAAAAGAAGCCGCAGATTGCCGTGATATCGAGTGTTTGATCCTTGATGAAGCTGATCGCATGTTGGATATGGGTTTCTCAACGGTAGTTAACCAAATTGCTGCCGAAGCGCGCTGGCGCAAGCAAAACCTATTGTTCTCTGCCACGCTTGAAGGCAAAGGCGTTAAGACATTTGCCCACGACATTCTTAACAACCCTGAAGTAGTTGAAGCTAATCCGTCGCGCAAAGAAAAGAACAAAATTCATCAATGGTATCATCTTGCTGACGATATGAATCACAAGCAGGCTTTGCTGGTAAATATCTTAAAGCAAGATACGACTACATCTGCCGTTGTTTTTGTTAAAACTCGCGACCGCTTACAGATGCTAAAAGATTTCCTAGCATCTAAAGACATTCCAGTGTGTTGGCTACAGGGCGAAATGCCACAAGACAAGCGTAATGCAGCCATGGCTCGCTTTAAAAGCGGTGAAGTTCCTATCTTATTGGCAACTGACGTTGCTGCCCGTGGTATTGATGTGCCTAATGTAAGCCACGTTATTAACTTCGACATGCCGCGCAAAGCTGACATATACGTTCACCGCATTGGCAGAACCGGCCGCGCTGGCGCCAAAGGTACGGCAATATCTTTGGTTGAGGCCCACGATTTTGACATGGTAGCCAAAACCGCACGTTACATGGGCGAACCGCTTAAAGCTCGCGTCATTGACGAGCTTCGCCCTAAAAACAAAACACCTAAAATTGGCCCGAAAAAGAAAAAAGTAAAGGCCAAAGATAAAGCCAAGGCAAAAGCTAAGCCTAAAAAGAAAAAGTAAAGCTTGAGCACGTTGAGGGTGAGTGATGCGAAGGCCGAAGGTTGGGAGTGGCTTTCGCAAACACGCGGTAAACACATCCATGTGCGCTCCGCTGCCGCATCCCTGCGGCAGAGGGTTTGCTCAAACCGCTCCCAACCTCCGTCCTGAATAACCTTATGTACTCGTTTAATGTATTCGAGCTTATTTCAGGAACAAAGAAAGAACGAGGAGTCTGGCACAATGAAATTCCCAGAAAAGATTGTTTTAGCCACAGGAAACCAAGGCAAAGTACGTGAGTTTGCATCCTTGTTTGCAGACTACGGCGTAGACGTTGTGGCGCAAAAAGAATTAGGTGTATCTGATGTGCCTGAAACAGGCACAACATTCGTTGAAAATGCCATTATTAAAGCGCGTCATGCGGCACAAGTAACAGGCCTTCCTGCTATTGCTGACGACTCAGGCTTAGTGGTTGACGCCCTTGGCGGTGCGCCCGGTATCTATTCAGCCCGCTATGCTGGCGCTGATGCAACTGATGATACCAATATCGACAAGCTATTAGCTGCCCTTGATGGCGAGAGCCAGCGTAAAGCGCACTTCTTTTGTACCTTGGTGTTTATGCGCCATGCAGATGACCCAGTACCCTTGGTTAGCCAAGGCAAATGGAAAGGTGAAATCTTAACTGCTCGCTCTGGTAACGACGGTTTTGGTTACGACCCAGTTTTTCACGTGCCAACTCATGGCTGCACTGCGGCAGAATTGGAAAAAGCCGAAAAGAACCGCATTAGCCATCGCGGCAACGCCCTAGCGATTTTGCTTGATAATATGAGAGCGACTTTTGCGTAATCCACCGCTTAGCCTTTATATACACATTCCTTGGTGTGTTCAAAAGTGTCCGTACTGTGATTTCAACTCTCACGGGCTTAAGTCTGACTTGCCCGAAAAAGAGTATGTGGCGCATCTACTGGACGATTTAGCCATTGATGCCAAACGCATTGGCGACCGCCCTGTCGAGACAATCTTTATAGGCGGAGGCACGCCCAGTTTGTTTTCAAGCGAAGCCATGGCTGACATTTTAAACGGCGTTAAACAGCGAGTTAACCTAAGCGATACAGCTGAAATTACCATGGAAGCCAATCCGGGTACCGTTGAGGCAGGTAAGTTTGCGGGCTTTTATCAGGCAGGCGTAAACCGTATATCGGTGGGCATTCAAAGCTTTCAGCCTAAGCATTTAAAGGTGCTAGGCCGTATTCATAATGAAAGCCAAGCCGAAAATGCGGTGAAACAAGCGCACAGCGCGGGGCTACCTACATTTAATTTAGATCTTATGCATGGATTGCCGGAACAAAGCGTCGACAATGCCATGGCAGATCTAAAGCAAGGTATTGAGTTAAATCCCTATCACCTGTCGTGGTATCAGCTGACTATCGAGCCAAACACGCCTTTTTATTCCAAGCCGCCAGAGCTACCTGACGACGACATTCTGTGGGAAATACAGGAAAAAGGCCACAGCCTCCTAGAGCGTGCAGGCTATCACCAGTACGAAATTTCAGGCTACGCCAAAGCGGGGCACCAATGCCGCCATAACCTTAATTACTGGCGCTTTGGCGATTACTTAGGTATTGGCTGTGGTGCACACGGGAAGATTACTGATGCCGCTAACGGCACCATTCATCGTACCGTCAAAGTGAAGCATCCAAGAGGCTATATGGAAATGAGCCGACCGTATTTAGATACGCAAACGCTGGTTAGTGCAGACGATCTGCCGTTTGAATTCTTTATGAACAGGTTTCGCTTAGTTGAGCCTTGCCCGATGAGTGACTTTAGTGACTTTACAGGTACTGAGTTAACGGATGACGTTAAGCGCGCATTGTCTGATGCTCATCACCAGGGGCTGCTTTCTATTTCAGATAGTCACTGGCAGGTAACTGCTAAAGGGCGAAGATACCTTAACTCCCTACTGTCGTGCTTCGTTTAAACCCGCTCTTTTAAGCTCTTTGCTTTCCTGGTTTCTATGAGGACTTAGAACGAAAAAGCCTGCTCGCGCAGGCTTTATTATTCTAATCAGTTTTTAATAGACAGTATTACTCTTCTAACTGCGTCTAGTTTTCGCTTTCGTCATGACGAGTAATGATATTGTAAGGCTTGAAAGCAGGCACACTTGCTCGAAGGTTCTCCTCCGCTACGTCTAGGCGTTTAAGTTTTTCACAAAACCACTCTGCTTTTTTACGCAAGGTGGTAGCTTTATCACCTACATCTAAGTGCTCACCGACATTGTTTAACTGACGAGTAATTTCCGCCACTTTCTCTTGGTTTACCTCTCCGCTTCCGGTATTAATACCACTGATTGCAGACAATATACCGCCAACAGAGGTCGAAATAGCTTCCTCAAGCTGAGCTTCAATTTCACTATCGACAAATTCGTCCACGCTTTCCAGCGACCCGGGGCCGATAAAGTAATGATTACTAGCATGTCTAAATTTATCTTTCACCCGATTTTGAACGCGCTTCATAGCAGCGTTTAAACGTTCATAGCTATCGTGGTCACTGCCTACTAAGCCTAGGTAAACATGCTCAATGGTATCAATAGCCAAGTCCACACCTTCAGTTGCCAGAACAATCATTTTCGGAACCACATAGTGTAAGCCTGAAGAATACTCGTTAAGCCACTGCTTTTCCTGTTCGCTTAGTGTCTGCCAACGCCCGCCTATAAAAAGCTGTTTTTGGTCGTTAATTTGAACCACGGTACGAGTTTTATCCATTACGCGCAATTGCGCGTCATTAACGGCAATACCGTAGGCAAAATCTATATTGCAGGTATATTCGGCTTGAGCCGTTGTACTAAGCCCAGCGAATAAAAAAATTGTAAAAAGAAAAGCCTTAAGGCGCGATATCATTTTCATACCATCATTGTGGCTAGCTTACTAAGAAATAAAAAGCCATCATGAGTCTAACGTGCTAAAAATCAGGTTGAACATGTCGAGATGATCAATTTACGCAACACGCAAATGGGTCATTAATGAAAACGATAAATATCTAGACTCTTAACATTCAAACCAAAAACAACGAAGCACGCATTATAGAGCGTGCTTTATTGATAAAAAGTCTCAGGTCCGGATATTAGACGAAAGACTAATAAGAAAGGGGGTGGATTTTTCTACGCCTATTCATTGGTATAGGTACGCACCAAACGTACGTAGATGAAGCGGTCTTTTTCTTTTATAGAGTGACTAGCGTTGAAGAACGCAACAACCCAGGTTCTGTCTGGATCGTCCGCTGAAGGCGTAGATGTCCAAAAGTCATCCGGTGGCGTTGCCGGAAAAAGTGAGCTGTTAATTGCGGGTCGCACACAGTCGCGCTCTGTTATGGTTGCCAACTCTTTGACGTTAGGTAAGCGCCACCCCAACAGGTCATTGTCGCTTGCTTGCTGCGCAAGTTGCAAGGCTTGCTGCCACGTATATTTAACCGCTTCGCCGCTGCACGTAGAACCATCCCACGTTTGTCCTTCCGAACAACGCCTCCACACCAAGTCTGTGGTGGTATCCAGCAGAGTACTAGTGGTAACCGCTTCAAAATTATCGTTTGGCGTAGTTTCTAGTCCATCTGATAAACATTCTTGGGCATGAGCTGTTACAGACACTCCTAAAATCAGTGCAGATGCAGCGAGCAGATTGAGTGAAGTTAACATTGTTTTCTTCATCACTTTATCGGTGATTGTATTGATTGGTTTACTCATGACTATCTCCCTGCTCTTACTAAACGAACACGTCCGGCCGTCGACTTATTAAGAAAGTTGTCGACGCCTGAGTCAAAATCTAACGCCCATGCATTTTGTGCGTCGTCGCTATTTACCCCGTCAGCACTGGGCACGGATGTCCAATACCAAAGCGGTTCGGTTGAGATTGCGCCTGTATTAGGGAAATAATCTTCATCAATGGCAACATCATCGGCAATGCCTAAATGCATTAAAGAAAACAGTTCATGGTGAGTAGGTAAACGCCAGTCATAAAAGCCACATAAGCCTTGCGAATTCACTGCTTCAACATATGCAGACGTATTGCAGTTAGTTAATAAACAGGTGGCGTTTGCCCCCGTCTCATCACCTTCAAACCCACCGTTTACTTCTTCGCTATACCACGAGTACGTATAATCCTTATCTTGAAATGCGCCGTCGTCAGTTTTCACTTCCCATACTAGCCCGGTTACGTTATCGCGAACGCATGACCACGTATCAGCACTAGCATCTTGCTCATCACCGTTAGCGTTTAAGCGCGTGAAGTCAAACCCAGCTTTACCCCGCCCTGCTTTTTCTGTTAAACCGTTTTGCTCAATAATATCAGCGCCACGTTGCCCGTCCTGCCCAGGAAAGTCGTTTTGCTGGGCTTCGGTTAATGCGTTACTGGTCGCTTGCTTTAAAAAGCCAGTGTCGTTTAAAAGCGGCGTAGGCATTGGGCGCACATTTACGTTAATTGTATCTTCAACGCTATTACCGTTGGCATCAGTCACAGTGAGGGTATAGGCCACAACAGTAGAAGACGATACCGAAGGTGCTATGGCAAATGTGGATAGTGCATCGCTGTCATCTACAGGACGGTTAGCCGCGCCAGTAGTAGCCCCACTGCTCGAAGAAACATTGTTGCTGCGCTCCCAAGAATAAATAAGCGGTGAAGCGCTAGGAATACTGGTACTGGCCTCGCCTTCTAAAATAACTACTTCGCCACTGAAAACACCCTGCGAAAACCCCGCATCAACAACTGGCAAGGTTTCAGTTTCCGATTGGACTGAAATTGTAACGGCACCAATGTCAGTAGCGCCTTCGCTGTCGGTTACTTCCAACTGAAAGGTAAGCTGCTGAGCTTCGTTGGCAATGGGCGTTACTATGGTCAAAGTAGAAAGATTAGTTTCCACCCCCGTTATTACGTTGCTACCGCTGGTTTGCGTCCACTCGTAATCAGCGATTTCGCCTTCTATGGCAGTGGAATCTGCGTCACTGCTTTCGGTGCCATCAAAAATAATTTCCACTCCGCCAGGGAATGTATTTTCCGGCAAATTATCCCACTGTGGAACATTGATACTGGCTACAGGAGCAATGTTCACGGGCGCAACCGTGATGATAGTAAAGTCATCTGCTGTATTACCGCTTTGATCATTAACCGATACGGTCAACATGTATTCAGTAGCATTCTCTACTACCGGCGCTACAAAGCTTGCAGCAGAAGAGCTCGTATCTTCATGAGTAATCGATAACGAAGGAGACGCACTCCAGTTATAAGTGTAAGCTCCATCGCCTCCGCTCACCTCAGCGCTTAGCGAGTACGTTACGCCTTCTGTGACTGTAGCATCGGGGCCCGCATTTATTACTAAATTGCCGTTGCCCGTTTCCCCACCAGTTGAGTCACCATCTCCGCCACCACCGCAGGCAGCAAGAATAAATACGCCGCCAACAATGGCTAGCCCTCTAACCACTGTTCGTGGAAGGTAATCTAAAAATGAAGACTTGATTAATTGCATACATACTCCCGCTACACTTGATGCTAAAACCTCAGGCGCAGTGCGTGAAAAACTCAATGTAGATGAAATTGCAAAGTGGCTATTAGCCTCTGCTGCGTTACGTAGCGGTTAAGATAAGGTGTGTTTCAATTTACTCGCGACTAATCGCGCTTCTTGTTCTTCGGACATCGTAACTTGCAGTGCCTCGAGCTGCTTTTTACCTACCGCCACATCAGTCATGTCGTAAATCATCATGCTTATAAAGTCCACCTTTCCTGTTGCTGAGGTAAGTGGAGATAGCGTGATGTTTTGATACATAAATGACTCACTACCTGTAATCGGCCGGTAGTTAGGAAACTTGAATAAATACGGACGCTGCTCCCAGGTCATGAAAGCGCGCGTTTTTAAGTCGAAGACAGGCTTAGCTTTTTTCATAAACCAGTCTTGCTTAATTGAAGGGAAAAGCGAAAATAACGTTTTGTCTCTTACTTCGCTCGGCAAGAGCCCACTATGACTTTCCATAAAGCCATTCCATACCTGTACGGTAAAGTTGCGGTCAAGTACAACGATCCCAACATCTACCGTTTGTAGCATGTCCATCATCCAATGGAACTCTTGTAACTCATCTAAATGCTGGCTCATTAGAAATCCTCCAACAAGTGGGCAAGCTTTGAATTCATCATTTTCATGGACTCTTCCGTGAACAGTAGAATCAAGTCGCACTGAACGTTGTAGCCTTCGAGCCCATAGCTGAGTTCAATTGCTAACGTCCGCTTCCACTTGATTTGGTTCATGCTAATAATTTCAGTAATTGCGCGGTGCTGACCAAGCACAATTGGGTGCCCCTGGCTGAAGTTAATATCCATTTGATTTGCTAAGCCAGTTAGACAGGTTCCAATCAGAATACTTGCCGCATCCATTAGCAGCTCTAGCTGAAGTTGGTCATCGACTTCACCTTCAACGTTTAGGATCTTGGCAACATCATCAAAGCTAGAGTCGCTCAAAATGCACAGTGCCTCCCCACTGACACCCGGCCCCAAAAAGCCTTGGCAAACCGCGGTAACTTGTTCGTGGCTTTCAATATCAGAAAGCATCATATGAAGCTCTGAAACTTCAATGAGATTTACGTTAGGTATGGGGAGCTCAACGAATACATCCATGGTTCGCGCGAGGTGGTCTCCCGCTTGTCCCATCGCTATATTGGTAATTTCTTGGTAGCAATCGCGAATATCAGGGTCAAGTGGCGTAATATCTTCTGGCTCTTCGTCCTCGGCATGAAGAATATTATATTTATCAAGAACCTCAGCGAGCTTCTTCGGGTCTACAGGCTTGCGGATAAAGTCCAGCGCCCCCAGCGACGTCACTCTTTCATGCGCTTCTGGCTGTATGTCACCAGACACTACAATAACCTTAGTTTTAAGACCACGCTGTTGGATTGCTTCTAGCGTGCCGTATCCATCAAGAACAGGCATGTTTAGATCTAAGAGTAAAAGATCCCCTTTACCATCGGCGAGCGCAGATAAAGCATCTTGGCCATTCTTCGCAAAGTGCACGGCTACTTCCCAGTCTTGAGGGAGGCACTTAGCCACTTGCTTGCGCGCAACTAACGAGTCGTCACATACGAGTACTGAAAACATTAAGTTCTTTTACCACCTAGCTTTTCCAACCAGCTGCCGCTGTTATTTTCTAGTAATTTCAATTGTATCGGCACAACTACTGTGAACTGAAGTATTGATTTTGCTTCGGTTACAGTGGGTGGTGCTACTCTATCGACTTTTTAAACTGATAGTCTGTATATGGTGATACGAAACACCTCACTAAGAAATAGCACTTTTGGGGAATTTTGCCAGCGCCTTTCACATTAAACTACCGACTTACAATATGGTAAAGAGTAGCAAGCCTTCGGCAGTAGGTTTAAAGAAATACGCCAAATACCAGAGGCAACACCAAAGCAGTGAATATTCCATTCACGCAAAGCCCGAGGGTAGCCATAGCGGCGACATCTTCCCCCATATGGATAGATTTAGCAGTCCCAATAGCATGGGCAACAGTACCTAAAGCAATGCCTTGTGCCTGTCGATTTCGCACGTTTAATACAGAAAAGGCTCCGGTTGCCACAATAGCGCCCACGATACCTGTAGTGATAACAAAAACGGCTGCTAGCGCAGGAATTCCGCCAATGTGAGCGCTGGCTTCCATCGCTAAAGGCGTGGTAATAGATTTAGCCAACATGGTCATTTTTAAGGCCGACGGCGCGTCTAACGTAAACAACGTGAACCATGCGGTAATAGGCGCAAATATTCCACCAAAGCCAATACTTAATATTAACCTCCATCCGTAGTGCTTTAAATTTTGCCATTGTCGATAAATTGGTAACGCGAGCGCAACAGTCACAGGCCCTAATAACCAGTGAAGTAATGATGCCGAGTGCTGATATTCATTGACTTCGGTATTAGTCAAATAAAGGAGTAAAGAGACAAAAGCAGCCGTAAAAATAATGGGGTGCGCGATTGGGTGACCGTTACATTTTTTATTAACCCATAGCGCGATAATGTAACCGACAACTGAAATGCAGAGCCACAACAAACTACTCAAGCTAAATGTTTGATTTAAAGCATCAATCATTCAAATTTTCCACCCGCTTGTGAAGTACTTGAAGGTTTATTCAATTTGCTGCAAAACAGTTTTTGCGCGAACCAAGCCGTGATACCTAAGCTCAATGCTGTAGTAAGGATAATAGCTATGGCGATTGCCAGCGCATTGGCCTGAATATCATCCCAATAAATAGACACACCAAGTACGGCGGGAACGAAAAATAGTGACATATGCTTCAAGGGAAAGGTAACAAACAGAGCCGTAGGTACTTCCAGCTTAGGAGAAATGAAAAGCATACCAAGCAGCAGACAAAGGCCGACCAATGGCCCCGGAATAGGTAAATCCAAAACGGTTACGGCGAAAAGCCCAGCATAATACGCTGCGAAAACCACTATGGCCCCCACTATCGTGCCACTCACATCTCGCACTTTCTATCCTTGCTTTAAAGAATTCAGCACTAAGTGTAACGATTAGCGAGTTCGAGCACCAGCAGGACCATAGTCGTATGATCTTCCTTAGTATTTAATGGCCCTCTGCATGCCAAAACTGATAGTAATATTTATGAGTTACTTTAAAGATTTCGCCACCTTGCATAACCACTCTTTGCTGACTTAGCCTTTGCTCTACATGCGCAACATATTTTGCATTTACTGCAACTGAACGACTACAGCGCTTGAAATGGTGCTCGCCAAGTCTCTTAATTAATTCACACATCGTTGTGCGAACCACATAACTTTCAGACAGTGTTTGCACGCACATGTAATCCCCAGCCGCTTCTATCCATTTAATATCAATGGGGTTTAAGCAACACCACCCATTATCAGTTCGAACACCAACCACGTTAGGCCTAGAACTTTTGCTTAACTGATTGCGTAATGTTGCTAACAACGCGGGCTTAGATACACCATATTGTTTGCACAGCCCTTGTAGCATTGCATTGAATTGAACATCACGTTCAAAGTAACCAAATTTGTTTTTAACGTATCCGATAGCGTCTATTAACTGGTCTTCTTCAAAAGGCGTTTTAATAAAACCAGATGCATTGTGCGAAAAAGCAAGAAGCGCCTCTTCATCCTTGTCGCCCACTGCTAACCAATACTTCGAAGCGATATTACGACATGACTTTGAAGCCGAATAGAAGCCGATTGTTTGAGGGTACTTTTCAGCCAAAGCCAAACAGTGGCCCACTGACTCAGCTCCATACACATGGCTAAACAGGTTTAGTTTCCTCAATATTTTGCAAAGTGAGTCTTGCTTAGATGCAGATTGTAAGAACACTAATGAGATCATCTGCGCTCCTTTGCAATTAAATAACGGTTATGTCTTTCTTGGCACTCTATTTCACAGCGGCCAAAAGAAAGTGAATTACGAAGAAGGGTAAAAAGGGCTACGCATTACATAGCCCTAACTCCAGGGCAAAGCATTGACTAGCGCTTAGCGGTCAGTACGCTTGGGCTTGCATTAATGCGGCGTGCAATATGCTGAGCAGTTTCAGACGCGTTATGAGTAGCCGCAAAAGTCAGCATATCTTGACCATTACACACTAAGCCCTCGTGAAGGACTCTCATATTTAAGCCTGTTGCTTTTACCGCGCGATGCAGTTTTAAGCGGCTATCGCTTTTAATCGCTTTACACACAGCAACTAAGTTGCCTTCTAGTTCGGCGGGGTAATAGCCAGCATGTGCAGCAGTAGCAGTTAAAGAAAGGGTGGTTCCTAGTAAAGCAATTTGGGTAACACGGCGTAACGTAAACATAACAATTTCCTCTGATAGTATTAGGCAACGCGGTGACGACCTCTGCTTGTCGCCGCACCAATAAACTAGTTGGGTTTTATGATATTCACGCTACAAAAGCGTTAAAATACGGTTACCTGAGTTGTAGCGATAAGTGCACAAAAGATGAGGTTTAACTATCGGTTCAAACTGTTATTAATCGTAGTTAAGACACACTTTGCAACAGTTAGGAAATTAGAGTGGGTAGCGGAAGAAATGGAGTCACCAGGGGTGGAAACAGGTGTTAACTCTTAAGAGCCAAAAGATTGGGGTCAGATTACCCAACCCCACATAGCTAAAAGCTCGTTTGCCTGACACAGGTAGGCCTACTTTTAGAAAATACTGTCTTGGTGAATTTTGATAAACATGCCCGTACCAATTTTCGAGTAGTCAATCTTGTATTCTTTTCCGTTTAGCGTTTGGATGAACACTAGTGTTTTTTCGTCGCCAAAAACGTCGCTAGTAGTTACATCAACCAGTTCCATATCCATCATTTTGGCATCGCGTTTATTTTCAGGCACCTTGCCTTCATACTGCTTAATGCCTTTATAGGTTACTAAGATTGGCGGGTTATCATCGCCATTAATAACCAACAAATCTAACTTTCTAATTTTATGAATGATGGTGTTTCGACCACTTGTTATGAAGGGTTTTTCAGTCATTCTCATCTCCGCGACCGCTTACCTGCTTTTTTTTAATTATTAACATAGAATGTGAAACTTGATTCTATCACGATGTTAACAAACAGCACATAAGCATTTGGTTGATACATGTGTGCAAAGTATAAACATAAAACTCATAAAGTAAGCAACAAATCGCTAATTTTTGCTTGATGCGTGCATTTCTACAAATTTTTCGTCAGTTAAGCTTTGTAAGAAAGCCACAAGGGCAGCTCTTTCTTCTTTCGAAATACTAAAGCTTTTAATGAACGGACTGCGATAGGCATTGTGACTTCCCGCATGGTTTCCGCCTCGGGCATAAAAATCTATCACTTCCTCTAGGGTAGCTATACTTCCATCATGCATATACGGCGCAGTTAGCGCGATATTACGCAAAGTAGGTGCTCTAAACTTTCCCATATCTTGTTTGTTATGCGTCACGCTATACAGGCCCATGTCCGATTTTGGATAGCCTCCCATCCCATCCACGTTATACAAGCCAGTGTTGTGAAAAGGTTGGGCACCGAAAGGCTGAAAACTATGCTTTGAGGATTGTGTAAAGTTGAGACCACCGTGACAGTGAAAACATTCGGTGCGCTCAGAAAAAAACAAATTTAAGCCTTTAAGCTGCTGTGCAGTTAACGCTTCGTCATCTTGAGCATAGGCGTAAGCATCAAATGCACTACTGAACGAAATAAGACTTCTTACATAACTTGCCAGTGCCTTGATGACATTATTAAAGCTGGGGGTTTGTTCACCATACGCAGCAGAAAACAGTTCCGGGTAGTCACCACGCTTAAGACGCTCCAATATTGCATCTTCGTTTCCGGTTACTCCCATTTCTACAGGGTGCTCATTGAAAAGCGGAATCAATAGCTGTTTTTCAATACGGTCTAAACCGTTATGTGCCCAAGTAAATGAAGCGTTGTACGCTACGTTGACCAAGGCTAATGCGTTGCGATTAAGCGCGTCACCATGCGCACCAACAGACTTGGCTTTAGGTTCTGCAAACGCTTTTTCAGGATGGTGACAGCTGCTACAAGACGTCGTATTGTTGGCGCTCAACGCGGTATCAAAAAACAACTTCTTTCCCAATTTAACGCTTTCTACAGTCATCGGGTTATCGGCTGGTACCGTAGGCGCGGGAATATTATTAGGTAAATTCCACTCATAGGGCGTTGGGGCTTTTGTGCACGCACCTGTCCCAACTAGAACAAAAAGAAAGCCCACGAATAAATAAAAGGCATGGGCTCGCTTCTTATATCGCGCGAAAAACATCTTTATTGCCATTTGATCCAAGGCCGATGCACAAGGTTTTGAATCAGTTTTTCACACGGCTCTGTTTCAGGAGATTCAAACATACAACTTGGCGCCTCGTTTAAATCAACTTGCGCTACTATGTTAGACACAGAAATCTCTAGGTCTAAATCGGTATCAAGCTGAGTCATCGGTAAAATAAACTCTACACGGTTAGTAAAAGCACAGGATTTTTCAGGTGACCTGACAGCTGACTCAGAATCACAACCAACGCTGCCCAAATGATAAGACCATTTACGATCTCCTGTTCCATTTTTTGAAACGTCTAACCTGAGAAACTTATGACCATTTTGCCAACTCCAGAACATTGAGCTGTCGTTTAAAGGCGAGGGTTGGGTAAGCGGGTTAGCGTGATTTACGTCAAAGGGAAGTCCCATAGTAAAACGCAAGTTCGTCGATAGTTTCAATAGCTCTTCGGACACATCCAATACAATTTTGCTGTTTGCGTCGTCAGGATTGCTGCATTTGTTGTGGAATTTCAGCAGGGCTTCATTCGCCGTTTGCCATTCTGTTTGTTTAAACTTAACGCGCTGCCACTTTCCGTCAATGCGTACTTCAGGCTTACTGAGATAAAAGCCGAAATAATCCACATTCCAACGCTGTTGCCCAATACTCATTATCATTGGACATGCCCCCGTATCAATACCCACAAGCTTAAACGGAATCTCGCCGGGCTCACGTCCTTTGAAGTTTACTGAATCACACCCCACTAACGACACGAACGCCGCTAAAAGTAACGAAGGCATGACACTCATGCGAAAAGGCATTTTCATTTACTTATGTACTTCCTTTGATTATCTGGTAATTTTTTAAACAACCAGCAATTTTTAATACTTGCACGGACGACAAGATGAATGCATTACAAATAACGCTAATAGTGCTGCTTTTAACATTTATGAGTCAAGCTGCACAGGCTCACACTGACCACGACAAAGCACGCTTTGTCGCCGAAAACGGCATTGACACAGGAAACTGTGACAACCGTTTCAGACCCTGTAAAACCCTGACATACGCGGCAAGGCAGGCCAATAAAGGCGATAAAATTTTAGTCGCTGAAGGTCAGTATTTTTTCGACAACGCACAGCAAGCTCAAGTTCTAAACGACAGTCTTCTTCCTGTGCTTGGCGGCTTTTCTCGTAAAGATCACTTCCAAGCGCAAAAGCCTGCGTTGCACAAAACTACGCTTCTAAACGTACCCGTATATCTATCAGAAGCATTGTACCAAAAAGGCTTCGACACTATTGTTGATGGTAAAGCAACAGTACCTTTTTCATCACTAACCGCACAACATATGGAAGTAAGTACTACCGTTAGCGCGAATAAAAGCTGTAGTGATGGGACGGCTGCGGACTACCCGTGCAACAACATCGATTTACTTTCCCACGTCCCGGTTAGCGTACTGTCATCGGTATCAAAAGGCGCTAATGATATCTGGGGGCATGTGGATCTAAACAATAGTAGAGAGTACGCCATCGTTGGTATGCAGGCCAGTATAGCGGTTGTAGATGTTACCGAACCGACTTCCCCCGTGGTTGTGGGAGAAATTACTGGGCAGAGTACATCTTGGCGCGACATTAAGGTATACCAATATTTTGATAGCGCTGCGGGTCGTTTTAAAGCTTATGCCTACGCCAGTGCAGACAGTGTAACCGAAGGGTTTACCATAATCGACCTGAACGACTTACCTGAAAGCATAAGCCTAGTTAGCCGCAATACCGATGACAACCGCGCACATAACATCTACATTTCTAATGTTGATTATTCACTGAACATACCGCTAACCGGCGCAATACCTCAGCTTCACTTAGTAGGCCAAGATAGCAATGGCGGCGCATTTCGCTCTTACGCACTGAGTTCCCCTCAAGCACCAACAGCCTCTTATGTACCTAGCGAACTTACTCGAGCAGATTACACTCACGACGCATCGTCAATGCACATCACCGATGCACGAGCTGAAGCGGAATGCGTAAATGCAACCGCATCTGGATGTACCGTAATGCTTGACTTCAACGAAGGCTCAATGCGCCTTTGGGATCATACCGATACTGACAGTACGTCAGAGCTAAGTAGCACTAGCTACAACGAAGTTGCCTATACCCACAGCGGCTGGTTCAGTGAAGACAAGCAATACGCATTTGTTCACGATGAATTGGATGAGCGTAACTTTAGCCTGAATACTCGGGTCATGATTTTTGATATTTCATCGCTCACTGCGCCCGTACTGGCGGGCGTTTGGACCAGTGACAACGGCACCATTGATCACAACGGCTACGTAAGAGGCAACCGCTATTACATGTCGAATTACGAACGTGGCTTAACCGTACTAGACATTTCAGATCCAACCGCACCTGAAGAAGTAGGTTTCTTCGACACCTACCCTGCTTTTAACAGCACTAATTTCAACGGTGCCTGGGGCGTTTATCCATTTTTACCTAGCGGTAATATCTTAGTCAGCGATATTCAGCGTGGCTTGTTTGTTTTAAAAGACAATACGCTTACCACGGCAACTGTTGTGGCGGTTTCACAAAGTAGTTATGAGACAGAAGCCGATACAACATTTAACCTTCCCGTTACTAAAAGCGGCGACAGTGCCATATCGGTAAACTACGAGGTATTATCGGGCTCAGCTACAAGTGACGATGTTTTGCAAGCCTCTGGCGAGCTTACTTGGGGCGCAAATGATACCGAGTCTAAAAACATTACACTTAGCGTAAGCGCTAACGATGATACTGAAAGTGATGAAATACTTTTTGTAAGGCTATTTAACCCCCAAGGCGGCGGTATTGCCTCGGGTAGCGGCTATACACAAGTGACTATACTTGGCACAGCGCAACAAGGAAAAGTTGAATTAAACACGGCAGAACGCGCTGTACTAGAGACCGATCCTGAACTTACTTTAAGACTTGCTCGTCAGGGCGGAAGTGAAGGTGAAGTTAGCGTGAATTATTCACTAGAAAATGGCACAGCAGTGAGCGGTGAAGACTTTGTAAGTCAGTCTGGCACACTGACTTGGAGCGACGGCGACACTGTCGACAAAACGGTTACGGTAACGCTCATCAACGACAGTATTGAAGAAGATAGCGAACAGTTTCGTTTAGTACTTACAGCAGAAGATGCAAACCTTCTTGGCGGTGTTGCGGAAACTCTCATTGTCATAAAGGATGATGAAAGTAATCAAGCCCCCATAGTAAATGCTGGCACTGACGTAGACACCGATGTTAGAGCAAGCGTTGAACTTACAGGCAGCGCACAAGACCCTGAAGGTAATCTGGCGAGCATAGAGTGGACACAGACCGCTGGCGAAACAGTTGCAATAAACAGCGCTGACACATTAACTATGTCTTTCACCGCCCCTGCGAACGCAAGCAACTTAACATTTGCCCTAAATGCAACTGATGAATTTGGCGTTAGCTCTAGCGATACCGTGGTAGTTAACGTAAATGAAAGCCCAGCAAGTGTACCTGTTGAAAATAGTTCAAATAGTTCGAGCGGTGGCGGTACAACGACCCTATTGAGTATTTGCGGTCTAATTTTGGCATTTGGACTGCGCCGTGTTCAACTGCCGATTAAAAGGACTAAACAATAGGCTAGTGAACAAAAATAAAGCAAACAAATCACAAAGCTACCAGCGAGACGTGACAAGGCAATTAAAACTGCTTATACTTGCGCTCGCTTGTGGTTGTTATGCAAAACAATTTGCAAATATAACAATACAACGCATCTCAGTATGGCCCCATAGCTCAGTTGGTTAGAGCATCCGACTCATAATCGGCAGGTCCCCTGTTCAAGTCAGGGTGGGGCCACCATCTTTTCCAAAAAAACCTGTAAGAACAAGGCTTGTAGCGCTTTCATAAGTCTTTTATTCCACTTCATAGACTAATTATTCCACCCTTTTTGTCAATGTTACTCTCTGAAAACCTCTACTTATAGAAATGTTTTAGTCAAGGTTCAATTGGATAAAGAAGCTGTTTGATAATTCAAATATGCAAACCATTTACCTGATGTTAGTGTTACGCTATAAAAACAAAAGCCGCAAGAAACAATGAAAAGGATATTTCAAATGGGCGATATTATTAAAGTGTAACCCTTCGATAAGTATATTGCCCCGTTGGAATATTCATCTGACGGACGAATGGCCGCGACGCATTTGGCAAGTGTTAAGTGGGTTAACAATATCGCTGGAAGATTTTTCGTTAAAGCATACCCTACTTGCCACCCCAAAGGTCTAATAAACGAAATTACTGGCTTTTTAGTTGCCCATGCGACAGGCATTCCACAGCCTAAAAAAGTAGCTGTCATTCAAATACCTAAGGAAGTAGTAGAAAAAAACTTCAAAGGCGATTTCCACTGTATAGGTGATTATTACTTAGGGTGGGCAAGCGAAGATTCAGGGCCGACGCCAAATACTTTTCTAAACATGAAAGACTTAATCTCATATCAGAGGTGCTTAGAAAACTTAAAACAATGGAAGTTTTTCCCGCGCCTGCTTGCTTTTGATGACTGGGTTGCTAATCAGGATAGAAACACAGGCAATTTAACTGTTAGGGGGAATAATGACTTCTCCATCATTGATCATGGTAATGTTCCAGTTTCCGAAAGATGGACCAAGGAACAGTTAATCGTCGAAAGACAGTATGAAAATAAGCTTCTCGACGGCTTGTATGAAAGAAATTATCCACTACCTCTATCTGCGTCACTAATTGAATCAAGTAAAGAGCATTCTCGTGCTTTTGAGGAAGCTAAGGATAAGTTAACAAAGTGGACTAATGCTTTACTTGACGAAAGTTGTTCATCACACCTCCACAACTTTCTAGAGACCCGAGCCAACCTCAGTGTTTCAAGAATGAAAAATAAAACTGGATTACTGGTGGCATAAATGAGTGATATAGAAAAGCTATTTACGCAAAGTAGTGATATTAACCTGATTAGAGGGGAGTGGTTCAATATCAGATGGACTCCTAATTTAGCCTCTGGAGAAAAGCTTAATATTGGAGTGGGGTTTGAAGAGAATGGTAGAGTACACAGTCTATTATTAAGCTACTTTGAAATGGATTGAGCTTTACGAAGAAACCAATAATGCGGGCCTAGTTTGTCGTCGGTGTGGAATTTCTAGGCCCACTCTTCGAAAGTGGTACAAGCGATACAAAGAGAAAGGACTAGAAGGCCTACAAGACGTTTCTAGACGCCCGCACAGTTCCCCTAACACTAAAATTGACAATCGAATTGAAGACTGGATTCTCAAACTCAGAAAAGATAGAAAACTTGGTGCCAGAAGAATTCAAAATGAGCTGCTTCGCGAGCATAACTTTCAGTTATCGCTTGCTTCAATTCACAAAGTGCTGACCAAACACGAAGTAAAACCAATAGTTTTTCAGCGGAAGAAAAAAGACTTCATTCGATATGAAAGACCTATTCCTGGCGACCGAGTTCAGATGGATACATGCAAAATTGCACCAGTGATTTATCAATATACTGCTGTTGATGATTGCTCTAGATATCGCGTGTTGGACGTTTTTAAACGTAGAACAGCAGCCAATACTCTTACCTTCATCGATAAGGTAATAGAAGAAATGCCATTCCCGATACAGCGAGTTCAAACAGATCGCGGAACGGAGTTTTTTGCAGAAAAAGTACAACTCAAGTTGATGGAGCATGGCATTAAATTTCGCCCTAATAAGCCAGGCTCACCTCACTTAAATGGCAAGGTTGAAAGGTCACAAAGAACTGACAAAGAAGAGTTTTATTCGACCGTTAATTTGGATTTGGAAGAACTCAAAAATGAAACGTTACCTGAGTGGCAGCATTACTACAATTGGCAACGCGCTCACGGCTCATTTAAAGGTAAAACTCCAATGGATATCGTATGTGAACGCCTTGAAAAAACACCGCTTTGGGAAGACGTTCACGCTAACTACGAAACTGAAAATGAGCGCATTCAGCTATCGAATTATCAGCGTGATCTTCAACTACGAAAAGTGAAATGATGTCTATGAATCACACTCCTTGGCTTAATGCTTATCAAAATCTGCGCTATTTAGAGCCACCGTCCGTGGAGTAAAACTTCTTTCAAAAAATATCAATTGAATTAGCTGTATTAGCTCAAACCTAATCTGACGCCGACACCAGAAAAATGGGGTAACTGCCAGTCCAGGTCTGAGCTAATACATTTAAATCAATACGATTAACACAAAAAATTGTTTCGAAAGCTAGGCTTCTCGTATTATACAGTTAAGCTTCCACGCATCTTGTTTGTTACTTTGGTTTACCCAAAAATAACCGCTGTCTTTGCCAGAATCGTACTCAAACCTCGTTTTGTACATACCATCAACAACCACCATCACTGCATTGGGACCGTTTTCAACCGCTAAACTTTTTTTGTCGTTACCAATATGCGTTGTCCAATCATGGGTAAAATATTCACTGCCATTTAAATATTTTATTGTTATTGAACCAACATTCTTATTTTCAAAGTCAGCTTTTGCAACAAGTGTTCCTCTCATATCTACAAAACTACAAGCATAGTCAGTTTCTTTTGCAATAGAACTAAACCCTAGCGCTAAGCTTAATAGTGGTAAGTATCTTAAAAATTTCATGAGTAATCCCTTTATGAAAAATTAGGTTTATAATCGTACTCATCTGTCAGTCCAGATTGAGTGAAGGTCTTAAGCTTCTCTTTCTTGGCAAGTAGACCGTTAACGATGTTAATAGGAAACATCTCAACAGAATTATTAAACTGTTCAACGCTTCGGTTATAAATTGTTATCGCAGCTGCAACATTTTCACTCTTATCTGCAATTTGACTAAGTAGATCTCTTACAACTTGTGTTGATCCGAGTTCTGGATAGCTTTCTGCTACGGCCTTAAACGTACCAAAAACCTGATTAGAGCGAGCCTCAATTTCGTTCAATTTCTCGATATCAATATCATCTTTAGAGATTGACGATATTGCTGTACGCATGGCTGTAACTTGCTCGATAAAACTTGTTTCGAAAACTTTAAACTCTTCTGTAAGACTTACTAATTTTGGTATTAACTCAGTTTTTAGCTTTTCGTAGGTTATTACATCCGACCAAGCTCGCTTCGCCCGATTCATTCTTCCTATAATTGTGTTGTACATTACGATAATTGAGATGACAACTATCGCGATTATTAGGTATGGGACAATATTACCCATTAAACCGCTTCCTTTTTAATAACGCTTCTTGAGTTCGAATAATCAACAAAGTCTCTTAATACTCTAAGGGCTTCTATTTTTGGAGGGGCTGACAAATACGATATGTACTCATCAGTTTTCTTGATATGGGGGACACCAAAGCTTTTCGGGAATATATCTCTTTTAGCAGATATACAAACATATGAAGAGGGGGTCATATCTAGGTAACGTATATTCTTAAATGACTCTTCAAATTTAAGTACGCAAGCAGGATTGAAAAACTTTGCTGTTTCTACAGGATTGGAGCACCTTATCTTGAATTTTTTGTTGAACTCATTACTCGCCGAGTCCCATTTCTCTTTGAACTGACTTCTCGTATTAATTGTCATCAAAGGCAAAGATGGCATATGGGTAAGGACACCATATTCATAATGCGTAGTTCTTCTTTTGGTGGTTGTTTTGTTTCCGTCGGAGTCTTCGTCCTCTTCCTCTGTAACATCTACATATTTGAATTCGAACAATTGGAAGAATGCTCCATCTTCTGTCTTCCCGTCGTAGAACGCTGTAATCTCCTGACTTTCATCGCCAGCTCTGAACACGCGGAATTGTCTTTTTAAATCTTTCCATAATTCGCGCCCGTTAAAAGCTTCATTAGGAACTAAATTATTCGCTAAAGCTAAAGCCGTATGCCCTAGGTTTCTTCCCACGTTGTTTACTTGCTTTTTCTTTGAGAAAAACGCAAAAACACTACCTATGAATACTATAAATGAAGCACCTGCAAGCATAAGCCCTTCATCAGAGGTCGAATTTGCATAAATAATTAGGGTGAGGAAAAAGGAGATAAATAATAGATAGATAACAAACGGTTGTTGAAAGTTATAGGAACCTGATTTGGAATATTCTTTTATTTCTTCCACAACACTAGCTATATCATCCCTAGACTTTGCAGATATTCGCAAATCTTCCAGTTTTGCTAGATGCGTTTTCAAAGCTTCATTGCTCATACTACTTCCTTGTTCTTGTTAGCGCTGATAAAAAATCTAGTTTTTCTATACGCACTTTATTATTTTCGACGAAGATTACAGATTTTTATATAAGGTGTCTAGTGCCCAAAGCTGAGAAGATTGAACGCGAAAACGCGCTATTTTCTTAAGTTACTTTAGGGCACTAGCAGCTATTTTAGTTTACATTGAGATTGTCAAACGCTCCGACAATTGAGTTTCTAACTTGAGCGATATTGGCATATGCATAAACCATTGTATGCTTTAACGATGTATGGCAAAGAGCCTTCGAAACCACACTAACATCAACCCCCGACTGAATTTGCCATGTTGCAAATGTCCTTCGGAGGTCGTGTGGTCTGGGGCGAATATTAGGGTTATCATGATACAGGCCTGCTCATTTAATCGCCACCTTCCACTCCGAGTCGCCACCTGTTATGTAGCCGCATTTTGATTTCTGCTTGGATGGAAATACAAAATGGTTACCTAGACAACTTTTTTGACGTTTTCTAAGAAGAGAAACTGCCAGCGGGTGAAGCGGAATTTCGTAAACCTGATTAGTTTTTGTCCGAGTCGCAGGAATCAACCAAACAGCGTTACTTAAGTTGATATCTTTCCATTCCATAGTCTTCACATTTGTCAGCCTAGCACCAGTGAAAAGTGCCATACTATATATATCAGCTACGTCCTGATTTGAGGCATGTTCCAATGCTTTCATCAACTGTCCAGCCTCTTGATGAGTAAGATATCGGCTTCTCGTTACACCTGGCATCTTTTTAATGCGCTCAAATGGATTAAGTATTAATCCTGCATCTTCAAAATCGATGACATAATTACACGCTGCTTTTAACACTGATACTGCTTTGTTGTGAGCGGAATATCCCTTATCTTCGAGTTCTCGGAAGAACGAACTTCTTTTCTATCCAGCTGTGCAACAACACGATGGCCGAGGTTGGCTTTGACATGAAGATTATACGCAACTTCAAGAGCATGTTTTCTGCCAGCAACCGTTCTTCTATGTTTAAGTTCATTCTCTCGATACAACTCAAACATACAGTTAACAGTAAGACTTTTAATACTGCTCGGTACTGAAACGTCTTTTTGGCTCTCGTTTTTGAATCCCGAATGCTGACTATCTGCAATTAACCTTGCTGTTGCTAAACTCATGGTCGAAGCATCACCTATCTTCCGCTTTAGGTCTTTCCCATTCTTTTTTGCTCTATAGTAAAAACTCTTGGAGCCGCTGGGCCGCACAACAAATTTCAAATAGGTTCTGTGCTTGTCGCGAAAAATTTGGCTCGATGACTTAGGCTTGATATCACATAAAAATTTATCGGTTAGGTTCTTAATTATTTCTGGCATGTTCCACCTTTGTTCCACTTCGATTATTTAAATTAAGGTGGAACAGAGTGGAATAAAGACTGATAAAACGGGGGTTCGAGTGGCCCTTACCCCGTTAAAAATGCCTAAATTGGCATAATTCTAGGAAGGGTGGGGCCACCATTTTTCTACTCTTCGACGATAGTTACTACTAACACCAACTTTTCAGTTGGTTTTTTTGTGTCTAGAATTCAGCAAATCGCCACGCAAGCGTGGCGGCCGAGTTTCGCTTCACCGCATTGGGACCAATCAAGCCCCGATTTAGGTGTCTGCTCTTCTATGCCACTGCATCCCAATATGCGTCTAGCAACCTCTGAGTTAACAAGGCCAAGTGTTGCGCTTTTGCATTTTCGGCCGATTCCACATCTGATGTTAGCGCCGCGAAATTTCTCATCATAAAGACTGACTGCGCTTCTGAGGAATCTGCTTCAATATACTGATGTTCGCTGGGCTGCTGCATTTCTTTGCGCTTAGTAAAGCCGACAACATGGTCTTGGTTATCAAATGCAAAACCATTCTTCCAGTCAAGTACATAGTCAGACATGCTAAATACCCCCTCATGACCCAGAATATCTAAATCCATCAAGCACGTTCCAACGTTGTAGCCAAAGTCAAAGGTAGACGATTTGCCATCTTCAAACACTGCAACGCCCGAACCTCTTATGACAGCATTGGTTTCCTCGTCTCTAACAATAGCGCCAGAAATAAGTTTTAGCGGTGCCGTTGGCTTCAAATATTCGGCAATGGCCCGCATTGAATACCAAGTCATGTCACCCACTGCACCTGTCGGCTCTTTTGAGGTATCGAAACGGATGTTGGTTTTATCCATGAATGGGAAGAAAAAAGACGTTCTAACCGCTTGCGGTGCGCCTATTTCCTTCTCCATTATGTCATTAATAACTTTAGTGCGAGGATTATGGGTAAAATGCGTGGCGTCCATAAAGCTAACACCATTCACATTTGCAGCATTTATCATGTTTTCTAGTGACTTTGCGCTTGAGTAAGGCTTTTCCACCAGCAAATGCTTTTTGTTTTGTGCGCCATAAATCGCAATTTCTTCTTTGCTTGCCGTTGGTGTTGCTACATAAATTGCATCAATCGAGTCTGACGCTAACATCTCTTGCCATGTATCAAACACGAGGTTAATGCCATGCTCATCAGCAAATGCTTTAGCTGAAACCGGGCGGCGACTTGCCACGGCTGCTAATTCAATACTTTCTACCTGCTTTACTGCATTTGCGATAATACCCGCTATCATGCCTGAACCAACAATACCTAAACGTAACTTATTCATACTTACCTCCAGTGATTAATTGACGGGAAGTTTAAGTACAAACTAGAATCACAAGAAATGAATAGGTTAAATAACACCAATCCAATTTATGAATATCTCAACCAAAGACGTAAACTTACTTTATGTATTCAAGGTTTTATTTGAAGAGAGGAACTTATCCAATGCAGCTAAACGCATGGCTCTTAGCCAGCCTGCACTTAGCCATAAGCTAAATAAGTTAAGGAATGAATTCGATGACGCGCTTTTCGTGAGGGCAGCTAGAGGCTTAACCATAACCCCATTAGCTGAACAAATTGCGCCGCTCGTATTGCAAGCCGTTCAATCTATCGAAGGCTTATATCATCAACTCGAATCTCAAAACTTTTTACTTAATGAAGATATTGTTCACATATATACGACAGACTTTATTGAGCAACTGTTATTGCCTGATCTGTTAACGCGAATAGAAACGAAGGCACCAAACCTTAAGATAGTCTGCCACAATACCTTGGGCAAAGTGCCCAAAAAAGAGTTGGAAACAGGCGAATGTGATTTAGCTATTGCAGGCTTTTACAATGAGTTACCTGATACCTTTTATCAGCAAAAACTAAGAGACGAGTCTTTTGTTGTTTTAAGTAGCAGCGAAAAACTTGCCCCAACAGCGCAACTAGACCTAAACACTTTTTTAGACGCTAGGCATATCGTCACCACACTAACCGGAGATCTTGACGGAATAGTAGATAAAGCACTACGTAATCTAAACTTAACCAGAAATGTTGTTGCTGGCGTTTCAAGTTTTTTAACGCCCCCGCTTATTGCAAAAGATACAAACTGCATTTTAGTGTGCTTGGAGTCTATCGCAAAAATGTATGCTTTCACTTTTGACAGATTAACCATACATGAGTGTCCGATTGACTTACCAAAGGTAAACATTAGCCAAATATGGCATGGACGCACGCATCAGGACCCAATGAGAAGGTGGTTAAGAAATGAAATACACCAAGTCTTGTCTAATTGAATAGAGTGAAAATTTACTGTTTGCCTAGAAGCAATAAAAATAAGCTTCGTTGCAGTAAGCGCTTGAAGGCTGCAATAAACTTCGCTCGACAACCCACTTTCTTTAATCACTTAACCAATTGATTCAAAGTCAATTTATACAATATCCCATTAATCCCCAACATAGTCACCAAAACACCACTAGTTGTTTAAAGTTAAAAGGTCACTAAAATAAACCACCTATGAGCAATAAGCTTTATTCAATTTTTTGGGAGTTTTGAGATGACCACCACAAAGACAGGCAATGTGCTAATTATCAATGCACACCAGTATTACCCTTTTTCAGAAGGCAAGTTAAACGCGTCTTTCGTCGATAAAGCGGTAACGCTGCTTGAAGCTAAAGGCTATAACACTCGCGTAGTGACAATGGCCGAAGAACACAACGTTGAAGAACAGTTGGCCCATCATCAGTGGGCTGACATCGTTCTTCTACAGGCACCAATTAATTGGATGGGTGTGCCATGGTCATTCAAAAAGTACATGGATGAAATATACACTGCAGGTATGGGTGGCGCCTTATGTGCCGGCGACGGTCGCGTTGAAGAAGCGCCGAAGAAAAACTACGGCACAGGCGGTACCCTTACCGAAGTTAAATATATGATGTCTTTAACCTTCAATGCTCCAGAAGAGTCATTTAACGACAGCGAAGAGTTTTTCGAAGGTAAATCTGTAGACGATTTACTGTTTCCAATGCATATGAACTTTAAGTTCTTTGGCATGAAGCCAATTGAAACTTTCGCCAGCTTTGACGTGATGAAAAACGCCGATGTAGAAAACTATTTCAAACGTTTTGAAGCCCACATCAACAAGCATTTTTAAGGAATTATCATGAGTACTGAATACACCAATAAGTTACATGCAGGTTCTGCTTTTCCAGATATTTCAGCAAAGCTGTTAAATGGCGACACTATAAAGTTAGCGACACCTGAGAACGGTCTTGACTGGAAAATGGTGGTAATTTACCGAGGGCAACATTGCCCGCTTTGCACTCGATACCTCAATCAACTTGAAAGTGTTAGGCATCATCTAGCCGAAATTGGCGTAGACCTTATTGCAGTGTCTGGCGACAGTGAAGAGCAGCTTGAAAGTCACCTGCCTAGATTGGATATCAACTTTCCAATTGCGTGCGGCTTAACGGTGGAGCAGATGGAAGAATTAGGCGTTTATATCTCTGATCCAAGATCTCCTCAAGAAACTGATCACCCGTTCTCTGAGCCAGCGCTGTTTGTTGTGAACAATGAAGGCAATGTGCACGTTGCTGATATTTCTAACAACCCATTTGTTAGACCTGAGTTAGAGACCTTAGTAAGTGGTTTGGGCTGGATTCGTAATCCTGATAACAACTACCCTATTCGCGGTATGCACAAATAATATTATAGAAAATACTCGCTCACTAATGAATCCAGTGCAAATGTTGTGCTGGAATATAGTCTCTTAACTGTACATGCCGAGATTCTTCAGGGTTACTTCGTTTGGAACTGAGTAACAATTGAAGTAACCCACCAAACCAATTAAAGTCGCTCAGCACAAACCCTTCTCACTTCTTAAAAGGCTTTAATTAATGAACATTGAACGAATGGAAACTAAGCAGCGCATGAGTCGCATTGTGAAGCATAATGGCGTCATCTACTTATGCGGGCAAGTATGCGCAGATGCCACGCAAGATATTACTCATCAAACTCAAACCATGCTTGATAAAGTAGATAGCTTACTTGTTCAAGCGGGCAGCGATAGAAAGCATATGCTTTCAGCGACCATTTATCTTAAAACCATGGACGATTTTGCGAAAATGAATGAGGTATGGGATAACTGGGTACCTGAGGGTTATGCACCGGCTAGAGCTTGCGTTACTGCCGATATGGCGCGTGAGGCTCTGCTTGTAGAAATCTCTGTTGTAGCTGCTGAGATTGCAGACTAAGCATTAAAAGCAAGAACGGATTCTAGGCTCTATGATTGATGATATACCGCAATTGCATAGAGCCCTTTCATGCTAAATTTATCCAAATATTTCTCGCCGTCATATCTCTGAAATAAATATCCTATAGCGTATAAGGTTCTCTGAAAGTGCCGTCAAACGCACTATTTCAAAATGCACATTGCTCCGATATGAGTTTTCATGAAGAAATTGAAACGCTATCAATACGAACGATATGCCATTCTCTGCCAACTTGCCTACCCTGATGCAGCCGCACAATATCAGAAAATACTAGACCCTTTTCATGAACGTCATCTTGTCGATAAGTACGGCAGAATGAGCGTAAGAATATTGTGGGTTGAGAAAAAAAAAGAAGTCATCATCGTTTTTCGTGGATCATTGGGGGTAAGAGATTGGCTAGCGAATTTATTCTTCATCCCAAACAAACTCAATCAGTTAAACAGAAAATTCTGGGTCCACTGGGGGTTTGCGCGGCTATTGGCTCAGCCAATGTATTCAAGTACGAAAACCTCAGAAGACGCACTACCGCTTAGAGAACTACTGGTTAAAGTGTTAGAACCCCTTCGCGAGCAAGGCAAGCGGTTTTCTTTTATTGGTCATTCATCTGGCGGTGCGGTCGCTGTGTTAATGGCCGATTATTTCGAAAGGCGATTCCCAAAGTCGGTAAAAAGAGTGGTTACCTTTGGACAACCTGCCGTCGGCACCCGCTCTTGGTACAAGCATTACACGCTACACCACAGAACCTACCGTATTTGCTGCGACTTAGACGTAATTACCTTTATGCCTCCCTTCCCTTTTTACTTCTGGCATGTAGGTAAAATGCTGTGGCTGCACGACGATAAAATTTATGAAAACACGCCTACTCACAGGCGATTTTTAATGTCTCTTAAAAGCTGGTTGTTGCGCCCTATTACCTACCACTACATGCGGAAATACATTCGCAATAAGTCGCTTTTTGACGAGCATTGAAGCGATCATTTTTAGCCATTTGAGCGTAATTTAAATGAGTTAATACACGCATACCCATCCAAATGAGTTAGTTGGCAGGCGAGAGGAAAGATGGCTTCACTAATGATCGAGCGAGCGAAAGCGGCACTCAAAAACGCATTCGTCGGCGACGCACTCGCAATGCCGGTGCACTGGTTTTACAACCCTGCTGATATTTACAAAGCATTTCCATTAGGGGTAAAACAATTTGAGGATGCGCCATCCCTTCACCCCTCTTCAATAATGTCGCTACACTCTACTCAGCAAGGTGGACGGGCAAACAAAGCATCAGCTAGCCCAAAAGAGATAGTGGGAGAGGTCATTCTAAAAGAAAAAAGACACTACTGGGGTAAAGACAACGTTCATTACCATCAGGGAATGAAAGCTGGTGAAAATACGCTTAATGCCCACTGTGCTCGTATCGTTCTAACCTGTGCCCTTAAAGGCTATGATTCAGATGAGTTTTTAAACCAATATATTAGCTTTATGCGCGCTGATGTGCCTAAGCACTCTGACACCTATGCCGAGTCTTATCACAGAGGTTTCTTCGCGAATCTTGAGCAAGGCATTCCGGCAGAAAAATGTGGAGCAGTTACCCATGATACAGCTTCAATAGGCGCTTTTGTGTCAGTAACACCTTTGGCGATAGTAGAAGCAGCTAAGAATACAGCACTTAACGAGATCCAACAGCTGTGCCGAAAGCATCTGTATTTAACGCATCCCGATGAGTCATTAGCATCGGTATGCGATGTCTACGTTGAACTTATATACAAATTAGCGCACCGCCAAGATGATTCACCCAAAAACATTTTAGAAGATATTGCGAGTAAGTCAGCAGGGCTGAACTTGGCGTCCCTTACGGCGAAGAACAAAAGCGATATTGAAGTTGTAGGGCGAATGTATTCGCCGGCATGTTATATCTCAGACGCCTGGCCCGCTGTTTTGTATTTCGCATACCGCTACGCAGATAATCCGAAAAGAGCGCTTATAGCAAACACTAATGTGGGCGGTGACAACGTGCATCGTGGTTATGTTTTAGGGGCCATACTAGGTTTAGTGCACGGGGCCGAGATATCTCTATGGTTTAATCAATTAACTTATACGAAAAAGTTAAACTCGCTAATCAGTTCTCTGGGCGTTGAATGACTCAAGGAAAAAGCCTTACAACGTTACCGTTTGACCCGTTTTCGCCGCTTTAAATATAGCGTTAACAATCTTAATATCAGCAAGCCCTTCACTACCGGTTACCATTGGCTGGCGCCCAGTTAATATGGCTAGAGCGTCGTTATCCATTTGAAGTGTTTGCTGCATGCCGTCAATAGGTGGCAGTGTTTTCCCATCAGATGTTGTACCCGTAACACCGTTGTAGCTCTGCATAGGTTTTAATTGATACCAACCGTCTTCACAGTCTGCTTTAAAATGGTTAAACCCTTTTACTACGCTAGTACCGCAATCTGCCACCAGCCCGTTGCCAAAATCCAGCGTAAACAAGGTAGTTTCATCAACTTCAGTAAATTTTTCGGGGAAACGTTGAGGAGGGTGGCTACCGGTAACAGACAAGGGCTCACGCCCCGTTAAAAAGCGCGCACTGTTTATCGCATAAACGCCCATGTCATAGAGTGCGCCGCCTCCCATATGCTTTTTCATGCGCCAGTTGTCTGCCGCTCTGCCTTGCCCCGCATAACCGGCGAAGCTCGATACTGCGGTTATATCTCCATAGGGTTTAGTTTCAAGGTATTGATGAAAAGTGCGTGTATTAGGTTCGTGCTGCATGCGATAGCCGATAGACAAAGTCACATTATTTTTACTACAGGCATCGATGATGGCCTGGCACTCCTCACTATCCATGGCCATTGGCTTTTCACACCACACGTGTTTCCCCGTATTTGCGGCTTGCACTGCGAAGTCTTTATGCGTACCTGTGGGGGTAACGACATAGATAACGTCGATATCGTCGTTATTGGCTATTTCTGCCATTGAGCTGTATGTATATACGTTGGGGTCTTTAATACCGTATTTTCTTTGCCACTTAGGAATTTTTTCCTCGCTACCCGTGATGATGCCTCGCAGCTCGCAATGCTTGGTGTGCTGTAGCGCTGGCGCTAATAAATTTGTGCTGTAGTTGCCTAAGCCAAGCAAGGCTACGCCTAATTTCTTCTTAGGTGGCTGAGCTAACAAATAAGGGCTGTGGGCAAGGAGTAAACCTGAACCCGCTATTTGAAGGAAGTGACGACGAGTAATACGAGACATTAGCCCTCTCCATAAGACAATAATCCATGTATGCTTTTAATAGTGATTTACTTGCCTATACAGATCACCCAAATATTGTCGAATAATATACGAAGACTAGGGTTTGAAGAAATTGAACCTTAAACATGAAATTTTCGTAATATTTATACTCTATCTTCTCCAAGATTGACGAAAAAATCGCGCAAATTTCGCTTCTCACCCAAGGCTAAGACATGGATAACGCTGGTTCTACTAACGACGAAAAAGTAAAAAAGAATTTAACTGGTGCGTACCCTAAAATAGCCAAGCAAACTAAATTGCTGAATACCTTAGTAATCTTCGCTTTTATTTACACCATGTACTTGGCGAAATCTTTACTTATCCCGCTGTTCTTTTCTGCCTTTATCGCTTTACTATTAAGTCCTCTTGTTGCCATTGCTCGAAAAGTATATGTACCACGGACAATGTCAGCAGGTGTATTGATTGCTCTATTGATAGCCCCTTTCACGTTGCTTATTTTAGAGCTTGCTGAACCCGCCGAACGCTGGATGCATTCACTGCCTAAAATAGCTGCCGAGATAACAGAAGAGATAGAAGAAATTAGCAGTAGCATTGATGCCTATACGTCACCGCCTGAGGCCGCTCCCGAGGAAAAGGGGCCTTCTATTTTTGACTGGTTTGGCGACGATGACTCTAATAAACAGGTGCTTACTCCGCCAGATACTTCAAATTCAGTGACCGACAAGATCAAGCAAAGTGGCATTGATATGGGTTTGAACCTCTTCAGCAGTGCGCCTTTCTTACTAGCGCAAGTGCTTGGCTGCGTAGTATTGATCTTTTTCTTACTAGTCTTCGGTCCAAACCTCTTCCACGTTTTCATTAGAGATTTTCCAGTGGTCACGGATAAAAGACGAGCATTAGTGTTGGTCGATCAAATTCAACGAGAGCTTTCTTCATACATAGTAACGATAAGTATCATAAACACCTGTTTAGGGCTGGCTACGGCTGGTGCCTTTCATTTTTTCGGAATTGAAGATGCATTATTGTGGGGAGCGCTGGTTGCTTTGATGAACTTTGTACCCTATTTAGGCGGTATCGCAAGTTGTCTCGTGTTGCTCGTTGTGGGTCTAGTTCAATTTGGGCTTACCGGCAGCGCATTTTTACCAGCCGGTGTATTTTTAACATTAAACATTGTCGAGTCTCAGTTGATTACACCCGCCGTACTTGGGCGCAGTATGCAGCTCAACCCGCTGATAATCATAATTTGGATAGCCATCACAGGCTGGCTATGGGGCGTGATAGGAGTCCTATTAGCAGTACCAATTCTGATGTGTGTGAAAATCATCTTGGAAAACGTAGGCGTTTTTAATCATTGGATTCGGCTTATCGAGTCAAAATAGTTAACTGATTATCGCTTGTTTACACACGCAACGCTTTAGCAATACGCTTACGCCTTTAACGCTAAATCCTTGGGCGCACTGCATGCAGTTCAAAATCTACCGTACCGTTTTTAAGCTTTTCTAGCTGCGCTGCATATTCTGATGATTCAAGAACCGCCTCAATATCATTTGTACTATTCCACTCTATAATCACAATTTGCTGTGGCGCTACAGCGTAGGGGTTATGGTCGCTTAGTGATATACCCTGAGTTTTGGATACTACTTTACCGCCCAACGCTTGCGCTTTTTCCGAAAAGCTGTCGATAAAAGCATAATAGTTGTTAGGTGCTTTGGGGTTCACCCAGGCCAATGAAACTGAATATACCTTGTCTGCTGAAAATGTCAGCGTGGTAGGCTTACTTACCTCATAGTCATAAAGCTTTAGTGCCTCCCATGCCTCTCTTCTTAATGCCTTTATATCGCTAAACAGTGGTAGCGATTGAAATGATTTTTGTGCATTAAGTGAAGGCCACTGGCTTACCACAAAAACATTAGGACTAAAGGTTCCTATTAGCGTTTTTTCAACGACAAGCACCCCATTTTGGGTATACCCGTATTCGCGTGCTGTTGATGCTCCCAATTCAAAATACTTGTCTCGCAGCGGACGCTTTTCCGCTTCAGTTACAGGTGCAATAAGCTGCATCACCGCTCCTGGATTAAAATGCACCGACAACACTTTCTCTTTTTCGTCAGCAATTACGGGGGAGGTAAACAAAAAACTTAACAACCCGAACCCTAAAACTCTGAATTTTAATAAACTAAGTAACATTTCAACTCTCTCTTTAATAGTTAACTTTGTAGTTATGCGAATACATTAACAAGTGAATCACCCCAAAACACGGTTTGTTTTTTGTTCACAATGGTGCATTATCGTTCCATGAAAGATTGGAATGATTACGCATTAATTCTTGCCCTTCACAGGTCGATAACCTTAAGAGCGGCCGCAGTAGCTTTGGGAACCACTCATACCACGGTAGCAAGACGCTTGGCGTTATTGGAAAAGCAATATAACGCCAGTATTTTCGAGCGCATTCCCGGCGGGTACCGCGCTACCCCGTTTGGCGAGCAGCTTGTCGCCACCGCTATGCAGGTTGAAAGTGTTATTCGTGATTCAGAACGGCTTTACTGCGCAAGTAATGAAAAACTCGCAGGCCCAATAACGCTCTCACTGGGCGAGCCCATGTCGCAGTTTTTGTTGGTCAAAGAACTCGGTGAGTTCGCTCGGCTTTATCCGTCTATTCAATTAAAAGTGAAAAGCTCTACAAAATTCGCCGACTTAGACAAAGGCGAAGCGGATGTCGTTATACGCGGGGCACCTAAATTACCGGAACACTTAATTGGAAGGCGACTTTACAAGCTAGGCTTGTGCTTTTATGCACACAAAGATTACTGTGAAAATAAACCCCGTAAAGACTGGCGATGGATTGCGCCGTTAGAGAATGAAGTCTGGCCACTATGGCTAGCACAATCGCCTTACCCAGAGGTACCAATTGGAATAGCAATAGATGACATCATCTCTCGATATCACGCTATATTAAACGGCGTGGGTATGGGAAGAGCTGCATGTTTCATGGGCGACCCACACCCCGACCTAGTGCGACTGCCGGGCAGCGGGCCCGTGTTGAAATACGATATTTGGCTTCTCACTCACCCTGATTTATATGAACAGCCTAAAGTAAAATTGCTGATGCAGTTTTTAACCGATGCGTTAATGGCTAAAAAAACGCTCGTTGAAGGAGAGGTATAAGTCAATTTACGGTGAACCAATGAGCAGGCTTACTGCTGCAAAACAACGCTTTGTTTATAACAAACGGACTGTGTCGGCAGCTGCAAGCTCAAACCTTCTAACACAAAAGCGACTCACGTTAAAAGCCGCTCCGTACGGATGTAGTATCATGCGGTCAGGCTACGACACCGCTTTGGGTACGTTAAGCACACTCCGTGCGCCATTGGTTAGTTTCACTAACGCTTTTCGTACGTCCGTTGACGACATGCATAGCGCCTCAAAAGGAATAAACCAAGTCTGCTTTTCTGTACCGCAATGCATGCCTTCTGGAAATACGCTGTGCATTATCGGCGCTTCAACGTTTACACCTGCTTTATGCTGCAAGATAAGCTGCATCGCGTCCTGATGGTCTTCATTCATATGGGTGATCATGCCCTCTGGTGCGCTATGCCAGTCTTGGGCTTCAACGCGCCAATAGTTTTTATCAACCCAGTGGATTTTTCCGAAACCACCAATAAAACGTACTCGTTCAGTACGAATAATGTAAAAATTGAAATCGTGGGTCTGCTCGTATTTTTTAGCTTGTGGGAATAAACGAAGATACTGCGCTTTCACGTCATCTTGGTTCGCAAGCTCCGCACTCCCCATAATAGTCACCCGGCCATTCGCCTGAGAGTCGTCTTCACTAGCATCGAATATGGTTAAGCTAACCTTGTCGTTCGCTTTAATATTACGCGTATGCAGTGCGATATCGCTGATGTAGATAATTGCGTCACCGGCAGGCGTTAAATAATAAGGTACAACCGAACCAAAAGGATAGCCGGGCATTGATGTTGAATGCGTACCCAATACACCGCTGTGATGGCTGCGGCTTAGCTGTTTTGCTTGAAATGCAATATCTTGCATGCTCATGGTTAACTCCGTTCTTGATTTTTCGGTTTACGCGAAAGTTAATGTGTCACGAAAACTTGGTTTTGTTCGTTTTTAATTAGGTTTAACTGGGTGTGATAGCACCGAGATAGCATATCGGTAGTAAGTACTTGCTCAGGTGATCCGTCGGCTAAACACTGCTTTTCACCCAGTAAAATGAGTCTGTCGCAATAAGGGGAAATTAAATTGAGGTCGTGACTTACGCAAATAATGCACAGCCCTTTTGCCCGCAGTGCGACCAGTTGCTGCATGACGAGTTTCTGATGGCGTAAATCTAGGGCTGAGGTGGGTTCATCTAACAGCAACAGCTTGCCTTTCAAACTCTCGTTTTGGTCGCTCGGTATTATTTGAAGAATAGATTTAGCTAACAATATTCTCTGCCTTTCCCCGCCAGATAAGGTTTGAATATTGCGAGCAAGTAAATGCGTAATGTCAAACTGCTCGGCAATACCATGAATCAACCGACTCTTTTGTTCCAATGACTCAACGTACTGATACCGCGCCAAATGGAGTAACTCGTCGGCGATAAATCCAAATGGCGTCGACGCGCTCTGTGCCATCACTGCACGCTGTATTGCTAATTGATTCGCGCTTAGCGCACTAATTTTTTTCCTGCCAAGCGTTAGCGTTCCTCCAGATGGCGTTTCTACACCACTGAGCATACTTAACAGCGTAGATTTACCGCATCCGTTTTCACCCGCTATCGCGGTAAACTCACCAGTGTTAAATGACAAAGATATTTGCTCAAGTAAACGCGTGTTACCTCTGGCTATCACAAAATCTTTTAATGTGAGCAACACCGTGTTTAACCGGTTACCATTGTCGCTTTGCTCTAGAATTTCCACGTTCATTTTAGCTCCCCCCACCACTAAATATGCGGCGTTGTTGCCACAGTAAGTAAAGGAAAAATGGCGCCCCTACTGCTGATGTAACAATACCAATAGGTATTTCCATAGGCACAAATAAGGTACGAGCCAATGTATCGGCAACCATTAATAGCAACGCGCCCATTAGTGCGCAGGCAGGTATTAGCACCTGGTGATTTACACCAAAAATTGCCCTGCACATGTGGGGCACTACCAATCCTACAAAGCCAATAATGCCGCACAGCGCCGTCGCTAGTGCTACTGAGAACGCCACCAGCCATAAAACCCAGTGTTTGTATCGGGTAACATTAAGCCCCATATAAGCCGCTTCTTTTTCACCAAGCGCGAGTAAATTTAGCGCATTACGTGACTTCATAAGACCAGTAAAAGCAACAAGCCCAGCTAGCGCTATAAGACCACAAAGCGTCCAGCTTGCTCCGGCAAGGCTACCCATGGTCCAGTAGCTTATTTGGCGAAGTGCATCATCGCTTGCTACATAACTAATAGCCCCTATCACAGTTCCGGTTAAGGCGTTAATGGCAACCCCTGCCAAAATAAGCGCGGCTACTGAAACGCCTTGCGGCCCATTTGAAAACCGAAGCACTGTCCATACAGAAAGTAGTGCACCACCAAAGGCCCACATGGCTACCCATATAGACTCAAGCGCAGGGATGAGGGGAGGTACTATGGTCATACTAAGAGCTGCGGCTGCGGCTGCGCCACCTGCAATACCAATTAAACCAGGGTCGGCAAGAGGATTACGCACTAGCCCCTGCATTGCACAGCCAGATACGGCTAGAAGCGCGCCAATCAGCATTGTCATGATCACCCTCGGCAGCCTTATTTCAGACAACACATACCAATGGGTGGCATTTGCTGCCGTATTTTTTACCGTATTTGCGCCGCCAATGAAGTATCGAAGTTGCTGTTCAATATCAATTGGTAGACTGCCGTGGGTTAACCCCACGTAAGCACAGAGCAACAGCAATACAACCAATATTCCTATGCCAATACGTTTTCGCTGCGCGCGGGCATTAATAAGCTGAAGTACCACAGACATAGACGCACTATCGCCTGGCTTATCAGCTAGGTTATCACTGTGCTTAGCTGCCGAAGATAACTGCATTATTGACTCGTACTACTGTTAGCCGCGTTTTGCGCTTGCTTAATTTCAATAGCTTTTTCTGCATACTCTGCAACATGCTGAAGCGCTACATCAAAGCGCGGAGAAAGGCCCAAACTTATGCTGCTATCCATGGCTTCAACCAGGCAATGGATACCAGCAAAGGTGGCTGCCAACGCATGGTGCGTACAAAGGGCGTCCTTCGCGCTTTTCCCACGTAGCATGTGCCCAGCGGCAATCACAATATCAGGATTTTGCATCAGCACAGACTCGGCGCTCATCACTTTGTAACCTTCCACTGCTGCACCTATATTAACGATACCCAGCGTATCGAATAGCGCTTGGGGCACAGTATTTTTACCCGCAACCGTTATTCCTCTGTCATTATTCGCCACCACAAAAAGCGCTTTAATTGGCGTATTGAACGCTAAGGTTTTATCTGCGAACTGCGCTTTTTGTTGCTCTACCTTCTTTTCAATATCGTGAACAAGGGTAATGGCGTTATCACTTGCCGATAGTTTTTCGCCAATATCCAGTACTAGGCGCTTAAGGCCACTTAAGTTTTTGTCTACGTTAAAGGTAGTAACCTCTACGCCAGCATGGGCTATTTGTTCAAGCGCAACACTTGGGCCTGTCGCCTCAGCTCCTAGCAGCATTGTGGGCTGTTGGGCCAATACTCCTTCAGTGCTGAGCTGTCGAAAGTACCCAAGCTTAGTTAAACTTGCCGCTTCTTTTGGGTACATACTGGTACTGTCAGTAGCAATTACCCAATCGCCTCGTCCTAACGCGAAAACAATTTCGGTGATACTGCCGCCAGCGGTAACAATTCTAGGAGATGTAGTTTGCGGTTCAACTAAAGGGGCGCTAAACGCCCCTCCCGCAAACAAACTCCACCCCGCCATCACAGTACACATCGCTTTTACGGCAATAGATGAAAGTGAAAGAGCCTTTTGCAACATTGTTTACTCTCCACTTACCGGGTCGGCGCGGAAACTGTACGCACCTGATGTTCCCTCTTCATCGTAATAGCTGGTAATTTGAAGCTTGTAGGTAGTGTCGCCAGACTGAATTAAATAAACCCCAAACTGTGAGTAAAGTAAGTGGCTGGTACTGTCGTAGAAATACCAGTTGTTCGTAGCCATAGCGTACTCGCTAACGGTCTCTTCACTGAAGCCATAAAACTGTGCCGCTTCGGTGTCTACGCCATCGTATGTTTCAGCGTCTGTGCGAAGCACGGTCGCGTCATCAGCAATAGAAAGGGTAAATTCCCCCGCCCCGTCCGCACACGGCATTGATAAATCCCAGCCATCAGTTTGTGTAACTACTTGCTGAACATCAAAGTCAATATAAACCGTGTCGCTGCAACCCACCGCATTAATGGTAAGTGCGACTTCTTCAGCAAAGGTGCTTTGCCCGTCAAGAACGCTTTGATGCATAACGCCAAGGGTTATTTCACCGATACCTCGCCCTTCGGTGACGATATCGGTAACGTGAAATTTTGTGTAGTTGCTATCAGAGGAAACGATGTAATAGGTCTCTTCATTTGGCGTTACTACGTGAGTAGTAAAGTCGTAGTTGTAAAAGGTATCGCCGATCACTTGGGTTTCTGTATCTGTGCTGAACGCTTCAGCTTCTGGTATATCGCTTTGAGTAACAGCTAAGTAGTCGTCTAGTTCGCTATCAGCCGTAGCATTTAAGAACAAGTCAGACACTGGTGCGCCCGTATCATCGTAAAAGTCGCTGTTATTTCCGGTAAAGTAAAGGCTAACAGCGGTTTCCTGGTTTGTATTCAAAAACACATTGGTACGCTTAAAGCCAATATCCCACGTGGTATCCGTTGCGGCTTCTTCTTCAGTAAGCGTAAGTTGTGTTTGTGTATCTAAGTCAAAATAAACGGCCACAGGCTCGGATGTAGACCCTGTACTAAAAGGCCCGTAAATTGTTGCCTCTTCGTTTTCGCCGTTACTGCTTCCGTCATCTGAATCTCCACTGCCATCGGTTACTTGATCAGGCGTTTCAACTGAGGTGTCATCGCTACTTGAACCACCACAAGCAGTTAAACCGAATGTCATGGCAAGCAATAGCGCCAAATACGTTTTGTTCATGTGTTTTCCTTTTTTAAAGTTCGCCGAATTAACCAGCGGTTTTTAGTTGTTGGTTTGGGATCTGCCGTTAGGTATTTTTTGTTTTGATCTCAAACGCTGTTTTCTATGTCGGTACTTTTGTTTTATGTTTTTTCAATACTGGTAACTCACGCCCAAATACAACCGCCTTGCAGCAATCGGCCTTGCGTCGAAAGTCGCCGCTAGAAGTGCGTCGGTTGAGCGATGCTCATCGGTGAGGTTTTCAAGCCCGAGGCGCGCTTGCCACTGAGGCGTGAACTGGTGCTGTACAACTGCGTTTAGCGTGGTAAAGCTGTCTTTGAAAACTGATGTATAGCCACTGGAAGGAGATACATTTCCCTCATGCACTCCGTAAAGCTGAAGGCTGGTGTCGGTTTGGCTAAACTGATAAGTAACGGATGCTTTAACTAAGTGCGTAGGGCGTTCAGGCAAGCGCTGAGAATTACCATCTTCAGCAATTAAATAACTGTAATTCAGTTGCCACTGCCAATTATCATTCTCCGCGCTGGCGCTTAGATCTGCACCGTATAGGGTCGCTTCATCGAGGTTTTGATAAACTGAAATATCTAAACCTGCTTCTTGCGATGCGTCCACATCTACCGCTGTAGTGATAAAGTCATCAGCTTTAGTGTAATGAAGGTTAATATCAAGGTGATATAACCAGTCACTTTGGGTCGGTTCTACTCGAAGGTTAGCGCCTAAGTTGGCATTTAGCGCTGTTTCAGGGGTAAGCGCGTCGTTGCCTAGAACCATATAACCTAAGTTACTATGGTCGAAGATGTAATAGCGTTCCTTGAGGTTAGGCACGCGATAACTACTGCCAGCCCCTGCGCGAAGTTGCCACGAAGTACTGTCAGCACTAATTGACTGGCTTGCACTTGCTTTAAATGCAGTATGCCAACCAAAATCAGAATCGTTTTGTATTCTTGCGCCAGCTAAAAGCTGGGTGTCGTTTTTCTGCCAGTTTCCTTGTAAATAAAGCTCGGCACTTTCACGACTTACATCGTCAACTTCAACCGTGCCCGTGCTGAGGTTTTGCTGGTCCAGCGTGTCGCCATGTAAAACAAGGCCGCCTACCCACTCGATATCTTCGGTAGAATAAATTTTCTGCGCTTCTAGTTCCGCTAGCTGAATATCGGTTTGACGCAGCCCGTTGCTGTTACCGCTTTCTTCATCGTGTGAAAGATAGCGCGTGTTGATATGCCAATCGTATTGTTGCTCAACGCGAACATCGTGCTGCCACTGAGTAACGTTAGAAAGATAACTAATAATGGTGGCTTGGCCGGGTATTGATGATTGAGGTTTGTCTTTTTTCTCGTCCAGCCATTGCCCTTTATATTGCACGCTAACGCTATTTATCAACGTAGATAAAGACATTTGCACAAAAGATTTGTCTACCGCGCCACCATCTTGTGATGTAGTTTCGCCGTCGTAATCAAAACCCGGGTTAGTAATGTTCTGAGCCGTGATGCCAAGCTGCCAATCGCTTACTGCTTTCGCTGCAGTGACCCTAGACGTGTGCCCGAATTCATCACCGTCAATTGCATCATCGGTAAAATAAGATCCCTCGTAGTCTGCTGAAAACCGCGAGCCTTCTACCCTTTCGGTAATGATATTGATAACGCCGCCCATAGCAGAGCTGCCGTAAAGCACAGAAGCAGCGCCTCGCACAATTTCAATTTGCTTAATATTAGCCACGCTAATTTGGTCAAGGTCGACCGAAGAACCTGTAGGTGAAATAATAGGTTGGCCGTTGATTAGCACCAGCACATGGTCACCATTGAAGCCATTTAGCTGAACGTTGTACCCGTCTTTTTGACTGCGCCTAACCACAACACCGGGCATCACTTCAAGCACTTGGCGTAGCGTGCCTTTACTTAATCGAGCAATCTCTTCTTTATCAACTACATCAACCTTCACTGGTGAAGAAGCCAGTAATTTCGGCGTCCTAGTACCAGTCACTACAACGCGCTCTAGGTCATCTTCCGCTAAAACTGAAAAAGCCAAAGGAAGCGTGGCGGCTATGGCAAGTGAAGGTACAACGTAGGCTCGTTTCATTTATTTTTCTTTTAACGCAAATGATAATGATTTGCGTTTGATCTTATTTATTTAGAAACGTTTTGCAAGAAGAAAAATGGATATTCAGTATAAATACCCCACATGGCCATTTATTTTTAAACGCTTTTTGCAATAAAAACAGAATGATAGGCAATGATAAAATTTTCAGCCTTGTGCGACAAAAACAGTGGAAAGATGTGGAGTAAACAACATGGAGAAGTGAAAGAAGGAATACCAAAAAGCTGAACTGAAAGAAAAGTTGCCTATTCCTTTCTATTTTTAGAAATAGTATTCCCCTACTAAAGGATAAATTGGAATAAAGAAAATACCACTACACAAGTTGTGTAGCGGTATGTAATTTGTAGCTAGTTAGTCGAGTCGCTTACGTAAAACACATTGTCTGGTATTTCATTTCCAATACCTGTGTTGTTACGAATAACATCAGCTAGCGTCACCCCCTCAATCATGTCTAGCTCTTCATCTGTTAGATAATTTTGGTACCAAAATCTGTCACCATCTCGAAGTGCTTCAAACTGCTCGGTAATCATTGCGCGAAACAAAGGGCCTAACTGGGACCCTTCTTCCGCCACAGGGTCTTCAGCAAGACCGCCCGTGAACAAGTCAATATCGTCAATACTGTCGTAGGTCGCCTCTAGCGCAAGTTGTAACTCAGTATTTGAGGTTACTTCACTAAAGGACTGTCTAGGCTCCAAACCGAATTGGGCACGCATGTCATTGTAAGAAGGTACGCCATGATCTCGCCCTCGTTGAATGTTTAGTGCAACTAGGTCTAGTCCGCCTTGCCCCGGCAAACCGAATAGAAAGTTACGCAGCTCACTGGTTACTTTCACGTCGATGGCTTGGTGCAACTGACTTGCGAGGCCTCTTAAAATAGGCTCAATACTTTGCTCATCGGTAAGAATCCTGGGCGCAGTAAAGAACACTTCTCTTACCGATAAATTCCCTTCGTCAATCGTATTTCCTTGTGCATCAAGTCGCAAAATTTGGTCGTTTATTAGCGAATGACCATGACGAAACGCAGCCACAGAAAACGCATTATAAAGCCCAGGGTCCACTGTGTTGTCATAGCCTTGATAGCGAGACAATGCGTTGTCGCCTATCAGTGCAGGCAAGTATTCGTTGTAAGTAATAGACTGTATTTCAGCTATAACCAGTCGCCGTGCTGCTTGGAAAATTTCTTCACCAGATGCACCTGGCAACTGTTCTTCCAATATAGCCGCAAGTCGATTGTGCTCCCTTACCCACAGAGTGTGCATAACAGTAAGTCCAACCTGCTCATTGGCACGCACTTCACCACCTAGAAACAGCTCGTCGTCTTCCACACCAAACGCGTTACCATTGGTTTGCCCGCTGGTATTGAAAGGCAGTAAGTTACCTTCGCTTGTGTCTAAGTAAGGGCTGTTTTCCCCTACTCTTATCGCCAACGCACGTTCTTCGTCAGACCCATAGACCATGCTTCCATCGATCCACGCAGTTAGCTCGTTTTCTTGCTCTCGCGGATTTCGGGCAGATGTGCCCGTATCATGGTCGAAAATAGCTCTTGAGAACAGGATAGTTGCGGTTCCCGTACTTCGAGGGTCAAAAAGCGCATCTCCAACGGGCACCGGAATATCGGCCACTTCTTCTAAGCCATCCGTTAGACCAAAATCATGATCAATAAATTGCCCCCACTGCCAAACAAAATCAGATGTACCGAAAGTGTTTGGGATAACTTCGCCTGTATCTTGATGATGTATATTATTGGAAATCAAACGAGCACTAGGTCGATTAATGCCTGACATTGAAGCAACGCCATCTTCGTAATCAGGATCAACCCAGCGTTTTAATTGAGTAAATGCTGCCCCCCAAAGTGGATTGGCATTATTATTTAGAGAGCCATCAATTGTTCTAACTTCTCTGTTATCAACAAAGTCGTTGTCGTTGTCCCTGTCATTATTTACTCGTTCGCGTCGTTCATTGGCGTCTTCGTCGATACCTTGTGACGAGGCTCTACGGTCGTTCACCACAACGGTTACATCGTCTGAGGCCGTGACCCCTTCACTATCTGTTGCGGTAAGTCGAAACACTAGGGTTTCGTCATCTGAGGTAGACGGTGCTCGAAAACTCGCATTAAGTGAGCTTGCATCTTCGATATCAACCGACTCTCCTGATATTTGCTCCCATTGAACGCTAACGCTACCTTGTGTATCGCTAGCATTACCCTGAAGCACTACCATAGACCTTTCATCTATTGTTTGCCTCTCCCCTGCTTCTACTACAGGGGGTGTATTAACATTGTTTTCATCAGAACTACAGGCACTGATGGCAATAACAGCTGCTGTCAGTGACATTCTTACTTTTTTCATATTCAACGCCTTCTTTCACTTCTACAAGAAGTAACTAGGTTTACGAGAACAGATTAAAACGTACTTAATCATGAACTCACTGCTTAGTAATAACTCACTACAACGTGCTAATAGAGCAACACGCGGAGAAACTACTTATAATTTCGACATGGAAAAGCAGCCGTTATCATTAGGTTTAATAGATATCGCTGAACGCAAAACAAGATTAGAAATAATTTAAATGATACAAAAAACTGATAAGCAACAATTTTTGCACAAAACCGTCAGAAAAAAGTTGGCAAGTTTATTGAAGTATTTAGTTGAAAATAACGTTTTTGATAACGCTATACCTTGAAAATTTAGCTTTCATGCTAGAAAACAACGAGATTTTGACACTATGCGCCTACCTACTAAACAACTTATCAATAAAATCGAAAATTTGTCTAATGGCCTAACGCCAGAGCAGTTATCAAGCTTTTTAGATATTATTGACGCTATGACGGCGCTGGTTGAGGAAGCTGGCGAATTTAAGGAAAGTAATAAGGGCAACAAAAAAGTTGAGTCAGCACCAGTGCCTGTACTTTCTAGCGTTGTTCACTAAATGTTATCAGTAATGTCCAAACAAGCTATTAGTTGATAAATACTGCCCATTGCAATACTTTAGCGCGCGTCCTACTTAGAAAAAGAGAAACGCGTGCTATACCTTGTTGCAGTTACAGTCCTATGGGCATTTTCCTTTTCGCTTATCGGTGAATTCTTGGCCGGCTCAGTAGATAGCTACTTTGCCGTATTAACCCGCATCATTCTTGCTGCAGCAGTGTTCCTTCCGTTTCTAAAAGTATCATTGTTAAGCGCAAAGCAAAAAGCGGCGTTGGCGGCTTTAGGTGCTGTGCAGCTGGGGTTAATGTACATTTTCTTCTACCACGCGTTTTTGTATTTAACCGTGCCAGAAGTGTTGCTTTTCACCATTTTTACGCCACTTTATGTCGTTATGTTAAACGACGCCCTGTTTAAGCGGTTTACCCCGTTTTATTTATTGTGCGCACTTATCGCCACCGCTGGGGCAGCAATAATTCGTTTTGATGGCGTGACTGATAATTACTGGTTTGGTTTTGCCATTGTTCAAGGTGCTAACCTTTCCTTTGCGCTAGGCCAAGTGGGTTATAAAAAGCTGACCTCGACTTTTACCGCCCAAGTACCCTATCACAACGTATTCGCCTGGTTTTATTTAGGCGCGTTAGTTATAGCTTTGCCCGCGTTTTTCCTTTTCGGCAACCCAAGTCAACTACCGCAGAACACCGAGCAATGGGGTGTGCTGCTGTGGTTGGGTATTGTAGCATCGGGGCTTGGGTATTACTTTTGGAACCAAGGGGCGCTAGCCGTTTCTGGTGGTACCTTAGCTATTATGAATAACGCACTCATTCCCGCGGGGCTTGTGGTTAATTTACTGCTTTGGCAAAAAGACACTGATTTTACACGTCTGTTTCTTGGCGGTGCCATCATTGCTATTGCACTTGGGATGTCTCATCAACACTCCAAGAAACAAAAACAGATTTAAGGCCCAAAAAGGCCAAAGCTACGCAGGACTATACTCACTCACCATGGTGTAGTCTTTGCGCGGCCCAATGACCTGCCATGTAGAGCGCCACACAGGCCACGCTGTGAAGTCATAGCGCACCACGTAATTATCATCGCCACATAAGTGTTTGGCGTTCGGGTTGCTCGCACTAAATGTATGGAAATAGCGCTTATCGTCGAACAACACTTCAAACAAACCCGTTTGAGGCTGCAGCCAAAAATACCGACGTTCTGCGAGCATTACGCTATTATTAGGTGAGGTTACTTCGCCTTTTTCATAATACCCTAAGGTGCAACTCTCTTTATGTGCGCTGCCATTATCTTGGTCTTCTTTGCCTTTGTGTTTTTTGGTTATATTGTCTTTGCCGATGTGGCCGTTATCTAGGTAGTCTTCACTTATGTAGCTTTTACCTTCTAGCCAGCTAAATTCAGCTTGGCCAAAAAAGGTAAATACATCGCCATTTCGCTGCATGATTTTGCGCGTTAGCGCCCATCGTCCAGCAAAATCGTCTAAGGTATGAGGATGATTCTCTATCATTGCTCTCCCTTACCAAAAATAGGTTACGGTGGCAGAATATTGGTCGCCGCGCCCCGGCGTACCAGGAATTTCTTCAAAGCGCTCATCCCATAGGTTATCCACGGCTAATACTAGGTTCAACCCTTCAATCTGAGCCGGTGAATAGGTAAGGGTAACATGCGAGAAGAATGCTGAGTCACTGCCGCTTCTAAGCGCGTTGGTTTCTTGTTTTCGCCACTCGTTGTCAATGCGAACTTCAACCGTATCGGTTGCAAACCACACCAATCCAAGAGTTGCGCGATGCGGCGGATAGTTAAGCGCGTAAAAACTCGCGTCTACTTCATCAATTCGATAGTCTTCAGACTTATCTAAATAGGTATAGCTGGCCACCACATCTGCGCTATCGAAGCGTTTAATGGCAATCACCTCAACACCCAGGGTTTCTATATCTACCGGGTTTGCACTGCGAGCTGAAGTAGCGTCGAAGCTATACGTCCAATCCGTCAGTTCGTTATCCCAGCGATAGAATACGGCGGTATCAACTTTGAAAGACGATTTATCAAATGACGCCCCAAACTCTAGGTTTTTGCTGACTTCTCGCTGTAACTGATTGTTACTTCTAAATAGACCGCTTGTGGTGCTGCCGCCTACAGCCGTGTAGCCAGCCACCTGCGTCGCCTCTGCATACGAAAGATAGAGTGTACGCGAGGCATTGCTCCCTGTTTGGGTAAGCCAACTAATATCGCCCACAAAAGACAGTCGGTCGTCGTCGCGATTCGTATCGTCAAATGCCCCACCTAAACGAACAGTAAGCGATTCATTGCTGTTCAACTGAGTTCGATACTCGGGCACTACACTTATTTTGTAGTAGTCGCGAGAGGTGAAATTGTTCTCTAGCGTGGTTGATGTAATGTCGTCTGCAGTAAGCTGTGCCGCGTAGTTAATACCGAATTCTTGCGAAACATTATGAGTACCTGAAACTGCCAATGACTTCACTTGGGTTTCATGAAACGCCTGAAACGCTTCAGGATTTTCACGTGAGAATACGTAATGGTCGTCATTCTCTCTGTAGTAAGCAGAAACTTCAAAGGTGTTTTTCATACTCTCTTCACCGTAGCGCTGTTTGTGATTTAGCATGACCAAACGGGTTTGAATGTCTTCTGTCTCGTTTACATTAAAAGGCGTGTACAAGTTAGGCCAGCCAAAAAACTTTTGCTGAAAGCCATAAAACACGTCGGTTTGTGAGTCATTACTTGCCAGCTGAATACGCCCTGACGCGCGTTCGAAATTATGATCGCCATTAGCAATAGTGCCATCACTTTCAGAGCGAGAATACTCCCCTTCAACCCCAACAGACCAACCGGATGAATCACTAAACGCGTGCTTTACTGCACCGTATACACGCTGCAAATTGAAGTTGTTATTACCTACTCCCACTGACACACTGCCTGCTGTTTGGATTGGACGCCAGCCGTAAGACACCGTACCTACAGAGCTATTTACGCCGTAAAGCGCGTTATCGACCCCCGTGAAAATACTCGGTTTCGTCAACATTTCTGGCGCAATAGGAATTTCAGCGAAATAGTGCCCCGTTTGCGGGTCAATAAGCGTCGCGCTTCCTATGCGAAACCCCGTGTTTTCGAATATACCGCCGCGAATAGTGACATCAGCCTGCGCTTCTGCCATGTTCCTCGACTGCAAATCGACACGCGGGTCGTACTCTAAATTTGAAATAGGTGAATTAAACGTGCCTACTGGCTTGTCATTCGCCGTCGCCGCCCCTTCAATCGTAATTTTCTCCACGCCTTTTTCGTTACTGTTCACGCCAGCGTTAGCGCTTGAAGTATCAACACTTTCAGCGGCCATGACAGAAAAAGGTAGAGTACAAAAGAGTAATGAGAGGGTTGTATGACGCATTTAGGGTCCTAGTTCAAATTTACGGGTAGCCAGCAAGAAGGCGTAACAAAGACGCGAAGTGTATAGCATTGGCAGGCAGAGGAAAACGCCAGACAGTTGAGTTTGGACCAGTATATTCACTTTGCAACAACGCTTTGTAATAACGCTTTGCGCGTTTTCACCTTCCGAATGAAGCGCCCGATATGCAATTAGTCTTCAAGAATCATTAATCTCACCTTTTGGTTCCTAAGCCCTCTTGCGGAAAGAAACGAGATAACATAACATTCGCGACCTCTGAAAAACCTGCCAAAGACACGTGATACCTTGCTTATGCTTGATCTTAAAACACCGTTTATATTTTCTTTAGTTGCGTTATCAGTAAGCGCCGCTGCGCAAAGTGATGAAAGCTCCCTTCAAGGTGCTCATGATGAACTTGAACACATTGAGGTAAAAAGACACTTTCAGCCATACCGTGGTAATGTACCGCTAATCGACACCCCACAAGCAATCGACCGAATTACTGCTGATACCTTAGCGAATGAAGGGATCACGCGCTTCATTGATGCGCTAGATTTTGCGCCCACCATTGTTAGACAAAACAACTCTGGCGGCATGTTCGATAGCTTTGCGATCCGAGGTTTTTCTGGCGATGAAAATAACCCATCGGGTTATTTAATAAACGGCTTCAACGTGCGTGGCTATAGCGGTAATAGAAGCACGGTTAACGTTCAAACCATAGAAGTAATGAAGGGTCCGGGATCAGCCTTATATGGTCAAGGGGAACCTGGCGGTACCATTAACGTTATTACCAAAAAACCTCAGTTCGAAGAGCAAGGCTACATCCAGGGTACCGTAGGTAATTTTGATAAAAAACAAGTAGAGTTCGATTACACGAACGGCATTAATTCAGACATGGCGTATCGCGTTAACGGTTCATACGAAGACTCTGATACTTATCGCGATAACGTGTTTTTCAAGAATTTGAACCTTAACCCTTCATTCATTTGGAACATTTCTGATCACACCAGCTTAAGCTATCAGATGGAAATACTGGATCAGGAAAAGCCGCTTGATCGCGGTGTGTTCATATTAAATAACGACTTTGACGCCGTAGATGCCGAAGACTTTTATGGTGATGTTAGAGACGGAGCCCATGAAGTTAAAGCCTTCGGACATCAGCTAGTGTTAAATCACGAGTTGAATCACAACTGGCATTTACTCAGTGGCTTCGCCTACAGAGACTCTTCTTTTGAAGGGCAGTCTTCAGATACCGAACTGTCGGAAGGCCGTCAGCTTTTGTATACCGACCCATCTATACTTTCAAGGCAACGTAGAACCCGTGACTATCAAGCGCAAGACTTATCGCTACGCTTTGAATTAAGTGGCGTGGTAGACGTGGCAGGTTTTGTAAACAACGTCTTATTTGGTTTGGACTATTACAACTACCATATTGATACAGACTATGGTCGTTGGCGCACTGCGTGGGGTGCAGGTGATACCACGTATAGCATCGACCCTGAAAATCCAGACTACACCATTTTCAGACCTGATGTTACGCCCACTACACTCACGGCTGAAAAGCAAAAAGGGTTAGGTTTCTACGCACAAGATGTTATTGAACTTACCGACGCCACCAAACTTTTAGTTGGCTTTCGTGTGGACAAGTTCGAGCAAGACATTTTCAATAAGTTAAGCAATGAAGGGCAACAACAAGACCAAACGGAAGTGACGCCGCGCTTTGGCTTCGTGTATGAAATCAATGATTCTGTAAGCCTTTACACTAGTTATGCAGAAGGTTTCAGACCCAACCCCGGACTTGACTCTGACCGCAACGCGTTTGACCCTGAAGAGACCACCTCTTTTGAGGTAGGAGCTAAGTGGGAAAACATTGCTGATATGTTTTCAGGTAGCGTCGCTATTTTTGATGCTGAAAAGACCAACATGCTTACCGCTGAACCTAACACTGGCTTTTCAGCCACGCTCGGTGAAGTTGAAAGCCAAGGGGTTGAATTTCAGTTAACAACTGATCTTACTTCAGACATTCGTCTTGATATGGCCTACGCATACATAGATGCTAAAACCGCAAACGAAGTAAATAACTTGGATTGGGGCGTGCCTATTCCTAAAGGATCGCGCTTAATTAATATTGCAAAACATTCGGGGTATATCTCACTCAATCATTTCACCAATGTATTTGAAAAAGAAGCGTTCTTTGGTGTGACTATGCGTTACGTGGGCGACCGTTTAGGGCAAACCACAGATCCAACATTCATCTTGCCGTCTTACACGCTTGTGAACTTAGCAGGGTCTGTGAATATTAGCGAGAAGCTCGCTATGAGATTTGACGTGAACAACCTGTTCGACAGAGATTACTTTGAAAACTCATACCACCAGCTTTGGACGATGCCAGGGTCTCCGACTAACTATACTGTAAGCGTTAAGTATCAGTTTTAGGATTCCGTTTTGAAAACCTCTGTTTCGGTAATTTTTCCCAAGTGCGCTAGAAGCGCGTTTAATACCAAAAATAAAAGCCGGAAGCGTTTTCATCGCTTCCGGCTTTTCAATTTTATAACTCCGGCAAATGAAAGGGTTGTTTGCCTTGTTATAAACTTTCTAAATCAAACGCGCCTTGCTTCGAAAGCTTTTCGTTTAAGGGCTTCACTTCTTCACCAAACAAGGTTTCTAGCTGCACTTTGTACTGCTGCCACTTTGACTCTAAGTCTTCCAACCGTTTTAGTGCACCAGCTTGTGCAGGCGCGCCCGTTCTGTCGAAGTTATCCATCAAGAAACGTACTTGTCTGTCGAGCATATTCGGCCAGTTAATGTCATCTTCAAAAGTTTGATGTTTGGGCTGAATAACCAACGCTTCCCAGTCGTCGATGGCGCTAACAATACGCTCTATTGACGCCGATACATCGCTTGCCAGCATTACGTTATCTTCAGAAACATCACTTAACTGCGCGCGCACATCGCGGGCTTTTTGCAGGTGTGCAAACAAATCATTCAGTAAGGTTTCTGTAGCCTGAATGCTCTTTTCAACCACTTGAAGCTGCGCTTTATCTGCTTCTTCTCTTGGGTCAGGAAGCACTTTAAACGCGCGGGTTTGTGCCTGTTCACCTACTGTAATCTTCGCTTTGTAATCTCCCGGCATCACGCGGGCGCCATTCCACCCCCCAAACAGTTTTACGTTTTCGATGCAGTTTAGTGGCTCGCGGCGAAGGTCCCATACAAATTCGTTATATCCCGCTTTTGCCGATGGGTGTTTAAATTTGATAGGGCTACGAGCGTCTTCATTACCCTTCGCGCACTTCTCAAATGCACTGGGTGCAGATGACAGTGTGCGAACAAGCTCGTTATCGGCATTAAATATATCAATGCGTAGCGTTTGCTCTTCTTCTAACGCATCTTTCAGGTAATAACGGAAGGTAGCGCCACGTGGTGGGTTTTTCGCTTGAGGCTGGTCAGTCATGCCACCGCCAGATAGCAAGCGAATGCCATCTACGGGTTCAAACTGAAACAGCGCTTCGTCATCTAGCGACTTATGCACTTCACGTAGCGGACTCATGTCATCTAATATCCAAAAGCCTCGCCCTTGGGTTGCAATGACCAGATCATCACCTTTAACCTGCATATCAGTAATCGCCACAGGCGGCAGGTTTAAGTCTAGTTCTTGCCAGTGTTTACCGTCGTTAAAGCTAATAAACATGCCGCTTTCTGTACCCGCGAACAGCATACCCTCGCGCTCTGTATCTTCTCGCACTACACGAACAAAGGCGTCCTCTGGTAGGCCTTCGTCAATACGCTTCCAGCGATTGCCGTAGTTGTCGGTTTTGTAAATGTAAGGCGTGTAGTCATTTAATTTATAGCCTGCCACTGCCACATAGGCTCTGCCTTGTGCGTGGGGGCTAAGTTCTATGGCATTGACCTGCGCTTCTTTTTTGTGAGGGGTAATATCTTTCCAGTTTTTACCTTCATCACGGGTTATATGAAGCTTACCGTCATCGGCTCCCACCCAAAGCTCACCTTTGTTAACTACTGACTCGGCTATATAGAACACCGTATTGTAGTATTCAGCTCCAGCTTGTTCATTGGTAATCGGCCCGCCGTTTAGTCCCTGCTTTTCAGGCTCGTTACGGGTTAAGTCTGGGCTAATTTCTTGCCAATTCACACCGCGATCTGTGGTTTTTAAGATCATCTGCGTGCCATAGTATACGGTGTCAGGATCATGCTTTGACACTATCACTGGGGCATTCCAGTTGGTGCGATACTTTTGATCCCGTGCGTTTCTACCAAACACATATTCAGGGTATGGCATGATGGGGCGCGTAAGCCCAGTGTCGCGGTTATACTCCGTTAACGTGCCATTGATGGTAGTGGCGTAAATAAGAGTTGGATCGTCTGGGTTAAACGCTATATGCGCACTCTCGCCGCCGCCAACAGAAAACTGATCTTCTATTCCCATACCGTCGCCCCACGTCTCAGACGGTGTAGCCATGGTCGAGTTATCTTGCTGGCCGCCATAAGCGTAGTAAGGGTTTAAATTATCGGTAATAACGCGGTAAAACTGTGCCGTTGGCTGGTTGTAAATGCTTGACCACGATTCACCACCATCGAAGGTAACGGTTGCGCCACCGTCATTAGCGTTGATCATATTTAAGCTGTTTTCCGGGTTTATCCACATATCGTGGGTATCGCCGTGGGGCAGTGATTTAATTTCGAAGGTTTTGCCGCCATCAATAGATTTATGCAGCTGCACATTCATCACATACAGGGTATTTTCGTCGTTAGGGTCAACCTTAATATGATTGTAGTACCACGCACGGGCTTTAAGAATATTGTCGCCGTTCATTAACGACCAAGACTTACCCGCATCGTCACTGCGATATAGGCCACCTTCATCCGCCTCGATAATGGCGTAGAGGCGTTTGGGGTTAGATGCGGCAATATCAACACCCACTTTACCGATAAGCTTAGGTAACCCTTTTTCTAGCTTGTCCCAGCTTTCGCCACCGTCTGTTGACTTATAAAGGCCACCGCCCTCACCGCCCGATTTAATAAACCAAGGCGTTCTGCCGTGATGCCACATGCTGGCATAGAGAATTCTCGGGTTAGTAGGGTCAATAGCCAAATCGGCAGCGCCAGTATCTGCGTTCACTTTTAACACATGCTGCCATGTTTCACCGCCGTCTGTCGTTTTGAATATACCGCGCTCTTCATTCGGCCCCCAAATATTGCCCTGCACTGCAGCCCAAGCTATATCGGGGTTGGTGGGATGAATGCGAATTTTAGGGATTTGACCGCGTTTATCTAAGCCTACCAGCTTCCAGGTTTCACCGCCGTCTGTAGATTTATAAACACCTTTTCCATGACTAGTAGTTACACCTCGAATAGGGCCTTCACCCGTACCTACATAAATAACGTTAGGGTCTGAAGGCGCAACCGCGATAGCGCCAATACTACCTACTTTAAATGTTTTATCGGATATGGCTTTCCACGATAAACCCGCGTTTTCGGTTTTCCAAACACCGCCACCCGCTGTGCCCATAAAATAAAGGTTGGTATTACCTTCAACCCCTGTAACCGCCACCGAACGCCCACCGCGGTAAGGCCCAATAAATCGATACTCCATTTTATCGAAAAGCTCAGGATTAACCGTATCTTCAAGCGCGAATGCAGAATGCGAGAAACTAGAAAGCGCGCTTACGCAAATAGCAAAAGCTGCCACCATTTTCCCAGAAACCAGTCTCTGTGAAACCATAGAAAGTGCCTTGTAGTGTTTTTATTTTTAATAAGAAGAGTTTCTTATACTGCTTTGTTACGGGCGTTATGGCAAAAGTTTTTGTTTGGTGCCTGTATGCATTTTTCGCAGCAGTTCTGCAACAATTTCATTGTTCATCCCTTTCCTCAGCCCGTACAATAGAAGCACTTCGTTGTTGCAGCATGAGTATTCAAGGCTCTCGCTGTGTAATTCAACAACTCATTGCTAAAAGAGACTTTTTATGAGAATTCTACTTTCCATTGCCTTCGCTACCATTCTTGCAGGCTGCGCTACTCTCTCTCAACTGGCGGTTTACACTGTATCTAATGCCGAGTTAGAAAAGGTGCTTGATAGCCAAGTGAGTAAGCTGCAAAAACAAACTTCACTCGCTGGTATTCCTCTTTATTTAGACGTGGAAGATATGACAGCAACCATAGGCCCAGACGGCAGAGACGTGGTTCAGCTAGGCGCTATTGCCACGGCGCGTGTTAGTGCATTTGGGTTGAACTACCCTGCAAAAGTGAGTCTTGCTTTAGAAGGCACGCCTTATTACGACAGTGAAGAAAAAGCGATTTTTGTGCGCTCATTATCTCTACTCGATAGCACAATTGATGCTGGCGGCTTTAAGGGTAATTTAGCCCCTGTAAGTGGCGAATTCATGCAGCTAATCAATGGCTATTTAGCATCGAACCCGGTTTATCGCTTAGACCCTACAAACAAAGCGGTAAGCATGCTTTCAACGGTACCTTTACAGCTAACTGTAGAGCAAGGGCAGCTTGCACTTCGACCTAAACAATAATCATTGAAAAAACGTATGAAGTGTCGAGGTTGTTAATGGTTAAAGGTACGAAAGTAACCTGAGCCTCGATGCTCGCAAACAGATTTTCCCATTCAGTGAAATAGGTAAGCATAGTGACAGAACGTATCAAAACACTAGATGAATTCGCAAAGCACGTAGATTACTCTTTGCTGAATACCCTTACCCCAGACCCACAGTCGACGTGCAATGGTGACGACCATGACCCGCGCCAAGTGTTCTCAGGTCACTATGTGCCAGTTACTCCGACCCCATTAACTGCACCGATGTACGTTGCTCATAGCGAAACGCTGTTTGCCGAATTAGGCTTAGACGATAGCTTGGCAACATCTAAAGATTTCACCCAGCTGTTTTCAGGGGACATGTCGGATGTACCTGCTCCAATGAAGCCCTTAGGCTGGGCAACCGGCTACGCACTTTCTATTTACGGTACGGAATACACACAGCAGTGCCCGTTTAGAACAGGTAACGGCTACGGTGATGGCCGCGCAATCTCTATTGTTGAAGCGGTATTAAACGGCAAGCGTTGGGAAATGCAATTAAAAGGTGCTGGTCGCACGCCTTATTGTCGCGGCGCAGACGGGCGCGCCGTATTGCGCTCAAGCGTGCGCGAATTTTTAGTGCAAGAACACATGCATGCGCTTGGCGTACCCACTTCCCGCTCTTTAAGTTTGTTCATGTCTGAATCAGACACAGTAGACAGGCCCTGGTATCGCGAAGGGTCTCATTCCTATGAACCTGAAGTGATGGTAGAAAATATAACGGCTATTTCTACCCGCGTGGCGCCCTCCTTTTTGCGCGTAGGCCAAATAGAGCTTTTTGCTAGGCGAGCTCGCTGTAACGAACACAGCGAAGCGTTAAACGAACTAGAAGCCATTGTTAAGCACCTTATTGAGCGAGAGTACTCAAGTGATATTGACACAACCACGTCGTTTGAAGAGCAAGTGGTAACGCTGGCTGCACTATTTCGAGACCGGCTAACACGTCTTGTTTCTGGTTGGGTTCGAGTCGGTTATTGCCAGGGCAATTTTAATAGCGATAACTGCGCCGCAGGAGGCTTTACGCTGGATTATGGACCATTCGGCTTTTGTGAATTTTTTGAAGCAGACTACCAACCTTGGACAGGCGGCGGTCGTCACTTCTCGTTTTTAAACCAGCCCATTGCTGCGCAAAAGAACTTCGATATGTTCTGTCGCTCACTGATGCCGCTACTTGAAGGCAACAGTGAACAGCTCTCTAAGCTTAACGAGATCAACGACGGTTTTTCTGGCGTGATGGAACGCGCCATGGAGAGCATGTGGGCAACAAAGCTCGGCCTTGCGAGCTACGACCATGACTTGCTAATTAAGCTGCTGCAATTAATGCTTCGGACTGGCGTTGACTACAATATGTTTTTCAGAGAGCTATCATCGATACCTGAAGATATGGCGAGTTTGACGAAGAGCTTTTACTACCCGCCTAAAGCAGAGGTCATTACAGAATGGGAGGCTTGGTTACAAAGCTGGCGTGAGCGGATTGAAAAGGACGCTGAAGCACAGGGTGATATAGCGAGTGCTATTGCTACAACCGCAGAAAACATGCGCAAAGCAAACCCTAAATTCACATGGCGCGAATGGCTTATTGTGCCTGCTTGTAAAGCCGCAGAGAAAGGTGACTTTACTCAAATACACGAACTTCAGAAGATTCTTACCGCGCCTTATGATGAGCAGACAGAAGAGGTAGAGAATAAGTACTACCAGCTGCGCCCACTTAAATTTTTCAGTACTGGCGGAGTCGCACACTACAGCTGCTCTTCGTAATAAAGAGCAGCTTTAATTAAGTTTACTTACAAAGAGTCGATAGATTCACTAGGCTCAGTAAACCACACCGGGCCATCTTCGGTCATATAAAAGTGATCTTCTAAGCGAATACCGAACTCGTTCGGCACCACTATCATAGGCTCGTTACTGAAACACATGCCAGATGCTAGCGGGTGAGGATTATCTTTTACTAAATACGGCCATTCGTGAATATCCATACCTATGCCATGCCCTGTTCGATGGGGTAAGCCTGGCAGATTATAATCTGGCCCTAAGCCATCTTTTGCTAAGCTGTCTCGCGCGGCTTTATCCACTTCGCCGCAAGGAACACCGACTTTGGCGGCATTAAATGCCGCAAGCTGTGCGCGCTTTTCGCTTTCCCATAATGCTCGTTGCTTATCGGTTGGCTCACCAAAACAATAGGTTCTCGTGATATCAGAGAGGTAGCCGTGCACCTTACAGCCAGTATCAATCAATACTAAGTCGTTCTTCTTTAGTACTTGAGGGTCTTTAACGCCGTGGGGGAACGAGGTGGCTTTTCCAAAAAGTACAATGCAAAAATAGTTACCGGTGGCCCCCACTTTCTTATGTGCATCGTTAATAAATGCTTCAACTTCTGTCGTGGTAATGCCTTCATAAAGCATACTGGCTGTAGCTTTGTGCACAGCAAGGGTCATGTCCATTGCACGCTGAATGAGCGCTAGTTCATTGTTCGATTTGTGCATACGACAGTGCGCAGTAACCTCAGCACCATTGATAATTTGCCACGGCTGTTCAAGCAGTTTATTAAAGCCATCTACAATAAAAAATTGCGTAGACTCATCCACACCCAGTTTGCTGCCACCCGCTGTATCCAGCTCGCTTAACATAGAAATGGCAAGCGTGTATGGGCTTTCATGTTCTTGCCAACCGATAATGTCGCCTTCCACTAATTTGCGTTCGTTTAAAGAGTCGATTTCAAAGGTAGGAGCTAGATATACAAGGTCGCCTTTTGCAGGCAAAACCGCGCCGACTAAGCGTTCGCTGGCGTACCATTGCATACCTGTAAAATACGCTAAGTTAGTCCCCGCGTTTAGATATAACGCGCCAATGCCATGCTGTTGCATGTAATGCTGCGCCTTGGCAATTCGGGCTTTGTATTCTGAAAGTGGGATGGGTGTTAGGTCGCCAATCATGTTGACGAGGCTATCTAAAGCCTGTTGTGGTGTTTTTGTGCCTATTGTTCTGCCCATTTTTTGTCCCTACACTAGCGCAAGGCCGATAATCTATTGGAGTGCGTTCAGCCCGCCTTAACTATAAATTTATTAAAACGGGCACACTGTACAATAATGGGTAGGAAAGTCGAGATAAGCGAGGGTAGTGATGCCTGTTAAATGGCGTAACTATTGCTGAACACTCGCTTACTACAACTCAATTTTAAAGAGCACTTTTCCACGCAGCTTCTGGAAGTAAGTACAAACCTTTCTCGCTTGTTGCTCCTTCATTCACGATATAGCCGATGCCCGCAGCCATCACGGCAAGGGTTACGTCAAACGCATTGATGCTGTCGCCATAGCCCGCAGTTAAGTTAAACATAGAACCATCAGCGAGAAGATACAGTGTTTTATTGCCCAGCTTATAAGCGTTTACATAAGGCATTGGCTCACTATGGGTAGCGTTGTTTTTAAGGTAAGGCACGTCAATTTCTTGAGCTACATGGCCTACATTTAAAATAAACGCCCCGTCTTTCATGCTGTCTAAATGGCTTGAATTCACTACGCCATACGCACCAGTTGCAGTGGCAATAACATCAGCCTGGCTAGCCGCTTCATTTAGATCAACCACTGGCCAACCGTCGTATTTCGCCTGCAGCGCTCTTGCTGGGTCAAGTTCTGCAACTTGAACCTGTGCACCAAACGCCTTTGCCGACGCTGCCACGCCCTGCCCTACCAAACCATAACCAATAACAACCACTACTTTTTCGTGCAGGGTTAAGTGGGTGGTTTGAAAGAAAGTTTGCCATGCGCTTAAACCCACCATGTGCCTGTTGTGAAGCCCTTCTTTAACTGGCAAGTCATCCCAGTTAAATATTGGATAGTTTGGCGCCATACCATTTAAACGGTTAATGCCAGAGCCCGTTGCTTCTGAGGCCCGATACTATATTTGGCACAGGCTTGTTTGCTTTTGTATTTTCGTGAAGTCGAGTTGTCAGATCAGCGCCCATTTCACACAAATGGGTAGGCTGCCACGCCAGCGCTTTATCGAATGACTCAGACCAGTCAGCGTCGCTCATATCTCGCCACGCATGCGCTATTGCGCCTTTATCAACAAGGTAAGACACAACATCATCTTGTACCGTAGTAGGATTGCATGTGGTCAAAAAAATATTGCAGCCTCGTGATAGCAGCCCCTCTACCAAAGGTGCCATTTTCAAATCTAAATGCATGTTGCAGGCAAGCTTGACGTTAGACAGATCGGGAAGTGCGTCGATAGCCTTACGAGTGCGCGGCATATGCAGGCTGGCCCACGCCAACTCTGCTTGAAAATCTTGGTACATGAAAACGATACTCTGAAGAAACGAAAACAGAATAATACGTGAGAAACGTGGATTTACAAATTAGCGTTCGATTTCAGCCTCATTCCACAACACCACCCTATTTCTTCCCCTAGATTTGGCTAAATAGAGCGCTTGGTCGGCCTCTTTAATGAGCACCATAACGTCTGTATCACCTGGAGACGAGCCCGCTACGCCAATACTCACCGTGATTCTCACCAGCTTGTTAATATCATGCATTGATAGGTGAACACGTAAGTTTTCAGCAATTTGTTTGGCGTATTCGGTGCGAGTGTAGGGCAAAAATACCAAAAACTCTTCGCCCCCCCAGCGAAAGGTAATATCTGAGCCGCGCACTTGCCCCTTAATCTCTTCTGCTACCTTTTGGAGTACTTTATCTCCCACGTCGTGCCCGAAGGTATCGTTAACTCTCTTGAACCAGTCTAGGTCGATAAGCATTACCGACATAAATTTATTGCTGCGCTTTCCCAGTTCCCAAATTGGATAAACGAGATCTTCAAATGCACGGCGATTATAGAGTAACGTCAACGGGTCCAGTCGCGCATCCCGCTCTGCATTTTTTCGAGCTTCTTGCACTTGCTTGTAATTGAATGCTAACGAAATAGATAACAGTGACATTTCCAGCACCATGCCTATCTCAATGCCTCTAAACGCCCATTTCGAGTAGGGAATAAGCCCCCATGTCGCTAGGCTTGAAACGGTCGCCCCCCCCGTTCCACACAAAATAGCGGGCAAGAAAAACTTGGCTAACGCATCACCATTTCTATAGGCCAAAATGCCGATGCACAGCATCCAAAACGCTATCGTTGTTAATACAACAAGCTGCGACATTACGGCAAATGAGCGACTGCCAACGGCGATAATTATCACGGCTAACATGAGCAAAACGCCGTAGATATACTTTCTAAAACGATAGAGCTTCGGTAAGTAAAGCTGAGTATCTAAAAATTCGATGGTGAACCTTACCGCACTAAATAGATAGAAAAACATCAGTGTGGGCATTAACCATTGCTGAAGGAACACAGATTCTGACCATAACAACCAAAAGCCATGCCCTGTGTATGTGAAATTAAATACCAAAAACGACAGTAGATATAATGAATAAAGCAGGTATCTGCGTTCTTTTAGATAGGAATATAGAACCAGGTTATAAACGAGTAAAATAATAAGTGAACCGTATAACGCGCCATAAAAATAGGCATTTTCGGTAGATTGGTTTTGTGCATCCCTTGGCGTCCCCATGTAAATAGGAATTGTCATGGGGTCTTCAGACGCAAACCGGAACACAACTAAAGTTTCGGGCGTTGTGAGCCGGAAAGACGTAGAGGGCATTCTGTTTTTTTCAGCTCGACTGCTATGGACGTTGTCATCACCTAGACTTATGTGACGCTTTCTTTGACCACCTTCGAAAAAGAACACGTCAATCTTATCAAGCCATGCATTATCAATTTTGATTTTTAGGGGGATAAATGCACTATCTGCTGCATTTTCTACTTCATTATTTGAAATGTTAAGTTCATAGGCATAGGGCTCGGTAGGGAGTACAGCCCATATTGTTTTATCAGTAAAACCCCAGCTTACTTTGCCGCTACCGTTAGCGCTCAGTGTGTTTTGTTGATATTTATCGACGATATCCTCTGCAGTAAGGATACTCCCGTCTTCCTCAAAAAATTGTAAATGCTTGTTAACGAGCAACATTGTTGGTGCAGGCGCTGTATTTTTAGAGACTCCGAAAGCGGGCCCGATCGACAAGCTTACGAGGAGAATTAAACTGACGAAGAAAAGAAAACCATTCATATTTCTATTCTTTATTCTCTTTTATTTGTTCTAAAAATTTAAATGCAGGCCGTACCTCAATATCAATAACAACAAACGCCAGCCATTAAGATATTAAGTTACGCTTATTCAAATGGTTTGTGAATAGATTTAAGTCACTAATAGCCGCATCTAATCCTTTTTCTTATATCAGTTTAGAATTTGTCTTATGCGCACATGAAAAACCTTGGCATACTATGCCTTAAGCACTTGCAGTCAGCTCAGCTTCGCTCGCTCTTCTTAATAGATATAAAGGCCTCTTTCTTTTTATGCTTAGCTTTATTACCAGCACGCTCATTCCCGTTCTTATTCTTTTATTAATGGGGTGGCTATTTTTCCGAATTAAATGGCTTAATGAGGGCTTTATTGAAGCAGGCTCAAAACTGGTGTTTAACGTGGCACTCCCTGCCTTGTTATTTTTATCGATAGCGCGAGCAGACTTTTCTAAAGCCGCTAACCCCACCCTTGTCATGGTAGGAATTACAGGAACCCTTGCGGTATTCCTCGCCTTAATGATTTGCGCTCACTTTACCGTTCAGCCATATAAAGCCAGAGGAGTGGTAGTTCAAGGCGGCTTTAGAGCCAACATGGGCATTATCGGCTTAGCTTACTGTGCCAATACCTATGGGCAAGAAGGGCTTGCTGTAGCCTCGGTCTATATGGGCTGTATCACCATATTATTTAACGTGCTGTCTGTATTTGTTCTTAACTTTTACCAAGGTACGTCACGCTCATTAATGGGCCAAGTTACCGGCATGGCGAAAAACCCGTTGATCTTATCGATTGCCGCAGCCCTGCCTTTTTCATACTTCGAATGGCAGCTTCCAGATACCGTCGTGAAAACAGGGGAGTATTTCGCTCAACTTACCTTGCCACTTGCACTTATATGCACCGGAGCGTCCTTACAGTTCCGCTCTTTCTCCAGTGACTGGTTTAATATCGTGCTTAGCACAACCAGCAAATGTGTGGTTTACCCCTTTGTATTGGTTGCCCTTGCCTATGCTTTTGGTTTTAAAGGGATGGAGCTGGGTATTGTTCTTTTATTAGCCATCTCACCAACTGCTGCAGCAAGCTATGTCATGGTGAGAAATTTAGGAGGTGACTATCGCTTAGCAGCAAGTATTATCGCAGTCAGCACATTAGCGTCTTTACCTATTACTGCTCTGGCTTTTGGAATACTAAGCAAATTGCACCTTGTGTAAGGCATCAAGGTTATTCTTATTTGCATAGAGCTATTTCGCAATTTTCTCGTTCACAGCGTTCCACTTGATTAAAAAAAGCTCCCACAGCATAGTAATATCCAGCCAACTGGCATTACCAATTTAAATTTTATTTTTTACCAAAGTTTAAAATTGGCCTACCCATCACATCTTCTATTCTGTTATTGTGTTTATTACAAATTGTCATTTTTAAATAACAACATTTTCCCCCTACATCCGTTGTTGCCTGTTTTCATTAATGGCTAATTGACAACAAGGAAATAAATACAATGAACATTAAGAAATTTAGCCTTACCATGCTAGCTGTTGGTATCAGCCTGTCGTCTTTTGCTAGCGAAGCAAAAGCTCATCCTAACCTTATTCTTACCGAGCCTGGCGTAGAAAGAATGAGAGACAACTTGGGTGAAGTTCCTCTGTTTGATAAAAGCTTGGAAACCGTTAAGCAAGAAGTAGATGCCGAAATTGCTATGGGTATCGATACGCCCATTCCAAAAGACTTTTCAGGTGGCTACACCCACCAGCGCCATAAACAAAACTTCTTTATTGCGCAAAAAGCTGGCGTTCTTTATCAAGTGTTACAAGATGAAAAGTACGCCAAATATATTCGTGACATGTTGTTTCAATATGAAGCCATGTACAAAGACTTACCCCTTCACCCGCAAGAGCGCTCATATTCGCGGGGTAAATTATTCTGGCAATGCCTAAACGACAGCAATTGGCTGGTTTACATGAGCCAAGCTTATGATGCTATTTACGACTACTTATCTGCAGATGAACGCAAAACACTGGAGGACAATTTATTCCGTCCGTTTGCTGATTTCATTTCATTAGAAAACCCTCAATTTTTTAACCGCGTACATAACCACAGTACTTGGGGCATTGCTGCCGTTGGTATGATTGGCCTTGTTATGAACGATGAAGAGCTTATTCAACGGGCGCTTTATGGTATCGAAGACGATGGCTTAGAAGTGGGCGGTAAAGACAACGATGGCGGCACTATTAAAGTAGAGGGTCAACGTAAGGGCTTTTTCGCTAATTTAGAAGAGCCCTTCTCTCCTGATGGCTACTATACCGAAGGCCCTTACTATCAGCGCTATGCAATGTATCCTTTCCTAATACTCGCACTGGCGATGGAGAACAATCGACCAGACTTAAAAGTGCTACAGCACAAAGACAATGTGTTGTTAAAAGGTATCGATGCGCTTCTTAATTTGTCTGACGCCGATGGCGAATTCTTCCCGCTTAACGATGCTCAAAAGGGCATGTCTTATCAGAAAGCCTCTTTGGTAACTGCCGTCGACCTCGCCTACTTTTATGGCGAGAAAGATCCTCGCTTGCTGAGCGTGGTAGAGAAGCAAGGACAGGTACTTCTCCAAGAGTCGGGGCTTGAAGCTGCTATTGATATTCGAGATGGCAAAGCGGTACCTTTTGTAAAGTCCTCCGTGAATTTAAGTGATGGCCCTAACGGTGACCAAGGGGGGGTAGGCATTTTGCGTTATGGCAATGAAGACCTAACCCTGGTTTTTAAATATGCCGCTCAGGGTTTAAGTCACGGTCACTACGATAAGTTGTCGTTCTCTTTATATGAAAAAGGTGAGGAAGTCTTGCAAGATTATGGGCTAGCTCGCTTTGTTAATATCGGTCAAAAAGGCGGTGGTAACTATCTAAAAGAAAACACGACCTGGGCTAAAACAACAATTGCGCATAATACCCTATCAATAAATGGCAAAAAGCATTTTGATGGGAAGTACGAGATTGCCAGCCAACATCACTCTGAGCTTTTCACTTTTAACGCAGAAGATGACAACGTAAAGGTGGTTAGTGCAACAGAAGAAAATGCCTACCCAGGTACGTTAATGCACCGCACTATGGCTGTGATTAAAGACGAAAACTTTGAAAAGCCGTTTGTACTAGACATTTTACGCGTTGATTCTAACAAGAAAAATCAATACGACCTCCCCTTCTATTACATGGGTCAGATAATTGATAAGAGCTTTACTCACGAGTCACCTACCACGTTATCACCATTTGGTGATGAAAATGGCTATCAACATTTATTTGTAGAGGGCAAAGGTAACGCAAGTGACGGCAACACCAAGTTCCAATGGCTCCAGCATGGCAAGTATTACACGCTGACTACGGTTACCAACGCTAAAGACGAGGTGTATTTGACTCGCATTGGCGCAAACGATCCAGACTTCAACTTGCGCCGTGATGCAGCTTTTACGCTTAGACGAAATGACACCCAAGACACTTTGTTTGTTTCTGTGGTAGAACCCCATGGTTCATACAGCCCAGTAAGTGAATCGTCGATTAACTCAAGAAGTAGTATCAAAAACCTTAAGGTGGTTTTAGATAGCGATGCGTACACAGGCGTGCGTATTACCGACGTAAAAGGCGGTACACAGCTATTAATCATTGCTAACAGCGATAATAATAAAAGCGCAAAACACAAAGTTGAGATAAACGGTGAAAGCTACAGTTGGGTTGGCCCTTATTTTTATAAGTAAGCACCTGAAAGTAACAGCCGCCTCATACTTTAAACATTGTAATGTGTAGCAAGGCCTCATTAGAGGCTTTGCTTGATTTAGTTACTAGCCTTTTACTTTTCACAGGTTTTTTAATCATGGTGGATGATCACCTTCCAGTTATCATCAACACTTTCTAAATAGTTATAGTTCATACTGTTATTTTTGGAGGCGAAGAGATCATTACCTCCAAGATTTGCATATCACTTGACCTAAACCGAGCATTTTATCTTTAGCAATTGTTTCATAAGTTTTTACTATACTGGATATAACTGTTATTACTTAATCGCACGTTCAGTTTTCTTGGAAGGTTGTGAGTATCAAAAAACACTGATTTTTGCCAAACTACTTAAGCTTAAATGGATTTAAACGAGATACCATGTCACAAATCCTTCAGACACTTCAGGCTAGAATCATCATTCTTATTCTGATGATTGCTATACCCGGCTTCGTTGGCATTTTTTACGATGCATATGTAGAAAGAGAGCAGGCAATAAAGTCCGCCCTTAGCCGAGCAGTGAACACTGCAAAAGCTCACTCGAAGATTCAGGCCAATCTTGTAGAGGAGACGCGACATTTTCTAAAAAATTTAGCCCAATTCGACGCAGTGCAACAACCTAGTTCACCGCGGTGCAGTCGGTTCCTTGCTAATGTACTCAAAGTAAACAGTAACTATGTTAATTTAGGCGTTCCTAAGACAGATGGTGAGTTATTGTGTAATGCTCGGAAGTTGAAGCGATCAATAAATGTTTACGATCGCCCTTATATACAACAGGCAATCGCTACTCGAAAATTTTCAATCAGCGAATTCCAAATAGACCGAGCGACCAATTTAACCAGTGTTAATTTTGCCTATCCCGTCATCAATCTAGATCAGGGGAATTTAGTAGGCGTAGCTGTAGCTGTTATTTCCCTCGACTGGTGGAGTGAAATACTCTCTGAATCCTATCTGCCTGAAAATACGGTTGCCTATATAACCGATAGCGATAACAAAATTGTGGCAGCATTCCCCGCTAGACAAGAACTGATAGGCACTTCATTAGCGGTTCAAAGAAATAAAAGCGAATATTTAAGTACAAAAGCAGATAGTAATCTTTTTCTGAGCAGAGACCCTTACCAACGAGTTTATGTGACACATCCTCTATTTGACGATGGAAAGCATATCAACATTACGATTGGTATTCCTCTGAAACTCACGTTCGAAGCTATTGATGCTAGGTTAATGACAACTACTCTTATACTGACGTTCATCGTCTTATTCTTCATCGGTGTTTCAGTATGGCTAATACGAAGAAATGTTTTACTACCCATAAAAAACCTTTTGCAGTCAACCAAAGCACTTGCCGAAGGTAAGGAAGTCAATGATTCATCAATGAAGGGCAGTATTGAACTCAAAAAGTTGCAGCAGCGCTTTTTACAGATGGCAAGAACGCGACTGGATGCAGAAAAAAAACTTATAGATAGCCAGAATTCGTTGCAGGAAAGTCGAGACATCTTAGCCAGTCACATAGAAAACACACCTTTGGGTTGTGTAACTTGGGACACTGACTTTATTTGTACCGATTGGAATAAGTCGGCTGAGACAATTTTTGGGTACAGTAAAGACGAAGCTATTGGCAAGCATGCATCTGAACTAGTTGTCCCTCTAGAATTGCGACACGAAATAGACAGTGTCTTCGAATTGCTTGTTGAAGGCAAAAAGACTGTCCGTAAGGTGAACAACAACATTACTCGCCTTCTTGAAACCGTCACCTGCGAATGGTACAGCACACCTATTATAGATTTTACTGGTAAAGTAATTAGCGTTGTATCTTTGGTTCAAGACGTTACAGTCAACAAACGTTTAGAAGATAAATTAAAACTTTCAGCGAGCGTCTTTTTTCACGCAAGAGAAGGCATTTTCATTACAGATGAAGACGCCAAAATTATCGACGTAAACAAAACCTTTGAAGAGATAACCGGCTACTCGCGAAGCGAAGTACTGGGCAATAAGCCCAGCATGTTTAAATCTGGAAAGCAGTCTTCGGAATTTTACGAGAACCTATGGAAGTCAATTATCAATGAAGGTTATTGGGCTGGGGAGATCTGGAACAGACGAAAAAACCATGAAATATACGCACAACTGTTAACCGTCAGTGCAGTAAGAGATGACAACGGCACCATCAAAAACTATATCGCTATTTTTAGCGATATTTCTGAAACAAAAGAACAGCAATATCGTCTCGAGCAGATGGCTCACTACGATGTCTTAACAAATCTGCCTAACCGCACGCTACTCGCTGAACGTTTAGATAGCGCCCTTACACAATGTAAGACAAATAGAAATTATGCCGCGGTGGCAATGCTTGATTTAGACGGGTTCAAGAATATAAACGATAGTTTCGGACACAGTGTGGGGGACGAATTGCTTATTACTTTGGCTCATCGCTTCAAAAACAAGCTAAACGCGGGAGACACCGTTTCCCGTTTTGGTGGAGATGAATTTGTAGCTGTACTCACCAACCTAAAACGAGCTCAAGATTTTGTTCCTATTGTAAAGAGCATGCTTGAAGCAGCCTCAACACCAGTTAAGTATGGTGAAAACGAACTTAAAGTTTCAGCAAGCATTGGGGTAACGGTTTACCCTAATGACGATACAGACGCTGAACAGCTGATTAGACATGCAGACCAAGCCATGTACTTGGCAAAACAGAAAGGTAAAAACTGTTTTCACCTTTTTGATATTGAATCAGAGGATGCTATCAAAACCCGTCATGAAGTGATAAAGAGTATTGGCAACGCGCTTAAAACCGATGAGTTTGAACTTTACTACCAACCCAAAGTGAATATGCGTAGTGGGGAAATAGTTGGCGTAGAAGCACTGATACGCTGGCGACACCCAATCCGTGGCCTTCTTTCTCCTGCAGAGTTTTTACCGTTTATCGAAAATCATCCACTTAGTATTGAAGTTGGCGAATGGGTTATCGAAGAGTCATTGCGGCAGCATTATCAATGGAAACAATTAGGCATAGACATAAAAATTAGTGTGAATATCTCTGCATTGCAGATACAACAAAGAAACTTTCCAGTTCGTTTAGCACATTTACTTTCAAAAGTACCCGAGACACCGCCTAAAGCAATACAACTGGAAGTGCTCGAAACCAGCAAGCTATCTAATATTAAAAAAGTGTCTGAGATTATGGAGGACTGTGTAAAGCTTGGCGTTACTTTTGCCATTGATGATTTTGGAACGGGTTACTCCTCTTTAACTTACTTGCGACGCCTGCCCGCCGAAGTGATTAAAATTGATCAGTCATTCGTTCGCGATATGTTAGAAGACTTGGAAGATAAAACGATTGTTATCGGTGTAATAGCCTTGGCCAATTCATTCAATCGCAGTGTTATCGCTGAAGGTGTAGAAAGCATTGCTCACGGAACATCACTGTTAGCATTGAATTGTGAGCTCGCACAGGGGTTTGGTATAGCCCGCCCTATGCATGCCGACTCCCTGCCAGGTTGGATAAAGCAGTGGGAAACGAGTGAAGAGTGGAAATAAGCTTTGAAACAAACTTTACTTTTAACGTATTACATAAAGAGGCTAAGTTAAACGGTAAACAATCTTGGATAAAGTTCGGGTAATTCTTGCCAGTGCGCTATCGCGGGAACTCCTTCAAACGTATTAGGCTGCCCCTTTTCTAAATGGCTTGCCCCCGTGTATTTCACTACCGACATTCCGGCACTTAACGCTCCTTCAATGCCTGCATCGGAATCTTCTATCACTAAACACTTCTCAGGTGGAACCCGCATTTTTTCAGCAGCAAGAAGAAAAATATCGGGTGCTGGTTTACCCCTTGTTACCTCTGCGCTAGTGGTTACATACCCATTAAAATCCAGATCTAACGCCGTTGTTTTTAAAGAAAAGGATACCCGTTCAAGATGGCTACTGGTCGCAATACACTTTTTAATTAAAAGGCGCTGTAAGATAGCCTCTAAGCCAGGTGTGGGGCTTAGCTCTTCGGCAAACACAGCCAATAGTGCTGTGAAATAATCATCCCTAAACGCTAAGGGAAGGCTGATTTCAAAATCTTCGGCTATTTGGGCTTTTGCAGAGTCATAACTTTTACCTAGAAAGTGCCTATCAAAGTAATCGCCATCTATTTTTACGCCAAGGTCATGCAGCATAGATATAAGCACGCGCTTGCACAAAATCTCACTGTCAATAAGTACTCCATCACAGTCAAAAATAACCAACTCTATATCGGCGTTTGTTGCTGTTGGCTTTTTCTGCTCCATAATAATTCCTTGCTTACTCCACTCATCGTTAACAAATATGCCTTTAATACCTTGCTACGATTACTGACTAAATCTCGTTTTAAAACGTGCTATTTTTGTCTTTCCCTAGCGTTGAACATTAAGGGCTTTTGTATAACCAAGTACATTATTAGTGGTTGTTCACCATCAAATAGTGGACTTGTGTTGTACCCACAAAGCCCTTGCGTTCAACTCTCCATTATCTCGTTAAGCCGCCGAAGACGATGCTTGCTCACCCCAAGATAGCTCCGGGATGGTTACGCCATCTTTGTCGAAGTGCATAATTTTTTCCTCGGCAGCCGTTAGGTTAATTGTGTCTCCGTAAGCGACTTTACAATCCCCATCAGCTTTCACTGTTAATGTACCGGCTCCTTCAACATGAACATGCAAAAAGGTTTCAGACCCCAAGTGCTCAATCACGCCAACTCTTCCAGTCCACAGCCCTTTATCGCTGGTAATTCTAAAGTGCTCTGGGCGCACTCCTAAGCTGCATGTCGGGTCTCCCGCTTTTGCATCAACGCTTATAAAATTCATTTTTGGCGAACCGATAAAGCCTGCCACGAACTGATTTACTGGCTTTTGATAAAGCTCTAAAGGCGTGCCCACTTGTTCGATAATACCGCCATTAAATACCGCAATACGGTCGGCCATTGTCATGGCTTCAACTTGGTCGTGGGTAACATAAATCATGGTGGTATCTAAACTCTTATGTAGCTCAGATATTTCAAGGCGCATGTTCACGCGAAGTGACGCATCTAAGTTCGACAGTGGTTCATCAAATAAGAACGCTGAAGGCTGGCGTACTATAGCACGTCCGATAGCAACACGCTGGCGCTGCCCGCCCGATAGCTGACCCGGTTTACGGTCAAGGTAATCGGTAAGGTTTAGCATTTTCGCCGCTTTTTCAATTTTCTGTTCAATAATTGCAGGCTCTACTTTCGCCTGCTTTAGCGGAAAAGCAATGTTGTTACGTACCGACATATGAGGGTAAAGGGCGTAAGACTGAAACACCATTGCTAAACCACGCTGGGCGGGCGGCATGTCTGTCGCGTCTTGATTATCGATTTCGATAGTACCGCTTGTGGTATCTTCAAGGCCGGCAATCATACGCAGTAAGGTTGACTTGCCGCAACCCGACGGCCCAACAAACACGATAAATTCACCATCTCTAATTTCTAAGTCCAGCGGCTTAATCACGTTAACGTCGCCGAAGCTCTTTGTTACTTGCTTTAAGGTAATACTTCCCATTTTGAAGCTCTCCTATTTAACTGCGCCGAAGCTTAAGCCGCGCACTAACTGTTTCTGACTAAACCAACCAAGAATAAGAATGGGCACTACGGCCATTACTGAGGCGGCTGATAATTTTGCGTAAAATAAACCCTCTGGACTTGAGTAACTGGCAATAAACGCGGTAAGGGGCGCTGCGTTAGCCGCGGTAAGAATTAGGGTCCAAAATGCCTCATTCCACGCCAAGATAACGTTCAACAGTAATGTTGATGCGATGCCTGGCAGCGCTATCGGCAGCAGCACTTGGAAGATCTCTTGTTTTATTCCCGCGCCATCCATACGTGCTGCTTCCAATATTTCGTTAGGGATCTCTCTAAAGTAGGTATAAAGCATCCACACCATGATAGGCAGGTTAATAAGCGTCATTACAACGACCAAACCAATGCGCGTATCTAATAATCCAAAATCGCGAAATAGCAGGTAAATAGGAATTAACACGCCTACCGGTGGAAGCATCTTGGTAGAAAGCATCCACATAAGTAGGTTCTTTGTGCGCTTAGTTTGGACAAACGCCATCGACCAAGCTGCTGGAATAGCAATTAGCAACCCAAGGAGGCTAGCCCCAAGCGAAATCACAACTGAGTTCATAAAATGGTCGAAATAAGGAGAGCGAGAAAGCACCTCTGTATAGTTCTCTAAGGTCCAATCGAACATAAACAAACTAGGCGAAGCAGAAATGGCCTCTGACTCTGTTTTGAAGCTTGTAATAATCGTCCAAAGAATGGGGAAGAAAATCATCCCGCTTACTGTCCACGCCGCAAGGGTGTAGATAAGTTTTGATTTATTCGTATCTTTAATCGCCATTACTTATCCCTCTAAGTTCTTGCCAATAAGGCGCATTAGGAAAATAGCGACTATATTGGCAATAACCACTGCCACGATGCCGCCTGCCGAACCACCGCCTACATCAAACTGCAAAAGCGATTGGGTGTAAATAAGGTAAGTAATGTTGGTCGATGAATATCCAGGGCCACCGCTGGTCGTTACTAGGATTTCAGCGAAAATCGACAGTAAGAAGATCGTCTCAATGAGGATCACCGCCGTGACCGCACGAGAAAGGTGAGGTAGCACAATATAAACGAACTTGCTCCACGGGCCTGCACCGTCAAGATCTGCCGCTTCTAGCTGCTCTCGGTCAAGCGATTGAATAGCGGTAAGTAAAATCAGTGCAGCAAACGGTAGCCACTGCCACGACACAATGATGATGATTGACAGTAAAGGCAGTTCCGCAAAAAAGTCGATAGGCGTTACGCCAATAAACTCAGCGAAGTGGGCAAACAGACCGTTCACTGGGTTCATAAACATGTTTTTCCATACCAGCGCAGATACCGTAGGCATAACGAAAAATGGCGCTAGCACCATAATACGTACGTAGTTTCGTCCCCATATTGCCTGGTCTAATAAAACCGCTAAGCCAATTCCGCCGCAAATGGTAATAAACAACACACCGCCTACTAGCAATAGGGTGTTAAAAAATGACTCGATGAATGCGGGGTCAGTTAAAAAGAACTCGTAGTTGAGAAAGCCGATGAATTCGTTATCGCCCGGCATAAGCAAGTTATAGTCTAATACCGAGAAATAAAGGGTCATGCATAAAGGCACGATCATCCATGCTAAAAGCAAAGAGACCGAAGGAAAAAGCATGATTTTGGCTAAAGTACGAGATTGTGTGGTCGCCATGACTAGCCCTCTTATAATTATTAAATGGGAAAGTACAATAAAGCACTTTCCCTGTGGTTAACGCTGTTTATTTTGGGTAGCGAGCTTTGCGCATAGCGCGTTCAACTAAACGCTGTGAGCTTTGCAGTGCTTGGTCTACCGTCATTCGGCCGGTTAACGCGGCGCTAAACTGCTGACCTACTGCGGTACCAATACCTTGGAACTCAGGAATTGCCACAAACTGAATACCTACGTAGGGCACAGGCTCTACTGTTGGGTTTTTCGGGTCTGCAGAATTAATCGAATCTAGGGTAATTTGTGCAAATGGCGCGGCTTCTAAATAAGCGTCGTTCTCATACAATGAGGTACGTGTGCCCGGAGGGACATTCGCCCAACCTTTTTTATCTGCAACTAAGTTTGAATAGCCCTTTGATGTTGCCCAGCTGATGAACTTCATCGCCGCATCGGTTTTCTTACTGCTTGATGGAATAGCTAAAGTCCAGGCCCATAGCCAGTTTCCGCGTTTACCTAGACCGTTATCAGGAGCAAGGGCGAAGCCTACTTTGTCGGCAACTTCAGAGTCTTTTTCATTAGTAACAAAGCCACCCGCTACTGTAGCGTCAATCCACATGCCGCATTTACCGGTTTGGAACAGTGCTAAGTTTTCGTTAAAACCATTGGCTGATGAACCTGGAGGACCGTATTTTTCCATCACATCTACGTAGTACTCTAAGGTGTCTTTCCACGCTTTAGAGTCGAACTGCGGCTTCCAATTTTCGTCGAACCAGCGAGCACCAAAAGAGTTAGACATCGACGTTAATAGCGCAATGTTTTCGCCCCACCCAGCTTTACCGCGAAGACAAATGCCGTATACCCCGGCGTCTTTATCGGTCATTGCTGCAGCAGCTTCTTTGATAAAGCTCCACGTTGGCGCTTTTGGCATTTCTAAGCCCGCTTTTTCCATTAGGTCAGTGCGGTACATCACCATTGAACTTTCACCATAAAACGGTGCAGCATAAAGCTTGTCGTTTACGGAAAGGCCACTGCGAATGGCAGGTAACAAGTCGTCAATATCGTAATCATCACCTAGCCCGTTAAGTTCGGTAAGCCAGCCTTGCTTGCCCCAAATTGGTACTTCATAAGTGCCAATTGTCATTACATCGTACTGCCCACCGCTAGTAGCAACGTCGGTAGTAACGCGCTGACGAAGAATGTTTTCTTCTAACGTTACCCATTTGAGGTCGATATCAGGGTGCTGCTTTTCAAACTCGCTGCTAAGCGACTTCATGGTGATCATGTCGCCATTGTTAACGGTAGCGATAGTGATAGTTTCTGCTTGCGCCGCCGCATTAATGGTTAGTGCGCTGGCTACAATTAAAGATAGTTTTTTTAACATCGGGTCTCTCCCCTTTGTACTCTTATCAGATATGACTTTCCCCTCCCCGCCCAAATTTGGTTAAAGCGGGGATAAAAAAATCAGAGGTATTAAAGTAAGTTAGGTGGTTAGGCAGCGAAGCAACTCAGTGCCTAACCTTTTGTGTTAAAACTCGGCTCGGACTTAAAACTTAACTGAAATTTCAGAGGTTAGGCCGTCGAAACCAGCACCAATTTGACCGCCAGAATTAACGCCTTCGTCTTGGTCTACGTATTCAACTTTCCAAAGGGTACGGTCGTTGATCCAATAGCCCGCTGATACCTGTAGACGAGTCACGTCATTATCTGTTTGCTCAATAAGGTCTGACGTATTTTCAGATTCTGCATAACGTGCAGCAACATAGAGCTTCTCTGGAATAATGTATTGCTGCGCTTCTACTACCCAGTATTCAACTGACGAATCAGCCTCAATGACTTGGTTAGAATCGAACGTAGTGCCTGTTGGGTCTAACACGCCTTCATTACCGAAGTAAGTGATACCTGCAACAGCATTACCTTCTACGTCTGCAAAGGTATAATCATCAGTTGCTTTACCTAACATTAAAATAACGCTGGTTTGGTCACTTGGCTGATACGCCAAGTTAAGTTGCATAATTGATTGATTAAGCCCTGGTAGTGCACCTACGTGAGTATCACGTTCACTAGAGGCAGACGCAGAAAAGTTATAGTTTTCACCGTCACCAAAACGATAGTTGGTAGTGGTAACGCCATCTAAGCTGGCAAGACCGTTTTCGAATACAAGTTGCTCGCCTTGATTAGCATTGAAGAAGTTAAGTCCGGCTTTAAAGCCACCTTCAAATTCCAAGGTACCTTGCAAACGGTAGTTGTAGCCGCGATCTTCCTGAAAAGCTTCACCAAAGCTTGACGTAGTCATGTGACCCGCCACATTGTATGAGCGAAGAATGCCGCTATCGAAGGTTTCGGTGTAGCTTAGCTGAATACCGTTTTCGGCAGTGGCGTAGTCGTTAATGCCGTTACCGATAAGTGCGTTACCTTGGTTGTCCGCACCGTCTTGGAAACCTTTAAACTGGAAAGGAGAGGCACCTATGTTGCCCACACGCAGAATAAGGCTAGCGTTCTCTTTTTCATAGCCAGTCAGTCCAAACATATCAAACTCAACGCCGGCAAAATCTTGGTGGAATGAGAAGTCTCTGTCACCATTATTACCGAAGTCATTAGGCTCTTCAGCGATATCAATATCGGCAGTTATGTTTTCAGTAATTTTGAACTTGAACATTAAGTTAACGCGAAGACGCCCAAAGCCATCTGACTGAGTTTCATCTTCTGGGCGGAACGCACCATCTTTGGCTTGGATAGCTTGGTAGTTCTGCATAGCTAAGAAGTTAACTTGCACTCGTCCATCAAGAAATTCATTGGGTTCACTGGGTGGTACGTACATCGGCTTTTCTTGGCTTAGCTCTTGCGCCATACCTAACGTTGGCACGGTGGCCGCCAATACAGCGGCAGCGATCAGACTTAAAGATGCGCGTTTAGCGAACTTAGTTGATTGCGTCACGTGTTTCGTTGTATCTAGTCCCATTGTGAACCCTCTATTATTCTTTCGTAATTGTGTGGAGTGTAATTTTTGAAGAGTCTTCGTATCTTGGAGAAATCGGGAAAAACATCAATAAAACCCAAATGCTCACATAAAGATCAATTGCTCAACATGCGAGAATATGACCACCATTTGTTACCCCCGTCAACCAAAAAATTAACAAGTTTTTATCAACGAATATCGAAAACACCGCAAGCGATTGATATTAAAGTGTTTTAAATTGTTAACTTTAATTGTAAATTTTCAAAATTTAATAAAAAGTAAAATCACCTTTTACACACCCTTACCTTTAAAGGCTATCAAAAGGGTCATTTTTGATTACAAATAATGAATAAATAAAGCAATGATAATCAAAAAAACACAGCAAGAGCATTTGCGCCATATTAAAATTATCGGGAAGCATCGCTAAATTTTGTGCTGTTGTCGTATCTAGGCGAGGATGAGTGGGTAGATAAAAACGGGTATGCCATACTGGGCTCGATCCGCTCTTGATCTGGCCAGAAGGTGATTTATGCTCAAAAATGTAACGGTATTGCTAATTCATGGCATGCTGTCATTGCTACTCTTTTCACACGTATCTCTTGCACTGGGAACCGACGCCAATTCCCTAGACCGCCCCGCATTTGATAAACGCTTGAGCACGGTGGAGTATCCGTTCGAAGTAAAAATGTTTAGTTTCTCATCGCAGGGAAACGACCTAGAAATGGCCTATATGTTTTTGCCTCCCAAAGAAGAAAAGCCTGTGGTAACGCTTTTTCATGGGAAAAATTTTAACGGAGCTTACTGGGAAAGTACGGCTCGCCTTCTGCAAAGCCAGGGCTATGGTGTGCTTATACCCGAACAAATAGGCTTTGGAAAATCGTCTAAACCTACACAATATCAATACAGTTTTGCCACGCTTGCGAACAATACGCGACAACTAATGCAGTCTTTAAACATCGAAAAAAGTATTATCGTTGGGCACTCCATGGGCGGTATGTTGGCTACGCGATTTGCATTGCTTTCCCCCGACAAAAGCGAAGAGCTGATATTAATAAACCCAATTGGTCTAGAAAATTATCTTCTATATGAAAGTTACACCGATATAGAAAAGGTGTATCAAAACGAGCTTAAGAAAACGCCAGAGATGATCGTTAATTATCAAACAAAAAACTATTACGACGGTGCGTGGAACAACACATATGCCGAGCATGCCGAGTTTTTACAAGGGTGGATAAACGGCCCAGACTGGGAAACGCTAGCACGGGTTAATGCACTGACCTACGATATGATATTTACACAACCGGTTATTGAAGAGTTTGATAGTTTGACCCTGCCAACCACACTAATATTAGGTACCCGTGATCGCACAGCGCCTGGCCGTGCTAACAAACATAACGACGTAAGTAGAGAATTAGGTCGCTACGACAGACTAGGCAAGGAAGTAAAAGCACGTAACTCAAACATCCATGTTGTTGAATTAGAAGGGTTAGGCCACTTGCCTCACATTGAAGCTTTTGAGCGATTTAAGGTACCATTTTTAGACGCATTACATGACTAATCTCTGCGTAGTTATTACTTTCTAAAAAACCGATGGTAAATTTCTGGGGCGTATTAAGGTATTTGCCTTTGTGCTCAAACCCCAAGACGGTTCATGACCATCATACAAGGGCATTATTTAATGCCCTGAAATACCAGCTTTTGAACTCGTCTCCCCGTATTTACTTCGGTGGTGTACAAGTTTCCTTCGCTGTCGGTATCAATACTGTGTAGCCATATAAATTGACCTGGATAGCGGCCGTTTTTACCGATCGAACCTAGCTTTTCATGAGATTTTCTATCGTAAATCCAAATACGTCCGTTCATCATGTCGGCAACGTACAAGTATTTTCCATCCGGTGAAAATGCCACATCAGTTGCAGTACCTAGCCCCCCGGTTTCTGGGCGTACAGCAAAATTTTTAACAAAGCGGATATCACCGCTTTTTTCCCGTTTAAATATTTGAAGGCGGTTGTTTCTACGATCGCAAACATAGATAAATCCGTCGCTGTCTTGATTTATACAGTGCACAATATTCCCAAATAATGGGTTTTCCGGGTCTATCCCCTGCTTTTGCGGCTGGGTGGCTTGGGACTGATCAAAGTCTCCTTCACGAGTGGGCCCTAATGGCTTTTCTCCATAAGCACCAAGCACATGAGTCGCCCTCTCTTTCTCAACATCAAAACTTGCAATGCGCGCATTAATATAGCCATCCGCAATCACTAATTCGTTATGCTCACTGTCCATAAACATATCTGCGGGATTGCCCAGTGTAACAAGGTCCATGTTGCCGTTAGTTTGCCCACGTCTACCTATGCCTTTTACAAACTCTCCATTAAAAGTAAAACCCACAGAAACATGATCGTCTTTACCATTGCCAGCTAACCAAACCGTGTCATTCTTATCAACAAATAGACCGTGTACGTTTATCGGCCATTGGTTTACACCATCAATCGTAGGCGCATTGCTTTCACCGCCCCATGCTTTAGCTACCTCGCCATCGGGCGTAAAACGGATAACATGGGGGGCAGGTTTACAGCAAACGGCAGTGGGGGGCGTTGCAGTAAGGCCAGTATCGGTTTTGCCAAGAGAATTGGGACGCTGCAATATCCATACGTGATCATATTTATCGATAGAAAGGCCAGACACCTGCCCTAGCATCCAAGTTTCTGGCAACGACGGCCAACTTGCATCAACGCTAAATCGCGGCAGAGGCTTGTTTACTATTGGATAGGTGGCCAAAGGGATAAGCGGCGTTTTAGTTTCTGATAATGAAAGACTTTTTACTGTTTCGGTACCCACTGATGGAGACATGGCTTGTGGGGTATTAGCGAGGGTCAAACTGCTAAAAAAAGATACAGCAGTTAGTGCAGTAACACAAACAGCATTTGGATGTATTCTGGTCATAGGGCTTTCCGTATAGGCATGATAGGCAAAGGGTGAACACATCTACCATGCTGCAAGGCAGCCAAGATAATTGCAATAAAAAGCGCCAGCTTGTACGAGTTTTAAGCTAACCTGAAAAGCCTTTTAACCCTTAGACTAGATGGAGAAAATTCATCCTATCTAGACAGGATGAATTCAATTTTCAAAAGCATTTTCTTCCAAAGAATAGCAGCACTTCTGTATTTAGCGGGAGATACGTATTTCTAGGTAACTAGCTATAATAACGGCGACTAACTTCCTAGACGACTAGAAAACTGCCCCACTGCATCAACGACTTCTTTTGCACCGTCTTGAATTTGTTCGATAACTTCACCCGCCTCTCTGGCGTAGTTGAGCCCTGATTGCGCCTTTTCATCACCTTCATTAACCAAATTTACTGCGTCTGTGGCCAATGTCTGGTTGTGTTTAACCACATTGATGATTTCTTCTGTGGCTTCGGTTGTACGCGATGCTAACTGACGCACCTCGTCAGCAACTACAGCGAAACCTCGCCCCTGATCGCCAGCACGTGCCGCCTCAATCGCAGCATTTAGAGCAAGTAAGTTGGTTTGTTCGGCAATAGCACTGATACTTCCGATAATCGTGGCAATTTGTTGAGACTGAGCGTCCAACGCGTTAATCCCTTCTTTTGCCCTATCCATTTGCTGCGACAGTGAAGACATTTCAGAAAGCAGCTCGCTAATAACGTCTTTGCCTCTGGACGCGATTTGATCTGTGGTGTTTGAAGAACGGTAGGCAATATCAGCGGCACTGGATACCGCACTTTCTCGTGCCACCTGCTCAGTAATATCAGTAGCCAGCTTAACCACTTTATACATGCGCCCGTGGGAATCACAAATAGGGTTATAGGTGGCTTCAAGCCAAATAGAATTGCCGTGAGCGTCGAACCGTTCGAATCGTCCTGCTACAAACTCGCCTTGAGCAAGTCGCTCCCAAAACAATTTATATTCTCGTGAGTTCGCATATTCGGTATCACAAAAAATTCTATGATGCTTACCTTTAATATCATTCAGACTGTACTTAACGGTTTTTAAGAAAGCTTCGTTTGCGTCCTGAATATTTCCGTTTAAATCGAATTCTATCGCTGCATTTGACTTATGTAGCGCGGCCACCAAATCTTCGTGTTCTTTCGACTTAGCAATGGTTCGCGTGAGATCATTCAGGTTTACCGAGAATTTATGGATATTGCCGTTAATATCAAAAATCGGCTCAACTACACCCCTTAGCCACGCTTCCTCGCCGTTTTCACGAAAAAATTCAATTGCTCCCCAGTAATGAACGCGCTTCTCAATTGAATTTTTAAGCTTTTTATAGTGTGGCGTATTCCTCGCAATTTCGGGAACAAATTCAAAGAAGCGTTGCCCTTTAACTTGAGACAGTGAGTAACCAAGCTCTTTTTGAAACATCTCATTGACATCGTCAATTTCGCCGCGCTCGTTGAGACGAAGAAAGATCATATCTTCGCGCAAGCCATCTCGCACTTGCTTGAGTATATGTAGTTCCTCTTTAAGTGCTTCGTTTTCTTTAACTAGGTGTTTGTTGAACATGAACGCTTCTCTGACAAAATTTTGCGGTAATAAGACGTTTATCGACTAAACTGCCGTTTTTCTTAGTAAATTTACAATTCTATTTGAAAGATTACTTAGATATAAACTTAGCTTCGTTTGTTTTACTGACTTAAGCATTTTGCCGCAGGATGATGTTACGAATAAACGGCTTTTGAATGGAGTAAACTTTTGTCTGTACTACTCCAACTCGGTATTAGACCTTACAATTCAATAGTTTCAATCAAGATGGGATCTTTACTATATCGATCATCGCTAGTCAGTAAAACTTGTTTGATAACGCGCTACGTTTTCAATTAGCCAGTGTGTAAATGCTTGGAAACGAGCTTGAGAATGCGTTTCTTTGTGCGTAGCCAACCAGAACGTGCGTTTGATGTGAATCTCGTTTTCAATTAGCCGAACCAAGCCTGGTTGTTTCTCAGCCATAAACTTGGGCAAAATCCCTACGCCAGCCCCATTAATAAGCATCTGATATTGCGCATTAATGCTCGTACTGCGAAGTGCACTTAACTGTGAAAGTGCAGTCTCTTCAATGAACTTTAACTGTGGCGCATACACCAGATCGGGTACATAGCTCACTAAATTGAATGAGGTAAGATCTTGTAATGTTTGCGGTTTTTTAGCGTCGACAAGAGACTGATGGGTATAAAGATAAAGGTTATAGTCAGTCAGTTTTTGTGTAACCAATAAGCCTTTACTAGGCTTTTCTAACAAGATAGCCATATCGGCTTCCCGTTTATTCAGGTTTAGAAAACCGCTTGTTGCCACAAGCTCAATACTAATTCCCGGGTACTGCTTCTTGAAGTCGGCCAGTAGAGGTGCTAAAAACCAACTTCCAAAGCCTTCAGAAACGCTAACTCTAATGGAGCCGGCCAAGTGGGAACGTTCATCGCCAAGCTCATTTTGCGCTTCTAAAAAATAATGCTCTGCTTTTTCAATATACGTAACTAGCTCACTACCATGGGTGGTAAGCACATACCCTCTTTTAGTCAGCTCAAACAATTTACAATTTAGTGAGTCCTCCAGTTTTTTTACACGACGTATCAAGGTCGTAGGATCTACCTTTAAGCCTTTAGCTGCAATAGCTACGCGGCCATTTCTTGCCAAACCAAGAAATAAACGCATGTCATCCCAATTCATTCAAACACCTGCATTTTTACAGCACCATACTGCAAGTATATGTATTGCCTTTGCAAACACAAGGTTTCAATATTGTTAAAAATTACAGGAGCTATGTCATGAGAAAGATTGTTCACTTTATTGCAGGTAAAGATTTTGAGGATAGCAGCGAAAATACCGCGTCGGTATTTGCGCCTAACACAGGTGAAGTACAAGCTGAAGTAAGCTTAGCTAACACTTCAACTTTGGCCTATGCAATTGAAACAGCCCAAGCTGCACAGGTTGAGTGGGCAGCGACAAACCCTCAGCGACGCGCTCGTGTCATGTTCAAGTTTAAAGAACTAGTTGAAGCAAACCGCGATCGCCTAGCCGCGTTGCTATCTAGCGAGCACGGAAAAGTGTTGGTTGATGCGCAAGGTGATATTCAGCGCGGCCTTGAAGTTATCGAGTTTGCCTGTGGTATCCCTCATGCGCAAAAAGGTGAATATACCGAAGGCGCAGGCCCGGGAATCGATGTGTATTCCATGCGCCAAGCGTTGGGTGTAGTGGCAGGTATTACGCCATTTAACTTCCCGGCTATGATCCCAATGTGGATGTTTGGTGTGGCAATTGCCTGCGGTAATGCGTTCATTTTAAAACCATCTGAGCGCGATCCGTCAGTACCTGTTGAACTGGCAAAGCTTATGATTGAAGCCGGCCTTCCTGCAGGCGTGCTTAACGTTGTGCACGGTAACAAAGAAGTGGTTGATGGTATTTTAGATCATCAAACTATCAAGGCGGTGAGCTTTGTAGGCTCTTCTGATATCGCTAACTACGTGTACGAGCGTGGTGCTCGTTCAGGTAAGCGCGTTCAAGCTATGGGCGGCGCGAAAAACCACGGTATCGTAATGCCTGATGCTGATTTGGATCAGGTAGTAACCGACTTAGTAGGTGCTGCGTACGGCAGTGCCGGTGAACGCTGTATGGCGCTACCGGTTGTCGTTCCGGTGGGCGATGAAACCGCTGAGAAACTGAAAGCCAAGCTTATTCCGGCTATTAAAGACATTATGGTAAGTCATAGTGAAGATCCTAACGCTCATTATGGCCCTGTGGTTACTGCTGCTCACAAAGAGCGCGTTGAAGGCTATATCGACCTTTGCATAGAAGAAGGTGCTGAGCTTGTGTATGACGGCAGAACCAGTCAGATCCCAGACGACAGTCGAGGCTACTTTATCGGCCCAACGTTCTTCGACCACGTGTCCAAAGATATGCGCTCATACCAAGAAGAAATTTTTGGTCCAGTGCTGCAAATGGTGCGCGCTAAAGACTTCAATGAAGCGGTTAACTTAGCAAGTGATCATCAATACGGTAATGGTGTTGCTATGTACACTCGTAACGGCCATGCGGCGCGTGAATTTGCGCAACGTGTAAACGTGGGCATGGTTGGAATTAACGTACCTATTCCTGTGCCAGTTGCTTACCACACATTTGGGGGCTGGAAGCGCTCTGCGTTTGGTGATACCAACCAGCACGGTATGGAAGGGGTGAAATTCTGGACCAAGGTTAAGACCATTACACAGCGCTGGCCTGATGGCTCAGATACGAACGACAACGCCTTTGTTATTCCAACCATGGGCTAAACGAGGAGACTATTATGACCACAGTTGCATTTATTGGCCTAGGTAATATGGGCTCAGGGATGGCAGATAATCTGGTTAAGAACGATTACAACGTATTGGCTTTTGACTTAAGCGAAGCGGCACTGGCCAAAGCCAAAGCGGCAGGGTGTACTATTGCGCAAAGTACCGAGCAAGCTGCTGCTGAGGCCGACATCGTTATCACTATGTTACCAGCAGGCAAGCACGTACAAGATATCTATTCAAATCAGATCTTGGCTTCTGTCCGCGAAGGCACCTTGCTTATTGATTGCTCCACCATCGACGTAGAAACGGCGAAGAGTGTGTCGGAACTGGCAGAGAAAAAAGGCCTTAAAATGTTGGATGCGCCGGTTTCTGGTGGTGTTGCAGCGGCTGCGGGCGGCACACTCACGTTTATGGTGGGCGGCGATACTGACGCTTTCAATAAAGCGCAATGCGTTCTTGGTGCTATGGGCAAAAAAATTGTTCATGCGGGCGGCCATGGCGCGGGTCAAGCTGCGAAGATTTGCAACAATATGCTGCTTGGGGCAACTATGATAGCCACCTGCGAAAGCTTCCAGCTGGCCCAAAAGCTAGGCCTAGATCCACAAGTATTCTTCGATATAGCGTCTAATGCGTCAGGACAGACATGGTCAATGACCACCTACTGCCCTGTAAAAGGTGTAGGGCCTCAAAGCCCAGCTGATAACGATTTTGCAGGCGGTTTCGCTTCAGCGCTTATGCTTAAAGACTTAGGCCTTGCCATGCAGGGCGCGAAGGGCGTCAACGCGCAAATACCTATGGGTGAGCTTGCTGCAAAGTGGTTTGAAATGCATTGCGAAGAAGGCAATGCAGGGATGGATTTCTCTTCAATAATCAACCGATTAGCGTAATAGAAAACCAACAGTTCTCCGACGGCTACTTTCCCTCAGAAGAGGTGGCCTTCTTACTGAGCGAGTAAAGGATTTTACTCGCTCTTTTTTTATATTTTCCCTACCTGTCCCGCTTTTTTTTGCGCTCTTGTTACCTCGCTATCTCTCTTATCAAGTGGGATTATTCCTTCGTTATTTTTAGTGTTCTCTTTTCATCATCCAGAAGCCATTTTCAGGTGACTTATTCGTTCTCACTCACATGGTTAAAACAAGCCAATTCAGCGTTCGGTCTACATCTTGCAGTCCCGTATTTAGCCTAAGAAATTTACACTGCATTAAAGGGCTAAATTTTATACCCCCTTATGCAAAGCGATACTTTTATAACCGTGAAAATGTTATACGTTTTAATGACTTACTTAATTCACTAAGCAATTTCACTAAACACATTGGTTCTCTATATCGCTCACCTAGAGCGCGCTTTGAGGATCAGAGTGTCGCTAATTTCTAACGTTCAATTTCCTAAATTCAGTAAGTAAAAATAAAAGGAACACACTATGAAAAAGCGTATTGTTGCCGCTTCGACGGCAATTGTAGCTATTGGTTGTATTTTCGCCTTTATCGATACAACCCCCTCGGGCAAAAAAGAGGTAGCAGCGGCGAATGCTGAGACCGAATCTGTTGGTAAAGAAAGCACTGTTGAAAGGCAACGAAACGGCAAAGTGTTATCGACCGGTGTCGATAACTTCAAACCAAAAAATGAAGCCGAGCTAAAAGCTCAGGCTACAACTACTACTAACGGTAGATCAGAGAAAGACACCATCGTCTGGACAACATCAGAAGATGGCAAAACGATACTTGAAGCAGAAGGCTATATTCCCGCTGACGTAACCGATGAAGCTTACATTGAGCTTGATCGTGAAGAATTAATGACGGTAGAAGTTGGCGAGTATCTCGATTTATACATCCCACAATTCGGTGGCAGTTACACCGGTGAAGTTGACCACGTTGTCACTCATCCAAACGGCGATCGTACCGTAGAGGCCCACATCCCAGGTGCGGGCTCTCTCTACGCCGCCGTTATAACGCTTGGCGAAAATGCCACCTACGGAAACTTAGCCACGCCTCGCGACGTGTTTGTGCTTGAAGGCAATGATAAATACGCGTGGATAGCCCCAAAGTCTTCAATGATGCAAAACCACATCGAACGTGAACCCGACAGCGAACGCCCGCTTAGCGACGACAACGCTGAAGAAGTCTTCGATCTCGGCCAAAACTAATCCCCTAGTGCCTGTTGAGCTTCACAGGAAATTCAACAAGCTCAAATAAAACAACAAGAAGGAAATAAAAATGAAACACACATTTAAGTGTTTAACGGCAATGGCAGTTTCACTGCTTTGTGCAACATCAGTAACAGCAGCCACCATCGATGTAATGGTGCTTTACACCCAACCTGCTGCAAACAATGTGTCTAATATCGACACTAAAATTAACCAATACATCTCACACGCCAACCGTGTTTATCAAAATAATGCGGTAGATCTGCAGTTGCGTTTAGTAGGCGCTCAGTCTTCTGCTGCAACATCTAGCGACCTTCAACCTACAGAAAGTGCGCTAGACTTGTTAACTGATAGCAGTGGTGTGCAAAACGCACGATCTTCAAACGGCGCAGACATGGTTGTGCTTTTAGGTAATCGTGAAAACATTTATGAAGGCGGTCAGCTAGCGGGTTACGTGTGCGGCATTGGCTGGGTTGGTCAAGGCAACAACGGTACACTGTACGCTAGCTCGCAAAGCCGCATGTACAGCATCAGCGCCGTTGACTGCGGTCTGTCTACATTTGTTCATGAACTCGGTCACAACATGGGCTTAGGCCACTCTGTTCGCCAAGGTTCAGTAGGCGGTGTATATAGTGATGGTATTGGTCACGGCGTTGATAACAACTTCTCAACTATCATGGCCTACCCTCAGGCATTCGGCAGTGCTACACAGCTAGACTACTTCTCTGACCCTTACTGGTCAGGCTGTAATGGCCAAGCCTGTGGCGTTGAAAACGAATCAAATGCTTACCGCGCGGTAAATGCGGTTATTAACCAAATTGCTAACTACTTCTAAGTAAGTAATTAATTAGGGGATAAATAAGGGAAAGCAGCCTTGCTTTCCCTTCAACCTAAGCCCCTGCGGATTGTTTACTCTTTAGGCTGCGTCAACATGTCATCATACGCATCCATTTCCCAAGGCAGTTCGCCTGGGCTGGTATCGAGGAAGTGCAGATAACTTTCGAACTGATCTAAAATGTCCTTAGTAATACTCTCTTTATCATAGCCGTAAATATCGTAAGCTTGCCCTCCGCGGCGAAGGAACACTTCAGCGCGAAAATATTTTTCCGACTCGTCTTCTTCTGAACGCAGCTCTGCGTAGCTAAACCCTGGCACTAAATATTCAGTCATACGAATATCGTAGATAAAATCCATGTGATCGTGACGCTCAACAGTGAAGGTGGCCCTTCCCGTTTCCTCATCAAGCTTAACAAACGCTTCCCACTCTCGCGCTTTCAAAGCAGCTTGTACGTCTTTCATCGCTGCAATCACGGTTGTATCAATAAACTCATGCACCTCATTTCGGCTGGGGTAATCGACCATTGCTGCGAGTCGGCCTTTTAGGCTAGTCGAGCGGCCGTGATTTCTATTAAGCGTATTCGCCTTCAAACTGTTATTTCGGTAGCCTTCAATGACAAGCGCACGCCATAGACCTGCTGCAGACGCTAGCATAATGAAGGCGAATGGTAATGCGCTCGCAATGGTCATCGTTTGCAGGGCATTCAGTCCACCAGCCAACAGCAACACTGCAGCAACGGTTCCTTCCAGACACGCCCAGAATATACGCTGCCAAACCGGGCTTTCTTCTTTACCACCAGAAGCAAGAGAATCGATAACCAGCGACCCAGAATCTGATGACGTCACGAAGAACGTAATGATCAACAACACGGTTAAGCCTGACATGATTGACGCGCCAGGTAGCAAGTCATAAAGTTTGAACAACGCAACCGCTTCGTTTTCCTGCACATCGCTAATGAGTGTAGCAACACCTTGGTTCATAATGGCATTTAGCGCGGTGTCGCCAAACACGGAAAACCAAAGAAAGGTGAACATGGTAGGCACAAGCATTACACCAAAAACAAACTGCCTAATGGTTCTGCCTCGACTTATTTTGGCGATAAACATGCCTACAAACGGCGCCCAAGCGATGGTCCAGCCAAAAATAAACAGCGTCCAGTTACCAATCCAATCGCTGCGACTATAGGCCTGAAGATTAAAGGTGCGCTCAATGATGCCGTTAATATAACTTCCTGTGTTCTGTAGAAAGGTTTCTAAAATATGAACCGTTTCTCCGAAGATAAAGACGGTACTCATAAGCGATACAGCTAGAACCATATTAAGAATTGATAGCCTTTTAATGCCTTTATCCATTCCCGCAATTACCGATATAGTTGCTGCGATAGTCACAATAGCAATGGTGCCTACTTGCACCATAATGTCGATAGGAATGTCGCCGGAAAGGTAGTTGAGCCCCGCGTTTATTTGCGTTACAGAAAGACCAAGCGTAGTAGCAATACCAAACAAAGTACCCAGAATAGCGAATACATCTACAGCATGACCGATAGGACCATAAATTTTATCCCCTATCAGCGGATACAAAGCCGAACGTATAGATAACGGCAAGCCATGTCGAAAAGCAAAATAGGCAAGAACCAAACCGACTAGCCCGTAGATCGCCCAGATGTGAAAACCCCAATGGAAAAATGCGATTTGCATAGCTTGCTTAGCAGCGTCGACCGTTTCAGCTGCTCCTGCAGGCGGCGAAGAATAGTGTAGTACGGGCTCTGCCACGCCGAAGTAGAGCAGCGCTACGCCGTAGCCCGCAGAAAACAACATAGAAAACCATTCGGGAAAGCTATATTGGGGCTCTGCATGGTCTGGCCCTAATCTTATATTTCCCCAACTTGAAGACGCCACCGACACGATAAAGACCAAGAAGATGGCTACCGATAACATATAGAACCAGCCAAACGTTTGGGTTATCCATGCCAACGTACTGTCGAAGGCCTTTCCGGCAAGTTCGGGGTTACTAATCGTTCCGATAACCAATAGCAAAATAATAGCAACGGCGGGAAGAAATACAGGAAGTAGAATCGTGGAGTTGTTTACTTGACCTTTCATAGCAAATCCCTTTTCACTAACAGGTAAACTAATAACCTGTGAAAGTTTAAACACTTTCTTTTGTTACTAGCGGGGATCGAGTTTGGTTCAGGTCAGGCCAGATTAGACAAGGTGGTGGTGATCTCAGGACTTGTTTGTAAAACTAACTGCAAAAGGTAAGTTAGAAAGAATAAGGGTTCTGCATGGCTTCAGTTTAGAAAACGCCAAGCAGAACCTTATGAGGTGTTTTAATTCATCAGGCTGTTAATGATGCCCACCACAACATCCACCTTCTTGCTCAGCCCAGTTTTTAAGTTTGGTGGTTTTGCCTATGCCAGGGTTAAAGCTGTTAGTTGGGTCGAGTTCGCGATAGAAGTTCTTAAGCGCATCTTTGGCAAAGTACTCATGACCCACATTGTGCTCTGCAGGATACTCAGCGCTTCTTGCATCAAAGGTTTCTAGAATTTTGCCTTTTAACAATTTTGCGTCGGCGCCTTTCTTCAATACATAGTTTTGGTGCATTACGTGACAAAACAAATGACCGTAATAGAGTTTGGTATCTATCTGGTCGTCTATTTCTTTAGGCAATATTTCAAACCAATCAGGGTCGTTACGGCGAAGTGCAACGTCTATGGTCATCATAGCGCCCACGTCTTTACTGTGCATCACGTGGTAGCGACCTATTGCTCCACCGGCAACAAAGCGGTGTAAAATCGCTTTATCTGCTTCTTCCTCGGTACATTCAAAGTAGCCACCTTCATTGGTTTTAAAGAACTCATCTAGATAGGCTTTAGCTTCATCTACCCCGTCGTTGCTCATTTCCAAAATCCAGTGATGCTGATATTTGTCCCTAAACGCTTCCATGCGCTTGGGTAAGTGATTAGGAAAAATATAGCTCATGTACTGCATGACGCGGTCTGACATTTTGTTGGGTAAAAAACCTAACTTGTCGGTAAATGCGTCAAATTTGCGCTTAAATGCAAACAGCTTAGGAATAAATTTGGCGCCAAGCTTGCTGATAACGATAAACATATCTTTACCGTATTTCTTTGATACGTCGTAGCAGTCACGGTGAAGGTACTCACCCGAGTCTGGCAAGTTCTTGAAAGTAGAAAGTATGTCGCGACGCACTTTGGTAAACACTGCGGCGTCGTTAGACCCCACATAAAATACCTGCTTTTTCTCAGGAATAGGAAACGTGTCTAGCCTTACAGCAAAAACAGCTAGTTTGCCTGCACAGCCTGAAGCGTCGTGAAGTCGCCTGCCGTCGTTATTGAAGCGCGAAGGTGTGTCTGAATCAACGTCTCGAACTCGTTCATCATACTCGTTGTCTGATGCGCGAGCGTCAGGATGCTGAACGTCAGCTTCTGTATAACGCTTGCTTTCAAGGTTATTTAAAATCTCTTCGGGTTCGCTACCTAGGTTAATCCCCAGATTGTTTACCAAAGATAGATTGCCATTAGCGTCGATTTGGGCAAAAAGTGCGAGTTCAGTATAGGCAGGGCCTCGTTTAACCAAAGCGCCACCAGAGTTGTTGCAGATTCCACCGACGATGGATGCGCCAATACATGAAGACCCAATCACTGAGTGAGGTTCACGGCCGTAAGGCGCAAGCGTCTCTTCCAATCCAAATAAAGTACTTCCGGCAAGACCTACAATTTGTTTACCATTGTCCACCAGCTGAATCTCATCAATTCGCATGGTGCTTATGATAACAAGAGGCCTATCGTAATCTTTACCGTCTGGCGTAGACCCCCCCGTTAACCCTGTATTTGCCGCCTGCATAATTACCGCAACATCAGCATCAACACAAAGTTTCAATACGCGCCAAATTTCCACCAATGTTCCCGGTCTTACTACCGCTAGCGCCTCACCTGCGCCGAAGCGAAATCCTTTAGTATATGGCTGCCTTCTTCGCTTTATCAGTTAACAAATAGGCTTGCCCTACTACATCGCGCATAGATGCAATCAAAGACTGAGTGTCAACGTTTACGGTCATGATTCTCTCTGTGTTGAAATGTTGGAAGGATGAACTTGGTGATGAACTATACACTAACGCCATTTTTAACAAAGGGGGAAGACGTTTTTTATAGATATAATTTACTTATATTTAATGCGTTGTGCATTTCAAAATAGGTTATTTCTAAGAAACGCTTAGATGCGTTTTTCATCGTTACATTTTGTTACGCTTTGACGCTGCAAGTAAGACCACAGAAGTATTGTAAAGACACTTTTTAGTTCGTAAGGTTGATACACACGAAAAGGAGTTTTCATGTCACATCAAGCCTTCGTTTTAACAAGAAACAATTTCTCAGGCAATACCAGAGCAAAAGAGGCTTACGAACGGTTTCTTAGTATTTTGCCCAGCTGCGGTTTCACCGTCACAACAGGTGCCATCCAGCCGCCTCGAAGCGTACTTAATAACACCTATACCTTTTTTATTGATGCGCAGTATTGTGACTCTGCCGCTGTGTTCAATTTGCCTGTAGTCAACGATAACCCAGAGTTGAACAAAGTCATTTTCAATGTGCCAGAGTCTGACGTCGATTTTCATTATGCAGCACTACAACATGGTATTAACGGTATTTTCCATATTGAAGATAATTTAGAACTTCTGGTTCGCGGTGTTCAACAAGTCCAAGCAGGAAACAAATGGTTCAGTCGCGAGATAATGAGCCGCTATATTGATGCTAATCTCGTTGCAAAAACCAAGCCCATAGCAGCACTTCAATCGTCAACCACAGTGTTAACTAAACGGGAACTTGCCATTACACGTAAAATTGCCGATGGTGCGCAGAATCAAGAGATTGCAGACTGCTTGCATATCAGTGTGAATACAGTGAAAACACACGTGTACAGCATATTCAGAAAGACAGACTGTAGGAATCGAGTTGAACTCATTAAATGGTTTGATCATCAATTTAGTCATCCCCAACATGTGAATTACTAAACCGACAATCAACTGAAGTATGAATGATGAATGGCGCTTACGCTTTAGCGCGCCATACCCCTTTCTCCATTCCTTGTAATACTAGTTCACTTACCGCTTTCTCTATACTTTGCTTAACGCATTCAAACATGGGTTCGTTGGTGGTGTAACCCGTTTCGGCTTCAAGCAAACGTTTTAGCGAGACATACCTAAACAATCCCGCTCTCACCTCTTGGCTTAGCACTTTCTTAGATGTTGAAACCGACACCAATACTTGACCTGTTCTCACGTCAACGGCGCGCATGTAAATGGAAATTTGATCTTCCCTAAACAGCTCACTCGCTCCAATGCCAAAGTACTCTACACCAGCGCCGCCGGTACGAATATTGGTATCGTAGCTAATTATCCCACCTTCTATAATAATTCTAGCTGTAGTGAGTGGCGGCAACTCACCACTGTTACTGTCGTCAGCTCGAATAATTTTGCGTTCGGTAAGAATGTTTTGCAGTCCTTCACGCTCAACCGGCAAAAACCACGATGTTTCACTTAAAGTCTGAACAAGAATAGAGGTTGCGCCCTGAGTCACCGCAGTAGAAAACGAACTTGCCCCAGAGCTCGGCTTGTATTGCCCTGTCTGATCTCTAAACGCATACACAGAAACGGGAATTTGCCCCATAGGCGCGGGCAAGCTTTTTACTTCAGATAATGTGGCACTGTCTTTAATTACATCAGCGACCGTTGTATCAGGCGGTAGTGTATTGGTGATAGACTGACATCCTGTAAGCGCCATTGCCATTATTAAAAAAACGGTACTTCTCATGTGTTTCCTTACCCAAACCGTGGAATTTCGACGACAGTAACCTCACCTGTCAGTAAGTTAGTAATGTTCACAACAATGCTGTCAGGATTGCTTGTTATAAGCTCTACCTGAAAGTCACCACTAACAAAAATACTATCCTGATTGAATATGCTGTCTATCGGGTTGCCGTCTTCATCATATTCTTGTTCACCAAATGCAATATCCGTAATTTCTCGAACGATACGGTTAATGTAGGCACGTTCTAGTGACTCTTGAAGTCGCTCATCGTATGAGCGTTCGCTTAGTGGTGCGCTGTGCGCATTTTGCGAATTTGCTTTACTTAATAAAAATGAGCCGTTAAGTGGATTACCACCAAATGATGGATTTATCGGCTCATAGACTAATTCAGTTGCTTGCGTTGTCGCTGGCGCTGTTAGCGCAGTCGCTATGAATGTTGCAACCACTATCCTTTTAATCATTACCATTCGTCCCCTGCTAAATCTGGGCTTCTACTGTCTATACTCGCATTTGCCACCGCATCTAATACCAACATAATGGCTTGCTGTACTTTTTCATCTATCGGAACTTGCCTACGCCCCATGTACGTTTGGTAGACCACTTTGTTGTCATAAATTACTGATAATAAGGTACCTGCTTGTGGCACAATAATCTCTTTAACAATAAGGTTTTTACCCGAACTGTCTGGAACTTCTCGCCAGTATTGGCTTATTCGGGAGGCAAATTCGTGGCCCTGACGGCTTATACTGTTATCAAGCAACAGCCCGCCTAACCGAATTTCTTCTGCGTGAATCGGAGAAAAGAGCACACATAAAAACAGTGTGGAAAGAGAGAAACGGTACAAGTACTTCATTTTGATAAATATAGCCGGGCTCTCGCCCGGCTATTCACGCTGTCCGTTAGTACATTTACATCTGAACAACGGTAGCTACGTTATAGTCACCAACCTGCGTAACACTTACTGTGCCGCCATTGCCAGTGATACTACCCGTAACTAAGTTGTCGTTACCCATTTGCGTAACTTCAAAGGTATTCATATCGCCTGAAATAACAAACTGCCCACCCGTTTCATCTGTTACCCAGTTACCAACGCCTTCTTGCATGACGCTAACAACGTTTTCGTCACCGTTAATCAGCAAGTCGAGTAAGTTAAGCTCACCTGTTTGCGAAACCATAATGTCGTTAAAGCTTGATGAAACATTGCTCGCCAATTCAACTGACGCGTCATTTTCAACGCCTTCTTGAGACATTTCGATAATGTTGCCATCTGCGTAGTAACTTGCGTCACCAATACCAGCTTGCGCTAACGCCAAGTTACCATCACCATCTTGCTCAATTTCAACGGTATTAAGAATACCATCGAAATTAACTGTGCTGATTTCATTGGCATCGCCTACCTGCGTTAAGTCGAACTCGTTTAATAGACCAATCACGCCAGCGTAAGCCGTATTTCCTTCGCCCACTTGGTTAATTTCGAACGTATTAGATTCTCCGCCGATAGTTTCAACCGTAGCCAGGTTTACGTCACCGATTTGGTCAATATTTACTTCGTTGCCAGAACCTTCAAACGCACCCGTAGCTATTTCATTGCCGTCGCCGTCTTGTTCGAACTCAAGCACGTTACCGTCGCCAATCATAGTCCAACCGATCACATTCTGATCGCCATCTTGATCGACTTCAACTTCATTATCAGAACCAATTACAGTTAAATCTGAAATGTTGTAGTAACCATCTTGAATAACGTCAACTACGTTAGCATCGCCGCTTAGTTCGCGAACATATGATTCGTGCCACTCACCGCTTTGATCAACAAAAATCGTATTGTCGTTACCAGAAATCGCGTTATTAGCCCAGTTGCCACCATCACCCTGATACACTGACAAGGTATTTCCACTGCCCGAAATACTGTTTATAGAGCGATTAAAAATAAAACCGATAGGGCCGCCATCACCTAATTGAACAAGTGAGACCATGTTGTCGTCGCCTTCAACTACAAAATCTGCGGTACTGTTTAAACTGTCTTGCTCAGATTCCAAGAAGTTGCCATTTCCAGTAACGCTCGCGTAGAAGCTGTTGCCTGATTGCATTTGCGAAGCAAGAACTTCGTTTGCGTCACCCGTTACCTCAACAAATATGGCGTTTAGGTCGCCCTCCTGGCTTAAAACTGATTCATTACCTACTTCGTTTCCCTCTGGTGCCGTTTGGGTTAGCGTAATTTCATTGCCTTCTGCCGCAGCTACAAAATCTGCTGTGGCGTTAAAGTCGACAGTTTTAGTTGCTGGAACTTCCTGAGCTGACGCCCATCCTGACGCTGCTACTAAAAGCAATGCACTCGCTATTTTTGTTTTTTTCATTTTCACATTTGTCTCCCTATGGCAATCACATCATTCTTGATATTGTGTGATGTTAATCACCATTTCGTTCCCTATCTGATAAACAGTGAAAGACTGTTCACCCAATTGATTAACATTGGCAACATTGTCGAACCCATCTTGAATAATTTCGAAATAATTGTTGTTGTTTTGCTGCAGCAAATTCACAACGTTACCTTCACCTAGTTGAGTGATGATAGCTTCGTTATTACTGCCGTTTTGAACAACGTTAGATAGGTTGGCGCCGTTGCCGCTTTGGATAATGTTAGTTATGTTATTTAGCCCAAACTGACTGACAGCAATGAAGACCGTTTCATCGTCTATCGTAATAGCTTGAGCATTCAGACTCATTGAAAGAGAAGATTCCACCATGTCGGAACTTGTTGATAAATCGGACTGTTGGGCATGGACAGGGGAATTGACGGTTGAAAGACTACATACCGTTAAAGCTGAAAACACAGTGGCTTTTATTGCTCCTACGTGTTTGGTGCATTGGTATTGTTTAACCTTTAGTTTCTTGTCCATGAGAACGACTACTTCCTTAATTAACAACAAAGGTGACCCTTTTATAAAACGCTTTAAAAGCACGAGAAACCATCACTATTAAGTTGTATTTATAACGGCAAAATAACGTCTGCTGCCGTGAAACCTACGGGCTAGCGAAAAACACTCATACTTTAGTGCTAGATTTGACTAAAAATGACACAGGAAAAATACATTGGTTAGACCACCTATTTGCTTTGCGGTCCAACGCTTTGCATTCACTCTAATTTCTAATAAATAAGTACCACTTCACGTCATACCTCGACGTATTCCCTAATGGTTAAGTAGTATTTTTGAACAATATTTAAGGTTAGGGGTGGCAGGTTTTTAAATTTGCGTTATAAGTTTTAACCGTTAGTTATATCAGACCGAACGAGAAGGTTCTGTGATTAAAGCATTCTTGCTAATTATGGAATCTTATTATGAAAACAACGCCTTTTAAAACAGGCCTTTCAGCACTGTCATTAGCTCTACTTCCGCTAATGGCCTCTAGTCATGCTCACGCCGCAAAAGCCGAAATTTTCGACGATAGCGTTATCGTTGTGTACAAAGAAAATGTAAGCAAAGCGGAGAAAATGCGCGCACGTTCCTCAGTGGGCGCAAGAATTAGCGACGCTAATCGTGATGAAGTAGACGACCGTTTCTCTAACCTTTTAGACGGCCGAATTGCCAAACTAGAGCTTCGTGGCAAGTCTGTAAAAGACGCCATAGAAATCTTAAAGAAAAATCCAGCGATTAAAATCGCCGAGCCAAACTTCTTGTACCGCAAAGCTTTGGTGACTAACGATCCCTCTTACGGTGACCTATGGGGTTTGAATAACACCGGTCAAGCCGGCGGTACTGCAGATGTGGATATTGACGCACCAGAAGCATGGGATATTACTACCGGTGATAGCGATGTGGTCATCGGCGTTATCGATACGGGTGTTGACTACAATCATGAAGACCTTGCAGATAACGCATGGGTTAACCCAGGTGAAATTGCTGGAAACGGTATTGATGATGATGGCAACGGTTATATTGACGATGTTTACGGTATCGATGCCTTTAACGGCGATTCTGATCCTATGGACGATGATTCTCATGGTACGCATGTGGCCGGGACAATTGGCGCTGTGGGCGGAAACGGAATTGGCGTAGTCGGTGTAAACCATGACGTGTCAATCGCTGCATGTAAATTCTTAGGTCCTGACGGCGGTTCAACCGCTGGCGCTATTGAATGTATCGATTACTTCACCGACCTTAAAGAGAACCGCGGCATCAATATTAAAGCTACCAACAACAGCTGGGGTGGCGGCGGCTATAGTGAAGCGCTAGAAACTGCTATTGAAGAAGCTGGCCAAGCAGGTATTTTGTTTGTTGCTGCGGCAGGTAACTCTGGTTCAAACAACGACAACGTAGATAACTACCCGTCTAACTATGTCACTACAACAAACAGTCTGCTTGCAGTTGCTAGCCACACTCGTACTGACGGAGACAGCGGCTACTCATACGGTATTGAAACCGTAGACATCGCTGCGCCGGGGACAGCTATCCTATCTACAGTACCAGGTAACGGCTATGCAGCATACTCTGGTACATCAATGGCAACGCCACATGTTGCGGGTGCAGCAGCACTTGTGTGGTCGCTAAACCCAGAACTTACTCCATCTGAAATGAAAGAGCTGTTAATGTCTACAGGTGAAACTAGCCTATGGGCTGATGGTCGCACCGTATCTGGCAACCGCCTAAATGTACTTAACGCACTTGAAGAAGCTGATCCAACTCCAGGTTTTAAACTGGGCATTACACCTGGTTCAGCTGAAATTGAAGCGGGTGAAACCTACACCTTCACTATTGAAGTTGGTTCAATTGCTGGCTACGAAGAAGAAGTACAGCTATCGCTTGCAGAGCCAAGTGATATCGCGTCTTTAAGTGCAAGCTCGGCAATGCCTGGCGATACAGTAACACTGACCGTAGAGACATCTGAAGATACGCCTTGGGGTCCGTACAGCTTTACGGTTAACGGTGTAAGCGGTGATATTGAGAAATCTAAATCAGCGAATCTTTATGTTTACCCTCAAGGGCTAAACGAATTCCCTTACGCGTATTCTGGTGATGCTGTACCTACGTTACCGAATGAAGAAGATCCAGACGATGTTGGCGTGGACCTAGTGATTAACGTACCTGACGACTTAACCGTATTCGGTATGCAGGCGTCGGTAAATATCACACACACCTATAGCGGTGACCTCGTACTATCGCTGACCTCTCCTCAGGGTACGACCACCGTTCTTCGTCAGAATCAAGGTGGCGCTACAGATGATATTGTTGAGAGCTATAACTCTGATGCCTTTAACGGCGAAGTAGCAACAGGCGATTGGACCTTGAACGTGCTTGATACGTTCAACGGTGACAACGGCACTGTTAACACATGGAGCCTTGTGGTGACCGGTATTGGTGAAGTAGGCCCAACACCGCCTAACTCTGCGTTTACCTATGACGCTTCAGGCTTATCAGTAAGCTTTACTAATAACAGTAACGACGTTAATGGCGACATTGTCAGCTATAGCTGGGACTTTGGCGATGGATCTACTTCAACAGAAGAGAACCCAACGCATGTTTACGCGAGCACTGGCGCCTATGACGTAACCCTTACGGTTACCGACTCTGAAGGCCAAACTGGCGTATCAACAGAAACAGTATCAGTTTCAGATAGCAACATTGTTGCCGAGATTGACCGCGCTATGCTTTCTCGCTTCGGTTCACTACGTGTAGATTTATCTTATAGCGGCTCGATGGCCGATACGGTAATGATTTATCGCAATGGTGAGCTACTCGAAGAAGTAAGCAATTCTGGTCGCTATCGCGACAGAAGCAGGGGCGTCCAACCGGGTGAGTATACTTACACGGTTTGTGATGAAACCTCTGCATGCTCTGCACCAGTGTCTGTAAACCTTTAATGTAGTTTGCGTATCGCTGACGCGCTCTTCGTGACAGTTAGCGAATGATACGCTGAACAGTTAAGAGTTAAGCAATTGCCGGCCAAGGATAGGCCGGCTTTTTTTATTCTGAGAATTAAAGAGAGCACCAATCTAAGCCATCGGCTTATTCACTATAAGCCAAATACAACGTACACTTGATGCATTAAGAAATAATAAGCATTTTTTCATGCACATACTCATTATTGACGATCACGAAATTGTAAGGGATGGCATTAAAACACTCATCGAGCAAGAGTATGGCTGGCATGTTTCTTACGCAGTAAGCTCTCTGGATGCTCTTCCCTCCTTCGCTACTTTAGACGATATTGACGTTGCCATTCTAGATATCTCGTTGGCACAGGAAAGTGGTTTCGACACGCTAATAAAAATCAAGAAAGACACGCCGTTTATAAAGTGCTTAATGCTGAGCATGTATGATCACGTAGGCTATATCAGTAAAGCGCTTGAACTCGGCGCCGATGGCTACGTTACAAAGAATGCCGCCACTAAAGAATTGATGGACGCGTTGGAGTCTCTAGAAAAGGACGAGAATTATCTAAGCACAGATATTAGTAAAAAGTTAGCGTTTGGTGATAAGCGTTTAACCTCCATTCTTACAGAAAGAGAGAGGGAAGTTTTTTTATTGCTAGCTAAAGGTTTCCAACCCAAGCAAATTGCTTACTACATAGACACAGCGCCAAAGACAGTCATGGTTCACAGAACTAACATTTACAAAAAATTGAATGTTAAGTCTCAATTTGGCTTGCTTCGCATAGCATTAGAAACCGGATACTTAGATGTATCTGACGTTATCTATGACGACACCTTGGTCAAAGCGGATTAATGGATATCAGGCGGTATATCAACACTACCTATTTGGTAATGGGTTTGATATATACCGTTCTATTTCATGGCGTATGGCTATTTAGCACCCAGTTTGAAATTATATCAGGGACTGTGAGTTGGTATTTACCTGCTGGCGTTCGCTTAGCCGCCTTTTTGTTATTGCCGTTAGCAAGCTGGCCCTTGTTACTTTTTTCAGAAAAATTAACCCACTTCATTTTATTCCATCCAGGGGGCATTCTTGATAACACCGCCTTTTTAAGCGGAAGTGCCGGCTGGTATTTAGTGCACTTGTTCATATCACCCGCGGTAGTTTGCGGATGTATTTATGTCTTTAGACGCCGCTTTGCAGCACCTTATATCGATAATGTCCGAAGTACCCTTGCCACCTTGGCATTCGGCGTGCTGATAAGCGTAGCGCTAGGGGCAGTGTTTCTAGGCAGAAGGGCTATTGAAGTACAAACTGACGTAGCAGTTTTTCTTTCAATTTTGTTCGATTTTTCTCTTGGTGACTTTGTAGGAATTATTGTTCTTTGCCCCCTTCTATTTGCGCTATACACTCGCCAGTATATTAACAAAAATGAATCAACACTGTTTATAACCGCGGGGACATGGTTACTTACTTTAGTTTTCAGTAGTTATCTCTACTCACAAAATATTAATATCAGCTATCAAATTAAATACCTTGCGGTATTTCCTGCGCTCTTCTTATCCTATCGCTATGCTGTGTTCGGTAGTGCGCTATCTTGTTTGTTTATTGGTATTACAGCGTTTGTGGTAGCCAGTCAGAGCGCTTTACCTCCTATTGAACATCAATTTTATATTTTAGCGCTATGCGTAAGCTGTCTCATCCTAGGGTCTTCTATTAACCAGTCGAGTAAGTTGAATAAAAAACTGGCTCGAAACAACGAGGACCTTGAAATTGCAGTGCAAAATGCACAGGCCCTCGCAGCCAAGCTAGTGGCAGTACAAGAAGATGAAAGAAAGCGTTTATCTCGCGATCTGCACGACGATTTTGGCCACCGCATCGTCGATTTAAAACTTCAGTTATCATTGGTTGACACAACCAAAGACCACGACATCTTAATCGGCAAAATAGATGCTTTGTACCAGGCAATGAAAAAGAGCCTAGGCGGTTTACGCCCCTCTGGCATCGACACTCTTCCCATTGAGAGCGTGATCGAACGCTCCGACATCACAACTACGCTTAAGCGCGCAAAAATAGATTTTTCTTTCAATCTTAGCGGTACGCCTATTGCTTTTAAGCCCGAGCAGAAAATACATATTTATCGGATAGTTCAGGAGGCGGTAACTAATAGCATCAAGTACGCTAACGCAAAAACACTGTCTATTGATATTTCCTATGATTCCCAAAATGCTACCTTCACTGTAGCAGATGATGGTGAAGGCATACCCGAAACCATTGAGGATTCAGGTAAATTTAAGCCCACACTCGGCCTGCTTTCGATGAAAGAGCGCGCTAAGTTGATAGATGGAACGCTTAATATAAGCAACAATTACCCAATGGGGACTGTGATACGCCTTTCTATTTCTGCTAAAAATATCCAATAACATCGTCTACAGATTAAACCCAAACACAAAATTGGACTTACCAATAAGCACAATAAAGCTTAGATTTTTTCGTTTTACTGATTCTTACCAACGCTGTCCCCCTTTTACAAAAAATATAAATACCCTTTTAACTTTAGGAAGATAGATTTATTGAAAGCGCAAAAAACCTATACCGTTAAAAAGAAATTCATAAAACAATGACAAAAAACACACAAAACAGGTAGACCAATAAATTTTATTAACCTAAAATTGGCTTTACACAATGTAATACAAAATGAAGAGTTATTGTTATGACGAAGAAAGTAGCACTGGTAACTGGAGCAACAGGCGGCATCGGATTTGAAGTTGCTAAAAGACTTGGCCAAGACGGTTTCATTGTTGTTTTAAATGGCATTGAAGACGATAAGGGCGCAGAGCGTGTAAAAGAGCTTAGCGACTTAGGTATTGAAGCAGAATACTATGGCTTTGACGTTACAAGCGATGAAGCCGTTGATAAAAACGTAAAAGCGATTGGCGATAAATACGGTAAGATAGATGCCGTCGTTAATAACGCAGGCGGCCTTGGCGGACGCAGCCCAATGGAAGAGATGACAACAGAGTTTTATCGCTTTGTTATGGCACTGAACCTTGATAGTGCGTTCTTCGTTTCTCGTGCAGCTATTCCTTATTTAAAGAAATCTGACAGCGGCGCTATTGTAAATTACACATCTAATGCTGGTTGGAACGCTGGTGGCCCTGGTGCGGGTATCTATGGTGTTTCAAAAGGTGCGGTACATACGTTGACACGCGCGCTTGCTAAAGAACTTGCACCAGCCGGTATTCGTGTAAATGCTGTTTCTCCTGGCACCATTGACACGCCTTTCCATGCGCAAATTAAAGCAACGAAGCCTGAAGTATTTGCATCTTGGAAAGATAACATCATGCTTGGTCGCCTTGGGCAACCTGAAGAGGTCGCGTCTGTAGTGTCTTTCTTGGTAAGTGAAGATGCGTCATTTATTACTGCCGAAACCGTTCAAATTGGTGGCGGTCAGGCACTAGGGATTTAATCGTCACGATGTTTCCTGATAAACCACTAACAGAAGACGACCTGAAAACACTTTCGAGTACCTTGGTCAACGCACGTAAGCAAGCCACTGTATTAGAAACTTTTCCAGGTGATGTTCCGACAACCTTGGACGCGGCCTACCGCGTTCAAGACATGTCGCTTGAACAGTGGAACGACGAGATCACCGGCTGGAAAGTAGGCATGGTGATCCCCGAACTTCGCGACCAGATGGGCGCAGAGCGCTTAATGGGTCCAATTTTTAAAAAGGTTACCCATTTCATTGGTCGCCCCCATGCAGATAATGAATTCGTTGAACTAGAAGTCTACGCAGGCGGTATGGTTGCTGTTGAAGCCGAGCTGGTTTTTGAACTGGGAGAAGAAGTTACGCCCGGTTCAATTGATACAAAGGGACCATTGAAGCACCTAATCAAAGCTGTATATGCTGGTGTAGAAATAGCCAGTAGCCCTGTTATTGATTTAAATAGCTATGGCCCCACTGCCATCATCAGTGACTTTGGTGTAAACCAAGGTATGATAATTGGCGCCCCTATAGCGTCGTGGGATACAGTGATTGAGAAGATGCAAACATCAGTATTCATTAATAAAGATCACATCAATACTGCACCATCAAACAATGTACTGCGCGGGCCTATGGCGGCTGTTGCTTATTTAATTGACCAAGCTGCAGCGCGCAATATTACTCTTCCAAAAGGCTGTATGATTTGCTCAGGCGCTATTACTGGCGTACATGACACAGTGGCTGGTGCCACATCTACAGTCACTTTCGAGGGTGTTGGCAATATCAACATGAAGCTGATTCCTGTATCAGCTTAAACCGACCTGCTAAAGCGGTAGTTTACTACGCTCAATTACCGCTTTTCTCTTTGCTTTTTATGCTACATTGTTATTGATTTAACTACTATTTTGACCATTGTATGCAGAACACTTTCTTTAAACGTCAAGCCCAGTTGATTAAGCGATGCTTAACCATAGCTACTTTTATAGCCGCTTTCTCTGCCCTAAATGGCTGTGTCAGCACCCAGAATGAAACCCCTTATACTTACGCCCCTTCTTCGTCACCTTATCAAGACGTGGTTAACGCGCAGCAACGTGCTGTGGAGGAAAGCAAGCTACTTCTGGTTGTCCTGGGAGCACAGTGGTGCCATGACAGCACAGGCTTAGCTGAGCGCTTCGCAACAAAGGAAATGGATCTTATTCTACGCGCCCATTATGAAACTGTATTTGTTGACGTAGGAACGCTTGGAGACAGAAGAAATATAACCGAGCGATTCAACTATCCGATTTACTACGCAACACCGACTGTGATGGTTGTTGAGCCTAAAACCAGTGCTTTGTTAAACAGAACCACGATGGATATTTGGGGGCGGGCCGATAGCATCCCCTTATCAGAGTACATAACGTACTTTTCCCGTTTTCCTGCTATGACAGCTGCGCAGAAAGCCCCATTCATTAATTGGAAAGCAACGGGTGAGGAAGCCGCCTATAACAAAGAGCAGGCAATTAGGCTTCAAAGCGCGTATGACAAGCTTGGGCCTCTGCTTGCGCAAGATTTACAAGGCGATACTCCAGAAGGGCTTAACCAGCTATGGAAAGAAACCAAAGGCTTTCGTACTGAGCTACAACAAACACTCATTAAACGTGCTGAGCTCACGCTAGACGCTGCGAATAGCAACGGAGTAAACACCACGCCAGCGCTGCGCCATTACAACCCGTTTTCATGGGAGCATAACTAAAGCATTATTTTTTAGTTTCTAAGGAACATCAAAAAAGGGCCTTTTATACAAAAGGCCCTTTATCAATTAACCATAGCTTTATTGATAAAATATAACTATTTACGCTTTCGCGCTGTTTGCAGCCCTATTACTAGTTGAACTGTTGGACGGACTGTTTCTACGTTTAGCGGGTCGTCTAGCACCATTACCTTCGCTTCCTGAATGTCTTTGACCTGCAGGTTTACCGCCGCCACTGTTACGAGTATTTGGCTTGCCCCCGTGAGAGCTACCATTTCCACTACGGTTGCCCTGTCGTTGTCCCGCTTTCTTATTACCGCCAGTTGACCTGCCTGCACCGTTATCACCTTGAGATACTTTTGGTTTTTTCGGTTTTTTAGGCTTTTTCGGCTTAGAAAGCGTGGTAACAGGTACGGCTTGCTGAGGCTCAAAACCTTCAAGGGTTTTGCGAGGGAGCAGCTTTTGAATGAGTGTTTCGATATCTTTTAGGTTCTGTAATTCTTCGGCAGAAGCGAAAGACCAAGCTTGTCCGCTCGCACCAGCGCGCCCAGTACGACCAATTCTGTGAACGTAGTCAGCCGCTGTGTTCGGCAAATCCAGATTAATCACTATCGGCAGTTCGCTGATATCTATACCGCGTGCAGCGATATCGGTAGCCACCAGAACTTTAATCTCGCCACTTTTAAAATCAGCAAGGGCTTTGGTTCTTGCCCCCTGACTCTTGTTTCCGTGAATGGCTGCACTTGGAATTTTCGAGCGAGTCAGTTTTTCCGCAATTCGGTTAGCGCCATGCTTGGTACGACTGAAAACTAATACTTGCTGCCACTTTTGCTGTTTAATCAAACAAATCAGCGCAGTCGTCTTTTTAGACTTATCAATGGTTACCAAGTGCTGCTCGACAGCGTCCACCGTCGTATTGGCAGGGGCGGTAGAAATACTAACAGGATCACGAGTTATCGTTTTCGCCAGCGCCGTAATTTCATCAGAAAACGTGGCTGAGAAAAGTAGGCTCTGACGCTCCTGTGGCAATAGCTTCAACACCTTTTTAATGTCGTGAATAAAGCCCATATCAAGCATTCTGTCAGCTTCATCTAATACCAATACCTCAAGCTGTGAAAACTTCACGGCGTTTTGCTGATACAAATCGAGTAATCGTCCAGGAGTCGCAATTAGTACGTCCACGCCCTTACGAAGCTTCATCATTTGAGGGTTTATGCCTACACCACCGAATACCACAGCGGTCTTTAATGGTAAAAACTCACTAAATGCTCGAATGCTTTCTTCCACCTGAGCAGCAAGCTCGCGAGTTGGTGTTAAGATAAGCGCGCGAACATTATTGCCAGATACTGGCTTGCCAGACATCAGTCTTTGTAAAATAGGAAGTCCAAATCCCGCGGTTTTCCCTGTTCCCGTTTGCGCAGCCGCCAGCACATCCTTTCCTTGCAATACTTCTGGTATTGCCTTTTCCTGGATCGGTGATGGCGTACTAAACCCTCGTTTTTCAATAGCTTTTAACAAGGGTTCAGCGAGCCCTAATTGGGTAAATGACATTAACAAACTCCTGTCATAGGTATTTAAAAAATTTGCATACCGCAAAGGTATAAGCGTTAGTGCTTTATTGCTAACCGTGGGGGGTTATAGATTACTGGGAAAACCTAAAGAGACACGCCATTGCCAACTTGGCTTATTGGTGTTTGACATCAAGAAAAGAACGTAGGTGTTTACTCTTACAAATTGCGTGCGGAGTCTACCACTAAACACCTTAGGCCACCAGCGCATTTTTTGTTCGAAAAACGCTTGAGTTAAGCATGGCACTGACTCTGCACTCAATTTCGACCTAATTACTAATTAAGAAGTGATACAAACCGTCTATACTATAAAGGTAAATAAGTGACGGCCCTTTCCTACATTTTGTTAAAAGTCGTTATTGCCGGTCCATACAACTTAAAAGAGCGTTTTTTGAAAAGTCTCAGGTCAGAAATTTCGTTCAATACACTTGCGTCTGTCTCAATAGTTAGTGCCTTGATCATAGGTTTATCTATTTATGTCTACGAAAAGCTTTATATTGAGTTCGTGTCAGAGGAAGTTAATGCAATAGGCGTGAACATGGCTGTTGATCTTATTGACTATATTGAAGAACCTGCTGGCAGCCTGAATCAAACAGAAGTTTTGCTCCGCTTAGATGAATATGAATATGCGGAAGCCGCTTATATTTTCAGTAGTGACGATACGCTTTTAAATATATATGTAGGCCCCTCAGGCTTAAAAGACAGCGCTAAAAGTATCCAAACGGGAGGCAATCTGCCCCCCGAACATGCTAATTTTTACCGTAACATAGCCACTCTCCCTCTAGGTTTACATCGCACTTCAAATAAAGTGATTATAGTAAAAACCATAGGCGAAGACGTTTACCCAATGGGAAAGCTTGCGCTGCTGTTCAACCTTGAGGCGGCATTAAAAGCAAGCAGGCAAAGGTATATAATTTTGGTTACTCCTTCGGTAGCCTTTCTTATAGCAATCTCGCTTATTATTTCTGCGCGAGCACAACGTAAAGCATTGCGCCCACTTAATACGCTGATCGAAACCATGGATAGCGTGGTAGATGACAAAACTTATGATGTCAAAGTAGAGGAAGGAAATAAGAAAGAGATGCTAGCTTTGTCTCGTGCTTTCAATAATATGATGACAAACATCAAAGCGCAGTCTGAAGCTAATCGGCAAAAAACTGAAATGCTACAAAAGCAGCAGTCCCAGATGGAGCGACTTGCTAACTTTGATGCATTAACAGGGCTTCCCAACCGTCAGTGCTTAATGAAGCTTTTATCAGATGAGCTTATCAAAGCGCAGAGAAATAATTGTGAACTTGGTTTACTGTTCATTGATTTAGATGGTTTTAAATCTATTAACGATTCTTTTGGTCACGATACTGGGGATAGGTTTCTTCTACATATTAGTTCACTAATGGAAAACGCACTCAGTGAAAGATCAACTCTGGGGCGTTTAGGTGGCGATGAGTTTGTCGTTATCGTTCCGGAACTTACTTCATACACATACCTTGAAGATACGGCCCGAAAGATTTTGAATATCGTATCTAAGTCCCACACTGTCAACCAACTAAGGCTAGATTCAAGTGTGAGTATAGGGCTAGCGTTAGCGCGTGATTGTGATTATTCCGCGACCAACCTAATTACCAACGCAGATGTAGCTATGTACAAAGCTAAATACAGCGGTAAAGCAAGATATGTCTGGTTTACAGATGAAATGTTAGCCCATACTAAACGCAAAGTGCTTATTTCCTCCCGAATTACTGATGCTCTTGAAAACGATGCATTCTATCTCAGCTATCAAGCTAAGGTAGATGCAGACAAAAATGTCATTGGCTTCGAGACTCTACTCCGCTGGCAAGATGAGGTGTTAGGTCAAGTATCACCCGCTGAGTTCATCCCTATTGCCGAACAAACAGATAAGATATCAATAATAACCCTTTGGGTATTAAAGCAGCTTAGTCATGAATCTCCCATGCTGCTTAAAGCCTTTGGCAGCCATATAACGCTATCAGTTAACTTAAGCACACACGATTTGAATAATCATAATGTTATCGACTTTCTACTTAATGAGTTAGATACCGGAAGACTGCCTGCATCAAACTTAGAATTTGAAATTACTGAATCTGCTTATATGAACAATTTCAATGTGGCCACCCCGTTTTTTACAGCACTTAAAAAGTTTGGGTGCAAGATTGCTCTTGATGACTTTGGTACAGGTTACTCATCCCTAAGCTATTTAACACAGTTTGATATAGACACCCTAAAAATAGATAAAAGTTTTGTAAGTAAAATAAGTGAATCTAAGCAGTCAGAAATGATTACCAAGACCATTATTGAAATGGCGAAGAGCTTGAACTTTGCTGTTTGCGCCGAAGGTGTAGAAACCCATGAGCAGGCGCATTTTTTAATTAATCAAGGATGCAGTATGCTACAAGGGTTTCTTTATTATAAGCCGCTTCCACTAAAAGAGTTAGTCGATAACGTTACGGTGTATTCTTAACATACCTAAGCTTACTGACTGTTTAGAAGCTTTCGATAAACCACACTTACGTTTTTGGGTAATACTGTGTTTGCTGGGACATAACCAACGGCACCTTCGTGGTTACTTACGTAATTTATCACTTCCTCTAGATTATCGTATTCAACTGGCCGAGCTTGACGCCCACTGAAGCGCATTTGCGCCCAATAAGATTGAATGCGAGATTCGGGTAAAGCGATAACTTTTGCGTTAAAAATTGAGCGTATTCTATTGCCCGGGCTCATAGCAACAGGCTCTAACTCATAAGTAGTTGTTCCACTTTTCATGTAGAGATTGCGTATTTCAGCTTTTGTGAGCGAAAAGCCTTGGTCATCAACGTTAGCAACGACCCACACACCTTCGTTTGCAGCAGCTATTCGAATGCTTAACAAAAAGAGAAAAAAGACCGTATATCTTCGCATTAAAATATCCACTCTACTGCCACTTGATACAGGGTCGCGTTTCTATCGAAGCTGTCGTTTTTTACCTCATAAAATGATGTTCTGCCTTCTTCCCCATCTAGCAAAGATAACTCTGCCTTTAGTGCAATGTTCGTCTTCACATCCCATCTAGCGCCAAAGGTCCACGTATCTAGGTCATCTGTAGGAAAAAAGTTATTTAGCTGCTCTACAGCGAAATATAGTTGGTCGAGTTCAGGCGATACACCTACAGGAATAACATTATCAATGGTATTGAGTGATTGCCTAGATGAAGCATAAGTTAAGTGTAAAAGAACTTCATCAAGGTAGTAGCCATATGAAACATAGAAACTTTCCAAATTAGCAAGTACATCGATATCAGACGAGACCTTCATCCATTCGCCGCTTACATACCAGTTAAGCGTGTCATAGCTGGCTCCTAGTAAAAAAGATCCTGCACGATCATTGATATCAAACTTTTCCGCTATGGCGTCAAACCCAGCAGCTCTGAGTCCCTGCACGAGGGGCGCAATTTCGTCGATAGTTGTTTCAACTTTAGGCGCATTAACAGTGGCAGCTCTTAGCTGCAAACCACCATAGTTGACTTCAATAACGCCACCGAACAAGTTATCTACTTCAACATCTACATTGATACCGCTTGAAACTAGTTCATCCTCATACGTTCCATAGTAAGCCTCAAAATCCACTACAACATCGCCAAACGACCTTCTCAACCTTGCATTGCCGCCTTCATACTGAGAGAACAAGTAGCTACTATAAAGTTGCTGTGGTGCATTTATCCATGGGTATGCAAACCCAACATCGATAACATCAGAATACTTTAAAAAAGGGGTGCGCAACCGACCAACGTTAATTTGAAAACTTTCACTAGGTGAATAGGTTAAATACAGCCACTCTATTCCTGACTCTCTATCGTCGTCAGTATGTAAAAGAAGTTGAGCCGATGCGGAGAACGATGATGAGTAAGTATAATCAGCCTGCATGGCTATAAGGGATTTTTGGGAAAAGCTTATGTTGTCGTCATACCCTTCATAGGTAGCTTTTTGGGTATCAAGTTGGCCTGCAACCGCCCTTGCAAAACCTGAAAACTCAAGTTCATCTGCACGGCTGTCGGAAGCAGACAAAAATACGGCGGCTGCAATGGTGAAATGCAACGCTATCAATTTGATCATAGTCACTTTTTCATTCGGGTTGTATAAAGCTAGCGCAACTATGCTGTATGCGCGAAGCAACTTCATTAATGATAGCTCGATAAAGCTATAACACCAATTAATACGCAGAAAAATCAAAAAGCTGGCGAGTGTGCCAGCTTTCTAAGACATGAAAATTAGGAAGGTGACGTGTTCGTTAAACTTGCGAACATGCCTCTGTGATGAGGTTCCACTGTTTATCTGCTACCCATTGAGGTTTCGCTACCCAAGTGCCGCCTGCTGCAAATACATTACCTAGTGACAGATAGTCGTTAAAATTATCTGGCGACACACCACCCGTTGGACAAAATGTTGTATCTTTGAATAAACCACCGACAGCTTTTAAGAAAGAGGCACCACCTGACAAAGATGCTGGGAATAGCTTCATTTCCCTGAACCCATGTTCCCGCGCTAACACGATATCTGATACATTCGACACACCTGGAAGTACAGGTAAACCAGAATCTACCAGCATAGTCAGCAGACTCTCTGTTACCGCAGGCGTCACGATAAAGTCTGCCCCGGCATTTATCGCTGCGTCTAAAGATGCCTTATCGACGACGGTTCCAGCGCTTACGATCATGTCTGGCAACGCCTCTTTGATAGCGGTTATGCATTTAGCTGAATTCTCTGAACGCAACACAACTTCAACAGTGCTAAGGCCCGCTGCTGACATTGCTTTAGCAATGGCCACACCGTCTTCTACATTATCGGCTTGAATGATTGGGAGCAGGGTTTGACCGCCCATAATGTCTGATATTTTTCTCATGGTTTGTCTCTTCGTAATACGAGGGGCGGATGCCCTTATAAGTTCGATGTAGTGTTTTATTTTGTATTCGAATACTTCGCTTTTACTTACTTAAGCGAAAGATGTTGCTAGGTCGGCATAGGCCGTTTTATCTACGATGGCGCCAGGATGCTGAATCACAAAACCTGCACATTTAGCGGCTTTGTTTACGCAGTCTTCAGGGCTCTCGCCCGTTAGGTAAGCGCCTAGAAAAACACCGTTAAAAGCATCGCCAGCAGATGTAGTGTCAACAACGTTAGTGACAGGGGTTAGCCCTACTTCTGAAACTTCTCCCTTTTCGCCAACTAACGTTACAGCGCTGCTTCCATTTTTAATGACGAGTTGCTTAAATGAAAATGGCGCTAAAAAGTTTGTGATCTCTTCTACCGTTTCAAACCCATACAAGAAGTTAAAGTCTTCTACCCCAGGTAGCGCGATGTCTGCAATTTCAAACGCTTTTTCGTACAGTGCAGTGGCATCATCTCTACCTTTCCACAGAGCTGGACGGTGATTCATATCAAAAACAATTTTGGTCCCACTTTCTTTAAGCGTTGCAAGTAAACGCCAAAACTTCGGTAAGTCTTCAGTATTTAAAATAGCGAGCGAAATACCCGAAAATAACACCAAGTCTAACGCTGTCATCGACGCTTTATCGTCATCGGTAAGCAGGGACATTAAGCACTTCGCTGCAGAATCATTTCGCCAATATGTAAAAGAGCGTTCGCCATTTGCATCGGTATAAATTTTATAGAGCCCAATGTGCTTGTCTGGATGCTTGAACAAGAAGCGTGTATTTATCGATTCGCTCTGCGCAAAGTCGAGCATCTCTTTTGATAGCACATCGCTGCCGACAGCACTGACAAAATAGCTATCTAATTGTGGAAACGTGCGCTTAAGATAAACGGCAGAATTGAAAGTATCGCCAGCAAACCCTTCTTTTAATACACCGTTCACTTTTTTAAGCTCGGCCATGCACTCGCCAATAAAACCAACTCTCATATCATCCACCCTACGAACTCGTAGTTTTTAGTTTTAACGTAATAACTTTTTCTTTGCATAAGTTGCACGCTACGCTGAGCATTTTTTACTCAGGGCAGCGACATTCGTCTTTCGCTTTCAAGAAATCGACAATATTGATGTCTCTTGTATCTTTAAATGTGTTGCCGCTATGCGATGTTTGCGGCTCGCCAATGGTATGTGCAATTTTGACTGGCGCACTTGCACTGAACTCGTTATTTCGAATCTGTGTTTTTTGTACGCCGTGAAGAAATATGCTTGCTTTACGCTTGTTTCTTTTACCCAAACCTACATTTGTTAACACGTTCTTAGCTATCGATACCTTAGGCCCAAAAGTACTTTCGTCGGTGCCACCGCGATAGATAAGTGCTAGTGCCCCTTCAACATCGCTAAACGTGTTGTTTTCTAAATTCAACACTTCGACGTTATAGATACCTAAGTCATCTTTTTCTTTGTTTAACGCCAGTACGTGACCAGAGATAGTGTCAAATTGGCTGTTAGTAATAGATAACAAAGTTGCAAAGCTTCGGGCGCCAGCGGAAAAGAAGTGATAGCTATGGTTTATATCTAGGTCAGTTACTTTCACCTTATCCATAGTGAATCGGTAATTAGTTAACATGCCCCACTTTTTAGTGCGGATGAATGTATTTCCAGCCGCATCTGGCGCATCACTACCTGAAAGCGTTACGCCTTCAATTTCCAGTGAACCATTATCACTTATTTCAAAAAGTGCAGAGCGCTGGGGGCGGATTATGACTTTTGCGTTTTCGCTTGCTTTTACAGAGATAGTTTTAGTTATCTCAACAATTTTCTGCTCGCTGTAGACGCCATCACTAAGTGTTAGAACATCCCCATCTTTCGCGTTCGCGACCGCTCTAAAAAGCGTATTTACACCTGGCTGTACGGTAATTTCATTCCCCGAACTAAACGGCGTTTCGTATTCTTTTTTCTGATACCAGCTTGGCCCAACGTCTGCTTTATTAAGTGGTTTAACACTGTCGTCAGCGCCTACTTTCATCTCATCCATAAAAATACTGTTCGATGAAGATAGCTGTATATCGCTTCGTTTCGTAAAGCCTTTTTCAATTTGACTTTCTACGCTGTAGTTAGCCACATTGTTGGTAAATGCTATACCGCTAATGTCGTCAAAAAAGCTAAATGTAGTAGGTACTGTATTAGAGATAACAAGGTTATTAGAAAAAGCACTATCCACAGGTGGCGCTGAACGCTCTTCATCTGCACCAGCGGCCAATTGAATGTGCGATACATCAATAAAAGTGTTGTGATGTATATTCGCATTCATTACTTGATGGTAGCGATTTTGTGGTGAATTAGGCACACCATTCATTACTGTAAAACCACTTCCAAAGCGATAGCCAGTAAGCCCTTTAAACACGTTATTTGCTACTTCTTGGTCAGCGTTAATTACGCGTACCCCACCTGTGTTGGGAACGCCATTTCCTAAAAACACATTATTGGTAATTGTATTGCCGTTTCCATGTCTTAGCGTTAGCGTACCGCGAGATTCAATGAAAGTATTACCGTGTAGAACATTGCCACCTGATTTAACGCTGATAATTTCCACTTCGCCATTACATTGGTCAAACACATTGTTTTCAACTCGAGTGAAAGAGTTTTCCAGCGAATAATGACTGGTACCGATTCTTAAGGTTTCGCCACCATTTGAGCCTAATTCAGGTCTGTAGCCAAAATAGTTTTTGTCTATTTTGTGATAGTTTTCAATACTATCCTTTGTATCTAATCTTACAGCAACCGTTACTCCTCGGTTTCGCTTGCCCGCCAGGTACGAACTATCTAACCGATTGTGCTTTCCATAAAACGCTACCCAGTAATCATTTTCAAACTTGTCTGGCTTTGAATAGTCTTCAATAACGACTTCAGTAATACGAGTGTGATTAGCAACTTCGTTCTTACTTGTTCTGTAACTAATTACCGAACCTGATGGTGAATAACCGTCTTTAAATACAAGCCCAGATACGATCAAGTGGCTACCAGCAATCGAGAGATTTGACTGGCCGGAGAGAATAACACCACCTTTACTTTCTGCTCTTAGTGTAATTGGCTCTTGTTCACTACCTTGCGCTTTAAACTTAATCTCAAAATCACGGTAATTACCATTTTTCAGTACGATATCGTCGCCAGGAGCAACTTTCGCTAACGCTTTGAGGTAGCTTTTCTTAGAGTCAACTAAGTAGTCTTCGGCGTATGCCGCTGTATTAAAAGCCAATAGAGTAATCACCCCTAATGCTGACTTACAGACATTTGCTACTTTCATACATTCCCCACTTCGCTGGCAAAATCGGTGTCAATATCCACCGTGATAATGCTACTGACATTACTCAAATCGTATAAATCGCACATAAATTGCCAATCTTCTTTTGCAAAAACGCAATTATGCTGTTATTTATTTGTTACTGACCGCCTTAGAATCTAACCAATAAAAAGACCAAAAACAACCAATTTATTTTACCAATAAAATAAAATGTATTACCAATTAAGAAGAATTGTATGTTTACAAAGAGCTTGAGGGCAGAGTGTTCGGGGCTTTGCGCTTTATGCTAATTTCGATATACAATGGTCAGATAGAATAAATTTACCAATTGTCTCTTCTTTTTAGGTAAGCAACAGGCAAACAAGGGCTGTAAATATGAAGACTCGTCGTCTCTTCTGGAGCATAGTTGAAAAACTTGAAGCGCTAATCGATCAAGGAATTTACCCTGAAGGTAGTCGCTTACCCGCAGAAAGGGAACTCGCGGAGACCTATAACGTCAGTCGCCCTACTATCCGCGAAGCCATTATCGCATTGGAAGTACGAGAGCGAGTAGAGGTAAAAACCGGTTCTGGTGTGTATGTTTTGCATCAGAAAAAACAAGGTCAGATAGCCAAACCTATAAGTGCGTTCGAGCTTACTCAGGCGCGTGCGCTTGTGGAAGGTGAAGCTGCCGCACTTGCTGCCGCAACTATCTCAAATGAAGAATTAGAAGCGCTAAAGCAAACCTTAGTTGAGATGCAAACCCCTCAAAAAGCCGATGAGGCGGATCAACGCTTCCATCAGATAATTTCTCAAGCGACACGCAATAACGCCATAATGCTTTCGGTTGAAAATTTGTGGGAATTGAGAAGAACTGTTCCCCAAGTCATATCTGCCTACAGCGATGTGTGCTCACAAGGCGAAGAGCAGAGGCTGCAGGAGCACACACTTATCTACGATGCTATTGCTAGCAAAGATACAGCCGGTGCAAGGCGGGCAATGCATCAGCACTTTAATCGCCTTATCAACGCGCTTTTTGATGCGAGCGAAGCAAAAGCATTAGAAGAAATAAAGCGCAAGACTGATGAAACGCGCGGTCTCTACTCAATTGCTCATCTTAGACAGTAGTTGCGGCTACGCACTTTTCTTATTACAAAATAAAACAGGCTTCTTATTTCTAAGAAGCCTGTTTGCTTTGTAGGGTACTTTTGAGAGTAACTGTTTTTATTATTTTTGCTTTAAAGCGCAAAACAAAAACTACGGTTTGCTATTGAGTTTACACTCTTTAACGTGCCGTTCTTCGTATAAGCGCATAGATAAGCTAGTCCACACTCTGCTCAAACAAGCAGCAGAAAACAAATTCATATTACAATTCGGCCTTACCAGATGTCAACCAATTATTATTACCAATATTCTGGAGGTTTAATTTTTTCTATCTAGTCGACAAAAAATCATTAAGTAATAATATTATCGCTTTGTGACCACTTTACTGCCACCCAAATAAAAAACCTTTTATTTCAGAGTCATAAACACAACGTCCTTCGCTCACTCTATATCTGAAAGATTATTTCGGGCGAAAGCTATCGTGTATTAGCTGTAAAGATCGCCAAAACCTGTATGACCAGTGATAGATGTTCAAACGATATATGTTGATTGGATGAAAAAAGCTTTACCCTATCTGATATTAAAGATAAAAAGCGTGCAAGGATTCCACGCTCATTTAGCAACACCCGCACTTACGTTGCGCGGTAATTAAATTAAGTAGACCACATGAATGTTGATAGTTTAACTCAGCACTTAGAAGAGAAGTTAGCCATAGTCAAAGCATCGGTAATGTCTGATAGCTTTATTATTCAGCTTACAACCATTGTTGTGATTTATTGCTGCGCTTATCTACTTGCTAAACAAGTAAAAAAGCCGTTTAAGCTTATGCGAGAAAAGCCACAGAATGGTGCACATACCATGAGCGGCCTTTTGTACAACCTTGGTGAGGCACTGTTTCCGCTTATCACTATAAGCACACTGAAGATTACTACCGTATTAGGTGCACAATTTCAGTTTGATGCATGGCTATTAGAAATAGCTGTTGTCGTCGCATTGATGCTATTTGTAAGCTCATTAATTAAAGGCTTTGTTGAAAACAACACGATAGCGGCCTTCATGCGCTGGGTAGGTCTTCCTGTCTTGTTTTTACACCTTATCGGCTTACTTCCGTTAATTACTTCAGCACTAGAGTCCATAGCTATATCTATTGGCAACGTTGAAGTTTCGGCTTATGGCGTTACTAGAGTACTCCTTTTCGGTGCTTTGCTGTTTTGGCTAGGCCGAAGCTCCAATGCTATTGGACAAGATATCATTAGAAACCAAAAGTCTCTTGATGTTTCTACAAAGGAAGTGTTCGCCAAGCTATTTGAAGTGGCTCTTTTCTGTATTGTGTTTCTTCTATTGCTTAACGTAATGGGGATCAACCTTACAGCGCTAGCTGTGTTCGGCGGGGCTTTGGGTGTGGGTTTGGGTCTAGGGCTTCAATCCATCGCCTCAAATTTTATTTCGGGTATTATTATTCTGTTGGACAAATCGTTAACCGTTGGCGATTACGTTGAACTGGAAGACGGACGTAAAGGTATCGTTAGAGAGTTTAAAATGCGCTATGCCGTGTTGGAAACTTATGACGGCAAAGACATCCTAGTGCCAAACGAGAAGTTTATTAGCTCTTTGCTAATAAACTGGACGCATAAAGATCCAAAGCAACGATATCGCATTGACTTTTCAGTTGCCTATAAAACCGATATCCGCGCAATGGTAGAAATCATAAAGGAAGCGGTATCTGAGCACCCGCAAGTGATCAGTGGCGATAATATCCCTTTTGAAGAACTACCGGACTGTGAAATAGACAGTTTTGGCGACTCTGGCGTAAACATGTTTGTTGAGTTCTGGATGGAAGGTGTAGACGATGGCAAAAACCGCGTAGGAGGTGATTTGCTGCTTACTGTTTTTGAAACACTACGTGAGCACGATATTGAGATCCCTTTCCCTCAACGAGAAGTTCGGGTTATCAACGAGCAGAGTATCGGTATCCGAAATATCACGCCATAGTGCTCAAAGCGATTATTACGGTGTTTTAATTATGGTCTACTCTTCGCGCTTGCTAGAACCTAGCGCGGAGGGTATCCCACTGCCATTCTTGAGTAAACAGACCAAGCGTTTGAGCAAACTTTTTATAGTCTTCTTTACCCATTGCCGACGCTACCGTCTTCAATTGAGATTTCGCTTTTATAGCTTTAACCTGAAGCAACTCTAACCGCTTATCCGCACTTGAATCGAAGTTCTCGCTAATGATGGCATTCGCTTTATCGGTAGCCTCCCATGCGGTGATCACATATCCCACCAGCTTAATGTAAACCCCGACCATTCCTTTTCTTTCGAAAATATTCTCGAACATAGAGCCAGATAACAATTTATGAAAGCTTGCTTCTGTCTCAAAGGCAACGAATGACTCTGCGTTTTTGAGTTCTTCTAACACATTGTGCAGAAGTTTTATGTGAGCGGCGGAATTAATAGCATTGTCATTTAATGCATTAATATCCTCACTTAGCATTTCTAAGTTTACCAAGGTACGTTGAAGGCTAGCCATCGCGATATTTGTCTGTTGAGGCAAAAAGTAAAGATTCAGTGTATCGAAATAAAGAAAGCTTTGCGACGCTCCCAAGGCCATTTTAGTTACATTAACAATATATTAAGTAACTGTGAATTCAGCGTAGAAAAAGGGCGCCGAAGCGCCCTTTTAAACTTTGATACTATCGCTAAGAAGTTCGCGATAGCAGACTCGCTCTATCTATTTACCTAGGCTGGCATTTAGGTCGTGACGTAAGTCAAAGCGGTCTAGTGTCATCACTTTAGTCCATGCATCCACAAAGTCTTCAACAAAACGTTTCTTCGCATTGTCGTAAGCATAAACTTCGGCTACAGCACGTAGTTCGCTGTTCGAACCAAAAATGAGGTCTACAGGTGTACCTGTGTACATAACTTCACCTGTGCTTCTGTTCACGCCTTCATATACCGATGGGTTATCAGTTTTTCTCCACTTAACACCCATATCAAGTAGGGTTACGAAGAAATCGTTATTAAGCGTGCCTACTTTGTCAGTGAATACACCGTGTTTGGCATCACCTACGTTAGCCCCTAGTGAACGTAACCCACCTAATAATACGGTCATTTCAGGTACAGTTAGGTTCAGTTGATCAGCCTTGTCTACCAACATGTCAGTTGGCGAACGATAGCTACCTTCAGCATTGTAGTAGTTTCTGAACGCGTCAGCTGTTGGCTCTAGCAAAGAGAAAGAGTTCACGTCTGTCTGCTCTTGAGTTGCATCTGTACGGCCCGGTACTACAGGTACGTTCACATTAACACCCGCGTCAGCTGCCGCTTTTTCGATAGCCGCAGCACCACCGATAACTATCAAATCGGCAAGTGACACTTTCTTCTTAGAGAACATGCGCGAGTTGTAGTCTTCCTGCAGTTCTTTAAGCTTAGACACTACAGCTTTTACCGTTTCTGGCTCGTTGGCTTCCCAGCTCATTTGCGGCTCTAGCGCAATACGTGCACCATTTGCACCACCACGTAAATCAGAAGCACGGAAACTTGCCGCTGCTGCCCACGCTGTTTTTACTAGCTGCTGAACCGTAAGGCCACTATCCAAGATGTCTGCTTTAAGCTTTTTAACGTCTTTATCAGAGATCATCTTATAGTCAGCTTTAGGCACTGGGTCTTGCCAGATGAAGTTCTCTTCTGGGATGTCGTTACCCAAGTAACGTGCCTTAGGACCCATATCGCGGTGAGTTAGCTTGAACCACGCTTTAGCAAATGCTGTTTGGTACTCTTTAGGATCTGCCAAGAAGCGCTCGGCAATTTTTCGATACTCTGGATCGTACTTAAGCGCCAAGTCAGCTGTAGTCATTACAGGTGGATTTTTCTTACCTTCAACGTGCGCATCTGGCACTGATTTGTGAAGCGATTCATCTGTAGGGATCCACTGAATAGCACCGGCTGGACTACGCGTTTGCTTCCACTCAAAACCAAGTAAGTTCTGAAGATATAAGCTCGTCCATTTAGTTGGCAACTGTGTCCACGCACCTTCTAAACCACTGGTAACTGTGTCTTCAGCATTGCCTTTACCACAGTTGTTTTTCCAGCCTAGTCCCTGCTCTTCTAAGCCTGCGCCACCCGGCTCAGCCTCTAGGCAATCAGATGGTTTGTGTGCACCATGCATTTTTCCAAATGTATGACCTCCAGCAATTAGCGCCACAGTCTCTTCGTCGTTCATCGCCATGCGACCAAATGCAGTGCGAATGTTTTTCGCAGACCCCATTGGATCAGGTACACCTTTAGGACCTTCAGGGTTAACGTATATTAGGCCCATGTGCGTAGCACCCAATGGACGCTGAAGCTTACCGTCGCGCTCTTCACGGTCGCTAGCTAGCATTTCTACTTCCGGCCCCCAGTACACCATATCAGGTTCCCAATCGTCGGTACGACCACCGGCGAAGCCATAAGTATCAAAGCCCATGTTTTCCATGCCCACGGTACCGGCAAGGATCATTAAGTCACCCCAAGATAAACTTTCACCGTATTTTTGTTTGATTGGCCAAAGTAAACGACGGGCTTTATCTAGGTTGCCGTTGTCAGGCCAGCTATTTAATGGGTCAAAACGCATTTGACCACCATCACCACCACCGCGACCGTCTAATGTACGATAGGTACCCGCGCTGTGCCATGAGAGCCGAATAAAGAAAGGGCCGTAGTTGCCAAAGTCTGCAGGCCACCAGTCTTGAGATGTGGTAAGCAGTTCGTTTACGTCTTTTTTCACTTCATCGAGATCAAGTTTTGCAAACGCTTTGGCGTAACTAAAATTTTCACCAAGTGGATTTGAACGGTTGTCATGGTCTCGAAGCGGTGACAGATCAAGTTGATCGGGCCACCAAAACTGGTTTGTTTTCGCTTGGAACGCTTTAGACATGCCCGTGCCTTTAGCACCAGCGGGTTTACTGATTTGGTCGTTGGCTATGGCACCTGTCGCTCCCAACGAAAGCGCAACTAGCGCTGATAGCGTGGTCTTTCTGAACCTATTTAATGTCATGGTCTTTTCCCATCTGAGTTTGTTTTAGTTACCAAACGGTAGGCACCTTCAGCACTACCAGTCTGTTAACATATTGTTTACCTCATAAGCTTTTAAAAGATAGACACGCTTGCGCATTATTTACAGTTGATAAAATGAATTTAACTGATTGGAAAATCCAATCAAAATAAAATCACTATATTTCAGTAACTTAAATTCATCTTTTATTATTAGCGCTAGTAGTGATTAAAAGATAATCGCTCTACTTCTAGTAGCAACACGTGACTATGAATCTCTTTCAGACTTCATGAAAAATTTTCTCCTGGTATTTGACAGTCATCTTCATGTTCAATCGAAAATGTATAATAAACAGACAATTACGCAACCATATCTGTAAACTTTGCCCTAATTTGAAATGAATATTGAAATTTCTACTATGGCACAGCAGTTGAAACATTAAGTGTGTAATCAGGACACATTGGCTTCGTACGAGAAGCTGGTGAAATATCAAGAAGTAATGAGGATGAACTTATGAAAAACACACTTAAAACACTTACTGGACTTGCTACTGTGGCTTCTATCAGCGCGATGGCATCGTTCGGCGCACACGCTCAGACAAATCAAATTGAAGCAAAAGACAGTGGTTTTTATGTAGGTGGTAATTACGGTTACCTACGCGTTGAGGGCGAAGACGATTTTGATGACGACAAAGACGTTTGGCAAGGTCTTGTAGGCTACAAGTTTAACGAATGGATTGCTATTGAAGGTGGCTATATCGATTTTGGTGACTACGGTAACGATATCGCAGGCGCTGAGACAGATGGTTACACCGCCGCTATTAAAGGTATTCTTCCATTAACCGAACGCTTCTCTCTTTATGCTAAAGCTGGCCAACTATGGTCAGAGACAGAATACAACTTCGCAGGTATTTCACGTGATAACGATGACGAGAGTCTTTTCGTCGGTGCAGGTCTGAGCTATGCCGTTACCAGCAACTTCCTAGTAAATGCTGAGTACACGGTATATGACACTGAATTAGATGCAGATGAAGCATTTGATGATATCGACGACACTGACTTTGAAACTGATCTTAAACAAGCAAGCATCGGTGTAGAGTACCGCTTTTAATTGAACACGATGCAACCGTTTTGAATTTTAAACGGATAATTTATGAAAGCCTTCGTAGCTTAACGAAGGCTTTTTTGTGTTAACCATCTATGCGCTGAATAAGTTGTGCTAACTCTTCTATTTTCGATACCGTTGTTTTAACAAGGTTATCAATTTCATTTGACGATGATTGTGAGTTACCTGCCAGTGTCCTTACTTCATCAGCAACGACAGCAAAACCTCGCCCCATTTCTCCGGCTCTGGCCGCTTCAATAGCTGCATTTAGCGCTAACAAATTAGTCTGTTCGGAAATTGAGTTAATTGTTCCCACAATATTACTGATAGTTTGACTGGTAACCAATAGCTCTTTCATTGCGTCTTGCGTATCGTTCACCGCTTGCTTTCTAGACGTGACGTTAATAGCGAAAAATACGTAGCGCGTTATTTGCCCATTGAAATTTTTAAGCGCACTTATTCGTGCATCAAAGGCCAGGTAATTATCCCCTAAATCAAATTCTGCGATTTTTGAGACGAATCCTGACGTTTCTAATGCCGATTTGTCCTCTGCACTTAACCCCCCCATAACCTCATTAGCAAATGCCTCTGTACTCATTACACCATTCAAGGTTTCGCGCAGTAATTTGTTCGCCTCAATGATTTTTCCGTTAGGCTCCATTTCAAGCAGCACTAGTGCACTTCCGATGGCCTTCAACTTGTTAGTAAAGTCGAGTGCCATTTGCTTAACACGAGTTATATCAGCCTGCACTGCAATGAAGTTAACTAAATTGCCCTGTTTAAAAACGGGGTTAATTGATAGTGAAGTCCAGTATGGCGTTCCGTCTTTTCTATAATTGAGAATTTCATCGTAAAAGGCTTCGCGGTTCTTAATTTTTTGTCGTATAACACTGACGGTTCTCTGATCAGTTTCTTCACCTTGCAAAAACGACCCCGGCTTCTTGCCTTTCACTTCTTCAAGCTGCCACCCCGTCAATCGATAGAAGCCATTATTAACATATTCTATAAGGCCATTAGCGTCAGATATTATGACGGCGTTATCCGTTTCATTCGCTACGAGAGAAAGCATGCGCTGCATCTCTCGCTGTTCAACCTCTTCGGTAACGTCTTTTATAAAGGCCGTATACAAAGTTCTATCAGCTAATCTTACTTTTGATAACGAAAGCCTGCCCCAGAGGCTCTTCCCGTCTTTTCTCTCTACCTTTACCTCACGGCTCGTACCAACAATTTTGTCTTGGCCGGTTTCTCTATTCGCGTTCACATAATTGTCGTGGTTGGCCTGTATTTCTTGGGGCACAAGCATCTTTACATTTTGACCAATGACTTCATTTCGCCCGTATCCCCAAAGCTTTTCAGCCGATGCATTGAACAAGGTTACATTATTGTTCTCGTCTATACACACCACTGCATCTAACGCTTGCTCTAGGGTTTGCTCCACAATTTCACGAGATTCACGCTCTTCTGTAACATCGCGTACAAACGCCGTGTAATGCTTTTTGCCTTGCACAACGACTTGTGACAAGGCGAGTTGAACCCAAATTCGCTCACCGTTTTTGGTTTCCAGTTCAACCTCTCGTGAACTTCCAACAATCTTATTTACGTTGGTTTGTCTGTGTGAGTTGACGTAGCTATCGTGATTCGCTTTGTGTTCCTGAGGTACAAGTATTTTTATATTCTTTCCCATTACCTCGCTCGGCGTATAACCCCATAGTTTTTGAGCTGCGTCATTATAAAACGTGATGTTATTTTTCTCATCAATAGTCACGACCGCGAGTATCGACTGTTCTAGTGCCTGCTTAGATGCGTTTTCTTTGGAAAAAAACTTCATTGACCTTAACCTTTCGTATAACCCTAAAGTTATATAGAAGACATTACGACCTTTTGCCAATACTAAACATGGAACGCGTTCTATCGTGAAAAAATTACACAAACTAGACCATGAAAAATACACACAATTTTCTTTAAAAGTAAATTAAACATTTAAATCAACCACTTAAAACAAGGAAATTCATCAAGTATTGAGGTACGGATTCTGCAACAACACGTGAATAGATAGATTTAATATAATAGGTAAGGAACCATGCAATCAGGTAAGAGTGTTTTTCAACCAGGTCAAAACTGTTGGGTAGAGAGCAAAGCTCGCTTCTCTACTCCTCTGATAGATTGCGGAAACTATTACAAAGCCTTGCATAGCTCAATTGTTAAAGCAAAGCACAGCATTTTTATTGTTGGTTGGGATATTGATAGTCGTATCCGATTATTGCGAGGTGACGACGAAGCTAACAGCGAAGCACCAAGTGTCATTAGTGATCTGCTGAAATGGAAAGCAGAACAAAACCCTGACATCAGGATTTACCTACTGCGCTGGGACTCTTCTTTAGCCTTCTTCGCTCAGCGCGAGATGTGGGCAAAAGAAGTGTGGGAAGAGAAAACGCCTGACAATGTTCAAACAGAATTAGACGATACCATTCCAATGGGCGGGAGCCAGCATCAAAAGATCGTGGTTGTTGACGACGAGCTTGTTTTTTCAGGCGGTATGGATGTATCAACTAACCGTTGGGATACGCGAGACCACCCTGTAGTGTCTGAAGAAAGGGATGGGCCTGATGGCGAATACGGTCCTTTACACGATGTTCAAATGGTTTCAAGCGGTCCTGTCGTTGCCGACTTTGCACAACTTGTCAGATGGAGATGGCAGCGGGTAGCCGAAGACACCCCTATTAATATTCGTGAAGATGCGCGTAATGATGAGAATGCACCTTTGCCTGAAGCATGGCCAGAAGATTACCCGCCTCTTTTTGAAAACGTAGAGTGTGCCCTTGCCCGCACCATTCCCTTTATGGACGAAGTAGAGCCAGCACAAGAAGTACGTCACATGTTGCTTGATCTTATTGGTGAGGCTGAATCGCTCATTTATATCGAAAATCAGTTTACGACTCGCCAAGAAATTGCTGAAGCGCTAAACAGACAGCTGAAATTAAAGCCCGACCTTTCGGTTATCATTGTTAGTTCTTACGAGCCAAAAGGTAAGTTTGAATGTGAAGCATTTTGGGCAAGCCGTATCGAATTTAAAGCGATTCTGGAAAAAGGCATAGATCCTAAACGAGTAAAATTGACTTACTCTTCAATCGAAGACATGCAGGGGCGAAAAGCGTACAAACGCATTCACTCTAAGGTGATGACCATTGATAACAAATATCTCGTTATTGGGTCTTCAAACCTAAGTAATCGTTCAATGACCCTCGACACGGAAATCGATACGGTTTTATTCGGCAATAGCAGAGACAACCAAGCTTGCATAGAACAAGTAAGAAATGACTTACTTGCAGAGCATACAGGTCGTGACATAGATGCAATGCCAGAGATATTCAACAACCAATATCCTGTTGAAGCGCTAATGCAGGGTCAGATCGCACATGGCTATGTGCTTACCGAAGTTCGTGATGAGGTGTTCACGGAACACTCGGTGAAAAATGTATTTCGCGCCCTATCAGATCCAGAGGAACCGCTTATTTCAGTACCCACATTTGATGGTGACGCGCTACCCGCGCGTAACCCAAAGCGTCGCAGCATAATGATTTTAATTGGTGTTGCAATTATCGCAGTACTTGGTGGGTTGATGTTCTGGGCAAGCCAATCGATCCCATGGTTAAGCTCAGACAGCATCAACGCCTTTTTAGAAAAAAGTAGAGGCACTTATTTTGCTCTTCCAACAGTTTTACTCGTGTATGTAGTTGGTGGTGTTCTATTCTTCCCGGTGACCGTACTCTCGTTGGCTGTAGCCGCCATTTTTGGCCCAATTTGGGGGCCTATTTACGGCATGATGGGAGCGCTAATGAGCTCAGCAATTATGTTTGGTGTTGGAAAGCTATCGGGCAATGCCGGCCTTAGGAAAATTGGCGGACCTAAAGTAGCAGCCGTCGATGAAAAACTAAAACGCAGTGGCGTGGTTGGCGTAGCGGCAATTCGCATGTTGCCTATCGCTCCGTTTAGTCTGGTGAACTTAGTCGCCGGCATTTCATCTATAGGCATTTTCCAGTTTTTAGTAGGTACGTTTTTGGGCATGTTCCCCCCTATGATTGCCAAGGGCTTAGTTGGCGACTCAATTGCCCAGATTTGGCAGAACCCGTCAATCGAAACCATTAGCTACCTGGTGGGAGGCATCATTTTGTGGGGGCTAATGATTTGGGGTTCGCAAAAATTCGCACGCTATTATCAAGCTCGAAAAGAGGCCAATACTGATACGGGTGAAAGTAGTAACAATAGTAAGGATGAGGCTGAAAAATGTGCCGCATAATAACCTACAATATCCATAGCGGTGTTGGCAGGGATAAGCAGCACGACTATAAGCGTATTGGACAGTTCCTAGCAAACAGCGGTGCAGACGTAGTCTTGCTCCAAGAAATGGATACGCGCCCGCCCGAACGAGACACAGCGCAAGATGTCAACGACATCTGCGCTGGTAACACGTTTAAACTTATCCCATCACCAGCAATTCGAGAGCCTGATGGCTGGTATGGCAACGCAATTTTGACGCGTTTTGATGTATTGGAACACGACACCATAGATGTGAGTCAAACAGGTCGACAGCCAAGGAACGTGCAGGTTGTTGAATTAAAGACTGAGAAAACACCTCTGACGGTGGTCAACACCCATAAAGGACTCAAGAAGCTTGAGCGTCGTTCGCAGTTTACAATGCTTCACGAACATCTGTCGCGGCGTTTACAAGAGAAACAAAACCCGCTTTTTCTAGCGGGTGACTTTAATGAATGGCAGTTTTTTTCAAGGGCCTTTACGGCTTTAAATGATTTACTATTGCAGCAAAAAGTGGGGGCTACGTTTCCTAGCAACTTCCCCGTATTTTCACTCGATCGCGTATGGGTAACTGAAGATATAAAAGTAAAGTCATGTAGGAAGCTTAAGAACGAACAAACCAAGGTTTTATCCGATCATCTACCTGTGTTAGTTGATATCGTTCTGCCCGAAGCGTGAATTAGTCGACTTTATATTCACTCAAGCACGGTGTGCTCGATTACGCTGATTACGCTGATTTCGCTACAAAGGATGATGCCGCAAATTCTAAGGTACCGCACCAATGTTTGAGCGCATTTTCCTTAGCAACCACTTTTCGAATAATATCGATAATTTGCTGATATTCTTGTGATGCTTTTCTCTGTCTGTTTGTAGCAGCCAGCACAGTTCGATGCATTTCAGGTTGGGTGATTTTTAGGGTTGATACTAATCCCGATTCTTTCAAATGAAAAATAGCTGAAGTGGGTAATATCATTACCCCTTCCCCTTGCATTACTTGCCTTAACCCTGTCATTAACTGCCCCGAATAAGCAAGATCATGCTTAAGGCTCACTCCGGTGGCTTTTTCGTAATCAGCAATAAGCTGACCAAGTGCATCTTTATTTCCAGGCGATAATAGAGGTAGTTCACTTATTTCCCAGAATTTTATCATTGATTTATCTTTGAGCTTGGCGTACTCGGGATAAGCTGAGGAACCAGTAAAAACGAGATGTAGCTCTTCTTGAATAAGAGGGGTCACGCTCATAAATTTAGGTTCTATCGCCTGCTGGTAAGTTAAAGCAATATCTACCTGTTTTGATTCGAGCCAATCGTTGATGGTGTATGAAGGCCCAGTGCTGATCTCTACTTTCAACGCTTTATGGTTACTCGTTATTTCAGTTAATAACGGCAGGGAAAGTACGTTGCCAATTGACGGAAGCATTCCTATTTTTATTACTTTTTGCTGTTCTCCCTGAAATGCTTGCAACGCTGATTTCACGTTGTCAATCTCCCCCATTATTTTCTCTGCGTGTTTGTAAAATACTTCTCCAGCGGGCGTTAAGCTTATACCCGAAAAACTTCGTTCTAGCAGCGTTGCTTTGACTTCTCGCTCCAAGCTTGCAAGTTGCTGACTAATAGCAGGCTGAGCAATATCTAAGGCTCTTGCCGCTGCAGCAATACTGCCTCGCTGTACTGTGGTTATAAAGTAATGTAGCTGTTTAGAGTGCACTTAACCCCCTTTTGGAAGGCAATAGAGAATAGCCTGGCGTAACTGCATTTGAAGTCAGCAAGGTATATGCCATTCCAATAGGTTATATGAAGCGAAAATGTAAATAAAAGCGCTCACTGAAGGGTTAAAAAAATCTCACATTAGATGCTACCTAAGTCTAATATCAAGAAAACCGTAAGTTTCCAGAGGGGTCAATGTTTTTCTTATACCCCTGAATATTCTTCTTTCTTCCACCAGCAGCAAAGAGTTTTTAGCCTAGTCCCTGTACACGAGTTACCCAATAACAATTACAAGATGTGTATGCATCAATGTGGTGCTCGTGCGTGCCTAGAAAGAGTGCAGATCCAATTAATCCGCATTCATAAATTAAGTAGCAATAAGCACGATTGGGAACACTAATGAATCAAAAGAAACTTCACACTGCAGTACGTTACGCACTTACCGGATTGACCCTTTTCACTACTTCAATGCTCGTACAGGCGCAAGAAACCAGCGAGGAAACAACTGAAGCAAAAGATCTAGAGCGTATAGCCGTTGTAGGCGCTCGTGGTGCGCCGCGCTCAGTTACAAGTTCGCCCGTTCCCGTTGACGTGTTAACCGCAGAAGACGTTGAAGCCGTTGCGTTTACCGACATGAACAACGTTCTAATGACCCTTGTACCTTCCTACTCTGTTGGCAGACAGCCTATCTCAGACGGCGGCACCTTTATTCGTCCAGCGACGCTTCGAGGCATGCCTACAGACAAAACCTTGGTTTTGGTGAACTCTAAACGCCGTCACAGAGCAGCGCTTGTTTCAATTGGTGGCTCTGGTACTCAAGGTCCAGATATCGCTACTATTCCTACAGCAGCAATCCAAAGTGTTGAGGTATTGCGAGACGGTGCGGCAGCTCAGTATGGTTCGGATGCCATCGCGGGGGTAATTAACTTCCAACTTAAAAACAATACTGAGGGCGGCTCTTTCACCATTGATTATGGTAGCTACTATGAAGGTGATGGCGACCAGATTACCGTTACAGGAAACAAAGGTTTCGCCCTTGGTGACGATGGATTCTTCAGCATTTCAGCCGAATACTCAGATAGTGAAGCGACCTATAGAGGCGAACAATATTGTGAACCCTGGTTTTGTGTAGACGAGCAGTCAGCCGAGTACATCGCTGATGCTACCGCTATGGCCAACAGTGTGCATGGTTCAGACGTAGTACAACCATGGGGGCAACCTAATACCAGCGGAAAACGCGTCTTTTTCAACGCTGGGTACGCGCTAAGTTCTGAAGCTGAACTCTATGCTTTTGGTAACTATTCTGAAAGTGAAGGCGACGGGTCTTTTTACTATCGCTATCCTGGTAACGGGACTATTGAAGACATTCGTCTTGAAGACGGTTCTATTTGGAACCCCACAGAATTTTTCCCAGGTGGATTCACTCCTCGCTTCTTCGGTGATGTAACCGATTATTCAATGGTGGGTGGAATAAAAGGCATGTCGGGAGATCTTACCTACGATATTAGCGGTCGTTATGGCAACAATGAAATTTCCTACACCTTAGCAAACACCATCAACCCTTCACTTGGCAATGAGTCGCCTACTTCATTTGAACCCGGCGATTTAACTAATGAAGAAACCCAAATTCAAGCAGATTTCACCTACGATCTGAGTGAGTACGTACTCGCCTTTGGGGCTAGCTATCTAGATGAGTCTTATGAAATTTCAGAGGGTGAAGAAAGCTCGTATTTTGCAGGTCCTTACGCTACCTCTGATCCATATGGCTTTTGTGATGGAACCACCGCTACTACCGCAGGTTTAGCCGTTATCGCAAACGGTTCAACATTGAACTGTGCTGACCCAGATGATGCTGTCTATACCGTAGTTGGAGTAGGCTCTAACGGTTTCCCGGGTTATTCACCGGACTACTCCGGTTCATACGAACGCGATTCTTATGCTGTGTACACAGATATTTCAGGTGACATTACTGACGAGCTATTTGCCCAGGCAGCATTGCGCTATGAGGACTATTCAGACTTTGGCTCTGAGGTAGTTTACAAAGTCGCGGCATTTTATCAATTAAGCGACGATGTAGGCTTTAGATCTTCATTTGGTACAGGCTTCCGCGCCCCCACTCCTGGTCAGCAGGGTACAACTAACGTATCGACTCGCTTACCTAATGGTTTCCCTGTAGCAACGGGCTTATTCCCAGCGGGCGGTGATGTAGCACAAGCACTAGGAGCAGAAGAACTTTCGCCTGAAAAGTCGACGAACTTTACATTAGGTATGACGGCTAACTATGGTGACTTAACCCTTACCGTAGATTACTACAATATCAAATTAGAGGACCGCCTTTACTCTGTATCCACACGCGATGTATCTACAACTGTTGTCACAGACCCAAATGCTGAAGGTTACGATGCTTATCAAAATTACCTAGCCCTTGCTGGAGCTAACGTGTCCGGTGCTGAGTCAATCGGTGGTGTTTTCTTCTTCCAAAACGCATTCGATACTGTTACCGAAGGTTTGGACGTCGTAGGTACATACAAGATGGAAACTAAGTATGGCTCAACCGTTTTAACTGGCTCTGTCAATTACAATAAAACAGAGTTTGATTCAGACGCCAGCGAGTTCCTAGATCCTGAAGATCGGTTCGATTTTGAGAATAGTACACCCGAAATGCGCGGAGTTTTCTCAGTCACTCATAGCTATGACGTATGGTCAGCGGTTGCTCGCCTTAGCTACTTCGGCGAGTACGAAAACGCGGGGAGTGATGACGGAGAGAATGTAAACTTAGACAGTATTCAAACCTTCGGGGACGAGTTTATGTTTGATATCGAAGGCTCTTACCTAATTAGCGAAAACCTTACTCTTTCAGTAGGTATCAGAAATCTCTTCGACAACTACCCAGATGTAAGTACTAACGGCGATGCCTGTTGTGGTGAAGTTTACGACTCGGGTTCCATCGTCGACTGGCAGGGTGGGTACTATTACACACGCCTAGCTGCTCGTTTTTAACAGAGTAAAAAAACACCGGCGCAAGCCGGTGTTTACGTTTTCAAATAATTGTACATAAGAAAAAGTTAATAGGTTACTCAATGTTCAAAACTGTATTATGTGGGGTGAAAAACTGATGGAAATAGAGCTACTGTGGTTTGTAGTTACTTTGTGTATAACCGGTGCTATTGCTGGTATTACCGCAGGTCTATTCGGCAATGGTGGAGGCTTTGTTGTTGTTCCAGCTCTCCTTGCTGTTTTTCCTTTCTTTACCCCTCCTTCTGAATCTCTAGTGAAAGTTGCGATAGGCACATCATTGGCATCAATAGTGGTTTCTAGCGCGCGTTCTGTTATGGCGCATAGAGCCAAAGGCGCCGTAGATTTTGACATCCTAAAGTCCTGGAGTATTTGGCTTATTCTTGGCGTTGGCGGAGGCTTACTAATAGCAAATAACTCTAGCGCAAATGGCTTAACCGTAGTATTTGCAGCAGGTGTGCTTCTTTACTCTGTATATTTTCTTTTCCCTGAATTTGTTGTGCGTCCCGGTCTTGTTTTCGATATGCCTAAAGGCATAGGCAAAGCGGTACTAGCATTTATATTGGGCGGTTTCTCTGCGTTACTGGGCATTGGGGGCGGCACGCCAACCGTCATAACTATGGTGATGTGCCAACGTACTATTCAGCAAGCTGTTGCTACCGCTGCCGGCGTTGGCTTCCTGATAGGCTTACCAGGTGCCATCGGTTTTCTATTTATGAAGCATCCAGAAACGGCCTCTCTACCTGTTGGCACTATCGGATACATCAACATTCCAGCGCTCATTGCTATCAGCATAGGCGCAATCTTTACTGCACCTATCGGTGCGAAGATGGCACATAACTTTAGCGAAAAAAAGCTAAAGCGATTGTTTGGCATTTATCTCGTCATTGTTTCAAGCGCAATGTTCTATAAAGCCATTTAAAATAAAAAGGAGAATATCTGTGAGTTATAACCGTTCTAGGCGTTTATTTTTAGGTGGCTCGGCAGCAGCATCAGCCATAGGAGCGACTGGTTTTAGCAATTTGGTTAACGCCCAATCTACAAGTGCTGCGACAAGTGAAGCGGCATCTGTCATTTATGGCCCAAAACCTGGCGTAGCGAAGCTCAACGCTAACGAAAACCCATTCGGGCCTAGCCCAAAGGCGCTGAATGCCATTGCTCAAGCCTCTGCTAAAGGTGGTGCTTATTACGCTTATCCCGCAGCTATGACGCTGTTAGATATGATAGCCGAGCGTCATGGCATTACCCGTAAGAATATTTCACTAAGCGCAGGGTCTAGCCCAATTCTTTCCTACGCTGCCGTTGCTGCCAGTAAAAACGGTAAAATTCTTGGGCCAGATCTTTTTTGGGACACAACGTCAAAAGCTCCTGAGAAACAAGGTGCGCCTGAAATAGTAAGAATTGCTAATACAGCAGATCTCGATATCGACCTTGACGCTCTATACGCCGCTATCAATGACTCGATCGGTATGGTGCATATCTGTAACCCTAACAACCCCACAGGTAAAGTGCTTGACCCAAGCAAGCTTCGCGAATTTTGTATTAAAGCCTCTAAAAAGACACTTGTTTTAGTTGATGAAGCCTATAACGAACTCATCGATGAGCCACCAAAACACTCAATGATTCCCCTCGTTAAAGCAGGACACAATGTCATTGTAGCGAGAACCTTTTCAAAGATTTATGGCTTAGCAGGTATGCGCGTAGGTTATCTGATAGCTTCTGAGGAAAACACTGAGTGGATTAACCGCTACGGTATGGGCGGCTATACCTTGAATCAAGCAGGCCTTGCCGCTGCTATCGCCAGCTACAATGACGATGCCTTTTTAACGTTTTCTAAAGAAAAAATTTATGAAGGTAAATCTATGGTTATGGACGCCGTTAAGGCTAACGGTTTGACAGCCCTCCCCTCTAGTACTAATTTTATTTTTGTTAATCTTGGTGATGGCAATGCCGAGTATTTTAGACAAGCTATGGCTGAAAAAGACGTACTTATCCGAGGCATTTATCGTACTTATAATAATTGGTCTCGAGTGAGCATGGGGAAAATAGCAGACGTTAAACGTTATGTTGATGCGATTCCTGCCGCTTTAGAAAAAATGCAGTTAATGCAAAAAAGTTAATTATTGAGGGTGTGTGCCAAAGTCGGTGCCCCCCGTTTTTGAGCTGCAACTTCCTTCTCCGCGACTTATCAATTCAACTTAAAGTCTAATACGCACAAAAGTCACCTTTGTCATATACTCTAATCACTCAATAAACAGATAGAGCACACTACAACAATAATTTTCGTAGGTATTGTTGCAGTAACGCAAAAGTTGCACATACTTTATCAAGAAGGCATTACGTTAAATGCCGCTCAAGGAGGCTGTAAATGTCACTTTCTGTACTAGTTGCTGATGATTCTAAGTTGTCGAGGCGCAGTGTTATACGCTCCCTCCCCCAAGACTTGGAGTACGACATAACCGAGGCAACAAACGGGCAAGAAGCGATTAGTGCACTTTCTGAGAGCGATTTTGCACTCGTTCTCTTAGACCTTACCATGCCAGAAGTGGATGGCGTTGGCGTGCTGGAGTTTTTACATGCAAGATCCAATATGCCAAACGTAATTGTAATAAGCGCTGATTTTCAGCCTGAAAAACAAAAAATTGTGATGTCTTTAGGCGCAAAGCGTTTTCTTCGCAAACCTTTAGACAAAGAAGAATTAGCAATGGCACTGTTTGAGTTGGGGTATTTATGAGCATTGTACTACCACTGGATGAAGAGCAAAGAGATGCCCTTCAAGAGCTGCTTAATATTTCAATGGGGCAAGCTGCAAATTCCCTCGCTCAACTTATAGAAACAAAAATCGATATTTCTATTCCTAAAATTTCAGCCGTCACGCCTACTCAGCTCTACAGTCTTCTGTTTGAAACTGAAGATGCTTTCTATACTCGTCAGTCTTTTTTAGGCGACGTTCATGGTGAAGTCATGTCTGTGCTATCACGGGCAGGTTTAAGTGAAGTCGCAACTTTGATGGATTACGACGAACCGTTAAGCAAGGAAGATATTCAAGAAATCATTTTGGAGCTTTGCAATATTTTAGCGGGCGCGTGTTTAGCTGGCCTTTCTGATCAGTTAGAGCTTACTACCAACTTAAACATGCCTACTTTGTTTTTGCCTGATAAAGCAAACTTTGACGAGCTCAAGTGGCAGCATAGCTTGGTAATGGAAGTACAGTTCGTTATTGCAATTTCCTCTTTTAGCATGCGTGTTGTATTTTGTTTAGATGATGAGTCTCTTGCTCGCATGAAAGACACATTGGATGAGTTACTCGCATAATGTTTGAACAACTGGTAGGTAAGTTACCTGTCGGAATTGGTGTGGTCGATGAAAACTTTAACGTCGTTTATCTAAACGACTTTTTTTTAGACAGACTCCCCCACAAAATGCGCGAGTGTTATAAAGACACGCCCGTGGTTGAATTGTTTCAAGGGCAAGGTAAGTTCCTCAAGCGAAGACTAAAATCAGTATTTGTATTGCAGCATCCAAGCTTTAGCTATTGGGAGCAAAGGCCTCATATATTTCCATTTAAAAGCTCTCGGCCTATAACGGGCGAAGAAACGCAGATGTACCAAAATATGGAAATCTTGCCCATTAAAGATAAAAAAACTGGGCAACGTTTGGCCTGCATATTTCTGCAAGATGTAACCGCCCAAGCAAGTTATTTCAGAGCCCAACAAAAACTTTCCGAAGCTCTAAAAAAAGAACACGAGGCGCAGCGAAAGCTGATTCGTAAACTCGATACTGCCCAAAGCCAGCTAATCCAAGCCGAAAAGATGGCTTCCACCGGGCAACTCGCAGCAGGTATAGCCCATGAAATTAACAACCCTATTGGCTTTGTAAATGCCAACCTCAATACATTAGATCAATACGCATCGCACCTTCTTGCGATTTGTGACGGTGTTAAAGGGCAAATTGAGCTCTTCAATGACGAGCTTAAGGAACAGGTAGACGCCTTATTTGAATCGAATCACTATGACCTACTGAAAGACGATATCACGGAGCTAATTGCAGAGTCTACTGAAGGGCTTACACGGGTAAAAGACATTGTCGAAAACCTTAAAAACTTCTCATTAGAAACTGCCGAAGGTATGCAGACTGTAGATATTTGCGCCATATGTGATCAGCTCATCACGCTCATTTCGGCCCAATACAGCGCCCCCCAATATAAAATCGACTGTGAGAAAGAAAAAGTGGAGGTTATGGGAAATCCAGGGCCATTGAAACAGGCGCTGATGAACGTAATGATTAACGCCGCACAAGCGATAGACGGTAAGGGCTTCATAAAGCTCACTGTAATTGATGCTGCTCAATCAGTAACGATTAAAATACTGGACTCAGGTTGCGGTATCCCAGCCAAACACTTAAAACGCATTTTCGAGCCTTTTTTCACCACCAAACCCGAGGGGCAAGGTCAAGGACTGGGCCTTTCCGTAGCTTACACAGCCATAGAACAACACCATGGTAAAATATCTGTTAGCAGTAAAGAAGCAAAAGGAACTGTCGTAGAAATTACGATACCTAAAGCCCCAGCCGCGCCAGCGCCTTCAAGCGAAGAAAATGAAACGGAAGACTCTCAGACAGTTTAGACACTCATTGTTAGAAAATGACAAAAAACTATTAACACCTTAAGATATCGGGCTATCAGTCTTATTTAGCTCGCTAGCTTACTCGCTTCACACGCCTTAAATATATACACACCTTCCTCATTAAGTGTTCGCGAAATACACCCTTCATTTAACAGGTAATTAAGGTGAGACAAACACTCGGCCACCGCGAACACCATGTTACGGCTTGAAAGCTTGCGCTTAAACATAACTGGTAATAGTTCCACTACCGTTCGAGGCTTCTCACAAGCATCTAATAAGGCTCTAAGGTGCTCGTGGTGATGTGCAATGAGCGTGTCTACTCGCTCGTGAAGACCAATAAAGGGAAGCTTATGTGCGGGTAATACTGTTGTATTTTGCGGCAAACTTTTAAATTGGGGCAACGTATCTAGGTAATCAGCTAAAGTATTAGCGTCAGGCTCCGTTGAATAGGCGCCAATATTGGGTGTAATGATGGGTAGAATGTGATCACCAGAAATAAGAATATTTTTCTTTTCATTGTAAAGGCAGGCGTGTTCAGGAGAATGGCCGCGACCAACCATAACTTTCCATTCATTGTCGCCAAGCGATAACGTCATACCATGTTTTAAACGGGTGTAACTTATAGGAATTGGGGACACAACACTGCTGTACCCGTTACCCTCGCCTGACGTCAGCTTTGTAATCATTGATTCATCAAGCCCTACCCGTCGGTAATATAATGCATCCCTCTCATTAGTGGCACCGTTTCTACCTGCTGCGAAGGCTCGCGCAGTGAAATATTCAGTTTGGGTCATATAAAAGGGTACGTCACACGTATCAGCAATCCAACCTGCTAACCCTACATGATCAGGGTGTAAGTGCGTAACAATAACGCCAACGATCGGCTCGTCTAGTTGTTCAAATATACCCTTCCAAAGGGATTTGGTGGTGGACGTTCCGATGCCAGTATCAATCACTACCCAGCCGTCTTCACCACGAATCAAATACAGATTAATATGATCAAGCTCAAAGGGAAGAGGCATAGTTAGCCAAAGTACGCCTTCGGCTACTTCAATTACCTCGCCCGACTCTACCTGTTTGTCGAATAGATACTCCATATCGCCCTCACTTTTTATAACCTGCACCTTTTCATATTCGCTGAGTCGTTCCACTGTTCCCAATGGCTGTTGAAATAGCTTTGGTACGACTGGCTTGTATCGAAAAAGATTTACTCGATAATGCTTATGCGTAAGCCCAGAACTATGTTGTTCGTTTGATACCTTGGTTTTAATGCAAGATAATTAGCACAAGTCTCGTTCTAACTCGCTCTGCTTACAAAAACAAACATATCTGTCGAATAGAGATCTATAGGAGCCGGTGATAACAAACGCTATACTATGGTCTTCGGTCCTTATAGCACACGTATTTTGTTAACTTTTGTGCCTTGCACTGAATACGGAAGTTCATGGTTATTAAAATTTAAGTAGTGTCGACGCCCGTAGGACTCTCCTAATAAATTGACACTTTAAAAAAGCGGTTAGTAAAAACAAATTCATGCCAGCCCCAGTAATACAGCAAGGGTTCATTCTCAACAAAAGTACGTTTACCCAGCGTGGTAAAGTATATGTTGAACTGTGGGTCAAAACCGCCAACAACAGCGCTAGATTAATATCGTCTCCTCAAAACCCCACTTGCTTCGTGTCCCTTGACCAATCTGCAGCATTGAACGACATTGCAGCTCGCATTCCAGCTAAGATCATAATTTCAGAAGATGGTTTTTACACACTAGAACAAGTTCCTGTGGCTACGGTCAAGACCGCCACCGAATCGCACATGCATCAGCTTCGTCAACGCGCCCAAGAGCACAGTATTGTATTGTATGAAGCTGATATTCGCGTAGCCGATCGCTATTTGATGGAGCGCTTTGTATATGGCGCAGTGGAGTTTGTTGCTCCACAAGTTGTCGATGATACGTCACAAATTGTTATAGAGAATGCGCAGATAAGGCCCTGCCATTTCAGACCTTCTTTTACATCATTAAGTATAGATATTGAGTGTAATGAGCACGAGGAGCTGTTCAGCATTGCACTAGCAGGCAAAGAAAAAAGTGTAGTGATACTTGTTTGTCCACCAAGCTTTATTGGACAGACATTAAAGGAGCAAGAAGACAGTCCATACACGCTCATTACGGTAAGCTCTGAAAAAGAACTGCTTGAGGCCTTTTTTTCACACCTTACCTCCTACGACCCAGACATTATTTTGGGTTGGAACGTTAAGCAGTTTGATATGGCTGTGCTGGGCCGCCGTGCTAAGGCCAATTCGCTTAATTATGCTATAGGCCGCCATGGCCGAGAGGCTTCAGTAAGACAGTGGGAAGATCAAACGATCGTTGATGTACCTGGTCGGTGCGTGATTGATGGTATTGAAGCGCTTAAAACCATGACCTATCAATTTGAATCCTTTTCTCTTGACCACGTATCCGAAGAACTGCTCAGCGAAAATAAGCTTATTCAAGCGACCGACAAGCTTGAAGCCATTAAGCGTCTTTATCACGATGACCCCATTGCACTTGCTAACTACAACTTTAAAGACACCGAGCTGGTAAACCGCATTCAGGACAAAACCCAGTTTATTGATTTTTTAGCATTACGCAGCATTCTTACGGGTTTAGATATGAGTCGCCCCGGTGGTTCGGTAGCGGCGTTTTTAAATGTTTATTTGCCTAAGCTACACCGCAAGTATTATGTTGCTGGAGTAAGACCTGAAAATGGCGGTTTAGCTAGTCCGGGTGGTTATGTCATGCGCTCCCAACCTGGCCTGTACAAAGATGTTTTAGTACTCGATTTTAAAAGCCTATACCCTTCTATAATTCGAACGTTCAAAATAGACCCGCTGGGGCTTGCCGAAGGCCTTAAGTCTCCTGGCACCGCTATAGAAGGCTTCAAGGGTGCAGTTTTTAGCCGTGAATCACATTTTCTACCTTCTATTATTGAAAACCTATGGCTTCAGCGCGACGAAGCCAAAAAACAGAAAGATGCGCCACGCTCTCAAGCGATTAAGATATTGATGAACTCCTTCTATGGAGTACTTGGTAGCGGAGGCTGTCCTTTCTACGACCCTCGTCTAGCGAGTTCAATTACTTTGCGTGGGCATGAGATCATGCAAACTACCGCTAGTTGGATTGAGGAGCTAGGCTATACAGTCATTTACGGTGATACCGATTCAACCTTTGTGCATGTAGAAGGAAATACTTCTCTCGGTACGCCTTCTGAAACCGGTCGCGAGCTTGCAAAAATTATTAATCAGAAGTGGGCTGAGTTACTTAAGCTTCAGTTCGACATTGACTGCCATTTGGAGATTGAGTTTGAATCTCATTTTTCTACCTTCTTTATGCCAACAATTCGTGGCTCTTCTGAAGGCAGTAAGAAGCGCTACGCAGGGATGAAAGACGGTGAGCTTGTCTTTAAAGGCCTAGAGAACGTGCGTTCAGATTGGACAGTGCTTGCTAAAGTGTTCCAATACGAACTATACAAAAGAGTTTTTACCAATGAACCTGTAAAACAGTACATCAACAAAACCCTAAACGCAGTAAAAGCGGGAAAGATGGATGACGAGTTAGTGTATAAAAAGCGACTCAGAAAACCACTTTCTTCGTACGTAAAGTCTCTTCCCCCTCACGTAAAAGCGGCGAGACGGGCCGACAAGTTATTTGAAGAAAAGGGATTGCCACTTCGCTACCAATCTAATACTTCCATAGCCTATGTAATTACTGTTCAAGGGCCACAAACAGTAGAAACTATCTCTGCGCCGCTTGACTATGACCATTATATCGAGAAACAGATAAAACCCATTGCGGATAGTATTTTGCCAATGATATCCCTTAGCTTTGAACGCATAGCTAACACCCAACTTTCCTTATTTTAATTACGTTCATCTGTATGAAGATCTTTCAGGCTTCGTTACAAATTAACAAAAGCATTCCAGCCTCGATCTTTTCTCCTATTAAGTTATTATTCGCATTTTCAATATCTTACCTCTTTGGCACGACAAGTGAATAAAGTATCTGTGAGTAACTAAATAGGTTTGTGCGAAGGTTTAACTTCAATCAACATGCGTTCAATTTAGTGATTAGGGCAATTGATAGCCCGTGTTCGCAAACAGAAACAGAAGGAATTTGATTATGAAGATCACAAAGTTAAGTATGATTACTAGTGCCGTTGTTGCCGCTACACTTTCTGCATCAGCACTCGCAGGTCACCATGAAGAAAAAATTTCTAAGAGCTTTAATGCGCTCGACCAAGACGGTAATGGCTACATCGTAGGCTCAGAGTCATCAGGTATTATCGACAGCAAGTTAGTGTCAAAGATGGATACCGACGGTGACAGCATGATTAGCCGCGCAGAGTTCAACACATTTGTTGATGAAAAACCATCTATGTTCAGTGACGAGGTTATCACTCAAGTTCAAACAGCAGGTACTACAGACGCTGTGCTAACTGAAGAAGGCAATCCAGCACTTTTTTCTAAAGCTGATAATGAAATGATTTCAGAAAAGAATAAAGAGTTGCGCACTGAGATGTCTGCAACGGCCAATACTAAGTTCACTAAAATCGACAAGGATAGCGATGGTAAAATCAGTGAGAAGGAACTAGAAATGGCCGACGTTGAAGGCGACTTTGATTCAATGGATGAAGATGGTGATTCGTACATAACCCGTATGGAATACCGTACCTATTTTGAAGAGATTGAATCAGAATAGTTAAACTAAGTAATTCATAGTATTCCCAACTATGTAGCCCCGCTTAAAGTGCGGGGCTTTTTTATTTTCTTTCTCGACATATAGCCCACGTAACTCCTTAATTAGCCCCATTTAGAAAAAGTCCTGCGACGAAACGTCAATATTACTCGTTGAACAACACCATATACGACTAACATCTTGTCGACAAAACTCATTTGCAACAATATTGTTAATAATGATTAAATATTTTGTAATGCAATTACGTGATATGTAATCAGCACAATATTCGTAATTGTGTATTTCACTTAAGAATACTTAATAGTGGCTATCATAAATTACATTTAAATCAGATGCGTACGCGCATGGAGGCAAGGAATAATGGAATCAAATAAACAGTCAAACACTGTATTTCCACTTCAAAAAAGTGAGTTTAGAGGTCCTAGTAATGCCGATCTCACATCACTCACAATTGGTCAATATTTCAAAAAGGTTGTCGACAATTATAGTGATAACCCTGCAATCATCGTAAAACATCAAGATGTTCACTGGACTTATCAGCAATACTGGCATGAAGTAGAACGTGTGGCTTATGGTTTACTTGCCAATGGTGTGGAGCCCGGTGATCGAGTTGGGATATGGTCCCCCAATAACATCGAATGGTCACTGGTACAAATGGCCACGGCCCGGATTGGCGCGATTATGGTGTGTCTCAACCCCGCTTATCGTCCTGATGAATTGGCCTTTGCTATCAACAATGTTGGGGTAAAGCATTTAGTGATGGCGCAGTCTTTTAAGCAATCAAATTACGTCGCCATGCTGAAAGAACTTGCACCTGAAATAGACAGCCAAGATAAGAACACACCAAAACGTCCTCTAACGCTTGCTAAGCTGCCTTCACTTAAATATGTATACACTATTGGCGATAAGCCTGTAGAAGGATTAGAGGCTTTTTCTGCATTGCAAATAGAACCAACGGAAGCGCTTCAATCTAAATTGGAGGCCGTTGAATCGAAACTTAGCGCAGACGACAACATCAATATCCAGTTTACTTCCGGAACGACGGGAAATCCGAAAGGCGCAACGTTAACGCACGGAAACATTCTAAATAACGGGTTATTAGTATCACAAGCAATGAGATTCACACACAAAGACAAACTTTGTATTCCAGTACCGCTCTACCACTGCTTTGGAATGGTATTGGGAAACTTAGTTTGCTTAGCATCAGGAGCATGCGCAGTATTCCCTGGAGAGTCATTCGACCCTGAGACAACGCTGCGTACAGTAGCAGAAGAAAAGTGTACTGCATTACATGGGGTTCCTACTATGTTTATTGCTGAGCTCGAGCTTCCTAACTTTAGAAGCTTCGATTTGTCTTCACTAAGAACAGGTGTAATGGCGGGTAGTACGTGCCCAGAGGAACTTATGCGTAAGGTTCATAGTGAATTTCATATGAAAGAGGTAGTTATAGGGTACGGGCAAACTGAGTGTAGTCCTATTAATCACATTACCGACATCACCTCTCCATTCGAGAAACAGGTTAAAACAGTCGGCCGAGCTATGCCTCATACCGAAGTGAAAATTATCGACGCACAAGGCAGCACTGTTCCAATCGGAGAGCCAGGTGAGATTTGCGCGAGAGGCTACTGTGTGATGAAAGGGTACTGGGGTGACGAAGCCAAAACAAAGGCTACTATAGACAATGAAAACTGGCTTCATTCAGGCGACCTTGGAGAAATGGATGAAGAAGGCTATGTCACTATTGTTGGTAGAATAAAGGACATGATAATTCGTGGCGGCGAAAACATTTATCCAAGAGAAATCGAAGAGGTGCTGTACCAACATGACGATGTATCTGACGCTGCTGTATTTGGCATACCCGATAACAAATATGGCGAGCAAGTGTGCCTTTGGCTCAAAGCAAAAGACAATCGGCGGGTAGATGAAGAGCAAATACGAGACTACTTAAAATCAAAACTAGCCTACTTTAAAGTGCCTAAATACATCAGTGTTGTAAAAGAGTACCCCATGACAGTAACAGGAAAGCTTCAGAAGTTTAAAATGCGTGAACACATGATAGAAACTCTGAAGAAACAAGCCCTACAAACCGAAGCCTAACCCCTACAAATAGTGGGGGCACAGTAGATTTGTATATCTCTAAAAAATGGGGTCAGAGTACTTTATTACTTTAAACATCAGAACATAGTTATTCCATTATTCCCCAGTGCCGCTAAATCAAAGAAATGTACTCTGACCCCATTTTGGTGTTTTGCTGGGGGAATGGGGATTAATGTACTCTGACCCCATCATTTTTCTTTCTTCCAAACGCAAAAAACCCGCCGTTAGGCGGGTTCTTCTTAATGGGACCTGGCAGTGTCCTACTCTCACATGGGGAAACCCCACACTACCATCGGCGCTAATACGTTTCACTTCTGAGTTCGGAATGGAGTCAGGTGGTACCGTATCGCTATGGCTGCCAGGAAAAACTGGTAACAATTTGGGAAAGATAATATTAATTCAATCAGTGAGTAACTGCTTTTTACTCTTACTTGCTTACTTTAGCTTGTCTACAACACTCAGAAGTCCAAAGCTTCTTGGGCGTTGTATGGTTAAGCCTCTCGGGCAATTAGTACAGGTTAGCTTAACGCCTTACAACGCTTCCACACCCTGCCTATCAACGTCATCGTCTATAACAACCCTTCCAGAACTTAAAGTTCAGGGATGACTCATCTTTGGGCCGGCTTCCCGCTTAGATGCTTTCAGCGGTTATCCGTTCCGAACATAGCTACCGGGCAATGCGATTGGCATCACAACCCGAACACCAGCGGTTCGTCCACTCCGGTCCTCTCGTACTAGGAGCAGCTCCCATCAATCATCCAACGCCCACACCAGATAGGGACCGAACTGTCTCACGACGTTCTAAACCCAGCTCGCGTACCACTTTAAATGGCGAACAGCCATACCCTTGGGACCGACTTCAGCCCCAGGATGTGATGAGCCGACATCGAGGTGCCAAACACCGCCGTCGATATGAACTCTTGGGCGGTATCAGCCTGTTATCCCCGGAGTACCTTTTATCCGTTGAGCGATGGCCCTTCCATACAGAACCACCGGATCACTATGACCTACTTTCGTACCTGCTCGACGTGTCTGTCTCGCAGTTAAGCTAGCTTATGCCATTGCACTAACCTCACGATGTCCGACCGTGATTAGCTAACCTTCGTGCTCCTCCGTTACTATTTGGGAGGAGACCGCCCCAGTCAAACTACCCACCAGACACTGTCCACAATCCCGATAAGGGACCAATGTTAGAACATCAAACATACAAGGGTGGTATTTCAAGGACGGCTCCACACAATCTAGCGACTGTGCTTCAAAGCCTCCCACCTATCCTACACATGTAGGTTCAATGTTCAGTGCCAAGCTGTAGTAAAGGTTCACGGGGTCTTTCCGTCTAGGTGCGGGTACACAGCATCTTCACTGCGATTTCAATTTCACTGAGTCTCGGGTGGAGACAGCGTGGCCATGGTTACACCATTCGTGCAGGTCGGAACTTACCCGACAAGGAATTTCGCTACCTTAGGACCGTTATAGTTACGGCCGCCGTTTACCGGGGCTTCGATCAAGAGCTTCGTCCGAAAACTAACCCCATCAATTAACCTTCCGGCACCGGGCAGGTGTCACACCCTATACGTCCTCTTACGAGTTTGCAGAGTGCTGTGTTTTTAATAAACAGTCCCAGCCACCTGGTCACTGCGGCCTCCATTTGCTTACCACGCGAAGTGTTCACAAACAGAGGCGTACCTTCTCCCGAAGTTACGGTACAATTTTGCCGAGTTCCTTCACCCGAGTTCTCTCAAGCGCCTTAGTATTCTCTACCTGACCACCTGTGTCGGTTTGGGGTACGGTTCATATAATCATAAGTTTAGAAGCTTTTCCTGGAAGCAGGGCATCAACAACTTCACTCCCTTGGGAGCTCGTCTCGTGTCTCGGCCTTGAAAACCCGGATTTACCTAAGTCTTCAGCCTACGCACTTTCACTTGGACAACCAACGCCAAGCTTGCCTAGCCTTCTCCGTCCCTCCATCACTGATTATATAAGTACGGGAATATTAACCCGTTTCCCATCGACTACGCATTTCTGCCTCGCCTTAGGGGCCGACTTACCCTGCCCTGATTAGCATGGGACAGGAAACCTTGGTCTTCCGGCGTGGGAGTTTTTCACTCCCATTATCGTTACTCATGTCAGCATTCGCACTTGTGATATGTCCAGCAAGCTTTACAACTCACCTTCATCCACTTACACAACGCTCCCCTACCCAGCATGTAAACATGCTGCCGCAGCTTCGGTATATTGCTTAGCCCCGTTACATCTTCCGCGCAGGCCGACTCGACTAGTGAGCTATTACGCTTTCTTTAAAGGGTGGCTGCTTCTAAGCCAACCTCCTAGCTGTCTATGCCTTCCCACATCGTTTCCCACTTAGCAATATTTTGGGACCTTAGCTGGCGGTCTGGGTTGTTTCCCTCTCCACGACGGACGTTAGCACCCGCCGTGTGTCTCCCGGATAGTTCTCATTGGTATTCGGAGTTTGCAAAGGGTTGGTAAGTCGGGATGACCCCCTAGCCTTAACAGTGCTCTACCCCCAATGGAATTCGTCCGAGGCTCTACCTAAATAGATTTCGGGGAGAACCAGCTATCTCCCGGTTTGATTGGCCTTTCACCCCCAGCCACAAGTCATCCCCTGACTTTTCAACGTCAGTGGGTTCGGTCCTCCAGTTGATGTTACTCAACCTTCAACCTGCTCATGGCTAGATCACCGGGTTTCGGGTCTATACCTAGCAACTAAACGCGCAGTTAACACTCGCTTTCGCTACGGCTCCGCTATTCGCTTAACCTTGCTACTAAATATAAGTCGCTGACCCATTATACAAAAGGTACGCAGTCACCCCGAAGGGCTCCCACTGCTTGTACGTATACGGTTTCAGGTTCTATTTCACTCCCCTCACAGGGGTTCTTTTCGCCTTTCCCTCACGGTACTGGTTCACTATCGGTCAGTTAGGAGTATTTAGCCTTGGAGGATGGTCCCCCCATATTCAGTCAAGATAACACGTGTCCCGACCTACTCGATTTCACTGTAAAGATTGCGTCGTGTACAGGGCTATCACCTTGTATCGCTCCTCTTCCCAAAGGATTCCACTACATCCAATACAGCTTAAGGGCTGTTCCCCGTTCGCTCGCCGCTACTAGGGGAATCTCAATTGATTTCTTTTCCTAAGGGTACTTAGATGTTTCAGTTCCCCTCGTTCGCCTCGTTACGCTATGTATTCACGTAACGATACCTATAAATAGGTGGGTTTCCCCATTCGGACATCTGTGGCTCAAATGCATTTTGTCGGCTCACCACAGCTTTTCGCAGACTTACACGTCCTTCATCGCCTCTAACTGCCAAGGCATCCACCGTATACGCTTCGTCACTTAACCATACAACCCCAAACAGCCTTTTGACTTCTGTCTAAGTTATGTCGCATGAATGACAAGCTAATCGGAAGAATTGCCTTGCTATCAATAAATTGATAACAAGCAATTCAGTCAAGTAGAGTAAAAAGTTCATCTTTCGATTTCTCAGTTACTCAATTTTGATTGATTACTATTAATATCAGCTTTCCAAATTGTTAAAGAACATTCGATGTTTCCTGCAGAAGCAGTACTTTCATCTTTAGAGTAAAAAACCCTAATCAATGCTTACTGAAACAGTAAATATTCATTAGGATTTCGGGTCCAACGTGACACGTTTCTACCTTTGTTACCTTCCTTTTTTAAAGCAAGGAAATGGTAGGCTTGGGCAGACTTGAACTGCCGACCTCACCCTTATCAGGGGTGCGCTCTAACCAGCTGAGCTACAAGCCTTCAGTATACTGCACTTAAACGTTGTTCAAGCTCAGATTCAAGTAGATGGTGGAGCTAAGCAGGATCGAACTGCTGACCTCCTGAATGCAAATCAGGCGCTCTCCCAGCTGAGCTATAGCCCCATAAACTTGTGTCGTTCTTCATTTTAAACAAGACTATCTGTGTAGGCACTGCATCAAGTGCGTCTATCGACGTAATGGTAAGGAGGTGATCCAACCCCAGGTTCCCCTAGGGTTACCTTGTTACGACTTCACCCCAGTCATGAAACACAAAGTGGTAATCGTCCTCCCGAAGGTTAGACTAACTACTTCTTTTGCATCCCACTCCCATGGTGTGACGGGCGGTGTGTACAAGGCCCGGGAACGTATTCACCGCAGTATTCTGACCTGCGATTACTAGCGATTCCGACTTCATGGAGTCGAGTTGCAGACTCCAATCCGGACTACGACATTCTTTAAGGGGTCCGCTCCACATCACTGTCTCGCTTCCCTCTGTAAATGCCATTGTAGCACGTGTGTAGCCCTACACGTAAGGGCCATGATGACTTGACGTCGTCCCCACCTTCCTCCGGTTTGTCACCGGCAGTCTCCTTAGAGTGCCCAACTTAAGGCTGGCAACTAAGGACAAGGGTTGCGCTCGTTGCGGGACTTAACCCAACATCTCACGACACGAGCTGACGACAGCCATGCAGCACCTGTGTCTGAGTTCCCGAAGGCACGAAACTATCTCTAGTAACTTCTCAGCATGTCAAGTGTAGGTAAGGTTCTTCGCGTTGCATCGAATTAAACCACATGCTCCACCGCTTGTGCGGGCCCCCGTCAATTCATTTGAGTTTTAACCTTGCGGCCGTACTCCCCAGGCGGTCTACTTAGCGCGTTAGCTTCGCTACTCACGACTTAAAGTCACAAACAGCTAGTAGACAGCGTTTACGGTGTGGACTACCAGGGTATCTAATCCTGTTCGCTACCCACACTTTCGCACATGAGCGTCAGTCTTTGGCCAGGGAGTCGCCTTCGCCACTGATGTTCCTCCAGATATCTACGCATTTCACCGCTACACCTGGAATTCCACTCCCCTCTCCAAGACTCTAGTCTGCCAGTTCTAAATGACCATCCCAGGTTGAGCCCGGGGCTTTCACATCTAGCTTAACAAACCGCCTGCGTGCGCTTTACGCCCAGTAATTCCGATTAACGCTCGCACCCTCCGTATTACCGCGGCTGCTGGCACGGAGTTAGCCGGTGCTTCTTCTGTTGTTAACGTCACGGCTAGCAGGTATTAACTACTAACTTTTCCTCACAACTGAAAGTGCTTTACAACCCGAAGGCCTTCTTCACACACGCGGCATGGCTGCATCAGGGTTTCCCCCATTGTGCAATATTCCCCACTGCTGCCTCCCGTAGGAGTCTGGGCCGTGTCTCAGTCCCAGTGTGGCTGATCTTCCTCTCAGAACAGCTAGAGATCGTTGCCTTGGTAAGCCTTTACCTTACCAACTAGCTAATCTCACTTGGGCCTCTCTTTGCGCCGGAGCCTAAGCCCCGTTTGGTCCGTAGACATTATGCGGTATTAGCAGTCGTTTCCAACTGTTATCCCCCTCGCAAAGGCAAGTTCCCAAGCATTACTCACCCGTCCGCCACTCGTCATCTTCTAGCAAGCTAGAAATGTTACCGTTCGACTTGCATGTGTTAGGCCTGCCGCCAGCGTTCAATCTGAGCCATGATCAAACTCTTCAATTAAATATATCGAAATATGAATCGTCGTTGTGACACTCTTAACGAGTGCCCACACAGATTGTCTTGTCTAAATTGTTAAAGAACGTTGCGACTTCGTCGCAATTCACTAGAAGCTGCTGCCGCTTCTTAGTGACTCACCCTGTTCGAGTGAGGTGCGCATTTTACATCGTTTATTTTCGATGTCAACCATGTTTTTAAACTTTTTATTTGTTTGAAAACTTGGTTTCGCACTCGATTCAAAGTTGACTTTGTTTTTCTCGAAGCCCTCTCAGAACGTGGAGCGCATTATAGATACCTCTTGAGAAAGATCAACACTTAAATTGGATTTTTTTGCATTTTAAGACACTTTTGATGTTAACCGCTCATTTCTACATCATTTCTATGGGTTCAATGCATCTTTAGACTAGTTTTTTCACATTTTATTGTTCAAATTGTTACAAATGAGTAAACTATATACAGCCTCCAACACCATAATAAACAATAGAAAGGTAGGTATATGAAAGTAGGCTTTATTCAATGCGCTGTAATTAGCGCTATTTTTGCAATTGCAGGGTATTTGTTATTTTCTTCTGCTAGTTTAAACGTCCATGTTCCACTTACCGTATCGGCAGCTCTGCTGATAAGCGGTATCGTCACTCCTTGGCTAGCGTCTCTTATTCAAAGTCCATCTTCCTCAGATGCCAGAGCACACACCAATAACGGATCAGTCGAGACTTTATATGTGGGTAACTTACCCTATAGAGCGAACGAGAATGCAGTAAAGGAATACTTCAGTAGCTTTATCGAAGTACAATCAGTTCGTTTGATGAAGGATCGCAAAACCGGGAAAAGAAAAGGTTACGGTTTTATTGAGGTTGTCACTGATGATCTAAGTAGTGTTATCGATAAAACTAACGACTCCATCTTCCAGGAACGAACATTAAAAGTACGCCCTGCAAAAGACAAAGTCGAACACGCGTAATTTTTAATTCGTAGCTTTTAGTCATGTAAAAAGACCCGGTAAGCTTGCGCTTCCGGGCTTTTTATTATCTCAGGCTTTAGCTCTCGCTGGTTTCAGCCGATTGAGGAAGGCCTTCTAATAAGGTTTGGTTAAACGAACGAAATCTATTTATAGCGGATATAAGGTCAGGAACTTGAACATCTTCCATCTCGTTTATAATGCCAGCTATTAACGCATTGTAGTCTTCACTACTTTCTAACTTACTTTCTGCGTTAGCAAAGGTATCCATCATCTTCTCTAGATATTGAGCGATTGGACTAACCACATTACCGTACTTCGCGTTGTCGCTTTTATCTTCGTTATAGTGCTGAATATTTTCGTATGTCTTTAGCACTTCTGTTTGTGTTGTTCTATTTAGTTGTAGTGCGTAACCAACCAACTCTTTATCATCAAAGCCTAAACTCAGTGCTTCTTCAAATGCCTTGTCGATATCACCACTATAGAAGGTGTCGGCTAGATCCTGCACTTGCCCAACTAAATCAGCTATCGATTCCAACTCATCTTCATCAAGTTCTCCTTTCAATGAAAAACTTATGCCGCTTCTTTCATAATATTGATAAGAGGTTTGTTGAGAATAGCTTGCCGAAAAACCACTTTCACTTTGCTCACCACTACCGTCAGATTGCTCTTGAGATGCCTGAGCTTGAAAATTAAGTTGCTGAGAAGCCTGGAAAGAACGCAGGCTTTCAAAACTAAAGCTCACTTCATCACCATCTTTAGTTCGAATCAACAAACTACCGCTTTTTTCGTCCGATGCTGCAACAGCTTCCAACGAAGACAGCTGGACAGCATTAGGCTGCTGTCGTCCAAAGATATCGGTTTCTAGATCATCAATACCCGTATCAATAAGATCCCGGCTTTTCGTTATACCTTGCTCAATCTCATCATTCATAAACCCAGCGAGATCTTTTTCTGCCATTGCGAAACCTCGGCTTACTCCATCTCTTGCTTGGCTAAAGAGCCCGGCAAGCTTTTCTTCGCTGGCACCTCCATCAGCTGCGCCGCGAATAACACTGCCTACGAACTTAAGTACATTTCGGGCTACTTTTTCAAAATCGAATAAGCCGTTTGACTTTTCTTCAAGATTTTTCTCTTTGGTTTCTTGTGGTTTTTGCCCATCTATTTCCAACGCTTGATTAATATTGCTACTTACCACGCGCAAGCCGATACTCGTTTGGCTACTTGAAACAGATACTGAAGCCGCTTGTTGCTTCGAGAACTCAGCGGCTTGCTGCAATCCATCTTGCTGCAACTGCTTTTTAAGCGCTTCATTCGGGTGAACCGTTGCCTTTTGATCCGCTTTCTGATCAACCTTTTGGTCTCCCATAAAAGCTTTTATTTGACCCACGTTCATAATTTGATCCTCACTATCCTCATTCTTATTATCGGCAAAGAATCAATATTGTTTAATTTTAATACAGTATTTTTTTCTAAAAGCTATTTAGGTAATCACGCTAATTAATAATGAAGAAGTCGGGAGCGCTTGTTGCAGTTATTTTTTAAGGGACTACAATTCGCGACCTCAACAATGAATGGAGAATTTTATGACCACCACTGAACAACAACGCTATCAAGATCAGTTAGACGAAAAAGTTAATCGTCTCGGTGCGTTGCTTTCTCCATTCAATGCCCCAGAGCTTTCAGTGTTCCCATCTCAGCCAACGCACTATCGTATGCGTGCGGAGTTTAGAGTATGGCATGAGGGTGATGACTTATTTCACATAATGTTTAATCAGGAAACAAAAGAAAAATATCGTGTGGATAGCTTTCCTCCTGCGTGTAAAGCAATAAACGTTGCAATGGAACTTCTGCTTGAAGAAGTAAGACCAAACGAAACTCTAAGAAAAAAGTTATTTCAAATCGACTACCTTTCTGCACTGTCTGGCGAACTTGTTATAAGCCTTTTATACCATCGTCAATTAGATGAAGAATGGCAAGTGGCTGCAAAAGCATTACAAGCAACACTTGAGACTCACTTTCCCAAAGTAAACATCATCGGTCGCGCTAGAAAACAAAAACTCATTATCGACAACGATTTTGTGATTGAGCGTTTGCCTGTAAACGGTAGAGAATTCGTTTTCAAACATATAGAAAACAGTTTTACCCAGCCTAACGCTGAAGTGAACTGTAAAATGATTGAATGGGCTCTAGATTGTGTAAAGCCGCTTTCGGGCGATTTACTGGAAATGTATTGTGGTGCCGGCAACTTTTCACTTCCGTTAGCCCTTCACTTTGATAATGTAGTGGGTACCGAAATAGCTAAACCTTCGGTGCAGGCTGCTCAGTTTAACATTGAGCAAAATCAGCTTAATAATGTGAAGATCGTAAGACTCGCCGCTGAAGAATTCACTCAAGCTATGAAAGGTGAACGTACGTTTAGTCGCTTAGAAGGCATAGATTTAAGTACTTACAATTTCACCACTGTATTGGTCGACCCTCCAAGAGCCGGATTAGATGAAGATTCACTTAGAATGATTCAGGATTACGATAATATTGTATACATCTCATGTAACCCCGAAACTTTGGCGCAGAACCTTGAGCTTTTGAGCGAAACTCATAACGTGGCGCAGTCTGCGCTTTTCGATCAATTCCCATTCACTCATCATATTGAGGCTGGGGTTCTTCTTACACGCAAAAGCTAATTTGCGTGTAAGTAAGGAAAAAGCTCACACTGAAATATAATTTGGAAGAACACTTTATACTGTAAATTCTTTTCCGCGCTAGGCTTTTTGCGTAGCGCCCACTTGAACAAAGCGAAGTTGCGCTTTCACTCTTTCGCCGATTTCACTTCTAAGCTTATCATCTGCTTCTAATGCTTCAGCTCCGGCACTAAAGACCAGTCTTACCATTGCATCGGCTTGTAACTGGGCGCAGGCGTATTCCACGCCTTGCTGTTCGATAATGTAGTCAGTAAGTTCATCAATGAAATGTTGAATTTCTCTGAATACTGCAAGTCGGTAAGCCGACGACGTACCGGTATGCTCTCGCAGTAATAATCGAAATACATTTGTATTGGCCGCGATGAACTCCATGAAGGTTTCAACAGAGGTATGGATGACGCCGCCGCCTGAAGCTATGCGCCTTCTAGCCTGACGCATAAGCTGGCGAAGCGCTAAACCCGCTTCGTCCACCAGCGTTAAACCCAACTCGTCCATATCTTTAAAGTGTCGATAAAAAGACGTGGGAGCAATACCGGCCTCTCGGGCAACTTCACGCAAGCTAATTGCCGATAGACTGCGATTTTCGTCTAGCAATGAAAATGCAGCATGAATAATATTTTGGCGGGTTTTTAGTTTCTGTTCTTGTCGGCTCACGTTCGCACCCTGTGTTCATTAACTTTTAATGGTCTGATGATTTTTAGTTTTAGAGACTATTCTCAACGTCATCTGAATAACCATTAACGCAATCGAACCTCGTACATCAAAGACTAGCACGCCTAGTTTATCGCAACACGTACTAGTGGGGGAAGAGAAACAAAATCATCTCTTTTATAAACAAGGGTTAAGCATTAATTCGTATATTTTCTCTGCGATTTGGCCTCCCTCGGCTATAATTAAACTTTACACATGTAAGCAGAACTAATCAGAGTTTTGCTTGCCTGAAGCCTCGTAAAAAGATAAATTAGCGAACAGTTGTAAGCCAAGTTGTATAAAATGAAAAAACCTCCTCTTATCCTTACTAATGTGCTGGTATTTATAATATCAGGCGCAATTGCATTTATAGGTGTGCCGCTTTGGGTGGCATATCAGGGTATCGATTGGACAGAAATCGGTACCGCTATATTCCTATTCTATTTCACCGGTATGTCGATAACTGCTGGGTATCATCGCTTGTGGTCACATAAAACCTACGATGCCAACATTGTAGTTCGTGTCGTATTAGCGATTGGTGGTGCCATGGCCCTGCAAAATAGTATATTGCATTGGTCGTCAGATCATCGCGTTCACCATCGCCATGTAGATGACAACGACAAAGACCCCTACTCTGCAAAGAAAGGGCTTTGGTTTGCGCACATCGGCTGGATGTTACGGGAGTATCAAGCTAAGCGTTACGATGATTACAGCAACTGTAAAGATCTACAAAAAGATAGCGTTGTAATGTGGCAGCACAAATACTACTTGCCTATCGTACTCGCTGCTAACTTCGGTATCACTGGTCTGCTGGGTTATCTGAACGGCGACGTTATGGGCATGATCTTGGTGGCCGGCGTTTTGCGATTGGTGCTAGTACACCATGTTACCTTCTTCATTAACTCACTTGCTCACTTCTGGGGTAGTCAGCCTTATACAGATAAGAATACGGCACGTGATAATGGCGTTTTAGCATTCTTTACTTTCGGTGAGGGTTATCACAACTACCACCATATATTTGAGTACGACTACCGCAATGGCATTCGTTGGTACCAGTTTGATCCTACCAAATGGCTAATTAAAGGGCTCTCTTATGTAGGTTTAACGTCGAATCTTCGCAAAGTACCTGAAGAGCGCATCGAAAAAGCCTTGGCGGCCATGCAGCTTCAAAGGGCAAGTGAAAAAGTATCGTTACTGCCGAATGCGGAAGAAATGATGCACACTATTCAAGAAGAGTACGACCTGCTCATGCAGCGAATGAGTGAATATTACGCAACGAAAAAGCGCGTTATGCGAGTTAAGAAGCGTACATTAAAACGCAGCATTGAAGGGTTAGAGCTTGCTTATAAATATAAAGAGATGAAGCACGCCTTTGCAGTGCAGAAAGAGAAATGGACGCAGCTGCAAAGCCTGTCATTACAAATGGCGTAGTATTACGCGTTCATCTACATCATACGTTTCAAACAAAAACCACATAAGTATATGCTTATGTGGTTTTTTTTATTCTATAGTAGGATAGGGTCGTTATACTAAAACTAGACTCACTTATTTTGTATTGCGGATCACTTGTTTGATCAGCCGCGTAATACGAAGATAACAAAAGGGGAAAGCAAGATGGCAACGAAGCAAAAAACTAAAGCTCCGTCTTATCATTACGACGCGATAGTTGTAGGCACTGGCCCTGGTGGAGAGGGTGTTGCTATGCAGCTTGCCAAGGCTGGAAAAAAAGTGGCTGTTGTAGAACGCTATGAGGCAGTTGGCGGTGGCTGTACTCATTGGGGAACCATTCCATCTAAAGCACTTCGTCATTCTGTCAGTCGTCTTATTGAATACAATACGTCTCCACTGTTTGCCGACAACCACTTAAGTAAAAGCCTTACGTTTTCCGACATTATGAGCCATGCTAGTGGTGTAGTGAAAAGCCAAACTCGCCTGCGTTCTTCTTTTTATGATAGAAACCGAGTTACGCTCTTTCACGGTGAAGCCAGCTTTGTCGATGCGCATACGTTAGAGATAACCCGAAAAGATGGCTCGAAAGATACCGTCACAGCAGGTCAAATTGCCATTGCAACAGGTTCTCGCCCCTATTGCCCTAAAGATATCGATTTTAATCACCCGCGTATTTATAACTCTGACACCATCTTATCTTTAGATCACGATCCTAAGTCCATCATAATTTATGGTGCAGGTGTAATCGGGTCGGAATATGCCAGTATCTTTAGAGGCTTGGGCGTAAAAGTCGATCTAGTTAATATGCGAGATCGTTTACTGTCATTCTTAGATGACGAGATCTCTGATGCGCTAAGTTACCACTTATGGAACAACGGTGTACTTATTCGTCACAACGAAACCTACTCTTCTGTCGAGGCTACCGATGAATCAGTGATTTTAAATCTAGAGTCAGGCAAGCGCATGCGGGCTGATTGCTTATTGTTTGCCAACGGGCGTACGGGCAACACAGATACCCTGAAACTTGAGAATATTGGTTTAAAAGCTGATGGTAGAGGCCAACTCAAGGTTAACGAAAGTTATCAAACTGAAGTAGATAACGTATTTGCTGTTGGCGATGTGATTGGTTACCCAAGTTTGGCATCTGCAGCATATAACCAAGGTCGATTTGCCGCTGAAGCCATGCTCGGCATCAATACACATTCAGCGTTAGTAGAGGATATTCCGTCTGGTATCTATACTATTCCGGAAATTAGTTCAGTAGGTAAGACAGAACAAGAACTTACCGCAGCCAAAGTACCTTATGAGGTGGGAAGAGCCCAATTCAAGCATTTGGCCAGAGCGCAGATTGCATCAACGCAAACGGGTAGCCTTAAAATTCTATTTCACCGGGAAACGAAAGAAATACTGGGCATTCACTGCTTTGGTGAACGTGCCTCTGAAATTGTTCATATCGGCCAAGCCATCATGCAGCAAAAAGGCGAAGGCAACACGATCGACTATTTCGTCAACACCACATTTAACTATCCGACCATGGCTGAAGCCTATCGAGTTGCTGCCATCAACGGACTAAATAGGATTTTTTAACAGATACAAAAAAGCCGGCGAAATCGTCGCCGGCTTATATGCGTTAACTAATAATTAGTTACGGTTCGCAGCAAGCGCGTTAAGCGAGTCTTTATGTGCTACGATGTCGATGTGCATATTTTCTTGATCGAATGTCATTGTTGCAATGGCGTAGTCACCCTGACTTTCGCTTGCAATGTCGATCAGCTTTGCTTGTGCATCACGGAAACGAATGTTATTGCCGATTTGATCTGACATACATTGGTTATTCATTTCGAATGTTTTCGCATCCATGCAATCGAAAAGCTGGTTCTCACCAGATTCCGCATGCGCAATACCAAAGGCTGCTGATAGAGCTAATGTTAGTACTACTTTACGCATGTTTCTTCTCCTGTGTTACAGTCTAATACTGTAGTATTAAAGATACTGTATATACATTCGATAGTCAAATTTAGATCACACTAATATGACAGAAGTATGACAAAGAGAAATAATTGGAGAAAATTTTGAAAGGCCACGATGCGTTGGTGACCAAAACAAAGAATTGCACAATATGCGCGCCTCACCTACCTCACAAACCTAACCCCATTTTTAATACTTCACCATCGACAAAAATTCTTATTATTGGGCAAGCGCCAGGGCTTAAAGCTCACGAAAGAAGTATTGCGTTTAACGATCCCAGCGGAGATCGCTTGCGAGAATGGCTGGCTGTATCTAAAGAAACTTTTTATAACCCGCGCTTAATCTCTGTACTGCCCATGGGGTTTTGCTTTCCAGGGTATAAAAACGGTGCTGATGCCCCGCCCAGAAAAGAGTGTGCACCGACTTGGCACGATGCTTTTCTCACTTACTTAAAACCGAAAGTCACGCTTTACGTAGGCCGTTACTCGCAGCAGTATTATCTGCCCCAGTACAAAACTTTAACTGAAGCAGTAGGCGCGCCGACAAATACACACTTCGTTTTACCTCACCCGTCTGGTAGGAATAACAGGTGGCTTGCTAAAAACCCTTGGTTCGAGCTGACTATACTTCCCAAATTGCAGCGTACTATTTTTTCAGCTTTATCTGATTAGTCGTGCGATTCAAGAAACGTTAGAAGTGCTTCAAATGGCATGGGCTTGGCGTATAAATAACCTTGGGCCTCATCACAACCTAGTTTAATCATATAGCTTGCTTGCTCTCTTTTTTCCACGCCCTCGGCAATGGTCAGTAAGCCCAGCTTGTTTCCTAAGGTTACTATGGTTTCCGCAAGTACAGCATTGGCCCCTGGCTTGATGTCTTTAACGAAAGAACGATCGACTTTCAAACGGTCTAAAGGAAGCTGCTGCAAATAGCTCATGGACGAAAAACCGGTCCCAAAGTCATCAATAGCGATTTTAACACCAAACTCTTTCAACACACGCAAAGCATCTATCACAATTTGCGGCTCGTCCATTACAACACTTTCAGTTATTTCAAGCTCTAACAGGCTGGGTTCACAGTTAGCTTTTGACAGCGCATGTTTAACTTTTTCAACAAATAATCTATCGCGAAACTGAGGAATAGATATGTTTACAGCGACTCTTAGGTGCCCATAACCCTTTTCCTTTAGCTCTTGTAATCGGCGACATGACTCTTCGAGTACCCATTCACCAATATCAACAATAAGACCAGAGTATTCAGCAAGGGGGACAAAAACAGCTGGAGAGATATAACCACCCTCTCCATCTGGCCAGCGAAGCAGGCCTTCCATACCTACTACTTTTTCATTGAGCAAATCAACTTGGGGCTGAAACCATAGCTCTAGCTTTCTAGCCGCAAAGTCGTTCCTCAGTTGGCGGATCATATCCAAACGCCATGTGGTCTGATCCTCAATATCTTTAGCGTAATACTCAAAGTTATCCGTCAGTTTTTTCTTAGCGCGGTTTAACGCAATATTAGAGCGCTTTAAAATCTCGATACCAATATGGCGTTTATTGTCTAATTTGCAAAATCCGACTGTTACATTCACAGGTAGCGTGTGGTCACCAACTTTAAAAGAAGACTGGAACAGTGCGTTTATAGCTTCTGGACAGACTAGCTCATCGGGACCGATAAGACCAAAAACATCAGCTCCGATACGTCCTTTCTTAACTCGTCCGTCAAACGACGTTTGAAAGCGCTCGCTAATTGCACGCAACAACTCGTTGCCAACTTCTTGTCCTAGCCCATCATTAACATCGGAAAAATGATTAACATCGATAAGCGCAACACTAAAATTTTCTCCAGCAAACAAGTGAGGCTTGTCTAGCATGTTAATAAATTCATTGCGGTTTGGTAATCGAGTTAACCAATCTCTGAACGCTGCATTTCTTAGTTCATGAAAGAGATTGACGTTTTCATAACCCACCGAAATGCTGGATAAAAATACTTCTAAAAGGTTTTTATCCAGTTCACTTATTTCGTGAGTTTGCCTGACGTATACAGCAGCTTCGAACCCTGCGCGGTTAATATAAAGCACAGAACAGGTTGGCTCAAATATGTGCTTTTTAAGCCGTAAACAACGGTTTATATTTTCTTCAATTTCAATGTTGTTAACGTCTACAACTGGGTGATTGATAAATTTCGCATATTCACCCGCGGCACCGAGGACATATACTTGTTCGTCGTCTTGGTCTAAAAGGGAGCCGGCTCGGGCACACAACAGCCCTTCAGAGTCGAGACCTATAAGAGAACTAATTTGCGTGACAACACCTTCGCAAAACTCTTTGACCGAATGCTCTTCAAACAAATTAGCCGAAGAGGTGATTATCTTTTCTAAACCAGCGCGACTTTGACTTATAGTTATAATTTGCTGGTAAGAGCGTAGCGAAGAGATAATGGTCGTAAGTAGCTTGGAGCGCGTAAGTTCAGTTTTCGTTTTGTAGTCGTTAATATCGTAAACTTTAATGACTTGCTCTTCAGGTGCATAACCTGGCTGCCCTGTACGCAAAATGATACGGGGCTCGTTCAGTTTCATGTCTTCACGAATATATTTAACGACATCAAAGCCGGCATCGTCGGTTTCCATAACAACATCAAGCAAAATGATAGCGATACTGTTACCGAATTCATGAAGCTTTTCTTTTGCCTGTTTTGCAGAATAGGCGTGAATGAAGTTTAATTTGCGATCGTTTACGGTGAGATCAGATAGCGCCAGACGTGTTACCGTATGAATTTCTTCATCATCATCGACTATAAGAATGTTCCAGTCTTTGCCCAGTAATACAGGCTCTGCAACTGAATCATCATCATCTAAAAAAATTAACTCGTCGTTATCGTAATCCATTGCCGACATTACCGCTCATTTCCCCGATACATAGAAACCAAGAATACATCACTTACTGTACTAAGAATACAATCGCATTGATTAATGGGTTACGCAATGCAATAGTGCCCTCATGTTACATGCTCATTTACATTCATTTAATTAAACCAATATGAAGATTACTCCTCAGCACTTGCACACTGAGATAAAAAAAGCTCAGAACACCGAAGCGGCTAGCGCTCGCACTAAAGCGACCATTGACCAGTCTGCTGCTGAGAAGGTAGAAAGCTCGGTCAAAAACGATGCCAGCCGTCAGCGCATGCTGTCGTGGTTTGCTAGAGTAGGGATTAGCCCATCCATGCTGTCTCCTGATCCCAAAAAGCAAAAGCATGCGCTGGAACGAAGGAAACAAATTCTAGAAACTCAAAAAGCGAACAATCTTCAAACTGTACTAAATATAGCACTAAATGTTTCAATCAACGAACAAACTAGTGACAATCTTGATGCAGATTGGTTTTTTGCTTTCAGCACCATGGCCGAGGAGATTTACAGCCAACCAATGCAAGAATTGTGGGGCAAAATTTTTGCCGTTGAAGTCGCCCGTCCCGGGAGCTTTTCACTTCGTACTCTACAATTGCTAAAAACACTCACCCATAGAGATGCAAAAGTATTTAATAAGGCCGTGAATGTAGCAAGTCGAAGGAGCAATGATGCCGTTCCGCGCATATTAGTGGGCTATCATAAACGCAAAGGCCTATTCTCGTTTCTTAAAAAGCCAACTCCAGAGCAACTCAATCTAGCCTCTGTTGGTCTTAGTTATCCCGATTTGCTGTCGCTTCAGGAAATGAAGTTAATTTATGCAAGCGAAATCGAGAGTGGAGAATATATAGAGGGACAACAATTCACGTGGCGATGTGTTAACGAAAATATTACGCTGACGTGCAAAACGTCGGGAGTTGCGTTGGTATATTATAAATTCACTCCCGTTGGAAGTGAGCTTTACAAACTGGTTACAAAATCTGCTAACGAAACGTATCTACAAGAATTAAGAAAAGTATTAGGAGAGGTATTTAACATAAGTTAAATACCGTCACCAAACTCGTGTAATCCGCATTCACGTTTTAACCCGAAGAAACGAGTATCTTGTTCACTCATCCCCTCTTGCAGCGACTGCGTTGTATGCCAATCACCAATTGACACATAACCTTGCTCCCAAAGCGGGTGGTAAGATAAGTCATTGTCTTTAAGGTAATAGTGAAGGTCTTTGTTACTCCAATCGATAATCGGATACAGCTTGAACTGCTGCCCTACTTTTTGTAGAACAGGCAGCTTGCCACGGGCATCAGATTGACTTCTGCGCAAACCTGCGAACCAGGTACCCGCATTCAGTTCACCCAACGCACGCTGCATTGGTTCAACTTTGTTCATCTTGTTGTATTTTTCAATGCCTTCGATGCCTTGTTCCCACATCCTACCAAAGCGCGCTTCTTGCCACGCAGATGACATTTTTGCACTATAAACGTGTAGGTTTAAATTAAGCTTCTCGACCAATTCATCAATAAACTTATAGGTTTCTGGAAACAGATAGCCGGTATCGGTAAGCACAACGGGGATATCCGGTTGTGCTTGAGTAAGCATGTGCAGCATAACTGCCGACTGCGCTCCGAAACTCGAAGACACAATATGAGTATCGGGCAAGTTGTCCAGCGCCCAAGCTACTCGCTCTTGCGCTGTCATTTTTTCCAACATATCGTTGATATCAGCAAGGGCTTCTTTGCTGATATCAAGCGTAAGTGGTTGCTGCTTTTCTGCTGTATTATTCGTCATAGAAATCCCGTGCGGAGTCTACTACTGGTTTTACAACACCAGCGCGAACAACATAATCACCAAAGGCCTCGCCACTCTCACGCTCTTTAGCCCATTGACCAAGTAGCGTATCTAACTCCGCCATGATTTCTTGTTCGCTAATATTTTCACGATACATACGTGGTATGCGTGTACCTTCTCGATTGCCGCCTAAGTGCAAGTTGTACTTGCCTGGGCCCTTACCAACCAAGCCAACTTCTGACAACATTGCGCGACCACAGCCATTAGGGCAGCCTGTTACGCGGAAGATAACACTGTCTTCTTCTAACCCGTGTTTGGCAAGCAAGCCTTCTAGCTCGGTAACAGCATCTGGCAGGTAACGCTCAGCTTCTGCCATAGCCAGTGGACAAGTTGGCAATGCAACACAAGCCATAGAATCTAGACGCTGATTAGAAACACTTGGCGCAATAAGACCATGCTCACGAGCTAAGGCTTCTACTTTGTCTTTGTCTTGGGGTGGAACACCAGCAATGATTAGGTTCTGGTTTGCGGTTAAGCGGAAATCCCCTTTATGGATTTTGGCAATTTCTGCACAACCTGTTTTTAGCGTTTTACCTGGGTAATCCAAAATACGACCATTTTCGATGAACACAGTCAGGTGGTATTTGCCGTCAATACCTTCAACCCAACCAAAGCGGTCACCTCGGTCTGTAAATTCGTAAGGGCGGCTATCTTGGAAAGTCACGCCCGCGCGCTTTTCAACTTCAGCTTTGAAGTTGTCTACACCAACACGCTCTAGGGTGTATTTGGTTTTTGCATTTTTACGATTAACACGGTTACCCCAATCACGCTGTGTGGTTACCACCGCAGCGGCAACGTCTAGCGTGTTTTCCAGCGGTATAAATCCGAAGTCAGAGGCTTTGCGCGGGTACGTGCTCTTATCGCCGTGAGTCATTGCAAGACCACCACCAACAAGCACGTTAAAGCCAACTAGCTGACCATTTTCTGCAATCGCAACAAAGTTAAGGTCGTTTGCGTGAACATCAACGTCGTTTTGCGGAGGAATAACCACGGTAGTTTTAAACTTACGCGGCAGATAGTTATCACCCAAAATAGGCTCAACAGGCTTTTCAGTTGTCTCGACTTTTTCACCATCCAACCAAATTTCAGCATAGGCGCGAGTTTTAGGAAGTAAGTGTTCACTTATCTTTTTAGCCCATTCAAACGCCTGAAGGTGAAGCTCAGATTCAACCGGATTTGACGTACACAGTACGTTTCGGTTTACATCACCTGCCGTTGCAATAGAGTCAATGCCAGCCTTGTTCAGCATTTGGTGCATAGACTTAATCTTAGGCTTTAACACACCGTGAAACTGAAATGTTTGACGCGTGGTCAAACGAATACTGCCATACATAGTGTGGTCAGCGGCAAACTTATCGATAGCTAACCATTGATCAGGCGTGATTACGCCACCCGGTAAACGCGCGCGCAGCATCACATTGTGAAGCGGCTCAAGTTTTTGCTTTGCACGCTCAGCGCGGATATCACGGTCATCTTGCTGGTACATACCGTGGAAGCGGATAAGCTGGAAGTTATCAGCCGTGAAGCCACCTGTAAGATCATCTTTGAGATCCGTAGTGATGGTGCCGCGCAAATTATTACTTTCACGCTTTAAGCGCTCGTTGTCAGCCAGTTTGCCCTCAACGATAAATGGTGATTTTTCGTTACTCATTAATAGACATCCTTCTGATAACGTTTCGCTTTTCGTAACTCTACAATATAGGCTTTAGCATCGGCTTCAGATTTTCCGCCGTGCTCTTGCACGATACTAATAAGGGCATTTTCTACATCTTTCGCCATGTGCATTGCATCACCACACACGTAAAAGTGTGCGCCCTGCTCTAGCCATTCGTACACTTCTTTACCGTTTTCTAATAAGCGGTGCTGAACATATACTTTTTCTTCTTGGTCACGAGAGAATGCAAGCGTAATTTTATCTAGCAGACCTTCTTTAACGTAACCTTGCCACTCTACCTGGTATAGGAAATCTTGCGTAAAATTAGGGTTGCCGAAGAACAACCAATTTTTGCCCTCAGCGCCTTGCACATCACGCTCTTGCATGAACGATCTAAACGGCGCAATACCCGTACCTGGGCCAACCATGATGACGGGTGTATTCGGGTCTTCTGGCAAACGGAAGTTATCGTTGTTTTCAACGAAAACTTCTACCTCACCATTTTCTTCTAAATATTCGCACAAGAAGCCAGACGCACCACCTTGATGACGGTGGCCAAACGCTTCATAGTCAACGTGAGCTACCGTTAAGTGCACTTCATCTTCCACGTCAGCTTGGCTCGATGCTATTGAGTACAAGCGTGGTGTTAATGGGCGCAATGCATCAACAAGCTGCTGTTCAGACAGCTTTCCTGGGTGGTCGCGCACAATATCAATGATTTGACGCTCAGCCATGTAAGTACGCAGCTGCGCTTTATCTTCCATCAAGGTCGCTAACGATTCAGAGCCGGTCGCTTCTTGATAAGACTTAATGAAATTAGGGTAGCTTAAGGTTAATTCAAGCTTGGACGTTAATGCATCAGTTAACGACATTGTCGCATCACCTACAGATACTTCAGCATTGCCATCTAACGACAAAATACTAATAAGCTCTGATACTAACGAAGCAGCGTTCTTGAACCAAACGCCTAGCGCGTCACCTGGTTTGTAGGTAATTCCACTATCTTCAAGACTTATTTCAATGTGACGGATATCTTTAACTGAATCGCGACCCGTAATCTTCTGGGCATCAATTAACGTTGCTTTAAATGGCGCTTTTTTAGTGTAAGTCTGTGCTGCTACACCCTGCACTGCTGCGCCAGTTTGCGCCGCTACCGCAGCCTGTGGTGCTGCGCTAAAGTCATCTTTTAAAGATTCAATCAGCTTATTGAGCCAAGCCTCGGCTTCAGCTTCATAATCAACATCACAATCAAGGCGCTCAACAATAGGCTTACCACCTAACTTACCTAAGCGCTCATCAAAGTCTTTACCTGTTTGGCAGAAAAACTCATAACTGCTATCACCTAGACCCAACACGGCGTATTTAGTGCTTGTCAGCTTAGGTGCTTTTTTACCTGCTAAGAATTCGTGCAGTTCGATGGCATCATCGGGTGCATCGCCTTCACCGTGGGTACTTACAAATACCGCCACGTGAGTTTCTGCTTTTAAGTTGCGAGGCTTGTAGTCAGCCATGCTAACAAGCTTACTGTTAAAGCCTGCTTCCTCTGCTTTGGCTTGACACTGCGCAGCAACACCCTTCGCATTACCCGTTTGTGAGCCATACAAAATAGTTAGCGTTGGTGCATCACCGGCTACCGCAGGGGCACTTTGTAACGCTGGGGCAACCGAACCACCTTGAGCAGCCGCCATGCCTGCAGCATAGCCACTTACCCAAGTAAGTTGATCACGATTTAAGCCTGCAATGGCTTGCGTAATCGCATTCCACTGCTGTTCGTTTAATACCGCGCCTGGCGCTGAGTTCGAATTAGAATCTTGTGACATAGTCTTTTAGCCTTTTATCAATGGCGCTAAGGCTAACGGCTTTCTACAAGAAGAGAAAAGAATAAATGAAACTTTTTTATTACTGAAAGTGCTAATGACTGTGTGAATAGGTAATAACGTACGTGAACATTCCCCCCGGGAAATAAAAAAGGCGTGAACTGCATAAGCAGCCACGCCTTTAAAAACATATAGTTAGTACTTAAAAATGAAGTTCTAAGCCTGCAAATACGCCGTCAAATTCCATGTCAGCGTAAACATCATCAAGGTCTTCAATATCAACCGTTACGTTTCTGTAACCAACTTGAAGAGTCATATCGACTGCTAAACTTTCTATGAATGAGTATTGGATTGCAGCTTGATAATCACTTAGTTCATGATCATCAAATGATAAATAACTACCTTCAAAATATGCAGATAGCCCTGTGAACGGCAGCCCTAGCTGCACTTTTGAATACGCCATAGGCACTATGCCCGAAAATTCAGCCGAGCCGCTAGTGTTACTGTCTGTCTCAACAACACTTAAAGCACCATCAATATATTTTGCATTTACGCCAAGATCAAAGCTGACCAAGTCGTTATCAAACAACTCGTAATACAATATGAAATCTGTTGCATCAAGCTCTATATCAGTGTTTACAACAGCATCACTTCGGAACAACTCATCATCAAAAGTGAATTCAGATTGAAGCGCTGTAGTCCCAGAATTATCTAACGTAGTGTGATTTATCTTCACATTCGGTAAGAAAGGCACCGGGTGTTCAAAGGCAATATATAACGCCGTATTGGTTTCATCATCAAAGTTGAAATCAGCAGTGTTGTTACTATCTGCAAAACCGCCCTGAGTGTCGGTTTGCCAAACTTGAGCTCCAACGTAAACGCCTGCGATAGTGTCTGCTTGAGATGAAACTGAAAATAATGCGCATCCCAATGCGGCAGCTATAAGACCTTTTTTCATTAATTATCCTTGATTAAGAAGTTCTGATATTTCAATTAAAGCAGCGTTTGCGCGAGAAATATAGTTAGCCATAACTAAAGAGTGATTAGCTAACATACCAAAGCCACTGCCGTTTAAAATCATCGGACTGTAAACAGACTGTTGTGTTGCTTCCAGTTCGCGAATGATTTGCTGAAGACTCACTAGGGCATTCTTATCTTCAAGCACATCGTTAAATTCAATTTCTACGGCTTTAAGAAAGTGTAGTAAAGCCCATGTTGCACCGCGCGCTTCATAAAAATTATCATCTAACTTCCACCAGCTTGTCTGTACAACTCGTTGGTTGCTGCTAGGCGTAGATTGCTTTGCGTTAGCGTCACCAGCTAAATCTGTATTAACTCTCGCAGATCCTACGCTGGCGCTTAATCTTTGTGAATAGCTACCCAACCGTTTTTCAACCTGCTTCAACCATTCTCGCAGGTTATCTGCTCGGGTATAGAACTGACTGTCTGAATTACGTGTGTTTGCCAACTCGTCTCGATATTTTTTAAGAAGCTCGATACCTTCAGCATAGCTTGATTCAGACGAAGGTAATGCCCAGCTTTTATGATCCATATTGAATTTAGGGTGGGCTTTTGTCAGGTATGGGTTTTCAATGGATTGAGATTGAGAGCGGCTGAAATCTTTGCGCATAGAAAGCGCGAGATCTCGCACCATCTCTAGTGCACCAAACTCCCACGCAGGCATGTTATCTAAAAAGACACCAGGAGGAATGACATCATTTGAAAGGTAACCACCAGGCTTATCTAGCAAAGTTTCTGACACATCAATCATAGTAGTGGTCAATGTGTAACCCGCTATGTTGGTAGGGTTTTCAACGGGTGAGTTCTGTTCCAAACGTTTTCTAACATCATACGTGTCTGGAGATAAACTCCAATACCACCCGATTAACCAGAACAGTAAAAAAATCACCACAGCGACAATCGCTATCTGTTTTGAGTTAATAGATTGTCTCATATAAACACCAACCTTCCTTTTAAATAACAAATAGCCGACGGTGGTCAGCTATTTGAAACAACTAATATTACGTGAAAAATGCGAAACCTTTATGACGGTTACCGGTATAACACCACCTTTTACTACGTTAACACAATTTAAATTTATTTATGTTAATTATAAAGTGTGGCGCATGTTTACGTCATTTTGTCGCCTATAAGCAGCAGATTTACGATTTTTCAGAGCATATAGCGCGATACCGATTAGTATAATTGGCCAGAAAGCACTGACACCCAACACCAGCAAAGCCAAAAAGCCTGCACCTAAAGCTAAAAGAATCGTACCCATAACGCTTATAGCAACAACAAAGCCCACTATGGCAAGGGCAACACCAATTAACGAAAGCACTGCCACGTTTTCCCAAGGACTTAGCAACTCGTCAGACATAACAAGGTGCATGCCGAGCCAGCTATCTACAAGGCTTCCCAAACAATTCACCAAAATAATGGCGATGACTAACGCAATTAAAAAGTTTTTCATTACACTAATCTCGGTAGTAGGATAACGGCAGCCACGTAAGCTACTAGCGTGATGGGGGTGGCGATAAATAAACCCACTATCGCTGCCGCTCTTACCCATACTGCATCGATATCAAAATAACGTGCAACACCTGCACACACACCTGAAATAATGCCAGAATCAAGGTCTCTATAAATTCGCTTCTGTGATGGTACTTTCATCATCTTCTCCAAAAATGTTTCTTTCGATATCTACAATATAGGCTGGCGGTAGCCAAGGTCGCTTAAGCGACCTTTTTCTTCTTAAGTTCTGCCAGTTCCTTTTCAATCGCTTCGTCTGCTTCCATTGCGTCGAACTCAGCTTGTAATGACGTTGCTTCATTAGACTTCGTTAAGTCATATGCATCCACTTGCGCTTCAAGATGGTCAATACGCTGTTCGTAGCTTTCAAAACGCATCATTGCATCGTCAATTTTTCCTTCGTGGTCAGCCTGCTTCACCTTCAAGCGTGTTTGCGCTGAATTTTTGCGCTGAACTAAGGTTTTTTGCTTAGCTTTGGCTTCTGCTAATTTACTGTTCAACCTTGCAGTATCGCCTTGAATTTTTTCGATACTTTCTGCAAGTTGCGCTTCTTGCTCTTTAAGAGAGTCAAGTTTCGAGACATACTTCTGCTTCTCTATAAGCGCCGCTTTCGCCAAGGACTCTTTGTCGTTGTTCATTGCAATCTGCGCTTTATGCTGCCAACTATCAACTTGTTTGTTTGCTGCTTCCATATGACGCGCTAGTGTTTTTTGCTGAGCAATAAAGCGCGCCGCGTCGGTGCGAACCTCAACCAGGGTTTCTTCCATTTCTTGAATAATCAAACGAATGATTTTTTCAGGATCTTCAGCTTTATCCAACATCGCGTTGATGTTTGCTTGAACAATATCGTTAATGCGTGAAAACATACCCATGATTCTTTCTCCGTTAAAAATAGTGTTGTGGCTTCCAGCATTTAATCTCTTGTACACATTGCTAGCTGCCGCTGACTGAGTTCTCCTCAACACTATTAGTATTACAATGACTATGCCATTTATTTATACTATTGATATATATAGAATTTTTTAAGCATGTAGCTTAAAGCTGCTTTTTAAGCATAAGTTAAGTTGCGATAAATTAGTGTATTTAACCAACCCTATTGTTAAATTGACCACTTCCGATTTCATGGCATTTATGTCTTTCCCTAATAAACTTATTTCACTGTTGAATAGACACAAAAAAAGCGCCCGTAGGCGCTTTTATCAATGCTGATTGAACATTAATCAGCGTCTTTATCTGTATCTTGGTTGTCCGCTTCCGTGGCGGCTAAGTCGGTAACACTAACTTTACCGCTTCCACGTACCTCTTGCGGGCTCAATTCAAAGTGGTAGGTGGCGTTAGCCACTGCTTGGTATACATCAGACTTTATCTCTTGTGTAGTTGTAGTTACTGCATTTGAAACTACATGCGTCAAAAATGTTTGAAGCACTGACTCTTCTGCATTTGCTACACCGCTTGTCATGCTTGCTGTCAGTAAAGTTGCTGCGATTAGTGAAGTTTTCATGTTATCCCTCTAGATTTAGTCAGTGCAACAACACGTTGTCGTCGCGATACTTAGAGGATTGCGAGAGGTATGCCAACTCCTTGAGTACAACTTAAGCGTCTGATTTTTAAGAACTTAAAGAAAGGCCCGCAAAAATGCGAGCCTTGGTGAAAATTGCACAAATATTAAACTTTGGTCAAAAGTACTAAGTTTTTAGTCTTTTTGACTATTGTATTCAGCAACTTCTTTTTGTGCGCTCTCTACGGCATCTAAAGCATTGAGAAGTAGATTAGGATCTGGATTTTTACCTGTACCATTTTGGCTTAAGTATCTTCGCCAAATTCGCCCCCCCGCTTGCCCTTGATAAAGGCCTAGAATGTGGCGAGCTGCATGCCATGGCTTAAAATACGGATCCTCTTGGCGCTCAATGTACTCCTGCATTTGAAGTACTATTTCACGACGTGACAGACTCTGTGCATTAGCATCGCCAAATATGTCTTTATCAACGGTAGACATGATATAGGGGTTTGCATAAACCTCACGCCCTACCATAACACCGTCAACGCTCTCTAGCTGTTGCTGGGTTTCAGCGAGCGTTTTTATACCACCGTTAATGCTAATTGATAATTCAGGGCGCGCCTGTTTTAGTCTGTGGACCCTAGGGTAATTCAAAGGCGGAATTTCACGGTTTTCTTTTGGGCTTAGACCTTGTAACCAGGCTTTTCTTGCATGAACGATAAAGGTGTCACACCCAGCGTCTGCCACTATATCGATGAAACGAGCAAAGTCTTCATCTTCGTCCATGTCGTCAATACCGATACGGCATTTTACCGTTACGGGGATATCTACAGCAGCCTGCATAGCCTTGACACAGCTAGCTACCACTTCAGGTTGCGCCATCAAACAGGCTCCGAAGCTGCCGTTTTTTACTCTATCACTTGGACAGCCTACGTTTATATTGACTTCATCGTAGCCGCGCGCTTGTGATAACTCAGCACACTTAGCCATGTCTGCGGGATCACTGCCGCCTAGTTGAACTGCCACTGGATGTTCTTCTTGGTTGTAACCAAGATAATCACCTTTCCCGTAAATGATCGCGCCTGTAGTGACCATTTCAGTATAAAGCAGCGTGTGCTTAGACATTAATCGTAAAAAGTAGCGACAGTGGCGGTCTGTCCAATCCAGCATTGGGGCGACAGAGAAGCGCCTGTCGATAGCAGGTCTAACACAATTCTCATTTAAAACTTTAATATCAGGCACTTACAGCAGTCCTCAAATAATCACCAATGCCAAAAGCATTGGACTTTTCACGGTTTTTAGTCCCCATTAAGGGAACGCGGTGCCCAAATGGTGGAATAATTTTCCGCTTTGGCGCACCCTCTACAATGGGTCAAATAAGATGGCTAATATTAGCATAACTAAGGGAACGAGAAAAAATGGAGTTTCCTTTACAGCAAGGGTTAGACAGAAGCAAAGTGGCATTATTACGTTTTCTAAAAGTAAAACATTCAATACTAAATCAGCGGCTAACAAATGGGCGAAAGAAACCGCTCATAAGGTGGAAAATAATACAAAAGACGAGCCGTATTCCTACATCGATATATCTTTAGGAGAGTTAATTCAAAATTATATTAAAGCCAAAGATGGCTCAGATAAGCCTTTAGGACGAACGGCGCGATATAGTCTAAACCAACTATGCCGCTATCCTATCGCAAAGGTAATTGCTAGTAGATTGAATTCAAATGACATCGTTGATTTTTGTCTTGAGCGCAGAAAAAAGACTGCTTCACAAACAATATCTATAGATGTGAGCTGTTTAAGAAAGGTACTGCGAGTTGCAAAGTCAATGTTTCACGTAGCCGCTGATGACAGTGCCGTGATAAACGCATACCCCGCTCTTCACGATTTAAAACTAATTGATAAGTCAAATAAACGTGACCGACGAGTCAGCGCTGATGAATATTCAGCGCTTCTCAGAGAGTTTCAAAAAATGTCTTATCACCACTGTAACGAGATCCCATACACAGATATGTTCATGATGTCTTTACTAACGTGTTGTCGTATTGGTGAACTTTGTGAGCTTAAATGGAAAGACTTGAATGTAGAGCAACGCCATATTTTAGTAAGAAACCGGAAAAGTCCTAGCGGTTCACAAAACAACAATTCGATATTACCGCTTTTAGGGAAAAGCCTTTCTATCATCCTTAGACAACCTAAGTTCGAAGAGCGTATATTTCCATATAACCCTAGAAGCGTGACGGCTGGTTTTCGACGCGCTCGTAAACGACTTGGAATAGTAGACTTACGATATCATGACCTTAGGCGAGAGGGAGCTAGTCGTTTAATTGAAGCTGGAATGTCAGTAGAAGAAACATCACGGATAACGGGTCATAAAGATCTGAACATTCTCTGGAATGTGTATGTTTCGATTACACCAGAGCACATTCAAAGGCGCTTTGAAAAATTAAGAGTGCTCACTTAATAAACAGCTTGTTCAAAAAACAAACCTCCGGTAATTATTTTACAACTATTTATTCTCACTAGTGTGTTACCGCGAGATTTTTTATTTTTGGTGTATAAAATACGTGATCTCTTTTTTTTTAATCAATGAGATCACGTTATATGCACAAGAAATTCCGCGTTAAAACTAATGGCCATATTCAGGCAATAATCGAAAATCGCGCTAAAGATGCGACGGTAAAGTCCAAGTCAAAAACTTTCGCAAGCAGGGCGGAAGCAGAGGCTTGGGCAGAAAATATGTTGGTGTTAATGGAGAGACAATACCAGCAAGCTAAAGGCCAAGTGAATGAGCTTTCAGAAACTCAGCTAAAGCGAGTCGTTTTTAGAAACCACCAGCCTAAGTTAGACGCAAAATCGTCAGTTAAAGACGTTATCAATGCCTATTTGAGCTATACAAACTCAATGCCGTTGCCCGCTTCAAGTACAACACAAGATGCACTGCGTACGATTTGTAGATATCAACTCGCCAATTATCCGCTCTGCTTCGTCGGCTACGAGGCTCTAGAACAATACTGTAAAGAGCGAAATGTCACATGCAGTTCGTCAACTACTCGTATCGAAATTAGTTCGTTGAAACGGGCGTTAAGAGAGTTACGAGAAATGAATAAGTTTTCAAAAGCTACTGATAGCGAACAACTAGAAGCACAGTTTGAGAGCAGTTATGCAACGCTAAAGAAAAATGGGTTAATTTCCGACTCGAAGTCTCGCAACAGAAGAATTAAAGACCGGAACGAGTTTAGAAGACTTCTTAGTTCTGCGAAGGAATTTTCCAGCCGAAACAAAAGTGGCGTTAGATATGATTACCTTATTCTTCTATATATCGAAACGACGCTACGCGCATCTGAACTTCTATCATTACTCTGGGAGGATATCGATTTTAACAGGCACTGCTTTACCATTGCAGTCGGAAAAAATGTTCGTCCAGGCAGCAGTGGAACGAAGGAAGCGCCAAGAGTAGTGCCTCTTACAAAACGTGCCTATAGAATCTTAAAGACACTGAAAGGTGAAGGTGACAAGGCTGGTTTAGTTTTCAACATAACTACGAAGTATTTGACGACACTGTTCCCCAGAATCAAAGCACATGCAGGTATAACTGGGCTTCAACTCAGAGACCTGCGGCGTGAGGGCGTATCACGAATGGTTGAGAAGGGGTATAGCGTGTTAGAAATCGCTGTTTTCACAGGCCATAAAGATATCGATATGATCGTAAAAATTTACAACGCTGCCCGAGCGGTGAATATTTCTAGATGGAAGTAACTTGGTCGAAGGCCTATTGAACAAACCATTGTTTCACCGTTGGTCTATTGATGGCTTTGAGTAACAACAAGCCTTAAATGCAACTGAAACAATTGGTAGTTCGCAACGTTATGAATTTCTTAAACACTGCATTTTTACGATGTATTAGATACTTGTAGCGTTTAAAACAGAAGGGCATCCATATGGGGATGCCCTTAATACAAAATGCTAGCCCTCGATTCGCTTATCAATGAACAGTGTTCTGTAGTTTGAAGAAAAGCCGTATGTTTCGCCTTTGAACGTTACAAATTTGGTTTTATACTCGTTTCTGCCTTGTACCCAAGGGATCTGCCTTGATACGCCTCGATAAAACTGTCTGGACATGATCGTGTTCCACTCACCCTTGCCTTGATAAAAGACTACCCCATTATCAAGCTCTACCGTCACAAATTCACCGTTTTCAAAAGTCAATCGGCCTGCTGCGATGGTAACTCTGTGAGCATTTGGTTCTGACATGAAACTAGGCTTAAAGCCTAATGCTAAGCTCTCGATGGTATCTTCGCTGTCGATCTTCTTGAAGCCCTCTGAAATGACTACAGCTTGAATATACATCGGTGTTTTGCCTTCTACAAACTTGCTCTCATCTTTTAGCTTGCCTTCGAAAATAAGAAACGGATTTTTGAAGTTTTCATGTGTTAGATTGCCAAGATGTTCAAAGGTATAGCCCATTTCATCAAAGGTCTGTTCGATTGCGTCGGCTGTAATTTCAACGGCTACTTCGCGAGCTTGATTTTCATTCTCAATCTTCTGGCCGTTTACCTCTTTGGGCAACCAAATTTGACCGATATTGTCATAAGCCCCATCAAAGATAAAATTGACTACACGAAATGCAGCATCGAACCCTGCTGCCGCATATTGACCTTGTGCGCTAAATGGGTTGTCTGTTATGAGTGATGCGCCCACTAACCCAAATGCTGGTGCTTCAAATTCCCACTCGCTGGCTTGTTGTAAAAGCTCCTGACGGTATTCTTTTCTGTCATCGTAGTCCATAAGATGACGTGCAATATAGCGAACAGACTGTAGTTCCTGTTTGCCCTCTGGTGTCTTTTCAATAATCTCAGCAGGTGTTGCATTAGCTAGCGCATTATTCTGCGTAATTACCAATGGGTCTGTTTCTGTGCTTGTGCAACCCGACAGTGCAATTGCTGCTGCCAGTCCTACTGTGAGGTGTAGTTTGATTTTCATGTGTCTAATCCCTTATTCGTTAGTTGTTTTTTTAAGGGGGGGTATATTCGCATTATCTGATATATTGTCAAAAAAAATTATTTGCTATCATGGAAAGACTAAAAAAGGTACAGAACTAGCTATTAAGAATGAAACACAGGTAAATTAAGCTCGCCAATGCTTTATTAAGCAGGTGTTTGAGGTCTTTCCGTGCATCGAAGCAAAGTTTCTAGTGAGAAAAAGATAAGAATTTTGAAGTGAATGGTTGAGATAATTATTTGGGAGAAGCTAACTTATTTACTTCAATTGGATTGGTTACAATCTAACCTTACACTTTTAGTGATTGAGTGAAGCAAAACCTGACAGGCCGCTATGAGCCTTGAGTTCAATCAATGGGCGCAACACATCGGTTAAATTTCTGTGCTGGTGTTTCATAGTCTAACGTTTTTCTTGGTCTTTCGTTAAGTTGTCTCGCTACACTGCTAAGTTTTTGTTGGCTGTGTACTGATAAGTCGGTACTTTTTGGAAAATACTGCCGTAGTAATCGATTGGTGTTTTCATTGGAACCACGTTGCCACGGTGAGTAAGGATCACAAAGATAGACTTTTATGTCAGTGGCTAGAGTGAATTGTTTATGATCTTTAATTTCTCTCCCTCTGTCCCAAGTTAGAGATTTATATAGTTCCTTAGGTAGCTTTTGAGCGTGCTTAAAAAGAGCAGCAATCACGGTCGACGTTTTACTATCATCCACTTTTGCCAGCATTACGAATCGAGAGTGCCTCTCTACTAGTGTCGCTATGTAACTGTTGTTAGAGCCACATATAAGGTCGCCTTCCCAGTGACCAGGTATCGCTCTATCTTCAACTGATGCAGGTCGCTCACTTATAGAAACGGCGTCAGGAATTTTTCCTAGACCTAACCTTTTCAGTGAAGATTGACGCGACTTGCGAACCACTCTTTTTGAACGCAAACACTTTTGCAGTTCTTTCTTTAGAGCGCCTCGCGTCTGAATGAAGAGTGTTTTATAGATGGTTTCGTGAGACACGTACATTTCCTGATTATCGGGGTATTGTCGCTTTAACCAACCTGCAATTTGTTGTGGTGACCATGCCCTTTTAAGCTTAACAGCTATTAGTTTACATAACTCTGGGGATCCAACTAACTTACATGGCTTAGGTCTCAATGCCTCATCCCATGCTCGTTGTTCAGCTTTTACGGCACGGTAGTGCTTCAATCCACCATTTCTTTTTACTTCACGGCTAATTGTAGATGGCGCTCTGGACAAACGTCTGGCAATTTCTCGAATGGATTGTTTATCGACTAAGCATCGTGATATTTCTTCTCTTTCATCAAGCGAGAGAGACTGTGGATGTCTTTTTCGTTCTGGTGGCCGATACCCACCAGTTTGATAAATAGTTGGCATAATAGAGGAGTGAAAGCGATCAAACATTCTAGCGATATCATGCAGCGAATCCCCTCGCTTATATCTGTCCCAAATAAGTGCTTTCTGTTCTGGCGAGTAATAGATACGTTTTCTTTGTTTCATGGCAACATTCCTCCTTTAATAAGGATAGCGTTGCACTCACCAATTGAACTCAAGGCGTTTAGCGGACATTGGATATTTTTGACTCGCGAGACCGCTTCAGACAATTTGCAGACGTTCAGGGTTTGAGTGTTATACTGCAAATTTTTGCCAGAAAAGTTAGTTGGTAACGTTTAAGTCTGTTCATTTAAGTCAAAGGAAGTCCTTAGCTGTACTAGCTTTTACTTTTTGGTTTTATTGTTAAACTTTCTGTTTACTTCAATGTGTTTTGAAATAGAAATAATGTTACTTTTTATAACTGATAATAGTAAAGATTTATCATCCGTATTATAAAGCCACCCACCATATTGAGTCGCATCATTTAGCTTATACTTTCCAAATCTCCGTAAGCTATTAGGTATTTTTTTTGACCTGTAGTTAGAAATGCTTCTTTCCATTGCTTTATTTATACTAAGCATTTGTTGATCCCAGACTTTTAAATCCGAGTGACTAGGTGAATAGATTTCTCTTGGAAACCTTCTGAGAGCCTTCAAAAAGATATCGTGTTCAAATGGAACATAATTCAATGCTTCCATTTTATAAAAAAGTCTCATTTGGTTTTTACCGTCGATACCATGCTCCTTGCTAAATGAAGCTAGGGAAGTAACTATTTTCTCTACTTTTTCATCATTCGATAGACTCTGAAATGACTCACTTATTATTTCGGTCTTGCTGGCTATCGCTTCAATAAGTTGAGTGGACTTTTGAATTTCTTCAATTGAGCTTGAGGTATAATTTTCTATGATAGAAAATTGCTCTATGAGTTTCCGTTGCTGGCTTTCAGCTTGACTATCGAGCAGAACAGTCAAGTCCTCTACAGTCTTGGCTAACTTACCTATGTTCTTTATAACTTCAGACTGTGTTTTGTTCACTATTGCGGCACCTTCGCTATTTAAGTAAATAGAGACAACAACACCCGCAAATATTGATAAGACTGCAGCGGATATCGAGATTAGAACTGATTTCTTAGTAGAAGCTTTCAGTTCATGTTGTAGTTCTCCCTTTGGCTTTTCAAATAACTCTTTTACCAATGGCCTATAATCTTCTTCTTGAAACTTTTTTAGCTGCTCTAGTCTATGCTCAATTTCCGAGAACTTTTCTGTGGCCTCAACCTCTCTAACACTTGCCTCTTTCGTTTTTCTTTCAGCTTCTATTAGTTTTTTCTGGAGGGTATCTAACTGGGATTCATAACTGGAAGACATTTCAGCTAATTCTTTACCAAGATCATCAAATATGGTTTCACTTTCTCTGAACTTCTCTAGGAATCGATCAATACGTTCTTTTTCCATAACTTTGAATATCTCCTGATAAATCTTACAGTTTATTCGGTAGCAGCCTCAGTAGTACCCTTCTACGTTTTTCTTTTTAAAAATATCAGAAAAATCTGATATTTTAAATTTTTATGTAATATGATTTTCTATTAAGCTAACCTAATTTGGGGAAGCAAAGCCTTACCTCCTAGGAAATTTAAGATAGTCGGTATTCGTACATCGTTAGAAAGAGACTACTTCCTAAACAGTAATAACGGACGATGATTTGGTAATAGTTGAAAATAGAAAACTCAGTCGAAAAGGTCAGAAATGGGTACTCTTATGCCGTTTAATTGCAAATGTTTGAACAGCAGCTTCTGGCACATAGCTTCCAGTCATATGAAGTTCAGATCTTTTCATCGATACTGTTAGACCAGATATGAGCTATTACATGTTATGTATGGCTGTAGAGGTAGTAGATAATGAATAAGAACAGAAGTAACCCACCCATACTTTTCCCAAATTCAAAGGTTAACTGGCTCTGACGTGAACCAAGCTCCTTTGCTATTACTTGCTCACCGCTCCTTGATATAGCGTCTAAAGCGCTATCTAGCTTATTTTGTGCAGCATCTTTTTCGGCTTCGCAGCTGAATGTCACCTCTTCAGTTACGACGGCCAAAGTAGCTGAAAATGCATGTTTTGAAAAGCGGTAGTTACCTTGAGAAAAAGTGCGCTTTTCGTGTTGAACGTTGACTATAGCGTTAGCGCCGACCTCGTACGCCATGCACTCCAAATCATCTCGCTTATCGTTAGGGTTTCTCGAAAACGCCGTAATCACATCAATAGTATGTTCGACCGATAATTTATTAGGTAATGACCTGTAGGTCTTAAAAGGTGTTAATTGTTTTCCTCGAATTACGGGCTGAATGCAAAGCGATTTCGCAGTCAATCCTTTAGGCGATGGAGTCGGGTCAAACGTTACCGTCGCGCCCTTTGCGATATAACGTTCATGACATTTGTCTTCAAGGAAACTTAGGTGGAAAAAATAATCTTCACCATCGATGCCTTTAATAAAGCCAAATTTTTTTGGGGCCACATAGCTTATGATATGACCTTTTTGCATATTGCTCATGTAAATCATCTTATATTAGAGTCAGGTAACATCACGCGCTTACTGTTACACGTATTCAATTGCAATATTAATATTGCATCTGGTGTTCATCTAAGCTGCTTGAACCTGATTACCCTGAGGAACATCAAGCGTCAACTTGTTTATAATACCAAATATTACTTTTGCGACGTTTTTGTAGTCATCACCTGAGGTTTCATAAAGATCGATGTAATGGTTTTCTGTTACGCCGAAATCCCTTGTTACAACCTTGAGAACGCGCGAATCAACTGGCAATTCGCACTTTACCACTGTCGAGTATTTAAATGATTGAGGAGTATCAGAGTTTTTTTCCTTGTATTCAAATCGATTGCCATAAAATGTCCAAGTTTCGTCAGCCTCAAGTACACCGCTTTCATACTGAGCAAAAATATTCTTTTTTTCCTCGATAGTTATTCTCGATACACTAACAGACATGAATACTCCTATTGCAAAACCAACAAGGCCGAAGTAAATAAAGGGGCCATCTGAAAAGAAGAGCCATATAAGAAATGCAAAAAATAACGCCCCTAGAGTTGTCTGAAACCCTTCTGTTATTAAATCACCAATAGAAAGCCCATCACTTGGGATTTCGTTATAACGTTTCAGTTCTAACTTCACTTCACCGAAGTTGACATCCACTTCAATACTATTTAGTTCTTCCATTATGTTTTCAAAAAGACTTTGATAATCTAATTCTTTAATCGTGCCACCATCTACATGTGCTAAAGTATTACGTGCGTGACCGATTGTTCTGATATTACGCAACAATGATGGAGGTAGATGATCTTTGACTGAATCAGCTTTGGTAATTAACCCCGTGCCTTCCGCTGCAAATTTGTCGTTCAGTAGTGTTTCAATTTTTTTAGTAAATGATATTAATACTTCTAGTGAGTAAGTCACGCGAGCGTCCTTATTTCTAATTATTATTGGCAGTCTATTATCGAACATTTTTGTAAACGTATTCAACAGGTAAGTCTATTTGTATGAGGCTGCTAGTTAATTCATTATTACCATATGCGAGTATTAAAGTGTTGCAAGAGCAAACAAAATATCAACAACATCTTGCCTATCTTTTTAGCTCTTTTTTCAATCAAATCGATCACCCAACTGAATAGCTATTCTACGTTTTTAGGTTTACGCGACATTTTTCTAATTCGTCGCTCTTAATTGCTCCAGTTGCCTGTAACAGGCTCAAACCTCTCGGTTTACAATTTGATATATTCTCTATTTGCTCCCCCCTGTAATTCCTGTAAAAATATCTTGTAAAGATCATATTGCTAGGTAGATTTGGCGTGAGGAGAAAGTGGCAGATAGGATATGAGCTAGTACATTTCAATCTATGAAGCGTAACCTCTGAAACACTTTCTTACCTCAGAAAATTACTATTTCCTAAACACATTTTCCCGATGAAATCGCAGATAAGGCCTATGTTTTTCTTCAACTTTAACTGACTGCTCTTCAAATATCCCAAAGGCTTGCGCTGATTCAAATTTTATTGAAATCAATATAGACCCATCGTCATTGAAGCTTATTAGACCTTGATCAAAAGCCCTATCGATATTGGGTGATAACAGGAGTCCGTTATATACGTCCAGCCTCTCTTTGTTGTCACAAACCGACCAAGGCTTTATATGAGATGCAATTAATAGCTCAAGTTTGTCTGCGCCACTTACTGCACATGCTTTCCAATACGATATTAAAGACTTTCGGAATTCTCCTTGCCCACATCTCGCATCTATTAATTGCTTTCGAAGCGTTCGGTTAACTTGCGTTCGTTCAATATCTTCAATATCAGCTAAAGTGCCTAAGGCACTGCTGGCTCTGAAGGTAAAGGGTATTAATTCCTCAAATTTAAAGCTTTCCTCCACCTGTTCATCGCTCAAGGATGTGATAGTGACGGACGCCCTATCCTTTTCAGGATCAAGTTTGTCGTAAGAAAGAAGACAGTCGGGGTTTCCTGGGCGGTGTTCAAAATGTGCAGGGTCTTTACCCTCTTTCATCAACACTATGTTGCTATGGCATATATGGCAGCGGCGAATAACGTCTTTGCTGCGCTCATAATGCCTTAAGTTTGATACTGGTATGTATCTCCAATCGCCGCAAATGAACGCTTCACATATTTCTTTGCCAAGCTCTAAGATATTTTCTTCCATACTTTCGTCTTCCTTGATGTTTAATTCATTATGACTAACTCTTTGATTTCTAACTCTCCGGCATAAAGTTAGAATAACGCGCTAGTAGCTTGCATATCGTAGGCGCTATTTTCGAAGGATGCCAATTACTGATGTATTTTTTCTCAAAAATTAGAGTTTTATTCTTTTGTATATTTTTGAACGGTTGTGTTTCATTCCCTAGCAATTTCCCACCTATGGACTCAAAAGAGTACCTAGTTATCCCCAAAGTATTAAAGGTCAATAATCCTTTCAATACCCATTACGTAGGCGAAGGTAGATATAAACTAATGGGAACCATAGATGATGAGCGGTTCTACAAACCTCAAGATCCTACTCTTTTCAGTCATGATCCGATGCGATACTTAAGAGTAAATATTCACAAGAAGAATGAGGTCTGTGTGCTTTATGTGGACTTAGTCAATTGTATAGAGACTCAATACGAAATCATTAACAGCGAAATAGAGCAATAATGGTTACATTGGGTCAATCATTTTGAAGCTATATCTGGTAACCCTCAAGCTAAGCTACCTAGCGCTAAAATAAAAAAATGCCCGCACTTTGCGGGCAAAATTTTGAGGACATAAGGAGCGCTGACTACCTGTCAGTCTTAATATATTTCTCTATCAACCGTTCGATAGCGGGTAGTAGCCAGATAGCCAAAGCCACGATAAATAACAACACTAATAAACCAGTCTGAAATGCACTCATCTACCAATCGCTATCAATTCCAGACAAGTCGCTACAGCCAAACTCATCAATACCACTATCCAATGATGAACCGTCGCATATCCAATCAGTATCAAAGTGGATATCCATGCCGCAACTCAAACTACTATCGATAGAACAGTCATCAGATGAAGAACTCAAATCACAGAAGTCTGACAAATCGGTTCCCCTTGGATTTCCTTCGACGTCAATAATACCCGGGCAACTCTTGATGCCGCTTGAGATCAAAGGCAATCCGGTGGCTTCATTTACCCCGCATATTTCCATCTCGTTTTCATCGGTAAAATCAGAGGCAATAGCCTCCTCACCGTCGTCAGCACAGTGTCCAAACAATTTTAGGCTCAGTAACGACATCACTTTTTCCTCGCTTTCAAATATTAATCGTCCTATTGAAAGTTAATGAAAAATATAATATTTTCAATTTCATTGACTGCAACGTTCAGCAACAATGATATTGCAGCTTAACTTCTTAAATCCTCTTTCCTTCTCTTTTATTTTTTCACCTTATTTGGCTCTCACAGCGCAAAAAGCGTTGTCGCGACAACTAGAAATTCAAACGACTTGGAGCAAAAGCGACGTCTTACTTTTACGGAATACACACTTCGTTTGAGCGAACGTATTGTCTAACAAACGTTGTACACAAAAAAACGTAAATTATGCTTTTAGCTCAAACTGGCGTTCTGAAAGCGAAGCGTAAGCATCACTGCGAATTGCAAATTCGTCTGTAAAAAGCTCGTTATGAAACAACGTAACAGTTCGCGTAGAAAGACAATTGCGAAGCACATTTGATTACGAAGCAGGCGCATGTTCGCAGCTGCGAACTAACCCCTGTTTTGTTTTTTCCTCAGAAAAAATTTGATAAATGGTGCGACAGCGCTATGAATCAAACTCTTGCACAGAGCGAAGCGAATGCAGTGAACCCGTATGTATGAAATACATTGACGTGAACGTGCAAAATGGGGTTAGTGCGCAGCACAAGAACATGCGCCATTAGCGTTAGTGCTAGCCGCAATTGCGGCGTAGAGTCACTGCGTTGACGAACGTCAATATCAGCAGTGACGTGCACTATAAGCGTGTTAGCTCACAACGAGTGTTGTGAGCGTAGTCCTTAACACCAGTTTTTTGTTGGGAGATCAATAGGGGCGAGCAAGCAGTCATGATATCCCGACATAAAAACCAACAGATACATCTTCTACTTCAATATTTCTCGCCCTTTGAGCCTTTTTTCTAATGACTATTTTTAGATTTAAGGGAGAAATCATGTCTGAAAGTCGTATTACTAAAAGTATTCTTGAACGCTACGAAATCTGCTTCAATATTGATATGCAATATCAACCTGCGCTCAGTAATATTCAACGGAGTCGCAATAAAATACGTTTTGCACTAATAAATGCCGCTCGATTCGGATTTGTATCAGCGCTAGTGTGTGAGCAAACTTGGGGAGTAACAAGGGCCAAAGTCCTGGAATTTTTAGGTAAGCTTGTTTCTCAAGGATACTTAGCGTTAGTCCAAACAGAACGCGCTGCGGATAGGCGAATTTATGTTTTAACTTATAAAGGTGCTCAGTTTGCATCTGAAATGATGCGTCTTGATGTGCCATTTCGTTCGGCTAAAGAGCCGATAACACAAGTAAATCAAAATGCGATAATGCATGACTCTATTTTAAGTTTTGTTCTTAACGAAGGAATTAATAACAAAACCTCAGAAGGTTTAGCCAAGCCACTTTGGACTTCGTTTTTAACAGAAATGGAATTCAAAAGACTGTATCCATCTGCAACGGTAAAAAATGTTGATGGCTTGGTATTACTGCCGACGGGAGAAGTCTCCGCTGTGGAGCTTGAGGCTTCCTTTAAAAGGAAGGCACAGCACGAGGCCACTCTGCTAAAATTGAAAGATGCGCTAATCAGTGATAGCCCGCTTTACGATAAGGTGTTCATCATCACTTGCTCGGAACGCATCAATGCTGACACTCAGCGCTTCTATGAGCAACTATTGAAAGAGCTTCCTAATCGCATCGATAGAAAAACGAAACAGCCGTTGTTAGCTCAGCGTGACGCCGCTTTGCTTCGTGAGAGAATAATCTTTAGAACAAAGTTTATAGCCGCAATCGAGCGGATTTTTTATCGGTAGATGACGGGTCAAGAAATAGAAAAAGAGCACCTTTCGGTGCTCTCAATAATTACTTAAGAAATTTCTTACGAAGCCTTACTTCTTGTAGATAGATTGCAAGAGCTATCAGATATATTAGTAATATACAGATAGCCCCCTTAAGTCCAATGAATGGGTATGAGCTATGCGCCTCAAACCCAGTGATCATTTGAAATATCCAAATGACAAAAATTACGTCCCCTAAACTCATCAAAAATTTAGTAATCATGTCTAATGCCATGACGACAAGATGTTGTTGCTTAGTCATTTGTCCTCCTAAGTTGCTTATGACTTGCTTAAGTAACTAAGAACGACTGATGAGAATTTTCGGAGAATAAGAAAACGGACATAGAATGCCCGTCAGTAAGATCGCTTTATTCGTCTGCCATAAACCGCAGAACAATGCCTGCCGACAAAGCGAAAAATAGCGACGCAGCTATACACACACAGTTGTAGTAAAAATACTCATTCAACTCAAAGTTAGCTTCAGCAGCAGGTTTCCAATCGAGCAGTACAGAGACTATCTCATGCCAGAATGGAAATAGTGCAAACGCAAGGAATATATATCCGAGTGTCATGCTATTTTTTGAGAATTTAATAAGTGTGTTAAAAGCTATTTCTTTCGTGATCTTCATGTCGATCTCCTTAGTTAGTCCTAACGTTACATAGAACCACCAAGTGGGAATTAACATAGAAGTCACCAATTAATATTATTGATGATTGAATAACTCTCTGCTTTTTACGTCATCTTTTTACTTAAGGAGTTAAAACTTGTGACCCGAGCGAGGTATAGATACAACCGAACTGACACGATTTTTCACTATTCCTACAACTAACTCATAAACCATTTCAGCAGCATCTCTCTCGGAAGTTAACATTTCAATTAACTCCCTTTCGCCTAGCGCTTCTTGCTCTTTGCGAAAAATTTCCCAACTGACAAAGGTAATTACGCTTACCCGAGTCCCCTCGCATTTAAGCAAAAACCCCCCAACATGTTTAAAATACATCCAAGTTTCGGAGTTGTTTTTCATTGGTACGTTAGAGCTACCACCTCTTAGTTGTAGTGTATGAGTCAAAAGCCGCGCTATTCTGTGCAATGCGACCTCTAACTTTTCTGGTTTCATTCTCAAAAGAATTCTCGAAATAGAATGAATCGTGAAACCAATGAAAAAGTTAAATCCCACTGATTTTTGTGGCTTTTTTAGATGTATTAACGTGTTATTACACAGAACTAAACCTTGGCTTACAAAAAAACCGTTTATTGATATTGAATGTAATTTTCGCCCATCCATAAGGTTAAGTTGCTCTTCACAGGCGAAAAAAAATAACGAGAAATTTCTCTTAATGTTTTGGATTGCACTTTTCTTAGATCTAACATTAGTAACATTTCCAATGACTTCGGAAAAAATATCATCGAAACTGTCTGGTTCACCGTAAAGTGCTACTGTAGTCACAGCTTTTCTAGTGTGCGATTTAACAGATTTGTAAAAACGTCTTGCTAATCCATCTGCTAACCTTTCATTTAATGAAAGCTTTTTTACGACTAATCTGTCCATTGCTATTGCATTCCTAGCTTAAAAAATTTTTATTTTCAGCGAAAAAGCAGGCATCGAAATGCCTGCTTTTTTTCCATTTTTTTGCTCTGCCGATCATCAGATATCTCTCAAGCAGCGCATTCGTGCCGAGATATCAACCAACGAACCTAGCGTTGGCTCTTCACTGCAAATACAACAAGGTAAGCAGCCGGAGACCTTTGATGGCATCCAATCACGTTGCGAATTCTAGGAAATTCGCGGGTTGGCAGTTTACGAAGTGATGGTTGAGCACACTTATTTATGAATTAATGGCTTCAACACTACTTAGATTCTTTGGAAGAGAAATATTATTATTCAATTGAGGGGCTTCCATTTTTTGAAAGAAATCGCTAACTATTATTCGTAACTCCGCGTTCATAGCATCAACTTTCTGAGTATCGTTCCGCCAATAGTTCAAGACTTTTGAAAGTCTTCCAAATGGAAGGTACTTTTTTTTAATTCTATCGACAGAAATTATAAACGTATTTAGCACACGTTTTATTTTCGCCTCTTGCAACAATAACGTATGGTAATCTCTGTGAGCCATATCATATTGTTTTTCAATGGATAGAATTTCCTGTTCTATTAGTTTCCTTTTCCGCTCTAGTTTGAGAGCACTACGATATGTGAAATAGCCAGCCAATAAAGCTACTGGAGCCATTACAATCAAGGCTAATACTCCAGCCCCGCCAGCCATACCTGCACCTCCAGCAACAATTGCTCCACCGCCAAACCAAGCTAATGTTGCATTGAAAGCAGCGACTCCTGATAACCCGCCAATTGCGGTGCCTGTGGAAGCAGTACCCAGTGCAGCCACTATCACCCAGCCAGCACCTGCAAAAGTGCCACCGCCTACTGCGCCAATGCTACCCAACGAAAACGCTTTTAGAGCAAACAATTTGTCTTCAGTTAGGCCACTTAAACCTGCTAGTTTTTGTTGCTCATTCAGTTCGAGTTCTAAAGAAGCTACTTTCTTGTCTTTCATAATGCTTTTAAAACAAAAGTTAAGACTAGTTGAAACCGCTTTTAGCTGAGCTTTAACCCTTTTTATAATCAAGTTCCGTTTGTTAATAAAGGTGTTGGTCTCTTTCACAAGACTTCGATATTGATTCTCGGCATTTCTTAGCTTTGAACGCTCTGAATCATAATGCATATAGTTGAATAGAGTTAGACACTCCAAGGTTAGCCTTCCGATGAATTTTAATAAAATCCAGATAGCGCTTAACATCAACATACTCCTTTAAGCTATCATGTCTTCAAAGAAACTAGTGAATTGAGAAGATTTACAATGTAATACAATCAGATTGGTTTTGGCCCGCGTAATTCCGGTATAAACAACTTCTGGGGTATCTTGCGGTTGAATTATTAAAAAAACCGTCTCGGCCTCCAAGCCTTTAAAGCTGTGAATGGTAGAGATTTTTATAAGGCCAGAATTTTGAAAGAAAAAGGTTTTCTTTCTTCTTCTCAGTTTCTCAATGGATTCATTATTATATCTATTCTGTTGCTTAAGCGATTCTATTTCCTCTTCGGTTTCAAACATGATTTTTGTTTTTTCACGAGTCGATATCTCATTGTTTATTTTAAAAAGAGGGTCTACTTGGGAAGCGACTATAGCGACATCATTTGGATGAAATTTTTCTTTACGTATTAACGAATCGATGGTTTTTGAGATTTCTTCTGCATCAAACTGATCTGGAATGGTTTTACTGATTAGAACTTCAGAACGAAAGTCCAAACCGTCTTGATTCATAGAAAACTCAAATACTTCTGAATCCCTGTATTTATTAACTAAAAAAGTCGTTTGAAAATTCGAAAAAAGCCTTACTAAGGGAGTATTAATATCCGAACGATAGGACTTTTTTAGTTCTTTCCATGTGCCAAAACCATTTACTATAGAAGATTCGCGTTTACTATCATCTCTTTCATAAATATTCTGCGACTGATCACCAAACAATACCATTTCACCGTTATCTTTAAGAAAAATATTGCGAATCACTTTTATCCAATCTGGTTCATAGTCTTGAACTTCATCAAGCAAAATTGTTGCGTACTTCGTTACATCAATGCCTTCAAATAACTTTGTGCTTTTGAAGACCTTACTCATTTTTTCCTTGTCAGTTCCTTTAAAGCGTTTCATCTCTTCAGAAAAGCTAATATTGTGCTCATTCATTTGTGACTTTATAAAGGCATGGTAATGAATAATTTCTATTTCTTGAGCAACTTTCTTACCGTATAACCTGCTTATTGCATCCCTAATATAATGCCTGATAGTAATATTGTAGGTTAGTATTAGCACCCGCTCGCCATGTCTAGATAATGCATTGATCGCTCGTTGCGCTAGTATGGTAGTTTTTCCGCACCCAGCAACGCCCTTAACTTTGCTCAGCGCAGCTTTGCTATATGTCAGTGGTAGCTGTTTCTTATCAAAGTTAATTTTCTCAGCTTGGCTTTTCACGAACTCTGGTGGCATAAGCCGCCGTTTTAAATCATCATAAATGTCATCGGTAAATAGAATGTGGTTAGACATCTGTTTAAGTTTATTAACAAGTTTGTCTATCATGTCTAGACCTATTGACATGTTGAGGTCTCGATTTAATCGCTTTTTTTGTACTGACCAATAGTTAACCCGCTTTTCATATTCAAAGGTTGGAAGGTCGGCGCGAATACGGTTTGTTTGATTTATTTGGTCTGTCGCTGCGCCAATAGCCTCAAAATAAAAGTGGTTAAGACTTTCGCGAGTTGCTTTGTGAAAATAAACAGAGACCCCGATAAGGTTGAAAAAGTTACTATTGATTACTTCCCGTAAACCTAAAAGCGGAATATGTAAGTCATACATATTTTTTTTATAGGTAAATACTTGCTGATGCGGCGAACTCTTTACTGTGTTTTCTATTCTCCATGTATTGTTTGCATCCACGCTAAAATTAGATAAATTCCAATCTTTAACTTCAACAATGAATGCTCCTGCGCCCTTTTTTAAGATGACTATGTCTGGTCTGTCACCATCTAAAAAGGAGTTAAAGAATATCTCGTAATTATCATCTAATTTTTCTTCCAGCTCTTTAAGAAGGTGTATTTCACCTTCTTCTGGCTTTACCCGAAGGCAGTTAATTATCTGCCATTCTGGATATAATACAGCCATACTACGTCCCTTTTATAATCCTTAACACTGATTGCTAATCCAACGCAATAATTCCCCTACTGCCCTGCTCTCAATCCCTTTAAGGGTATCCCTAATACGAATCGCTTCTTCCAAAGAAAGCACGCCTGTTATCCCCCTCATAGTGAATGTCACTAAAAGGCGGTAGCGCTAACTGCTTGGGGCTTCAATGCCCTTCTATCAAGACTTCTATATTGCCCGAGATTGTAACATTACCCGAGGTTTTAAGCCTCTTCGCATTGAAAAAAATCAGCTTTCTTCAAACGCTTTCTGTATGAGAATTTTTGCTTTATTCGCCTGCTCTTCATTGCGAATTTCAACCTCTAGGTCACCCGTCCCCCAATGACCGACATTACGTACATCTTTTGTAAAGCCGTTTTCAAGTTCTATGGAGGCAGGATCAAGCTTAAGCCAGATGATCACGCGAGGATCTTTATTTGGCACAATGCTGACACATGCGAGGTTTTTGATTCTTTTGAATGCGGTGTACAACTTTAAGTCTTTGCGAACGATGTCATCGCTCAGCGATTCTGTAAATAAACACAGTTCGTCAAAAAGTGATAGCAATGTTTCGCTACACTGACTCTTAGCCTTTTCCAACGTCCAGTCGTAAGCTGACGCCTTCTTTGCTTCTGCCTGTATTGAGGTAACAGTGACTGGCTCTTGAGCAGCAGGCTTGGAGGATATCTGGGTATTCACTAGCTCAAGGAGCAGTAAATCATTAGAAAAATACTTGTAGCGCATTAGCTCGATATTACGATCTATCTGCTTAATGGCGTACTCATCATAGCGGTTAAAATCTGAAGCGATGCACACAAGGCGTGCGCCAGACCACTCAATTGTATCGGCAACATCGTTACCCAGCACTGACATCGCTAGTAACTTGAAATCAGCTTTGTGATCTAGCAGCCAGTCCAGATAAAACAGACCTTGGTTTATCACATTTTCATTCGAGTGCCGTTTGTACTCGATAATGACAGGACATCCGTTCTCGTCTAATCCTAGGCTATCTATGCGACCACCATTAGATGTTGCAAACTCAGTAGCCAAGAAACGGATACTAAGAAACGTATCCATATTCGCTTCTATCTGCTTCTGAAGCTCCCGTTCAAGCTTTGCAGATTTCGGAGTTAACTCTTCAACTGAATCTGGTAGCGTTCTGAATAATTTGATGTCGCTCGTTTATGCTTCCTGCATTTTATTGCCACTGCATCTGGCCAGGGGTATTGTTGCTTAAGAATACTCTATTCATGATATCTTAATTTCAAGCAGTACCTTAAGTATCCGAGCACTTCAACTATGCACTCTTTAATAACACCTAAGAGTTCACACCTAGATTCCGCAAGATTAAGACTATACACTCGCGCATTTTGAACATAACATAAAGGGTTTACTGAATTAAAAATTATAAAAAACGGAGTAGTACGTGTTAAGGACGGCTTTTATTCTTCTTTTAGCAGCATTTTCATATAACTCTCACTCGCACACTTTAAATATTGTAGAAAAGAGGCATAAAGCAGAGTCTTATATTTACATGAATGGACTTTATGAGGACTGCACACCGCATTTTAATAATAACCTACGAATCTCTTACACTGAAGAGACAACATTTACGGTTAAGGACGAATACGGAGAACAACGTTTGGAAATGAATGAAGGCTCCTCTAAAAAAGTTTGGTATGACGAAAAGTGTAATATTCTGCGGTCAGAAACGCCGTTCTTCGATAAAACAAAAGTTACTGAGTACAAGTTTGTTAAAAAAAGTAAAGATGAAATCCAAACTCACGAATTTAAAGACGGATATTTGTGGCGAGCTTATGCTACTAAACTTAAAAACGGCAGAGTAGAATCACAATCCCAAGAATATTTTAGCCCTGAACTCAAACTTGAAGTATACGATCCCCAAAAAGCTCAGAAAAAAACGGTCAATGCTTTGAAGTACCACTCTGATGGAAGATTAAAAGCAGTGCTTTACTACGATAAAAGCGGTGAGATTGCCAAAACTTGGAACTTTTTTTACAAACCAAGCCTTATACAAGTATTTGAAGAAGATATCGATAGTGGTTATCAGTGGCGCTTAGATATTCAAATAGAACGCGAAAAGGTGCTTTCAACTAAGTATTATCCATATTATGCAAAAGCTTTTCGAAAACCCGAAACAGAGGTCGAATATAAATATAGCGAGTCAGATAAGCTAAAGTCTATAATATCCCTAGATAGATATTTCAATTCAATTTTACGATATGAAATAGATGTTGAGACGCTAGAAAGTGTAGTTAGTCAAAAATACACGTTGCCTTTTGGCTCAGATTCAGTTTATGAACCAAAAGCTTTTACGAATACTTTTGAATTCTATGACAACGGAATGTATAAAAAAAGAACGATAAAAACATACAAGAAACTAAATGGTGAATGGGTTGCAGATAAAACAAGTGATGTAATAGTTAAAAAAAGGAAAGTAGAATATCACTAAATAATCATCATAAAGAGGCGGTAAAACACCCTCTTCGCTAAATCTTGTATCACGTAGAAACTAAAAATATTTAAGTTTTTAAGATACCAAAAAAGGGCGACTCTAATGAGTCGCCAGTATTATTTAGATAGTTTTTTCCATCGTGCTTTACACGCAATCATCCAAGTTTCAGCATCAATACCGAATATGCTCTCTACCTCATCAGAAAAATGTTTCAAAAAACCGTTTATCTCTTGATGGTAAGAAAGCAGTAGAGAAAGCGCTTCTTTTCCTTGGCGGTATTTACCACCTCCGTCATTCATTTCCTGCTCAAGAGAATGGCTGATTGATATCCCCAGCCATCTGCCGACATTATCGCGATGCAAATAAATGTATCGCTGGTAATTCAACACAACGCCTGTTGGTTCATCAGTCACATTCGCTAATAATAGGATTGTTGAGTCATCTCCTTCAAATGGCGACTTAGAGCGTCGTTGATATTTCCTGATGATGGATGTTTTTAAGTCTTGCATTTTGTTACTCCTGTTTTGTCCTTAGAAGTAACTAGGCTTCTAGATGGGAAACTCCTCTCTTTCTTCAGTGTGAAAGTCCAACTTCATCTGTTTTGAGAAAAAATCTAAATCGCCTTCTGTCCACTCGGCATAAAGCTCAGGCTCGCTCAATACAACGCCGATGAGTTCACGTATCACCGGAAAATACGCAGGATTCGACACAATGTGATTTTGCAAAATAACATTCATAATAACGTCTTCAATGTGCTGATTGTTTCTGTATTGACTTCCATCGAACTCATCTCGATAAGCCATAAATGCATTTGCCATGTTATTGAAAATTTCGGATACGATTGCGGAGCATAGATATGTATTTGTAGTCATGAATTTTCCTTTTTGTTGTTATTCATAATTACTTAGTCTCCCTATCAGAAAAATTTCCCTATTACTGACTTATTAAAAGATAAGACTAATCAGGAAAGGAAATAAGACATGACACACCTATCGCTCATTGAACAGCCAAAGCGTTGCATTTCAGATGATGAGGACTACATTGCTTTATACGAGAGTGAAGGCTCCTATATCTATTACGTGAGAAATTATGCAGCTCAAACTGAGTTTCTGCTGCTAAGCATGGATTTAGTGATGTCTTTGGACGAGAAGTTAAGAACCGTAGCGGGCGTTTATTTCACATCTCACTTTTCGGTTCTGAAGCATTTCGAGTCAGAGGTTACACAGCACGTACTTACAAGTGCACTCTTGCCTCACTTTCATTACTTGTTCAACTGTAGTGTTTCAAAGTTCATCAAAAGACTTTGAACTACTGAAGCCAGCTTTTCGCTGGCTTTATTTTTGCCTAACAGACGAATCCAAAACCTTCGTTCCTGTCGTTTCTCCACTCGTAAACGCTTCGATGAATCGCGACGAAGCTAAATAGTTCAACTTCAAACAACAACATCCTAGCTCCTAACTAATAGCCACCAAACTTAATTTCCAAACAAATTTGATTTTAAGGCGCTTTGTGTATGCCTAATCGCTAACATTTACCAAGAAGTAAGTTTTGAGAATGTCTTCGCTCACATCGCAGATTATTTTCAAAAAAGCGCAAATGAGGTTGTGTTTATTTCTCGCTTTTCCAAATACACTTTTAACTGTCAGAACAAAATGAGGCTGTACTCGATGGTAACCACTTTATTTTCATTACTGGTTCAACAATTCAATAATGCGTATGTACAACCAAGTGATATCTCAACGTGGTTTGCAGCGAAACCTGCTTCGAAGACGCTTCTTACCGATCTGGCAAAGTATTTCGCACAGTCGAAGGAATTGGATTGTGATATTTCGTTGATGCAAGTGGCTAAGGATTTAGTCGCAAGCAAGTCAGCTAAACTGAGTACCCAAAAAAATATGCAAGATATCAGTCTTCACGAACAGTCTGTAGATACGCTAAACGCGTCAATGTCGAAACTCCAACTAGCCACCTTTTTCTTTCAGCAGCTCGGCAATCGCGCAGTTGTTCCATTTGCTGAAGCTGCACAACTTTTTCAAATTTCCTCTGGTTCGGCGGAAGCAAAGCTAAAGAGTGGAGCTTATAAAGATTTGTACTACATGGAAGTCGAGAAAGGAAATCGCAAGTCTCGTCCCCTGGTAAGCGTGCTAGATCTTGCTGATTTTATTTACAAGAAGAGAGAGGTGGTGGTTCTTGGTGATGTGCCGTCTCCTGAAAGTAGATAAGAATCGCATGAATCGGGAAGAGATGGAGAATTTCTCCACCTCTTCTTATCTGGTTATCGTTTACTCGTTTTTAGCTTAATCAGCGGAGCAAAAAAACCAGTTTCTCTTGGTATCCCACGTAAGTGTTCCGGAGTTTGCTTGAATTCCGTCCATCATAGGGATGTTAGTAGCGCTAATCCCGCGCTCCTTGAATGCATAACCAGAAAGCCTAATTTGGAGTCTTTCTTTATCTGGTGACGCGCCTTCGATAAATCCTATCAATTGACCATCAGCCTTGTAATTCTGTATTGGCCCACCATTGTAAGGATCTATTGCTAGCCTGCGTCGCGCTTGAAACATTAACGTTCCATTTTTGCAAACTTTTCTACCAATAGTCTCCGGCTCTCCAAGAAGAAGTAACTCTTCAGCACGTCTACGCTTTTCAAGTTTAGCGAGTTCGGCAGCTTGTCTTCTTTCCTCTCTCAAGCGAGCCTCCCTCTCAATCGCACGTTTTTCTTTTTCTTTTTTACGAGCGATTGCCAGCTTTTCTGCCTCGGCTTCCTCTTGCTTTTTAAGAGACAGCAAACTTGCGAACTCCGAATTAATGTACTCTTCGTTAGTAGCGCCTCTAACTATTGATACTAGCTCTACAATACTATAAGGATTGTTTAACTTTAGCGGTAACTCTACTTTCGAAAGTGACTTATAATCAGGGTTAGAGTTTTGTACGTTGTTCACAAGCGAGTTATAGCTAGTGGAGGCGCTAGCGAGTTCTATCAAAGCTTCTTTGTGATTATTCCAGAAGCCCCAACTTGCTCTGGTAAAACCTGAAGACCTATACCAATTACCAGTTTTTTCGTTATACGAACTAGACATTAGCCCATTGTAATTCCGTATACTTACTACAACCTCATACTCTCTTCCAGGTAAAGGCCGAAAGCTACTCACTCCATTTTCGCAAACGTCATTTTTGCTAATAATTGTATAACAGGTTCGCGAATTCAAACTCCCTTCTCGAACCGCCTCGACTTTTTCTATTAAGAAATATTCCGAATTATCCCATCCCTTGGATTTAGCCGTAACTTTAAGATCAATACCTCTAGGTAATGCTTTTTGTATAGAACTGATCGTTGGGCGAAATGTAGATTCTTCACTTTTTAGATGGTTTGTCGAACCTGCGCAGCCAGCCAGCGCTAAGACGCTAAATATTGAGACTGCTTTAATTTTAAATTTTTGTGCAATTGTAGTAATCATTATATCCCCCTGAACTTCGGAGTTGAGCTACATTGGCGAGAAGAACCTTCTATTAAGAATGTGACGGACGGATAAAGACTCAGATCTACCGTGTGAGTTTGTGTAGATGCATAATGTTTAGTATTTACATCTCTTGCTAAACGATAGTAGCACGTAACATCTACTTCATAGACACCAGGGCCAGTTGCAAAGTAAGCAATAGGTTTGTACCAAACATGCTCGTATATTTTAGTGCCGTTGTGCCTGATCCCCGACACTTCAAATGCCCATTGGTCTATATTGGTAGAATTTAGAGAATGATCGGTTAAACCTTTAACTTTAATTTCTCTTTCATCTTCCTCTGAAAAATTACCATTTGAAGCAGTACAAGCCGTTAAGAAAGAAGTTACTAGAAGTGAAACTGCGATTGTTTTTGTATTGTTTTTAAACACTTTTTTACATCCTGTAAAATAAAAGCGTCAAACAATAATGTATCTTAAAGTCATTTTCCACCAAAACTTTAATTAAGCAAAAAACTGGTAGAAAGCCTATAGACAAACCAATTTCTACCAGTTTTACAACTATGTCCGTCAACCACATTTTGATGTCGCGGGCGCTTTAAAGCTATCGTTGGATACCCTCAGTCTAAATCATTGTGAGATAAGTGCACTTTAATCTTGATATGTTGCTTGAGTTTATTAGCATGGTTTTGCGAGACTTTCGCACTAACGCGGGGACTAATAGGTGGAATTACATTGAGGGAGCGCTGCTTAAAACCTTATATTTAAAGGGCTAGAGAAGAACTGCTCGTACAGTCCAGCATTGGGGCGACAGAGAACTTACGATTTAATGGAGTGATAGACACGACAGGAACCTCAGACACAATTATTACTTATAAACCTCGCTTAGACGCGAGCGGCGTATAGTACCTATGTTCAATAAAAAAACAATGTCGCTTGCCATTATTTGATAGGCCTATTCCAGTCTAAAAAAACAGTTCAAATCGCATGTTACATAAGAAAGTATTTATGGCTCATTCAACTTACTGAAAATATGGCGCTTTTTTGTGTAAGAATTTTTGTAGATATTTGCCACTATTATGCTTTTAGCTTATTTCAAAGTAAGTGATTAGCGGCTATTGTATAAAGACAAACCTAAAATTATTAGCATAGACAAAAATGTGATCGCAGGCTATTTGCTACTAATAGTAAACGTACTGCACCTTCCGGAGACATTTTATGGCGGACAAAAAGCCGAAGGACCAGCAAGCGCAAGACGTTAACGCAACACAGAGCGCTCCTCAACCCGCTGACGAACTTGCTCAACTTAGAGAAATATTATTTGGCCAAACAAACCGTGCTTTTCGCGCAGATCTTTCTGCTCTAGAGTCACGAGTGAACGACAGCTTTACTAAACTAAACGCACACCTTGATGACCAGCTCAACGATATACGTAAGCTTATCGACCAGCAGATCACCGAACTTTCAAACCAGTTAGCCAGTGCCAATGACAATCACAGTAACGTGCAAGAGCAGTTACAGCACACTACAGATAAGCTACAAAGCGAATTAGAAATAGCCGAAACCGCTGCGAAGAACGACAACGACGCGCTAGAAGCACATGTGGTGAAAGAGTTGGAATCACTCGACAACCTGTTCAGCAAGCGCCATCAAGAGTTGTTAGAAAAGCTTCAGCAGGTTACCAGTGAGCTTTCAGAGAGTAAAACTGACAGAAAGACACTGGCAAACTTGCTTTCAACCATGGCAACCAACCTCGCTACCGATCATTAATTAATGAGTGACAAGGTGCCGCCGTCTGAATTGCAGGATAACTCTCTTGAAAAAGTTAGAGAGCTGCTTATTGGACGGGATGACAAGTTTGTTCAAGAGAAGCTAAAGCACGATGCCAAAGGCATCGTGACTAATGTCGTCTCCGAAGCACTGTTTGATCGAGAAACAAAAGATGGTTCGGTTAACAAGGTTTTAGTTCCCCTTGTTGAAAAGTCGCTGCACCGGTCTATAGAAGCCAATAGCGAAAAAATCGTGGGCACGCTTTATCCGTTAGTCGGTACGCTTGTAAGAAAAGCCGTTTCTTCGTTTCTAGTGGAGTTTATTGAGCGAACCAACGCATTAATCGAAAATAGCTTCAGTCCCAAAAGTATCTCTTGGCGCTTCAAAGCCTGGCAGTCTGGCGTTAAATACTCGGAATATGTCGCGTCGCAAATCTATCAGTATCAAGTTCAGCAGCTGCTCGTCATTCACCGTGAAACCGGCACTTTACTTCACAGTATCTCGTCCGATCCGGAAAAAGAAAAAGATGCAGATCTCATTTCTTCGATGCTTGTCGCCATCAATGACTTCGTTGCGGATGCGTTTGGCGTAACAGCTACCGAATCTGAAAACGAGCTAGGCGAGATAAAAACAGAAGATTTTACACTACTGATTAAAATTGGTCCGCAAGCACTGCTGGTTGCTGCAGTTACTGGAAGTATTCCGCCTGAAGTACGGGGTAAACTTCAGCAGGCTCTGGAGGAATTTCATCAGTTTTACCAACAACCTTTAATTCATTATGAAGGCGACAATGCTCCTTTTGAGGGATGCGAAACTATTCTTGCGGATTGCTTGATCAGTGAAAGGAAAGAAGGTGAAGGTAAAAAATCGAAACGCATGATAGGCGCTGTCGTGCTAATGGTAATCTTTGCCGTGCTAGCAGTGCTGTCGTTTATGAGATTGTCTCTAAGTGTTCTCAAAAGCGATATGCACGAGCTTACTCCTCCGCCAGGTATCGTAGTTACAGATACTTATATTTCTCACGGGAGAATACATGCCAAAGTGCTACGGGACCCCATAGCCACCGACATAGAAAAGTGGCTAAATGAAAATGACATTGATACGGAAAAGGTCACAATAATTGAAGAGCCCTTTGTCTCTCTAAAAACCAGCATGGTTGAACAAAAGCTCGAAAGGCTCATTACCGGCTATCCACTCAGCGAAGCAGAAAGCATTTCAGTTGATAAAGGTGATAACGGCAGATTCTTGATATCAGGAACTGTATTTAACACCACCGCGATAGAGCTTACTCGGCAAATAAGTGCAATCCCTGGTATATCGTCGATTTCTATGGACACTAATGCCCTTAAAGTGAAACAGGCATACGATGTTGATCAAGCTGTGGTTCAAAAAGCGACTTTAAATCGACTCGTTAACAAGGTTTCTTCACAAAGTGTACTTTTTGCTACTAACCAAGAGGCGCTTTCTGAAGTACAGTTAGCAAAACTAGAAGCGCTAGCAAACGACATAAAACAATTGCTTACGCTCGCAGACAAGACAAATACGGTTGTGAGTATTGTTGTGATGGGCGCCAGTGACAACTCTGGCTCAAGCGCACGCAATCGCGCCTTGAGCCAAAAACGAGCAGAGAATGTTGTGAATTCATTAATTTCACTTGGCGTAGAAAGTGATATTCTTATACCCGTAAGCTTAGGAGAGCTGCCATTGAAGAATGCATCAATGGGGCGGTCAGTTATGTTAAATGTTTTAATATCCAATGAGCAATAGTAAGGAAGCTTTGCGGTGATACAGAAAAAAGTTTGTATTCTAGGGCCCACTGGTGTTGGTAAAACAAGCCTAGTAAAGCAGTTTGTTGAAGGTATTTTTTCTGAAAAGTACAAGACAACTATTGGCGTCAAAATAGACAAAAAACAAGTCAATAAAGAAGGACGAGGTGTTCAGCTTCTCCTTTGGGACTTAGAGGGTATCGATAGATACTGTGGCTTTAATCCTCGCTACCTTCGCGGCGCCAGTGCTTATATTATCGTGGTTGACCAAACCCGTTCTCAATCCCTACTCGAGGGTATAGAAATTCTTGAGCTCGCCCGAGAGCACTATCCTGACATTCCCGCCTTTTTCGTGGTTAATAAAACTGACCTTCCTACCAGTTGGCATTGGAGTGAGGAGGAATTGGATAATTACGCGCAGAGGTTTGCATCACTTACCAAAACAAGTGCGAAAACTGGTGAAAATGTAGAAAAGTTATTCAATACGATTGCATTTTGGTAGGAGAATGCCATGGATATCCATTTACTGAATGCGTTGGGCATCACTAACTGCGCGTTGTTTAAGTTCAACTCTGAAACCGATATTGCGTGTTTAACACCCGAAATTCCATGGTTAGCTGACGTTGTTTCGCTCGACGATAACAACAAACTGCACAAGAAACACATCTCCTCTATCTATTTAGATGACTTTTTTACTGACGCTGACGAGGTTTGGAAAGGTAACACCTCGTTTACGCTATCTTCGGGCTTTTGGACAGAACAAAGCGAACATCAGGTTTTGCGTCTAGAAGCCTTGGCGATAAATAGCGGCTCAGGCTCTCGCTACCTCGTGCTGAAAAACGTTGAAGAGCAATTTGATGAAAAACGACAAACGCTGCAAGCGGCTCGTGAACTACTGTTAAGCCACCATGAAATTGTAGGGCAGCATGAATACATTAGGCACAAGTTGAACAATGTATTGCGCAAAAACACTCGATTACAAAAGCTAGTTCCCCCCATACAGCAAGCTATACATAATCTAGAAACGGGCGTTGTTATTTTAGATAATGAGGGCGCGTTAATTTTAGACAACAAAGCATCACATCGGCTTCTGCTCTGTAATAGCACTACACCAAGCTCTCTTCGTATCGGCGAGCTGATAAAAGACATCGATGCGCCATCTACTTTTCTACCAGCGTTAGTACAGCGCAAAACACCATGGCAAGGTGAAATATATTGGCAACCAGTAGACGATTATAAAGTCTGGCTTCAAGTTACCATTCATCCGGTGCTACAAGGCGATGAGCTCACTCACTGGGTATACCTATTTACTGATATCACGCACATACACAGTAAAGAGCAAAACGTGCTTACCGCCAGCGGTATGGATTCGTTAACAAAAGTTGCGAACCGGAATTCGTTTACCAGCACGATAAGGCGGCTGATACAGGAAGAAACCCCTTTTAAGTTGTTTATCATTGATATTTGCGACTTCAAAAAGATTAATGAGGCGCTGAGCTATCAATCTGGGGATGAAATTTTAAAGTCTTTTGCTTTACGGCTACAAACCTTCGTTGGCAACAGCGGATTTATTGCGAGAATCGGCAGTAACGAGTTTGCCCTCGTAAAACGAATAGATACTTTTAAAGATGTAAGCACTACCGAGTATGTTAAACAGCTTTTAACCAAACTCACCCAGACCTACATCGTGCTTAACGGCAACGAGACCAACCTAGGTGTTAATATTGGTGAGGCGAGTTTTCCACAGGACTGCTGTTCATCAGAAACGCTGCTGCAATGTTCAGATATTGCACTTCAAGCCGCTAAATATCAGGGCAGAAACGTCGTCCTTGCATACAGTGAAGAACTACAAAGGCAGCATCATGACATTCATGAGCTTGAAACAGAGCTTCGCAACGCCATTAAAAATAGCGAGCTTAAACTCTTTTTACAGCCTATCGTCGATCTCTCTTCTGGAAAAGTCGTAAAGTGTGAAGCGCTCGCAAGGTGGATAACGCCTGAAGATAAATTTATCTCGCCAGAAATATTTATTCCTTTGGCAGAGAAAAGTGAACTCATTTTCCCCTTTGGCGAATGGCTAATTAATGAAGCCTGTAATGCTATTGAAGCGTTAAAGGCAGCTAACTTAAACATTCGATTGGCAATTAATATATCAGGTCGCCAAGTATCAGATTTAACACTGCTGAATCAAATTAAAAACGCACTGGATGACCATCAACTACAAGGTTCGAACTTATCTATCGAATTAACGGAGAGCGTATTCGTTGATAGCCTAAACACAGTATCTGTTTTGCTTAACGAGCTCAGAGCTATGGGAATTACTGTATCGATTGACGATTTCGGTACGGGTTTCAGCTCGCTCGTTTATTTGAAAAAATTACCGATTGATGAGCTTAAGATTGACCGTTCTTTTGTGAGTGAACTTGAGAAAAATACCGACGACCAGGCTATCGTTCAGGCGATTCTCGGGCTTGCGAGTAATTTAAATATCAAAATTATTGCTGAAGGCATTGAAACGCCACAACAACAGCAGTTTCTAAAGAATCACCAATGCGCATACGGCCAAGGATATTTGTATCAGCAACCCGTTTCGATTGATGAGTTCATCTCACAGGCGCATAAGTTAACGTAACCTGAGGCCTTTTGATTAAACCTATAATAAGCAGCCGGAATGTCTTCCGGCTGCTTGATGCACTTTATTGGTTTAAATAAACACGCTCAAATTAAGCCCATATGGCCTGCGTGGAACTCTAGATGCTCTTCGATAAAAGAAGCAATGAAGAAATAACTATGATCGTAACCTTCATGCATATTCAGCGTAAGCTGCGTGTCTGATTGCTGCGCTGCGTGCACTAGCGATTGAGGCTTAAGTTGCTCGTGCAGGAACTCATCTTTTGTGCCCTGCTCGACAAGTAAAGGTACGCTATGGGTTTTGCTTGCTAACAGCAAAGATGCATCGTAGTCCTTCCACGTTGTCTTGTCTTCGCCTAGGTATCTGCCTAATGCTTTTTCCCCCCATGCGCAATCTGAGGGGTTCGAAATAGGGCTAAATGCCGATACAGATACGAACTTATTGGGATTGCGCATGCCGATAACAAGCGCACCGTGCCCGCCCATAGAATGTCCGCTAATCGCCCGCTCTTTAGTCACAGGGAATTCGCTTTCGATAAGCGCCGGCAGTTCATCAACAATGTAGCTATACATGTTGTAATGTTTGTCCCACGGAGCTTGAGTTGCGTCTACATAAAAGCCTGCTCCTAAACCGAAGTCATAAGACCCTTCTTCATCGTCTGGCACCCCATCACCACGAGGCGATGTATCAGGCGCAACAATAGCCATGCCTAGTTCCGCTGCCAGTTTCATTGCACCGGCTTTCTGCATAAAATTTTGGTCGGTACAAGTTAGGCCTGACAACCAATATAGAACCGGAACCGGTTTCTCTTTCGAGGCAAATGGGGGAAGAAAGATTGCGAAAGTCATGTCGCATTGTGTGGTTTCAGCTTTGTGGGTATAGCGCAAATGCTGTCCCCCAAATGCTTTATTTTCGCCAATAAGCTCCATTTCAGCTCCTTAAATTCATAAATTTGCACCTTTATTGTGGAATCAGTAAAGGCTCTATCGGATTTTAGATCAAGTTCGTTTACACTAAGCGCCTAATTTTTGAGGTAAGTACAATGGTAAAAGCCCTGTTGCATCATATTGTTGGCACTATTTCGGTTATCTGCTATTTCCTGAATACAGTTTTGTGGTCAACGCCTATATTCATACTCGCGATTTTTAAGTTAATCCCTTTTGCCCCATGGCGTCGCTTCATCTCCTATTTGCTTGACGCATGTGCCACTGCGTGGATTGGTGTCAATAACCTCAATCAGCGCATTAGTGGGCGTACCAAGTGGCAAGTAAACGGACTTGAAAAACTTACTCGAGACGATTGGTATCTCGTTATTGCTAATCATCAATCTTGGGTCGATATCTTAGTTCTTCAACGTGTATTCAACCGAAAGATCCCTTTTCTAAAGTTTTTCCTTAAAAAGGAATTGATCTATGTGCCGATACTAGGCCTTGCTTGGTGGGCGCTGGACTTTCCGTTTATGCGCCGATATTCAAAATCATTCTTGGCTAAAAACCCGCATCTGAAAGGGAAAGACATGGAAACCACGCGCAAAGCGTGCGAGAAGTTTCGCAATAAACCCGTCAGCATAATGAACTTCGTAGAAGGCACGCGCTTTACGCAAGCAAAGCATGACAAACAAGCTTCGCCGTTCGCTCATTTACTGAAGCCCAAAGCTGGCGGCGTGGCCTTTGTATTATCGGCTATGGGAGAACATTTGCATAAGCTTATCGACGTAACCATAGACTACCCGAATGGCGTCCCTTCTTTTTGGGACTTCGTTAGCGGTAAAGTGCGCGATATTCGTGTAAATATCAAAGTAATGCCTATTAAAGACATTATGGAAAATGGCGTATTTAACGATAATTACTTTGACGACCCACAAGTTCGCGCCCGTTTTCAAACATGGCTGAATGAACAATGGCACGCCAAAGATCAACTTTTAGATTCACTTAACGCAACTCAGAAACCGTTATGATTCGTGTAGTACTTGCGCCTTTTATCTTTGTTTTGCACACCACACTGCAAATTCTCAACCTCGCTCTATGGGGCGGACTAATTATCCTACTTGGCTTAGTAAAACTGCTGTTACCAAATGGAAGAATTAGAACTGCTTGGAACAAGGTTATGCATGCCTTAATGTTTAGCTTTGGACGGATTAGCGTACTTTTAATCAGGCTATTCAATAAGGTTGATATAGAGTGCTCGGTTCACGGTGAGCTCTCAAAAAACAGTTGGTACCTTATTATCGCCAACCATCTGAGCTATTTAGATATTATTCTGCTTATTGAATTTGCCACACACCGCATTCCCGCGCCTAAGTTCTTTCTCAAAAAAGAGCTCATCTGGTTACCCTTTGTGGGGTTAGGCGCTTGGGCGCTTGATATGCCTTTCATGCATAGGTACACCCGCGCATATTTGGAAAAAAATCCGGACAAAAAAGGCAAAGATTTAGAAACCACTAAAGCGTATTGCGAAAAGTTTAGAACGGTTCCTACTACAGTAATTAACTTTGTAGAAGGAACGCGCTTCACAACCCAAAAGCATTTATCTAAGCAAAGCCCTTACGAAAACCTACTGCCACCTAAAGCCGGCGGTGTGTCTTTCACGCTATCAGCTATGGGTGAACTGTTCACTAATGTGTTAGATATCTCGTTGCTTTATCCAGAAAACAAGCGCCACCCAATGATGGCAATGTTAAGCGGTCAAATGACAAAAATCGTCATTGACGTAAATGTTACACCCGTTCCCGAGTTGCAGCAGGAATCAGAACGCACTGAGTCTGAGTTTCGTCTTTATTTCCAAAAATGGTTGAATGGTCTGTGGGAAAATAAAGACAATCGAATAAAGAAACTGTTGGAGTTGTAAATAATGGAAGTCAGTGCTTCAGTACGCGATCATTTCATTCATTTGGTTAAAGACGTTTTTCCAAAATTGACCACTGAAGATCCGCTTTACAATTTGCTTGCTCTAGGCTCTATACTATTCGTAGCAGTCCTAATCTACGTGGTTGCGCGCCTGCTTGTGCGCCCTCAAATTGCTAACTGGGTATATAAGTCGAATAACAAGTGGGATAACGCGCTACAAGAGCACGGCTTTTTTAGGCGTTTAATGCACCTCTTCCCGGCTCTTTTTATTTACATCACCACACCTGTGCTGATTGATAACGAAGCTGTGATGCACGGAATGGTGATAAAGAGCGCTCAACTATACATGCTGTATAGTGGGCTATTGGCTTTGTATGCCATGCTAAGCACGGTAGAAGATGTGTACAATGCTTCAGCCCTATCTCGGCGCGCCCCTATCACAGGCTTCATTCAAGTAACAAAACTTGCCTTCGCTATTATTACCATACTGCTTAGTATTTCTTTAATTGTAGATAGAAGCCCGCTGCTTATTGTGTCTGGCTTAACAGCCATTGCAGCTGTGCTGCTATTAATATTCAGAGACACCATTTTAGGCTTTGTTGCCGGTATTCAAATTGCCGCCAACCGCATGTTTAATACAGGCGACTGGATTGCCATGCCTAAGTATGAAGTAGATGGTGAAATACTCGAAATAGGCCTTACTAACGTTAAGGTACAAAACTGGGACAAGACCATCTCTACACTGCCGACCTATAGCCTAACCACAGAAGCAGTAAAGAACTGGCGCGGAATGCAGGAGTCTGGTGGACGCCGAATTAAGCGTGCCATTTATATTGATGTGCACTCGATCAAACTCTGTGACAACGATATGCTAGAGCGATTTTCCAAAATTCGTTATATCAACGAATATATCGACAAGAAGAAAAATGAGCTAAGGGCTTATCACAGAGATTATTCGATTGATGAATCGGACCTGTTAAACAATCGTCGCCTTACTAACATTGGCACTTTTAGAGCTTACTTAGAGGCATACTTGCGTAAACACCCAGATATCAACCAAGAACTGACTCTTATGGTTAGGCAGTTACCGCCCAATGAGCTCGGTTTACCTTTAGAAATTTACTGCTTTAGTATTCAAAAAGACTGGGTTAAATACGAGAAAGTACAGGCCGATATTTTTGACCATGTCATGGCCATGCTGGATTTGTTCGACTTACGCGCTTATCAACGTGATGGGCATTTATCCTTGCTTGCTCATCGTGAACACAGCGTATTTAACAGCACTGACGAAAGCGATGCCCGACAGGAAACTGCTCAACACCGTATTGATGATAAAAGTGCTAAGGCGCCAAGAGAAGCTCAGGACAAAAACGAACACGACCGCAAAGACAACGACTAGTAGAACTGATATCACAATTGTTTAAAGGCGAAAAAAAACCGGCTGTAATAGCCGGTTTTTTCATAATGCTTATAGCTTAAGCCAGTGCGTAGGCCATCAGTAAGCAAAGCACTAAACCAGTAACACCAAAAAAACCGTACTCGATTTTTTCCTGCATACCTTCAGCACCTACTTTTGCAGTCATAAAGCCCATAACGATGCTGCTTAGCCCTAGCGTAAAGGCAATTAGCGCAACACCAAACATAATTGCATTAATCCAATCAGCCATTGTGATAACCCCTTAAAAATATTGGCGGTATTATGCACCAATAAATAAGATTTAACCATGCTTGGATTGGCTTAAATGTATCGCTATTGGTATTAATTGATCTTAGTCAAAACTACTAATTAATTAGCAATTTCACTAAATAGTGAATTTAAAATGGTTCTCAAAAACCGCCATAACAAGCTAACCAACTGAAAAATATATACTTTAAATTATGGCAAGGCCATTGCTCTGTTAAAGATATGCCAGCGAACAACGCTAGTGTTTATTTAACAGTGACTCTACAAGCCATTGAGCCCATTTACCAAGGTCAATGCGTCACATATAAACTAAGGAATGAACAATGTCTAACAAACTACTACTTTCTGTTGCCGTTACCAGTGCTTTGATAAGTGGCTACGCATTCGCGCATGACACCAGTTTTCAGAACAACAGTTGCGACATGGAACTTGATGGCCATATTCAGTATTACCAGGGCGACCTCACCGTTCAGATGGACAATGGTTCAGTAATGACCATTGATGCCCAACACAATATGACTATTAACGGCGAGTCAGTTTCGCTAGACAGCGAACAGCAACGTTGGGTAGGCGAATATTACAATAACATTGATATTGCTATTCCTATGACCCTCACCATTGCCAGTGAAGGACTGCAAATTGCCAACGTAGCGGTAACTGAAGTATTTACTGAACTCCTTGGTGGCGATCAAATGGGTGATGATTTCAATGAATTGTTCAACTCACTAGAAACCAAATTAAATACCTCGTTTTATGATGACGCAGGCAATATTCGCGTAGATTCCACCAAATTTGACGAGCCTGGTTGGTTTGATGAAAGCTGGGAGCAAGAATTCGAAACGCAAATTGAATCTTTGATCAGTGAATCTATGGGCAGAATTCTTATCGCAGTTGGCACACAAATGCTGTGGGAAGGTGGAGATATGTCTGAATTTGAGCAAAAGATGGAGCGCTGGGGTGAAGATTTAGAATACCGTTTAGAAAGCCAAGCCGCCTCGCTAGAAGAGAAAGGGGATGCTTTGTGCAAAGTGCTGAAGAAAGCCGACTATGCCGAAGGTAAAATGCAGGCATCTATATCAGGGCTTGAAGATTTGAACCTACTGGACCTTGATATTCGGAATCACCAAGACCGCCATGGCCACAACGACGAAATGAAAATGTAGTCGAATAATTTAGCGAACTAAGCCCGCTACAACAAACGACTTACCTTTCTGTATCAATTACTTTGAAAACCGACTGGAAAAAACAGTCGGTTTTCGGCTTTTTATTCTTGTCGCTATCTAACTTCTTAATATTTCACCTCAATCAGGTTTCTGATTTTTCAGTTAATGGTAGGTACTAACGACAACTGCACCCTGATTAATGTACTCTTAAGCCCTAAACAAAGGGGAATTTAATCGATGACTCAGAATGTAGTAATTAGTGGCTACGGCTGGCTAGCTGGCTATGTGGGCGACGCACTGTCGGGCAAGGTCAATATTATTGGTACCACGCGAAGCCAAGAGAAACGCCTCGCGCTACAGGAACAAGGTATCACCGCAATTAAATATGCACTAGGCGATGATACATCAGTACTATGTAGCCACTTGCAAGACGCGACTTTATTATTAAATATCCCACCTGGTAGAAAAAACACCAACCTCGAGTCATTTACTGAAAATATGCTGCAACTTATTGATGCAGCACTAGGCGCAGGCGTCGCGCATATTATTTTTATTAGTACCACATCAGTTTATGGCGATGACACGAGTAACGTCATTACTGAACAAAGCGCTACAAACCCACAAACCGCGTCAGCGAAAGCTCATGTGACCATTGAAAACTACTTACTGTCCGTGCGAGACCAAGCTGATATCAGTATTGTTCGCTTAGCGGGTTTAGTAGGTCCAGATCGTCACCCAGCTCGTTCGTTAAGTGGAAGACAGTTGGATGCAGGAAATAAACGAATTAACCTTGTCCATGTGCACGACATTGTGTCTGCGTTAGCCTCGATTATTTGCGACAAGCCGCTAAACGATGTTATACACCTTTGCAGCTTATCTCACCCTAAGCGCGGTATTTATTATGTAGATGCAGCTAACGCGATGGGTATAGACGCCCCACACTTTTCTGATACAAAAGCTCAGCCTTGCGGCAAGGTTATCGACGCTACACAAAGTTGGAACAGGCTTAACATTACACCTACCTTTGGTGACCCCTATAGCATGTTTTAAGACTTATGCTGATATGTTTACTTTGCTTGCCAAAACAGTTGTCAATTTATTGCGGTGTACTCGTTTATAAGTTGCCAAGAGTCACGAACTAAGAATAAATACGCTAAAAGAAACGAAAACGGCAAGCCTCTGGCTTGCCGTTTATTATCCGAATTTACTGCTATCACACAGCAAGTAGAATAGTTTTGTGTGGTGAACCTCTTAACCGAAAAGGCTTAAACCAAAGTATTTGACAGCCACCGTGTTTACAAAAATCACAAGTAAAATTAGCGGAATAAAGGTTTTCAACGAAACATCCACATACTTTTCAAACCAGCTGCCTTTATAGCCGCTGCTGCCTTCTTCCAAAGAAGCATTAAAATTAGTACTCTTCCAGCGATAAATAACAAACAAGCAGATTAGTAGGCCGTTTAAGGGCAAAATAGTGTCGTAGAATACATCGTAAATTACGTCGAACAGCGATTTATCGGCGCCTGCGTAGTGCATAAATGACGTCAGTATATCAACTTTACCAAACGACAACGCACTTAAGATAGCCAATAAAATCATAATGCTACCCAAAGAACCAAGGGCCCATTTACGGCTAACACCTTTTTCGTCCATCAATGCCGCAACCGGTACTTCAAAAATTGAAACTAGCGATGTAATGGCCGCAAAGAAAACTAGCAAGAAGAACAAGCTAGCGACGACAGAAGCGCCCATATAACCAATGGAGTCTTGTAGCGCTAAGAAAATACTAGGCAGATAGGTGAAAATCATACCTACAGACGATTCACTTAAGTCATCAGGATTAATATCTGGGTTGAAAGAAAAGATCGCAGGAAGAATCATTAGGCCGGCCGTAAAAGCCACAGCAGTATCTGTTAGCGCTACTAGTTTTGCTGCGCTAGGTACATCTGCACGTTTATCGATATAGCTACCGTAGGTAATAAGAATACCCATACCTAACGACAGCGAGAAAAAGGCTTGGGATAGCGCACCGTTCACCACTTCCGCTGTAATTTTTGAAAACTCAGGAACAATATAAAATTCTACGCCTGCCATAGCGTTTTCGCGAGTGAGTACGAAGACAACAAGGCCTATAAGCATCACAAATAGCGCTGGCATCAGTAGCTTCGCTGCTTTTTCTATCCCCTCTTTTACACCACCTTGGAGGATAAGATAAACCACACCAACAACGACAGCCATGTAGGCAAAGATAGACTCTGAATTAATAAACACCCCGAAGGTTGCGGGGTCGGCTAATTTGTCTAAGTTCCCGCTGACGGCTTCAAACAAATAACCAAATAGCCACACGGTAATAACCATGTAGAAAACGGCAATCATAAACGGCGTGGCAATCGCGAGCCAGCCTGCAAGCTTCCATTTCTTTTCGTTGCCACTGATAGCACTGTATGCGCCCAGCGGGTCTTTTTTTGCATGACGACCCACTGACATTTCTGCCAGCATTACCGGTAAACAAATGGCAAAAACGAAGATAGCGTACATTAAAAGAAATGCCCCGCCACCGTTTTTGGCTGCACCGACTGGAAAACCTACCAAATTACCAATGCCCACTGCAGAACCTGCAGCAGCCAATATAAAACCTATGCGCGATCCGAACTGTTCTCTGGCCCCGCTCATATCCCTTCCTCTTGTTGAGTTATTGTTATAACAGTTCGCTTATCACTCATTGTGAAATACAAAAATACCTTGGTTAGAGAAAAGACTTTTTGTACTCATAATGTGTACTTGTTGTTTGCGCTTGATACTCATCGGTATCAAGCTGCGCGAACTGATATTATTTATTATCAGGATGGCGTTTGTTGTTATGACTCACGTGTGGCGTCAACGCGTTGTATTGCTGCCTCTATGGGCGTATCAATACGCTGCACCATTCCCAAAATAGCATGGTAACAGCAGTGAAATAAAAAGTCTTGATGTTGAACTTGCTGAAATGATACTAGGCCGTATCACCAAGTTACCACTTCGCCATTCCAGTCGATAAAATGACAAGCTTGGTCCCGATCAAGCGCTGAAAGGTGGTGAATAAGTTGTTTTGCAGTAAATTCCGGGGTAAATAGCTTTTTAGCGGCCACATTCTTTTGAAAAGGCTTCGACAGGCCAGTGTCAACAGTACCTGGGTGGTAACAAACAAGCATGACATCTTTTAATCTGCGCTTGTACTCTACCGAGGCGGTTTTGACAAACATATTGAGCGCGGCTTTCGATGAACGGTAGCCATACCATCCGCCAAGCCCGTTATCTGATATGCTCCCAACTCTTGCGCTTAGACAAACAAGGGTGGACCCTTCTTTACTCATAATATTGACCAAATGCTTAAGCCATATAGCGGGAATAATGCTGTTTGTCGCGAAGTAAGCGGTCAGGGCTTCCTCGCTAACATCTTCTAAGCGTTTTTCGGGGTGAATTCCTTCGCATTCGTTATGCAAAAAACCGGTTGTTATTACTACCGTATTTAACACAACGTCTTGCTCAGCGAGTTGTTTTACAAAACCACTGATATGCTTATCATCCTGTTCAGAAATTTGATGATACGAAACATTTTCTAAGTTGTTTTCTTCGTTTGTAGCTGCACGACTTACTGCAAACACCCTTGCGCCTGCACTGCGATATTGTTCTATAAGCGCAGACGCTATGCCACCAGATGCGCCCACTACAAGTACGTTATTTTCCATTCGGCTCTCCCGGTACACAGCGGTCGCACTGGCGTTTTTTTCCCGTTAAAAGGTAAGAGATGGTGTATCTATGTTTCGCGAATACATTGTAAAACGCATCGGCGGCATAACGAATGACTGGCCAGCGAAGCGGAGCATAAATCCAGCCCATACCTACTGCCTTCCACGCTTCATGGGTAACATCAAGTCCGGTAATTAGGGTACCGTCCTCGCGAAGCCCGTGAATTCTGGCATTAAGCGCATGCCAATCCATGTCAGGATAACGACTTGCAAAATCAGGGGCCTGAATGTCGACCAAGGTGAGTTTGTTATGTTGGTCTCTTTTGCGTAGATGACGCATTTCGGCTATGCACAAAGGGCAATAACCGTCGTAAAAAATAATCACTTCTACCTACCTCTGCTAAATAAGACGCTTATCGCTTAAAAGACGATTTCGCCCATGCAAACATGGAAAAACAAAAAATACATCGCGTTTGCCGTGCACTATCAGCACACTTGTAGCGGCCAGTTTAAAACCGTTTTAAGCCGTCGCACGTTATTCTTATTTAATATTCGTTTATACGATAAAAAAACACGCTTGGATGACTTGTGTTGTGACCTACTGACACCCACACTACAAGCAAAGATTAAGAGAGGTTTTATTATGGCAAATTTACAAGTGGCCACTTTAGCAGGCGGATGCTTTTGGTGTATCGAATCTGCGTTTAACACTGTTGAAGGCGTAGAAAAAGCTATTTCTGGTTATGCTGGAGGTGAAAAAGCCGATCCAACCTATGAAGAGGTATGTACGGGAAGCACTGGTCATGCAGAAGTGGTACAAGTAACGTTTGATGCAGACAACATCAGCTACCGTGAAATTCTAGAGATTTTCTTCGCGCTACACGATCCTACTCAGCTAAACAGACAAGGTAATGATGTGGGTACACAGTATCGCAGTGCAATCTTCTATCACGACGATGCTCAAAAAGCGGAAGCTGAAAAAATTATTGCACAAATCACAGAAGAAGAAATTTGGCCCGACCCGGTAGTCACTGAAATAGTAGCCGTGAATAACTACTATGACGCCGAAGACTACCATCAGGATTATTTCAAAAACAATCCGCAGAACCAGTATTGCTCTATGGTCGTTGCACCTAAGCTTGCAAAATTCAAAAAGACTTTTGCTTCTCGCCTTCGCAGCGATGCATAGGTAAAGTCACCTTTTTTAGCGGCGTTTACAGGCTGGCTAAAAACGAAAGGGTTGCTTGGTAGCAACCCTTTTTCGGTTTAAAGGACATCGCGAGTAGATAGACGCTAATCAAACCAAACGTCATTGATTTCTATCGGAAACAGTAACGGCGCTAAATCTTCATAACGCTTCTTATGCGCTTCACATACCGCATTTTTCATGTAATTCTTTTCCCACGGATCGTTGATAATCCATAGCCTACTATCAATGGTGACTAACCCTTCCATTGACGAATTATCCATTGTGTACTGTTCGCAATTTTGATCACTGGCAACATCAAAGATAATGGGAATGCGCTTTGTTGGCTTGCTACCAGTGGTATCAATTACCCACAATTCATTGTCGTTTCTTGCGGCGCCAAATAAATATGATGCGCCTGTTGAGTGCGTATATAAAGCCAAGCCATTTATGGGGTGATTACCCGAGGTAAACGAAGGGAGCTGAAGGTCTGGTTCGCTAACAGTTGCAAAATCGCTCGATGAGAAAAAGTCTTTATCGACAGACAAAGTGAAGATTCTTGGCTGCCCCGCTTTATCTTTTTCCAATGCCAAATACAAAGTGCCGTCTTTCGCCATGGTCAGGCCTTCAATACCATCGTTAGGAAAGTTACCTACTTCGAACTCTTTCGGAAACTGGAGCGGACGCACATCTGACATTTCAACAGCGCCATTGTCCTTTCGCGTTAGTTTGACCAATAGGGTTGGGTAGTCTGTAGAGCCTGTATCTTCGTATTTGGTTTCACAACGAGGGCCTAAGGCACCAGTACGGGTTGCATCTTCTGTGACGGTGTAAATGACATTAGAATTTCTAGGGTCTACCGCTAACGCTTCTAAATCTGGTTGTTCGCTTAAGTAACTATAGAAGCAGCTTCGGCGCACAGCTCTTGAGAATGAAAAGCGCTCACTAGAGGCAACGAGCGTTGCGGTTTCTGGTGAAATGCTATGTAACTTCAACTGCTGAGTAACATCCGCACTTGCATCAGCAATGGTAACTAGCTGTCCGTCTAGCACCACTAGCCCGGATGTTTGGGGGTCAAACATAACTTTTCCAGATTCATCAAGGATCCACTTCCCTACTGTTGTTTCTGTCAAATCTGTAGGTTCTGGACTGATAATGACATCTTTTGGTTCGCTGCATGCGGTGACCAGCATTACGGTTAAAACGGTGGCGGATAAGTATTTAAGCATAATATGAAGTCCTCTCTCGACTCACTAAAGCGAGAGCAAAAGCTAAAACTGAAAAAATTGTAAGGGAGTATATCGAGCATACCGTTTATGCACAAAAAAGAGTAAGGTTATATCTCATAAATCGAGTATTGAAGGAGAGAGTCATTCCTACGCAGCACTTGCCCCAAGTCATAGCAGGGCCAATAGTTAGAAAAGTGACGCCTACTGAAAGCCATATATGGGTAGTGACTAGTAGCGCAGAAAAACCATCGCTGAAACTATCGTCTTGTGACCAAACGATAGCAGGTGAGTGTCAGAGTGAAACTATACGCGTAGGTTCTTATGCTTTCATCCACCTCATCTCTTTTTATTCGGCTGACACTTTTAAAGACAGAGTGCGAATTAGCTATCAACTGTTATTTGACGATTCGTCTGCCCAAGCCAATTGGGAAAAAGAACAGCGGGCAATACTTTACGATGGTCAATCTTCGCCAAGTTTTCACTTCACAGAAACACCCGAAACTATTTTGCATGGCTCTTGCCGCAAACCCCACTATCACGATGATGATGCGCTGGCGCAGGTTGACGTTTTACATAAGAATGCGTTCGAAAGGGGTGAGGACTTTCCCGATCTTTTACTGATGACGGGGGATCAAATTTATGCGGATGATGTCGCAGGTCCCATGCTTAAAGCTATTCACAGTGTGATAGAGCGTTTAGGCCTTTACCACGAAGCGCTTGAAGGCGCAGTGGTGAGCAACACGAGTGAACTTGCAACCCATGAATTTGGGTTTTATGAACGTGAACAGCTTCTGCCGCAAATAGCGACCAATACAGTATTGTCTTCCATTTTCTTTGGCGCCAAGAAAAAGCCTGTGTTTACGTCGGTAAATGCACAAAACCATTTAATTGGCAGTGCAGAGATCATCGCTATGTATTTGCTGGTGTGGTCCGATACGCTGTGGTCTGATGTCGCTATCGATAAAGACGGTATTTCAGACAAGTACTCGAACATTTTCGATAAAGAAAATGACGCGCTTACTGGGTTCGTTGAACAATTACCACAGGTACGCCGAGCGCTAGCGCATATTCCAACCTATATGATCTTTGACGATCACGATGTGACCGACGATTGGAACTTAACTCGTGGTTGGGAACAAGAAGTTTATGGCAATCCTTTATCGAAACGCATGATCGGCAATGCACTCATTGGCTACTTGCTATGCCAAGGCTGGGGCAATGCTCCCAAAAAAGTTGCGCCCCTGATCGTGAAAGTACAAGAATCGATAAGTGTAGAAGGATTCACTGCACACGATGAGTTTATTAACGATCTTTTAGATTTTGATCAGTGGCATTATCGTTTAGATACCACGCCACCTATTGAGGTATTAGATACACGCACACAGCGCTGGCGCAGTGAATCAAATATGAACAAGCCCTCGGGTTTAATGGATTGGGAAGCGCTGTGTGATTTCCAGCATTCTATTATTGGCAAAGAATCTGTCATCGTTGTATCTGCCGCCCCTATTTATGGGGTTAAAGTTATCGAGGCCATTCAAAAAATATTCACGTTTTTTGGCAAGGCGCTCACTGTTGATGCAGAAAACTGGATGGCACATAAAGGTACTGCCAACGTTATGCTAAACATCTTTAGGCACTATAAAACCCCGCCTGAGTTCATTATTTTATCGGGCGATGTGCACTATTCCTTTGTGTACGATGTGCGTTTACGCTTCAGACGAAACAGCCCCCATATTACACAGTTCACCTGCAGCGGATTGAAAAACGCATTTCCGGATGGACTTATTAAGTGGCTAGATAGGTTAAACCGCCTGCTTTATCGCTCTAAGTCGCCTTTAAACCTCTTTACAAGACGTCGAAATATGTCAGTAAAAGCACGGGAGCCCAGCAAGGATTATGGCGAATTATTCAACGGTTGCGCTATCGGTGTATTAAAAATTTCACAGAAAAACACCGATGTTCAGTGCAAAGCTTTGTTGAGCAACGGTAAAGAGGTAGAATTCCCAGCTTCTAAAGACGATTAGTTCAAAAGAGGTATCTAATGAGTGATAGCGCACTGTCCATCGGATTATTTTATGGCTCCACAACCTGCTACACCGAAATGGCGGCAGAAAAGATCCAAGCGCAGCTCAATAGCCTTTTTGACGAAGAGATTGTTGACCTTCATAACATTAAAGATGTAAACCTGACGCGCACGGCCGAATACGACATCATCATATTTGGGATATCCACTTGGGATTTTGGCGAGCTTCAAGAAGATTGGGAGTCTCACTGGGAAGACGTGCACGGCTTAAATTTAGCAGGTAAAACCATTGCACTATTCGGCCTTGGCGATCAGCTAGGTTACGGCGAATGGTTTCAAGATGCATTAGGCATGCTTCACGATGCAATTATGCCTTCAGGTTGTAATATTGTGGGGTACTGGCCTAACGAAGGCTATGACTTTACCGCCTCTAAAGCGTTAACCGAAGATAAGACCCAGTTTGTTGGCCTTTCTCTTGACGATGAAAACCAGTACGACAAAACCGATGCCCGCATTGAGGCTTGGTGTGAACAGCTACTGGTCTCCATGGCATGAATATTTAATCCACTTGGATATCAGCGTTGGAAAATAAAGGTCGTCTTCATCAGCAGTTCTATCGTAACGGCCCAAGCCACCGAGACGGTGCGGACGTGTCATTTCAAGATATTCGTAAACTGTTTAATTTCGCTACGATCACGGTTGGCAGATGGGTAACCGCACAAGAACAACAGATCGCAGCCAATTTGTTTTTTGATGCGCTGTACGATCTGGTTGCGATCTTAAATATTAATGAGCAAGTGCTGTCTTTAAATGGGTCCTTGTCTCTTGCTTTTGGCAGTGGGGGGCAAAAACACAGTAGCGCCCACTACAACAGCGCAAAAAGGCAGCTGGCGCTAGCTAAAAACGCGGGAGCAGGGGCCCTCGCCCACGAGTGGTTTCACGCATTTGATCATTATATTGCGCCTCGTATGTTCGACGGCGTTGCTACCGGAAGTTTCGCTACGCAGGCGTGGCTTGATAATGCACCTATGAACGCTCACCCTTTGAATCAAAAATTGAGCGATTGTTTCTCTTTATTGTTTTTAAATGATCAAAAAAGGCCAAATGAGTACTTTGTGCGATCCGTAGAGGCTGATCGCGCACTAAAAATGTATTATTATGCTATGCCTCAGGAGATGGCTGCCCGTGCATTTGAAGCCTGCATTCAAGATCACGAGATCAAAAATGCGTTCTTAGTGCAAGGTACAAAAAAATCAACGGAAGCTAGACTTGGCATTTACCCTCATGGTAACTTGCGTACATCACTCAATCAGGCATTGATGTTGTATTTTTACCAATTAGGTGTCGCTATTTCACGCAAACAAACCTAGTTTGTTGTTTTATTACCGTGGAACTGAGTATTTTTTCAACAACAAGTGTTAATGAGCACACTGTTTTTATACAAAAGTCTGTATATTTTTGTAACAAGCAGTATACTAAATGGCTCGAACGTAACAGAAGAAAGAAGACGAGATGAAAAGAAAAAAGCATACCTCGGCTGAAGACGAGGCTCAGATTGATATGACCCCCATGTTGGACATCGTGTTCATCATGTTGATTTTCTTCATCGTAACGACCTCGTTCGTGAAAGAGAAAGGTTTAGACGTAAACCGTCCAGAAGACAATCAAGCGAAAAACGATAAGCCTTCTAAAGCGCTATCTATCCGTATTGATGCTGATGGCTCAATCATGATGGGCGGCCGTGAAGTTGATATTCGTCGCGTGGTTGCGAATACGCAAACATACCTGGCAGAGAACAACACTGATTCAGCTGCAATCCAGGCTCACGAAGACAGCGAGCACGGTACAGTGGTTGAAGTTATGAACCAAGTTAAAATTGCTGGTATCGAAAAAGTATCTGTTTTGGTTAAAAAGAGCAGCTAAAGCGCCTTTATAATTAAACACAAATCCTAAAAAGCCACCTTCGGGTGGCTTTTTCGTATGACCTCTTATACCAAAGTATCTCTTGTGCTATCGCACGAATTTTGTTCAGATCGTACTATTCGGTGTGTCTGGATAAACCATGTTGAAAATCGGTTCCAGACTCGGATGTCACTGGAGCCATTATGCACAAGAAACTCATCTACACCGCTATATTAGCAGCGGTGATGTCAGCACCTCAGGTGTCGGCAGCCAAAATTGAATTAAGCGAAGCGTTCGACTACAACGCGTTCATCTTCGATAGCTTTACAGGTAAATCTTCCGACGTTGAAGGAAGACTAGCTGTCGGCGGCAAAATGGACGTTACTGACTTCAATGTTGGCCTGCTGTTATCACCAGACATGTCTGAATCTGCGCTTGCTGTAGGCGGCGACCTTCATTTCACTCGCGGTGATGTTCACGGTGGCTCGACTACCGTATCAGGTATGGTATTCGGTTCTGAACTTTCTTTCGATAAGGCAGTAAATGCCGAGCAGACTGTAAATTTAATCAATTCGACCGTGAAATCTGGCGGTATTACTTCGAAAGGCGATGTCAAACTAGGTAACTCAAACGTTGTATCAGGTGATGTGCACGCAAACACCGTAAAACTTGGTGGGCCTAACAGTGTTTATGACAACCTTAGCAATACTGATGAATATGGCTCTCAGGTCGAAAATGGAAATGTGTTTGCCGAATCTAACGTTGAGCTTGATAGCAGCGAGATTAACGGCGTTGTAACCCTTAACGATAGAAACAATTACACCGCTACAAACGGGTCTTCAGCGACCACTGTTCAACAAGGCAGTGTGAGCAAGGCTGACGTAAGCAACATCGACTTTGACGCTATAGCCTCCGAGGTTACTGAGCAGTCAAAGGATTTTGCATCAATGACGGTGAATGGCACAACAACATTGTCGTGCACAGATGCAGATGACCCCAAAAAAGCTACTGCGTGTAGCGATACTGACGCAACTGTATTAAACACCATCACGTTTTCAGGTACTGATGACATCAATATTTATGATATTGATACAAGTTGGTTCAGCGCAGCTGATAAACGCATCGTTTACGATTTTTCTACCACCAGCTATAACATTATCAATGTGTATGGAGATTCGGTAGAGTTGTTTAATACCGGGTTCTTTAATACAGCCTTTACGCAGGAAAACGAGTATTTTACAGAAACCGGCCAGTACAGAGATAATGACAACAATGAAGGTCAACGTCATGACGGTCTTTATACCAACAACATCTTGTTTAACTTCGTTGATGCTAAAGATCTCACCCTGCACAGTGTAGGCGTAAAAGGTAGTGTGTTGGCGCCATATGCAGAACTAAGCTTCTACAATGGCCATGTAGACGGCAACGTTATTGCTAATCGCTTAGAAACGCCGTTCGAAGAACTGATTAATGACGATGGCGAAACCTACGCCGCGCCAACAGGCCAAATAAATAACTATCAGTTTGGCGCTATCAACGTTACTGAACCTGCTTCAATTGCCCTTTTATTTGGCGCAGGGTGCTTCATGCTGGCTAGGCGCCGACAGGTTAGCAAGGTCTAAAAAGGATAATTAGGCCTTTGAACGGAAGCGGCTTTATAAAGCAAAGCCGCTTAATCGTGGTGAAGATAGCAAGAGCTCATCACTTGTTACTCCATTACCCTGCCCCTCTCGCCATCTTATCTGAATGCCCGCTTCAAACGCTTGATACTCGACCGCAAACGCTTTTCCAATGTAGCCAGCCACAATCCAGTTGCTATCGATACGATACTGGCCTTCAGCCATAAGATTACCGCTTAATCCCGTATCTGAGTTTTCTCCGAGAGAACCCCCTTCTTCTACGCTTGAGTGCTCTCTTCCAATAGGAAAGCGCAAATCATCATCTTGTTTAACACGAGACAGCGCAAGTGAACTACGCAGCTTAACCTGCCAGTTGTGTGCCTCTAAGGTTAGCAATTCAGAGTAGCCACCAATGCTGACAAACTGACTCGGGCTAAAATAGCCCCCGTTTCCTACAGTAAAGCCGCTCAAATTTTTATCAAAACTCGTATAGCTCAAGAATGGCCCTACACGCCAATAGTCAAGGTTAGGAGATACGATATCAGCTATGTCGTAGCTTACGTCACCACGAAGCGTTAGCGCGCTATTATCAGCAACCAGCTCGCCTTCCAATCGACCTAACTGCGCAGTCCCCGCAACCGAAATATTGTCATCAATGGAATGGGCAACTAACCCACGGATACCACTTTCTATTACATAGCCCCATGTCTGCTTACGGTTGGCATAAAGTGTCCCTGTCTGACTTAATAGACTGTCTTCTTTTTCTTTTCTAAAGAGAGTAGCTGCAACTGTTGTGCGAGGTAAAAACTTAGCCGCTGATATTTGCCCGGTGACTTTTGCGCCAACGGGTTGTTCAAACATGCCGTATTCTACGTTGGCGTAAAAATTAAAGTCTGGCGCTTGATAATAGGCTTCAGCGCGAACACCCGTGTCTTCAAAACCGCTTATGCCCAAGGATGTAATTTCTAGTTGCCTATCACCGAACCAATCACCAACTTGAGGAGAACCGCTGTAGAACTGTTTATAGTCAAGTGAAACTTGCCAAAGCCAGTTTTTATAACCGCTGCCAATGCCAATGTATTGAGACGCTACGTCAAAGTTGCCAAGACCCTCGCCACCACTTCGGCTGCGGGTATTTATCCCGTAAACTGCACTTAAGCCATCTTTAGTCTGTGCGGTAACCGCTTTTTGGTCATCGTTTTGATAAGCTAACCAAAATTGTTTTCTCGGCCACGCATTTCGTCGAGTCCGCGCTTGCAAAATACTCTTCACTGCATTGTATTTTAAGGCCAAGCGATTTAATGCCGCATCGTCACTTTGATTCAATGTCACTAATTCATTAGCAATAACCGTATCTGTTGGCGTTTTCGATAGCACTTGCTCGAACGCGGCCGTTGCGGTGGACGTGTCTTGTATTTCCTTTGCAGCCCAACCAATTAACGCGCGTTCCTCTACGCTTAAAAGCCGCAAACGTTCAAGGGCTTCCCCAGCTTGAATACTCTCTTTGTAACGCCTTGTATCGTATAGCCGGGCCTGTCGACTCGCCAAGCCATCAGCGCAGCGTCTAATGAAAACCTCAGTATCAATACTGCATGCCAAGTCGAAAGCGTTTTGCTTGGCAATATCACTGCTTTGTGCGCTAAGTGCCAAGTACCGGCCTTCATTGTCTTCTACCAAACTAAACAGCGCTTCAGCAAAGTTGTAATTCTTTAAATCGTATTGTTGCCACGCTGCGCCTTGTAGCACTTCTCTCGTGTAACCATTAGTGGCAGATTTAAGTAACTGTGCCAAGGTTGTTGTATCACGCAGTGATAATGCTTGCTGGAGCTTAATTCCCCTCACACTATTTAAACCTTGCTGCGCTGATTGTTTATCAATATCTCGAACAGCCAACTGCAAGGCTGCGGTAAACTGTTGGCTAGCAATATCTAACATGCCTTTGTCGATAGCAGTCCACCCCATGAGCAAGTAAAAGTCCGTACGCTTTAACTGATTGCTTAACGCAATAAGCCTTTCTACTTTTTGCTTTGGCGTTATCGCTCTAGCTTTAGGCGTTAATTGCGCAAACTTTTCTAGCGGAAGCGCTTTTGAAGCAGGCTTAGCGAACTGCTGTTGAGACAATTCGCGCGAGTCGTTAGGCGTGGTCTCAGCCACAGGTTTGTCTGACTTATCTACTCTCGGTACTGAAACAACGGGCTTAATAGTGCTTTTTAGTCGACCATTTATTCTGTTTAGCTCAGTTTCGACTTCTTTCGGTACCTTCCAGCCGGGGTAACGGGCCTTTAAGCGCGTAAATTCCACGTTGGCTTCCTGTATCTGCCGCTCGTTAATATGATACCAAAGGCCAGTTAAATCGGGTTGTTCTTGCTGTGCCGGCAGTATGCCCAGGTCTTTTTCTTTGTAAGTTGTTTTAGTTTGTCCGTACGCATACATCGACCCAAAGGACGTAAGTAATGCGCTAAGAGCTAAGCATAGAGAGGTGCTTGTAAACCTTTCTTTCACGATGCGTTATCCAAAACCGCTAGCATAGAGAGCAATGTCAGGCTTGCAGAGTAATAGTCCGTATTGCGGTCAATTAAAGGCCACTCAGCCTTTTCTGGCGCTTCTGTTTTCATAAGGCTGTTTACTGCAATGTGAACAGACTTCATTCCTTCAGACATCTCGTACTCAGCGGTCTCCTCGTTTAACAAGTTGACGGTAGCTGGTGTAGGTGTAATCGCCCACCATGCATAATATGGAGCAAGCAACTTTTCGTTTAACTGAATGTTTTCTCGAAATTGCGGTGACCACGTAAGCTGCAGTGGAATGCGGATCGCATTAAAGCCAAATTCAGGCGATATCACCTCGTCTAGGCTTACTGTACCAATATCCTTATTGCCTGAGTCAGTATTGGTGGGCGTAAAACGCACCCAATCACTTGGCAACTGATAAGAAGAGAATTGCATCTTGGACAGTAAAGCTAAGCCCGACTTATAGAGTTTGTCCCAGCGTGCGGGCGCAGATGATATTTTTGCCAAATCAGTGATAGCGGGAAAAACCCAGTAAGACAAATTTAACTGCAAACTGCTCTTCCCTACTTGTTTAGACGTAAACCCGTACTCACCTGGTAACAACACAACGCTGTTTTTGTTGGTTATCAACAACTTCTGTTCGACAGCACTTACAATTGTTTTAGCCTCATCCAAATACGAACTTACACCCCACTGTTCATGCGCACGCAGTAGCGCCCATGCGATAAGAATTTCGCCATCAGAGGCGTTATTGGGGTCATCAATACACGAAGCGGAATTATCAACACAAGGTCGATAGCGCCAGCTAAACAAGCCGTCGTCACGCATTAATGTGCGTTTAGTCCAATGCCATAGTGCGTCGAAGGTATCTTTATCATTTGCGGCAACAGCGAAGAGCATGCCGTACCCCTGCCCCTCGCTATGTGATACCTCGTCATTTCCGGTATCGATCACTCGTCCACCGTCAATAAACAAGGCCTTATACGCGATATACTGAGACTTAAATTCGCTCTCTTCTTCAGTAGCGCACGACATTAACAAAAACGTGATACCAAATAGAAATGTTGCCCTGATAACGCTTTGTATATTTACCATGATTCCTGCACTTGTTTATTTCTGCGTATAAGCAGTAAGTAAACTAGCAGGCTTACAATAAGTACCATAAACACAAAGCCAACTAGCCAATACCACGGGTTATTAGATAGCCATAACCTTAAGTGCAGCCAGGTATCATCAGCTTCACCAACCTCATATTTATCGCTAACCTGCATAATGAGTGATGGAGAAAGCCCATCTTTCCACGCAAAGAAGTCTCCCCCCATTTGTCCCCACATTGCCAAACTAACTAAATCTTCGAGTCTCGCATTTAGTAACTCAGGCGTTTGCGCTGCCAAGATAAACAAGGTATCTGTTTGACTAGATACAGGATGTGCCTGGGCCGTAAGAATAGCTTGCTCCCCCAAATCACTTTTTTGTACGGTGTGCCCGTCAACTCGCATTTCTTTATAAGACAAGTCGCCAGTCATTGTTCGAATACGGTTGTATAAGTTGTTTTGTAATCTGTACGACCAACGTTTTGTTGCTTCAATTGCCGTATTGAATTCGCTCTGCTCTATCTCATCTAAGGTATCTGGCGTACCAAGCACAATGACAGAACCCTCGGTGGAAAGATCATTACCCGATGCTACTTGCACATTTAACAAAGGTGCTTGCGCAACCTGAGCTAATTTTGCCAATAATGTTAACGCAGAATCTAAATAGTCGACTGATGGGATGGCAATCGTCGAAGGGGGAGCCGACTTGAAACGTGCGAATGGGTATGCGGTTTCAGAAAACAACGCCAAATCAGGCTGCACGGCCACACTTCCCGCCTCCGGAAGTTTTATAGCGGAAGAGTCATCGAGTTGGAAAACCAAATGAGAGCCAGGAATATCATCACACGGCACACCCGCTAGAGGCGCTCGCATAGTTACAGCGAAATCTAGATTATTTATGCCGCCCTTGAAAAAGCGCGCGGGTATTCGTAATTGATAGTCTCTGAAAGACTGACCGTTAATGTTGTTCAGTGATAAGCCATGAACAAGCTCGTCATTCACGTTCACATTCAATACAGAGCCCGGTCCAAAACCGGCGCCGTAACCAAAGTCTAAGAGTAACTCCACACTTGCGTTTTCGGGCACATAAAAGTCAGCAGGTAACCTAAATGAAACCCGTTTATTAAAACTCCCCTCGTTCCGGAATTGCGCCGTAGAAACACCAAAATCTTCAAAGGTATAATTATTACCGGGGTTTAGCACAAGATTACGCTGCAGCGTTTCTGGGTTCATTTGAGACTGCGAGAGAACTGTGACTTGTGAAATAGGATTAATAACATCATCCATCACTGCTAATGCTTTTGCTGCCTCTAATACTTCGTTTTGAGTAGTACCGCTGACAATAAGACGATAACTCGCAGGCACGATGACTTGATTATCCTTAATGAATGCTGGGGTGCGTTGAGTCTTAAGGAACGCGCCGTCAATGTCATTTATAACTTCGTCAGACAACACGGGAGACAGCGCTTCAACGGTACCAACAAGTACGTGAATAGGCTGCTTAGGGGTTGCATTTAAATACCAAGCTGCGCGCTCATATCTAGTAACATTGCGCTCATTCCAAAAGCTATTCTCTGAATCTTCTACCTGTGGTAAAACATAGCCGTCATCGAAGCTAGCTGTCTCGATAACAAGAGGTTGGTATTGGTTTCTCAATGCAAGTGCTTGGGCAACTAAAGGCAAAGTTTGATACTTAGTTCGCTCATCTGCTTGTCGCGCCGTATATAGCTGGACCTTTCTCTGCCCACCAATACCAGGGTGAAAAAAACCGCTAAGTTCTTCAAGAGTGAAGCGCTTCTCATTAAGCGAGGTAGACATCTTAAGTGTTGAATTATATGCATTAATTTCACTCCACAATTCAGGTGCACTCCCATCAACACATTGCTCTGCATAATGCTGACTTACAGCCAGTGACAATGAATTAAATCCCTTACGCCATAGTTTTTTTGGAACTACAACTTCAGAGACCAAAGAAGGCCTGTCAGGGTCAAACGCAATTTGGCCAATGGTGGCATTATTAAACCTGACAACAAGCTGTGAGCGTTTTTTAATGAGCGCTTGTGAACTAACCACTTCTAAGGTTAATAGTGCACTATCTACGTCAGTCGTTGGGCTCAAAGGTATAGGAATGTCTATGGAAGCAGCCTTTCCCTCGAGGCGAACCGTGCTATCGCCACCGAAAAAATCGGTGAGACGGTAGGTATCAGTTTGTGCCGCAAGGGTAAAAGGCATACACAAACAAAAGATGAACATAAGGTATTTTTTTATCATTTTTATTCCTTTGCCGACTTAGCAATCAGCCCCAATTTACTGGCGAATTTACCCATTAATACAAGCATATGCAATAAAGCGGGTTTGAGCCCGACTTTAAGTACATGTTTAGCCCCAAACCAATACGATATAGGCCGTGTTCTTCTTCGCTGAAACGATAGCCAGCGCAAACTATCACAAAGTGAAAGGGCAATTACTTCGTACTCTTGTTCTGAAGTTTTTGGCACGAAGCGCACACGAAGCATTTTTGTCTTACTATCATAGTGCAGCACATTTATTGGAACATGCACATTTTTATTAAGCGCATGGCTCCATGAAGTTAACATCGCGCCTTCGGGGACATAAGCGCCTTCCCCCTTTAAACGCAGCCTTGCCCCACCAAGCGACATATCTACTAAATCACCTACCCACGCCTGGCCGTCTTCAGTTTTGATAACCACGCTATTAGTGGCAGGCAAACGTGCCTGACTGCGAACCTGTTTTCGCTCTAGTAAGACACTCAGTACAGACAACAATAATATTAAGTTGAATATGTTCCAAAGCATTACCACTACGGTTAACTCTCTGGTGATCGGCTCAGTAATAAATTTATAAATACCAGAGCCTAGTGCGAAAGTGATGATCAAAATCAGCCAGTAAAAAATATTCGAAAGTGGTGATACAAAGGTTTTTTCCAGACTTTCTCCTTTTGGCGTTACCACAAAAGAGGGAGCGCGAGGTTTCAAGAAAACTTGAACTAAGGCTTTCAGCGTAAAAGCACATTGCAATATTTCATATAACTCTGAGACAAGTGGCCATCGCGTTCGACCAAAGAGCATGGTCGATATCATATATGTCGCTGCTACATGGGGCAGAGTGAACGCAAAAATTTCAAGTAAGGAGGCGTGATACACCTGAAGGCCAAAAACTAAGTACGCCAGCGGCATTAGCAAGAAAATAATACGGGCAAAAGGAAACAGCCAAAACATGATTGAACTCATGTAGCCCACCCGCTGGTACCACTTCAGACCTTCCGCTTTAAATGGCTTTTTAAGTAGTAAAATTTGTGTCATCCCCTGCGCCCAACGCATACGCTGTTGAATAAACGCATCGAAGGTTTCAGGAGCAAGTCCGCTTACCATAGGTCTATCAACATACACAGACTCATAGCCCATCTTGTGCAGGTCTAGCGCGGTTTCTGCATCTTCGGTAATGGAGTCACCAGAGATTCCGCCCACCAAATCAAGGTGCTCTCTTCGCATTAATGCGGCAGAACCACAAAAAAACGAACTCCCCCAATAATCTAACCCTTTTTGGATAGTACCGTAGAACATGTCGTTCTCTGACGGCATGCGTGTAAACGCAGAGAAGTAGTTTCTTTCGACTGGGTCAGGGTTAGCCATGAAATGAGGCGTTTGAACCAAGAACACTTTTTCATTTTTAAGCATCCAGGGTACGGTTCTATCGAGAAAATCAGAAGTAGGAACATGGTCAGCGTCAAGAATAACGATTAGGTCGCTGCTAGTGTTTTGTATAGCACTGTTAACGTTACCTGCCTTTGCAAATTCATTTTTAGCGCGCGTGTGATACGTTACACCTAAGCGGGAACAAAGTGTCTGAAGATCCTGTCTTCGCTGCTTTGCTGATGCCGCTGCGATAGGGTTATCTGCATTGATTTTCTGATCTGTTCCGCCGTCGTCGAGCAAGTGAATATGAAGCTTATCTTTTGGATAATCTAACATTTGTGCGGCACGAATTGTGACCTCGAGAATCTCTTCATCTTCGTTATAACTCGGGATCATAACGTCTACGGTCGGCAGCAAAGATTTGTCCATTCCTTCCAAAGTCAAAAGAGGACGATTGAGCGGAAAGGCATTCACAATAGCCCCAAGAACAGATGTAAATCCGGCATAAATTTCTGCGGCAAACAAAAGCCAAACCGCGATCATCGAGAGTACATCCGAATAGGTCAGAGTATAGATGCCACGCCAAAGTAGATATCTAACACTGAGGGCAATAGCAAGCACGAGCGCAAGCACTCGGAATAAGTTTTGATATTTTTGAGAATGCCTAGCTTCTTTACTACAAAGCGATATAAAGATGAGGATAGTGACGGATGCGAGGAGTTGTCCGAGCGCATCTATTGGTGCTAGCAGTAGCGCCCCAAGGACAAACGACGCTACCAACAATACAGTAATTAGGTGTGACGTGTAGTGATGCTTATTAGTTTGCCATTGAACCAAAGTTGCGATCCATTATGTGTATTTGCGTTACACTTGCATAGTTCGCCCTGTTGATTAACGTCACTTTTCCGTCTGCTATCTCTACCTCGTGATTGCTTTTGTAAAACAAACTAGAGATGTGATCTCTGCGCTTTCTATTGCTTTTTGATACCAAAAACCACGCAGGGTAAGTTGCAATGCCGAAAGCAGCGATGGCGCTCAATGCGTAAAAAACGACTGGCGACATAGACGGCGCTAAGTACAGGGAAAATAAAAACATAGCCGTGCTCAATACAGTAAATATACCAGTAATTTTGCGCAAACGTATAACTTTTATAAGTTTATTCTCTGCATCTAGCAACATATTGAGGCGCTTTTTCCACAGGTTTTCTGTTTCTAAGCTTGTTCGTGTCTCGACTAGACGGGGCTGTTCGCTTGCCGAGGCTACATCACGAAAGTGTCTTGCTCGCTCAAATACATTAACAGCAGCACCATCGTTTATGGCGCTCTGAAACGTTTGTTCAAGCAGATCAGATTGACTAAATTGTTCTTTATTATCGACTAATTTCACTGCGCATACTCCCCTCACTACTACATGATGAGTTTACTTCCACACACTTAGAGGAAAAATTGCTGAAACCATACTTACTGATTAATAATGATACGCTTATATTAGAATTAAGATATTGAACTTTAGCCCATTGGACTTTGGTCTAACCCTTTAAAAATAAGGTATGTAGAGATCTGAGGTGATGTTTACTAACTGTTTAGTTAAGCATTTTGAAGAATTTCAACCACCGAAAGCATGTCTTTTTTTGAGCAAAATGAGAGACAAATTAGACTAATTAATTGGATAAAGGTATTGGAGGTTTTAATTAGGGTGTGCGCAGCTTACTTAAAATACTGATCAAGTTGCTTACGTTGAATACTGTGCCGAAAATACTTCCTACAGAAATGGCGTACAGAAGCCCCAAAGTTTCAGCTAAGAGAAAGACTTTTCTAATAGTATGTGTGTTGCGAATAACCAGTGACCCCACTGTAAATATCAGTGACGACGCATAGGCAATGAAAATGATCCAGCTGTGCTCCAGTACAAACCATTCATAAGCCAGAAAGCCTAAATTCACCGCAACAAAGAAGAATAAAATGATATTACTTCTATGTTTAATGGCAACGAAATTACGAACGCTGGCAAGTAGAGTCCCGATGCCTGCGGCCATAGCCTCCAACATAAAAAAGTGCACACTAAGTGCGCTTAAGGCAAAGGCTGAAATAAGCAAATATTTATCGACATTGGTTTGGCGATACCCAATAAAATTTAAAACAACGGCTATCGCGCCAAAACCTTCTGCAACTATGTTCATTTATATAAGCTCGTTAAAATTTAAGGTAAAAAGGCTGACAAAGGGCTTTGTATTCATTAGTGTAATTACCCTCGCGATCTCTAATTATCAGCGCATTTTCATTCGCAACTTTTGCAGTGAAAAGCTGATGGTCTGCATACGCAGTGCAATCTGCATGTCCGCCGTCAGCATTCTTCATTACTTTGTTAAAGCGAAATGCACAAAGGTAAGGGTCTTTATCCGATGTATGCTTTACATAAAGCATCGCTTCCAACAATAAGCCATGACCAGCGGCGGTTTTGATAATGTCAGTTTCCATCGACGCAGGGTAAACGCAGTACATTTGCCCACTTTCTATCAATAATGCGCTGCTAGCGTTAAAAAGCTCGTCATGGCTTAATGTAGATGTTTGCCTTGCTACTGAACGATTGTGGCTTTGCTTATTGTATGCATTAGAAACCTTCGCTGGCGTGTCGAAATAAGGCGGATTAGAAATGATGGTGTCATACAAATAAGCCGGCTTAAAATCAGCCAGATCGCAATTGTGAATATGCAGGCGCTCTGCCCACTTTGACTTTTTGAAGTTAACTGCTGCCTGCGCCGCCGCATCTTTTTCAATTTCGATGGCATCAATTCGAAATCCAATATCGACCAACTGACTTTCGGCTTTTTGCGCCATCATTAGTGCTAAAATACCACTGCCGGTACCAACATCTAAAATACGTGGGGCGTGTTTAACGTCTGCACGAAGCTTAGCCCAACTTCCTAAAATTAGGCTGTCGGTGTTCACTTTCATGGCGCATTTATCTTGCGCTACGGTGAATTGTTTACAGCGGAACATGGGGAAGTCAACTTACCTGATACGTTAAAAGGCGCGCATTCTATACCAAGTCGGGTTGTGCTTCACGTTAAGCTGGTGACATATACTGTTAGCGAATATTGCACATACTTATTGCCAGCGCTGCAGCGACATCATGTTTCTAGCCACATCGATGGCATGAACGGGACGATATTTCTTTAACGGCCCTTTCATTATGCTTTGCCAGATAGGCGCAGTCTTCTGCGCAATATCTTCTAACGTTCGTGATTCATCACGCTCACCCAGTAGCAATGAAGGGCGCACTGCCGAGGCATGGGGTAGTTGCGGCATGCGCATAATGGCGTTCTCTAATTCTCCTTTCACCCGCAAATAAAAGTTGCTGCTTTTAGCATCAGCGCCAACCGAAGATATCCACACAAAGCTGTCAGCTCGTTGAGCACGAGTAAGCTGGGCAGCGACGTGCACAAACTCAAAATCCACACGGCGAAAGGCTTGTTTAGACCCCGCTTTTTTAAGCGTGGTCCCTAGGCAGCAGTAAACATGGTTTACGCTAAAGTAACCTTGGTAGTCTTGCAGGTTGTCAAAGTCGATAACCACAGGCTTGAGCCTATTGTGTGGGTCGTTAAACATGCTAGAGGAAAGCGGTTTTCTGACTAAGCAGGTTACTTCATTGTACCGTCTGTCCTGTAACAGCATATTTACAAGCGTTCGTCCTACTAAACCTGTCGCTCCTAGCACCATTGCGGATTTCATACGTCGCACCTTGTATCATAAATTGATATAACTACAATCAAACCTTCGACAGTCAAATATGCAGATAAAAATGAAAAAAGCCCTTTTAATTGGAGCCGCTATGCTCTCTACTGCTTTAAACGCTGAAACGCTCACTATTGAGCGCATTTTCTCCTCTCCTTCACTTGATGGCAATGCGCCACGTTCACTGAAAGTATCCCCCGACGGTCAACGTGTTACCTTCTTAAAAGGTAAGCAAACTGACTACGAACGCCTAGATTTATGGGAATACCATATTGAAAGCGGTCAAACTCGCATGCTGTTCGACTCAAACGACCTTCAAAGCGGCGAAGAAGTCCTCTCTGATGAAGAAAAAGCGCGACGGGAACGTATGCGCTTATCAGGCAGCGGTATTGTTAGCTACCAATGGTCTGACGATGGCAAAGCTTTATTGTTCCCGCTAGGCGGCGACGTCTTTTACCACAAGCTGGGCGAAAAAGGGGCGAAGCAACTTTTAGATACCGACGCTTTTGAAACTGATATTAAATTATCGCCGAAAGGTAACTACATTTCGTTTATTCGCGACCAGAACCTTTATGTAAAACATATCGAGTCAGGTAAAGAAACGGCAATTACCAAAGAAGGCGGCGGCAACATAAAATTTGGTATGGCTGAGTTTGTAGCCCAAGAAGAAATGGGCCGCATGACAGGATACTGGTGGTCTCCAGATGAAAGTAAAATTGCCTTTACCAAGGTTGATGAAAGCCCGGTAGACGTGATCACGCGCTCTGAAATCTATGCTGACGATATCAAGCTTATCGAACAGAAATACCCGAAAGCGGGTACGCCAAACGTATTGGTTGAACTTGCTATTCAAGACATCACCTCTGGCGAACGCACCTGGGTTGATTTAGGTAAAGACAAAGACATTTATTTTGCCCGCGGTAAGTGGATGCCAAATAGCACTACCTTTACCTACCAGTGGCAGACACGTGATCAGCAAACCTTAGAGCTGCGCGCGTTTGACCTTAACAGCAAAAAAGAAAACGTACTGCTTACAGAATCAAGCAACACGTGGGTAAACCTGCACAACGACCTTTACTTCCTAAAAGACAAAGGCCAATTTATTTGGGCGTCAGAGCGCGACGGTTTTAAACACCTTTACCTTTTCGACAATAAAGGCAAGCTGGTTAAGCAGTTAACCAAAGGAGACTGGGTTGTTGACAGTGTTGAAGCTATTGATACAGCGAACAACCGTTTGTACTTCTCTGGCCGCAAAGACACCCCACTAGAAAGCCATGTTTACAGCGTGCCTTTAAATGGCGGCGAGATTTCGCGTATCACTGAACTTGGGGCTTATCACAGCGCGGCATTCAGTAAAGATGCCTCTATCTTTATCGACCGTTTCTCAACGATTAACTCTCCTGCACAAGTTAGCCTAAATAGTGCCACCGGCGAGCGAATTACCTGGCTTGAAGAAAATAAAGTTGAAGAAGGCCACCCTTTGCACGCTTACATGGATAGCTGGACGGCACCTGAGTTTGGTGACATCACCACAAAAGATGGCGCGACACTTAAGTACCGCATCTACACGCCTGACAGTGCCAAGCAAAACCCTAAACAGAAGCACCCTGTTATTGTTTACCTTTATGGCGGCCCGCACGCACAAGTGGTAACAAACAGCTGGGCGGGTAACCGTGGTTTGCTATTCCAGCATTGGGTTGATCAAGGCTATGTGGTATTTACGCTAGATAACCGAGGTTCTAATTATCGCGGTAAAGGCTTTGAAGATCCTATTTATAAAAAAATGGGCTTCATCGAAGTGGACGACCAGGTTGCTGGTGTAGAGTTCTTACGCACACTTCCTTTCGTTGATGCTGAGCGTATTGGTGTTCATGGCCACAGCTATGGCGGCTACATGACGCTGATGACCATGTTCAAAGCGGGCGATTACTTTGCAGCGGGTGTGTCAGGTGCGCCGGTAACTGACTGGCGCTTATACGATACCCACTACACTGAACGCTATATGGGCAACCCAAATACAGATGATGATGCATACACGGCGTCTTCAGTATTCCCTTACGCAAAAGATCTTAAAGGCGACCTTTTGATTTACCACGGCATGGCAGATGACAACGTGTTGTTTACTCACTCGACTATGCTATACAAGCATCTTCAAGACTTGGCAATTCCATTTGAAACTATGGATTACCCGGGCAAGAAGCACAGTATCCGTGGTAAGCAAACGGGCATTCATTTATACAAAACGATTACTAATTTCTTTAACCGTAACTTGAAAGACTAATACGGTTAGAGCTTGGGACTGTTGATCTCTACTGTACATCCAAGCTCAACAAGCCCTGGAAAGTAGCAAAAAGCAAAAAGCGATGCTTATGAAGGCATCGCTTTTTTGTTTCGTCGATTTAATTAACGCTTATTTTGTACATGTTTGCTTTGCAGTGTTTTGCTGCACTTGTAGGGTGATTAGACTTTCTTCACTTGCTACTTCAAAACATCAATCAAATTTTACAAATATAGAAACTAGCTAAACATCTGAGTTGCTAAGTTTTGCTGTACCGCCTGGGCAGAGGACGCACTTAATTCAATTTCAATAGGATCGGCTTTGCCCGACAGCCAAATTTTAAGCTCGGCATCAGTATCAAAATGCCCTGCTGTCTCAACGATGAACTGCGTAATCGATTTGTAAGGAATAGAGTGATAGTTCACTTTGCGCCCGGTAAGGCCTTGCTTATCGATAAGGATTAAGCGTTTGTTTGTAAATACGCTTAAATCGCGCACTAATTTAAACGCAGAGGTAACGGTCTCGTTAGCTGCGAGTATTGGCGTAAGCTCTTCTTGTACGTCCGAAGCGCTTGTCTCGCTTGCATTACCCATGATGGTATCAAATAAACCCATAATCATTTCCTTTAGGCAGAGGCAAGTTTAACTCGCCATTGAACTCTATGCGCCAGTGGCTTGGGTTTATCTAAAGCAAAGCCCTGACCGTAGTCGACTTTAAGCTCTCGTAAGACCTCTGCGGTCGCGTTATCGACCACAAACTCAGCTACCGTTTGTTTACCCATACTGTGCGCAATATTATTAATTGCAGTAACTGTAGCATGATCAATTGGATCGTGAACAATGTTTCGCACAAAGGAGCCGTCAATCTTCACGTAATCTACGTCAAGGTGCTTAAGGTAAGTAAACGACGACATACCTGCACCAAAATCATCTAAGGCAAAGCTACAACCTAAATCGCGCAGCGTGGATATAAAGTGTTTAGCGGCACTTAAATTAGTTACTGCCGTTGTTTCTGTAATCTCAAAACAAATTTTCTCTGCAGGTACAGAGGTACTTTGCATGCGCTTGGTAATGTTGTGAAGCGCCATTTCATCGCCCAATGTAATACCCGATAAGTTAATAGCCACTTTGCCAACGTTATCAATATGCGCTGGGTTACTTTCAAGGGTTTTAAGGGTGTTATCTACCACCCACATATCCACTTTGTTCATTAATCCGTGGCGCTCAGCTAACGGGATAAATAATCCCGGGCTGATAAGGCCGCTGTCTTTGGCGTTTAGACGCAGCAGAATTTCGTAATGCTGTAATTGGGCGGCCTGTTCTTGGCTAGGCACGTTAAGTGGCATAATAGCTTGGCTATACAATTCAAAGCCATCGTTTTGCAGCGCGTGGTGTAACGCATGCAGTACCTGATTCTCGCTGTCGTCAATGGCCATTTGCGAGTCGTTATCATGGAATACAAAGTAACGGTTTCGGCCTAAATGCTTGGCTTTGTAACACGCATTGTCAGCAGCTTTAATTAACGCTTCCGCGCTTTGTGTGCTCTCGTTTATTTCGATAACGCCAATGCTTGCCCCCACAAAAAACAACTTGTCGTCATATACAAAACGGTAATTGGAAATCGCTACCAATAGCTTGTCTAGGCGGTTTGTTACCTCATCCAAACTTTGATTGCGAAATATAATGCAGAACTCGTCGCCACCTATTCGGGCGAGCAGGTCGTGTCCATTGACGTACTGTCTAAATATGGTCGAAATCTCCTTAAGCAGCTTGTCGCCGGCTGGGTGACCACAGCTGTCATTTACTAATTTAAATCGATCCATATCGATAAAGCACATCACGCTTTGTTTGTGGTAAGCGCGGGGCAAATGAATGTCAGCCACGTTTTCAAAACCAACTTGGTTTAACGCCTCTCGACTACTGTGCTGAACAGCTTCTTTGTGCGTTTCATCAAGTATCTCTCGCAATTTTTCATCAAATGCGTAGCGATTAAACAACCCGGTTAACTGGTCATGGTTGGCTTGAAAATACACTTCTTCCTGTAGCGCTAGCTCTTTCGTCACATCGCGTGCTATGCCTTCAACCGCAACCAACAACCCTTGTTCGTCAACGATGGGGGTATCTGAAAATTCAATCGCTATCGGCTCCCCTACTTTGCCTTGATAATGCACAACATAAGGCTCGGGCTTTTCGCCACGGGCAATGGTTTGGCGTATTTCAAAGGTCTCGTCAGGTACTTGGCGTACGTATTTCGACTCGTTCGCACAGAAGTCTTCGGCGCTAAACCCTAAAATTTTTTCAATACCCGCACTCACATACATAAAGTTATGCTCGACAGTTTTGGTGTAAACAAAGTGACGGTGCATGCCATCAACTAAGCGACGATACTTTTCTTCGCTACGCTTTAAATCGTGCTGGGCGCGAAAACGTTCGGTCACATCTCTTACGGTGACCGCTATATTATCACCTGCTTTTACCACCTGAACTTTTATCCATTGTGGCGCAATCTTGTCGCTGTGAATGGCAAGGTGGGCTTCATAAGGTACACCGTGTTCAGACACGTTTTTGGCATTCTTAAATTCATCACTTAAGCCTAAATAGCGCGTTTGCTCGGCTAAGCTCATGGACCGTAATACATCACAAGCACCGCGAAATAGATAGCGGCTATATGAGTTTGCTTCAACTAAAGAAAAGTCATCATCTATTGGTTGATAGATAAGTAGCGCGTCAAGAGATGCTTCGCTAGCGGTAAGATAACGTTGATGGCTAGCGGATAGATTAACCGCTCCTTTAAGCTGCTTGTGCAGTACATAGCTAACCAGCGCTGACATTAATAAGCCCGTTAGCATAATCAAAAGCCCTGCGTTGTAAGGGCTAAGCTGGGACTGCATGGTAAGAAGGAAGTCCCGCTCTAGAAATGTAAACGGTGCAAGCGGCACAATAGTGCCATCTTGTACTAATTCTCCGCTTTGAAATAAGGTTTGATTGTCGGCTTTGAGCTGAAAATTAAACTGCGGCCCCACTAACTCGCCTAACATCACGCCTAGAATAGTTTGTATATCAAAACTCGCCACTAGAAAGCCATGCTCAGGCTCCTGAGGGCTTATCGATCTACCCATAATGATAAAGTGGTGTTTAGCGGTATCTGAATACAAAAGCGTGCTTTCCAAGTCCTCAGAAAAACGCGATATGTTCAAGCCTAACGCTTCCATAGGCTTACCAACTAAGCTGTTGTCTATGCGGGTTTTAATGCCGGAAGATGGCGTTGCCACCCACGCTATCTTCCCATCAGCATCAACAAACACCAGCGATGAAAAACCACGCTGCATGCCCATCAATGACAAAGCCTGCGCGTTAAACCAGTCTACTTGGTTTGGCTCAAAGGTGGGCCAGTTTTGCATAAGGTTATGCAGCGCTTGAATGCGTTCACTCGAGAACACCTCTAAACTTATCTTTACCTGCTCTGCTACTGACTGGGCCTTAGAAATACGAGCTGCACGCTCATCGTTTTGAATAAAAGCGCCCGCAGAAACAAAAAGTAAAGTGAGAAAAAGAAACAAAACCGTTGGTAAGGCGTAAATACGATGGTTGAGTTTGCTTAACATATGCCTATCTCCGGTAACTAGCGCCGGCATACTAAAGTAGAATTATGAAATAAATATGAATTGTCTTATGTGGTATAGGCTCTGGCGTTATCTAATAGTATCTGGCACTGTAAGGCTTCCGATTTCCTTTTAGTGAGTAAAGGCCATTGTCGGCGCTACCCCATAAAAAAACCAAAATGAAAAGAGCGTTACTTAATGAGTATTTCCCCAAATTTCGAAGACATCAAACAAGCCTATAAACGTATAAAAGGCGACGTAAAGAAAACGCCAATTGTTGAATCTTCTTTGCTCAACAAATGGATGGGCAACCGCATTCTGTTTAAAGCGGAGTGCTTACAGACCATTGGGGCATTCAAAATTCGCGGCGCTATGAATTTTTTAGCCCGGTTGAAAGAGGAAGGTCGTTTACCGAAGCATGTGGTCGCCAATAGTTCTGGAAATCATGCTCAGGCAGTAGCCTATGCAGCGTCTCACTTTGGTATTAAGGCCACTATTTTTGCAAGTGAAACCATTTCGCCAATTAAAGCTGCCGCTACGCAAAGCTATGGTGCTGAATTAAAACTATTCCCTACCCGTCCAGAAGCAGATGCGGCTGTCGAGCAAGCGTCAAAAGCACCAGACACGGTCTGGATACCGCCGTTTAACCACAAAGATATTGTGGCAGGACAAGGCACGGCAACGTTAGAAGCGCTTAACGAGATAGGTGAAGTGGATGCTGTCTTTGCGCCGTGTGGTGGCGGAGGGTTATTGTCGGGCGCATTACTGGCAACTCGTGTACTACAGCCAAATGCATTGGTCATTGGCGCTGAGCCCGCCGAAGCGAATGATGCGTCTATGTCTCTACAGGCGGGTGAGATAGTGTCGTTGCAACATACTCCTAACACCTTAGCAGACGGCGCAGCCACGCCTTCTGTTGGTGATGTAACGTTTCCTATACTGCAAGAAATAGATGATTTCTACGAAGTGGATGAGCTGCAAATTGCTTATTGGACCCAATGGCTACATCATTTATTGAAGCTTCATATAGAGCCCACGTGCGCGATGACCATGGCGGCAGTAGCTGCTTGGGCTGCCAACACTCCACCTGGGCAAACCGCTCTTGTTATATTGAGTGGTGGCAACATTAGTCAGTCGAGTATGGCTAAGATTTGGGAGAGAGATTTTTTGCTGCAGCCTCCCATTCTTGACCTTGATGACGCAGACGAATTTGAAGACAACGAGCGTGTTGAGGCTTAGCATTGCATTAGTGCGCAGCTATTGAAACTCTGGCAGCTCGGTATAAAAACTAAAAAAACAAAGAATAAAATAGAAATTAAAAAGGCAAAAACTCACTATGAACTCTACATTGTCGGCACTGACATTTAAAAAGCACTCGCTTTCAAAATTGCTAACCACAACGTTTGCAACAGCGGCAACGTTAGGCGCTATGACCACCACGCTTACAGTGGATGCTGCAACGCTTGTTGAGAACGTAAAAGGCTACACCTTAAATGAAAAGGGTGAACTCAAAACTTTTAAAAATCTTCTTTTGGACGAAGGTAAGGTCGTTGCATTAGACGTAGATAAAGGTAAAACCTCTGTTGATGACACCATAGACGGCAAAGGCAAAGTTATGCTGCCTGGTCTTATCGACGCTCATGGCCACCTTCTCGGCTTAGGAGCAAACTTACTTGAAGTAGACTTGCGAGAAAGTAAAAGTGCCCAAGACGCAGCTAAAATGGTTGCCGAATACGCCTTTGCAAACGGACAACAATCTTGGATCACCGGGCGGGGATGGAACCAAGAGTTATGGTCTGACCGAGCCTTTCCAACCGCTGCGGATTTGGACAAAGTTGTTTCTGATAAACCTGTAATGCTTACTCGCGTAGACGGTCATGCGGCATGGGTTAACACAAAAGCCATGGAGTTAGCTGGCATCACAAAGGACACCCAGGCGCCTGTCGGCGGTGAAATTATCAAAGACGCCAACGGCAATCCTACAGGCGTATTTATTGATAACGCATCGCTGTTAATCGAAGAACACTTACCAACAGCCAGTAACGCGATATACGAGCAGCAATTGAATGCCGCAGGTGAGCACTTACTAGCAAATGGCATTACGTCAATGCACGATGCTGGTGTGGGCAGAGACGTTTACGACTTCTATTTAAAAGAAGCGGTAGAAGGCGATTTACCTGTACGTATTTATGCAATGGTGAGCGCGACTGACCCTGAACTTTCAACAATGTTGAGCAACGGTGCAATTCGTGATGAAGACGACTTTTTGTATATTCGTTCAGTGAAAGCCTATGGCGATGGTGCCCTAGGTAGTCGGGGTGCAGCATTACTCGAACCTTACTCAGATGCGCCCCATCAACATGGATTACTGTTAACTCAGCCAGAAGATATGACACAGCTTTTCACCACGGTTATTGGTGCGGGCTTCCAGCTTAACTATCACGCTATTGGCGATAAAGCTAATCATGTTGCGCTAAACGAGTTTGAAACTACGTTTAAAAATATTGGCGGCAGCGAGTTGCGCAACCGCATAGAGCACGCGCAAGTTATTGCTCCTGACGACCTAGCCCGTTTTGCGTCGCTGAAAGTTCTTCCTTCCATGCAGCCAACGCATGCTACCAGCGATAAAAACATGGCGGAAGATCGTATTGGCAAAGACCGAATGAAAGGCGCTTACGCATGGAAAACGCTACTTGATTCAGGAATTGCCCTACCCTTAGGTTCAGATTTTCCTGTAGAGCTTGCTAACCCGTTTTACGGTCTTCACGCTGCGGTAACGCGTCAAGACAGAAATAATCAACCAGTAAAAGGCTGGTATGCTCACGAGGCACTAACCATTGAACAAGCCTTCAAAGGCTTTACGCTAGATGCTGCCTATGCAGGGCATATGGAAGATACTTTAGGTACGTTAACCCCAGGCAAGTGGGCTGATTTCATTTTGGTAGACCAAGATATTTTCAGCATAGACGCCAAAGACATTTGGAAAACCGAAGTTCACGCCACCTATGTGGCTGGAGAAGAAGTTTTCTCTAAATGAATAGCGAAAACAAAAGCCTTTTAACCAAAGGGATTGGCGGCATTGGCGCCGCCCTTTTAGTATTAAACGGTCTTATTGGGGCAGGCATTTTTGCACTGCCCGCTAAAATGGCCGCTGAGCTTGGTGCTTTCAGCCCCTACATCTTTCTGATCTTTGGCGCACTTATGCTGGCCATCGTCTGGTGTTTTGGGCAGTTAGCTGTGCGCTATCAAGAAACTGGCGGACCAGTAATTTACGCTCAAAAAGGATTTGGCAATGCAGCCGCGTTTCAAACGGGGTTTGTGTATTACTTGGCTCGAGCCGCGGCAATTGCCGCAAATATGCACGTTCTGTTGCTATACGCCGGCTATATTTGGCCCGAACTCAATGCAAACGCAGGCAAGTCATTTGCGATTATAGGGCTGACAACAGCATTAATTGTAGTAAATATTGTTGGTCTTAAGGCCGCTATGCGTTCGCTAGATACTATTTCCGTGCTAAAACTCGTGCCTTTTGTGGCGCTTATTGCTGTGGGTTATTGGCAGATGGATTTTTCTACTGCGCTGACAAGCTCTTCGGCTACCGTTGTCCCTGCATTCGACACTATATCTGCAGGTGCTTTACTTACACTTTACGCCTTTATTGGTTTTGAAACGGTAGTGGTGACCAGCGGCGAGACCAGTTCGCCGAAAAAGACCATACCTCGGGCGTTAATGCTTACGGTTTCAGGTATTGCCATATTTTACTTTTGCGTGCAGTGGCTTTATTGGCACACAGTAGGGCCTGCAGAGCCGGATAGCGCACCGCTTATTGCTCTTGCTAATGTGATATTTGGCGAAACTGGGGCGCTTATAATGACGCTAACTGCCGTGGTGTCGGTTGCCGGTAATTTGTTGGCGAATATGATATCTACCTCTCGACTTACGTTTTCTATGGCGCGGCAGTCGCTTATTCCAGGTAGACTAGGTGATAAGCTAGGAGAGATTTACTCGACCTTTGCAACTCCAGCCGTTTCCATAACGATATTGGGGATTTTTGCCGGTACCATGGCGCTTACCGGCAGTTTTGTATGGCTGGCAATTTCAAGTGTGCTGGCGCGGCTAGTAGTATATGCAATGTGTGTAGTGGTGTTAATAAAAGCGCAGAGGGCTTATTTAAAAAGGGGTTCTTCACAGGGGGAGAGTTCACAAGGGTGCTCTTTGCAAAACGGGTCGCTACAAGATGAACATGGGCGAAACTCTGACCTTACTACAGACTCACAGGCTAATGCTATAAACCCTTTGAAACGTTTGATACCCTTTGCTGCATTAACGGTTTGTGCATGGTCTATTGCACAATCGTCAACGAACGCATGGCTATTTTTATTAGGTGAATTAGCGGTTGGCGCACTGCTTTATTTTGCGCTTTTTCATCTCGCTCTAAGCAACAAAAAATCAAAAGGTTAAACAGTGGAAATTCAAGTTATACCCGTCACGCCCTTTGCCCAAAACTGCTCGTTAATTTGGGACCCAGCTACTAACAAAGGTGCGTTTGTGGACCCTGGCGGTGATATTGAAAAGCTCATTGCTGCGGCGTCAAGTAAGAGCGTGAGTATAGAAAAAATCATACTGACTCACGGTCACCTCGATCACGTTGGCGGCACAGTCGCCGTTGCCGAGCACTACGGTGTGCCTATTATTGGACCTCACATAGGCGATAAATTCTGGTTAGATGCACTTATGCAGCAAAGCCAGATGTTTGGCTTTCCACCGGCCCAGCCTTTTGCCCCCAATGAGTGGTTAAATGACAACGACACCATTTCGGTAGGCAATTTAACGTTAGAAGTGCTGCATTGCCCCGGTCATACACCCGGACATGTGGTGTTGGTAGAGCGTTCGAGCAATCGAGTTATTGTGGGGGATGTCATATTTGCAGGCTCTATTGGCAGAACTGATTTTCCGCAGGGCAATCATCAGCAGCTTATCGACTCTATAAAGCAAAAGATTATGCCACTACCCGATGATATGACGATTTATCCTGGACATGGCCCCACTACAACGGTAGCCACAGAAAAGGCATCCAACCCTTATGTATCAGGTCAGTTCGGATAAAATCTCACGTTTCAACAGTAGTTAAAAAACAAAAAAGGCGAGGTGCGTTGAACAAGCTTTTGCTTGTTTCGCCCTCGCCTTTCGCTTATTTAAAGCTAGCTATGCATTTGCTTAACGCACTGCCTATAAAGCATTATTAATTGACGCTTACTCGTAAGCGCCGCTTGCATAGTGCAATTCATAGCTGTGGCTATAAATTTCAAGGATGTTACCAAACGGGTCTTCCATGTAAATCATGCGGTAAGGCTTTTCACCAGGATAGTAATAACGCGGCGCCTTCATTCGCTTCTTACCACCAGCGGCAACAATCTTTTCCGCTAAGCCTTCAACGTCTGGATCTTGAACACAGAAGTGGAAGATACCGGTTTTCCAATATTCAAAGTTGTTTTCTGGGTTTTCTTGGTTGTTGAATTCGAAAATTTCAACGCCTACGCGGTCACCTGTTGAAAGGTGCGCAATGCGGAATTTTCCCCACCCTGCACCGAATACGTCGGTACACATTTCACCAATGGCCGAGTCATCTTCAACAATTTCGGTTGGCTTCATGATGAGATACCAGCCAAGTACTTCGGTATAAAACTTCACAGCAGCTTCTAAGTCAGGTACTGAAATACCTATATGAGAAAACGTACGTGGATACGGTGGTTTTACTGCTTCAGACATCACTTACTCCTTTGTAGTGCAAGTTATCAAAATGGCTTAAGCGTCTACAACATTGCCTATTTCAGGGTTTAGTTAGATAGCGTTTCTTACAATAGCTACCCGAAGCCTCGAAAAATTAGCTAATCGAAAATAGCGCTTAAGTGAATATGGATACATAGTAGCTAGACAAAGGAAAAACATGAAATTATGATATCTTCTCAATGTTATAAATTAAGATTATACCAAAATGATTAACCCTATTTGGCTAGACACCTTCATTACTCTAGTGGAAACAGGCAACTTCACTCGCACCGCTGAGCAACGCTTTATGACGCAGCCAGGAGTAAGCCAGCACCTGAAAAAACTAGAAGAAGTATGTCAGTGCGAATTGGTGGTTCGTTTAGGCAAAGGTATTCAGCTTACAGAGCAAGGTCAGCGGGTTTATCATTACGCCAAAGAGCAACAGATAAAAGAACAAGATTTTATTGCCAGCTTAAAGTTTGACGCTCCATATGAAGGAAAGTGTGTAGTGGCCTGTTCAGGCGCTATCGCACAGCGTATTTACCCTGCCTTGTTGGCACTACAAAAGCAGCACAACGCGCTTAACATTCACGTCGAAGTTGCACCTCGACGCACAATTTTGTCAGGCATAGCGAACAATACGCTTGAGCTTGGCATTGTGACTAACCAGCCAGAGAGTGAAGATATACACAGCGAGTACTTAGGCGAGGAAGCGTTGGGGCTTATTCTACCGCGTAGTCTGCCTGAAACAGTTGATGCTTCTACATTAAAAGGCGTCATCAACCATTTAGGACTTATAAATCACCCTGACGCCATGCACTACTTACAGCGCTACTTTAACGATTGCGGAGAGCCTGAATTAGTCAAGATTAATCCAAATAAGCTGCCACACGCCGGCTATATCAATCAACTTTCGCAAATTCTACTGCCGGTAAGCGAAGGATTAGGTTACACCGTGCTGCCCACCAGCACGCTAGAGTTTGTATCATTTGCCGACAAACTTACTGTTTACGAAGCAAAAAACGAGGTAACCGAGCCCTTATACAGTGTTCAAACACCCCACAGCGCACTCCCCGCCCGCTATCAAGCAGTAAAACAAACCATCTCCCAAGTATTGGGATAAATATTGGGGTAACCCGAGTTTTGGGGTCAGAGTACATTATTGAGCGGCTTACCAACCAAGCGCCGGCTTTTAAAGTGCGGGGCCGGTAAAGTTACTCTGACCCCACAATTCGTGATTAGTCGTGAAGTGACGGGTCGGGCGCTACCATCTCGGCTTCTTTTTTGTGTTCAGGTACATCCACCTTACCCGAGGCAATGACTTCCCCCTCTTGCCAAAGCTTCCATTCGCCTCGCTCGTATATATCCCACTGTTCATCATTGGTTAGCGGTTCGGTAGCAATAATACTTACCACATCCTTTGGCGTAGTTTCAGCTGCAAAATCAATCTCTACTTCAACATCACTTAAGCAAGCTGGACCAAAAGGTGCTCTACGGGTAATGCTAGCTAACTTTGTACTACAAAACGTAAACAGCCAGTCGCCGTTACTCAGTAAACAGTTGAATACACCTTGCTGTGCATACTCTTGTGCCAATTCGACAAGCGTTTCAGCTAGCTGCTCTGGCATAGCGTCTCGGGGGAGGTTTTGCCTAACATTATTCATAATGTCGCAGAAAAGCTCTTCGCTATCTGTATCCCCTACCGCTTCATAAATACCTGCTCGACGTGAAAAGTTGGGTAATTGCCCATTATGTGCAAACACCCAATAGCGCCCCCAAAGCTCGCGGGTAAAGGGATGCGTGTTCGCCAAGTTGATGTTACCAACGTTAGCTTGCCGAATATGACAAATGGCGTTTTTACTTTTTATAGGAAGTTTGGAAACAAAATCGGCGATAGGTGACGTGGCGCAAGGCTCAGGATCGTGAAACATACGCACGCCCTTACCTTCGTAAAAGGCAACGCCCCAGCCGTCCTTATGCGGCCCGGTTTCACCACCACGACGTGTTAACCCGGTAAAGCTAAAACATAGGTCAGTAGGAGTGTTCGCACTCATGCCTAAAAGTTCACACACAGCGTTTATTACCTTTAGCAGTTGTTTCATTAAGTACGTCGAGAATACGCAACCTCTCGAATTGAATCAATTCGACATTGGTGTTGAAAAAGGCGTTTAGCTTCGAGTCGGAAGTATTTGTAGATAAGTACGTTAAGCTTGCGCATGGACGCTCTGTCTTTGAAATCATAGAAAAAAGCGAGCGATTCGGGAATATAACGTGGCGCCACAATTTAAGCTGCTTTTGCTTGTTAAAACATGGTGTTGCTATGTGCTAATTGCTCTGGCACATCTTGAATTACGTCCCAATGTTCGACGATTTTTCCGTTTTCTAGACGAAAAATATCCATGACCGCATGTCCTCTCTCTCCTGGAGTGAATACCCAGTGTGCATGAACACTCACTAAATCCCCCTCGCTCAGCATTCGTTTAATCTCGAAATGGGACTCTGGATATGTGGAAAAGGTTTCCTTAAAATTCTCTATAAAAGCGTGTAATCCGTCTTTAACATTTGGATTATGCTGTATATAGTAATCTCCGAGACATCTTTCGGCCCCTTCATCCACTCGATGTTGATTAAATACTAGCTCTATAAAATCTTTCACTACCTTCTTGTTTTGCTGAAGATCAGTCATTTATTACCTTCTCTAGTTCAAAATAAACTCCATGTAAGGAGAACAGTGCAAATTCAACAGCTTTTTCTACCCTAGTGAAACATCTATTTGGTAATTCTCAGAGCATCAAAAAGATCACATATGATTTCAAATCAATGATGACCTACAAAACGTAACTGACCTGGGTAGTAAGAGTTTGAAGCCTCAATAGGTTTCACTCAAATGTGTTGGGAATGGATAAGAACTAATAGATTGATGATGAATTTAAAGAAACACGGAAAGGTCAACAACGCTGGGCTAACGCATGTCTTATGACTTAGTTAAAGCCGCGCGCAAAAGGAAGTGCGCTTTATGGTCGTCTAAATCTGACCAGTCGATTGAGATAACAGGGCGTGATGTGCTGCTGCAAAATAGTTGGCAAATAGATGCATAAATAAACGGTGTTTCACTTAATAAATGCGGGTTTGAGAGCAAGCTTCCAGCACGTTTAATTCGATGTTTTTCATAGGCTTTAGTGCTAATTCCTCGACTTATGCTGGTTACGGTTGCAGCGCTTCCATTAAGTAGACTTTTGATGCACGCCGTGACCGCATTTAGACGCGTTTTATGCATATTGTAGCTGACAAGTGATACGACACTGTTCACAATAGATAGGGCATTCATGACTGTTTGGCCTCGGTGAAGTTTGGCGATTGATCTGATCACCAAACGTCATGAATGTTCCTATCTTTTTTATCTCACTGATATCGTTATTTTATTTGTGGGGATATCTCAGGGTCAGAGTTGTGACTCTGACCCCATTGTTCGTGATAAACTAGCAGTTCGAATTAAGACAGAGCAGCGCTATACTATGAACCAACAACCCAATAACCCGCTTCACGGCTTAACGCTAGAGAAAATCGTGACACGACTTCATGAACAATACGGTTGGGATGGACTGTATTACCGCATAAGGGTGAACTGCTTTAATAATGATCCATCCATTAAATCCTCACTCAAGTTCCTCAGAAAAACGCCATGGGCTCGAGACAAAGTCGAAAAACTGTATATTCAGACCTTTATCAATTAAGCGCTATCTCGAACTGATAGTGATAGTCTCTCCATGGCAGCGTGTATTTGAACAGTGGCGGAGTCATCCATGAGTCTGTACCCGCAACACCACGCTGCTTAAAGTCGATATTAATAAAAGCATTCTGCTTAACTGGGATTTCATGAGGATGAAGTCCGGTTTTTTCCGTTGTGTCGTAATCCAGCCAATCTGTGTATTGCGCATTAAAGCCTATCAATGGCTTGCCTTTGAATGTAATAGACGGTGTCTCTGCATTACTTCTCTCAAAGAAACTTACTTCGTAAACATCCGCTCTGTGTCCATTTTCTTGAGGCCTCACATAGTCATGACTTAAATCAGCAATAGACATTGAGTATTTTCCAAAAAAGGCAGAGCTTTTGCGATCCCAGTAATTTTCGTGTGGACCACGGCCAAACCATGACGCACTTTCATAACTATCGGCTAGCTGAAGGCGATAACCAATTCTAGGGAGCGCAGAGTAATATTGGTTTGGCGCGGCAAGAAACCAAACATCAATCAAAATATTACCCTTATCCGTCAAGGTGTATGTTGTGTGATATTCACTTTGTACGGTAGGAAAACGGTGTTTTGTTACAACACTTATTGCTCCGTTTTCTTCTTTTTCAGTTATAGAAATTAATTCAGCATGTTTAGCAACATCTATCCAGATCTTGCTTTTTTGCGGAAAGCCCTCTCCGAAGTCATTGTCGGTTGGCGCTCGCCAGAACCAGGGGATCATTGGCGTCTTTAATACTTCTTTTTCTTTCTTTTGTACTGAAGTAAGCCACCCCGTATTTTTGCTCACCGTGTACTCGCTATCTTCAAAGCGAAGTATCAGTGCATCACCTCTCTCGTCAATACTGCCTTGTGACTTAACAATCTCTTTTTCGTTATTTTTAAATGGTTGCAAGAGCTGTATTTTTGCAATCACATCCCCTTTTTTATGGCTAAGTGAATCTGATTTCTTAACAAAGTACAGGTTAGTATGATAAAGATTCTCGTTTTTCATCTTTGAGATATTAGGGATGGTTATTGTCACGCTTTCGCCTGGTGGTATTGAGAGCGATTCAACTATTCCACTTTGAAGCACCTGTCCTTGCTCAAGCCTTTCCCATCTTAGAGCGACATCGTCGAGACCGGTAAAGTAACGACCATTTCTGATAAGAACTCTGTCAGCACGGGGAGAATCCCACTCTGCAAATATATTTTGATAAACGTGTTGCACCTCATAGGCATGAGGATGCAATTCTCGATTAGCGGTAAGAAGACCATTTGCAGAAAAGTTACCATCGTGATATTGACCTGCTTGCTCAAAGTCACCTCCATAACCTTGATACTCGATCCCTTCATTTGTTGTGGTGGTTATCGTTTGGTCTACCCAGTCCCAAATGAACCCGCCTTGTAACGCTTCATGTTTATAAATGAGATCCCAGTACTCTTTTAAATTCCCAACCGAATTTCCCATAGCGTGCTGATATTCACACAGTATCATAGGCCGGTCACTGCCTAACTCAACAAAGCTTTGCATGAGATCTAGCGAAGCATACATTTGGGCGTAAATATCGGTATGAGGACGAAGCTGCGCTTGCTCAAACATAATAGGCAGCGATGTTCGTTCTTTGAGCCAGTGATATAGATATTCAGTATTGTCGCCATCTCCACTTTCGTTGCCAGGAGACAACATCACGACAGAAGCATGGTTCTTACTCGCCTCATACATATTGCGGATACGATCTACATATGCGTTTCGCCACTGAGGCATGTTGACCATGTGATTTTCAGCATTATAGCTGTGGCCTTGATTCGCGGCCCCTACACCGTGTGACTCAATGTTCGCTTCGTCAACAAGATACACTCCATACTCATCAGCTAACGCATACCATAGGGGATGGTTCGGATAATGTGAGTTGCGCACCGCATTTATATTGAGCGACTTCATTAGTGTAAGGTCTTTTCGCATCGACGCTTCTGAAATAACGTGGCCAGTAAGCGGATCATGTTCATGACGATTTACACCTTTAAACAACACAGGTTTGCCATTAATCAGGACGTTACCTTCCTTCAACTCACTCGTCCTAAAGCCTGCTCGAAGCCAGACGACCTGTGTTACCTCTTCCTCTCTGTTTAGCAGCCTTAACCTGACCGAGTAAAGTGTGGGAGATTCATGGCTCCAAAACTGTACCCCTTTTACAACCGTCGACTGAACGATGGCTACGGACGTATTTTCTTGGATGCGAGTTGACTGGCTATCACTTAAAACCACATCTCCGTTTTCATCATAAACGGTGAAATCAACCACGCTATTACTGGCTTGATTTCCTACAATAGAAACCTCTGCTCCAAATAACCCATTTTGATAATCTGCAGTGGTCGTGGTGTTTAACTTGATATCTTGGATGCGTGTGCGAGGGGTCGCATAGAGATAAACATCTCGTTCAATACCATTTAGCCGCCACATATCCTGTAACTCTAAATAACTTCCATCCGACCATCGATACACTTCAATAGCCAGAGAGTTCTGCTTGCCGGGCACTATAAATTCTGAAATATCAAACTCAGCTGCAGTTTTACTGTCTTGAGAGTATCCAACGTAGTGCCCATTCACCCACAGTTTAAACGCTGACTTTACAGCGCCTAAATAGGCAATAACTGTTTTTCCATTCCATTCTTTAGACACATTAAAAACACGTTTATATCGCCCTGTTGTATTGGTGTCACGAGGGATCTTATTAACCGTCAGCGGATTTTCATCAGGTGCAAAATCAGCGCGCATATTAACGTAATTGGGCTCGCCGTAACCGTTTAAAGACCAATTTCCAGGTACCTGTATCGTACCCCAGTCTTCTGTTGAGGCGTCGTTTTCGTAAAAACGCGTGGAACCGGTAAACGGCGACGAAGACAATTGAAATTGCCAGTCTCCATTTAAGTTCAAGTAATTTTGGCTGTCCCATGGGGTGTAGACGAATTTATTCGGATCTTGAAAAAAAGAAAAAAAGTGTGACCGTGCTGGAAGACGATTCTCATGGACAATCGTTGGGTCTTCCCAAGGCGCTTGAATTTCGTCGCAGTGAAGGTGATGAGAGAATACGCCTAGAAACGCAACAAAAAGCAGGATTACTTTCCAAGGTAACGTACTAATTTTTTTATTTTTCAACACACGTCCTCTCCTTCACAATTTGACAACCCATTATAGGTAAACGTTTACCCTTGTAAAGTTAAGTGTGAAATAAATGTAAAAAAAGCGGCCTGCGCCACTTTTTTCATGCTTTTTGACGTTAGTAAGCGTCGTCAGGTTATGGGGTCAGAGTAATGACTCTGACCCCATAACCTATTACGTTCGTGATAATCTTACTGTTTGAATAGAAACAGAGCAGCGACACGCTATGAACCAACAACCTAATAATCCGCTTCACGGTTTAACGCTAGAGAAAATCGTCACGCAACTTCACGAACGATATGGCTGGGACGGGTTGTATTACCGTATCAAAGTGAACTGCTTTAATAACGACCCTTCTATTAAGTCATCCCTTAAATTTTTAAGAAAAACACAGTGGGCAAGAGATAAAGTAGAGCAGCTTTACATACAAACGTTTAAACAGCCTAAATAGCCCTGTTAGTCAAAGGGTCTCATCTAACTATAAAAATAGCCTTGCTTTTTTTTAACTAGCGACTCCCCTTTCATGTACTACAATTTGACAATAACTAACAAATAATTTTTGAATGTTTTGATCTACAAGGGATGTTGATATGTGGGACAAAAGTAAGCCGGAGTGGCTTAAGTTTTTCTTTCTACCGTCCATTTTTTATTTCTACTTTACCTTCCCTGCTTCTGCTGTGGATTGTGAAGAAGCGAAGGGCATATTGAATGTGTCATTGCTTGTTTTTAGTGTCGAACAACGAAATGCCTTTGAAGAAATGGCAGCGAACTTTTCAGCACAATGCCCCGGTATAGATATTGTTTACTCATCGTCAGATGATACCGGCTACAAGCAAATGACCGAGCTGTGGTTAAGCGACAACCCTAATCTAGATCTCATGGTATGGTTATGGCCTGTCGAGCTAAAAAAGGTCAATGAGAGAGGGTTGATAGAACCTTTAACGTCTCTTTGGACAGAAACAGAGCTTCGAAAATATCCAAACGAAATGAAAGAGTTGATTACGTATAAAGGAGAGCAGTTCGGCGTTCCTTTATCAGTGGGTTTTTGGGGATTTTTTGCCAACCAAAACGTCCTACAAGAATTTAATATCAATCGCCTTGAAAGTATTAGCGATTTGCTTAGCGCGTGCAGAACACTGTCTCGAAATCAAATTGTTCCTATTGGTTTAGGATTACAAGAGAAGTGGCCTGTTTTGTCACTGCTTGACTATTTAAATCTCAAAGTAAACGGGCTTTATTTTCACAATCAGTTAATGGAAGGAAATGTAAAATTTACTGATAAGAAGGTACTAGCGGTACTTCAATTGTGGAAAAAAATGATTGATAGCCAATGTTTTCTAAAAAATGCTGATGAGTACACACAAAAGCAAGTTCTCCCATTCCTTTATCGCGATAGAGTGGGAATGGTTCTTTCCGGCAATTTCATAATAAGCCAAATTCCTGAGGCCGTTTCTGAAAAGCTCAAATTTATCCCTTTTCCTTTTGTGGACAAAAACGTCAGTCAATCTGAAATTGCCCCAACGGATTTTCTCATTCTTCGCGCAAGCAGCAGAAAAAAATCACTTGCTAAAGTATTTTTGCGATACCTAATTCAAGATGATGTACAAGCCCAACTAAATAAAAGGCTTAATTTTCTGCCCGCACACCCGAATGCCAAAATAAGTGATGTAAGCTTTGTTCAACACGGAAGCTCAAATTTAAAGAAGGCCGAAGGAGTAGTACAGTTTTTCGACCGCTCTACGAGTAGGGATTATTATCAGCCGCTCAGTAACATTCTTGTAGATTTCATGGAGACAGGAAAGGTAGATAAAGCAGCATTAGAAATGGAAGCAGTTAGACAGCGGCTCTTCGATTCATAGGAAGTTTCGAGCCGCGTAGTTGTGTAGTTAAATAAATTCAGCTTCTACGCATCTTTATAGAGTGTAGCTATCCACTTCTCTTCATTGATGAAGTTCCAACTCCAGTCGGCCCATTTTTCATCTAAGCCCTTCGCCTTTACTTCATCAAGGGTTTTGCCGTCTTGCTTAAGTGCTTTCACGTAGTTGAAAGTTTCGCTGATCATAGCTAAAAACGCGGTGTATTCTTGCTTATTGCTGATATCGCCATGACCGGGAATGATTATGGTCTCGTCATCTATTTTTGCTAGCAACTGCTCTACCGATTCCATGTAGCCTTCTACATTGCCACCAGCACCCTGGTCAATATAGGGAAAACGACCGTTAAAGAATAAGTCGCCCGTGTGCATGACGTTAGGTTGCTCAAACCACACTACGCTATCGCCATCGGTGTGGCCGACGGCTAAATGCATTACATGAAGGGTTTCACCATTAAAGTAAATTTTAATCCCGTCTTCATAAGTGATGGTTGGCAAGGCTTCAGGTTTTACCTTTTCATCATCTGCAAGTCGAACGCGCACATTCTCATGGGCGAGAATGGTGGCACCTTTGTGACTATGGAAAAACGTATTAGAACCCGTGTGGTCACCGTGATAATGGGTGTTTATTACATATTTGGGTTTATCGCTGCCTAGCTCACCTAGCTGAGCTGCTATTTTTTCAGCAAGTGGCGCAAATTGATCGTCAATGATCAAAACGCCGTCTGCCCCAGCTGATACACCAATATTTCCACCTGCACCTGTAAGCATATGAACAGAGCCTTTTATCGCTGTTGCTTTAACTTCGACATCGGCAAATCTATCTTGTGCATTTGCGGTGTTGACCGTCGAATAAAATAAAGGACTAGCAGCAATGAATGCGGCCATAATATGTGTGCTAAAACGAGGGGCAGTTTTCATTATTATTTCCTTGTAAGAAGTCTGTTTAGATAAGACCTCTTACACTATGACCTAATTTCACAATTAGATCATTTTTTCATCATCAGGAATATCACCCACATAAGCAAAACGAGGGAGTGTTTCCCCATCTCTTTCTACCGATTCTACAAACATCTCAAGGGGACGAACCCATAAAGCCTTTTCGCCATAACACGGACGATATACCACTAACTTGCTTTCATCTTCTGAGTGGGTGGCTACTTCGTAAACATCGTATAAATTGCCTTTATAATGCTTGTAACGACCGGGGGTTTTAAGTTGCATTGAATCCATAGTGACCTTCAAGATATATGTTGCGTCAGAGAATAAGGCGCTAGTGTTAATTAAATCTGCTCAAAAGGCAAAACCAGCTGCTGTGTCGATTGGTCGGCGGCAAGGCCTATATGCACGCCTACAAGACGGATGCCACGCCCTGTTGCTCGCTCAAAAGCTTCCTGCATTAATGTACGAAAATAAGCTTTATCTAGCGTGGCACAGCGATGCTCAACCGTGGTTAGCTGAAAGTCGTTAAACTTAAGCTTTACGCCCTGCGTGCGAATACGTACAGGCTTGCCCGTCCGCTTCTTATGGTTCTCCATTCTTTCCTGAAGCTTTTCAAACAAATGGGGCAGAAAGTCGATACATTGATCGATAGTATGAATGTCCTCGCTTAGCGTGCGCTCTACGCCTATAGACTTGCGCTCTCGTGATACCGACAACTCTCGCTCATCAATACCGTGAGCCCGTTCCCACAGCACACTACCGAATTTACCCAGCTCTTTCTGAATACGTTCGAAAGGATACTGACGAACGTCATTGCAGGTATTAAGCCCCATGCGCTGCAGCTTTTGCATAGTAACTTTGCCCACGCCAGGAATTTTCTTTAGCGGCATTTCTCGTACAAACTCATCAAGTTTATCGGGAGTGATCACGCAAATGCCGTCAGGCTTGTTTTCGTCGCTAGCTACTTTTGCTACGAATTTGCAGGGCGCGACCCCTGCTGAGGCGGTAAGACCTAGTTCGCTTTCAATACGAGCACGAATTTCTTCAGCTATTAACGTAGCGCTGCCACCACAAAACTCACTGTTAGTAACGTCCAGATAGGCTTCATCTAACGATAGGGGTTCAATAAGATCGGTATAGTCTGCAAAAATTTTACGTATTTTTTGCGACTCAGCGGCATATACCTCCATACGGCCTTTCACTAAAGTAAGGTTGGGACATAGTTTTAACGCATACGCGGTAGCCATAGCAGAGCGTACACCAAATTTACGGGCGGGATAATTACAGGTAGAGATAACACCGCGACGGTCGGCACTGCCGCCAATAGCGATGGGAATATTGCGCAAAGCTGGGTTGTCGCGCATTTCAACTGCGGCGTAAAAACAATCCATGTCGACGTGGATAATTTTTCGCATCACCTGCCTTCATTCTTTAGCTTTAAAGTAAAACTGTACAAAAAGACAGTATATTATTAATAGTGCTGAATTACACTATCTAATCATGGCTTCTAAATCGAAGTAATGGCTCGCACTTAAATTTGAAGGCAGTGCTAAAAAACAAAAAAGCGCTGTCGATTTACTCAAACAGCGCTTTTAAATACTAAGTCAACGATGTGATAAGCATTACAAAATTTGGTTTTGCTTCCACTCGTTTAATTTTTTCTGACGGGCTTCTTCTTTTTCCATACGTGACTTTTTACGGTCGCAAGGTTCTGGACAGTCACAGGCCTTTTCAATACCTAGTGCGCCTAATCCGCCGCAGCTTCCAGAAATTGATTTTTTCTGAAATAGGTAGCCAACGGCCATAGCTAGTACCATTGTTAGAAAGAAACCAAAAGCAAGAATGAATGTAGACATAGCTACCCCCTAATTATGAACTGTGACCAGTTTATCAAATTCTGGCGACGCATACTCTTCAAATCCGTCTTCTGTGCGACGAATGAGGAATACAGCAAGTTGCTCTTGCTCAGCAACCGCTATTGCTTGTTCCCATCCCATCACATTAAATGCCGTAGCCAAACCGTCTGACGTCATAGATGAAGGGTGAACAACGGTGACCGACACCAAGTTATGTGAGATAGGTTTACCGGTAGTCGGGTCTATTAGGTGCGAATAACGAACACCGTCTTCTTCGTAATAATTACGATAGTCACCCGATGTAGCGACCGCGTTTTCACCTATTGAGACAACTTTTTGAACTGCGCGTTCAGTAGTAACCGGCTTTTCAATAGCAATAAGCCATTCACTGCCGTCTCCTCGCTCGCCTTTTACGCGCATTTCCCCACCTATTTCCACAAGGTAGTTTTCTATACGGTGCTTTTCAAGGATCTCTGCCACTTCGTCAACGCCAAAACCTTTAGCAATAGTCGACAGGTCGACGTACAGCATAGGATGGCTTTTCTTTAAGCCTGTAGGCGTCGTTGAAAAGCTTCTTGTACCCTACATATTGACGAATATCGTCGATGTCTGTCTGACTTGGTACTTTTTCAGGGCGCTTAGTCGGGCCAAACCCCCACAAATTAACCAATGGACCAACGGTAACATCAAGCACACCACCACTAAGATTTGCCAAGCGCAGGGCTTCATTAACCACGGTTAACGTATCTGGCGACACCGCGAAGTTATCGGTATAACGATATTGATTAAAGCGTGAGAGCTCTGATGTAGGGTCGTAAGTAGACATCATCTTGTTAACCTCAACAAGACGGGCATCTATTTCAGCCTGTAAGCCTTCTACCGGCGTTTCAGCTAGAAGGTATTTTACATTGTAGGTTGTGCCCATTGTTTGCCCTTGAAGGTGCACTACAGGCGTTTTTTCGTCGCTACAGCTTGCAAGTACAAGAATACCAATAGCAACAAAAGCGAGAAAAATTCGAATACCGAATCGGATCACGATGTTGTCCTTAGCTAATTTGCACATTTTTCACTAACAATGTGCATTATGCGTTTTGCTTCAACAAAAAAGGGGCTTGCGCCCCTTTTAATATGCTCATTAACTTTTAAACGAGTAGCTTAGCCACCGAAGTCATCTAGCATGATGTTTTCGTCCTCAACACCTAAATCTTTAAGCATGTTGATTACGGCCGCGTTCATCATAGGTGGTCCACACATGTAGAACTCACAGTCTTCTGGTGCAGGGTGATCTTTCAAGTAATTCTCTAGAAGTACTTGGTGGATAAACCCTGTGTAACCTTCCCAGTTGTCCTCTGGCTGAGGATCTGAAAGTGCTACATGCCACTCAAAGTTATCGTTTTCTGCTGCTAGCTCGTCGAAGTCTTCTGTATAGAACATTTCACGAAGTGAACGTGCACCGTACCAGAAGCTCATCTTACGCTTAGACTTAAGGCGACGAAGCTGATCGAAGATGTGAGAACGCATTGGGGCCATACCTGCACCACCACCTACGAATACCATTTCGTTTTCAGTTTCTTTCGCGAAGAATTCACCGAATGGACCAGAGATAGTCGCTTTGTCACCTTCTTTCAGGCTCCAAATGTACGATGACATTTTACCCGCAGGTAGGCTTAAGTTATTAGGTGGCGGCGTAGCGATACGCACGTTCAACATAATAATGCCTTCTTCTTCTGGGTAGTTCGCCATTGAGTAAGCACGAATAGTCTCTTCGTCTACTTTAGACTCGATGTCGAAGAAGCCAAAACGCTCCCAGTCACCGCGGTATTCTTCAGGAATATCGAACTCTTTGTACTTAACGTGGTGCGCTGGCGCTTCAATCTGAATATAACCACCTGCACGGAAAGGTACACTTTCACCGTTAGGAATTTTAAGCTTAAGTTCTTTGATAAAGGTTGCTTTGTTATCGTTAGAGATAACTTCACAATCCCACTTCTTAACGCCAAATACCGACTCTTCCAACTCAATTTCCATGTCTTGCTTGATAGCAACCTGACATGAAAGACGACAGCCTTCGCGCGCTTCACCTTTAGTGATGTGGTCTAGTTCAGTTGGAAGGATTTCACCACCACCTGAGTGTACATCTACACGACACTGACCACATGAGCCACCGCCACCACACGCAGATGATACGAAGTAACCTGCGTCAGCTAGTGCACCAAGAAGTTTGCCACCCGGTGCAGTTTTGATTGCCTTGTCTGGGTCACCATTGATAGTGATAGTTACATCACCACTTGGTACCAATTTAGACTTGGCAAACATGATAATAAATACCAGCGCTAGAACGATGGCAATGAACATGCCTACGCCTAGATATATTTCTACATTATTCATTTATATGCTCCCGAGCTTTCTTACAGCTGAATACCAGTGAATGACTGGAAGCCTAGTGCCATTAGACCCGCGATCATAAATACAGAACCTAGACCACGAACACCATCAGGCATATCAGCATATTTAAGCTTTTCACGTACTGCTGCAAGCAACACAATTGCTATTGCCCAGCCAATACCACTTCCTACGCCGTAAACAACGCTTTCGGTCAAGTTATATTCACGCTGCACTGCGAACGCTACACCACCGAAGATTGCGCAGTTAACAGTAATAAGCGGAAGGAAGATACCTAGCGCGTTATAAAGCGCTGGGAAGAACTTGTCTAAGCTCATCTCTAGGATCTGTACCAACGCTGCGATAACACCGATAAACGTTAGGAAGTTAAGGAAGCTTAGGTCAGCTTCTGGGAAACCTGCCCATGCTAATGCGCCTGGAGCAAGAATGTTTACATAAATAATTTGGTTAACGGGTACAGAGATACCTAGTACCACGATAACTGCGACACCAAGACCCATAGCAGTTTTAACTTTCTTAGATACCGCTAGGAATGTACACATACCTAAGAAAAGTGATAACGCCATGTTCTCAACGAAGATTGAGCGAACAAATAACGACAAATAATGTTCCATGACTTACTCCTTAGGCTCTACTTGCTCAGGACGGATAGTACGGATAACCCAAATCATACCGCCGATTAAGAAGAATGAGCTGAATGGTAGGATTAACAAACCGTTACCCTGATACCAGCCACCGTTTTGAACCAGTGGAAGGATTTCGAAACCTAAAATAGTACCGAAACCAAATAGCTCTTTAATTGTACCAATTACAACTAGAATGAAAGAGTAACCCAAGCCGTTACCGATACCATCAAGGAAGCTCATTAGAGGTGGGCTCTTCATGGCGTAGGCTTCAGCACGACCCATTACGATACAGTTAGTAATGATAAGACCAACGAATACCGACAGCTGCTTCGATATTTCATACGAATACGCTTTCAGGATTTGGTCAACAACGATTACCAACGACGCAATGATAGTCATCTGGATAATAATTCGAACGCTAGATGGGATCTGGTTACGAATTAGTGAAATAAACAAGTTTGAGAACGCTACAACGCTTGTAAGCGCAAGCGACATTACCAATGCTGTTTCCAGCTTAGTGGTAATTGCCAGTGCTGAACAGATACCCAATACCTGTAGGGCGATCGGGTTGTTGTCCAGGATTGGCCCAAAGAGGGCCTTTTTCATTTCTTTAGTATCTGCCATGAGACTTCCCTTATGAACGCCATGCTTGGTTCTTCAGGAACTGGCCGAAGCCTTGCTCGCCTACCCAGTAACGAATAGTGTTTTCAACACCGTTGCTGGTTAGGGTTGCACCTGAAAGCGCATCGATAGTGTGAGGATTGCTTGGGTTAGCATTTTTCACTACGCGAATAGCAACTTCGCCATTTTCGTAAAGCTCTTTGCCGTCCCATTTGTCCTGCCAAGCAGGATTTTGCACTTCACCACCTAGTCCTGGCGTTTCTTTTTGCTGATAGTAAATAAGCTCGCGAACCGTTTGGCCGTCTGCGTCTACCGCTAAGAAACCGTACATAAGATCCCAAAGGCCGCTGCCGTGTACAGGAAGGATGATACGAGAAACATCACCTGCGTCGTCGCGAACTAAGTAAACACTTGCCACGTTAGGGCGGCGTTGGAAACCAACATTGCTGTTAGTTACCTTAGTGCTGTACTCAGTTTCTTTGGCTGCTTTATACATATCGTAATCTGGCTTAGGCGCTTCTACGAAAGTACCTTCGTCAAGATTAACAAAACGCTGCTCTACTCGCTCGCTGTACGTGCTTTCAATTGCGCTATTGCTCATGCCCATTTCATAAAGGCCTGCAGCGTTAAGAATGTTGCTCTTTTTATCTAGAGCTGCGTTTGTTTGTTGTAAAGAGCGAAGGCCAACAGCCGCGCCAGAAACAACAATTGAACAAACTAAACATACGGCAACAACAATACCTACCGTTTTGCCTAAAGATTCTTTCTTAGCCGACACGTGCTACCCTCCGCTTGATATTGCTTTGTGCGACGAAATAGTCGAACAGTGGCGCCCACAAGTTAGCAAATAGAATTGCTAGCATTACACCTTCAGGGAAGGCTGGGTTTAGGACGCGGATTAGTACCGTCATGAAACCAATGAAGATACCGTAAGCCCACTTACCTTGGTTTGTGAACGACGCAGAAACTGGGTCTGTCGCCATAAAGAACATACCAAAAGCAAGACCACCAACAACAAAGTGCCAATGAGCAGGCATTGCAAACATAGGGTTCGTATCGCTGCCGATTAGGTTTAGCAAGGTTGCGAAGAACGCCACACCAATTGCTACACCAGCAACAATGCGCCAGCTTGCTATACGCATGTACATGATGAACAAGCCACCAAGAATAATAGCAAGGGTAGACACCTCACCCGCTGAACCTGAGATAGTACCGATGAAGCTGTTCATCCACTGATCCATGTTCGCGTAATCAAGGTTGCCAGAAGCCGCTTGGCTTAGAGACGTTGCACCAGAATAACCATCTGCCGCTACCCATACTTGGTCACCTGAAATTTGCGCAGGATACGCAAAGTAAAGGAATGCACGACCAGACAATGCTGGGTTAAGGAAGTTACGACCTGTACCACCGAATACTTCTTTAGCAATTACAACACCGAAGGTAATACCTAGTGCAACTTGCCATAGAGGAATAGTAGCTGGAAGTGTTAGTGCGAACAGTACCGATGTAACGAAGAAACCTTCGTTAACTTCGTGCTTGCGCACAGACGCGAACAATACTTCCCAGAAACCACCTACCGCGAACGTTACCGCGTAGATTGGCAGCCAGAAGCATGCGCCATAGAAAAATAGACCTAGTGTTCCCGCATTTGCCAAGTCACCGCCAAGGGCAGCGAATAGACCTGCTTGCCACGTATCAGGTAGTGTTCCTGCACCAGCAGCAATAGCTTCTTGCGCTTGGAAACCAATGTTATACATACCGAAGAACATAGCTGGGAATGTTGCCATCCATACCATGATCATGATGCGCTTAAGGTCAATGCTGTCACGCACGTGCGTGTTAGCTTTATTTACTTTACCTGGGGTGTAGAAAATGGTCGCCGCAGCTTCGTAAAGCGCATACCACTTTTCATGTTTACCACCTGGTTCGAAGTTTGGTTCGATCTTTTCTAAATACGCTTTTAAACCCATGACTTAACCCTCTTTCTCTATCGTGGTCAAACAGTCGCGTAAGATAGGAGCGTAGTTGTATTTGCCAGGGCATACATAAGTACACAATGCCAAATCTTCTTCGTCCAACTCTAAGCAACCCAACGTCTGAGCACCGTCAGTATCACCAGAAATCAGGTCCCTAAGCAGAAGCGTAGGAATGATATCTAGGGGCATAACGCGTTCGTAATTACCAATTGGAACCATAGAACGTTCAGAACCATTGGTAGTTGTTGTCATATCAAATTTCTTGCTGCCACTTAGGTGACCTAAGTAAGCACGAGTCACTGAGTGTTGGTTTGAACCTGGTAGGATCCAACCAAACAATTTCTTCTCGCGACCTTCTTTTAATAATGAAACTTGGGTGTGGAAACGGCCAAGGAAGCCGTGAACGCCCATCGCTGTCGTACCGCTAAGTACAGAACCAGAGATAACACGTACTTCACCGTCTACTTGCTCGTTCGCAGTTAGCTCGGTCACGTCTGCGCCAATTAGAGTGCGCACTAGACGTGGGTTGGTTGCAGCAGGACCTGCAAGTGAGATAACTCGACGGTTATCTAGTTCACCAGTAGTAAGCAGTGCACCAATCGCCATTACGTCTTGATAGTTGATGTGCCAAACCGTTTTGTTCATACCGGCTGAATCAAGGAAGTGGATGTGAGTACCCGGTAGGCCCGCAGGGTGAGGACCGCCAAATTCTTCAACATCAACTGCCGCATCGCCAGTAGCAACAGAAGAACCTGCCGCTTTACAAACGTAAGTCTTGCCACCGCTCAATTGCGTTAACGCTTTAAGACCATTTACGAAATCGTCTTGGCGCTCAGCAATAATCACAGCAGGATCTGCTGCCAGTGGATTGGTATCCATTGCTGTAACGAAAATTGAACTTGGAACAGAGTCTAGCTTAGGAGATTTGCTAAATGGACGTGTACGGAACGCTGTCCACATGCCTGACTCTACAAGGATTGACTGAAGCTGCTCGCGTGTTGCGCTCGCGATCTGGTCAGCTGCAATTTTATCAAATGTCACAGCATCGCTGCCGTTCATTTTGATAACTACAGACTGAAGAACACGTTTTGCACCACGGTTAACCTCTACCACTTCACCCGCTGCTGGCGCAGTGAATTTAACGCCAGGATTCTTTTTATCTTCAAAAAGAACCTGACCTTTCTTCACTACATCGCCAACTTGGACGTGCATGGTAGGGCGCATACCCACATATTCTTCTCCCAGAATGGCAACGCGCGTTGCAGCAGATGCATCAGCAATCTCCTGCTTTGGCGCTCCCTCAATTGGGAGGTCGAGACCTTTCTTGATTTTTATCATATGTAATCGCACTACTCTAATAGAAATACCCTTTTGCATGACCGCAGAAAACCTGCCTGTCAGCATGCAAAAGCGCACTATTAACAGGTGTAGAACACCTTTTCGTTGTTGATTGATGGAACTTGCTGCAATTGCTACGGTCAGCCTGTTATGAAGCCGTAACGCATAATTCCTTTTGCGGACGCTTTGTTCGCCCTTTCTTTATAGACCACCAGCAGAAATTTACACTTATTATTGTTGTTGTGTTGCTGCAATCGCCACTGCTGTTTTGGTAGAGGCAGAAAAGGCCCCTACTTAATTTCGGGATTTTAGCATTAACCCATACGTTTGTGCCACGCAATTTCAAGATAAAGGCAAATTTTTCTACAATTTAATGTAAACCTTTGGTCTTATTCATTTACATTTTGCGAATCCATACGCCGTATCAACTTGTAATCAGGTACAAAAAAGCCGTCAAATCAGACGGCTTTTGCGCATATAAGCATTAGGTTAATTAATAGTAAGTTTAGGTTTTACCAATTAACCATTGGGTCAACTTCACTGTCGTAATCAACACTTGAAATGTCAAAACCGAACAGTTTTAAGAACTCATGGTTGTAACCTTTGTAGTCACTTAAGTCATGAAAGTTCTCTTGTGTCACTTGATCCCATAACGCCTTAATTTTTGCCTGTGTTGCATCGTTAGTTTCTTTGCCATCCATGCGATAGCGATTTGCTTCATCTAACGTTGGTGTATTGCCGAACAGGCACTGTGTGAACAAGCCATGAATCTGCTCAATACACCCTTCGTGGGTGCCTTCCTCTTTCATCACTTTATAAATAAGTGAAATATACAAAGGCATTACAGGAATGGCTGAGCTTGCCTGCGTTACCAGTGCTTTCAACGAGCTCACATTGGCTTGTACAAGCAAGTCACTGTTTTTACCAATAATAGCAGCAGCAGCGCGATCTAGGTCTTCTTTTGCCTTACCGATAGTTGCTTGACCGTAGATAGGCCACGTAAGCTCTTTCCCGATATAGGTATATGCGGTAGTTTTACAGCCTTCTGCAAGCACATCGGCTTCACGCAAAAAGTCCATCCAACGCTCCCAATCTTCGCCGCCCATCACTTTGATGGTGTTGAGGATCTCGTCGTCGTTGGCTGGCTCAAGCGCCACTTCATGCACTTTATCTTTATCTGTGTCGTAAGTTTTTGTGGTGTATGCCTCGCCTACTGGCTTAAGCGTCGACTTGTAGGTCACACCGGTTTCTGGATCGGTTCTGCGCGGAGACGCAAGGCTATAAATAACCAAGTCAACCTTACCCATTTCAGCTTTGATTTTTTCGATAGCTTCGTTTTTGATCTCATCAGAAAAGGCATCGCCGTTTATTGTATCAGCATACAAACCTTTCGCTTTGGCTTTTTCGTGGAACGCTGCAGTGTTATACCAACCTGCTGTACCCGTTTTGCGTTCCGTCGGTGCTTTTTCGAAACAAACACCTAATGTTTTTGCGCCATAACCAAACGCAGATGTGATGCGTGACGCTAACCCGTAGCCTGTTGAGCTACCAATAACCAGTACATTTTTAGGGCCTTCGCCTAAGTCACCTTTTGCTTCTACATAAGCAATTTGTTCGTCAACCGCCGTTGCACAGCCAACAGGGTGCGCGTTTGTACAAATGAAGCCTCTCACTTTAGGCTTGATAATCATAATAATTTTCCTTATTTGAGCGTGGAGCTATTGTAATGCCGAAGCCACTGATAACAACTCGGAGCAGATGGAAGCCTGCTAACCATAAAACGCTTTTGCCAGCATATCGCATACATGCATTCTCACCAACAAAACATAGTAGCATCACATATTTAGATTTAAATAAGCGACAGTAAGCGCGTTCTGATTACTAGTGTGCTGTTCGTTTACTAACTAAGCGTTAGAAGAGTAAAAGAAATAGACTAGAAGATAGAAAGGAATAAAAAATGAAGCAAAGAAGAATACAGGTATTCACAGGAGCACCATTGGGCACTCCTGTGAAGCAATCATTAACCTAGAACGTCAAGAAGTTCTACGTCAAAGATTAGGGTGCTGTAAGGTGCAATAGCTGCGCCAGCACCTTGCTCACCGTAAGCTAGGTCGTGTGGTACGTATAGACGATATTTTGAACCTGCTTTCATAAGTTGAAGTGCTTCAGTCCAACCTTTGATTACGCCGCCTACTGGGAATTCAGCTGGCTGACCGCGCTCGTAAGAACTATCAAACGTAGTACCGTTTATTAGCGTACCGTGGTAGTGAACACGTACTGTGCTAGAAGCATCTGGTGTCTCGCCGTCACCTTCAGTAACAACTTCGTATTGAAGGCCAGACTCAGTTACCGTTACTTCGTCACGCTTCGCGTTTTCTTCAAGGTACTTTGTGCCTTCTTCAATAACTGCTTTGCTCGCTTCTTCTTTAGCCGCTTGCATACGCTTATGAATTTCGCCGAACGCATCGCGCAGCGTATCGTTGTCAACTTGAGGGGCTTGACCCGCAAAAGCGTCTTTTAGGCCAGCAACAACAGCGTCGATCGCTAGTCCGTCAAACGGATTTGATTGTAGTTGTTGACCCATTTGAAAACCAATGCCGTAACTTGCTTGGGTTTCTACTGTATTGAATGTATCAGTCACAAGAACTCCTGAAATTAAATTACAAATGCAGTACAAATTTCAAACAAAACGCTTAGCGCGAGAATGTTTCTGCATTTTCCGGTGCAAGAGTGTACCACACCACAAAATATCTTGCTTTGAGCAATGTTAACTGTGGTGCAAAAGTATCGAAATGTTGTAAATTATAACCGAAAGTGGTTAGACAAGTCGCGAAGGACACAGTATGGTTAGCCCATATATTTAGGAGGATAGCATGCAAACACACTACGATGCTGAACTGAAAGATACCGTTCGATACCTTGGCAAAACCCTTGGTGAAACAATCAAAAATCAATTAGGTCAGGAATGGCTAGACCGTATTGAAAAGATTCGTAAAGGCGGCCGAGCTTCTTATCAGGGAGACGCTACCTGTAGCGAAGAACTGAAAGAAACTTTCAAAACAATGTCTGACAGCGATTTGCTTACTGTTGGCCGTGCCTTCGCACAATTCTTGAACCTAGGCAATATTGCCGAGCAAGAATACAATGCAGCAATGAATGTCGATGCATCGATTGATGCTCTGTTTAAACACCTAGATAAAGCAGAACTAACTGCTGACAAAGTACAAGACGCTGTTGCAAAACTAAACATCGACCTTGTATTAACTGCGCACCCAACTGAGGTTACGCGCCGTACTCTTATTCACAAACATAAAGAGCTAGCGGACTGCCTACAGGCTGTGCATCAAGCTTCACTAAGCGATGTTGAGCGTAAAAAAATCGAAACGCGCATTGCTGATCTTATAGCGCAAGCGTGGCACACTGAAGAAATTCGTTCTGTTCGCCCGACTCCTGTCGATGAAGCGCGTTGGGGCTTTTCCGTTATTGAAAACTCATTGTGGGAAGCGGTACCTGATTTCATGCGCGAGCTTGATGGTCGCTTAAATGAAGACTACGACGTATCGCTACCGCTAGACTCGTCACCAGTACAATTTAGCTCTTGGATGGGTGGCGACAGAGACGGTAACCCATTTGTTACTTCAAAAGTGACCGAGCAAGTATTACTACTGGCAAGAAAGCGCGCAGCTAAGCTTTTCGCTATCGACCTTGATCGTTTGCAAGTAGAACTTTCAATGTACGATTGCAACGAAGAACTACGTGAAAAAGTAGGCGATGCCAACGAGCCGTATCGCGCCCTACTTCGCCCCTTAGTGAACAAGTTCATTGCTACCCGCGATGGCATTAGCGACTACCTAGCAGGAAAAAATCCAGACACGTCAAACTGGATAGAAAGCGACGACGAGCTTATTGAGCCGTTGATGCTTTGCTATCAGTCACTATTAGACTGCGGAATGCAGGTTGTTGCTAATGGCCTACTTCTAGATACTATTCGCCGTGCACGTGTTTTCGGCATTCACCTTCTACGCCTAGATGTACGCCAGGACTCTGAGCGTCATGCCGACGTTTTCAGCGAACTAACACGCTATTTAGGTTTAGGCGATTACGCACAGTGGAGCGAAGCCGACAAGCAAGCATTCTTATTGCGCGAGCTTGGCTCAAAACGTCCGCTATTCCCAGCACAATGGGATGCGTCTGACGATGTAAAAGAAGTACTAGATACTTGCAAGGTCATTGCAAAACACAGTAAGCATGGCTTTGGTATCTACATTATCTCTATGGCAAGCGAGCCATCAGATGTTATGGCGGTTCAGCTGCTTCTTCAAGAAAGCGGTGTAGATTGGCCAATGCCGGTAGCACCACTATTTGAAACGCTTGACGATTTGAACAACTCACCAGATGTAATGCGCAAACTCCTGTCTATCGACTGGTATCGCGGTTACGTGAAGGGCCGTCAGTTTGTTATGATTGGCTATTCTGACTCAGCAAAAGATGCAGGCGCATTGGCTGCTGGCTGGGCACAGTATCAGTCGCAAGAAGCATTGGTTGCAATTGCAGAAGAATTCGACGTAAGCCTCACCCTGTTCCACGGACGTGGTGGTACGATTGGTCGTGGTGGATTGCCAGCACACGCTGCTATTTATTCACAACCTCCTGGCTCATTAGACGGTGGGTTCCGCGTAACAGAACAGGGCGAAACTATTCGCTATAAATTCGGTATGCCTAAGCTGGCTAAACGCAGCCTAGGTATTTACGCCAGCGCCATAATTGAAGCCATGTTATTCCCGCCTCCGGCACCAAAAGAAGAATGGCGAGAGCTTATAACTGCAATGGCAGCCCAAGGTCGCGATAACTACCGTGCAACAGTACGCCATGATGAAGAGTTCGTACCTTACTTCCGTGTAGCAACGCCTGAGCAAGAGTTAGGTAAATTACCTCTAGGTAGCCGCCCTGCTAAGCGTAAGCCACAAGGCGGAATTGAGAGCCTACGCGCTATTCCGTGGATTTTTGCTTGGGCACAAACACGTTTAGTACTGCCAAGCTGGTTAGGCGTTATGCGTGCTATTGATAGCGTGAAAACCCCTGAGAACGAGAAAGTAGTTAACGAAATGTTCAGCGAATGGCCATTCTATCGTTCACGTCTTTCTATGCTAGACATGGTGTTCCACAAAGCCGATCCACGTATCAGCGAAGCGTATGATGAGCGCCTTGTACCTAAAGAGCTTAAGCACTTTGGTGAAGCGCTACGTAGCGAGCTTAAGGAAAGCATCTCGTCACTGTTAGCTATTACAGGCAATGACGACATTATGAAGAACGACCCGCAGGGTAAAGAGTCTATGGAGATCCGCGCAGGATACCTTCAGCCGCTGCATTACCTGCAAATTGAGCTTCTAGACCGTATCCGTAAAGCCGGTGACGATGCGCAGAACACCAGCCTTGAACGCGCCATGATGGTAACTATTGCAGGTATCGCGATAGGTATGCGTAACACGGGTTAAATAGCCCGCGTTATAAGGATATAAAAGCCCGCTTCGTATGACGTAGCGGGCTTTTTTGTGCTTATACCAGTCCGAATTTAGTACAGAGGTTTTAATTTCACTATTTAGCAGTAAAAACTAGTAGTAAAAAATTGGTGAATCAACCAAGTCCGCATGTTATTAGTAACGACGCTTTTTCTCATATTTTAAAGGATTAAAAATGCGTATATCCCTACTATTATTCTTTGTTGCGCTGTTCTCGCTCAATAGCCACTGCATCGCTAGTACATTGGAACTACCTACTGGATTATGGGAAGGCATTAGTGAAGATAATATGACTTTCCGACTACTTCAAATAAATGAAAGTGGTGAACACAACTTTTATGAAATAGCCATTGTAGGGGGCTTAAAAAGAGTTCGCCGCACTCCATTCACTAATGACGACATTAGTTGTACAGAGAATAGATGCACTATTAAAACAGTCATCGAAGGCGACGTGACGCGCGCAATCACTGTATCGCCTTATCTGGATACAGGTTTTAACGTGTTAGAGTCGAGCAATAGAGGTAAAGAGCATTATATTTCTGAGACGTATCAACTTATAAGACAAGACGCAAAATCAACTCCACGTAAGTTTGTTGAAAACCGTAAACAGATAATACTTGATGCAGAACAGCGTGATACTGTCCCACCTTTTGGCACATGGATTGGTGTGATGCACTATTTAGAAAGGCCAGAGCTAGCATTACTAGAATTAAACGAAAACCAACCTGGTTCACTTCGCGTTTATAGAAAAGGGGAAAAGACGTTTAGTGAACTGCAATCACTATTTTCTGCCGACGATATAAGTATAGATGGGCGAATGATCGAGATTGATGGGTCACATACAACATTCGCATCGAAGATAATTCTGTTTGTTCAAACGGACAACATGATTTCTGGATACACTTACGCAGTTCACAAGGGCTACCCAGTCGCACTGAGTACAATAACGCTGCACCGAATAGAGCCCTCCGAGCCGCAGTGACAGACTTGAAGAGTCAACTTATAAAAGGCTGCTACATGACTTAATGAATCGAAGAGAGGATTATGTACGGAGTCTATCGTGTGACAAGGACATCGTGGCGAAGCCTACAAAGACGCAACAAAAAAGGCTGGATACGCAAGGACGTATCCAGCCTTTCCTAGCGGATGCTAATGCATCCGCTTTAAGCACTATTAGCCGTTTACGAAGTCAACGCCTAGCTTGATGTCGCCACGTAGGCCTTCAAGCATGTCGTTTTTCGCTTTTTCTTCAAATGCGCTTAGCTCGCCGTATGGCAAGATTTCTTCAACACCGTTTGCGCCAAGGCGAACTGGGTGTGCGAAGAATGCTGCGTCGTCGCTGTCGTCAGTTTGTACATAAGTGTACTCAACAACGTTCTCACCTTGCATTGCTGCAACTAGAGATAGACAGAAGCGTGCTGCTGCTTGACCCATTGAAAGAGTTGCAGAGCCGCCGCCCGCTTTCGCTTCAACAACTTCAGTACCTGCATTCTGGATACGAGTCGTTAGGCTAGATACTTCTTCGTCTGTGAACTCAACGCCTTCAACTTGTGAAAGAAGAGGAAGGATAGTTGTACCAGAGTGACCACCGATTACTGGTACGTGTACTGAAGATACGTCTACACCTTTAAGTTCAGCAACAAAAGTTTCAGCACGAATAACGTCAAGCGTAGTTACACCGAAAAGCTTGTTCTTGTCGTAAACGCCTTTTGCTTTTAGCGTTTCAGCTGCAATAGCTACAGTAGTGTTCACTGGGTTAGTGATGATACCAACACACGCGTTCGGGCAGTTATCAGCTACACCTTCGATTAGGTTTTTAACAATGCCGGCGTTGATGTTGAACAGATCAGAACGATCCATACCTGGCTTACGAGGCATACCTGCTGGAATAAGAACTACGTCTGCTCCAGTCAGTGCTTCAGCTAGGTCATCTTTACCGTGACCGGTTACTTTTACCGCAGTGGGGATGTGGCTCAAATCAACGGCAACACCAGGAACAACTGGCGCAACGTCGTAAAGCGCTAAATCTGAACCTGCTGGCAATTGTGTTTTCAACAACAAAGACAGCGCCTGACCAATACCACCGGCAGCACCTAACACGGCTACTTTCATACCATTTCTCCTATGGGATTACTTCACGTATTTAAACGGAACGTCACACTAATGCAACGCGGGGGAAAACTCAATCACCGGATCGTCTTATTAACGTTATTTATGGCGATTTTTGTTCGATATTCATTATCATGAATGATTATGCAAAGAAATTGCGCAAAGTCCACCTGTGCGGCACAATATACGCATACTAAATATAATTCCTAACGATAACCCTCAGAAAAGAAAAGAGCGCTAATGGCAAACGCAAAACAAGAGCAACTCATCAAGGCTTTTAAAGAGATTCTTAAAGCGGAAAGTTATGGTTCACAAGGCGAGATTGTAGATGCTTTAAAAGCGCAAGGCTTTGACAATATCAGCCAATCCAAAATCTCTAGAATGCTGAGTAAGTTTGGTGCGGTACGTACCCGAAATGCCAGAGGAGACATGGTCTACTGTTTGCCTCCTGAACTAGGTATGCCTACCGCCAAAAGCCCACTCAAACAGTTGGTATTAGATATTGTTCACAACAATGTCATGGTTATTATTAGAACCAGCCCTGGAGCAGCACAGCTTATTGCTCGTCTACTAGATTCATTGAGCAAAAAAGATGGCGTATTAGGGACGATTGCGGGCGATGATACTATTTTTATTGCCCCTGCTGACGTGACACGAATTGAAGAATTAAGACAACGCGTTGAAGATTTATTTGAAAACGTTTAGCTATGCCTCCAAAAATCTGACAGCAAAAAAACAAGAAACCGCATACAAGATGCGGTTTCCTAATAGCTTATGAACTAAGACTTTTTAAGATAAAAGCTTAATTAGCGCATCTGCCGCGGGGCGCGATGACGGTGGATTCTGACCCGTTACCAATAAGCCATCAGTACACACTTTTACGGCGAAATCGTCAGCACTTTCATACTTACCGCCTTTTTTGACTAGCTCATCTTCTACCAGATAAGGCACTACGTCAGTAAGCTCCATTGCAGCTTCTTCACTATTGGAGAAGCCTGTCACAGCTTTTCCGTCCACCAAGTACTTACCATCTGTAGTTTTCACATCTTTAAGCACGATTGGCGCATGACACACGGCACCAACAGGTTTGTTTGCCGCAATTGTGTCTTCAATAAGTTTGATTGAGTGGGTGTTATCTGACAGATCCCACAAAGGGCCGTGACCGCCAGGATAAAACACTGCGTCAAATTCATCAGCACGCACGTCTTCAAGCGGAATAGTCGAAGCGATTGCACTACGCGCTAACTCATCTTTTGTATATCGCATTGCATCGTCTGTCATCGCGTCTTCTGCAAGACTGTTAGGGTCAATCGGAACCTGCCCACCCATCGGCGAGGCCAATGTAATTGTGTAACCTTGGTCTTTAAATGCGTAATAAGGTGCGGCAAACTCTTCTAACCACATGCCTGTTTTCTTACCCGTATCACCCATAATTTCATGAGACGTCATTACCATTAGCATACGTTTTGTCATAAGCCCTCCTTGCGAGCATTTAAAAGATTTTCTCGTCAGTTAATTCGTGTAGTGGAGGGACTTAGATCATAAGCAAAGGCTATGCGCGGTAAGTAACAGATGTGTGAGATAAATTGCAGGCATAAAAAAGTGCCACTTCCTGTTAAGGAGAGTGGCACCTAACACTACAACTTTTTTAAACTAAGTAATTAGAAGTCGTATTTAATACCGAACTGAACTTGCCATACTGATTGGTCAAGAACTTCTAGGTTTTTAATACGTGAATCACTGTTCAAGTCAAAATATTCATATTGACCATCTACGATATTTGCAGAAACTACAGCACGCTCATATTCATAGCGAGTACGCTCGATGCGGCCCCAATCGTCATTCAGTAGGTTACCGAAGTTTTCTATATCAAAGAAGACAGTAAGTTTGTGCTCTGGATAGAATGCTGGTAGTTCCTGTTGAACACGCACATCAATGATTGTTGACCAGCGAGAGTTGTCGCCATTACGTTCAGCAATTCCACCTTTATACTGAGCTAGCTCTGAACTATTGATATAGTCAATGAATTCTTGCTGAGCTGCTACGTCACCACCAAATGAAGTGGCTGCGAACAATGGATCATTGATACCATCTGGAACGTAAAGCAGGTGTCCTGCATCATCGTTACGGCTTTCACGCGCACAACGGCCACCACCAACATCTAGCACACATGCGTTATTTTCATCAAATGTGTAGCTGTAAGGCTGACCAGAGCGACGCTCTGCAAAGATTGATACAGTCGTTTCATAACCATCAATCAACTCTTTCTTCCAATTGAAGCGCATTTTCCATAGGTGCTCAGTCTGGAAGTTAGACGTGCCAGCACGTGGCTGCTGACGATCGTAAGCCGCGAAGTCTGAATAGTTAGACGTTGCAGTTGATGATGTGCCATAACCAATATCTTCTACATCAGCATAAGTATAACTTGTGAAGAAGTCGAATGAGCCATAAGAGGTATCCCACGCTTTTGAAGCAGACAAGGCGTATAGTATTGAATCACCTTCATCAACCGAGCCAGTTACGATAGCTTCTGGACCTTCACTACAGTCATAAACACCACGACCATCTGGTGCTGTACTAACTGGGTTCTCACAGCGTTGGTCGTACCAGTAAGTCGCATTTTCAAGCTTGTTATAAAGCACATCAGCAGAGAACAACCAACCTTCTAGTTCTTCCATTTCCGGCTCATGAGCAACACCAAGGCTTACTTTCCACGTTGTAGGAATATCAAAATCATTCGCCAGTGCATTTACATCACCATCTGGGGCATTGTTAGCAAGCTGGTCAAGAATATTCTGAGGAATGTACTGGCCCGTAGCAGCATCTGGTGTAGTAGGAACTTGGTATGTCTGACCAGAACCAAAGTCTTGATAGTTGTCAGAAATTACGCCGTCATTTGAGTAGCTGTTTGATACCCAAACGCTTGGTGCACCACCAGAGAAGCGCCCAATACCACCGCGTACAGTTGTATAATCAGAGGCATACCACTGGAACGACACACGAGGAAGAATTACATCTAGACCATCAACATCGTTAGTGTTTGAATAGCCGTAGCGGTCTACGAAGTTTTGGTTTTCGCGGATAGAGCCTTCAGATTCATACCAGTCATAACGAATACCAGCGTCAATCGTTAACTCAGCTGTCGCTTCCCATGAATCTTGGAAATAAAGTGAGTTGTAGTTGTAACCCCAAATCGCACGAAGGTCGTTCTCATCGTTTGTAATAGCATTATTGTAAAGCAGCGCAGATGCTTCAGCATTTGCAAGGTCTTCTAGGCTGTTAAATAGATACGAACCTTCAGAGTTTTGTGCAAATAGGTTATTTACGTCAACTTCTTCACGCTCATAACCAAACTTCAAGATGTGGTCGCCGGTTGTGTAAATACCAACTAGTTTAACTTGGAAGAAGTCCTGATCAAGAGAGTTACCGTGACGGAAGCGGTCTGGACCAATCGTCAAGTAATTTTCATCGCCATCTACTTCACGTAAGAAAACGGCAAAGTTAGGGAACTCAGAACCATTTAGAGACTCTTGGCCTGTAGCTTGCGTTGTTTTTGCTACTTTGAACTGTGTAGAGAAGTCTGAAGTCCAGTCAGAGAAGACGTGTGCAATAAAACTCTCAACTTTTTCAGAACGGTCATACCAAGCTGAAGACGCACCAAGTATTTCGTCGTTAGCTAGAAAGTTATTACCATTTTGCTCATTGATTGAGTTACCGTCGGTAAGCATGTAAGTAAACTTAGCGCGGTGGTCATCGTTGATATTCCAATCGATATTTGCAAGAACTTTCTCATCTTGTACGTCGTCTTTCTGGAAACCACCTATGTCAAAGCCCCAAACGTCAGAAACGATTTGAGAAACCTGAGCAACATCATCTAGCGTGATAGTTGAAACTTCATTAACGGCGCCTGATCCAGCAGGTCCACGATTAAGTGGTGCTACAGATTCAAATTTATCGTACGCAACAAAGAAAAAGAGCTTATCTTTTATCAACGGGCCACCTAAAGTGGCAACAAACGTTTCTTCTTCGAAATCGAAATTGAACTCTTCATCACCATTGTTATCGCCAATGAATGAATCGTCAGTGTAGTAGTAACCGACTGAGCCGTGGAATTCGTTCGTACCTGATTTAGTTACAGCGTTGATTGTACCACCAGTAAACCCGTTATACTCAACGTCAAAAGGCGCAGTTTGGATAGACAAAGATTCAATTGCATCATAAGAAATTGGAGAGCGCTGAGTAGGGTAACCGTTAGCGTTAAGACCGAAACGGTCGTTTAATGCTACGCCATCAACAGTCAAAGAGTTGAACTTATTATTTGCGCCTGCAATGCTAAGCTCTTTTGAACCACCGCTTTGAACGTTTACTGATGCAAACGGGTCAAGTTGTGCTGCATCTGTGATATCACGGTCAATTGATACTACTTGCTGAAGCGCTTCAAGACCAAGGCTTGTGCTTAGTGCTTCATTGGTATACCCAGTGCCCGCAGAGCTACCGGTTACCGTAATAACTTCAGTGCTGCGAGACGACTCAAGTTGAATTGGAAGATCCAACGCCTGGTCTAGAGAAAGATAAACGTTTTCTACTTTCGCAGGAACGAAACCGTCACCTGAAATTGTAATCGTATAAGGACCACCTACGCGAAGACCGCGCGAAGAAAAAGTGCCGTTTTCGTTCGTGATTGCTACTGAAGAAGTACCTGTAGGTTCGTGTTTTATTGTGACTGTCGCGCCAGAAAGGTCTGAGCCAGCTTCAGTGACAACATTGCCTCGGATAGACGACGTTGTTGTTTGTGCCGAGGCTGTACCCGCCAGACCTGCAGCAACAGCAACAGCGATCGCTACGCGACTTAGCTTTGCTTTGAAGTTCATGTGTGTGTTTCCCTTTTTGTTTAAAATTCTTTTTTCTTTCGGCCAAAAACTGTACATATATCGTGCAATTTGTCTGGTTCTTAACCGGAACCCGATGAATTGTCGTCAAGGTTCATGTCATTTTTATTACACTTTTACATTTTTATTTTACAGCAATCGTACGAGAATACTGAGTTTGCAAATTTTTTCTTGACCACATGGTCTAGTTAATTTACTTGTTATTATTATTGGCGACCCGCTTCGAATTGCTGAACCTATTCTTGACAGACGGGCAACTAATAAACAGCGTTTAATAAAAATCAGGTTCACCTATAATAAACCAATTATTATCAATAATTTAACGCATTTAAATAAACTTACCTATTGCAATAAATAACCTTAACTGATGAAATCACTTTATAAATCGTTAATTCATTCGGTCGTTTTTTTGACTAATTTCAGAATTGTTGCTTCAGGAAAATGGATAATTTTTATTTTGGCCGCTGTTACTTGTGGTTCGATAAACTATTTTCTAAATTCTGCATCGTATGGCGATATCGCGCCACAGACTGGTCATTACATAACCTGCAAGACTGGTCTTGAGGGTAACAATGATGTTTTTTCTGTATATGTTACCGATGGCAGAATCGCAGAAATGGCTAGCGAGCGTTTGTGTGAAGATAAAATCATTAAGCGTCAATATGGCGAGGTCAAGGTAACTATCGGTCAAAGCGACTACGACACGTTTCGTTATATCAATCACGGCGTTGTTGATTTAGCGTTGGTCAAGAGCAACGTAGTTGATGCTTTCGGGGCAGATCAGATTTACGGCTTAACTAAAATCGCGTCTCACCCTAACTATTCGGCTTTTTTCATAGCTTTACGAGAAAGACCTGAACTTTCAAAAGAGTATCTTTTAGGAAAGCGCATTGGCTTATTGGACTATCCTAGCAGTCGCTCAGGCCATATCGTTCCAAAAACCGTGATGCAAGAGCTGGGCTTAAGCGCCAATAATGTTGATATTGTATATTTTAGTTCTCATCAAGAACTAAGACGCGCGCTGCTTGCCGGTGATGTGGACATAATATCTTCTTACTGGGCTGAAGAAGATAAAGAAAAGTTTTCACGAAACTACGCCACGCCGCTTTTAGATAGCGTTAGCGGAATGCAATGGTTTTTGAAAATGCAAACGCAGAATACCGACTTGTTTTGTGCAATGCAGTCAGTCGTTCACGATATAGCGATGTCTCACCCCAGACCCTATTACAAAACTATTACATTGGAAGAGGGGTGTAACTAATGGGTAATAAAAAAGTTTATTTCAAGTCCAAGCCCCTGATTGCCATTAACGTTTTAGCTTTAATAGTGGCACTACAATGCGTGGCGATAACCGCACAATATTTCTCATTCCAATCTTCTGTTCATCTAGCGCTTGATAATGTTCAGCGTAGAATTAGTTTAGATAGTGCCTTTTTAGATGTGGGTAATAAAACACTTAACACGCCGGTCAATCAATTCGCGATTTACCGATATCTGAGTAGATTGAACAGCAGCCTCAAAGAAGAAGGTTATCCAGTTTTGGTAAAGGGTATTCAAGGTATAGAAACGAATTCTGATGACTTCAGCCTATACCCCAGTAAAATGTCGTCCCGTTTCATTAATGCTGAACAAGAGATTTTCGTCGAACTTCGTCATAAACCTCCTTCAAGCGCCTTAACGTTCAGTTGGATTGCTTTAATTGCGTCACTCTTTACATCCCCGCTATTCTTTATTTCGAGTAGAACAAGAAAGGCTCGCAAAGCGCTTGAAGAAGTCATCCCCCCTACGCCTAAGCTTGTTATTAACTTAAAAGACAAAACCATTTCTAACGGTATAGACGATAAAGTGGTTACGCTACAGAACAAGCCCTTATGCTTTTATACCGCATTGGTTAAGTATTGTATCGAGCACCCAGGTAATCCCTTGCCTCCCCACAAAGATGTACCTACTGAATTGCTAGCTTTAGCCAACAAAAGCTTCGGGCGCCTAATAGAACTTGGGCACACTAAACGCAAACGTCCAGACTTCAACGCAAACTTAGACAAGACGTTAAGTGAGATAAGAGCTGCTCTTGATGAGGTGTTCACATCGTATAATGAAGAAAAAGAGAATTATTACCCACCTCGTGCTCAGGGTGAAGGATCACGTTCGAAGCAACACTCTTATGCATTGCCACCGATAAAAGAAGAGGATATTGAAATTATTGGTAACTAATTAAAAACTGACCACTTGGAGAACTTTTTTGTATTTTATGCGAGTTTAAAAAACAGCCCGCAATACCTTGAAAATACAATAAAGTTCTAGCAAAGACCGCGCCTAAAAGTGATAACTTGTGAATATAACATTGATTCGCGAGGCCTAAACGCGTATCTTTGCACCAACAAAACCAGCTTTATAGTACTATGCAATCGCCACTTATTATTGCCATTTCTGGAAGCTTCTGGCTCTGGGAAGTCTCTTTTTACAAAAAATTTGTTTAACGGCTTCAGTGCTCAAGGCCGCCCTGTTCAAGTGCTGCGCGAAGATCACTATTACCGCGCCCAAGATCATCTTCCCATGGAACAACGTGAGAAGAATAACTACGATCATCCAAACGCATTTGAACATGAGCTATTGAAAGCGCACTTGCAAGCATTGCGTGATGGTCAGCCTATCGACTATCCGCATTACTGCTATAAAACGCACACACGTTTACCTGAAACGGAGCGCTTAAACCCCGCACCGGTGATCATACTTGAAGGTATTATGTTGCTTGCACGTACAGATTTATTACCTCTGTACGACGTAAAAATCTTTATCGATACTCCTCTTGATATTTGTTTGATGCGCCGAATGATGCGAGACCTTAAAGAACGAGGTCGTAGCATAGAATCAGTGGCCAAGCAGTACGAAGAAACTGTAAAGCCTATGTATCATCAATTTATCGAACCTAGCCGCTTCACTGCCGACGTAGTAGTGACGCAAGGTGGCAAAAACCAAATCGCATTAGATGTGATCAAATCACACATTCAGCAAGCGCTTCTTTAAGGGAACATTACTATGGTAGGTTTACTGGGCATTGCAGTCCTTCTGGGTATTGCTTTCGCGTTATCATCGGCGAAACGCAGTATAAATTGGCGCACCGTTGGCGGCGCATTTGCTATTCAAGCATCAGTTGGCGCATTTGTCCTGTACTCTGAACCAGGTAAAGAAGTTCTATTAAGCGCAACCAAATTTGTCGCCAACATTATTGCTTATAGCCAAGAAGGCATTAACTTCTTGTTCGGCCCTATTGGTGACAAATCAATTGCTTTTATTTTTGCCTTTAACGTGCTTCCCGTTATTGTCTTTTTCTCTGCACTTATCGCGGTTCTCTATCACCTCAAAGTGATGGGTGTCATCATCAAAGTAATCGGTGGATTCTTACAAAAAGCGCTGGGGACTAGTCGCCCTGAATCCATGTCCTCTGCAGCCAACATTTTTGTCGGTCAAACCGAAGCGCCTTTGGTAGTTCGCCCTTTCATCCCACACATGACGAGCTCTGAACTGTTTGCCATTATGGTAGGCGGGCTAGCGTCAATTGCGGGCTCTGTGATGGCAGGTTATGCAGGAATGGGCGTTGACCTTAAATACTTATTGGCCGCAAGCTTTATGGCTGCGCCAGGTGGTTTGCTAATGGCAAAAATTATCTTGCCTGAAACCAGTAAACCCAATGAAGACTTACACGACGTAGACGCGGAAGATACCGGCTACGCTAATGTATTTGATGCTGCTGCCAGTGGCGCAGCGTCAGGCATGCAGCTTGCGTTAAACGTAGGTGCCATGCTGCTCGCTTTCATAGCGTTAATTGCCATGTTCAACGGTCTTATTGGCTGGACAGCAGCGCTATTTGGCTATGAAAACGTTACGTTTGAAGGGATCCTGGGTTATGTACTTCAACCTCTCGCATGGGCAATCGGCGTACCATGGGAGGAAGCACAACTTGCAGGTAGCTTCATTGGTCAGAAAATGGTGGTCAACGAATTCGTTGCTTACCTTAACTTCTTAGAAAACCAATCGCAGCTATCTGAAGCATCTCAGGCCATTATCACCTTTGCACTTTGTGGTTTTGCAAACTTCTCTTCTATCGCTATTTTGATGGGTGGAATTGGTGCTATGGCACCAACACGCAGAAAAGAAATTGCGAGACTGGGGTTAAAAGCTGTTATTGCTGCAACGTTATCTAACTTAATGAGTGCCGCGCTAGCGGGCTTTTACCTCTCTCTTGGTTAAATTTCATTAATTTGGACCAGTTGGTCAAGATTTTACTAGACTAACTGGTCAGGTTTCTGTAAATTACGCGCAAATTCTTCGCGGTATTGATTTATGTCAATTTCTGCGACTTTTTTCTGTAGCCCGTCTACCTTTATAATGCCGCAGTCAAAATATACGGGATAAAGTTATGCAATTAGTTGCTGTTGATTACCAAGCGGAAAACGCACAAGAAGAATTCGTGAAGTCACTTCGCGAGACAGGGTTCGGTGTTTTGAAAAATCACCCTATCCAACAGTCATTAGTTCAAGGTATTTACGACAATTGGCAGGGCTTCTTCGACAGTGAAGAGAAGAACGATTACCTGTACAACAAAGGTAAACAAGACGGATTTTTCCCTCAGAGTGTTTCTGAGGTAGCTAAAGGCTTTACGAAAAAAGATATTAAAGAGTATTACCACTTCTATCCGTGGGGTCAGTGTCCAAAAGCGCTACACCCGCAGATTTCTCAGTACTATGAGGAAGCTAATACACTAGCGAAAGAGCTATTGGGTTGGATAGAAAAGCACTCTCCTTCAGAGGTGAGCGATAAGTACAGTCAGCCGCTAGGTGACATGATCAAAGATTCTGATCAAACCTTGCTACGTATACTGCACTACCCACCACTAAAAGGTGATGAAGAAGTTGATGCAATTCGCGCTGCTGCTCACGAAGATATTAATTTGATTACTATCTTGCCTGCAGCCAACGAGCCTGGATTGCAAGTACAAGCTAAAGACGGCAGTTGGATTGACGTTCCTTGTGATTTCGGGAACTTAATAGTGAATATTGGCGATATGCTTCAAGAAGCATCCGGCGGATATTTTCCATCAACTACGCATAGGGTTGTAAACCCAGATGGCACTGACATGACGAAGTCTCGTATTTCATTGCCACTATTCTTACACCCTAGACCAGATGTTGTTCTTTCAGAACGTCATACCGCAGGGTCATACCTGCAAGAGCGCCTTCGTGAGCTGGGCGTTATATAAATTAAGTTCCTTTTGTAGTGTTATTCTTTTTGCCGCAGCTAGTCTGCGGCTTTTTTTTAGTTGCTTGCTAAGGTCGCTAATTTAGAAGAATAGCGCTGTTTATCTTGTTCGTTTGGTGAATGCTTCACGGCCCTTTCTAAAAAGCGTTGTGCTTCGCTAACATCTCCCAACTCGTGATACGCTTTGGCCAAGCCGAACAAAATTTCGTGACGCGCGTTATCAAGCTTTAGCCCTTTTCTATAGTGCGCTATTGCAGCGTTAAGCTTACCAGCATCAAAAGCTTGCTCTCCCAAAATGTAATGATAGAAAGGGTTATTCTTACGCTTTGCTTCGACCATTCGCGTGATCTGCATTGCTTCCTCATCTCTGCCTTGATGGGTATAAAGAATAGATAAATTTTCCCACGCTGTTAGGTTTTCTTTATTGACGGAGAGAGCGTGTTTATAAGTCATCTCCGCCTGATCATAAGCTTCCACCATTCTGTAAAGAACGCCTAGGTTCACCCAGCTTTGCTGCAATTCAGGGGACAATGTGGCGGCGGCGCGAAAATAGCTATAAGCCCGTGTATACCTATTAGCAACAAGCGCGTCAGCCCCTTTGTTGTTGTAGTACATAGATACAATTTTGTTTTTTGACACAGGCTTTCTAGGAAAGTAATTGCGCAACATTTGGGGGTCAAAGTCTACGTCTGCCCATGAACGTCCAATCGATGTTACGTGGTTGGCTTCAGGTATTGAGATTCGCATATTGATATGACCATTTAGCAAGCTATACCCCTCCCTTCTAGTCCAGTACTCAGGAATATCCACTTCGTAGAAAGTCGCGGTTAAGCCTACATGCTCAGCCAGTGCATAAGTCATAATTGATAGGGATAAACAGTTTGCTGCACGATTATTAAATGTACTGTCTGCCGTCGTGTTCGCACTATTGCGATACAGCACGCCGTAGTCCGAATGATCAAAAATAGCTTTGACTAGCCCTTTTACGTTTTTCCCCGTAATGCTTTTTTCATAAACCGCATTCTCAGCAAAGATACGAGCGTCTTCTCCCAGAAAAAAAATATCATCGATAGACTCGACGGGAAATAAATGATGAGAAGAAAACAAGCTATCGTTTAATAGTGTCGGCGCTGCCGCTACACTATTCTCTTGCGTGGACTGACAAGCGCTAAGTAAGCCTACAAAAAGTAATAAAGAAACTGCTCGAGCATTCATACCAGGAACCTTCAATAGTCACTCGATAGTTTATAATTATAGCACCCATACTAATTTTTACATTTTATTTACATTCTACCAGGCTGCACTTTATGGCAAGAAATAAGTAAGACCTAGGCTAACTTGTTGATGCATCCCTCACCTTCTTTCGGTACTAGCCGCTCCTTTATCCGCATTACACAAAGTTAATCATCAAATTGTTAGGTATTGCCGTAACAAAACTCAATTCAGTAGCTTTCAGTGGCTGTCTTTAAGTAGTAGGCGATACGAAGGATGGTGAATTTCATTTAAAGCCCATTTACACATTGAAGGAAAGATTATGAAGAAGTTAATGAGTGCGTTGTTTTTAATTGTACTGAGCACAAGCGTTTTCGCGGGTCATCATGCAGAAGGTAAGCAAAAAGATATTGTCGACACTGCTGCTAGTAATGATATGTTTTCAACACTTGTGGCCGCCGTTAAGTCTGCTGATTTAGTCAGTACATTGAAAGGGGATGGCCCATTTACCGTTTTTGCGCCGACCGATGATGCATTTGCAGCATTACCTGATGGAACAATTGAAATGCTGCTTAAACCTGAAAACAAGCAAACGCTAACAAAAATTCTTACCTATCATGTGGTAGCAGGTAAAGTAACAGCAAAAGATGTAGCAGCGCTCTCTGATGCCACTACGGTAGAGGGTAGTAAGGTAATGGTATCTACTACAATGAATAAGGTCATGATAAATGACGCTCAAGTTATCAAAGCTGATGTTATGACCAGCAATGGCGTTATTCATGTTATTGATACCGTATTACTTCCAGACGACGTAAAAGCGTCGCTATAAATCGATCTACAACAGTTATAAAAAGATGAGCATAGACCGACGTCAGTGGGTCTATGTTTTTTTATAAACATTTATCGATCTCTTCAAATAATTACCGCGTAAACAAAGTCAATTCGACAAAGGCTGCGAAACTGCCTTGTTGCCATTGAAGAACGTTAAGTGGATAGAGTCAATCAACTCGGTATTACTGCACTTATAAACATATAAGGTTTCTCACTAAACCAGAGAAGGAGTTCAAATGTTCGCGGTTTACACATACAGTATTGCAGGACTATTAGTTATTAGTTTAACCGTGTTTGTTCAAAACATCGTAGCCGCGGTGGCGCATAGAAAGCAGTCGCGTTACATTCCCGGTAAAGTCAGCGAAGAATTGAGCCACGATAGTTTTGTATTTCGAAGCCACCGAACATTTCACAACTCGCTTGAAAATATTCACCAATTTACACTTCCCGCTTTGCTATGTATGTTTCTTGGCGCGCCAACAGACATACTTGCCATTTTAGTTTGGGCTTTCGCGCTAAGTCGTATCATTCATATGGCACTGTACTATGCTATTGCCACAGAAAAGAACCCTAGCCCAAGAAGCTATTTTTATATGCTGGGCACCCTGTGTACCCTCGGGGTTTTTGGGTTGGCGTTTTTTAGTTTGTTTCTCTGATGACAAACGGCTTCACCTCCCCATTTGTATTACGAATTATGTTTTTATTTTGAAAAAACGCCTGACGTATTAAAAACTCTTTCGAAGATGCGGATAAGCAGAGAACTAAATTCTACGCCCAAATATTACACTTTTGATTAATGTTCTTTTCTGCATACAGGCGTATTCTTAACAACTGAACGCACATATTTGTGTTAGGAGCCCCAGTGTACATCGATCAAGTCGGCGGTCGAACCTTAGCTGATTGCAGCGTTTTAATTGTCGACGACCAAGGTAGCAGCAGACTCGTTTTAAAAACTCTACTTGAAGAAATTGTAGAGTGTTATTCTGTGAGCTCGGGGAAAGAAGCGATCGAGTACTGCAAGCACAACAAGCCTGACTTGATCCTTATGGATGTCTCCATGCCAGAATTAGATGGGCATCAAACCACTAGGCTGCTTCGACAAAAACAATCGTGTGAGAATATACCTGTCATTTTCGTTACTTCTTCATCAACAGAAGAGGAAGAATCACGCTGCTGGGATTCAGGGTGTGTAGACTTTGTTGTTAAACCCGTCAACGCCTGTACGCTGCGTAACCGTGTGAAGTCTCATCTTCAAAACAAGCTCAGAAGTGATTTCTTAGAAAAACTAATCTATATCGACAAACTCACCGGCGCATACAATAGACACTATCTGGACGATTATCTTCCCCGACTTGTTAAAGACAGCGAACGCAATGCTACTCCACTGTCTTTGGTTATATTTGATGTCGACCATTTTAAGCTTTTTAACGATATGTATGGGCATTTGGAAGGCGATAGCTGTTTATGGAAGGTAAGTAAAACAATTACCGACGCACTCCTTCGGCCTATGGATAAATTGGTGAGGATCGGTGGTGAAGAGTTCTTAGTGATGTTGCCTAACACTGATTTGGAGGGCGCTAAAATAGTTGCTGAGCGCCTCTTAGAAACTGTCTATAACCTTAACGTTCCGCACACATCATCTGAATATGAGCGCGTAACATTAAGTGCTGGCTTAGCGATAAAAACCGCTAACGATGACAAAACGATTGACTATGTAATGCTGGAAGCGGATAAAAACTTGTACGCCGCTAAAACCTCCGGGCGGAACTGTTTAGTCGCCCCCACACTGTCGGTGATTAATAAAACCAAAAACCACGCATTCTCATCGGACGCTCAAGAACAGTGTTGAGAGCTTTATAGCCGAAGTACTATAGTTTCTATTCATTACCTAATTCAGTGCAACCTATAGCTCCCGTGTGAACAAGGCAGTCTAGCGTAGCCTCTTTTGTTATTCCTAATTCTGCCAATTGGGCGAAGTAAAGCTCAAGTGTAGCTAAAGCATCGTCTAGCGCATTATGTTCGTTGAAAGCAGGAAGGTCTAAGCGTTGACGGCATACACTCAACGTCGCACTGTTACTTGGCAAAACCTGATGCTGCTTGTTTAGCTGATACAGCGCAAGCTGAAGAGTATCAATATAAATCACCTCCAACTTTGGTAAAGCGCATTGTTTATAAGCTCTGTCTAAAGCCATTAAGTCCAGTCTAGCGTTATGAAAAATGAGTATGTTTTGTTTGAATAGCGGTGCGACAACATCAAGTGCATCTGCTAAATTTTCACCTTTTTGCAAGATATCGCGGGTTAACCCGTGAATCACAGGACTTTGCCCTAAGTCTGCAGTTGTATTGATGACATGATAGCCGCTCGTCGACAAATCAATACGCCCGCCCATACCACTCACATAGCCAACAGAGGTAATTTGCGTGATTGAAGGATTTAGCGAAGTGAGCTCTAAATCCACTGCCGTAAACGATGTACTATAAACATTGAATTCACGAAGGCGCTGCTTCAGCTTAGTTTTCCCCGTAAACGTCTGTACGCACGCCTTTATCCATCTTTTAATCATAGCGATTAACTCACGCCACCTGAGAACTTCATCACCATAGCTTGATTAGTTCTTTCTATCGCTTTAAAAGCCGCTTTTAGCTGATGCTTTTCAATTGATGACAGGCTTGATATGGACACGCGATTGTCGGTAACTTTATTTTCAAGTTGATGACGCCAGCGTAGACGATTGAGGAACAACCAAATATCTTTAAGGTTAGCAGCGTCGCGTTTTGAAAGTTGAGAACTGGCTGATAATGCGTCTAAGCGCGCAAGCGTGTTAGGTAAGGTGACGCCATCTGCGAGGGCGTAAATTCTTGCAATATTGTTTATTAAAGCAACAGCGCGGGTCTTTAGATCAATAACGTCCTTTTCTTTTCTTCCCTTCTCAAAAACAAACTTTTGGAACATGGAAAGAGGCACCGATATTTCGTTACTATTCCTCGTAAGAGCGGCTAAAAACATGTTTTGTTGCATTAAAGGAGCCCGCTGTTTTTGAAGCTGCTTAAATAAGCTTACATCGCCCGCAGCACACCGCACATCCAGAAAAATATTAAAGTGCATAATTGCATCTTTAGTGGGCGCTTTTACCCATTGCTTAGCTTCTTCTAGTGCCTCGTCGAGGGAGAGCCTAAGCTTTGAGTTACTGGCCATAATATTACCATCGCAAAGCTTAATGCCGCACTTCGCCAACCCGTTGCATACGTACTCTGCCATATTTGAAAAGTACTCGGATTGAGCTTCGCTAGGTCGTTTTGCCAGAAGTAACCCATTGTCTTGGTCTGAGCCCATCGTTTGATCTTCTCTGGCTTGAGAACCATACACCAGCCACGCAAACATCATGGGCGCTTTTCCATTTGCCTGCTGGAAGAAACCAATTAGCTTTCTGGTCATGATATCGGTTGCTTGTGACAATATTTTCCCTGCAATATCGTAATCACCCGCTTTTTTCGCATGAGCCGAAAAGTAGTGAGGCAGTTGCCACGACAGGCGAGTAAGCTCATAAAGATTATCAGCTTTGCTTAGCTCACCAATGATGAAAAGTACGTTACCTCGCTGATGACGAATGATATCGCTGGCGGTGACCATACCAAGAGGGACTAGCGTTTGATGCTCAATAACAGGCAAGTGGTGAATGTTTTTTTCCGTCATTAGCGCTAAAGCGTCAAATAAGGTCCTGTTACCCATAATCTGAGCCGGGTTAGCTGTCATTATTTGACTCACGGGAAGATGAGGGTCTAAACAGGCTGCCACCACTCTCGATCTTAAATCGCGGTCAGTAATAATACCAATTAGCTTCTCTTTTTCAGTTACCAATAAAGAGGAGACTTTTTGCGATGTCATTAATTGAGCAGCTGCCGTAATAGGGGTTTGAGCGTCCACGGAGACGGGGGCTTTTTCAATAACTTCTAAAAGTCCCTTGTAAAGCCACATTGAATTACTATCTGCGATAGCATGATTTTGAAGAACGTTATTGCTAAGTCCTTCAAAAAAATATCGTATTACAGGTATCTCTAATAAAGGTTCGACAGCTAACGCCTCAAAACAATAGACTAGCCCTGGGCTGTCTACCGTTATGCTTAATGGAAAATTTCGCTCATCCATAATATTTGCGTAACCGAAATAGTCACCTTCACTTAAATGCTGGATGGGAGCGTCAGAGTCTTTCACTGAAAACTGGCCGCTTTGAATGAGAAAAAGTGCGACCTTACCCGTCAGAACCTGATCCACATTATCAGCAGTCAAATAGATTAGCTCTGTGTGTTTTACAAGCTGTAAGCTTCTGCTCTTTGTCCAGCACATCAAAAGGCGCAGACGTATTAAGAAAGTCTTCAACTTGTTTAGCCATTGCAGTCATAGAGGTTTTCCGTTTCACAAAAAGAAAAAACCAACCTACTCACTTTCGCCAGTAGATTGGTTTTATTTAGCTAAAGCCTACCTTAAGGCAATACTAACTTAGTGCGCTGATGCTTCACCCGCTCCTTTAGGGTAACGAATGCTCTCAACCAATTCTTGGATTTCTTCTGGCGCTTCATCTGTTGCTTTAAACACTAGGAAAGCCACAATGAAGTTCACCATCATGCCTAAAGTGCCAATACCTTCAGGAGAGATACCAAACCACCAGTTGTCAGGCGTATTAGCAGCCGGATTTACAAACTTGAAGTAAATAATGTAAGCCGCAGTGAAGGCGATACCTGAAATCATGCCAGCAATAGCCCCTTTATCATTCATGCGCTTGCTGAAAATACCCATAATAATTGCCGGGAAGAAACTCGACGCCGCCAATCCGAAGGCAAATGCCACCACCTGCGCAACAAAGCCTGGCGGATTGATACCGAAGTAACCTGCTATGACAATGGCCACCGCTGCTGCCAATCTAGCGTACATAAGCTCGGCTTTATCGGTAATGTTTGGCATAAAGTTTCGTTTCAGTAAGTCATGGGAGACAGAAGTTGAAATAACCAACAGCAAGCCTGCGGACGTTGACAGTGCTGCTGCCACACCACCTGCCGCAACTAGTGCAATCACCCACGCTGGTAAGTTCGCAATTTCAGGGTTAGCTAATACCATGATGTCGCGGTCAACTTTCATTTCGTTGCGCTCATCACCCGAATAGAACATTTTGCCATCGCCATTTTTATCTTCAAACGCGATAAGGCCAGTCTGTTCCCAATTCTTAATCCACGACGGCGCTTCTGCATAACTAGTGCCCGTCAACTCTGGACCGTTAATGGTTTCAATCATATTCACACGAGCGAATGCTGCTAGCGACGGTGCTGTAGTGTACAAAATTGCGATAAACGCTAGGGCATAACCTGCAGATTTACGCGCATCGTGAACTTTAGGCACTGTAAAGAAGCGAACAATAACGTGTGGAAGACCCGCAGTACCCACCATTAGTGCAAAGGTGATAAAGAATACATCAATAGTACTTTTTGTCCCCGAGGTGTATTCATTGAACCCGAGCTCGACGGATAAATTGTCGAGTTTCTGTAGCATGTGCATCCCTGAACCGTCCGCTAATGTAGCGCCAAAACCGGTTTGTGGAAGAATATGGCCTGTAACCATCATTGAGATAAACACAGCAGGAACAATATACGCGAAGATCATGACGCAATACTGAGCAACCTGTGTGTAGGTAATGCCTTTCATGCCGCCAAGTACGGTGTAGAAGAACACGATCACCATGCCAATAACAACGCCAGACACAATATCCACTTCTAAGAAGCGGCTGAATACCACGCCCACGCCACGCATCTGACCTGCGACGTATGTAAAGCATACGAAAATGGCACAAAATACCGCAACGGTACGTGCTGTTTGTGAATAGTAACGATCACCAATAAAGTCAGGTACCGTAAACTTACCGAACTTACGTAGGTAAGGTGCTAAACAAAGTGCCAATAGAACATAGCCGCCGGTCCAACCCATAAGGTATACCGCACCATCATATCCCATAAATGAGATAAGACCCGCCATCGAAATAAATGATGCTGCCGACATCCAGTCTGCTGCCGTAGCCATACCGTTCATAACAGGAGGCACGCCACCACCCGCTACATAGAAGTCATTAGTCGAACCAGCGCGAGCCCAAATTGCAATTGCAATATACAGCGCGAACGACGCGCCAACGATAATAAATGTTAAAGCTTGAACGTCCATGATTTACTCCTCATCTACGCCGTAGCGTTTGTCCATGGCGTTCATCTTCGCCATATAGACAAAGATCAATGCAACAAATACATAAATTGAGCCCTGCTGTGCAAACCAGAAGCCTAATTTAAAGCCAAAAAACTGAATTTCATTTAAGATATCGACAAACAGTATGCCGGCACCAAATGATACGATGAACCAAACGACTAAAAGCTTAGCTAGGAGCGCTAGGTTTTCACTCCAGTAGGCTTTTTTGTCCTCTTCGTTTCTAAATGCCATTGTTTCACCCTCATGTCAGGTTAACTAGTTGTTATGATTTTACAATTCCCTAACGCTCGGCTTTGTTAACGTTATTGCTGCGTTTGAAACTTTTGCATAAAGCAGAAACAAAGCAGCAAAAGTCAAGCATTTAGGAGGTCAGCTACTACTCTAGACCTGAGGTGAGAATTTCAAAATGAGACCATGGTCGTAGGTAGACCATGGTCGAAATGATTATAATATCGGCACAGTTGTTAAAAGTAGGTTAAGGGAAGATTATGGTTTTTGGTTGGGTAACGCTTGCAGTCTTGTACCTCTTTTTGCTGTTTTCATTGGCAAGTTGGGGAGAGAAGAACTCGCCTACAGCAAGAGCACTAACTTCTCATCCCGCCATTTATTCACTAGCGCTGGCAATCTATTGTACCGCTTGGACTTTCTTTGGCATGGTGGGGCAAGCGAGCAGAGATACATGGATTTACCTGCCAATTATGCTTGGGCCCATCTTAGTCTACGTACTGGGATACAAGTTTATTTTTAAACTGACATTGGTGAGTAAAAAGCAGCATATTACAACCATTTCAGACTTCATTGCGTCACGCTACGGCAAGCGCCAAACCGTCGCCTTAGTCGTTACTCTGATTGCTCTACTCGCAACCATTCCCTACATCGCTCTTCAGCTAAAAGCGGTAGGCGCTACTTTTCAACTGCTAACGCAGCAGCCCAATAGCAATGGCATTATCATTGCCGCCACGGGGTTTATTGCTGCCTTTGCCATTTATTTTGGTACACGCCAAACTGATGTAACAGAATATCGACGTGGCCTGATGTTGGCCATAGCGTTTGAGTCGACCATCAAGCTACTTGCTTTGGTACTGGTTGCTATTGTGGGTTACAGCGCATGGAAACGAACTCAATCTGGTGCATTTTTCGAAAGTTTTACTAACGAGATTGCGCTTGCTCAATTCGGTTCATTTAGCTTCATTGCACAAACCATCATGGCGGCAGCAGCCATTGTTTGCTTACCTCGTCAGTTTCACGTCGCCATTATCGATAACTTAAGCCTTGGGCACATACGCACGGCGCGTTGGCTTTTCCCGCTCTACCTAGCCATTATTTCCGCGGTTATTCCTGTTATTGCTATCGCAGGCAAAGCCATTTTTGCTGGCCAAGGCATTGAACCTGACTCATATGTCTTGTCTCTGGCAATGTTTTCGGAATCTGCGCTTCTTCAGGTGATTGTATTTGTAGGTGGGCTGTCTGCAGCTACTGCTATGATCATAGTCGCCACGCTTACCTTAAGCACCATGCTTACTAATGATGTGATATTGCCACGTATTCTAGCGTTTACCGGCAATACCGATGACAAAAAAGACATATCTAGAAAGATTCGACTTATTCGACGGGTTGTCATTGCCTTTATTTTATTGATGGCTTTTTTATACCACCAGCAAATGACCAGCAGTCGCTCTCTTCACTCTATTGGCCTTATTGCTTTTTCTCTGGTAATCCAGCTGATGCCTGCCATCGTCGGTGGCCTTTATTGGAAACGCGCTCATGCTCACGGCGTTTATGCAGGGCTTATGGTAGGGCTTATAATTTGGGTACTTTGGTTGGTGCTTCCTATTGTAAGTGAGCAAGTTTCACAGATGGAGCAAAACGAACTAATAAGCCAAGGGGCAATGATTAGCTTGGCTGCAAATAGCTTGGTGTACATACTCTTTTCTCATTTTGCTCCCCAGCGCCTCATCGACAGAATGCAGGCAGAAGCGTTCGTTTCCCCCGCTATTTCCAGTAACAACACAGTGAAAGCCCAGGCGACGAACGTTACCGTTTCTGACCTTGTCACGTTGCTTTCAACTTTTATGGGTACAGGTCGCTGCGATCAGCTTCTTACCCAATATCAACAATTAAACAATTGCCAATTAAGCCACACTGACACGCCTAATGAATCGTTTCTATCATTCTGTGAACGCGCCCTTGGCGGGGTTATTGGTGCCTCTAGTGCAAAAGTACTTCTAGACAGCGCGCTACGTGGCAAAAAAATGGATTTTACTGAGGTAATTAACTTTTTCGACGATACCACTCAGGCGATGCAGTTTAATATGACAGCGCTATTAACCTCGCTTGAAAACATGGACCAGGGCATTAGCGTGGTAGACAAGCATCTGAATTTAGTTGCTTGGAATAAACGTTACGCAAATCTTTACCCTTACCCTGACAACTTACTTGCGGTTGGCACTCCCATTGAAAAACTCATACGTTACAACGCTTCTCAAGGCGAGTTTGGTACTCACGATGTAGATGCTGAAGTAGAAAAGCGCTTGGCACATCTTCGCTCCGGCATGCCACATCGATTCACACGACAGCGTAAAGATGGTCGGGTCATTGAAATGGTAGGAAATCCACTTCCCGGAGGCGGTTTTGTAACAAGCTTCAACGACATCACAGGGCATGTGGAGATTCAGCAAGCACTTGAAGAGTCCAACATTGATCTTGAAGCCCGTATCAAGAAGCGTACGGAAGAAGTGCACTCCATTAACGCAGAGCTTCGCCTTGAAATAGAACGCCGTTCCGAAGCGGAAAAAGAATTAATAAGAGCTAGAAAAGCTGCTGAAGATGCCAACGCCAGTAAAACCCGTTTCTTAGCCTTGGCAAGTCATGATGTACTGCAGCCGCTTAACGCAGCTAAACTCTACGTGAGTGCTTTGGAAGAGCAGGAACTGTCTGAGCAGGCCTTAGCTATCATTCAGAAGCTTGGCCATAGCGTTACCTCAAGTGAAACACTGATAGGCACACTGTTGGATATTGCTCGACTCGACCAGGGGGAAATGAAGCCTGATATCGAGTCTATTGATGTGAACGCCCTTCTCTCTCCGCTGGTAGATGAAATGGCCATGCGCGCCCGCGAGAAAGGGCTTGGCTTTAAAGCCATCATCCGCCCTTGTTGGGTACGAGGGGATAGAACCTATTTATATCGAATAACCCAAAACTTGTTATCAAATGCAGTGAAATACACCGAAAAAGGTCGCGTTCTATTTACTGTAAAACCTATTATGGGAACCGTTTACTTCAAGGTTCTCGATACGGGCATTGGTATTTCAGATGATAAAAAAGACAGCATATTTGGCGATTTCTTTCGCGCCAATGAGAGCAAAGAGCATGGGCTGGGCCTTGGTTTAGGTGTAGTGCGCCGCTTAGGTCTTCAGCTTAACAGCGATATTAAGGTTAACTCGAAGGTAGGAAAAGGAAGCTGCTTTGCATTTTCTCTAGAAAAAGCCGAGCCTAAACAAGCGCCTGATATTATAGTAAAACCTCGCAGTACCACATTCACTGGAATGAATGTACTTTGTGTGGACGATCAAAGAGAAAACTTAGATGCTATGCAAACTCTATTACAAAAATGGGGGATTAATGTCTTCTTGGCGAATAACTGGGATGATGCATTGAAGGTCTGTGAAGTTATACAGCCCCAAATTTTACTGATGGATTTTCAACTCAGTCACGATAGCGAAAAAAATGGGCTGGCACTGATTGAGGAAATAAGGCAGCGGCTAAACATCGTTGTACCGGCGGCGCTTATAACTGCAACTCCGGATGAGAATTTAGTAACTCAGTGTAAAGAACAAGGCGTTAACTTCTTGGCCAAGCCCTTAAAACCGGCGAAACTGCGCGCCCTCCTTCAAAGTATGACGCGCTATATAAGAGAAGCCAAAAATGTTTAGTTCATTGGAGTTTGTATGGCTTCTTGAGCGTTTTTTAACACTAATAGGGCAAGAAGCCACCTAAAATAATTCGTCGTGCGGTTTAGCTTCTTCTGCTCTAACCACCGGCGTTTCTACACTAGACTTAGCCACCACTTTACCCATTGCCCCCCACTTTTCTTTAGGGTTAAGCAAAACCGGGCGGGTTAATATCAAGTTATTGGGGTACATTAGCGTTTCGCGCTCTGCGGTAATTAAACGAGTGCTAAATGGTCCAACATCCGCAATAACGCCCTCGATGAAGTTATCGCCATCAAGAATGCGTACATAATTGCCTCTGCTATACGCCACATTTGTAAGCAAAATAAAGTAAGCCGTAATATTGCTGATGAGCGACCAGCTCGCAAAAAGTGCAACACCGGTTATCGTAATGATCGAAGTGGAAAGTACGAGTAAGCCCGAGAAATCAATACCCCATGCCAGTAGCAGCAGAGAAAATGATACAGTAGCTACAATTACACGAGCGGCAAAAAGCCCTTTTAATGCACTGTTAGATTTAAGCTTTGACTTTACGATATTAGTTTCTAACTTTGGCAGTAACTTCCGCGACATCGTCAAATAAATAAGCAACACCAAACAACTGAACACGACGTTTGACTGGTACTGAACTAACCATGTCAAAAAACCATGCCACCACTCATTCATTCATTTTTTCCTTACTGTTTTTGTTAGGCATATTGGCCTTTCTCTCTGTTTTTATTTCAAAAAAAGCCAGCGCGCTCCAATGCTAACGTTAATAGCAGACAAGTTCATGCATTAAAAGCTATCGACACAACAAGAATTATTCGTAAGACACCCCCGAACACTTCTATTAGTATGCGCGCAAAAATGACTTGTCTAAATTTTGACACCAGCCTGTATAGATAAAATTCCCGCTCAGCGAGAGTTAAAGTGTTCGTAATCACGGCGTGTTACCGCAGGTGTAGTGGTTCTACATCAAGGTGACACAACAAAGAGTACGGACATTTTAAACTCGCCCTTCGGTAAGGTCTGGCAAGCTGCCTAGCTTCATTGTGGGAATTTGAAAGGGAACAGCCATTCCTGCATTCCCACGCTTCGCTAGGAAACTTGCCAGTGCCTTCTGAGTGGGTCATTATTTATACAGATTGGTGTAACCACGTTCTAACGTGACAAATGACACGTCGAATAAACGACAAAATAAATCACAAACTACAGGCTTTTTTATAATGCGTATTGCTATTCTTTCAAGAAATCCACGCCTTTACTCCACTTCACGCTTAGTCGAAGCCGGGCAGGCTCGCGGACATCAGGTCGATGTTATCGATACTATGCACTGCTACATGGATATCACAAGCGCGCGACCGTCTGTACGTTATAATGGCAGAAAACTTCCCTACTATGACGCGGTAATTCCTCGTATTGGTGCATCTGTTAGCTTTTACGGTACCTCTGTGGTTCGCCAATTTGAAATGATGGGAACTTATAGCCTTAACGAGTCAGTCGCGATCAGCCGGTCACGTGATAAATTACGCTCGCTACAGCTTTTATCACGTAAGGGCATTGGCATGCCAAGGACAGGCTTTGCTCATCACCCAGATAAGATTGACGACGTGATAAAAACCGTTGGCGGTGCACCAGTTGTTATTAAGCTACTTGAAGGCACCCAAGGTATTGGTGTGGTATTGGCAGACACTCAAAAAGCCGCAGAATCGATTATTGAAGCTTTTATGGGACTAAATGCCAGTATCTTGGTGCAGGAATTCATTAAAGAGGCGGGCGGTTCCGATATACGCTGCTTCGTTGTGGGGGGAAAGGTAGTTGCTGCTATGAAACGTCAGGCTGCTCCAGGAGAGTTTCGCTCTAACCTTCACCGCGGTGGTCAAGCAAGCCTAGTTCGACTAAGCCCTGCAGAGCGCAAAACGGCGGTAGATGCCGCAAAAACAATGGGGCTTAACTGCTGTGGTGTAGACATTCTTCGCTCGAATAACGGTCCGGTCGTGATGGAAGTTAACTCTTCACCAGGCTTAGAAGGTATCGAGAAAGCGACTAACAAAGACGTGGCCAGCATGATTATCGAATTTATTGAGAAAAGCGCAGAGCCGCACAAAACGAAAACCCGCGGAAAAGGCTAATCTCTTCAACCTACGCAATAACGTAAATATAGGAAAACGTTAGTGGTAAATGATGTTTTAACAATTGGGGGTGAAAATATTGCCCCTGGCGAAACAAAAAAGATTGAGTTGGAGATGCCGCCACTATACACGGCTACCAATATGAGCATTCCTGTTTATGTTAAACGAGGAAAGCGGCCAGGCCCTGTTATGTTTGTAAGCGCAGCCATTCACGGTGACGAGTTAAACGGGATTGAGATAGTGGGTCGTCTTATCCGTTCAAAAGCGATTGAACGAATTAGAGGCACCCTGATAGCTGTCCCCATGGTTAACGTCTATGGCGTGCTGAATCAATCTCGCTATTTGCCTGACAGACGCGATTTAAATCGCAGTTTCCCTGGCAGTAAAAAGGGCTCACTTGCCGGCCGCTTAGCGAACTTATTTTTTAAAGAAGTCGTGAGTAAATGCGATGTGGGCATTGACCTTCATACCGGTGCTATTCACCGAAGTAATTTGCCACAAATTCGCGCAGACCTAGACGACACAGGAGTACTAGAGATGGCCAAGGCGTTCGGTGTTCCTGTACTGCTTAATGCTGAATTGCGTGACGGTTCATTGCGCGAAGCAGCCAGTGCGAGCGGCGTTAAAATTTTACTTTATGAAGCAGGCCAAGCACTGCGCTATGACGAATTTTCTATTCGCGCGGGCGTAAAAGGTATTATCAATACCATGCGCCATTTAGGCATGTTGAACAAAAGTCGCAGCAAAGGCCATAGTATTGAGCGTTTCATTGCCAGACAAAGTGGCTGGGTTCGCGCCCCTGAAAGTGGTTTTGTCAATCACCTTGCCCAACTAGGTGATCATGTCGCAAAAGGCGACAAACTGGCCACTATTGCGGACCCATTTGGTAATTATTTAGACAGCCTTGAAAGTCCTGCTGAAGGGGTTGTAATTGGTAAACAAAATATTCCGCTTACCCAAGAGGGTGAAGCCGTTTACCACATTGCGTACTTCTCAGAGCCTGATACTGTTGCTGAACACGTAGAATTACTGCAAGACAATTTATTGCCTCAAGAACAGAGTACTGTTTTATAAATTGGTAGAAGATTAATGAACAACAAAAAAATTGTAGGAGCGGTAGAACTGTGCGACTTGCCCAAGCTCGCCATTTCTGATTTAACCGTGCGCGTTGACACTGGGGCGGCAACATCGTCACTGCACGTAGACAACATCGAAGAATTTGAGCACAACGGTGAGCTTTGGATAAAGTTTGACATACATCCAGATATCCATAACGTTGAGCGAGTGGTTCGCAGAGAAGCAAGAGTTGAAGGACAAAAGCGCGTAAAGAGTTCAACAGCTACACGTGAGAAGCGCTATGTTATAATTACACCTATAATAATGGACGGCTACCAGTGGGATATTCAATTAACCCTAACGGATCGCTCTGAAATGACCTACTTAATGCTACTCGGACGTGAAGCTATGAGTGGGCAGTTTATTGTAGACCCCGAGCACGACTTTTTGCTGACGGGAAAAGATTAGCAATTAAGTCTTAAGGCCTTAATAGCGCCTTATCTGTGTATTGAGCCTTAGATAATCTTTAGTTGAGGCCTGCAGGCAAGTGTTCACCAAATGCGTGAGTAAAAATATGGACATTAAAGCTAAAGCGCTAAGTGCTAGCGTTCTTCTAATCAGTATATTCACACAACATGACGTGTGTGGACAGCAACAGCCCTTCAATGAGGTAAGTACAGACTTACCTCATACTGTTTTGCGCTTGCCAAACGTGCACCCCGGTAGGGATGCAGTTTATTCTTATGCAAAATCACTGCTCACTGAAACTTTGCGTATCACAGAGCCTCAGTACGGCACCTTTGAACTCACTGTTAGCGACCAAGAAACTGCGCAAGAACGACAGTTACGTAGCCTAGAGCACAATATGCTCGACGTAACTTGGAGCGTTACCTCTAGTGAACGAGAGCGTCAGTTTCTTCCTATCCGCATTCCAATCATGGCCGGTCTTTTCGGTAAACGCGCCTTGTTTGTCAAAGAAGGTGATGTTCGACTAAAAGAAGTGAAAAACTTTGTGGACCTGAAAAAGTTTCGCGCGGTACTCGGCTATGACTGGCCAGATACTAAAATTTTTCGAGCTAACGATATTCCTGTTTTAGAGACCACCTATCGTGCTTCATTTCGCATTGTTTCGGAAGGGTTCGCCGACATGTTTCCAAGAAGCGTCATGGAAATTAACGAAGAATTTTCCGACAAAACCTTATCAAAAGGCTTAACTATCGACGACAACCTCATCATTTCATACCCGAGCCCTATCTTTTTCTTTGTTGGCAGTGACAATCAAGCATTGGCGGGACGAATTGCAGAGGGCTTACTGATGCTGTTTGAAACCGGAAAGTTTCAAGAATTACTGCTCGCTCACAAGAACTTTAAAGAAGGGATGACTCTCGTTGATGGACGTACGATTATTGAAATTGAAAACCCGTTATTAAGTGAGCAAAGCCGCCTGGCGCTAGAAAAGTTTTTACCTGAATTCGCTATGTCTGAAGCCGTGCTTAAGCACGATGCTACTGAACCGGAGGCTCCAGCTCAAGCTGCGAAGCAATAAGTACTGCCTGAGTGCGGTTGTTTATGCCAAGCTTTTTGAAAATAGCGGTAACATGCGCTTTTACGGTAGCTTCAGCGATATCTAAATTAAAACCAATTTGTTTGTTCAACAGACCATCTCGCATGTAGCAAAGTACTTTGTACTGAGAAGGCGTAAGCGACGCAACCTTATCAGCGAGTTCAGAAAACTCTTCATTTACTTCATCAACATCTTCACTTAAATTATCAGGCAGCCATACGTCGCCATCTAAAATAGCCTCTACCGCATTGGCTATATCCTGTGCACTGGCAGTTTTAGGAATGAAGCCGAGTGCCCCTACGCTGATAATCTTTGAAATGAGAGTAGTGTCTTCCGTACCAGAAACCACGGCGACAGGTAGCTCGGGAAAGAGCTTTCGGATATGCAGCAGGCCAAATAAATCATTGCTGCCTGGCATATGTAAATCAAGAAGCAACAAGTCGATATCCTCATTATTGAGAATATCGACCGTGGTGTTTAGATCTCCAGCTTCTCTTAGGGTTAAGGCTGGAAGTGACAACGACAACGCGCCTCTCAGTGCATCGCGATACAGCGGATGATCATCAGCGATTAGAAGGGTTATCATTGTCTATATCCTTAATTCTACTTATTCAGACGTTCCTCTATCAGTGTATCAACAACCGATGGATCCGCCAATGTAGATGTGTCACCTAATTGCTCATGCTCATTGGCCGCGATTTTACGCAATATACGGCGCATGATCTTACCTGAGCGTGTCTTAGGTAGCCCACTTGACCACTGAATCATATCAGGTGTAGCAATGGGGCTTAGCTCTTGACGTACCCACGCTTTGAGCTCTTTGGTCAGGGCTTCGTCTGCTTCAACCCCTTCATTAGGCGTTACATAAACGTATATACCCTGCCCTTTGATATCGTGGGGGAAACCTACAACAGCGGCCTCAGCCACTTTTGAGTGAGCAACAAGCGCACTTTCTATTTCAGCCGTGCCCAAGCGGTGACCAGATACGTTTAGCACGTCATCTACGCGGCCGGTGATCCAGTAAAAGCCATCCTCGTCACAACGTGCGCCATCACCGGTGAAGTACACACCTTTATAAGCACTGAAATAAGTATTAATAAAGCGCTGATGGTCGCCGTAAACCGTGCGGGCTTGGCTTGGCCAGCTATCTTTAATAACCAAGTTACCTTCTGCTTCCCCTTCAAGCTCATTGCCGTCAGCGTCAAATAGTGCTGGCTGTATGCCAAAGAATGGGCGGGTTGCCGAACCTGGCTTTAATTCTGTGGCGCCGGGCAGAGGTAAAATCATGTGTCCGCCTGTTTCAGTCTGCCACCACGTGTCAATAATTGGGCAACGACTTTCACCAATAACACGGTGATACCATTCCCATGCCTCTGGGTTAATTGGCTCACCCACTGTACCAAGCAAGCGAAGTGACGATAAATCACAACCTTCAGCAGGCACGTCACCGTGAGCCATTAAGGCACGAATAGCCGTTGGTGCAGTATAAAGGCTATTAACTTTGTATTTTTCTACTACCTGGGCAATACGCTTAACGTCGGGATAAGTCGGAACACCTTCAAAGAACACTTGTGATGCAGCATTTACCATAGGGCCGTAAACCATATAGCTGTGACCTGTGATCCAGCCCACATCAGCAGTGCACCAATAAACGTCATCATCTTTGTAATCGAAAGCGTATCTGAAGGTCATTGCAGAATAAAGCAGATAACCGCCTGTGGTGTGGACCACACCTTTTGGCGTGCCCGTAGAGCCCGATGTATATAGAATAAATAACGGGTCTTCCGCATTCATTACTTCAGGTTCGCACTGGGCAGACATACCGTCCACAGCTTCATGCCACCACACATCGTGTTTTTCATTCCAGTCTACATCGCCACCCGTTAGCTTATGCACCAGAACATGCGTAATTGACGGGCAGGCATCATCGGCTAACGCTTTATCGACATTTGCTTTAAGCGGAATGCTTCTTCCTGCGCGGCGCCCCTCATCGGCTGTAATAACGACCTTTGCGCTACTGTCATTTATGCGGTCGGCAATAGCGTTTGGTGAGAAACCACCAAAAATTACCGAGTGAACCGCACCAATACGTGCACACGCAAGCATCGCGTAGGCAGCTTCAGGCACCATCGGCATGTAAATGGCGACGCGATCACCTTTCGTGACTCCCATCTCTTTAAGTGCATTCGCTAACTTACATACTTCATAGTGCACCTGTTGGTATGTCACATCTTGGCTGTCTTCCGGTGAGTCGCCTTCCCAGTGAAAGGCAACTTTAGTGGCATTATTGGCCAAGTGACGGTCAATACAGTTGTAGCTAGCGTTTAACTCACCGTCTTCGAACCATTTAATAGACACATCATTTTCACCAAACATGGTGTTTTTAATTTTGGTTGGCTTTTGATACCACTCAAGCATGGATGCGTGCTCAGCCCAGAACGCTTCGGGCTGCTCCACTGACTGCTTGTACATCTCGTCATATTGCGATGCAGTCAAGTGAGTGGATTGAAGAATGTTCTCAGGCACAGGGTAAGTTTTGCTGGCGGTCATAAAGATTGCCTCCAATATCAATAATGTAAAATTCTTGTTGTATGGTGAAACACTCTAGCTATTCACCCGCAAAGCAAAATGAGACTTTGGTCTTAGCAGCATAAAACTAAGGTGCTAATAAAAAAGTTAGACTAAAAGTATTACGACTATAGTCTTATGCGACCATCGGCTTATTTAAATTTGAGATAATAAGTACACAATCAACAATGTTAACGTTGAATTTACATTTATTTAACCACTTTTTTGGAACAGACACGATGAAAGCTAAAATAAAAAGTACCGCTACCGCAGTAGCGCTGTGCCTGGCGGCGAGCGGCGGCGCAGCACAAGCAGCAACAATTGGCGACACTAGTGTGAAATTCACGGGCTATGTTAAAGTTGACGCTATGGTAAGTGACTATTCAGATGGCACCATCGCCTCGGGTAGCGTAGGCCGAGATTTTTATATTCCCTCATTAACTCCTGTTGGTGGCGTTGACGAAGACCCGCAGTTCGATGCACACATCAGAACATCGCGTTTCCGCTTTGCCACCTCAACGCCTACCGCCGAAGGTGACACTATTAACGGTGTGTTTGAGCTGGATTTTGTGGTAACTGGCGGCGGTAATGAGCGTATAAGTAACTCATACGTGCCACGTGTTCGTCACGCTTACCTTACCTACAAAAATTGGTTGGTGGGTCAAACCTGGACTACCTTCATGGATGTAGGCTCACTGCCAGAGTCCCTAGATTTTATTGGAACAACAGACGGTATAACTTTTGGTCGCCAGGTCATGGTGAGATATACCAACGGTGGGCTTCAGATTGCTTTGGAAAACCCAGAATCAACAATCACGCCATTTGGTGGCGGCGGCCGGATTACGAGCGACGACAACAGCATGCCGGATCTTGTCGCAGCTTATACGTCGAAACAAGATTGGGGTTACGTGAAAGTAGCAGGCTTAGTTAGACAGCTTTCTTATGACAATGCCGCAGGTATTGACGCTGACGAAACCAGTTTCGGTGTGTCGTTAACAGGCAAATACGTTTTATCCAATGGCGATGACATTCGCTTCACGTTCAATACGGGGACAGGGTTAGGCAGATACTCTGCACTTAACGCCGTAAACGGCGCCGTACTAACGGAAAGTGGCGATCTTGAAGCCATTGACTCGATGGGTTACGGCGTTGCCTATCGTCACAAATGGAGCGAGAAAGCACGCAGTAGCATTATGTTCTCAGCTTTTGAAGCCGATAACGATGTGTCGCTTACCGGTTTGAATACCACCGAGAGCACCTACAGTACGCGTGTAAATTACCTTTACTCACCCACCAAAGCGCTAACCGTTGGTGCAGAATACGCGTTTGCGAAACGGGAAATTGAAGCTGGCCTTGAAGGCGACATGAATCGCTTCCAGGTTTCTGCTAAGTACGCATTTTAATAAGTAAGCAACTTTACAAACTAGAACGGCGTCTCTGAGCTCAGAGACGCCGTTTTTTATTGACCGAATGGTTGCTAAATGCGTTTAATGCCTAGTTTATACCGGCCCGCACAGGTAGTGCGGCACGCTAACTGTATTACACCATTAGAAACAATTAGTCCGCATTTACCTCTCTAGTGCATTTTAAAACTGCCAGTACGCTTTTATATTGTCGTAAAAATAATTCCCAGTGGTACTGCAAAGAACAATCCCCCCACGTAAGCTGCGCCGTACATCTTTCGTTCTGCAGCTAGGACAGATAGCTGGTAGGACAAATTAATAGGAATATTACGCAAAACAGGAACACCATAAATGAGTGTAACACCCAACACATTGTAGATAAGGTGTACCAGTGCTATCTGTAACGCAAAACCGCTATTCACGCCCGCCACGCCTAACGCAGCAATAAGGGCGGTAATGCAAGTTCCAATATTTGCACCAAGAGTAAACGGGTAGATTTCACGGGCTTTTAGCACCCCTGCCCCCACTAAGGGCACCATGAGTGATGTGGTCGTGGATGATGACTGCACCAACACCGTCATTAAGGCGCCAGATGTGATGCCGGATATGGGCCCCTGCCCAATGCTTTTGTGTAGTAAATCCTTCGCTTTTCCTACCATAAGGGACTTCATAATCTTTCCCATATAGGTAATAGAAACCATGATAAGCGCAATACCAATCAGAATTTTAGCGATACCTGGATAAACAGAAGGTAAAAACTCAAGGGACTGAGAAACCAAATTGGTTACTGGCTGTGTGGCCGCCTTTATTGGGTTGAACCCACTCACTCCTATCGCTTCTGGAGTATGAATAAGTGTTACAATCTGACCACTCAAATACTCTAAAATACCAAAGGCCATTTCTAGTGGAAGGAATATAAGTACGGAAAGAACATTGAAAAAATCATGAATAGTGGCTGCGTTAAAAGCGCGCTGAAATTCTTCTTTTTTAGCAACATGCCCTAGGCTTACCAAGGTATTGGTAATACTAGTACCAATATTCGCCCCCATCATCATGGGTACCGCGATGGTAATGGGTAAACCACCTGCAACCATACCAACAATAATTGAAGTTACCGTACTTGAAGACTGAATTAACGCAGTCGAAACCATGCCAATTATAAGACCCATTATTGGGTTTGATGCAAAATTAAAAAGCTCTCTAGCATGATCACCAGCGGCATATTTGAAGCCACTTCCAATCATGCTCACCGCAAGTAACATGACATAAACAAGTAATGCAAGAAGCAGCCATCGGTGCCAGTTATTGTTCTTTTCTACAGTGCTGGCTGATAATATATGTGGGTCAATCATTCAGATAACGAGTACGAGTTAATACAGAAAAAACCATACTATTACCACCGTGTGACACAAAAATGACGGGATATACCCGCCATTCTTCATCAAATAAGCACTAGCTATTAGAAGCCAAGAGGATACCTTCTAAATACATCGTGAATATCATTCAACGTCTCGCTTGAGAGCGAAATATTAAACGCATCGATATTTTCTTTTAACTGAGTCATAGTGGTTGCCCCAATAATAGTAGAGGTGACACCAGGTACTTGCTGACACCATGCTAACGCGAGTTGCGAAGGCGTTATTCCTGCTTTTTCAGCAATTTTCATGTATTCAGCAGTGGCAGCTTGCGCAGGCGGTTTATCTCTGAATAATCCCATACGCTGAGCTAATGTCCATCGACTCCCTTCCGGGCGCGCACCGTTTTGATATTTACCGCTTAGCATACCCGTGGCCAGTGGCGACCACGGTAAATAGGCAATATTCTCTAGCTCACACATTTCAATGAGATACGGCCAATCCTTCGCGTGAAGTAGGCTGAACTCGTTTTGAATAGATACAGGGAGAGGTATATCGAGTTCTTTGCAAAGGGTAAGAAAAATGTGGATGCCCCAAGGCGTGTCGTCCGACAGACCCCAGTGTCTTATTTTTCCTTCATCTAGCGCGCGCTTAATTCCCATAAGGATATCGCGCATACCCTCTATTTCTTTTTCGCGATTCGTTTTCGTAGGGTCCGCGCCATCAGGCCAATGTTTTCCGAAATGAGGCGTAACTCTGTTCGGCCAATGTAGCTGATAAACATCAATATAATCAGTATTTAAACGCTCTAGCGAATTAGTAAGCGCATTGCTTACTGCATCAGACGTAATTGGCCCAGCATTACGGATATACTTCAAGCCGCTGCCGGCAACTTTGGTCATTAATACAATATCTGAGCGCTTCGCTTCATTTCGCGAAAGCCAATTACCTATAATTCGCTCTGTATCGCCATAGGTTTTTGCGTTAGGAGGAACGGGATACATTTCGGCGGTATCTAAAAAGTTAACGCCTTTATCAAGGGCGTAAGCTATTTGTTCATCTGCATCTTGCTGGGTATTTTGAATGCCCCATGTCATCGTTCCTAAACAGATGTCTGACACCTGTAAATCGCTATTTCCTAAGCGGTTAAACTTCATCTTTGCTTCTACCTTGGCTTGTACCTTGTTAATGCAATAATGAGTCGGCCGTTTTAGAAAATCTACCTACTTTAAGCATTCAAATGAAAGCTATGAGGCTTTCTTATTGGCCAACTCGGCTTCGACGCTGGCGAGTCGCGCTTCAATATCTCTTTTCGACTCGACCATTTCATTCGCCAGCTCTGCGAGTGACTTCAACTCTGCAAACCCTAACTTTCTGGTATCAATCATTTGATACTGCCGCTTGCAGCGATAAAAGAAAGTAAGAAAGTTAACAAATGCGCGATGAAATGTCGCAAAACTCTTGATCAGCACCAGAATTAACACGACAGATGTGAGCGCGGCAATACTTAAGCTATAAATACGTACTTGTGCTTCTTGTTGCTCGATCATGGGTTGTAGCGCGGCATCAACGCCGCTTAGCTGACTTTCAACATTGTGAGCGCTTTGTCTAAATTCTCCACGTAACCCTTCATTGTGAGTTACACCATAAGTTTTGAATGCATCAACTAGCTCTAAAAGTGCTTCTCTGTACTGAGCCAAAATGTCTTTTAATAAAGCGGAACCGCCATTTTCAGCCACTAAACGCTCACTTAACGTCATCATTTGCCTTGCGTAAACCCCTTCTTGGGTTATCTGAAAGTTACGCGTAGCCAGTTGAATATTAGTTAGCAGTCTACTAGCTTGCGAGTCTTGAGTAAGCTGCCCACCATTTAGCGTGATTTCTAACTCTAGTATACGTGCTCTTAAGCCTTCATTTTGCGTTAATCCTATCCGTTCTTGAAGTGAAACAACCTGTCGAAACGTGCTGCTGTAGGCTTCCATCGAAGATGACAGGCTTTCCACGTCAGCCACAGGCAATCTATATTCGTTGAATAAGGGAACAAGAGTCGTTAGCCGGCGTTTAAATTCATAGCTCCGCTCAAGGAATTTGTCGTAATACACTGTCTCATGACGAAGCAAAAAGTCTTTTTCATGTCGTCGCATTTGCAGCAGGTCTTGCCCCATTCTTAGCAATACATCACGCTGCTGGTGTAGCCCAATAAGTTGTTGGGTGAAATAATGCTGGCTAGCAACTAACCCCACCATACCTATGACACAAACAAGGGTCATTAAAACTAGGCGAGATTTAATAGAATCGAACTTCATGACTAGCTCCTCTGGGGAGAAAAACGAATACAAGCTACATAAATAAAAGCTAATAAACGCTGAAAAAACGTTAACATACGTCGTCAATATAGAGGTTAAACAGATATTTTATTATTAAACCTTTGTACAAATTTAAATCGCTGCGTTGTTTAAAAAACTCTCACTTTTAGGGTGAAACCCCTATGTTCTCCTCCATCTCGACAAGCCACTATTAGGGCGTACTTTGCTGCGATGACGTAACCCGATTAACGCCGCGTGACAGTATACGACTGACTATCAGGTATACCTAACGCGTTCGACAGTACTGACGACAATATTACTAACGATATTCTTTGTCGTACCAATGAAGAACGCAGCCTTTAGAATTTGGAGAAGAATATGAAGAAGTTCGCCCTATCTACCCTAGCTGCTGCAATGCTGGCAAGCCCTTCGGCCCATACGCTAGCTGACGCTTACATTGGCACCCAAATGGCCGATAAACTCGTTTCGTTATCGCCTACAGAATCATTGATGGCAGTAGTTACTTACGACCAGCTGTCGCCGCTTGCTGAATCACAAATTACCCAGCTATTGAACTTGGGAATTACCAAAGGCATTCAATTTAAAAATTTGCCAATTATTGGCGTAGTAGCAACTAAGGCACAAATAGAGGCTATTGCACAATTTGACGGTGTACGCTCGGTGTTTGCAAACCGTGAGATGAGCTTGTACAACGCCGATGCACGTGAAATTACAGGTGTTGCCGATTTGCAGGGCGAAGCATTTGCGTCGCGCAACAATGTCGAATTTACCGGCAAAGGTTCAACGGTTTTAGTCATTGACTCTGGTATTGATGCATCTCATCAAGATCACTTCTTTGGTGACACCGTGGTGGATAATGTGCAAGCGATCTTGAACCCAGGTGCATTGTCTGTTGTTGGCATTACGGGCCCAACACTCTCTAACCAAGTAAATACAGACTTAAACTCAGGCCACGGTACTCACGTTACAGGCACTATCGCAGGTACTGGCGCTATGTCTGGCGGCAAGCACCGCGGCGCAGCACCAGATGCGGATATCATTGGTTATGGCTCGGGTGCAGCGGTGTTACTACTTGATACCATTGGCGGTTTTGATTACGCGATTAGCAAGCAGTACACCTTCGACAACCCTATTAAAGTTATCAGCAACTCATGGGGATCAAGCGGCAAGTATGAGCCACTTGGTCCTATATCACTAGCCAGCTATAAAGCTCACACAATGGGAATGATTAGTGTCTTCGCAGCCGGTAATAGCGGCCCCGGAGAAGACTCACACAACCCATATGCTCAGATTCCTTGGGGCATTTCTGTGGGTGCGGGCGATAAGTTTGGCAAACTTGCTGATTTCTCATCTCGCGGCCTTAAAGGTGAATCTGGTGATTTTACAATGCCCGACGGCACTGAGTGGACGTATACAAACGACGTAACCGTTGTTGCTCCAGGTGTAGACATTATTTCTACTCGCGCTGTATTAAACGCAGCAGCCAATGGTGGTGATGGTGATATTGGCGCGATAGAGCCTCAAAACATACCTTTCTACACCATGATTTCCGGTACCTCTATGGCGACACCGCATGTGTCAGGCATTATTGCATTAATGCTGGAAGCCAACCCAAATCTTGATAACTTAACCATTAAGCGTTTGCTTCAAGAAACTGCTACAAATATGCCGGGTTATGAGCGTTGGGAAGTAGGTGCGGGTTATGTAAACGCTCGCTCTGCGGTTGCCGCAGCCCTTCTTGAAGACATGGATCATAAAATTACGGTTAATAACCTAGATGGCAAAAGCTTCAAAGCAAACGCATTGGTTACCACCAGCGACCGTGTAGAAAACTTCGATGTATTTTATTCTCCAGTAGGTGCTCCTGAAGTTATTGAATTTGAAGTAGGAACAGAAGAAGTACTTGTTAAAGCGTCTGCAGATAGTTTCGCAAACTTAACCAAGCTTGTTCTTGTTGCGCCAGACGGTACTGAATATCGCGGCAACCTTACAACGCCAGTGCTTACTACGACTATGCGTGTTGCAGCTCCTGCCATGCCTGGCACTTGGGGAGTATATGTTTATGGGCTAACGTCGCTTTCGGGCCTCGAGGCCGACCCATTTGGGTTAACCAACGGCCCGGGCCTGCCTGAAACATTCAATGTGACTGTGTCGTTTGAAAATAGTGGTGGTTTTGAAGGTATGGATGATGTGGAAGGCCATCCTCAACAAAATGCCATTGAGTTCGCTGTTAGCGAGCGCCTAATGGACGCTATTAATAGACGTGGTTTCTCGCCAGATGCTCGCCTTAAGCGCAAAGACTTCGCTCGCTATGCAGTAATGGGGGGCGCTGTAAGACAGTACCGTGACCTGCTAAACGAAGAGCGTCCTAACATTGGTACAGTGCCAGGATTTGACAAGGCATTCATCGAGTCGGTAATGGTTAATGGCGGCGCGCTTAAAGACAAGCTTCGTACACAAGCACCTGTTCTAAGAAGCGTAGACGGCAGCGCCGCCCCCTTTGCTAGCGTAACCAAGTTAGATATTGCTTATTCTCTTGTTCAAATGTTAGGTCTTGAAGAAGGCAGCACTTAGCTTCGACCCTAACGCCGACATCGTTGTTGACTATAATGGTCAGCAGGTTGTGCTAGAGGACCAAGACAGTATTCCGACTGATATGAAAGGCTATGTACAGTTAGCGCTTACTTTGTCTCTTATCAACGCTGAGTTCGGAGTAGAGCAAAGCCCATTTAGCATCACGCCAACTATTACTGCGAGTTTCGCGCCCGATACCGTAGTAACCAGAGCGCATTATGCTGTGCTGGCTTCACGCTTTTTCACTCAGTATTTCGAATAAAATCGCAAGCCACTGAAAACGGTGCCATTATTTGAATTGATAATGGCACCGCTTTAGGTTAAATTTTAACCAACACTGAAAGAGGTCATCCTATGATGTTTACTGCGATGAAATTCAGACAACTTACCACCGTTGTTGCCGCCACTGCATTACTGCTATTCTCAACTGCACATGCGCAAGTTGTTACTCCTGCAACCTTAACTGTCGATGATAATAAAATTCAGGCGAAACTTTCGCTAACCAGCTTAATTGAAGTTGATTTGACTGTAGAGTTTGAAAACAGTATTGGTCTCAATGCTAACACTATTGATATTACTGCCGAACTGCTTGACCCTGCGGATTTAGCCATTACCGACCGCCTGCCTTCTGTGCTAACAAGCGCCGTTTCAGGTTTTCCTGTTCTTGTTTCTATTTCGCCGAAAACAGACGCAGGATTTGGCTTTGAAGGCTTGGCCACGGTTGAGCTTTACACTAAAGCTATTCATTACACCCCGACTATTCCATGGCGTTTATTTACCTCGCACGATGGCGGGCAATTTGAAGATATAACAGTGCTTATGTCATCTGGAAGTATTCGCGCTCGTGGTAGCACAGGTCAATTTTCTGATTTCATTATATTGCTCGACAATCGACCTGCTAATACTGTTATTAACGACAAAGTTGCCTCTTTAAGTACGATTATTAATGGTAATCGCGACAAGATTGCTCCACTGCTAGAAGCAGCCATTGATAACGGAATAAATGATATTCAATCAGCGCTAGCGATAAACGATGATGATGCAGCATTAACCGCGGTTGATAGCCTTATCACACTGGTTGATAACGCGCCTGGAAGTCAAATCGCCGACGTTTGGCGGTCTAGTGGCGACGTGGTTAATGTGAAAGGTTTACTGCTTACTCAACTGCAAACATTGCGCTTTAGCTTAAGAACACTGTAAATAGAGCTGCAGCTCTTTAAACCAAACTGACTTTCGAACAACGATTCGGGTTTAAAATCAGCGTGGCTTTGTGCGCGTTCAGGCATGCTAATAGGTTGTCAAAAAGACAAAAATTCAGCGACAGTGAAATGACGAGGGTGATGCTATGCCATTACAGTTTGCCTTTACCAAAAGAAACGGCAGCATAAGTGAACACTTGCTTTTTGAGGGCCGTGAATATCAAGTCGGTCGCGCCGACAGTGCGGACATCGTTATTCGTCACCCTCAAGTCTCGCGCTCCCATATCGTTTTACGCGCTGCGAGACGCGCTGACAACGACCATATTTGGCAGCTAGACGACACCAGCTCTACAGGGTGCTTCAGCAACGCAGGCATTCCCGTAAAACATCTTAAGCTAGACAAACCCCAGGTTTTACAACTTGGCCCAATTCCTTGTAAATTTGCGCCCGTTGCATTTAACAATATTGTAAAACTTGATAGCCAGCGTGAATGGCGCAAACAACAGCTAAAACAATATCAAAACCAACTACAGCGCTGTAACAACAGTACTGCACTTATTAACCTCGCCAGAGAATGTTTAACTCAGTCGCTTGGTTGCGAGCGCGCTTCGCTGATATTGTTTGATAGAATAAATAACTACCAGCTTGGTGTGGGGTATGAAGACTGGATGCAGGGCGATGATTTTACCGGCAGCCGCACTATCATCAATCAATGTATGCAGACAAATGCCGTTCGCGCTATCGGCAATATTGTTTGTGACAATACGCTTAATCAGCAGCACAGTATAATTAACCACGGTATTCAAGCAGCCGTTTGTGTACCCGTGTGTTTAGATGAAAAACCTGTTGGCGTTTTATATGCTGATTCTACTTTAGGGCGACGTTACTTTACCCAAACGGACATAGAATTTGCCACCTCCTTAGCAAATATGATTTCCATGCGTTTGTTATTCCACACAATAGAGCATAAACTTTCACTCATAAGCTAGAATAAGAACAATAACAATTAAGCCAGTCGACCATTTGGTATTATCCATGGCAAACGGGCTTGCGCGGCGTACACCGTATTTTAGTGGCGTCCTCGCGTTAATTAGTGAAGTGTGGAGAAGGCTTTGAACAGGCCAGATGTATTCTCGTCGCAAAAAAATTCCCTTAAAACTGAAGCTTTAGCTTTAGGGTCATCTATTGACCCCAATTCACGCCTAGCTAACCGTTTTCGCATTGTAGATCAGTTGGGCTCAGGGGCTCAGGCGAGTGTCTATAGTGCTATTGACGAGCTACTTGATGTGAAAGTGGCGCTTAAAGTGATAGAGGGTGGTGCTAGCGACCCAGTTAAAATGCAAACTATCCGCAACGAAGTCAATATTGCCAGACAACTGCAGCACCCCAATATTATTCGTGTACATGATGTTTTCTCTGACGGAGATACCGCATTCTTTACCATGGCCTTCATCGAAGGAGAGCCTCTTTACACCCGCATTCAAAGATCTATCAGCAAGGCTGACTTCGATAAGTGGCAACAACAGCTCATCGAAGCATTACTGGCATGTAAAACAGTAGGTATAAAGCATGGCGACATAAAGCCAGACAACATTCTTGTCGACCATAACGCTGACATTAAGCTTATCGACTTTGGCATCGGCCAAAGCGCGGCTTCGGGTGTTCAAACTAGCGGACATCAAGGCTACACAGCGCCTGAAGTTATTCAAACCGGAAAAGCAAGTGAGCATTCTGACACTTATAGTTTAGGTAAAGTGCTTGAAGACATGCTGAGTTGTGTTGAAAAAGAAGGAGTTGGCATATCCCATTTCTTGTGGTTAAAAAAGCGCAAAACCTGCATTGCTCAATTAACCCATCGCTTACCTGCCAAGAGGCTTACGCTGGAACAAGCACTAAATGCTAGTGCTCTATACGATAATGCCAGCGCCAACGTGCCAAATAAAACCATTGTTGGCTTTTCCGTGATTGCGTTACTAGGCTTAATTGTGAGTGCCGGCATTTTTTCCTACTCGCGGTATCAAAAAAGCCCTCCTAAATTAGCGACAGATAGCCCTATTCAGCTTTTGGTATTGAACGACCCTCAGTATCCGCTTTTAGAAACCATTAACACCTTGCTTCGCTATCCTTTGTCTACCCACCCCAATATAGTGTTAGACAATAAAGAACAGACCCAAGCTCTGGTGAGCAATTTAGCGTTAGCCCCCTTTACGAGTGATAATGATCGTACTGATTTGGCCGCATCGCTTGCAGCTAACAGTGTATTGCTACTTGATGCGACACCTACCAGTAATAGTGCGTACTTACTTCACGCGAGCGTACTCAGCATGCCTGCCAATACGCAAATTTTTGCAGTGTCGCACAATGTAGATGCAAACACCCTTTCTGAGGATTTAGGGGAGTTTTCCAACAAGTTAATTCAGCAACTATTTGATGCTGTTGAAACTCAATCCCCCCAGCCACTCCCTGATTTACGTTATCTAGATGCGCTGGATAGCGCATGGCAAAAGGGCGAGACATTAAATAGTGCAGATGCTATCGATGCCATTATAGCGACAACTCCAGATTATCCTGGTGGATGGGTAGCCAAAGCCCGCAATAGGATCAATATTGGCGACTATGATGGAGCTAGGCAGGCACTGGAAACCTTAACCAGCATTTCAAACCTAGCCCCCTATTGGCGACTACAAAGTGAGCTTCTAAGAGCTGAACTCAATGAAGATTTAGCACTTGCACAACAATCGATAGATGCACTGGTTTCTCAGTTCCCCAACCGACCAGAATTACTATCAATGCGAGCCGATATATACCAGTGGGCAGGCGAAGACGTCAAAGCGATGGCCGACTACAAAGCGGCGCTAGCACTTCGACCTAATAATGGGCAACTGTGGTTCGAGCTAGCCCGTTTGCAGATTATTAACGGAGATATAGAAACAGCCACCAGCGATTCGTTAACACGCGCACTTGTGGCATTTCGCCAGGCCAAGGATACCCAGGGCGAAAGCTTAGTGCTGAATGCTTTTGGTATTGCCTACCTACGAACGGCCGACAATGTAGCAGCGACGCGTTATTTTAAGGATGCGCTGGCGCTGCGAGATGCGAAAACACAGCCTTCTCAACGAGCCAAAACCTTAGCAAACTATGCTATTGCTACGTCGCTTACAGGCGACTACACCACTGCTGAAGCGTCGCTAGAAGAAGCAGTAAAGCTACTTCATGATTTAGGTGACCTGGCACAAGAAGCGCACGTTAACGACACCTTAGGTTTTATGTTTGAAGAGCGAGGGCAGTTTGCAAGAGCATTAGATTACTACAAACGAGGGCTTGATATTCGCGTTCAAACCGATGACAAGGTGCTTCAGCCCCAAAGTATGAGCAACGTTGCCTACATGCACTTTTTAATTGGTGACATTTCACTTGCCGAAATCTACTGGCAGCAGGCTAAGATGCTGTTTGAGAGAAACGGTGATGAATCTCACCTGCTTAGAACCCATCAAAATCTTGCCCAATTGAGTTTAGTAAAGGGTGACAAAAACATTGCTTCAAGGTACCTAACAAGCGTTGATAAAAAGCTGGGTACTCAACATAACCAAGAAAAAATGATAAATAATCTGCTGTTCAGCTATTTAAACTTTGCAACCGGAAACTTAGAAAAAGCCACACTACATGCTGCAAAGGCAAAACGCTTAGCTCAAGATTCAGAAGATAGCCGCGCAAACACAGAAGTATTACTATGGGAGGGTGAAATATGCTTGCTGACCGCAAACTGGCCATGCTTAGAGGAAACGCTTAAGTCCGTATCCGCCAATATCAGCGAAAAAAGTCACGAGCAGTTTGCCGTTTATCAGTGGTTATCATTGGGGTTAAAGCATCATCAAGGTAACCTTCGCGATGAAAGTAGCGACATCTACAACACGCTTCTAAACAATAACAATGTGCCCGTGATTACTGAAATAAAGATTTTGCTAGATATGCAGCAGCGCCTTTCTCTCCCCCAAACCAGTAGTGCTATGGAAAAGCTCACCACGCTAATCAAGCCTACCTATTACCAACAATACTTACAGTGGTTGTATATAAACGCACTGTTTGGTGATGAAGCGTCAGTTGAAAAGCTCAAGCAAAAACTCGCGCTATACCCTTCTTATTGGCGTAATCACCTATACTATCGCGCTATCCCTGGTAAAGAAGACACCGTTGATCGGCTAACACCCCAGTGGCTGTCTCAATTACCTGAAAAACAAGCTGGTGACTACAGGGATGCTTATTTTGAGTGATTTAGCCAAAGAAATAGAGAGTATTAAGGCACTCCAGGCAACACTGCAGGCAAGACTAGACGCTGATCAAGAAGTACTTCAGCAGCTTGCAAAGCGCCTGTGGGCCCAGCAAGAGTCAGAAAAAGCTAAGCTATCTAGAGAGTTGCACGACGGTATCGGGCAGTTACTTACTGGGCTTACAAGACGACTGCAGGCGCTCTCATCTTCATCGCCTGAAATAGAAGCACTACACGGCATTGCTGAAATGGCGCTAAATGATGTAAGGCAGCTCTCGCGACTTATGAGCCCCACCATTTTAGATGACCTAGGTCTAAAACCTGCACTAAACTGGCTGTGTCGCAACTTGCTTAGTAATGAGGATATTGAGTATCAAACGGATATAACTTTGCCAACTGATCTCTCTAAAGATATAAGCACTTTATTGTTTAGAATCGCGCAAGAAACGCTGGTAAATGCTATAAAACATAGTGAAGCAACACATCTCACCCTGACGGTTTCTCACCACCATAACGTTATTCGGTTAGATATTTTTGATAATGGTATAGGGTTTGATAGTAAAGCAATAGAGCCTGGCATAGGTCTTTCAAGTATTCGCGATAGGGCCGACGCGTTCAACGCGACGCTAGAAGTAGATTCTGCTGTAGGGCAAGGCACAAGAACAACAGTAACGGTACCTGTATGACAATTCGTGTAGTGTTAGCCGACGATCATGTACTCATGCGTCAAGGCGTGTCTCAAATGCTAAATTCAAACCCAGATATCGATGTGGTTGGGGAATGTGATGACGGCGTTGAGCTTATCGCCGCGGTGCTTAAACATTCCCCCGACGTTATTTTGATGGACATTTCCATGCCGCGCATGAGCGGACTGGTTGCCATTGATAAAATATTGTCACAGCGAAAAGACGCAAAGATACTTGTTCTGTCTATGCACAACGAAGTGGAATATATAGACGCCATGCGCGACGCCGGCGCAAAAGGTTATATATTAAAAGAGTCGTCTGGCGACAGCTTAGTCGATGCAATAAAAAAAGTGGCGACCAACAAAACCTGTTTTCCTGACGAATTAACCCAGTCATCCAGTGAGCAATGTCAAAAGCACGTATCGCCGCTGAGTATTTTGACGCGAAGAGAGCGAGAAGTCTTTTTCTTGGTGGCCGCAGGAAACACCAGTAAAAAAATTGCGGAGTTACTAGATATGAGCCTTAAAACCGCAGAAAACCATCGCAGCAACATTTATAAGAAGCTCAATTTAAGCAGTTCCGCAGAACTTATCAGAATGGCTGGAAAGGCGGGCTTGCTAGAATAACTGAACCGATTCTTACTTTACGCACTGTTCCCCCTCACCCGCAAACAACACGAGATCTGGTTGTGACATTGAAAATCTTCAGTAGTAGGGATGCTGCTGTGGAGCGCCCATGGATAAATTCTGATGTTGAGCGATAAACTTTCGGCGAAACCTAAACAAACAAGAGGGGCCTTGCTTCATCTGCCTCCCCTCTTTCTAAAAATCACGCGAGGGCCGGTTGTAACATTCAAAACCCTCAGCAGCAGGGATGCTGCTGTGGAGCGCCCATGGATGGGTTTACCGCGTGTTTTGAATGTTACAACCTGCCCTCAACCCTAAGGACTAAAGTTCTGCGTATTGCGTTAGGATAAACGCCGCTTCACCTCGTGACACGCCATCTTGTGGTTTAAAGAAGGCTTTAATTGTAGGCTGCAGGTCAAATGGACCTTGCTCTATTTTAACTTCCACCTGCATTATTCCTGCAGCTAGCGCCTGTTGAACATGGCCGCGATACTCAGGCGCAATTGCATCAGTATCTTCAACTTCCACCGCTTCACCAAGCACAATAGCGATAACCTTTTCAGAGTCAAAGCTGTTCGCGGCATCTTCAAGACCTAATGCTTGAACCATTGAGTACGCCATTTCTTCCTTGCTAACCTGAATGCTACTACCAAAGAAGTCACCATCGACTTGCATTACGGGCTGCGTATTCATCTCTAGGTCCCCTAACACCGCGCCAGTCGCTGTTGCTGAATTTACCGCGGCAGCATTTTCTGCACTCACATCAGTGAAGTTAACTGTGTTACCGTCATTGGTTTGACGTAGGTTTGCACTAAGCGCTAGCGTATCTGCAAGCTCTACACGCGTTAATGGTGCATCTGGGGCAAAACCGCTTTCTTTTGCATCCATTAGTTCATTGGCAACAACGTATTCAATGAAAGGTTTGGCAGGATGACCTACAACATCATCAATACCGGTATAACCTGATGTTACTAACAAGCGAATATTCACATCGTTAGTGCCAGGAATACCCACACCGTTTGTAACACCTAGTGGGTCAACTGACACACCGCTAATGCTGCCAATACCGCGGCTATACAGTTTCCATGTACCAGGCATACCCGGCGCAGCTGTACCAACCGAAGAACCCAAAACAGGCAGGCCGATGCCAGAACCGTAGGTATTTCCTGCTGGGTCTTCTAGTACGAACGCTGTTGCCGTTTCGATAGATGCATTTGCCACAACCATAGATACTTCAGGACCAACTTCAAATGTTTCAGTCGGTGACTCGCCGACTGGCAGGTAGGTAACAGACCGAGTAAAGCTATCGCCTTCAGCAACATTAGCAAATGCGTTAAATTCGCGATTTTTCTTCACGGTATCGCCGAATACTTCTTCACCTTCAAGCACTGCAGTTACCGCAGCATAGGCGTTAACATAACCTGCGCCCACTTCCCACTCGTCCATACCAGCCATTGGTGTTGCGGTTTCCTGAAGAATACGCTTAACATCTTCCCACTGAAGGTTTGGATTCGCTTCTAGCATTAGCGCAACAATACCTGACACGTGGGGCGCTGCCATTGAAGTGCCGCTAGACACGGTATAAAACGGTAGGTGTTGTGGCTCAATCATTTCAGCGTCGTCAGCGGCGCTCAAACCGCCTAAGCTAGACAGTGATGCACGAGCAGAAATAACGTCTACACCAGGAGCTGTTACGGTAGGACGGTCTTCCCACGTGAACACTTCACCATCGACAACCGCTTGTCCGCCTTTTCCGTCGACACCGCGAGAACTAAAGTCAGCTAGCTCACCCTGCTTGTTACCCGCAGCCACTGTAATTACCCAAGGGGCCTTTTTAAAGTTACCGGTAATTGTCGATTCGCCTGGACCTGAGTTACCTGCCGAGAACACGGTAATAATACCGTTGTCTGCCAGTGCTTTAGTAACAACGTTTGTTGGATCGTCTGGGTTAAATTCTGTACCCACATCACCAGTGTTACCGAAGGAGTTAGAGATAACACGAATGTTGTAGTCGAACTGGTGGGTTAACGCGTAGTCGAAGCCGCCAATAGTATCGAGGATAAATAGACCTGCGCCCGAGCCATAACCAATAATATCTGCACCTGGAGCCACACCTGCATGCAAGCCACCGCTCTTAGCGCCGTTACCGCCAACTGTACCAGCTACGTGCGTTCCGTGACCGCCTAGAATATCGGTGTTAGATACGTTTTCTTGGTATGTAATCGGTAAAATGCCGCTGTAGCTATTTAAGTTCACCTGCGCTAGAACGTTTTGCACAACGTGATCAGGGAATGCTAAATCGCTGTGTGTGCCGTCAACACCCGAGTCGTTTACCACTACACCAATGCCCTTACCTGATACCGGCATGCCATTTATGCGAATGTTACGGTCAGCCTGTAGTGCCTGTACACCCGTAATTTGGGTAGACTCATGGTTTTCTAGTTCTAGCGGGTCGTTGTTCCACACTGACACCACGTCATCACGTTGATAAAGCGCTTCTACTTGCTGTTTGTTAGCTAACACACCAACAATAGGCACGTTACGCAGGCTAACACCGCCAGTGATGCCTAACGATTCAAGTGCGGTAATTTGTTCTGTTGTGGCAGGTCCCTTACCTTCAAATGTAACAATAACTTGTTGTAGTTCTAGTGGCGAAGCAGCAAGTGCATCGGCCAATGTTTTGTCGAAAGTTTTTGCATTCACCATGCTCGCTGGTAGGGCACAAGCAATAGCTACTGATAATACTGTTTTTTTATTAAGGAACTTCATAATACACCTCTCTTTGAGTACCCCTTGAGTATTTAACAACCAAAGAAGCAAAACTATGGGGAGTTCCCCCTATTCGGTGTAATTTATAAAGGCGCTGAAAAAACAGGAATTTAAAAAGAAAAAAGCCCTCACAAAAGGAGAGCTAAAAACACCAACTATCGAGAATCATAGATATGTTGGAGGGAACGAACGCGGTATAAGAAATGAAACGCTTATTAAAATTAAAAACGCTTTACTGTTGGCGTTTCCTCAGTGAAGTCAATGCGAACAAAACTAGCATTAGAGTAGCAAAGGAAGCGGGTTCACTCACTTGCGTTGAGCCATTGTTGGAACCATCATTAGGCTCTACTGTTTTAACTAACTGAAACAAACCGCCCGCACAGCGGTCGCCATTTTCAAAGAAAACACAAGTATCGGTTTGCCCTAGTCCAGCTAAACCTGAACTAATAGTAAACTCGTAAGGAACACTTGAATCTTCGATGAAGAACTCAAAGCCTTCACTGCTTTCATCACCAAACACACCATCATCTAAATCAACTATCGCAAAGTCAGCAATGTCGTCTTCTAAAATATCGTAAGAGACGCCATCAAACTCTAACTGAAAGACAAACGATAACCATGTGTTCATATTGAACTGGGTTTCGTTTTCATCGAAGGTAATTTGCCCAACTAAACTGGTTTCCTCCGATTCATCACCTAACACTAGGCGCGTAAAATCGTAGGTGATTACGCCGGCGAAAGAAGGCGCAGAAAACAGAACGAACATAGCGGCAATTAGAGACTTCATGGCAAGGCTACCTTTGTGAATTTGTAGACTCAGTATCGAATCAACTGTACGAAGTGCAAATAGGGAGTTCCCCCTACATAGTGCCAATGGCTAGTTAATTGTGAGTGTATGCGATGCTTTGCTTTCTACCTAAGAACGTACTTTGATGCGTCGAAAGGGGTAGCGCTTTTTTGTCCGCAACAAGCATGACATGAGCAGCATTTCTAAAAGGTAGAACTCGACTTTTTCCATATTTGAAGTTGACCGCAACCGCGCCAACTTCCAAATACGCAAGCGCTTGTGTATTAATACTGTTGCTCTGCGTTTGCGACCAATAATCCCCTTTTTGAACATGAGGAAAAAAAGCGCTTTGTATAAAAGGGCCATTAGGTTTCGTTGGTGTTTGAACCAAGGCAGTCAGCTCTTCTTCATTGGGCAAGCGCCAGTTAGATAGGTTACACACTTTCCGTTTAATCGCTTGCTGCTGAATATGCCTTGTATCGCAACCCGGCTTGTTGAAATAACAACTCCCTCGCTCTTGCACTCCTTTACGCTTTTTTTCGTCGAACCAACTGTAGCTCCAATAACTGTCAAAGGGTGACTCGTCATCTCTTCCCACCAGCCAAGTAACCTCGAGCTCTCTGTCGTAAACACAATGCCAAGGGCCTTGCTCATTTGAAATGGCCTGTCCATGTGAGTTCAATTTTACGAATCGATACTCTGCTGTTTCTTTAGCTGCAAATATATCAGGCACGCTTTTTAAAAATTGATAAAGTACGCTTAACTGCGTACCAACGAGGACTATAGCGCAAAGGACAAAAAGCTTTTTTACGAATAACAGCATCGCATTACCCTTACAATTCATAGCTAAGCCGCAAGGGTCTAACATGTCGGGTATGAGCAATTTGAGCGTGATCAAACGCGCTTACCCACAAACAAATACCATCAGTTAAACTGATGTCTGTCTTTTCGGAAGCTTGCTTCTTTCGCACAATTTCAAGGTTCCAGTAACCGTTTGCATACCTTCCATAAGCACGCACGTCGGCTCGTCCCCCTTCAAGCTGATTAGAACGGTACAAAACCGAGTTGATCAAACTGCCTATTGGTAAATCATCCCGTTTGGGAGAATAAGCTTTGTAGTCAAACCAGCTAGCATAACCTTGATGGTCAAACGAAGGTGCGTTAGGAAGGCGTTTCGGGGTAACATTTTCGCTGCTGTACCATTTCCAGTTTAAGACGTAGCTTCCCCCATATCGCCGTCTTGCTGATAGCCGGCCGTGTACCTTTTTTCGCCTATAATAGGCGCTACGGGCCTGCCGATATAACTGTCGTCGACCAAGTACATAGCATTCGTCCTTACCGCTTTCCACTGCCACAAATCAACGACACCGTCGGATGTAAAGTGATAGCCTTTTTTATGTTTATTAGCAGGTAGTTCAGACCGAGGCTGACTCCCTAAATGGGCGGTGGCAGCGGCTGCTATACTGCAACTTTTAGAAAACAGCAGCGCCAGTTTATCTTCGTAATACTCCTTCTCATCGAACCGCTCAAAACCATGGCTTTTTACTCGCCAACCTGCATCGGTTTTAACTAAAGGAAGGTGAAGTAAACTTTCCGTAGGATCTTGCCAGCGAACAAAGAAATATGTTTCAGCCGTATTGTGCAGCGTTTTAATCGTAACGTCCGACGTCCCTTTATAAAAATTGGCGCCGGCAAAAGTTTTTACTATGACGCCAGGTGCCTTTTGCCAAGCACTCTCATTGGCTTTTCCATCAATTTTGATAAACACATCGTCGGCAACCACTTTAGATTGCAGAGTGGTAGGCGTAGATAATGTGAACAAGTACAAACTACACGTTACCAATGCAGCTGCCCCTAAATAAAAATATCCTTGCTTGAAAGTGAAAGGTTCAAAAATAATGTGGAGAAGGTATGTTACCGGCTTTTGAAAGTAGTATCGCAAGGGGTGTAGCGCAATAAAAATAAGTAGTCCAACCGCACTATAATAATGGATAAAGCGCACCACTATATGTGTCAGTTCAAAAAAGAATTGTGCCCCTCCACTCAATACCGACACGCACATAAGTGCAGAGCCTATTTGGTTAAATGTTTTTGGTACGGCCTTTTCTTTTCGTTGATTTAGCAGCGCGAAAAGCATTACCGGTATCATCACAAGCAATAACAGCCCTGAAATCACGTGCCAAATATGCACAAGCCCTTCAGGTAACAGCCAATCAAAATAAAGCCAAAAGTCTCGATGCTGTGACGCAATACGAAAGCCGCTTAACAACTGTGTGATTAAGCAACAGCCTACTACCAGATGGCTAAATAAAAACAGTTTTTTGCGCGTCATTTTCGTACACAAATTTGCCGAATACTTATGCTGCACAATTATGAATTTTTTATGACTCCCCCATCAATAGGGTGTTCCCCCCATATCTCATCGCCTCATTTTTTTATCCAATACGCACCAAACAAAACTAAGGTAACAGTCATATGATTATGCGTAGTTATAGAACGATTCTGGCACTGCTTTTATTGAGTTATGCGGGCACGGTAGTATCAGCTACTCACTTATACCGGTTAGCATGGGATAGCGACCCCGCACACCAGGCGATAGTAGGTTTTTCACCTAAGGGGGTTAGCCTTTCACCTTATGTTCTTTATGGAACGTCAACCGATGAAGACCAATGGCAACGGGTAGAAATTAGTCACAAAGCCAGTTTCTTTAGCCTTGAATCTTACTTTGTGCGGCTTACCCGTTTGCCTGCCGACAGTGCGATTTACTTCAAGGTATGTGATTTTGATGGTTGTGATACCCCAATGTGGTTTAAAACTGCATCAACTGAACCTACACCATTTACAGCTATTGCAGGCGGCGACACACGCACGGGCTGGACGACGCGGCAGGAAGGCAACAAGCTAGTAGCGAAGATTCGCCCCTTGTTTATTATGCACGGTGGTGACTTCACCAATGGTAATACCCCTTTTGAAATGGCGGGTTTTCTTGATGACTGGCAGCTAACTTTTTCAAATGATGTTATAAACGGCAAAGCGTTTAAGCGCATTTATCCCATCATTCCCACTCACGGTAATCACGAAGACACCAACTATGCCACCTTATGTCAGGTATTCGGTGTCGACTTTATACGAGACAATGTGTGTGATGAACAAGACACCTACGGCGCGTTAACCGTTAATGCACTGGCTAGAGTTTATACGCTCAACAGTCAGTACCAAGAAAGTGGATGGCACGTGTATGCAACCCAGATGAATGATTGGCTTGCGTCAGATTTGCAGTTGAGCCAGCAAGCGCCCTTGTGGCGACTAGCCCAATACCACAAGCCCATCTTCCCTCATTTCGATGGAAAGTCATCGAATGAAGGGTTGTTCCAGTGGTGGGCAACACTGTTTTACCAGCGCAACATGAACCTTGTTGTTGAGTCAGATACCCACATCAACAAACTGACCTATCCTATGACACCAGTGCAAAACGAGGTCGCCTTTCGTCGTTCAGACGAAGGCGGCACCGTTTATGTGGGTGAAGGCAGCTGGGGCGCTCCGGCCCGTTCTGCTAATCAGTCCTACCCTTGGACCATTGACCTTGCCAGTATTCAACAATTTAAAGTGTTGAGCATTACTTCTAGTGAAATACAAGTGCGTACCGCTGAATTTGATGAAGAAGCCAGCACTCTTTCGATGGAGGAAAGAGAAAGGAACCCGTTAGCCTTGCCTGAAAATATTAAATGGTGGGTAGCCAATGACGTAGGCGCTGTTTTCACTCTGACTCAGAACAGCAAAGGGTTAACAACCTACTTACCGCCAAATCAAGAAAATCAACGGGCTTATACGCTTACTGCAAAGCACGATAGTTTTATCTCTAGTGCAAAACCTACGATGAACTACAATGCTTACCCTAGCGGTATGATGGTGGTTAATAACCATATTCAGTATGGTGAAACAAAAGCTCTGATGAGCTTTGATGCAAGTGACATAGCAAAATGTGCCACTCTCGATAGCGCTACCTTGTCTTTTCAATCTAACCCAAGCCAAACAAGTACCGCAACGGGGTTAGCTAGCGAACTATTTCCCGTATATCCGAACCCCACGGCATTGGGTATATCAATTGTTACGCCAAGCTTCAATGAAAACACTGTGAACTGGCATAGTGGGCATTCGCTCTTTTCTAGCAATGCATTTGCAAATGTTAACGTCATTGATGCAGGTAATAATATAACCCTTCCTTTAGACGAATCTACTATTCGTACACTGCAGCAACAGTTTTTAGAACACGGTGCGTTTGGGCTTGGAATTTCATCGATGCATCCTCTACAGCAACGCTTTATCGACGCTAGCGAAAACACCAAAGCACCTGTTTTACACGTGGCCTTTTTAGCTACCGAAGATTGCTTTTCAACGCCAAACAACCTTTTAACGCCGCCGCAGACCCTTGCAAACTTGCACGCAAGCACAGGCGTTTTTGAAACCTATTTCGTTGATGCTATTGAGAACGACAGGACCCTTTCCATTTATTTAGAGCGCGGTTTTGGCGATGCTGATTTGTATGTACAAATTGGCCAAAACGTCAGTTTTCGTAACTATGTATGCCGCTCTAATGGGGTAGACAATACGGAAAGCTGCATCATTGACGTACCGCATGGAAGCGCCGTTTCTATTGGTATTCATGCTCGCTCTCAATACGAGGGGCTGAGTTTACGAATTACAAATAAATAACTCCGTATTTAGACAATTAAGGTATTGCTAGCGCTGTAGTTGTATTCGGCTGAAGCGCGCTCCCCTATTGAGAGAGAAGGTAAAACAATGAAAAACGCGATAAATTATTCCCGTCGACAATTTTTTAAAACGGCGGGGTTATCCGCTTCAATTTTAGGCTTTAGGGCTTCAGCCGCGCCTTTTGAAGCGCTGAATACGTCTTTTAAGCTTGATAACAACTACTACTTCCAACATGGAGTTGCCAGTGGTGATCCGCTCCCTAACGCTGTAGTCCTATGGACTCGCATCAGTCATGTTGCAACTGAAACACTAGTCACTCTGCATGTTGCTTTAGACAGTTCGATGAAAAACAGCGTGCTTAAAGAACAGTTAACCACGTCTGAAAGTCGAGACTATACCGTAAAAGTAGATGTCCAAAACCTTTCGTCGGATACCACCTACTTCTATCAATTTGAAGTCAGCGGCTATAGAAGCCGCATAGGCACTACGAAAACGGCACCTGTCACGACAGACCATGCCCGCTTTGCGGTTGTAAGTTGTTCAAACTACCCCGAGGGCTTTTTCAATGTCTACCATGCTATTACGAACAAGAATGCCGTTGGGGATATTGATGCCGTCCTTCACTTAGGCGACTACTTATATGAATACGCCGAAGATGAATATGGCGATGGATCGCGGTTAGGCAGAGCGCCACTGCCTGACAAAGAAATTACCAGCTTAAGTGACTACCGGACCCGACACGCCCAATACAAAACTGATCCAGACCTAGCGTTATTGCATGCTGCCTACCCCTTTATCACGGTGTGGGATGATCATGAAATAACGAATGATGCTCATCGCACTGGCGCTGAAAACCATAACGAGGGCGAAGGCAACTACCAACTACGCAAATCTTACGCAATTCAAGCCTATTATGAATGGATGCCTATTCGCGAAGGCAGCATCTACAGGCATTTTGAGTGGGGCTCGCTCCTTGATTTATATATGCTTGATACACGCATTGAAGGGCGCGATCCGCAGGTTGATTCACCTGTTTCAGCAGAACGCTACGATACCAACCGTACACTTCTTGGCGATAGCCAAGAACGCTGGTTGCTAGATAAGCTCACTACATCTACGTCTACATGGCGCTTTTTAGGGCAACAAGTGATGTTTGGTCAATTCAAAGGACTGAACGCGCCAAACCTAGAGGCAGCCGGAATTCCTGTTACCAAAGATATTCTTGCGCTTAACATGGACCAATGGGATGGCTACCCTGAAGCTAGGCAACGAATTCTGGACGCCATCAAAGCCTATAGAATAGAGAATACGGTTGTATTAACAGGCGATATCCACACGTCTTGGGGAATGGAGGTTTTTGAAGATAGCACTAACGGGTACACCTACAACGATCGTGTTCGCCTTGGTGAACAGCCCTTAGCAGTGGAGTTTGTGACGCCTTCGGTAACATCGCCGGGGTTAAGCGACCCTGCTGCAGACCCGCTAGCCAAATTGATACCGACAATGAACCCACATATGAAATACGTAGAGCTTAAATCTCACGGCTTTATGATTGTTGATGTTACCCATCTAAAAGTAACCTGTGATTGGTGGTATGTAGATACTATTGATAGTGCGGCATACAAGGCTTATTTGGCAAAAAGTTTGTATACCACCAATGGAAGCCAGCGATTAACTGAACGCAAAGACCTAGGTGTATCCTTTGACTATACGCACAACCCTTTTAAATAAGTTCAGTTGCTGACAGCAGCCAAATCTTAGGGCGATTTAAAAGCGTTGAAGATTAATCAACGCTTTTGTTTAGTATTTTTGCTAACTCGTAGTTACCTTGTGAAAGTGCGATATCTGCTACTGAGTTGCCCGCTTTATCCATATGAGCTGGGTTAGCCCCTTTATCGATAAGCGTATTGATAATTTCTTGTCTGTCGAACAGGCTTGCGAACATTAACGCGGTTTGGCCCTGTGCGTTTTCTTCGTCAATATCGCAATCGGCAAACACTAGCTGTTTGGCCACGCTTACATGCCCTTTAAAGATGGCCCCCATTAACGCAGTATTGCCGCGATTGTCTTCTTGACATGGGTTAGCATTAGCTTCACTGATTAGAAAATTAACAGTGTCGGTGTGCCCATGGTACGCCGCAAGTATAAGCGCGGTATAGCCTTTTTCATCCGCTACGTTAATATCTAGGCCAGCTTGATAAAATGCAGCTAGCATGGCGCTATCGCCTTCTCGCGCCGCATCAAAATAGCGCGCTTTTAAGGCTTCCATATTAGGCGTAGTTGCACGTTGTTGAGGATTAGCTTGAGTTGTTGAGTCAGTTGCCGCACTAGTATAAACACTGGTGAAGGTGGCAACGACGAACAGTGCTGCCATAAGTGTTTGCTTCAAAAAAGACATTGTGCCCCCTTACTGGTAAATTAAATTTGGTTACTACTAAACTCTTTTGGCAAAGCGGTTTTAGCAAAGCTATAAGAGAAAGGTCGTTAAAGAAAAATGGGAGTTACTCAACACTGTGGTATAACTCCCAACGTTATTGCTACTTAGCTTATTGCATAAGTGCCGTTAGGCTCTCTGCAACTTGCTTTGCTTTTGCAGCGCGTGCTGCCTGTTGCTCCATCAAGTCTTTTGCAGTTTGGCGAACTTTCGACATTGGCGCTTTAGCTAGTTTAGCTACGCCCTTACCGTAGTTCTTATCTGCGTTGTACATATAAGCACTAATGATTACGCGAATCTCTTCTTCAGGAACCGATGCTAACGCTCCACCTAAGTTACTAATAAGGTGCGCTTGACCTTCTTTAGTTAGGTTTCTGAAAAACTCACCCGCTTGCTTAAAGTTCTGTTCTTTATAGAACGGAATTTGTTGTGTCATACCTGCAAGCGGCTTGCTTGAATAACGAAACGCTGGGTCTTCGTTAAGATCAAGACGACGGCTTGGCTGATAGTTCACATCGCGATTAGAGCTAGTTGTGCGAAGCTGACCGTGTTGCTCGTGGTTATTGATAACCGCGTTTTTCGGCGCGTTAATAGGAATGCGGTACGCATTAACACCTAAACGATAGCGCTGCGTATCAGCATACGAGAACAAACGACCTTGGAGCATTCTGTCTTCTGATGGCTCAATACCTGGAATTAAGTTGCTTGGTGCAAATGCCGCTTGCTCAGTTTCTTCAAAGAAGTTGTCTGGCACACGGTTAAGCACTAGGCGACCAATTTTCTTAGCAGGAACTAAAGACTCAGGCCAAATTTTAGTAGTATCAAGTGGATTAAACTCGAAATCATCTAACTGTTCTGGCTCTAACTCTTGAAGATACAGATCCCAAGATGCTGTTTCACCTTTTTCACCGATACGGGTATACACATCCGTGGTGTGCGGCTGGAAGTCCATACCTTGAACTTTCATTGCTTCTTCAGCAGAGAAGTTCTTAATAGGTTGGTTCGCTTTCCAAGTAAACTTCACATACTTGTAATTACCTTCGTCATCAACAAATTTAAATGCGTGAACGCCTGAGCCGTCCATATTTAAATAGCTTGCTGGTGTACCGTAATCAGAGAAAAGCATGGTTAACGTATGCGTTGACTCTGGCACGTGAGAGAAAAAGTCAAAAATGCGCTTCGCATCTTGCTTGTTCGTTACCGGCGACGGTTTAAATGCGTGAACCATATCAGGGAATTTAATTGCATCGCGAATAAAGAATACCGGGAAGTTGTTACCTACTAGATCCCAGTTTCCCTGTTCGGTGTAAAACTTCACCGCAAAACCACGTGGGTCACGCAGCGTCTCTGGCGATAAATGTCCGTGAACTACTGATGAAAAACGAACAAATACTTCAGTCTTTTTACCTTCGCCTTGAAATGGTGCGGCAACGGTCTCGTCAGATAGGTCGACATAGTTTTCATAGTAGCCGTGAATACCAACACCACGGGCGTGAACAACACGCTCTGGAATACGTTCACGGTCGAATGCTGCTAGCTTTTCAATAAGGTGAGAGTCTTGTAGTAGTACTGGACCCCATGGACCTGCTGTTTGCGAGTTCTGGTTGTCGCCTACCGGTGCGCCATTTTGGCGAGTGAGTGTATCTGCACTTACGCCTAAAGTAAGCATACTGGCAGCAACGCTGCCTAATACGAATTTAGTTAAGGTTGATTTCATTGATGTTCTCACAGCTGTACTCCTACGTGAAGGTTGGTACGAGGTTTAGGGGCTTTAACTTCTACGCATACTTGGTCGCCGTAATAGTTATCAGCGTAATTACATTGCGTTTGAATTGATTGCTTCGTAGTGGAGGAAACACGGTGGCTATTCGCCGTTGTTAGCTTTTTTAATAGTGCGCTCATTTCGCTCTCCTTGTTGAGTTAAGAGCATTATCATTAATTGAGTAAAACTATTAAAACGAGATAAAATGATTCAAACAATCAAATAAAACGATTATGAAAGTTCTAGCTAATCGAATTATTTTATGAGTAGTAGAAGCTGGAATGGTGTGTGAAAAATGGTTATCTGGATTGGTGATGCTACTTGCGTTAAAACGTCAGCTGTTTTGAGAAAGGGGTAGGAACAGCGTTTTATTAAAACGCTGCTCCTAAAATCATTTGAAAAACTTAGGCTTTAAGCCACGGACCAGTAATTGCCAAGGTTTTCGTTGGTGAGTAAATATTGACGAAAAGCGTATTACCGTCTGGTGAGAAGCACGCACCTGCAAGTTCAGTTTGCGTATGTAGTTTGGCAAAGTTGTATACTTCTCCGCTTGGCGTAACACCACGCAAATGGTTGTCCACTATGTCGGTATATTGATCTTCACACACTAACAGATGACCGTTCGGGCACACTGTTAGATTATCGCCAAAGTTATACAGGCTTTTGTCCTCACTTTCTAAAAACAGCTGAAGCTTGTCTTGTTTACCATCTGTAGATGGAACAAGCTTCATTACCTGACCTAACTGCTTTTGTCCGCCATTGGTACAACAGAAATAAAGCTCATCTTCGCCCCAGTGTATGCCTTCACCGCGAGCGAACAGCGCAGCACCTTTATCGTACCCTTGCACGCGTAAATCATCATTAGGGCTTTCTGGGTTATCTAAGGCTACCCACTCAACGTCGAACCATGTAGTTACAGGCATAGCATTAGTATTCCAGTTACGTGTATCGAACTGAGGTTTGTCTTTTATCATCAACGCTTCTAACTGACCGCCTGCCGCTAAGTTGCCGTACTCCTTAGGTACAAAGCGATAAAGCAAACTATCGCCCCTATCTTCGGTCAGATAAACAATACCGGTTTTAGGGTCCACACAAGCTGCTTCGTGATTAAAACGTCCCATAGCTTTAAGCGGCTTCGCTTTTATTAATGAGCTCGCATTGGCAGGCACTTCAAAGATATAGCCGTGGTCGTTATTTACTACGTCGCCGTTAGGGCCATTAGGGCGGTCTACCGATTCTTCACACGTCAACCAAGTGCCCCAAGGCGTAATGCCGCCAGAGCAGTTTCTTACGGTGCCAGTAAGGCTTATAAACTCTCGCTCAACCTCATTGGAGTTAAGGTTATACACCACAGTTGTGGTACCGCCAGGTAACGCAATGCCATTAGCATACCTATCGTAGGCTAGATTGCTGGTTTGTTCTTGAATGGTCTTGGGTTGTGCATCTAAGTGTTTGGGGTGCAGTTCATGATTGCGTACAAGCGCTACCTTATTGCTACTACCTTCTATGGGTAGACATCCCATACCATCTGCTCTATCAGGTACATGCATACCGTCAGACATCGCATTGCCAAGACTTGAAATAACTTTATAGCTAAAGCCTTTGGGTAAATCGAGCAGCTTTTGAGGGTCGTCTACGAGCGCGCCATAGCCTTCACTAATTGGCATTGATGCCAAGTTCATTTTCTTACCAAAAGCACTGGTAGCTAGTCCACCAAATGCCAAAGAGCCTACTAAAAACTGGCGTCGTGTAATCATGAAAATCTCGTTAAACAATAAAGCCGGGCATGATAGCCATTAATTGTTACAGTATAACAACACTATAAGAAATCATTGGCAAGTGACATTCGTATTTTATAGGCAGACAGCTTCGGGAAAGCGGTTAATGGGGAAGATTTCTAGCAACTACCCTATAGTTTTTCAGCCAAACGAGGCGGGTAGTAAAAAGGTTTACAATCTACAACTTTGAAATGCTGAGCATCGATATGTTCGGGGTTCAATACAAAGTTAAACTAACCTGGACAAACACTTGATGGTACTTGTAGTACGGCAGAGGACTTATTTTGAAGCCAAGTCGTGCCGAGCTGTTGGGTATGCTGCGAGTATGGCATGGCATCCCAGCCAGCAGGCAGTTCGTTAACTGATAAACGTTTTATACGAACTTCTTCCGACAATAGCACTGTGGTGATAGTGAGATCCTTTTTCAACACTTCAGATGAGTCATTAACTAATCGCTCTAACATCGCTAAAGCCCGACTGCTAGCAGTATAGAACACAGACTGCCCTGTATAGTGCCACCGTCCTTCACAATAATGGCCACCTATGCCATTGAGCGCGTTCTCGATAGAGTTGTTCTTTCTTGGTGCTATACGATAGACAAGCACTAGGCTACGAAACCGTATTCTAAGCCAAGCACAATACGCTTGATCAAGGCGCGACCACTGGCTGACTCTAACACAGAGACAGGGGCTGAATTATTGAATTGGACGTGAGGAGTGTTTAACCAAAGGTTCCAACGTTCTACGCTTTCAAAGTAAGCGATACCAAGGTTCATTAGTCGGGCCACATCAAGTGTATTTTCACTCACCTGTGGAGTTAGATGCTTGTTATCCCTAGCATATCTTTCAAGCGTCTTAGGTGTAGTACGTATAAATTTAGCAAATGCTTTTCGGTCCCATCTCATTATGGATTCAAGACGCTTTACTCTATTGACGGGAAAACCTTTACGGACTGCCTCAACTTCGTCAAACGGTGACGATAGCTTGTTTAATAGGCCACCGCTAACGATTTCAACCAAATCGATCTCGTTATCGTAAGTCCCGTATCTCTTGTTTTCACTTACTTTCATAGCGCCTCCGATAGACATACAAACCTAAATATAAAGACAAATGTCGTTTCTATCAACTGAACTTGAGATCGGCTCCCTCCCTCCCAATAGCTTTCGTTTTACATAGATTAAAAGAAGCGAGTCTATGATCTCTGTTCCCCTGCATCGCACGGACACGGAGTCGGTGTTCTTACTTAAAAGCTAGAATGGGTTTACGGCGTGTTTCCCTTCCTCCTCTCAAGCTATTTACTATGCCGATTAAGGAAGGAGTGAAGCCCCATCAAACACTGATTGCAGCAGAGACGCTGCTGCGAAGCCGACATGGATGGGAGCACGGCGTGTTCTCCTTCCTCCTCTCAAGCTATTTACCATGCCGATCAAGGAGGGAGTGAAGCCCCATCAAAAACTCTCAGCAGCAGGGACGCTGCTGCGAAGCCGCCATGGATGGCTTTACGGCGTGTTTTTGATGGGGCTTCACTCCCGACCTAAAAAATCGCAGGCATAAAAAAAGCGCACCTAAGTGCGCTTTTTTGGCTTATGTTGCTAAGTCTAGATTAGTCTAGGATCTTAGATACAACACCAGCACCTACTGTACGACCACCTTCACGGATTGCGAAACGAAGACCTTCTTCCATCGCGATCGGAGCAATTAGCTCAACTTTGAATTTAAGGTTGTCACCAGGCATTACCATTTCTACGCCTTCTGGAAGCTCTACAGCACCAGTTACGTCAGTTGTACGGAAGTAGAACTGTGGACGGTAACCTTTGAAGAATGGAGTATGACGGCCACCTTCATCTTTAGATAGTACGTATACTTCTGCTTCGAAGTTAACGTGTGGAGTGATTGAACCAGGCTTAGCTAGTACTTGACCACGTTCAACTTCATCACGCTTAGTACCACGTAGAAGAACACCAACGTTCTCACCTGCACGGCCTTCGTCAAGAAGCTTACGGAACATCTCAACACCAGTACAAGTAGTCTTAGTAGTGTCTTTGATACCTACGATTTCTACTTCTTCACCAACCTTGATGATACCTTGCTCAACACGACCTGTTACAACAGTACCACGGCCTGAGATTGAGAATACGTCTTCGATTGGAAGGATGAACGGCTTGTCGATTGCACGCTCTGGCTCTGGGATGTATGAATCAAGCGCTTCACCAAGCTCGATGATTTTCTTTTCCCACTCTGCGTCGCCTTCAAGCGCTTTAAGAGCTGAACCTTGGATAACTGGTAGGTCATCACCTGGGAATTCGTATTCGTTAAGAAGTTCACGAACTTCCATTTCTACTAGCTCTAGAAGCTCTTCATCATCAACCATGTCACACTTGTTCATGAATACGATGATGTAAGGAATACCAACCTGACGACCAAGTAGGATGTGCTCACGAGTCTGTGGCATAGGGCCATCAGTCGCAGCTACTACTAGGATACCACCGTCCATCTGAGCAGCACCAGTGATCATGTTTTTAACGTAATCAGCGTGTCCTGGGCAGTCTACGTGTGCGTAGTGACGAGTAGGAGTGTCATATTCTACGTGTGAAGTAGAAATGGTGATACCACGAGCTTTCTCTTCAGGCGCGTTATCGATTTGATCGAAAGCCTGAGCAGAACCGCCGTAAGTTTTAGAAAGAACTGTAGTGATAGCTGCAGTTAGGGTAGTTTTACCGTGGTCAACGTGGCCGATTGTACCCACGTTTACGTGGGGTTTCGTACGTTCAAACTTTTCTTTTGCCATTTCTATTATCCCAGCAAAGTTACATTAAAAAATTTAGAAATTTTACATGAGCTGGGGAGAAATAAACTGGTGCTGATAGGCAGATTTGAACTGCCGACCTCACCCTTACCAAGGGTGCGCTCTACCAACTGAGCTATATCAGCACTGATTTGGAGCGGGCAGCGGGAATCGAACCCGCATCATCAGCTTGGAAGGCTGAGGTAATAGCCATTATACGATGCCCGCAATCCTAATTCTCTGGCCACCTCATAGAGAAAGTGGTGGAGGGGGCAGGATTCGAACCTGCGAAGGCTGAGCCGGCAGATTTACAGTCTGCTCCCGTTGACCGCTTGGGTACCCCTCCAGATTGATGGTGCCGACTGCCGGAATCGAACTGGCGACCTACTGATTACAAGTCAGTTGCTCTACCAACTGAGCTAAGTCGGCACTACATCAAGTGGGTGCGCATTCTAGAGTATTGTTTAACTCTGTGCAAGTGTCTTTTTGAAAATTTTTCAATTTTCTTTTTTGACCAATTTTTCAACTAATCAAAAACTTACGTCGATGTTCACTTTAGAAGTTCACTTCGAGCGTAGCGGGCAAGACCCTGCATCACCAAATGAGCGAGGCGCATGTTATCAGCAGATTTTAAGAATGCAAACACTTTTTTGTCTCCACCCCCTAAAATTATATCAAAATCGGTTTGTTTGCTTGATATGTAATCAATCGCGCTCAAATAAACACCATATAGTGCCGCATGACACCCTGATGCCACACAATCTTCAGTATCGGTTCCCACACCAAAGGTGGTCGGAATTTCATCATTCGCGAACACTTTTTTAGTAGAAGCAACCAAAGCATTACGCATTACTTGAAAACCAGGTACGATCCAACCGCCTAAATGTTGACCATCCACAACAAAATCGACCGTTATTGCCGTACCCACATCCATAACAAAAAATGCTTTTTTTGATTTTTCTGCCGCGCAGACCATCGCAAGCCATCTATCAACGCCCATTTTTTGAACATTCGCGTAACTATTTTTTATGCCGAAGGCTTCTTTCTCTGTGTGCTTTTCTACAAAAATAATATTTCGCTCGTTACACATGGCGGATATTTCATCAACCAGCTCCTGATTTCTTACCGAAGCTATATACAAATGGGAAATATTTTTCTGAGAATCGATAAAAGAGAAGAGAGAATTGGCATCTTCACATGCATTAGGCTCTTCTTCTGCATGACAAAGCAGTGAATATTTTATTCGGGTGTTACCGATATCCACTAATATGACGTAGTTTTCTTCAATGTTGTTCATATTTTTGGTTTCAATCGCAAAGCAATGCGTAAAACGAACGGATAAAATGCTATTTAAAAATCACAAAGATGAACTACGAAGTACTTTTATTATAAATAATGGCCAAAATCTTCGTAGCTCAGCTATAAAGTAAAACAAAAATAAAAAGTTAATTGCCTCTAAGGCTAACTTCGCCACCGTGGAATCGGGTAATACCGTCTTGCGTTTCAACGAGTAGCGCGCCGCTGGCGTCCACTCCCCTATCAATTCCGGAAAAACGCTTCTCACCCATTTGTAAAACAATGCGTTTATCGGCGTATAAGTCGAGCGCTTCCCAATATGCAGTGAATGGCCCGAAGCCCTGCTGGGTAAATTTAGGTAAATAAGACCACAGCGATTTAATAATTTCTGCCGCTAATGCATTTCTATCTGGGATAGTGCCTAAATAAGAAGCAAGATCGCTATGAGGCTGACCAACATCGTACTGATTATCGGGTACGCAAACATTTAAACCTATGCCGATAACACTATGCGCAGTAGCACCTATTTGCCCTTCTACTTCAATAAGTACGCCCGCCAACTTTTTACCCTGCAGATAAATATCATTTGGCCATTTTAATTCAGCATCTTCGACACCAAATTCTTTGAGCGCATCGCAAACAGCTAGACCTACTAATAAAGAAAGCCCAGCCATACTCTGATAACCATCAGGAAAAGACCAATACATAGAAAAAGTTAAGCTGCCGCCAACTGGCGCTAACCATGAACGGCCGTGTCGCCCTCGCCCATCGGTTTGAATTTCGGCAAAAACAACATCGCCATTTTCAAGATCTTCTCGTTTGCTCGCAATACGCTTTTTCATTTCTGTATTGGTAGAAGGTAAAACCGACTCCACATCAATAACCGCTCGTTTTGTATTGCCTAAATGGCGTTTAATGCTGTCAGCGCTTAACAATGGAAAACCTCGTTCTAATCGGTAGCCTTTACCTTTTACTTTAAATACATCTAACCCCCAATCGGCAAGTTGGGAAATATGACCCGCTACTGCGGTACGTGAAAGTCCAACTTGCTGAGCAATGGTTTCACCTGAATGGAACTGACCGTCAGACAACAAAGCGAGTATATGTTTTCTTATAGCTTTTGATGCTTGTCTCATAGCGAAATAAGTCCTTTGCTTCCTAATAAGCGTACTTCGGGCTCCAGCTGTATGCCAAATTTATCCTGTACGCTTGCTATGATATTTTTCGCCATGGTAATTACATCGCTTCCGGTAGCGCCACCTATGTTAGTAAGTACCAATGGCTGTGTAGGGTGGCAACGTACTTTGTTTAACGTTTTGCCTTTAAAACCTGCTTGGTCGATAAGCCACGCGGCAGGAATTTTTATTTGTTCTTTTTCAGTGGCTGGCAGCTCAACACCTCCGTGCACCATAAAATGGGGCACTGAATCATACTCTTGTGCGATCGCTTGAAACACTGCTTTTGAAACCACCGGGTTTTTGAAGAAACTTCCTGCATTGCCTAGCTCGGCAGGATCGGGAAGTTTGCTCTTCCTAATTTCTATTACCTTACTATACACCTTTTCTGGTGTAGGCTCAGTGAGTGCCGCTAGTTCGCCATAGCTGGTTTCAAGTTCGTAGTGCTTGGGCAGTTTAAAGTTTACATGAGTGATTAGCACTTTGTTCGCTAGTGCATGCTTGAACACACTGTCTCTATAGCCAAATTGACAGTCTTCATTGCCCAGCAATACCTGCTCGCCGGTTTCAAGAAATACGCATTCTACTTTGTCAATTAGCGTATTCACTTCTCGTCCGTACGCACCAATATTCTGAATTGGGCATGCGCCTACTGAACCTGGTATTAGGGCGAGATTTTCGAAACCATACCACTTCTCTTTCATACACAAAGTAATGAAGTCGTGCCAGTTTTCACCTGCACCTACCCGTAAGTAATGGTGACTTTCTGTATCAAAATGGCTTATTCCTTTAATCTCGTTAACCAGAATTGTACCGTCAAAGTCGTCAGTGAAGACTGAATTGCTTCCACCGCCTAATATATAAATGGCTTTATTATTATTTTTAGAAGTATTGAAGATAGACAGGAATGAAGTAACGTCGCTAAACGACTGGATAGAATCACAAGAAGCGGCAAGGCCAAATGTGCTATATGGTTGTAGTGAAGGCATAGAGTTTTACGAACTGCGAACAATTCGCTAATGGTAGGGTAACGAAGCAGCAAATAAAAGCGCAAAGAAGGAATAATATTGTTGCCAATATTGCAAAGCGCTAGAGCATTACCACTTTCATTCGTTAAAGTGAGAAAACGGAAGCTAGCGCTTATACGTAAATACAGAGAACTTACTGTTCTTTGGCTTTATAACCAATACGAAACCCTCCCCAATGTTTACCGTTCACATATATCGGTGCAGATAGATCATGCATGACCTCACCTGTATCTCGCTTGTAGGTTTGCAGCAAGAATGTTGAGGTATTACTGCCACAACGTCTTCCGGTTTTATCGTCGAATATCCGCTTAGTTCGGTTATTTGCTAAATCCGTATCATAATCGCCAGTAAGAGGCTGACTAAACTTCTTGTTGTGGGTAGGAAAGTAGCCATTTTTATCAACCGCACCGGCATAGATTATAAAGGTGTGTTTATCTAATAGAGGCTCTTGGATTGCAGGAAGTACATTATCGGTAAATTTATCAAAAGGTGTCGTGTGCTTTACAGGGTTGGTGTTTGGTATAGGTCTATAGTTAAAATCAAATAGCTCTGCTTCTGATATCGCGCCCTCTGATATAGCCTGCTCGAACCGTTTTCCAATAACTTTAGAAGCGTTAACCGCGATGTCTTTTACTTCACTATTTCTATCATTTACATCGAAGCTTTCCAGTAGCCTAAAAATATCCTCAGCTTGGCTGCTCAATGAAAGCGCTTGAGTAGAAACATCGGTTAAGTCATGCTCTAGTTTTTCTGTAGTAACATGGAGTTGAAGGATATTTGTACTTATCCCTGCGCTATGCTCCGCGTTATTTTCTACCATTGCTTGCATTGCTCCCATTGACTCGCGTGCTTTTGTGGAGAGCTTACTAGAATATGAGATAGCTTCTTCGCTATCCTGCAATTTTGCATTCATGTTGTCACTGGAGTTGAGCACTGTTTCCATGGTAGCAACTGCAGCTTGGCTGCTTGCGTTCATGTCCAGCAGTAGGCTTTCTATTCCTGACGTGGCGTCGGTTGTTTTCTTAGCAAGCTCGCGTACCTCATCAGCAACCACAGCAAAACCACGTCCTTGCTCTCCTGCTCTTGCAGCTTCAATAGCGGCGTTTAGCGCGAGCATATTTGTTTGATCGGCCAACTGGTTTATCGTATTTGTTATGGTACTAATGCCCTCAGCTTTGCTCTTTAGCGTAATAAGTGCTTCAGATGACGCATTTATGTTTTTAACCAGTTGCTGTTGTTGGTTTATTACTTCTTTTAAAGAGGTACTTCCACGTTGCGTTTTTTCATCGGATTCATTCATAGAATAAGCAGCATTTTTGGCAAGTTCATCTAACTGAGTCGATGATGCTTCGAGCTGTTGTAGTCTGCCGCTCATTTCACTGATATTAGCAACTTGCTCATTAAAAGCCTTGGATAACTGTTCTAAAAAGAAAGAGATTGAAGCACTATCTATAGCAATATTACTCGCGGCGTGGCTTACCTTTGTAGCATCATCGCTGTGAGCGTTTTTCTTATAATCATCAGATAGAACGGTTTTGCTCGCCGATATATTTTGGTTTTGAAACGCCTTTTCAATAATAAAGGCTGCGAGAAGAATAGTAAGAAAGATCGCGCACGAAGCAAATAAGACTTCTGATGTCACAAAAGACATCACTACGTTAACGAGACTTGCAATTACAGCTAAAACTAAGAACTTCATTAGACCCAAATAACATTTCATTTACAAACCTAAAATGTAGACCGACTTAACCTAATTATCTATAAGCGGATAGTATTAAGTAGCGGGGTGAGAGTACTTTGTTACTGATTGTTATCTGGTACTAACTCATTTAGGTGCAAAACCATCCAACCGTTTATATAAATATTTCGTGGCCGTCTAGCATCATAAATGGCACCAGAATTAACGAACTCATTTACTTTTGTTTTGCTAAGCACAAGGTTATCAACACGATAGTAATTGCGCAGCAATAAAGCTTTATCAAATTTCGCATGTTGACTTGGCGAGACAGGTGTTGTGTGAGCAATGTTTCCGACTTTAAAAGTAAGAGTATCATTATCAGCACTAAGTAATTTCAGGGGGACATAGCGAAATCGAGCATCCGAAGTGGGATCTATAGCTCTATAGTCAATATAGAAAAAGTCGTTTTTCTGTGGGTTACTTAAGACCCGCTCTTTTTCACTATTCTCAATAAATGCATTACCAACGAAGAAGAAGACTATTAGAAGAAAGCAAACAAGTTCTGCATGCTGCTTTAATAGAGCGGTCACAGATTCAAGTTGAAAATTTCCCCGCAAATAAGCAGGGCTATTATCAAATGGTAAGGATGACATACAAACTTCCTAGTTGTTTGGTGTTTTTATACCATACCGATTATTTTTCAACCTGTCCCTCGTTCTACCTAATTATTTTGTTTCTTACAAACGCAAAAAACCCGCCGTTAGGCGGGTTTCTCTTAATGGGACCTGGCAGTGTCCTACTCTCACATGGGGAAACCCCACACTACCATTGGCGCTAATACGTTTCACTTCTGAGTTCGAAATGGTTTCAGGTGGTACCGTATCGCTATGGCTGCCAGGAAAACTGGTTTGCAGTAGCGTTTACTGCGTAAAGCTGATGCTCTATCAACTTCACTGAATTCTGTTAGCTTACATACATGGATGCTATAGCTTCTATATAAAGCAAAAAACCCGCCGTTAGGCGGGTTCTTCTTAATGGGACCTGGCAGTGTCCTACTCTCACATGGGGAAACCCCACACTACCATCGGCGCTAATACGTTTCACTTCTGAGTTCGGAATGGAGTCAGGTGGTACCGTATCGCTATGGCTGCCAGGAAAAACTGGTAACAATTTGGGAAAGATAATATTAATTCAATCAGTGAGTAACTACTTTTCACTCTACTTACTTTAGCTTGTCTACAACACTCAAAAGCCTAAAGCTTCTTGGGCGTTGTATGGTTAAGCCTCTCGGGCAATTAGTACAGGTTAGCTTAACGCCTTACAACGCTTCCACACCCTGCCTATCAACGTCATCGTCTATAACAACCCTTCCAGAACTTAAAGTTCAGGGATGACTCATCTTTGGGCCGGCTTCCCGCTTAGATGCTTTCAGCGGTTATCCGTTCCGAACATAGCTACCGGGCAATGCGATTGGCATCACAACCCGAACACCAGCGGTTCGTCCACTCCGGTCCTCTCGTACTAGGAGCAGCTCCCATCAATCATCCAACGCCCACACCAGATAGGGACCGAACTGTCTCACGACGTTCTAAACCCAGCTCGCGTACCACTTTAAATGGCGAACAGCCATACCCTTGGGACCGACTTCAGCCCCAGGATGTGATGAGCCGACATCGAGGTGCCAAACACCGCCGTCGATATGAACTCTTGGGCGGTATCAGCCTGTTATCCCCGGAGTACCTTTTATCCGTTGAGCGATGGCCCTTCCATACAGAACCACCGGATCACTATGACCTACTTTCGTACCTGCTCGACGTGTCTGTCTCGCAGTTAAGCTAGCTTATGCCATTGCACTAACCTCACGATGTCCGACCGTGATTAGCTAACCTTCGTGCTCCTCCGTTACTATTTGGGAGGAGACCGCCCCAGTCAAACTACCCACCAGACACTGTCCACAATCCCGATGAGGGACCAATGTTAGAACATCAAACATACAAGGGTGGTATTTCAAGGACGGCTCCACACAATCTAGCGACTGTGCTTCAAAGCCTCCCACCTATCCTACACATGTAGGTTCAATGTTCAGTGCCAAGCTGTAGTAAAGGTTCACGGGGTCTTTCCGTCTAGGTGCGGGTACACAGCATCTTCACTGCGATTTCAATTTCACTGAGTCTCGGGTGGAGACAGCGTGGCCATGGTTACACCATTCGTGCAGGTCGGAACTTACCCGACAAGGAATTTCGCTACCTTAGGACCGTTATAGTTACGGCCGCCGTTTACCGGGGCTTCGATCAAGAGCTTCGTCCGAAAACTAACCCCATCAATTAACCTTCCGGCACCGGGCAGGTGTCACACCCTATACGTCCTCTTACGAGTTTGCAGAGTGCTGTGTTTTTAATAAACAGTCCCAGCCACCTGGTCACTGCGGCCTCCATTTGCTTACCACGCGAAGTGTTCACAAACAGAGGCGTACCTTCTCCCGAAGTTACGGTACAATTTTGCCGAGTTCCTTCACCCGAGTTCTCTCAAGCGCCTTAGTATTCTCTACCTGACCACCTGTGTCGGTTTGGGGTACGGTTCATATAATCATAAGTTTAGAAGCTTTTCCTGGAAGCAGGGCATCAACAACTTCACTCCCTTGGGAGCTCGTCTCGTGTCTCGGCCTTGAAAACCCGGATTTACCTAAGTCTTCAGCCTACGCACTTTCACTTGGACAACCAACGCCAAGCTTGCCTAGCCTTCTCCGTCCCTCCATCACTGATTATATAAGTACGGGAATATTAACCCGTTTCCCATCGACTACGCATTTCTGCCTCGCCTTAGGGGCCGACTTACCCTGCCCTGATTAGCATGGGACAGGAAACCTTGGTCTTCCGGCGTGGGAGTTTTTCACTCCCATTATCGTTACTCATGTCAGCATTCGCACTTGTGATATGTCCAGCAAGCTTTACAACTCACCTTCATCCACTTACACAACGCTCCCCTACCCAGCAAGTAAACTTGCTGCCGCAGCTTCGGTATATTGCTTAGCCCCGTTACATCTTCCGCGCAGGCCGACTCGACTAGTGAGCTATTACGCTTTCTTTAAAGGGTGGCTGCCTTCTAAGCCAACCTCCTAGCTGTCTATGCCTTCCCACATCGTTTCCCACTTAGCAATATTTTGGGACCTTAGCTGGCGGTCTGGGTTGTTTCCCTCTCCACGACGGACGTTAGCACCCGCCGTGTGTCTCCCGGATAGTTCTCATTGGTATTCGGAGTTTGCAAAGGGTTGGTAAGTCGGGATGACCCCCTAGCCTTAACAGTGCTCTACCCCCAATGGAATTCGTCCGAGGCTCTACCTAAATAGATTTCGGGGAGAACCAGCTATCTCCCGGTTTGATTGGCCTTTCACCCCCAGCCACAAGTCATCCCCTGACTTTTCAACGTCAGTGGGTTCGGTCCTCCAGTTGATGTTACTCAACCTTCAACCTGCTCATGGCTAGATCACCGGGTTTCGGGTCTATACCTAGCAACTAAACGCGCAGTTAACACTCGCTTTCGCTACGGCTCCGCTATTCGCTTAACCTTGCTACTAAATATAAGTCGCTGACCCATTATACAAAAGGTACGCAGTCACCCCGAAGGGCTCCCACTGCTTGTACGTATACGGTTTCAGGTTCTATTTCACTCCCCTCACAGGGGTTCTTTTCGCCTTTCCCTCACGGTACTGGTTCACTATCGGTCAGTTAGGAGTATTTAGCCTTGGAGGATGGTCCCCCCATATTCAGTCAAGATAACACGTGTCCCGACCTACTCGATTTCACTGTAAAGATTGCGTCGTGTACAGGGCTATCACCTTGTATCGCTCCTCTTCCCAAAGGATTCCACTACATTCAATACAGCTTAAGGGCTGTTCCCCGTTCGCTCGCCGCTACTAGGGGAATCTCAATTGATTTCTTTTCCTAAGGGTACTTAGATGTTTCAGTTCCCCTCGTTCGCCTCGTTACGCTATGTATTCACGTAACGATACCTATAAATAGGTGGGTTTCCCCATTCGGACATCTGTGGCTCAAATGCATTTTGTCGGCTCACCACAGCTTTTCGCAGACTTACACGTCCTTCATCGCCTCTAACTGCCAAGGCATCCACCGTATACGCTTCGTCACTTAACCATACAACCCCAAACAGCCTTTTGACTTCTGTCTAAGTTATGTCGCATGAATGACAAGCTAATCGGAAGAATTGCCTTGCTATCAATAAATTGATAACAAGCAATTCAGTCAAGTAGAGTAAAAAGTTCATCTTTCGATTTCTCAGTTACTCAATTTTGATTGATTACTATTAATATCAGCTTTCCAAATTGTTAAAGAGCATAGTGCTTAATTCAAAACACTTAGGTTTGATCTTAAATCAAAGCTAAGGGCTTTTATTTAAGTCATCTTTAAATATAAACAAGACTATCTGTGTAGGCACTGCATCAAGTGCGTCTTTCGACGTAATGGTAAGGAGGTGATCCAACCCCAGGTTCCCCTAGGGTTACCTTGTTACGACTTCACCCCAGTCATGAAACACAAAGTGGTAATCGTCCTCCCGAAGGTTAGACTAACTACTTCTTTTGCATCCCACTCCCATGGTGTGACGGGCGGTGTGTACAAGGCCCGGGAACGTATTCACCGCAGTATTCTGACCTGCGATTACTAGCGATTCCGACTTCATGGAGTCGAGTTGCAGACTCCAATCCGGACTACGACATTCTTTAAGGGGTCCGCTCCACATCACTGTCTCGCTTCCCTCTGTAAATGCCATTGTAGCACGTGTGTAGCCCTACACGTAAGGGCCATGATGACTTGACGTCGTCCCCACCTTCCTCCGGTTTGTCACCGGCAGTCTCCTTAGAGTGCCCAACTTAATGCTGGCAACTAAGGACAAGGGTTGCGCTCGTTGCGGGACTTAACCCAACATCTCACGACACGAGCTGACGACAGCCATGCAGCACCTGTGTCAGAGTTCCCGAAGGCACCAATCTATCTCTAGAAAGTTCTCTGCATGTCAAGTGTAGGTAAGGTTCTTCGCGTTGCATCGAATTAAACCACATGCTCCACCGCTTGTGCGGGCCCCCGTCAATTCATTTGAGTTTTAACCTTGCGGCCGTACTCCCCAGGCGGTCTACTTAGCGCGTTAGCTTCGCTACTCACGACTTAAAGTCACAAACAGCTAGTAGACAGCGTTTACGGTGTGGACTACCAGGGTATCTAATCCTGTTCGCTACCCACACTTTCGCACATGAGCGTCAGTCTTTGGCCAGGGAGTCGCCTTCGCCACTGATGTTCCTCCAGATATCTACGCATTTCACCGCTACACCTGGAATTCCACTCCCCTCTCCAAGACTCTAGTCTGCCAGTTCTAAATGACCATCCCAGGTTGAGCCCGGGGCTTTCACATCTAGCTTAACAAACCGCCTGCGTGCGCTTTACGCCCAGTAATTCCGATTAACGCTCGCACCCTCCGTATTACCGCGGCTGCTGGCACGGAGTTAGCCGGTGCTTCTTCTGTTGTTAACGTCACGGCTAGCAGGTATTAACTACTAACTTTTCCTCACAACTGAAAGTGCTTTACAACCCGAAGGCCTTCTTCACACACGCGGCATGGCTGCATCAGGGTTTCCCCCATTGTGCAATATTCCCCACTGCTGCCTCCCGTAGGAGTCTGGGCCGTGTCTCAGTCCCAGTGTGGCTGATCTTCCTCTCAGAACAGCTAGAGATCGTTGCCTTGGTAAGCCTTTACCTTACCAACTAGCTAATCTCACTTGGGCCTCTCTTTGCGCCGGAGCCTGAGCCCCGTTTGGTCCGAAGACATTATGCGGTATTAGCAGTCGTTTCCAACTGTTATCCCCCTCGCAAAGGCAAGTTCCCAAGCATTACTCACCCGTCCGCCACTCGTCATCTTCTAGCAAGCTAGAAATGTTACCGTTCGACTTGCATGTGTTAGGCCTGCCGCCAGCGTTCAATCTGAGCCATGATCAAACTCTTCAATTAAATATATCGAAATATGAATCGTCGTTGTGACACTCTTAACGAGTGCCCACACAGATTGTCTTGTCTAAATTGTTAAAGAACGTAGCAGCTTCGCTGCTATTCACTAGAAGCCGTTCGCTTCTTAGTGACTCACCCTGTTCGAGTGAGGTGCGCATTATACGCTGGAAGTTTTCGTTGTCAACACTTTTTGAAAATTTATTTTCTGAAGCGTTTCTTCTAAACTCCCGTCTTTACTGGCCTATATAGGTAGTAGAGACTTACTTCAGGAGGCTTGCTGTTTTGCTTTTCCCCCGAAGCGGATGCGCATTTTAGGGAAATGAGCGCTCACGTCAACACTTATTTTAAAAAAGATGAAAAAACTGAACCAACCGTCTATTTTTCATTCAAATGTGATAATTAGTAGACAATATGGACTAATTACTAATAGGATGGGGATTCAGATCCTATAAAGTAGTCGTTCTTAAAGTAGTAGTTGATACTGCCGTTATTATATTAGTGCTTGGTATTAGTTAATGATATTGAAGCCAGCGTAAGGGAATACGTATAAAAACCTATATAAGCGTAAACGATGCACGCTTTGCGTTTTTTATAAATGTATTAATACTGGTGGTGTCATAAATTGACTACGCAATAATTATAAAGGTGGGTTTATGTTACGAACGCTCTCATTGCTATCATCTGCAGTACTAGCTTCTCAGGTTAGTTTTATTGCAATGGCACAAGACGCTTCTTCGAGTGAAGTTATTCAGCCTTCTGTTTCGACAAGCGTTGAAACCGCTGAAAAGCCAAACCGCTTTCAAACTGCCTTTCTAAAGAGACAGGTAAAACAAACCATGTCGGTAGGCAGAGCAATAAGCTCGATTGCGGGTCACTATCCCCAAGAAATCGTATCTATTGTAGACATTGCGTTAGATACCTACCCAGATAAGTACAGAGAAATAATATTTGCGGCTATTTCTGCACAGCCCGCCTCAACAGAAGAAATTGTTCAGTTAGCTATTGAGAAAGAAGTTAGCAGCTGCCCTAACATTGTACAGCTAGCTATAAAAGCAGAACCGACTTACGTGGATTTCGTAGTGCAAGCTGCGGCAGTCTCTACGCCTGAAGAATTAGATGAGATTGTACGTGTTGCCGTATTAACGCAACCAGATGCGGCTGATAGTATTGTTCAGACATTATCGCAAGAACATCCGAACAAAATAGTCGATATCATGACAAGCGCCTTAAACGCAGTCCCTTTTGTAGGAGAATATGTAGTAGATGCGCTTTTGGCTGTATTCCCTAACGAAGCGGAAACAGTGGTTGAAACAGCGGTACGAGAGTCATCGCAGCAGCGTGAACAAGTATTGCGTATATTAAATACCGCACAACATGCAGGTGTGTCTGAAGATAAGTTAAAAGAATATGCAATGTCAGCTGGATTGAGCGAAGACGATGTAAATAGTGCGCTAAACAATTAGTGCCTTAGTTCATAAATAATGCTTTACCAAAAACGGCGTATTGAGTGAATCAATACGCCGTTTTTGGTTTTTGGCTTCGTATGTAACTTCAACTGCTATAAGGTTTGTCGTAGTAACAGCACACGTACTTTTAATCTTTTCAGCACTTGAACATCGCCTATATTGCAATTGCGATAACTGGATTCTACAAAGTCATTCGTCGAAGGAGTGAAGCATTGCCGCTTCTTTATATAGCATAAGCTCGGATTTTAATAGGTCGACCTTGGCTTTGATCTCTTTGATCTTGGCTTTAATCTCATTTTGCGCTCGCGCATTTAATACGAACATATCGCTGTCACCTGCATCGAATCGCGTTTTCTCTACCTTCGACAAAGTTTTTGCTAACTCAGCATTTTCGCTTTGCAATGCAACAATATCTTTTGCTTGCGACCAATAAATCAAAGCTTGCTCGAATCGTTGTACAATAGCTTGCTGTGTAGATGTTAGCTTATGTGCAAGCTCTCTTTGCTTTGACTGAAGTTGAGCGCGCTCTGCTTTTGCCTTTCTGTTGCCTAGCGGATAAGAGAACGACAAACCTACTTTCGTTTCTGTGCCCTCTAGTGTTTCCGACCCTGCTCCCACATCTCTGGCAATAGATGCGGTAAGATCAAGCTTTGGAAGTAGCGCGTTGTCAGCAAGCGTAACCTTATTTTCTACCACCTGCTGCTCTAACTTCATTACGTCCAATTCAGGGTGACTGCGTAGAGCATTGCGAAGCGTAACCAATTGACTGTTGCCAATCCAAAAGGGCCAGCTTAACTCGTTAGGTGGCTGTTCACTATTAATTGCCAACATGTCGCCATTTGGCGAGCGCCAGTAAAAAGACAGCATTTGCGCGTGCATGTCGCGCTTTTGTTTAAGCTCGGCTAATGTTAAGCGCTGTTGAAGTAAGTTGGCTTTAAACTCGGTAAGCACAATACTGGCTAAGTCACCCTTCTCTACTCGAGTGACTAGCGCTTTTTCACGCTCTGACGCTGTATTTAGTAACTCAGTAACGGCTTGAATTTGTAACGCACTCTCATACCACGCAATGTATTCACTTACACCTTTATAGACAAAGTCGTTTATAAGGCTCGTCGCTAGTGCCTGCCATTGCGACGTAGCCAGCCCAGCGTTGCGCAATTCAGTTCTGCGTTTATCTATCTCGCGATTTTGCAAAAGAGACATGGCAACACCTACACTCGCCTCGCCAGCAGACAGCGTATCGTAGTACCCTTCATAGCTAGGAAAGTCACCCGCTGCAATTCGATACTCACCAAATACAGACGCGTTAAAATCTTCAATTGGGTTAGTGAAACGCTGAGTGAGATTTGTCCCATCGTAGTAACCTGACACTCGGCTCTTTGTTTTCTGCTCAATAAAGGGGTCGAAGCTAGCTTCGTGCAATCTCAAGTTCAGCGGCAGCTTGGTAATTACCTTCGTTAATAGCCTGCACATAAGGGTGATAGTTCACCATACTATCAACTAACGCTTCTATGGTTGGTGCCTGTCTAGCAATTTCAGTTTGTACTTGATTCGTATTTTGCGTCTGCGCAAATGAACCAGGTACACTCCCACCTATATAGGTAGCTAATGCAATTGCAGTAAAAAACAATCTGCGCATTACCATATAGATGCCCCCGAACCTTTTGCACCACCAGAAGATGCTTGCTGTGTAGGTAATGGAGGGAAGTTATTTAACTGACGCCACATTTCATAACCTAATCGTACTTCTTCTAGCAACACCCATGCTTTCACTCGGCTGCCTAATCGCGCTGAGCTTTCTGCTGGCCACGGGATGTCTGACTCGTCAGGCCTGATCCAAACATTAAAGTCGCCGGTAGCATTGGCTACTGGCTCTACATATACAACTTCACCGCCGAAGGTTCCTATTGCACTTCCCGGCCACCCGCTAAACTGGAAAACTGGCCAACCCTCAAACTGCAATCGCGCTTTTGCACCAGGCTTCACCAATGGTGCGTCTAGCCCTCTTACCGTTACCCGCACACTGCGCTTGGCATCAGCAGGAATGAACTGACCTAAGATGTCGCCAGATTTCACAAAGGTAGACACACCTCCAGATAATAAACGCACCACCGTACCATCCACCGGCGCGAGCTTTGTTTGTGTAGATTGGCGAGAGAGCGTCATGCTTACTTCGTTTATTTCAGATACCGACGCAGCAGCTTTCGCTCTTAGCTCCTGTACTTTAATCTCGGCTTGTTCAACCTCTTTACGAGACACCAAGCCCTGCTCTTGCAGTGACTTTTGGCGCGCCAAGTTATTTTCGGCATTTCTGACCGCAGTTTCATTAGCTTGGTTTTTCAAGTTCGCAGCCGAAAGCTGAGACTGAAGCTTTTCAAGGCGCTGTGCATCAATATCAATAAGCGTAACGATAGGGTCGCCCGCCTTCACCTGCTGCCCTTCCCTTACATGCCACTGCTTTACCTGCCCATCTACAAGCGCGTTGATAGGTTGAGTTCTGTCTTTCGGATCGAGCGAGTCCACCATGCCTGTGCCATAAGCGGTTTGGATCCAAGGGGTGAAGTACAGTATTAAGCCAGCAGCGAGCACTAAGAAAATAATCATGCCAGTGACTATGCGGTGTAGCTTAGGCACTTTCAAAGAAGGCAATGAGGTAATGTTGTCTAAAAAGCGACGTTCAGCGTTATTCACTTACTCACCCTCCTTATTGTTCGTACTTTCGAGTTCGACACTAATCGGTGACTCTCCGTTAGTATATTCGTTTAACATTGCCGTAGCATTGTCATGGAGATGTAGCACACCTTCAAAACAATCCTGTAGTGGCATATTGGTAAAATACATCACGGTAAAATCGTATTTGCTTAGGCGTCTTAATAATCGAGTTCGTAACTCTACTGGAATGGCATCGAAGTGTTGGTTCAATATAAGGAGCTTTGGCTTTCCAATAATGGCGGCGGCCAGTTTAAGCAGCAAGAACTCTAGCGGCTGTAAAGGCGCACCTAATACCGACACTTTGGTCTGCAAACCTTCCGGTAAGCTATCAATAACCTTTGCCATTTCAACTTCTTCAAGGGCTGCGCGAATATCGGCTATGCTTGCCTCTGGATGAGCCAGTTTCAAATAGCGCTCTATAGACACTTCTATAATCAGGGAGCGATCTAAAATAGTTACCGCCTGCCTTAACTCATGGGTGTCATAATCGTTTAGGCTAAATTCACCTAATAATATATCGCCTGACTTCACGCGGTCGTATTGTTTTACAAGCCCCAGTAATTGCTTTTGAACCCAGCTTTTATCAGTAGTCACGAAGTATTTCGTTCCTGGCTCAAAAATAACGTTTAAATGGCAGGTATCATTGCCATGTTTAAGCTCTACATTGTTAAACACTAACTTAGACGATGTGGGGATATGCTCTGAAGCATTTAACTCTTCCTGCGGCATCGCTAGGGCACCACCTAGCTTTTCGGCTGCACCGTATAATTCGTAATAAAGCTTCAAGTATTGAGTGAAACGAGATAGCCCAAAAAATACGGCAGACATAACCAGCTCGGCAGCGACAAGCTGGCCAATAGAAAGCTCGCCTTGAACAACAAGCACACCACCAATACCAAGTAGCGACGCACTCGCCACCGCATACATTAATAGGAACATCACCACCTGCGCGAACGTGTAGTGAAAATGATTTTTATGCTTTTGCACATAGTCACTGATGTAGCCTTCAGTACTGCGCCCAGCGTACTCGACATGATCTGCCGACTTAAAGAACTCGTGTGCAATCGCAATGTCGTGCAGCCACTTCGCGGAATCATATTTAGCGTGAGAAAGTTCGATAGCCGTTCGTTTAGCGCCGCGGCCCCAAATTTTCCACACCGCATACATAGTGAGTAGTAGTACTACGTTAAAGGCGAAAAGTGCGGGGTGGTAAAATGAAACCAACGTAAAGCCCACCAGCATCTGTAGTACAAGCGCGAAACCATCAATCATTAAAGACGGAATATTCTTTTGAAACGTCATAATGTCGAAATAGCGCTGGGTTATGCTCACATTTTGACGCCCTTCAAAAAAGCTATGGGGCGCGAGAATAGTTTTAAGGCCGATATCGGCAGTTAAACGTGCGTAAACCTTTCGCTCGTAAAACTCCATCACCCGCATACGAAGGGCGCTAAACACACCCGATATAAATAAAGTAAGGAACAAAATAACAGCTAGGATGACCACAGCTCGAGTTGAGCCAATATTGGCAATACTGTTAATTAGCGTTTGCACCGCAATTGGCACTGCCAATGTCATTAAACTGATTGCAACGCCATAAGCGATAGCAACCCAAAAAAAGCCAGCCTCGGGTTTTAGTAGCGAAAACAGTGTTTTTCGCGTTTTACGTAAGTTTATTGTTTTAGCCATAGTTATGTCTTCAATATACCGCTAGCTGAGAAAAGTTAGTTATGCGTTGTTTTAAATAGTTTATGCAACAACGTTTATAGTCTATTCCAATGGCGAGTTAGAATAAATCTGTTATATTCTTAATAGTTCATCGAAAATAATTGCGTTTGTAAATGCTGGGGTCAGAGTACATTTCTCCGCCCGTTTAACAGGCTGCTAAAATATGCATCACCTAAACTATCATCATTTGTATTATTTTTATCTAGTCGCACGCGAAGGCAGTATCGCAAAAGCAGCAAAAATACTTCACGTTACTCCTCAAACAGTGAGCGGGCAACTAAGCACGTTTGAAAGTCAGCTTGGTTACTCCTTATTCGATAGAATAAACAAACGACTATACCTAAACGCGAAAGGCAAAGTGACGTACCAGTATGCCAGTGAAATATTTCACAAGGGTAATCAACTGGCTGAAATACTTAACAATAGCGATGAAGTGAATACGAAAGAATTTGTAATAGGTATTACAAATGGTATTCCAAAAGTGCTTTTTTACGATTTTGTTCACGGCACCATGCGTAAATTTGCAAACGTGAGGTTTGTGATAAGAGAAGATAGCTTTGATGGACTGCTAAAAGAACTGGCCATTAACGCTGTCGATTTCATTGTGGCTGACAGAGGAATTGCTCCGGGCACGCAAGTAAACGCAAACAGCTACCTCCTAGGTGAAAGTTCGCTAAGTTTTTTCGCCAAGCAACCACTTTCTGCCAACCAACGCTTTCCTGACTGCCTAAACCACATGCCACTTTTAATGCAGGGTAACACCTCGGGTATTAGACACGCCCTATCCAGCTGGCTAGCAACAGAGCAACTGTACCCCAAAATTGTGGCAGAGTTCGACGATAGTGCCCTTCTCAAACTATTTGGTAGCGAGAACTTTGGGGTATTTTGCGCCCCCTCGGCGATAGCCGAGCATGTAGAAAAACAATACGATGTGCATTGTATTGGCAAATCAGAGGCTTTGAGTGAACGATATTACGCAATTACAGGTAAAAGCCGCGCAGAGTACACGTTGAGTGAGGATATCATTGGCTCAGCAAAAGAGATTTTCAGTAACTAGCTTAGCCTTTACATTTTTCCACGCAAAGCTCTACTTGTGATTCACCGAAGCGCTCGTCAAGCAATCGGTGCGCTTCCTGCTGAACTTTTGACCAGTCGAAACGTCCGCGACCAATGTATGCATTTTCAGCGAGCGTCTCGACCATCTCGAAGCACTCACGATCAACAACCTTTCTAACCATTTCGAAGACATCCTATTCCCCAATATCTTGTAGATAATATGACATTCGCTGTTTATCTGCCTTTAAACTTGGGTATCTAGCTATCGCATTTTGTATCGTAGGGGATAACATTGGGGTATACGAAACACGCTTTAACAACAAAAGCAGAATAATCACTCTTCCCTGCGTTTATTAAGCCGCAACGCCATCATCTATATCTTGTGAATAGAAGCTAAGCGTCAGAAACTTTTCTAACATGAAGCGAAGCGCATCGTTTATCGGCATAAGCTTATCGCCTAGATCGTAGTCAAGTTGTGCGAGCTTCTGTCTACCTTCTGCGATCATAGGCGGCTTAATGGCTGTAGATTGATCAGCATTATTTGCAGCGATATCGCCTATTAACGGTTGCTCGATTACGTCTGAACGCTGTGGCTGTATAGCTATTAGGGCAGCCGCGTACTTTTCAGGTACTGCCTGCTTAATAGTTTTACATACCGAAAGCGTGGCCTCGCCGGACTTCGTTTTATAGCCAGCCGCGCCGAACATACGACAAATACCGGGGCGATATTCGTAAATACCGCAATAACCTTCTGAACCATCTAAACTTAAGCGCTGATATAGCTTACAAGCAAAGCCGCTGTAGCTTTCAAGTTCATCGAATACTTGATCTGCCTGCCCCGTATCGAACAGGTGCAATGCAAAAGGCAACATTTCTAGTGGCGATACTTCAATGTCGGGCTTATTACAACACGCACCACATTTTTCTACACAGTTGAGAGACTGATTAGATTGGAACGCACTAAATTCTTGAGAAAGAGATTGGTAAACATCCATCACTTGGCTGGACAGCTCACGCAGCCTATTCATAATGACTCCGCTAAAAAGCAAACTAAAACAAAAATATGTTCATGCGGTTTTATGTGGTGGGTAGCATGAACGCAATACTCTGTTTACTGGTTTTGGTAACCAGTGAACTGATATCATTGGACGCAGAAATGTACTCTGACCCCATCATTTAAAGCATGCTTCTTCCCCGCCGAGTGTGATTAAGCTTAAGGCTTAATGGCAGGGGTTGAATTTGTGCGGATTTTATTTTGATTTTTAAGGTTTGGGAAGTTTTTTGTGAGGTTGGATTGCGAAAAAACTAATGCTTTTCGCAATCTCAATTCTTATGTTAGTCGGCGTTGAACAGGTCGCGGCTGTATACTTTATCTAGTACGTCTTCGATGTCACCCGTTACACGGTTGGCGACGATAACGTCAGAGATTTTCTTAAACTCTTCTAGATCGTTTACAACACGTGAACGGAAAAACTCTTCTTCTTTGAGTACTGGTTCGTAAACTACAACCTCAATACCTTTAGCCTTAATACGCTTCATGATGCCTTGAATCGCACTTGCACGGAAGTTATCAGAACCAGACTTCATGATAAGGCGATAAATGCCTACAATCTTTGGACCACGGCTTACGATGGAATCGGCGATAAAATCTTTACGCGTACGGTTAGCATCTACAATAGCCTGAATCATATTGTTAGGCACTTCACTGTAGTTTGCTAAAAGCTGCTTGGTATCTTTAGGTAAGCAGTAACCGCCGTAACCAAAGCTCGGGTTGTTATAGTGACTGCCGATACGAGGGTCTAAACCAACACCTTCAATGATTTGTTTAGTATCAAGACCATTACGCTCGGCATAGCTGTCTAACTCGTTGAAGTAGGCAACACGCATCGCTAGATAAGTGTTAGCGAAAAGCTTAATGGCCTCTGCTTCAGTGCTGTCGGTGAATAACACATCAATTTCTTCTTTAATTGCACCTTGCTGAAGTAATTTTGCGAAAATTTCAGCGCGTTCACTTTGCTCACCCACAATAATACGGCTTGGGTAAAGGTTATCGTAAAGCGCTTTGCCTTCGCGCAAGAACTCTGGAGAGAAAATAATATTTTCAGAACCAAAACGTGCTTTTGCGTCTTTAGTAAACCCTACTGGTACAGTCGATTTTACAATCATCACAGCATTAGGGTTAATTTCCATCACTGTTTTGATAACTGCCTCTACACTACCTGTATTAAAGTAGTTTGTTTGTGGGTCGTAATCTGTTGGTGTTGCAATGACAACGTAGTCGGCATCTTTATAAGCAACTTGTGCATCTAACGTAGCTTCAAGGTTAAGCTCTTTTGTTGTTAGGTATTCTGAAATTTCTTTGTCTTCAATTGGAGACGTTTTGTTATTTAGCATTTCGACTTTTTCGGGTACCAAGTCGACTGCTTTCACTTCATTGTGCTGTGCAAGTAGTACTGCATTTGAAAGCCCTACATAACCCGTACCTGCTACTGCTATTTTGTACTTAGCTAACGTACTTTCCATTTACTGTTTCTCCAATCCTATTAACTATCAGCGATAGAAATAATTACTAAAATATTCTCGTTATATATTGCCAGAGTTTTTTGAAAATCTCATGAACAATGCATCATAAAGGTGCTTAATTTATAGAAACCATGGTGAGCCGGTGCGTTTCAGTCTAAAACCATCATTTCAATACAAAGCCTAAGTGCACTATTGCTAACATAGCAACAATCGCACCACTACGTGAATATTGTCTCCCTAACCAAAAAAGCCCCAGCTAACATAGTAAACTGAGGCTTAAAAAATTATTGTTATCTAACTAGCTTCCTGTACCTAAACGCTCGCCTTGGTAACTGCCGTCAAGAACTGCTTTCCACCAGCCCTCGTTTGCTAAATACCACTCAACAGTTTTGCGAATACCGCTTTCGAAGGTTTCTTGTGGCTTCCATCCTAACTCACGCTCAATTTTACTAGCATCAATAGCGTAGCGCATATCGTGCCCTGGGCGATCTTGAACGTAGGTAATTTGCTCAGCGTATTTGCTATCTTTTGGCTTAACTTCATCCAGAATTGAACAGATAGTTTGCACTACTTCAATGTTCTGCTTTTCGTTGTGGCCACCAATGTTGTAGGTTTCACCGATTTCGCCATTAAGCGCAACCACTACCAATGCACGTGCATGATCTTCAACATACAACCAGTCTCGAATTTGATTCCCCTTGCCATATACAGGCAGCGGCTTTCCAGCTAGTGCATTTAGAATAACCAAAGGAATAAGCTTTTCCGGGAAGTGGTACGGGCCGTAATTGTTAGAGCAGTTAGTTACAAGTGTTGGTAACTTATAGGTGCGAAGCCACGAACGCACTAGCTGATCTGAGCTTGCTTTACTTGCTGAGTATGGCGAGCTTGGCGCATACGGTGTAGTTTCTTTAAAGAGTGGAAGCTCTGTTCCTGGCTCAACTTCATCCGGGTGGGGAAGGTCACCATATACTTCATCGGTAGAAATATGATGGAACTTGAACCCAGCTTTTTTATCGCCCTCAAGTTCAGACCAATATGCTCTTGCTTGCTCAAGCAAAGTGTATGTACCAACTACATTGGTTTGAATAAACTCGCCAGGCCCGTCAATTGAACGATCTACATGAGATTCTGCCGCAAGGTGCATGATGATATCTGGCTGGTGCGTGTTGAAAACACGCTTTACTTCTTCAGCATCACAAATATCAACTTGTTCAAAGCTGTAGCGATTGTTGTCTGAAACGGGTGTTAATGACTCTAAATTACCCGCGTAAGTTAGCTTATCTAAGTTAACCACGGTATGCTCAGTGTCGTTTATAAGATGGCGTACTACTGCAGAGCCAATGAAACCTGCGCCACCTGTTACTAAAATAGTTTTACTCATTTTCTTTTTACCAAAAGTATAATCTTGTTCTTGTCACTTACGCTTTCAATTCATCTAACATGCTGGCTAATTGCTTGCGCCAGTGCGTGGGCTTACACGCCGCAAACGCTTCGCGCGCGGTTTGCTTGTCTAATACACTGTAATGCGGGCGCTTGGCAGGCGTTGGATACTGGCTTGACGGTATAGGTAACACTGGAATTGATTTGGCTAGTAAACCTTTCTCAACACCTAGCTCTTGAATAGCTAAAGCAAAGTCATACCAGCTAGCTACACCTTCATCAGTCCAGTGATACACGCCACTGGTTTTATTAAAAGCGGCAGAAACACAAGCTTCAGCCAAACCTTTAGCCCATGTAGGCGTACCAATTTGGTCATCTATTACGCCTAACTGAGGTTTATCTGCCATCAAACGCAGCATGGTTTTCACAAAGTTATTACCATGCGAAGAGTAAACCCAAGCTGTGCGAATTAGACAGCTAGCATCTGGCAGTATTTCAAGCAGCGCTTTTTCGCCTTCTGCTTTTGATTTGCCATAAGCACCTTGTGGTTCAATGATGTCGTCAGTTAAATAAGGTGAACCTTTATGACCGTTAAACACATAGTCAGTAGACACATGCACCATGAAGGCGCCGTTAGCTTTGCAGAAGTTTGCTAAGTTTTTAACGGCAAGCATATTAATAGCATTACACGCCTCGGTATCTTCTTCGGCTTTATCAACAGCTGTATAGGCCGATGCGTTTATTAGAACTTCAGCCGATAAAGACGATAGCGTTTCTTCAATATTAGAGGCACTCGTAATATCAATATCATCACGCCCCAAAAACGAAACTTGATGCTCGCTATTTTCTAGTTCACGAGAAAGCTCAAATGCTAACTGCCCAGACTTACCTATAATTACAATATTCATTAATCGCTAATACCTAGTAAAACACCAATAAAAAGCCAGTGAAAAAAACAATGACAATTAAAACGTAGGTGCGTCTACAAATGCCAAGCCCGCCTCATCTTTACCTGATAGAGAAGGCTTCTCGCCATTTACTAAAGGCCAGTCGATATTTAAGGTTGGGTCGTCGAACTTAACTGATATTTCAGATTCTGGGTGATAGTAGTCTGTGCACTTATACACAAACTCAGCCGATTCGCTGGTTACGTAAAAGCCGTGAGCAAAGCCGGCAGGTACCCATAACTGGCGTTTGTTCTCAGCTGATAACGTCACCCCAACCCACTTACCATATGTAGGAGAACCTTTACGCATGTCTACGGCTACATCATATACTTCACCACTAACTACACGTACTAATTTGCCTTGGGTTTGCTCCATCTGATAATGAAGGCCGCGAAGAATACCTTGGCTAGATTTAGAATGGTTATCCTGAACAAAATCTACATCTGCACATTCTTTCTTAAACCAGTCGGTGCGAAAGGTTTCTAGAAAAAAACCACGCTCGTCACCAAATACTTTAGGCTCGATGATTTTTACATCAGGGATATCTGTTTTAATTACTTGCATTTACTTTCCGTACAAACTGGCAATTTAAAATAAGAAGAAAGGTGGCAATGCCACCTTTTAGAATTTGATATGAAGCTAGATCTTAACTCTATCGTTAATCACTTTAAGCAGGTAATCACCATAACCACTCTTCTTTAGTGGTGCCGCAAGCTTTTCAAGCTGCTCAGCGTTGATATAGCCCATTCTATAGGCTACTTCTTCTGGGCAACATACTTTCAATCCTTGGCGTTTTTCGATAGCCGCCACGAAGTTTGCTGCATCAAGAAGTGAGTCTAGTGTGCCCGTATCAAGCCAAGCTGAACCGCGCCCCATTAGCTCTACTTTCAAACTGCCATCTTGAAGATATAAGTTGTTCAAGTCAGTAATTTCAAGCTCACCGCGAGGCGAAGGTTTTACCTCTTTAGCAAAATCTACGACCCGATTATCATAATAGTATAGGCCAGTAACCGCGTAGCTTGACTTTGGTCTGCTTGGTTTTTCTTCAATAGAAAGTGCGTTCCAATCATCATCGAATTCTACCACACCGTAACGCTCTGGGTCATGAACATGATAACCGAATACCGTCGCTCCATAATCTTGTCTAAATGCGTTCTGTAGCGAAACCTTTAAATCATGTCCATAGTATATGTTGTCACCTAGTATCAGCGAGCAACTATCGTTGCCTATGAATTCTTTACCTATAAGAAAAGCTTGCGCAAGCCCATCAGGCGATGACTGGACCGCAAACTGAATATTCATTCCCAACGAGCTTCCGTCACCGAGCAGATCAATGAAACGTTGTTGCTCTTCTGGAGTAGTAATGACTAACACATCTCTTATTCCCGACATCATAAGGGTAGTAAGCGGATAGAAAATCATCGGCTTATCATATACAGGCATTAATTGTTTACTGACTACTTTAGTTAGAGGATGTAAACGGGTACCTGATCCTCCTGACAGAATTATTCCTTTTCTCATTAAAAAATCTCTTAAAATAATTAGCTTTGTTTATCTTCAAATATCGCAAGTGTTTGCAGCTATTTTTAGCACTTCATTAATTTGCTCAATAAGGCGTTCTTGGCTGAACTCTCTGACTAGTTTATCTTGTGCTCTGCTCTTTACCTCAAATGTAAAATTTTCGTCACTTATAAGCTTGTCTAAAGCATCAGTCCATTCATCGCAAGTATCAGCTAGGACTCCACAGTCATCACCTATAGCATAGTCGTATGCAGTTCCTTTTGACGCAACTACTGCAATACCTGATGCAGTGTATTCAACCCACTTTGTGTTAGCTTTCATGAGGTTGAAATTAATTGGCGTGAGAGGACATAGGCCTACATCCCACTCCCGCGCTGCAAATTTCTCTAAAAATTCAGAATAATTAGAAACTGGAGGAACAACTGTAACTTGAGAATTGTACGGCATCAATCTCTCTGGAACCGGAATGGAACCGAAAAGTTCGAATTGTACGTCTCGGTATTTATCAAGAATTGAACATACAGCGTCTAAAATCATCTCCAAATTATGAGAATGATCTGCACTAGCCATGTAGCCAATTGTTTGTACAGGCTTACGCTTCGCAGTATTTATAATCTCACCTGGGCAGTAAATAACACCAGTATATATCTTAGTTTTAATTGTAAGATGCTTCAGCCGTTCGGCTAAGTTTTTAGTTGAAGCATAAACTAAATTTACGTTGTCCAACAAATACCTTACAGTCGCTATGCGATTATCACTGTTGTGATGCTTAAATTTACCTTGCCCTATATTGGCTGGAATGTTCAGTAAATCATCGTCAATATGATATATCGTTGGAATGTTTCTACTTTTTGCCCAGGTGAGCATATTTCGAGACATAGGTCCGCTATACCTGCAAAAAACTATGTGCGTTGGCGCGAACTCCTCAAACTTACTCTCGATCCATGAGAATTGAATCATATCACTTACCCCAAGATCTTTAGGTAGGTCACTTTCATACAGCGTCTCGAGTTCTATATCGCCTTTGGCTTTAACACCCTCGAGTGGCTTGAGGAAACTAAGCTGTAAAGTAGGGATAGGTCCGTTAGCAACAAACATTATTCTTGGCGAATTAGCTTTTTTAACACCTTGAGAATTTTTCTTAGGGCTAAATTCGATCAGCTTTCTGAACTTACTTAGTGCAATATCGCTAGAGCACTGCAGTCCTATACGTTTTAGAAATACGTTTTGAGCGTCTAGATACTTACTCGGGTTTTTAATCGCATCTTTATCGAATGCAATTAAGTCAGCAACATCCGAAACTACATGGAGTCCTTTATAGTTACCAATGTCAATTCCTTTATCTTTATCGCACCAGACTGCTACAGGTATTTGTGCTAACACCATATCAATAATTATTGAAGAAGGTGCGGAGACTCCATATTTGTAACCGGATAGATCGACTTTGTAGATAGGCTTGTTTTCTAAGACGGCATTTTTCGGCAGTGGAATCTTATTTTTAATAACAAATTGACCACCAGGATGAGGGCGCAATCCAACCTGTCTTCCTAACTCAGAAAGGTGCAATGAAAATTTGTTGAAATCATCGATAAAGTTCTGCTTTTTATCACCTGAAATAGACATTCGGACGGAATGAAGATTTTCACAAATTAATCCATAATTTAAAGTTTCGTGAGAAAGATCAAGATCCAAGTCTAAAAGCGCTGTCGGCCCAGTAGTGAGCAATTTACGTTTTTGAGAGTCGACCATTGAATAAAGCCTATCCTCATCAAACCAACCGCATACAATATCAGCAGAGAATGTAACATTAGTACCGTGCGCAAGATCATGCTGCTTACTTTGTAAAAAACCAATACATTCATATCCATGCTGCAGGCTAACCTTGATAAAGTCATTGCCTACCGCTCTGAAAACATCTCTAGTCATATCATGAGCTGGTAAATTCGATTCACTACCAGCAAAAATAATTCCTTTCTGCTCGCTAAGTAATTTAACAACCTCATAGGCGTTAGAATACTTGAAACTTAGTGTGCTGTACATCCCTGCAAGTTCACCAAGTTCTTTGCTCCAAACAAGAGCGTTGTCTCTCTGAATAAACTTTTCGCTAATACACAAGATAATATCATTTTCAGAATTTGATGCTGCTAGCCTGACTAACGGCCTCAGAATGTTCACATCTTGTAAAAGATTAAATAAAAAAACGACCTTTCTATTCATTTACACTACGTCTCTCATTTGCAAATTCGGTTGGCGCCATGGAAGTTTTGATTCCTCTAACAGATACAAATCGATGTTAAGGAAATAATTTAAAACAATACCAATAACCTCTATAACGTCTTTATAATGAAGCAGTAAGAAGCTTGGGTCCGACAATTTTTTTCTGAAACCTTTAATTATCCAAGCATACATATCACAAATTTCTGATTCTATGTCGAACATACACACTTCTGTATAGGACGCTTTACCGATAGATTCTTCTCCTAACGTTTTAATTTCACGAAAGCTTATTTCTTCGAAAGAATCTAAAAAATTAGATCTCACAAAAAACCTAAACCTTCCCGTTTGGGCATCATAATCGAACCGAAAACTAGGCCTAATTTTGGATACAGAGAAAGGAGAACTTATAGTTATATATTTTGACTGCTGAATCAACGCAACCTGTTCAATTGGAATGGATAATCCAAATATAAATCCTTTGAACCTCTCGGAGTCCACAGTGCTCGTATTGTTACTCCGGTCCAATTCAATACTTTCTGAGCTACTAAGTTGAGTCTCGACTAGACTATTTAGAAATAGGGACGAATTTCTAGCCTCAATAGCGGGGTCAGCCTTATTCAACAAAGTGCTCTTAAAGTCTCCAAGTTCGTTAGCTTGATATTTTAGGCTTTTATTCTGCAAGTCTAATACAAACTCTCGTATATCTCTGTAATAGAATTGTTCCAAATCGGAGTATAAGTTGAAACCAGGGGCTATGACCTGACACCCATAAGTGAAAGCTGTTACGCATCGGTTTAAGCTTTTAACAATACTGAAACCTTGATAATTTACAGGAATGAAACAAGCAAAGGCTTTTCTCAAAGTTTCTTTCTCTCGCTCTTCAGTCCATAATTCAATCGAGAGCGAACTGCCTATTGAACGTAACCTTTGCATCATTTGAGGTGTCAAAGCCCTTAGGTTTGTCAGAATTGTTATTTTAACTCGAAATGATTGCCTGTTAAGGAAAAGTAATTGCTCTTTGAATGCTAGTAAATCAGATAGTCCGACTCTAAAATCCGGGTTATCGCCCATGCCAAACCAAACGATGTCTAATGTATTCGTCTCTAAAAAGTGGGAATGTTTTTGCGAAAGTAACTGATCAAAACCCAAAAATTCATTTGCATCTATAGGATCATTCAAAACGTGCACTTTATCAGGTGCAAAGTACTTTATTGCAACTGATTTCATACGCTCGGTAGAAGACCATGCAAAATCGCAAATTCTTGCCAGATTTCTCAACCAATTCCTCAACCTAACAAATCTAGAATCATTCGATTGACTAAAGTAATCATCGAATAAATCAACACCAACTAATTTTCCAGCATCTTTTGCTTTTTGAGCTAAAACCACTGCACTACTTGAGTAGCACTTACTTATTAAGTAAACATCGTGGCTATCACAATCATCTCTCAAGCAATCATTTAATTCGGAAAAACAAAGTAAATAATTATTCTCTTCGTAGTATTTTGCTAGCCTTTTATAACGAATTCTTGCGCCCGCTTGATTCAAATAATCCTGATTAGGAACAACTATACAAAGGGTTTTGAACATCAACTCAACCTCACTTGGCATTGATCTGAATTATTCACGTTAACTTGAATAGATTGCGACATAATGTTGACTGAAACTCGCGGCAGTAATTCTACTTTATGCTTTTCTGCCTCGTAAATCATACGGCGCTCGTCTTTATCATATTTTAAAACTTCCAAATCTGTTGATTGCAATAACCTATTGTTCAAGAGCCCAACTTTCGTGCTTGCGGCGTCAACAAAAATAACGTCATCATCTGAACAAACACTAAGGAAGTAATGGTTGTGGCTACGAATATCCCTGATTATCGCTGAGTGACCGTGTTGGCTAATGAAACCTTTGCCCTTCTTATGAATTAAATTCTCTTGAGGTATAACAAACCTGCTGTTTTCTTGCATGAAGCTTATCATGTAATGCAAACAAGCCCTTGGAATAGGCGAGATTTCATCTACTATAATTAATGAAAACTCTTCTTCAACCTTCTGTAAAGTCGTATGAAGATTTTCCAAGTCCTCTTGTTTACAGTTGATCAACGAGATTCTAGCTTTTACATCGCTAAATGAGGAAACCAACAATTTATCGTTGGAATCGACTATCATTAAATACAAATGATAATCAAAATTCAGCTCAGCGAGTATTTCCTTTAAAGCTTCAATTGATGTCGAATCGTCAATAAAAAAAATAACAGCAAGATTACTTATATTTTGATGATGTTCGTCAAAGACTTCTAATGTAGGCGCCACATTTTGGCATAGTGAATTACTAAATTGACTAGGACCAACAATAAACATTGGGTTGATGTCTATAAGGTTTTTCTCTTTGGACTTTGAAAGAGAGAGAACGGATGTATTGGAAGACTCTTCATCACTCACGTAAATAAAACTACTTTCATCGGCTTTTCGCCCAAGAGCAAGTGAAATCATCCCTTTGATGGTAAGTCTAGCACCTAATAGGCCTTTACTATTAAGTTTATATTTATTAGCACTTTTTGACTCTGAATTTATGCTTAAATCTTGATAAATAGCTTCTTCAGTTTCCGAGAAAACTTTATTTTTGCTATAGGCATATGATATTCCGAACGAACGAACAAATTGCATATATTGTTTATCGAACAGTACATCGTTCATGTCAAAATTTTCAAGAGAAACTAATAATTCAGTTACGCATGGTGTATGCACATCAACAATTTGTTGGTGAAGTGTATGACCATAGTGAGCCACGACTTCCAAGTAGTTGGCTAAAGAACAATTAAAGCACAATTCGTGAAAATGAACTCCGCCTCTTAGAAGACTCACATAAGGAAAAGGTAAAGTGTAAGATTTGTTTCCGACGCTTATCTCAAGAATCATACTTCCGAACTGATTAGGAAGGTCTATGTCAGTATAAAGACAGTTGAAAGTGCTTTGTCTTAATGAAACTACTTTAGACTTGTCGCTAGAAATAAAATAAACGTTAACTCCGAATTCCTGATTTGTTCCAAGAATAGCTTCGTTAAGGTAAAACCGAACTGTCGCTGAATTGACCAGAATTACATCACTTATATACATCGAAACAAAAGAAATGTTATTTTCACAGTAATTAGCAAGAAGAGTATTATAACCACTCAAATCTAGTTCGCGCGCCGCTCTCATTGGTTCCGAACTACAATTTTCGTTGTCTGCATTCAGTACATTAATAGTTTTCCTTCTGCACTCTTGTATATAAGAATCTGCAAACAGTAAGTTTTCGTCACCAAGCATTCGCTTCGAATATCGTGAATAGCTCACTTCGCGACCTTCTCGCCGCCCTACAGTGATATAGTGATACAATGCATTGCTTTCAACGTTGCGGACATCGCTGTGTAGGTTTAAATAATATGAAGTCGAAAAGGAAGGACAAGGGTCATACTCTTTGATAACTCCAACTGTACAGAAATGAAGAGCTAAGTCTTTTGGCGAAAGACTATTAAGCCCGTATGTGTCACGATACCAATTCTGATTAAACCATTTGCTTTTCTGTATTGCATTTGCTTTTTTAATTGTTTCATTGTCTGGTATAAATTGAGTAAACATTCGCTCAATGTCATCAGGCGACGCGATTTTTGATATTTTCAGTTGACTTTGTTCTACCTTACCATACAAGAGGAGTTCAATAGGATGCACTAAGCCGTTCATGAGTTTTGCAAACGACTTTCGATTTAGCTCTGTACTAAACAGTGGGTGTGGATCAATGCTTAAAGTTTCGCCAAATAGCAAATAAAATTTTCGTAAGTGGCTACTAGATAAATGGGTCAACTGGTACTTATCTGCAAACCATTCGGTATTAAACCATTCACTATCTCTCAAAACTAAGTTTAAATTAGACAACTTCTCAGTTAATTCTAAACTGTTCAATAGACTCTTTAAATCAGAATTGTCGTAATCTTTTGACTTTTCAAGCTCTCTTCCTTCAAATCTCCCGCTCTCTAAATAATGAATATATGGGTTGACGTTAGAGCCTAAAATGTCAGGGTATTTGGCGCAGTAGCGAGCACAAGAAAACGCAGGTGATGGATCAAATCCTTTTCGATATCCATCCTTTAAAAAATGAGCTAAACACTCCTCTTCGTCCAAGGATGAATCAAAGTAAGTCGAAGAGTACCAGCTAGCCTGAAACGCGCCAAATGAATGAACTAGGGCAGAAAGCTTTTCTTGCTGCTCCAAGCTAACTCTTGGACTTAGTGAACTAATATGTTTAGCAAAGGAGCGAGTCGAAAATAGTTTTCGGTTCTCTTTAACACCATGAGTTAAATAGTGAACAAGAGGGTTAATACCAGATTCACGAACGTCAGGATATTTATCTAAGTAAAGGTGCGTTGAAAACTCGGCACTTGGATCGAAGCTCAACTTATAGCCAAGTGAAAGATAATGGTGTTCAGGCGATAGTTTCACATGATCGAACTTGTCACCATAGTTATTTAAATACCATTCTGCATCAAATAGATCGGACGTTTTCAATAAACTGATGTGCTTCTTCAACTCAAAGTATTGCTTGACTCGTAATTTAATAAAATTTTTCATTCGTTGTTCATACTTTTTATTACTCTGGTTGTTAAACACAACCTTTTTGCTGATTTATTCCCCAAAAATAAATTATAGTGTTAGTCCTTATCTAGTAACTCTTCATCACACTCTATATCCGCAATAGACTGTGATCCGTTTTGACGTACTTCATTCACCATTGGTCTCTCTGCGCTAAGGTCTGTCTTTACTGTATCTGAATTGGTCGCGTACTTAAAAAATAGCTTCATGACGTGGTCTACACCTGCTTCAAGCACTGACCGAAGGTCATTGTCGTAGTATGTCCCTCTGTTGAAATTACCAGTAATAATTTCAAAGGACGGAAAATAAAAAGCATCCTTGGTTTCACTAACAATACTCTCAGCAGCAACTCTCAAAACTGATTTAGAATAGACTGTCGCAGACAGTACATGTGTGTCATCTCTTGCAGTAGCCATAAGCGGGACAGGTGACACCGTGAAGACGAGTTTAACTGTTGGATTAACTTCCCTTAACAGTGAAATGAACATTCTTAAATCTGACATTACATCTTCTACCGTTTGATTATAAAATTCATAAGAATCTTCATCAAACTCACCACCTTCCACGCCTGGACATATAGGGAATACGGCACCATCGTATCGACTTCTCCAACACTCTGTTAGCCCCAGCGTGAAAACAAACACGTCTGTTGTAGAAAAAAGCTCTCTTACTGCCCTGAGGTGGCTTCGGCGATCTAGCTCCATGCTAGCCTCGCTATCAAAACCTCCTGGCTGTATATTGGGCCGGAAAGGGTCTCTTATATTACCATCCTTAGCGACCCATGCAGGCTCGTTGGGCGTGAAAATACCAAATGCTCTTTGAAACAACTGAAGTAACTGTCTTGTTGTGTAAAGATTGCCATATCTTGCAGAAAAAGTTCCGTAATTAAACTGCCTGTTTCCTTCAGCACTCAACACGTCATGTCCTTTTTCTAAGACATAATAATTGAAACCGGATTTGCTTAACCTTCTCGCGATATGTTGAGCAAAGCAACTACCTGCAGTGGCAACCTTTGTATCTTTTTGAATCAGAGTAGGAAAATCAACGACAGGGTCTACATCTAGAGGAGAGACACGTGCAACCGAGCGTTTCCAAAACGCCTTATCGCCTAATAAATGATATGGGTTTGTTGTCATCTTAACTTCCTCATTTTATCCAACCACGGATTTTATATGTCTTACAACTATGTCTGCAAAGGCCACATTTGCATGAGTGGCATCATCTGCGTAATAGGGCTCTGCAAGAAAACCATCGTCATCACAAACTGTTCGAGGCAGTTCGATAAACTTAATATTCATTTGCTGGCACAGTTTCCGAGTAATCTCCATTTGTACCTTGTATACCTCTAACCTAAGAGAAGCGTTACTAACTCCTGACTTGGCGATGTTTTTTCTAACAAAATCGCTCTCTGGTCGTTTTAGAATATGCGAAGTGGACTTTTTAGGTGGTGTAGCAGCTACATGATAAACTGGTAAACTGGTTTCATTAACTATGGATTGCAATTTCTTAAAATCCCCTTTTCGAAGACCGCTCTCTAGTAACCATTTAAATGCTTCACGTGGTAGTGTAGTTGAAACATCATCTCCCACATATTGCTTAGACTCTTCGTCCGCGATGGAAAAAGGTTCCGAATGCTTTATTAGAGAAAGAGAGTTATGCTGATTCCCCCCGGTGAACGAAACTACAGCCTTAAATTTTTCTTCCTCTGACTTAATTTCTTGCAGAAATTCTTCAAAGAAAATGTCTCCAATTACCTTGTCGCCTTTTTGCTTAGCAAAGGTCTGTGCATAAAAGTCATCATGTTGCTCATTATTAGCAATAGAGCGCTTAACTGAGTGGGTATGGCTGTCACCGATAATTAATATACGCTTTTTCATAGCTCACCCCATCAAGTTCTTTTCTTTCAACTCTTGATTTGCTTTATCGAGTTTATCCTCAGGTAAAGGTTGGGTGTTCACCCAATCAACAAATCGTTTCATCCCCTCTTCAAGAGAAACTTTCGGTGTATACTTCAGCACTTCTTTTAAGCGAGTTATGTCAGCGCAATTATGTCTAATGTCACCAACGCGATACTGACCCGTTACACGAATGTCAGGCTCTTTACCAAATGCACGCGTCAATTGCTTCGCTATATCTACAACGGTGGTAAATTGGCCGGTACCGACGTTAATGATTGTGTTTGGGGCTTCACCTCGCTTCAATGCAGAAAGAAATGCACCCGCGACGTCAGAAACGTGTACAAAATCACGGGTTTCTAATCCATCTTCGAAAATAGGAAGGTGTTTATCCATGCGAACGCGGGTTGAGAAGATTGAAAGAATTCCAGTATAGGGGTTGTTCAGAGACTGCCCTTCACCATATACATTTTGCAAGCGTAATATGCCATACCCTATACCCAGTGACTCACAGCAGATAGCAATAAGATCTTCCTGTGCATACTTAGTCGATGCGTATATAGATGCAGGTTGGATTTTATCGTCTTCGTGAGTTGGTACTGGAATCAAATTCTTGCCAGATGCATCTTTTGCAGTCCATTGATGATCGGCGAGTTCTTCTGGCAATCGTGGTCTAGGATAAACCCTTTTTGAAGAGCCTTCATCTTCAGATATATAAGCACCTTCTCCATATACGGAACGACTTGACGCTAGTAAAATACGTTTGACCGGAAGTTTTTCGTTTGTGATGATGTCCAACATTAGAGCGGTGGCTTGGCTATTTACCAAGTTATACTTTTCAATTTCGTACATCGACTGGCCAGTGCCAGTTTCGGCTGCCAGATGAATTATCCCATCGGTGGAACGCAAAACGGACTCTAAAACCGACCGTTCAGTTACTGACCCTTTGACGAAATCGATACCAGACTCACTTATCCATGAAGGGGGCGTTTGGGACTCGCCATGAATTTGAGGCGAAAGGTTATCAAGAATAGTTACATTAAAACCGTTTTGCCTCAACAGCGGACATAAGTGACTGCCAATAAAACCCGCGCCACCAGTTACAAGAATTTTTTTCATAATCGATTAATCTTCCCGAATATCGTCGCTTTTTTTTTAAAAGCTAACGTTTTGACTCCTAAAATCTGGCATCACTTTATTACATTTTGAGCTTTGATTCGAGGAAAATCACGAGTGACCATACTAGTGCTTTAAAGATACCCAATTTAATTTGATCTGCCTCATTGAAATGGATATCTATCTTCATTACTCTCTACAGACTAAAAATTGGAGCGAGAACATGAGAAAAGTATTTGTAGGGTACACTTCGTACCAAGATGTTGTATATCAGGTGGCTAAACATTCCATTGAGAGGCATTCTGCTGATGTTAAGTGCTACCCTATTATTCAACAGGCTTTGCGCGATCTTGGTATTTATTACAGGGATATAGATAAGAACGGCGCTACTGAATTTTCGATAACGCGATTTCTTACCCCGTGGCTCGCAGGCTTTAAAGGCTGGGTAATGTTTTGTGATAATGATGTACTTGCTTTGACTGATGTAAATGAACTCTTTGACCAAGCAGATGATAAGTATGCCGTGATGGTTGTAAAGCACGATCACACCCCATCTGAGACGGTGAAACTTGATGGACAAGTTCAGACACAGTACCCGAGAAAAAATTGGTCTTCAGTTGTATTATGGAATCTTGACCATCCAAAGAATCAGCTGATAACTCCTGATTTAGTAAATGAGATTTCTCCATTATACTTACATCGGTTTATGTGGTTAGAAGATCATGAGATTGGCGAACTTTCTCTTGAATGGAACTGGTTAGTAGATTGGTATAAAGAACCAGACAATGGCAAACCAAAGTTTTTACATTTTACTGACGGTGGCCCGTATTTTAAGAATTATCAAGACTGCGATTACGCGGATCTATGGTTAAAAGAATACGAATTGATGACAGGAAAGCCATTCACGCAAGAAGATATAATCGACTAAAGAACTGAGAATAAGAAGTACAATGAAAATTCAACATATTGAAATAAACAATAATGCACCTTTCTGCCTCTTCGGTGGAGTAAATGTATTAGAGACAGAACAGTTCGCGATAGACGTTTGCGGTCACTACGTAGAAGTCTGTAAAGAACTGGATATTCCGCTAGTATTTAAAGCTTCTTTCGACAAAGCGAATCGCTCATCTGTTCATTCATATCGCGGTCCTGGATTAGAAAAGGGTTTAGAAATATTCTCAGCTTTAAAAAAAGAATTCGATAATATTCCTTTGATTACCGACGTACATGAACCTTGGCAAGCCAAACCAGTTTCTGAAATCGTTGACGTGCTTCAATTGCCCGCTTTTCTTGCACGTCAAACCGACCTCGTTGCTGCACTCGCTGAGACTAAAAGGCCAATTAATATTAAAAAGCCACAGTTCATCAGCCCTGGACAGATGAAAAACATTGTGCATAAGTTTGAAGAAATGGGCAACGAAAACCTCATGCTCTGTGACCGTGGCACACTCCATGGCTATGACAACCTAGTGGTCGATATGCTTGGGTTTGGTGTGATGAAGCAGGTAAGTAATAATAAACCTATTATTTTTGATGTAACTCATGCACTTCAGACTCGAGATTCTGGTGCAGCTGCATCTGGTGGCAGACGCGACCAAGTATGCGAGCTTGCTAGGGCGGGAATGGCTACCAAAATTGCAGGCCTGTTTTTGGAGTCACATCCAGACCCCGACAAAGCAAAATGTGACGGCCCGAGCGCGTTGCCCTTGGAATTGTTAAAACCTTTCCTTGCCCAAATGAAAGCTGTTGACAGTTTAGTCAAATCCTTCACCCCATTGGATACTTCAAAATAACATGAGCGTGCATATCATAATTCCAGCTCGGTATAATTCTTCACGATTACCGGGTAAACCTTTGCTCGAAATTAAAGGAAGACCTGTTGTATGGCATGTCTACCAGCGGGCCTTAGAAACAAATATTGATTCAATTATTGTCGCAACAGATGATGACAGAATACTGCAAGCTGTTGAGTCTTTTGAGTGCCAAGTGGTTATGACTGGAGAATCGCACCAAAGTGGCACGGATCGTTTAGCCGAAGTAGCAACTAAATTAGGGTTTAATGACGATGACATTGTTGTGAATCTTCAAGGCGATGAGCCTTTAATTGACCCTGATTATATCGAGGTTGTAGTAGAACATCTGAAAAAAAACTCAGGGGCTGACATTTCTACGTTAATGTGTCCTATAGACTCAGCCAAGGACCTTTTTAATCCTAATATAGTTAAAGTTGTTACTGCACAAGACTCATTAGCTCTTTATTTTAGTCGCGCTCCTATCCCTTGGGAAAGAGGGAAATTTGACAAATTTGATGACTTAGAAGAACTGCAAATAAGCGATGGGCAATACTTTCGTCATATCGGTTTATATGCTTATAGGGTCAGAACTCTAAAAACGCTGAGTCAATCCCCTATGACTAAATTAGAGGAACTCGAGGCACTTGAACAATTACGCGCATTGCAGCTTGGTAAAAAAATTGCGGTAGCTAAAGTTGAAAACGCATGTCCACATGGGGTAGACACCCTAGAGGATTACGTAAGAATTAAAAAAATCATGGAAGAATCTATATAATGGACTTAAAAGAACGCGCAAAGCAGGTTTTTAAAATTGAGTCTGACGCAGTCGCAAATTTATCAGCTCTGCTAACTGATGACTTTTCAAATGCAGTATCTGCAATTTTAAACAGTAGAGGACGCCTGATTGTATGTGGAATGGGAAAATCTGGAATAATTGGAAAGAAAATATCGGCTACATTAGCTAGTACTGGTACTCCAAGTTTTTCGATGCATCCAGGTGAAGCCTTTCATGGTGATCTAGGTATGGTAGTTGCGGAAGATATATTTTTGGCTATCTCTAACTCTGGGGAAACTGAAGAGGTTTTGAAATTGCTTCCGTTTTTGAAAGACAATCAAAATTTATTGATTTCAATGACTGGCAACCCTAATTCAACGCTAGCAAAGGAAAGTGAGTTTCATTTAAACATAGCGGTTCCTCAAGAAGCCTGTCCGTTAAAACTTGCCCCAACAGCTTCAACTACAGCAACCCTCGCTATGGGCGATGCTATAGCTATAGCTCTGATGGAAGGCAGGAATTTTCAACCAGAAAATTTTGCAAGGTTTCATCCTGGTGGAAGTTTAGGGCGAAAACTGTTGTTGAAGGTGAAGGATGAAATGCTCACGAAAAACCTCCCTACGGTTGAGGAGGGGACCTCATTGATAAACATCATCGACAGTATTTCAAGAGGCGAGCAAGGGCTTGCTGTTGTCACCGAACAAAATATGTTAATAAAAGGTATCGTAACGGATGGTGATATTCGCCGAGCTATGGAAAAATATGGTACGGAAGTATTTTCAATGAAGGCAATTGATCTAATGTCTTCCTCTCCTAAAACCATCTCGCCAAACGAGCTTGTTTCTTACGCAGACGATATCATGCAGAGCGCTAGATTAAACAAATTACTTGTTGAGTCAGAAGGAAAATTAATAGGTATTTTGAGAAAATAGTGGCCATAAGCTGAGCGATTCTTAGAGAATGTCTCAAAATACTATGACTCTATAAATAATGAAATTGAACAAAGTTTCAATTGTGATGGGCTTTACGAAGAAACGAGCCTGTAACAGATTCTATGTAACTGCCATTAGTTAATATGCTTTTCGAGGCGTTCCTCGAACTCGATAATAAAACGACTCATCGACTGACGCCAATTTTTAATCTGCATCGACCATTTCTTACTGGCGTCTTTTATTGCTAAGTACACCATTTTTCTAGCGGAATCATCACTGGGGAAGATTTTCCGTTTCTTGATGGCTTTACGGATAACGCTATTCAGAGATTCAATGGCGTTAGTGGTGTAAATTGCCCTGCGGATGTCCTCTGGGTAGTTGAACAAGGTATTAAGATTGTGCCAGTGCGTCCGCCATGATTTAGCGATTTGTGGATACTGGCCGTCCCATGTTTCAGCAAACCGTTCTATAGACGTCAAAAGTAGAATTTTCTCGTAATCTATACGCAGGAAATTCTGCATGAAAAAATCTAAATACACTCCTTCTTGGCTCAGCGTACGCCGAAGAGCTCTAAAAAGGTATGTCACTAGTTTAGGGGAAGTTTACAGCCCGAAACGCTCTTGGAAATTGAACAAGCTGGGTAGTCCAGTCCAAGGTTTATGCTTACACTGAAGCGCGGCAACATTGATAGTGTGATTACGTCAAAATCGCTTCGTATTTATACCGTCAGTATCCCTTGGTAATCACACTAATTCAAATAAGTGTCAATCAAGCGGGTTCTTTAATTTTTCCTGTCTTACTCGCGTTAGAGACTGATACGCCGCACTATCAGGTTTAAGCTGAGATTGGTTACTAAACCATTCAACGTTCCGTTTAACAACCTTTGCAGGACTGCCTGCAATTACACAAAACTCTTCCTCAAAGCGCTTTGTGACAATCGATTGTGCTCCGATAATGCAGTCATTTGGTATTGTAACAGATTTATTGATGTAGGATTGCTCACCTACCCAGACATGATTACCGATAAAAATTCCTTCAGATACATCAAGATATTCTCCTGATTCTCGATCAAATATAAGGTGAGGAAATTCACCACCTCTGATGGTTATGTTATTTGAAAACATGCAATTTTTACCTATCAAAATTTTGTTCCCAATATTCGGAAGCAAAAATCGCCCTTTGGATGCAATGGAAAAGCCCTCTTCTATTTCTAAAGTAGTGTTGTGTGAATGATGCTTCCTAGTTCCAATTTCTATTCTTAAGTTATTTAGGTTAGAGTTTCTCCCTATAATAATCCTGTTGTTGTCTCCAAAAACATAAAGCTGTAAGCCCTGATGCTTTTTGCTTGAATCAATCTGAATATAGTTGTTGCTTCCTTGCACTACTCCTTGAACTGTTGTCTGCTCAGAAATCTCAGTTTTGTTGTTTGTACCTGTAATTTGAAGTGTTTCCATGTATCCCTTAGACCCTTCGTTTTTAAGTTTCTAAATTGATTATTATTAGCGTAGCTCGTATTAGATTATCTCTGTAAGGCCTTGATTACTTGCTTAGGCAATAAAGTAACAAACGATTATAAGTTTTTTATATCATTTGATATCCGACAGGCTAACTTGCTAGAAAATCAGTACTGATAAACTCAGCTTTCATCACTGATTAGTGAATCTTTCGTTTTGTCTCCATTAAAATGCATTAAAAGTCAACAATCGCGAAAACATTGCATTTGCAAATGACTCTGTTTTTGCGAACAGAACTTGTAGATAAAACGAGGAACTGACTCTCAAATGTTACATACCTCGATCTTTGGTAAAAAATTAACACCTAGGTGCTTTGTATCTCGAAACTCTTTTTTATTTAGTAGAGGTTTAGACATTGAAGTATTTTTTATCGAAAGCGCGTCTCAAAAGGCCTCCTTTTTGTTTGAGTTGATTTTTTGTTTTCACAACCTCAAACGTTTTCCATAATGCTCATTAGCCGACTGGTGTAGGGTAATTTAAGAATGTTTTCTATGAAATCTGTTGAAAGCGCTTCTGGATAGTTTTTCACTTTACCCTCTCTAACTTTTAACATACTTCTATTAGGACTCTCTTTCGTTGATCCCATTCGACCATTAGTTAGTGAAAATGCGTCAACACTGAGCTCAAACCTTTGCATAGCATTAAACTTACTGTTCTCGATAGCACCTTCGAAAGCTTTAAGGTTAACATCTCCGAATAAAAACTTAACTAGATCCATAAATCTCTGCGGCGAAGCTATTAGATGCTCGTACTGTATTAACATTTTTGGAGCAGTAGACTTGTTAAACAAATTGAAAAAAGCCAAGACTAACTTAGAATGCCTCTCTATACCGTATTGCTTCGAAAGTATGAAATCCTGCAGTGATGCTTTAACTACCTGCTCTCTGAAGACTTTTTGGTTGTAAAACGATACAAGTGTACTTAAAGGATCTCTAACCAAAAATATTAAGTTTTTTGTCCAACAAATTTGTTGGTCCATGATAAACGGTGTCACGGGATAATCTTGAAAAAAATCGAAGAAGTTATGACTAAAATTGATGGTTGGTGTTCTAATTATTGCCCGCCTTTTGTCCCAACTTCTATGAGGGGTGAACTCTAAGCTAAACATGGTTTCAAAAGCAGCTTCGATATATCTAGCTAAAAAGTACCTAACCCATGTCCTACCTGATTTAGGAAAAGATAAGAAAAGATAATCACAATCGCATAGTTCTCGGTATCTTTTTGGGTATGATCTAAGGTTAGGGTATTTTTTTACATTACTGTCAAACTCTTCATAAAAATCATCATAGTTCCTAAACACTTCTTTCCCCATTAATACTATTGATAACTGGACCATTACGATACTAGCAATTTTCTATGCCGTTTTATGAAGGCAAGTGGCTAGATTGAAGCCAAGTTAATGGGTTTTATCATATTAAGCAAGGTAGTGTTAAACCCGACTGTCGAAACGCTTTTCAAAAAGTACATTACATTGTATAAGTCAGGTATTCGAGAAGGTTTCCTAAGCAAGGCTTAACGATTTACAGTATCACTAATTAATATTTCTCCGGCGCTTTTAGTCACGATGTCGACCTGAGTCCCATTCTTTAGCTTTTTAGGGTAAGTAAAACTAAACCCAATAAAACCATTTCGATGAATGTTTCGTTCATTAGCAGTGCTTCTATATTCACTCGCTAGAACTTCCGTTACCTTTTTGTTACCGACACGCACCTCTAACGCAACTGGAGACTGACTGTCATAATCGGCAGCCCAACCTTTCATCATTTTACCTTCATCACTTATGGCCATGTTTGTTTTACCAAAGCGTATAAAAGGACTATCAGCCTCTAAAGCCAACTTTTGTCGTTCAAAGCGTGTGAGCGCATATTCATAAAGCTTAAAATCTTCTTTGTTATGCTTTTTTATCAGCGCAATCTCTTCGTCAGATAATTCATAGCTTGAAGATTTTTTCTCTGTATTTTTATTGATATCCAATCCTTGAATATCAATGGAATACATCTTGTTAATGAGTGCTAATGATTCATTGTAACGTTCTGTCAAACCTATAAAACCAATAGCGTCAGGCCACGTACCTTGAAATGCTTTGTATTGTACGTTTTTAAATCGCGGTTCATTTACGAATTCGGTGAACGAACGTTTATAACGGTGGTGGCGAGTAAAATGCTCGTAATGAGAACGAACCTGTTGAATAGGATCACGAACGAAGGTTATTGCATTCTTAGCCGGAATAAATGGCGCATATTTAGGATGATTAATGTGCCCTGTAAGGAATTTAGCTTTTTCTACTATCTTCATTCCGGCTGCGTAGCGGTCACGTTTTTCATAATCTAACGTTCGTATGTCTGGGTTAGTCTCATTTGCTTTAGGCCCATAATCATAGAAGACATGCTCTTTACCGAAGTAGCGCTCGGCCGCTACGCGGAAACTAGAACCGGCAGTTTTAGATATATGAATAAAAAATAATGGGTAATTTGCTGCTTCCATTTTGTCCTATCTAATAGAAAAAGTTCGGTGGGCATTGAAAGGTTTGTATTGGTTAATATTAACATTTACAGCCTTACTGACAACCGCAAAGAGTCCATAAACCTGTTGTAAACATGAGTTGCACTGCTTAATTAATGCTTAACGCCTTTTAAACAAACTGAGACCTTAAAAAAGGCTGTTTGTGTAGAGCGCAATTCTGTTTTTTCACCAAAATAAAGCGTTATGGCGTTAAATAAAAAGACAACCACTCTCGCTCCTGAGAGTTAAGACTGTCTTGCTGAGGCTGCCTATACATCTCTGCATTCCAAGCTTCGTACAAGCTTTTAAGTTCTTCTGCTTTGTCTGGCATGTCTGACATTAAGTTATTGGAAAGTGTCTCGTCTAAAGACATATCAAACAAAAACTCGTGCTCTGCGCCCATTTTAAGGTACTTATAGTTTCCAAGACGAACTGCTGACTGATTCCAAAAACGCCAAAAAAGCGGGCGGTTCATAAGAGCGCTCTTGTCAAAACCTTGAGTTGGAAAAATATCAACACCGTCGAGTTCTGATAAAACAGTTTCAGGCGCACCTGCACGTTTAATAGCAGAGTACAGTACATCTAGGCTGATGACCGGCTCTTCAAGAACGGTATTGCTTTGCAGTTTGTCGGGCCAATGGACGATAAAGGGCACTTTTATCCCCCCTTCAGTCAACATACCTTTTTCACCGACTAAGGGGGTATTCAGTGAACCATTCCAAGCCTCTTTTTCCGTTATGGGTGCATCAGTAAAGTCGAGTCCTATTGGAGCACCATTGTCACTGATAAAAGCGATAATAGTGTTTTCCAGTATTCCATGTTCTTCAAGCTTAGATACTATACTGCCTACGCCTGCATCTACTGCGTACATCATTGCCAACGCGTATCTACGCCGATTAGACGACTGTTCAGGGAATAATGACAAGTAATCTTCTGTTGCCTCTAAAGGTACATGAGGGGCGTAATGAGCCACATGAAGATAAAACGGCTCATCGTGATTTATATCTATAAATTGCGTCGCTGCATCTGAAACAACATCTAACCTGTAGTCAGAATTACTTATCCAGCCCAACTGGGTTTGATTGCCCTCAAGGTCATAGTTAGCCCAATAACGGTTTGCGTAACCGAAATAATTGTATTTATAACCTTTTGATGACGGGTAATATCGCTCCTTTAGCGATGAAGGTAACTTGCCAGGGTTAAACTCACTTATGGGTGTATTAGGAAAGTTATACTTAAACCATGGCTTTGAATTTTGATCTACTTCAAGGTGCCACTTGCCAACCATTCCTGTTGTATAACCAAGGTCAGAAAAACGGTCTCCCATGGTGACTACATTTTCAGGTATTGGTGTATATCGGTTGTCATCTACTCCAAATCGTTGTTGATAGACACCAGTAACCATTCCCGCTCGCGAGGGTGTGCATTGGGGTGCAGTTATGTAGCCATTAGTAAATAGCACCCCATTGGCCGCTAGCTTGTCTATATTAGGCGTGTTGATGCCTTGAACAATATTGTGAACGCCGATGTCAGCATATCCTTGGTCGTCGGTGAAAATGACAATTAGATTTGGCTTGGAAGGAAGTATTAAAGACTTCGCGCTGACTTTAAATTTTGTTCCAGCTTCATTTACTAGGTTTGCTGTAATACTAAATGATGTGCGTTTACGTACTTGGGGTGCAATAAAGCTGAACTTGCCTTCGCTGGTATTCACTATATTTAGTGAAGTTTCCAATGATGTATTCCACGACTCTACCGTAACCTTTTGCGAATTGCTGTCATTAGAGTCGTTTACAGTTATGAAAACTGTGTCATCAGAAGTAATTTTTTGTGGCAAAGTAATTGAATAAGAGCGACTGAATTGCTCCTGTTCAGACACCGTTGGTGGGGACGATTGGGAGTCGCCGCCACATGAAGCTACACATAATAAAACTAAAAAAAACAAGCCACGCAACGTTACAGCATCCATACTTTTATTCCAAATTCGGCGAATTACACCTCACCAGTATTCTTGTATTATTGATTGGCGAATAATCTAGCGTCAATAATAAAAATAGTAGTTACAAATAATTCGCCGTTTTATTGATCTTTAATCGACTCTATTTCTTCAAGAAACTCATTTTCTTCATCAGTATTTACCCACGGTTCACGCTTGTGAGCATCTTTACTTATTTTTTTCTTCAGCGCTCGGTTTTTTTCTAACTGCTCAGGATTTTTGAAAGTCGGTGCGTCATCAGAATTTAAGCCAGTGTTGATTGCAGGGTACACCCAGTGTTTTTCCGTGCTGCCATTGTACCCCTGTCGAATGAATCTTTCAGTCCACTCTACATGCCCTGCACCGTAGCCACTAAACCTAGGGTCTAGATACCCTATATTATCCATTGCATCCTTGCTACAAGCTGTACATTGCCCTGTAACCAACTTGCAAAGATACGGTAAAGTACTCGAACCTGTACCAGAAAGAACTGCATCTTCTTTTTTAATTATTCGCTTATGCGCATAATTAATGTGACCCCATAAAAGTGCCGCTATGACCCACTCTTTTTGCCAACTTTCTTCGTTTGGTCGACAGTCGTCCTCTAAGAGAATTAAAACATCAACTTTTTTGACTTCGTTGAGATAATACAAAGCCCTGTTTTTGTTTCGAACAACCCCTTTATTCTGGCAATTAGTATGAGGGACATTATTTTTTTCACACCATTCTACAGTATCGTCTTTACTGCCATCGTCGGCAACAACAAGTTGATAATCACCTGTTGTGAAGGCTTTGATGGCTTCGACAGTTTTTGCTAAATGGTCTTTCCTGTTGTACGTGATAACTCCAATACCTACATTTAAAGTAGCTATGTATTCGTCTGCTATCGAATCAAAAAGGTTGGAGATTATAGGGCCATTAGGCCGAAGTATCTTTGCTCTAGCAATTAACCAAAAGCTTGTACTTTTACTAACCTTTCTAAAAAGAATTGCTAGATCCCTGAAAACCTCTGGGGACAGGTTTACATTCATTATGAATTGACTAACAGAGAAGTCTGCATGATTCAGTATAAAAGTAACTAGTGTGGTTATATCTGTAGAAGGCAAACTATTAGCAATTAATGCCTTGGCAGTATCTAACGAAACTCTTACTTCACTGTGATTATTAAATTCATCAGTTTTGAAACCGATAAGCTTCTCGAAGTTCTTATTCCCTTTTTCTATTTCCTGTTGGATGAAGGCCAACTCAGTATCGGTTAAGCAAAACCTGTCTACCTTAACGTGACCTTTGGCCTGTTTCTCACCAGCAACCTTGTTACGTATAGCTTTAACGTAACGTTTGGCGTATTGCTTAGTTGCAACGGCCCGACTTCGAAGGCGTTTCTGCTGTAATTCTTTTTTCATTTTGAGACTATTTCAATAGACCTAACAGTATCGGAAGTTTGCTTTTTAGCTAACAACATCTTCAAAAATCACTATCTGCGTTTGCTTTTCTACAACTTTAATTGTTTGACCGTTTTTGAAAGTATTTGGATATTTGTAAGACTTCCCAATATACCCATCGCGATGAATATTTCTTTCTGAGGCTAACGCCCTGTAGTCAGATAGCTTAATGAGCTCGACAGCTTTTCCATCTAGTAATATATCGGCTTCCAACGCTTCTTCTTGCTCGTAACAACACGCCCATATATTAAGTTGCTTACCTTTGTCTTTCGGCAAAATATTCATCTGGCCAAATCGAACTAAGGGAAGCTCTTTATCTAACAACTCTTTATGTAACGTAAAGCGATCTAGCGCGAAATTGTAAAGCTCATAGTCCTTCGCGTTCATTTTTTTGATAAGTGAAGTTTCACTCTCAGTGAACGTATAAGTATCGGATGCTTTGGCCGTATTTTTGTTTATATCTAGTACTTTAATATCGGTTCCATAGTATTTATTAAACAGAGCTATTGATTCATTGTAGCGTTCCGTAATACCAATAAAGCCGATAGCATCAGTCCAAACTCCATTTAATGCTTTAGACTGCATATTGGCAAAGCGGTTTTCTTTTATAAAATCTTCGAAGCTGCCTTTATAATCGTGAAGTCTTGAAAAGTGTTCATAGTGTGAACGCACTTGTTGGGCAGGGTCACGAACAAACGTTATTACGCTCTTTGCCGGAAAGAATGGAGCGTACTTGGGGTAAATGACATGCCCTGACAAAAACTTTGCATTTTTCTTTATGCTCTTGCCCGCCAGATACCTGTCTTTAGACTCGTATTCAAACTTTAAAATATCAGGATGAGTTTCGTTTGAGCCTGTACCGTAGTCAAAAAAAGTAAGCTTCCGGCCCAAAATATTGTTCTGCAGCTACACGAAAACTTGAGCCAGCGGTTTTAGGAATATGGATAAAAAATAAGGGAAAATTGTTCATAATACTTCTAGTTGTTCAGAGCCTAACGCAGCGAAAAGTTTTCATGGGTATTGGACAAATTAGGGTTATAAGCTGTGTCATTGCACAGCAGTTTTTTCCACTTATCCTTCATATACTCACTTTCTTTATTAAATCGCGCCACTTTCTCTGGCGTATCTTCTTCACCGCGGCTTATCGACTCGTGATGGTAAAGTTCAGCCCACGGGGTAAATAGGTTTCGGTAGCCTGCGGTGTGAACTTTTAAGCAAAAATCGACGTCATTAAAGGCAACTGTTAAGTCTTGTTCGTTTAACCCACCAACCTCTTCAAACACATTTTTGCGGACTAGTAAGCATGCTGCTGTAACCGCTGACATATTTTGAACAAGATGCAAACGGGTAAAATATCCCGGTTCGTTCTTATGGAAATATTTGTGAGAGTGACCGGCTACTCCGCCTATACCGAGTACTACGCCCGCATGCTGGATAGTATCGTTAGGGTAATAAAGCTTCGCACCTACACAGCCAATTTCAGGCCTAAGGGCATGCGATACCATTTCTGATAACCAGTCTTCGTTTATAACTTCGATATCGTTGTTAACTAGCCCAACTACTTCACCTTCGGCCTGGAAGACTGCAAAGTTGTTAATAGCAGAATAGTTGAAAGGCTTATCCCATTTTAAAACTCTGAAATTAGCTTTGGTATTAGTGTACTCACTGAAGAGGCCCAGTGTTTTATCACAGGTCGTTTGATTATCTACAACAATAATTTCGAAGTTCTTGTATGAGGTCTTGTCATAAATAGACTCTAAACACTGCTTTAAAATGTCATAACCATCTCTTGTCGGAATGACCAAGCTAACGAGTGGTTGCTCATTTGGCAGCGCCCAATTAACCTTATACGTATTTGGATAATTGCCTTTATCAACTGTAGCATCTTGGCCTGAATGTTCGAGGAAATGTCTTATGGCTTCAATGCCAGCATCTGTCGTGTACGACTTAGCGGAAGCATTCGAGGCTGTCGAGTTCTCAATAACACGCCAGTGATAAAGAATGAAAGGTAAATGCACAACTTCATCATGCTTAAGGCCGGCCGTCGCCCGCAAAAGTAAATCGTGATCTTGCGAACCTTCTACACCTACTCTAAATCCACCTATCTTTTTAAGCACGCTTGTTTTGTACACTACGGGGTGACATATGTAGTTTTGGCTTAGAAGTAAATCTGGGTTCCAATCAGGTTTAAAGTGCGGCTGATGGCGATTGCCCTGCTCGTCTATTTTATCTTCGTCGCCATAAAGCACTTTCGCGTTTGCGTTGTCCGTTATAGCTTTCGCAAAGAAGGATAACGTGTGAGCAGGTAACGTATCGTCATGGTCAAGCAGTAGAACGTAGTCGCTAGTTACCATACTTAAAGCGGCGTTACTTGATTTGGAAATATGCCCGTTTTCGCTCAGCAGGTTCAATTTAATATTGGCGTGCTTTTGTGCGTATGACTCTAATGTGCTAATAGTCTCTGCGTTGGTCGACGCATCATCGGCAATACATAATTCCCAATTTTTGTGAGCTTGCCGAAGAACAGAATCGATACACTCTCTTAAATAAATAGGGTCAGTGTTGTAAGTAGGAAGAATAATAGAAAACTTTACTTCTGACTGTTCTGAGGTGAAGGTTTGCTGCATTTTCTGTAACGCGCGCGGCTCATCAAACTCAACCCAAAACGGATAGCTTTTTTCCATCACTCCTGTGGTAAAGGTTTTATTGTATTCTTCGTATACTGTCTCTATTAACGTTCCACCGTTAAGCTTTCGGTTTGTATCAAGGTACTCTTCTACATCATCGACATGGCTGAGCAGCTTATATAATCGCTGTTTCATGTGTCGCATCGCAATGAAAGACGGCACTTTCGAAATCATGAACGTGTTTAGAGTAAACTCAGTTTCTGCTTCACAAGGGTCGAAGCGAAGCATACCATTGTTATTTTCAAGATAGAAAAGGCGGTTTACAAATTTAGTGCTATGCCATGGCACATCAACAGTGGCTAGCTCGCCTTTCTGTAAATTGGAATACAACTTTCCCACGTGCGACTGATGGTTCGCTTCAGTTATTTTTACGCGAAGAAGATACCATCCTTTCGCAAAGGTTCGTGAAGGTATGCGGCGAGCAGGATGAATAATAAACTGTGGATCATCACCAGTTGACAACCAGCTAGAGCCATTACTTTCGATCGTGGTTTCATTCAACTGGTGGTGAGGGACAATGATTAACTTTTTGGCTAGCCGATATGCTAATCGTTTCAGATTAGATGGCTTTAGTACTTTTGATAACAAAATGCGTAAACACCCTATTCCTATGCAATGCTAAACTGCTTTCCTTAATATTGCATGGTTCAGCTACTGAGCATGCAAACCAGCTATTGTCCCTAATAATATACTATTTCAAATAGTGGCAACACAGGATATTCGTCATTTTAACTTCTAGAGAGTGCCTTAGATAAGAAAAAAGCACCTTACGGTGCTTTTTTGAAATATTATTCTGATTTATTTGGCAACGCGCCCATATCTATCAGAAAAACGCACAATATCGTCTTCACCAAGATATGCACCTGACTGCACTTCAATAAGCTCTAGAGGAATCTTTCCAGGGTTTTCTAACGCATGAACCGCACCAATAGGAATGTAGACCGACTCGTTTTCTGTAACTAGCTGTGTTTTTTCATCAATAGTTACGTTTGCACTGCCAGATACTACAATCCAATGCTCAGCGCGATGATGATGCATTTGAACAGATAGTTTTTCACCTGGCTTAACCGTAATGCGTTTTACTTGGAAACGGGCGCCGCTATCAATAGAATCGTAGCTTCCCCATGGACGGAATACTTCACGGTGGAATTTGAACTCAGCGCGGTGCTCTGCTTTAAGTTTGTTCACTACCGTTTTAATGCTTTGCGCATCGTTCTTATGTGCCACCATAACGGCATCTTTGGTTTCTACTACGATAACGTCTTCTAGCCCAATTACTGATACCAGACGCTGCTCAGCATTAACATAACTGTTCTTAGTGTTTTCTAAGATAGTATCGCCTACAGTAGCATTGCCGTTTTCGTCTTTCTCTGCAGTTTCCCATAGTGACGACCAACTCCCCACGTCGCTCCAACCTGCGTCTAATGGAACCATAGCTGCGCTATAGGTTTTTTCCATTACCGCGTAATCGATTGAATCGTCTGGGCAAGTCGCAAAAATGTCGTGGTCAACACGGATGAAATCTAGATCTGGTGTTTCTGTGTCGATAGCACGCTTACACACGTCTAGCATTTCAGGGTTGTATTTTCCTAACTCTTCCAAGTAACGGCTTGCTTTAAACATAAACATACCGCTATTCCAGTAGTAACTGCCCGAATCTACATACTCTTTTGCAGTTTCCAAAGCAGGCTTTTCCACAAACTGTGCTACTTCAAAACCATCGCCCGCTTGCCCACCAGCTTTGATATAACCATACCCGGTATGCGGCTGGTCAGGAACAATACCGAAAGTAACAAGTTTACCCTGCTCTGCCAGCTTTTCGGCCTTAGCAATAGCAGTGTGAAATGCTTGGTTGTTTTTAATAAGGTGATCTGCAGCTAGGACAAGAAGAACAGGGTCTTCGCCATTAATTGTGGCGTGTAGTGCAGCTAATGCAATTGCCGGTGCCGTATTACGACCAACAGGCTCTAAAAGAATGCCGCCATGTTGAATGTCTTTTTGACGAAGCTGCTCTGCAACCAAAAAGCGGTGTGCATCGTTACAAATGAAGATGGGGTTTTGAGCTGGCGTGCCTTTTAAGCGTGTGATTGTGTCTTGAAGCATGGTGCTGTCTGATGTAAGAGACAAAAACTGCTTTGGAAGCGCTGCACGCGATTTTGGCCATAAGCGACTACCTGAGCCGCCAGCTAATACTACTGGTTTCATTTGTAATATCCTTGATGTGTGGGTTCTGTGCCCACGTCCTGTTATTTATATATTCTCTGTTTAGTATACAAAGGTTTGTATTACGATTAAATGGCAAAGTTGTACTGTCTTACAGTGCAAACACTAGTGACTGAAAACGTGGCATTTTGAATTTATGGCGCAACGATTAAGGATATTACAATTAAAGTTTTAGGGTCAGAGTTGTGACTCTGACCCCTTTATTCATGCGCTTTGACTAACTGTGTCATTCAACAACCCCAATACCTGCTCATCGCTAGATTTAGCCTGAGCGCGAACAGAAACACTCGCTTGTTCTACTATTTGCGCTTGAGTAAGTAGTACGGTTTCTGACGCAAAATCTGCGTCCGTTATTTGTGAATGGGCGCGGCTTATATTTTCGAAGCCTATCGCATTGTTTCTAATAGCTGATGACATTTGATTAATTTTCGCGCCGTAAAATGCTCGGCTTTTGCTTACGGACTGCAAAGCGCTATCTATTCGCTCGAGTGCGCTTTCTGCATCGCTTTCGTTCTGTAGTGATGTGCCATCTAACCCAAGGTCAGTCAACGTAGCGGGTGTCTTACTTAGTTCAATGAAATCAGTGCCAACACCAAGTTGGTTTGTAGCGGTTATGTCTACCGGGCCTAATGTGAAGGTTGGTCCGCCTTCGTTTCCAAGCGACGTCCACGACGCAGTTACATTGAAAGCACCCGAACCAATTACAGAGATTATTAACGGCTGAGCATTACTTGCGATTGTAAGGGTTTCATTAAGGTTACCACTTGCGTTTTGATCTCCGGTGAATGAAATACTATTCCCATCTATAGTTGCTGTACCTATAGTTAGCAAATTGCTGTCATCATAACTTGCAGTTGCTTCATACCCATTAGTTGGTAAGAAGAACGTACTTTCTATGGATGCACTATTTGAAATGCCGTTACTATTCCATGTTCCCGCAGACAAAGTGGTGCCCGCTAAGTGTTTACCATCTACAGTAAACACTTGGATATCGTCATTAGCACCATTATCGTTCAAGTTAATCTGTATGTTGGTAGAGCCCGCGGGAATATAAGCGATAGAGCGTAATCCGCTTGTCATACTTCGACTTACACCATTCGTGAATGTATCACTTATGGATGGGACGTTAGCAGAAAGCAGATCGCTATCATCCACTAGGGGTAAACGATTAAACGCTTCGGTATTGTACGCAATGCCATTCAGTGCATTTTTTAGCTGCTGGAATTCTTTATCCAATGCTGCACGGTCGTTGACATTATTGATTCCGTTCTGAGACTGTATTGCCAGCTGCCGCATTCGTTGCAGTATAGCGGCAGATTCTTGCAGTCCACCCTCTGCAATTTGTGCATAGCTTATACCGTCATTTAGGTTGCGATTCAGTTGCGTATAGGCTTTTTTCTCTGAAGCAAGTCTATTAGATATTTGAAGTCCAGCACTGTCGTCAGCAGCGCTGTTTATTCTTAGCCCTGAACTTAAACGCTCTAGACGCGTTGATAGCGCGGTATTTTGTAAAGTTGAAAGACCTAAAGACTGGTAATTTCCTGTAACCGATAGCACGCTAGTTCCTTTTACGCTTTAATCTTAGTTAAATTAAGTGGACATAGTTTATATGTATGTTGCAGCAATAAGCACGCCAACAAGCCTCTTACGCGTTAAGAACGACAATCTAACTTTAATTCAAATAGCATCCGGCACTTACGTAAATCACCGTTTTCAACGCTAGACTTTAAATATATGTTCGGTTATGTAACATACCTGTACAAGTTTAGTACAACCAAATAAATACTACGGCATTAAACAATGCGGCCACAAAATTATGTGATAAGAGTAAAATGTGTATCGGACAGGAGATAAGCGCTAATGACGAGTTTCCACCTGAAATGAGATCTATGATGTCTAATATGATAGACGAGATATGTGGTCAGTATTTGAGCATTGCTCATTTAGGTAACGAACATGAACTTATTGAACCCGCCACTGATTGCCTTAATTCGATGGCTAAGCAAAGTTGCGATGCGCTTCTCAACTCTGATGAAGAGACAGCCGCTTGTAAGCGGTATTCTGGACTTGCCGAGAACTATTAGAACAATGGAATAGTTAGACGTTCTTTTGTCCCTCCTGTGTATGGGGGGTCTATGGAACGTATCGCGCACTTTGAGTTATACATACAAAAAAAGGGGCCTGAGTTTTCACTCAGGCCCCTTTTTCTAATCGAGTATTAATTACTCTTCAGTTGCTTCTACTGCTTCTTCTTCAGCTTCTACAACTGGACGGTCAACTAGCTCAACATATGCCATTGGGGCATTGTCGCCAGCACGGAAACCGCATTTAAGAATGCGAGTGTAACCGCCTGGACGAGCTTCGTAACGAGGACCAAGCTCGTTGAATAGTTTACCTACAACCTCTTTGTCACCAGTGCGGGCAAAAGCTAGACGGCGGTTTGCAACGCTGTCTTCTTTAGCCATAGTGATTAGAGGCTCGATTACGCGACGTAATTCTTTCGCTTTTGGTAACGTAGTTTTGATCACTTCGTGCTTGACCAAAGAACCGGCCATGTTTTTGAACATAGCTTGACGATGGCTGCTGTTGCGATTCAACTGACGACCACTCTTACGATGGCGCATAGTTTTATCCTTCTCTACAAATCAGTTTGATAAAAACCTGATTAATCTTTTTCAGCGATGCTCTCTGGCGGCCAGTTTTCTAGGCGCATACCTAGAGAAAGACCACGAGATGCTAGAACATCTTTGATTTCAGTTAGCGATTTCTTACCAAGGTTTGGCGTTTTAAGTAGCTCAACCTCAGTGCGCTGTACCAGGTCACCAATGTACTGGATAGCTTCTGCTTTCAAACAGTTTGCAGAACGTACTGTTAGCTCTAGGTCATCTACTGGGCGAAGCAGAATCGGATCGAATTCTGGCTTCTCTTCTTTCGCTTCTGGCTCAGATACATCACGTAAGTCTACGAATGCATCTAGCTGTTCAGCTAGGATAGTAGCAGAACGGCGGATCGCTTCTTCAGGATCCAAAGTACCGTTCGTCTCCATGTCGATGATTAGTTTGTCAAGGTCTGTACGTTGTTCAACACGTGCAGACTCAACAGTGTAAGCAATACGTTCAACTGGGCTGTATGAAGCGTCAACTAACAAACGACCAATTGGACGATCATCTTCTTCAGAGGAGCGACGGGTAGAAGCTGGTACATAACCACGGCCCATTTCTACTTTAATGCGCATGCTGATTTCAGCTTCGCCAGTTAAAGTACAAATTACATGCTCAGGGTTTGCAATTTCTACGTCGCCATCATGCTGAATATCACCAGCAACAACAGGGCCAGCGCCAGATTTCACTAGAGTTAGGGTTGCCTCAGTTTTACCTTCAAGGCGAACCGCTAAACCTTTAAGGTTTAGCAAAATCTCAATTACGTCTTCCTGAACACCTTCTTTGGTGCTGTACTCGTGAAGAACGCCGTCAATTTCTACCTCGGTAACTGCACATCCTGGCATAGATGACAGTAAAATACGACGTAGGGCGTTACCTAGAGTGTGGCCAAAGCCGCGCTCTAGTGGTTCCAAAGTTACTTTGGCACGAGTAGGAGAAACGTTTTCGATCTCAACTAATCTCGGTTTTAGGAATTCAGTCACAGAACCCACAATGCTTCCTCTTTAGTTAGCTTTACTTAGAGTAAAGTTCGACGATCAACTGTTCGTTAATTTCCGCAGACAGGTCAGTTCTTTCAGGAACGCGCTTGAAAGTGCCTTCCATTTTGCTGCTGTCTACTTCAATCCAGGTTGGCTTCTCACGTTGGTCAGCCAGTTCCAAAGCAGCAACGATACGCGCTTGCTTTTTAGCCTTTTCACGAACAGAAACCACGTCTTCGGCAGAAACGTTAAACGATGGGATGTTCACAACTTGACCATTTACCATGATCGCCTTGTGGCTAACTAGCTGACGTGCTTCAGCACGAGTGCTAGCGAAACCCATACGGTAAACTACGTTATCAAGACGCTGTTCTAAAAGCTGTAGCAAGTTTTCACCTGTGTTGCCTTTTAGACGTGCAGCTTCTTTATAGTAGTTGCGGAATTGTTTTTCCAGAACGCCGTACATACGACGAACTTTTTGTTTTTCACGCAGCTGAACACCGTAGTCAGACAGACGGCCACGACGGGCACCGTGCTGACCAGGCGCTGTATCGATTTTACATTTAGAATCGATTGCGCGAACGCCGCTTTTTAGGAACAGGTCAGTTCCTTCGCGACGGCTAAGTTTGAGTTTTGGACCCAAATATCTTGCCATGATCTTTCTCCAACTGTCCGTCGATTAAACGCGACGTTTTTTCGGTGGACGACAACCGTTGTGAGGAATAGGGGTCACATCGGTAATGTTTGTGATCTTATAACCTGTAGCGTTAAGAGCACGGATCGCAGACTCACGGCCTGGACCTGGACCTTTAACGAATACTTCAAGGTTCTTAAGACCGTATTCTTGTGCAGCAACACCTGCACGCTCAGCAGCTACCTGTGCAGCAAATGGGGTAGATTTACGTGAACCACGGAAACCAGAACCACCAGATGTCGCCCATGCTAGTGCATTGCCTGAACGGTCTGTAATAGTCACAATTGTGTTGTTGAAAGACGCATGGATATGAGCCATTCCGTCTGCAACCTGACGTTTAGCGCGCTTACGCGTGCTACGAGCTGGTGCTTTAGCCATAACTTACTCCCCGTTTACTTCTTAATTGGCTTACGAGGACCTTTACGGGTACGCGCATTAGTTTTAGTGCGCTGACCACGTAGAGGCAAGCTACGACGGTGGCGAATACCACGGAAGCAACCCAGGTCCATCAAACGTTTGATGCTCATAGAGACTTCACGGCGTAGATCACCTTCAACGGTGAATTTAGCCACTTCGTCACGAAGCTTATCAATAGTAGCTTCGTCTAGCTCTTTGATTTTTGTATTTTCTGCAACACCAGCACCCGCACAAATGCTTTTCGCACGTGTGGGACCAACGCCATAGATCGCTTGGATAGCGATTACAGCATGCTTGTGCTCAGGAATGTTAATGCCAGCGATACGGGCCATTAACAGCACTCCTCTTGTTTATTTGTCGACGACCTAAAAAGCCCGATAGGATACTTACCCGTCGACTAAATTGCAAATTAAGGTTCAAAATACTTTAAAACAAAACTAGCAGAACCAGACAAGTACTATCTAGGTTCTGCTTACTTAGCTTTGCGAATATCTTGTTCCGCTTAGATTAGCCCTGACGCTGCTTATGCTTTGGGTCAGAACTGCAAATTACACGCACAACACCGTTGCGCTTGATAACTTTACAGTTACGGCAAATCTTTTTTACTGATGCACGAACTTTCATTACATCTTTCCCCTTTCTATCAATATTAAGGGGCTAACTTATCGGCCGTAGCCTTTAAGGTTAGCTTTCTTCAGCACAGACTCATATTGACTAGACATCAAATGTGTCTGTACTTGTGCCATAAAGTCCATGATAACCACTACAATAATTAGAAGCGACGTACCACCGAAGTAGAACGGAACATTCCAAGCGATTAGCATGAATTCAGGCACTAAACAAATAAAGGTTATGTACAGTGCGCCAGCCAGTGTAAGGCGAGTCATTACCTTGTCAATGTATCGTGACGTTTGCTCACCCGGGCGGATGCCTGGGATGAACGCGCCAGACTTCTTCAAGTTGTCTGCTGTATCACGCGGGTTGAATACCAACGCCGTGTAGAAGAAGCAGAAGAAGATAATCGCAGCTGCGTATAACATCACGTACAGCGGTTGACCAGGAGATAGCATAAGCGCTACATCTTGCAACCACGCTGTTGATTCATTCTGTCCGAACCATCCTGCGATGGTACCCGGGAACAGAATAATGCTAAAGCAAAGATTGGTGGAATTACACCAGCAATGTTGACTTTTAGCGGTAAATGGGTGCTTTGCGCAGCAAAAACCTGACGGCCTTGCTGACGTTTTGCATAGTTTACCACAATTCTGCGCTGTCCGCGCTCTACAAATACAACTAGGTATGTAAGAGCAATAACAATCACGCCAATCAACAGTAGGAACAACAAGTTAATGTCGCCCTGCCTTGCTTGTTCCGCAGTCTGACCTATCGCTGTTGGCAGACCGGCAACAATACCAGCAAAAATCAATATAGAGATACCGTTACCAATACCTCGTTCGGTAATTTGCTCACCTAACCACATAAGGAACATAGTTCCTGTGACTAGACTCACCACTGCCGTAAAGTAGAATCCGAAGCCAGGGTTTATCACCAATCCATTAATCAGGTTAGGCAAACCAGTCGAAATTCCAATAGATTGGAAGATAGCCAATACAAGCGTTAAATAACGCGTGTACTGACTAATTTTACGACGGCCTGCTTCGCCTTCTTTTTTAAGCTCCACCATCGGTGGATGAACCACCGAGAGCAACTGCATGATAATGGATGCAGTAATGTATGGCATAATGCCCAAAGCCAGAACGGATGCACGCTCAAGCGCACCACCAGAGAACATGTTAAACATTTCTACAATGGTGCCTTTTTGTTGCTCGAACAAGTCAGCAAGTACCGCTGGATCGATGCCAGGGATAGGAACATAAGAACCTAGTCTGAATACAACAATCGCACCAAGTACGAACAACAATCTTGCCTTAAGCTCACTCAAGCCGCTTTTAGCGCCTGAATCCAATCCTGGTTTAGCCATCTAGCTTATTCCTCTACTTTACCGCCAGCAGCTTCAATCGCTTCTTTAGCGCCTTTAGTAACCTTTAACCCGCTTACTGTAACAGCGCGTGAAACTTCACCGCTCTTTACAACTTTAACGAACTGGATTTCTTTCTTAACAAGTCCAGCTGCTTTTAAAGTCTCAAGAGACGCAGTATCACCATCAACCTTCGCGATTTCAGCAAGAGTTACTTGATCAGTAACGAAGCTCTTGCGTGAAGTGAAACCGAACTTAGGAAGACGACGCTGGATAGGCATCTGACCACCTTCGAATCCTGGCTTAACACGGCCACCTGAACGGCTTTTTTGACCTTTGTGACCTACGCCACCTGTTTTACCAAGACCTGAGCCGATACCACGACCAGAACGCTTACCAGTAGGCTTTGAACCTTCGGCTGGAGAAATTGTATTTAAACGCATGTCTTACTCCTCCACTATCTCAACCATGTAATGTACACGGTTGATCATGCCACGAACGGCTGGGGTATCTTCCAGTTCACGAACATGGTTGATTTTACGAAGGCCTAAACCTTTAAGCGTAGCTTTGTGCTTTGGCAAGCGGCCAATTGCACTTTTAGTTTGCTTTACTTTAATCGTTGCCATGTCTGATTACCCCAAAATTTCTTCTACAGACAATCCACGCTTCGCAGCAACTTTCGCCGGGCTATTCATTTCTGTTAGCGCGTTGATTGTTGCACGTACAACGTTGATTGGGTTTGTAGAGCCGTAACATTTTGAAAGTACGTTTTGTACACCAGCTACTTCAAGTACTGCACGCATCGCACCACCGGCAATAATACCGGTACCTTCAGATGCTGGCTGCATGTAAACTTTAGAGCCAGAGTGACGACCTTTAATCGGGTGTTGTAACGTGTGACCGTTAAGGTCTACGTCAACCATGTTGCGACGTGCCTTTTCCATTGCTTTTTGGATTGCAGCAGGTACTTCACGTGCCTTACCGTAACCAAAACCAACGCGACCGTTACCGTCACCCACTACTGTCAATGCAGTGAAACTAAAGATACGACCACCTTTAACCACTTTAGAAACGCGGTTTACAGCGATCAATTTCTCTAGAAATTCACCATTTTGAACGTCTTGTTTAGCCATTATAAACTCCTAGAACTGAAGACCAGCTTCGCGAGCTGCATCAGCTAATGCTTTAACGCGACCGTGGTATTGGAAACCACTACGATCGAAAGCCACTGTTTTAATGCCTTTCTCAAGCGCGCGCTCTGCGATTGCTTTACCGACTACCGTCGCTGCTTCAGCGTTACCTGTAGACTTAAGATCTTTTGCAAGATCTTTCTCAACAGTTGAAGCCGCTGCCAACACTTCAGAACCGCATGGAGCGATTAACTGAGCGTAGATGTGGCGAGGTGTACGGTTAACTACCAAGCGATGCGCGGCCAGTTCACGAATTTTTGCTCGTGCGCGAGTAGCGCGACGAATGCGAGCTGTTTTCTTATCCATCGTATCACCCACCTACTTTTTCTTAGCTTCTTTACGACGTACGTGTTCGTCAGCGTAACGTACACCTTTACCTTTGTAAGGCTCTGGTGGACGGTAACCACGAATGTTCGCCGCAACCTGACCAACCACCTGCTTATCGGCGCCTTTAACGACGATTTCAGTTTGGCTAGGAGTTTCAACCGTAATGCCTTCAGGCATTTCGTATACTACAGGGTGAGAGAAACCTAGTGTAAGGTTTAGCTTGGCACCTTGTGCTTGTGCACGGTAACCAACACCTAACAATGTAAGTTTTTTCTCGAAACCTTCTGAAACACCTTGAACCATTGCGTTTAGGATAGAGCGAGCAGTACCTGCTTGTGCCCAGCTGTCAGCGAAACCTTCACGTGGAAGTGCTTTAAGTTGGTTCTCTTCCTGTGCAACTTCTACAGCGTCGTTGAAAACGCGGGTCAAAGTGCCTTTACTACCTTTAACAGTAACTTCTTGACCAGAGATAGAAACTTCTACACCTGATACAACGTCTACTGGGGCTTTTGCTATACGTGACATTTCAACTCCTCCGTTATGCTACATAACCGATGATCTCACCGCCCATGCCAGCGTTACGCGCTGCACGGTCAGTCATCACACCTTTAGAAGTCGACACGATAGCTACGCCTAAACCACCCATAACCTTTGGAAGCTCATCTTTTTTCTTATAGATGCGCAGACCAGGACGGCTTACACGTTCGATAGTGTCAATTACTTGCTTGCCTTCGAAGTACTTAAGCGTAACTTCTAAAACAGGCTTAACGTCACCAGAAGCAGCGAAGTCAGTGATATAACCTTCTGCTTTCAATACTTCACAGATTGCAACGCGAAGTTTTGAAGAAGGCATAGTCACAGAAACTTTCTGTGCCATCTGGCCGTTACGGATGCGGGTAAACATATCCGCGATAGGATCTTGCATGCTCATTATCAGCTACTCCTTACCAGCTGGCTTTCTTAAGGCCAGGGACTTCACCGCGCATCGCTGCTTCGCGAAGCTTAATACGGCTAAGACCGAATTTGCGTAGGTAACCATGTGGACGACCAGTTACACGGCAACGGTTACGTTGACGTGAAGAACTAGAGTCACGTGGCAGTTGTTGTAGCTTCAGAACAGCGTCCCAACGCTCTTCTTCAGAAACGTTAACATCGCTGATAATCGCTTTAAGTGCGGCGCGCTTCTCAGCATACTTAGCTACTAGCTTAGTACGCTTAGCTTCGCGTGCCTTCATTGATTCTTTTGCCATAACCCTACACCCCTACTTTTTGAATGGGAAGTTAAACGCGTCCAGCAGAGCACGTGCTTCGTCATTAGTATTCGCACTGGTAGTGATAGTAATATCCATACCGCGAACCTTATCCACTTTATCGAAATCGATTTCAGGGAAAATGATTTGCTCACGCACGCCCATGCTGTAGTTACCACGTCCGTCGAATGATTTAGGATTCAAACCACGGAAATCGCGAACACGTGGAATAGCGATTGAAATCAAACGCTCTAGGAATTCCCACATACGCTCGCCGCGTAGGGTTACTTTACAGCCAATCGGATAACCTTCACGGATTTTAAAACCCGCTACTGATTTTCTAGCAACTGTAACAACAGGCTTCTGACCGGCGATAGCCGTCATGTCAGCTTGAGCATTCTCAAGTACCTTTTTGTCAGCAACTGCTTCACCTAAACCCATGTTTAGAGTGATTTTTTCAATCCGAGGGACTTGCATGACGCTTTTGTATCCGAACTGCTTAGCAAGTTCAGCTACTACTGTTTCTTTATAGAAATCATGCAGTTTCGCCATCGTACTCTCCAATATAATTAAACAAGTTCGCCGTTAGACTTGAAGAAACGTACTTTCTTCTCGTCTTCGAAACGGAAACCAACGCGATCTGCTTTGCCCGTTGCCGGGTTAACAATCGCAACATTAGAAACGTGAATAGAAGCTTCTTTCTCAACGATGCCACCAGCTACGCCCAGTTGTGGGTTTGGCTTGGTGTGCTTCTTGACAAGATTAACGCCTTCTACAATTACACGGTTATCAGCAATAAGCACTTTAAGGACTTTGCCTTGTTTGCCTTTGTCTTTACCCGCTAATACGACTACTTCATCATCACGACGAATTTTATTAGCCATTATCGTGACTCCTTATAGTACCTCTGGGGCCAATGAGATGATTTTCATGAAGTTTTCACTTCTCAACTCACGGGTAACCGGGCCAAAGATACGCGTACCAATTGGTTGCTTGTTAGCATTAAGCATAACAGCCGCGTTACCGTCAAAACGAATGGTAGAACCATCTGCACGACGAACGCCTTTTCTAGTACGCACCACCACTGCATTCAGTACGTCACCTTTTTTAACTTTACCGCGAGGAATTGCTTCCTTAACAGTAACTTTGATGATGTCACCGATACCTGCATAACGGCGATGCGAGCCACCAAGAACCTTAATACACTGAACCCTGCGAGCGCCGCTGTTGTCTGCAACGTCCAGGTTAGTTTGCATTTGGATCATGTTAGTGCTCCGCTCTTAAATTAAGACTCTCCCGAGTCGTTAGTGCTGCTAAAAACAACTGGATGTCGTTGCTTTTATGTACATACCCCCATAAAAAGGGCGCGAAATAATAACAGAAAACTTTGGGAAGTGATAGCGGTAAATTGAATTATTTTTAAACTATGTGAGCAATAAAAAAGCCCCGACTAAAAGCCGGGGCTGATAACCACGTCATAGGTTATCAAGCAGGATCTTTTAGCGCAGATACCTTGTTTTCAAACTGCTTACTTAAGTGACGAAAAACACATTCTTTTAAACGGCTTACACCAACAGGTTTTGATATGAAGTCGTCCATGCCAGATTTCAAGCACTTTTCTTTATCGCCAGTTAATGCGTTAGCGGTTAAAGCTATTATTGGCACTTCAGCGGCCTCGTGGTTTATATTCCTTATATGCTGAGATGCCTCTAATCCATCCATAACAGGCATGTGGCAATCCATGAGTATAATGGCATATGTATTCCTTTCTGTAATAGAGCGCTCCACTTTCTCTAACGCTTCTTTGCCATTAACAGCCAAGTCACTCTCGAGCCCTATCTCGCGTAGCTGCTCTTTTATCACAAGTTGATTAATTTCGTTATCTTCAACTATTAGCGCTTTGACCCTACTTAGCTCTACTCTACTTGGAGTATAAACAAAATCCCGGCCAAAGGTTTTTTCTGCGACTACGTTTGCATCGTCTAGCGTTAATGTTGCAGTAAAGCGCGCACCAATACCTAGCTCACTGCTGACTTCAATTTTTCCGTCATAGTGTTCAACAATTTGTTTGACGATTGATAACCCTAAACCGGTTCCACCGAAACGACGCATGGTCGAGCTTTCAGCCTGTATAAAAGGCGTGAATATTATTTTCTGCTGCTCAGCACTGATGCCAATTCCCGAATCGGTCACGATGAACTTTACTCGGTAGCGACCTTTTCCGTACCGCGTACATTTTGCCTCGAACGCAACACTCCCCTCTTTGGTAAATTTAAATGCATTGTTGAGAAGATTAATGAGGATTTGACCCACTCTTAGTTTGTCTACAAGAAAAGTAAGCCCCTTCACTTCAGCTATATTTGCGCTAAATTCCAACCCTTTTTCATTAGCAAGCCTTGAAAACATTGGTAGTTGCTCTTCAATGGTCTCGGTAAGGCTAGTAGGCGTCTCATCAAATGAAACTTCTCCTGAACCGAACTTAGAATAATCTAAAATCCCGTCCACAATATTGAGCAAAGCGTCTGCACTTTGCGATGCGATAGACGCTAACTCCAACTGTTTTGCATTAAGGGGCGTAGCTGTGAGCGCTTCTAGCATTCCCTGTACGCCATGAATAGGCGTTCGAATCTCATGGCTCATGTTCGCTAGAAACTCACCTCGTGCTTTGAGAGCGCTCTCTGCCAGTTCGCTTTTGTGCTGAAGCACTGCCTTATCTATCTGCATTTGTGTGATATCAACGGTGGCGCCTATCACTTTAATACAGCGCCCATTTTCCATTATTGGATGGGCTCTACTCTCAAGCCATCGAGGCTCGCCGGCATCGGTTTTCACTTCGAGTTCACACTCAAAACCTTTCCCTGTTTTTATCATTTCCTGAAATTGAATTACGTACTTCTCTCGCTGTGCTTCATCAAAAATAAAGTTAACCACATCATCTGGCTTCAATATGCGTTCGCTGTGTAAATGCAGCATTCGTTTTAGCGCGCCAGACCACACTAGCGAGCCACTGTTTATGTTTAATTCCCAAGTACCCACGCCCGCTAAATTGGTTATTTGGCTAAGTAGTGAGTTTCGCTCTTCTAAAATGGCTTTCTGCGCATTCACATTATTTAGCGCTTGCTGACGTTCAAGTTCATTGCCAATCCAAGTGGATAGGAGCAATAGGTAATCTGTTTCCAAGGCATTAAATGCCTCTTTTCTTGGGGAAAGCGATGAAAAGTTTACTGTCCCATAAAACTCGCCGAATACGCGAATAGGAGCAGCGAGATAGCTTTTTAGCGTATATTTATCAAAGCACGGGTGGGAAGCACCGGGGTCAATATTGATATCGTGATAGGCAACCACCGAGTCGGCGCTTGCAACATCTGCGCAATATGTATCACAAAGGGAAAATTCTGCGCCTTTTGGTATAGAATCCTCAGGGGTAACAACACTTCGCACACAGTATCGATCACCTCTAATATTACTCACAATTCCTGTCTCTAGGTGAAGAATCGCAGTACCAATACGCAGTAAATTCTCTAATTTTTCATCTAAAGACATCACCCTGTCATTAGATATATTATGTAGATCTCGAATTATACTCATGAGGATTGAAGCCCTCCCAAACTGCAAATAAAAAAGGTCAACCCAAAGACATTGACCTTTTAAATTTATGAGATATTTCAAGATATGAAAGTTTTTTCTCTCGTCAATTAGTATAACTGAGGCAGTAACCGCTTAATAAAGCACCTTAATCTCATAGCCTGTTGGCGTCTCTGCAGGCTCTACCGTCACGATATAGTTTTCCTCTTCAGTGAAACCAAACAAGGCCGTTCTATCAAGAAGTACCTGCTCTTCGTTATTGTCCTCATACACCGCGATTACTTCGTAATAATCAGATGGCAGGACTTCGCTGGTGCTTTCTGCGAACTCTAGGTTCTGCACATCGTATTCTGCTGTATCAATGGTTTCGTCGTTTCGTACTAAGTAGAAATCCACATCATCGAAGTCGTTGACTAGGTTAATGAAGTTAACGGTCTTATCATAAGCCTGCGGTAAGCCACTCTCAACAAAGGTTGCGGCGCCTAATTGATTGTTTATGTTATAGATAAGAATAGCTTTACTTTCACCTTGGTTAAGGGTAATTAGTTTATTGCTAAGCGATGTAACTGTACCTGATGGGTCAGTTACGGTTACGCGATAATCGCCATAACGGATAGCACTAAATTCAGACATTTCACCCGCTGCTAGCGTAAAGCTCACGTCTTCTTCGTCTGTATTGCCACCAAAGGTAACATTTAGCTCGGCATCTAGATTTGTTGAGTTGTATATACGATATTGCGAATCAGCCTCCACGTCAGTTAGCGCTGTTACTGTTGAAGAGTTTAATACTGTGTCAACCACAAGCCCTTCTTGAATAGCACCACTTACATCACGAAGGGTCATTAGATACTCAGTTTCATACACGAAATCCAGTGTTTGTGATTCAAATACCACGTCGTCGCTGCCAGGCTCGGTAAGATAAACCGTGTACTCGCCTTCGTCGAAGTAATCGCTTTCGTCATCAGCATCCCAGTATTCTAGCTCCACCATGTCGCCCGTCGTTACGGTACCGAGAAAGTTAGCCGCTTCGAAAGGATCGCCTGATTCACTCATATAAAAATCATACGATGAATCATCTGCGGCGACAGAGAGCGCAAACAAACGAAAATGGTCCTCCAATGTTTCACGCTCATACGAGTAAGTGGTAAAAGTTGGGTTGCTAAAATCACCGCTCATAACAATGATGGTTTTATAGCTGTTTTTTAAATTCACCGTAATTTCGTCGATATAAACTTCTTGATCGTCAGAGTCTGTACGAATGAACTCCAGCTCGTATTCGTCTTCGTCCATGGAAAACATGGATGTTGCATCGCCAAACTGAGCTGAACCAAAGCTATCTCCATCAACCTCTCGCATTTCTACATTGGCGCCGTTAGGAGAAGCGTTATAAAACTGTATGTACGCATAAGAGTAATCTGAGCTGCTGCTGTCTGAACCGCCACATGCGGTAAGCCCTAGTAGTGCCACAAGCCCTATTGCCGCTGCACGGAACCAAGTTCCAAAGCGCAAAGAGTGAGAGGTCAATTGCATAAATTGTATGTCCTTTGAAGTTGTTCTTTATTGGTTTAAGACTGTGTTAACGCAAGCTGGCACACGTAACAAGTGATTATATTCGCTCGCACAATACAGCGATATGGCTATCTGAGAAGGTCTTAGTTCAGGGCTTTACGCTATCTTTGCAAAGCTGACTTTTCTTTATAGAAGTTGACAGTTCAGGGCAGCTTAAAAGTACGCTTGATAAAGTGTTTATTGGCGGAAGCTCTTAGAAAAGGCAGAAAAAAGCCTGCATAAGCAGGCTTTAAAAGTGTCATTGGGAGACGGTGTTACTTATTCATACGAGTAAGATAGCGTTACACCACTGTATGAAGAATACGCGCGAATACCGATGTGCCATGTACCTGATGCTGGCGCATCAAAAGTACATACTTCACTGTTACCATTTTGGTAAGGGCGGCAATCGTAGCTGTTGGTTTCTGGCTGTGAGCCAAACTTCACGTAAAGGTCAGCATCGCCTGTACCACCAGAGGTACGGATAGTCATCAGCGTTACGCCTTCTGGAATAGTCCAAGTGTATCGATCCCAGTTTCTACGAGTACCTGAAAGACCGGTAAGCTGACCTGATACTGGTTCAACACCTGGCTCAGAGCCGCCACCGCCACCAGTGCCGCTTCCATCACAGCCATTAGTGTTTAAGTAGTTATACGCATCAGCTAACTGCATCAAACCATAACCATAGAAGTTATCGCGACCTGCACTGCCTTTATCTTCAGCTGTTGCATTTAACGCATTACGTATCTGATTGTTAGAACATTGCGGGAAGTAGCTCCACACCAGTGCTGCACCACCAGCTACATGTGGCGTAGCCATAGACGTACCGCTTAGCGCTGCGTAAGTGTTCGTTGGATAAGTAGACTGCACTGCACTACCTGGTGCAGCTATTTCAACCTGATCGTTATATTGGCTGTAGCTTGCTCGATTCTCATTTGAGTCTACCGCTGCAACAGACATTACTGCATCATAAGATGCTGGGTAAGACTTTGCGCTGTTACCATCGTTGCCTGCCGCGGCTACTAGCAACATGCCTGAATCAGTAAAGCTTTGCATAGCATTACGCTCAGTAGTAGAAGAACTACCGCCACCTAAGCTCATGTTAACCACATTTGAACCTGCATCCTGACATTGAGTGATTGCACCGATTAAGTCAGACGCATACGTCCATTGGCCATTATCATTAAAGATTTTAACGATATGCATATCTACACCTGGATATACACCTACCACACCTTCATTGTTATCGTACGCGGCAATTGTACCCGCTACGTGAGTGCCATGACCGTTACCGTCGTTATACCAGTTACCAACTGCACTATTATTTGATTGACCCGTAACACCATCGTTTGTTCCAGGAAGGTCTGGGTGACCTAGGTTATAACCCGTATCAATAATACATACTTTGCGAGCTGCAGTATCTGACTGCCCAAACTGATTTGCTTGTACCATGGTGTAGCCGTAAGGCGTGGTTTGTGCCATAGGCTTACGACGAACATCCACTTCAATACTTTCTACATTTGGATTTTTGCGAAGCTTATTCAGTGCAGACTTACTCATGGTAGCCGCAACCATCTTATGCTTCTTAAGCTCTTTCTTAATCAAGCCACCCGCTTTTCTTACTTCAGACTTAGCGGATGCAATGTTGAAAGGCTTTTTGGTTTTCAGTTTAGTCTTTGACTTAGCTTTACTACTAAACTTACCGCTTGAGTTGGCTACCTCTAGGGTTTCACTTATCATCTCATCTTTGAACTTAATGATGTAACGCTCTTGATCTACCGTTACAAGGCGGTCGACAGTGAGCTTTTTGCCTAGCGCTTGTTTTAGGGTTTGCGGTTTTTCTTTGACTTTGACTAGACCTTCGCCTGCTGCCACTGCAGAGTTAGTCATTAAACCAAAGGATACAGCTAGTGCAGCTGCTGTTAGACATGTGTGTTTCTTATTTAATTTTGAGTTCAAAATTTATTTCCTGTTTTATCTGTCTTATAAACTTCAGCACTGTTTTTATCCGTGCTTTTGAAGCTATTTGTTATTAAATGACATACAGGTATAACCATTACCTCATGCGAAAAGCTCATCCATGACAACCGACGCAACTGCGTTGCAACGACCAACCCGTTTGTCAGGTTTGTAGCTAACCACCCATAAGCAGGTTAGCTACAGAGCTCATATTAGGCGGCAAATCAAACGGTTGAGTATGTTGCCTTAACCCTGGTAAGTATTTTTTATACCTTTTAAAATACTTAAAAAAACACCACACTTAATGAAAAGCACGCCCAATGTGTTCTACGAGCAAATTCATGTTAGGAATAACATTTCATAATTAACATTTATTTTACAAACTCAAATGTAACAAAATATTAAACACTTATAATTTTTACTTAAAAGCAAAAAGCGCGTGACCCCCTCGGCTCACGCGCTTTTTTCAATGACATTATTACAGTAGTTGCAGGAAACCTGCTTATACAATCTGCCGGTGATTACAAACTACGCTGTCTTACGATTTCGTATAAACAAACGCCAGTTGCTACAGATACGTTCAAACTTGTTACGCTACCAGCCATGGGTAACTTAACCAATTCGTCACAGGTTTCTTTCGTAAGTCGACGCATACCTTTGCCTTCTGCCCCCATTACCAACGCAGTAGGACCTTTTAGATCAACATCATAAAGGGTTTTGTCAGTTTCACCGGCGGTACCCACAATCCAAAGCCCTTTGTCTTGAAGGTGCTTCAAGGTTCTAGCAAGATTCGTAATTTGAATTAACGGCATAACTTCAGCTGCGCCACAGGCCACTTTTCGTACCGTACCGTTTAAGCTTGCTGACTTATCTTTGGGCACAACTACTGCGTGTACACCCGCACCATCAGCCGTGCGTAAGCATGCACCTAAATTATGCGGGTCAGTGATACCGTCTAATACCAAAATTAGCGGCTGCGACTCTCGTTCAAGTATTTTATCAAGGTCAGCTTCATCCATTACGCGGGCAGGTTTCGCTTTAGCAACAACGCCTTGGTGTTGTTCGCCGTTCACTTTATCATCTAACGCCTTACGCTGACTGAACTGAACAGAGATACCGAAACGGCGCGCCTGGTTAACAATGTTGGTCAAGCGTTCATCGTTGCGTCCTTTTAGAACCCACACTTCCATTACACGCTCCGGCTCTTTTTCAAGTACCGACTGCATGGCATGTAAACCGTATAACCATTCTTGCTGCGCCATTTAACGCTTACCTCTTTTATTCAATGACAGTGTTTTGCCGCTGCTACCGCCTTTTGCGCTGCCGCGACTTGACGATTTTCCACCGCTTCGACTAGACGAGCTTGAGCCGCCTTTACCTTTGCTCCCTTTCTTATCAGAACGAGAGTCTTTACCAGAGCGGGGCTTGTTATCAAAGCGAGTAGGTTTGTCTGAAGACTTTTTAGCTGTCTTCACTTTTACCTTCTTGCCTTTAGTGCTGCGCAGCATAGACTTATCGAGTAATAAATCAATCTTTCTTTCATCAAGGTTTACGGCGGCGACGGTAACCTCTACTGTGTCACCCAGTCTGAACTGGCGATGGCCCGACTCGCCTACCAATGCCTGTTTTACATCGTCATAGTGATAATAGTCATCATCAAGCGACGTAATATGAACTAAGCCATCGATGTGATATTCGGTAAGGCGAACGAATAAGCCAAAGTTTGTGACTGAGCTTACTACCCCTTCGAAGGTGTCGCCTACGTGGTCAAGCATGAACTCGCATTTAAGCCAGTCGGCCACATCCCGGGTGGCATCGTCGGCGCGGCGCTCTGTCATTGAACACTGTTCACCTAACTGTTCAATTTCTTCAACGGTGTAGTTTTTAGCGCCGCTTACCGCTTTTTTACCTTGCTGTTTAGCAATAATGCCTTTCAGCGCGCGGTGTACCACCAAATCAGGGTAGCGACGGATAGGTGATGTGAAATGTGCGTAAGCTTCTAGCGCCAAACCAAAGTGCCCTACGTTTTCGCCATCGTAAACCGCTTGCTTCATCGAGCGTAGCAACATAGTTTGAATAAGCTCTTCGTCTACTCGACCGCGGGTTTTAAGCACCACGTCGGTAAATGCGGCTGGCTCAGCATCTTCTACAATGGCATGAGGGATACCAATTTCACTTAAGTAGCTGGTAAATGCGGTAAGCCTATCGGCATCTGGCTTATCGTGTACACGATATAACGCTGGCGCCTCATGCTTTTCAAGCATAAGAGCCGCACTTACGTTCGCCATGATCATGCACTCTTCAATAAGCTTATGCGCATCGTTACGCACTAGCGGCACAATATTTTCAATTTTGCGCTGGGCGTTGAAAACGAACTTCACTTCTTGGGTTTCAAACTCAATAGCCCCGCGTTTGGCACGGGCTTTTTTAAGCGCTCGGTACAAGTCGTGAAGATTACGTAAATGAGGTACATGTGGCTCGTAGCGCTGATGAAGTTCTTTGTCGCCTTGAAGAATATTCCACACTTTGGTGTAGGTTAAACGGGCATGTGAATTCATTACCGCTTCGTAAAACTGGAATTCTTCCAGCTTACCATTCGCGCTAATGGTCATTTCACACACCATGCAAAGGCGGTCTACTTCAGGGTTTAGTGAACACAACCCGTTAGAAAGCACCTCTGGTAGCATTGGAATTACTTGGTCAGGGAAATACACCGAATTACCGCGCTGCTGGGCTTCATCGTCTAGCGCTGAACCGGTTCTTACATAGTGACTTACGTCAGCTATGGCTACCCATAATTGCCATCCGCCATCATCTAATGGCTCACAATAGACCGCGTCATCAAAGTCGCGAGCGTCTTCACCATCAATGGTAACAAGGGGAAGCTGGCGCAAGTCGATGCGACCTTCTTTGGCTTCATCTGGCACTTGTTCGGTAAGCTTTTCGACCTGTTTAGTCACGCCTTTCGGCCACTGGTGCGGAATATCAAACGTGCGAAGCGCCATTTCTATTTCCATACCTGGCGCCATATGCTCGCCAAGTACTTCAACAATTTTTCCCACAGGGTTCATTTTACGGCGTGGACGCTGGGTAAGTTCCACCACTACCACCTGCCCCATTCGAGCGCCGTTAGTGCTTTCTGGTGGAATGACAATTTCATGCTGCAAACGGCTGTCGTCTGGCACTACCATGCCAAAGCCCTGCTCAACAAAATAACGCCCGACAATAGGCTCGCTGCGCGGCTCAATGACCTGTGTTACAAACGCTTCTTTTCTGCCGCGACGGTCGGTACCGCTAATGCGCGCTTCCACCACATCATCGTGAAGGAACAAGTTCATTTGCCCTGCACTAATAAACAAATCACCGCTTTTGTCTTCAGGACGCAAAAAGCCGTAACCATCACGGTGACCAATAATTCTGCCTTTAATGAGTTCGTCACGGTTTTGGAGAATGTATTTTTTCTGCTTAGTGAACTGTACCTGCCCTTCGCGCTCCATAGCGCGCAGTCGGCGCTGAATACCAATTCGCGCTTCTTCGTCGAACGCGTTCACCAAATTACAGATATCAAGAAACGACAAAGGCTTGTCGTGTTCTTTTAATAAACTCATTAAATATTCGCGGCTGGCTACCGGATTTTCGTACTTCTCTTTCTCGCGCTGATAATGCGGATCATCACTCATGTATTTTAAATTTACCTTTAATTACTTTGTTCACAATGTCTTCGTTGGTGGCTTTTCTCTTAAAAGCGCTATGGAAAGCATTGAATATGATTTTTTAGACACATAAACCATTTTTGGTTCATGTGGTTATTTGCTGCACAGTATAACAGTATTTGCACTAAAAGATTGTGCCTTATTAGGGCATACAGGATTTAGAAAATTACTTCGCGAGGTTCGCAGATAACACCTTCGTCCAAAGTAACCTATTTTAGTGTAGGTGCAGATAGTAAAGTTTGGTAAGTGCGGCTTATCCAAGTGTCACGGCGATGAGCCAGATAGCTGAAATAATAGTTAATAAATTGATTGTAAGCTGGGTTTATTATTTGCTGTCCTATATAAGTCGTAAGCGACTTGGTAATGCATCCATGCCTGAGCACTTATCCCACTTACGGCTTCTAGCTTACGTGCGAATTCAATAGTCAAACTTGAATGGCCGTTGACGAATCGCGATAAATGTTTGCATGAGACTTCTAAACATTGCGCAATCTCTGATTGCTTCAAGGGTGACTTCGACATGCACCTGCGTTTGAATACTTCACCTGGATGAGGTCTTTTAAGATGCTCGGGTCTTGAACCTCGCTCTCCGGTATCAATTAATGCTTTGCCCCGGTCGTCTTGATATTCAATACCTATGTGCATACTTTGTTTCATGGGTTGTACTCTCTGTAATCAAGGCTGAAACAGTCACCATCGTTAAAATAGCAAGTTACCGCGCCATAAGGTTCTACATTATTCACCGTGATGGTCACATACCAGAGGGAGCTTCCTTCAGGGTTTACTGCTCCGATATCTAGCAAATCTGATACATGTGAGGCAGCATCTAAGTCAAACAGCGCATTCCAGACTTCATGACGATATGCTAACGGCAACCATTCATCGTAATCAGAGAGCCACATTGAAAGTAGCTTTTGATGTAGAAAGCTTACAATTGCCATCCAACTAGCCATAAGATTACCACAGAGGTAATTTCCCTTCAAAAAGATGTTCACATATTAGCCAGAATCTAAAAGGTAAACTTCGATCTAAGGTACTGTTATTGATTCAGCTAAACCTGACATCTCTATGTCACAAACACTCAGTATAAAAATGAGTTTTCGTTTTTGTTGCATGAGCGTTCAACAAAACAATTAAATCACCACTTACCTTACAAACCTATAAAGAGCAGGCATATGGATAGAAGAACGTTTATAAAGCTGTCGTCATTCGCAGGTGCGAACGTGGCAGTGTCTACAGGGCTAGCGGGCTGCACAGTGAGCAATTCAGCGCATAGCCAACCGCAAACTAACGCTACCTTTACCCATGGTGTGGCCAGTGGCGACCCGTTAAAAGACGCCGTTATTATCTGGACGCGCGCCGTCCCGACAACAGAGTCAGGCTCAGGTTTAGCCAAAGCCGATATTTTATGGGAGATGGCAAGCGATGCTGATTTTGCCAACGTGGTAAGTAGCGGGATAGTTGAAGCGAAAGCAGTCCATGATTTTACCGTAAAGGTAGACGTGGCAGGTCTTAGTCCTGCTAACCGTTATTTTTACCGGTTTAAAAGCGCCAACAATACAAGCCCAGTGGGTGAAACCCGTACGCTTCCTGAAACCGATGTATCAAACGTCACGTTCGGCATATTTTCTTGTTCTAACTACCCCGCTGGCTTTTTCACGCCTTATATGGAAGCAGCGAAGGACGACAACATCGATTATGTATTGCACTTGGGTGACTACATTTATGAGTACGATGGTAAAGGTTATGCGACAGAGCATGCAAAAGAGATTGGCCGTACCTATGCGCCTGATAACGATACCGAGCTTTATACGCTAACCGACTATCGCAATCGCTATGCGCTGTATCGCACAGATGAAGGTTTGCTGTCGTTACATCAAAATAAGCCGTTTATCGTTGTGTGGGATGACCATGAAATTACTAACGACACTTACAAAGATGGTGCTGAAAATCACCAAGCGGATGAAGGCGATTTTTATGAACGTCGTGCGGCGGCCGTTCAAGCCTATTATGAGTGGCTACCTATACGGCCGCCATTTGGCACAGAGCGTTTAGAAATATATCGCCAGTTTACCTTTGGTAAGCTTCTTGACTTATACATGCTCGACACCCGCGTTCTCGCCCGCGACAAGCAGCTTGAGTACGGCGACTATCGCGATGCTGAAACAAACGCGTTTGACCAACCTGGCTTTATGAAAGATATCAGTGATCCTAGTCGTGGGCTTTTAGGTGAAACGCAGCGCAACTGGCTACATTCATCTATGCAGCAAAGTCAGGCTAAATGGCAGGTGCTTGGGCAACAGCTATTAATAGGACGTATGCTTTTCCCTGTATCGATATTTAACGGCGTTGAACGTAAAGAAATACCTGCTCATGTACATAGGCTCGCGAATATCAAACGCAAACAAAATCAAGGTGGCGCACTTAATGAGCGAGAGCTTGCGCTTATTAATACCGTAATGCCTTACAACTTAGATGCATGGGATGGCTATCCTATTGAACGGGAACAGGTTCTAATGCAGCTAAAATCTATCGGCAAGCCAGTTATTGCCCTTGCAGGTGATACACATAACGCATGGCATAACAAATTAACCCTTAAAGATGGCACAGAAGTGGGGGTTGAACTTGCTACACCAGGCGTGACATCACCCGGTATGGAACATTACTTAAGCATGGATGATGAAATGGCAGAAACCCTTGCCGACGATCTTCCGCTTCTAATTGAAGATTTGCAGTACTGTAATCTTCACCAGCGCGGCTTTATGACATTGACCGTTAGCGAGGATGACGCTAAAGCGACCTGGCACTATGTGGATGCGATTTTGACCAAAGCTGGAAAAGTGGTTAACACGCACAGCTATGAGATTAAGGCATAGTAAATAGAATTTGTTTAGATTAAGGCGCTTAACCCAGTTAAGCGCCTCTATTTTAGGGTATTTCTAAAACTCGTAGTAAACACGCACACCAGCGATGCGTGGCATACCGCGTACGAAGGTAGGAATACCTAAACCGCCGCCTGTATTACCTGCATCAATCAAGAACTCTTTATCAAACAGGTTGTTTACGTAAAACTCGTAGGCAAACTTGCTGTTGTCTTGAAGCAGTTTCACCGACACATCGGTTAGTGAGTAAGTGTCTTGAGAAAGGCCAGGGTAATTACTGCTTTCAAAAAACACTTCAGACTGGAAGCTGGTAAGCCAGTTAACATCAATGTCGAAGTTATTCATATTGAATACTTTGTTGATGTTTATCGCGCCGCTAACTTCTGGCGCTAAACGGAACTTATTGCCGCCGTACTGAAACTCAGAACCATCAGCAGTACTGTCTGCAAACTCTGCGTCTAAGAAACCAAGGCTTGCTGTTAGCGTCAACGTTTCGCTGTAGTTATAGGTCGCCATGCCTTCAATGCCCGACATGGTCGAGTCGCCTACCGTTACGGTAATAGACTGCAAGGTTTCTGCATCGGTAAAGCTTTGCTGATAATCGCTGTACTCGTAGGTAAAAATAGCGCCTGAGAACAGGAAGTTGGCGCTTTGGTATTTAACACCCAAATCGTAGCTATCCACAATTTCAGCTTTTGTGACGTTAACGCCACCCGCGTTAGCATCGACAACTGGTGAGCGTCGGCCCTTGGCGTAGTTCGCGTATAAATTCCAGTTGTTGTTCATATCGTAACTTACCGCGAAGCGTGGCAAGGTATCGTCAAAGTCGCGCTCGGCATCGAAAGTAAAAGCACCGTCTGCGGTAGTAAAGGTATTACGCGTATAGCGGGTTTCATCAATGTAGCGAACGCCAGCCGTTACGTTAATATTGTCGGTTACGTAATAAGATACTTCAGCAACATAAGATGCAATGTCTAGCTCAGCTTCAAAGGTGAACGGCCCTTGTATCAAAATAGGCGGCAGCGCAGGATTTGAAATAGGTGAACCATCTTCATTGAACAGTTGCGACACCAACATAGCACGTAGTGCTTCAATGTCTTCTAACGGCGCATCGGTAGCGATATTTTGGTTAAGTGGAATGTTGGAATTGGCTTCAAGCTGTGCTCTCACTGCGTCGAAAGTGCCGCGTATAAATGGGTCTACCATCACATAGTAAGGCAAAATCGATTCGTCTTGGGTAATAGACGCACCAACAAACGCTGCCAGCTTATCACCCGAGTCATACACCAAACGCATCGATGCGCCTTGAAGCGTAGCATCGTTATCAAAATAAGCGTCTTGAATACGAAGTGCAGAACCGTCTGCATCAAAGCCTTCGCTTACTTCTACATCTTTATAGTAGGCATCGGCGTGTAGGCTAAGCATTTGGTTGAAATCGTAGTTTACGGTTAAGTCATAGGCTTGAAGTGTACGCTCAATACCTAACTCGCTACCTAAACTAAATTCGGCATCAGTAAAAGGGCTAGTATCTCCGCCATTGGGAGCGATAGAGCCTGATTTGAAGGCGATGCCCGGCTGATCGTTATACTCCATAGCTGCACGGGCAATGATTTCAAGTTGCTCGTAATTCGCAAGCCATGTTGCCCGTAGAGCTTGAACCGATACCCCCTGAAGATCTTCGCTATTGCACGGTACTTCTTCACCTAAATGGTTATACATATTTGCATTGCCATAGTAAGAGTCAGCACTACACGCATTATTTTCTACAATGCCGTCCATTTCTCGGTAAAGCCCAGCTATACGAAAACTGTGGTTGTCGTTAATAGGCTGGTTATACATAAACTCAACCTCTTGGCCTTGCTCTGAGTTATAGCCAACCTGCACTTTGCCTTCCTGTTCAAAGGTAGGAAGATTAGAATGAATGCTTACCGCGCCGTTAGCCGCCGCTACGCCAAAAAGTGTTGGCTGCGGGCCTTTTAACACTTCAACGCGGGCGATATCGTAAAGCGCCACACTCGCTACGGTTTTTTTACTGATATCAAAGCCATCTTGGTATACCGATATACGAGGTGTTGCCGACACTGACGACACATCATCGGTGACACCGCGAATATTAAAAGACGGTAGGCTTACAGCCTGTTCCTGAATTTGAACGTTAGGCAATATGCGAGAAAGCTCATCAAGCTCCATGATATTGGTACGCTCCAGAAACTCGCTGCCTATAACATCCATAGTAACTGGCACATCCATTACGGACTGCTCTCGCATCTGGGCGGTTACTGTAATTTCTTCTATATAGTCAGTTTCGTTTTCTGTGTCGGGCGTTACTTCTTGTGCAATTGCTACGCTTGATAAAGCAAACGCAATTGTTGTGGCGAGCAAAGAGCGTGAATAAACCGGTCGTGGATACAGAGGGCGCATCAAATCATTCCTTTCGTGTGCTTAGTGGGTGTTTTATGTGTTTTTATAAGCATTTCGCCGGTAGATTGGCGACATTACTTACCTTTTAGAATTATCGAAGCACAAGAATGTAGAATGCTTTTGCGAAGGTTCGATGAAGCATAGGTGACAAGTCAAAGGCACTTTTGTGACAGATATATACCATTCGAAAAATCTAAGCCGCGACAAATGGCTATTGCAATATGCCCCTTTGAATCATAGAGCAAACTAAGTACACTCATTCCACGTAGGACAGAAAAAATTTTTAACTAAAAAGCGAAATGGAGACTGCAATGAAAAAATTAATGATGGCTACGGCTATTGGCGCTGCAACCCTTTTAAGTGCGTGTAGTGCAGAGCATGGCACTACACAGTGTACGACTGCACCTGAAGCTGAATGGCAGAACCAAGATGCGTTTCAGGCTCAGCTATTAGCGCAAGGTTACAAAATTAACGAGTTCAAAGTAACGGGCGGCAACTGCTACGAAATCTACGGCTTCGACAAAGAAGAAAACAAAGTAGAAATTTACTTTAACCCTGTTGATGGCAGCATTGTTAAGAAAGAAATGCACTAGGTGTGTTTCAGCAAACGGCTGATAGCCCGCTTGCTTTAATATTTGATGAAAACGCTGCAAACTATTGCAGCGTTTTTGTTTTACCTTAAGAAAGTTATGTAATGTACAGACCTAAAGATACGCCTTCGGACATTTATATTTGGGATTGGGTGGTGCGCCTATGCCATTGGGGCCTTGTCGCTACCTTTGTGACCAACTATTTTATTGTGGAGCCAGGTCGCCTTAATCACGAAATAGCTGGTTATATCGCGGTAGCACTTATATCCATGCGTGTTGGCTGGGGCTTCTTGTCAGCCAAGCTTCCACGAAGTAAAAGGATTGCCACTGAATATGCAAGCTTTTCTAACGTGTCACTGCATCAACATGCCTTCGCTGAACATATTCAACACGTAAAACAAAAGAAAATTCCCACTCACCATGGTCACAACCCGTTTGGCTGGTTGATGATAATAGCTGTTATCACACTACTGCTGGGTTTAGGAGTTACCGGTTTTATGATGGAAGAAATAGATTCTATGTTTGGCAATAGCACACTGGAATGGGTACACAGCATTATGGCCGATGTCCTCTACGCATGCGTGCTAGTGCATATTGTTGCGGTGTTTGCTGTGCAATATATGGGAAATATTCAGTTAGTTCGCCCAATGCTCACAGGCTGGCGGAAACGCTAAGCCCCCGCAGACTCTCTTAATCATTTAGACGTTTGCTATCGATTACGTACGGGTAATATTTAGCTATCCAAAGGCCGCTTTGCTTCACGCACAGCTTTGGGGTGCATGAGCTTTTCTAAACGAGCAAGATACGACGCTATTTGCTGATGCTGTGTTTTGTCGTTTGTTACCGAGTTATACAGCCAGTGGTACGCCTCTTCGTAATCGTAAGGGCTGCCGTGCCCCTCTAAAAACAATTCAACCAGACGAATTTGCGCCTTTAGGTTTTTAAGGGCTGCAGCTTCTCGTAAATACACCACTGCACGTGCTTTGTCCTGCTGTACCAGCGTACCTTTTGCGTAATAACGTCCAAGCTGCTCAAGTGCAGCAGGCAAACCTTGATTTGCTGCGTCTTCCATATAGCCAATCCCACGAGAAGGTTCGGCATCTACGCACACACCCCACGCCAGCATATCGCCCCATAAAAATTGGTAAGCTGGAATTTTTAGCACATCGGCGCGAGCTTCAATGTCTTGAACAAGCTGACACCTGTCTTCTACCACTTTATCTAGGTGCGTATTGGCGTTAATCATGTCAATAAGCGCGTCTTGGCTGTAAAGCTGAACTGCACGAAGCTCCTCTATCGTCTCACCCTCAAGCGCATGAGCAGTAAACCCGGTTACTGATACACAGATTAATAAAGCGGTAGATATAATTCGTTTCATAGCTAAGCAATAAAGGTTGGTCACACATACTTAGTTTAGTTATCGACCTAGTATAGATTAACTTAACTAAGACATACTTTTCTTTACATAAATAATCGTAAGAGGGCAGAGTTCTTTTAACTTTGACCTCTCGGTAAAAGGATATAGCAAAAAACGTTTAGGCTAATGACTACTTTTTCGCGGGCACATGGCCGATTGAATGTGACGGGCGTGGTCGGCTAAATCAATACCTAAATCAGTTAGGTAACCGCCATCAGGCTGGGTGATTAAGCCTTTCGAATACAGCCTTGACGCTGCGTTCACCATACTTTGACTGGCATCGTGATGGATTTTCAACCCCTGAAGCAGACTGTCTGCAGGAAACTTCAGTAGCAAATTTAACTCGTCTAGCATGTCCTGATCGAATGAACTCATGTAACCACCTTAGGCGAAAGGGTTATTAAGGTTTTAATACGCACATTACAGCTGCGTGTTATCGCAAAGCACTATAATACAAGGGCTTGTGTAATTATACGCGCGCCATGTACCGTTGGCCCGCAATTGTTAAATTTCATAACATATTCCAATATCACACCTAAATGACGCCACTGTAAAGGTTATTTTGTCTGTAGAACGTTTAATGTTGGTTTCACACCGCTTACTGATCGGACTTTGACTTAAAATGGTATATTCTTGCCATAAATAACGTACGTGGATACGCCAAAACAGATGAAGTATAAAGATTTACGCGACTTTATTCGCCAGCTTGAAGCAAAAGGCGAGTTAGTACGCATTAGCCAGCCCATTGATACCGATCTTGAAATGACAGAAATTGCCGATAGGACATTGCGAGCTGGCGGCCCTGCGCTGTTGTTTGAAAACCCAAGAAACCACGATATGCCGGTACTGGCCAATTTATTCGGTACGCCAGAGCGCGTAGCGATGGGCATGGGGCAAGACTCTGTTGAAGCGCTGCGCGAAGTGGGCAAACTGCTGGCTTACTTAAAAGAGCCAGAGCCGCCCAAAGGGCTAAAAGATCTTTGGGAAAAGTTACCTGTGTTCAAACAAGTGTTGAATATGCCCACTAAAGTGCTTAAAAAAGCCCCTTGCCAAGAAGTGGTGCTTACCGGTGACGACGTCGACTTGTCAAAAATTCCGGTACAGCGCTGTTGGCCGGGTGACGCTGCGCCTTTGGTAACATGGGGTTTAAGCGTTACGAGAGGACCGCACAAAAAACGCCAGAACTTGGGTATTTACCGTCAGCAAGTTATTGGCAAAAATAAACTCATTATGCGCTGGCTATCACACCGTGGTGGCGCCCTTGATTTTCGTGAGTGGTGTCAGACCCATCCGGGCGAACCCTACCCTGTGTCTGTGGCTCTTGGTGCAGATCCAGCCACCATTTTAGGTGCGGTTACTCCTGTACCCGATACACTTTCAGAATATGCTTTTGCAGGCCTACTGCGCGGTGATAAAACCGAAGTAGTTAAATCTATCAGTAACGATTTGCAAGTCCCGGCTAGCGCCGAGATTGTACTTGAAGGCTATATAGCTCAGGATGAAACTGCACCTGAAGGTCCTTATGGCGATCACACCGGGTATTATAATGAAGTTGATGACTTCCCTGTGTTTACCGTCACCCACATAACCCACCGCAAAGATCCAATCTACCATTCAACCTATACCGGCCGTCCACCCGATGAACCAGCTATCCTAGGTGTCGCGCTTAATGAAGTGTTTGTGCCTATTTTACAAAAGCAGTTCCCTGAAATCGTAGATTTCTACTTGCCTCCGGAGGGGTGCTCTTATCGTATGGCAGTAGTTACCATGAAGAAGCAATACCCTGGCCATGCGAAACGGGTGATGATGGGTGTGTGGTCGTTCTTACGTCAGTTTATGTATACCAAATTTGTGATAGTGTGTGATGATGACGTTAACGCGCGCGACTGGAACGATGTCATCTGGGCAATTACTACACGTATGGACCCAGCCCGCGACACGGTAATGATAGAAAATACGCCTATCGATTACTTAGATTTTGCATCACCAGTTTCAGGGCTAGGCTCCAAAATGGGCATGGATGCAACAAACAAGATGCCGGGCGAAACCGACCGTGAATGGGGCGTGCCTATTGTGATGGACGAAGACGTTAAAAAACGGGTTGATGATATTTGGGACAGTCTTGGTATTATGTAGCAACTATTTTTAGCGCTATTTATTTTGTATTGAGCATGCGCTTGTCTTAAAGCGCATAAAAAGGCGACACGCTAAGCAAGAAGGTTTAAAGAGAATACATGTCAGAAATTAAGTGTAAGGTTGCAAGCATCACGCCTTTAACCGAAGTGGTACAAAAAGTTGAATTAACGCCAGAGAGCCCTGTGGAATTTAAGGCCGGTCAGTACGCTATGGTAGTGATGGGCGAAAAAGATATGCGCCCGTTCTCAATTGCTAACGCCGCCTTTGATAATAGCCGCATTGAATTACACATAGGCGCAGAGCCTGGTAACAGCTACGCCGGCGAAGTGCTAGAGCGCATGCGTGCAGATGGCGAAATTACTGTTAATGCGGGTAATGGCAATGCCTTTTTGCAAAACAATGGCCTGCCAATGGTGCTTATTGCTGGTGGTACAGGCTTCTCGTATACGTACTCAATTCTGCAAGAGCACCTTAACAGCGGTGACAAAACACCACTTACCCTTTACTGGGGCGGTAAGCACGCGGCTGACTTGTATCTGGCCGATGAGCTAACAGCGCTTGCTGAAGCAAATGAGCACTTCACTTTTGTGCCAGTTGTTGAGTTTGCATGTGATGAATGGAAAGGCAGAACGGGCTGGGTGCATCATGCTGTAATGGCAGACCATGCTGACTTTGCGAACGTTCAAGTATATGTTGCCGGTCGCTTCGAAATGGCAAAAGTAGTACGCGACGATTTTACTCAACGCGGCTTAAAAGTGGAGAATCTGTTCGGCGACGCGTTTGCGTTTATTTAACCGCTAGCAAAGTTATTACATACCTAAAGCCGGCTGCTGCCGGCTTTTTTTATTTCCCTTCACAGGCACCACATTGTTCTCTCAGTTTTTTTGTATTTACGTTTATCTTTAATTTCTGCGATGACCAACTATTCCACGCGTTTACTCCAATTGTAGCCAAGCCACGTATTGGTTATGGTTAAAAGATAAACACTGGAGAGAACAATGATAAAAAACCTATCCTCACTCGCTAACATAAGCGCAAAAATAAGAAAAAATAGCCTACTGGTATCTACTGTTTTATTGAGTAGCACATTTTGTTTCGCCGCTCACGCCCAGAGCGAGCAGCAGCAAGCACTTTACGATATTGCCGACGGTGTTTCCTCTGAAAATATCGAAAAAGACATTACTAAGTTAGTCAATTTTGGTACTCGCCACACCCTTTCTGAAACCGAGTCTGACACCCGTGGTATAGGCGCTGCGCGTCGCTGGATTAAATCTGAGTTTGATAAAATTTCAGCCGAGTGCGGTGGCTGCTTAGAGGTATACTACCAATCAGAAGTAATTAGCGGTGAGAAACGTATTCCAGACCCAGTGGAAGTGGTCAGCGTTATCGCTATTCAGCGCGGTAGTACTGACCCGGATCGTTACGTGATCATGTCAGGCGACATTGATTCACGGGTGTCTGATGTCATGGATTTCACCTCTGATTCGCCGGGCGCAAATGACAACGCCTCGGGCGTTGCCGGTACTCTTGAGGCAGCGCGGGTGTTGTCGAAATATAAGTTTAACGGCAGTATTGTTTACGCAGCATTATCAGGTGAAGAGCAAGGGCTTTTCGGCGGACGTATTATGGCAAAGCAAGCCCAAAAAGACGGCTGGCGAATTAAAGCGGTCCTAAACAACGACATGATCGGCAACATTGAAGGCGTTAATGGCGTAATTAACAACACCACCGCTCGCTTGTTTGCCGAAGGTACACGCGTGACCGAAACCGAAAAAGACGCTCGCATGCGCCGCTTTACCGGTGGTGAAGTAGACTCACCAAGTCGAAACCTTGCCCGCTATATCGATAAAATCGCGGATAAGTACATTGAGAACTTAGACACTATGGTGATTTATCGCCTAGACCGCTTTGGCCGTGGTGGACATCATCGCCCGTTTAACGACTTGGGCTATCCGGGTATTCGTATTATGGAAACTAACGAAAACTATACCCGCCAACACCAAGACCTTCGCGTAGAAGATGGGATTGCCTATGGTGATACCTTGGATGGCGTTGACTTTGATTATGCGGCTAAGCTTACTGGTCTAAACGCGGTTTCTCTTGCAGCAATGGCGTGGGCACCGAATCCACCTGCAAACGTACAAATTGCAGGCGCTGTTCAGCCTTCAACCTTCTTAAAGTGGGATGCACTGGATGCAAAACAAAATCCTCAGCTTAAAGGTTACAAAATATATTGGCGTCATACCGATGCACCGCAGTGGGAGTATAGTAAGTATGTGGGCAATGTGACCGAGGCCATGCTTGAGAATATCGTTATCGACAACTATTTTTTTGGCGTTGCTAGCGTGAACAAAGACGGTGTTGAAAGCGTTGTGGTTTACCCAGGTCCCGCGGGAAGCTTCGGCGACTAGTTTATTTAACCTAAGCTAATACTCGTGACAGTAAGCCATTAGCGAAACAGGCTTATCGTCACGAGTAACGGTAGTACTCCCCTAGCCAAACACATACTGCACAAAATACTGATGTGACTTACATTTTGTTAATTTAAGCCAATGCGTGTTTATTGGAATTACGCGACTAACTGCATTACAGTGTAGTAAATGCATGATGGCAGTTCGGAGTTCACTTTTGGTAAAATTCAGCGCGTTTTCGCTTTCTTTTTTCACTCGACGCCTTTCCTTGTTAGGTATCAGCCTAGCCCTATGTTTAGTTAACACTTCGCTTTTACATGCTGCCCCCACGACTTTGGGTGCCGCTACCTTTGAAACCTATATTAGTGATGATGGTGAGCCTGCTCGAATTAATGCCTTGCTTGAAAAGGTGTTCAAAGAAGCGGGGCTGGATATTCAGCTTCAGGTTATGCGTCAAGCTTTTCTAGGCAGCTCTGTCTTAACGGGAAAACTAGACGGTGAGTTTGCCTACGTGAATTTGGGCGAAGACATTAGCAACTATGTGCTTTCCGATGTCTACTTGCCTATTCATCTCTATGCGGTAAGTAAAGAGGCAAACGTCGAGGAAGTTAGACTTTTTCCACACTTAAAAGGCAACCGGGTTGCCATTGAAAACCGCTTTGCTAACACGCCCTCATTCCGATTGCTTAAAGATATAAAGTGGTCGCGCAACCCCACAACTTTTGATGCCTTTCGCCAACTTGCCGATGATAGAGCACCTTATTTAATAACCACCCAGCTCCTCGCTCAGGAACTAAACATTTTGCTTGCTAACGATAGTGAAGAAACACTGCATTTTTCAGCAAAGCCTTTGGCAAAAACAGGGTTTCAAATAGCTCTTAGTAAAAATGTTGCGAGAGCTGAAAGCGTTATTGAAAAATTTAACCAGGCCGTATCGACGCTGCAGAATAACGGAGAATTCAATCAGCCTCTTGCACTAGGGTGGGTAACAAAGGATGTGGATGGCGATGGCATAGCTGATTTTATTGGGCACAGCAGCATAACTACGAGCACTGACTTACTAAACACCGCCTACTCTCTTGACGGTAAGCCTACCTCTGACAGCAGCGTATTTTATGTAGACGGTGAGCAGTATGCATCGTTGCAGGAAGCTCGTACAGTACTCCCTGTTAAAGAAAGTGTGTCAGCTCGCGAGTCGCTTCTAGACAAAACTGTCTACCAGCAGCTGCTTCGCCGCTGGTAGATAATAACAGTTCGCATAGATAATTTTAGTAAACGCTGTTAGTGCGATGTTTCTGGTAAGTACATTTCCAGAATGGTTAGCAACTCTTCACCATCAACCGGCTTGGATACATAGTTATTGAAACCCGCTTTTAGTGCTTTTACTCTGTCAGAAGTGTAAGCATAAGCAGTAAGCGCAACGGCACTAAGCTTGGCGATTTCAAGGTTTTGACTAGCTCTCATTTTAAGCATCAAACCTAATCCATCTAATTCCGGCATACCTATATCTGAGAGCAGCAGATCGAAAGCTTCTGGCATGTCGTTGAGCTCTTTCCACGCTAGCAAGCCATTTTTAACCACATTGACGCGAGCTCCGTTAGACTCCAAAAATAGCTTTATAAAATCGCGTGCGTCCTGTTCGTCTTCCGCTACCAAGACTCGCAAACCACTTAGACGCAAAGACTCTGTTAAGTCACTAATTTCACTATTTTTAGTTTCGATTATTTCATCATGCAAGCTCAATGGAGCGATAGGCAATGTAACGTAAAACGTAGTACCCGTATTAGGCCCATCGCTTTCTGCATAAATTTCACCACCGTGCATTTCAACCAAGCTTTTTACAATGGACAAACCTAGCCCAAGTCCAATTTTATTGTGGGAATCGTTGCCCTGATAGAAGCGCTCAAATACATGGGATATTTGTTCACGTGTCATACCTTTTCCGTTGTCTCTCACTCGAAATAGGTAGTTTGAATGCTCTCTTTTGCCACGTACATGCACAGTACCGCCTTTTGACGTAAATTTGAGCGCATTGCTTAATAAGTTATTAATAACCTGCTTTATGCGTAAGCTATCGCCTAATATCTGGGTATGTGCGTCATCGCAATTTATTGAAAGTTGAATATTCTTACTTGCAAAGCCAGCTTCAAATGACTTGGCTACTTCGGAAATAGACGAGGCAATATTTAGCGAATGGGTACTCAACTTCATGGTGCCCGATATAATGCGTGATAGATCTAAGATGTCGTTTATTAAGGCGGCTTGAGTTGATGCAGCGCGTTTGATTACCCCCAGCGCATCTTTCATTCTTTCTACATCCCCCACATCCATAAGGGCTAAATCTGTCCACCCAACTATCGAATTAAGCGGGGAGCGAAGCTCATGTGAGATACTTGCTAAAAACTGGTCTTTGGCCTTATCCAACTCTTCTAACTTACTGATCTGTTGGTCTGAAGCTGCTTTAAGGCTTAGGGCATAGGGGATAAACAAGTGGTCAAACCCATCAATGATTAACTTATCATCCTCGCTCCATGCTACTGACTCATCAGCCACGTTTTGTAAGTACAAATCAAATGAATTACGAGGGGTTAGTGACCTGCCAATATCTTTTTTAGCCGCGTCTCGGCCTGCCCAGCGAATTGTTTTGTCACGCTGTTCGCGAAACCATACGGTGAAATAACCCAACTTGGCAGATACGCAAGAAATGTACATACCGCGTATACCGTTTAGCGAACAGTTTTCAGAAACCTCATCTGCTAGCCGGTTGATGGCTATCGACTGTTCTGAATCACTGATAGAAAATTTACCCAACAATAGGGTTAAAGTTTCCTCTGAAGGCGTTTTACCAACAAAGTAATTACCCGTGGGCGTGATCACCGCCATTCCACAAGCATCAGCAACTTCCAGCAGAGAAGTTTCTTTATGCGAGATTGCCTCAAGCGGGTTTGAGTAAGAAGTAAGTTGATGGACAATATTGTTCAGCTTACGCTGGCGTAATTGAAAATGTTCCTTCTTGTTATGAAGCGCTTTTGTGTGCATTTGCCACGCATAAAGGTGCCCAAGTGATTCGCACACTAAACGCTTTTTCTGGTCGATGTATTTAGGCTCATTATTGTGGCAAGCGAGGAGCCCCCACAGTTTCCCCTCGAACACAAGCGATACCGAAAACGACGAACGAATACCCATGTTTTTTAGGTAATTAATATGAATAGGTGATACCGAACGTACCATCGACATTGAGAGATCTAATGGCGCGCGTTCAGCCTCGATTAAATGCGGCTGTAAAGGCACTGGCTGCTCTTCGACATCAAAAACACAGCGGACACGGTTCTTAAGATAGAGCTCACGGGCTTGTTTGGGAATATCTGATGCAGGAAACTTTAGCCCTTTGAATGAGCGAGCGTTAAGTTCTGTCGCTTCTCCGATGACCTCGCCACAATAGCTATCATCGAACTGATAAACCATCACGGAGTCGAAGTCGATATAATCTTTAAACACCTTTGCTATCGCATCTGCGACATCATTAATCGATTCCTTGTCATCTACATTAGGTAATAGGGCGCGAATGTCTACATCCATTGGTACCCATTGCTGAGCCGCTTCATAACTTAGCTGAGGCGTGGGCTCTAACTCTATTACCAGTAAACCATTCGAATCAAAGGCAACGCCGCTGCCTTCTTTCTCCCAGTTATCGAGCCAAAGCGCATTTTTTGCAAACTTCCATTGATAGGCGTGACGAACCCCTCCACCTTTAACTGACTCATAAATAGTTTTAAATGTAGGCGCGTCTGGTGAAGGCACGTTAATCAAATCTGTGACAGGCGTTTCCCCCGCCACTATATTGACTTTAAATAGCTCTTTAATGTTTTCACTGAATACGTGGATTTTTTTAGTATCGGGATTTATAGCAATGACATATCCAAAGCTCTGAACGCTTTCGATTAAATGAATGGCCTCGTCTTCACAATTTTGAAGTGAAGGCTGTGAGTATTGATTTTGTTGCATTACCTTACGCCGAAAAATTTGGAAAGCGAGCTTTCATGATTAGAACAGTAATTGTTGTCACGATAGCAACTTATCGTAAATAGATCATGCAATATCGAAGATACTTTCTCGATTCACATACACTAAGTGGTCGATTAAATATTGCTAACAAAGTGCTTTATTGTTGCTTTTTTTGATCTGACGCAATAAGCTTTCAGTAATTTCTGAAACTTCTGGAACATTAAAATGAAAATGACGCCTCTAATTACATCTGCGGTTATGCACTTTGGCGAAATGGGAAGCCGCTGGGGTTTCAACAGAACAGTTGGACAAATTCTTGCGCTTATCGTTTTAAACGAAGAGCCTATTTCAGCCCAAGAGGTTGCCGATGCGCTGAATATCTCCAGAGGCAACACCAGCATGGGCTTAAAAGAGCTTCAGTCATGGCGCTTAGTTAAACAGCACCATGTTCCTGGGGAAAGGAAAGAGTTTTTTATTCCCGCTGGCGATATCTGGACGCTGGCAAATCGGGTTTTTGAAGAGCGTAGAAAGCGCGAAATAGACCCAACCATGAGCCTGCTTCGGGATTTGCTCCTTGATGCACCTGCAAATGAAAAGGAGGCAAACGCCCAACACAAACTGAACGAAATTCATGATTTACTCGAATCAATTACGGCATGGTCTGAAGAGCTTCAGAATCTTGGACCTGAAAAGCTAAACACGTTGATGAAATTGGGTTCTGGCGTGGGCCGTATGCTTGAACTCAAGGACAAGCTACTTCCAGGGAAAAACAGCGTTAACTAAGGGGGCTTTCTGTGGATGCATTCTTGCTGTCTCGTTTACAATTTGCGTTAAATATTAGTTTTCATATTTTGTTTCCAACCATCACCATGGCGATGGGCTGGTTTCTTTTTTATTTTAAACTGCGCTCAAACATTTCAGGTCACCCTGTTTGGATGCGCATGTATCGTTTTTGGGTCCGGGTTTTTGCCCTAAGCTTTGCACTAGGCGTGGTTAGCGGTGTGACCATGTCATTTCAGTTTGGCACCAACTGGCCGGGGTTTATGGAGAAAGTGGGCAACGTGGCCGGCCCGCTCTTAGGTTATGAGGTACTGACCGCCTTCTTCTTAGAAGCCACGTTTTTAGGTATCATGCTATTTGGTATTCGCCGTGTTCCTAACTGGCTACATACAGCATCTACCCTTATCGTTGCCCTTGGTACCACCACCTCCGCGTTCTGGATACTGGCCCTTAATAGCTGGATGCAAACTCCACAGGGCTTTGAAGTGGTCGATGGTGTGGTCTACGCCACCAACTGGAAAGAAATCATTTTTAATCCGTCTTTCCCTTATCGCTTTGCTCATATGATGTTGGCGTCAGGCCTAACGGCGAGTTTCCTTATTGCTGGGCTTTCAGCATACCGTATGTTGAAAGGTGACGATAAACTCGCCCCAAAATTAGCGCTTAAAACGGCTACCTATACGGCGGCCGTGCTAATTCCTCTGCAGATTTTTGCAGGCGACATGCACGGTTTAAATACCCTAAAGCATCAACCTCAAAAAGTAGCTGCGATGGAGGGTTTATGGGAAACCACTGAAGGCGCGCCTCTATTGCTTTTTGCAGTTCCTGACGAAGAAAGCAAGGAGAACCACTTTGAAATCCCCATTCCCTATGGTGCAAGTTTAATTCTTACCCATGAACTTAAGGGCGAGATTAAAGGGTTAAATGAATTCGAAGGTGAACACCCGCCAGTAGCCCCTGTGTTCTTCGGCTTCAGAGTTATGGTGGGAATGGGCATGCTGATGCTTGCCGTTTCATGGCTTGGCAGTCTTTACCTTATGCGAAACATAGACTTTCCTGTTTGGCTAAAACGCACGTTCGCAGCCATGGCATTTAGCGGCTGGATAGCTACGCTTGCTGGCTGGTACGTAACAGAAATAGGTCGCCAGCCCTATTTAGTAAGCGGTGTACTGAAAACAGCAGACGCAGTTACTCAACTGCCGCCGGCCAATATAGCATTGTCATTTATGCTCTACCTCGTTATCTACACAGTGCTTTTGATTGCATACATGGGAACCCTTATGTTGATGTGCAGAAAAGCGGTAGAGATCGAAGAGATCACGACAGAAGAGCGGGAAGTCGCCAAAGCGAAGATGCAACCTTCTGAACCTGATCCAAGCACGGTCTAAGGAGAGCAAAAATGTTTGAAAATATATCAGCAGAGATGCTCGGAAATATTTATGTAGGTTTACTTGGTTTATCTGTATTACTTTATGCCATTTTGGACGGCTATGATTTAGGCGTAGGTGTATTGATTCCGCCTAGAAAAGAGGCGTTTCGCGACGATATGATAGCCTCAATTGGGCCTTACTGGGATGCCAACGAGACTTGGCTTGTGCTTGCTATCGGTTTGCTACTTATCGCTTTCCCTGAAGCCCATAGTGAGTTTTTGCAAACTCTGTATTTGCCTGCAACTTTCATGTTGTTAGGTCTGATTTTGCGCGGTGTGGCATTCGATTTTCGCGCTAAGGTCGTACAGGTGCAAAAACGTAAGTGGGATTTAGTGTTTAAATACGGTTCTTTGCTAACCACGCTGGCGCAGGGTTACATGCTAGGTATTTATGTGACTGGGCTTCGCACTGACATTTGGGCTCAAGGCTTTGCACTACTTGCAGCATTTGGAGTAACGGCAGCTTATGCATTTATTGGCTCATGCTGGTTAATACTTAAAAGCGAAGGGGGGCTTCAAGAAAAAGCCTATTATTGGGCACGTCGTGGTTTAATTGTACTGGCTGTGGGAATTACTGCGGTAAGTATTGCTAACCTTACCTTACATGATGATGTGCGAGATTTATGGCTATCGGCGCCTTGGGGCTATGTGCTATTTGCTATACCCGTAGCATGTTTTGCGCTTTTAGCATTGTGCGGGGTATTGCTTAAGAAACTGCCTGACGCTCAAGGTAAAGGCGAATGGCTTCCGTTCTTTATAGCCTTGCTTGTATTTTTGCTTTGCTTTACAGCTTTTGGCATTAGCTACTACCCGTTTATTATACCTGGGCAGATGACGGTGATGGATGCGCTTAGCGATGCAAGCTCCCTACGCTTCTTGCTCGTGGGCGTAGTCATTGTTGTGCCCATTATTTTAGCCTACACGGCCATGGTGTATAAAATTTTCTCTGGCAAGTCTGAAAAGCTGTCTTACTACTAGCAAGTCGATGATGGGATCGCTGGCGATCCCAATTACTCAAAACAATAGTGAACATTATTGAAAGTCAATGGTGTTCACTTTCTATCCAGAGCTATACTGTTAGCCAGACTTTTCATTTTGTTCCTTTTTGAATCCGGCATCTTGTGTAGGTCATTTGCTTTTTGCAGTGTGGGCAAAAACCTGCGATCAAAATGATCCCTTCTACTGAACGATAAATATCAATGAATAGAGAAAGTAAAATTTTTCTTGCCTACCCTACGTGTAAAAACAAAATATCTACATGGAACAATGGTGAATATTTTGTTGACATCAAACTGTAATATTACTATATTTTATTTGGGGCAATTTTTAATAGAAGGAGCCAAGCCCATGGAAAATGTATTCCATTCGTTCTCACGGTTCTTCAAACGCGCGCACCCCTACACAGTCGCTCACTATATCGGCCGTAAAAATGCGCAGCGTATCTTAGGATGTAAAATCAAAAAGAAATCCAAGATATATGCCGACCAGCACGTTGAAGAACAAAATCATTAATTTATATGGGGCCCGTCAAACCGGCCCCATTTTTTTAATTTAAATATGGTTTAACGGTACTGAGGTCGTATATTTAATCTGCTCCATTGCAAAGCTAGAGGTAACGTCTGAAAATTCTATACCGTTAACCAATCGCTTATAAAAGTGGTCGAAGCAATCCATATCGGTGACGAGTACTTTTAGCAAGTAATCATATTCTCCTGACATACGATAACATTCAACAACTTCATCAAATGACGCCGCGTGTTTGGCAAAGCTTGCCAGCCACTTCCCATCGTGCCTTCCTGCTTTCACCTGAACGAATACTGTCATTGCAAGGCCCAGCTGCTTTCCTTGTAATAGTGCCACACGCTTAGAAATCACGCCCTTTTCTTCTAACTTTTGAATTCGGCGCCAGCAAGGTGTAACCGTAAGCCCGACGTGCTCGGCAATTTCCGCGACGGGCGTATCAGCGTTATTCTGAAGTATAGCCAAAATGGCTTTATCTATTGCGTCTATACCGCCTATTTTGTCACTACCCATAGCGGAACCTAGCCCTTCATTTCCAACATTTTTAGTTTTATCTTTGTTCGATACTCATACTTTATTGAGTATGTAGTTAAAGCCACCAAGGCTGCGTAAAGTCGACATTTTCCGGCGCAATTTCGTATTGATAAGGTGGCTTAAAGGCCGCCCAAAACGCTTCGCGCAGCTCTCCGTCCACTATGTTAATCTTACCCGCATCGCGATATCGAGAAAGCAGTTTGCTGTAGGCTTCAATGGGCATTTGTGGGTTAGACTGTCGAAAAATAACACGACCGCCAAACTCTTCAAACATGGCTCTTTCTGCTTGATATTGTATTACCTGCTTAACCGCTATTTCTCCGATAGGTTTGGATGCCGTGTCACTGGATACCTGACTTGCGAATTTATCGGTAAACTTGTTCACGAGAGCCTGATTAAGAGCGATACCTTTTTCCTTCGCGTAATCCTCTAGTACAAGTTCATAGATTTTGTTAGACGCGTTTAAACGTGCAACATATTCGAGCATTTCGGCGTAGTTATCTTTCGCCTGCTCCTTTATGTTTTTTCTCTCTTCTTCGCTGGGCATAACGTCCGCCATACTAATTTCGGCACTAAGTACTGTTGCCAGCACTTTCTGGCCGGCGACTTGTTCATTTGATTGGGCTGCATAGGTAGGGCTTGAGCAAAGAAGAAGTAGCACTGCGGCCATTGTGGATCGAATAATTGATGTCATGCGCATAAAGCACTCCCTGAAAATGTATTCATGGTCATAACGACGAGTAAAGCATTAAACGCCATAACTTCGCAATACCGCAGAGCACTGATATTAGAATTATGCTGTCAGCATCAAATATAGGTGGGATGATCGATTAGTTCGGGTGGTGTAGACGATAGAAAGAAAAACGGCGGTCAAATGACCGCCGTTTTTGAATTCTTAGATAGCTTGCACGTTAGCAGCTTGAAGACCTTTTTGACCTTCTTCAACTTCAAATTCTACTCGCTGACCTTCTGGAAGCGTTTTGTAACCGTCAGAGATGATCGCACGGAAATGAACGAAAACGTCCTTGCCGCCGTTATCTTGAGTTAGGAAACCGTAACCTTTATCAGCGTTGAACCACTTAACTGTGCCTGTAACTTTAGACATGTCGTATAGACCTCAAATATCGTATTAAATTGCGCATAAGCGCGTGTAACAAAGTTCTTTAGAGTCTTTAAATTGGCGGAGTATTGGGTCTTACTTACGAATGGACAAACAACTTACAACAAATTACCGGGTAACTCGAGTGGTTTTACATATAGCAAATAATACAAAATCGCGTCTATTTAAAGACTTTGGCTTAGAGCCGTATTCACTATAACACTCTTCGGGACGATTACTATACAAATTAATTAATTAACTACGGATTTCATAAATATTTCACCGCAGCGTAACAAAAATCACAGTCCTTTTCGCCACGCCAAGTACCAACAAATTGCGCCAATCCCCGCTGTACTGGCGGGAAAATACCACGATAAATCGTAAATTGGCAATATTGCTGACAGAAGCACAAATGTTGCCCCTACAAGGCTTAAATGAGTGGTCTGAGTTGTTTTCTTTTGCTCTTGGAGCAGTGCTAGGTGTGCTCGTTGCTGTTGCAAAGGCAAGCGCTTCATTTGTTGCAGACTGTCGTATAGCAAATCTGGCATTTCTGGGAGCTTTTCTGACCAGAATGGTAAGTTGTCCTTCACCTTCCCCATCATAGCCGTAAAGCCGATTTGCTCTTTCATCCAGTTTTCAAGAAACGGCTTGGCGGTTTTCCACAAATCAAGCTGGGGGTATAGCTGACGCCCCAAGCCTTCGATATACAGTAACGTCTTTTGCAGTAGTACAAGCTGCGGCTGCACAACCATATTGAAACGTCGTGCCGTATTAAATAGCTGTAACAGCACGTTACCAAAGGATATTTCAGCTAGTGGCTTTTGGAAAATCGGTTCACATACGGTGCGAATGGCCATTTCGAACTCATCGATGTTGGTATCTTGAGGCACCCAACCCGAGTCAGCGTGAAGCTGCGCCACTTTGCGATAGTCTCGGTTAAAAAAAGCGATAAAGTTTTCGGCCAAATAGCGCTTATCTTCTCGATTAAGCGTACCGACAATGCCAAAATCGATTGCGATATATTTTGGATTCTCAGGGTGTTCCGTAGATACAAAAATGTTGCCTGGGTGCATATCCGCATGGAAAAAGCTATCGCGGAATACTTGGGTGAAAAACACTTCAACCCCGCGCTCTGCAAGCTTTTTCATATTAGTATTTTGGGTCAACAAAGCGTCGATATTAGAAATAGGCAGGCCGTAAATGCGCTCCATAACCAGTACATTACTGCGACAATAATCGCTGTAGATCTTAGGTACGTATAAGGCGTCTGAGCCCTCAAAATTACGTCCTAGTTGGATACCGTTTGCCGACTCACGCAGCAGATCTAGCTCATCTACAATGGTTTTGCGATATTCCACTACCACTTCTACAGGGCGCAAGCGCTTGCCGTCTGGCAACCAACGCTGTAGGACATTTGCTAGGCTAAATAGAAGCTCCATATCCGCCACTATGGTATCGCGAATATCTGGCCTTAATACCTTTACTACAACGTCTTCGTTGTTGTGCTTTAACTTTGCTGCGTGAACTTGCGCAATAGAGGCCGACGCGAGTGGCGCGGTTTCAAACTCGCTAAACAGTTCACTTAAATCAGACAGCCCTAGCGCTTGCTTAACGATGTTTTGCGCTGCGTCTGACGAGAAAGGTGGTACTTTGTCTTGTAAGCGGGCCAGCTCATTAGCAATAGCTGGGGGAAGCAGGTCACGGCGTGTAGAAAGCATTTGACCAAACTTGATAAAGACTGGACCAAGGTTTTGCAATGCAAGAGTAATGCGCTCGCCAGGTGATTTCCCTTTATGCTTATTGCGCACCCAAAAAATGGCATGGCGCATAATTCGCGCGTACCAGGGTAACCACTTTGCTGGAATAAGTTCATCTAAACCGTGTTCCAACAATACCTTGTTAATTCGGTATAACCTAACAATACGCATTTATGAGCCTGTTTCTCTCAATCTTACTTAAATTTTTCTTCTAACCGGCGCAGTCGCGCATCGGCACTTTCAGCCCTGTCGCGAAGCGCATTCACTTCATCACTAAAGTGCGTTACCGCAAGCTTATGTGCAGCCAACTGTTTTTCTTCTACCACGGCATTGCCGAAGATCTTAGCCATAGACGCTAACGCCGCCATCGATTTTTCATGCACTGTTTTTACCGTTTTCACAGTTTGATGTGCAATAACGTCATTGGTCCTTTGAGCAATCAACTCTTCAACGTCGATATCGAGCTGCTGAAACAAAGCGCTGACTTGCTGGGCAACATTAAGTTCCCCTTCTAAAAAAAGCGCTTTTTGCTGAATAAGGCGGGTAAGCTGACTGGTTTCTTTTAATTCTGGCAAAGTCTGTAGTGACGTTTTAATACAGCAGTCTTTTGCTCCTAGCGATGCTACGGCGTCTTCAAACGAGCCTTGCTCGCTGAGTACGTCAACTCGGTCAGAAAAAGACAAGATGATACCGTAAGGCAGCGGCGAGACAAACGCGGTAAGTCTGGCGCCGTTAAGGGCTTTTAACCTTTTCTCGCTGCCTTCGTCCAAAGACAGCAGTTTATTTAAAGCCGATTCAACCGTAGCGGTAACAAGCGCTGAAGTAGGCATTAAAACTTGTAGCCTCTGTGCAGAGCCACAATACCGCCAGTTAAATTCTGGTAGTCACATTGTTCAAAGCCAGCCTGTTCAAACATGCCTTTTAGGGTATCTTGATCTGGGTGCATACGAATGCTTTCTGCTAAGTACTGATAGCTTTCTGCATCGTTCGCTACTAGCTGACCCATTTTGGGCAAAATATGAAAAGAATACATATCGTAAAGTTTACTTAGCTGCTCTGACGTTGGCTTTGAAAACTCTAAAACCAACAAGCGACCACCAGGTTTTAGCACACGAAAAATAGAATTTAGCGCGTTTTGCTTTTCCGTCACGTTTCGAAGACCAAACGCCATGGTCACAACATCAAAATGGTTGTCAGGAAACGGTAGCGCTTCTGCGTCGGCTTGCACATAATCGATATTGCTAACCAAACCGCGGTCGCGCAATTTATCACGACCTACCTTGAGCATTGACAGGTTAATATCAGCTAAGGTTACACGGCCTGTGGGACCAACCAAACGAGAAAACTTTGCCGTTAAATCACCAGTGCCACCCGCGATATCCAATACTTTATTGCCCGAGCGCACACCGCTGCAGTCGATGGTAAATCGCTTCCATAAACGATGCACTCCCATCGACATAAAGTCGTTCATTACGTCGTACTTCGCAGCAACAGAATCAAAAACATTGGCAACTAAAGAGGCTTTTTGTCCCTTATCTACCTGCTTAAAACCGAAGTGTGTCGTATGCTCGCTAGCATTGTCGATTGCAGAGTCTGCTTGCGTAGCGGGAGTTTGATTGTCGCTCATGACAGTCCTGTAATTTGAATATTGTTATTAATGCCGAAGTGTATAGGATTGTGTGCTCAAGCAAAAGCTTTATGCCTGCCTGAGCCTTATACTAAAAAACAATCTGTTAGCTTGGTCTTTGTTTAAGTCCGCAATGTACGTCCCTGTCTATCTGAAACCCTAGACCGCGCAATACAATATACAATCCCTAATATGTGCTACGCTGCAAGATTATTCGTGCCCCAGCTAAATGCCACAATAGCACTGATTTCTTGCAGCGAACGGCCACTTTGTTTATGCCATTGGGCAAACGCTGCATTTGCTGCAGACAGCGACTTTTTCGATGTTAACCCGCCGTCGATAATCTCGTTTTTGCGCAGGTAATCTTCAACGTCACGAGAAAACAAGAAAGTATCAATACCCAACGCTCGAAGCATGTACGGGCCTGTATTGCCACCTAATCGCGCGCCGCGTTTTTTCAAAAACGCCCATAGTTCGGTGATGTTGTCTTTATCGAAGCTGGTGACAAACTTGCCAAAGCTGCCGTGCTCCATAGCCACGTCTTTAATCATCATGGCGTTGTCGCGCACTGTCATCACTTTTTTATAGTTGCGAACAATGCGCTTATCCGACGCTTTTTGTTCTAGCATCTCATCTGGCATCAGCAACACTTTATCCACGTTGAAACCGAAAAATAAGGTTTCAAAATCTGGCCATTTCTGCTCGATGACTCGCCATACAAAGCCAGATTTGAACACTTGCTTAGTCATGGCCGCTAAAAAACGATCATCACTAATAGTTTCAATTTGCTCTTTAGAGAGCGGTGCTTGAAGCATGGCCTCAAGCACCCTCTCACCGCCTTTGCGCTCGCACGCACGGCGGTAGATAGATTGGAAAGACTCTAACTTCGACTCTTTCATGTATGCCTAGCCTTTTATACCGCTATGACGAAGTAAAGCGTCAACCTTCGGCTCGCGCCCTCTAAAGGCAACAAACAAATCCATAGGAGGCTTACTACCGCCCATTTCTAGAATGTTTTCTAAAAAGGCTTTGCCCGTATCGCGATTAAAGATGCCATCTTCTTCAAACTTACTGTAGGCATCGGCAGAAAGCACCTCGGCCCACTTATAGCTGTAATAGCCCGCCGCGTATCCACCAGCAAAGATGTGGCCGAAACCGTTTTGGAAGCGATTAAACGATGGTGGAATAACGACGGCAACTTCTTCGCGCACTTTGTCTAACGTTCCCTGTACGTCTACTTCACTGCCCTTTTCACTGTGCAGTAAGAAATCAAATAAACTAAATTCAAGTTGACGAACCATCTGCATAGCAGACTGGTAATCACGAGCGGCAAGCATACGGTCGAGCAAATCTGCTGGAAGCGGCTCTCCAGTCTCATAATGACCAGAGATAAAATTAAGGGCGTCTTCTTCCCAGCACCAGTTCTCTAAGAACTGACTTGGTAGTTCAACCGCATCCCACGGCACGCCGTTAATGCCCGATACGCCAGCCACGCTCATTTTTGTAAGCATGTGATGGATTCCATGACCAAACTCATGGAAAAGGGTGACGACTTCATCGTGAGTAAAAAGCGCAGGCTTATCGCCTATAGGGGCATTGAAGTTACAGGTCAGGTAGGCCACCGGTAGTTGAAGTTCACCATCTGTCATTTCACGACGTACTCGGCATTCATCCATCCACGCCCCGCCACGTTTTTTAGCGCGTGCGTACAGGTCTAGGTAAAAGCTACCGCGCAATGCGTCTGCATCGTCGGTTATAGTGAAATAACGCACATCTTTATGCCAGGTATCGATGCCAGGCTGCTCAATAATCTTCAAGCCATATAAGCGATGCACTACTTCAAAAAGCCCTGATAGCACCTTGTCTTCAGGGAAATAAGGGCGCAGCATTTCATCAGAAATGGTGTACTTCTCTTGCTTCAATTTTTCGCTGTAATACGGCAAATCCCATGCTGCTAGCTCAGTAACACCATGTTTATCTTTGGCGTACGCTCGTACTTCTTCAAGCTCTTTTTCCGCTTGAGGTTTAGACTTAGCCGCCAAATCGCGTAAGAAGCCGATAACCTGATCGGTAGAGTCTGCCATTTTGGTAGCCAGTGAACGCTCTGCATAGCTTGAAAAGCCCAATAGTTCAGCTAGCTCAGTGCGCAGTGTTAAGGTCTCTTTGATAATGTCTGTGTTATCCCACTTACCGGCATTTGGCCCTTGATCAGACGCTTTGGTTGAATAAGCACGATACATTTCTTCGCGAAGTTCACGATTATCCGCGTAAAGCATAACCGGCAAATAAGACGGAATATCTAGGGTGAATAGCCATCCCTGCAAGTCTTTTTGGTGCGCAGCTTGCGCTGCTGCTTCCAAAGCTGACTCTGGCATACCCGCAAGCTCAGACTGATCGGTAATGTGTTTGGTCCAGCCCATGGTGGCGTCCATCACATTGTTTGAAAAGGTTGACGATAATTCACTAAGCTTTGCCTGTATTTCTGCGAAACGCTTCTTCTGTTGCGCAGGAAGGGCAACACCTGAAAGCGTAAAGTCACGTACCGCGTTTTCAATGACTTTCTGCTGTTCTTCGCTCAAGGTTTCAAACTCATCGGACGCTTTTAGTGAAGCATACGCATTATAAAGGCCTTCATGCTGGCCTACCCAAGTACCGTATTCAGATAAAAGTGGTAAACACGCGTCATGAGCTTCACGCAATTCATCACTGCTTACTACGCTGTTCATATGAGACACAGGTGAGAACATTTTGCTTAAGCGGTCGTCTACCTCTTCGAGACGCAATACTAAATTTTTGTAAGAGTAATCATTTGACGCTACCACTTCCTCTATTTCACTTTTACAAGCTTCAATTGCTTTTTCGATAGCTGGCTTAATAGAGGCAGGCTCAATAGCAGAAAAAATTGGTAGGCCGTCTACCATCTCGATTGCAGGGGTTGTCATAATCTTTTTCACTCTTTACACATTGATAGAATAATGATGGGGTTTCGTTGATTAAAAGCAAGCTATTGTTTAAGCCACAGTTGACCTATTTTGAAGTTACTTCTCGTTTGAACGTAAGGATCACGAAGATTTGCCGAAGTAAGTGTGCTCGAAGCGTATCTAAAATAAGTAAGGTGGATATGAACTTGTTACCTCGCCAAGGCGCTGTCACAAATGTCACATTTCATCCTTTTGTCTACTTTGTCTCTATGTAGTACAACAGCTATACTTCTGGTTAATAAATCTACAAGGCATAGATATGAAAACCTTAACTTCTGGTGAAATAGCATCGTACTGTGATGTGAACCTTCGCACTGTAATTCGATGGATTGAAAGTGGGAAGCTTAAAGGCTTTAAGCTTCCTGGTCGTGGTAACAACCGTATTCTTGTTGAAGACTTTATTGAGTTCCTTGAACGCCACGACATGCCTATTCCTGATGCACTTAAAGGAATTGCTTCGCCATCTATTTTAATTGTTGACGACGAGATGCCGGTAGCGAAATCAATACAGCGTGTGGCTAGGCGTGCAGGATTTGATTCATATATTGCGACTGGCGGTTTTCAAGCCGGGATCATGTTAAGTCAATACGAGCCTAAAGTGATGACCCTTGACCTGAGTATGCCCGGCATGGATGGCTACAGTGTTATTGAGTTCACCCGTGAACAAAGTAAGCACAAAGATTTAAAAATTGTTGTTATCTCAGCCTTAGACGATATAAGCCTTGAGCGTGCACTAGAAATTGGTGCTGATGCAACGCTTCAAAAGCCTTTTTCAAACCATGATCTTACGAATGTCCTAGAACAATTCATGTCGATGTAATTTTAATGGGAGCGGTTCTACTATGTCTGAGTTAGCAAAGCGCATTTTGATAATGCTATGTCTCATTTTCATTACATCCCCATCTATTGCAAAAACACTGACTTTCGCTGTTGTTCCTCAGCAGTCTGCAAAGAAAATGGCTGAGAAGTGGCAACCGCTTATCGACTATTTAAGTAAATACACCGGGCATACCATCGAGTTTAGGACAGCGAAAGATATCCCAACTTTCGAGGCGAACGTGAGTGCAGGGCTTTACGACATTGCGTATATGAATCCTTACCACTTTGTGGTTTTCAACGATTCAGTAGGGTATCGTTCTCTTGCACATCAACGAGACAAGAAGATTCGAGGGTTGATTGTCGTACATCAGGACAGTCCTGTTCAGTCGCTCGCAGATTTAAACGGTGCTGAAATCGCCTTCCCCGCGCCCGCGGCATTTGCGGCGACTATAATCACCAGCGCGCATTTGCGCAAACAAGGTATTGCGTTTATTCCGCGCTACGTTAAATCACATGATTCTGTGTACTTGTCGGTTCAGCGTAATTTTTTCAAAGCTGGTGGCGGTATTCTTCGCACGCTCAACATCTCCCCTGACTCAGTAAAAAGTGACCTTCGTGTACTATGGGAAAGCAAAGGCTACACGCCTCACGCTATAGCTACACACCCAAAAATGGCAGAAGTCGATAGACAAGCTATTCTTAACGCATTGATTGCGTTATCTAATGACAGCAGCAGGGCATCCATTTTGAGTAAAATCGGGTTCAGCGGGTTTGTTGCATCTAGCGACAGTGATTGGGACGACGTTAGAGCGCTAGGTATTGTGTCTCTTTCGCGACCACACCTGTGAGAAATGTAGAGATGAAGCTTTCGTTACGATTTAAAACAATAACAGGTATTGCCAGCATTGCGGCACTTTTGCTGTTGGTGCTAATTGTGACCGTGTTTCAATTGTTAAATGATCTTGTCGACAGCAACATTAAAAAGTCTGCCGATACCACGGTAGCGCTTTTCGTATCTACAACGAAAAACGCTTTTTTAAGTTATGACTTGGCTTCACTTGATGCAGATGTTTCTGAAATTTTAACAAACCCTAATATCTCATACGTTAGAGTGAAAGATAAACTTGGCAATGTGTTCGTAGAAAAAGGCGACGAAGTAGCGCTCAGCCGTCCATTTGAGGCAGATTTGTCTGTGTCAGAAGCTGATGATGGTGTATACGACACTCGCGCCCCTATTATGGTAGGCAGTACGCTTTATGGCTATGTGGAAATTGGCCTAAACATCGCCTCAGTCACTGACTCGATCTCTAGGGTGAGAAACTGGACGGTTACCCTTGCTCTGATGGAGTTCGTGCTAGTAGGTTTGTGTTCGTATTTACTCGGTTCGTTTTTAATGTCTCAGCTTCAGCAACTTTTGCAAGGCGCAAAGCATTTAGGAGAAGCGGTTAAGAACAAAGATTACAAAGAAGTCTTTGTTCCCGTCAGGGGCAAAGATGAATTAAGCGAACTTGCAGAAGCATTTAATCAGCTAGTAGAGCATTTGAAAGAAGAGTACGAACAGCGTCAGCGTGCACAAGATGAGCTCAAAGAATTAAACACACTTCTCGAAGAAAAAGTGCAAGATAGAACGTCTTTACTCAATCAAAAAAATTATCAGCTAGAAGAAACAAACAAAGACTTAAAAGAAGCGCAAGTCCAACTTCTGCAGGCTGAAAAAATGGCATCTGTAGGCCAGCTTGCCGCAGGCGTTGCGCACGAAATTAACAACCCTGTGGGTTTTGTAAGCAGTAATATATCAACACTTAGCGAATACGTTGCTACTTACCAAATGATATTCTCACAAATCCAAGTTGTTATAGACCAGAAAGATGAAAACAAACGTGCAGCATTACTGATTGAATTAAAAAATATGCTGGGCAATCAAGATATGGCCTTCATTAATGAAGATATTTCGGACTTACTAAGTGACTCTCGCGAAGGTTTGCAGCGCGTTGCAGAAATAGTTAAAGGTCTTAAACTGTTTTCACGGGTTGATAGCGACCAAATGCAGAAACACAATATTAATGATTGTGTGCGCACCACTTTGGCTATGGTAAACAATCAACTGAAGTATATCTGTACGGTAGAAACCCATTTAGGAAGGATCCCAGATATAGAAATGAACGTTGGTAAAATATCTCAGGTCATTACCAATCTGCTCATTAATGCTGGACAAGCTATCGAAGCCACCGGCAAAAACGGAAGGATAATTATCACCACCTGCACTGTTGGTGAGTTTGTAGAGTTACGGGTAGAAGATTCAGGCTGCGGAATACCGCCTAGTCATCTTGATAAACTTTTCAACCCGTTCTTTACCACTAAACCAGAAGGACAAGGGACTGGGCTAGGCCTTTCAATTTCATTTGGTATTGCGCAAGAACACGGCGGAATGCTATCGGCCACCAGTACGGAAGGAGACGGCAGTACCTTTACTTTAGCTCTTCCTATCAATTCCGTTTCCAAAGACTCACAAAATAACGGTGAAGCTGATCATGCATAAAGAAACAGTATCAAATAGTGCCATTGCATGTGATAGTTGTTACGTCGCATATAAGGATAATTTTTTATGACAGAGGCTACTGAGCAAGCTACAACCTATACTGTGCTGTTTGTCGACGACGAACCTAATATTCTTCGTGCAATTAAACGTGCGCTCTTCACTATGGATATTACTCTCCTACTTGCAGATAGCGGTGCTAAAGCACTGGAACTGATGAGTAAAAACGAGGTACACGTTGTCATCTCAGACATGAAGATGCCTCAAATGTCTGGCGCTGAGCTTCTTGAACAAGTTGCTATTAATTATCCTGACACGTTTAGAGTGGTGCTCACTGGATATGCAGATATCGAATCCACCATTAAAGCGGTTAACCAAGGCAAAATTCATCGTTACCTCCAGAAGCCATGGGACAACCAAGAGTTAATATCGGTAGTTGAGGAAGGGTTAGAACGGGTTAAATTAAAGGCTGAAAATGCACGTCTTCAAAAACTTACACGCCTTCAAAACAGAAAACTAAGAGATATAAATACATCACTAGAACAAGTGGTACATAAGCGTACTCGTCAAATTAAAGCTGCGCTGAACAAAATTGAGAAGCACAATATTGCAATGGAGCAAGTGCTATTTAATGTGATTAGCATTAACCCGAATATAAACGGGAAATTTGCCATTGAGGTAAGTGAATTGTCTTCGAAGCTGGCGCGTATTGCACGTTTAGAGAAAGACGAAATAAAACAGGTTCGCTACGCAGGTCTTATTTGTGAACTTGGTCTCTTAGGGCTTGAAACAGAAGACTTTAAAGCACCGTTTTCAAAGCTTAAATATCAGCAACAACAAAACTACTTATCGCAAACTAAGCAAGCAGCATTGATACTTGCTCCGGCGCACGAACTTCACCAAGTTTCAGATATCATAGAGTTTCAGTTCGAACACTACAACGGCTCTGGTTTGTATAACAAAGTAGCGAAAGAAATCCCTGCTGGCGCACGTATCTTAGCAATAGCTAGAGATTACTGGCGCTTAGTTACAGGCAGAATGAGCGGTGTTGAAATGAGCCCTCGCGATGCCAAATTAGAAATGAAAAAGCACAGAAACACGCGCTATGACGGCGAATTTTTAGATCTCTTGCTAGAAGCAGAAGATGTGACTACGTCAAAGCTACTTTCGACATCACTGAAGGCTTCACAGCTTAAATCAGGTATGGTGCTTGCCCAAAATTTATATAACGATAGCCATATCCTTATCCTTCCTGAGGGTCACATATTTAGTGACGCTACCATTCAAAAACTCGTGCAGTTTGAAGAAGAGCGCGGAAAAGCGTTTAGTATTCAAATAGAACCAGAAGAGCTTTCTGCTACTATAAGTGAGTAAGTTCCGAAGGCATTGGGTTTAAATAGGGCTAGCGCAACACAAATTACAGTGGTTTATGCCTTGCCCTTTTTATTTACATGCATTGTCCCCATTGATTAACTAATTGAAACGCTATTGAGCAAACTTCGGTCTTTTAATTAATCTTACAAACAGAACCGGTTAAAAATGATTTGCTGAGCGAACGTGGTTAAGCGTTTATGCTTGTGTTCACGATCGTAAATCCGATAAAGAAGGCTTTTTGAATGACACATTTTGATTATATTTGTATTGGTGGTGGCAGTGGCGGTATCGCATCTGCGAACCGGGCGGCGAAGCACGGAAAGAAGGCCGCTATCATTGAGGCAAAAGATATTGGCGGTACCTGTGTGAACGTGGGATGTGTACCGAAAAAAGCCATGTGGTACGGCGCTCAGATTGCTGAAGCCATTCACCGCTACGCCCCTGAATACGGATTCGATTTGTCGGTAAACCACTTTAGCTGGGACAGCCTTATTGCCAGCCGTCAGGCATATATTGAACGTATCCACGCCTCTTACGATCGCGTACTTACTGCAAACGATGTAACACTTATTCGCGGCTTTGCGAAGTTTGTCGATAATAACACTGTGGAAGTTAATGGTGAGCGGTACACCGCCGATCATATAACCATTGCCGTTGGCGGCCATCCGATAATTCCAGATATTGAAGGTGCCGAATACGGTATTGACTCTGATGGTTTCTTTGCACTTAAAGAACAACCAAAGCGCGCTGTAGTAGTTGGCGCAGGATACATTGGCGTTGAGCTAGCTGGCGTACTTCATGCGCTAGGAACAGAGTCACATTTGGTAGTTCGCAAACACGCGCCACTCAGAAACTTCGACCCCATTATTCATGAAACCTTAGTGGATATGATCCATGCTGAAGGCTGTAAGTTACACGATCATGCCAGCGTAGAGAAAGTGGAAAAGGCTAACGATGGCGAACTATCAGTACATTTAACCAACGGTGAAGTGCTAAAAGCTGACTGCTTAATTTGGGCAATTGGCCGTAAGCCGTCTACCGACAAAATTGATATCGAAAATACCGAGGTTGAGTTAAGTGATGACGGTACAGTTAAAGTGGATAAGTACCAAAACACCACAGCTAAAAACGTGTACGCGGTAGGTGATATTACCGGTGAAGCAGAGCTTACTCCGGTGGCAATTAAAGCAGGTCGTTTGCTTAGCGAGCGTTTGTTTAATGGCCAAAAAGACGCTCACATGGATTACTCGATGATTCCAACCGTGGTCTTTAGTCATCCACCTATTGGCACAATTGGCCTAACTGAGCCAGAAGCTATAGAAGAATACGGCGAAGACAATATCAAGGTTTACACTTCGAGCTTTGCGTCTATGTACACGGCGGTAACCCGCCATCGTCAAATGACAAAGATGAAGCTAGTGTGTGCTGGTAAGGACGAGAAAGTGGTAGGTCTACACGGTATTGGTCACGGTATGGATGAAATTCTGCAGGGTTTCGCCGTTGCCATAAAAATGGGCGCGACCAAAGCTGACTTTGATGCGTGCGTTGCAATTCACCCTACCAGTGGTGAAGAATTTGTTACGATGACCTAAAGGTCTGCTTGTTTAATATCCCATTATAAAACCGGCATTTAGTCATGAGTAAATGCCGGTTTTTTTTGCACTCAGCTTACCTTTTTGAGTTCAACAGGCACGCCATTTAACACAGCATTGCCCGACAGTTCGTCCACCTGCAAATCGTCAGTGAGAATATTGGTGTTAACTCCGGGATGCTGACTTGCCACAGACAACTTAATACCTTTTTTGTTGTGGCCCCAACCATGCGGTATAGACACCACGCCGGGCATAATTGCATCTGTGATTTCAGCCTCGATGACGAGCTGGCCTACTCGAGATTTCACACTGACCTCATCACCATCTTCAATGCCGTATTTGACGCCGTCATCAGGGTGCAACTGCAGCGTGCAGCGATTGTTGCCTTTCACCATACGAGCGCTGTTATGCAGCCAAGAATTATTGGTTTTAATATGCCGGCGCCCTATTAAAACCATTGATTTCTCTCTATTTTCAATGTCAAAGAAGTGCTTATTCACTCTGTCTAAGTCTGACATAAAGTAATCAAAATCTAAGTGTATTTTCTTATCTTCATGGAACAAGGCTTCAGGCAAAGACGGTTGAAGCGGCCCTAAATCAATTCCGTGGGAGTGTGCTTTTAGCGTCTTAAGCGAAAGTCCTCGCACTGGGCTTTCATCAGCTGCGGAATTTGAATAAGAAAAAGCCTCTTCGTCGGCACTTCTTGGTTTACCACCATACAACCCAGCTTTCAGTAAATCGTCTACCACACCTTTCGGTTGCTTATCCCAAAGTGCAGCGTAGTGTGCCGTGTTTTTTCCATTTAATGCATCTAACCGCTCGGCTAAAGACAAGTAAATTTGCCAATCGGTAAGCTGGTCTTCATCAATATCCACCACAGCTTCGGAATATTTAGCAAAATTACGCACCGCAAAGTTGTGAAACACAATGTCATAATGGTCGCGCTCTAGTGCAGTCACCGGAGGAAGTATTACATCGGCATGGCGAGAAGTTTCGGTAACATAGAAATCTACCGCCACCATAAAGTCGAGCTCAGAGAATGCCTTGTCGAGCTGTTCCGCATTAGGTGTAGTAACCACTGGGTTTCCCGCACCAATCACCATGGCTTTAATCTGACCTTCACCGGGCGTAAGTATCTCTTCGGCCAAGCAGGCCACCGGATACTCGCCGGCAAATGCCGGAAGCCCTCTTACGCGAGAGGTAAACCCCCCCATACTGCCTTTACCTGATACTGGAAGCACGTCGGCGGCTGGCTGGGTGAACATCATGCCACCTTGCTTATCTAAGTTTCCGGTGAGCATGTTAAACAGCATAATTAAGTACTGCGTTAGCGTGCCAAATGCCTGCACGCTTGCCCCCATTCTGCCATAGCAAACGGCGGAATCGGCATCACAGAAGTCGGTAACTAGCTGAGTAATGTGTGACGCTGAAATACCCGTGGCCTCACTCACTTTTTGCGGCGAATAATCCTTAACGTAATTTTCTACTTCTTTGATATCTTCGGCATAAGGCAATATTGCATCCATTTTATGTAGCTGTTTTTCAAACAACACATGCAGCATTGCCAGTAATAGCAACACATCGCTTCCCGGGCGAATGAAATGGTGCTCGCAGCTAATATCGGCAGTTTCGCTTCGCTTGGGATCGATAACTACCACTTTCCCATCCCGCTTTTGAATGGCTTTTAAACGCTTTTTCACGTTTGGCACTGTCATAATGCTGCCGTTCGATGCCAGCGGGTTTCCGCCAATAATCATAAAATGTTGCGTGTGGTCGATGTCGGGAATTGGAATTTGTGATATGTGACCAAACAGCCTTCTGCTGACAATATGATGTGGTAGCTGATCAACTGATGTGGCGGAATAACGGTTATGCGATTTAAGCGCTCTGTAGAAATACGGCCCAAACAATATCGACCCCATATTGTGTGCATTAGGGTTACCTAAATATACCCCTACCGCATTGTTGCCATGAGCTTGCTGAATGCTATGCAGATTATTCGCTACTAAATCAAATGCCTCATCCCAAGTGATTTCTTCCCACCCGCTCTCGCCTCCTTCAAGACTTACTCTTTTAACAGGCTGCTTCAAACGGTCAGGGTCGTCGTACAGATCTTTCAATGCACTGGCTTTAGGGCAAATATGACCTTGGCTAAAGGGGTTATCTTTATCCCCTTTTATTGACAATATTTGGCGGCCTTTTGTTGCTACCTCAATGCCACACATGGCTTCACAAAGCGTACAGGTAGAATAATGCAATTGTTGTTCGACGTTGCTCACAGTAGTTCCCACACAAGTCACTTGTTAATATCTTGTTATGAAATTAGCGATTATTGCTGTAATAGACAAGCATCATTGAAAGTGATGGCGCATTCGTTGAACGTTAAATTTGTACCCACAATCGCATTAGCTAAATGAATTTCGCTTATTTTGCAGTAATATTAACTTCAGTTTTACAACCCAAGAGTACGGTGTTTTACGTTTAATCATGTACTCTGATGTAGACAGAAAATAAATAACAAGCACTTGGATACACAATTATGATAACGACAAAGAAACGTTTACTAGCCGTCACTCTAGTAAGTGCTTTGGGCTTAGGTGTAGTACCTACCACATACGCCCAAAACGACAGTGAAGAAAAAACAGAATCCGAACTTGATAAGTGGGAGGTTAGCAACCCTCCTTACGCGCTAAACGAAGTTAGCATTCAAACAAATGAAACCACGTGGTCTAGTTTAGACGTTGCTCCAAACGGCAAGTTTATGGTTTTCGACATGCTAGGTGACTTATATAAGGTCAGCATGAAAGGTGGTGATGCGACACCGCTAACTCAGGACTTCGCATGGAACATTCACCCTTCTATTTCTCCTGACGGAAAGCAGGTTGCGTTTATCTCAGACAAAGATGGGTTAAGCAACGTATGGGTTATGGACATTGACGGCGGTAATCTTCGTCAGGTAACCAAAGAGAAAAGCAATCTAATCCACTCCCCTAAATGGAGCCCAGACGGCGAATACCTTGTGGTAACCAAAGGCATCATGTCTAGCCGTAGTATTCCGGCGGGCGAGATTTGGATGTACCACAAATCAGGTGGTGACGGCCTACAAATTAAGGCTCGTAACAGCGGAAAGCGCGACCAACAAAACATTGCTGACCCTGTATTTTCTCATGACGGCAAGTACATTTACTTTACCGAAAATACGGTTCCGGGTGCCCGCTTTGAATATAACCGCGACCCATTAGAGGGCATTTTTGCTATCACTCGCTACGACCGCGAAACCGGTGAAGAGAGCCGCTATATTAGCGGTACGGGCGGCGCCGTCGTTCCTACGCCTTCACCTGACGGTAAATACATCGCTTTTGTACGCAGGGTTAAAGATAGAACCGCGCTTTTCATTAAAGAGATTAAGACAGGTGTAGAAACACCGCTGACGTTGGAACTAGAGCGAGATATGCAGGAAGGCTTTGGCTCAGAGGGTTACTTTGCCTACTTCGACTGGATGCCCGACAGCAGCAAAATCGTATATTGGACAGGCGGTAGGTTTCACACTATCGACGTGGAAGATAAAACCACCAGCACCATGGACGTAACCGTTGAAGGTACGGTGAAATTTGCTGATGCGCTTCGCTTTGACGTTGATGTAGCACCAGATGAATTTGACGTTCGCATGATCCGCTGGTCTCAAATGTCGCCCAACGGTAAAACCGTGCTTTTCCAAGCGTTAGGTAAACTTTATGTGCGCGACGTTAAATCTGGCAAAATTAAGCGTTTAACAAAACAAAATGATCACGACGAGTACTACCCGCGCTTTTCTAACGACGGAAAATCGATTGTATATACCACATGGAATGACCAAGACCTAGGCACCGTTCGCGTGGTTTCTGCTCGCGGGGGTAAAGGAAAGGTTATTACCCAGCAGCCAGGTCACTACATTGAGCCGTCGTTCTCTGCCGATGGCGAAAAAGTCGTCTTCCGCAAATTTACCGGCGGCTACTTACTAGACCCTAAATACTCGGTTGAGCCAGGAATTTATGTAGCGGACCTTGAAGAAGACACCGTAGAAAAAGTCTCTGAAGGCGGCTACAACGCGCATTTCGCAGGTAACGACGACCGAGTGTATTTCACCGAATCAGCAGGTGGCGAAGCTTACTACGAAACCCAGCTTTCAAGCGTTAACCTTAAGGGTAACGACAAGCGAACTCACCTTTACGGTGCAGATAAAGTAAGTGAGTACAAACTTTCACACGATAAGAAATGGGTTGCGTTTGTTTACCAGTTCAAAACGTACGTGGCGCCGTTTGTCGAAAATGGCAAGCGCATCACCATAGGCCCGAACATGACTTCACTGCCGGTAACGCAGCTCTCAAGCCGCGCAGGTGAATACTTAACGTGGTCGCCTGACAATAGAACCCTTAGCTGGTTTAACGGCCCTACGCTATTTAGCCGTTCACTCGATGAAGCCTTTGCCTTTGTTGATGGCGCAGCGGAAACGCTGCCTGAGCCGGTAGCTGAAGGTATGGATTTGTCGTTTACCACTAAAGCTGACAAGCCTTCTGGCTACAAAGCCTTGGTTGGCGGTAACGTAGTAACCATGCGCGATGCCGACAACACCCAAGAGGTGATTGAAGATGGCGTTGTGCTGATTAAAGACAACCGCATTGAAGCAGTGGGTAAACGTGGCGATGTGACCATTCCTGATGATGCAATGAAAATAGATACAACGGGTAAAACCATTATCCCAGGGCTTGTTGATGCGCACGCTCACGGCTCGCAGGGCCGCAATGAGATTATTCCTCAGCAAAACTGGAGTCAGTACTCGAATGTGTCGTTCGGCGTAACAACCATTCATGATCCATCAAACGACACGACAGAAATTTTTGCTGCGGCAGAATTACAGCGTAAAGGCGATATTGTTGCGCCACGTATCTACTCCACCGGCACGATTTTATACGGTGCAGAAGGACTAGGTTACAAAGCGATTATCAACAATTATGAAGATGCCTATTTCCACGTAGAGCGCTTGAAAGAAGCCGGTGCTATTTCAGTGAAAAGCTACAACCAGCCTCGTCGCGATCAGCGTCAGCAAGTGCTGTGGGCAGCAAAAAATCAAGAGATGATGGTAGTGCCTGAAGGAGGCGGTAAGCTTCAGCAGAATCTGACTATGCTGGTAGATGGCCATACGGGTCTTGAGCACAGCATTCCTGTGGAAAAAGGCTACAGCGACGTCACTCAACTGTGGAAAGCAACTGAGTTTGGCTATACGCCGACCTTTGTTGTGTCGTACGGCGGCATGATGGGTGAAGAGTACTGGTACGACAAAACTGAAGTCTGGAAGAACCCGCGTCTTCTTCGTTATACGCCGTCGACTATTCTAGATAGCCGTGCGATCCGCAGACCTACTGCGCCAGAAAATCAGTACAACCACCAAAACGTAGCAAGCTACGCCAAAGAGCTCCGAGATAATGGGGTCAGTGTACATATTGGTGCTCACGGACAGCGTGAAGGCTTAGCTGCTCACTGGGAGCTGTGGATCATGGAACAAGGCGGCTTCACGCCTTGGGAAGCGCTACGCGGCGGTACTATTGATGGTGCGAAACACCTTGGTATGGGCAAAGATCTTGGCAGTATCGAAAAAGGTAAACTTGCTGACCTAGTGGTGATTGATGGCGACGTATTAAGCGACATTAGAAAGAGTGAATTCGTAGAATACACTGTACTAAATGGACGCGTATACGAGTCGGCCACCATGAACGAAGTAGGCAGTAAAGAAACACGTAAACCGTTTTTCTTTGAGCAAGACAATGCCACCTTTATGCCGCAACAAACGGCAGATGAAGTGGAAGCGAAAGCGCACCACTATCATTGGGAGCACTAGGCCTTAAGTGCTTTAGGTATAAAACTTTTAAAAAAGCCAGTGAAGCATAGCTCACTGGCTTTTTTTATAGGTGTAACGCCATTATTTTAATCTGGCGTTAGTAAGAGAGATTAGCGGTTTCGACCATACTGCTCGTGTGACGACACCCAGTCTGATGAACTAATGGCTGAGGCAAGTGATATTTCACCAGCGAGTACGACCGAGGCAACAATTTCTGCAAATTTATACACGCGATCTCGCCCGTAGCAATCCAGCAACTCTAAGCACTCGCGCTGTGTACCTATTCCTGTACCACCGCCATACGTCGCTACGATGAGCGATGGAATGGTAATAGACACGTACAGGTCACCGTCGTCTGTTAATTCTGAATACATCATTGCCGCTGACGACTCCGACACGTTAGCAACATCCTGCCCTGTGGCGATAAACATAGCAGTAATACCGTTTGGTGAATGCAGACCCGTGTTATTCACACCAGACAAGAAAGATCCTACGCCAGCTACACGGCCGTGATAATCTATCTGTTTGGGGTCTACGCGCATTACTTCTAATAAATGTTCGCGTTTAATAGTGGCTTCAGCTGTCACCCGTTTACCACGGGTACGCATAATGTTTATTTGAGAGGCTTTTTTGTCTGTAGCAAAGTTAGACTCAAGGTAGAAATTCTCTATCCCCTCATAATGATCTAGTATCCACCCGCATGCTGCGAAGGTAGCACGGCCAACCATGTTTTGACCCGCTGCGTCACCGGTCTTAAAGTTAAAACGCAAAAACGCAAATTTGTTCGATAGAAAATGATCGATATAGGTCAGCTTGGCAATACTTGACGTCGCTTCTGCTTCTTCTTTAATCTTCTCAAAATTCTCTTTTATCCACTTCACGAAGTCCCTGGCACCCCGGGCATTTTCAAATATAAAAACCGGTGCGCGCTGCATGGCATCATCAACGACCGTTGCCGTTACGCCACCACTCATATTGAGCAATTTCATACCCCGATTATACGAAGCCACCAAAGTACCCTCGGTCGTCGCGAGTGGAACCACAAACTCACCTTGTGCGTGCTCTCCGTTTATCTTCAAAGGCCCTGCAATTCCAATAGGAACCTGCGCTACACCGATAAAATGCTCAATGTTACCTTTAAGCTGCTGTGGGTCGATAGAGTACTTACCCACGTGGTCAATTTTCTTGTTTGTAGCGCTTTCAAAATATTCTTGGCGTGTTTTTATAATGCTTTCGCCGTAGTCATCCATGTCGTCACGGGGGATAAAAGCACTGCGTTGACCGGGTGCCGTAATATTATCTTCTACTTCGAATTTAAGCTTTCCAAAGGGTGATGCAGAAAAGCAAATACCCAATTTGCGCTTTTCAGGGCATGGAGCCTCATCAATGTCTAAATGCACGGTAATGGTTTGACGTAAGCCAAACGACTCCCCGTCCGACTTATTTAAAGCTTCTACAGAAATACAGGTGTCAGGAGTAAGTTGGAGTGAAATTTTTTCTTCAGGGATTTTCTCTCCATCAAGGGAAATCCATTTTACTTCCTTGATTGTCGCGTCTTTTAATCTGTTTTTCAGAGAAAAAGATAAGCCTTTGTTTGTTTTTGTAAGGCTTGCACGTGTGTAAAGTTGCTTTAAAAGTATGCTGGGTACAAACATCTTGCTTCCTTCTTCGTATTCTGACCGTTTTATTTTCATATTCCTTTGTTTTTTATAGCACACTCTTTATACACTTCTATGACTTCTTCGCATTTCTTCGCCATTTTGTTGCGCAATATCAACTTTCAAATTTAGGCCAAACGCTTTCAAAAATGCGCCAAGCCCAATAAGAGTGCGTGCTACCGAAAACTAGACCCTACGCCCTCTTCATTGGTTTCTTACCTCACCTAAAGTAAACACCGTCACCGCAGTATTGTTGACCACAAGGTATCTGGTAGTAGCAAAACGGAGGCGTCATGGATTGCGATGCCAAGGATTAATCGCCGATATGGAAGCGGCAGCCAGGTACTCTTTATGTGCGAGGTTATTGCTAAAACAAGGGATGTTTGAACAAGTCTTCAGTGCAAGAAGCAGAATATATAGGGATTAACATGAGAACAGGGTTGTTTAGAAAAGAAGTTATTGATGAGCAATCAAATACTGTTGAAGGGAGCTTTTTGATGACGCCTAGGCCAGCCTATTCAGCGGTAGCTGGGCTGCTTGCCGTATTGATCTTAGCGGTTACCGTGTACCTGAATATGGAAACTTATGCACGAAAAGCTTCAGTAACTGGATGGCTAGAACCTAGCCATGGCGTATTTAAGCTTTATTCAGACGCAAGACGAGGAAAGGTACTCGACGTTATCGTCAGTGAAGGCCAGTTAGTTGAAAAAGGAACGCCGCTAATCAAAATTAGCTACAGCAGCAAAGATGCGTTCGGTCATAGAGTCAGTACCCAGTTACTTGCGGAATTAGAAGCGAAACAAAGCAGAACTCGCCAGAGTATGAAGCGCCTGCACACCTTGCACCTAGCTCAAAAAGAGAGGTTGGATGACCAGCTTTCTCAGGCAGAACAAACCTCAACGGCTTTAAGTGACATTATTGCTTTAACCCAAACGCAGTGGCTCCTAGCATCTAAGCAATGGGAAAAAGCACGAACCTTACTTGAGCAAGGGCATATTAGCCGTGCTGACTTCGAAGCACATACATTCCAACGCTTGAATGCAGAGCAGAAACTCGCTTTAGCTAAGAAGGACTGGAGTAATGAGCAAGCCAATATAGCAACGATAAATCATGCCCTAGCTACATTGCCTGAGCAACAAGCCAACGAGCTTGCAAATATAGAGAACACATATAGCGATCTCACTCAGCAAATTGTGAATCACAAAAGTAATATGGAAGAGATAATTTATGCGCCTCGCAGTGGTGTAATATCAGGTCTACACGTTAAAGCGGGATATACGGTTGATAGCTCTCGCCCTCTACTCACGCTGCCTTCCTCAAAATGCTGACATTCAAGCACGCATTGCAGTCCCCGTGCGCTCAGCGGGCTTTTTACAAGAAGGACAAGCCCTTCATATACGATACGACGCGTTCCCCTATCAAAAGTTTGGTGTACAGTTTGGCGAGATAGTGAATATTTCCCCGTCACTAGTCTTACCTGGCGAACTTACCGATGTACCTATTTCTATTAGCGAACCCGCCTATTTAGTTACTGCCACTTTGAGTACGAATGAAATACTGGCGTACGGAAAAAGTATTTCATTGAAAGCGGGCATGACATTTTCGGCAGATGTTCAGTTAAGTCAACGCACGCTTATGGAATGGTTAATGGAACCACTTTATAGCATTAAAGGGGAGCTTTAATCATGATGAGCTTAACACCCCCTCTTTCGATACAGCTTTTTCATACAACCAAGCGGATACCGGTTATTTTGCAAAGCGAAGCTGCTGAGTGTGGTCTTGCCTGTATAGCAATGATTGCTCAATACTACTCCGATAAGCGAGATCTTAATACTTTGCGTCAAAGCATATCTGTGTCTTTGCGAGGTACAACCTTAAAAGACGTAATGCGAATTGCCAGTGACTTGGGCTTTCAAACCCGTGCGGTTAAAGTAGAGATGGAGCACCTTGCGCAGCTATCTTGCCCGGGCATATTGCACTGGGACATGAATCACTTTGTTGTTTTGACGAAAGTGACAGGGAAACATATTTTTGTCCATGATCCCGCGTTAGGAAAAAGAAAGTTTAGCTTTTCTGAAGCCTCAAAGTACATCACGGGGATCGCGCTAGAAGTCTCACCAAGTAACACTTTCAGCCCTAAAAAGTCTGCCCCCCAACTTGGGCTTACTCAGTTTTTCTCCCGCGCCATTGGCTTCAAACGTAACCTACTAACCCTTTTTGCGTTATCGATAGTGCTGCAGATTTTTGCACTTGCTGCACCTTACTACATGCAAACAGTGGTAGACGACGTATTAATCTACAACAACGATGCCTTGCTCAAAGCTCTCGCCATTGGCTTTACCTTATTACTGGTTTTAGAAACTTTTACAAGCGGTATAAGAAAGTTCGTTATCTTGTCAGTTTCATCCCGCCTTCAACTACAAATGTCGGCATCGGTATTCAAACACCTTTTAGCTCTTCCCTTAGACTATTTTGATAAGCGCCACATTGGTGATGTGGTATCGCGCTTTGGCTCTCTGGCAAGCATTCGAGACTTTTTAACCACTGGGGTCGTTACCGCTATGTTAGATGGAGTTATGGCAGTCGCCACCTTGGCGGTGATGAGTCTGTATTCCTTCAAGCTCACATTGGTTGTCGTCGTGATTATGGTTATCTATTTAACCATCCGTCTTGGACTTCTGCCATTTATTAAAAGACATACCACTGAGCGCATAGCTCTGGCAGCTTCTGAACAAAGCCACTTCATGGAAAGCGTAAGAGCTATATTACCCATTCGGGTCTACGGGCAAGAGATTCAGCGTCACAGCCTTTGGCAAAACAAGTTAGTTGCAACGCTTAATAAAGACATCACTTTAGGGAAATTTAACATAGGTAGCGCGCTGGCAAATCAACTGTTGTTCGGTATTGAAAATCTAGTCGTTGTATACATTGGCGCGAACCTTGTCATGGAAGGTAGCCTTTCCGTAGGCATGCTGCTGGCCTTTGTAGCATATAAGTCGAGATTTGTAGGCGCTATCGACGGTATAGTGAACAAGTTCATTGAGCTCAACATGCTGGGTGTTCATTTCAACCGCTTAAGCGACATTTTACTTACACCTGCAGCGCAACAAACCAAGACTCAGCCACTACATAATGTAGAACGTTCACTTGACGTTCACAGTACACATAACTGTGATATCCCTGCTTCGAATTCAATTTCATCTAGTCCTACTCCACTTAACCAGCCGAAAGCTGACACACTGGAAAGTAGCACTTTCGACGATGACGCTTTGTCAGGTACTACCGCGCTTACAGTTAGGTCACTCAGTTACCGCTATGGAGAGACGAATGATTGGGTATTTAAAAACCTGACATTTTCAGTAAAAGCCGGCGAAATAATAGCCATAATCGGTGGCAGCGGCTGTGGAAAAAGCACGTTGCTGAAGTGCTTAATGGGCCTTTATCCAGCCTCCCAAGGCAGCATAGAGCACTCTAACAAGACCAACCCTGTCATTGCTTCTGTTCTTCAAGAGGACGCCTGCTTAAGCGGCACGATTGGGCAAAATATCTGTTGTTTTGAAGAAGTCCCAAACCTCCAAAAGATGGTTTATGTAGCACAACTTGCCTGTATTCATCACGACATTATGCACATGCCTATGCAATACCACTCGCTAGTAGGCGATATGGGTAGCAGTTTAAGCGGTGGCCAGAAACAGCGCCTGCTTTTAGCAAGAGCGCTATACCAAGAGCCTGATATCTTGTTCTTAGACGAAGCAAGCAGCCATCTAGATGTGGCCAATGAGAAACAGATAAATCAACACCTCAAATCTTTGAATATGACCCGAATTATTGTGGCACATCGCCTTCAATCTATTGCTGTGGCAGACAAAGTTTATCGTCTTGAACACGGCACATTACACCTATGCTCTCCCACTGAAGTAACCGGAAGCACAACATCAGATAAGCACGGAGAAACACTATGAAAAACCATGAAGTAAGAGAACCCGCAGTATTGATGACAGCAGCTGAGCGCATGCAAATAGATGCGAGCGGCATTACCGCTCGTGACAGCGTTATTCCAATGGACTGTTTATCGAAACGCGAACTACAGGTAGCACATAAAATAATGGAAGGCCGCTCTAACAAAGTGATCGCCTCTGAGCTATTTATCAGCGAGCGAACCGTTAAGTTTCACTGCGCCAATATTTATAAAAAGCTTAATATCAGTAACCGCTCAGCACTTATCGCCTGCTGCTTTAGAACCCTTTACCGAGAAGTGGTTTCGCTATAAGCGCTTCCACTTCATCACTCAACACGCCACTACAAGGAGCGTACTTTATGATACACCATCAACTAGATCACAACCAACCAGCAAGCACTGAGCCCGTTGCGTTAGCCGAAGCGCAGCTGTTTGAAGTATCCGGCGGCCTACGCATTCGTTTAAGTGATACCGTACCGGTAGTAGGTCCAACACCGAAAGAGCCAGTTTACATAACGATGGCCATTGGTGAAGGCGGTGGAAAGCTACCAGACATTTTGTCGTAGCTTTCAAGATTTAGCGTCAACATATGGATAGACACTAATTCTGTCATATCCATGTGTTGCGCTTCTAACATCCAGATACTCTTATACCAGTGAGTATAAATTATTACCCATAACCCGCTAGCAAGGAATGCGAATGCACGTTGCACTATTAGGAAGCGAGCAAGACCCACAAATTCAACACGTAGCGAAGGCACTTAGTCAAACAACTATCCCTTTTTATATTGCTAATACACAACAGTTCGGTTCAACATGGAGCATTAGCTATGATCCTGATTTTGATGATGGGTTAATTCATTTCAATTCGCCTTCATTGTGCGACCAGCCAAGAGTGACTTTTTCGAACACCAAGGCAGCCTACTGGCATGAATATTTACCGGGAGCTTCGTTGACGGCGTCAAGTGAGAAAGCTCATCCCGACCACACAGTAAATAACCAAATTAAGGTAGAAAAGCCTAAGGATAAGCCATCTAATCTGATAGCAAGCGCTACTTGGACCGAGCAAGAACGGGCAAGTACTTTGCTTTGTTGGTTTAGCTTTAGCGACATCAAATGGGTGAACTCTATCGACGCCGTGAGAAGCCACCAATGTAAGCCTTATCAATCCCGTGTTGCTTGTAAGTTGGGGGCACATATCCCCTACACTTTTGTTGGTAATGCATCGGAAGTCGCTTCTCAGTTTTGCAACAACATGCGCGAAGTTATTTATAAGCCGGTACGCGGCGGGAGAACTGCACAATTTGTGAATAAACAACCTAATATGCGCCCGCTCCTAAATACACTTTTAAGTGAGCGCCCTGTGACCTTCCAAAAGTACATTGCTGGTGAAAATGTACGTAGCTATGTGCTTGGCGATGATGTGTTAAGCGTACAAATTGACTCAAGCGAACTAGATTATAGAAACGATGACAATGCCAGTGTGTCTGTGACTATTATCCCAAACAAGGTCCAGCGTCTGGCTATTAAAATATGCAAAGCGCTAGGCATGCACTGGTGTGCGATAGACTGGCGCAGAAGTACGAAAGGAAAGTACTTTTTTCTAGAGGCGAACCCAAGTCCCTACTTTTTAAAGGTAGAAAACGATACTGGCTTGGATATAACAGACAAATTGGTGGCGCTGCTGATGGAGACTTGACTGATAGGGTCTATGAGGACTCTATATAAAAAATAATAAAGCCTCCCTTTGAATTGGATAACCCAACTATTTCTGGGAGGCCACAACTTAGCGTTAAGTTAAAGGATAAAACGCGATAGATCTTCGTTATCCACTAAGGTTTCTAGGTGGCTGTTAACGTAGTCTGCATCAATCACGAATGACTCACCGCTCTTTTCAGAGGCGTCAAACGAGATGTCTTCCATAAGGCGCTCTAGCACTGTGTGCAAGCGACGTGCGCCAATGTTTTCGGTGCGTTCATTCACCTGCCACGCTGCTTCTGCAATTCGCTGAATGCCCGAATCATCGAAGCTGATATCAACCCCTTCGGTTTTCATTAATGCAACATACTGCTGAGTTAATGACGCGTTTGGCTCGGTTAGAATGCGCTTGAAGTCACCGACTTTAAGGGCAGATAGCTCAACACGAATAGGTAGACGCCCCTGAAGCTCTGGAATAAGATCCGACGGCTTGCTCATTTGGAATGCGCCCGAAGCAATAAACAAGATATGGTCGGTTTTAACCATGCCGTGTTTTGTCGATACCGTTGAACCTTCCACTAGTGGAAGCAGGTCACGCTGTACGCCTTCACGAGACACATCACCTGATGTATTGCCTTCACGCTTACAAATTTTGTCAATTTCGTCTACAAACACAATACCGTGCTGTTCTACTGACTCAATGGCTTTTTCTTTCAAATCTTCTTGATTTACAAGGCGTGCTGCCTCTTCTTCAATAAGCAGTTTAAACGCCTCTTTAATTTTCAGCTTCTTCTTTTTCTTTTGCGAACCCGACAAGTTTTGAAACATGCCTTGAAGCTGATTAGTCATTTCTTCCATGCCAGGAGGCGCCATGATTTCTACGCCCATCTGCGGAAGTGCCACATCAATTTCAATTTCTTTGTCGTCTAGATCGCCTTGGCGTAGTTTCTTGCGAAATGCTTGGCGTGTGCCGCGATCTTCAACGTCTTCTTTGTTGCCCCACGCGTCTTCTGGCGGAGGAAGCAAAACATCTAAAATGCGCTCTTCCGCTGCTTCTTCAGCGCGGAATTTCACTTTCTTCATTTCGTTTTCTTTCGTCATTTTTACCGCGATGTCGGCAAGATCACGAATGATGGTTTCAACTTCTTTACCCACATAGCCCACTTCGGTGAACTTTGTCGCTTCAACCTTAATAAAAGGCGCGTTAGCGAGTTTAGCTAAGCGGCGAGCGATTTCGGTTTTACCCACCCCTGTAGGACCAATCATTAAAATATTTTTTGGCGTAACTTCTTGGCGCAACTCAGGCTCAAGCTGCATACGACGCCAGCGGTTTCTAAGCGCAATAGACACAGCGCGCTTGGCATCTTGTTGACCGATAATGTGTCGGTCTAACTCGTGAACAATTTCTCTTGGTGTCATCTCAGACATGAATAAACCCTTTTCTAACAATACTTGTTGTACTTGCTACGTAAACGAGCGACAACAAGCCAATAATAGCTTTCGCTATTACTTAGTAATCTAGTACATCAACCGTTTGGCTATGGTTAGTGAATACGCAAATATCACCAGCAATGGTCAGCGACTTTTCAGCAATTTCTTTAGCGCTTAACTCGGTATTATTTAAAAGTGCGGTAGCTGCGGCTTGTGCATAGTTACCGCCAGAGCCAATAGCAATAAGATCTTGTTCTGGCTGCACTACGTCACCGTTACCGGTAATGATGAATGACGCCGTTTCATCGGCTACAGCAAGCAGGGCTTCGAGTTTGCGTAGCGCCCTATCTGTCCGCCAGTCTTTGGCAAGTTCAACCGCTGCTTTGGTTAAATGGCCTTGGTGCGCTTCAAGTTTGGCTTCAAAGCGCTCAAATAGCGTAAATGCGTCTGCAGTACCGCCAGCAAAACCCGCTAAAATTTTGTCGTGGTACAAACGGCGCACTTTGCGCGCATTCCCTTTCATTACGGTGTTGCCCAGTGATACCTGTCCGTCACCGGCCATTACCACTTGATTCCCACGTCGTACAGATACAATCGTTGTCACGTTATTTCCCCGTTAAGCTGGGCGCTGCTGCGTTTTTAATCTAGCAAAGGCAGCAGCGTTCAAATTCAATAACAAATAAGTGGGGGAAGGCTTTTTAATTTCAAGGGTAAGATAGAATAATGTGCTCTCAGGGCTGCCTATTATATGGGCTTAGCGAAATCGATATCCTTCAATGTCAAAACCAAAACCACTTTCATATCCCTTTACATACACCCATCCTTTATTCGGTAGGCGTTTGTGCTCGCTTTTCCTTAAGCATAAGCGCCCATCAGACAAGGGGCCGCTCTCCTTTAGCAAAAGTGGATGTCGACAGTGCTTTGAGCCGCTTCCTTTTTCATAAGCAAATTTTCTTTCTATCTTTTGTTTATCGGAGGCTAAATGAAGCGTGTAAGGCAATGCCGTATCAACAAAACTAAAGCTTAAGAAAAAGGCTAATAGCGGCATACCAAATAACGTCATTTTTCCACGTAAATCTTTAGTCACAAACTGCGCGTGCCGCTTATCGATAAAAATGGCAAGATAATAAAAGGCGCTATAGGCAAAAGTGAGAAGTACGATGGCCCAATTCGAATTGTCTAGCCATCCATTGATCACGATAAAATCGGTAAAAGCACTTACGAACATAGCGCCGATAAGTACTAAAAAGGTAATGTTCGATATGCGTGAGACCAAGTGTAGTTCAGACCATTTAGGTCGAGCAACATGCTCATCTTGATGGGTGCTATCCGTATCATTAACAGGTGGCTGCGTTGCCCGCTTTGAAGCGAGCTCACGCTTTGCTGCTTGGTAGCGCTCTGGAAAAGCCTGCTTATCGATATTTTCCAGAACGTCCTCAAGCTCTTCTATGCTATAAGCGGCGTAATCTGGTTGTTCAGTAGTGGCAATACTCATTCAAACTTCCTTGTAAACGCATCCTTTCCCTACGCGCTGTCAGTGCGCCGAATGCAGCGCATTAAGTGTTACCAATAATAAACAGCTACAAATTCCAGTACCAAATTTGGCATGTGGCAATATTCACCTTACGCAGGCTGTGCTTGGCTTTCTCCGCATCGCGCTTAGACTCATAAGGACCCAAAATAACGCGGAACCAATCACCGTTGCTGCCGGTGCTGTGTCTGATAAGTGCCTCTAAACCTTGGAATGCAATTTTGGCTTTCATCTCTTCAGCCTGGGCACGGGTTCTAAACGAGGCGCACTGCATTAGATAGCGTTTGTCAGACTTTTCTTGTTCTTTAACCTCGACTTCTACTTCGTATCCTGGCAGGGTTTTGATGTACTCCCATTCTTCCTCAGGCAGTTCAGGTAAAGACTCTTCGGTAGGTGCAACAGGACGTGATGTTTGAGCATCCACGTCATCTTCAACATTGTCTTTTATCGACCACAAAAACGCGCCAAAGGCGATAACCAATGCAAATACACCGATAAGACGCACAATAGGAAGTTTTCCAGCAACTGACGCATTTATTTGCGCGTTTCCTGCTGGCTTTTTACCTTTACCGGCAGGTTTCTTTTTTTGAGGAGAGCGTCCACGAGAGACATAATCGCGTTGAGCCATAGTCGGCAATATTCCTACTTGTTATCGTTGTTTGTATGCGTAAGAAAACGTCATATACCAATTCTTATGAAGAAGCAGCGTTTCTGCACCTTCAATCCTGCCAAAATTTTAACGTATTGCTACCCAACAAGCTAACTGAAATCGGTAGGATCGATATCTATTGACCACCTTACCTTCATTGCCTGTGGCAACGCCTGTAAAAATGGCAGCGCCAAACGTAGCGCATTGTGAAGTGGTGCACGCTTTTCATGGCTGCACACCAGCATAAACCGAAACCTGCCTTGCCGCTTTTCAATCAGGCAAGGAAACGGACCGTTTATATCAATGGCGTGTCGTTCGTTAAACACCTGCTTACTTTCCTGTAGAAAGCGATAAGCCAAACTGCTATCGGTAGCCTCTGCACGAATAACAAATTGGCTAATAAAAGGCGGCAAGCGCGCCGCTTTTCGTTCCATTAATGCGTGGCGTGCGAAATGCCCATAGCCATTGTTCACTAAATCTTGCAGCAATGGGTGATGTGGATTGTGAGTTTGAAGCCACATTTCGCCGGGTTTGCTGGCACGCCCTGCCCTTCCAGCAAGCTGAGTTACAAGCTGGGCAAGCTTTTCTGGCGCTCTGAAATCCGCACTAAAAAGAGCACCATCACAATCGAGCACCGCCACTAATGTTACATGAGGAAAATGGTGACCTTTTGACAGTATCTGAGTGCCAATCAGCAGCTGATACTCTTGGCGATTAATGGCATCAAGTGTTTGGTGCAGTTTGTCTTTGCCCCGCACGGTATCGCTGTCTATTCGTACTTGTTTGACGCCGGGAAATAAGCTTGCAAGCCCTTGCTCCACTTGCTCGGTTCCCGTACCTGCCGTAACTAATTCATTGTGATGGCAAGCCTCGCAGTTCGATGGCATTGAGCGCATGCCACCGCAGTGATGACACTGTAGTCGGTTCTGCGCTTTATGTACGGTATAAGGCCGGTCACAACGCTTGCACATTACGGTTTCACCACAGTGATGACACAGCAGTGCTGGCGCATAGCCTCTGCGATTCACAAACACTAATACCTGATTCCCCGCACTAATATGCTGGCGCATTATAGTTAGCAGGCCTTGTGAAATGCCGTAATGAATAGGTTGGTCGCGCGCGTCCAACACATGCTGATGGGTGCTTTTCGCACCTCCCGCTCGCTTGGTTAATTGCAAATGGGCATAGCGGCCGCTTAACGCATTATTAAGTGTTTCAAGCGCGGGCGTGGCGCTGCCTAGCAAAAGAGGAATATTATGCTGCTTGGCACGCATGGCAGCTAAATCACGAGCGTGGTAGCGCAGCCCATCCTGCTGCTTAAACGACTCGTCGTGCTCTTCATCCACAATCAACATACCTGGATTGTGTAATGGCGTGAAAATAGCCGAGCGCGTACCAATAATAATACCAAGTTCGCCAGCTTTAGACCGCTGCCAAACGTTTAACCTTTCTTTATCAGAGAGCTGAGAGTGTATAATGCCAACCGCAATACCAAAGCGCTTTTCAAAGCGAGATACCGTCTGGGGCGTAAGACCGATTTCTGGCACAAGTATAAGTACTTGTTTTCCGTTGCGCAGTAAGGGTTCAATAGCCTGAAGGTACACTTCGGTTTTTCCACTACCAGTTACCCCTTCAAGCAAACTTACCGCGAAGTTACCTTGCTGCCGATTAAGTGCAGCAATGGCAACAGACTGCTCAGTGTCTGGAATTGGCTTTTCAGAAAGCGATAATGAAGCAAGCCAACTGCCTGCCTTAAATTCAGGTGCGACCTCTTCAATGCATGCCAATGACTTTTCGACAATCGCTTTAACTGCAGGAGCACCATACTGCTTTCGCGCTTGCAAGGCTATTAAGGCACCACCAGCCAGTGCAGTAAAACAAGCTTGTTGCTTAGGCGCCCGCGATAGCGTGTCTGCGGTCGTTTGTTTACCTTCTTCGGTAAGCATTAGCATGTCTTGCGGCGTGGGGGCCGCCGACTCGCCTTTGCGCAGTAAAACAGGCAGCATGGCGTGCAGCACTTCACCAGGTGCATGATGATAATACTGCCATAGCCACTGGGCCATTTTCAGCAACACACCGTCTATAACCGGAGCGTCGTCAACTACCGACTCAATGGCTTTTAGCTTATCGGTATTATCAATTTCACTTTCAGGTTTTTGTAGGGTTTCAACGACCACACCCACCAATTTGCGTGGACCAAAAGGCACAATCACTCTGACACCCGCACTGAGTACGTTATCGTGGGTATATGTGAAAAGTTGGCGCAGTGGCACTGGCACGGCAACTTGAATATAGGCCATTGCGAACGTTCTACCTTATTTATTGACAACTAACAGGGCACAGTGCGCTTTTTGTACTGATTTTGCTAACACTGAAAATACTTATTTGGCCACGCATTCCATCATTTGCTATTAGAGTCCGTGGGTATAGCCTTGAAAGGTAAATATTTAAACATACTTTACGTTAAAGCATGAAAGGAATGTTGTTTGTGTAGCTCCCTTGGATAGTCTTCTTGCCTGGCTAATTTGTTTAACAATTGGGCATAAACCACTTGATCGAGGCACTTCCATCCTATATTATGCGCCGCTCTTTTTGCGATAGGTTGTTCTTTAAACGACTTATCATTTGAACTAAGTAACGTATGGTGTGCGACTTCGGGTTGTATAGCGATACGGCCTTATTATTTGAGGTAACCCAATGAAACAAGATATCCACCCTAAATACGAAGAAATCACAGCAACTTGCTCATGTGGTAACGTAATGAAGATTCGCTCTACGCTTGGTAAAGACATCAACCTAGACGTATGTTCTTCATGTCACCCATTCTACACTGGTAAGCAACGTAACGTTGATACTGGTGGTCGTGTTGATCGCTTCAAGAAGCGTTTCGGTGCATTGGGCAAAAAGTAAGCCTGATATCGAGTTCGAAAAAGCGCCTTTATGGCGCTTTTTTTTTGCCTGAAGGTGACTACTTACGCTAGAAAACTAACATTGAATGACCTCCCTTGCTGGCAACGCCTCTTATTTAGAGCTAATTGACCATATCAATATCGCTTACATTTAAAAACAAAGCGCTCATTATGCCTAATGAAGCTTTTTGACTCCTGACAAGTGTTTATCCCAGTCCCCTCTACTTTGTTTTTTACACGCTTCTTCACTATCAAAATAAATACCGACGGGAATAGACTTTATAGATTCAAGCGCAGTATTCACCTGATTTATAAAGTCCATATCCCAACCATTAATCAACGCTTGCTGCTTCTTCTGCTCCGTATTAAACACGGCAATAACTTTAGGTGTTTTCCAAGACCCAAGATGAGTAAGCCAGACGAATCCGTTATCGTCAGATTTTACGTTGTCACACACGTCAGTTAGCACTGCGATTAGTTTTCTTTCTGTCATATTCTTTGTCTTCAAAGCTATCCTGAGAGGCCTTTCATCCTAGTTTATCAGAAATATAAAACCTAAAAATAAAAGACGGTTTTTAGGATTCATATTTTTAAGAACTGTTTTTACGGGTATGGATTAATAGACTATCAGTCACACTAACACTCTATCAACACACTGCCTTTCAATACACCAACAGAATGAAAACAGGGTTAAAAATAAATTTTATGAATGGCAATTATAGGCTTATTTTACTGGTCTAATTAGTATGCCTAACCTACATTGATAAATGATAATTCTGATCAGATATGTACACAGTGATTGGCTGTGTTAGAGTTGCGAACGGCACTTTGATAGTGAGCATTAATATTATGAATAATGCTCTATTACTAAGACTTGTGGCGCTTTTGTGTTTAAATTTTGGCCTACGTGTTAGGCCTAATATCAACAGCGATATGTGAGGAGAATCACGCAGAGTTAACGCTAGGTCTGCAAGTTCCGACATACCACACCAGTGCTAACAACTATTTATAATCACTTTTGTCATTAGTTGGTTGTAACGCGCTTACGTTTATCTACCCATAACTACAACGATAATAAAATAGCGACAGAGCGTGAACGTAAACACTGATGAACCCTACATCTAAGGATACCTTTTTACATGTCAGATTTTAGACAACGCGCACTCGACTATCACGCCAAACCCACACCTGGAAAGATCCGCGTAGAGCTATCTAAACCTGCCGATAGCGTCGACGATCTTGCTCTTGCTTATAGCCCAGGCGTCGCCGAACCGGTGAGAGAAATCGCCGAAGATGCAGATAATGCCTATAAGTATACGGGTAAAGGCAACCTTATTGCTGTTATTAGTAACGGAACGGCAATTTTAGGCTTGGGTAATTTAGGCCCATTAGCTTCAAAACCTGTCATGGAAGGCAAGGCGCTTTTGTTTAAACGCTTTGCTGGTTTAGATGCTATTGATATTGAAGTAAAACATCGTACTACAGAAGAATTCATCAATACTGTAGCAAATATTGCTGATACGTTCGGTGGTATCAACCTAGAAGATATCAAAGCGCCTGAGTGCTTTGAAATTGAGCAAGAGTTGATTAAGCGCTGTAAAATTCCAGTATTTCATGATGATCAGCACGGTACCGCTATTGTAACCGCAGCAGGTATGCTTAACGCGCTGGAGATTCAGGGCAAAAATATAGAGAGCGCTAAAATCGTTTGCATGGGTGCTGGCGCAGCAGCGGTTGCCTGTATGGAGCTATTGATTAAGTGTGGAGCCCAACGCGAGCGCATCTACATGTTAGATAGAAAAGGTGTTATCCACACTCGTCGCGAAGACTTGACTGAGCATAAGAAGCTTTTTGCTAACAATACCGATAAGCGCACCCTTGAAGACGTAATGGAAGGCGCTGATATCTTTGTTGGTGTATCAGGCCCTGATGTTTTACCGCCTGAAGCACTTTCTTTGATGGCTGAGAACCCAATTGTGTTTGCATGCTCAAACCCTGACCCAGAGATAAAGCCTGAACTTGCTCACGAAGTACGCAAAGACCTAATTATGGCTACTGGTCGCTCGGATTATCCTAATCAGGTAAACAACGTACTGTGCTTTCCGTTCATTTTCCGCGGCGCCCTTGATGTTCGCGCGACGGCCATTAATGATGAGATGAAAGTGGCGGCGGTTGAAGCCCTTCGCTCTATCACAAAAGAACCCGTTCCAGAAGAAGTATTAGCTGCGAGCAAAAGCGATAGCCTGACATTTGGTAAGGAGTACATTATTCCTAAACCTATGGACCCGCGTTTATGTGAACGTATCGCTACTGCGGTATCTAAGGCGGCTATTGAGTCGGGCGTTGCACGAGTGCCTGAAAGCCCAGAAGAATAAAAGTAAATAAAAAACGGCGCTGTGTTGAAGATTATCACTTACAACACAGCGCCGTTTCTCTTTAATACTAAATATCAGTCGTCTTGAGACACATCATTTTCGAAGCTTGGGTCAATACCCATTTCTTCCATAATACGCCTTGCTTCAGCCGGCACTCGATTAGGATTGTCTTTACGTAAGTCGTCATCGTTAGGCAAAGGTTGCCCGGTAAACGCGTGTAAAAATGCCTCGCACAACAGTTCCGAGTTAGTGGCGTGGCGCAAATTATTGATCTGGCGGCGGGTGCGCTCATCAGTAAGCGCTTTAAGCACATTAATAGGTATAGATACAGTGACTTTCTTTACCTGTTCGCTCTTTTTCCCATGCTCTGCGTAGGGGTGAATATATTTACCGTTCCATTCTGCCATTGTAATAACTCGGTCTACTCTTTTTATATTATGAAGAGAAATTCTAAACAAGTTCACGAAAAGGTCAATTGAGCAGTGTAAACCTCTTGACGTCTAGACATATATTCTTTAATTTAGACGTCTAAACGTCTATAAGATTACATTTTTGAGAGTATAAACCATGGTTTCTTACGCACAAGGTATCGATGCATTAAACCAGTCCCTGTCGGAACTGCGTGATATTGATGTATCTTTTGAATTCTTTCCGCCTAAAACGGAAGCCATGGAACAGACCCTGTGGAAGTCAGTTGAACGTCTAGCGCCGCTAAAGCCAAGCTACATGTCGGTAACCTACGGCGCGAATAGCGGTGAGCGTGACAGAACCCACGACGTAGTAAAACGCATTCAGCAGCAAACCGGTGTCGCGGCGGTTCCTCACTTGACCTGTGTTGATGCTAGCCGTGATGAGCTTAAGCAAATTGCAAAAGACTACTGGGACTCAGGTATCCGCCGTATTGTTGCGCTTCGTGGCGATTTACCGCCAGGGGTAGAAAAAACAGAGATGTATGCCTCTGATCTTGTTGCCTTGCTAAAAGACGTTGCCGATTTTGATATATCAGTTGCTGCCTACCCGGAAAAACACCCTGAAGCGCCAAATGCGCAATTCGACTTGCTAAATCTTAAACGCAAGGCCGAAGCTGGCGCTACCGAAGCGATAACCCAGTTCTTCTTCGACACAAGTGTTTACCTGCGATTTAGAGACCGCGCTGCTGCAGCTGGTGTCGACTTAGATATCGTTCCGGGTATATTGCCGGTAACCAACTACCAAACACTTGTGAAATTCGCGGGGTTCACAAATGTTCATGTACCGGGATGGTTGCACAAAATGTTCGACGGCCTTGATGCCGATGACCAAGCCACCCGTAATTTAATAGGCGCTAACATTGCTATGGACCAAGTTAAAGTACTAGCTAAAGAAGGGGTAAAACACTTCCATTTCTATACTTTGAACCGTAGTGAATTAAGCTACGCCATCTGCCACATGTTGGGCGTGCGTTCAGGCGATTGATTTTGTATAGCGATAACAAGACTACACGAGTAGATGACTAAAGGCGCACTTCATGCGCCTTTGTTGTATAAAGAATACATTAACCTTTTGCCAGTAACGCCAACGCCAGTTACCATTTGCTGTAATATGAATTGAACTATTGATACCGTAAGGTCTCCCATCAAGAGATCGCACTGTTTATCGGCCAGAGGGTATCGCCAGGAGAAGTCGAGTGGATTTAGACAAGGTTAAAGCCTTATATAACAATGTTACCCCTCAACTAAGGGAACTCTTCAGCATCTTTATAAAACGCTGCAGAGAGGACAACATTACTATCTCTGCTGGGCACTTGGCTTATGTAACTTTGTTATCTTTAGTACCCTTTATTATGGTGACCTTCACTATAATGTCGGCCTTTCCGGCCTTCGCATCAGTAAGAAACAAACTTGAGCATTTTGTATTTAGTAACTTTGTTCCCACCGCCAGCGATGTGGTACACAAATACATGACTGATTTTGTGGGCAACGCCTCACAAATGAGCGCCATTGGCATTTTGTCCCTGCTGGTCGTGGCGCTAATGCTGATATCAAACGTGGATAAAACCTTAAATAGAATTTGGCGTACGCAAAGTGACAGACCTATTGTGTATACCTTCGCTATTTACTGGATGGTAATCACGCTTGGCCCTATGTTGATTGGTTCTAGTGTAGTGGTCAGTTCCTATTTGACTGGATTAGCGGCATTCACTGAAGAATACACGCCAGGTCTTGGTACCTTCTTACTCAGCCTTGTACCCAGCGGTGCAGCCATGCTTGCATTCACTATTTTATACATGGTGGTGCCGAATAGACGGGTGTTTGCTCGTCATGCTTTCGTAGGCGCGATTGTAGCCACTATTGCTTTTGAAATTACTAAGTCAGGCTTTGCGCTTTATGTAACAAACTTTCCGTCTTATGAGTTAATTTATGGTGCCCTTGCGGTGGTACCTATTCTGTTTTTATGGGTGTATTTGTCGTGGATAATTGTGCTGTTCGGTGCTGAATTCACGTGTAGCTTAGGCGAAGCTTTTGAAAACCGTAAAGCAGAGAACGAACCACGCAAGGTTCCAAAGGAATAGTCGACCAAGGGTATAGTCGGGCGTAGTTATGATTTACCTCACGGGGCGGCTTTAAACCAGTGTGCACAGATGCTCTCTAAAAATGTATAAAACGAAAGAAGGGAGCTGTAAGCTCCCTTCTTTATAATTGATGCCTAACTAACGGCTAGTTTTTCATTGAAGATATAAAGGCGTCAGACTCAGCGATAGCTGAATTCATTTGTCTGATAAGCTGAGCAACGTTATTTTCAATAGTAGAAAGTTCGCCCTGCAGTGCACCAATGGCGCTGGCATTTAAGTTGTGCTTAAGGTACAGCACATTATCTTGAAGTGCGCTTAATACTGGTGGCATTTTGCTTTCAGCTTTACGCATAGCTGTCATTAATGAAGAATAGCGACGCTTGGTCTCGCGGAGCTTTGCTGCGCTATCCTGTTTCAACGACGCGTTCTCATATTTTTCAAGCTCTTCTGACCACTCATCAAATAAAGCTTCAGCAACGCTTTCCACTTTATCGATGCGTGAACTCACTTCTTCTGAAGCGGCAACGCTGTCTTCGTACTGACCATTCAAGCGGTTGTAGACGTCTTCAAGCTCTCCACCATCGAACTCGACTGCAGCACTGAATGCTTCTAACGCAGAGTTAAACTGCTCTTGTGCGTCTTCCTGTGATTCTTTTGCGTTTTCAACGCGGTCAACTAAGATATCGCGCTTTTCAACGCCCACCTTTTCCCATGCTGCGTAATACGCAGACTGACACCCACTAAGGGCAAGCATAGCAACAAATGCTGATGCGATTAACTTCATGCGGTTACTCCACCTCTAAAACGTGCTGCGCTTATAATACAAATCAAATGCAAAAGGGCGCCTAAAGGCCAAAAGACAATGGCAAGTACCACAGTTGCAGCTAAGGCATAACATACTCCTACTGTGATGAAAAAGAACAATGCACCTAAAATTCTTCCTTGTACCAGGTGACCTAACCCAGGAATAAAGAAGTTACAAATTGCGGCGATTACATTACCGCCCGATCCTTGACCTGCCATATCAACATCCTCGCATTTATGACTATAATATGATTAGCTAGCACGTAATGACACTTGTTCTATAGTATAGACTTAACGTTTATTGCTCAATTTAAAAGCAAAAACGGCGTTGAAGCAGTCAGCACGCATATGTTTGAATAACAATAAACTAAACTAAAACAGGCACTCTCACAACGCGCAGAAACAAAATGAAACGACTTTACCCCGACGTTACCTACTATGAAAACGGATTTATTGAAGTGGGAAGTGGGCATTCGCTTTACTTCGAGCAAAGTGGCAATCCAAACGGTATCCCCGTGTTTTTTATTCACGGCGGGCCTGGCGCAGGCTTACCCCCTAACTACAAATGCTTTTTTGATAGCAATAAGTATCGGATTATAGGTTACGAGCAACGTGGTTGCGGCCGCTCTACCCCCCTCGCCGATACGATAAACAACGACACGTGGTCTAATGTTGAAGATATAGAAGCATTAAGAACCCACCTTTCTATACCAAAATTTTTACTGTTCGGCGGCTCATGGGGCTCTACACTCGCCTTACTTTATGCGCTCAAGTATACCTCGCGAGTAACAGGTCTTATTCTTCGCGGCGTATTTTTAGCCAGGCAAGAAGATAGGGATTGGTTTTTATCACCAAATGGATGCGCTGCTCAGTTATTTCCTGAGTACTACCGCAAATTCACCAAGGATGTGCCTACACCAGTGACCTCAAGCGCAGTGTGCAGTTTTTATAGCGCAATGGTACGCTCTAGCAATGAGGTACTGCGGCACGCAGCCCTAAAGCGCTGGTATCAGTGGGAAGAGCGATTGTCGCGCATTACTTTACCCCCAGGCGTAGGCGATTCTACTGATAATTACCCCATGCAATTAGTCACTTGCCTAGCAACTTTAGAGTGCCACTTCCTTTCTAACAAATGCTTTTTAAATGAAAACTACATCCTTGAAAACATTGATAAAATAAGTCATATTCCGGGCACTATTATTCATGGTCGCTACGATATGATCTGTAAAACGGAAGCTGCTGAAGCACTGCACAAAGCATGGCCCCAGAGCCAGTTACAAATCATTCCAGATGCGGGGCACAGCACATCCGAACCGAGTATAGGTTACGCCCTTTGCCGCGCTACGCGCGACATGTCACGCTTTATTCAGGAGTCATCAAAGTGATAGGGCTTATTCAACGGGTATCGGAAGCTAACGTAACTGTCGACGACAACGTTATTGGTGAGATCGGCAAAGGCATGTTGGTGCTGTTAGGTGTTGAAAAGGATGACGGCGAAGCGCAAATAGAGAAACTTGCAAATAAACTCTGTCGTTATCGTATGTTTAGCGATGAAAACGGCAAAATGAATTTAAACATTGAGCAAGTCGATGGCGAAATACTGGTGGTATCTCAGTTCACGCTTGTTGCAGACACACAAAAAGGGAATCGTCCAGGTTTCTCCCGCGGTGCATCCCCAGAACATGGTCAAGCTATCTATGAACAATTTGTACAAGCCCTTAAAGATAAAGGCATGAAAGTAGCTACCGGTAAGTTTGGTGCCGACATGCAAGTTGGCCTTGTAAACGATGGCCCTGTGACATTTCACTTTCACGTTTAAAGGCACTACATTGAGGGTGTCCGCACTTTACATCTTGGTTCATCACACACCATTTAAGTTTACAGGTATCTACACCCACTTAGTTAAAATAAGTGTTAAGCGAGCGCAGAACAAGCTATTACGGGTCACTTATTCATCACCCCATATATGCTTACATAATTAAGCTTGTACCTCATGGGTTCTTACGTTTAAATACTCTTTCACTCATTTAAGAAGGTCGGTTTACTGTGTACAAGGTAGTTACGCCAAAAAGCGACGTCGAATTTGAAGCCTATTATCAGTTTCGATGGGAGCACTTACGCCAACCATGGAATTTTCCACCTGGTTCTGAAAAAGACGAATATGAACAGGTTGCCGAGCACCGCGTTATTACCAATCGTAAGAACGAAATCGTAGCCTGTGGCCGCGTACATTTGAATACGGCTGAAGAGGCGCAAATTCGTCATATCGCTGTGAACCCAGAACATCAACGCAAAGGCTTAGGTCAAATGATCATGGCCGCGCTAGAAAACGTGGCCAAAGACTTAGGTGCTGAGCGAGCAGTAACAAATAGCCGCGAAATATCCATCGACTTTTTTAGTGCTTGCGGCTTTGAAATTGAACGTGAAGCCCCTAACGAATTAGGTATGCTAAAACGCCAGCAAATGGTCAAAAAATTCACTGAAAGCAATACCCTAGTATTACATCCTAAATGGTGTAAATCACTGCAAGAGACGTGGTCAGAGACCATACCTATCACCGAACACATGGGTATCAAGCTACACCAATATACCGGGCGTACTCTAGAAACCCGCGCGTCGCTTAATAAAAACATTAATATACACGGCACTATGTTTGCGGGCAGTATATTCTCTTTAGCCACGTTAACGGGCTGGGGCATGATTTACTTGCAGCTTAAAGAGCGTGGTTTAGACGGTGATATTGTATTAGGCGATGGAGATATCCATTACCATAAGCCCATCACCATGAAACCAAGGGCCATCTGTAATATCGAAACCTTATCGGGTAAGTTTAAGCCGCTAGAAAACGACAAAAAAGCACGGTTTGAGCTAAGTGTGGCTATTTTAGATGGCGATACGCCAGTAGCGGAATTTGAAGGTGTATTCTACGTTCTTCCCCCTTCTAAAAACGAAGAAGAGTAGCGGTGCGGGCTGACGCGTTGCCATTTTTGATAAAAATATACACACAAAAAAAGCGCCTTTAAGGCGCTTTTTCGTAACTAAGCTGTTTGTAAGCTATGTACTGCGTCTACTACGCGACCATAGCAGCTTGAAGCTTTTTCATCGCGTTCTTTTCAATTTGACGAACACGCTCTGCAGAAACTTGATACTTATCAGCTAAGTCCTGCAGGGTGATTTTGTTGTCTGCCAACCAACGGGTTTCAATGATGTCTTGGCTTCGCTCATCTAGCGTTTTAATGGCTGAATACAAACGCTTGCTCGCCGCTGTATCCCAATCATTGTTAATCACGTCGGTTTCAACGTCTGAAGACTTGTCTTCTAGATATTGAACTGGTGCAAAATTACCTGTTTCATCTTCATCCGCAGTTAGGTCAAACGCCTGATCCTGAGAACTCATACGCGCTTCCATTTGAAGCACTTCTTTCGTACTCACACCCAATTCGTCTGCAACGGTTTGCACTTCAGCATGGGTAAACCAACCAAGACGTTTTTTCGCCTTACGAAGGTTAAAGAATAATTTACGCTGCGCTTTAGTTGTCGCAACTTTTACTATTCGCCAGTTTTTAAGTACAAACTCATGAATTTCTGCTTTTATCCAATGCACCGCAAAAGAAACCAAACGCACGCCCACTGTTGGGTCGAAACGCTTAACGGCTTTCATCAGACCGATATTACCTTCTTGAATTAAGTCGGCTTGTGGTAAGCCATAACCTGAGTAAGATTTTGCAATGTGCACTACAAAACGAAGGTGTGACATTACTAGCTTACGAGCGGCTTGTAAGTCTTCGTCTTCGCGAAGGCGCACTGCCAACTCGCGCTCTTCCTCAGCGCTAAGCATATCAATGCTGCTTACAGCTTGAATGTAGCCTTCGATGCTACCGCTGTGTGGCACTGACAGGGCCATAGATTGCAAATTGTTGCTCATTGTTCACCTCATTTATTGCCGCTTCATATTAGCAAAGTAACTGAAGCTGCGCGAGACCTAATTAAGATATGAAGTCTAACCGATATGTAGGTATAGTGACTATTTCTACAATATCAAGACCTAGAATAAGAAAAAAAGTTCAACTTTAAGAAAGAACTATCTATTTAGCACTCTCTCAATCAAAACCTCTCGTCATTCCTTGATGGGCGCAAGCTCTTCTGACTTCATACTCCACTAATGTCATATACGTTCAATGACTGACCTGCATTTAGTAGGAGTTGGGTAGGTCATTTAACAATAACGATATTATACTTTAATTACATAGCAAGAATTAAAAGCTAATCTCACTGATATGAATTCTAACGTTTATACGCTACCTACATCAGCGCGAACATAAATATTAGCAGCCTGCATTATTACGGGCACTTAAAATCTTACAGTAGAGCCATACGCTTATTAGCGAGTATTTTATATCTTGCTTTTCTCTTCGGAAATTGAAAATATTAGATTGTATCAATCGATTTTGCACTACGACCGCTGCATGGCATTTTCCAGACAAGAATAATAAAAAACTGGAAGGGAAATACTTAAGGAAGGAGTAAGGCAAGTAAAGCAAAGAGGAATATGATGTTTGCTTACGTCGCTAGACAGCCCATATTTGATGTAAATCGAGAGGTTTACGCTTACGAACTGCTTTTTCGCGTGGGCGAGGAAAATTGTTTTCCAGATATCCCCCCCGACGAGGCCACCTCGAAAATTCTCACCTCTACCCACTTAAGTTTGGGCATTGAAGAAATTACCGGAGACAAAAAAGCGTTCATCAATTTTCATCGAGATACGCTAATGTTTCGCTTTCCCACGTCGCTAGATGCAGACAAAGTTGTGATCGAAATCGTTGAAACGGTAGAAGTAGATGACGCCTTGGTTGCGGCTTGTAAGCACATCCGCGGATTGGGGTATCCAATTGCCTTAGATGATTATGACATGAAGGGAAAATGGGAAGCTTTTATTCCCTTCACCAGTGTCGTGAAAATTGATATCACCGAAATTCCTCACGATGAAATACCCGCCTTGGTGGCGCGTTTTAAATCAAACAAAATCAAGCTAGTTGCTGAGAAGATTGAAACCTATGAAGAGTTTCATAAATTTAAAGACATGGGGTTTGATTACTTCCAAGGCTATTTCCTTGCTAAGCCGGAAATTGTAAGACATAGAAAGTTGGGGCCAAGCAGCTTAACTATGATGGAACTACTCACCCTAAGTAGCCAACCCAAGCTTAATTTCGATGATGTGAATAGTATTATTGAAAGAGATCCATCGCTCACTTACCTTTTGCTGCGCTTTATCAATAACCCTTTGGTAAACAAGCGCCATAAAATAACGTCACTAAAGCATGCGCTAACCTTTATGGGTGAGGTAGAAGTGAAGAAGTTTATCTCTTTACTTGCTCTTGCCAACTTAAGCGATGGTCAACCCAGCGAGTTGATGCAGATGGCACTGGTTCGTGCAAAGTTTTGTGAATTAGTGTTTACCCAGCTTGAGGCTTCTGACAACCCGCTTAAAGGCTTCCTCACCGGGCTGTTGTCTCTACTTGACGCCATGATGGAGCAACGTATTGACGACCTAGTGAGCAAGGTTCCGATCAGCGATGATGTTAAAGACGCGCTTTGCGGGACACCCAGCAAGCTACGTAATTGCTTGACGCTTGTTCAGTATTTCGAGCGAGCTAACTGGGCTGGCGTTAAACAATTTGCCGCTAAGTATGAAATGAAGCAAAGTCTACTACACAGCTACTACAATGAAGCAATTAAGTGGGCAAAGCACATTCATAGCTCGGCTTTGAAAGATGACTAATGAGCACAGTAAAAGAATGAGTTATCAAAATAATCATTGATTTGTTGTTAGATTATGCCTACATATCATAGACTAGGGTGTGGCTACATATTTTCTAAGCCCACCCGATACCAATAGAAACGTCGTCAAACCATGTTGCCTCAGGAATAGTTTATGTTTGCGTTCATAGCTCGCCAGCCTATTTTAGACAAAAGCAAAGACGTATTTGCTTATGAGCTGTTATTTCGGGATGGTAAATCTGGTGCATATCCGGAACACAGTGATCAAAAAGCTAAATATATTTCAGAGCACTTTCATCCACTAGGGCTTGACGATATAAGCGGTGAGAAAACATCCTTTATCACTTTCTCATCTGATACCATTATTTCACGCTTTCCCACTTCGCTTAACCCTGAGTCGGTTGTTGTTGAGCTGGCCGACCCTACCGATAACGCCAACGGCCTGTTCGAAGCATGTCAGCACATCAAGCAGCTTGGTTTCAAGCTCGCTATTGACGACCCTATGATGGTAGGCGCGACACATGATATCTTCCCGCTAATTGATATAGTAAAAGTAGATGTCACTAAGACCCGCTTTGAAACCATCGAAAAGCATATCCCCCGCTATCATGACGCGAATGTGAAACTTGTTGCTGAGCAGGTTGATACCCAAGATAATTTCTCTACTTGTGTAGATTTAGGCTTCGACTTTTTCCAAGGTTATTTCTTTTCGCAGCCCGAAGCGCGCATCCTGAAGCAGCTTCCGGCCTCTAAAATGAACATCGTGGATTTGATGGGGGAAAGCTCAAGTACTCACTTTGACATAGAGCGCATTAGCCAAATTATTGAACGCGATGCCACACTCAGCTTCTTATTGCTAAAATTCATTAATAACCCAACCATCAATAAGCGCTATAAGATTACATCGTTAAAGCACGCCCTTAATTACATGGGTGAAGTTGAGATTAAGAAATTTATTGCGCTACTAAGCTTAACTAACCTAGGCGACGAGAAACCTCTTGAGATCATACATATGTCGCTTGTGCGCGCGAAATTCTTTGATTTGCTTGCTGAGCGCAGAGGCATTAAAAATAACCCGCCAATATCTTTCTTAGTTGGGCTATTTTCGTTACTTGAAGGTTTACTCGATCAGTCTATGAGCGACATTGTGAAACAGCTTCCGTTGTCTGAAGAGGTGAATGACGCCTTATTAGGTAAGAACTTGGAAATGAACAATTATATGACGTTAGTCCGCGCATTCGAGAGCGCACTGTGGATGAACGTTATCAAGCAAGCAAAGTTGCTAGACATTGATCAAAAGCAACTACACATGCTTTATAACCAAGCGATTATTTGGGGCAACGGCGTGCGCAGCGCTATATCTTCACACTACCCACGAGCTATTGCGTAAAAGTTATGTATAGAAGGTGATGCGTTTACGCTAGGCTAACTCCAAGAGGCCGATTAGCACATAACTAGAAATTTTTCGTCACCACCTTTATTTGGGCTCAATCTCTTTTACGTGACGTTGGACAGAGATAAGCGACCCAAGTAAACCTAGCAGCACAGAAAGCCCCAACATGGTTAATAATGCTGTGCCAGTAAGCCCAGTGATATTAAATTCTTTCTGGTACATGGTAGCAAACGTTGTGATGCTGCTGTCCATCCACCATAAAATAATGATTACGGCAAACCAAGCCATTAACCCGCCCAGTAGGCCATACCAGAAGCCGGTGTATAAGAAAGGGCGATGAATGAATGCATCTGTCGCCCCTACCAGCTTCATTACTACAATTTCATCGTACTTATTTAAGATATTTAGACGGATGGTGTTACCAATAATAAGCACCACAGCGATAAACAGGAGCAGACCAATTAAGGTAACTAAGTCTCTTGCGATATCAATGACCGCATACAATCGCTCTAGCCACTCAATATCAAGCTTGCCAATGTCTACTTCTCGCTGCTGGCGAAGCTTATCTAACAGCGCTTTAGCAGCAGTGGGTGAAGCATGCTTTGCATTGGGGGTAACTAATACGACATCCGGCAGCGGGTTTTTCTCCAGATACGCGATGGCATCGCCTAATCCAGATAAATGCTGAAATTCCTTAAGGGCATCATCGGCAGGAATGTAAACTACGCTGTCTATTTCAGACCAAGTATTCAGTCTGGCGACTAGCTGTTGTGAGCTTGCAGCATTGATACTAGGCTTTAAAAAAAGGGATATCTCTGATGCCTGGTCCCAGCCCGCGGTAATTTTCTCTGTGTTTTTTACCATGATATAAAGGGTGCTTGGCAAGGTTATACTTAAACCCAGCACGCCAATTGTCATTAACGAGGCTAATGGCTGGCGCCAAAGCTCACCAAGGCTAGACAGGGCTTGTCGCACATGGCTAACAAAGAACATGACGATAGTTTGTACCATGCCCACTTTTGCTGAAGATGCGCCTTGGGCGCGACCTTTAAATAAAATACTCAAGACCACTCTCCTTCGCCATTACCTGAACCCGCGCCACCCATATCGTCGGTTAGACCATCAGTAATCATTTGCCCGTTTTTAAGGGTAAGCGTGCGGTAGCGCATACGCGCAATTAGTCCTAAGTCGTGAGTCGCAATCAGCACAGATACTCCCGCTTGATTGAAATCTTCGAACAAACGGATAATTTCCATTGAAAGTTTAGGGTCGAGGTTACCGGTTGGCTCGTCTGCAAGCAGCAAAGGAGGCTTATTTACGACTGCCCGCGCAATGCCTACGCGCTGTTGCTCACCACCAGATAACGTAATGGGTAAGCAGCGCGCTTTGTCTCTAAGACCCACCATTTCAAGGGCAGCGTCTACGCGTTTGCGAATTTCTTTGTGCGTATATCCTTCAATCACCAACGGTAAAGCGACATTATCAAAAACTGATTTATCCATTAATAATTGGTGGCTTTGAAAGATCATGCCGATATCGCGACGAATGTAGGCAATATCTCGGCGGGTGATGGTGTTAAGGTCGTGACCATTTATGAAGACGCGCCCTACTGTTGGGCGCTCCATAATGCTGATAAGTTTGAGAAGCGTACTTTTTCCCGCACCAGAATGCCCTGTTAAAAAGGCCATTTCGCCCGGTGCAATATGAAAATTTACCTTGCTAAGCGCGCGTTGCCCGCCTGGATAGGTTTTGCTTACCTGCTCAAACTTTATCATTATTTTTCCCTACCGCTTTGCTGGTTTTAGCTTTCAGGTGTGTCCATTTCGCTAAACAAGGCATCAATAAATTCTTGTCCGTCAAACTGGCGTAAATCATCGATACTTTCGCCAACACCTATATACCTTATAGGAATTTTAAACTTATCGGCAATAGAGAATATAACACCGCCTTTCGCTGTACCGTCTAACTTAGTAAGGGTGATACCAGTTAAGCCCACAGCTTCGTTAAACAACTTGGCTTGGCTAATAGCATTTTGACCGGTGCCAGCGTCTAGTGTAAGCATCACTTCATGAGGCGCGTTAGGATTAATCTTCTTCATCACGCGAACCACTTTCTTTAGCTCTTCCATCAAGTTGTTCTTGTTTTGCAAACGCCCTGCGGTGTCAGCAATAAGGATATCTGTGCCGCGAGATTTGGCCGCTTCCAAGGCATCGTAAAGTACTGATGCACTGTCAGCTCCGGTGTGCTGCGCGATAACGGGAATGTCGTTGCGCTCCCCCCATACTTGAAGCTGTTCGACGGCTGCCGCTCTAAAGGTATCACCGGCGGCAAGCATCACTTTCTTGCCTTCTTGCTGAAATTGCTTAGCAAGTTTGCCTATAGTGGTGGTTTTACCAACGCCATTAACACCCACCATTAAAATAACAAAAGGGCCTTCATTTGAATCATGCGCCTTCATAACCTCAGCTAGTGGCTGATTAACTTCAGACAACATACCCGACATTTGCTGCTTCATGATTTCAAGAAGAGCTTCCGCGTCTTTGAGGTCTTTACGTGACGCGCTATCAGTCAAGTGGTCAATAATTTTCTGTGTGGTATCCATGCCCACGTCGGCCACTAAAAGCTGTGTTTCGAGATCTTCGTACAGCTCATCGTCAATGGTTTTGCCTTTAAATAGGCTAACGATGCCGCTGCCCAAATTCTCTTTTGTGCGAGATAGACTTTCCTTTAAGCGTGCGAATAACGACTTTTTCTCTTTAGGCTTTTCTTCAGCTTGGGCTTTGGCCTGTGCTTCAGCTTCCGCCTTTGCGCGAGCTTCTTCTTCCGCTTGGGCTTTAGCTAGTGCTTCAGCTTCTGCCTTTACGCGAGCTTCTTCTTCCGCTTTCGCCTGCGCTTCGGCTTCTGCCTTTAAGCGAGCCTCTTCTTCCGCTTGCGCTTTCGCTTGTGCTTCGGCTTCTGCCTTTGCGCGTGCCTCTTCTTCCGCTTGCGCTCTCGCCTGTGCTTCAGCTTCCGCCTTTAAGCGAGCTTCTTCTTCCGCTTGCGCTTTCGCCTGTGCTTCAGCTTCGGCCTTTGCGCGAGCTTCTTCTTCCGCTTGCGCTCTCGCCTGTGCTTCAGCTTCCGCCTTTAAGCGAGCTTCTTCTTCCGCTTGCGCTTTCGCCTGTGCTTCAGCTTCTGCCTTTACGCGAGCTTCTTCTTCCGCTTGCGCTTTCGCCTGCGCTTCGGCTTCTGCCTTTACGCGAGCCTCTTCTTCCGCTTGGGCTTTAGCTTGTGCTTCAGCTTCCGCCTTTAAGCGAGCCTCTTCTTCTTCCGCTTGCGCTTTCGCCTGTGCTTCGGCTTCTGCCTTTAAGCGAGCTTCTTCTTCCGCTTGGGCTTTTTGTTTCTCTGCTTTCTTGTTCTTACTGAACCAGCCAAAAAGTTTCGACATCGTTAGGACAAATCCTTATAAATTCTTAGCAATTTCGGCTACACTTGCCGCCTAATGTATGAACGCATGATACCACTGTCGGCCACTATGAAGCGAGTTTCTCGCCCTACTCGGGCACCATCTTCTGCAAAAAAACCTTATTCATCCCCAAAAGGGAAAAAATCAGGGAAAACCCAAAGCACAAATAGTCCTGGGCAAATACGTATTATCGGTGGTCAATGGCGCGGTAGAAAGCTGCCTGTATTAAACGCAGAAGGGTTGAGACCTACTACCGACAGAAATAAAGAGACCTTATTTAACTGGTTAATGCCTCATATTAACGACGCACGCTGTCTAGATGTATTTGCTGGCTCTGGTGGACTGGGGCTAGAAGCATTATCGCGTTATGCCGCCCATTGCGATTTTATTGAATTAGATAATCAAGCTGTGTCACAGCTAAAAAGTAACCTGACTTTGCTTAAAGCAAATGACGTAGCGTCAGCCAACGTCCATCAAGGTAATGCACTAAATATTTTGAAAGAGCTTAACGCTTCAACGCCTACCGAATTACCCTACGATGTAGTATTTGTCGACCCGCCGTTTGGCAAAGATTTAGTAGAACCTACGCTTATATCCCTTGCAGAGCACAATTTAGTGCAAAGCGGCAGCGTGGTTTACTTAGAGCATGAAAGTACGCTTACAACACCTACGTTACCTACCCAATGGCAAGTTATTAAAGAAAAAAACACCAGCGCACTGCGCTACATGTTAATAGAAGTGAACTAACTAAAACGTACAATTAGCGCTGCGTAAAGCCGTGAACCTACCTAAGGTGCACGGCGTAGCGACTTTAAAGTTCAAGGCCTATGTTCGATATACCCGCTTCCAAAGCAAGGGCTTTCATTTCGTCTGCTGCCTTTGCAGGATACTTAGCCTGCTCAACGTAATCGAGCAGTTCGTTTTGTACCTCTACTTCAAATTCCATAAGTGGATGACCTTTCACGGTCTCATCATCAGCTTCTTCGCTTTCTAACAAATAAGCTTCAACGCTACCTTGAGATAGCTTGCTGATAACCACAGCACCTTGAGGATCGTCACCTGCTATTAGGTTGAGTAGGCCAGCTAATCCGATAGCTGCATCAATGGCAGGGTACACGCCATAGTTATCGTGTTCGCTAGTATCAGGGGTGGCAACTTCCACTTTTTCAAGCTGCACCGCGATATTAAATTTACTTTTGGGAGACTTAAGTGTTTCCCAGACCAAGTTTAAGCAGTTGCGTAAGGCACTCGCATCACCACTTTCTGTAAGCTCACAAAAAAGCGTGTAGTTAGGCAGCATACGCTCAAGTAATGCAGCGCCGAATGCAACGGCTTTCCAGCCTTCCAAGGCGCGAACACGCCCAAAGGTATTAAGTTTTTGCTTTGCCATTTAAAGGGCTCCAGTGGCATGCATGAAATATTTGGTAACGCCATCTAATAACATTTGAATAGCGATCATAACGAGGATCATACCCATTAATCGCTCCATAGCAACTAGGCCACGCTCCCCTAAAATTTTATGGAACACGTTTGAAAATAATAAGATGACAGCGCTAATCGACCAGGAAGCGGAAAGCGCTAGTGACCAATCTACCATTCTATCTGGCGCTTGGTTAGCAAGGAGAATTAGCGCAGCTAACGTTGAAGGGCCTGCGATCATGGGAATAGCAAGAGGCACCAAAAAAGGCTCTTCACCCACAGCAAGTCCGCTGGGGTTACCAGACGACGGAAATATCATCTTAAGCGCGATAAGAAATAAAATGATGCCGCCGGCAATACTCACGGTTTCTTGCTCTACATTCAAAAAGTTGAGTACTGACTGACCACTAAATAGAAATAAGAACAAAATACCAAGGGCAAACAACAACTCTCGAATAAGAATAAATTGACGTCGTTTGGGTTCTATCGATTTAAGCACCGACATAAAAACCGGCAGATTACCGAGCGGATCCATGATCAAAAAAAGCATGACGGCAGCGGACCAGGTATCCATTTTTTATTGTCTCCGGTTGAGAGCGTAAGCCCAATTTAAACGAGAATCGTACAGTATAACCCAAGATTCATGCAGATAGGTGGTTGTGACGCGCAATGGTAAACCAAGCAGAGTGAGTAAAAAACACCTTTTAACACTCTGCACCCGCTCATTACGTCTATCTAATTCCGATTCAATGAAACTAGTAGACTGCAAACTGTAGTGAACATTAAAAGAATCGTTAAAAAGACTCGAAAAATGGCAGAAATGGGCTTAACTAAAACAATAGGAAGCAGTATGCAACAGGCGTAGCAACGATAACCTTATCTAGGCTTTGGTTTTTGCAATGCGTAAATAAGAGCGTTTACCATAGCTAGATGTTTAGTGTTTTATTCGCCTTTTAGGTAATGTCCTGTACAAAGCGCTTCTGATGTAATGATGAGTTCACACAGCCTTGACCAAAGATGAGGTCAGGTTAAAACCTAACAATAACAACCACAATAGGAAAAATTGCAATGAGTTTGATGACGGTAAAAGAAGTGGCAGCATTTCTGGGTGTGCAAGAAGTGCGCGTAGAGCGTCTAGAACGCGAAAGCCTTTTAGTATCAAAAGACAAAGATACCGACGGTAACCCACTTTTTGATAGCGGTGATGTTGAACGTTATAAAACACTCGCAGAACGCTTAGGCGGGATCTAATTAACGAAAAGGGGCGCCACATTGTGAAGCCCCCTCTGCTTTTATTTATGCACTGAAGTCTTTAAGCATTCTGGCAATTGAACGAATACCTTTTGCTGTTGCACCTACTGGCATTTCAGAGGTTGCGCCACCGTGATAGGCCGCAGCCAAATCTAAATGCACCCAGCCTTCTGGTTTGACAAAGCGCGATAAGAAGCCGGCTGCGTTTGACGCACCGCCACCGCCGCCACCTTTCATCGGGCGACTATTTGCCGTATCGGCAAACGCCGATGGACAGCGATCTGCATGAAAGTCTTCAAGGGGTAAAGGCCAAAAGCGCTCATTCTCTGCTTTTGCTGCTTTAAGCATTTGATCACGCGCATTGTCATCTAGTGAGAACACGCCGTGATAATCAGAGCCCAGTGCAACCACCGCTGCACCCGTTAGCGTTGCAGCATCGATAATTAGCGGTGCGCCGGTTTCCGTTGCCGCCATTAGACCGTCAGCTAGCACCAAACGCCCCTCAGCATCAGTGTTTACTACTTCAACAGTTACCCCATTTTTGTAGGTAAGTACATCGCCAAGTTTATAAGCGTGACCACTAATAAGGTTCTCCGCGCAGCACAGAACTAGCTGGATACGCTTTTCACTGCCTTGAGAAATTGATAAGCCTAGCGCACCTGTTACCGTTGCCGCGCCACCCATGTCGCACTTCATATCTAACATACCTTCGCTAGATTTAATGCTGTAACCGCCGCTGTCAAAAGTAATCCCTTTACCTACTAGCACAGCATCGACCGGGGCATCCGCATTGCCTGTGGGATTGTAATCAAGGACTAGCATTGCAGGCGGACGTTCACTACCACGACCCACGTTGTAAATACCTATCCAGCCTTGCTCTTTAAGGTCTTCACCTACAGTCATTGAGTAAGTGACTTTGTCTCCACCCAATGATTTAAGCCACTGGGCAGCGCGTGTCGCTAAAGTTTCAGGGCTAAGGTCTTCCGGCGTTTCGTTCACCAACTGACGGGTAAATAATAATGCCGCATATTCTTGCTCTAGCGCTGTTTTGTCAGCCGTATCCGCCCATTGGATAGAAGCAGGCTTGAGTGCACGTGTAAAGCTAAGAGCAAAGGCCCACTGTTGTTCTTTATGCCAATCCCCCTTAAGCGCAACGGCAGGCAACCCTAGACCATCTAATTTTCTCGCTGCTTGCTGAATTAATCGCTCGTTAAGCTTGTCATCAGGTAGATGAATAACTGCGCCTGATTCAGTGAAAGAAAGCTTAGCGCTTTCGCCCCATACAGCTTCAGCACTATTGGTTGAAAGGCTAACGGTAAATTCTGCCATCGCGTTTTATTCCTTATACATCGTTTTGTTTTCGAAAAGCGCTTTTTGCGCTTGCTCAAATGTTTGTTACTCTTTGGCGCCTTGTTTACTGCGCTTGTTGTTCGCTAACCACATACGCTTTGTTCGCTAAGCGCATACGCTATACGTGCTCGTTCAAAAGCACACATATCAATTAGCGAAACACACTAACGTGTTTTCATCTACATTCTAAAAAAGGCGACACATGAAGTTTTCACCTTCCTTATTACGCGGCACCCTTATAAAAAGGTACAAGCGATTTCTTGCCGATGTTGAGTTAGACGACGGCACTATTGTAACTGCACATTGCCCAAATACTGGCGCTATGACTGGCTGTGCTGTTCCTGGATACACTGTCTTTTTAAGTGAGTCCACCAACCCAAATCGAAAACTCAAGTATACATGGGAGCTAGCCCAAACATTTGATGGTCACTTCATCGGCATTAATACGCACAATGCTAATAAACTGGTGGCGGAAGCGCTAGATAACAAGGTGCTAAGCGAATTTTCAGACATCACAGATTGGAAAGCAGAAGTAACACCGCCAACCGCCAATAGCCGGTTCGACTTTGCATTAACCCGAAAAAATGCCGAACATCAGAGTGTTACTGAGTATATGGAAGTTAAATCCGTCACCTTAGCAGATGAAAACAAAGGGTTCTTCCCAGACGCAGTCACTCAACGCGGCGCGAAGCACTGTTTAGAACTTGCTCGTTTATCTGACAGTGGTATAAAAACCAGTCTATTATTCTGCGTACAACACACCGCCATCGAAAGTGTACAAGTGGCCGAGCATATTGATCCAACTTATGCAGAAAGCGTAAAGATTGCCGCTAATGCAGGCGTGACTCTGTTTGCCGCAGGCTGTATAATTGATGAACAAAAAATTCAATTAAATCAATTACTCCCTGTGATTTTATAAAAAATAGGTTGATTTTTTTCATTTCGCCTTCATATTTGCGCCTTGTTTTAGTGGTAGAACGCACTAATGCGTTTGCTGGTAGCCAGTCGTATAAGTGATTAAACATCTGGCAAATATTAGAAACAACACACCAGCATAATAATTACATAGACACGATCGATTGCCTGAAGCTGTCGAGTCTGATATAGATATCGGTCCAATCAGGACAAGATGGATGTCGTAGTGTAGGAGATGTGGCAGATGCCAACAGGAAAAGAAACAAAATCCCTAGGACTATTAGCGCTGGCAGGTTTGCAGCCGTACGAGCCAAAAGCTGACGAAGAGTATATGGGCGAGCCCCAACTGGAGCACTTTCGTCTATTGCTTAAAGCGTGGCGCAATCAACTTCGTGAAGAGGTTGACCGTACGGTAACGCACATGAAGGATGAAGCAGCAAACTTCCCTGATCCTGTAGACCGTGCAGCTCAAGAAGAAGAGTTCAGCCTTGAGTTACGTACACGTGACCGTGAGCGTAAGCTAATAAAGAAAATTGAAAAAACGCTTAAGCGCATTGAAGAAGACGATTTCGGCTTCTGCGATTCTTGTGGTATCGAAATTGGTATCCGTCGCTTAGAAGCGCGTCCTACAGCTGATTTGTGTATCGACTGTAAGACCATGGCTGAAATCAAAGAAAAACAACTTCAAGGTTAAGCTAATAACCGCGAGTATGTTGATATAGAAAGCCTCATCCCAAAAAGATGGGGCTTTTTGTTAAGCTCTAATTATGCATAACCACTATGTAGGGCGTTTTGCTCCCTCACCTTCCGGCCAATTACATTTCGGTTCACTCGTTACTGCTGTTGCAAGCTACCTAGACGCGAAAAGCCATAACGGCAAATGGTTGCTTCGCATGGAAGACATTGACGAACCACGCTGTATAGCAGGAGTCGATAAGGACATCCTCAGCACACTTGAAGCCCATGGTTTGTATTGGGATGGCGATGTCATTTACCAAAGTCAGCAACATCCTCGTTATCAAGCGATCCTTAATGATTTACTTGCTCAAAAGCGTGGCTACTTTTGCACATGTACACGTAAGCAAATTAAAGCTATGGGCGGAGTCTATAACGGCAATTGTCGGGAAAAGTCAGTGTGCTCAGCCACACAGAATTGTGCACTGCGCCTAAAAGTAGATACGCCACTTGAGGCGTTTGAAGATGTGCTCATGGGTAAGGTTACGCCTTCTAGTTCAAGCGCCAGCTTAAACGCCGAAGATGTAGTACTAAAGCGACGCGACGGTTTGTTTTCTTACAATCTTGTGGTCATTTTGGACGATGTATTTCAGCAAGTTAACTGTGTACTCAGAGGGTGCGACCTTATTGATGTAACGCCATTGCAGCGCGCGGTGTATAAAACACTCGGTTACACTGCTCCTCGATACGGGCATGTGCCGGTAGCGGCTGTCGCGCCAGGCAGAAAACTGAGTAAACAAAATCGAGCAGCCCCCGTTAACAACGATACAGCACTAGATAATATTGTGCGTGTAATGAACTTTTTAGGCTTTCCCTTTCCAAGCACTTCAGAATTTGATGATATTGATTCAGCGCTTAAAACGGCAATTTCCATGTGGGATAGGAAAAAAGTAGTGAAAACACCCGAAATTATTGTTCCACAGCATGAATCCACTTATCATAGCAGACCTTTATAGTCTTCGGAGATACCATCATCATTCATCGTGTTTTTAAATCTGTTAAGCGTGCTTTTTCAAAAGAAAGCTCGTCCTCTGACGCTTTGAAGCCAAGGACGATGACCCGTGGAGAGCACGGTATATCTCGTGAAGATGTAAGTGCAAATGCATTGAAAGTAATGTATCGCCTTAATGGAGCTGGCTTCGAATCCTATTTGGTGGGAGGCTGTGTACGCGATATTTTGATGGGTCATGAACCAAAAGACTTCGATGTGGTGACTAACGCTACACCTGAACAGATTAAGGGATTATTTAGAAACTGCCGCCTAATAGGCAGGCGCTTTCGCTTAGCTCATATTGTTTTTGGTCGAGAAATTATTGAAGTTGCCACATTCCGTGGTCACCATCAAGAGTCCGACGAAGACGAAAATCTGCCAAAGGGCAAAGCTATTGCAAAGCGTGACGCACATGGTCAGTTAGTACGCGATAACGTATTTGGCTCTATCGAAGAAGATGCTGAGCGCCGGGATTTTACCTTTAACGCCATGTATTACAGTGTGGCTGACTTTACGGTGAAAGACTTTGCAAATGGTCTAACCGCAATAGAAAAGCGTGAAGTTGAGCTAATTGGCGATCCAGAAACACGCTATCGTGAAGACCCGGTGCGAATGCTACGTGCGGTACGTTTTGCCGTTAAACTTGGCATGAGCATCGAAGAAAAAACCGCGGCACCGATGAAGTCTTTGGCGAATCTTCTCCAGAACATACCACCAGCACGTTTGTTTGAAGAAACCCTAAAACTGTTTTTATCGGGTAAAGGGGAAGAAACCTTCTTAATGCTGCACGAATACGGTTTAATTGAGCCTTTATTCCCCCAGCTTACGCCATTTTTAAAGGATGAAAACAGCCGCGAAATGCAGTTCGTGCGTCGCGTGCTTGCCAATACCGATGAACGCATTAACAACGAACAGCGTGTTACCCCAGCTTTCCTTTATGCGGCACTATTATGGTATCCGGTTGAAGAACAGTCTCAACGCTTGCAAAGCGAGTCTGGCTTAAACGCACACGATGCATTTAACATTGCATCAGGCGAAGTTATTGCCCGTCAAACGCAACGCATTATGATCCCTAAGCGCTTCTCTACCGTGGTACGTGACATCTGGATTTTACAGCAGCGTCTTCCTAAACGCTTTGGTCGTCGCGCGTTTCAATTGCTTACTCACCCTAAATTCAGAGCTGGCTATGACTTTTTATTGGTTCGGGGCCAAGTAGAAGGCGGCGATTTGCTTGAGCTAGCTCAGTGGTGGACGCACTTCCAGCACGCTGACAATGGTAAACAAAAAGGCATGCTTAACGCGCTTCGAAAAAGCGAGGGTGGTGGAAAAGGTGCACCGCGAAAACGCAAGCGTAAACCAGCAGCGAAACGAGGTCCAGATGCATAAAGAGCATGTTTACATTGGCGTAGGTAGCAACCTTGGTAATAGCCAAGAAAAAGCGCAGCGTGCGTTGGATGCCATTAGTCAATTAGAAGATACTCGCGTACTTAAAACCTCTTCGCTTTATTCCAGTAAGCCGATGGGGCCGCAAGACCAACCTGACTATATTAATGCAGTATGCTTAATAGAAACGTCGCTTAAACCTCACGGACTGTTAAAACAACTTCAGCGCATAGAACTAGAAGAAGGCCGCGAGCGTAAGGGTGAACGTTGGGGCCCGCGCACGCTGGATTTAGACATATTGCTATACGGCAGTGAAACTATCGATACTGCTGATTTGATTATTCCTCACTACGGTATGGCAGAGCGTGAGTTCGTTATGGTCCCCCTGTTTGAGATTGCCCCTAATATGGTAATGCACGACGGTAAGCCTATTTCAGCATGGGTCGCTAACTGCTCACTAGACGGACTTAGTCGCCTGCGAGACTTCCAATTAGCGACAAAATCCGTATAGTTCGCCACACGATATCAACAAATATCAATCTGAGACATGTCATGAAGAAAGTAACAGTATCTGGCTTGCTTAAGAAAAAGCAGGCCGGGGAAAAGATCACCTCTTTAACCGCTTACGACGCCAGCTTCGCCAAAATGTTCGACGAACAAGGCGTAGACGCCCTTCTTATCGGCGACTCTTTAGGCATGGTTCTTCAAGGTGAAGACGACACCTTACCGGTAACTATCGACGATATTGCCTACCACACAAAAAGTGTGCGTCGTGGCACTGAACGCGCCTTCGTTTTAGCTGATATGCCGTTTATGTCTTACGCCACTCCTGAGCAAACCTACACCAATGCAGCAAAGCTAATGGCTGCAGGTGCAAGCATGGTTAAGATGGAAGGCGGAAGCTGGTTATGCGACACCATCAAAGGCTTGAACCTGCGCGGCGTACCTGTGTGTGGCCATTTAGGCTTAACGCCTCAGTCAGTGCACGTATTCGGTGGGTTTAAAGTGCAAGGCCGTGAAGCAAGCCAAGCAGAAAAGCTGCTTAGCGAAGCAAAAGCATTAGAAGAAGCCGGTATTCAGCTACTAGTACTTGAGTGCGTACCTTCATCATTAGGAAAAGCAGTCAGCGAAGCCTTAACTATACCAGTAATAGGCATAGGCGCAGGTAAAGATACCGACGGCCAAATTCTAGTAATGCACGATATGTTTGGTATCAGCGCCAACTACATGCCCAAGTTTTCCAAGAACTACCTTGTAGAAACCGGTGATATGCGTAAAGCAGTGTCAAAATACATTGAAGAAGTGCAAAGCGGTGCGTTTCCTTCTGCTGAACACAGCTTCGAATAACGGGGTAAAATATGAAGGTGCTTGATAGTATTTCAGCATTGCGCGACACAGTAAATACGTGGCGTCGAAATGGTGAAACCGTAGGCTTTGTTCCCACGATGGGCAACCTGCACGACGGTCATCTTAAACTAGTTAAGAAAGCAAAAGCACACAACGATAAAGTGGTGGTAAGCATTTTTGTAAACCCCATGCAGTTTGGTGCAAACGAAGATTTAGACGCCTACCCACGTACCATAGAAGAAGATAAAGCTAAGCTTATTTCTGTGGGTGCTGATGCTGTATTTTTGCCTAGCGTCGCTGAGATGTACCCGGCAGGACTGGACGCGCAGACGTTCGTAGAAGTGCCTGGCATTTCCGACTCTCACTGTGGGGCAAGTCGTCCAGGCCATTTTCGCGGCGTAGCTACCGTGGTGACTAAGCTGTTTAACATGGTACAGCCAGACGATGCTTTCTTTGGCGAGAAAGATTTCCAGCAGCTACAAGTGATCCGCGCTTTAGCGCGTGACTTGTCAATGGCGGTAAAAGTTCATGGCGTACCTACCGAGCGCGAGGCGTCAGGTCTGGCAATGAGCTCTAGAAATGGGTATCTGACAGAGTCTGAAAAAGCCACAGCAAGCGCTATTTTTGAAGAGATGCAGCGTATTAAAGCGAGCATCGAAAATGGTAATACTAACTTTGCTGAGCTTGAAAATATCATGGTTGCTAACCTTGAAGCGAAAGGCTTTAAGAAAGACTACTGCCAGGTAGTTAACGCAGCTACGTTTGAAGCGGCTAGCGATAGCGACAAAGAGCTAGTATTACTAGTTGCTATGTTTATGGGTAAAACCCGTTTAATCGATAACATGCAAATTACACGACGTTAAGCGTAAGCCAGTCATAAACGAAAAAACGCCCGACGCATTACTCTTAAACAGAGCCTGCACCGGGCGTTTTTGTTTGTTCGCTTTGAAACATTAGCTTTTTCGTTAGCGTAGAAGCTACTCGAATTTAAAAGCTAGCATCTAAGAGGCTAGCTTTTAAGAAGCTTAGAGTTTCTGTTTCCCTAATAAATTCCATAAGGTCTTTCCACGCCTGTGTTTCTTTCGCGATCAAGTGCTGTTCGGCTAAAATAGCGGCCAAGTCATTATGGCTTGTTAGCGGGTTGGCTAACACCACGCGAAATACGGTAATACACTGAGACGGATAATCTGGCGCTTCTAAACGAGTACGAGATACGAATGACTTACCAGCTTCACGCTGCTGCTTTTGTACTGCGACAACGAGCGCGTCAACTTTCTGGTTAATCGCATTGCGCATTTTCGCGTTAGCGTGCTTTAACTTTTCCTGCACTTCTTCAGGGCACACTCGATAGGTTAATAGCGATAACGTCGGCGTAGTAGTTAATTCAAAGTCACTCGCTTTATCTATCATTTGTGAAAAGTCTTTGGCTTTATCGATACTGCGATCAATAAGGAGCTCGTAACCTTTGCGACCAAATATATGCAGTGCCGAGTACACCATCATAGCCATACCGTTACGGGAGCCCTCTAACGTGGTAGCGCCTAAATCTTTAGAGCCTGCACGCAGAATATACTGAGCATGATGTCTTACCGCGTTGGCATGTTGTGGATCTTTAAAAAGGGCCATGCCTGCACCCATAGGCACGTACATTTGCTTGTGAGCATCAATAGTAACTGAGTCTGCTCGCTCTATGCCTTTTAGTCTGTCGCGATAACGCGCTGAAAACAACGTAGCGCCGCCCCAAGCTGCATCTACGTGGAACCAACAGCCAAGCTCTTTGGCGACGTCAGCAAGTTCATCCAGCGGGTCGACGTGACCGGTCTCAGTGGTACCGCCCACGCCAACGATAGCAAGAAGCTTATTCCCTTCCTCTTGATAACGTTTACCAATGCGGAGGGCTTTCGCTGGATCTAGGGTTTGTTTCGGCGCAGCGACCGTTAGTAACTGTTCACGACCTAAGCCTAGTACGTCTACTGCCTTTGATAACGAGTAATGGCCACGCTTGCTGCACATCACCCCTAAGTTATTTATATCGTAGTAACGATAAGCAGCAGCGAGACCAGCTTTAGCTACGCCTGAAAAACCTTTTTGTGGGCCGAGCAGTTTATTGCGAGCTACCCACAAAGCAGTGATATTGGCGATGGTACCGCCAGAACAGAATGCGCCTAATGAGTGTGCTGCACTGTGTAAGTGTTCATCATAAAAATCTTGAGGCTGGTCGTACACAAGGTTGTGCATCATACCAAGTACTTGACGTTCTAGTGGCGTGAAAGCTTTAGATGTTTCAATCTTAACCAGGTTCTGATTAAGGCCTACCATCAACTTAGAAAGCGGCAGGTGAAAATAAGGCAGCGCAGAGGTCATGTGACCGATAAACGTTGGCGAGTAAGTATTTACAGAGTGCGCAACGAGCTTATCGAGCAAGCTTTCAGCATGAGTAGACACAAACTCAGGTGACTCAGGAACCTTGGAGTCTGAAAAGTCTTTTTCAATTTCTTCTAACGACGTCTTCTTTGTCACAACATGCTGCGACAAAAAATCTAAGATATTGTCAGATAAATGCTGCTCTATTTGAGCCAGCTTTGAGTCTTTGTGTTCAGGTTTGGTAAAGACCCTAAACAGGTGCTCTAAACTAACTTGCGCTTCACCCACTCAACACACCTCATACTTAAAACAATCACACATTTCGCTTACATTTATTGGGCGAAATCAACAGGCGGTTTAGTAGGACACCGGCCTGACACTTACTTTTCCTTTTAGCCAATTAGCATACAACACATCTATCTTACGACAGTGAGTGGGGCTGTTTGACCGATATACCTAATACTAGTTAACGATATATCGGCTGGGCTATTGCGCGTTGACGCGGTCCATTCGTTGCCAAACCTGAAAACTTATCACAATACTTTCAGGGTGTCGCACTTTACATCAGATTGTAATGCTCGCCAAGAGGCAGAAACAGCCAATTCAGTGACTTGTGCAAAACATTCAGACTAGTTAGTCAATTTTTAGGAATAATGGAGTTATGCAAGAAGCCTATTTACTCTGTGTCACAAGCATTAATACCAAACCATACTTCTTTTGAATTAGTACCGCAAAACTTTGCACTCTCAACTATATTTAATTTATGAATAGTGTCGATGTGTCCTCTTCTATACCTATCAAGTGTAGGTGCAGAAAGCGTTTCGGTCACTATTAGATACACAATTGCAAGGAGGTCGGTTTATGCCCATACGTGAAATATCCGAGGATTTCTCCATAGAAGATATTGTTCCTTACTTTCAGCCCATTGTTGATTTAAACAGCCACGGCGTATGGCGCTACGAGTGCCTGGCACGCTTGATAACCCGAGGTGATAAGACTTTTTTACCTAGCGAATTTCTCTACCTTATAGAGCGCGAACAACACGTAAATACGCTTGCAGCGAGCATGTTTGTGCAATGTGCCAGCTATTTTCACGACGTTAATATCCCTTGGAACATCAATATAACTGCCAATGACCTTCACAATGTAGAGCTTACTAATACCCTCATCACCCATTTAGCAAGCTATCCCACGCCGGAGCGTGTAAGTATAGAAGTGAGTGCTTCTACTGCCCTATCCAATCCGAAAAGCCTTACCGCATTTATCGAAAAAAGCATGCATGTGGGGCTGGGCGTTTTCATCGACAACGTTGGATCATGCCCAGGTAACATACGAGCGCTTATGAACTTGCCGGTTCGGGGGATTAAGCTCGCTGGCGGGCTAATTAAACACTATGACGAACAAGAGGCAGTGAGGGAATATGTAGACTATCTGCTGTCGCTATGTGAACGCCATGGAGTAAGCACTATTGCCGAGCACGTAGAAGATGAGGCGCATCTAGAACGCGTAAAACGCCTGCCCATTCGTTATGCACAGGGGTATGTGTTTAGTCCGCCCATGGCGAATGTGCGAAGTGCCACTGCGCGCCATTAACAAGCGAAATATACAAATTTGAATAACAAACGGGGCGAAATTTTCATCTCACCCCACTTTTATCAGCTTTCAGTATTTCTTGCTGCTATAGCAGACTCAGCCTTCTTCGCTACGGCAGTTAAGCTGCCAGCACGATTGACCGCTCCCTCGGTACTTTCGCTCAAACGGCGTCATGTGATCATCGCCAGTGACTTCAGATAAATCAGATACCATGCCGTAATGTTTAGCCGCTTGCGCAAATTCCATTAGATAAATAAGCCAGTTGCTACGCACCTCAATATTTGGGGTGATCGCCATCAGGTCCACCATGGCCGCACTACCGTGCCAGCGCTTTTGAACCTGCGTCTTTTTAGGATAGGGGTTGGGATACAGCAGAAAGTGCTGAGTCACGTTCCAATTAGACTGCTTTACTAAGCGCCAAAAGTCGTTCACATCGGCACGAATGACCCGATAGTTATCTTGCTGTGCGCTGTAATGCTCATGTTTATCCACCCGCAGGGCCGATTTATCAATGCCGATAACACGGGCATCGGGGTTAGCTCTTGCTATGTTTGCCGTGCTTTCGCCAACACCACAGCAAGAGTCTAAAATAACCTCGCCGTTGAAGCCGTCGCCAGTATCAAGCCACGCACCTACCTCGTCAAAAGCAGCTTGTGTATGGTCGCTAATCGGTCGCTTATTTTCACTCGCTTGGTACTTTTTCACTAAATCGTCTAGCTTATCGTGAATACCTACCTGCGATGTTGTGATTTCTCTAGAATTACCGCTGGCCATTAGCTACGAATACCTTTACCCGTTTTAAGTAGGTAGTACGCCACACCAAATAGCAGTGCATTAAAGCCCACTAACAAGGCAAGCGACAAGGTTACATTTACGTCAGAGACCCCTAAGAACCCATAACGAAACCCGTTGACCATATACACAACAGGGTTCGCCTTACTCACCCACTGCCAGAATTCAGGCAATAGGGTAAGTGAATAAAACACACCACCTAAGTAAGTTAACGGTGTTAATACAAACGTTGGAACCACGCTAATATCATCAAAGGTCTTCGCAAATACCGCATTAATTAAACCCGCAGTCGCAAACAAGGTAGAAGTGAGTAACAACGTGAGCGCAATAATGCCCAAATTGTGTATTTGAACATCAACGAAAAACAGCGACACTAAGGTAACAATAATACCTATCAGTATGGCGCGGGCCACGCCGCCGCCCACATACCCGAGAATGATGACCGAGGTGGGCACTGGTGACACCAACAGCTCTTCAATATTGCGCTGAAATTTAGCACTAAAAAATGAAGAGGACACGTTAGCGTAGGAGTTTGTGATCACCGACATCATAATAAGGCCGGGCACAATAAACTCCATGTAAGTAAAGCCGCCCATTTCGCCAATACGGTTGCCGATGAGGCTACCGAATATCACGAAGTACAAACTCATTGTAATAGCTGGCGGCACAAGGGTTTGTACCCATATGCGCAAAAAGCGCGTGCATTCTTTTATCCAAATAGTGGTTAGCGCCACATAGTTTTGCTTAAACCAACCCACGTTTTCTTCTGTGTTCATTTGTGTACTTTCAGTTTTCATGTTTTTCACCTTTACCTGCTGTGGGTTTAGCCAGCTTGCTTCGCTGATTCAACTAAACGCACAAATAGCTCTTCAAGGCGATTTGATTTATTGCGCATGCTCATTACTTGAATACCCTTTTCACTTAGCTGGGTGAAAACCGGGTTCAATCCTTCCGTTTTCTCAACATCAACTTCAAGGGTATGGTCGTCAATCAAACGGTGTTCAAAGCCCGTTAGTAGGTCATCTGTCGTCGTCATGCTCTCTGGTATTTTGATATCTAATACGAAGGTTTCTAGGCTTAATTTAGACAATAAAGCTTTCATGCTGGTGTTCTCGACAATGGTGCCCTTGTTAATAATGGCGATATTGCGACACAGCATTTCTGCTTCTTCAAGATAGTGGGTAGTGAGTATAATCGTGATCCCCTGACGGTTAATCTCTTCTAAGAAACCCCACATAGAGCGGCGAATTTCAATATCTACGCCCGCGGTTGGCTCATCTAAAATAAGCAATTTCGGCTCATGCATGAGTGCTCTAGCAATCATCAGCCTTCGCTTCATACCACCCGATAGCTCACGGGCGCGGGCATCGCGTTTTTCCCACAGGTCAAGCTGAGCAAGGTATTTTTTAGCTCGCTCTTTCGCAATACTGCGAGGTACGCCGTAGTAACCTGCCTGATTCAATACAATTTGTAGTACAGTTTCAAACTGATTGAAATTGAACTCCTGAGGCACCAGACCAATGCAGGCTTTAGCCTGCTCTTTTTGCGTTGTGAGGTCGTAACCAAACACCGACACACTGCCGTTAGTTTGATTAACAAGTGAGCTTATAATGCCAATAGTGGTAGATTTGCCCGCGCCATTTGGGCCGAGTAATGCAAAGAAGTCTCCTTCTTGTACAGTAAGGTCGACGCCTTTTAGTGCCTGTACGCCACCTTTGTAGGTTTTGGTTAACCCTTTAATGTCCAACGCTTTCATGATTTGCCCGTATTGAGAGTGTGACTACTAAGGCATACTGACCTTTGCTATGAGCCAAAGGTCAGTACACCCTAACCAACTTTAGTGAGATGTAGTTATCTGTCGTTAACAATATATAGCCAGCGAAGTGTAACCTAGTTCATGCTATTAAATGAATACACTCGCGTTTAGTGGTTACTTTAAACAGTTTAAGCTTTTGTATACTAGCCTTGTAAATGAGAGCGAAAACACCTTTTTTCAACCCCAATAAAAAAGCGCCGCGTACCGTTGGGGTAGCACGCAGCGCAAAGGGTAGCTTAAAACCGGTCCGCATAGACCAATAGAGACTTTTACGTAGAAGCTCAGCCTTACCGCTTCCACGGCACTGTTGTCCCTCTTCTAGTCTTTGAAGAGGGACAACAGTGCAATTCGCCTCGCTTGCTTAGCACTTAAAAAAACTAGAGCGCTAAACTCGACGGACAAATACTATTAAGCCCCTTATTCATGGCAAAAAAAGCGCGTAATTGTGGAAATGTGATGGTGATTTAAAATGCCTGTACAATCAGCATGTAGAGGAGTGCGCAGAGCCTTATTTAAAATCGCGTTTCTCAATGCTCTTCCAGCTTAAATTTCACGATGCCCATTCTCAAATATGGCGTAAATGAGGCAGGCTTGAGGATTTTATGCCGAACTTAGGCAATAGCTGTCATTCATAGGTATAGTGTGCGCTCTATCAGAATTATATTTGCGGGTTAATGTATGCCAAAGACAATTGCATTAGTGGAAGATGACGCGGCCATTCGCGAAAATTACATTATGGCGCTTAAAGCGCAGGGCTATAGCGTAAATGCCTATGAAGACAGGCCATCTGCTGCCGAAGCGTTTAACCACACCCTACCCGACTTAGCCATTATAGATATTGGTTTGAAAGATGAGATAGAAGGTGGGTTTATGCTTTGCCAGCAACTGCGAGGCCTATCACAAACCCTACCTATCATCTTTTTTACTGCACGAGATAACGACGTAGATACTATCAGCGGCCTTAGAATGGGCGCCGATGATTACCTGACTAAAGATATCAGCATGGCTCACTTGCTAGCACGCATTGCAGCCTTGTTCAGGCGTACAGACTTACTTGCTGCCCCCACAGAGCAAAAAGATGAGCTAAAAGTAGGTGACTTAAAAGTAGATGTATCGAGAATGACGGTAAGCTGGCAAAACCAACCTGTTTTACTGACGGTAACAGAATTTTGGATGCTGCACGCACTCATCAAGCGACCAGGTCACGTGAAAAGCCGCCAACAGCTTATGGATGAGTCGAGAATGGTGGTAGACGACACCACCATTACTTCGCATATCAAACGTATGCGTAAAAAGTTTGTGCAGCTTGACCCTAACTTCGATCATATCGACACCGTGTACGGCATGGGATATCGCTGGCAGCTTTAAAGTGCTCGCATTCAACGCTGTGTATCACCATCAATAAAAATAGAGGCAACTGACGACACACATGGGATTTCGCTTTTCTATCCGCCTTCAGCTTATGGTGCTGTCGTTGTTCCTATTTACCATTCCCTACTTAGGTTATAACTATGTGTGGGAGCTCGAGCAGTACCTTAGAAATGGTCAAGAGCAAACCATGATAGGTACGGCGCGAGCCGTTGCCACTGCCCTTCACGAACGACCCGCTTTATTTGATAGTCAATCAGCTTATCTTCAAGACGTACGCCCCGGCACAGATCTATACGCGCCGCCTATTCCTTATCCTATTCAACTAGATGGCGAACTTAACGACTGGCAGCAAGTTAGCGAATTAATGAGCGAGTATGGCAGTAATGAAGTCATCGAGTATTACAACGGCTTTGCCGGCGAACCCACTAGCCTGTCTTTTAAGCATATGGTGGGACGTTACGGACAATTTTTGTATGCCATGTTTGAAGTCAGCGATGACGCGCTGTTATGGCGGCAACCTAATAGCTTAAGCGTAGAAACGGGCGACCATTTACTTATCGGCATGGAAACCCCACAAGGCAAACTAGCAAGATACGTTGTTGCACCTTATGAAAGTGGCTGGGTAAACGCGTACAAACTTGCTAGCAACACGTTTACAACACGGGCAGTAGAGAACGCCCTTTCTATTCAAGGTCGCTGGCAGGAGACTGCCACTGGCTATAATGTTGAATTGCGCTTTCCGCTGTCTATGACCACAGGCGGTTTAGCATTTTCACTCGTCGATATAGATAATGAGAACACCAGGTTGAAGCAATACGCACTAGGCACAGCAAATACAAAAGAACTCGCTGACTTGGGTACTGTCATAACGCCCTCGCCTGAAATTGAGCGTATCCTGGCGGGTTTAAAATATGCCGATTCGCGGGTGTGGGTCGTAGATAAGCACAAGCGGGTACTCGCACGTGCCGGTGATATTCAGTCGGCTACAGGCATTAAAGTAGATGAAAAAGAGGCTTCATCCAACGCGGTTTGGCAATGGATAGAAAGTGAGTGGTTACTTCCGCTTTACTACCAAATCCTTACCCGTCCACCTGCCGACTTTATCGATGAGTTAGACGATGCCTATGCGCTCGTGGGCCAGGATCTAGGGACGGCCTTGAATGGACAACCAGACTCACTTTGGCGTTTATCACCCGATAACAAAGCCATAGTACTTTCCGCTGCCTACCCTATTTTTATTGAAGGCAACGTAATGGGTGCGGTTATTATAGAGCAAACCACCAATGGCATTCGCACCTTGCGAAACCGAGCACTAGAGCAACTCTTTCACGTAATTTTGGCAGTGATGACCATAGGTACATTAGGGCTATTGCTTTTCGCTACGCGAATTTCAAACCGCATTCGCTTTCTTCGCGATAATACCGAAGCTGTCATTGACGACAATGGCAAAATCATTGGAACCCTGCCGGTATCAAATCAGCGTGATGAAATTGGTGATTTATCCCGTTCATTTGCCGACGTCCTTTCACGCTTGCAGCAGTACAACTCCTACTTAGAAAACATGGCATCTCGTTTGTCCCACGAGCTCAGAACGCCTATCGCTGTGGTGAAGTCATCCTTGGATATGCTTTCTCACGTTAATGATGCTGACCAACAAGCCGTTTTTGTTGAGAGGGCGCAATCAGGGGTGAACCGCCTAAGTACAATATTAAACAGTATGAGTGAAGCCACCCGATTAGAGCAGGCAATTGAGCAAGAAGACTTAGTCACCTTCAATCTAGTGAAAGTCATTGAAGGATGTGTCGAGGGCTATCAGCACACTTACGCGCTAAGAAAATGGACATTCATATCAACGGACAAGAGTTTATTGATTGATGGCGCTCCTGAGCTCGTTGCCCAACTGTTTGATAAAATTGTGTCAAACGCCGTCGACTTCAGCAAAGACAATGATGAAATAACCATTAAGCTGGAAAAGCATGACAAATTAGTAGCATTGTCCGTAAGTAATCCAGGGCCGTTGCTTCCTAAAGGGATGAAGAGCCAGCTTACCCAGTCAATGGTGTCGGTAAGAAAAGAAAACGACGTGCAAAACACTGCACAATCTCCACATTTAGGTCTAGGGCTATACATTGCCAATATTATCGCCCAATTCCACAAAGGCACGCTATCGCTGAACGATAGAGAAGATGCATCTGGTGTGGTTGTGCTGGTTACATTTCCATATCCCCAACATAAAGCATTAAGCAATTCTTAAAACACTTTAAAAACAAATCAAATGAGAATGTTTATCATTTATGTTTACATATCTATTTTTATTAAATAGACTTCGTCCTCCTTACACACACTCAAGGGAAACAGGATGAAAAACACTAAACTAACTATGGGCGCACAAACTATTGCCGCGGCACTGGCATTTGGTAGTGGCGCAGTAATGGCTCAAGAAGAAGTAGAAACGTGTGACGACGCGACTTCAACAAAATGTGAAGCCGTATCTGATGAAGCAATTGAACTGATTAAAATTCACGGCGTACAGCAATCTATCTACCGCTACAATAAGTCAGGTGACCCTCGTCGATTAGCAGACCTTGTTGATACACCACAAACCATTAGCGTTCTTACTCAAGACCAAATTCAAGAAAGCGGAAGAACAGATCTTAGAGATATACTGCAGGCGCAAGCTGGCGTTACTTTAGGTACGGGTGAGAATGGTAATGCTTTTGGTGACCGCTATATTATTCGTGGTCATGAAGCGCGTAGCGATGTTTTCGTTGATGGTCTTCGCGACCCAGGTATGACAACTCGTGAAAGCTTCGCAACCGAGCGTGTTGAAATTACAAAAGGTCCAAGCTCTACCTTTGCTGGACGTGGCTCTTCAGGTGGTGCGGTTAACTCTATTACTAAAAAAGCGTCTACGGCTTACAACTTCGGCCGTGTTGATGCCGCTGTTGGCACCGATGAGCATACGCGTTTAACCGTTGATTTGAACAAAACGCTAACTGAAACCAGCGCGGTGCGCTTAAATGGACTTTACTCGTCAGAAGATAAGCCTGGCCGTGAAGGCATTGAACGTGATCGTGAAGGGGTGCAGCTTTCTTATGTGAATCAGCCTACTGACCGTTTGTCATTCACTGGCGACTTGTATTACCTCAATGCAGAAGACATTCCTGACTTAGGTAGCTACTACGATCGTGAGGCTGGCTACCCGCTTGAAGATATTCCTGTATATGCACAAGACGAAGACTTCCAAAATTCAGAAGTGACTACATTCACTTTACGTACTGAGTACGATATCAGTGACAACGTGCGTTTTTATAACGCAACTCGTGTAGGTAAAACGGAAAACGAATACATTACCACAGGTATGCGTGGCACAAACCGTGACGCAACCGACCCTACTGCGCCAGGTGCTTACACACTATCTTTAAGCAATCACCAAGGTTGGCAGGAAGTTGACTATGTAACTACCCAGTTTAACTTATTCTGGGATACGGCTTTCGCAGGCGTTGATCACCGTTTCGTGTTCGGTTTTGAATACACCGACGAATCGGTAGACAATGGCGTGTTCAATATGGATTACACCAATCCATCAAACTGTTTAACCAGCGGTCGTCGCGGTGTATCTGAAAGTTACTGCCTATTAGATGGCAGTGGCAATGAAGTTGATAACATTAGTTCGTTGATGGGCAAAGCCTTTACCCGTGGCGACGTGGATGCACTATTCGACATTGAAACTTACTCACTATACGTTATGGACACCTTTGAGCTGACCGATAACTTTAATGTTTTCGCTGGTCTTCGCGTAGATAGCTATGACTATAGCAACCAAACCTCTAGCGACCTTTACGAGTTCTCGGATGAACTGTACAACGGTCATTTAGGGCTAGTTTATGATGTTACCGAAAACGGAAACATCTATGCTTCGTATAGCACGGCAACCAACATAAACGGCGGTGAATCAGATCTAGGTGCTAACTGTGGTTATGGCGGTATTTGTGGTACGCCAGAGCAAGCGTCTCAAGCTGATCCAGAGCAGGTTGAAAACATTGAGTTAGGTACTAAGTGGTCACTATTCAATGAAAAGCTTGTAGCAAACGCCGCACTATTCCGCATTACTAAGAGCGACGTACACGAAAGTGTAGGTGATGCTTACTCAACGCTAGGTACATTAAACACAGGTGAAAACCGTGTAGAAGGTATTGAGTTTGGTTTAAGCGGTGATATCACAGATAAGCTCAGTATTCAGGCGTCTGCTGCATTTATGGATTCTGAAATTCTTGAGTCTTACAGCGAAGATAATATCGGCCTTGCGCTAAGTAACTTCGCTGACGAAAGTTTCTACATTCAAATGCGCTACCAGCCCAATGAGAAGTTTGCCTTTGGTGGAGACTACAGCTATCAGTCAGAAATGTATGGTGGTCAACCAGATACTGCAGCTGGCTATAGCGCTGAAACCGGAGAGTACTCTATCGTAGTTCCTGATTATCAAGTGGTTAATCTATTCGCCAACTACTATCACTCAGAGTCACTAACTTTCCGTGTTAACATTGGAAACTTGTTTGACGAAGAATATTGGACGGCAGCCTATCGTTCTGGCGCCTTCATGTATATCGGTGATGGTCGCAACATTACAGGTACCGTTAGCTACGAATTTTAATGCTAGCATGACCTAGGCAGGCAACTGCCTAGGTCTTTTTATATTAAAAACACTCTTAAAAGCGTTGAAAACATGATTATTATTGATGACTTATTGACGAAAAACGAAGTTGCTCAGTTTCGTCAGCAGATTTCTGATGTTCCTTTCGTTGATGGCAAGAGCACAGCAATGGGCATGGCTGCAGGCGTCAAAAATAATGGTCAAGCAGATGCGCAAGACAAACGAGTTCAACAGCTTGCTAACCTCTTGTTGAGTAAGTTAGGTAACCATCCTACAGTTATCTCTGCGGCCCTGCCCCAACGTATATTTCCACCTTGCTTTAATCGCTATAGTGAGTCACAAACCTACGGCTATCACGTAGATGCTGCTATCATGCGTATCCCTAACACAGCCGATGTTTTACGCAGTGATATGTCGATGACTATTTTTCTCACTGAGAAAGCCGAGTACGAAGGCGGTGAACTTGTTATTCAAACAGGTTTTGGCGAGCAAAAAGTTAAATGCGATGCAGGAAGCGCCATACTCTACCCATCATCTAGTCTTCATAAAGTCACGCCAGTCACTAAAGGCGAGCGTATTGCCGCTATCACCTGGCTGCAAAGTATGGTGAGCGACCAACAAATGCGTGAAACCCTTTTCCAGCTTGACCAAAGTATTCAGTCGCTAGTTAACGCGGGCACCGCAGAGCGAGAGCAGCTTGATGGACTTCATCATGTTTATCATAACTTGGTAAGAAAGTTCTCTCAGCTTTAATCGCTTTTAATTTCAAGCACAATCTGTGCACAAGTACTATCGCGAAAGTTTTCTTGGGAGCGAACGAAATAAACACCTCGTCAACAAGGTCTTATACTAAAGGTGTAACGCAGTTGTATATTACTGGGTTTATTCTATGGATAATTCAACTAATGCTTTTCGTTGTAATACGTGGACAAGGTACGTAGATAAGGTACTGGAATGACATACAAAACCCTTTTTAGCGCCCTTCTTCTTATGGCTTGTTCAAGCATGGCATTAGGACAAGATGAGCGCACCGCAAGGTTTTCTATAACACTGAATGATAGCGATGGCACCCCCGTCGACAACGGCGTGTTTCTTTTTGAGCCTCAGTTCGAGGTAGAAGCGCATCAGATGCCACAACAAGAACCGGCCGTAATGAATCAAATAGACAAACAGTTTGTTCCTCACGTGCTTGTAGTAAAAGCGGGCACAGAAGTGACTTTTCCTAATGCAGATAACTTGTTTCATCACGTCTATTCTTTTTCTCCCACAAAGCAATTTGAACTAAAGCTGTATAAAGAGTTTACTGCCGAGCCTTTGCGGTTCGACGCCGCAGGTGTTGTCGATATTGGCTGTAATATTCATGATTGGATGCTGGGTTACATTGTCGTCTCAGACTCTCCTTACTTTGGAAAATCTGATGATGAAGGACGGTCTGTAGTTTCACTTCCATATGGTGAATACACTGTACGTTTTTGGCACCCACAAGTAGAAGGTGAAAAGGCTTTCCCTCCACAGTCCATTTCTGTATCTGCCGATACTCAAGTAACATGGGCGCTTAGTACCAATATAATCAGTGACGACGGATTCGATTCTGGTTTCGGCGACTATTGATGCGGTTTGCTACTCAACTATTAACGCTATTGTCACTAGCATTTTCGTTAGCTAGTTACGCAGAGACAGATTTTTTATTGCGTGGAACGTGGGCACTAAAAGAAAATACGCAAAGCTTCCAAGGCTTTGGCCCAAACCACCAGCGCTTCGACGGTGATGGCTTACACTTTTCTCAAGCCGTTATCTCAACTAACAAGCGACTGTTTGACGATTGGACATTATCTGGTGTTATAAACGCTTACAGTGATGGCGAAGAGCGGCTCAACTTTTCTCAGCTATATCTCAAGTATCGGCCACTTAGTGCCTCTTCGATAAAACCTGAAGTAAAAGTTGGAGCATTCTATCCAGCCATTTCTGCTGAAAATACAGATTTCGGCTGGCTGTCTCCTCACTTCCTCACTAACTCAGCCATAAACAGTTGGATAGGAGAAGAGCTCAGAACCGGTGGCATTGAATTTAGCCTTAGACAAAATGGCCGGCAAGTACGAAGCAACTGGTCATGGAGGCTATTGGGCAGTGTATTTAAAGGTAACGACACCACAGGTACGTTACTTTCTTGGCGTGGCTTTGCCCTTCACGATAGACAATCGCTTTACAACGATAGAGTGAACTTTCTGCCTATACCGGGCGTTATCGATGAAGATAGGTTGGGTGCGCCTGCATGGACCGAACCCTTTAGAGAAATAGACAACCGCTTCGGCTACTATTTTGGCGCACATGTGGCGTACAAGCGTAAGGCTGAAATGCGCTACTACTATTACGATAACAACGCAGACGCCAATGCGGTCGAGTCTGATCGCATCTACGCATGGCATACACGCTTTCATTCATTAACGCTTCGCTACATGTTTAACCCTAACTTTACGGTATTTTCTCAGTTGCTGGTGGGCGACACTCTAATGGGTGAAAGTATTGTAGATAACGATTTTAATAGTGGCTTTGTTGCTGCTGTATACCGCATGACTCCATACACGGTTGCCGCACGTGCTGACTGGTATCAAGTAAATGATAATGACAATTACGCGCTAGACCCCAATGGCAGTACGGGGCGGGCGTTTACCATCAGCGCGGGGCGTAACATTACTCATAACTTCTCAATAACCGCCGAGTGGCAAATAAACTCAGGCACTCAGCAAAACCTTCGCTTTTTTCAAGACAGCGAGCACTTTACCGAGCACTTGTTCCAGTTGGCACTTACAGCCACTTTCTAATTAAGCAACTTTTCTATTTCTGAATGCTCGGCATCTGTTACTGTGGCACACCAGCGACTTCGATTAGATCGAATGTGGTGGCGTCGTCACCTTTCACCATCACCTGACATTGACCCCAGCTTTGTGGAATATGCCAAACGTGAGCCTCGGCCACGGTGAACTTTTCTCGATGAGAATCACAGCGCACTTCAACCGTATCAAGGTCGCCCTGTATGTTATTAAAAGCAAACTTATTTCTTACCAGCGTGTGGAACCAACGTCCGTTGTCTCCCATGCTTACGGGTACCTTAAGATTTTTTTCAGACGCAATAGATGTTTCAATCTGATTTACTATTGCGGCAATTTCGTCAATACGCGGTTGTTGCTCATCCATTTCTTGAAGCCTGCTGTACGACTTTAAGGCTTCTGCGTAATACCCGCGCTGCGCATCAAGAAGTATTTTCCTTTGTAATACGTAAGCCACATAATCGTCATCAAAAACAACATTCTTAAAACGCTTTTGCCCATTACTGGCAAGTAAACGCGTTAGGCTTCTCGCTTCTCTTTCAATGTCGCCTTGTGCTCCTGCAATCTGTGACTCCAAGTTGAGCAACCAAGTATTCTCGTAACGATTTAGCGTATCCCAACTTGATAGCTCTTTGAAAGCTTCGTCTGCCGCTTCAACATTACCCGCTTTAAATATCTCATCTACGTTTTTATACGCTTTGATAAACTTCCGGGTGGCGCCAGTTTTTCCGCCCATGGAAAAATCCATTTGAACAGCTTGGTGACATTGCTGAGTTGGTTCACCGTCTTTTATTGCTGGGTCATACTGCCATTTTTTAACGGCTGATAGGGCACTGCGTTTGAAAGAAGAGCTTCCGAAAAAATCCTCTACCACAGGATCTTTCACTCTACCTTCTTCATCAATAACGTAGCTCAGCCTAACCCAGCCTTCACGGCCTTTTCTCGCCGCTAGAGATGGGTAAATAGGGTCAACGCGATCTAACGGGGTTGCAGGCTTGAATGCACTTATCCGCGTAACTTCATTGGCTTTCGCCTCTGCTAGGGCTTTCTCTTCAGCTTCATCGCAGGGAATGCTTAATTCTTGCGCCGCTGCCCCAATGGTATAGCCAGAAGTAAGTAACACGGATAAAGCTAATGCCAGCGTCTTTTGCTTAGCTCTTTGACCGTGTAATTCTTGGTGTATTTTTCGAGCCTTATTCCATTTCTCTGTTTTCGATGTTGTATTAATCATCACGATCATCCTTAATAACGTTGCAGCCTACTGCTGGAATATAGGTTATTTTTTTCTCGATGAGTTTTCAAGCGATGCATCAGGCACATTTTTGATCATCATCTGCTCTTTGCGCTTTGTCATCATTCTAGCCAGCCTGCGCATGCTCACTGTTGTATCCTTTTCGTCCACTATATCGACGCCCAATAAGCGTTCCAGCAAATCTTCTAAAGTCAAAACGCCTTCTAAGCCACCATACTCATCTACTACCAGCAACATGTGTACATGCTTATTGATAAAGTGCTCAAAAGTAACCGATAAAGGCATGGTGTTTAATACTGTGACCATGTCTTTGGCATACTCAGAAAGTGGCTTGTCGGTGTTTCCTCTCGCCTGCGCGACCAACAAGTCAGAGCGCATAACATAGCCGGTAATATTCTCAGAATCACTCTCTTCAAACACAGGTATACGTGAAAACTCAATATTGGCGTGCTTATGGAAAAACGCCTCCACCGTCATCGACTCTGATACTTTAAACAGCGCTGTGCGGTGGGTAATTGCATCTTTTACTTTAAGTTCGTGCAAACTCAATAAGCTTTGCAAAAACGCCGCTTCATGATTAGCTAACTGCCCTTCTTGGCCTGACAATTCAGCCATAGCGTGAAGTTCACTGCGGCTCAGTCCGCGAAGTGGGCTGTCTTCCTTAAATCCCTTAGTCATGAGTTCAGACATTTTTACGAACGGCAGAAGTACGATTGAAAGGTATTTAAGAAAGTATGCCGTTGCAGGGGCAAGTGTGCGCCAATAGGTAGCACCAAGTGTCTTTGGAATAATTTCTGAAAAAATAAGAATAAGCAGAGTAAGGACTGCTGAAATAATACCTAAATAGGCATCACCGAATACGGCCGCCGCTTGCGCACCTGCGCCTGCAGCCCCCATAGTATGGGCAATCGTGTTAAGCGTTAAGATAGCAGATAGCGGTGTATTAATGTTGTCGGTTTGCTTACGAAGCAATGCACCGCTGGCTTTACCATCTTTTTCCAATACTGAAATATACGCAGACGAAACACTCAGAATGACAGCCTCGGCAATGGAGCACAAAAATGAAAAGCCCAGTGCTATGAAGATGTACACAATAAGTAAAAGCATGTAATTATTCCAAGCGTCCCTGTAGGTTTAAACGCGTTTTAATTTAAAAAAGTTGAGCGACTATTATGGATAATAGAGCGGGAGATACAAGCGCTCTGTAAATATCATTTGAGCGCTTAAGTAAGGAAAAGCAATCGCAGAGTTACAGTTAACCACAGCATGCCGAATGCTGCTCGTGGTTGTCGCGATAGTGCTGCAGCTTTTTCACGCCCAACCTCACCATTAGTCCAGCCAACAGGATTGCACATAATCCGTAAATTATCTGAACACCTGCGCCGTGCTCATGAACATGGCTCGTGGTTTTTATCATTGAAGATAATGAAAACGAGGACACTAAGTAGTTTAGTGCGTAACCAAAACCAATACTTGCAGAGATAACGCTGAACAAATACAGCGCAAGAGTTCGAACACCCATTTCTTGTTTTATCATGCCCATGGTCGACACATTAGTGGCAGGCCCTGCCATCAAAAATACTAGCACGGCACCCGGTGATAGCCCGGTAGCCAGAAAGCCGACCGCTAGCGGTGTAGACGCGGTGGCACATATATACATAGGAATGCCTATAAGTGCCATAACAAGCATGGCGACGACTCCATCACCCCATTGGGTAAGAAAGTCGGTAGGCACCCAGGTTTTAATGGCGGCGGCGAGCGCTAAACCAATTAGTAGCCACACCACAATATCTTCGAGCAGCTTGCCACTTGCATAAGACAATACCTTAGCCACCTGAGATGATTTACGCGGTAGATTGTGATCATGCTGATGTGTAGAGTCGCTGTCACAGCATTGCGGTTTATCCTCTGATGTCATCGCAGCCTCTGGCTTTGCCTTGTTGCTGCAACACGACGATGCAGCTGAGGCAGGTAAAGATTCACTCTGTACCGCTGGACCGTTGCGCTCTGCAAAAAAACGCACCATCAAACCTGCGTAGATTGCACTTATCACAGCTGCAATAGGTCTCACGATAGCATACAAAGGTCCTAACAAAGCGTAAGAAACTGACACACTATCTACACCCGTCTCCGGTGTAGACACTAAAAAAGATATCGTTGAAGACTTAGAAGCACCACTTCGGCGCAAACCGAGCGCGGCAGGAATAACGCCACATGAACAAAGTGGCAAAGGCGCGCCGATAATAGCAGCTTTGCTAATAGAGCCAAATGATGCGCTACCCATATGCTTTTCAAGAAAAGAGACAGGCACTAGCTCATGCATCACTCCTGCGACGAGTAAACCCAATAGCAGCCATGGCGCTGACTCCATGAACAGCGCTAAAAAGTTTTGCCCTAGTAAAATGATATCTGACACATAGCCTCTCTTGTAACCGTGCTTCAAGCTTCAATGCTCGTAGACATGCTCTGCTTGCAGACAAAGTTACGTTATCTTAAACACTACAGATACTAACAGATATAAGGTATGACAGAAAATCAACAAAACTGATTAGATCAATTGAAGAGGCATAAAAATGGCCAGTACAAATGTACTGGCCGAATGTTGACTATCTCGAGAGTGTGCTTTTTACGCTCAGAGGCCAACCATGAAAAATCGAATCCGTGCTCATTTAACGAATGAGCCGCTTATTCTTGTGTGGCTTTGTGTTGCGACTCCTTTTTAAGCTTAGACACCACAGAGAAAGCCTCTAGCATTACGAGCACTGAAACCACCAGCACTACCGCGTCTAAAAAGACCAGCAAATAATTTCCTTCTACGTAGTACTCTTTAAGCTTTATCAGCCCAGCAAAGAAAGCCATAATCAACACAAAGACCATGGGTATTAGCGTATACCTTGCAGGTCGGCCTAGCTTTATCAACATAACCGATATAACTAACAAAGTAAGGCTAGCTAAGATTTGGTTAGTCGAACCAAATAGCGGCCAGATGATCATACCGCCACTACCTGACGCTCCGCCTGCACCAAACGCAAGTAGTAAACAGCAGCCAACCGCAACAAGCGTCGCTATTACGCCGTTTTTCAGTGCACCGATAGAATAAATATCGCCCCACTCTTGTATGATGTAGCGCTGAAGACGTACACCAGAGTCCATAGTTGTACCTGCAAACAGTACAACCATTACCGCAAGAATCGTTGAAGAGAAATCTACCGGCAATCCCCAACCTTGCTGAATTAGGTTCGCACCACCTGTGATAAATGCACCCACGCTACCCGCACCCAAGTGGCTGTAGACTTCGTGCCATTCTTCAGGTGAAGCAGCAAACGCGACGCCGCTTACTGCGACTATGGTAATAAGCGCAAGTGAACCTTCACCAATTGCACCTAAGTAACCTACAAAGCGCGCGTCTGTTTCTTTGTCGAGTTGCTTAGAGCTTGTACCCGATGAAACTATGCCGTGGAAGCCAGAAACCGCACCACACGCAATAGTAACGAACAGCAATGGGATAAGGCTTGGTGAATCTACCGCAGTTTGCGTGTTAAATGCTGGCGCTGTGATATCAGGCATAGCAAAGAAGACAGCACCGTAAAGCAAGAATAAACCAACAAGCAACTGCATACCGTTAATGAAATCACGAGGCTGTAGCAACATCCAAACCGGTAGCAGTGATGCAATGGCAGCATAAACAAAAAGAATAATTATCCAATTCGCTTTATCGGCCAATCCAAACATGGTTTCTGGCAAGCTCAGTGGAATATAGCTGCCCGCATATACCGAGGCGTAAAGCACGATGATGCCGACAAGACACAAAGGAATAAGACTAAAGTTACGCTTTAACAGCTGTCCGATAATGAGTGCAACAGCAATTGCCATCCATGCAGGAAAAACCGCATTAGGCTGAGAAACAAAAGAGTTTGCGATAACCACGCCGAAGACAGCATTAACCATCAAGAGTACAAGGAAGATCACTATCATGAAGAGAGAGCGAGAACGTTTACCGATGACACTCTCAGAAAGTGCGCCCATAGATTTCCCTTTATGACGAGCACTCGCCCACAAGGCTCCCATATCGTGCACACCAGCAAACAGAATAGTGCCGAATACAACCCACAGAACAGCGGGAACCCAGCCCCAGTAAACGGCAATTGCGGGGCCTACTATCGGTGCAGCACCGGCTACCGAGGTAAAATGGTGACCCCATAACACTACCTTGTTGGTAGGAACAAAATCGACACCATCTTGCATGGTATGGGCCGGGGTTACAAAACTATCATCCAACTTGAATATGCGGTTCGCAATAAACTTCGAATATACGAACCAACCGAGCAACATTCCAATGATGCCCAGTATCACTATGGCAATAGACTGCATTTTATTATCCTAATATTTTTTTAAGGCCTTTAAAATTTTAACGTTTATTAAAGATTAGAAGACCCTAGTCTGTCTTTTAACATTAAACCATTTGTCGCCATGGTTTAGCGCTATTGTAAGACTAAAGTCTAACTCGGACGTAGTTTTTTCCGACTCTTCATACCACTTAGCGTTTATTGACTATACGAAGCCTGTACAAAAGAGAGAAATAATGCTGTTAATCTCAAATTTTCTAGCAAACAATAAGACAGCACTTTAAATAAGATGCATTCTCGTTTATAAATACGCCTCTTTTTATTAGCAGGCAAAACAATGGCATCACCTAAATTCCACATGGCGTTTCGTAAATATCACCGCTGGCTTGGATTTTTTCTCGCGGGCATTATGGGCGTATATGCTATAAGTGGCATTCTTTTAATATTTCGCCCTACCGATATTTTGAAGTATGAGCAAACCCACACTAAGCAACTTGAGGCGAACTTAACAAAAGAAGAACTGCTGCCCTTGCTAAAAATGAGAGGGAGTAAAGTGACAAGCGAAAACGCAGATGAAATTGTGCTTAATGTAGGAAACTACGATAAAGCTACGGGCGAAGCGACTGTCACGAAGAAAGACTACCCAATCGTTTTGTCTAAAATGGTGAAGCTTCACAAAGCGACCAATAACAGCCCTCTATTTTGGCTTAACATAAGCTTTGGCATAGGCTTGCTGTTTTTTGTGATTTCCGCGTTTTTGATGTTTGTTCCCAAACTACCCATGTACAAAAACGGACTTAAAATTGCTGGTATCGGAGCCATCGTTACCGTGTTGACCGTAATTTTCGGTTCGTAATTTTTGCTTAGATAGGTCTGTGTTATGATGTTCTTAGTACGCATACTAAATTGTATGCGTACTAGGCCAATTAAATGGTAGAAAGGAAAAAGGATTTCATCGACCTATAGGTGGTTTCCGACTCTGGCGTTTTATAAAAAATCAAATATTCGGCATGAGATAGTCCTTCAAAAATCTCTATCTGCGTAACCCCGCCGCTATCGCGTATTGCACGACTTACTCTTACCGTGTCGCTTAAAAACATATCTCGCGTCCCTGTTACCAATAAAGTTGGTGGGAATGCTTCGAATGCTCCATAAAGTGGCGATATAGCCGGGTCTGTTAGTGCTTTTTTGCCAGCATACAGTTTGGCGGATGCTTCAAGCATCCCATCGTAGGTCACCAACACTTCGTCTATATTCTCGTTTGTATAAAGACTGTCACCGGTTTTAGTAAGGTCGGCCCAAGGCGTACCTGCATACACCCCTTTGGGTAAAGGACTTTTACTGCTGATAAGAGACTGGACTAGTGAAAGCACCAAACCACCGCCTGCCGATGTCCCTCCTACAAATATATTTCCTTCACCAGCTTGGTCAAGTAGAGCATTGTAAACTGCAACTACGTCATTCAGTGCTGCGGGAAAAGGAAACGTTGGTGGCATTCTGTAGTCGACACTGTATACCACAATGCCCAACCTTTCTGCGACAAGCAGCCCTTCTTCTATGCTAGGCAGACCTCCAAAAAGAACGAACGCCCCACCATGAATATCAAGATAAACCATGTCCTTAAATTCAGGGGTAATCTTTTTAGGTGTCAACTTGCGCACTACCACATCATTTAAATTAATAAGCTCAACATCCACGTTAAACTCTTTCTTCATCTTTTTGATTTTTTTCTTTTGCTCGCTATTTCTAGCGTGAACATAGTTTCTCCACGCTTCATTGGTACGAGGCGTACTCGCTATCACATCTTCTTTGGTGAAGTGGGGAAATGTTGAAATGCTCGCTATCAACGCCTCACTGGCTGCTTGGGGTAATGGGGGATTATTATTGTGCATAGGGCTTGTAGTAGCTAATGTAGTAGGAGTAAATAACAATGCAAGTACGTACATCAGTAGGTATATTAATTTCATATGAATAAACGCCTTACGTAAATGTGTAGCTTTCTATAAGAGTTAAGGTACGTGAACAAAGCTGTAATACCAATCCGCATAAATGTAAAGCTTAGTCTGATTTGCGGCTTCAATTGCTAGCATTCACCTAGACCTAGATGCGCCTTTTCTAGGTAGTCTGAAAAACTGCACTAAGTACAAGTTATATCTAGATTGCATTTTGCTATGCTAGCTTATAATTTACTCACTACCGTTGAAATAATTACGACTTTTTAAAAGCGAAAGGATACTAGATCGCACGCTTTTACTGAAAATAAGTACATAACCTTAAGGATGAAGATGAAAAGCTTTTCTATACATAAATTACTGTTCTCATTAGGGCTCGCTGTATCTACAGTAACAACTGCTATTGCCGACGATGATAGCCAAACGTCAGTTTGGAAAGTGTCGAAAGGCGATGATGCGGTTTATGTGGGTGGTACGATACATATTCTGCCAATCTCTGAATTTCCGTTGCCTGCTACGTTCACTGAAACCTATGAAAAAAGTGACACATTAGTTTTTGAAGTAAAAATGCCAGATCCCACAGACATTGAAGGTCAACAGAAAATGATGGCAGGGCTCGCGTATGCAGAAGGCAAGTCGCTTAAAGATGATGTATCAGAAGAAACCTATCAAGCCCTTAATGCTTATTTAGCTAACTTCGGCGCTACTGCTGATCAGTTAGCTCGATTTAAGCCGGGTATGGTTGCATCAATGCTAGTTGCTATGGAAGCACAGCGCTCTCAAATGGCTGGGCAAGGGGTAGATGCCTATTTTATGCAGTTAGCTGTACGTGACGGTAAAACAAGTGAATACTTAGAATCACTAGATTTTCAAATCAACATGCTTGCGAACATGGGCGCGGGTGAAGAAGATCGCCTTATTTCTGAAACGTTAGAAACCTTACCAGAGCTAAAAGACATGCTACAAAGCACTATTAAAGCATGGAGAAACGGTGACACTGATCAAATTGATGAGTTGGTGGTAGACACATTCAAACGTGAATCTCCCGCTTCGTACGACGATGTTTTTACTAAGCGCAACCAAAACTGGTTACCTCAAATCGAAGCCATGTTTGGCGATGATGACCAAGAGTTTGTTTTAGTGGGTGCAGGACATTTAGTGGGTGATGACAGCGTGATTGCCCTATTAGAAGCTAAAGGTTACAAAATAGAACAAATGTAATTCGCCTTTGGCACAGAGTTAACAAAGCTAAAGCTAGGCAAATGCCTAGCTTTTTTATATCAACATTTGGTTAAAACTAGACTTAGGCTTATGTCTAAATTGAAACGTCTATTCAATGGTATACACTTAAACTAGATCGCAAACGGTTTTAGGCTTCCAAGTACAGTAAGGTATGCACGTCAAGAATAAAGGCTTCACTTTAATAGAGCTAATTGTAGTAATCGTTGTGCTTGGCATACTAGCTGTCACTGCTGCGCCTAAGCTTCTAAACATTCAAAAAGACGCGCAAGTGGGCGCGCTTCAGGGCTTAAAATCTGCCCTAGTCGCTTCTTCAGATGTTGTCTATGCAAAATCACTCCTTGAGGGTGTTGAAGGCAGCGCTGATACCACCCTAACTTCAGGTATTCGTGTACGCTATGGCTACCCTTACGCAACACAAACAAATTTAAAACTCGTAGCAGACTTCACCGAGGACGATTGGAAATTAACAGGCTCGGCCCCTGAAGTTATCTTCACTCTAGAAAGAAAAACTAGCGGCTTTAGCAATGACGAGATTGAAGAAGACGACGTATGTAAGCTTACCTATCGTCATCCCAATCAAGGTGACAAACCCACTATAACCGTCAATAACTGTAATGCCTAACACAACCTTCGCGCAGTAATAGCAGAAACTTCTCGCGCTTGCACACTCTCTTCTAGAAGCTTTCATTTCACGCAGAATAACGGACGTGAGTGAATGCTCTCTGCCCGCCGGCATCGCAGGAATGTGGTGTCGTACCTCTTACTTAAAGCCGGAATGGGTTCACGGCGAGCTTTCTCCTCACCCCAAAGCTTTCTGCTTTGCAAATTGTGAAGGAAGTGAAGCCCCATCGAAAACTGATCGTAGCAGGGAGGCTGCTGAGAAGCCGCTATGAATGGTTTTACGGCGTGTTCCCCTTCCTCCTCTCAAGCTATTTACTATGCCGATTAAGGAGGGAGTGAAGCCCCATCAAACACTGATCGCAGCAGGGACGCTGCTGCGAAGCCGCCATGGATGGTTTTACGGCGTATCCCCCTCTCCTACAAAGTCTTATTTAAAGCATAGTAAGGGCATACGCTCACGCACTTTCCAAAAGGCATAAAAAAAGCGCACCTAAGTGCGCTTTTTTGGCTTCTGTTGCTAAGTCTAGATTAGTCTAGGATCTTAGATACAACACCAGCACCTACTGTACGACCACCTTCACGGATTGCGAAACGAAGACCTTCTTCCATCGCAATCGGAGCAATTAGCTCAACTTTGAATTTAAGGTTGTCACCAGGCATTACCATTTCTACGCCTTCTGGAAGCTCTACAGCACCAGTTACGTCAGTTGTACGGAAGTAGAACTGTGGACGGTAGCCTTTGAAGAATGGAGTATGACGACCACCTTCATCTTTAGACAGTACGTATACTTCTGCTTCGAAGTTAACGTGCGGAGTGATTGAACCAGGCTTAGCTAGTACTTGACCACGTTCAACTTCATCACGCTTAGTACCACGTAGAAGAACACCAACGTTCTCACCCGCGCGGCCTTCGTCAAGAAGCTTACGGAACATCTCAACACCAGTACAAGTAGTCTTAGTAGTGTCTTTGATACCTACGATTTCTACTTCTTCACCAACCTTGATGATACCTTGCTCAACACGACCTGTTACAACAGTACCACGGCCTGAGATTGAGAATACGTCTTCGATTGGAAGGATGAACGGCTTGTCGATTGCACGCTCTGGCTCTGGGATGTATGAATCAAGCGCTTCACCAAGCTCGATGATTTTCTTTTCCCACTCTGCGTCGCCTTCAAGCGCTTTAAGAGCTGAACCTTGGATAACTGGTAGGTCATCACCTGGGAATTCGTATTCGTTAAGAAGTTCACGAACTTCCATTTCTACTAGCTCTAGAAGCTCTTCATCATCAACCATGTCACACTTGTTCATGAATACGATGATGTAAGGAATACCAACCTGACGACCAAGTAGGATGTGCTCACGAGTCTGTGGCATAGGGCCATCAGTCGCAGCTACTACTAGGATACCACCGTCCATCTGAGCAGCACCAGTGATCATGTTTTTAACGTAATCAGCGTGTCCTGGGCAGTCTACGTGTGCGTAGTGACGAGTAGGAGTGTCATATTCTACGTGTGAAGTAGAAATGGTGATACCACGAGCTTTCTCTTCAGGCGCGTTATCGATTTGATCGAAAGCCTGAGCAGAACCGCCGTAAGTTTTAGAAAGAACTGTAGTGATAGCTGCAGTTAGGGTAGTTTTACCGTGGTCAACGTGGCCGATTGTACCCACGTTTACGTGGGGTTTCGTACGTTCAAACTTTTCTTTTGCCATTTTTCTCGTTTCCTAAGTTAAAAGTCCGACCCACCAATAGACCGGACCGAACCTTCATTTAGATTAAATTCTAGATTCAATAATAGCCTGCGCCACATTGTTCGGCGCCTCAGAATAATTGAAGAACTCCATTGAGTATGAAGCACGACCTTGTGTTTGTGAACGCAAATCAGTTGCGTAGCCAAACATTTCTGAAAGCGGCACTTTTGCACGTATTATTTTAACACCTGCTACGCCATCTTCCATACCTTCGATCATGCCGCGGCGACGATTAATGTCACCAACTACATCACCCATCCAGTCTTCTGGAGTAGTCACTTCAACTTTCATTGTGGGTTCAAGCAACACCGGATTTGCTTCTGCGGCGCCTTTTTTGAAACCCATAGAGCCGGCGATCTTAAACGCCATTTCAGAAGAGTCAACATCGTGGTACGAACCATCAAACAAAGTAACCTTTACATCTAGTACCGGGAACCCTGCAAGAACACCACTTCGCATCTGCTCCTGAATTCCTTTATCGACCGCTGGAATGAACTCTTTTGGTACAACACCACCGACGATTTCGTTCACAAATTCGTAGCCTGAACCTTCTTCCTGAGGCTCAATGCGCAGCCATACATGACCAAATTGGCCGCGGCCGCCTGACTGACGAACGAACTTCCCTTCCACTTCAACAGATTTACGAAGGGTTTCGCGATAAGCAACCTGTGGGTTACCTACGTTACATTCAACTTTAAATTCGCGCTTCATGCGGTCGACAATGATATCAAGGTGTAGTTCACCCATACCTGAGATAATTGTCTGCCCCGTCTCGTCATCAGTTTTAACTTTAAACGACGGATCTTCTGCCGCAAGCTTGCTAAGGGCAATGCCCATTTTCTCTTGGTCAGCCTGAGATTTAGGCTCAACCGCTATTGAAATAACAGGGTCGGGGAATTCCATACGCTCTAACGTGATAACGTTATTAGGATCGCAAAGCGTATCACCCGTGGTTACATCTTTAAGGCCGATAGCAGCGGCAATGTCACCTGCGCGTACTTCTTTAAGCTCTTCGCGGTCTTTCGCGTGCATTTGCACGATACGCCCGAATCGCTCACGTTTACCCTTAACAGGGTTGTAAACCGTATCACCCGTGTTTACTACACCAGAGTAACAACGGAAGAAGGTTAGCGTACCCACAAATGGGTCGGTCGCTATTTTAAATGCTAGCGCTGAGAACGGCTCATCGTCGCTTGAATGACGCTCTGCTTCTGTCTCGTCTTTGTCGTCAAGTACACCTGTGATGGCCTTAACTTCTGTTGGAGACGGAAGATAATGAATAACAGAGTCTAGTACTGCCTGAACACCTTTGTTTTTGAAGGCACTGCCACAAGTGGCAAGAACAATTTCGTTGTTCAGTGTACGCGTACGAAGGCCTAAACGGATTTCTTCTTCAGTAAGCTCTTCGCCTTCTAAATACTTATCCATCAGCTCATCAGACGCTTCTGCAGCCGCTTCGATCATTTCGGTGCGGTACTGCTCAGCGGTATCAAGATATTCAGCTGGAATGTCTTCATAGGTAAATGTCATACCCATGTCGTCTTCATTCCAGTTAATGGCTTTCATCTTCACAAGGTCGATGACGCCATGGAAATTCTCTTCAGCGCCCATGTTGATTTGAATCGGAACACAGTTTGCGCCTAAACGCTTGCGGATTTGCCCCACAACGCGCTCAAAATCAGCGCCAGCCCGGTCCATTTTATTAACGAACACTAGGCGTGGCACTTGATATTTGTCAGCCTGTCGCCAGACTGTCTCTGATTGAGGTTCTACCCCAGAAGACCCACAGAACACAACTACTGCACCGTCTAGTACACGTAATGAACGCTCTACTTCTATAGTAAAGTCTACGTGTCCAGGGGTGTCGATGATGTTAATTCTGTGCTGATCGAACTGTTGCTCCATACCAGACCAGAAGCAAGTCGTTGCAGCAGACGTGATAGTAATACCACGCTCCTGCTCTTGCTCCATCCAGTCCATGGTAGCAGCACCATCGTGCACTTCACCGATTTTGTGAGACAGTCCTGTATAAAACAGGACTCGCTCTGTGGTCGTGGTTTTACCCGCGTCCACGTGAGCCACAATACCAATATTGCGATAACGCTCAATCGAGGTCTTACGAGGCATAAATCTCTCTCAGTTAAATAACGTTGATTACCAACGGTAGTGAGCAAACGCTTTGTTTGCTTCGGCCATACGGTGAACGTCTTCACGTTTCTTAACCGCTGAACCTTTATTATCTGCTGCGTCTAGCATTTCAGCCGCTAGGCGTTGTGCCATAGACTTTTCGCCACGTTTACGTGCAGCTTCTACCATCCAACGCATACCTAGCGCGTTACGACGAACTGGACGTACTTCAACTGGAACCTGATAAGTTGAACCACCAACACGACGAGACTTAACCTCTACTGTTGGGCGGATGTTATCAAGCGCTTCCTCGAAGATATCTAGGTGTGCTTTGCCGGTTTTTTCAGCAACAATATCAAGCGCACCGTAAACGATTCTTTCAGCGACTGACTTTTTGCCGTCGAGCATTACGACATTCATGAATTTCGCAAGCAGTTGTGAACCAAATTTTGGCTCTGGTAGGATTTTACGTTGACCTACGACTCTTCTTCTTGGCATTTTCTATTCTCCGTATGAATTCAGGGAAAACCCAAAACTCTTAAACTTCAGTTTGGCCTTACTAACGGAGAACCGTTAAGATTTAGGCTTCTTCGCGCCGTACTTAGAACGGGCTTGTCTACGATCGTTTACACCTGCGCAGTCAAGAGTACCGCGAACTGTGTGATAACGAACACCTGGTAGATCTTTAACACGACCACCACGGATAAGTACTACACTGTGCTCTTGTAGGTTGTGACCTTCACCACCGATGTATGAAGAAACTTCAAAACCGTTAGTTAGACGTACACGACATACTTTACGTAGTGCAGAGTTTGGTTTCTTAGGCGTAGTAGTATATACACGAGTACATACACCACGTCTTTGTGGACAAGCTTGTAGAGCAGCTACGTTGCTTTTTTCAACGGGCTTTCTACGCGGCTTGCGCACTAACTGGTTAACTGTTGCCATTAACTAGCTCCTGATTAAAAACTACGAAAACCCAATCACTGTGATTGGGTCCATATTAATGCGATTAATTGTTTAATCGCGCTTGTTTGTGAACATTGTGCTCGTCAATATTCACTGAGCGCTGATACGAAAAACCGCGACCGTTTATCGAGCCATTTGATGGCTATCCAAAATCGGGTCGCGGAATATTAAAGATCATCGCTCTGACTGTCAAGGTGTACAAAGCTTAAGCAGTTAATTTATCTGCAATCTGTACAACTTGACTGCCAAATTGTTAGGAGTACGTTAACGTACTCCTATGATCATGCCTTATTCGGCAGTATCTTCGTCTGCACCTGCATTAAGCGCTTCGGTTAGTGCCTGTTCTGCTTCAGCAGCAGATACTGACATTTCTTCGATTTGCTCTTTGCGTTTTTGTGCACGGCGTTCATGGTAAGCGAAACCGGTACCCGCTGGAATTAGACGACCAACGATTACGTTTTCTTTCAGACCGCGTAGGTCATCTTCTTTACCTTGAACCGCAGCTTCAGTTAGAACACGTGTTGTTTCTTGGAACGATGCAGCTGAGATAAATGACTCAGTAGACAGTGACGCTTTAGTGATACCAAGCAGTTGTGTTTCGTACTGCGCTGGGATCTTTCCGTGTTTTTCAATTTCACGGTTAGCCACTTTAACGTTCGATACTTCAACCTGTTCGCCTTCAAGGAACTGCGTATCGCCTGGATTAGTGATAATGCACTTACGTAGCATCTGACGGATAACTACTTCGATGTGCTTATCGTTAATCTTAACACCCTGTAGACGGTATACTTCCTGAACTTCGTTCACGATGTAGTTTGCCACTGCTGAGATACCACGTAGACGTAGGATATCGTGCGGAGACTCTGGACCATCAGCGATAACTTCGCCTTTTTCCACTTTCTCACCTTCGAACACGTTAAGCTGACGCCACTTAGGAATCATCTCTTCGTATGCGTCACCCTCAGCAGGCGTAATTACAAGACGCTTCTTACCTTTGGTCTCTTTACCGAAGCCGATAGTACCTGAGATTTCTGCAAGAATTGCAGGCTCTTTAGGCTTACGTGCTTCAAATAGGTCCGCAACGCGCGGTAGACCACCGGTGATATCACGAGTCTTCGAGCTTTCCTGAGGAATACGTGCTAACACGTCACCTTCGTTAGCCACTTTACCTTCTTTCGCTTCGATTGTGGTGAAGCTTGGAAGACGAATTTCTTGAAGACCGAACTCGTCGCTTTCAAGAATTAGCTTAGGCTCTTTCGCGTTAACTTTCGCAAGGTCTTTAACAACGATACGTGTTAGACCAGTAAGCTCGTCTTGCTGCATTTCGGTGTTAGAGTCATCAATGTCTGCGAAGCTTAATCTTAGCTGCACGTTCAGTGATGATTGGGTGACTATGCGGGTCCCAGTTAGCAACAATGTCGCCAGCTGCAATCGTTGCGCCGTCATCCACGCTAAGTACAGCACCGTAAGGTACTTTATAGCGCTCTTTCTCACGGCCTTGCTCGTCGATAACAGTAAGTTCTGTTGAACGAGAAACGATAACCACTTTGCCGTCAGAGTTACGTACGAATTTCGCGTTGTGTAGCTTAAGGCTACCCGCCGTCTTAACTTGTACGCTGTTCTCAGCAGATGCTCGTGATGCCGCACCACCGATGTGGAACGTACGCATGGTAAGCTGTGTACCTGGCTCACCGATTGACTGTGCTGCAATAACACCAACAGATTCACCGCTACCCACCATGTGACCACGTGCAAGGTCACGACCGTAACACTTAGCACAAACACCGAAGTCGTTGTCACAAGTGATTACCGAGCGAACCATGATTTGGTCAACTGAGTTAGCTTCAAGCATGTCTACTAACGCTTCGTCTAGAAGAACGTTACGCTCTACTAGTACTTCGTTAGTACCTGGCTTAAGTACATCTTCTGCTACCACACGACCTAGTACGCGCTCGCGTAGTGGCTCAACTACGTCACCACCTTCGATTAGTGGTGTCATTTGAACACCTTCGAATGTGCCACAGTCGTCGTTAGTGATTACCAAGTCTTGTGCAACGTCTACTAGACGACGCGTTAGGTAACCCGAGTTAGCTGTCTTAAGTGCGGTATCCGCTAGACCTTTACGAGCACCGTGAGTTGAGATGAAGTACTGTAGTACGTTCAGACCTTCACGGAAGTTCGCCGTAATTGGGGTTTCGATGATTGAGCCATCTGGCTTAGCCATGAGACCACGCATACCTGCTAGCTGACGAATCTGAGCGGCACTACCACGAGCACCCGAGTCGGCCATCATGTAAACAGAGTTAAATGATGATTGCTCTTCTTCTTCGCCATCGCGGTTAATTACGATGTCAGTCTTAAGGTTATCCATCATGGCCTTAGCAACTTTTTCGTTGGCATTTGACCAGATATCGATAACTTTGTTGTAACGCTCACCCGCGGTAACAAGACCGTTTTGGAACTGTTCCTGAATTTCAATAACTTCTGCTTCCGCTGCATCGATGATGTCTTTCTTCGCAGCAGGAATAACCATATCGTCGATACCAACAGACGCACCCGCGATCATCGCGTAGTGGAAACCGGTATACATGATTTGGTCAGCAGCAATTACTGTATCTTTCAGACCTAGCGTACGGTAACAAGCATTCAATAGTTTTGAAATTTAGCTTCTTGCCCATTGCTTGGTTGATGATTTCAAACGGCAGACCCTTTGGAAGGATCAATGAGAAAATTGCACGACCAACAGTAGTGTCAGTTAGCGTTACTTTCTCAGTTTTATTGCCATCTTCATCGATGTCATATTCAGTAATACGTACTTTAACGCGAGAGTGAAGCTCAGCATTACCTGTACGGTACGCTTTTTCTGCTTCATTCGGGCTGGTAAATACCATGCCTTCGCCTAAGCCGTTTACTTTGTCACGCGTTAGGTAATAAAGACCTAATACAACGTCCTGTGAAGGTACGATGATTGGCTCACCGTTCGCTGGAGACAGGATGTTATTCGTTGACATCATAAGTGCACGCGCTTCTAGCTGTGCTTCGATTGTCAACGGTACGTGTACCGCCATTTGGTCACCATCGAAGTCGGCGTTGTACGCTGCACACACTAGCGGGTGAAGCTGAATCGCTTTACCTTCGATTAGTGTAGGTTCGAATGCTTGGATACCCAAACGGTGAAGTGTAGGTGCACGGTTAAGTAGTACCGGGTGTTCGCGGATAACGTCGTCTAGTACGTCCCAAACCTCTGGTGCTTCGCGCTCTACTAAGCTTCTTAGCTGCTTTAATTGTTGTCGCAAGACCACGACCTTCAAGCTTACCGTAGATAAACGGCTTAAATAGCTCAAGTGCCATCTTTTTAGGAAGACCACACTGGTGAAGACGTAGCGTTGGACCAACGGTAATTACAGAACGGCCTGAGTAGTCAACACGCTTACCAAGAAGGTTTTGACGGAAACGACCTTGCTTACCTTTGATCATGTCTGCAAGCGACTTAAGTGGACGCTTGTTAGAACCGGTAATTGCACGACCACGACGTCCGTTATCTAGAAGCGCATCAACAGACTCTTGAAGCATACGCTTTTCGTTGCGTACGATAATGTCTGGAGCAGCTAGGTCTAGAAGACGCTTAAGACGGTTGTTACGGTTAATTACACGACGGTATAGGTCGTTAAGGTCAGACGTTGCAAAACGGCCGCCATCTAGTGGTACTAGAGGACGTAAATCTGGTGGAAGTACCGGAAGAACCGTCATGATCATCCACTCTGGCTTGTTGCCAGACTGTTGGAATGACTCAAGTAACTTAAGACGCTTAGTAATTTTCTTACGCTTAGTTTCAGAGTTGATTGAAGGCAGTTCTTCACGCATAGCCGCTACATCTGCGTCTACGTCAAGTACCGTTAGAAGATCGAATACTGCTTCAGCACCCATCTTCGCATCAAACTCGTCACCGTGCTCTTCAAGTGCATCCAAATACTCTTCTTCGTTAAGAAGTTGGCTGCGCTCAAGTGTAGTCATACCTGGCTCTGTAACCACGTATGATTCAAAGTAAAGTACACGTTCAATATCACGAAGTGTCATATCAAGCATAAGGCCGATACGAGACGGTAGTGATTTAAGGAACCAGATGTGTGCAACCGGGCTAGCTAGCTCGATGTGACCCATACGCTCACGGCGTACTTTAGTCAGTGTAACTTCAACGCCACACTTTTCACAGATAACACCACGGTGCTTAAGGCGCTTGTACTTACCGCAAAGACATTCATAGTCTTTAACCGGACCAAAGATACGCGCACAGAACAGACCGTCACGCTCAGGCTTGAACGTACGGTAGTTAATTGTTTCAGGCTTTTTAACTTCACCAAATGACCATGAACGGATCATGTCAGGTGAAGACAGACCAATTCGAATATTATCGAATTCTTCGGTCTTGTTTTGTTGCTTTAGAAACTTTAATAAGTCTTTCACATTACTCTCCCAGCGGAGTCAGTCTCTAGAACCCGGCGCAAGCGCCGGGCCATCTCATAACATTACGCGGCGATTGCCGTATTACTTTTCTTCAAGCTCGATGTTGATACCCAACGAGCGAATTTCTTTAAGTAGTACGTTGAATGATTCTGGCATGCCAGGTTCCATTCTGTGGTCGCCATCGACGATGTTCTTGTACATCTTGGTACGGCCGTTAACGTCATCTGACTTAACAGTAAGCATTTCCTGAAGGGTATATGCTGCACCGTATGCTTCAAGTGCCCACACTTCCATCTCACCGAAGCGCTGACCACCAAACTGTGCTTTACCACCAAGAGGCTGCTGTGTAACAAGGCTGTAAGAACCAGTAGAACGCGCGTGCATCTTGTCGTCTACTAAGTGGTTCAGTTTCAGCATGTACATGTAACCAACCGTAACTGGACGCTCAAACTCGCGACCTGTACGACCGTCGAACAATGAAATCTGACCGCTTTCTGGAATATCAGCAAGCTTCAGCATTTCTTTGATTTCAGATTCACGAGCACCATCGAACACAGGCGTTGCAATTGGAACACCCTTACGAAGGTTTTCCGCTAAGCGACGTACTTCGTGGTCTGTGAAGTTATCGATGTCAACTTCTTGGTGATTTTCACCAAGCTCGTACACCTTCTTCAAGAACTCACGCAGTTCAGCCAGCTCACGCTGCTCTTTAATCATGCGATCTATCTTCACACCAAGACCGTGTGCAGCCATACCCAAGTGAGTTTCTAGGATCTGACCGATGTTCATACGAGACGGTACACCTAGTGGGTTAAGAACGATATCTACCGGCGTACCGTTAGCATCGTATGGCATGTCTTCTACAGGCTGGATAGTCGAGATAACACCTTTGTTACCGTGACGTCCGGCCATCTTGTCACCCGGTTGGATGTGACGCTTAACCGCAAGGTAAACCTTAACAATCTTAAGTACGCCAGGCGCTAGGTCATCGCCTTGTGTGATCTTACGACGCTTAGTTTCAAACTTCTTATCGAAGTCTAATTTGATTTCAGCATGTTGATCAGCGATTTGGTCAAGCTCTAGCTGTGCATCTTCACTGTTAAGTGCGATTTCAAACCACTTTTCACGCGGCAGGCTGTCAAGCTTAGCTTGGTCAACACCAGCACGTAGAAGTGCAGTTTGTGCACGGGCAAAGATACCGTCTGCAAGAATTTCGAATTCGTCAGTAAGGTCTTTCTTAACCTGACGTAGCTGCATATCTTCAATTTCTAGCGCGCGCTTGTCTTTCTCTACACCGTCACGGGTAAATACTTGAACGTCGATTACGGTACCGTGAACAGAGTTAGGTACACGTAGAGACGTATCTTTAACGTCAGACGCTTTTTCACCGAAGATTGCACGTAGTAGTTTCTCTTCTGGCGTAAGCTGAGTTTCACCTTTAGGCGTTACTTTACCTACTAGGATGTCACCGCCTTTCACTTCCGCACCAATGTAAACAACACCTGATTCATCAAGTTTGCTTAGTGCAGATTCACCCACGTTCGGGATATCAGAAGAAATCTCTTCTGGCCCAAGCTTAGTATCACGAGCGATACAGCTAAGCTCTTGAATGTGGATTGTAGTGAAACGGTCTTCCTGCGCTACACGCTCAGAAATAAGGATTGAATCCTCGAAGTTGTAACCATTCCACGGCATGAACGCAATACGCATGTTCTGACCAAGTGCAAGGTCACCTAGGTCTGTTGAAGGACCGTCAGCTAGCACGTCACCAGTAACAATCGGGTCACCAACGCTACAGGTAGGCTTCTGATTGATACAAGTGTTCTGGTTAGAACGCGTGTATTTAGTCAGGTTATAGATATCGATACCCGCTTCACCTGGAAGCATTTCATCTTCGTCTACTTTAATTACGATACGGCTGGCATCAACATAGTCAACCACACCACCGCGCTTAGCAACTACAGTAACACCTGAGTCAACCGCGATAGTTCTTTCCATACCGGTACCAACTAGCGGCTTATCAGCGCGCAATGTAGGTACTGCCTGACGTTGCATGTTCGCACCCATAAGTGCACGGTTTGCATCATCGTGCTCTAGGAATGGAATAATGCTCGCAGCAATTGAAACGATTTGCTGTGGTGAAACGTCCATGTATTTGATGTCTTCAGTTGGCATCAAAGTAGTTTCACCACGGTGACGACATGGAATTAGGTCGTCTACCAACTCGCCATTTTCAGTCAGCGCAATGTTAGCCTGAGCGATTGCGAATTGACCTTCTTCAATTGCAGATAAGTAATCGATTTCGTCTGTTACCACACCATCAACAATGCGACGGAAAGGTGTTTCAAGGAAACCGAAGTCATTGGTACGCGCGAAGCTTGCCAATGAGTTAATAAGACCGATGTTCGGGCCTTCCGGCGTTTCGATTGGACATAGACGACCATAGTGAGTCGGGTGTACGTCTCGAACCTCGAAGCCTGCACGTTCACGTGTAAGACCACCCGGGCCTAATGCAGAAATACGACGCTTGTGCGTTACTTCTGATAGCGGGTTGTTTTGGTCCATGAACTGAGAAAGCTGAGATGAACCGAAGAACTCTTTAACCGCAGCCGAGATAGGCTTAGCGTTTATTAGGTCCTGTGGCATTACGTTGTCTAGATCGCCTAAGCTTAGACGCTCTTTAACTGCACGCTCAACGCGTACAAGACCAACGCGGAATTGGTTCTCTGCCATTTCACCAACAGAACGGATACGACGGTTACCTAGGTGATCGATATCATCTACTTCGTCTTTACCGTCACGAATCATTATTAGCTGCTTCATTACAGAAATAATGTCTTCTTTATCTAGTGTGCCCGAACCAATAAGTTCTTCACGGCCTAGACGGCGGTTGAACTTCATGCGGCCAACAGAAGAAAGGTCGTAACGTTCGTCAGAGAAGAATAAGTTATCGAACAAGGTTTCCGCTGCGTCTTTTGTTGGTGGCTCACCAGGACGCATCATACGGTAGATTTCAACTAGTGCTTCTAGGCGGTTAGTTGAAGAGTCGATACGAAGTGTATCTGAAATATATGAACCGTGGTCAAGCTCGTTGATGTAAAGCGTTTCGAACTCTTTGATACCCGCTTGGCTTAGTGCCGCAAGGTTCTCAAGGGTAAGTTCTTCGTTCGCGCTTACAATAACTTCGCCAGTATCTTCGTTTACGTAAGTAGCAGCGTATACGCGGCCAATTAGGTAATCAGCTGGAACTTCTAGCTCAGTAAGACCTGCTTTCTCTAGTGCACGAGTATGACGTGCTGAGATACGACGACCAGTTTCAACAACAACGTTGCCTTCACCATCGATAATATCAAAAGCGGCAGTTTCACCACGAAGGCGATCTGGAACCACTTCCATCATCAACTTGTCTTTATTGATACGTATGCCAACTTTGTCGAAGAAAGTATCAAGGATTTCTTCAGACGTCATTTCAAGTGCGCGCAAAATAATGGTTGCAGGCAATTTACGACGACGGTCAATACGTACAAATAGGTTATCTTTCGGGTCAAACTCGAAGTCTAACCACGAACCACGGTAAGGAATTACACGTGCGTTATAAAGCACTTTACCTGACGAGTGGGTTTTACCTTTGTCGTGATCAAAGAATACACCAGGTGAACGGTGTAGTTGTGACACGATAACACGCTCAGTACCATTGATAACGAACGTACCGTTCTCAGTCATCAACGGGATCTCGCCCATGTACACTTCTTGTTCTTTAATATCTTTTACGGTACCTGGGGCAGCGTCTTTATCGAACAACACTAACCGTAGTTTTACTCTTAACGGAGCAGAGAAAGTTACGCCACGAATTTGACATTCTTTAACGTCGAAAACTGGCTCTCCCAGGCGGTAGCTTACATATTGAAGCTCTGAACTACCTGAGTAGCTTTTAATTGGAAAAACGGAACGAAATGCTGCTTCCAAACCGTATTGAGCTTCCGGATCGGTCTCAATAAACTTTTTGAAAGAATCAAGCTGAATTGAAAGAAGGTATGGAATTTCCAGTACCTGTGGGCGTTTGCCAAAATCCTTACGGATACGTTTCTTTTCGCTATAAGAGTAAACCATGGGTTCCTCAGCCTGCTGATTTATGACCCAACCTGCTGCAAAATGCTTTAAAACGCGTGCTATGGGCTAAAAGCTGCGTTTCAAATGGCGCACTAAGCAACAAACTTCCACAACCCTTTTTCGGGCAGATACACCAGCATACAACAAAATTTAACCAATTATTAGTTAACTTGTTGGATTTTTATGCTTTTTATGGGTATTTCCGAATGGCGCTTTAAGTAGTGTAACCAAGGGTTAGTTTCTACACACTATACAGCGCAAAAAGGCTGGTGGTTCAAAAAACCACCAGCCTTGCCGTCTCAGGCAATAATCTGACTAGGTCAGATTACTTGATTTCTACTTCTGCACCAGCTTCTTCAAGCTCTTTCTTAAGTGCTTCAGCTTCATCTTTGCTTACGCCTTCTTTGATAGCTTTAGGAGCAGACTCAACTACTTCTTTAGCTTCTTTAAGACCTAGGCCAGTCGCGCCGCGAACTGCTTTGATAACTGCAACTTTGTTGCCACCGAATGAAGTCATTACAACGTCGAATTCAGTCTTTTCTTCTGCAGCAGCAGCGTCGCCGCCAGCAGCTGGACCAGCAACAGCAACAGCAGCTGCAGCAGATACGTTGAATTTCTCTTCAGCCGCTTCAATTAGTTCTACCAGTTCCATTACCGGCATTTCAGCGATTGCGTTTAAGATATCTTCTTTAGTTAGAGCCATGTTCTCTAAACTCCTGGGTATAAAATGTTAAAAAAATCAATATGCCAAAAACGCCAATTACTTGGTGTCTTTGACCGCCGCCAATACGCGCACAAACTTGCCAGGAACTTCGTTGATTGTTTGAACGAATTTCCCAACTGGTGCTTTGAAGGTTGCAAGTAGTTTCGCAAGCGCTTCGTCGCGGGTAGGTAGTGCTGCAACTGCGTCCAATTTCTCTGGACCAAGAAGACCGCTACCAATAGATAGTGCTGTAACTTTAAGCTTATCGTTAGTCTTACCGAAGTCTTTGAAAAGACGTGCCGCACCGCCTGGTGCGTCGATAGAGAAACCATAGATAAGCGGGCCAGTTAAGGCGCTGTCTAAGTCTGCAAATTGACTGTCTGCTAGAGCACGCTTTGCAAGAGTGTTACGTACAACCTTTAGGTATACGCCTTGCTCACGAGCTTTAACACGTAGGTCAGTCAGTTCTGCAACTTCCATCCCACGGTATTCAGCAACGGCTACGGATAGAGCGCGAGACGCAACTTCAGAAACTTCTGCTACGATCTCTTTTTTTGCTGCTAAACCTAGTGCCACTGAGTTCACCTCTTTGTATCTGACTTTGAGTGTAGTTACCTACTCACGCCGTCAGGGTTCACAGATTGATACCAACCCTCATGGTTGATACCGCTCTACGGTGTTTGTTACCCCAGAGAGTCTGAGTCAAACCACCGTCTGCGCAGGTTGTTGTATTAAGCAGTGTGTTGACTGTGAAAGTTCTCTTACCTCTTTCACCACACCGCACCTGCGGTCTTGGACGGGAGCTGCTTATTAGCACTGCTAATTGCCACAGCTCCAACCCATAACCTTTAAGAGATTTCGATGAGCGTTAGCTCAGCGAAATTAAAGACCTACAGAAGCCTTATCAAGAGCAACACCAGCACCCATTGTAGTGCTTAGGCTGATCTTCTTGATGTATGTACCTTTAGCAGAAGAAGGCTTAGCTTTCTTCAGTGCTTCAAGTAGCGCTTCAAGGTTTTCTTGAATTTGGTTCGCTTCGAACGCAATCTTACCGATGCTAGCGTGGATGATACCGTTCTTATCGTTACGGTAGCGTACCTGACCAGCTTTAGCGTTCTTAACTGCAGTTGCAACGTCAGGCGTTACAGTGCCAGTTTTAGGGTTAGGCATAAGGCCACGTGGACCTAAGATTTGACCTAGTTGACCAACAACACGCATCGCGTCTGGGCTAGCAACTACTACGTCAAAGTTCATTTCGCCTTTCTTAACTTGCTCAGCTAAGTCGTCCATACCAACGATATCTGCACCAGCTTCTTTAGCTGCTTCAGCATTTGCACCTTGAGTGAATACTGCAACGCGAACGTCTTTACCAGTACCGTTAGGTAGTACAGTTGCACCACGAACGTTTTGGTCAGATTTCTTCGCATCGATACCAAGGTTTACAGATACGTCAACGCTTTCTGCGAACTTAGCAGTTGCTAGTTCTTTAAGAAGCGCTACTGCTTCGTTGATTTCGTACTCTTTAGTAGAGTCAACTTTGTCGCGTACTAGGCGAGCGCGTTTAGTTAATTTAGCCATTCGATTAGTCCTCTACGTTCAAGCCCATTGAGCGAGCAGAACCCGCGATAGTGCGTACCGCTGCATCTAGATCAGCTGCAGTAAGGTCTGGCTCTTTAGTTTTAGCAATCTCTTCCAACTGAGCGCGAGTAACTTTACCCACTTTTTCAGTGTTAGGACGGCCAGAACCGCTCTTGATGCCCGCTGCTTTCTTAAGCAGGTAAGACGCAGGAGGAGTCTTAGTTTCGAATGTGAAAGAGCGATCTTCGTATACAGTAATTTCTACTGGAACTGGAGCGCCTTTCTCAAGACTTTCAGTTTTCGCGTTGAAAGCCTTACAGAATTCCATGATGTTTACACCGTGCTGACCTAGTGCAGGACCAACCGGTGGACTTGGGTTAGCAGCGCCAGCTGCAACCTGAAGCTTGATAATACCGCTTACTTTTTTAGCCATTTTACATGCTCTCTTGTTTGGGTCTAACGCCTCGCAAATACAGAGATTATTTGCTCAATCGGCTTCCCGTTTCCGTTTAAAAGGGCGCGCATTATATAAGGTGATTAATTACTATGCAAGGGCTAATTAGAATAAAAAACCATCGAAAGGTCAGTATTTTTTTATCGCAAAAGTGATTCAAAGTTTACATAGCTTCAGACAGGGGCGCAGAGTCAGTTATATTCATTTAGGTAAGGATTAATTAACAATGGAAGAACTAACTAAGTTAAACAATGATGAGATACGCCCTCTGCCCCACGATATATTCGCAAATAGCATTTTCCAAGCACGAATAAAGTTCTTCTCACATTTTTTGTATTAGGACGAGCTCACTTAACTAGTTAAACACTGTGGACTGCGATAGCTGATTGTTGATTATTTAATCACCATGTTCTACAACTAAAGTATAAGTTGAGGAAATGACATGACAGAGCAAAATATTGCAAATCGAATAGCATGCAAGAATATCGATATTGACGCTAGTTCATTCCATCAAACTATCTTGCTAGAGCTTGAAAAGCTTTTAGAGGACGTTATTGGATATGAAGAGTCGAAAAGCTTCATCAGTATGGTTGCAGATAAAGTGGGAGAGTTGCTGTACAACAAATACAAGGTTGAGATAAATGATGAGGCCATGACTTTAGATACTATTGCCCATGTTTTAGTTGATTTGAAGCGAAGAATAGGGGGACGGTTTCGGGTGTCTGAGGTTTCTAAAAATGCGATTGTTTTGCTCAATACCAAATGTCCATTTGGTGTAAATGTAGTAGGCAAACGTCCGCTTTGCTCAATGACGGCGAATGTCTTTGGAAAAATTGTGTCAACGCAATTTTCGTATGCCGCTGTTGAATTGAAAAAGACGATTGCAAACGGAGATGGCCACTGTCACATAGTTATTCATTTAGAGCCAAGCAGCGATGATACTGGAGCACTTAATGAGTATTTCGGTTGACCACGCCAAGATTGTTGATGATGTGAGTCTTCGTTCTTTACTGGACAATATTACTGAGCCTGCTGTTATTGCAGCCATGGATGGAGAGATACTTAATTACAATCGCCAACTTTACTATAAAGTGCCAAAAATCATTATCAAAGACAATATTCAACAAATTTTTTGCCTCACATCTAATGTCTACGATACTGAAAATATTCTGGAATTAGCGACAATAGCAACAAAGAGAACTGGTTTATTCCCAGTTAAGTTGAAGTTGGAACTTGACAGCTGCGGTGTTCAAAAAAGCGTACCAGGCTATATATCCGCTCTGCGTTATAAAGAGTCTGGATTACCAGCTGCAATGCTTGTGCAGCTTGATGAACATTTACTTAAAATTACATCCCGCTTTAGGGAGATGCAAGAGGCTGAAATTAATCACGCTAGAAAGGCACGTATTGCCTCCCTTAAAGCAACAACAGATGAACTAACAGGGCTAAAGAACCGCCGTTTTTTAAACACTTCTCTAGAATATCAATGGCATTCGACCAAAAGAAGTAGTGAAGATGCAGTAATAGCCCTTTTTGACATAGACCATTTCAAAAAAATTAACGATGTTTATGGTCATGACTCGGGTGATATAGCTTTGAGGGTATTTGCATCTTGTCTAGAAGGTGAGGCTCGTGCTGCCGATATTGTAGGCCGCTGGGGGGGAGAAGAGTTTATGGTCATTCTTAGCAACTGTACAGAAGATGAAGCGGTGCTGTTTCTCTCTAGAGCAATGAAAAAATTACGAGAAAGCGTAGTTAAAACCAGTAGAGAAACTATTAGAATGACCGCCAGCGCTGGGTACTGTTCACTATCAAAGGCTTTATCGCCTGAAGATGCCATAGCCAAAGCTGATAAGGCACTTTACAAAGCAAAGAGCAACGGGCTGATCAATTTATCAAGTACACACGAAACTAAAGATAAATCACCAAAGTTTATAGATGTAGTGGAAGCCGTTTCATACTGTCTACAGGCTCTGAGTGATAGGTTTTAGCTGAAGAGACCGCACGCCAACAATGAACTTTAACTGTGTTAGTGAATGACTATTCACTTTCATCTCGCTAAACACTCAGCGCCTCACTTCTCAATCGCCTGCAATACACAGTCTGCCTATTTTTGTTGTTTTGCTAGCAATATAGTAGAAGACGAAATTCAATTAACTTATTCGACAAATAAAAAAGCCCCTATGTAATAGAGGCCTTTTCAAAATTGCAAGTTGTTGTTAGCTTTAGCCTTTTTCTACCTGACCAAATTCTAGGTCTACTGGAGTAGAACGACCGAAGATAAGTACCGATACTTTTACGCGGCTCTTTTCGTAGTCTACTTCTTCTACTACACCATTGAAGTCTGCAAATGGACCGTCGGTAACACGAATAACTTCGCCTGGCTCGAACAAAGTCTTTGGTCTTGGCTTATCAACGTTTTCTTCAAGACGATTTAAGATAGCATCAGCTTCTTTTTGCGTGATAGGCATCGGACGGTCAGACGTACCACCGATGAAACCAAGTACACGAGGAACGCTTTTCACCAAGTGCCACGATTCTTCAGTCATCGCCATTTCTACCAAAACATAACCAGGGTAGAACTTGCGCTCAGATTTACGCTTTTGACCCGCACGCATTTCTACCACTTCTTCTGTTGGTACTAGTACCTGACCGAAGTAGTCTTCCATGTTGTGCATTTTGATGTATTCAAGCAGGGTCTTCTTTACGCGAGACTCATATTGCGAATAGGCTTGTACTACGTACCATCTTTTCTTTACTGCTTCTTCTTCAGACATACGTTTATGCTCCTATTCCAGTAATAAAGCCAACTACACGAACGATGATGCCGTCTAGTCCCCATAAAATTAGTGCCATGATTAACGTCGCTGCAAGCACGATAAGGGTAGTCTGGTTCGCCTCTTGGCGAGTAGGCCACACAACCTTGCGAACTTCTGTGCGAGACTCTTTAGCAAAGCTCAAGAAGGTGCTACCTTTTTCGGTAGTTGCCGCGATAAAACCAGCTATACCAACTACTACAACAATAGCGATAGCACGGTATAGTACCGAGATCTCACCGTACATTGTATTAGCGGTTACTAAACCGGCAAGTAGTGCAAAAACCACTACCCATTTAAACATGTCCAATGCATTGGACTGATTTTCCGTCTTTTCGCTCATGTTACGATCCTAGCACTACAGCGTCGTTGTTTTACGCACTCATTAAATGCGCAATTTAAAAATTCTTAGTTTAAGTAAATTTGGCAGGGGTGGAGGGACTCGAACCCCCAACCATCGGTTTTGGAGACCGCTGTTCTACCAATTCGAACTACACCCCTGTGGTGTCTAAAAGACAAAATTTACTTACACTGCCCTTGTGAGTTGTGCGTCTTTTCTAAGGAAAGTGCGGTATCGCAAGGGAGGGACGCGTATTATACTTAACCACTTTCAAGATACAAGCGGTTTATCCATCCCATCTGCGATTGAACACTATTTCGCGCTTTACCTACTCAACGCCAATAAATCCGCCCGTTTGATGTGACCAAAGCTTCGCATAAATACCATTTTTCGCAATAAGCTCAGCATGTGTACCCTGCTCTACAATATTACCCTTATCTAAAACGAGTAATCTGTCCATTTGAGCAATGGTGGACAGTCGATGTGCAATCGCTAGCACAGTCTTGCCTTCCATGACTTTATCTAAGCAGGCCTGAATAGCTGCTTCAACCTCTGAGTCTAGTGCCGATGTCGCCTCGTCTAGTATTAGCACAGGAGCGTCTTTCAGTAATACCCGCGCGATAGCAATACGCTGACGCTGCCCGCCTGACAGCTTCACGCCACGCTCGCCTACGTGAGCGTCATACCCTGTCCTTCCGTAGCTATCGGTGAGTGTCAGAATAAAGTCGTGAGCTTCGGCTTGTTTAGCCGCGCGGATCATATCGTCTTCTGTCGCATCCGTACGGCCATATAAAATATTGTCTCGCACAGAACGATGCATCAAAGAGGTATCCTGCGTCACCATGCTGATTTTGGCGCGAAGGGTTTCTTGGTCTACTTCAGTGATATCTTGGCCATCAATAACAATACAACCGCTCTGGGTGTCGTAAAAACGCATTAATAAATTCACTAAGGTCGATTTACCCGCGCCAGAACGCCCTACTAATCCTACTTTCTCGCCTGGCTGAATGTTCAAATCTAGTTTTTTAAACACATCAATAGGTTGGTCGTCGGCCCCAGAATAAGAAAAGTTCACCTTGTCGAAGTTAATCCCACCGCCATTTATTTGTAAAGCGCGAGCCTCAGGCTTGTCTTTGACTGCAATTGGCTGCGCTAAGGTATTCATACCATCTTGCACAGTACCTAAGTTTTCAAACAGTCCAGAGACCTCCCACATTACCCAGTGGGACATGCCATTTAAACGAAGACACAAACTTATAGCAATGGCGATGTCACCGGGGCTCGCGATGTTTTCCATCCACAAGTACACAGACAGCGCGCCAATGGTAAAGATAAGTATGGCATTAGCCATTTCCACACAAAATTCCAGTACGGTCACCAAACGCATTTGTGGGTAAACCGTTTTAAGAAAGCCATCCATGCTTTCTTTTGCATAATCCGCCTCACGTCGACTATGTGAAAACAGCTTAACTGTAGTGATATTGGTGTAGCTATCCACAATACGCCCAGTCATCATCGAGCGCGCGTCCGCTTGCTTTTGCGAAACTTCTTTTAGCTTTGGCACCAGCACTTTCAAAATACCAATATATACAAAAAACCACACAATAAGCGGCATGGCCAAGCGCCAGTCTGTGCTAAAGATAAGCACAACCATAGAGATAAAATAAACGCTAATGTACACCAGCAAATCAAGTACTTTGGTGACGGTTTCTCGTACAGAAAGCGCTGTTTGCATTACCTTTGTAGCAACTCGCCCTGCAAACTCATCGTGGAAGAAAGTTAAACTTTGACCAAGCAAATAGCGGTGCGCCTGCCACCTAATGCGCATAGGATAATTACCCATCAAAGACTGACGAGAAAACAGTGAACGAAGCAAAATAAACAAAGGAATAAAAACAAGAACCGTTAAGCCCATGCCTATCAGCGTGAATTTTTGGTCTTCTAAAAAGGTTTCGCGGCTTTGTTCAGAAAACCAGTCAACTAACTGGCCTAGAAAACCAAATAGCGCCACTTCTAACATGGCCACAATGGCACTAAGTACGGAAACAGTAAGTATCACGCCCCACATGCCTTTCGTATAGTACTTACAAAAGGCAACGATACCTGTTGGCGGTTGGGTAGGCGGCGTGTCAGGGAAAGGCTGGGTTAGCTTTTCAAAAAATGAAAACATGTAGAACTCGTTAGTTATTCAGTGACAGATGACTAATGCGTGTTGCCAATGCTAGATAGCAATGGCGTGACTAGCGTGTACTTAACATTGCGATATATTTTTTAATACAAGGGTTAATGCACTCTTACTAGGTACGCAATTCTACACTAAATGTTCATGCGTTGTCGGTGTTACCTTGGTTTGTTACGTGCAATTTCTTCGCTGCAGTTTACCGGTCGTTTTGCTGCAATTTCACTTAAGCAAAAATTTAAAACACGTTAAGCATCCGTTTATTTGCGATTAGGCTGCTTTTTGTCTTCTTGCCTTTTATCCATACTTAACGCGGAAAAAATAATAACGATAACACAAACATTATTATGGATAATTTTTTATTAAAGCCTTGCGATACTGCGCTTAAGTGCGCACGTATGGTCGTGGTATCTTGTGCCGTTGTGGGTTGTATCTTTTCTGGCGCCGCCTTTGCAACACCACTACAAGAAACACCACTCGAGCAACCTCAAGCAACAAAAACTTCCACACCTCCCACTATCGTTACAGAGCGGTCGGAAAATACGATTACAGAAACGTCTGATGACCATATCGGCGATTCTCTGGTTGTACCTTTCATCGCAGGCACAGTAGAACTTGATGGCATTATCGACGAAGCAGTGTGGGAAGAAGCGACTAAAGTACCGCTTACTTTTGTTACCCGTCCTTTTGAGAATACAACACCTCCCGTGCTCACAACGGCACGCATATTTGAAAACGGCGAAAACATATATATTGCGTTTACTGCGCAAGACGATGACCCATCGCAATTACGCGCCTTATTTCGAGATAGAGACAACGTATGGGATAACGACTTAGTTGGAATAAAAATAGATACGTTTGGCGACAGCCGTCTGTCATATCAGTTCTTTGTTAACCCACGTGGCATACAGTCTGATGCCATCGAAAACCAAATGACGTTAAGTGAAAGCGATAGTTGGAATGCAATTTGGGACGCACAAGCACAAATAACACAAGACGGCTATACCGTTGAAATCGCATTGCCTTTTCGCATTATGAACTTTCTCGATAGTGATGGCCCAAAGAGATGGCGAGCTGAGTTTGTACGTTTCTACCCGCGAGAGAACAACCTTCGAATTTCTAATAGGCCCGTTGACAGAAATAATGCATGCGGGTTATGCCAGATGGGAGATATGGAGGGCTTCGCCACGGCAAAGCAAGGCCAAAACTTATCCATTACGCCCTATGCGGTAGCGGGTTATGCCCGTAACCGTGAAGCTGTACCCTCGCAAAATGCGACAGACTGGCAGTATCAAGATAACCAAGAAATAGGTGTTGATATAAACTGGGGCATATCATCTGACATGCTACTGCAAGCCACACTTAATCCCGACTTTTCTCAAGTGGAAGCCGACGCTGGACAACTCGGCATCAACAACCCGTTTGCGCTATTTTTCCCTGAACAGCGCCCCTTCTTTCTTGAAAACGCCGATTTTTTCAGTACTCAATACGATCTTGTTTATACCCGTAATATCGGCGCACCTGACATCGGCACAAAACTTACTGGGCGGGTGCACAACCATACTTTTGGTATTTTGGCTGCTAACGACGAAAGCACCACGTTTTTAGTGCCTGGAAATCTGGGCTCTAGTGTAGCAAGGCTTAACGAAGAAAGTACGAATATAGCCGCCCGATACCGATATGATATTTCAGATGACCTTTCCGTGGGCGCAATAATAACTGGTCGTCACTCAGAGGATTACCACAACATTGTTACCGGCCTAGACAGCCGTTATCAAATAACGCCAAGCGACACGTTACGTGTGCAAGTACTGCGCTCACAAACGCAATATCCCCAAACGTTGTTCTCTGATTTTTGCAGTAATGACTGTCGTGCCGATGATGATATCAACGAAATCACGCTACGAACGCGCAAAAGCGATACTTTCTCGGGCAGTACCTACAAGATTGACTACCGTCACGAAGTTCGCGACTGGTATGTTTATGCCAATCGCACCAGCACTCAAGCGAATTTTCGTGCTGACCTAGGCTTTGAAAGCACCGTAGATAGGCATAAAAGCGTGCTGGGCGGCGGCTATATCTGGTGGAATGAGAATGCATGGTGGAATCGCTTTGAGTTCGGCGGTGATTGGGATATCACCCACAACGATGACGGTGAACTTATTGAACGCGAAATGCAGGCACAAGTAGAGTTAAATGCTGCTTACCAGTCTTATTTTAATTTTCAGTGGGTAAAAAGAGATACTGTTGGATTACGCCACAATGGTGCGAGTTTAGCCATAGATGGCAATGCCACGCGCTTTACCGAAGAACAATATTCCTTCTATTTTGAAGCCCAGCCAAGCCGTACCCTCTACTTTGAAAATTTTGCCCGTATTGGTGACAGAATCGACTTAAGAAACGACCGGTTGGGCGATCAGGTGTTACTAGAGCCTTCAATTACCCTCAATTTGGGGCAGCATTTGGAAGCGTCGCTGAGTCATGAATACAATCGTATTGATGTAGACGATGAAATGCTCTTTACAGCCAACCTATCTGATTTGCGACTAAGTTATCAGTTTAGTGCAAAACAGTTTATCCGCGTTGCACTGGTTTACGCCGATATCAAGCGCAATACCGATAATTACCTAATGCGCGTAGATGCTCGAGATAGAAGCCTAGGCACGCAAGTGGTTTATTCTTACATGATAAACCCACTTTCGCGCCTATTCATTGGCTATGGCGATTCAGCGTTTGCCGATGATGAAAACCCTGGCCTATTGCGCACCGAGCAAGCAGTCTTTATGAAGTTCAGCTATGCGTGGCTTTACTAAGACATCTATTTTTAATCAGTGAAACCTAATTTTGCGAGCGTAGCCTCTACTTTGTATTGATGCTGCGCTTGCCATTTACTGAGTGACATTGCCGCATCTTTATCACCTCTCGCCTTGGCGATCTCAAAAGCATGCTGCGCTTGTTCACGAGGAATAACCGCTATCCCCTCTTCATCCGCTACTATAATATCCCCTGCATTGACGGTGACACCGCCACAACGCACTGGTTGGTTGAGTGGAGAAATACATTTTTTTGCGCCGGGTTTTGGCACGACACCACGCGCAAACACAGGAAATTGATTTTCTCTGGTTTCTGCAATATCGCGAATAACGCCGTCAATCACGAACCCCTTAATACCGCGTGATTGAGCGATTGCACAGACATTGCCCCCAGCAACCGCATACTTATCATCGGCTTCAACCACAATAATGTCGCCAGCATTCGCTCGATAAATAGCTGCATGTAGCATGAGGTGGTCGCCTGGGTCGCACTTTACGGTAAAGGCTGGCCCAGCAATCCGCGGAATACCTGGCCACAAAGGTTTTATGGCATAGTCAATAAACTGCTCTTTGGGCAACGCATCGGCATACTCGCACGGGGAAACACTATCAAACGGAATTTCATTGGTTTTCATACACCACTCCTTTTAACTGAATAACCTGCATCCAAACTGCTTCCACTATAGCCAATTGTGTATTACAAGTTGTTACAAGCTGTGTATTTTCACTATAAACACTTTTTCTATCCCCCCCGTCATGCTAAGAATTAGTAAAAAAAACGTGCATGCAATACGCCATACCATTCTTTCGAAGGGATGCACAGGTTTCGCAACGCACTAAAAACAATAAGCGGCAAGTTCAGATATTGCCCATAAAAACGAAGAGGAAAACTCGACATGTTACGCAGCGTTTTAAGCTTAAGCGTGGCACTGGCCTTAACGGCTTGTAGCCCGCAAAATTCATCCACAGAACAACAGACACAGAGCGCGGCTACCGAAGAGGCTCAACAACAGCTTTCGTCAGGTGTCATTAAAGAAAATATGGATCTATCTGTTGACCCGGGTGATGACTTTTTCCTCTACGTAAACGGTAAGTGGTTTGATAATTTTGAAATACCGGCAGATAAATCGAGCTACGGTTCTTTTGTGATTCTTCGCGATGAAGCACAAGATCACGTTATGGATATTATAAAATCGTCTGCCGAAGGCGACTTTAAAGCGGGCAGCGACGAGCAAAAAGTCGGTGATTTTTACCGTGCCTATATGGACATGGAAACCCGCAACGAACTTGGTATGACGCCGTTAAAGCCCGAGTTAACTAAGATTGATGCCATTGATGACTACACCGACCTTGCTGAGTATTTTGCTTATGCTGCTCGCTATGGCTACGGTACACCGTTTAGCCTGACCCAATACCCAGATCTAAAGTCGCCCAAAGAATATTTAATGTATACGTGGCAGGCCGGTCTTGGACTGCCTGAGCGCGAGTACTACTTCAAGGACGACGAAACATCACAAACCATTCGCGATGCCTACGTTAAACATATTCAAACCATGTTTGAGTTGGCGGGTTTCGACGCGCCTAAAGAAAGTGCGGATATGCTGTTCGCACTTGAGACTAAAATTGCTCAGCTACATATGAAAAAAGAGCAGGCCCGAAACTTTGCTGCCAACTATAACAAACTGACAATTGAAGAACTTAAAGCGTTAATGCCTAAGTTCGACTGGGACGCTTATCTAGCTCAAGCTGATGTAAGCGACATTCCTTCGCTAGGTATTTTGCAAAAAGACTACATGCAAAACATTGATGGTGTTATTGCAGAAACCTCACTGGAAGATTGGAAAACGTTCCTTAAGTGGGGCTTGTTAAATGCTTCAGCCAGTCGCTTAAATGCCGAGCTTGATGAAGCAAACTTCAATTTCTACAGTAAAGTGCTGCGCGGTGTTGAAGAGCAACAGCCACAATGGCGTCGTGCGGTAAGCCTTTCAAACGCTCATGTGGGCGAGCTTATCGGTAAGGTTTATGTAAAACAGCACTTCCCGCCTGAAGCGAAAGAGCGCATGATGGAAATGGTTAATAACCTGCTGTTAGCTTACAAAGAAAGTATCGAAAATCTTGATTGGATGACAGATGAAACTCGTGCACAAGCACTAGACAAGCTGTCTAAATTTACCGTTAAAATTGGTTACCCGGACCAGTGGCGAGACTATTCAGCTCTGACAGTTAATGCCAGTGACCTGTTTGGAAACCTTAAGCGTTCATCTGACGTGCTGTATGAAGAAATGCTTAAAAAACAAGGCGGCCCAGTGTGGACCCATGAATGGGGCATGACACCACAAACTGTTAATGCTTACTACAATCCGCCGCTTAACGAAATTGTATTTCCTGCCGCTATCCTTCAGCCTCCGTTTTTTGATATGAACGCAGAAGATGCGGTGAACTACGGTGGCATTGGCGCAGTAATCGGACACGAGATTGGCCACGGGTTCGATGATGCAGGTTCAACATTTGATGGCGATGGTGTACTCAGAAACTGGTGGACCGATGAAGATCGCAGCGAGTTTGAAGCACGCACTGCAAACCTCATAGAGCAATATAATCAATTTGAGGTTCTAACTGACTTGCACGTAAACGGCGAATATACCTTAGGTGAAAACATTGGCGACCTCGGCGGTATTAGTATTGCGCTTAAAGCTTACCACCTGTCTCTTAATGGTGAAGAAGCCCCTGAACTAGACGGTTTCACCGGCGATCAGCGCGTGTTTATTGGGTATGGCCAGGTTTGGGCGAGTAAATACCGTGAGGAAGCGTTGCGCAGCCAAGTGCAGACCGACACGCACTCTCCTACTAAATTCCGTACCAACGGCGCTGTGCGCAACGTACCTGAATTTTACGAAGCGTTTAACGTAACCGAAGACGATGCGTTGTATCTGCCGCCAGAAGAGCGTGTGAAAATTTGGTAATTCGTGTTCTCTAATCACAGTACATAAAGAGTCGCGTACATAAACAAAACAGCTAAGGCCCCATGTTTGCTTCATCAAACTGGGGCTTTTTTTGTCGTGTTGAAGTACATGACTGAGCAGTTTCAAAAAGGCTAAATATGAATGTAAGAACAACTATTGTCTTTAGCAGCTTAGCGTTGATTTACTTGGCGACGCTGCCGCTTACCCCCTACGTGGCGCAATTCTTACCCAAAGCCCTGCCTATTGTGGTACTGGCAGTTTTCGCCTATACAAAACTTAGCGCCATGCCGCGATACATGGTGTTGACGGCGTTACTTTTTAGTCTTGCCGGAGATGTTAGTCTGGCCTTGCCCTTTGCTGATAGCTTTATTACCGGCTTGGCGTGCTTTTTTGTTGCCCATTTAACGTATGCTATGTGTTTTGCGTTGCTGCATCGCCGCCTACAAGAAACGCCCAGCGACCATATCATTTCGCGCAAACCAAAGTGGTTCATTAGTATTATTATGGTTAGCTTTGCCGTAATGATGGCAGTGCACATTCTGCCAGCGTCGAAAGCCTTATTTTACCCTGTAGTCGCCTATATTAGCGTAATCACACTGATGGGTTTAACCGCAGTGTGGTTGGCTCAAACTAAGCTAATCGTAATCGGTGCGTTACTTTTTGTGATATCAGATGCCATTCTCGCCCAGTCGGTTTTCAAAAACCCGCTTCCACTATCTACCTTTTGGGTAATGACAACTTACTATGGTGCCCAATATTGCTTAACCATGGGGCTGGTTGATGGTTTTTTTGAGAAAAGAGAATAGGCAGGAAGAGAATGGTCAGGCCTAGTTAGACAACGACGTTAAAACGTCTATCGCCAAGTCGACTTTTTCAGCTGGCACGAAAATATGGTCGTGATAATAAGCGGCCACCACGTTAGCGCTAATTCCTGCCTTACCCAGCGCAGTGGACATAGCTGCAGTCATGCCTACCGCTTCCAAACTAGAATGCACTTCACAGGTTATACAGCGGTAATAACCTTCAAATGGCAGGTGAGCTTTCTCAGCTGCCGCAACCGGAAGAATAAGCGTGGTGCCCTCGCGTTCCTGAAACATACCCTTAGCTATTGAAATTAACGTTTTGGTTAATCTGTCAGCAGGCAAAGTAGTAAAAACGTAATTTTCACTACTTGCCACAGGATTCAAATTTTTCAGTAACACGCTCAAGTCAGTTTCAGCGATCACACTCAACCTTCCTTTGTATAACGTCAACACATATCTATTAAAGCTTTCGGGCTCTAATACGCTTTCCTTTGATCTTTCCTTCTCTAAAGTGCGCCATGGCTTTTTTCACGCTTCGCGTTTTCACTGCGACAAAACTTATGCTGTTTTGCACTTTAATTTTGCCTAAGTCGTCGCCAGGAATGCCCGCATCTTTGGTAAGTGCACCCACCAGATCGCCTGGGCGAAGCTTTTCCTTTTTACCCGCGCTTAGTGAAATACAAGTGAATTCAGGCTGAGTGATTTTGTTTTTATGAAAACGTAAGCTTTGCGCGCCTTTAAGCGGAATATCGCTTTCTTGCAATACTTCTATTTTTCGCAAAAAGTGCTCTTCGTCATCGCTGACTAGCGTGACCGCCATGCCCTGTGCGCCTGCTCGCGCCGTGCGACCAATGCGGTGAATATGGGTTTCCGGCTCTTCACTTACTGTGTAATTAATTACGCAGGCAACATCATCAATATCCAGCCCTCGCGCAGCTACATCGGTGGCAACAAGTACTTGTAGCGCATCGCTGGCGAACTGCATTAGCACCGATGTGCGTTGATGCTGTTCCAAGTCCCCCTGAAGCCCAGCTGCGCTAAAGCCATCTTCGATAAGCTCCTCAACCACTTCATTTACCTGAACCTTGCGGTTGCAAAATACAATGGCATTTTTAGGTTGGTAGTGAGTAAGTACCGCTTTAAGCGCCTGAGTGCGTGTGTGCGGGAGCACGTTGTAGCCCAACTGGGTAATTGCCGGCTTGCTTTCTTGCGCTTCTACTTTACAGGTTACGGGGTTGTGCAAGTACTGCTTGGCTACACGCTCAATTTGCTCGGTGAACGTTGCAGAAAACAGAAGTGTTTGCACTTGCGTTGGTGTCTGTCCGAAGATAATACGCAAATCGTCTTCAAAGCCCATATCTAACATACGGTCCGCTTCATCAAGCACGCGTAGTTTTACACTGCTTAAATCAATACGACGCTTTTCCACATGATCCATTACGCGACCCGGCGTGCCCACAATAATATGAGGGCTATGCTTCAATGACTGAATCTGCGGCCCCATAGGCTGGCCACCACATAACGTGGTTACTTTAATATTACCAATGTTCTTAGCCGCCATACGGCACTGTTGAGCCACTTGATCAGCAAGCTCTCGGGTAGGACAAAGTATGATAGCCTGCGTGGTAAAATCATTCACTTCTACGTGCTGCAAGGCAGGAATTACAAAGCACAGAGTCTTGCCGCTGCCCGTCTGCGCTTGGCCTATCACATCTTTCCCCTGCAACGCCTCAGGGAGCGACTGCGCCTGTATTGGAGAAAGTTGGTAAATGCCTTGGGAGTCTAGCGCCTTGGTGATGGCAGGGTTTATATCTAAATGCTTAACTGTTTCAACTGTCATTAATTTGGGTTCCAAAGGTGCACTACACCATATTCGGTATGATGAGCTATGCCGTATTCTTGGGACACCATGTCACTCCAGGAAGAAAGCTGCTCATTAAACTTGTCACTCATTTTCACACCGGCCGCCGCTAACTTTAGCTTTTCGAGTACTAAAACACAGGTGTCTTTCTTTGATAGTGCTAGGTAGGCCGTTGAAATATCGTATTTGCTTGTAAGGCGTATTGTCTCACATTTAAATTGTTTTGGGTTACATCCAAAGTCAATTGCTCCTTGAGAGCCGAAAATAGTATCAATCTCGTTGTTATTAAGTGCCTCAACTAACGCTTGCCATGAATCATATGCCTTTACTTTAAAGCCACGTTCTATTGCAATGTTGAAGCGATAGTCTTGCAACAAAGTTCCTACTCTATAAGTTTTCGGAACATCGGCGAATGAATCAAAGTAGGGCTTATTTATGCCGTAAAGACCGTGAAGATTTCTTGATACTGGAGTTACCCAGTGAAACACGCTTTCTCTTTCCTCAGTTCGAATAACCGAAAACACTAGTACATTAGATTTGGTTGTGGCTTCTTTCGCAATGCGTGTCCAGGGTGCAGAGAGAATATTCTGCTCTAGTGCCATTTCGTCTAAAATATCATTGACCAAATCGGCAGCAATACCTTTAAGTTTTCCTCTCTCCCCCTTTTCCGAGAAAAGTGGAACTATGTCAGCGATAACCCACAGGTTGTCAGAGTTCGCATGTAATTCGCCCGCTAGGCTTAAGACGCCAAAAGTAAGTATCGTAGCGGGAAATGATGGTTTGAGTTCATCTTTTAAAGCATTAGCGAGTAATGCGAAACCATCTGAACCTTTGTACTGTGCGAAGAGTTCAATAAAACGCTCTGCTATATCGGCAGAGCCTTCGCCTCTGGCAAGTGCGATATAGCTCACGGCTATTCTTGTAGCCTGGCTACCTGCATTCGGCGTACAGCGAATATTCTTTTTGCACTCAAAAGCAAATAACGGCGTTATCCAGTGATAACTATCTTCGTTTTTTTCATCTCTGATCAGGTTTATTACTAATTGATATTTATTGCCTGCAGTATTCGAAGCGGGTGCAAAATTGACGTCTTTTTTAGATAAAGTGTTTTTTAAAATACTGAGTGAGTAAGATTCAATACTCCGCTTTTGATGAGAAGATATGGCGTTCGGCAGGTCTTGGGCGTGAGAATAATAGAAAACTTGTGCCCAAGTGGATAAGCTCCACAGGGCACACATAAAAACAATAACAAATAAGCCTACGCTTGAAATGCCTTTTCTAATTTCCACTGCAACGTTTGTCCCGCAAAAAATGGAACCATATCGGTACCGTCAGCTAGGGTTACTTGTTCTGGTACCGTCCACGACTCTTTCACTAATGTCATTGTAGTCGTATTTCGCGGTAAACCATAAAAGTCTGCGCCGTAATGGCTCGCAAAGCCCTCAAGCTTGTCTATTACACCCAGCTGTTCGAACACTTCAGCATAAAGCTCAATAGCAGACCATGCGCTGTAACAACCTGCACACCCGCATGCATTCTCTTTTTTATGCTTAGCATGAGGTGCAGAATCAGTACCTAAAAAGAACTTCTTGTTGCCACTTGCCACCATATCGCGTAAAGCTTTTTGATGGGTGTTGCGCTTAAGTACTGGTAAGCAATAGTTATGAGGGCGTACGCCACCAACAAGCAAATCGTTGCGGTTAAGCAATAAATGTTGAGGCGTAATAGTGGCGCCTACAAATTCGCTCGCGTTCGCTACGAAACTTGCCGCATCTGCTGTGGTAATGTGTTCGAACACCACTTTCAGCTTAGGAAATGCTTCAACTATGGGGCCTAGATGTGTGTCTATGAACACTTTTTCACGGTCAAAAATATCAATGTGATGCTCGGTTACTTCACCGTGAATTAACAAGAGTAAACCTTGCTCTTGCATGGCTTGAAATACTGGGTACAAAGCCTGAATACCTTTTACCGCTGCGTCTGAATTTGTCGTCGCACCTGCTGGATAAAGCTTGCATGCGGTTACGCCTGCTTGCTTTGCATCGACAATGTCTTGCGCAGTAGTTTGGTTAGTCAGAAATAGAGTCATTAATGGCTCAAAATTACTGCCTTGAGGTCGCGCAGCCTCAATTCGCCCTTTGTATGCCATCGCCATTTCAGCATTAACTACTGGTGGTACTAAATTCGGCATAACGATAGCGCGCTGGAAACAACGTGCCGTTGCTGGCACTGTTTCAGCAAGCATTTCGTTATCGCGAAAGTGAAGGTGCCAATCATCTGGCGTGGTAATGGTGAGCGTTTGCATGCCTTGTCTCTCTTAGTACTTATTCAAACAGAGGGGAATGCGCGCAATAATAACACAATTCCCGCTGCGCGCGCAGAACATCCCCTTTGAAATCACTACGAGTTTGACTGCTCGTGCTCAACCCAAATAAGCTTGTTAGTGTCGTACCCAGCTGCACTCGCCTTTTCTAGCAAACGGGCACGAACCTCATCTGAAATGGTAGGCGTTCTTGCTAATATCCAAAGGTAGTCTTTATCTGGCCCTGTAATTAGCGCATATTGGTAACCTTTTTGGTCTAACTCCATAATCACATAGCTGGCGTAGAATGGACCGAAGAAAGATACCTTTAGATGCCCTGTAGTTTCAGACTCTACAAAGTATGCTTTCCCTTCGGCTTCATCCCACCTACCGTCTTCTTTTGAATAACCGCGATTGATAACTTTTACGCCACCATCATCGCGCATACTGTAAGTTGCTGTGACTTCGCTTAACCCTTCTTCAAAGCTGTGGTCGAAGCGCGCGATTTCGTACCACTCTCCTAAGTATCTAGGAAGCTCGAAACCTCTAACTGGCTTTACGTTTTCCGGTACTCCGGTACAGCCAGATAGCCCAACAAGTAGTGCACTTGCCATTGCAATTAGAAACCATTTTTTCAGCATAAACCCTCTTTTCTCTGCAATGATGCGCAGTGATGAGTACTCACTACATTATTAATATGCTCACACCGGCAATTTTGCTCTTCTTGACCCTTTGCACATAAGAAAAAGTCTGAGGTGTTAACTGTCGACAGTAAAAATACACTCGCCTAATCAAGCTTTTATTATCAGCATAGTCATACTAGAGTACCGCTTTGTTACAAATAAAAATAAGCGCCAAAGCTTTTACTGAGTGCATGAATACTTTTGTTCACTCACACTTTTAAGAAGAGATAATCATATGAATGCACACTTTCCACATGCAAGCCGCCTAATTTATGGATGCATGGGCTTAGGTGGGGGCTGGAATAATAACCCCGTTACTAAAGCCGATGTTACCCAAGCAAGATCAATCATCGACGCAGTACTAGACTTAGATATTAACGTTTTTGACCATGCTGATATTTACACATTCGGTAAAGCAGAAACTGCCTTTGGTGAAGCGCTTAAGCAAGCCCCAGAACTCAAAGACAAAATGCTTATTCAATCTAAATGTGCAATACGCTTTGAAGATGATTTAGGACCAAAGCGTTACGATTTCTCGGCAAAGCATATTCACACATCTGTTGAAGGTATTCTTTCTCGTCTAGGTATAGAGCAACTTGATATACTACTGCTACACCGCCCCGACCCGCTAATGGAATTAGAAGAAGTGGCTGGCACCTTATTGCTGCTACAGCAACAGGGAAAGATTAAACACGTGGGTGTGTCTAATATGCACGGACACCAAATAAACTACCTTCAATCAGCACTCTCGACACCTATTGTTGCCAACCAACTTGAAATGAGCCTTGGTTTTAGAGATTGGCTAGAAGACGGCATCACTAGCAATAGTGCGGCTAATCGCAATATAGGTTATGCGCCAGGCACTCTTGAATATTGTATGATGAATAATGTTCAGCTTCAGGCTTGGGGAAGCTTGGCTCAAGGAAAATATACAGGGGCAAAAACCGAAACTAACTCAGACGCTGCTACCGCAGATTTAGTAGCGCAACTTGCAAGCGAATACCAAACAACTCCTGAAGCCATTGTTCTAGGGTGGTTAATGCGACACCCTGCCAATATTGCGCCGGTTTTAGGCAGCACTAATATAGAACGAATCAAGTCAAGCCAGAAAGCGGTGGACGTTCACCTGTCTCGCGAACACTGGTATAAATTATTTGAAGCTGCTCGCGGTCTAGAAATGCCGTAGGCACATAAAAGGAAATACTATGCTTAAAGGCTTTCACCATGTAGCTATTATTTGTAGCGACTATCCACGTTCAAAAACGTTTTACACGGACGTACTAGGTTTTTCCATCATTGACGAAAATTATCGAGAAGCCAGGGATTCATATAAATGCGACCTTGGTTTACCAGATGGAAGTCAAATTGAGTTATTTTCGTTTCCAGGGGCACCTCAGAGGCCATCCCGTCCAGAAGCACAAGGGCTGAGACACTTGGCGTTCAAAGTAGACGACCTAGATGAAATGATTGACCAATTAACGAATAAACGTGTGGAATGTGAGCCGGTAAGAACTGACGAATATACAGGCAAGCGCTTTACGTTCTTTCAAGACCCTGATGGTTTACCGTTAGAGCTTTACGAACTTTAAAAATAATGCCGAATAGCTAAGTAGCGATTCGGCATTTATTTAACAATAAGCTTGTTGAAAAAACTACCTCTAGTCCAGCATTCTAACTTCTCGTTGCGGGAATGGAATATCAATATTGTGCTGTTGGAGCGCATTAAAAATGGCCTGGTTTAGCGCATAGCGAACTTCGAAATGCTTCACGGCCGGTGCCCAAACCCGAACTCCAAAATTTATACTACTGTCGCCAAAATTATCGACACCAATAGCAGGTGTTTTTTCTGCACTAACACCGTCAACAGATGCAACTGCATGTCGAATGACTTCAATGACATTATCTATATTACTAGAGTAAGCAACGCCAATATCTAGTTCTATAAGCATGTTTTCAGCCGAGTTATGCAAGATCTCCCCTACAATGAGCTTATTGGGAATTTGGATTTGTACGTTATCTTCATCGATAAGAATGGTATAAGGCAGCATAACCTGATCAACAACTCCGGCAACGCCACGAACCCGAATAGTATCTCCTACTACAAACGGGCGGGTAATGATTATAGTAAAACCTGCGGCGTAATTTGCCAGCATGCCCTGAATTGCGAGACCAGCCCCTAAGCCAACAGCACCAAGCGCCGCAATTAATGGAGTAACGCTGATCCCCACGTTCCCAAGGGCGATGATGATTACTATTCCAAGCACCACAAGCTTGCATATACCACCGGTAAACCGGCTTAGCGTAACGTCAATTTTTTTGTTTACCATGAGGTTTTCAACCACATGGCCTATTTTATTGGCAACCCACCAACCAAGCAGGAAAATGATGATGGCACCTACAATTTGGAAGCTGTAGGTCACTGCGAACTCCACGAGGGTGTCGTAAAGTGCTTGGGCTTGTTTTAATTCATCCATTGAGCGTGAGTACAATTAGCGGTGATACTTGAATAAGTGAAGAGTATACCACTCCGCATAGAAAAGTGCCCACTCAGAAGGTGCTGGCAAGTTTCCTAGCGAAGCGTGGGAATGCAGGAATGGCTGGTCCCTTTCAAATTCCCAGAATGAAGCTAGGAAGCTTGCCAGGCCTTCCCGAAGGGCGAGTTTAAAATGTCCGTACTCTTTGTTGTGTCACCTTGATGTAGAACCACTATACCTGCGGTAACACGTCGCGACTACGAACATTTTAACTCTCGCTGAGTGGGTAATTGTCTATGCGGACTGGTATTGAACAACAATGATAAGAAAAACCAGTGCCGGAACTTAGCCCAGCACTGGTTAAGGGGAAGTAAGGCCTGCTGATGACAAGCCTAAGAAAAAACGATGATTAGTTAGCGTATTCACTTGCTTCTATTTCAGCCAAACGCGCCTTTGTAGGATTCTTGACATAGTTATATACCAAGCCCACAAATAGCAGCGCCGCAAACCCTGTTGCCACCATAAAACCGTATTTGGCATCGCCCCCGTTAGCATCACTTACAAGGCCCATAATAAAAGGACCAGCCGCAGCGCCAGCAGCGGTAAAGAACAAGATAACTCCTGCCACGCTGCCGTGCTGGTGTTTAGGGAAGCAGCTTATCCCTTTCGAATTAAACGTAGGGTAAATGACCGACATGAAGATACCTGTTAAAGGGAACAAGTAAAGCGCGACTTGCTTTCCACCCCATAACCCTAAACCAAAGCACAATACAATCGCGCCAGTGAACAACATCAGTACTAGTGCCCAGTTAAAGCGAGACATCATCCAAATACCTACAAATCGTCCTGCAGCTCGGAGAATAAAGAAAGCGGTGACTGAATATATGGCCAACGTTTGTGAAAAGCCTTCTGTGTAACAATCATAGGTAGCCCTAAGTGTGGTTGCATCGCACACTAAATAGCTCGGCATCCAAACATAAATTGCGCTTTCTGCCGCAACATAGAGAAATGCGCCTATTGAGAAGCCCAATGCGTAGGGATTTTTAACCAGTTTCAGACTTTGCGCTATTGATACCTTTTCTTCACCGTTTCCTGTTTTCCTAGTATAAACAGGATATTTAACTAATAACGCCCCCACAATCAGTATGGTACAAACCCCACCTGCAATGACATAAAGCCACTGCCAAGCAACGCCTTGATGAATAAGGTATGCAACGATTAACGGGCCGATGATTGCACCTACGCCAAAGAATGCTTCTGCGCCGTTCATAGTAGCTGTGTGCTGTTTTGTAGATGACGATATGTCACCAATTAACGCGAGCGCCCCCGTTTTGAAAATACCAACGGCTACCCCTGATAAGCTCATCAAACTAACGATCAACAAGAAGTCATTAGCGATTAGAAAGCTGTAACAAGCTATCCCAAACAATGCTAAACCAATGATGATTGTTGGCTTACGGCCTAATTTATCTGCTAAAAAACCTAAGAATAAACCAGATAGCGCAATACCCAGCATAGGCAAAGAATGCATTAGACTCGCTTGTGCATTAGTGACAGAGAACGCCACTTTAACTTCTTTAATGATCTCGCCCACTGAATCTGATGTCATAGCAAACATCATGAACATGAGGTAGGTTAACCACCTAATAACTCTACTGCTACGGTCTTGGCTTGGCATAGTCGGTCTCACAACATCGGTATGAAGGTGTTTTACGTCTACATACTCTTAATCAAAGCATGTGGGCGATAGCAGACAAAGAAATCTGAAGCACCCACTTTTCATAATCTAATCAATAAAAGAACGATGTAAAAAGTTTGATAACAAATAATGCTATTGCGCATGGTATCAAAACTTTAGTCTAACTTGGAAAACAGCACTTAATCGTTTAAGATAAAAGTTAACAGAATTTAAAAAGCCTGTAAACCTGTCAATTAGGATAGGGTTATTAGACGCGCAGTCGCGTTATACTTTGGAGTTTTTTATGAGCTATGCTGCCGATAGTAGTTTATGTTTGGAGCGCATCCTGGCATCCACTGATTTATCAGGCCTTTCAAAGAAAGATGCGGCCACGTTTACTAAGCGATTAAAAGTTCACTTTCCTCGCCTTTTCACAAACTATACTTATGTTTATGGACATCAGTACGACTGCTATTTCCATTTACAAAAACTCATTGAAATATTAAGAGATGGGTTGAAAAGTCGAAAGCCGGCGCTCAAAAAGCTCGATAATGAAAGGCTTAAATCTCCTCTATGGTATCGCGATCAGCAACAGGTCGGTATGGCTTGCTATGTGGACTTAATGGGGCCTACGCTGAATGACTTACACGATAAAATCCCTTACTTCAAAGCTCTCGGTGTAACTTATGTCCACCTAATGCCTTTATACGATGCACCTAAAGGAGACAGTGATGGCGGTTATGCAGTATCGGACTATCGCAAGGTAAATTCCTCGTTAGGCACTATGAAAGATTTAGAAAAGCTTGCGTCGGCTCTCCAAAAGGAAGGAATTAACCTTGTGCTCGACTTTGTTTTTAATCACACATCTGACGAACATGCGTGGGCAAAAGCTGCACTTAAAGGCGACAAGCAATTCCAAAACTATTATTACTTGTTTGATGACAAGACCATTCCCGACCAATATGAAGAAACGCTAAGAGAGATTTTTCCTCAAGTAAGAAGGGGCAGCTTTACCTACAATGAGCAGGTTAAAAAGTGGGTTTGGACAACCTTCAATAGCTTTCAGTGGGATCTAAACTACAGCAACCCTGAAGTATTCAACGCAATTACCTCTGAAATGCTATTTTTGGCTAATGTTGGTAGCGCGGCTCTGCGTTTAGACGCATTGGCATTCATTTGGAAAGAACTTGGTACAAATTGTGAGAATCAAGAGAAGGCTCACGTGCTTATTCAAGCATTTAATTGTTGTTTGCAAATTGTTGCGCCAGCGGTGGTATTCAAATCAGAGGCTATCGTTCATCCGGATGAAGTGCTCAAGTATATCGATAAAGACGAATGTCAGCTGTCCTATAACCCCTTGTTAATGGCGCTACTCTGGAACTCATTGGCAACACGCAAAACCCGCCTGCTCACACAGTCGATGAAAAAGAGCTTTGCTATTTCAGACGAGTGTACGTGGGTGAACTACGTGCGCTGTCACGATGACATAGGTTGGACTTTTGACGATGCTGTCGCTGATGAATTAGGTATAAACCCGTTCGATCATCGCTATTTTCTGAATCAGTTCTACACCGGTCGTTTTGAAGGAAGTTTCGCAAACGGTGTGCCGTTTGCAGAAAACCCGAGCAACGGGGATTGTCGTGTATGTGGTTCACTGGCATCTTTGTGCGGGCTAGAAGGCGCACTGCAGGCTAATGATACGAAAGGCATTGAAGAAGCGGTAAAGCGTATGCTGCTGTTATATGGGATAACGTTCAGCATAGGCGGAATCCCATTACTATATTCAAGCGATGAAATTGGAAAGCTTAATGACTATAGCTATCGATTCGACGAAAGTAAAAAGCATGATGATAGATGGGTAAATCGTATCGCGGTTAATAATGAAGACACCGCTTTAGCGCTTGGTCAAACAGCACCTGCAAGCTTGGCGGAAATGGCAAGCCTTCGTATATTTTCAGGCTTACAGAAAATGATTGGAATTAGAAAGCAGTACGCCATTTTCGGGCAAGCTCAAACACATATACTAGATTCTGATAATCAACATTGCTTTGTTTTCATGCGAGAAAATACCAAAGGTGAAAAACTCCTCGTCGTTTGTAATTTCAGTGAACACGAGCAGCAGCTTCCGCGTTCCCTTTTGACGACAGTAGACTGCATATCAAGCGTGGATTTGCTATCAGGCGATAATGTGTCGACGGAATCAACACCTATTGTACTTACTCCCTTTCAGCAGCTATGGCTATTAGCTGACTAATAAAACCTCTTATACGCGGTAACCCACCTGTTGCTAGCCCCGTGACTGGTGAGTTACCGCCGACAAATTTAATTACCTTCGTCGCCAACTACTTACTAAGAAAGCAGTGAATTACAAAGGCAGTAAAAGAATTACCGACTATACTTTGGTAGTGGGTGACAATATTCCCAATTTATCGTGAGACAATTTCGCAAAAGCGGTGACTCGACGCAGCTTACAGATTGTTTAGCACGAAAATAGCGCTTTATCTATGTGTGTGGTTTGTATCTTGCTTACTATTAGCTTTTTTAAAGCTTATGGCAAAAGCAATACCAGTCATTTTTTCACACACTGGATTTAGACTTACGTCATATGGATATGTAAAACATGGTAACGGATAGAACGATGCAAAGTGAAAGTATGTTGGAATACATGTGCCCTTATTGCGGCGCAATCAATGATTTTCAATTAAACACCACTCGCGATATGTATCACGAACAACATGAGTCTTGTAATTGTTGTAACAAAATACTCAGTCTTACTGCCGCGGATGGTATTGGCGGTCGGATTAATCTCATTGTAGATGCTTTAGATAGCGAACACCTCATCAAGTAATAAATGATATAAGAGACGAAAAAGCCGCATTTAAAGCGGCTTTTTTTGTGTAGACGTGAAAGTTTTTACATCTTAGTTAGCGAAAGAACTCTCGTTTCAATTCGCTATCTGTTAAAAAACGACCGCCTAATGCAGATGTTCTTGTGAAAGAATTAGTGTCTCGAATTCCTCTCGCCTTTACGCAATAGTGAGTTGCATTAATGCTTACAGCAACGTCCTCTGTATTCGTTAGTGTTTGCAGCGCAACTAACACCTGCTGTGTTAGGCGCTCTTGTACCTGAGGGCGCTGAGCAAAAAAGCCCACAAGACGATTTATCTTGGAAAGACCAATCACCGTATCTTTCGGTATATATGATACTGTCGCAGTACCATCGATAGTCACAAAATGATGTTCGCAGGTGCTCGTTAAGCTGATGTCAGACACCTGAACAGGCTGGTCAATCTGCATCTTGTTTTCGATAGCAGTAATCTTAGGAAACTTCCGGTAATCCAAGCCACCAAAGATTTCATTAACGTACATCTTTGCAATACGGCTGGGCGTATCACACAAGCTGTCGTCAGTGAGATCAAGGCCAAGCGTGTCCATTACGTCACGCATCGCGCTTTCAATTCGTTTGCGCTTTTGTTCGTCAGAAAGGCCATTAACTACCATAGGAGTTTCTAGCCCCTTGGCTTCTAATGCTTCTCGTACACGTTGTGCTGGCTCTGATATAGAGGGGTCTAGTGCATCACGCACAATTACCGCTTCTTTTGCTAACATTGTTTTATCCGTTGTTACTGCTTTTTTGAACTGATACGCCTGTAAAATCGTAAAAGTTCCATTATACGACAACATGACTTTTATTTAATGTTGTTGTTTCCTCGCGTGCTTTTAGCACGGAATAATAAAACTGATACCTCTTAGAAAAGAAGGACGCTATCTTGAATTCACCTGTACTAATAACAGGCGCGAGTCAACGTTTAGGCTTAGCGATGGCTGACAGGTTACTCGAACAAGGCCATCACGTTGTCGTGACTTATCGAACACATCGCTCCAGTATTGCAATGCTTAAGGATAAAGGCGCTACAGTCTTACAGGCAGATTTTAGCACTGAGGCGGCTATTGATCGAGCAATTGATGAGATTAAGGCAATCAGTAAAACCTATCGAGGGATAATTCATAACGCATCGGATTGGGCGCAGGAGAAAGATTACAGCAACAAACATAACTTAATAGAGCGCATGATGATGGTCCATGCTGTTGCTCCTTACCGCATAAACTTGGCACTTGAAGAGGCGCTGCAAGACTGTGAAGTGCAAGCTGACATTATTCATATGACTGATTACGTACAAGAAACAGGTAGCGAGAAGCATATGGCTTATGCGGCAAGCAAGGCAGCGCTGCACAATCTAACCTTATCATTTGCTAAGAAATTAGCTCCAAAGGTGAAAGTAAATAGCGTGGCCCCAGCTTTGCTTATGTTCAACGAAGGTGATGACGAAGCTTATAAACAAAAGGCAGTAAAGAAGTCGTTACTTGAAATCGTTCCAGGCGCGCAAGAGGCTGTGAAAGCCATGAACTATTTATTTGACAGTGACTACGTGACGGGGCAAACCCTTCACCTCAACGGTGGGCGACATTTAAAGTGAAATTACAGACTTTAAGCTTAGGTTTTTAGTATTTTAAATTAATCGTCACCGTCAATTAATTTCATCGCCGTTAGCCTTGGTCTGGTGCCGAGGCATGGCTATAATCCACTCCCTATTTTAAAGCGATTTGGAATCCTACTATGCACGGCAACCGTATTATGGCGCCTGAATGGCATAACATTGATGCAGTTATGTTGGCATGGCCACATGCACAAACCGATTGGGCTCCGTGGTTGGAAGAGGCGCGAGCGACCTATTTAAACGTAATTGCTGCAGTAAACCGTAATCATGCGGGCGTGATTTTATTATGCGCGCCAAGCGATGTAGACGGTCTTAAATCACGTTTACCAGAGAATGCCCAAGTACTTATTGTTTCCGCATCCTTTAATGACACCTGGATGCGCGATTACGGTTTTATCACTTGCAAAGACTGTGATGGGAACGGCTCGCCTGTAGAGTTTCGCTTTAACGGTTGGGGCAATAAGTTTAATGCCGATGAAGATAACCTGGCTAATCAGCGTTATCTTGCTGCCATGTGCAAATCTGTGCTTCGCAGCAGCCCTGTGGTGGCTGAAGGTGGCGCGCTGGAAATTGATGAAAACGGACACCTATTAAGTACCGCTCAGTGTTTACTTAACCCTGAACGCAACGGTGACATGTCGCTAAGTGCTTATGAAGATGCATTTAAAGATATGCTGGGCTGCAGCAAGGTTACTATATTGCAGCATGGTCATTTAGAAGGCGACGACACTGACGGTCATATCGACACATTAGTGCGCTTTACCCCGAATAAAGGCCTTGTAATTCAAGCGTGTAACAACCGCCCTAACGACAGTCACTTCGAAGGGTTAAAAGCGTTATGTGACGAATGCGCCCTTGAATTGCCTGAGCATGCACAATTTCATTTACCGCTACCTAATATTGTTAATGATGAAGGGGATCGCTTGCCGGCATCGTATGCTAATTACTTAATTTGTAATAACGCGATTTTATTGCCCGTGTATGGTGAAGAAGAAGATGCCGAAGCCATAGAGACGGTGCAAAAAGCACATCCCAATCATATTGTTGAACCAATTGATTGCAGTGTACTCGTAAGACAATACGGCAGCTTGCATTGTATTTCTATGCAAGTACCCACAAATACGCTAAAAGACTCGATTATCGCCACCTTAAAGAAAGGAGTGTCATTACATGCGCCCAGCTAAGCTAAAAGTTGGCCTGGTACAACAGGCCGTTGCTGACAACGATAAAGCAACGAACTGGAATAAAAGTGCCGAGCAAATCGCCAAATTAGCGGCTGAAGGTTGCGAGTGTATTTTGCTTCAAGAACTGCACAGCACCCTTTACTTTTGTCAGCAAGAAGATACTGACGCCTTTGATTTGGCTGAACCAATCCCTGGACCAGCGACAGACTTTTTTGGTGAACTCGCCGAGAAGCACAATATCGTTTTAGTGACGTCGCTTTTTGAAAAGCGCGGTTCAGGTTTATATCATAACACCGCCGTAGTATTTGACCGCAGTAAAGAAATTGCGGGCAAATACCGAAAAATGCATATCCCTGACGACCCGGGTTTTTATGAGAAGTTCTACTTCACGCCGGGCGATATGGGCTTCACACCTATTGAAACCAGCGTAGGTAAACTTGGCGTATTGGTATGTTGGGATCAATGGTACCCAGAAGCGGCACGCCTAATGGCAATGGCAGGTGCAGACTTGTTGTTCTACCCTACTGCTATTGGCTGGGACTTAACTGACACAGAAGAAGAGCGTACCCGCCAGCACGGCGCATGGGAAACCATCCAGCGTTCTCATGCGGTGGCAAACTCAGTACCGGTTATCGTAGCCAACCGTACTGGTTTTGAAGCGTCACCAGTTGAAGGCGACCCAGGCATTCAGTTTTGGGGGCAAAGCTTTGTTGCAGGCCCGCAGGGCGAGATCTTGGCAAAAGCCGAAGCTGAAGGTGAAACCACGCTGTCAGTAGAGCTTGATATGGAACGTACCGAGCAGGTTAAGCGCATTTGGCCTTATTTCCGTGACCGCCGCATAGACGCCTACGACGAGTTAACCAAACGCTGGCGCGACTAACCCAGATAAATGGGGTCAGAGTACATTTTAATAAATGCAAATAAATAGGGGTCAGAGTACATTTTTTCTAAGCAGCAATAACTGTGAAATGTACTCTGACCCCATTTTTACACAAGTTCTTTTTCACCGCCGTTTTTCGCTGAGCGATAAATAGCGTTTAGTAGCGCAATCGATCTACGTCCTTCAAATCCATCTACAAGTGGTTTAGTGCCGTTATCAAGGGCATTTAGTACATCTTCGAAGTTTCTTTGATGCCACACGAAATCGATGGCAGATGGATCAGCTGCTCCAGCTCCCGCTTCATTTTCAGAAGGCCCATACTTGCATCTAATCTCTTCGTCTTCTTCGCTTTCTTCAGCAAACTCCCAGACTCGAAATTTATCATCGCTCATAAAAACAGAGCCCTTAGAACCAGTGATTTGTATCTCTGCCGGATGACCGCTTTTAGACCAGCAAGCTGTTGAACCTTGAATAACGCCTAATGCTCCGTTTTTAAACTCGAGCATCGCAATTCCAACATCTTCCACTTCTATACCATCATGGGCCACCAGCCTAGTTTCTGCTCTAACAGATTTTACATCCCCCATTACATAAAGAAGTAAATCTATAGTATGAATTGATTGGTTCATCAACGCGCCGCCACCGTCAAGTTTCCATGTACCACGCCACGCACCGCTTTCATAATACTCTTGAGTTCGCCACCATTTAATATAGGCATCAGCCATGGCAATATTGCCGAAGCGCCCAGCGTTTATAGCTTGCTTAAGTAACTGTGAAGAGGCGTTAAACCGACGAGGAAAAATACCCGCTAGCATCACATCGTTTTCAGCACACACCGCAATCATTTCATCGACTCTGTCAGATGTAACTTCCAGCGGCTTTTCACAAATTATATGCTTGCCCGCTTTTGCGGCGGCGGATATAGGCTCTAAATGAAAGCCTGAAGGCGTACATATAGTAATGATGTCAATATCAGGAGACGTTATAAACGACGTATACTCGTCGTAAGGTTTACAGCTATGCTTTTCAGAGAATGTGTTGGCTTTTTCAATTGAACGTGAATAAATCCCTGTTAATTCTGCATTGGGAATAGCGTGGATGGCCTGAGCATGGAAATCCGCAATCATGCCTGCGCCGACAATTCCGAATCGATACATTTTCCTGTTCCTTTTTTGTTCAATTGAAAAAGTATATGGGAACTCAGCGCACTAAACTAGGCTTAAACAATGAGGGGGTCAGAAGGAAGGTTAATGTCACGCTGACTCTGACCCCATTTTTTGTGGGCTATATTTTGAAGATAATGCCGTCGCAGAGCATGAAAACTTGACGGGTCGGCTTGGGAAGAAGCCTTAGCATTACGTCTTCGTCTATATCTAACCCACCGGTAAATTGCCCGAAGGCGGGCATTACAAATAGGCTTTTGTTGTTAGTAAAGCATTTACCTGAGTAACGACGGCGTGTAATGGTGGTGCGCTTTTTGGGATGGTAGTGACCAATAGCCTGAGCACGAGTTTCGCTCATTTCTGGTTCATGTCTGAACACCATATTATCAAGCACTATTTCAAAACATGCCGTGCCTGGAATGCCTTCTGGCAGATCTGGGTCATGGTTACCTTCCACCCACATCCACTCTTTAACTCTATCAACAAGCCTACATAAGTGCTGACGGTCTTCATTGGTCATACGAGACATGCTGTGTTTATCGTGAAAACTATCTCCTAAACTTATTACTCGCTTGGGCTGGTAATCATCAATAATGCTTTCCAGGCGTTTGAGTGTGGCGGCTGAATCTAAACTGGGTAACGGATTGGCATAACTGCGTAAATAACTGCCTTTTTCTAAATGAAGGTCAGAAACAATTAGCCAGTCGCATGCAGGTAAATAAGCCACGCCACGTGCGTCTAATAACCACAGATAGTCTGCGTATTTCGTAATAGTAATGTGGCGCTGACTGACTTTTTCAGTCAACCACGCGTCGGTTATTGCCAAATTATCCTCTTTATTTTTCGTTTGTGAGTTTTTATTACCTGGGTAACGCTGCACGTTTATTTAACGAAATACTATTTAGCTTTCCTGTTTAAAGACTTTCCGCAAATGTTTATTAAGTAAAGCGTCAGGCGTGAGGTACACCGTTAATATGGGAAAGCAAAGTATGAATATTCTGTTTAGTCTCACCCTATTCAACGCTAGCCCCTGAGAGTAACGCGCGAACTTCGTCTAACATGGTTTCAGCTTCGGCGTACAAATTAGCTTGCTCGATAATGGCCTGTGCACCAGCGCCTTTAACTTGTTCACTGCGTACATCAAGGACAATGGGTATGGCCATAGGCGACGGTTTTTCAAGATTAACTAATGTCGCTGAATCTACGTAGCGAATAAGTAAGTTAGCGAGTCGCCTTAAGTCGAGTAACTCTCGTTCAGCATCCGCCCGTGCTACTTTCAGTAGAATATGATCGCGGTCGTGTTCACGCAGCGTATCGTAAATAAGATCCGTAGAGAAGGTGACCTGCTTCATGGTTTTTTGGCTGGCGTGATAACGCTGCTCGGTCAACCCGCTCACTACCGCTACTTGCCTGAACGAGCGTTTAAGCATTGGCGCTTGTAACATCCAGTCTTCCAACTCGTCACCCAGAATATCCGGCTGAAACAGCTGCTGTAACTGCCTTTGGGTGATGGCGTTCACTGATGCTACCGACAAACCATAATCAGTCACACTGAAGCTTAACGGCTTTATGCCCATTTTTTCCATTCGCCGCGTTAGTAACATACCTAAGGTTTGGTTCGCTTTGCGTCCGTCGAAGGTGTAGTACAAGGTATATTGCGCTTGTCTAAATGGAAACTGCTCCACCAGCACCTTTTCAGGGCTAGGTAGCTGAGAGAACGCCTGCTGAAGCTTCAGCCACTCTTGTACCTGTATCGGCAAAGCTTTCCACGACTTTTGAGTAGCCAAAATCGCTCTCACTCCTTCCGCTAAATAAGTAGATAGCGGCATTTGCCCACCTGCGTAGCTTGGTATTTTAGGCTCTTTCGCTTTGGCCGGCTTGGCGTGAAGCTGCATGTCGCGAATAGCTTCAAAGCGCAGCACTTCTCCACCAAAATAAAAGGTATCTCCGGGCGTTAACTGCTGGGCGAAATATTCTTCTACTTCACCGATGATCTTGCCCTGGTTTCCTCTTCTAATGCGCTTTACTTTAAGCCGTCCTGCCTCAACAATTGTGCCTATGTTTTGCCTGTGTCTTTGTATAACCCGACGATTTGCCGGCGAGTACGTGCCATCATCATTTCTTGTCAGGCGTTGATACCGCTCATAGGCGTTAAGTGCGCTGCCACCGTCTTGAGTGAAGCGCCACAGTTTATCGAAATCATCTCTATCCAACCCTTGATAAGGCGTGGCGGTAAGGATCTCTTGGTACAAGGTATCCGGGCTATCAGCTTTGCTGCATAAACAGTTCAAGATAAACTGCGGAACGATGTCTAGAGCGCCTGGCTGAGGGCTTTCGCCATCAAGCTCACCTTTTTCTATAGCAGTAATGGCCGCTTGGCATTCCAGCGCTTCAAACCGGTTTGCTGGGACAAGTAACGCTTCGCTAGGTTCATCTAACCTGTGGTTCGCTCGACCTATCCTTTGCAGCAGCCTGCTTACGCCTTTAGGCGCACCTACTTGAATGACTTTGTCGACGTCGCCCCAGTCGATGCCTAGCTCTAACGCAGAAGTACACACAATAGCTCTAAGCATACCACTTGCCATCATGGCTTCTGTTTTTCGCCTTTGCTCTTTACTTAAACTGCCGTGATAAAGCGCTATAGGAAGCGCAGCTTTGTTTGCTTCCCACAACATTTGAAATAAAAGCTCAGACTGAGCACGAGTATTAACAAAAACCAGTGTAGTCTGCGCTTTCTCTATGGCCTCATAGATATCATCAATGGCGTAACGGGCCATAAAGCCTCCAAAAGGCATGCGTGCTTTAGAATGCAGCATCTCAACTTTTGGCTTCTCGCCCGCTTTTACTTTAATGATATTAGCAACACTGTCACTGCCCGCTAGCCACGCGCCCAATGTTTCTGGAAACGCCACGGTCGCTGACAAGCCTATGCGTTTGCAGCGTGGTGAAAACACGCTTAATCGCGCTAGGGCGAGTGATAAAAAGTCGCCGCGCTTATTCGCCATTAAACTGTGAGTTTCATCGATGATCACCCGTTTTAGCTTACCGAAAAGCTTATCGGCATCGGCGTAGCTTAACATCAGCATGAGGGACTCGGGGGTAGTAAGTAGAATATTAGGCGGCTTTTTACGCTGTCGCTGACGTTTATGAGAAGGCGTATCGCCAGTGCGGGTTTCCGCAGTGATAGGCAGCGACATTTCTTCAATAGGCTGCAACAGATTGCGATGGATATCTTGAGTTAACGCTTTAAGTGGAGAAATGTATAAGGTATGTAAACCATTAAACTCACTCTGATTACCCTTGTTTTCAGCTGAGTTTTTAGCTGATTCATTTACTTCATTTAACTCACTAAGCTCTACTAAACTCGGAAGAAAACCTGACAAGGTTTTACCCGCCCCTGTCGGTGCTATCAGTAATGTACAGTCATGTTTATCTTTTTCCACCAACATGTTCTGTTGATAATCACGTAGTTGCCAGCCTTTTTGCTTAAACCACTTAGCGAAAGCGCAGGGAAGTAATGTCATTTACAGTATCTGTTATGCCTTTTCGGTTTTATACGCCAAATTCTTCGTTAAGTTTATTTACACCAATGCCCTACTTGGTGCCTTTTCGATAACGTTTGAGACTCAATGCAGTCTAACTTTATTGAAAAAGTAAATATCTCCCGTAATTTAATGATATTAGTAATGGTTAATATTTGACTACACTTTAAATATCGACACCACGAAAACGAGACACTACACTCGATATTCAACTAAAAATTGTTACAGGGAACGTAAATGCGAATTCAATCAATAGATGCCATTAGAGGTTTAGCAATCCTTGGCATACTGTTTTTAAACATTGCATACCATCAAAATTTTCACACCGGCTACGCGTTTTTTGAAGAGCCACTTTTATCTGATGAGATTATCTCAACATTTAGCGCGCTTTTCTTAGATGGAAGATTTCGCACCTTATTTTGCCTGTTGTTTGGAGCAGGTTTAGCGATTCAATTTGATATTTGCCAAAAGCGTGGGCACAACTTTCTAGACTTTTCTAAATCTCGGCTTAAATGGCTATTTTTATTTGGGTTAATACATGGCGTGTTCGTATTTGGCGGAGACATACTGCTTTATTACAGCCTTTGCGCCTACTTTGTACTAAAACACCTAACGCTAGACCAAGAAGCGCTTCGTGCAAAAAGCGTTAAATATCTTATTGTGGGCAGCATTATTATGCTTGTTTTTGGCATAGTACTTACGCTTGGATACGACTACGGTGGCGCACCGCCCCTTAGGCCTAGTGAGGCCTACGCCGAAGAGGTTACAAAATGGCAAAGTAGTTATTTGTTCCAAATTGGCGTTCAAGCTGCTTTTGTTCTTGCTACCGTTATTGCAGCCCCTTTTTCCATGCTGTGGCAGTCGATGGGGCTTATGATGTTTGGCGCCTACCTTTATAGAAGTGGTTTCTTCAGCGTTGGGTTTTCATCTACTGTATTTACAAAAGTGGCTTCAATTGCCATAGCAACCTCTGTTGTTACTGTTATTCCTCAATTAATGTTTGAACAGGTAACCTCAGATGTTATTCCCATGTTTACCAGTATCCCCGCTATTTTCTGTGCTTTTGCCTACGCCCATCTGTTAATCAAAGTGAAAAATACAACCACCTGGTGGTATCAGTCACTTATTAACTGCGGCAAGGTGGCGTTTACCCTCTATCTAACACAATCCATTGTTCTGGCTGTGCTGTTTCGTGTGATTATGCCCGCTTACTACCCCGAATTTGCCTATACCGTGACGCTGCTCGATTTGATGTTAATTACCCTTGCGCTTACAGCAATTCAAATTTTGCTGGCGAATTTTATTACTAAGCATTTTGATCAGGGACCATTTGAAGCACTATGGCGAGGACTGTATTTGCGCAGTTTTCACATAAAGCAAAAATTGAAACCAGATGAGATAGAACAGCTCACCTAACACTATGTCACTTGCATCTCGGAAATAGTGTCTATACTGAATGGTAAACGTAACCTAAATAACGAGGCCTGCTTATCTTTTCTGTACTAAAGGTTAGCGGGCCCAATGGCTTTTTCTGAGCCATTGAGGTAAATAGGCATGATAAAAAATCGAGGTCGACTAGGGCTATTTTCAATAGTAGCGGTGATGATTATTTGGCACCTTTTCTGCCAACGTGCTTTTGGAAGTGTGGTGGACGGTGCGCAAACATCACAGGGCCCCCCTAGCAGTTACAAAGTTAAGATAGTTGAAAGTAGTGAGCTCGACTATGCCTCTCATGCTTATTACTCTGCATTACTTAAATTAGCGCTCAGCAAAACAGAAGACCCTAATAAATCGACATATCTTGTAGAGAGTAGCGGCAATTTGGTTCAAGAACGCGTTCTGCGCGAGCTAAACCAAGAAGGAGGAATTGACGTGTTTTGGACAGTGACGTCTAAACTACGTGAACAGCAAGCCATTCCGGTGCGGGTCCCTCTATTAAACGGAATCATGGGCTATCGCGTCTCTTTGATTCGCCAAAGCACGCTACGTGAGTTCAACAATGTTCGCAGCGCGCGTGACCTAAAGCGATTTGTTGCAGGTCAAGGTCACGACTGGCCCGATTTTCAAATTCTAGAACATAACGGTTTTACTGTGTTAGGAACCAGTAATTACGACATTATCATTGAACTTTTAAAGGCTGGTAGAGTCGATTATTTTCCTCGTGCAGTCCATGAGGCGGTGGTAGAGGCTCAATCGCTAAGCGATCCAGACATTATCATAGACCCTTCAGTTTTATTGTATTACCCGTCTTACATGTTTTTTTTCGTTTCAAAATCGAAACCTGAATTAGCGCAGCGCATAGAACGAGGGTTAACCATTGCTCGACAAGACGGAAAGCTTCTCAGCGTTATTTGAGGAGTACATTAAATTTAAGAATATTGAGAAAGCGTTAAAGCTTTCAGAGAGAACCGTACTCAAACTTGGTAATCCAAACCTCCCCGAAGCGACACTCGACGTAATGCCGAAAAATTCACTATCGATACTCCTCCAATAGAAAACCAGCACCATTCAAGCCTTCAAGTTATTACTTTAAGCTGTCTCACCTGTATAAATGAATATAAAAAAGGGCCTATAAAAAATAAGGCCCTCGTTCACTTAAATGGCGTATTAGAATCTAAATGTTCCTAACAACGTAGCCGAACCCAACTGATTCTCGTCAGTATCATAGCCTAACCCAAATTCGATAGATGAATACGGGTTAAACCAGTAGTGAGTACCTAATTCAATAACATTGTCAGAGCCTATTACTTCATTGCTTTCGTGAATGTAGGTTACGCCCACGCTCCAATCAGGGCGGAAGTAATAATCTGCATCTAGCTCGACGGAGAACTCGCCATCAAACTGCGTAGCTTTTAACTTGGTATCCCAGCCTGGAAGAAACTTGCCAGCGCGTTGTCCAAAGCTCGTATATCTTGCAAATGCACTGTAGCTAAATTCAGAATCTGAACGCTCTTCACTGCTGCCAGAGTCATCTAAACTGAAAAGCTCTTCATTTAGATGAAAGTACTCTATGCCAATGCCATATTCCCAATTTTGGTTCGCAAAAGTAGACACCTCTACCGCATAGCGATTTAATGTTTCGTCAAAAAATCTATTGTCGTTGGTTACACGTCCGTAACGACCTCGAATTACCAGTGCATTCGAGTAAAACCATTCTCCTCGAACATTTACGCTGTCGATGTTATCTATGCCAAAATAATCCACAGAAACATTGTTCGTTCTTTGAAGATAGGGGCTAATCGACCAAGGTTGCTGGTCTATATTGACTGATTCAAAATAGTAGCGGTAACTTGCACCAATAAAGTTGTCATCGGCATCACGGACATCAGAGAAACCTAATGCGATTTCATGCTGAATATCAGTTGATTGGGCAAAGACGGGAAGAGTTAAAGAAGCAAGCATGACTGTGCTTAAACGTAACACGTGACAATATCCTTATTCAAAATGAGCATCCCTGCGACGCTCTCACTAACTAGACGCCAAATCTAGAGAAAAAGTTCATTTCTTTCAATACCTCAATACATAATGACATATCTTGTGACAGTTTACCGAAGCTAGCTTGTCCACACTGAGTTGAGTTATTTACCTTGTACATATCAAGTGGTCGATTACCGGGGTTGATTACGTAGTAACAAGCATTCTCTGATTTGGCAGGACTATAAGTAGTGCACCCATCAACCTGGTTAAAAACTGACGATACTGGCCTTTATTGCGAGCCGGGTGAGTTTTACATCGACCCAATGAACGAAGTCGCCACCGCGCTTGTCACACACGGTCACGCTGACCATGCACGGGCAGGTCATTACAGCGTGTTCGCAAGCCCAGAAACACTGGCTATTATGCAAACCCGCTACGGTGAAGATATGGCTACTCATCAACACGCTGTAGCTATGGGTGAAAGTATTAATTTTAACGATGTAAAAGCCACTTTTTATCCTGCAGGGCACATTTTAGGATCTAGCCAAGTTCTCATTGAATATGCAGGCTACCGCGTTGTGGTTTCCGGCGATTATAAACGCCGTCACGATCCTACCTGCCCGCCTTTTAAAGTTGTACCTTGCGATGTATTGATTACCGAAGCTACCTTTGGGCTTCCTGTCTTTAAGCACCCACCCATTGAGCATGAAATTGAAAAACTCCTTCATTCGTTGCGGGTGTTCCCCGAAAGATGTCATTTAGTAGGCGCATATGCATTAGGTAAGTGCCAGCGGGTTATTTTAGCGCTGCGCGAGGCGGGCTACACCAAGCCAATTTACTTACACGGTGCGCAGCTAAAGCTGTGTGACCTCTATAAGCACTTAGGAATAGACTTAGGCGAGTTAATTCCGGTGTCTGAGGTCGCGGATAAAAAAACGTTAGCCGGTGAGATAGTCATTGCGCCGCCTTCTGCACTTGCCGATAGGTGGTCACGAAGCTTGCCTAACGTGCGCCCTGTGGTGGCCTCTGGGTGGATGCAAATCCGCGCTCGCGCTAAGCAAAAAAATGCCGAGCTACCGCTTATTATCTCTGATCATTGCGACTGGCCAGAATTACTTCAAACCATTGAAGAAGTTAACCCGAAAGAAGTGTGGGTAACCCATGGCAGAGAAGATGCGCTGATGTATCAGGCAGAAAAAATGGGGTTTAAAGCCAGAGCGCTATCACTAGTCGGTTATGATGAAGCAGAACAAGGAGGCGATTAGTGGAAGCATTCAGTCACTTACTTGAACAGCTGTATTTCACGACTGGAAACAAAGCCAAAGCGCAGCTTATCGCCGACTACATTGCTAGTACACCAGACCCTGACCGAGGCTGGGCAATTGCTGCTATGGCAGGGACATTGCGGTTCGACTTTTTTAAACGAAACACGGTAAAAAAGCTTATTACCGAACATACCGACCCCGAGCTTTTTGCCATGAGCTATGACTATGTCGGTGAGGTTAGTGAAACCGTAGCCCACTTATGGCCTTACAGCGAGCCATCAGAGTCACTACCCACGCTTACCGAAGTGGTAGAAACGTTCGCTTCAGTCAGTAAGCAGAAAGTTTCTGAGACGCTAGCCCATTACCTAACAATAATGACACCTGCCCAACGCTGGGCATTACTAAAATTAGGCACGCGGGGATTACGTATAGGTGTGTCGGCTCGCTCTATAAAACAGATATTGGCCGACTACGGCAATAAGGACATCAAAGAAATTGAGACGCTGTGGCATGCGGTTACCCCACCTTATGTAGAGATGCTGAGTTGGCTAGAAGGAAAAGCCGACAAGCCAGACGTTGAAAACGCCGTCACTTTTCACCCGGTCATGCTGTCTCACCCCATTGAAGATAGCGACATCGACGCTTTCACCAAAGACACTTGGCAAATTGAAAACAAATACGACGGAATTCGAGTGCAGCTTGTTGTTAAGTCGAATAAAACTGTTGATGATAAGACTCAGAAAGATAGTCAGGCCGATGATGATAAGCCTGAAAAAGCCCTTTTTTCCCGTACTGGCGATGATATTAGCCACTCATTCCCTGATCTGCTTGAGTCTGTAAGCGGCAATATGGTGCTAGATGGAGAACTGCTGGTTATCCACAATGCAGAACATGGCTTACATCAATCTGAAGAATCGATTGCCCAAAGTGCGGCTAGTCAACGCACGAGTTGTGATAAAAGCGGTAAACAGGCTTCATCCGCCACACAGCCAGACGTGGATACCTTTAATGCCCTTCAGCAGCGTCTTAATAAAAAGAAACCGAGTAAAGCACTACAGTCTTCCGCCCCCGTGGGACTTATAGTTTACGATGCTTTGGTCCTTAATGGAGAAGATCTAACAGATAAAACACTAAAAGCGCGACGCCACGCCCTTGAAGAATGGTTTAGCAAAACGGATAACAGACGTTTGTTTCTTTCTGAAACACTCAATGCAACTTCACCTGAAACTTTGCGCCAGCTTCACACCCAAGTATGCCAAAATCGTGCGGTAGAAGGGCTGATGATAAAGCGTTTAGATAGTAAGTATGTACCTGGCAGACCCAAAGGCCAATGGTTTAAGTGGAAGCGCGATCCGCTAGTTGTGGATGCGGTAATGATGTATGCACAGCGCGGGCACGGCAAGCGCTCCAGCTTTTATTCTGACTACACGTTCGGCGCTTGGGAGGACAGTCAGACTTCTGCCTATCGGAAAAGCCTATTCGGGCTTCACCGATGAAGAACTCAAAAAACTGGATAATTGGGTAAGACGCAACGCCGTAGGTCGATTTGGCCCGGTGAGAGAAGTGAAAAAAGCGCTGGTACTTGAAGTGGCTTTTGACGCTGTACACCCTTCGTCAAGGCACAAATCAGGGGTCGCGCTGCGCTTTCCCCGTATTCATAGAATTCGTTGGGACAAGCCCGCGAGTGAAGCTGATACCTTAGCGAATGTAAAGGCGCTAATCGAAGGGTAAGCCCAATAAAAACACTTTCTTAGTATTGTAAAATCGCAGAGAATAAGGCGAGATAGAAACAAGGCTTGCACCTTAAGAAAATAAAACAATAGGAAATCGCCATGCCTAAGGCTAGTGAAATTAAAAAGAATAACACTGTGGTATTTGACGGAAAAACTTGCATAGTGCGAGACATTGAACGCTCTGTCCCTCAAGGTCGTGCTGGTGGCAGCATCTATCGCATGCGTATGTACGATGTAGTAACCGGCGCCAAATACGATGAAACCTTTAAAGACTCAGATACCCTAGATATGGCTGACTTAATTCGTCGTCCTGCTATGTTTTCGTATATTGATGGCGAAGAATATGTGTTCATGGATAAAGAAGATTACACCCCTTACCATTTGAATAAAGAAAGTATTGAAAACGAAGCTCTGTTTATTAACGAAGAAACCGATGGCATTCAAGTTGTTATTGTTAGCGAAGTACCCGTTGCCTTGGACTTGCCAATGAGCGTGGAGCTTGAAGTAGTTGAGACCGACCCGTCCATTAAAGGTGCGTCTGCTACTTCTCGCACTAAACCGGCTACGCTTTCGACCGGCTTAGTCGTACAAGTGCCAGAATATATTAGCACCGGTGAATGGATTAAGGTTAATACCGAAGAACGTAAGTTCCAAAGCAGAGCCGATAAGCACTAGGCCGACTTGACGTATTAGCTTACGCTGCTCGTATAGCTTTAAATGACAAAAAAGGGTTCTATCGAACCCTTTTTTATTGCCTGCTGCACAGCTTTGAAAGCGTTTTTTTAACGCTTCTACTTAGCGATATTTTCCTGTGTAGGCAGTGCACTAAATGCACCATACTGGGTTACCGTGTAAGCCCCACAGCGAATAGCAAACTCAGTGGCTTCGCTTACATTTTCAAAATTTTCGGCCCATGCATCGAACTCATCGGCATTCTTAACCTTGGTAGAAAGGAAATACAGGAACCCACCGATAAATGAATCACCGGCTGCAGTAGTGTCTTTCACATCCATTTTTGGCGATGCCAAGGTGCCGCTGAACGATTTAGTAATATAGTGAATTGGCTCACCGCCGTCTGTTACCAATACGACCTTAACGCCGCTATCAAGCCACTGCTGTACTTTTGCATCGGCATTTTCTTCGCCGTAAAGCTCTGCAAGTTCCTCACGGCTTGCCTTTAACACAGAAACTTTTTTAGCAGCCTCATCAATACGTGCTGGGGCATTGGCTGTTTCATCCCAAAATGCTGGGCGATAGTTGATGTCTAAACACACCATCATGCCGTTTTCCTTTGCCTTGTTTAAAATAAACTCGGTGCCGGGAATAAGTTCAGGGCCAGAAATTGAACCCGAGCAAAAATGAAGTACCGTATTCTTGTCGCAATCGATCGTAGATAAGTCTTGTTCTGAAATGTGCTTGTGCGCGGCATTATCAACGTAGAAGTCGAACGAACGTTCGCCGTCTTCATCTAAGTTTACAAACGCCAGTGCCGTGTTCCCTTCTTCGGTCGTCCACACAAAGTCGGTATTTACTTTGTAGTGCTCGAGCATTTCTTTAAGAAACGTTCCAAAAGTATCGTCACCGACTTTAGAGACCATTGCACTCTGACCTCCTAGTTGAGCTACAGCAACCGCCACGTTAGCAGGCGCGCCACCAGCATAGGGCTGGAAGGGCTTCATGGCTGGTATGTTGCCATCTTTGGGCGCTGCACCTTGGCTTAACATATCAATAAGCACTTCACCTAAACACAAAATCTTCATACCAGCCTCGCTCAAAAAATGCCTAAAAGAGACGTTTACCTTTTGCGCACAATACGTAAGGTTAACGAATCGTTAATTAATTGGGGCATAGTATTGACGAAGAAACCCATTAAATCAACCTGCTTGATTTATTTTTTTCAAAGAATTATAGGATAGGTAGGTATTGCATTAAAAACTGTAGGCTTTTTTTAAAAAAAATTAGGCATTGTCGCTTTAATTTGAAGCTAAGCTTTGTTATTAAACTCTCTTCACTTTTAAGGGGTAGATAGTAATTACTTTGAATATTGAATCAGCGTTTCACTTGCCTTCACAGAATGCACCCGTGTTAGTCGATAATCGCTCAGCGAACGAGCGTGCTATCTTAACTTTAATTCGGCAACGCATTGCATTACCTAAAGCTGAGATTGCGCAGCTGACCGGGCTGTCGGCGCAGTCTGCGACGGTTATTATCAAGAAATTAGAAACCGATGGATTAGTTAAACGCTTAACACCTATTAAAGGTGGCGTCGGCCAGCCTAAAGTGCCGTTCGGTTTGAATGCTAACGGGGCATTCAGCATTGGCCTTAAAGTAGGTCGCCGCAGTTTTGATATGACTTTACTCGACTTAAAAGGCAATGTTAAAGCAACCCTCCATGAAAAATTCGCGTACCCGTCAGTGAGCAATCTACTTAATTTCGCCAAACGTGCATTCAGTGTTTTAATCAAAAACCTAGATGCAGCGCAGCAAAATAGAGTTAGAGGGTTGGGCGTAGCCATGCCTTTTGAAATTTGGAGCTGGGCAGAAGAAGCAGGCGCGCCGAGAAAAGAGCTAGAAGAGTGGAAAGAGTTTGACCCACAAACCGAACTTGAAAGCTTATTAAGCCTACCTGTTTTCATTAAAAATGATGCAGGAGCAGCATGTAGTGCGGAAATGTCTTTCGGCAATCCGAAACAATACGATAGCTTTTTATATATTTTTGTTGGTACGTTTTTAGGGGGCGGCCTAGTACTTAACAATCAGCTTATCAATGGCAAAGCGGGTAATGCGGGCGCTATTGGCTCACTACCTTTTTTTAACCAGAATGAGCAGCGCCAGTTAATAACACAGTCTTCACTCTATTTATTGGAAAGAGAACTGGAAAAAGCGGGGGAAGAAGCCAAGCACATTTATGAGTCACCCTCTTACTGGCAGTGCAATGAAGTAATTGTAAAAAATTGGGTGGGTGAGACGGCCAAAGGGCTGGCGTTCGCTTCACAGTGTGCTATGAGCATTTTGGACTTAGACGGCGTAATTATTGACGGCGCCATACCCAGCAACATAAAAGAATTATTAGTTGAAGCAACTCAAAGTGCGCTGAAAGACTTAGATATGCGAGGTATTAAACCTGCGCAAGTTAGTCCCGGTCACGTGGGCGTAAAAGCCCAATCGATTGGGAGCGCAAACTTGGCGCTTCAGGCTAACTATTTTTAACTAGTAAGATGTGCAGTTAAGGTTTTCATGACAGTAAGTAGTAAAGTGATTCATATTCTAGATGGTGGAATGGGCCGTGAACTTGAAAAGATCGGCGCACCTTTTAGGCAGCCGGAATGGTCCGCACTGGCATTAATGCAAACCCCTGAACTAGTGCGTGAGGTTCATACCCACTTTCTAAATGCTGGTGCCACTGTCATTACTACAAATGCCTATGCCCTCGTTCCATTTCATATTGGCGAAACCGCGTTTAACGAGCAAGCATTTTCGCTGGCCGAGTCAGCGGCTAAGCTAGCGAGAGAAGCCGTTACTTTTCAGCAGTATAAAAGTGATAAGTTGTCAGTCGCGGGCTGTGTCCCACCAGCCTTTGGCTCGTACCGCCCAGACTTATTCGATGCGGAACGCGTTGCAGAGATTCTAACCCCCCTTATTAAAGCGCAAGCGCCTTTTGTGGATGTTTGGCTTATTGAAACTGCTTGCTCTATTGAAGAAGCTGATGCCGTAGTTTCACTAATAAAAACATTGTCTTCCCATCCCATTTGGCTGTCGTTTTCTTTGAAAAATAGAGCGTCGTCAGACGAGCCTGTGACCCTTCGCTCAGGCGAGCCGCTAGAAAAAATTAAACCTTTGCTGGAGCGTGTTGAAAGCGTACTTTTTAATTGTTCACAGCCAGAAGAAATGGAAAGTGCACTGACAATTACGCGAAAAATAAATGAGAACATCGTTACCGGTGCGTACGCCAATAGCTTTTCAGAAAGGAAGCGTCAGCATGAAGCTAACGCGCTTTTGTCAGAGTTACGTAACGATATAACGCCACAGCGCTATGCGGATTATGCTCAGTCATGGTTAGCAGCGGATGCCAGTATTATCGGTGGCTGCTGCGGCATAGGCCCTGAGCATATCAAAGCTATAAGTGATAGCGTAAAACCTTAGAATTGAAATCATGCTAGCGCAAATCAGCGGCGTTAGAGCGCAAAATCCTGTGTTTCAAAGTACACTAGCATAGGCGAGCCGCAGTGAGAAAAAACCTCTTTAATTTGAGCCTTGCTCGGCACACTTTCGCCCAGCTTGTTTTCTAAGGTTACTTGACAATCGTCAACGATAATTACTGCATCAAAGGATGGGCGTTCGCCAATAAGGTGAATGTATAAATACTTGTCGCCGAGCCTGATGCGTGTCCACTTTTCATTTAGCGCATCTTTAGCACTATCTTCGTCAGAATGCGGCGGTTTGTATTGTTTTACCAAGCGACGTTTAAACATCAGCTTTTCAAATGTCAGTTCCGATTTACCCAACCACTTAGTGCCGCCTCGCTCTAAATGACCTTTATAAAACTGTGCTGAGATAGAAAACCTTTCACCATCAACAAGTTTATTTAAATCAAAATTTTCTGGTAACAGGGTCACCATGTTGCTGTGAGAGGTTGAGCCTGCTTGTAGGTACGCAATTAGCACAGCTTTATGCGGACTTCCTACAGCATAAATAAGTTGGTAATCATGTGGCGAATAATAAAGGGGTAAGTGACTCGCATAGAGTTCAGCGCCATCTGTAAATAGCACCATACCGTGAGAACCAACTCTTTTGTGGTTTTTATGACCGGCGTGTATAGAAGAACTCGCATTGGATGCTTTACTAATGCCATCTGCACTTAGTTCTTTTGTGGTTGTCGCCGTTGCTCCCGTGCACACCATATATGAACACAAGACAGTCAAATAAAGACGCTTCATAAACCTTTTACGCTTAATAACAATTTTATTATGGCGATACTGGCACAGGAACCACCTACAATTAAGCTACAATAAATATATGTATAATTCCCAACCGGAAACGATGAGGCGGCAAACCCGTGGATATTGAAGACTTAAGAAAATTTATTGTTGTTGCCCAACATGAGAACTTGAATAAAGCGTCTGTGCACTTATCGGTTACCACAGGCGCATTGTCTAAAGTGGTGAAACGCATAGAACAACAGTTAGAAAGCCAACTGTTTGACCGCGTAGGTAAACATATTCGACTCAACCAACGGGGAAACAAATTCCTTATTTATGCCACTCATCTTGTGCACGAAGCCGATCAGGCACTCAGTGAGTTTAGGGGTAATACTGCTTTATACAACATTACCGTTTCTGGCCCATCACTCTTGCTTCAATATTACTTGCCAACTTTGCTTGCTAAACCTTCCTCTTCACAAGATCGCTTTCACGTCAATATCCACGCTTGCTGGGAAGGGAAAGCGCTGGATAGCGTTTCTAAAGGGGGTAGCGACGTGGCTATCGCCACCTCTTTTGCAATGGAAGAACGAGAGAAAGACCCGTCTCTGCATAGCATATTATTAGGGTCGTCTACCTATGTGGTTGCGGCCGCAAAAAATCACCCTGCGGTAGCTGAAGCAAAGAACGGTATATTAACAAGCCAAAGTTTGTTCGCTTTCGCTTTTGCATGCCCTGACGTTTCACCTTTTTGTGGAATAAAACGGGGCATAGGCTCTGATGGGTGGAGAGACGACAAAGTCCCCCGCTCTATACACTATCGATGTAATGATTTTGGCACACTGCTGTCTATTGTTCGACAAGGACTGGCTTTGGCCTACGTACCTGACTTCATAGCGAAAAGTCATGATCTTACTTGCGTGTCCGTATCAGATTATGACTTTTGCCATGAAGAGCATTTTGAGTTGATTTACAAACCGAGTATGGCATCAGGCTGGCTCAATCGGTTTGTCGATTCAGTTAAAAGCGTTATTTAGTAACCACATTTTTGGCGCCTTTAAGAAGCGCCTCTTTATCAATTTTATTGGGCACTTCTACGCCGCGCCTTGCTGCTGGTCTCGCTTCAATACTGTTCTTCCAGCGTATTAGGTTGTCCAAGCCTTCAATGCTAACACCAGACCATTCGTAAGTGCGCACCCAGCACCAGTTAGCCATGTCAGCAATACTATAGTCGTCTACCAGATATTCACGATTTTCTAGCCTATTATCCAGTACGGTGAATAAACGTCGCACTTCGTTTTGGTAACGCGCTATTGCTACGGGGATTTTTTCTTCTAGATAACGATGGAACACGTTGGCTTGCCCCATCATAGGGCCTATTCCACCCATCTGAAACATTAACCACTGGATAACTTGGCTCTTTCCCTTAGCATCGTTCGGCAAGAACATTCCGGTCTTTTCAGCGAGATAAATCATAATGGCGCCGGATTCGAAAACAACGTGGCCATCGGCTTCTCTATCTACGATAACCGGTATACGTCCGTTCGGGTTCATGGCTAAAAACTCAGGGGTTTTCTGCTCGCCTTTCATTAAGTTTACAGCATGAGCTGTATATTCAAGTCCCATTTCTTCAAGCGCTACTGACGCTTTCCAACCATTAGGGGTGGCTGCGGTATATAAATCTATCATTAGGCTTTTGCACTCGCTCGGTTGCTTACGGCCTCATACCAGCGCGCTAAATTAACGTGGTCGTCAGTCATACGAATTTTTACCACTCGGGCGAAATCCATAGCGCATAACGCGGTTATGTCGGCGATAGAAAAGGTATCGCCAGCGATGTATTCTTTTACACCAAGTCGACGCTCTAGAATGTTAAGATATTTAGACGCATTGATACCCGCTTCTTTGCCATATTCAGGCACCGGAGTCATACGATCTTTAAAGTAACCTGTGGTATGTTGAAAGCACATGCCAATTTGCATCATGAAGGCTAACTCTACTTGGCGCTGCCACATGGAGATTGTGGCTTTTTCAACGGGCGTTGTTCCCATTAAAGGGGGCTCTGGTTGCAATGCTTCAAAGTAAGTACAGATCGCATCGGTTTCTGCAATACAGGTACCGTCATCTAACTCTAGGATGGGTATTTTCCCTAATGGGTTTTTAGCGCGCATTTCTGCACTTAGGTTTTCACCTTTTTGAATATCGACTTGCACGTAATCAACATCAATGCCTTTTTCGGCTAAAAACATGCGTACTCGACGCGGGTTAGGTGCCGTTTTCGTTTCGTAGATTTTCATAATGATTGCCACAGACCTTATGACAGAATGTTAAATATAGGGTTGGTTCTAGATTAGTAATTGCACATACCGCTTTCAAATCACTCTGTCTATGCACAGAACTATTCAGTTCTTTTATGGTTATACCTCTTGGGTATTTTTAAATACTGAAAAACAATGAAAAGCCAGTATTGGGGTCCGATCATTAGTTATTAGCCCGTAATCACCTTAAGACGTTTTATTTCATTATCAGTAAAGCGTGCAGACAGGTATTCGCGCTGGGCATCCTCTGCCTCGCTCGGCGAAAGTGCCTGCTGCGATAGGCTTTCGCGAAACGCCTGATAATCTGCAATTTTGCTTTCCCATTGTGCCTGCTTTTCCCAGGTTTTCGCGAAGCGGTCTGCCACTGCACTACCAAACTCGGCCGCCACAGCGTTATAGCGGTCGCTAATATCGCTATAGCCGCGTTTTATCTCGTTGATGCGATGCATATTAAGCGTTGGCTGAAAGGCTTCCCGTTCGGCTTCATTCCCTGCTTTGATAGAAGCAACGATTAACGCTTTTCTTTCCTTTCTGGGTAGCGCATTTTCTTGGGCGATACGCAAGCGCTCCAGTGCTGCTTCGTCAGCTTGCGCTTCTTGGCTAAATAAATAGCCGTATTCGGTGTCGTTGAAGTAAGTGCGTCTTATCTTTTCGCGCTCATCAAGCTTATAAGACACGTCCTGCAAACTATGAGTAGCCAAGTCGACTTCTGTTTCGATGGAAGAAAGCGCCACTTTATAATCCACATAACGGGTAAATAAGTCAGACGCCACCGCCTGGGTAGTTGGTGTAAATACAGTCCTAACGTAGTTGGTATAAGCAAACTTAACGATTTGCGGGTCGTCTGTTGTACGCGTAAATATAAAGCGATCGAAAGCGTCTTTGGTTGAATAGTTAAGCTCAAAGGAAATAAGGCTTTTATTTGCCCTTGCTGCTTCGTTTTGAATATTGGCGCTTTCATCTGCCTCTTTGTGCGTCGTTCCGTTCTCGCCAAGCATTTCACTGGTTTCTTTTTGCTTGCTAACTTCCAGCCGTTCGGAGTAAGACACTGCACTAAATTCTTTGGTGTCAGATGTAAATTGAAAATAAAAAATAATACCCAATACCAACAGAGCAAATAGCCCTGTGAGTATTGGGTACCCATGGTGTACTTTACCTTTCGCCACTACAAGCCCAGTCTCTTAAGACGATTAGCCTGACGGACAAACACATCTACCGGGTCGGTTTCAAACCAATGAGTTATACCAAAACTTTGGTTCACCTCATCTAGGTGGTTCATTTTATAATTGTCTTTAAGCACTTTACCTAAGTGGGAACTACAAGTTGATACTAGACCGTCGTTTGGCTCTTTAAACGCAGTGCCAGTAATAGCTAGGAAAGGGTCAACAACGTCTAGAGCATTGGTATAGGTTCTTCCGCCGCTCCATGAGAAATAGTACACGCCATTTTCAGCCAACATTTTACCGTCGTTGCGACAGTAAGCGGTTGGCATGCCTTCAGGATATTTTTTGTTAAAAGCCACCGAGCCTTCTGTTGAGAGTGAGTTCAACGCTGCAACTGAATCAGTTGGCTTATCTCTAGGGTCAGAACCAGACGCTATTTCAATAAGGTTAGCGAACGCATTTACCACCGTACCCGTTGCCTTTTCTCCCAGTGAGTCCTCAGCTAGAGCATCCCGCAGTTCATCTGCGACTTTGCTGCCCCAATTAACACCCGCAACAGAACTAACCGAAGCGACTTTTTCTGGTGCCACACTTGCGGCGTAACGTGCCGTTGGGCCGCCATGACTATGCCCAATAAGATTCACTTTGTCTGCGCCTGATAGGGCGAGTACTTCGTCAATATACTCAAGCAACTGCTCGCCGCGCACTTCCGTGGAATTTGCTGGTGAGACTTCAGCAATGTATACCACAGCGCCGTTACGGCTAAGTTTATGTGGAACCTTGTAGAAGTAATCAACAAAGAGTATGTCTTCAAAACCGAACAGACCGTGGACTAATACTATGGGGTGCTCAGTTTTTGCGTATGTTCCTGCGAAGGCTTGTCCTGCCCCTCCAACTAATGAACTGACAGCGCCTGTTATGGCAAGCAGAGTAACAATGAGAGCATTCCTTGCTCTATTATTTTTGGATTTTCTCATCGTGTGTGTGCCTCATAATTATGATATTCTGGTCTGTGGTCAGACCTTTGTTATAATTATGTAAACACACTGTAAAGATCAACCTTTGTGTTGAAAATTTAACAAGGAATATCAGCACAAATATATAACTTTCGTCGTCAGCTGATCGCCAATAACCATTAAATTCAGCTAGATAGCGCTCACAAAAAAGTATGCTCGCCCATACCATTTTCACTCGACATACAAACCATAAACACAACTAATAAATCTCTATCAACTTCTGCAATAGGCCTGAATATAGTTTACAGCAAGGCTTGAAGTGGTTAGCCACTTTCCTTTGACTGGGTTGAGTTTCATACCTACCTGATGCTTCAGCGTAAAGTCTTCACCAACCCATTTTTCTAATTCACCAGGTTTTACAAACTTTCGCCAATCATGAGTTCCCACGGGTAAATAGCGCATGACATATTCGGCGCCTACAATAGCAATCACGTAGCTCTTAATAGTTCGGTTTAAAGTAGCAAGAATAAGCAACCCGCCAGGTTTGACTAAGCTAGCGCATTCATCAATTAACTGCTGCTGATCAGGCACATGCTCTACCACTTCAGCGTTTATAACAATGTCATATTGTTGTGCTTCTTTAACTAGTTCACTGGACAACATGTGCTTATAGGTTACCGATACACCACTTTTTTCAGCATGGCGTTTTGCCACTTCCACACTTACTGCACTTGCATCAATGCCCGTTACCTTCGCGCCAAGCTTGGCCAAGGGCTCGCTAATAAGCCCGCCGCCGCTACCTATATCCACAATAGACAAAGATGAATAATCCGGTGGGAGGTTACCTTTGCCGAAATGATTTTCTATTTGCGCTTTAATGACATTCAGGCGCGCTCGATTAAACTCAAGGGCTGTTTTATATTTGCCGTTGGGGTCCCACCATGACTCTGCCAGTGAGTCAAAGCGCGAAATTTCTTCTTCAGAAAAGTTTGTGTCCCCGGTTTTTTTACTTTTATCGAGCACGATTTTTTACCTTTAAACGTAAGTACACTAGTGCTTTTCTATTGACCCCTATCATTCAGGGTCATAAGGTGAATACATTAGGGTGAGCATTTAAAACGTACACCTTTATATTTCTAAATAGGCACCTAGATAAAAACACATTATAAGAATATACGTTGTGAAAGAGGGTTCTGATTTTGGCAAACGCAAAAAATGTATATGGTCGACCGCTGCAGCTGTGCTGTGGAAATACGGGGTTTACCCGTGAAGGTTTTTGCTATGTACCCGATGCTGATGTGGGCAATCACAGTGTATGCGCTGTGGTTAGCGATGAATTTCTACAGTTTTCCTTGCGACAGGGTAACGATTTGATAACACCATGGGCTAGTATGTCTTTCCCCGGTCTACTCGACGGTGATAGGTGGTGCCTGTGCGCTGCTCGTTGGTTAGAGGCTTACGAAGCCGGTGTGGCGCCCAAGGTGCGACTGGAAGCTACCCATGAAAAAGCCCTAGATATTATTCCGCTTTCTTTATTGGAAGAATATGCAGCTGACAAAAACTAAGGGGTTGAACAAAATACCTTCCATTGACGTGCTTCAACGAGAGCATTTCAAACCAAATATTGGTTGATGAAACTAATCATAAAAAAGAGCATGTTTGCCTAAACATGCTCTTTTTATTTATTAATAAAAAGCTTTCTTAGCTTACTGGGGCGTTCGAATAACCATAAGTCGGGTCTCAGACATATCCTCTATCGCGTAGCGAATACCCTCACGACCTAGCCCTGAATCTTTAACACCACCGTAAGGCATGTTATCCACACGCCAGCTAGGCACATCGCCAATAACAACGCCGCCCACTTCCAGCTTATCCCAAGCTTTATGTGCTTTATAAATATCGCGAGTAAATACACCAGCTTGAAGTCCGTAACGACTGTTATTTACTTCTTTAAGCGCGTCGTCGTAGTTGTCGAAAGGCTCTAGGATAGATAGCGGGCCAAACGCCTCTTCGGCACTGGCATCACAGTCTTTGGGCACGTTTTCCATAATCGTAGCTTCAAGCATTGCCCCTTCGCGAGTACCGCCACACAGGATAGTTGCGCCCTTTTCTTTGGCCTCTGTAATCCAACCGTGTAAGCGTTCAGCTTCGCCTTCAGAAATCATGGGGCCTATGAAAGTATCTTCGTTTGAAGGGTCACCAGACACCAATGCTTTTACTTTTTCTACATAGCGTGATTTAAATTCATCATATATTTTACTATGCACTAAGAGGCGCTGAACACTGATACAGCTTTGACCAGACTGATAGTAAGCCCCAACAATCACGCGGTCGATAGCGTCTTCAATGTCTGCATCTTCATCAATTACGCAGGCTGCATTACCGCCAAGCTCCAATACCACAGGCTTCTTTCCTGCTTTTGCTTTCAGCGCCCAGCCCACATCAGGTGAACCTGTGAAGCTAAGCAGCTTTAGTCTTTCGTCTGTGGTAAACAAATCAGCACCATCACGGCTACACGGCAGAATTGAAAACGCCCCTTTGGGCAGATCGGTTTCTGCCAATACTTCGCCGATAATGAGCGCACCAATAGGAGTTCGCGAGGCAGGCTTAAGTACAAAGGTACAGCCTGCTGCGATTGCAGGCGCCACCTTGTGCGCAGCCAAATTCAGAGGAAAGTTAAACGGCGATATAAATGAACATGGACCTATAGGGACTTTCTTGGTCATGCCCTGATAACCTTTGGCGCGCGCCGAGATTTCTAAATTCACCACCTCGCCGTTAATACGCACTGATTCTTCTGCCGCTATTTTGAAGGTATCGATAAGGCGGCTGACTTCGCCCTTAGCGTCTTTAATTGGCTTACCAGCCTCTATACAAAGCGCTTGTGCCAACTCATTGGCTCTTTCGGTAAAGCGCTTCACACAGTGCTCTAGCACCGCTTGTCTTTCGAAAGGAGCCATGGCGGCCATCGCAGGCTGCGCTTCTTCTGCTGCAGCAATGGCCTTATCGATGGTATCCGCATCGGCCATCGCCACCTTGGTTGCTACCTCTCCGGTGTATTTATTGGTTACGTCCAAGTCGGTATTGGCATAATGTGGTTCACTCGCTAAATAATAGGGATAGCTTTCCTTCAACATTTTTTACTCCTTACCTTTCTGTTACGTTTGGCTTAAAGCTTGGCGCTAAGCTCTTTAATCGTATGATTTAGTGTTTTGTCATTCATACTGTAATCAACTGGACAATCGATAATATGTACGCCTTTTGTGTTCAAACACTTATCAACTAAGTGAATAAGTACATCCGCGTCGTCAACTCTCCAGCCCTGTGCACCGTAACTTTGTGCGTACTTAACAAAGTTGGGGTTGCCATAATCTAAACCAAACTCATCGAACTGCATGTTTGCTTGTTTCCACTTAATCATTCCGTACGCGTCATCACGCAAGATGATCACCACAAGGTCTAGCTTAAGCCTGACGGCGGTCTCAATTTCTTGGCTATTCATCATAAAGCCGCCGTCACCACATACACTTAACACGGGCGCATCTGGGTTAACGAGTTTTGCAGCGATCGCTGAGGGCAAACCGGCTCCCATTGAAGCCAGTGCGTTATCTAAAAGCAGGGTATTCGGATGATATGCGGGGTAATTTCGGGCAAACCATATTTTATATACGCCGTTGTCTAACGTAACAATGCCGTTATCAGGCATAACTTTACGAATATCGCGTACAAGACGTTCTGGTAAGATAGGGAATCGATTATCGTCTTCTGCTTCAGCACGGTGGTCTACATAGGCTTGATGCACATCTTTGTAGAAGTCGAGTTTCCAACTGTCTTGGGGAGTAATGCCTTCCTTTATTTGCCAGATGCTGTTAGCAATATCTCCAACTACTTCGAGTTGCGGGAAGTAAACAGGGTCTACGGCAGCCGAATCAAAGTTGACATGAATCACTTTTTTATCGTTGTGGTGCATGAAGAACGGTGGCTTTTCTACCACATCGTGGCCTACGTTGATAATAAGGTCAGCCCGTTCTATCGCACGATGCACAAAGTCACCATCAGATAATGCCGTATTCCCAGCAAAGCGGGGATCGCTTTCATTAAGCACGCCCTTACCCATTTGTGTAGTAACAAAGGGTATACAGGTTTTATCAACAAACTCCCTTAGCATTTTTGCTGTAAGCTTGCGATTTGCCCCTGCGCCTATAAGCAAGAGCGGAAACTGCGCTTCTTCTATCATCGTGACTGCAGAAGCAATCGCTTTATATTCAGCTATCGGTCTTCGCGTACTGCTTGGCGTTAATATCTGTGCGTTGGTTTGCTCTGCTGCTATATCTTCGGGTAACTCGATATGTACCGCTCCAGGTCGCTCTTCAGAAGCAAGACGGAAAAGCTTCTCGAACCGTTGAAGGAATTCTATCTCCACTAACAACTTGATTGGTAAATTTGGTGATGGGTCGCATCATGTCGACGATGTCGATAACTTGAAAGCGACCTTGTTTGCTGGTTTTGATCGGCTTTTGCCCAGTAATCATCAACATTGGCATAGCGCCAAGTTGAGCATAAGCCGCGGGAGTAACTAGATTAGTGGCCCCAGGCCCTAAGGTCGAAAGGCACACTCCCACTTTTCCGGTGAGCCTGCCGTAAGTAGCAGCCATAAAGCCAGCGCCTTGCTCATGACGAGTCAGCACCAGTTTAATAGAGGACTCGCGCAACGACTCAAGTAAGTCGAGGTTTTCTTCACCTGGGATACCAAAGACGTATTCCACGCCTTCTGCTTCTAACGCTTTAACAAATAAATCGGACGCTTTCATGTGCTGCACGCTCCTTGTAATTTGAGCAGAAAATAAAGTTCTTATTAGTTGTGCTACGAAACAATGCTGCGAATGGGTTTACTGTGCGTAATAAAATGCCCGTTGCTAACGGGCATGTTAAAAAATAAAGTATAGGAGAGAAAAAGGAAGTCTAATCACTGATTATTATGCGCTTGTATGCGAGCAAAGACCCATCTTCGTTTTGTGACACACTAAATGTATATTCATTATAGTCACTGCCAAACACTGTATCTTGCCCCAGCAACGTGTCTGGCTCACCCCGGTGACTGTAGTCGGGATGATTGGTACAAATGTCTTGGCAAAAGCTATCGGAAAAGCCAAATTGAGAAACCAATTGATCAGTATTGTTGCGACGTATACGAAAATGGATGTGGATAGCTCGGCTGCTGTACCAGCCGGGAAAACAGCTTTTTAGGTTTATTCTTCCGCTAGCATCTGTCACCGCAATACCTCTGAACCACTTCGCACTTAATGCATCCACTTCATTTCCCGTGCAAAATGCCGAATTAAATCCGCTGGCATCGGCACTATCACTGGTATCTCCTGAATAAATGCCATCTACATCGCAATGCCATACTTCAATTTCATAACCCGATAGGGGATTACACGCTTCATCAATTAACTGAAGACACAACATCATCGGCAAACCTGTTTGCTCATATGATATGTCGTCAAGATAGTCGCTTTGAAAATAGCACGGGCCTTCCGTTTGAGAACCTGTGAGAGCCACACTGCATACAGAAGCAGTGTCAAATAAACTATCGTCTGGAAAATCTGATGTCATAGTTGACGTGCCACCGCTTGCCCAACCGTCAAAATCTTCTTCTGATTCTGTATTTGAATCGGTGTTGTTATTGGAAGATGAGGAGTTAGATGTTGTGGAACTGTCAGAGGCGGAATTGGAACCTCCACACCCCCACAATCCGATAGCAATAGGAGCCAATGTAAGTCCCACCGCTGTTTTCATAAAGCTGCGTCGCTTTAGCGGCTCTTCCGTTAATTTGTTTGATGTCATCGTACGTTGCCCTTGGTTGTCTTTGCAAAAAAGACATTTAGCTAAAGGACAAGGTTCTCTTATTTACTCAAGCTTTACGTAGCTTTACACAGTAAATAAGCAAAGTGAAAAAAGCGCAGGTATTTGGGTAATTAAACCTAGGTTATTCAGCACTCCATTCGGATAGCGCCTTCTGTGTTACTTTATCTACCTCATGTTTATTTTCGCTTACCCACCAGCGCTCCATAATACGAACATTTTTTTGGTTGGCTTTATAGAATATATCCACGATGTCGCCAACAAATGGAATAAAACCTAAGCCAAAGTCGATTGCTGAATTTTTTACCATTTGAGCTATTAACGCTTTGGGCATACCCAATGATTTTCCCAGCCAAACTATTCGAAGTGAAACGAAGAGCATCAGCGCGTCACCGGCTCCTGGGATAAGGCCCACGATTGAATCCAAGCCTATTCTTATTGGGATAAAAGGGAGTTTTACAGCAGTATCCAGCAAGTTCGCCAGTTTTTGCGCTTTAAGTAATGCCTTTGGTGCTTTTCCTTCCACGAACTTATCTCCCTTTTAATCTAATAAATGCGCCACCAAGGGTGATTTCCCTATTGGTTTTCCTCGAAACGTTTACTGTCAGCTTTTCAAACGCTACTTTTCAGCGCCTAACGCTCTTGCTAATCCTGCGCGCAAACCATTGTCAGATTCTACGGCCCAGCCATGAAGGTTTTCTTGCACTATGTCAAACAACACATCAATGTGTTCTTCATCACTGTTTAATGCAGCTATGTATTCATAACGCTCGCCCCCTGCTTCCATGAAGTATTCGCGATTCTCTTCGCCAATTTCTTCAATAGTTTCTAAGCAGTCGGCTGAAAAACCGGGGCACATAACCTGAATCGATTTAACCCCTTTTTCAGGTAATGATTTCAATGTTTCATCTGTATACGGTGTTAACCACTCTTCACGACCAAAACGAGACTGAAAAGTTGTCATATACTCGTCGTGTGAAAGCCCCAGCTTTTCGGCAAGCAAGCGTGATGTTTTATGGCATTCACAGTGATAAGGGTCGCCGTTCATTAAGTAGCGCTTTGGAATACCGTGATAAGACAAAATAAGTCTGTCTGCGCGGCCATGTACTTCCCAATGTGCTTTTACTTTATTGGCTAGTGCGGTAATAAAATTGTCGCGGTCGTGGTAGTGATTAACAAAACGAAACTCGGGAAGCCATCGGCGAGACATAAAGTCTTTTGCAATAGCATCAAAGGTAGAGCCAGTTGTTGATGCGCTGTATTGGGGATAGAGCGGAAGCACTACAAGCTTGCGTACGCCTTTTGCCAACATAGCATCGACGGTGTTGCTTATAGCAGGTTTACCGTAGCGCATTGCAAAGTCAACAATCACATCATCGCCGTATTGCGCTTTACAACGTTCTGCAATCGCTGATGCTTGTGCTTTCGTAATAGCCATTAGCGGCGAACCTTCTTCGGTCCACACAGTAGAGTAAGCCTCTGCCGAACGCTTAGGGCGAATATTCAAAATGATGCCATTTAATACAAACCACCAGATCGCTTTAGGCACTTCCACCACGCGAGGGTCTGACAAAAACTCTTTTAAATAGGGACGTAGTGCCTGTTTAGTTGGCGCTTCTGGTGTTCCCAGATTCGTAACTAGTACACCAATTTTATCTGATTGCCCGTGGGTAAAGCCTTTGTTTGATTTGTATTTCATGTATTCATAGTCCGAGAAGTACTGCGCTATATCCGTATTATACTGAATTACCTTAGATTATGATCTGCGATAACGCCAAAAAAGTGCGATTGTACTAATAGATTTTAGGCATTAAAAAAGCGGCACATGTTCGAAAATACTTTTCAAAAACACATGCCGCTTGTTTAGTTTACTGCCGCATTAAGCGCGTGGCAGCGCGTAAAGCTATCTATTTAAGGCTGATAGTAAGTCGCTGCGCCCGGGCCTACCGGCATACCGAGTAGGAACACCCAAATGTAGAACAAAATTGTCCAACCTACGATAAACACCATTGAGTAAGGCAGCATCATGGCAATGAGCGTGCCCATTCCCAAGTCTTTCTTGTACCTTGCAGCCATGGCCAAGATTAGTCCGAAATAACTCATCATAGGTGCGATAACGTTTGTGACTGAATCACCAATACGGTATGCAGCTTGAATCACTTCAGGCGCGTAGCCTATGAGCATAAGCATTGGCACAAAAATAGGTGCTGTTACCGCCCATTGTGCTGATGCACTTCCTAGCGACAGGTTCACTACACCACACATCAAAATGAACAGAATAAACACCGCTGGGCCATCTAACCCTGCCGCTTGTAACAACGCAGCACCTTTAACGGCTAATACTGTGCCTAGGTTTGTCCATTTGAAAAACGCAACAAATTGTGCAGCAAAGAATACTAACGTAATATAAAGACCCATTGCCCCCATGCTTTTAGACATGGCATCAATAACATCTTTGTCGTTTTTCATCGACTTGGTCACTTTACCGTAAACAAAGCCTGGAATAGCAAAGGTAATGAAGATGAAAGCAACAATCCCCTTAAGGAACGGAGAGCCCGCTACTTCACCTGTCTCTGGGTGACGTAAAATACCATTTTCAGGTACTACCGTTAACGCAAGGATTGCACAAACTAGGGCAAAAGATATTCCCGCCCAACGCAAGCCCTTCTTTTCCAAATCTGTGGGCGCATCCATAGATTGCTTGCCTAGTTCTATTGACGCCTCAGATGGATCAAACTTGCCCAGTCTTGGCTCTACCACTTTTTCAGTAACTAGTGCCCCCATAGTGGCAACTACAAAAGTACTGATAAACATAAAGTACCAGTTAACTTCTGGGCCAACCGCGTAGTCAGGGTCTATCATGTGAGCAGCGGCTTCTGTGATACCCGACAACAGTGGGTCAACCGTACCTAACAATAGATTTGCACTATAACCTGCAGAGACACCAGCAAAAGCCGCAGCAAGGCCGGCTAGCGGGTGACGTCCTAGAGAGTGGAAAATCATTGCTGCGAGCGGAATAAGTACCACGTAACCAAGTTCAGAGGCCGTATTTGATATAATGCCCGCAAAGACAATAGCAAAGGTTACAGCGCGTTTTGAGGCGTTCATAACTAACGCGCGCATTGCTGCCGACAAAAGGCCCGAATGTTCTGCTACCGATACACCAAGAAGGGCAACGAGCACGGTGCCTAGTGGTGCGAACCCGGTAAAGTTAGTGACCAACCCCGTAACTATCCGCTGCAAACCTTCTGCGCTCATCAAGGATATTACTTCAATCATGCCGTCTTCTTCACGGCCCTTCGCACCAACAGGGCGAGGATCGGCAACAGCAAGGTCGAAATAACCTAATATGCCGCTTAATACCACGATGAAAAGTGAAAGCAGCGCAAATAACGTTACCGGGTGCGGAAGTAGGTTTCCTAACCATTCAACCGTAGCGAGAAATCGCGAGAATAACCCACTCTGTCCGCCGTTATTATCGGCAGACGCTGTATTTTTGTTTTCCGTTGTCAAAATTTTCCCTCTGTCGTTTATTTACGCCTACTACATCAAAGTTAACGCTGGGAAGGCGATAACTTTGTACTTAATGGTGACGTGTTTTAATAATATTCGGGCGGTATTTTACCCGATATAGTGAAAATTTGGCAGTGGATAGGGAAAATGAGGGGTTAACTTACTGTACACTTTACTAACTTGGCCTTGTGCAATCACAAATAACCACTTTGTATCAGTAAGTTACTTTTTGAGAGGGTGTAAAAAAGCCAGTCTAAAAGACTGGCCTTCATATTCATAAAAACATTTGGTTTTTAGTTGCCGCTAGACTGATTCATATACTTAAAGAAGTCACTGTCCGGCGCTATTACCATAACGTCTTGTTTGCTGTTAAAGCTTTCTTTATATGCATCCATACTACGCAAGAAGCTGTAGAAATCTGCATTTTTTGAGTAAGCGTCAGCGTAAATTTGTGCCGCAATCGCATCACCCTCACCACGCAACTGGCGGGCATTACGCTCGGCATCTGCCAGCATTACTGTCACTTTCGCGTCAATGTTAGCTTTGATTACCTCAGCTTGTTCCTGACCTTCTGAGCGGTGCTCACGAGCAACAGCAGCACGCTCTGCGCGCATACGTTGGAAGATAGAGTTGCTCACTTCAGTAGGTAGGTTAATTTGCTTAACGCGTACGTCAACAATTTCAATACCTAGCTCGTCTGATGACGTAGACGCCTGTTCCATTGCCTGGTTCATTAATGCAGAACGCTCGCCAGAAACAATCTGCGCAATGGTACGTGTACCAAACTCTGAACGTAGACCGTTGTTCACTTTTTGCTTAAGTAGTGCTTCGGCTTGAAGCTTGTTACCGCCTGTTGACAGGTAGTAACGCGCAAAATCGTCAATACGCCACTTAACGTAAGAGTCAACGATAAGATCTTTCTTCTCGCTTGTTACGAAGCGATCTGGTGAGCCATCTAGCGTTTGAATACGCGCATCAAGTACACGTACTGAATCGATAAACGGTAGTTTAAAGTGAAGACCCGGTTCGAACACTTTCGTGTCGCCAGTGGCGTCGTCTCTTTGCACTTTACCAAACTGAATAACGATGGCGCGTTCGCCTTCTTTAACTGCAAACAGTGAGCCTGATGCAAGCATTACAAGAAGAACAAATACTGCAATTAACAAATTCTTCATTGTGCTTATCTCCCCTCTCTGTAGCTGTCGCCGCGCAAGCCTGAACTTGGCGAACTGTTGCGGCTGCGGCCATTAGCGTCGGTTACTGGTGCTTGTAAGCCTTCCAGCGTATTACGCGTATTTTTGTTATTCGTAGATTGCTGACGTTCCATGATTTTATCTAGCGGGAGATACATCATGTTGTTGCCACCTTTGCTATCAACCATGATTTTGCTAGTACTGCTAAGTACCTCTTCCATAGTTTCAAGGTAAATACGCTCTCGAGTAACTTGAGGTGCACGCTCGTATTGCGGGAGTAGCTCTTCAAATCGAGCCACTTCACCTTGTGCCTCTAACGTCACGCGCTCTTTATAGGCTTGTGCTTCTTCGTTCATGCGGTTTACTTGACCACGTGCACGAGGCTCAATTTCTCTTGCATAAGCTTCTGCTTCACGAATGAAGCGCTGTTCGTCTTCCTGCGCAGCGATGGCATCATCAAATGCATCTTTAACTTGCTCAGGAGGGCGAGCATCACGGAAGTTCATATCAATGATAGATACCCCCATGTTGTATGGTTCGATAATCGATTGAAGTTCTTCCCACACCCGTTGACGGGTTACTTCACGTCCGTCGGTTAATACGTCATCCATTGTAGAATGTCCAACTACATAACGGATAGCGCTATCAAGAGACTGACTTAAGCTTTGCTCAGGGCTTTCAACGGCAAACGTCCAACGGTATGGGTCAACAACGCGGAACTGCATTTCCATTTGAACGCTCACTACGTTCTCATCTTCAGTAAGCATAGAGCCTGATGAAGATTGATCGCGTATTGACTGAACATCGACAGGTATAACAGAGTCGATGAACGTAGGAGCCCAGCGAAGACCTGGTTCTACCTGCTGATGATACTCGCCGAAACGAAGTACTACACCGCGTTCAGCCTCACGAATGGTATAAAAACCACTAATAAACCAGATCACGACAAGTAAACCTACTAGAATACCAGCACCGATGCCGCCTAGGCTTTTGCCCGAGCCACCACCGTTGCCACCTGACTTTCCAAACTTACCAAATAAGTTTTTAAAAACATCGTCCAAATCTGGGGGACCTTGCTCTTTCCCACCGCGATTCTTCCACGGGTCGTTATTATTGCCACCCGGCTCATTCCAAGCCATGCTGATACTCCATAGATTACTGTTATATTTTTGAATTTTGCATGCTCAATGCAGTATTTAACACTGCTTAATGTCGCACAACATACTCTGATATTCCGTTTTCCAGACGTTTTTCAAGCCTGTTCCAGTCGGCAGAGGGCATTCTTACATCAACTACCCAGTCTCCCTGACTGTCGTATTCTTCACTTGCAATACAGTTTAGCTCGTACAACACGCCGCGCAATTGACTTTGTGCAGGTGGAATCTTCAACGTATAGTTCACCATGCTTTTTGCTAAACATTCAGTTAAAGCTTGGCTCAACAATTCCGTCCCTTCGCCCGTTTGTGCAGACAACCACACTCTAACGGGTACGCCTTCGTCATTTCTTTCTATACGCGGCTGAACGTCGTCTAGTTTATCAATCTTATTACAGATTAGTAATTGTTGAATGTCACCCGCTTCAATTTCTTCAAGTACGTCGTTCACTTCGTCCATGGTTTCACGATATTTAGCATCGGCAATGTCGACAACATGAAGCAGTAAGTCTGCCTCTTGTGTCTCTTGAAGCGTTGCTTTAAATGCGGCAACTAGGTCGTGGGGAAGGTGACGAATAAAACCAACCGTATCGGCCAATATTGCGGGGCCAACATCTTTTAACTCGATTTTACGTAACGTAGGATCTAGCGTTGCGAACAACTGGTCGGCAGCGTAAACGTGAGAGTCGGTAATGGTGTTAAATAGCGTCGATTTTCCCGCATTCGTATAGCCAACTAAGGATACCGTTGGTATTTCAGCGCGTTTGCGAGAGCGACGACCCTGCTCACGCTGCTTTTGCACTTTTTCCAAACGACGAAGAATGGCTTTAATACGACCACGAAGTAATCGACGGTCAGTTTCTAGCTGTGTCTCACCTGGACCGCGAAGACCAATACCACCTTTTTGACGCTCAAGGTGAGTCCATCCTCTGATAAGACGCGTTGAGATATGTCTCAACTGGGCTAGTTCAACCTGTAACTTACCTTCGTGAGTTCGCGCGCGCTGCGCGAAAATATCGAGAATAAGCCCAGTTCTATCTAACACCCGGCATTTACACACCGCTTCTAAATTACGCTCCTGAGAAGGAGAAAGCGCGTGGTTGAAAATAACAACGTTAGCATCGTGTGCTTTTACTGCTGCTGCTATTTCCTCTGCCTTACCTGAACCAACAAAAAACTTAGCATGAGGCGCACTGCGTGACGTCGTGATGACCTCGACCGCATTTACCCCTGCTGAAGACACAAGTAATTCAAGCTCACTTAAGTCTTCTTTACTGTTCTCGTCGGAAAAATTAACATGAACAAGTACAGCCTGTTCACCGGCTTCATAACGGTCAAACAAGCGCGTTACCTTTTAAATTATTCACCTTTAGTATTTTCAGAATCTCCGGCGCTAGGCATAGTGATAGCGCGTGCTGGAACAACAGTAGAAATCGCGTGCTTATACACCATTTGGCTTACTGTGTTCTTCAGTAAAATAACGAACTGGTCGAATGATTCAACCTGCCCCTGAAGTTTAATACCGTTTACCAGATAAATTGATACTGGAATACGTTCCTTACGCAAAGCGTTCAAGAATGGGTCTTGTAAAGATTGCCCTTTAGCCATTTGATATCCTTAGTTTTTATTATTCATGATAGAAATTGAACTATCACTGCACGTCTAATATATACCACACTAAAATACTTAAAGTGTGAATTTCGCTGTAATTTTAATCAAATTATCGTTAGCAAATGTGTCAAGCCATGTAACCTGCTCCCACCCCCGTAACCACGTGAGCTGGCGCTTGGCAAGCTGCCTTGTAGCGATAATACCTCTTTCACGCATTTCTGCGTAACTCAACTCGCCGTCTAGGTACTGCCACATTTGTCTGTACCCTACTGAACGTATAGAAGGTAATTCTTCATGTAGATCACTACGCTCATAGAGTTTCAATACCTCTTTTTCGAACCCTTGCTCTAACATCGTGTCGAATCTGGTCGCGATTCGTTCGTGCAACACTGCCCTGTCTGTGGGCGCTATGGCAAATTGTGCAATGTTATAAGGGCACTTTTCACCCTTTTGTTGTTGCCAATATGTCAACGTCTTGCCGGTACTTCTGTACACTTCCAGAGCACGAGTAATACGCTGTGGGTCGTTGGGGTGGATTCTCTCACCACTGATTGGGTCTACACCACGTAATTCATCGTGTAATTTAGACCAACCCAAGCGTTGTGCCTGTTGTGTTATATCATCTCGTATCTTTTCATTTGACTTAGGTAGTGGCGAAATTCCATTTATCAAGGCATTAAAGTACATCATTGTACCTCCAGCCAAAATTGGCACCTTGCCTCTCGCTAAAATATCGCCAATAAGCCCGTTCGTATCGTTTACAAACTGCGACACCGAATAGCTATCTGCTGGGTCGATAATATCAATTAAGTGGTGCACTACTCCCGCTTGCTCTTCCTGCGTCGGTTTTGCTGTGCCTATATCCATGCCTTTGTATACAAGGGCTGAATCCACACTAATGATTTCACTATCTATCTGAGCTGCTATGTCTAGCGCCAAACCCGTCTTACCTGACGCTGTGGGGCCCATAATTGCTATTACGGGCAATGCAGAATTTATGCCATTGGACACGTTATTCTCCCCACACATCTAGCACCAAATCTAAGGGGCGCACTTTAGCAAATTGCTCAATAATTTCCCATTGTTTCGCTTCTTTTTGCTGATCCAACCAGTACCAAAGGGTATTAAGTACATCCTCGTCTAATACTTGTTCACTTAAAACGAGCAATTTCATAGCTTCTTCAAGAGAACCGGCTTCACCGGCACCCTTTATGGATAAGAAAAATTCAAACCACTTTAGCCAAGGTAAGTGCCTTGTTCCAGCAGGCACCTGCTGCAGGCGGTATTTGCTGGCGACTTTGTTGATCTCAAAATGTGATGCGTTTAATAACTCAACTAACTTTTCATCAACGTTGTCTAATGAAACAGCGACTGGCATCAAAAGGGGTTGCCCATGCTCTGCCTTTAAAAATAGTTCGCTTAACCAGATACTTGCAACTTTAGTTGCAGAAAGAAGGTAAATTTTTTCTAATTTTGGATAAATTCTACATGAAGGAGAAAGGTTAACATGCTCATTAATACGCTTCTCGTCTTCACCACCATCAGCAATGTCACCATTTGGCGTCATCAGGGCGTTATAACTAGATTGATACGCGGCGCTTGGCCCTCGACTTTGTCCTCTTCCTTGCAAAGACGTCGCGCCACCTCTCCGCCCTCCGCTAAAGCCAGCCGCTGAAGACGCTTTTGTATTATTAGGAAGTTGGCTGTAATCCTGCGCTGTTTCTTGAGAATGCGCCCCTGAAGGGTAATGTGTGGCTTCATTAAAAGCGCGTGCGTTGTTAGGCATTTGTTCTTGCAGGGGGCGAATGTAGTCGTGCTCTACTTTGGAAGACATGAAGTCAGAACCCGTGTCTATTCCAGTCAGAGGCTGTTCTTCGGTCATGGCATGCAGCGCATCACTTACCGTTTTACAGATAAAGTCATGTACCAATCTGCCTTGTTGAAACCTAACTTCATGCTTGGCAGGGTGCACATTCACATCAACATCTCTAGGGTTAACATCTAAATACACCACAAAGCTTGGCTGCTCGATAACTCCCCAGACACTCTCATAGGCTTGCCGAATAGCATGCATAATAAGCTTGTCACGCATGCCCCTACCGTTCACAAAGCTAAACTGGCAATCGTTGCTGCTACGCAACATAGCTTCGTTGCCTAGCCACGCGTCTATGTGAAGACCTTCATACTCGGTATTTATATGCACCGCATTTTGAACAAACTTCTGCCCAACTACGGCGCCGATCCGCGTTGATAAGCTACCTTCTTTATCGGCGATAAAGCGTCTTACTACTTTGTCATTGTGCTTTAAAACGAAAGAAACCCTTGGATAACTCAACGCAATACGCTTAATAACGTCTTCGATATGTTGAAATTCGGTTTTTTCGGTGCGTAAAAACTTACGCCTTGCTGGCGTATTATAAAAGAGGTCTGCCACATCAATTGTGGTCCCAACAGGGTGGGCAGCTGGCTGAACATTTACTGCCATTTCCCTACCCTCGCAATACGCCTGCCACGCTTCGGTTTGACACTCTGTACGTGATGTCAAAGTCAACCGGCTCACGGAACTAATACTAGCGAGTGCTTCCCCGCGAAACCCAAGGGATAGAATTTGTTCCAAATCATTGAGTGTAGAAATTTTACTTGTCGCGTGGCGACTCAAGGCCAACTGCAGTTCACTTTTCACAATGCCTGAACCATTGTCTTTTATACGAATGCGCTTGTGGCCACCTTTTTCAATATCAATCTCTATTTTGGTGGCGCCGGCATCAAGACTATTTTCTAGCAGTTCTTTAACGACAGATGCTGGACGTTCAACCACTTCACCTGCGGCAATTTGGTTAGCGAGTTGGGGAGATAAAAGCTGTATAGGCAAAGGGCTACCCTATGGTATTCAATGTATAGTATTCACTATATGAATTCGTAATGAGGTTTTATGTAAGCGCATGGAAGCACTGGTAATGTCCGGTAAAACTGAACCTTGGTTTATGTTCTCGGAATATTTAATACCTGTCCTACGCGAACAACATCACTCGAAAGATCGTTAGCAGCTTTAATACTGCTCACTTTCACATTGTAGCGCTGTGCCAATAGTGAAAGCGATTCACCGCTTCTGACTCTGTGCGTCCTGCTGTTCGCTTTTTCTTGAGCCCACAGTGTACCATCAGGCGGTATTTGCTTGAAGTAGCGCTTGGTTGCCTTGAACATAGCATTCGCCAAGCGCTCGCGATATTTCGACCAGTTTAGGTTTTTCTCTTCTTGCGGGTTCGATATAAAACCAACTTCAACTAATATTGACGGGATATCTGGCGCAGTCAACACAGCAAAGCTAGCAGCTTGTGGCTTTCTTTTATGAAGGCTGGTCACTTGCTTCAACTCTTCTACCACTTTATTACCTAAATCATGGCTGGTCGCCATGCTGTGATCCATAGATAAGCCCAGTATGGTTTCAGTAAGGTATCGTTCGCTGGACTTATCATTAATCACTTCAGCGGCACCGCCTAACAGCTCAGAATGGCGCTCTGATTTTTCTAACCAGCGACCTAGTTCAGTGTCGGCCCTGCGTGTTGAGAGCACCCATACCGAGCCACCTCGCGGCTGTGGTTGACTAAACGCATCGGCGTGAATAGAGATAAGTAAGTCAGCTTTTTTCTCTCTGGCAATCTCAGGACGACGATTGGGAGAAATATAATAGTCACCGCCGCGTGTCATTATGGCACGCATACCGGGTTCTCGATTGATTTTGTTTTCAAGCTTTTTGGCTATGCTCAGCGTGATGTGCTTTTCATACGTCCCTGCAGGTCCAACTGAGCCTGGGTCGTGTCCACCGTGTCCGGCATCAATGGCAACGATAATATCTCTATCACGGGCGCTACTTTTATCGTCAATTACCACTGAGCCTATTGATGTCGATGCCGACAATGTAGTGGACTTTTTAGGCGAACTGTCAGGTAGGTCAACCACAAGCCTGTGACCAAGAGAGCCGCTAGGCGTCACAGCAAACAATGAGGGCTTTGTACTTCTGTTAAGTTCAACAACTATCCTAGCCGATGACTTATTTTTAGGGGTCGAGTATCGCAGTTTTTTAATTAAGTTACCGCTATTTTCAACGCCTGAAAGGTTTGCAGAATCACTAGTATTTTTAAGATCGATAACCAAGCGAACTGGGTTTTTCAAAGTAAAGTAAGTGAAATCTGGCGCAGACTTCATATCGAAAACGACACGTGTATTGTCCGGCGACGGCCATATTCTTACTCCGTCGATGTTATTTTGTGCGCCGTATGCAAACTGCACCACGAAACACAAGAATAATACCGAAACTATACTGCGCACCATAATTAGCCTTTATGTTATTGTCATGCCACTCTCGTAAACATCGGAGCCGCTAATTGTTCAATGTTTCTTTCAACTCAAATGTTCGCTACACGCGTTTACATTGTTGAAGCAACTTAGCACCATGGGCACTTTTTGCTTCCAAATTAAACTGTCTACCCGATGGCGTAATATTTATACTAATCACTAAGTCTGGGGATGCCAAGTATTCGCCGCCTTTTTCCGACCATTCAATAAGCGCTATTGCGCCCGAGCCGAAGTAATCGCGAATTCCCATGAACTCTAGTTCTTCTGGGTCGGCCAAGCGATACAGGTCGAAGTGATAAATATTGACGCTATTTAACTCATAAGGTTCAACCAGTGTATAAGTTGGACTTTTAACGCTACCTGAATGGCCTAAAGACTGAATAAAATAACGGCTAAATGTCGTTTTTCCTGCCCCTAAATCACCGTTGAGGTAAATAACAGCATCGGTAGGGAGTTGACTAGAAACAGCTTGCGCTAAGTCTTTGGCAAGCTGCGCGGTATCATCTACTTCATTAGCAAAAAAAGAGGTATGCGGGTAAGACATCAACAATATTCCACAGTAATAGAAGATAACACAGTAGATGCCTGCCCGTTTAAGACAAAACCAACCTATTTAGTGGTTGATAAGCGCACGCACTGCGTCGAACAAATCACTCGCTATCATACCACGTTGACCGTACAGTTGGGCAATATCATCACCTGCCTTCGCATGAAGCACCACGCCATACTTTGCTGCAATATCCGTTTCTACACCTTGTGCAAGCAATGCGCCTAGAATTCCGCTTAGCACATCACCGCTTCCTGCCGTGGCCATACCGGGGTTACCGTGGCGGCAAACCCAGGTTTTCTTTTCGTTATCGATAAGCGTGCCCGCCCCTTTGAGTACACAGACGGAGTGGTATCGCTGTGAACATTGTCTTGCATAGTTAAAGCGGTCACTTTCTACATCGTCAATAGAAACACCCAGTAGGCGCGCTGCTTCACCCGCGTGAGGGGTTAAAATACTGTCCGACAAGGTGTACGCGGTGGATTGCTGACACAAAAGGTTAAGCGCGTCAGCGTCGATAACCACAGGCTTGTTTTGACTTTGACAATGCTTCATTGTGACTTCAAATGTTTCTTCAGCCCAGTCATCTTGCCCAAGACCTGGTCCAATAACCACGCAGGTCGCCCAAGCAAGTGCGTCTTCCAAATTAAAGTCGGTTACCATAAGTTCAGGCCTGCCGGCACTTACCTGAACTACTGAAGATTCATGGGTATACACACGCACCATACCCGCACCGCTTCGAAGTGCCGCTTCGCTGGCGAGTCGGATAGCTCCTGCAGTTCCTCGGTTTCCGCCAATACATAGCAACCGTCCGTAAGTGCCTTTGTGACTGTTGATCTCCCTAGGACCCATCCCTCTAAAGTGGTCGATATTCAGCATAGTGGCGCTGGCTTTGGCTAATGCTTGAAAAGCTTTACCTATACCCAAATCAGCGTAGACCAGTTTGCCGCATGATTGCTTGCCTGCACCAGTGACTAGCCCAGGCTTTATACCCACAAATGTCACTGTAATATCGGCTTGAACACAGCGGCCCAAGCTCTGTCCTGTATTTGCATCAAGTCCAGATGGCACATCTACACTTACAACAGGTGTTGTTGAAGCATTTACAGCGTCGATAACATCGGCAAACTCGTTGCGAATGTAACTATTTATACCTGTACCTAGAAGGGCGTCAATAACAACATCAGATTTTTCTAATAACCCTGCATCGAAGCCGTTTATGCTACCACCTGCATCAAGCCAGCGCTGCTGTGCTTTACCCGCGTCCCCTTCGAGGGTACGTTCGGGCTCAACCGCACAGAGGTGAACTTGTTTACCTGCGAGTTTTGCGTTGATAGCAGCAATATAGCCGTCGCCTGCATTGTTACCTTGGCCTACTAACACCAAATAAATATCTGAATTAGGCATTAGCTCTAAGCATTGCTTAAATACCACATCGCCGGCTCTTTGCATTAAGGTGAACATGTCACAGCCAGAGTCGGCAGCAGCTTGCCCTTCATTTTCTCTAACCTGATCGGCCCGAAATAGTTTGTATGATAAACTTGACGTTAATTGAGTATCTAGCATAAGCACATGTCCGAAATTAGTTCTATCGACCTTGTTGAATTGACCAACAATATCAAGGCTTGGGGTACAGCGCTAGGCTTTCAACAGGTTGGCATCAGCGATATTGATCTACATCAGCACGAGTCACATCTACAGGAATGGTTAGACAAGGGCTACCACGGTGATATGGCCTTTATGGAAAGCCATGGGATGAAGCGTGCTCGGCCAGATGAACTGGTCCCGGGCACATTGCGTGTAATCAGTGTTCGCATGAATTACTTACCTCCTGATGCCTCGTTCGCTAAGCATTTAAAAGAGCCAGAAATAGGCTATATAAGCCGCTATGCGTTGGGCCGTGACTACCACAAAGTGTTACGTAAGCGCTTAAAACAGCTTGGTGAAAAAATTACCGCATCCCTTGCGCATACCCAATACCGCCCGTTTGTAGATTCAGCCCCCGTTCTGGAACATGCCATTGCAGAGAAAGCAGGGGTCGGTTGGACAGGAAAGCACAGCTTGACGCTTAATAGAGAAGCGGGCTCTTGGTTTTTCTTAGGGGAGCTTTTTATTAATTTACCGCTGCCGGTGGATACACCTATCGAAGAAGGCTGTGGAAGCTGCACGGCGTGCTTAACCATCTGCCCGACGAACGCGATTGTAGCGCCGTATAAAGTAGACGCTCGCCGCTGTATTTCCTACCTCACCATTGAGTCGGATAAAGACATACCCGAAGAACTACGACCCAAGATGGGCAATCGCATTTACGGCTGTGATGATTGTCAGCTTGTCTGTCCTTGGAATCGTTTCGCCGATATCACTAGTGAAGAAGACTTTCATCCTAGGCGGGTATTGCATGGTCAAAGTCTTAATGATTTGTTTAGTTGGTCTGAAGAAACCTTTTTACGCAATACCGAAGGCTCGCCTATCAGGCGTATCGGATTTGAAAAGTGGCAGAGAAATATCGCCGTTGCGCTAGGCAATGCTCCTTATAATGAAAAAAGCATTAAGCTTTTAGAAGAAAGGCGGGGGTGTGTAAGCGACTTAGTAGACAGGCACATTGATTGGGCTATTGCGCAACAGCAAGACAAACAACAAACTGCAAGTGGTGACAGCAGGCAACAAGCTCGGCTGATACGGGTTGTTGAAAAAGGCTTACCCAGAGACGCTTAAGATTTACTCGTAACAGCAGCATTAAACGTGAATTATAACGTTATCCTGCTGATGCTATGTGGTCCGCTCCAATTTGATTATTCGAGTCGGGCTGAGCACCATTTGTATTTTGTACTCGGGCACTTGTACCGTTTTGTACTTTAGCGCTTGGCAAATATGAGGCAACAAAAGACACATTTAATCTCAAACCGCGCTGAATTTCCTTTGTAGTAATGGTTGGTGAACCAAACTGCCACCATGGCTCTTTTTCTAAAGCTGCAATCACCAAAGATAACTCAGTTTCAGAACCATCGTACTCACCTGTTATTTCACAGAGCCCATTTCCACACGTTACCGACTCCAACATGAAGCGTTCTTTATTGGGAGATAAGGCAAAAAAGTTATTAAGTGAACCTACTGTTTTCTTATAAAACGAGTCGGGTAGTATTGAATGAGTGCTTTGTGCAAATTGCGCGCTGGCCAATTCAGTATCGTCGACGTCAACAAGGCGCGGTGCTTTGCTTTCGCTTTTTGCTAGCTTAGCGGCAGGCTTAATGACTTTAAGTTCGCTGGCTTCCGTGGCGCGAGAGCGCTCTAACACCGTTGTTAGTCGCTCTTTCTCTGCATTAGATTCACTTAGCTGATGTTGATAACCAGAGAATTTATATCCCGCTATCAACGTAAACGCTATTAGTAGCACCACAAGCCACGCTTTCATTCCAGTCCTTTTTGTCGAAACGCTTACTTGTGGTACTGCTTACTAAGTTCATGCACTGCGTTTACAAACACGCCAGCGTTCTCTGGTGGCACGTCTAAATGAATTCCGTGCCCTAAATTAAATACGTGACCGCTTCCTTCACCATAGCCTTCTAGAATAGACGCCACTTCCTGTTCGATTCGTTGCGGCTGAGCGTAAAGCATAGAAGGATCCATATTGCCTTGAAGCGCAACTTTATCGCCAATACGTGCACGCGCTTCTTTAATATCGATAGTCCAATCTAAACCGACCGCGTCACAACCCGTTGCTGCAATTGATTCTAACCACATACCACCGTTTTTCGTGAACAAAGTAACAGGCACTTTACGGCCTTCATTTTCACGAGTTAAACCACTTACAATACGCTCCATGTACTGAAGCGAGAACTGTTTGTAATCACGAGGAGACAACACACCGCCCCATGTATCAAATACCATGACAGATTGGGCGCCCGCTGCAATCTGCGCATTAAGGTATTCAGTTACCGAGTCGGCTAGTTTGGCTAACAATGCGTGTAGCGTGGCTGGCTCAGCAAACGCCATTTTTTTGATTTTGGTAAAGGCCTTACTCGACCCACCTTCGATCATATAGGTGGCTAGTGTCCAAGGACTTCCAGAAAAGCCAATTAATGGTACTTCACCTTTCAACTCTCGGCGAATGGTGCGAACCGCATTCATTACATACTGCAGCTCGCCTTCTGGATCCGGCAGACCGATTTTATCCACATCCGCTTTGCACGTAATTGGATTCTTAAAACGTGGACCCTCGCCTGTTTCAAAGTAAAGACCAAGCCCCATTGCATCTGGGATAGTCAAAATATCAGAGAAAAGAATAGCGGCATCAAGAGGAAAACGGCGTAAAGGCTGCAACGTTACTTCACAGGCAAGCTCAGCATTTTTGCATAACGACATAAAGTCGCCTGCTACTGCACGTGTCGCTTTATATTCTGGCAGGTAACGTCCCGCTTGTCGCATCATCCATACAGGTGTCACATCAACCGGCTGTTTAAGTAACGCACGTAAATAACGATCGTTCTTCAACGCGGGCTTATCAACACTGGGGAAATTTTGCGACATATAACTCACCTAAATAACTGTACATAATCGAGCCGCGAAGTATACCAGCATTCTGAACAAGGTGTGCTAAAACCTGTGTTAAAAAATCGACGTTTTTACGATAAATCGACATAGTGTCGATAAATGACGACGAACATTGCTTGCACGGTGATTAAAAAGTAACTTGCACTAAGAGTAAGTGTTTGCTATTACTATAACCGTTAAAGAAAAGAAGCCCTCCACGGGACCGTGCTAAACTTATTGAAACCCTGCCTCGGCAGGGTTTTTTATTTGTTGCTAATTAGAGACATTGTTTTAGCGATGAGTTGTCCCGCGATAGAGACCTTCGGTGGAGTAGTCGGCAATGCATCTATGTCAAACCACTGTGCGTCATCTATCTCGTTTTCCTGGCAACGAATTTCCCCACCGTCATACTCAGCAATAAATCCGACCATGAGAGAGTGAGGAAACGGCCAAGGTTGACTATTGTAGTAACGAAGGTTTTTAACTTTTACGCCAACCTCTTCAAATACTTCTCGATGAACAGCTTGTTCCAGACTTTCACCACTTTCTACAAAGCCGGCAAGGGTTGAGTACATATTGGATTCTTTGTGGCGAACCCCTTTTGCTAATAGTATTTTTTCATTGTTGTGAATAGAGACGATTATACAAGGTGAAACCCTTGGATAAGTTCGATGCTGACAGCGGTGACACTGCATTGCCATTTCCCAATCAACGCGCTCCGTTTTAGCACCACACTGACCACAAAACTGATGGGTACGCAAAAAATGAATATATTGCCATGCTCTGCCTATTACAGAAAAAGCAATGTCATACTCAGCAAAAAGAAGCTGCCTAAGTGAAACTGTTTCCCAGCCGGGTTCGTCTACATATTCAGCTCCTAAATCCACAACAAAAACAGGCAAGTCTCTGTGCGCAGTGTCATTTAGGGGGGGAAGTTGATGTATTTCATCAACATATGACGCCAAAAACGGAATTTCACTTAAGTAAGCGACGGGGATAGACTCAGATGATTCATGTATTAGAATTTTACTGCGGCTAAATACCACCCACATTGCCTGCTGGGTAATCAATTTTCCCTCATCTAATTTCATCATCATCTTGTGTTACTCCTGTGCTCCTGAATTCATCATACACTAGGGACAAATAAAGGTTACCGTTCATTCAGACCAAAAGTTGTAAATTCAAGGTCAGCGAAACGCTAATTGCTTTTCAGTCTATCTTAGTACCATGTTTTTACTGTAATCTTTTTCGTGCAAAATTTGTGTCGCTAGTGCACGGTGTTATACTGAAACTTATTGTCGCTAAACGGGTAGCATACAATGTTGCAACAGTTGGAAAGCGTTAAATCTAAATGGGGTGGTAAAAGCCAGGTCATAGACCGCTGGCTTTTAGACAGACAAGCTTTACTAGTCTCGTACTGTGAACTTGCCGGCGTTAACAGTCAGAGCGAGTGTTTACCCGATGCCGATGAAATCGCAAACTTTTGTGGTGCTTTACTCGATTATCTCTCTGCTGGTCACTTCGAAGTTTTCGATATTTTAGTTGAGGGTGACAGTGAGGGTTCGGCACTGCGGGACAAGCTTTACCCTGAATTGACAAAAACTACTGACGCTGCACTGGAATTCAACGATACGTTTGCACAAGCCGTGACCCCAGAGCAAGCGTCGCGCTTCGATTGCGCCCTAGCCCAGTTAGGAGAAACACTAGAAGAGCGTTTTGCCTTGGAGGATGAGTTAATTGCTCACGTCCACACAAACAAACGTGATCCAGAAGTGACGCTTTAATATAACAATGACAGTCGAGTTTACGGTTATCATCAATGAACAAAACCACACTTATTCATAAAGCGCGCGCTTATTGCGAACAGCGCGGCGCCAGATTTACACCGCTTAGAGAAAAGGTGTACGAGATTCTTGTATCGAAGCACGGCCCCATGGGTGCTTATGAACTACTCGACTCATTAAAAGAAACAGAATCCAGCGCAAAGCCTGCAACTGTGTATCGCGCCTTGGATTTTCTTCTCGACTTTGGCTTTATTCATCGCTTAGAGTCTACCAATGCGTTCGTTGCCTGTTACCATTTTGGATGTAACCACCCCGTTCAGTTTTTAATTTGTGACAGCTGCGGTGATGTTGCCGAGATTCAGTCTGAAGGCCTTCAAGATACTCTCGATAATCAGGCAAAACAACACGGCTTTAAAGTGTCGAAACAAACCATCGAGGCCCATGGATTATGTGCCGACTGTCAACAAACCGAAGCGCCCACTGCCCAGGAGAGTGCACATGAATGCTGATTTTGTGAACCCTTTTATTGCCGGCCTGCTAAACGTGCTAGAAACGATGGCACAGACCAAGTTGACGCCGGGCAAGCCTAAACGCAAGCAAAGCGATATCGCTAAAGGTGATGTTTCTGGCTTGATAGGCATGGTGGGTCCAGATGTTCGCGGTTCTATGTCTATCACGTTCGATGAAACACTTGCCCTTACTATTATGGAGCGAATGGTGGGAGAGCGTCCTGAAAAACTTGATGCTGAAGTGGGTGATATGGTCGGTGAGGTCACTAATATGATTTGCGGGAATGCAAAGCGAGATCTAGCAGAACGCGGATTCGAGTTCGGAATGGCAACACCTATCGTTGTATCGGGAAAGCAACACACTATTAGCCATCAGGTTGACGGTGCTAAAATTATTCTCCCTTTCATGTGCGATGAAGGATTAGCGCATTTGGAAATCTGTTTTGACAAATAATTTCTGGCACTCTGAAAAAATTACACTCAATAGCTACCCCAGAGGATTTCACCTGATCACCGAACAGGTGGAGTCTTCACTCCCAAGTATTCGGCATGTTGAAATCGGGCTTCTACATCTGTGGCTTCAGCACACCAGTGCAAGTTTAACAATAAACGAAAATGCCGACCCCACAGTGAGGCATGATATGGAGGCTTTTTTCAACAATAGTGTAAAAGAAGAGCTTCCTTTTTTCAGGCATACTTATGAAGGTAAAGATGATATGCCTGCTCACTTAAAATCGAGTATACTAGGCTGTCAACTTACCATTCCTGTCCAACAAGGCAAACTTGCACTTGGTACGTGGCAGGGTATCATGCTCGGTGAACACCGAGATCATGGTGGAAGACGAACAATTATTGCCACATTACAAGGGATTGCAGCCTAACCCATATTATAAATGGCACAATTTGTGCTTGCTTATGACGACAAGCACAACACAAAATTATCTAAAATCGATAATCACTCAACGTTAAACAGGATGTGACTATGAAACAACACTTTAAAATGGCAGCGCTATCTCTTGCTGTACTTTCATCTACCAATGCATTTGCTCAAGACTCTTCTGAACCAGCGTATAAAAGTTGGTTTGGTGGCTCCGCGATGTACTACAACACTGATGAGTCTAGACCTTTCAATGAGGGCGTTGCGGACGATAACGGTATCGGCCTAACTGTTGAGTACGGTTTCCGTTTCACTCAAAGCTGGGCTGCAAGAGTTGAATTTACTGCATTAGAGCTAGAATATACTGATAATGCGGGGAATTCGGCTGAAGACGACGGTGAAATGACCGGCGTTGATGTAATGTACTTCATGCCAAATGACCAGTGGTTCCTATTCGGTGGTGTAAAGCGCCAAGCTGTTCTTGACTCTACAACTCTTGGTAACATCGGTATTGGTAAGCACTGGGATGTTCATGAGAATATTAAATTAATTACTGAAGTTGCCGCTTACCATGACTTCGGCGAAGATTATAACGATTACAGCATCAAGCTAGGTTTAGCCGTACCGTTTGGTAAAGCGACACCTTCAGCACCTAAAGACAGCGACAACGACGGCGTTGTAGATGGCAAAGACCAGTGCCCAATGACTCCAGCAGGCGTTCGCGTCGATGCGACTGGCTGTAGCGTTGATAACGACAACGACGGCGTTCTAAACAGTGTTGACCAGTGTCCTAACACTCCAGCGGGCACTAAAGTAGATGCTACTGGCTGTGCGCTTAAAGATGCTGACAACGATGGCGTTGTAGACAGCAAAGACATGTGTCCAGATACACCGGCTGGCGTAAAAGTTGATGCTAAAGGTTGTACAGTATTTGACGAAGAGACAGTAGAAATCACGCTACGCGTTCTATTCGACAACGAAAGCGCTGTTGTTAAAATGCCTAAGGATCCAGAGATCTCTGAATTCGCTGAGTTCATGAAGCAATACCCTTCAACAACTGCTGTAGTAGAAGGTCACACTTCTGCACCAGGTACTGAAGCTTACAACATGGACCTTTCAAAGCGTCGTGCTGCTAACTTTAAAGAAGTAATGGTAGACATGTACGGTATCGACGGTTCTCGTCTAGAGACTATCGGTTACGGCGAATCTCAGCTTCTAGATACTGATAACGATTCTGAAGCACACCGTGTTAACCGTCGCATTTCAGTGACAGTTAAAGACACAGTGAAAGTAGCTGAAGAAAAATAATTCATACTATATGAATTGAAGAAGGCGCCGAAAGGCGCCTTTTTTGTATCTGTTGATCCGTCCTAAATAGCGTTTTACAAAAACGAGTGTCTCACGCTATTCAATTACAGCTTGCTAGTTTGATAGACAATTAACTCAAACCAATAAAGTGCCTTAGTACTCATCTGCGATGGCAGGGCCTGCATAGTTATCAAAGCGAGAAAACTGGCCTTGGAAGGTAAGACGGCAGGTACCGATTGGGCCGTTACGCTGTTTACCAATAATAATCTCTGCAATGCCTTTATATTCGCTGTTTTCGTGATAAACCTCATCGCGATAGATAAACATAATAAGGTCGGCATCCTGCTCGATTGAACCAGATTCACGAAGGTCAGAGTTAACTGGGCGTTTATCGGCACGTTGTTCTAGCGTACGGTTAAGCTGCGACAACGCAACTACGGGTACTTCAAGTTCTTTAGCAAGCGCCTTCAATGACCGTGATATTTCGGCAATTTCCAACGTACGGTTATCGCTTAGCGACGGTACACGCATAAGCTGAAGGTAATCCACCATGATGAGGCTGATTCCACCGCGCTCTCGCGCGAGTTTACGGGCTCGACTTCGCACATCCATAGGTGTTAGACCCGAAGAATCATCAACGAACAAGCTGTCTTTATCTTTAAGCATAGCCATAGTATTGGATATACGCGCCCAGTCTTCATCGTCTAGCTGAGCGGTACGAATCTTCGTTTGATCAACACGGCTTAATGACGCCAACATACGCATCATGATTTGTTCAGAAGGCATCTCAAGACTGAAAACAAGCACCGGCTTTTCTTCCGCCATCATGGCGTTTTCAATCAAGTTCATTGCAAAGGTGGTTTTACCCATTGATGGACGCGCCGCCACAATGATAAGGTCAGAAGGCTGCATACCACTGGTCATTTTGTCTAAGTCAGTAAAGCCAGTTGTAACCCCCGTCACTTCTTTGTTGGTTTTTACCAGCTCTTCAAGACGGTCGATGGTCTTGCCTAGAATAGATTCGACATCACGAGGCCCCTCGTTCTCACCGGTTCTTCGTTCTGCTATTTCAAAAACTTTACTTTCCGCAAGATCAAGAATGTCTGCGCTGTCTCGGCCCTCAGGGTTGTAACCTACTTCAGCTATTTCATGGGCTACACCGATAAGCTCACGGGTAATAGCACGCTCGCTGATAATTTGTGCATAAGAGACTACGTTTGCAGAACTTGGAGTATTTTTCGCTAGCTCGCCGAGATACGCAAAACCACCCGCATCTTCCAGTTCATCGTGCTTTTCGAGCTCTTCTGAAACCGTTATAAGATCGATAGGCTGACTGCTATTAAGCAATCGCGTAATAGCACGAAAGATTATTTGATGTGAACGATTGTAAAAGTCGTTATCGGTAACGAGTTCCGCGACTTTATCCCAGCTTTCAGGGTCGATAAGCATGCTGCCTAAAACAGACTGCTCAGCCTCAATGCTATGAGGGGGAACCTTCAATTTATCAACATTTTTATCGTTGTTAGACGCAGACGCCACAAGTAAAGCCTATTCCAATGCACAAAAACCAGTTGGATATTATGCGCTTTTAACGCACATGTCTCAACAAAGGAAGCAGGTCTTTTATCACGAGAGCCTAAAAAGGCAGCTTGAGCTATAGCGTTTTTTCTAGCTTCAGAAAAGTGCCATCTACTAAGGTATAAGTGTTGATGTTCTCTTGAAAAATCAGTGTCGACCCCATGATTGCCTCGTTATCTGAACAAGCCAAACTTACTTGGGTGATTGTGTCATCACTGAAATCTAGTGACGACGGTGATGCGCCAAAAGTAGCGTGAAAGTCGCTTCCACTCATCTCTTCGGAGGTATAAACAGGTGACTCGCAAACGGCTTGGTCAAGTTTCGCGGTCTCTTTTTCGTAGGTTACAGAGCGCCCGAGAAACTGCTCTGATTCAGCTGTTGAGTGAGCGGTAATGCCAACGTTATAAGCTTTAGTAACAACCCAAGTTCCTTCATAATAAGCGGGCTCTTGAACAGCACAACCTAAGGTTAGCGCACATATCCCAAACGCACCGATAATTAGGCTATGAAATCGCCAAAACCTTTTGACGTGTCCAATAATACTCAATTTACTCTCCATATATAAAATTCATTAAAATCAGATGGTTTAACGTACAAGCCAACTAAAAAGTTTACTTGTAATGGCATGATTATAGAGTTTTAAACTTTCCCTATAGTTCTAACTAAACGCTCAAATATCAACATTTAGCGACCAAACAAAAAAAGCTGCGTACAAACGCAGCTTTTTTAACGTCACCACATACACTAATTAATAAATGTGGTCTAAATTGCTTTTTTCAAGCTAGAGTCTCAATCAAGCTTACTATAGCTTATTCACTTTTGGTCTATTTCAACCCGACCGTGTACCGTAGAGATATCTACATTTGCAGCGCCACCGTTGTGGATAAAGCGTAGCCAGCTTCCAGGCCCATACTTTGGCTTTTGTGCTTTTTCACCACTAATATTATTCACAATATTTCCACCTGCATGTGTCTCTATATCAAACTGGGCTGACACATCATCTTGAAAAATAAACTCCATTGCACCACCAACCGAATTAGCTTTAATACTGCCATTCGCATTTAGCCCCAATTTTGCAAAAGTACGACCGTTTACGGTATTTATTTGCAGGCTATCAATATTTTGCAACGATAGATCAATACGTCCATTCACCGTCTCTACTGATAAGTCAGGGCTGCTCGATGCGATATCAAGCTTTCCATTGACCGCTGTAAAACTTACAGGCGTATTGCCGTCGTGAGTAGCTTCTATATCGCCGTTAACCGTGCCTGCTTCTAAACGGCCTCTGACGTTCTTTAATAAGATATCGCCATTCACAGATTCAACCTCAACGCGCTCTCCAATATTTTCCAGTGTGACATTGCCGTTGACGACTTCTACATCTACCGCTTTTGTTATTCCTTCAGCTTTCACATCTGCGTTGACTGCGGTGTAATGAAGATCGCTTGCCGATGGCACGTAAATTATCAAGTCATCACCATCTCGACTCTTCTGATACCAGCTCTTTGAGCGGTGCTCCACCTCTACGTGAATAACAACAACATCTCCGCGCTTTTCAAAAATAAATTCTTCGGTTTGATCACCAAGCTCCCCTGTTACCCGTACCTGAGCTTTATCCCATACTCGGATGTCAGCCTTTCCATCGATATGTTCAATATCAACTTTAGGAGAGGATGAGGTATCAATGGTTTTATCAACTTTTTCACCCGCAAAGGCGGCAGTAGCAATGCTTAATAATGCCGTAGTTAGCACAGCTTTAGCCCTGTTAGATGTGCTGAACATGTGCGTTAACTTATCCGATATTGTGTTTTTCATATTTTTAGTCATTTTAAAGCCCTTATTAAATTTGCTGCCACTTGGGCGCGTGCACTCGCTCAATTAAGGCAATTTGCTGTTGATATACATGATGCAGCATCTTTATTAATGCTGAGTTGTCTGGATCGTCTTTTAACGCCGCTTTAATAACATCCGCGGCATCATCTAATTCTTTCAGCTGCTCCTGCCAGTCTTGTGTTAGTGCAGGTGTACTTTCATAACTTGCTAGCAGGCTGTTAACTTGCTGCTGCTGTTGGCTGCTCATTGCGTCAATTAACGCGTATCCACTGCTTCGACTTTCATCGCTTTTGAACGCAAAGGGAGCAGCAAACCACAAGACAGTGACCAAACAAACACTGGCAGCTATAGCCATCCATTGTCTTGAAGTTACCGTAGAACGTGAGCTCTCTTCATTTGAAGCATCGCTCCGTTGAGACGCTATGCCTAGCTCAATTCCACGCCATAGGTCCCTTTCTGGCTGCCTTCTCTTTCGATAACCCAGACACATGCTGAGCAAGCTTGTCATCAAAATCACTCATCATCGACTCCCATAAAATCTTTCAATAATTGCTTAGCACGGAAAAATTGCGCTTTGCTTGAGCCCACTGCCATATTCAACATGTTGGCAATGTCTTCGTGGCGGTATCCTTCAAGTGCGTGGAGTACAAAAACCATTCTGGCACGCTCTGGTAGGCGAATAATCAATGCTTCCAAATCCACATCGGTGCTGTTTTCTTGCGCTGGCATTTCGTTAATGCCGCTATTCTCTAAGTTAAACATGCGCTGCACCCAGCCTTTCTGCTTACGCATATAAGAGATGGTAATGTTTGCCGTAACGCTGTGTAACCACGTGGAAAATTGGCTTTGCCCATCGAAATTACCCAATTTTTTCCACAGCTGAATAAAAACTTCCTGAGACGCATCTTCTGCCATTCCTTTTTCACCAGTAAGCCGATAACACAGTGCGTAAACTCGGCCAATATGTTCGTCGTAGAGAGATCTAAACGCCTGTTTGTCGCCCTCTTTCGCTTTAGATATAAGCTCGTGTTCGCCTTTGTTACCAAACACCACATTGGCGTGTACAACACGTTGTTGTGTGTGTTTCATTCTTTTCTCTTTGTTATTTGTGATGCTGATTAGCATTATTAGTGTTATAAGGTTAGTCGTACCCTATAGTAGAAAGGTTTAAATACACAAAAAAATTTTTTGGAGTTGCCATGTCTGCCACCTTTACTGTTGACGCTTTGTTTGCTGGAAAACCTCAACCACTTGGCCCTCGTGGGGCACCAAGTAGCATTGTTAAAGCCTCCGTCGATGCGTTAACCGTGCACATGGACAGAACCGATGAGGACGAACAAGCCAACAAACGTCTTCACGGTGGGCCTGAAAAAGTGCTACATCAGTTCAACCCGACCAACTATCTGACGTTAAGAAAACACTTTCCAGAAGGTGACTTTTCGCTAGGCAGTATTGGCGAAAACATCAGTGTTGAAGGCATGGACGATGCCACCGTTTATATCGGAGACATTTGGAAGTTCGGAGAGGTAGAGTTGCAAGTAAGTGCTCCGCGCGCGCCTTGCAATAAAATATCTCACCGCTTTGGCATCCCCAACTTAGATAGATTTGTTGGAGAGCGAGGTATTACTGGCTGGTACTACCGAGTTATTAAAACCGGCACCATTAACGTTGGCGACGAAGTGACACTACTGCACCGTGAAGACGATACAGTCAATGTTCACACCCTAATGCAGTGCGCACACACGAAAGCCGACAAAGCATTGGCTGAAAAGCTAGCTAAGCTGGAACCGCTTGATGATGAGTGGCGCGGAAAATGCCAAAAGATTGCTGGTAAGATTGCGAATAAATAGAATGATTTGAGTAGATAGTCTTGTCATTTCCGTCTTGAAAAAGAGGTGATCCATTGTAAAAAAACGGAGAAACTTCATTTTCTAGGCGGCGAAGTATGGGAGGCAATTTTGATGGCGTATTTACATAAACCCAAAGTGCACACCGTTTTGAATTACAGGAAATGTAATAACCCACCTCTTCTTTAGCGTACGGCTTGAAAATCAGATTGAGGGCGTTATACATTAAAGCGTACTGATAATTCTCGGAATCAGAAAGCAGGTACTCCACATTAACCCTGCAGTTGTCTATGCAGCTTTTATAAGGCGCTGAGAGTTGAACTGGCCGTTCATTTATCAAATATGCCCAAATACCGATATAGCCGCAAAGAACAATAGATAAAGCAATAAAAGCACTATTTCTTAATTTAGACACCTTCAATCCTTGAAAATAACACTAGTTCCTATTTGATTAAAGAGTAACCATAATGGTGAGTTTGGGCAAGTTTATTAGTGATAAGACCTGAATGATAGACAACTGTTAAAATGACACTTTTTCACCTTCATTTAAAATTACCCAAGGCATAGCGGGTTCTAGTTGCTTTTTCATTTTCATCAGTCGAAATAGCGCAGAATGTGAGGTTTTGTCACCCATCATCCAGCTCGCATTTCCATAGCCCCAGGGCACTACGGCTTTACAGCCTAGGTCTTGGGCCGCAACGATGGCATCTTCTGGCGTTGTATGTACCTTGCGATACCATTTAGGTGAGGTTTCGCTGAAATAAGACGCGATAGGTAATAGGCAGACATCTATATCACCAAAGCGGGCTTTAATATCTTTGAAGTGGGGTGAATATCCCGTATCTCCCGCAAAGAACAAGGTGTTGCCTTCATGCTCAAAGACCCAACCACCCCACAATGTTGCATTGTCGTCCTCGTATAAATACGGCACCCAAATTCGGTTACTGAAATGATGGGCAGGCACGAAGTGAATAGCGGTGTTGCCTACGTTTTTGCTGGTATACCACGCCATCTCGCTAATGCTATAGCCTCTGTTAGGGAAGTGCTCTGCGAAACCTAACGGAACAAGATATTCGGGATTTGTGCCTAATTCGGAAATATCGGCTTTATTAAAATGATCATAGTGAATATGGGAATAAACCACAGCATCGGTTTGTGTGAGTTTGTCTTCACCTACCTCAGCGGGTTCGTTGCGGCTGAACCCCTCCGCCAATCGAAACGCCCAATTAACGGGCCAATCAAACTGCCCAAACACGGGGTCGATAAGTATTTGCTCGCCACCTGCGGTATTGAGCAAAAAACTTGCGTGCCCTAACCAGGTAACGGTAAAGCCGGTGTTTAAGTTCACCGTCGGGTTGTCGCCAACGAACTGACAATTTTGCATGTCACTTTCACATTCAATATCGGCAGACGCTGGGTAGCAATCATTAGTACAAGTGACGGGGTATGCTTTAAAACCGTTGTAAATATTGCTAAATCTGTCCTCGAAGCCAGGTTCATTGGAGTACTTAATTACCGCATCGTCAATATCAACTTGGGTAACCTTATTAGGTGTAGCACACCCTGACACAATTATTGAAAACGTAGCTACGATAGGCGTTAAAAACGTCCACTGCTTTGGTTGCTTCTTTGTACAACTTGTCATTTTTATTATCCCGTCCTTGTAATTCCAGTCTTGCAGTTAAAGCTTAATTTTGTGCCTATGTACGTATGCTATTAACACGCTTTTATTAAAGGTGTGTTTGAAACAACTCACGATAGTACACAGCAAGACGATGACCATCATTGTAAGGTGAGAAAGTATTCGCTTAACAGTAAATTTGTAACAAAATGAACGTGAGCAAAGAACAAGAACGACATTTGCAAATGATAATGATTATTAATAATATAAACTAAAATTTATTTCTTAAGCCGTTATGTGTAAAACCCGAATACTCATTGTTGAAGACGACGCAACGTTAAGTGAACAAATTACGCAGCTGCTGCAGGCTCGGGGGTTTGTTACTCGCCACGAGAGCAACGGTCATGCGGGTTTACATGCTTCGCTTGAAGAAGACTTTGACCTAATATTGCTCGACATACGCATCCCTTCGCTAAATGGTCTTTCATTACTACATCAACTAAGACAAATAAAGCAAACACCTGTGATGATGATTACGGCTTCGGGTGCTGAGCAAGAGCGGATTGAAGGCTATCGCAAGGGCGCTGATGACTATTTGCCTAAGCCCTTCAATTTTACTGAAATGATGCTTCGCATCGACGCAATACTACGGCGTAGCAAAGCGATGAATAGTTCGGGTACGCAAAAATCGGAAATATTGGTTGATGTGCTTTATCTAAACCGCATTCAACAGGTGACGAAATACCACGCTAAGTTACTCGAATTTACACCTATACAATTTAAACTTCTTTGGATGCTGGTAGAAAACAAAGGCGAAACCTTGAGCAAAGCATTTCTCTACCACAGTGTGCTCAACAAACCCTTTTCTCGATATGACAGAAGCCTAGATATGCATCTTTCTAGAGTGCGTAAAAAGTTGGTTGAAACAGGTATGCCTCCTGAGCGGCTTGCCACAGTTCACGGTCAAGGGTACCGCTTTTCGTGAAGAATAAACTGCTTTGGCGTCTATGCACATTTATTGCTGTTGGTACTGTCTTACTATTCTGGGCTATCGCGTGGCTCACTAATCACACTGAAACCAGTATGAGCTTTTTAGATAAGGCTCATCAAGAAACCCTGTACGCCTATGGTGAGAAAGCAGAAACAATTTATCTGGAAAAGGGAGAAAAAGCATTAGCCGCTTTTTTAAAAGAGATAAGGACGAAGGAGAACACCTGGCTTGCTGTAGTCAATTCAGAAATGACCACATTCGCTGACACCGAGATGTTAGATGAATTTGTTGACAGGTTTCAGATGGGGCGCAGCCCAGAATGGAAAATACATTTGTATTTCTCTGAAAACCCTGTGATGGAAGTGCCTTTTGTAGACGATAACACGCACTTTTTGATTCAGCTTCCACAGCGAATGCGCCCAGGATCCCTATTACTCGCTACCCGTCTAGCATTACAAATTGCACTACCCTTAGTCATACTAAGTCTATTGAGTTTTATGCTCTATCGACATGTTATGACACCACTAAAGCAATTAGAAAATGCCACAAAAGACTTCGCAAACGGCAATTTAGAAGCCCGTGCAATGGCTGCAATGCCCAAGCGAAATGACGAGCTTACTAGGCTTGCCCATACATTTGACAAGATGGCCCTAAGAACGAGCAGTCTCATTTATAACCAAAGAAGTTTGCTTGCAGATCTTTCTCATGAGCTTCGCACACCTCTTGCTCGCATTGATATGGCGATAGACTTTGTAGAACAAGATATTAATCGTGAACAAGCTCTTTCCCGTTTGCGCTATGAAGCCAGTACAATGAGAGAGCTTGTAGAAGATACACTCACTTTTGCGTGGCTAAATACAGAGTCACCTCAATTAAACAGCGATGATTTTGACTTAGTTGAGCTTATAAATGTTATTTGTGAAGATGCGCGCTTTGAATACTCTGATAGAACCTTATGTGTAAGCACGCCGGAATGTGCGAGTATAGAAAAAAGTAGTCAGCTTGCCTTGGGGCAGGCATTAGAGAATATTATACGCAATGCTTTACGCCATACCCCGCAGTCAAGCGGGGTAAGCGTGACCTTGGTCAGCGATATCCAAAACTACATTATTACTGTAGCTGACGAAGGTGTGGGCGTACCCGATTCAATGTTAGACGCCATATTTGAACCTTTTTTTAGGGTTGATAAAGCGCGTGCAAACAAAGCCTACCTACATTCTTCAAAACGTTCTGGCTTTGGTCTTGGCCTTGCGCTGGCGAAGCGTCAGGTCGCAGCCGTCGGAGGCGAAATTTCAGCGACAAACCGCGTTGACAGCAACAATACTGCGACTAGAGTTCATGCAAAAGGTATTAGTGAAAAGAAACACACTGGACTAATAGTTACCATAACACTACCTACGCTTTCTAATGCTTCTTTCGCAAGTTCATAAGCCTTCGAACACTTAGCAAAGTGCCAGTATAAACCAAAATACAGCAAAGCAAGCTGACTAATCCTGCGATTGTCTGACCTACAAAGCCATAGAATTCTCCGGTATGTAAGAATCGAGAAGTGCCCCAAGCCTGACTTCCTCTAGGCCAATCTGTTTTATGCAAGACTCTAGCGATCTCACCAGTGCCCATGTCGAAATACAGTGAATACGCTAACTCTTGTCGGTGACCTATGCTTTTATCAATGTAAAATCGCGCTACACTTTCCATCTTTCCAATTTCTAACCACATCGAATACCAGTCCTGATACCCATTATCGTCGGCATGTTGCTGGGCACGGGCGAATAGCGTATCGTAGCTGACAACGTCTGCGTCTAGCGTCTGTGGCATCTCTTTTTTCTCGCGCGCCGGTACTTCCTCACCATATAGCCCATACAGTGCTTTATTAGCCCATTGAAAATAAAAAAGCGTTGCCGTCATTGAAATAACGAGTAAAAAGGGCAGTGACCATGCACCAAAAACAAAGTGCCAATGACGATGGCGATGCTGTTTATTGGTGTATTGCTGCCGCAATAGTGTTTGCTGTTTTAAAGACTTAATCGATATGTGTTTTGGCAACCAAATAACAACGCCAGATACAAGTAAAAAGACAAAGATAAGATTACTGTAAGCGGTTATGGTTTTACCTATTAATTTATAGTCTCCTTCCAACAATAAATAGCGATGCAGGTCAGTAATGACATGGAAAGCCTCTTCAACGATCCCTTCACCTTCTCTTAGTATGTCTCCGGTATAGGGGTGAATAAGATAACTATGCTCGCCAGCCCATGCTGGAATTGCAGCCCCCTCACGGTTAACCCATCGAACGAAAATATGCGCTTCATTCGGATGCTTTTCGCGAAGTATTGAAACCACTTCATCCGTTGAGATTACAGATTTCCCAGTATCAATGGTTTGTGTATAAGCCATTTCACTTAGCTCTTTAAACTGGCGCTCGTAAGTTAGCAATACTCCAGTAAAAGCCATAATAAAAACAACTACGCTCGCCAGTAAGCCAGCAAAGAGGTGGGCCCAAAAGACCCACCTTTTAAATGGAAGAATTTTCATTAGCGTTGGCTACTTAGAAATCGTAGGTCACTGACAAGCGAATATCGCGCCCTGCTTCTTGAGGGCCAACAACGCTAGGGAACACTTCGCTGTAGTCACCCACACTTGAATGGTCGATATAAGCCTCGTCAAACAGGTTTGTTACCGCTACATTTACGCGCAGGTCATTGGTAACTTCCCACTCGCCGTAAATATCCACTAGGGTATAGTCTGCTTTGTTAAGTGAATAAAGCGAGTCGGTCCAACCGTTTTCCAAGGCCTGATGTAGTGTATCTATGTTGATGTCGTCAACCATAGTGATGTTAAAGCCAACGCTAATGTCTGCAGTAACGGTGTAATCTGCACCAAGTACCCAGGTATCGCCGCGGCTATTACCTAGGCCAACAAACTCGTACCCGTTAATATCGATGCTGTTATACGGTACGCTGTACAGATCTTCGCGAGGCATCAACTCAACGTCTACGCTAGAGAAACCGAAGTACAGGTCAACAGAATCCCAGCGATACGCAAGGTTAAACTCTACGCCAGATGATTCTAAGTCGCCGATATTATTAAATACCGAGTTACCTTGATAACCGCTAAATAGCACATCATCAATAGTAGATTCATAGGCGCTAAGGCGCGCATTAAGGTTATTCGCGCTGTATTCGATTGACGCTTCAATATTGGTGACAGTTTCAGGCACCACGTCACTGGCTACAACGGGAACGTCCTCACCATCATATAAGTATTCGTCAAGCGTGAAACCATCACCAATTTGCTTACCGCGCGCCGCTTCTGCGTAACCAAGGCCAAGGGTCCAAGCTTCGGTAAGCTGATATTCAAGACCGACGTTAAAGCTAAGTTCATTGTCGTCTAGTCCAGATGGCTCATCGGTAACGGGGGTGCCGTAATAATCATCGATCAAGATTTGTTGCTGAAAATCAAAGTCGTCGTAACGAACACCGTAGCTTAACAACAACTCTGGTGTGATATTGCTATGAGCTTGCGCGTAAATACCCATTACGCTGCCTTCTTCTGCGTTCTGCACAGGACCTACGCCAGGACCACTTTCTACCTCATCTTTACGATAATCGATACCGTAGGTGAATACGTGGTTTGAAATGTCGGTGATGTTTCTAATATCAAAACCATAGGTATCGATATCAGACAAGAAATCGAAACGGCCCCCGCGGAACGATGATGAAGTTTGGTATGCAGTGGCTTCTAAGAAAACCAATGCGCTGTGGTCAAAGCGGTAGTTCGCTACGTAGGTATCACGCTCTGCTTCACTAGGATAAAGTGGAGCACCTTCTAGTACTACCCAGTTAGGTCTTGCCGAAAACTCCCCCTCTTCATCGCGCTGCTCTGCACTTATTGAAAGGTATTGATTATCCGCAATGTAACCACTGGCTTTAAGGAACAGGAGATCTTGATCTGCGGCAGTACCCAGCACTTCGTTGCCGTCGCCGTCTTCAAAGTTATCTCTGTCAACCGTGCTGTAATAACCTAGCAAGCCCCATGAATCACTTAGCTTTCCATAAAGGCTGCCGCTATATCGGGTGCCTTCGTTTGAGAAATAACTCGCTTTTACTCGACCGCCAAATTGTTCGTCGCCTCTCAATAAATCTTGCGCGTCTTTGGTCTTAAAGCGAATTGAACCGCCTATAGCACCTGGGCCACTGGTTGCTTCACCTGCACCAGCCTGCACATCGATTTGCTTCAAAAGATCGGGATCTAGCGTCACGCGGCCTATGTGGTGAAATAGGGTTGAGGTTTGTTGCGCGCCATCTACGGTTACATTCAGGTATGCATCTTCTAGTCCACGGATAAAGATTTTCTGTGCTACACCTACCGAACCGCCAACGCTGACCGACGGCGACTCTCTAAAAACGTCAGCTAGGTCGTTTGCCTGAAACTGCTCAATATCTTCAGCAGTAATGCTTAAATTAGTTGCTGCGCCTACCACAGCAACTCGCTCTATAGACTCTGTTTTTTCATTCTGGTTTTCTAAAGATTGCGCGAATACTACTGGACTGGATAGCGTGCACACTGCACTGGCTAAAACTAACTTTTTCAAGGATGTCTCCATTTGATAATCAACAATTACAAATAAGAAACATTCTCATTAACTTTAGTCTAAATGGATAGCACTTTTACATTTGTTACACTTCCTCAATTTTTCGCAGTCAAAGACTTCCGCTCATCGTCGTAGCGCACTTTCTGGCCCGCACGTAAACGTTCTGCACCTCTTACCACAACCGAGCGCTTCGGGTTCACATCGCCAAACACTTCAATTCTATCGCCCATGCCCACTCCGGTTGTCACCTTAACCTGCTCCGCTTCATTATTTTCATTGAGCTGATAAATAAAAGTGCCCGACTTTCTTAGTACCAGTGCATCGCGGGGTATGGTGACACCATCATGAGTATCGCTGCTAGGCAGCGCCACGCGCACTGCACTGCCTATAGGAAAGTCACCGGGGTTGATGGCAATTCGTAGCTCCATCATGCGCGATGCACTGTTGCCTACCGGTACAATGGCACGAATAGATTCTTCTACATAGTTCACGTTATTGTGAACGCTAACGCTCATGCCGTTAGCAATATAGGGTAATACGTTGAGCGGTGCGCGCACCTGAACTTCAACGCTATCAGGGTTTACCACGCGAAGTAGGGTTTGCCCTACTCCTGTGTATTCACCCGGCGACTGCAGCCTTTCAACCACCAAAGCCGTAAAGGGAGCACGAATACTGCTTTGTGCTATCTGATATTCGGTGAATTCTAAATCTAATTTGGCTTGCGCTAACTCCTGCTTAGCATTCTCTAAGTCTGCTTCCACTTCCTCTAACTCGCCTCTGGACGTGTTTTGACTGGCCTGAAGGTTTTTGTACCTCGCCAGACGTTTGGTAAACAGTTCAACCTGCGACTGCCATCTGGCAATATTTGAGGCATTTTGATTGCGGGTAATGCTTAAGCGAGTATCGTCGACTTTAACTAAAGGCTCCCCCGCATTTACCACATCACCTACATCTGCCATCCAAGTGATGCGACCGTCTACCTCAGAAGCAAGGTTTGCATCGATAACGCTTAGTACCGTTCCAGGAACCCAGGTTAGTTGTGAAATCACTTGCTCTCTGGCTTCATCTATTTGTACCAGCACCGGCGGTGGTTGATTGCTATCCTGTGCTTGTGCGCTCAACGATACACTGCTTGCAAATAAGGTAAACAAACTAAGGGCGAGAGTAGAAGTCATAGCTTTCATGGTTGTCTTTTCCTTAAACATGATCGTTGTATTTGTTTTGTTTTACGGTGGATGAGGTAGTCGGCGAAGCGCCAGTGTTCTATGCGCTCGGCCAGGGGTTTGAGTATATTTACAGATGACGTCGAAGCCGTCATACGCAGCAAGGTAGGCAGTAATAGCAAGGTAAATATGGTACTCACCGTCATTCCTCCCACAATAACAGCCGCAAGACCTCGATAAATAACGCTGCCTGCACCAGGTAGTAACAGCAGGGGCAGCATGCCAAAGATTGAAGTCAGCGTGCTCATAAAGATAGGCCGTAAACGTAGTTTGATGGCTTGTTCTACCGCGTCATCACGGGTCAGCCCTTCTTGCTGTCCTAGGCGAGTCTGATGCACGAGTAAAATGGCATTGTTCACCACAAGCCCTAGCAAAATAATGAAGCCAATCATGGTTAACAGGTCCATTGGCTGGAAGGTAAAGATGTTCATGATACGAATAGCAATCACCCCGCCCACCGTGGCTAGCGGAATAGAAAGTACTACCAGCACGCTGTCTTTTAACGATTTAAACAACCCCGCCATTAACAGCAGTAGCAACACCATGGCAAAAAGAAAGTTATCAGCCATCGAGGCAATAGCGCCTTTTAAGCTATCCGCGCTACCACCATAATTAATAGCGCCATCGGTAGGCATCATGGCCATAATGGCGGGCTCAACCTCAGAGGTAATCACTTTCATGGCTTCTTCTAAACTCATACCCTCTGGCGGATTTACGTTTAGCGTAAGGGTTCTTCGACCATCAATGCGCTGAATACGACTGGGACCTACGGCTCTTTCAATACCTACCAGTTCGCCTAATTGCACCACCTCGCCTGATGGCGTCATGACTGGCGTACTGTTCAAGTCTTCGGGTGTAAACCAGGGAGCTGAGCGGAAGATAATATTCATGCGTTTGGTGCCATCGAAGTACTCCCCCACATACATACCATCACCCATGGCACGTACCAGGTTCCCCATACTGCCCCGATTTAACCCGACTTCCATCATTCGGCTGTCATTAGGGTAAAAGCGAAGCTCTGGTTCGGCTTGCTCTAGGGGAGGATTAGAACGCGCATTAGCGTTAGGGAAAACTTCTCTCAATTTGTCTAAACCTGCTTGCGCAGCAATGCCGAGCATGGCCTGATCGGTGCCTTGAAGATGAATGTCGATTGACCGACCGTTTCCAAAACCACCGAACAAATTGCCTTGTTGTGAAAAGGTCTGTGTATCCGGCAAATCCTTTAAAATTTCATCGCGAACAATGGCTTCTAACTCTTTGACCTTAGACTGATCTTTAGCGCGCACACCCAAATTTCCGCCATTTGGCCATGTGATAATGTAGTAGTTTTTAAGCGCTGGCTGCTTTTCTCCGTCCATATAGGGCTGCAGTCGCTCAACGATAATCGGCATCACTTCTTCACTAATAAAGTTTTCACTGGCACCTGCAGGCAAACTTAAGAAAGCGTCAACGGCATCGCGTTTTACGGGCGGCAAATAATCCATGGAAGGCATAAGCAAAACACTACCTGTAATAGGCACGCCCATGAGTGTTATGACTAATACAAGGCGGCGAAGCGGCGTACTTGATAGCGACATAATAGCGCGGGTTATCTTAACCCATACCCGCTGTAAGCTATCAGCTGGCATGTTGCCATTAAGGTATCTAGCGGCAACGACAGGCAATACCGTTACCGCAACCACTAGCGACATACACACTGCAATGGCAATGGTAAGAGCGAGGTCAGCAAACAATTGCCCTTCAACATCTTCCAAAAACATGACGGGAATAAAAATAGCAACGGTGGTGGCTGTTGACGCCATGAGGGCACCAAACACTTCTTTCGTTCCCCGATGGGCACAACCCTCCATGTGCGTTTGTGAACTTGGGTCTTTATTTTCGATTTCGGCTTCGGCGCTCTTGCGTGTTCTTACAATGTTTTCCAGCACGACAATAGCGGCATCTAGCACCATACCTACCGCGAAGGCGAGTCCTGCCAGTGAAATGATATTGAGCGAGCGACCGGTAAGTTGAAGCACCACAAAAGTGCTAAGTAGTGAGATAGGAATGGCCAATGCCACAATGAGCGTAGCTCGCAGCTGGCGCATAAAGAGCCAAAGCACGGCAATGGCAAGCAGCACGCCTATAAATAAATTGCTGGTAACTAGCTGCACCGCTCTATAGATAAATACTGAGGCATCGAAGCTTTGCGCCATTACTAACTGTTCAGGGGCCAAGTCCTGTTCGTTTATTTGTGCAACTTTTGCTTTTACGGCTTCTAAGGTAGCTAAAACATTGGCGTTGTTTTGTCTGTCTACGCGAATAGAGATAGCCGGATTGCCGTTTTGCACACTGTAGTTTGCACCGTCAGCGCGGGTGATTTTAATTTCGGCAATGTCATTTAGAGTGATAGGGCTGCCGTCTCGCCATTCAAGGATCATTTCACCCATTTGCGTAGGCTCGTAGCGACCTTCAAAACGCAGGGTATACCGTCTTCTGCCCACATCGACAAAGCCGCCTGAAATATCATTCGCACGCCCCAACTCGTTGGCAACTGCCGTTAGGTCAATGCCTAACTGCGCCGCTTTAAACGGGTTGAAAACAATTTGAAACTCCTCAACGCCGCCAACCCCACTTTCCATACGCGCCCTTGCAACGCCCGGGATAGACTCAAGCTGAGGTTTAATGACATCAGTAAAAAAGGTTACATAGGTATTAATTTCGTTTGGATTGCCCGGTAGGCGCTGAAGAAAAAAGTAGGTCAAAGCGGGGGCGTCTCCCCCACTTCCAGCAAGCATAATATTAGGGGACAAGGCATCGCGAGGTAGTGGCGGTACGCGATTCATGCGGCTAATCACTTCAATGAGCGTTTTCTGCATGTCCGTATCTAAACCAAACTCTAGATTAATCCACGCATTACCTTGGTTTGCCCATGCATTCATCGACTCAAGGCCAGGGATGCCTTGCAGCACTTCCTCTTGAGGTTCAATGATCTCCGACTCAATTTCTTGGGGCGACGCAGCGCGCCACGAGGTCTGGATGTTAATATTCGGTCTTTCAATGTCAGGAAACAGCTGTACCGGTAAATTAAACAGGCTATATAGACCTAAAAATACCAGCAGTGTTATTCCTATACCTACCCCAGTCGCGTTTTTTATTGCTTGCTTAGTGGTGTCCATAATATGGCACTTATGCTTTTTATTGTTTGGTTTACTATAGGTCGCGGGAATGACAGAAAAAGTTTAAAGCCATGACACTAAGAATTTCAGCGATTATTAACATTTTGTTTAAATACCGTTTAAAAAACGTTATTTATCGCAGATGAGTGGACCTCAAAAATACGCCATTTGTCGGCCCTGGACATATTTACTTACACCCATCGTTAATTAGGCGTCGCGACGTCAAGTGAGGGTACGGATATTTTAAACTCGCCCTTCGGGAAGGTCTGGCAAGCTTCACTCTGGGAATTTAAAAAGCAACGGTCATTCCTGCATTCCCATGCTTTGCTAGGAAACTTACCAGCGCCTTCTGGGTGGGAAATCATCTATGCGGATTGGTATTGATCTTTAAGTATCGAACAAAAATTTAGAGCAAAAAAAAGCCGCTCTAGGAGCGGCTTTCTTCAAATACGTCAGCGATTACGCTTCAGCAATGATGATCACTTTGATTGAAGTGATAACGTCAGAGTGAAGTTGTAAGTCGATGTCATACTCACCAGTCTCACGAAGAGTACCAGTAGGTAGTTTAACTTCTGCTTTTTGTACTTCAACGCCAGCTGCAGTGATTGCATCAGCGATGTCACGAGTACCAACAGAACCAAACAGTTTACCTTCGTCACCAGCAGGAGCTGCGATTGTAACTTCAGCAAGCTCAGCAATTTTCTCACCGCGTGCGTTAGCAGCAGCTAGTTGCTCAGCAATTTTCGCTTCAAGTTCAGCACGACGTGCTTCGAACTTTTCAACGTTGTCTTTAGTTGCAGGAACCGCTTTACCCTGTGGGAAAAGGAAGTTACGAGCGTAACCAGACTTAACAGTCACTTGGTCGCCCAGGCCGCCAAGGTTGGCGATTTTATCTAGTAGGATGATATTCATCTTAGCTAACCCTTATATTCGCCAAATTACTTGTGTGAATCAGTGTACGGAAGCAACGCAAGGAAACGTGCGCGCTTGATCGCAGAAGACAGCTGACGCTGATATTTTGCGCTTGTACCAGTAATACGGCTAGGGACAATTTTACCGCTCTCAGTGATGTAGTTCTTAAGAGTAGCGATATCTTTGTAATCAATCTCAGTCACACCTTCTGCAGTGAAACGGCAGAACTTACGACGTCTGAAAAAACGAGCCATGGGTGATCTCCTTAAGCGTTGTCTTCAGTGGTTTCAGTTTTCTTTTCCGCGCGATCTTGGCGAGGAGCAGAATCGTCACGACGCTCACGACGAGGCTCTTCTTTCATCATTGGAGAAGGCTCAGTCACAGCAGTCTTAGTGCGCATAACCATGTTACGTAGGATCACGTCGTTGAAACGGAAAGCATTTTCCAATTCATCAACAGCTTCTGCAGACGCTTCAGCATTGATTAGTACGTAGTGGGCTTTGTGCAGCTTTTCAATTGGGTAAGCCAGTTGACGACGGCCCCAATCTTCTAAACGATGAATCTGACCACCGTCTTGCTTTAGGATTGTGGTATAACGCTCGATCATACCAGGTACTTGTTCACTCTGATCAGGGTGAACCATAAATACGATTTCGTAATGACGCATTATAGCTCCTTACGGTTGTAGCCTCGACAGTACAGCCGACTGTATGGAGACAAGGAACGAATTGGGGTGGCTGTAAGGGCGCGCATTATACGCAGCAGTTGCTAATTGCACAAGCATTAATCATCTTTAAAACGGCTTACTACTCTTCTCTCGCCGACCAAATTCAAACATTTAATCAAAAGACTGTTTATTTATACAGTAAATTATTGTACAGTTTTTGTGTCTTTAATAAACAGGGGACCTACCATGGCCATTACCACACAGTATGTTGTTACGCACAAAGGGGTAGAAAAATTGGTAACTACCGACAAAAAAGAAGCTGATCAGTATGACAAAATGCTTGATGCGGCAGATAACCTTGCTGACTACATTCATGCGAAGGGCATTAAGCTAGACGATAGCGTAGTGGAAGAGCTCACCATTATGTTGTCTAAAAACAAAGATAAAATCAGTAAGATTTTCAAAGGCGCTACCGCAGAAAGCGTATTAGAAGATGAAAGCGCAGAAGTGGTAAAGCTACAAGCTAACGGCTGATAATTTAGGCGCGCTTCTTCTTTGCGTCGTTATGATGAACAATTAATAAGAGCAATTGCCGCTTTAGGCTGATGAGATCTGATAGCATAGCTATACGCAAAAATGTTATTTGATAACATTACCTCAACGCGGCAATGTGTTTTCTCTGGTTTTTAACTGGGTGAACAGACGTGTCGCTTTTGCTAATGTGAACATAAGACGTAAATACAGGTCGGGCTTAGCGTGAATACCATCAATAAAAACAATAGCACTTCCCCCCAGCGCAACGCAGTGATTGAAGAGTGCAACACAGCGATTGAAGTTAGCAATTTACAGTTTTCGTACACCAAAGAAAGTGCCCCCATCATTGACATTAAAGCGTGGCAAGTTTCGCAGGGTGAACACGTTTTTCTTTCAGGGCCTTCGGGTAGCGGAAAGAGCACATTACTCAATTTGCTCTGCGGAACGTTGGTACCCACCCAAGGTGACATAACTTTGTTATCGCAGCCATTCTCTTCCTTATCAAACCGCCAGCGAGATAAGTTTAGAGCACGCAATATCGGCGTTGTTTTTCAACAGTTTAATCTAATTCCCTACCTTTCTGTGGCACAGAACATTAACGCCGCAGTATATTTTGCGAATAAAAAAATAAGCAAAACGGCTGAAGATGCGAAAGCTTCTTCATTTACTCGACAAGCTACAGCTTTCTTCTCACGTACTGCATGCTAAAGCTGATGCCTTGAGTATTGGTCAACAGCAGCGTGTAGCAATAGCCCGAGCACTCATTAATGACCCAGAGTTATTGATTGTCGATGAGCCAACTTCGGCGTTAGATAGCGACGCGCGAGATAGCTTTATGTCGCTGTTAAAAGATGTAGCAGGTGAGAGCACCATGATTTTCGTTAGTCATGATAAAGCAATGGAGAGCTACTTTGACCGTCATTGTAGTATGAGTGAATTGAGCCCAAGTACAAACCATGCAGTGTCTTCACTCGGTGGCATCGAACAAGCACAGGAGCGTGCGTAATGCTAAGTACCATTGCTATTGAAAGCTTAAAGCGCAGGAAAACAACGGCAATCCTCACACTTTTAAGCATTACCATCAGCATTAGTTTACTTTTGTGCGTGGACATTATTCGCACCCAAGTCAAAACCAGTTTTACGCGCACCGTTTCCGGTGTTGATCTTATTGTTGGCGCACCAAGTGGACAGCTTAATTTACTCCTGTCGTCAGTGTTTAATATAGGCACTCCCACTAAAGGTATTGAATATAAAAGTATTGCGGCGCTTCAATCTAACAAGCAGGTATCGTGGCTTATCCCACTATCTTTGGGTGATACCCACAGGGGTTTTAGAGTAGTAGGTACGACCAACAGCTTTTTCGACCACTTTAAATACGGGGACATGCAGTCACTACAGCTATCTGATGGAGCGACATTTACACAGCCGCTATCTACGGTAATTGGTGCTGATATAGCCGAATCATTGGGATATAAAGTAGGCGATAAGATTATTATTTCTCACGGCTTAGGCAGTGTTTCATTCAATAATCATGACGATCACCCTTTTACTATTTCCGGAATCTTAGATAAAACAGGCACCCCCGTGGATAAGGCTGTTTATGTCACTCTGCAGGGCCTTGAAGAGGCCCACACAGGGCCCAAGCATTCACCCACCTCGATGTTAGGCCGTAAATCGAGTAATAAAACCATCGAAGACGAGCATGAGCACGAGCACGAGCACGAGCACGAGCACGAGCACGAGCACGAGCACGGTGAGCATACCGGTAAGCATGAGACTTACAACAGCGAAGCCTTTACGCCTGAGTCAGTATCTGTTGTGATGCTTGGGCTAAAACATCGCGTTACAGCGCTACAGCTGCAGTATCAAATCAACCAAAGTAAAAAAGAGCCGCTTATGGCGATACTACCGGGCATGGCGCTCGCTGAGCTTTGGCAAATTATGGGAAATGTTGAGTCTCTATTACTTGGTCTATCTGGCCTTATTGTTATATGCGCTCTAATTGGACTGGCCACCATGCTGCTTGCAACTATGCGTGAGCGTTACCAAGAAATAGCTGTTTTACGCACTATTGGTGCCGGGCCATTTACTCTACTACTGCTAATTCAAATTGAAGCTATGCTGCTTTCCATTTTGAGTGCCGCGCTAAGTTTAGGCTTAGTTGCCGGATTAATGAGTGTACTAAAGCCTTGGTTAAGCAGCACTTATGGACTGTTTTTAAGTAGCGCTCTGTTTGGGCAAAGCAGCGTTATTATCATTTTACTTATATTAGGGTGCACCTATTTAGTGTCGCTGTTCCCGGCTGTTGCAGCCTATAAACGCGGTCTGCATGCTGGACTGAATACAAACTAGACAAAACCAACGCGTAGGAGAGTGTTACTCTCCTACACGCTTGTTTGTGCTAAAACGCAAAATAAGTTCATGTACCTGATTCACCGTGGCGCGCAAATCGTTGCTGGCCGCGAGCGATGCCTCAGAGGAACGCTGGGTTTCAGATGCGCCATCAGCCACTTCTACTAACTGTTGATTAATATGTTCCGCAACCGTGCTTTGTTCTTCTACAGCTGAAGACATTTCCACAGTAGCATCCGCGATACCTTTCACCGCATTATTAATTTCAAACAAGGCTCCTCGGGTTTCTTCTACTATCGCGCTGCCGTGCTCTGCTGAGGCTAACCCTTCTGTTGAAACTCGCACCGCGCGGTCAGAGCGCTCAGCCAGTTCTGTAATAATGTTGTGGATTTTGTCGGTCGATTCGCGAGTTTTCGAAGCTAAGGTACGCACCTCATCAGCAACAACCGCAAAACCTCTTCCTTGCTCACCCGCCCTTGCAGCCTCAATCGCGGCGTTAAGTGCCAGCAGGTTTGTTTGCTCGGCAATAGTAGAAATAATGTTGGCCGCTTCACCAATATCACTAGTTGACTGAGCTAATTCAGTTACTGTTGTCGAAATTGACTCAACAGCTTCGCGTAAAGCAACAATGGCCTGCATGGCTTCTTCTGCTTTTTGGTTACCTGTTTCTACGTTGGACGCTGCTGTTTTTGCACTTTTGGCATTACCTTCAACCCGCTCAGCAACTTCTTGGATAGCTTGGCTCATTTGTGTAACCGCGGAGGCGATTTGCTGAGTAGCCTGGTTTTGTTGAACGACGGCAGCACTTGTGCTTTCAGCCTGATGATGCGTTGCATGAGCTATAGACTCAAGACCCGCTGACGCGTCTTGTATTCGAGTTAATGCTGTGCGGTTTCTAGCAAGTTCACAGCCTAACACGAGTTTGGCTTGGCTAATATGAGGTGGGTCTGGGAAGTAAGTTTGCGCCACCGTTTCATCGGCATAGCTTTCAGGGCTGAGTGTAATCAGCTCCTGCCAATCTTTTTTGGCTTTTGCTTGTTGAGCCACCATTAAAATAATGGCACCTAGAAGAGCGATGCCAGCCGCAGCTACGCCATGTGTTAAACCAAGAGCCAACACCATTAAAAAGCTTAACATTAATGACGGAGCTAAATGCGAAAGTGTCTGCACTATTCTAGATACTGGCGATACCGGCGACTTACCTTCTTGCATTCTTGCATAAACGCTCGCCGCTCTGGCAATTTCATCACTTAAGGCGGGGACGCGGACAGATTCATAACCCACGATTGTTTTGCCATCATACACCGGCGTTACGAATGCTGACACCCAGTAGTGATCGCCATTTTTTCTTCGGTTTTTAACTAACCCCAGCCAGCTTTGCCCAGACTCTAAAGTACGCCACATTTCCTTAAATACGGGTGCAGGCATATCGGGGTGACGGATCAAGTTATGGTTTTTTCCTATTAATTCTTCACGGGTAAAACCACTCGCTTCCACAAATTCACTATTGCAGTGTTGGATGACCCCACGCTTATCTGTTGATGAAATAAGGCGATGGTGAGATGGAAACTTATACTCTTTTTGGGTAACAGGCTGGTTATTTCTCATTAAATACTCTCTCCATTTTGCAAAGTACTCATCCATAGAGCATAAAACCTTTGCTTTCTCATAAGACTAGAACATAAACAGCCGCTGTCTAGTTTGAGAAAAAACTTTGAGAAATTTTATATTTTATCAATCAGTTAGAAAAGAACTTTATACTTTAGACCAATGGCAATATGACAGATACTGTCGTGCCTTTTCCCTCAGTACTGACGATATCAATCCTGCCATTGTGCTCCTCAACAATAGTCATAGAAATAGACATCCCTAGCCCCGTGCCCTCGCCTGGCGGTTTGGTGGTAAAAAAAGGCGTAAAAACTTTACTCAGTGTTTCTTTAGACATGCCTACGCCCTCGTCCTCAACGATTAAACGGACATTGTCCGCCTCCTTCTCTACTTTGAGCGTTATTTCTTTCCCTTCAGGAGTGGCGTATATCGCATTGGTTAAGAAGTTTACAAGCACTTGCTGAATTTGCCCTGAGTTACCGTTGAAGAAAGCGTCTTCTTCAGGCATTTCAAAGCGCACCACATTGCGATAACGATGCAAATTATTGGTGAGCTTAATCGCTATATTCATGGCTTCGATAGCACTAATTTCAGAGTGCTTGCCTGAGCCTGGATAAGAAAAACTTCTTAACGCTTTCACGATTTCAATTATACGTTCAATACCTTCATGAGACTCATCAAACATTTCCGCAATTTCGGTCGCGCTGTCTTTGAGCGAAAAGCGCTTTTCTAATGCCACGAACTGCGATTCAATTTCACCACCAGCTTCTTTACAGAGGCTACCAATTTCCTCGAGAGCGCGTTGATAATCATTAAAGATATCTTTTGCTACGACAGTGTTACTTCGCACATAACCGATTGGGTTGTTAATTTCATGGGCGATACCAGCAGCTAACTGACCTAGCATGGCCATTTTGTCAGCACTGACTAACCTTTCTTCAAGGAAGTCCCGATCCTTTTTCATGTTACTCAGTTCTAGTTGCCTAGTATTTAGTTCACTTTTCTTATTTTGGTATCGAGAGGTGATATTGAGGTAGTGCTTTGTGGTATCTAAAACGTAAAGCGTCTCTTCTTCTAGGTCATCGTCTTTGGTCAACAATACTAACCACGTATATTCCCCCTTTGACATTTCATGCATAAAGTGGATTAGGCGAGATTCTATATCTGTTTCAGGCTGTACTACCGCACTAACACACCAGTGGGAATAGCTTTCTCGCAAATCTAGTGGCGTTTCCTGTTGAATAAATTGCGCTAACGTGGGGGACGTTGTCCAGCCTTGGCCCTGAACCAGCACACTATCATCATTGCCAATAATGAGTTCGCCATCTTTGACAGTAAAGGCTTTGCCACAAAACGCTCCGCTAAATTCTACGGCAGATTCGAGTGCCGAAAATATGTAACTTTCTCCGGATACTGCTTGGGTAAGTTGGGACGCTGTTCTGTTAATGTAAAGCAGCTCTCTCTCCCTCTGTTTAGAGTCTTTGAGCGCTTTGCGTAATGCTTGATTGGCAAGATAGGCGTCTTGGGAGTAGGTTTCTAGAAAAGATTCAGCGTTTTTACGTGCAATTTTTTGACGTTTAAGCTGCCGCTCTAGCGAATTAACACGGGCTTCAAGCGCTCGAATGCGTTCGTTTTCGGTGGAATACGAATTCTCACTCACCTAAAAGCCCTCCAATGTGCGTACCCATTTAAAATAAGGGCACGCTTTTTATGTGTGCTTCACCACTTGATAGTCAACCGGCTAAGCGATCCAGAAGCATCATTACACGCTCGCTCGCCTGTTCCATTTCTATCAGTCTAGCATCTGCTTCTGCATTGTTACCCGCTTGCTTTGCTTTGATAGCTTCAACACCACTACTATGCACTTTTGCATGGGGTGCTTCAATTTCTCTAAAAGCCGTGGTTTGGCCAATTGGGTTGTTTGCATTTTGATTAAACCATTGCCCTAAACGACAACTTACATGATCACTGAAGTCAGCAGGCGATTTATTGCTAAATCCGCACAACACTTCATAAATTCCAGATTTCCACACTACGTGATCCAGCTTGACCGTTTGGATAAACGTAGACATTGCGCCTTCACTAATTGTAGCTTTCATGCTGTCGCAATGTTGCACCATAGTTTCGTAACTACTATTAAGCTGGTTAATGCCTGTTTCTAGTTCTTCGTTATTACCACGCAGTTCATTCACGCCTGACACCGCTTTTGATGTGGATTGAATGATCCCGTTTACAAGCTCTGATACTTCTGTTGCAGACTTATTGGTCTCTGTTGCAAGTGCTCGTACTTCATCAGCCACAACACTAAAGCCTCGTCCAGCATCACCAGCGCGGGCAGCTTCAATCGCTGCATTCAAGGCAAGTAAGTTGGTTTGGTCAGAAATGCTAGTAATGGTTGTCACAAACTTATTGATATTGTCAGCCGTTGTGGAAAGGCCTGAGATGCGTTCGCTCATGCTGCTCATCTGAACATTTAGGCCGCTCATATCCGATACGATTTTGCTCAATGTAGAGGCCGATTCGCTAAACAATTCGTTTATATCAACAATAGACTTACTTTCCTCATTAATACGCTCGTAAGCACGTAAAACGGTCTCACGAACGCCCTCAACCTGTGACAGTGAATCAACTAAACATTTGACCACAGTGGCATTGGCAGATGTAGCATCTTTATGATTGGCAGTCTCTAAAGCCGCAGTTAACTCTGCATTTTCAGCTTCAAGTAATGAAATCTTGTCTAACGTCTCTTGAAGTCGCTTTTCTAATAGCTGAACTTGCGCTTCTTTTTCTTCGAATTTGCTGCGTGATACAAACATGTTTAATTACCAACGGTTTTTATAGATTTGTTTTGCTCAGACTAACAGAATTTTAATCATTTTAGCCATTAGTCTGAAGTAGCGTTATGGATTGATTATCGGCAGAAATTTCTAAAACTGTGGGGATTAATAAAACTATTAAGCCCATTTTTAGTTGGCGGGCAGCAAATGAGGTGGTAGCGGCGCGCGACGGGCGCTTTTCTTAGGGCCATACCAGGTGGATAGATAATCTAAAATTAAAGGCTCTGCTTCACCCAATGGCCACAACTTCTGCGTATCTTGCATCCATCGAATAGTCTCAAGCCACCGTTCACGGTTCATGGCATTTTGAGTAATAAGGGAGGGTGAGTGACAGGCACTGCAATGGGCGAGCACTAAATTAAAACCGTCTGCTTTTACAAGGCCAGATTGATCGTCGAGAGCGGGTTGCTCATGTATTGTTGATTCGCTTCCATTTTTCTCTACGACTTTATTACCACTCCCAATAGCTAAATGTGGCAAATAAAGGAACACTATTAGTATTATAAGACGAACTGTTAAGCCATCCATCTTAACGGCCCCTTTTTCCTAAGAAGTAAATCAAATATGGCGTCATTTAGCTCACACCACACGCACTGCGACACGATGACAGGCATTGTTTAAATAGCCTTTTGGATTCCAGCCCGGTAACACCATAGGCTGTGACTTTCCATGCTCATCTTGTGCTTTAGCCCATACTTCGTAATAGCCTTGCTGAGGAAAGTTTATCTGCGTGCTGAACTGCTGCCATGCGTGTCTGTTTGCCGGTGCGTTCAGCTGAGCAAGCTGCCAGGTTTGGCCAAAATCAATAGAGGTAAACACCTTGGCAATTTTGCCTTCACCACTCCATGCATGTCCCCGAACGGTTAGCTTTTCTCTAAGAGAGTGGTCGCTGCCAGACGTTGGAAAGGTAATAAGCGACTTAACTGGCATAGCTTCAATAATACACATGTCTTCGTCGGCAACTTTCGCGCCAGGCGCAACAGGTTTACACGGCATCCTATAGGCTTTACCCAGCATTTTCGCACCGTCGTGCACGCGATCTCGAATTACTATTTTCTTAAGCCATTTGCCTGACGTTGAAGCAGGCCAGCCACCAAATACCAGTCGCAGCGGATAGCCATTCATTAAGGGAAGGGGTTCATCATTCATTGCCCACGCGATTAAGGATTCATCTTCCATTGCTTTTTCGATGGGCACGCCTCGCGAAATAGCCGCTTTGCCCGGCGTTCGGCTTAAGTGCTGATCGTTACCATAATAACCAATATAAACCGCGTCTTTCTTGACGCCCACCGCTTTAAGCACGTCTTTTAGCCTCACTCCAGTCCAGCGTGGGCAGCCTACCGCTCCCGTTGTCCACTGGTTACCTGTAGCGGCCGGTGAGAACTCGGCACGCCCATTTCCACCACACTCAAGCGTTAGCTGATAGGTGTAATGCTTAAATTGAGCTTTTAGTTCTTCAAGGGTAAAGGTTTTTGACTGTGCTGCAGACTCCCCTTCAATAGTAAGGGTCCAGCTATTTGCGTCTGGTGCTTGCGGAGGGATACCGTTATTTCTTACGAAAAAACGCGAAGCGGGAGTAACTGCATCATCTAATAGGTGTGCTGGCGTTTCTGCGTTTAATGGTCTGTCATTAAGTATGGTTAACCCATCTTTACCTTTTATTGAAAAAGGTGTGTCAGCTTGGGCAAATGCTGCAGGAATGAGGCCCGCTGGCATAAATTGCCCGTAGACCACTTCCGCACCGAGTAGCAAAGACAGTGATTTCAAACCTTTGATAAAGCCTCGGCGGGTTAACTTATCACTGGTTCTTTGAAAGACCTGCTCATCGGCTTTTACAGGGTCTTTGGCATAAAGTTCGTGAAGACCGTGTTTTTTCACTTTGACTACCTCATCAGTACAAACGATTTATATCTAAAACATGCTACTGCCAAATGATGAACAGCCTTTACATGGTGTAGAGAAAACCGAGAATAAGCAGTGCAATCCACAGGGTTTCAACCACTATCATGACTATGGGGAGCATGCCGACTTCGGCAAGTTTTCCTAAGTTTGATTTCATACCGATTGCAGTAATGGAAACAACTAGAAAGAAACGAGAAACTTGCGTGCCTGCTTCGACCACAAATTCAGGTAATGCTACAAAGCTATTGAGCAGCATCAATGCAATAAAGCCGATGAGAAACAGAGGCATTTTAGGTACTTCACCGCCTTCTTCTTGAGTACTTGCTTTATAGAATCTTTTGATGACAAGCATCATAATCAGTACCACCGGCATGAGCATGGCTACGCGGACCAATTTGGTAAGGGTCGCCATATCCCCCGCGCTTTCTGACACTGAGTAACCTGCACCTACTACCTGTGCTACATCGTGAATTGTGCCGCCAAGAAAGATACCAGCTTCAGTATCTGTCATACCCAATTGCCCCGCAATTATAGGGTAAAGCACCATAGCGATAGTAGACATGGCTGTTACGCCTATAACGGTAAGCAGGGTATCTCGCTCATGGTTTTCACCTTTTGGCAGTATGGTAGAGATGGCTAGCGCAGCAGAGGCGCCGCAAATAGCAACCGAGCCGCCGGTAAGTGCACCAAAGCGCTTTTGAAGCCCCAGCGCTTTTGCCAATCCTACGCCCAAAACAATGGTCGTAAAAATGGCGCCAGCAAGCATGAGCGCTGTTTGCCAACCTAGCACTGCCAAGTCACCTAGCGCTATTCTTAAGCCCAGTAAAACCACACCCGCGCGAAGCAAGGTACTTGCGGTAAAATCGATTCCGCAAGCGCATGGCGTATCGTTTTGGTATAAAAACGAAACCGCCATGCCTAACAGTAAAGCAAACAACATAGCAGGGGCATTGTAGTGCTCACTTAAAAACAAGGCCGCCATGCCTGTAATGGTGGCAATACCCAGCCCCGGCCAAACATTTTTACATTTTACTGCTATGTCATTCATTGCATTAACGCTCTGAAGCAACCAATGCCACAAGCACTACACGCTTGCGATCGCCAGAGTAAGGGCGACGACCGTGCATCGCACGATAGTTATCGACAATAGCCACGTCACCGTCTTGCCACTCTAAGTCAAACGTGAAGTCTTCAGAAAGCTCAGCAATACGCTCAAGTCCCTTTTTCGGGATAGCGCTGCCGTCACCGAACGTGATGGCTGAAGATGGGTTCTCGCGAACGCCTTTCCAGCCCATGTAGGCTGCAATAAGCTGGTTGTAGAACACCTCAGAACCGTCATCCAACTCGATTACCGCGGGAAGCACAGGCGTAATCGCTTTTAAGCTACCATCTTCCAACCATTCCCAGCTGTAACCTAGTTCTTTAAGTTTAGCTTCACCTTCTTCTACTGTTTCAACACTTAACGTGCTTTTCCAGCTACGGCCCTGACCAGAGTTAGCGTCATCAGCCGCTGGCATGGTGGTGGTGTACTTCAGACCTTTCTCTTTGAAATCACTTGCCAATTCAGGGTTCTCTGCCTTCAATGCTTCAAACAATTTATCTGAACGACACAGCGGCGTAGCACCGCCCTCATCTGCTGCAGTTTTGCAAAAGAAGAAAAGCTTACTTGGAGAAATAGGCGTCTGAGCCATTTCGTGATGGAGGAAAATTTCCACATCTTTGGGGGCTTCGTTAGCGGTAAATACGCGCTCGGTATAGTTAATACGCACCGCGTTAGACAGAGACTCTTGATAAGTAAAGTTAGGATAGCCGAAACCAGCTGAAAAAACGTCAAAGGTCTCTGCTGAATCTAGAGGAAATCCTCTGAACAGTAGTGCACCAGATTTCGCAAGTTTTGCTTCAAGTTCTGCCTGGTTCGCTTTAACAAAGGCAACCGTTTCTTCTACAGTGGAACAGCTTTCATTGTTCACGACTATTTCAGGGAACACGCCGCCGTTGTAGTTGTGCTGAGTAGGTACGCTTGCATACGCTACCGCAGAGCTGTCATTGACGTTTTTCATAGTAAACTCCTAGTCGTAAATGGGATGAAAACGATTAAAGGCTGCTTCGCAGAAGTGACCCGGATCGTTAAATCGACGATTCATGTTTAATGCTGAAATAGCCTGCATTTCGCTGTCGCTTAGCGCGAAATCGAAAAGCGCTAAGTTTTCTTTCATACGTTCTACTTTCGACGTTTTTGGAATAATCGCGTTGCCGCGCTGAATGCCCCAACGCAAAACAATTTGCGCTGGCGTTTTACCGTGGGCTTTTGCAGCAGCTTTCACTACGTCCTGCTGAAGTACTGATTCAGTCTGGTCAGCCATTTCAAGCTCTAAGTATGAAAGCGCACCTAAAGGAGAGAACGCGGTAACATTTAAGCCATAGTCTTTTGCTAAACGAATTAAACGCTCTTGGGTAAGGTACGGATGAGATTCTATTTGCAGCATTGCTGGCTTAATGCGCGCGTAGCTCATTAGGTCGTTAAGCAACCCTGTGTTGTAATTGCACACACCAATTTGTTTAACCTTGCCGCTATACGCTAGCGCTTCCATGGCTTCCCATGTTTTATGAAGCGGTACAGGAGCAAGCTCCATTTTAGGCTCGGCTGCATCGGGTTCATAAAACCATTCAGGCGGATATCGCGTTTCGATTGGCACGAACTTTTGCGCGATAGGGAAGTGAATAAGGTATAAATCCAGGTAGTCTAGCTGTAAATCAGATAATGTTTTTTCTAGCGCTAGCTCTACATGCTCAGGGGCGTGGAAGGTATTCCAAAGTTTCGATGTTACCCACAACTCTTCTCTGGTACACAGGCCTTCATCAATAGCGCGCTTTATGCCTTCGCCCACTTCTTTTTCGTTACCGTAATCTGCTGCGCAATCTAAATGGCGATAGCCAGCTTTGATTGCTTGGTATGTTGTTTCAGCGCAAATGGCAGTATCTACTTTCCAGAAGCCAAAACCTACCTCGGGTATCTTATTCATCGTTTCACTCACCTTAGAATTTGTTGCATTAAGCTAATTAGTTTTACTTTAACAGTATGCTCTCGTATAACTTCAGCTTCAAACTTTAGTCTTGTATAAGACATAAGTTATTACACAGATATCTCGATGTCAACAAAGTGTTAACAAACTAAGTGCAAAGATAGTGCTCAGGCTTTCAGTCAGTAGATTGAGAAGCCGCTATACCTGCCTAGCTTAAGAGGAGGCAAAACGGGCAAGAATTTAAGTTTGGGCGTTAGTGACGTGCTATTTTTACAGAAAAACCAACAACGCAGGCGACAGGCACAAGTTGAAGCGGCTAAAGTATAGACACAAAAAAGTTAGTCGAGGCAGAGCCGAGCATATAACGTAGCCTGGCTAGCATTACGTAGTAGCGGTTAATAGAGTCGCTAGTCAGCGATGAAGTTCATTAATCAAGCTCTACTTGATAATGGTAGTGATCGGTTCTGCATTTACTTTCACGATACTCTATTAGCTTGCCATCGATGGACTCAGTGACGCGAGTGACCAAAAGCAAGGGGGTGCCCTTCTCAACGCCTAAGCTTTTTGCATCACCTTTTGTTGCGAGCACGGCTTTGATGCTGTCACGGGTTTTAAACACGGTTTGGTTATAATCAGTTTGATAAAAGTGATACAGGGTATGCGGAATATCTTCGCGCTGATGGATATCAGGAAACATTTTGAAAGGCAAGAATATGGTTTCTAGCATACAAAATTCGTTTTCGAGTATGCGTCTGCGTTTAAGCTTAATCGTTTTGTCTTTTGCCGTTAAAGCAAGTGCAGCTTGGACTGTTTCACTTGGTTCAACCAGCTCTTTACTGATGAGCTCTGCTTTAGGTAAATCAGCGCCCTTGCCGTCAGCTTGCAACGGAAAGAAACGAAATAACGCATCTTGAGCGGTATGTTCAGAAACGAATGTACCCACCCCTTGTCTGCGGGTTACAATTTTGGTGTCAGTAAGCAGTGTCAACGCTTTGCGAACGGTTCCCTGACTCACTTTAAACTCATCTGCAAGTTTAAACTCACTTGGCAGCATCTCACCAGGTTGCCATCGACGCTCGACAATAAGTTGTTTAATGTATTCAGCTACCTGTTGATACAGAGGCTGAAAAGCAAGACTTGGACCGCTGAGTTTGTGATCGAATTGAGATGAAGACATGAACCCTAACCTAAACGCTTAATTATTGTTTTTATATCATACACAAGAGTTATAGCGCATTTTTGACTTAAATCACATACATCGTAGGAATAACATACATGCTCTTGGAAACACTGCTCCCCATGTTCGCACTTTTAGGTCTTGCAACACTCCTGCAGACGTTAAGCGGGTTCGGCTTTGGGCTTATGGTGGTGTCTAGCTTTACCTTGTTTGGTATTTTACCCCTCACTGCGACCACATTTATGGTGAGCTTTTTGAGCCTTTTTAACTCCGTGAGCCTAGTGGCAAGAAATATCGAACAAATCAATAAACGTGCTTTTACCATTCTGCTTCTTAGCGGCATTCCGTTTATGGGCATAGGGTATGCGCTGTTAGAGTATTTATCTGTTGGCATGGCAACATGGCTTAATCTGTTGCTTGGGATCGCTATTTTAAGTTGCTGTGGACTTTTACTAGTTAAAAGAAAACGTGGGCAGCCCTCTGGTAGTGCATTCGGTTTTGCTGTTGCGGGCGGCCTAGGCGGAATGTTAGGTGGGCTTTTCTCTACTTTCGGTCCGCCGGTAGTTTTTCAGTGTTACAGACAAGCCTGGCCAATTAACGAAATTAGAATTACGCTTCTCGCCGTGTTCAGCATAACCTCATTATTACGCTTGGCTATAATACCCTTTGGAACTTTGCCATCTAGCGAGGTTTTTGTTTCCGCAGTCTTTGCCATCCCGGTAATTCTCATTTTCACTAGAATAGGGCGAATGCTTGCAGCGCGCGTACCCGCCGCCTCTGTAAGGCTATTAGCGTTGACGATGCTCGCGTTAAGCGGCATAACACTTATTATTAAAAATATCAGTGTTTAATACTTAGTCTCGTACATAATACAAGCCTACAGCGGCACGATTGCGTGCCGCTAATAAATTAAACCTTATCTTAAATTAAGCGACACAGTATCGCTCTAAATCTTTATAATTTGCTAATTGCAGATTGACACCCAAGTTACATTTCATTAACTTATGTCTTATATAAGACATCTAGGGTAATGTAGAAATGGGTAACGCTTTTTGTGTAACTGAACCAGATTGGAATGATATTGAAGCTGCTGACATCGCCGAGCAGCCCTTTTTGTCTGACGATAAAACACTTATCGTCCCTACGCAGTACGGTGAATTGAGCTTAAGTATCAGCCAGTTTGGCTTACGCATTCAAAGTGACGCTAACGCCACTGACGACTTTGATATGCTTGCACAGTCGCCCGATAAGCAAACGTTAGTATATTCAGGTGACAAGTCTCACAGCACGCTTGTCGCTGGCAATTATCGTTTAGAAATTTTTGCTTCTCCTCTACATTTTAAGTTGTATAAAGATGATGTGCTGGTTCAACAAAGCGCTACCGACGGGCACTTTGTGCGCCAGCATCGTTTACCGCCCTTTGCTAAAACAGACAGCGGATGGTTAGTGAGCCTAGAGCTTGGTTATGATGAGGCGGTTTACGGTCTTGGCGAGAAATGGGGCAAGCTTGATAAACGCGGTCAGCTTATCCGTTCATACAATCACGACGCCCTTGGCGTAAACGCGGAGAAGTCGTACAAAAATACCCCGTATGCCTGGAGCCCTGAAGGCTGGAACCTTTTTGTACATACACCTGCACCTGTCACCCATGGCGTAGGATATGCACTTTGGTCACAGCGAGCGTATGTATGTTTAGTAGAAGATAGTCTACTCGACGTATTTTTGTTCCACCAAGACTCACCGGCCCAAAGCATTAAAACCTACAGTGAATTAACCGGTTTTGCCCCTACGCCACCTACGTGGAGTTTAGGCGTGATTCTTTCTAAAGCGTATTACAAAGATGCGGTTGAGCTGCTCGCGGTTGCCCGTGAAGTACGCGAAAAGAATATGCCATGTGATGTAATTACTCTTGACGGTCGTGCATGGCAAGACACGGATACTCGCTTTGCTTTTGAGTGGGACCCGAAGCGCTACGAAGATCCACAGCCGGTTATTGATGAGCTCAAAGCGTTAGGTTTTAAGATCTGTGTATGGGAATACCCCATGATCTCAGTGAAAAACCCTCTTTATAAAAAAGCTGCAGAAAAAGGCTGGCTGATAAAAGATAAGCGCACTGGCGAAGCGTATCGCTATGAATGGGACTTGAGCCCATTTGGGGAAGTGCTTACGCCACTGCCAGACTCAGGTATCTTAGACTTTACCAATCCAGAAGCTTATGAGTTTTGGAAAACCTCGCACAAACCTTTATTTGACCTTGGTGTTGACATGATCAAGGCCGACTTTGGTGAGCAGCTAGAAGACGACAATATGCTGTCGTATAGCGGTGATTCCGGCAATCGCCTGCACAATGTTTACAGTATGCTTTATAACCGCTGCGTTTATGAGGCAGCTGCTGCTTACTGCAAAACTGGCCCATTCTTATTTAGCCGTTCTGCTTGGACGGGAAGCCAGCGCTATCCATCGCAGTGGGGCGGAGACCCGCAAGCCGATTGGCACGGCCTCGCGGCAAGTATACGTGGCAGCTTATCGTGGGGCATGTCAGGCGGACCCTTCTTTGCTACAGATATCGGCGGTTTTTACAAAGATACCCGAGATGCAGAGCTCTATGTACGTTGGGCGCAAGCATCAGTATTTAGCGCCCACATGCGATTACATGGTATTGGCCCTCGTGAGCCCTGGTCATATGGCGATGAAGCTTCAGATGCCGTTTTTAGCGCATTAAAACTGCGCTACAAGCTTATTCCTTATTTAAAAGAAACCGCAGAAAAAGCATCTCTAACGGGCCTGCCGGTTCAGCGAGCAATGGCGTTAGCCTTTCCTGACCAGCCGCTTTCTCACGCTTTTGAACAACAGTTTATGTGTGGTGATGACTTGCTGGTTGTGCCTTGTGTCGCGCCTGGCGGCAAAATTAAATACTACTTACCTAAGGGCGAGTGGGTGCGCTTTGGTACCGATGAAGTCGTGCAGGGTGAGCAATACAGGGAAGAAATACTTGCGCTAAATGAAGTGGCGGTGTTCATTCAAAAAGGCAGTCGCATAGTAATGGGACCAGACGTTCAGCATACCGATATGGATATGTCGAATATCTCGCACTGGCCAGCATAGCGCTTAGGAGTTGTTCATGGATATTACCCTTACTCTACTGTCATGTATGGCATTTATGGCGATCGTTGCCGCTATCTCTTACATGAAAACCAAAGGGGAAGTTAACACACAAGATGGTTACTTCCTCGCAGGAAGAGGGCTGACCGGTACCTTTATAGCCGGGTCCATGATCCTTACCAACCTCTCCGCTGAGCAGCTTATTGGCTTAAACGGCTCTGCCTTTGGGTATAACTTAAGCGCGATGGCGTGGGAAGTAACCGCAGGTATCTCTACCATAATTATGGCGCTTATTTTCTTGCCACGTTATTTAGCGGGGGCATTTTCCACTTTACCTGAGTTTTTGCGAGACCGCTTCGACGACAGCGTGCGTAGAATGACGGTAGTACTGTTTATGGTGGGTTACTCGTTAGTAACTATTCCATCGGTACTTTATTCAGGCTCCATTGCAGTTTTGCGACTGTTCGATGTACCGGGTCTTTTTAACGTAAGCTATGAGGTGGGTCTGGTACTTACCATCGTCATAGTCGGTACGATTGGCGCTCTCTATGCCATTTTTGGTGGCTTAAAGGCAGTAGCCGTATCAGATACCATTAACGGTGTAGGCCTTTTAATTGTTGGGTTGCTAGTCCCTATACTTGGTTTAATTGCTTTAGGCGACGGAAACTTTAGTGACGGCCTTTCAACTATAGCGACAACAGAAACAGAAAAGCTCAATGCCATAGGCGGCGCTGACGATCCTGTCCCTTTCGGTACTATTTTTACAGGTATGATATTGGCTAACCTGTTTTACTGGGGTACAAACCAATACGTTATTCAGCGAACCTTGGGGGCTAAAAACCTGGTTGAAGGTCAAAAAGGCGTGCTGTTCTCTGGCTACTTTAAAGTGCTTGTGCCCTTTATGATGATGCTACCTGGCGTTATTGCTTATCATTTATACCAAGATGAAAACCTTCAAACTATCGACCTCGCCTACCCTCATTTGGTTAAAGACGTACTGCCACAGTATTTGTCAGGTTTTTTCTTAGCTGTATTACTTGGTGCGGTGTTTAGCTCTTTCAATTCACTGCTTAACAGTGCTGCCACACTATTTTGCTTAGACGTTTATAAGCCCTTCAAAAAAGATAAAGTGAGTGACGAAAAGCTAATACGCGTTGCGAAGATCACCAGTATTGTTATCGCTGTTTTGTCTTTTATCACTGCGCCACTGCTTATGTTTGCACCTGAAGGCTTATGGCAAATTATTCGCATATTCACTGGGTTCTACAACATCCCTGTCATCACCATTGTGCTTGTGGGCTTGTTTACTAAGAGAGTGCCAGCCTTAGCCGCTAAAGTAGCTATTATTTTCCACGTAATCGCTTACGGGCTGCTAAAGTTCGTATGGGAAGTGGATATCAATTTCATTCATATTTATGCCATTCTATTCGCTATAGAACTGACCATTATGTTAACCATAGGTAAGCTCTATCCAATGGCTACACCATGGCACTTTACGCCGAAGGCCGAAGTTAATATGACCCCATGGCGCTACGCGATACCTTGCGCCATTGTGCTAGTTGGCCTTATTGCCACGCTTTACCTGATGTTCTCTCCTGTAGGCTTTGTGGATGGTGTTAGTAGCGTATTTATTCCGGCTCTAATTGGCTTATGGGCGACCTGTTTCGCTGCCATAGGCATTAGCCTTAAATGGTGGCGGGTAAAATACGAGCAAGGCCTAAAGCGCCTTGCTTCCCAACCGGCTTAAACCAAACGCTTCGCTTCTGTATAGAAAAAACACAAAAAAATTAACATAACGTTTGCAAACGACTTAACAATTGTTTAACTTAATTACTCTTATATAAGACACTAGATAAAAGATATCTTTTATCTAGTTCTCGAATAAAAATTCGCGTAGCGCTGTACCCTACGTACTAAAAATAAAAACCAAACACCGTCTACGTACAACGGTTGATATATACAAAAAATGTTGGCCATTGTTAGTTAGAGCGAGATAAGCGAAATACCCTGGAGAACAACATGAATACAAAAAGATCGATCATTAGTAAGGCGGTAACCCTTGCTATGACATCTGGATTGCTGCTTAACGCAAATGCCTATGCGCAAGATGCAGAGGCTGAACAAACCGAAGCTGCAAAAGACGATAAGTCATTCGAGCAGATTGTCGTAACCTCACAGAAACGTGTGCAAAGTATTAGCGATGTTCCTGTAGCAGTATCAGTATTACGCGGCGATCAGATAGAATCGGCTTTCGCAAACAATGTTGAAAATCTTCAAGCGCTTGTTCCATCGGTAAGCTTTCGCAAAGGTACAACAACTCGTAACTCTGCGCTAACCGTTCGTGGTATTGGCACAATATCCTTTAGTATCGCTGCCGAGCCAAGTGTGGCGACTGTGGTAGATGGCGTTGTATTAGGCCGCTCCGGACAGGCTTTTGCCGATCTATATGACGTTGACCGTATAGAAGTTCTGCGCGGCCCACAAGGTACACTTTTTGGTAAAAACGCGTCAGCCGGCGTGGTAAACATCACTACAAAAGATCCGTCACAGGACTTAACCGGGAGCCTTTCTACTGAATTTTATCAAGACAACGAATATCGTTTAAAAGGCACGGTGAGTGGTGGTTTAACAGACGACCTTTCAGCTAGCCTGACCGTGTTCCAAGGTAAATTCGACGGCTACATCGATAATGTTTATAACAACGAGACGGTAAACGGCTATGATCGCGAAGGTGCGCGTGCGGTAGTCCTCTACGAACCAACCAACGACTTAAAAGTTAAATTTATCAGCGAATTTTACAGTGCTGATGACGACTGCTGTGCCGACCTAGAAGGCGTATCAAGCGGTCGTAATCCAGACTCAGAAGCAGCACCTAGCAGTGCAACTATTGCTGACGGCATTGATTTAGAACAGCGTCAAATTGACCATGATTTTGAGTCTCGTACCATCGACGACCATTCAGCCTTCTCTGTGCAAGTAGATAAAACTGTTGGTGATTATACTTTCACCTCAATTACTGCGCAGCGTTCGTGGGAAAATACTGAATTCCGCGAAGGTGACTTCACCTCAATTGCTGGCGACAGCGACCAGCCTGTATTCGGCGTACCTTTCCAACTACACGATGTGGGTGAACAGGAATGGAGTCAGTTTTCTCAAGAATTCCGTGTTGCTTCAAACCTAGCAGGCCCGTTTAACTTCCTAGCGGGTATGTTCTATTGGAACATGGATTCTGAGCGTAACTTTACACGTGATGCTAGCTGCCAAAACAATAATGGTCAGCTTGATCAGGCACTCTCTTTTTATGCAGAAAACAATTTATCAGGAGACGACCTAACCAACGCGCTATCAGACTTAGACGCTTATGCTGATTCGCTTGGCGTATCATGTAATGCAAACGATATCGTCTCTGCCACTGCATTTATGAGCACCGAATTTAATAACTGGGCGGTCTATGGCGATGGTACTTACGATTTAAGCGATGATATGCGCCTTATCTTCGGCCTTCGCTATACCGATGATGAAGTGTCCTATAAGCATCGCCGTATTAGCAACGATGAATATGGACGTCGTGGTGTTGGTGTACGCCCAGCTACCGAAAATACAGATGCCGAAGGTGTGGTAGATGAAACCAATCTGTCTGGTCGTGTAGGTCTTCAATACGATCTTGACCAAAATCAGATGGTTTATGCTACTTACTCGCAAGGCTACAAAGGCCCAGGTTTTAATGTTTACTATAACTTTAACCCAGACAACGACGGTCGACCGATTGGCGCTGAAGAATCTGACGCTTTCGAGATAGGCTATAAGTACGCAAGCCGCGACCTATTGTTAAACGTTGCCTTGTTTAGCACCGACATTGAAGGTTTCCAAGCGAATAACTTCGACTGTTCAGACGGTGCATGTATTACCCGTCTTACTAATGCCGGGGATGTTACCACGCAAGGTATCGAGCTTGATATGATGTGGAATGCAACCGACAACCTAACTCTTATAGGTGGCGCTGCATATACCAAAGCAGAAATCGATGAGTTTAATTGTCCTGAAGAAGCGACATGTACTGACCGTTCAGGCCTTGATGTACCTTTCTCTCCTGACTTGAAATACTCGCTAACAGCAGAGTACTTCATGGAAACAGAGCACGGTTTCGATGTTTACTATAACGCATCGTATATTTATACCGATGAACAGTACTCTGACTTACCAGGCAACACGGGTGAATTTAATCCACACTCATTGTTACCTGACTACAACATGCTTAACGCAAGCGTAAGTTTCTCATTCAAAGACGATGCATTCCGCGTATCTTTGATTGCTAAAAACTTACTTGATGAAAGCTATGCAACGACGTATAGCGGCGATAACTTCCGTTATCAAATCCCTCGCGACGCTGACCGTTACTACGGTGTAGCCTTCAAGGCACAATTCTAAACCTTCAAAGCGTGTGTGTTTAAAGGGGCGTATATACGCCCCTCTCTTTTGGTTGGGATAGCGCTTAGGCGGTAGTAAGCATAATTAACTACCTGCATTTTTCGCGCGCTAATTTATCTCGTCGTGTTCATGATGATGAGAGTGGGAATGTAAATGATCATTCTCATCACGGCATGGCTCTCCTGGTAGTTCAAACTCTACGGTTGTATGTGCAAGTGCAAATGGCGAAAGTCGTTCATGCACCTGTGCTTTTAACTGGCGTAACTTGTCATTGTCGATAGCACAATTAATGACGACATGAGCGGTGAGTACATGTTGTTCACCATCTAAAGACCAAAAGTGCAAATGGTGAACTTCTTCAACATGCTCCATAGACAGCAACGCTTGGCTAATAGCCTTTCGCGTAGATTCATCAGGCACACCTTGTAAGAATAAAGACATAGTCTGCACAAGGTATCTCACTACGTTTATTAAAATAAAGAGGGTAAAACAAATAGACAATATTGGGTCGAGAATTGGCCAATCTGCAAAATGAAGAACAATGGCAACGACTAACACTGCCACCCAACCCAGCGCATCTTCAATTAAATGCCAGTTAAGCACTTTCTCATTCATTGAATGGCCACCATGAAGCTTATAGGCTGCGAAACCATTTACCAGAATACCCAATATCGCGAGCCCTATCATGCCTTCCGTTACAGGCATCTCTGGGCTGTATAGACGAGGAATTGCCTCGGACATTACCCAAATTGAGCCAAGTACTAAAATGAGACCGTTAATCATGGCTCCCATTAAACTTAGCCTTTTAAAGCCATAGGTATACTTTTCGGTGGAGGCTTTGTGACCTAGTTTACTCAAATACCAGGCTAATCCAATTGAGAGGGAATCGCCTAGGTCATGAACAGCGTCTGCCATTATAGCCACACTGTTAGTGAGCCAACCGCCGATAAACTCAATAATGGTAAAGGTAAAGTTCAGCCAAAATGCCCATCCGATACGAGTGGAGTCTTCCTTAGAAGAAGTAGTGTCGACATGATGATGATTATGCATGGGCTATACTCTTTTTGAGCTATAGAGAAAGCTTATCGTGAAGCACTATTTGTTGCGAGTGAAATACTCAAAACACCTTATTAACAACAGTGCCTTTTTATTTGTAAATGACGAGTGAAACGCCAAATCAAACTTTTTCAAAGAAATATCAAAAATATTATAAATTGTTGATATTAAAAGCATTTTCATGTTTATTGACGATGTATACTCATTCTACTAAATGTTAATTTTTTGAGAACAGTATTGATCTTTACGTGTCAGTGGCTTAATGTAATGTAAGCGCTTTCAAACAGCCATTTTTATTTGACCCATTTTGTAAGCGCTTACACAAGCTTTTTACGTGGCATTTGCCACAACATAAAAACCCAATTTCTTTTGATCAGGGCTGAAAACAATGACGAAAAAAGCATCTCAACTCTCGCGGATAGCAGCCGCGATCTCAGTCACAACCCTATTTGGCTGTGGAGGTGGAGCAACAACCTCTACGGATATCGATGTTGTTGACGCAACGGTTCCCGTTACTGACTGGGAGCTTGTTTGGAGCGACGAGTTCGATGGAACCAGTATTAACGATGATAACTGGACCCATGAAGTAAACTGCGACGGTGGCGGTAACAATGAAGCCCAATGCTACACAGACAGTGAAGACAATTCATTTGTGTCTGATGGTAGTCTAAAAATTGTTGCGCTTCCTGCAGAAGAAGGTGCACCAAAGCCCTACACGTCAGCCCGATTAATTACTCAATACAAAGCCGATTTTAAATATGGCCGTTTTGAAATGCGCGCGAAACTACCGGAAGGGCAAGGTAGTTGGCCAGCGTTTTGGATGATGCCTACTGATTCTGTATATGGCGGCTGGCCTCGCTCTGGTGAAATCGACATTATTGAAGCGGTAAACCTGAAAGCAGCAGACGCAGAAGGTAACCCTGAAAGCCATATTTACGGCACACTTCACTATGGTCAAGAATGGCCGAACAATGATAGCTCTGGTCAAGCATATTCTCTTCCTGATGGCGCTAACCCAGCTGATGACTTCCACACCTACGCAATAGAATGGCAGGAAGGTGAAATTCGTTGGTACATGGACGGATATTTGTACGCTACTCAACGTCGCTCTGAAGTGCGCTATAACGCAAATGGTGATGCCACAGGTCTTTCTCATCGCGGTTGGTACACTGAGTACTTCGACCAAATTAATGGTGAACTAGAGACTCAGTGGAATAACGCCCCATACGATCAAGAATTTTTCATGATCCTCAACTTCGCTGTGGGCGGAAGCTGGCCAGAAGCAGTTAACGAAACGGGCATAGATGCAGATGCATTCGTAGACGGTCAAACGTTCGAAATTGACTACGTGCGCGTTTATGAGTGTGCCTCAGACCCTGAAACTGGTAAAGGTTGTGAGACTGTGCGCCCTGGTTACGACAGTGTAGATGATGCTTTGGTTGAGGGCGCTGCCCCCATCCCTTCTCCACCTTCTACCGGCATTCCACAAGACTTAACTATTTTTGATGGTACACCTAATCCAAACTGGGCAGCGTGGGATTGCTGTGGTGGCTCTACCCCTCAACTTGTTGAAGATACTGAGCTAGGTCAAGTTTACGAATTTACCTTTGGCGCAGAACCTACGGTAGTTGGCTTTATCAGTCGCGATGCGTTTCTTACTGACCCAGAAGGTGAAGCCTCTCCATTTGATGCATCTCCCCTTGAAGGCATTGGTAGCTTAAAATTTGATTTAAAACTTGTTTCTGCACCTAATAACGCTGAAGCAAACTGGAACCTGAAAGTTGAAAGTACTGAAGCAACCACAGACGCCTCTTTTTCACTGATGAGTGGCTATGTTGGACCTTCAGATACTGCCCCTGCTACACCGCAAGTGGGCGTATGGGAAAGCTACCAATTTCCTATCAGTATGTTTGCTGAAGCAGAGTTAGATACCAGCGCCATTGATACCATCATGATTTTCCCTGACTGGGGTGCAGGTGAAGGTGCCGTCTATCAAATTACTAATGTAGAAATTTCGCAAGACGGTGCGGTTGCATACCCTGAACTCACTATCTTCGAAGATGGCCAAAACCCTGATTGGCCTATGTGGGACTGCTGTGGTGGCTCTACCCCAACTGAAGAAATGGATGACGAAGAGCACGGCCTAACGGCAGAGTTCCGCATTGGCGCAGAACCTACTGTAATGGGCTTTATTACTCGCTCTGCCGCTGGTGGTGGTGATACTCCGTTTGATGCAACAGCACTAACAGACGGTGGACAACTACAATTCGACATGAGAGTGGTAAGTGCACCTAACAATGCCGAAGCACAATGGCTATTCAAAATAGAGTCAAGCGATGGCTCAACTGCTGTAGAGCTACCTCTTTCAGACAGTGTTGAGGGGCAAGAGCCTGCAGAAGGTGAATGGCAGACATATACTTTCTCTGTTTCTGACCTTCAGGCTCGCGGCTTAGACGTTAGCGCCATTGACGTAATCATGGTGTTCCCAGCTTGGGGTTCTGGCGAAGGTGCAGTATACCGCTTAGATAACGTAAAAATATACCACCCTGACAGTGGTCAAGAAGCGCCTTCAGCGTCTGGCATTACCTTGTTTGCAGACACTGCGGCAGACCAATGGCGTATTTGGGATTGCTGCGGTGGCTCAACACCTACAGAAGAAGTTGATGATGCAGAGCACGGTACAGTAGCTGAGTTCCGTATTGGAGCAACGCCAACTGTTATGGGCATCATTGCTGATGACGGTCACTCTTACGATGCGTCAGCACTACTAACTGATGGTGCTGTGCGATTTGAAATGAAAGTAAGCTCTATGCCTAACGATGCCTCTGCGCCTTGGTTATTCAAAATTGAATCTATCAACGTGTCATCAGCAGTGGAACTCCCTATTTCAGCGAGCCTTGAAGGTGTAGACCCGGTTGAGGGAGAATGGCAAACCTATACCTTCCCTCTTCAAACGCTGTACGACTTAGGTCTGGATATCAGTGCAATCAACGTCATCATGATGTTCCCTGCATGGGGCTCTGGTGAAGGCGCAGTATACCGCGTCGATAATGTTGAAATTGCAGCGCAATAGCAAAGCATGTGTTGCCTAAGCGGAGCTTGGGCAACATACGAAATTGATAAGAATTAGTAGGGCAATTATGAAAAACACATCTTTTAAAAAGACCCAACTTGCCACATCAATGGCTTTGTTGATGGGCTCTTCTCTTGTGCTACCCGCATATGCTCAAGAAGCGGAAGCAGAAGCTGCAACACCTTCAGAAGGTGAAGTAGAAGTTATTCAAGTTAGTGGTATTCGCGGCAGCATGATCCGTTCAATGGATTTAAAGCGCAGCTCAAGTGGTGTAGTAGACGCCATATCAGCTGAAGAGCTAGGTAAATTTCCTGATACGAACCTAGCTGAAGCATTGCAACGCATTACCGGTGTCACCATTAGCCGAAATAACGGCGAAGGTAGCCAAATTACTGTTCGTGGTTTCGGCCCAGAATTCAATCTGGTAACCCTAAATGGCCGCCAAATGCCTGGTACCGGTTTTACCCGCTCTTTCGACCTTGCCAACCTTTCATCTGAAGGCGTAAGCACGCTAGAGCTTCAAAAAACTGCCCGCGCTGAAAACCCGAGTGGTGGCTTAGGTGCTACGGTAAATATCATTACTATGAAGCCGCTTTCCCAGTCAGGGCAAAACGCGACTATTTCAGTAAAAGGTATTTACGATACGTCTAATGAAGCTGGTGACGATGTAACCCCTGAGATCGCAGGTGTTTACACTAATACTTTCGCTGATGATATGTTCGGCTTCGGCGTATCTTTTTCACACCAAGAGCGTGATTTCCAGCAGCAGTCGGCAAATATTCAAGGTTGGGTACTTCAAGAGAATGATGCACTGCCGGAGCTAGATCCAAGCGACGTTGTTGATAACCGTACTAATATTACAAATGCGGCTTTCTTCCCGAAAGACATGAACTACAGCATTAATGACGTACAGCGCGAACGCTCAAATGGGCAGGTTACTTTCCAGTTTCGTCCTATTGACGAGTTTACCGCGACCATCGACTACACAGCGTCTCGCGCAACCACCGGCACTAACAGTGTAGGTTGGGGTATTTGGAACAACTTTGGTGCTAACATCAATGCTTACGAGCTTGATGAAAATGGTACGGCTGTTTATGCAGACATCAGTGGCGATGATGGCTCGTTTACCGCAAGCCGCAACACTACCCGCGTTGATGCACGCTCACTAGGTGTAAACTTAGACTGGATGGTAAGTGACGATTGGCACTTCCGTTTGGATTATCATGATTCTTACAACAAAACCGACAATGGTTATGACGAAGGGCTGGGTAGCGCTGGACAGATCATTCTTGGTTCAAACCAGTTAGAATCTAAAATTTATGACTACCGTGAAGGTGAAATCCCTCAGGTCTTCGTTAACTGGAATAACGGCACTAATGAAATTTTGCCGGGTGAAATTGACTCTAACTTCAGTCAGTTCATCTATTCACCAGGACGCTCTGACATTGAACAGCTGCAGTTAGACGGTACTTGGTATAACTCAGCGTGGGATATCCCGCTTGTCAAAATCGATTTCGGTGTAGCTCGCACAGAACAGTCTTTGACTGGCTTTACCGCATGGAGCGGACTACGCGGCGGACCTGGCTTTAGCCCATCGTTCACTGAAATTTTCCCAGACAGCATGTTCGTTCGCAACGACACCTCAGGCTTCCTAGACGCTTTTGATGGTGGTGGTGCGAGTATGAACCCAGGCTATTACTACACATTTGACTTTGATGAAGCCATTGCGCGTCAGCTTCAATTCATCACTGCCGACGTTGTGGGCGAAAGCAACGCGTACTCTATCGACCCGTACTTCAGCGGCGCACCTTCAGTAAGCAACGTAGAAGAGACAACCGACTCAATTTACGTACAGACCGAGTGGGACTTTGACGTTAGCGATTACTACGTTCAAATTAACGCTGGTCTTCGCTACGAAGAAACGGAAGTACCTAGCACTGCTGAAGTTCGCGTACCTATTCAAGTAAACTGGGTTGCAGCTGGTGAGTGGATCACTGTTTTCCAAGACGGTGTTGAAGAGCAGGACTTTACCGGTAAGTACGATGTACTGCTTCCTATGTTCGACGTGAAAGTTGATGTTACTGACGACATTGTTGCCCGTTTCTCTTGGGGTAAATCAATTACTCGCGCTCCTATCGGCTTTTTACAAGGCGGACGTTCATTTAGCGGAAGCCCTAAAATCGGTTCAAGAACAGTGTCTGAAGGCAGTACCGATCTTAAGCCTTACGAGTCGACCAACTTAGACTTATCTTTCGAATGGTACTACGACGAAGCAAGCTATGCGTCTGTAGGGCTATTCAGAAAGTCGGTTAAGAACTACATCGATACGCAAGGTGCACTTGAAACTTTCGACGGTCTGAACGACACCTATCTAGGACCAAGATGGCAAGAAGCGGTATCAGCGCTTCAAGCAGACGGAATCCAGGCAACTGACAGCAACATTTACGACTACTTCTTGTCGGCCGGTTATGCGAATGAAGAAGGTGTAGTAGAGCCTAACTCTGATGACCCACTCATTGAGTGGAACGTGGTGAAGCCTCGTAACCTTAACGAATCAAAAACCGTTGAAGGTATCGAGCTTGCTGTTCAGCATACATTTGGTGAAACGGGCTTTGGTTTTGGCGCTAACGCAACGCTTGTTGACGGTGACGTAGAGTACGACCCGTACAACCTAGAACAGCAAAACCCGCTAGTAGGTATCAGTGATTCAGCTAACTTCCAAGTGTTTTACGAGAAGGAAGGTCTATCTGTTAAAGTTACTTACGCATGGCGTTCAGACTATGTTGTTGGCATTGGTCAAGCGCAAGGTTCATCTGATAACCCAGCTACCCAGTTCGACACATTTGGTCAAGTTGATGCCAGCATCAACTACGATGTAAATGAGCATCTAACGGTGTTCCTAGAAGGTGTAAACATCAACGACGAAACCGAGCGTGGTTACGGCCGCTTTGAAGAGCAATTCTTATTCGCTCGCCAGTATGGCCCTCGCTACACGCTTGGCGCTAGATACAGCTTCTAAAATTAATAAGCACTAACGACAAGGGCCTTTTTAAGGCCCTTTTTTAATTCTAACCCGCTAAAATCATCAAACATTTCTGCCATTTTTTGGTAACCTCACTTCATAAGCTCAGGTATGAGTAGTAGAAGAAGAAAACAAGTGAAGTATAAGAAGTATATTAGCGCGCTAGTGCTATTTTTGATGGGAATTAATTCTACTTTTGCGATTAGCGGTGATAAATATTTCCAAGCATATTCCCAAATTATAAGCAGCAAACCTAAAAGTAAAGAAGCGTTGATGTCATTAGTTTCTGACTCTGAAAGCTTATCTACACCGTCACCTGTTGCATCCGTTTATATCGCTTTGCTGCACTCAATCATTGACCATCCAACTGGGTTTGAAAAATACTACCTTGCTCCGTCACATCATCTTAAAGAAGTAAAAAATACCAATCCCTCTTTGTACTACCGGCATAAAATTCTGTCAGCCTATAACTTGGCTATACAAGAAAAGTGGCGTTTAGCTCACGGCGAAATTGACAAAATCATCGCGTTTGCTCGTAACAAAGACAAAGAACTTTATTTTGATGCCCTTGCCACAAAATCCATCTTTCTTGCTCGTATGGGCTTAATAAGAGCATCGCTAAATGACAACGCGAAAATTATAGAAGAACTCCCCTCACTATCTGAAAAACAATTTTTTGGAGATGGTGCAATCGAAACCATGGAGCTTGAGATAGGACTCAGTATGTCTTATCTAGGCGAGGATAAAGGCGCGTTGGAGTTGTGTTCACGAGCAGAAGCATTCTTTCGCAATAGACCCAAGGCAAGTCCCCACAGGTATTACCAAATTGCACTTGATTGCCAACGAAGAAGTTTTGAAAATTCAGGTCGCATAGACGAAGCATTGATTACGCTTGAACGGCTCATCGATTACGCAACATCTATTGAAGATTGGGATACTTATGCCTATGGTCTTGTTTCAAAAATTGAGTATTTTTATACCTTAGAAAAAGTTAACGCGGCGCATACATTAATTAAAAAAACCGAGGACTTTATATCCACATTACCTGACTCGTACGATATTAATACCTATCAAATCTTTCGATTTAAAGCGCTAGTAGAACAACGCGAATTAGAAACAGCTAAAGCACTGATGGATAATATTATCGACAGCCTAAGCGCCGATTACAGCTCATCAGATTTGCACTGGGCGCAGTTTAAATCTATTCAGTCTTCTTTCTTCGAGCAGTCAGGAAACAAAGAAGCGGCAATATCAGCATTGCGCGACAGCAAAGACTTTTATCAGTCTCTTTATTACCAGACAGACGTTCGAGAGGAAGTGTTTAGCGACTACTATGAAAGCGCACTTGCTGAGCGAAAACTGCAACTTTTAGAGAAACAGCATGAATTAGCAGGCGTGGAACTCGCAAACAGCAACAGAACAAATTTAATTCTGAGTGTTGGGGCGCTGGTCTTAGTGGTGCTTTTAGCCCTCGTAACTTATCTATACATTGTTCAAAGAAGGCTGAAAAGAGAACAAGAAACACTTGCAACCGTAGATACACTGACAGGCGTTCGCAACAGAAGAAGTTTACTCGGTGTTATACAGTTAGAGCTCAACGAGGCAAAGGCGTATCAAAATGACTTGTCATTGGTGTTAATCGATTTGGATAACTTCAAGGCAATTAACGACAACTACGGCCATGAATGTGGGGACAATTTACTCAAAGCCTTTTGTGAACATGTTTCTAAGTCTATTAGAAAAACAGATACTTTTGGACGCTATGGTGGAGAGGAGTTCATTCTTTGCCTACCTAAAACGTCAGCTTCCGAAGCTAAAAAAGTTGTAGATTCAATCCTTGATAGCTATAGGAAAGTGCGTATTTCTCCAGATATTGGTGCACAAACCTATTCTGCGGGCATTGCGCAGTATCAAAAAGGTATTGAAACGTCGAAACTCATCAAGCAGTGTGACGATGCACTTTATGTAGCTAAAAGATTCGGTAGAAATAGAGTTTGTATTTTTAGTCATGACGACTGACAAAAGCCTAAGAATTAAAAGCTAAACAAGCCGAACAAACCTCAGTGCCAGGGTTAATTAACCCTAACACTTTGGTAAGCGTCTCGCTTTAACTATGACTACTGTTTTTTCTAGGCCATCGTTACTCGGTAACGGGTGTGCCATCTTCGTTAAACTTCGCAATTGCCGCGTCCGACGCCTTCCATTGTTCACGTTCGGCGTCTGTAGCTTTTGGCGAGAACCAGCCAACATAGGCGTAGAATATCCCTATCAGCGGTGCCGTCCAACAGGCAAAAGCCAGGGGGATATACAGCAAGTTTTGCAAGTTAGCGCCAGAAATACCAAGACCAAGAGCAGATATCACAAAGGCGCCTCCGGCATTCCAAGGTATAAGCGGAGACATTAGCGTTCCTCCCTCTTCAATGCCACGTGACAGATTGAGGGTGGAGTAGCCCATGCCCCGATAAACAGGCGAATACATCCTTCCAGGTAAAGCCACTGATAAGTACGGGTCGCCAGCAACTAAGTTAGTGGAAAAGGCAGTGCCAACTGCCGCAACCTGTGTACCGGCAAAGGTTTTTGCTTTGCTTTTAATTGCGTTAATGATGCTTCGTAAGCAGCCCGTTGTCTCTAACGCCCCACCGAAACCAAGGGCAATAAGCACCAATGAGATAGTCCACATCATAGACTGAACACCACCGCGATTGAGCAGACTATCTATTTCAATGATATTGGTATTAATGGAGTAGCCGTTATTTGCATAGTCGAATACGGCCTGCAGGCTTTGCCCCTGCATAAACATAGCAAATACGCCTCCCACTACGGCACCAGCAAATAATGCAGGAAGTGGCGGAATTTTCTTTAGTGCCAGCCCCATTACAATAAGTGCAGGCAAAAGTGCCCAGCCAGATATGGTGAAATTGTCTTCAAGCGCTGTGGTGATACCCGCAATTTTGGCAAATGAAACGCTTTGGGCATCTATGACAAAGAAGCCTACACCCAGATAGATTAAAAATGCTATTACCATGGCGGGGATTGTTGTTGCCATCATATTTTTTATATGTGAAAACACATCTGTACCGGTTACTGCCGGAGCAAGGTTTGTGGTATCTGACAGCGGCGATACCTTGTCACCAAAGAAAGCCCCAGAAACCACCGCTCCTGCTGTCCAGTACATGGGTATATCGAAGCCCTCGCCAATACCCATTAATGCTAAACCAACGGTACCTACGCTGCCCCAACTTGTACCTAGCGAAACAGAAACGACTGCACAGATAACCATACCGGCAGCCAGAAAGATTTGGGGAGAAAGGGTCTTTAGCCCATAGTAAATAATCGTAGGTACAGTACCGCTAGCTATCCAAATACCTATGATCATTCCTACAACAATAAGAACACTTACCGACGGTAAGGCCACATGGATGACTTTAAAAATACCTGCCCGTACTTCTTCCCATGTCAGACCAAGATAAGTCCCTACAAAACTAGTCAATGCTATACCGATGGCAAGTGGTATATGAGGTTCGAACACGCCGAAGTAAAAGATCTGCATACCCAATATCAAAAGGGTTAAAACAACTGGCGTCAAAGCAAGATAAAGATGGGGTGTAGGCGTTTTTTCCTTTGTCATATTACTACCCTGTAAATAAACATGTGAAGTGAACGACGACTTAGCAAAATACCCTGCTTGAATCAGTTATCATCCAGCCACTGATTTGCAGATTTAATAAACATAGCTACGGGGTAACGTGGGGAAAAGATCGGTGACGCAAATGAGTGGGGGTTGAGCTTTTTACAAACAAAAACGTCGCCAAGGCTTTGCCCCGGCGACGCTTTTTAAGGTCTAGTAATAGAGCTTTAACTTACTCTTGGCAGCTTATACTCGCTGATTCTGCCGTACTTGGCGTAAACTGAATATCTGCTACGCTCAAACTTGCCTTACCTGAGCTGCCTAGCTCAAACGGTACGACAAGACCGGTGAAGTCAATGCCCTCGTCAACATAGCACTGCAGGTCAATGCTCACGTTTGTCCATGTATCAGCAGGCATCGCTTTAAGCTGCTCGCTAATATCAATCTGCGTTGAACAGCTGCCCGCAGCATCCCCTTCGCCCTCACAGTTCATACCTACGGTGACAGGCGCATTAATATCGGAGTGACGGCTAACGTTAAAGCTTAACGCCCCGCTAGTGAGTAACTGTGCACTTAAGTCTTCGCGGAAAAAGCTCTTGCTAGCAAAGCGCATAGCCGCAAATTCAGAGCCATCAAAGGTAACTTTTCGCGCATCTTCTTGCACTACTTTGTCCACAGTACGGTAGGTCAGCGCGCCAACAGTGTGAGTGCTTGCGTTCACAGGTAGCGTTTCATCACCTGAATACAGCCATAGTACCCACGGTGACTGCACGGCACCATTAAGGATTTCCATCGGCTTGTTGCTGTCAGTGCTGACTTTTATTTCAGTATTTAACGCATCGCTTAATACATTTTCATCGCTGAAAGTAAGACCAAAACCATAAGGTAAGAGCGGCTCGTAAGCCTCATCGCCTTTATTAACTATCTGCTGAGGCTCTGATGGCCAAGAGAAAGATAGCTTTCCTTTAAAGTCTTGTTCGCCAAACAGCACATCAGCTACCGCAGCACCTTCAGAGCCAGGTAACCAAGCGGCGACAAAAGCGTCAGATGCATTAAGCTCGGCATTTACCCACATTGGGCGGCCGCTGATAAACACAGATACCACAGGAATACCTTGAGACTTCAGCTTTTCAAGTAGCGCTAAGTCTTTCTTACTGCCATATTGGTAGATAAGCGTTTCTCTATCGCCGTGGCCTTCTGCGTAAGGCTCTTCCCCGAATACCACAATGGCGACATCTGGCTTAGTTTCAAAATCGCCCTCAACAGAAAGCTCTACGTTACCACCTGCACTTTCGACATGCTCTTGTATACCGTCGTAAATAGAACTACCGCCTGGGAAGTCGGCATTAGTATTGTTGGTGCCTTGCCACGTAATGCTCCAGCCACCAGACTGCTTACCAATATTGTCGGCACCATCGCCCGCTACTAATATGTTTTTATTCGCAGAAAGAGGCAGTGTTTTATCTTTGTTTTTCAAAAGCACAAGTGACTCACGTACCGCTTGCGCAGCTACTTCACGATGCTCTGCTTTACCTATAAGTGAACGGTCGCCAGATAACGGGCGATTTGCTGGGCTTGGCTTATTAAAAAGGCCCGCTCGTACTTTCACGCGAAGAATGCGGCGCACTGCATCATCGATGCGGGCCATAGATATAGTGCCATCTTTTACTTGAGCGAGGGTGTTGTCGTACAGAACCTTCCAATCGTTAGGTACCATGAAAATATCCAGACCCGCGTTGATAGCTTGCGCGCAGTCTTCGTTATTACAGCCTTTAACTTGGCCGTGACCGTTCCAATCGCCTACTACGAAGCCGTCAAAGCCCATTTGGTCTTTAAGTACATCATTTAATAGGTACTTATGACCGTGAAGTTTGTCGCCGTTCCAGCTGTTGAACGATGCCATAACAGACTGCGCACCAACGGTTAATCCGCCAACATAACCTTGGGCATGTATATTGAACAGGTCTTGCTCGCTAGCTAGGTTGTTACCTTGATCGTCCCCGCCTACGGTACCGCCATCACCGACAAAGTGTTTTACCGTGCTGATTACACGCTGATCGCTTAAAAAGTCTTTGTCAGCAGCACCTTGTAGACCTTTAACCACAGATGCTGCATATTCTCTTACAATCGCTGGGTCTTCAGAGTAGCTTTCATAGGTTCTGCCCCAACGGTCGTCACGTACAACAGCAACCGTTGGTGCAAATACCCAATCAATGCCTGTCGCCATCACTTCTTTTGCTGTGATATGGGCAATTTCCTCTACTAGTTCAGGGTTATTTGCTGCTCCTAAACCTATGTTATGAGGAAATAAAGTGGCGCCAATAACATTGTTATGACCGTGGACAGCATCGGTTCCCCACATCGTTGGGATTGTCGAACCATCTAGGCTGTCGTCAATGGAAGCTTGATATAGCTTTTCGGCAAGCGCCACCCAGTCTTCAGGTGTTGCATGCTTGTCGTTATTCGGAAATGCGCCACCACCATTGAGGTAAGAGCCAAACCCATACTTACGCATGTCTTCAACAGTGATATTGCGAATTTCTGGCTGTATCATCTGCGCAATTTTCTGTTCAAGCGTCATGGTAGATAAAATATCGTCTACCTTTTTCTCTACCGCAGGGGCTGACTTTACTTCGATATCTAGCTTAGGCCATATCTCACTGGCTTTATTCGTTTTTTCTACGGCACTGTTAACTGAAGAAGCGTCTTCATCGGATGCACAAGCGCTAACTAAGACACTGACCAATACACCTGCAACAACCTTCGCGATTAGACTTTTTCGCATTATTAATCCTCGTTACTTTTCAGTGGTTTGAAATTTAGATACGCGACTTCCTACAAGGCCATAATAAGCAATGTAGAGATAGCACGAAGCGGGTAATAGGAATGAAAGCGTAACCCCAATCGAGTCGGCCAGCATACCTTGAAAAAGTGGAACGATAGCTCCGCCCACAATAGCTAGGCATAAAATACCTGAACCTTGCGGTGTGTCCTTACCTAGTTGCTGTAGTGCAAGACTGAAAATGGTAGGGAACATAATTGAGTTAAATAAACCTACGCCTAATATACTCCACAGCGCAAGGTCACCCGTACTTGAAAGCGATAGCAAAATAAGGCCAATTGCTACACAAGCATTAAAGGCAAGTACATAGCCGCCAGAGATTTTTTGCATAACGACAGCGCCGATAAAGCGCCCTACCATGGCTCCACCCCAGTAATATGCCAGCAGTTTCGCCGCGCCAGCTTCAGTTAGGCCGCCCACCGCAGGGCTAGCTAAGTAGTTAACTAGCATACTACCTATAGCAACTTCAGCACCTACGTACATAAAGATACCAACCGCACCTAATACAAGGTGTTTGTGATGCCATGCGCCGCCTTTAAATACACCTGCATTTGCGCCTGTGTGGTTAAGCTTAGGTAACTTCAAGTACATGAATACAAGAGCTAGGAGCAGTAGCGATGCCGCCAGTATAAGATAAGGAACCTGTACATCTGACGGGCTTGGCGTGCCCCCACCGTGCTCGCCTGTGGCACCGTAGATAAGATAAGAGCCGAAGAATGGCGCCACTGTGGTACCAAACGCGTTGAATGCCTGTGTCATGGTAAGTCGTGACGATGCCGTTTTAGGGTCACCAAGTGCTGTAACAAAGGGGTTAGCAGACACTTGAAGTATGGTTATACCTGACGCCAACACAAAGAGCGCCAACAAGAAAACACCATAAATTTGACTAGACGCAGCGGGGAAAAATAGCAAGCACCCTACACAGGCTATAGCTAAACCAAGCACAATGCCTTTTTGGTAACCAATGCGCGACACAACCATTCCCGCGGGGAGCGATACGATGAAATAAGCGCTAAAGAAACAAAATTGAATTAACATTGCTTGCGTAAAGCTAAGGTTAAAAGCTCCTTTTAGATAGGGAATAAGAATGTCGTTCAAACATGTAATAAATCCCCACATGAAAAACAACGTGGTAAGTGAGATTAGCGCAAAGCGGTAGCTACCGTTTGCCCCTTGCTCCTGAGCGGATGAAATATTCGGCTGAACTGGTGTGTCCACAAGTAACCTCTGTTGCTATTTTTCTAATTAATGATAAATTTACATTTGAAAGCGCTTACATATTTATCCAAACCATTTTGTAAGCGCTTACATTGAGTAGATAATTACATGAAGCGTTATCGAATTCAATGTAAATATGATGTTATTTGCTTAGCGATTAGCAAAGCAAATATGACGAAATTGTTATTGCTAGGACATTTCTACGATGAAAGACATTAACCTTCCATCCAATTCTATGATGCTTTCTAAAGACTTCCTGTTTGGTGTAGCTACATCAAGCTTTCAAATAGAAGGCGACAGAAAAGGAAGGTTGGACTGCATTTGGGACACCTTCTGTGAAAAGAGCGGGACAATTTCAGATGCAACTAACGGTGATGTAGCTTGCGATCACGTAGCGCTTTGGAAGGAAGATGTAGCGCTTATCGATGCCTTGGGTGTCGATGCCTATCGACTATCTATTTCTTGGCCCCGCGTTATGAAACAAGACGGCACCGTTAATGAAGTAGGTATGCAATTTTACGTCAACCTAGTTAACGAAGTCGTAAAACGCGGTATGAAAGTGTTCGTTACGCTTTATCACTGGGATTTACCGCAGCACCTTGAAGACAATGGCGGCTGGCTAAACCGCGACACCGCCTACGCATTTGAAAAATACGCAGAGGCCGTTGCAAAGACATTGGGCGAGAAAGTCTATTCTTACGCCACCTTAAACGAGCCATTTTGCTCTGCTTATTTAGGCTATGAAGCCGGTATTCATGCTCCTGGTAAAACAGGGATGGGCAACGGGCGTAAAGCAGCGCACCACCTGTTGCTTGCACATGGGTTAGCTTTGAAAGTACTTAATAGCCATTGCCCGAACAGTCAAAACGGTATTGTGCTTAACTTTAGTAACTGCCATACAACGACGAATTCTAACGAAGATAAGCACGCAGCTAAACTGGCCGACGACTACCATAACCAGTGGTATTTAAAGCCGATAATAGAAGGTACATACCCTGACGTTATCAACATGCTCGATACTGATAGCAAACCAGAAATACTTGAAGGTGATATGGATATCATTTCTCAACCTATCGATTATTTGGGTATTAATTTCTACACACGCACCCTCTATCAAAATGATGGAAATGGTTGGTTTGAAATTGTTCCACCAGCAACAAACGAGCTAACCGCAATGGGCTGGGAAGTTACCCCTGACGCATTTACCGAACTGCTCGTTGATCTCAATGAGCGCTATGACTTACCGCCCATTTATATTACAGAAAACGGTGCGGCAATGGATGATGTCCTTAATGACGGTGAAGTTATAGATGATACGCGTACCGCTTATTTTCACACTCACTTAAATGCCGTAAATCAAGCAATGGAAAAGGGTGTGGACATTCGCGGGTATTTTGCATGGAGCCTGATGGACAACTTTGAGTGGGCGCTGGGTTATTCCAAGCGTTTTGGCATTGTATATGTTGACTACGAAACCCAAAAACGCACCTTAAAACAAAGTGCTTTAGCCTATTCAAAACTGGTGAAGAGTCGCATAAATGGGTACATTAGCGGTATTAAATAAGGACAATTACTAGAAACCGTATGGCAACAATTTACCAAGTATCAGAAGCAGCTGGGGTATCGCTGGCTACCGTCTCTCGCGTTATGAATGGAAACGCGAAAGTAAGCGAACGCACGCGTAAAAAAGTGGAAGACGCTATGGCATCGCTGGGCTATCAGCCCAACGCCATTGCGCAATCTCTGGCATCTAACCGTACCAATAGTGTAGGTTTACTTGTTTCCGAACTGCATGGCTCATACTTTGGTGACTTGATGAGCACGGTTGAACACGTGCTAAAGAAAAGTGGTAAGCATGTAATCATAACCGCGGGACACGTCGATGAAAAGCGTGAACACGAAGCCATAGAGTTCTTAAAAAGCCGCCGGTGTGACGCGCTTATCTTGCACGCTGAGGCAGTCTCTGACGAATACTTGAAAAAGCTGGTCGACAGCAAAGTCCCGGTTGTAGTGATTAATCGAAAAGTAGACGAGCTTGAGCAAAATTGCTTTGTCGTAGACAACGTTCAAGGTGGCTACTTGGCAACGAAAGCGGCCATTGACGCGGGTCATACGAAAATAGCTTATATTAGCGGACCGCTATTTAAAAAAGATGCGAGCGATCGTCTTACTGGTCACAAAAAAGCTCTTGAAGAAGCAGGACTTACATTTGACAGCAACAGTTTGTTCGAAGGCGACTTCCATGAGTCAACAGGCCAGGAAGGGATGCAGCATCTTCAAGCGACCTTTCCAGACTTCACCGCCCTTGTGTGCGCAAACGATGAAATGGCCTCTGGCGCAATGACGGCGGCACGAGAAGCTGGGTTTGATATCCCAAGTCAGCTTTCTATCATCGGTTTCGATAACGTACTGTTTTCGCGCTACCTTTATCCAAAACTCACTACCATTAATAACCCTATTCACGCTATGGGAGAAATGGCCGCTTATTGGGTACTTGAACATGTTTATGACATTAAAAGTCCTATCCCAATTGAGCACTTATTTGTTCCAGAGGTTGTTGATAGGGACACATTAGGCAAATTATAAGATGAATAAAGCCCTGTCTCCCTCGCTATACTACACGCTCATTGTTTCCCTTGGTGGGTTCATATTTGGCTTTGATGCCAGTGTAATAGCGGGAGCCAATGGCTTTATTGACGCCGAATTTAACCTAAGCGACTGGCAGCAAGGCTTCGTCGTAAGCTCTCCCACACTAGGTGCGCTAATAGCCATGCTATTTGCCGGTGGCGTGAGCGACGCCTTTGGCAGACGTAAAGCACTCATCCTTGTCGCTTTCCTTTATCTACTTTCTTCTGTTGGCTCAGCCTTCGCCCCTAATTTCGAATTGTTAGTGCTCTCTCGCTTTATCGGCGGCATTGCCTTCTGTTCACTAATTATTGCCCCACTGTATATTTCAGAGATTAGCTCACCAGAAAACCGTGGAAAAATGGTATCGGTGAATCAACTCAACATTGTGTTTGGTTTCGCCTTGTCCTATTTCACTAACTATTACTTGCTACAACTTAGCGGCAGTGGAGCAGCTTTGGTTGCCCATTGGGGTTTAGATACGCATTTATGGCGCTACATGCTTGGTCTTGAAATCATTCCAGCGGCGCTGTGGTTCGGCTTACTCTTTACCATTCCTCGCAGCCCCCGTTGGCTCGTATTAAAGGGCCGTCAGCAAGAGGCAGAGCAGGTAATAAACCGTTTATTTGACCATGAACAAGCAAAAGAGCTGGTTGAAGACATTTCGTCATCGTTGAAAGAAAAATCTTGGTCACTAGGTGAGCGCCTAGGCTTTCTAAAAGCAAAAGCTATGCGCTTTCCTTTGATGGTGGGAATCATTATTGCCATTGCGCAGCAAATTACCGGCATCAACGTTATCTTTTTCTACGCCCCCACTATTTTTGAACAAAGTGGTGTGGGTACCAATGCAGCCTTTATGCAAGCGGTATTGATTGGCGTGGTAAACGTAGCGTTCACCATAGTCGCAATGTTAACCATTGATAAATGGGGTAGAAAACCTTTGTTGTTGATAGGTCTTACTGGCGTAGTGATCAGTATGGCTATCTGCACTTATGGATTTAAGCAGGCAACGTATCAAGTTCAACAAACTGCCGTTAGCGCTATACAGCAAGAGGCACCCAGCGCGACAAGCAAACTAGAACCTCTAACCAACGAGATCTATTATTCGGACGTGGAGTTTAAACGAGCGCTTAAAACTGTTTTATCAAGTGAAGAATTCGATACTTACCAGCAGCCACTACTTACTAGCAGTATCACTATGAATGCGCCGCTAGTACTTTTTGGCATCATCGCCTTTGTTGCTTCGTTCGCTATGTCATTGGGCCCTGTAATGTGGGCCATGCTGGCCGAAATTTTCCCTAACCAAACTCGGGCACTGGCAATTTCCTTGGTGGGTATGGTGAATTCACTCACAAGCTTCTTGGTTCAAATGGTATTCCCATGGGAGCTTGCCAATTTAGGGGCTGCCGCCACTTTTGCCATATACGGCGGTTTTGCTTTAGTAAGCTTGATACTGGTTGCCAAGCTCTTCCCTGAAACCAAAGGAAGAAGCCTGGAAGACATTACAAAGGATTTCGAGCAGTTCGCTACAAAGTAGCGCGATGCTCGCCATTAACGGTAACCATACTCGCTTCGTCTAACTGTACGTTTTTTTGCACCACGAGGGCTTTAGGGGTGACATGTGAAGCAATTATCACTAGCTTATCGGTAGCATAGCGGTTTAACATGTCACACACTCGTTGTTGTGTATGAATGTCTAAGCCTTCAAACGGCTCATCTACAAGTAATACTCGTGGATTAGCTAAAATAGCCCGAGTTAGCGCTACACGCTTTCTTTCACCACCAGACAATGGCCGTCCTGCTTTGCCTACCCAGGTAGTCAATAGTAAGCCCTTATCCAAACCTAGCTCTTGCAGCAGCGTCGTCATTTGATTGTGGGGTATTTCCTGTCCAGCAGGATCTAAATTTAAAGCAAGCGTGCCAGATAATATGATGGGCTCTTGCTCAACATAGCGCCAGTTAGAGACTAAACCAGGAGGTATATTAACGCCATCAATTTCTCGCTTTCCGTTGGCCGGAAGTAGCCCCGCAAGCCCCTGAAGCAAAGATGATTTACCACAACCAGAGGCACCTGACACACAAACCACACCTTTAGCTGGTATGTTTGTATTCACTTTGTTCGTATGACGGCCTTTTATCGAAAAATCCGTTAAGGTTATCGCGGTATTTATCTCTCTTTCACAGAGCATCTTGATGGGCGTTGTTTTCATTTGCCGAAGCGCTTTTACGCTTCGTTTGTATTGTGCAAACTTAGATATGCTTGAAAAAGCGTTCCCAGCCCAATCGGGCGCCGCTAGCAATACCATAGGCACTACGATAGCGATGGGAGCAAAAAGCAGCGTCTGCGCGATGGATAAAGCACCAGACATCATTAGCACAACCAGCAAAAACGCTATACCCTGAAACCACCACGCGGTGCGATTAGCTGTATTTTTTTGTGCAGCCTTTTCTTGCCATACTGCTTTAGCACTAACGTTTTTTCCGACTATGTTCGATGTCTTTTTCTCTTTAACATCTAGCGTGCAGGCATTAGAAGCGCTATGGCTATTGTATGCCCTAGTAACATTGTCTTCGCGCTGACCAACAAACCCGCTGTTTAAATGCCAGATTGCACTACTATTTAAAAAGTTGTTCGACGCTTGTCTAAACTCGGCATTCGCGCTCGTTGCGCGCTTAGCGATACGAAGGGCCCTTAGCCCTTGTAGTACTACCGCTATCGACCACGCCACAAAAAGGGCAATAAGCAATCCTGCACCAGGAAAATCAAACCACGTGGCTATCAAACAAAGACACGTGAAAATAAACATAGCGCTAGACAGCGGCGCTATCCACGCTATCCAACGACTAGCAAGCTCTTCGGTATGATGAGCTAGTGCTTCTGTAGTTAAGGCTTTTTCATTGATCTGACTGTTTTCAAGCTGGCTGAATACGCCTAATCTAATATTGGCTATCCGAGCGAGTAAATCGTTATGGCCAACCCACATACTGGCGTAGCCTGATGCAATGCGAAGTAGCGCAAGTGCGCGGATAACAACAGCAGGAATGACATAGTTAAAGCCAACAGGCGCAATTGCACTGACGGCAATAAACCAAGAAGAAATAACCAAGATACTGATGCCTGCTACACCATGAGCTAAGGCGAGCAATAACGTTAAATAGGCGGGTTTAGTACTATTCATTTGTCGACGCCTGCTCTTTGCTTTGGCCAGCAATTGATACTGTTTTCACCTCACCGTCTTTAATAGCCCAGAAGTGTGAGAACCAATTGGCAGGTAGTGCCTTGTGCGAAGCCCAAATCAAGGTTTTGTTGTCACCTAGGCGGTTGATAAGCTGAGCCAGTCTGTGATGTTGGGGATCTGGTAAATGCGCCGTTGGTTCATCCAATAGCCATATGCCTGCGTTTCGCAACAAAGCCCGAGCTAAAGATAGACGCTGCGCCTCGCCCCCAGAAAGTAATGGGTAATCTGTCATTAACGTGTCTAATCCATAGGGTAATAGTGCTAGCCACTGCCCTAATTCTACCGCATGAAGTACCTCCTTAAGCGCTTCATCCGTATAGCAGTCATCAAGGCATAGGTTCTCTCGTACCGAACCTGGTGTTACCACTGGGTGCTGCGTGATCCACACAACCGGCTCGTTAAATTTGTGAGATGCTGGGCGCTGCCCACCGAGTGCTTCTAACAACAGCGTTTTACCAGAGCCCGAAGCACCGCTGAGTAAAATTTTATCGCCTTTAAAAACATTAAGGCTATCTGCACTAAGCAATGCAGGCTGTGCGTTTGTAGAGGATGATAACGACGTAAATAGCGACGCGTTCATATCAAAAACGTTAAAGTGAGAGGCTGAAAGCAAAGATTCGCGTGATGTGTTCATACGCTCAGAATGGCTATCCTCTTTTGTATCTGAAAGCATTTTAACCTGAGCTTGAATATACACAGAGAACAAAGGAGCAAGTTCGTCTTGCGCGGCTTCTGCCTGTGCTTTTTGATGATAGATCTGACCCAATTTTTTCATTTCACTTAACAGCAAGGGTACAGTAAGCAGCACCCACAAACCTTGCTGTAGTGTTATTGCAGGCCCAATATCTAATTCACCCAACAATGAAAAACCGATAAATACCGCCACTAAGGCCACGGCAAGCGTGGCGAAAAAATCCAACACGCTGTTAGATAGAAACGCCACACTTACCACTTTCATAGTTCGCGTATTTAAATTATCACTGGCTTGCTTCAACAAATCAGTTTGTTTTTGATGAGCCTGAAAGCTAGCCAGCATAGGCAGTGCAGCCAAGCGATCAGTAAACAAGCTACCTAATCGTTCAAGCGCAATAAAGTGCTTGCGATGCAGTGCGGCCGCCCCTTTACCTACGATAATCATAAAAAGTGGCACAACAGGTAGTGTAAGCAGTAGACCAAAACCGATTATGGGGTTTACCAAGAAAATAACGGCTAAAGCCAGCAATGGCACTATTACCGCTATCATTTGCTGTACCCGATATTCTAGCGCCCAATCGATAAAAGCCTGCATATGCTGCAGCCAAAGGGTTTGCCAATAATAAACAGAGTGCTGGCGGATAAGCGCATGCTGACGGGCGACAAACACCTGCTTCAAATGCACTTCAAGTTTATCAAGTGCCTTCGCTTTGCCCACACTAGAAAGGGCGTTAAACGCGCCTTGGAATACCCAACACAATGCTAGGCAGCAAGAAAGCCCTACTATATCGCCACGGGTCGCAGGTGTTTTGTTCACTACCCAGTCTTGGGCAATATTAGAAAAGTAATAAAAGCCAATAATTAAAGAAAAAAGCGACAAACACTTAACTGCTACCTGTGACATAAGCGAACGGCGCAAGCCAAGCGATTGCGCGCTATCCACTTCCTTACACCACTTAGTAAGTGTTTGTCTGTTGGGAACCTTTTCTTTAGTCACTGTTCGTTTCTATCTTTTTTGTTGTTTCGTTTATTTTTAACTTTTTTTGAAGTGATAGGCTCGCTGCAAAAAAGCCCTCCTCCACCTCTCAATAATTCCGCGCTTCTTTTTCTCTTCGAAGTGGTGGTGGGCTGGCTGCAAGAACTTTCAGCGGCTGGGATGCCGCTGCAAAGCCCCCACGGATGGGTTCACGGCGTGTTCTTGCGGCCAGCCTACTTCCATTTCTACTCTTGATCTTCCGGTCTATCCATATTTTCTGTAGCTTCTAACCACATGGCGTTGATAATGCCGAAAGAGCACGCCAGTAAAACACCTAATATCCAAGCGAAATACCACATAAATATCTCCTTAATAGATAGTGTGAGATTGGTCGAGGTCATCATTTTTGATGCGACCGCGCATTACGTCAGAAGCTATAAGCCGTATAGCTCAGTACAATAGGTACAAAGATGCAGGCAACAATGAACATAACGTTCAGCGTCATGTGACTAGACGTTGCATCCCATACAGTAAGGCTAAGCTTCTGGCATTGTGATGCTAGGCATTAGGAACGGGAACATTGAAAAGCCCGCAGTTAAAATTACGCCAGTGATAAACAGTGCACTTGATACAAACGCCATACCCGGGTTGCCTTTCTTAGAGAAGAAAGCGCAGGCAAGACCAGCCACTATACCTAATACAGGGGCTATCACCATGAAAGGATATTTGCTGTAATTGCTCATCCAAGCGCCCGCTTCAATAGCGACCTCTTTCTTAAGCGGGTTCGATGTAGCAATGGTGTCTACCGCAGAGGTAATTACAAAGCCATCTAAGCCAAATGCTACCCAAAAACCGGCAATAACAAACAAGGCTACGCCTACAAGGCTCAATACCACTGACACAGCTCGGGCGCGAACTTCAATAAAGCCATCAGTTTTCATTTGTAACCAAGTTGCGCCATGGTTAAGTAAAATAGCCACCGACAGTAATCCACTCACTAAGGCAAAAGGTGTTAGCAGCCCGAAGAACGACCCTGTATAAGTAGATTTCAGAGTATTATCTAATTCGAAAGGCACCCCTAATAGCAGGTTACCGAACGCAACACCGAAGATGAGCGACGGAATAATGCCACCAGCAAATAGCGCCCAGTCCCAGGCTTTGCGCCACTGTGGGTTTGGTAGTTTACTGCGGTAATCAAAACCAATAGGACGCATCCATAGGGTAATCAAGGTTAATGCCAAAGCAAGGTAAAAGCCCGAAAACGCCGTAGCATAAATCATTGGCCACGCCGCAAAGATAGCGCCACCAGCGGTAATAAACCACACCTGATTTCCGTCCCAATGAGGTCCAACGGTGTTAATCATCACACGACGTTCTTTGTCATTTTTCCCGATAAGGGTAAGCAAAGCGCCCACCCCTAAGTCGAAGCCGTCAGTGACGGCGAACCCAATTAGCAGCACGCCAACTAAGCACCACCAAATGACGCGTAACAGTTCATAATCAATCATGCTTTTGCTCCTTGCTCATCAAGGTCAATAAGATCAAGCTCAGTTTCAGTCTTTGTATCTTCCGGAGGCACAGGACCTTTCTTCGCAAATTTTTTCATTAGGTAAAAACCAATGATGAACATTGCTGTGTAGAAAACGGTATAGGCAACAATAGTGGTTACCACGTCGCTAATCGCCAAGTTAGACACTGAGGTATGCACCGGTAATACTTCTGCAATAGACCATGGCTGACGACCATATTCAGCAACGAACCAGCCTGCTTCACAGGCCACCCAAGGAAGTGGTAAACCATAGAGAGCGCCTCTTAGTAGCCAGCGAGGCTTGGTGATTTTATGCTTTGTGCTGTAATAAAATGCACACAAGAACAGAGCTAGCATAATAAAGCCTGCGGCAACCATGATTCGGAAACTCCAAAATAGCGGGGCCACCGGAGGAATGCTGTAGTCAACGGCTTGTTGAATGGCTGTGTCTGATGGGTTTGACACATCGTCTGTATAGGGCTCAAGCAGCATGGCGTAGCCAAGACTGTCTTTATTGGCTTCAAAGGCCGCGCGCTGCTCTGCTGTTGCGGTTCCATTTCTTACATCATCAAGCACTTCATAAGCTTTGATGCCGCTTAAAATACGCTCGCGATTCTCTTCTTTAAGATCCTTAATACCCTTCACTTCTTCGGTTAACGAGCGAGTAGCAATGATGCCCATTGCCCACGGAATCTGAAGGGCGTATTCAGTTTCTTCTTTTTCATCGTTAGGTATACCAAAAACAGTGAAGGGTGCTGGCGCAGGGTGGGTCTCGTATTCAGCCTCAACAGCAGCTAATTTCACTTTTTGCACGTCACCCAGTTCATAGCCACTTTCGTCACCTAAAACAATAACTGACAAAGTTGAAGCTAAGCCAAAGCTGGCTGCAATCGCAAACGAACGTCGGGCAAACGCAATATGCTTGTGGTTTAGTAGATAGTAGCTAGAGATTGCCAACACAAACATGGCGCCGGTCACGTAACCTGCTGAAACCGTATGAACGAACTTAACCTGTGCTACAGGGTTAAAAATAACGTCAGCGAAGCTGGTCATTTCCATACGCATTGCTTCAAAGTTAAATTCAGCGCCTACAGGGTACTGCATCCAACCATTAGCGATTAGGATCCAAAGTGCTGAGAAGTTAGAACCAATGGCAACTAACCAAGTAGCCATAAGGTGCTTCACCTTAGACATTTTATCCCAGCCAAAGAAGAACAGGCCCACGAAGGTAGACTCCAAGAAGAAGGCCATAAGCCCTTCAATAGCCAAAGGCGCGCCAAAGATATCGCCGACATAGTGGGAATAGTATGACCAGTTCATGCCGAACTGGAATTCCATGGTTAAGCCTGTGGCTACCCCAATGGCAAAGTTAATACCAAACAGCTTTCCCCAAAACTGGGTCATTTGCTTGTATATCTCTTTACCTGTCATCACATAGACCGACTCCATGATGGCAAGTAAAAAGCTTAGCCCTAGTGTTAAGGGTACAAAAATAAAGTGGAACATCGCAGTTAATGCAAATTGCCACCGCGATAGTTCTATTAACGTATCGCTCATGGGTTATCTCCCTTGTCTCTTTTGCGCGATAAGCGCTTGACCTTAAATAAATTTATTGGTTATTCAGTGGTTATCACGTGAACATTCATCACAGCTAGAGCATGGTTTGTGCCATACATCACTTTTCTCGTTAATCTGAACTAACAACTGATGAATGACAGTCTATTCGTACTGTGCAGGACAATTATTCCATGGCGAAAAGTTGCGCACTTTGATCCATCGCAAGGATTCAATACGATTGCCGCGCCAATTTTGTCACTTTCAATGACAAAATTGACACAGACAAAAAGAAGAGGGGGGCGTCGTAGCCTTGTTTAATAGGTTGAGAAGAGAGCTTTTGCTTCAGCTAATACAAAATTAACTTAAATTACTGCGGCAAATAGGTCACTGTAAACGCGCCGCGCAATTCACCAAGTTCAAACCCAGTGGCCTCATCCTTAGGGTAATGTTTTAAAATGGTTTCTTTTACTGAAGGTGCAATTTGGGCACCGTGGCACGCCATGCAAACTTGACCTTGTTGAATAGCCATCATGTACCGGAATTCGCCACTGTCACTGTCATATTTATAGGTGTCTATAGGCGTAGACGGCGGCTCACCCTCTAGCTTAGTCTTTTTCAATAGAGAAGCGAAAAGGGCTAGCTGCTCGCGCTCCCATTCGTCTGGCGCGTTATTCGGGTTTCTTACTTTTAGCGCAGTACGCCCTACTTCCCACCCATTTTGGCTAAGCCCCTCGGCGATAGGCTCAGCGGCCAACTGACACTCTTCTACACCTGCTTCCAAACCGCCAGACTGAATTGCCTGTTTTAGTCTAGATTTAAGCGCTCCGCCAAGGGCTTTAGCGTGAACTTTTGCCTGCTTCACTTTTGTTTGTACTTCGCTTTCAGCTAGCTCGTTGGTTTGTGCATTAGCGAAAGAGCACCCGGCGCTTACGGCTACCCCCAACGCAGTTAAAAAGATGCGTACTTTCATTGTTTAACTCTCCTATTGACGGACGTATTTGCACTCAGGCATTGTGATTCAACTAAAACAATCAACAAGCTCTATGCCAATATGTTAAGTTGGCAAGATAAAAGTAGCATTAACTAATACGCTGACAGTGAACATATCAATTGTACAAGCAATGATAGATGCAATAGACAAACCCGCTATTTTCATCAATCAAAACTACATTATTGAGGCGGTCAATGCGCCTTACAGAGATACTTACCCTGTCGATATCAAGCTCGGTTATAGCACCTGTTATCAGGTATCTCATCGAAACAATAAGCCCTGTGACCAGTGCGGCGAGCAGTGCCCTATGCAGGAAAGTAAAAAGTCGGGCCGAGCAGCTAGTGTGGTGCATATCCATACTACCAGCGAGGGCCAAAGCTACTGTGACATTCTGATGCGACCTATCTTCGACGGTCACGGGGATTTAATAGGTTATCTAGAAATTCTAGATAAGCTTGCCTTCGCATCTAACCGCCCCTCTGCTGGAAAAATGATTGGCGAGTCAGAAGCATTTAAAACGATGCTAAATAAAATTAACCGCGCTGCGAACTCAGATATATCTGTTTTACTGTTTGGTGAAACCGGAACCGGAAAAGAACTGGTGTCTCAGGCTCTACACTCAAGTAGTCATCGCGCTGAAAAACCTTTTGTTGTAATTGAATGTACCGGGTTGTCTGATGCTTTGCTTGAAAGTGAGTTATTCGGCTATGAAAAAGGCGCGTTTACGGGCGCGACCACCAATAAAAAAGGACTGGTAGAGGCGGCAGAGGGTGGCACTCTATTTTTCGACGAAGTAGGCGATATTCCCCTCGCCATGCAGGTTAAACTACTCCGGCTTTTTGAAACCCAGACTTACCGCCCTGTGGGAAGCGTAGTTTCGAAGAAGGCCAACTTCCGATTGGTGTGTGCATCGCACAAAAATTTAAAGCAAATGGTAGAAAAGGGGGAATTCAGGCGTGATCTTTACTATCGAATTGCGGGTTTCCCTATCAACCTTCCCTCTTTACGAGAGAGAAAGTCAGATATTGCGCTGATTGCAGTGCATTTTTTAGCTCAGTCCCACGAGAAAAAGCGTTTTCATAAAAAAGCCCTCGAAAAATTAAGTAGCTACGCCTTTCCGGGTAATATTCGTGAGTTGCGCAACATTGTTGACCAAGCTGTATTACTTGCCGATGAGAGCGTGATCTACGAGTCGGATCTCCCCGTGTTAGACAAGTTCACCGACGAGAATAACGCTTCAATGGGGGGTAAAAATGATCAATACCTACTAACAACAAGCAGGGTTAATCTTAGCAAGGGTATTATGACTCTCGACGAGGTAGAAGATGCTTATCTTGCTCAGGTAGCAAGCTCCTTTAAAGGCGATATAAACAGCCTCGCGGACGCGCTAGGCGTAAGTACCCGCACGCTTTACCGAAAGCTTAAAAAGGCCGGTGTTAAAGAACTTAATTAAAATGTGGAAACATTCATCCATCGCACGCTATGATAAAGACGCGCAACGTAAAAAGATAAACAATGTCGATTAAACACCTGACAGCCTTAATACTCTGCCTCTGTATGCTTTTGCAAAATGCATTAGCACTGGGCCTTGCTTCGCGTACTATGCAGCATGCCCGTGGGTTGGTGGGTGATGACATTGAGCTTATCTGTACTGGCAAAACCATGCGCTATATATCGGTAAGCGCAACAGAGCTTGAAGGTGAGTTTGTATTTATAAGCCCAGAACTACTAAAAGCACCTGTTGAGCACATAGATTGTACCAACGGCACGTTGGCCGACCTTCCTCAAATGGACAACGTACCTGTAGATGTATTAGTAGTGATATCCCTTGTGCGCTATCGCGCCTTGGCGTCTCGCCTTGCAGCAGCACCCTACACATCTTTTGCCTTTGCGGCTCCGCTAGGTCGCGCTCCACCTCTCGCATAACAACGCCTAAAACACACTTAATACGCATGGTTTAACCGTGCACACGTTCGTTTATTTAATGGAATTGTTATGAAGTATTCTTTACTGGCATTCGCTGTTACAGCTGCCTGCACATCTGCACACGTTTATGCAAACACATCTGAGTTCATTGATAGCGCTTCAACAGAAGTGATTACAGTGATTGGTTCTTCGCTCACTAATGTAAAAGAAATAGAGCGAGAAGCAGTAACTGCCGCAACCAATATAGACGCGGACTTTGGCGATCAGTTAGCACTGCTACCCGGAGTCTCTATCTCGCGAAATGGCCCGGTTACAGGCCTCATTCAATATCGAGGCTTGTTTGGCGATAGAGTGGGTGTATCCGTTGACGGGGTCGACATCGCTGGCGCTGGCCCTAATTCAATGGACTCGCCATTATCTCACGTACTGCCAGAGCCTGGGCTTACCGCTACTTTATATCGCGGCATTGTACCTGTGAGTGCTGGCGTACAAACGCTAGGCGGCAAACTTCGTATTAACGCCGATGCGGTATCCCTTTTTGCTTTAGGAAACGGCATTACTGGCAGTGTAAACGCCAGTTTGATTGCCCCGGGTAGCGGGCACCAGTATCAGGGCAATGTACTTTACAAAACTGACCAAGCTTTCGTTAGCGGCGCGTTTATGCATCAGCAGCGTGATGAGCGAGAATCGGGTGATAACATCGTTATACCCAATAGCCACTATCAAAGAAATGGCGGTAAATTTAGACTTGGTTATGAATGGGGAAAACACCAACTCGACGCCAGCTACCAAAAGCTAAACACCAATGAAAGCGGTACGCCCGCCCTTGCAATGGATATTGGTTTTATCGATGCAGCATGGTACCGAGTCGGTTATCGCTATAACGCCGGTAAAGCTGAGTACTTTGCTATGAATTGGTTTGGCAACAGTAACCAACATGCCATGGATAACTTTTCCCAGCGCATGATAATGTCTGAGAGCATGGCGCGAGAAAACAACGCTGACGCTATCGCGCAAGGGCTAGATGCAAAATACGTTATGCCATTAGATACTGGCGAGCTTGAATTGGGCGCTTACCTACACCACGCCCGGAATAACTCCGTTATTACTAACCCTAACAACGGTATGTTCTTTGTAGATAATTTTACTAATGTACAAAGAGATACCGCGAGTGTTTATGCTCAGTGGACGATAAACAAAGATGCATATTCATCTACGCTAGGTACGCGATATACCCGTGTTAGCATGGATGCTGGAGAAGCGGGGTCTAATATGGTTATGATGAACCCAGCAATTGCAACGCTTGTAAACAGCTTCAACGCTGCTGACCGTGACAAAAACTACAGTATGTTAGATATCGCCGCGACTACCCGATACCATGCGAGCGACTCGCTTGATATTGTACTTGGCATTTCTCAGAAAAATCGTGCCCCTACCTATTTCGAGCGCTACACCTGGCTACCGCTTGGTATTTCCGGGGGTATGGCCGACGGATTTAATTACATTGGTAACCTTGAATTAGACAATGAAACCGCGCGCAAAATAGAGGTAGGAATTGATTACAACTATGAAAGTTGGACCATATCACCCCGCTTTTTCTATCAAGATATAGAGGATTACATCGCCGGCTCACCGAGTACGAATATGGCGGCGAACATGGTATCTACCATGATGGCTGGCACTGAGCCGTTTCAGTGGACGAATACCGATGCTGTTATCAAGGGTGCCGACATGACGGTGCAAGGTCAGCTTAGTGAAAACTTAAGTGTGCGTGCAGTAGCCACTATCCAGCATGGCAATTGTGATGACATTGACGATGCCTTATTCCGTATTGCGCCCGAGCATTTAACAACAACGCTTCAATGGAATACTCAGGTCTTTAATGCGCCGCTTCAAATGCAGTTTACGTCTGAATTAGCCGGCGCCCAAAACCACGTTTCAGCACTGCAGAATGAAGCGTCTACCGCTGGCTATGGGTTGGTTCACCTTACTGGGCTTGTAACGCTTCTTGATAGTGGGCATTCAAACCTACAGGTAACAGCGACTATTCATAATCTGTTTGATAAGCAGTACGCACCACATACTGCGGGAATTAATCGCGTAATGAACACTGATGTGGAAGTGGGTGAGCGAGTACCTAGTGCTGGGCGCGAGTGGCATTTGTCGTTAAGCTATCGCTTCTAAATAGTGGGAAAACGCGAGAAACTATTAGCAATATACTTATGGAGCTTAAGAGACATGTCTCTTAAGCTCCCATTTTTTTTAGCTAAAGTAAACTCACTAAAGCCTGCCATAACAAGCGCAGGGCCAACAAGGTCACTACAATTTTGAACGCCAGCATAAACTTATCGGCCGGCACACGCTTTAATACTTTGAGCCCGAAAAACGTACCCAGAGCACCACTGGCAATCATAATAATGATAAGCCCCGCCCACTGTGCAAAAGAAAACCCTACAAAGGTAAAAACAAACGCTTTAAGGCCGTGTTGCAGTGTCATACAGCTGGCAAGCGTGCCGGTTATCTGCATTTTGCTGTAATTATTTCGGTGTACAAACGCAGCCACCAAAGGCCCTGTGGCACCTACAAACATTGAAACCAAGGTGGTCACCAACCCCGCCAATGTTCTACCCGCGGGCCTTATTTCTTGTGCCTTGGGTTTACTCCCCCACACTAAAAATAAAATGAATGCGGCAACTGCAAACTGAATGATAACCAGCGGCAGCTGAATCACAATAAACGACGCTAAGAAAGCGCCGACGATTGCGCCTAGAGAAAAATATTTCAGCATATCCCAGTCGATATGCTTTGCCGTCATTAGCGCTCGGTTTCCGTTGGAACCAAGCTGCACTAAGCCATGAACTGGGATCAGCGCACTAACCGGCATAGTACCGGCCATTACTGCAAGCAATAACACCCCGCCGCCAATCCCCAGGGTTGCTGTCATCATAGACGTAAAGAACGATGTGAGAACAAGCACCGCTGACGTTGACATCGACAATGTATCGTTGGCCGTTAACCAGCTATAAAGTAAATTCAAGATTTAAACTCCACCATAATTTATGATGCCTTTACGACGTTTCAGTGATCACAACCCCACCTTCATTCGTTCAAATAATAAACAGCAATAAAGTGTGGCACATGAGGCTTTTATCATGTCTTCAGTTAACTACTTAAACAAAGCACTTCAAATATTAAGTGACAGAAATAGTACAAAAGATGCCAAGCTTGTTGCTAGACAAATTCTCCATAACAGTGGCTTTACTGATGAAGACATCTATGAATGTTTGAAACAGGGCTCGACTATTCGCATTACCATATTTGAAGCCTGAACTAGCATCGAACCCAATTCTAACCGCTTGCTCACCCACCCGCATGAGTCTAATTTGTTCACATAAAAAACCGTTGACTTTCTGTTTGCCGCACAGGATACTCGGGTCACTAAATACTCACTAGCAGCGCACTGTTTTTATATACTATGCCTAAAAACACGAATACACATACTGCTTACTCAGCGACTGCGCTGATTATTATTCTCGCTATTCTAAGGAATGGGCGGGTTAGCTAGTGCGTAAATAGAATTCACTAAACCCGCCGCAAAGGCGGGTTTTTTATTGGCTCGTCTTACGGTAAAAATAACGGAACGACAGCCATGAACAATCCAATATCTCACGTGTTACAACAGTTGCATGACGCAGTAAACCGCGGCGATCAAGACGCCTTATCCCAATGTTATGCGAGCGATGCAACTGTGGTCGCTACCCCCATGTCCAGTTCAACGCAAAACCAAGCCGCTGAAGAACATGCCACGCAGCGCGACTGCGTTGACGCACTGCTTAAATTTCAAAAGAAATTCATGCCCGAACATTTTGTTACCACCGGAGATGAACGGGTTATACAAGCCGGTGACGTAGCGCTAGTCGTCGCTAAGCTTTATCTTGTACCCAAAGCAACACCCAACGCCCTACCCTGCGAGGGTAAGCGCGCCGTCTACGTTCTGCAAAGGGATGCAAGTGGAGAATGGCGCTGTGTCATCGATAACTTTTTCGGTACTGACTTGTTAGATTTTGCGTGATTCTCTCAAACTCACACATTAATCCTAAAAATTAGAATAATTTGATGTATTTTTACGCATTTTAAACCAAGTAAAACGAACATAAGATTTATCTCGAGGTTTACGAAGTACTCACAACAAACTTAATCCAAGAGGAAATCACAATGTTTAATATTAAAAAATCAATGGCAGCACTTGTTACTGGCTTAACCTTTCTTGTTCCTTCTGTGCAAGCGGGAGAGCCAGCAAAGAGCCTTCTGACCCCCGACAACCACACGGTCATTCTTATCGACCACCAGCCTCAAATGGCGTTTTCAACACGCTCACATTCAATCGAAGATGTGCGCAACAACGTTACAGGTCTAGCAAAATCTGCAAAGGCATTTAATGTACCCACCATTCTTACAACCGTAGCTGAAAAGTCATTCAGCGGCCCGCTTTTCCCGGAATTAAAAGCAGTATTCCCCGACCAAACACCTATTGACCGCACAACGATGAACACCTGGGAAGATAAGCGAGTTACCGACAAGGTTAAGAAATTTAAAAAGAACAAAATTGTTATTGCAGCGCTTTGGACAGAAGTTTGCGGTGTAGGGCCAGTGCTGTCTGCCATTGAAGAAGGCTATGACGTGTATTTTGTAACCGATGCGTCTGGCGGTGTATCTAAAGAAGCTCACGACATGGCGGTTCAGCGTATGATTCAGGCAGGTGCTCAACCCATTACTTGGTTGCAGTACCTTCTAGAACTTCAACGTGATTGGGCTCGCACTGAAAGCTATGTGGACGTGACAAACATCGCAAAAGAACATGCTGGAGGATACGGTTTAGGCCTTATTTACGCAACCGAAATGTTTAACGCCAAAGAAGGCCAGTAGCCCTTAATGCGACAGGTCACCGTGACCTGTCGCTCTTGAATCGTTACTGCACGAGGAGTTTAACATGAGAGCTTTGCACCCACTTGTAGCACTATTGACCGCGCTTTACATCGCAACACTTTCTTTCAGCGTTAGCGCTAATGCCGATAGCGCGCAATACGAAAAAGGCCAAACACTTTCACAATACTGTATGGGGTGTCACGGTGAAACAGGCATTGCCAACATTGAAAGTAACCCTAATTTGGCAGGTCAGAACAAACCGTACCTAGTTTATGCACTTAAAGCTTATCGCGACGGTATCAGGAAAGGCGGTATGGCCAGCATCATGCGCCCCAATGCATCAGGGCTTAGCGATGACGATATTGACGCCCTAGCCACTTATTTTGCAGCCCAGTCAGGTAAACAAACCACTAGCCAAAGCAGCAATAACTAGGAGCTATCCCATGAATTTATTATTGTCACGTTTTTCGATTGTTGCTCTATTGTTTGGCGCTAGCCAGGCAATGGCTGCCCCAGATCTGGTCGTTGTAAATGCAAAAATCACAAATGCGAGCGGCCAAACCTATACGGCTCTTAGCGTAGAAAACGGTAAATTTAGCGCCTTTTCGCAAGATGCCCAACAGCTGCTAGCAGACGCAGATAATGCCACTCAAGTAATCGATGCAAAAGGACAGCGGCTCATTCCAGGTATTAATGACTCGCATATGCACGTAACGCGTGGAGGACGTTTTTATAATTTAGAAACTCGCTGGGAAGGTATTACAAGCTTGAAAGAAGGCTTAGCCATGCTAGAAGCACAAGCCAAACGCACGCCCAAGGGTCAATGGGTAAGAGTCATTGGAGGTTTCAGCCCTTATCAATTTGAAGAGAAGCGCTTACCTACACCACAAGAGCTTACCGACATAGCGCCAAACACACCGGTATTTGTGCTTCACCTTTACTCAGGTGGTGTGCTCAATAAAAAAGGCCTTGAAGCACTGGGAATAGACAAAGACACCCAAGCACCAAAGGGAAGCGTGATAGAGCGAGATGCTAACGGCAACCCCACAGGTGTTTTGCTTGCTCAACCCAACCCAATGATTTTATATAAGACCATTGCCGCGCTGCCTCAACTAAGCGCAAATGAACAGTTAAATTCCAGTCGACAGTTTTATCGCAAGCTACTTAGCTTAGGCGTAACCAGTGTAGTAGACGCAGGCGGCGGTGGCCATACCTTCCCTGAAGACTATACAGCCAGTGAAACCCTTGCCAAGCTCGGTGAGTTACCGATACGGGTTTCTAATTACTTGTTCCCGCAAGTTCCCACTAAAGAAATGGTGAGTTTTGCTACATGGATGAGTAAGTATGAAGCAAATCAAAACCAGCATATTCATTTAGACAATGGCTATGTAATTGAAGGCGGTGGCGAGCTACTCACTTATAAAGCGTCAGACTATGAAAACTTTCGTGCGCCACGCCCTGAACTTCCAGGCGAAGCCGAAGATGCGCTGGAAGAAGTGATTAGGCTTCATCTATTGCAGCAGTGGCCGTTTAGGCTCCATGCCACTTATGACCAATCTATAACACGTATTTTAAACGTACTTGAACATATTCACTCAACACAGCCCGTTGATAGCGTGCGCTGGATTATCGACCACGCCGAGACGGTGTCTGATGAAAATCTCTCGCGCATTAAAGCGTTAGGTGGCTCGATTACGGTACAAGGCCGTATGGCCTTTGCTGGTGAGGATTTCGTTGAGCGATATGGCGCCGAGCAAGCCAAGCGCACGCCCCCTATAAAGCAAATGCTTAGTGCTGGCATCACAGTGGGCTTAGGCACAGACGGTACCCGCGTTTCAAGTTTTAATCCATGGGCAACCTATTACTGGGCAGTGAGCGGAAAAACCGTGGGTGGTTTTGATTTAGGTACAAAGCATGTAGACAGACTGACAGCCCTTAAGCTATTTACGCAAGGAAGCGCTGCACTATCTGGAGAAGAAAACGTTAAGGGTAGATTACGACCTGGCTTTTACGCTGACTTTGCTATTCTTAACCACGATATCTTAACAGTAAGTGAAAAGGCATTGCTAAACACACAAGCACAGTTAACTGTCGTAGACGGCAACGTCGTTTTTGCCGATAGACAGCAGTACCCAGAACTCGCAACACCAATAGAAACAGCCGAGCCCGCGTGGTCACCGGTTAACTTCTCCCAACAACGTTAATTGAGAAAGATCATGGCAAAACGAATTTCATCTCACAAAAAAGATTTAGGTGGCTTCTCAGTAAGTCGCATTATTCCCCACGTTGACGCAAGGAGCATTGGCCCATTTGTTTTTGTTGACCATATGGGACCTGCACATTTCCCAGCAGGCAGCGGCATTAACGTTAGGCCCCACCCGCATATAGGACTGGCCACCATTAGTTATTTAATGGAAGGTAGTATGCTGCATAGGGATAGCTTAGGCACTATTCAGGAAATACAGCCTGGCGACGTAAACTGGATGACAGCGGGTAAAGGCATTGTTCACTCTGAGCGAGAGACCATTGAAACCCGAGGCAGTGACCATGTGCTAAACGGTCTACAGTGCTGGGTTGCATTACCTGAAGAAAAGGCAGATATGGAGCCCAGCTTTATACACGTTAACAAAGCTAAACTGCCGTATATACATCGTGAAAAAGTACTGATGCGACTAATTGCAGGGGAAGCGTACGGCTATACGTCACCGGTTAAGACGTACTCACCCATGTTTTATTTAGATGTGATAACAGAAGCAGGAGCGGTTATTGAGCGTCCGTGTGGCAAATCTCAAACGGCCTGTTACGTTATTTCCGGAAAAGTAAAACTAGGCGATGCAGTTTTTAGCGCAGGCGAATTTGTGCTTTTGGACGATGAAAGTGAAATTGAAACCATGGAGAACAGTCGCTACTTCCTTTTAGGTGGAGAGAAAATGGAGAAACAACCCATTTTACGTTGGAACTTTTTGGCGTACTCTCAAGAGAAAATAGAAGACGCTGAGGCTCGTTGGGCAAACGGGTTATTCCCAACTATTCCGGGTGACGACCAAGAGTTTATTCCGCTGCCTAAATAAAGCTGTTGTTGTAAGCAGCTCTAGCAACAAACTAATGGCTTTAAGCACAAGGTACATTAAAAACAAAAAGAGCAGGCTTATAGCCTGCTCTTTCGTTTACTTAATCACTACTGCGTATTAGTGATCGTGATCGTCGTGCTCGTGTTCTTCAGCAATACCTAGCCAAACTGCACCTGCAGGCTCAAAGTCCAGTTCAAGCAAGGTTTCCGTGGTCTCGGCTTCCAAATCAACAGCGAGGATAGCTTGCGCAACAGGGTCAACAACAAACAAGGCTTCTTCGTGTTGCGATGCCGCCATGCTAAATGACTGACCTTCTGCTAGGTTTGCGGCGCTGGCACTGGCCACATCAATTTTGTGCGCAAATTCCCAGTGCGTGTCACCGTCTTCTTCATGCGCTTCTAGTAGTGTTACAAAACCTTTGTCATCTAAAATAACAAAGAATTCACCACCCATTGAGAAGCCGTATGACACTGCATGAGCATCAGTCTCTGGCTGCCAATCGATTACACTCATGGTGCTGGTTACAGGCGACACATTGGCCAAGATGGCACTACCGCCACCATGTTGTGAAGCAATACCGATAAAGGCTTCTGCGTGTTCATGTCCATACATTGTGCCAATGCGCAGATCGCCAAGACCATCAATGTTGTCAATAAACGTGCTGATAAATACCTCATCATCTTCGTTGAGAATTAATACGCCGTCGCTACAGCCAAATGCAACAGCGATTTCGTTTTGAGCGGCGCCATGTAAATCAGCACACTCGCCATCAAAGCGTTGCTCTTCTTCGTACTCGCCATCATGCCAGTGATATACCGCAACGCTGTCTGGCAAGATTGGGTTAGCAGAACGAGACTCTGCATCATCACGACGTACAGTACTAATTAGCATGTCTCCACGCGGTTCCGCGACACCGTGCATGTTTACAGTAAATTCCAAAGTAGGTACTTCTGTAATTTCACTGGCAATTTGGGTATCAGTTACCACTTTTACCGCTGCCGGCATGCTGGTATCGGCATTTCCGTCGTAAAACACAGCAAGCTGACCGTCGTGTGTTACTACGTGAGTTGGTTGACTACCTTCAAGTGTGAAACCAGACAGACTTGGGGCTTCTTCATAGTCGTGCAGGTGCTCTACGTGATCTTCTCGCCATAATCCACCATCAAGAAACTCAGTTAATCCGTTTGCTCGGCTGTTGATGACTGCAAAGCGATAGTCTGCTGAGGCGCTTACACTGCTTCCATCAAAGGTTGCTGAAAACGTATCAAGTACTGAATTATCATCTAGATCAAAGACAGTGAGCGTATTTGATGCAGCATCGGCAACAACCAATCTGCCTTCACTTTCTATTTCATAGTCTGAGTCGTGGTCGTCATCGTGATCATGGTCGTCGTGGTCGTGATCATCCTCTGGCACCTCAATAGGATCCAGCTCTACAATATTGGTTTCTGCATCACCACAGCCTGCAAGCAAAAGTGCGCTGGCTATGGCGCTTAGTACTAGTCTATTTTTCATGTGTGTATCCCTATCAATAATTCTTTTTTTAAGCTGATCTTAGAAATAACCACGTACGCCGAAAGCAAAGTTTCTACCCGGACGTGGTGCAATATCTTTCAAAAATGAGGTGTGAACGCGCGCTTCTTCGTCTGTGAGGTTTTCACCGCTCAGGTAAACCGATAAATCAATATCTCCCAAAGGAATGTCGTACGTGATTGAAGCATCAACAAGGGTGTAACCGTCTGTTTCAGTCTCGAACGTCGAGATATCGTCTTGTTTTGCAAAATATGTGATGTCTAAATCTGCGCGAATGTTATCTAACGTGTAGGCAAGGTGTGAGCCCACTCGCATGGGCGAAGTGCGAGGCAGTGCGCCACCATCTTTAAGGCGGGCTTTAACGTAGTCGGCGAAAAAATCGAGTTTTAGGTTGTCAGTGGTTTGCCAGGCAACTTGTAACTCAAAACCATAAAGAACGGCGTCAGCTGAACCAAACAGGTGAACAGGTAATTCATCGCTGTGTTCATCTGCGCTATGCTCTTCTTCACCGTGCTCCTCTTCTCCATGATCATGATCATGGCCACTTTCAGCAAATAATCCGGTTTCAGCTTGGAAGTAGTAATTATCTACCTGGTTATAAAAAGCATTAAACACAAAGCCAACGTCGCCCTGTGTTTTTCTAAACGTTAGGTCAATATTGTTAGCTGTCTCAAGGTCGATAGGCGTTTGAGAAAGCACAAACTCGCTCTCTTCTGACAAATCAAACAGCGCGCCAACTTCATAAGTACGGGTGCCGATATGCGGGCCAAAGGACAGAAGCTCGGATGCTGAAGGCGCACGCTCTGAGCGGGAAAGTGAAATGCCTACGTTGTAGCTTTCATTAATGGTATAGACCACACCTGCTGACAGAGATATAGGTGTAAACTCTTGGTCTACCGCAAACTGTCGTATGAACTCGCTGCCTTCATGTTCGTCGTGATCGTGCTCGTCATGTTCGTGTTCATCGCCATGATCGTGAGCGTCAAGTTCAGGCAACAATACACTTGATGCGTCTAATGTTACTCTTTCCGCTCGCGCCCCTAACTGAACCAGAAAATCACCAAAGTGACGCTCTTCCATGAGTGCTACAGCAAACATCTCCATTTCTGAAGGCGGTGTAAATGCTTCTTCGCCTTGAGCAAATACATCGCTCCCTTTGTAATGTAAGCTGATACCACCGCGCCAGCCAGCCATTGGTTTATGTAATAGCTCTACGCGAAGTTCTTCAGTTTCATTACTAAAGGTGGTACCTACTGAACCACCTTCAACTTCAGCATGTTCATAATCGGTATAACCCGCTCTAAAGTGAACACTTTGCAAAAAGTCATTGGTAAAGTTGTATTCACCTAAAAGCTGATACTTAGTTTGCTCAAGATTAGCGAATACCGAAGTATCTCCGCCGTGACTGTGCCCAGGCACGCCATACTCTCGCTCAAACCGCTCTACCGCTACGCCAACATAGCCTTGGTCGAATAAGTAGCTGGTACCTAACGTAAATCCGTGGGACTCTTCGTTACTGTTCTCAACCACGTGGTCGCCATCTGGGTCGTCAATATCAGGCGCCATTGGGGTTTCATAGTCATTTGAGTCGCGATAAAAACCGTCAACATAGAAGGCCATGTTGTCCACGCCAGTAGTCACGTTAAACGTTCCAAGCTTCTGGTCGTTAACGGTTTGCGTTTCTAATACAAATTCACCGCGCGTTTCAGTGGACGTGGGCACACGTTGGTCAACTACGTTCACCACACCGCCTATCGCACCGCTTCCGAAGAACAGGGTTGCTGGCCCACGCAGTACTTCAATTTGTTTAGCGGTTGATGCTTCACTTGCTACTGCGTGGTCGGGGCCAACGCGGGAAACGTCGCTCACATCCAAGCCATTTTGAGTAATCAGCACCCGTGGTCCGCTAAGGCCACGAATAATTGGCGTGCTCGCAACATTGCCATGGAAGTTAGACTGTACGCCGGGTAATTTTTCTAGCGTATCGCCCAGCGTGGCCGCTTGTTGCCGACGTAAGGTTTCGCCAGATAACACGCTCACTGGAGTGGCCGATTCCATCACCGATAAATGCATAGGCGTGGCGTGCACGTCAATCACTTCGATAGCACTACGCGCCAAGACAAAGTTAGCGCCACCCGCGCTGTCAGATTGAACTTGCATATGCTCATGTAAGTGAGCAAAGCCAGAGGCGAATATGTGAAGCGTATAGTCGCCCTCCTTTACGTCAGAGAAAGTAAACTCGCCCAGCTCGTTAGTACTGGTAACACGCTTTAGCGCCTCAATTTCAACAGTGGCATTGGCGAGCGGCTTTCCGGCTGCATTAGTTACCGTGCCAGAAAGTGTTTGTGCCAGCACTGACGGAGATGCTAATAGCAACGCAGGCGCTGAAAGCGATAAGCCTAACGCCAATCGAGACAGTTTCATTATTCTAACCTCTGAATTCGTGTAATGTGATAATGTATCAACTTTATTTTTATGGTATGTTATATTGTAACACTTACGCAAGAGGTAAAAATGAAAACCATTTCTATTACGTGGAAGAATTCACAAAAAGCGCTACGCGCCTCTTCAACTTTTCTTAAGGTAGGTACTTTTGTCGGACTAAACTTGGCTGGGATGAGTATCAACGCTGTTCATGCTGCGCCTCATACTCACGGCGAAGGCAAACTACAAATTCTGCAAGCGGGAAGTGAGTGGCAGTTTGTGCTGCAGCTGCCTGCTGCTGATGTCCTGGGGTTTGAATACGCGCCATCTACGACTAGCGATAAAAAACGTTATGAAGAAACGCAAAAGGTTTTTCAGCGCTTTGACGACATTTTTACCCTAAGCAATACGTGTGAATTACTCGATACCACACTTGAAAGCCCATGGGAGGTAGCTAACGAGCATGACGAGCATGACGAGCATGACGAGCATGACGAGCATGACGAGCATGACGAGCATGACGAGCATGACGAGCATGACGAGCATGACGAGCATGACGAGCATGACGAGCATGAAAGTGAACACGAAGGCCATGCCCATCGCAACACGCATTCTGATTTTCGTGTCGCATATTTGCTTAGTTGCCAAGGCCCCGTAAAGCGTATTGAGATGACAGGGTTTCCCCATTGGCCAAGCCTGCAGCATGTTAATGCAATTTGGGTAACCAACAAAGGACAAGGCGCACTGGAGATAACTCCAAGTCAGCCAACCTTACTGATAAGCAGCTAGTTATATTTTTTACTCTCTCAGGCGCAAGCTTCACCCATTATAGCTGCGCCATAGCAATTTTCGGACATATTATGAATTCGATATATCAAGGAAGCAGCGCAATGCCAAAAGTGCAGTTTATTTCAGACAGGCTCGCTATGCTCCTTTCATCCCTTTGCGTAATACATTGTTTATTAACGCCTATTTTATTGATTTCCATACCTGCATTGGCAAGTGTGTCAATGCTCAATGATGAAACCTTCCATCAAATATTGCTGTTCTTCGTGTTACCCATTGGGGTTCTTGCACTTTCACTAGGCTACCTACATCACAAAAATAAGTGGGTAGTATTTGCTGGCGTTTTTGGCCTAACACTTTTAAGTAGTCCGCTGCTCGTTGAGTGGATAGGCTTAGGACACGAAGTGCTAGGTGAATATGGTGAAGTGATAATCACGGTAATCGCATCGTTTATTATCGTTGGTGCGCACCTGATTAACTATAGGCTTAGGTCGACCGTACAGGTGCCTATTTGCGAAGAGCGCGAGACCACCCAATCACAACCCTATTAGTTTCATCATAACCTCAAAAGCGGGTAATTCTTATCTAGCGACGCTCGCAATATTAGTGATGTAAGCCGTTTTTGAGGTCTCATTCAGAGGTTATTTTGTCTAGTTTCAATCATTCCGACACGGTACTTCCCGATGTCACTACAGAGCATTCCACTGCGCAGCTTCCTGTTATTGATAATGTTGGTATGCAGGGTATTGCAATACCGCTACACGTGTTAGGTAAACGCGGAGAGCGTTTAGCTAGCCAAGCAAAGGTAGATGTAACGGTAAGTTTGGATCATCCCAACGCCAAAGGCATTCACATGTCTCGCTTGTACAGCTTGCTGCAGCGATATTTGAGCAACCAAGACTTACATAAGTCGGCACTTGTGTCGTTAATGAACGCGCTTATCGAGTCTCAAGATGGGCTGAGCAACAGCGCCCAGCTTAATCTACACTTTGACCTCACCGTGTCGCGTCCGGCACTCATAAGTAGGATGTCAGGATATCAATCGTACCCCGCTTCACTTTGCGTAAGGCGTTCATCTGAACGTTATGAGGCACAGCTTAAGTTAAGAGTACCGTACTCTAGTACTTGTCCTTGCTCGGCCTCCCTCTCTCGCAAGGCGTTATCAGAAGTGTTTGTGCAGCAATTCGAAGGAAAAGGTTTATCTGTAGAAGAAATGGGCGCTTGGCTCGCTTCTAAACAAGCCAGCATCGCCACGGCGCATGCACAGCGTTCCTTTGCCGACATAACATTGGATTTAACCAATAACGAAATTCCCGACTTCGTAGGCATTATTGACTTAGTAGAGAACGCGCTGGGCACGCCGCTTCAAACCGCGGTTAAGCGGGAAGATGAGCAGGCGTTTGCAAAACGTAATGCAGAAAATTTAATGTTCGTTGAAGATTCGGTAAGACGTCTACATGCCGCGTTCAGTACGTATTACCAAGCAACCTATTTTCGTGTAAAAGTAGAACATCAAGAAAGTTTGCATGCACACGACGCCATTGCTGAATTATCAGGCCCAGTTCATCGATAAATTCAGACATAATTTGGGTGTTGAAACCGGTAGGCAGAAAAAACAATAAAAGGAAAATAACATTGTTATCTCTTAACAAGCTCGCTTACATCAGCAAAGCAGCGTGCATAGGCGCTGCAGTATCAGCTATTGCGGCGTGCTCGTCTGCGCCATCAACCCCGCTTGCTGGTGTAAAATCACACACTCTGTCAAATGCCGTGATATACCAAACCAGCAGCAAAGAGTACCCTGTTCTTTCAAGTTTTGTGTATGGCCAAGCTATTTCAGCGCTACCTACGCGTTTTGCTAATGGCGATGTTGTGGTGATGGATGTTGATGAAACCGTGCTAGACAATAGCACCTATCAAAAAGAACGGGAAAGTGCTGGCTTGGGATATTCTTCACAAAGCTGGGCCGAATGGGTAAAACGTGAAGAAGCCACATTAGTACCCGGAGTCGCTGATTTTATCGACGAGGTTGTTAAGCGAAATGGCAAGGTGGCGCTTATTACGAATCGCAATAAAGCGCTTGATAGTCACACCTGGAATAACCTTTTGGCGCAAGGTTTGCCGCTTACCTCGAGTAATACCTGTGTTGTTGGCCGCACTGCTGAAGACAAAGAAGCGGTAGGCCAAGAAGGTATGGTTAATGACAAAGACTTGCGCAGAATGCAGCTTACCCAGGGCAAGATCGCATGTTCGAATACGTCTAAAGACGCGACGTCTACGTGGGCTGTGCCTCACACTATTATCATGCAAATTGGCGACAACATTGAAGATGTGGGCGGCGTAACTCAAGAATCTGCCAACGTTGAGTTGCTCATGCCACGAGTGGGCACAGAGATTTTTATTCTGCCAAACCCCATGTACGGTTCTTGGTAAACCATTGATAAAGTAAAATCAACGAATGTCGCTTTCTATATGGAAAGCGCCGTTCGTTAAATTAGCGCTGTCATCGTTAATGCCATTTCCCAGCCCTGAATAGGGCTTTATTTCTACCACATCCAGTAAGTAAGCGGATGTGCCCTGAGGGTCTTCATACAACCCGGTAGAAAACTCACCCGAGAAGGTGTAAGCCTGCTGGATGTCTATTCCTCTAATACCGCCTTGCTCGTGGGCATTATTCAACGAAACAAACACAATTTGATTTGGTGGCGGTGGTGGGTAATGAATACACGCGCCGAAATAAGGCACAATGAAGAACGCCGTTATTTCTCGCTGTGCATTGGCCTCTACAGGCACAATAAACCCGCTGAGTTCGACGTACTTGCCGTTAAATGTATTAACCGTATTCACTGAGATTAGTGCTTGCTGGTATTCATCGTCAAACGTGCGTTGAATAGACTGAAATACCTGTTCATGAAGGGGTAAATTTTGTTGAGAACTCTGAGTAGACTGGGCTTTACCCAGTAACACTTTTTCAGCTTCAGGTAGCAAGGCATCCCAAGATAAAACTTGATATTGTTGGGTTTCCTGCAGTCGCGTGCTGTCTTGATAAATGACAACGTCACTGCTGAAAAATCCGATAAGGCCGTTAAGTTTGCCATTAAGCCCTAAACCAACTAATGCACCTAATGCGGCGAATGCGATGAGGAAAGACAGTAAAGCAAAAGAGGGGCGCTTCATTTTTTGAGTCAGCGCCTAACTCGCTAGAATTTTTACTTTGCGCGTATAAGTGACTGGCACATTCTTTTTAAGCGCATACACTTTTAATACGAGTTCGTGGGTGCCTTCTTCTTGTGCCTGAAAGCTGATAGCTTGTTCGCCTTTAGCCGAGACCAGAGCGAATCGCTGCGGCGAAAGTAGTGTTACGCCGTCGCTTGCTATTATATCTACACTCACTTCTTTATAGTTCGAAGGAATAGTAAATCGCAAAGGTACAGCAGACGCTTCAAGCTTGGCCACTTCATGCTTCCTATCTATGTTAAGGGAAATAAGTGGTTCTTTCGCTGCCGCTAGGTGCTGCTGCATCATAGGATGCTGAAAACCAAACTGCATATTACCCATACCCGCGTGCAGTTCGCATGCACTGCTTTGAAATACTATCAAGCTTGATAAAAGAGTGGCTGCAATGACCGTCTTTTTCATGTTAGTTACTCCTCATACAGCGTAAAGCTGTCTAGCACTAATGAATAGGCTGATGTCCCAAGTGCGCTTTCGTGGTTGTCGATTTTTACCGTACCCTCGAACCAATAAGGGTCGTACAAGTTCTCAACTGCGATACCTTCTTTGTATTCAACATATAAAATTTGATTTGGCGGCGGTGGTGGCATATGCAAGCAAGCCCCAAAATACGGTACGACGAAAAACGCCGTCGCTTTTTGCTCTTCGTTTTGCTCTAGAGGCACAATAAATCCCGGGATGCGTATAGCCTTTCCATCAAACGCCTCTATCACTCGCGTCGACACCAACGCTTGTTGGTATCGCTGTGCTTGTTCATCTTCTAACTGCTTTGAAGCAAAATCATCAATTGAGTCAGCAGCAGACCCATCAGCAATATCATTTAAAAATTCAGGTCTGTTTAAAAGCGCACTCAAGTCGTCCTCGGGCATAAGGGCAACCCAGTCAATTTCCTCATAATCGGCGGCTTGGGTTTGGCTTAATGCGCTAATTAAAATCAATAGTGCAGCAACTAAACCCAATTTAACGCTAGTGTGCATAGCAAAAAATTTCACAAAGGTGACCTAACATATTATTCAACAATCACGTTATAACATATCACAACGTAGTGAATTGTGATAAACGTTTATCCTTTTAAAACGCTGTTTAAAGGCCTTGGATATTAATTTTTTTCTTGTATTCTCACGCAACCTTAAAACAAGGCTATAGTTATTGGAGAGAAAACCTGAAAGCAGACGGAACGCCTTCACATGCCCAAACTTGGTTTCATCGCCCTAACCTTTTTGATGACCTTCTTTTTCTTAAATAAATTAGCAATTGCTAATACTCAATTAAACTTGGCACCTAACGATGACGTTATAAAGGGCATTAAAGCACTGCATCGTAATCCAGAAATAGAAATGACTAAGTTAAAAACCTTATTAGAAGAAAATGACGCTCACCCAGAGCGACACAAATGGCTTTATTTGTATGCACTGGGCAAGGAAAAACGCGGTGAATATGATGCAGCACTAGACTTAGTGGAAGCCGGTTTACGCAACATCAATACAGAAGGTTTGATGCGGCAACGCCTGAAGATGCTACAAGCCAAGATTTACGCTAATACTGGCGAAGTAATGACTGCGATAACGCTACTTAATTCAGTAAAGCAGTGGTCTATCAACAATGGCATCATACAATTAAACATTGGCGTTCTTATGACGCTCGGCACAGTCTTTGAAAGCATACAAGAACACCAATTAGCACTGGATAACTACTTGGTGGCCTATGAAATGGCCGTACAGTTTAAAACGCAAATTTCAGCACCTCATATTGCCGGGTTAATTGGAACTGTTTATTTAGAACTGTCTAGATATGAAGATGCAAGAAACTATTTACTAGAAGCTTATGACTTTTCGAAAAAGAAAAACAATGCACTGGTCCAAGGGCGCTTCGCCGAAAAAATTGCGCTAGTAGAATACGAATTATTAGATGTCGAGAGCTCAGAAGAATATTTCGACCAAGCCATAGAGATTGCCCAACGTATTAAAGACACACCTTTACTAGCCCGCTCACTGCTAGGAAAAGGAAAAATGTTGCTACGCCAAACAGACAAAGGAAAAAGTATTGAGGTTGTCCGTTCTTACTACGAAACGGCCCTTTTACTCGCCAGCAACTTAGATAACAAGACCCTTTATTTTGACGCACTGCTTGCTCTCTCGAAGCTGGCGCTTTCCAATGGAGATATCGATGTAGCCTTGTTGCGATTGGAAGAGGCCGAAGCGTTATTGAAAGGAAAAAAGCCGGGACAGCAAAACCTTAAGGCGGCGCACCTTAGATTGTCGATTATGGAAACTAGCAATAACGAGCGATCACAAATTAATGCGCTTAAAAATTTTATCTCGCTTAGTGAGACAGTGTCACAATCACTCGACAAATCAAGGGTTCAAGTCATCAGGACGCTATACGAATTAGACGAAATTCAAGAGGAAAATACTAATTTAAAAAAGGTAACTCGACTACAAGCTGAAAAACTCAATCTCAATAAACAGCGCAACTACCTTTTTGGAGCCTTGGCAGGGCTTCTATTCCTTCTAAGTATATCGCTTTTTCTGCTATACGCTAAACGCATTCGCTACCAGAGGAGATTGGAAAAATTAGCAACAACAGATTCATTAACGCGCTTCTTTAATAGAGGTAAAACCTTAGAGCTGCTAGATGCTCAAATTAATAACCTTGCACAGAATGGCCATGATTTTTGTGTGGCCATGCTAGACATCGATTTCTTTAAAATGATAAACGATAAATACGGACATAAGGTGGGCGACGATGCATTACGTCTATTTTCCAACGTCGCGCGTGAACACTTCACTGACAATGTATTAATGGGACGCTTAGGCGGAGAGGAGTTTCTATTTATTTTCGATAAAATTTCGTTAAAAGACGCGCTAGCTTCCCTCGACGTGTTTCGCTGCTCATTAAAAGAAACTTCTCAAGATGAACTATCTGATGAAATTAAACTCACCTTTTCAGCAGGTTTAATGGCTATATCAACCTCGCAAAGCGTCACCTCTGTTTTGGAAAATACAGACATAGCACTCTACCAAGCCAAAGAGTCTGGTAGAGGCAAAACCGTAATATTTAATTGTTTGTAATTTGAGACATGTCACTAGGAAAAATATTCACATCTTTCCTCATTGCACCTTTCAATATATTTTCAGCTTTTCTAAAAAAATAAAATTATCCAAAAAATTCAACATCTTAAAAAACAAAAAGAGAAATAACACAACCTGGCACAGATCACGCATAATCTATACTAACGAATAAGTGCAGAACGTAATTTGTAGCCAGGACGGCTTTAGCGACGGAGAGGCCAGATTACGTAAATATCAAAGACTGAAGGTGACGACATAGGAAGTATATGGAATGGTCACCAAGGATAAAAGGATGAGTCAGTGTTTGAGATTAAAGGATACCTGTGGAGCATTCGTTAAATTGCTGGTCGATGATGAGGTTAGGTAAAAGATAACCTAAATAAACTCGCAGGATGCAAGGCTCTTGTTTCATAAGGATTGCGAACAGGCACTGAGTACCTACATCGCAAGCATCGACAATGATGTCTCGTGCAGCAAGGGACTGTTGACCCAATTTGGATTCGTTGAAGTATATGTGTGTTGCTTCAGCGAGACCATAGTGAGGACACTGGTAATGTCGTCGATATTATTAGTGAGTTGTCACCCGACGACATTCCTCTCCCCTCTAAGGCCCATCCCGGCCTTTACATACCTCTGATTTTGGCCCGCCTTTGGCGGGCATTTTTTTATCTTCATTTGTGATAAAATTACGTTGTTTCTTTATCGCCTACCAAAAGGGCTACCTGCGTGCTTTCGCCGTCTGCATCTACCATTGTTTTTAGAGTTCTTTTTTGTGCGTTGCTCGCTACGTCTGTTGGCCAAAGCGTTATGCTTACCACACTCCCTTCTATGGGGCGACAGGCGAACCTTTCTGAATTTCACATTGCCACTATTATGTCTAGCTCTGCACTTATCTTTGCGTTCGGTACGAATGTGTGGAGCAAGGTCGCTAAGCGTGCGGGCTTTAAACGTATTTTAATGGTTGGTCTGTCGGGTTATAGCTTGGGCACGTTTGCCTTCGCTAGTGCATGGATGGCAGGTTTTTCTGGCATTATAAGCGGCACCAATTTGTTTTTGGCATTGTTGATAAGCCGAAGTCTGCAATCAACCATTATGTCTGCAACTCCGCCTTCTGCGGTAGGTTATGCCGTCGCCATCAGTACGCCCCAAAGTAGAGTAAGTGCAATCAGCAAAGTCACCTCTGCAAGCAACGTAGGGCAAATTGTTGGTCCGGCTTACGCTGGATTATTGGTAGGGTTCGGCTTACTAGCTCCACTGTACAGTATTGTTTTATTGACCTTGTTAGCGCTGACATTGGTGTATTATAAGCTGCCAGTTTTACCCCCTTTATCTAAGCAGCAGACAGCTGTGCATACAGGTGAAGACAGTCGAGCTCCCACCAAACTACCGTATGTGTTTGTTGCTGCATGTATTTGCGTGTTCTGCGCGATGGCAATGATGCAGCAGTCGCTAGGTTTCTTTTTTATCGATTTCTATCATTACACGCCTGTTGAAGCCGCTCGACAAGTGGGTTTTGCAATGATGGTCAGCGCTGCAGCCTCTCTTACTGCGCAATTTGGTTGGGTACAAAAAGGCCGAATAAGCAAAGAAGCGATGATCACTATCGCGCTTCCGCTATTGGGCTTAGCCTACTTGCTGATCTTTCTTCAACATTCGTTATTTATGCTTTACGCGGCCATGACATTAATGGGTTTAGGTATGGGAATGGCCTACCCATCTTTGGCAGCTGCGGCAACGACCTACTGTGCCCCCTCTCAACAAGCCACGATCACTGGGTTAATTACAGCAACGACTGCCATGGGCTACGTAATAGGTCCGCCACTGGCAGCTTTCATTTACCAACTGGACATCGCGCTACCGTTCGCTATCGCGTCAGCGCTAATCGCAGCAACCACATGCGTCGTCTACATAACATTGCGAAGAATAAGACACGTTGGCTAGAGCCTGTTAACCGTTGCTATACATTTGGCCCAATTCGCCATCAAAGCTAAACAGGCCTTAGCGAATTAATGCCAGCCTGACAGGTGACAGGAATACGCCTATTTCAAAGGTATTTATTTTTTTACCTTTTATTTTTAAAAAAGCGGAACCTTTTTATAATTAGGCTATCTTAACTTATACATGAAGTCGTTGAGTGTGCGTCTTTGTGGTGTGTAAATGTGTTTTCCAAGTTATGTTGTGGTTTTTTAAGGGGCTATTTAGCCCCTTTTCTTTTGCTCTCATCTTTCCTTTTCCAGTGCGTATTCCTCGCTTACTTTTATAGTGCTAACCCAACGTACACCTATCTATTTTATTTGCATTAGTTTCTCTTATGACCAATCAGTTAATCTAAAAAATAGAACTAAACAATCCTGATCGTTTCACCTTTAGAAATGGAAATGAGAATTATTACCAAATAAAATAGTTGCTCAAGATTACAGGAGTAAGCTAATGTCTAAACCGCAACCTCGCAGAGCTATTGTCACCCAATCAGTCCGAATTACCCCAAATATGCAGCGTGTACACCTTAGTGGGGAAGACCTTTTTACCTTTCCCTCGGTCACTGCAGGTGCGTACATTAAACTTATGTTCGACCTAGAAGGGAACCCGCTCAAACGCCCCACAGACACAAGCCAAGTGGCAATGCGCACCTATACAGTTGCGCACTTTGACGCAGAGAAGCCTGAAATGGTTCTGGATATGGTTATCCATGCCGATGGTGGTAAAACTGGCCCTGCGTCGGCATGGGCAACAAGTACAAAGCCTGGCGATATCATCACGCTCGCAGGGCCCGGTTCTAGTAAGGGACTAAGCGAGCAATATGATTGGATACTGTTGGCTGGCGACATGACAGCGCTTCCTAGTATTAGAAATCACCTTGCTGAGCTTCCTGCGCAAACCAAAGGCTACGCCGTGATTAGAATTGAAGACGAAAAGGATGCAGTTACACTTAAAAAACCCGAAGGAGTAACGGTGATATGGGAACATGAGCAATCTTTACCTTCCCGCCTTGACCAGTTAACTTGGCTCGACGGAACCCCCACTGTTTGGGTGGCGTGTGAATTTTCTGATATGCGGGCGATTCGGACATGGCTCAAGGACGAAAAATCCGTGGCGCACGAGAATATTTATATTAGTAGCTACTGGAAGCATGGCCGCAGTGAAGATCAACATAAAATAGAAAAAAGGCAGGACAGTGAAGCGTATGCTAAAACATTGGCCTAGCTGATGACTATGCTTCCTGTAGGCTTTGCAAGAACTTGTAAATTCTGCATAAAAAACAACTGTGCGGCAAGATTTTTACAAACAACAAATTCAATACTTTCATACACCTACATAATGGAACAGCATTTGCTGCTGAGAAAATAACTGGCCAATTAATTCCGCCAGTTTTTTCAACCAATTGTTTGGATAAGGAGAGCAAGTTATGAACAGTGATCGTATTGAAGGTAATTGGAAAGAAATGAAAGGTAAGGTGCAGCAAAAGTGGGGCAAACTTACCGATGACGACCTAGATGTAATTGACGGTCGACGTGAAGAACTAGTAGGTAAGATTCAACAAGCTTATGGCAAAAGCCGTGACGAAGCTGAAAAAGAGGTCGATGGTTATTTCAATTAATCGCCGTCTTCAATATATGAATTAAGACACTGGCAGTATAACAATCTGGTATCACTGTATTGTTAATCTTTACTGCTACTAAAAGGGCCGCTGCATAATGCAGCGGCCCTTTTTATTTGTGTCGTAGTCAAGGGAGGTTATGCCCTTTGATTTTTTATCACTCTTCCGTCTTAGGCTGTAAGTTATCGCGAACTTCCCTTGCGTCAAAGCTCGTTGCCGACGTTGGACGCGTACCTTTGCCTATCTCAATGCTCAAGATACTTTCGATCTCACTTTGCTGAGAGCCCCCTACAAACACACCCGTTTCGAATTGGGTAGTAGGGTGGTAGGACGTTCTGCAAGTGAGCACACCGCACTCGGTAACCCGTGTATATCGCTGACTAAAGCCTGCGGTAGGTGTGGTTTGCACGGTTTCCTTATCTACTAAGGTCTCTCGGTCAGTCACTACAAACCAGTCGTAACCTTCTAATAACGTAAGCTCGGCAGCACGGAGCATGGCGTAATCCATCGCCTTGCCTTTATCAGACCCCTTCGCTTTGAAATGCACGCGATATTGGGTATCACTCAACTTACTTTCCGTGTAGCCAAAGCCGCCTTTTTTGGCCTGTCTATAATCGGGTTGACTGGCGCAGCCCGCCATAATTAATACCGCAAGTACTAACATAATTTTAGTTTTCATCATTTACTCCTTCGGCCTTGTCAGCTAGCCAAGTTGCTTCAATTGCGTTTTTCTCTTGCTCTCGGTTTAATGGCGCAGACGCCATCATTTTGTCTAACTCTTCTTCCATTACTTTAGCGCTAGTGGCGGTTTGATATTGACCTGCATTCTCACCTAGCTCGTCCAATTTGCTAGCGGCAAGCTGCCACGCACCTTGCTTATCTTTACAAGCAATCATTACATTTAGTTCATCTTTCGATGCGACTTCAGCCTGTCTACAGTAGTTAAACTCCGTATTTACGAAAGACAACTGCGGCGTAACCGTCACGCCCGAATCAAAAGTTGTTGCTTCGCCAGTTAGGTTACTGTCGAGTACCGATGATACTCTCGCCCAATGAGAAGGCTGCGTTGTTTCAGCGCCCTGTTGATTAAAGAACACTAAGCCCGTTAATACCGCCACACTCGCAGCTATAGCAAAAGGCCCCTTCCACTTCGTTTGTTTATGTGGCGCACTATTAGTTGAATTCGCTTTCTTTGGAAACGGCTTAACGTTTTCCGCAGGGCTTTGATTTACAGAGCCTTGCTTTGCAGCGCTTACGCTGGCTAAGCTTGCATCAGATGCCTGTACGCCGCTTGCCTGGCTTAACGTTTTTTCATCACTCAAAAGGGCCACGATTTCTTTAGGCAGCGCCACTGCTGTCGCTTTTTCTGCAGCCACCTTCACAACTCTATCCACTTCTGCAAGTGCGGCGAGTCGGTCAGAAACGGTAACATCGTGCGCTATCGCTTCACGAACCAGATCCATCTCAGCGGTATCTAACTCTCCATCTAAAAATGCTGAGAGTTTTTCGTCAGTTAAGATCACGATAGCACCTCGTTTTGACCATTTAGTAAGTTTGATATTTTTGCTCTCGCTCTGGCAAGACGGCTCATAATGGTGCCCGTCGGTACCTGCAACACTTCAGAAGCATCCGCATAACTCATCCCTTGTACAGCAACCAAAGAAAGGGTTTCTCTTTGCTCACAGGGTAACTCATCCATAGCGCTTGAGACTTGTTTAAGCGTAATTGTCTGCGTTATTGCGTCATCTATGTCATTGCAGCTATTCGCCGATTGCGCTTCATAGGAAAGGGCATCTGTCGCATTGGTTCTAACTTTCTTCGCTCTGTATTCGTCTATCCAACAGTTGCGGCACACTCTAAATGCCCAAGCCATTAATGTAACTTGCTCAGGAAGCGGTTTACTCAATAGCCGTTCAAGCGTGTTCTGAAGTAAATCATCAGCATCATGCATGTTACCCGTCAACGAATATGCAAATTTTCGCAATGACGGGACGAGTTCAGTCAACTCATCTTTCATTTTCATGTACCTTTGTAGGGTTCCCGTTATCTCTACCCTGTTAACGAGCCACTTTTGTTTTTATTCCACGTACTACGACCTATTTTTTTACTGCACTGTATTGCAGCGGTCTATGAGCCATCTAGACAAGGCGAATGTTTAACAGTCTAAAGGGTCGCATTGGAATTTTTCTTCTGTCTAATCGTCACTACACTGTATGGTAGTGGTAAATGCCTGTTCGCCTTGAGCGCACATTTAGAACAACGTTTGTGCACAATGGACCACAGGCCTCTAATAGAGGCTATGGCACAATTTATGCCATTCCTTCTTTAGGCACCGATCTGCCCCAACGTTAACGTAAAGGTAGTAAAATGAAGTACACACTCATTGTGGCGATTTTGAGTTTGATTGCGGCACCAACATCACAAGCCCAACTAGCAGGAACATTGAATCAAGTGGTGTCTCCTGTGCGTCCGATAATTGATCGAACCTCCTCCGACCTAAACGCCATTCGCGAGGAAGCAAGACGAAAAGCGCAATCATCTATCGAAGGCGCCAGAGGCTTATCAACAGTGGCGTCGGGCGTACTAGGCGACATTCCTGCCCCCCGATTTATCGCTCCTGCAGCAACCACTATTTTATCGACTTCAGGCCTGGTAATTGTTAATGAAGTAACGGTTGAAAATGGCTTTCTGGCTGTCGAAAAGGAGTGGCTATTCCTAGGGGAAGAAGCCGACAAAGTACACTTTCAAGGTGCCAATATTGAAATACAAAAAGCTCAGTTTTTGCCCGCGCTCTCTCAGTGGCTTTTTAAAGTTAAAGTCACAGGAGATGAGGATGATGTGTCGTCTATTCGCAACAGTTTGCCCCATAATTTGCAGTCTCAAATTGGTCGAAATCATATTTATTTATCACAGACCAAGCCCACTTCGAACGGGTCTTTTCAAGAGATAAGCAGTGAAAAGCTGGAAACCTGTCCAACCCCACTGCGCATTGGAATGGTTGATACTCATGTAGCGTCCAATCACCCACTGCTCTCACACGTTAATCTAACGCAAGCGTCTTTTATTGTTGGTCATAATCAAGATCGAAATCAGGAGCAAGATGGCAATGCGGGCAGCGAAACTGACGTTGCCTTTTCGTCAGACCACGGTACCGCAGTAGCCAGCCTATTGGCGGCGTCGTTGCCTAAGTCTAGCCAGGTGTTTAACGCCAGTGTGTTTTATTCGCGTAATAGCGTTAGCCAAGGCGCTACGCTAATGTCGTTAATTGAAGGTTTAAACTATCTTGCCTCACAGCAGGTAGACGCCATAAACATGAGTCTTGCAGGTCCCGACAACCCTATTTTAGCGCGGGTCATAAATCAATTGGATAAGAGCGGTATTCAAATCATTGCTGCGGTGGGCAACGAGGGACCAGCCTCTTTACCCTTGTACCCCGCGGCTTATACAGAAACGTTAGGCATTACGGCCGTTGATAAATCTAATGTAATTTACCGGTGGGCAAACCAAGGGGATTACGTTGATTTTGCTGCGTTTGGCGTGTCGGTAGATGCCGCACATCCTAATGGAAAAACGATCAGGCAAACGGGAACCTCTATGGCTTCACCGCGCGCCACCGCTTTGTATGCATGCTTTTTGCGCGAAAAACAAGAAAGGAACGCTGCCTTGTTGAAACTTCAGCAGCTAGCTTTAGATGCAGGGGCTCCCGGACGAGACAGCGTATTCGGTTTTGGTGTGCTGCCTTAAATTAAGCGTGCTGTTCATTATAGAATTTATATTAACGCCCACTAAAAATGAACGTTAATGCCTAACTCAGCAATGGTTTCTTGGTAATTTGCACCATCGACGCTAGAAGCAAAGTCTCCATATTGCGTAGACAGTTTAATATCAACATTGTTGTGAATGGCGTAATCGGCACTCATCTCAACAACGTGTCTGTCGTCTTCCCTGCCTATACCTCCATCTTGTTCTGAGGCGTAATCTCTTACATCTAATTGATAGGCAACCGTAAGCTTCAAGGGTTTACTAAACACCGCTAGAGGATAGGTGTACGCTAGATCCATCCCAATACCGGTGTAGTCGAACACATTATTTTGGGCATCTTCATTTTGATACTTAAGTGCGATTTGGAAGAAGTCTTCCCCTTCGAAGAAGTAAAATAGGTCACTGCGCACAGCTGCTACTTCACTATCTCGGTTTGGCGTACCTTCAGGCGTGTTCTCGAATTGTTTATCGATAAGGTCGCTACTAACACGCAAGTAAGTGCGCTGCCCCAACAATTTTCCGACAGATAATCCAGACTGTTGATAGGTGAGGAAGTCACGCCCGTCTAGCTCAGCGCTAGCGTGATAGTAGTGCGCTCCTAGTTTGGCGAAGTCAAACGCATAGCTGGTGCTAGCGGACAGTGTGGTAAGGCCAAGATCGAACTCGCTTAGCGTTTGATAGTTGGTATTCGCCTGACTTACCGACAGTACATTTTCCCATTTCGCTGTGGGTTTCACCAGCACCTTTAGCTGAGCTTCTGACTGTACCGCGCCGTCGGCCACCTCTGAATTCGTATCGAGCTCGCTAACGCTCACATTGCTATCAGAGCGGTACCCTAAATAGCCAGACCCTGAGAATGAAATCGTTTGATGTTTTGCGTTTGTATGATTCGCATCTTCATCATTGTGCGAGTGACTGTCAGAGCCCGCATAAGCAGCGCTACTACCGAGTAAAACAGCTGCCACGGACAGCGATAGGCATTTGCGGCAGCCACGAATAAGGTTGTTTGTTGTTGATGAGTGTTGAAGTATTTGCGTATTCATTGTTGTTACCTACCACAGAGAAAATGAAACTTAGCGATTGCTGTTTTTAAGGAGAGACGTGAGATTTGACTTGAGGTGCTCGCTTTAAGGAATGCACGATAGCGAGGCAGTGTATTCGCACTTGCAGCCTAGACCTTAAATAGCGGCTTGCCTTTCTATTTAGACAAGCCGCACTCAGACTTTAAGGTGGCTATTTAACGTGCTAGCTCAAGATTGCTCTACGCCCACCTAGTGGTTTAGGCCCTTATATTAAAGGCCAAGCGCACCTGAGATACTTGAAGCTACGTTGTCGTTTACAGTGCTTGTTACGGCGCTTTCAACCGAACTCGCCACGGTATTATTTACCGTGCTTGCTACGGTGCTATCCACCGTATTTGCTACCGTGCTTTCTACCGTATTTGCTACCGTGCTTTCTACCGTATTTCCTACCGTATTTCCTACCGTATTTGCGACTGTTGCTGACACAGTTTGCTCGACTGTATTTGAAACTGCGCCTTCTACAGAGCTATCCACCGTACTTGCTACCGTACTTGCTACCGTGCTTTCTACCGTGCTTTCTACCGTATTTCCTACCGTGTCAGTAATTGTTCCTTCGACAGCGGTGCCAACCGTTCCGGTTACAGAACTGGTCACTGAGCTTGCTACGGTGCTGGCTGCTGTATTGGCTACGCCGCCGTTTACCGCACTTTCGATGGTGCCTGCAGCCGTGTTCGATAAGGTACTACCTGCTGCTGTTTCTGCAGTATTGTTTAGTGCACCACTTACACTGCCAGCTAGCGAAACTCCTGCGGTATTTTCCGCACCATTGTTTGTTAGTGAACCGATTTGGTTCAATGCCAAGCTTGGCGCTGTCTGCGCTGTACTTTCTGCTTCACTTTCTGCTCCATCGACTTGTTCTGCATTTCCAGACGCTGATGACAGTACAGATAATGACCCAGACACACTACTTGTCAGTGCGCCTGCCACTGGCGAAGTTATCGAATTCGCCATATCTGAGGTTGCAGAAACTTGACTCACTCCCTGATCGGCAGATAGATCGTTGCTTGTTTGGTTTGCGGATAATTGTTCACCGGTATCGGCTGAGCTCTCGGTGGACATTTGGCTCTGCGTAGATGCTTCGCCTTCGGCAGAAGTCTGGGTATTAACCTGATTTGCAGACTGTGTAGTTGCACCGCTTGTTAGTGAAAGCGATGCAGAAGTCGACGCATTAGCTGATGTGTTAGCAGAGAACGTGGTTTCTTGAGCCAACACAGACGTTGACGCGATACCTAAAGCCAGTGCAATTGCAGTATTTAACTTTTTCATCCGTTTATCTCCGTTTTTCATAAAGGACACTGAGATAACGATTAGACGAAAGGTTTTATTCCGTTGGGGGAGATACTTTTTTGCGAAGAACAGAAAAAGCCCTGTAAAAACAGGGCTTTCTTAAAACTATTTTTCTGAAGCAGTCATGCTCTTTTCCCACCAGGGAAGTGAAAAATCTATATTATCTGGGTCGTAGGTTTTAGCATATTTCATTTTTACAGAACTCCAAAACGCTGCTTTGAAGACAGGGTCGTAAATGACAAACTCACCTTGTTCTCGATACTGCTCAAACAGTTTTTGGTAGGCACCTACAGGTGTTAACGGGTTGTCTTGTTGAAAAACCACATCACCACCATAGGCTTCATAAAGCGCTTTAGATACTTTCCAGCTTTTTGCCATACCTTCAGCCATTGCCAAACGGTAGCGCTCTAGTTCTTCATCTTGATAAGTGCCATCACTATCTAATTCAACGGTCCAAAGTTTAATGACAGAGTATGCAGACTGAATTTCGCTGTCGTTGGGCTCTATGGCGTTTTTATTTGCGAAATCAGAAAGTACAGATTCGGTAATTTTGTTACCAAGCGCGCGTTGCGCCAAAATATTGCGCACTTCTTTTTCTGATTTGTCAGTGAGAATAGACTGAAAACGATCAACGTCTGCCTGTGAAGGCTGTAGTTCAGTACTAGAAATAGATTTGTTAAACAAACGAGCAATAATTTCGTTTGCGGCTTGCGGTGTATTAATCCCAAGCGAAACCACTATGGCTGCAAATAGCACCATAGGAATTACGTTCGAACGCGTCACTTTGTATGCTTCCCTAAGTTCCAATAATTAGCACAAGCACAAGACACATTCATTTGTTATTGTAAGAATTTTCCGTTGTCTTGCGAAATGACATCTAACAGGCTTTATACTTTAGATTAGTTTTGTTTAAAATTCCACTTTCTTACGCATAGATTTTTTCGCACCCTGTTGTTTTTTTACATCTAAACGACGGGCTTTAGCTGCTCGGCTTACCTTAGTTTTTATACGCGGCTTTTGTTCTACGGTTGCCGCCTTTATCCACGCGACAAGGCGCGCTAATGCATCTTCTCTATTTTGTTCTTGAGTGCGAAAATTTTGTGCTTTAAGTACAAAAACGCCTTCGTTAGTAACGCGACTATCTTTCGCATTCAGTAATTTGGCTTTAAGCTTATCGGGTAAGGTCGACTTATTGATATCAAATCGCAGATGTATTGCGCTACTTACCTTATTGACGTTTTGCCCCCCGCTACCTTGAGCGCGAATAGCCTGAAGTTCGGCTTCGTCCTCATCTATCGAGATAGAGCTAGTTATCTTTAATTCCATATCAGTTCCTATATGCTTAGTAGCATGGCGTATTATTTTTTCTGCGCATATATCACGCTAATAGCTTGCGACTATAACTCATCGCTTACTTGACCGTTAAAAGGTAACTCGATAGGTTAATTTATCCCCTATCTTGGAAACACAGCATGCTCACTATTTTACTTATCGTTATTTGTATCTTTGTAGGTCTTATTTGGTTTACTGCAAAAATGGATAGCAGCATCGAGTCAGCGTTTCGGCCGTCAGGAAAACTTACCCCTGTCGAGGGAGGAATTATTCACTGGCAAAAACAAGGGAATGGACCATCACTTTTACTTATTCACGGCTTACTAGGCAATAGTAACAACTTTAATGAATTAGCAAAAATCCTTGCGCAGCATTACACGGTTTATTCCGTAGACCGTCCTGGTAGCGGTTTTTCTAGTCGATACAAAACCACATCGGCCAGCTTTGAGCAGCAAAGTAAAATGTTATTAGAATGGATGGAAAAAGAAGGCGTTAAAGAAGCTAGCGTTGCTGGTCACTCGATGGGCGGGGGTATTGCGTTAAGGATGGCAATTGATGCACCTAGTGTCATTAAATCTGTATCATTGCTATGCCCGTTAACTACGCCACTTAAAGGCGGTGCTGGCCCGCTTTCGGTGCTTTACATACCCAACGAATTTGTGCGCAATAGCATATCTAAAACCATTGCCAGTCCATTAAGAGCAAAACTGGGTAAAAAACAGGTTGCTCAAATTTTTCATCCAGAACCTGTACCTACCTATTTTTCTGTTGAAGGAGGCGGATTACTTGCGCTTCATTCTCGCAGCTTTTATGAAGGAAGCCGTGATACTGTTTCTGCACAAGGTAGCTTACATAGACAGCAGTCTTTTTACGGTGAAATCCAATGCCCCGTAGGCGTCCTATACGGCGAAAAGGACACCATCTTAAGGCCAAGCGAGCATATCGAAGCTGTCACTTCGGCAATAGACTCGGCTGAACATAAAGTAATTCCTGACGCTGGTCACATGATACCCATTACTCAGGCGCAAATATGTGCCGACTTTATTGTTGAGATTGACAGTAAAGCGGAACAAGCCGACTAATGAAACACAGCGCCCATTTTTGAAGTGTGAGCATTGTGAGAGAACTCAACAATTGCCAGCGCGTTTTGTCTGCCAGATTCAGTCTGTTTTAATTTACGCAACTGGTCAGCCACACGCTCAATACCATCGTATTCCTTACACATCTCAAGAGGGCTCGATTCAAGCGTAATATTGTAGCTACTATACCAAGTTTTCATTTGTTCACTGTCCCCTTCTGACAATGAGATGAGTAAATGATACATACGAATAAATGCAAGTTGCTTTCGGTACTCCGCTGTGCCGCTTTCAAAACCAAGCAAGGTAGTTTGCGCAAGAGAGGAAGGAGAAATACCCAATATTTCAGAGGCTTGTTTGATATTTAAACCCAGCTCTTGATAAGCCCAAGTGAACGCTTTGGTTACTACGCTGGTAGGAAATGGTAATCTATTCATAATTTCGCCTCGTTTCATCAAATAATCGCAACTAGATTTTTTGCTAACTATGCATTGATTTGCGAAATACGTACCAACTCGCTTGCTAGTTAATTATTCACTTAAAACGTCCCCAGCTAAGACGCTTGCTTTGCTGCAACTTTTGCTAAATGTGATGAGATACCTTCTGGTTCGATATTAAACCTGTGCTCGGAAAGCCATTCAACGGCCTCTTCGATTATTTCAACAAACGTAACTTCGATATTGAGCCCTTTGTACACGCGTTTAAGTTGACTCTTAGTCGTTGCTTTTGCTGTCGAATCACCTAATACAACCGCAACGTGAGTCAAGCCCAAAGGTTGCATTGCCGCCGTACGCTCGCGCAGCTGTGCTTCTGCATCGGGTATCAGCAGCGACTCTCCTGTAACGCACACGATATTACACCACTTTTTGCCAAATAACCCTTGAGCACTTACTCGGTATTCATCAGCAAAGCTTTTAACACATTCTTGATTCCATGGACCGAAAGCTTGTGTTACGACGGCGTCACCACACCGAGTTACAATAAATTCACCATGAGCGTACCGCATTAAACCACCTGATTATTCGAGCAAATTATTGAGTAGCATATATTCAGATACTGTATAAGATGAGTATCTTTTACTACGCGGTGTTATGTACAGCGCGCAGTAAAAGTATGGTCCAAAATTTATTAAATGCGAAAAATATTAAAGATGCTAAAAAAGTGAAGTTTATGCCGCTAGAATAGTGAGCAACTCCGCAAATGTAGGACGACCTTGAATATCAAGTGGCAACCGCAATTCTCTAGCAATATCGCTCACGCTGATAACACCACGAACTTCGTGACTCTCTCTGTCCATTACTAGGCAGTGATGTTGCCCGTAATCTTTGAGTGTCTCTATCACATCACCCACCGATGAATGAGTTAATTCAGTGTAATCAAAAGACATAAGCGACGTTTTGGGGCGCATAAAATCGTGAATCGTTAACTCTTCGCGTTTCACTTTAAGCTCGCTTAAACGCTGAACAATTTGCTGTTCACCTACATCATGACTGGTAACAATTCCAATGAAACGATTTTCACTGTTCACCACCAGCATCATACGAACGTGTGACTGACGCATAATCGAATCTGCTTTGATTGCCGGTGTTCTGGCATCCAGAACATGTGGCAAGTGCTGCTTAAAGTCCGTGAAAACAGCCATAGCAGATGAGTTAACGGTAATAGTGTTTTCGACAACCGGCCATGCCAATGTATCAATAGATTCAGTTTTATATAGATTTAAGGCGTGCATACCTTTCTCCTAATCAAAAGTAAAAAATTAGTTTTTCAAATGATTAAGTGAAAGAGGGCGGCCCTCGAATGATGTTAGCGCGAAGTTTAGTAAAGGCCTCTGCATCAACCGTTTCACTAGCCGAAAATAAGTATTCTTCCAAACCGTTAATTAGGCTGAAAAACGAAATATCATCGTCAACGTCGTCGCCCAGTACTTCGAAAGCGGAGCTTTCCCATTCGCTAAGTAATGTCGAGAACGCAGTAGCGCCGTTCGACTGCTGAGCAATATTTTGCTCACTTCGCCCCTCTCCAATTACGGAGACGGATACCAGTGATGAGAATAACGCTGGCAAAATAATTGCCAACAAAACGAATGAAACGCGCAAAGCGTACGACCTCTACCTGACTAGACGATGTTGAAGCAAAGCAGCCAAGTTTATGACTGCTTATTTGAACTATAAGAACATTTAACACGTTTTACATAGGTGTTGAGCGCATTAAATCGACGATTAAACGATCCATCTTCGAAGAACGAAGCATGTGTTCACCCGCTTTAACGAGTTGTTATTGCATGTTTGTTCTAAAAACAAGAACGAATACTCCCAATAAATGTGATGATTAGCCCACGCTATTAGAAATACACTAAGGCTACTTAACAAATGAGGCGTTTTATTCAGCGGGCATTTAGCTGGTGAGATAACGAGACTAGCAGAGGGCCAAAACAAGCTGCACGCTAGTAAGTAAAAATGGAAGTGATATGAAACCTAGGTGGTCAAGACCTATAGTTGTTCTACATTGGATATCTGCGCTTGCCGTTGTTGGCATGTTTGCATCAGGACTATGGATGGTCGACCTTACTTATTACAGCGACTGGTATAAAACCGCGCCACACTGGCACAAGAGCGTTGGATTAATTTTGTTAGCTATCACCGTAATCCGCTTGGTGGCTCGCATAGTTACTACAAGACCACCGTCATATGGCACCCATTTAGAAAAAGGACTAAGCCACGCAGCTCACGGGCTTTTGTACACCCTGATTATCGCGCTATTCGCGAGCGGCTATTTAATTTCAACGGCCGATGGAAGAAGCATCGACGTATTTAATTGGTTTTCTGTACCTGCAATGGGCGAGTTCTTTGAAAATCAAGAAGACATTGCAGGAGAGGCCCATTTTTATATTGCGTGGTCAGTGATTGTATTGGCGATCATTCACGCGCTGGCTGCGCTGAAACACCACTTTATTGGTAACGATGACACACTGAAGCAGATGTTACGGCTTCGATGATATTGAGGAAAAAGGAGAAATGATGAAGAAGTTAACACTTGCCTTAGCCGCTGCGCTGTCTTTAAGCACCGCTAATGCCGCAGATTACGTGATTGATAGTAAAGGCGCCCACGCGTCTATCAACTTTAAAATTCAACACTTGGGCTACTCGTGGCTTACTGGTCGTTTCAATGATTTTAAAGGTAACTTCAGTTACGATGACAAAGCACCAAGTGCAGCAAAGATTATGGTGACTATCGATACAGACAGTATCGACTCGAACCATGCAGAGCGTGATAAGCACCTTAAGAGCGACGATTTCTTAAATGTTGACGACTTTCCAGAAGCGAAGTTTGTCAGCACAAAAATTGTCGATAAAGGTAACGGCATGATGGATGTAATGGGTGACTTCACGCTTCACGGTGTGACAAAGCCTATTACTATCGAAGCCAAAAAGATTGGCGAAGGCAAAGATCCATGGGGCGGCTATCGTGCAGGCTTTATGGGCACAACGACGATTGCACTTAAAGACTATGGCATCGACTATGATTTAGGCCCAGCGTCGCAAACGGTAGAATTAGAGCTTCACGTGGAAGGCGTGAAACAATAGCTATTTACGTTTAGTCCCATCGAGCTAAATTTATGATTTAAGAAAGCCCCAAACATGGGGCTTTCTTTTTCATATGTGGTTAGTGAAGCTTCAGCTTGGGGCTGATGGCCTGACTTAACTTTTTCACAAGAAGCTTTAGTGCACCTTTTATCTTTCCGTGTACTGCAAATTGATGCATGTTGTATAAAGAAACATAGACCAGCTTAGCTAAACGCCCTTCAATAAACATACTGCTGTTAGATAACGAGCCCATTAGGCTTCCCACCGTGCTGTATTTGCTTAAGTGAACGAGCGATCCATAGTCTTTGTACGTAAAGTCTTTCGTGTCTTTTTGAGTAAATAACGATGTTATATTATGTGCAACAATATCCGCCATTTGGTGAGCAGACTGCGCTCGAGGCGGCACCCACTTTCCATTTTCCTGCTGGAAGCCACAGCAGTCGCCTAACACCCAAATATTTTTGTGAGACGAACTACGAAGTTGTTTATCAACAAGAATCTGATTGGCTCTGTTTGTCTCAAAAAGCTCAAGCTTGGTAATAAAGTCAGGCGCTTTAACGCCTGCTGCCCATACCATCAAATCGGCATCAAGGCGCCCACCGTCTTTGGTGATTAACCCTTTGGCATCGGCTTCAGCCACCATGGTTTGCTCTTTTATATCGACACCCAGCTTATACAGTGCTTTTTTTGCAGAGTTCGCAATCCGTTCTGGCAATGCCGGTAAAATTCGATCGCCCGCTTCTACTATAGAAATTTTTAGGCGAGAAGCTGACATATCTGGCATGCCATAGGCCTTCGACAAGTTCGCAACGTGATGAAGCTGCGCAGCCAATTCAGTGCCCGTAGCCCCTGCACCCACTATAGCAACTTTAATTTTGGCGTCTTTGTCTTCTTGCTGATTAATACGGATAAGCTGATTGAGAAGTGCTCTATGAAAGCGCTCAGCTTGCTTCAATGAATCAAGGAAGTAACAATGCTCAGCAACTCCTGGTGTGCCGAAGTCGTTACTCACGCTGCCAACGGCTAGTACTAACTGATCGTATTGAATTTCGCGTTCGGGTAAAACTTGTGTCCCTTCCTCGTCAATTAAAGGAGACAAGGTTATGGTTTGCGCCTGCGCGTTAAGCGAGCACATTTCACCTAATTGGAAGCGGTAATGATGGGATGCAGCGTGAATTGCGTAGTCCACACCGTCTGAATGTTTATCAATTACACCGGCGGCTACTTCGTGTAAGAGCGGCTTCCAGATATGAGTTCGACTGCGATCGACAAGGGTGATTTCGGCTTGTTTTTTTCTCCCGAGGGTTCGGCTTAAGCGACTGGCTAATTCAAGACCACCAGCACCGCCACCAACAATTACTATTTTTTGCATGGGTATACCTATTAACAATCATTCCACCTATATCGCCTCGCCGTTTAAAGCGCAATACATGGCATGACTGAAACCCATGCTGATAGCTACAGACTACGCCTGAAGGCAATGAGGTACAAGCGGATCACGGCGATAGTCTATATTTCTGGGATTAATAGTAATCTATTACATATGTCTATTTAAGCTTATAAGGTAAACGATGCCGTTATCATGTAGTTGCGAGGCCGCCCCGGAAAATAACGCGGCCCAGTGAAACTGGTAAAATCAGCGCGTTCGGCGTATGCCGTGTCAAATAAGTTATTAATCCGCGCATATAGCGTAATATCGTCACTCACGCTGTAACGCACGCGAGCATGCACTAAGTCATGCCCATCATATTCGTTTAGGTTTTCAGCGTCGGTAAAATAGCGTCCAACATGCTGCCACTCTAACTGAGTTTGTACCGATTTCGACACATCGAAGCTTAAGCGAGTGTTAAACTGAAGCTTGGGCGCGGTATCGATATCATTACCCTCAATGTCTTGTTCACCTGAAAGCTGGCTGTGTTCATAAGTGTGCCTTGCGTAAGTACCAGCAAAATCTAAGCGAAGCGCCTCGCTTAGTTTCTGGTCAAAAGCTAGCTCTACCCCTCTATGCCAAGTTTCGCCGTTACTTACATTAAAGAAGTCGCTATCGCGATAAATAACATTGTCCTTGCGCAGGCTATAAAGGCTTAGCGTATAGTTGCCCTTTAACAGCGCGCCGGTTACGCCCACCTCAATATTGTCAGCCGTTACTGAATCTAGATCTGAAACAGTCTGTGCGCGTTGTAAGCGATACAACTCTGTTGCCTGAGGGGCGCGATAGCCTCTAGCAACTCCCCCAAATAATTGTGTTTGCTCATTTAATTGATAACGGACGGAGAGTTTAGGACTGAAATTATCATAATCGTTTTCACTGTCTGCAGGTCTGGAATATCTACAGCCGCCAAACCCACATTCTGTACCATCTTCACGTACACGACCTACATTCATATTATTGGTGTAGTCGTATTTCATGGACTCAAAACGCCCGCCAGCAGAAATAGCCCAACGCTCAGTTTGCCAATTGAAAATAAAGAAAGGTGCGAATAAGGTGGCGTCCACATCGTAATCGTAATGCTTGCCTACAGGTATCGTTTCCACTAGAAAAGCAGAACCTTCGGTGACGCTGTCTTGCGATTGGGTGAGTTCACCTTCGGTATATTCAATGTCAACCCCAATATCTGTGCTTAGGTTGTCGTTGATAACATAGTTGAATTGGGACAGTACACCAACCCCTTGTTGCGCATTGGTTTCAAGAGGCTTTCCGGGCAGAAAGTGCATGCGAAAACGCATATCTTGGTTACGTACATAAGGTGTAATTGAAAGGGCGTGACCGCCATTAAAAGTGGTGTCTAGTTTACTCCACAACCTGAAACTTTCTGCCTTTCGAAACGCCTCGGGATTAGGATTGCTTTTCGCTAATTGCGTGTCTTTGTAACTTTCAAACCCTACTATGTATCCAGCCGTTTCCTGCTCTAAATGGGTATAGGTAAGTCCACTTGTGATAACCGTGTTATCCCACTCAATCCGGTGGCGAAGCGAAACCTTCTCTTGGTCAACGCCTTCTTCATCTCTGTATCCGGTGTCACGGGTTACGCTAGCCGCAATGCCTACACCGCTACTACCGAAGTCTTTCCCTTCTTTAAGCTTAATGCGATGAAAGCCATAGGAGCCATAATCAGCACTTAGCAAGCCTTCGCCTTGCGTGGTATCTGGCGTGATTACGTTAATAACCCCGTGAATGGCATTAGAACCATAAAGCGCTGACGCCGGACCTTTAATTACGTCAATACGCTCAGCAAGCTCGCCATTAGCTTCAAACAATTCATTGATATTGCAAAATCCTGCCGCTCGAAGCGGAATACCGTCTTCAGCAGCTAAAATGCCTCCGCATGCCCCTGCACCGGTTAACACGGGTGAACGCAGGGCTGGTAGATACTCTTGCCCGTTACCACGCTGCACGCCTGCCCCCGCTATATAGTTAAGCGACTCTTGAATATGCTGAAATGAAAGCAGTGAAAGTGTTTCTTCTGAGATAGACGATACCGCGTAGCCAGAAGCATTCATACTACCTTGTATACGAGAAGACGTAGTTTCTATTCTTTCTATCTCATTGGTTTCATGGGCGAGCACGGCAGGCGATAACAGTGCCGTTGTTAGCAATGAAAGTGGAAAGCTTGGGGCAAAGCGCATTATCTATCCTTTTGATGACAAATGTTTTTTTAGCAATTAGCTCTAGTGTATCGTTAATTAGTGAATGAATGGGTTAAAAACCGATAAACTATTGCAATGTTCAGATAACTAAGCCAATTATGTGATTAAACCCTTGGCGTAATCTTTGCTGTAATTTTTGCTGTGAGCTTGGCTAAAAGCCTTGTAAAAGCAATGAGTAGTTACCTTACTCACTGACTACACACGGCCATAAATACTGCACAGTAAATAGGCAGTGCGTTATCAAAAAAGTTGAGCCATTAGTTAAACACCGTTGCACTAAAACAAAAACCATGTTCGCTGGAGGAATCATTGGACACACTTATTCCGAGTCTTTCACAGCTTATCGAATTTGCTGTAGCCCCTGTATTTTTACTTACCGGTATTGCGGGGTTCCTAAACGTAATGTCGTCCCGGTTGGGGCGAATATCAGATAGGGTCAGAGTCGCAGAAAGGCAAATTCATACCTTGTCAGACCCACATATTGTCGACCGCTCTAAAAAAGAAATAAAAGTACTGTGGCGCAGGGTGAAAGTCATCAACTGGGCGATTGGACTTTGTGTCGCTTCGGGGCTAATGGTTTGTACGGTTATTATGGCGCTCTTTTCCGGGTCACTGTGGGTGGTCGATTTGAAAACGCCTATTATAGTACTGTTTATATTGGCAATGATGTTTCTTATCAGTGCACTTATTGTATTTCTGGTTGAAGTGAAGCTTGCCACCAATACTATAAACTTAGTCAGAACTATTCGATAGTTTCTTTATTTCAGCTCCAAAGCAACCAGTGCTGTGTTTGTAATAACTAGCCCCATCAGAAAGACGACTAGAGAGTTTCCCTCTCTAGCCGCCTTATCTTGTTCCTACGCAAGGCTTTAATTTTTTTGAAAAGCATTTTTTATGTAAGAATTGAGTAAAGAGCACGGTTAAACACGCTCATTAACTTTTAAGTGAGGTAAAATTCGCACATTGCCGTCGGTAATTTGCTACAAATGTAGCCCTACAATACTGCGGCCAATAGAAAGGATTTAACTGCGCCATGAATACTAAATTACTTCGCTCTCTCCAGGTTTTTGTTGCAGTGACAGATAGCGGTAGCATGAGTGTTGCAGCCCGCGAGCTACACATGACTGTTTCTGCAATTAGCCAGCAGCTACGAAAACTCGAACATGATATAGGGCTTAGTCTTTTTAACCGAAATACACGAAGCTTAAGTCTCACTGAAGCCGGACGCATTTACTACGACACCAGCAAAAAAATGCTGCAAACCGCAGAGCTTGCCCAACAAAGAATTGAAAGCCTACAAGATGATCCTACAGGAAACATCAATATCATCGCACCTGAAGGATTTGGTGGTGGTTTACTAAGTGAACCGTTGAAGAAGCTATGCGAAGAGTTTCCAAAAATTACAATATCATTAACCGTTACCGACGAACCTAAAGACATCATTGCATCAAGCGCAGATCTTGTACTTTGCTTTGCTCCCGTTTCTGACACTAATTTTAGTAGTTTGAAACTTGCTACATGGAAGCGGATTTTATGCGTGTCCGATAAGCACCCGCTAGCTAGGTTAAGCTTGTCTTCACCAGAAGCGTTGAATGGTCATGCTTACATTGTGCACAGGCACATTGAAGACTATGTGATGAAACATGAAAGCAAAGGTGAGTTTGAACTAGATTCTCAGCGTATTGATGTAAATTCAATGCAGACATTGATTAAACTTACTCAAGATAATTTGGGCTACGCCGTATTGCCTGAGCCAGAGGTAAGACACTTACTTAAATCAGGTGAAATGAAGCAGCTTTTCACAGAATGGGAGTTGCCCGACTATACCGTTTATGCGGTTACGCCAAAACGGGATCTTATGCCCGCCAAAATTAGCGCCGCGATTACTTGCTTACAAGATTTGTTCGCGCAGATTTAATCGCTAAACAGCGGAAAAAAAGCCCGTGCTCTAGTACATCTAAAACGAAAAAGGCAGCGTAACAAGCGCTGCCTTTTTCGTGTTTTTAGCTTCTTTTTATTAGAAGCGAGTGTTCATCTGAACACTTAGAATGTGCGCTGTAGCCGACTGAGTACCAGTGAAGTTCGTGGTAAAGTTCGTACTAGGAAGAACATTGTTTAAAATAGTTCTGTCTTTATTGATATCTGCTTCACGACCATCGATGAATACATAGGCAAGGTCAATCGACGTATCTTCGCTCATGGTGTAAGTCATACCACCAGAGAACCAGTGACGGTCAGTGTCTGGGATACTTAGTGAGCGGTTTTCTACAGATACCACGCCATCATCATAAGCATAGCCTGCACGAAGGGTGATTTCGTCACTTAAGATGTAAGTTACACCAAGAGCCGCACGCCACGAGTCATCAAAGTTTTCTTGTTTAATTAAGAAATCGACGCCGTCTTCTAGATTAGCTTCAAGCTTCTCAAACGTGCTCCAGTCGGTGAACGTCAAGCTTGCTTGTACAGACCACTGGTTATCGATTTTTTGATCAACCGCTAGCTCTGTAATAGCAGCAAGGTTTAAATCTAGGCTACCAGGCTGATTAAGGTTAATAGGGAAAATAGGCGTTTCTGAAGAGACGTCACCTTCAAGTTCTAATTTTGTTTCCGCACGGTATGAAAGCGCAATATTAGTCATATCCGTCGGCTGCCAGAAAACACCCGCGTTCCAACCAAAACCTATGTCATCACCTTCCATGCTAAACAGAGAATTCCCAGCAGTAAGCTCTGGTAGCGTTACACCTAGAGCTTCAGCGTTTGGCGCGAAAGCGACTAAAGTGTCTACAAGTGTGTTTGAAACGCCAGAGCCGATTTCAGCTTCTGCATATGTGATGTTCAAACCAAAACCAACCATAAGTTGCTTATTCACTTTATAGGAAATAGCAGGGTTAACCGTTACGGTTTTTACTTCTGCTGTATCAGCGAAGTGAAGCGCACCGAAATCGTCTGAATAATCTGAGCGAAGGCCGTAAGTGGTGAAAACGCCAACACCCGCAGATAGTTCATCGTTGATAGGCGAAACATAGAAGAAACCAGGCACTATTGCAGTATCAGCGATGTTGTCTTCTTGCGCTGCACCAGCACCAACGGTAGTGTCGCCAAGGTCATAAGTAACCGCACCGTTAATATCTACATTTGGGTCGATAAAACTTACTGACGTACTGAATTCAGCTTCTTTAAATACACCGATTGCTGCAGGGTTGGTTGCAAGAATAGAGGCATTCTCTGGCTTTGCCGCTTGACCGGCCATAGCACGGCCTAGGCCATTTGCACTGTGTTCATTAACTTGGAAACCAGCTGCCAGCGCAGAAGAAGAGGCTAAGGTAGCAAGCGCTAAGCAAACTGAGGCACGTAAAGAAAACTGTTGCTTCATAAAATACTCATTGTAATAGGGGAAAATTGCAGCGGGCATTTTACGGATATGAGTAGTTTTGTTCAATGCAAGTAAACGTTATTTACGCACTTTTATCGCATTATTTACAATTTTAGCTACAACTTCGACGCATTTGTAGACAAAATTGATAAAGCCAAGTTAACCAAAGATCACAATAATGTTAACAACATTGTTAGGCAACTAGTACCAGCAACTATTGGAATTATCTTTTTCATTCACTCAAATTTAGGGGTACAGATTCCTTTTGGTTGTGTTTATAACAATAAGCCCCACCCTATCTTTACAATTGATGGGTGATCTCAGCTATGCATATTGCGTTTCAATACTAGGCAAATACTTAGGCACATCACCAAAAACCTTTCACATGTTACAGGAGGATACAATGTCAACATATAAAGCTATCACGCTGGTAAAGCGTCCCGAAGATGGAAAAATTGGCCCACACTTGTTTGAGACAAAAGAGCTTGAAATACCCACACCAAAAGATGGTCAAATTCTAATTAAGCAAACTCACATGTCTCTAGACCCTGCCATGTTAGGTTGGATGAGTGAAGACAGAGAGAGTTATATTCCTCCTGTAGAGCTTGGCGATGTTATGCGCTCGAGCGGTGTGGGCGAAGTAGTTGAGTCTAATAATCCAGACTTTTCAGTTGGCGACAAAGTTATGGGCATGACCGGCTGGAGTGAATATGTGCTAAGTGATGGCTCAGGCTTCAATAAGCTTCAGCAAGGCGTGACAGAAGAAATGGCACTTTGTGTATTTGCGCTACCGGGTTTAACCGCGACAACAGGGCTTTACAACTTTGGCGAGCCAAAGAAGGGCGAGACCCTCATTGTTACAGGAGCAGCAGGCTCGGTAGGTTCAATTGTAGGTCAATTAGCAAAAGCAGACGGGCTTCGCGTAATTGGTGTCGTGGGTAGTGACGATAAGGCTGACTGGATTGTGAACGAGTTAGGTTTTGACGGTGCAATTAACTACAAAACTGACGACTTGGAGAAAAAGCTGGCTGAGCTAACACCAGATAAAATTGATGTATTTTTTGAAAACACGGGTGGCCCTATCCAGCACCACATATTCAACAGGATGAATGCACATGGTCGTATTGTCGTATGCGGAATGATTGCCGATTACCAATCAGAAAAGCCATCACCTGGCCCTAACTGGATCCCGTTAATTAAAAAGCGTATTAACGTTCGTGGATTTGCGATGCCAGACCATTGGGGTGAAATCCCACAACTTTTACAGAAGCTTACTCCATACGTACAGCAAGGTAAGATAAAGTACCGTGCCCATACCATTGATGGGTTAGATAACGCTGAAAAAGGCTTAAACATGTTGTTTGAAGGTAAAAACACCGGAAAAATGATAGTGAAGCTGTAATTTTTAAAATGAAGAATGCTGTTTAAATCAAAAGCACGGTGTTAACTTTAACACTGTGCTTCTATTACCACATACTGAGCTTTACCTTTTTCTTTCGCTTCATAGAGTGCTTTATCAGCTTCATCAATGAGCCTATCAATGGACAACTCGCCAACTGAATTGGCGTAAGACACACCAATTGAACAACTCATAAAAGGGTGCTTGGCTTCATCAGCATGTTTAAGTTTAGTGTCGTTCCATTTATTCAGTATTGTTTGCGCGTGCTTTTCAACCTGTTCTTTACTGATATCGCTTAAAACAACAATAAATTCTTCGCCACCGTAGCGGCCCAAAATATCAGTTTCGCGCTTAAGCACCTCTTTCATAATACGTGCCTGCACTTTTATTGCTTCATCGCCCTGTTGGTGACCAAAACTGTCGTTGTATTTTTTAAAGTCGTCTAAATCGAGCATTAATACTGCCATAGAGACATTATGACGCTTACTCAAGGCCAACAGTTTTTCACTTTGATCTCGCAGGGCACGCCGGTTAAGTAAGTCCGTCAACGGGTCGAACTTGCTAAGTTTCAATAAGCGATCGTTAGTTTCTTTAAGCATGCGCACACTGCGATCTAATCTGTACTTAGCATAAACACATATAAACAGAGAACCTGTTACAAACGCAGCTGAGATTAGCACCCTGTCACCGTAAACTGGTGCTAACCACATCAACCCTAAAAACCCAAAGATATTAATAACATTAGCTGCTATCGCTAATTTAAATGGGATACCCAAGGCAAATACGCAAAAGAACGCATATAGAATGGTGCCCTCGTAAGGAAAAATAAAATTGTACTCTTCCCAACATACCCAAATCAGCCAATAATTGCTGTAGGAAAGGGCTACAAGCAAACCTGTAAAAATATACGCTCTGTACCGTATGAAATCACGCCAAAAAGAGAGTACAACGACGGCGATTACAATAGGAAATTGAAGCAGTAGACGGTCGAAGATATAGAGCTCGAACATACTACTAGGAATTAACACCAAGTCGGCAGCCATGAACAAAAGCACCAGAACTGCGCCTATGATAAGAGCGATTCTAAGCCTGCGAAGTTCACTGGGTCTGTTGCTGTGCACGCATCACCTTGATAAGAATATATCCATTAAAGTTTTCCAACATAGCCAATCATGACAATTGCCACCGGCTATGCTAGCGGTACGCATTTACGCAGAACTGCTTTAAGTATTATCAGAGACTTCTTGGCTAAGCGCCAGTTTTAACAAACTTTCTTGGAGCGCCTCGACGGTGACAGGTTTTGTAACTATGTCGTCCATCCCTGCCTGCTTAAATGAAACATGGCGCTCTTTAAACGCTTCTGCGGTAAGCCCTATAACCGGCGTTTGGCTAAGGTCACCCTCAAGTTTTCTAATGCGCTTAGTCGCTTCAATCCCATCCATGACAGGCATATGCACATCCATGAAGACCACATCAATTCCGCCCTCTTCTACCCGTGCGGCTGCTTTTAACCCATTATCAACATGCTCGACATTACAGTTTAGCTGCTCTAGTAACGCCTGTGCGACTACCGCGTTAATTGCGTTGTCTTCCGCCAATAACACCTTTAAGCCTGTTGGTAGGTCAGTGCTGAGGGCTTGACGCGCCGATGAAGATTCGGGTGATGAATCTGAGATAAGCCGTGACTGAACCTCTGCTGTAACAGTAAAGCATGACCCTTCACCCACTGTACTAACAACTTTTATATCGCCGCCAAGTATCTGGGCTAGCTGCTTAGCTATGGCAAGACCAAGTCCAGTACCGCCATATTTGCGGGTAATAGAAGAGTCGGACTGGGTGAATTTATCAAATATATGATCAAGCCTTTCAGCTTCGATACCAATACCAGTATCTTTTACCGCAATGACTAAACGGTTATCGCTCATAGTTTCTGTTGAAGGCTGTTTAAGTTTAGCGGAAATTCTCACCGTACCTTTGTGAGTAAACTTAATAGCATTGCTGACCAAATTGATAATAATTTGGCGAAGCTTAGTGATATCGCTGGTTACCGCCACAGACTCTAAGTTTTTGCTTTTATAAACTAACCGTGTACTGTTCGCGCTAGCGTTCGTGCCTAATAGCGTAATGAGGTCGTTGAGCATTGAGTCAAGGTCGAACTCTGTCACATCAATTTCCGACACACCCGATTCAATCTTAGAAAGGTCTAATACATCGTTTATAACAGTAGCAAGAATAGATGCTGAAGACTTCAAATCGCTGGCATACTGATGCTGCTTGTCAGACAGTTGTGTATCTAAAAGCAATGTTGCCAACCCTTGGATACCGTTTAGCGGCGTGCGTATCTCATGACTCATTACCGCTAGGAAATCGGTTTTAGCGCGGTTTGCTTGCTGAGCTTGAGCAACATACTGCTCGATTTCTCCAGACATTGCCTCAACGTCTCGCGCTAAACTACCCAATTCGTCGTTCTGCTGTAAGTCTATGCTGACCCTCTTATGGTCGAGGGCAATGCGACTCGCTGCTGATTTTATTTTTTCGATAGGAGCAACAACAAACACCTGTGTGACTCTTCCCATAAGCAAACTAACAATAACGACAGCAAATAGCGTCACTAGTGACGTTAGCCACGCAATAGTAGACAAGGAAGATTGCAGTGCGTCAGCAGGCTGCAATACGGTAACTTTCCAATTCCATGGCGCAAATTCAGCACACGCAAACAATACATCCATATCATTTACGTTCGACTCGCCAAACGCCACACGCCGGTTGGCAATAGTCGCCAAATTAGCGTCTTCTACATTAAGTACTAACGCATTATCGGCCGTGCTAAATATGACAGTATTTGTGCTTGTGTCATTAATAGCAAAATGTCTGTTTGTAGCTTGTTGCAGCGATTTTAACTCTTCAAACACTTCGTTTTGATAAGCCTCGCGAAACACAGGAACATTCTCTAGCCCAGATTCAATGAGCAGTTCTCGCCTCTCATCGATAATTTCTAAAACGTTCAACGTAAGGGTTTGAGTAAGAAGCTGATATTCTCTCTCGCGCACCGAGTCGTACGCGGTTAAATAAGCCCAATACCCAGTAAGTGCCATACCAATTAAAAGTATTGGAATGTAGATGACTAGCAGTTTTGATTTAATCCGCATACTTACTTCTAATCAGACCTTATTGATACACATGCTCTTTAGAGAGCTTCAAATAATTGGAAGGAATGGGCAATTGTAGTTTAATTGCCGTAGCAACATTCACCGCAACAGTGTACGTATCCATTTTACCAACAGGAATGTCTCTCGCCGAATTTCTTTGCAGTATCAGCTTTGCTTTTCTTGCTGCTGATTTGCCAATACTTTTTGATTCAGATACCACACCGATAAGCGCACCTTTTTTTACTGATGCAATACTTTCAGCAAATAGAGGAAGCAATCCAGTCTTCTCTTTAACCTTCTCCACCAACCCACTGGCTTCAGCTAAAGGGCCTGAAGATAACCAGTAGCCATCAAGTTTTGAGCTATTTTGTCCTAATCTATCAACAATACTATCCGTCATTTGAACAAGTCCTTCATCACCTTCTAAATAAGGCGTGCTGACCTCGACTAAGTTTATATTTTCATACTCACTATCTAACGCTAGTAGTTGGTTTACCAGATTACTCGATGAGGGATAGGTTGAATGTACTAAAGCTATAGTAAATGGAGACGCAGGATTTGATGCTCTGAGCACGCCATCTAACATATCAAGCTTTACTTTCGCATCAAGTACATGAGACTCGCCTGTCATATTGCGTTCACTTATCGCGCCAATAGCCGGAACTATCCCCTCTTCAACAGGGGAAGAAACCGCCATAAAAAGCTTAGGCGTATCAATAAACTCTTCAGACGCATTCAACGCGCGAGTGGCCAAAGTCGCTATGGACACAATGAGATCAGGCTCTGGCTCTTGCGCCAGTTCGCTCAGTATTTCTTTAGCGCGAGTCTCGGCTCCTTCAGCATTGTATGTGGTTACGTTGATATCGTGCTCGGGCATAATTCGAACAAGCTCTTTTACAAACTCATCTCGCGATTCAGCAACGATAGGAACGGGGAGCGTTTCAATGATGACAAGGTCCAGCGCTTCTTTCGCATGTGCAGAACTTAGGCCCGCTGCGAGAGACGCAAAGGCAAAGAAAAAGGAAAACCAGACCTTTGGCATGACTGTAAACCTGTAATAACTAAATGAAAATATGTATTTCTTTTCATATCATAAAGTTATTCTATGCCATTGCATAGAAGAAGTTATAACCAAGTATTAAAAGCTACTCATAAAGTTTTGTGCATTAAAACACGATGTCTGCAAACGCCCTAACGCTGAATAAACGCGCGTCTATATCGTAAATGGGCATAGACACAATAATCTCATCAATATCCGTTGCTTCGATAAATTCAGCGAGCTTGCGTTGCACGGTTTCTCTCGAGCCAACTAAGGCATATCTGAGTACACTTGATAACATGGCCTCATCTGGTACCGTACAGTATTCACTAAAGTTATGCATAGGCTTTGCGAACGGCTTGTTAAGGCCACGTCGCATGTTCATAAATTGCTGCTTCACCGATGTGAACAACAGTTCTGCTTCTTCATCGGTTTCAGCAATCACCACCATTACACCTGCCATCGCTTTTGGCGCTGATAATTGGGACGAAGGTTTGAACATATTGCGGTACACATGAAGCGCATCGAATAGCGCATCGGGTGCGAAGTGGGATGCAAATGAATAAGGCAGCCCCATTTTTGCCGCCACTTGTGCGCTATACAAACTAGACCCGAGTAACCACAAAGGCACATTGGTATTCGCCCCAGGCACAGCAACGATTGACTGACCTTCCCGAGGTGTGCCCAAGTAATGCTGAAGTTCTTGAATGTCTTCTGGGTAGCTATCTACGTCGCTTTGTAAGTTACGACGAAGCGCTCTTGCCGTTGCCATATCAGTACCTGGTGCTCTCCCAAGCCCAAGTTCTATGCGATTGGGAAATAACTCTGCTAGCGTGCCAAATTGCTCAGCAATAACCAAAGGCGCATGATTAGGCAGCATAATGCCCCCAGCTCCAATTTTGATGGTAGAGGTAGCATTAGCAATGTGCGTTAACACTACAGAGGTGGCAGAACTGGCTACACCATGCATGCCGTGATGCTCGGCTAACCACACTCTTTCATAGCCACTGCGCTCGGCTTCCATAGCCATTAGCTTAGAGTTGTTTAGCGCGTCTTTTACGCTATACCCTTCAGATATAGGGGCTAAATCGAGCAGTGAATAAGGAATAGCCATGGTGCCTCGCATTGTTGAAACTCGGTAATGATTTATAAGTATGAACGTGCCGTCCGTTTTACAACGGTTGTATTGATTGTTTAAGACGGCTGGGGAGGGTTTATCGATGAAGTGGTGTCAGTAAATAAGTGAATAGGCTTAATGCGTTGCTACTTTCATTCAGCGAAAACCTCTGAGAAATAAAAAAGCCTGCGAGTTTGTCAGTCGCAGGCTTTGTTTTCAAGCACCTAAATGTAGGCGAGTATTAATTTAGGTTCACAAAAGTATATTATATTTGGTCTAATCAGGATTGGTTAGTGAAAAGCTATCCGCTTTCCCCCTTAGGCGGAGTCATCTTTTACCTTTCTCATTCATTTAGCTTTTAAACAGACAATAACTCTAGCAGGTTAGTAAGACACCACTTTGAGCAAGTGGTGTCTTTGCAGTTTGCCTTTTTCTTTAGTAAGTGAATTTCGGTTTAGGCTTCATATTTTTCTTGCCTTGTCCATATTATCGTTAACATCATTAGTATAAGAATGATACCTAAAGAACCGCCGCCCCCAGAGTCACTAGAGCGGTCTGATGTCTGTGTTGTTGACGCCTCAGCCTTATTAGTCACCGTAACCTTTACAGTGTCCGTCGCTGTTGCTTTACCATCAGTGACTGTCAGCTTAAACTCTAAGTCATGTTTATTGGTTACTTGCGGGGCAGTGAATGTTGCTTCTATGTTATTCGGGTTGTTTATAGAGACAGACTCTCCCGTTACTTGAGTCCAGCTATACGTCAAGGAATCGTTATCAGCATCACTTGCTGTAGCATAAAGAGTTACACTACTTCCTTCGACGACTGTTTGATCATCACCTGCATTTACCGTAGGGGATTGATTTGCTCTATTGACTGTTATAATTACTGTATCTTCAGCGCTATCTTCGCCATCACTTACACTAACTCTGAATACCAATTCAATCGACACGTCAGTTTCTGGAGCTATAAATGAAGCAGTATCTGTATCTGCACCAGTGAGGTCAACGCGGCTACCACTCTCCTGCACCCAAGTAAACTCGAGAGAATGGCCATCGGCGTCAGTGGCAGATGCGCTTATCGTGACTATATCACCTTCCGTTACAGACTGATCTTCTCCCGCTCGAACTTGAGGTGGGTTGTTTACATTTAGTATGGTAATTGCCTTTCTAGCAGGTTCACTTTCAATACCGTTTTCAGTAACTATCAACTGAATTATAATTTCTTGGTCATCCTCTACTTGAGGGATCTCAAACGAAGTCGATGATGCAGTCTCATCGTCTATCAAAACTGGAATCCCGCTGATTTGAGACCACCTGAAATCAAGCATGCCGTTTTCGTTGGCAGGTTGTGATGCGCTGCCATCGAGCGTTGCAGAGCTACCTTCGTATGCAATACTCTCTGCGTTTATATTAGCCGTTGCCCCAATTACGTAAACAGGTGCTCCGGGGTCGAGAATGACGCCATTTAATTCTCCATCAGCGTCCCCATCACCACCGTCTGTTAATATGAGGCGGATAAAGGTATCACCCGGAGTCAATAGACCTTCAGTTTTTGCTTCCCAGTCCAATCCCGTCGAACTTGAATATACGCGTTGATAATTGCGCCAACCGGAGTCACCTGCATAAAATTTTCTATAGACGAGCCTTTCATTAGTCTCTGGCTCTGTCAGCGGAAACGCCAACTTTATAATAACCTCTGCTGTTCTACATTCCATATCAGCTTCTTCACAGGTTTCATCAAGATGAATTACAAAGTCTGATAAGCCATGACTTATGCGATTGGATAGATTAACTAAAGAAGCTTCTAAAACTTGACCACATTGATAAGAAAGTGACGGTGTTCCTCGAGTTCTAGCAAGACCGCCAAGGGTTATACGCCCTTTATTTGAGTAAACCCAAGTGTCCCCTGCAATTTCGCCACCATTACTGTCGCCAATAGACACTGCTGGGCATGTAGAAAAATCATCATAGCTTGAAATAGCTACATTTCCGGAATAACGAGTTCTCATTGCCATTAAATTTTTGACTTTATCGGCGGTTATATCGCCTATTCCCGGAACTAACACTGAGCCCTCGTGCACATCCAAAATTCCGTCGGCATCCAAGTCTGCAAATTCCAATATGTCTACGACTCCGTCTCCGTCAGAGTCGAATACATTCGGATCTTGGCCTGTTGCACCATTCAGAAGTTCAGTAAGCGTAAAAGCCCCTGTAAATGCGTAATAATCTGTATGACCTATGGCTGTACTTGTTGTCAAACCTACAGCATCGTCCAATAGAGGAATTCTATTACCGACGTTCATTTTGACTCTATAGCCGTACTGTGAATCAAGCGCGAACCCGGCATCTAAATTATTTGCCGGTAGCAAGTCTTCCGATTCAAAATCGACTCTAAATGGTCTGGGTATAACCATGTAGAGCGCACCTTGTTTCACATCTCTAATACCTTTTTTTAAGCCGCTAATACCCCTACCAGTCTCTAACTCGATACTATACTGACGAGCGTTGTACTGTTCATTGGTGCCTAACCCTGTGATTTCTAATTTAAGAGGTCCTGTATCAATTAATTCATCGCACAGTGAATCGTCATTAGGATCACTTGAAGTCTTTGCATTCAAACATGCGAGTGTAAACCTTGTTCGAAGGAAGATGACCGGATAAAGTACCTCGCCTGATGAATAAGCCCCCCCCACTGGCACTACGTTACCGGAGGAATCAAACAGTATATAGTGCCATTGATTGTCACCTCCAAGTTCAGAATACAACTTGCGAATAGTACCGAACCAATTCAGTGGAAGCAGATTATTTCCTAAACCAAGTGTAATGCCAACCGAACCGAAAGCTTTATCTTGAACACCTGCCTTTAATACATTCCATGCACCTCTGAGGAAATTATTTAGAGCAAGCTTATCCCCAACCAGCTCGTCATAAACCTTCGAATATTCGTATACGACAAAATGCTCAAATTCACCAAAGTCTTTTAGCTCAGAAATAAGATCGCTAGTGAGTGCAAACTCAACAGTTAATTCGGTGTTTGAATTGGCTACAAATGTGCAATTCAATTGCAGTTCACATTCAGGCAGAGTCCAAGATGAGAAGGCATAATTGGGAGAAGCTAATGGTTGTAAAGTCACATCTACTCCAGCATCAACAAGTAGTTCACAAGATGTTGCTAAACATTCAATATCACCGGCTGAAGAGATAACACTTCCGTTTCCTAAGATATTTATATGAACTTTAACAGGAGGAGCGAGGCTCGGATTATTGGCCGAACTCACCCAAGACGGAATATTTACGTTGCCATACACAGAAGGGCCTAAGCCGCTGGGGTTTACTGTTGGTAGAAAAGGACCTGTTGGAGTTCCAAAGTAAGAGTCAATAATTTCAACAGTCCCACTTTCTGAGTTATTTTGAACCGCTATTTGAGTCGAAGTGCCATAAAAGTCATTGCTTCTGAAAACATAGTTGCCATTCTCTTCTATTGTAATCGCTGGCTGGGAGCCAATAAAAAAGGCATTGTTATCAACTTGATAATTTGTTCCTGCAATTTTTAAAGGTATATGAATTGAGTTAGAGCTTAAAGTTCCACTACCGGGGGCATTCAAGTAAAGGTTTGTTCCATTAATAGTAGAATTGATAATATTAATTTCACCACCTTCGACTTTAAAGTCGTATGACTGCGTTGGAAATCCAATTGTAAATGTTACGCCATCTGCGTTCAGTTTACCGCCGCTGCGTACAACTAAATGATCAGTGGAGTGGACCTCTACACTCTCCTCTATTGTTAACGCCGCATTAACCGAAAAGACTGCATAATTTGCATAAGAGGTGTTAAGTACATACTTTGAGACCCCGTCAACAACATCAAGTGATGTGGGCACATCTATACTATTAACGATTTCAAAAGCACTATTGCTATATGAGTTTTCACTCAAAGAGTAAGTCGATAGCGAACTGCCCTCTCCATCAACAATGATTCTATTCATAACAATAGAATTATTTCGCAGAACACCACTCCCTTCATTCTTAAGATAAAATGCTGACCCATCAATAGAAGAATTAGTAATGTTGATTTCACCACCTTCAACTTTAAAGTCGTATGACTGCGTTGGAAATCCAATTGTAAATGTTACTCCATCTGCATTCAGTTTACCGCCGCTGCGTACAACTAAATGATCGGTGGAGTGGACCTCTACACCCTCCTCTATTGTTAATTCCGCATTAACCGAAAAGGCTGCATAATTTGCATAAGAGGTGTTAAGAACATACTTTGAGACCCCGTCAACAACATCAAGTGATGTGGGCACATCTATACTATTAACGATTTCAAAAGCACTATTGCTATATGAGTTTTCACTCAAAGAGTAAGTCGATAGCGAACTGCCCTCTCCATCAACAATGATTCTATTCATAACAATAGAATTATTTCGCAGAACACCACTCCCTTCATTCTTAAGATAAAATGCTGACCCATCAATAGAAGAATTAGTAATGTTGATTTCACCACCTTCAACTTTAAAGTCGTATGACTGTGCTGGAGATCCAATTGTAAATGTTACGCCATCTGCATTCAGTTTACCGCCGCTGCGTACAACTAAATGATCGGTGGAGTGGACCTCTACACCCTCCTCTATTGTTAATTCCGCATTAACCGAAAAGGCTGCATAATTTGCATAAGAGGTGTTAAGAACATACTTTGAGACCCCGTCAACAACATCAAGTGATGTGGGCACATCTAAACTATTAACGATTTCAAAAGCACTATTGCTATATGAGTTTTCACTCAAAGAGTAAGTCGATAGCGAACTGCCCTCTCCATCAACAATGATTCTATTCATAACAATAGAATTATTTCGCAGAACACCACTCCCTTCATTCTTAAGATAAAATGCTGACCCATCAATAGAAGAATTAGTAATGTTGATTTCACCACCTTCAACTTTAAAGTCGTATGACTGTGCTGGAGATCCAATTGTAAATGTTACGCCATCTGCATTCAGTTTACCGCCGCTGCGTACGATTAAATGATCGGTGGAGTGGACCTCTACGCCCTCCTCTATTGTTAATTCCGCATTAACCGAAAAGACTGCATAATTTGCATAAGAAGTGTTAAGTACATACTTTGAGACCCCGTCAACAACATCAAGTGATGTGGGCACATCTATACTATTAACGATTTCAAAAGCACTATTGCTATATGAGTTTTCACTCAAAGAGTAAGTCGATAGCGAACTGCCCTCTCCATCAACAATGATTCTATTCATAACAATAGAATTATTTCGCAGAACACCACTCCCTTCATTCTTAAGATAAAATGCTGACCCATCAATAGAAGAATTAGTAATGTTGATTTCACCACCTTCAACTTTAAAGTCGTATGACTGTGTTGGAGATCCAATTGTAAATGTTACGCCATCTGCATTCAGTTTACCGCCGCTGCGTACAACTAAATGATCGGTGGAGTGGACCTCTACACCCTCCTCTATTGTTAATTCCGCATTAACCGAAAAGGCTGCATAATTTGAGTATGACGAGTTAATTACATAGGGGCTCCCAGCCAGCGTCCACACTGTAGGCTCATTTATACTGTTAGATACGTCTGTATTTGCTTTGACACTATTCGAAATTACTAGGGTAAGAAGCAGACATAAAAATAGAATCGGGCGCATCGTTAAAAGTCCTTTTGCAAATGTAAGTGCGTTTTGGATACACAAAGTATTATCGTGGTAACAAAGCTTTGGATAATTAAGTAGTATTTTGGTTGTCCGATTGGCGTTAGTAACCTTAAGATAAAACTACACCGACAAATGATATATATCGAATAGAGGTATATCGAGATTTTCGAAAAATCTGTCGAAAATAACCTAATACTTAGATTTACTTGCTTTTTTCTTGTTTAAACTGAGAGGGAGTAATGCCTTTTTCCTTCTTGAATACTTCAGAGAAGTGAGAAGGGCTTTTGAATCCAACGGAATAGGCTACTTCAGTTGGAGACTTATGAGTAAGTAATGCGCATGCCCTTTCTATCCTTATATTGATAAGGAGTTTTTTGAAAGTTAATGAGAACATATACTTTAGCTTTAAGTTCATTTTTGTTTCGGAAATCGACAAAAAGTTGGATAGATCCACGGCTTTTAAGTTTGAGTTATCGCAATTGTCGTTAAGCCACGCGACAATCATTTTTTTAGACTCAAGTATGGATTCTTCCAATTCAGATTTGGTCTTAAATAACTCTTGATTTTTTTCTGCAATGATTTCCTTATATTGATTTACGAGCGCAATATGAGCTGCTTCGCGTTCACGCTGAAGATTTTCTTTGATTGATAATTGGTATTCATAATTTTGCATTAAGTCACTATGGTAAGTGTGGAGGTAGCTGTCAGAACGAAGGTACTTGTTCAAAAGTTTGTCTGCTAGCAGCTTTTGCACTGTCTCTACGAGATTTCTCAATCTAGACTTTTTTTTCCAAGTGAATCTAATTTTCGAATAACCAGACTCTAAACCATTTCCAAAAATGTCAACTTCAGTATGATAGCTAATTTCTTCATATTGAAGATATTCCAAAACAGCTAAGTAACAACCAATATTATGCATCGTTACGTATCTAAAGTGCGTAAAGCCTTTAAAGTAAAAGAGCTCAACAACACCACCAGTAGAAGTCACTTCAGATACTTTTGCCATTTTACTATGGTTGTATTTCTCATTAACTCTCTGAACACCCTGCAACGTTCGACCAAGCCCTACTAAATTAACTACAGCGAGAATCATGCTGCCCCTATTGTTAAGGGTTTGACTTACGGTTGCTTTACCAAGCTGCACAGGATCAAGACCATAAATTTCAAAACGCTTAAATATTTGCAGGTTTAGCTCATAGTCGAACCAATAATTTGGATCTTTGAGAAACTCGAGCGTTATTGGCGAACCCAAGTAGGTCCGCTGTTTATCTTGTTTCCGAAGTAATTCGTTGAATACCTGATTTATTAAATGGGATTTACCCGTTTTTTCTAGTTGAGAGATCCAACCAGATGTGTTTAACGTCGATATATGCTGATTACTAGTATCAGATAATTCAACTATCATTACCGAATTAATATCCTTTTAAACTTATAACGAAATTCATATTTGCGGAAAATTAATAATTTAACCTAGTTATTAGGAACAAGCCAGAATCTTGATACCTGCACCAGCTTCAATCCCCAAAGCCTCACAATACTGCACATACTCATGCACAGACAAATTTCTTTGTCCTTTCTCTACCTTACTTACGACCTGAAACAGTTTGTCTAGCAACTCGCCAAGCTGCCTTACTGTTAAGACACGGTCGAGACGCGCCTTTTTTAAGCCGAGCAATCAGCTAATGTTGCAAAATCAATTATCACATTAGCGTTGAATTGTTGAAAAACAAAAAATTCTCATACACTTAAAAACTTTAACTATAAATCAATACGATAATTAGTATTCATTTAGTAAGAATTTAAATAGACACATTGCACCTTCAAACAGAGTTTGACAGTCTGTCTAATATCCTACGGTCACAGAACACCAGCAATAGTATCCCAATAGTTTATGGCAGTGTATAAGACTCCGCCTAGTACAATGATCAATACGAAAACCTTCAATATTGGAAATCTCCCTTCAGAAGATCTCTGCTGATTTCTATTGGTGGAGTAAGGTGAACTAAAAGCCGTATCTGACCTATTGATGTCATTAGCAAATCTTTTAAGTAGAGCTTCCGCATGCTCACTTGATAACGGTTGTTGCACGTTTCCAGGCTGAATTATTTCCTGTAAAGCGGTTCGTTTCTCGAAAAGAATTATTTTCTCTTGGGCATTTTGTAGTGCGTAATACAAAAACATCAATACAAAACTTAGTATTAACGCTACGAAAGTCGTATCAAAAGCAACACCAATACTACTACCGACAGAAGATTCGGCAGCGGAGTTTTTCGAAAGGACAGAAGACTGAATATCTACGGTTGCTAACAATGCCTCACCAATTCCTAAAACTGTACCCACAAAACCAAGTGTTGGAATCGCCCAAATTAAAAACTGTATTGATTTACTATGTGCTTCAAATAATTCGAAAAAGCTGTCTGCTTGAGCAGAAATAAATGCAGGTACATTGGATGCCGAAGGGTCACTCTGCATAGCCATATAGCCTATTCTTCGCAACTCTGTAACAGGAATTACCGGGGATACCCTTGGGAAACTAAACATGTCAGTGAATTTTTGGTGTAGCTTGGAAAAAAATCTTTCAAAATCATGTGATGTACCTTCAATATGATGACGATCTGACCAAGGAACAGGTATCTCACAGCCATAGCCATTTGCATTGTCAGGGTCGAAAAACAAGATCTGTCTGCCTTCAGTGTCTTTTATGGTTTCTCCTTTTAGTCGAATCCTTTTGTGCATTCTTGCCAGATAATTTGGAAAGACAGTGCTCATGTGAGAAAGGAATAGATTTATGAGCGCAAATGAAAACAACAAATAGCATGCAAGTTGTATTGGCCCCATCAATCGCCTAGCAGAGACCAAATCAATTTGGTTTGGCGACGGTAATCCGCCCACAGCATTGTCAATGATTGCTCTAAGCTTTTCAATTTCGGAATTATCTAGCTCTCTCCCTCCTACTTCACCACCTGATAGAGAAGCCTCAATCATTTGAGCACTAAACACGTAGGGGCCCGAGAAAAATTCTATTTGATAAAATGGCCAATTATATGTCGGTAAAAACTTATGCAGGAAACCAAATTCTGCCATCAATGGTTTGATTTCAAAAAGTATTATTTCGCCTTCACCTCCAATCTCTGCACATTTATCGCATACAGTAATTAACTTATAGAATTTTTCCTCTTGATTTTTCAAGACAACATCTCTTTCGTCCTCCATTAAATTTGGAGAAGTTCTAAGCTTAACGTTTGCTAAATCGATGTTTGATTCTTCTAGTTGGCTACTTGCTAACAAAGATTCAATCTTCTCTATTTCGTTATTTACATCGGACTTTAATGGTAAAGTAGGAGTTAGAAATAACTTAGTAATAAAAACAAGGAGTGCAGCAGACAAAGCAAAAACACATGCTAATCGCAAAAGCCCAGAAATCAAATGTGACAACCAACCTGCTTTAAATTCGTGCACCCCGAGCCAAATAAATGGCATCAATAGTATCCCTAATATTCTCATATCCCCTCCGCCAAATAAAAAACAGGGTCCATAACAAAACCTTCGATTTGAAGCGTTGATATATCATGTTCAGGATCCAAAAAATTAAGTATTAGTGACTCTAAAACCTCTTCAAATCTCTCGCTCTCACTTTCGAGTTGAACTACTAAGTTAAATTTCTTAATACGAGCCTTTAAGGCTACCGAATCCACTATTCTCAATCCGGTAGAACCAACAACCCCAGATACTTCACCAGTATCTGTGATCAATTCGTAATTTGGTCCAATCCATTTAATCTGTTCAGTGCGTATACTATGACTATTTATAGCCTCGAATAGGGCCTTGGCGTCTATGCTTCTGACGCTATCACTTATCTTCGAAATAACAGTTTTTTCGCCGCCAGGCATTGTGATGACAAGACCTTCTGATGGAAACTGGATTGATAAGTTTTCTGATATATTAACGTTTTGCTCTCTAAGAGAGTCAATTGCGTTAAGGCTAAACAGCGTTTGCAACATCTCTGTATTTTCTAGCCATAAGGAGCGAGGGGCACTATACAAATTTCCAAGCTTTGCAGAAGGACAATTTGAATACATTTTGATTAAGTATTGTTTGTCAATATTTACAGTGGCACATGCAGTAGGCTTTCCCCCCATATCACAAGCACCCGACACTCTAGAATCAAATAATGTCAGCGAAAGTTCGCCATCTTTTTCTAAAATCAAACCGTTGTACGTAGAGGTTTTCGATAAAAGGCATCCTTTGTCCGCTACCTGTGAAACAAAGTCATTTAAATGCACGCTACCTCTATCTGTGGGGGACTCAGCATATGCCGGTTTAATCAGAAGACAGCAAGCTAAACTAAGTATCGATTGAATTCTTATCACCTTAGCACCCTAAATAATTGGCATCTGAAGAAATAGAAGCTCTATATCCTTCTGAGCGTTTAAGCGGTAGAGTAACGTCTAACGAGGAGCCAGGAGAAGAAACCCTCACGCATACTCGTTCAGGAAAGGCAAACCTATCGGATGTTCTCAACATAAAAACATCGATATAGCCATCAATATCAGCTCCTAAAATAGTTGCGGTCGTTCTCCCATTAATTGCTGACCACAAGACCTTACCGTTGACACATCCTTGTTTCACACCTGGCCAGCAATAATGTGTTTTACCCTTTACAGTTATTCTCATACCCAACTTCTCTGGATATGTCCTTGGTAACTCAGCTATCACTAGCCTTAGGCTTTTAGTGGCTGGGTTTTCCTCTCCGTCAGTTCTATCAGCTAAGATGTAAAGCAACAAAATTCCGCCAAACGCGCAACAAATCAAATCTAAAAAAGACATGCCGACAACTTCGAGTGGGCTTTTTCTTCTTCTCATTAGCACCCAGTCTCCTTATGGTCAGTTGACCAACACTTTAGCTTGCGAATAATACTGTAATCTATCTTACTGAGTTGTTCCCCACTGGTCTCTCTGACAGGCCTATCGAATAATACTTCGACACTCCCTCTTGATGTAGCTCTAAAATTAACTTTGGACGCTTCTGGATGATCATCTAACCACGTATAGGGAACGAATTTTTTCTTGGATTGAATAGAAAAATCGGGATTTTCAATTAACCACCTAGCGAAGCCGTGTGTTGAACCATCCTTGCTAAGAGCAGAGTTCAATGTATTAATATCTTGATGTAAGTAAACTCTTTCGTTAACACCCTTTCGATCTGCTTGCAGAATTGAAATTGCATGAGGAGCGGTATCTGCTTCACAAATCCGGACGTGAATGGTGACATTTGCATTAGGTTTTACATTTTCAAAATTGATAGATAAATCACCAGCAAACGCTCCATGCGAACCTTTAGTTTTAATTGATATTTTGGGTTTGTCCTCAACCAATGTAGTTGATTCAAAAGTAAGCTCCGAAACCCAGTTTCCGCTCTTTTCCGTTGAAATTTGTTGAGAACTATGCTTTTGAACGAATGCATTTACTAAAGGGGTACCATCGCCAAAATCTACCGTAATATCCGGCTCAAGCGAATTTGAAGGGGAAAAAATGTGACCAATACCGTATTGGGATACCCTTACCACTGCATTAACGCGCTCTTGAGTTCCTATACCAGTTTGACCGGAATTTGGCAAAACCAAGAGCCATAATACTGCGGCGGCAGCAAGGCCGCATGATAGTAAGTCAACAGCTGCGGCTGAAAACGTTGCAATAGAGTCCTTTCTTCTAGCCATTTCCTACCTAATCGCAGTAATTTGTGTCACCAATTTGAACAGCTAAAGCCTGATCTTTTACTGGAACGCCATCTTCCACTCTGCCATCACTGTCAATCAAATGTACGCAAACATCTCCACCATCATTATTGACAACCATTCCCAAGGCTTTATTTTCTAAGCTACACTTTATTGATTTAACTTTGGGGTCTCTTGGACCTGAGAGTTGAGGAATTCCTTTGCCGAAAATCAGCTCATCCCACTCAATTATGAATCTATTAGAGTTGTTTGCTTTATCGGAAATTATGAGCCTCCCATTCCTAAAACTTGCTTTACATGGTCCATCTATATTGTCACCAAACTCACCACCATCTGTTGACCTACCGGAGCCTTTAGAAGTGCCAGCGGGGGCTTCTCCGTTGTTACCATCTTCTCTACCATCATTACTGCTTCTACTTACTCCATCGCCTTCAGTGCCACCATCTGAGCCACCGTTACCGCCTCCTCCACCCAGCTCACCACTCAGAATTGCAAGAGCAAACATTAACGCCGCTGCATAAGGGTTACCTGTTGAGAGCAACATCATGGCCATATTCATAGCTTGACTTTGCATTTGCTCCGCTACCATACTGCCATTTCTATAGTCAGAGATTATATCTTTTGCTTTTTTTGCACATTCAGGCAGATCGAATGAACTTTCTCCTGCCTTAATAGCGCTGTCAACATACTTTAAAATGTCAACGACTTGTGTTTTTTCACATTCACTAATTGCAGATTCAATTTCTGCACGCTTTTTCTGCAAATCATCTTTCAGCTTATTGAATTCATCCGTGTATTTAGTTTTTAGTTGCTCAAACTCTTCTCTGCTTAAGTTTTCCCTACCTTCCCACATTTCGTTGAGTGCTGTTCTTCCGTTCTCTAGGGCGCCTTCGTAAAGTCTTTTTGCTTCCCTCTCGTTTAATTTGAAAGCAAATTCTTGAGCTTTGAGTTCTGCGTTTTGGATGTTCTGTTGCATGTTGTTTAAAGTAGAGGCTGTGTCAGCTATTGAGCTCGTCACAATCCCTAAAGCTTGCCCTAGACCGTTTGTCATTGCTCTTAGTTCGCTATTTTCTTTTTCAAGTGCTGATAAAGAAGATCGAACACTCTCTAGATTACTTACCAGAGCATTTGCAGAAGACTCAGCGAGCCCAATTTGCTTTAAATTTTCAACAACTTTTTCCAAGTCTTCTACTTGTCTATCCTGAGAGAAAACCATCTTAATTGGAGCCATTGCCAATGCAGCACAAAATCCTAAACAAACAACTTTTGAAGAACTATTTCTCTTAAGCATTTTAATTCCCTTCATTTAAATTAGTGGCTCTGTCTATCAATCTAAACATTTCATCACACCTCGAAGTATCCTCTTTAACTCGTTTCACTTCGTTAAACATACTTTCTAGCTCTAGCTCTAAATAAGTAATCGAATCTTTTGCTCGCAAAGCTTCTTGTAGTATTAATGAATTTGTTGTTGCAATATTCTTTGGATACAGGGATTTATTTACTGTAGAAGAAAGGTCTAATCTTTGAAGGAAAGTGGGCTCGCCGTCATTGTGCTTATCTAATCCGGTATAGATTAATAGTTCTGTATATTGTCCCCCTGTTCCGGAGTAAACACCTAACAAATAGAATGAAGATAATGCCGCGATTAGAAATATTGAACTCGCGGTGCGATGTAGAAAAGTCTTGGTTACGTAAGTGTTGACTGCTTTAGTGCCATTATTAATTATTTCAGGCATTCCTATACCCTCAATTTGTTCAGCCTAATACAGAATTCTAATCCTGAATTAAGCGTTTACCTTTCAGATTTGCTAAGAAGCTGTTCATAATTTAGTCTTTTATGCATTAACTTAAGGTTAAAATCAAATGATTTAGTTTTTCACCGACGGAGGTTTTCCATGTTCAGGCTTTACTTAGCGTTCACTATCTTAATACTTTGGAGTGATATGGTGTCTGGTGTAGATTTATACGTTGACACGAAGCCACAGGCGGAAACCAATACTTGTCAAAGCTACTCTTCAATTCTGTCACTCGCTATGAAAAGGGACGAACGCTTTGAAATAGACACGTTTGAAAAACTTAGGGAACTTGAAAAATCTTTCAGTAGAATTTTGCGAGAAACCCAAGGTTCGCCTTACTTACATTCAAAATGGCCGAAAGCAATGGAGGCAATCACTGGAGGCGCATATACATTTGAACTGAAATATGAGACAGATATTACTCGTTGGATGGAATACATTTCAGATAACACAACACACAGTAACAACATCGAAGATGCACTTTCAGTTCTACAGAGCAGTCCGAGAGATACGGTATTGACCAGTGTTACCAAGCTGGGAGAATCAAATTATGATGGCCACATAATCACTGTTCTTGGGATGTCAGGAACGGGGTTAGACAGTACAACCAGTTTGATCGCATTTAACAGCGCGATCAAGGGTACATCAGGAGCTGTTTACTCATGTGACTCTGAAAATGAACCTGGTGATGAGAAGTACCAAGCTGGGGTTATCGAAACAAACTCTTTTTCGTTAAAAAGCTTTGAAGGGCTTGGTTTTGTGTCCCTTAGGCTTGTAAAGAATGAATGATTTGTCAAAGAAGAATGCTCATCTTCATTACAGCGAACAAGCTAATTAATATGTATAGCTCATAGCTGCCTGGCAGATAAGGTCTAAAACAATTCAACAAAACTATAGGAGCAGATATGAGCTGCTACACTTTACCCACTCGTTTTAGTTAATTTTGAATGATTACTTTTTCTTGGGAATAACTCTAAATCCCCCGAAAGTTTTCGTATAAGATGAAATAAGATTATGTTCCTGCAAAAGGTCTAGCATTCTTTTCATCACTGGGGTTTGATTCACTACCGGCCTTTTGTTATCGACAATAGCGCTGTAGATATCTTCGTTAATATACGGTAATAACGCTATTACCTCTTCCGAATCTAAATCTTCAAGTTGCTGGAGCAACAGTTCAATTCTCACTTCTACTTCTTTTGAGCTAATTGATTGAATTAGCAAATTTAAAATCTCATAGCCAATTTTTATCTTTTGGTCACCATCTTTAGTAAACTTTAAGACCCACTCTGCTATTTCTTCATTGTCTTCTTTTTCAGATAGAAGATGGCCATGGTTTTCTAATAAGAATTTTTTGAAATCTGCTGAAAAGTCTCCACCCATTACTTCGTAGAAGTCATCCTCAATAAAATTAATTCCTTCAGAGCTAAAATCTGCTGTTTCATAATGTTTACTTAGTAACATATAAGCTAAGTGATCATCATGCGAGTAAAGCAACCGATAATTTGAAACACACATATCAACACGATCGGCTTTTATGTACTTAGATAATGACTCAACAGGAGCAAGACGAATAAGGAACTCATCAAATTCAAGTTTAAAAAGATCAATAACTTTTTCCGCGTAGCTTGCAGCTTCATTGTTAAAAAGAATACTTACTAAACGTTGGATGTTACTGAGGTCAAGGTCTTTACAAAGACTATTGCTATCGATTGCTTTCTCAAAATAGCCTGCCAGATAACTTTCACCAACTTCAATTTTCGTGCCTAGAAGGTCAATTTGATTCTTGCAGTTAAGCGCTAGTTTTTGCTCTGCCATGAGGCTCTGGACGATATCTTCGAAGTAATCTGTTTCTAAACCGCCTGAATACTTGATGTTTTCCAGATCTGATATGTCCACAGCAATTGTTTTAATTAGTAACTTTTTCATCTCCAAGTCTATTTCGTCGCTGTTTAGCAATCTTGACAACACTTTCTCTGTATTGATTACAAGTTGCCTATTAACGACACAGTTAGCAAGAAACTCGTCTTCATTCTTAATAATGCGTTTCACTGTGTCATCTTTTATGTTAAACAACTCATCAAGCGCTATAGCACCATCATTATCGAGCTCAATACCAAAACAAACTGTCAACAATGCACGAAAGTTGGGATAATTGAGTTCGAACAATTCATCGTCAAGGATCAGCTTCATCTCTTTTGTCAGATGCATGCTTTTATCTAAGTTTGCAAAGTGAACACCTATTTCATTGAGTTTCTGTAGGTAGACATGTGGTTGCGAATATTGCGAAACGTACTCTATGAAAGACTGATTCGCCGATATGTATCTCGACAACGCCGCACTTTCTTTTGTGAATGTCTGACCTGATTTACATGAGTGAACTACTAAATCATTAACAAATATAGATATATATTTATCAATAGAGTCAAAAGCAAATACCGTCTTTAAAAATTCATGTAGTTCGGTAAATATTATCCATGCTACTTGCTCAGGAGTCTCGAACCCGTCACGCGAATTTATAAAAAGCGAAAGTAATTCCGACTCATCCTCATAAGCTGATCTGAAGTGAGCTCGAACCATATTTTCACCTGTAGCAGTTGGCAGTAATTGATTAATCATTGCTACATTAAAAAACGCTTTTTTCGCGTAATCGTGACTATCGAGATACTTTGTAAATTCAGCGATATCAGAAGGCAAATAATCAGGTAACACCTTTTCGTCGCGTTTAATCACTCTCAAGTAAGCCATATCCTTTGAGTTGAGTACCCCATCTCTGTGATGGAATATATACAAATGATAATGTTGATCAATGTAACCTCTCTCTATCATGTGTATTAATAGGTCATATTTTTTTCTATCACTGCTGCCTTCTACTCCAAACACATCGAATATTTCTTTTCCACCATGACTAAGGCAGAGTTCAGATATACTGTCTTGAGATATTTTAGAGGCTTCGTGTTTTAGCTCGATAATTTTAGCTTCAATACTCTTTTTCCTATTGGAAGCTTTATCTAAAACCAATCCTAATCTCTCATCGAATTTAGGCATAACTTTTGACACATAAGTCTTAAAAGTCATGTTTTGATTATTTCTGTACAAATTTGACTGGGGAAAATGATACGGGGTAGAGCTTTCGTAGTACTTCATGAACTCTTCATATTCGAATAGCTCTGATATATCCGTGTTGTTAATAAACTGCTTTATTTGTCTATTTTGTTGCACATAGCATTGTTTAAAAACTTCTCTAAAGCATAGTGATATGAGCTCTTTTTCATCCTCCAACTTTTCGTTCTCAATCTGTAACACTTGCTCTTCTAGCTCTTTAATTTCATCTTGCTTATTCTTTCTAGCAGTATCTTTGTAACTTGCAACGAGGTTAAAAAAATCCGCAAGCTTTCCAGAACCTTCATTGAGAAGCGCAAAATCATCGCTATAGTTGTTTTTATATACGACGAACGCGAAGATTTTTTCTAAGTCTCTTTTATCAGATGAACGAGTTAATACATCTTTATAAATACCATACTCTGCAACGATATTATTGATCATCCGCATATCGTCTAAAAACACTGAGATATCACGGATATAATCATCTCGAAGATCTTCGTTATATCTGCATTTTTTTAACAGCTTTTCCAATTGTGGATAAGAATTAGAACTACTCGCATATGGGACTATAGGAATTATTGAATCAAAGAATTTTGTTCTCGTTTTTCCCTTAAAAACATCATCTTTAAGAGCGTAAATGAATCTGACTGACTGCTTAACGTCAGCGCTATCGTTTATCAATTTATTTAGCTCTTTAAGGCTTACGAATATGTCTGTTGAGCCAAAGCGATCTAGATCCTCGAAAACTACGATATCTGTTTCCTGTACCGCGAAATAATAAATAATTTCCTCTAGATACTTATTGAAAACCGAATCATTAGACTTTTCTGAAAATGCAAACTCCCCTTTAAGAGGATTTAGTTTTGTTAATGAGTAAGAACGTGAAAACTGAATTACATCTTTAAGAACCAAAATTGGTAATGATATTGTGGAAACGATGCAGGTGAACTCAAAAGACAGATACCGCTTCCAAGAAAAAGCGTCATATTTCAGAAGTGTCTGAATAACATCATTTAAATTTATCTGTCCTCCTAAAAGAACATACAGAAAGGCGACTACGGTTAGTAGCCAACATGAAAAAAGAGTGCTCCTCACGCCTCTAGCGGGTCTAGGGAAGATTCTTCTAAATCTGGAGTATGTAGTCTTATTAGAACTTGTTCTATAAAGCAATTGCTGCAATATGCTCTTCTCGATTTTATTTTCACGGCTTGTAGTATTTATCTCACTCCCATTTGATTCCGTTTCTTGGTCGTTAGCTTCACTCGCTATAGTATTTTGATTCTCGTCTTTAAAAGCTGCAAGAGAGATTACCTCAATAAGAAGTGATGGGCGTTGCTTCATGTAAGTGCGTAAAAATGAACTTTTCCCTCCCGAAAATGGCGCAGTAACTGCAATTTCTTTTACTTTTTCAGATCGCGAAAAAATAAGGTTGTCCAATCTCTCGATATAGTCTTGGACTAGTTCTGCATTTTCATTGGGGGCAAGATCGGGGAAGTCTCGATTGGGAGTAAACGTAAGCTGCTTGAAAGCTTTGAATATCTGCCACTTTGTCTTTAATTTACGGCTAACAAATATGTAGCGCTTTTTTAAAAAAATACGGGCACGCTTGGCCTTTTCCTTGAACATGTATCAACTCCATGATTATTAGCCGTACTTCAAATTCTTTACCTTGACGGAGTGTCCATAAAACTCATTAACTTATCGCTGCTTATTGCCACACAATAAGTCTAATCCAGTCTGGGAATTTTCCCCCAAAGCCTCACAATACTGCACATACTCATGCACAGACAAATTTCTTTGTCCTTTCTCTACCTTACTTACGAACTGAAACGGTTCGTCTAGCAACTCGCCAAGCTGCCTTACTGTTAGGCCACGGTCAAGACGCGCCTTTTTAAGCCAAGCAATCAGCTTTTGATAATCCTGATGATTAGTTGATTTGATAATTTGTCCCGAAAAAAGTGACAAAACTATTTGTCCCTATTATGATGACAAAAACAAACGTCCCGAAATTAGGGACTAGAGCCCAAATGGTCACATTACCGTTTTTCCCGTCTCCATATCCGAATGAGCTTTTTTATAGCGTGTTAGCTCGCTATAAAGTCCGTTGTGGATACATTTCTGACAGGCACCTTCTCCATGAAGTATTCAATAGATATACAACGCTCGCATCACCTGAAATGCCAAACTGTATTTCATTAGCTGTTGATAATATAAGACCTACTATCGCCTCAACAGCCAAAGAAATAATACGCGACCACACCTTATACCCTCTCTATACCTCATTCAGCCCACCGAATATCAAGAGAGTCGTAGCTTAAGAGTAGGTCCGTAGTAAAAATATGAAACTTGTTACCTTTTTTCGGGTGTTTAATACCAGCCTCTTCTGCCACGGTAAGCGATGTTTCTAAGTCGAAGGGATACTGTTCGCGAATATCTGTTATAGATTCGTTCCAGTCGCAAAGTGAGAATGCTAGAAATTCAAGTTTTGAAAGTAGATGTACAACTCTACCCGAGGTATGGGAGAGCGCTCGATAGCTTGTACCATCGCTAGAGATTTCTTGAATACGGATCCACGGTTGATATGTGAGGCCGCGGCCCACACCTCTGCGGCTTTCAAAGCGCTTTTTAATTTCTTCTTTTGTCAGCCATTCAAGCTTTTTCATTGTTTATGCTCACCAATCTCCTATTTGATGAGCATAAACCAAGATTTTTTATAAACCAAACTTACGTCGATTTATTTTAGTCAAACCAAATATAATATTACATGAACCAAATATAATGATGCTAAAACCAATTTTAATAGGCTCTGACACTAAAGCTGCTTTAACAGCGTGGAGCTATTCCACCGTCACACTTTTTGCCAAGTTACGCGGCTGGTCAACGTCTGTACCTTTGATTAACGCTACATAGTAGCTCAATAGCTGTAGCGGTAAGGTATAGATGATAGGTGCAATTGGCTCGTCGCAGTGCGGCACGTCGATAACGCGCATGGTTTCATCCCCTGCAAACGCCGCGTCTTTATCTGCAAATACATACATAATACCGCCACGGGCGCGCACTTCTTCAACGTTCGACTTAAGCTTTTCAAGCAGTTCGTTATTCGGTGCAACCACAATTACCGGCATTTCATCATCAATTAGCGCAAGCGGGCCGTGTTTCAATTCACCAGACGCATACGCTTCCGCATGAATATAAGAAATTTCTTTAAGTTTAAGCGCACCTTCCATAGCAATTGGGTATTGATCGCCACGACCTAGGAACAAACTGTGGTTCTTATCTGCAAATTCTTCAGCTAAATCTTCAATGCCGCCAGTGATAGCTAAGGTCTCTTCAAGCTTTGCTGGTAGGCTATGAAGCGCAGATACTATGGCCTTGCTGTCGGCCTCGGTCATGCCGTTATCTTTGCCCAATGCAAGAGTTAGCATAAGGAACGCAGCAAGCTGGGTAGTGAAAGCTTTGGTAGATGCTACGCCAATTTCCGCGCCAGCCCGGGTCATAAATGCAAGGTCTGACTCGCGTACTAATGACGAACCCTGAACATTGCAGATAGTCAAACTAGACATATAGCCCAGCTCTTTTGCTAAGCGAAGGGCAGCTAACGTATCGGCTGTCTCGCCCGATTGAGAGATGGTAATAAGTAGGCTGTTTGGGTGAACCACTGACTTGCGGTAACGAAACTCTGATGCAATTTCTACGTTGCACGACACATTGGCGTACTGCTCTAGCCAGTAGCGCGCCGTCATTCCCGCGTGGTAGCTAGTACCACAGGCAATAATTTGAACGTGTTTAACCTTTTTAAATATTTTGTCTGCACCAGGGCCAAATATGTCTGCGGTAAGACCATTTTCATCAATACGATCTTTAAGCGCATTACGTACAACAGTTGGCTGCTCGTGAATTTCCTTGAGCATGTAGTGGCGGTAACCCGCTTTGTCACCAGCATCGTGATCGATATTCGACTCAATCACTTCGCGTTCAACGGCATTGCCGTCTTTATCGAAGATTTTAACGTCGCGACGAGTAATCTCTGCCACATCGCCTTCTTCTAAAAAGATAAAGCGGCGTGTCACTGGCAGAAGTGCCATTTGATCTGATGCAATAAAGTTTTCGCCAAGCCCTAAACCTATAACTAGCGGGCTGCCCGAGCGTGCAACCACTACGCGGCTTGGGTCTTCTTTATCCATGATGACGGTGCCATAAGCGCCGTGAAAAGTTTTAACCGCACTTTGTACTGCGTGAAGCAGAGCTTTACCCGACTTTAGCTCTTCATGCACAGTATGAGCAATGGTTTCAGTGTCAGTGTCGCTGGTAAAGGTGTAGCCTTTTTCTTTTAGTTGGGCTTTTAGATTTACGTAGTTTTCAATAATGCCGTTGTGAACAACAGCTACGCGCTCGGTTGAAAAGTGCGGGTGAGCGTTCGCTTCAGTTACGCCACCGTGGGTTGCCCAACGGGTGTGTGCTATTCCTGTAGAGCCTAACGCTTCGCCTTCTGCTACCGCGTCAGCCAGCTCTTGTACTTTTCCTGTGCGACGAATGCGAGTGAACGTGCCGTCGCTTTGCAATAGCGCTACACCAGCTGAATCATAGCCGCGATATTCTAGTCTTTTTAATCCTTCAAGAAGAATTTCTACCACATTACGCTCAGCAACAGCGCCAACAATTCCACACATAATTATTCTCCACTCGGCGCTGCAATAAGCACGGTCACGCCCTGATTTTCAATATTGAGTTTGTCTTCATCACTAATGTCTTCATCAGTAATCAAAACAGAAATGTTTTTCCAGCTCAGCTCTAGGTTAGGCATTTTATGCGTTAATTTTTTTGAGCTGGCTAATACCGCCACCTTTGTCGCAGCCTCGGCCATGGCACGGGTCACACCAATAAGCTCGTTAAAGGTGGTAGTGCCTCTGTTTACATCAATGCCCGCTGCACCAATAAGTGCAATGTCAAAACTATAGGCGCTAACTAACTGTTCAGCCATTGCACCTTGGAACGACTGAGACTGGGCATCCCATGTCCCCCCCACCATTAACACCGTAGGCTCTTTAGCACTTTGGGTAAGGTAATTGGCAGTAGATAGTGTATTGGTCATTACCACTAAGTCATCAATATCCGATAGGTAAGGTAAAACTGACGCAGTGGTTGAACCGCAATCTATGACTATTTTATTGCCCGGTTTAACTAAACCTGCCGCACACTGACCTATGGCTTTAGTTATTGGGCTACCGTTCTGGCTTGAGTAAGCTTCATTAGTGATGGATTGAGAAGAGTGAGTATCTAAGGCTACTGATGGCACAGGCATTGCGCCGCCAAACTGGCGAATCAGCAAACCTTGCTGAGAAAGGGCAGCAAGATCTTTTCTTATCGTGACTTCAGAGGTAGCAAAACGCACGGCCAAATCTTCAACTTGTGACTGACCGCGTTCTTTCACCCACGCCACTATCTGCTGGCGGCGCAGCTCAACTGATTGACTACTTTTCAATATAACCTCGATGGCTTTACGAATTACTTTAGCGCTTGAGTACGCGTTGGGAGTTCGCGGTATAAACACACCAGCTCGTTAGCTTCATAAATATTTCGTAAAAAATACGCTTCTCGCACTTCATAACTTTCAAAACGAAAGTCATTAATTACAAATTGAAAGCATCGTAAGTTAAATTGAAACTTTGATCAAGATAGTTTGTTTAAATAAACGACAGCGTTTGCTTTTGCTCACTTGCTTGTATAGCTAATTCAATGACCTTGATAACAGGTACAACTGTGCTTGCATCAGCTGGCGAAAACTTACCGTCTTCAATAGCGTGAGCAAGACGATTGAAAAACGTCAGGTATTCCCCTTTGCGCGTTTCGATAGTTTCTTCCAGCAACTCGCCACTTTCGCTTGCGACCGTTAGCACACCATGCTCTTTATCATTGGTTAACGCCCAGCTTGCATCGTCAAAAGACAGCCCGGCACGTAACTGGTTTTCTTGTGGGTCCAGATGAAACTTTCGAAAGCTACCTTTTGTGCCTTGTAGGTCGTAGCGCAGGGTTGCTCCCGCCTGAAAAGCTGAGCTACCCAATTTTATAACCTTATCGCCATAGTGAAGCGTAATATCAAAAGTGTCATCTGATTGCCCGTTTTCACGTAACGCCATTATATTTGCAGACACTGCTTTTGGGTTGCCAAAAAGCTGCAATGCTTGGTCTATTAAATGCGGCCCTAAGTCCCAGAAAATACCGCTGCCTGGGCCTTCGTTTTCACGCCACCTATCGCGAGGAACTGGGCGGAAACGATCAAAACGGCTTTCCAAGCGTTTAATCTCACCAAGAGCACCGTCGTCGATAAGCTTTTTAATTGTAAGGAAGTCGCCATCAAAGCGCCTGTTCTGGTATACACAGAGCTGTTTTTTCTGGGCGTTTGCAAGCTCCACAAGAGCTTGTGCTTCTTCGCTATCCAATGTAAATGGCTTTTCAACTAGCACATGGCAGCTATGCTCTAATGCCAATTTAGCTTGCGGACCATGAAGGTGATTCGGCGTAGTAATAACCACTAGGTCTACGTCATGAATTTTTAGCGCTTCTTCTAACGAGCTGTACACTTCAGCTTCAGGCAAGAGCGCCTTAACCACATCGGGTTTTGAAGAAATAACCACATCTACCGAGAACTGCGGAAGATAATTTAGAAATGGTAAATGAAACGTAGTGGCTGAAAATCCAAAGCCAACAAGAAGAGTAGATATCATCGCATATCCTTGTGTAACGAGAATTAAGAGGTAAGTAAACACACACTATCAGTTATGATAGATGGAGGAAACCTCAGATAGTTCATTAGTTAGAAGATGTGAAACAAATAAGATAGCAGGATGAGTTGCGTTTATACCAACACAGTAGACGTAAAATTTAGCCCTCTGGTTTTATCACCTTTCTAACTGGGCGATATTTTAATGGGACTGAAGAAGAAACTGGGCTAGCTAATCACTATTTGTGTTTGCCAGCCCTAATTCATCAAGTGACCCTTTAGCGTCCTTCAATAAGGATACGCCTTTATTTTTTGGTCGGTCGTGGCCAATTTGGAATATTGCGCTGTTTTCCACGAGCAACGGCTAGTGCGTTTTCGTCTACTGTTGACGTAATTACAGAGCCTGCACCCACAGTGGCGCCATCACCAATGTTTACCGGTGCGACAAGTGATGAGTTGGAGCCGATAAAAGCGTTTTCGCCTATCACGGTTTTTGATTTATTCACGCCATCATAGTTACAGGTAATTGTACCTGCGCCAATATTCGCTTTGGCACCAACTTCTGCATCGCCTAGATAGGTTAAATGGTTCGCTTTGGCACCTTCACCTAACGTGGCCTTCTTCATTTCTACAAAATTACCCACCTTGGCATTTTTCAACATGACTGCACCAGGGCGTAATCTTGCGTAAGGCCCGACTGTACACGCTTCACCAACATTGGCATCTTCAACAATAGAATTTGCTTCGATGACCGCGTTATCGGCAATAGTACAGTTGCGCAGAATACAGTTAGCGCCAATGGTAACGTTACTGCCAAGCGTAACCTTACCTTCAACAATAACGTTAACGTCGATAATTACATCGTTGCCGGTTTCAAGCTGGCCACGTAGGTCAAAACGAGCGGGGTCTAGCAAGGTCACGCCATTGGTCATTAGCTCTTCGGCTTGACGGTATTGAAGCGCACGTTCTAAGTTAGCTAGCTGCAAACGGTTATTTACGCCTTCCACTTCTACAGCCGACTGCGGCTGAGCAGAATTAATGCGCTTGCCTTCAGCGGCAGCCATTGCAATAACATCGGTAAGGTAATATTCACCCTGTGCATTGTCGTTGCTTAACTCCCCCAACCAGCGCTTAAGGTCTTTGCCAGACATCATCATCATGCCGGTATTAATTTCTTTAATTTCACGCTGTGCTTCTGTAGCGTCTTTATGCTCAACTATCGCGGTGATATTGTCATTTTCGCGAATAATGCGGCCCATACCTGTAGGGTCATCTAAATTCACAGTCAATAAGGCTAAATCACAGCTTTCCTTTGCTGCTTTTAGTGCACTCAAAGTTTCTTCACGGATAAGTGGGGCGTCGCCAACAAGAACAAGTACATCTTCATCGTTATTAATATGTGGAGCAGCTTGCTGAACAGCGTGACCTGTTCCTAACTGTTCGGCCTGTAAACACCAATTTAGATTGTCTTCAACTATCGTTTCCTTTAGCTGATCACCGCCATGGCCGTAGACCAAATGAATATTATCAGCACCCAATGACTTAACGGTGTTGATAATTCGCTGCACCATAGGCACGCCACCCACTTTGTGTAATACCTTTGGCAACGCCGACTTCATACGGGTACCTTTACCCGCTGCTAAGACAACCACTGAGAAAGCCATATAATTCCTTTATTTCGCAAAGAGAATGAAAAAACGGAACATAGTGTAACCAAGGGCCAACGATATGTCAGCGATATCTTTGATGCGAGGTCTGACCGGACGACTTTGCGTTGCGCTTTCGCTCTTCGTTATTTAGTCTAAGTTAATCCAAATCGCCTAGTAGTTAATCATTGCAACAGGTATACTCGAAACCTAAGTAAGGTTCAGTCAGGCAAGGGAGCATGCGCAGTCTGTGAACACATTTCGTACACTACACAGAAGTATTCTGGTGTTATTTGCGGTAGTGGTTATCGCTATTGTAACACTGGTTCATTTCAGTATTTCAAAAATCGTTGCCGAACAAAGTCGAGCGCAGCAACAGTCATTGTCACCTGCTATTTCACTTATTGTTGAGCAGCTTCTTAAGCCACTGCATATATCTGAAGCTTTAGGACATTCTACCGAACTGGTCGACTTAATGGATGGCGATACCATCGATCAAGAAGCCGTTTTCAAAACATTGGATCGTCTTGAAAATGAATTTGGATTGTCTTTTTTCATCGCCAGTGAAGCAGACAGAAAGCAATACAATTCCGATGGCAGCATTATTAACCTTATTGAAGGTGAAGTGAGCTGGTACTTCAAATACCGTGACTATCCCGCCGATGCCGTTGCCGATATCGGCAAATGGGAAGACACGCATTTTTACATTGATATAAAAATCCACGATGAAGATGACCGCTTCCTAGGCTTTTTTGGCTTAGGAAAAAGCTTACGTAGCTTTATTGAAGTATTTGATACCTACAAACAAGAGTACGGCTATGACTTCTTATTTGTAGATGGCGAAGGTGACATTATGTTGTCTTCAGATCCAAGCCTTATTGCCTCTTATTCTGATTTTACCAACTTATCGGAACTACCCTGGTATGCCAGTCTTCCCATGACTATTCAAAGCGAGCAAGCGCTGAACAATAAGTTAGTCACTATTGATCAAAAAGACTTCCTTATTGCAGAAGTTAAGCTGAATCAATTCGGGTGGACAGTATTTCTTTTAAGTCCGCTAGAAGACCGCCAAGCAGAAATTTCTCAAGCGTTCATCTTTAGCGTGGTAACACTGCTGGTTGTCGTATTCTCACTGTTTTTGCTGATCTACAATCTTCTGTATTATTTCAGAAAAGATATGCAGCCAGACTTAGTGGTACGTCAAAGCAACCGTCTGCCTGAAAAGGATAATTTACAGCTTATTTATAAAACGCTATTGGCCGAGCACAAATCGCTTAGCATTATGTTAGTCAGCGTTGATACACTTTCAGAAATTGTTGACGCCCATGGACGCAATGCGGGCGATGACATTCTAGATAAAGTGGTATCTTACTTAGCTGAGAACATGCGCGAACAGGATGTAGTCGGTAGATGGAGTAGCGCTGAGTTTATTATTCTGCTGCCTCACACTGGCCCTCATGTGGCATTCGACATAGCACAAAACCTTCGCCATGGCATCGCTACGCTTCCCCCTCTGCAAGATTTACCGGAGGTAGTCATTACCGCTTCTATTGGTATTTCATATACTGCGTCAACCCGGGCTATGCACGAGGTAACCGCGCATGCTGAAGACGCGCTTTATCAAGCTAAGCGCGACGGCAGCAATTTGGTAAGAATGCAGCTGATAGACTAGTCAAAGCTGGCTTTAGTTTAAGCAGGTTTAACCTTAAGGCGTTTTCGTTTGAAAACGCCAGTGGTTAGCGCAACACCGAATAAAATCATTAAGCCTCCCACTATGGTTTGAACAGACAAATGTTCCTGCAAGAACAGTACACCCCAAATAATGCCAAAAAGCGGTACTAGATAAGCTACGGTAATAGCCTTTGCTGGGCCAATATCGGCGATAAGTTTGAAATACAATATATACGCGATACCGGTACCACCGACGGCCAGCGCTACGGCATTTACCCATGCATTAACGCTTGGCATTGTGTCTGGCAAAGTTGCAAGCGCAAAGGGCGCTAACATAATGCTGGCCATAGCTTGACTGCCTGTGGCCACAACTAAAGGCTTTACACCCTGCAGCCATTTTTTCATCATGCACGCCGCAATTCCGTAGCCTGTTGTAGCTAAAAGCGCAGTTAGAATAGGAAGAAAGCTAATATCTCCCTCGCCAAGCTTTTGCTGACTAATAACGGTAACGCCTACAAAGCCAACAAAGAGCCCAACGACAGCTGACTTTGTTAGTTTATCGCCCAACCAAAGCCAAGCAACAATAGCCCCAAACATGGGTGCGGTAGCGTTTAGAATAGCGTTAACGCCAGCCTCTAAGTGCAGACTGCTGTAATTAAAAAGTACAAATGGAACGGCGGTGTTCGCCAACCCTACTAGCGCTATGGCAAGCCAGTGATGCTTAATATCTTTAACCGAGCCACGCAATAACAGTAAAGGAAATAGCACTGCAGTTGCTAGCAATGTACGTATTGCCACCAACACATAAATGCCAAATTCTGGTGCCGCTACACGCATAAAAATAAACGAACCGCCCCAAATACCCGCTAACACCAGAAGCGAGAGAATGTCTCTTATTGCCATTTTTCTATCACCATTCTCTTATAACCCATTATTTTAGGACCACAGCACCCCTTGGGCTCCCTCCAAATTCAGTAAATACTGCTTACGTGGTAAACCACCCGCGTAGCCCGTTAAGGTTTTATTACTGCCAATTATACGATGGCAAGGTACTACAATAGCAATAGGGTTACGACCATTTGCCATACCCACTGCCCTAACGGCTTTTGGGTTACCTATTGCTTTGGCGATATCTAAATAGCTGGCCGTTTCACCATACTTTACTTGCTGTAATGCCTGCCACACTTGGTTCTGGAACACGGTTCCCTTAGGAGTAAGCGGTAAATCGAATTCCTGAAGCCGCCCATCGAAGTACGCCTTAAGCTGACGACAACCTTCATCAGTAACTGCGTTAGCGCAAGAATACGTACGAGCGTAAGCCTCATCACCAAGGGAATTGTATTGCTCAGCTTCATCTGCGTTTAAAAACGCAATGGCTGTTATGCCTTCATCAGTTGATTCTATTTTGACTGGGCCTTGCTCGCTATTAACGAAACCTGTGTATACCATGATTAAGCCTCTTTTTGCTGATTGCCAAATTGCCAAAGCTGAAGGGTTAAATAACTGCGCCATGGTGCGGCCTTATCAGGCTCAATCGGATACTGCTCTGCCACTTTACGAACAATTAAATCGCCCCCAAGATAGATATCTGGATTTCTCTCGCCACGCATTTTTAAATAATCCAGTGTCCAAGGGCCCACGCCCTTAATTGCAAGAATATCTTCATGGGCTGGCATGCTATCGCCAACAAACAATTGTGCAAAGCTGCGTAACGCGTTTTTTCGCGCCTGTGGCATACGCAAAAACTTCAAGCTGTTGTCTGCGACTACTTCTGGGGTGGGAAAGCTATAGTGTTCCCTCGCCTCTAGTCCAGAGTCGTTAGGCGTAGTTGCACTCGGACGCCTTTCACCAAGTTGATGTACAAGTAGTGTAATCTGTCCAATAGCCGCTTTTACACTGACTTGCTGCCCGACAATAGCACGGCAGCCGCTTTCAAATACGCTCCACGCGCTAGGAAGGCGTAGACCTGTCGTTAGCTGCTTTTGCGATAACCCGGCCTGCATTAAGCTTTGTTCAATTAATAGTGGGTCGGCATGAAGGTCTAGAACCAGTTTTATGTTTTCTATTACGGTATGAAGAGCGCGTAAATCTGGCATATCAATGTGAACATTGAAGCCGTTGCGCGTGTGATCATGTTCTGCTTTGAAGACACCAACATTGGACTGACTTGAAAAATAGCGCTGATAACTGTTTTCTGTAACTAGCTCCATACCCTCAATGGCGCGCGCTGCTAAAAAATCACGTACATAGGGCCAGTTATACGGAGGACGATAAGCAAGAAACAGGGATATCGACTTTTGTTCAGCGCCCTGCTTTTTTCTAAGCTGTGTCGGCGAGCTTCCGCAATATTGTTCTACAGCTCGCTGTAATTGCCTAAGCGACTGATAGCCAGCGGTTACTGATATATCTGTCATAGACAAGTGGGTTTGTTGAATAAGCTGTTTTGCAAACAAAGTACGCTGCATATTCTGAAATTGTTTAGGCGATATACCTACCGCATTGACTATCAGCTTATTTAAGTAGCGTTCACTTATACCTAAACGGCAGGCGATATCAGCCACACTCTCTACAGGAATGGCAGATAATAGCGATAGCGCTCGACTTACTGTTGCGCCCACGCCTTTCCAAGCTGCAGAACGAGGTGCGCTGTCGGGTCGACACCGAAAACACGGTCGATAACCTTGGCCCATAGCCTGAGTAGCATGTTCGAAATAAGTAACATTCTCTTCTTTTGGCAAGCGCGCTGGGCAAATCGGCCTACAAAATATGCCCGTCGTTTTTACTGCAACGAAAAATCGCCCGTCGAAACGCGGATCTCTGCTAAGTCTCGCCTTGGAAAATACGGACTCAGCTAAACTTTCCCTTTCTGACGCCTCTTCTTCTTGCACAACATTGTTATCTAACATAAGTATGCAGCGCTCGCCCTTAACTCGTTACCAGAGCATAGTGTATCGCGTCTTTACTGTGTAAGTGCGACAAAATCGGTACTCTATAAAACCAGGGTTAAAATGAGTGAGTATAATTAGCGACATTTGATCATTGATGCGGCTAAACGCATAATAACAAAATAATAATAATGAACGTCCTGTGAAGTAACCTTGAAGGCACAGGCACAATGAGCTGACTATATGCTGAACTCTTCGCGCTTTTCACTACTTAGCCTAGCTACACTTTGGCTATTTGCGACACTAATGCTCATAGCTCAGAGTGCTTCTGCTGATTGGTTAGATGACTACGCAAATCACGTGAAAAAAGAAGCGTCAAAATACAATGTTCCTGGTTATGCATTTGTGTTTTACGAACAGGGAAAAGCGCCGCGGGTTTACGTTTACGGAAAGACCCGTAAAAAAAGCGGAAAGAGCGTTACTGAAGATACCGTATTCAGGCTAGCCTCTGTTTCAAAAACCTTCACAGCCCTTCTATCTGCTAAGCTTGTTGAGAAAAACCAGCTTAGCTGGGAGACCCCTATCTCCACTTTATTGCCCGACATACCTTTTACAGGAAAAGGTATGGGCGCGCTTCAGCTACAACATATTGTAGGGCAGTCCAGTGGCTTTATGCCTAACGCCTACGACAATCTAATTGAAGCCGATTATTCGTTAGAACGCGTATTAAAATCTCTCGGTGAGCTTGAACCCTTGTGTACACCTGGCGAATGTTACACCTATCAAAATGCACTTTTCGGAGCATTGGAGTACTACTTTAGCAACAATAATACTTCCTACTCGCGCCAACTTCAGGCAAACCTTTTTTCACCATTAGGTATGAAGACAGCCAGCGTTGGTAAAGGCGGTTTACTCGCATCCCAGTCATGGGCACAACCTCATATCGCCATTGCTAGAAATAAATGGCGTGAAGGCAAAGTTGAAAGTAACTACTACCGCTTTTCTCCCGCGGCAGGAGTTAATGCCAGCATTTCAGATATGACCATTTATTTACAGGCGTTGCTTGGCGAATTCCCAACGGTGATTTCTGATGAAATGGTGGACTATGTCACAACAAAACGAGTCAGAACCAAGCGTGAAACCTATCGCAGGGGTTGGCGCGGTATGATAGACGATGCGCATTATGGTTTAGGTTGGCGTATTTATGACTTAAATGGCGTGCAGCTTAACTATCATGGCGGCTGGGTAAAAGGCTATCGCGCCGACGTAGCCTTTATGCCCGAGAAAAAAGTGGGCTACGTGATGTTGATGAATGCAGAGTCAAATATGATTAACTCTACAACAGCGGAACTTTGGAAGCGCTATTTAAAAAAAGCCGATGCAGCTAATAAGTAGCGGCACCGGCTATATGAACCTGCGAACTTAAGTATAAAGAAATCGTAGACTCTGGATTATTTACTATTGCTTAAGGTAAGTGTAACCCGCTAAACACTTCTCGTAGAAATCAGTCCAACGAACCCCTTCACGAGGATTTAAGTTACCGTCCCACACGTGTTTGTCTATCATGCGCTTCACATCTGATGCCATTGCACGCGGGTTATATTGCATAACGTTAAGCACATCTTCTACCGACGAGCCTTTCACCACTTCTTCAATGTAGAAATCTTCCGGATCATCATCATAGCTGTAAATATGCACTTCATTTAAGCGGCCAAACAGATTATGCATGTCGCCCATTACGTCTTGATACGCGCCCGTTAAGAACAAACCAATGTAGTACGGCTCGTCCTTCTTGAGTGGATGCATAGGCAGCACATCAGTGATCTCACGACCAATAGTGAACTGGTCAATCTTACCGTCACTGTCACAAGTAATATCCACCAGTGAGCAATTAACCGTGGGCTCTTCATTCATTCGAATAAGTGGTACTACTGGCAGAAGCTGGTCGATAGCCCATGTATCAGCTGCTGACTGGAACACAGAGAAGTTACACAGATACTGAGACGACAAACTGTAATCTAGCTCTTGTAGCTCTTCAGGTACGTACTCTTCGTTGCGGTACCACTTCTGTAAGCGACCCATGATATCCCAATAAAGGGTTTCTATTTTGCCCAGCTCTTCAAGTGACAACACGCGAAGCTTAAACGCATCAAGCGCTTGCTCTTTATACTGAGAAGCATCGTTGTAAATCTCATGCATATTTGTTTGTTCATCAAACGTATCGGCAAGTTCACGCATGTTTTTCAAAAAGAAGTGCTCGCCTTCTTTTGCAGACGTATCCATATGCGATGCATTCGACTTAATCTCGCCCACAATTTCAGTGATAACACAGCTGTGGTGCGCAGTAATTGCACGCCCACTTTCACTTACCAAGTGCGGATGTGGTACACCTTCAAGGTCACACATTTCCTTCATGCCATAGACAACATCGGCAACGTATTCTTGCATGCTGTAATTACGTGATGATTCATTGGTTGAGTTACTGCCGTCATAGTCAATACCAAGACCGCCACCAACATCTACATAGTCCAGCGCAAAGCCCATTTTATGAAGGTCTGCATAAATACGTGCACCTTCGGTTACCGCTTCTTTAACCGCGCGAATATCGGTCAGCTGACTACCAATATGAAAGTGAAGCAGCTTTAAACAATGGGCCATGCCCTGCTCTTCAAGATAGCGGGCTGCGTTGATAATTTCAGTAATAGTTAAGCCGAATTTCGCACGCTCACCACCAGAGCTTTCCCACTTACCTCGCCCTTTTACGGTCATTTTAGAGCGCACACCGATAATAGGGTCGATGTTAAGCTCTTTTGAAATTTTCACGAGTAAAAGTAGCTCGGTATATTTTTCCACTACCACAACAACTTTGCGACCAAGCTTTCTGCCTAACAGTGCAAGGCGCATGACTTCATCGTCTTTATAGCCGTTAAGGATGGTCAACGAGTCTTCGTTGGTATTCATTGCCAATACAGTAAGTAGCTCAGCTTTAGAGCCTGCCTCTAGCCCATAATTGTAGGGCTTACCTGCATCAACAATTTCTTCAACCACTTCACGCATTTGGTTAACTTTTACCGGATACACACCTTGGTACTGGCCTTGGTATTCGGCTTCTTCGATGGAGCTTCTAAATGCTTTGTTCAAACCGGCAACTTGCGAACGCAAAATGTCGTGAAATCGCACTACAACGGGAAACTGTACGCCCTCTTTGCGGATATCTTCTATTACCGAGTTAAAGTCGATTCGAATGCTAGGATCTTCAGGAACAGGAGTAATATGAACATTGCCATTTTCACCAATTTGAAAATAGCCACCACCCCATTGAGACACGCCATAGACGCGCTCTGCTTCTTCGATGCTCCAATCTGACAATTTATTCACCTATGTGTAAGTGGGCTAGATTTATAACCTAGCAAAGTAAGTGCGAAAATAAGCCGCGTATTATAGACAACGCAAGGCTGAACGCGAGCCTTGTTGCGATGTAAAATATCTATTGTGGCGACTAATTTTGTTTATCGAACTAAAGTTTAGTTCAATTATGAGAAAGCCATATTTTGATGTATTGCACTACACTGTCATCGGCTTTCTGTGCACATTGCTCTATGAAATCTGTGATGCTTTTTGTACGGCTGAGCGTAAATTTGGTTTCAGCAAAAAATTTTTCTGCAATATGATTGGCTTTTGTCTCTTCATCCTCTAGCCAAAGCTCACTAACCTGATTACTTCTGTCTATTTTTATGGCCGCTTTCATTTGCGTGAACGTCTTCGCAGTAGGAATTTGCCATGAGCGCATATCAACAATGAGATGAAAAGGGCGCCCCTTGCGTTTATTGATTTCTTCTGCCATTACGGCGAGGTACTCAATATTGGTCGCCATCGTCCAATTGCCTCGAAGGGTGACCAAAATACAATTTTTAAACTGCTCTATTTTGTAACAAGTAGCGCGCGTCATAATTCGTCTCAAACTGGCGTCAAGTGCACTGACGTTTGTCCAATCCATAGTATGGAAGATGGACATTAACTACAACTTAAATAAAAGAGGCCAACAATGTTGGCCTCTGTGTGCAAATTATGCCTTGTATCGTTTAGTCGTCTCCGAACTCGCGAATAATGCTGTTAATGGTGTCTTTAGCGTCACCCAGAACCATGCGCGTGTTGTCTTTGAAAAACAGCGGGTTGTCTACACCGGCAAAACCGGCATTCGCAGAACGCTTAAGTACAAAGACCGTTTTCGCACGATGTGCTTCGATAACTGGCATGCCGTAAATAGGGCTGCCTTTCATCTCTTTGGCTGCTGGGTTAACTACATCGTTTGCACCGATAACAATAACCACGTCATAGTTTTCCATACGAGGGTTAACGTCATCCATCTCGTATAGTTGGTCATAAGGCACGTCAGCTTCTGCCAATAACACGTTCATATGGCCCGGCATACGCCCCGCTACAGCGTGAATGGCGTAGTCAACCGTACAGCCATTTTCCTCTAGCAATGACTGAAGTTCACGTACCGCATGCTGCGCTTGCGCAACCGCCATACCATAGCCAGGCACCACTAGTACTGCTTGCGCTGCTTCTAATACATAAAATGCATCTTGCGCCGCCAGTACTTTAATTTCACCCTCTATTTTTTCACCGGCTTCTACTGGCTTGGCAAAGCCAGATAACAGCACATTCATCAGTGAACGGTTCATTGCTTTACACATAATATTGGTAAGAATTAAGCCTGACGCGCCTACTAATAAGCCGGTAACAATCAATATTGTGTTGCCAGTAGCCAAACCTGCCGCCGACGCTGCTACACCTGAGTAACTATTTAAAAGCGCAATAACCACCGGCATATCTGCACCACCAATTGAAATGGTAGCCCACAAGCCGAAGCTTAGTGACAACGCAATAGCACAGTAAATCCAAAGTGGGTTGCTTGGGTCGGTAGTAAAGAAATAACCAATCACCACCATGCCAATTAGATGCAAGATGCTTAGCTCGCGAAGCCCTGTGAAAATAACGGCTTTAGAGCTCATTTTTCCTGACAACTTACCCCAGGCTACCACCGAGCCAGAGAACGTAATGCCCCCAACTAAAATTGTGAAAAACAGGGTAATAAAAGTAAACGCACTTTCAGTTTTAAGAGTAATTAGGCTCATTCCGGCTAATGTTGCCCAACCCAGAAGCAATGACGCTGCCCCACCAAAGCCATTAAATAACGACACCATTTCTGGCATTGCCGTCATTTCAACGGTCTTGGCTTTCCACGCACCAAAGGCGCCACCAATAACAAAACCTAGCAGGATGTAATGATAGCTAATAATCTGCTGGTCAAGCAGGGTGACGACGACAGCAACCAGCATACCAATGGCAGAAATAAAGTTACCTTTTTTCGCGGTATCTGGATGGCTAAGTAACTTAAGTCCTAGTATAAATAGTGCCGCAGCTACTACGTACGCAAGGTTTATTACGGTTACGATATCACTCACTTGCGTACTCCTTATTTATCTTTTTTCTTGAACATGCCAAGCATGCGATCAGTAACGAGATAACCACCCACCACGTTGATGCTGGCCAGCGCCACCGCTGCGGTACCAAGAGTGGTCGTTAGCAAGTTGTTGTCGCTACCCGAGGCTACCAATGCTCCCACTAACGTAATACCCGATATCGCGTTAGAGCCTGACATTAAGGGTGTATGTAAGGTTGCTGGGACTTTTCGAATTAACTCAAAACCCAAAAACGCAGCCAGTAGCACGATGAAAAGTAGGTAAATGATTTCCATGATTAGGCTCCTTTGTATGCGTTGTTAAGCATGTCGTTGGTAATGTTACCGTCGTGGGTAATAACACAGCCGGCCAGAATGTCGTCTTCTAAATTCAGCCCAAAGGTTTTGGTTTCGTCGTCAAAGAACTCATCCACAAGGTTGTAGATGTTATTGGCGTACATGTCGGTGGCGGCTTTAGCCACATACTGGCTCCAGTTACCGTTACCAATTACCTTTACACCGTTAACCTCAACCGTTTCGCCAGCAACCGAACCTTCAACATTACCACCTGATGTTGCGGCCATATCGACCACGACACTGCCTGGCTTCATGAGAGCTAATGTATCTTTTGATATAAGCACTGGTGGTTTGCGACCAAATAACTGCGCTGTTGTAATAACAATGTCAGAGTCGGCAATCGCATCACGCTGGGCTTCTTGCTGCTTTGCTTTTTGCTCTTCGGTGAGTTCTTTGGCGTAACCGTCCTTCGTTTGGCCTGTTTCCCCAATGTCAATCTTAAGGAATTTACCGCCTAGAGACTCTACTTGCTCAGCCACTACCGCACGGGTGTCGTAAGCAAGTACGTTAGCGCCTAGGCGCTTCGCAGTTGCGATCGCCTGAAGACCCGCTACGCCAGCGCCAATAATAAATACCTTTGCTGGTTTTATTGTTCCTGACGGTGTCATCATCATAGGTAATATTGATGGCAACTGGTTGGCTGCCTGCATTACCATGACATAACCTGCAAGACTCGCTTGCGAGCTCAATGCGTCCATTTTCTGTGCACGAGAAGAACGAGGGATCATCTCTACAGAAATAGCGGTTAGCCCCTTTTCTGCAATAGATTCAACAAGCGATTGCTGAAAGAAAGGGTCGAGATGGCCTACCACAATGGCCCCTTTTTTCATCAACGCTAGCTGTGCATCGGTGGGTTTGTTCACCGCCACCAGCATATCAGCTGTTGATAATGCATCATTCACATCATCGATAACAGTCACGCCTACATCTTTGTATTCTTTATCTGAATACCCTGAGTGTACGCCCGCCCCCGCTTCTAGCAGTAAGGTCGCTCCTTTTTTCACCAGACGCTGTGCACTACTAGGTGTAGCCGCACATCGCTTCTCCACATTATTTAGCGGATCTGGCGCTTTTGACTCATTTAATATTATGATTTTCACACGCTTCTCCTCACATTCCGGCTATCCGAGAATGACACTCTTTAATCAGTACTAAGCCATTTTATTCACTTATGCCTAGCATTCTCTAGAGAAATCAAAAACAGAACAGGCAATTTTTGTATTTATTTTGCTTCGAATAGCACCGCTTATTTCGCTTATTTTTCAAGCGAAACTGCGGCAAAGCTACGCTATATGGACATACATCACTAGTATCATTTACTTCGAAGTCATAACTAATATTTATATAGAAATGGCATACAGGCGATAAATAAAGTAGATGAAGTAGCATTTATTCTGTGAATACACTAATAATTGTGCATTTTTTAAACATACGTAAAGGTGGATTACACTAATCGATGTCGAAGAAATCACGCCTTTTAGATAAGGTGATTAAATTAATTTAAAAAATTGTTAAATAAATTTGGGGGATTTTACAAACCGTGTCGTCTTGATGAATTAACAGCGAAATGCTGTGAGAAAAAGCCAAGTGGGGTGCACACCATAAGGCGCATTAAAATTAACGATTAGGACACACACCATCATGTATAGGAAAACCAAGCTTGCATGCTCAGTGGCAGCAGTTTTAGCGTCGGCTATTTCTGCAAATAGTGCATTTGCCCAAGACGCGCAACCCAATAAAGACGTAGAAGTGATTGAGGTAAGTGGTATCCGCTCATCGGTTGCTAAATCGATGGATGTTAAACGCAGCTCTGCTGGCGTAGTCGACGCCATTAGCGCAGAAGACATCGGTGATTTTCCCGATACCAACTTAGCTGAATCACTACAGCGTATTACCGGCGTATCTATCGACCGTTCAGGCGGTGAAGGCCAGCTAATTACCGTACGTGGTTTTGGACCACAGTTTAACACCGTGTTGGTAAATGGCCGTCAGATGGCGTCTGAAAACGATTCGCGTGCGTTCAGTTTCGACACGATTGCTTCTGAGTTAGTAAGCAGCCTTGACGTGCATAAAACGTCAACGGCCACAATGCAGTCTGGTGGTGTAGGCTCTACCATTAATATTAATACCGCGCGCCCGTTTGCATTAAACGGTTTTAAAATGGCGGGCTCGGTAAAAGGCGTGTACGACGAAAATAGCGAAGAAACTACGCCGCAATTTTCTGGCCTTATTAGCAACACGTTCAATGACGACACCTTCGGTGTATTACTTGCCGTTTCACATCAAGAGCGTGAGACTCGCCTTAACCAGGCTCAGATGGACGGTTGGCTAGAAAACGTTGGCGTGCCAAACCCTGTTACCCAATCAGGCGACGCTTGGACAGGCAATGTATTTTCACCGCGAAACTACGATCACAAAGTGACCTTTGAAGAGCGTACCCGTACAAACGCTAACCTTGTATTCCAATATGCACCTAACGACAAGCTAGTTGTAACTGCTGACGCATTGTATTCAGATTTTGACGTAGAGTCTGAAGCAACGTCTTACGGCCATTGGTTTACTGCACCTAACATTCAGGGTGTAGGTGATGACGGCAGCCTATTTGATGAAAACGGCAATCGCCGCAGCCCAACGGTTGATGCAAACGGTACTATTGTCGATTTATACCAAGAGGTAGGTTTGGCGACGGACATGCACGCCAAAACGTTCGACCGTTTAACCGATACCTATGCCTTAGGCCTTAACTTTGATTACCAGTACTCTGATAATCTGAATTTATCGTTTGATTTAAGTCATTCAGAAGCCGAACGCGAAGCCAATAATGGTGGCGGCGATCAGCTTTCACTTATTGGTTATGCCAACCGCGTACGATTCCAAGTAGATGACAACATTTTACCAGTTGCCAGCATGTTCGCTTCGCCTAATGACAATATTTATAGCGGACAACAAGAACTCGATGGCGCGATTGTTACGGGTCCTGACGGATTCCCTATATACAACCCTGCACTGACACCTGATGGTGTAAGCAATCATCTTGATGAAGCTAACAGCCGAGCTCACGTAATGCTGCGTCGAGGCTGGGCGGTAGAAGATGAAGTGAGCCAGCTGCGCTTTGACGGCGAATACGTAACAGATGGCAGCGGCTTAACTGAAATTCGCTTTGGCGCACAGTACAGCACCGAAACCAAATCACTTACCCGTTGGGACAATGAAGGTGTTGGCATTCACTGTACATACTGTGGTTACCCTGACTTACCTGAAATCCCAGCAGGAAGCCAATACGTTTTTGACGCAGGTAGCGATTTTCTTTCTGACGTAAGTGGTAGCGGTCGCATGCCCACCTCTTGGCTAACTCACGATGGCGAAGCCAACTTTGCGTTTTTAGAGTCTTACTATCAAAGCGTAAACGGTGATTCGATTAGTTTTGATGCGGTGCGCCGTAACAACAGCTTTGAAGTTGAAGAAGATATTATCTCTACCTATATGGAATTCGACTTTGAAGGCGAAGTTGCAGACATGTTCTTAAGCGCAACCGCAGGTGTGCGTTATGAAATGACGGACGTGACGGTTAACGGAACGCAAGCGCCTATAACGGGATTAACGATTCTGGATCAAACCGAAATGCTGGCTGGTTTTGGCGATGCGCAAAGTATTGCCACTGAGTCTGATTACGACGTGCTATTGCCAAACTTCAGCGTACGTTTGGAAATTACCGACGACTTAATTGCGCGATTTGCTGCGAGTTCAACTATTACTCGCCCTACGCTTAACAGCATGTCGCCGGTGACAGTAATTACAACCACCCGCCAAGGTGGTGATTTAACGTCTACCAGTGGTAACCCTGCACTAGAGCCATTCAAATCGGACAACTTGGACTTGTCGCTTGAGTACTATTACGACGAAGCAAGTTATGCATCAATTGGTTACTTCAGAAAGCTGGTATCGAACTTTATTGTTAATAGCCAAGAAGACAAAACTTTCGAACTTGCTGATGGCAGCCTGCTAACAGACCCCTCTACAGGCGCTAACGCCAGCGCGCCAGATGCGGGTGACGACGTTGCTGTGTTTACCAATACTCTGCCAAATAACGGTGAAGACGCAACGGTAGACGGCTTCGAGCTTGCGCTTCAGCACACCTTCGATAACGGCTTTGGGGTGCTTGCCAACGGAACTATCGTTGACAGTGACGCCGAGCTCGATCCATTCGATATTAATCAGGTATTTGCACTAACCGGGTTAAGTGATTCTTACAACTTGGTGGCATTTTATGAAACTGACGACTATCAAATTCGTCTTGCCTATAACTGGCGTGATGAGTTTGTTCAGTCGTTAACACAAGGGCAGGGTGACGGCCCAACCATTGTTGAGTCTTATCAACAGCTTGACATTAGCGGTAGCTACAGCGTGACAGACAATGTAGAAATCTTCTTTGAAGGTATTAACCTTACAGAAGAGTTTGTACATAAACGCGGTCGCTTCTCTAATCACTTGCTGTTGGTTGAAGACAGCGGCAGACGTTGGGCTCTCGGTGTGCGCGGAAACTTTTAGTTTCGCGTAATTGGGGCCGGCATTTGTTGGTCCCACATTCGTGGCTACCATTTGGTAGCCACAGTTTTTATTCAGGAAATCAGTATGACAACAGCAACTCCCATAACGCACATTGTAGTAGTTGGTGGCGGTAGCGCAGGGTGGCTAACGGCTGGTCGTATTGCAGCGCAACATCAATGCGCTACTCGCAAAGACATTAAAGTAACCTTAATAGAAAGCCCCAATGTGCCTATTATTGGCGTGGGCGAGGGCACCTGGCCAACCATGCGCTCAACACTAATTGCATTGGGTATTAGTGAAACCACTTTCATCAAAGAATGCGACGCCACATTCAAGCAAGGAGCAAAGTTTGCTAAGTGGACCACTGGTGAAGAGCACGATTTTTACTACCACCCTCTTATGCTGCCCCAAGGGTTTTCGCAAACAAATTTAGGTCCTTACTGGCAGACTGTAGCACCAGAATTAAACGAGTCTTTTTCCCATGCAGTATGTGTTCAGGAAGCTATATGCGAAGCAGGTTGTGCACCTAAAAGCATACGCCACGCAGAGTTTGCAGGCACCGCAAACTATGCTTATCACCTAGATGCAGGAAAATTTACCGCCTTTTTAACCAAGCACTGCACAGAAAAACTAGGTGTACACCATGTGCTGGCCGACGTTAACCGCGTCGAAAGCAGCAATAACGGCGATATCAAAGCCCTTCATACCGAGCAAGGGGTAACAGTAGAAGGCGACCTCTTTGTTGACTGTACCGGCTTCAAATCTATGCTGCTCGGCGAACACTACAAGGTGCCGTTTATTCCCTGTGACGATGTACTTTTTATCGACCGAGCATTAGCAGTACACGTGCCTTATGACACCCCGCAAAGTCCTATTGCATCCCACACTATCTCCACCGCACAAGACGCCGGTTGGATTTGGGATATCGGTTTGCAGTCACGCCGAGGTGTAGGGCACGTCTATTCCAGTAGGCATCAGAGTAAAGATGACGCCTATGCTCGCTTAGACACATACGTTCGCCAAACCAGCACGTTAAACGGCATAGATGGGATAAACGTAAAAGACATTACTATTCAAAGCGGACACAGGCAGCACTTTTGGCAAAATAACTGCGTGGCTGTTGGGCTAGCGGCGGGCTTTCTAGAGCCGTTAGAAGCCTCAGCGCTTGTACTGGTAGAGCTGTCTGCCTCAATGATCGCCGAACAGTTGCCAGCAAACCGAGCCGTAATGGATATTGTGGCGAAGCGCTTTAATGACACCTTTTCTTACCGTTGGCAGCGAATTATCGACTTCTTAAAGCTGCATTACATGTTGAGTAAGCGAAAAGACAGCGCATTTTGGCGGGACAATCGCGATAGTCATACTATTCCCGATTCATTAAAAGAATTACTCGCACTGTGGCAATACCACCCGCCTAGTGACAAAGACTTTACCAGCAATAATGAAGTATTTCCCGCGGCAAGCTATCAATATGTGCTGTACGGAATGGGATTTACCTCAGATTTAGCTACACATCAGCAATGGGTGAACGCCGACTTCGCCAAGCAACAGTTAATGCAGAACAGGAAAGCACGCGACATGGCGGTGGAGAGGCTGCCTAAACATCGCGAACTTATTAATAAAATTCACCAATTCGGCCTGCAGGCCGTTTAACGTAAATCAATAAGCAGGACCTACGTATGACTCACATGGTTGCCATTAATAATAAACAGCATGCAGACTTAAAAGTAACCGACGATGCATTGTCACTAAGCGCCAATCAGCACCTTGTTCCTGTGGTGGTCTCTGAACTCAACAAGCTTGTTGTACATTACCCCGTGGTGATCACCAAGTTTGACGATTCTGGACAATTTGGCTTATCTGCCTTGCTAGGTTTTGAAGAAAAAGAAAACCTATTTTGGCAGCAAGGTGAATGGGATGCGGTTTATATTCCCGCACAGTTTGAACGCTTGCCTTTTTATGTAGGAACGGAAGCGCAAAGCGCTGACAGCAGTAACCAGGTGCTGTGCATTGATATGGATAACGCTTCAGTAAGCGAAGAAAAGGGTACGCCGCTTTTTGATAACACAGGAGAGCCCAGTAACTACCTGTTAGAAAAGCAGCAGATCCTTGCTCAGCTTCTTGACGGTGAAACGCAAAATCAACGTTTTATTGCCGCGCTGCAACAGCATAACCTTATCACACCATTCACCCTAGATATTACCTTTGAAAACGAAAGCAAAACGTCTATAACAGGGTTATATACTATTGATGAAGATAAACTAGCGGCGCTTAGTGCTGACGCGATTGCTGATTTGCATGCACAACACATGCTGCAAAGCATTTACACGCTCATAGCGTCAAACGCACAAATCTATGCCCTTATCGACAAAAAGAACAAGGCGAATAAAAACGCAGACGCATGGTTTCAAACTACGAATTGATTAAGGTTGGTGAGCAAGCCACACCGATTGTTGTTATCGATGGTTTCATACCAGACCCGCTGAGTTTGGTAGAAACAATTGCTCAACACCACCCATTTACAAAACAAGATGGCGACTTTTATCCGGGGGTGAGAAGTCACCCGCCCCAGGAGTATGTCGAACACCTACATACCTCGCTTCCGCTGCTGTTTAGCCAACTTGCTTTGCATAATGGGCTACAAGATTTTGGCGTGGAAAAGCCGCTTCAAATACCCCTAGTGCAACTTTCCATAGCCAATCAAGCACCGAAAAGTTTATCGCCCATTCAATGTATTCCGCACATCGATACGCAAAAGGATAATGAATGGGCATTGGTACACTATCTGTTTAGCGCGCCTTTGGGCGGTACTGCATTCTATCGACATATTGAAACGGGGTTAGAGCGGGTTAACGCAGCGCAATACGAAGGCTATTTTAAAACCTTAAAACGTCAAGCCACCAGCGTAGGGTTACCACCTAAAGCGTACATAAACGGTGATACCGCCATGTTCACCCAAATCGCCCGCATTGAGCCTATGTTTAATCGCGCCGTGTTGTATCCAGCCAACTTGCTGCACAGCGGCTGTTTACCTAACGATATTTCGGATTCGGTTGATGTGAAAGAAGGCAGGCTAACCGCAAACGCCAGTATCGTTTTTTGACCCCCTTTTTTAACAGGGCATGACGTAACATCAATAGAGTAGTCTGCGCGTGCAGCATCACAATTGTGTGCCTTGTGCAAAATATTCATGAAGGTTTATTCATACAAAAAGGTGATCGAAACTTTATTTTCAAACGTTTCCTCGCTAAATCACCATATAGGATATTTATTATGTTTGGACTTTTCAAAAGCAACCCAACCAAAAAGATGCGAAAGCAGTATGACACCCTTCTTGAGAAAGCCATGCATGCGCAAAGAAACGGCGATATAAAAACGTACTCCTTGCTCACAGCGCAATCTGAACAGCTATGGAAAGAAATAGAGGCATTGGAACAAGGTACGCTAAAATCATAGCGCGCTATGAATTAGGATAAATAAGGCGGTTAGTAGGTGATGTTAACGCCCACTGCATAGCGGGCGCCTGCATCTTGCACTAACAACAAATGGTTACTGAATCGACCACGTTTGTGCACGGTTTCATTAGTAATATTGATGCCTTCAAAGAATATAGAAACCCTTGGACTGAACTGATATGACAGACTCATATCCCACTGCTTGTAGGGGCTAACAAAGGTAGGCTCGGTGCTTTGGGTTTGGTTCAGCGATTGCAAGAACCCTTCTCGCTGGTTCCAGGCCACCCGCCATTGCAGCGCGTTTTTTTCATAAAACAGCACCATGTTTTTGGCACCCGACAAGCCCGTAAGCGCAAAGGTTGAACGGATATTGGCGGTGTCTAATTCAGCGTTGCTATCTACAAAGCTCGCATTGGCCTGAATTCCCCACCCTGACTCGCCAAACAAATGCTGTACTGCTACCTCTACCCCTTCAACCGATGCAGACTCACCGTTGCTAGGAGATATTACGGAAAACTGCGCTAACGCATCAGCATCGTCAACCGCATTTGGATCTGTGCCGGTACTAGGGTCAGTCACGTTATTAAAGGTTTGTGTACTGCTTTCATTAACAATGAAATTATCAACCGTTTTTCTAAAGTAACCTGCAGATAAGTAGCTATTTTCTTGGTAGTAATGCTCAATGGCCAAATCAATGTTTTTTGCCTCGAAGGGCAATAGCTGTGCGTTTCCGATACGCGCTCTCAGATCCCCACCTTGTCGCGTAGTGGTATAGGTTACACCCGGCGCCATCTGCTCTAAGGTTGGACGGGTGATACTGTGATTGTAAGCAGCCCGAAATACCCAGCTATCTAACCAGCTGGCTTTAAGACTTACGCTAGGTAGAACGTTGGTGTAGTTTGACGATTCATCAATGCTTACCGAGGCGCCAAACTCTTGCCCCAGTTCGGTTTGGTCTAAAATGACTAACGCCGATAACTGTTCGTCGACACCACTTACTTTTACGTCAGTATACTCAGCGCGTAGTCCTAAATGCACATCGATAAACCAAGGCGCAAAATCCTTTTCGATAGCGGCCTGAGCATACCCCGCATACACCGTTTCTTTGACCGCGAAAGAACTCCCCCGGGTTTCAGCGGCTAAACTGACATCACCGGTGCTCTCCAAGTAACGGAATAACGTATCACCGTCGTGACGTAGCCACTGATGAGGTATGTTCTCGTGCCCGCTAATTGACCCAAGAAAATCGTCGCCTGCGTCAAATATGGTTTGGAAGCTGTCGGGAATATCTGGTGCATCAAAATAGCCGCAAAAACTGCAATGTCTTGCGTCTGCTTCGTTGTCTCTTCTTTCGTTGGCCTTTTCTCGTTGAGTTAATGCTCCGCCAACGTCAATTTTGCTAAACCAGTTATCATCGCCAAGTACGCTTACATTGATTTTTGCTTGCCCTATATCGTCGTCAACACTCCATCCTCTGCGCAACATCACGTGGGAACGCCCGTTAGCGGGGTCTAAGTATTGGGACACCCCCACAGGCTCACCTAAAGCATTAACTTGACGAGAGTTGGCTTGTTCAAAGCCCGATATAGCCGGCAATATGTTTGACTGAGTGTGGTCGAATGAAGAGCGATTTAAATAGCCGATAAGCGAGAGAGAATTGCCCTCTCCGTTATTGTCATCGACATTAGCCATTGAATAAGACAGATCAGTATCAACGATTACGCTATCGCTCGCGATATAGTTTGCTGCAAAACCGAAGCTTTTTAAGGTCGATGAACGGTTAAAAGTGCGAGCGTGAAAGTCTGTGGCATGCCCGCTATTTTGTGAAAAAGCCACCGCTGTGCCATTTTTATCAACCGTAACATCTTCAAGATTGCTTGACGTGAACCAATGACCCATTGAGGTTGCCGAGGTCTCCACATCGAATGTCGACCCCAGATAATCGGCCGTAAGCTCGAGCTTGTTGTTGGGTCTATACTGTAAAACGAGCGCAGATCCCGTACGGGTTCTATCATCAAACCGCACTCTTTGATCGTAATTTCTGGGAACGTACAATGTAGGAACGTCTTCATTAAGCTCACTTTCAGGTACGTTAGTATTCACTAACCAGCCATCGATTTGCGCTTCTTCTAACCGCGCTTGGCGCTTGTGCTGAGTAAAAGAGGCTAGAATACCAAACGAATTATTTAAATAGGTGTTGCTGAACATGGCAGACGTCGAAGGCGCGTATTGTTGCGAGTTGGTATCGTACTGCATTTTGACGCTGCCAGCCGCCCTCATTCCTTTGAAAGAAAGAGGTTTAGCGGTGTGAACATCAATTGTAGCGCCGATGCCACCTGACTGCATAGTCGCCTGGCTTTGTTTGTGCACGGTAACACTGCTGACAATCTCAGAGGCCAGTGTATCAAAGCTGAATTCGCGCCCGAGCTTATCCGTTGCCATAGGCCTGCCGTTTAGTAAAACCCGATTAAATTCCGGCCCAAAGCCCCTCACCGTAACCAGTTGGCCTTCACCTTCTGCGCGGTCAATAGACACGCCAGACACACGCTGTAGCGCTTCTGCAAGGTTTTGATCGGGGAACTTGCCCATATCCACCGACTGGATAGTATCAATGATAACGTTCGCGTTGCGTTTAATCCCCACCGATTGAGTAACACGCGCTCGCAAGCCCCTTACTTCAATGTATTCAATATCGTAACTACCTTGCTCGTCAGGTACGGTTACCAAGCTATCGTCTTGTGCGGTAATGACGTTAAATAGGCGACCAAGCAAGTGATTGTTTTCATCGCCATCGCTAGCAGGCACTATTTTTATGCGGGTATTATCAATAATGTGAGCACTTAGGCCCGTACCAGTTAAAAGCTTTTTAATTGCCTCTTGTGGCGTATAGTTACCACTTACTTCGTTGGCAAAGACATGTCTTACTTTATTGAAGGGAAAGACTACAGTCAGCTCGGCCTGATTAGCAAACGCAATGATCGCCTCGTCTGCACTTTGTGCAGGAATAGCGAAATCTATTGAGGAGAGCGGCGATGTATTCTGTGTAATCACTTCTGCTTGTTGGTGAGGCAGCACTGACTGCGCAATAACAGTGTGACTTGCGCCGAACGACATCATGCACAGCGCAACCGTTAAAGCTTTAGGCTTAAAAGGCAGCATGATTATTGTGTCGAATGGTTCACTTGCCACAGGCATATTCGGTTTTACGCTATTGTTATTATTGATTATTATTGATTATTATTGATTATTAGAGTGTGTGATGCGTATGCGTCACCCTGCTCGTTATTGTTGGTGTTGTTTTAAACTAGCGTCGCATTATATACAACCCATTAACAAATTTAATTTTTGAGCGATAATGTTGAAAATACTGGGGGAAAATAGCCTGGCTGTCGTCTTAGTAAGTAACAACGATAAAAAATAACAATATGCCCATAGAAACAGCCATACATAATGCCTATATGTCGGCGCGCGGCTCGATGGCCAAAATGCTATCGCGCCTTGTGCCACCTAAAGAAGTGGATGACATACTACAAGATACGTATGTTCGCTTGTGTCAGGCGAAATCTACCGAGCATATTAAAGAGCCTAAGTCGTTTTTGTTTAAGACCGCAAAAAACTTGGCCTACGATCATTTAAAGCGTGCTGACACGCGCATGGTCGACGACAGCGTAGAGGTTGCGGCAGCGTTGGAAAGTGCAATTAGCGGTGTTGAAGATGAGACGTTTCACAACAACGCTACCCAGCAAGAGTTTAAGCTGTTTTGTGACGCAGTGCGCGCCCTACCCAAACAATGCAGGCGCGCATTTGTATTGAAGAAAGTGTATGGCTACTCTCTTAAAGAGATTGCCCAAGAATTAGAGATAAGCGAAAAAACCGTGGAAAAGCATATTGCTGAAGGAATAAAAAGATGCACCTTGTTTATGCGACGGCAAAGGGCGTCACATACACGGCCGAATGCTTATCAAAGTGGTGGGCAACACAGTACGGCGGATGTAAAGAGAGACGCCCATGAATAGTTCAAGAAACGAAACAAAAAACGCTAAGTCAGGCACCAATAGCAACGTTGTACAGTTTAATAGCGATGAGCGTGTGCTTGATGCCGCCAGCGAATGGCTTGTGAAGCTAGACGAGGGGCTTGATGACGAAGAAATGCAAGCGTTAAAACAATGGCTTGCAACGCCATTGCATCAAGATACTTTCCTCGAGATGGTAGCGCTATGGGACAAGATGTCGGTGCTTAGCGAACTCGCTGATATCGTACCTCATACACCTGAGCCTAGCGCCAAACACAAAGCAAACAACACCGTGACTTGGAAGCGCCCGCTGGCCATTGCTGCCTCGTTTTTAATGGTTGGACTGTTAAGTTATCAGGGGCTAAATTTATTCTCGCCGTCTAACCAAACCGAACCTGTTGCACAAATGGCAAGCTACTCGTTACAAGCCTCGACCAAACCAGGCGAGCACAAGAGCATTAGCTTAGAGGACGGCAGTACACTATGGCTTAATACCAACTCTCAAGTGAACATCGCTTTTACTGAAACCTCACGGGTTATCCAGCTTATTAAAGGCGAGCTTCATATCGAAGTGGCGAAAGACAAATCCCGCCCGCTCAATGTACTTGCAGCCGGTAAAGCCATACAGGCGGTTGGTACTGCTTTTAATGTGCAATATCACCGCGGCGACCTTGAACTGGTAGTTACCGAAGGCGTGGTAGAAGTCGCCAGCTATACACTTAACAAAGCGAATGGCGAAAGCATTATTGATCCAATTATTAAACCGCAGGCTCAGCCACTGACGTTAGTTCAAGGTGAAAAATCGCTTTTATCTTTGCCTAACAGCACCGTTGAGACCGTATCAGATGAAGATATCGCGAATGATTTAAGCTGGCGTGAAGGCAAGATTGTATTTCGCGGCGAGCCATTAATTGACGTGATTGAAGAAGTAAGCCGATATACGGATAAAACGGTTGTTTTAGGTGATGCTGCGCTTGCTAACATGCAAGTAGCAGGGCTATTCAACACCAATGATGTAGACGCCCTTATTGCCGCTCTTGCCGACAATTTACAGATATCTACAGACTACTCTAGCGACACTATCGTCCTTCGCCCCCGTTAATGGTGGGTTTGGCTAATAGTTTCTTACTTAGCTTTATTGAGCTACAAGCTAAACACAAAGCGCGTTCTAAAGCTTAACTCGCGCTTTTACCCACTACCCCTTACAATGACGCCTCATACCAATCCGCATGCGTTGGTATTATATAAATGCATCAAACAATAAGGCGTCTTTGATATGCAAATAGGCAGTGCTGTAACGGCAATTAAGCAGCTCACTTCTAGGCTACTACTTCTGGCCACCTGCGCGGTGCTATCTAATACAGCTTTCGCCATTGAAGCTGGCCAATATTATTATTTCATTTCTGACAAGTGCGTAGCCAAAGGCCCGCAAACACCTGAAGAGCGCGGTGCGGTCACCCCAGACGTCATGCTGTTTGAAGTAGTACCTGCGGGGATCAGCGACTACTATGTAAATATGAATACAAGCGCCCTAGTTCACTATGCAGAGGAAGGGCAAGACACCCTTTCTTCGTTAGAGACAGAGCAGGCTTACACTGCTGGCAAAACACCGTCAAAGGACAGCCTTAGAAAAGACGGGAATGCTATTCATCACGACTTTATGTTGCAGCGCGAAGCCATAGATTTGAAAACCTTGATTAACACCTTAAACGGTTTTTCGCAGCTGCAATCTGATAAAGGCTACTTTTTTAAGAAGATTGTAGGGCTTTCAAACCCTAACGCTAAGTTCAAAGCTATTACCCGAGTTCGCTTAACCGATATGGGTTATGAAAACCGTATGATGCTAACAAGCTATACCAGCAATTATTTTATGTTGGATGGGCAAGGCAAAGCGCCTGATACACCTTTTATTGAAGTAGATCACGGTTCAGCACTTCGCGGTTCACTTCACGAGACCAACAGCCCTTACGCCATATTTACCAAAAATTCAGTATGCGGTGAAAAGTGGGAGCCGGGTAACTAGCCAAACAAAATACTCGGCTGCACAATCTTTCTATATTAGTGGAGAGCGTGTAGTGGGTAAGATGTGTTGCCCACACTTCGGCTATGCTGTGCGTTATTTGGTTAATTGTCTCTTTAATTACTACGATAGAGCGTTTTTATTAGATGAAAACCAAAGCGAGTTTTAACTGGCCCATGCACTTTAAGCACTTCTTTCTTAAACACCACATCATCAAAAGCTTTTACCATTTGGCCTCGGCGAAATTCACCAAGATCGCCGCCACGCTTGCCCGACGGGCATTTAGAATGACGCTTTGCTAATGTCGCAAAATCCTTGCCCTTTTTAAGCTGCTCTAAAATAGAAAGCGCTTCTTTTTCTGTTTTAACCAAAATGTGAAGTGCGGATGCCGTTGCCATGAAAATTTTCTGCCTTACGAAATAATTAGTGCCAATTGTACCTCAGCACTAAGGTCTATACGCAATTTTAAAGTGTAATTGCAAATAAACCGACTAACACAACGCAATAGTGGGAACGATAAATTGTGAAAGCGTGTAATTCGCTTATGTAGAACAGAAAATAATATAAATTCTTCGTTTATGAAAACTTGGCAAAGCAGAGAACGCTGGAAAGTTATTAATGCGTTAAGCTTCCGATAAATAAGACGAAACACACGAAGCTTTTTCTAGTTGGCTATAAGTATGCTCTTATTACAACAAAGTGCATATAACACTTTATGGCATATGCCTTTGCTATATACTAAATTCATGTATATAGTAATGGTATATACCAATTAAGAGGTGTAAAAATGACGACAGCTAGAATTTTTATGAACAACCGCTCTCAAGCAGTTAGGATGCCAGCAGAAGCACGTTTTGACGAATCTGTTAAAGCAGTTAATGTTCGAGTTGTAGGTAAGGAAAGAGTATTAAGCCCTATAGAAAATACGTGGGATAGCTTTTTTAATGCAAGCAATTCAGTAACAGATGATTTTATGAGTGAGAGGGCGAGCCAAGAACAAACTGCTCGAGAAAGCTTTGATGATTAAGTACCTACTAGACACCAATATTTGTATTTATGTCATCAAGAATCGCCCTTTGGAAGTTTTATCAAAATTCAATGAATCAGCGGGCAGAATGGCTATTTCGTCAATTACATTAGCTGAACTTTTGCATGGATGTGAGAAAAGCCAAAAAGTCGAACATAACACCAGGCAGGTAGAAGACTTTTGCTCCAGGCTTGAAGTTCTTGAGTATGGCAACAATGCAGCGCAACATTATGGTTCAATTAGAGCTAATTTGGAAAAGTCCGGCCAAATGATTGGTGTGAATGACCTACATATTGCGGGCCATGCGCGTAGCTTAGGGTTGACCGTTGTTACAAACAACGAACGAGAGTTTCATCGGGTTAAAGGGCTACTTGTAGAAAATTGGATATCTTAATTAGAACAACTGTCCAGTAAAGTCTGGTCAATTCATGGTTAGGGGCAAAGTTAACCGAGAAGCAGTAGATACAAAAAAGGCGCCAACTCATCGAGTAGCGCCTTTCTTTTAAGCGTTAAGCTTGGGGGATGAATTACATCATGCCGCCCATACCGCCCATGCCGCCCATATCAGGCATTGCAGGAGCTGCTGCCTCGTCTTTAGGTAGTTCAGCTACCATTGCTTCAGTTGTGATCATTAGTGAAGCAATTGAAGATGCGAACTGAAGTGCAGAGCGCGTTACTTTAGTTGGGTCAAGGATACCCATCTCTAGCATATCGCCGTAAGTGTCGTTACCTGCGTTGTAACCGTAGTTACCTTCGCCGTTCTTCACTTCGTTAACAACTACTGATGCTTCTGCACCTGAGTTGATAGAGATTTGACGTAGAGGCGCTTCCATTGCACGTAGTGCAAGCTTAACACCTACAGTTTGGTCTTCGTTGTCGCCCGTTAGCTCAGCAAGTTTAGCTGCTGCGCGAACTAGTGCAACACCACCACCAGGTACCACACCTTCTTCAACCGCTGCACGCGTTGCGTGTAGTGCATCTTCTACGCGGTCTTTCTTCTCTTTCATTTCAACTTCAGTTGCTGCACCAACCTTAATTACTGCAACACCGCCAGAAAGCTTAGCTAGACGCTCTTGAAGCTTCTCTTTGTCGTAGTCTGACGTAGAGTCTTCAATTTGACCTTTGATTTGAGCACAACGGCCTTCAATCGCTTCTTGGTCGCCGTTACCGTCAACAACTGTTGTGTTGTCTTTGTTGATAACTACGCGCTTAGCAGTACCTAGGTCTTCAAGCTGAACTTTTTCAAGGTCTAGACCAATTTCTTCAGAGATTACTGTACCGCCAGTTAGGATAGCGATGTCTTGTAGCATTGCTTTACGACGGTCACCGAAACCTGGTGCTTTAACCGCTGCAACTTTAACGATACCGCGCATGTTGTTTACTACTAGAGTAGCAAGCGCTTCGCCCTCAACATCTTCAGCGATGATCATAAGCGGCTTACCAGCTTTCGCTACGCCTTCAAGGGTAGGAAGTAGTTCGCGGATATTAGAAATCTTCTTATCAACCAATAGGATGAACGGGTTGTCTAGTTCAACAGTACCGTTTTCTTGGTTGTTGATGAAGTATGGAGATAAGTAACCGCGGTCAAACTGCATACCTTCAACAACGTCTAGTTCGTTTTGAAGTGCTTGGCCTTCTTCTACAGTGATTACACCTTCTTTACCTACTTTTTCCATTGCTTGAGCAATGATGTCACCAACTTCTGCATCAGAGTTTGCAGAGATAGTACCTACTTGTGCGATAGACTTGCTGTCTGCACAGTCAGTAGAAAGGGCTTTAAGCTCTTCAACTGCTGCAACAACCGCTTTGTCGATACCGCGCTTAAGGTCCATTGGGTTCATACCCGCTGCAACGCTCTTAAGACCTTCAGTTACGATAGCTTGCGCTAGAACGGTTGCAGTAGTAGTACCGTCACCCGCTTCGTCGTTCGCTTTAGACGCTACTTCTTTTACCATCTGAGCGCCCATGTTCTCGAACTTGTCTTCAAGCTCGATTTCTTTCGCTACAGACACACCATCTTTAGTGATAGTTGGTGCACCGAAAGACTTGTCTAGAACAACGTTACGGCCTTTTGGACCTAGTGTTACTTTAACTGCGTTAGCTAGTGTGTTTACGCCTTTTAGCATTTTACTGCGAGCGTCATCACCAAAACGTACTTCTTTAGCTGCCATGATTAAATTCCTCTAAAATTCGTTTTAACGTTAGTTGTAATTACTCAACAATCGCTAGAATGTCGCTTTCGCTTAGGATTAGTACTTCTTCACCATCCAGCTTTTCTGTTTTAACGCCGTAACCGTCGTTGAAAATAACGGTGTCGCCTACTTTAACGTCTAGCGCTTTAACTTCGCCGTTCTCAAGAATGCGACCGTTACCTACTGCGATTACTTCGCCGCGTGTAGATTTTTCTGCTGCAGAACCAGTCAGAACGATACCGCCTGCAGATTTGCTTTCTTGCTCTGCGCGCTTAAGGATTACGCGGTCGTGTAAAGGACGAATTGCCATTTTCAAGTCTCCTGAAAATTCCACTATTCAAGTTTATGTGATTACCAACATTCAGACAGTCTGAATGTTGTGTGCCTGGGTTGCTCATTGCTGAGCAGTTAAATTCTTATCTGCACGGATAGATGGGGTAGTACCCAGATAACTTCAAGGGTTTTTAAACAAAAAAATGTAAAAAAATTGGTTTTTTCGCTAAATACTTCTTTTTGTTGGGCAAGTAAACGCCGTTTATCTCGGTAAACAGCGTTAATAACCTGAGAGAAAGGGCCTTGAGATTAAGGTCTGTGGACCTTTTTATTTTAAGCGCTTATCCGGGTCGTTGGTGGTGCGATCCGAGTACTCACCTTCAAATACATCACCATCGTTGTTGTGTGAGCGTGAACGCTCGTCGAAAGGGCTTTGCCCAAACGGTGACTGACCTTGCCCGAAACCTGAAGCTCCCGGACCCATACCAGGCCCCATTCCTGGAGCAACAACGCGCATTTTCATATGCTTACTGACCTGAGCAGCAAAGAAGTGACGAGAGCCTGGCATTGCCAATAAGAAGCCGAAAATATCGGTAATAAAGCCTGGCGTAACAAGCAATACGCCAGCAACCACCAGCATCAAGCCTTCAACTAACTCTTTTCCTGGCACTTCATTTCGCTGCATTTTTTCCTGTGCCGTCTGCAGTGTGCTTACCCCCTCGCGTTTAACAAAATAAGCACCGATAAAAGCAGAAAGAAGAACCAAGCCAACGGTATTCCAGCCTCCGATCACGCTGCCTACATTAATAAGCAACGCAATTTCTAAAATAGGTAATAGGGCAAACAATATAAATAAAACCCGCAAAACGCTTCCTCTTTCATGTATTCATAACCTGTTATAGGGTCTTTGTACGTAATAACAAGAAAAGGTGCCTTCCCTTTCGCTTAAATAGCCACTTAAAGCGACCGATAGCGACCGTGATATACTTTGGCTATGAAAGAATAGTGTGGATTTTAAGGTCTATTACACATCGACTCATTAGCTAAGTAGCAGGTACGAAAAAAGTAGGAAACGTATATGACAATAAAGCTTGTTCTGTGTACTACGCCAGATGAAAAGACAGCACAGTTGATCGCCAGTACCCTCGTTAAAGATAGGCTTGCAGCTTGCGTGAATATTATTAAAGGTATTGAGTCTGTTTATGAATGGCAGGGTAAAATAGAGACCGACACGGAATGCCAGTTGATCATTAAAACGAATACACACCTTGTATTACAGGCTTTCGATAAGGTTTGTGAACTACATCCGTACGATGTACCTGAATGGCTCGAACTTAATGCCGAGGCTAGCAGCACTTACGGTCAGTGGTTAAAAACTACGCTACAGCGATAGATAAAAACGTTTCCCAATAAAAATAACGACAATGCAAAATAGATAATATGAATCTTAACTTTATGACTTTACCTTTTGTTTTATCAGGCACTGCATCAGCCTCGCTGTTCCATCGCTTTAGTGCTTATGTTCTCTCAGCGTTTTGTTTGATGTCGCTATTAAGCGCGTTCGCCTTTGCACAGGTGCCAAGTGCATTTGACGACCCTTTTACAGATGAACCTCAGTTTTTAGATGTAGACCAAGCGTTTGCATTCGATTTCAATCAAAAAGACGATGTGCTTACCTTAAGCTTCGATATTGCCGATGGCTATTATCTGTACCTAAAACAATTCAAGTTTGTGGCTAAAGAAGCTGAAGTCGGCGAGCCTGTGTACCCCACTGGCGTAATGATTGAAGATGAGTTTTTCGGCGAGTCTGAAGTATTTTACAACGGCGTATCTATTACTCTGCCTATCGAATCGGCAGTTCGTGACGGCGTAGTTAAAATTCGTTATCAAGGCTGCGCTGACGCAGGGCTTTGCTACCCACCAACGGTGAAAGTCGTGTACTTGAACGAAGTGGGAGGTGTTACAGCAGACAATTCAGATGAGGTGTCTGGGTCAAATAACGCAGCCGCCTCTTCGCAAAGCGAGCAGTTCGATTTAGCGCAAAGGCTAATCGATAAAGATAACCTTGCTCTCACTTTAGCTTTATTTTTTGCACTGGGCGTAGGCTTAGCTTTCACGCCTTGCGTATTTCCTATGTACCCCATTGTGTCGGGCATTGTGATTGGTCAGGGCAAGCCTAAAACCGCATCACATTCGTTCTGGTTAACTTTTGTTTATGTACAAGGTATGGCGATCACTTACTCACTACTTGGTTTGGTGGTTGCAGTAGCCGGCGCGCAGTTTCAAGCCGCGCTGCAACATCCTGTGGTGCTGGGCGTATTCATTGTGCTATTTGTGGCGCTTGCCATCGCCCTATTTGGTGGTTTTGAAATTCAGCTGCCAGCAAAGTATCAAGAAAAGCTCACTCATATGAGTAACAACCAAACGCCAGGCAGTTTTGCGGGGGTGTTTATAATGGGTGTATTGTCTGGTCTTATCGCATCGCCCTGCACTACTGCGCCGCTAACCGGCATATTACTATTCATCGCCCAAACCGGCGATATGACGCTGGGCTTTATTTCGCTTTACTTGTTAAGTATTGGTATGGGCTTACCACTTATTCTGTTCGGCATGACAGGCGGTAAGCTGCTACCTAAAGCAGGTAACTGGATGAATGTGGTTAAAGTCACCTTCGGCTTTATGATGCTTGCCGTGGCCATTGTGTTTATTGAGCGTTTATATAATAGCCCTGCCACTGGCTTCCTATGGGGATTGCTTGGCTTCGGTTTGTTCGGTTATTACTGGGCACTTAATCGCGCAAGTAAGAATTCACTGATGAAACTTGTACGTGCTGTTGTAGTTGCAATAGGCATTATGGGAAGTGCTGGCCTTACCTATCAAGCAGGACTAAACACTGGGCTTTGGGGCGAACAGGCTGATGGTGTACACGCAGGGCACCCAGACTTTGTTGTTGCGCGAGACTTGGCAGACTTACGTAATAAAATTGCGGCGGCTAACACACAAGGTAAAACCGTGATGGTCGATTTGTACGCCGACTGGTGCGTAGCCTGTAAGGAGTTCGAGAAGTACACCTTCCCTGACGAGCAAGTGGTATCTGCACTTAGCAATACGGTATGGATGCAAATGGACCTTACCGATAACACACCAGAACGTCAGGAGATTTTTGACACCTTTACTGTGCTAGGCCTGCCTACCATTTTGTTCTTTGATGAAAACGGCGACGAGCTAACCAAAGCCCGTGTCACCGGGTTTATGAAAGCAGACGCCTTTGCCGGTCACGTAAAAGAGTGGCTTAACAATGGGTCTAACACTAATGACGGTCAAAGTGGTCGCTTGGACTAAGGCGCTTCGATTCGAAGCCTTTCCTCTTCTCATATGGCGAGTATGGCGAGCGGTGCGAGACGCCGCTCTCTTTATCTCGGGTAGGGGCGGGTTTCAGAAAAGAAGGTTGGCTTCAATGCTGGCCTTCTTATTTATTTCGCTCACTTTTTCCCTATCAGTAACAGCGAAAACCACGGGATGCTTTGATAACAAACGCTTTTGTTTTGAGCTTACGCCTTCGTCTTCTTCTCTTTATTTAGTCTCAGTACAGAGAAAAGTGGAGTTGCCCGTAGCACTAACCCTTTATTCTAATGTTTTGCGTCAATTCCCTACGGGTAACAGTGAGCCTAAACCGAAAGCACACGTTAATGCGTTTTTGGATACCGATGACAAAGTGCCGCTAGGCGTAGTAAACAATGCCAATGCGTTTTGGCAGTCGATGCGGGTGAAATGGACGGTAGGGCGTGTGGATGCCATACATGATATCGACTACCCGTACACGTCACCGCTACAGCCAGCTAGTGAATACCGCATTGTTCAAGGCTTTAACGGTAACTTTAGTCACTCAGGGGCGTCAAGGTATGCACTTGATTTTGCAGCCCCAGTGGGTACCCCCATCTTAGCGTCACGTGGCGGCATAGTGATAGACACTAAAGGTGATGGAACTAGAGGCGGGCCTACCCCGGAGTTTGCTAAGTACGCTAACTATGTGGTTATTCTTCATAGCGACGGTACAACTGGTGAATATTACCACCTCAAACATAAGGGCATTGCCGTAACCCGTGGTCAAAATGTGCAGAAAGGGCAACTTATCGGCTATACCGGCAATACGGGGTTTTCTTCATTGCCCCATTTACACTTCGGTGTTTATGTAGCGAAATTCCATGGTAAATACATAAGTGTGCCGTTTTCTCTCGCGAACGCCTCTACTGAAACCGCGCACTAATCTTTTCCTATCGCATGCCCTCAAGAATGCAGCATGCTGGGATTCAGCACATGTATCTCACTCAAACCAAACAAAAAAACTTTGCCCCGAAAACACCTGATTAGACCAGTATTTTGCTGCTAAATCTTTATCTATCACTATAATCACCAATTAACACAATAAACGAGCAAAGAAATTGGCTTTTTTTCGTGCAACTGTCACAAAAGTTTGTTGAAATGGCAACAACAGTGACATTTTCCCGAAGATAGCAGCAAACTAGATGAATATTTTGTTATTAAATGGCCCTAACCTGAATATGTTAGGCCAAAGAGAACCCGACAAATACGGCACACAAACCTTGCAAGACATCGTAGATGATTTGCAGGCGCAGGCTGTGTCAAGCAACGTGACCTTAACGCATTTTCAGTCAAACGCTGAGTTTGAACTGATTGATCGCGTGCACGCTGCTATGGGTACTGTTGATGCCATTATTATTAATCCTGCTGCCTTCACGCACACCAGCGTCGCCCTTCGCGATGCGTTATTGAGTGTCAATATCCCGTTTATTGAAGTGCATTTGTCGAACGTTCACGCCCGTGAACCTTTTCGTCATCATTCTTATTTTTCTGATGTTGCAGCTGGCGTCATTGTTGGCCTTGGTGCCATGGGCTATTCGCTCGCGTTAACTGCAGCAATCAATTTACCGAAATCGCCAAAATAGAGCAGAGACAGAACATGGATATTAGAAAGATTAAAAAACTCATCGAACTAGTGGAAGAATCTGGCATTGCCGAGCTAGAGATCACTGAAGGCGAAGAGTCTGTACGCATCCACCGTGGCCCAACGGGTGTTCAAGCACCAATGAACTACAGCTTTGCAGCACCTGCTGCCCCGCAAGCTGCGCCAGCTGCTGCGGCAACAACGGCGTCAGAAGCGCCTGCTGCAGAGCCTGCACAGCCAGACGGTCACGTTGTTAAGTCTCCAATGGTAGGTACGTTCTACCGTGCATCTTCACCAACGGCAAAGCCGTTTGCAGAAGTTGGTCAGCAAGTAAAAGTTGGCGACACGCTTTGTATCGTTGAAGCGATGAAGATGATGAACCAAATTGAAGCAGATAAAGCAGGCGTGGTTAAGGCAATCTTGGTTGAAAACCAAGACCCTGTAGAATTTGACCAGCCAATGTTCATCATTGAATAAGCGAGTGCTTAACTATGCTAGATAAAGTACTTATTGCTAACCGTGGTGAGATTGCCCTACGTATTTTGAGAGCCTGTAAAGAACTAGGCATCAAAACCGTAGCTGTGCACTCTACTGCGGATAAAAACTTAAAGCACGTGTTGCTGGCTGACGAATCAATTTGTATTGGTAAAGCATCGGCAACTGAAAGCTACCTGAACATTCCTCGCATTATCGCTGCTGCAGAAGTCACTAACTCTATCGCTATTCACCCAGGTTACGGTTTCCTAGCGGAAAACGCAGACTTTGCTGAAGCGGTAGAAAAAAGCGGCTTTATTTTCATTGGCCCTAAAGCTGAAACTATCAACCTTATGGGTGACAAAGTATCTGCTATCAACGCCATGAAAAAAGCAGGCGTACCGTGTGTACCCGGCTCTGACGGCCCGCTAACTGACGACGCAGAGCGCAACAAAGCCATTGCTAAGCGCATTGGTTACCCAATCATCGTTAAAGCTGCGGGCGGCGGCGGTGGCCGTGGTATGCGCGTAGTACGCAGCGAAAGTGAACTTGTAAAAGCCATTGAGACCACACAAGCGGAAGCTGGCGCAGCCTTTGGTAACGCAACGGTTTATATGGAAAAATTCCTTGAAAACCCGCGCCACGTAGAAATTCAGGTATTGGCCGATGGCCAAGGTAACGCTATTCACTTAGGTGAACGTGACTGTTCAATGCAGCGTCGCCACCAAAAAGTGGTTGAAGAGGCACCTGCACCGGGTATTTCTGAGCAAATGCGCACCAAGATTGGCGATCGCTGCCGCAGAGCCTGTATTGAAATTGGCTACCGCGGAGCAGGTACTTTCGAGTTCCTATATGAAAACGGTGAATTCTATTTCATTGAAATGAATACCCGTATTCAGGTAGAGCACCCTGTATCTGAAATGATCACAGGCGTTGACCTTATTAAAGAGCAGCTCCGCATTGCAGCCGGTCAGCCACTGTCAATTGATCAGTCGCAAATTCAAATTCGTGGCCACGCTATTGAATGTCGAATTAACGCAGAAGATCCACAAACCTTTATTCCTAGCCCTGGTCCTATCGATATGTTCCATGCGCCAGGTGGTTTAGGTATTCGTTGGGAGTCGCATATTTATGCGGGCTACCACGTGCCTCCTTACTACGACTCAATGATAGGCAAGCTTATCACTTACGGTGAAAGCCGCGACGAAGCGATTGCTCGTATGCGCCATGCCCTTGAAGAGATTGTGGTTGAGGGTATTAAAACGAATATTCCGCTTCAACGCGCTATTATGGCCGATGAAAACTTCTTCGCAGGTGGAACCAACATCCACTACCTAGAGAAGAGCTTAGGTTTAGCCTAATCCCCCCTTTGGGCTACACGCTGTTTTTTGTGTAGCCCAATTTTCTTTATTCGCTATTCGCTATTCGCTATTCGCTATTCGCTATTCGCTATTCGCTATTCGCTATTCGCTATTCGCTATTCGCTATTCAGAGCATTCTAATTTTCCGATTACCACAATCAATTTTTAACGATTTTCCTATTTAAAAACTGGTTCTATACTGCACACAAGTTTTAAGACATCTCCCTTAAACTTTTGTGTGTTTTACCCTCATTGGAGTCCCACTCCACTTATCGCCGGCATCCCTGCCGGCTTTTTTTTGTATTTTTTCGTTAAGTCTTTCTTTTTTGCGCTAATTAATTAGATTTAATGTATAAACTAGCTAATTGCTTTGTTTAAGGTTCGATAGGTGCGAATTCCGTTTTTGCTTGTTTTACCACTCATTACTTTTTCGGGAACCAGTGCGTTTGGAGAACAAATAGCACCCACTTTTTCACAGAAGCTAGACATACAGGTTCGATACGATGATCGCTCTAACCGCCCTAGCCGCGAACAATATCGACTGCGCTACTATCCCTCTCTTGCCATCACTTCAGCATGGTCAATAAACAGCTTTGTGGTAACTGGTGATGACTTTTCATCAAGCCACAATACGTTCGGTAGCGACAATACTGATTATCTCTACGCAAGGCGTCTGTATTTGAGACATGAAACCGAATCAGGAAAAACTGAGCTAGGCATTATTCCAACCTACAAAGGGCGTGTTTCTTCCACCGGTTTATCGAAAGATGGGTGGATAACGGGAGTACGTCACGTAAGGCAATTACAAAACGACACTGCTCTTGAAATAGTTTTGGGTCAACTTGCAAATGCTGAAGCCTCAGAAGCCTTTAATATTGGCGGAGAGGATGAGTATTTCGAAATTGAATATTCGGCCAAGATGGGGCAACGACATAGCTACGAGGCCAGTTTTGAAAAAATGCTCGGTGGTAGATTTGCACGTGCTGAGTATCGGTTTCGCATGAACGATAAAGATACCGCCTTTATAGAACTGGTTCAGCGCACTGATGAAAGTGCTGCAAAAATTGTAGCGGGCACCAGCGGCGAATTCGCGGCAAGCGCTTTTAATACATCTTATCCTATCGAGTACTTCGCATACTATTCCTACATAGACAGTAACTTTGGTGAACGCGCTGAACTAATTGAAGATTTTTTGGGAACTGGGCACGGCGGTTCATTAGAGGTGAGCGGCGTGCTGTCTGAAAAGCATGATGTAGAATGGTTTGTCAGGGCTGATGTCGTAGATAGCGTCAGCAGGTTACTGGCCGGCGTAAAGCTTTCCTTTGAAAGTTGAATGACTGACGCTCTTTTGCGCTTTAGCGCAACCGACAGCACGATAACTGCTAAGCCCAAAAAAAGGCCCATCAAACGATGGGCCAAACAGCAAGAACGCGTACGCACTTTAACAGTGCATAATAAATTACGGCTTATCGCCGTTGTGAGTTTAGTTACCGCAGATTACGTATTTTTAATCTCTTGAACTTTAAACTTAAAGTTGAGTTTATTAAACTTTAGTCTAATAAACTCACTACATTTGTATTGTTTAACTTTAATATTCGTAATTTGAAGGTGTTCTTGTGCCAAGCCGTTACGCTCAGTTCAAAGATAAACTTCCCATTTCTCGACTCTCTGATGAAGCGCTTCTTGCGTTTCGCGTCCTCTTTGATGATCCACTTGATATTGTAGATTTAGCGCAAGATATTGCAGATTTGGCAATATACCCTGAACGCTTAAAAGAAAGTTACAGAAAAGAGTGGGAGGCCTATGTTCTTAAAGCGCTTGCTTTTGAAATTAGGCAGCACGACGATTTATCCACCGCTGAGTTTATAGAGCTTATGATGAGAAAGGTTGAAGCATTGCAGCAAACCAATGACACCTACCAAAATCTTTTACGTCAGGTTCACCATACGAAGAGCATTTTGCAATCAGAAAACACGGTTGTTTTTCCAACGCCTTTGCGTCAGGAACTAACCGCGTTTCTTTTACCTATAACCACTATTACTCCGCCAAAGAAATAGCCACAGCATCACATATTTCAAGAAGCTAGAAGCTTCCCGAAAATGCAAATGTATTTCTATTTATTTGCACCCTTGTATTTGTACTGAGATGGGCAATAGCCTCTATCCACACCTTCAGGGCGCAAACTCGCATGTTTGGTTTTTCGACCTGACACCCGTTCTCGCCAATTTTTAAAGGTTTTTTGTTTAAGATTTTTACGCATGAGCTTTATTACGTCTTTCTCCGGAAGCCCGTATAAACGCTCAATCGCTTCAAACGGCGTGCGATCTTCCCACGCCATTTCAATTATTCGTGATTCTTGTTCTTCAGTTAATGCCATGTCTTACATCTCAATATGCACGTTATAACTCAACTCAATACTGAGTTTACGCACATTTTGTTCAGTGTCCGCATGCTAAAAATTTCAATAACAACCTAATTAATTCGACGACAGCGCCGTGATTTCATCATCTTTCTCAAACGCCAGCTTTAACAGTTCGGCGGCAGCCTTGGCATCGCTGAGCGCTCGGTGATGTTGCTCCATCTCAATATGGAAATGTTTAGTTAAATTAGCCAACGAGTAAGATGGCAGCCCTGGGTAGGTACGCCGCATTTCGCGAACGGTGCACATTTTAGGGCGTCTGAAGTTTTGCTCTAACCGCGCAAACTCTTGTTTAATGAACCCATAATCAAAGTTTACGTTATGCGCGACAAATACGGCATCTTCGGTAAAGCGTGCCACCTGCTCAGCGACTTCAGCAAATAGCGGTGCGTCTGCCACCATGTCATCCGAAATCCCGGTAAGACGGGTTATGTTACTAGGAATTCTGCGCTGCGGATTCAACAAGGTTTGAAATCTATCGACCTCTTCACCGCCGACTAATTTGACCATGCCTATTTCGGTAATGCGGTTATAACTGTTGTTGCCACCAGTAGTCTCAATATCTACTACCACATAGGGTTGTGCAGGGTCGCGTACCCAATTTACGGTTGTTACCGCAACATCAAAACCGGCTTGCTGCAAACGCTGAATGGAAACCAATTGGTTTCGACGAAGCTGATCGCCCGGCGCTTTTATCTCTTCAAAGCGAAGCGCATCGTCAAACACCATAATATCTGGGAAGCCATCTCGAAGGCTTTCGAAGTCTTTGCACATCATGCGAAGTAAAGCATAAATAGAGTCTAGCGAACCATGCTCAATTAGCGCTTCTATAGGCGTAAGCAAATGGCTTGACCACATAAACAGGCTGTTTACTTTACCGTAGTGCATGGTGGCCATCTTGTGGATGTGAAAACGCAGTTTCTCTTTGCTATCAAGGGCAAGCAGTAATGCTTCAATACTTTGCTCAAACTTGGCGTAAAAATTATTTTGCTTAAGCGATAATGGCCTTCGATCAAACTCTGTTACTAACGTATCTTCTTCGTAAAGTTGCTTCCAAAAAGTAAGGCCGAATAGGCTGCGCCACAAACGGTTTTCTGTACGCCAGCCTTCCACGCCTTGTCGAGCATAGTGCGCTAACACTCCACGCTCTACTTGCTGATTTTGGCTTACATCAATATCCAAAGTTCGGCTGGCATTGCGAAGCATATCGGTAACGGTACTTGTGCGCTTTTTATGGTATTTACGGGCATAAAAATCTTCGGCGAACGCCAATAGCGTATCGGATTGAGGGTTATCAATAATGTCCTCAAGGGCTTGTTTGACGTCATCTTCTTGTCCGCCTTTATAGCTCTCCCTTAGCCACTTTTCTTTTGCTTTATCGCTTTGAGCTAATTTTAAAATGTCTAACCCTTTGGGTTTATCGAAAGCCAACACTTTGAGCCCTAGCGCATAAAGCAGCTGGTCGCGGTAGAAACTGGCTGACACACCCTCTGTTATAGGAAAGTCACCTTCGGCTAAGGCAATTAACATATCATTGTTATAGAAGGCCAACTGACTGAAGTGATTGGCGTAAAACCAAGAAGCTTCGGCGTCGCTTTTAGTATCAAAACGCGCTGTATCGGTTACCGAGTCAGAACGGGTTCTCATTACGCCTAAATCACGCATAGAAAACTGATTTAAACGACTTTTGGTGTTACCAAAATAGAGAAACAGTAAATAGCGAAGCGCGTTATTAAATAAACACACCAAATAATTGTTTAGTGAAAAGCGCTCTGGCCAGCCTCTAGCACCGATATGTTCATTAAGTAACGTCACGAGTTTCGGCTTAGTGAGAGATGCTAGCCCCCGCGTACTTCCGTATTCAGCAAGAAGTGTCAGCAACGCGTCTTTGGTTAGAACGCCGGCGATATCATTAAGCGATGCGTTCGAAAGGTCGCCAAACCACCCGCTATCAATGAGCCAATCTATTTGTGCTTGCGGTTCGTTTATTTCACCGTAGTTAAACTGGGTTCTGTCAATAACCGCATACTTGCGATTTGCAGCGCGCACTACAATACATTTTTTGTCATCGTCTAATGCGTTAAAGCGCTCAACAAAATCAGCCGCCTCATCACTCAAAAGCATGCTGTTAGCACCTTCAAAGAACTTAAGGAACTCGTGAAAATGTGTGAGGTAATAACGTGGCGGTAAATCTTTTCGCATGAGGTATCTTTGGCTATGAAAACACCAACAGTGTATATTTATACAGCCAAGTTAATCAAATTAAATCCATATCGAATGTATTTAAAGTCTACTGGCCGGTATTAGACCAAGCCATTTATTAAACACGCACTCGCTGTTTAGACACCCACTGAAAGAACGTCGAAAGCTGCTCGTCATCTAGTAAACGTTGTAAATTGAAGTAGTGCTTGGCCAATGTCATCTCATCATAAAAGCGATGTATGCCGCTATGGCACTGCCTACAAATATAGATACCGTCCTGCAGTTCGGCTTTGCTAAAGTGCTTTTTGAAATAGGTGCGTCGGTGCATTTTTTTCGGGATAAGGTGATGATAAGTCAGGCGCGTTTCTCTATTACAACACGGGCAGTTTCCTACTTTATTTGCCACACCATCACCTCTATTCATTCACCTTGCTACTGTTTATTCGGGCTAATTATTAAGACTTTCATTTAACAATGGCTATTGCGATTGCCTCAGCGCGTTCTTTTCATAAATAACGAGGTATTTTGCTAAAGAAAATCCACTCGTCTTAGCATTACGTAATAACCACTATTCATGATTAATAAGGCAATGAAATATGAGCTTAACCCGTTCCATGGGCTTCTCCTGCCCTTACTGTATGGCGCCTAACGACGTTGAAATAGATGAAGTTAACGATGTGGGTCAAGTCCAAGTACTCGACTGTCAGGTGTGCTGCCAACCAATAGAGTTGACCACGTATCAGCATGGTGACGACATTCAAATTGAGGCAGAACGAGAAAATGACTAAGCAGTTTACACGCAGCGATATTGACGAACTTGCTCAGCGATACCGAGCTAATCTAGTCAACAGTTTATCTGGCTTTAAGTCGGCTACTTTGGTGGGTACCACAAACGGGAACACCAACAATTTAGCCATTGTAAGCTCTATCGTTCATGTCGGTGCTAACCCACCACTTATAGGCATGATCATGCGCCCACATACTGTGGTAAGAGATACCCTTAGCAATATAAAGCAACAGGGCTTTTATACGCTAAATCACGTGTCGACTGATTGGGTCGATAAAGCACACCAAACATCTGCCCGTTATGTCCCTGATGAAAGCGAATTTGAAGCAGTGGGTTTAACGCCGCACTTCAGCGAGTCTTTTAGTGCACCGTTTGTCGAAGAGAGCGAAATTAAAATGGGCTTAAAGGTGGCGCAACATTTAAAACTGCTTAACGAAACCGAAATGGTTATTGGAGAGATCCAAGAGCTTCATATGCCAGAGAGCATTATTGATGAAAACGGATACGCCGATATAGAAAAAGCCAACACCGCCTGCATTTCTGGGTTAGATAGCTATCACAGCACTACGCGTATTGCACAATTTGCCTACGCTAAACCTGGTGTTCCCCTCGCTAAAAAGTGAACTTGTAGCAGAACAAACGGTCTGATCTTTATAATCTGGTGGCATCACTCTGAATTTTATTTAATCTAGATCAAGTGAAAATACGACTTTTCGTTCGATCTTTTTTCAAAAAGAGATAGTATTTAAACAATACACAAAACCTGCCTCTATGGGCAGGTTTTTGCGTTTAAAGCACTGAATAAAAAAGAATCATTATCGTTTCTATCTCTTAAGGAGAATGTTATGAAATCTGTAAATCGCCGTGACTTTTTAAAACTGTCGGGCTCTACAGTTATCGGTCTTACATTAGGTGGTGTAGCGTTACGTGCACAAGCTCAAGAACAATTGAGCGCTGATGACCCAACTGCGAAAGCATTAAACTACACACCGTCTTCAACCGTTGAAGGTGCAAAATGTGCAAACTGCATGTACGTGCAGGGAGCCGATGGCGAACAATATCGGCCTTGTAACATTTTCCCTAACAAGCTGGTTAACGCTGATGGCTGGTGTAGCGCGTGGGTTAAAAAGCCAGGCTAAACCATCACTCGCAGCTACATAAATAGAAAAATCCCCCGATAAGTATCGGGGGCTTTTTAGTTTCAATACTGCTTAACGGACTACACATTCAAACCACGTGCTTTTATCTAGCGGCTCTCATTTAGACCATTTTGGATGCCCTTTAAGCTCGGGTCATCAAAACGTGTAGGTAAAAGACCTGGCTTAATGAAAAAGCCATGTTTAGCTTCAAAGACTTTACCTATCTTTAGCACATCTTCATCTTTCCACTTAGCACCGATAAAGCTAATGCCTACTGGAAGACCTTTCACTTCACCCGCTGGTACTGTGAGATGGGGATACCCCGCTACAGCGGCTAGATAGCCTATACCAATGAAACCCGCTGGCGAATGATCGCCATACACACCGTCAATTAAAAATGACGGGCTATTTGAAGGTGCAACTAATACATCGACATTGTGTTTTGCTAGCAATGCGTCAATACCATTTTCGCGCGCTGTATCTTGAATAAGACTTAGGGCGCTGTGATACGCTTCGCTATCAATAGGCGCCGCGTCTAGCGACTTTTCAAAAATATCTTGGTTGAATAACGCTAGCTCTCGCTCGGTTTGGCTGTTAAAAGCGATAAGCTCAGATAAATTTCTTGCGGGGATTTCTGCTGGCGATCCCGACAAATATTCGTTGATGCTGTGGTGAAACTCACTCAGTAAAACATTATAAGAGTCGGCCCAAAAGGAGTCAGGCTGAGAAAAATCACTAATATCCACCAGCGTAGCACCCGATGCTTTTAGCTGATTTAACGCGCTTTCGTAGACGTCAAGTACATGAGGGTTATCACCTTGACGATACCTGACAACACCAATGCGCTTGCCTTTTAAATCTGTTGCCAGCATTTCCGATGAAGGCATGTTAGGTTGATGAGACGCCGTGTTTTCAGTTGCACTATCGTTCACGTCTTCACCAGCCATAACTGACGTCATCAGCCATGCGTCTTGAACGTTGGAAGTCATAGGCCCCGCTGTATCTTGGCTGAATGAAATGGGTACAATATGAGTTCGTGAAAGTAAACCAACGGTTGGCTTAAAGCCCACTACACCGTTAATAGATGCCGGGCAGATTATAGAGCCATTGGTTTCAGTACCTACGGCAAGTGACGCTAATCTAAGTGACATTGCTGCGCCCGAGCCAGACGATGAACCGCATGCGCTTCTCGATAATATGTGAGGGTTACGGGTTAGTCCCCCTACTGCACTCCAACCGCTTATCGATGATTCAGAACGAAAATTTGCCCACTCAGATAAGTTAGTCTTGCCAAGAATGATTGCGCCCGCTGCTTTTAGTTTCGCCACAATGGGGGCGTCTCGTCCGGTGTCGTTATTAATAAGCGCCATAGAGCCTGCCGTTGTGGGCATTTCCGCGCTCTCTATATTGTCTTTTAAAAGTACAGGGATACCGGCTAACGGGCCTAATTCCGCTCCACTGGCAAATTGTTTATCAATTGATTTAGCGTCTGCTAATGCATTGGGGTTTAGTGCTAAAACGCTATTTGTCTTTTCATCTAACTTATTAATTCGAGCTAAATATCCGCTCACGAGCTCTGTCGATGTTGTATCGCCTTGAGCAATAGCTTGAGCCTGCAGGTATGCTGGCTCATCTAGCCACTTTTTATTATCGCTATCTTCACGGTGCGCTTGCGACACGCAGGCGGTACACAGCAAGGTTACGGCTAGTAAATACCACTGTTTCAACATAGAGCTTTCCTTAACGCATTGTTTTTAATGTGGACGTGCTTATGCCATCGTGTCTCATCTTCGGTTAGGTAGGAGGTGATGGGCATTAACGTAATGGTAGTTTGATATACGTTGAACCAGAAATAGTTCACTGTCTAGACGATAAAATGTGCATTTACAGTGCGGCGGGCGCCTTTGGCAGTTTGTGAAGCAAATTATCAAGTTGATATTCATCGAGCAGTAATTGATACCGACCATCTGCAATAAAGCGATGAAGAGCAGCATTAAACTTTTCTCTTAGCTCAGGATCAGGAATAGCCGCGCAATATGCCGAAATAGGAAACAACTCATGGAACACCGTTTCTTTCTCAGCATAGGTGCTGTTTTGGGATCTGAAGTGATTGAAAATATTTCTATCTAGCACAATCGCGTCCACATGATCGAGCATAAGCATGTCGACCTGACGGTCCTGCCTTGCCATTTCCATATACATTGGTTCTAGCGCTAATGCTTGCTTAAATTCTTCACCTAATACCGATTGCGCTGTTTGAAACGCGATGACACGCTTGCCCTTCAGATCATCAATATCATTGATAACATAGTGGCTCTGCGCTTTTGTCACAACAACATTTTGATAGATGATATATGGGTCGGAAAGGACAGTATCATCCACATTGTGCGCAGCGTTTTGTGTAAGTCCTATATCCACAGCGTTATCTTTCAAAAGCCGCGCAGTTCGCCCAAAAGGAACATAGATGGGCGAAAGCGTATGCCCCATTTCCGCTAAAATGGCTCTTACCAAATCAATTTCAAAACCACTGTGTTCTTGTGAAATCACATAGGGCGGCTTGTTCCAGCCAACCACCACGTCTAATTCACGGGCTTTAGTGGGCAAAGCAATGGCAACAACACACATAAAAGAGATAAGAATACGCATAAAACTCCGATTAACTTTACAATCGAACCGCACTAATAAATAACTATAGGCGCATTTAGAATCCATACCAGTGAACAAAAGGCTAAGGCTTTAAAACACCGCTGACTCTGACAAATCACACCTATCGTAACGCTTTTCGCTTGCTTCCATTTTGTTTGACGCCGAGCAAAGGTACAATAACCAGCAAAGGTCCCAACGAACGATAACTATGGCTTGGCTACAACTTCGAATTAATACTTCTTCTGAATATGCAGAATCAATAGGCGACATGCTAACGGCAAATGGCTCGCAGGCGGTTACCTATGTAGACGCGAAAGACACCCCAATGTATGAACCCAAGCCGGGTGAAGTCTTATTGTGGCCAGATACACAAGTAGTGGGTTTGTTTGAAGCAGATGCGGATATGAAAGGTATTCTGCAGCGCCTAGGTAAAGCTAAAGTGCTTGGCCCAGACTTTAAATACAAGCTAGAGCCGCTTGAAGATAAAGACTGGGAGCGGGAATGGATGGATAATTTCCACCCAATGCAGTTTGGCGAACGCTTATGGATTTGTCCAAGCTGGCGTGACGTTCCAGACCCTGATGCCGTTAACGTTATGTTGGATCCAGGCCTTGCTTTTGGCACAGGTACGCACCCTACTACTGCACTTTGCCTACGCTGGTTAGACGGTATCGATATGACAGATAAAACTGTGGTCGATTTTGGCTGTGGCTCGGGAATTTTAGCGCTGGCCGCGTTGAAATTGGGTGCTAAACGCGTAATTGGCATTGATATTGACCCGCAAGCACTTCAAGCGACAAAAGAAAACGCACGCCGCAATGGCGTTGAAGACCGACTAGATGTGTATCTACCGGAAGACCAGCCTGAGCTTGAAGCCGATGTGGTTATGGCGAATATCTTGTCAGGTCCATTATTAGAACTCCAAGGCGTTATTACTAATTACTGCAAAAAGGACGGCTTGTTAGTGCTCTCAGGCATACTGGCAGAACAAGTTACTCGCATTGAAGACGCTTATTCAAACGACATTACGCTTGAACCCAGTACCATTGACGGAGAGTGGGCGCGAGTGTCGGGTAAAAAACACTAAGCGCGATTAAAAAACTGACTAGACGGTTAAATATACGTCTAGTCGCATTAGAGCGTTTACGGCAAACCACCTCAATATTGCGACGAAAATTCATACGATAAAAATCGTCAGCATCTAATAATTTGTTAATTTTTTTCACATTACAGCCCTTTCAAATCGGGGGCTGTAAGACTTTCGCACAATATTCGTACTAAAAATCGACGTTAGCTTACTAATGTGACAGATTTTTTTCACTGTCAAGACCACGAAGTGAAATTTTGTGTGATTTTTAGCCTTTTCAAGCCTTGCGAAAACACGTACACTTAGCGCCCCGTTTTAGCCGGGTGTATATTTTCTGTGCAGTTTTAGATGGTGAGCTATACATTTTACAATGCGAATTGGACCTTACGAGTTAGAAAACAATTTGATGTTGGCCCCCATGGCTGGCGTAACAGATAGACCGTTTCGCCAACTTTGTAAGCGCTTAGGAGCAGGGCTTGTTGTTTCAGAAATGCTTTCGAGTAATCCGAAGGTTTGGAACACAGCTAAGTCCCAGGCGCGTATGAACCATGAGGGTGAAGAAGGCATTCGCTCTGTACAGATAGCTGGGGCCGACCCTGAGCTTATGGCTCAGGCAGCGCAATTCAATGTTGAGAATGGTGCGCAAATCATCGATATCAACATGGGTTGTCCTGCTAAAAAGGTCAATAAGAAGCTTAGCAGGTTCTGCGCTGCTTCAATACCCAGACACAGTGGAAGCGATTATTAAAGCAGTAGTTAATGCTGTAGAAGTACCCGTGACACTGAAAATTCGTACCGGCTGGAACCCAGAAAATCGCAATGGGGTAGACATTGCCCGCATTGCAGAGCAAAACGGCATACAGTCGCTTGCTGTTCACGGCAGAACGCGAGCTTGTATGTACAAAGGAGAGGCTGAATACAGCACCATACGTCAAATAAAGGCGGCAATTTCAATTCCGGTTATTGCAAATGGTGACATTACTTCTCCAGAGAAAGCACAAGAGGTGCTGAATTACACCGGTGCAGATGGCGTAATGATAGGTCGCGGCGCGCAAGGTAAGCCTTGGATATTTAAACAAATCCAACATTATCTTGAAACGGGCGAGAACCTAGCACCACCGCCGCTGTCAGAGCAATATGAGATTTTGCACGAGCATGTAGCTAATGTGCAGGACTTTTATGGCGACATTGCCGGTGTAAGAATTGCCCGTAAGCACGTGGGCTGGTATCTCGCGGAGCACGATACGGATCGTCAGTTTCGTAAAACGTTTAACGCTATCGATGATGCGAATGAGCAACTCGATGCACTAAATGCATATTTTCAAGCGCTGCAGACACGAGAGACCCGACAGATCTCTCCCGCAGCATAGTGATGACTAACTTAAGAGCAACACAGTATTATGTTCGATCAAAACGTGACTTCACCTTTTACTACTACAGTAACTACGCCTTCACAAACGCAAGCTCAAAAGCCATTGCGTGACTCTGTAAAGCAAGCGGTTAACAAGTACCTTAAGCAATTGGATAACGCAAACATCGATAACCTGTACGAAATGGTACTGGCTGAAGTTGAAGCGCCGCTGCTAGAAGAAGTCATGACTTACACACGCGGCAATCAAACCCGCGCTGCCATCATGATGGGCATCAACCGTGGCACACTTCGCAAGAAGCTTAAGCAATACGGCATGAACTAAGATTCCAAGGGCTTTGCCCACCAAAGAGCACCAATCGGTGCTCTTTTTGTTTCAACACTACAACATTAGAAACTTAAAATTTATGCAAACACCAAAACCTATTAAACGTGCTCTCCTTAGTGTCTCTGATAAAACCGGTATCCTCGATTTCGCGACAGCGCTGCATAACGCTGGAGTAGAACTTCTGTCGACGGGCGGTACTGCTAAACTTCTCGCTGACGCTGGCTTACCTGTTAAAGAAGTGTCTGATCACACAGGTCATCCGGAAATTATGGCTGGCCGCGTTAAGACCCTTCACCCGAAAATTCATGGCGGTATCCTTGGTCGTCGCGGTACCGATGAAGCGGTGATGGAAGAGCACAATATTGCGCCTATCGATCTTGTGGTGGTCAACCTTTACCCGTTCGCTGCAACCGTGGCAAATGAAGACTGCACGCTTGAAGATGCGATTGAAAATATTGATATCGGTGGCCCTACAATGGTTCGCGCGGCAGCCAAAAACCACAAAGACGTGACTATTGTGGTTAACGCATCTGACTACTCTCGCGTTCTTGCTGAAATGAACGACAATAACGGCTCTTTGTCTTACAGCACACGCTTCGATCTAGCCATCAAAGCATTCGAACACACAGCTGAATACGACGGCATGATTGCGAACTATTTTGGTGCCCGTTTAGACAGCACTGGTTGTGAAGCAGACTGTGACCATCAGCACAGTGAATTCCCACGTACCTACAACATGCAGCTGACTAAGAAGCAAGATCTTCGCTATGGCGAAAATAGCCATCAAGAAGCGGCCTTCTATGTTGAAAACGATATTCAAGAAGCATCGGTTGCTACTGCTACTCAGCTTCAGGGTAAAGAGCTATCGTTTAACAACATTGCTGATACCGATGCAGCGCTAGAGTGCGTGAAAGAATTCGAAGAACCAGCATGTGTAATTGTTAAGCACGCTAACCCGTGCGGTGTTGCTATTGGCGACGATATTCTAAGTGCCTACGACCGTGCGTTTAAAACTGACCCAACGTCTGCATTTGGCGGCATTATCGCGTTTAACCGCGAGCTTGATGCGAAAACGGCACAAGCCATTGTTGACCGTCAATTTGTGGAAGTGATTATCGCACCAACAGTAAGCGATGAAGCGAAAGAAGTCGTAAGTGCGAAGAAAAACGTACGCCTTCTAGCGTGTGGCGATTGGGCTGGCCAGCTAACTGAAGGTTATGACTTTAAACGTGTAAACGGTGGTTTATTAGTACAAGAGCGCGACTTCGGCATGGTTGAAATGGAAGACCTAGAAGTGGTGACTAAACGTAAGCCGAGCGAAGAAGAACTACGCGACCTTATGTTCTGCTGGAAGGTAGCAAAATACGTGAAGTCTAACGCAATTGTTTACTGCAAAGACGGCATGACAGTGGGCGTGGGCGCAGGCCAAATGAGCCGCGTTTACTCTGCAAAAATTGCAGGTATTAAAGCAGCTGACGAGAACCTTGAAGTGGCAGGCTCTGTTATGGCATCTGACGCTTTCTTCCCATTCCGCGACGGCATTGACGCAGCAGCTGAAGCTGGCATTAAGGCAGTAATTCAGCCTGGCGGCTCTATGCGCGACCAAGAAGTAATTGACGCCGCTGACGAACACGGCATTGCTATGGTGTTCACGGGTATGCGTCACTTCCGTCACTAATAGGTATCTGCGCTATATCTTTTAGTGCAGGCTTAGTGAGGGAAACCAATACCTAAGTTAAACACGCAGTAAAGTGGCATTTAGTTACTTTACTGCGTGTTTGTTATTTTTCCTTAACCCTTTTTATTACGCAGACCCGAGGCCAATCGCATGGTTGTGTTGATACCTCATCGAAGCGACAGAGTTGCGGATAATTCTGCTAAGGCGTAAGTGCGAATAGAGGTTAGCTGATAGGCTTGATCTGACTTGTAGTAATTTGTAGTAATAGTGTTACTAATAAATGTTATGTTTTACTAGTCCGCATAGACAACTACCTACCCTCGACAGAAAAAGGAAATAAGAATGAAAAAGTTAGCCCAACTCGTATTAGCAGCAACACTAGGTGTAACAGCAACCTATGCCGGTGCCGATGCTATTTCTGACGCCGCAATGAGCGATATCCGCTCTGATAAAGCCAAAGTGCGCGATGAGTATCGCAACCCTCAACAAACATTACGCTTTTTTGGTCTACAGCCGGACATGACTGTAGTCGAAATTTCTCCAGGTGGCGGCTGGTATGCCGACATTCTTTATTCTGTTGTAAAACAAGACGGAAAATACGTAGCGGCTCACTTTTATGTAGACGATGAGACCAGTGGCTACTATAAAAAGTCGGTAGAAGGCTTTAAAGAGAAAATGAAGCCAGGCATGAAGTATGAAGGTGCTGAGCTTACTGCATTCGACCCTATGAAAGCGCTAGATATTAGCGAAGCGGGCAGCGCTGATATGGTGCTAACCTTTCGCAACGTACACAACTGGTACATGCGTCACGGTGACGAAGGCATCGACAATGCATTTGGCGCATTTTTCAAAGCGCTTAAGCCAGGCGGCGTACTGGGCGTAGTGGAACATGAGCTACCTGAAAGTGCAGATGATGAAGCGATGAAGAAAAGTGGCTATATGAAGCGTTCTTACGTTATTGCTGCCGCTGAAAAAGCGGGTTTTGTCCTTGAAGCTAGTAGCGATGTTAACGCAAACCCAATGGATAGCGCAGATCACCCGAAAGGTGTGTGGACGCTACCTCCTCGTTTGGCGCTTGACGACCAAGACCGCGAAAAATACATGGCGATTGGCGAGAGCAATCGCATGACGCTAAAATTCACCAAACCAAAATCATAATATTAAACACTCAAAACGGAACAGTTAATGAACGTACTTGTAATTGGCGGCGGTGGCCGCGAACACGCGCTAGCGTTTAAAGCAGCGCAGTCTTCTGATGTTTCAACCGTATTTGTAGCTCCTGGTAATGCAGGCACTGCTACAGAACCTAAGCTTGAGAACGTAGCTATTGATGTCAACGACATCGCAGGCCTAGTTTCTTTTGCTCAAGGTAACGATGTTGCGCTTACTATTGTAGGCCCAGAGGCGCCGCTAGTTGCAGGTGTAGTAGATGCGTTCACTAACGCAGATTTAATGATTTTTGGCCCTACTCAAGCTGCGGCGCAGCTAGAAGGCTCAAAAGCTTTTACCAAAGACTTTTTGGCTCGGCACAATATTCCTACGGCTGAATACCAAAACTTCACCGAAATTGACCCAGCTATTGCTTATGTTCGCGAGAAAGGCGCGCCGATTGTTGTAAAAGCTGACGGCTTAGCGGCAGGTAAAGGTGTTATTGTTGCGATGACCCTTGAAGAAGCCGAAGATGCTATCCGCGACATGCTGGCAGGTAACGCGTTTGGTGAAGCCGGCAGCCGCGTAGTTATTGAAGAATTCCTAGACGGTGAAGAAGCGTCCTTCATTGTCATGGTAGATGGCAAAAACGTACTGCCATTTGCCACCAGCCAAGACCACAAGCGTGCGGCTGACGGTGACAAAGGGCCGAACACAGGCGGTATGGGTGCTTATTCTCCGGCTCCAGTTGTAACGCAGGACATTCACGACCGTATTATGCAAGAAGTGATTATGCCAACAGTTAACGGCATGGCTGCTGAAGGCAACGACTACGTTGGCTTTTTATATGCTGGCCTTATGATTATGGCCGATGGCACTCCAAAGGTAATCGAATACAACTGCCGCTTTGGCGATCCGGAAACCCAGCCAATCATGCTGCGCTTAAAATCTGACTTGGTTCCACTTTGCCAAGCAGCGTGCAAAGGCGAACTTGCTGGTAAAACAATTGAGTTTGATGAGCGCGCATCGGTAGGTGTTGTGCTTGCCGCTGGCGGCTATCCAGGCAGCTATGATAAAGGCGACGTGATTACTGGTTTCGAAGAAGCCGCTAAGTTAGACGGAAAGGTTTTCCATGCAGGCACCGCCCTTCAAGATGGCGAAGTGGTAACCGCAGGTGGCCGCGTACTTTGCGCTACAGCTTTGGGTAACAACGTTACTGAAGCGCAGCAAAAAGCTTACGAGCTACTAAAAGCCATTCAGTTTAAAGATGTGTATTACCGTACTGATATTGCACACCGCGCTATTGCCCGTGAAGCCGAAGCAAAATAAACGAAACACAAAACATTAGAAACGCGGCTTAATGCCGCGTTTTTTATGACGTATACGACCAACATTACTTAGTTAAAAGCACTTTTCCAAACACCGACGCATCTTTATACCCCAAGTTTTTATCGCCGTTTACTGGGGTAATCTCATGGGAGCCTAAAAAATGCTCTCTGTCACCACCATCTGCGTCGCAATAGGCAAGCATAAAACCCAGTGCCATATCTTCTTTTAATGCAACAGGCGAATTATCTTTTCCGTGTTGATAGCTATCATCAAATACATGAACCGCTGCTTCCCAATAAATATTGTAAGGCGCTTGTGTATCACGCTGCCACTTATTCTCAACATGGTTGTTGTATAGCTGCGGTACCGCCTCTCCCGCCTTATTGGGGCCAATATCAACAACCTGATTGTCTAGCGCCAGGTGATAGGCAAACGCATTGTAGTTATTAAGATGATCGCCACCAGAGGCATCCGCATCAATGAAAATTTCTAAACAGTCATCATCCCAGTAACGCTCAAGCGGGTTAGCATATGTGTCGGAAAGGTGGTCGTCTTGTATTTCTGCCAGCAGGTATAACGCATCTTTGTTCCAGCGAAGCTTATATCTACCAGAAAAATCGCTGGGCTCAGGTGCAGTGCCCCACATAAGCGAGGTCATTTCGTGCCAATCGCCCTCTTTCCATGCCGCATCATTTGCTACGCCATCTATCACGGGTGCATTCTTGGTAAACATAACATTGTCTGGATCCGCCTTTGCTGCAGGTGCAAGCATAGCGACAACAAGTGTTGCGACAAATAGTACCGAGTTGAATACTGACACTAGGGGTTTAGTACTTTTCAATTGAATACGCTCTTAGTTTGCCTTCTTGTCTTTTAAACTAACATGTTTTAAGCCCTGCTGCGTTTGAAATGCTGACCAGTAACGTCTCCCTTTGTCAGAAGCATTACCAATTTATCTCCGTTATTGATATAACAAGGCTAATTCTTAAATCATAAATTTAGCTATGTCATTTCGAAACGCGTGCTATCACATTCTTGCTCCCGCTAGCGAAGCTCACGAATACAAAAAACGTAGCAAGTGGTTTGATATATTGCTTATCACGCTGATTATCGTAAATGTGGCGGCTATGATGTTAGAAACTGTACCGGGTATTCCAACCCTTTGGCAGAATGAGCTGCATATCATTGAGGTCGTTTCGGTACTTATTTTCACTATTGAATACATACTTCGCGTTTACAGCAGTGCATCAGCGCCTCCCCGTATTTCCCAAGCCAACAGTGCTTCCCAAGCTAACGGCGCTCCCCCCAAAATAACAACGGCATGGCAAAAGCGTTGGACTTATATAAAGAGTCCGATGGCACTGGTTGATTTGATGGCAATCCTACCTTTTTACTTAAGCGTTTTTGTAACATTTGATTTGCGCATATTAAGGGTATTCAGAGTACTACGAATTTTGAAAATTGGACGCTATTCCCGTTCAATGCAAACCCTTGTTACCGTTTTGCGCAACGAGTCGCATAGCCTCATTGCTGCTATCAGCGTACTTCTGCTGTTCACTGTTATTGCCGCCACGTGCATTTACTATATCGAACATACCGCGCAACCCGATGTTTTCAGCAGCATTCCAGCGTCATTGTGGTGGGCACTGGTTACGCTTACTACCGTTGGCTATGGCGATGCCGTTCCCGTGACAGCATTAGGCAAGATATTTGGTGGCCTTATAACTATCATGGGTATTTGCTTTTACGCCTTACCAGCAGGTATTTTATCTTCTAGCTACACGTCGCAGATGCAGCTAAAGCGCGATAGGTTTAAAGACACAGTACGAAGCGTTTTGGACGACGGAAAGCTTAGCGAACACGATGTACACCACCTAGAACATGTTCGCGCACTTCTTGATTTAGATGAAGAAGAGGCAAAGTTAATTGTGCGCCTATTGCAGCATCATCACAAACGGCTAGATGATTGACTGCACGCAGGCTGCCGCGTAAATTCCCCCAAGAATTGAGTGTTAAGCGCTTATACCTCCCCTTGATTCTTGTCGCACATCAGCTTATAACTAGTACCCGTCATTTCCAAAAAGAATTCCTATGTCTGTCAAACACCCTATTATTGCTATAACAGGTTCTTCCGGCGCGGGTACTACTACCACGACCAATGCTATTCGCCATATTTTCAGGAACTTAAATGTTAATGCTGCAGTAGTTGGCGGTGACAGCTTTCACCGTTTTACTCGTCCAGAAATGGAAGTTGAAATTCGTAAAGCCCAAGAACAAGGCAGACATATCAGCTACTTTGGTCCTAAGGCCAACGACTTTGAATTACTGGAAACGCTTTTTAGAGAATATGGCAGTTCGGGCACGGGGCAGTTTAGGCAATACCTTCACACCTTTGATGAAGCTGTTCCTTTTAATCAGATGCCGGGCACCTTTACTCCGTGGCAAGATTTGCCGCAAAACACCGACTTGCTGTTTTATGAAGGTTTACATGGCGGTGTTAAAACTGAAGAAAATGACGTAGCGAAGCACGTAGACTTGCTGGTTGGCATGGTGCCGATTGTAAATCTAGAGTGGATTCAAAAGATTGTGCGTGACACCACTGACCGCGGCCATTCGCGTGAAGCGGTAATGAGCAGCATTGTTCGCGGACTAGACGATTACTTCCACTACATCACGCCGCAGTTTTCTCGCACCCACGTTAACTTTCAGCGCGTCCCCACGGTTGATACTTCGAACCCTTTCAGCGCCAGGGAAATTCCCACCCAAGATGAAAGCTTTGTTGTAGTGCGCTTTAGACGTGAAATGAAGAATGTCGATTATCCTTACTTGCTTCAAATGATCGACGGGTCGTTTATGTCACGTATCAACACGTTAGTTGTGCCGGGCGGTAAAATAGCGCTGGCCATGGAACTTATCCTAACTCCGCTGCTTGAAGATATTTTGAATAAAAAACGACGAGCCGGCCATCAAATGGATTGGCTTAGTACCGACGAGTAGCAGCGGGCTGTATACACTGCTTCTATAGGCATCTATTTAAAACATTAAGTCGTAATGGCTATTCCCCTGCGTCAGTCTAGGTTGAATATTGCTTAGCTTTTTTGACTAAGCTTTTTTCGACTAAGCTTTTTAACTGGGCCTTTTAACCCAGTTCTATGACCGTTGGGCACCTATTATGACTACAGTTCAAAGCCAGCAAATTTGGATAGATCAGCAAGACCTTACCAACACTAAAGTTGTTTACTGCGATATAAACGTAGGCGATCTACAGCAAGACGAAGTATTGCTGGAAACCGACAGCTTCGGCTTTTCTGCCAATAACATCACCTACGCAGCGCTGGGTTTTAAAATGGGCTACTGGGGCTTTTTCCCACCACAAAGCGATGACAGTTGTGATAGCCCAAACGGTTTTGGCATAGTACCGGTTTGGGGCTTTGCTACAGTGAAAGCGTCTTGTCATCCTGATATCAAAGAAGGCGAGAAAGTATTCGGCTACCTGCCCATGGCGAGCCACTGGGTAATTAAGGCAGGAAAGGTTGCTCCACACGGATTTTCCGACGTACACGAAATGCGTAACAGCATTAGCCCAGTTTACGACCAATACCTGCGCTGTGTGGCGGACCCTGGCTACGACAAAGACCGTGAAGCATGGCAGCTAAATTTCAGGCCCCTTTATATGACCTCGTTTGTACTTGATGATTATGTTGCAGAGAAAGCGCAGGGCGAGACTTTGCTGCTATCTAGCGCTTCAAGTAAAACTGCATTGGGAACGGCGCAACTACTTAAAGATCAAAAAGCATCTCGCAAAGCCAGCTATAAGGTGGTTGGGTTAACCTCTCAGTCTAATGTGGATGTGGTCAAAGCGTTTGACTGCTACGATGCAGTGTATAGCTATGATGACCTTAATGCGCTTGCGAGTGACAAAAGCGATTCACGCTACTGGCTACTTGATTTTGCAGCTAACGGCACGCTAATTAATAACCTCAGCGAGCGGCTTGGCGATAGCTTGAGCGAAGTAACCTTAATAGGTGCAACCGATTGGAAAGCCGAAGAAAAGCCCAACCCCAAACGGCTTAATGCAGAAATTTTCTTCGCACCAGCTCGCGTAAAACTGCGCCAAGGGGAATGGGGGCATGAGGCCTTTTTAGCGAAATACGCAAGTGCATGGCAGCGCTTCGCATCAAAAGTCAGCGACCAGTTCTTCGAACAGCCGCACAAGGGCACTGATGCCATAACAAAGTTATATCTGGAAACACTTAACGGCACGGCGGATACTAAAGCGCTTAATGTCGTTACTTTTGATTAGTATTCAACAATCTATACAGCCAGCATTTCACGAGTGGTCACGCTCTTATCTGAATTATGCTAGATAAAAAAGAAAAATGGATGAAAGGCAATGTCCGAGGGGCGAGCAACCCGCCCCTTCTCTCGACTTATCTGCCTTAGACACTATTTGTAACAATCATCCCTTAGCTTTTACGCTTTTCTCGCTTTTGTATTTCACTTCTTGTGGTTATAGTGAAACAAAATTAAAACGAAAGGTATGAGTATGGGTCAGGAAACCTCTAAAATTCTCGTTGTTGATGACGACATGCGCCTGCGCAGCCTGTTAGAGCGCTATTTGCTAGAACAGGGCTACCAAGTTCGTAGTGCTGCCAATGCAGAGCAAATGGATAGACTGCTTGAGCGCGAGAATTTTCACCTAATGGTTTTAGATCTTATGCTACCAGGCGAAGATGGTTTATCTATTTGTCGCCGTCTTCGTCAGCAAGAAAACGACATGCCTATTATTATGCTTACCGCGAAAGGCGATGAAGTTGACCGCATTATTGGGCTTGAAATGGGTGCAGATGATTATTTGCCAAAGCCATTTAACCCACGCGAGCTTTTAGCCCGCGCTAAAGCAGTATTGCGCAGGCGCAGCAGCGAAGCGCCGGGCGCACCGTCTAAAGACGTGCAAATTGTGGAGTTTGGCAATTACAAACTTAATCTCGCCACCCGTGAGATGACAGCAGGCGATACGCCGTTGACTCTGACAAGCGGCGAGTTTGCAGTATTAAAGTCTTTGGTTACTCACCCCCGTGAGCCTTTGTCACGAGACAAATTGATGAACCTAGCACGAGGCCGAGACTACAGCGCCCTTGAGCGCAGTATTGATGTTCAAGTTTCTCGACTACGTAGAATGCTTGAAGATGACCCAGCCAACCCGCGCTACATTCAGACCGTATGGGGTTTGGGCTATGTTTTTGTCCCAGACGGCGAGCAAGTTTAACCACCTATGAGCTACACAGCAGACGGTGAGCTATGCGTTTAGTTCCCAAAAGTGCTTTTGGTCAAACCGTCATGCTCATTGGCGTGTTGTTGCTTATCAACCAAATAGTGTCCTACATCTCGGTCACCTACTACTTTATTCAGCCCAGCTACCAGCAAATTAATAGCTTATTAGCCACACAGGTTAAGTCTGTGCTGGCTAATGATTTACTGGTGACTAACCAAGAAACTCGGGAACGCTACTTTCAGCAAACGCAGGTGCAAGTTTTCGATGAAAGCGTGGCGAGAAAGAACGGCTTAGAAAGCGCTGTTTATTACAGCTACATATCGACGCAGGTAAGTGAACAGCTAAGGCAGCTGGCCGATGTGCGCATAAGTACAGCCACCCAAGCTAGCGACGAGAATGCGCCCTACATTGTATGGATATCTCTTATTCGCTATCCAGACACCTGGATTTCTATTCCCATTTCGGGGTTAAACGAGGCGAATATCTCCCCACTGACTATGTATTTAATGGTAATTGGGATATTGAGCGTAGCCGGTGGCTGGTTGTTTGTAAGGCGCATGACGCGGCCTTTATCAGCCTTACAAAAAGCAGCAATTGCCGTGGGTAAAGGTGAGCACCCCGCGCCGCTTCGCGAGCAAGGCAGTACGGAAATGATCCAGGTAACGCGTGCTTTTAACCGTATGAATCAAGGTATAAAGCAGCTTGAGAACGACCGTAATATTATGACCGCAGGTATTTCCCACGACTTGCGCACGCCGCTCACACGCATCCGCCTTGCTTCGGAAATGCTGCCAGAAGATCAGGATTGGATAAAAGACGGCATTGTAAATGATATAGAGGATATGAATGCCATTATTGACCAGTTCATTGACTATGCACGTTATGACACAGAAGAAGTCACACAAGAAACCGATTTAAACGCGATTATTGCAGAGCTTGTGCAAGCAAGACATTTAGATGATAAACACCATATTGAATTAAAGCTTAACGCCATCCCTCCATTATCACTGCGCCGTATTGCAATGAAACGAGTCATCGACAACCTCATTGAAAATGCTTTTAAATACGGTTCTGACGAAATCGCCATTAGCAGTTTTTATAATCGTCACGAAAAACGCGTGTACTGCAAAGTGCGTGATTTCGGGCGAGGTATTCCCGAAGAAGAGCTCAGCAGTGTTTTTATGCCCTTCGCACAAGGTGACAAAGCGCGTAACTCGTCAGGCTCTGGTCTAGGGCTTGCCATTATTCGTAGAATAGTAGAGGCTCACGACGGCGAAGTGTCGCTTAGAAACCACCCGCAGCAAGGGCTAGTGGCAGAGTTTTACTTACCCTACCTTTCAGAACTACCTCAAAAGAATTAGCGCTATAGGTTTTCGCTGTTAACGCGCTGCCATTTGCCATTGAGATTAAACTTATTGCAACTAGCTAGCCCTCTCAACCTATTCAGCTTCTGTGGTACTTAATCTTCCTACTGTAACCGTAAGAAGCTTAGCCAAAGCACACATCCACCCAATGGGATCACCCAAAATGCCGTGGTAAGGGGTGCAAAGTTAGCCCAAAGTCCGGTAGAAAACAGAGCTACCTGTACCCCCGTGGCATTGCCGATAATGGCAATGCCAGAAAGCACAGGGCCGTTGTCGCTGTCGATATTCATTGCCGCAGACAGTGCAAGCGGAAAAAGCCCACCTAGCCCTAAGCCTAGCAATAAATTACCCGCGCCGATGCCATAGGAAGTCGGCATCATTTTAAGTGAAAAAACGCCAGCAAGCGAAGCGGTGGCCATGAGTACAATCATGCGGTGGACTGATACAAAGCGAAGCAGAAATGGAAAGCTCAGGCGACTTATCACCATACCCGCGGTAAAGCACGCGAGTAAATTACGGGATTGTTCACCGCTAAAGCCTAAGCCGTTTTGCGCATAGCTCACAAACCAGTTAGCGTTACCAAACTCTACCGCGCCATAGCCAAACGAGAGCAAAGTTAAAAATATAAAAACTGGCTGCTTGATGATTACGCCAAATGCCAAGGTTTTCTTCGGCTGTTTTGGTTGATCTTTACTAACTTTTGCCTGCGACCGCGCAGCGATATAGGTATAGCACGATAGAATGATCATCACGCCAGCCACTACTTGAATAGGCAATCGCCAGTTTTGTTCAATAAGATATAACAGTGTTACAAAAAACGACGCGGCAAACGTACCTAAGCTGAACATAAAGTCCATTAAGCCCATCATAGTAAAGCGCTTTTCTGCGTACATTCGTGCAATAAGCGTGTGGCCAATAGTAAATATTGTTGAGCTCACCACACCGATTAATACCGCTAACACCAAAAACCATTGCCAAGCGGTAAGCACTGACACAAGCAGCAACAGCGCCGAATTCATACTGAATAACGTAGCTAGTAGCGGCATATATTCGAAGCGACTGGCATACTTGCCACCAATCACAGCGCCTAACATCATGCCTACAGAGAAGAGCGAAAAAAGTGCGCCACTGACTACTTCAGCCATTTGCAAATCGGCTGCAATATCTGGCAGTAATATTCCCCACAAGAGAAACAATTTACCAATTAGAAAAAAACCAGCGAAAATAACGATGGTGGCAGGAAGTCGGCTCATTTAGGCTCCATGGCTGATATCAGTAGAAAGACATCCGATTTAGGCGTGAGGGCACAGCGTAGTTATGCCCTTGACCACAAAGTGAACCTTTTGAGGGCGCTGACCTTTACTGTGCAAGAAAGAACAGCAGCCCTTAATTATCACATAATCACTACCTCTACAGATTGCTGATAATCGCAAGAAATTGCAAGTGAAAGCGTTTTCCCTTTTTCATCCCACATTACAGGCACGCTCCTGCCATCAAGTGAAACGCTCTGTGGTTTTTCGCTTAAACCATGCACGATGTAAGTGATGTCTCGCTGCTTAGGCATACCTATATAGCTGCCTTCGCTATCAAGAGTCAGGGTTAATGCGGCCTTTTCGTCTACTGACGCACTGAGCTGTAGTTTGGTGTACAAGCCTTTTTTGACAGACGCTGGATTTTTGCCGGCATCCTCGTAGTAGGTGTAAGAAGACGAAGCTACAGAGCTGTCGTGCCAATAATGTATCTCTAGCTGGCGAGCATTAAACTGATCTGTACGATCAAGCCCTTTTGACATGGGCATAAAGCTACCTGCTTTAACCCATACAGGGAAGTTGTCTTGGGTTAATGGGTAATCTACCGTTTGCCCGCCTTGGTATTTGGTGTTGGAGAAAAAGTCGAACCAAATACCTTCAGGAAGAGCTGTCGTCCATTGGCTTTGATCAGGGCGGGTCACCGGTGACACCAATAGCGCGTCGCCCCATAAATAGCTGTCAGCGTTTTCAAACCATAAGCTTTCACTATACTCCATGGCCAATGGGCGCATTAGCGGTGTGCCGTTCAGTGCATTTTCAAACGCCAATGAATAATTGTACGGGAGCATGTCGTAACGAAGCTGAATAAACTTGCGCGCAATAGACTTCACGGGGTCGGCATGGAAAACAGGCTCTGGGGCAATATCATCCTGTGCATGAGGCCTAAATACCGGTGAAAAGGTACCGAACTGAAGCCAGCGGGTATAGAGCTCGGGATCAAAGGTTTCGCCTCCGGCAAAGCCTCCTAAATCAGAATGGGTATACGCCATACCAAAAACACTCATTTGAAGTGCTAGTTCTACCTGTGGCTTAAGTCCGCCCCAGCTTCGGCTTACGTCTCCGGTCCAAGGCACCATACCGTAGCGTTGGCTGCCCAAAAAACCTGAACGCATGAGTATGAACGGACGTGTGTCAGGCTGTAGTGCAGTCAAATTGTTATACACGGTTTTCGCCCACTGGTGGCCATAACCATTGTGAACTTCTGCACCGCTTACCGTGTTATTTTCTAGACCTGCATCGCTCCAATTGTGCTGTATATCATTAGGGTGTACTTCGGGCTCGCCCAAGTCGCCCCACCAGCCAGCTACACCTTGCGCAGCAAGTTTTTCATAATATTGCCAAAACCAATCTTGGCCGCTTTCACTGAACACATCAACTAGGCCCGTATTGCCAAAATAGAAGTCGAAGGTGTAAGGCGTGCCCTTGTCATTTTGAGCAAGAGCATTATTGGCAACGGCGCTTTTCCACTGTTTTGATGTGGTTAGAATAAAAGGCTCGGTTATAAGCACGGTTTTCACGTCTTGATCGCGTAGCTCGCTAATCATTTTCTCAGGTTCTGGGAAGGTGGCGCTGTCCCAACTTAAATTACCCATGTGCCCTTTAACATCCTTGCCAAACCAGTAAAGGTCTAGCACCACGGCATCGACAGGAATATCTTGTTTGTTAAAAGCATCTACCACTTCCAACACTTCGTTTTGGGATTTATAACCAAAACGAGACGCAAAGTTACCTAACAACCAACGCGGTGGAAGCGGCTGCTTTCCCGTTACTGCTACAGTAGACCTTACCGTGTCTTCCAGGTTTTCCCCTAATACCATGATGTAGCTGGCGCGGCCGCCTTGTGCCTTGAATAGCAACTCGTCGCTGTTCGTTTTGCCAATATCTAGCTCGCCAGAAGCAGTGTTATCGAACAATACGCTGTAATTTTTTGACGACATCACCGCCGACAAGCCAAAGTACATCTGATTTGAAGAGGTGGTGTAACCGTAATGTGCTTTGTTATAAAGCGGCATGCTATGACCACGACGGTCCATACCCAATACCCGCTGGCCGCCACCATAGAGTTTTTCGTTTTCATCTAACGCAAACGACAGGCTGACGCCGTTACTGGAAATACTTAGTCCGCCTTGCTCTTTCGCGACAATTTTGCCGTTAACAGAATAACTGATAGCGTGCGTCGCCTTATCAACATGCGCTGCAATGTTATTGCGTTTTAAGATTAGGGTTGTCGCAGTTTCAACTAGCTCTGCATCATTAGCCGTTTTGTTTGTAACATCAGTCAACGCGGCCTCGGGAAGCGCCATAGACGGTAGATTTGCGTAAGGCGTGCCATTATCATCAGTAAGATACGTTACTTGAAAGCTACTATCGTGCAACGCGCTTATCGTGAAGTCATTGGTATCCGTATCAATAATTAGCGTAGCTTTTTCGAGTGTTGCTGTTTGAACTTCGGCTAGCGTATTTACCGAGAAAAATGCCAAACCAACACATGCAAGCGCTATACGCTGTTTCCTGTCTATCATGCTTAGAACCTTCTTTGTGCTTCCTAGCGAAGCGTACTGAATTAGCGAAGCGCACTTAATTAACAAAGCGCGCATAATTAAAGCCTATTTGTGTACGGTGAATGATAGCTAGTGCATTGCTCAACTTAAATAAACATACGTATTCATAATGTTAAATTTGTTAACAACAATTGCTTTATTAATGATTATCTCTTTAGCTCACTTACTGATATAAAAAGATATATGAATTGGGAGTCTATTAATCATGGAGAATACTACGTTATGCCATCAACTGATTATGCGCCGATGCCAACCTCACCTAATAAAGTTAATCTAAAGCGAAATAAATAATGCGATGGATGTTATTTGGTGTCATAACATCTTTATTTGGGTTTTATTGCTTTGTCAGATTATTTCAACCTAGCGCATTTATTCATGTTGGAGATAATAACGTCGCTTTAGCGACAGTATTTATTGACTCCAGTTGGGACATCCAACAATTGGGATTTGATCGCGAAGAGTTATTTGAAGTTGTCAGTAAACATAATCTCCCACAGGGCGTTGCGTACTTACATGTCCCAGTTATTTATGATGCTCAAAACAAACTAACTCCACCACCAAACAACAAACAGAGAGAGATTCGAATTTTTGATACTTCGCTACTTATCGAAACTGCTCCTCTAGATCCATTTGGCGTTCCATACACCCTAAGACTTATCTCTATTGATAAACAGAAATACTGGATAAGAGATAGTCATATGGACAGCGAGCTTTTTCAGTACAAGGCCGACATCAACTTTACTCCAGTATCAACGAACTGGTTTAACTCAATACTTTAATATTACATGTGTGATTAACTTAGCTAGTTCTCGAAAGCCATGTGAACTAAGCAGTAGCCGCATAAAAAAGCCCGCAACACGGTGCGGGCAAAACATCAATCACGTTGAGTGTGATGAACGTTGGGAAGGGGCGGACCGAGTATTAGTTACCCGGCCCGGCTTTAACGATAGCGTCGCTAACGTCATATTTTTCAAAGTTCTGTTTAAAGTCGTTAACTAAGTTAGCGGCATATTCGTTGTACTTCTCTTTGTCTGCCCACGTGTTTTGTGGCACAAGCAAATTGCTGTCTACACCGTCTATTGCCACTGGCACATCTAGGTTTAACGCGTCAATGTGCTGGGTTTCAACATCAGCCAAATTGCCCGATACAATGGCATCGATAATGGCGCGCGTAGTAGGGATATCAAAACGGCTACCTGTGCCGTAAGGGCCGCCTGTCCAACCGGTATTGACCAAGTAAACCTTAGCGCCAAACGCTTTAACACGCTTAATCAGAAGCTCTGCGTACACACCTGCCGGACGCGGGAAGAAAGGCGCGCCAAAACAAGTTGAGAAGGTTGATTCTATATCGCTAGTAGAGCCAATTTCCGTAGAGCCTACTTTCGCTGTGTAACCGCTTAGGAAGTGATACGCCGCAGCTTCTTCAGTTAGTACAGAAACCGGAGGCAATACGCCACTTACGTCACAGGTCAAAAATACGACCGAGCGAGGTTCTCCACCACGGTTTTCAGCAACGCGCTTTTCAATGTGTGAAAGTGGGTAAGCAGCTCGCGAGTTTTGGGTTAGTGATGTATCGGTGTAATCTGGTTTGCGTGTATCATCAAGCACTACGTTTTCCAAAATAGTGCCAAACTTAATCGCATTCCAAATGACAGGCTCATTCTTTTGAGATAGGTCGATACATTTCGCGTAGCAACCACCTTCAATATTAAATACGCTACCTGGCGCCCAGCCGTGCTCGTCGTCGCCAATTAGGAAACGTTTAGGGTCGGCTGAAAGCGTAGTTTTACCAGTACCTGAAAGGCCAAAGAACAAAGTAACATCGCTTTCTTCACCCACATTCGCTGAACAGTGCATAGGTAGTACATCTTTTGCTGGAAGCAGGAAGTTTTGTACTGAAAACATGGCTTTTTTCATTTCACCTGCGTAACGCATGCCTGCAATCAACACACGCTTTTTAGCGAAGTTGATGATAACTGTGCCGTCGCTGTTGGTGCCGTCACGCTCAGGTTCGCAGGTGAAACCAGGTACGTTTAAAATTTGCCATGGCTGCTCACCTTTAACATTCCACTGCTCAGGGATGATGAAAAGGTTACGAGCAAAAACGTGCTGCCACGCGGTTTGCGTTCTTACTTCAAGCGACAAAGCATGTTCAGGATCAGAGCCCACTTGAAGGTGTGAAAGAAAGTGTTCTTGGGTAGACAAGTAAGCTTCAACACGGTCCCACAACGCATCAAATTTGTTAGTGTCAAAAGGCTTGTTCACCTTGCCCCAATCGATGTCGTTTTCTGTTGAAGGCTCTTTAACGATAAATCGATCGTTTGGAGAGCGGCCCGTACGTTTGCCGGTTTCAACGACAAGCGCGCCGTTTTTGTCTAATACACCTTCACCGCGTAATACGGCGCGTTCGATAAGTTCTGCATTTGGCAGGTCGGTGAGTGGCGTTACTTTCAGTTCCGTTTGAATTGAGGCTGCTGCGGTCATGGCTGTTACCCTATATGTAATTTTTCAAAAGCACTTTCAAAAAAGTATCACCTCTTCGAGTGTAAAGTAAATAAGGGCTTAGGCGCATTTATAAGACATATAATCATTATTCAAAACGTTGAGATTTCATAAATATTGTAAATTAATTACAGTAAAAGCGTTTTCCTTGGATATAAATGCATAAAATATGCGTAGCGAGGCTTTAATGATCGATGAATTTCAAAATAAAAAATTAAATTTTTTTTGAAACAGCGAGTGAAAACTTTCACTGAAACCGGGAGAAAAAGGAAAGTGGGACTGTGGAGAAAAGTTAAACACTTACTACTGGGTATTTTTTGACCATAAGTGAAGTGTTGAGCGAATGAATTGAGATATACTGCGAGGTGTTCTGAAATAAAAAAGCACCTTCGAAAGAAGATGCTTTAACACAGAAGTAAACAAGTAGTTACTGATTAGAAGAAGGAGCGTCGAAGTTGCCACTGTGAATAGCTTCAACGTCTATACTGTCAAAGCGGTATTCTGCATGGCAGTACTGACAGTTCATTTTGATCGCGCCTTCTTCAGCAATAATCGCGTGAAGTTCAGACTTCTCTACATGACGAAGCGCTTCTGCGCTGCGTTCCTTCGAGCATGAGCAGGCAAAGGTTACGTCTTTAGCTGGATACACTTCCACATCTTCTTGGTGATAAAGACGATACAAAATGTCCTCAATAGGCAAAGAGAACATCTCTTCTTTGGTCAGTGTTTCGGTAATTTTTGAGATGTGAGCAAATTCATTGGCCTGCGACACGTCAGTTGCGCTTGCATCGGTCGGTAGAACCTGAAGCAATACACCCGACGCTTTCGCATTTTTAGGGTCGCTCATGTCTGTCATCAGATGAACGCTGGTTGCAAGCTGCTCTGACTGAGCAAAGTAGCCCTCAATACATTCAGCAAGAGAAGGTTTATCCAAGGCTACTACGCCCTGATAACGCTCACCTTCATCTGGTGTAATAGTGATCACTAGCACCGCTTGAGACAAAAGCTCCGAAAAAGCATCTGGCAGCGTATCCAACGTTTCATCCCAGCGCGCTACTCCGCGTAATGTTTGCTCATGCGTGGCGTTTAATACCGCGTAACTGACCGGGCCCTTGCTTTGAATTTGAAGTGAAATCTCACCTTTAAACTTTAGCGTTGCCGTTAACAAAGACGTCGCCGCTGCCATCTCGCTAAGCAAGGTTTGAATTTGCACTGGGTATTCATAACTGTGAACTATATTTTTTAGGCTTTCATCAAGACGCACTAACTCGCCTCGAACATTAGCTTGGGTAAATAGGAAGCGGTGTAATTTATCGAAATCGCTCATAAATGATCCTGTTGAGCAGCAAACTATTGCTGCTTAAATTTAATAATCTGTCGTCGCTGCTTTTTATCAGGTCTATGATCTGGCTTAGGGCTATGAAAAGCGCTCAATTTTCGTGCAGCCTGGTTTTCTTCACGTTTTGTTACACTTTCAGCCGTTTCTTCGAAAAGAGCTTGTGCCAATGGCGCACTCAAGCGCTTGTCGCTTAAGCCTAGCACCTTTATTTCGCGAATATCCCATCCCGCGGGAACTTTAATCATGGATCCAAGCTCTACATGTTTACCAGGTTTGGCCCGTTGCCCGTTGTACTGGACTTTTCCCGATTGCACCATGTCTCTCGCAATGGCGCGCGTCTTAAAAAACCTTGCAGCCCATAGCCACTTGTCCAGCCTAACATTTTGTGGTGTATTGTTACTTTCCGATTGGCTCATGTAATAATTTCGTAATGGTGCGGCTTTAGTGTTTGACCCTCACCTTTACTAGGCTATTATGGGTTTGCTAAAGCGCGGTTAACCAAAAATTCACTATATTATAATAAAGCAGTACCATTAGTGGCAGCATGACATTCAATAAACCCAATCCACAATCTCTGGTTGTTTATCTAAGCCAGCATCAAAAACAGCTACATACCATAGTAGTGGTTCTGCTTAGCCTGTATTTAATTGCATTTGCTGCCAAACTTGTGTGGCGAATTATACCTGAACCTCAACTATCTGCGACACCCACAGTAAGCCGAGCTCCGGTTATTTCATCGTCATCAGGCAAAAGTGGGGTCAACATAGCGAAAATACAACAGCTGAATTTATTTGGTAATGCTGCGGCCAAACCTGCTGAACCGGTCGCCGAGGTTACCGACGCACCAGAAACGCGCTTGAATTTAACATTAACGGGTGTGGTAGCAAGTTCAGAGCAAGAGGCTGGTACGGCGATTATTGAAAATCGCGGCAGCCAAGCGGTTTATGGTTTGGGTGAAAAAATTGAAGGCACCAATGCCACGTTGCAAAAGGTGTATAACGATCGCGTCATTATTAAAAACGGGGTAAGAAACGAAACCCTGATGCTAGACGGCATTGACTACGATGAAGCTAATCGTCGCCGTGAAATGCAGGCAAGAAATCGCCCTGAGCCAGAAGAGTTAGAAGAAGACACCGTTGAACTTAGCGAAGAAGCATTAGAGGCAACTGCGGCACTTCGTGAGCGGCCAGCTAGCTTTACAGATTTTATTTCGATATCGCCGAAAACTGAGGAAGGCCAACTTATAGGTTATCAAGTTAGCCCTGGGAAAGAGCCTGAGTTATTCAAATCGGCCGGGCTTCAGGCTGGCGATGTTATTACACAAATTAACGGGCTAGACCTTACCGACTTGCAACAATCGCAAGAGGCGCTGTCTGAGCTACGCAATGCACAAAATATAGAATTAACGATTATTCGAGATGGCAGTTTAACCACGCTCTACTTAGATTTACCCGAGGCGTAACAACAACTAAAACGGTAACGGCTCGCTTTTTACTAGTAAGCGTTTGTGTAGAGGTCAGCACGTAACTGACAAGCAATTCAGCCATCGACATGTTAGGAAATGAAGGAAGTTAGAATGAAAAGGCGCACTAGCCATAAACTATTATCTCGCTTAGGCACAGCTATGTGTACGGCGCTTCTGTGTTTCTCGGTGACTGCCGCTGAATACATGCCTAATTTCAAAGATACTGACATCAATGAATTCATTAATATTGTCGGTAAAAACCTTGAGCGAACCATTATTGTCGACCCTAACGTACGCGGCAAAATTAGCGTGCGCAGTTACGACATGCTTAATGAAGATCAGTATTATCAATTTTTCCTAAATGTACTCCAAGTTTACGACTTTGCTGTGGTTGAAATGCCTAGCGGTATTTTGAAAGTTGTACGCTCTAAAGACGCGAAAACCTCAAATATTCCAGTAGTGGAAGGCGCACAACAAGACGGTGATGAGTTTATTACCCGCGTAGTACCAGTATATAACGTGCCAGTGCGTGAGCTTGCGCCTATTTTGCGACAGCTTAATGACCAAGCAGGTGGCGGTAACGTGGTAAGTCACGACCCATCAAACGTTATGATGTTGACAGGCCGTGCGGCGGTAGTGAACCGTCTTGTGGAAATCATTGAACGCGTAGACCGCGCCGGCGATGAAGAAGTCGAAATCGTAAAGCTTCGTTATGCCTCAGCATCTGAAATGGTGCGAATTATCGAAAGCATTAATAAGTCTCAAGGCAAAGCGAATACGGGTGCAAAGTCTGAGCCTCGCGTAGTAGCTGACGATAGAACTAACTCGGTTATCGTAAGTGGCGACGTTAAAGCCCGCCAGCGCCTTATAAACCTTATTCAGCGCATGGATCAGGAACTTGAGTCTAACGGCAACACACGCGTACTGTTTCTTAATTACGCAAAGGCAGAAGACTTAGTTAAAGTTCTTCAAGGTGTATCAGCCAGTATCCAAGCAGAAGAGCAAGGCAGCGGCACCACGACACGCCGAGCGAGTTCAAACCGCGAAATCAGCATTGATGCGCATGAAGATTCTAACGCCATCGTTATAACTGCAGAGCCAGACATGATGCGCTCGCTAGAAGAAGTGGTGCGTCAACTGGATATTCGCCGTGCACAGGTACAAGTTGAAGCCATTATCGTTGAAGTTTTTGAAGGCGACGGCAACACATTAGGTGTGCAATGGGTGTCAGAAGAGGGCGGTGGTACACAGTTCAATAATGGTGTTATAGGCGTCGGCTCATTAGCTGTGGCACTACGACAGGCCGAAGATAGAGAGACCACGCAAACCAACATCACTGCCAACGGTGAAGTGGTAGAAACAACGGATACGATTGAAGGCGACTTCACTGCTCTTGCAAGCTTACTTGGCGGTGCAAACGGCCTGATTGCTGGCGTGATCGAAAATGGCTGGGGCGCAGTGGTACAGGCGGTAAGCACTGATACCAATTCAAATATTCTTGCCACACCTCACCTAACCACCATGGACAATGAAGAAGCCTTTTTCATTGTAGGTCAGGAAGTACCGATTATTACCGGTACTACAACAGGCGCGAACAACTCTAACCCGTTCCAAACAGTCGACCGTCAAGAAGTGGGGATCAAACTTAAAGTAACGCCGCAAATTAACGAAGGCGATGCAGTTCAATTACTTATTGAACAAGAAGTATCGAGCGTAAGCGGTGCAACTTCGGTTGATATTTCAATTAACAAACGTGAAATTAAAACCACAGTAATCGTTGATGATGGCGGTACTATCGTACTAGGTGGATTGATTGATGAGGACGTACAAGAAAGTGTGTCTAAAGTGCCACTTTTAGGCGATATCCCTATTCTTGGTCACCTTTTCAAAACTACGTCGACCAGCAAACGTAAGCGCAATCTAATGGTATTTTTGAAGCCAACGATTGTGCGCGATGGCGCTACGATGAATTCAATCAGTCACCGTAAATACAACTATATTCGTGCGCTACAGCTGAAGCGTCAGCAAGAAGGCGTGTCTCTAATGCCATCGGCTGAAACGCCAAGTATGCCTGAGTGGAACAATGCACTAGAACTACCACCTTCATTTGAAGAATATCTTCTAGAGAAAGAGAAACAAAAAGAAGGTAACGAGTAGTATGGCGGATGAACAACTTACTCAAGCACTAGAGGCGCAAGAAGAAGCCCTAGAAGCCATGGGTGAAGAGGCCGGTTTACCTGAAGAAGAGGCTGGCCCTAAGCAGTTATCGTTTAGTTTTGCAAAGCGCAACCAAGTGTTGCTTGAAACCAACGAAACGCCTGCAGTTCTGTATTTTACAGAAAATACGCCATTTGACGTGTTCGCCGAAGTTAGGCGCTTTTATGGGGAACCGTTTGTACCTAAAACTATCCCTGCTGACGAGTTTGAAAACTTACTGACTAGCGCGTTTCAGCGCGATAGTTCTGCAGCTAAACAACTAATGGAAGACCTTGGCAACGAAAGCGATTTATTCGCTCTTGCCGAAGACTTGCCTGACACTGAAGACTTATTAGACAGTGAAGATGATGCGCCTATTATCAAGCTTATCAACGCTATGTTGGGCGAAGCGATTAAGGAAGGCGCGTCGGATATTCACATAGAAACTTTTGAAAACCAGCTTGTCGTTCGCTTTCGCGTAGACGGTGTATTGCGCGAAATTTTGCGTCCTAATCGCAAACTTTCATCCATGTTGGTTTCGCGTATCAAGGTAATGGCGAAATTAGACATCGCCGAAAAGCGTGTGCCTCAGGATGGTCGTATTACGCTTCGTATCGCCGGTCGCGCTGTTGATGTGCGTGTTTCTACCATGCCTTCGAGTCACGGTGAGCGCGTAGTTCTGCGTTTACTTGATAAAAACAATGCTCGCCTGAATCTAGAAGATTTGGGCATGACGCTTCAAAACCGAAACCATTTTTCTTCTCTTATCAGAAAGCCTCACGGCATTATTTTGGTTACAGGTCCAACAGGTTCTGGTAAAAGTACCACGCTGTACGCCGGGTTGACTGAAATAAACTCGCGAGACAGAAACATATTAACGGTTGAAGATCCTATCGAGTTTGATCTGCCAGGTATCGGACAAACACAGGTTAACCCTCGTGTGGATATGACCTTTGCCCGCGGGCTTCGCGCTATTTTGCGTCAAGATCCTGATGTAGTCATGGTGGGTGAGATCCGCGATATCGAAACCGCACAAATTGCCGTTCAAGCCAGTTTAACCGGTCACTTGGTACTGTCTACACTACATACCAATACTGCAGCAGGTGCCATTACTCGTCTAGAAGACATGGGTATTGAGCCATTTTTGCTGTCTTCGAGCTTATTGGCCGTATTGTCACAGCGACTGGTACGTACCCTGTGCTCAGATTGTAAAAAGCCCCATACGCCAGACGCTTCTGAGCTTGAAGTACTAGGGCAGAGCGCAACGAGCGACACCACTATCTATAAGCCGCACGGCTGCGCAGCGTGTAATCAAACTGGTTATCGTGGCCGTACCGGCATTCACGAGCTGTTGTTAGTTGATGAAAAAGTACGTGAAATGATGCACGAAGGTGTAGGCGAACAAGCCATTGAGCGTTATATCAGAACCTCGACCCCAAGCATCCGTGAAGACGGCTGCAGCAAGGTGCTAGCCGGAGAAACATCTCTTGAAGAAGTGCTTCGAGTAACGAGGGAAGACTAAATGGCGGCATTCGCTTATAAAGCGGTTAATGCCCGCGGTAAAAATACAAATGGGGTGCTTGAAGGCGATAACGCACGTCAGGTACGCCAACAGCTGCGTGAAAAAGGTTTAATTCCGTTAGAAGTAGAGCAAGTTGCAGAGCGCTCTCAAAGCGAAGGCAAAGGGCTTTCTTTTTCACTGTTTAAGCCACGTATTTCAGCATCGGATTTAGCGCTTCTTACACGCCAAATGGCAACGCTTGTAGAATCAGCACTTCCTGTTGAAGAAGCACTACTTGCCGTCGCCGAACAGTGTGAAAAACCCCGCCAGAAGAACATGATGATGGCGGTACGCAGTAAAGTGGTTGAAGGTCACGGCCTTGCAGACGCGCTTGCACAATTTCCTAGTGTGTTTGACGAACTATACCGCGCGATGGTCGCGGCAGGGGAAAAGTCAGGTCACCTTGATACCGTGCTTAACCGACTGGCCGACTACACAGAGCGCAGGCAACAAACCCGCAGCCAAATTACTCAAGCGATGATTTACCCATCGTTAATGCTGTTCTTTGCAATGGGTATCGTATTACTGCTGTTAACCGTAGTGGTGCCAAAAATTGTTGGCCAGTTTGACCATATGGGGCAAGACCTGCCGGGCATAACACAGTTTCTTATTTCCGTAAGTACATGGCTTCAGAACTACGGTTTATTTATGCTAATTGGCATAGGCGTACTTATTGTTATTATCCAGCGAGTGCTACAGCAAAAACACATGAAGCTGCGCTATCACAGAGCACTTTTAACCCTACCTTTAATAGGCAAAGTGTCTAGAGGCTTAAATACAGCTCGCTTTGCTCGTACCTTAAGTATATTGAGTGCCAGCGCAGTGCCGCTACTTGAAGCTATGCGTATTTCAGGCGATGTACTGGAAAACCAGCATATTAAAAATCAAGTGGCCGATGCGGCGGTCAACGTTAAAGAAGGCTCCAGCTTGCGCGCTGCGCTAGATAACACGAAAATGTTTCCGCCAATGATGATGCACATGATTGCATCAGGTGAAAAGTCTGGCGAGCTACAGCAAATGCTAGCTCGCGCAGCAGATAATCAAGATAGGGAATTCGAAGCGCTTATTGGTGTCTCACTTAAGGTATTTGAACCCTTACTTATTGTATCGATGGCAGGCATTGTCCTGTTTATCGTTATGGCAATATTGCAACCAATTTTAGCATTGAACAACATGGTGAATATTTAATGAAAACACTTAATCGCAGTTCTGGTTTCAGTTTGATTGAAGTCATGGTCGTACTTCTAATCATCGGTATTATGGCCTCGATGGTTGCACCACAAATTTTGGGTAATCAAGAGGAAGCGCAGCTTAAAAAGGCCGCGGTAGACATCCAGCAAATGGAAAGTGCGCTTGAGATGTACAAGTTGCGTAACAACCGCTTCCCAACGACTGAACAAGGTCTGGACGCGCTAGTGACAGCGCCGACTATCGACCCGATCCCACGCAACTATCCAGAAGGCGGCTTTATTAAGCGTCTACCTGAAGACCCATGGGGCAACCCATATGCGCTAATTAGCCCGGGAGAGCTTGGCGTGGTGGATATCTTCTCTAATGGCCCAGACGGTGAGCCGGGTACTGATGATGACATCGGTAACTGGAACATCAACGAATACTTGAACTAACCTATATGCGCTACCGCGGCAGTACATCGGCTTATAAAGCAGGCTTTACCTTATTAGAAGTCATGCTAGTACTGCTGCTTATGGGCTTGGCGGCGGGTTACGTTATGTTTAACGCCTTCGGCGCAAGTAAGTCAGACCTATTAAAAACCCAAGCCCAACGCTTACAGGTCATTATTGATATGGCCAGCGACTTCGCGGTATTAAATCAACAACAGCTGGGTGTACGTTTTGAAGCCGACAAAAACGAATACTACTTCGTTTACTTAGACGACGATGATGAGTGGCAGCGTATTGAAGGGGAAAAAACCTACGAGCCCTACACGTTACCCGAACCTTTTTCCTTCACGTTAAATTTAGACGACCTACCGTGGGACGTGGAAGATAGACTCTTTGACAGAGACTTGTTCGACGAAAACCTCAGTGTTTCTGACGAAGGGGTAGAAATAGGTAACGAAGAAGAGAAAAAGCTGCCTCCACCACAAGTGCTGATTATGTCGAGCGGTGATATCACGCCCTTTACCGTATCGTTTAACTATGAAGGCGATGAAGGCGACGACCCTGTCTATTTCAGCCTTCAAAACCAAGACTTACCGCCTTTAGTGCTTGAAGGGCCCCTGGAGCGCCCACTATGAAAGCGCCTACTATAAGCACAGCCACGGTGAGTATATCCAAAACAAGCGGCGCCTCTAACAAACCCCATAACCAACGTGGTTTAACCCTACTTGAAGTTATGGTGGCCCTGCTTATATTTGCGTTAACAGGCACAGCGGTACTTAAAGCCGCTGGCGAGCATTTATCTAGCGTTGGACAAATAGAGTCGATTACCTTTGCCAACTGGGTGGCAAGCAACCGCTTAAACCAGCTTCAGCTAGATACTACCTGGCCGCCCAAAAACAATCTAAAAGGCACCATGGAGATGGCTGACCGCACCTGGTACTGGCAACAAACCGTCGCAAAGACCAACGATAACGACTTACGTGCCGTTACCGTTTCGGTAGGCGAAGACGAAAGCTACGAAAGCTCAGTGACATCGGTTACCACTTTTGTGGCTAAGCCAACGGCGGGGAACTAGTATGCAGCGCGGATTTACGCTTATAGAAATACTGATTGCCATGGCCATATTTACCCTTATCGGGCTGGCATCAACTGGCTTGCTTACCACCGTTATCGACAGCAATGATATTTCTGAAGAGCGTTTTGCTAAGCTCCAATTACTACAGCGGGCCATGATAACCATTGAACGAGATCTTCAACAAGCAGTGCCTCGCGCTTCTCGTGTAAACGGTGAAAAGCAAGATGTGGTAATGGCAGGTGGAGAAACCGACGACAGCGATGATGATGGTATTGGTTTTGTGCGAGGTGGTTGGCACAATCCTCAGTTAATGCTGCCAAGAAGTACTTTGCAGTTTGTTGCCTACCGGCTTCAGGAGAACAAGCTTGAGCGTCTTTACAGTAATTACGTGGATAATGTTATTGGTTACGAACCTAAAGTACGGGTACTGCTAGACGACGTAGAAAGTTTAAAAATTGAGTTTCTCGCCACCTCGAATGACAGTTCGTTAGATGAAGACGAGGATATCTCGTGGAGTGAAAACTACAAAGGTACGGCACTACCGCGGGCAGTCGCGATAGAATTCGTAAGTAAAGACTTTGGCAAAATTAGAAGGGAGTTTACCTTAACTACGGGTGAATCGTCATAATGCCAAACACAGAAACACACCTTTTAAAAAATCATAAGCGCAATAGAACAGCGACATGTACGCACCTACTGTCTAGCCCACCAGCTAAACAAAGGGGTGTAGCGCTGATGATTGTTCTAATGATTGTGGCATTGGTGGCCGTATTGGCTACAGAAATGGGTACGCGATTACAGCTACAAGTACAGCGCACTATGAATTTAAAAGACAATAATCAGGCTTACTGGTACGCCATGGGTGCCGAAGCTTTTGCGCGCAAGTCAATTCAGTCCCTGATAGAAGAAAGCCCTGAGGTTATTTCTGTTGACCAACCTTGGGCACAAGAATTTAGCTATCCGTTAGAAAACGGTGGCTTAACGGCTAATTTGGAAGACCTTCAAGCTTGCTTTAATCTTAATGCGATAACATCGGGTAGTGCTTCGAATAACGCAAACAGCGCGTCAAGCAATACCACAGAAGCTATGGAAGCCTTTCACACCATGCTGCTATCGCTAAACGTTGATGGGTTAGACAACTTTACCGCCGATACGCTGCGTGACAGCTTAGCAGATTGGGTAGATGAAGATGACAGCATGCGCCCCTATGGCGCGGAAGACAGCGAGTATGAGTCAAGAGAGTTTCCATACCTTGCGGCCAACGGACCACTGGCATCAAAAAGTGAATTGCGTATTATTAACGGAGTATCACCAGCGTGGCTAGACGATTTAATGCCTTTAGTTTGCGTGATCCCAGATTACAGTGAATTGAAAATAAACGTTAACACGTTAGAAGAAGAAGATGCACCACTGTTAGCAGGCCTAACGGGGCTTGATATTCAGCAAGCTGCGAGTTTACTCAGCAGCCGCCCGCAAAATGGGTGGGATGATAAGAATGCATTTTTAAATGAGCCGTCTATTCAAGCGCTTAACCTAACAAGCTCTCGACAAGATTGGTTTGCAGTTAAAACTGAATATTTTATGTTGCATACAAAAACACAATACAACAAAGCAACCTTTAAGCTTTCCACCGTGTTTCGTGCAAGCGCCGATAGTGGCGTAAGCATTGTGAATCGCGAGTTTGGGGGAACCTATTAATGGAACAATTATTGGTGCGTTTAGGCGCCAACTATACCGACCCGATAAGCTGGCTCGTTTATTCAAAATCTGAAGACGAGATCATTGCTTCTGGTGAACTACCTAGTGCAGAAGACTTATCTACGCTCACTGAGCGCGCTGGTCAGCGAAGCGTTATCGCTCTAGCACCTAGCAGTGAGATACTGCTTAAATGGGTAGAGCTACCGCCTAAAGCTGGGCGTAAAATTATCTCTGCAATTCCATTTATGCTAGAAGACGAATTGGCTACCGACATTAGCCAGCAGTTTTTTGCCATTGGCCCTAAGCGCGGTGATAAACAAGCTGTCGCTGTGGTTAGCCATGAAAAAATGGAGCAGTGGAAAGCTTGGCTAAGCGAAGCAGAGTTATTCTGCGACACCATTATTCCTGATGTACTCGCGGTTCCAGTAACAGAAAACGGCTGGTCGGTACTGACCTTAGGTGAGCAACTATTGGTTCGCCAGGACGAGTTTAAAGGGGTACAAGGCGAACAAACCTGGCTGCTTCCTACATTAGTACACTTCACTGCGCAGCAAGAAGCACCTGTGACCATTACGAATTACGCAGGTATTGATTTAAGCAGTCTGCCGAATATTGAAGAAGCACAGGCCCCACTTGAATTGCCTATGCAAGTCTTGGCCAAAGAAGCCATGCAAAGTAGCTTTAATTTGTGCCAAGGCGAGTACAAGATTAAACGTAAGCGCAGCGGTGTGCTAAATCAGTGGCGTGTAGCCGCTGTACTCGCTGTACTTGCACTGTGTACCAGCTTAATAGATAAAGGCGTTACTCTTTATCAGCTAAAGTCGCAAAACCAAACGCTTAGCAGTGAAATAAGTAGCGCAGTTAAAGCTGGGTTTCCAAACATTGGTACCTATCGCAACGTGCGATTAAAGCTGCAAAGCGAGCTTGCCAAGCTAGAGCAGGGCGGTGGTGATGCATCCATGCTTATTATGTTAGATCAGCTAGCACCGGCTTTTTCAGCCACCGACGTTAAGCCGCAAACATTGCGATTCGACGCTACCCGCACAGAAATTCGAATTCAGGCGCAAGGCAAAAACTTTGAAGCCTTAGAGCAGTTTAAACGCAGCGCTGAAAACGCGGGTTTTGTGGTTGAACAGGGGGCAATCAATAATCGTGACAATGGCGTTGTGGGTACGGTGTCAGTAAGGAGTACGTTGTGAACGCGCTTTTAGAAAAATACAAAGCCCTCACTGAACGGGAACAAAAATTAGTGCTCATTTCTGCTGTGATGATAGTGATAGCACTGTTTTATTTTGCAGTATGGTCGCCGCTCAACGCTGCGCTAGACAAACAAAAACAACTGCTTGATAACCAGCAGTCACTTCTAGTTTGGGTAAAAGACAGTGGTGCACGCGCTCAGCAGTTACGTCGTAGCACGGGCAACAAACGGGCGTTTTCGGGGTCGTTACCGCAAGCGGTGAACCGAACAACTGCCCAACATGATATTGCTATTTCCCGTATGCAGCCTCAAGGTGATGAACTGCAAGTATGGGTAGACCAAGCGCCATTTAATGCGGTGCTAGAATGGCTTAAAGCCATGGAAAACATGGGCGTAGTTATTCTACAAGCTGATATGGCTGAAGCAGATGCGCCGGGCTATATCAAAATTCGCCGACTACAGTTAGGTAAAGCATGAAGTCGAAAGTTAGTTGGATCATAGGCGGAATTTTTGCCTTCCTATTGTTTGCTATTGCTTATATGCCAGCAGTGCAGGTTATTGGCCGTATGACACTGCCGAATAATGTCTCTGTAAGCGGAGTAAGTGGCACCTTATTTTCTGGTAAAGCACAGACCCTAGTGGTTAACGGCTTGCCGGTTAACAACCTAAAGTGGGAACTCAGCCCACTCCACATGTTATTGGGCAAAGTTAAGCTAGACCTCAAAGCAGGTAATATTCGCGATAAAAACGACATCGCGTTTGAAGGGCCTGTCACCACAGGGCTTTTCAGCCAAGATACAATTAATACCGAGAACTTTACGCTGTACCTACCTGTAGATAGAGTACTTGCACAAGTTCGCCTACCCTTACCTGTTAATGCAGGCGGACGCTTCAAAGTCTCGTTAAATGACCTAACATTTGGCCCAGCGTGTGAGTCGCTAGATGGCACAGGAGATTGGTTAAACGCGACGGTTGCGGGAACTCAAGGGCCCATTGATTTCGGTACTTACTCAGCGAAACTTCGTTGCGAAGGGAAAGACATTGGCATCATGGTGAGCGAGCCTAACTTGTTAAGCTTATCTATGGACGCGGTCATTCCCACCAACATGAAAAATATCCGCGTTAGCGGTAAGTTTAAACCCGACGAAAGCTTGCCCAACGAAGTACATCAAGCGGCTCGCTTATTTGGTACACCTAATAGCAGCGGGTATATCCCGATAAAGCTTTAACCTGCGAAGCAGAATTACTAATACAGAGCGTGCCCTGATTTTTTAAATCAGGGCACTAGGAAACACACTCAACAAAGGATTGTACAATGAACAAACCACTTTTAGCTGGCGCTGGTGTTACTTTAGTTGCGCTTGGTATTGCCCCTTATTTTATCGGCTCTAGCGTTGAAGATAATATTAACGCAGCGATAAACGAAATTAACGAACAGGCTGTGTATTCAGCCGAAATCCTTTCATACGACAAAGGCTGGTTCTCAACAAAAGCAGAAGTCAAACTTGCTATCGACTTTCAAGCGCTTTTTAATGCGCAAAATGTCGATGCTGCAGAAATGCCTTTAGACGAAAACCCCAACATCACCGCTACTTTGGTTGCGCATCACGGTCCTGTGTACTTTGGTGACGGCGTTGGATTAGGTCGCGTTCATTACACGGTGTTTGTTGATGGCGATAAATTGAGAGAGTATGTTCAATGGGATGCGCAACAGCCTATTTATCACAATGAAGGGGTAGTTGGTTTATTTGGCGACCTAAGCTATGAAGATGTAATTCCCGCCCTTAGCGCAACCGATGAAGAAGAAGGCTTTACCCTACTATTTTCTGGCTATACAGGTAAAGCTAAGCCAGATGGGGGGCAAACCTTGTATACATCTTCGGGTGAATCGCTAAGCATCAACGCCGATGAGTTTTCGATGAAAATGGCTAACTTATCTATGGATGTAGCCTATGACGGCAGCATGATGGAAGCTTTCAAGGGTGAGTTATTTGAGTCTAAAGTAGAAGCGCTCATCGAAACCATGGAAGTATCTGGCCTTGAAGCGGGCGCTACGGTGCAGCTAGAAAATATTGCGCTGATTACAGACACTAACATTGATGATGACAACAATACCGCCAATGTGTACGTAGAATACGCCATTGATAGTGTCAAGGGGCCAGAACTTGAAGCCTCTGATATGGTGTTAGGTGTTGCCCTAAACAACTTAGACGTAGACTTCATCAAGGCTTATCAGGATTTTAGCAACACGTCTTTAATGGTCCCTTCTGAAGAAGTACCCGCTAAAATGATGGAGTTTATCGAAGCTAACCTACTGCCTCAGCTTAAAGCCGAGCCCGAACTTAACATCACCACGCTTAAAGCGACGTTGCCTGAAGGCTCGTTTACTGCCCATGCAAATACTAAGCTAGTAGGCATTGATGCGCTGCCCGGTACCATGGAAGATGTGGCTTATTGGATAACTCATCTCATGGCCGATGCACAAATAGTCGCTGACAAGGCTTTTGCGCAAAGCGTAGCGTCTGGTTATATGATGGGTCAATTAATGGCAACACCACAAGCGCAAAACATGTCAGCAGAAGAACTCGAAGCCGCAGTAGAGCAGCAAACACCAATGATGTTAAGCACCTTTGCTCAGCAAGGCTTGATAAAAGAAACCGAAAAGGGTTACGAGACAAAACTGGAGCTTAAAGACGGCAAAGCCAGCGTTAACGGCACGCCTATTCCGCTGCCTTTTGCACCTCAGTAACAAGTAGAACAGTATTTTAAATACCCGAAAAGCAAAGTACGGTTAAAATCGCGGTTAATAGTACGGTTAACACAAAGCGCTATTTGCGCTGAGCGTTGACTGACTTAGTTTGAATTAAACATGCCCAAATTAAAAATGCAGAGCCCAAACGCTCTGCATTTTTTTGATAACCCCATTCAACTCAGCTTTAAACATCCAAAACCCATAAAAACCAAGCTCCTTGTTTCAGGCTACCATAGCTACGTTTTTGACTTGAAACTCCGGCTAGTTGTCATCAAGCAACTCGATATTCATCAATTCTTGAGCAGCGTACACACGCCCTTCGGCTACGACTGTAATAGCCTCGGTAAGCGCGTCTAAGCCCGATTCGCTGCGCTTCATAATATGAGACAGTACGATGCGCTTTGCTTTAGATTGGGTGGCGATATCAACAATTTGTGTTGGTGTCATATGCAGATTTTTCGCAACGCGCCCCGCGTTATCGTTAATGGCGTTATGCAGTACTAAAAGGTCAGCGTTCTTAGCGAAGCGGGCTAGGTTTCCCTCTTTATCGTTAGTATCACCAGAAAATACCATTTCACACCCGTTAGCCCTAACTTTCCACGCAAGTGTTGGTATAGGCCCGTGATTTACCGACATAGCTTGAACGCTAATGTCACTATTGACTGCGTATTCAAAGGGTTTCTTTAGTGTGGCGCTAGCAACGCTTTTCGTCGATATTGTGTAATCGTCTTGACCTTCGATAGTATAAGAAGACAGATATTTAAATGCGCCTTCCTCGCCAATTAACGATAACACATAGGCGTTAGTAGAGGGCATAGTTTGGTTGCCGTCTGGTCCCATAACCCATAAGTCATTTTCGCGATTGGTGAAATAGCCCCCTTTTACGAAGCTGGGTAAATCCGCTGAATGGTCGGTGTGTAAGTGGGAAAGTAGAATCACATCAAGGGTTTCAAATGACGCGCCAGCGGCGCCGAACTGAACACTGCTGCCGCTGCCAGCATCTACCAATACGCGGGCTTTATTATTTACCCAGATCAAATAAGCACTAGATGTTCTTCCATCATCCAATTCAGGTCCGCCAGACCCTAACACCTGCACGGAGACATTACCGCAAGCCATAGAAGCGGCGTTTTTGCTTTCACTTGTTACATGATTCGTTTGTTTAGAGGAGGGTTGAGGTGATACATCAGTTTGCAGTGATGCATGAAGTAACGCACTAGACGATGCAAATGCTGCAGAGGAAAGCGCCAGCGCAGCAGTAGCAACTAGAATAGTCAACGAGCCTGTACACGCTTTATTGTTAAGCATCTCGCGCCTAATGGATCTGTTGCGGCCCTTTTTGTCTGCACTTAATCCTATAACGGTTATCGCTCTCTGTAGAATCTTCATCACCACTATCCTTTGTCACTTTTTATGGTTTATACATTCATATCGAAGGAAAAGACCTGATATGGTCACAAAATTATTCAATGGAAACCAAGTAGTAGGCAAGAAAGGATGTAAATATAAAAGAGAAATAGAAAAGAGGACATACAAAAATGGACACGTAATACGTGCCCATTTGTAGTGACTTATTTTGCTTAGCTAATAGTTTTACCTAGCTAAAAGCTATATTTAACTAATGATCACTCCGCAGCGTTCTCCGCTACCATGATGGTTTTGATATTTACGAATTCACGCATACCATAACCACCGTGTTCACGGCCGTAACCACTGTCTTTCACACCGCCAAAGGGTAGGTTCGGTTGTGCAAGAGAATACCCGTTAATGTTTACCATACCGGTATCAAATTCATCTTTCGCTAGGGCAACAGCCTTATCAGTATCAGTACTAAAGATACCGCCGCCTAAGCCATAGCGCGAATCGTTTGCGACTTCCATCGCCTGTTTATCGTCGCGAGCTCGAATTAATGACGCAACAGGACCGAACAGTTCATCATCATACGCCGGCATGCCAGATGATACGTCTTCAAGCACAGTTACAGGGTAAAAGTAGCCATTAGAGTCTGGAATTTCACCGCCCAGGGTAAGTTTCGCTCCAGCTTCTACTGATTTTTTCACCTGCTCATGAAGTTCATCTCGCAAGTCTTCTCTGGCCATAGGGCCTAGGTCAGAGTTTTCATCCGTTGGGTCACCCACTTTAAGCTTCTTACACTGCGCCACGAACTTGTCTCTAAACTCGTCATAAACACTATCCACGATTACGAAACGTTTAGCTGCTACACAGGTTTCACCGTTATTTATTACGCGACCTTGAATACACATTTCTACCGCATGGTCGATATCAGCATCCTCGAGTACCAAAAACGCATCATTACTACCAAGCTCCATCACGGTCTTCTTAGAAAGGCTCGCAGCTTCTTTCGCAACTTGTTTACCTACTTCATCACTTCCAGTGAAGGTAACGCCGCGCACGTATTTATGCTTGATTAGGTCGCTTGCCGTGCCACCATCAATTAACAACGACTGATATACGTTTTTCGGGAAACCAGCATCTTCGTACATCTGCTGGATGGCTTGTGCCATACCAAACACGTTTTTAGCGTGTTTAAGCACTGTCGTATTACCTGCCATGATGTTTGATACGCTGTAGCGAATAACCTGATAAAGCGGGAAATTCCACGGCTGAATGCCCAGAATAACGCCAATAGGTTGATAGGTAATAATCGCACGACCACCTTCAAAAATACGGTGCTCGTCTTCTAGAAATGATGCGCCATGCTCTGCTGTATAACGACATATTTGAGCACACAACTGCACTTCTTGTTTACCCTGCGCCATTACTTTACCCATTTCTCGGGTCATTAGACTAGCAAGGTCGTCAATGCGCTCTTCCATTAAATCCGCAAGGTTGTTGAATAAATCAGCGCGAGTTTCAAATGACGTTCGGCGCCAGTTCAAATATGCTTCTTGAGAACGTGTTACCGCTTGTTCAGCGTCTTCTGCTGACATCAAATGATAATGATCGATCTTTTCACCTGTAGCAGGGTTGTAGGTATTAATTGTCTCACTCATTGTCACTCTCCTTAATCCGTTTGTTAAAGAGAAGGTGCAACTAGAAAGCCAAATTGCAAAAAACTTTTTTTTCGCAACATATTCAGCAACATAGAGCGACGTCACAGCAAAGATGGAAACTGAGAATAAAACTGGAATTAGAAAAGATTACCTATCGCAGTAAAGATTTCAGAGCGAACACTTCAGGAAAAGAGAGGCGGCCCTCAAGAGGTCACATTTGTCCAAGGGCCTATATGCTGCGTTTTGTAATGGCTAATTTAGTGAGAGGAAACTTAGCCTGACTAGTCGGTATATAAGTCTGGAAAATGAAACTTCGCCATTGCAAGGGTCAGCGCAACTTCGTAAACACTTTGACGCGAAGCGTGATTTAAAGTCAGTAACCCTATAGCACCGCCTTTTTGCTTTATATTTACCGTATCAAAAAGCTTGTCCATAACCGGCCCAAGCTCTTCGCCACGCTGTAGCGCCTGATAAACGCTCACTGGAAGGGGCAAACTCGCACTTCGTGTTACCGACCAGTGGCCTTCATGGTAAATCGCCACATAGGCAAAGGTCGCGGGGCCATCTTCAAATACATCCACCCCACCTTCAATTGCCACATACCATGCGTCAGTAAGGCCGCCCTGATGATGAGCTAGCATGGCCTTCACCCGATTAATAGCACCCTGGCGCGTTTCATCTTCATTCATCGGCTGGTCGGGCACGCCGCTTGGCACAGCCATTCCTTGGGCGTCAAAGTCGTGCTCTAGTGTGTCGGAAAGTGTATTGAGCGCAGCGTTTATTTTTACCGGATTTAGCGAGCCTACAAAAATTGTGTCAGATACCATTTGCATTTGTCCTTTAAAATGTCCGGTCAAACAGCACCAACAGGGTTCTGCTTGATATCTTCTAACATTAAACGGTAATCGCGTACCGCTGGGAATTCGCTAATATTGCGATTTGGCAAGGTACTATCAGGGTTGTCGACAGCAAGTAAATGTTTGATACCGTACGTCTGTGCCGCTTTCAAAATAGGCAGCGAGTCATCGACAAATAAGGTGCGGCTATTATCAAACTGCACTCTCTTGTGTAGTCGCTCCCACAAAAGCTGAGACTCTTTGGTTACGCCAAATTCATGGGTAGAAATAAGGTTGTCGATGTGCGCATCAAGTTGGGTATGCTCTATTTTAAGCGCTAGGCTATTTGGATGCGCATTGGTTACTAACACTACCTGCCTACCTGAGTCATGAAGTGCATCAAGGAAGGGAATAGTATCGTCGCGAAGGGCTAACAAGTGCGCCAATTCTCGCTTCAGCGGCATAAACTCATTTTCTAAGTCCATTGCTAGAGTTTCAGCCCAGTAGTCTAAGCAGTACCACTGAATTTGCCCAAATACTGACTCATATCGCGCGCTCATTTCCTTTTGACTCTCGGCCTCAGAAATACCTTTTATCTGAGCTAACCGCTTAGGTAAATGGTGCAGCCAGAACTGGTTGTCGTAATGAAGGTCTAACAAAGTACCGTCCATATCTAGCAGTACAGTTTCTATTTCATTCCAGGGCAGAAAGGGCAAGCGATTTTCCTTATAATGAAGTAAGCTAAGAAATTGTATACAAGTATGATAACAAAGTTGTAGCGATAGACATGCCAAAAATTGATCCGAACAAACCGTTACCACACATTCATTCTCGTGAAATCGTTGCGCAAAGCAAACTCTTTAGGGTAGAACGCTTAGACCTTGAGTTTTCGAACGGCGCCACCCGTGAATTCGAGCGGATGGCTGGCGGAAACAGGGGCGCGGTAATGATAGTGCCTATGCTTGATGAAAACACCATGGTGTTAATTCGTGAATATGCTGCCGGCACACATTCGTATCAACTAGGCTTTCCAAAAGGTTTAATAGACCCTGGCGAAACTGCCATTGAAGCTGCTAATCGCGAACTACAAGAAGAGGCGGGCTTTGCGGCGAACGATCTTACAGAGCTTCATAAGGTCAGTATGGCGCCCACTTTCTTTAACGCCAATATGACTATTGTTTTGGCTCGCGACTTGTATCCAAAACAACTTGAAGGCGACGAGCCTGAGCCTCTTGAGGTGATTCACTGGCCTTTAGACGAAGCAGATGCTTTACTTGCACGAGAAGACTTTGTTGAAGCACGCTGTATAGCCGCGCTGTTTTTAGCTCAAAAGTGGTTTAAGGAACAATAAACAATGCCCGATGACGCCCATGCCGACCTACTAGAACTTGCGAAAGAAATTGCCATCGAAGCCGGTGAAGCTGTGCTAGAGGTATACGATAAAGGTGAGTTTGACGCTTATCAAAAAGACGATGAGTCTCCCGTTACCAGCGCAGATTATTTAGCAAACGATATCATCAATAAGCGCTTACAAATCGCGACGCCTGATATCCCAATCCTCTCAGAGGAGAACAAACACGCAAGTTTAGAAGAGCGAAAGCATTGGCCACGATACTGGTTAATCGATCCCATCGACGGCACCCAAGAATTTATCGCCAGAAGCGGGGATTTTGCGGTCAACATTGCCTTAATAGAGAACAATGAGCCAACTATCGGCGTTATTTTCTGGCCTCCAGGGCAATCGTTATATTACGCCCAGAAGGGCAAAGGTGCGTTTAAGTCATCCCCTGATGGCGATCACCCAATAAGCGTTCGCAAACTAGACGACCCTAAGAATAGTGTGGTGATGATTGCAATTAGCCGTCGCCAGTCAAGAGAAAAAGTCCTCAGTAGAATGTGCGCCAAGCGCGTATATCAAACGCTTCCATTGGGAAGCTGTTCACTGAAAGCCTGCTTTATTGCCGAAGGAAAAGCCGATGTATTCATGCGTATTGGTATCACAGGTGAATGGGATACAGGCGCATCTCAGTGCATTGTCTCTGAAGCTGGCGGGAGTATCGCCGCGGCCAACTTCGAACCGCTTACCTACAATCAGCGTCATTCGCTAGAGAACCCAGATTTTGTGGTAATGGGCGATCAAAGGGTGCCATGGCAAGACGTAGTCCAGTATGATGACTTCGTAAACCCGCATCAGCACTAGCGCATATTATTTACTTAGCGCAGCTTATAAACCTACGTATAATAGCGTAGTAATGTTGTTGGGCCACATTACTCTGGTATTGGTTAAATCAAGCCAGATGGAACCAAAAAGTAAAAGGAGTAACCTATGATGACAACACGTATTCGCACGTTATCTGCAGCATTGCTCGCATGTGGGCTAGCATTCCCTGCCGCAGCCGACTGGTCAATAGACGGCGAGTCAAGTGCTCTACATTTCTTATCGACTAAGAATACACAGATCACTGAAGTACATAAGTTTGATAGCTTTGACGGTACCCTGTCCGATAGCGGCAAGCTCTCCGTGGCGGTAGACCTATCGTCAGTTAATACAGCGATTGATATTCGCAATCAGCGAATGCAAGAGATGCTGTTTAACGTGAGCAAATATGCTCAAGCTAAGTTTGAGGCCGATTTACCTGAGTCGATGATGAGCCTGAAAGCGGGTCAAGTTGTTAACGGGAAAGTAGATGGCATTTTGATGTTACATGGAAAAGCCGTTCCTACATCATTTGCGGTTAAGGCGAGTAAAGTAGACGACGATACCCTGACTGTATCTACTACTGCTCCTACACTTATTAAAGCAGAATCTTTCGGCCTTGCCGAAGGCGTAGCTGCGCTACAAAAAATTGCAGGGCTAAAGAGTATCACTACGACAGTCCCAGTGACGTTTTCTGTTACCTTTACGCAATAGAATACTGCTATTGCTAAGGTCTATCGATAAGAGTTAGGCAGTGGTAATAAATGAAAGCATAAAAAAAACCGCACGAAAACGTGCGGTTTTTTGGTTTAAAGAGCTTCTCTCTAAGACTGATGTAGCCTGTTAGGAAGTCTATAACGCATAGGCAGTGGTTTTTCACTTAGCACTTGCTCTGGCATGCTCTGCCACGTGTTATCGGGGAGCGCAGGTACTTCTGCCTTATATTGAGAGACAGTGAAATATCCCATCGCGACACGTAAACGCTTAAGAGCTTTACACTCATTCACTTCCTGATCGATGACAAACACTCCCCACTTGCGCATCGCCAAGCCGAACTTATCACTGCTTGTAAGGCGAATAACCGGTGCCGCTAATACCATGCCTACCAATACAGGTAATAACCACATAAATAACGACGGGGTGAAGTAGAAGGTAGTTACGCCCCACGCTACCGCTAAGCAGCTCATAATTTGCGTGTGTTTGATTGCAACGGTCCAAGGTACTTTGCGACCTTCACGCTCTTGTGCTTCCCATTTAACTGAGTGACCGATAAACACGCTGATCACAAAATAGCTATGGTAGAACATCATCAGCGGCGCAATTAGTACAGCCATGGCTAATTCAATTGCCGCGCCTTTTAGTAAAGACCACGCCCCACCAAACTCTTCACGACGTTTCATTAAAGCCAAGGAAATACCTAAAAGCTTAGGTAAGAATAGTAAGGCGGCGGTACCCCACATGGTTACCATCATCATGTCCTGACGGGCTACCTGCCAACTGGGGAAAAGCTGATACTCAGATACGAAAAACTCTGGCACTGACGTGGCGCGAATTAATGCATCTGCGGTACCTAGTGCCAACATACAAAACAGTATTAGTGAAGAAATGTACGCAAAGGCACCAAATAAGAAGTGCAGACGGTTCGCCATTTTAAGACCTTTCACCTTCAAAAGCCCTAAATGCTGTATGTTGCCCTGCACCCAGCGGCGGTCGCGAATGGCGTAGTCAACAATGTTACTTGGCACTTCTTCATAACTACCCGTAGTGTCGGTAAGTAAATAAGCCTGCCAACCTGCACGGCGCAGTAGAGCTGCTTCGACAAAGTCGTGGCTTAGTATTTCGCCACCAAAAGGTGCACGACCTTCAAGAGTCGGAAGTCCGCAATGCTGCATGAAAGGGGCAATACGAATAATGGCATTGTGCCCCCAGTAGTTTGCACTATCTGTTTGCCAAAACGATAAGCCTGTTGCCAACATTGGGCTGTAAAGGTGAGCAGCAAACTGTACGAAACGACCAAAGAAGGTGTTTTGACGCACTGGCATAGGTATAGTCTGCACTAAGGCCGTATCAGGGTTTTGCTCAATACGGCGGGCCAGATCCTGCATACGCTCTGCGGTCATTACGCTGTCGGCATCTAATACAATCATCGACTCGTAATTTGCCCCCCAGCGTTCACAAAACTCTTTGAGGTTACCCACTTTTCTGTGCAGGTTTTGCTCGCGACGGCGGTAAAATACTTGGCTAGAGAATGCACCCAAACGCTTTTTCAATCGAGTAAAAGCGCGTAGTTCAGCATCCGCTTTTTCCATATCACGGGTGTCGCTGAGCATATAGAAATCGAAATTCGAACTGTTTTCGCTTTCCATCAACTCGCGAATACAGGCTTCGAACCCCACCATAATACGGCGGGTATCTTCGTTATAAACCGGCATGACTACAGCGTGTTTTTGCTTTAACGGCGACGAAGCATCGGGCTTTACTTGGTTTCTGCGTAAACTCAGTGGATCTATATTGAAAAGCTGTAAAAAGAAACCAATGATACCCGTCCAAAACGCCATGCACAGCCAAGCGAATAGGGTCAAACCCAAGCCTAACTGCGCAATTTCTAGATTCGTAAGGCCGTTCGGTAAAAATATCTCGTATAAGCTCCAACCGGCCAATGCCGTGCTTGGAATTACTAGCATTGCCATGATAAACAAACGCATATGCTCTCCTTTTAAGAAAAAGTGTGAAGCACGTGCAGTGCTGTCACGTTTAACCTGAGGCACGGCTTTAGCCTCGTTCGATACTGATGTATGAGTGCGATTATTTTGGCTGGTAGACATAATTCCAAACCTCGCTAACACGCTTTCCGTCTTTTTCAATGTAAGCGCGCATATCTACCGTTTGCCTTCTCTTTCGGCTTCACGAAGAAGGAAGCACGCCACTCTTGGCCGTCGGCTACAGGGTAAAGTCTCTGCTGAGAAATTGTGCCGTTAGTACCCTGTACCACCAGCTTCATCGACTCGTTATCAAAAGCAACGGCAGAAGGCGCGCTAAAATCTACATTGAACTGCCGTGTCGTATTTAAACTGTCGTTTTTAAACTCGTCACCGGGCAATACAGCCTTTCCCTGACGGGTACGCACAACAGACGCTAATTCGCTTACAAAAGGGTTTTGCTCTACCGTTTTAAGGTCGTAAGAGAAGTACAGGGACTCACCGGATTTAAATGGCTTTTCAGGTGTCCAGAAAGCCACGATATTGTCATGAATTTCAGACTTAGTTGGTATTTCTACGACTTCCAAGCGACCTTTCTCAAAGCCGGCTTCCGGAGTAACCCATAGCCCTGGACGTATATGATAGTTGGCCTCAGCATCAAGGTAGTTACCCCACTCGCCGTCGCGTTGAAGCATGCCAAAGCCTTTTGGATTTGTATCGCTAAGTGACGTAACCTGAAGGCGTGCTGGGTTAGTCAGTGGACGCCAAATCTCTTCACCCGCATGAGTTACCATTAGCACACCGTCACTATCGTGCACTTCTGGACGATAGTCGTCATGACGCTTTTCTGTGTTCTCGCCATATAAAAACATACTGGTAAATGGCGCAATACCTAGCTTATTCACGTCGTCGCGAGCAAATAACCAGCTCTCTACCTTTACACTGGTATCAATATCAGGCTGGATAACAAATTTATAAGCCCCCGCAACAGAAGGACTTTCTAGGCGAGCATAAATAGTAATTGGCTTGCCTTCACCAGGCTCGATAACCCAGAACTCTGTGAAATGAGGGAACTCTTCACCTTTCGCTAACGCGGTATCAATTGCCAAACCGCGTGCTGAAATACCATAAACTTGATTTTTACCTACCAAACGAAAATATGAAGCACCGAGGAATACAGCAAATTCATCTTTGTACTCTTCGTTTTTTATAGGGTAGTGAACACGAAAGCCTGCAAACCCTGACTTTTCATCCGTCATGTCCGCTAAACCTGCTGCAGAACCATCGTAGTTAAACATGTCGCTGTTAAAAGCTAAACGTTCGGGCTTATTGCTTTCGCCAATAGTGTGAATGGTAACGGGGTATTCGTATAAAAAACCTGGATGAAAAAACTGAAGTTCGTAGTCGTTCTCACCGTGCCAAAGACTTTGCTCAGGCTTAAAGCGAATAGAACGATAAGTGGTGTAATCAATCTCTTTTAATTTGCTGTTTAGTCCGTGATCGTCTTGTTCATAGCTTTCTGTTGCTGATTTGCGAGCAGCATCAATAATAGATTGAAGAACGGGTGATGCTTTTTGAGGCTGATTGTTGTCATTGACCTCGACAGCGCCCGCTTGTTGAAATGCAAATAGGGCAATAACGCTGGTCATTGCTAAAAGAATGCGCGACAGCTTTCGATGCTGAAACGCATTAGTTTGTAAATCTTTTCCGAAAATTGAAACTGGCTTAGCCATTCGTCCTCTCCTTATGAAAACAATGGTTATCCAGATGGTCGTCAATCTCTTAGCTTTATCGCTTAGCTATACATAGCGAGCAACAGATTATCTGCTGCTTTAAAACGATGATGAGAAAAAGTATTCATTGAAACCATTTAAGAAAGGCGCTCTATTCCTTTCTTTATTCACTGGTATCGCAAAAAGTCGAATTCCGTGCCTGTTGGCAAAAGTGAATGCTGGATAACACAGAAGTACTTGAGCAAAAGCTGTTCCAATACTAAAAACACGGTCTTATTAATTAAATTTACATTTATTTACAACAACTTAAAAACATCGACATTGAAGGTGGCAGACAATTTCTTTGTTGTAAATTTGTCCGATGAGTTAGACAAAAGGTTAACTGTTGTTTTTTAGAGACAGTTTCCCATGCCAATATGCTTACTTTTTAAACTCTACACAGGCTTTAGCAGCTCAGGTATTCACATAACGCTTCTTCTTACTTTTAATTTCTCTATATTTATTAGATAGATAGATGCATCTCATTTGATTTACAGCTAAGTTTTTTTCGCAGTTGGCAGACGCTTTGCACTCCTCCATGTTGATAAATACATCGGACAGGATTTCTGGAAGGAAATGATAGAGATGACATGAAGACGTTTTTGGCTTTGTGTTCATCAACCAAGTAACCCACTGCGGAGCGATGTAGAAGAGCATTGCATTTGCAAAAGAGCAGCGCGCTTTAGAAGCGCTGACTACCAACACGCTTTGCAAACACATTGAATGTTTGCGCTGCAGACAGTGGGTTACTGAACATACTAAGGAGTTATCACATGCGTAAATCAATCACACTTATTGCAGCGGCACTTACTGCGGCAACACTTCCTCTTACAGCAATGGCCGACAAGCCAGACTGGCGTTACGTAGAAGGTGGTTATACCAAAATGGACTTTGACGACAACGAGTCTTTCGAGCCGGACGGCTTAACCGTGAATGGTAAGTACCTCTTAAACAGCAACTGGTACTTAAACGGCGAGTACAGCTTTTTTGAAGAAGGTAACTTCGACTTCGATATGCTAACACTAGGTGCAGGTTACCGCTTACCTGTAAACGCCACAACAGATGCCTACTTCGGTGCCAACCTAGAGCGTATTGATGGTGACGTAGATGACGAGACAGGTTACAGCATTAATGCCGGTCTTCGCTCAATGATTACAGAGCAGGTAGAGCTTGCTGGTGAAGTAGGCTATTACGATGTAGACGACGGTGAGGCCACATTTAAAGTAGGCGCTAACTACTACATCACGCCACAGTGGGCTGTTGGCGCAAACTACAAAATCATTGATGATTTAGACATTATGCAGGTAACTGCACGCTACGCGTTTTAAGCCTTCCTCTCCTCAGGTAGGTAGCCGGGTTGCTCGACCCGGCTTTTTTGTGCCTGCATTTCAAGAAGATGGCTGTTCTTTCGCTTTGTTTTCTATTCAGCTGTGTCGCTGGGCTCAATATCTTCTTTTCTTTTTATATCCACACTTTCGTGAAGCTCTGAGTATACGAGTACTGCCTCGCCAGATTTTAACCTGTCTAGCACCTGCTGAACTTTTACTTCTAGCTCAACTTCCTCAGCACCATAGTCGGTGCCTTCACGTAATACAAAAGACTCAGCCAAGCTATAAAGCGTATCTGCTTCTAATGCGTCGATGGGAATTATCATTCACACTCCTGGGAAAAACGTTTTATAAAACTTAAACCGCACAAATATCACCGCGGTACTAGCGACTAACATAACCACAGGTTGAGTTTACCGGTAAGGCTTCGCTAACGAAGCGTTTGACGCGCTCGTGCAGCCAAACCTTCGGGTTTAATACAGAGCCTTGCATAAAGCCAACATGACCGCCCCGTTCGCTCAATTCTACGGTGACGTTACGCGCAAGTTCCTCTTCTTTTGGCACAATTAAGTGGTTCATGAAGGGGTCATCGATGCTATGCAATACTAACGTTGGGCAGTGGATGGCGCTTAAAAAGTGATACGCGCTGCACTTTTCATAATAGTCTTGCGCATCTGCAAAACCGTGCAGGGGAGCCGTGATCTTTTCGTCAAATTGAGTAAAGCTAGTAATGCCTTCTACATCACTTTTTGTAAGCTGAATAAGCTTGCGATAATCAATGTATTCCATCTTCTTACGCAAAGTATCTTTCATGCTAGTAAGTAAATACTTTTGATACACACGAGAAAAACCCTGATTAATTGACTTTGCGCACTCAGATAATTTAAGCGGAGAAGAGATGGCAACCGCCGCTTTCAGCCACTTTTGTGCAGGGTTTTCACCCAACAGTTTCAGCAGCATATTACCACCAAGGGAAAAGCCAATAGCTACCTTGGGTATTCGGGGGAATTTATCGTGCAACCACTCTAAGAAAAAGCTAGGGTCTTCTGTTTCGCCACTGTGATAAGCGCGCGCTTTTAGGTTTGGCACACCGCTACAGCCGCGATAATGCATCATTACCACCTGCCAACCATTCACAGATAGTTGGGCCATCATATCGTTCGCATAATGCGACTTGATGCTGCCCTCCAATCCGTGAAACATCACCACTACCCCTGATGTCTCTTGTGGTTTGGGGCCCCATGCTACGTCAACAAAGTCGTCATCCGGTAAGGTTAAACGCTCCATGTTATAAGAAAGGGGTAAGCGCTTTTGAATAAAACGCGGCCATATGGTTTGCACATGTCGGTTCTTTGCCCATCCTGGCACTTTAAAGCTACTTTTTATTATCTTTCCATGCGATAGCGCTGATTTGCTCATTGTATTTTCTTATTGTGTTTTTACGATAATTGATTTACCACAAGGCTCACTAACTGACGCGCCTCGTTGTTGTCGCGTAACTCGTATGCATTAATAAACGCAGCGATAGACGCGTTAAATATATTCGTTGGCGAGGCTTGCTGACCCAAGTGCGTAACCGCCTGCTCATTAAAAGACGCAACGATGTCTTGCTGCTGTTGCCTTTCAAGCTCTAATTCTTGCGCTTTGAGTGCATCGTAGGCTGTTTGCTCACCACCTTTCTCAGGGCTTGCTGCTTTGCGCTTCTCGCGATGCTGTTTTAACTTTTCGTCAGTGCTCGTTGATGCCGCTATAACCGATTTAAGCTGAGGCAAATTTATAATGACATTATTCTCTAAACACCAGCAAATCAGCAAGAGAACGTTTACATTCACCTTGTGGTTATCTTGAAGCAGAAGCGCGAGTGGTGCCATATCACCTTTCGTATAGCGAGATACGCTGTACTCCCAAAACACACTGCTTTTTATATTAGGCGCTGACACTGTCATACTCTTCTCTTTTTTGCTCTATCTGCTCTTGGGCATCTAGCCATGCCATCTCTTCCTCTTCAAGCTGTTGCTTAAGCTGAGTTTGCTTGTCGAGCAAGCCCATGAGTTCTGCTTTTTTGTCATCGCTGTAAAGCGAGGTATCGGCGAGTGATGCTTCTACCTCTGCCAGGGCGGTACTGCATTTCTCCATGGCTTTTTCGTGTTTTTCGATGGCTTTTTTAAGTGGCGCTACGCTTTGCCTGAACTCGGCTTCGCGGCGCTTTTCTTCTTTACGATCTAACTTGCGTTCCGGCTTACTCTGCACTCCTGCTTCTTGCTGCGCGCCGTTTTTAGCGTCGCCATTGGCTTTTTTAACGTCGCTGTTGGCCTTGGCTTTTTCTGCAGCCTGCTGTTTTAAAATCCAGTCGCGATAATCATCCAAGTCGCCTTTAAATGGCTCAACTTCACCGCTGTCTACCAAATAGAAATCTTCACAAACCGAAGAAAGTAAGAAGCGGTCGTGAGATACCAGCACCATAGCGCCTTCAAAACCCTGAAGAGCAATATTTAGCGCATGGCGCATTTCTAGATCTAAGTGGTTGGTAGGCTCATCCAGCAGCAATAAGTTAGGTTTTTGGTAAACAATTAGTGCCAACACCAAGCGCGCCTTTTCGCCACCTGACATAGGTGCCACGGGTGCCAATGCTTCATCGCCGTTAAAGCCAAAACCGCCCAGGTAATCGCGAAGCTGCTGTTCAGTAGCTTTTTCATCAATACGCTGCAAATGTAAAAGGGGTGTGGCATTAGCGTCTAGTGTTTCTAACTGGTGCTGGGCAAAATAGCCAATCTTCAGACCTTTTGCGGTATTGAAAATCCCCTGTTTGGGCGCATGAACGCCCGCTAACAGCTTGATTAACGTTGACTTACCTTGCCCGTTTCTACCTAGAAGACCTATTCTGCTGCCAGGTACTAAATTCAGTTTTACCTGTTGAAGCACTATATGATCATCATACCCCAGCTGTATTTTTTCCATTTGAACCAGTGGGTTTGGAAGCGCTGTTGGCGGTGAGAAAGAAAAACTAAATGGGCTTGCCATGTGCGCTGGCATTAGCGTTTCCATTTTCTCTAGCTGCTTAATACGGCTTTGCGCTTGCTTTGCTTTACTAGCCTTGGCTTTAAACCGTGTAATAAATGAATTTAGGTGGGCTACCTTTTGCTGCTGCTTTTCATACTCAATGTTTTGTAAGCGCATGCGCTCAGCACGCTGAGTTTCGTAAGAGGAATAGTTACCTGTGTAAGTAACAAGTTTTTGTTGCTCAACACTGATAATTTGCGCCACCGTATTGTCGATAAAGGCTTTATCGTGAGAAATAAGTAATAAGGTGCCTGCATAGCGCTGGAGCCATTTCTCTAACCAAATTACGGCGTCTAAATCCAAGTGGTTAGTGGGCTCATCAAGCAGCAATAAATCTGATGGACAAAGTAGTGCTTGTGCAAGGTTTAAGCGCATGCGCCAACCACCAGAAAAGTCACTCACCGGTGCGCTTAGCTGCACATTAGTGAATCCGAGGCCGGAAAGTATAGTCGCTGCACGTGATTCCACATCGTAAGCTCCAGCCTGCTCAAGCTGCCCGTGAATTTGGCCTATTTTTACACCGTCGCCGCTTTGTTCAGCTGCGTCTAGCTTAGCCTGTAAATCACGTAAATGTTTGTCACCGTCTATCACGTAATCTATCGCAGTTCGATCAGTTGCTGGCGTTTCCTGAGCCACGCTCACAATTCGCCAATCACTTGGAACGCTGCAATCTCCGGCATCAACGCTTAGTTCACTGCGCAACAGTGCGAACAGCGTAGACTTTCCGCAGCCATTACTGCCTATAAGCGCCACTTTGTGGCCTGGAAAAACCTGTGCCGACGCCTCTTCCAGCAACATTTTGCGGCCGCGAAGTAGCGATACATTTGAAAGCTTAATCATGACTAACCTGTGATAGAACAATCTAGGGCGCGTATAGTATCAAAAACTTAAGGTAAAAGCTGATCAACACATGCCATTTCAAGGTATAATACTGGCGAAATTTCCCAAAGGTGTATGTATGTCAAAACGTGTAAAACGTCGCTTTGTAGCAGGGGCTACGTGCCCAAAATGCCAAGAGCTAGATACTATTTCGTTATATTTTGAAAATAACGTGGAAAAGCTGGAATGCGTCGCATGTGGGTACAACGAAGCGCAAACTGACGAAAAGGTCAGTGCCGCCACGCGCTCCAACGAAAACGTGATTGGTATTTTCAAACCTCACTAGCATTCCTACTCACTGTTAAGAAAATCTTACCATCAGGCCTGTGTAACACCTTCTCATACTGTACTCAGGCTTTTTAAAACCTTCTCTGGATACCGCGCCAGTCGCGACTAACGCTCTTACCGAGGAAAAACGCTCTCCAAGGCATGTTTTTTGTATTCCTTTCCCTAAGGAGTGAAATATGAAACACGCTAAAAAACGATTTTGCTATGTAGTAGCAGGGCTATTGCTCATGCTCGTCGCGTTTAGGTTGTACCTTCCTTATGCCGCAGCCACATACATCAACAACACACTAAGCCAATCGGACCAATACAACGGTCGAGTGGGTGATGTTGATTTAATGCTGTGGCGAGGTGCCTACAGCTTAGAATATGTGTTGCTGTATAAAGCGAATGGACAAATAGATAAGCCGTTGTTTAAGGCTGACTATGTGGAATTTACACTATCGTGGTCACAGCTTTTTAAAGGTGCGGCCGTTGGCAGGGTGGTGGTAAATTCTCCCGAAATTAACTTTGTAGACGGAAACACGGAAGAAAAGAGTCAGTCGGGTAAGAACGAAAATTGGCTGTCTATTGCCGATCAATTATTTCCTCTGCGTATCGACAAACTCACCATTAACGAAGGGAAAATTGCCTTTCACAATCCTGATACCTCTCCGGCTATTGATATTGCGCTGCATGATATTCATCTTGAAGTGAATAATTTGGTAAACAGCGACGATTTGTCGGACACGCGCGTGGCCACAGCTAAAGCGAAAGGCCAAACAGCAGAGCAAGGCACTCTTTCGTTTGACGCCAAGCTTAATCCCGCAACTAAAGTCCCTACCTTTGACCTAGACATTCAAGCTGATAACGTCGGTTTAGTGAATTTTAAAAACCTGCTCGATACCTATGCGCCTTTTGACTTAGAAGCTGGAACCCTTACGCTTGCTGCCGAGATCGCATCTAACGAAGGGCAAGTAAAAGGCTACATCAAGCCAATTTTGCATAATGTTGAAGTATTTTCTTGGAAAGGCGACATTGAGCGGGACGGAGACGGTTTTATTGAAGGCAGTATTGAAGCGATTTCTGCGTTTGTCACCGAACTGTTTGAAAATCAGAGCGAGGATCAAATTGCCACACGTATTCCTATTGAAGGCGACTTATCTAGTCCAGAAACCCAGACTTGGGAGGCATTTACGGCAATATTAAAAAACGCATTTATCAAAGCGTTTGAAGGCGATGTGGAGGAAAGCGTAGAGCTTGACCGGTTGGAGTTAGACAGACTGGAAAACCCTGAAAGGTCTGATTAAAAACGCTGAGGGCTTATTTAACGCTGAGGGCTTATTTAACGCTGAGGGCTCTGCATGAGCCCTAGCCGTTATAGCTGCTGTTATAAGGTACTTATATGGTACAGCTATCACCACAATCGTTGGCACCGTCGCGCATGCCTTCAATTTCTTGGCTTTCTTGCTTGTCTTTTTCAGCCTGCTTTTCGGCTACTGACTGCTCAATTGAGTCAAAATCGATGCTGTCAAACGCATCCATATCAAAATCACTCATAATTTTCTCTTATTTGTTGAAGATAAGGCTCAGTATTACTTGGGCCTGTGCAATTGCGCGCAAGTGTAATTCAATTAGATTATCAGGATAAATGCAGTCTTAGCCTAACTCATAACAAGATAAACTAGTGTTTGAGTCGAAGCTTGTGCAGCTTGGTTTTATAAACCTTTGAATTTACTAATTTGTCACCTGCCTATGAGGCGCCCCCTTCAAACCACAGGCGCCCCGATGCCCTTTAAAAATGACTACAATTAATAATGCGGGGGCGGGGTTTCTTCTGATTGCTTAGCAATATTAGACGGCTCTATGCTTTTAACACGGTCTATTACGTGACTTACTTTAAACGCTAAATCATCGAGTTGCTTTTGTTGTGACGCCAGCGCTTCATTAAGTGCCTCGATAGTGTGTTCTTGAAAGGCTACTTTCATCTGCAACTCTTCAATATAGCTATTGGCGCTATCTACTTGCTGTTGTAACTGCTCAGCGCTTTTGTCTGTCATGTAAATTCTCTATCTCTCTCGTTGCCATTCTTCGGCAAGGCCACTGCTACTTATAGACAGTATATTATCATTGGGGAGGAAGCCGACGCCATAAACAACTGCGGTTGGCGGTGAAATAGACTCTCTCGATGCAACTTTAATTGACTGGACTTGTTCACCGTTTTTCAAATTCCAAAGATATACCTTCCTGGCTGGCGAGCCTGTCAGTAAATACTGACCATCTTTTGAAAACTCGACATCTGTGAAGATTTTTTGTCGTGATGCAAACTTGAGTGAAGTCACGGGCTGCCCCGTTTGCGCATTCCATACTTGCGACTTACTTTGACTGTCGGCAGTAAAAGCAAACCGGCCTTCATCGTCTAACGCAACTTTGGTTACTCGGGTGGGGTGCGTAAAGGTGTGGATAATCTGCCCAGTGTCTGTACTCCACAAGTAGGCAATGTAGTCATTGCCACCAGTAAGGGCAAACTTGCCATTAGGTGAGATATCAATGGAATTAACTTTTTCCTGATGCCCAAAAAACTCAAGACGACGAGAGGTGCGCGGCTCAAAATACATAACCTTACCATTTGAGCGAGCGACGAGTATCCCATTACCATTATTGGTGACTACCACATCGCGAATAGAGGACTCATCTATTCGCCAAAATCCTTCTGGTTCGCCAGTTTCTAAACTCCACAGAGCAAACGCTTCACGGTCGGCAGTGACCACATAGCGCTTGTCCGCACTAATGTGCACTGACATCACTAAGTTATTACCTTCCCCTTGATGACTCCAATGATAGAGGGGTTCGCTCTGCCCAATTCGCCATACATTGACCCCATTATTTACGCCGGATACCACCGCTAACGTGCCATCGGTGGATATATCTGCCGCGTATGCGCCCTCTTCTACATGACGCCACTGCTGTATTGGCGTAGTATCAGGGACAGAACATCCCATGGAATTGCCAATAAGTAAGGTGAGTAACACTATTCTATGGAACATTTGAGGCCTAAACATAATCAAATGGGTTTCGCTTTGTAAACGCTAGGTTTAACATAGCATGGATCACGCATCTTTAACTATCGTGCAAACTGCCTTAGATGCAGCAGTATAGACATAGACGCATGATGATAATAATTAATGGAGACGTTTTTATGCAGAAGTCGCTCGTTGCCTTATCTACTATCGCTGCGCTAGGCCTTTTCGCTTGCCAGCCAAACACATCTGATGAGGCCGCTTCTACAAGCGCTGATAGTGCAAAAACAACTGCTGTTGCAGCAGAAGAAATGACAGATACACAAAAGCAAGCTTACGCCATGGGCGCGAGCATGGGTCTATTCGTTAGCAACCGTGCAGAGCAGCAAGAGCAGCTTGGTTTAACCCTAGACCAAGATGCGCTACAACAGGGCTTTAAAGACGGCCTAAACGACACCCTTAAGTTTACGCCAGAGCAAATTCAGCAAATCGCTCAACAGGGCGAAGAAGTATTGCGTGCTAAACAGCAAGAAATGGCTGAACAAGCTGCTGAGAAAAACATTGAAGCAGGTCTTGCTTACCTAGAAGAAAACGGTAAGAAAGAAGGCGTGACGACAACAGAGTCTGGTCTTCAATACGAAGTACTTGAAGAAGGCAAAGGCGCAAGCCCAGAAGCAACAGACATGGTAAAAGTTCACTACCGTGGTACCTTGCTTGATGGTACAGAGTTCGACTCTTCTTATAAGCGCGGCGAGCCAGCTGAATTTCCTCTTAATCGCGTAATCGCGGGTTGGACTGAAGGCGTACAGCTAATGAAAGAAGGCGCGAAATACCGCTTCCACATCCCATCAGAGCTTGCTTATGGCGCACGCTCAACAGGCGCTATTACGCCTAACTCAACGCTAATCTTTGATGTTGAGCTTCTAGAAGTGGTTAAACCTGAAGCCGAAGCGCCAGCTGAATAAGCTAGTGTTTCAGAAAAGAGAAAGCCGACGCTATGCGTCGGCTTTTTTGTTTTAGTGAGTCAGCGTGATCCTTGCTTACCTTTTCCCTACGAGCTAGTGGATTTTCACCACGCGCGTACCCAAATAATAATGTGGGTTATTCAATATGCTTGGTGCCTCGAATTACACTTTTAAGCTTAGCTCAAAGTTGAAATATTTCACGGCCCTAACAAGGTTTTTTAGGAACAATTAAACCTTAAAAATGCAGGCTTAAAACTAAAGGTTTTAACGGTTAGGTGCGCGTCGTCTTTCCGTATGGACTTTAAACGTCGCAAAATGATTAAGCAGCGAGTGCCCTACTTTATACATAGCACACGCTAAGATAAGGTATATCACGGTTCGTACACTATTTAAGCGAACAACTATATCAAGTAAGGCATACAACAATAACAGCGCGCCGCTCAAAAACAGCATAAAACCTATGATAGTACCGCTGGTTTGAAGCGGGTCGCTCCCCGACCTTCGGCGGTTCAACACAGGCATTCTGTTACGCATTCATTTCCCCTAATGGCTAGTATGTCATTTATACTAAGACACTGGCAGAAAGGTTTATGTTCAATAATTATTCAATCTGCCTAGCTTGTCACTTTTTACTTTATCGAAAGATTGCGTTTTGCCTTATTACCCACATAAAGTAAGGGTAATTAGCTGGATTATTTATAGGACATTGTGAAAACACCGCTTATCACTCGAAAAGGCTATATAAAGCTTCAACAAGAACTGGATTTCTTGTGGCGTGAAGAACGACCAGAAATCACTCGCAAGGTAACTTGGGCAGCCAGCCTGGGCGATAGGAGTGAGAACGCTGACTACCAATACAATAAAAAGAAGCTTCGCGAAATTGACCGTCGGGTTCGTTACTTACGCAAATGTTTAGAGAACCTAAAAGTTGTTGATTATGATTCACAGCAAGAAGGCAAAGTGTTCTTTGGTGCTTGGGTTGAAATTGAAAACGAATCGGGCGCTGTTATGGAGCTTCGCTTAGTTGGCTATGATGAAATCTTTGGCCGCAAGGACTACATTTCTATTGATTCACCCATGGCCCGTGCTCTACTTGGCAAAGAAGAGGACGATGAGTTTATTGTTAAAACTGAGGCGGGTACTAAAGAGTGGTGGATAAACCGTATTTGGTACGACGCAACAGATAAGCTTTGAAAAAAGAGATGGTCTACTTAACTACTCAGTTGTAACACAATGATCAGACGACTTTCCCTACACCGCGGTGATATACTCACCGCTCTTATTTTCACTACTAACGCTGTGTATACAAGCCTGTCACACACCGTTTATTCGCCATTGCCTAGCGCGAACTTTTAGTATCTTAGAGCGACTTATGATTACCAATAAAATTGCAGAAGAGCTTAGCGTCCAACCCTCGCAAGTAACTGCCGCAGTAAAACTTCTTGATGAAGGGGCAACCGTACCTTTCATAGCCCGGTACCGTAAAGAAGTAACCCAAGGCCTAGATGATACGCAGCTGCGTAATCTAGAGCAGCGCTTGACCTACTTACGCGAACTAGAAGAGCGCCGCGACGTTATTCTTAAATCTATCGAAGAGCAGGGCAAGCTCACTGACGAGCTTAAAAGCAGCATTGCCAGTGCTGACAGCAAAACAACCCTTGAAGACTTGTACTTACCGTATAAGCCTCGCAGGCGTACTAAAGGGCAAATTGCTATTGAAGCTGGTTTAGCACCGCTGGCCGATGCCTTATTTAGCAACCCTGACACAGATGCTGAAAGCAAAGCGCAAGAGTTTGTAAATGCAGACAACGGCGTGGCTGATACTAAAGCCGCGCTAGAAGGTGCTCGCTATATCCTTATGGAGAGGTTTGCTGAAGATGCCGCTTTGCTAGCTAAAGTGCGTCATTACCTTACTGAAAATGCGCATATAAACAGTACGGTTGTACCAGGTAAAGAACAAGAAGCCGCTAAATATAAAGACTATTTTGAACACAGCGAAAAATACAAAAAGGTACCATCGCACCGCGCATTGGCCATGTTTAGGGGTCGCAATGAAGGCATGCTTCATATTCAGCTAGATGCCGACCCGCAGTCAGAAGAAAAAGGCCCATCTCATTGCGAGCACATTATCGCCAGCCACTACGATATCAGGCACCGCGGTCGTGGCGCTGATGATTTCTTAGCTCAGGTGGTGCAGTGGACGTGGAAAATCAAAATTGGTTTACACATGGAAACTGAGCTATTCAGCGCCCTGCGAGAGCGTGCTGAAGACGAAGCCATTGAAGTATTTGCCAAAAACTTAAACGACTTGTTGATGGCTGCACCTGCAGGTGCAAAAACCACGATGGGTCTAGATCCAGGTTTAAGAACAGGCGTTAAGGTAGCGGTAGTAGACAGTACAGGTAAGGTGGTAGCGACCAACACCATATTCCCACACGCACCGCAAAACCAATGGGATAAGTCTATTCGCACGCTAACAACCTTGTGCAAACAATACAAAGTAGACTTAATTAGCATTGGCAACGGAACAGGTTCCCGTGAAACCGACAAACTTGTCGGTGAAATGCTTAAGAACAACAGCGAACTTACAGCACAGAAAATTATGGTAAGTGAAGCTGGCGCTTCTGTGTATTCAGCGTCTGAGCTTGCCTCTAAAGAGCTGCCTGATCTGGATGTTTCAATTCGTGGAGCCGTGTCTATCGCACGCCGCCTGCAAGACCCACTCGCAGAACTAGTTAAAATTGAGCCTAAAGCCATTGGTGTAGGCCAGTATCAGCACGACGTAAGTCAAAGCCAGTTGGGCAAGTCCCTTGACCGTGTTATTGAAGACTGTGTAAACGCTGTTGGCGTTGACCTTAACACCGCATCGCCTGCCCTATTGAGCTATGTATCAGGCTTAAACAAAACTCTAGCGCACAACATTGTTAACTTCAGAGACACTAATGGCGCTTTCCCAGACCGTAAAGCACTATTGAAAGTTGAGCGTTTAGGGCCTAAAGCCTTCGAGCAAGCGGCGGGTTTCTTGCGTATTGTAAACGGCACCAACCCACTTGATGCTTCTGCGGTTCACCCCGAAGCATACCCTGTAGTCGATAAAATTGTAGATACCACTGCGGTTGCAGTTAATGACATTATCGGCAATACCGAGCTTCTAAAAAGCCTGTCGCCAGATACCTTTACCAGCGACGCATTTGGTTTGCCAACTGTTAAAGACATTCTAAAAGAGCTGGATAAACCAGGCCGTGACCCTCGTCCTGAATTTAAAACAGCGGCGTTTAAAGAAGGCGTTGAAACTATTAACGACCTTAAGCCGGGTATGATCCTAGAAGGCGTAGTGAGCAACGTAGCTAACTTTGGCGCATTTGTTGATGTGGGCGTGCATCAAGACGGACTGGTACATATCTCTGCATTGACTAACAAGTTTATTTCAGACCCTCGCGAGGTAGTTAAAGCCGGCGATATTGTTAAAGTGAAAGTGCTTGAAGTCGACGTACCGCGCAAGCGTATTTCCTTTACCATGCGCTTAGACGATACACCAAGTCAAAGTAATAATACCGGTGGCTATGGCTCTTCAGGTAAAGGCGCGAATAACCAAGGCTCAAGTAAAGCTCAAAACAAAGGGGCTGGACGTGCTAACGGTAAAGCAAGTTCGCGCTCAAATAAGGGAGGCGGTAATCGCAGCAGTCAGCCTCAAAATAGCGCCATGGGCAATGCCTTTGCTGACGCGTTTGCTAAAGCGAAAAAGTAAACCTTAGCTGTTTATTGTCGTTTATTTTGTCTTATAAAGGGCTTGTCGCAAGACAGGCCTTTTTTATTGCTCTTCCATTTATCCTTTCGCTTTTGCTACATTAGTCATGGTGCATTGGAGAGTATTAGCGCTCACCAACGCTTGCTTAAAAAGCATTAAGATACCGAAACAATGAAAAGGTGTGGGTCACACCGAAACCGAAGTTCGTATGTTATTCGCGTTTAACGAAGGTAATGTTGCTCATTTGACCTCAGCCTTTTTCCAGGCAGTACTTTCGGACAACCATAATGAGTTAACGGCCAACGACCTTTGATGTACGCGCGTTTCATCTAGCTGTACAGCAAAGATCATCTGCCCTAATCGGAGGATGATGTTATGAACTTACCAGTTTCAAAAAGTATGCTAAATGTCAGCGCAGACTACCCAGACCTTCGGGATCGCTATTACCAACCCAACCTTACCCCGCTTAAACCTTTTATCGACCCGCCGGGTAACTTGGTTATTTTAGATCAAGGCAAGGACGGCGCCTGTACAGGCTTTGCCTTGGCCGCCACCATAAATTTTATCTATCGCCAACAAGGCCGAAAACATACTGTGAGCCCGTGGATGCTTTATGCCATGGCAAAGCGTCACGATGAATGGTTGGGCGAAGCCTATGACGGCTCTAGTTGCCGCGGCGCTATTAAAGGCTGGTATAACAGTGGGGTGTGCAGCGACTCTCTGACAAAAGATATTAATCACAGCAATGAATTTGAAATGACCCTCGCCATAGCTGACAACGCCAGTAATCATAGGCTCGGCGCATACTACCGGCTTGAACGGGAAATTAGCGATTTTCATGCTGCACTTAATGAAGTGGGTGTTATTTTTGTGTCAGCAAGAATACATGAAGGCTGGAAAGACGCCGAGGGTGATGCGATAAAATTAAAACCTGAGCCCATGGGAGGCCATGCGTTCGCCATTGTTGGCTATAACGATGAAGGCTTTTGGATCCAGAACTCGTGGGGTACGGGTTGGAAAAAGTCAGGGCTGGCGCTTTGGCGATACGATGACTGGGCGTTGAATGTTATGGATGCCTGGGTGGTACAACTCGCTCTTCCTATTTCAGGTACGGGTACCTACCATCAGGCTACGCGCTCTGTTGCACAAGGGCTATTCTCTCGCTCTACGCCACGGGTAAGTATTCAAGATCACTTCGTTCATTTTGATGACGGGCACTTTGATACTAAAAGTAAATATTGGAGCAATAAAAACCACGTCGATGCCATTATTGAAAAACTTTCTGACAGTAATCATCAACATGTAATGCTATACGCGCACGGCGGCTTAAATAGCATTAAAGCCTCGGCTAAACGCATTGCTGCCATGAAAGACACCTTTCTTAAAAATGATGTGTATCCCATTCACTTCATGTATGACACAGGCATGCTTGAAGAGCTAAAAGACATTTTAGGCTTCAAGAATGAAGAAATTAGCACCAAAGTTGGGGCATTTACCGACTATACCGACCGCATTTTAGAATGGGCAACACGCAAAGTAGGCGGCGCGCTGTGGCGTGAAATGAAATCAGACGCTTGCACGCCTTTTACTCGTACCACGTCCGACGGCACCTACTTTTTATCCAAGTTAGCCGGCTATCTCAAAAATAACCCGAGGATACAGCTTCACGTTGTGGGTCATTCGGCAGGCTCTATTTTTCATGCACACAGTCTATCAAAGTTATTCAAAGTTGATGAAAATATAAAAGTAAAAAGCCTGCATTTAATGGCCCCCGCCATTAGCTACTCTCTATTCAACGAAAAGCTTTCGGAGTTTATTGAGGGAGAACATATCCAGTCGACCACGATTTACAACTTATCCGAAGCGTTGGAAAAAGATGATCACGTGGCGCGTATTTACCAAAAATCATTACTTTATTTAGTATCAAATGCATTTGAGCCTAAACCGGAGATGCCATTATTAGGTATGGCCGTGTTTAATCAGCCGCTGTCTAACGTAACGTTTAAATACAGCGAAGGAAAAGAAGGTGATGCGACGGCAGCTACGTCCCACGGTGGATTTGATAGCGACGTAGATACCATGAACTCGGTGCTATCAGATATCACTGGTGGCTCACCTAAATATCCGTTTACGAAGGCAATATTGGATTATTAACGCTTGCTGATGTGAAGAAACTTTTGCATAAATAAAAGTGCCGTGCTTGCGATTTAGCGCGCAGTTTCTTGGGTTAAATCGTAATTTATTCCGCGGGTTAATTCGTTGGTGTAATGTGAAGCAGCCAGCGCTAACTTGACGCTATTATGCTTGAAGCCGGCTATTATGCTTGAAGAGATATACCTTCTCTAGATGGAGTGTAAGCTTGTAAATAAGCGTTTTGAATGCGGCCTTTTCGCGTTTGCATGGCGTCAGGCGCATTTGCCTCTAACCCCTGTGAAGATATAGCGTTTGCGGGGTTAGACGCTACATCCAACACTTCGTCTGCCGCAGCTCCTATCCTTGGGCCAGTGTTAATTTCAGACTCAGTGATAGTTTCAATACCTGAGACTGTATCGACACTATCGGTTGGAGTCTGCTCTGTAATAGATTCCGCTGTTGGTAGGTTACCAGCTTGCGCTTTAGCAATCTCACTTCGCGCTTCTGTCGCTTTTTGAGATGCCTCTGCGGCCACTTTTAAGTCTTGCGAAGAAGGCTCAGCTGGCGCGAGCGCTGCGGCGCGCACCTGTTCCATTTTTTGCAGCGTTTCTTCTGGCGTTTTTTCTTCCGAAACATCGATAGACACTTCGCCATCGGTAACATAGCGCTTATTATCTGGGCCTGTAGTGTATTCATATCGCGGTGCACCAGCGTACTGCCCACCTGTTGCTGCATGCGCCTGCTCGTGAACTCTTACTTCCTGATCACGGGCTTTTAGCTGTTCAATTTCCGCAGCTTCTTGCTTTTCTTGTTGCTCTTGCTGCCTGTCTTTCGCGTCTTGCTTACCTGCACTCTCGTCCTGCGCATTGTCTTTTTCTTGTCCAAACACGTTTTGGAAAGCGGCTTGAAGCTCGGTTTGTATTTGAGGACGTTCATAGGTGACAGGAGCTGGCGGCTGACCCGGGCTTTTAGCCTTATCAGTTTCAGAACCTAAACCTTTTTGAGAAGCACCTTGCTGGGAATCTGACGCTTGGGGAATAGTTTCCCGCTGCACGTTATCTCTACGGGCAGATTCTGTATTTACATTCGCCGTGGGATAAGCAATGGCGGTAAGGATTGGCGTTACAATATTCACCGTAGCAGCTCCACCTAAGCCAATACGTCAATGATAGTGCCAAGCATCTCGTCGGCCACCCCTAAAACTTTGGCGGAAGCTTGGGCATTACGCTCGTTTACATTAAGCGCAATTAAGTCGTCGGTTAAACGCGTAGTGCTAGAAGCTGAGTTAGAAGAAGCGTTGTTTGTTTCGCTGCTAGCCACTGTAGGTTGAGCGGGTGCAATAGCATCTTCAGCTGTGCGCTGAGCAATATTTGCCGCTGCCTGCGATACGCCATCGCTTGCACTTTGTAATCCATATTGAGCCGCTGCAAATGCAGAGCCTACACCTAAACCATCAACACTTGTCATACACTACCTCTAACCTCTCATGTGTAATTATTGACCAATTTCACACAAATGGAAAGACGTGTATCAGGCACTGACATTAACTTATTGTTAGCTGGCGACTTTTATTTGGCTGTAACGAAAGAAAAAGCTTCAAACCACCAATTTAGATAGGTTTGAAGCCTGTTGAGGCGTTAGTTCAAGACGCTTTCTGTTGGTAAATACCTGCTGCAAAACGAAATAGAATATCGGCGGTTTGCTGAGGATGTGAAATAAACGGTGCATGGGAGGCATGAGGAAGAACAACAGTATCTGCCTGTGGGTGCAACTCACATATACGATCTATTCCACTGGTAGGCACCAAACTGTCTAACCTGCCATACAATCGTAATGTAGGCGTAGTTATTCGCCCTACATCTTGTCGCATGTCCTCTGTAGAGAGTATTCGTAGCCCTTTTTTAAGCGCTTCCTCTGCAGGTTCTGGAAACTGTGTAACCTGCTCTCTAATTGACTTAATATCTTGCTTAGCCGTTTCACTGCCCATAGCCTGAATTGCCAAAAATCGTTCCAGTGTTTTTTGGTAATTCTTCTCCAGCTGCGTTTCAAACATAGTAAGTAAGTCACCCGCAATGCCCGGCCAGCATGGTCCGGCTATAAAACGAGGCGTTGAGGCAATAATAACCAGTCCAGTAAGCTTTTCTGGTGCTAATAACGCGAGCTTTTGGGCTACTAATCCCCCTAATGACCACCCGACCAAGACACACTGCTCTGGCAGTTTATCTACAACAGCTTGAGCAAGTGATTCTACATTGTAAGGTGAGGGCACGATTCCTGCGTTTTCGCCAAACCCAGGAAGGTCAATGGTAGTAACGCGAAAATTATCACTAAGATATGGAATAAAAGATGTGAACGCCCCGCTGTTCATACCCCACCCATGAAGAAATACTACATCTACGCCTGTACCCTGAGTACGGGTGACAAGCTCGCCGTTTGTATGCAAAATTTCCATTTACACCTCCTTAGGCAGACACGTGCTTTTTGAAAAAACACGAAATGATGAAAACAGGTCGACGTTCGACAATTCAAGGAAGTTGATGGAATCAACACTATGAACCTTTCATGCTTGCTATGTTATCAGGCAAGTCCTACGCCAGTATGTCACTGGTGTGAAGATGACATGTTTTTTTTCGAAGCCCCATTACATGGGAGTAACCTACTTCAATACGGCCCTGTGGCGGGCCACGTCAAGCATAGCCACTACGACGCACTATCCGTGCTGGGTCTCCACACATGGCCCATGTCATCGCTGGTTCACCAGTTAAAGTTTACGCATTCACTGACTGCAGGGAAAGTATTAAGTAACTGGTTTGTCCATAAAAAGCGACAGTGCACTCTATCAGTGCCAGATGTACTGCTTCCGGTTCCAATTAGTGCATGGAGGCTTGCAAAGCGCCACTACAACCAAGCTACGCTTTTGTGTGAAAGCTTAAGCCGCGAATTAGGTATACCCATTAACCAAGCGTGGGCTAGCCGCAAAGGCTTTAGTGTGCAGCACCACTTATCCAAGCTAGCCAGAGCAGAGAACGCAAACCGTGTATTTAATTTATCTAAGCAGTGTATTGATGGCGAAATAGCGGCAGCGCAAAGTAATAAAGATGGCAGCGATTTCACCGTTGCGATTGTGGATGACGTGCTTACTACGGGTGTGACCGTAAACACACTAAGTAAAAGACTTAAGCAGCGCTACCCAAATATACAGGTTCAAGTGTGGGCAGCGGTATTTACGCCGCCACCTAAAAGCAGCTTATTGCTAAAGGCGTAAAGTTTAAAAAGGAATATAGAAAGATGCGCTGTTAGGCGCGGCATGCACCGCGCCTCATAAACTGATTTAACGGATAAAATGCGACTGGTAAATGGCATTAGCTAGCATTTTGTTCGTGCCGTACCAGTAACCTCTAAATTGCGTATTGTCGGTAAAACCAATCACCACACCACGCCCCATCTTCTGCGTCGTCACCGCGGTTGATTCAGCCATTAGCGCAACCATTCTTTTATCGCTAAACCCTGCCATGAGCGGCTCGTCGGTGTAGCGTGCTGGCGTGACGAACGGCGAACTACTTGCTTCAACGATCATATTGTTCGTTTTAAACATAGGTAGCGTGTCATCGCTGTAGCCGTAAAAAAGCGGATGAGTATTATCAATATCGGCTTCAAATACAGCACCTGCCACAAGCTTTTTAGCATAGAGCGAGGAACCATCTTCGTAGCTTAAGTCGCTTTCATCAAAAGCATTATCTATGGTCTCTCTACTGACAACCTCCGCATCTAGCCACTTGTGTTTAGTAAAGTAACGCAGTGCAGATTTTTGGCCTACGATCACGCCACCGGCTTTCACCCAGTCTTCAATTCTTGCTCTGTCATTCTCTGTAAAGCTATAGCGACCACTTGGAAATAGAATGTGAGTGTATGCAATGCTAGGGTCATTAAGCGCACGTAGTAAATGTTGTTGCTCTACGATGCTTGCAGACAAGCCGACTTTTGTATCGAAGTAGTGCCACATTTCTCCCACTTCGTATTCACTTGTCCCTTCACCACCTACAATTAATACCTGCGGTAAGCCCACGGGCGCCATACTCCGGCTACCTAAATCATTACCTGTTGGCGTTAACCCACTGCGCAAGCTAAACACAGGTACTTGCAGTTGTTGCTGCGCTTTGCTCAAAATGGCTACTAAGTTTTCGGGCTGCCCCAAACCTTTAGGCACCACGATACTACCGGGCTGAAGGTCAACATTTTTGCCATCGTATTTAATAGCGGAAAACGCTTTTTCACTACTGCGCACTTTCACACCGGCTTCCAGCAAGGTTTGAAGCATGGCAGGCGCATAGTAATGCTGCCATGAAAACGCATAGGCATAAGCGTCTTCATGAATATCATTAAGTGCTATTTGTGCCAAAGAAGTACTGTCACTTAGCGTAAGGCTTCGCACATCGCCTTTGTCTAAAGGCGCGTAATCTAAGTTAAAGGCCAGAGCCAAATTCCACGTTGAAACGTCATAGAAGGTGTTATTTTCAAATGAGGTTTGCGTAGAAAAAATTGACTTTACTAGACGGTATTGGGGTTGGTTAGTAGGGATAAATATTGCCTTCCCAGCCTTGTAGCTAATCTTGTTCGCGTCGAAGTTCTCTGTAAGCACTTCATATTCGATGTGATGCTGCTCTAGTAATGCGATAAACGCGTTAAAACGAGCGGTATCATTCGACGCACTTACCACAAATCCAGCCTGTGCATCTTGCTTAGCTAAAGACTGCGTACTCTTCACAAAGCCCGATTGGTAATCAAGTATTGCAGCCTTATTTGCCAATGCGCCCCTAAAGGTACTGAGAGACGTGGTAATTTGGTTCGCTATGGTGTCTTTGAAAGCAAGCTTGCCGTTTATAGAGTCTTGAAGGTGTCCTCGTGAACTGGCCTGTTCAAACAGAATACCAACGCTACCGTGTAAATCCGGGTAAGTAGATCCTTTACCAGCGTAGAAATCATCGAATGCTTCTTCGGTGAAATACAGCTCGCCCTGTTCATCAAATGCAGCCGCGTGATAATTCGCAAGCGCTTCGGTTAAGGTGACGTTCTCGTCTGGCGTTAAAGGGTTTTTGCGCGAGCGTACGCCGGGCTGAAAGAAATAGGTACTGTCTGTGCCCATTTCATGAAAATCGGTCAGAATATGTGGCCGCCATTTGTGAAACTGTTTAATACGCGCCTGCGACTCAGGATGCGCCAGCAATAGCCAGTCACGATTTAAATCGAACCAGTAGTGATTTGTTCTGCCCGACGGCCACCCCTCGTCATGTTCACGGTGGCGGCTGTCAGAAACTAACTGCTTGCCTTTGTGCATATTCGCCCACTGAGCAAAACGAGAAAGCCCATCGGGGTTGAAAGATGGATCAAACAGCACAATATTGTTGTTCAACAAGGCATCGATTTCTTCACCTTCAGCGGCGGCTAAGTAATACGCCAGCGCAAGGGAGGCATTGGTACCGGAAGGCTCGTTACCGTGAATACTGTAACCCATATAAAAAATCAAGGGCGCGTCGCTACCTACTTTTTTGCCACTTTCCATGGCATCAATATGCTGCTGCCTCATGGCTTCAACATTGTTTCTATTTGAAGGTGCGGTGATTGTCATCAACAAAAGCGGGCGATTTTCGTGGGTACGACCGGTTTCTTCGATAGTGATGCGGTCAGACTTCTCGGCAAGAAGCTGCATATAATTTACGACTTGGTCGTGGCGTACATGCCACTCACCAATGTTGACGCCAAGTACAGACTCAGGCGTAGGAATAGCTGGGTTGTAGGATACAGTATTTGGTAAGTAAGCTGTAACTGGCTGCCCGCCTGTATCAGGGGTAATCGTAACCACTGATGATAAGGCTGGCTGTGCCAATGCTTGCTGGCTGGTTGTCGCCCCAAAGACGATGGTGCCAAGCGCCAACAATACTGTAAGTGATAATGGGTTATTTTTGGCGGAGTTTTTAAGTTTCGCTAACATAGCGCTTCCCGTCTTGTTGTTATGGTTGAGAGTAATACCGAAGTACGTCGCTCTTAACAAATTCGATTCACTGGAATAATTTATTTGATTAATACCTGACTGTTTTACTCAGGTAAATTTGATACAATAATCCAAATTTTCAAAATATGTAGGACTTGCTGATGATAACTATATCAGAAGAAGCCCAGGCTCACTTCGTAAAACTGTTGAGTAAACAAGAGTCTGGCACGAATATTCGTGTATTCGTCGTAAACCCAGGCACCTCGTCAGCTGAGTGTGGCGTGTCCTATTGTCCGCCAGATGCTGTGGAAGAGACGGATACTCGCCTTCCGTTTAACGGTTTTGATGCCGTGGTGGACGAAGAAAGTGCGCCGTACCTTGATGAAGCGGAGATTGACTATGTTACCGATCAAATGGGGTCTCAATTAACGCTTAAAGCGCCAAATGCTAAAGCCCGTAAAGTGGCTGACGATGCCCCTTTGGTTGAGCGGATCAACTACATGATCGAATCAGAAATCAACCCGCAGCTAGCCAGCCACGGAGGTAATGTTGTACTTACCGAGTTAACTGATGATGGCTACGCTATTCTTCAATTCGGCGGTGGCTGTAATGGCTGCTCAATGGTAGACGTTACGCTTAAAGAAGGTATAGAGAAGCAAATGATTGAACAGTTCGCTGGCGAGCTTAAAGGCGTGCGCGATGCAACTGAACACCAAGCCGGTGAGCACTCTTACTACTAAGCGCAATACTGCGCTTATTTAGGTGCACATTACAATGCTGCCCTTATGCTGACGCAAGATCCACTCAAGAGCTGGCAACGATTCAAAATAGGCTTATCTATTTTCGTTGTCGGCGTCTTGATGTTGTTTACCCTTAGCGAACTTCATGTTGCGCTGCGTTACCTAAGCCTTTTAGTGCTATTTCTTGGCTTTGCTATTGCCATGTTAGGTTACTGGGGCATTTTCATTCAGCGTTTCTCGTTCATCAAAAATAAGAAGCCGCCGCCTAAGTTCTAGTCATTGAACTTATCTACTTAATACCAGCCACTTTTTAGTATTAAAATATTCACGAAGCGCAAGGGCACCTGTTTAGGCCACCAAAACATAACATCGTTATAATTTGTTTTTTGTATGACTTGCCAACTTCCTACCACTAGTCGCGGACGCATTTTGTCGGTAACTTAGCGTTTGTGCTTAGTGTTTGAAAAAGGAAGCCAAATCGTGGAAAACAAACTAAAGAAGCTAGGTCTGCTTGGCGGTATGAGTTGGGAGTCTACGGTCAGTTATTACCAAGCTATAAATCGCGGCGTCAACGCACAGCTTGGCGGCCTGCACAGTGCCCCCATGCTAATAAGCAGCGTTGATTTCGCTTACATAGAGCAGCTTCAACATAAAGGTGAATGGGATAAAACTGCCGACATTTTAATTCATGAGGCAAAGCATTTAGAGGCAGCAGGTGCAAAAGCAATATTAATTTGTACCAATACCATGCACAAAGTGGCCGCTCGTATCGAGCAAAATATTACCATTCCACTTATTCACATTGCCGACGCCACGGGCCGTGTATTGCAGCAAAACAGAGTTAAAAAGGTCGGGCTGCTGGGTACGCGATTTACCATGGAGCAAACCTTTTATACATCCCGTCTTGAAGAGGCTTTTGATATTGAGGTTGTTATTCCAAATGCACAACAACGAGACACAATTCATAACATTATTTATGAACAATTATGCAAGGGCGTGATTTGTGTTGAATCTCGTGAGGCGTATATTGAAGTAATTAACGCGCTAGCGGCTGAGGGTGCTGAAGGCGTTATTCTAGGCTGCACAGAAATTGCGTTATTAGTGCAACAACAGCATACCAAGATTAGGTTATACGACACTACAGCTATCCATGCTTCAGCTGCGGTGAACTTCGCTTTAGCGCAATAAAGACACTAAAGCAGGGCACGAATAACCTAATTTGATAAAAGGGGTTACCCCTACTATTTCAGAGGACACAACTATGTTTAGCCACGTGATGTTAGGTGCAAACGACCTTGAGGCGTCTAAGAAATTCTATGACGCTATTTTAGGGGTATTGGGTTACGAGCCAGGCGTTTTTGATGAATATGGCCGCGTGTTTTACTACACGCCCAAAGGTATTTTAGCCCTAACTAAGCCGATTAATGGCGAGGAAGCGACACACGGTAATGGAACAACCTTTGGTCTTGCAGCCCGTACACCGGACATCGTAGATGAATGGCATAAAGTTGGAAGCGAGAATGGGGGAGTTCCATGTGAAGACCCACCAGGCATCCGGGGAAATAGCGAACGCCAATTATACCTCGCTTACCTGCGAGATCCTTCAGGTAATAAACTCTGCGCTACGCACATAGTAAGAAAATAAAACGCATCGTACCTGATTTTATGTTGAGCGGCCAAATAGGTTGAAATGATGTGAAAAAGTATAGGCGTTATCTGTTGGCAGTTTATGACCAAGGCAGGTAGCGTCTTTCCTCCCTGTATACACTTCCCACTATACATTTAGGCTAGATGAATTAACCTTAAAGAAGCAAAAGTTCAGCTAACAGAAAGCATATGACTCCTGAAGAAACTGGCAAGGCCTACGACACCATTACTCACCGCTGGACTCGACCCGAGTTTAATCAAAAAAATGGCATAGCTGCCTATCAAAAAGCCCTGTCATTTCTGCCACACACCCCACAACCAGAGCAGGATAGAGTGTATAGTAGAGCGCCTAATGAGGGAGATGCGCACAGTGAAAGAAAAACACAGGAATACGGCTACGCACTAGACATTGGTTGCGGCTGTACAAACCGCTTTGTTCCCATTATCGAAAGTAATGGGCTAACGTACGAAGGCATCGATGTTTCTAACGATATGCTGGCTATAGCTAAGTCGCAGTTACCTGCCCACACCTTCTATTGCGCCGACGTTTGCACATTCACATTAACTAAGCACTATTCGTTCATTAGTGCATGGGATAGCTTTTGGCATATTCCCTTAGCGCAACAAGCACCTTTGCTAAAAAAGCTGGTGGATCACTTAGTCGACGATGGCGTGTTACTTTTTAGCTGTGGGGGCACAACAGAAAGTGGAGAGCACACAAACAAAGTGATGGGCCCTGAAGTTTATTATGCCTCTCTCGGGCTGCATGGATACATAGCATTATTAATGGATGCGGGATGCTTTGTTCGTCATATTGAGTTCGACCAACACCCAGAGCTTCACACCATTATCATTGTGCAAAAGCGTGTTGAGTAGAGGAAGGCTGGGCAAAATTCAGGTAAATAAGCGCTAAATAAAAGCGCGGTGGAATTAGCTTTTTGATGGGGCTAACTCACTACACTTATCTAATCGATAAAAACTCCAAGCCAATGTCACGCCGCGAGCAAGTAAAAAGGCAAGTAAAGCATACCACAAGCTAACGTTACCTTGGTCTTGCGTAAGGTACCAAATAGGGAAATACACACCTAACGCACTTATTATCATGGTATTTCTCATCGCGCTTGCTCGGGTAAGACCAACAAACACGCCGTCGTATAAAAAGCACCAGTGGGCTAATAAAGGAAGTAACACCATTAGACTAAGATAAGGTAGCGCAGCGTCTACAATGTCACCATGCTCAGTAAGCAACGTAATAATAGTCTCACCACCTGCGAAAAATATCAGGCTATAAATAAGAGCAAAAACGCTCGACCAGGCTAGCCCTTGATAGGTGCGTCGCTTTATTTCACCGCTGTCAGACGCCCCTTTAGCTTCCCCCACCAGTGCTTCAACACCGTAGGCAATGCCATCAAGCCCCAATGCAATTAAAACAAAGAACTGCATAAGTATAGCGTTGACTGCCGCCGACGTTTCACCGTAGCGGGCCCCTTGGATAGTGAGGAATGCTAGGCAGCCTTGCAGTGCAAGATTACGTAGTAACATATCGCCGTTTAACTTCATTAGCACCTTGCGGGCCGCCCGATTAAACCAAGACGCACTAACCGCAACACCGCCAACGTGTTTAAATGCCACAATAAGCGCCATTATAGCCATAGTATATTCAGCTATCACACTGGCTAATGCCACGCCAGCTACTGACATATGCAGAGCAAATACAAATACCACATCAAGTGCAGCGTTCAGTAAATTTCCCACAACTTGAATAGTCATTACGCTGCGCGTTTTTTGCTGCCCCACTAGCCACCCTACTAACGCAAGGTTAAGCATTGCAGCAGGCGCGCCCCATACGCGCACAGAAAAGTAGCTTTGAAGGTGCAGGGCTACTTCGTCATTAGGTTGAGTTAAGGTTAATCCTATAGAAAGAATAGGGGACTGAAGAGCCAGTACGGCTGCACCTAACAACAAAGCCACGGCCACCGTTTGCCACAATACTTTGGAAGATTCTAACTTATTATTGGGCGAGCCTTTCGCTTGTGCACTTAAGCCCGTTGAGGACATGCGAAGAAACCCGCATACCCAGTATATTTGCGTTAAAATAAGTGCGCCTACTGAAGCGCCTGCTAGCATAGCAGGTAAGGACATGTGCCCTAAAACTGCGGTATCCACTAGACCTAGTATAGGCGTGGTAACATTCGCTAGGATCATAGGAAGCGCTAACGCCAACAGACGGGTATGGTCGTCAAAAAAGGAGCGCTGGCTTACTTGGACACGGGACATAAATGATCTCAGTAGAGGTTGGTTTCGCTATATACTAATAGGCTATGCAGCGGCGTCAGTGAGAGGTGAACTCGTTTATCTGCATAAATAGAAAGTTAAGTTTTACTTCTTGGGAGTTTACCATGCTATTTAATTTAATCAGATATTCAGTGGATGAAGATATGAAAAACAACAATCTACTTCAAAAAAGAACAAAGCAATCCACGGGTTTGAAACTTTTATCCTTAATGTTGATGGGCATTTGCAGTGTATTGTTGAGCGCGTCTAGCTTTGCATCAGATTCGGGCGAATATTCTGCCGTGAGTAGAGCATCCAATACGAAAGAACAGGGCGATGAAATTAGCAAGACGAGTATAAACACCGCGCCCAACGCCGCAATCTTGCTTTATCACCATGTGTCTTCATCTACACCAGCGAGTACCAGTATTTCACCTGAGGCATTTAAATCTCATTTGGAATACTTGGATGCACATCACACCGTGGTGTCGCTTCAAGACGTTGTTTCAGCTATACAACACAACAAAACACTGCCAGAGAAAGCAGTAGCAATCACCTTTGACGATGGTTACGCGAATATCTTACACAATGCTCACCCAATACTGGCAGACTTGGGCTTCCCGTACACGGTTTTTATCAACCCTGATGAAATTGGCGTAGGCCCGAAGCAACTGACATGGGAGCAAGTGACGGCAATGCATAACGATGGTGTTGCTTTTGCCAACCACACGCTAGATCATCTTCACATGCTAAACGGTGAGCAAGCGATGGGCGAGCCCGCATGGCTGGAAAAAGTGTGGGAAAACGTAGAAAGTGCTGAAAAGAAGATAGAAGCCAAGCTAAATATGAGCCTTAAATATTTAGCGTACCCCTTTGGGGAATACAATACAGCGCTAGCCAATAAGCTCGAAACTGAAGGTTATATTGGGTTCGGCCAACACTCTGGGGCTGTAGGCCCAACCAGCGACATGCAGGCCCTTCCACGGTTTCCAGCAGCAGGCCCTTACGCTAATCTAGCAACGCTTAAAACCAAACTAAACAGTCTGGCAATGCCAGTAACACACAGTTCACATGAAAACCCTCGCATGACGACACGTACCTTGTCTTCACCAATAAGCTTGACGATAGACAGTAAAGATGTGCGCCTTTCTCAGGTTAATTGTTTTTTCGGGGGCGATACCATCGAGACTAATCTTGAAGGTAAGGTGCTTACATTCGCCTTAAATAAGACGCTTCCCGTAGGTCGCTCACGGGTGAACTGCACAGCACCATCCAATACACAAGCTGGTCGCTATTATTGGTACTCTGTGCCTTTTTTTGTAGCAGATGAAAGTGGCAATTATCCTGACTAAGCAAATTGGAAATGTTGAATCGGAATTAGTCTGATGTGGGGCTCGCGCGAGTTCTCATCAATGAACTCGCGCTTATATAAGAAAACGTTTACCTACACTTTGCGGGCAAAGCGTATAAAGCCTTTATTTATCGACTCTTCTTCAAACTCGTGGTGTTGATAAAAACGAATGGCAGACACGTTTGATACTTCAACATCAAGCACAAGCTTACGTTTATTTAACTTTTTCGCTCGTTCGTGCATCGCGTCTATCAACATTGAGCCTACCCCCGTACGGCGAGCACTCTCTTCTACCGAGAGATGACCAATCATAAGCTCTGTATTGGTGGGGGGCGTAAGGTTCACCGCTACTGTTTGGTTACGCATGAGTACTGTCATAGCTTCATCAAGCGTAAAGTATGACGTTATACTGTCTAGGGTTGCCCTATCAAACGCTGCACCTAGTTTACTATGCCAGGCAGTCACCACGCCTAACACTTCATCTCCACTGCATGCCACCCAATGATTATTGAAGCCATACTGACCGCCACCCAATTCCCAAGCATGAGAGAGATAACCATCGGCCGTTTTATTTTTATTATGTCCAAAAATAGACGTTAATAATGACTGTGCCGCGTTCAATATGAGCGGCGTAGTTTGCGCGGCATCAGATGCCACACCTTGCCTAATTTCTATTTCCATACTACTGCTTCGAGGTAATTATCGGCATATCTGCCAATATTTGCTGAGAATCACTTATCGATAGCTTTCCTGGCTCTCTTTTTGGTTTGAACCTTCCTATCACCCTAGCTTCAGGGTCGACAAGTACAACAGATGCACTGTGATCAACTAAATAGTTGGGGTTATCGGTACTTTCAGCAATAGCATACATCATCCCTAAATTACGTACGAACGGGAATAGCATTTTATGCTCTCCAGTAACCGCAATGAACTCCTCATTAAAATAGCTTACATACTCTGAAAGTCTTTCTATTGAATCGCGATTCGGATCAACGGATACGAATACAACTTGTATTGGTTCGACAGTATTTAACGCTTTTAGTTCAGGGTATATTCCGCTTAGCTCGGCCATAGTTGTTGGGCAAATATCCGGGCAAAATGTATAGCCTACAAATACTAAACTCCACTGTCCTTTAAGCGAGGCGTTATCGAATACATCACCTGCATGTGACGTTAGCTCAAAAGGTGATAATGCTCTTGGCTCAGGATAGGTTTGAAAGTACTCAGGCTGACTATCAACGCTTGGCGGCGCGATATAAAGCGCCCCTACAATGCCTGCACATAACGCTAAAAATGCAATAAGACCGACAGTAGTTCGTTGGTTCATAAACTCAATGGAATGTAGTGATCTAAGAGTAATACTACAAACAATACCATGAGATGAATAATAGAGAACCTAAAAGTTTTCATTGCCGTTTGAGGCTGAGCATCAAATTTTAGCTTTAATGCATAATATAAAAATCCAATATTAAGCACGCTTGAGCCAATTAAATAAATGAGGTCGCTCATACCTGTAAGGTAGGGAAGCAAGCACACAAGCCCTAGTAACACTGTATATAACAATACTGACGTCTTCGTAAATGAAACACCGTGTGTTACCGGCAGCATAGGCACCTTCGCTTTGGCATAGTCTTTTTCTCTATGGATGGCTAGGGCCCAAAAATGGGGCGGGGTCCAAGTAAAAATAATTAGTACCAAGAGTAGTGCATGGGCATGTATTTCCCCGGTTACCGCCGTCCAGCCTAAAAGTGGCGGTGCTGCACCTGCCAAACCACCGATCACAATATTCTGAGGCGTAGCGCGCTTTAAATACATAGTATAGATAAACGCATACCCAACTAAGCTCGCTAAGGTCAACCAAGCGGTGAGCATATTTACAAATAAAGCCAATACCACAAACCCTATAACACCTAAAATACCGGCAAACCAAAGAGCATTGTTCACACTGACTTTGCCTTTGGCGACAGGCCGATTAAACGTACGCGCCATGACGCTATCTATTTTGTGGTCGACAACGTGATTAATTACAGCTGCAGATGCGGATAACATACCAATACCCAATAGGCCGCAGATGAGTACGGTTGCATTTACCCATGTAGGCGTGGCTAAACACATGCCCACCAGCGCAGTTAACAACAGCAACATAACCACGTTTGGCTTTGTCATTTCGTAATAATCGCGCCACGTTACTGTATCGTGTTGACGGGAAGTACGTGCATGTAAAGAGACCGATTTAGCCATGGAAACCTCCTGGGGCTTTAGGAAGAATGTGCGAGGACGTAGACCCGCTCATAGGATCTTGATAAGAGTCGCGTAAAGATGCGTATTCAGATTCGTGTAGTGGTGTATTACTAGCTTGCTGGTTTCTAAAAGCGCCTTGCAGCGATTTAGACACCGAGAATGGCGCGTTACCTTGCTTCTCTAAATCGAAAGCCTGATCGTTTTCCAGAATTCGGAAAACGGTAAAAATAAGGTTTAGCAAGGATAGGAGCAATACTGCTGCAACCGCGTTATGCATGACGGCGACAGCCAGTGGCAGCATAAAAGCAACGTTACTAAGCCCCAAAGCCACTTGAGTACACAGCACAACCAACATAAATGCGCTCACATACTTTTGTTTATTTGTGGCGGAACGGCTAACTAACGCGTTTATACCAAGTGCTAACAAGTATAAAAACGTAATCACTGCGCCAAACCTGTGCACTATATGCATAGTGACCCGCTCGCCGTAATCGTGAGCGCCAAATTCATAGTTGTCTGCGTCAGGCACGCTGAATGCACCTGCGATATCGATTCTGTCCTGCCACCCGCTTTCACAAACCGGCATTTCGGTACAAGCTAAGGCTGCATAATTTGCGGAAGTCCAGCCTCCCAGCGCAATCTGCGTAACAAGTATGCCAAGCCCAATAAAAGCAAAGAATTTAAGGTTTCGCTGAAATGTCTTTGCCTGTGTTGAATCGCCAGCGTCATTGCCATGTAACGCTGACACAGTGGAGCGCTCTTTGTGCCCAAGTTCATCGTTGGCGCTCTCGCGCAAACGCAAGTAAAGAATAAACAAGCAAGAAAGCACAGAGAAACCACCCAATAAATGCCCCATTACGACAACGGGAAGCAGGTTGAGCGTCACTGTCCACATACCTAGGGCGGCCTGAAATATTATGAGCCCCAAAAGTAAAAGCGGCAGCTTAAGGGGCGTCCCTTTATCGCGCTGCCGAAAGGCGATAACCGCAATAGCTAGCACACATAGCCCCAGCGTTCCTGCAAAGTAGCGGTGAATCATTTCATTCCACGCCTTAAATGCTTCAACTGGACGCTCAGGGTAGGCGGCATTGGCTTGTGCCACCTTTTCTTCACTTAAAGGCACAGTTAAATTACCGTAGCACCCAGGCCAATCGGGGCAGCCTAACCCTGCATCGGTCAATCGTGTATAGGCACCTAATATAATAACAACAGCCGCTAGAAATATACTGAATAGGGTTAACTTTTTCATAGCGTTTATCCTATGCGTGATAGCTTTAATAGCTTTCTCATGTCTGCCAGCATGTTGCGGCTTTCCATCACGGCGTCTTTTCTATCGTCTTTGATCTCGTAAAAAAGCATAGCGTTATTTTGGGTATCGACGATATAGACACTGCTAGAGGCAAGTTCGGTAGCTGTGGTCACGGGCAAAGTTTCTACGAAAGGATAGTCCGCTAAGGCGGCTACCGCCCCTTGATCGCTTGAAGCTGTAGTAACGACCACCGCTTGGGCTCGGTCAGACTCTTTACCCAACGCGAGCCACACTTGGTTAATGCTAAAGAGTGCGTTTTCGCACACTGCATCACACTCATTAGGCATGACATAAAGCAGACGCCATTTGGGCTTTGCATCTTTTAAAAGTGCACTCATGTCGATAGTTGGCGCTAGCAACTGACCTTTATTAGTAGCACCTTTGGTGAACCAATCGTTGTCAAGTGCAAGCTTTGCCATAACGACGGGCAAAACAAACACAGCTACCATAATAATTAATGTTTTTTTCGAAGCAGTGTTACTCATAACTACGTCCTTTCTTGCTAATTGCAAAACCACCAATTGCCGCTGCGGCAATGGCTAAACCAAACCACTGGACAGCATAACCAAGGTGCTTTTCTGGAGACATTACAACGGCCTGGTGTTCGCGAATAAACGCAGAGTCAGGCGTAGTAAGTTGAAGAATAAAAGGTAAAAATTTACGATCTAAAGCGTCGTTTAATACAGGGAATTCGATGTGCTGAACAAGCGCGGGGCTTTGGGACAAGGCCATATTAGTTTCTTTAACTAAAGGGTTATTTCCCGGCACACTGATGACGCCGGTAAAATCGCGTAGTTCGCTGGTAAAGTTTATATCCGGTAAAGTGCGAGTTAAATCTGGCGCGGGCACCCAACCGAAGTTCACTAAAAGCCATCCGGCATTGGTGTACACAGGCGCTATTACGTCAAACCCTACACGCTGGTTTTGTACCTGGTTATCTAAAAGCAATATGTGATTTGCATCTAATGAACCACTGAAAGAAACGGTGATATCTCTTGGATCAGTGTGAATCAGTGCCTCTTCTAAACTCAAGGTTCCATTACTTTGCTTTTGCGCTATGCTAGCTAAACGTTGTTGCTTTTGGACCATGCGATCTAGTTGCCAGTAGCCTAAACCGCACATAATCGCCACACTAAAGCCCGTAAGTAACCAAGGAATAATATGGCGAGTGTGAGAGGACATGATTATCTCGCACCCTGCATAATGAGAATAAAAACAGAGGTAAGTATGCTGATAAAAATAATCCTTATTGCTTTGGTGCTGTACATGATTGTGAATTTGTTCATGGCGATGCGCATCATGATCAAAAACGACACTTCTAAGGGGCCAATGAGTAAGTATATTGGTCGACGTGTGCTCACTTCAGCCATCATCGTAGTTATCATTCTTATCGCTATTGGTACGGGCTTAATTACCCCAAACCCAAGACCGTATTGAGTTTGAGGCTTTATATCTAAAGGACGTAAACAAAGATGTAGAGCATGACCCACACAACATCTACGAAGTGCCAGTACCAGCTTCCCGCCTGGAAGGCGAAGTGGTTTTCTGGCGTAAAGTGACCTTTTAATACTCTAAAAAACAGTACAATTAAAATGATGGTTCCAAGAGTCACATGCATGCCGTGAAACCCGGTCAGCATAAAGAAGGTGTTACCGTAAATGCCTGACTGAAGCGTAAGCCCTAGATCGCGATAAGCATGTATATACTCCTCTACCTGCAAGAACAAAAACCCACACCCAAGTAAAATAGTGACACCCAGCATTAGCGTTAATTGCTTGCGCTTGTTTTGCTCTAACCCCACATGGGCGAAGTGCAAAGTAATAGATGAAATGAGCAGAATAATTGTATTGATAGTCGGTAGCCCAGCAGCGCTCATTTCTTGCGTGGTAATGCCTCCTGGCGTTGATACCAGCGGCCACATGGCTTCAAAAGTCGGCCACAAGACTTCATTGGTCATAGCATTGTTTGAAGCCCCACCCAGCCACGGAACCGAAATAAACCTTGCGTAGTAGAGCGCACCGAAAAACGCGGCGAAAAACATCACTTCAGAGAAAATAAACCAGCTCATCCCTTGTCGATAGGAACGGCCTAGCTGGTCGCTGTAAAGCCCGGCCATAGACTCATCAATTTGGTTTTTAAACCAGCCCACTAGCATAACTAGCAGCACGGCTATTCCTGCCAAGAGGATATGTCCTCCATAACCGGTTTCACCTCTAGTTGCCTGCACCACATAATTGCCTGCGCCAACGGCGATAAGAAACAGCGCCACGGCGCCTACGATGGGCCATGGGCTTTGTGCGGGTACATAGTATTTTTGGTATTCGTGATTCTGTACTTCGGTTTGCATTTTCTTCTCCTTATCCCTTCTGCTTATTCACCAGTTGATGGGGTTGAAGCCATAAAGGGATTCGGTGTTGTCGTTAGGTCACTGGCTCGCGCTGTGACGTCATAGAGTGTGTACTGCAAGGTAAAAAATGTTATATCTTCGGGTAGCTGCGGGTCGACGTAGAACTGCATGGGCATGTAGGCCTCACTTCCCGCCTCTAATGGCTGTTGATTGAAGCAAAAGCACTCTGTCTTGTTTAAGTAGAGCGCCGCTGTGCCGGGGGATACAGAAGGTATCGCTTGAGCAACGATGTTACTTGATGCAGGGTTTCTCACATAAAACGATACCGTGTTAAGCTCGCCAGGGTGCACCTTCACACGCTTAGTTTCGGCGCGAAACTCCCATGGCATTCCAGTATTGGTGCGAGTGATAAACTCTACGGTCACTTCACGTGACTCATCAATCTCAACTGATTGGTAAACTGCTGCCGTGTTCTCAGTTTTGCCATTAATTCCCGCTACGTCACAAAATACGTCATACAAGGGGACCAAGGCGAAGCCAAAGCCAAACATGCCAATGACAATAGCAACAAGCTTGATAACCATCTTGTTATTTGCATTTTGCTGTGACATTACGCAACCTCCGGGTAACTTCACTAGTGAAGCTTGTTAAACGCTTGTATAACCGCTTATTTACTCCACTGTCAGCACTATGTGAATGCCATCCTTACCGCTGCTTTTTAGCACTTTACAAGAATGGCTAATTCACAAACGCCACCTACCGTTACTTCACGACAGGTGGTGTTTCAAACGTGTGGTAAGGCGCAGGTGATGGAATTTCCCATTCCAACCCTTCAGCGCCATCCCAAACTTGCGCCGATACTGCTTCACCTTGCTTTTTGCACGCCTTGATAAGCAGGGCAAGAAAGATCAGCTGAGATAAGCCGAAAGCAAAACCACCCAAGCTTATCCATTTATTGAAATCAGCGAACTGTAATGCATAGTCAGGAATACGACGTGGCATACCTGCTAAACCAACAAAGTGCATAGGGAAAAACAAGACATTTACCGATATCAAGGAGCACCAGAAATGCCATTTAGCCAAGGTAGTGTCGTACATTTTGCCTGTCCATTTAGGCAACCAGTAATACACGGCCGCCATAATTGAAAAGACTGCCCCAGTTACCAGAACGTAGTGGAAGTGAGCCACAACAAAGTAGGTGTCATGATATTGGAAATCCACAGGTGTTATCGCCAGCATTAACCCTGATAAGCCACCAATGGTAAACAGAACAATAAAGGCAATAGCAAACATCATTGGCATTTCAAAGCTTAGTGAACCACGCCACATGGTTGCTACCCAGTTAAACACCTTAACCCCAGTAGGAACCGAGATAAGCATGGTGGCAAACATAAAGAACATCTCCATGTACACCGGCATGCCCGTGGTAAACATGTGGTGAGCCCACACCACAAATGAAAGCAGTGCGATAGACGCTGTGGCGTACACCATAGACGCATAGCCAAATAGCTGCTTTCTGGAAAAGGTAGGAACAATTTGCGAGATAATGCCGAAAGCAGGCAAAATCATGATGTACACTTCAGGATGCCCAAAGAACCAAAAAATGTGCTGGAACATAACTGGGTCGCCGCCACCTGCAGCATCAAAGAAACTCGTTCCGAAGAACTTATCCGTTAATACCATGGTTACCGCACCGGCAAGTACGGGCATAACGGCAATAAGCAAGAATGCGGTGATAAGCCACGTCCACACAAATAGCGGCATTTTCATCCAGGTCATACCCGGCGCACGCATATTGAAAATAGTCACAATCACGTTAATCGCGCCCATAATGGAGGAAATACCCATAATGTGAACCGAGAACACGAACAGCGCGGTGGAATCGCCACTATAGGTTGTTGAAAGCGGCGCGTAGAAAGTCCACCCGAAGGCAGGGCCACCACCTTCCATAAATAGCGAGCTAAGCAGAATTAAAAAAGCGCCAGGTAAAATCCAGAAGCTCCAGTTATTCATCCGCGGCAACGCCATATCTGGAGCCCCAATCATCATCGGGATAAGCCAGTTTGCTAGCCCCGTAAAAGCGGGCATTACGGCACCAAAAACCATGATAAGCCCATGCACCGTAGTCATTTGATTAAAGAAATTTGGTTCAACAATTTGTAGGCCGGGCTGAAACAATTCAGCGCGGATCACCATGGCCATTGCACCGCCAACTAAAAACATAATAAAGGCAAACCACAGGTAGAGTGTGCCAATGTCTTTGTGATTAGTAGTAAACAGCCAGCGCGTTATTCCTTTGGGAATATGATCGTGGTGCTCATGGTCATCATGTAGGTGACCACTGTGAGGCGCAGAGGTATCTGGCGAAATAACTTCAGTTGCTTTGCTCATTTTTCTGCTCCTAGTTTCCGTTTGCCACTGCATTGACGTCTTTGGCCTGAACCATATCGCCCGTGTTATTACCCCACGCATTGCGTTCGTAAGTGACTACCGCTGCAATTTCTTTAAGGCTAAGCATTTTGCTAAACGCCTGCATAGCCGTACCCGACTTACCATGTAGGACAATGTCGATGTGACCTTGTTGATCTTCTAACGCCATCTTGCTGCCTTTAAGTGCTGGGAATACACCTGGTAAGCCCTCACCATTTGGCATATGACAGGCTGCACACGTAGCGTTATAAACGCGCTCGCCTTCTTTCATTAATTCGTCCATAGACATATTCATAGAAAGTAGACGCTGCTCTTCTTCTTTGGCTTGACGAACAATTTCTTCTTGTTCGCCCATCCATTTATCAAACTCAGCGGGTTCTTTAGCGATAACCACGACTGGCATGTAACCATGGTCTTTTCCGCATAGCTCAGCGCATTGCCCCCGATAAATGCCTGGCTCGTTGACCTTAGCCCAAGACTCGTTAATAAAGCCGGGGTTGGCATCTTTTTTCACAGCAAAGTCAGGTACCCACCAAGAGTGAATAACGTCATCTGAAGTGATAAGAAAGCGTACTTTTTTTCCAGTAGGGATAACCAATGGGCGGTCAACTTCCAACAGGTAGTTATCTGTTTTTTGAAACTTGTTCTCTATTTGCTCGCGTTGAGTAGCAAGCAGAGAATAAAACTCTACGTCGCTGTCCATATACTTGTAGTGCCACTTCCACTGTGAGCCTGTTACTAGCACAGTCATATCTGGCTCAGATGTGTCTTCCATTGCAATAAGGGTGTTCGCCGCAGGCACAGCCATAAAGATTAGAATAAGAAAAGGAACAACGGTCCACGCAATTTCAACCTTCACGTTTTCGTGAAAGTTAGCCGGCTTAGCACCACGAGACTTCCGATGCAGATACATTGAGGCAAACATAACCCCAAACACTACAACCGCAATCCCTACGCATATAAAGAACATCAGCATATGCAGGTCGTAAACCTGCCCGCTGATGTCGGTGGCACCGCGTCTTAGATTAAGTGAAGAAGCCTCTTCACTGACTTCTTGGGCAAGAAGCAAAGGAGAAAAAAGCAAAAACGGTATAGTTGAACACCATTTTGCGAAAACGGTCGTTAGTTGTTTCACTCAGCACCTCCGTAATAGCAAGACCAAAAACGCTGATATTTTTGCGCGATGCCCTACCAAATGGTTTGCGAACGATTGACCCATAACCTCAACTTGTAAAACAAATTTAGAGCCATTGTTATTATTTTGTTAATCTTTGTCTAAGAATTGCGCAATAATTCCGTGCCGTCTAGTCTTTTCTGTTAAAAATTTAACGAAATGTTCAATTTTTAATCATTTGCAATGGCAGCCTAACGTTACGTTTTGAATAAAGGAGTAAATTGGTAGCTGTTGAGACGGGGTAAAATCAAACGCGCATTTTGAACAACGCATGTGAGTTTACGAGCAATCATTTGAGCGAAAAATCAACGAGTAACGCGCTATCGATATTTATTTTCAAACAAATTTTCAAACAAATTTTCAAATAATGAATGCATACCTAAAAATTCATTCATAGGCAGAATGGCTTTTGCGTGCTGCTTAATATTTATACTTGAGGTCATGATTATACGAGGTATTGCGCGCTGCTAACTTGAGAAAACTAGCATAAATATGGCAACAAAAGGCATTAAAAAAGCGGCTAGGGCGCCGCTTTTCGCTGAAGATGTTAAAACCTTACATCCAGTCGGCGTTTCTTATGACACCCACGGCAATACCTTCTATAGCAAAAGGCTCGCTTGCAAGATCTACTTTAATTGGCGAAAACTCTTCATTTTCGGCATGGAGTAACACTTCACGACCGCGTTTCTCTAAACGCTTAACCGTAACGTCTTCATCCACCCGCGCCACAACGACCTGACCATTGTGGACATCAGTCGTGCGATGCACCGCGAGGAGATCACCATCTAAGATACCGATGTCCTTCATACTCATGCCGTTTACGCGAAGCAAAAAGTCTGCCTGAGGCTGAAACAAAGCAGGATCGACTTTGTAGTGCGATTCTACATGTTCTTGCGCCAAAATTGGCTCACCAGCCGCTACGCGCCCGATTAGAGGCAAACCTTCTTCTTCTGGTGCTGTATCCTCAAGGGGGATATTGAGCTTAATACCACGGGAGGTACCAGGTAAAATTTCAATTACGCCCTTACGCGCCAATGCTTTCAAATGTTCTTCTGCTGCATTGGCAGAACGAAAACCAAGTTGACGAGCAATTTCCGCACGTGTAGGCGGCATTCCCGTTTCTTGCATGGTTGTTTTAATAAGTTCTAAAACTTCAGTTTGTCGAGCTGTGAGTGGGCGCATAAAAGACCTGTCTGTTCATACAGTTCCTGTAAGTATATACACCTAAAAACAAATAACAAGCACTTGCCGCGTCTTTTGCTACACGCATGAGTCTGCGACAAGTGCAGTATCCTTATTTTGCCAGAAGGGCCATGTCCGAGTTACCTATTTGTAGCTCCAACTCTCCATCGCTGTTTTGGCGGGTACGCATACCATCAACGTTTTGCAGCCCCAATAATGGACTGTGCCATACCGTATGCCCTTTATTATCAATCTCAACTACTTGGTACCCGATGCTGTCATAGTAATCATACGAATAGTCGTAATCATCTGGCTGATGGATGGCGAGGATCGACTGGTTAGACGATGTCGTTGGTATAGCTGCTATCTTCTGAGGGTAAAAAGACAGCGCTATAGTCTCTTTCAATGCTAACGCTTCGCTTGTCACGTCATACACATTGATAGTTGAATAATCTCTATCCAGACACACAAACTCAAGGTCACTATCGCTATCAAAATTTACTGTGAGCAGTTGATCGCAAGTAGTTTCCAACTCATTTAACTCAACGAACTCACCGTCCTGCATTTTATAGAGCTTGAACGAACGATACCCCCCGACAGCAAAATAATGCACTCCATTACTTTCTGAAACAGCCAGCGCGTTGATTGAAAAGTCGTTGTTTATCGCGTCAATTAGCACCTGATTTTCAATATCAAACGCTTTAAGTCGATCGTTTTCCACGACAACTGCATCAGCGTAACTGTCGTTATTCACATCTAGTGCTTCAATAAATGATATTTGACTGTTGTGATTTTGACTCAGTGTCCACTGAACAGAATTATCCGAAAGTCTCACCACATTGAACGACGAATTATAGTCCAGCGCCCCTATTAATAACTCACCCACACCGTCATTATTGTAATCTGTAACGACCGGCTTGCTGTAGTTATAGGCGTCTTCACCAACTTCGCCACTTATCGCAAACTCATCGTCTTTGTTTACTGATAGAATTTGAATAGATGAATCGTAATTGCTTGTGTCACTGACAAAGACAGCTCTTTCGTCATTGTCACCGTAGTGAGCCCAGCCTGCAGCGTGATATGTATAAGCGCGCGGCGCACTTTCAATATCTGTCAATGCGTACTCACCGCTAGCGTTCTGCTGTGCGACTAAAACTTGGTTGTCACCAGTCCAAATGATATCGGGCACATTGTCGTTATCTAAATCATCGATAAGAAGTGACATAGCACTGTACGTGTTGTGAGCGATAGCCCACTGCTCAGAAATTTGACCCGCATCGAATACAAAGCCTTTCACCTGTCCCCACTGACATTCGGATACCACCACGAGCCCTTTAGCAGCGGAGCTTTCATTGGTGTAGGCTATATCGCAAATGTCTGGATGTTCCAGCGTGGCTAAACTGTTTTTCGATACTGCTGAGTAAATTGAGATATGGTTCCAACTATCAGCACCGATGATTTCATCGACACCATCGTTACTCATATCGCCCACCACAACAAACATGTTGCTAAACCCGCTGCCATACAGCCATTGGTTGGTACCACTATCAATGTCAAATACGTAACCGTTGTTCGTTACCATCTCTATCGAAGCGTCATCATCTACATTACCAAAAGCAATATTATTTACGCCGTCGATATCATACTGCTGTAACTGTTCACCCGTTTGAACATCAACAATGACAATCGCGTTCGGATCATAATAGTCATCACCGTATAAATAAGCGACTTCATCAATCCCATCGCCATTAACGTCATAAAACAATCCAGAAACTATACTTCCTTCTACAACGAACACCGCTTCGGCATTACTTTCACGGTCTTTTATAACAGACATACCCTGTTGTGTAAGAAGGTAGATCTCATCGTTATTGTCACCGTCAACATCCTGGGAATGCACGCCCCTAATTTCACCTTTAGTGGGCAGTTTATAGGGATATACGTAGGTATTTTTGAGCGAATTTCCCTCTAACGAAAAAGTACCCACACTTCGCTCATTAATTGATACAAGCTCTTTTACACCATCAGATGAAGCGACTGCAAATCCGTGATTATAAATTGGTGTCATCGCCGTTGCGCGTGCGTAGGCTGGGGCTTTATTTGCGTAAGCCTTGATCTCTAGGGTTTGTAAATTCTCCTCGCCATCTAAGCTAGCAAAATTAAAAATATACGTTTGCTCGTTGAACAACTGACTCTCAGGTACCTGCCAAGTCAATAAGCCTTCGTCATCGAGGGTTACGCCTTCAGGCGCTGATACAAGCTGCCCTGCAGAGTCATTATTAATTTTATCGGGGTCCGTCATGCTCACAGTGAACTCGACGTAACCACCAGCAGCTACCGATTCAGGCATATTGGAAACGACAAGTGTCATTGGGGAGTCACTGATAGTAATAAATAATGGTTGCGACTCAACAACGTTTACACCGTCGGACACAACCATAGTTACTTTAAGTTCATCACCGAACACCGCGTTGTATGCAGGCAATGTGCTTCCGCTAACGCCCTCTAGAACAACGTTGTTAATATACCAACGGTAGGATATTGACAAATCAGGTTCAGGCGTATCAGAGTCGTAATAATACCCCTCATCAACGGTTATATCGTCAGACGTGTAAACAGGGTCATAAGCAAAGTAATAAGGTTCACCTGCAACGGGAGGTGCTGAAATGGTTTCTATATCGGATAGGACAATATTCGCGATATTACTGCTTGCAAAGGTCTCGATACTGCTGAAAAACACGCCAATATCATAGGTATCATCACCGTCGGAATCTTCACCATAGCGAACCGCGCCCTGCATTAAATCTATGCCTGCCGTTTTATCGCCCTTTACGACAAGGGAACCTTGGTAAGCATAAGGTAGCCCTCCTTCCTCAGACAAGTAAGAAAACTCTAGTTTACCTTTAGAGCCGATATGTATTGTCCCCTCAAATTCAGAGGAGTAACTAATACTTCTCATACCGTCAAAAGAGGTAGCGTTTATTTTGTAGGTCTCGCCGTTAAATGTAGCAGTCAGATATTGTGTGTATTCTTCGTTGTAATAACCCGTGCGTGAGTCGTAGCTTAAATCAGCTTTCATTAGCCCTTTTAGCGTTACGCGTTGGCTACCTCTTCCTACCGAAAGACTCGTGAAATACGAGGTGGCCTCAAAGTTGTCGTCGTCTGATTTAGTAATAGCGACTGAAAGTTGGCCGTCGTGATACGCATTTAGGTAGTAGTGAAGGCATTGGTCATAATCGACAACTATTGTCCCTATACCCGTTTCCAGATTCAGATTTCCAGAGTAAGAAATAGAGCCTGAATCCGAACACGGTGTGACACCCTCAATATTGCCGTTGGCATCTACAAACTCAGATACCTCGAACAGATCTAAATAAGGTGAACTCGTGATATCTTCACCGAAAAGTGCCACATAGACGTTTTGCACAGTACTAAGATCGACTGTTGCCACTTTTGTTGCGCCCGTATAACCATTGTCAGCGTAGTTCTTAGCTGCAGAATCTAGTTGTGCAGTAGAGTAGTCTAATGGATTCGACAGAATTTCTAACGCGGTAGGCTCAGGAGGAGGAGCAGGTGTTGGGTTAGGAGACGAGTCAGCCCCTCCTCCGCCACCACAAGCCGTTAGAGCTATAACAGAAAAAAGGCCAGAAAAACCCAAGCGCGAAGAGTTCATGTGTCGTCCCTGATTTGTAAGGCATGATGGCTTTTCATTAGTCAAAAGCTCAAAACACGCCTAATTTGTTAACTATAATATTAGGTTCTTATAACTTATCTTCTTTTGTCTGGCAATATCCCTGTTGCTTGATGCACAAATCACTAGCACATATCGACAAACAGCGACAGTCAATCTCCGTCCCAAACCACGCGATTTCGGCCTTGCTCTTTTGCCTTATAGAGGGATTTATCAGCCGTAGATAATAGGGCGCTAAAATCTGCGCCGAAGGTACTATCGACAAAGGTTGCTCCTATGCTGATAGTAAGTTTTATATTATCGTTCTTATAGTTAACAACACTTTCTTCAACGGCTATGCGAAGCGCCTCTAACTGCGTGTTAATTTCTTTTTTATTTTTCCCCAACATCACGATTGCGAACTCTTCACCGCCAAGACGGGCAACCACATTGGGTTCACTGTTTTGTTTGGCTATCTTCCTTGCCACACTAATGAGCGCCTGATCACCCGCATCATGTCCATAGGTGTCGTTTACCTTCTTAAAATAATCAATATCAACAATCGCAACGCAAGCGCTCAAATGCTGTTTTGAAAGTGCTGTGCACTCATCGATAAACGCCCTACGGTTATATAAGCCCGTCAACGAATCCGTCATAGCCAATTGCCGTAGTTTTTCTTCTGCGACGGCACGCGCTTCTTCTAATTCTACCGCATAGAAAAGACCAGCTAACGCATCGAGTAAAGGCTGTAGAAACTTAGCATCTTCTAAGCCGTAGGTCTCAAATTTGTTGGCTAAACCAATCATACCCACCACTCTATCCTTGACCTTGATCGGTAGCCCTAAAAATCGACTAATGCGGGGGTGCCCTTGGGGCACTCCTTTTGAATTGGGGTGACTCCCAGAGGTATTACTTATCGTTACTTCACCGGTTAAAATTGTGGTACCAAAAAGATTATCAAAGCTACTGAAATACAAGTTCCGTTTTTTATACTCGTTGTATTGCGTGAAGCTGCTACTGTCCCACACTATTTCAGAAATGGCGTGAATAAACAGCTTCGAGCCATCACCTTCCCCTTTCATTTGTCCAATAAAAGCAAACTGACTGTCTGATATATCAATAAGCTCGGGTAGCACTGTTTGGCAGGCCATGGTTAAATCGTTGTTCTGAAGATAAGAGGCGCGGGTTTTATTGATAAACTGAAGTAGCTGAGTTTTCTTTTTCTCATGAAGTTCGCTTTCCATTCGTTGGGTAATGTCACGATGAATTCCGGCAACCCGAGTGGGTTTTCCCATAATGTCAGTTTCTACAGTTTTTCCATAGCTTTCGACCCAAACCCAAGAGCCGTTAGTATGCTTCATGCGAAACGTAGTATTGAAAACCTTGCTCTTTCCAGCAATATGTTCGTGTAACTGCTTTTCGACTTTCACATAATCCGCAGGATGAATCAGCTGTCTGAAAAAGCGCGAACTGGTGTCATAGTATTCATATTCAAGACCGACAATATCACACCAGCGTTTGTTCACTTGGTTTACATCAGCGGTCAAATTCCAATCCCACGTACCTAACTCAGAGGCTTCCAATAACAGCCGCATACGCTGGTTTGTTTTGTGAAGTTTGTCTTCAACATATTTTTGGTCGCTGGTGTCAAATAGAAATGCCTGAACGGAATACAACATACCGTCTTCACGGAAACTAGCCGTAGAGATCATACTTACCCAAATGGTACGTGTGGGCGTGGCAATTTGAAGACGACAGGTATGCGTTTCTACGCCCTCCATATGGGCTTGCATAGCAAACGTAAAGTCTCCCTCAGCGTCTTGTGTTAAAACATCGCCAAGCTCGACTGCGCCGCTAAGTAAATCTTGGGACGATATGCCCAAAACGCGCTCGCTATTTTTTGAGATATGAACCAGTTTGAGCGACGTAGTATTTCGCCACGTAGCCAGAACAATGGGGGACTTTTCTATTAGCCCATGCTCACGCTTGAGTACTTCGTGTTCTTTTGAAAGAGAAATATGCTGACTAACAAGCGTGCCAATTCGATCTAGAACTTCTAGATATTTCTTGTCAATTTCTCTTGGAACGGTATCAATAAGACAGACAGCACCAATAATCTCATCATTAATTTCAATGGGCGTGCCTGCATAAAAGCAGATGTGCGGCTCACCCGTCACTAGTGGGTTGTCTTTAAATCTTGGGTCTTCTTGGGCATTGTTTACAACGACTTGTTGACGCTTTTGCACGACACGGCTACAAAAAGCATGTTCCCTACTCACCTTGGAAAGTGAAGTCCCATACCGCGCTTTAAATACCTCTTCAAACTCACCAACGATGCCAATTAGCGCAATGGGCACTTTGTATGCTGCAGCTAACACCACCATAAGGTCGTTGAGATCTAATGGCACGTCGTTGCTGAGCATAAAATCATCAATTGTCTTCAGGCGGTTTCGATCATCCACTACATCTTGCTCATATTCATTAACTTTTATAAAAGTAGTAACAATCAAAGCTTATAGCAATTTAAATACTGCTAATGTTGCGTTGCTAAAAGGGCCGGAGAGCCTTACCCTAAGTGGTGCTACGAAAAATATAAAAACACAGACGCTTTTGAACTTCTTGAACTTACAGCTAGGTACGGAGTCTGTAAAACAAGCAAATCAATAACATTGGCTCATCGCGAGATTGCGATGCGATTGTGTTACACTTCACCCGTTTTTATTTCATAGGATTACATAATTCATGTCGTGGATGCGAAAAGCCCTTCTGTCGGTGTTTCATTATCCTGTTAAGTTGCTGGTCAAAGCTCACAGTATTCCAGTTAACGTTGAAACCGAATTAGGAATAGATAAAAGCAAACCTATCGTTTATCTACTTCCCAACAACTCAGTGACAGATCAGCTTGCACTGAGAATGTCGACAAAAGCGCTAGGTTTACCTAGTCCTACAGATACGCTCACATTGGCAGGGCGAGAATATTCGTCGACGCTGTTCTTACGTAAAACCCAGCCTATTTTTCGCTCGTCAGCCAAAGATACCGGGATTGAAGAGGTTTTCACTGACCTTTTTCATTTGCATAGAGATCATGAAAATCTAGATTTACAGGTTGTGCCTGTATATGTCACGTGGGGTCGAGCCCCTGGGCGCGGGAATCCAGGCTTAAGCGATTTGATTACGGAGGCAGCAGCACCAAGTTGGCTTCGCAAATTGTTCATCGTGCTATTTTTAGGCCGAGATAACTTTATTAATTATTCTAAAGCTGTTTCCGCACGCGCAATGTCAAATCAACACGGTAGTGATCAAAGCATTGCCCACAAGCTTGTACGCGTAGCAAGTACTCACTTTCAACGAAAACGTCAGAGTATGACAGGCCCTACACTGTTAGAGCGACAAGAGCTCAACAACAGTGTGTTAGGATCAGATGCAGTGCGTCGTGCCATTGCTGAAGAGTCGCGAAGCAAAAAAGTGACTCATGAAAAAGCAAAGGAAACTGCACAGAGCTATATTACCGAGATTGCTGCAGACTACCGTGAAGGACTTATCCGGTTTGGTGACAGACTGCTCACACGCATTTGGAACAAGATTTACAACGGTATTAGCGTAGGCCATGCAGAGCGCATACGTGAGCTGGCCGCTAACGGCCACGAAATTATTTATGTTCCTTGCCACCGCAGCCACATGGATTATCTGTTATTAACTTACGTGATTTATCACGAGGGTATGGTAACGCCTCACATTGCAGCGGGTATCAATCTTAACTTTTGGCCTATTGGCAAAATGTTTCGCCGAGGAGGCGCTTTCTTCCTTCGCCGGAGTTTTGCTGGCAACAAGCTTTACACGGCTGTGTTCAGAGAATATTTAGAGCTGCTATTCAACAAAGGTTACTCTGTTAAATACTACCCTGAGGGTGGACGCAGCCGCACCGGTCGCTTGATCCCACCGAAAACCGGTATGTTAGCCATGACTATTCAAGCCATGCTTAAAGGCGTTAACCGCCCTGTTAGTATTGTTCCTGTTTACATTGGCTATGAAAACGTAATGGAAGTGAAGAGCTATTTGAACGAACTTAAAGGCTCTAAGAAGAAAAAAGAATCTAACCTTCAGGTGTTCTCTGCCATTCGTAAACTTAAAAATTACGGGCACGGTTATGTAAACTTTGGTGAGCCTATTGCGCTTAATCAGTTCCTTGAAAGTCATGTACCGAACTGGCGCGATTGTCGCGATGCTGAACCAGAGAAGAAGCCCGCTTGGTTAACGCCTGCAGTTAATGAATTGGCTAACAACGTCATGACGCGCATTAACCGCGCTGCAGCACTTAACGGCATGGCATTAGCTTCGCTATGTCTGCTGTCTTCTAAAAGGCAGACAATGAGTGAAGTGGAGCTTCAACAAGCCATGGATGACTTCATGAACTTGTTCAAAACGGTGCCCTTCAGTGATGATGCCACAATTCCAGATTCATCGGCACAAGAATTACTTCGGGATACATTAAAATTAGGTCGCTTCGATGTAAAAGAAGATGATTACGGACGTTTGATCAGCCCTCAGCCCAAATCTGCTGTATACCTGACCTATTATCGCAACAATATTTTGCACTTGTTCGCCATACCAGGCCTTATCATGGCGTCTATCTTTGCTAAGAAGGGCGCAACCAAGAACAGCATTTTCCAGCTCATTGCAGCGCTTTATCCTTTGCTACAAAAAGAATTGTTTTTGCATTTAACGCAAGATGAAGCACTTGCGCATACTGATGCCTTGATCACTGCCATGTTAGACAACGGACTGTTGCGCCAAAAAGATGGTGAGCTTTTACCTCCAGATGCACACTGCAAACAGTTCCATTCTGCTTGGTTATTAAGCCGCTGTATGCAGGAAACATTGCAGCGTTATGCTGTGGTATTAACTATTTTAGATAAAGAAAAAATAATTAGCCGCAGTGCATTAGAGCGAGAAAGTAAACAGGTCGCTGAGCGCTTATCAGCGCTTTATGGTTTAAGCTCGCCTGAGTTTTACGATAAGAACGTGCTTTCTAGCTTCATCGGCGCGCTAAAAGATAACCATTGGTTAGACTCTGAAAAAGACGGCAGCTTAAAATACTCGGAAGAGTGTGAAGCCTTGCGTGCTGACGTGATGGCGTTGATATGGCCTGAGATGATTCAGCATTTAGAAAATGTTGCGCTTAACACGGCAAATTAACTTTGTAAGCGACAAGGGCTATAGCTTTGTTAAAAGCGTAAAAAAACCCATGCATTCGCATGGGTTTTTTATTAGCCATCTATCTAACTAAATAGTGTCTCTCGCTGTCTATAGCGCGATAGGCGCCGAGACAGTACCTCTTAAATCGAGGTTAAATTAGCGAGGCTGTAATAGTGCCGCTTTGTATCGCTCCTCGGTAAACCTGCGCTTAACGTGAAGCAATACAAAGCGAAAAAAGGTTTAAAACGAGTTAAGTTGCGCTTTTGATTGCATAGCCGACAAAACGTTACGCTGGTTGCGACAGAAAAAAGCGATACGCAGGGTTATCTGTTACCTCTTCGACCTTATAGCCTAATTCAGCTACATGCTGATTAAAGTCATCCCGGCTTTCTGGCGCAATGTCAAAACCAGCCAATACCAAGCCTTCCGCAGCACCGTGGTTACGATAGTGGAATAAAGTAATATTCCACTGCTCACCCAATGTATTTAAGAAGTTCAGCAGTGCACCTGGGCGCTCAGGAAATTCAAAGCTGAACACCTGTTCGTTTAAAATGGTCGGCGGGCGGCCGCCTACCATATGCCGGACGTGAAGCTTTGCTAACTCGTTATCCGTTAAGTTAACGCAGTCATACCCCTTGCTTTCAAGGTCACTTTGCAGTGCAGCGAATTCTTGCTGCCCACCTTTTAGCTTAACCCCAACGAAAATATGCGCTTCGCTCTCACTTGCGTAGCGATAGTTGAATTCAGTAATCGCTTTTGCCCCAACGCACTCACAAAACTGTTTAAACGCACCTTTAGTTTCAGGAATTTTAACGGCAAAAACCGCTTCTTTCTGCTCGCCTAATTCACAGCGTTCAGACACATAGCGCAGGGTGTGAAAGTTGATGTTTGCGCCACATAAAATACCGCCTAGCTTTTTACCTTTAAGATCGTGTTGCTTGGCATATTTGCGAATTGCCGCTACCGATAATGCACCCGCAGGCTCGGCGATAACACGGGTATCATCGAAGATATCTTTTATAGCCCCGCAGATTTCATCATTGGTAACCGTAATGGTTTCATCAACTAAGCGGTTACATAGACGAAAAGTTTCTTGCCCCATTACTTTCACAGCCACGCCGTCGGCAAAAATGCCTACGCTTTCCAGCTCGGTAGGCTCGCCTTGCGCTTTTGCTTCAATGAAACAGGCCGACTCTTCTGACTCAACGGCTACAATCTTAATACTGGGTTTGAGTTGCTTTAAGTACACCGCAATGCCAGCGGCTAGGCCACCACCGCCAACAGCAATAAACAAAATATCCAGGTTTGGGTTTTGCTCCAACAACTCTCGTGCAACAGTACCTTGCCCAGCTATTACATCTGGGTTGTCGAAGGGCGGCACAAAAGTATAGCCGTGGGTATCACACAAGTCTTTGGCATGGTTGCTTGCCTGGTCGAAGCTCGTGCCATGCAAGACAACATTTACGTTATCACCACCGAAGCGACGTACTGCGTCCACTTTAATGTCAGGGGTGGTTTCTGGCATAACGATAGTCGCTTGAATACCTTTCATCTTTGCGCTGTATGCTAGGCCTTGCGCATGATTACCTGCCGATGCACCAATTACACCGGCTCGTAGCTGTTCATCGCTTAGCGAGCAAATGCGATTGTAGGCACCGCGCAGTTTAAAGCTTTTAACCGGCTGCTGATCTTCTCGTTTTAGAAAAATTTCATTGCCAAGCTCAGCCGAAAGCAACGACATATAAGACAACTCACTCGCCACCGCCACATCGTAAACCGGGGCAAGCAAAATCTTCTTTAAGTACTCGTGATCGCTAACGTGTGTTGATGTCATTACAAATTTTCCAGCTTACTGACATCGCGTACTGCACCCTTATCGGCACTGGTTGCTAACGCCGCAAAGGTTTTAAGTGACGTAGAAACTTCGCGTACACGATCTTTCGGTTTCCAAGGCTTATCGCTTGCTTCCATTTTTGCACGGCGCTCGGCAAGTGCTTCATCAGAAATAACAATGTTGATGCTTCTATTAGGGATATCTATTTCAATTTTATCCCCATCTTCTACTAGGCCAATACCGCCACCGCTGGCGGCCTCTGGTGAACAGTGTCCGATAGACAAGCCACTTGTACCGCCACTAAAACGCCCGTCTGTTACCAAGGCGCAGTGTTTGCCTAGGCCTTTCGATTTCAAATACGACGTTGGGTACAGCATTTCCTGCATGCCCGGCCCGCCACGAGGGCCTTCGTAGCGAATAAAGACCACATCACCGGATTTTACTTCATCGCCCAAGATACCTGCCACCGCGTCGTCTTGGCTTTCGTAAATACGGGCAGTACCATTGAATTTAAGAATAGACTCATCCACACCAGCGGTTTTAACAATGCAGCCATCTTCTGCTAAGTTGCCATAGAGCACCGCTAGGCCGCCTTCTTGGCTAAACGCATTCTCGATGGAGCGGATGCAGCCATTTTCACGGTCATCATCGGCTTCATCCCAGCGACAATCTTGGCTAAAGGCTTTAGTCGTACGAATACCCGCAGGGCCCGCACGATAGAAAGTAATTGCGTCTTTATTCTCTGGATTAGTGATATCCCACTCGCTGATAACATCAGTAAGCGGTTTACCTAAAACATGGTCAACATCGGTGTTAAGCAAGCCCGCTTTATTTAGCTCGTTCAAAATACCCAATACGCCACCCGCACGGTGTACGTCTTCCATGTGATATTTAGGGGTAGAAGGCGCCACCTTGCATAAGTGAGGCACTTTGCGAGACAGGCGATCAATATCATCCATAGTGAAAGGCACTTCACCTTCCATTGCTGCCGCCAATAAGTGCAGGATAGTATTGGTTGAGCCGCCCATAGCAATGTCTAGGCTCATGGCATTTTCGAAAGCTTTAAAGTTGGCAATGTTACGTGGCAATACGCTTTCATCATCATCGCCATAATAACGTTTACAAAGCTCAACAATTTGTTTGCCGGCTTGCTTAAACAAGCCTTCACGGTCAGCGTGAGTGGCTAGCATAGAGCCGTTGCCCGGCAGCGATAGACCTAACGCTTCGGTTAGACAGTTCATGGAGTTCGCAGTGAACATTCCTGAGCAAGAACCACAGGTAGGGCAGGCAGAGCGCTCAATCTCGTCAGTGTCAGCATCGCTCACTTTGTCATCAGCAGCCGCTACCATGGCGTCAACTAAATCAAGCTTAATAAGCTGGTCCGAAAGCTTGGTTTTACCCGCTTCCATTGGGCCGCCAGATACGAATATCACTGGCACGTTCAAGCGCATGGACGCCATTAACATTCCAGGGGTGATCTTATCGCAGTTAGAAATACAAACGATGGCATCGGCGCAGTGTGCGTTCACCATGTACTCTACTGCATCAGCAATGATCTCGCGAGACGGAAGGCTGTACAGCATACCGCTGTGGCCCATTGCTATACCGTCATCTACCGCTATGGTATTGAATTCTTTGGCGACACCACCAGCTTCTTCCACGCTGCGCGCTACTAGCTGACCAAGGTCTTTGAGGTGAACGTGCCCAGGTACAAACTGCGTAAATGAGTTAGCAATAGCAATAATAGGCTTGCCGAAATCAGAATCTTTCATTCCGGTTGCACGCCATAGCGCACGAGCGCCGGCCATATTTCTACCTTGTGTGGTAGTTGCAGAACGTAACTTGGGCATAAATCCTTCCCGTTAATTTTAGGTGCTAGGGTTTAATGCTAGACCTTATATGTGAAACTTAAAAACAGTGGTAAACCAGTGATGCTTTGGCTTGTTTTCCAATACACACTGTTTTACTCAAAATTGCATGTCATACTGATGATGTATTAAATCATCTTAGGTCGTTCAAGCGAAGGGCGACAAAGCCTAACTGCTCACGGACCAGTAGCGCTTTGTTTTATATGATATCTTTGACTTACAATGCCGTATTCCTTTGGCATTATAAAAATGAAATGTTGTTCGTTTGGGGTTATGGCTTTACCCCTACAAGCAATGCGCGGTAAACCGCGAATTGGTTTTGTGCACAGAAATAGCATGAAACACACGGCTTGATCAAGTTTTTGCGGTAGAAATAGCGAGTTCTTAAGAGTAGTAAAAGGGTAATAAGCATGTTCGATTGGTTTCACTGGTTAAACCTGGCAGGCGTTGCCGTGTGTGCAATTTCAGGCACCCTTATGGCTTATCAAAAACGCATGGATGGATTTGGTGTAGTCGTGCTTGCCAGCGCTACAGCCATTGGCGGGGGTACTTTGCGAGATGTGATGTTAGATGTACCCGTTTTTTGGATTGCCGATACCGATTACTTGTACACTACATTAATTGCTGCCTTTATACCCATTGTTTGGCTGCGAATCAGCCCACGCTTCCCTTTTCACTACCTGTTAATCGCCGATGCCTTTGGGCTAGCGCTTTTTAATGTAGTAGGCATAGAAAAAGCTTTAGCCAACGATACCGGTATGGCAGTGGCGGTTGCAATGGGCACCATTACTGGCGTATTTGGGGGGTTGTTACGAGACGTTATCTGTCGCGAAGTACCGCTGGTACTAAACGGCGAACTTTATGCGATGACCTGTATCGCTGGCGGTGTGGTATATGGCATTGCACTAGAATTTGACCTTGCTACCCAGTGGTGTGGTATTGCAGCCCTTGCGACCACCGTTTTATTCAGGCTAGGCGCCATGCGCTGGCATTGGCAGCTACCTGTATTTTACAGCGATCATCATTAGCATCTAATCTTCCTTGCCGAGCAAGGTAACCAATGGTCAAACCCGGTGAGTATTCGCGATAAATCTCGTCGTTAGTACAGTTACATTTTCATTCCACTCTCTCTAGAGTTTATGCCTAGTGCGCTGACTATTTGGCCGCACTTGAGTTTTTAAATTTCAGTAAGGCGAATAATGAGCGCGTAAGAGGAGAGGGTGTTCACAATATGGGAATGGCTGTTGTTAAAACCTTTGCGGGGCAGGGGGTGTCTGCACCAGAGGTAAGTGTGGAAATTCACTTGGCTAATGGCCTACCTGCCTTTCAACTGGTAGGTATGGCGGAAACCAGTGTGAAAGAAGCCCGTGAGCGGGTGCGCAGCGCGCTAATTAACAGTGGTTTCGAATTTCCTGCCAAGCGTATAACGGTAAATTTAGCGCCGGCTGATATTCCGAAGTTTGGAGGGCGGTTCGACCTTCCTATTGCCGTTGGCATTTTAGCAGCATCGGGCTACATTTCAGATATAAGCTTGCTTAATATTGCCTTTGTGGGCGAATTAGCGCTAAACGGTGAGATTAAACCGGTTAACGGGCTTATTCCTGTAGTGATGACCGCAGCAAACGAAGATATAGCCCTTGTGTACCCGGGAGATAACGATGTGGAAGCTGCCTTGGTTTCCCACGCCACACGGTTTCCAGCCTTCGATCTTCTATCCGTTTATGAACACCTTACCGGTAACAAAAAGCTCGCCAAAGGGCAGCCTTTCACTTCTCACTCATCACGCAACTCTCCAACTGGTTGGGATGATATTATCGGTCAAGAGCAAGCTAAACGGGCCCTAATTATTGCAGCTAGCGGGGCTCACAACCTACTGATGGTAGGCCCGCCAGGCACAGGTAAAAGCTTGCTTGCCAGTCGAATGTTGTCGCTATTACCGGATATGAGTGAAGAAGAAGCCTTGGAAGTCGCTGCCATTCACTCAGTAAAAGGCGAAAAGCTACATGCTGAACGCTTTCTCACACGCCACTTACGCTCGCCACACCATACCAGCTCTGCTGTAGCGCTTACTGGCGGTGGCTCTAACCCTGTGCCAGGTGAAATATCACTGGCCCACAATGGTATTTTGTTTTTAGACGAACTGCCTGAGTTTGGGCGAAAAGCACTGGATGTATTGCGCGAACCACTTGAAACCCGCGACGTGCATTTGTCTCGCGCTTCAGGAAGTGCAACATACCCTGCTAACTTTCAGTTAGTCGCTGCGATGAACCCAAGCCCGACAGGAGATATTGACGATAACCGGTTAACGCCACAGCAGCAGCTCAACTACTTAAACCGCTTGTCTGGCCCGCTCCTTGATAGAATAGATATACAAGTAGAGGTACCTCGACTGCCAGACTACGATCTGCCAGAACCGGCCAATAAACCTGACGACTCGTTACATGCCACGCGAGCGAGAGTTATTGCCGCACGTCGCAAACAAGGGCTACGGCAAGGCAAGCCAAATGGTGCGCTGCACGCGGGTGAGCTTGCCGATATATGCTTACTTGATGACGCTGATTTGCAGTTTCTACAAACGGCTGCTAAACAGCTTAATCTGTCTATGCGGGTGTTTCATCGCACGTTAAAAGTGGCAAGAACCATTGCTGACCTTGAAGATGAGAACGCCGTATCGCGGGTGCACATTGCAGAAGCATTGGGCTATCGCGCCCTCGATAATCTCATTAAACAGCTAAGCGCCAGCTAACGCAGTTAAAACTCGAACTTAAACACGCGCTTGTATGTTGAGCTGCATAAAAGCGTTAACAAGCGGTTCGTTCTGCTTATCTTGCAGGCAGCATAAACCAAGTGCGTAAGGCTCGATATCTTCAACCTGAATTTGGGTCACCGCATTAGCCATGCTGGAGTGATCAAGCACTACCTTGGGCACAAAACCTACACCGCACTCTAGCGCTACCATACTTACAATGGCTTCATTTCCCCCAACATAGGCATATACGTTAGGGCGAATACCGTGTTCGGCAAACCAGTGATAGGCGGTACGACGGGTTGGGCCGGTTTCAGGCATGATCACTTGGTGTTTGGTCCAGTCTAACTGACTCAGTTGAGTGAGCCGCCATTCCTTTGGTGCAATAAGCACTAAGGGGACGTTATCAAGAGCCGTGAAATGTAAGTCGGTTGGCAGGTCAGGTGTATAGATAGCAATAGATAAATCACACTGCTTGCTCTTAACTTTTTCTATAGCAAGGGCAGGGTCACCGGTTATAAGTCGTATATCAACGCCGGGGTGCTGTTGTCTAAATTGTCTTAACATTGCAGGCAAATGACTTTGACTGGCAGTAACCGAGCAAAATACGCTGAGCTCCCCCTGAAGTGCATCGCTATCTTCTTTTAAATCAATTTTTAATTGCTGCCAATCAGCTAACGCTTGCTTTGAGAAGGACAGCAACTTGTGCCCACTGTGGGTAAGCGCCACTTTGCGGTTGTCACGTTTGAATAGCGTACAGCCTAACTCGTCTTCAAGACGTTGAATTACGCGGCTTAACGTAGACGGCGATACATACATGGCCTCAGCGGTAACGCCGAAGTGTAGGCTGGTAGCCAGATGATTAAAGAGCTGTAGACTGCGAAAATCCATAAACGTTTCACTTTATGCAATATTGTCTTGCAAATATATCATTTTCCAAAACAAAAGAAATCTTTTAGTCTCATTACCAAGTCGTCATAGACGAGGTCTGTCAACGCCAAGGTCGGTGTTTGATATTGACAAAAATGAATGTTGTTCGGAAATTTTTATGGCTAATTATTTCAACACCCTGTCACTTCGCCAGCAGTTAGACCAGCTTGGCCGCTGCCGTTTTATGGCACGCGATGAATTCGCTGACGGTTGTCAGTTCTTAAAAGGCAAGAAAATTGTCATTGTAGGCTGCGGCGCGCAGGGCCTTAACCAAGGCCTGAATATGCGTGACTCAGGGTTAGATGTCTCCTATGCGCTGCGTCAGGCAGCCATTGATGAGCAACGCGACTCTTACAAACGCGCTTCAAGCAATGGTTTTACTGTTGGTACATATCAGCAGCTTATTCCAGAAGCGGATGTAGTGTACAACCTAACACCTGATAAGCAGCACGCAAGTGTAGTTGAGGCAGTAATGCCGCTTATGAAAAAAGGTGCAACCCTAGGTTACTCACACGGCTTCAACATTGTTGAAGAAGGCCAGCAAATTCGTAGCGATATCACAGTAATTATGTGTGCACCGAAAAGCCCAGGCTCAGAAGTACGTGAAGAATATAAGCGTGGCTTTGGTGTACCAACACTAATAGCTGTGCACCCAGAAAATGACCCTGAAGGTAAAGGTTGGGATCAAGCCAAAGCACTGGCAAGTGCAACTGGCGGTGACCGCGCAGGTGTACTTGAGTCTTCATTTGTGGCTGAAGTTAAATCTGACCTTATGGGTGAGCAAACCATTTTATGTGGTATGCAACAAGTTGCAGCAGTGCTTGCGTTCGAGAAAATGGTTGATGATGGTATTGACCCAGGTTATGCAGGTGCGCTTATTCAGTACGGTCTAGAAGCCATTACTGAAGCACTTAAGATTGGCGGTGTAACTAACATGATGGACCGTCTATCAAACCCTGCAAAAGTGAAAGCGTTTGAGCTTTCTGAGCAGTTAACTGATTTACTTCGTCCGCTATTTGAAAAACACCAAGACGACATCATCAGCGGTGAATTCTCTCGCACCATGATGGAAGATTGGGCAAATGGCGATGCGAACCTGCTTAAGTGGCGTGAAGAAACCGGTGATACTTCGTTTGAAAACGCACCAGCTTACGAGGGTGAAATCAGTGAACAAGAATTCTTTGACCACGGCATCTTACTGGTTGCCATGATCAAGTGTGGTGTTGAGGTTGCGTTTGACGTAATGGTTGAAGCTGGAATTCTGCCGGAGTCTGCGTACTACGAATCACTACATGAAACACCGCTAATTTCTAACACAATCGCACGTAAGCGTTTGTATGAAATGAACGTGGTTATTTCAGACACAGCAGAATACGGAAACTATTTGTTTGCCAACGCAGCAATTCCGATTTTGCGTGAGAAATTTATGCCTACCATTGATACCAGCGTTATCGGTAAGGGTTTGACTGCTGCTTCTAATCAAGTAGAGAACAAACGCCTTGTTGAAATTAACGAAGCCATCCGCTCACACGGTGTGGAATCAGTAGGTAAAACCTTGCGTGGCTACATGACTGATATGAAAGCTATAGTTGTGTAAGAACAGAGGTTAGGACAGTTTCTGTCGTTAGGTGCTTAACTAAGCCCTCTTGCCCGACCATTTTGGTCGGGCTTTTTTATGTCTGTAATTCAGTAATTCACATCTCTTTTTACAGCGAACTACTTCTCACTCAAAGCGGTTACTGACAAATGCTTATCTCGTTAAGAAACAACCACTTCCCGAACCCGTTCAGCGAAGCGAACTGATGCGTAAGCCAGTGCAAAAAAGATAAGAAAACCCCAACCTATTGGCATCAAGTTCCCATTTAAAAAACTATCAACTATAAGGGCAACGGGCACCGAGAATAAGCTTGAAAAGCAACCAATAATGGCTGCACCTAAGCCAGCCATATCGCCAAGAGGCTGCATTGCCATAGCGTTTAAGTTACCAAACAGAATGCCTACGAAGAAAAAGCCGACAAACATGACGGCCACGGTTGGAATTAACGGCGGCAGACCATCGAAGGCAAACAGCAGCGCTAGATACACCACCGCAAACCCATTTACGCCTTTTAGAGCAAAACGACACAGCTTGCGCATGCCAAAACGCATCACCATTTTACCGTTAAAGTAAGAAGCAAGCCCGATAGAGAAGGCAAGGGTAGCGAAGATATACGGGAACCATTCACCAACATTGTAAAACACGGTAAATATGGTTTGTGACGCGCTTAAATACGCCAAAAACGCCCCAAAAATACAGCCCATCGCAAAGGTGTAACCCATTACTTCTGGGTTGGTTAGAATGAACTTTGAGGATTTAAAAAAATGTGCCCGCGAGAATTTTCTGCGTTTTGCACGAGGCAAGGTTTCGCCTTGACGAGAAAAGAACCAAACCCCCGCCATAGTAGCAACCAGCAGAAACAGCGTAAATATATGGAACCAAGATGTCAGCTCCATCACGGTTTGCCCAATAATTGGGGCCAACATGGGCACTAAGATAAACACCATCATGATAAACGACATAACTTTTGCCATGGCATCACCTACGTAAAGGTCACGTATAATTGCCATAGAGGCTATGCGAGGCCCAGACACCCCAAACGCTTGAATAACCCGCCCAACCAGCATGGTCTCTAAGTTAGTGGCCAGCATGCATACAAAGGTACCAAGAGCAAAAATACAAAGTCCCACAAGAATAGTTAAACGACGACCACGGCTGTCTGAAAACGGGCCAAAAAACATTTGTCCAAATGCCATGCCTAAAAAGAACACGGTTACAATCAAATGGGTTTGATGAGCCTCCTCTACATTTAGAGCTTCACCAATTTGAATAAGTGCGGGCAACATAGCGTCTATACTAAGTGCCACCAGCGATGTCATGGTCGCCATCAAAGCAACAAATTCAACAAGGCCAAGGGCGGGCTTTTGCACAACTGCAGTGTCATTAGATACGCCATTAGATGTCTGGGGCATAAAGTCTCGAATATGAAATAAAGTGAGGGAAATAAAAAGGCGCGAAACCGTCGCGCCATTATTAGTATACCTTAAACCTGGTCAAAAAGCCGTCAAATTAGGCTATCTTATCGTAAATACTACCACCTTTAACGAGTGTCACTCCTCTGACAGACTAGCTGTTACCGCCTCGTCGTTTTTAGTCGGTTTCAGATATTGGTTTAAAAACGCATCCATTTCCTTAAAAAATAGATGCCGATTACGCTGTATCGATAGATGGTGATCACCACTTTCCAACTCAACATACTTAAAGACTTTATCAAGGTCATCTAATTCATCGGCCATGTAACGACTGTGAAGAGGTGGAACAATACGGTCTTCTTCGCCATGTACAAGTAAAATAGGTGTCTTGATACTTTCCGCATTGTAATAAGGTGAACGCGCTTCTAGATCATCGTAGTCGTCCCCAATCTGATTTTTAACGAATTCATTGTTCAGGAAACGGCGAGAGTGAATGACGACGTGTTTAAGTGAACTTACGCCGGCAAAACTCACCGCGCATTTAAATAAATCAGGGGTTTTAACCGTTGCCATTAAAGCTGCATATCCACCGTAGCTTGCGCCAACAATGCACATATTATCCTGTTCAGCATAACCTTGTTTAACCATCCAGCCTGCCGCGTCAGTGATGTCGTCTTGCATAGCTAATCCCCAGCCTTTCATTTGGCTTTGCGCAAAACTATAACCATAGCCTCTTGAGCCTCTAAAGTTTGGCCTCAACACAGCGTAGCCTTTCGAGGTGAAGTATGCTGTCCAGTAGTCGAAACCGCTGAAATCGCGAGCACCCGGGCCGCCGTGAGGGTGAATAATAGTTGGGAAAGGCCCGTCCCCTTTAGGAAGGGTTAAATATGCTTCAATCTTGATACCATCTCTGGCTCCATACTCAATAAGTTTATGTTCGGATAATTGCGTAGAATCTATTTGGCTGTATTGCTGAAATAATACATCGAGTGTGCCTTCCTTACGGTTACCTAGTAAGTAAACACCGGGCAAAACGTCCGATTCAGAATAAACAATGTAGGTTTGCTCATCATCACTGAAACTGACTAGCGTGTTATCGTAATCGGGGAGCCCAATATCAATACCGTTTTGAAGTGCAACATAGCGCTCATCCCAATAAAAACGACCATCATGACGCACTCCAATAGCATCTCGGGTAACTGGTGAATAGATCAGGCTGCCATCTACGTCGTACCCATCATCGGCATACACTTCAGTTCGCTCATTGGTTTTAAGGTTTAGGGTATAAAGTGCGCGGTAGTCGCCTTTGTAGCCCTTGAAGTATAAGATATTAGGGTCTTTTGCAAAGCCTACAGGGTATTCACCCTTCTCAGTCATAGCGTTATAGGCAAACAAAGTTCGCCATTCATCTTCCTCTTTTAGGAAAACTTCACGCTCACCGCTGTCATAATTGAGTGAAATGCCAATACGAACGTTGCTCTGTTGATCGGTAAGCCAATCTCTGATGCGCTTTTTACCGCGCATAATGCGGCTTACGCCTCCTGTGTTAACATTGACTTTATACACTGAAGGTAAACCTAGCACCTCTGCATCTATTGCTATAAGTACATGATCTGGGTCATCAGGTAGCCAATCGATAACCTCATCTTGAAACTGGGGAATGTGGTTAGGGTTACCGGCCCGGCGCTTAATGCGTTCCCATTCAACCATATTAAACGCACCGCCCTCGCCATCAAACTTAATGCTAAGTAACCGCGTGTCGTGCACTTTGGTTGTGCCTCGCCGAGTCTCATAACGAGCACTGACCACGATACGTTCGTTGTTTACCCAGTGGTACCAGTTAATCTTTACGCGCTCATTGTCAGATCGCAGAAGGTAGTGCTTTTCCCCCTTTTTTAAGTCGTAAGTGGCGAGCATAGCAAACGCTTCTTCTTGCTCAACGTTTTGAACAAACGCGATTTTCGTTCCATCGGGTGACAAAGATGGAGTCCAATATGTTGGCAGCGAGCTAAAAGCATCATAGGCATTTTTCTGCGCCCCCGGTTCAGCACTCAACGCAGTAGAAATAACTAGCAATAGCAGGGCAAAAAGCGTAGCCGGTAAGAAAGTCTTCTTATAAGACATAACATTCCCTTGTGATTTTTTATTGTGGGTGGAACTTAGCTAATAAGTAATCCTCAAAATATATTAGTTCGAGTATACAAAGGCGTGTCTGAATGTACAAAAATAAACCTAGCGGGTTTGATATAGACAATATTGGCGCGATAATTTGATCTCTCGTCGCACTTTACGGATACAAAATGCAAATGTGGTACTATTAACCGCAGATATAACATGGATTTTACCCTATAACGGTAAGCTTCAAAGCATAGCGTCACCTTAAGGATTTAGCCTTTTCATGCCTTCAACTTGGAGCGGACTTGCCACTTTGCAAGGCCTATTTTTCCGACAACTAGTGCGCAGAACATCCAAAGCCTATTGTTTATTAGCTAGGGGGTTATTGTGCGTGCAGCTGTGCTTGCTGTCCACGGTATCTTTGGCTCAAGAGTCAATTACCTATGATGTTCAAGGTGTAGAAGACGCGAAGCTACGTAATAATATTCGTCTGCATTTAGGCGGGCTTGATGTCGAAAAAGCATTACTAACTGACCCTTATTGGCAAGATGAAGTGGCAGAAACGGTGGCGACGGCAGTACAACCCTATGGCTTTTACAACAGTGAAACCAAGGTACGCATACAAGAAGGGAACAGGGTCACAGTAACGGTTGCGTTGAATACTCCTCTTACCATCAACAAAGTTACCCGAGAAATCATTGGTGCAGGTCGTGAAGATAAGGCATTTAGAGAACGCTTCAACTCACTTAAGCTCAAAGAAGGCGACGTGTTAAATCAGACTGTCTATGAGTCTTTTAAATCCTCCATGTTTAACTACGCTCTTTCCAATGGCTATTTTGATTATTTCTGGCAGGCAACACGCCTAGATTTAGTACGTGGCGAAAAACAAGCAAACGTGCTGCTTATCGCACAAAGCGGCCCTCAATATAAGTTTGGTGAACTCAAATTTGTCGGTGAAGATAAAGCTAAAGCGATTATAAAGCGCCTAAAGCCTTTTAAAACTGGTGATGCCTATTCATCATCAGTATTAGGCGATTTTAACAGACGATTAAATCAGTCAGGATACTTTAACCGGGTTATTGCAAGGCCGGTAGTAAGCGACGCAGAAGGGTTACTGGTTCCTATTGAAGTCTCGCTTCAGCACAGGCCTACCGATGCATTTGATGTCTCTGTCGGCGCGGCTACCGATACCGGGCCTAGAGTGCGCCTGGGTTGGGAACGTCCTTGGGTAAATGATAAAGGCCATTCAGTTTCATCAGATATTTTCATTTCAGAGCCTGAGCAATCGGTTACCGCCGATTATCGCATTCCAATGAAAAATATCACACGTGACTACGCCAGTATCGAAGCGGGCTATCAGTTTATTGAGTACGCCAATACGTCTTTTGAGAGTGAAACCCTTTCTTTGTCAGCACATAGATACACGCAACAAGATGACTCGCCCTGGCAGCATGATTATTCGGTAACCTTCCTTAGAGAGACATACGATCAGGGGGATCTTGATACCAACACCACATCGCTAGTTTTACCAGGCTATTCCATAACCTACCGTGATAAAGACGACGAACTAAACATTCGCAACGGCACCTATTTTCAAGCGCTGGTTCAATACGGTAAAGAAGGCTTTGGCTCAGACATTGATTATGCTAAAACTGCCGTTGAAGCTATGTTAATTCGTACATACGCAAATAAGCATAGAATTACTTTGCGCGGGGAAATTGGTGCAATTAAAACTAACTCTTTCGATGATGTGCCTGCTTCACTTCGCTTTTACGCTGGAGGCGACCAAAGCGTTAGAGGATTTAAATTTCGTGATTTGTCGCCTAAAGCAGATGTTATTAACCCAGAGACTGGCAAGCTCGACGTTGAGTCTATTGGAGGAAAGTACTTAGTTACATCAAGCATAGAATACGCATACTCAATTGCAGACAACTGGCGAATAGCCGCTTTCGTAGACGCAGGTAAAGCTGCAAACGATACAAGCGACTCTCTCGCTTATGGTATCGGCCCCGGGGTTCACTGGCTGTCACCTATTGGCGCTGTAAGAGTATATTTAGCCAGAGGCTTATCAAAACAAGAAAATGACTGGCGTGTTCACTTCATCTTGGGCCCTGAGCTATGAGAAAACGCACTGTTTCGGCCATCTTGCTCTCACCTGTACTGCTATTGGTAGCCGTTTACGCGCTACTTATAAGCCCATTGGGCGGCCCAACGGTAAAGCTTATCGCAAACAGCTTCGTTTCAAACCTCTCCATTGAAGATATCGAGGGAAGTTTTGCCGATACTCTTGAAATACGCGATTTGCGCTGGGAAAACGCGCAGTGGCGAGTGTCATCGCAGTACGCCTATATTGATATAACGTGGCGTTGTCTTTTTGAACCAAGAGTCTGCGTAAATGAAATCACGCTTGAAAATGCCACCTTAACGCAACTCGCTGCCTCGCCAGAAAACGTTGAAGAAACAGAGTCGAGTGGTGAGTTTAGCTTACCTATCCCCATTGAAGTAGGGTATCTGGTATTTACGGATATTAACGTTGTGCTTCCTACCACAACCATTGAAGTAGATGAGCTAGAGCTTACGGATTTTAGCGGCAACCAGATGCTGACTCTTGACAGTTTAGCCACAAAAGGGGTTCGTATTGCTTTAATTGAGGCGGATGAAAATGCAAATTTACCAGCCGCGAATACAGCTTCTCAAATTCAATCTTCCCAGGCTCAACAACCGCCAGAACAAGACGCAGATAAAACAACACAGCAAGCGACTTCAAGTTCAGAAAGCGCCTTGCCTAAGTCCTACTCGCTTAGCTACGACGTGCCTGAACTACCGACCATTACCGCTCCTATTCCCATATCGCTTGGTACCTTATTGGTTGAAGACTTACACATTACCCAAGACGGTAGCACGCAGCAAATAGCATTAATCTCGCTGCTTGATGCACAGTTCAACGACAGTGATATTGCCATTGAAGATATGGTCGTCGTGCATGAGCAAGGGGAAGTAAATGCAAAAGCGAGCGCCACCCTTAGTGGAAAGTTTCCACTAAGCCTTGCAGCTAGAATAAAAACAGTACTTGATGATGCTCCGCTTACCGTAAACTTAAACGCATCAGGAGCACTCGATGACTTGGCCCTTTCCGTCAATACAAAGGGTGCTGTAAACGCTGACGCCAGTTTGGCAGCAAACGTCTTAAATACCGAACTTCCCATTGAATTCACTGCAAAGTGGCAAGAACAACCGATTCCAACAGTGGAAAACGCCACGTTAAAAGCAGGTACGCTATCACTTGAAGGCACTATGGGTGATTACCAATTAAAAGGCGACGGTGCAGTAACCTTGCCAGACATAGGCAATGTGCCTGTATCACTGGATGTTGTGCTTAAAAAGAGCAATATCTATGTCAATCAGGCCAATGTTAAGGCGCTAGAAGGTAGCTTAGTTAATACAGGTACCCTTTACCTAAACGAGAGTATTGCATGGGAGGGTAAAACCACGCTTTCAAACGTGTCGGCGCAGCGATTCAGCACTTACGCACCTGAGAACTTAAACGGCGAGATAGAAAGCATTTTACAGTACTCTGAGCGTGGTGGGCTGCATATGAGCCTAAAAGATATGCAGATATCTGGCGTGCTACAAGGTGAGCCACTAGAGATAAAAGGCAACGCCGTATATGCCGGCCCCAGCGACTTATTCGTTACTAACGTGAATATTGCGCAAGAAGGGGAAAATGAAAAAAACGTTATCCGAGCTATTGCGCAGGTCTTAAACAAGCGTCATTTAAACGCTGATATTAATATTAGTGTAAACACCATAAATAGCCTTTATCCAGAAATATCAGGTGCGATAAATGGAAAAATATCTGCCTCTGGTCCATGGCAAAATCCACGTGCTAACGGCACATTAGATTTATCAAACATCACGATATCGCCAAATTTAAATGCCTCGGCCGCACAGCAAGGGCCACTAAGCGGTAAAATAACGCTAGATGGCACTTATAAAGATCACCAAGCTCAGCTAAACCTTTCTTTACCCGATAACCAAATTGCGTTCAGCCTTAAAGGCGCATGGGCAAACAATCATTGGGTAGGCGAGATTAGCGATACCCAGTTAGAGCTTGCTAATATGCAATGGGCGCTATCGAGCCCGTTCACACTTGATATAGGCACCGCGCCTGTGACAGCTAAAATAGGCCAGCACTGCTGGACATCTCGTCGCGAGGGGGAGCTGTGTATCTCGAACGTGAATTATCAAGACAGCAAAGCGAGTTGGGATATTAAGGCAACGTCACTACCTGTAGGGCTGTGGGCGAATGAACTAGTGCCGACCATGGTTTCAGCGCCTTCTGAAGCTACGTTGAGTATTCAAACTAAAGGCAGTTATTCACAACAAGATCCTATGGACGCAACATTTACTGCGTCAATGAGTGCAGCCCAGTGGCAATTAGGTGAAACCAGACCATTAACACTTACCATCAACTCTTTTGAAACTAGCGGTAAAATAAAACAAGGACAGCTGGAGTCAACTTCACTGATCTCCAGTCAAGATATCGGTGATGCTACGCTTACGTTAAATACCCGACCGTTTGAAGAAAAAATTCCTTTGGACGGTAAATTAGTCATGGAAGGGCTTAATGTAGCGCCATTGAAACCTCTTTCACCCGCTATTCGCACCTTAACTGGCGTGCTCAACGGTAATATTATTCTTAGCGGTTATGTCGATGACCCCTCCCTAAATGGCGAGCTTACTGTTTCTAACGGCGCAATAGATATTCAAGATACGCCTGTCACATTAGCCGACTGGAATCAAAAAGTAGTGCTTAGCGACCAAACTGCAGCGCTTGATGGCAGTTTTATACTCGGTGGAGGTAAAGGTACGCTAAAAGGTGAACTCAACTGGTCATCAGAGCCCAGCGCTAACTTTAAATTAAAAGGTAACAGTTTTGAAATAAGGCAGCCAAATATTCGCCTTAAAGTATCGCCTAACATTGATGTTGCTGCGACCAAAGAAAAAGTAGATGTAACCGGCGAGGTCAATATCCCTTGGGCCCGTATTGAGATTGAGTCCTTGCCTGAAAATGCAGTGTCGCCATCAAAGGACGTGCATTTGCGGGGAGAACCAGACAAAGAAGAGCCACTCGATATCGTTCATGCTTCTGTACTGGTTAACATTGATAAAAACAAGACAGAAGAAGTAAAGCTTGAGGCCTTTGGCCTGACGGCCAGCTTATTCGGCGGTATACGCGTAAACACTCAACCCGCGTTAGTTGGCTATGGAGACCTGCAAATAATAAACGGTCGCTACAGCGCCTATGGTCAGCAATTGATTATTCAAACCGGCGAAGTGCAGTTCAACGGCCCTATCGACCAACCGCTGTTGCTGGTAGAAGCGATACGAGACCCTGCCAAAACCGATGATGATGTTATAGCGGGTATTCGCATAGACGGCGCCGCTGACGCACCGAGCATCAACCTTTTCTCTGAACCCTCTATGGACCAACAGGGTGTATTATCGTATCTATTATCGGGGTCTGGGCCAGATGCTGGAGGCTCAGCAGATCCTAACTATGCAGCTCTGCTATTAGGTTTTGGGCTGTCGAACACGGAAACCCTTACCGGGCAGTTAGGCAGCGCCTTAGGCATTGACGACTTTAGCTTAAGTACCAATGAAAACTTGCTTTCTGTTACCGGCCAAATCAACGACAGGCTTTCGGTGGAATACAATGTGGACGTGGGCTTAAAAGATAACGATGCCAATAGCACGCTGAGACGTCGACAGCTCCCCCCGATTTAGCACTTAAATACCAGCTGCCTTCCTAGCCTGTATTTAGAGGCAATCCAAACCACACTGGAAAACCAGTCAGAGTTTGCGTTAGACCTTTATTATGAGTTCTTTTTAGGTGATAACAGAACCCGTAAAGGTGATGACGAGCGCAAAGATGAAGATAGCGATAAAGCTGATGAGGTCGATGATAGTTCAGAATCATCACAGAGAAGCAACGGTGATACCTCAAGTTCCAGCAAGGACAGCTAAACGCTCTGTGTTGATGCTTTGATTAGTTAGGCTCTATTTTCTAGTGCTGCTGCGCCATACTTTCTAGCGTTTTGAGCTGCCGTTCAAAGCGCTTTTGCCTTTTGTGAGCCCATACATACCAAATCAACATTCCAATACTAAGTAATGTCATGACTATCGCCATCTTAGTGATTTTCTCTGGCGTAGGGTCACCGAAAAAATAACGTTCCAACAAAAAAGCATATCCAAAGAGCACTGCAGTCCACGTTGAGTGCTTAGTGATAAAAGCAATCTTTACGTTATTTTTAATTTGTTTAGTCAACTGAATGAGATGATCAACGGTTTGCGTATCTTTTGAAAAAGCAGCCACCCTTCTTAACCATAGCTGATAAACAAGCAAGGGAAGGGCAGTAACAAGCATGAATATAAACATTGCGTGGGCGACAAACGTAAATTTATCCCAACTATTAATAAGCAAATAAATCGCTGGAATAAATGCTAGCGAGTCTATCACCATATACCAGCGCTGCTTTGTTCGTTCACTGCGAAGATTTTCTTTTACTTCCGTTAAATTGATAGCCGTAACAGATTGAGCCTGCCAGAGTGCAGACAAGGCATCGTCTCGATCGAGCTCTGCAACGTCAATTTGAATCTTATGGTTTTCTTTATCTGAATTATGCATGCGGTTGCTCCTGCATGATACTTTGCTTGGCGCGTTTTAATATCACACCAACATGGTTTTTTGTCAGACCACATACGTCTGCTATTTCGTCGTAACTCAAGCCTTCAAGAGAAAGAGTAAGCACCTGCCTTGGCTGCAGTGGTAACGCTCTGACAGCGCGCAATAGGCGTTCTAAAGACTGGTGTTGACTAGACACTTCCTCAGGTGACTGTGTAGTACCGACAAACCCATCGGAGCCCATATCCTCTTGGTCGTATTGGTGCGTATCGATGCGTTTAACTTGGCCGGCAACGTGTGTCACAGCCCGGTTGTGAGCAATTTTCAAAATATAAGTTTTCACACTGCTGTCTCCCTTAAACCGAGACAGTCCCTGCCAAACGGCAATAGCAATCTCTTGCAATAACTCTTGTTGCATTGCCTCGTTTGCTTCATAGCTGTTGGCTACACGGCCAAGTAGAGCGCCATATTGCGCGAAAACATCGTCAAAACCCTGCCCCAAGGTCACATCCCTAATCGCAAAAACTGTTGTTTTTTTATTGTGTTATTTCTATCAGTCTGCCCACACCAGTTTTTATTACAAACTTTTTTCATCACCGCTGTAATTTTTTTAAACAACGCCCGACTACTGATAATAGAAATGAAATTAGAATATGCCGAAATGAGAGATGAAGGCATTTCTTTAAATGCTTCGACCTTAAGTGAGGAAAATACTATGTCTACGTTAAGTTTAGTTTTGTTAATTGGCAGCATCACGTCGCTTGTGCTTTTGGCAAGCTACCTAGACGCAAAATTTCAGTGGCGATTAAACGACTGGATGAACGGCGAGTGCAGCAACCCTTTCATAAAAAACGTGACCGACAAACAACAACAGCGCTTAAAAGAAAAAGATGCGCAGATTGAAACCTTAATGGCGCGTATTGAAACTCTCGAAACTATAGTCACTGAGCCAGCCTACGAATTAAACAAAAAAATTAACGCGCTTAAATAACCGGCTAGCTCGATACCGGTGGGCGACGCATAAAGCGGGGCACTTTTCCCATTGCAATAGCGTTACCCACCAGCACAATCACGACGCCTAGTACGGATAACACACTCCAGGTATAGCCTTCAAAAAACGTTGAAATAACCAGTGCAACCATGGGGTAAACCAGCACCACGTAGGCTGCCTTGTCGGCGCCCATCTGCTTCAAGAGCTTCATGTACGCGCCAAACGCGAACACAGAGCCAAATATTGCCAAATACACAAGTGATAAATAAAACTCAATGTGGGTAGGTATTTTTAATTCACCTGGCATAGCCAGCGAAGTGATGAAAAGTAGTGCCATGGCGTAGCTCATGGCATAGAAATTCATTTGAATAACAGGTGTACCTGAAGTCAAAATCCGCTCGGAAATAACGTTACCCGTTGACGCACAAAAAAAACTGACGAACGCTATAGCAAGACCAGTGGCAAGCGCCGCGTCCATGGATACTTTTGAAAATTCGGGCACAAACAAACACACTATACCTGCCAAGCCAAAGGTGGCTCCAACGACCACTTCTTTTCTTATGGGCTCTTTCAGCCACCAGCGACGAAGCACAACGTTAATGTAAATAATGCATGAGCTCATTAGTGCCAGCAGCGCACTTATAATATGCGCTTGGGCAATATACAAAAGCGTGTAGTTTAAGCTGTATAAGAAGAGTCCTACTGCCGCCATTTTTACGTGAACGTGCAGAGGAAGATTTAGCGGTAAACGCTTAATAACACAGTATATCCCCAGACACGCCGACGCCAAGAAGTAGCGAAGCGCAATAGCAAATGTCTCTGATGTGTGTCCAATTTGATAGGTAATGGCTATCCAGGTTGAACCCCAAATTAGGCAGCACAGAGCAAATAAGGTCGCGTTATTCATAGTCGCCTTTTAACCCAGAAACTCTGTTAAGTGAGCAAGGGCTTTATCGAGCAGTTTTTGCCTGGCTCCGTTACCAATCCATGCATTATGCGGCGTTATCAGTAAATTAGGTAAAGGCTCTTTTAGTAATATGTGGTCCACAGGCGGTGGTTCTTCGCTCAGCACGTCTAAGCCTGCTCCACCAATTTTGCTGTGTTTAAGCGCATGGTAAAGCGCCTCCTCATCAATCAATCCGCCGCGAGCGGTATTAATAAGAAAAGCCGTTGGCTGCATCAATGAAAGTGTATCTGCGTTAATAAGCTTTTCGGTGTCTTCAGTAAGCGGGCAGTGGAGGCTTATCACATCGGCATAAGGTAAAAGGGACGCAAGGCTGGGGCGGGGGTCGTCTTGTTTACCGGGGCGGGCAGCAATACTCACTTTCATACCCATCGCTTTGAATAATGCTTCTACGCGTTTTCCAAGCTCGCCGTGACCTACAATCACCGCGTGTTTCCCCGCGAGCTCCACTACGGGATAATTGAGTAAGCAAAAATGAGAAGACGCGGACCATGCTTGATTATCCATATCCCGCTGATATGCCATAAAGTTCGTCGCTAAATTAAGCGTTAAGGTTAACGCGTGCTGCGCCACACTATCAGTGCCGTAGCCCTCTACATTTTGAATGGTAATACCCGCTTGTTTACAGTAATTACGATCGATATTGTTCATGCCAGTGGCCGTTACACCGATATACTTAAGTTGTTCTGCCTGCTGTAAATCTTCGGCGTTTAGCACAACTTTATTCACTAGAATCGCATCGGCTGCTCGAATACGCGCAGCAACCTCTTCAGCATGGGTCTGCGGATAAAGTGTGACGTTGGCATTAAGACTCTCGAATACAGAAGTATCAAGGCTGGGTAAATCCATGGTTTCAGCGTCTAAAAACACAACCTGCTTTTTTTGCTCGTTGCGCAACGAATGTGTCTGGTTATCTTCAATTTTACCCTTTGAAGCATTGTGTTTTGTCATTGTCGATAGGCCTACATTACTTCCACGATTGATTCTAACGCCGCTTTCACTTTTACAGGAATGGGAATAGCCTTGTCGGTCTTCCTATCTACAAATACATGCACAAATTGACCATGCGCCACTCGTCGCTTATTTTCGCCCGCATACACAGACAACCCATAGGTCACTGAACTTCGGCCAATTTTGATTACCCGTAGCCCCACAAAAATGTCTTCGGGATATGCCGCTGGAGCCACGTACTGGCATTGACTGCTTACTACATACGCAACGGTTTGCCCGTTATGTATATCTAGGTTGCCTTTCTCAATCAAAAAGCGGTTTACCGCAGTGTCAAAGAAACCGTAATACACAACATTATTGATGTGACCGTATGCATCGTTGTCTTGCCAGCGGGTGGCAATATTCACGTTATAAGGGTAGTCGGCAAGTGTTGGTGTAATATCAGTCATGATCAATCCTTGGCTTATACATTTAGCTGGGTGTTATTGCTCAATCAACACAAACAGTGAACTTAAATAACGTCTAAGCGCCATATCGTATTTTGATGATAGCGCTATGAATAAAGCACCATATCGTCGCGGTGAACGGCAACGTCGCTTGTTTCATAACCTAACACATTGGCGATTTCTTTCGACTTTTTCCCTTTTATAAGGGTTAAGTCTTTTGCGTTATACAAGCAAAGACCTTTAGCGATAATTTCTTCATCGCACATCACTTCAACAGCATCCCCTTGTTCAAATGAGCCAGCCACGCCCAAAATACCAGAGGGCAATAGCGACGCTCCTTTGCTTACTAATGCCTCTTTCGCTCCGCTATCTACCTCTATTCTGCCAGCAGTTTTAAGGGTGTGAGTAAGCCAAAGCCTTCGGGCGCTAGCCGGCGTGCTGCTAGCAGTAAACAAGGTGCCCGGCACCTTGCCTTCAAGTAAAGCATCGAAGGTTTCACCTTTTCGCCCGTTAACAATAAGGGTTTGGATACCACTACTGGTGCACTTATCCGCCGCTTCAATTTTTGTACGCATACCACCTGTGCCTACGACAGTACCTGCCCCCCCCGCTAGTCCGTATATGGTATGGTCTATTTTATCCACCTGCGGAATAAGGGTCGCAGAATCATCTTTTCTAGGGTCGGCAGTAAATAAGCCGTCAATATCAGAGCAAATAATTAAGGTGTCGGCCTGCGCCACTAATGCCGTGTAAGCGCCCAAATTATCGTTATCACCCACTTTAAGTTCATTAACGGCGACCGTATCGTTTTCATTCACGATAGGTAGCGCATTATGATTTAGAATTTCACGCAAGGTGTTTTTGATATTTACGTAACGCGTTCTATTGCGTAAGTCATCCGCGGTTAGCAATACCTGAGCGCAGGGGAAGTCAAAAAAACGCTGCCAGTTGGCCATCATCAGGTTCTGGCCAATTGCAGCCATGGCCTGCTTCTCTGCAATAGAGGCGTTGTGGCGAATTTTGACTTTACTTCTACCGGCAGCGACACTGCCAGATGAAACTAAAATCACTTCTTTGCCAGCCTCTCGGCTTGCGGTAATAAATCGAGCAAGAGACAGTAGGTAGCGCCCGCTGCATTCGTTGCCTTCAGGTGCAATGAGGGCACTGCCAACTTTAATAACGGCGCGTTGCCAGGAAAAACGGTTCATATTGGGAAGAAACGAAGAAATAAAGAGTTTAAGAATACGACAGTTAAAGCGTGAAACAAAACGTTCTGTTACAGTTTTTTTGCGTTAAAACATGGTTAGTTTACGGTCAAAAAATTGGATTGTGCCTGCCATACTTATATACTAGAGAGTGTTATCTTATAACAATTCTAACTTACAAGTTGCAAGGAACCCGCATGAGCACCGCAAAACGACACTTTTTCTGGCTAGCGCCAGTGTTGTCTATGCTGATTTCTCTTCCTAGTACCGCCGCTATAAAACAAACAAAAGGCGACTTTGAAGATAAATTCCGTCAGCTAGACGAAGTACTTCCTACTCCCAATGTTTACCGCAACGCCGCTGGTGAGCCTGGTCATCAGTACTGGCAACAACAAGTAGATTACGATATCGACGTAAAGCTACTAGAAGACAAGCGCCGTATTGAAGCAAGCGAAGAGATTACGTATTACAACAACTCGCCCGATACACTCAAATATCTTTGGGTTCAGCTTGACCAAAACAAATTCCGCGACGATTCGATGTCAGCACTTACTACCACGTTTGGCGGTATCGGTAACCGTGGGCCAGGCACGCAAGCTGCCAGCGGCGATGCCCCAGCGAAGCTAAGCATGGGCGCACTGCGTCGCCAGCAGTTTGTTGAAGACAATGAACTGGGTTACACCATTTCTCGCGTTGAAGACAATGCAGGCAACGACTTACGCCACACCATTGTCGGCACCCTAATGCGTGTTGACCTGGCTAAGCCATTAAAGCCGGGCAGCAAAGTAACCTTTGATATCGACTTTGCCTTTAACATTGTTGAAGAAGATGCAGTTTCAGCTCGTGCGGGTTACGAGCACTTCCCAGATGACGAGCGCGAAGGCGGCAACGATATCTTCTTACTAGCTCAGTGGTTCCCTCGTTTGGCGGCTTACACCGATTACGAAGCATGGACTAACAAAGAGTTCATTGGCCGTGGTGAATTCACTCTGGAATTCGGTAACTACGAAGTAGATATCACGGTTCCTGCTGACCATATCGTATCGTCAACAGGTGTGCTTCAAAACCCGAAAGACGTGTTAACTAAAACACAACGGGATCGACTGAAAAAAGCAGAAAAAGCTGACCGAATCGTATTCATTGTTTCTCCTGAAGAAGCGATTGAGAACGAAAAAGAAGGCACCTCTAAGCTTAAAACTTGGACCTTTAAGGCGGATAACGTACGTGATTTTGCATGGGCTTCGTCACGTAAGTTTGCGTGGGATGCACGTGGCTACCAACAAGGTGGTGACACTCAGCCACTTGTAATGGCAATGTCTTTCTACCCGAAAGAAGGTGGTGAGCTTTGGCAGAAGTATTCAACAGAATCAATCATCCACACTATGGATGTATACAGCCGTTTTAGCTTCGATTACCCATATCCAGTAGCCCAATCAGTCAATGGTCCAGTTGGCGGCATGGAATACCCCATGATCACCTTTAACGGCCCGCGTACAGAACTTCGTGATGACGGTTCTCGTACTTACTCGCTTGCTGAAAAGCGCTTCCTAATTGGCGTTGTCATCCACGAGGTAGGGCATATCTATTTCCCTATGACGGTAAACTCCGATGAGCGTCAGTGGACGTGGATGGATGAGGGCCTTAACAGCTTCCTAGATGGCGTAGCTGGTCGTGAATGGGATCCAACAATTCCATGGGGGGTAGAGCCGCGCGATATCACAGGTTACATGAAGTCTCAGACTCAAGTGCCAATTATGACGCAGTCTGACTCGGTACTTCGCCTTGGTCCAAATGCTTACACCAAACCAGCAGTAGCGCTGAACATCCTTCGTGAGACGATTCTTGGGCGTGAGCTGTTTGACTTCGCGTTTAAAGAGTACGCGCAGCGCTGGATGTTTAAACGTCCAACTCCATCTGATTTCTTCCGCACTATGGAAGAGGCGTCGGGTGTAGATCTAGATTGGTTCTGGCGCGGTTGGTTTTATACCACAGATCACGTAGATATCAGCCTAGACAGCGTACACAAGCTGCGTTTAGACACCGAAGATCCAGATATCGACTTTGCTCGTGAGCGCGAAGCTGAAATGGAAAAGCCTAAGTCACTTACCGATATTCGCAATAAAGAAGAAGGTAGGAAGCTGTGGGTAGACCGCTTTGAAGATATCAGCGATTTCTATGATGAAAACGACCGCTATACCGTAACTAACAAAGAGCGTAACAAGTACAAAAAGTTCCTTGATAAGCTTGAGCCTTGGGAACGTAAAGCCTTTGAACGTGCGGTAAAAGAAGACAAGAACTACTACGTGCTAGACTTTAGTAATAAAGGTGGTTTGGTAATGCCAATCATTCTTGAACTAGCCTTTGAAGACGGTACGAAAGAAGAAATGCGCATTCCGGCGGAAATCTGGCGTCGTACACCAAAAGCCGTAAGTAAGCTTATTGTGACTGACAAAGACAAAGAGTTGGTAAGTGTAACAGTTGACCCGCATTGGGAAACGGCGGACGTAGACGTGGAAAATAACCACTACCCACGCCGTATCATTCCTTCTCGCATTGAAGCGTATAAGAACAAGCCGCGTAATACATACGAGTACCGCGACCTTATGAACGATTCAAAGACCGAGCTAAAAACCGACGACGAGGACAAAGATGACGAATAAGTTATCTTTGACCCGCTTGCTGCAGAGCTCTCATGCTCTGCTTGCAAGTGTTGGTGGATTGTCTATTGCGGCTGCGCTAATCGTTAGCGCAATGTCGTTCAGCACAACAGCCCAAGCGCATCAAATAAAAGCAGCGATAACAACGGTACTGTTCAACCCTAGAACGGAAAATATTGAAGTGATGCACCGCTTTAATTTGCATGATGCTGAGCACGCGGTTAAAGCCTTGTTCGATAAGCATGCAGATATTATGGATGACGTTAAAACGCAGCAACAATTTGCTGATTACGTTGCAAAGCATTTTGCGATTTTAAATGCGGCAGGCGAATCGTTAAAGCTTGCTGATGTGGGCTTTGAAGTTGAGGGTAAACATTTTTGGGTTTATCAGGAAACTGCTGAACCGCCCGTGCTAGATGGCATTAAAATTCGCCACGATGCATTACGCGACCTATGGCCGAAGCAAGTAAATACGCTAAATGTAGAAGGCAAGGGCGATATCAAAACCCTCACCTTTGCTGATAGTGTAAACCTACTTGAAGTGAGTTTTAAGGGTCAACATAGCGACCACTATTAGTATTTGGCAGTTTAAAGTTAATAAAAGCCCACCGGCTTTCATTGTTGAATGACTATGAAAAGCCGGTGGGCTTTTTTGTATTTGAGGGTGATCTAAAAATATGTAGCGTGAGACCGAAGTCTTATAGTCATAGCTTAAAGTATGCTCTACCTTATCAGTAGATAAATACGTTACTGACACCTGGTTAATGAGGTATATCATGACTAATAGCGCTGCTGCACCGTTGCCTTCACAGGTCAATAAAAACCAATCAAGAAGCGAGCGTCGCGCAAGAAAAATGCGTACTGCCAAAGCAGCAGAGCGCGCTGAGCGAGAGGCAAATGCAGAACTTACACTAGATACTAACTTATCAAGTGATAAAACTAGCAATGCGTTCGCTGATAAGAAAAATATTATGTGGGTGCTGTTGAGCGGTGCCATGGCACTGACATTTATCGTAATGTTATTTCTGCCCGATACCGGCATGGGCGGGGGCCTAATATCTACTTATTCTGCAATGCTATGGTGCGGATTCTTTGGTGCTGCGCTTTGGCGTTACAGAACAGCAAGCGGATGGGCTGGGTTTGCTTATGGAAGCGTCATAGGTCTAGTGCTTCAATTTATTTCACAGTTCATTTAAGTAATTAGCACTGTATGAGCCGCCCCCATATGCAGTGCTACACCTTACTTCTAAATCTCTGTCTTGCTGTAAACCACTTCGCTTCAACTTTAAGTAGCTTATAGCTATATACCCGATCCAGTCACCCCACTTAAATGTATAAAGGGTCAGAGTACTTTTTTAGTTATGCTTTAAGCGATACAAATTCGTGCCTCTATACGTCTTTAATAAAACAGAGTGAAACTATGGCAGAGAAGCCAAATAAATCCCCTAAATCGCCAATCCGTTTGAGTAAAGCAGTGCCGTCCTCTCGCATATCTCGTATAGGTCGCTTAGGCTCGTTAGCTGGGAGAATTGCAGGCAATGTGGTTTCCCAAGGCGCTGGCCAGCTACTAAAAGGTGAGAAGCCGGTCCTATCTTCACTGCTTTTAACACCAAAGAACATTTCAAATATCGCTGATCAGCTTGCCAGCATGCGTGGCGCAGCAATGAAGCTTGGGCAACTTATTTCTATGGATGCGGGAGATTTTTTACCTGAAGAACTTGCCGCTATTTTAGGGCGGCTGCGAGATGACGCCGACCCTATGCCCAAGGACCAACTAATAACCACGCTAAATCAATCTTGGGGCGAAAAATGGCAGGGTGACTTATTGTATTTTTCTTTTGCCCCCGTTGCCGCAGCTTCTATAGGCCAAGTTCATAAAGTTATTACTATGGACGGTAAAATGTTAGCGGTGAAAGTGCAGTACCCTGGCGTGAAAAAGAGTATTGATAGCGATGTGGATAATGTGGCAACGCTTATAAAGCTTACTGGCTTGGTGCCCAAGTCATTAGACATAGGCCCACTATTGCAGGAAGCGAAAGCGCAGCTTCACCAAGAAGCTGATTACGAACGAGAAGCCGATATGCTAAATCGTTACCGCAACCTAGTTGAGGCCGCTGATATCCAAGGGGAAGAACAAAGCGCGTTTATTATTCCAAAGACCTATGCGCCACTTACCACAAGCACGGTATTAGCCATGGACTATATCGAAGCGAAAGATTTGGATGTGCTAATTGATGAGCCTCAAGAAGTTCGAGATGCCGTGATGACAGCGTTAATGACGTTGTTTTTTAATGAAGTTTTCCACTTTAAGCTGCTGCAAAGCGACCCTAACTTAGCCAACTATCAGTTTAAACCTGATACCAAGGAAATCGTGCTGCTAGATTTTGGCGCTACTCGCGAAGTGCCTGAAAATATATCTCAGCAATACCACACTTTACTTAAGAGCGCCGCAGACAATGATAAAGCACTGATGCAGCAAGCTGCATACAATATCGGGCTTATTGATGACAGTCATTCTAAAATGCAAGTTGATGCAGTCATAGCTATAGGCATGGAAGCCTGCGAAGCTGTTCGTTTTGAGGGTGCTTATGACTTTGGGAAAAGTGATTTAATCGCAAGACTTCACGAAAAAGGAATGGCGCTTACAATGGAACATAACTTTTGGCACACACCACCGGTCGATGCGCTCTTTATACATAGAAAGCTCGGAGGTTTATTTTTGTTAGCGAAGCGGTTGCAAGCTAAAGTGGATATGCGCAAAGCAGCTGGCGACTGGCTTTCCTCTTAACAATGTTGAGTTTCATCTTATAATGGATCCTACCGCGCCCCATGCAATTAGCTTGAGAGTGAGATTATCCCTAAGGGGCGAAAAACCAGCTGGATGCCTTCGCCTTATTGGTGCACCTCTTATGGCACTGAGCTGGTAGTATTGCGATAGATTGCGTTGCGTTTAGTAAGGCAGTTCCATACTAAACGGTAGGGCCATCTGCTCTTTACTTTTCGGCGGGTTGCCTATCATCTCATCGTACGGTGTATCGTGCTTCATTACAGCCTGCTGGACACGACAATGGGCAAATGCTTCACGTATGTGCCCGGCACTAAAAAAGCGCATAGGCTTGTCTGTGTTGTCGTAAAGCATACCGCTTTGGTTATCGATAGTAAGATAAACTAAATACACGTTCATTTCATAAGACTGAACTTCTAAGTAATCGATAACCGTCGGTGACTCTTCAATATTCCGAAAATAAAACTTACGCATTTTTCTACCTCATGAAATCAACGTGCGCATTACGCTCACCCTGCTTTGTAGTATTTGCGTCAAATATAGGCTGGGTGAAGTAATGACTGTTATACGCTATGCGAGGTTTTCAGGTTCATTTACAAGATGAAGCGGAGGACGGTGATTTTTATGTCGAACTGCATTGGCTAAAACCAACAACGAAACAATAGAAGAAACGGTATACACCAGAGCAGCCAACCCCATTCCTGTTGCAATCCATAGGAGTGGAAATACCAGTAATCGAGGCCCTTCTACGGCAAGTGCAACTTTTGCTCTCGATAGAATAAAGCCATTTTGAATGCCCATAACGACCACGGTTACCACAGCAATAAGTTGATGCTCCATTGATAGGCTATGCATATTTAAAAATAGGTAAAACATTACTCCTACTGCAATAATATATTGTATTGCAGTGTACCGTTTAACAGCTCGGTGTAACTTTGGGTGATATGTTCTGAATTTACTCACGCTTACTATCCTACAAGGGCATATCTAGGTAACACTGGGATCTAAGGACTCAAAATGTTAGTTAATTACTGTAAATAGCAGTGCTCTAGCATTTGCTTTTTAATGATTAATCAACACATTAGTACACAAAACCCCAAATGTTAAACAATTGTTTTAAAAATTACTCTCATATTTACATTCTATGGCGACTTGGAAAGTCTAGAAAATGAGGAATTTCCACTAATTTTTGGAGGAAAACAAATCGGAAAGTGTCTTTTCAACGTTAAAATCTGTTCAAAATAAGGAAATTAGATTTTGAGGGAACATTTCTCTTGATTGATTTTCTAATTTTGGGTGTTATCTCTGGTAGTATTACCGAAAGGATATTTTTGTAGCGGAGTCATTATGAGCGAATCGTCAGAAAAGAAATCGTTGGGCCCACATTTTATTATTGTCGGCATTCTTCTTATCGTTATTCTGGCTGTAGTTTTTTGGCCAAGCGAAGAAGAGCCTGAGCCAGTCATTACACCCGAGCCTGAGATGACTGAACCTGAAGTCACAGCGCCGAATGAACCGGAGGTTTTTGAACCCACGCAGCCTGCTCCAACTGTTGAACTTGAAGAAAAAGACGACGTTGAACCATTGCCAGAACCTGTTGAACCAGAACCACTGGATACAAGCGACCCTGCAGTCAAAGCCTCATTAATTGAGAGTTCATCTGCAGACGAAGAAATCGTAAATCGCATGCTGGTTAATGAAGGGCTTATTCAACGCTTTGTTGTCTCCGTAACTAATCTGGCGAACGATGAGATGGCACCAAACCATCAACTACTTACTCCGCCCGAACAAAACTTCCGAGTTTATTCTCAAGCAGGAAAACAGTGGATTGATGCTGCAAGTTATAAACGATATACGCCCTATGTAAATATGCTTGAGTCGTTTGATAACGATGCACTGCTTAATATTTACGGTATATATAAAGACGATATCCAAGCGAAATTTGCAGAAATCGGTGATCCAGACAAAGACTTTAACAGCGTACTTCTAGACGCCATCGACCAACTGCTTAATACGCCAGAAGTACCTGTTCCTGTTGAAGTATATACAGACTCTGTCGCCTATAAGTACGCAGACGATCGTTTAGAGGCCCTCAACGAGCCACAGAAGCAGCTACTGCGTACCGGACCAGACAATATGCGTCGTATTAAAGCAAAACTACGCGAACTAAAAGTCTTGGTTGAAGAACGTGGATCTAACTAGATTTCAACAGCAACTTAAGGGCACGTCTTCAAAAGCGCGCCCTTTGCCCCCCGTTGATCAATGGAACCCAGATTTTTGTGGTGATATTAATCTGACGATATCCCTCGATGGCCGGTGGTTTTACGAAGGCAGCCCTATCGGGCGAGCAAGCTTGGTCGAGCTTTTTGCTTCCGTGCTTAAGCGTGAAGGCGATAAGTACTTCTTAGTGACCCCTGTTGAGAAAGTAGGGATCACTGTCGAAGACACGCCCTTTCTCATCACTCAGTGGCATAAAGAAAAAAGTGAAAGCGGCAAGGCGACTGAAGTAGGGCAAGAAGATGAAACGGCTTGCGACAGCACCTATATATTTACCACGCAAACAGGCGACACTATTCCCTTAGAGCGCGAAGACCAGTTAGAACTTAGGGTTCCACCAAAAGCGATACAGGACCCTGAAGCAACCCCCATTCCTTACATTCGCGTTCGCAGGAACCTTTGGGCAAGGCTACATCAAAACACTTACTATCAGCTGTTAGATCAAGCCGAAGAGTCATCTGAAGGTTCAAGTACGCGATTTACTATTCAATCTAGCGGTGCCACATTTGTGTTGGGTGAAATACTTCAAACACCCTAATTCGCGTTTTTAATTATTATGCTACTTATCGTTACGCTAATAGTGTTACACAGCTATTTTGCTCCTTAAACCTGTACCTAGCATTACATGATTTATCACTATTAAAATATCATTAACAGCACTTTGTTTTGCGTTATCTCGTTGTGTGCATTACATTCGATGTAGTCTATAAAACAATCAAAAGAAGACCTACATCATGAAAAAGCCTCTGATCACCCTTGCGATTACCAGCGCATTAATCTCGTCACCTTTGTCTGCGGTTGCCGATACTCTTATACACGCGGGAAAAGTGTTTACTGGTACCTCAAAATCACTTCAAGAACAAATGACCATTGTTATTGAAGGCAACAAAATAACAGGGATAAAGGAAGGGTTTGCAAAGCCACAAGAAGGTGACACTGTCATCGACTTAAGCACTTCAACGGTTATGCCTGGCCTTATGGATATGCATGTTCATTTATCATCGCAACACGGCGGGCCGCAAACTTATCTTGAACGTTTTTCACTTAACGAAGCTGACTATGCACTACGTGCAGCAAATTACGCAGAAATAACCTTAGATGCAGGTTTTACCACAATACGTAACTTGGGTGATGGCTATAACGAGACAGTGGCTTTAAGGAATGCCATTGCTAAGGGCTATGCTACAGGACCACGCATTTACACGGTAGGTAAGTCTATTGCGACTACAGGCGGGCACGCTGACCCAAGCAATGGCATGTCTCACTTACTTCGACCAGACGTTGGCCCCAAACAAGGTGTTGTTAATGGCGAAGTGGAAGCCCGCGAGGCAGTACGAGCCCGTTACCAAGATGGTGCAGACCTAATCAAAATTACCGCAACTGGCGGCGTACTAAGCGTAGCTAAAAGCGGCCAAAACCCACAATTTATGACCGACGAATTAGAAGCAATTGTCGATACAGCAAAAGATTATGGTATGACGGTCGCTGTGCACGCCCATGGTAAAGAAGGCATGAAACGCGCAATAGAAGCAGGAGTTGACTCTATTGAGCACGGTACCTACATGGACAATGAAATTCGTAAGCTAATGAAGAAAAACGGCACCTATTATGTACCGACTATATTGGCTGGAAAGTTTGTAGCAGATAAAGCCAAGATTGATGGTTTTTTCCCTGAGCTTGTTCGCCCTAAAGCAGCAGCCATCGGTCCCTTAATTCAAAATACCTTTGAACAAGCGCACAAAGCGGGCGTAAAAATTGCTTTTGGTACAGACAGTGGTGTATCGGCCCATGGCGATAATGCACAGGAATTTTCTTTAATGGTCGAAGCGGGAATGAAGCCTGCTGACGCCCTACTCAGTGCTACCGTTAATAGCGCAGATTTACTGGGCATAAGCGACATTTTAGGTACGTTAGAACAAGGCAAGTTAGCAGACATTGTTGCTGTTCAAGGCGACCCGCTTGACGATATATCGCTGATGGAAAGCGTGTCTTTTGTGATGAAAGACGGGGTAGTTTACAAGCAGTAAAATAATAAAAGTGGTAGAGGTTACATGGCACTAGGTAAAAAAGTTAAGCACAAAACCAAAAAGCTTATCGATTCCAAACATATGTTAAAGGGCATTACCTTAGCGTCATTTTTAGAATCGACCATTGTTCCTATACCGCTTGAAGCCGTTATGGTGCCGTTAATGCAGGCTAGACGAGAGTCGCTCTGGAAAATTGCACTAATGGCCACCGTGGGCTGTGTGATTGGCGCTGTTTTTGGTTATGCGCTTGGCTATTACCTTTTCGACCTTGTTGGCCAGTGGGTTATTGATACCTTCTTCAGTCAAGATCAGTTCGACAGCGTTAAACAACAAATGCAAAATCAAGGCTTCTGGTTTGTGATGACGCTAGGCATTGCGCCTATTCCTTTTCAAGTGGCCATGTTAGCTGCTGGCGCCACCCAATACTCACTTCCGCTATTTCTTTTAGCCACGGTTATTGCCCGCGCTATTCGCTACTTTGGCCTTGCGGTAGTGGTGTATTACGCAGGTGACAAAGCCGAGCAACTTATAAAACGCTACAAGATGAAAGCCGTCTTCACTATTACGGTGGTGGTAGTTTTATTGTGGTGGCTTTCTAATATGTTCTCTTAATTGAAGAGCCTTTCGATTTAAGGATGCTAAAACTATCAAAATAGCATCAACCAAACCGTGCGAGCTCTCCGTTAGATTCTGATTTCAAATTACGCTAATAGATTTTTTGAACTTTACATTTGATAATGATTCTTATTTGCACTAATGTTATAGAAAACAGGAGGTGCTTATATGAATGTCCAACGTTTATGCCCAGTTTACAGAAAGTGGCTACAGCTAAACCCTTCAAGCGCACGAGAGCATCGCTTAGCAATGCAGGCACAAACGCAGAAAGCCCATCAACAGGGTAAGTTAGATTATGCCAGAGAGTTAGGGTATCAAACCTTTGAGGCCGCGAAGGCCATTCTTAACGCACTACAGCCTATATCCTCTCAAAGCGTCGACGCTATGCAAGAAGATATACTCGCGTTCGGCACTATGGGCATGTACTTATCTTCTTTACTTGCTCAAGAGCACAAAAAACACGAGTCTCACGCAATTTTGCAGGAGTGCCAACAGCAGCTAATTGCCATATTGCCTTTGCATGCTACTAACCCATCAGCATGCCGACTTATATCCGCCATTCAGTGCGCGCTTGAACAAACCTATGAACCTCAAATTACTAGGCAGGTTGCGTCTGCAGCCCTACATTGAATCAAAAGTTGAAGGAGCAAATGATGATGTCAAAACAAATTCCAACTGAAGACGGCTTTGTCTCTCTGAATGTAAGAGCTTCTGCACTTCAAAAAATGCTTAAAGGTGAAGTTCTGCATATGACAGACGTTCACTGCAATTGTGCTCACAGCAAACGTATGCTTCAAAACTTGCTGTTAAAAGCCGCTGCAGACAGTTCAGAACGTTAGTCTTAAACGCTAGCTAGTAAGCGTAAAATAAAGACGGGAGCAAAGCGGAACATAACTTGATAGAAGATAAGTAACTAAGTCGTTTTTATTTTCCATTTAAGCTATGAGAGGACACCGTGGAACCTTCATCTAAATGGAAAGAGATAACCGCTAGAGCGGGATATAGCGCCAAAACCGTCATGTACGTTATGCTTGGTGTCTTCATTCTTACATCTATATTTACTGTGCTTAACCGTGAAAAAGCCTCTCAGTCCAATGTCTTTCTTACACTTAAAGAGCAACCACTCGGGCAAATTTTATTGGGCATTCTTGTCCTTGGACTAGCTTGTTATGCCTGTTGGCGTTGGCTGCAGATTTTTATTACTGATAAATCGGACGACGAAAACACGTTCGTTTACATCATCAATCAGCTTTTCTATTTTGTATCGGGCGCATTTTATTTTATAGCTGCTTATGCAGGGGGTAAAACCTTATTAGAAGTACAAAGTAGCTCCTCATCTCAAGGAAGTGGAAAGAAGGTGAGTGAATTTCTAATGCAATACGAGTGGGGACTGTGGCTTGTAGCCGCGATCGGGCTTTGCATCATTATATTTGCCGTTGTGCAGTTCAAACATGCTTACACTGCAGATTTTTTAAAGAAATTTTCACTACACGCTTTAAATCAGCGCATTAGAAAGAGTGTGAAAGTAACCGGTCGCCTAGGGTATACCGCAAGAGGGGTCGTTTATTCCTTAGTAGGTGGCTTTTTTATCCTTGCCGCCATATTAAGTAATCCATCACAAGCAGGTGGATTACAAAAAGCACTAGAAACCTTAATGAAGCAGCCCTTCGGCCCTTATCTAATTGCCGCCGTCGGCGCTGGCTTTGTTATGTTTGGCCTTTATTGTGCGCTAGAAGCGAAGTACAGAAAGGTCGAGTAGGGAATGGAGGCGCTAAGAGCCGAAATTTGAATGATAGAAGGGCGTTTAAGCGCGCCCTTTTTTAATAACATATTGGTAAGGCAAGATCTCTGTTTGAGACGCTACCAACGTATGGTCCATAAAACGGCAAAAGCTGGGAATATCTCTTGCCGTTGAGGGATCATCAGCGGTGACCGATAAGGTTTCTCCATCCGCCAGCTTGCGAATATTCAAACGTACCATCATCACCGGCTCTGGGCAACGTAAGCCAAGTGCGTCTAAATGCTGACTTGCTGCGCTAAAGGCGCTATCAAAATCAGATGCCATAGCTTTCACGGTAGGCGTTGATGGCATTGATTTCATTACCAAAACCGCCTTTCTCAGTCAGATAAGCCACCACATCGGCAAGCGACACGATAGAAATTACCTGAGTACCAAAATCACGCTCCACTTCTTGAATAGCTGACAGTTCGCCATTACCGCGCTCTTGTCTGTCTAACGCGATCAACACCCCAGACAAACTGGCCTGCTGCTGTTCAATTAATGTCATCGATTCGCGAATAGCCGTACCCGCAGTGATCACATCATCCACCAGCATCACCTTGCCTTCTAGTGGGCTTCCCACCAAATTGCCACCTTCGCCATGCGTCTTCGCTTCTTTGCGGTTGAAGCAGTAAGGCACATCTAGGTTATGGCTATCGGCCAGAGCGACTGCGGTAGTTGTCGCAATAGGAATGCCTTTATAAGCGGGACCAAACAGCACGTCGAATTCCACGCCAGCATCCATTAGCGCGTCAGCGTAAAAACGCCCCAGCTTAGCCAAATCGCCGCCGCGATTAAACAAGCCTGCGTTAAAAAAGTAAGGGCTAACGCGGCCAGACTTTAAAGTAAATTCGCCAAACTTTAGTACGCCACGTTCAATGGCGAACTCGATAAAATCACGCTGAAACGCTTTCATGATGACCTCTTAAATACTAACTAATACGTAGGCGTTAAATACGCTTAATTGCCTCGCTTACGCAAGCGCCGCTTTTTGAATATCGAATAGTTCGCGTAAGCCGTGCTTACCAATTTTCAATAATTCATCAAGTTCTTCAAACGAGAAGGGTTCACCCTCAGCCGTACCTTGAACTTCAATCAGTTTACCGGTTTCGGTCATCACAATGTTCATGTCTGTTTCTGCTTCAGAGTCTTCAGTATACTCAAGATCAGCGATTGGCGTACCTTCATAAATACCCACCGAAAGTGCAGCAATCATGTGCTTAAGCGGGTTAGTTTTGATAATGCCTTTTGCACGCATATAGGTAAGCGCATCAACAAGAGCAACACATGCACCGGTAATAGATGCCGTGCGCGTACCGCCGTCAGCCTGAATGACATCACAATCTAGCGTAATTGTGTTTTCACCTAGAAGCTTTTAAATCAATTGCCGCGCGAAGTGAGCGCGCAATTAGACGTTGAATCTCTAGCGTACGACCGCCTTGCTTACCGCGGGCCGCTTCACGACCGCTACGCGTATGGGTTGCACGTGGAAGCATGCTGTACTCTGCGGTAACCCAACCTTTACCTTGGCCTTTCATAAAGCGTGGTACACCTTCTTCCACAGTCGCGTTACACAACACTTTAGTGTTACCAAACTCTACTAAAACAGAGCCTTCTGCATGGCAAGTGTACTGGCGAGTAATAGTAACAGGGCGAATTTGACTGGCGGTTCTGCCGCTTGGGCGCATAGTGTTCTCCACAACGTAAGTGCTTAAAAAAGGGTAGCGTTTAACAGTTTTTTTGCGCAATAAAGAAGCAAAAAGCTCAATTCGCGGTCAAATCCTGTCAATTCAATGTAGCTACGAAATTGCGCTTAAGTATAACGCATTACACGTGACCGTTAAAAACGAACTTTACATGTTTGCTTATTGAATTACGTAAATGTGCGCTAATATACAAAATACAAGAAAACCTGCTTTTGATATTCACGTATACAACACGACGCTCGGGTTGTTTTTGCAGGCGTTCAGTTAAATTTAAAGGATATTTATGATTTACAGCATGACAGCGTTTGCGCGCGTAGAAGCGAAAAAAGAATGGGGCTCGGCAGTATGGGAAATACGCTCAGTTAACCAACGCTTTTTAGAAACCTATTTTCGGCTACCGGAACAGTTCCGCTCACTAGAGCCGGTTTTACGTGAGCGTTTTCGTAAAAAGTTGGCGCGGGGCAAAGTAGAATGTGCACTTCGCTTTACCGCTAACGATGCTGCTGTAACCAAGTTAAGCCTAAACGAAGAATTAGCTAAGCAGGTGCTTCACGCTGCCGACTGGGTGCAGTCGCATGGTCAATCTACCGGCGTTAATCCCCTTGATGTTTTACGCTGGCCAGGAGTAATTGCTGCAGAAGAAACTGATATGGATACCATACACAGTGACGTAATGGCGGCGTTCGATCAAGCATTAAACGACTTCATTAGTGCCCGCGCTACAGAAGGCGAAGCCCTTAAAGATATGATCACGCAGCGCCTAGACGCCATTGAAGTTGAAGCGGAAAAAGTAGCCGCACGCATGCCTGAAATTATGGTGTGGCAGCGAGAAAAAGTGCAATCCCGCTTTGAAGAGGCAAAAGTAGAGCTTGATGCAGGCCGTTTTGAACAAGAAATGATCATGCTTGCGCAAAAAGTGGATGTTGCCGAAGAGCTAGATCGCCTAAACGCTCACGTTAAAGAAACGCGCAATATCCTTAAAAAGGGTGGGGCAGTGGGTCGCCGTTTAGATTTCATGATGCAGGAATTTAACCGCGAGTCGAATACCTTGGGTTCAAAATCTATCAGTACTGACATCACGCAATCGGCCGTTGAACTTAAGGTATTAATTGAGCAGATGCGTGAGCAAATTCAGAATATTGAGTAGATTTCTAAACAAAAGATTACTCATTTGGTAATGTCTAGAAAGCCCCATAATTTGTTTAAAGGTATGGGGCTTTATTTCTTCTGGAAGTAACAATATAGCTTTAGTGTCAACCACAAAGAATTCGCGTTTTAGTGTCCTTGTTTATCGGACTCTTTCGCTGGTTTTGAACTAGCTAAACACCTCAAACTGAAGAACCTTTAGTACAAAGAGGACATATTACTGTTCACTCACCCATACAATCGAGAAAGCCCTTTCTTGAAACTAGCACTATTTCTAAACTGCATTAGAAACCGCTTTCTCATAATGCATTTTAAGATTCATTTATGTACAAAGCTCGTTTGCTGGTATAAATAAAACTAAAAATAACGTGTCACAAAAGTAAACTTCCCGTCCTTTTCATAGCGAACCCTTATAGATGCCGGCATAATACAAAAACGGTGAGCGATTGCTTTAATAAACGAGGTTTTTTCACGTGCCAACCATTTACCAAGTTGCCGAGCGCGCAGGTGTTTCTCTATCAACGGTATCCCGCGTTTTAAACGGAAAAGCCTCGGTAAATAAGGTGTTGCGAGAGCGGGTGGAAAAAGCGGTTAGAGAGTTAAATTACCGTCCAAATTCCGTCGCCCGCTCATTGGCTAATAGCCGTACAGATAGTGTCGGCGTGCTTGTATCTGAGTTGAATGCTCCTTTTTTTGGCGACCTGATGCAAGCAATAGAGTTAAGGTTACGCGCTGCAGGTAAGCACGTCATTATTACGGTAGGACGTGACTGCTTAGAAACTGAAAAAGATGCGGTAGAATTCTTAATAGGCCGTAATTGCGATGCACTCATCATGTACGCCGAAGCACTGTCAGATGAATACTTATTGAAACTTAATCAGTCCAAACTTCCTATTGCTTTAGTTAACAGGCAAGTCGAGGGGCTTTCTGAAGCGTGCACTACGTTAGATAATGAAAAAGGGGGGTACCTTGCCACCCGCCACTTACTCGAATTAGGCCATAAAAACATAGCGTATATATCAGGCCCAATCGGAAAGCGCGACGCAAAGCTTCGTTTGAAAGGACACAAACGTGCGCTGTCCGAAGCTGGACTTCCAGCAAACTCCGAACTCATCTTTGAGGGAAATTACACTGAAGAAGATGGAAAGCTTGGTTTATTAGAGCTTATGGCTCGCGACCTACCATTTTCAGCATTGGTCTGTGCCAACGACTTGATTGCATCAGGCGCAATAAGCTGCGCCCGAGATTTGGGCATGAGCCTTCCTCACGACCTCTCAATTGTTGGGTTCGATGACGTTGTATTTGCACATCATGTGTACCCCCGACTTACGACGGTAAGTAACCCAGTTGCTAACATGGCCGAAATGTCAGCGAAATACATCTTGAACAAAGTCTATGGGCAATCTAGCGAAATTACGCTGAACTTTGAGCCCGAACTTATAGTTCGAGAGTCTACGATACAATATGAAGGTTAGCGTAAGCGCTTATTCATAGCAGTTTCCAAATGACAAACGGGAGTCTTTATATGTTTAGTAAGTGAAACTAACCAATGAAGCACCTTAGAAATGAAAAACTAAAATATTGAGGCTGTTCCATGTGGAACATCGCCAAATGGTGGTCTTAACCACACTACATCGAATACAGGATAAGAAAGTACTATGAAAAGTGTATTATTAAGTTGGCTGTTGCTTTGGGTCAGCGTAGGAATAGCGACAAGCGTTAGTGCCAATACAGATAGAATTCTGGTTAATCACGCTCTTGATGCGCTTCATCATAATGCCTCTATAGCTAACTTTGAATCGTATTTCAGCTTGTATCACGAAAGCGCCATCTTCATAGGCACTGATGCGTCGGAAGTTTGGAATAAAGAAACGTTTAAAGCCTATGCGAAACCTCATTTCGATAAAGGTACAGGGTGGACATATCACCCTAGAGATAGACACATCTATTTTTCGCCAGAAGGCAATACAGCTTGGTTCGATGAGTTGCTGGATAATAAAAGTTTAGGCGAAACGAGGGGGACTGGCGTTCTTATAAAAGTTGGCGATGATTGGAAGTTAACCCAATACCATCTAGCTATACCCATTCCTAATTCACTAGCTGACAGTGTTGCCGAGCAAATTAAAACCTCGAATAACGAAAAAGCCCCGCTTTAAAACGGGGCTTTCTGTTCTTTTACTTACCTATTAATTATTAGGTATTAGATTGGGTAAGCGGCTGAATCTCCATCTCAACACGACGGTTCATAGAGCGATTTGCTGCACTGTTGTTAGGCACTTTTGGCGAGTATTCACCCATGCCTACTGTTGTAATACGTGTTGGATTTACCGAATAGTTAATCAGTAAGTTTTTAACCGCACCTGCTCGACGCTCAGATAAAGACTGGTTGTACTGCTCTGAGCCCGTATCGTCAGTGTGACCTTTTATCATCAATACCGTTTTTTCATAGTTGTTTACGACTTTCGCAACATCTTGCAGGACTGGGTTGAAGTTAGGGCTAATACTAGAGCTATCGGTAGCAAAAGTAATATCACCTGGCATGATTAATCGCAGGTTATCACCCTCACGAACCACTTGAACACCAGTGTCAGAAAGCTCGCTTCGAAGTTCTTCTTCCTGTTTATCCATGTAATTACCAATTGCACCACCAGCAATAGCACCTACCGCAGCGCCCCATGCGTAGCGACTTTTATCGTTATCGCCGGTAGCTTTACCTAGCAATGCGCCTACGACTGCACCGATAGCGGCACCTTTTTGCGTATTGTTAGGGTCAGTTGCACAACCTGCCACGGTTAATGATGCAGCAATCAAACTTACAGCAAGAGTCTTTTTCATAACTTCCTCTTATTCCAATTAAAAGCCTTGTATTGAAAAGCGACAAATGTCCCTTGCCACTCTCAACAAGCTCTGTACAAAAACTTTTGTTAATTACTCAACTTATACACAAATACAGCAATTAACGTTCCACTCATAAGTTGCGAGATAGCCAATACTGTATTGATACCACTATTCATATTTTAACTTAAAAAATATTACTGTTAGATCAGTGATAAACGTCGCTACTGTCGTATCATTATTTGTTGTTCTCATTAAATTCTAAACTACACATGCTGAACGTAAGCTAAACGAAACGGTCTATTTTTGCAGAATGGGGAAAGAAAGGCGTTACAACACAGTGTAAACTCTACACTGTGTTGCCAATAAGTAACGTTTTAACCAACTGAAACAGAACGCTCAAAGAATGCATTTACATCTATTTTGTAATCTGAAGCAATGACAGCTTTCGTGATACTGACAGTTTTATCAACAGACAAGTCAATATCTTTCGGGGTTAAGTAGTGACTGTTACGAACCGAATAGAAAACCTTCACTACTGGTGTGAGAGGTGAATCTTTCTGTTCGAGCACCATGGCTAACCTTTCGTTAGAGAGTAAAACTAAGCTGCCTACAGGGTATACCCCTAGGCATTTAATAAATTGCTGAACAAGCAATTTATCAAGTCGGTCGGGCGCATCACTCATCAAGATAGAAAAGGCTTTTTGACTCGACATACCGGCCTTGTAAACTCTATCAGCAGTAAGTGCATCGTACATATCGGCGATCGCCAACATGCGTCCTGCTTGGCTAATATCATTACCTTTCGTTCCGGCAGGGTAGCCTAGTCCGTCTAAGCGTTCATGGTGCTCACTAATAGCCTGGATAAGCGGTGGCGCTATGTCAGTCTCTTTTAAGTAGTCTACGCCGTATTTCACATGTCCTTTCATAATATCCATTTCGCTATCTGTTAAACGACCTGGTTTATGAAGAATTTCATCTGGAATTTTTATCTTGCCTAGATCATGCAGAAAACCGGCGTAGGAAAGATCTTGAACCTCTTCATCTGACATGCCTAAGAATTTGCCAAAATTCGCTAGGAGGATAGCAACATTGAGGGAGTGCTCTAATAAATAATCGTCTTTTTCGCGAATTTTAGTTAAGCAAAGCAGCGCATCAGGATTTCTATCAACCGACTCCACCAGCTTGTTTGAAAATGCTTTGGGAATACTTGCATCAAAAGGCGTTTCCTTTTGAACATTTTCAAGCAAAAGCTTTTGAATCGCTTTTCCTTGTTCATGCAGTTTAGACGCCCTTGTTAATTCTTTTTCGAGGGGGACTGGATGGGGCTTCGCTGCCTCACTTGGGCTTGCTAAATAGTCTTTAACAATAGAAGAAGATGCGCGATCGCCAATTTTGAACGCTTTTTCGGTATCTATGGCAAGAGTTTTAACGCCTTGTTTTTTCAGTGTATTGACTAAATCATTTGATGTTACGCGCCCTTGGCTTTTTACCGACAAGGTACCTTTTTGCTCTAATATTTGATGAACAAACATACCCGGTATTAGCTGATCTATCGTAATTTTTTTTATCATTTCAAATGCACAACACTGTTTTCCAAACGCTATTATATTGCTGTTGGGCAACTCTTGAACTCGCAGAAGAATTAATACTCTAATTCTACCAGTATAGTGTGTAAATCTGGTATCCAACCAAATTCATTCATATTCACTCGGTAATTTTTTACTACAACGCCTTCTGCAGTTAAACGCTGTCGCTGCTCTTCTGCTTTTTCCGAACCCGCAGGAAAGGCAATCTTTCCGTCACTGCGCAATACTCTATGCCAATTACAATCTACACTTAATTCCCTTAAACACTTTCCCATCATTCTTGCTCTGCCTGGCAACCCGCACAAATCAGCAAGTAAACCGTAACTGACTACATGCCCTAAGGGGACGAAAGAAAGCGTTTTTTCTACGCGGGATTGTACTGCTTCATCTGGCATGTTGTATATTATCCTATCAGGTAAAGTTGCATGGTTAGATAAGCGATTGCGATAAATGAACGCAGTTAATATTGTAAAATAAGAGTAGAGAAATCAGGTAATGCGTCTTTATTGCCAAAAATGTAGATACCCCGAAACGACGTGTATTTGCGCCCATATTAACACTGTAGATACGTTGTTAAACATCATCATTCTCCAGCATGAAAAAGAAGCGTATCACGCGAAAAATACAGCAAGGCTAATCTCTTTGTGTATTCCAACAAGTCGTATTGTTCTTACAAGCGATGTGCAGGCCATGCAACACTTGGAAAAGGAGTGCTCGTTCGAGCATACGGCGCTGGTTTACCCCAGCGATAAAAGTATGCCGATAGAAAATACCGCCCTTACAAGGTTACACCAATTCTCTACCTTGTTGTTAATTGACGGCAGTTGGAAACAAGCTTTTGGTATGGTTAAGCAGAACCCATGGCTTACCAACTTACCCGCCTTTCACTTTACTGCGGCGCCTACGTCTAATTATGCAATCCGCCATACAAAGCTAGAGCACGCGCTCTCGACACTAGAGGCGACTGCCTATGCGATAAGTTGCTTAGAAAAAACTGACGTCTCTGCACTTCACGAAGCACAGTGTGCCTTACAAAAACATTGGAAAGGGCCAAAGTCGCATAGAAGACAAACCTAACGCTCAGAAGGCTACAGGCTTTTCTAAGGGTTCATTGGTATAAAGCCTTTGTGCTCTTTAATTAAACTTATCCAATGGCGAATAGCAGGGTATGCCGACAAGTCGAAGCCGCCTTCATGAGCGAGATGGGTATAAGCAAACAGTGAAATATCAGCGAGGCTAATGGTGTCGCCTATTAAATAAGGTGTCTTGTTAAGTTGATGCTCCATTACCTCAAGCGCTCGGTATCCACCCGCTTGCTTAGACTCATATTCCGCTTTTCTATCATCAGGTAACCCTAAATAAATATTGATGTAGCGGGCAACGGCGATATAGGGTTCGTGGCTGTACTGTTCGAAGAACTGCCACTGCAACAGTTGCGCAAAGTGGTAGGGCGAAGAGGGAATGAAGGGCGTATTAGAAGCAAGGTAATGCATGATAGCGTTCGACTCTGACAACACCCTTCCGTCATCGAGCTCAAGTATCGGAATCTTACCGTTAGGCGTCTTTTCAAGAAAGGACGGCGATCTGGTCTCTCCCTTCATAATATCAACATCAACCCATTCACAGGTTTTGCCTAACAAAGAAAGAAGGAACTCGAGTTTGTAGCAGTTTCCAGAACGTCTATCGCCATATATTCGCACAGTGGTAATCTCTTTGACTCAACTTTTCTTACCTTATCAATGCATAGCTCAAGCGACAAACATTAAAATTTCGGGGGGCTTTTAAAGTAATTCCTTTTGTAGTGTTTATTTACAATCCACCCTTAATGAAAATATGGTGAACATGACACCTAGTGATATTTCGGTAGTCGAATTATCCATTCTATTAAGAACAATAACATCCACGAGAATGGTATTAAGGCAAGGCAAGCTGCAACTCTCACTTTATCTCGCGGCGCAAATACGTGAGCTCCCATTTTAAGTACGCGCTCTTTTTCACTTTCTAGCTGCTCTATCGAAACTGCCGTTTCAGACTCTTGTAGTTTTGCGTAACGTTTTATTCCATCCTCTATGCTATCTTCAAGGTGTAAAATGGCGTCTTCTCGCTCTTTTTCCAACATATTTTTAAGCTTAATTACGGGCCAAAACAAATAAAAACCGACAACGCCGGTGAAAAAAGTGACCATTAGAACGTCAATAGAAGGGATGTCTTTTTTCAACCAGAAAATAGGAAAGATAGTGAGCGCGCCCATTGCGAATATGCTGTTAGTCGTACCCAGCTTCAGGATTGTGAGTATTGATTTTAAATGATCAATGTTAGAACCAGCATGTGGTAATACTTTGCTTGTAAGATACTTAATGTTAGACGAAATCTGGAACAAGAATAAGATTGCCAAGAACCAAAAAGGCACGGCTGTCGCGGTTAAAAATAAAACATGAATTTCTTGTTTTACCGTAATAAGACCTTCAAACATGCAATACACAATCGTGATCATGATAGAAATGATAATGGCATTAAAAATGTGATGTTTAAACTCAACAGCAAGGTCATTACGGTGCGATGAAAACTGACTGAGCTGGTTCGTTTTCACAAGGAGTGAAATCAACGTGCTTGCGACATTTTGATGCATAAGACGTAGAGCAAACCAGAAATAGCCGGTCAACAGCGACATACCAATTGCAGAATTAAAGTCTCGCTGAGCTCTCACTTCTCCCGCGTTAGGCCATTCTAAAGCTCCCGTAAAGTAATGTACTAAAAGAAGGAGCAGTGTGGCCAGTAAAGGAAAGAAACCAATAGAGGCTCCCTTGTGCATGTTAGAGTAAGGGTTGAGCTTCATTTATACAATTCGTAGAGTGCGGCAGCATTGCTATAGTAACCGCATGCTACGTTTTAATTTAATATCTTTAAAACGCATTAACGATAAGCTTTGTATGGCGGGATAGCAATAAAAATAAACGTAAGAGAATGTGAACGTTCACTTTTCGTTCGGCAATAAAAAACCCGCCAGTTGGCGGGTTTTTTTCAAAGCTGTGCTTTTTACTTGCGTAACTTCTGGATAAGACGAAGTTGTGCAATTGCTTCTGCAAGCTCGTGAGCTGCTTCTGCATAGTTAAAGTCAGCGCCTGGATTGGCGATGTGCTCTTCTGCACGTCGTTTGGCTTCTTGTGCTGCCTGCTCGTCAAGATCTTCAGCTCGAACCGCGGTATCAGCCAGTACGGTAACGTTGTCAGGTTGTACTTCTAGTACACCACCAGCAACATAAATTACTTCTTCTTCACCGTGCTGTTTAACCAAACGCACCATACCAGGTTTAATAGCAGAGATAAGTGGCGCGTGCCCTGGGTTAATACCCAATTCACCTTCGCTACCTGTCACCTGAATCGATTCAACGCGCCCTGAGAAAATCGCTTTCTCCGCGCTTACTACGTCCAAATGTACTGTCATTGCCATGTGAACCTCCTGATTAGGTACGTTAGCATGATGCTAGGCTAGCTAGTGCTAGCCCTGTCATTATGCTTTCTTGGCTTTCTCTAGCGCTTCTTCGATAGAACCAACCATGTAGAAGGCCTGCTCTGGAAGGTGATCGTACTCACCGTCTAGAATGCCTTTAAAGCCACTGATTGTGTCTTTTAGCGATACATATTTACCAGGTGCACCGGTAAATACTTCTGCCACGAAGAACGGCTGAGATAGGAAACGCTGAATCTTACGAGCACGTGATACTACTTGCTTGTCTTCTTCAGATAGTTCGTCCATACCTAGGATCGCGATGATGTCTTTCAGCTCTTTATAGCGCTGAAGAACAGTCTGTACGCCACGTGCTACGTCATAGTGCTCTTGACCGATTACTAGTGGGTCTAGCTGACGAGACGTTGAATCTAGAGGGTCTACCGCAGGGTAGATACCTAGAGACGCGATATCACGAGAAAGTACTACCGTTGCATCCAAGTGAGCAAAGGTTGTCGCTGGAGATGGATCAGTCAAGTCATCCGCAGGTACGTATACCGCTTGGATTGAAGTGATTGAACCAGTCTTCGTTGACGTAATACGTTCCTGAAGTACACCCATCTCTTCTGCAAGAGTTGGCTGGTAACCTACCGCAGACGGCATACGACCTAGAAGTGCTGATACCTCAGTACCTGCTAGGGTATAACGATAGATGTTATCCACGAAGAAAAGAACGTCACGACCTTCGTCACGGAACTTCTCAGCCATAGTTAGACCGGTTAGTGCAACACGTAGACGGTTACCCGGTGGCTCGTTCATCTGACCGTATACAAGCGATACTTTATCAAGTACGTTTGATTCGTTCATTTCGTGATAGAAGTCGTTACCCTCACGCGTACGCTCACCGACACCAGCGAATACTGAGAAACCGCTGTGCTCGATTGCGATGTTACGGATAAGTTCCATCATGTTTACGGTTTTACCTACACCCGCACCACCGAATAGACCAACTTTACCACCCTTAGCGAATGGGCAAACCAAGTCGATTACTTTGATACCAGTTTCTAGTAGTTCTACCGAGCTAGACTGATCTTCGTAGCTAGGCGCTTCACGGTGAATAGACATACGCTCTTCTTCACCAATTGGGCCTGCTTCGTCGATTGGGTTACCCAATACGTCCATGATACGACCTAGTGTCTTCGTACCAACTGGAACCATGATTGGGTTACCGGTATTTTCTACTGTAAGACCACGTTTTAGTCCGTCAGTAGTACCTAGTGCGATGCCACGAACTACACCGCCACCTAATTGCTGTTGCACTTCCAGGGTTAGACCTGACAAGTCACCTTCGGTAACTCGTAGTGCGTCATAAACTCTTGGTACCGCATCTTGTGGAAACTCAATGTCCACAACGGCGCCAATGATTTGGACGACCTTACCTTGACTCATAATTTGTCCTCGTTATCTCTTTTAAACCTTTGCCTACACCGCTGCGGCACCGCTAACAATCTCACTGATTTCTTGTGTGATTGCAGCCTGACGCGCTTTGTTATATACCAGTTGTAACTCATCAATAAGGTTACCGGCGTTGTCGGTTGCTGCCTTCATGGCAACCATTCGCGCAGCTTGTTCTGACGCCGCGTTTTCTACAACACCCTGATACACCTGAGACTCAATGTAACGAACCATTAATGCTTCCAAAATTTCTTTTGGATCTGGCTCGTAGATGTAGTCCCAACGATGTTGATATTCTTCGTCTTCTGACTTTGGCAAAGGCAATAACTGATTGATCACAGGTTTCTGTGTCATGGTGTTAACGAAGTCATTGAATACCAAGAATACTCGGTCAATTTGTCCTTCGTCGTACGCTTTAAGCATAACGCGTACAACACCCACTACATCGCTCACAGACGGCTTGTCACCTAAACCAAATTCAGCAGCAAGCAACTTGCCACCAAAGCGGTTGAAGAAACTGCACGCTTTAGAACCTAATGCAGCGAAATCCACTTCTACACCCTGTTCACGCCATTTTTTGACATCTTGGGTGACGAGCTTAAATTCATTGGTGTTCAAGCCACCACATAAGCCTCGGTCAGTGGAAATCACAATGTAACCGACGCGCTTGACTTCACGCTCTTCCAAATATGGATGGCGATATTCAAGGTTACCGTTTGCAATGTGACCAATCACTTTAAGCATATTTTGTGCATATGGACGGCCAGAAGCCATGCGTTCCTGCGCCTTTTTCATTTTAGACGCAGCAACCATTTCCATCGCACTGGTAATCTTCTGAGTATTTTTGATACTCCCAATCTTACCTTTTATTTCTTTACCGCTGGCCATGACTATCTCTCCGATTACTCAACGAAATGCGCTGGTGGTTAAACACCAGCACCATTGATTACCAAGTTTGTGTCGCTTTAAAGTTTGTTAAAGCGTCGTTCAACTTAGAGGCAATCTCGTCGTTGTAGTTACCTGATTCGTTGATAGTCTTCATAAGGTCAGCGTGTTCGCTGTTCATGTAAGAGTGAAGAGCAGCTTCAAAATCTAGGATTTTGTTAAGCTCGATACCCTTAAGGAAACCTTTTTCTACCGCGAACAGAGATACACCCATATCAGCAATTGAAAGTGGTGCGTACTGCTTCTGCTTCATTAGCTCAGTTACGCGCTCACCGTGCTCAAGTTGCTCACGAGTTGCGTCATCAAGGTCAGAAGCAAACTGCGAGAACGCCGCAAGTTCACGATACTGAGCTAGGGCTAGACGGATACCGCCACCCAACTTCTTGATGATTTTAGTCTGTGCAGCACCACCAACACGAGATACCGAGATACCAGCGTTAACCGCTGGACGGATACCTGCGTTAAACAAGTCAGTTTCTAGGAAGATCTGACCGTCGGTAATTGAGATTACGTTAGTTGGTACGAATGCAGATACGTCACCAGCTTGCGTTTCGATAATTGGAAGCGCAGTCAATGAACCTGTCTTACCTTTCACTTCGCCGTTTGTGTAACGCTCAACGTATTGTTCGTTTACACGTGCAGCACGCTCTAGTAGACGTGAGTGAAGATAGAATACGTCACCTGGGTAAGCTTCACGGCCTGGTGGACGCTTAAGTAGTAGTGAGATTTGACGATAAGCAACAGCTTGCTTAGACAAATCATCATATACGATTAGCGCGTCTTCACCGCGGTCACGGAAGAATTCACCCATAGTACAACCAGAGTAAGGCGCTAGGTATTGAAGCGCAGCAGACTCAGATGCAGACGCTGCAACCACGATAGTGTGGTCAAGTGCACCGTGCTCTTCTAGTTTACGTACTACGTTAGCGATAGTAGATGCTTTCTGACCAACCGCAACGTACACACATTTAATGCCTGTACCTTTTTGGTTGATGATAGCGTCAACAGCCATTGCTGTTTTACCACACTGACGGTCACCGATGATAAGCTCACGCTGACCACGACCTACTGGGATCATAGCGTCAACTGACTTATAACCAGTTTGTACTGGCTGGTCTACCGATTGACGCTCGATTACGCCAGGTGCAATTTTTTCAACTGGCTCGAAACCAGCTGCGTCAATTGCGCCTTTACCATCAATAGGCTCACCTAGTGTGTTTACAACACGACCAAGAAGTGCGTTACCTACTGGTACTTCAAGAATACGGCCAGTAGATTGTACTTTATCGCCTTCTTTAAGGTCCGCATAAGGACCCATAACAACTGCACCTACAGAGTCTCGCTCAAGGTTTAGTGCAATTGCGTAACGGCTTCCAGGAAGCTCAATCATTTCACCCTGCATTACATCTGCAAGGCCATGAATGCGGATAATACCGTCAGTTACTGCGACGATAGTACCTTCATTACGTGCTTCACTGCTTACATTGAACTGTTCAATTCTTTTCTTGATCAGTTCAGCAATTTCAGTGGAATTAAGTTGCATGCTCTTATCCCCGTTATGCTTGCAACGCGTCTGCTAGACGGTTCAATTTCGACTTTACGGAACCATCAATTACTGTATCGCCGGCATTTATTACCATTCCAGCGATCAGGGCAGGGTCCACGTTACAATTAAGCTTCACTTTACGTGCCAAACGTTTTTCCAAAGATGCTACCAATTCATTTGTTTGGGCATCGGTCAGCGTAGATGCTGAGGTTACGTCCACTTCTACTTCTTTGTCGTAATCTGCTTTAAATGCATCGAACAAAGTAGAAATTTCAGGCAACGCGGCTAAACGTTTATTTTCAGCCAAAACCTTTACTAGATTTTGGCCGTGTTCGTCGAGTTGCTCACCGCACACATTATTAAAAATGTCGGCAAGTGAATCAGCGGCAACAGCACCAGTTAACAACTGGTGCATGTCTTCATTCGCAGCTACTTCACCTGCAAAGGCGAGCATTTCCTGCCATTTCGCAACAGCATTTTTCTCGACAGCAAAATCGAAAGCAGCTTTAGCATAAGGACGAGCAACGGTAGTCAATTCAGACATGGCTCATCTCCCAATTAAAGCTCAGCGACAAGTTTTTCAACAATGTCGTTTTGTGCGTTAGCATCGATTTCACGTTGTAAGATTTGCTGTGCGCCAGCTACTGCAAGTGCAGAAACCTGCTTGCGCAAATCTTCTTTGGCACGATTGCGTTCAGCTTCAATCTCGGCATAACCAGAAGCGATAATTTTTTCGCGTTCCGCATGGCCTTTTTGCGTTTCTTCGTCAACCAATTGGTTGGCACGCTTTTTAGCCTGCTCGATAATTTCAGCTGCTTGCGCTTTCGCATCTTTCAATTGCTCAGTAGCTTTCGCTTGAGCAAGCTCTAGGTCTTTCTCTGCACGTTCAGAAGCTTCAAGCCCATCGGCAATTTTCTTCTGACGTTCTTCAATCGCTGCCATTAGTGGAGGCCATACATATTTCATGCAGAACACCACGAACACAGCGAAGGCGATTAATTGACCAATAAAAGTGGCGTTAAAATTCACAATCGCCCCTCCTCTTAAAGTTCGCTAAAAAAGTGTTTAGTAAAATTAGGCACCAACAGCGAACAATAGGTATAGAGCGATACCAACACCGATCATCGCGATGGCGTCGATAAGACCCGCTACGATGAACATTTTAACTTGTAGTTGAGGTGCTAGTTCAGGCTGACGAGCAGCAGATTCAAGGAATTTACCACCTAGTAGACCGAAACCAATAGCGGTACCAAGGGCACCAAGACCAATCAGTAGTGCAACAGCGATGTATAACATTTACGTCTCCGATTTAAGTTAAATTTAAAGTTAATGTTTAAAAGTCAAACTCTGTAAAAAACGGTGTTGATAACAGCGTTTATCAACACCCGTTAATGCTTAGTGGTCTTCACACGCCAAGCTTAGATACACGATGGTAAGCATCATGAAAATAAACGCTTGAAGCGGAAGAACCAGAATATGGAATACAGCCCACATAAAGTGCAGTGGAAGCTGGAAGTAACCAATGGTCGCAATCAAAATGAAGATTAGCTCACTGGCGTATAAGTTACCGAACAAACGCAGTGCTAGTGAAAGCGGACGCGCAAGCAGTGTAACCGTCTCAAGAATGAAGTTCACCGGAATAAAGATTGGGTGACCGAAAGGCTGCATAGTAAGCTCTTTCGCAAAACCGCCGATACCTTTCATCTTGATTGAATAGAAAAGAATAAGGATAAACACGCCTGAAGCCAGTGCGAACGTTAGGTTAAGGTCAGTAGTTGGCACTGCCTTGTTGTAAACATCGTGCGGATCCATACCAAAAGCAGCTTGGCCAATAAGACCAGAAACCCATGGAATAAGATCAACCGGCACAAGGTCCATAAGGTTCATAAGCAATACCCATACGAAAATGGTTAATGCTAATGGCGCGATCAGAGCGCTTTTGCCATGGAAGGTGCTTTTCACGTTGTCGTCAACAAACTCAACAACAAGCTCAACAAACGCCTGCATCTTGCCAGGTACGCCGGTTGTCGCTTTTGAAGCAACGCTTCTAAAGATGATTAGGAAAAGAAGACCAAGACCGATAGACCATGCCAGTGTATCAACATGCCATGCCCAAAAACCAGCATCAGAACACGCTTTGTTAAAAGCAATTCCGTTGTCAGTTGAGCACATGGTGGCATTGGTCAAGTGGTGCTTGATGTATTCTGAGGTAGTATATTCAGATGCCATTGTTTAACCCAAGTTGTAAAGTGTAAAAATTTGGTGACTGGTTCTTATATCTCATCCGGTCGACACGTAGTTCTCGTTATCGCAATGCCTTGCGCTGTATTTATTCTTTCGTACCGTAATGAAACATAGCTAGCCCGTGGCTAGCGGTTGTAATCACAAATGCCATGAAAATTTCTAATGGCGTGGCGTTTAAACCTTTAAAAGCAATTACAAATAAAATGATTGTCAGTGCCAGCTTCAATTTTGAGCCTTGGCTAAAACTCCGTGCAACAAGGTCGTTTTTACTCGCACCTGCGTATCGAAACGCAAAAGCCATAAAAACACTATTGGGCAGGATACTGATTAAAGCGCCTGCTGCCGCCGACATAGCGGAATGACTTCCACCTGCGGCGCCTGCGATGATCGTAACGAATAGGGCCGTGACAGCCTGAAAAAGTAGCCCTTTTTTTGCGAGGTCTAACCCGCGCTTTGCTAACTTGTTCGTCACTTTTACTCGCAGCTTGTTCACGTCTTACAAAAAGCGTCAGAAGTATACTGTTTTACCGACAATTTTCAACAGTACAACGCTTTTTGAAAGTTATTCTGAAAATTTTCTATTGCTATAACCGGAAAGGAGAGTGTCCGGTGTTTGCACCGAACAGCGTATCAATTGCGGGTTGGCAAAGGGAGATTCTCTACTAATTTTATTTTAAACTATTGAATTTTAGAGATAATTCCATCTAATTGTTCAAGGTCGCTAAAGCTAATTGTCAGCTTGCCTTTGCCTTTCGCATTGTGGTCAATACTCACAGGCGTGCCTAAATTTTCTGAAAGTCGTGTCATAAGGTTTTGCACATCGGGATCAACTTTCTTCTCAGGCTTAGGTTTAGCTGGCTCCAAAAGCTTTTTAACAAGCTTTTCTGTATCGCGCACAGTAAGGCCTTTGCCCGATACTACTTGCGCAGTTTCCGACTGAGTTTCGCCTTCTAAAGCCAAAAGGGCGCGGGCGTGTCCCATCTCAATATCACCGTGTTCTACTAGCAATTTTACATCGTCGTTTAGATTGTTCAGACGTAGTAGGTTAGTTACGGTTGTACGCGATTTACCCACCGCTTCTGCTACTTCTTGATGAGTTAGCGCAAATTCGCTCATTAAGCGGTCTAACGCCTGTGCTTCTTCCATTGCGTTAAGGTCTTCGCGCTGGATATTCTCGATAAGGGCAATGGCCACTGCCGCTTCATCAGGCACGTTCTTAACCAAACAAGGCACTTCGTCTAGCTGTGCCAGTTGTGAAGCACGCCAGCGACGTTCACCGGCAATGATTTCATAACGGTGCTCGTCGACTTTTCTCACTACGATAGGTTGAATGATACCTTGCGCACGAATGGACGATGCCAATTCTTCTAATGCCTCAGGTGACATGTCTTTACGAGGCTGATATTTGCCTGGCACTAAGTATTCAATAGGCAGTTTGCTTAACTCACCATTGGTTGAATTTACCTCGGCGACATCTTGTTCTTTCTGAGCAGATGATTGGCTGGTTGCGAGTAGCGCATCTAAACCGCGGCCAAGGCCTCTTTTACGTGCTGACATAGTGTCCTCTATGGCATGTGCTGATGGTATTCAGCTTATTGTGTTTAACTAGCTTTTGCCTGTTTAGGCGATATTTTGTCCCTACGGCGCAGTATTTCACCTGCTAGCGCTAGATAAGCTTTAGCACCTGTCGATGACTTATCATAGTACATCGCTGGCGTACCGAAGCTTGGCGCTTCAGCTAAGCGAACATTACGCGGAATAACCGTGCGATAAACCTGTTCACCAAAATGGCGCTTCAACTGTTCTGAAACGTCGTTAGCAAGGCGATTGCGCGGGTCGTACATAGTACGCAATACGCCTTCAATCTTCAATTCTGGATTCACTACGGATGCCAATTTTTGAATGGTATCCATAAGGGCAGTGAGGCCTTCTAGTGCGTAATATTCACACTGCATAGGCACCATTACCGAATCGGCAGCCGCTAAGGCGTTCACAGTTAACTGGTTTAGCGAAGGCGGGCAGTCGATAAAGACAAAATCGTAGTAATCCATAACGGGCTTCAGCGCGTTGCGAAGCCTTACTTCACGGGCAAACATTTCCATCAGCTTAATTTCTGCCGCGGTTACGTCACCGTTCGCCGCGATGAGGTCATACTTGCCGCTTGTCGCTTTAACGATAACATCGTTAATTGGCTTTTCTTCAATCAACAATTCAAATGCCGTAGATTCAACGTCGTATTTATCAACGCCGCTTCCCATGGTCGCATTACCTTGTGGATCGAGATCAATGAGCAACACCTTGCGTTTGGTTGCTGCCATTGACGCTGCCACGTTAACTGCGGTGGTTGTCTTTCCAACACCACCTTTTTGATTCGCGATCGCGATTACCTTAGCCACGTTAGATCCTGTTCTCGTCTATTTCTATTTTTCGGCTATTTCTTTTTAAGCCAAACCAGATGTCGTTCGCCTACTAAATTTGGCACTGTGAGGTTTTCCGTTTTGCTCACATGGAAGTGATCACTCACTTCGTCTATCTCATCTTGTGGAAACTGACCTTTAAGCGCCAAAAATTGACCTTCTGAATCTACCAGATGCTGACACCAGTGCAACATATCTTTTAGCGAAGCGAAAGCTCGGCTTAGCACAATATCGTAAGGCGTATCGCCATTGTGCTCTTCAACGCGGCTTTGCACAGGAGTTACGTTAGTTAATCCAAACGTGTGCACACATTGGGTCATAAACCGTACACGCTTGCCCAATGAGTCAAGCAATGTAAATGATTTTTCTGGGAAAGCGATAGCCAAGGGCATACCTGGAAGACCAGGGCCTGTCCCAACATCAATGATATTGTCGCCATCAAGAAAAGGGACAATCGCTAACGAATCCAGAATGTGTTTTACCATCATTTGCTTTGGATCGCGCACAGAAGTCAGGTTGTACGCCTTATTCCATTTGTCCATAAGCAGCACATAGTCAACTAACTGCTGCTGTTGCTTGTCACTCAAATCAAGTGAAAGCGCGCCAAGTCCAGAAACCAAAATGGTGTGCAATTCTTGCTGTATCGTCATTGAAAAATCTGTCTGTTCACGTTGAAATCTTTAGCTTAAATCAGTTTTTAACATAGACATTTTCGGCGAACCGCAATCTGTTCTATGCATTTGTCACACTTTTTCCATTGTTAATCAACGCGACCTCTTCACGTACAAAACAAATGTACGTTGAGTAGAGCCCGCAAAATGCTAGTAAAAGTGAACAATTGAACTGTATGAAAAGCGCCTAGTTTTTCTAGTTTTCGCATAGTTTAGGCTAATATGACTAGCATAATACGCGAATAAATAAGAAAAACTAAGCGCTGCGAGTAGCCGATGAGTCAAGCGCGTGTTTTACGCACTAATTTTCTCTTGCTTGCGCAACATGCCGTGTTTTTTAAGATAAACCAGCAGCAAAGAAATGGCCGCAGGAGTAATACCCGAAATGCGCGATGCTTTACCGATAGTTTCCGGTCTAGCTTCGGTTAACTTTGCTACAACCTCGTTCGACAAGCCAGAAATCTTGCTGAAGTCCATATCAATCGGCAACAAGGTATTTTCGTGTCGCTGCGTTTTCGCGATTTCATCCATTTGACGGGCAATGTAGCCGGCGTACTTAATTTGAATTTCCACTTGCTCTGCAGCAATCGGATCTTCGAGACCTGGGCCAACACTTTCAATTTCCATTAACTGACCGTAAGTCATTTCAGGTCGACGGATCAGCTCTTCAAGAGAATGTTCACGACTCACCGGATTTTTCAGCATGGTATTAAGTTCCGGCGTTGCCGCGTGATCAGGGTGGATCCACTGACCGCGTAAACGCTGTAGCTCACTTTCTACCGCTTCCATCTTGTCGTTAAATTTCGCCCAGCGCGCATCATCAACAAGACCAATCTCTCGGCCCATCGCGGTTAAACGGCTATCGGCATTGTCTTCACGAAGCAGTAGTCTGTATTCAGCACGGCTAGTGAACATGCGGTACGGCTCTTTCGTACCCATGGTGGCTAAGTCGTCGATAAGTACGCCCATGTATGCTTGATCGCGGCGTAAAATCATTGGGTCTTTTTCTTGAACTTGTAGCGCTGCGTTTGCGCCTGCTACTAACCCTTGCGCACCCGCTTCTTCATAGCCAGTGGTACCGTTAATTTGGCCAGCAAAGAACAAACCTCGAATAAACTTCGTTTCCAGTGTTTGTTTCAGATCGCGTGGATCAAAGAAATCATATTCAATCGCATAACCCGGGCGAACAATGTGCGCGTTTTCAAAACCTTTGATCGAGCGGACAAGGTTCATCTGTACGTCAAATGGCAAACTGGTTGAAATACCATTTGGATAAACTTCAATGCTGTTTAAGCCCTCTGGCTCAACAAAAATTTGATGCGAAGACTTGTCAGCAAAGCGTGTGATCTTATCTTCGATACTTGGGCAATAGCGCGGTCCGATACCTTCGATAACACCCGTAAACATGGGTGAGCGATCTAACCCACCGCGAATGATATCGTGGGTTTTTTCGTTAGTGTGAGTGATATAGCACGGGATCTGTGTAGGGTGCATGGTTCTATCACCCATGAACGAAAATACCGGCGTAGGATTGTCACCAGGTTGAGGCTGCATTACAGAAAAATCTAACGAGCGAGCATCAAGTCTTGCTGGTGTCCCAGTTTTTAAACGGTCAACACGAAACGGAAGGGCACGTAGTCTATCTGCAAGTGCGATAGACGGTGGATCGCCGGCACGACCGCCGCGATAGTTTTCAAGGCCAATGTGTATAGTGCCACCAAGGAAAGTCCCCACAGTCAGTACCACCGACTTGGCTTTAAACTTCAGCCCCATTTGCGTAACAACGCCGCATACCTGATCGTTTTCAACAATCAGATCGTCAACGCTCTGTTGAAACAAGGTTAGGTTTTCTTGATTTTCAACAATGTCACGAATGGCGTTTTTATAAAGCGTACGGTCAGCTTGTGCACGGGTCGCGCGTACCGCTGGACCCTTTGATGAATTCAATGTTCTAAATTGAATTCCACCTTTGTCGATGGCTAGTGCCATAGCACCACCTAGAGCATCGATTTCTTTTACAAGATGGCCTTTACCGATCCCGCCAATTGCAGGGTTACAGGACATCTGGCCGATCGTTTCGATGTTGTGAGTAAGCAAAAGGGTATTTGCTCCCATGCGAGCAGCTGCAAGCGCTGCCTCTGTACCTGCATGTCCACCACCTACAACGATGACATCAAATGCTTCAGCATAAAACATGGTTAAACCTCACTATTAACTTACGATAAGCCGATTAAAAAACTAATTTTTTTAAAGTAAAGACTGTTGAAAAAAGGGCGCGTATTTTATCTGACTTATTGCATAAAGAAAATGATTAAATTTTCCTCAAAACTTGTTTTTGAAAAGGTGTGATCGAATTATAAGATCTTAAGATCTCTTTTAGATCTGTTTATTTTTACTTTTATTAGGATCATCAAGATCTGTGGGTAACCGATCAAAGCACATAAAGATCATCAAGTTACGCGATCAATAACATTGGGAAACCCCGATCCATAACCCTACCTCAAACTTGTGTATAAATGGCCTTTTTATCCACACCCCGAATCGTTTGAAAAGTTATTCTTTTTTCGATCAAAGCTTATGCACAGTGGTTTGTAGGATCCTATCCACAGGGGTGATCAAGATGTGATCCAACTGGGGATAAAATGTTTGCTATTTATGTATCGCGATCAAAAGATCGTGTAGGTACGTGCGTTATAGCGTGATCACATTGTGGAGGAGATCTTTTCCAAAAGCTGTGATTAGATCGCCCGATCGCATTTATCAACACCTTCAAAAAAAGTGCACGTTTTTATGAACGACAAGATTATTTTTTCAAAACAGCCCATTTTTCAGGAGAAAAACATAGGAGATGACCAAAATTCAGTCACTTTTACAAGGAAGAAGTCAGTCTGTAAGAATGGTTATTTGTTTGACTGAAGGAGATCGTTGAGTGTATCTATGAATTAAAACCGTATTGTTTTGGTAAAAGCGTGATCAATAGGCTAAGTGATTCGCTGTTACCTGGCACAACAGGAACATGCAATAAGGTTTAATGAAGGAAAAGACCTAGCAGAAAAAGGGCTAGGTTTCGAGAGAGAGGAAACCAGGTGCTATTAGCGCACCTGGTTGGGTTGATAGCGTGGCTGTGAAACAGAGCCTTGCATGTCTTCTTGTTCAATGGTTAAGCCTTCACGGCGGCTTGGGCCTTGGAACCTAACCTTGTAAGTGTCGTACTCTTTAATCGACTCAAAACAATAGGGGCCAAGGGCATTTTCAAGTTCGGCTAAGTTGTGATTAGTGATTAAGATACAGTTTTTCTTATTCACTAAGCGCTGTCTGAGTAAGTTCCCAAACCAGCTCTGTGCGTTTTTCTTAAGTGCAGACTCGTTGACACAGACCTCATCTAAAATAAGTAAATCTACGTCTAAAAGCTCTTGGTTAATTTCTCTGAAACGCTGACTAGCATTATCGGTAGCAGAGAAATCAAAAGAAAAGTTGCGCATTTCGAGCAAAGTGGAAAGCTGACGATATAGCACAGAGATCTCATATTGCTCGATAAGTTGATGGGCAATAGCGCCCGCAATATGAGATTTACCGCGACCATAGTCACCGTAGAAAATCATCATATGGGAGCCACTCTGGCGCCACGCTGGATCATCGTGAGCAGCAATAAAAGACTGTGCAATAGAAACAGCTTCTATAACATCGTCACTGTCTTCCACTAAGTTGGCAAACGTCCACTTCGGGTTTAAGTCGGAACGGCCATGGATAGCTTCTACACGCGCTTTCTTACTGCGCTGCTGTAGTTGTGACACTTCCTCGTTAGCTTTCGCTTCATACTGCTTACGCAGCGTTTTATAGTCGATGTACTCACCATTGGGATCGACGTCTTTGTTGAGCGCTCTCGCTAAATTAGCAATTTTGTCTGTTATACGATCCATAACGAATTAACTCTTCTTAGTTGCGGCATACTTTTCCACCAGCTTTCTAGCATTATCATCTGCTTCTATGCCGGCTGCAACTTTCACTTGCTGCGTCCCTACTACTTTTGTTGGAGCATAGCCTGAAGCCAAGCGCTTTCGCTTGATATTATTGGCAAATTTTTGTGTCCATTGAAACTCGCTAAACACCGAACTTGGCCTTCCCAACCAATAAGCAATGAATTCACCCACTTCGTTGTCATCAAATGTTTTATCGATAATACCCAGTAGCGAGGCCATTTCTTCAAACAGCGCTTTATTAGGCGTCCAATTTGGGCTCATAGCACTATGACGTGAATGGAGTTGTTCAAAGTCTGACTGCGGCTCGCTTAAAAGCGGAAGAAGAAGCGTTTTTCCATTAATCGTGTGTTCAAGATCAAGATCAAGGGGCAGGGCAACTAAACCTACTTGTTCAAGCTGCTTCACCAAGCTATTGATTTGACGACCGCGTTGGTAAGGCTCGTCTTTGCTGTCGCCGTTTAGCAAGTTCAATAATTGCTTATAATCAATAGGTGCTGACGATGTAGTTGCCGAATTTGCACCTGTTCGAAGCCCAAGTAAATAAAGTACCCGGCAATCGTTAGAAAGGGGAGATTGCAACGCCGCTAGCTCAGCTTGGGTAAGGTTGCTGTTCATCGCATTGGTTCCACGTAAAAACGCTTGTTAAGCATTGGCCAGCTTTTCGTCAAACCATTCTACGGCGGCATCTTCAGGGATAGGGTGTTCTAGCACATCGATGTATAGCGCGTCGGTAATTAACGTGCCACCTGCGTTTTTAATATGCTTTTCCATTTCTTTTGCGCCGAAACAAAAAGTGTCGTAACTTGTGTCACCCAGACCAATCACGTAGGCGTTAACTGAGCTTAAATCGGCATTTTCTAGCTGTTTTGCAAATGGTTGTATATTGTCAGGTAGTTCGCCTGCACCATGGGTTGACGTACATACGATCCACGTTGAGTCTGTTTTAATCGCTTCCAGATTAGGTTCTACGTGAATAGTGTGAGTATGACCGCTTGCATCAAGTTTTTCCGCAATGGCATCTGCCACGTATTCTGCGGCGCCTAACATGGTGCCAACGATGATTTCAAAATGCTTGCTCATTATTGGGTTGCTTCTCTATTTACAATTGTCGTCTTAACGTAAGTACGGCTTATCCGTTACGTTATTCACCATCTTACTTATAACTTTATCGGTTGCGCTACTTACCAATACAGAACGATGAAAAAATCTTACCAAGTAGATCGTCTGACGTGAATTCACCGGTTATCTCACATAGTGCCTGGTGCCCCAAGCGCAATTCTTCAGCCAATAATTCACCGGCCATGGCGTCATGTAGCTGCTGTTCACCAGTGCTTACATAGCTGTAGGCTTGATCAAGTGCATCTATGTGTCTTCTTCGCGCAATAAACTGACCTTCGGTGGTCGTATCGAAGCCCATGGTTTTGGCCAAATGTGCTTTTAGCGTGTCGACGCCGCTACCTTCTTTGGCTGATAGATTAATAACTGAGATATCACCTTGCTCGGTGGCAACTGTGCTTTGTCCAATACCTAAGGTACTAAGGTCGGCCTTGTTGCGAACTACGGTAACAGGGATGCCTTGAGGCAATCGGGCCATAAATTCTGGCCATATTTCATAAGGGTCGATAACAGCAGTTGCGGTAGAGTCTACAACGAATAATACGTGGTCAGCTTCATTGATAGCTTGCCACGCGCGCTCAATACCAATTTGTTCAACTTTATCTGGGCTTTCTCGAAGTCCTGCAGTATCGATAATATGCACCGGCATACCATCAATGTGAATATGCTCTTTAAGCACGTCTCGCGTGGTACCAGCGATATCAGTAACAATGGCGCTATCTCGTCCTGCCAGGGCGTTTAATAAGCTCGATTTACCGGCGTTAGGTCGCCCCGCAATCACTACCTGCATACCTTCGCGCAACAAGGTGCCTTGTTTAGCCTGTTCGCGCACTTTGGTTAAGCTTTGCATAATTGCGCTTAAGTCACCTGATACTTTCCCGTCAGATAAGAAATCAATTTCTTCTTCAGGAAAATCGATGGCCGCCTCTACGTACATACGCAGGTGCACGATTTGGTCTGATAGCGTTTGAATTTGTGTAGAAAACTCACCCTGTAGCGAGCGCAGCGCACTTTTTGCTGCCTGTTTAGAACTTGCATCAATCAAGTCGGCAATCGCCTCTGCTTGCGCAAGGTCTAATTTATCATTTAAAAAGGCTTGTTCACTGAATTCACCTGGATTGGCAAGCCGGGCATCGCCCGTTGCAAGTACGGCATCAATCAGCATGTCCATGACAACTTGACCGCCATGGCCCTGCAGTTCAAGTACATCTTCACCGGTAAATGAATTAGGCCCTTTAAAAAACAGTGCTATGCCCTGGTCTATTACGCTGTTGTTAGCATCAACAAACGGCGTATAGGTCGCAAGACGTGGTGTTAGTGCGCTTGGTACTAACGCCTCTGCGATGGCTTTAGCCTTAGGACCTGAAACGCGTACAATACCTACGCCGCCACGACCGGGCGCTGTCGCTTGTGCGGTAATAGTGTCGGTAGAAAGGGTGAGTGATTCCATAATTAGTCGCGGAAGTTCTTAAATTGGAAAGGTTGGCCTAAGTTCGACTCTTTAACCAGCGAAATCACTTGCTGCAAATCATCACGCTTTTTACCTGTTACGCGAAGTTCTTCGCCTTGAATAGCCGTTTGCACTTTGATTTTGGCGTCTTTAACCAGCTTTACAATTTTCTTTGCCGTGGGCTGTTCAATTCCTTCCTTAAACGCAATGGTTTGGCGATAGGTTTTACCGTGAGCGTCATAAGGCTTCACATCCATTGATGAGGTATCTACATTGCGCTTAGACATCGCCGTTCTAAACATACTTTCCATTTGCTGAAGTTGGAATTCAGCCTCGGCTTTCATAACCACGGTTTTATCTTTGTATTCAAAGCTGGCATCAATGCCGCGAAAATCGAAACGCGTAGATAGCTCACGGCTTGCGTTTTCAGTGGCGTTGCGTACTTCTTCCATGTTGATTTCTGAAACAATATCAAATGATGGCACAGGTTAATCCTCTATCTTTTAAGACAAAACAGCCCGCATAGGCGGGCTGTATAATTAATTGATCAGCGTGTTATTTACTGCTGATGCCCCGCTTCTCCATGGAAGCATAAATCATTTTGGCTTGAACCAAGGTAATCACGTTACTTACTAGCCAGTATAGTACCAGACCTGCAGGGAACCACAGGAAGAATACACTCATTGCTACTGGCATCCATTGCATGATTTTCTGCTGCATTGGATCAGTAATGGTGGTCGGCTGAAGTTTTTGCAATAGATACATACTTGCGCCAGTTAGAATTGGCAGCACAAAGTATGGGTCTTTTGTAGAAAGGTCAGTGATCCAAAGCACAAAGTCTGCATGACGTAGTTCAACACTTTCCATCAGTACCCAGTAAAGCGCAAGGAAGATAGGCATTTGCAGAAGAAGAGGTAAGCAACCGCCCATTGGGTTTACTTTCTCTTTGCGGTAAAGCTCCATCATAGCTTGAGACATTTTTTGTCTGTCGTCGCCAAAACGGTCTTTTAGCTGCTGCATCTTAGGTGCTAAGTTGCGCATACGTGCCATTGACTCGTATTGCTTCTTAGTTAGCCAGTACATCGCGCCTTTTACTACAATAGTGATAAGGATAATTGCCACACCCCAGTTATTAACTAGGCTATGAAGGAAGGTAAGAAGGGCGAACAACGGCTGTGAAATCCAGAAAAGAATACCGTAATCAACGGTTAGGTCTAATCCGCGCGCAATCTTCGCTAGGCTTTCTTGATCTTTAGGACCCATGTAAAGGGTAGATGCAAGGGTTTTGGTTTCACCAGGCGCTACGCTTTCAGACGGAGACAATACACCAATTACCGCATACTGATTTTTCAGGTTACGAGAATAAAGCGTGTTAGTTTGCTCTTGTGAAGGTACCCATGCTGATACAAAGTAATGTTCAAGCATGCCAACCCAACCCGCTTTCGTGGTTTCGCGTAGGTTGTCATCTTCAATCTCGTCAAACGAGTACTTCTGGTAGCGGTCATCTTCTGTTGAATAGGCAGCACCACGGTACGTTGGCATAAACATGTTGCTGTCGTCTTCAAACTCCATCACTTGTTTAAGCTGTGCATACGGCTGAACCGTTGCTGCGCTGCCAGTACCATTTTCCACGCTATAGCTTACGTTTACGTCGTACTGACCTTTAGTGAAAGTGAAAGTTTTGGTAACTGACAAGCCTTGGTTGTTTTTCCATGTAAGAGGAATAACAAGGGTGTCGCCAGTCATTTCATAATAGTCACTTTGTGCATTATACACCGGGCGGCCACTGCTGCTTGCATCAGGCCCTTGAGCACCGATTAAGCCACTTTGCGCTACATAAAGACCGTTGCCAGAGCGAAGTAGGCTGTAAGGAATATCCGAACCTTGCTCTACCGGAAACTTAAGTAAGTCTGCTGATACTACATCGCCGCCTAGCAAATCGATGCGTAAATCAAGCGTATCGGTTTTTACTTCAATAATGCGGTTTGAGCTTTGCGCCGCTGCGATAGGTTGTGCAGCAGGAACGCTATCACTACTAGGTACATCTTCGCTGCCATTGTCGTCAAATGACGGTACGCCTTGTGATGTCTCTTGCGTTTGTTGTTGCTCAACAGGCACAACTGGCTGTGGCCCATAATCTTTTTGCCATGATTGCCAAAGCAAAAAGCTAACTAGCGCAAGGCCAATTATCAGAAAACTACGTTGCGATTCCATAGAGGTCTCTTTATTTTGAGTGTTTATCTTGTTGTTTTTCCGGCACTGGATCATATCCGCCGGCATGCAAAGGGTGGCATTTTAATATGCGTTTAATAGATAACCAACCGCCTTTTACTAATCCGTGCGTTTTTAATGCGTCTATAGCATACCAAGAACAAGAAGGATGAAAACGACATCGTTGCCCTAACATAGGGGAAATGAACCATTGATAAAATTTTATCAAGGCCAAAGGCACAGCAATTAAGAGTTGCCGCAACGCTTGTTTAATTTTTTCCATAGCTTGTCCAATGTAGCGAAAACTTCTTGGTTGCTAAGGTTGTCAGCGCCTGACTTGCCAATAACGATAATATCAACATTGGGTAAGTTGTGCTGCTTATGCCGAAAACTTTCTCTGACTAATCGTTTCAATCGATTTCTATCGTGCGCTTTACGAATACGTTTTTTAGCGAGCGTAATACCCAAACGAGGATTAGAGAGTGTATTTTTTCTAGCTAGAACAGTAAAAGAGGGGGATACAGCAGGGGTTGCGTCATCAAACACATAGGTAAAGTGGGTGGGAGTTAACAGACGTAACTCCCTAGAAAAATTATTCTCACCCACTTTTGGCGTCTTTCTAATTAAGCAGAAAGACGAGCGCGGCCTTTTGCACGGCGAGCTGCTAGTACTTTACGACCATTTTTAGTCGCCATACGAGCACGAAAACCGTGAGAACGCTTGCGCTTTAGATTGCTCGGTTGAAATGTTCTTTTCATGACCAAAGTCTCACTTATATTTAGTTAAACATAGGCGTTTTTGGTAACACATTATACTGTTGCCAGAACAATGTGGTGTTTTCACCAGAAAAGCCCATCGAAAAAGGACGCTGAATTCTAGAGATCTCGGGGCCTGCTGTCAATGGATATTCTTGCTTTTCGGACGAATAAGTGAACAATTTATGCCGTTTTTTGAACGATAACATTGTTTTTTACACAATTTAGTTGTGAATAACGCATAAATTTGACTCAGGTTATCCACAGCGGATTGTGAAAAACAAGACATTAGATGTAAATTGCAAGGTGATCTAACGGTTTTCTTAGTGAAATTTAGAATGATTTTTTCTTCTTATAGTTACATTTGATCTAAAGGTTAATGTCCTTAAATTCAATAGCTTAATATTTTGATCGAAAAGAACGATCGGGATCACCATTTACATTGTGTTGATAACGTAAGATAATCCACAGCGATTAAAACGAAAACTTAAATTTCTCGCTGCTACTCTACACCTCCAACGCTATTTTCTTCTAATGGCGCGCTTCAGTGCCTGCTATTCTATGCTTGGCTTTCAAAAGAGGGTGGTTTTTAGCGAGTAACCGGAGCTAACAACGTACCATGTCCTTGTGGAACCAATGTCTTGAAAGACTGCGTCAAGAACTACCTACGCAGCAATTTAGTATGTGGATACGACCGCTTGTTTGTGAAGAGCAGGGCGGTGTTGTAGCACTATACGCTCCTAATCGTTTTGTGCTTGATTGGGTAAGAGACAAGTACCTGAATAATATTACTGCTCTGCTAAGGGAATTTGCTGGAGCCGATGCACCTCAGTTGCGTTTAGAGGTAATGAGTCGCAATAGCGTAAACCGTTCTCAGCCGGCTACGGGTAATGCTGCTGGTTCAGTACATAGTTCAAACGGTGATAGCTACACCAACAGTTCTACTACTGTAAATTCTCCGAATCACGGACATAATTCAAATTACAGCGCGCCACAATTTACTAACCACAACGACGAGAGCCAGGTTCAGCATTCATCGTATCAGCGACAGCCCACCATATCTCAAAACAGTAATGTTGCTAGCGGTAGCGATCACTTTAATAATAAAGAGCAAAGCCAGGATCTAGGTGCTTATTCACAGCAAGCTGATCGCAATAATGCGGTTTCAAAAAATGTAGATCCTAATGGTCAGAGTCATTACGGAAATCATGCGCCAAGATCGTCAACGCCGCCAAAGGTGATCCCGATCCCTGAAGCGATGAAACATAAAAGCAATATTAATCCGACTTATCAGTTTGATAATTTTGTTGAGGGTAAATCTAACCAACTGGCACGCGCAGCGGCAACTCAGGTGGCGAACAATCCCGGCGGTTCATATAACCCATTGTTTATCTATGGTGGAACAGGTTTAGGTAAAACTCACTTATTGCATGCGGTGGGCAATGGTATTGTTGCAAACAATGGCGATGCCAAAATTGTTTATATGCATTCTGAGCGCTTTGTACAAGATATGGTTAAGGCGCTTCAAAATAATGCGATAGAAGATTTCAAGCGTTTCTATCGAAGCGTCGATGCCCTTCTTATCGATGATATCCAATTCTTTGCAAACAAAGAGCGTTCACAGGAAGAGTTTTTCCACACGTTTAATGCGCTTTTAGAAGGGAACCAGCAAATTATATTAACCTCTGATAGGTATCCCAAAGAGATTGATGGGGTAGAGGATAGATTGAAGTCGCGCTTTGGTTGGGGCTTAACTATTGCTATCGAACCACCAGAACTTGAAACCCGTGTCGCAATTTTGATGCGTAAAGCAGCTGAAAACCGTATTCACTTACCCAACGAAGTTGCATTCTTCATCGCTAAACGTTTGCGTTCAAATGTACGTGAGCTAGAGGGTGCACTAAACCGAGTTATTGCAAATGCAAATTTCACGGGCCGACCTATTACCATTGATTTTGTACGTGAAGCCCTACGCGATTTATTAGCGCTTCAAGAAAAGTTGGTAACTGTTGATAATATTCAGAAAACTGTCGCTGATTATTATAAGATAAAAGTAGCTGATATTTTGTCTAAACGCCGTAGTCGTAGCGTAGCACGCCCTCGCCAAGTAGCGATGGCGCTGGCTAAAGAGCTAACTAATCACAGCTTACCTGAATTAGGTAATGCGTTTGGTGGGCGAGACCATACTACCGTTTTGCATGCGTGCAGAAAAATAGAGCAGCTAAGAGAAGAAAGTCATGATATAAAAGAGGACTATAAGAACCTCATTAGGACTTTGTCTTCCTAACAACACGACTTTAGAGGCGAGATAGCACTGCGATGAAATTTTCTATAAGCCGCGAACAATTTTTACAACCCCTACAATTAGTGTCAGGTGCTGTTGAGCGTCGACATACACTGCCAATTCTTTCTAACGTTCTCATTAAAGTTAGTGAGGACGCACTTTGGCTTACCGGCACAGATTTAGAGGTCGAGCTAATTTCTAGCATAAAGCTAGAGGGAGAATTTACCGAGGGTGAAATTACTGTTCCAGCTAAAAAGCTATTTGATATCATCCGCGGTATTTCTGAAGGTACAGACATTCACTTCTCATTAGATGGAAGCAAGGCGCTTATTCGCGCCGGTCGAGGTCGCTATACGCTCTCTACCTTATCTGCTAACGATTATCCTAACCTTGAGGATTGGGAAGGTGAGGTTGAGTTTGAATTATCTTGCAGTGACTTAAAACGCCTTATCGACGCAACTAGTTTTTCTATGGCGCAACAAGATGTGCGCTACTACCTAAACGGTATGTCGCTTGAAACGGAAGAGAATATCATTCGTACCGTTGCCACTGACGGTCACCGTTTAGCACTTTGCCGTTTGAACTATGAAACTGCGTTACCGTCTCGTCAGGTGATTATTCCTCGAAAAGGGGTATTAGAAATATCTCGTCTTATTAGCGAAGATGACAAATCGCTAAAAGTACAAATTGGCGCCAATCATCTACGTATATTCTCAAACGATTTTATTTTCACTTCAAAACTAGTGGATGGTAGGTTCCCAGACTATCGCCGTGTTTTACCCCAAAACGGCGACAAGGAAATTATTGCCAGTAAGGCGGTTCTCAAAGAAGCATTTTCGCGAGCTGCCATCTTATCTAATGAAAAGTTCAGAGGCGTACGTTTAAACCTCTCTTCAGGTGAACTCAAAATAACAGCTAATAACCCAGAGCAAGAAGAGGCTGAAGAAATCGTTGATGTTCAATATCAGGGCGATGATTTAGAAATAGGTTTCAATGTTGCCTATCTTATAGATGTATTGAATGCGTTAGGCTCCGATGGCGTAAAAGTCAGTCTGTCTGATTCAAATGCGAGTGCGCTCATCGAGGATGATGCAGATGACGCTGCGTTGTATGTAATTATGCCAATGCGACTATAGTTTTCTTTATAAAAGTATTTGCACCTTTTCTTATAACGATTTTTATTTTGTTATTTACATATCTAATCCAAGAAGCGATAAGTTTAGTTATTTATCGCTTCTTTTTTATTTTTAGTGTGGCCTCATGAAACTGGATCGCGTCCAGATTACTCAGTTTCGTAATCTTACCTCCGTAACGCTTTCCCCTTCACCATCCTTAACGATAATAAAAGGTGCGAATGGCAGTGGGAAATCATCACTAATTGAAGCGCTTTACTATCTAGGTTTTGGTCGTTCTTTTAGAACGAATAAACACGGCTCAGTAATTCAGAATGAGAAAGACAGTTTTAGCGTTTTTGCTTCCTGTAAATCTGAGGCAGGTGAAATGCTGAAGCTAGGCTTTCAAAGAAGTAGAAACGAAACATTTACCTGTAGTATTGACGGCGAGCATTCAAATAAATTGTCTGATTTAGTTAGTTTAGTTCCCATTCAACTTTTCACACCTCAAAGTACAGACCTCATCATAGGCTCGCCATCTGAACGTCGGCGTTTTTGTGATTGGGGTTTGTTTCACGTGGAACACCAATTTCAGTCTATTGCTAATCAGTATGGTAAGTTTCTTAAACACAGAAATGCACTACTTAAACAGCAAGCAAACTTGTCCGCTCCACAAAACCAGTACTGGGAAACACAGTTCGCTGAGCTTGGCGAGACTTTAACTCTAACGCGCCAAGAATATGTCGATAGACTTACACCAATTTTTAAACAGTATGCAGAGGAATTTCTTCCGAACTTTGACGTGGAATTAAGTTACTATAAAGGGTGGGAAAAAGATGTCGCTTTATCAGAAAGCTTAGTTAAAAAACGCGAGTATGATGGTAAAATAGGACATACCTCTTCTGGGCCTCACAAAGCTGATTTAAGGCTTAAAGTGAATGGTGTTAACGCCCAAGAGCTTTTATCGAGAGGACAGCTTAGAATGGCTGTGGCAGCACTACAAATGTCACAGACAAAGCTATTCAACTCGGCAACACAACGAAAAAGTATATTTCTACTTGATGATGTAGGTGCTGAGTTAGACGCAGATAAAAGAGAACAATTTATTGATGGGTTGCTCGAAATGGATACGCAGGTTTTCGTTACTGCAATTGAGTCCTCGCAACTCGCATTTATACAAAAATACAACGAAAAGAAAATGTTTCACGTGGAACATGGAAGCGTGAAAGAGGAGTAAAAGCTAGTATGTCAGAAGAGAACAACTACGACTCGTCCAGTATTAAAGTACTTAAAGGATTAGATGCAGTAAGAAAGCGTCCGGGCATGTATATCGGTGATACTGATGATGGCACCGGATTACACCACATGGTATTTGAGGTGGTCGATAACTCTATCGATGAAGCACTGGCGGGACACTGTTCTGAAATAACTGTGCAAATCCATAGTGATGGATCAGTCTCTGTGTCTGACGATGGACGAGGTATCCCTACAGAATTGCACCCTGAAGAGGGCGTGTCTGCAGCCGAAGTCATAATGACCGTGCTTCACGCAGGCGGTAAATTTGATGACAACTCATACAAAGTTTCTGGCGGTCTTCACGGCGTAGGTGTATCGGTAGTAAATGCACTTTCTAGTCGCCTAAAGCTGCGTATTCGTCGTGCTGGTAAAGCCCATGAACAAGAATATCAACATGGTGTTCCACAGGCGCCACTTGCAGTTACTGGCGATACAGATAAAACGGGAACAATGATTCGTTTCTGGCCAAGTTCTGATACCTTCACAGATACACTGTACCATTACGATATTCTTGCTAAGCGCCTTCGCGAACTTTCATTCCTAAACTCCGGCGTTTCAATTCGTTTGAAAGACGAACGCGACGGTAAAGAAGACCACTTCATGTACGAAGGTGGTATTCAAGCTTTCGTCGAATATTTGAATGAAAAGAAAACACCAGTACATCAAAAAGTATTTCATTTCGCGAGCGAGCAAGAAGATGGCATTGCTGTAGAAGTTGCAATGCAGTGGAACGATAGTTTCCAAGAAAACGTATTCTGTTTTACCAACAATATTCCACAGCGAGATGGCGGTACTCACTTAGCAGGTTTCCGTGGAGCATTGACGCGTACACTGAACAACTATATGGAAAAGGAAGGCCTGAATAAAAAGGCTAAAACCAATGCCAGTGGTGATGATGCTCGTGAAGGTCTTACGGCTGTAATTTCAGTAAAAGTACCCGACCCAAAATTTAGTTCACAGACAAAAGACAAGCTTGTATCTTCTGAAGTTCGTCCTGCAGTTGAATCTGCGATGAATGAAAAACTTGCTGATTTCTTATTAGAAAACCCAGCTGAAAGTAAGATTATTGCGGGTAAAATCATTGATGCTGCGAGAGCGCGTGAAGCAGCCCGTAAAGCTCGCGAAATGACACGCCGTAAGGGCGCGCTAGATTTAGCCGGTCTGCCAGGTAAGCTTGCTGATTGTCAGGAAAAAGATCCTGCACTGAGCGAACTATACATAGTGGAGGGTGACTCGGCGGGCGGTTCAGCCAAGCAGGGTCGTAATCGTAAGAACCAAGCTATTTTGCCGCTTAAAGGTAAGATCCTTAACGTTGAGAAAGCACGCTTTGACAAGATGCTTTCTTCACAAGAAGTTGCAACGCTTATCACAGCATTAGGCTGTGGTATCGGCCGTGACGAATATGACCCAGAAAAGCTACGCTATCACAGCATCATTATCATGACCGATGCTGATGTGGATGGCTCTCACATTCGTACGCTTCTACTAACGTTCTTCTATCGTCAAATGCCTGAAATCATCGAACGTGGTTATGTTTATATTGCTCAACCTCCACTTTATAAGGTGAAGAAAGGTAAGCAAGAACAATATCTAAAAGACGATGATGCTTTGACTAATTATCTTACAGGTATCGCTATTGATGGGGCATCATTGCACACTAGTGATGACGATCCAGGCATCAGCGGTGTAGGGCTAGAAAACCTAGTTAAGCAATATCAGTCAGTAGAGAAAATGATTGCCCGTATGAAGCGCAAAATGCCTTCAGCGATTCTTTACCGCATGCTGTACACGCCTACGCTTAACCTTGAAGATCTGAAAGATGAATCAGCACTAGAGCACGTAGCGAAACACTTCGTAGAGCAGCTTACAGAGCGCGAAAACGATGGTGCAACGTACCGTTATGAAATTCGTACTGACGCTGAGTTAAGCGAATACTACATTACGATTATCATGCGTATGCACGGTATCGATTATGAGTACATTATCGACCATGAATTCATTGAGTCGTCTGAGTACCAGCGTCTGAAAGAACTTAACTTAGCTATCAATGATATGATGGGTGTAGACGCTTACATTAAGCGTGGTGAACGTAAACAACCTGTAGAGTCTTTCAAAGACGCTTTAGATTGGTTAATGAATGAAGCGAAACGTGGTCAATACATTCAGCGCTATAAAGGGTTAGGCGAGATGAACCCGGAGCAGCTTTGGGAAACGACCATGGACCCTGAAAGCCGTCGTATGCTTCAAGTTACTATTGAAGATGCTATCGGTTGTGACCAGTTATTTACAACGTTAATGGGCGACCAAGTAGAGCCGCGTAGAGAATTCATCGAAGCGAATGCGCTTAAAGTGGAAAACTTAGATGTTTAGATAAACGTTTATCGAGTCTAAGAAACTGTTTAAAAGCGGCCAAACTTATGAAGTGACCCCCAATAGTTGGACTATCCAATTACTGGGGGTCTTTTTATTACAGTTAAGCAAAAGTATGCAATGATGAAATATCAATGAGTTTCTAACACTTCATTAGTTGCTATATAAAGAAAGGATGTCTTATGCGCTTACTTCTCACATTGTTATTCTTATCAGTTATTGCCGGCTGTTCAGAGCGTAACGATATTACCGATTCTCAAATTCGATATAACACGGCGATTAACGAACATAATGGTATTGTTTCGAAAGCGCACAACTATTTAGACAAAAATTTAGTTGGCGATTTACGGCTCGATATTGTTCACCTCATATATGCAAAGGAACTTGTTCACCATGCAGCAAAAGTATTTGAGCATGCGAAAATCACCGGTGTTGAATCAGAAAAATTAAAAGCCCTTACTACACGGCTAAGCAAATACGATAAAGATGCGCAGGTCCTTGCTATTGAATTACTTAACGCTTCTTTAAAAAAAACGCTTGAATTCAAACAGACGGTAAACAACATGCCCTTATTACCTGTAGGCGGCGCATCACTTCACAGCAAATCGATGATTGATTATTTGGGTGTAGAGTACAACAACTCACTGGATAAATGTTGTTTAAAACCGTTGAAAAATATTGAGGTTTTATTGAGAGGGGTGAAAGATGAGACTGCTTGGGCGATAAGGAAAAAAATAGTAAACATTGAAAACCAGCTGTCTTATGTTTTAACTAATAATGAATACCAAAAAGATTATGCTAACCAGCTTATGGCCCTAAACGAGGCTTTAGCTGTTAACTAATAAAAGGATTTAACATGAAGAAATTTCGTCTAAGTATCATTCTTGCCACGGGGTTTATAATATCTCAGGCTAGCTCTGCGCAATCAAATCTTACTAAGTCCGAGGTAGCGTATGAAAAAGATTGGCGTACTCTCGAGCATAAAGTAATTTTGACCCAAGAATTTAAAACAAGAATCAAGACGAAATCATTGCAGTTTGATTTCTCTGGTTTGTGGGGGACAGCTGGAAGCCACCTCCCTGAACAGCCTGAAATAGCGTCCTATAATATTTCTCTAGAAGAGGGTGTATTTGGCGTTAAAGCCGGTATGAAAACTATAGATGCATTTAAGATACTTGGTGTGCCGACGTCGGAAGTGGCTTTAAATGATAGTGATGTGCTCTATTCGTTTGGAAGAAACCTTTGGCTTGTTGCAAAAAATGACAAAGTACATATTGTCACTAATAAAAATAATTGGATATCAAGCACATTAAAAAGCTTAATTGCTTTTGATGAACGCAATCTAAACAGTTGGAAAATAGACGGACATATTGAGAGGGGGGCGACAAAACAACAAGTATTAGCGTCCTTAGATGGAGAATTTATCGAAGATATGAAATTCCGACTCAATGCAGATTCAAATGATAAAGGTCTCGAAATAGATTTTGTGAGAGACAGCTTTTCAGAAGGTGCTATGTTGATTGTGAATGAATTTCGTTATGGAAACCTCACCGATAATGTCACGATAGATACGAACTACATCAACGACAATACTCAGGGGCATTACGATACGATTGACCATATGGTGCGTGAAAATACAAAAAATAAAAAGCCAACGTTAATTTCAGACTTATCTTATTATCCAATTTTTACAGCGTATGGGACGGAAAAACAGAAAATCTATGCTTACGATAATCATTTAATTTTGATAGCTGATGATGAGGAAATAAAAAAAATCTATATTGCAGAAACACTTTTTTATAGCACAAATTCGCACGCTAAGTGGAAATTTGGAAATATTTATGCCAATCAAGTGAGTGATGAACTCGCCGATAAATTCGAAGGTGAGGTGTTTGGCGTAGATGATTATTGGGAAGTGTATACGGATGCTTTTAAATATGATTTCTACTTTAAGAAGGACGATAACACGCTAGTATTAGACGAATTAGCGATAGAGATATATTAAGCGACATCTAGTAAATCTCTAACCACTGGTAACTTTACTGCTGGGTAACACTATGTAATACCTTAAAAAGTAATAGGCATTGCACCTGAGGCAATAGTGCTACCCCTAGCAGGTTATATCTTACTAACAACCAAGGCAACTTCCCCCGCGCTCGCTGGCGTTGCAGTGAAGCGATAGGTTCCCGTGGAAGAGGGTGTGAACTGTAGGTTCTCTGAGCCCTGCTCACAAACTAAATAAACGGTAGAGCCTAACATTACAGGCTGACCTTTATATTTGCCGCCACAGCTCTGTGAAGGCGTCCATTTTGCATCTGATAACCTGAAATCGTAAGGTTGACCATCAGCAATGAGTTCTACGTCTACTGTCCAACCTGAATCTGAGCGTTTAAACTTATAAGCTGCATCGGCTTCCCACCAGTTAAAGACGCCTCTTAGAAACATGTTTTCAAACTGAATACGTGGTACTTCCGGTGCTATTTCTGGGATCTTAAAGCTTCCACTGCTTGAGCACGCCGACAGGGCTATGCACATAGAAGCTATAGTTAGTAACTTTTTCACAGTTTCTCCCTTTATAAAAAAGCCCAACGTAAAGGTTGGGCTTTCATTTATTGCAGTATTAAACCGCATTAACGTTGACTAGCCTTATGACTTCGCAAGAATTGAAATATCCGCGGTAGTAAGGAAAAGTTGCCTTAAAAGTGATAGTAGAGCAAGTCGGTTATTCTTCACTGCTTCGTCATCTGCCATAACCATTACGTTATCGAAGAAGTTATCGATTACATCACGTAAGGTTGCAAGTGCCGAAAGAATGCGTGTGTAGTCATGCGAAGGTAGCGCGCTATCCACGTCTTTTTGTGCAGCTTTTAACTGAACATAAAGCGCTTTTTCAGCATCTTCAGTTAACAGTGACTCATCAATGTTAACTGAATTAGTCACATCTACTTTTTGCTTAGCAAGAATGTTTGCTACGCGCTTATTAGCAGCAGCTAACGCTTCTGCCTCTTCTAATGCTTTGAATTTATCTACCGCATGAATACGGGCAAGGTAATCAGATGGCTTAGTAGGGCGACGAGCTGATACGGCTTGTATAACGTCAATGGCGATAGCCTGATCTTGTAGGAGGGCGTTGAAGCGTCCTAATACAAAATCAACGACCAAAGTTTGTGTTTCAGCATTTGTTAATTTATCGCCATATACCTCTACTGCTTTGCTCACAAGTGTTTCAAGGTCTAAAGGCAACGATAGCTCGGTAACAATGCGCAAAACACCGATAGCTGCACGACGAAGCGCAAACGGGTCTTTATCGCCCTTTGGCAACTGACCAATACCAAAGATACCGACTAACGTATCGAGCTTGTCAGCAAGGGCTACCGATGCGCTTACGCCAGAGCTAGGAAGTGCATCACCTGCAAAGCGCGGCATGTACTGCTCGTATAAGGCTTCAGCTACAGGCGCGTCTTCGCCGTCATTAAGCGCATAATATTTGCCCATAACGCCCTGAACATCTGGAAATTCCATTACCATATTGGACATTAAGTCTGTTTTAGCTAGAAGGCCTGCGCGGGCTGCCTGTGCTTCATTCGCATCAATTTGTGATGCAATGAATGCCGAAAGAGAAGATATGCGCTCTGACTTTTCTTTAAGCGTACCAAGTTGCTTTTGAAACAAAACAGTTTCTAAGCTCTCAAGGCGACTTTCTAACGTTGTCTTTTTATCGCTGTTAAAGAAGAACTCAGCGTCTGCTAGGCGAGGGCGGATAACCTTCTCATTACCTGAGATAACTTGAGATGCGTCATGGCTTTCGATATTGGTTACAAACAAGAAGGTATTAGAAAGTGCGCCATCACTGTCAAGCAGCGGCACATACTTCTGGTCGTCCTTCATAGTGTAGATTAGTGCTTCTTTCGGCACTTCTAAGAAGCCCTTATCGAATCCTGCTTGCAGTACTACAGGCCACTCTACAAGAGAAGCAATTTCTTCAAGCAGCTCTTCATTATAATCTGGCTTAAGAGATAAGTTTTTGGCTGCGTCTTCAAGTTGCTGACGAACTTTATCTTTACGCGCTTCAAAATCTGCTAGTACATATTGTTGCTCTAAGGCTGAGGCGTAGTTGTCAGCATGATCAAGCTCAAATCGACCTTCGCCGTGGAATCGGTGACCTTGAACAACGCGATCGCTTGTTAGGCCCAACACTGAAACGTTAACCACTTCACTACCGTAAAGTACACAGAGAGTATGAACGGGGCGAATAAACTGAGTATTATAGTTACCCCAGCGCATAGGCTTTGGAATAGGTAGCTTGCTTACGGCTTGATTAATCAAACCTTCTAACAACTCAGCAATTGTTTGACCAGGCACATGTGCTTTATGAAGTAGCCACTCACCTTTATCAGTAACCAAACGTTCCGCATCAGAAACGTCTATACCGTTACCGCGTGCCCAACCTTGTGCTGCTTTGGTGGGGTTACCGTCAGCATCAAATGCGGCGGATACAGCGGGGCCTCGTTTCTCTACCACTTTATCAGCCTGACCTTCAGCAAGGCCTGAAACGTAAACCGCTAAGCGGCGAGGTGCTGCAAACCAGCTAACTGAGTCAAAACTTAAGTCGGCTTGGCTGAGCGCTGCTTCAAATTGTGTGGCGAAGGCTTCGCCCAAAGACTTAAGCGCTTTTGGTGGTAACTCTTCAGTACCTAATTCAACTAAACAATTTTCTGTACGCACGCTTATGCCTCCTTGTTACATAGCGGGAAGCCTAATGCTTCACGTGCTTGGTAATAGCTCTCTGCACACGCTTTGGCAAGCGTACGAACGCGAAGAATATAGCGCTGGCGTTCTGTTACTGAAATAGCATGACGTGCATCAAGCAAATTAAATGCGTGTGAGGCCTTCATGACCTGCTCATAAGCAGGAAGTGGAAGGTTGTTTTCGATAAGCTTCTTACTTTCTGCTTCACACTCATCAAAGGTTCTAAATAGCGCTTCAACATTGGCGTGTTCAAAGTTATAAGTAGACTGCTCCACTTCGTTTTGATGGAATACATCACCATAGGTGACTTTGCCCATTGGGCCATCAGTCCAAACAAGGTCATAGATACTATCTACACCTTGAACGTACATAGCCAGTCGCTCTAAGCCGTAAGTAATCTCACCAGTAACAGGCTTACATTCAAGGCCGCCTACCTGTTGGAAGTAAGTGAACTGAGTCACTTCCATGCCGTTTAACCATACTTCCCAACCTAGACCCCACGCACCAAGCGTTGGTGATTCCCAGTTGTCTTCTACGAAACGAATGTCGTGAACCAGCGGATCAAAGCCTAACTCTTTTAAAGAGCCCAAGTACAACTCCTGAATATTGTCAGGTGAAGGCTTAAGCATTACTTGGAATTGATAGTAGTGCTGTAAGCGATTTGGGTTCTCACCGTAACGACCGTCGGTGGGTCTACGGCATGGTTGAACATAGGCGCTACTCATTGGCTCTGGACCTAAAGAACGTAGGAACGTCATCGGGTGAAAAGTACCTGCACCCACTTCCATATCCAGAGGCTGAATAATAACGCAGCCCTGACGCGCCCAATAATCTTGAAGCGCAAGGATCAACCCTTGAAAGGTCTTAATATCGTATTTCTGCATACATCCGCTGCTTATTAGTTAACTGACTTAAAATTAAGGTGGGATAGTATACAATTTGTGAGGCATAGTATGTAGGTGTAAAGGGTGAAAAAACGTCACGAATACAGGCAATATGCCACTTCACAACAAGGATTTAATCTTTAGCCATGTCCAATCATATAAAAACAGAACAGAACACGCCATTACACCGTTGCGGTTGGGTGAGCAACGACCCTGTTTATTTGGCTTATCATGACAATGAATGGGGTGTGCCTGAACTAAATAGTCGAGCGCTGTTTGCTAAATTATGCCTAGATGGTCAACAAGCAGGCTTATCTTGGTTAACTATCCTTAAAAAACAACAGAATTTTGAGCGGGCATTTCATCAGTTTAACCCTGAGAAAATCGCGATGATGGGCCCCGCTGATGTGGAGAGGCTAATGCAGAACAGCGGTATAATCAGAAACAAACTTAAAATAGAGTCTGTTATAAAAAACGCTAAAGGGTACCTGGCTATAGAGGAAACACAGCCATTTAGCGAGTTTATTTGGCAATTTACAGGCGGACGTACTGTGATAAATGCATGGGACGACTTTAAGCAAGCCCCCACCTCTACGGACGCATCGAAAGCAATGTCCAAAGCATTGAAAAAGCAGGGATTTAATTTTGTTGGTGAAACAATTTGCTACGCTTTCATGCAAGCAGTGGGAATGGTTAATGATCACGAAGTAGGGTGTCACTGCTATCAGCGTACCTGTGACTTGGCAATAAAGTGATATGGAAAGCGACACAAATGCGAATATAGAAAGAAAAAAAGACCGAGCACCGAATGATGTTCGATCTTTTTTATATATGCCTGACGCTTAAGCTTTTGTTTTGAAAAAAACGTTTCTTTTTATTGAGCGCTCATCAGAGTTTCACAGTAGGCTTTAAGCGGCGTTAATTCATCCAGTACTTTAGACTCGTATTCAGACTCAATTTGTTCTCGGGCAATATCCTGCTTTCTTCGCTCATTCTTAGGAAGTTGCTGTCTTGCTTCTAAAATAGCAAAGCCACTGACCTCGGTGAAAAGTGCATGAACTTGCGGATACTGCGCTTTAAAGTCAGGTGGTGAATTAATAGGAAGGGCGTTAAGCAAGTTAACGATGCGAATAACACCTTCTGATAAATCACACTGCTGTTGCTCCATCGCTTTAGCAATCACTATGATGCTTTCAGTGATATTAGCAATGCGAGATTGCCTTGCTGCTTCCTGTCGAGCTTTCTGCTGCTTTAGCATAAACAGCAACTTACCTGCGTAAAAGCCAAGTCCAACAATGATTAGTAGCGCAATGCCTGAAAGTACTGCCCAAAGCATAACGTTTTCCTGTTTCTATTAATGCTTAAAGTCGTCGATGTTAATAGCGTCTAAATCGTTGAACGGATCCATATCGTCATCTTCATCATCGTCTTCCACTATACCTAACAGGTCACAAAGGATGCGATGGCGCGCCATTTTTTCATCTACGTATGCTTGTTGCTCGCGAGTAAGCGGCTTGTCATCATCAAGCTTATCAAGTAAATCTGTTAAGCGTTGGTCTGCTTCTAAGGCTGCTAACTCTTGGGCTGGAGTAGCGTACTTTTTCTTTTGAGCAGGGGTTGGTGTTACCGTTTTCACAAGCTGAACAGGCTTCTTACTGCCGTGACGAGGATCTTTGTTCTCAGCACTCTTTTTGCCAGTTACTTTTTTCTGTTCAACATTGTGACGACTACCTGCAGGCTTACCCTTGTGCTTTTTAGGGCGAGGCGAATCTGATTTACGGTTTTCGCTAGGTTTAAAGTCAGGGTCTTTACGAACGCCGATTTGACCGACTTTACGTGATTTCTTTGAACGTGCCATAATTTCCAAATAACAAAGAGAGTGAAAAAACAGCGCTATTATAGCGCGAATTAGTGTCTGCGTATTGATCTTTGGGTGTGCGGTTAAAAATCAATGCGCATAAAGGTAGTGATAGATAATCTATTTTAGTGCTTCTTCAATAGCACAACGTCATTTGCTGGAAAACTTACATCATAGCCGTCTTTTTGTGCTAGGTAATGAAAAGTTTTTTCGCTGAAAAAGCTTACATGTGTAATGTCGTTTTTATAATGCCAATTTGCAAAGCGAGCCTTATCGAGTACGCGCTTTGTCATGATGGCAAGAACTCCACCAGGCGCAACTAGTTTGTTAAACAGTGCCCATTCCACGTGCGGTGTGTGGAAGTGTTCGATAGCTTCTGTACAGGTTACAATGTCGTAACTTCTCTCAAGTACCTTTAAGGACGGGGAATAAAAAGGGTCGAAGGTACACATATTCACCCCTTCTTCTAAAAGCATACTTGCCAAGACAGGCGCGGGACCGCAGCCAAAGTCTAATCCGGATAGCTCTTCTGCGTTAGTCGCTTTTATAAAAGGTGAAAGTGGCGTTAAAACCTTTCCTAAAAACTTTCGATATCCTTCATCTTCAAAGTTGTTTTCGTGAAGGTCATATTCCTGCTTTTCTATCTCTTTTGAGGGCAGGTATTTAGGAGATACATAAACTAGGTCGCATTCACAACACTGCAGGTATTCTCGCTTTTTGTCAGTGTGGTAGTGAGTCGATGTATTAGTGCTTTGACATAAAGGACAGAACATAAAAGGTGGATATTTACAAAGGGACTAAGAAAAGAAAAAGGTGATGGCTTTCACCATCACCTTACATTGTATGAGTGTCAGACGACACCTCTCCCGTTATACACATCTATGTGTAGCTGGCTTCCCTAGCTGTGCTCCCCTTATTTTTATTGTTAGCAGAGCTGTATTGTTGTTTTTGGCCCTCGTGGCTCTTTATCCCGTCTTCCATGCTGCATTTTTATTATTATTCTTGTTATTTAGTTTGTAGCTTTTCAAAGGCACCTACAAACTACGCCGTTAGATTACACGAATAATTTTAAAATACAACTTTTATGGTAACAAAATTTTAACAACAGTGTGTGAAAACGGTAAGGCTTAGTGTAAGCCTGCGATATAGTTAGATAAAATTTCGATATCTTCATCGGTTAATTTCATCGCAATATCGCGCATCATGCCATTCATGTCATTGTGACGTTGACCAGAACGGAAAGCTTTTAGCTGAGATGCAGTGTAAGTTGCGTGCTGCCCGCTGATGTCAGGGAAGCCTGCTAGTGCCATACCGTTGCCTTTCGGTCCATGGCAAGCGATACATGCCGTTACGCCACGTGACTCGTCACCACCTTGATAGAGTGCACGTCCAGCTTCAACATATTGCTCAGGCGTTTCGCCCGCTTTAGGCTCTTGGCTTGAAAAATAAGCAGCTAGGTCTTTCATGTCTTGCTCTGATAGGGGAGCAGCCATGCCGTTCATCACGGCATTATTACGACCTTCTTCGCCACCCGTTTGAGAGGCAAGTTTAAATTCGGTTAATTGCTTAACAATGTACTTCTCATGCTGGCCAGCAAGTTTCGGGTTCATGTCAATCATGCTGTTGCCATCAGGGCCATGACAGGCTGCACATACTGCAGATTTCGCTTTACCTGCCTCGGCGTCGCCTTCTGCCATAGCAGTTGCGCTCAAACCTAAAGACATACACACCAACAAACACAGTTTTTTCATAATAAATCTCTTAAATGGATCCAACGGCTCGCGTGATATACGTGATATCATGCGTATTTTACACATTTAACGCGTCAGAAAAACCTATTCCATGATAAAACTATGGTTTTTAGCTGGTTTATTCATTAAAAAACTGTAAACCGAAGGTTGAGACGCATGTGGAGGTAAGTCTAGATGTCGTATTACACCAAAGCAAAATTCTTTACGAGTGCACCTGACATTCGTCACTTAAAAAATGATAGCGGTATTGAAGTTGCGTTTGCGGGGCGCTCGAATGCGGGTAAATCGAGTGCGCTTAACACATTAACCCGTCAAAGGAACTTGGCGAGAACCAGTAAAACACCAGGTCGTACTCAATTAATCAATGTATTTGAACTAGAGGAAAGTTTGCGTCTTGTCGATTTGCCGGGGTACGGTTTTGCAAAAGTGCCGGTTGCAATGAAAAAGAAATGGCAAGCGTCACTAGGAGAATACCTTCAAAAGCGCAAGTCGCTTAAAGGTCTAGTGGTACTAATGGATATTCGTCATCCTTTTAAAGATTTAGACCAAGACCTTATTCATTGGGCTGTGGCGTCAGACATCCCAGTACTCGCGCTTCTTACTAAAGCCGATAAGCTTAAAAGCGGAAAGCGTAAAGCACAACTGTTAATGGCCCGTGAAGCTGCTATGGCATTTATGGGTGATGTAACGGTACAAACCTTTTCGTCATTAAATAAACATGGTTTACCAGAACTTGAGCGTATCTTAGATTCATGGTTCGGGTTAGATAAACCGGCCGATGAAGATACATCTGATGGTGTAGTCCAATAACGTAAACGGCGTATTTCACTTGTGTTGACGTTAGTGCATCTGAAGGGAAAGCTCGAGTCGCTAGAAAAAAGAACGCCCCGCATAGAGCGAGGCGTAAACTGAGAGAAAACACATAAAAACCGTAGATATAGAGTAGTAAGAATTAAAGAAGTTCAGAAAAAATAGAAAGAAAAATTAATTCAATCTCTATGTACCTGATATTTAGAGGTTATCTATTTTCTACAGGCATAAAAAAACCCCGACAAACTGTCGGGGTTAAAGCAAAGGTTTGAAAACAGCTTTCTCACCTCTGTACCCTACATGCGTAATATTACAACAAAGCACAGAAAAGGCAAGGGCGTTATGTAATTAAATTACCAAATTCAATGAAAGCAACCGGTCTTTTAATGTGAAAACTGTAATCTAATTACCAAACTAATGCGCTTCATCCCAGTTTTCGCCCACTCCGGCCTCAACAACCAGTGGTACATTAAGTGTAGCTGCGCTTTCCATAAGTGCAGTAATAGTAGAGACATAGGTCTCAACCTTATCTTCTTTTATTTCGAAAACCAGTTCATCATGCACTTGCATCATCATGGTTACATCGTCAGATGCATTTTTTCTGATCCAGTCATCCACTTTAATCATGGCCATCTTAATAATGTCTGCTGCTGTTCCCTGCATTGGCGCATTGATAGCCGCGCGCTCTGCACCTTTTCTACGAGCGCCATTACTGGCTTTAATATCAGGCAGGTATAGCCTGCGACCAAATACAGTTTCTACATAACCCTTTTCCTTGGCGCTCTCACGAGTAGAGTCCATATATTCAAGCACACCAGGGTAGCGCTCAAAATAAAGGTCCATGTATTTTTGAGCTTCATTACGCGGAATATTAAGCTGCTTAGATAATCCAAACGCACTCATACCGTAAATTAAGCCGAAGTTAATCGCTTTCGCGCTGCGTCGCTGCTCCGTGGTTACCTCATCAAGTGGTACGCCGAATACTTCAGATGCCGTTGCTTTATGAATATCTTTGCCATGAGCAAAGGCATCGAGTAGACCTTTATCACCAGAAAGGTGGGCCATGATACGCAGCTCAATTTGAGAATAGTCAGCCGCGACAAACTTATTTCCTTTCCTAGGAACAAACGCCTGTCGTACGCGACGACCTTCTTCATTGCGAATAGGAATATTTTGTAAGTTAGGATCGGTTGAAGAAAGACGCCCTGTTGCCGTTACTGCTTGATGATAAGACGTATGCACCCGACCTGTACGATGATTGATCATTTTAGGAAGTTTATCTGTGTAGGTATTCTTTAGCTTAGTTAAGCCGCGGTATTCCATGATCTTTTTAGGCAACGGATATTCAAGCGCGAGTTCTTGCAGTACATCTTCAGAAGTAGAGGGCGCTCCTTTTGGCGTTTTCTTAATAATTGGCAGCGACATTTTTTCAAATAAGACATGCTGAAGCTGTTTTGTTGAGCCTAAGTTAAACGGCTCGCCCGCTTCCTCATGAACTTCACTTTCAAGTTCGGCAATTCGACTAGCAAGATCTTGGCTTTGTTGGCTAAGTCTCTGGCTGTCAATCAGCACGCCTTCTTGTTCCATGCGAGAAAGTACGCACGCAAGGGGAACTTCAACGTCTATCAACAAGTTTTTAAGTTCTGGAATATCTTTTAACTTAGTCCAAATAGCGTTATGTAAGCGAAGCGTTATATCAGCATCTTCCCCTGCATAAGGGCCTGCTTCTTCTAGGTCAATTTGGTTAAAGGTAAGCTGTTTTGCACCTTTGCCAGCAATTTCTTCAAAGTGAATGGTTTTATGACCAAGATAAGCTAGAGCTAACGAGTCCATATCGTGGCGCTGGGCGGTGCTGTTTAGTACATAGCTTTCAAGCATGGTGTCAAAGCCAATGCCATTTAAGGTTATGTCATAGTTCGCTAGTACATTTCTATCGTACTTAATATGCTGGCCTACTTTTATAATCTTGTCTGATTCCAAAATAGGTTTTAATGCGTTTAATACGAACTCTCGTGATAGCTGTGCCGGCGCATCGGGGTAATCATGGGCTACAGGTACGTAAGCTGCCTCACCTGCTTCTATACAAAATGAAACGCCAACTAATTCGGCATCCATGTAGTTAAGGCTAGTAGTTTCGGTATCAAAGGCAATTAGCTCAGCTTTTTCAAGCTTAGCGACCCAAGCGTTAAAGCGCGCTTCATCAAGTACGGTTTCGTATTTCGATTTGTCGATATCTACCGATGTACTTTGTTCACTTTCTTGTGCACTGCTGCTATCTTCACTGCTAGATGTTTGGCTATTCGAGGCATCACCGCCCGCCACAAGCGCACTTACTTCTGTATGCCAGCGTTTAAATTCATACTCAGCAAATAGATCGCGAAGTTGTTCATTATCGGGTTGGCAAGGCATCAAGGCTTCAACATCATAGTCTAAGTCAAGATCGATGCTAATAGTGGCCAAGGTGTAAGAAAGGCGTGCTTGCTCCTCGTATTCCTGCATCTTAGCCGCCATTGACTTGCTACCTCTAAACGATAGATCGGCGATTTTATCCAGGTTCTTATAAATATCGTCTATACCGCCAATACCATTCAGTAAGGCTTGAGCACTTTTATCGCCTACACCAGGTACGCCGGGTATGTTATCTACTTTGTCACCCTTTAGTGCAAGAAAATCAATGACGAGTTCTGGAGGTATACCAAACTTAGTATTTACGCCTTCAACGTCCATTACCTGATTGGTCATAGTGTTGATCAAGGTGACATGCTCATTAACCAATTGCGCCATGTCTTTGTCGCCAGTGCTGATGAGGGTATCTATGCCTTTCTCTGTAGCATGTTTGGCTAAGGTACCTATAACGTCGTCTGCTTCTACGCCCGACTCGACAATAACAGGTAAGCCCATTGCCTTAATGATGGTATGTAGTGGCTCGATCTGGCTTCTTAGCTCATCCGGCATAGGTGGACGATTCGCTTTATACTCTTTATAGATGTCGTCGCGAAACGTTTTTCCTTTGGCATCAAAAATTACCGCCATATGCGTAGGGTTGTATTGTTTGATCAAGCTTTTAAGCATGTTTACAACACCATAAATGGCGCCGGTGTCTTGGCCTTTTGAGTTCGTTAATGGTGGTAAACCGTGAAAGGCACGAAAGAGATATGACGATCCGTCGACAAGAATAAATGGAGGCTTTTTAGAATCTGGCATAGCGGGCGATTTTCCAATATACAATATGAGCGCAAGGATGCCACAGGCTAGGTCAGATCGCCATATCATGAAAGAAGATTAAACGTGACAGTCGATCACATTTCGCCTGTGGATAACTTTGTGATCTAAAGTTTCAGGCACAGTGATCCGGATGATCTTTGTCAAGTTAAAGATCACCTTCTAAATCAAGAAAAATAAGGGAATGAGACTAAGGTGTGAAAACAGCGTACCTGCTACTAATCATTCCATTTCATGTGGATAACTTGGTGTACGTTTATTTTTGGTTTAACCAAGTTGGTCAAGTAATGTAGCATAACCGTTAACATTGTATACACGTATTTATAAGAACTTTTTTTGTACACTTGTGTGTTTAATAGCCAAATTTTGAATAAGTAGATGGCATAACGTCTAGGAGGACAATATGAAACAGGTAGCCGTTATTTTAAGTGGTAGTGGTGTGTTCGACGGGGCAGAATTACATGAGGCGGTATTAACGCTGCTAGCCATTGAGCAAGAAGGGGCGTCTTATCAATGTTTCGCGCCTGATGTAGAACAACTTCACGTGGTCAATCACTTAACCGGTGAAGTCGCGGAAGGTGAAACCAGAAACGTACTGGTAGAATCAGCCCGTATCGCCCGTGGCAATATAAAGCCCGTCACTGATTGTGACGTTAATGCGTTTGATACACTTATATTGCCCGGCGGCTTCGGTGCGGCGAAAAACTTGTGCTCCTTTGCTGTAGACGGTGATAAATGTACCTTTAACGAAGAGGTATTATCAGTCTGTAAGGCATTTGCACAAGCTAAAAAACCTGCAGCTTATGCCTGTATCGCACCAGCGTTAGCCGCTAAAGTGTATGGTAACAAGACCAAGATGACTATTGGTGATGATGAATCTACAGCTAGCGGCTTGAATGCATTAGGTGCCACTCATGTAGAGTGCCCGGTAGATGAAGTTGTCGTGGATAATGATGCAAAGCTGGTAACCACACCTGCTTATATGCTGGCCCAAAGCGTTAGTGAGGCAAATGTGAGTATTAGCAAAATGGTAAAGACTGTGTTAGCCATGAAATAGAAAGCGTGGTGTTGGCTTTTCTATCACCGAAAAGTTAGCTCAATCCCATGTGATTTGCTTAACGTTGTGGGGAGACAAAGGTTTCCCCCTACTCATTATAGTCCTATAATCAAAACCCAATACGAAACACACAGAACTTTACCTTCCTTATTTAAGGTAGATAAGTTTGTTTTTTGTAGTTAGTTTAAAAAAACATAAAAAAACAGGGCGCTTCCGCCCTTATGCGCGCTATAAGAATAAAGGCATAACAAACAATGCACTACCGTGCCATCATACGAATACTTGGGTTATTAATAGCGCTATTTAGCGTAACCATGATCCCACCAGCTATTGTGTCGTTGATTTATCAAGATGGCAGCGGCCTTCCTTTCACTCTTGCCTTTATTTTCTGTGTTATTGGCGGTATGGCCTTGTGGTACCCCAATCGTCAGCAAAAAAATGACTTAAGGGCGCGAGAAGGGTTTTTGATAGTCGCGCTATTTTGGTCTGTACTGGCAAGCGTGGGTGCAATACCGCTTATCTTACTTGAGCAACCTAGCATGACAGTTACCGATGCTTTTTTTGAATCGTTTTCTGGCCTGACTACTACAGGTGCTACGGTGATTGAAGGGATAGACTTTCTTCCACATTCAGTGCAGTTTTACCGCCAGCAGCTTCAGTGGTTAGGCGGTATGGGTATCATTGTACTTGCCGTTGCCATACTTCCTATTCTTGGTGTTGGGGGCATGCAGCTCTATCGAGCAGAAACGCCTGGCCCGGTTAAAGATAACAAGATGACGCCGCGTATCGCCGATACGGCAAAGCATCTATGGTATATCTACCTAACTATCACCATTGCATGCGCCGGTGCATATTGGCTTTCAGGTATGAATGTATTCGACGCTATTTGCCATGCATTCTCAACAGTAGCCATTGGTGGGTTTTCTAACCATGATGCGAGCTTAGGGTACTTCAACAGCCCTATGGTAAACGTGGTTTGTACAGTCTTTTTGCTTATTGCTGCGCTGAATTTCTCGCTGCACTATGCGGCGGTAAGCTCACGCTCAGTAAAAGGCTACTTTAAAGATCCTGAATTCAAAGCTTTCTTTATTATTCAAGCGTCGCTAATTGGTATTTGCTTTCTAGTACTCACTCTATCAGGCTACTATAGCTCAGCAGAGCAAGCCCTGGATCAGGCTATGATTCAGGCGGTGTCCATTAGCACAACGGCCGGATTCGCCACTACTGACTTTTCTGTATGGCCTACGTTTTTACCCATAATGCTTATTTTTTCTAGCTTCATAGGCGGTTGCGCCAGCTCCACAGGTGGCGGCTTAAAGGTAGTACGTGTGTGCTTATTGTTTTTACAAGGCAAGCGTGAAGTAGACAGACTTATCCACCCTAAAGCCGTGTACAGTGTTAAGTTTGGCGACCGTGCTATGCCTGACAGAGTGGTAGAAGCTGTATGGGGATTTTTCTCGGCTTACGCCGTGGTATTTGTGGTAATAATGATAGGCCTAATTGCTACAGGTTTAGATAATCTAAGTGCTTTTACTGCAACGGCGGCCATGCTAAATAACTTAGGCCCGGGCCTTGGCAGTGTGGCGGCAAACTATGCCGATGTAACTGATGCCGGCAAATGGATCCTAGTAACGGGGATGGTATTTGGTCGACTAGAAGTCTTCTCATTACTGGTACTCTTCTCGCCAACGTTCTGGCGAAGCTAATATCTCGAACTAATGGCTTTGCCTAATCGTTTAAAACAAGCTAAAAAAACAAAGGGCGATAATTATTATCGCCCTTTGTTTTATAAGTCTATATTCGAATCACTGTGCTCGGATATATTTGCGAAGCCTTAATTAAGAGGGGTAGCTAGCCAAAGAAGAATGCACTGGGCTGGAACAGCTTTTCTACATCATTGATGTACTTCTTATCTACCAAAAACAAAATGACATGATCGTTCGCTTCTATCTTGGTATCACTATGAGCAATAATCACCTGTTCGTCGCGAACGATAGCACCTATAGTCGTACCTGGTGGTAGCTTGATGTCGCCAATTTGTCTGCCAACCACTTTAGATGTGTTTTCATCGCCATGGGCTATGGCTTCGATAGCCTCTGCTGCGCCACGACGTAATGAGTAAACGTTAACAATGTCACCACGGCGCACGTGCGTAAGCAATGCCGAAATCGTGGCTTGTTGCGGTGAAAACGCAATGTCTATCTCGCCACCTTGGACGAGATCTACGTAAGCACTTCGCTGAATAAGCACCATGGCTTTTTGCGCGCCCATTCGCTTTGCCAGCATGGCCGACATAATATTCGCTTCATCGTCGTTAGTAACCGCAATAAAGGCATCGACCTGCTCTATATTTTCTTCGCTAAGCAATTCAGGATCAGACGCGTCCCCACTAAAGACAATGGTTTTATCTAAGTTGGCAGATAGATACTTTGCCCGCTCTGGGCTGTATTCAATAAGCTTAACGTTATGATTGTGCTCAAGCTTTTTCGCTAACCCTGCGCCAATTAAACCACCGCCGGCTATCATAATTCGCTTATAGCTAGATTCGAGCTTTTGAAGCTCACTCATTACTGCACGAATGTGCTTAGTGGCGGCAATAAAGAATACTTCGTCATCTGCTTCTATAACCGTTGTTCCCAGTGGACGAATAGGGCGGCCGCGACGGTAAATGGCTGCAACCCGGGTTTCAACGTTAGGCATGTGATCTTTAAGCGCAGATAACGCGTGGCCTACTAACAAGCCACCGTAATACGCTTTTACTGCTACAAGGCTGGCTTTACCGTCAGCAAACTCAACCACTTGAAGTGCGCCGGGGTAATCTATTAGACGCTTAATGGCCTTAGTTACCAATTGTTCAGGGGCAATAATGTGATCAACGGGGATGTCTTGCTGCTTATATAGCTGCTCTTGATAAATAATGTATTGTTCTGAGCGTACGCGGGCAATTTTGGTGGGCGTCTTGAATAGGCTGTAGGCAACCTGACAAGCTAGCATGTTGCTTTCATCACTATTGGTTACGGCTATGAGCATATCAGCATCTTCCGCACCGGCTTTGCGCAATACATCTGGGTGTGAACCCACACCCGTAACAACTTGCAAATCAAGGCGATCTTGCAGCGCGCGCAGAATAGTGGGGTCAGAGTCAATAACGGTAATTTCGTTATTTTCGCCTACTAGGTTTTCAGCAAGAGTTCCGCCAACCTGTCCGGCCCCTAAAATGATGATCTTCATCGTTATTATTTTGCCTTCATATCTGTGCAGGCCATAACTATGTAACCTGCACAACTATTAAACTCAGTCTGCCGACTTTACCAGCCTCGCATAATAGAAACCATCCATTTGTTGTTCCCCAGGTGTTATCTGACGTCCAGGTTTATCTGTGGTTTCTGTTTTCACTACAGGCGATAACTTGGCATTTGGCGTGTCGGCTAGAAACTGCTGTATTTGCGCCATGTTCTCTTTTGGTAAAATAGAGCAGGTTGCATAAAGCAAGGTGCCGCCTGGCTTTAATAGGCCCCACAGCGTATCTAATATGCTGCGTTGTAGCTGCGCTAAATTGTCGATGTCATTGGATTTTCGAAGCCAGCGAATATCTGGGTGACGGCGTATAACGCCAGTAGCAGAGCAGGGGGCGTCTAGTAATATCCTATCGAAGGGCTTTCCGTCCCACCAAGTTTCTGGATTAGCTGCATCACCTTGCTTAATATCCACGTCGTGCTTAAGACGCGTCATGTTTTCTTCAACGCGTTTTAGGCGTGTAGCATCGGCATCAAGTGCCAACACGTACTCAGTATCCGGCGCGCATTCAACAATATGCCCTGTTTTTCCGCCTGGTGCGGCGCAACAATCTAAAATACGCTCATTTGCTTGTGGCTGTAAGTAGTGTGCGGCTAACTGCGCTGCACCGTCTTGTACTGCAAAGTGTCCTTTATCAAAGCCAGGTAGGGCAGTAATGTCTTCACGCTTAGTTAGAATTACTGCATCTGCGTGATTGTCGCTAAGGGTATATTCTACGCCAGCACTATCAAGCGCCTTGGTAAATGCTGCCAATGTTGTTTGCAGCTTATTTACACGAAGCCAGATGGGAGCCATAGCGTTAGTTTCACTACGTACTTGGTCGGCATCGGCGCCATAGGCGTTTTCTATTGCCTTAAACAGCCACTTGGGTAACCCGCTGTTTATAATGGCATCGTCTACGTTTTCGTCGGCAAGGTTCTCTCGCTGAAAATTGCGTAATACCGCATTCACCAAGCCTTTAAGCGCTGCTGCATTTAAATAAGACGCTGCAGCAACGGTTTCACCTACTGCAGCGTGGTTGCTAACACGTGAAAAGTTAAGCTGGTATAAACCAAGAAGTATAAGGTGTTCAATAACCTTTTTATTTCCCTTTAAGGGTCTATCTAGCAAAGAGCGCAGCCAATGCTGTAAAAGGGGAAGGCGACGCATCACCCCTAATGACATCTCTTGAATCCATGCGTTATCTTTGGCGTTGTGCCTGCGCTGAACGCGCTCTAAGCATTCACGCGATGACTTGCCTTGCTCTAAAATTTGATAAATAACCCACGCACAATCTGCGCGCAGGTTTTTTTGTTTGGGAAGGGGGAATGGTTTCACGTTTAGTCCGCTTGTGTCAGACAACGACCCACTTCAAACCATGTTTGGCGAGCATTGATAACTTCTGACGCTGGAAGCGCCTTTTTACCTGGAATTTGAAGTGTTGTGATGCAAAGTGCATCGCGCCCTGTTGCTACGGTTATGCCTTCTTTATTCGCACTGACTATCGTACCTGGCTTAACCTCTTTATCTAATGTTACAACGTTAGCTGACCACACCTTCACGTTTTGATCTTCTACCTTCATCCACGCTACCGGCCAAGGGTTGAAGGCGCGAATGTTTCGTTCTATTTGTGCGGCATCGTCAGCCCAATTGATAAGCGCTTCTTCTTTAGAAAGCTTTTGTGCGTAGGTGGCTTGAGAATCTTCTTGTTTGGTGGGCGTGTAGCTTTCAAAGTTATCGACGACTTCAACTAACGCTTGTGGCCCCAGTTCTGCAAGCTTTTCATACAAAGTGGCGCTGGTGTCTTCAGGTGTAATAGGTAATGTGGCGATGTGCAGCATATCGCCAGTATCTAAACCTTCATCCATCTGCATTATGGTTACGCCTGTTTCAGCATCACCCGCCCATATAGCGCGCTGTATGGGAGCTGCGCCGCGCCACTTTGGTAAAATAGAGCCGTGGACATTAATACAACCTAGCTTTGGTGCATTAAGCACAGCAGTAGGTAATATTAGGCCATAAGCAACCACCACCATTAAATCGGCATTTAGCAAGGCTAACTCTTTTTGTGCTTCTGGCGCTTTTAACGATTGAGGCTGATAAACGGGAATGGCATTTTCCTCAGCTAGCACTTTAACTGGACTGGCCGTGAGTTTCTTACCTCGTCCGGCGGGTCTATCTGGCTGAGTGTAAACAGCAATAACCTCGTGCTCACTATCAAGCAACGTCGACAGATGTTTAGCTGCAAAATCCGGAGTACCGGCAAAAATCACTTTTAATGAAGTTGTCACGTTATTCCCTAGGCTTTTGCAGCAAGACGCGCTTCTTTCTCAAGCTTTTTACGAATACGCTGGCGCTTAAGTGGCGATAGGTAATCGATAAAAAGCTTACCTTTTAAATGATCGAGTTCGTGTTGGATACAGATAGCCAGCAGGCCTTCAGCATCCAATTCAAAAGTGTCACCGTTTTCGTCTAAAGCTTTAACCGTTATTGCTTCAGCTCGTTCAACTTTGGCGTAGTTACCAGGAACTGATAAACAGCCTTCTTCGCTAATCGTGGAGCCATCTTTACGAACGATTTCAGGGTTTATAAATACGCGTGGCTCGTTTTGATCTTCCGATACGTCCATTACAACAACTTGAACGTGGCGGTTAACCTGCGTTGCAGCAAGGCCAATGCCGTTCTCGTCTTTCATGGTTTCGAACATGTCCGATACCAATTGTTTAATTTCGTCGTTAACCTCTTCTACGGGTTTAGCTACCGTGCGAAGACGTTCATCAGGAAAACTTAATACGTCTAAAATTGCCATTTCTCGCTTACTTCACCTTTTCGCTGTATAAATTCATATACGATCTAATTGCCAGCACGCTTTACAGTGCTTATTAAGTTACTATTCTAACGTATATCGGGTGGTTTCGTGCAGTTTTTTGCCTAAACTCTATAAGAATACGTAGTTCTGCCGATATAGTGCTATTGTCTGAAAAATCAACAATAAATGACAGTGAATAATTTGCAGGTGGTCAATTTGAAAAAGCGATTAATACGCGCGCGTCGTGCAGCAATATTTATTCTTGGAGTGCTTTTGTCTTTGCCTGCGTTCGCGCTTCAATTAAAAGACACTGCGCCTGAAACCTATACGGTGAAGCGTGGCGACACCCTATGGGAAATTGCGAGTATTTTTCTAAATGAGCCTTGGCTATGGCCAGAGCTGTGGCGAACGAATACGCAAATCGACAACCCTCATCTTATCTATCCCGGCGACGTCATCGTCGTAGGTTATATTGATGGTCAGCCCGTCTTAAGCGTGAAGCGCGACAAGCTAGCCTACAACCTGTCACCGTCTACTGATAAGCGAATAAAGCCAAAACCTGTTGACGTCTTGTCTTGGACTACTATATCTCCTTTTGTTAGACAGCATATGTTGCTAGACGAAGACGACTATTCAGTCTTACCTCGACTCCTAGGTAACCAAGACGGAAATGTAAGGTTTGCTTCAGATGACTTTGTGCTTAGCCAGCAACAATTCAGTACTAACGACCAGTACAGAGTGATTAGAAAACACGCTACTATCAAAAACCTAGATGGAGAAACGCTGGGCATTCAGGTCACTCATATATCCAATGCTTCGTTGGTAGAGAAAGACCAGGCAGACGATACCATGCTGCTGTTTATTGATGACGCCAATCAAGAAGCAAAACGTGGTGACAAATTGATGGCCGGTGGCTTTACTCATCCAGAAGGTTTCGAGCTTACGCCTGCTACCTCACAACGAGGAGCGGTCGTGGGTGATTTGCATGATCACGACTTACTTGGCAAATATGACGTTGTCATTGTTGACCTTGGTGCAATGGATGTAGCACCAGGCACAGTATTGGGGCTGTATGCTCAAGGCCCAGCCATTATTGATGAAGATAGCCCGCGTTACGTTGATGAACCCGGTGCTAAAAACGGTGGTGAGTGGTTTATCGATACGGTAGCACAGCCCGCACTCAAAGTAGGTGAGATGATTGTTTTTAAAACATTCGATGCGGCAAGCTATGGATTAATAACACGAGCGAATAAAGGAATTAAGCGCGGCTTTATTGTCGCTAAGCCTTAGACGCTGTAGGTTTCATTGTCGCTCACAAAGGAGCGACAATGAAACAGTACACTTATCAATCAAACGGCGAGCTATTCGCATGGATAGCACTAGCATCGGCTCAGGGCATCTCCCCTAAAATCTGGCTACAGTCCCTTGAACACTATCAACTATCTCCTGCTGATTTAGTCGTTAATGCATCATCACTTCCCGACGCTGTGAAACAGCTCGTAAATCAAATATCAAAGCCCCTTATTGATGCTGCCTTCTCATGGGAACAAGCAACTGATAATAGACACATTATTTCTTATTCGTCTTCATACTACCCCCAATCGTTAAAGCAATTGGACAGTCCACCCCTAGTATTATTTGCAACGGGGGATAGTACTTTGTTGTCGAGTCCGCAAATTGCCATTGTGGGTAGCAGAAGGGCTAGCATTCAGGGTAAGCGTATCGCCAGTGAATTTGCAGTAGGGTTGTCTAGTAATGGGGTTGCAGTAACAAGCGGCCTTGCTATGGGCATTGATAGTGCAGCGCATCAAGGCGCTTTGTGTGGTAACGCAGGGACAATCGCAGTAATGGGGACGGGGCCTGAAAAGGTCTACCCCGCGAAAAATCACAAGCTCTACGAGGAAATAAATAATGACAAAGGCGTTACCGTCACAGAGTTCTTTCCGGGGCAGGGGCCTAAGCCTTGGCACTTTCCTAGAAGAAACCGAATTATCGCAGCATTATCACTTGGAACCTTGGTGGTAGAGGCAAAAATTAAGAGTGGCACCTTGATAACTGCGAATTTGGCCGCAGATATGGGGCGAGAAGTATTCGCTGTGCCTGGTAGTATCTTTCACGCGTACTCTGAAGGCTGCCATTGGTTAATCCAACAGGGCGCCAAATTAGTAACTAATATTATCGATATTCTTGATGAAATTGGTTTTCAACCTGAGCAACTGGGCTTGGATGTAAACGAGCAAAACGAAAAAAGTGCAGCGAATAGCTTGGCAACCGATAAATTATTAGCTAGTGTGGATTATGACATCACCGCTATTGATGTTATAGCCCAGCGCAATGCCTTATCAGTATCGCAAGCAATGGCATCATTATTAGAATATGAGTTGCGTGGTTTAGTAGCCGCTGTCCCTGGTGGTTACGTTAAATTGAGGGGAAAATAATATGTTCGATATCCTCATGTATCTGTTTGAAAACTTCATTCACAGTGAAACGGAAATTCGTGTTGATCAAGACGAGTTAACGGAAGAGCTTGTGCGCGCAGGATTCCATCACGATGAGATTTATAAAGCCCTCGCATGGTTAGAAAAGCTAGCGGCTCTGCAGGAAACGGATATAAAACCGTATTTCTGTAAAGGGATTAGCACCAGCTTAAGCCGCATTTACACCCACGAAGAACAGATGCGTTTAGATGTGGAATGTCGTGGTTTTCTTATGTTCTTAGAACAGGTCAATGTACTAGATGCGTCTACACGTGAAATGGTGATAGACCGGGTTATGGAAATCGATTCCAATGAATTCTGTTTAGAAGACCTGAAGTGGGTTGTGCTAATGGTACTATTCAACGTACCTGGCAAAGAGAAAGCCTACGCGCAAATGGAAGATCTTTTGTTCGAAGAGCCAGATGGCGTGCTGCATTAATGCAGTCGTAGTCACTGATACTTAAATCTTTACTTACAAAATGCGCTGTGAAATTACAGCGCGTTAAGGCCTTAACGTCTAATACATGTCTAAAATAGACCACTCACTTTTTTCAGCGCACGAGCATGCTCTTGATGATAACTTCGGAGACTGCCCCGAGTGCGGCAAGTCCCTTCATATAAAGAACAGTAAATCAGGCCCGTTTATTGGGTGCACAGGCTACCCGGAATGTAACTTCAGTAAGCCGCTACACGATAAACAAACTACCATTCTTAAAACCTTAGATGGCATAGCTTGTCCCGAATGTGATTCTGACCTTGCTATAAAAAAAGGGCGATTCGGTATGTTTATTGGCTGTACAAATTTTCCTACGTGCCATCACATAGAGCCTATTAAAGAAAAAGAAGACACCTTGGTAGATTGCCCAAAATGCAAGAAAGGGCACCTGATCTCGCGTACTAACAAATACGGTAAACAGTTTTTTGCGTGCAACCATTATCCACAATGTCGATATGTGCTAAATTTCACGCCGGTAAATGAAAGCTGCCCAGACTGCGGTTGGGGAGTATTGATAGATAAAAAGGGACAGTTACAGTGCCCTCAGCCGGCTTGCGGCTATAAAAAGTAATCACATAAAGAACTATACGTAGAGATCAAAACCATGTCTGATAACCAAAATGGGAACGTAAACACGTTTACCCCCGTTGAGGCTAACTCACCTGAAGTAGACCCTGTTGTTGCTGCATTCCAAGCTGGCAGTTTAATCGTTTATCCAACCGAAGCGGTAATGGGCATCGGATGTGACCCTGACAATGAAGCCGCAGTAAATGCGCTGTTAGAGATAAAACAGCGACCGGTAGAAAAGGGAGTGATCTTGATTGCTGCGAACTACAGTCAGCTACTGCCTTATGTCAACGACAATGCCATTCGGCCTGACAGACGCACAGATATTTTTTCGAGCTGGCCAGGCCCTAATACCTGGCTATTACCCAAGTCGTCATCTGCGCCTGTTTGGTTAACCGGCAAGCACAGTAAAATAGCAGTGCGCGTAACTAATCACCCTGTAGTAGTGGAATTGTGCAACAAGTTAGGAAAACCGTTAGTTTCTACAAGCGCGAATTTGACCGGTCAACCGCCGGCTACCACTTCTGAAGAAGCAAAAGCCGTATTCGCCGATTCCGTTTTCTACGTTGACGGCGTAGTAGGCGGTGCAACTAAACCCAGTACCATTCGCGATGGTGACACAGCAGAGGTAATAAGAGCATGACATCAGCAGAATTACTGGACGGTAAAAACGCCGCTGAAGTAATAGAACAAGTAAAAGGCTATCTACTAGGGCTGCAAGACACAATCTGTCAAACCCTTGAGCTTGCCGACGGAAAAGGTCAGTTTGTTGAAGACAGCTGGCAGCGTGAAGAAGGCGGTGGTGGTCGCTCGCGCGTATTAAAAAACGGTGCGGTGATTGAGCAAGGTGGCGTTAACTTTTCTCACGTTTTTGGCAGTCAAATGCCTGCATCCGCAACGGCAAATCGACCTGAGCTTGCGGGGAGAAACTTTCAAGCAATGGGCGTATCACTTGTCATTCATCCACATAACCCGTATATCCCGACGTCACACGCTAATGTTCGCTTTTTTATTGCGGAAAAAGACGGTGAAGCACCTATTTGGTGGTTTGGCGGTGGTTTTGACCTAACGCCGTTTTATCCGTTCAAAGATGACGTTGTACATTGGCATGATACCGCAAAGAAATTATGTAAGCCCTTTGGCGATGATGTGTACCCTAAGTATAAAAAGTGGTGTGACGACTACTTTTATTTAAAACATCGCAATGAAACTCGCGGCGTGGGTGGGTTATTCTTCGACGACCTTAATGAGTGGGGCTTTGAACAGTCATTTGCGTTTATGCAGGCTGTTGGTAACGGCTTTATCGATGCTTACGTTCCTATTGTTGAACGCCGTAAGCAAACAGACTTTGGTGAAAGAGAGCGAGACTTTCAGCTATATCGTCGAGGTCGTTACGTCGAATTTAATCTAGTGTTCGACCGCGGCACCCTGTTTGGATTACAAACTGGTGGGCGCACAGAGTCTATTTTAATGTCGATGCCGCCGTTAGCCCGCTGGGAGTATTGCTATACGCCGGCTCCGGGTAGCGCTGAAGCTAAGTTAACTGACTGGTTAAAGCCTACTGACTGGTGAATTTAACGCAGTAAGGTCGCTTCTACTGTTTTAACTAAATTCTTCAATAACAAAAAACGCCGTGTGAAATGAACACACGGCGTTTTTTGATCTGCATCAAGTCCGAATATCATCTTTGTTTCAGTGAGTTATCAAGCTTGCGCTGGATCAATGTTTCTCTTAACCAAGGGCGTAAAGTAGCGTCATCTTAGTTAAACACAAAAGAGACACATCATGCGCAAACACTTTTTATCTGCATCTGCACTTTGTCTTACACTTGCTGCACTTTCACCTTTAGCTAGCGCTCATCAGCAAGGCGATTGGATTGTCCGAGGCGGTCTGACTACCGTTGCTCCAGACGAGTCGACTTCTAATATTGTCGCTGGTGGTACTGACCTTGGTGTAGCCCTTAATATTGATAACGATACCCAGCTAGGTTTGAACGTTGCGTACTTTATTACCGATAATATTAATATCGAATTGCTTGCAGCAACGCCCTTCAAGCACGACGTGAACTTTTCTGTTGCAGACCCGTTAGGTACAGGGAACCAGCTTGGTGAAGTAACGCACCTTCCTCCTACATTAACAGCGAACTATTACTTTAATGACGCCAGCTCTGCATTTCAGCCTTACATTGGTGCAGGTATCAACTATACCTTTATCTTTGATGAGGAGTTTACGGGCGCAAATGAAACAGCGGGTTTAAGCGACCTATCGCTTGATAATTCATTTGGCTTATCAGCACAGGTGGGAATGGATTACCAAATAGATACCAAATGGCACGTCAATGCATCGGTTCGATTCATAGATATTGATACAGAAGCCACCTTTAAAGTGGGTGAGGCTGATGGAGCGGTTAGTGATATTGAAATAGACCCTTGGGTGTATACCTTATCGGTGGGTTACACATTCTAATTATTAGTTTCACGCCTTACTAACTATGAGGCTTTCACAATTGCACTACTTTATGCGCCATAAAGAGCGTAGACAGTAACAGGGGAGTTGCGCGTTAAAAGGTTAATCCTTTCAACGCGCTTTTTTATTTTGTATTCACCATATGATTGGCGAGCTGATCAAGTGCGTCTATCAACTGTTGAGCTAAGGCGATATCTTCAACCGTTTTAAACATGGCTTTTCGCATACAATACATCCACTGTGCTTTTAACTCTGGTGTTACTGTGTAGGGAAGGTGGCGTGCACGCAAACGGGGGCGGCCATACTGCTGCTGATAATCATCAGGACCACCAAGCCATAAACTCAAATATAAAAAGAATACATGACGAATTCTGTCTAATGGCTGAGGGTGAATAGCAAGTAGTTCATTTGCTAATGGGTCGGTCTCCATAATGTCGTAAAACGTATTTGCTAATTCCCGCACTTTCTCCTCTCCACCTATACGTTCATATGGTGTACTCTGCGAAGCACGATTATCGTTTTTCTTCTTTATATTAAATAAGTCTCGTATTCCCATGAAAAAATTCGCTGTATTCGGAAATCCTATTGCACAGAGTTTATCACCAACTATCCATCAAATGTTTGCTGAACAAGTGGGAGAAAAGATTTCTTATGAAAAGATACTTGCGCCAGTAGACGGTTTTGTAGATGCCGCCAACGCGTTTTTAGCTCAGGAAGGCGCTGTAGGTTGTAACGTCACCATGCCTTTTAAGCTCGATGCATTCAACTTGGCAAAGGTAGATGACCAAGCAGCCAAAGATGCACAAGCTGTTAATACGCTAATGAATGGTGACAGCGGTGAACTGCTAGGGTTCAACACAGACGGTGTTGGACTAGTAAATGATTTACTAAATAGTGGCGTGAAAATTAAAGATAAACGCGTATTACTTATCGGTGCCGGCGGCGCAGCCCGTGGTGTTATCTCTCCGTTATTAAAAGCGGGCGCTGCTTCACTGACTATTGCTAACAGAACGAAAGCAAAAGCTGAGGAAGTCGCAAGCGCCGCGTCTAATGCTAAAGTGCAGGTGGTGCCTCTTGAAGATATCGCAACGATAGCACCTCATATTATTATTAATTCAACAGCCGCTAGTTTAAATAATGAGTTGCCGTGTAGTTTGAACGATGGTGTTTTACAACACTGTGAAGTGGTTTACGACATGGTATATAAAAATTCGCCCACGCGGTTTATGAGAGATGCGGCTAATTTGGGTGTAAGTACACAAATAGATGGGTTAGGGATGCTAGTTGAGCAAGCTGCCGAAGCATTCTATATATGGACACAAAAGCGCCCTGATACCTCGGACATTGTGAAACAGGTTAGAGATATTGTTGAGCAAAGTGAGAAGCGAAACTAGTTCGCTTCTTCTAGGTACTCATTTTTCAATACGACATAGTTAACGGCAGACTGTTTCAGGAATGCCATTTCAGCGTCGTTGAGCGGTCTTTTCTTTTGCATGGGGTTTCCAACGTAAAGAAATCCGCTCTCTAATCTTTTGTTTGGTGGTACTAATGTACCTGCACCAATGAACACATCGTCTTCAACTATAACACCGTCCATTACAATTGCGCCCATACCTACCAGGATACGGTTACCTAATTGGCAGCCATGCAGCATACATTTGTGCCCAACGGTTACGTCGTCACCAATAATAAGTGGAAACCCATCAGGGTTTTTCTCTGATTTACGGGTAACGTGCAATACACTGCCGTCTTGTATATTGCTGCGAGCGCCAATACGAATCTTGTTTACGTCACCGCGTGCAGCAACCAATGGCCAAATACTGGCATCATCTTTTAATACTACATCACCGACTATTCTTGCCGAGTCATCAATATAGACATTCTTTCCTAAAGTAGGTGAGACACCCTTGAAACTATCAATTGGTTTATGCATTAAAGTAACTCTTGTTTATTACCGTTTTACTGTGATGATTCTTCTATTCCTACACGTGCCTTTATTACTTTATTCTTTTTAGTATCTTCGCGTATTGCTTTGCTTCTCTGCAGCATTTCTGGCGTAACATATCCGCGTTTATGGTCAAGGTGTATGCACACAGCGGAGTAACGTATGCGTTTAGCTTTAAGGCCATAGTTAACTAATCGATCGCCAAATTCACAATCTTGACCACCATATTGCATAGTTTCCTCAAAACCGTTTACGGCCAGAATGTGCTCTTTGTAACATGAAGCGCTATGACCATTCCAAGTCGGGCGAGCTGGGCTTATTTTATTTAAAAACTCTGCCCAAGTTCCTCTTGCAGTGAGCTTCATCGTTTTATGCGTCTTTTTTAAACCTTTACTAACTAACCAATCCACATTGAATGCACGCTGAGTTACGATATCCTCACGTGTGATTGCTTTACTTACACTCATGGGTAATTTGAAATACCCACCAGAAAGATAGGTATTTTTCTCTGATAGTCTTAGATGTTGCTCTACAAAGTCGTTTCGAGGAATGCAGTCGCCATCTGTGAAAATTAAGTATTCGCCCTCTGAGGCTACAATGGCTTTATTAAGAATACGGCACTTTTGGAAGCCATCGTCTTCTTGCCAAACGTGTTTGATAGGTATATCTGTGTCTTGCTTCAGACGTTGGATAAGTGCTTTAGTGTCTTCACGAGAGCCGTCGTCCGCAATAACAATTTCGAAGTTATCTGCGGTTTGTTCGAAGAAACCCCATAGTACTTTCTCTAACCACGCGGGTGAATTATAAGTTGTAAAAATGACGCTCGTTTTCATAATGCGTGATAGACCTCTATATAATGTAGTTAAGCAATATTGATATTACGTATCCAACTCCCCGCTAACAGATGCTTATATACTGACAAAATTGAGAGCAAGTATCGGCAGGTTATTTCCCGTAGTTTATCTAAGTGTGGGGAGTAATGACACTGCCGCTGTTAATCATTATGAATCATATGACTGATTAAAAAGGATTGTGGCATGCGCATGAAATTATTCTTTTTTACTAACTTAAAGCTAATGTGAAGAACCGAACAGATATATATAACGGTTCGATAAATACATTCTTATAGCTAAATAGATACCAGTGTTTTAGATTGAGAGCTTCAGATTGTTCAAATAAAGCTCATGTTGTGGGTAATTTGAGCGTTCAAAGCTAATATGACACTTTTTTTAAAATAAGTGTTGACGTGAGCGCTCATTTCCCTAAAATGCGCATCCACTTCGGGGGAAAAGCAAAACAGCAAGCCTCCTGAAGTAAGTCTCTACTACCTATATAGGCCAGTAAAGACGGGAGTTTAGAAGAAACGCTTCAGAAAATAAATTTTCAAAAAGTGTTGACAACGAAAACTTCCAGCGTATAATGCGCACCTCACTCGTACAGGGTGAGTCACTAAGAAGCGAACGGCTTCTAGTGAATAGCAGCGAAGCTGCTACGTTCTTTAACAATTTAGACAAGACAATCTGTGTGGGCACTCATTAAGAGTGTCACAACGACGATTCATATTTCGATATATTTAATTGAAGAGTTTGATCATGGCTCAGATTGAACGCTGGCGGCAGGCCTAACACATGCAAGTCGAACGGTAACAGGATGTGCTTGCACATCGCTGACGAGTGGCGGACGGGTGAGTAATGCTTGGGAACTTGCCTTTGCGAGGGGGATAACAGTTGGAAACGACTGCTAATACCGCATAATGTCTTCGGACCAAACGGGGCTTAGGCTCCGGCGCAAAGAGAGGCCCAAGTGAGATTAGCTAGTTGGTAAGGTAAAGGCTTACCAAGGCAACGATCTCTAGCTGTTCTGAGAGGAAGATCAGCCACACTGGGACTGAGACACGGCCCAGACTCCTACGGGAGGCAGCAGTGGGGAATATTGCACAATGGGGGAAACCCTGATGCAGCCATGCCGCGTGTGTGAAGAAGGCCTTCGGGTTGTAAAGCACTTTCAGTTGTGAGGAAAAGTTAGTAGTTAATACCTGCTAGCCGTGACGTTAACAACAGAAGAAGCACCGGCTAACTCCGTGCCAGCAGCCGCGGTAATACGGAGGGTGCGAGCGTTAATCGGAATTACTGGGCGTAAAGCGCACGCAGGCGGTTTGTTAAGCTAGATGTGAAAGCCCCGGGCTCAACCTGGGATGGTCATTTAGAACTGGCAGACTAGAGTCTTGGAGAGGGGAGTGGAATTCCAGGTGTAGCGGTGAAATGCGTAGATATCTGGAGGAACATCAGTGGCGAAGGCGACTCCCTGGCCAAAGACTGACGCTCATGTGCGAAAGTGTGGGTAGCGAACAGGATTAGATACCCTGGTAGTCCACACCGTAAACGCTGTCTACTAGCTGTTTGTGACTTTAAGTCGTGAGTAGCGAAGCTAACGCGCTAAGTAGACCGCCTGGGGAGTACGGCCGCAAGGTTAAAACTCAAATGAATTGACGGGGGCCCGCACAAGCGGTGGAGCATGTGGTTTAATTCGATGCAACGCGAAGAACCTTACCTACACTTGACATGCAGAGAACTTTCTAGAGATAGATTGGTGCCTTCGGGAACTCTGACACAGGTGCTGCATGGCTGTCGTCAGCTCGTGTCGTGAGATGTTGGGTTAAGTCCCGCAACGAGCGCAACCCTTGTCCTTAGTTGCCAGCATTAAGTTGGGCACTCTAAGGAGACTGCCGGTGACAAACCGGAGGAAGGTGGGGACGACGTCAAGTCATCATGGCCCTTACGTGTAGGGCTACACACGTGCTACAATGGCATTTACAGAGGGAAGCGAGACAGTGATGTGGAGCGGACCCCTTAAAGAATGTCGTAGTCCGGATTGGAGTCTGCAACTCGACTCCATGAAGTCGGAATCGCTAGTAATCGCAGGTCAGAATACTGCGGTGAATACGTTCCCGGGCCTTGTACACACCGCCCGTCACACCATGGGAGTGGGATGCAAAAGAAGTAGTTAGTCTAACCTTCGGGAGGACGATTACCACTTTGTGTTTCATGACTGGGGTGAAGTCGTAACAAGGTAACCCTAGGGGAACCTGGGGTTGGATCACCTCCTTACCATTACGTCGAAAGACGCACTTGATGCAGTGCCTACACAGATAGTCTTGTTTATATTTAAAGATGACTTAAATAAAAGCCCTTAGCTTTGATTTAAGATCAACCTAAGTGTTTTGAATTAAGCACTATGCTCTTTAACAATTTGGAAAGCTGATATTAATAGTAATCAATCAAAATTGAGTAACTGAGAAATCGAAAGATGAACTTTTTACTCTACTTGACTGAATTGCTTGTTATCAATTTATTGATAGCAAGGCAATTCTTCCGATTAGCTTGTCATGCATGCGACATAACTTAGACAGAAGTCAAAAGGCTGTTTGGGGTTGTATGGTTAAGTGACGAAGCGTATACGGTGGATGCCTTGGCAGTTAGAGGCGATGAAGGACGTGTAAGTCTGCGAAAAGCTGTGGTGAGCCGACAAAATGCATTTGAGCCACAGATGTCCGAATGGGGAAACCCACCTATTTATAGGTATCGTTACGTGAATACATAGCGTAACGAGGCGAACGAGGGGAACTGAAACATCTAAGTACCCTTAGGAAAAGAAATCAATTGAGATTCCCCTAGTAGCGGCGAGCGAACGGGGAACAGCCCTTAAGCTGTATTGAATGTAGTGGAATCCTTTGGGAAGAGGAGCGATACAAGGTGATAGCCCTGTACACGACGCAATCTTTACAGTGAAATCGAGTAGGTCGGGACACGTGTTATCTTGACTGAATATGGGGGGACCATCCTCCAAGGCTAAATACTCCTAACTGACCGATAGTGAACCAGTACCGTGAGGGAAAGGCGAAAAGAACCCCTGTGAGGGGAGTGAAATAGAACCTGAAACCGTATACGTACAAGCAGTGGGAGCCCTTCGGGGTGACTGCGTACCTTTTGTATAATGGGTCAGCGACTTATATTTAGTAGCAAGGTTAAGCGAATAGCGGAGCCGTAGCGAAAGCGAGTGTTAACTGCGCGTTTAGTTGCTAGGTATAGACCCGAAACCCGGTGATCTAGCCATGAGCAGGTTGAAGGTTGAGTAACATCAACTGGAGGACCGAACCCACTGACGTTGAAAAGTCAGGGGATGACTTGTGGCTGGGGGTGAAAGGCCAATCAAACCGGGAGATAGCTGGTTCTCCCCGAAATCTATTTAGGTAGAGCCTCGGACGAATTCCATTGGGGGTAGAGCACTGTTAAGGCTAGGGGGTCATCCCGACTTACCAACCCTTTGCAAACTCCGAATACCAATGAGAACTATCCGGGAGACACACGGCGGGTGCTAACGTCCGTCGTGGAGAGGGAAACAACCCAGACCGCCAGCTAAGGTCCCAAAATATTGCTAAGTGGGAAACGATGTGGGAAGGCATAGACAGCTAGGAGGTTGGCTTAGAAGCAGCCACCCTTTAAAGAAAGCGTAATAGCTCACTAGTCGAGTCGGCCTGCGCGGAAGATGTAACGGGGCTAAGCAATATACCGAAGCTGCGGCAGCATGTTTACATGCTGGGTAGGGGAGCGTTGTGTAAGTGGATGAAGGTGAGTTGTAAAGCTTGCTGGACATATCACAAGTGCGAATGCTGACATGAGTAACGATAATGGGAGTGAAAAACTCCCACGCCGGAAGACCAAGGTTTCCTGTCCCATGCTAATCAGGGCAGGGTAAGTCGGCCCCTAAGGCGAGGCAGAAATGCGTAGTCGATGGGAAACGGATTAATATTTCCGTACTTATATAATCAGTGATGGAGGGACGGAGAAGGCTAGGCAAGCTTGGCGTTGGTTGTCCAAGTGAAAGTGTGTAGGCTGAAAACTTAGGTAAATCCGGGTTTTCAAGGCCGAGACACGAGACGAGCTCCCAAGGGAGTGAAGTTGTTGATGCCCTGCTTCCAGGAAAAGCTTCTAAACTTATGATTATATGAACCGTACCCCAAACCGACACAGGTGGTCAGGTAGAGAATACTAAGGCGCTTGAGAGAACTCGGGTGAAGGAACTCGGCAAAATTGTACCGTAACTTCGGGAGAAGGTACGCCTCTGTTTGTGAACACTTCGCGTGGTAAGCAAATGGAGGCCGCAGTGACCAGGTGGCTGGGACTGTTTATTAAAAACACAGCACTCTGCAAACTCGTAAGAGGACGTATAGGGTGTGACACCTGCCCGGTGCCGGAAGGTTAATTGATGGGGTTAGTTTTCGGACGAAGCTCTTGATCGAAGCCCCGGTAAACGGCGGCCGTAACTATAACGGTCCTAAGGTAGCGAAATTCCTTGTCGGGTAAGTTCCGACCTGCACGAATGGTGTAACCATGGCCACGCTGTCTCCACCCGAGACTCAGTGAAATTGAAATCGCAGTGAAGATGCTGTGTACCCGCACCTAGACGGAAAGACCCCGTGAACCTTTACTACAGCTTGGCACTGAACATTGAACCTACATGTGTAGGATAGGTGGGAGGCTTTGAAGCACAGTCGCTAGATTGTGTGGAGCCGTCCTTGAAATACCACCCTTGTATGTTTGATGTTCTAACATTGGTCCCTTATCGGGATTGTGGACAGTGTCTGGTGGGTAGTTTGACTGGGGCGGTCTCCTCCCAAATAGTAACGGAGGAGCACGAAGGTTAGCTAATCACGGTCGGACATCGTGAGGTTAGTGCAATGGCATAAGCTAGCTTAACTGCGAGACAGACACGTCGAGCAGGTACGAAAGTAGGTCATAGTGATCCGGTGGTTCTGTATGGAAGGGCCATCGCTCAACGGATAAAAGGTACTCCGGGGATAACAGGCTGATACCGCCCAAGAGTTCATATCGACGGCGGTGTTTGGCACCTCGATGTCGGCTCATCACATCCTGGGGCTGAAGTCGGTCCCAAGGGTATGGCTGTTCGCCATTTAAAGTGGTACGCGAGCTGGGTTTAGAACGTCGTGAGACAGTTCGGTCCCTATCTGGTGTGGGCGTTGGATGATTGATGGGAGCTGCTCCTAGTACGAGAGGACCGGAGTGGACGAACCGCTGGTGTTCGGGTTGTCATGCCAATGGCATTGCCCGGTAGCTATGTTCGGAACGGATAACCGCTGAAAGCATCTAAGCGGGAAGCCGGCCCAAAGATGAGTCATCCCTGAACTTTAAGTTCTGGAAGGGTTGTTATAGACGATGACGTTGATAGGCAGGGTGTGGAAGCGTTGTAAGGCGTTAAGCTAACCTGTACTAATTGCCCGAGAGGCTTAACCATACAACGCCCAAGAAGCTTTAGGCTTTTGAGTGTTGTAGACAAGCTAAAGTAAGTAGAGTGAAAAGTAGTTACTCACTGATTGAATTAATATCCAGTTTTCTAGATTGTTACCAGTTTTTCCTGGCAGCCATAGCGATACGGTACCACCTGACTCCATTCCGAACTCAGAAGTGAAACGTATTAGCGCCGATGGTAGTGTGGGGTTTCCCCATGTGAGAGTAGGACACTGCCAGGTCCCATTAAGAGAAACCCGCCTAACGGCGGGTTTTTTGCTTTATATAGAAGCTATAGCATCCATGTATGTAAGCTAACAGAATTCAGTGAAGTTGATAAATATCAGCTTTACGCAGTAAACGCTACTGCAAACCAGTTTTTCCTGGCAGCCATAGCGATACGGTACCACCTGAAACCATTTCGAACTCAGAAGTGAAACGTATTAGCGCCAATGGTAGTGTGGGGTTTCCCCATGTGAGAGTAGGACACTGCCAGGTCCCATTAAAAGAAACCCGCCTAACGGCGGGTTTTTTGCGTTTGGAAGAAACAAAAATAATGGGGTCAGAGTACATTAATACTTTCAATTCTCCTTGAAATCAAAACAACCTTGAACCCAATTATTGCGAATTGAAGTGTACTCTGGCCCTATTTCTTTAAAAGTGGTAGGCGTAGGATAGATTCAGGAAGTCTAGCCCTGGGTTGTCGTTGTTAAAGCCACCGTTTGAAAAGTGCATATAGCGCAGCGCAACGTGTTGCTTCTTATCAATTTCTACAAACACGCCCAATCTGTCTTCAAATTGGTAGTTAGAGCCAATATCCTTCCCTGCCACCTCTTGATCACCAATGTAACTTGCACCTATTCCTGCTTCTAAATATACAGGGTATTTTTCATATAACGTAGTTACCTGTTTCATAAAAACAGGGGTCAGTGACGCGCCATAGCTTGTACTGTGTTTATCGTTCTTACCATATTCCCAAATGACGGCACTAACTTCCCAATAGAGCTTTATGTCGCCAAACCAATCGGTAGCTAATGTTTGTTCAAGCGGTCTATATGCGAAGCGCATACCGTCAATATCATCAAATCCATGCATATAGTCGACACTGACAGTCTGCTTTGCCTGCGCGCTACTGGCGGTAAATGTGATGAAAAAAGAAAATAAGAGTAGTGATAACTGTTTCATAAATGCTCCTTGATATAACAACCTACAAGCAAAAATTTTTCCAAATAAAAAAAGGTAATCATTTCAGATAGATAAATTATATCTAAGGTCAAGTATATAGCTGGCGAGAGTCTATATTACTGACGCCCTTGAAGTTTTTACAAGGGAAAATTGCTTTGCTTTACTAATCTAACCCAAACTAAGTTTTAAGAAATATTGTAAGAAGAGCAGTAGCGGCAACAGACCTATCAAATGCGCATGTGAATAGATGTGTGTCATTCTCGCAAAGCGACGAGTCCTTTATTTCCAAACTTCTTCAGCTTGCAAGTCCTGTTCTTTTAGAAGTTGCTGAGACAATTTTTCAAAAGAAGTTATTCCGTATTTTGCTTTTATGCTATTAATTAACTCGGGGTTTGAGGCTATGAAATTATTCAGTTCACTGATGATTTCTTTGTGGTAAAGGGTAGACAAAGAAAAAGGGATTTCGTTATGAGGAAGTGTTAAATCTAAAGTAAACGCGCCTTTCTCATAGGATAGTGGTGTGGAGCTTTGGCTGACAAAGTATTCCAAATCTAACCCATCGACACGCTCTTGATTTAAAAGGTCAAAGCCCTGCTGTATGCTAGTAACCCAAGTGATTTTTGTATGTTTATTGTCTATTCTTTGTTGCCAGTTTACTGGTGTAAACCCTAGCGGCATGGCTAGATGTTTTATTTTTTCAATGCCCTTACCTACATTCTCTCGTTTAACGATAGTTCCTGTTACTGCATTGGTTAAAGGAAGTGAAAAATACTTATCGCTCGAAGTGGTGATGCTGTTATACCAGCCTCTGTTATCAGGGTATACAAAATCAACATTACCTTTAACTAGCTCGAGTTGAAGTCGTCTTATGGGCAAACTCAAATAAATAAATTCGTGCCCAGAAGCTTCAGAAAAAGCCTCTAATATCGACCAGGCTACTCCTTTATCTCCAGGCGAAGAAAAATCGTAGTGAGGAAAGTAGGCTAAACCTTGTGCGCCAACTATATATTTATCTGCGTAGGTATTAAAACTAAATGCGCAAATAATAAAAAGCGCAATCCATCGCATCATTTTATACTCCGAAAATGACAACAATTATCTACAGGTATAGCTGAGTTATTCGAATGTTGCTTCACGAAAAGGAAGTTATTAATCAAACAATCACTATTAAGCACACCATAATCTATTACTTTGCCGCTGTAAAAAATTCAGTGAAAATCTCTAGAGCTTAATGTCAGCTTTTCGAGCCAAGGTGTACGGTCAATAAGCTTACCCGCAATAATGTGAATAACTCCCTCTTTGGAACATTCAACAATGCCATTAACTTGAAGAAGCTTAGCTTTCAAAAAAGTTTGTTGCTGTGCTCGCGCTGTAGCTTGCCATACCACAACATTCATATTGCCTATATCATCTTCTAAGGTCAGAAAGGTGACGCCTGCTGCTGTGCCTGGGGCCTGTCGTCCCGTGACAGCTCCAAGTACTTTAACAACAGATTTATTCTTTTTGTCTCTTAGCGAATCAGACCAGCTTATGTCGTTAAGCTCGTGTTGCTGCTTAAGCAGTGCAATAGGATGGTTATTTACAGACAAGCCTGTTGAAGCATAATCTTCAAGTAAGTTTTCTGCTTCAGAGGGGGCTGCGCCGAGCGTTTTGCCGCACTTCTCTGGATAAAACTTATCGGTATCAAAAAGCGGTAAACGTGTTTGGGTATCCATAATTCGCCAGCGGGTTTCGTAGCGATTCCCTGATATAGTACGAAATGCATCTGCGCTGGCAAGTGCCTCTAGTTCATTACGTTTAAGCGATAACTGCTGTAACTGTTCAACGTTGGTGTAGCCTTCGTCTGAACGGTTTTGAACAATAATCTGAGACGACGCTTCACTTAAACCTTTAATAAGCTTAAGACCAAGCTGTATATACTTTTCTTGCCCCTTTACAACTAACGTGTGCTCTGTACCAGACTGGTTAACGCAGGGCGCTTCTACCCGTATATAATGACGCTTAGCGTCTTGAACTAATTGGGACGGAGAATAAAACCCCATGGGCCAGCTATTTAACAGCGCCACGTAAAACTCGACGGGAAAGTAAAACTTCAACCAGCACGATACATAAGCCAATACCGCAAAAGACGCTGAGTGAGACTCGGGAAAGCCGTAACCTGCAAAGCCTTTTATTTGTTCAAATAAGTTATGGGCGAACGTACTGTCATAGCCTTTATCCGTCATACCCTTAATGAGCTTATCTCTGAACTCAAAAATTCTACCGTCTTTTTTCCAGCTAGCCATAGCACGTCGCAGCTGGTCGGCTTCTCCACCACTGAAGCCTGCGGCAACCATAGCAAGCTGAATTACCTGTTCTTGAAAGATAGGTACACCCATAGTGCGAGATAGCACCTTTTCCACATCTTTCGATGGGTAGCTAATTGTTTCGTTGCCGTGGCGGCGTATCAAATAAGGGTGGACCATATCACCCTGAATCGGACCTGGCCGTACAATGGCTATTTGTACAACTAAATCGTAATAACGACGGGGTTTAAGCCTTGGCAGCATAGACATCTGGGCTCGTGATTCTATTTGAAAAACGCCGACTGTATCAGCGCGGCAAATCATATCGAAAACCTGTTTGTCATCCCCAAGTTTGGTGATAAATGGAATACTGGTTTCAATAGGGTACTGTTTATTGATAAGAGAAAACGCGCGGCGTATAGCGCTTAGCATCCCAAGGGCCAGTACGTCGACTTTTAAGAGACCTAAGGTTTCAATGTCATCCTTATCCCATTGAATGATGGTACGGTCTTCCATTGCGGCATTTTCAACAGGGACAAGATCGTAAAGCGGACCTGCGCTAATAACAAAACCACCCACATGCTGCGACAAATGGCGGGGCGTACCCAGTAAAGCTTCGGTAAGGGTAATTAACTGCTGCACCCTAGGCTCTTCAGGGTTTAGCCCAAGCCCAGCCAGTTGAGACTTCCACGGAATAACGCTGTCTCGGCGATTAATCTGCTTTACCACAAAATCAAGCTGTGATTCGCTAAAGCCCAGGGCCTTACCCACATCTTTAAAAGCCGACTTAAAGCGATAGCAAATAACCGTAGCCGCGATAGCGGTTCTTTCTCTGCCGTACTTTTGATAAATGTATTGAATGATCTCTTCACGGCGCTGATGCTCGAAATCCACATCAATATCGGGCGGCTCGTTACGTTCTTTGGATATAAAACGCTCGAACAGTACGCTTATTTGTCTTGGATCTACGGCCGTTATTTCTAGGCAATAGCACACTACAGAGTTAGCTGCCGAACCTCGACCTTGGTACAAAATGCGCTGTCGCTTGGCAAACTGGACAATATCGTAAATGGTCAAAAAGAAATATTCATATTCTTGCTCGGCAATAAGTGTCAGTTCTTTTTCTATAATTTGGCGGATTTCAGAGGTTATACCTTCTGGAAAGCGCACTTTAATACCGGCTTCTACGCGCTCCCGTAGATAAGATGTAGGCGTATACCCTTCTGGCACAAGTTCCGAAGGGTAGTGATAGCGCAACTCTTCTAAAGAAAACGTGAATACTTGGGCTAGGGTATTGGTATTGGCTATCCACTTCTCAGGGTAAAGTTTCTTTGTTTTTTGTATGGTGCGCAGACTACGCTCTGCATTACTTAACGCTTCCCGACCTATTTTGTCTACACTGGTGTGCACATTAGTAGCATGCAATATATGTTGAAGCGGCAGCCTGTCAGCGTGATGCATTAACACACCTGTACAAGCAATAACCGGAAAGGGAAAGGCAGACTGTAAATGGTTGTAGTGCGCAAACCGCTGGTGATCCCGTCCGTCTAATAAACGCTGAGCGCCAATATAGGCATCAATGCTGGGATGCTTTTGCAGCCACTCAGCCCAATGCTTGTCGTGAGCTTCTTTTCCGCTAGGTAGCCAGATGAATTTGCAGTGGCGAATGGTACGCAAGTCCCATTCAGCAAGTTGATATTCTCCTTTCTCAGAGCGACGCCTGGCGTTAGTAATAATTCGGCACAGTTCGCTGTAGGCCGCTTTATTCGGGCACAGCAGTACAAAAGATAAGGTGTCATCAAATACAAAGTAACTACCAACAATAAGCTTAATAGGTAGGCCTTGATGGGTTATTTCATCGAAAGCGCGTACTACTCCCGCTACCGAGCATTCGTCAGTTATGGCAAGCGCGTCGTAGCCAAGAAAAGACGCCGTGGTCACAAGCTCTGAAGGAGAGGAGGCTCCGCAAAGAAAGCTATAGTTGCTTTGGCAAAAGAGTTCGCTGTATTTCATGATATTGCTTTTACCTCTACTTTTTCTTTAACCGCGTACGGCTAGCAAAAAAGACCCTGTACCCACCAGCGGCTCTCTTCATCTTTAAAGACTAAAAGCCTTACACATTGCTCAGTTTGGGCGATGAAATAATCTCGCTTTGTTGGGCTGTCATGCCACCACTCGCTGTGTAAACGCACGGGGCCAAAGCAAATGTGGGTTGCCTGAATAAGCGGTTTAGGTGTATCAAAAGTAAAGGTGGGCGTAATGTCACTGTTGTAAGCATAACTACCGGTGCCGTCACCGGCGCTTGATTCCGTTACCGTCATATATTCGAACTGATGACTGTCAGCAGCGCGAGGTTGAAACGTACTATTATCGCCTAGCTTGGCGTTTAAGCGCCCAATCAATTGTTTCTGTGCAACGTCATTAAACCTATCGCTAAAAAAGTCGCCATTTTGCGAATCTATTTCTTCAAACTGCTGGCAGGTAAGCGCAATCGCTGTGGCAGGCTCGGGTAACTCTAGGTTCTCAGTTTTAAGACTAAACAGCGGTAGCCAACTTTTCACCGATGACTGAGGCAGTGCAGAATGAATATTAATATCCATAACAGGTGCTTCTCTGAAATGAATACGCACGTTGATGCTGGATGTATATAAGTTTCTTGCTCGTAAATAGTGAGACAAATGTTCAAACTGCTGGGTGACAAAAGGCGTTAGGTGCTGTGTGTTTTCAATATCAAAAGGCAATAAAGTAAAGTTATCAAAATGCTCCAAAGGCCTAAATAGCGTAACCTGGGGAAAGGTTTCTCCTCTTAATGCAGTAAGATACATAATGGTGTTATTGTCGAAGCGCCGCCCCAGTTCTTGTACCGGCATGGCCAGCAGTTGCTGTACACGGGTAACTCCCACTCTTGCCAAAGAGTCAATGACTTTAGGTGACAAAGCAGTAATAGAAAGCGGGCACGTACTTAGCGCCTTTTTTATGTCATTGGGTGTATGTAAGTAGGTATTAAACTTATGAAGCGCTAATACTTTTGCGGCCTCAATTGTCCATGCGCTAGCAAAATGATAGCGAATATCTGCTTCTGCCAGAGTTTGACTTAAAGTTTTCCACAGTGGCGTATGACCGCCATAGTAATGAGTTAGGTTATCTAGCCTTACTGCCAGACCGCTTACACTATTTGCGTGAATGTGGTTGTCTAATACGATGTCAGAAGCCAGTGGATAAAGCCGATGGGCTAACTGGGTCAGCATATGCTTTTCGACTTCTTCACTGAAAGGCAGAATATGCACGTAAGGGCATAGCGCTGCTGCTTGGGCAAGTCCATGACCAATTTCAATGCCTTCTTTTTGCGCAATATCATTACACTGCGTAATTTTGTTTGTTTTACTGCAGTACACTGCAACGGGGGTATTCGACGGTAATGACGAAGAGCTTTTGTTAGCTTCGCTTCTAGGTTCATTTCTAAGATCGCCTTTAAGCGCTTGGCGGTGCGCATGTTTATTTTTAGCCGCTTTGATGTGGCTGTCTAAAGTGAGTTGATAGCAGTAAATATAGGCCCACAGCATTGTTAGCTCACAGAATGTAAAGCCTGATCGGAAAGCGTGTTATGTGCCATGGCCCATTTAATGGCGTGATTGTCAGGGGTCCACTGATGAGAAATAACAACGTTATCTTTTGGCCACCCATGACGTTGTTTGCGTATGTTCACCGATAAAGCGTGGGGTTTACCAAGTAGCGCAATATCTAAAGTGATGGGCAATGAACTGTCGCTTTGGCTTGGTGTATCAGCTTGTGAGCTTGTTTTTGAATAATTTAACGATGATGCCTGTTGTTGCGGGGGAGTATACAGCAAGCACAGTGCGTCATTATGCGTTGCCGCTACTTGCAGGCGCCGTGCTTCTTTTTGATTTACTGCATTACTCCACAGCACAACGCAATGGCAAGCCGTACTTTTTAAACATTGTTCTGCTGCCCATAAAGACTCCTGCTCAGTACCTGCTTTAACTACGAGTACCTGTTGTGCTTTCAGCCCCAGGTTTTCTAACCATGGTGACTGTAGTAATCCGGGAGGGTTAATAAACACCACCAGTTTATGCGTGCGATGCTGGCAAATAACTCGTTTAAATAATGAAAGCTCACCCACGCCGGTCAGTGAGGCAATACGCACAAGCCCCGTAGAAGCAACGCCACCGTTAAGTGCTTTATCTAGGCGTGGAAAACCCAGCGAAAATTTAGTTTCACTTTGCTTTTGATTTCTGGCCCGCCAAATTTGGGGATGATTGTTAAGCACGGATAACGATTTATTCATGGCACTCAAAATAAACTGTATTTTTATACAGTATTATAGGGCAGCAATAACCCTTTTCAAGACAAAAGGTTTTTGTCTTGTTGTTTTAACCGCTAACTCACTGATTAGTTTGAAAAGGTAAAAAGATTAAACTTTTAAAAGAGTGGGATATCGTGGAGGGCCGCCTACCTTAACTACATAGTAAAGCGGGTGACCCTAGCACGTCATTAGCACTAATGAAGTGCTAATGAGAGGAGAAATAGAATGCGAGGTTACTCTTGCGTCGACGGTTCTTTTTGTGATTTTGCTGCAGTACCGCTTACGGTTGCTGTAACGGTTTGGCAAAAAGCAATAAATCCATCGGCGGTATTTTTTGCCCACACCATGCGAACGTTGCTAGGTAGGGCCTTCACCACTTCACGAATTTCCTCAAGAGTAACTTCTTCATTCTGCAACGCTTTATTTAAAGACTCTTCAAGGGACATGCCTTTTTCACAACAAGCCATAATAATGGTTGAAAAGTTGCGCATAAGCGGGTGCAGTGCGTTGTATTGAGTTTGGTCGATAAGGCGGCTTTTATAGGCACTTTCAATACGTGCAGTAAGATTTTTTTCCAACGCATCTGTAACAAGAACGAGATTGCGATAAGCATACGTAACCTTATTGCTGGTCTGTTTGTTTGAGTGGCGCAACAGCGCCAGTTCTTTCTGTAAGTTCTGCGCTCGCAGCACAAAGTAAATTAAAAACAGGATAAGTAATCCAATAACACCAAATGCAACGATCATGTTTATTGTGCCTTTTGTTCTTCTATAAACGTGTTGATGTTTTGCTCCAAGATAAACAGTGGAACTGAGCCATTTTCTAACACGGCACGGTGGAATTTGCGCACGTCAAAACGCTCTCCTAGCGCTTTTTCTGCTTTCTTGCGAAGGCCTTTAATTTTGATTTCTCCAATCTTGTAAGACAAGGCTTGCGCAGGCCAAGAGATATAACGATCTATTTCAGTATTAACGTTGTGTTCTGAAAGCGCGGTGTTTTCCATCATATAATCAACCGCTTGTTGACGGCTCCAGCCCATGGTGTGCATACCGGTATCAACAACCAAACGACACGCACGCCACATTTCGTAGCTTAAGCGACCGAAGTTGTCGTACGGCGTTTCATAAATACCTGCTTCAATACCTAAAAACTCTGAGTACAAACCCCAGCCTTCACCAAACGCCGAAATATAGGTGTTACGACGCACCATAGGTAAGTCTTCAAGCTCTGCTGCCAACGATATTTGAAGGTGGTGGCCAGGTACTGCTTCGTGCAAGGTCAGAGCAGGTAATGCATACAAAGGGCGCTTATCAAGGGCATACGTGTTTACCCAGTAATATCCTGGCTGGTCATCTCGACTAGGGTGGATGTAACGGCCTGTTGTATATTTGGGCGCGATAGCGTCTGGCACAGGCGCTACGCCGTAGGGCGTTCTTGGCAGATACTCAAAGAGCGAAGGAAGCTTTGCGTCCATTTTCTTTGCAATAAACGACGCTTCTTTTAGTAAATCTTCAGCGCTGGTGGCATAGAATTGCGGGTCTTCGCGTAAAAACGCAATGAAGTCGTTAATGTCGCCATCAAAAGCAAGTTCATCCACAATTTGCTGCATTTGCGCGCGAATGCGTTTTACTTCAGACAAACCTAACTCATGGATTTCCTGAGGGGTCATATCCGTAGTGGTGTAATGCTTGGCTCTATTGGCGTAATACGCCACGCCGTCTGGCCAGTTGTTTGCGGCAATATCTTCACGGGCATTGGGAATGTATTCATCTACCATGAAGTCATAGAACATTTGATACGCAGGCAATACGCTGCTGTTTATGGCAGCCTTGCCTTGCTCCGTTAGCGCTGATTTTTGCTCGGCAGTAAAGTACTCTGGAAAACGGGTAAATGGAGAATAAAAACCACTGTCCGCTGCATTTTCAACAATATAAGACGCAACTGAGTCTTCAAACCCTTTAAGCACGACTTTAGGCTGCGTGTAGCCCTCTTTTAACGCCTGCTTCATGTAAGTAATTTGTTGGTCAAAATAAGGCTTAAGCGCGTTTAAGCGACTAATGTAAGCTTGATAGTCTTCTACGCGCTTAAACGTTGATAAATTGGGAAGCGAGGCCATGGCACTATGAAAGCCATATTCTGAATTGATGGGCACTAAGTGCGAGCGATACGTATATTCATCCACATAATTGGCTAAACGGTATTGCTGCATTAGCAAAGCAATATAAGCGTCGGTAGAGATATTGTCTTTTTTGTACCGATTCAAGGCTTTTTGAAACGTACGCCATTGTTCATTTTGTGCTTTAAGTGCTTCGGGCGAAATATCGGGTAGCACATGAGCGAGGGAAGTATCGCCTTGGCGAGACGCTAAAAGCGGGGAGACTGAAAGCTCATACTGCCAAATGTCATCAAGTAGTTGGTACAAGCTTTCATCGTTAAGGTTCTTTGCAGATGAACTAACACTGCAAATAAATAGTAATGCTGCTAATAGATAGCGATACATAAGGGTCTCCGGTAACCTTCACCGGTTTAACTCCGGCGGTTACTCTTTCGTTGGTGTATATATTGGGCTAGGGAAAGCAGTTACTTTATCAGATTTATTTTCTAATTGAGTAATTTTGGCTGTTCCTTTTTTATTTACGGCGTCAATGCGCAAAACGTTGTGCATAGGAACATAAGTTTTTGTTACTTCAGAAAATTCAGCTTTTAATCTTTCATGGCTAGGGTCTACAACAACGCTCGTGTGTGTATCCCACACAAAGTTGCCTATCTCGATAAAGCCAAACAAAGTGCCTTGCATAAGGGTTTTTACATATAGCTCATAGCGTTCACCATTACTGATAAATTGAACGCGGTAAAGAATATCGTCTTTCGACATAGGTGCTGCTCTTCACTAAAAAATAAATCCTTCCGGAATCTGATCCGGCGTTTGGCTAACAATTTTACCTTGCTCCTAAAATGCGAGCAACGGTAGGAAACACATGGTAAACGTGAGCAGTTTAATGGTATTCCCCCTATTAACTGCGTTACCATGACGCACACTTAGTTATACGGTGAAATTACAATGATAAAAAAACTACTAATAGGTAGTGCAATGACAGCAATGACCTTTGCTGCCACTGCGCATAACCACGCATCGACAGACAATGCTTTTAACCCTGATACACAGCGAATTAAATCACATCTGTTTTTCTTAGCAGATGATTTACTCGAAGGTCGTGATACTGGCTCTCGCGGTCATGAAATTGCAGCGCTTTATATTGCTACTGAATTTGGCAAATATGGTTTGAAGCCAGCAGGTACAGATGGCTATATACAAAATGTCTCGTTTCGTAAAGCAAACTTAGTACAAGAGTCGCCACAGTTTTCTTTTACGCACAATGGTGAAACCGTCGAGTTTGACTATCCGAAAGAGTATTTAGCTAGCCCGAGCTTGCTAAGCACTGAGGCTAATGTAAAAGGCGAAATGGTATTTGTCGGCTACGGTATCGTGGCTGACGAGCTATCCCACAACGATTACAAAGATCTCGATGTAGAAGGTAAAATAGTTGTTGCTCTTGCGGGCAAGCCAAGTGACTTCCCTTCAGAAGAAGGCGCTCACTTTGCATCTGGCTATCAAAAGCAAAAGTATGCCGTAGACAATGGTGCTATTGGCATGATCACTATCACTACGCCTAAAAATGAAAAAGTACGCCCTTATCAAAGTCGTTTAAACTATATTCATACGCCGCGTATGGCTTGGTTAGACGACAAAGGTCAACCGGCTAACCGCTTTTCTCAGCTTAAAGGCGGCGCTTATATGAGTGAAGGTGCTGCGCGTAAGTTATTTGAAGGCGCAGAAAAAAGCCTTGATGATGTTTATGCAGTTCTTGAAGCAGATAAAGTACCACAAGGTTTTGCGCTAAATGGTGTGGTAGATATCAGTAAAAAAAGTGTTCACGACACCATTACAAGCCCTAATGTTGTAGGAATATTAGAAGGTTCAGACCCTGAGCTTAAAAACGAATACGTGGTTTTCTCTGCTCACTCTGATCACATTGGTTTTGCCAAAACAGTGAAGAAAGACAACATTAACAATGGTGCCATGGACAATGCGTCGGGCACGTCAGTAATGTTAGAAGCTGCACGCCTGTTTAGCGAAATGAAAGAAAAGCCAAAGCGCTCAATTCTGTTCGTGTCGGTAACCGGTGAAGAGAAAGGCCTGTTAGGTGCAGACTATTTCGCTCGTAACCCAACCGTACCTGTTACATCAATGGTGGCGAACGTAAACCTAGATATGCCAATCCTGACCTACGAGTTTGCTGACGTTATAGCCTTTGGCGCAAACCACAGTGATTTGCAAGAATCAGTGGAAAAAGCGGCTGCTAATGCCGATATCGAGTTAAGCCCAGATCCATGGCCAGAACAGGCGCTTTTCACTCGCTCAGACCACTATGCGTTTGTAAAACAAGGTGTACCTTCAGTATTTATGGTACCGGGTCTTAAATCTAAAGATCCTAACGTAGATGGCAGCAAGGTATTTGGCCAGTTCTTATCTACGCACTATCACAAGCCGAGCGATGATATTAACCAGCCATTTAACTGGAATGCAGCAGAGACGTTCACCAAAGTTAACGCGCAAATTGGTTGGACGTTAGCAAATCAAGAAGATAAGCCTAAGTGGAATGATGGCGACTTCTTCGGTAATACGTTTAGTAAGTAAACTACTGTGACTGAGCTAGCAGATAACTGCTAGCTCATAACGCTGTTATAGCTTTCTTTTAAGGACGGTAGAGCTTACGTTGGGTGTATAGTCGAAATAAACCATATCACAGGTTACGCTAGGGTATTTTCCCTTCCAATCTGAACCCACTGAAATGGCGTCAATGTTATATTCATCAACCACCCTTTGTTTATTTTTATCTACCTGAGGGATGACCTCATCCACATATCGGTTTGATTCGAGGATGGAAATTCGTTCTTCAAACGGGATAAGCGGTGGTCGTCCTTTAGACTTCTCGATAAGCTCGTCGGTAGAGACACCTACAATTAAATAATCACAAAGCGCTTTTGTCTTCTTCAGTATATTTAGGTGCCCTTGGTGAAAAATGTCAAAGCAGCCTGATGTATACATTCTTTGATATTTTTTACCCGTTTCGGATGCGTTTGTAGAGGAAAGCAAGGCAAAGTCAGCGCGTAACGTTGCTCTCAATTCAGCAAAATAATCGTCATCCAATTCAAGCTTTTCGCTTAAGACTGGCGGTTTTGGCCAGTGTTTGTCTTCAAATGACTTTTCGCAAAAAACTACTGGATGTTCGTAACGAGGAATAACGTGAAAATGAACAGCCGGATCGACCATCATTAACATTAAATAGTTTATTTTGCAGAAGTTGAAACGCTTTTTTAGCACCTTCTCTATATCTGCAATAACTATCTTTTGTTCTTGAGCTGCGCTTTTTGAAATATCAGAATAGTTAAAGACATCTTCTTTACAAATAAGAACTAATGAGCCAAGAGTGACCTGTCCAGGTCTGAGTAAAACATGCCAATAGTCGTATGTTTTAAGAAGATTATCGGGATAACCGAATTTAGATAGGGTAGTGTTAAGCATAAATTTTATTTTATAAATGATATTGTTACACACTGTAATACAAATTAAGTATTACGCCCAGTCGCTTATTTCTTTTTGATACTTACAATAAATAATAATACGAAAATTTATGAAAATAGCTTTTGACACCGTTAATGTATATTACTTACCTCAATTTATTCCTATATGTGAAGAACTTGCTAAACGCGGTCATAAAGTTCAACTCGTTTGCTATAGCAATAAAAACAACGTTCAGAAATTCGAACAAGTTTTATTATCGCTAGGCTATGAGTTTTGCTGGGTAGATGACGATAAAGCAGCCAGAGACTTTTATTTGAAAGAGTCTCCTGACTGGATTTTCTTTGGCAATGGCTTTCCTTACTTAGATGATATTCACAAAGTCAGTAAAACCGCACAACTTGGCCATGGTATAGGCCCTAAGCCAAGCTACTATCACAAATCAGCTACGCCTATGACCGTGCGGTTTATTGAAGGTAAGGCACGTTTGGCTAAAATCAGGGAGCTTTATCCGAACGACGAATTTGTTCAAGTTGGTTTTTCTAAACTTGACCCTTTATTCAACAATACAGAATCAGGCTTAAGATATGCTGAATTAGGTTTAGATGAGAATAAGCCTACGCTGTTATTTGCGCCCACCTTTAACCCTAGTTCACTTGAGTGTTTTCCTGATGACTGGCCGAGCCACTTTTCTGATTTCAACATTCTTATTAAGCCGCATACTTTTACTTACTCCCGTGAAGCTTACAAAAATCAGCGGAAAAAACTGAAAAAGTGGGAAGGGTTTACCAATACCTATGTAGCAACTGAAACAGATATATCCTTACTTCCTTTCATGAAAGAAGCGGATATTTTGGTCAGTGAAGCATCGAGTACGCTCTTTGAATTTGTCGCATTATCTAAACCCGTGATCGTATGTAATTTCTTTAAGTTGAAGTGGTCATATCGGGGTATTTTCAAATACCGCTTTAAGAAGCGCTTTGGTAAAGATAACGTGATTTATCAAAATATCGGGCTTCACATAAACAGTTATAAAGAACTACGAGGCGCGATAGAAAAGCAATTAGGAAATAGAGATTTATATAAAGGAGAGCGAGAGGCGTATACGGAAGATCACGTAGGCCCTACTGATGGTAAAAGCTCGCTACGCATAGTTGACTATATTGAGAAAAACTAACTGCTAGTGTGAACGTGTCGAAATGAACCAGAATAAAGCATCAGTAATATGCAACAAAACAAAAACTGATGCTTAGTTCAAACCTACCGCCTTACACAAACATTTGTTTAAACGCGGCCCATTGTTCATTGAATTGCTCAGTGGGTTTGCGAGTAAAGCCGCTGCGAATAAAGCCGTTAATACGTCCGTCGGTATAACAAATCATCATATTGGCGATAATCGCTTCATCGGCAGAAAGGGTTTTTCCTTCGCGCAGCTTGCGTTCTCTTAGTACTTGCTTAAGCTGTGTTTCTAAACGCTCAAAAAGCTTGGCGATACGCGCCCGCAATCGGTCTTGCTCACCCATTAACGCGTCGCCGTTTAAAATACGGGTAATGCCAGGGTTTTTCTCGGCGAAGCCTAAAATAAGGTGAAGAATAAGCTGACAGCGCGTTAGCGAGTCTTTTTCTTCGTTCACAATTTTATTGATACGCGTAAATAGCGTTTCTTCAATAAATTCGATAAGCCCTTCAAACATTCGCGCTTTACTGGGAAAATGACGATACAGTGCTGCTTCAGACACGCCGACTTTTTCCGCTAACTTAGCAGTAGTGATACGTTGACCTGGGCTGGTTTCTAACATTCCAGCAAGTGCTTGCAGAATTTGGGCTCTGCGATTTGTTTTTTTGACAGCAGGCATGACGAAAGTGGTTCCTCCGCTACCGAGTTATAACAACCCGGGCTCCATGTTAAGTTGGCTTACGCCAAAGCGTTTATATTTATCGTTTTTATTATCGACACTTAAAAAGTATCTGTTAGTTTTAATTGTTGAAAGCGAAACGTTCTGCAATGAGCGCTAGCAGCTGCTCGGCTAACGCATTTTTGCTGGTGGCAGGCAATCTTTTATCGCCCTCTTGCCATATTACATGCAGCGCGTTTTTATCGCTATTAAACCCCAGACCTTCCGCTGTTATATCATTTGCAGCAATCATATCTAGCTTCTTTTTAGCAAGCTTGCCACGGGCATAATCTTCAACATTTTGGCTTTCAGCTGCAAAACCTACACAAAATGGGCGGTCTTGTCTGTTAGATACAGTTGCTAGAATATCAGGGTTTTTAACAAAAGTAAGTGTTAACTCATCGCCTGTTTTCTTTATTTTATTGTCCGCCACTGAGCATGCCCTATAGTCGGCAACCGCTGCGGTACTGATAAAAATATCTGTAGAAGGTACAAGTTTTTCACAAGCGTTAAGCATTTCATCTGCGGTGGTAACATCAATACGGTTACAAAGGGCAGGCGTAGAAAGCGTTACAGGCCCAGCAACTAGTGTTACGTTCGCGCCCGCTTCAGCCGCAGCTTGCGCAATGGCAAACCCCATCTTTCCAGAACTGTGATTAGAGATATAGCGTACCGGGTCTAACGGCTCCCTAGTTGGTCCTGCGGTAATCGTAATGTGTTTTCCCGCTAAATTTTTTAACGCTAATGCCAACTCAGAAGATTTATCTTCATTTTCATTTAATACATTGGCTATATCTACAGGTTCAACCATACGGCCCGAGCCAACATCACCACAAGCTTGCTCACCACTTGCTGGGCCAATAAAGGTAACACCGTCTGCTTTAAGTGTAGCAATATTGCGCTGTGTCGCCGACGCTTTCCACATTTGCTGGTTCATTGCTGGGGCAACAAAAAGCGTAGCGGTCGTGGCCAAGTAAAGCGTGGTTAGTAAATCGTCTGCCATGCCGTGGGCAAGTTTAGCGATAGTGTTTGCTGTGGCTGGCGCGATAAGTAGGATGTCGGCCCATTTTGCTAATTCGATATGTCCCATCGCAGCTTCAGCCGCAGGGTCTAAAAGATGCTGATGCACAGCATTTCCCGACACAGCTTGTAGCGATAAAGTGCTCACAAACTCTGCGGCAGAGTCGGTGACAACAACACGTACGTTTGCACCTAATGCGGTGAGCTTGCGCACTAAATCTGGAGCTTTATATGCGGCAATACCACCGGTCACGCCCAACAAAATGTTTTTATTAGCAATAGACATAAAAGAATACGAAATCTAAATATTAATATTAGCCTACCATGGTGACAAAAAATCGGATAGCTGAACAAAAGTCGATCTTGGCGTTTAGATACTGTTTGTATTTTATCTGCTCAACGTCAAAAGAAGAAACCCGCCTTTTATACAGTCGTTAATCTCTTTCAATTCATCTATAACCACTGTTTTATTGAGTTAACGGACCAAGTACATGTCGATAAAAGTATGGCCGATAAGTGAAAGGCCAAGAGAAAAGCTACTACAGCACGGCGCAGAGAGCTTAAGTGATGCTGAGTTGCTCGCGGTGTTGCTGGGCAAGGGGGTCAAAGGAAAGAGCGCCTTATCTGTAGCGCATGAATTGTTAAACGAACTCGGATGTTTGCGAGGAGTGGTAACCGCAACGAAAGAAAGCTATGCAAAAGTGTCAGGTATTGGGCCGTGTAAGTATGCCCAGTTCCAAGCAGGGTTTGAAATTTTTAAGCGCAATTTAGAAATAAAACTTAAACGCCAAGATGTGTTTAATAACGTAGACGACACCAAGCGTTACTTGCAGGCCAAATTAAGAGACTGCGAAAGGGAAAAATTTGCGCTTTTGATGTTAGATAGCCAACATCAACTTATCGCTTTTCGTACCATGTTTAACGGAACGATCAATAGCGCTGCAGTGTATCCGAGAGAATTGATCAAGCAGGTTATGATCGACAACGCAGCGGCGATCATTTTGGTCCATAATCACCCTTCAGGCGTAGCAGAACCTAGTCATGCAGACATTCGGCTAACAGCCGAGATCAAAAATGCCATGGCATCGATCGACGTGCCTGTGCTTGATCATTTTGTGGTTGGAGATAAAGAAACCATTTCATTTGCGCAGCGTGGCTTGCTAACATAAGATTTCTAAGTCATTTGTCGATTATAATCTAGTCAAATGGTTGAAAATGATTTAGCATAGGACTTAGTGGGTAATTTTATTAAAGGACTGTTATGAAGAAGTCAATTATTGCATTGTTTGCAGCTGCTACTATGGTAGCTGGTGTTAACGCACAAGATAACGAAGGTGGAACTTCAGGTATTGGTGGCGTAAGTGGTGGCATGATCGCTACTGGTGTTGTTGCTGCTGGTATCATTGCTGGTGTTGCAAACAACAACTCTGCAGATGCGCCAGGAAATGGTGGTACTACTCCAGGTCAACCTACTTGTGAAGGCGACGACCAAATCGTAGACGACGTATGTGTTGGTACAACTAACACTGTTACTGTAACTACTTCTGGTACAAGCACTGTAACTAAAACAATTACTGTGCCTGTTACATTTACTTACGCGCCGACCGTACAGTAAATTTAAGAGTATTCGAAAAAGCCGCTTCTTTTAGCGGCTTTTTTTATTTTTACAGCAAAACTTTCTCATTCTTAGTGTTTGTCGGCGTACTTTAATGAAACTATATATTCTATCGGCCCTTATCGGCTTTTTTTGCCTTTCTCTTTCGGGTTGTTCTACAACCACACTCGCTTATTACAATACGCTTAAACTTGCTTTAAAAGACCGCACAGTAACTTACACCGTTGAAGAAATTGCAGCGAGTAAGGCGGATATTATGCAAATTAAAGCGGGGGAACGAGACACAGCCTCTCTTGCATTAGCTTATATTGACGGTGATAAGTATAAATGGGTCTCGGGTGATAGAGTCATCTTCACCATGCACCACGGCATAATTGTAAAAACTGAAGGTTTAGATAACGACCTCTTTTATACAGGTAATTTGCAACATAATCCGTTAGCCACCAACGATGTTTTGCCTTTTAGCTGGAAGCGTAAAGTGGATATCGACGCAATTGGCTATGGTGTTCCGGTGGACTCTTCATGGCGAATTGTGGGAGAGGAAACTCGCGAATATCTAGGCTTTTCTGTGCCTCTTATTAAAGTCGTAGAAACCGTAGACTTTTCAGAATATACCCCCTTTATAGACGTGGGACTGTCGTGGGAAAATACCTATTTCCTACATAAACACACGAAAGAGCTTATGGCCACGAAGCAACAGTTCAGCCCTGAAGGTGACGTATACGACATGGTTTATCTAAGCCGTGTAGTACGTGAGATGAACAAACAAGGAGTAACGCAATAATGAAGTTTATTTCTACGCTTTTTATTGCCTTAGGTCTTATTACATCTACTAGTTTGTATGCCAATGACGGCCTTGTAAGCGTGATGGTGAACAAGCAAACTTATCAGTTCGACCGACCAATCAGGTTATCAAGTGTGTTGTCTATAGTGGCTGATAATGGCGATTGGTATTGGCCTACAGCTTCTGCATTTGATTTAACCAATCCAACAGCTGAAAGAGAAAAAGAAATAGCGCTGTCGCAAATAAGAGAACTGCTGGCTAGCTTTGATAAAGACTCAGACACTCACAAAGCGCTACAGAATTTGTTTGAACAAGTGTCATCATGGACAGTGTCAACGCGCATTAATATGCCTATCTCTTACAACCGAGCTAGGTTGTTCTTCGAAGACAACCCTATGTTCCAGCCGGGTAAGTATTGGATCCGTTTGAATGGGCGCCCTAACGTAGTGCATTTCTCGGGTGCGGTAATAAAGCCAGGCGCTTATCAACACCAAAGCGATACCTCAATATACACGGCGGCTCATACGGTCAAAAAGGCAGTAGACGCTGACAGAAGCGTTGTTTACGTTATTGACCCAATGGGTAATATAGAAGAGAAGGGTATTGCTTACTGGAATTTAGATTTTGCTCAGCTTATGCCGGGTAGCCAGGTTTACGTGCCTATTTCTTCAGAGCTTTTCAGCAATAAACTTAAGCAATTAAATGAGCGGGTTGCCGCGTTAGCTGTACATAGGGTTTTACCTCAATGAGTGCGCCATTATTATCTAAGAAAAAAGTATTTAAGAAAAAGATATCTAAGAAAAAAACACTCGCGTTGGTAATTGGCAGCGCATTATCATCTACCACGCTAGCCGATACCCAACTGCGCGTTACGCCTTCGCAGATGGTGCAAGGTGGTAATGGCCTAATCCAAACACCAACCGCGCGTATGCGAGACGAAGGCGGAATGGCCATCAACTATACCGATAACGGTGAATACCGCTTCTGGTCAGTTAATATCCAGCTTTATGATTGGATGGAAGCGACGGCTCGCTATACCGACGTACGTACCCGTTTATATAGCCAAGTTGAATCATTCAGTGGCGACCAAACCTTAAAAGATAAGGGCCTAGACGTTAAGTTCAGGTTATGGAAAGAAAGTTATTACCTACCAGATATTAGCGTTGGTTTTAGAGACTTCGGTGGCACTGGCTTTTTTGAAAGCGAATACGTAAACGCCAGTAAATCGGTGGGCCCATTTGATTTCCATTTAGGCTTAGGCTGGGGATATTTAGGAACAGCTGACAATATCACTAACCCATTTTGTGAGGTTCGAGACAGCTTTTGTGAACGTCCTGGCGGGTTCTCAGGCCGAGGTGGTAAGGTAGATTACGACCAATTTTTCAAAGGCACCACAGCCTTCTTTGGTGGCGTAGAGTATCAAACACCTTGGGAGCCGTTAACGCTAAAGCTAGAGTTTGAAGGAAACGATTACTCACGTGACAGAGCAGGCCAGTTAGAGCAAGATTCTCGCTGGAATGTGGGCGCGGTATATCGCTACAAAGACTTTGATTTCTCGTTAAACTACCAACGTGGAAATACCATTGGTTTTGGTGTGACATATCGCTTCAACATGAACACAGCATCACAGATCAAATTTGACGATGCGCCGCGAAACTTATTGGGAAGAAATGCACCGTCCAATGTTAAAGATGTGAATAAATCGCGTCTTTATAATGACCTTTATAATTCAGGCGGTTTTGTTTTGTCCGATGCTGAAATTAAAGAAGATAGCGCTACTTTCTATGGAACGCAGGTTAAGTATCGCGATCAAGATGAAGCTATCGAGCGCGTGGGACGCGTAGCGGCTCTGAACTTCCTGATAGTGTTAAAACTTATCATATGGTAGATAATCGTGGCGGCATTCCTATGGTCGATACACAAATAGATGCTGAAGCCTTTATCTCTGCCGCCCGCTACGAGTCAGTGGACGCTGAAATAACTGAGACTTACATAAGAACGTCACCTTCTGAAGAAGTGATGGACGCTTACGACCCTGCAAATACGTCAGGCTTTTTCTATAGCACCGACTTCTTTTTCACTCAATCGTTTGGTAACCCAGAGGACTTCTACCTTTATCAAACTGGGCTATTACTCAACGGTGGCTATGCGTTCAATGAAAATTTCTCGGTGGTGAGTAGTGCACGAGTGACGCTTCTTGATAACTTTGACAAGTTTAACTACCTAGTGGATGGTGAAGAAGTATCGTTACCTCGTGTTCGCACACGGGTTCGTGAGTATGTGTCTGAAAACGACGTATGGTTAGATACCGCGTTTTTACATTACAAAGACAGTATTGCCGAGGACCTTTATGCTCAAGCATATGCTGGTTATTTGGAGACCATGTTTGCCGGTGTGGGCGGTGAAATTCTTTATCGTCCTGTAGACAGTAATGTCGCCTACGGCATCGATATTAACTATGTTAAGCAGCGAGATCCTTACAGCCAAACAGGCTTAGAGGATTACGACGCAATAACCGGTCATGCAAGTGTCTATTGGCAGCCTGAATTCCTAGACGATACGCAAATTACGGTTAGTGCAGGTCAATTCTTGGCGAAAGATAAAGGCGTCAACATTGATTATGCTAAACGCTTTGACAGCGGCATTATAGTAGGTGCTTATGCTGCCTTCACTGATGTTTCGTCTGAAGAATATGGAGAGGGGAGTTTTACCAAAGGTTTCTATATTTCCATTCCTACTGACTTGTTCTTGCTAGAACCGTCGAAAGGTCGTGGATTGTTCCCTTGGGTACCCATCTCTCGTGATGGTGGTCAGCTGTTACGCCGACCTTCAAGGTTGATAGACTTAACCGAAGTTAGGTCTCCTTTTTATGATTAAGTAGAAAAACGCCACGTGAATGTGGCGTTTTTTTTGCCCCTAGATATTCCAATTCAGCTATAAAATTAAAATATACATTGGGTATTTATTCGTAGCTAAAAGAGCAAGAGAAAAGTACAATACAGGCCGTGAAAAATGAGTGCTGGTGGTATTTTGTGCAAAAATAGTACGTAAAAGTAACCTTTTTGTACTTTCTTATTGAAATGATCCTGCCTTTGCTGTATAAAATGCGCCCTCTAATTTATAGTAATACGTCATTTGACCCAACCACTGTTTGAGCGCTTGGGATTAACTGACGCGACAGTTATCGTTGTTCTGGAGACAAATACAATGTCAAGAGTATGCCAAGTAACAGGTAAGCGTCCAACGGTTGGTAATAACCGTTCACACGCACGAAATGCGACTCGTCGTCGCTTTTTACCAAACCTTCAAACACACCGTTTTTGGGTTGAGAGCGAAAGCCGTTTTGTAAAACTACGTTTGTCTGCTAAAGGCATGCGTATCATCGATAAGAAAGGTATTGATTCAGTACTAACTGACATCCGTGCCCGTGGTGAGAAAATCTAAGGAAGCCGACAATGCGTGATAAAATTAAACTAGTTTCTTCAGCAGGTACAGGTTTCTTCTACACCACTGATAAAAACAAGCGTAACATGCCTGGCAAAATGGAGATCAAAAAATATGATCCTGTTGTGCGTAAGCACGTTATGTTCAAAGAGGCCAAAATCAAGTAATTAGCTTGCTTTTGTCTCCACGAAAACCCAGCCTTTGCTGGGTTTTTTGCTTTTAAATTCGCAATACTTGCTCGCATACCTCACAGATCCCACAGGATCCCGACGTCGCATTTAAATGATCCCGCTTTTGTTCAAACATAAATAGTTGCCTTACCTGCAGCAGATCAGTCGTAAGCAGCAAGCTGATTAAGGCTTACAGTAACCTGTAGAAACTATTAAGTCAGGCTCCTAGCATCGCCACCTTTTCGTTAAAAGCGCCCAACACGGAGTTAAGCAGGTAATCTGCACATTGGATTAGCTTATAGGAAAACGAGGTATTACTATACTGCGTTGTTTATAGTCGACCATATTACGGGAATAACGCGTGGCAAGAATTTCTCAGCGGGCAATGAACAACGTCGTTATCATTGCAATGCTCATTATGATTGCACTGTTTAACTTAGACAGTTTGGTACCAAAGAAAGATTCTGTAAAAACGCGTAGCTTATTACCTGAAGATGCCTACGTACTCAAAATAGAGCAGGATAACAATAGTCTTGAGCGCATAGGGCAACAATGGCGTCAGAAAGGTCTTAATACCAGCCTTGCAGTAAAACCCGATGAACAGTTCTCACACTGGCAACGGGCTATGCTGAACCCGGCTACTGAGGTACCTGAGTCAGTCATGAATACGCAGCCGTATATTGTTGTAGTTTGGCTTGCGGGCAATAGTGACGGCAAGGTTTATGCTATTTACCCCAATACATCACCAACTGTGATCAAATTCGAAAATAATTGGTACACATTAACCAATACCAACCTTGATAAATTATTACCTTGGACATGATAAATGCCTGAATTACCAGAAGTTGAAGTAAGCCGGCTAGGCATATCACCGCATTTGCTCGGCAATACCATTACTCATGTAGTGGTACGGGAACGAAGAATGCGCTGGCCCATACCTGAGGAGGTCTCAAGCGTTGAGGGTCAGAAGGTAATTGCGGTAAAGCGTAGGGCGAAATACCTGCTGATTGAAACAGCAACAGGCACGCTTATTTTACATTTAGGTATGTCCGGCAAGCTGCGTGTCATCGACGCGGCGACACCCGTTGTGAAACACGACCACGTGGACATTGTTCTAAATACCGGGAAATGCTTGCGTTTAAATGACCCTAGGCGCTTTGGAGCAGTTCTATTTCAAGCGCCCAATACGCATCAAGCAATGTTTGACAACCTAGGCCCAGAGCCACTTACAGAGGACTTTGACGATAAGCGCTTGTTCAGTCTATCGCGCAACCGCAAAGGCCCGGTAAAGAATTTCATTATGGATAACGCAATCGTTGTTGGTGTGGGCAATATCTATGCAAACGAAGCCTTATTTCTTGCCGGCATAGACCCAAGAAGAGCCGCGGGTAATATCAGCGCTGCCCGCTACAAGTCGCTCACTGCCACAATAAAGCAAGTACTCGCTAAAGCTATCGAGCAGGGCGGCACTACGCTCAAAGACTTTGCACAAACCGACGGCAAGCCAGGTTATTTTGCGCAGCATTTAAATGTGTATGGAAGAAAAGGAGAGCCTTGCGAAGTGTGTGGCAAAGCTATTGAAAGCAAAGTAATAGGGCAGCGAAACACTTTTTTCTGTACCCGCTGCCAGCGCTAGATGTAGTTAAAAAGAGTTGTAGTTAGCAAGAGCTACAGTTAGAAACCAATGAACAACTTTACCTATGGTAAGTTACAAGCTGGTTTACTTAGCTTTTTTTACCCAGCCTGTCTTTTAGCGCTTGCTCTACTACGGGGTGGCAGAAACCACCTACTGCACCTCGGTGCAACGCCACTTCTTTTACTAGAGTAGAAGATATAAAAGAGTTTTCTTCCGCGGGGGTTAAAAATACGCTCTCAAGCTTTGGGTTTAGGCGTCGATTCATATTCGCCAGCTGGAATTCATATTCGAAATCGGAAACCGCGCGCAAGCCACGAATTAAAATAGTCGCATTTTGATCGTCGGCAAAGTCAGCGAGTAAACCCGTAAACCCTACTACTTCTACGTTAGGTAGATCGGCCGTTACCTTCTTTATCATTTCTACCCGTTCCTCTAACGTGAATAATGGCTTTTTACTTGGATTAGAAGCGATAGCCACAATAACGTGAGAAAACAACTGAGAAGCGCGTTCAATAAGGTCTGCGTGACCGTTGGTGATCGGGTCGAAAGTACCTGGGTAAAGTGCTCTAGTGTGCATAAAATTGAATCTTATCGTCGTATAGGGTTTATAGGTTCAACGGGGCTACTGTACCACATTAATAAGTAATGCTAAGTACTGCTACAATTATGTTTTTTATTCGTGGTCGTTAACGCTTAACCAATTCGTTATAGCCATCTAAGCATGCAGTCCAATCATCTTCTTTCCAATGAAATACTGCGTTTTTGGCTTGCTCTTTATGCAAAGAACGCAATAGGCGATCTAAATTATTTTGCTTCCAGCTATTCCCTTGGCGTTTCGAGCAGCGGTCAAAGTCGATAATCCAAATTTGTTTATCGCTATCAATCATAATGTTTCGAACATTTGCATCGTGATGATAAACCTGACAATTGTGCATTCGTGCTAGCGCTCGCCCTACTTCATTCCATTCGCCTTTTGATAATGGCTGCTGGCACAAAAAGTGGTGCAGATCTTGGCTATTTGGAATGTTAAGTGTGATGATATCGCCCCGATAAATCAGGCCTCTGCGATGGATACGTGCAGCAACAGGAATGGGTACTAGAAGACCTTCACCTCGCATGTATTCGAGTAATCTAAACTCTTCGAAAGGCCTAGAGCGCTCAATACCATTAAAAAAGTATTGGTCACTGAGTATCTTGCCTACCAAGCCGCCACGCATAAAGTGCCGTAAAACCCATTGCTGACCTTCATGCTCGATGAAAATGGTGGTACCACGTCCTTTAGCTTGGCCGGTTATTTTATTTTGGAGTTGCCAAAACTCAGGGCTAAACATTTCCGTGTTAGGCTGACTGACCAAGGTGTTGTCGAAAATAAAGTGGTGCCCAGCACCTATGTCTCGTCGCATCGTCGCCATGTTGCCCACAACTTATGGTAAATTTCATATTCTAATGATTTATTTTGGTTTTTCAGCAACGAGAGAGCTTCTGTGGGAAAAAAGATTTGTTTAATGCGCTTATCGGCTATTGGGGATGTGTGTCATGCCGTCGCTATGGTTACTCGAATTCAATCACAGTGGCGCGACGCTGAAATTACGTGGGTAATTGGGAAGGTGGAGTATCAGCTTGTTAAGCTGATGCCGAATGTACGATTTATTATTTTTGATAAATCAAAAGGCAAAGCAGCAGTGGAGTCGCTCAAAGCACAAGTGTCTGGTGAGACCTTTGATGCTCTATTGATGATGCAGGTGGCGTTAAGGGCTAACTTGGCTTCGCGAGTAATTAAAGCAAAACAGCGCATAGGTTTTGACTGGGCGCGAAGTAAAGAACTGCACTGGCTGTTCGCTAACAAGCGAGTTGCTGCTACAAAACGTGCTCATGTGCTTAAAGGTTTTATGGATTTTGCCGATGCATTGGGCGTACCTGAGCCAAAAGCAGTTTCTTGGAATATTCCTGTTGCATCAGAAGATGCAACGTGGGGAGCAGAACAAGCTAAAACCTTGGGTAAATATGTCGTTATTTCACCAGCTGCAAGTAAAGCTGAAAGAAATTGGTTGCCACAGCGATACGCAAGTATTGCTGACTATATCCAAGAAGCCGGCATCAGCGTGATATTATGTGGCGGTCCAGGAGATTTAGACCGCAAAACTGCTGATGCAATAAAAGCGTGTGTGAAATATCCGCTTAAAGACTTTACTGGGCAAACAACATTGCATCAGCTGCTTATGTTACTCAAGCATGCCCACCTAGTTATTGCACCAGACACTGGACCTGCTCATATGGCTACAACCGTTGGCACACCAGTAATTGGGCTATATGCACATTCTAATCCACGTAGAACAGGGCCTTACAATAACCTTGATAGGTCGGTATCGGTATATGACGAGTGTATAGAAGAGCAAAAAGGAAAACCTTGGAGCGCTTTACCGTGGGGAACGCGAGCCAAAGGGAGCCAGTTAATGGAAAAAATTACGGTGGATATGGTTAAGCAAAAAGTTGCGCAGTTCCTCGTTTAATTTTTTTATCGTAAGGTAAAACTACTAATATTATCTACACTTAGTGTGGTCATGTGTACTTCTGTTTAACAGGGAGTTGTTACTGAATGAATAAGCCCGCTTTGCGATGGCTGTCCGAGTTTCATGCTTTTACTACATCTAGGAAAGTACTGCTAACATTAACAGTGCTGTTTTTGTGTGTGCCTAAAGTAAAAGCATCAGAACTTAATGTCATGGTGAACGAGAGCGTGATGGTTGCAGAGCTCAGTCGCTCTGAACTTCGTCAAATTTTTACGGGACAGCGTCAATACTGGGACAATGGCACTAAAATTACCGTTTTCGTATTACAAGACAGCGACGAACTGCATCGTCAATTTTGTCGTGATATTCTCCAAATGTTCCCTTATCAATTATCTCGGCTTTGGGATCAAATTACCTATTCTGGCCAAGGTATCACTCCTATCAGAGTAACCTCTTATCAAGCGCTAGTTGATGCATTGGAAAGCACGGTGGGCTCTATCGGTTATGTTGAACGAACTGATATCGTTAAGCTTAGACGCGTTGAGGTAGATATAGAATGAAAAAATACATCGCTTTAGCGCTTGGGCTATTCGGAACATCTGTTGCTAGCGCGCAATCAGATTTTACATGGCATGGTTATCTTTCACAGGGCTTAACTCAGTCGAAAGACAGCAGCTTTATTACCGACGATAATAATGTGACGGGTGAACTCACTGAGATTGGCTTAAACGGTTATTATCAACTTGCAAAAAATATCTCTATTGCAGGTCAAGTTAACTATTTAGACGGGGGAAACCGTTTCGAACAGGGGGCTCGCCTGGATTATTTATTTGTCGATTGGAAACTGCCTGACTTACCAGGCGGGTGGCGAGGACAAATTCACGCAGGACGCTTTAAAAATACTCATTGGTTGTATTCCTCCACTAGGGATGTTCCTCAAACGCGATATACGTCAGTATTGCCTCAGTCGGTGTATTTTGACGGGTTCCGTGATATCGCTTTGGGCAGTAACGGTATTCTGACCAGTTTCTCTCATTACGGTAAAGAATATACGTGGGAGCTTAACTGGAGCTATGGGCGCTCGAACATCAATGACTCTCAGCGCGATTTTCTCTTAGGTAATGAAGCGAAAGGTAAGATAAAACAGGACTTTGTGCACCAAGCAAGTGTGTTTGTACAGCCCTCATTCATGACGTGGAGACTAGGGGCGAGTTGGCTTAACTCTGACTTCAGATATACGCCATCACAAGATGATAATCGCTTGTCGGGCGGGGCTAACGTAGAGCGGTTTATGCTTTCTGCCCAATATTTTGCAGAGAATTGGGAAGTATCTGCCGAGCTACTTCGTGAAAAGCAAGACAGCCAAGGTTTGTTTGCCCCTGACTTTGCTGAAAAACGTACCGGTGAAGGTGGCTTTGTTCAATTTAGATATCTATTTAACACCGAATTTAGCGGCCTTATTGGTTACGATACCTATATTAATGATACCTCCGACAGTGACGGTAAAGACTTAGAGGCAAGAACTGGCGGCCTTATTCCAGCTTACTTTGGCTATCAAGACACTTATACGTTGGGGTTACGCTGGAACATTGCACCTAAATGGAGACTACAGGGAGAGTATCACTGGGTTGAAGGGGCGACTCGCGTTGTAAGCCTGTTAAACCGCGATGTGGCATCCCACGCTGATAAACATTGGGAAATGTGGTCAATGCAGTTAACGTATTGGTTTTAAGGCTAAAAGATGAAGGTTCAGGTATCTTTTACCACTAAAACTATCGCTATTCTGCTGGCCATGGTTTTAACTGTTACTATCGTAATATCTACCGTGCTAATTAAAGAATCTGAAGCACATGTTGTCATGCAGCAGCGGGAAAGCCAAATTAGCAACCAGCGCCGGGTTCAGCTATTTGAAGATATACTTCACAGCCGCATGATTACCCTTATCGATATAATAAGTCGTAAAAATGGCGCGTATTCCAATAATCTTGATAAATTACATAGTACTTTAGATGACCTTAACGAATACCTAACGCTCAACTTTCAGGTCGAAAGCCTGTACCTATTCGATGAAAACGGCGTTGTCGGACAGCCTGCTTATCCTGTTAACACCACCATAGAGCGCCTTGTAGATTCAACCCGGGCAACATTTGAAAGCCGCTCGTTACTGGTCTGCGAGAGCGTATGCACTCATTATATTTCCATACCCATAATGTCGCCGAGCGATAAGGTGCCGGTTATTGTTGTGTCTACCTCCATGCGCGAGTTGCTTTACCTGTTCAGCCGCGCCACCGATGTGTATAAAGTGGCGGTAGTTCAATTAGATGAATCACAAACTGGAAAATTAGGGTTGAAGGTAGCAAGTCAAATTACCGCAGCTAATTGGCAGTTTTTGAGCTCGCTTTTCGACGCTTTACCCATTAACTGGCGCGTTGATGACCTTGTTATTAAAGGAGTGAACGTTGGTTTAGACAGCCAGCAGCTTTTAGTAAGCCTTCTACCTTTTGACCACGCGTCAGGCGACCATCCTTATTTACTAATTGTACAAGATGTGTCAGCAATGATGCGGCAAAATGAGCAATATCGTTACGTGGTCATCTCAAGTGCTGTCGGCTTATTTTTACTATTTTCATCATTGCTTTACCTCTTCTTAAATCAATATCGCACAAGGCTGCTGGATATAAGCGAACGCCTTCCAATGCTGGCTGAACATAAATTCAGTGAGTTTTATACTATTGCCGCTAAGCGTCGAAAGCCGCCTATATTTCAGCTGACCGACGAATTAGATGTGGTTGAGGAAGCGGCGAATGATTTAGCACGTCAGATGGAAAGCTTCGATGGTCAAATGGCAATCAATACCGCTAAGCTAGAAAAAATGGCGATGTTCGACGTGCTAACAGGTCTGCCTAACCGCAACATGCTGACCTTTCAAATTGAAAAACAATTGGCCAGTTCAATTCGCGATGACAGGCTAGTGGCTCTCATGTTCATGGACTTAGATGACTTTAAGAAAGTTAATGACAGCCATGGGCACGACGTTGGCGATAAGTTGCTTAAAGCTGCTGCAATGCGAATTTCCCGACCTATTCGGGAATCTGATATTGCGTCACGGTTCGGAGGCGATGAGTTTGTCATTTTGCTTTCGAATATAGAGAATAAAAAACATGTCGACACGGTAGCGCAAAAAATTATCGACGAGTTTAAAGAGCCTATCATTGTTGATGGCGTTACCTTTTATGTATCAATTAGTATTGGTATTGCCATTACTAACCACTCACGCGCTACGCCGGTTGAGCTGCTGCGTCATGCCGATATTGCGATGTACGAAGCCAAAGCGAAGAAAGGTGCTGAGTTTAGGGTATATGACGCCACTATGAACCTTAAGGTAATGCAAAAGGTTGAACTGGAGTCTGAGGCTCGTGAAGCGCTAAGAGGCGATCAATTTAGCCTTGCCTTGCAACCACAAATAGACATGCATAGCGGCAAGCTCATGGGGTTTGAAGCACTACTGCGCTGGTATCATCCTAAAAAAGGCCCTATATCGCCAGCCGATTTTATTCCATTGCTTGAGAATACGTCGTTTATGCTCGAGCTAGATTATTGGGTTATCACACGCTCCACGAACTTAATAAACGAGTTAAAAAATAGCGGCTACCCAGATATTAAGGTTGCGATTAACTTATCAGCAGGGCAGTTCCTTGACCCTAGCTTACCTGAGTTTTTACAGCACCAAATTATCAAAAACGACATCGCTCCCGACCAGGTCTGCTTAGAGCTAACGGAAACCGTTCTGGTCTCAGATATCAAACGGGCAATGGGAATAATGCAAACTATACGCGACATGGGCTGTATGTTGGCAATTGACGATTTTGGAACCGGCTATTCATCATTAAGCTACTTAAAGTCATTGCCTGCCGATTATGTAAAGATAGATCGCTCTTTCGTTGCTAACATTGCCAGCAGTGCAGATGACAGAAACATTGTGCACTCCACCATATCTATGGTGCGTAATATGGGCATGCAGGTAATAGCTGAAGGCATAGAAAGCAATGAGCAATACGAATTGCTGTGTCATTTCGACTGTCATCAGGGCCAGGGATACCTTATTAGTCGTCCTATACCTGAAGTAAACCTATGGGACACACTAAGCGATAAGGTTGAAAACGGCTTTTGGAAAGATTTCACATAGCGCTTGAAGCAAATTAGTGTGATTTTAGTGTTTTTCTTAGAGTGTGCTGAATAATTTACAAACTTAGTCGACAAACCCATTAAATACAGCGCATGGGTGTGTACCCTTTCACGCGCTTTCATTACACTAGCGGTTTTTATATACCCACACTTGGAGAATGGCATGTCTGCGGCATTTATTTCTCATTTGCAATCGCAAATTGAAGCCACAAAAGAAGATGGATTGTACAAAAAAGAGCGTGTGATCACGTCGCAACAACAAGCGGATATTGGTGTTGATGGTGGTGAGCAGGTTATTAACTTTTGTGCGAACAACTACCTTGGCCTAGCAAACAACGAAAGCTTAATCGAAGCGGCGAAAGAGGGCTTAGATAGCCATGGCTTCGGAGTAGCATCTGTGCGATTCATCTGCGGAACGCAAGACATTCACAAGCAACTAGAAGCCTCTATTAGCGACTTCTTAGGTACCGAAGACACCATTCTTTATCCATCTTGCTTCGACGCAAATGGCGGTTTGTTTGAAACCCTTCTTGGACCGGAAGATGCCATTATATCTGATGCGTTAAACCATGCGAGTATCATTGACGGCGTACGTTTGTGTAAAGCCAAGCGTTACCGTTATGCCAACAACGACATGGCGGCCTTAGAAGAGCAATTAAAGCAAGCCGAGGCTGACGGTGCACGTTTTAAAATCATTGCTACCGATGGCGTATTTTCTATGGACGGCGTTATTGCCGATCTTGCTTCAATCTGCGACCTAGCCGACAAATATGATGCTATGGTAATGGTTGATGACTGCCACGCCACGGGTTTCTTGGGCGAAAACGGTAAAGGTAGCCATGAATATTGCGGTGTAATGGGCCGTGTAGACATTATTACAGGTACTTTAGGCAAAGCCCTTGGCGGCGCATCTGGCGGTTATACGTCGGGCAAAAAAGAAGTTGTAGAGTGGCTACGTCAGCGCTCGCGTCCTTACCTATTTTCTAACTCAGTTGCGCCACCTATTGTTTCAGCATCATTAAAAGTGTTTGAAATGATGAAAGAGGGTGATGAGTTACGCGCTAATTTATGGAGAAATGCCAACCACTTCCGCAACCGCATGGAAGAGGCGGGTTTCACCCTTGCCGGTAAAGATCACGCCATAATTCCAGTAATGCTTGGTGATGCCCGCTTAGCCAGTGAAATGGCTGACAAGCTGCTAGAAAAAGGCATTTACGTTATTGGCTTCTCTTACCCTGTTGTGCCAAAAGGCCAAGCTCGAATTCGTACGCAAATGTCTGCAGGTCATAGCCTTGAACACGTCGATAAAGCCATCGATGCGTTTATCGAAGTAGGCCGCGAAATGGGAGTGATTTCATGAAGTCGCTAGTAAAAGCGAAAGCGGAAAAAGGTATTTGGCTACAAGACACACCAAAGCCTGAAGTAGGGCACAACGACTTACTGATTAAAATTCGCAAAACCGCGATTTGCGGTACCGACATGCACATTTACAATTGGGATGAGTGGTCGCAGAACACTATTCCAGTCCCTATGGTGGTTGGTCACGAATACGTTGGCGAAGTAGTCGGTATGGGCCAAGAAGTAAAAGGCTTCAACGTTGGCGACCGCGTATCAGGTGAAGGTCATATTACCTGTGGCCATTGTCGTAACTGCCGTGCTGGCCGCGTACATTTATGTCGCAACACCGAAGGTGTGGGCGTAAACCGCCCTGGTGCGTTTGCAGAATACCTAGTTATTCCAGCGTTCAACGCATTTAAGATTCCAGACAATATCAGCGACGACCTCGCGTCTATTTTCGACCCATTTGGTAATGCTGTTCATACCGCGCTAAGTTTCGACCTAGTAGGCGAAGACGTACTTATCACAGGTGCAGGACCGATCGGTATCATGGCCGCAGCAGTAGCTAAGCATGTTGGGGCGCGTCATGTAGTTATCACTGATATCAACCCGTATCGCCTTGAACTTGCTGAAAAGATGGGCGCCACGCGCGCTGTTGATGTAAGTAAAGAAAACTTACAAGATGTTATGAACGAACTGGGTATGACTGAGGGCTTTGATGTGGGCCTTGAAATGTCTGGTGTACCAGTAGCGTTTAGAGACATGCTAGATAAAATGAATCACGGCGGCAAAGTAGCCATGCTGGGTATTCCTCCGCAAGACGTTGCTGTTGACTGGAACCAAGTTATTTTCAAAGGGCTGGTGATAAAAGGCATTTACGGTCGTGAAATGTTCGAGACTTGGTACAAAATGGCAAGCTTGCTACAAAGTGGCCTGGACCTTTCTCCCATCATCACCCATACCTTTTCCATTGATGACTTTCAGAAAGGGTTTGATACCATGGGGTCAGGACACTCAGGTAAAGTTATTTTGGATTGGCAATAATGACAACATTCTCACACATTAGCGTAAGCGACGTTGCTAACTTTCAAGGCGACGTAACGATTGTGGATATTCGCGATCCTCAATCGTTTGCTAATGGCCATATGCCCAATGCGGCACCGCTCAACAACGACAACTTTGGGGCGTTTATTGACCAAGCGCCTAAAGATACCCCTGTTGTTGTAGTGTGTTACCACGGCGTAAGCAGTCAACAGGCTGCGCAAGTGATAGCTCAGCAAGGTTTTGAGACCGTTTATAGTATGGACGGGGGCTTTGAAGCGTGGCGACTGGCTAACCCGGTAGTAACCGAATAGCGATTTTCTAGAGGTGCACAATGTGCACCTTTATTTTATGTTTTGCAGGTCCTTCACTATTTCAGTATAAAGAATCATTGACGAGAGCTAGGATTCTACGCTCTTGTATATCACTATCGCTTTACACTCTTTTTGCTTTTGGGGTAACAACTAGCTTATGGGTCATCCTTTAATTGCGTTTAATCAGCAAAGTCCAGCGCACCTTCTCGCCAACTATTTAACCAGTCAGCAAATCAACGCCAACGTAGTACAGCACGAAAAAGAGTTTGTGGTTGTGCTGGATAACAACGAGCATATCGACCGCGCAAAAGTGATCGCTGAAGACTTTTTAGCAAACCCAACAAACCCTAAATATCAGCAAGCGGCATGGGACAGTGGTAAGAACGTACAGCTTGCTCCATCAGGCGGCGGCTTTTCGTTAAGCAAAATAGTGTCCGATGCTGTTAAAGCGCCGTTTACCTCTGTGGTGTTCGTGCTGTGTGCAGTGGTTTACCTATTGTCTTTATTTGGGCTATTTGCCCCCATTGCTCAGCACTTACTGATGCAGCCGTTTTTTGTGTTGTCACAAAATCACGAGTGGTGGCGACTGCTCGGTCCGGCGTTCATTCATTTCTCAGCGCTTCACATCATATTCAATCTACTATGGTGGGGCATGCTAGGGGCCAAAATTGAACGTACTTTAGGTATTAGTATGCTGCTTATTGTATTTTTGGTTTCAGCTACAATTTCAAATGCCGCGCAAGCGCTATTCAGCGACCCAGTACAAGGCAACTTATTCTTGTTTGGTGGGCTTTCTGGTGTGGTATATGCCGTAATGGGCTTCGTGTGGTGGCTTGGCTGGCTGCGCCCAAGTTGGGGGCTTTCGCTGCCAAACTCCATTGTCGGTTTTATGCTGGTTTGGTTAGTGCTTGGCTATGCCGATATATTATGGGTGAACATGGCGAACGCAGCGCATACTGCGGGGCTTATTTCAGGCTGCTTACTTGCCGCCACTCTTAGTTTAGGCTCTGCTAAACGTTAACCGCTGGCCAGGCAGCGGTTATCCTGCCTAAGCACCCTGATATAAATACTTGGTAAAAATAACGTTTTTAATGACCTCACCACCTGTTTCTTGCTGCATGTGCTCTTGAAGTGCTTTTAAAATAGCGCGACGAATATCTTCACGGCCGGTGAGCGACTTTACTTTCTCTGCAGGCTGCTGCCCGAATATCTCAATGGCGGTAGAGCGTAGCAGCGGCATGTGGTGTTCAGCAATTTCCAGTTGGTTCACATCGTGAATCATTAATTCAACCGATACGCGAACATAACCCAGCTTCTGTGCGCTGTCGCTAATATAGTTGGTAACAATCTCTGGTTCTAAGCCCAAATAAGCATAGTTGGCTTTATCTTGTGCCAATGCTGAGCTGCAACCAAAAACAAAAAAGCTAACCGCTAATATACGTAAAATTAGTGACTTAAACATAGTGAAGCCTGAAACACCAAAATAATAAATTCACTTGGTAGTGTAGCAAATCTCTGATCAAACACACTACTGCAAAAGTTTAACCAAGTGAAAATATTTGGACATGACGTGTTATCATACCAACAGATTCATTATTCGGGCTTTTCGTGTGAGTTTTAATGCCACTTTTCCAGTGGGTTTGGCGGTTGACTGGCAAGCACCTTCTGGCATCACAATTCCAAATGCTCAGCTAAAAAACTGGCTGTTAGATACCGGGTCATTAACCGAGCGGGTGCAATCATTATGCGACCATTTCTCGCTAGAGCTTATCGGTCAACACACGCAAATACCTCACGATAACGAATTATCGCTGCTACGCAGTAACGGCAATACCAGCTATCAAGCCCGTGAAATTCTATTATGTGGCGATCACCAACCATGGGTATTCGCGCGCTCTATTATTCCTCAAGCGTTTGTAGACCGTGAGCTTTCTGATTTAGGTCGCGAGCCTCTGGGAAAACGCTTATTTAACGACACGCGGTTCACCCGTTCACAATTCCAATTGTGTACTGCCCAAGCTTCTCAGTTTGGTATTAACAGTAACCAAGTTTTGTGGGGAAGACGTTCGTTGTTTACGTTAGACAACTACAGCATGATAGTGGCAGAAGTATTTCTTCCCGATTCTCCGGCTTACGGCTATATAGCGACAAGTGAAAAGGAAAGCGAACAACAGTTATGAAGCATAATTGGAATGCGTATGCGCGACTTATGCGCCTAGATAAACCTGTAGGTATTTATTTACTGCTGTGGCCAACATTGTGGGCGCTGCTCATGGCGGCTGAAGGTTTACCGCCTTTAAGTATTACGCTTATCTTTGTGGCTGGCGTGGTCGTAATGCGTTCAGCAGGCTGCGTTATCAATGACTATGCTGACAGAAAAGTGGACGGACGCGTAAAGCGCACAACACAGCGCCCGTTGGCAACGGGCGAAGTTAAGCCTAAACAAGCACTGCAGTTATTTGGCGCGCTTATCGCCATCGCGTTTATTTTGGTGCTGTTTCTTAACTGGCAAACTATCGCGTTATCTGTTGTAGCGCTTTTGCTTGCTGCAAGCTATCCCTTCATGAAGCGTTATACCCACTTGCCGCAGGTGGTATTAGGCGCGGCATTTGGCTGGGCCATACCTATGGCTTTTATGGCCGTGCTAGAAACTGTACCAACGTACGCTTGGTGGTTGTTTATTGCTAACTTACTATGGACAGTAGCGTACGACACCATGTACGCCATGGTAGACCGCGACGACGATTTGCAAATAGGCGTTAAATCTACCGCTATATTGTTCGGTAAAAACGACGTGCTAATTGTGATGTTGTTGCAAGCCTTGGCGCTAACTATTCTGTGGTGTATAGGCTTAACAATCAATGCGACATGGCCTTACTACATAGCGGTACTGTTTTCTGCTTTGCTATGCGTGCGCCAATATCAGCTTATTAAACGCCGTCAGCGTGAAGGCTGTTTCACCGCGTTTATTGAAAACCACTACATTGGCTTAGCTATTACGCTTGGTGCGGCGCTGCATTTTTATTTGGTAAGGTAAAACTTACCAACAGCAAACTTCAACCTGTACCAATGTCCCCTTATAACTAATTTATAGCCAGTCTAAAGTATTCACTAGCTTATACAGGCACGCGCTTTAATCACTAAGTGTTTTTAAAGCTGTGCACAAATTATGCTACTAAGTGTTATACTTTAGCTGTCGAATGGAATCTATACGCATATATAAATTGAAGTGGTTCAAGAGGTGGGCTAGTAAGGAAGGTTTATCAGACAGCTTGCTAAAATTAGCAATTGCAGAAATGCAACAGGGATTAGTTGACGCCGATTTAGGTGCAAATGTATATAAAAAGCGAGTACCTCTTTTGGGGCAAGGCAAAAGTAGAAGTTTAAGAACCCTCATAGCTTTTCAAGTGGATAATAAAGCCTTTTTTATTTACGGTTTTTCCAAAAACACCCGCTCTAATATAAGTGTTAAAGAGATGAAGTCTTTAAAACTCTTAGCTAAAGAGCTACTGAACTACAGCGAGGAAAAGCTTAAGAAAGCTATAGATTCAGGTAGTATTGAAGAGGTGAGATAACATGAAAGAAAGCATTTTAGATGTAGTACATAATACTGCAAAAGATTTGAGCGAAGCCGGAGTAATGGATAAGCAGACTATGCATAAGTTTGATGCATTATGTTTACCCAAACTCAAGCAATATGATGGACAGCGGATAAAAGCGATACGTGAAAAAGCAAGAGTAAGCCAAGCTGTTTTTGCTGCCTATTTAAATATCACGCCATCTACAATCAAGCAGTGGGAGCAGGGCAACAAAAAGCCTCGAGGTACTTCTTTAAAAGCTTCTGAACCTTGTTGAGCAGAAAGGTTTAGAGATCTTGATGTAGCCTTCCAAAGCCTTAAAAGACCTTTGAAAAGAGAGCGGTAATAGATTTAATGTTTTATTTCATCTAGCTTGACAAAAAAGCGCCATAAAGGCGCTTTGAGTTTTCTATAAGCTGTGAACAACTATTTTTCAGCTAGTTTTGCTTCTAGCTCGGCAATGCGACTTTCCATAGCGTCTAGCTTTTCGCGGGTGCGAATAAGCACCTGGCTCTGAATGTCGAACTCTTCGCGAGTGACTAAATCAAGTTTCGACAGCTGCGACTGCAATACTGTTTTCACTCGGCCTTCTGCTTCTTCAGCCATGTTTTTAACGCCTGGTGGTACGGCATCAGCAATTTGTTTCGCTAAATCTTCGAGTTTCTTCGGATCCAACATGGAATTCCCTTATAATGCGCAGCTCAAAATGTGAAAGCTATTCTATCGGTATCGTCGCGACATGCAATGAAAACCGTGTTACTCCCAAACGTACGTTGTTTTAGGAACTAAATGAAACTAAATGAAGCTCAAGAATCTGCCGTAACCTATGTGTCTGGGCCATGTTTGGTGCTGGCTGGGGCGGGCAGTGGTAAAACCCGTGTAATTACCAACAAAATTGCTCATTTAGTTAGAAACTGCGATATGCCAGCACGCTATATTGCGGCGGTTACCTTTACCAACAAAGCGGCACGTGAAATGAAAGAACGTGTAGCACAAACCTTGGGCAAGCCAGAGGCACGCGGGTTAAAGGTATCTACTTTTCACACCATGGGCTTAACTATCATTAAAGCGCATGTAAAAGACTTAGGCCTAAAACCGGGGTTCTCGCTGTTCGATGATAAAGATTCGTTTGCTCTGCTTAACGACCTAACGTCTGACACCCTCGATGGTGATAAAGATCAGCTTCAGCTACTGCAAAGCTGCATTTCGAACTGGAAAAACGACCTCATCTTACCCGATGCTTTATTAAAGTCGGCAACCAGCACGGGCGAGAGAGAATTTGCAGAAGCCTACAAGCGTTACCAAGACAACCTAAAAGCCTATAACGCACTCGATTTTGACGATCTTATTCTGCTGCCCACGCTGCTTCTGAAAAAGCAGCGAAACAATAAGAGCCAAATGGCAGAGCAAAATTCGCTACTTGCTGGTGGATGAGTACCAAGATACCAATACCAGCCAGTACGAGTTGGTAAAGCTATTAGTAGGTGAGCGCGCACGCTTTACTGTAGTTGGCGACGACGACCAGTCTATCTACTCATGGCGTGGTGCAAAGCCGCAAAATCTGCATTTGCTTCAAGAAGATTTCCCGCGACTGAACGTGATTAAGCTACAGCAAAACTACCGCTCGTCAGGGCGTATTCTGCATTGCGCGAATATTCTAATTCAGAACAACCCGCACTTGTTCGATAAAACCCTGTTCTCTGAACTGCAGTACGGCGAGCCGCTTAAAGTGATAGAGGCAAAGAACGAAGAACATGAAGGTGAGCGAGTGGTGGCAGAGCTGCTGGCGCACAAGTTCATGAACCGCACGCAGTTTAAAGACTACGCCATTTTGTATCGCGGAAATCACCAAAGCCGTATCTTTGAAAAGCTGTTAATGAGTAACCGCATTCCTTACAAAATAAGCGGTGGCATGTCGTTCTTTGGTCGTGCCGAAGTGAAAGACATCATGGCCTATTTAAGGTTACTGGTGAATCAGGACGACGATAACGCTTTGCTTCGCATCATTAACACGCCAGGGCGCGGTATAGGCCGCGCTACGCTAGAAAAGTTGGGTAACTTTGCCAATAGTTTAGGCGTGTCTATGTTCGAAGCGGCGACCCACCCAAATTTAAATAGCGTGCTGCCCGACAAAGCTTTTCACTCGGTTTCGACCTTTGCCCGCTGGGTAGTGGAGTTATCAGACAATGCTGAACGTGGCAACACCGCTGATGCAGTACGCACCATGATCCGCACCATGGGTTATGAAGAGTGGCTATATGAAACCAGCGCCAGCCCCAAAGCCGCTGAAATGGCGATGGCCAACGTAAGTACCTTATTTGGCTGGGTCAACGATATGCTGGAAGGCAACGACTTAGACCAACCCATGACCTTAACTGAAGTGGTGAACCGCTTAATTCTGCGCGACATGATGGAGCGCGGCGAGGACGATGGGGAAGGGGACCAGGTCCAGTTAATGACCCTGCATGCCTCAAAAGGTCTAGAGTTTCCCATTGTGTTCTTAGTGGGTATGGAAGAAGGCTTATTGCCGCACCAAAGCAGCATTGACGAAGACAACGTAGAAGAAGAGCGCCGGCTTGCTTATGTAGGTATTACCCGTGCACAGCGCGAGCTGATATTTAGCCTTGCCAAAGAGCGCCGACAGTTTGGTGAAGTCATAAACCCTGAGCCAAGCCGCTTTTTATTTGAACTACCAGCTGACGACGTACAGTGGGAAAACCAAAAGCCGAAAGTTACCAAAGAAGAGCGCCAGCAAAAAGCACAGGTAGGCATTGCTAATTTAAGAGGCATCTTAGGGAAGAAGTAGTAGAGCCCGGGTGTGAGTGAGTACTTGCTTTTAGCTCGCTAGCGACGTCATATCAAGCACTTTTGCGTGCTTCAATATCTTGCCTTGACCGTATGAACATTCAATTTCACTAAGGGCATCAAGCTGTGCCTGAGAGTCTACACCTTCTGCAATTACCTGAAACTTCAAATGCTCAGAAATGAGCATAACCGACTGAATCAGCTTTAAGTTACGTTGAGAGCGCGGCAGCGATTTCACAAATCTGTGATCAATCTTGATGAAGTCGAAGGGGTAGGCAAACAGATAGCTAAGCGAAGCCAAGCCGCTACCAAAGTTATCAAGCACAAGGGTTACGCCAGCCCGTTTAAGCTTTTTAATTGCCGGTAAGATAAACTGCGAACGGCGGTTTAAGTCATTTTCGTCAAACTCAAACACTAGCTGGCTTGGCGTAATGTTAGATGTTGCGATCATATCTATCATTTGATTAACCATGGAGGCCTGCAGTAAATGATTAATCGATACGTTAACTGCTATTTTGTTGATAGGCTCATCGGTATTTTTATAGTGATTTAGCAATTCGCACGCTTTGGTCAGCTGAAATAAATCGAGGTCTAGGGTTAGACCGCTATGTTCCGCAACTTGTCTGAACTGCTCGCGGGCTATTTTACCGTAGGCAGGGTGAGACCAGCGAATATACATTTCCTTATACAGCGTGCTGTTGTCATTTAAATCAATAACGGGCTGCAAAAAGTAATCAAACTCTTCTTCACGCAGGGCGCGCCTAAACTCATTTTCAAGCTCAAGCTCTTCTATCAGCCTATCGCGCATGCTCTTATCAAACATGACATAGCGGCCACGCCCGAGGGTTTTCGCTTGATACATGGCAGCGTCAGCATCGCGTAGTACCTCGTCGGCGCTGCGATAATAGGTTTCTAAGTGAGCGATACCCACACTGGCGCCGGAATACATTTCTCGGCCATCCAGCAAAAAAGGCTCTGAAATAGATGAAATAATACGGCTGGCTACTTCTTCAACATCCGCTTCATCTTCGAAGTTATCCAGTAGCACAACAAACTCATCCCCTCCTAAGCGGGCTAATAAGTCGTGACCGCGAATACACAGCGCAATGCGTCTTGCGACCTCAATTAAAAACTCGTCGCCCGCGTGGTGACCTAGCGTGTCGTTAATAACTTTAAAGCGGTCCAAGTCGATAAATAACACCGCGAATAAGTTATCGCTGTAACGTTGCTTACTGGCAATGGCTAGTTCTAATCTGCTGGTGAACATAGCGCGGTTAGGTAAGTCGGTTAATGAGTCGTGGTGAGCGTCGTGAATTAGCTTAAGCTCAATCTCTTTACGCTCTTCAATTTGCTGCTTTAAAAACTTGTTCGCGCGGTTAAGCTCTGCAGTGCGCTCTTTCACGCGCTCTTCAAGCTCAATGTTATAGCGCTGCATCGACTCGGTGTTGCGCTTGCGCTCAATGGCTACAGCAATATGGTGCGAAACAAAGCGAAGTAGCTCTTGGTCGCGGGAGTTATATTTTGCCAATTTACCGTAAGTTTGCACTGCAATAACCCCGGCTATTTCCCCTTCAACGACAAGTGGGGAGCCAAGCCAAGAGTTAGCGCTATTTAGCATGTTCTGAGCAACCGTAACATCTAGGTCCCCCGACTCAGCCAACTCTAGTACTTTGGGTGGGTTAATTAGCTCGGCTTGCCCTGTACGTAAAACGTATTCGGTAAGCCCTAAGCCAAGAGGTCTAGCGCTGATTTCTTTTTGCTTCGTGTCGCTGAAATACGGGAACTCCAGCATCTCTTTATCTTTGTCGAGAATTGCTATGTAGCAGTTAGGGGCACTGATCAGCCGTGCAAGAATATCGTGTAGGCTGGAATAAAAGGCATTCATATCGCCTTCTAGAGTGGCCGCCAATTCAGAAATTTCAAACAGCGCTTGCTGTAACGACTCTACTTTTTGGCGTTCTAAAATTTCTTCTTGAAGGTCGTCGTTAATCTTTCGAAGCTGGCGGGTACGTTCTCGAATGGTACGTTCAGTAAGCTCTCTGTTCTTTACTCGATCTACTGTTGTGACAATATGCTGTGAAACAAACAGCAGAACTTCTAAATCTTCTTGAGTGTAATGCACGCCTTCATCGTAAGTTTGCACTACCATGGCACCAATCACCTGACTGCCACGCTTTAAAGGCACGCCCAGTAACTCAAAAGGTTGGGAACCGACTAGCTTAATGTCGTGCTCAGAGGCGAAAGTTTCTTCTTCGTCGCGCTTATAAAAAAGGTGGTTGCCGGTTCTGAGAATATAACCCGTCATACCGTCCATCAAAGATTCAGCGGGAAGCTGAGGAACAGTTTGTTCGTCGAACTCATCAATAAAATAGGCAAAGTCGACAATGTGGGTTTCTGGTTCGTAAAAGGCAACAAAGAAGTTGTCTGCATTCATGAAGTCGGCAATGATTTCATGAATAGCGGAGTAAAGGCGATTTAGGTGGCTTACAGAACTGGCAAGTTCAGAAATATCAAAAAGCGCCTTCTGAACACGTTCAGCACGCTTATATTTGTCGGTAAGTTGTTGAAGCTGCGGTATAAGTTCGCGCAGTTCCTCTTCCGTCAACTCATGTTGCGTCGAATCTTTTGACATTCCGCTCGCCAGTAAAAAAGTAACGTTTCCCAACGAGTTAAATTACCCGATTAGAGGATAAAACGCTACTTTTTCCATCAAGTTGTTGTGATTGTGTAGGTTCTAGATACCTTCAATCATGTACTCAATAGCTGCTTTAATTTCGTCATCAGAGCAATTGCCACAGGTACCACGAGGAGGCATAGCATTAATACCGTTCAAAGCGTTTTGCCATACACCATCAAGACCGCGCTCGTCCAAACGAGGCTGCCAATCAGCTGCATTTTGAAGCTTAGGAGCACCTAAAACGCCCGCTGCGTGACACGCAACGCATGCAGAGTTATAAACGTCTTCGCCAGACTTCGCGCCGCCCGCTGCGCCTGCACTACCTTCAGCTGCTGCACCTGCAACGTGTACTTGACCTACCGGCTTAATGCGATCGGCAATTTCATCGTTACTCATTTCTTGCGCTTGTGCTGCAAAAACAGTTAGCGCAGTAGCAGCAACAGTTAACCAAGTCTTTAATTTCACATCTGTCTCCAGGCAATGATGAATTTGTTTAAAATATAACTCGCCAGATTATAACGGTTAATTGGGGCTGAACAACTATTTGAGGCCAATTACCCATAAAAAGTAAGGATTTTTAACACTTCTGCCAAGCCATCTAAAGAGATTTTAATAAATGAGTTGAAGCCAGCCCGTGGCGTCAGTATTATTACGCCCCGTTTGCTGCATACGTTTAGCCACGGAGTTCATTACAGTAAACGCTCGGTGATTATTTCACTGGTACTACAAACCGCCCTTAGCTCAGCTGGATAGAGCGCGGCCCTCCGGAGGCCGAGGTCAGAGGTTCGAATCCTCTAGGGCGGGCCATTTTATTTGTGGTTTTTGCGGAAACTAGAAGGCGTATAGTGAGTCGCTTTCTTAAAAAATTTAGTGAAATGAGCTTGGTCTTGAAAACCCAGACGCTCTGCTACGGCAGAGATGTTGATATTCGAAAAAATCAAAAGCCTTTTCGCCTCATCTAATAAGTACCTGTAAATCAATTCTGAAGCGCTTGATTGAGAATACTGCCTGCAAATTACATTAAGATGAGCGCTACTTACTCCTATCTTATTCGCGTACCACTTCACTTGGTGTTGTTCGCAACCATACTTCTTAATTAGCATCTCGTAAAAGCGGACTTTATGTTCAGATCTAGACGGCTTAATCACAGGTTGACTTGTTGATGGCTCAACCCTACCGAGAATAATTAAAAGTTGTTGAAGTAACGCTATTGTCATCGCCCCGCTACAAGCGAAGACGTTCCGAGCTTCGTCTTCCAGCTTTTGGCACAAATAGACGATATCATGTATGTACTTTCCGTCTAAACTCCCTATTAATGCGTCGTCAATGAAACCCAAGGAATCTACATTCTGTGCTATTTGTTTTACCACGGGTGAAACAACAGATAATACATGCCCTTTCGACCCGACGTCCCAATCAAACCCATGAACAACATTTTCAGGTATAAAAAGCGCGCAGGGAGCGGTCACTATCGTATTCCTGTCATCGAGTTGAACTTTACAACCGCCAGTCGTGATAACAAAAATTTGGCAAAGCGCCTTGTGACGATGAGGTAGTATCTTCCACCCGTGTTGTTGGCTACGAACGGTCAGTGCTTCGCTATGAAAGAAAGCTTCGAACTCGTCAAAGCTATTCTCTACATAGAGCTCGAGATTTTTAGCGGTCAATCTTTACCTCCGCCGTGAACCATTTCCCTGCTTGACGAAAGTTGATGACAATAGCGTCACTTTTGGTGTTGCTGTTACATTGCTTCAAGTGATTTGCCTTTCGTCTCTTTCACGAACTTCACGACAAAGAAAATAGATAAAAATGCAGCAAGCGCGTAAAGACTATAAGCACCAACCAAACCAATTCCTAAAAGCAATATTGGGAAGGTTATTGTAATGAGGAAGTTGGCGACCCACTGTGCAAGGCCACTTATAGCTAAACCAGACCCTCTTACTTGATTAGGAAACATTTCACCTAACATTACCCACATCACGGGCCCCCACGATAAATTAAAGAAGAAAACGTAAACATTAGCCGCCACTAGAGCGAGTGTTCCCATATGACCCGGCAGCTGAAGCTGTCCATCTATAAATTGTCCGCTTTGAAATGCGATAACCATTAACGCTAGTGCTGTTGCCATACCGACAGAGCCGACAGTGAGTATGGGCTTTCGGCCCCATTTATCGATCAAGGTAATGGTAATAATACAAGCAAAGATACTCAGCCCTGCACTGAGTATATTTATTAGTAATGCATCTGACTCTGTAAACCCAACGGCTTGCCACAATACGGCACCGTAATAAAACACCACATTTATACCAACAAGCTGTTGTAAAACGGCTAGACCAATACCTACCCACACAACAGGCCTAACTTTGTTCGTTGATGTGTCGAAAATGTCTCGCATTGAAGGCTTATGATCAGCTTGCAGCGAGTTAGATATCTCGCTGTATATAAGATTGGCCTGCTGTTCTCCAAAAAGCGCACTTAACACGCTTTTGGCTTTTTCTTCTTTTCCAGAGAAAACTAAATATCTTGGGCTTTCTGGTATAAAGAACAGTGCGAAAAAAAACAAACTTGCTGGGGCAAGTTCTACCCAAAACATCCAACGCCAAGCTTCAAATTCTGCCCACAATATGTCAGTTGATTTGCCTGCGGATAGCGCCAATGCATAGTTGCTAACAAATGCCGAGAAGAGACCAGCAATAATGGCAACTTGTTGAATAGTCGCCAAAGCGCCCCGGTATCTAGCTGGTGCAATTTCTGCAATATAAGCCGGTGACATGACGGAAGCTGCCCCTACAGCTATCCCTCCAAGTACGCGGTATATAACAAATTCAATCGAGCTACTAGCGAGCCCCGAGCCTAACGCTGAGATAATAAAAAAAACTGCTGCGACAATCAGCAGGCTTTTCCTACCAAAAATATCTGCTAATTTCCCCGCAAAAAATGCGCCAATGGCACAACCTAATAGCATTGATGCAACGTTAAAACCTGTGCCTACATCATCGGCATTAAACGCAGATTGCAGTCCGTCGATGGTCCCATTAATCACGCCACTGTCGAAACCAAATAAAAAACCGCCAATAGTCGCCACCAAGCTGACCAGAATAATAGTGAATCGGTTTTCGTTAGTGTTTGCTTGTTGCACAAACTTTCTCCTAGTTGTTTTTATTTAGACCTTCCATGAAGGGAAAATAGAGCTCACCTTTTCTTTCCTTTTCTATTTTCAAAGGAGTATCAGGGAATAAGCCGTTGTATTTATCAAATCTATTAGGTTCTACTTTCCACCAATCGGGAAAGGGAGCTGCTTCTAAACCCTCTTTTTTACGTAAGTTCAACCCCTCTGAGAGGCGAGCGTTGAAAGGAACAGAAGGCTTTGCCCCTGTTGCTGGAAATAAAGATTGATAAAGCGCTTTGCGAAGAGGAAGCTAGCTTTTCTGCGTAATCAGGGTGGCGAATTAAGTTTTTCCGCTCATCGGGGTCAGTACTTAAATCATACAGTTCTTCTATGTCCCAAACGCCGTGGTACTGAATGTATTTAAGGTCGCCTCGTCGTATTGAGAATGTGGTTGGGGTCATAGGAAATGAATATTCCCAGTAATACTCGTACACAAAGTCAGGGGCATCCCACTTCTCTTCCTTTACCGCACCAGTGGCAACGGGTAAGAAGCTTTTCCCTTCGAAGTGACTTGGTGCCGCTATACCAGCAAGGTCTAGAAATGTTGGGGCTAAATCAAGGTTTCGCACTAATGTATGGTTGCTCTCTCCTTCAGGCAGCAAACCAGGAGCACTTATAACAAGCGGTACCTTAATAGAGCTTTCATAAGCATTTCGCTTATCAATTAGTCCGTGTTCCCCAATCATAAAGCCGTTATCGCTGTAGAAAACAACCATAGTATTATCAAAGAGGTTTTTCTTTTTCAGATAGCTAATAATTTCGCCTAAACCATCGTCTACCGCTGACAACGTTGCGTAATAATTTTTTAAGTAGTCACTCATTTTTCTGTCACTGGCATAGAAAAATTCTACGCCATGCCAGCTATTTCTTTGATTGTGAACCCACATAGGCTTGTTTTTAGCATCTTCTTTTGTCACCTTTGCGCTTTCAGGCAATGTAAATTCGACATCCTTGTACTGGTCTTTGTGGCGAGCGGCAGGCGTTGCATCTGAATGCACTGCTTTATGGCTTAGATAAAGTAAAAATGGCTGTGTTTGGTCGATATCGTTATCTAGCCACTCAAGTGCATAGTCGGTTAACTCATCTGTGATATAGCCTTTTTGATCAACGTGAACACCATCCACGTTTAGCTGGTTTACAATCCCTTTATTGCGTAATGGTGGAGGTACCCGGTCTTGCGGATAATAGGTTCCCTGACCGGTGAAACTTACCCATTTATCGAAGCCTTTACGGGGCATATCTGAGTGAGACCCCATATGCCATTTCCCAAAAAAGCCCGTTTGGTAGCCCGCGTCTTGTAAATACTGAGGGAAAAAAGTTAACCCCTCTTCGCTAGAATTATTATTATCAACGATCTTATGATTGCGAGTAGACATGCCTGTCAAAATTGATGCACGGCTAGGTGAGCACAAAGACGAAGTCACCAATGCATTTGTGAAGTGCACGCCGGTTGATGCCAAATCATCAATATTGGGGGTTTGGAGCGTAGGCTGAATGAAGCCCATTCCGTCATATCGAAGATCATCAACTAATACAAATACAATGTTTCGCTTCTGGCCATGCTCGCTTTCAGTTGCCGAGGCCTGGACAAAAAGAGTAAATACACTGCAAACCGTGATAAAAACCTTTAATGTGCGCTTCAATTTATGCTCTCCAAAAAAGTGCGCCGCCTCAGCGGCTCACACTATTGCGAAACTTCACAGTCGTCTGATGGTTCAAGCGAGATGTAATGTGATCATGTCGAGGTGAAGTAAGATATGGAAAAGTAATGCGTGCCCCAATCAAGCGCTGAGCTACCTGCAGTGAATGTAACCTACGGCGTGTATTTTGTCGCTGGTCATGAAACAAATTACTTTTAACATTTCAGTAACCACCGATCCTAGAAAAAGCCGCGGTAAGGTAAAAATCGAAATTACAGATACTAAATATCTCTATACTCGATAGACGTTGTTGCCGTTATTTTTTTCGATGTTTACTCGGCTCAATAAAGAAGCGAAGTCCACGGGTTTAGCTGCGTTTAGAGCTTAGGTGTTAAACGTTTTGCTAAGTATCATAGTTTGCGATAGGTGGGTATCACGAAATCGGAGTGTTCAAACGTTTCTATTTGGTTAAATTCTTGTAAACCGTTGGGTGGCTAGATTCAAAGACCGCTTTGTGAAACTAGCTAGCACATAACGCATTTTAATAACGCGGCACAAATAACACTCTCGAATGACTACTGAGAAGAGGGACACATGAAAAGCACATCAAAATTTAAACAGTCAGCGCTGGTAACCCTTATAGCAGCTGTTTTTGCTCAATCAGCCGTTGCGCAGAACGCTGAAACCGAAGCCAAGGACTCTGAAGGCTTTGAAGTTATTATGGTTAAAGCACAGCGTACTTCGCAAGATATTCAGAAAGTACCGGTAAGTGTACAAACATTATCTTCTGACGATTTACAAAAACAAAGCATCAATGAAATCACTCAACTTTCAACGCTTGCGCCTACATTACAACTAGGGCAAGACAACACCTTTGCCATTCGCGGTATTGGCACGCAAGTGTTTGCAGAAACCATTGACCCGAGTGTGGCGTTGGCAATTGACGGCGTAAGCTTAGGGCGAAATGCGCTTGCTGGCCAACCATTCAACGACATTGCCTCTGTTGAAGTACTTAACGGTCCTCAAGGCTTGTTATTTGGTAAAAACGCATCCGCAGGTTTGGTAAACATTACAACAAGAAGGCCTGAGTTTGATGAATTCTCAGGTAATGTCTCATTAGAATATAACTACAGAGATACCACGCCCACAGATGCCAAAGGGCACATTATCAGAGGGACGGTAAATGTTCCTGTTTCAGATAATTCAGCGCTTCGTGTAAATCTGCTCAAATCGTCTCAAGATCCGCTTATCGAAAACGTGTTTCCTAATGACGATGTAAGAACAGACTTAGGTCAGGATAAATCGGGGATTAAAGTTAAGTACCTTTATGAAGATGGCCCCTTTTCTTTATACGCGATTGCCGATTACAACGAAAACGAAGGCACGGCTGAGCGCTACAGCCGAACCTATCGAACCGTAGATCCAAACAGTGAGTTATTGGACTTTTTTGAGCCAGACAATATTGTTCCAGGCCCTGAAAATATGACCAACAATTCAGATGGTGCAATGTTTAGCGACGTAGAGACAGGTGGAGCGCAAGTTGAGTTGGCGTATGAGTTTGATAGCGGTATAGAGCTCATTAATATTGCTGCGTGGCGTTACTTTGAAAGCGATACAAATTTGCACAATGACTTTGCATCTAGAAGAGACATTGTTGATAACCCAAATACCAACGACTACGAGCAATATTCAAACGAAGTGCGACTCGTATTCCCCAAAAATGACGATTATTCAGGGCAGGTTGGACTTTTCTACTTTAATTCTACCTCTGATATGACCAACAGCTTAGACGTTGAAGGCCCTCCTCCATTTGTTGCAGTTGGGTTCCCATTTTGCGTTGGCGCAGAGATTTCTGGACCGCCGCCAGAATGCCCGTATAGCAATGACGTTTTCTTAGGGAACGACAGCGATACTGAGCTAAAACAGGAAAGCTATGCTGTTTTTGGTCAGTTCGACTTTTACTTGACCGATAAATTAACGGCTGTCGCAGGTGCTCGCGTTACGCAAGACGACATTTCAACAGACGTTTTACAAATGCAGCGTAATTACTTTGTTGGAATAGGTGGCCCGCGTGGTCGATTCCAAGAATCAGTCGATAATACCAACGTCAGTTGGAAGTTGGGCGCTAACTATGAGTACACCAATAAGGTCATGCTGTACGCATCGATTGGGCAAGGCTATAAAGCACCTGGATTTAATACAGATAACCAAGGTAACCCTGATATTCCATTTGCAGTTGAAGATGAAATATCGACCACGTTCGAGGCCGGTGTAAAGAGCAGACTGCTAGATAACAATGTTATCTTGAACGTGTCTGTGTTTAACACTGATTTTGATAACTACCAAGCGCAGTCGTTTAATCTAGACGCTCAAGCGTTCATTATTCAAAATGCGGCAAGCGTAACGTCCCGAGGTGCTGAAATTTCATTAAAGGCCATGGCAACTGAAAACCTCACGCTCCAATGGGACACGTCATTACTAGACGCAACGTTTGATAACTTTGAAGGTGCATCGTGTACGCCGGATTCTGAAGTTTGTGGTCCTGACGATGCGTTCTTTGATGCCTCGGGTTACACGCTACCAATGGCACCTGACATTACATCAACGCTGCAAGCAAACTATGAACAAGAGTTGACCGAAAACATGTATGGTTTTGTGAATGCAAACGTATACTACCGCTCGGAAACGTCTTATGGAATTGGTTCGCCTCAGAGAGAACTTGATGCAATAACAACTTTAAATTTGAGTGCCGGTATCTCTACCTACGATGGCTTAAACGTCTCTGTTTTCTGCAACAACTGTACTGATGAAAAGTATCCTGTTTCTATCGGTTTTGATGCAGGTGAAAACAATGCCGGGTTAGCCTCAACCGTACAGACATGGGGACTTAACTCAATGCGTACCATTGGTATAAGAGTATCTCAAGAGTTCTAATCAACTAAAGCGCTAGGCCTGCGCCTAGCGCACTTTTCACTCATTAAAGTCCCAAAAATTCGATATCCTGTAACTATCGTTTTTAACGATAGTTATATATCCAAATTATCAACTATTTCTCACTTTGTGATTCTTTTAGCATAATTTGTTAATTTTGTTTTAAAATTTTTCGACGATGTTGCGATTTACATGGCCTGGCAAACAGGGCAAAAGCGCGCATACTGCATGGAAAAAATTCATATGAAGTTTATAAAAAGATGCTCTGTTTTGATGGTTTTTCTTTCCGTACCCACTTTTTCTTCAGCTAATACGTCAGACGAGCTTAAACTTGGCCACGCGCCAGTGGAAGACATTGTTAAAGCAATGACGCTAGATGAAAAGGTAATGCTTGTTCGAGGAACGGGCATGGCCATGGAAACCGGTGGGCCGCAAGTCGGTGTAACTAAAGATAAAGTGCCTGGCGCCGCAGGAACAACTTATGCGATAGAGCGATTAGGTATTCCTTCCATCGTTTTTGCCGACGGACCTGCAGGTTTGCGTATCTCGCCCACTAGAGATGACCATGAAGCAACCTTTTACGCCACTGCTTTTCCTATCGCAACCTTAATCGGTTCAAGCTGGAACCTTCCTCTTGTTCAAAAATTTGGGCAAGCGGTAGGTAATGAGGCCAAAGCGTACGGCATTGATGTGATGCTAGCGCCTGCATTGAATATACACCGGCATGCAATGGGAGGACGGAACTTTGAGTATTTTTCTGAAGATCCCGTTGTAAGTGGAATGATGTCTGCTGCGTATGTTGAAGGCCTGCAATACCAGGGAGTAGGTGCAACGCTAAAGCACTTTGTTGCTAACAACCACGAATGGAATCGTGATCAAATTGATGTAGAAGTAGATGAAAAAACGTTTAGAGAAATTTATTTAAAAGGGTTTGAAATTGCCATAAAAGAGAGCGCACCATGGGCGTTAATGTCTTCGTACAATAAAGTAAATGGCGAATATACATCAGAAAGCAGTGCTATTTTAACGGACACCCTTCGTCACCAGTGGGGGTTCGACGGCATCGTGATGACGGATTGGTTTGGTGGCGATAATCCCGTAAAGCAAATGTCGGCGGGCAACGATTTACTGATGCCTGGTATGGATCATCAAAATGCTATCATCAAAGGTGCCGTTGAAAACGGTGCACTAGAAGAGTCTGTTTTAGATCGTAACGTTAGCAATATTTTGAATCTAATCGTCAAAACCCACTCGTTTAAGAAAAGCACAGTCACCAACAAACCACCCCTTCAAGAAAATGCCAAACTCGCTCGCGAAATCGCTACAGAAGGGATGGTACTGCTTAAAAATGAACACCAGGCACTACCTTTACAGGCTGGTGCTTCAGTTGCGTTGCTTGGAAATAGTTCGTATCAAACAGCGATTGGCGGCACTGGCAGTGGCGATGTTCATGAAGCTTACAGTATTTCAATTGCGCAAGGGCTTAAGAACGCAGGAATACGTTTAAGCGAGGAATTATCATTACGTTACGATAAACACATCGCAACTGAAACTGCCAATTTGCCTGTATCCCACCACCCTTTAGCGGACATGATGCCAAGCCCTGCATTAGGTGAATTAGACATATCAACAACACTAGCTGAAGCGCTTGCACAAACCCACGATGTTGCCATCTTTACTTTAGGTCGCAATTCAGGAGAGTTCGTAGATAGAGAGCGTGAAGACTTTTATCTTACAGAACATGAACAGGCTCTTTTGACTGAGCTATCACGCGCTTTCTCGGCCAAAAACAAACCTTTTATCGTTCTTTTAAATGTTGGCGGTGTAATCGAGACGCAGAGCTGGAAAGAAAAAGCTGACGCCATATTGCTTACTCATCTACCTGGACAAGAAGCCGGTAATGCAGTGGCTGATATACTTACTGGTGAAGTAAGCCCGTCAGGCAAGCTTGCATCAACATGGCCACTTAAGCTTGAAGATTATCCATCAGATAAAGGCTTTCCTGGTTTTATCACCGATAAAGAAGCAGAACCAAATGGCATAACCGGCTCTCAACCATCTAAAGTTGTTTATCAAGAGGGGACACGAGTAGGCTACAGGTACTTTGATGGGGCGAACGAAGCGGTAGCATTTCCTTTTGGCTTTGGCCTTTCATACGCTAACTTTAGCTATCAAAACGTGTCTTTAAGCAGTACGTCTTTTTCAGATGAGGTGAAAGTTAAGGTAACGGTTACTAATACCGGGGAGGTGCCAGCCAAAGACGTCGTTCAGCTTTATATTGGTGCACCACAAGGCCCACAATCCTTAATTAAAAAGCAGTTGAAGCATTTCGCTAAAACAACGCTGTTAGCGCCCAAGGCGTCAGAAGATGTAGTGTTTACCTTAACCGCAGAAGATCTCACGTCGTTTAATACAGAAAAGAACGCTTGGTACGCCGAGGCCGGGTTGTATGACGTGCATCTTGCTTCTTCATCTAAAAACATTTTTTCAACCCAGCCCCTTGAGTTGAAAAGCTCCATTTACCAGCCGCTTTAAAGGAGATTGCGATGTTAAGAAAAATTATAGCGATAGCATTATTAGCGGCGAATACGTCACAGGTAATGAGCGCTGAATTTGATAAGCAACGAGACAGCGAAAAGCCGAATATCGTTCTTGTTGTGGCAGAAGATTTAAGCGCGCGTATTGGTGCCTATGGTGACGACGTTGCGCGTACGCCAAACTTAGACAGCTTGGCTAACGAAGGCGTAATGTTCAACAATGTGTATACCATGGCTGGTGTTTGCGCACCATCTAGAGCGGGGCTTATCACTGGTGCTCCGCCACACAGAGTAGGCCTTCAGCATATGCGTACTGCAGACAGAGAGTATTTTGGTGTTCCGCCTGCACAGGTCAAAGCCTATCCTGAAATTCTTCGTAAAAATGGCTACTTTACTTACAACGATATCAAGACCGACTACCAATTTGCCAAAGGTGCCGTTGGCGTGGGGCCTTTTACTATTTGGAGTGCTAACGGAAATGTTCGCAACCCTGAAGACTCGTTAGTGCCTTCGGCATGGAGAACACATGACCTGCAGGGTAAACCGTTTTTCCTAAACTTAAACCCTTTTATTACACACGAGTCAGCGCTGTTTATACCAGAAAATACGCCACCTCATTTACAACAAATGAACCAAATCAGTGAGGGGATCCGCGCAAACTACCAATTCAGTACACCCGACTTAGATAAAATTACGGTGCCTCCTTATTTAGTCGATACAAAAGAAACGCGGCAGGAAATCGCGAGGTTTTATGAGAATATCGAGGTAATGGACCAACAAGTTGGGACTGTCATCGAGAATTTGAAGAAAGATAAACTGTGGGACAACACCATCTTTATATTTACCACCGACCATGGTGATGCGTTGCCTCGCAGTAAGCGCGAAGGGTTAGTTTCAGGTATCAAAGTGCCAATGATTATGCACATTCCTGAAAAATATAAACCTGATTGGATGCCAGAAAGTGGCCAAACAATAGACCGGTTAGTGTCTTTTGAGGACATTGCCCCAACCCTGTTGGGTTTTGCAGGCATCGAAAGGTTACCCTATATGCAGGGAATTGATTTGTCTGATGACGCACCGGTCAAACGGCACTATATTTTTGCTGACCGCGCCAGAATGGATGCTGTCGATCTTCGCTCTTACTACGTGTTAGACGAAAAATATCAGTACGTACGCAACTACGCTACCCAACCAAATGGCTCTGAAATTAAATTCAGAAACGTACTCTCATCAGTTAAAGCGTTGAACAATGCTAAAGCGAGCAACACGCTTACGGCTCAGCAGAAAACATGGTTCGACAGCAAGGTGCCAGAGGAGCTTTATGACTTATCAAAAGATGCCGAGCAGCTTGTTAACTTAGCGAGCAATCCTGATTACGCCCATGTTCTGTCGCGTTTCAGAGAGCAGTTGGATAACTGGCGTAATCTTGGTAGTGACTACAACTTAATTGAAGAGAACGTATTAATTCAAGATAGCGGAAATCGTCATGACGCGCAGCAAACAACCCTTCCTGCCGTTGCCGAGATTGATGAGATCACAGGTAAAGTTTTCATAGCCCCTAGAACAGAAGGTGCATCCATAGGCTATAGCTATGACAACAAAGTATGGCAAGTTTATGATAAAAGCTTTGTACCAGATAGTGCGCACAATAAGCTTTTCATCAAAGCGGTACGCTATGGCTGGGCAGAAAGTGAAGTTATCACATTAATGTACTAGCCACCACTAAGCTGGCTCTGCAAGGCAGCGCCAGCGCCTTCAAAGGGCTCTCTCTGTAAAAAAATCTGCTACAGCCTTCTAGTCCAGCTGTAGCTATTTTTGTAATCTTTCAATACCTAACTATTTGCTACCTCTTATTCCTTAAAACATTTTCCTTGCGATAAAAAGTACATCTAGCTAGCGGCGGGTCGGAGAGAGAACGCATAGCTTAGACCAGCACGTATCAGTGAAAAGCTCACTCATGAATATGTCACAAGGGCCTTTTATGAGCACATACAGTAAGTATCGCCATTGCCAATACCTTTATATCGAGGCGAACAATTATCCTTCGAATCCTATGCAAATTACTATCAAGTGAGATAAGCGGTAGAGACAATAAAAACCAGAAGGGGTACTTGTATGACTGCTTTAGATAAACAAGGCGTAGCGGCGTCTAAACATGGTGTGATTTTAGTTTTAGCAGCCATTATGCCCACTATGGCAATTATTTCTTTAGTACCAGTTTTGCCGCTATTTATGAAAGAATTTGCCTTTATAGAAGGCGCTGAATTTCTAGTACCAATGGCAATGACAATCCCCGCGCTTTGTGTAGCGCTGTTCTCTCCCATAGCCGGATGGCTATCAGATAGGGTTGGCCGAAAGCCAGTGTTACTTACCGCGCTAATCATCTATGCATTCATTGGACTTGCACCCTTCTTCCTCACTAATTTGTTCCATATTATTTTATCTCGCGTGGTGTTAGGTATGGCAGAGGCTGCCATTATGACGGTCGCAACAGCACTCATTGCAGATTACTACACGGGTAAAGCACGTCAGCGATGGGTAACAATACAAATTGCCAGTGTCAGTATTAGTGCAATAGTACTTATTGCCTTTGGCGGTATTTTAGGAGAGCTGTTAGGCTCAAGAGGCCCTTTCTTATTGTATATTCTCGCTTTACCCATAGCCCTCTTAGTCCACCGGGTTTTGTTTGAACCTTCCGCGTCTTCTAAAAATACCGCATCCGGCGTGAGAACGCCGTGGCGCGACATTCTTCCGATACTTATAACAACGTTATTTGTTGGTGTAATCTTCTATACCATCATCGTTAAATTAGGAGAAATATTAGCGCTATCAGCCGAGGTCTCACCAGGTGTCATTGGGGGGATTGGTGCCGCTGCGAATATCGGTGTTGCGCTAGGGTCTATCGCATTTAAAAAAGCCAAAGGGTTAACTGGCCCATCGCTTATAGCTGGTGGTCTAATGCTAGCTACTTTAGGCTATGTGGGCGCGGCGGTTTCCACGTCGTTGGTTATGACTTCTGTATCTGTGGTGATAGCTTGCTTGGGCTTTGGCTTGTTACTACCCACCACACTCAACTGGGTATTGAAAGTCCTACCAGTAAATGTTCGCGGAAAAGGCACTGGACTGTGGACTGGCGCATTTTTCCTTGGGCAATTTAGTGCGCCAATTCTGGTTACCTTACTTCAGGTAGAGTTTGGTGGTCTGTATAACGTATTGATGCTATTTGCGACGCTAGCGTTTTTGGCCGCGCTACTAGCGCTTGTAAAAACAAAGCATGCGCAGCCGCTTGTTGCAAAATAGCCGATAATTAAGATTCTCTGCGGGCCCTCATGCACCTAGGGCCTACATTTTTCTAGGCTTGTATAGCTTATACGTATTAGAATTAAACAAGTCGATATGATTGATAGTGGCAAGAGAGTGCTCTTTTAATAAAGCCTCCACACGCGCACCTTGTCCTTTGATCATGGCATCTGCAATAGCATGATGCTGAGTATGAGCGTATTTGAGGCGATGAAACTCTCTGTCTAATTGGTTCGGGTCGTATGCAATGGCACTTACCGAGGCGAAAGGAAAATGTTCATTTAGCTGCAACGCACTTTTAATCGACGTGTTTCCGCTTGCGTTGATAATAATATCGTGAAAAGTTTCGTTCATCTGTTGATATGCTTCTATGCCAGCCTCATCAATGCTGCCATCAACAAATAGTGCATCTCCTTGTGCCAAGCACGTTTTTAGCTGTTCAATTGTGTGCTCGCTGCATCCTATCTCAACCGCTTGTCTGGCTGCTAGCCCTTCAAGTACACCGCGCACTTCTACCGAATTCGTAATTTCTGTGACGGTGACTTCTTTTACTCGATAGCCTCTAGCAGGAAGCTTTTCAAGAAGTCCTTCCTGCGCTAAAGAGCGCAGCGCAATACGAACCGGGGTTCTTGATACTCCCAAGGCTTCTGCAGCTTGCGTTTCTGCCAGACGCTTCCCAGCAGGGAATTCACCCATCAATATTTTCTCTCGAAGAATACTTACTACGGCTGGGTTCGTTTTTGTCTCGCTCATAATTCACTTACATACATCGAAATTGGATCCAATTTACCGTTTTTAATCAGTGCAACTCAAGCCCTGTTTCCTGCTAATTGGTGATTATCAAGGGTACTTAGGGCCTTAAAGGACACGTTATTTAATTATTGGATCCAATTTACGTTTAAATAACTTGATTTTAACGTGTTATGGCATATATTGGATCCAATTCTGGATGGGGACAACAATATGAAAGAAAAAATTTATCCGCTAAACACATGGTATGTAGCGTGTTATTCACATGAAGTAAATTCTGACAAACCATTAGCACGTACAATTTGCGATGTGCCGCTGGTTTTTTTCCGTGATAGCAATAAAACCGTTGCTGCAGTAGAAGATTTTTGCCCCCACCGCGGCGCACCTCTCTCGCTAGGCTATGTTGAAAATGGAAAGTTGGTGTGTGGTTATCATGGCCTCGTGATGGGGAGAGAAGGTAAAACCGACGCTATGCCCAAGCAGCGGGTAGACAAATTTCCATGCATCAAAGCGTTCAAAGTCGTCGAAAAGTACGGCTTTATCTGGCTGTGGCCGGGTGAACAAGACCTTGCAGATGAAGATGCGTTACCTAATCTATTTTGGGCTGATAGCCCTGACTGGGCTTATGGTGGTGGGCTGTATCACATTAATTGCGATTATCGATTAATGGTAGATAACCTGATGGATCTCACCCACGAAACCTACGTGCACTCAACAAGTATCGGGCAATCAGAAATAGAAGAAGCACCAGTAAATACAAAAGTTGAGGGTGCACAGGTTGTGACCTCACGCTTTATGGAAAATATTGTAGCCCCTCCATTTTGGCAAGCGGCTTTGGAAGCTAATGATTTACCTAAAGAAGGAAGCGTAGACCGATGGCAAGTTTGTCGCTTCGACTTACCCAGCCACATTATGATTGAGGTGGGTGTGGCTGTGGCGGGAGAAGGCGGTATCAATGCGGCACCAGATAAAAGGGCTGGCAGTATCGTTGTCGACTTTATTACGCCAGAATCTGACCAATCCATACATTATTTTTGGGGAATGGCGCGAGATTTCAAAGTTGATGATACAGCATTAACTGAGCAAATTAAGCAGCAGCAGGGAGCGGTATTTGCTGAAGATCAAGAAATCTTAGAAGAGCAACAGAAGAACTTAAACTTATATCCCGATAGGCAGCTTCTCATGCTGGATATCGATTCTGGCGGTGTTATGGCCAGAAGAATGATAACCCGCGCTATCAAAGCTGAAAGCCGTTAAGTCACGGGAGATAAAGTTTATGCAAAACGTTAAGATAACACTTAAAGAAAAGCTCACCGATAACATTACAAGGCTTAAACTAAGTGCCGTTGATGGTACAAGTCTGGCGCCATGGGAACCCGGTGCACACATAGAATTGCATTTAGCTAATGGGTTACTCAGACAATACTCCTTGTGTGGCGCTTCTAACAATAGCGACTATGAAATTGCAATTCTGCGTGAAAGTAATAGCCGTGGCGGCTCATCGTATATTCACGATGAGTTGGAAGCAGGTCATGAGCTACAAATTAGTGAACCCAGAAATCACTTCCCGTTTTCCCACACCGCTAAGGATACTACAGTGCTATTTCTTGCCGCAGGAATTGGCATTACGCCTATTTTGCCTATGGCAGAGTTATGCAAGGAAAAAGGGCTGCCCTTTGAATTTAGTGTGTGTGCAACTAATTCCTCTGCAATGCCCTACGGCGACAGAATAAGGCAGTTGCCAAATACGAAGTTCTACTTTTCTAACGATACTCAGTCGTCTCGGCTTAGCGTAAAGGACTATTTGAAAAGTAAATCTACCCATATGCCTATTTATGTGTGCGGCCCTCAGCGGTTTATTGACGACGTTATAGAAAGTGCACTTGCGCTTGGGTGGAATGACACGCTAATAAACCGAGAGTACTTTTCAATCGATAAAAGCAGTCTTGAAAGTGACGAAGATAAAGCTTTTGATGTCGAGATAAAAAGTACCGGTCAAATAATTCACGTTCCAGCAGATGAAACCATTCTTACCACATTAGAAGACAGCGGCATTTTTCTTCCTGTTGCGTGTGAAGAAGGGGTCTGCGGAACCTGCGTAACTAAAGTTCTGGAAGGTGACGTCGAACATCGTGATGTGTTTTTAAACGAAGAAGAAAGAGCGGATGGCGCCTTGATGACACCGTGTTGTTCTCGAGCAAAAGGCACAAAGCTGGTATTGGATCTTTAACTTTAATAGGTTTTAGTTTTTTATATTTAAAGCAAAAAAGCTAGCAGTAAACTGCTAGCTTTTATTTTATAAGCACTTTAAAAGTTTAGATAGGCTGTGCTAAAGCAATAATAGATTCGCGCATAATTTGTGTGTGCTCTTCTTTATCGCCACCTTCTATTTCTATATGACATAAGCGAGCAGAATTTTCGACAACCATTCTACAGCGCTCCCAGCGTCTTTCTAAGAACGAATTGAGTGCCTGTTCAACTGTAACATCCTTTGCTAACTCTTCAGCTAAAACGATGGCACTTTCAATGCCTATGCACGCCCCTGAAGCTAAATGCGGAGTGGTTGCGGCCACAGTATCACCAATCAGCACCACTCTTTTTCTATGCCAGGGGGCAGGTACTAAAAGATTACCCAGAGCTCGAAAATCGATAAGTGAATTTTCATTCAGCATATCTTTAAACTGATTAACCATGGGGGCAGGGAAGGTACCCATTAATTCTTTCAGTTTTTCAACGTAAGTGGCAGGGTCGTATTTAGGTCTTTCCTTTTTGTCTTCTGTCAAAAACAAGTACATTTCATCTTTAGACATAGGGTTAACACCAACTTTCAAGTGCGGACCTACCCACATCATTGTATTTTTTACTTCAGGAAGTTTTGGCAGCACAGCGCGCCACACACCTTGGCCGATATATTTTGGTGCTTCAACTTCAGGAAATACATCTTTACGTACTTGCGAGTGCACGCCGTCTGCACCGATAACTAGGTCGTAGGTTTTGGTCGTACCGTCGGTAAAACTGACTTCTACGCCCTCGTCGGTATTTACCATTTCTTTATAGGTACAGCCTAAGCGCACATTCGCGCCAGACGCCAGGGTTTTTTCGGCAAGGATCTTTGCAAGGGTAGGTCGCATAATTGCGCCTGCGCCTGGTATGCCCTCAGCGTTGGCAACAGAGGGCGTAGGGACATGCGCTAAATGCAAACCGTGCGGCGCAAACAAATCTAATCCATTGTGTGCATGACCTTGCTCTAAAAATTCATCCAATATCCCAATCGTTTTGAATGCTCGTAAAGTTGCACCGCCAATGCTGATACCCGCGCCGTCTGTACGCCAGTTTTCATCTATCTCTACTAAGTCTGTTTCTATATTGCGCTTTCTTAATTCGATAGCGGCGGTCATACCTGAAAAACCGCCCCCAATTATTAAAACATTGCTCACACTTGATTTCATAATTTAAAGGCCTTTATTGTTTTTTTTGAAATCCAAATTTGTTGGTTCGATTCAATCCGTATGGGTATTTTTTGAATTCGCTGATGTTTACAAGGTCCTTGAATACAAACACCCGTCGCTATGTTGAACAGCGCGCCATGTGCAGCACAAACAATATGCTCGCCTTTTACATCAGTGTACTCATGTCGCTTCCATGGAAGTGTAGTACTGTTGTAGTGAGGGCAAACATCTAAATAAGCGAAAAACTGGTTGTTTTTTCGAGTAACGAAGAACGTATCTTTACCATTTTCGCCTATCTTGAACCCTTTTGCCTTCCCTTCCGGGATCTCTTGGGTACTGCACACTAAGTGTTCGTCCATAACGGCAGTCTATTTAGCAGGTGGTCCACCTGAGGGTGCCCACTTCTCTCTATGTTCTAACAAAAAGATTTGAGAGTAGTCTGGCCCCATGTTCGCTGCGCGCTCCTGCCACGTGTCGTCATGTTGATCCATATCGGCATCAAATTCCATATTGCAACCAAACGGACTTTTGAAATACCAAAACCAATTCGACCCATAAATGTGGCGACCGGGCCCCCAAAAGCTCTGATAACCTTTGTTCACCATGTTTGTGCCCGCCCTGACAACATCTGTCGGGCCGCCAAGGTGGAACGTAAAGTGCTCAATACCCTTCATGTGAGGTGGGGTCTTTATAAAGAACAACGTGTGATGGTCTGTTGTACCTGCCGGGCGCATAAACGCCCCAACACCATTAAATCGGTCAGTGGTTTTAAAGCCCAGGCGCTGCTCGTAAAACTGTTCCATAGCGGCTGAGTCAGGCACAAAATATACAACGTGAGATAATGAGTGGATCTTTGGTGGCGTTGATTCGTCTACTCCGTTCACATTCACGCCACGGTTAATATCGCCCGGCGCATTTATTTTTTCTGACCGTAAGTCTGTTGTGTTGCGAAGGGTAATTTGAAAACCTAATACAAAGCCTAAATCGTCGACAGCTTCAATACTTCCGTCAGAAAGTACTTTTACTTCTCTGTCTTTAGACAATTCGGCGTTAATGGCATCTAAACTCGCTTGATCCGGAACACCGTAAACCGTTTTTCTAATGCTAGCGCCGGTTTCTAACGGTGCAGGTAATGAAGGGTCGTCTTTCAACCGAATTTCTAGGCCGGTACCGTCTTGAGCAACAAAATTGTGCTCATCTACTTGTTTAAGCCCATAATCCAAAACGAATTGTGTTGTTGCATTTGTGTCATCTACACCAAAGACTAGCTTGTCTAAGCCAATAATATTCATCGTTTTTTCCTTCTAGGCAGTGCGTGCGTTAAAGGTTTCTGCAACCCAGTCCGCAATGTATTGACCCGCGTTAGCACTGTTATCGAAACTCGAGTGTTGAACACCACCTTCTCGCTCGGTAAAAATCTTAAGTTCGCGTTTCGGGCTGTTTACAAGCTGCTCATAGGTTCTTTCTGCCCATTTAAGAGGGATTTGTGAGTCCTTCGAACCATGGGTGACCAAAAATGGCACTTTGATCTTTTCAATTTGCCCGTCTAAGTGAACTTTCTCGGCGATTTCCATGAATTCTTCCATGGTTTCTGCACCCCATACCCATTTCACGTGCGCCCAGTAATGCGGCACTGGGAAATCACCTTCCTTTTCTAAGCGGCGCTTCTGAACATCACGCCAGTCATGGTTTGCACCCCAGCATACACCCAAGGCTAAACGTGGCTCGTTAGCGACTGCGCGGGGGCAGAAATAACCGCCTAACGATACGCCTTCCATGCCAATGCGATTGCTGTCTATCTCTTCGCGCTGTTCAAGCCAATCAACAGCTGGAGACGTCCAGTGCTCGCTGTCGTAACGGGCGTGAAGGCCTTGCAGTCTTAACGCTTCACCTGTTCCAGGCTGATCTAAAATCAACGAAGAAACCCCACGCTTGGCCAGCCAACCCGGTAAGCCAACGCGATATTTCATTTCTTTGGTTGAGTCTAAGCCGTTAACCTGGATTAATACGGGCGCGGGGCCTTCTACATTTTCAGCTCTGACATACAGTGCTGATATGTGTTTGCCTTCATAAGGAATTTCCACACGCTCGCAGTTTTCTTTGCCCAAGGTAATAGATTTTTGAAAAAGCTCGAGCTGATGCTTGTACAACTCTAGGCGTCCTGGCGCTTTGTGGGCTTGTAGGCGTTCGCACGTAATTAAGTACGAGGAAGCACGGTTGTATTTTTCAGCCGCTGAAAACAATCGGCCTCGGCTTTCATCTTCTTCAGCAAGCTCGACGAGTTTATTTGCCATTTTTGCCCAGGTATCACGAAATGCCTGCACACCTTCTTTGTCGGGTTGTTTTGCCGCTTCTTTTAATGGCGCACACATTTCTTCAATTTCGCCAATACGTGCACCCATCTCTATGGCCAGGTCGACTGACAGGTTCCAAACATAGTTTGTCGGGAAATATTTAAACATTGTAGTTTCCTGATTTTTCTGCGGCGCAAATGCGCCAAGTTAGCTCTGATAATTTATTTTTTTATAAATGCAACTGCGCGAACAAAGCCTGCAGAGGCGTGTTTAATTTTGTAAGGAAAACAAGAGATCAAAAATCCAGTTGCGGGCAACGCTTCTAAGTTGCTCAATTTTTCCATTTGACCGTAACCAATATCTCGACCTGCTTTATGGCCTTCCCAAATTAAGGAGGCATCGCCGGTCTCGGCAAAGCGTTCACGTGTGTATTTGAAAGGAGCGTCCCAACTCCAGGCGTCAGTGCCCACCACTTTTACGCCTCTTTCAAGCAAATACATTGTGGCTTCGCGGCCCATGCCGACCCCTGCGTCTAAGTAACCTGGTTCGCCAAATATCTTGCCCGCACGGGTGTTAACCACAACAATGTCCAGCGGCTGTAAATCGTGATTAATGCGTTGCAGCTCTTTTTCCACATCGCTGGCAGTAATAATGTAACCGTCTTCAAAGTCGCGAAAGTCCAGCTTTACGCCCGGTTGGAAACACCACTCCAGGGGCAATTCATCAATACCGAATGCAGGCTTACCGCCATCAGTAGTTGAGGCATAGTGCCAGGGTGCATCCATATGGGTGCCGCTATGGGTGGTTATTGCAAGTCTTTCTGCCGCCCATGATTCGTTGCCAGGTAACTGATCGAGGGTCAGCCCCGGAAACATTGACGCCATTTCGGGCCAGCCTTCCTGGTGGTCCATGTAATCGATTTTGGGCAATAAAGGCGGTGGGTCGGTGTGTGGGTTATTGTCTAACGTCACCGACAAATCGATAATTTCGTATTCTCTTGGGTTAAACATTTGAGGTCTCCAACTCTACGTTTTGGATAATGTCGCCAAACAAGCTGAAGCCATTTTTATCTGGCGCTCGCATCGTTATTGTTTCGCCCACTTTTAAGAAAGGCGTCTTGGGTTCGCCAAATTGAACAAGCTCTTTCGCGCGGAGTTCTGAAAGGCAGGCTTGGCCTTTGTTAGGTGTGTTATCAGATACCGTGCCCGAACCAACGACTGAGCCAGGTGGAAGGCTTCGTGCTACAGCAATATGTGCAATGAGTTGGTCAAACCCAAAGAACATCTTTGCGCCGTCTGGTGCACCAAACCATTCATTGTTTCGATGGATTTCTAAAGGAGCACAGACCTTTGAATCTTGCCAATGCTCACCAAGTTCATCTGGCGTAACGGCAATAGGTGCGAAGGCTGTATCGCCTTTTGCTTGTACAAAGCCGAACCCCGTTTTCATTTCGCGGGGGGCAAGGGCACGGAAACTGACATCATTTAACATGACGACCAAGCGAATGCTCTGCTTGGCCTCTTCTTGTGAAGCACCTATAGGAACATGGCCGGTTATGACGCCGAACTCACCTTCAAAATCGATACCGTGTTCTTCTTGTGCGGCAAAAAGCGGTTCGCGTGGACCCCTAAACGAAATGCCAGAGCCTTGGTAAACCAAAGGGTATTTGTCGGCGCCTTCAATAGGATCTAAGTTGAAGGCTCTTTGCATTAAGTGCCCGTGATTTAAATAGCAAGAGCCGTCAAGCCAGCTCCAAGCGCGGGGTAGGGGCGCTAAACATTGCTCGGGCTTAAAGTGAGACGCATTATTCGCGTTCCCATTATTAAGTAACTGATATTGCTCGTTAAGCTTGTCATAACACGCATCCCAATTATCCAGTGCAAACTGCATAGTAGGGGCAATATCACTAACCTCTGTACACAAACTATGGTCCTTAGAAACAAGAACTAGCTTGCCATCAGGCCCATTGCTTTTGAGTGACGCTAACTTCATTGAATAAAGTCTCTTCGTAATTAAAAGTTTTAATTATTGTTAACAGAAGATGGTAGTATTCAGAGTTACTAAGCAAAAATCGTTTGTGCCGATACGTGATATCTCAAAAACCGTTGGTACAAAATAGGTAGATAAGTTCTCGGGGTAGAAATGCGGTACGAAAAACTAGACTTAAACCTGCTGGTGGCGTTAGAAGTTTTGCTAGAAGAAAAAAACATTACGAAAAGCGCTTATCGACTGCACCTTTCGCAGTCGGCAACAAGTGGTATTTTATCTCGCTTGAGGGACTATTTTGATGATGATTTGCTTGTACAAATGGGTAAGCAAATGCACATCACGCCACTTGCCGCTGAAATGCAGCAGCCAGTCAGCGAAGTGCTAAGCACTATTAGAAACCGCATTATAGATAAGAAAATAAACACACCAGAATTATCAAATCGCAATTTCAAAATTATTGCGTCAGACTATGTAATGCAGGTTGTGCTGGCTGATTTATTGGCCTACGTCACGAAAGTAGCGCCGAACATAACATTTGAATTTATGTCTACTTTTGCTGGTGATTTAGACAGCCTCGCAAAACAAGGCGCTGACCTTATTATTGCCCCTTCTGCTTTCATGCTCGATGGCTATTCATCCCAAGAAGTTTTAGATGATGAGTTCGTTTGTATAGCGGATGAAAACAACAGCAAGCTAAATGGCCATATTACCCTAGAACAATTCTCAGACATTGGCCATGTAACCATTGGCTATGAAAAAGCGAGTCAATTGAGCATAGAGAAATGGATGGTAGACTCAGATGAAGTTAACCGCCGCGTAGAAGTCATCGTCAACGATTTCTCTAGTATGTTTTTTACAGTGATAAATACCGAAAGGGTGGCCCTAGCACCAAAGCGTCTTGCTGAAATTAACGCAAAACATCTCCCTATAAAAATTTATGATATTCCGTTTAAAACGCCACAGTTGAATGAGTCTATGATGTGGCACCCAAGTTTAAATAACGACCCGCTACACAAGTGGCTGCGAGAACAAATTCTTAAACATAGGCCCTAAAAAGGTTATAAAAAAGGCCTCTGCGGCCTAGTATTGCTGCTGCCTACCCCCTCCAGTCATTGGAGCTTGGTCAATACAGCGTTAACCGTTGTCCCATAATGGTTAGTGCTGTATTTGTACCAAAACCATGCGTTTACTCACCTTCGACAAAAATCTATGAAATGTACAAATATTGATGCGCTTTCGCCATTATAAAAGCAGGGCGCATTCATATAATAAAGGTACGTTTTAATTTGGAATACGTCTAATGACTTGGCAGAAAAAAGATTACGAGGACATTCCTGGTACCTATGTGTTCGATGGTAAGCGCGCTCACCCTGCTTATGCTCTAAATAAGCTACTGTTTTCTTTTAACAACGAAGAAAACAGAACGGAATTTGATAAAGACCCTGCAGCCTATTGTGACAAGTATGGTGTTAAAGGTGAGTATAAAGACGTCGTGGTAAATTCTGATTTTCTACAAATGCTTCGATTAGGCGCCAACATATACTTCATGGCAAAAATGGCTATTCCTCGCGGCGTGTCTGTACAAGACGCAGGTGCCGCTTTTCAAGGTATTACAACGGAAGAATTTAAGCAGAACTTGGTGGCCAAAAGTGACGGTCTTATAGAAAAAATTACGAAAAAAGGAGACTACTGGAATGGCTAAAATCATTGGTGGAATAACCAGTTCGCACATACCTGCCGTTGGCAACGCTATTACTGAAGGTCTTCAGCAAGAGCCTTATTGGAAAAGGTTTTTTGATGGGTACGGACCTGCGAAAGACTGGTTAAATGAAGTAAAGCCAGACCTGGTTATTGTTGTATATAACGACCATGGCTTAAACTTTTTCTTAGATACCGTTCCGACCTTTGCTTTAGGGTGTGCAGATGAGTATCACAATGCCGATGAAGGGTGGGGCTTAAAGCCGGTTAACCCGTTTAAGGGTAATGCACCACTCTCTTGGCATATCGCAGAGTCGCTTATTGAACAAGAAATAGATATCTGCACTTGCCAAGAAATGAAAGTCGATCATGGTTTCGTTAATCCTATTCGCGCGTTGTTTGGCGATTGCGAAGAGTGGCCGGTAGAAGCTATTCCGCTTGCTGTAAATACAGTTCAGCACCCAGTACCAACTGCTGCTCGTTGTTTAAAATTGGGCAAGGCGTTGGGTAAAGCACTGGAGTCATATCCTGAAGACCATAAAGTTGTGATATTGGGTACGGGCGGCATGTCGCACCAGCTTCAAGGCGAACGAGCCGGTATTATAGACGTCGACTTTGATCTTGAGTGCATGGATAAGATAGCTGAAGAACCTGAGTGGATGACGCAGTTTTCAAATGCTGAAATTATGGAACGAGCGGGAACAGAAGGTATTGAAACCATCATGTGGCTGGTCATGCGCGGTGCGCTAAAAGACGATGTTAACGTGATACACAAGCACTACCATGCACCTATTTCAAATACGGGCGCAGGTGTGTTGGTTTTAGATAACCGCTAAGATAACGCGGCGTACATAACGCCGTAAGCATAGCGTAAAACAAAAAAGCGGCGAGTACATGTGAAGTACTCGCCGCTTTTTATTTAGCAGTATTAAAACTCTTCTGTGTCTATATCAGCCTGTGCAGCGGCCGGATATCTTGGGCCTTGCACCGTTTCTTGATTAATTAACTGACCGGCGCGCACTAATATATTGCTATCAATGGTTAATTCGCTCGCCCGCAAATTCTCCTCTAAATGAGTGATAAAGCGGGTGCCGGGTAAAGCGTGTATATAGTCTGCTTGTTTCAAAACCCAATGAATGGCCAGTTGCGCTGGTGTACATTCAGCTTCATTTGCTAAGGCTGCAAATTGGGTAAATATACGTCGGTTTTGCACCCAGTTTTCACCTTGGAACCGAGGCATTCCCCGCCTAATATCACCACTATCTAAGTCATCAATATGGGCAAATGTATTACTTAAATATCCACGTGCTAAAGGGCTAAAGCCAACGAAAGCAACGTCTAGTTCTTCGCATTTTTTCAGAACCGCAATTTCTGCATTACGTGTCCACAGTGAATACTCTGTTTGCATCGCGGCTATTGGATGAATGGCGTGCGCTTTAACAAGCGTTTCGGCAGACGCTTCAGATAAACCAATCGCGCCAATCTTGCCTGCTTTAACCGCATTTGCCAACGCGCCAACACTGTCTTCTACCGGCACGTTAGGGTCAATCCTGTGCAAATAGTACAAGTCGATAAAGTCGGTTTGTAAGCTTTTTAACGCATTATTAAGCGTAGCCTCTATAGCTTTAGGCGAGCCATCAATAGTGCGCTTGCCGTTCACGCCAGTCATCCCGCACTTACTGGCCAGCAAAATCTTGTCTCTGAAGGGTTTTATCCCTTTTCCGACAATGCGCTCATTTTCTCCGAAGCCATATAATGCCGCAGTATCAAAATGATCGACGCCTAAATCATAAGCCTTGTGTAGTAAATCGATAGCATCATTTTCGCTGAGTTTGCCAGAATAGGCATGGCTAAAGTTCATACAACCAAAGCCAATCTCACCCACCTGTTTACCCAAAAGATTACGCGTTTTAATAATCGCCTCCAATTACGCTAGCTGTTGCTCAAGGTCATGAAGCACTTTATAGCAGCCCAATACGCTCGCTACGCTAGCGTTGGGTTGGCGGCCTTCTTTTATCGCGCTAATAAATTCGCGGTCTTGTAGCTCAATACCATTTAATGATACATCAACGGTGGACACATCAATTGGTTCTTCATGGCCGTTAACAAGGTCGTCGTATCTTGCGATATAAGTGCCGTTGTCGCAGATGTATCGGAAGAATGTACCTAACGGTCCGTCATTATTGAAAGATAGTGAAAGGGTACAAATGGCGCCATTTTCAGCTTGAAGCTGAATTGACATATCCATAGCAATACCCAGTTCAGGGTGAATCGGCCCCTGTACGGCGTTCGCTTTTACAATAGGCGAGCCTGCTTGGTAGGCAAATAAATCAACCGTATGAGCAGCGTGGTGCCAAAGCAAATGGTCTGTCCAAGAACGAGGCTCACCTTTCGCATTAATGTTTTTGCGACGAAAGAAATAAGTTTGAACATCCATTTGCTGAATATTTAATTCACCCTTGCGCAAACGCTTGTTTAGCCATTGATGAGACGGGTTAAAGCGGCGAGTATGACCCACCATGCATACCAAATTAGACGCTAGTTGTGCATCCATAACGGCTTGAGAGTCTTCCCAACTGTCGGCGAGCGGTATCTCAACTTGTACGTGTTTGCCCGCCTGCATGCATAAAATAGACTGCTCGGCATGCATCTGGGTAGGGGTGCAAAGAATAACGGCATCGGCATCAGAGGTTAGTGCCTCTTCAAGTGTGGTGTACACATGGGGAATCTTGTACTCATCGGCAACCGCTTGCGTTTTTTGCGGGTTTCGGCCCACTAAACCGACAACCTCAGCATCATCAATTTTGCTCAATGCATCTAAGTGCTTTATACCAAAAGCGCCAGGACCTACAACTATAATTTTCATAAAATCTTCCTCAATTTCAAAAGCAGTATCTAGCCTTAAGACCAGTAAAGCTTCATTGGGTTATCAACCAAAAGTTTGCGCTGTAATCTTTCTGTAGAGGCAATAAGCGGAATGAAATCAACCAGCTTTCCGTCATCCGGCATGTGACTTTTCATATTCGGGTGAGGCCAATCTGTGCCCCAAATAACACGGTCTGGAAAGCGTTCAACCACTTCTCTGGCGAAAGGGATGACATCGTGGTAACCGTTACTCGGCCCAGCCAGTGAGATTCGCTCTGGGCAACTCACCTTCGACCAAAAATTGGTGTTCTCTGTCATTAGTTTTAGAAATAACCCAAACTCTTCACCGTCAACCGGTTTACTCACGTCGGGACGACCCATGTGATCAACAACAACCGTGGTAGGCAGTGCGGTAAAAAACGAATAAAGCTCAGGTAGTTCTTGGGCTTCAAAGTAAATAACAATATGCCAGCCAAGTTCTTTAATGCGGTGCGCTACTGTATTTAATGCATCAAACGGCAGGGCATCGACTAAACGTTTAACAAAGTTAAAGCGCACGCCTCGTACGCCAGCTTCGTGCAGTGCATACAATTCTTCATCTGAAATATCAGGTTTTACGGTGGCAACGCCTCGCGCAAGTCCCTGAGAGTTGTTTAGCGCATCAACTAATGCACGGTTGTCGGCACCGTGACATGTCGCCTGCACAATAACATTTCGGCTAAAACCTAAATAATCACGCAGCGCCCACAACTGCCACTTAGATGCGTCACATGGTGTGTATTTTCGCTCAGCAGCAAAAGGAAATTGTTCACCAGGGCCAAACACATGGCAGTGCGCATCTACCGCGCCTTGCGGTAATGTAAACTGTGGTTTCGACGGTGATGGGTGCCAGTGTAACCAATCTGGATCAACGGTAAATTTGCTCATAGCCCCATTCCTTTTAGTTTGGCATCTAGTCGAGGGTATACCCTACGAGCATTGCCAGAAAATATTAACTGCTTATCTTCTGTTGGAATATCCAACGCATCAATATAGCGTTTTGTGTCATCAAAATAATTACCCGTTTGAGGGTCAATACCTCGCACTGCGCCAATCATTTCTGAGCCGAATAGAATGTTTTTAATGTCAATAACATCGAACAACAGGTCTATCCCAGGTTGATGGTAAACACAGGTGTCAAAATACACGTTTTGCATTACATGTTCATCGAGTGGAGGCTGCTTTAGCATATCAGCTAAGCCACGATAACGCCCCCAGTGATAAGGTACGGCGCCGCCGCCGTGTGGAATAATAATGCGTAGTTCGGGGAAGTCCTTAAATAAATTGCCCTGCAAAAATTGCATGAATGCCGTGGTATCTGCATTCATATAATGTGCACCCGTAGCGTGGAAGTTCGCGTTACACGAGCCCGACACGTGGATCATGGCTGGTACATCTAGTTCTACCATTTTTTCATAGAAAGGATACCAGCTTTTGTCCGTTAAAGGCGCTGATGTCCAATGGCCACCTGAGGGGTCTGGATTTAAGTTGCAGCCTACAAAGCCCAGCTCATTAACACAGCGCTCTAGCTCATCTATAGAGTTTTTAATTGGAACACCGGGTGACTGGGGTAATTGACACACACCAATAAAGTGTTGAGGGTATAAATCGACAACGCGCTTAATCAGGTCATTGCATGCGCTGGTCCACTGCTTTGATACTGCTTCATCGCCAACGTGGTGCGCCATCGCAGATGCGCGCGGCGAAAATATTGTCATGTCTGAACCACGCTCTTTTAGTAACTTAAGCTGGTTTTTCTCAATACTTTCTCGAATTTGGTCATCGCTAATATAAGGAACTTCAGGCAGCGCCTTGCCATCTTTAAACGCTTTAATTTGCGCCTCTCTGAAAAGCTGTAGTGGCTCGGGTGCAGTGGTGTAATGTCCGTGGCAATCAATGATCATGTTCGGTCCTCTTTATCGTTTTTATTCATGAGCTAGTGTAGGGTCAGAGTCGGGAGCAAACACCGTTCCCTGCATGAGCAGTCTGGCTGTGCGCAGTAAAGCGGCGCGCTTCACTTCAAATGTTTCGAATGCATCAGCATTTTCGACCTCCATATCTACCTTGAACGCTCCCGTTGGATGCTCAATTGCAAGGGGCACAGCAGATTGCAATTCGTTATCACGTTTAGCGCAATGGCGGCGATAAAGGTCGTAGGCAACGGTGCCTTTTGCCAAGCAAGCCGTCGCAACGCTAACTGAGCCTAAAACGCCAATAGCGTCGTGTACTCTGTGTGGAATAAAGGTGCGAGTATTGATATCTCCGCCATTGAGAGGGGCAGAAATGATCGTCATCTTAGGGACCGTTTTGGCCGTGACATCGCCTAACTGCATCATTTCGCCAGCCTTAAGCCTAATAGCTTCTACTTTTTGTTTTAAGGCGGCATTACTTTCTAATTGTTCTGGTGTTTCGTTTCCCTTAAGTCCCAGCGAATGGGCATCAATTAGCACGACCGGCATACCATTATCTATGCACGTAATGTTAATCTCTTCTACGGTATTTTGAGCGGCTCCAGTGGGAAATAAGCTTCCACAGGAAGAGCCTGCAACATCTAAAAAGTCGATATAAACAGGGGCGGCGGTATTAGGTACGCCGTCAATACTCGCACTGCCTTCGTAATTGACCACGCCGTTAGGCGTTTGAACTCTTACTACAGCGAACGTGTTGGTATTCACCATGCGAATACGTACATCGGTTGTCGTATCCTGCGCTTTTACTAGCCCCTGCTCAATAGCAAATGCACCCACGCCGGCAAGGATGTTTCCGCAGTTTTGCGTATCGCTGACCTGGGCTTTATCTACCGCTACCTGTAAAAATAAGTAGTCAACGTCGGCTTCTGGATTAGACGACGGGTTTACAACGGCCACCTTACTTGTTAGCGGGTGACCACCGCCCACACCGTCTATTTGCCGGCTATCGGGGGAGCCCATAACCGACAATAAAAAGGCATTTCTACGATGAACATCAAGGGGTAAATCTTTGGCTAAAAAATAGAGTCCTTTAGAGGTTCCGCCCCTCATTAGGCACGCAGTTACGGCTTTCATAAGTGCTATTGCTCACCGTGCTTTACATAGCGAAGGCCTTTAGCTGCCAGGCGTTCGCGCATATTATAAATATCCAGACCAAGCTCACCTTGTTCAAGACGTTTGCGTTTGGACTCTTCGTTTTCTACGCGCAGCTTAACCTTTTCAAACGTGTCATCTGCTTCTTCTTGTTTAACCACCACCACGCCATCATCATCAGCAACAACAATATCCCCAGGGTTTATCAAAGCACCCGCACAAACAACAGGTACATTGACACTAGCAATCGTCTCTTTTACGGTGCCTTGCGCAAACACGGCTTTAGACCACACGGGGAATTTCATGTCAGTTAAGGTAGCGATATCGCGAACACCTGCATCAATAATCAGCCCTCTTACCCCTCTTGCTTTTAACGATGTAGCCAACAGGTCACCAAAAAAGCCATCTGAACAAGGGCTGGTTGGCGTAACAACCAATACATCTCCCGGCTGACACTGCTCAACCGCGACATGAATCATCCAGTTGTCTCCTGGCGCTACTTGGCATGTAACCGCAGGGCCGGCTATTTGAGCAGGTCGATAAATAGGGCGCATATCTTGCGCTAAAAGCCCCTTTCTACCCTGCGCTTCATGAACGGTAGCAACCTCTGACCCCTGATATTTTTCAATGGTTGACAGAGAAGGTCGTGGGCAGTCTGTTACGCAAATAGCCATTAGGGTATTCCTTTAATATTGAAGTCTCTCGATTATGGATAACTCGGCGCTGAAAAGAACGTTAGATTGCTGCCCTTTGCTATTAATTTTTTCTATAATGACTTAAAAACATTAGGGGCATACGTTGATTTTTAATACGCGTCACTTGCTTAGTGCTATGAAAGTTAGAGAGTTCGGTACGCTAACCGAAACGTCTCAGCATATTCATTTATCACAATCGGCCTTAACGCAAGGCATCAACAAGCTGGAGTCTCAGCTTGGCCACACAATTTTCGAACGCACCCAGTCAGGTATGTTTACAACAGATGTAGGCGATGTTTTTTTGAAGCGGGTAACAAGAGCGTTCGACTATTTACTGTCTTTTGCCAATAACGTGTTTGAAAAAAGTGCGAAGAGAAAAGAAGGGTTTTTACGGCTTATAACAACCCGTCAACTTATTGCATTAATTACGGTTGTAGATACCGGAAATTACACCAACGCAGCGACAAAGCTGGGTTTAACGCAGCCAACGCTGGGTAAAACGATCAAAGACCTAGAATTTACGCTTGAACAAAAGTTATTTCGTCGAATTCCCACTGGTGTTGAACCAACGTGGAGAGCAAAGCAGCTTGCTCGTCTTGCTCATTTATTTGTAGCTGAAATTGAACAAGGGCTGCAGGAAGTCAACGAGTTCGTTGGGCAGCGCGCTGGCAAAATACGTATAGGCAGTTTGCCGCTGGCAAGGGCAAACATAGTACCTATGGCGGTGTTACGGTTATTAGAGGAATATCCCCAAGCAGAAGTGAGTATTGTTGACGGCCCATATGAGGAACAACTTGTTGGCTTGCTGCAAGGGCAAGTTGATATCATTGTAGGGGCATTGCGTGCCTCCAACCTTGATAACACAATCACGCAGCACAAATTGTTCGACGATAAACTGCACGTTGTAGCGCGCAAGCACCATCCTTCTTTAGCGACCATAGAAGAGGGGACTTACGCTTCCAACATAAGTAAATGGCAGTGGGTTATTCCCAAAGCCGGTACGCCAACGCGAAAGGTTTTTAATCGCATGTTTGAGCTTGAAGCTATGCCGGTACCCAAAGATATTATCGAATGCAGTACTATGATGGCGATCCGCGGGATCTTGTTAAAAAGCGACAGAGTAACCTTGTTATCTGCAAGGCAAGTTCAAGACGAGGTCGATGCTGGTTTACTTTATGTAAGCCCCAACCCGTTGCCAGATAGCTGTCGAGAAATAGGCTACACACTAAGACGCGATTGGCAGCCAACAGCACTTCAAAGACGCTTCCTTGAAGTGCTAGATGAGTATAAACGTGATTGAACGTCTGCGACTAATTACTTAAGTTTTCATAGGGCATGCCTACATACTGGTTGGCAATAACCTTTTTCCCTTCCTCGGTAGACGTGTAGTAATCCAGCTCAGAGTTCATGAATCGCTGAAATGTCTCTGGGCCCATATCGTTGACATGCTCATTATCGAAATTATGCAGCATGTTCGAGAGCCACCACGAAAATCGTTCGCCGTGCCATACCCTTCGTAATGCAATTTTTGAATAGTCTTCAATGTGTGAGTTGTCGCCTTCAAGATAAACGCGACAAAGTATTTTGTACAAAGTTGCCACATCGGATGCTGCTAAGTTTAAGCCTTTTGCACCTGTTGGGGGAACAATATGTGCAGCGTCTCCAACAAGAAAAAGTGCACCGTATTGCATAGGTTCGCAAACAAATGAACGCAAAGGAGCAATACTTTTTTCAATGCTTGGCCCAGTTATGAGTTTTTGGGCAACATCTGCAGGTAAGCGCTTTTTAAGCTCATCCCAGAACCTTTCGTCTGTCCAATTTTCTACCGCGTCAGTGGCAGGCACCTGAAGGTAATAGCGCGAACGCGTAGAAGAACGTCTGCTTGCTAAAGCGAAGCCCCGTTGGCTTTTGCAATAAATAAGTTCTTCACTAACAGGGGGCGTATCGCTCAGCACTCCTAGCCAGCCAAATGGGTAAACTCGCTCGTGCTCTGTTCTTTCCGACTCAGGAATAGTTTTACGAGAAACACCGTGAAAACCATCACATCCAGCGATATAGTCGCAATTTAGCTTGTAAACATCGTCCCCTTTTTTGAAAACCACATTGGGCGATGCGGTATCAATGTCGTTCAAAGTCACATCTTCAACTTCGTAGAAGCTGGTTAACTTTGCCGCCTCGCGTGCTTCCATAAGATCTTTAGTGATCTCGGTTTGGCCGTAACACATCACAGCTTTGCCGTCTGCCAACGCTTTTAAATCGATATGAACCGTTTTATCGTCAATGGCAATTTCGAAACCATCATGCACTTCACCTTCTTTGTCCATGCGAGCACCAACGCCGGCCTCTCGCACAAGATCGGTAAACCCCTGTTCCAAAATGCCCGCTCTAATACGACCTAAAATATAATCCTTGTTTGCTCTATCTATAACAATGTTATTTATGCCTTGCTTAGCTAAGAGTTGACCAAGCAATAAACCAGAAGGGCCAGAGCCAACAATAGCTACTTGTGTGGTTAATGTTTTCATCTTCACTACCTTTGCGAATATTGTGCAAATAGTGTGAAGTTAAATGCGGTAACAAATTATTAACTTTTCACTCATTTTATTGTACTTTTCAATCAAGTTAATAATTATGTTTAATATGGCTTTTAGAATGACATCGCAAATTCATCAATATCCAAACTACGACCTATACGGAGAAAGTGGGCTTATAGAAAGGCCGGGAGCGGTGCATTTGGAAGATATCTCCACGCGAAGTGAAAGTCTGGACTGGGTAATAAAACCACACAGACATGCACATTTATTTCAAGTGTTGTACATTTTAGATGGGCAGGCAAACGTTACGTTAAACAAAAAAACATTCAGCATAAGGGGGAAATGCGCAGTAACTATTCCTATGGGGGTAGTACATGGCTTTACGTTTCAGCCAAACATTAAAGGTTTTGTACTATCTGTTACAAGCGCTATCCTGGGCGAAGAAATGCAAAATGCGCAAGACACCGCCATAAACAACCTTTTCCATTCTGCTCATGTGTTTCAAGAAGACAGTCCGCAGTTTAATAGGTTAACGCGATACTTCATTGATATTCGCGACGAGCTAAAGCGTGCCCTACAAAATCAAGACCAATCATTGCTGTTGTTAACAAAGCTTGTGTTGTTAACCCTTCAACGACTAGCAGCAGAGCAGCAGCTTGAATACAGTGCTGGGCCACACGAAGCGCGCATATTGACCAAATTTAAAAGGCTAATAGAAGAGCACTACCTAGAGCACTGGCCCTTATCCAAATATGCCAGCGAACTATTTGTTTCTATGTCTAGCTTAAATCGCCTATGTAATAAAAATTTAGGAGAGTCACCCAAAAACATTATTCAAAGGCGATTAATTGACGAAGCGAAACGGAAATTGGTTTACACCCAACAACCAATACAAGACCTATGCTACAGCCTTGGCTTTAAGGATTACCCCTACTTCTCAAGGTTCTTCAAAAAACACATAGGCATGACGGCGGGTTGTTATCGACAATCTTTTCAAAATGCTCCTCGGCAGAAAGGCAAACCTGAGTAGGTAATGACTAACGCTCTTTTCTTGATCGCAACGCATTGCAAAGTCGTTATACTGTTCTTACTACTTAATTTTTAAGCGTATCCACGTGTCACTAACGTCGCCTCCATCTTTGCGTAGCCCCAGTTTTGCTCAGTCACTGCTTTGTTTTAGCGTTATTGTTGCGCTAATCGCAGGTGGATTGTTCGGCTTGGGTATTAGCCTGCATGCGCTCATATTTGTATGTTTGCTGTGGGCTGGGGCGAATGCTTTTAGTTTGGGGTACACGTACCTGCAAATTCGCGAATTAATGACCAGTGCATTAACCCGGGCCATGCCGGCCATTTATATCTTCATACTTATCGGAATGGTTATCGCCAGCTTTATGCAAAGCGGCACTATTTCAACGCTCATTTATTACGGGTTAAGTTGGCTGAACCCAAGCATATTTCTAGCGGTGGGGTTAATTTTGTGTGCGGTAATGTCGGTAGCTACAGGCACATCGTGGGGTACGGTGGGGACTATGGGCGTGGTGCTAATGGGCATTGGCGCGGCCATGAACATACCATCTCCCATTGTGGCGGCAATGGTGGTGTGTGGCGCAACCTTTGGGGATAAAATGTCGCCGGTCTCTGATACCACTAACCTTGCGGCTATGAGTGCGGGCACGAACCTCTATCGGCATATGTATTCCATGCTTTATACAACGGTGCCTAGCTTCCTTCTTACTTTCGTTATTTTCTTGGTAATAGGTTTTAGTTACGCAAACCAGAATTTAAATGTTGAACAGGTCGTTGAAATTAAAGCAGCGCTTGCCACGCATTATAACCTTGCGCCCTATATAACACTGTTACCTCTTGTATTGCTTACGGTACTAAGCATCAAAAAAGTCCCTGCTGAAGTCACCATGTCATTCAGCATTCTGCTTGCCGTTATCATTGCTATCTTCTACCAAAACGCTAACACCATAAGCGTACTCAATGCGCTTTGGGAGAATACCCCACAAAATACGGGTATCGCGAATCTAGATGCTCTACTAGGGCGGGGCGGCATCAGCAGTATGAGCTGGACCTTACTGCTGGCCTTAATGGCAATCGCACTAGGCGGTATATTACACGGCGCGGGTTTTTTAGCGGCGCTGTTGGCGGGCATCATTAAACGGGTGAAGCGCACAGCAAGCTTAATTGCGGTAACCATAGGCTCTGGTTTTTTGGGCAATGTGGCTATGGGCGAAGCCTACATCTCAATCATATTAAATTGCCAGTTATTCAAAGCAAAATATGAACAACAAAACCTCGACCCTGCTGTACTGTCTCGGTCGGTAGAAGAGGGCGCTACTATGACCACAGGCCTTATTCCTTGGACAACCGCAGGCGCGTTCTACTCTGCCACCCTTGGGGTTGAGGTTTTCGACTATGCACCCTATGCCTTTTTCAACTATTTGAATGGTGTGGTTGCCGTTATCATGGCTGCATGGGGGGTAGGTTTATTAAAAGCGAAAACCGCAAATCGTTAAGTGAGCTATTTTCACTTTTTGTAAGTGGCTGCCACGGCTTATCCTCTAGAGGGGATAATTACGACTTTATCCCCTCTAGAGGATAAAGCCGCAAGGATAGTGGTGTTATGTTTTAAGCCGATTTAGGCTTCAGCCAATGCTGCGCCAACATGCCAATAATCATCGCGCCAACAAACATCAGTACATCAGTTTGAAGCGAGGCAATAGCAACTACGGCAGGGCCTGGGCAAAAACCGCTAATGCCCCAGCCAATACCAAAAGCGGCAGAGCCCAATATCAATTTAGCATCAATAGTTTTGCTAGTTGGTATATCGAACTTGTTCGCAAACATCGGCTTGTTGCGCTTGCGCACCCAATACATGCCTGGCGCAGCCACTAAAATAGCACCGCCCATTACGAACGCTAACGTGGCATCCCAGTTGGCGCTTAAATCTAAAAAGTTAAGTACACGGGCAGGGTTACTCATACCTGAAATTAGCAGGCCTAAGCCAAACAACAGCCCACAAAGTAGCGAGGCGATAATTGCTCTCATAATATTCTCTCCTCGGTTATTTACAGGTGTCTGATAATTGTTGTGGTAAGTACAGCCGCACCCATAAACGTGAGCGTGGCAACAATAGAGCGGGGTGATAACCTTGAAAGGCCAGCCACACCATGGCCCGATGTACACCCAGAGCCAAGGCGTGTACCAAAGCCTACGAGTAAGCCAGCCACAACTAACCATGCCGAGCTCATTTGCGTTTGCACCTGTAAATCGCCAACAAACACCATGTAAAACACGGCAGATAAAACAACCCCTATTAAAAACGCCATGCGCCAGTAGCGTTCAATGCCGCGCTGTGTCATCGCGCCTGCAGCAATACCTGAAATACCTGCAATACGGCCTAGGGTAAGCAGTAATAAAACCACCGATGAACCAATAAGCAGCCCGCCTACCAAACCAGCAAGCGGCTCAAAGGGCGTTGATGTCCAGTTTTCCAATTTTCTCTCCTAAACTTACTTGTGTAATGCCTTATTCAAAAAGCATTTTCATATAAAACATATTATAAACAGCAGCCTAAATAAGAGCTGCTATTCAACTTCTATAAAATCGATGGCAAGGTGCATGGCTAGTGCGCCCTCTCTGTCTTTTACCAAATCATGCAGCGTAAATTGGTCAAGCTCGCTGATGAATTTATCAGCCGCGTCTTGAAGAATTGACTTCAAGCGACACGCGGGCGAGATCACGCATTTATTCGTTGGTGATGCAAAGCATTCTGCCAATGCCACGTCTTCTACGGTAAGGCGAAAAACATCGCCTAAATTAATTTCTTCTGCTTCCTTGGCCAGCGTAATACCACCACCGCGACCTTTTGTGCCAGTGACATACCCCTGCTCAATAAGCAGCGTAATGACTTTTTTTAAGTGATTGAAAGACACGAAGTACGCATCTGCAATATCGCTTGTCTTGACAAGATGGTTTTTTCGTAGCGCGAGATAGATCAAAACGCGAAAGGCTAAATTGGTAAAGGTATTGATTTTCATGGAATTTATCATAAACGCTAAGTTCAACTTTCTTGATATTACAGCAGCACGAAAATTAAATATATATTTGAGATGTACATTATTATATATTTTGTTCTATGATATAACAAAATGAAATAAGGTGTCGATATGATTATTCTTGGTTACATCGCTGCTGTTCTAATGGGAATGGTGTTAGGCGTAATAGGCGGAGGGGGCTCTATCCTTACCGTGCCTATCCTTGTTTACCTTATGGGCGTTACGCCAGATATCGCCACCGGCTACTCATTGCTTATTGTGGGTGCCACAGCCGCATTTGGCGCAGTAAGGTATTTCAAAGAAGGCTTAGTTGACGTCAAAGCGTCTATTTTATTTGCTGTGCCTTCCATCATTGCTGTTTATCTAACACGGGCCTTTCTCATGCCCGCCATTCCCGAAACTATTTCTTTTCAATCGCTAACCATAGATAAAAATCTGGGCATCATGGTGCTGTTCGCTATGCTGATGTTGGCCTCGGCAGCCATGATGTTAAAAAAGGCTTACAGCAAATCAGCGCCAGCAGCACAGGTTATTGAGAATAAACAACCCAACGTTGGGCTGATAATTATTGAAGGTGCCGTAGTTGGTGTTGTTACCGGCATACTCGGCGCGGGCGGGGGCTTCCTTATCATTCCTGCCTTGGTACTTATTTTAGGCATGCCCATGAAGAACGCGGTGGGCGCGTCGCTATTCATTATCGCCTTAAAGTCGTTGCTTGGCTTTATTGGCGACCTACAAACCGGAATTCAATTGGAGATGCCTTTGCTGCCGCTTATGCTGGTAGCCACGTTTATTGGGATGGCTGTCTCCACGAAGGTAGCGGGAAAACTAGACGGTGCAGCTTTGCAGAAGTTCTTTGCATTCTTCACTCTAGTTATTGCCGTTTTCATCATGACCAAAGAACTTCTTTAGGAGAACACCCATGAACGTTGAAACCTTTTACGATAACAAAACGGCCACGTTTACCTACGTGCTATTCGACCCCGCTTCCAAAGAGTGTGGCGTGATAGATTCGGTTGCCGATTACGATATCTTTTCGGGGCGCGCATCAATGGAAAGCGCCGACAAAGTTATCGATTTCATCAACCAAAACCAGCTTAAGAACAAGTGGATTTTAGAAACCCATGTGCACGCCGACCACATTACCGCGGCGCACTATTTAAAGTCTAAAATTGGCGGCAAAATTGGTATTGGCTCAGGTATTAAAACAGTGTTAGATACCTGGTTAGACGTATTTGAGACGGCCAACGATACGCCGAGCGATGGCAGTCAATTCGATGTGCTGTTCGAAGAAGGCGACACCTTCAGTATTGGTGAATATGAAGTAAAAGTATGGCACACGCCGGGGCACACTCCAGCCTGCGCCAGCTTCTTGGTAGACGGCAAAATATTTGTAGGCGACACCATGTTTGCCCCTAATCTAGGAACGGCGCGCTGCGACTTCCCGGGAGGCAGTGCCGAGCAACTTTACAATACCATTCAGCGCTTCTTCACCCTGCCTGACGATACTACTGTTTATCTTGGTCACGACTACCCTAAAGACGGTGCAGCTCCGCTATCAACAGTATCTATCAAAGAAGCCAAAGAAACGAACAAGCAAATTCGCCCAGACGTAACCCTTCAGGAATATGTGGAAAAACGCGAGGCAAGAGACGCAACCCTTGCGGTACCCAAATTACTGTTACCCGCCATTCAAGCAAACCTTCGAAATGGCCAGTTTGGCGATAAATCTGAAGGTGGTAAGCAGTTCATCAAAATTCCTGTAAATGCCATTTGAAGGGGTGAGTTATGCAATATGACAACGTAACGCAACAGCTATCTGTCTGCCCTCAAATTTCAGTGGATGATCTGGAGGCAATAAAAGCAGCAGGGTTTAACTCTATTATTTGTAACCGCCCTGATGGTGAAGGGGCTGACCAGCCTACCTTTGCGGAAATAGAAGCAAAAGCATCGTCGCTAGGTTTAACCTGCGTATATCAGCCGGTAGTTAGCGGAAAAGTAACCCAGCAAGACGCAATAACGTTTGAAGCGAACTTACAAAAGCTAGAAGGCCCCGTATTTGCCTACTGCCGCACAGGCACACGCTCTATTACGCTATGGGCCATGACCGCAACCAAAACGCTTTCTTATGAAGACATACTCTGTTTGTCACAAAAAGCTGGCTACGACTTAAGCGGGGTAGTGCGACGCCTAAAAAACGGCGGTGAAACACCCAGCGACCATGCCGATCACTCTCATGCGATAGTGATTGTAGGGGCGGGCGCGGGCGGTGTTGCTGTTGCCTCTAGTTTGAAGTCGCGATGCCCAGATTTAGATATCGCCATAGTAGAGCCCAATGAAGTGCACTACTACCAGCCAGGCTGGACGCTAGTAGGCGGGGGCGTGTTTAACGCTAACGACACCGTGCGCACTGTGGCCTCTGTCATACCTGACAATGTTAAATGGATAAAAGCCGGCGTAGCGGCCTTTGCGCCAAAAGAAAACATGATTGTGGTAGACGGCTGCCGCACCATTAAATATGAACACTTGGTGGTTTGCCCCGGCATTAAGCTAGATTGGAACAAAGTGGAAGGCTTAAGCGAAACCCTGGGGGAAAATGGTGTAACGTCAAACTACCGTTTTGACTTAGCGCCCTACACATGGGAATTGGTAAAAAACCTTAAAAAAGGGAAGGCAGTATTTACACAGCCACCGATGCCTATTAAGTGTGCAGGCGCGCCGCAAAAAGCCATGTATATGTCTTGCGACCACTGGTTTAAAGAAGGCGTGCTAAACGATATTAACGTTGAGTTCTACAACACGGGCGCCGTACTCTTTGGGGTAAAAGAATACGTGCCGGCACTTATGGAATACATTAAGAAGTACCACGCAAACCTTAACTTTGAACACCAGCTGGTAAAGGTGGACGGCAAAGCAAAAGTGGCTTCATTTAAGAAGGTGGCAGACCCAGACGCCCCGCTTGTTGAAACTGAGTTCGACATGCTGCATGCGGTTCCGCCCCAGTCCCCGCCAGATTTTATCAAAGTTAGCCCGCTTGTTGATGGCAATGGTTGGATTGATGTCGACCAATCAACGCTGCAGCACAAGTCGTTTGAAAATATCTTTGCCCTTGGCGACGCCATAAATGCGCCTAATGCTAAAACAGCGGCGGCGGCGCGTATGCAAGCGCCAGTGGTTGCCAACAACTTACTTTACGAGCGTGGTGTGAAAACAGATAAAGCCATCTACAACGGTTATGGCAGCTGCCCACTTACTGTAGAGCGAGGCAAAGTGATATTGGCCGAATTTGGCTACGGTGGGAAAATTCTTAACAGCATGCCAGCGTGGGTATTGGATGGCACGAAACCGTCGCGCCTAGCATGGTATTTAAAAGAAAAGTTGCTTCCTCCCATTTATTGGGAAGGCATGCTAAAAGGCAGAGAGTGGCTGGCAAAGCCCGAAACTCAGCACGTGAATAAATAACGTATGGTCTACATGAAAACGCTTTAGCCCAACTGATTTGGGCTAAAGCACTTACGTGCAAACTCTTCGTTAACAATCCTTTTTTAAAACTCTTTGTGAACAACGCGCAAGCGCGCTAAAAAATCATTGCCCACCTCATTTCACACTATTCTGTTAAACTATTTTAAAAGAATGCCCGTTTAAAGCGGTACAGCATAATGGCGTCTATAAAAATAAAACAAAGGATCGTGTATGAGTAGTAATACCCGAGATGCAGCCTCATCAAAGGCTGGCACTGAACAGGAAACCGCGTTTAGCGTAATTGATAAGCCTACGTTTTTTGGCTCTCTTATTCTTCTTCTTTCTGTCACCATTCCTCTTATCATTTGGCCCGACCAAGGCGCACAGTGGGTAGCCACGGCCAAAGAGTTTGTTACCAGTAAGCTTGGCGTTTTATACCTCTTACTCGGTGTAGGCGCAGGTGGCTTCATGGTGTACATCATGTTCAGCGATATCGGCCAAATAAAACTGGGCGAGCCTGAAGAAAAGCCTGAGTTCTCGCCCGTATCCTGGGCCGCCATGCTGTTTTGCGCCGGCATTGGGGCGTCTATCTTATACTGGTCAATGATTGAGTGGGTGTACTACTACCAAGCGCCGCCGTTTCATATAGAAGGCGAGACTCCAGAAGCCGCAAAATGGGCCGCGGCCTACGGTATATTCCACTGGGGGCCGTTAGCCTGGGCTATCTACCTTATTCCTGCGGTACCTATTGCTTACTTTTACTACGTGCGTAACCACAGCGTACTTAAAATATCCGAAGCCCTAATGCCGGTAATTGGCGAGAAAATGGCGCACGGCTGGCTAGGTAAAATTATCGATATCAGTTTTATTTTCGGCATGTTAGGCGGCGGGGCAACAACGCTTGGCTTGGCGGCACCTATGATAAACGAAGGGGTACACGAACTGTTCGGTGTACCTAAATCGCTGACTACGCAGGTGCTGGTGCTAATAACCTGTACCGCCATATTCGGCTACAGCGCGTATGTTGGCCTTAAAAAAGGCATTAAGCTGCTGTCAGACATTAACTTTTGGCTGGCAGTTGGCTTACTGCTATTTATCTTCATTGTTGGGCCCACGCTATTTATGGCCAATACCGGCTTAGACGCCCTTGGCCGAGTAATGAGTAACATCATTAAAATGGCCACATGGCTAGAGCCCTTCGCCGAATTCAACGGCTTTGAAGACACCCATTTCCCTCAAGATTGGACCATTTTCTACTGGGCTTGGTGGCTGGTGTTCGCGCCAAGTGTAGGCTTATTTATTGCCCGTATTTCAAGGGGCCGTACCATTCGTACTATGGTGGCGGGCTCTATGTTCTTCGGTACCATGGGTTGCTTCTTATTCTTCATGGTAATGGGGAACTACGGCCTATATTTACAGCTATCGGGTGAACTAGACGTAGTTACCATACTGAACCAAGAAAGCCCAACAGCGGCTATTTTTGCCATGCTGCATACGCTGCCGCTCGACTACTTAGTTATTTCTGTATTCACGCTACTGGCGCTTATATTTACCGCCACCACGTTCGATTCCATTTCATACATTTTGGCGGCTGTAGTACAAAAAGAAGTAGACGAAGAACCACTACGTTGGAACCGTTTATTTTGGGCCTTTGCGCTATCTTTCATGCCCATAGTGCTTATGTTTGTGGGCGGGTTAGAAACGCTGCAAACCGCATCGATAATAGGGGGCGTGCCGCTATTAGCCGTAGCCTTTATGTTGTGTATTGCTATTGTGCGGGCCGCAAACTATGACATGCGTTACCAGCCCGACTATTCGGTAAAAGAAATCAACATAGGCGAGTTCCCAGACGACGACCCATGGAGCGAAGAGGGCAGTTGGGACATTGACGAAGAAAGTGAGGAAGCCGAAGAAGACGTGCCTATTGCCGCAAAACCCAAACCACGCGGGCCAAAAGACCAGATTGAAGGCGACCCGCACAGCAAACCATCGAGGCTGTAGGTTTACTGATTAACTTACAAATAGTGACTAAGCTATAAAGCAAAGCGCTGCCAAAAGGTGGCGCTCTTATTTATTCCAATCTCTAGCTCGTACCCTACCGGTTTGGTAATAAGTAGAAACGAGCCGTATGTAATCCTTGAAGTCAGAGTTTTCGACTAATATTCGGTTTACTGACTGCCAGTCAACGTCAGCTCTAGCCTTTGCAGGAAGCATCATTTCACTCTCACTTGGGTTCTCGTTATTTAAGAGAATAACGCTAATTCCATGCAAGGCAGAAAGCATTCTTAACTCTTGTTCAGCACTTCAGTCTGAAATAGACGTTGCAACTAGATAACCCTCATTAGCCCAACTTGAGTTACTCACTGCTTGGAAGAAACTTTTCCTAACATTGGAGTTGGTTAACTCTTTTTTTACTTCGAAAGACCACAAACGAACACTTTGCCCTGCCCCTTGCTTCACACGACTTCGAATAAGTTCGTTCCATTCTTTATCAACGGGCTGCATAGCTACGATATCTGGGTGCAACCAATGATTGCCGCCATTTCCACGTGAGTTTTTTGAACGCTTTTCATCGATTTTTTGGCAGTACAAATTTAATTCTGTCTTCAAGTAGTCAATTAGTATCGGATAGAGATCGCGTTCAGCAAACGTTATTGCTTCAGGTATTGTTGCAACCTCGTCGCTATCCTCATCAATTTCGTCTGTTTCAGTCTTTATCTGACCAACCGTTTTTTCAGGATTATACCAATAGACCCTTGGACGTGGCTTGTCCTGTCAGAATACGTGCGCATCGCTTTTCACTATCTGATCTTTTTGTGAACCAATCTCTGCAACAACTTGAGACATAAAGGCTCTATCATCAACAAACCTAGGATTCTGCCTTTTGTCGCTATAATCTTCTGGGTACGAGTCGACTATTTGCTTAGCTATTTGTCTAGCATTGAACTTTTGAAACAGCTTTGCCTTCAAAAATTCCACTATTTTTTGAGGTTGTGACAGTCGCGACACCTAAAATTTCATTAAATCATCACCTAAGCTTGATTTACCGAAGAGAAGTAATAACTTATTGCGAAAAGTACGTAAACAAAAGTTATGAAACTAGTATGCCTTACATTAATAATCTAACTTTTATCTGCTTTGCCAGTGTCTCATTAAAAGGGAAGTGGACACAACGACCTCAATGTGTTCGAGTATGTGATGGCTTGTCTTGATGAACTGAGCAAGCCTAACGTCGGTGTTGAGCAACTGCTACCATGGTTGTTTGCTAAGCGCTAGGTGGGATTACCGGACGCTTACCTTAAGTTTATTCTTGTAAGAGTTTAATAGCTGTTTGAATTGTGACCTTAACATCATCAATGGGAATGCAGAAGGTCTTACTTTCTCCGTCGCTTAACGCGAGAAGGTTAGACAAAAGAACTTCAACTTGTGTTTCTTTCAAGTTTTCTTGATGAATTAACCATTTTAATTCGGTCAGCGATGCATTTGGCCTTATTGTTATCATTCATTGTCCCTCATCGTTTTTTGACAGGTTACAGAGAAATTTAATAAAAAAAAGCTAAACTATAGTCCAGTTATTGCATTTATAACGTACAAATTAATTAATTCATTAGTTCAGTGTTCTTTGTCAAAGCTTTAGGAGCGCACACTTATGTGAAACTCATAGAAGAGTTCTTTGTAAGAGGAAAAACTTTAAGTTACTTTATAAGCATTCGAATATATGTACGTATCCATAAAGTTGATAACTAAGACTGTAATTCTAGTAATGGAAAGTAATTAGAAAAGAGTTCCGATTTTATATTCTCTGAAGCCAATGGGGTGCAGTAAAGCGCCCCAACTACAGAATCATTACACTTATAAAGTTCATTTCTACTCCCTGGAAAAAGTACAACTGATCCTAAGGTGTATTTTATGGCATGTGTATAGGTGTGCATTTTATCAATGTCCTCCTTCTTAGCTACACCATTATACGTTTTATACTTGGCGTCCAAGTGAAAGTATTGTGGCTTAGTTCCTGGTTGCCAGAATGCTATAGTGTAGTCAGGATCATACCTTTGAGAAAAAGATCCAATTCCTTTAGAAAAACTCTTTTTAAAATATAGAGTTAGGTTTTTTTCCTTATATTTTCCTAAAGATATTGGCTTTGACTTATCTATTATCCATCCAAAATTGTCTTTTGTAATTAACGACCTTATGGATTCCTTGCTGACTTCAAAGTCTTCTAGCAATTTAATTAAACAGTAGTACTCATATAAGTGTTCGAATGAGTCCATATCTAAATATACAGAGTCATTTGAAGAAAATGCTTCAAAAGATCGCCGCATTCGCAGGTATAAATTTAACAAACCTTTGAGGTGAAAATTGTTATGAATTTTTAAGGAAGTGAAGTCAAAGTTATGAGATGGTTTTACATTTTTTAAAACTGGATTTTTAATAAACGAATTTAACTTTAATTTTATATTACGCACTTCATTGATATTTTCATAAACTCCAGTTCTTTCTAGCTCTAATTTATTGATATCATTAGTTATACCTTCAGTATGTTTGGCTTTTAAGTTGTTTATTTTTTCGTCAATCACTTCTATGATTTTTGTCAGTCGTCCAATACGTCTTCGCAGTAAATTTATACAAAAAAACAAAAAGAACTTAACAAATTTCATTTCGACAATATTATGTGTTTGTAAGCGACAAGGTGAAGTAAAAACTTTTGGTAAATTTTTATCATTAAATTTAATTAATGAAGAATTTGTATTTGTTAAATACTGAAAGTCAAGTTCATCTATAACAGCGCCCTTAGTTAGATCTTTGTTACGAGGAAGGTCAACAAAACCAACATTTGGGTCATTAAAAATTACTCTAAGCGATTTTTTGGTGTTACCTTTTTTCCATGATTCCAAAAACAATGAAAGCGCGATATCTTCAAAATATTGCCCTTGTGACAAAGCTAAGCTATCCGAAATTCCATTTTCTGATATTAGTAAGTATTTCTCAATTTCATAAATTTTCAACTTGATTTTATCAAAAAAATCATCTCCTAGTTTTGAGCGAATTCGAAACTTGATATTTTCTATTTCGATATGGCCAACTTTGTTAGTAAACGATATTAGTGCTGCTTGATTGGTGACATACTGAACGCCTTTTTTTCGTTCGTTGGTATTAAACTCGCCTTCTGTACAAATAGCCCTATAAACAAAGTTTTCTTCAATAATAAATTCATCATCAAAGCACTCTACTTTTGCGTTGGTTTTTAATTCAAAAAGGTCAATTTTCATAGTCAAACATTTGCAAAGTTTACAAAACCGTTTTGGTCATAATACTGGTACATTCTCTGTAATTTTTTTAAAGTCGTTGGAAACTTATGTTGGCTCATATCTTCCTGTAAAATATCAGTTACTGCATGTACTTCGCCATATGTCAACTGATCTATTGTGTGTTGTATACTTTTCTCTATTCTTTGGTCTGCTCCCATCAGTTTAGGCACTAACTTTTGACAAAACTGAAAATCGAGTGCTTGTATCGCAAATTCACTTCTTTTGGAGAAATTTAACGGCTCGACATAGTTGTTTATATAATGAGCCATTTCAAAGATAGAACGGTGTCCCATATTAGTTCTGTACTGAATCAGCTTATCATTTACAGAGTAAATTAAATCAACTAAATCAGGTGCATAACTATTTAAATGCCTGATACTGTGGAGTGTCGGAATCGATTTTATTGTAGAAAAACTTGTATCAATATTAGAAATTTTTAAATGGCCAGATTGGGCTAACTGTTTTTGCAATATATCTTTTGAGACATTATTCATTTCTATAGTATTTGCTCTGTCTAGCACCTTGCTGCTAAGAGGATGTGTTGATTCGTCCATGTTAATAGTGCCAATAATATATAGATTCAAAGGAATTTCTTTAGATTCAGTACCATTTTTGTTTTTGTAGATTTCTAATTTTTGTTGACGTATTTTAATCTGCTGGTTTAGTAATTTTTCGACGATATCAGATGAAAGTTCGCTGATTGAGTATTTCTGCGTGGTCCTAAACTTATAAACTCCAGAAGAAACTTCCTCGAAAAATTTTCCCGCTAACCTTGTATTATTGCGTTTATCGTTTTTTTGATTGAACTCTGTTCGAAATTGCGGGGTCCAACTGGTATCTTTTCCTGTATAATTGTTATCCTTCCATTCCAGAACAATAGGATGATCCCTCAACCTTTTAAGGGGAAAAGGAGCGTTTAGCTCTAGCTCTTGTTTTTCCACAGAATCTAAGAATGCAAAAATAGCGGCTTGGCTTAATGTAGTATAATGCTGGCTTGAAATTTTTGTTTTCCAGCCATCTAACTTATGATTAATACCGCCTTCTTCCCTTCTGCTTTCTAAACATGACAAAAAGTCCGAGAAGTAATGCTCTACTACCGACAAGTTCATTTCGTCCAATATCAGAAAATAAGGCTTGTCCTGATTGAGCTCAGCTATTTTTAGAAATGAATAAAAAGCAGACTCGATGAAACAGTCATTTAAATAATCATAGAATCCCATCAAATCTGATGGCGAAGTCCAGTTTGGTCGAACGGGCACGAAACAAGTTTGGTTTTTTACATCAAGACCCTGCTCACTGCATATATAATCTGCATATAGTTCAGCTATCTTGGATTTACCAGTTCCTGAGGGACCATAGAGGATAGTAAATGGCTTAGTTTGGAGACAGCAGTGAAAGTTATATAATGTCTCGTCATCAAAATAAAAGCTCTTCGCTAAACAATATTCTTGAATGTCCATACTAAATTCTTTTTTGCCTTCATAAGTTACGTACATTATCAAGTAATAACAGACATTTAGCTAGTATTTGTTAGGCTTCCAAGTGTACAATATAATGAGCGCTTAAAAGATAGGGTAATACTCATGAAAAATCGAAAAGCCTTGATTAAAACCAGCGAAGTAGCAGAAATATTGGGCCTTTCTCCAGCCACTATTAAGAGATGGGAATCAGATCAAAAAATAACCTCTCTCAGAAATGAGCGAAATCATCGAATGTATTGCAAAGAAGAAATCATGGGATTAAAAAGTACACTTGAAAAAGAGCTAGGCCAAAGTCGATATACTATTCCTATTACAAAAGCGATAGAGCCTAAAGCGCACCCTGCGCATTACCTAATGCATAAATATTGGGGAAGAAAACCTCATAATGTTGTAGCAGAGTACATTGCTGCTCATACGAAGAAAGGCGATAGAGTCTTGGATCCATTCATGGGGAGTGGAGTTACCGTTATTGAATCAGCAAAGCTTGAGCGAGAAGTAATTGGGGTTGATCTAAATCCTATGAGTAAATTTATAGTCGATAACACTATAAATAAAGTAAATATTGCAGAGTTCAAAGTTATCTTTGAAACTATTTATTCAAAAGTATATTCACAATATAAAGATTTATATTACTCGCAATGCCCCCATTGTGACGCAACTGTTGAGTTTTCTTCGCTTGTTTGGCAAGGCAGCGCGATTGCTTCAATTAGATTAAATTGTCCAACTTGCAAAAAGGTAATTAAAGATCCGACGAATGCGGATCATAGCTTGTACCGAAAAATAGAAGACAGTTTTGCGCATTTAGTGGACGAAAAATCTTTTCCGGCGGATAGAGTTTTACAATATGTAAAGCGTAGCGGGAATGAAAGAATCGACGAACTGTTCACCAAGCGCGCGCTGGTTGTACTCTCATCCTTTCTCTATCAGATTAATCAAGTAATAGATTCTTCGATTAAGAATTTATTGCTGTTTGTGTTTTCGTCCGCGCTCCCCAATTGTTCCAGAATGTTACCGGGTGATGTTAAAACAGCTTCATATAAGTCTGGTTGGGTAATTAGTAAATTTTGGGTACCTAAAATACATACTGAGAGAAATGTGTTTGAGTGCATCAATTTGAGATACAAAGCGATTTTGAAAGGAAAAAGTGAGACCACTCAGATAGACTCCCGATTCGTAACGACTTTAAATCAAGATTCTAAGTGTTTATCACAAATTGACGATGAATCTATTGATTATATTTGGACTGATCCCCCTTATGGAGAAAGTATAGCTTACTTAGGGCTTAGCCATTTATGGAATTCATGGTTAGGATTTGATCCCGATTACCACAATGAAATAATTATTGATTCGTTCAGAGAAAAAAGAATTGAAAGTTTTGAAAACGGTATGGATGGTGTTTTTAGAGAGCTAAACCGAGTGCTGAAGAAAGGAAAGTACCTATCGTTTTCTTTTCATAATAGAGACCTTAAAGTTTGGAAGGCTGTCATAGAACCGTTATTAAAAAACGGCTTCCAACTTGTGAATGTGGTTATGCAGCCGCAGGCTGTTTCGTCTGGTACACAAGGTATAAATAAAAACAATACTTTAAAAGGTGATTTTATTTACAACTTTATGAAAGTTTCAAAGCCATTTGAAAAGCAGTTTAAACATCACAGCGGCGCGTATAACTTGATTAAAAATTTAGCTTTTGAATTTTTAAAGGAAAAAGGGAAAAGCAGTGCAGCAGAGCTTTATGAATATTTAATACCGCAAATTATTTCAAACCATGCATTCATTGACAAAGATAATAAAATAATAGATTTGGAGGTTCTACTGAATAAAGAGTTTACTTACTATTCAGACGGAAGTGATTATTATTGGAAGAATAAAATGACTTTGTGTAATAAAGCTTTAGGAGTACTAGATTTATTTTCTGGAGCAGGTGGCTTTTCAGTAGGTTTTCAAAAAGCTGGATTTACCGTCGCATCAGCTGTTGAGTTTGACGAAGATATAGCAAAAACTTACATACAGAACCATTCTAATGTTGCCATGCACAATGTTGATATTCGTGAACTTGACACGCGAACAGTATTAAAGGACTTTGAAGCTAAAAATGTTTCGTGTGACGTTATTATCGGAGGCCCTCCTTGCCAAGGCTTTTCGATGTCTGGAAACAGAATAAGGAAAAGCTTTGGAGGAAAGTTTGATGAGCGAAATGAGCTCTTCATGGAGTTTTTTAGATTTGTTAGAGATATTAAGCCTTCGTATTTTATAATTGAAAATGTAGAAGGTATCTTAAATTACGACAATGGGCGCGTTAAAGACGAGATATACCGACTTTTTAATAATATTGGATACAAACTTGATTCTAAGGTGTTGATTGCGGCTGACTATGGCGTACCTCAATTAAGGAAACGAGCATTTTTCTTTGGTACTTGTAAGTCAATTAACCCGTCAAATCTTATTCCAGAGCCTTCGCATAGTCCTAATAACTATGTATCGGTTTGGGACGCAATAAGCGATCTTCCTCAGATTAAAAGTGCAGAAGGAGCAGATTTAATCGTTAAAGAATACCACCCAAATTATTCAGAGTTTCAAAGAATCTTAGGGGCGCATCGCCAAAACGTAATCTATAACCATAAAGCTTCACTCCATAGTCAGGAAACAATTGATAAGCTAAAGATGATTAACAGTGGGAAAAAACAAACTGACTTGCCAGATCATATGCGAACAAAGTCAGTTCACAGTGGTTCTTGGGGCAGAATGGAAAAGGAAAAGCCAGCTTACACACTTACTACAAGAATCAATACCCCTTCCGTAGGAAGAATAGTGCACCCTGAGGCAGATAGAACAATCACACCGAGGGAGGCTGCAAGGATTCAATCTTTCCCCGACGATTTTGTTTTCCATGGGGGTATTACAACAATTGGCAAACAGATTGGTAATGCCGTATCACCATTATTGGCCGAAAAAATTGCATTAAAAATACTCGCTGCTGAAAAGGTCGAGTGCCAGATAGCAAAGAAGGATAGTACAGATTATAAAGTCACTAATTGCTAGTAATTCTAATACTAAGTAGAAAGTCACTGTTGACTTATTCTCTTTCGGTTAATTGCCAATATTTTAGGCAATTAACCGGCTCCGCTCATATTTCGCTATACTTTATCAAGAGTGGCTTTCTAGTACTAGGAAGAAAAACTAATTGTCTTTAGCCATTGATAATAGTTATTGTACGTACTAATTCTGTCGCTAGAAAGTTTGAGTTAATCAAAGAGCTTTTTGCAATTATTAACGTAGTGACATAGTCTGTGAAATCTTTGCTGGAAAAAGGTGAACTCTCCGAGGAAGAGGAGAAGCGTAGACTATATTATCGTGCAAGGCTTTTGATTGATTATGTCAGCGGCATGACTGACAGTTTCGCATAGCAAGAGTATCGTGAGCTTACAGCATCCATATAGAATCAGAAAATATCGGGGTGGTGGTAAAAAAATAGCCGATAGTGAAAATAGTCGTTATAAAAAGAGTAAAACCCACATACGGAATTAACCAAACGGGAAGTAACGTCTCTTTGGGTAGAAATACAAAAAGTATCAATGCCAAATTGACAAGAAATGGAGTTGCTGACACACCCATATCACGAGTTGGAGTACTGTGCCTCTGTTTGTTTTCGAAATTCTTCAAATTCAAAAATCCAGACCTAGATTCAAATTAACTGAAAAATTGTCCAAAAGCCCAGACTGAGCTAAAGAAGCTCAGGATATTTAAGAATGAAAAACATAAGGTTACATATTAGAAAAACAGCGTAAATGATAGGTGACATGATAAAAATTGTGTCGAATGGCTCATTAAGATTGGCACGAATTTCGGGGTTTACTAAGTGGTCAATATCAAATATGTAAAAAGCTAAAAAAAGCTGAGCTATCAATGGACATGCAGATAAAAACTATTTCCGTTTCGAAGATTTATGTTTTCCCAGACGCTAAATTGTCTTGTAAACGCCTTTCCAGACCGGGATGAGAGCAACAATTATGAGTAGTGTGATAATTATTGTGGTTATGAATGTCATTTTACCCTCTTATCTTTTCAGTTTTGGTGAATAATAGTTTTTACATAGCTTTTTTTTAAAATTGCGTTATCGTGGCCTGCTTTTTAACAAGCCAGCGTTTCTTTCTTCGTGTGCTATTGCGTCATCGTTGCTTGTCCAAGAATAGCCTAGTCACACTCAGTACAAACCCTACACTGTTTAAAATAACGGCAAGCCTAAGGAACTGACTTGTGCTATTACTCTCCAAAAAAGAAGCAATAATAAGAACTATGTTGATAAAAAACGCGGTTGCCATGCAGGCTACAATTTTTTTCATAACTGCAATCCTAAAGTAGTTTCTCAGAATGCTTATCTTTAGCATTTAAGGCGTCTGACGTGTTTGCGTAGTTATCAGTAACAGCGTCAGACAACATCCGACTCATCTCATCGGTCGTGTAAGGGGCAAGCGCATGTTGCGCTAACTTTGCATTTCGAGAGCGAGCTTCCTGAGAGGTAGGGGCATTTAGAACGTAATTACGCAGACATTTTTTCTGTATTTTATCTGTTTCTGAGATGATTAATTCGGACTCTCTGTTAAATTTTCTGAAGTGTAGTTGGTTGTAGAAGACATCATACGCTGCACTTTGACTGCATTTTCTTATATTTAGAGTTAAGTAATCGCGGTCAAAGTCTGCCAAGCCCTCTGCATCTTCAGCGATTTTTTCGAGTGAAACCTCTGCTAACAGTTTACTATTATCTTCAATTAAAAATGCAGCTCTTAAAAGCAGAATACATATAAGTAACAATGAAATGATTGCAACTAGAAAAGGTTTTGGCATGCTATTTACCTGTCGTCAGTCCATTACAGTTCGTTATTCAATTTGATGCCGGATTATGGTAGCGATTGAGGTTTACCAATGCAGTAGTAATAGCCATCTGCATTCACACCAACATGACTACCTAATCGACAGCTTGTTACTTGTTGCGTCTTATGATGTAGATGATAGCCAGCGTCATAAGCAGAGCCGGTAGTAGCCAAAGCAATTCCACATTCATATATCCTGCTTCCTTTCATCTAGGTTCGAAAACTGCTTTTGAATATAGTTTTTCGCCAGCAGGTAAGACACCGTTAGCGCGACAGCGAGTGTGCTCAGAACCGTCAGGGTGAATCTCTGCTCAGGAAAACCTACAGCAACAAAAAACACAACAGAGATGAGGCAAATTGTCAGAATAAATTTCTTCATGCGCAAAGCTGCTCAATCATCTTTTCATCGTACTTTTCCCGATTTGCATAGATGCACTTATACAGGTCGTAAAGACATAAGCTGAAAAGATTATGACGGAGCGTAAATGCCCGTGCCGAAAGAGTGATTCTACCGACAGATACAAGAATACCGACAGTTGCTTCTGAGTCAGCAACTGTCCGCCCAAAATCTGCTACAAAGATTTCGTCAGGGCCGTGCTCTTCGAGGAGCACGCTTTCAGCATCTTGAATAACACGAATATAAATTTTCTCGCCATCCCGAACGGCGTTAATGTCAGTGTGGTTGTCGGATGAGGCTTCCAGCTGATAGCCAAGCTCGCTCAGAAAAAGTACAATCTCGTCACGGAACCTCAATTGCCCCAGCCCTTCTACCCATGCAGCAAACTCCATTAGCTCCGCCCTACTGACTCGTTGGGAATGATACCTTTTGCAGAGATTCATCAGCGGGTAGCAGGCTCGAGTGAATGCAGAATATACGGGTTTATCTATTGTTTCTGTTTGTTGGATAACTTCTTTCATTTTTCAATGTCCTCTTTGTGTGAGTTATTTACTTTAACGAGCGAAGGCATAAAGTCCCAAACTGGAAACTTCCGGTTGTACAGCGCATAATTTCTATGAATTTTTACTCAAGCGGCAGAGCCGCCCACGATGCCCATTTTTTATCCAGAATATTAATGAATGTATCAGCTTCAGTTTTTAGCAGACTGAGAAGTGCTTCTTCATCGAACTGAATAATGCCTGGAAATCGTTTTGCTATATACATGAGAGACTCGAAGTATACGTTGTGGAAAAACATATCTAGATAATTGAAGAATTGACGATGATAGTTATGCCATTCTTCAATTATATGTCTGCTTAAACCTTCGAAAATCGGTTCATCTGAGTATACAAGAAGACAAAGACTGCCAAATTCAGAATCCGTTAAAAATGGCATGAGATCTTCACGAGTTATGTCCAATGTAATCGCACCTTCATGATCATATAAGAGCTCTTTAAGAGAGATTGTTTGGTTTTGACTGTCAGTATTTCCACCTCTTACACCTCCGCTACGCTCATTTTCTTGATTAAGGAGTAAATTCTCAAAAACTTCTGCGTAAGTAGATGAATCACCGCTAAGTTCTTTTAACTTAGCATACGCCTCATTGCTCAAGTGAATTGCAATTTGTTTCTTACTATTCTTTAAAGCTGCCCGTTGTTTTCTTTTCGCTATACGTAACTGCTCTTTGCGAGAAGGTGTATCCATTGTTTGCTGTTCCTATGACTAGTCATCAGTCAATGTTAGCAGCTTTATACTAAGAATTATTAATGGTTTACCGTGACATAAATAGTCGCATGATTAGTCAGAAAGTTCTGATTAGTAACAGCCTTAATATTGAGCTATATGCTATGTAGACATAGCCATATCTAAGAGAAAGAGAATGACTCCTTTTACTTTGGCCATGCTGGTGCTGCTGGCTCTTTTTATACTTGGTCTTGTATTCTACCCCTGCATCAACCGGAGAATTGAACAATGTGCTAAAGACGCACTTAAATGAAGGAATTTATTGGAACAACAAAATCTGATGACTAGTCATCAGGCTGTAATCTTCGCTAATCAATTGAAAACGGATACGTATGACTTTAAGCACTCTGACGCCACTTAAAAACCTTAAAATTCATAAGGATAGACATGAGGTCTACCTGCATTCATTTTCATGCCGGGTTGATGAGGATGGGATTCGGTTAATCAGTCTGCCTTGTTCCAGGTACATTGGCTATTATCTGGACAGCCCGCTGCCGCCAGGAACACCGGTAGAGTTTTCTATTGTACCGGTGAAATCTTATTGCGACCTAATCACACCTGCTCCAGACCAAAACAAGAATATTGACGCATTTTTAAACTATATAGCTGAGCTTTCGTGCGTAATGGCTTCACGGGAAGTTATCGCTACAGCCGTCTACCACGGTACATCTGTAGTGGTAGAGCGAGATGGTAAAACTAAAGAGGTCGACCCACTGAGTATTATCGACAACATGCTGTTTAAGGTTCTTGATAAAAGCGAGAGGTAACAAACCAACGCCGAAAATATTCTTAAAAAAATAAAAAAAAGTGTTTGCTTTTCGTTTTTAAAACCTTATAAACCTTGTGAGCCTTTCGAAAACAGGAGGAAATATGCAAGGCTCACAACAACTTACATCTTATAAAATGGATAGTCACAACGCACTGATGTTGGGCCCCCGCAATACCTATCTGAACTGGGGTTGCGGTCCTGATAATGGAAACAGTGACAATCAGAATGCAGTAACTCTTACTGAAATAACCATTCACTTGTCGGCAAACCAAGCGAGTTCAACAACGCGCAAAAAATTCAGAATCGATTTTTCAACCGATGACGTCAGCAAAGTTTTGTCAGTGCCACTTAAAGTAAGGGAGGCGACTTACCTTTGGGCGTGGCTGAAGCTTAATGGTACAGCAGCCAGATTTCCCTCTGACGAACTTGGGCTGCTTAAGGCCACTTGTTATGCGTCTTTGTTAGTCGGTCGAGTTTTACCGGTATTTGGTTCTGCTATTGAGGCATATCACTTCTTCAAAGCCGAATTACCGCCCGCAGCTATGCGAACACTTCTGGGAGAGAACGAAGAGGAGTTGGCCACGCGAATAGAAAATGGTCACTTGTCTGGTCTCGGCGGGTACCTTGGCGGGTTGACAGAAAGTAAAGATAAAACACAGTTTAAAGCTGCGATCAGTAGCCTTTTGCCGTCAAAAATCACAGAACAACTCGTCCCGCAGCCCGTTTTAAACGAACGCGGTAAGCGTGTAAAAAACAAATTTTATTTCTCAGCTCCAAAGTACACAGTAAAGTAAGGACACTACAATGTTAAAAGCAACCATAACGAAATTTTCTCTAGTACTTATATCTATTCTCAGTTTTAGTAATGGTAACGTTCCTCTGGGAATGCTTGCTCTTCTGGGAATACCGATCGCCATTATCTACTTCGGAGTAAGCAACGCCGACTCAAACGATGATTACAGAGGCGCGAAAAGAAATGAAAAAGGATTTTTTACTGATAATCGTGGGCACGTAAAGCCATCACTTCCAGTCTATAAGCCAAAATATATCCTTGATTCGGAAAAAGAGGGAATTGCAAAGACAGCCGCAGGTATCGGTTTAGTTACCGCAGCCACAGCCTTGGCATCTGACGACCATGCTGACAGGAATGCATCCTTCTTCGACGATGATACAAGTATAAACCCAGCTACCGGGTTACCAATGTTCGGTGGCGTCGATAGCGCCGGTAATCCATTTGGAAGCGCTGGATCTACTGATAGCAGCGTGTCAGAGGATCTAACGTTTAATCCGGCAACCGGGCTACCGATGAGCGGGGGCTTTGATGCTGCTGGCAATACTTATGGGCATGACAATGCGAGCGAAAGTGTTTCCCTTGATACGTTTGATGATGCCGGTTCGATTGATTCTTTTGATACCACTGACACTTTTGATTCGTTCGATAGTTCAGACAGCTTTAGCTCTTTTGATGATAACTGGTGATAACATGATATTTGATGACAAATTAGCTGAGTTAAATTCGGACACTTTGATTGCGTTGCTTAGCTGTCCATCCTGTAGCAAGGAAACAGTCGCTCTTCCTGACTATCAACATTGTGACTTTATTCCTTGTAAGCACTGTGGAGTAGGGCTGTCCGAGGATAATATAAAAGACTGGGTGTCAGCCAGTAACGCAGATATACAGCTTTATATAGATGCCGGTGTATTGGAAATTGAGTGAAAAAAGTGTGTATACCTATTTCTTTGGTTTTTACTCATTGAAATAAATGGTTTTACGCATTATCAACAAACGTTGGGAGCAGTATACCGGTGTTGGTGTTTAACCATTTTAAATGGGGCGTTCGAAAAAAGCGGGGTCCAGTGCAAATAGTATATCGCTGGGCGCCCAATGCTCTTCGAGTAGTTTAAGCATGGGTAGAAAAGCTTTCTTAGGAAAAAAGCCATGTTTGCGTCTGAATAAAGAAATTGCATCAGCGATATCCCGTTTTAGTTCAAGGTTCGGTATCTTTTCTGGCAACTCATGTTCGGCAAGTAGTTGGTCTGCTTCCTTGTAACGCGGAAACTGGACGACGGTGGTCATAGGATTAGCCTTTTTCTAGGTTAAAATTCTCTTACAGGTTTGAAGCTGGTATCTATTCTTTGTGCCTCACTTTTCCTGAGTATAACTGGTGTAACGGGATGCATAGGTCGAGGTCATTCCAGTCCAGTTCTCCTTCGATTACTCTGAACTGCTGGAATTTCTTCAAATCGAGGTAGCTTCTTGTTACGGGGTGTTTTGCTGATTTAAGAAATCTTTCGAAGTCGACTCGTTTTACAGTACCGTCATTGAAGTAAATTTCAATTGTATAACCACTGATGTAGTTAGCTCTCTTTATGAAGAGAGAGTTCTTTGCTTTGCCCTTACGTGACACCTCAAATTCTCGATAGGATAGGTGTGCAGTAAACGTCACGCAGGCGACAACAAACAATGATATGGAGGTAATAATGTAAACAGTTTCCATATAGCCTTAACTCCAGTACTTATAACTACCTTTTATTATTCGAAGGTTTGCTAAGGCCAGAGACCCATGAAAAACCTATGTATATAATTAAAAATGTAACGACCGTACTTATAAGCGCAAATAATTGTATTACGTCCATACTTAGCCTCTTTTACTAACTCCCATATTTGTTATTCCGTCGGTTTCAAAAAGCAGTGTTGCAATAGTAATCGCACTAACTTTCTAAAATACGAAGCGTTGAAGCTGTTTTGTGTATTGAAAATAGTTAAAAACTACTAGAACGATTCTGTATGAAAGAAACTGACCTGACGTTAAACAGAACTTTCCGATATAGCCTGATGCTCTTTTCTTAAGGTCTAATACTGGAAGTCGGCTGCTGGAGAAGACTATGTTACCGGATGAGTTAATATTTTTACTCCCCCTAGGGCTAATGATTTTTGGTTGCTGGTATGTAAAGCGAAACAAATAAGTTCAGAGGTTACTTCCCTTGGTTATTGAAACCAAAGGAACTGAGCGGGATAAAACTGAAAAGCCTTGTTTCGCTGGCTGCAGATTGGCAGATATTGTGTATTCGTGATACTTCAAAAAGGAGGTTATATGTATTTGGGAACTGTGATTAGTCTGATTGCTTATTACGTACTTTCTATATGGGCGCTGACTAATATTAATAAAAGAACGAGACGTTTGAGTAGATTTTTGCAGGGCTTTATTCGAGTTTTTTCAATCATATGCTTTGCAGCTGTTCCAACTGGCTTAGTTTTGAACTTGGAGAGTCGAAGCTTATCTCTAAGCAGCGCTGTCAGCTGGTCTTTTGCAGTAATAGTTGGCTGCGTAGTGGTATCCCTAGTTTTTATTATTACGAAGGATATCAGGAGCAGGAAAATAAGTTTTGCTGAGTGGTGTAAAGAAGAGTACTAACTCGTTAGTGTAACTAACATAGAAAGCGAGAGTGTCTCGAGGGGTTATATGGATTGTATGATTCACGCTTTAATGCCTGCCGCTTTATCTTTTGGCATCTTGCTATTTTTAACGATGGCTTGGTATTACATCTTGCAGGATAACCAAAAGAAATTGCAAGTTGGCGAGTACTATAAAAATCGGAAGACCCAAAACGACAAGATTGTCCATGTAGAGGCATATTTCACCGGCAAACCGTTAAAAGCCAGGTGGGCTTTTGGTCCAATGTTAGTATTTTTGCTAGTAATAGTAAAAATATTTTTCATTGCCCAGATTAATCGAAGCTGTACAGAAACTTTTTCTTTCTCGATGGGGGTAATCGTAATGATTGCCATGGTATTCAATCTTTGGCTAGGCTTCTGGATTTGTGCTTATTCGAAACGTCTTTATGAAACCTGTTACGAGCAGGCTGCTGATAAATATTGGGAGTGGCTTTCAACGTGTGATGTACAGCAATTAAAAAAATTATCATCAAGTAGCGAATTAAGCGAAAGCTCCAAGACTGTTATTTTATGCTATCTGGATGAAGTGCATCCTGGTTGGACATTAATTTAAATTTATTACTTACAAGGAGACAAAAATGCCAGCTGAAATTATGTTTTTGCTACCAATAGCCACCTTAATAATTGGTGCAATATATCTTATCAAACGTCATTACAAGTAATAGTTGTAATGACGTTTTGACTGTATTACTTTTAAAGTAGCTAAAAGCACTACCTTCCTGAAAAAAAATCAATAACCGTTTTTACAAAACTGGTGTTCCTTCTCTTTGCCGCTGTTATGAAAAGGGTTGTCGAGTATACGAATAAAACTACTGTAACACTCAAGAATACTAACCTTGCATAATCAGTTTTAAGTAAATTACCAACATGCTGGGCGTTATCTCCAGCAAAAAACCAGGTTGTAAAAGCCGCACAGCTGATTGAAACCCAAAAATTGTTAAAAAATTGGTGAAATTTAGCATTAATTTCTCGCATAGGTTTCCTCAGTGCAGTGTAAATTAGTGGACAAAAAGCCTCGGTATGGCAGAGCTTCAGCGTCATATGTAGCTGTCTTTAATTGCAACCACTTCTACTTTAAACATTCCACATAAAAACTATCAAATTGGAAGTTTCCGTTTTGATAGTTGTTGCAAAGAAGCGAGAAGCTGTGATTTATCGCCAGTCCTCCAACTGCTGCAACGCCTTAATACGGTCACGTTGCAGAGCGAAAGCTTCAAATACATCATCAAAGTTTGTGTTATTTGGCTTTAGGTTAGGTAAGGCTAAATTGGCCTGGCTAAAAAACTCAATTTGATTGTTTTTCCAGCCTTGTTTCCACCAAGAAACGATTAGTTCACGAGAGTTAGAAAGCTTCAAACCTGTGGGTAATTTATCGGATTTGCTAGCATTTATACTCGACTGGGTCGGTAACAAATTCCAAAGGTCGTTATTGGGCCATCGCGCAAAAGGAAAAGCGTGATCGATAGCGTAGCTAGATAACCTCAAACGCTTACCTGACCAACAGCATGCAACATCTTCACTTTCTAGTAATTCGTTAACGCGTTTTCGAATTCTTGAAGTGGTGCGTTCTGGGTCGTCCCATCTAAGCGCATTGAGGTAATCTACTTTAGTAAGTGGCCTTTGTTTGTTATGGCTGTACCCAGCCATCAAGGAAGACCATTCATTAATCAAAGTAGGCTCTATCCATACGCTAAACTGCGTTAATGAATCCCAAATATGAGTAGGAACATAGAACTTACCCAGTGAAGACAAAAAATCGAAGTCTAAGAGAAGGTCGGTTTTAGGTTTTCGAGTTTGATTAAGTTCAACATGAAAAACACCTTTATCAGTGCCAGGTAACGTGGTGTGCTTAGCGGGCATGTTTTTTACTGTCGAAGCGATGTCTTTTAGAGTTCGGTAAATCGCTTGCACTGTTGCACTATCTGAATAATGCGCGCCAATATAAAAATCATTACTAGAAAAGGCTTTAATTTGCTGCCAGCCGTCTTCCTTGATAAATCCTAATCCTCTGCTCGCATTGCTGTTTTGCTGCATTTCGAACTTATCAATTAAGGGTTTGTAAAGCTTCAGCCAATAGAGCGCCACCAGCCCAACCGGTAAAACAACATGCTCGTTTGTTTGCTCTATTACAGCGCCTGGATGGCCTTCGGCGATTCTAAGCAGTGTTCGTAATAGTGCTATCTTATACGTTGATGATTTACTGTCGTTTATTACGATATTCCTGATTAAAGGAAATGCACCTGTACCATTATCAGGTAGCGTCAGTAAAACCGTTTGCCACTGAACATCCGCACGACCTAGCTCATCGTTTGACTTTTCAGGAGTAAGCAGTCGATAAGTAAGCCCGAACTGGCTAGCAAATTTAGCCAGTTCATCTGCTGAAACAGGGTACATGGTACGTTCGTCAGCGCACTTGCCATGTCGCAGCGAGATGATTAACGTGCCATTAGGCTTTAGCAAAGAAGATAGCTTTCTAAAAGCACGTTCTCGCGACGATGGCGCGATGTGCATCCAAACTGCACTTAGAAGTATTAAATCAAATTTAGTTTGTAAGCGAAAAACTTCAGTCAGTTCGGGTAGTGTATCTGATATCCAGTGAATTGGGTTTGAAACGGTATAGCCTTGCGCGAGCTCTCTAATGCCAGTTGCGGGCTCGACCGCAACCACACCCAAACCCTTTGAGGCTAAATAACGCGCATCACGTCCAGAGCCTGCACCCACATCCAGCACCATTCCTTCTTTAGGTATGGCGTATAACCATTCTTTGTGAACAGACTCAAAGGGTACGCTATCGTATTGTTTCGCAAGTGTCGAAGCGTTAGTTGAGTAGTACGTTATATTTTGGGTCAAACCGCTAACTTATTGCCAATCCGTTGAGTGTCTATTTCTAAATCATTTAGCAAGTAAACTCAAATCATCCTTCTGAAAACGAATGAACATTATCGCTGAATTGTAAATAACAATAATTATCATTTAAATTAAGTTTAAGCTATTTTATACTCCTGCCCCGAAAACATACAAACCCTCCAAAACCAATAGCAGAGAAAACCATGAAACTAAGCAGTTTATTTGCACTAACGCCTATCGCGTTTGCGTTGTCAGTAAATGCGCAAACTACACAAAGCGATACGGTAGAAGTTAAAGAAGCAGATGTTGAAAAAATTCGTATTGTTGGCGTTCGTCAAAACCGCGTAAGCCGCGGTGCAACGGGCTTAACCATGGAAATTAGCGAAACGCCGCAGTCCATTAGTATTCTGTCTGAAGACTTAATGCAGTCGTTTGGTGCGTTTAATATTAATGATGCGCTAAAGCTTGCGCCGGGTATTAACGTAGAAGAGTGGGAAACTAACCGTACTAACTACACAGCCCGTGGTTTTGAAATTAAAAACACCCAAATTGACGGTGTAGGCCTGCCGAACGACTGGGGCATTGTTACCGGCTCTGTTGAAGCTTACGGCTATGAGGAAATTGAAGTTATTCGTGGTGCCAACGGCCTGCTAACCGGTGTGGGTAATGCGTCGGGTACCATTAACTATGTGCGCAAGCGCCCAACCAATGAAGAGGGTGGTGAAATTGGCGCAAGCATTGGCTCGTACAACTTTAAGCGCGTACAGGGCGACTATTCAATGCTGCTTACTGAAGACGGCAGCTGGGCGGCCCGCGTGGTAGCAAGCGTTGAAGATAAAGAGTCGCACCTAGATGGCCTGGAAAACGATCGCAGCTTTGTGTACGGTGTTATCGACGGCCAGTTAACCGACAACGCTACCGTAACCTTTGGGTTGTCTTATCAAGATGCGAATACCGACGGCAACACCTGGGGCGGGCTAGTATTTAATTACACCGATGGCACCCAAGCCGAGTGGGATATTAGCGATACCACGGCCCAAGAGTGGTCGAAATGGGATACCGAAACCACCAATGCCTTTGTAGAGCTAGACTACGTGTTCGATAACGATTGGCAGCTACTGCTTAGCTATAACTACCGCGACTTTGAAGATCAAAGCAAACTGTTTTACGCCTACGGCGCAATTGATAAAGACACGAGCTTAGGCCTTATTGGCTGGCCGGGTCGTTATGACTCAGAGCGCGATTCTCATCTTGTTGAAGGCCGTGTATTTGGTGATTTTTCGCTATTTGGTCGCAATCATGAAGTGAACTTTGGGGTAAGCCACGCTACTAGCGATGACGTGTCTTTTGTTCACGCCTTTGATTACGCTGCTACACCTGCTTACGGCCCAACGCCTGCGTTTCCTTATGCGCTAGATGCCATTGCCGAGCCAGATTGGCTAGCTGCTGCTGAATATTCAAATATTGAGCAAAACCTAACCCGTTACTTTGGCTCTGCGCGTTTCAGCGTTACTGATGAAATGCATGTTATTGCTGGCTTTAACGCCATCGATTTTGAGCGAACAGGGCAAAACGCTGGCGCGGTTATCGATAACTCAGAAAGCGAAGCCAGCCCTTATGTTGGTGCTACTTACGCAGTCACTGAAGATGTGAACGCGTACGTAAGTTATTCAGACGTGTACCAGCCGCAAGAACAGTACGATATTAACGGCCAGTACCTAGACCCTACCAAAGGTCAAAACTTTGAAGCGGGCGTGAAAGCCCAATGGTTTGACGACCGTTTATTAACAACGTTCGCGTACTTTACTGCAGAGCAAGACAACTTGGCAGCTTACTCAGGCACTAACCCAGACACGCTTCAGTACTACTACAAAGGCGTGTCGGTAGAGTCTGACGGTTTTGAAATTGAAGTAGCCGGCCAAGTAACCGATGCCTTGCGTGTTAATGCGTCTTACACCGCTATCGACGTAGAGGATGAGCAGGGCAATGATGCTAACCTATGGGCACCCCGTGACGTAGTAACGTTCCAGCTAGCGTACACAGTGCCGCAAGCACCAGAGGTTGAAGTAGGCTTTGGCGGTCGTTGGCAGTCTGAGATAAGCAATGTTGATTACAACGTTGAACAAGGTGCGTATTTCTTGGGTAACGTGTATGCATCACAAGCGTTTACTGAAGATCTTACCGTTCGCATGAACATCAATAACATCTTCGATAAGAAGTACATTAACAGCCTGCACACTGTGGGTTACTACGGCGCGGGTATTAACGCCCAGCTAAGTGCGTCGTATAGCTTTTAATTCAAGCGCTTCATGAACGAATAAAGGCGCACGGCACTGACGATAATCCTGAAAACTACCCTTCAGTAATTCTTACTCTTATAACACCAAGCCACTGCCTTGATTAAAATTAGGGCAGTTGCTAGTGTGTTTAATCTGCTTTTATAAGCGCTGCATGTTGTTGTGTGCGGCGTTTTCTCGACTCTCCTTAATAACAAAGCGTTCTTTTATCCTAAAGGCTAATATAATATTCGTCTAATGGGTGATAATTATCTCTTAAAAGTATACTTTTTAGTGAATCTATTCTAATTTGGGTGTGCATATTAGTTTGGTTGTATCACATTCTATTCAACAACCGCTAATAAGTGTTGCCTACACCAATAATAAAAATAATCAAAAAACTTAAAACGTTTAAAAAACAACAAGTCTTGAAGGAGAAACACATTGGATCAAGGTAACTTCCCTAAAGGGAAAAAACTTAATCGAATAACCTCAGCCATTATTGCTAGTTCATTACCGTTTTTTGCGGCAATGTCAGCACCTGCTTTTGCACAAGAAGCAGAAGAAAAAGCAGAAGATGTTGAAAATATCATTGTAACCGGTACGCGTATGAGCAACCGTTCAGCGGCTGATTCACCCGTACCTGTAGACGTAATTACCGGTGATGAATTCCGCCAAAACTCGTCAAGCGACGTGCAAGATATGCTGCGTACTAACGTACCGTCCTTCGATGTAAACACACAACCAATCAGTGATGCGGCGACCATTGTGCGCCCAGCTAACATGCGCGGCCTATCACCAGATAACGTGTTGGTGTTGGTAAACGGTAAGCGTCGTCACCGCGGCTCAATCATTTCTTTCCTAGGCGGCGGTATTTCTGACGGTGCGCAGGGTGTGGATATTTCAGCAATCCCTTCACTGGCGCTAAAACAAGTAGAAGTACTGCGTGACGGTGCATCGTCACAGTACGGTTCAGACGCTATCGCCGGCGTACTTAACTTCTTACTTCGCGATAACGACGAAGGGTTTGAGTTCCGCGCTAACTACGGCTCTACCTATGAAGGCGATGGCGACAACTACACCATTTCAGCCAACGCCGGTTTCTCGCTAGGTGCAGACGGCTTTGTAAATATCACAGGTGAAATTCGTGATGTTGAAGGTACCGTGCGCTCAGTTGTGCGCAACGACGTACAAGGTATGGTTGATGCAGGTTACTTAACACAGTCTGATTTTTCTACCATCAACACTTATACCAATGAGGTGCCACAGTACTGGGGCCAGCCAGACGTAGAAGACGACTATAAAGTTTTTATTAACTCAGCGTACGAGCTAAACGACAAAGCTGAACTTTACCTATTTGGTAACTACGGTAAACGTACGGTTACCGGTGGTTTCTTCTACCGTAACCCAGTAACCGAAGGCAGCCAGCGCGGCGGTGTATACCGAGGTCCATTGGTTGACCCACTAACCGGTTTAGCCGACCCAGACGGCGTACACTCAGTACTTGTTGGTGACCTTGACGGTGTTGGCGTAGGTGGAAGCTGTATCGACGGTATTCCTATTGGCGGTAATGGTAATGTATTCCCAGATCCAACTTTCCTAGCGCAAGTACAGGCAGACGATAACTGTTTCTCGTTCATCGAAACTATTCCAACGGGCTTTGTACCTCGCTTTGGTGGCGACAACGAAGACATGGCGTTTACCGTAGGTGTGCGTGGTGACTTAGAAATTGGTAACGGTTTAGGTTACGACTTCAGTGCACAGCGTGGCTCGAACCGCACCGATTTCTTCATTAAGAACACCATAAACGCGTCATTAGGCCCAGCAACGCCGCGCGACTTTGTACCAGGTGGCCAAGAACAAACCGAAACACTAGTTAACCTTAACTTTGTGTACGGTGTTGATGTAGGTTTAGCGTCTGACTTAAACGTTGCGTTTGGTGCTGAATACCGTAAAGAAGAGTTCGATCTATTTGCCGGTGATGAAGCGTCTTATGCGCTTGGTCCGCTAGCAAGCCAAGGCTTCTCATCTAGTTCGAACGGTTTTGGTGGTTTTCCTCGTGATACTAGCTCGTCACAAGACAGTAACGCGGTCTATGTTGACTTGGAAGCTGACGTAACAGACCAACTAACCTTGCAAGCAGCGCTGCGTCGTGAAGACTTCAGTGAGTTTGGTGATACTACCGACTTTAAACTGGCCGGTATTTTCCACGTAACGGACGACTTCCGTTTACGCGGTGCATACTCAACCGGTTTCCACGCGCCAACAGCGGGCCAGGCAAGCATTACTAACGTTACCACGCAAAACGTGAATGGTGTGCTAATTGACCAAGGTACACTGCCATTATCATCGGCGGCAGGTCAGCTAGCGGCTGATTTCATTGAAAGTCAAGGCAACGGTCGTCCAGAGCTAGGGCCAGAGGAAGCGGTTAACTTCTCATTCGGTGCATCAATTGATGTGGCAGATATGAGCTGGACCATCGACTTCTACAACATTGAAATGGAAAATCGTGTAGCACTAGGTGCCAACGTAAACTTCCTAGATGCGCTTAATTTCGCTGGTGGCGGTACAGACTACGCAACCGTATCTGAAGCGCTTACTGAGCTTGATGCGTCGGGTATTATCGACCGCTCAGACTTTATCGGCTTAGACGATTTGTCACAGTTCCGCTTCTTCTCGAACAGCTTCGACACCACTACACGCGGTATCGACATTGTAGGTAACTACAGCTTCGATTTATGGGAAGGTAATTCACGTATTACGCTAGCGGCGAACTACAACGAAACCGAAGTGGACGATGTAGGTACGCTTAACCCAATTGGCGAAGGCCGTGTTGCTGCAATTGAAGACTTACTGCCAAACCTTCGCGGTAATATTTCATGGACACACACCCAAGGCGCACTTCGCACCCTAGTTCGCGCTAACTACTACGGTGGTTGGGACGACACGGGTAACGGTGTAGACGGCATTGATGCGGCTATCTTGATAGACGTAGAAGCCAAGTACTCTTATAGCGAAAACCTTGATCTTGTTATTGGTGTGAACAACCTATTCGACGAATACCCAGAAGAAAACCCAAGCGCAGGAAGCTTAGGCCAGCTTTACTCAGAAGCTAGCCCGTTTGGTTTCAATGGTGGTATGTGGTACGTGCAGGCACGTTATACTTACTAAGCCTTAAAGCAATAAAAAATGCCGTTTCATTGAAACGGCATTTTTGTTTCTGGCCCTAAATTGGGCGCCTTATAAGTAGGCTTCTATCAAGCTTGCTTTGTTTTCAAACGCCTTTGTAGAAAGCTTATTGATATTTTTTAAGTTCTAACCTAGACACCATACCCTTGTGCACTTCGTCAGGGCCATCTGCCAAACGAAGGGCTCTTGCGCCAGCCGCAAAACGGGCTAGTGGGAAGTCGCTACACATACCTGCGCCACCGTGAATTTGCAGTGCCATATCCACTACGCTTTGCAACATGTTTGGCACTACCACTTTAATGGCCGAGATCTCTGTCATAGCGTGTTTCACGCCAAGGTTATCTATCTTCCACGCCGCGTGAAGGGTAAGCAAACGCGCTTGCTCTATTGCCATGCGAGCATCCGCCACACGCTCTAAGTTACCACCTAAGCGGATGATAGGCTTACCAAAGGCAACCCGTTCGTGACCGCGCTTAAGCGCAAGCTCTAATGCTTTTTCGGCCATGCCGATAGCACGCATGCAGTGGTGAATACGACCCGGGCCCAGGCGACCTTGTGCTATAGCAAAACCTTTGCCTAAACCCATTATAATGTTGTCTTTACTTACGCGTACATTATCAAAGTGCATTTCGCCATGGCCGTAAGGCGCATCGTAATCGCCGTAGGCATCTAGCATACGCTTTATTGTAATTCCGGGTGTGTCTAGCGGCACTATAACCATACTATGGCGGCTGTGCTTGTCGTTATCTGGGTTTGATAAACCCATGAAAATAGTAAATGCCGCGTTAGGGTGGCCTAAGCCTGTCGACCACCACTTCTTGCCGTTAATAACGACGTCGTCACCGTCTTCAATGATGGTGGCGGCCATGTTGGTGGCGTCAGATGACGCAACATCAGGTTCTGTCATGCCAAACACTGAACGTATTTCACCTGCCAGTAAGGGTTTTAGCCACTGTTCTTTTTGTGCATCGTTGCCGAAATGATAAAGCACTTCCATGTTACCGGTATCTGGCGCATTACAGTTGAAGATTTCGGGGGCAAATAAGTATTTACCCATGCGCTCTGCCATTGGCGCGTATTCCAGTGTGGTTAGCCCCTGACCTAGTTCAGCATCTGGCAGAAACAAATTCGCTAAGCCCACTTCACGTGCTTTGGCTTTTAGTGCCTCTGTGCCAGGGTGTAGCTTCCAGCTTTTCCAGTCGCCATGGTTATTCTCTTTATGATGAAAGTCGTAAACCTCATTTTCAATTGGCGCAATATGCTCAGCAATGAAGTTATCCAGCTTTTCTAATAAGGCTTTGGTTTTGTCGTTATGTGAAAAATCCATAGGGTACCTTTATTTTTAAATTGTTCGCTTTAGTTTGTAATGCTTGCAAGCAGCGTATTTAGGCTTTGCATCACATGGTTATTTTGCTTGTAAAGAGCGCACTAAATTCATGCTCCTTAGCCATCGATGAATGTGTGCAAAAGTACTTCGTTAGCTTAATACTAGAGAAACTTGCTCAGTGAATGAAATGAAATATAATCCTTAAATGGTGTGAATTTTATTCATGGTTTGGCCAATGCTTGAAGACAGACAATTTGAAAAGCTTGATTTGAATTTGCTGAAGGTGTTTGAAGCCCTTTGGCAGCATAGAAATATGACCCGCGTGGCCGAGGCGCTGCACATTACGCCGTCTGCCGTTAGTCATGCCATGCGCCGGTTTCGGGATATTTTAGGCGACCCGCTTTTTGTAAAAGAAAAGCAAAGCATGTTGCCTACCGCTGCCTGCGAACGACTAGCGCCCGCTATTCTAAAAGCTCTGGGTGAAATTCGAAAAGCATTAGGCGAGTTCGCCGATTTCGACCCGCTGTACAGCCATCAGCGCTTTGTCGTTGCTATGCAGGAATCGTTAGAGTTAGGTGTGCTGCCCATACTGCTGTCAACCGCAGAAAAACAAGCACCTAATATCGAAATAGTAAGCACTCGCTTACATCGCGATACCATGTTGGCAGACCTATCAAATCGAAACCTTCATTTAGTTATTGATATTGGCCGCGCCGTTGCCGCGCCTATTTCACATTCTTTATTGCGTCGCGATACCTACAAAGTGCTTATGAATGAGCAAAACCCATTGGCACAGAATTTAGATAGGAAAAAGTATGTGGCGGCCCGTCATATAACCGTGTCTAATCGTGCTAAAGGCGCGTCGGTAGAGGAAATTGCGCTTCAACAATTGGGCGTAAGTCGGCCTTCTTTGTGGCGCTGCCAAAACTATCGCGCGGCAGCCGATGTAGTGGCTAATACAGACGCTTTGTTAACCTTGCCAGGCTCCGTAGCTGATGCGGTAAGCGATGACAATTTAATAAGTACTAAATTGCCGTATCAACTTCCGGCTTTGGAAACACACCTTTACTGGCATAGCCAGCAAGAAGGCGAGCCAGGGCTAATGTGGCTTAGGGATTTAATGTTACACTTGTTCGCTGAATCTGGTCATACCAGATAGATTCTGATAGGATTCATACCAATCATCGCTAATAGCATACAGGTACTAGCACAGTATTTTACGCTTTGTAATGCCAAGCGACTTTCACGGTAAAAAGCGCGACGGTATATAGATAAGTAGAAGTAAGTGCTTAGGCTAATTAGGCAGTACTTTTAGCAAGCGTTGCAGGTTCGGGTGAAAAGGAAGCGGTAATGAAAATTCACACATTAGCAGGCTATATACAGCACATTTATCTTGTTGAAGACGAGAGCGGCTTGCTGTTGCTTGATGGCTGTAGCCGGGCCGATGTAGACAAAGTGTGCAAATATATTACGCAAACCCTAGGGCGCCCGTTGCAAGACCTAAAGCTTATTGTTGTTACCCACATGCACCCTGATCACGCTGGTGGGGCTATTAAATTGCGTCAGCGTACAGGTGCGCAGGTTGCGTCCCATCCTAAAGCTATTAAGTGGTATGCGGGCTTTGCCGGGCGTACCGCTCACGGCATTGATTTGCTGCTAACCTGGTGGGTGGCAAACCGTATTGGCAAGCCTAGAATGCCTATTTGGTATAACCCAATATTAGCGCCAGATATCACGCTTGCCGACAATCAGCGGTTGCCGGGTTTTCCCGATTGGCAGGTAATGTACACGCCGGGTCATACCGATCACGACCTAACCCTTGCGCATATTCCCACGCAGCAAGCTTACATTGCCGATGTATTGGTACAGGTTAAAGGGGAGTTAGTACCGCCGTATCCGCTATGTCATCCTAATCAATATCGTGAAAGCTTAAAAAGGTTGGCGCAGTCACAAATTGATACATTCTTTTGTGCGCATGTACCGCCAACGAAAAAGTCGGATATTGATTTTGAGCATGTTATCGAGAATGCACCTCGCAAACCTAAGAACCACTGGCACTCCAGCAAAAATCGTATAAAGAAAAAGCTCTTCAATCAAACTCGCGAGCATTAACTTGCAGGCCAAGGGTAACCTGGCTTTGCCTGCTAAGTGGCGTGTTTAAATGGCACTGCCCTTGCTTTTAAACGTACAAAACCTCATTACTCTTGTATCGCGAACTTTATATTAAAGTAAGTGCAGCCCCTCTCGGCACGTTATGTTTGTTGAGATAGGCTCAAAGGTATAGGAGCTGCAAAGGCAGAATATAAAACAATAATGCAAAAAAATATCGCTACGCTTTTTGACAAAACTCGGGAATTAGCGTCGCTAACCGGCGACAAACTAAGTAGTGCGTTTAACAAAGAAACGCACCGGTTCACTATTACTGGGCTGAGTCGAAGCGGTAAGTCCATGTTATTTACCAGCCTTATCACCATGCTGAAAAGCCGTAGTGAAGAGGGTTATGCATGTTTGCCTTTGTTGCGATATTTGCCGCCTTCCCATGTGCTTGATATGCGCATAGAGCCCATTGAAGGCTATAAACCTTTTCCGCACTTGCAGAACATTGGTGATCTTGAAAACGGCCAGTGGCCAAAAGCTACCGAAGAAGCGTTTGGTTTTAAGTTAGTGGTACGTTTAAAAGAAACAACATCATTTAAGCGCCATGTTTTGCCCCATAGCGAAGTGGTGTTTGAGTTTATCGATTACCCTGGCGAGTGGGTGACCGACATTCCTATGTTAAGTAAAACCTATGCTCATTGGTCTGACTCTGCGTGGGCGCAGCTTAGCAGCGGGCCGCAACAATATTTTGCAAGTCAGTGGAAAGCCTTTGTTAATCAATTCGACTTTGAACAAGAGCCCACAGAACATCGCATTCAGCTGCTTGTTAACGCCTACCGTAATTATTTAGCTGAAGCTAAAGCTAACGGTATATCTTTGCTGCAGCCGGGCAGTTTCTTATTGGAGTCGAGCGACTTTGATTGGCAGGCATTTGGCTTTACGCCTCTGCCTTCTAGCATTACCAGCGATGTGTCGCACCCTTGGTTTAAAATCTTTGATAAGCACTTTTCGAAGTTTCAAAGTGCGTGGCTAACGCCGTTAAAACAGTCCATTTTCAAAGAAACCGATAAGCAAATTATTTTGGTAGATTTGTTTGAAGGGCTTAACCATAGCAGACAGCATTTGTATCAGCTAAAGGAAACCCTAAGCCATTTGGCCGATACTTTCGTGTACGGGCAAAGTAATTGGTTTTCGCGCAATGTGCTGAAAAAAGAACAAATAGGCAAGGTGGCGTTTGTGGCCACGAAGTCTGACTTGGTGCCGGTAAGTCAGCGCGGTAATTTACTTAATTTGCTTACCCAGATTACCGAAGGGGCACGAGCACGGTTCGACGGTAAACCTATTCAGTTTGAACATTTCTTAGTGTCTAGCATGCAAGTCACAGACGACGGCAGCAATGAAGACGCTATTCGCTATAAAGACAGCGAAGGCCGCTATGTAGAATCTACGTTTGAACCCATACCCAGCACACTAAAAGATATGGAAGAGGGCAGTCACTTCCCGGTACCTAATGTGAGTGTGCCCAGCGATTTTAAAGCGCGTATTTTAGCAGGTAAGGGCGTAGACAGATTGCTTCAGTTTTTACTGGGCAAAGGAGAACAAGAATGAGCGATAAACCTTATACATTTGATGAAAGCCCAGAGCCGTCTAGCTCGTCCGATATTAGTAATTCGCCCAGTTTTAGAAGCGACGCGCCTTATGGCGCGAATAGTGACCAGCAAGGTAATTCAGATAGGCAATTTCAAACTGCCTCTCAGGGCGAACAAAATAGTAGTGCGGTAAACAAACCGCAGTATAAAACCAAGGTTAAAACACAAACCTTAGATATTGCTCAGCCTGAAACCAAGCTTCCGCAGCAGGTTGGTGAAGATGTGTGGGAAGTTGAAGCTAAGAAAGACGGTTTTTCGTTAGGCGCCGCAACCCTCGGGTTTGGTGTAGTGTCGTTAATTGGCTTTTTTGTTTTTGAAGCCTATACCACCCTTGCTGCTAACCTTTCTGAGCACCCCATAGGGACAGGTTTTTTGGGTGCGCTGCTAGTGGGGTTTGTTAGCTGCTTCAGCTTTTTAAGTTTTAAAGAATGGCGCGGCTATAAGCAAGTAAATACTGCGATGGAAGATGCTGGTGTTATCCGGGAATTGCTGGCTAATAACGGTAGTGAGACATCGCCGCAACAAATAGACCGCGTATTAAGTCAGCACGGTAAACGCTTTTCTAGAGGTTCTTACGCGGCCCATTGTTTCGACCGTTACAAACAGCAATTCCAAGACGATATGACAGGGCCAGAACGACTAGGCCTGTACGAAGATACGGTATTGAAACCGGTGCAGGAAAAAGCACACAAGGTGTTGAACAAAGAGTCGGTAACGGCAGGAAGCCTGGCGTTTATTAGCCCCAACAATCTTATTCAAACCTTTGCCGTGATTTGGATTAGCTTTCGTACCATTCGTCGTATGGCTCGAGTGTACGGGTTACGACCAAGTACAGCGGGCAACTGGAAGCTACTAAAAGTACTGGCACAAAACATAGCGGCGCAGGGCGTATTTGACTTGGCTACCGATGAAGTCGCCAATCAAATTGGTGGCAGCTTGTCGGCCAAGTTTATGGAGAATTCGGCTGAAGCCATTGCCGCTGGCGCGCTTAACGCTCGTTTAGGGCGAGCGTTAATCAAGTTGCTTAAATAGCACGTCTCGCCTACTTGTTAGGCTGCGCTTGCAATTGTGCGCAGCCTAATGGTATCAGCCGCGCTCTAACGCGAAACCCTCAGGTTACTGCATTAACGTTATAGCGCCTTTTTGGTAGGCATAACCACGTTAGCAAAGATAAGCCCCGCCACTAGCGACATAAAGATCAGAAACACTTCTTGGCCCAAATGGTCGGCCTTTACAAAGTCTTGGCCGGTCATAAACGAGTTCAAGCCAATATAGGTTTTAGAACCCGGCACCAGAACAATAAGACCGTGCATTGCAACAATGGTGGCGGGCTGATCGGCAATGCGGGTGAACGCATTAGCAAAAATGCCTAGCGCAAATGCGCCTACGAATGCACCAAGCCCAGGGCTCATGTAATCAGAGCTCCACGCGGTAGCGCTATAAGCAATAAACGCAGCTGCCAGTGCCCAAGGTATGTGCTTAATACGGGTTCTAAATATGGCAACTAGCGCAATACAAAGTAAAAACACAGCAAGCCAGGTTGCCCAGTAAGGCAGCGATTCTGCAGGGGTATACACGTTTTCACCAAATACACTGAACCCTACCGAAACACCCAAAAACGCACCGAAATACAGTTTAAATAGTTGCATTATGGCGTCCATTGTACGAGCCGTGCCCGACACCATGTTACGGGAAGATAGTTCCGCTAAGCCCATCGTCAGCGCAAGCCCAGGCACAAATACAATCACTGATGAAAGCACAACCAAAGGAATATTAATGCCCGGGTCAACGTACTGGCTTATGGCACAGGTTAAAATGCCGCCTACAAATGCGGTAACAGGCTCTAGCATTAGGTTTACGCGCTTCGAGCGCTCTGCCCATAACGTCCACAAATAGGCCACTATTCCCAGCGCAGCAGACCAACCTATTTCGCTCCAGCTTGCACCCATTAGCATAGCGAATGCACCGGTGGCCATGGCAAATGCCGTACCGGTAGATAATTTACCGTAGGGGCTGCCCATCGCATCTATTTCATTTAGGCGCTTATCGGCTTCAGCTAGCGAAAGGTTTCCCGATAGTAGCTCGCTGGCTAATTCATCGGTTAGCGACAGCGCATTCATATCCAAATCGCCTGGCTGTAATCGCGCCGAGTGGTTGTATTCGTCTTCGTGACGGTCACTCCAGATAACAAAAGTAAGCGATGTAGGTGTAGAAATAAATGACGCGTGCACACCTAAATACTGAGCGACTTCACCAAGATAAGCTTCCAGACGGAACGCAGGAGTACCATACTTGTGCAGCATTTTGCCAAGTTTTACTATAAATCTACGAATTTGAATAAATTCAACGGTATCCAACGCACTGCCCTTAAGTTTTGATAACTTTAATATGAAATAAATAAGACAAAAAAGCCAGACACATAGGTAAAGTGTCTGGCTAAAATTTGGGCGGATTCTACGGAGGGTTTTACATGAAAGCAAAACAAATTTTTTATTTGTTTTGCCCTAAAAAAACTAATCTTTTAATGCGTGATAAAGCAGCGTTTAACTGCTGCTTCAACGGGAACATTTATGCTCGTGCTTCAAATGGCATCCAATCCTTCCAAACAGGCTCTAGGCCTTTCCTAGCAATTGCGTTTACCACTTTTGGCACCGAGCGGCTGTCATCAATATCAAACTGATTTAAAGCCTGTGAAGGTTCGCTATAGCCGCCCGGCTGAGTTTGCGATGCAGCACTCATAGACGTTATCCCAAGCGGCATTACGCCGTCTCTAAATGCGGCCGACTCGCGGGTAGACAGAGATAATTCCGCTTGCGGGTTAAACAAGCGATGAGCACATATCAGCTGCAGCAGATCACGTTCGGTAGGTAGTTTGTTATTGGTAAGAGCGTTGCCGCCAGTGCTATTACCTTCACAGCTTCTAAGGCGCGGAAAAGCAATAGATACACGGCTTTGCCAATAGTGCTGTTGTATCAACTTGCCATGGAGGGCGGTCATAGCGCTGTCAACCCGCCAGTCACCTAAACCAAGTAACGCACCTATGCCTATTTTATCGATCCCCGCTTTCCCAATACGGTCGCTGGCTTCTAATCGCCATAAGAAATCCTGCTTTTTACCTCTGGTGTGGTAGCGGGCGTAGTGCTGGGGCGAATAGGTTTCTTGATATACCAGCACCGCATCTAATCCCAGATGTTTTAACGTTTGGTATTGTTCCCATTTTAGCGGCTGTACTTCCATCATGAGGTAGCTTACCTTGTCGCGAATGGCGCTAAGGGTTTGCTCAAAATAGTTCATGCCCACCTTAGTTTCGTGTTCGCCTGTAACCAGTAACACTTGGGAAAAGCCTAAATCTTTAATGGCTTCAATTTCAGTGAGCACTTCGCTTATAGATAGGGTTTTGCGCTTTATCTTATTGCTCATGGTAAAGCCGCAATAGGTACACTCGTTGGCACACAGGTTCGACAGGTACAAAGGCACAAAAAGCTGCATAGTATTGCCAAAGCGATGGCGGGTAAGGGCCTGCGCTCGACTTGCCATGGCTTCCAAGTAATGTGAGCCGGCAGGTGAGATCAGCGCCAAAAAGTCATCGAGTGAAAGGGATTCTTTACCTAATGCGCGCTCTACGTCATTCGCAGTTTTACTGTTCATTGACATGGCGAGATGGGCTAAGTCTTGCTGCATTAGTGCTTGAGCTACCTTCATACCGCAGGCTCCAAAAACGCAGTAAGTGGGCTTGATGCCTGTGCAAAATTGCTGGTTGCCCCTAGTCCTGCTTCAAACGCTTTTCGGCCTGTTTCTACAGCGCTTGCAAAGGCCGCTGCCATGGCAACAGGGTTTTGGGCGGTGGCAATAGCCGTATTTACCAGTACCGCATCTACGCCCATTTCCATGGCCGCCATGGCTTCACTGGGCTTGCCAATACCCGCATCTACAATGACCGGAATAGAGGCTTGTTCAACAATAATTTGCAAAAAAGGCTTAGTTTGTAAGCCTTGATTACTGCCTATAGGAGCGCCTAACGGCATAACAGCGGCGCAGCCTACTTCTTCAAGGCGTTTACACAAAACGGGGTCTGCCCCGCAGTAAGGCAGTACGTTAAACCCTTTTTTTACCAAAGCCTCGGCGGCCTGAAGGGTTTCGATTGGGTCGGGTAGCAGGTAGCGCTGGTCGGGGTGAATTTCCAACTTTATCCATGGGCTACCTAGCGCTTCATAAGAAAGTTCTGCGGCAAATATCGCTTCTTGGGTATTTTTAGCTCCCGATGTGTTAGGAAGCAGTGTAACTCCTAACTCTCGAAGGGCCGATAGCGTTTCGTCTTGCGCGCTATTGCTTGCCACGCGCTTCATTGCCAGGGTAACAATGTTACTTTGTGCAGCGGCCACTGCGTCTTTCATAGTGATGGCGTTGCTGAACTTTCCTGTACCGGTTAAAAGACGTGATGAAAAAGTGTGGTTTGCAAGCGTTAGCATATTAGCCTCCTGCAACTAGGGTGAAAATATCAACGGTGTCGTTGTCTTTAAGGTAAGTGGTCGACCATTCTTTTTTACTCACTATGGCGGCATTTCTAGCAATAGCGGTACCGTCGTCATTCAGTTGTTTAAGGGCGACTAACTCGCTAAGTGAGATGGGCGAGATCACGTTCATAGGTTGATTGTTTACGTTTACTTTAATTTGCGTCATTGCAAACCTCGCAGGTAGAAGCGGGGGGTAATGCAAAGCTTTGTAGTGAACCCAGGCCTGCATTCCCAGTTAGGTAGTGACCCCACTTAATGTCGGCTTGGAACCCTTTGGCTAAAAACAGCAAAGCTTGTGTTGCCTGATGGCAAGCAGCCATACCAACAACAGGGCCAAGTACGCCTTTGCTCAAGCAATCTTCACGCACAGAAACCTTATTTACTAGGCACTCGTAACAACCACAGGAGTTCGAGTTTTGCGGCAAATTAAGTGCTTGCCATGTAAGGCCGCTGGCGGCTGCAATAAAAAGTGGAATAGAGGCGCGGTTGGTCGCAGCATTAATCTGCCGCCTTACCCTAATGTTATCGGTGCAATCCAGTACACAGGTGGCAGATGAGATTAAGGTTGGTAAGTTATTACTATCAGCAAACTTGCTTCTATACTGAATGTTTAGAACAGAGTTAACTTTGCGAAGTTCGTTATATAGAGATTTGGCTTTAAGCTCACCTAAGTGCATTTCGTTGTAGCTAACTTGGCGCTGTAAGTTACTGATATCGACAGTGTCTCCATCTATCAAAGTGATATTGCCAACACCTGCGCCAGCAAGATAGCGGGCAGTTAAGCTTCCAAGGCCGCCCAGCCCAATAACAACGGCGTGTGCGTTTGCTAAATTAAGCTGGCCGTCGTGGTCGATACAGTCGAGCAAGAGCTGCCTGCTGTAACGGCGTATGGCTTGATGTTCAATCTGGGCGCTAGCGAAGCCATTGGTGGGAGTAACTGTGCTACTGGCGTTATTGAATGAACCGTTACCGGTATTAAGTGAGCCATTAGCGTTATTGGCTGAGTCAGTCGCGGTACGATGTGCTGCTTGACTATGCAAAACCTGCCTCCTGAACCAATGCTTGGTAGGCTTTAAGCGGATGCTCCGCATGTGTAATGGCACTAACCACGGCAATACCGTCAACGCCAGTTTTAGCCACGTCACCTATAAGCGATAAATTAATACCGCCAATGGCAACTGTGGGTATGCCTTCACACAGCTTCACATATTTTGCCAAGCGCTCTACACCTTGGGGTTTAGAGGGCATGTCTTTTGTATTGGTTGGAAAGATATGACCAAGGGCAATGTAAGACGGGTTTAAAGCGCGAACCCGCTGAATCTCAGCGAACCCATGAGTTGAAATGCCCAGCCTTAGCCCGGCGCTTCGAATAGCGTTTAAATCTGCAGTATCAAGATCTTCTTGGCCTAAATGAACACCGTAAGCCCCCAGCTCTATAGCTAACTCCCAATAGTCGTTAATAAATAACTGACAATTGGTGTGTTCCACTAACTCAATGGCTTCTTTTATCTGTTGGCGAATGCCTTGTTGTGAGCCTTTCTTCATCCTTAGTTGAATGATTTTTACGCCCGTTGGCCAAAGCCTCGCTATCAACTCAACGCTGTCTACCACGGGATAAATGCCTAAGTTAGTGTTGGTGAGTGGACGAAAGTGGGCGCGATTGCCTTGTGTATTATCAAAGGTTTGGTCGCTGTTAGACGAATTCTCTAGGCACAAATCTTTATTGTGAAAAACACCGCTACCTTGGCGAAAGTTTACTTTTGGAAAACTTACAGCGTTGGCGGGGAAACCGTTAGTTCGCGGAAAGTACGTAGGCAAATTAGCCCCATGATTATGCGTCTTAGCGCTGTCCGTATCGGGCTCGCAAAGGGTCTTTCGCCTTACTTCACACACATAGGCATTAGCTAGGGTGAGCGCATCTTCAATGCAATAGTCGTTAACAATAAAAGCTGCAATCGCACTTGCTAACATGCAGCCAGTACCCCGAAGTTTACCGTTATTAATTATCGGTTGACTAAAGTGAAGGGTGTGCGAGGCGCAAACAAAGGTGTCATATACCTGAGCCTGCCATTCGGCGTGGCCGCCTTTGACGTAAACACTCTTTGCCCCTTTTCCTATTAGCCGGTTTATTGCTGACGCTAAGCTGGTATCGTCGTTTACCGGCAAATTAGACAGCCAAGCGAGCTCGTCGATATTTGGGGTAACCAAATCAACCGTGTTCAGCAACTCGTCAACAACGCTTTCGCTTAAGTCGCTTAACATTCCGCCAGATGAAGAAGCCTGCACAGGGTCCCATATTACAAAGGGCCGAGGCGCTACTAATGACTGGAGACGTGCGCAAAGTAAAAGCGCTTGTTCATCGTTTGCGATAGCGCCTATTTTAATGGCGCGTGGTGGCGTATCTTCGTAAAGCACTTGCCACTGCTGGTTTAACGCAGATGCACTCATACTTTCTGTATTAAGCAGATGCTGGTTTGATTGCACAGTAAATTGTGTAGTGAGCACACAGGCATGAACGCTTAAATCGGCAAGCGTGATGGCGTCGCGAGTTATACCCGCGCCACCACTTGAATCAACGCCGCCTATGCACCACACCACAGGCAGCTTAATGCTAGGCGGCTCTAGTACGGGTTTGGTTAGGTGGCTGTTTATCATGGCAGCTCTACCTTGCTATCTGCAGTGTGATAAAGCTCAGCGCCCGATTGATTAAACGCATCAGCCATGTCTTTCATGCCTTTTTCTTTTTCAAACTTTTGTTGCTCTGCTTGTTTAGCGACGTCACGTACTTCCTGAGAAATTTTCATGCTGCAGAATTTTGGGCCGCACATAGAGCAAAAGTGCGCAACTTTACCAGAAGCCTGCGGCAAGGTTTCATCGTGATAAGCACGAGCAGTGTGGGGGTCTAATGCAAGGTTAAACTGATCTTCCCATCTAAACTCGAAGCGCGCTTTCGACATAGCATTGTCGCGTATTTGCGCGCCGGGGTGGCCCTTCGCTAAGTCGGCAGCGTGAGCCGCTATTTTGTACGTGATAAGCCCCTGTTTAACGTCTTCTTTGTTAGGTAAACCCAAATGCTCTTTAGGCGTTACGTAGCACAGCATTGCGCAGCCGTACCAACCAATCATGGCGGCGCCAATACCTGAGGTGAAGTGATCGTAACCAGGTGCAATGTCTGTGGTAAGCGGGCCAAGGGTATAAAACGGCGCTTCGTGACAGTGCTTAAGCTGCTCTTCCATGTTCGCTTTAATCATGTGCATTGGCACATGCCCAGGGCCTTCAATCATTACCTGAACATCGTATTCCCATGCTATTTTGGTCAGCTCACCAAGGGTACGTAACTCAGAGAACTGCGCATCATCGTTAGCGTCAGCCACGCTACCAGGGCGCAAGCCATCACCTAGCGACAGCGCTACATCGTACTTCGCGCATATTTCGCAAATATCGTGGAAGTGTTCGTACAAAAAGCTTTGCTGGTGGTGGCTTAAGCACCACTTCGCCATGATTGAACCGCCGCGAGATACAATGCCAGTAACCCGCTTTGCGGTAAGGTGCACGTATTCAAGCAACACGCCTGCGTGAATGGTGAAGTAGTCTACCCCTTGCTCGGCCTGCTCAATTAGGGTGTCTTTAAACATCTCCCAGGTTAAGTCTTCGGCTACGCCATTCACTTTTTCTAGCGCTTGATAAATAGGTACGGTGCCAAGAGGTACCGGGCTATTTCGCAGCAGCCACTCGCGGGTTTCGTGAATGTTTCTGCCGGTAGACAAGTCCATGATGGTATCGGCCCCCCAGCGCGTTGACCATACCAGCTTTTCTACCTCTTCTTCGATAGATGAAGTCACCGCTGAATTACCAATGTTGGCGTTAATTTTCACCAGGAAGTTGCGGCCGATAATCATTGGCTCTAACTCGGGGTGATTGATGTTGCATGGAATAATGGCGCGGCCTGCTGCCACTTCCTGGCGAACAAATTCAGGCGTGATGGTATCGGGCAAATTCGCGCCAAAGTGCTCTCCTTTGTGCTGCTGCGTTAGCTCCGCATCTTTAATAGCTTGGCGGCCCATGTTTTCACGAATGGCAATATATTCCATTTCAGGGGTAATAATGCCTTGTCTTGCGTAGTGAAGCTGAGTGACGTTCTTGCCCGCTTTCGCTTTTAACGGTTTGCGGCTGCGGATAAAGCGAAAATCTTCAGTAAATATGTCGTTTTCACGCTCTTTTGCAAAGCTTGATGAAACGCCTTCTAGTTCAACGGTATCGCTGCGCTCTTCAATCCACTTCTGGCGAAGCGGGCTTAAACCTTTATGTACATCTATGTTTTCTTGCGGGTCGCCATAAGGGCCAGAGGTGTCGTACACCGGAATGGGTGGGTTTGGCTCTAGAATGGGGTTTTCTTCGGTGCCACCGACTAAACTGTCGTGCTGGTGGATAAGGCGCATGGCCACACGGATATCGTTGCGGCTGCTACACTCGTAATGACGTGTTGAATTTGGGTAAGCTTCGCCCGCTAGTTCATTTATGAATTGCTGAGCTTGTTGGCGCTGTTCGCGTCTGTTCGACATAGCATTTTACCTTGTAATTTTAGGTTCTAAAAATGCTTGTCAGGAGTGAAGGAGAATACAGTGTGTGAGTGTTAAAAGGAGTGAACCTTCTACTGTAGCGAGGTTGAAAGTAAAGAAGCTAAGAATGAGCCCGTTACTTTTTATTGATGTTTGCTCTTGAGGCCTTAAGCAATTTACCTTGAGTTAGAAATGACATCATTGAAATTTGATGCTTTATCTCAAAGTAAACGCTCGGTGCCTGTTATGAAAGTAACAAACAAACCACTAAGTAATCTAACCTTGCTTCACAATGCCAAACTGTTGCTTAACATCGTGCACATTGTATTTTCTTGTTCCCTTCGCAGGTACTAGCCTGATCAGGTTCTACGGATCCCACTTTCGCGGTCTCAGCTTACTGGGTTACCAGTGAAGCACTCCGACAAGTTGTTTAAGTCAATTCGGGTTGTGGTTGAAACAACCCGAATTGAGAATTCCTTTTTACTATATCTTCAACTTTAGTTGGATTACAAGTGTTACTAGAAAGCTAAACGAATATTCATTTAGCTAGCTAGTTGCTGTCCTTCTTTGTAAAGCTGAAGTGCGGTAGCTGTGTCATGCTTGCGTTCACTAATGGCAGATAGCAGCAATAAATCTTCTTTGCGCGACTGCATTTTAGTGGCTTTAAGCAATGCTTTTTCCGCCAACACATCGTCGCCAGAGTTGAACGCCACTTGACCTAGCGTGGAATAAAGCTCAACGTTTTCTTCGTCTTGCTTTATCCAGCTTTCAAGTAGACGTAATGATGGTGATGCGTCAGGAATATTAAGCTGCGTGAACAGCGGGAATAGAGCGCTGTTCGGGCCCCGTTTTTGCCATTCAACTAACAAATTTTGAGCGTCGGCATGCATACCTTGGTCAAGCAATTGCTGAATATAAGCGGCGCGATAAGCGTCGTCGTGACGTAATTTTCGAGGCAGGGTGTCCCAGTATGATTTAAGCTCAACAGCACCTTGTTTACTGGCAATTTCTGCAAACTTACCTTTAGCAATACGTTGGCTCCACGCGGTGTAGTCATCTTTAGGCAAAGCTTTACGCCAGCCTGATAAATTCTCTTGAAGCACCTGCCACTTACCTAGCTTGGCAAGAATTTGCGCTTTTAGCTTCACAACCTGCTTGTTGTCACGATCTTGCTCGTCTAGTTCATTAAGCTTTTCGAGTGCTGCATCAAACTTTTCTTCAGCTACATCAATGCGAGCATGCATTACCGTTGCCGCTACTTTCGCTTTCGGAAAGTCCGTGGCCTGAACCAGAAAATAACGGGCTTTAGCTAGGTCGTCGTTGGCAAAAGCAATTTGCGCCGAGGCCAAATAGTTTACGCCTTCAAAATCACCATTGGTGGTTTTGCCTAATGCTTTTTGTGCCGAATCAAAATCACCTGCGGCCATGGCGTGCAAGCCATCGTAAAATGCGCGCTTGCGTTTACGTTCACCTAAGGTGCCGAACCATTTATGCGAGCCTGTAATTAAGCTTAACGCCCACAGAACAAAACGGGATAACACATACCAAGCAATAACGGCACCAATAACCAAAATACAAAAACTGATCACGGTCATTTCAATAGCTGTGCTACCTAGGGAAATAAGTACGTAACCTTTGTCGCCAAGTATCATTGGACCAACAATAAGCGCAACAACGAATGCGGCTAATACCGCAAGGGCAATAGCTAACCATTTCATAGTGCACTTGCTCCTTGTCCAAACGCCTGCTTAACACGGCTATCCAGTAAACGCTCTAGCGGTTTTTGTGACGCTAGCTCTGTAGGAATCGGGCGCGAAACATCGGTAGCAATCAGGTTTTGAAGTGCATCAACAAAACCGGTTACTTGGCTTTTTTCAGTATCGTATTTTTCAATAAGCAGCGTTTGTGCGTACTGAAGCGATTGGCTGTAAAGACCCGCATCGCCTTGAAGCGCGGCGGTTTGTGCATGCATAAGCTGAAGACGAAGCTGCTCTTTTGCCAAGAACTGCGCTTCCAATGAAAGTACCGGCTCAACCGGGCCTTCAATGGTCTTAACGGTAAGAAAATCATTTACTAACGAACGCCACACCTTCGCAAGGTTGTCTTGCCAATCGTCAGCCGACTCTGACAAGGTGGTGTCTTCTGCGCTAGCATCTTCTGGTTTCTCGAAGGTATCCAACGGGAGCTTGTCGATTTGCGCAATCATGCCGGTAAGGGCTAGTGCCACCGAACTTTGCGATACAGGGTTTAGCTGCTGTAGCGTTTGAATATCTTCAGCTAGGCTAGCGCGAACGGGTAGCACCGACGGATCAGCCAATGATTTTAAACGCTTATCTGCATTAACCAGTAGCAATATTGCTGTGCGAACATCGTTTTCAAGCCAAAGCTTTCGGCCCGCCATGCGAACTAAATAGTCAGCTTCTGCTATTAGCCAGTCGGCTGGGCGGCGACCTTCCATATTGTTAAGCTGTTGAAGCGTAGACTCGGTCTGTAAGCTAAGTTTCTCGTTTTCAGACTTAAGTTCATCTACCGTATTTTGTAAGGCTTTATTCGTTCGCGACACTGCTTCTAGAGACGCGAGAATATTGCTACGCTCACGCTCAATCGTATTTAGTTTAGCGGTGTTAGTTTGCTGGGCGGTAACAGCGTCTGCACTTACTGACTGCTGCTGCATGTAATACCAGTAGCCTGTGCCAGCCATACCTATTACGGCGAAGAATAAAATGATTACAACAAACCATAGCAAGCCATTGCCTGATGATTTATTTTTCTTAGCGCCAGATTCAGTCGATTCACTCTGCGTGGCAGAAGACTCAATTACTTCTTTTTCAGCTTCCACTTTTACGAGTTCCTCTTTTTGTGGGCTATTTTCGTTATTGTTGGCCATTCAATACTCCCAGTTATCCTTTACCCAGGCGATGAGTGCCTGATCGGTGGCTCGCTGACAAACCGCTACCTCTTTAACACCTTTGCTGTTAAGGGTTTGGGCGACTCGGTCACTCACTGTTAACCATTTAAAGGCTAACAAAGCGTTACCAAATTGTTCTATCAATTGCAGTGCCATTGCTTCGCTTGTAGCGATAATGCCGCTAACTTCGCCCATTTTCCACCGTTTTGTGTAAATTGGGCGTGTAAGTTGCTCTCTTTTGTAAACGCAAAAGCTATTTACTAAAATACCGTTTTCGTCTAACCCTTTTGCTATGGCGTCTCGCCCACCTTCACCTTTAATAATAACGACATGCTGGCAGTTTGCCTCATTAAGTTGATGCATTGCCAGTATACCTTCGGATGTATGAACCTTTGGAGTAATAACGTTTGCCGAAGAAATCGTTTCAAGGCCTGCCTGAAGTTTGCGAGCTGTGGCATCACCAACGGCGATAATCAAAGGGAGTGGGGTGGCTGTGTTGCGCAGCCCCGAAATAACACTACTCACAGCGTATACGCTGGTAACAATAATTGCGTTTACTGTATTGGAAGCTAAATACTCTGCTGCGGCTTTTCGTTCAGATGAGATGTCAATTATGTCAGAGGTGGCTACCCCTACCGCGTTAATGCCCGCTTGCTCGAAAGCTGAAGCACTTGCTTTTAATTTTGGCAGTGGGCGCGTGAACAGAAGCATTCTATCGAACTCTCATCCTTTTAAGTTTGCTGCGCATTCCCACGTGTTTAGGAAGGCGCGCTTCTACTAAATATAACTTAGTTATAAAGTGCTTTAAGAATTTCCCCAGCACCTTGCTCTAAAAGCGCTTCAGCGACTTCGATGCCGATGTCAGTGGCTTTTTCGCGGGATGCGGTAGCCGACGCAAACAGCAACTCAGAGCCATCTGGTTTCCCAACCATACCGGTCAGCGTAAGTACGTCGCCATTAAGGGTAGCAAAGCTACCGATAGGTACTTGGCAGCCGCCTTCCAGTCTTTCGTTCATGGCGCGCTCTGCGGTAACACGCGTATTGGTATCTGTATGATTTAATGCCTGCAGCAAGTCAATTAGCTCTTCGTCGTCGTTACGGCATTCGATTCCTACAGCGCCTTGACCTACAGCCGGCAGCGAGATATCAGCTGGTAACGCCATGCGAATACGAGATTCCATTTCAAGGCGAATAAGACCTGCAGAAGCTAGAATTATAGCGTCGTATTCACCCGCATCTAACTTTGCTAAGCGTGTGTTCACATTGCCACGCAAATCTTTAATGATGAGATCGGGGCGATACTTGCGAATTTGGCACTGTCTGCGAAGGCTCGAAGTGCCCACTACTGCGCCATGTGGTAACGCGTCTAGGCTATCGTGATCATTTGAAACAAAGGCATCAAACGGGTTTTCGCGTTCACAAATAGCATGCAAACCAAAACCTTCAGGAAATTCTACCGGTACGTCTTTCATTGAGTGAACCGCAATATCAGCACGGCCTTCCAGCATGGCTATTTCAAGTTCTTTAATGAACAGCCCTTTACCACCAATTTTCGCCAATGGCGTATCTAAAATTTTGTCGCCCTGCGTACTCATAGGCACAAGCTCAACGGTCATTGATGGATAATGCTCCATTAATTTTGCCTTCACATATTCTGCTTGCCAAAGCGCAAGCGCGCTTTTTCTAGTAGCAATTCGAACGGTGCGGGTAGTGTTGAGGTGACTCATGGCTATTCCAAACTCTGTAAAAAAGAAACTTAAACGTTGTAACACAACGCTATACGAGATACCTCGTAGTATACGCATTTTCTGCGCTAATGTTTGAAATTAGGCGCAGTTTTCTACTTGGTTTTTGTGCAAATATACGTCTATGATTACAACGATGAAATAGTGTGCTTATAAATTTGGGGAGTACAGTTGTTAGTATGGACAACACGCCAGTAGGACAATTGCTAAGAAACGCACAGCAAGATGAGGCTGAAGAAAAAAGGCGCAGGTTGACGCTGTACTTCATTTCCTACGTCGGGGCGACCATTATGGCGTTCATGGCATGGCTTAACTGGGGCACGGATAACCCATTGTTAGTAGGCGCTTTAGCTACCTCTGCTTCGGTGATTTATCTCAATGTTGCGCTGTCGCATATTTTTCCGAAAAGTGACGTCTTTTATTATGTCGCAGGGGTTATCGTTTTATTTACTATTAATGCTCTGGTTTATACCGGAGGATTGAATAGCACAGGTCTATATTTCATTTTCCCTCTGATATTTATTCAAATAATAGTGGTGCGATTCAAGCCAGCCATGGTCTATGTTGCAGTCACTATGGTGCTTGCTATCTATATGCTCTACAACCAAGATGTCATCGTTGCGAAATACCCTGATGAACATGTTTCTCGGTTTTTGATTGCAACCTTTTGCTTTATTTGCGTTGCCTTTATTGGTGAAAATTTCTGGCACAAAAGCCGAAAAGAAATGCTGCGTGAAAACTTAGAGCGCATGAGACAGGCTAATACTGACCCCCTCACCAAGTTACCGAATAGACGTTTTCTAGAAACCGTCTTTTTTGAACGCGCTCTGAAAGACCCAGGCGCCTATTTCCCCCTAACCGCAGTGGTTGTCGATATAGACCACTTCAAGAAGATTAACGACACTTACGGGCATGATATCGGTGATGAGGTACTAATCCACTTCACTAACATCATCAAAAGTGCGGTTAGAGCGTCTGATATTGTTGCGCGCACCGGAGGAGAAGAATTCTTAGTACTCTTTCCTCTAGCGCCTTTGAGCCAAGGTGTAAAACTTGCCGAGAAGATGAGAAAGGTAGTTGAAGAGAACTCATTTACGGAAGGTGACATCAACCATAACATAACGGCCAGCTTTGGCGTGGCTACCGCGCTTACCGACGACAAGCTGCACGCTAGCTTAAAACAAGCCGATGATAATCTTTATAAGGCAAAAAATGGGGGCAGAAACCAGGTTGCAGAATAGCATGATGTTTAAAACATATTGCTTTTGGCGTTCAGTTACAAACCATATGTGCAACCCGTGGATGTAAATGTAATAGTCGGGGCGGCGCTCGACGCAGTGCGATAACTAGTCTTGGTGTAGCTAGCTATCACACTGAAACCAAACTGGATAATGCCTCAAAAAACTTAATTTAAAACCTTCTGAAGCCAAGCGCTTATATCGTTTAGTTCTTGCATGCAGACATTATGCTGCATTGTATACGTCTGCCAAGTAGCGTTAAAACCGCTCTCATTTATCGTTTTAAATGCCGCATTGCCCATAAATACCGGTACTACTTCATCTTGGTCACCGTGTGCCATCATAATAGGCGTTTCACGGTTTGTGTCTGTTGCCTCACTTGCAAGTAGCGATGGCTCGCACATATAGGTTGATAGTGCAATAACGCCAGCAAATTTACGGCTATATCTAGGCGCTAGGTGAAGTGCAATCACACCGCCTTGAGAAAATCCGGCAAGCACTATGCGTTCACTGGGAATACCACTTTCAATTTGCGCTTCAATAAGTGCTTCTACTTGTGCAGCAGACTCTTTTACGCCGTCCAAATCGGCACGACTTTCAAAATCTAGTGATTTAATGTCGTACCATGCTCGCATACGCATTCCACCGTTAATAGTAACGGGTCGTTCAGGTGCATGGGGAAATAGAAATTTGACTGCCATTGATTCAGGAAGCTTTAATTCAGGCACGATAGGCGCAAAACCGTGGCCAGAATCGCCTAAACCATGTAGCCAGATAACGCAGGCATCAGGCGCAGTGGATGGATTTATCTCTACGCACGGCAGAAGTTGCTGAGTCATTCTTTGTTTCCTAATTTTGTTGTTACCCTATTACCAATGGTTATCCTTTCTCACAGGCAATCTCTGTCTTCCCCAAGAAGTGTGGGGTCAGAGTACTTTTTCTACCACCATCATTCTCAGAAAATTATTATTGTTATTTATTTTGCTAACACCGGCCTGCGACTAAAGAGTATGCACCATCAATGGATAAACCCGATAATCGCAGTTACGGCGCAATGGCTTCATATGCTATCATTGCCGCTAGAAATCACCACATTTTGATAGAATTTTAATACCCTATGGCTTCACTACTCGGCAATTTATTTATTCTTGCTGCTCCTTCAGGAGCAGGAAAATCAAGCCTTATCAAGGCACTAATGGAAAAGTATGAAGGCAATGCAGCCACACCTATGCAGGTGTCTGTGTCTCATACCACGCGTCAACCGCGTCCGGGTGAACTAGACGGGGTACATTATCATTTTGTAAGCCGAGAGCAGTTTGAAGCGCTTATCGAACAGGGCGTTTTTTTTGAATATGCGGAAGTGTTTGGCAATTATTACGGCACATCTCGTGTGACTATCGAGCAAACACTGCATCGCGGTATTGATGTGTTTTTAGATATTGATTGGCAGGGCGCTCGCCAAGTCAAAAAGCTTATGCCAGACACATGTGGTATTTTCATTCTTCCTCCGTCACTCGATGTATTAGAGCAGCGCTTAAACAACCGCGGCCAAGACAGTGAAGAAGTGATTGCAGGGCGCATGGCACAAGCCGTAGCAGAGATGTCTCACTTTAGTGAGTTCGATAGCGTGATCATTAACGATGACTTTGCAACGGCGTTGAACGACCTAGAAGCCATTGTGACAGCGCAGCGTCTTCGCACGGTAAAACAGCAGATGCGTCATCAAGTGCTATTGGACGAACTGCTCGGTAGCGCGTAAGCTTAATAATATTATGGGTGTTTTGTTTAACATCAGGCGATCGCTGCCAAAATTACACGATCTGACTGCTTCAATTTCAAACAAAATACTAGGATCGCGTTATGTATCTGTGTATACTACGCGGCCGTTTTTTGAATAACTTGCTCAACCTAATTTTCGGAGAAATACATGGCTCGCGTAACTGTAGAAGATGCCGTAGATAAAATTGGTAACCGCTTTGACCTAGTGCTTGTTGCTGCACGCCGTGCACGTCAAATTGCCACTGAAGGCAAAGATCCTATGGTTGACGTTCAAAACGACAAGCCAACTGTTACAGCACTTCGTGAAATCGAGGAAGGTCTTGTAACTGCATCGACACTTGAACAAGCTGAACTTCAAGCACAAGAGCAGCAAGAACACGCTGAATTTGCATCAGTAGCAAACATCCTATCTGATCAGTAAGACCTCCTTTTAACGGTTTTATCGATATTTTGGCGCCAGTGCTTTGAAAAAAGCACTGGCGCTTTGCTTTTGGTGTATTGGCTTATTGCACAATAAAACGTATTCTTAGGGTTGTAACGTTAGATAAGGGTCACGCTCCACTGTGTATTTGTTTGAAGGTTTAAAGCAGAAAGTTTTAGAGTATTTATCAGCTGAACGCGTACAGCTGGTTCAGGAATCTTTTGTGCTAGCCCAAGAAGCGCACGATGGACAAATGCGCTCAAGTGGCGACCCCTATATTACTCACCCTGTTGCCGTGGCCGGTATTCTTGCCGACATGCACCTTGATCACGAAACGATCATGGCGGCTCTTTTACACGACGTTATTGAAGATACCCATTACAGCAAAGAAGATTTAGCTGAAGCTTTTGGTGAGACTGTTGCCGAATTGGTAGAAGGTGTTAGTAAGCTAGATAAACTTGCCTTTAGCACGAAACAAGAAGCGCAGGCGGAAAACTTCCGCAAAATGATGATGGCCATGGTGCAAGACATCAGGGTTATTCTTATCAAGCTTGCCGACCGTACCCACAATATGCGCACGCTGGGCTCGCTTCGCCCAGATAAGCGCCGTCGTATCGCACGTGAAACACTAGAAATCTATGCGCCTATTGCCCACCGTTTGGGTATTCACGATATTAAAAATGAGCTTGAAGATTTAGGTTTTCAGGCCATGTACCCCATGCGACATCGCGCATTAAAATCTGCCGTGCGTCAGGCTCGGGGAAATCGTAAAGAAATCATCGAGAATATTCGCGAAGAGCTTAAGACACGCCTTGATGCCTACGAGATTGAATCTGACGTATTAGGCCGCGAGAAGCACCTATATTCCATTTACCGGAAAATGAAAAACAAAGAACTCATGTTCAACGAGGTAATGGATATTTATGCGTTTCGTATCGTGGTCAAATCAGTAGATAACTGCTATCGCGCGCTTGGCGCTATGCATGGTTTATACAAGCCAATTGAAAATCGTTTTAAAGACTATATTGCTATTCCTCGTACCAACGGCTATCAGTCGTTACACACGTCATTAATTGGCCCGCACGGCATTCCTGTGGAAATTCAAATTCGTACCCAGGAAATGGATCAAATGGCAGACAAAGGTGTAGCGGCCCACTGGCTTTATAAGGAGCCCGGCGATAATGGCACAACTGCACAGCTACGTGCGCGCAAGTGGATGCAAAGCCTGCTTGAACTTCAGCAGTCAGCCAGTTCATCGTTTGAATTCATCGAGTCGGTTAAAACTGACCTGTTCCCTGATGAAATTTACGTGTTTACACCAGACGGACGAATTATCGAACTGCCAATGGGTGCAACCGCTGTTGACTTTGCCTATGCAGTGCACTCTGATGTAGGCAATACCTGCGTGGGCGTGCGCGTAGAGCGCAGAAACTTCAGCTTAAGTAAGCCTCTTGAAAACGGCCAAACCGTAGAAATTATTACCTCGCCAAAAGCGAAGCCTAATGCGAATTGGCTGAACTTTGTGGTGAGCGCCCGCGCGCGTACCCGTATTCGCCAGTATCTGCGTAAGCAGCATTCTCAAGAAGCAGTGAACATGGGTAACCGTCTACTTCGTCATGCATTAGGTGCAGTGAAGTTAGATGATATTCCTAATGCAGATATTGAGCGTGTGGTGGCAGAAACCAAGCACGCTAATTTTGACGACCTATTGGTAGATATTGGCTTAGGTAACGAACTAAGTGCTATCGTGGCTCGCCGTTTATTAGGCGAGAGTACGACGGATCTGTCTGACAAGAAAGGCAATGTGGCCATTCGTGGTACAGAAGGCTTGCTTGTTCACTATTCTCGATGCTGTCACCCTATACCTGACGATGAAATTGTAGCCGTATTGAGCCCAGGCCGAGGTATGACTATTCACCAAACTGGCTGTAACAATATTCGCAAGCTTACCCGTGAAGAGCCTCAGCGCGTGCTACCTATGCAGTGGGACGACAATCCGCAGGGTGAATTCAAAGCGTCGCTACGCATTGAGTTGTTTAACCATCAGGGCACACTGGCAACTTTAACGAACACTATTTCAGGGTGCGATTCCAATATCATTGGACTGCAAACTGAAGAAAAAGAGAGTAATATCTACTTTATCGACCTAGAACTTACTACGCACAACCGTGTGCACTTGGCCCGCGTGATGAAGAAAATACGCACCATGCCAGAAGTTCAGAAAGTGTCTCGTCATAGTCAATCACGACACTAATTACTACACTATTTAGGAACTACTATGTCTAAGTCTATTATTCAGACCGATAAGGCACCTGCTGCTATTGGTACTTACAGCCAAGCAGTTAAAGCAGGCACTACCGTTTATCTTTCAGGCCAAATTCCTTTGGTTGCCGAAACCATGGAAATGGTTTCTGACGACTTTGAAGCGCAAGCGGTACAAGTTTTTGAAAACATTAAAGCGGTGTGTGATGCTGCTGGCGGCACTACAAACGATTTAGTGAAAGTGAACATCTTCCTTATCGACTTAGGTCATTTTGCAACGGTTAATGAAATCATGAGCCGTTATTTCACTAAGCCTTACCCAGCACGTGCTGCCGTTCAGGTGTCTGCATTGCCTAAAGGTGCACAAATTGAAATTGATGGTGTAATGGAACTGCCGGAGTAAGCCATGTCACCTGAGCGTTACCAGCGCATAAGACAAGTGCTGGAAAGAAGGCAAACTGATCTTACGGTTTGCCTTGAAAATGTACACAAGCCGCATAACGTATCTGCAGTAGTGAGAACCTGTGATGCCGTTGGCATTCATCGCGTTCACACCGTGTGGGAAAAGAAATATCAGTTCCGTCGCGGCACCGCTATGGGTAGCCAACAGTGGGTGCGCCAAACCAATCACGATAATATCAACGACGCGATGGCTGAATTAAAAGGCCAAGGTATGCAGGTGCTGGTAACCCACTTATCTGATACCGCTGTCGATTTTCGCGATATAGATTACACCAAGCCTACGGCTATTTTGTTTGGTCAGGAGAAATACGGTGCCTCTGATGAGGCGAAAGCCATTGCCGACCACGACATTGTTATTCCTATGATGGGCATGGTGCAGTCGTTGAACGTATCGGTGGCCGCAGCGCTAGTGCTATACGAAGCTCAGCGCCAACGTACCATAGCGGGCATGTATAACACTCAGCAGTTACCCGAAGAAGAATGCCAAGCATTGGCCTTTCAAAATGGTTACCCGCGTTTGTATAAACTTTGCCAGCGCAAAGGTTTGCCTTTGCCTGCTATTAACGCCATTGGTGAAGTGGATGCTGACGATAGCTGGTGGAAAGAAATGCAGATCACAAAAGCAGAAGCAAACGCGCTTGAGGCCGACTAGGGCCTAACCTATTGGTTGCACTTTTAGTTTTGTTCTTACTTGTATAGGGGCCAGCGTAAAAAACTGGCCTAAAGCGTACTCGCCAACCCCTCAACAATCCTTTACACTTCTTTTCCTATAACACGTTGAATAACACCAGCTTGTGCCAATTCAAAGGTTAAATAGTTAATGTTCCAAAAGAAGGATATCGCTTGATGCAAGCACTGGCCACTACCCCCATTACTGCGCTTAAAGGCGTAGGCGCTAAGGTGGCAGAAAAGCTTAACAAAATAGGCTTGTTTACCCTTCAAGATATACTGTTTCATCTTCCTCATCGCTACGAAGACAGAACCCGTATTTACAGTGTGGCAGAGTGCCGCCCGTTTACCCATGTAAGCGTGCAGGGTGAGGTAATGAGCGCCGACATTCAGTACGGCAAAAAACGCATGCTGGTGGTTAAGCTTAGCGACGGTACGGGTACCATAACCTTACGCTTTTTCCACTTTGGTGCCGTGCAGCGCTCTATTATGACGCCGGGAAACACGGTGCGATGTTTTGGAGAAGTGCGTACTGGCAAGTGGGGCATTGAAATGATGCACCCCGAATTTAAGCTAGTGGACGAAGAAGCGCCACCCACAGAAGAATCACTGACACCAGTTTACCCCACCACAGACGGTGTCAAACAGCTAACCCTTCGCAATTTAACTGATCAGGCGTTAAAACTTCTAGATAAAGGCGCGCTAGCTGACCTACTGCCCGACGGCATTTACGATGACCAAATTAGCCTTAATGAGGCGCTTCATTTGGTGCATCGCCCACCACCCGATGTAGACGTACACGAAATGGAAGAGGGGCTGCACCCTGCTCAGTATCGATTAATTCTTGAAGAGCTGTTGTCACACCATTTAAGTGTATTGAAAGTACGCAAACTATCTGACGCACAGCCCGGTATTCCAATTAGTGTGAACCAGCCGCTTATCGATAAGATGCTTGGACAGTTGCCATTTTCACCTACCGGCGCGCAGGCGAGGGTAGTAGAAGATATACAAAAAGATATGCAGCATGCACGGCCTATGATGCGCTTAGTACAGGGGGACGTGGGCTCGGGTAAAACCTTAGTGGCAGCACTGGCAGCACTGTCAGCTATTGGGGCTGGTCACCAGGTAGCGCTGATGGCGCCAACAGAGCTATTGGCTGAACAACACGCGAATAACTTTCGTGGCTGGCTAGAACCTTTAGGTATTGAAGTAGGCTGGCTTGCCGGAAAGCTAAAAGGCAAAGCTCGCAATGAAGTTTTAGCGCGCTTAGAAGCTGGTGATATTCAAATGTTGGTGGGTACGCACGCTATTTTTCAGGAAAGCGTGAACTACCAGCAGCTAGCACTGGTTATTGTGGATGAACAACACCGCTTTGGTGTACATCAACGTTTGGCCCTACGTGATAAAGGTGAACAGCAAGGTCGCTACCCTCATCAGCTAATTATGACGGCAACACCTATACCAAGAACGCTGGCCATGACAGCCTATGCCGACCTAGATACCTCGGTCATAGATGAGCTGCCACCGGGCAGAACGCCGGTACAAACCGTTGTGCTACCAGATACACGCAGGGCCGATGTGATAGAACGCGTGCGTCAGGCTTGTAAAGATAATGGCAGACAGGCTTATTGGGTGTGTACGCTTATTGATGAGTCGGAAGTATTGGAGTGTCAGGCCGCTGAAGATGCCGCGGTTACCTTGCGTACCGCATTGCCAGACTTACACGTTGGCTTGGTACACGGGCGCTTAAAACCTGCTGAAAAAGCGCAGGTTATGGCTGATTTTAAAGATGGCAAGCTAGACTTATTAGTGGCAACTACGGTTATTGAGGTAGGCGTAGACGTGCCTAACGCCAGCATTATGATTATTGAAAACCCTGAACGTTTGGGTTTAGCACAGCTTCATCAGCTACGTGGCCGAGTAGGGCGGGGTGCGGTGGAAAGTCAGTGCGTGCTTATGTACCAAAGCCCACTATCCAAAACCGCTACTCAGCGTCTAGGCGTACTGCGTGAGTCTAATGACGGATTCTATATAGCACAGCGGGATTTGGAAATTCGCGGCCCAGGTGAGTTTATGGGGACAAAACAAACCGGAATGGCAGAGCTTAAAATAGCAGATCTGGTTCGCGACGCTGCACTTATTCCAAAAGTTCAAGAAATCGCCTATACCCTTTGGGATAAATATCCTTCTCACGCCCAAGCAATTATCAATAGATGGATAGGGCATAAGGAGCAATACGGTCATGCTTAAGAGTGTGCCTTTGGTTGTATGTGATAACGACAACAGCGCTAACGCCAATAGCGATGACGCTGCGCTAATTAGCGCAATTAGCGAAAAATGGGGCTTTCCTGTTATCAGTAGCAGTGAAAAACCTAGCGAAGGCTTGTATTTGCAGGTTCAAAACGGCGTGCTTGGCCTTGCCGACGCAGGCGAGAAAAAAGTAAACCCGGTTGAGGTTGATTTTGCTTCGCCTGCTAGTTTGTATCGCAAGCAACATGGCGGTGGGCGCAAAGAGCCCATTGTTAAAGCCATTGGCCTTAAAGGCAATGAAGCATGGCACGTAGTGGATGCAACGCCAGGACTAGGGCGTGATGCATTTGTGTTGGTAAGCGTAGGCTGCAAGGTCACTATGATTGAACGCTCGCCAGTGGTTGCCGCTTTACTTGAAGACGGTATTCGTAGATTAGCACTTAGTTTTCCAGAACTTGCAGCTAAAATGTCGCTTCAACATGGAAATAGCGCTGAGGTAATGCAATACTTCACTGGTGAGGATGTGAACGCTATTTACTTAGACCCCATGTTCCCACACAAAAAGAAGTCAGCCTTGGTGAAAAAGGAAATGCGGCTGTTTCAGCAACTGCTTGGTCATGACCCAGACGCAGATGCGCTGTTACCGCCAGCACTAGAGCTAGCCACGCACCGGGTAGTGGTGAAACGCCCAAACAGTGCAGACGTGCTGGCAGGAATAAAAGCATCAATGGCTATTGAAAGCAAAAAACACAGATTTGATGTGTATTTGTGTCAAAAAAATCTAGGAGAGTAGCATGATACAAGTTGGGGGCACTTTGCCTGAAGTAGATTTTAGCCTTTTAGTAAATGGCGAAATAACTAACCCAGGAACGAACGAACTGTTTTCAGAAAAGCGCGTTGTACTATTCGCTGTACCCGGCGCTTTTACACCTACTTGCTCACAAGCTCATTTGCCAGGCTATGTTGCGCTTGCAGATAAGCTTAAGGCAAAAGGTGTTGATAGCATTATTTGTCTGAGTGTGAACGATGCATTCGTTATGGATGCGTGGGGTAAAGCAAACAATGCAGAAGAAATTACCATGCTGGCCGACGGCAACGGTTTCTTTACGAAACAAATTGGTTTAGACATGAGTACAGGCAACTTCGGTGGCTTGCGTTCGCTACGCTATTCTATGCTTGTAGAAGATTGCGAAGTTAAAAAGCTAAACGTTGAAGACCCTGGTCGTTTCGACGTAAGCGATGCGCAAACCATGTTAGATAGCCTTTAATTTTTAAAAAGGCGTTAAATACCCAAAGCCCGCAACAATTGTTGCGGGCTTTTTTCGTTTAGCTTTTTGTGAACATTCATTGATTCACATATGCGTATACTTGGTCGCTAATTTCATTAAAATGTAATCCAACTATGATCTAGCAGTTTGCTAATTGCGTTGAATATCAATGTGTTCAGCTAGGGTTAATGAACTCACCTGCATTATTCTTGGTCGAAAATGTAGATAAATTAAGGGCTAATACGCTGCGTTACTTAGCGTGTAGCCTCGTTTAGTTACCTTTACTTGATTAATGATAATAAGTATCATTTGCGTGAAAAGACAAACGTTTTAGGAAAAATTATGACAATAACACTGAAAAAAATAAGCGCCTTAGTACTGGCTTCGGCCGTTACTTTATCGATGTTTTCTTCACAGGCGCTTGCTAACGGTGCAATTGGTGACCACGTAAATAACCTACACGCGCATATTGGTGAGTACACCGAAGAAGTACATTGGTTAGAGAGTAAGTTTGGCAGTGTTGTTGATGCGTATGAAGCAAAAGACAAGTCTTTAAAAACAGACGTGTTAATCGAGTACTGGGAAGAAGTAGATTTTCACTCGGCTATCGAAACCCAGTACGTGCCTATCTATGCTTCTATTTGGCAAGGAATTTATGGCGTGAAAGTCGCCATTGATGAAGGCAAGCCTGTTGCTGATGTACGCGTAGAGCAAGAGAAGCTAAATCATGCCTTGTGGCAGGCGCTAGGCGCAGTTAAACTTGCGTCTCAATATCAGAAGAAAGGTTTGGTAGGCAAAGTTCAAACTACTGAAAAAGAGCCGACTACAGGCCCTGAAGTTATCGACGATATCAAAACACGTCTTGATCGTGTTGTTGCCAAGTACGCAGAACAGCTGCACGAAGTGGCAACAACATTAGTTCACGAGACCTACCTTCAACGTTTTGAAGGTGTAGAAGGTGACTTGATCGCGAAAGACGCAGCCTTGGTTGAAGACCTAGAGAAAGATTTTAACGTAACGCTGCCACAAGCCATTTCGAAAGATTCGGGCGTAGATGCCGTACGTAAAGTTGTAGAATCTATGCAGACTAAACTTGATCGAGCTCGCGCACTGTTAGTTGAAGTAGAGAAAAGTCGTAAAGACGTTTTTTAAGGAAGGGGTATGCAACGTAGAACATTTTTGCAGGGTCTAGCCGCAGCTGGTGCATTAACTAGCCTGCCGTTTAGCTTTGCTCACGCCATGACCCAAACAGGCAGCGTGTCAGTAGAGTCTTTGCCTAAATTAGAGGGTGATCTCACCCTTTATTTAGGTCGTGGTGAAGGCGGTTTGTACGAAAATGTTCTTAAAGCTATCGAAAAACGAAACCCCAAACTGAACTTAAAGGTTCGACGTGGTGGCTCGGCAGCGCTGGCAAACACCATTGCTGCAGAAACGAAAGCTGGCGTTAAACGTGCTGACTTGTTTTGGGCTGTAGACACCGGTTCTATTGGCGTTGTTACTGATGCTGGTGCTGCAAAGCCATTGCCTGATGATTTACGTTCGCAGCTTCGCGAAGACTTTCAGTACCCTAGCTGGTCACCGGTAACTGGGCGTGTGCGTACACTGCCTTACAACACTGAGCGCGTTAAACCCGAACAAATTCCTGAAAGCGTTATGGCGTTAGCCGATAGCGATTTGAAAATTGGCTGGGCGCCAGCTTATTCGTCGTTCCAGTCTTTTGTTACCGCTATGCGTATTTTAGAAGGCGAAAAAGCCACTAAAGCTTGGCTTAAAGGCATTAATAAGCATTCTAAAAAATACGCTGGCGAACTAGGCGTGGTTATGGGTGTTGAACGCGGTGAAGTAGATATTGGCTTTGCCAATCACTATTACACGCTTCGCCTTAAATCAGGCAAGCCAAACGCCAATGTGGCTCTTGCTTACAGCAAAGGTGATGCAGGTTGCTTGGTTAATGCGTCTGGCATTGTGGCATTAAGCGACGGTGACTTACCGGTTAACTTTATTCGTTATCTACTGTCGCAAGAAGTGCAGTCTTACCTTGCTCGCGAGGCTTATGAAATACCTTTGGTTCAAGGGGTTGAACCACCACGAGGCTTAGCGGATTTAAGCACGCTTTCGCCACCTGAAATGGACCTTCGTAAACTGGCTGATTTACGCCCAACACTTAACCTTATGAGGGAAGTTGGCGTACTGTGACAAACTGGCCAAAGTCGTATCCACTGGCACTTCTTATTGCGCTGATGGCTTTATTGCCCGTGGGCGTTTTGTTTTCTTTAGCTCAAGATAGTGCGCAGTTTTTCGATACCCACAACCTCCGTGTTCTGGGCAACACAATATCTCTTGTTGTACTGACTATCATTGGTTCGGTGCTCTTAGGTGTGCCCCTTGCCTTTTTAACTGCCTATGTACAAATGCCATTTAAGCGGTTCTGGCTTATATTGTTGGCCGCGCCGCTGGCACTGCCAAGCTATATTGGCGCATTCGCCATGTATTTTTCATTCGGTCGTGGCGGCGAAATAGAAAATGTATTGGGGTTTTCCACCCCGCCGATTAGCGGGTTGTGGGGCTCGGCTCTGGTCATGAGTCTATACACCTATCCCTTTGTAATGATGACAACTCGTTCAAGCTTACTGAGTTTGGATGCAAGCTTAGTTAACGCGGCGCGTACACTAGGTCTATCGCTTGGCGCAAGCTTATGGCGCGTGGTGTTACCGCGTGTGGTAAATAGCGTCGCCGCGGGGGCACTTCTTGCTGCGCTTTACGCCTTATCTGATTTTGGCACGCCCGCAATAATGGGGTTCGACACTTTCACCCGCGTTATCTTTGTTGAATACAACGCTTTTGGTTTGAGTCAGGCGGCTATGCTAAGCCTACAGCTGATGGTGATTGTTGGGCTCATTCTGTTTATAGAAAGTCGTATAGGCGGGGCACAAGAGCGCCCAGGAAAGCACTTATCGTTATTCCCTGCACGTTGGCAGCGCAACCTCATGTTGCTTGCGACCATGCCTATTGTCTTTATGGCTATCGTACTTCCTCTAGCTATCTTCACGCTGTGGTTAGTGCGAGAGGGCACAGGCGGTTTTGAATTAAGCTATGCATGGAATTCAGCCCATGCGTCATTTATTGCCGCGATTGTGGCCGTGCTACTTGCCATTCCGGTTGCTCACGCGGCTATTGCGGGTAAAGCTGGTCGATTTATGGAGCGCATTACCTATTTCGGCTTTGGTGTACCAGGCATTGTGATGGGTACAGCGCTGGTATATGTAGGGCTTACGTACTTGCCTGCGCTATATCAAACCTTAAGCTTATTGGTTATGGCCTATGTACTGCGTTTTATTCCTCTTGCGGTGGGCAGCGTAAGAAGTACTGCAGAGAATATAGATTCGGGCTTAGTCAAAGCTGCTCGTGTACTTGGCGCAAGCCCTCGTGAGGCGTTTATACGAGTTACGCTGCCACTTACCCTTCGTGGTATGATTGCAGGGGCTGCTTTAGTATTTTTAGAAGCCATGCGCGAGTTGCCCGCCACGCTAATGTTGGGGCCTACAGGTTTTGAAACCTTAGCCACTTACATGTGGCGTGTTTACGAGGCGGGTTACTTTGGACGCGCTGCCGTGCCGGGGCTTTTACTTGTTTTATTATCAGGTGTGGGGTTAATTCTCATGCTGTCGGGCGAAAGAAAAGCCCAGTTTACCGTTACCGAGGATGATCGTTCGTAATGCTTAGTGTAAATAATTTGTCAGTGAATTATGGGTCTACCCGCGTTGTCGACAAGTTAAATCTTGAGCTGGGGCAAGACGAAATCCTTATGCTGGTAGGCCCAACCGGCTGCGGTAAAACTACTATTTTGCAAGCTTTAGCGGGACTCATCCCTATTTCAGAAGGCGCTATGAGCCTTGGTCATTGGGAAAGTACAGCAAGCAAACACGTACCGCCTGAAAAGCGTAATGTGGGCATGGTGTTTCAAGATTTTGCGCTATTTCCCCATCTTACCGTTCAGCAAAATGTATGTTTTCGTTTAAAAGACACTAAGCTTGCTGATCACTGGCTTAAACTGTTAGGTCTAGATAACTTCCGCGATGCAAAACCTGCACGCCTTTCTGGCGGTCAGAAGCAGCGTGTTGCATTGGCCCGCACCCTAGCGCATGAACCTTCTTACGTATTGCTAGACGAGCCCCTGTCTAACTTAGATGCTGCGTTGAAAGACAGTTTGCGCTGGGAAATTCGCGATGCGCTTAAAAAGGCTGGCGTTCCTGCAATTTGGGTAACCCATGACCAAGAAGAAGCGTTAAGTGTTGGTGATAGAGTGGGCATACTAAACAAAGGTGTGTTGGAACAATTAGACACCCCTGAAGCCTGTTACTCTTCGCCAGCAAGCCGCTTTGTGGCGCGTTTTATGGGTGAGGCAAGTTTCTTAAGTGCAACCTTTGATGCTAGCGAAGTAAATACAGACAAAACGGTCGTTACTGAAATTGGCAAGGTGCCAGGCACGCCACTTCAAGGTGCTAACGGCGATGTAGATTTGCTGGTGCGTCCTGACGATTTAAGTTTAGATGCCACACTTAGTGAAACGAACTGTACCGTTGAGTGGGTGCGCTATGAAGGCGAAAGCAGACTATATGCAGTTATACTAGACAGCGGCGATGAACTTAAAGTACGCGTAAGTCACGAAAATGCCATTAAGCCAAATACTCGTGCGTTCGTTCAGTTGATTACAACACACCCATTGGCCGTGTTCCCCAGAGGTTAATTTTGATTAAGCGCGATGTTATTGTGATTGGAGCAGGTGCAGCAGGGCTTTTCTGCGCGGCACAGGCAGGCGCACGAGGGCGCAGCGTAGAAGTGCTCGATCATGCCAAAAAAGTCGGCCGCAAGATCCTTATGTCAGGTGGTGGGCGCTGCAATTTCACCAATATGTACGCGGGGCCAGAAAATTTTCTCTCGCAAAACCCTCACTTTTGTAAGTCGGCACTAAGCCGCTATACCCAATGGGATTTTATCGGTTTGGTTGCCGAGCATGGTATTGCCTATCACGAAAAAACCTTAGGTCAGCTATTTTGTGATGACAGCGCCAAAGATATCGTCGATTTATTGCTTAACGAATGTAAGAAAGCAGGCGTTACCATTACTACTCGCTGTGAAATTACAAGCGTAGAAAAGGTTGAATGTGGGTACTTACTAACTACGTCGAACGGCGAATATAGCTGTGAGTCTTTAGTTATCGCAACCGGTGGTTTGAGTATGCCAAAGCTGGGGGCGACGCCATTCGGTTATAAAATAGCTGAACAATTTGGCCTGAACGTATTACCCACACGGGCCGCGCTTGTGCCTTTTACCTTGCATGATAAAGACAAAGAGACACTGGCAGAGCTTAGCGGTATAGCCGTTGACGTGTACGCCAGCTGTAACGACACCACGTTTAAAGAGGCAATGCTCTTTACCCACCGTGGTTTGAGCGGCCCTGCTATGCTGCAAATTTCAAGTTATTGGGAGGCGGGTGATAGTTTAAGCATTAATACGCTGCCCAATGACGATGCCACTGTACTTATACAAACTGCTCGCACCGAAACGCCAGATGCACTACTTGCTACCTGCTTAAATAGAGTATTCCCCAAACGCATGGTGCAAAGCTTTATTGAATATCATAACTGGCGCAACGTACCGGTAAAACAACTTACTCACAGCGAATGCGATGCTATTGCTGACACATTAGAAAATTGGCAAATAAAGCCTAATGGCACCGAAGGCTACCGAACAGCGGAAGTAACCATAGGTGGCGTAGACAGCAACGAACTTTCATCAAAAACCATGATGGCCAAAAACGTCGAAGGCCTTTACTTCATAGGTGAAGTGGTTGACGTTACCGGCTGGCTCGGCGGCTTTAACTTCCAGTGGGCATGGAGCAGCGGCTGGGCAGCAGGGCAGGTGGTTTAAAACGACATACCAATTGCCAACCCGGCAACAACCGCGCTTTTGTGGTTTCTGTGGTAATCGTAATGAAGCTGGGGTGATACGGTAATGCCCGACATTTCAAATTCATATAATAAGCCTACTCGGGCTACCTCCATTTTATGGCTGCCGTGAAACTCAACGCCAGGGCCTATCTGGGCAATAAAGTTGTTAGTAATGTGAAGGTCGGCAACAAGTAGATAAGTATAAGCGTCTAAGTCTTCAAAGGCATATTCAGCAACAAACCCCACACCGAGAAAGTCACTAAGTCGATACTCATAGTCAATGCCCAACGTAAAGGCGTTGCCACACTCCTTTGTGTAAGTGGTACCGACTAGTGCCGATAAATGATGAGGTGACGTTTCCCAATGATGAGCATTTCCTTTTGCTGCAACAGCAGGAGCAAACGCCATGGCTGTGACCATTCCCAAGGCTATTCTTACTCGCATAGTGATGCTCGCTTACGTTTGTCTGTGAATTCCTGAAAGTTAAACTTTCAGCACTTGATAAAGCGTAGGTGTTATATGGCGTTCTCACCAATGAACTTTAGTTGTAGCTATTTTTTAGTGCGTTATGGCGAGGGTAACGCGACACTATGCTAGTTTTTTGGCGCTATCTAAAATGATTAAATATCATTAAGGTAAAAAGGTTTAATGAAAGGGATGCGCGAATGCAAAGCAAGAATGAAAAAGACACGTTTATAGACGCCTGCACAACACAGCTACTGAGTCTTTATAAGGCGAGCAAAGATGGCAAAAAGGTAGAAGCAGAAAAGTATAGAGTGCAAGGATTTATGCACGCAGGCGAACTAATGGGCTTGATCAGCAAAGAAGAAGGTAAGGCACTTATTGCTGATTTGCATGTAGAAGTGTTCGGTGAAACTATCAACGAAAGGGCACAAAGAAAGCGCAAACTCGAAGCATTAAAAGAGTCAGATTTAGATGCTTACTTTGCGATACCGGCCATTGAGCGTCGTTAAACAAACCTTCGCTTATGAACTTACTTTGTGAAAACGGCGTTTTTACTACTATGATTATTCATGTGGGTTTACCCGCATCGGCTACAAATGGACGTTCTGCAAATTTACAACATCAGCCTAGCTCTAGAACGGATCGGAGTATGAAGTAAAAGAGAGGTCTTGTGCTAAAACAGTTAGTTTATAGAAGCCATTCGACTGGTCACGTAGATGAAACAGGTTTACAAAAAATAATTGGTGACTCTTTACTCTTTAATGAACGTCACAATATAACAGGTATTTTGCTTTTCGACGGAGAGTATTTTTTTCAGGTACTTGAAGGTGAGAGTGAGCACGTAGACTTTCTATTTGAGCACATAAAAAAAGACAGCCGCCACAATAATGTGGTGAAGGTAACGGAAATTGTTGTTCACAAGAGAAATTTTGGTGATTGGCATTTACGAGCCTTATCAATAGTAGAAGGCAGCAGTTGTTACTGGTTACCCCCCGATATTACACTCGAACGGGAAAGCCGGATGTTTGCCCTTCTTAATAGCTTTGCTTCTGGTAAATGGCGCACATGTTTAACTGATGAAGCCCGCAGAAATCTGACGGTAAATATAGTCACACCAGAAAAAGACATTGCACCCTACAGAGATTCCCCTATTCAGTTTGCGTTCCAGCCCATTGTCGATACAAGTAGAGGGAAAGTGTCATCCATAGAAGCCCTCATACGGAGCGAAGACGGTAAGTATCCCGAAGATATCATGCGGTGTTTTGACGGAGCGGATAAGTACGAATTTGACTTGGAGACGAAAGCTATTGCCATAAAGCAAGGGGCGGCGCTAATCTCTTCTGAACAATCGCTGTCGATAAATCTATGTCCCGGTGCTATTACCCACCGAGCAAATGTAGGCGAATACTTACATAGCCTTGCTACTTGCTCAGGCCTTAAACCCCAGCAGTTAGTCTTAGAGGTAACTGAGGTTGAGATAATCAGTGAAAGTGATGCGTTTCACACCGCAATTGAACAGATTCGTTCTTTTGGTATCCGTATCGCTATTGATGATTTTGGCGCAGGCTATGCTGGACTTTCGTTACTTGCAGACTTTTCTCCGGACAAAATAAAGTTAGACAGAAAAATCACAACAGGTATTCATGAAAATGGACATAGGCAAGCTATTACTGAGGCGGTACTGGAGTTTGCGAATTCGATGGGTATTCCTTTAGTGGTTGAAGGGGTAGAAGACCTAGATGAATGGTTGTGGTTACAGCATGCAGGTGTACAACGCTTTCAAGGGTATTTATTTGCTAGGCCTAAACTCAACGGCGTAAGTGGTGTTAAGTTCAGTGTCTAAGGGTTTGTTAACTTGGATTACTATATATTCTAAATATTAACTTTAAGTGTTTAAGGAGAAAATTTTAAGGCGAGCTGAAAATTATAAACTAAACTTAACGTGTGCTGGTTTTCATACCTAAATATAACCAAGCATAACTTATCTTAGTGTAATAGCCGTACAGGGATATTTTTGCTACACGGATTTGGCTGCGGTATCAGTAGGAAGCAAATCTATGACATGGCGTGTGTCAGGCAATTTTATTCGCTTATTTATCGGGCTTTTTTTGTTTGTAGCAAGTGCCCACTCGCTTGCTAATTGCGATTTAGAAAACAAATTTAATGGGCCGACTTCGACAATTTTTCCTCTTAAAGCGGGAGATCAGCGACTCGAGTTAACCTGTAATGTCGATGCGCAGTATGTTCTGTATTTCCCGCGGAACTATATTAATTACAACCAGCTATACGATAGCAAAATGCGCAAAGTGGATAGATTATCTAGTGCCTTCGAAGCATACATGATCGACAGTTCAAACAAGCGCTTTTATCTAGATATCAATGCACAAGTGGATCGCAGCGTATCGTTTAAAGTGATGCCGCTTAGTGACTTTCATAAATTTGCTTCTATTCACACGCTCACAATGAGCTTATTTATTGGTTTTTGTTTGGCGCTTACTCTATATGTAGGCATGCTCGGCACTAGCATGCGTAATTATGGGTTTTACTCGTATAGCTTTTACGTTTTTAGCGCTGGCATATTCTTTTTGCTTCAAGAAGGTTTATTAAACATTATATTCCCGCAAGTCCCTTTTCTTGCAAATTTCCAACTGCACTTATTATTTGCTGGGGTCACAGTTTTTGCCGGTGTGAAATTTTTAGACCAGCTTCTTGATTTTAAATCGCTACTAAAAGTGTGGCAGCGTCAGTTTTTATTAGGAATGGCTTGTACCGCACTGGCGTTTTCTGTAGTTCAGCTTGTCCTTCCGGTCTCAGGTGCTATGAAAATTAACAGCATGTTGAGCTTGATAACTCTCATAACCATGATGTGTACGCTAGCAAGTTGTATTTATGCTGCGTATCGCAACGTGCATTGTGCAAACTTGGTAATGCTTGGGATAGCAGTGATGGTCTCGTCCATGCTTTTTCGTTTGGTTTTTACAGAGGTATCGCCATTTTTATACCGATACGCCCTTGTGTTGGGTATAACTATTGAGGCTTTTATCTTTGCTGTTGCTACATCGAGAAAGGTTAAAAAGCTTGATGATGATAGGCTGAGTGCATTTAAACGCGCCTCTACAGATTCGTTATGCAAAGTGTTAAACCGCAGTGGTTGGGAAGGCGTGGCGCAGTCGCTGCTGAATAGCTTCAATAAAGAGGGTGGCTATTTAACTCTGTTGTTTATTGATATCGATAAATTCAAAGAAATTAATGACCAATATGGACACCACGCAGGGGACAAGGTCTTGCAGGTCGTGGCAAAAATTTTAGTGAGCCGCTGTCGCGAGCAAGATGCCGTGGGGCGCTTAGGGGGCGATGAATTTGTGGTATTAAGTCACTGCTACAGTGAAGGTCAGTCTGAACGTCTGGCTGCCCGCATTGAGGAAAGCTTGGCTGAGCGTGATATCAGAACAGATAACGTGGTGATAAATACCACAGCGAGTGTAGGAGCTTACATCACCAAAGAACGCTACAAAGACTTACCAAGCTTGTTAAACAAAGCCGACAAGTTGATGTATAGCGTGAAAGAAAAGCGTAAAAACGCCGAGTTTGCTACTAGCTCTTAATATAACATTATCTTAATTGTGCCTTCGCGACCTGCTTAACAGCTTTCGTAAGGTCGGCAAGCGCGGACGACTCGAGAGTTGCGTAGTGCCAAAAAAGAGGAACCGCTAGTGCTTTGTCTGGGAAAAGCGCAGTAAGCTCGCCTTCTTTCACTTCTTGTGCCACCTGAAGGGCCGGGAGTAGAGCCCACACTACGCCGTCCAGCGCCATTTTTACAAAACCGTGAGACGAAGGATACCAGTGACATGACGTAAAAGTAGGCGCAATATTTAAACACTCTCTTTGAAAATCAGTAAGCAGTGTCACGTCGTGTTCGTCGTACAAAAGGCCTGGTGTGTTCATCACATTTTCAGGCGTTATACCCTTATGAAGATATCGTTCAACAAACCGTGGTGACGCGTAAAGCTGATAGCGCATGGTTCCAAGCCTCATCGACTGACCACCAGTAACCGGTGTGCCCGTTTGACTAATACACGCCATAACGCGGCCTTGCTGAAGAATGTCTCGGGTTTGGGTTTGATCCGCGTTAACAATGTGAACAGGGTTGGCTCGCTTTTCGCTGAATGCTGCCATAACTTGTGAAAACCAAGTGGCAAGCACATCATTATTCACCGCTACGCTAATAGGTACCGCGGAAAGCTTCTAAACCACTTTTTATATTTAGTGCTTCTTCAAGCACGCTCACTTTTTGTATATGCGAAAGCAATTCTTGCCCCAAGGGTGTAGCGCGAAGGGGCTTGGTTCGCACCATAACAGGCCCGCCTACACTTTGTTCAAGGCGTTTGATTTTTTGCGAAACAGCAGACTGCGTAAGGTTTAACGCTTGAGCGCCTTTTTCGAAGCCACCATAGCGCAGTACTTCATGAAAACATCGAAGCGCATCATAATCGAGCATTTTTAAAGCCTGTGAAAGGAAAGTTATAATTATTAATTTTACTTATTGAATACAAGTATCATTAATTTAATTAAGTATCGCAAGCTGTATAAAATAGCGCCACTTCAAATTCTTGTTTGGCTGGCAATTTCTAACACTAGGCACCATAAAGCCCTGCAAAGAAAAACCAAACAATAGAACGTAAATTCATTAATCATCTAAAGAGGCATTTAGCATGTTGGCGGCAGTAACCAGTGGTTTTGTAATGGGCGGCACTCTTATTATCGCAGTAGGCGCACAAAACAGCTTTCTGATTGAACAGTCGATGAAAAAGCAGTGGACAACTCTATTTGTCTTACTGTTTATTTTAAGCGATGCCATTTCTATTAGCTTAGGTGCCATGGGCTTTGGCTTGTTACTGCAAGAGTACCCAATGCTAGTAACGGTTACCAAGTGGGCTGGCGTAGCGTTTTTGTTGTGGATCGCTTTTAACAAGATAAAGTCTTCGCTGGCAAATGATGCTCTTGTTTTAGAAATGGCACAAAAGCAACTATCGTTCAAAAAAGCGCTACTTATTGCGCTAGCAGTGACCTGGCTAAATCCACATTTTTATTTAGATACATTGCTGCTAATGGGCAATTTGGCGAGCCAGTGGCAGGAAAATAAATGGTGGTTTGTGGGTGGTGCGATTGGTGCGTCTATTGTCTGGTTTGTCGGTTTAAGTACGCTTACGGCACGTTTTGCCCATCATATGCAGCGGCCCAACTTTTGGCGTTGGTTTAATCGGTTAAATGCAGCAGTACTTGGAATGGTGAGTATCCAGTTGGCAAGTCTTTAGTGAGAAAAACGCTGAATAGCAAAATACTAAGATGCGTTGAATATCTTGCCATCGGGGAATTAGTATACTTCTACATATACGCCAAAACTGCTGTTTTAAAGGGATATATAAGTGAGCTGGATTTATTTGATTGTTGCGGGCTTACTGGAAATTGGATGGCCCGTAGGACTTAAAATGTCGCAAGAAACGGAAACCCGCGTTATGGGAATTCTGCTAGCCATAGGTTTCATGGCTGCCAGTGGTTTCTGCCTTTGGATGGCACAAAAACAAATACCCATAGGTACGGCGTATGCCGTATGGACGGGGATAGGTGCCGCGGGCACGTTTTTGGTGGGGGTGATGTTTTACGGCGACCCGTCTTCATTAGCGCGTTACTTCGGCGTGGCGCTTATCGTGGCCGGTGTAGTGGTGCTCAAACTCGCGCACTAGTACGAAGTTGATTTCTGTTTGAAATGGCCCCGTTTAAACCAAATAGATACGACAAAAAAGCCCGTTGGTAATTTACTGACGGGCTTTTTAGTTTGCGTTTGATTTTCTAAGTGAGCCTATTGATAGCCTAGCTGGTTTCTTAACTCGGCCATAAAGGTTTCAATCCGTTCAGCATTTTTGCCTAAATCGCTTTTACCTACACGCGACTTACTGCGAATATCAATAAGGGTATCATCACTTTTTGCAGTTAAACGAATGACCACATCGTCTTTAAAGCCAAACCATGTCGTTGTATCTGTGGCTTCTAGTGTGTTGGGCTGTGCACCTTCACTCACTCGCTCCCAGCCTAGTGTTTCTATGGCTTTTTCTGCAGCTATATAAACTTGATTAACAGGTTGTGGCAGCAGCTGTGTTTTAATTTCAGGGTAAGCCTCAAGCTGCTGCTTGGTTACATCACCGCCTTCATAGGCTACAGAGTTAGGTGCGCCTTCTCTTAGCGGTGCAATAGCGACAAATTCAGGTGGGTTTGTAACATCGGTTGTAATGTCGTGAATTGGTGGAACGGCGCTAGCTTTGCTCATCATGCTAACAGGCATGCCAACGGCTACTAGAGCAAGTACTGCACACAAAAATGTGCTTCCCCAACTTATGTTCTTACGATTAATCAATACCTGTAAAATAATAAGTATTAGAGCTGCACCACCCACGTATACACCAAAACGAAGTGACGTGAATGCGGTACCTAAACTAACACCGGCATATTGATAAAGTGGTCCGGGTAACACCACCATTAAAAAACCAACAATACTGGTAAGGGCAATGAGTGCTTTCAAGGGAACTCCAAGGTTATTCTTTTTAGTTTGACCAGCCTACTTTAACAGTGAAAGCGGTAATTTGGTTTACTTTCGTCAAAGAAAAATTCAACTAGGCCCGCGCGTAACATATTTGTACACTGGTCCTGTCTTTTTTATCAGCATCAAGTTATAGGTAATAGGTTTTGCATACACAACCAAACGCTAGTCATACGTACGAAATGCAGGCTGAACTTCTTGTTGATATTTTATCGACGCAAAAAAGCCAGTTCATCAAGGGTGTTACTGAATATGCGCTCATTGAGATGTTAAAAAAACCGCCTTATCAGCTTTTTGATGAAGATGCTTTGCGAGACCCGCTAATGCTTTTTAAAACGCATTTTGTTCTGTTTAATGCACTGTATCAGTTGAGGCAGTATTGGATAAAACAAAGCGAAGGTATGTTAGAGATCCACGCACTTGGTATAAAGCTAAACCTGTTTAGCGAGAGTCAATTGCCGCAAAGGAATGATGAACTAAGTGCTACGGCTTTAGATAATCCTGACCCACTTGCAACGTATTATCTCGACTGGGGAAATTTTGAAGAAGCTGACCGTGATACTGTCGATACTCTGCTAAACGCGTTTTGGCAAAAAATGTTGAGGGGAGATACTGGCAGCTATACGCACGGGGATATTGAAAAAGCGCATGATGTACTTGGTCTTTCTAAGAACGAGCCAGTTACGTTGTTGCAGTTAAAACGTGCTTACAAACGTGTACTGCAATTTGCACATCCCGATAAAGGTGGAACACAGCAAGATGCTCAGGAAGCTATTCATGCCTACCAAACCCTCACTCAACATTATTCGTTAAAATAGAACGTGCGTTGGCCTTAAACTTCGTATTATTCGCATAGTGTATACGGGCTTTTGTAATTGACCGACAACATCGGTAACTTCAGCTTCATTGGCTTTTCTTGTGCGTGATAAATGCGCACAATATGACCTATAAGAGCGTAGATTCGTATCAATGATCGCTTAACTATGCCACGCCTTTTCCGATTGTCCCCACGTCCAAGTTATAGGATTAGGATGAATCGGCGCATTGGAAGCAAAACTAACGTTAAATTTATCCGTATAGAACCCAGACCGCGTTCTATGTGAAAGTTATTGGGAAATAGAAAATTTATGAGTCGCATTTTTTATGTTACTGCAGCACTAATAACATTGTTCGGTGTTATTGGGTGTTCAAATGAAGGCGAGCAAGCGCAGCAAGGTGCTCAGCAAGGTATGCCTGCACCTTCAGTGTCGGTAGTTACGCTGAAACAGCAACCTGTAGTACATGAAATGGTGTTGCCTGGGCGGATAAGCCCATCGCGCCAGTCGCAAGTGCGCCCTCAGGTAGATGGTGTTATCACCGAACGTTTGTTTGAAGAAGGCGCATATGTGGAAAAAGGGCAACAGCTATATCAAATAGATGAAGCGCGTTACTTGGCCCAGTTGAACAGTGCAAAAGCTGACTTGAAAAGCGTTCAAGCAAATCTAAAAACTTTAGAAGCTAAGGCGCGACGTTACGACGATCTTGTCGCACAAAATGCGGTAAGTAAGCAGGAGTACGACGACGTAATTGCGCAAAAAGACCAAGCGCAAGCCGCTATCAGCGTAGCCGAATCGGCAGTTGATGTGGCAAAGGTAAACATGGGCTACACCAAGGTATACGCGCCTATAAGCGGTCGAATTAGCCGTTCATATGTCACCGAAGGCACGTTGGTTACTACCAACCAGGCACAGCAGTTAGCCACTATTACTCAATTAGACCCTGTTTATATTGATATGCAGGAGTCTGGTGCGTCTATCATCACGCTACGCCAGTCTATGCGTAAGCAAGGCTCAATGGATGTTGAACTAACAGTAGATGAAGTCACGGGTAAGCGCTACGAACAAACAGGTAGTGTGAAGTTTTCTGAAGTGACCGTAGATGAATCTACAGGCTCGGTTACTCTGCGCGCCGAAATGCCAAACCCTGATGGTGTGTTGCTTCCTGGTTTGTTTGTAAAGGGCCATGTCATTACTGGTCGTGAAAATGCGCTTTTGGTTCCCCAGCGCGCGACGACCCGCCAGCCAGACGGTTCGCTTTCTGTTTATGTAGTGAACCAGAACAATGAGGTAGAGGGCCGAACCTTAGAAATCGGCAAGATATACCGTGATCAGTACGTAGTGATAAGCGGCGTAAATGAAGGCGAAAACGTCATTGTAACTGGTTATCAAAAGGTAAAGCCTGGGGCGAAAGTTAACCCGTCAGAATGGCAACCATCTTCACGTGGCTCACGATAGCAAACAAGGGATTTAAGTAATATGGCTCGTTTTTTCATAGACAGGCCCGTGTTTGCATGGGTGCTAGCAATTATCACAATGATGGCGGGTGTGTTGGCGATAACCTCACTCCCCATTGAACAATACCCTAAGGTAGCGCCTCCGTCGGTTACTATCTCGGCAACTTATCCTGGTGCTTCAGCAGAAACCGTTGAAAACTCGGTAACGCAGGTCATTGAGCAAAGCTTAACGGGTATCGATAATCTCCGCTATTTCTCGGCAAGTAGCTCTAACAGCAGTATGTCAATTACGCTGACGTTTGAGCCGGGTGCAGACCCAGATATCGCCCAAGTACAAACGCAAAATAAGGTGCAGGGCGCATTACCCTTACTGCCAACGCAGGTTCAGCAGCAAGGGGTTACCGTTACCAAAGCAAACAGTGCATTTGCGCTAGCCGTAGGCTTTTATTCTGAAGACGATTCGATGACGCAGTATGATCTGAGTGACATGCTGGTTTCAAACTTTCAGGACCCTATTTCCCGAGTAAACGGTGTAGGTAACGTAAGAGTATTCGGTGCACAGCGCTCTATGCGTATTTGGCTAGACCCAGACAAGCTGTACAGCTTCAACCTAACGCCAACTGATGTACAGGCCGCAGTCCAGGTTCAAAATACTGATGTCTCAGCAGGTCAGTTAGGTGGGTTACCAGCTATCGAAAACCAGCAAATTAACGCCACTATTCAGGCGCAAAGCCGGCTTCAAACCGTAGAAGATTTTGAAAATATCGTGCTACGTGTGAACACAGACGGGTCGCAGGTACGTGTGCGTGACGTGGCCCGAGTAGAGCTGGGTGCACAAAGTTACGATGTTATTGTTCGTTATGATCGCAAGCCCGCATCGGGCATGGCGATAAGCCTAGCGTCTGGTGCCAATGCGCTAGATACTATCAAAGCAGTAAAAGCTCGCGTTGAAGAGCTGCGCTCAAACCTACCCGATACAGTGAAAGTTGTTTACCCGGTAGACAGTTCGCCTTTCATCGAGCTTTCTATAGAGTCGGTAGTACATACACTTATTGAAGCAGTTGTACTGGTATTTTTAGTGATGCTGCTGTTCCTTCAAAACTGGCGTGCAACGCTTATTCCTACCATTGCCGTACCTGTCGTATTGCTCGGGACTTTCTCGGTGTTACTGGCCTTTGGTTTTAGTATCAACGTATTGACCATGTTTGCCATGGTGCTGGCTATCGGTCTTCTTGTTGATGACGCTATTGTTGTTGTAGAAAACGTTGAGCGTATCATGGAAGAAGAAGGTCTGCCGCCTGCTGAAGCGACAAAGAAATCGATGACGCAGATCACCGGCGCACTGGTGGGCATTGCCGCGGTACTATCTACGGTCTTTATCCCTATGGCGTTCTTTAGTGGTTCAGCCGGGGCTATCTATCGTCAGTTTTCAGTAACTATTGTTTCAGCGATGGCGTTCTCTGTGTTGGTGGCTATCGTACTCTCGCCTTCTTTATGCGCCACGTTATTGAAGCAGCATTCCGAGGATCACGATAAAAATAAAGGTTTCTTTGGGTGGTTTAACCGCACGTTTAACAAAGGGCGTGACCGCTATCAGAAAACAACAAACCACATGGCAAAGCGTTTTAAGCGTTACTTCGTTGTATACGGCTTACTTGTTGGCGGGATGGTGTTTATCTTCAGTCAGCTTCCTGGTGCCTTCCTTCCAGATGAAGACCAAGGTCGAATGATGGTATTGGTAAGCACACCTCCAGGCGCTACCGCGGGTCGTACGCTCGAATCCATTAAGCAAGTGGAAGACTACATTCTTGAAGAAGAGAGCGAAGCGGTCAACGGTATGTTTGCTGTAGTAGGCTTTAGCTTCGCGGGGCAAGCGCAAAATGCCGGTATGGCGTTCTTAAACTTCAATGATTGGAGTGTGCGTGACGAAAAGAACTCGGCCTTCGCGGTAATGAATCGAGCTTTTGGTGCATTTAGCCAAATTGAAGATGCGTCTGCGTTTCCTATTGTACCGCCACCTATCATGGAGTTAGGTAACGCAACAGGCTTTGATATGCAGCTGGTAGACCGCGGTGGTAACGGCCATGAGGCCCTTATGAATGCGCGTAATCAGCTTTTAGGTATGGCTGCGCAAAACCCGAAATTGGCGGGTGTCCGTCCTAACGGTTTAAGTGATGTGCCCCAATTCAAAATCAATATTGATAGTGAAAAGGCGTCGGCGCTTGGCTTAAATCTCAGTGATATTAACAGTGCGCTGCAAATTGCTTGGGGTTCAAGCTATGTGAATGACTTTATCGACAAAGGGCGTATTAAGCGGGTATACATGCAGGCAGACCTTCCTCATCGTATGACACCAGAAGACCTAGATAAGTGGTTTGTACGCAATAGCGATGGTGAGATGGTGGCTTTCAGCACCTTCTCAACAACCGAGTGGGTATACGGCTCACCCAAGTTAGAGCGCTTTAACGGTATATCGTCGGTAAATATACAAGGTAGCGCTGCTGAAGGTATCTCTTCAGGTGAAGCCATGGATGAAATGAAGAAGTTGGTAGAACAGCTGCCTCCTGGGTTTGCAATTGAATGGTCAGGCTTGTCTTTTGAAGAGCAAGAAGCGGGCTCTCAGGCGCCTATGCTGTATGCCATTTCTATTTTGGTTGTCTTTCTATGTTTAGCGGCGTTGTACGAAAGCTGGTCGGTACCCTTTGCGGTAATGCTTGTTGTACCTTTAGGTATTTTAGGTTCGGTAACTGCGGCCTTCATATTTAACCTGCCCAACGATGTGTACTTACAGGTCGCATTTTTAACTACCGTAGGCTTAGCTGCGAAAAACGCGATTCTTATCGTAGAGTTTGCCAAAGAACAGTACGAAAACGGCGAAGACCTGATGACGGCTGTGTCTAACGCCGCGTCTCAGCGCTTCCGTCCCATATTGATGACGTCTATGGCGTTTATCTTAGGGGTTACGCCGTTAGCACTTGCTAGTGGCGCAGGTGCTGCAAGCCAAAATGCTATTGGCATAGCGGTAATGGGTGGCATGTTTGCAGCGACCTTTTTGGCCATATTTTTCGTTCCCATGTTCTACGTAATGGTAGAAAAACTATTTCATAAGGAAGACAAGTAACGAGCAAGTACGCTAGAGTGGGAAAAAACTTTTCATTTTTTACATAGGGATATTGGTAATGACCACCGTTGTTTTTTCTCACGGTAAAGAAAGCGGCCCATGGGGCAGTAAGATAACCACGCTTTCGAATGTAGCAAACGATATGGGCTTTGGTGTTGAGAGTATCGATTATCAAGATCTCGACTGCCCCGAAGCCCGCCTTGAGCGCTTAAAAGAAACTATCGCCGAAAAGTGTAATGACGTCGTGTTGGTGGGTTCGAGCATGGGCGGCTACGTATCACTTGCCGCTGCCAGTCAGATCTCTGCTAGAGGCGTATTTTTGATGGCACCGGCGCTTTACTTACCCAACTATAAAGTTCAACGCTTCCCGTACGACGGCTATGTAAGCTTAGTGCACGGCTGGAACGACGATATCGTGCCAATTGAGAACAGCCTTAAGTACGCCCGTCATCAAAAGGCACAGCTATTGCTGCTTAATGATGGGCACCGCCTTGCGAACAGTAAGTCTGTTATTTCACCTTTTTTCAGAAACTGGTTAGAAAAATTCCGCTACTAGTGCGTTAACCTCCAGCGCGACGGCTGCAGCGTTTTATTAAGACTAATCGCTTATAACGCTGCGAGGGGTTAATACATGAAATTGCCTATATTTATGGCATGATGGGGTATTGCTTAAAACAGGGCAGATGGAAATGGCATTTAACTTACCTCAAGCGCCGCAATGGTCGTCGCTGATAAAGTCGGGTTGTCGTGTCTTTGTTGGCGGAAATGCGGCGGTACCGCACGCGCTGGTTCAGCACCTTATTGATAACAGCGAAGGGTTCAGCGATATCGAACTGGTGCATATGCTGGCTTTAGGCGATACGCGGTGGGTAAAAGACGAGTATAAAAACCTCTTTAAAGCCAATACTTTCTTTATCGGTGGCGAAGCCATGCGAAAGGCTGTTGATGAGGGGCGAGCCGACTATACCCCCGTATTCCTCTCTGAAATTTCAAGCTTGTTTAACGATGGCACGCTGGCCCTCGATGCAGCCCTTGTTAATGTAAGCCCGCCAGATGAGTTTGGGTATTGCTCGCTAGGCCCAGCTGTAGATATTGCCATGTCTGCAATTAGGCAAAGCAAAAAAGTCATAGCCCAAATTAACCCTCAGGTGCCAAGAACCTCAGGGCACTCTTATATTCATATCAGTGAAATAACCGCGTGTATAGAAGCGGAAGAGCCACTAGTAGAAGTGACGCCGCCGCCAATAGACTCAGTCGCAGAACGTATTGGCCAATATGTATCTATGCTGGTGGATGATGGCGCAACGCTCCAATTTGGTATTGGAAAAATACCCAGCGCCACGCTTAAATACCTCTGCAATCATAAAGATTTAGGCATACACAGTGAAATGCTTACCGACAGTATTATCGAACTGTTGGAATCTGGCGCTATTACCAACAAGAAAAAGACGTTTCACCCCGGTAAAATTGTTACCAGTTTTGCTATTGGTACCCGCCAGCTATACGATTTAATTGATAGCAACCCGCATATTGAATTTTACCCGAGTAGCTACGTTAACAAACCGACTAATATTGCCAAAAACGACAATATGGTTGCCATAAACAGTGCCCTTGAAGTGGATCTAACCGGGCAGGTGGTAGCCGACTCACTGGGCTATGATTTTTATAGTGGCATAGGTGGGCAGGTTGATTTCGTCACTGGCGCGTCTATTAGTAAAGGCGGTAAAGCCATTATTGCGCTTCCTTCTACCGCAAAAAATGAAACTATTTCACGTATTACGCCGCGTATAAGCGAAGGTGCTGGGGTGGTAACTTCCCGCGGTAATGTACAGTATGTGGTAACCGAATACGGTATAGCTTCACTTAAAGGTAAGAGTATTCGAGAACGTGCGTTAGAGCTTATTCGCGTGGCCCATCCTAAATTCCGTGCTGCACTATTAGAAGAAGTGCGTCAGCATTATTGGGTGCCCCATTATCAAGAAAAGTACCCCACAGATATTCCGGAATTGGGAGCTATTCAGCTTAAAAAGCTTAATATACAGGGCGAGACGTTTTACATGCGCCCGCTGAATCCGGCAGACGAAAGACGACTGCAAGAATTCTTTTATTCCCATACAAAAGAGACATTAAGGCTGCGCTACAACTACGACCCCAAAAAAATGTCCCGCGAGAAGTCGTGTAACTTGGTATCGGTAGACCAAAGCTCTGATGCGGCGCTGTGTATTGTGAGGCAAGAGGGCTCGCGCATTACTATTCACGCAGTGGGGCGCTTTTACTACAACCCAAACGACAATACCTGCGAAGCCGCTTTTGTCACTCGGGAAACCCAGCAAGGAAAAGGCATGGCAAGCCGCTTGTTAAACGAGCTTATCACGGTAGCAAAAATAAGAGGTATTGCGAAAATGATGGCATATGTGCGTGGCGATAACAGCCCCATGATCACTATTTTCGAACAAGCCAAATTTAAACGGAAATTTACTGGCGACCCCAGTGATATAGAGTTAGTACTAGACGTGGCATCACTGCATGACAATTAAAATATTTCGCGGCAAGCACGGCACCAAACACGATTTAGGTAAGGACCATCCCGAATCGCCAGACCGTTTATTTGCTATTGACGACCAACTGCTTTCTTCAGGACTCGATATGGTGTGTGAGCATGCTGACGCCACTCCTATTGCTGAAGCCTACCTGAAACTAGCGCACGACCCATATTATGTGAAGAGTGTGTTTGAGCATGCAGCTCAATCTATCTTTAACGACCACGAAAAAACGCTCTATTCAGAAAACAAAGACAACGTGGCTTGGTTAGATGAAGACACAGGTTTAATGCGCCACAGCTTAAACGCTGCGCTAGAGTCGGCGGGCGCAGGGTGTAATGCTGTCGATTGGGTAATGGAAGGCAATGACCGACAAGCCTTTTGTGCTACTAGACCACCCGGGCACCATGCGACATACGATAGTGCTATGGGGTTTTGTATTTTTAATAACATTGTTATAGCTGCTCGCTACGCGCTCCAAAACTATGAGCTAAAACGGGTTGCCATTGTCGACTTTGACGTGCACCACGGAAATGGTACCGAGCAGATTGTAGCCGGCGATCAGCGCATAATGTTGTGCAGTAGTTTTCAGCATCCCTTTTATCCACACAGTGGCTCGCCGGTTTCAGCTAGTAATATTCTCTCGGTACCGCTTGAAGCTGGTGCTACAGGAGACGTTTTTAGGGAAAAAGTGCAGTATTGGTTCGATGCATTACGTAACTTTCAGCCTGAACTGATTTTTATCTCTGCAGGCTTTGATGCTCATGCTGAAGACCCAATGGCTCATCTACGCCTAGTAGAAGATGACTATTTCTGGGTAAGCCAACAGCTTCGCGCCGTTGCTGATACATGTTGCGAAGGTCGTATCGTAAGTATGCTAGAAGGCGGTTATGACCTAAGTGCCTTGGGCCGCAGCGTAGTGTCTCATCTAAAAGGCATGAGTCGTCCTATCGAAGACACCCAATAGGACGAAGGGTTATCTAGCCTCAACAATCTTTCAGACTAGGCTAGTCATCTTGCAAGCATATAAAGACCCGCACCTAGCATAGCAAGGTTTTCTGTCAGTGAAATAAAGCCAAGGGGTAGGTCTGAATTTCCGCCAACACAGGCACATTTAAGCTCTCGCTTATCGATATAGACTGCCTTGATAACTGAAACGGCACCGATAGCGCCGATAAAAATGGAAACCGGTGAAACCAATAAAGCAGGCAGCCCCGCTAACATGCCAAGCCCTGCAAATGCCTCTGCGAAAGGGTAAATATAGGCGTACCTAACGTGCTTCATTGCCAATAAATCATAGGTGATAAACTGGTTTGAAAAAGCCACTAAGTCTTGGAGCTTTTGGAGGGCAAGAATCACCATTGCCACTCCAATAAAATTCAATATAAAAGGCTCTAATCCTGCCGGTAGGCCGCCTTTTAGCATAAGGGCAAATACGATAAGTGCCGCTAAAGAAAAAATTACGATAATAGGTGTGTAGCGCGACCCAAATTCACTTTCTTGCTTTAAATTGAAGTAATCTCTCAAGTCGTCATAACCGCCAACACGTTTATCGTCTATGAACGTCTGCGGGGTTGTTTTCACACCATGCCTTTCTTTAAAGGCGTCGGTTTCACTTCTGTTAGACAGATGATGATCATCAACCTTATAGCCTTTTCTTTCGAGCAGGTCCTTTGATTTGAGTCCAAAAGGGCAAATATGCTCTGGGGTAACCATGCGATAGAGAGTGGCTTGCTTAGACATAGTGGACTCCTTGTAAAGCTTTCACGATAGAGCAAAGAGCGTGCAATGTTTGCCGGCTTTTTGCGCTATCTAAAGGGATATAACGTGATACAAAGAGAGTTACATAATTTATGCCAGCGTTTAGCAGAAGCAACCTGTAGCATCAGTATTAATAACAGCGCCTGCATAGGGAAGTTGCGTGGTGTAGCTTACTACCTGTTCGACGAGGTTTTTGCCAGTAAAGCACCCATAGCCTGTGGCGTAAGGGCCTAAATAGCGAAGTTGCTCTTGTTTATCTAACACGATAAGTGCAGGCACGGCCTCAAGCATAGCCGCTAGTTCAGGTACATCTTCCACATCCAGCCTGACTTGGTGAAAATCGTCTCCCAGTTTTAAGTGAAGTTGAGACTGGTGTGGCGTTGTAAGCGTGTCGCAATAACAGCGAGACTGCGTTCCCACATGAACGATAGATCCTGATTGGATATCCTGCTTTTTTAGTAAGGCTACAAGGGATGCGTCAAAGTCTGGTGCCGTGGTGCGGTGCAGTAATTCGCCGTTAGGATCGAAATCTGATAGCTGGCGCTGACCATATACTAATAAAGCGGTGAGTAAACCTATCGCCCATAATACTAGTAGCAGCCAGCTCCCTTTTTTATGCATATAGCAAAACGCCATTAGTCATGCTTCAGGCTCAGCGCCTAAATTTTAAAGCGTTCAATAGCGCCGCGCATGCGTTGAGATATTTGTGACAACACTTCTACTTCGCCCGCAAGCGACTCGGCGGTAGCAAGCTCTTCAGAAGTAAGTTCACTCAAACGCGCGGTGCTCTGCGCAATGGAAGATGACGCGGTTTCTTGTTCTACAGCAGATGTTGCTATTTCAGTCATACTTTCGCTGGCATCGCGAATTTGCTGCATAATTTCTGTCATAGCCGAGGTGGCGCTTTCACTAGAAATAACAGCTTCATCGACCAGTTGTATACAGGTTTGCATTTGATCAACCGAGCTTGCCGTTTGCGCAACAAGTTGTTCGGTTATACTGGTAATTTGGTCTGCACTTTCTTTTGAACGAATTGCAAGGGTGCGCACTTCGTCCGCTACTACGGCGAAGCCGCGACCGTGTTCACCAGCACGGGCTGATTCGATGGCAGCGTTTAGTGCCAGCAGATTAGTTTGTTCAGCCACAGCAGTGATTGAGCGCATGGCATCAGAAATGTGGGAGCATTGTTCGTTAAGCGCTGTATTAGTTTGCGCTGCCGAATTAAGTGTATTGCGCAACGAGTCAATAGTATGACTGGATTTAGAAATAGAGTCCCGCGTAGACTGAGACGCATTTTGCGCTGCCGACGCTTTATCACTAGCAAGGGTAGTCTGCTCTGTTGATAGCTGCATGGTTTGCGCGATTTCTTCTGACGATGCTGATACCATGGCAAGCTCTTGATCAGTATTTCTACTGATTTCAAACATGTTATTTGCCGCTAACTCCATATTTGAAGCGCCTTTAACCACGTCATCAGTCAAATTAGAGGCAAGCTCAATGAGGGATTTCACTTGGTCAATAAGTTCAGCGAAAGGCTTAACTATTTTATTGTCTCGATTTAGCTCAACAGACAAGTCGAGCTTGCCATCATCTTGCTGCATGGTTTCAATGGCTAGGCGTAGTTCGGCGGCGCCAGCACCTTCTTGGTGGGCTTGCTTGGCCATGTACATCAATACGCCACCCTCGGACAATGCAAAAGCAGCATGCATAAGCAGGATAGGGAAAGTTACGTGACCTTCCTCAAAAATCATCAACGGCGCTCCGCCAGACTGTAAAAAGAAGAATGAAATATGATGGACAGCAACAACGGCGGTGCCTGTTGCTACTACTTTCCAATCTCTGAAATAAGAAAGAAAGGCAAGAAGTACGAAAATTTCAAAGTGAACTTCAATTAATCCAAAAGATTGGTGAATATGCAGTGCGGTAAGTAGCTGAACACCTATAGCCATTGCGTGACGGCTTATCGCCGAGTAAGGGTTTTGAACACTAAGTACCAGTGGCAATGCTGCAATAGGTACACCAAAGATAAACGCAGGTAGAAGTTCACCTGTAAACACACCAATAGCGATAGCAATGAGTAATTGAACAACAATTACAACACGAAAAATTTTATGACCTTCGAGGAGCCAAGGGTACTGCATGCCAATCTCCGATGGTTGTTTTGCAATAAGTGTAGGTTAAAAAAGGTGGGTGTGCTAATTTCTCGCTAGTCTACGTAAATCATGGTTTCTACGCTATTTAACTTTGGTATAGATAACTCATTTATTACATAAAGTTAATGCGTCAAGGCTCTTACAAGCTAAGGATTTTGTTATGCCCGCTATCGCTTTTTTGTCTACCGATAATCTTGAAGACTTTTTTGTTTATGATGAATTATTAATTCCGTTTTTTGAAAAGTTCGGGTGGTCGGTAGAAACTGTATCTTGGCATGACACCTCGCAGCATTGGGATAAGTTTGACTATGTTATTGTTCGCAGCACATGGGATTATCAGCAGCACGCTGAAGACTTTTTAGCGTGTTTAGAAGGCATTGATGCGTCGAATGCGGTGTTATTAAACCCGATATCCTTAATGAAGTGGAATATTGAAAAGCACTACCTTAAAGACTTACAGGAAAAAGGGGTTCATATTGTCGAAACAACCTGGTGTAGCGAATTTAATAACCATGTTATAGAAGAGTCATTTGAGCGCTTTAGTTGCGACACTGTGGTAATTAAACCCACGCTCAGTGCTAATGCTGACGATACCTTTAAGCTTTCCGCTGCCGACTGGCATGTGAATGAGAGAGTGCTCTACGATACATTTCTACAGCGAGATTTCATGATCCAGCCTTTCTTAAGTAGCGTTGTTGATGAAGGGGAGTACTCATTATTTTACTTCGGTGGTGAGTTCAGCCATGCCATTAAGAAAGTGCCGCAAAAAGGCGACTTTCGCGTGCAAGAAGAGCATGGCGGCAGCTTGCACTGTATAACCGTAGACAGTGAACAATTGGCTGTCGCTGAAAAAGCACTGGCAGCTATGCCCTGTGACGCACTATATGCGCGGGTTGATTTGGTGAAACAGAATAACAACTGGGCGATTATGGAGCTTGAGCTCATTGAACCCTCGCTGTATTTCAACCTTGACCGCCAGTCTCCGCTTCGCTTTGTAGAGGCTTTAGTGAGATTCCACGCGTCAGCGCAGTGAACAGAATAAAAAAGCGGCATGCAAACTCTGAATCTGCAAGCCGCTATTTAGTTAACTGTCCTTGTCCGAGTTTATTGAAAGGCGAGCGTTTAAAACTAGCCCTTAAAATCAGCGCTTTAAGCTATTTCCTTTCGAAACGCTGCGTTCCACCCGAGATATTTGCCTTTGTGGTCTTTCTCGCTGAGACTGTTTTACCGATCTATGGCTAGATGTTCGTTCTACACGCTTAGGTTTACTACTTTCACGGGCAACTGAACGGTGTTGTGGACTCGTCCTTTCAACCCGTTGACGATTGACGTTTTGCTTCACTGAGCCTTGCACTGCGCCTTTTTTGTTAACATACCTCTGGGACTGTGGCGAAGGCGTTATTCTAGCCGGCTTGTCACGTTTCAACGCTTTAAGTGTATTGTCTCGCGTTGGCTTTTCCCTTTTTGCCACCGATTGATTGCGTTTCAGCGCATGCTCTATCGATTGTTTGCGCTTCACAGAGTTCTGTTTGCTCGGTAGACGGGGTTCTCTAAGAGGCGTTACTTGTTTAGGCTCAATCGTCCGCTTTATCGGCTTAGCATTATTGGTACGTGCCACAGAGCTAACTGAGCGCTTATTGTCGTTATGTGCTGTGCGGTTGGCCGCTCTAATATGTTTATTAGAAACATGTTGTGCGCGCATCACACCAGCATGCTCATAGCGCGCAGGCGCACTGTGAACCACGCGGTTAGAGTAACGTGCTCGGCGATGCACTGTATTGTGCTCCCAACGGTGATAGTCACGACTTACCACGCGTTTTCTCGGGCTGCCGTGATAATACCTGCGCACTGGCTCGCGATGGATGACCACATGGCGGTTGTGCCAATGCACGCTGCCAAAGAAAAAGAAGGTAGAAAGGCGAACACTGGGAGACCAGTATACATTGCTATGGTGATGATAGCTTACATGGTGTCTCCAGCGAATAGGCGAGATTGGGTGCCACCAGTTACCGTAGACAACGTGTGGGTCGTAATATGGGACATATACCACTTCTCGCTGGCGCGGCTCTATGTAAATAATTTCTCGACTGCTTTCTCGTTCTCTTTCAACTTCAATGTAGTCGTTAGTTACCAAGTTACCCGTGTTATGGGCATGCTGCCTAAGTACCTGAACACGATCTAACACTCGACTTTGATCAATAAGTACATTATCGCCAAGCTGCTGTAACCACTCAAGGTCACTGGCCAAGGTATTAAGTAGCTCGGTGAATGGCGCGAGTGCTTTTACGCTCGGGTCCCAAGAAACACCATCCAGAACATTCTCTACCTGATCTGGCGTTAAATGTTTATTACTTTGGCGCCAACGGTCGGCTGCGACTACATCTAAAGGGTAGGTAGAAGCAATGAGAATATGGGTAAGAAGTGTATCGGGGTAAAGGGCAATGGGCGCAAGTGCACTATCTAATTCGGCATCAGAATATTGCTGAGCTGAAGATGAAACCTGAGCAAGGCTTGCATTTGACAGTGCAAGTGCGGGCAACGCCTGCGCACTGGACAGTGCTATAACTATCGATAAGGTTATGTTTTTCATACATTCTCCTTATACCAATCCGCTTGAATAATTGCCCTCTCAGAAGAACATTTTCTACGAGGACTGGTATTGAATTGCTATGCTGAAAGCCGCTGCTTTATACACGCAATGTGGTAAGTCTGAATGCATTTTGCTTGAACGATAATTAACCGAAGCTGAATGGAAAACGCCCACGTTTCGGTGGGCGCTTTCAAAAAAAATAAAAAATGTTAGCTTATATAGGCTTTGCTAAAGTCCCTAGCTTATTTTAGTACGTGCGGATCAAAAGCGTGACCGAGCTTTTCCGTCTTTGTCTTTAGGTAGTGTTTGTTGTCTTTGGTGATGCCGTGATCTATCGGCTTTCTTGCTACAACATCAATACCCAGTGCTTTTAGTGCTGCAAGCTTCTTAGGGTTGTTTGTCATTAACTCAACGTGTTTAACATTGAGAGTGTCCAACATAAGCTTGCAGATGTCGTAACTTCTAAGGTCCGCGTCAAAACCAAGATGTTCGTTAGCTTCTACGGTATCCATGCCGCTATCTTGAAGATTATAAGCGCGAATTTTGTTTAAAAGACCAATACCGCGGCCTTCCTGGCGCAAGTAAAGCAGTACACCGTGACCGTTATCTACAATATTTTGCATGGCTTTTTCTAACTGAAAGCCACAGTCGCAGCGGGTGCTAAATAAAGAATCACCGGTTAAACATTCTGAATGAATGCGAATAGGCACTACGTCATCTTCTTTCCACTCTCCGTAAGAAAGGGCGACGTGCTCCTGACCACTGGCTTCAACAAAGCCGTGTATTTTAAAATCACCCATTCTTGTGGGTAACTTTGCGGTGCTGACATATTCGTATTTAGGCTGTTTGCTACTCATGTTACTTCTACGCTTTGGACAGTAGGCAATAAGTGGGGATGACTTCTATTTTTGCAAGTCTACCATTTTATTATACGCGAGTTGACGCTTGTGCTATCACTTTTTTCGTAAAGGGTGTATCAGGGATAGTTATCAGAGGGGCTTAAATTCCCGTAGAGGCGCGGGTTTAGCAACACCGAAGCCCTGGGCGTAATCAACGCCCATTTTGCCTAGCTGTGCCATGGTGCCTTCATCTTCAACAAATTCGCCGACAGTTTGCATACCCATAGCTTTCGCTACATCGTTGATAGAAGCAACCATAGCCGTATCTACGCTGTCGTTAAGCATATCTCTAATAAACATACCGTCTATTTTTACCTGACTGACGGGTAAGCTTTTAAGGTAGTTGTACGAGGAGAAGCCACTGCCGAAGTCGTCGAGGGCAAAAGAACACCCAAGGCGGTTGAAGGTGCGCATGAAGGCAAGTGTGACTTCCATTTTAATTATGGCTACCGACTCAATAACCTCAAAACATATTTTGTTGTAAGGGATATTGAAGGTTTCAAACGCATTTAGAATGAACAAGGTAAAATCTCTATCTGCCAGTGAGTGGCAGTTAAGATTGATGCTGCATCGTTTCAACTCTGCGAGGTGCTCAGGGTTTTCAGAGAGCCACTTGAACGTATTCGTCACTACCCATTTATCAACACTGACGTTCATTTCAAATCGCTCAGCCGTGGGTAAAAAATTGGCGGGCTCGACAAGTTTCCCGTCTTTTTCTCTTAGGCGAAGAAGTATTTCGTAGTAGTGCCCATCACTAGTTTTACTTAAAGGCCTTAGCGATTGATAAAAAAGCTCGAAGCGACTCTCTTCCAATGCGTTGTTAATAGAAGATACCCAATCAAGCTCGCGCTGGTAGCGCTGCATACTTTCGTCATCTCTATCATATCTGTGGACCTGATTTCTGCCTTGCTCTTTAGCGAAGTAACATGCGGCATCGGCCATGCTCAGATACTGACCCGGGTCGACATCGTTATCGTCGCATACCACCATACCTATGCTTACGCCTAAGTTAAAAATGCGGTTATCCCACATAAAACGATAAGCCTGCACGGCGTTAAGGATCCTTACTGCATTTAAGTAAACGGCGTCGGAATCAATGTTTGAATAGATAACGCCAAATTCATCGCCGCCAAGGCGACCTAGCTGCGCGTCTGAAAGTAAAGTGTTCTCAATCAAGCGGGCAATGTCTTTAATAAGTACATCACCAGCTTTATGGCCACAGGTATCGTTGACTACTTTAAACCTGTCGAGATCTAAAAACAGCAAACACAATGGTGCATCGCATCCGTTGACGACTTTATCTTTGAACACAGATTCAAACTTTCGCCGGTTGTATACGCCCGTCAGCGAGTCATGGGTAGCTAAATACTGCAGGCTTAAGTCTGACTGCTTCTTTTCAGTGATATCTACGATAGAGCCATAGAGAAAGTCGCTTTCGTCATTTTCTCGAATTTGACAGGATAGGGAAAACCAAAACTCGCTTCCGTCACGTCGCTTACCTCTAATTTCCCTACCGGTAACATGACCGTTTTGTGATATTTCACCGAGTAAAACCTGCCTATCTTCAACATTCGCGTAGAAAACTTCTGTGTTGCCGGCTTCATTAAGCAACTCTTCTTCACTTTCATAGCCGAATACTTTACACATGGCTGGGTTGACTGAAATAAGTTTTCCATCCCATGTTGAGGTGTAATGACCTTCTGCTGAATGTCTGAATAAATCATAGAAATGATTCAAGCTTGATATAGTTTCTGCCTGTGTTGAAAGTTGGCGTTGATTTAACACGTTTTCTTTTGCGATGACTGCAAAGCCAAAACATAGAAAACCGAGGGTGAGGAAGAAAAGCATACCGATAGCAACGTTTAGGGTATAAACCAAATTACTGAATAGGTTTTGTGTTACTAACGCATAGAATGCAAAAAAGGAAAGCCAGGCAAGAATGTAGGTGATACTTACTGAACGGCTCCCTTTGTCTTTAAACGCTAATGCCAGTAAAACGTGATAAAGCCCCATACCTGCGGTTAGCAGCAGAAGTGTGATAGACGTGTTATAAGTGGTAACCATAAAACAGTAGACGGTAGCTACAACGGGAACAAGATAGCTCACAGACCGCAAAAAAAAGGGCGTTCGGGTGAATAGGTCGTGCGTTACTTTGGCAATGCATAGTAACAGCATGCAAAAACAGACGGCATAGAAATGCTCGCTGGCGTTAGTTAGGCTTGGCCAAATAGCTAACCCGCCAGCAGTGATAAATAATAAAGCTAAAAGAACGAGGGACGACATGGCCAGCCAAAAGCGGGTAGCAATGCGCTGATACAGGTAGGAAAACAGGAAATAGAGCGCAATCAGCGCCATGATGCCCGTTACTGCGCCAAGCAAAGTGAGCATATTGGTGTCGTGCTGTGCGAGTAGATCTCTTTCCCACAAGGTGATTGGAAAGTACTTTAACCCTTTGTCTTTTACCGCAATCAGTAAGCGAGCGTCCTGATAGGGCTGAAGGGTAAATGCTAGCCTTATATTAGGAAGAGGCTGCCTCAGAGAATAGTCGCCTTTTCCTGCTTGATAGCGATAAGACTTAATAATTCGTTCACTACTATCAAGTAGAAATATCTGCAAATCGTCAACATTTAGGCGGTCAACATTAAGTACTAGTGGTATAGGACTGTAGCCTGTATGTACGAGTTCGGTGGAATACCATATACGTTCATCGGAAAAAGAGGCATTGACCGAAGTGTTCTTTGTGTTTCCCTTTAAAATATCAAAATATGTGGCGCTAATAGGAGCAACAGACAATCGCGCATGAAGATTTATGACCTCCCGCTCAAAGGACTCGTTAACGGTAAGCTGACTGCTAGCCAAAACGTTTACGCTTAGCAACATCCAGCTGATGAGCAATGCTGATACGTACTTAAATAGGCGGGCTGTTACCACTCGTTAATTCCTTGTACCACATACTAAGAGGATGTTTATAAAGGCGAAAGATATGTTGTTAAGCCCTCTTATCACTCGGGTGCTTTTCTTAGGATAATACTAGTTGTAATGAAAAGCCAAACCCAAAGTACAGTGATAACTTAAGTGTTATGCTTGCAAAAGGTAGTTAAAAATTGCCGATGGCGACTGCTGTCTACCTATAGGCTCTAGCCATATTGCTTCACAGAGCCATTCTATGCAAAGCATACACTGCAAATCAGTGTCGCTTGCACTTGCAGTTATGACTGCCTGAAACCGCTCAGCTCCCCAATCGGTCTCTGAAAGTTTGAAATTAAACAGAGCACAAAACTGTTCCACCCACTGTTGAGTTTTAAGTGGGGTAGCGGGTAGCGCTGTGCGAATTTCTACGCTGCCTTCGTTAACAAGGGCATGTTGCAGAATGTCTTCTTTGTTGAGGTTTTGCATAGAAGTTATCAATTTATTGGTAGTAGTAAACCCGCTTGCGTTAAAAAGTGTATATAGTACAACACAAAAACAATAGCGTTAAACTAAGCGTATTAAGGACGGAGTATGCTAACACTTCACCATTTAAATAACTCTCGCTCACAGCGAATTTTGTGGCTTTTAGAAGAGCTAGGCGTAGAGTATAAAATTGAATTCTATCAACGAGACAGCACTACGAATCTGGCGCCTGACTCGCTGCGAGCGGTTCATCCACTGGGACGCTCACCCGTGCTTACTACGCCGCATGGTGAAATTGCAGAATCTGGCGCTATTGTGGAATATCTCGTTCGCCATCATGCGACTGATGCATTTGCTGTGCCCCAAGACCCCGAGGCACTACAACAATATTGGTTTTGGCTGCATTTCGCTGAAGGCTCATTAATGCCGCCGTTAGTCGCTAACTTAGTGCTAGAAAAAGCACGGCAAAAAGGTTCAAAGCCCTTTTTCATCAAGCCTATCACTAACAAGTTAATAGACGGCATTCTCAATGCCTACTATGGCCCTAACCTAGCCCAAAGCTTGCGCTACGTAGAGTCTTATTTATCGAAAAATACTTGGTTTGCAGGTGATGCGCCTAGTGGCGCTGATGTTCAAATGATATTTCCTCTTGAATCGCTGGTCGCCAGCGGCCGCGCTAAAGACTTTACCGCTATTCAAGGCTTTGTTAAGCGTGTTCATGCCAGAGAAGCTTACAAAGCTGCATTAGAAAAAGGCGGCGAATACGCATACGCTTAGCGTGTGTTGCTCACTGAGTTGATATCATGCCCTGAGGCCGGCGGGAAGATAATCCTATAGCTGGCTTAACAGTCTCTAGTGGTCGCGATTTATATAATCGTCGATGAGCTGAATAAAGGCCTCACCATAGCGCTCCAGCTTAGTTTGGCCTACACCACTGACCTCTAGCAAGGTGTTGCGTGTAGTAGGCAGCTTGCACGCCATGTCAACCAAAGTAGCGTCGCTGAATACTACATAGGGCGGCACTTCATTTTCTTCTGCTAATACTTTGCGCAGGTGCTTAAGGCGCGTAAACAGGGTTCTGTCGTAGTTAGCCGGTGCTTGCTTTGACTTTTTCTTATCTGGCTTAAATTCAAGTCGTGGTGAGGCAAGCTGAACGGCAACGTCGCCTTTTAGCACTGGCCGTGCGGCTTCGGTCAACCTCAATGCAGCGTGAGCGGTAATATCCACGCGAATAAGCCCTTTATGCACAAGCTGGTTGATAATGTTATGCCAGTAGCTGTCCGATTTATCCTTACCTATACCGTAGGTAGAAAGCTGATGGTGGCCCGCCTCTTGGAGGCGCCTTAACTGCTTACCTCGCAATACGTCAATTACGTACTGGCTAGACGCTTGTTGTGAAAGCCTAAGTACGCACGACAGTACTTTTTGGGCGATCACCAAACCGTCAATCATTTTAGGCGGGTCTAGACAGATATCACAGTTGCCACAAGCGCTGTCACTAAACTGCGAAAAATAGTTCAGCAGTACTTGCCTGCGGCAGGTCTGCGCCTCGGAAAAGGCCTCCATAGCAGCAAACTTCTGCAGCTCTATTTGATTTCGCTCGGCTATTTCGCCTTGCTCTATCCATTGCTTTACGCGGGCCGCGTCTTTTTCGTCAAACAACAATAAAGCTTCAGACTCTAGGCCATCTCGCCCGGCCCGCCCGGTTTCTTGGTAATAGCTTTCAACACTGCGGGGTACATCGTGATGTACTACATAACGCACGTTCGACTTGTTGATACCCATACCAAAGGCAACAGTGGCCACCACAATATCGATTTTGTCGTTAAGAAACTGGCGTTGTACCAGCTCTCGTTCGTCGTTATCCATACCGGCGTGATAAGCGGCGCAGCGAAACCCTTGCCTGAACAACTTGGCGTGGAGGTCGTCGACTTTAGCGCGACTATTACAATAAATAATACCGCTACCATCTTGCTGCTTTACATAAGCTACCACTTGATCAAAAGCTTTGTACTTACTCATTACGCGGTAGCGAATATTGGGTCTGTCGAAGCTTTCCTTTGTAAACGAGCGGGTCGTTTAGGTTTAGCTGGGTCAATATGTCTGCTTGCGTTGCTGAATCTGCCGTAGCCGTTAGCCCGATAACAGGAATGGTGGGAAAACGAGACTTTATTTGCCCCAAGGAGCGGTAATCCTGCCTAAAATCGTGACCCCAGTGGGAAACGCAGTGCGCTTCGTCAATGGCAAATAAGGCGATGTCGGCATGCGCTAGTGACTGCTGAAAGTAATACTGCATTAAACGCTCAGGCGAGACGTAAAGCAAATCCAGTTTACCAGCTTGGAGCGCATCGTTTATGCGCGCTTGTTCGTCAGCTTCCAGTGTTGAATTAAGATAGGCGGCGTTTACGCCAAGTGCTTTTAGCTGCTCTACCTGATCTTGCATCAATGAAATAAGCGGCGAAACAACAATAGCGGTGCCGCTTCGCACCAGCGCGGGAATTTGATAGCACAACGATTTACCGCCACCTGTAGGTAGCAGAACAAGTGCGTCTTTTCCTTCACATACTTGGTGAATGACTTCGCCTTGCCCATCGCGAAAAGCATCGTAACCAAATACCTCTTTCAAGACGGTTTCAGGCGTTTTTGCGTGCTGGGTTTTAGGCGTTAATTCTGATGGCGCTATTGCAGTTGTCATGGCGCAGGATTTTACGCGTTTTTGGGCTCGGCTTCACGGGGCAATTAAAAAAACTAGACTAAAATGCAGTGAAGACTTGGCTAATCAAGGTTAAATAACTGTGGTCGTACATTTTTTACACATCTTGTGTGGCGGGAAGGCGATGAACTCGCGATGGCGTTGAGCCAAATAATCCATTCTAATGAGATATTATTGGTTGGATGAATTTCCTTGCTCGTTATATTCAGTAGTAATGTTATCGATACTTTACAGTAAGTGGATTACATAATGCCTGATAATGAAAAGCCTACGATAAATAAACAGCTAGACCATCAAACTATGATCGATCATGTTATTGCGCTTTTTCGTGATAATATGCCGTTTAACCAGTTGCTTGGTTTGGAGTTTGTCACACAAGGTACTGGTATAGATACGCAGATTTCGTTGCACCTTAATTGGCAACCTACGCTTACCGGCAATCCAATGCAAAAAATTCTACACGGTGGCGTAACAGCGACTATGCTAGACACCATCGGTGGTTTAGTTTCAATTATAGAGACCATCAAGCAAACCACAGAAGAGCACCTTGAAGACCTGCAGATTAGATTGCCCACCATGGGTACGGTTGATATGCGTGTTGACTACTTGCGGCCAGGACGAGGCGAACGCTTTATTGCAACAGCGGTTATTATACGTAAAGGCAGTAAGTTAGTGGTTTGCAGAATGGAATTACACAACGAAAAAGGCGACCATATAGCTTTCGGCACAGGTACTTACATGCTGGGGTAGCATTCTTATCCATGGGTATGAACCATCTCTGAACGTCAGTGCTTATAAGTCTAAAGGAAGTTAGCGGTAAAATAGGAGGTGTAGCATGGCAGAGCCATTACCTGATTTGATAGAAGAGATTGTTACCGAAAGTATGGCTGATGATCCGGCTACCTTACTTGCTGCTTTAAGCGGGCAAGACGAGGTCTATATTGCATCGCTGCTAGAGTCACTGCCCGTTGAAGAGCGTCTAGCCGTGTGGGACGGTATTTCTCGCGACCGCAAGCTCGATGTGCTTGTTGAGATGCGTAGCGATCCCCGTGAAATCCTAATCGACAATACGCCTCATAATGAATGGGCGTCTATATTTGCTGATATCGATGCCGAAGATTTACTAGAGCTACTGGATTCACTGCCAAAACGCCTAGTCGATATGGCGTATGAGTCACTTGATTCTAAAGAGCGAAAATACTTCAGAGAAGCCACACAATTCCCTGATAACCAAATAGGGCACTGGGTTAACCACGAACAGTTAGTGCTGCCGTCGAACGCCAAAGTACGCGAGGGTTTGCGCTTGTTAAGGCGGGATATTCCTCAGCACTGCGATAGTATTTTTCTGGTGAACCGCTCCGGTCAGTTTTCTGCCTTGGTTAAAATAAGTCACCTGTTTAATGCACAAGATCACGTGTCGCTATTTGACTTATCTGAAGAGAACGTGGCCACTATTCAGGGAGAGGATGACACCATGAATGCATCACTTCTTGTACAGCGCTCAGGGTTGGCGTCGCTGCCGGTAGTTGATGAGAACAACAAACTACTTGGCCGTTTAGATGTGACCTCGGCGAGTGAATTGGTCAATGAGTTTTATGAACGCCAAGTGATGGCTTCGGCCGGTATGGATGAAGACGAAGATTTATTCTCACCTGTGGCAAAAAGTGCCAAAAACCGCGCCCTATGGCTTGGTATAAACCTGCTTACCGCGTTTATGGCGTCTTGGTTTATCGGACTATTTGAAGGTACGCTACAACAAGTTGTTGCCCTTGCGGTGTTAATGCCCGTGGTGGCAAGTATGGGCGGCATTGCAGGTAGTCAAACGCTTACTCTTATTGTACGAGGGCTTGCGCTGGGGCAGGTGACCCCTGCCAACTTAAGGGCGCTCATGGTAAAAGAGTTGAAGGTGGGCGGGGTCAATGGTGTTATATGGGCGTTGGTTATAGGCATTGTGGCTTATTTCTGGTTCACTGACGCTATGCTTGGTTTGGTGATTTGTTTAGCCATACTGTTCAATATTGTAGCTGCAGCCTTGGCTGGAGTGTTCGTACCCGTCATTTTAGACAAGCTAAAAATAGACCCTGCACTGTCTGGTTCGGTCATACTGACCACTGTCACTGATATTGTCGGTTTTGTAGCGTTTTTGGGTTTAGGAACCCTCTTTCTTCTGTAACCCGTTTACTAGGTATACTTAAAAATTACGTAAAAGCCACGTTTATATAGGGCTACAGCTTATAAAGAAGGGGGGCCCATTACACTCAGTGTGGCTTTTACACTGAATATTTCGCGCAGTTTGTGGCCTTTGCCGCATTGGAAAGCGTTAAGGGTTGTGTATTCATCTAACCTGATAAACAATACGCGCCTTCTTAACCTGAATCTCGTTGGAGCCAGCCTTGTCTAAGCAAGCCAGTGCCGCCCAAGTCGGCGTTATTTGCGCGATTGCCGCATACAGTATGTGGGGTGTTGCACCTGTCTACTTCAAACAGTTGATGGTGTTACCTGCTGCTGAAATACTTATGCACAGGGTAATCTGGTCCGTTGTGCTTTTAGTTGGATTAATTGCTGCGCTAAAACAATGGCCAAAAGTAGGTGCTGCCTTTCGCAATAAGCGGGTTATGCAGATTTTGTTTGTAGCCGGGCTGCTGCTGGGAGCAAACTGGCTTTTGTTCATCTGGGCAATCAATAACGATCATATTCTTGATGCAAGCCTGGGTTATTATATTAATCCCCTTATCAACGTTTTCTTAGGTCGTCTTTTCTTAGGCGAAAGGTTACGCAATCTGCAGCGCGTAGCGGTTGGACTCGCAGTTATTGGCGTGGCAATTCTTATTTTCTCATACGGCCACGTGCCCTGGATTGCCTTAGTACTCGCCGGAAGCTTCAGCGTGTATGGCTTATTGCGTAAGCAGGTGGCAGTAGACTCGCTACCAGGTCTATTCATTGAAACCTTAATGTTATCGCCATTAGCTATCGTCTACTGGGTATTCTTTGGTTCTGAGTACAGTAACTTATTGAATAACGACGCTACCTTAAACTCCCTTATTCTAACGGCAGGTATTGTTACCACTGCGCCCCTGCTTTGCTTTACTGCTGCGGCAAGGCGCATCATGTATTCCACATTAGGCTTTTTTCAATACATAGGGCCAACGCTCATGTTCATATTAGCCGTCTATCTTTATGGCGAGCCCCTCGAAGAGTCACGCTTGGTTACTTTCGGCTTTGTGTGGCTTGCACTTATCTTGTTTAGTGCCGACTCGTTAGTTAATTACCGCAGTCAACGAAAAGCACAAAAACAAATAATAAAAGAGAGTATGGAATAAGCCAGCAAAACACTCGGCGCCTGCAAGCCATTAAAAGGTAGGGTTTAAAGAAATAGCTGATGAAGCTAAGGTAAGGATCCTTGCTCTCGACGAGGTGTATCAAGAGGGTCGCACTTCACTTGGTTACGCCCACTATTTTTGGCAGCATACAGTTGCTTGTCTGCAAGGCTTAGTAGCTTATCCACGCTCTGAGTATGAACGCCACTAACTCCAATACTGCAGGTCACTTTTATATCGGTTTTGGGAAGCTGGATAACTTCAGCTTCTACCACTTTTCTAAAATCTTCTAAGCGTTCGCAGGCTTCATCAAGAGGCGTTGAAGGCATGTAAATACAAAACTCTTCACCACCAAAGCGCGAAATAATTTCATCAGGGAAGTAAAACTCAATGAGTGCCGCCATGGCCTTTAGCACAATGTCACCGGCGTCATGGCCATGGGTATCGTTAATTGATTTAAAGAAGTCGAGGTCGATAAGTGCCAAGGCATGATCATCAGATAAATTTTGATGCTGTACCGTTACCATGTAAAAGAAGTGGCGTCTGTTGGGAAGGCCCGTCAAATAATCCGTATTCGCCACGCGGCGAATTTCTTCAACACTTTCTATATATTCGACGTTTTGCATTACGCGACACAAAAACTCTTCATGACAGTACGGTACGCGCAAGAAGTCATTAGCGCCGCTTTTGATAAAGTGTGCAGACATTAGCATACCTTTACCTCCAGCAACGCCCATTATGGCTAGCTGCTCTTTAGAAAATGCTTTTCTTAGGCTAGCGACAAAATGTGTTCCCGTCATGTCGGGCAGCGTATCATCAGTGATGACAAGACGTACATTTTTGTGTTCAGAAAGGCACTGCATTGCGTCGGTAGCTGTTAAACATTCAAAGGCAATAAAATTATGACGCTGAAGTAATGAAACCGTTTTTGAGCGTAAAACACGATTGGTACTCACCACTACAACGCCGGTAGATTTGTTTTTTTCTAGGCGGCTGATCAAGCGGTTAAGATAGTCGTAGTTTTGCGAATTTTCTTTGGGAATGTAATCGACAACATCTCGTTCAAGAACCTTGTCGCGAATAGCATTATCTAGGTTCTCTGTTGTTGCAATGGTAGGAATAAAAGATCCGACGGCAAAGTCGATGGCTTCCCCTTTAGGCGCATCGGGTAATGAGTAAGCAACAATGGCACACAAGAAACTTTCAGGCATTTCTTGTGCAAAGCGTACCTTTCCTTCGGTGAGCGACGTAGCGCCCACGGGCGTAAGGCTAGAACGGCGTACTAACTTCGCAATAAGTTCAAGGTTGCCTTCACCATTTTCGATGATCAGCACGTGTTGCTGCATACATTCCAACTCAGAGTTAGGCTACCTTGCCAATTAATAACGCTACGCCTTCTCCAGTTTTGCGTAAGCAAGTACCAGCCATTTACTGCCAAATTCATCGAAGTTTACTTGAACTCGACCATGCTCACCACTGCCTTCGTAGTTAAGCACAATACCTTCCCCGAATTTACGATGCACTACGCGCTCACCTAAACTAAAGCCTGTTTCTTCAAAACTGGCGTGCGAGGTAGCTTGGCTAAAGCGATTGTGTACAGGCCGCGATATAGTGGATTTTAGTCTGACTTCTTCCACGCAATCTGCTGGCATCTCGCGAATAAAGCGCGAAGCCGTATGATACTTATCTTGACCATATAATCGACGACTTTCTGCGTAAGTGATATACAACTTTTGCATAGCGCGAGTCATACCAACATAGCAAAGTCTGCGTTCCTCTTCCATCCTGCCTGGTTCGTCGTTGGTCATCTGGCTAGGGAACATACCTTCTTCCACGCCAGCTAGAAACACCAATGGAAATTCAAGGCCTTTTGCAGTGTGGATAGTCATCATTTGCACAGCATCTTGGTCTTTATCTGCTTGGGTTTCCCCTGCTTCAAGGGAAGCGTGGGCCAAAAACGCGGCCAGCGGCGACATTTCTTCCGCTTCTTCAGGTACGATAAAAGTCTTACAAGCACTGACCAGCTCTTCCAAGTTTTCAAGTCGAGCCTGGGCCTTTTCTCCGCGTTCTGCTTGGTACATGGCGTACAGGCCTGACTGGCGAATGGCTTTATCGGCCTGCTGGTCAAGAGGCTCGTCTAGCGTGGCTTGCTCTAGCTCGGTAATAAGCAAAACAAAGCTTTGCATAGCGTTTAATGCACGGCCTTTAAAGCCACCTTCGTTGATAAGCAGCTGGCTGGCTTGCCACATAGAACAGTTATGCATACGTGCAGTGTCGCGCACTTGTGAAAGGGTTTTCTCACCAATACCGCGACTTGGAGTGTTTACCACACGCTCGAAAGCAGCATCGTCGTGCGGGTGGCTGACCATGCGCATATAGCCAAGGGCATCTTTAATTTCTTGGCGTTCGAAGAAGCGCAAACCACCGTAGATGCGATAGGCCAACCCTTCATGTAGCAGGGCTTCTTCCAGTACTCGAGACTGGGCGTTGTTTCTGTAAAGAATAGCGGTGTCGCTAAGGGCGTTGCCTTGATTTAGCCAGTCTTTAATTTTTGAAACAATGAAGCGGGCTTCGTCGAGTTCGTTAAAACCGGCATAGACAGAAATAAGTTCGCCCTGGGCATCTTCTGTCCACAGCTCTTTCCCTAAACGGCCCGTGTTGTTGTCGATAACCGTATTCGCTGCTTTCAGAATGTTCCCAGTAGAACGGTAATTCTGCTCAAGACGAATAGTGGTAGGTTCATTAAAGTCTTTAAGAAAATGCTGAATATTATCTACGTTTGCACCGCGCCAACCGTAAATAGACTGATCGTCGTCGCCAACAATCATAATGTTGTTATTGTTGCCGCTACAAAGCATGCGAAGCCATGCATATTGGATATTGTTGGTATCTTGGAACTCGTCAACTAACACAGCACGGAAACGGCGCTGATAGTGGGCCAACACTTCAGGGTTCTTTGCCCATAACTCGTGAGCGCGCAGCAATAACTCGGCAAAATCTACCAAGCCTGAACGGTCGCAAGCGTCTTGATATGCAGCGTAAACTTCACGCATGGTCTTTTGGATATGATCGCCATGGGTCTCGATATGCTGAGGACGCAGGCCTTCGTCTTTATTACCGTTTATGTACCACTGGATTTGACGAGGGGCCCAATGCTTTTCATCTAAATTCATGGCTTTTAAAATGCGGCGAATCAAACGGTACTGATCGTCAGAATCGATAATCTGAAAATTTTCAGGCAAATTTGCTTCAGCGTGGTGTGCGCGTAATAGGCGATGTGCAAGCCCGTGAAAGGTACCAATCCACATATTGTGTAGGCTGCGGCCCATCAATGATTCAATACGGCCACGCATCTCTTTCGCTGCCTTATTGGTAAAGGTAACCGCTAAAATAGAAAAAGGTGCGATGTTTTCGACTTCCATCAACCACGCAATGCGATGTACTAATACACGGGTTTTACCACTACCTGCGCCAGCTAATACTAGAGCATTAGACAATGGGGCTGCTACTGCTTCACGCTGTTTATCGTTAAGCTCGTCTAGCAGTCGAGATACATCCATAGTTGGCACCTGTTAGTTGATATTGTTACACATTCAGCAGCACGCTATTATGCCATCAGCCTGTTAATTTATACAGTCCAGTTTTTCGCCCTTTTTGTTAAATAAAAGCGCGTTTTTTTGCCTATCTAAGGTGTTCGGTTATCCACGCCTCTCAATGAAAGAAACGGGCGCTTTAACCGTTCTAATTAAGCAGTGACAGAGCCTAGTGTGGCCGACGTAAGGCTCATGGGTACGCAAATAAAAGATACAGTTATTAGCTATAACGAATTAATACGATAAATTGATCGAATTATGCGCTTGGCAGGTATCACATCGGTATTGCATCACGCCAAACTCGGGTAAACTTTCTGTTCTTTCATTTGTTTACCTCTGCACTTTCATACAAGGCGAGAGTTAGCAAAAGAGTTAAGCCACTTTAGGCAAGCTGAAAAAGCACACGGCCCCAATTTTTTACGACGTATATTGGCACACAGACAGCACACTAACGGGACATGCTCATGACCGCACTTTCAACGCCCATCGATTTCTGGTCGACGCTCAAACAAGAAGCGCAAATTGTTGCTGACAACGAACCTTTGCTATCTAGCTATGTGCATGCAAGTGTTCTTGCGCACCATAATTTCGAGTCGTCGCTAAGCTTCATTTTGTCAAACAAAATGGCAGATGACGTGATGCCTGCGATTGCTATACGTGAGGTGTTCGACGAAGCTTACTTATTAGAGCCTGGCATTAGCGAGGCAGCTATCGCCGATATTATCGCGATAAATGCGCGGGATGCCGCAGTGAATGACTACCTAACTCCCTTGCTTCACTTTAAAGGTTTCCACGCCGTGCAGGTGCACCGGATGGCGCACTATCTTTGGGTTCACGGACGCCACCAGTTAGCCTTATTTTTGCAAAGCCGTAATTCATCAAGTTTTGGTGTAGACATCCACCCAGCTGCGCGAATTGGCAAAGGTGTTATGTTCGATCACGCTACCGGTATTGTGGTGGGTGAGACTGCGGTAGTAGAAGATAATGTGTCTATTTTGCAGAGCGTAACCCTAGGCGGTACGGGTAATGAGTCAGGCGATCGTCACCCCAAAATTCGCCAAGGTGTGTTAATTGGCGCAGGTGCCAAGATCCTAGGAAATATCGAAATCGGTGAAGGCTCAAAAGTCGGCGCTGGTAGCGTTGTACTGAACAGTGTTCCAGCCCATGTCACTGTGGTGGGCGTACCAGCAAAAGTGGTTGGCAGACCGGTTTGTCAAAGCCCCTGCGAGTCCATGCGCCAAAACGTCCTAGAAGATAACTAAAATATGGGGTCAGAGTACATTAATAATGGGGTCAGAGTACATTTCCCGTTTTATACTTCGTAAAAGTTTAAAGTACTCTGACCCCACGCTTAAGCTATTAAAGTACTCTGACCCCATTATTCATAGGAAGTCGGTTAACTCGTTGAGGTTGTCTAGTGCTACGTGAGGCAATACGCTTACAGGTTCATTCGCTAGCGTCATGGGTCTGTTACAGGCAAACCATGCGGCTTGATAGCCAGCGTTAATCGCGCCTTGTACATCCTTGATAATATTGTCGCCTATGTGAAGAATGTGTTTCGGTGCAATGTGTAAATGTGCTGCGGCTTCATCAAACATGTCGCGGGCTGGTTTCATCGGGCGCGATGTGCTGGCGTGGAGAATGGTTTCAAAATAACCATCAATCCCTATTTTTTCTGCGTTTACATTACCATTAGTAATTCCTATGAGCGGCAGCTTACTGCTTACGGATTTTAACGCTTCGTGCACATCGTCCGCGAGCTCAAAGTTGCTTCTTGCATCGTAAAAGCAGTTGAAACATGCCTCTACTGCATCACTTAGCTCACCATTACTGGTCAGGTCTGTTGTTAACTTTTCAGGGGTCGTATTAGACAGCGCAGCAGTAAGCACTACACGTCTAAGCTGACCCATGTCAGAGGCTAAGCGCAAATCCTTTTTAATAGCTGCTCGCTTTAGTGCTAACCAGTCGTTTAACGATAGTGCGGCAGCTGACTTATGGTGTTTTGCAATATGCGCTTGAAGCGCTTCTTCGGCCCGTCGAATAATAGGTTCGTTATTGTAAAGGGTGTCGTCAAGGTCGAAGGTCATCGCCTCGACGTTGTTAATAGACCTGAAAAACTGCATGGTGAAACCTTAAGTTAGTATTACTTTTTGCGCGCCCGCGGATGAGCCGCATCATACACATTGGCAAGGTGCTGAAAGTCGAGATGGGTATAAACTTGTGTTGTCGACAAGTTAGCGTGACCTAACAGTTCTTGAACCGCACGTAAATCGCCGCTGGATTCTAGTACGTGAGTAGCGAAAGAATGGCGCAGTTTGTGGGGGCTTACTTTTTGCGACAGAGATTGCTCTTTTGCCATTTTATCCAAGCGGTTAGCAACCTGCCTATTTGATATTCGAGTTTTACGCTTACTGACAAATACTGCACTTTCGTAAGGTGACGCATAAGCAGGGCGTACTTTTAACCATGCATTTAGCGCTTTTTGTGCGTGTCGACCCAATGGCAATATTCGCTGTTTACTCCCTTTACCTATGACTTTCACCGTACCGTCTTTCAAACAGTCGGCTAAATTAAGCCCGGTAAGTTCGCTTAAGCGCAGGCCACAGCCATAAAGCAGCTCAAACATGGCTACATCCCTTAACTGCATGCCTTCATCATCGTCACTGCTTTGAGGCGACGCATTAAGTAACTGCTGCATCTCATCCACGCTCAGCTGCTTTGGTAACGGCTTTCCTTGTTTCGGTGCTTGAATGCCTTCTACGGGGTTACTGAATAGCTGTTGGTGGTCGATTAGGTATTGGCAGAAGGTTCTGAGTGCCGATAGTCTAAGTGCTATACTACGCGGGCTGTGCCCAGACATTTTGGCATCGGCCATAACGCGCTTAATATCGCTTGGCGTGAGCCCAGACCATTCGTAAAGGCCAAGTAGCTTTGCCACTTCGGTTAGCTGGCGCTGGTAGTTTTTGATGGTGTGTAGGGATAAACCGCGCTCCACTTGAAGATGAAGCAGAAACTTATCTAGCCATTGCTGGCAGGGTTCGCTGATTAAGGCGTCCGTAGACACTTCACCTAATATCCCATCATTTCAGGCAAGATGATATTAAGCACTTGCTGAAGCTGTTGAAGCAAAAGGGTATCCATGTCTGGAGTAAAGTGGCTGGCATCGCTGCTGCTAATTCCCAAAATACCTAATTCACGGTTGTCACCAAGTAGCATTAACGCGACAGATTCTGCCGGGCTTTCGCCGAAAAGCAGCTGGCGTTCGTGCTGTGACAAACGACCAAAGAAGAAGTTGGTATTTTTAAAGCGCTTTTCCGTGAAGAGGCGCTGTTGCAGCTCAGGAATAGCGTGAGGACCTTTAAAGCTTTTGATTACTGCTGAGGACAACTGCAAACGCTCTTGCAGCACATCTTCTAAGGTAAACTGCACTTCGGCGACACTCTCACAGCGCAGTAGTTGTACGTTCAAATCGGTATAAACGCGATAAATTTTTTCGTTTTGCTTCGCTATAGTGACTAACTGATTTAGTTTGTAATTAAGCTGTCTGACCTTTTGTCTAAGCTGATCACTCTGAATTTCTACAAGTGAAACACTGCCTTTGTGTTCGTGGGGAAGCTTAATTTTTTCGAGAATGTCGGCATGCTCTGCAAAGAACTCAGGGTTTTGTAATAAGAACGCGCGCACATCAGCACTCGACAATTCCGTTGTGTCGTTAAATGGCTCAATTAATTGCGTGGCGTTAGATTGCCCTGATATTTCGCTCATAAATTTATATGTCCGTCATATACGTGTTCGGCAGGCCCTGTCATTTTTAACACGCTATCTGGGCCTGGCCAGCGTATACGTAAGCTGCCTCCGGGCAAATCTACCCGTACGTCTTTACTTAATTTACCCTGTATTTGACCAATTGCAACTGCTGCACATGCGCCGCTGCCGCAGGCCAAAGTTTCACCTGAACCACGTTCAAATACGCGAAGTTTGATATGTGAGTCGTTAATTATCTGCATAAAGCCCACGTTTACGCCCTCGGGAAAGCGCTCGTGCTTTTCAACAAGTGGGCCAATTTCGGCTACATCGGCCGTATCAACGTCGTCAACTTCCATAACGCAATGAGGGTTGCCCATCGACGCTGATCCAATAAACAAGGTGCGTTCTCCAACACGTAAAATATACGTGTTCTCTTGCTTGTTGGCTGTAAGCGGAATACTCGCAGGCTCAAACTCGGGTTTGCCCATGTTAACGGTCACTTGTCCGTCTTTTTCTAGGTAAAGCACCATCTTTCCTGCTTTGGTGCTTACCACTATTTTATTGCGATTAATAAGGCCCTTTTGTTTAACAAAACGCGCAAAGCAACGGGCGCCATTGCCGCATTGTTCTACTTCTGAGCCGTCTGCATTGAAGATACGATAGTGGAAATCTTGTTCAGGGTCGTATGGCGGCTCTACCATCAACAGCTGGTCGAAGCCAATACCGAAGTTTCGGTTAGCTAATTGCTGAATTTTTTCTTTGGAGAAAAAGACGTTTTGAGTAACGTTATCAATAACCATGAAATCGTTACCCAAGCCGTGCATTTTAGAAAATTGAACCTGCATTAAACGCGCATCTATCTTGTTAGTTTGTCTCTAGTTTACGGAAGTTTGTACTCACCTTGCCAGAGATCTTTTTGTTTTTCTCGTTCGCGAACCACAATTGCTTTATCGCCGTCTACCATAATCTCCGCTGGACGACAGCGGCTGTTGTAGTTTGAGGCCATCACAAAACCATAGGCACCGGCGCTGCGTACAGCAAGTAAGTCGGTAGGTTCAATGGCTAATTCGCGATCTTTCCCAATGAAATCACCGGTTTCGCACACCGGCCCTACAACGTCATAGGTTCGAAGCGCTGCCGTGCTTTCTTCTTTCACAGGAATAATATTTTGCCAAGCAGAGTAAAGGGCTGGTCGCAATAAGTCGTTCATGGCAGCATCGACGATAGCGAAACTCTTTTCTTCACCCTCTTTGATAAATTCAACTTCAGTAACCAAAATTCCAGCGTTAGCTGCAATAGCGCGACCAGGTTCAAGGATAAGCTTTAAGTTCTCACGACCTACCATTTTTTCAGCCATGGCTTGTGCGTAGGCTTTTGGATGAGGCGGTTGCTCGTCGTTATAAGTTACGCCAAGACCACCACCTACATCTAAGTGCTCAATAATAATGTTGCGCTCAGCCAGTTCATCAATAAGCAGAAGTAGTCGTTCTAGCGCATCTACAAATGGGCCAATTTCAGTAAGTTGTGAGCCTATGTGACAGTCCATCCCAACCACATTTAAATGTGGTAGCGATGCAGCTAGCTCATAGGTAGCAAGTGCGCGCTCACGAGCAATACCAAATTTGTTGGCCTTCAATCCCGTAGAAATATAAGGGTGAGTTTTAGCATCCACATCAGGGTTTATGCGAAGCGAAATCGGAGCTTGCACACCCATTTCACTAGCCACTTGGTTAATGCGATGAAGTTCTGGCTCTGACTCTACGTTAAAGCACATAATGCCTTGTTCCAAGGCATAGCGAATCTCGTCGTGCTTTTTGCCTACGCCTGAAAATACCACTTTGCTTGCGTCACCACCGGCCTCAATAACACGCGCCAATTCACCCGCTGAAACGATGTCAAAGCCTGATCCTAACTTCGCTAAAACACTTAATACACCAATGTTTGAGTTAGCTTTTACTGCATAACATACAAGGTGAGGATGTGCACCGATAGCATCGTTAAAGGCATGCCAATGGCGCTCTAACGTAGCGCGTGAATAAATATAAACCGGCGTTCCGTGCTGGGCTGCAATATCAGAAACAGCTACTTGTTCAGCGTGCAGCTGACCTTGGCTGTAGGCGAAAAAATCCACTAGTTCAGCTCTCCAGAAGTAGTTGCGGGGGAGGGGGTATTGGCGCTAGATGAATCAGCGGCTTCTGCACTTTCAGAAGACGTTGGTTCAGTAGAGGTGTTTTGTGCAGGCGCGTCAGGAATATAAAGCGCCCCTTTATAACCACAGCCACACAATGCTGTGAGTGTTAGCAAGAAAACAACTGACTTTTTAAGCACGAAAAATCCCGCAAAGAATACGACAAATACCGCTATCATCGCATTGCGGTGTTAAATTGCAAGAGCCAATAAACGTTCTTGTGTTTTATCGCCGTATTGAACGTTTTTCCAAAGCGTATCGCACAGGCTTTTGGTATCAGAAAAGTCTTTATTTTTAAGCCAGTCAATTAGGATATTCGGGTTATCTGGAAAGGCAATGGCTTCGTTTTCAGGCGCCTCGAGCCACTCTTCAACAATATCGGTATCAAGCTGAAACAGAGTCTGGCATAAATCCAGTTTGTTAAGGGTTAACACGTTGGATAGCTGCTCAAACTGACCGTGTAACGGTTTAATTAATAACTTTTTGCCCAGTTGAAGTGCTTCGCTTGATAGCTCAAAACCACCGTTTGCAATGACACCACTGGAATGCTGTAACGCCTTTTGAAAGTGCTTTTTTGAGGTCGGGTGCCAATGGATATGGCCCGACTCTTTCGCTTCGTCAATGTATGGGTGGAAACATTCGAATACTTGGTCGCTTAGCGGCTCAAGCATTTGTTGAATGTCTTCGATATCTTCAAAAGGCAAGTAAACCAATACGTGGCCGTTACCGGAAGATGCAACAGGTTTTTCTGAAACGAACGGCGGGATAATAGGCTGATTAAAATGATACCAGTGCACACCTAGTTGGAGATCGGTAGGCGCGAATAGCTTCATTATAAAACTATCGAAAATGGTATTGCCACTTTTAGGCACGTTATACGCGAACGCCGCTTGGTGGCTGATAGAAATTGAAGGTAGCCCCTGTTTTTTTGCAGCCCATGCAGTAACGGGTTCAAAGTCATTAACAAGCAAATCGTAGCCGCGGGTATCGAATGCTTTGATGTCTTTGTTTAGCTGTCGAATGTTGGCATCCTTAACGGTAGACCATTTGTCTACGCGCCCGCTTTTCGTAATAAAGCTCAGTCCTTTGTATGTTTGGTATTCCCCGAACACTTCCATATCAAAATATTTTTCAGGGGCGCGGCCGGTAAAAACAAAGTCAACGCTAATGTCATCCCGCTGCGCTAGTGCGGCGGCCATAATTCGTGCTCGAGCAATATGTCCGTTACCGGTGCCTTGCACTCCATACAATAATTTCATACTACCCCAGAATAGAAATGCTTAGAGTTGCAATAGTTACGCCTAGAAGCGATCCCGCGACCACGTCGGAGGGATAATGTACACCGAGTAGCACGCGCGATAGCCCAATAAGTGCGGCCCAGCAGTAGGCCAGCAGAGCGAAAGGCGGGTAATAGTGCGCAACGATACACGCCATTAGTGTAGCCGCAGCAGTATGGCCCGAGGGTAGGGAAAACTTATCAGAAGGCGTGACATGTGCTGTTAAATTCATTAGAAAATCGCAAGGGCGAGGGCGCTTGAACATTTTCTTAAGCAGCACATAGATGGGTAATTCCAGCGCATATGCCATCAGCGCTGTGTAAAGGAAAAGCTCACCGTGCTCTGGCTCAAATGCCCAAAGCAGCATACCGATAACAAAGTATAAGTAGCCGTCACCTGTTTTCGACAACCAAACAATACTTCTACAGTCTCTTTTTTGCGTCAGTTTGTAGAGGCGATAAAATAAGTCAGTGTCGTACTTGGTCAAGGATTTCATCAACATCGCCTTGTCCTCTATCGGTTAATTACTGCACAGGCTAAAGATTGTCTATGACTAGTGGGTGACGGAAAAAAGAAACTTTTTTGACATTTAACGCGATTTCTATTTTTTGCCATGCACCCTTTGCATATACGGGGAAAGTGGTTATTAAACAAAACTTTTTAGCAGAACAAATTTAGCTAAATGCATGAAGCAAAATACGTGCTCAATTAATGCTCATCTGCGCTGAATCATTGCTTTTCTAACGAAACATAAAAATTTGATGAAACGCGTTAAATCAACCGTTTGCATCACCTTAATTAATGCTATGCTAGGTTTAACGAGCATAGAGCTTCAACGCTTCTCAATTTTAGTAAGGCAAAATAATGGAATACAACACATCTGAATTATGCGACTTGTTTGCTGACAGCGTAGACGTAGTAGATCCGATTTTCGCAAGCTTTGGTGGCCGTTATTCTTTCGGTGGTGAAATCACCACAATTAAGTGCTTTGAAGACAGAGGTCTTATCGACCGTGTTCTTGCACAGCCTGGCGCAGGTAAGGTGCTGCTGATTGATGGCGGGGGGTCAAGTCGTCGTGCTTTGTTCGATGCATCATCTGCGCAAGTCGCCATTGATAACGACTGGGAAGGCGTTGTAATTTACGGTAGCGTTCGCGAAGTCGATAGTCTTGCTGAACTTGATATTGGGGTATTAGCCGTTGCCGCAATTCCAGTAAATGCCGAGTGTGAAAGCATTGGCGAAGTTGACGTGCCGGTTAACTTTGGCGGCGTAACGTTTTTACCTGAAGACCACCTTTATGCAGATAGCACCGGCGTTATTCTTTCTCCTGAGCCGCTAGATTTAGATTAAAGTTAAACAGTAAGCGGCAGCCAGCTGCTTTGAGAATTAAAAAACGGAGGCGTATGCCTCCGTTTTTGTTTTTAATGCTTGCAGCGTTTCCGCTAATACCAATAAGGCTAATTGTTCAGCCTTAATACAACTTGGAAGTGACGTTGGTGTTAGTTAAAACCTACTTGTTCGCTTCTTCAAATACCTGATTCAGATATATTGCGATGCGAATACCAGCCATCTGCAAACGCTTTTTCGCTGTAGGTAAATGATTGTACAGGTAGTCGTAACTCATGTTGTTGGCATTATCTGGGTAGATGGTATCTCGAATAGCGGTACTTTCTTCAATCCATACCATAGGGTCTGTTGTCGCCCAACTGCGAATGTCTTCTGAGCTAATGGTTTGTGTAAGCCACTTAGTCCACTCAGAATAGGACAGGTCGCGCTGATCTAGCATTTGCGAATCCCACACGCGGTGCAAATTAGAATCTTGCCAGAAAAAGCGTACTTTTACATCGTTTCCACCGCGGTCAGTGCCGTTACCAGCGTGCAGTGGCTGATGCAAGTCGCCAATGATATGCACGATGAACTGAAGGGCTAAGCGCTTCTCTTCAATGCTGGCTGTGTCGCTTTTTAAAGTTTCGGTAAATTGCTTTAACGCGGTAACCGCATCACCTTGCTTTGGTGCACCGACCTCTTCGTAGGTTTTACCCTTGGGCACAGATACATAGTGCCATGGGCTAGCCGTTTTCTGCCAAAATTCGCTGGGGTTAGAACGCATTTCATCGGCATGGGTCGAGGCTTCAGCCAAGGAGCCATGTGGTAGCAACTCCATAAGTGCCGCATGTGAAAGGGGGCTTAAATACTGCTGGGCAATAGCACCCGTTACTCTATGGCCTGTTTGACCCCAGCCGAAGGCGGGTGATGCAATGCACAACGTAAATAGTGTGCTAAGCGCTACTGCGCAAATCCTGTTTGCAAACGCTAACATAATTAATCCTCAGAATGTTTAGAAGACTGATAGCCCCATCTGGCGACGAGAGACTGTTCAATACCTAGGTGGTCTAGTATGCGCGCCACAACAAAATCGACCAAGTCGTCGATAGTTTTTGGATTGTGATAAAAGCCTGGCGCTGCAGGCATAATAGTAGCACCCATTTGAGAAAGCTTGAGCATATTTTCAAGGTGAATAGAAGAGAGCGGCATTTCACGTGGCACTAAAATAAGTTGGCCCCGTTCCTTTAATACCACATCAGCTGCTCGCTCAATGAGATTGTCGCTTGCGCCAATACTAATAGCCGATAATGTGCCTGTAGAGCATGGACATACCACCATTTTTGCTGGGGCAGCCGAGCCTGAAGCTACTGGTGAAAACCACTCTTCTTTTCCAAACACTTTTATTTGGTCGGGTTTAGCATTGCAGTGCTCGGTAAAAAACGCCGCTGCGTCTTCGGGACGGCCCGGTATTTTTACGTTTTCTTCTGTGGCAAATACCACTTTGGCAGCCGAAGAAATAAGTACGTAAACTTGATAGTCTGCATTAACCAGCGATTTCAGCAGTGTTAGGGCGTAAGGTGCACCAGATGCACCTGTAATAGCAAGTGTCACTTGCTTATCGTGTTTCATGGTTTAGCCTCTGTTGATGACAAGCCTAAAGGCTTGCCAATCGAATATAACGTCGTTTTAATTTTTTAAAGTTTGGACTTCATATTTAAAGCGTCAAGGATACGGCTGTGAATGCCTTCGAAACCGCCGTTACTCATTACAAGAATATGATCGCCCGGTTGTGCTACGTTGCAAACACTTTGAACGATCTTCTCTACATCTCTAAAACAGTGGGTAGGCGCATTGCTGTGCGCTACCGAATCAACTAAAGACCAGTCCATGCCTTCAGGTTCGTAAAGGTAAACTTCATCGGCTTTTTGCCATGAATTAGCCAGTGTATCTTTATGCACGCCCATTTTCATGGTGTTCGAGCGCGGCTCTAGCACGGCTAATATACGTGCATTACCTACTTTTTTACGCAGTCCATCAAGTGTAGTCGCTATAGCGGTAGGGTGGTGCGCAAAGTCATCGTAAAGCGTGACTCCGTCGACTTCGCCCTTAACTTCCATGCGGCGTTTAACATTCTTAAAAAAGGATAAGGCTTCTATGGCATCAGGTAAGGTAATGCCCGCATGATGTGCTGCAGCTATGGCCATTAGTGCGTTGTCTACATTGTGCTGACCAACCAGCGCCCACGTTACGGTTCCGGCTACAACGCCGTTATGTAGAACGTTAAATTCACTACCGTCTTTCTTTAGCAGCTCAGCATGCCATTCTTTGCCTAACGATTGACGAGAAGACCAGCAGCCTTTCCTAAGCATATCTTCTATCGCAGGTGTACTGTCTGGTGTAAGAATAAGTCCATTTTCAGGCACCATGCGAACCAAATGGTGAAACTGAGTTTGGATAGCAGCAAGGTCAGCAAAAATATCTGCATGGTCAAACTCAAGGTTGTTAATAACCAAGGTTTTCGGGCGATAGTGCACGAATTTCGAACGTTTATCGAAAAATGCGCTGTCGTATTCGTCGGCTTCTATGACAAAAAAGGGGCTTTCACCTACGCGAGCTGAAACACCAAAGTTCTCTGGGACGCCGCCAATTAAATAACCAGGATTAAGACCAGCGTGTTCAAGAATCCACGCCACCATACTGCTGGTTGTTGTTTTACCGTGGGTACCAGATAGACCAATCACCCAACGATCTTTGAGTAAGTTGTCGAGTAGCCATTGCGGGCCGCTGGTATAAGGTAAATTGCGGTTTAGCACATACTCCACAGCCGGGTTGCCGCGCGACATGGCGTTACCAATTACTACCATATCGGGTGCTGGATCAAATTGGCTTTCGCAATAGCCTTGTGTAAGCTCGATGCCAAGCGCTTCAAGCTGAGTGCTCATAGGAGGATAAACATTTTTATCTGAGCCTGTAACCTTGTGGCCTAGTGATTTGGCAATGGCGGCAATGCCACCCATAAAACTTCCACAAATGCCTAAAATATGTACATGCATAGCGCATTCTCGGTGATTTATCATGTTATTGGGGTACTGTATCAGAACCCTACGACCTATAGATAATTCAATTTTTACCAAAGCAGTGCAGCTGACAGCCTTTATGTACCTTAAACATTCAGGTGTTTAAAGTATGTAAACTGGTATGGTGTGTGTATGACTTTTGGTTAGTATGTTTCACTTAGCAAAGAACGCGGTTACAATCTAAACACAGGCTCAAAACCTGTGTGTACTTCAGATAAACGCCGGTAAGGAAAGCTGAGCGACTGCAAGTACAACACCCTACACATAAAAAAAGGCTTACATTCAATGAAACGTTTAAATTCCCAATTGCAACAAGACGGTGCACCGCTTGAGTTAATACTACTCATTCGTACACTGCTAGCGGGCTGTAAAGAAATTTCTTTCCGCGTGAGTCAAGGCGCACTTGCTGGCGTGCTCGGTTCAACCCTTTCAGAAAACGTTCAGGGCGAAACGCAGAAAAAGCTCGACGTTATCTCTAACCACATTTTAAAAGACACGCTAAGGGAATCTGGCTACGTTAAAGCCATCTCGTCTGAAGAAGAAGACGATGTAGTACCGTGCAATCCAGAAGGTAACTACCTAGTAAGCTTCGACCCGCTAGATGGCTCGTCAAATACCGAAATAAACAGCCTAATTGGTACTATTTTCTCTATTACTCATGCACCGCAGTGGATGAAGCCAGATGACCCATCTGCTTTTCTGCAGCCAGGCACACAAATGGTTGCTGCAGGCTATGTACTGTACGGCCCTTCTACTATGTTGGCGCTAACTACAGGTCGCGGTACGCACATCTATACCCTCGATAAAACTCACGGCGGCTTCCTACTTACTCACCCGAATATTAAGGTGCCTGAAGAAACCTCTGAGTTCTCTATTAACGCGTCGAACCAGCGTCATTGGGAACCGGCGATGCAAGCATATATTGCCGATTTGTTAGCGGGTAAAGAAGGCCCTCGCGGTAAAAACTTTAATATGCGTTGGGTTGCGGCAATGGTGGGAGATATCCACCGTTTACTATGTCGCGGCGGTATCTTTATGTACCCATTTGATAATCGAGACCCGTCTAAGCCAGGTAAATTGCGTTTGCTTTACGAAGCAAACCCAATGGCATTTTTGATGGAGCAGGCCGGTGGTAAAGCGGAAACGGGTAATGGCCGTATTCTAGAAGTTATGCCTGAAGAAATTCACCAGCGCGTACCTTGTATTATCGGCTCGAAAGACGAAGTTGAAATGTGCTTGAGCTACAACGACAAAGCGTAGTAGCGAAAAATGACCCGTCGGGGTCATTTTTTTATTAAAAAGCAGCAAAATTTAACGAAAAATAAAGAGATTAGTACGACATGGGTCGTAAAGCGTTTTTATTTTGCTGTTGTCACCGTATACTTACGGCCAAAATTTTTAATACATTACTGAAAGGACCTAAGAATGAGCTTGAGTGCTATTTCTGCTGGTAAAAATGTACCAGATGAAGTGAACGTAATCATTGAGATTCCAGCACACGCTGACCCAGTGAAGTACGAAGTAGATAAAGATACAGGTGCGCTTTTTGTTGACCGTTTCATGGCAACTTGCATGCACTACCCAACTAACTACGGTTACGTGAACAACACCCTGTCTGAAGACGGTGACCCAGTTGACGTTCTAGTGATGACGCCGTTCCCACTACTTGCAGGTTCTGTAATTAAGTGTCGTCCAGTTGGCGTACTAAACATGACAGACGAGTCTGGTAAAGACGCAAAAGTACTAGCGGTACCAGTAGATAAGCTTTCTACTATTTACCGTGACGTTAAAGAAATTGCAGACGTACCTCCGCTTCTTCTTAAGCAAATCGAGCACTTCTTCGAGCACTATAAAGATCTTGAAGAAGGCAAATGGGTGAAAATTGACGGTTGGGCAGACGCTGCAGCTGCAAAAGAAGAAATTACCGCAAGCATCGCGCGTTTCGAAGCAGAATAATTCACGCTGCTTTAAATTGATGATACAAAGGGCTGGTGTAATACCAGCCCTTTTTGTATGTGGTCTAAAAGTGAAGATTGAAAACAAAAAGCAAAAGCCTATTCAAAAAAGCGAACAAAATACTCAACGATAGAGAGCAGTATGATCCACCATAAATTATCCATGACCTCATTATTCGCTGTAGTAATGATGGTTGTAACCTTCAATGCTCTGGCAGATGAAGCTCCGGTAGAGGTATATTGGGAAGACCTAGTGCCTGAAGGCTTTAATGAACTTGCGCCACCATCAGTTCAACACAATGGTGAAATGAGTCAGCTTCAGCCTGATGCACCAGTAATCGATACCTTTGACGGTAAACGAGTCAAAATCCCTGGTTTTGTTGTGCCGCTAGAAGGTACCGCTGAGCTTACCACTGAGTTTTTACTTGTTCCGTATTTTGGCGCCTGTATTCACGTACCACCACCACCTTCTAATCAAATTGTGTACGTGAAATTTGAAGAAGGTGTGCGTATCGATAATATTTACGACGCAATTTGGGTAACAGGTGAACTGTCGACTGACGGTTGGAAAGGCGATATTGCGTCTGTAGGTTACCGTTTGAAAGGCGAAGCCGTAGAAGGGTTTTAAGCATAAAACGTTTAAAAAGGATATCAGGTGTTTACAGGTTTATCAGCGTTTCCCATTACCCCCTTTAAACAAGAAGCTATTGATTACAAAGCGTTTAAAGGGCTTGTTGATAATTTGGCTTCGGCGAATGTAGATTCAATTTGCGCGATAGGTTCTACTGGACTGTATCCTTATCTAACGCGAGAGGAAAAGTACGACGTAGCAAAGCTCGCCGTCGACCACGCAAATGGCATTCCTGTTATGGCAGGCGTTGGGGCGCTGAGAACCTATGACGTGCTAAAAAACGTTGAAGCTGTGCAGCAAGCAGGTATTAATGCTGTGCTGTTAGCACCAGTTTCCTATCAAGTGCTTAACGAAGATGAAGTGTTTGGCCTATATGAGGCAGTGAGTCACGAGGTATCTGTGCCTATCTGCGTTTACGAAAATCCTCGCGTGACTAATTTTACCTTCAGCGATGATTTATATCGTCGCCTAGGGCAGTTACCGAATATAGGGACGATTAAAATACCGGGTTCTCCGTTTGGCAAAAGTGCAACTGATGGTAGTACTAGTAACGGTGCTCGCCGATTAGCATCATTACGGGAGATAATGCCTGCACATATTGCTATAGGCGTGAGTGGTGATAGTTTTGGCGCAGCAGGAATGAGTGAAGGTTGTGACCTTTGGCTTTCTGTTATAGGGGGAATATTCCCGCGAACTGTAATGCGTATTATCGACGCCGCTCAGTCTGGTAATGCTGTCGATGCACAAGCCCAGTCACAAGCGTTAAGCGGAATATGGAGCATGTTTGCGCGCAATGGCGGCGGCCTTCGCGTGGTAGCAGCCGCAGCAGAAATCTTAGGCTATTGTGAAACGCCTAGCTTGCCTGCTCCATTCTTACCTATCGACAAAAACGAGTACGGCGAGCTAGAACAGATTATTGCGCAGCTGTCGTTAAGCTAGGCTCGCTTAGCCCTGAGTATAAATTTGTTCAGCGCGGTTAAACAGAAGCCACGACGTTAAAATGTACTTGTCGTTACTTTTTGGAATTTGGCCGCGGTGCGTGTGAGTAAAGTAGGCCGGCGCAATCACCATTCTGCCTGCTTTGGGCTTAACCGCACGGTTTTGATAATAAAATTCTGTTTCGCCGCCTTCGTCCACATCGTTTAAGTAGTACATAAACAGCAACACGCGGTGCAGTGCATTGTTATGTTGAAGCTGTGGATACACTTCTGAGTGCCAGTAAGGGTAACCGCCGTTGCCTGCGGTATAGCGCTGTGCATTAACATCGCCTACGCGGAATAGATAGTTAACTAGGTTGGCTAGATTTGGCTTACCCACTTCTTCAAAGTTTTCACCAGTTACCTTCACCGGTTCGCCAGTTTTGGGGTGACGTACGGTCAAGCCAATAGGCCCAACAAGCGCAAAATAGTACTTTTCAATGTAGGAGACCAGTTGCTTTCCGGTATGCTGCATCACTTGCTGGAATAAATCTTTAAATTCCGGGCTTCGGCTTATCGACACATCCATGCTGCGCTTTTTATCTAAATCTACACCACCACCAGTGCGACCTTGGCTAAGATTAGGACTGTTTTCAAAGCGCGCCATAAGTTGTTTGCACAGCTCTGGTGGTAACACATCATCAATAACTTCAATTAAATCGCTCATGGGTACCTCGTACTGCGCTTTATTACTTAGTGGGTAGTTCTTTAAAGTGTGACTGTAGCTCCGACTTCACATCATCTGGAATTGGCGCAGAACGCTGTGTTTTATAGTCAAAATGCACCATGGTGGTCACGCCAGTTGAGCATAGATTGCCGTCTTGCCAAAGCTCCTGAAACACATCGAATGCACTGTTTCCCAATCGGCTAATATAGGTTTTCACCGTCACCGGTTTGCCGTAAAAAATTTGCGCTAAAAAATCGACCTTATAGCTGGCTAAAATAAGCGGCCAGTTTTGTAAGTCTAGCTCAGGGGTAAACATTCTGAAAATGGGCTCTCGGGCCGCTTCAAACCACGCAACCAGTGCCGTATTACTAACATGCTGTAAGGCATCGGTTTCGCAAAAACGCACGTCAAAAGAAGTGATAAGTGGTGCTGTATTACTCATAATTTTTTGTAGGCATTGTTATAAGTTTAATTCCTACTCTAGCATTATGGGCAAGGGTTTTCAGTAAGCCATTGTGTAAGCGATTGTGTTTAAGGTAAATCGTTGTGTTTTGATTAGCTTACAGGGGGTGTGCCGTTAGGTTCTTTTGCATTACAATCCGCTTCTAACTTTTTGAGCGAACATACTATGACTGCGATTGGGATTGACTACGGTACATCAAATTCTGAGGTTGTGTATTTTGATGGAACGGCCCATCAGCACATCAAACTTGACCCGCTAGATAAGAAGGGCAATAAGATTCGCTCTTCGGTATTTATCTATTTCGAAGATGAACTACCACCGCCGCCAGACGCTATGGTTGAAGCGAAAGTTGCGCAGTTGCAGCGAGTGATCAGCGAACAAATAGACAAAGCCAAAGACGGCTATTATTCGGCAAAAGACCCGAAAGAGCAGGCAATGTATAGCAGCCGAATCGACTCGCTTCGTGGTGACCTTCATAACAAGCCATCCCTTCAACGCAAAGCGATTCAGCAGTTAATGCACGCTATGTCGCTAGACGAGATTCCTTTGCTGCGTTTAGTAGAGCACGGCAAGTTTGCATTTGGTGAAGAAGGGTTTAGACGCTTTCTTAAAATGCCGGACAAAGGCCGACTTATTTATTCACCAAAGAACTTTTTAGGCGCATCGCTAGATGGCGACCAAAAACAGGCGTTCATCGGTATTATTGCCAAGCAGCTAGCTTACTTTAAACAGTGTGCCGAGCAGCAGCTAGGCAAGGTGGTAAACAATGCCGTTATCGGCAGACCCGTGAAATTTCACGGCACCCGTGGTGAAGAAGGGAACGCTCAGGCCATTCAAATTATGACCGAAGCTGCGACTAAAGCAGGGTTTTCTGGGGTTAATTTCCTAGATGAGCCTATAGCAGCGGCGTATAAAATTGAGCAAACATTACCAAAAGATACCACCACACTGATTGTAGATATTGGTGGGGGAACAACGGATATTTGCTGTATTAAGCTTTCGCAGGAACGTTCCAACCAGCTTGACCGTAAAGACGATGTGCTAGCGGTAACAGGCAGGCGTCTGGGCGGTATGGACTGTGATAAAAGCTTGGTTCTTAAAGGCATAGCCCCTGAAATGGGTATGGGCCTTAAGATGATGAACGGGCTTCCTGTTCCGCCTACCTATTTTTCTGATATGTGCGCGGTTGATAATATTCCAGCACTTACACGCTTTTTCTCTGATGACTATGGGTTAGACATTTCACAAACCATGTCAGTGATTAAAGAGCCGGCCCAGTTAGAACGTTTGCTTATTGTGCAAGAGAACAAATTGTCTGCCCGAGTAGTAAACTCAGCTCGATTAGCCAAAGAACTACTTTCGAGCAAGCAAAACATTACGCTGCCGCTGCACTATATTGAAGATGATTTTGACGTGGAGATTTCACAAGACTCGCTCAAAAAAGCATTAAAGCCTTGGCTTGATAAAGTGAAAGCGCTAGTGGTGGAATGCTTGGAAAATAGTAGTGAAAAACCAGAAGTGGTAATGATAACGGGTGGTATGAGTTTATCGCCTATTGTCGTTGATGCACTCTATGAAAAACTGCTTACGGGGCTGCCTCGATTAGAAAACGATGCATTCAACTCGGTGTGCGAAGGATTAGCTATTCAAGCGGCTAAGCACGCGTAACATCGTTTACAAATAAACACTAAGCCTTAGCGTAGTAACGCCTACTACGCTAAGGCTTTTTTGATCAGTGCTTAAGAATATTGTGTTCTTTCAAATAAACTGCGATGGCTTCTGGCGACTCGAAAGCATTTAACAGCATTTCTTGTGCGCGCGCTTTCACATCGTTATCTTCAGATGATGAAAGTAAGTGGTACCAAGTCTTAACTAAGGCTAGTGGTGGCGTTTGAGTCATTGGGTTTCGCTCCAGCAATTCTTACTGCAAAATTCACATAAATCATCGTAACGTATGATTTGCCAAAACAAACTCTGACCAGCGTAAAAAATGTGTAAATAAGCATCAACGCGCACTTTTTACAAATTGAAGTGTAAATTTCACAACAACTCGCAAGAAGAAATCGTGCACTTAATGCCTAAGAATTTACATCATAACTGGCTCAAGCTTGTGTGAGCATGGGTTTCAGAAAACGACCTGTATGTGAAACTTCTTGTTGTGCCACATGCTCAGGTGTTCCTTCTGCAATAATCTGGCCACCTCCAGATCCTCCTTCAGGTCCAAGGTCCACAATCCAATCCGCGGTTTTGATTACATCCAGGTTATGCTCAATAACCACAACGGTATTACCGTGATCGCGTAGTCTATGAAGGACGGCTAATAACTGTTTAATATCGTGGAAGTGCAAACCGGTGGTTGGCTCATCCAGAATATAAAGTGTCTGCCCAGTGTCTCTTTTTGACAACTCTTTCGCCAATTTCACACGCTGTGCTTCACCACCTGATAACGTAGTGGCTGCTTGGCCTAGTCGAATATACGACAAGCCAACGTCCATGAGGGTCTGCAATTTACGTGAAATAGCCGGTATAGCGTCGAAGAACTGACGGGCATCTTCCACCGTCATTTCTAATACTTCGTGGATGTTCTTATCTTTGTATTTTATCTCTAGGGTTTCACGGTTATAGCGTTTGCCCTGACATACATCACAAGGCACGTACACGTCTGGCAAAAAGTGCATTTCTACTTTAATTACGCCGTCACCCTGACATGCCTCACAGCGCCCGCCTTTCACGTTAAAGCTGAAGCGGCCAGGTTTGTAACCTCGTGAACGTGACTCTTGCGTGCCGGCGAACATTTCACGAATAGGAGTGAAAATACCCGCATAAGTTGCTGGGTTAGAACGCGGGGTTCTACCGATAGGGCTTTGGTCAATATCTACTACTTTGTCGAGTTGGTCTAACCCTGTCATCGACTTATGCGGCGCAGGTTCAGACGTGGTCGCCTTGTTCAGCTCGCGCTGCGCAATTTTGTAGAAAGTGTCGTTAATCAGCGTTGATTTACCCGAGCCAGACACCCCCGTCACGCAGGTCATCACACCGGTAGGTATACGTAAATCAACGGATTGCAAATTGTTGCCGGTAGCGCCTAAAAGCTCTAACCATTTATCGTCTTTAACTGGCGTACGGTTAGCAGGTATCTCTATTTTTTCCTTACCAGATAGGTATTTTCCGGTAAGTGAGTCTTCACTGTTTTTAATGTCTTCCAGCGAACCTTCGGCAATAATTTCACCACCGTGTACACCAGCACCCGGGCCAATATCCACAATGTAATCGGCTTCGCGTATGGCATCTTCGTCGTGCTCAACAACTAATACCGTATTACCAAGATCGCGCAAGCGTGTAAGTGTGCCAAGCAACCTTTCATTGTCACGTTGATGAAGACCGATGGACGGTTCATCGAGTACGTACATTACGCCAACAAGACCTGCGCCAATTTGACTTGCTAATCGAATACGCTGGGCTTCACCACCGGATAGGGTGTCGGCGCTGCGTGACATAGAAAGATAGTTAAGGCCCACATTCACTAAAAAGCTTAAGCGGTCCATAATTTCTTTTAAAATCTTTTCAGCTATTTGCGCTCGCTGGCCTTCTAGATTAAGTGACTCAAAGAAGCCAAACGCATCTGCAATCGACATTTCTGCAATAGCAGGTAAGTTAGTATCTTGAATAAATACGTTACGCGCTTCAACCCGCAAACGGGTGCCGTTACAGCTACTGCAATGCTGTTGGCTTAAATATTTTGCTAGCTCTTCACGAACTGAGTTCGACTCGGTTTCACGATAGCGGCGCTCCATATTAGGAATAATGCCCTCAAATGGATGTTTGCGTTCCATAACATCGCCGCGCTCATTAATATATTTGAAAGACAGCGATTTCCCTTTGGACCCGTAGAGCACGATGTCTTTGTGTTTGTCATCGAGTTCTTCAAACGGCACAGTAAGACTAAATTTGTAATGTTCTGCTACTGCCTGCAACATCTGGAAATAGTAGTAGCTGCGCTTGTCCCAACCGCGAATCGCTCCGCCAGACAGGCTCAATTCGGTATTGCCGACTACGCGTGCAGGATCAAAAAACTGTCTTGTACCTAGCCCGTCACAAGTTGGGCAGGCACCGGCTGGGTTGTTAAATGAAAACAGGCGTGGTTCAAGTTCACTAATGCTGTAGCCACAGTGAGGACAAGCAAAGTTGGCTGAAAACACGATTTCTTCCGCGTCTTTATCGTCCATATCAGCGACAACAGCGTTACCACCAGCTAGGCTCAGCGCTGTCTCAAATGATTCTGATAAACGCAGTGCCATATCGTCACGCACTTTAAAGCGGTCCACCACAACTTCAATGGTGTGCTTCTTATGCAAATCCAGTGGCGGTGGATCGGACAAGTCACAAACCTCGCCGTCGATACGAGCGCGGATAAAGCCCTGAGCAGAGAGATTTTGCAGCGTCTTAACGTGCTCGCCTTTACGGTCTTTAACAATAGGCGCTAGCAGCATTAACTTACTGCCTTCCGGCATCGCTAATACTTTGTCGACCATTTGACTAACCGTTTGCGCATCTAGCGGCACATCGTGCTCCGGGCAACGGGGTGTGCCAACGCGTGCAAACATCAAACGTAAGTAGTCGTAAATCTCAGTGATAGTACCCACGGTGGAACGTGGGTTATGCGACGTCGATTTTTGTTCAATGGATATTGCAGGTGATAAACCCTCAATATGATCAACATCGGGTTTTTCCATCATGGAAAGAAACTGACGCGCGTAGGCGGACAAAGACTCTACGTAACGACGTTGACCTTCCGCATAAAGCGTGTCGAATGCAAGAGACGATTTACCCGAGCCAGAAAGGCCGGTTATCACCACCAGTTTGTCTCGTGGCAGTGTTAAATCGATGTTTTTCAAGTTGTGGGTGCGAGCACCGCGAATTTCGATTTTATCCATTGAAGCCTAAATGAGAGAAAAAGAATCAGTATGCCATAGGTGTCAAGTAAAGTGATATGACATTCAAGTTATACTGTAAGCGGAGCAAGCAGATCACCTCACGGTCATAAGCTTACGATTAGTTCTCGCTTAACGACATTGCAAAGTGGCGATTTTATCCCCACTTTTAAACCCCTATTAAGGCAAAAAGGTAAATCAACCTCGCGAGTTGAAGAAAATGCCAATTGTATTAACCGAATTTAAGGTAAGTGGGCATAAATGCAATTTATGCTACACTTCGCGACCTTATTCTTGATGCTGCAGAAACAAGTGTTCTCTGCGCGCTTTTATGTTTTTTTGATTTTATTTATTGAGGGAAACAGACGCTTTGAACGCTTTGGAATTACGCGCCGCGCTTGCACTCGCCTCCGTTTACGTATTACGCATGATGGGGTTGTTCATGGTTATGCCTGTATTGGCTGTGGCCGCGATGGACTACCCGGATTACTCACCGCTATTGGTGGGGCTTGCCGTGGGTGGATATGGCCTAACCCAGGCTGCGCTGCAAATTCCTATGGGCATGATGTCTGACAAATGGGGGCGTAAACCCGTTATTTTGCTGGGGCTTGCTGTATTTGCTTTAGGAAGCTTTGTGGCAGCCAATGCTGACAGCATGGCTATGATGATTGTTGGGCGTATTCTTCAAGGCGCTGGGGCTATTGCAGGTGCGATAATGGCGCTTGCTACCGATGTCAGCCGGGAAAGTCAGCGTGCTAAGGTGTTAGCTATTATAGGTATAGCCATTGGGTTTTCTTTCTATTTAGCCGTTATTTTAGGGCCTCTTATTGCAAACAGCTACGGACTTGCCGGTGTGTTTGGTATTACTGGTATTCTGGCCATTCTTTGCATGCCGCTGGTTAAATGGGTAGTCCCAAATGGTGTGCAGCTTAGCAGCGGCGATACACTTCCACAAAAAGACCAGCTAAAGCGCTTAGTCTTCTCTTCTCAGTTATGGCGTTTAAATATCAGCGTAATGATTCTACACATGATGATAACGCTGTTGTTTGTTCAACTGCCCGTTACGCTACTGAATTTTGATATGACGTTAGAAAGCCACTGGACAGTTTACTTACCCGTGCTTGGAGCGTCGATTGTTGGTCTAATTATAATGATGGGAGCAGCAAGAGGCCGCACGCCAAAATCACTTCTTGTAATCGGTGTAGTGCTGATGGGCGGCGCTTTTTTAGCGCTTAGCTTAGAAGACCAAAGCTGGTGGTGGGTTACCGCAGCTGTAGTTCTGTTCTTCACTGGCTTTAATTATTTAGAAGCGAATTTCCCTGCTTTGGTGTCGAGCATTGCACCTGCGGGGCAAAAAGGGACGGCTATGGGGCTTTACGCCAGTTTTCAGTTTTTCGGTGCGTTTCTAGGCGGTGTGATTTCAGGTTTAGTGACTGACATATGGTCACAAGAATTTGCTTACGGAATTGGTGCGGCTAGTACTTTGCTATGGCTCTTCATTATTTATGGCGTGAAGGAAGTGAGCCGGGTAAAGCGTGTGATGATGAACGCAGAGTTTGATAATTCAAAAGCCTCCACAATCGAGTCAGAATTAATGTTAGTGCCAGGTGTGCTGGAAGTAACACTAAACGGTCAAAATAATGCAGTTTATCTTAAGGTAGACCGTGAATTTGACGCAGTAAAAGCGCGAGACGTGCTGTCGGTATAGAGATGCCATTACGTTACATACCAAGATAGGTTAACACCATAGTAATTTTGAAAGGAAGGGAGCACCATGATCGACCTAAGCAGCTATAAAGCCATTATTTTTGACATGGATGGCACCCTGGTTGATTCAATGGGCGCGCATATCGATGCCTGGCAGCTGACTTGCGATGCGTTTGGCTATCCTTTCGACCGAGACTATCAACATAGTCTCGGTGGAGTTCCTACCTTCGAAACCGTGCATCTTATGAATGCCAAGTATGGTAAAAGTCATGAACCAGCAGAGGTCGCCTTATATAAAAAACAGGCCTTTGAAGGACTAGATCATGTGCCAAAACTTATCCAAGATACCCTTGATGTGTTTAATCACTATAAGGGAAGCATGCCCATTGCTGTGGGTACGGGCTCAGATAGGCAGCACGCGAAATGGGTGCTAAATGAGCATGGGTTATTAGAGCAATTATCAGCGCTGGTTACCTCTGATGACGTAACTAAAGGTAAACCTCACCCTGAAACCTTTGTGCGTGCGGCAGAGTTGATGGGTGTAGCACCACAGCATTGTGTGGTGTTTGAAGATACCGACATGGGTAGAAAAGCGGCCCTTGACGGCGGCATGGCTTGCTTTATGGTCGATAACTCGCGGCTTATCTACTAAAGCATTGTGATTACCGCAATATATTAGACTGCCTCTAGTTCACTTAACGCGTCGCCACAGTTATGTAAAAGTGACGATTTTATACGTTTGGTGGCATCTTCAATGGCAGTTTTCATCGCATCAATGGCGATTTGGTTGCTCTGCTCCTCACCCGTGTTGACGTTCATGCTTCTGCCTTTAAAAACAGTAACGGGTGAATACTTCTCTGCGTAAGCAGGCTTGAATTTGACGTTAAGCACTACAGTGGCAACTATGTTAGTTCCCAAGCTTTTGACAAAAGCGCGATTAAGCACGACTTTCACACTATTACTCGCCTCAATATCAGGACTCACGTTCATTTCCTCTAAGCTTTGCTGTAGCAGCGCATAAAGTGCGTCTTCGGTTACGTTACTGCTCCCCACTAATAAGTCTTTGCTAGCTCGAGAATCAATAAGCTCCGCTAAGTTTACCGGGCAAGCCTTCGCTTTAGACATTGTCAGTCGATAATCGGCCTTTTGTGACTCGGGTATTAACGAAGAGTCGAATTCAGGTGGCGTTGACTCACAAGCAACAAGCAAAGGTAGAGCGCAGAAGGCAAAAAATATTTTTGCTGATTGCCTAACATGGAGAGAGAAAAACATTTTATTTTTCATTCTTTTAATTTTTTCTTATATATAGATTATGTCAATAATATAGACTCAAGTATAAGAAAGTTTGTAGTGCGAAGGAACTTAACAACTGTTGCAAACTGTTACAGCTGGTTTAGCATATCAAAGCATAAAGTTTGTGCAGTGATGAGACTTTCAAGCATTCGTAAGTTAAATATAAACTTCCCTTTTACAAATCAACACGGACAGTTCCTAAATGATAACCTTTAAAAACGCAGTAATTAGTGTAATTGTGACTGTTTCACTATTAGGGTGTGCAATTAACGTATCTCCTTCAGCATTCTTCCATCAAGATACGCAACAACAACCTCTGGATACTACAAATCTGCACGCTGCTATTCAAAAAGATAAAACCTCAGCGGGCATCACCCGTGTTGAAGTCAAAAATGACCAAGGATTAACATTAAGAGGCGTTGCGGTTTCATACGCGGACCCTATCGTTAATATTGTTTTCTTCGCAGACAATCGTATGGCGCTAAGTGAAAATAACAGCATTATTCACAGGCTAGGTAAGCTGCCCGCTAATATTTTATGGCTCGATTATCAGGGGGTAGGGGCCAGTGATAAGGCAAAAAATTTGAGTATTAACGCTATAAAGCAAGACGCGTTAACCCAGTTTGATTACGTCGAAAATGCGTTTGATGCATCACTTCCCACCATTGTACATGGCCGAGGTATAGGTAGTTATTTCGCAAGTTATGTTGCTGCCAATAGAAAGATTGATGCTCTGGTTTTAGACGGGGCTTTTAATAATATTTCTGACCTTATCGCCAACATGGTACCAGGCTTTTCTAATTCATTTACCAGCATGAAGCTTCACGACGAGGTTCATAGTATGCAAATCGCACCTATTTTGCGTCACTATGATGGTCCTCTTTGGCTACTTGTGGGAGAGGAAGATTCGATAACCCCTTATCCAATCAGTCAACAATTACTAGAAGATGCATCAAGTAGCGAAAAATATATTTCGGTTATACCCGGGGCTACGCACAATGCAACGCTTAAAAGTGACTATGCCATTGAACAGTACAAACAATTTTTAGCGAGATTTACTCAATAAGCGAGTTTTATTGGCTGTGGATAAATAGTGGAAAACCTTGTTGGTAAGTCTGTTAATAGCCATATATACCGGCAGATCACGATCTTATTGTAACGTTCTGGTCGGATCACGAAATATCAGTTAAATCAAGCGTTGTAGAGCACTCCATGCTGATCTTAATGTTTTTTGATCGTAAATATGCGCAAGATCAGGCAGTTTTTCGAATTGGGGATAAAAGTCTAGGGTGAAACGATCAGTCGGGTATTTTTGTCAATAGTATCGCGTAATAAAATTTTTAGAATACAGTTGCACGGTAATGCATCAAATTGCGATTAATCACTCATCAAACTGGCTTACTACTGATTAAATAAAATACCCGCCAACAGGCGGGTATTTTTTACTTTTAATTTTCGTAAACTATTATCTATGTACATTGGTACTAGATAAGCGAAGACTACACTCTTACTACTGAATCGCGTTTTACTACCGTAGGAGTATATTTAAAGGTCAAGCCATCTTCTGGTGTACTTCCCGACGCGTATTTCAATGCAAGTTCAGCGGCCTTTGCCGCCATCATTTCTACAGGGTAACGCAGAGTGGTTAATTTAGGGCGACAGTACTTCGCAAGCAGCACATCATCATACCCCATAACAGATACTTGCTCAGGTACGGAAATACCGTGGTCCTGCAGCATAGTCATCGCCCCAGATGCCATAGCATCATTATAGGCTAAGACAGCGGTAAATTTAGCGCCAGTGGCTAGCAGGTTTTGCATAGCTAGCTCACCACCTTCCTGATCCGGTGTGGAATACTCAATCATGCTCTCGGGTAAGCTTAGTTGTGCTGTGTCTATAGCGTTCCTTATCCCTTCAAGGCGCTGATTAGGGTCGTCAATACGATACTGACTACTAATTACCGCTACATGCTCATGTCCCTGATTAATAGCATATTCGGCCATAAGGCGGCCGCCGGTCACGTTATCTAGCCATACGCAACGATTCGCTATTTCAGGTATGTAACGGTTGATTAAAACAAAGCCCGGAATTTGGTTAGCAAAGCCAATCAATGTTTCATCATCAAGGGCTTTGCTGTGAACAACCATGGCTTCAACACGGTGTTCCAACAGAGTTTCGATGGCGCGAAGTTCTGTCTCTTTTTCAATCGACCCTGCACTTAGAAGTATTTGAACGTTATTTTTGCGAGTAATCGATTCAACGCCATGCGCCAACATAGCGAAAAATGGGTCGTGGAGTTCGGCAATAACCACTCCCAATGAGGCACTGCGTTTGGTTACAAGGGCCCGTGCGTTTGCGTTGGGACGGTATCCCATTTCTTCCATGATTTTTTTAACGCGCTGTCGAGTATCGTTGCCTACTTTTGGGCCGTTATTAATAACCCTAGATACTGTGGCTAACGAAACGCCAGCGGCTTGGGCTATATCTTTTATTGTTGCCATTTTCTCTTTAACTTTGTTTTTTTAATGCATTGAAGACCTCGGGGTCCGACTGCTATAGCGTACATTATATTTACATAAAAAGGTAAAATTCTCTCTGTTCTAGGTACAACGGTATAACTTAAGCAACAGGCAAAAGTATCGACTACGTTTACCATATATAGTTCTTGGCCAAACCACTGTCAAAAGTAATGGAAAACGTATAACCTTTTATCTTTTTTAAGTGCTCTATTGTTACTAAACCATACGAGCGATAGCGTTAAATTGCCCGAGCCTATTTAATCGAGCATCCAAGAAGGTAAAAAAATTGTTATGAAAATAAATGTATCTACATTTGGTGAAGTAGACGGCGAAATCGTTAACGCTTTTACTTTAAGTAATGACAGCGGTATGTCAGTTACCTTGCTCAACTACGGCGGAATTATCAAAGAACTTTATTTTCCAAATGCAAAGGGCGAATTGATAAACTGTGTCCAAGATTTTGATACGTTGCAGGGCTATATTGATGACCCTAGCTACCGCGGTGCAATTGTAGGGCGCTACGCTAATAGAATAGGGCATGGCACATTTACTTTAAACGGCCAACAGTACACGTTAGATAAAAATGGTGGAGAGCATAATCTGCACGGGGGCTATGCCGGCTTTCACAAAAAGTTATGGCAAGCTAGCACCCAAGAATTCACCGACAGCGCCAGTGTAACATTCACGTTGTCTAGCCCAGACGGGGAGGGTGGCTTCCCTGGAAATATTAATGTCGAGGCCTGCTATACGCTTAATCAGTTCAACGAGTTGTCCCTTGTCATCAAAGCAACAACAGATAAAGAAACACCCCTAAGTTTCACCCAACATGCCTATTTTACACTAAGCAACCATGAGAAGGTGGGTAGTACACTGCTGTATATCAATGCAGAAAAGGTGACAGATGCAGATAGTACGCTGTTACCAACTGGTGCTTTGGTTGATGTTGCTGATACACCTTTTGATTTCACTTCATTTACTAAAATAGAAGAAAGGGCTGAACAAGATAAGTCACATCCGTTGTTTGACAAAGTAGGTGGCTACGATCACAACTATGTGCTTCAAGCGGCTATAGAGAATGACCCACAAGCTACGGTTAAAGCAACTGATACAGGCATTACGATGGAACTATACACTAGTCTTCCCGGACTGCAGTTTTATACGGGGAGCCTGCAAAAAGATGAGCAACTAGGTGCTCTGTGTTTAGAGCCCCAATACTTCCCTGATTCACCTAATAAACCTTCGTTTCCAAATTGTTTTGTAAAGCCGGGTGAAACTTATGAAGAAACAATTCGATATAAGTTCAGCGCTGAGTAAATTCTCTGAGCGGCTAAAAGAAAATTAATTGTTATTAATTTAACAATTAATTTTCTTTATTAGTTAATTGATAAACAACATAGCTTGCTATATCATTACAGGGTAAACGTTTAACCATCGCGTGTTATGTAAAAGCGTTATGCTAAAGCTTAACCGGTCTATTCAGAGAGAGTGATTATGGGAACCCCTTTCGACCCAACCAATGATCCGCATCGCCGTTATAACCCGTTGTTGGGCGAGTGGGTGCTAGTATCGCCACACCGAGCCAAGCGTCCTTGGCAGGGGGCTTCTGAAGAACCGAATAACGAACAAAAGCCATCTTACGATCCTACTTGTTATCTGTGCCCGTCTAACACGCGTGTGAACGGCGAGGTTAATCCAGACTACAAAGGCACATTCGTTTTTCAAAACGATTTCGCTGCGCTCAAGCAAGACACTGAGCAAGCGAGTGAGAAAAAAGGTCTGTTCCAATTTGAAACAGAGCAAGGCTGTAGTCGCGTTATTTGTTTCTCACCTGATCACAGTAAAACACTTCCTGAGCTTACTGACGAAGAACGGGTAGATGTGGTTAACACGTGGAAAGAACAAACCGCTGAGCTGGGTGAAAGCTATCGTTGGGTACAGGTTTTTGAAAACAAAGGCTCAATGATGGGGTGTTCTAACCCTCACCCACATGGTCAGGTATGGGCGCAGCAGCACATTCCCACAGACCCAGCAAAAAAATTAGTACAGTTAAAGCAGTACTTTGGTGAAAACAACGCACCTATGCTGTTAGATTACGCTGAGCAAGAAGTTATTAAGCAAGAGCGCGTTGTATGCCAAAACGATGATTGGGTGGTTGTGGTTCCATATTGGGCTGCATGGCCATTTGAAACGTTATTACTGCCGCGTTTTGATGTTCAATCTTTGCATAAGCTATCTGATTCGCAATCGCTTTCACTTGCTAAAATCATTGGTGAGATAACGGCGAAATACGACAATTTATTTGAGACGTCTTTTCCATATTCAATGGGTTGGCACAGTGCACCATTTGATAATGAAGACCACCCTGAGTGGACGCTCCATGCTCATTTCTTCCCGCCACTATTGCGCTCAGCGAGTGTTCGTAAGTTTATGGTTGGATATGAAATGATGGCCGAAGCACAACGAGATTTGACCCCTGAACAGGCGGCAGACAGATTAAAAGCACTGCCTACGGTGCACTACAAGCAACGTGAGAATACTAATGGATAACCAAGTACTTTCTTCTAAATTTGAAGCGCATTACGGCAACGAGCCAACGCTGATAGCACATGCCCCTGGCCGAGTGAACATCATTGGTGAACACACCGATTATAACGAAGGGTTCGTCTTTCCGGCTGCAATCAACTTTGGAACTTGGGTTGCGGCAACTAAGCGCGATGATAATGACATTTTGGTTACTGCTATGGACTATGAAGATCAGCAGAATCAGTTCTCATTGTCAGACATTAATTACGACGAGGAACAAGGTTGGGCAAACTATGTTCGCGGCGTAGTGAAAGTATTAAAAGAGGCTATGCCAGACTTTGGTGGAGCAAATTTGCTGGTAACAGGCAATGTTCCACAAGGTGCTGGTTTAAGCTCTTCTGCGTCTTTTGAAGTGGCAATTCTGAAAGCCTTGAGCGCATTGTATGAATTGCCTCTAGACGGTGTACAAGCCGCACTATTAGGTCAAAAAGCAGAAAACACTTTCGTAGGCTGTTCATGCGGAATCATGGATCAATTAATTTCAGCCATGGGCAACGAAGGTATGGCAATGCTGCTTGATTGCCAGTCATTAGCCATCGAACATTCACCGCTTCCAGATTCTCACCAAATAGTGATTATCAATTCGAATGTAAAACGTGGTTTGGTAGATAGCGAGTATAATTTGCGTCGTCAGCAGTGCGAGCAAGGTGCATCGCTACTGGGTGTTTCATCGTTGCGCGAAGCAACCATGGAGATGCTAGAAGAAGCCAAAGCGCACATGCCTGAAGTGGTTTATCGCCGAGCAAAACATATTATTACTGAAAACGCGCGTACTTTAGCAGCAAGCCAGGCTTTAAAGTCTGGTGATATTGAGACGGTAAGTGAAGCTATGGCGCAGTCTCACGTTTCTATGCGCGACGATTTCGAAATTACAGTACGTCCAATTGATTTCTTGGTTGAAATTATCGGTGAAGTGCTTGGTAAATCTGGTGGCGTTCGTATGACGGGCGGTGGTTTTGGCGGTTGTGTTGTAGCGCTTGCCCCTACAGACCAAGTTGATGCTGTGAAGCAAGTAGTAGCAGACAAATACTTTGACGAAACTGGCTACCATGCAGATATCTACGTGTGCACTGCAACACAAGGTGCTTTCGCCTAGGAATACACCATTAGGAACAAAGGTTTTAAATACATATCGCTCCCTTTTCTAAACAATTCTACTCCCTAGAATTGTTTGTGTCCCTTAAGCCGCTTCCACAAGAAGCGGCTTTTTTTACAAAAGTGCACATTTCTTGTTAAAAAAAATCAACAAAGTGTGGTACTAATACTACCCGCAATAACACGATGCGTTTATCGGTGGTTTTCTGACCGGTGAACGGTTTATCGTAGAATGCGAAACGCGTTTTAATACGTGACACTGGTGTGGCAAAAACCAATAAAATAATAAAAACAATTTTTCACCTGTGTACCCTGCATAATAATCGCCGCACCCAAAATAAAAACTTTGGGAAAAATTATGAAATTAGCATCAATAGATATCACATTATTCGTGATATACGTCGTCGCGCTAGTCACAATAGCATGGTGGGTTTCTCGCGAGAAGCAGGGGCACCAGAAAGACACAAACGATTATTTTCTAGCAGGCTCAAGCTTGCCGTGGTGGGCGATTGGCGCATCGTTAATTGCCGCCAATATCTCTGCCGAACAAATCATTGGTATGTCTGGCTCAGGTTATCAACTGGGCCTTGCTATCGCGTCATATGAGTGGATGGCCGCCATTACACTACTCATTGTGGGCAAATTCTTTTTACCTATCTTTTTGAAGCATAAAATCTATACGATGCCTCAATTCTTAGAACAGCGATACGATCATCGCGTGCGCAAAGTAATGGCAATATTCTGGTTGGGCGTTTATGTATTTGTAAACCTTACTGCAGTGCTGTGGTTGGGTGCTTTGGCCATCAATACGATTGCCGGTGTAGATATGGTTTACGGCATGATGTTTTTAGGTCTTTTCTCGCTAGCCTATTCACTTTATGGCGGCCTGAAAGCGGTAGCGTTAACCGACATTATTCAAGTGGTGCTGTTAGTCATTGGCGGACTGTTCCTATCGTATACTGCGTTAAACCTAATCAGTGATGGAAACGGTGTTATTCAGGGGTTTGTCGATTTAACCAATAAACTACCTGAAAAATTCGACATGATTTTGTCAAAAGATAACCCGCACTATATGGACTTGCCGGGCATTTCTGTACTGGTTGGTGGTATGTGGATAATGAACCTGTCGTACTGGGGCTTTAACCAGTACATTATTCAGCGTACGTTGGCAGCAAAGAGTGTGCAAGAAGCCCAAAAAGGTATTGCGTTTGCGGCATTCCTTAAGTTACTTATGCCGTTAATTGTTGTATTGCCTGGCATTGCTGCGGTACTAATTGTGCCTGATCTAGCTAAGCCTGACCAAGCTTACCCAAGCTTGATGACGCTAATGCCTGTTGGACTTAAAGGTATTATCTTCGCCGCGCTTGTGGCAGCAATTGTCTCATCACTTGCTTCAATGACGAACAGTGTATCTACTATCTTTACCATGGACCTTTATAAAGACAAGCGTCCTAACGAGTCGCAGCAGCATTACGTAAAAGTAGGACGAATCGTAAGCTTGGTGGCGCTTATCATTGCAATGGTGGTCGCTAAACCACTTTTAGGCAATTTCGACCAAGCATTCCAATACATCCAAGAATTTACCGGTTTCTTTACACCAGGTATCTGCGCGTTGTTCGTTTTGGGTATGTTCTGGAAGAAAACCACAGCAAACGGTGGCCTATTAGCTGCGTTAGGTTCATTTTTATTAAGCATTGTATTTAGACAGTTTTGGCCAGAACTACCGTTTATTGACCGTGTAGGGCTCGTGTTCCTACTGTGTGTTGCTCTGGCTGTAGTTGTTTCACTTCTGGAGAAAAAGGGCGTTAGCGAAAACGCGGTTGATATAAATGAAGTGCAGTTCAAAACCACAAGTGGTTTTAACGTAGCTTCAATCGCTGTAGTGATTTTGACGGCAGCGTTTTATATTACGTGGTGGTAGCAAGTACAAGAGGGTGTTTCTAATAGTAACGCCCTAACTAAGTTCTGCTCAAAACAACGCGAAAGTTCAGAAGACGCTGACAATAAATTTTGTTAAGTTCTAGAACGTGTTGCAGTTAGTGGAGTAAACGTGAGGCGAAAAATTTCAATTTTCCCTCATAAAATACGATATACTAGCCGGCTATTATTCGATGAACTTTCGCGCTTGCTGATGTCTTACTAAGAAGAGTTATACAGCAAGCCACTAAAAACGTTACAGGAGACATCAATGGCAACGAAAGGCGTTAATAAGGTTATTCTTGTTGGAAACCTTGGCAATGATCCTGAAGTTAGATACATGCCTAACGGAAACGCCGTTGCGAACTTAAGCCTAGCAACTAGCGAAAGCTGGAAAGACCAACAGGGTCAGGTTCAAGAGCGCACTGAGTGGCACCGCCTTACAATGTACCGTCGCTTAGCAGAAATTGCCGGAGAGTACCTGAAAAAGGGCTCGCAGATTTACGTTGAAGGTAAACTGCAAACGCGCAAGTGGCAAGATCAGCAAGGTCAGGATAAGTACACTACCGAAATTATCGTAGACCAAATGCAAATGCTTGGCGGTCGCGGCGGTGAAGGCGGTGGTGGTAACGGTGGTTACCAACGTCCTCAAAATAATCAAGGTGGTTACAACCAAGCACCAGCGCAGGGCGGCTATAACCAAGCGCCACAGCAAGGCGGTGGTCAACAAGGTGGTTACAATCAAAACCAAGGTGGCGGCTATAATCAAGCACCTCAAGGTGGTAACCAAGGTCAGCCTAAGAACCCACCAATGGCTGAGCCAGACTTTGACTTCGACGACGACATTCCATTCTAGGGAACCAACCTTTTTAGGAAGAATAGTTAAAAATGTTCTAAGAGCCGCTTTATAGCGGCTCTTTTTTTAGCTAAGTTCGCGCAATTATGAGATTGGTGCCTGCCATTCTTTCTCCGATTACCTTAAAATTGTTTTAGTATAATTCCATCGTTGTTTCCCCATAAACGCGGTGAGTTAGCTTTAAGAATGAGTTTTAACGGGTGGTTTTTGCAGTGTCAAAAGTAGTAACCGTAGTAGCTTTTGTTGTGCTATACCTACAGAGCAGCGTGTTGTTTGCTCAAATAGACGGCGAATGTGAAGGGGAAAGCTGTGCTTTTCAAAAGCCTACAGTCGTATGGTTGCGACCACCAGAGCTTGGAATTGAAGGCAGTGGTGTCAGTATAACTTCAGGGCCCATATATGACGTTATGGTGTACCTCTCTACACACTTGCATGATTACGAGCACCAATTTGAAGCTTATCCGATTAAACGCGCATGGTCGTTGGTACAGCATCAACAATCCGCACAAAAAGTGTATTGCTTTTATGGTGCTGCATACCGAGAAGAGCGCGCTGAGTGGGGACATTACTCCCAGCCAACCTCTATAAATTTACCGCTTCTTATTGTTGCTAGAAAAGCACTACAGCCTTCGTGGAAAAATCAGTTAGACAGCGCGCAGCCAATGCAAATGCAGAGGTATTTTGAGTCAATTTCTTTACGTACTCTTCTTGAGCAAAATTTTAAAACGGTACTCTACTACGGGGTGAGTAATGTATACGCCGATACTGTTGAACAATGGGCTACAAAGAATAATGTGGTACGTTTAAATGGGTTGGGTAAAGACTTAGGTATGCACACCATAGCGCTTTTGAAAAGTGGAAGAATAGACTTTGGGTATGTAGGGCACCGCGAGCTTTCAGCATTACCTGAGGAAGAGCTCGATATGCTTAATGTTTATCAAATTACTGAATTGTCACAGAAGTTAAGAGGAACGAAGCGCGTACTTTGCTCTAAAAATGAGTTAGGGCAAGCGGTAACGCATGATTTGGATAAAGCCCTCAGCCACATTATGTCTAGACCTATGGAAAGCCAAACCTTAAGAGACATTAATTTTGCGGCAGATGGCTACCCTTTATTTCTTAAACCGATTTTTGATAAAAGGTGGAAGGAATACCTTTTAAACTGAATATCTATAAGGTGTTACGTTTTACCGTTTCTTTTACGAAAATTTATACTTAATTCAAAGCTCTTGGTGGCTGATGGCGCGCAGTCGTGAAGTGCATTTAGGGCTAATTAATCCCGTGTTTGAAGTCCTCAGTAATGCACGGCTCAGCCGATGTAATTACCTCTCCTTATTTTTCTTAATCAACAATAATAATAGTGTTTGGCTTGTACGATATCCGCGACACGGTATTATAAATTTGCCTATTAATAACGAGAAAATTCCCCGAATTATGAAAACGTTACCCCTGCTTTTTGGCGGTGCTGCTCTGGTTTCAGCGACTGCGGTTATGTCTCCCTCGGTATCAGCTGCTCAAACGCTCTATAAGCCGTTCCCAGCCGATGTAATGCCGTCGTTAAGTGAGAAAGGCACACATACAGTTGGCGTAAAAACTATTGAAGCAACTTACCCTGAAAAAGTGAAAGATATCGCTGGAAACGATGTCGAGCGTAAATTGACGCTAGAGGTTTGGTATCCAGCTTCAAGTGCAGCTGAGACGGCAACCTATATTAATGAAACGCGAAGCGGTCAAGTATTTGAAATTGAGGGTGATGCAAGCCGCGATGCGCCCATTGCTGCAACAGATTCTGATTACCCAGTGGTGGTTATATCTCACGGTTATACTGGCTATCGCACACTTATGTATTATTTAGGTGAACACCTTGCGTCTCACGGCTATGTAGTAGCGGCAATCGACCACACAGATTCTACGAATAAAGATGTTAATTTTGCTGAAAACCCGTATTCAGGTTTTCCAAGCACATTACTAAACCGCTCACGAGACCAAATACTTACTTTAAACAGCATCAGCGAAAATGAATTTTTCAAAGAGAATGTTGACGCAAGTAAAGCAGGGGTAATTGGTTATTCAATGGGAGGCTACGGCGCGGTAAGTACAGTCGGTGGTTGCTACGCATTTAACAATCAAACAGCAGCAACCTTTACCGGAACACAAGACCCTAAAGTTGCAGCCCTTATTAAAGAGGCGCTAAATACGTGCGCCGGTGGTGAAGAAAGTAGCAAAGATGTGCTGCCAGCTTGGAAAGCAGCGCTAGCGCTTGCACCATGGGGCGGACAACATCAACTCTTTGACGTTGAATCACTTAACAATATCAAGGTACCTGTTCTTTATGTGGCGGGCGATAACGACGATATTTCTGGTTACGACGGTATTAAGTGGTTATTCGAAAATACTGGCAGTGAAGGCTCTAAACTACTTACCGTTAAAAATGCGCGTCATAATGTCGCACCTCATCCTGCCCCAAAAGAAGCCTATGGTAGCGAGTTTGATTTGGGCAGCTACATTGAACCTGCGTGGGAAGTGCAAAAGCTTAATGCTATCAACGAGCACTTCGCTTTAGCGCTAATGAACTGCCATGTGAAAGGTTTAAAAGATGATTGTGAATACCTGAACGTGAGTGGCAGTAGCGCCCAAGTACCTGTAGACGGTAAGAAGCCAGAGCCTTGGAAGGGTTTCGACGACCGATGGGCATTGGGCCTAGAGATGGACAGTAAATAACCGTTTGAAAAGGGTGCTTCGGCATCCTTTTTTAATTTTGTTACATATTTATTTTCTATCGTAACCCATTGTGGCGTAATGTAAGACTGCTTCTATCAATCATTGATAGTAAAAAGCGCTTTAAAGCGGCATTTCGGGCTACCCATAAACTAAACCATAAGGAAGTGAAAATGCGTAAATTTGCTGTGTCAGCACTATGTGCGTGTTCTATTTTGTTAATGCCAGCAGCGGCTATTACCGAAAGCCATGCAGCAGCACAAGACATTGCTACAGCGAACGCCGATGAGGTAGCAAGGCTAAATGACTACTTCAAACAAGGCGACTTTAATTACGTTGTAGAATCCCTTGAAGCCGTTAAAGGCAAATCGCCAGAACAGCACAACATGCTTATTTCTGCCTTGATGAACATAGATTTAGATGATGCCGAGGAAGCAGCAGAGCTGTTTATTCAGGATTACAGTGATAACTATAAGGCTTATCATACACACGCCAGCGTAATGGGAGCCCAAGCCTCAAGCAGTATATTTTCGGCACTAGGCTATGCGAAAAAAGCAAAAAAGAGTTTAGAAAAAGCCGTAGAAATTGCCCCAGAAGAGGTTGCTGTTTACCAAGCCTTATTACAGTTTCACTTAATGGCTCCTTCTATCGCAGGAGGGGACATAGATGAAGCCATGACACTTGCGCAAACAATCTCAAAACTAGATGCTACCGAAGGTCAGTTTGCCTTAGCTAAGGTTTATTTGGAGAAAGATAAACAGGCAGAAGCAGAGACAATCTTTGCCTCTTTAATTGAAGATGACAGCACCCAAATTCGCGCTAGGGTGGAGCTTGGTAGTTTTTATTTGGGTGACGAGCAGTACGCAGCGTCTTACAATACTTTGTTGCCGTTATCAGATGCTGAGGTGGCTGTTGTTTCGAAAGCAGATACTGAGGCCTGGGATACTTATCAAGAGCGTAAAGCTAATCTTATGTACGGAAAGTATCGCTTAGGGCAGGTTGCAGTTGAAAGTGGCGAGTACACAGATTCAGGCATAAACGCGTTAAAAAGCTATTTGGAAGACTACCAGGTCACGACCATTGATACTGAAGGCTTACCAGGAGCTAATTGGGCCCAGCTGCGCTTAGCTGAACTTCTTCTTAATGCTGATAAGGTAAATGAAGCGCAAAACCTTGTGGAGGCAATAGAAGAAGATAAAGATGAACGTTTTGCTAAGACACTCAAAAAAATCAAAAAGGCACTTAAAAAGCGAGCTGCGGCCTGATACCGCATAGCTCGCTTACTTTTATTTACATTAGACAGCGCTTAGAAAGCTAAACCGCTTTAACAGTATAAATCAGCGCTGTCTGTGGAAAGAGTACCGGCAGTTGCATACCGTATTTCATCAAGACTTCGCCAGAGAATACTTGCCCTTCAGTTTGCTGCAAAATTGAAGGAGTGTATTCTTTCAGCTTTTCAGGCCATACACGCTCAATGGTGTATTGCTTGTTAGCATCAAGCCCTGCAAAGTAGAAACGATTCGGCGTAGTACGTACGGTTTCTGTAACACTGTTATATGCAAAAATGCCTTCCTGCTTGTCTTTCGACATATAACCAAATTTCACATTCATGCCGTCATCGTCCATGCGGAATAGGTCGCCGCCGTGGGTAATATGACGATATTTCTTATAAAGCGAAATGGCGTCTGTTAGCACGCTTTGCTCGTGGTCTGTCAGTTCACGTGGGTCCATTTCTATACCCATGTGACCAAACAAGGCGACTGCTGAACGAATTTCAATAGGTAGGTTACGGCCAGTTATATGGCAGTCACGCGGACCTACGTGGGCGCCCATGACTTCAGATGGGAAGAAGTAAGAGCAGCCGCGCTGAATATATAAGCGGTCTAGTGCATCGTTAGAGTCTGACGTCCAGAAGCGATCTGTGTGTGGCAATATGCCTAAATCTACACGTCCGCCACCTGAGCAACAGCTTTCTATTTCAATGCCTGGCTTAGCTGCTTTTACGCGGTCAATTAAACCGTAAAGCGCTGCCATTTGGCCGTGCATTGCCGGTTTGCCTTGCAGGTTCCCTGGATGGTTTACGTCGCGGTTCATGTCCCATTTGATGTAGCTAATTTTGGGATAGGCTTTTAGTACATCAGTAATCACTTTATAGAGGTACTCAACCACTTCAGGGTTGGTTAAATCCAATACGTACTGATTTCTGAAAGGAACGTGAGGGTTATTCTCGGTTTGCAGCGCCCATTCAGGATGCGCGCGATATAAATCGCTATCTGGGTTAACCATTTCTGGCTCAAACCAAATACCGAATTCCATGCCAAGGCCGGTAACATGGTCAATTAGCCCGTTTAGTCCTTCTGGGTAGATAGCTTCATCTACAAACCAGTCACCAAGTCCAGCTTTGTCGTTTCTGCGGCCTTTGAACCAACCATCGTCTAAAACGAAGCGCTCAATGCCTAACGGTGCTACTTTATCAGCCAAGGCTTTAAGTTCGTCTTCGTTGTGATCGAAGTAAATTCCTTCCCAGGTGTTGTAGTGCACTGGGCGAGGTTTAGATTCAGCATTGTGGTTTAGCACATTACTGCGAATGAAATTGTGGAACTGTTGCGACAGGGATGAAAAACCTTCGCAGCCATAGCCTGTGTAAAGCACCGGAGATGTGTAGCTGTCCCCAGCATCAAGTACCACTTCACCAGGAAACAGTAATTCACCGAACTGAACATAACTTCTGCCATCAGCCATGAGTTCGGCGCGAAGCTTATGGTTTGCTGAAGCGCCAAGGTGGTAACCAAAGCACTCACCGTTAAGTTCACCTGTTCCTTCAGGAAATGCAATTAAACCGGGAAAAGTGTCGTGAGAGGTTTTGCCACGACGGTTTTCACGCACGTAGCTGCCAAAGAATAAGTCGTGATCTTTAGTTTGGAATTCAGCAGACCAACGACCTTCGAATGTCTTAATTTTACTAACCGTTGTAGGAAGTGGAAGGCTAGCGGCATTTAAGTAATTTAAGTTAAGTGGAGTATCACCACTGTTTTCAATGCGAGAAACATATTTTACCACACTAGTATCTGCATCGAGCTCGGCAGTTGTAATAAGGCGCATGCCGCGGTGCGAGTCTTCGGCAATAAAAGAGACAGATTGCGCGTTATGATTAATATCAACCAAGGTAAAGCCCGCCGACCACTGATCTGCATTGCCCGATACCTCTAGTCCTGGCTGACCTGTCCAACCTTCACCGTGAGTAGGCACTAGTGTAATCGGTGGCTCGATAACCGGCGCACATTTAGCTTCTTGACGTGTATTAAGAACGCTTAGCATCTCTGGTGTGGTGCTGTCACTTAATGGCGCACCATAGTAAATGACCTTGGGCATACGACCTTGGCAGTCGAATATTAAAGTAGCCTTTTCGTTCGACAGGCGCACGAATTGAGAAAGTGACGACATAAAAACCTCAGCGTTAATAAAACGTAAATTAGGTGGTGATACAACTCTTTTACAACGCAAGCAGCGTCTTCTTACGTCATAATTTTGCATATTAAATCACGTTCACTAGACCTATTCTACAATTTTAGGGTAAACGTTTTACTTTCAATGGTAGTCTGCATTGTGAACGAAATGAAGTCTGACCAATAGTTGCAAAATATAGATGATATTAACTGTTAAAAACAAAAAAGGATGTCAAAAGACATCCTTTTTCGACATGTTACTAATTTGTTAGGCTTCTTTTTTATAAAGCTCCAAGGAAAACTCTGCCTTCTGGTTAAACACTACACGGTTCACAATAAGAGCAAAGGCGACACAGCCGATAAGGGTTGCGAACATTAGGTGTATGTAATGAAGTCCAAATGGTGCATACAGAGGTGAAGCTTCAAAGCTCATTAATGCGTAAATTGAAACGCCGAATAACACTGCACCAATGGCTGCAAATGCATGCACGTTTCTAAACAGTAAGCCAACGATGAATACCGAAAGAATAGGCATACTTAATAGACCGTAAAGCTTCTGGACTAGGTTAATAATACTATCAGCTTGTTGGTATACGGGGATTAGCGCAAGCGATACTAAGCACAACAAAATAGTCACGTAGCCGCTTAACTTAGGTACGTTAGGTGTTTTGTTGATATAGCTTTCATGAATGTCGCACACGTAAAGTGCAGTAGCAGAGTTCAGGTTACTGTTAAACGTGGTTAACACCGCAGCTGCCATAGCCGCTGCGAATACGCCAGAAAGCCAATCAGGCAATACCGTTGCAACAATTTTTCCGTAAGCACTATCACCAATATCACCAAATAGTTTGTATGAAACAATACCTGGAATAACAATAATGGCAGGTACAATCAGCAAGCGAATACCGGCCGCAGCGAATACGCCTTTCTGCGCTTCTTTCAACGAAGGTGCCGCCATTGCGCGCTGAGTAATAACTTGGTTAGTACCCCAGTAAAACATTTGGATAAAGATCATCCCGGTAAGCAAGGTATGCCAAGGAATTGGAGACTCATCATCGCCAATTAGGGTAAGTCGCTCTTGCGGAATGCCGTCAAAGTTATAGTCGATGGCTTGAAGCGCCAGAATAACCACCAGTACGGCCATGGTTAAAAGAAGCACGCCAGAGTAGGTGTCAGACACCGCTACTGCGCGAAGGCCGCCGAAGATAGCATATAGGGCACCAACGATAACGAAGATAACCGCAATGTACATAAGCGGCAGCTCAACGTTAAACATAGACTGCATGAACAATGAGCCCGAATAGATTACTGCCGGGCAAAATATCAAGGCACTGCCTGCGAAGAAGAGCGCACTAATAACCGCGCGAATGTGCTTATCGTGATAGCGCTGCTCTAGAAGTTCTGTCGTCGTTGTACACTTGAACTTGTAATACACAGGTAAGAATACTTTTGCCAGTACGAAAAGGCCCACAACGGCTGCTAGTTCCCATAGGGCTAACAAAGCCATTTGGTTACCGTTCATACCTACAAGCTGATCGGTACTCAAGTTAGTGAGCGTGATACTACCTGCAACGAAATACCAAGCTAGACCTCCGCCTGCAAGAAAGTATTCGCGGTTTTGATTTTGTGCATTTCTATTTTGTCCGCGGCAACTTAAATAGGTAAGAAAACCAATTAAAGCAGTCACAAAGACAAAAACAGACACCTGAATAGTGCTGGAAAACATGTTTTACTCCTAGAGAATAGTTATGACTTGCTGGTTTCGAACTTAATGTTATTTACAGCGCGTTCAGGAAATTTAGTGTTATGAAGACGGATAACGCGGTTTACTTGCAAAATAGAGCCAAGAATATTGAAAAGCACGTTGAGCAGGCCCTTTTGATTCAAACTAGCCAGCTCTTCAGCTGTAAGGTTTTGCAAGCGTTGTTCATTCACCGTAGCTAATCCGCCCACCCGCTGACTAGTGTTGTCTTTGTACTCTATGATCAAGTCGACAGTATGAATTAGCCCCATCTCGCTAATTTGATTCATCATTACAGCGGTTTGCTGCATGGCGTTAACGCGCTCATCTAGCAATTTCTTCTTATTATCAAGGTATGCAGTAGGGCGCTTTGAAGGCAAAAAGAGTGCTTCACCGTCTTGAGAAGAAACAGCTGGCGAGTCCACATCAACTAAAACTTCTTGTTGCTGAGCATCATTTCCCAACCGTACGATAAAAGGTAAGGTGCGAAGACTGAGCGGTGTATAGTGACCAAGCCACATGCCTTGCGTTTCAAATACGTTTTCTTGGGGAGCAAGGCCGCACAGCGCTGAAATAGTCCAATATTGTGCTTCAGAAGATTTACTGAAAAACAGAGGAAAATCACTAGATGCTTGAACGGCTTCTTTTATCTCAATATTGAGAAGATGAAATTTCGAATAAGTACTAGCAAGCTTGCTCTCGTCAATAGTAAGAGCGTTGTGGGTATCAGCCGATAAGGTTTCAAATTTTGGCATATTATAGTTCTCGTTAGCTTGCCAACCACTGCTCAATGTAGTCGCGGTGATTAGGTAGACTGCTTAGTTTTTGCTGGGTGATTAGCTGATTTTGCTGGATGACCTTATCAGCTAAGTCACGTTCGTTGTAGAAATGAGATTGCAAAGAGAAATCTGGAGAAAATCCCATTCCATATAGTACATACTGATAGCTGGCGGCAGGGAATAACTCTATTGCCGCTGAAAAATCAGCAATTTGAGGGCCGCGATACTTCCAAATTTCCAAATCTTCTTTTAAAGAGTCGGGAATGCTTGAAGGATCGCGATTAGCAACCCAATAAGGTTCATTGCGTTGATTGAAAATATAATGGAGTTTTAAAAAGTCGATAATGCGTTGCCAGCGATAGTTCATTTGCTTGTTAAAGCGCTGACTGACTATAGGCATGGCAGACACAGGCAACGGCATTTGCTCTGCAATATAACGTGCTGAAATCTCGATAAGCATAAGGGCTGTTGCCTCTAATGGCTCTACGAACCCTGCGGAAAGACCCACACCAACGCAGTTGCCTTTCCAAATGCGCTTCTTATAACCAGAGTTGAAACGAATTGTGCGCGCTTTCAAATCGCCGTGTTTGTCACCGACATACTGACGCAAGACCTCTTCCGCTCGCTCGTCGGTAGTAAAATCGGTGGAGTAAACATGACCTACGCCTCTTCGAGAAGATAAACCAATATCCCAAATCCAGCCTGCTTCTTGTGCTGTTGCCTGGGTATAGGGTTTTATTTCGAAGTTCTCCTCGTGGGGTACATGAAGGGCAAGGGCTGAGTTATTAAATAGCACGTCATCTGTGGGAATAACGCTTTCACCAAGGGTTTCGCCGAGTAATAGGGAGCGAAACCCAGAACAGTCGACAAATAAATCGGCGTGTAAAACCATACCGTTATTGAGAGTAACGCTTTCGATATGTTCGTTTGAGGTTGCGGCTACGCTTTCTACCGTGGCGACAATGTGTTTAACGCCTAGCTCCGCCTTACTGAAGTCTCGTAACATGTCAGCGAATGCGCCAGCATCTAAATGGTACGCGTAGTTCGACTGCGCGCTGCTGTATTCTTGTTCGCTGAGCGTGCGAGGCGCCATATTACGCTCACACACGTGCTGCTGAAAGTTAGTGGCGTTGGCAAAATTTGCAATATCGCCTACGTAAGGGGCCATCTCAACACGACCATAACCTAGCGGAACGGTAAACGGGTGGTAATAGAAGTCACCGTCGCCATTTACCCAATTTACAAACTTACCGCCTTGCTTAAATGCTGCACTACAGCGCCTAAATACTTCTCTTTCAGACAGGCCAATGTCTTTAAGCGTATTACGCATTGTTGGCCATGTTCCTTCACCTACACCTACAGTGGGGATGTCACTGGATTCAACTAGGGTAATTTCTAGACCAGATTCACCCTTTGCTACTTGATGCTTAGCTGCGACGATGGCGGCAGTAAGCCAGCCTGCGGTACCACCACCTACGATAACAATACGCTGTTTTTGAGATGTATTAGTTGAATGGTTCATGAAACAACACTGCTTAAATAGAATTATGACTGTTTTCTACATTTATCCATAAACGTACTCGTTTTGCCAATAGGCTTATGGATAAATGGCAGGGTTTTACCCCTGCCAAAACACACACAAATCTTAGAATGAGCCTCGGATACCTACAGAGTAGCGAGCACCATTGTCTTCAATTGAGTAAATTTGGTCTGGGAAGCGACCAATCTGCGTAAGTTCTTCTTCCGTTACGTTAATACCTTCAACGAATACTGTTAGGTGTTCATTGATGTCGTAGCTTGCACTCACATCCCACTGACCATAGGTTTCAGTAGTGGTTGGTTCGCCTGATAAACCGTTATCAAGTGCAAATAGGAACGACTCACGGTTGTTAAACGCTACACGAGCTTGGAACGCATCGCGCTCATAAAACACGATAAGGTTTTGTGAATCGCCAAGCCCTTCTAATGCAAACGTTTGGCTAGTATCACCAGATACTTCCGCATCACTGTTAACTACCGTAGCGTTAGCAGTTACACCAAAGCCGTTATCCCATACGTGGGTAATAGCCACTTCATAACCATTAACCGTTGCTGTTTCGCCGTTTTGAGGGCGAGTTACTGTATAAACTTCGCTTGCACCATTAAGCTCTTCAGTATCAGCTACCACATCGCGGTCAGGGTCTTGTGGGTCAAGCGAAACGCCCGGCGCACAATCTGCTGCTGCACAGCGGAAGTCTCCTGGTAGGCGGTCAGTCATAGTGTAAGTTTCTGCGCCTGAAAGCGTAACAATGAAGTCTTCAACTTCTTTGCTAAATACTGCAAACGAGAATACAGAGTCATCGCTGTAGTACCACTCAAATGATAGATCCCAGTTTTCCGCACTAAATGGCTTCAGATTAGGGTTACCACCGCTTGCCTGAAGGTTTTGACGACGAGGTTCACCAAAGGTGGTTGCTGGAGACATCTGCGACATAGTGGGGCGCGTCAGAGAGTCGTAGCGCGAGAAACGTACAATCATATCTTCTTGTACTTCTAACTTCACGTTAAGGCTAGGTAAAAGGTTAGAATAAGACGTTGTTCCAGTAATATCCTCTGCTGGAGCAAATACGTTTGAGAAAAGCGTTAAGTCAGTGGTTGGAATAATGTCAGAAACAAACGCTTGTACCGCTGAAACAGCCACGTTTGTCTCTTCATAACGTGCACCAAAGTTCATGGTTAATGGCATATCACCAATGTCATAACCAAATTCGAACTGAGCATAAAGTGCAGTGACTTCTTCTTCAATGTTGTAGTAGTTGTTTTGCAACGTTGGCGTTACTGGAGCACCTTGAGAGGCAAGGTAGTCTAGATATGCATCACCATCATAGGTATACCAAGTGTCAATCAGACCGCTGAAGAAGTTGTTTGCAGTAAACGGGCGGATATTAAGCTCATCAATTGGCGCTGCTGTACCATAACCACAGAACGCACATTGTGACGCAAACTCTTGGAATACGAATTTTTCGCGCTCAGAACGCAAAATACCAAAATCAACCTTACGGAAAACGTCTGAATCAGCTAGGTACGTAAAGTCTGCTTTATATTCCGTAACTTCATCTTCTGATGCAACTACGTTACCCAAGTCATTGTAGTGAAGGCGGTTAAGGTTAATGTCAGGCAATTGACCGTTGCCAAAACCGTCGTGAATTACTGTAGGTGTGCTTCCAGTGCCGTCAAACTCGTAGTTATTAATAATACCAACTACGTTGAAGCGTCCTTTACCGCCAATATCATTTTCAGCTTCAGATGTTGAAACGTCGAATGTTGCCGAAAGGGCATCTGTTACTTGCCAGTCAACATTTAAACCAAAACCCTTGTTAGTTACGTCACGTACACCACGGGTCGATGAAACGAAGTCAGACGCAGGGTTACCGCTACCTTGGTGTAAGTCAATTTCTTGCGTAAATTGAATAGCAGTGCCGTATTCAGAAATGGTCGCAGAGCCAACGCGGTCTGGTTCGAACCATGATGCTAGGTCAGTTACTTGTGAATCAATTTCAAATTTAGATACAAAACCGTCTAACGTGATAGTGACATCATCAGATGGTGCGAACTGCGCAACAAGCGACGCATTTGTACGCGTTCTGTCTTGTTGATCTACAACCTGATCCCAGTTACGAGGAAGGTATACATTTGATGCAATTACGCCGTCATTTCTGTTCGACAGTGTCAGTCCTGGTCGCCAGCCTGCTGTTTGAATGCGGTTAATTTGAACTTCACGCTCTTGATGTGATACCGCTAGGAGTAAGCCGAACTTATCGTCAGCAAACGTGTTGCTAACTAAGAAAGAAGCTTGTGGAGACGTTTCTTCAGAAAGCGTCTCATACATGCCTTTCAAGCTACCAACAGCTTGAAAGCCGTCGTAGTCAAACGGACGAGCAGTAGAAACGTTGATGGTAGAGCCGATACCACCTGATTGAAGGTTAGCAACGCCACTCTTGTAGATATTTGCGCCAGTAATTTGGTCAGCAGCAAGTACGTCAAAGTTAAATGCACGCCCAGCATCATCTGAAGCTAGTTGGCGACCGTTAACAAGTACCGTGTTAAATTGGGGACCAAAACCACGTACTGTTACCTGCTGGCCTTCGCCTCCGTTACGGTCGATAGAAACACCAGTGATACGCTGAAGTGATTCAGCTACGTTTAAATCTGGGAACTTACCCAAATCTTCTGCTGCAATACCGTCTGAAACAGCGAGGTTTTCTTTCTTATCAGCCATAGCGCGTTTCAGGCTGCTGACAATACCGCGAACCTCAATAACTTCAACAGGTGCATCGTTTACACTTTGAGTGTCAGCATCTTGAGAAAATGCTACCGGTGCGTGTAGGGCAGAGGCGATAGCGACACCCAAAAGTGAGCGTTTCGCAATCGGGCCTAACTGTGATGTGTTAATTTTATGTGTCACTGTGTTTTCTCCGTGAGTAGGCTACGTTTTAACGTACTTTGCACTTAAATTACGTTTTTGGTATCTGTGGATCAAGCTTATTAACATTACTTTTACATATTTAACGTTATATTTTCTCGATTATTATTTGTAACTTTTTGAAAAATATAGCGTTTACGTTTAAAGGTAAAAGGTGAAACGTTTACCTTGGGTTCAATACTAGCACAAAATGACAATGTAATTACAATGTTATAAAAATTTTTTTTGTATAAAAAAAGTGCGGTATATAACCGCACTTTATTAACAATAGGAAAAATAAGGGGAATTTAAGCGTCATTAACTGCAGCGGATACGTTCTACGGCTGCTTTCCAACCTTCATAGGCCTGATCGCGCTCCGGCTTCGACAGTCTTGGAGTGAAAACGCTATCACTCTTCCAGCAGTGGGTTAAATCGTCAATTGAATTAAAGACACCAGCCTGTAATCCTGCTAGGAAAGCTGCACCTAGCGCAGTAGTCTCTGTAATTTCAGGGCGTTCTACTTCAGCCCCTAAAATATCCGACAGAAAGCCCATGACCCAGTCGTTGCGCGACATGCCACCGTCTACACGTATATTTGTAGGGCGAGCGCCGTCGCTTTCCATCGCCTTTTGAAGGTCTTTGGTTTGATAACAAACCGATTGCAGGCCTGCTGCAACGATCTCGCTTATCCCTGTATCACGGGTAAGCCCTAAAATGGCGCCACGAGCATCAGGATCCCAATAAGGCGCGCCTAACCCGGTAAATGCGGGAACTAAAAACACACCGTTATCTTGTCTAGCGCGCTGCGCTAAAGCTTCTGATTCTGCAGCATCATCAATAAGCTTTAAGCCATCCCGTAGCCATTGAACGGTGGCGCCAGCCATGAAAATACTACCTTCAAGTGCATAGGTAGTTTTCCCTTCGAGGCGGTAACCCACTGTTGTCAGTAATCGATTTTTCGATTGAAGCGGGGCGTCGCCTGTATTAAGGATCATGAAGCAACCCGTGCCATAAGTACTCTTCGCCATGCCTTTTTCGAAGCAAGCCTGACCAACCAAGGCGGCTTGTTGATCACCAGCTACACCATGAATAGGAATCGCTTTTCCGATGATGTCTTCTTTAATAACTCCGAAATCTGCTGCACAGTCCATAACTTCCGGCAGCATTGAAGCTGGAATTTTAAATTTATCGAGTAGCTTTTCATCCCAACACTGGTTATGAATATCAAACAACATGGTTCGAGACGCATTGGTGGCATCAGTTTTATGTGATTCACCGCCCGTTAAGCGCCAAATCAAATACGCATCCACAGTACCAAATAGAAGCTCGCCATTTTCAGCCTTCTCTCGTGCGCCTTCGACGTTATCTAGTATCCATGCGACTTTGGTTGCTGAAAAGTATGGGTCGAGTAAAAGTCCTGTTGTCTCAGTTATGTACGAAACAAATTCTTGGTCTTCGCTAAAATCTCGGCAATATTGCGCTGTGCGTCTGTCTTGCCACACAATAGCGGGGTAGATGGGCTTTCCGGATTGTTTGTCCCAAACTAGCGTGGTTTCGCGCTGATTTGTGATACCAATGGCGGCGATATCTGATGGCGCGACACTACATTTGTTAAAAACTTCCTTCAGGGTAGCGACAACGCTTTCCCAAATTTCCTCAGGGTCATGTTCTACCCAACCATCCTTAGGGTATTTTTGCGAAAACTCTTGTTGAGCAATAGCTTCTATACTTCCTTTCGGAGAAAAAATAATGCTGCGAGAGCTTGTTGTGCCTTGGTCAATGGCAAGAATATGTTGTCCCATAAGGTCACTCCTGAAGATGATTTTTCATAGAGTTTGCATCATTTACAGATGTTTAACAATGCTATATTTTCGAAAACGAACATTTGATTTTCGTTTTATCGCGTGAAGTTTGTTTTTAGGCACGTATAATTAGTGTCGATTTTACTTCTGAGGATGTGTGATGAACCAAACGCAAAGGCACGAAAAAATTGTTGGGCTAATTAAGCAACATGGTTTTATGTCTATTGATGATTTGGTTAGTGCTTGTGAAGTGACGCCACAGACCATTCGAAGAGATTTAAATCAACTGGCTGAAAACGGTGTAGTCAGTCGCTACCACGGTGGGGCTGGCTTAAATAGAAGTTGGGAAAACACGCCTTACCAAGAACGTAAAACGCAAAACAGTGAAGTAAAAGAGAAAATTGCAGAGGCTGTGGCAGCCATGATCCCTGATGGTGCGTCTTTGTTTATTAATATTGGTACCACAACCGAGCTTATTGCCACCAAACTGCTCAACCACAAAAATCTCCACGTAGTAACAAACAACATCCATGTTGCGACAATCTTATCTGCTAAAGAAGACTTCTCGGTGATTATCGCCGCTGGTGAAGTACGCTATCGCGACGGCGGAATTATTGGCGAAGCAACCTGTGATTTCATTAGTCAGTTTCGAATGGATTACGGCATTATCGGTATAAGCGGTATAAGCTCAGACGGTGCACTGCTTGACTTCGACTTTAGGGAAGTGAAAGTCTCACAAGCTATTTTAGAACATACCCAGCACGTTATTCTTGCGGCCGACTATAGCAAATTCGAGCGTCGCGCTATGGTTGAACAGGGCCATATTTCACAAGTAGATTGCTTGGTTTGTGATAAGACACCACCGCCAAGCATAGTAAAAATTATAAAAGAGAATAACATTACATTTGTAAAAGCATAGCTATCAATAGTCTTACTCGTTTATTGTCACAATCACAGGTCTGTCATAATTATGGACTAGCCTTATCTTATCGATGATATTGCACGTTGCTTCATCGCTGATTATTCCTTGCACATGATTTTGTGTTGATTCGCTTGGCTATTTATATTCTCAAATATGCGAGTCGATGCATGTAGATTTGCTGAGCCCTTCATCCTTTATCTGCATTATTTACCAACAAATTAACACATAATCGGGTTTCTTTAACTTTCCTTAATGTTCGATAATGTTCGTTTTGTGTTGACATGTTTTCTTTTTGGTTGTCAAATAGCCAACAATTAGATAAAGCAAATGTGAATACGAGCAGGGGCGAACTATGAGTCACAGCAATGAATCTGAAAAAACAGTCGACGTTTTAGTTGTTGGCGGCGGCGTTAACGGTGTTGGCGTGGCGCTAGACGCTGCAGGGCGTGGGCTTTCAGTAGCATTATGTGAAAAAGGTGACCTTGCTGGCGCTACATCTTCATCAAGCAGTAAGCTCATTCATGGCGGCCTTAGATATCTAGAACATTACGAGTTCCGTTTAGTAAAAGAAGCATTGGCGGAACGGGAAGTACTCCTTCAAAAAGCCCCTCATATCATGTGGCCCTTGAGGTTTCGCTTGCCGCATCAAAAGCATTTGCGCCCAGCCTGGATGATTCGAATTGGATTGTTCCTTTACGATTCATTGGCGAAACGCAATATGCTACCTCGCTCACGTAAGCTGTCGACAACAAGCGAAAGTCCGTTGGTTAACGATATTACAACCTGCTTTGAGTACTCTGATGGGTGGGTGGATGATGCACGCTTAGTAGTATTGAACGCACTGGCCGCACAAGATCAAGGCGCACAAATTTACACCCGCACTGAATGCGTTAAAGCTGAAAAGCAAGATGATCTGTGGAGTGTTGAGCTTAAATCGGTAAAAGGGAAAACGTTTACAGTAAAAGCGAAGTCTATTGTCAATGCTGCAGGCCCGTGGGCGGTATCCTTCCTAGATCGTCTAGTAAATGTTAACAACCCAAATGCTATGCGTATGGTGAAAGGAAGCCACTTCATTGTGCCGAAACTTTACGATACTGATGAAGCCTATATATTACAAAACAGAGATGGGCGTATTGTTTTTGTGATTCCGTATGAAGGGGATTTCTCGCTGGTAGGCACTACTGATGAAGACTTCAAAGGCAACCCATCAGATGCTGCTATCTCGGATGAAGAAACCGAGTATTTGATAGATGTGGTAAACACATACTTTAAGTCAAAAATTACTCTACGCGATATCGTTCACTCTTACAGTGGCGTAAGACCTTTATTGGAAGAAAAGAATGCTTCTGCTCAGGAGTTAACGAGAGACTATAAAGTAGAACTCAAAGGCGAAACAGGCAAGCCTGTGCTGCTCAATATTTTTGGAGGGAAAATAACGACCTACAGAAAATTAGCTGAGCATGCGGTAGACAAACTGACTACATGTTTCCCTAAAGCTAAGAAAGCATGGACTAAAGATGTGTCTTTACCAGGTGGCGCATTCGAAAGCCAAGACGAGCTTGTAGATAAGTTAATTGGTGAGTTTCAGTGGTTGAACAAAAACATCGCTCAACGCTATGCGCGTCAATATGGCCTTTTAAGCTACAAATTTTTAAAAGGAAAATCGTCAATTGCTGAGATGGGAGAAGACTTTGGCGCAGGTATGTATTGCGCAGAAGTAGACTATCTAATCGAGAGTGAATGGGCATGTACGCTGGAAGATGTTATTTGGCGCAGAACTAAGCATGGGTTGCGTTTAAACAAAGCGCAACAAGAGGTGCTATCGCAATACATCGAACAAAAAGCGGACTCCCTTGATAGCGAGGGTCAAGCTATTGACCCAGTATTGGCGAGTGCGTAACGTTGTTAGCTCGTTTCAGTATGTGCAAAGGGCGTTGTGTTTAAACTAACGCCCTATGTTTTCGTATATTCCCGCTATATGAAGTAAATAACAATTCACATAGCCCATTACGCTTGCGAAACAGTTAGATTTAATTAAATGGACTTAGTATGAATACGGATGTCATGAAAGGAAGCGCGATGAAAGAAGTAGTTTTCATACGCCACGGAAAGCCACTTTCAGCCCACAATGAGAAAGTGAATGCCGCCGAATATGCAAGCTGGGTGCGGAACTACAATAAATCTTCCCTAGACCCAGCCAGTCAACCCAAGCAAAAAATAGATATAACCGGTAGCTATATCGCCGTCAGCCCACTTTTAAGAGCAAAGTTAACAGCTGCTCAGTATGGCGTAACTTCAATTGATGAAGAGTTACCGGAACTGAGAGAAATGGATATACCTTATTACAAGCTGCCTTTCATCTTACGCAGTTGGCATTGGGTTTTGCTAAGCCGCGCCCTCTGGTTTATGGGAACTAAAGGCCGCTTTGAGAGTTTTAAATTTGCTAAAAAGCGAGTTGAAAAGCTTTCCCTGCATATCGATAAACTCAGCGAAAAACATCCTAAAGTGGTTCTGTTTGGACATGGTATGACTAACTTCTACACGCGAAAAGCGCTCATGAAAAATGGGTGGCAGCTGAAGCAAAAAGACAGTGATTTCTGGGGTATCACTATTCTGCAAAAAGCCATTAACGCTAATCATTGATAGTTTTAAACGAGCTAGGCTTGAGGGTTCGTTTAATTATCTATGCGAACTAGTATTACTTCATATTTTATTCAAAATGCCGATAAACTATCGACATAGCGAGGTCGTTTTTCGCTTGCGATAGCCGATTTATGTCTTGCATATCTTGATAAAAACCTAGGGTAAACAAGAATTGTTACCGCGGTGATAAGCTGAGAATCCGTAAATGAATAAAAATAAAAAAGACGCCGACACCACGAAAAACGTTATAAAAGCGTCCATTGCCGTTATTTTTGCGGTAACACTAGGGGTAGTAATTAACTATTTTCACATTGGTGAAGCAGATACGACTACAGAAGCCTTTGCTGAGCGTTTAGATACTTTTAAACGGCATGTGGTTTCTTCACATTGGCAATGGCGAGTGCGTCAGCCCACTACTATGATAATGCTCATTCACTATGATGACGCGGGTAGTGAAGTAAACCGAACGCCAGTTCGTATGAATCACAATGGATGGCCAACAGCTAATATGTCGGATGCTGGATGTGAGAAAATTTGGTCATCAGTAGTGGCATCTCCACTCCGTGTAGATGGGTTTAAAGTACATGCAAGATACTACGCCGAGCTTGAAGCAAATGAAGATAACTACTGGTGTCGCTTTAGCTTGAGTAATGGTACCTACTTTGACTATTACCCAGTAAGCGGGTCGGTAACCGCCTTAGAAGACTAATAAGGTCTTCATATCTATACATATTAATATAAATGTTCTGCTATATAGGTATTTGGTTTATTTAGATAATTAGTCTACTTTTGAGTTAGCGCCATGTCACAAATTGAAACCTTAAGGTATTGTTGAAAATAAGATAATACTCGACACTAACGAATTAAGTAGGCATATGCTATCTAGCTTATTCTCTTCGAAAAAGAACAGTGCAAAGCTCACCGTAGGTGTGTCTGTGAGTGCGACTGAGTTACATGTTACCGCGATTAATTTTGGGGGTAGTGATTATGTGCTTAGCTCAGTTGCGTCTGTTCCTTTCGATAATCGAAAGCCACTTGAGACACAATTAAGTGATGCATTGCGTGATTTCGATAAGGAAACGTGCCGAGTATCTGTCGTGCTTCCACAAGAAATGTACCATATGGTACAGGTCGATAAACCTGAGTTACCTGAAGAAGACATTACAACGGCGCTACCTTGGACTCTTGGCGAGTTAGTTCCTTTTGACTCTAGCAATATTGTTTTGGACTACATCGACTATCCGGTCCAAACTCGATCCGGCGGTAAAAAAATCGATGTGTTCGCTGCCGATAAATCCTCGCTTTCTGCGCTTGTACAAAGATTATCTAAAAAGAAAGAGGTAAAACTCACTCATATCCACACCAAAGAGGTGCTGGCGACAGAAATGGTGCCTGATGATGATTATGCGCGTTTGCTTATTATTCAAGAGCCTGATAGCGAACCATTTTTGATGATTGTCCGTTCGCGTGCTATTTGGCTATCGCGACGTTTAAGGGGCTTTGTTAAGAAATCCGCCGGCCAAGAAGACCTCGTTCAGTTGAGCGACATGCTTGGATTAGAAATACAGCGATCGATGGATTTTTATGAGTCACAGCTAAAACAGCCACCGCTAAAAGAAATCTTGTTCAGAACACAGTTTGATTGCGAGCCTGTAATAGAGCGCTTGAAGCCATTTCAGCCTGCGGCTATGAAAAAATTTATTCCGGAGCTTGAGTTAGCTGATGTTGTTGAACCCGCTTGTCATTTTGCTTTAGCTAGCGCGCTTGTCGCAGTGAGGGATGAACAGTGAAGCGCACAATAAACCTTTACCACCCCTCGCTTAAACCTCGAAAAGAGCGCTTACCCTTATCAAAGGTACTTTGGGTAAACGGCGTAGCATTTGCGCTAATGCTAACTGCTGTTATGGCCTTTAACGTGTTGCTAAACGCCAAGCAAGAAAAAATAGAACAGATGTCAGCATCGACACGCCAAATCAACGACGAGATTAAAACACTCAATGATGCCCTAGAGAAAAAGCGAGATACCAAAGCGCTACAACAGCAGCTTGAGCAAGTGAATGCAAAGATTCAAAACAGAAAGCAACTGCTTGCTTATTTAAAAAGCGGAGAACTGTCTTTTGATGCAACTAAGTATGGTGAAGTGATGGATGACCTTGCGGACTATCACAACCAGAATCTATGGCTTACCAGCATAAATATAGACACCCAAAAAATTCGCCTGTCAGGACAAACAATCGCACCCTCGTCTATTCCTGTTTGGCTAAAGAATTTACAGCAGTCTCCTTTCTTCCAAGGGAAGTCATTTTCGTCAGTGAAGTTCGACGAAGTAGATGGTGCTGAAAATGTGAAGCAATTTTTAATATCAACCGATTTTGAGGGAGACGCTGATGAGTCAGTATCAACAGCTCTCTGATAAGTTTTCTGCGCTTGAAAACAGAGAAAAGCAGCTTATTTTGTGGGTGAGCTTTGGCCTTATCGTTTATTTGTTCTTTTGGTTCGGCATATCACCAGCGCTGGAAGACATGTCTGCCGCTGACAAAACAGCTACTCGAAAAGAAAGTGAGTATAAGGCGCTAGTTATTCAACGTGATGCTATTAAACAAGCACTGTCTGTCGATTACACACAACGTATGCAGCAAGAATTAGATAGCGCGAGACAAGCGCTACTGAGCGTTGATGAGGCGCTACTTTCATTGAACGAAGGCTTTGTGGCGGCTGACAGAATGCCTGAGCTACTGATGACGTTGTTAAACGAAGAAAATAATGTGAGTTTGGTTAATTTTAACGTTGAACCTACTCAAACTATTCGTTTTGGCGAAGGTGATTCCCAAAGTACAGCTTTTTATCGTCACAATATGCGCCTAGTGATTGAGGGAAGTTACTTTGATTTACGTAGTTACCTAGCGCGTCTGCAAGCAGCACCCGAGAAAGTCATAGTGACTGACTTCGCTTATAACGCCGGTGAATATCCCAACGCATCACTGACGCTTGGGTTAGCGACAGTAAGCAATAACGCTACCTTTATTTCGCTTTAGGAGTCTAGGTGAAGATAATGAAATACTTTGTATTTAGTTTGTTGGTATTAGGTAGTGTTTTCAAGCCTACACTAGCTGCCGTAGACCCAACTAAACCTGCCTTGTTCAAGGGGGCGAGTGTAAAGGAAAACGGCCTTTTAGATGGTGAGTTGGCACTGCAGTCAATTTTTAAACGCAGTTCAGGGTATAGCGCGATTATCTCTGGCAAATCTTATCGAGAGGGTGACACGCTTAACGAGTTCACTGTGTCTAAAATTCACCCTAAACACGTGATTATCACTGACGGTCGTCAGCAGAAAATACTAAGAATGTATGCATATGAAATTAAAAAATAGCCTTATTTCTAACGCACTGGTCCTAGCTGCGGCGTTTGTTATCGCGGGTTGTCAAACCTATGGTGTTGGCGAGGAAGTTAAGCCGCATATTCGCGAGGAACTCAATCGTTCTCAGAATGCGCCTGTCAGCAAACCCACGCCACCGCCACAGCTAAACCAAGAATTGCTGTCAGAAGTGGCTCGCTATCAGTCGCTACCAGCCCCTACGTCTCAGAAAATGTTTGCCGTATCGGCCAATAATGTAGATGTTCGCCCTTTCTTCGATGCGCTAGTGGAAGATACGCCATATAGTGTGGCTGTGCATCCAGCGGTCTCAGGTCAAATCAGCCTAACCCTTAAAGACGTAGCCCTTGATGATGTGCTTACGATTATTTCTAGAATGTATCCGCTGGATGTATTTTTAGAAGGCAAAGTCATCCAGGTAATGCCGTCGCAGTTAAAGACAGAATCTATCCCGGTTAACTTCCTAATGATCAAGCGTTTTGGTGTATCGAACGTAAGCGTAATTGCGGGCGGTGTTAGCGAGCAGGACCAAAATAATGGCGGTAACAACGGCGGTATTAACGGCAACAATAACATCAGCGGTAACGCTCTGGGGGGGCAAGGCGGTTTTGGTGGCCAAGGTGGTCTTGGCGGCAACAATATCCAACAGCTTAATGGCTCAAACATTCAAACCACCAGTGAAAACGATTTTTGGAGTGACTTAAAAGAGGCTTTGAAGGTATTAGTATCGCCCACAGAAGGCCGTCAGGTTGTGGTCTCGCCGCAAGCGGGCTTGGTAACGGTGCGCGCGCTACCAAGCGAAATTGCCGTGGTGAAAGATTTTCTAAATCAAAGCCAAGAAAGCCTGCAACGTCAGGTAGTTCTAGAAGCTCGCATTATTGAAGTCACGCTAAATGATGGTTACCAACAAGGCGTTAGATGGGACCGTATAGCTAGCGGCTTAACGGGGAGCGTCAATTTTGGGTTTAGCGGCGGGGCGCTTGCTTCTAATTTTGCAGCAAACACTGCTGCGGGAATCGACCCGGCTATTAATGCGGTAAATGCTATTGGAAATACTATCTCAACCGATATCGGTGGAGTATCAACGCTACGTATTTCTCGCGGCGACTTCGATGGTGTTATTAATATGCTTCAAACTCAGGGTGACGTGCAAATGCTAAGTAACCCTCGCGTTACGGTAACTAACAACCAAAAGGCGGTTATTAAAGTAGGACAAGACGAGTACTTTGTTACCGATGTGTCGACGAGTGAAGATCAGAGTGCGACCCAGACTGAAAACGAAAACGATATCGAACTAACCCCCTTCTTCTCTGGTATTGCTTTGGATGTAACACCGCAAATAGACAGAAGTGGTTCTGTGATTCTGCATGTTCACCCTTCAGTAACAGAAACGGCGGAACAGACAAAGGTTATCCAAGTAGGTGACCAACAAATATTGTTACCGCTGGCGCAAAGCAATATTCGTGAATCAGATACCGTGATCCGCGCTCGCGACGGTGAAATTGTGGTGATAGGCGGTTTAATGGAAACGGTTACCAGCGAGCAAGAATCTAAAACACCTCTGTTAGGTGATATCCCTATTATCGGTAACGCGTTTAAAAACAAGGCGAAAACCCAGAGCAAGCGCGAGTTGGTTATTCTCATTCGCCCTTCGGTGGTACAGCCAGATACGTGGGAAAAGCAGCGCCTTCGCACCCAGTCATTACTTGATCAATGGTATAGAAACTAATTATGTATCAAGGCTTTTATCATTTCACAGAAATGCCGTTTTCGCTTACGCCGAACACGGATTTCTTTTGTGCGCTGGCGCCGCACAATGAAGCGTTAAAAGTCATTTTGTCTGCGTTGAGTATGTCTGAAGGCTTTATCAAAATTACCGGTGAAGTAGGGACTGGCAAAACCCTGTTGTGCCGCAAGCTTATAAACCACCTTTCGGATAAATTCGTAGCCTGTTATTTGCCGAATCCATACCTGAGCCCTGACGAGTTGCGTATAGCATTCGCCAATGAATTAGGTATTGATATGAGTAAAAACGAAGCCTCTCAGGGGTTACACAATGCCATAGAGTCAAGGCTTTTAGCGCTCAAACAAGAGGGACGGCAAGCGGTACTGATTATCGATGAAGCGCAATCGTTAAGCTGGGATGCACTTGAGATGCTGCGCTTGTTTAGCAACTTAGAAACAGAAAAAAGCAAGCTGCTTCAAATTGTCTTATTCGGTCAGCCAGAGCTTGACGCTAACCTGTCAAACCCCAAGGTTAGGCAAATCCGTCAGCGCATCAGCTTTTCGTACACATTGCGCAAGATGACGTCGGCAGAAGTAGATTATTACATAGGGCATAGACTGACAACGGCGGGCGGCAGTGAGCAGTTAATATCAAAAGGTTTACGTGCGTTTATTGCATTAGTCACCCGAGGAACGCCACGGTTGGTCAATATTGTTTGCCACAAAATTCTTCTTCGTGCTTACGGTCAGGGTAAAAGCGCAGCGAATTGGCAACATACGATGAACGCAGTGTTTGATACTGATGATTGTAAGCGAAGGCTTGTTCCTAGACAAAGCATCGTTATTTTATCCATAGCTGCGGTTGCTGTAGCAAGTGTGCTTTACCTTTACGGGGCGCAGGGCTTATGAGCATTTTAAATGACACCTTAAAATCGCTAGATGAGCGAAACCAGAACAAAGATTTTGGCTTGCCGCCTACGGTGCACGTCGAAAATCGCTCGCTTTGGCCAAAAGCGCTAATTGCGCTCATTGTACTAGGTCTAGTTATTTGGCTGGTGTTGAGCGGTATGACTGAGTCTGGGAATAGTAAGCGTGTTGGTAATACAGGTAGCGCTGACATTGTTGCAAAAGGCGATGTACAGAATACAGCAGTAAGCGCAATGGAAAATAAGCCCATCCAAGCGGACAGTGAAGTTACTTCCAAGCAATATGTCGATAGTGCCGAACAACACTTAGAAGGCATGAAGTCTACGCCGTTATCCGAAGAAGATTTGGCATATCAAAATACGCCGTCAGATGTGGCTGAGATTGTATTTAATAGTATTGATGAGGCGGAAGTCGACGACGAGGCAGAGTATAGGCAACGTTCGCAAGTTGCTAATTCTTCAAGCTCAAACTCGGATGCCCAATCAGATCAAAAGTCAGATAAAAAGGCAGCCGAAGTTAAAGACGAAACCCTATCAGCCGCAAACATATCAGAAGAGACTGAAGAAACCGGCTCGGCGGTAGTGAAAGCCTCAAGCTTAACCCAAGAAAAAGCAAGCATACAAACGGCCAGCAGGACAAACCCTGGAACAAACGTTAAAACAACTGGTGAATTAAGCTCGCCTAAACCAGATAGCATTATTTCACGTGAGCCAGCGATTGACGTTACGCCTAAATCGCCAGAGCAACAAAGCGCCGTTCATTTAGAAGCTGGGCTTAAAGCTTACAATTTTGGTATTTTCGACGACGCTCAAAAAAGCTTTACTCTTGCACTATCTACCTACCCGCAAAATACCGAGGCTCGCAAACAGTTGGCCGCCCTTTATTTTGGTCAAAATAACAACCTACAAGCGTTACAGGTACTTTCAGAAGGCGTTGTAATATCACCAGAGGCGTTAGTGTGGCGCGAACTCATGGCTAAGATTCTGGTTCAAGAAAACCGTTTTGAAGAAGCTCTGAACCTTATGCCAGATAGCTTAGATGCGAAAGCACTGGCTGAAAAACGTATCGATTATCTGATACTAAAGGGGACCTCTGCACAGACAATCAATAAACCAGAGCAAGCTATCTCGGCGTTCAGTGCCATGACCTCGCTACAACCGAATAATGCAAAATGGTGGTTGGCACTGGGGGTCAACTATGATGCATTGGAAGACAAGCGCTTGGCCATTTCTTCATATTCAAGAGCCCTTGCAATAGGCGGGCTTTCTTCAACGTCATTGCAATATGCCAGTGCCCGCCTAACCGATTTACAGGAGCAACCTTAATGCGTCCTCGATTAAAGATGCGCCTCGGCGATTTATTAGTTCACGAAAATATTATTACCAGCGAGCAGCTTGATAATGCGCTATCGGCACAGCGCTCATCTGGGCGAAAACTTGGTGATACGCTCATTGACTTAGGGTTTATAAGCGAGCCGCAACTTCTTCGTTTTCTTGCACAGCAGCTTAATATACCTTTTTTAGATATTACCCAGCGCCGAATAGACCCAGAACAAGCTCAACTTATCCCAGAAACCTATGCAAGACGTTATCGCGCGCTAGTACTAGAAGCTGACGATGATGAAGTGCTGCTAGGTATGAGCGATCCTACAGACTTAGGTGGTCTTGATCAGCTTGGGCCGCTAGTGGCACCGCGTAATATTGAACTGGCGATAGTACAAGAGAATCAAATGTTAGAGGCGTTTGATTCGGTTTATCGTCGTACCCAGGATATAGCGTCATTTGCAGAAAAGTTAGGTGAAGAGTACGCCGATGAAGCTGACTTTGAATTATCTGCTCTCGACGATACCACTTCAGATGCCACAGTAGTAAAGCTACTCCACTCTATTTTTGAGGATGCAGTACAGGTGCGAGCATCTGACATTCATATTGAGCCTGATGAAAATATTCTGCGCATCAGGCAGCGTGTAGACGGTGTGCTGCAGGAAAACACGCTAAACCAGGTTAAAATTGCCTCGGCATTGGTACTTAGGCTAAAGCTGATGTCTGGTCTCGACATATCAGAAAAGCGTATTCCTCAAGACGGACGTTTCAATATTAAAGTGAAAGGTCACACCCTTGATGTGCGTGTTTCAACCATGCCTGTCGCTAACGGTGAAGCGGTGGTTATGCGTTTGCTAGATCAATCCGCGGGTCTTTTGACGTTAGATCAGACGGGGATGCCTGATGCGATGGCTGAGAAATTTCGCGCCGCCATAAACCGACCTCATGGCATGATCTTGGTAACCGGGCCAACGGGTTCGGGTAAAACCACCACCTTGTATGGCGCGCTAAGTGAGCTCAATAAGCCCGATTTAAAAATCATTACTGCAGAAGACCCCATTGAATATCGCTTGCCTCGTATTAATCAGGTGCAAGTGAACTCAAAAATTGGTCTCGATTTCGCGTCTATTTTACGTACCACCCTTCGACAAGACCCTGACATTATCATGGTGGGGGAGATGCGTGATCAAGAAACCGTTGAAATAGGGCTCAGAGGCGCACTTACTGGCCACTTGGTTTTAAGTACACTTCACACCAATGACTCTGTAACTAGTGCCATCCGTCTTATCGATATGGGCGCGGCGCCCTACTTAGTAGCTACTTCACTGCGTGGGGTGTTGGCACAGCGTTTGGTACGTCGTGTATGTGAAAATTGTAAAGAAGAGCGAGGGCCCAGTGCGCAAGAGCAAGCATGGGTAGGTTTTTTAAAGCCAGAGCTAGCGAACGCGACTTTTTATAAAGGACGAGGTTGCAATAGCTGCAACCATACTGGTTACAAAGGTCGTATTGGCGTGTTTGAGTTTTTAGAGATGAATGAAGACATGATGGAGGCTCTGCGCGACGATAATACACAAGGGTTTGTTGATGCAACGAAGGCCAATAAAGACTTCGTGCCTCTTTCTCATATGGCCCTTGACTATGCTGCAGAAGGTAAAACCTCGTTAGATGAGGTCTTTAAGGTGGCTGAATTTGTGCCTGAGGTGGTGAACCACTAATGCCTCAGTTTAGTTATGCGGGTAAATCGGCTCAAGGTGGCCCTCAAAAAGGCATTATTGAGGCTGCGTCTGCGCAAGCAGCGGCGCAGGCTTTGTTGTCTAAAAACATAGTGCCTATTTCGATAGAAGAAACTAAAAAAACAGAGAAAACGGGTACTGGTTTAGACATAGGTCACCTTTTCGAAGCTAAAGTCGGGCTGGATGAGATGATCATCTTTTCTCGCCAAATGTACTCGCTGCTGAAAGCGGGTATACCGATTATCCGGGCAATTAAAGGGCTAAGTGAAAACGCCTCACATAAACGCTTTCAAGAAATTCTAAAAGATATAGCCGATCAGTTAGAGCAGGGCAGAAGCTTATCTTCTGCCATGACGAAATATGAAAAAATCTTCACGCGGTTAACTATTTCTGTCGTCGTAGTAGGTGAAAATACCGGTAAGCTGGACGATGTTTTCCTGCAGTTAGCCCTCTATTTCGAACGGGAACAGGAAACGCGAAAGCGTATTAAATCGGCATTGCGGTACCCCACTTTCGTATTGATAGCGCTCGCTATTGCTATGTTTATATTGAATCTTTTCGTTGTACCCGTTTTCACACAAATGTTTGAGCGGTTCGACACCGAGCTACCCATAATGACTCGCGTGCTAATAGGCACGTCAAACTTCTTCGTAAACTACTGGTGGGTAATTTTAATCGTATTAATTGGAACAATTTTCTCGGCTAAACAATACGTTAATTCGACTAATGGACGACTTAAATGGGACAAATTTAAACTAAAGTTGCCTGTTGTGGGCAGCATTATTGAGCGATCATTGCTGTCGAGATATAGCCGTAGCTTTTCTATGATTCTGCGTGCGGGCGTACCGTTGACCGCGGGTTTGTCGCTAACCGCCGATGCCGTAGATAACGCTCACATGCAAATGCGTATTAAAGAAATGCGTCAAGGCATAGAAAAAGGCGAAAGCTTGCTGAGAGTTTCGAAAAATAGCGAACTGTTTTCTACACTTGTATTGCAGATGATTGCCGTAGGTGAGGAAACCGGGCGGCTAGAGCCGCTTTTAGAAGAAAGCGCAGATTATTACGAACGTGAAGTCGACTTCGACCTCAAGAGTTTAACCGCCAAGATTGAGCCTATCTTAATAGGTTTTGTGGCTGTCATGGTGTTGATACTTGCGCTTGGCATCTTCACACCAATGTGGAACATGATGTCGGCGGTGAAAGGCGGGTAAAGGGTTCGCTATTTCAATGGGGCTAAACGTGGCTAGCACTAGAGCAGGGTTATTTAACTTTATTGTGATCGGATTGGTGCTTGCTGTTTTGGCTACATCGTACGTGTATCACGCAGCACCAGTGATAGACGAAGCTGAAAAAGTTAACAAAGAAAACGCAGTGGCTCAGTTTCAACGGGTTGTTATGTTAGCCAGAGCCCAATGGATAAAGTCCAAGCAATCAAGGGTTTTGATTTACGAAACGGACTTTGATGCCAGTGGCAGTATAAAGCAGCAAAAAGAAGTGGCTGCAGAGGTATTTGTAAATACAAAGGGTTGGCCTGAAGGGCTGGAGCCGGATCAAGGAAATGCGTGTGAATACATGTTCACATTGGCGACTTTAAGGGAATTCGATGTGTCGTCAAAAATATCGGTAAGCGATGAATACGCAAACGGATATTTGCAGTGTGCATTCTTTATTCAAAATAAAGTTTGGTTTGAGTACAACGCTGGTAGCGGCGTAGTAAGAGAAAGAAAAAGTTAACTAAGCGTCGGAGTTATGCGCTTATTTTTTTAATCTAGGAGATGCTATGAACACGAGACAGCAAGGCTTTACGCTAATAGAGCTTATCATTGTTGTAATTATTTTAGGCTTGCTTGCAGCTACGGCGCTACCGCGCTTTATCGATGTTACCGATGAAGCACGAGAAGCCAGTGTAGAAGGTGTAGCAGGTGGCTTTGCTGCCGCTGTTGGTCTTGTGCGTGCCCAGTGGGAAGTAGAAGGTCGCCCAAGTGGCAACAACGGTAACGGTAATGGCACAGTGGTTACTTACGACCAGACGCCAGTTGGCGTTGACGGCACTATTGGCTACCCTACCGGCAGTTCCACTGGTAATACACTTATCTCTACGGTTAACAATACCGAGTGCAAAAACACATTTGACCTAATTCTACAGTCGGCACCTACCAACACCACATCGACAAACGATACGGTTGTTGCTGACTTCAGATACGCGGTACGTTCAGATGACTCTGGCGCAAACACACTGTGTGTTTACTACTTAGTTGAGTCTATGGGTTTACCTAATAGTTCAGCACCAGCAGACGGCACACCTGACGGTACCACGTTTGACGGTTTCACTTATAACCCAGCCACTGGCCAGGTTACTGTTTTTTAATTAATACTCAGGAAGTTTGATTATGCAAAAAGTATCAAGACAACAGGGTTTTACCCTTATCGAGTTAATCATTGTAATTGTATTGCTGGGTATTCTAGCGGTAACAGCAGCACCTAAGTTTTTGAACCTTCAAGATGATGCGCGTGATTCTGTACTGGAAGGTATTGCTGGTTCATTGGAATCTGCTTCATCTGTCGTTTATGGCAAAGCACTTATCAATGATGTAGCTGCTTCAAGTGATGGTTCGGATTCGGTCAATATCGGTAATAGTACTACTGTATCTTTGGTGTTCGGATATCCAGATGCTGGAACTGCAGCAAATTTCACTAATATTCTTGATGCTGACATTAATGTAGTGGATGGTGATGGCAACATAGTGGGAGATTACGCAACTGCAGCAGTGGATGATGATACTATTCTTATATACTATACGGGTGCATACGATGGGGCACCTGCATCTCCTGCTGCTACTAGTGCTTGTTCTGTTGCCTATACTAACTCAACAGCTGAAGGCGAGCGCCCTACAATTACTGTAAACACATGCGTAGAGTAATGTGAAGAAAAACGGTTTTACACTCGTAGAACTTATTATAACCATATTGGTTATTGGGGTGCTGGCGGTGACCGCCGCACCCCGCTTTCTTGGTAGCGACACCGAAGAAGCCATCGCGCTTCGCGACAGAACCCTTCAGTTGGTGCGCAATATGCAGCTTCGCGCCATGCAAAATGTACAAGACACCAGCTGCGTGAAAATAACAAGTACAGTTATTGCTCCCCCCGCTGACCATGATTGTGCTAATTCCCTATCTACTGCTTTTGATGACGACCAAGTTGTCAATGCATCTAGCACTGATTTCACTTTTCTAACTGCAGATGAAAACGGCGATAGTTTTTCTCAAATCCAGTTTGACGGATTTGGCAGACCAAGCAATATTGCCTGCTCAACTAACTGCAAAATTCAAATAAGCACTTTTTCTATGTGTTTGCAAAGTGAAGGGGCCATTTATGCGTGCTAGCGCTATGTTTCTTACGAGCAAAAAACACAGTGAAGGCTTCACTTTATTAGAGCTAGTGATTGGTATTGTTGTATTCACTATCAGCTTAACAATAGTGCTGTCGCTTATTGTGCCGCAAGCTGAACAAACGGCTGAGCCGTTTCGCCAAGTAAAGGCAGCTAAGTTAGGTCAATCGTTAATGAACGATATACTTAGTCGCTCCTATGACGAAAACAGCGACAGAAGCCCGCCTTTTGAAACCTGTAATGCCAAAGGAAATTGCTCAACAACCCTTGGTCCGGAAGAAGCTAACGAAGACGAATATGATGATGTGGACGATTACAATGGCTATGTAGTCAGCAATGTGGGCGGAAACTATAACAATTTTGGTTTTGCGGTAACGGTAGATTACGACAGTGACTTAGATGACAGCACGCCTACTGATGGTCAAACGTTTAAGCGCATTGATCTAGCAGTAACTGCACCAGACGGCCAAGTTTACAACTTCAGTGCTTATCGAGGGAGCTATTGATGTCCCTTCCAAAAGCACAGACCCAGCGCGGTTTTACGCTTATAGAGCTTATTTTAGTAATCACTATTCTGGGCGTAATTAGCGTTTCTGTCGCCCAGGTGATTTCTTTAAGTGCGCAAATTTATATAACAGGTGCTGAGCGTACACGCCTTGTATCCGACGCGCGCTTTATTATTCTGCGACTGGAAAAAGAGTTACGCAATGTGGTGCCGAATTCAGTGTCATTTGATGCAAGTTTAGGGTGCCTGTCTTATTACCCTATCAAAGAAAGTGGTACCTACGTGGGTGATGCGTTTAACAACCCTATGCACGTAGTCGTGTTCAATAGTCAGTTAAGCGTGAATGATACACTTGTGATATACCCCACAAACCCGCAGAGCGTGAATGATAATGGACTAACAATAGATACTATTGCTGATGCGGCTTCTGAGCCAACTAGCGATAATCAATATGATCTCACGCTTAGCGCCGCTAATACACAATCTTCCCCAGGCAAACGCTTCTTCGTTCCTGAAGAACAAGTGACAATATGTAGAACATCTACCGCTCAGGGAGAGCGTTTAATAAGAACACAAGGTACTACTTCCGGTGTTCTTGGTACTAATGTGGCATCGTGGAGCGCGAACGTAGTAACAGCAGGGCTACGGCAAAATGGTCTTATAGAGCTGCAAATGACCTTAGAAAGCAGTGATGATGAGCAGATATCGGTTGTACACGAGGTTCACTTTCCTAATGTGCCATAATAAAACGCGACTAAAAGCTAGTCATACCAAAAATCGAAGGCCTGTCGGCCTCAGGAGTTCGCCTTTCCAGCAAAGAGGCTCCACGACTATTGTAGCCATAATTATAAGCATTGTTCTTTTAGGGCTTGGTATTGCGTTGTCCAATCAAATTTCCTCCAATATACGTCAGCAATCCATTGAATATTATGGCGCTCGCGCTTATTTGGCCGCGCAGAGCGGAATGGAAGTTGCGATTTCTAGACTAATTAATGGTAACAATCCAGCATGTACCGCTATTATCCAGCCAGTAACTATTAATGCCTCTAACGTGCAGAATTGTTCGATTACACTCTCTTGCGATGTGGAGACTGAGGTAGAAGAGCCAGAAGTCGCCGCTGGTGAAATTAGAGTCTATGCGTTAGGGGCAGAAGCGCAGTGCAGCGCGGGTCAACTTGAAACCTCAAAACGCGTTCTTGTTGAAGTAAGGCAGGAAGAATAATGACATACCGTATACCTTTTGTTCGCGCCCTATTTATAGGAGTTCTTGTTGTTTTAGCACTGCCCGTATTAGCCGTCCCTCAAATTGAAGGCAGGTTCATCGAGCTTCAAAATACCTACAATAAAGCAGAGTGGACGACTATAAGCTTTTCGCAGGTGTATGACGAGCCTCCGGCCGTGTTCATGCTTTCGACCAATCAGGGGAGTAACCCTGCAATCGTTAAAATTCGCAACGTGACCAGAACGGGCTTTGAAGCATTGCCCCTTGAGCCCTCTGGTGAAGATGGCCCTCATATCACAATGGGAGGTCATTACTTGGCTATTGCCTACGGCGTTCACGAATTTCCTGATGGCGATATCGTTGAAGTAGGCAAAATGGAGTTAGATGCTACTACTATCCAAGCATCTACTAATTCTCCTTGGTATACCCCAACAGGACCATTAGTGCCTGGTACTGAAGATGCGCGATACGCAGAAGTGCCTCTTCAGACAGACTTTGGCGAGCAACCCGTTTTCTTCCACTCTATTCAAACTGTTAATAACCAAGTTGACGTAAATGGCAAGAAACCTCCCAATGAACATCTACTGCCATTCTTAACCATTGCAGCTAAATATGAAGCGCCTTCATACTATATAGCTTTGGAAGCGTCAGAAACAGATTATGAGCCCGTAACACGCACTGAAACGGTTGCTTACATGGCAACCACGGAAGGGTTTGACCGCAGGTTCTTCGACGACAATGGTGTAGAGGTAGTCTGGGAGGCTGACTTTGCAGACGTGCGCATTCAGGGGTGGGACGACGGCTGTTTTCGAAATAACTTTAAGAACTCTTATACACAAACACCACTAGTTGCTGCCAGTAAGATTAGCCGCAATGGCGCTGATGGTGGTTGGTTACGCAGTTGCCAAGTTAACAAAAATAGATTGGGGCTTCGCGTTGATGAAGATCGAAGTTTAGATTCAGAGCGCAATCACGCCGAGGAAGAGGCCAGTATTCTGGCTATGACATCAGAGTTTGTGTTCAGTGGTGAAGTGCCAAGTTGTGACGTGGCATTTCCTGGCGCGGTAGCAGCATTTGGCGGCTCGGCCATTAATCTTCCCGCGAATAGCCGTATTATCGATGAAAACAGCGGCGTACTAAGTGCAACGCAATTAATCCCCGGAGGGACAGCTGGCACAGCGGATTACCCTAAATGTGGAGAGCCGGGTGTTGACTGTACCGTAAATAACACAGACTCACTGACCGAGTCACAAGCCAGAGCAATACCGAGTATTACAGTTGATGACAGCGGCCCCGAAATAACCGCCGGTAATTTAGCAGGAGATTACTACTTCAACAGGCAGAATGTGCTGATGGCAGCGGGCAACTATAACGTCGTAGCCCCTACACGCATCTATATTTCCGATCCAGGTACAAATCCAATTGGCGAGTCAACCCGCTTCGTTATGGCCAATGCCAACGTTACTGTTGCTGATGGTGCTTATCTAGCGATTTATGTAGACGGCGACGTAGTTATTGATGGCTCTAACCCTAACGCCTTAGTTATTGCAAAAGGTTCGGTCACATTCGCTAATGTTGGTGATGAAACCATCATTGGTCGTTTTAATGCTGGTGGAGGAATTGAATCCGTTTCTTCAACAACGGCAACTCTTCCAGCACCTCTTAGAGTTACTGCAAACGAAGTACCGAATAATATTCCCGGCATATGTGGTCGTGAGGTTATCGAAGTACTTAATCACTATCGCTATGAATTAGCGGACAATAAAGGCAGTAGCTGTGCGGCTAAACAGATAACGCTTAAGGCTTGTGCAGATGTGAATTGCGATCTCATCTACTCTCAGCCTTCAACGGTTAATCTGTCTCCGCAAAACAATGCTAATTTTCAGTGGAGCGGAAATGATGTCGTCTCTTTTACTGGACAGATTTCGTTAGCGCTAGACAGCTTGAAAGGAAACGATACAAAGCTTGCAACACTAGGCGAAACGCCATCAAGTCAGCTTCGCTGTTTTATTGGCGGAAAGGATGTAGGTATTGAAGGGTGTAAAATTGACTTCAAAGACGATGGTCTAGTGTTTAAAAACCTTACAGACAACACCGCCACTATTGTAACCCAACTATCTGGCAAACCATCAGACCAAGGCTTTAATAGTAAGACCTATGCTGTCGAGGCTTGTGGAAATTCAGAACTCTTAAAAAATAAAATAGTAGATGTGGACCTTAACTACAATTGCGCAAGTTCTAGCAATTGCTCGAATAAGGTGGCCCTGTCAAATAACAATAACACGTATGAACTTGGGTTATCTGCGGATACCTTCGCACTGCAATTTGACGCAAACTCTCGCGCAGAGTTTACGGTGCAGTACCCTGATGCGGGTGAATTATCGCTTACAGGAACAATTACTGACAGGACAGCAATATCCGGGTCTTCAAATATCTTTGCGGTTCGACCGTTTGGTTTTGCTATAGACATCCTAAATGACAGTGCTACCAGTACGAACCCTAACGGTTATGCAAGTAACGCGAATGGCTCACTGCTGAAGCGTACGGGAGAGGACTTTGTAATAGGGCTGCGCACTGTGCAGTGGGTTGATGGCGAAGATAATAATAACGATGGTGTACCAGATAATTTTGCAGACTTAGCTAATAACAACACAGCCGAACACTATTCAGGAAGTGTCATTCTAACGCCTCAACAAACCTTGCCAGCAGGTGGAGCAACAGGGTCATTAAGCACAACCAGCGTTAACTTTGATAACGAAGGTAAAGTTAACTTGGCCGTAAATTATGATGAAGTGGGTGTCATTTCTATTGCAGCTCAAAGTACATACTTGAACGACACCACGGTAGTGGGCCAAGTCGATAACGTGGGAAGGTTTGCGCCCTCTAACTTTTCACTAACCGGGGATGTTGTAGCGGCATGTACTGCCAGTGATGGGTTTAACTATTTTGACCAACCGATTGATGAGGTCAGTTTTACGCTTACTGCCCTTAATCAAAATGGCAGCCGCACCGCGAACTACTACGGAGGCTTCGATAAATTAACAAACCTAAGTTTGCAGGTTGAACACGATGGGAGCCTGTTTGACCGTTTAGAAAATACAAACTTGATAACATGGCCTCAAAGCGGGACGACAGGGCAGATTGTGTTTTCTGACAATGACATTGCATTTAGTCGATTAGGTAGTGCGGCACTCGACGGGGCATATATGAATGCGGCTATCGCGCTGGTGGCTGAAAGTGGACAAATAGAGAACGCAAACTTTAATGGGCTTTCTTGCACTGGTTCCTGTGTTGATGATTTTGGTGATGCAATTAGCTTTGCCTACGGCCGAGCCACGTTAATAAATAACTACGGCGGTGCTGATGAAGCCTTACTATTACCGCTTCGTACTCAATATTGGGACGGTCAAACGTGGCGCATAAACACGTACGATAACTGCACAAACTTTGCACACGCTAATATAAATGATGCCTCAGGTGAGCTAGTTTCTTCTGAAGACGGAACCTTAAGTGAAGGTGCGTACGTCACCGGCGAAGGTATGCGCTTATCATCGCCAAATGGAGCGGGTAATTATCCGCTAGCTTACACGCCTGCTGCATGGTTACTCTGGGACTGGGATGGGGATGGCGAAGCTGATAACCCACCTAGCGCCACGCTAACCTATGGTGTTTATAGAGGAAACGACAACATTATTTACAAACGCGAGCAAATCAACAATTAGCAAAGTAGGGGCTGGACTTGGTCGTGACGCTGTGGCTAAAAAACACCATGACGGTCTCAAAATAAAAAGACCTGGCCAATCGACCATTGTTTTTGAACCTTCCGTCTTTCGTGGGGTCATTAGTGGGTCTAAATTAGGAATTAATCGATTAACGCGTAGGCGCGATGCCTTAATTGGGTAGACACCGAATTTGCTTGTTAATAAAGTAGTTATTTTGGCTCTAAGTGACAGCATCACTTGCCCAAAATTGCCCCCATTGTTAAAGTGTGCGAATAAATATCGACTTCACGTTAAAGCGTCGCCATCTCACCTTTGCAAATACGCGTTAACATAGAAACAGGAATACACACTTCATGTTTAAAAAGCTTCGAGGCATGTTCTCTAATGATCTGTCCATCGACCTCGGAACAGCAAACACGCTGATTTATGTAAAAGACCAGGGTATTGTTCTAAACGAGCCTTCAGTAGTAGCTATTCGTCAAGAGCGCGCAGCCGGGCCGAAAAGTGTTGCGGCAGTAGGTGCAGAAGCTAAGCGCATGCTTGGTCGTACACCAGGTAATATACGCGCTATCCGCCCGATGAAAGATGGTGTTATCGCCGACTTTTACGTGACTGAAAAAATGCTACAGCACTTTATAAAGCAAGTGCATGACAATAATTTCTTGCGTCCTAGCCCTCGTGTTTTGGTATGTGTACCTTGTGGTTCAACACAAGTTGAACGCCGGGCTATTAAAGAATCTGCTTTGGGTGCAGGTGCGCGTGAGGTTTACCTTATTGACGAACCAATGGCTGCGGCAATCGGTGCAGGCTTGCCTGTATCAGAAGCGCAGGGTTCTATGGTGGTTGATATCGGTGGTGGTACTACTGAAGTTGCTATCATCTCACTAAACGGCGTGGTCTATTCATCTTCTGTTCGTATTGGTGGTGATAAGTTTGACGAAGCTATCATTAATTATATTCGTCGTAATTTCGGTTCTCTTATTGGTGAAGCTACTGCTGAGCGCATTAAGCACGAAATTGGAGCGGCGTACCCAGGCGAAGAAGTTCGTGAGATCGAAGTTCGTGGTCGCAATCTAGCAGAAGGCGTGCCTCGCGGGTTCACGCTAAACTCAAATGAAATTCTTGAAGCACTTCAAGAACCGCTAACGGGTATCGTTTCTGCCGTTATGGTGGCACTAGAGCAGTCTCCACCAGAGCTTGCTTCTGATATTTCTGAGCGCGGTATGGTACTTACCGGCGGTGGTGCACTTCTTAAAGATCTAGATAGGCTATTAATGGAAGAAACGGGTATCCCAGTGGTTATCGCTGATGATCCCTTGACCTGTGTAGCACGCGGCGGTGGTAAGGCTTTCGATATGATTGACCTTCACGGTGGCGACCTGTTTAGCTACGAATAAACAGGAAAGGCAACCGTAAGGTTGCCTTATTTGTATCATGGATACTATTTTTACTCGCGGCCCTTCTTTAAATATCCGGCTTACGCTGGCCCTTGTGTTGTCAGTAACACTGATATTTGTCGACCATAAAATGGATGGCTTCAAATCTACGCGGGTGTACCTCAACTCTTTAATGAGCCCACTTCAGTACATTGCTAATCTTCCCGGGTTAATGCTTAGCGAAAGCGCACAGCGGCTCACCTCTAAAGAACAGTTGTTAGCAGAAAACCAAAAGCTTAATAACCAATTGTTGCTAATGAGTGAAAAGCTTCAGCAATACGATGTTATTGCAAAAGAAAACGCACAACTTCGAGAATTACTGCAAGCGCCCGTGCGCCTATCTTCGAAAAAGATGGTAGCCGAACTGATGGCGGTAGATAAAAACCCGTATAGTCAGCAGGTGGTTATCAATAAAGGCGCTATAGATGGTGTGTATCCTTCTCAGCCTGTCCTCGATGACAAGGGTGTTGTGGGTCAGGTTATGGAAGTGGGGTCAACCAACAGCCGGGTATTGCTGATCGCTGACGTTACACACGCCATTCCTGTGCGCTCCCTTCGAAATGATATTCGCTTTATCGCTACCGGCAGCGGCGCGCTTAACGAATTATATCTCGAGCATGTACCGCACAGCGTCGATATTCAGGAAGGTGACACGCTTATCTCATCTGGACTTGGAAAAGTGTTTCCAGAAGGTTACCCCGTAGCAACAGTCACACAGGTAGTCAGAGATGAAAGCCGTCCTTTTGCTCGAGTTATTGTCACCCCGCAGGCAAATTTAGATAGACTTCGTCACCTCCTGCTCTTATGGCATGAGGATGACTTATCACAAAAGCCTGATTCAGATAAGGAAGAAAAGGCAAGTAAACCTGTTATCAACGAGGAAGAGTCTTCAGATGCGTAAACGTAACCTCGTTATTTGGTTAAGCCTGCTAGTGGCTATGGTACTGCAAATAGTACCTCTGCCCACTCAAGTTGACTTGTATCGGCCTGATTGGGTGTTGGTCGTGCTTGCATACTGGAGTATGGCACTGCCTCACAGAGTTAACGTAGGTGTGGCGTTTTTAACTGGTGTTGCTATGGATGTGCTGGTTGGCACCACGTTGGGCATTCATAGCTTCGGTTTAAGTATTTGTGTTTATGTGCTGGCCGCCAATTACCAAAGGCTAAGGAACTACTCTGTGTGGCAGCAGGCGATTATCATCGGGCTACTTGCCTCGCTATATCATTTGTTGACGTTTTGGGTTCAGCATCTGTTAACGGATATTTATTTCCAAGTTGATTACTTGTGGCCAGTCTTAACATCCATGGTGATTTGGCCGTGGGTATTTTGGCTACTTAGACGTACACGCAGACAATTATCAATTTCTTAATATAAACACCTTCACGATTAAACCAAAGGTAAGCCAATGACAAAATCGGTAGTGTTAGCGTCAGCCTCACCACGACGCACAGCTTTGCTCAAGCAAATGAACATAGCCCATACAATACAACCTGCCGATATTGACGAGTCGCCCCGTGACAATGAGTCACCGATGGAGCTTGTCGCAAGGCTTGCGACTGAAAAAGCCCAGGCAGTAAAGGCGCAACTCTCATCTCAGCAAGAAATGACGGAAGACAAAATCATTTTGGCCAGCGACACGCTCATATCTTTTAACGGAGAGAGTGTGGGTAAACCTGAAGATAAAGCGGACTCAAAACGCATTCTTACCATGCTTTCTGGTAAAACTCATGACGTCCTTACCGCTATTTGTGTGCTTAATAACGCTCAGCAACAGACCCAAGTCATTACCACATCTGTGACTTTTGCAGCATTGACGGATGAGCAAATTGACGCATACTGGGAAACAGGAGAGCCTGCCGACAAAGCAGGGAGTTACGCTATTCAGGGTATTGGTGGTGAGTTTGTGGTCTCTATCAACGGTAGTGCAAGCGCCGTCATAGGCCTACCGCTATACGAAACCCGCCAATTACTTAATGCATTTGGACTGAATGAATTTGGAGTAGTATCGTGAGTGCTGAACTGCTTATTAACGTTACCCCGTCAGAGTCACGGGTGGCGCTTATTGAAAACGGAATACTGCAAGAAATTCACGTAGAGCGTCATACTAAACGGGGTTTAGTTGGCAATATTTATCGCGGAAAAGTAAGTCGTGTATTGCCGGGCATGCAGGCAGCTTTTGTCGATATTGGGTTAGAAAAAGCTGCGTTCTTACATGCCTCCGACATTGTCATCCACAATGAGATTGCTGAAGAAGTCTCGGCAAGTCATATCCAGAAGCAAGACATTCGTGAGCTGGTGCGTGATGGTCAAGATATTGTGGTTCAGGTGGTAAAAGATCCTATCGGTACCAAAGGTGCACGTCTTACCACAGACATTACTATTCCCAGTCGTTATTTGGTGTTTATGCCGTCGGTAACACACGTGGGTATATCGCAACGCATTGAGGAAGAATCAGAAAGAGAGCGCTTAAAGTCGCTGGTGCAAGAGTTCTGTGATGAGAACGGCGGTTTTATTCTTCGTACTGCCGCAGAGGGCGTGGGCAAAAATGAATTGCAATCTGATGCCGCGTTTTTGCGAAGATTATGGGATAAAATCCAGTCTCGTATGAAAAAGCGCAAGTCGAACGTGCTTTATGAAGATTTACCGCTGGCACGACGAGTACTGCGAGACTTTGTCGGCACTGAATTAGATAGAATTCGCATCGACTCAAAACTCTCTTTTAATGAACTTCATCAGTTCACAAAAGAGTATGTGCCCGAAATGAACGGCAAACTCGAATACTACCCTGGTGATAGACCTATTTTTGATTTGTATGATGTGGAAAATGAAGCTCAGCGGGCACTAGAGCGTCGCGTTGACTTAAAATCTGGCGGTTATCTGATCATCGATCAAACCGAAGCCATGACCACTATCGATATCAATACTGGTGCCTTTGTTGGCCACCGAAATTTAGAAGAAACAATTTTTAACACCAATATTGAGGCGACGCAGGCAATTGCTCGTCAACTAAGATTGCGTAACTTAGGCGGTATGATCCTAATCGACTTCATCGATATGATGGAACCAGACCACAAAAGACGTGTCTTACATTCATTAGAGGTGGCGACGAACAAGGATAGAGCCAAAATAAACATTCACGGTTTTACCGCGCTAGGGCTTATTGAAATGACCCGCAAGCGCACTCGTGAAAGTATTGAGCATATACTGTGTGGCGAATGCCCAGTGTGCAAAGGTCGAGGCACAGTAAAAACTATTGAAACCATTTGCTTTGAAATTATGCGTGAAATTGTAAGGGTGAATCGAGCCTATGACGCAGATAAGTTTGTGGTTTATGCTTCACCAAAAGTGGCGGAAGCCTTAATGGGTGAAGAATCTCATATGCTGGCAGAACTAGAAGTATTTGTGTCTAAACAAATCAAGGTTCAAACCGAAACACTGTACAACCAGGATAAGTACGACGTCGTCATGATGTAATGCATTAACGTATACAAAGGCAAAATGTGACAAATTTTTCGTCGGTAGCCGCTTATCTACTTAAGAAGTTTTGGCTGCTACTCGCCGTATTGCTTGTACTTTTCGCGCTTGTCTTAAGCGCTGCACGCTATGCTCTGCCGCATATTGAGCACAACAAACATCTGTTGGAAAATTATATCAATGAGCAGTATGGCGTAAACCTATCTATTAAAAGTGTGCATGCTGTTTGGCAGCGCAGTGGTCCCAGCATTGTGCTCAATTCTGTGTCGCTGGCTAAAAACGATGCTTCTCCTGTTGCGTTGGATATCAGACAAATCTACGTTGAGCTAGATTTTTGGGAATCGCTACGCCATCAACTTATTTCATCTACCCGTTTCGAGCTGCGGGGGGTAGTGATTGATATTGATGCTGATCGCCTCTCTAGTGACGGTAAAAATAACTTCCCCGTGGTGAAGGCCCTTGAACGTCTTTTCTTAGAACAGCTACAAAGCTTTTCGCTAGAAGACGGTGTGGTTTCCGTTACCCATCTCAACGAAACTAATTCCTTCGATATAGAAAGCCTATCGTGGAACAACCGCGAGGAAAGACACCAAGGTTTAGGGCGGCTGAAAGTTGCAGATTTAGCTGCTAATTCAGCGTCTTTCATTATTGATGTTACCGGCACACGAGAAGAGTTTGAAGGTGTGTTCTACGCCAAAGCCGAAGAACTCGATATCTCCCCATGGGTCAGCGACCTGATTAAAACTAAGCGTCCGCTTGCCGAGAGTCGTGCAAACTTCGAGATATGGACTAATTTTTCTCAGAGCGAAATTACCAGTATACAAGCTGAATTAAGTGAGAGCATTTTAGAGTGGGGGAGTGACCGCGCGAAAACGGTGACTGGTATCAGCGGCGGTAGTCTTCAAGCGTTGCCCAATACCGAAAGCAAGCAAGGCGGGTGGAATGTTAGGGTAGACCAGCTTGTGCTTAACTCAAGCAATGAGACGCTTACCACTGACCTTATCGGGAGTGTAGGTGCAAACGGTGATGCGTTGATAAACACCGTGAAGCCCGTGCAAATTGACCCTTTTTTGCTGTTACTACCACTTTTCATGGATGACACTAGTGAAGAGGAAATACGCGGGCTAAATCCAAAGGGGGAATTAGCTACGTTGCAAATTCAACTGCATAATGGTCAGCCTTCTTTAGCCGCTAAAGTACTCGATCTACAGTGGGATAAAACGGATGAGGTGCCGGGGCTTTCGTCCCTAAATGCCGACCTCTTTTGGTATAAAAATAACGGTGCGATTTACTTAGAAAGTAAGAATAGTGTGCTCAGCGCTGATGGTGTAATCAAAAAAGACATCAACATAAAGCAGTTCAAATCTCGATTTTATGTTTATCCAGAGCAAATAGACGAAGCAAAAAAACAGTGGATAGTACAAGGTAGCGACATGTTGCTTGAAAGTGATGCTGTTACTTTGAATCCACAGTTTAAATTAAATACTGCAACCGGGTTTATGTCGCTGTATGTCGATGTTAGCCCGTTGGCTTTAAATGAAGTAAGTAACCTGTTTCCCGCTTCCCTAATGGGTGTCAATACCGACAAATATCTCACTCGAGCGTTTAACGGCGAAGGTGAAATTACAAACGCGCGTGTGCTGTGGCATGGCCGCACAAGTAACTTTCCCTTTGAAGACAATAGCGGTATTTTCCAGGCCTATGTTGATATTAAGCAGGGGGATTTTCTTTTTGCACCTGACTGGCCTGCGCTCAATAACTTAGATTTATCTTTGTATTTTGTGAACAACGCCCTAGTGATGGAGAGCCCAAGCGCAACTCTTGCTGATGTGGAAATAACTGACATGTCGGCCTCTATTCCTAGCTTTAAGCCTGGTGCTCGCTTGAATATCTATGCCACTGGTTCAGGTTCTGGCGAGGCGCTTACGGCGCTAATGATGGACTCATCCCTAAAAGACTCTCTGGGTAAGGTTTTAAACGATGAAGTTCAAATTAGCGGGCCGTTAACTACTAACCTCAAATTAGATATACCTTTTAAGGGCAAAGATGTCGTGGCATCGGGTTCCGCGCATTTATCTAACAACCCTGTTTATATTGCGACAACTAACATGCTTTTTGATAAAGCGTCGGGTGAGGTGTCGTTTACTAACGGAAACATAGACGCAAGTGATCTCACTGCAAAATTTCTAAAACAGCCGGTGAATTTGTCGTTGTCTGGCAGGCAGAGCGATACGTACGATCTCCATGTAGAATTAGGTGGGCGTTGGCACGTACACCCGTTAGCTAACTATGTAAATACCGAACTCACTGAATACATTGACGGTGAAAGCGATTGGAACACCATAGTAGATATAACACTTGCTAAAAATGGCTTTGAATACTCTGCGAATCTCACGGCAGATTTGACGGCCACGCAAAGTGTACTGCCCGCCCCTTTTGGCACTCCGGCTGGCAGCACCTTACCGTTACAAATAATCAGCATTGGCGATGGCAAAGCATCGAATGTTAAAGCTACGCTTGGCACCAACATTCGCTTTGACGGTGTGCTACCCCACAAAGAAATGCAGTTCTCGCGGGCGCATCTAGCCCTAGGTGAAAGCGATATAGCCAATATTGGGACAGGCTTTAGTATCAGTGCAAATCTACCTCAAGCCGATGTACAAGAGTGGTTTACCACTATTGACATGTTGCTTTCTGGCAAAGGGAAAAACGCCCTTAATACCTATGCGCAAACCGATGGACAGCCCGCTAGCAAATCAGAAGAGACTGATACTAAGCGTACCAACTTATTCGGCACGCCCTCTCGTATATTTGCTAAAGCAGACATGCTTAACTTTGCTGGTCACAGCATTAATAAGGCAGAGCTGAATGCAACTGAGCGCAATAAGGATTGGATCTTAGACTTAGCTTCACCTCAGGCCAGGGCAACTATTCGCATCAACAGTGATTTAGATGAACAAGGCATTGAAGTAAATGCCGACTACTTGTCGTTAGATAAACCAAGTGAACCTGAGATATCCGCGACATCAGATGATGAAAGTAATGCCGTATTAGCCGCTACAAGCGAGGAAGACGAGTCACCTTATAATATTGACCCCAACACGCTTCCGCCCATTTATTTTTATTGTCAGTCATGCGGTGTACATGGCATTGATTTAGGTGAAATCACGTTAGACGTGGCAAAAGACGATCATGGCCTTGCCATACGACAACTTTTGGTAAAATCTGATGAAACCAACATTACAGCAACGGGCTACTGGAAACATGTAAATGGCAAGGTGAATAGCGCGTTAAATGGCACGTTGACGTCACCTGACGTGGGGCAAATGCTAAAAGAGTACGGCGTTGAATCGGGAATTAAAGATTCTAGTGCAAACGTTAAGTTTGACATTAACTGGCCCAATGCACCAATGGACTTTGGGTTTGAACAGCTTAACGGCAATGTAGAGTGGTCACTGTCTGATGGCTATCTTACTGAGTTGAGTGACAAGGGCTCGCGTATATTTACCCTGTTCAGCTTAAACTCGTTAGTAAGAAAGCTCAGCCTTGATTTTCGAGACGTTTTTGCTAAAGGCTTTTTCTACGACGACATGGGCGGCACGTTAAGCATTGTTAACGGCAAAGCGTATACTGACGATACTGAAATTGACGGCGGCGCGGGAGAAATAGAAATTACCGGCTTCACCGACTTGAATACGGGCGGCTTAAATTACAATGTGTCTTTCGCGCCCAATGTAACCGGAAACCTTCCGTTTCTTGTGTATTTCTTAGCAACGCCGCCTACTGCATTGGCTGCTCTTGCCATAGACCAAGTGCTAACATCTGCGAAAGTGATTTCAAATGTGAACTATCGCGTAACGGGCACCATAAAAGAACCTAAGTTTGAGGAATTTGAGCGCAATAGTAAAGACATTAGCTTACCTGCTCAAAATGCGCCTGTACCGGCCAATCCACAAGACAGGCCATTAACGGATGATGACGTGCGCAGGCTGAAAATGGAGGTGATCGATGGTTAATTTAGTTGCACTACAAATGACTTCTACGCCAAACGTAGAAGAAAATCTCGACATAGTGGCAAGTGAAATGGCTGCGGCCAATATTGCAAAGGACAGCTTGGTAGTATTGCCAGAGTGCTTTGCCTGCTTTGGCGGCAAAGATAAAGGCCAACTTGAAATCGCTGAAGTAAAAGGTGATGGTGTAATACAGCACAGTTTATCGTCACTTGCAAAGCAGCATCAATGCTACATAGTCTCAGGTACATTTCCTGTGAAAACGGAAAACCCCGATAAATTTTCTGCTGCTTGCATGTTATTTGGACCGAGTGGTGAGCTGTTGGCTGACTATCGTAAAATTCACATGTTCGATGTATCGGTAAACGACAATACAGGCAGCTACAAAGAGTCCGCTACTACTGAAGCAGGAAGCGAAGTCGTCACTGTTCAAACGCCAATAGGCAACATTGGGCTTGCGGTGTGTTATGATGTACGCTTCCCAGGGTTGTTTACTGCAATGGGCGATATCGATATTTTGGTACTGCCTGCGGCCTTTACCCAGCGCACTGGAGAGGCACACTGGCACGCACTGTTGCAAGCCAGAGCCGTCGAAAAACAGTGTTTTGTGGTAGCGCCAAACCAAAGTGGTGTGCACGCTAATGGTCGTGAAACGTATGGGCATAGTATTATCCTATCGCCTTGGGGCGAAACCCTTGCCGAACAAGCCTCTGAAACAGGGCTGGTATCGGCAAACGTAGATATTGCAGCAAGAGAAACTATTAAACAGAATATGCCGGTTGCCGAACATAACCGATTCAGGAGTCACTTTGTCTAAATCTGTTGAGCGTCATTTATTATCTGACTCAGGCCTAGATATTTCTAAGCTAGAGAGTGCGCTAGCGACCATTTATCGCCACGACACCGACTATGCCGATTTGTATTTTCAGTCAAGCCAACACGAAAGCTGGGTACTGGAAGACGGTATCATCAAAGAAGGCAGCTATAATATTGAGCGTGGCGTTGGCGTGCGTGCAATTAGCGGTGAGAAAACGGGCTTTGCTTATTCTGACGAAATAAGCGAAGAAGCATTAACTAAAGCATGCAAAGCCGCCCGCGGCATTGCGCCAAGTGGCGGCTCACAGCAAGTTGCTTCACTGGGGCAAAAATCAGTGCAAGCGCGATACAGCGAAAATAACCCTATTCTTGCGATGCAAGATGCCGAGAAAATTTCATTGCTTAAAGCGGTAGATGCCTACATCCGTAAGCAAGAGCCGTCTGCCAATCAGGTGGTAGTAAGTTTAAGCGGCGTATATGAAGAGATTTTAGTTGCTGGTAGCGACGGTACTTTAGCTACAGATATTCGTCCCCTTGTGCGTCTAAACTGCTCAGTATTGCTAGAGCAAGGTGATAGACGCGAGCGCGGTTCAGCGGGAGCTGGTGGGCGATATGCTTACTCATTCTTTAAGCAAGATGAAGATGGCAAACACTATTATGAGCAACTAGCCGATGATGCGCTGCACATGGCGCGTGTTAACATGCAGGCAGTGGCCTCACCGGCAGGCGCTATGCCTGTAGTATTAGGCAACGGTTGGCCAGGAGTGCTACTTCACGAAGCAGTAGGTCACGGTCTGGAAGGCGACTTTAACCGTAAAGGTGCATCAACTTTCAGCGGTCGCATTGGCGAGCGCGTAGCCGCCAAAGGTGTAACCGTTGTTGATGACGGTACATTAAGCGATCGTCGCGGTTCATTGTCAGTGGACGATGAGGGCACGCCAACGGCACATAACGTACTAATTGAAGACGGTATTTTAAAAGGCTACATGCAGGACAAGCACAATGCCAAGCTAATGGGCGTTGCACCTACCGGTAACGGCCGCCGTGAATCCTATGCGCACTTGCCTATGCCCCGCATGACGAATACTTATATGTTGGAAGGTCAACACGATCCGCAGGAAATTATCGCGTCTATCGACAAAGGTATTTACGCGCCGAACTTCGCTGGCGGTCAGGTAGATATTACGTCTGGCAAATTCGTGTTCTCTAGCGCTGAAGCTTACCTTATCGAAAACGGTAAAATTACTGCACCAGTCAAAGGGGCAACTTTAATTGGTAATGGCCCTGAGGTTATGCAAAAAATCTCAATGATTGGCAACGACACTGCGCTAGATAAAGGCGTGGGTGTATGCGGTAAAGACGGTCAAAGCGTACCAGTAGGTGTAGGACAGCCTACGCTTAAAATTGACGAGCTAACAGTGGGCGGAACCGCCTGATAATTGTACACTTCCACTGGCTTGCGCCAATGCAAGTCAGTACTTTGCTTCGTACTTTTTCTAGATAAAAGGAATTATCAATGATTGTTAGTGTATTAAAATGGATGGCTATCGCAGTACTGGTTTTAGTGGCCTCAGCTGCAGGATACGCTCTTTTTGTTCAGCTTTCTTTTGACAGCACGAAGCCCATCGAAAACTATGGCAATGTAGACACTGCCCTTTTCACGGACAAGTCACAAACGCGCCCCTTGCTTGTTTATTTTGGCGGCAGCGAAGGTGGCAACAGCATGACAAAGCCATCTAATGTATCTGAACGAAACCTGTATTTAGACGCGGGCTACGCTGTTCTCGCGGTAGGGTATTTCAAGATGCCAGGTTTACCTGAAGAACTTGATCGTATATCGCTAGATGCAATTTACGAGAAAGTAATAGAGGCCCAGCAATTGCCGTTTATTGACTCTCAGTGTGTTGCCGTAATGGGAGGCTCTAAGGGGGCTGAGTTGGCTTTGCTGCTTGCATCATTATATCCCGACATCGACGGTGCTGTTGCGTTCGCTGGTAGCCATGTTTCTTTTGCAAGCCCCTCTTTTAGGACAGGAGCGTCTACCGCTTCGTTTCAGCACAATGGTCGTGACATCCCCTTTGTTCAGATACCAAATGGCGCTATTCCTAAAATGCTTACCGGAAATTTTCGCGAGGCACATAACATTGCTCTTGAACAAGGCGCGCAGGAAGGCAGCAAATGCAGCGATTCGCGTTGAGAATATAAAGGGGGCAGTGTTGCTAGTATCTGGTGAAAACGATCATGTTTGGCCGTCTGCAGAAATGTCGGACAGAGTCATAAAGCGGCTTGAGGAAAACAAATTTGCTTACACGTACGAACATATTGTGGCACCTGGCGGTAATCATTTTACGCCTCAAAGCGACTACCACGATCGTGCAATAGCCTTCTTAAATAGACATTTTAAGACTACTTGCCAAAGTGAAACCAACGAGAAAAAAGCGTAGAATCATCTTAACATTGCTTTGAATTAGGTATTGTCTAGACTTCCTGCTTGTACTTCGCAAGATAAGCCACAACAGCTGGCCTCCACCTCTTGGAAGCCATGTGTATTCATTGCAGAGAACGCGCCTTTTTAATCATCTAGCATGGCGTCTTTCAAATACTGAGACAGCTCTCTGAATGCTTTAGGCAGCGCATTCTTTTCACGCTCTTTCTTAATTTAGCGGTGAAATTGGCGCAGCTTTTGGCGGTCAAGTTCAGGGTGCGCTTCAATCAGCTTTTGAATAGCGGGGTCGCCCTGTTCAATCACGGCTTCACGGGCTTTTTCTAGTTTTGTATGCGAACAGTTATAAGTCGCGGCTAACTTTCAAACCCTTTTCCATTCAACCACTCAATAGCATCTTCCTCGTTGGTAAAAATACCTAATTCAAGGCCTGCATTGTCGTAAATTCTCTGAAATTGCGCTCTTACAATGGGTTGTACTGTAGTGTCACCAATAACTAGCGCACCAAGCGCCATTCCGTGTTGCGCACGCCACTCAACCGAACGTTGAAGTTCTTTTTCGCCGGCTTTAGTAAGAAGGGCTGAACCATGCAAAAAACCTAAAAATGCCCAGTGATCCCCACCAAAGCTGTTAATCACATCCATCATATCCCGCGCATAGCGCTCTATGGCTGAGTCATCGGCAATACCTTCAGCCGACACGCCAACAATGTTACCAAGTACAGCAATTTGATACTGACCGTACTTGCTTTTCAGTGTTGCGTTAGGGTTAGAAAATATTTTCACACTATCTCCCCTTGGCTGGTGAAGGATACTCTGATGTAGATATTAGTGTAATTATAGACCATTAATCTTCGTGAATAACGTCTTTCAAATATTGAAATAACTCTCTGAACGCCTTAGGTGGCGCATTCTTTTCACGCTCTTTCTTAATTTGGCGATGAAATTGACGCAGCTTCTGGCGGTCAAGTTCAGGGTGCGCTTCAATTAACTTCTGAATAGCTGGGTCGCCCTGCTCAATTACCGCTTCTCTGGCTTTCTCTAGCGCATGAAAAGCCGCGTTTGCAGCTTGATGCTGGTGGGTAAGTTTAGCTAGCGCCTCTTCTATGTCGGCAGTATCGCGATTACGTAGTGCTTTACCAATAAACTGAAGCTGACGTCGATAACCGTCTTTTTTCTTGTTAACTTTACGGGCAATAGCAACCGCATCGGCCAGCTCTTCATCCATAGGAATAGTGGCGATGTTTGCATCGGTTAAGTTAACTAAGGTTTCACCTAGCTTGTGGAGCTCTTTTGCTTGACGCTTTAGCTCAGTTTTACTGACAAACTCTTCCTCTTCGAACTCATCTGCTTGCGCATCTTCGAAGTAAGGATCTTCAGGAGAATTGTATTTCTGATCACTCATTTCAAACTCATTAGTGTTACACTTTAGCTAAATTGTAACTATCACAGTCGAATTAAGACAGCGAAACTTACTATGCAAATTGAGCAGCAGTTAGCCGACATTCAAAATGTCGTAGATGATGTACTAAAATTAGCCGTTTCAAAAGGCGCTACACAAGCCGAAGCCAGCATGTCTAAAGTGCAGGGCATCGCCGTATCTTCACGTATGCAAGAAGTTGAAAACGTTGAATTTACCAACGACGGTGGCTTAGGTATTAGCGTATATGTAGGTAAGCGAAAAGGCAGTGCTTCTACCGCTGATTTAAGCAAAGCAGCATTAACACTGGCGGTAGAAAAGGCCGTCGATATTGCACGTTACACCAGTGAAGATCCTTGTACAGGTTTGGCCGATGCTGACCTTATTGCTACTGAATTCCCAGATTTAGACCTGTATCACCCCGAAGAGTTAGATACTGAAAAGGCCATTAAAACTGCTATTGAGGCCGAAACTGCAGCAATGAATTACGACTCGCGTATCACAAATTCAGATGGCGCGTCGTATAACGCAAATCTAGGTATGCGCGTGTACGGCAACACGCACGGTATTAATGCAGGTTATCCTAGCAGCCGTTATTCACTAAGCTGTATGGTAATTGGCGCACAAGATGACGATATGCAGCGCGATTACGCTTACACGGTAAGCCGCAAAGCCTCTTTGCTGCAATCAGCAAGTGCTGTAGGCATTGACGCTGCAAAAGCCACTGTAGACCGCTTAGGCGCCCGTAAGATTAATACGGCGAACGTACCTGTACTTTTACACCGAGATATTGCTTCTAGTTTGTTCGGTCATTATGTCGGTGCTATCAGCGGCGGCAGCCTTTATCGTCGTTCTAGTTTCTTACTTGATAGCCTTGGCAAACAGGTTTTCCCTGAGTGGCTTAATATTGAAGAGCGCCCGTTTATTAAAGGCGGCTTGGCAAGTTCTAGCTTCGACAACGAAGGTGTAGCCTGTTCAGATATGACTATTGTAGACGCAGGCAAGTTGGCCACATATCTTTATACTACGTACTCCTCGCGTAAGCTAAACACCCGCTCTAATGGTCATGCTGGTGGTATTCACAATTGGCTAGTAGGCGATACAGGACATAGCGACGCTGACCTGCTTAAAGAAATGGGCACAGGACTATTTGTGACCGAACTTATGGGGCAAGGCGTTAATGGTGTGACGGGTGATTACTCGCGCGGCGCAGCGGGATACTGGGTCGAGAATGGCATTATTCAATATCCCGTCCATGAAGTAACCATTGCCGGTAATCTAAAAGATATGTTCAAAGGCATTGTGGCAATTGGCGCTGAAAAAGATGTGCGCGGCAGTGTACAGACTGGCTCTGTGCTCATTGACCAAATGAAGATAGCGGGCAGCTAGTTCCTAGTTCGCGTTTTCTCGAAACGCTGAAGGAGACAGCCCGGTGGACTTCTTAAAGCGTTTCGAGAACGTAAATACATTTGCGTAACCCACATAGCTGGCAATATAGGAAACGGGCCACTGTGTGCTTAATAATAAGCTTTTGGCTCGTGTCATACGCAAATGGATAACGTGCTGTTTTGGGCTTCGTCCGTATACTTGTAAACACAACCTATGAAGGTGAGGAGCAGAATAATGGGCCTTCTCACTTAAGCTTTTCATATCCCAGTCAAACTGTAGCTGTTTATCCACCACTGAAAACAGTGCATGTACTCGACTTATTTGACGTCGCTCCTTATCGTCACTGGCAGGCTTTTTACCTAATGGAGCATCTGCTATACGGAACAGATAACGAGAAACAAACTGCATGGCAGCGCGACGGTTCTCAAGGTCGCGTTCCAAATACACAAGTTCCATGGCGTGATGCAGTCCTTCTAGCATGGCGTTATCTACAACCAGCGCATCGCTTTTTCTAAATGACTTCCAGCGCTCGACATTAGCTAAATTTACCCAAATTATGTCCCACTGCTCGCTGATGATGGAAACTTCAAAGCTTTGTCCAGCAGGTAAAATAATAAGCTGCCCTTCATGTAGCTGCAGTTCGCCTGATGGAACGCGAAACTTTCCTTGCCCCTTGATGCTATAGAACAAGGTATGGTTAGGCGGAGAAACACGCCCCACTGTATAGTTCCCTGATAAGTTAGAGCATCCTGCCAGTTCAATGCCTAGATCACTGATTTCTGGCGCGTTACTGCTATCTATAAAGCGTTCGAAGCAATTGGGGCCAATATCTACAATGTCTCTGAAGCTAGGTTGCATAAATGTAAAATGATAGTTTTGGATAAATATATGTAAGATTAGAGCATAAAGGATTTGAGGAAAGTTAGCTATATTTCGCTTAATGAAAAAGTAAAGGATATGACATGCTTAATGTTGCGCAAGTAGTGGCTCAAAACGATTGGCAAAACCCAGTTGTGTTTCAAAGAAACCGGATCAGTGCCCACAGTCCACATCATGGATATAAAACGCTAGAAGATGCATTGCATAATACCAATGCGCAAAAGCGTAGTTTAAACGGCCAGTGGGATTTCCGTTTATTTGAAGCTCCAGCAAAAGTACCTGAAAGCCTGCTTTCTAAAACATTAAGCGATGACGAGTCCGCTAATTGGCAGCCTATTGCGGTACCTTCTAACTGGCAGCTGCAAAGTCACGACAAGCCGATTTACTGTAACGTGAAATATCCCTTCGCGGTGAACCCACCTGTGGTTCCCAGCGAGAATCCAACGGGTTGCTATCGCACTACGTTCAACGTTACCAAAGATGAGTTAAAACAGCGCAACCATATTGTCTTTGAAGGAGTAAATAGCGCGTTTCACTTGTGGTGCAACTCTGAGTACGTAGGCTATTCTCAAGACAGCCGACTACCGGCCGAATTCGATTTATCCCGCCTTTTAGTCGAGGGGGAAAACCGCCTGGCCGTAATGGTGATCAGATGGTCTGACGGTAGCTATTTAGAAGACCAAGATATGTGGTGGCTTAGCGGTATTTTTCGCGACGTTAACTTGGTCACCAAGCCTCAGCATCACATTCAAGATGTGTTCGTTACACCAAAGCTTGATGCCTGCTACCGTGACGCTACGGTTTCGGTTCGTACTGCCATCAATGCGCCATCTACCTTTAAAGTGGGTATCCAGCTTTTTGATGGTGATAACGCTGTTACCGAGAAAGTTATTACCGGTACCAACAATAAGCGTATTGATGAAAAGGGCGGTTGGGATGATGTGGTTTTTCAAACACTAGATGTGAAAGAGCCCAAGCACTGGACTGCTGAAACCCCTAATATGTACCGCATTGTGGTATCGCTTATTGATGATAATGGCAACGCTGTTGATGTTGAGGCCTATAACGTTGGCTTTAGAAACGTTGAAATGAGAAACGGTCAGCTATTGGTTAATGGCAAAGCTGTCCTTATTCGCGGGGTAAACCGACATGAGCATCATCAGTTAAAAGGTCATGCGATCAACGAAGATGACATGCTTGAAGACATCAAGCTATTAAAGCAAAACAACTTTAATGCTGTGCGTACCGCTCATTATCCAAATCACCCTCGCTGGTACGAGCTTTGCGATGAATATGGGCTCTATGTGGTAGATGAAGCGAATATCGAAACCCACGGTATGTTTCCCATGGGTAGGTTGTCTCGCGACCCGCTTTGGGCAGGCGCTTACATGGCCCGCTTTACCCAAATGGTTGAACGGGACAAAAACCACCCTTGTATCATCATTTGGTCATTAGGCAACGAATGTGGACATGGGCCTACCCATGATGCCATGTATGGCTGGGCGAAGTCATTTGACCCATCTCGACCTGTGCAATATGAAGGTGGTGGTGCCGACACTACGGCTACAGACATTATCGCGCCTATGTATGCACGGGTAGATACGGATGTAAAAGACGATGCTGTACCTAAATGGGCTATCAAGAAATGGCTGTCGATGCCCGGTGAAAACCGCCCCGTTATTTTATGCGAGTACGCCCACGCTATGGGTAACAGTTTGGGAAGCTTTGATGAATATTGGAAGGCATTTAAAGACTATCCACGTCTTCAGGGCGGCTTTATCTGGGACTGGGTTGACCAAGGGTTAACTAAGTACACCGACAGTGGTGAAGCTTACTGGGCTTACGGTGGCGACTTCGGTGATACCGATAACGACCGTCAATTCTGTATCAACGGATTGCTGTTCCCAGACAGAACGCCTCACCCCCATTTGTTTGAAGCAAAATACTGTCAGCAGCACTTAAGCTTCTCGCTGGTTGAAAAAGATAAAAAGTTTGAGCTAACCGTAAGCAGCGATTATCTATTTAGACATACAGATAATGAGTTGTTGTGTTGGCAAGTACTAGAAAACGGAAAACCCATTGCTAATGCAAAGGGCGAGCTTGAAATAAATATAGGTCCGCAACAAGCACAAATGCTGACCCTAACCCCCGAAATTACGTTTAGAGCAGGGGCTGAGTATCATTTAAATATTGACGTTGTAACAGCAAATGACTGCGCGTGGGCTGGTGCAGGGCATGTTATGGACACTGCGCAGTTAGCACTAACCAATATGTGCGGTATGGTCCCGTTTTCTTTTAATGAACAGGACGACAAAAGTGAAGTAGTTGTTGAGGCCCAAGACGGGATGCTGCTGGTAAATGTTCAAAACAACATATTTAGTTTCAATAGTGAAAGCGGGCTATTAACCTCGTGGCTTAAAGGCGCGGAGGAAATGCTTAGCGCGCCGCTAGAGGACAATTTCTTCAGAGCGCCGCTAGATAACGACATTGGGGTAAGCGAAGTTGATAATCCTGACCCGAACGCGTGGGAGTCTCGCTGGCGTCGTGCAGGTATTGGTGAATGGACACGCACTTGCACGGGCGTAAACGTTGAGCAGGGCGCGCAAAGCGTGCGTATAACGTCGTTATTTCAATATAGTCATTCAGAAAAGCTGGTGGCGGCAACCAAGTGGATTTATACCGTAAATACACAAGCTGAGCTTTCAGTAGAAGTAGAGGTGTTATTGGATGATGGCTTACCGCCGATGCCGCGTATTGGTATGCAAATGGCAGTGCCTTTGACCCAAGAGCACATGCAGGTTAATTGGAAAGGGCTAGGACCGTTTGAGAATTACCCAGACAGAAAAGCAGCGGCACGCTATGGTCACTACACTTTGCCTGTAGAAGGAATGCAAACGCGCTATATATTCCCTACGGATAATGGCTTGCGCAGTAACTGTAAAGAACTGGCTATCGGCGAATTAAATGCCAGCGGGCGGTTCCATTTCAGCGTAAGTGAATATGGGCAAGCACAGTTGGATAGGGCAAAGCATACCTATGATTTAGTACCTCAAGACTGTGTGTTTGTTTACATTGACCATGCGCATATGGGCGTTGGTGGTGATGACTCATGGAGCCCGAGCACGCACAAAGCCTTCTTACTGGAAGAGAAGCATATCCGTTACGCAGTATGCTTTAAGACTACTGTTGGCTAGCCAGATACCTTCACGCACAAAAAAGCCGCTACATAGCGGCTTTTTATTAATTCAAAACTTGTTCAGGCAACGTCTTAGCCGTCAACCTGACCGCAGAAACGGTAACCTTCGCCGTGGATAGTTACAATCAATTCTTCATCTGTTGGATCTGACTCGAAGTGCTTACGAATACGACGAATAGTTACGTCGACCGTACGGTCATTCGGACGAAGCTCGCGACCCGTCATTTCCATAATTAGCTGCTCACGGGTAAGGATCTTACCTGGGTTGCTTAGGAAAAGGTGTAGCGCACGGAATTCACTACGAGGTAGACGGAATTCTTTACCGCTAGGAGAAATCAATGAGCGGCTGTCGCCGTCAAGCGTCCAACCGTTGAAGCTTACACGGCTTGGTAAATCGTCATCTTCTGAAGAGTTTGTTGTACGAGACAGTAAGTTGCGCGCGCGAATCGTTAATTCACGGGGGTTGAAAGGCTTAGTCAGATAATCGTCTGCGCCAATTTCAAGGCCTAGGATGCGATCAACGTCGTTATCGCGACCCGTTAGGAAGATAAGGCCAACGTTTTTACGGTCACGCACTTCACGAGCCAAAATCAGGCCGTTCTTGCCTGGAAGGTTGATGTCCATGATAACCAAATTGATAGCGTGATTCTCGAAGAAATCATGCATTTGATCACCATTTTCGGCTTCAAATACATTATACCCTTCCGCTTCAAATAAACTCTTAAGCGTGGTACGGGTTACCACCTCATCTTCAACAATTAACACATTTGGCGTCTGCATGGTGTTTTACACTCTTTCTAAAATACGATTTAAGCAACTAACTGGTTAAATTTTAATATCCATGTACTTGATTGCAAGCAACTTGTGAATATTCTTACTGCTAAGGTATTGGGGTTAGCCAATAAAAATCAAGAAAAGTTCAGCCTTTATACAACTATTCTGATGTTTTCGCATTAACAACGGGAAAGATAATCACAAATTCCACCCCGTTACCTTCCTCGCTGGTAATCGCTATTGAGCCATTGAGGGCTTGCGTTACTAAGTTGTACACTAAATGCATTCCCAGTCCAGAACCGCCTTGCCCACGCTTCGTGGTAACAAAAGGATCGAATATCCGTTTGCGGATCTCGGAGGGAATACCTTTTCCGTTATCGGTATAAACAAGCTTGAGCTTGTCGCTGCTAACCAACTCGGCACGAATATCAATTGTGCCTTCATCCACGGATTCAAACCCGTGAATAACCGAATTCATGATTAAATTAATCAAAATTTGATTTATAGGGCCAGCCTTTGTTTCAACGCTAAGGGTAGGGTCGCAATTTACGTTGATGTTGTGTTTTAATTTTTTTAATCGAGGCTGCAATGACAACAGTATCTCATTAACTAGCTGTACAACGCAAAAACTTCTACTAGATTCTGAGGTTTGATCTACGGCAACCTGCTTAAAACTACTGATAAGCTCAGCAGCTCTGTTCAAATTGCGGTAAATAATATTGAGGTTTTCGTTACTTTCATCCAAGAAGCGCTTCATTGCACTGGCTTTCAATGTTTTATTTTCAAAGTCTTTCTGAATAACCGCTAGCCTATCTAACATCATGGTCGATGCAGTAACGCCTAAGCCTATTGGTGTATTAACTTCATGGGCGACACCGGCAACCATGTCACCGAGGGAAGCCATTTTTTCATTTTGTACAATTTGACGCTGGAATTGATGTAGCTTCTCTAGCGTTTGAATAAGCTCTTGGTTCGCGTCTTTAAGCGCGGTTGTTCGATGGCTGACCATATCTTCAAGGCTGGCATTAAGTTTTCTGTGTTGCTCCTCTGCCTGCCTTTGTTTCTGCATATACTCTTGGATGCGAAGCAGCATAACGTTGACTGCATCAGCTAGAATGTCGAGTTCTTTAATGCTAGAGCCACTAGCGCGCGCTGAATAATCACGCTGACGCGACGTGCGCTGCAAAAAGTTGGCTATGCTTTCAACTGGACCGGTTACGACGCGCTGCATTTTAAGTGCCGAGTAAAAGCTTATTGCCAACAGCACTAGGGCTACCGCTAAATTAAGCCAAATCGATTTCCCAACCAACTGGTTGAAGTTTTCAGATGAAACCCTTAGATACACCCACCCCAGCTGGATATTGGTTTCTGGGTCGAATACTTTTGCACTGAGTTCAAGGTAATGCCCGTTATCTGTTAGCAACGGGTTCATAACCATCGAAGCTAGCTGGTTTTCCTTACCACCTAATAAAAGCTGGCCCTCTTTATTGTACGAAGCAAATATTTCTGGCTGGAGTGTATCGTTTTGCGCTTTGTAAACGTGAGCATTGAGTACTTGCTCTGCTGCCACAAGGTTATTTAGTGCAGCTTCAATACGCTCAGGAGTTTCATCATAAAGGTAGGTAGATGAGCTTCTTGCGACCAATTTGGTGAGCATGATTGCGTTAGATTCTAGTTCATGTCGATAAGTTTTTATTTGCGTATAAACGGCAAGACCTGATAGCACTGCAAGAGAAAAGGTAGCAATAGACATCACCACCCATAGAAAGAGGCTTCTTATTGAAAGCTTTACTGCTCTGTCCGTCATACCCGCCTAGCGCAATGTCCATTCACGTCGTTCATTTTTTAATAGTGGCGCAAAAATGGCCAAAAAGAAAGGTGTTCATAACCAATAATTAATGTAAAAGATTTTAGTGCTATAACATTCATCAGTTAACGTTTTGTCGCGCTTCTAGTGCTACTAAATATGATGAATAATAGGAACAAAAAAACTGTTCACGTACGAAAAAACACCACAGAATTAACGCCTAGTTAACCGCAGATAAATATAGCTGATGGTAACTTTCAGCGGCCGCTTCCCACGTAAACCTAGTTCGCATTCCTCGTTGCTGCATCGCTCTGAATTTGCCCGTATCTTCATAGAAAGCCAGTAGAGCACGTCGAATACAAGCTAACAAAGCATGAGGCGTAGGTTCATCGAACACAAACCCTGTACCTTCACTATCGTTGCTATAGTCGATGACCGTGTCTTTAAGCCCTCCTACGGAGCGCACAATTGGGATAGTGCCGTAGGCCAGGCTGTACATTTGGTTTAATCCGCATGGCTCAAATTGCGAAGGCATAAGAAAAAAGTCGGCGCCCGCTTCTACAAGGTGTGCATGCTCTGAACTAAACCCGTTAATAAATGCGAATTTTTCAGGATGTTGTTGGGCAAATTCACCCAAGTCCATACACACTTTAGGATCGCCAGTGCCTACAATAACTATTTGGATATTATGCTTAATTAGGTCGTCTAAAATGGGCAGTATATATCCAAAGCCTTTTTGTTCTGTTAGGCGGCATACCATTCCAATAAGCGGAATATTGCTACTCTCAGGCAGCCCTGACTTTTCTTGTAACACTCGCTTACAGGTAGTTTTTGGGTGAAGGTTCTCTACGTTGTAATGCTCTGGTAGAAACGTATCTGTTTCTGGGTTCCACTGCGTATAATCACACCCGTTAAGAATACCGCTTAAATCAGCCTGACGGTTTACAAGGCGTTCGTGAAGCCCGTGACTACCTAAGTCGGTAAGCAGTTCCCTTGCGTAGTTTGGGCTCACTGTCGTCACTTTCGAGGCATACTCAATACCGCTTTGCAACATGTTGATGTAGCCACCGTGTACTTGCGCCAAAATGTTAGGGTGATGCCGAAGAAACGGGATGGTTTCTAGTTTGTGTACGCCTTGGAACGCGGCATTGTGAATAGTAAATATTGTTTTTGTGCCATCGAAATACCCAGATTTGTCATGAGTAAGTAAAAACGGAAGCATAGCTGTGTGCCAATCGTGGCAGTGAATAATATCCGGCTTTTTATCAATCGCTTTTAGTGTTTGAAGAACAGCGCCGCTGAATAAACTAAAGCGCTCGCCATTATCTTCATACGCTTCAAAGGCATTGGCATATAGCCCCGCACGCATAAAATAGTCAGGCGCGTCTACAAAGTAAATTGGAATGCCGTGCCATTGCATATAGCGAATATCGAAATGGTAGACATGCCCTTCAGTAAACAGGGTTTGTTGCTCGGTTACCGTGGGTAGATTCAATTGCTCTGCCAGTACTTGGTAATACGGCATTATTATGGTGATGTTTTCGCCTAAACTATGTAGTGCGAGAGGAAGCGCTTTGCCAACGTCAGCAAGTCCGCCAGTTTTAACTAACTCTTCAACTTCTGAAATAGCAAATACAATATTCACAGTTAATCTCCCAGAGCGTACACGTAGTGCACTCGTCATGCTTCAATAGAGTATATGGAAAGCGCTGAGTGCCATTGTGAAGTATCTACAATGGCATAAGCAACAGGTAGATGGGCTAAGTTAGCACAAGCTAATGGCTTTTTTAATTACAAAGCTGCCTGATAAACGGAAAATTGCGATGTTTGTGCTGTGGTATAAACTGTTTGGAAGTGCTCAGCGAGCAAACCTGGGTAGGGCAAAAATCGGTTTGCTACCATTTGCATAGTGCCACCACGGCTTAATGTTGCCTTTGCATCTGAGATAAATCGCTTAGTGATGGTGTAGTCAGTTTTAATGCCGGTGTGAAACGGTGGGTTGGTGACAATATGCTGTACTTTTTGGGTAAAACCGTGCAAACCATCGGCAGCGTAAAGTGTTGCTGATAATCCATTTTCTGCAAGGGTAATTGCGCTACAGTAAACGGCAAGTGCACTCACATCGGTAAGGTGTAGCTTTAAATGTGGATATTTCAGCATGATGTAACTAGCAATCACACCCGCACCACATGCGAAATCCAAAATTTCACCGCTCAGGGAGGTCGAAAGTTTTTCTAGCAGTAACTCTGTTCCCGCATCCAGTTCTTTATAACTAAAAACGCCAGGCATGGAGGCAACTTGCCAAGTGGTACCTTCAACTTGGTAGGTGTTCATGTCAAGCCAAGCATCGGGTTCAAAGGCAAGATGGGGCTCTTCTACCATTACGGTAATAAGGCTGCAGTGGCGCGCCGAATCAACTTTTTGCGTAGGGCCATATTGCTGCATCAACTTAGCGGCACTTTTAATGCCACCTTTGTTTTCACCAACTACATGGATATGACCATTTTGGCCAACCATGCTTGCGGCCATTCGCAGTAACATCTGAAAATGGGTTTTTGCTTTAGGTAAGAAAATCATCACGTCAGTGTGAGATTTTTCTAAAGCCAAGAAAGGCGCAAAAATATGGGTATGATTTCCAACCTTTTGCGTCACCTCAAAGCCTGTGTGCGTAATGTCTCTGCTATCAAACGATACAGAGGGAATCACGCGCACGCATTCCGAAAAAATGTCGAAATACTGGTGAAGAACCGTTACGTTATGCGATTTAAGACCGTCTAGGAAATACGCGTCAGTAGGGTTAATAAATGCCCACTGGCCTTCATCGAAAAGCGCGATATTACGTTCTAACAGCTGGCTTTGAGGAGATAAAATCATTACTTAGTACGCTCGAAAATTAGATCCCACACACCATGGCCGAGTTTTTGGCCGCGAGTTTCAAACTTGGTGATTGGACGGTAGTCCGGACGAGGTACATAATCGCCATCGGTTGCAGTATTAGTGTAGCCCTCAGCTTGGGTCATGACCTCTAACATATGCTCAGCATACTGTTCCCAGTCGGTCGCCATATGAAAGCATCCGCCAATAGCTAATTTAGTGCGAACTAATTCAACAAATTCAGGCTGTACGATACGGCGCTTATGGTGACGCTTTTTATGCCAAGGATCTGGGAAAAACAACTGCAGGCGAGACAATGAACCATCTGGAATCATATTCTTAAGCACTTCTACCGCGTCATGCTCCATAACACGCAAATTTTCAACGCCTTGCTCATTAGCATCAGATAAGCATGCGCCAACCCCAGGGCGATGCACTTCAATGCCAATAAAATCTTTCTCAGGTGCGTTCGCTGCCATTTCAACTAAAGACTTACCCATGCCAAAGCCAATTTCCACAACCACATCTGCGTTTCGGCCAAACAACTCTGGTAACGACAAGGGGGCATCAATATAGTCAATGCCCTTGGTTGGCCAGTGATCTTCCAGCGCCTTTTCTTGTGCTTTAGTAAGTCTACCTTCGCGTTTGACGAAGCTTTTTACCTTGCTTACGTATACTCCAGCGGCTTCTGCTTCCGCCTGACTTTTGAATTGCCTCATTTGCAATGCCTTTCTTACCCAATTTTCTGGTGGCGCATTATCCACTTACCCACGGCTTATGCAACGCTATCGTGGTAAAAATGCTGTAATTTTATACGCTAATTTGTTTTGCAATAATAGACGCCACAGCGTCAGTTTGCTCAAGTACTAGCATATGCCCTGCATCACTTACGGTATGGAAGCTTGCTTTAGGCAACACGCTTTTAAGTTGCTGTATTGCTTCTGCAGGGGCAATCGCATCCTGTTGTGCAGTGATAAACGTCACTGGCACATTGATCCTTGCGAGTGCTTCAACGGTACTTTCTCGTGGCGTGGTGGCTAGCGTGTGATTAAGCAATGTTGTTTTGCCTAAATCTTGTGCCATTGATTTTACAACGCCAGCCACATCTTCATCGTTCAAACGTGAAGGGTGAATAAACCGTGAAAGGTATGCATCGTTATCGGGCTTAAAGTGTCCTTGCTTAAGCATAGTGGTTAACTGCTTACGCTTAGCAATTTCTTCTTTTGATAAGCCTTCTGGGTTGTAGCCGATTAACGTAACCGAGGCTATATTGGCGGGATTGCGCTGTGCCACTAGCGCAGCTATAAATCCGCCCATGGAGTAACCCACAAGGTGCACTTTTTCGTCATCTAAAATGCGATCTTCACTTAGTGCCAGCATTTCCTCTAGCGATGCTGCCCATTGAAGTGGCACATAGCGACGTTGCGAAATATGCAAGGTTCGCCAAAGCGGCAAAAACACGCGTTCGTCGCAAAGCGTACCGGGGAAAAATAAAACAGGGTGCTGCACAGACACGTGTGCTCCTTAACAATAAACTGGCTGGTTACATGCTACCATAGCGCGCCTTTTAATGAATGGTCTGCTATGCAGAAAGCGGCCACGCTTTAATGAAAAACGAATATTTAGCAAATACCCATACAGACAATTATGACAGAACAACAATATACCAGTGGCTTTTCTGAGCGAGTGCTTGCATGGTTTGATAAACACGGGCGAAAGCATTTGCCCTGGCAGCAAGACGTGACGCCTTATAAAGTATGGGTGTCGGAAATTATGCTGCAGCAAACCCAAGTTACCACGGTAATTCCTTACTTTGAACGTTTTATGGCATCATTTCCCACCGTACATGATTTGGCAAAGGCATCTCAAGACGACGTACTTCATCATTGGACGGGGCTAGGCTACTACGCGAGAGCCAGGAACCTCCATAAAGCTGCCAATATGTTGGTAGACAAATACAACGGAGAGTTTCCCTATTCTCTTGAAGAAGTCGTGGATTTGCCCGGTATAGGGCGCTCTACCGCTGGGGCGATACTTTCCCTATCTCGCAATATGCGCTTTGCTATTTTAGATGGCAATGTGAAGCGTGTGCTGGCGCGTTACTATGCGATAAGCGGGTGGCCGGGGCAGAAAAAAGTGGAAAACCAACTTTGGGAGGTGGCCGAGAAAAACACGCCTAGCAACCCAGCAGGTGGACGTTGCGCCAACTATACCCAAGTGATGATGGATTTGGGCGCGATGATATGTACGCGAAGCAAACCGAAGTGTGATGAGTGTCCACTTCAGCCCGACTGTATAGCCTATGCCCAAGGTGCGCAAACCGAGTACCCGGGCAAAAAGCCGAAAAAGGCGCTGCCCGAGAAGTCCACCTATATGATGGTGGCACAGTTCAATAGCCAAGTGTATTTAGAGCAGCGCCCCTCAACAGGCCTCTGGGGCGGCTTGTACGGTTTTATCGAAGTACCCTCGATAGAAGAGGGACTTGAGCAGTTTAATAAACGGGGCATCAATGTTGAGGAAACCCGAGAGCTTGAAGGGTTCCGCCATACCTTTAGCCATTTTCATTTAGATATCACCCCGGTAGTGGCCGTGGTAAACTCTGCTCCAACAAAGCGCGTAGCCGAAACGGCATATCGCTGGTTTTCGTTGAACGAGCCTATTGAAGTTGGTTTAGCGGCACCTACAACCAAGATTATTCAGCAGTTAATGCGTTAGGCTTTTCAAGCCCAATGTATTATTTATTGCTAAGTAGATAGCGAACGAAAGGAAATAACATGGCAAGAACGGTATTTTGTCGCAAACTTCAAAAAGAAGCTGACGGCTTAGATTTCCAACTTTACCCGGGCGAATTAGGTAAGCGTATTTTCGACAACATTTCTAAAGAAGCATGGGCTGAATGGCAAAAGAAACAGACCATGCTGATTAATGAACATAAGTTAAATATGATGGAGCCGAATGCTCGCTCATTTTTAGAAGAAAAAATGTCAGCATACTTGTTTGACGATGTAGAACCTACAATTGAAGGCTATGTTCCGCCTGAAAAATAAGCAAAAAAGCGTTTTTTGAGCAAACAATGTGCAAACAGTAATAAAAGCGCAAAAAAAGCGAGAAAAACGGTTGACTTGTGAAGGCGAAAACCGTTTAATACGCACCCACAGCAGGACAGGCAGTAAACGCCTAGAACGCTAACAAGTTTCAGCCTCGATAGCTCAGTTGGTAGAGCAGCGGATTGAAAATCCGCGTGTCCCTGGTTCGATCCCGGGTCGAGGCACCATTATTGAAGCCCTTGCAGAAATGCGAGGGCTTTTTTGATTCCGGCGGTTGAAAAAACCAGATACACGCAAACGTGCCCCTGCGGCTGCACGAGCATTGTTACCGAAAATATCTCCATCGTTTTGACGAAGAAACTTAGTCGCTCTGTTTGATAAATTATACTTTAGTAGTGTTTTTGTGGGTTTTTTATCCATAAAGCTGGCATTTCTTCATGTTTTTTTTAGACTAAAATCTATTTTTTAACTAACTAATCTCACTGTTTTTTATATCGGCGAGTAATGAATGAGTACGCGCCGGTTGTCTAGTAATATACTTTTTATAAAACAAACAATAAAAGTGGCAGTGGGGGTAAACGTTTTCTTGAAGCTCTGTTTCTCGTGTTTAAGAAGACAAGCAAATATGCCTGTAGATTTGCCGCAAACTATCTTTTATTGGTCTCGGCTCGATAAAAGGAATGGTGATAATGGACATTAAGGAAACATACAGTTTTGGCAGTTTAACGCTAAACACATCTCTTCATTATTTGAAGCACAATCATCAGATTCGATTATCGCCGAAATGTACACAGGTGTTCGCACTTCTTGCTGAAAACGCAGACTGCTTGGTTGAAAAAGAGCAGATATTAGACATTGTTTGGCCTGGTCGCTACGGCGCAGACGAGTCACTGACTCGTGCCGTATCCGACATTCGTAAGGCATTAAGAGAGTTCAAAAATGGCGCTGAAAAAGCCATAAAAACCGTTCCTAAACGCGGCTACATGCTAAATAGAGCTGTGTTAGATGGCGCCTTTAGTGCACCTGAAAAATTTATAAACCGAAACGATAGTGACGAAGTAAAGTATACCAGCAACCCCGCAAAGCAATCGAATACGCAAGTTCGCTGGCTAACCAAACATTCCGCCGCGCTTTCAGCGATGTTTATACTCATACTAGGCGTAATGAGCTACTGGGCTTATTACAAATTCGTGCCAGACTATATTGACAGCATTGCAGTTTTGCCATTTGAAGCAATTGGTGCAGATCCTGAGTTAGAAACTCTGGCCGAGGGGTTTGGCTACGAAATTGCTATGCAGATTAGTTTTCAAAATCAAATAAAAGTGGCATCGCCACAGGCGGTTGATAGATTGGACTCGCGTTTGTCGCTAGATGATGTTGCCGATATCTTGGATGTCTCGCACATTATTACGGGTTCAGTAAATACCGTTGAAAATGAAAAAAACATCGCTATTTCCTTAGTCCATGCTGATACGCAGAAAATACTGTGGACCGAGCGCCATCGGTTTGATGAAGATAGTCTTCTAGATATTTACAAGAGCGTACTCGCCAACTTCCGATACCTTGGTGATAATAAGGCACTTCCCATTGGCTATGCCAATCAGCAAATTATTAAGCCTAGCGCCTATGCTAATTACTTGAAAGCTATGCAGACGGTTCGCAGCCAGCTTTATATTGAATGGGGTAAAGCGTTACCTTACCTCGAAAAGGCGCTTGAAATTCAACCAGATTTTTACCCGCCCATGGTGTCGCTTGCAGCTTTTTATTCACTGTCTTCTGCATTTGGTGGAATGGAAAACGGAACGAGCGATGCGAGGCGTTTGCTCGATAGAGCTAAGGCATTACATGCTGCTGATGCGGAATATTATGGTGCAGAAGCTTTGTATCAATTCTCGTGTGTCCTTTCTGAACTCAATAATAAAAATTGCTCTATTGAGCAAGCGGAAACATATATTGATAAAGCCATCGCGCTTGCACCAGAGTACTGGGCACCGCTATATGTAAAGGGGGTGTTCTATCAAAACCAAGGCAACTATGATCAGGCACTCGAGCTTTACAAACAATCTAGTGAATTAGATCCAAATGTTATTGGGCCCTATTACAGTATGGGAACAATATTCTCAGCGCAAAATGACGATGATGCATATAAAAGAGTAAGGGAAAAACTCGCTGATGTAATGTCAAATGGTACAGGCGTATTTTTTGTGGCAGATAAGGCATTTGCTTTGTTCCACAAAAAGCAGTATTTCGATGCATATATACTTGCTTTTATGATAGAGAACAAAATTGCTGGCTCATCTATCAAAGAACTAAAAATAAGAATAGAAACGGAATTAAACAGAGAAGGCAGCACCTCACAAATATCAGAGCTCTCAGCACCCCCAAAATTAGGGCCCTTTTATCAACTGTTTCGTTTAGGACGCGTGGCGCCAAATGAAGCTGTCGATTTGATACTTCAATTAGACAACAACATTACCTATCGAACTTGGTTATCAAAGTTACACACTGAAATTATGTTTAAGTTTGCTAGCCTTGAACAAATTAACGGTAATTACGACAAACTGATACGAGCAATGCAACGGACTTGGTCTCCCAGACAGCATACCTTTATGGCTTACCTAATGCAGTTGCGCAATGAAGAAAACTGGCAACAACCATTGGAAAGCGTGTTCACTTTTGAGCTAAACGAATCGTATTTGGATGACTATGATTATCATTTAGCACACGCTGAGGCGTATACTATGTTCGGTGATTTCGATAACGCATTTAAACATCTTGAATTAATTGAACAAGGTCTTGGCAAAAGCACAGTAACTACACTATCCCCTTTTATGTACTGGGAAAGCCCAATGTTACAGCCGCTCTCCACCGACCCTCGTTTTAACGCAATGATTGCCCGAGAGACAGAACGCAGCGCTGAGATTAATGCGCGTATAGACGAATTTTTAGCACTAAGTAGCCGAGAAAAGCGAGTCTTGTTCGAACAGCTAAAAGCCAAATATTCGTTGTAGTATTTTGAAGCGTTTCTAACCCCGGTGACGACTAAATAGCCTTGCAAAAATGCAAGGCTATTTAGTGTTGGTAGTGTTTTTTCCACAAGCTGCTCAGAGTTTACTCTCGAGATGAAAGGCTCACTTGGTCAACGATATTGGCCATGATGTCTTCTTCTTTGAATAGAATTGGACGAAGCTGTGGCTGTGCTGAATATAGCCGTGTCTGATCATTAAAGTGCTCACTAGTGCTCGAGTTTGACTGAGAATAGGTAGTAAGACCTCGTGCAATAGGACCTTGCTCAGTAAAGTTGACAATCATCATCCAGCTACTGCCGTAAGTTACATGGTAACCCTCTTCAGTGAGTGTGGTTGTAGCATCTATGGTTGGGTATACATGCCTTGCTAGCTCAGTTCCATCGTTCCTAGTTACGGTGTTGAAAACATTAAACCCACCTTCAATATCGTGTGCACCGCCCCAAGGTAATTTGTTACCACTGGGTAAGCCATTGGCAAGGCTTTTTTCCACAAACTGTACATCACCTAGCTTGGAATTCATGGGAAAGTCAGCTGCTTTTATTTTAGCTACTGCTGATGCAAGTTGATTTAAGGTTGTAGCATTATCAATTAGGCCGTTTGGTGTGTTTACAGGGTCTGTTGGGTTAAAAGGTTCTTCCCATTGGGGCTCTCGTGCAAATTCAAAAGCGAATTCTCTAAACACATGAGCGCCAGTACTGTCAGCATTCATTGTTCCATCCCAAGCCGAAAGTGCATCGCATGCACCGGCCAGTTCAGTTGGCGTGCCGTTTACATCAAGAACAGAATCTCTATTGGCTTGGCAGATACTCAATAGTGCGGGCAATATTGCATTAGCTAGATAGCTTTCATTGTTAAGTAATGCGACTTCAACATCGTGTGGAGAAAACCTGTTGTCACTGCCTCTTGCGTTCCGTAAAAGCGAGTGCGCCATCCTTGAGCGTAATGATTGTTGATTATCCGTTTTACCAAATAGTGGTGAAACATTAGTAATAGGGTTTTCCAGATTACTCAGCCAATAGCTATCGTTTGAGTTTTGTACGTAGTCGTTACCATTATATTTTGGCGCATTTTCAAATGTGACTGGACCATTAAAGTCAAACTGTGCACTTGTACCAGGTAGAATGGTAAAACCAGCTGATTGTCTGGCCGCAGCTAACGTGGGGTTAGTCGAGAGTTCGTTAATCGCAACATCACTTAACCCAGGTACCGTTGAGTCGTCAATGTAGAAAACTTCGCCGGCTTTTGAAGCCACCATGGTATTGTTAAAAACCACGCCATCGTAGTCCACAAATGCTTGTTTAAACTCATCCATACTTGTTGCAACGTTCATAGCTAACCAATGATCAACAATATCGAAGTTTGGTAAGTTAGCATCTTTGATTGCATAAGCTTGTGAGCTGGTCCAATCGAAACGGCCTGGAATGACAATCATTGGTCCGTAATTGGTGTAGTAACTTGTTTTTTGTATTGAAATAGTTTGGTTTGGTGCTATGGCGACTTCTATTTCTAGCTGTTTCTCTAAGATGGCTTCCTTGTTTCCGTCAATGAAATGCGTTTTTGCCGTTTCGTCTTCATTATCAATACCTAATTGATAAACCACAAAATGTTCGGCTGTAGAAAAGGTATGTGTCCACGCTAAGTCTTTATTGAAACCAACGTTAACAACGCCAGGAAAACCCATTATTGAACTGCCTATAACATCTAAGTAGCCTGGGATTGTAGAGTGGAACTGCCAAAATCTAAGGTTGCCAGTGTACGGGAAGTGTGGATTTCCCAATACCATACCCATCCCATTCTCGGTCATTTCACTGCCCAACGCCCAGCCGTTTGAACCCATGTTTAGAGGATTTCTCTCTGGAAAGTTTACGCTTGGATGTATTTTAACTGCGGCAATATCCACAGTTTCATTAGCTCTAGGAAGTGGATCTACACCAGGTGGTGCGGCAACGAACATGGCGCTTAAAAAGTTCTCCGCTCCAGGCAGCAAGGCAACACCAAGTGAGTAGGTAAGTAAATCAACACCGTCGATGTCTTTAACCCAGGGTTGCCCTGCGCATGCAGGATCTACAGAGTTAGCCTGTTCGTTAATATACTTGTTATAGCCCTTAGCATAGCCATGAAACATGGATTGTGTTTTGTCAGTCAAGCTATCGAAGTTTTCCTCTGCTAAATCTCTTATGCCAATAGTCAGAAAACCAAAGTCATTGATTAAATGTGCAGCGTCGCCAGAACCTAATATTCTATCTGGGCCAAAATATTTTGCTCGCTCAGAGTTGTACTTAATAATTTGGTCTGCCATTACGCATACATTATCCTTTGCGAAAGCATAGCCTACTCCGAAAGAGAGGCTTTCGAGGTTATCAGCAACCACATGCGGTACACCATAAGTAGTCCAGCGAATATCTGCGTCTAAGCTTTCATCGTTATCAAATGCAGGGACTGGACTGGGTTGTTCACTTATAGGTGGTGTGGGGAGGGACTGTGATTGTACATCTGGCTCACTATCGCTGCACGCCCACAATACGCTGGCGGTGAGTAGTGAAAAGCTTATATTTTTGAATATTGACAGTAAATTCATTTTCATTTCCCTTGGCATGATGAATTCAATCCGTATCGCTTTTCGCATAACACAATCACGGAAAAGACTAATACTTGCTCTTTTTCAAATAACCTAAGTGATCTTGATCAAAACCCTTAGGTCATAAATCAGTGCATTTCATTCGTTGACACTGAACCAAGTAAGCACCTCAGCGTTTGACTAGTAGGGGCGGCTTTCTCTAAGCAATAAAACAAATCACCTGAGGCCCGAAATTGTTTTCCTGCTGGTAGATGCCCTTTGAATTCGTTTAGCAGCAAGAAAAACGCAACAAACAAGAGCACAATGAAACCGACTCTGCTGAAGTGGTAATTGATAGCGTTTGATAGTTGTACAGACATTTTCATCATGGGTACCGTTACAAGTTATTAGTGATTAAATGAGTAACCAAGCAACTAGGTGGTATACCAGTTCCTTGCTTGCAACTAAGACTAAGAAGCCTGGGTGTTTAATACCTGTACAAAAGCTGAAAATTGCCGGAAAAAAGCTGAATTTTTTATGAAGAGTCTACGCTTGTGCCTCTAATAACAAGGGCTGCCGTTAAAAGCGCAAGCAGTAGTTTGGCTGATTAGTCGATAACTAGTATGGGTGTGAGAAGGTGCAAGTGCGTTGCCCAGAAAAAACAAGACATGCATATGGCTAGGAAGAGTGAGTGAAATAATTTAGACACAATGTGCCACTTCAATTGATTCCACTTTCTAAAAAGCCCATAAGCGCCAAAGATAGCAACGAGAAAATTAATAACTAGCAAAATTTGAAAAACATGAAAAAAGACGGGGGGGCCTTCCACCATAAGAGTATCAAACTCTGGCCCTTGCACATTTGCAGTCAAAGTAATCATGGCAAGTGATAGCAGAAACGAGCAAGCCAACAAAACAAATGAAGCACTGACATATGTTGTCCCCTTTACTTTTTCTACTGAATAGACTTGCCTGTTCAATGCAACGATTAAAATGGCGATACTCATGCCCGCAACCACAAATAGTAAAGTCAAAAACGATGTTGTATTGTCCACTATTCCAATAGGTTCGAATACGGTATTGCCTCTAAGTAACCAGAATCCGCCGCCTTCTTTTGGTTTAAAAACCAGCTTTTCGCCAGTTTGTTGATCAATAAAGCGGTGATTGCCTATCGGTATCCAACGATGTGTCTCGCCATAAAACCCTACAAGTAGATATTCATTTGTCGAAGATACAGTGATAGGAAACTCAAATGCGCTTTCGAAGGTTGAGAAGTTACGGCGAAGATTTAGATAGTCTCCGGTGTATTGCTCAAGGTCGGCATAATCGAAGCGTTTGATAGCATCTGATTCTGTTGGAAATAACGTTGCTAGTACTGTGTCGACAAAACCAAAGATTAGATCAAGACTGTTGGTGGCGTTTGCGCTGATAAATATGCCAAATCTGTGCTGCGGTACAAGTACCATGTGTGACAAAGTCCCCGAGACATTCCCATTGTGAAATAGTGCTTTATAGCCGCTAGAAGAGGAAGTCCAAAAACCATGTGCATTTTGACTCAGAAAGGGGTGATTTGCGAAAACGGGGCGGTGCATCCGCTTCTTTGTTTTTGCGAACAAGATGTCATCCTTCTCTTCTTCAAGATGAGCGATCATGAATTTTGCAATATCATTTGCTGTTGTTAAAAGGCCGGCAGCAGGTGTCATTCCATTAGATACATACGCATCATCATAAGTATCGTACGACACTCCGTTCCAATGATGGCCAATAGCGCGGGTAATGCCAGAGTGTTCTACGAAGGGGCCATTTTCAAAGGTACTATTGTGCATGCCCAGTGGCGTTAGAATATTGTTTAACATATAGCGTTTAAATGGCTGGCCCGTCACTTTCTCAATAATTGCCCCCGCCAAAACAGACGCATAGTTGCTATAAACAATAAACTCATCACTTTTTCGTACTCTGTTGGGAGCATTAGACGTTATGTACTCAAGCAAAGAGGGGTTATCTGATGTAGCATTTGCCATCCAGTGTCCGACATATCCATCTTCAAATCCTGCGGTATGAGTAAACAAATGTCTTACCTTCAAAGTGCCTAACTCAAGTACATTTTTATTAAGGGCTAGTATCTCACTGACCTCATCGTCCATACTGAGCCTGCCTTCTTCAATAAGCTGCATTAGCGCAGTATAGGTAAAAGTTTTACTAATTGAGGCAACGCTAAACTGTGTGCTTTCTGAATCTACAGCTTTATCTTTTGGTTCATTGGCATAGCCATAGCCTTTAGAGAAGACGAGCTCACCTTCGTGTACAACACTTACAACTACTCCAGGAATATGTTGAGTTCTTCGTGCGTATTTGACTAATGAATCGCTTAACAGAGTAATTTGCTCTGTTAGCGATAAGCTTTGCTCAGTCTGTGCAAATGAGAAAGTGCAGTTAAGCAATATACAAAATGTCACAAATGCTCTAATCACTTCGAGAATCTCCTAATCTTTATCCGTGAAACGCAAAGCGCTAACGTAAAAAGAAAAGTAAGGAATTTCCTGAAAGATTCGTGAAAAATAGCTGAAAAGCGGTGCTTACCCTGTATTTAAAGAAGGTTTAAATACAGGGTTATGCTCAGCGTTTTATGTTTCATTGAAGAGAGTTACTAAAAGAATTGCAGTTTTACAATAGACGAATTTACGTCAGCTGCACCCAAAAAGAGGATGTCGACGCCGTAAGACGCCAGCCGATTAAACAGCACTCTTTGTTTCGTCTGGGCAAAGGATTTTGTCATAAGGGAGCAGCGCCACAGGTCACTCAAACGAATAGATGTCATAATTACTACATAGTATGTAGGGATTGAAAATACACCGGCTGTGTCGTTTACATTTCTTGGCGCGTTACAACTCTATCTGTGTACCATCATTTAAGCCCTTGCAGAAATGCGGGGCTTTTTTGGTCCCGGCGTTTGAAAAAACAGGCACACGCTGACGTGCCTCAGCGGCTGCGTCGCGCGTTACAATCCCGGGTCGAGGCACCATCATTCAAAAAACCTTTTCCAAAAACACTTCTTGGCAAGTTAGACACAAATAGCGACTAAAACGCTTTTTTTATAAAAAACTTAAGCATGTTCTTGCCTACTTTTCAAAATGGGTACTACGCTTATCTCATGTGTGCAAAGCCAGTTAAGCATAACGTTGTTACCCACCTTGGCTAACAACGTTATGTTGCCTTTGCGCTAGGCTTTATGTCTATTGGCGCTCATAGGGTGTGTCCAGCGCTTTGTAATTCGTGAACCAAGTAACGTGCTTAATTATGAAAGAGTACTGTTGAAGTTAAGTCACAGTGTTTTTTCAAGGAGAGTTTTTTTGTCATTTAATAACTTACCTTCGAGGCAGCAAGGGGCTTTGAAGAGCATATATGTACTTTGTGGAGTTGGCATAGCAGCTTCTTGGATTTTATTCTTTTTTGTATCAGCGCTCACTGCGCTTGCGGTACTTACAGGCGTAGTTGTCTTTAGTACTTTCATTTATAGCAAAAGTGCGGATGAAGTTGACGAGGTCTATCCAAATAACGACTCCCAAGCGCAAAGCGAACAAGCGGGTAGTACTGATATCAAAAAAGCGAGCGACGAGCTTGCTCTGTCTTTAAGCACATGCGATAGCAATTTATCGTCCATCAAGTCTACCCAAGATGACGCCGTTGAAACCTTATCCAATGCTTTCAGCAGCTTAAAAGCGCTCGTTGCACAGCAAATTCAGTGTATCGATGCGTTATTGAGCGTCGATAGTACGCAAACACAATCATATTCAGAACGCATGCGTATGTTTGCACAAGAAACCGATGGAACCCTGACCCAATTTATCGATTCAACCGAGCAAATGTCCTCGTCAACAAAGCATCTAATGGAACAGGTGCAAACCATTCAACAGGCGATGCCTACGGTGATAGATGCACTTAGCGGCATTGATGATATCGCAGCGCAAACCAACTTGTTGGCTCTAAATGCTGCGATAGAAGCGGCAAGGGCAGGCGAAGCTGGTCGAGGTTTTGCGGTGGTGGCAGATGAAGTGCGCGCATTATCAACGCGTTCTACGCAATTTAGCGACGTAATAAAAACTCAAGTTGAGAATATTCGTAGTTTGGTAGACAAACTCACCGACACCGCAGAATTTGTAGCCTCGCAAGATATATCTCAGGTTGTAAATGCTAAATCACATATAAGCGATCAACTAGCAGAAATCATCAGAAAAGCAGAAGCAGACCTAGTTACTACTAAACAAATTGAAGATATAGGCTCACAGCTTGATGAGTCTATAAACGCGGCCATTCGAGGTATGCAGTTTGGCGATATCAATGGCCAGCATATCCAATATACCCAAGACATGATTACGTTCATCTTAGAACAGTTGGCAACGTTAGATGCCAACAATATTGAGCGTTTCGTCAGCGAATTAAGCGAGTACCAAAAAGGACTCGCAGAAAAAGGTAAAAATGATCACAACCCGGTGTCTGCAACGTCTATGGACGCTGGAGAAGTTGAATTGTTCTAAGCTAAGAAAGGAACAGGATGCACCGTCAGTAATGACATACTTTGGAGAAGTGAGCATATGAGCAAACACATTTTAGTTGTCGACGATTCGGTGTCGATTCGTCAAATGGTTGAGATGACGCTAAAAGGCGCAGGGTATACCGTTACCACAGCCCAAGACGGGCAAGAAGCGCTAGATAAATGTAAGAGTCAGCAATTTAACTTTGTACTCACTGATCAAAATATGCCTCGCATGGATGGCCTTACCCTTATTAAAAACTTGCGTAGTTTGGGCGCGTATAGCAGAACCCCAGTTGTCATGCTTACCACAGAAGCGGGCGACGATATGAAAGCAAAAGGTAAGGCCGCTGGTGCTACTGGCTGGATGGTTAAACCCTTTGATCCAAATAAACTTCTTGATGTAACCAAGCGCGTTTTGGGTTAAGCCAATCTACTAAAACCTTAAGTCTGGAAGGATTCAGAATGAGCATCGATATTGAACAGTTCCACGGCGTATTTTTCGACGAGAGCGACGAGCATCTCGACGATATGGAACAGCTATTGATGAGTCTGGACGTCGAGTCCCCTGATCCTGAAGAACTCAATAGTATTTTTCGCGCTGCACACTCTATTAAAGGTGGTAGCGGTATTTTCGGCTTTGACGCGTTAATGAATTTAACGCACGTGATGGAAAATTTACTCGATAAAGCCCGCAATAATGAAATTAGTGTAACCGCTGATATTGTCAACGTGCTTTTAGAAACGCTCGATGTTTTAAAAGACACGCTAAATGCTTATCGCGACGAAACCCCAGTTCCAGAAGAAAGTATTGCTGAGCGCATCAGGATACTAAACGGTGTAATGAGTAGGCAAAGTGCTGAACTTACGCCGGGTGGAACACCCGAAGAGGAAAGCTCAAGTACGCAGGCCGAAAGTGCAGAGGATGACAGCTTTGGCTTCTTTGATGACGAGCCTTCTGAGGCTAGTTCAGGCACTGACGATGGTTTTGGCTTTTTCGGTGAAGAGCCTGTTCACAATCAATCTAGCGAAACTACCGAATCGTCATCACAAGCTGACGAAGGTTTTGGATTCTTTGATGATGAAGAAACCCACAGTAATCTTGTTGAGCCTCAAACGAAAAAATCAGATGCCGCTAAAGCTGAAAGTGATTATGAAGAGGATAGCCAAGGCTTTGGCTTTTTCGAAGACGTACCTTCTGCTCGCCACATAAATACTGCAGCAAACACAACTACCGGCCCCAAAAGCCAAAGCGCCAATACACTGCGGGATTCGGTAAATGATGATAAAGCATCATTAAGTGGTGTTGCGTCCTCGAAGGCACCGGCTAAAAACAAACCTAAGCCTTCTGCGAAAAAAAGCACAGCCCGTGAATCGGCTTCTATACGTGTAGATACCACTAAAATCGATGCAATGGTTAACTTAGTGGGCGAACTGGTTATCACCCAATCTATGCTGTCTATGATTGGGCAAGATGTTGAAGGGCAAGTTGGCGAGCGGCTGCAGCTCGCTATTGATGAGCTGCAGCGAAATACCCGGGAAATTCAAGAATCAGTGATGTCTATGCGCATGCTCCCGCTAACTGCAACCTTTAATCGTTTCCCGCGCTTAGTAAGAGATTTGGCTGGTAAGTTAGGTAAGCAGGTAGAGCTGGTACTTCAAGGTGGCAGCACAGAAATTGATAAAAGTTTAATTGAAAAGATTGTCGACCCGCTCACTCACTTAGTGCGCAACAGTATTGACCACGGTATAGAAATGCCCGACAAACGCTTCGCTGCTGGCAAGCCAGAGAAAGGCACGGTCATCTTAAGTGCCGAGCAAAAAGGCGGCAGCATTATTATCAGCATTATCGATGATGGTGGTGGTCTTAATCGGGACAAAATTCTTGATAAAGCACGTAGCAACGGGCTTGCGGTATCTGATGATATGCCAGACTCAGAAGTATGGCAGTTGATATTCCAGCCTGGGTTTTCAACCGCAGAAGCCATCACTGATGTATCGGGAAGAGGTGTTGGTATGGACGTGGTGCGCCGCAATATTGAGTCAATTGGCGGACGCATTGATATTGAATCGAGCGCTGGGGAAGGCTCGGCTTTTTTCATTCACCTGCCGCTTACGCTCGCCATTGTTGATGGTATGTGTGTGTCAGTGGGCAAGCAAATTTTTGTTGTTCCCCTTTTAAATATTATTGAATCTTTCCAACCTACAAAGCAGCAGCTGAAAACCTTGGGTAACGACACCGTACTTTACATTCGAGACCAATATTGGCCTTTAGTGCCGCTTTACGACTTTATGGAAGTAGAAGGTGCCGCGCTTTCTCCAACAGAAGGTATCGTGGTGTTACTTGAAAGCAGTAAGAAACGTTTTGGTATTTTAGTTGATGCGCTAGTGGGCCAGCAGCAGGTGGTAATCAAAAGTTTAGAGGAGCACTACCGTAAAGTGGCTGGAATCGCGGGAGCAACCATTATGGGCGACGGAAAAGTCGCACTTATTATCGATGCAGACTCCATTGCTACAACGTATACCTCCAGTCAAATAGAGGAGTTACTTTCATGAGTGAAACTGCCTTGCATCAAGCGGTTACCGGCGGACAAGACAAAGAGTACTTGAGTTTTGTGCTTGGCGATGAGCATTACGCTTTGGACATCACCACAGTAAAAGAAATTAGAGGTTACGAACAAGTCACTAAGATTGCGAATGCGCCAGCCTTCATAAAAGGCGTGATTAATTTGCGTGGTGACATCGTTCCTATCGTGGACTTGCGCATTAAGTTTAATGTAGGCGAGGCCACATATAACGACTTCACAATAGTGATAATGCTGAACATTCAAGAGCGCATTGTTGGCATCGTGGTAGATGGTGTATCCGATGTTATTCGCTTGTCTGAAGAACAAGTACTTCCGCCACCAGAGTTTGGCGTAGCTTTTGACAGCAGGTATCTACACGGTTTAGCTGATGTAGATGAAAACATGGTTATTCTGGTGAACATAGAAAGCTTAATAACCAGCGAAGAGCTGGGTTTAGTCGCACCTGAGAGCGTAAAAGACGACGCGTAGTTACAAGGTCCTTCACTAAACGGAAACACCTAACATTGGGAAATATTAGTTATGGGCGTATTTAATTTTCTGAACGGCGAAGAGTTAAAAATAGCGAAGCACGACGCGCTATTGAAGTCGAATATTCTAAAGGCCAGTGCCTCAAACTTGTTAGTTATCGACAAGTCGGGGGCTATTTACTATTGCACACCGGCATTCCTGCGTATGGCAAAAGCCTACCCCAAAGACTTTTCTGTCAACGAGGGCGAATCTACACTAGTTGGCAAGCACATAGATGATATCGCTATTGGTTCTAATTCGTCAGACAATCCGTCTTATTTGCTCACACATGCTAGAGGGGATGACAAGCTGCATGTTGTCCTTGCTGAACATAGTTTTTGTGTAAGTTCAGCTGCAACTACAATGGACGAGAACGGTACTCAGCTTTTCGTCACACAGTGGCAGGACAACACGGAAAACAAACGTAATAAAGGTATGGTCGATGCCATTATGCGAAGCCAGGCGGTGATATCGTTTACGACAGATGGAGAAATCTTGTCGGCCAATGATAACTTTTTAACCGCCATGGGATATAGCGAAAGCGAGGTGGTGGGAAAACACCATCGCATTTTTGTCGACAGTGATTATGCCCAAAGCGAGGAATATCAGCAGTTTTGGAAAAAACTAAAAAGCGGTGACGTTCACAGCGGCGAGTTTTGCAGAATAAACAAGCAAGGCGAAGAGGTGTGGATCCAAGCGACCTACAACCCAGTATTTGATGACAACGGTGACGTAGATTACATCATCAAGTTTGCCTCTGATATTACAGCGCAAAAACAAAAAAATGCGGACTACGAAGGGCAGATTACGGCTATTAATAAATCACAGGCCGTTATTGAGTTTGATCTTGAGGGGAACATTTTAAATGCCAATGAAAATTTCCTCACCGCAATGGGCTATAGCCTGCCTGAAATTAAAGGGCAGCATCACAGTATGTTTGTCGACCCAAGCTACAAGCTAAGTGCAGACTATGCCGCTTTTTGGCAAAGCTTAAAAGCCGGGGAGCACAGCGAAGGAGAATATAAACGGATAGCAAAAGGCGGAAAAGAAATATGGATACGCGCATCTTACAACCCCATTTTTGACAGTACAGGCAAGCCATTTAAAGTGGTCAAATTTGCCACCGACGTGACGCAAGATAAGTTAAGAAACGCATATTTCGAAGGGCAAATTAATGCTATTGGTAAATCACAGGCGGTCATTGAATTTGATGTAGATGGGAACATTATTACTGCTAATGACAACTTCTTAAATACAATGGGCTACCGCCTAGACGAAATCAAAGGTAAGCATCACCAACTATTTGTGGATGAAGAAACCAGACAGTCAGAGTCGTATCAACGTTTTTGGTCAGAACTCAAATCCGGCAAATTCTTCTCTGGCGAGTTTAAGCGAGAAAGTAAATCAGGTAAAAGCGTATGGATCCAAGCTTCTTACAACCCCATAGAAGACATGAATGGCAACCCGTTTAGGGTAGTCAAATACGCCACCAACATTACTGAAGACAAACTGAAAAACGCCTACTTTGAGGGGCAATTAAACGCCATTAGCAAGTCTCAGGCTGTCATTGAATTTGACCTTGAAGGCGTAATCTTAAACGCGAACAGCAATTTCTTAGCCGCGATGGGGTATGCCCTTGACGAAGTAAAAGGCAAGCATCACAGTATTTTTGTCGACCCCGCGTATAAAAACAGCCCTGAATACACAGCATTTTGGGAGCAGTTACGCCAAGGCGTTTATGCCAGCGGTGAATACGAGCGTTTCGATAAATCGGGAAAACCGGTTTATATTCAAGCCTCTTACAATCCTATCTTAGACCAAAACGGTAAGCCATTTAGAGTGGTGAAATACGCCACAGATGTGACGGGTAGAACCTTAGCAGTAGAAAGTATTAAATCTATTATGGCGAGTTTATCAGATGGCGACTTACTGAAAACAATAGAAGAGCCATTAGATGGAGACTTCAAAGTGCTGGGCGAATCCATCAATCACTTTATTGATGAGCTTCGCGACACCATAGTGAAAATTCACACTGCTGTGGAAACCATCGATACGGCTTCAAATGAAATAGCCACGGGTAACGCCGACCTATCTAGTCGTACCGAGCAGCAGGCGTCTAGCTTAGAAGAAACTGCCTCAGCCATGGAAGAGTTAACGGGAACAGTGAAGTTAAATGCAGAGAACGCTGATCAAGCGAAAGGATTGGCAAGCCAAGCGTCGGATGTAGCATCTGAGGGTGGCAAAGTTATTGAACAAGTGGTGCATACCATGGGTGAAATTAATGACTCTGCCCAGCGCATTTCAGACATTATCGGTGTCATCGACGGCATTGCTTTCCAAACCAATATTCTTGCGCTAAACGCAGCAGTTGAAGCCGCGCGAGCGGGCGAGCAAGGCCGCGGGTTTGCTGTCGTTGCTTCTGAAGTAAGAACGTTGGCACAGCGCTCTGCAGAGGCGGCAAAAGACATTAAGGCACTCATTTCGGCGTCGGTCGATAAGATTGGCGATGGTAATGTATTGGTGAATAAGTCTGGCGAAACTATGGCTAATATCGTTACTGCGATTAAACGTGTTAACGACATTATGTCTGAAATTGCTGCGGCATCATCTGAGCAAGCCACCGGAATACAGGAAGTGAGTAATGCGGTGGTTCAAATGGACGAAATGACTCAGCAAAATGCCGCGTTAGTTGAGCAGGCAGCGGCGGCGGCTGACAGTATGAGACAGCAGTCAGGCGAATTAGCGCAGCGGGTGTCGGTATTTAAAGTAGGAAATAATCGAAAGGCCGAACAGGCCTCTGAGGTACGCTCTTTAAACGGTAGTCATGAAGTACCCAAAGAGCGCGAAGTGCCCAAGCAGCGAATTAAAGCGCTTAATCCAGCCGCGCCTGATGCGTCGGATTGGGAGGCATTTTAGTGTATGTCGGCCATACAAAGCACGGACGCGCAAAGGGAGTTTTCATATAGCCGAAGAGATTTTGAGCGGGTAAAAAGTCTGCTTTTTAAACAAGCAGGTATCAACCTCGCCGATTCTAAAGATGCGATGGTTTATAGCCGCCTTGCGAGGCGGCTGCGCACACTCGAAATAAATAGCTTTGAAGAGTACTTAGCTTATGTTGGAAGCAATGATGATGAAATGGAGCACTTCATCAATGCGCTTACCACCAATCTCACCGCGTTTTTCAGGGAGCCGCACCACTTTGAGGCGCTAGCAAATTACCTTCGAAAGCGACCCCAAACTAAACGTATTTGGTGTGCGGCGAGCAGCACGGGTGAAGAGCCTTACAGTATTGCGATGACGGTTGCGTCGGTATTTGGCACCTTTACGCCCAATGTGCAAATACTCGCCACAGACATCGATAGCAAAGTACTGCAGAAGGCCCGCCAGGGCGTTTACGCACAAAATAGTATTAACCAGCTTTCCCACGATTATAAAACCCAATTTTTTTACAAAGGAAGAGGGCCCCAAACCGGTAGAGTAAGGGTTGTGGATGAACTGAGAAAAATGGTGCAGTTCGAGACACTAAATTTAATGTCGCCAAACTGGTGTTTAGAGGCGCCGATAGACGTAATTTTTTGCCGAAACGTCATGATTTACTTCGACCGACCTACTCAGCGCAAGATTTTAGCTCGCATGGTGAAGTTGATGCATGGCGACGGCATGTATGTGGCAGGGCACTCTGAAAATTTCACCATGTATCCTGAACTTGTCGCTCCCATGGGGAAAACCATTTACCGACCCGTTGTTTAAAAAGGAAGTTGTAGTATGAGTCAGGATGAAAACCCCATACGTTATTTTGATAATCGCCTGCAAAAAGAAGCGGTGAAAATTTTGCCTGGACAGTATTACGCGACGGCTTCAGACAAAGCATTGGTGACTATTCTTGGCTCTTGTGTAGCAGCCTGTATTTTCGATAAAGACAAGAAAATTGGCGGCATGAATCACTTCATGCTGCCCGACCTCAATTTCACAACCAATTTAGACGCCTGCTTAGCCACAAAATATGGCGTACACGCTATGAATATGCTGATAGATCAGCTTGTTCACTTAGGTGCACGTCGCGAAAAACTGGTCGCTAAGGCGTTCGGAGGGGGAAAAGTGTTACCGGGATTTGTGCAGCAAGACATTGGGCGAGTAAACGCCGAATTTGTTCTAGAATATCTAGATAAAGCCAGTATTCCCCTTATAAGCAGCGATTTAATGTCTAACTATGCACGCAAAATTTATTATTTTCCGGCCGACGGGAATGTTTATATGAAGCGAATTCGAGAATTCAATAATGCTACGCTCTACGAGCGTGAGTCTGCGCATCGTGTTTTACTCTCTGAGCAAGCTAAAACTGGTGTTATTTCATTTTCGGAACAGTCAGATGCCCATAAAAGTCCTCGTCGTTGATGATTCTGCGTTAATTCGCCAAATTCTTTCAGAGATAGTGGTGCAAGCCCCAGAGTTAACATTGGTAGGCGCTGCGCCCGATGCCTATGTAGCAAAGCGAATGGTTCAAGAGTTTAGGCCCGATGTTATAACCCTAGACATTGAAATGCCAAAGGTAGACGGGCTTCGTTTTTTAGAAGTGATGATGAAGGCAATGCCAACCCCGGTGGTGATGATTTCTACGCTTACCGAGCGAGGTGCCGATGCAACACTGCGGGCATTAGAATTAGGAGCGGTTGATTTTATCGCAAAGCCCAAGCTAGGTGTGGCGCAAGGTATGACCGAATATGCCGCAGTTATCGTTGAAAAGATAAAAGCAGCAGCCCACTCAAAGTTAGGCCATCCTACTGAAACTCGCTGTACTAAGCATGCTTCCATGCGGTACACGGGCACAGAAAAGCTGATTGGTATAGGTGCCTCAACCGGGGGAACCGAAGCGATTAAAGATGTCATCATGCATTTTCCTCGCAATGCTCCGGCAACTATCATCTCCCAGCATATGCCACCGGGCTTTACTACCACCTACGCCAGACGACTTGATAGCCTTTGCGAAATAACCGTAAGAGAGGCACAGGGAGGAGAGCGCTTGTTACCAGGCTTTGCTTATTTAGCGCCAGGTAACAAACACTTAAAAGTAGAGCGAAGTGGGGCTGACTACCGCTTAACTCTTGATGATGGCCCCAAGGTGTCAGGGCACAAGCCCTCTGTTGATGTGATGTTTGATTCACTCGCTGAGTATGCAGGTGCAAACGCAGTAGGTGTATTACTTACTGGCATGGGACGTGATGGAGCAAAAGGTTTGAAGAATATGCACACTAAAGGCTCTGTCACTTTCTGCCAAGATGAAAAAACCTGTGTTGTGTACGGTATGCCGAAAACCGCCGTAGAAATGAAAGCTGCAAGTTTCATAAAGCCTTTAGAAGAAATTTCAGACGCTATACTTGATACACTCGAGGCAATGGGGGCGGGTAGTCGGCTTTAGGGTGTTTTTACACCTGCGCTTCTACTAACGCTCTAATAATTTCTCTACCAACTTCTCTATCCAAGTCTCATATTTTCTTGTTCTGGCGAAGTGTCGCAAATGTCGCCAAAGCAACAAATTAACAAAAGTATTCAAAAGTATAATGGTCGAATGTAAGAATTAGATCATAATTTGATTGTGTTTTGTACAGTCGTTAACGCGGCAGTAACAATTGAGGTGGGTTGTGGTCGCTATAGCAGCAAATTATTTGGATAACTTTTTCTCTAATAAAAGCAACGCTTTCATAGTGGCTTTTTTAATGATGTTAGGAAGCTGGAGTTTATCCTTTACATCGACAGCGCATTTGGGCCTTGCACTTAGCTCTGCCTGTGTGATTTTTCTTTTGTTTGTATTACTGAAGGTGACAAATGGAAGCCAGACATCAGAAATTTCTGGCGCTAACCATTTTGCAGTACAACATTCCACATCCCCCGCCACTTTGTCAGACACAGATGCTATGTCTATTGTAGTATCCGAGGCTAGCGACATATTGTCGGTCTCCTCATCTAACCTTAGCGATATTTTTTCTACGCAAAGCGATGCGGTTGGAACGTTAAGCGAATCGTTCATTTCACTTCAAACATTACTGGGGCAACAGGAAACAAGTATCAATAACCTGCTTACCGATGATGAAAATAGTGATTGTGCCTACGCCGACAAAATGCGCACATTTGCCTCTGATACAGACGCTACGCTAACCCAATTTATTGCTTCGACCAGCGAGATGACAGATTCTACAAGAGCATTGGAAACTCAAGTCCAAACCATTCAGCAGGCAATGCCCACCGTGATTGAAGCGTTAAGCGGGATCGATGATATTTCCTCTCAGACAAATTTGTTGGCACTGAATGCGGCTATTGAAGCGGCGCGTGCAGGTGAGGCCGGCCGCGGGTTTGCCGTTGTTGCTGATGAGGTTCGTGCGCTTTCTACCCGCTCTACACAATTCAGCGACGTAATAAAAACCCAAATAGAAAACATTCGGTCACTTATCGACAAACTTACCGAAACAGCAGAAGTTGTTGCTTCTCAGGACATTTCTCACGTCGTTAACGCAAAAGATGCGATTAGCGAACAGCTCAAAGGCATCATAAAAAAAGCAGAAGCAGACATACAAGGTGCTAGTGAACTTGAGGCTATTCGGCAACAGTTGGCTGCTGCAACAGCAGCGGCAATAAGAGGTTTACAGTTTGGCGATATTAATGGGCAAAACCTTACGTATACCCGCGAGATCATTGAATTCATCGTTGAGCAACTTTCAGAGCTCAGCCCTGAAAGTGCAACTCGCGTGCGAGAAAACCTGGAAAACTATCAACACTCTCTGACTGAGAAAGGGCAAGCAGACCACAACCCGGTCTCTGCTACTTCTATGGATGCGGGTGATGTGGAGCTTTTTTAGCGGCAACAAAAAAGCTCTACGAAGCAACGTAAGAGCAATTTTGACAATTCAAAAGGTGATTGAATTATGAGCAAAAGCATATTGATTGTTGACGACTCAGTATCTATTCGTCAGATGGTTGAAATGACCCTTAAGTCAGCTAACTACAACGTAACTACAGCACAAGACGGTCAGGATGCGTTAGACAAATGTCAGGGGGCTCGATTTGATTTCGTTCTTACAGATCAAAACATGCCTCGCATGGATGGGCTAACGCTTATTAAGTCGTTGAGAGGGTTAGCCAACTTCCGTTCAACGCCAATTGTCATGCTTACCACAGAGGCTGGCGATGACATGAAGGCTAAAGGTAAGGCGGCGGGAGCCACCGGGTGGATGGTGAAACCTTTCGATCCAAACAAGCTGCTAGATGTGATGAAGCGAGTGTTGGGCTAATCGAGCGTCGGTTTTAATAGGGCAAGTGGGAGTCAACCATGACCATTGATGTAAACCAGTTTCACGGTGTGTTTTTTGATGAGAGTGACGAGCACCTTCAAGACATGGAGCAGTTGCTCATGACCTTGGATGTGGATGCTCCCGACCCGGAAGAATTAAACAGTATTTTTAGAGCGGCGCACTCCATAAAAGGTGGCAGCGGTATCTTCGGCTTCGACGCTTTAATGAATCTTACCCATGTTATGGAGAATCTGCTCGACAAAGCGCGTAACCAAGAGATTCAAGTTACGGCAGATATCGTCGATATTTTCCTGCAAACTCTCGACGTACTCAAAGACACCTTATCAGCATACAAAGAGCAAACAGAACTCCCTCAAGAACAGATTGACGCAAGTATAAAGGTACTCGAAAAGACGCTTGCGAGCGCTTCAGGTGAAGTCGTTAACGAGCCCAATGAGCAAACCGAAGATATTGAAGGTGCTTCGGACAACGAGATTGAAGGTTTTGGCTTTTTCGATGATGAAGAGGCTGAAACGCAAAGCACCGCTTCTGAAACTTCGCAAAATAAAAAAGAAGCAGAGGAAATTGAAGGGTTTGGATTCTTTGAAGATGATGAAGTAACAGCGGAGAAACAGGCTGAAGAGGCGCCTCAAGCGAGTAAAAACGACGAAGGCTTTGGCTTCTTCGAACCAGAAAGTCTTCCTGTTAAACCAGATGTAACACAAACGACGCAGACACAGGCCTCACCTAAACAACCTATCGTTAAGCCTGTAAAAACCAAGCCCAAAGCGGCGGCAAAAGAAGCCGCGTCAATTCGTGTCGATACCACCAAAATAGATGCGATGGTTAACCTGGTCGGCGAACTCGTGATTACTCAATCGATGCTTTCAAACGTGGGGCAGGAAGTTGAAGGGCAAGTGGGAGAGCGACTACAGCTTGCTATCGATGAGCTACAGCGCAATACCCGTGAGATACAAGAATCGGTGATGTCTATGCGTATGTTACCGGTGAACATGACATTTAATCGCTTCCCCCGTGTGGTACGTGATTTGTCTTCGAAGCTAGGCAAAAAAGTCGACTTGGTTATTCAAGGGGGCAACACTGAAATTGATAAAAGTCTTATAGAAAAGCTGGTCGACCCGCTTACTCATTTAGTTAGAAACAGTATTGACCACGGCATAGAAAGCCCTGAAGAGCGCCTTGAAGCAGGTAAATCTGAAAACGGAACCGTTATTTTAAGTGCAGAGCAAAAAGGCAGCAGCATTATCATCGGCATTATTGATGACGGTGCGGGTTTAAACAAAGCGCGTATCTTAGAAAAAGCCACGCAAAACGGGCTAGCCGTTACGCCAGACATGCCAGACAGTGAAATTTGGCAGCTTATATTCCAAGCGGGTTTTTCAACCGCAGCGGAGGTTACTGATGTGTCTGGCCGTGGCGTAGGTATGGACGTAGTGCGCCGAAATATCGAATCTATTGGAGGACGCATTGAAATCGAATCGTCGCAAGGCGAGGGCTCAGCCTTTTATATCCACTTACCCCTTACGCTCGCCATTGTGGACGGTATGTGCGTGTCAGTTGGCGATCAGATTTTTGTCATCCCGCTGCTTAACGTAATCGAGTCTTTCCAGCCCACCGCTTCCCAAGTAAAGACACTTGGTAATGACAAGGTGCTTTGGATTAGAGACCAGTACTGGCCACTGGTGTCGCTTACCCAGCTAATGCAAGTCGATGACGGCATTATCGAACCAACCAAAGGCATAGTGGTATTGCTAGAAAGCAGTAAAAAACGTTACGGCGTACTGGTGGACTCTTTGGTAGGTCAGCAACAAGTCGTCATCAAGAGCTTAGAGCAACATTACAAAAAAGTCGCAGGGATAGCAGGGGCTACCATCATGGGCGATGGCAAGGTCGCGATGATTTTGGATGCCGATTCGGTAGCAGCAAATTGTACCAATATCCCAAATGAAGAGGTTTCACTATGAGCGAAGCAGCATTACAGCAAGCCGTTAGTGCGTCAAAAGAGAATGAATTCTTAAGTTTTGTATTAGGCGAAGAACACTACGCTTTAGACATCACGACGGTAAAAGAAATTCGCGGCTATGAGCAGGTCACCAAAATTGCCAATGCGCCAAGTTTTATTAAAGGTGTAATAAATCTGCGTGGCGACATTGTGCCTATCGTGGATCTGCGCATTAAGTTCAACGTAGGCGAAGCCACTTACAACGACTTTACCATCGTTATAATGCTAAACGTTCACGAGCGTATTGTTGGCATTGTAGTCGACGGGGTGTCTGACGTAATTCGTCTTTCGGAAGAAGACATGCTTCCTCCGCCAGAGTTTGGGGTGGCGTTCGATAGTAAATATCTTCATGGGCTGGCGGATGTGGACGAACACATGGTTATTTTAGTGAATATTGAGAGCTTAATTACAAGCAACGAATTGGGCTTAGTTGAAACAAAAACACAAACGGTTGAGGGCTGAGACAATGGGAATCATGACGTGGTTAGAAGACTTCACGAAAGCAACAGATGTGAACCAAGCATTGAGAAACAAACAGGCGCTTGATGCCACAACATGTTGCATCATGATGGCTGATGCAGAAAGAAATATTATTTACGCCAATCAGTCGGTAAAAACTCTGCTTAAAGAAAATGAAAAAAAACTACAGGCTGTTCTTCCCAGTTTTTCTGCTGATAATTTGGAAGGTCAGAATATCGATCAGTTTCACCGTAACCCGTCTCACCAGCGCAATATCTTAGCTGAACTAAAATCGACAATGACTTCTACAATAAGCATAGGCGACTTGAACTTTAAGCTCACGCTAACGCCTTTTTTCGACCAAGAGAATAAAAACATAGGCACTATGGTTGAATGGGTTGATCAGTCTGAGTTACTGATAAAAAGTGCCATGTTAGATACGCTAAACAAAGCTCAGGCTGTTATCGAGTTTAATGCTGATGGTGTTATCCAAAACGCCAACGATAACTTTCTTAATGCGCTTGGCTACAGCCTAAACGAAATCGTGGGCAACCATCACAAAATGTTTTGTGGTAACCAGTACATTCGCAGTGAGGAGTACGCGCAATTTTGGCGTGACCTTAAAGAAGGTAAGCCGCAAAGTGGAGAGTTTTGTCGCTTTAACAAAATGGGCAAAGAAATTTGGATCCAAGCCACTTACAACCCTGTTCTTGATGGCGAAGGTAAGGTTATTCGCGTTGTTAAATTCGCTACAGATATTACTGCAACAAAGTTGCGCAATGCGTACTTCGAAGGACAAATAAACGCGATCAACAAAGCACAAGCGGTTATTGAATTCGACCTAGAAGGAAAAATTCTTAACGCCAACGAAAACTTCACCAATACGGTTGGTTACAGCCTCGATGAAATTGTTGGCAAACATCACAGCATGTTTGTAGACGATGAGTATAAGCGTAGCGTTGAATATAGCCAGTTTTGGGAACAGTTACGCCAAGGCGTGCAGTTCACCGACGAGTTTAAGCGCGTGGGCAAGGGCGGCAAAGAAGTTTGGATCCAAGCATCATATAATCCTATTTTGGATCAAAACGGCAGACCCCATCGCGTAGTGAAATATGCCATTGATATCACGGGTAGGAAGCAAGCTATAAGCGATATCAAAACGGCAATGAATGAGCTTGTTCAAGGGAATTTGGACTGCCGCATCGAGCATGAGTTCGACGGCGAGTTTAAAGAACTCGGAACATCAATCAACCGCTTTATTGACGATATGCGCCGTATTATCGGTTCTATCAGTGATGTAATGACCCGCTTATCTGGTGGTGACTTAACTGCTGAACTTGATGAACAATTTGAAGGTGAGTTTCAAGTATTAGGCGATGCCATAAACCAGTTTGTCGGAGAGATGTCTGGCACTATCGGGTCCATTTACGAAGCGGTAGAAACCATCAATACTGCGTCTTCAGAAATCGCTACGGGTAACTCAGACCTCTCAAGCCGTACTGAACAACAAGCATCTAGCCTTGAGGAAACCGCTTCGAGTATGGAAGAGCTGACCGGTACGGTAAAACTCAATGCCGAAAACGCGGAACAAGCCAACAGTTTAGCATCGCAAAGCTGCGACATCGCTTCGCGCGGCGGAGAGTTAATTCGTCAGGTCGTCGACACCATGTCGTCAATCAACGAGTCGGCACAAGAGATCTCAGACATCATCGGTGTTATTGACGGCATTGCATTTCAAACCAATATTCTTGCACTAAACGCCGCAGTAGAAGCAGCTAGAGCGGGTGAGCAGGGGCGCGGCTTTGCGGTAGTTGCGTCAGAAGTAAGAAGCTTAGCACAGCGCTCTGCTGAAGCGGCAAAAGAGATTAAAGAGCTTATTTCAGACTCGGTGAACAAAATTGATGGGGGCAATAAACTCGTCAATCAGTCTGGCGAGACTATGGAAGAGGTGGTGACGTCTATTAAACGAGTTAATGACATCATGTCAGAAATTGCTGCCGCGAGTTCGGAGCAAGCTTCAGGTATTGAAGAAGTGAGCAAAGCGGTGGTGCAGATGGATGAAATGACACAGCAAAATGCAGCACTTGTAGAAGAAGCAGCAGCGGCGGCTGAAAGCTTACAACAGCAGGCCGGGAATCTGACTGAACGTGTGTCGACATTTAATATTGGTGACAGAACCACTATCACTAATGCGCTTCCTCAAAAAGTGCATCAAGTAGTGAAGGGAAAAAAAGTGGCTCCAGTGGCCATGTTAAATACAAATAAAAAGCTAGCTCCTAAAGTACCGAACAATGATGAGTGGGAGTCTTTCTAGTTAACTAAAGGCGAATTCTTCAAAAGGGAATTCGCCTTTTTTATAAGTTGCGGGTTTATTCAGCGCTTCAAACAACTAGCGCTACAAAAGATAGGTGATGCTATGGGTGTTTTTAATATATTTCACAATGAAGAATTGGTGGCTGCGCAAAGTCTTTCACGGTTTCAAGAGCAGGCGTTGAGCGAGAGTACGGCGTGTTTGATGCTGGTGGACGCATCGGGAACAATAACCTTCGCTAACAAAGCGTTTAGACAACTTGCAGCAGAGTACAGGGCACAATTTTCTCGCTCACTTCCTAATATTAATCTTGAAGAATTGACCGGCACCTCAATTGCAGGCTTTTTTGCTAGTAGTAGAGAATTAAGCCAGCGGTATAGCACCTGTAATAGTAGCGACACCTTTTTACTGCCGGTAGACAACCTGTTGTTTACATTAAGGCTCACCACAATTAAAAGTGTTGAGGGCGAAAAACTTGGCACTATGGTGGAATGGATAAACGACCAAGAATTGCAGCATAAATCTGGCTTACTGGAGGGGCTCGACCGTTGCCAAGCCATAATCTCGTTTACTCCAGATGGCATTGTTGAAGATGCTAACGATAACTTTCTCAAAGTAACAGGTTATTCAAAAGAGGACATTGTCGGTAAGCATCATCGATTGTTTGTACTGCCAGATTATGGCGTTTCTGAAGAATACAGTCACTTTTGGGAAGGGCTGAGAAATGGTGAACGCAGCAGTGGAGAGTATTGTCGAGTAGCAAAAAACGGTGACAAAATTTGGATCCAAGCCTCTTACAACCCTATTTACGACAAACTGGGTAATATTGTTCGCGTAGTTAAGTTCGCAACTGACATTACGGCGCAAAAACGTAAGAACGCAGATTATGAAGGTCAGATTAACGCCATCGATAAATCGTTAGCTGTCATCGAGTTTGACTTAGATGGAGTGATTCAACACGCTAACGAAAACTTCTGTAATACAACGGGTTATGACTTAAGTGAGATAAAGGGGCAACATCACAGTATGTTTGTTGAGCCTAACTACAAAATGAGCCCTGAATATTCGGCATTTTGGCGTGACTTGAAAAAGGGTGAATTTAAGTCTGGCGAGTTTAAGCGGGTAAAAAAAGACGGTAGCGAGCTTTGGATCCAGGCGTCTTACAACCCTATTTTTGACGAATTCGGTCAGCCCCAGAAAGTGGTGAAGTACGCATCCGATGTCACTGAACAAAAACTGCAGAATGCATTTAACACAGGTCAGATAGATGCGATCAGTAAATCTCAAGCAGTAATTGAGTTTGACCCCAACGGTAACATCGTGACCGCAAACGATAATTTCTTGGCCACGGTTGGATATGCACTAGACGAGATTCAGGGAAAGCACCACAGAATTTTTGTCACTAAACAGGAACGTGAATCTGAGGAATATCGCACTTTTTGGAAGAAGTTGGCTGAAGGTCAGTTTTATTCTGGTGAATTTCATCGTGTTGCTAAAGATGGTTCAGATGTATGGATTCAAGCAACCTACAACCCCATTTTAGATATGAGTGGTAATGTAGTAAAAGTGGTGAAATACGCGAGCAACATTACCGAACAAAAAGTAAAAAACGCCTATTTTGAAGGGCAGTTAGCGGCCATAGGAAAGTCTCAAGCGGTTATTGAATTTAACATGGACGGTATTATCCAAGATGCCAATGAAAACTTTCTAAATACGGTGGGCTATACCCTAGAAGAGATCAAAGGCAAGCACCACAGCATGTTTGTCGATTCGTCATATCGTGCTAGCCCTGAGTATGCGGCATTTTGGGATGCGTTGCGCAGTGGGACCTACTCTTCTGGTGAGTACCGCAGAGTTGGCAAAAACGGCAAAGAAATTTTTATTCAAGCGACATATAACCCCATCTTAGATCACAACGGTAAGCCCTTCCGCGTAGTGAAATTCGCTACGGACATTACAGGTCGAACTCAGGCAGTTGATGAAATTAAGCACGTTATGACTAAGCTTACAGAGGGCGACTTAACCGTTAATATCGACCATGCATTAGATGGCGACTTTGCTGTCTTAGGCGAAGCAATAAATCAATTTATCAACGAAATGCGCGGCACGATCACCAATATTAACGAAGCGGTAGAGACTATTAATGTAGCTTCAGGCGAGATAGCAACGGGTAATGCCGACTTATCGAGTCGCACAGAGCAACAAGCGTCAAGCCTTGAAGAAACCGCGTCGAGTATGGAAGAGTTAACTGGCACCGTGAAGCTAAACGCCGAAAACGCCGAGCAGGCAAACTCTCTTGCTGCGCAGGCGAGCAAAATAGCGTCTCAAGGAGGGGAGGTCATCGGCGAAGTCGTGGATACCATGACGCAGATTAATGATTCTGCCCAAGAGATATCAGACATTATTGGCGTTATTGACGGGATTGCCTTCCAAACTAACATACTGGCATTAAATGCTGCGGTTGAAGCAGCGCGAGCCGGAGAGCAGGGTCGTGGGTTTGCGGTTGTAGCCTCTGAAGTGCGCAACCTAGCGCAGCGCTCTGCCGAAGCTGCGAAAGACATTAAAGAACTCATCTCTGATTCGGTCAGCAAAATTGCCAGCGGTAACGAGTTAGTAGTCAAGTCAGGCGATACCATGGCAGAAGTTGTGACCTCAATTAAACGAGTTAATGACATTATGTCTGAAATTGCAGCGGCGTCTGCAGAGCAAGCTGCGGGGATAGAGGAAGTCAGTAAAGCCGTAGTTCAGATGGATGAAATGACCCAGCAGAACGCTGCGCTAGTGGAAGAAGCTGCTGCTGCGGCCGATAGTCTTAAACAGCAATCACTACAATTGAATGAACGGGTCTCAGTATTTGAAGTAGGAAAAGGGCTAAGCAGTGACCAACAGCATGTCGCAGCCCTCACCCACGGAGATTTTCGACAGCCGCAGCGCTTATCTGCAGCACCAGCTCAGCGAGCGTCTCAAGCGAAGGCGCTAACACCGGCTATGCCTGACGAAGCTGAGTGGGAGTCATTCTAATGACAGTGGCTGTTTCAACAAAAGATAGCACCAGGGAGTTCGCCTTTGAAAAGGCGGACTTCAAAAACGTGCAGAAGATGTTGTTTAAAAAGGCAGGAATAAATCTATCTGATGCCAAGGAAGCAATGGTCTACAGTAGGCTAGCGCGTAGGATTAGGGCGAGAAATCTGCGCAGTTTTAACGAATATCTCGCTTTAGTGAACAAATCGGAGTCAGAGTTAGAGCAATTTATCAATGCACTAACCACGAACCTTACTTCTTTCTTTCGCGAGCCACACCACTTTACCGCGTTGGCCGATTATCTAAGACAGCATAATGTTACCAACATTTGGTGTGCTGCCAGCTCTACTGGTGAAGAGCCATATTCAATCGCGATGGTAGTGGCTGAAGCGTTTGGAAGTTTTAAAACACCGGTCAAGATTATTGCCTCAGACATAGACAGCAAAGTGCTAGCTAAGGCCAGAGCCGGTGTTTACCCTTTAGCATCGATAGCGAAAATACCTCACCACAGACAAAAGCAGTTCTTTCATAAGGGCAAAGGTACTAACGAAGGAAAAGTAAAAGTGGTCGATGAACTGCGTAATATGGTGCAGTTCAAAAAGCTGAATCTTACCGATGCAAAATGGGATGTTAAGGGGCCTCTAGACGTCATATTTTGCCGTAATGTGATGATCTACTTCGACAAACCAACGCAGCTCAAAGTACTACAGAAAATGGTGGGTATGTTAAAGCCATCTGGACTTTATATGGCTGGGCATTCTGAAAATTTCAATATGTATACTAACCTTGTGAGACCGGTGGGGAAAACCATTTATCGCCCCGTCGATTAGGAGATATCGTGGCGACCCCCAATTTTGAACTGCCCATAACTTACTACGACAAGCGTTTTTCTACAGAAGCGGTCAAACTGTTACCCGGCCAGTATTTTGTTACCTCAAAAGACAAAATGCTGGTTACTGTACTCGGTTCTTGCGTAGCGGCGTGTCTGTTCGACCCCATTACAGGGGCTGGTGGCATGAATCATTTCATGTTGCCCACCGTTAATAAGTCGGCCGGCGAATTTGTACAGATTCAGGGAATGGCAGCAAAATACGGGGTTCATGCCATGGAAATTTTGATTAATGAGCTTGTGAAAGTAGGGGCAAAAAAGAACCGACTGCAAGCAAAAGTTTTCGGAGGCGGGAAAGTCGTGCCGTCTTTTGTTCAAAACGATGTAGGTAAGTTTAATGCCGAGTTTGTAACTCAGTTTTTAGAAACCGAAGGTATACCTATTTTAGCCAGTGACTTGTGCGATGTTTATGCGCGAAAGGTGTATTTCTTTCCACGCAGCGGCCACGTGATGATGAAGCGTATTCACGAGCTTAACAATGCAACAATTATCGAGCGGGAAAGTCAGCACCGCTGGGAGTTATCGAAGCAAACGCCAAGTGGCAGCGTAGATTTATTTGAGGACTAGTCATGACAATAAAAGTGTTAGTGGTAGATGATTCAGCGCTTATTCGCCAAATACTTAGTGAAATCATAAAGAGTGAGCCAGACATGACGCTGGTAGGTGCAGCGCCAGATGCGTTTGTAGCGAAAAAGCTGGTGCTTGAGAAATCCCCCGATGTCATAACATTAGATATAGAAATGCCAAAAGTGGATGGTCTGCGTTTTCTCGAAGTGCTTATGAATGCCAGGCCAACACCTGTGGTTATGATTTCTACGCTGACAGAAAAGGGGGCAGAAGCCACCTTGCGATCGCTGGAGTTAGGTGCGATTGATTTTGTTGCTAAACCAAAAATCGGTGTGGCTCAAGGTATGGCAGAATACCACGAGTTAATCGTTGACAAAATTCGAACGGCCGCACGTTCAAAAGTAAAAAAAGCCTCGCCAGCTAAGGTATCTTCCGTCAATAAGGTGAGTTACTCGGGAACAGAAAAGCTTATTGCGATAGGCGCCTCGACTGGCGGCACTGAAGCCATAAAAGAAGTGCTGCGAACTTTCCCAGCAAACGCCCCTGCAACGGTTATAACTCAGCACATGCCGGCGGGCTTCACTTCTACCTATGCAAGGCGGTTAGATTCTGTATGTCAAATGCAGGTGAAAGAAGCGAAGGGAGGCGAGCGCTTGCTTCCTGGACAAGCGTACTTAGCGCCAGGCGATAAGCACATGGAAATTGAAAGAAGTGGGGCTGATTACCGCATTAGGCTTACTGATGGCCCGAGAGTATCGGGTCACAAGCCCTCTGTCGATGTGTTGTTTAATTCGCTATGCAAAAGCGCCGGTAACAACGCGATAGGCGTATTGTTAACGGGGATGGGGAGTGACGGCGCTACCGGTCTTCATGAGCTATTCAACGCTGGCTGTGAGACCTTCTGTCAGGATGAAGCGAGTTGTATAGTTTTTGGAATGCCAAAGGTAGCCATCGAAAAGGGAGCAGCAAGTCATATATTAAGCTTAGATGATATGGGTAAAGCGGTTATGCAGACTGTAGAAAAGCTCTCAGCTGGTAGTCGCTTATAGGTATAGTGAGTAAATACTTACAAAATGCAATTTCTGTCCTAAAAACTGTAAAAAGATTGTTATTGCTTTTCTTGTTACAAAAAAGCTTAGGTGTTTTAATAGCGAAACTTAACGAGTAGGTAATGCTGCTTCAGAATGCTGTTGCTGAAGCCGATACTATGGATAGGCCTACTTGGAAGTGCGTAAAAATATATAAATCGATACGTAAATGGAATAGTAATGTAACTTGTTGTCGTCATAATAATCATAAAAGGCAATAGTTTATGTGTGGTGGGGAAGGCAAAGTATTCAAGGTTTTATTACTGCGTATATTTTGTTGTACCTATTAACAAAAAAAGGCCTGCTATATTCATTACTGATTTTAGAGCAAATATATGCTCATTCTTACGGTATGACACTAACCCGGGATAATAACGAGTAGTTGGGGACTCTTATGAAACAGCAAACGCTAATTGCACTATCTGCCTTAATGTTTTCTTCTTCTGTTTTAGCAAATGGCGGTTTTGAGCCGAACAAGAAAGCATGCGTCAACGTCGGTAAAGAAATCACTCGCGTAAGCACAGAAATGGACGTAGCAACGTCTGGTATTCAAAAGTCATGGCTTAAGCGTCAGTTGAGTGCACTAGAAACTAAACGCAATTCATGCAGCACAAAAGGCTTTAAAGCCAACCGGCCAGAGTTAGCAAAGCTTTAATACTGATGCGTGTTTAGAAAAGAAAAAGTCTTACCTTGGTAAGACTTTTTTTGTTTTTAAAGTAAATAAAGTTAGTTTGTCACAATGTGTATTAATTCATTAAGCGAAGCAATACTATAATCGGGTGCTAGCCCTAATGGGTACGGCATTTTGCCCGAACGTTCTACAAATGTAGTTTGCATACCTGTCGCCTTAGCGCCGCTTACGTCCCAGCCATGGGCCGCTACCATCATGGCGTCTTCATTCTTGACATTAGCCTGTTGGCAGGCCCAGTGATAAACCGCTGCATGAGGCTTGTAAGTTCGAACGCTTTCCACACTCAATACATGAGAAAAATACGACGTTATATTGGCGTATTCCAGTTGCGCATCCAGCCCCGCTTTTGATGAATTTGAAAGTGCCACCAAGGTAACACCTGCACTTTGAAGCGCCTTTAATGTAGGAACAACATCGTCGTGCGCTGGTAATCGGGTAATATGCTGTTTGATGATATCTTTTGCGGTAGCCTCCTCAACAGTTATATCCTTACTGTGAGCTACCATGGTAAGGGCTGCGGCACCAATATCGATGAAATCGTGAAACTGTGCAGACGCAACATCTACCAAGCTGTGATGCAAAAGGTTAGCAAACCATAAGTCGACGAGTGTCTCATCACCATCTAGTACTGATGCTAAGCCTATTTTAATAGCCTGCATGTCTAAAAGTGTTTCATTAATATCGAAAAAAATAACCCTTGGCGTCACAATTCACCTTCCTATTATTGATGACAAAAAACGTAGCGTGTTGTCCTAACGCGCCTGTTGCTTATACCACTGTAAAACAGAATTGGTTTTACTAGAGCTCTATACGACCAATGTCGATGGGGTGGCGTTGAAGGAGGTTATGAGGATATTGGGAACGCGCGACACTGAAATACAGTTCGCGCATTTTTGTTAAGCTAAATGGCGTCGTTGCGACTTTCCATATCAATAGACATGGCGATATCATCGAGTATGTCGTTGAGCCCAGTAATTTTTTCGGTGCCAATAAATATGCTCATTTGAGTTTCGACCACAATATAGTCGTTTGTGGTGTCGCCCTCAAAGGTATTTGCTAGCGCGCTTTGCACTCGGTCGAAGAACTGGCGTGCACTTCGCTCTTCGATATTGTGAAGGCATAAAATGAATTGGTCTGTCCCAAAACGCCCTAAAATATCGTTGCCCCGAGTTACGGTCTGAAGATTTTGCGCAATTTTTCGCAATACAAAATCGCTTTTCGTAGAACCCACTTTACGCGTTATCTCACGTAGGTTACTGATGTCGAATATCGCAATTGCGATAGCCCTGCCTTGTTTAGGCGCTTCAAGTTTATTGATGCGAGTAATAGCTGAATCGGCATTAAGTAGAAGCGTTACTGGGTCAATGGCTTTGCGCGCTACGTGCCTCTTGCGTAGCACGTAGCCAGCAATAATAATAAGCAATAAGAACACTGCGATAGCGGTATATAAAGTGTTCCTTCTCTGTTCTTCGGCTTTTTCAATGGCTGACTCTAGGTCATATATACGTGTATATAGATTAGCTGCACCAACAATTAAAGCGGTATCTTGGGTAAGCTCCCTTCGCTTAATGACCTCTTTTGAGTAGATACTGTGGGCTTCTTTTGCGCGCCCTATATCGCCTAAAGCTAAAAATATTGAAACATTAAAACTTAAGTAGTCAAGGTTGGTATTGAAGACTTTTGGAATGGCGATTTTGTCTAATGCACCTATATCAGTTAAATACTGCTTTAAACAGGTGAGATCCTCGTTATGTAAACATAATTCGGCTTTATGCCAAGCAACTAGTTTTTGGCCGAGGGAGCTAGAGATATTGGCAGTCGCTTTCTCTAAATCGGGAAGAGTATAGGCTAGTTTATTATAATCACGCGTTTTTCTATGGTAGATAGACAGCGCATATTGATACAAAAAGTTACTAAGCGGCGTGTCTATTTCGCTATTCAGTACACCTAGTTCTAGAATGCTCTGATACGCTTTATCAGTTTGACCACTGCTCAGTAGCGAAACGATGGCACTAATTATAATGCTTACCTTGTTGCTGCCTTTATATACCAAAAGGCCCATTTTATGTGCTTTTAAATACTGCTCGGCGGCTAGCGCATGCTGCTCTAACTTACCGTAAAGAAGACCGATAGCGTTGTGGATATGCGCGAGTTCGCCAGGACTGCCGTTGTCGGAATAGCGTTTAAGCACGCCAAACATTTTACCTAGCCTGACTTCGGGCGACGTAGACTCTGAACAATAGTTGATCAGCCCTAGCGAAGAGCTGGTAAAAATATCGCTGTGACGTTCTGGTGAAGATAAATCTTGAGCTTGTTGATAGTACTCACAGCGCGCCGGGTTCTCTCTGGCGTCATAAGTGAAGCCAATTTGATAGATAGCCGATGCAAACGCATAAGAGCCCTCATCAATATTGTTTTGCATTATGGCTTTAAGCAGCATGTTCTCTGCTTCTTCATATTTGCCACGACAAATTAAAAACTGCCCTTTGGCTACGGTCAAAGCAAAACGTTGTTGGGGTGTGAGGCTTTCTAAAGTGAGCGTTTGTTCTAGCTCTGGCAGTAACGATTGACTGGGGCAATCGTACGAGGGCGAGCGAACTTTTTCGATAACGGCATCGACATCAGTATTCGCCAGCGCACAAGAGGCAAATAGCACACTGAAAAAAAATAGGGTTGTTAAATAAAGCCTTCGAACCATAGGGGAGAACGTTTACGTTTTTTCTTTATAATATCCATTTGAGTTGCGAACTACTACATGAAGCCCTCAAAACTTACGGCTTTTTTGTGTCTTTCTGCGTATTTTGTGTCTGAATTTTCATATCTCTTGAAGGTAAAAAGTAAATAGCCCTTAATGCACAGACGATCCAAAGCTTACCAAAATTGCCACGCCTACTAAGGCGACGGCAGACCATGAAATAGTGGCTTTCGTTGCTTTTTCACCAAGCACCCATGCAACCCCTAACGACATTAATGCGCTTGTAGCTATAAGGGTTTGAACCACGGCCGCTTTCGCATAAGCAAACGCAAACATTTGTAGGTAAATAGCAGCAGTAGTGCCAAGCAGAGTAGCTACTATAAAGGCAGGCCATACCCGTTTTCCGCCGTTGCTTTGGTAGTTAATAACAGGCATATAGCGGGTTTTGGTTATGGCTATAAATGGCACAACAAAGACCATACCACCAACTAAGCGAAGGAATGCAGCGCTGGCCGCGTCAATTTCACCGGTACTTAAAATGTCGCGGCTAACTACGGCACCAACTGCCTGACATAGTGCCGCGCCCACACCATACAAGTAACCACTGGTAGCAAACAAGTGTGTAGTGCTGCGTTTGCGTACCTTTATAACCATATCTACCGAAAACAGTACTACTGCAACGCCAACCCACTGCTGCCAGGTAATCCATTCGCCAATAAACGCCATAGCAAAAAGGGCAGTGAATAAAGGCGCAAGGGTTTCTGCGACCAGCACCGCTTGGCTATCGCCAATGCTTTGTAAGGCTTTAAAAAAGCAGGTGTCGCCAATGCCTATACCAATAAGCCCGCTAAGTAATAACCACAAAACAGCATGAGTACTAAGCCCCGTTGGCTGAACCACTACTAAAACCACTGCCAAAATGGCAATAGAAATAAGCCCCTTCCAAAAGTTCATAGTAAGCGGCGAAAATGCGTTACCCGTACCACGAAACAAGCGCGCAGCAATTGCCCAACAAAGCGCTGTACCTAGCGCAGCAAAAACACCCATAAATTACCTGTGAACAATATAAATAAATCAGAAAGGGCAACGTTTAGTCTGCCAAAAAGAGCGGCTATGCTAAAGCAAGGTGTGGGCGGGGTAAACTTAAATCACATCAGTAATTTTTAACTAAATATACTGAAGCCTTAAGCAAACGTAACTGAAGGCTAAAGGCTTTCGTGGCATTATGTTAGCGTTAAGATTCGTGAGTAAGTTAAGCGCTGTACTCAATTAAGTGGGCGTTAACTAAACTTTAAGAATAACAGTGAAGTAAAAGGACGAGAAAAGCGTGAGCGTAGAGCAGATGAATTTGACCGGCATTAAAGGTGTAATATTCGATTTAGACGGCACCTTGGTAGAGTCTAGCCTTAATTTCACGCAAATGCGCGCCGACATAGGCTGCCCTCAAGGCGAGGATATTCTTAACTTTGTTGAAGCCCTTAGCTGCGCCGAAACCAAAGTGAATGCACACCGCACTATTTTGCAACACGAACTAGACGATGCAGAAAACGCCAAGTGGTTACCCATTGGCAAAGCCATGGTAGAAAAGGTGCAGGCACACAAACTCCCCATGGCAATAGTTACCCGCAACTGCCGCCAAGCCACCGCAATTAAGCTAGCCAATAACGACATACCTATCGATTACGTGCTAACCCGCGAAGATGCCCCAGCCAAGCCCGACCCAACTGCATTACTGATAGTGGCGAACACATGGCAGCTTCAACCTGAAGACTGCCTATATGTGGGCGACTTTATTTACGATCAGCAAGCCGCCGAGAATGCTGGGATGAAGTGGTTGTTGGTTTAGATGTCGACTTTATGGCCCGAAGGTAGAGTTGGCAGTTCGGGCAGTATTGTCACTAAGTCTTCTTCTAATAAGTAAAAGTGTCCAGTACCAGCATATACTTTAGTATAGTCTTCGTCCGCAAGCTCTTGCATGTTCATATTTTGTTCGATACTCATAGTTAATTCCTTTCCATTTAGTTGATATTGCTTAAAAAGCATTAGAAAAGTAACAAGGCAAAAGACATATGGATTTGCAGTTAGAGACGAAAGTAGGACTTGTTAGAAAATTTGCCATCATTGGCGCAATTTTAATGTTTTGTTGTCTCACTTCTTCAAAAAACGTTAGTGCTTTTGGCGTTACATTAAATGGAAAAACTAAGTTTGCTGGTATTCCCGCAGGAATAATAAGAGATATTGAAGTTGTTGGCGACGCAGTCTATATAGCTTCTGAAAATGGTCTATTTAGGTACTTAGGCGGTCGTTCAGAAAAGTTGGAATATAATATCGATTCTAATGAGCGGGGGACTATTTCAGACTTATACTTCGATAAAGAAAATACACTCTGGATCGTCGAATTTGGGGTAGGGGTTTTCAAATATAGGACAGACACAGGTGTCACAGAAAAGTTTCGTTCTAGAGATAAGTGGCCGCGATATGCTTGGAAGATCGGAGTTCTTGAACAATACGCAGTAGTTTCACTAATTACAGGCATTATCGTTGTAGACAAAAAGTCCGGAGAGCTTCAGGAGTGGGCATCAAACGTTGCGCCAGGTAATGTAAACAATGTACTTTCTTTGGCAGTATCAGTAGATGGCTTGATCTACCTCGGATCTGAAAGTGGGTTAGTTAAAATTGATGCTAAAAAAGAAACTAGCGAATTAATATCAGTTGATAGCTCTCTAACTAACCTCTCATCGGTAGATGCCGTGTCAGTGCTCGGCGAGACTCTTTACCTTGGTGGTAGCGAGGGAGTCTATGTTTGGAACACTTCAACTCACAATAAGTCGTTTTTCCCTTTTAAGAACCCTCAATACCCCGTCGGCCCTGTTTCAGATATCTATATCTCAAATTCTCGCAGGATCTTTGTCGCTGCAGGCGGACTATATGAATTAAATAATGAAACAATCGAAAAACCTGATTTTATGGCGCCGCTCATAACTTCAGACGGAATTAGAAGTATCGTTAAACTAGCTGAACTTCCCTCGGGCGAATTACTACTGGCCTCGTCTCAGCTTGGCCTTATCTCTATTACACAGTCTCACGAAGCTATAAATCTAATCCATAAAGATGAACAAGTACTTAGGCAAAACATCAAGTCTTTTGGCTTTAGTGATGAGTTTGGGTATGGGGTGAGTACCCAAAAGCAAGATTACCTCTTAAATGTAAAAACAGGAGAATTAAAGTCCTTTAGTTTCTGGGTGGGGAACCAGTGTATCGATGAAAATCTATCAGAGTATGCTGATCTTTTTAAAAGTATCAGCCTGCATGGTGATTACTGTAGTTCCAAGTTTAGTCATGTTATTCAGCAATCAGATTCGCTTTTTTATTTCTATCATGATGAAGGGAACAAAGCCTTCTACAACATCTTAGATGATGGGGTGATAGCGGATAAAATTCCCGCACCACGACAAATGCTTTTTTCATTCTTAACAACTTCGGGTGAAATAGCCGGGTTTGATGTTGATAGTAATTTCCATATTCAAATGTCTAAGTTTAATTGGAAGTCTATTTCTCCTGATGACGGGAAGTGGGTTGGGCTCACCTGTTTGATTGAAATGGATGAGGTTTTCTTGCTCTGTACTTCAGGTCAAGGTATCAAATCGATTAACAAAGGCTCAGGAGAAATAAGTAACTCCGATTTATTAGCTGGAACTGGAGCTAGGTTTATTAGAGGAGCCCTTCATAGTGAAAGTAATCATTTGTGGTTTTTGACAAATATGGGGCTTTTTGTGGTCGATTCAGCTAATGACCTAATCTCTTTTAATGAAAGCGACGGAATATTTGATACAGATTTTGAATATCGTGGGATACACCAGTTTGGTGAAAGATTGATTATCCTTGGCGATAAGTATACTTATTTGGTAAACGAAGAAAGAGCGATAACGGCTATGAAAGCCAAGGAAAGCTTAAAAAGTAACGTCGTATTCACTAGAGCAGAGTGGACCGATAGTGAGATGCACTCTCATAAAGTTTATTCACAGCCGACGGCATTTCAAAAGCCTATAAAGTTAGAAAGTGATTTCGACAAACTTTCTCTTGATTTCAGAACGAGTAGCTTTTCTAACTATGATAATGAAAAGTTAGAGTTTAGAATTTTAGGAATGGACGAAAAGTGGAAGTTACACCCTTTATCCCAAGCATTTCTAACCGTGACAGACTTAAAGTCTGGTCATTATGAATTTCAAGCAAGAGTAAGTGGTTACGAAAACCCTATAACGTCTCTAACTTTCGAAGTAGAACGGCCAATATACTTTCACAGATATGCTTTAGGCGTCTATTTCCTTTTGGCCCTGAGTTTTCTAATTGCGTATAAGTTGAAATATTTAACAGCGTTATGGAGTTATTTCAAAACCACCAGTTTATACTCTCATCTCACGCGGTATGAAATAACAGATGGGCACTCAAAGTTCGAAAAAATGCTGCGTAGTAAAGAGCGTTTCATCAACGAAATAACCTCTGAGCTTCGAACACCTCTTCAAGTGATAAACGGTTCCTTGGAAAAAATTCCTGATGCAGATAAGGATACGCGCAAAGAGTTAGTTAGTATCCAAGACAATGTGAAAAGGGTCGAGCAATTAATTAACCAGATGAGTCAGGATGTCCCTACAGCTTTCAACCTTGAAGATTATTACAAGTCATATTCATCCGAAAATATTCGTTTAATTGTGCTATCCCTAGAACCTCTAGCGAAGCAAAAAAGGCAAAATCTTGAAGTGCGAATAAAGGTCAAAAAAGATGTGTCTCTGATCAGTGAAAGCTTAGAAAAAATCTTGTCAAACCTTGTTCAGAACGCTATCAAGTTTACACCTGAACTTGGCACGATAAAGGTGAGTGCTATACAGGATAGCAAGGCACTAAAGATTACTGTAAGTGATGATGGTGAGGGAATTGATGAAAACTTACAGAACAAAGTGTTTGAAAGGTTTGCTAGAGGTAATAATAAACTAGATGGGAATGGTGTAGGGCTAGCTACGGTTAAAACTCTAGTAGAGTTAAACCAAGGAGAGGTTGCACTTCAAAGTCAAAAAGGTGTGGGAACGAAAGTAACTGTAACGCTTCCAGTCGATGATATTGCTTTTGTAAACTCGCAAGCTGAAAAAATTTCGACGGCAAATGCCAAAACAAATAAGAAATCGCTATTAATTGTTGATGACAGCAGAGAATTCCGTTCTTACCTTTTCGACCTGTTCTCAGACAAATATCGCTGTCTTGTTGCGCGAAATGGTGTTCAAGCTTTAGATGTTATGCAGCATTATTTGGTCGACTTGGTAATAACAGATCAAATCATGCACGAAATGGACGGGCTTAGTTTAACTAAAGCTATTCGCAGCAATGCAAGTTATGCAAATATTCCGATATTAATGCTAACTGCTGAAACAGGAAGTGAACTGGAAAAAGCAGCGTTAGAGGAAAAGGTAGATTACTTCTTAGCGAAGCCAGCTTCAAATGAAGAGATAATACTGCGTGTTGAACACTTATTGTCTGTCAGAGAAGCAAAAGAAAAAGAAGAAGATGAAAGCGCGCTTCCCGTTTTCAAATTTGGGTGCTTAACAATTCCTGAGTTTGATAACGAGAAGGATATGGCATTCTATCTAAATTTCATCGCTGTTCTTGAAAAGAACTATCAAGACGAAGCATTCAATAGAGACCAAGCTGCCTCACAATTATTGATAAGTCCAAGAAGTTTAAATCGAAGGATGTCTGAATTGTTCGAGTACAATTTTAGCGAGTTTCTGTCGCGCTTCAGAATTGAAAAATCTATCCCACTGCTGCTAGAGGGAAATAGTATTTTAGATACATGTTTAGATGTTGGCTTTGGAACAGCTGCTTACTTTTCTACCTCTTTCAAAAAGGTCATGCATCTACCACCTAAAAAGTACATAGAGCAATATAGTAAAACTGTCGCTTAGTTTTTTAAACAGAGTAAAAAAGCTGCTAAACATACCTACGCCTTTCCGCCAAAAAGCCTATCAATAGAAACGATGCCACATAGCCTGCACCTTGGTACTGCCAGGGCAAGTAGGCTAGGGTGTGTTTCAAGAAGGGGGCGCCATACAAGGTTAGTGCGCCATAGCCAAAGGCACACAGCAGTACAAACATGCTAACGCGAATAATAAAGTGATAAGGTGCAAGAACGCGTTTTACATGGCCGTTAATCAGGTCGCCGTACACCACTAAAATTGTGGCCATAAGCATAATGCTCATTTCGGTGTAATAGGGGCTTAATGTGCGAGAAAGGGCACTGAAAAGTTCACTCATAAAATGACTACTATTATGACGATGTTACTGTGTGCCCATTATAACCACGTCAAGGTCAAAAGCGTTAGCTAACGCCTTTATTTAATGCGCTTACTGCTTTGAAGCCTTGTTCAATAGTGGCTATGCGGTCAGTGGTTCGGTCGCGCTCTACAAATTTATGTTCAATGCCAGCCAGCTTGCCGTGCGCAAATATCTCTTTAAAGTTAATAGTACCTGTGCCCACGTCAGCAAAGCTGCCGTCTTCCGCCAAATCTTTCACATGCCAAAGCTTAAAGCGGCCTGGGTACAGCTTAAAGTAATCAATGGGGTTTTTACCTGCTTTTACCGTCCAGTACAAATCTAGCTCCATGGCAACAAGGTCTGGGTCGGTCTGAGTTATAAGCACGTCTAATGGTGTCTTACCGTCGCGTAATTCAAATTCAAAATCGTGGTTGTGGTAGGCAAGGGTAATGCCTTCTTTCTTACAGGCTTCACCAATGATGTTTAGCTTTTCTGCAAGGGCTTGGTAAGGCGCTATACCCGTACCGCGCTGTGCTTCGCTAAGCCAAGGTACCACTAAGTACTTGTGACCAACGGTTTGTGCGTCATCTAAAATTTGAGACAGGTTAGTATCGAACGCGTCTAACTGAATATGTGCCGAGGGCGCAGTTAGGCCGTTTTCATCAAGCAGTTGCTTAATTTCTTTTGCGCTGTGGTCAAAGTAGCCTGCAAATTCCATTTCCGAATAGCCAACATCTGCAACCAGTTTAAGCGTTGCCGGCACACTCACCTTCATAATATCTCTAAGCGTATAAAGCTGCAGACCAACAGCACTCTTATGCATGCCCTTCATCATAGCTCCTTTATCACTACCATGCCCCTGAACCGAACTAGTACTTGCCAAAACAGCAGGAGCGCTCATAGTCGCCAATAAACCAGAAGAGTATTTAATGAACTGTCGTCTTGAAACGCCAGAGCCAATACTGCTGGCCGCGTCTAAAATTGCTGTCTTGCTCAAGGTTTCTTTACTCCAATTCACTGTATGCTCCTTTATATGTCTAGGTTCATAGGGGCTGGCGCTTTACTCTCACTAATTAACTCAAAGCCTTGCCTGTGCTCCCACGTACAATAAGTTCAAACGGCATAATAACCTTGGGGGCTTTGCGAATTTTGCCGTTCAGTAGGTCCACTAAAAGCGTAACTGCCGTTCTACCAAACTCTTCTGCCGGTTGTGCAATAGTCGTTAGCGGCGGGTCGACAAAGGCTGAGAACGCAATGTCGTCAAAACCTGCTACAGAAATATCGTTTGGTACATGCAAATTAGCTTGCTTGAAGGCTTGCATGGCACCAATAGCTGTTTCGTCGTTTTCGCAAAAAACAGCGGTAGGCCTGTCTTTCAAACGAGCAATGGTTTCGCCTGCGTTGTATCCGGCCTGTAATGTAAAGTCTCCCGGGAACAGCAAATTTTCATCAAAAGAAATACCAGCTTGCGTTAGTGCGTCCTTGTAGCCAGCTAGACGGTCTTGAGTCAGCGGGCTAGAGTTCGGCCCTTTAATCATGGCAATGCGGGAATGTCCTAACGATATTAAGTGTTCGGTCATTGCCTTGGCTGCAGCACGGTTGTCTAACGACACAACAGGATATTGACCATCGTCAATCACCTCACAGGCATTCACCATTGGAAGTAGGCCATTGTCGTTGATCATAGTGGCATCAAATGGGTTGTGCGCACGCAGCTGAATAAGCCCATCTGCCTGGGAAGTGCTTACCATTTTGGCGTAATGGCTTTCAATTTCGCTGTTACCAAGGGTGTTGGCAAGTAAAATGGAATAACCTAGCTCTGCGGCTGCTTCCTGCATTCCGCTAATAACACGGGCAAAAAACACGTTCGCTACCGTGGGCACCAGTACCACTAAATTGTGGGTTTTTCCCGAGCGAAACTTAACCGCCATTAAGTTAGGCTTATATCCAACTGCCTGAACCGCGGCCATCACCTTATTGCGCGTTTTAGGAGAAACACGCTCAGGTTGTTGCAAGGTTCTTGATACGGTAGCGACCGACACGCCGGCACTATCTGCTACATCTCTAATATTTGCCATTTGAGTTATTGCTGTTTGTTAATTCACTCGCGCATTGTAAACCTAACTCAGTAGAGGTGTGCTCTATACAATGGTAGCGAATTCAAAATTTACGTGAAATTACTATGTAACCGTTTTCATTTTAAGTAAAAGAATACGCAGTTTCATTAAAACGTCAAAGGTTATTTGTAGGATTTATGTAAATTTGAGTTAGTGTTATGTTTGAATTTTGTGCAGAAATAGGCTGTTTTAGGTAGCAAAGCCTCGGTATCACCTAGTCATTTGTAAACTTTAGATTAATAAAATGCTGCTTTTTGTGTTGACCATAAAAATGTAACGGGTTACATTTTGTTGCATTAGTAACACCAATAGTGCGTTTGAACACAGAGGAATTTCAATGCAACCAATTCGAATGGGAATGATCGGAGGTGGGGAAAGCGCATTCATCGGTGCCGTGCATCGTCATGCCGCAGGGTTAGATGGGAACTACCAGTTGGTGTGTGGCGCATTTAGCCGCAACGAAGAAAATAATACGCGTACTGCTTCTGCATTGAACGTATCAACATCGCGCACATACGACAGCTGGCAGTCAATGTTAGAAGAAGAAGCCAAATTACCTGAGCAGCAGCGCATGCAGGTTGTGGTTATCGTAACGCCTAATCATCTTCACGTACCTATTTCACTTGCCGCAATTAAAGCGGGCTTTCATGTTTTCTGTGAAAAACCAGCAGGCGTTAGCTTTGCAGAAGTAAAAGAGCTTCAAGATGTTATTCACGCTAGTGAATCGCTATACGGCTTGGCTCATACCTACCTTGGTTATCCTATGGTTTGGCAAGCACGTCACCTTGTTGAAAGCGGTAAGCTGGGCAAAATTCGAAAAGTGTATGTTGAGTATCCGCAAGGCTGGTTGTCGGGCGAAGAAGAAACGCACAATAAGCAAGCGCAGTGGCGTACCGATCCAGCAATTTCTGGCGCAACGGGCGCAATGGGTGACATCGGCACTCATGCCTTTGGACTTGTTGAGTTTGTATTAAACGACAGTGTTATCTCGCTTTGTGGCGAGTTAAATACGCATGTTGAAGGACGCCGATTAGATGACGACGGCGCTGCGCTTATTAAAACTAAAAAGGGCGCATCGGGTGTGCTGATTGCTTCACAGGTTTGTGCCGGTGAAGAAAACGCATTGAAGATTCGCGTCTACGGTGACAAAGGTGGCTTGGAGTGGCGTCAAATGGAGCCCAATTCTGTCATTTTTCGCCCTGTTGATGCCCCTTATCAAGTGTTTAGAGCCGGCCAAGGTCAAGTTGGGTTATGTGATGCTGCATCTGCACGTTGTCGTGTTCCAGCTGGCCACCCAGAGGGCTACTTAGAAGCAATGGCAAACTTGTATACCGATTTTGCTAAAGCGGTACGCGCGAATCGTAAAGGCAAAGCTGACGGCGTTCCAGGAATAAATTCAGGCATACGCGGAATGGTATTTATAGATGCCATGCTTGCCAGTACTGACAGCGACACCAAATGGGAGTCGGTCAGTCAGGAAGGAACGCAGTAATGCAATTAATACATACAATGAAAAAGGTGAGCGCTTATGGCTACTAATCAACAACCTATAAAAGGGCCGGCTATTTTCCTTGCTCAGTTCATGGGAAAAGAAGCGCCGTTCGATACGCTCGAAAATATGGCGAAGTGGGCAGCGTCGCTTGGTTACAAGGGAATACAGGTACCTACTGATCCTAGTCTGTTCGATTTAGAAAAAGCAGCGGAGAGCCAAGAGTACTGCGACAACATTGCTAAAATTTGTAAAGACGCAGGCGTAGAAATCACTGAGCTTTCTACGCACTTACAAGGTCAGCTAGTGGCGGTTCACCCCGCTTACGACGAGTTATTCGATAACTTTGCGCCGGCGCACTTGCACGGCAAGCCACAAGAGCGAACCGAATGGGCAATTAATCAGCTCAAATGTGCGGCTATTGCCAGTAGGCGCTTAGGATTGAAAGCTCACGCTACCTTTTCTGGTGCATTAATGTGGCACTTGGTTTACCCGTGGCCTCAGCGTCCTGCTGGCTTGGTCGAGCAAGGCTTTGCTGAATTAGCCAAGCGTTGGAAACCCATTCTCGATGCATTCGACGATGCGGGTGTTGACGTATGCTACGAAATTCATCCCGGGGAAGACTTGCACGATGGGGCTTCGTTCGAACAGTTTTTAAAAGCTGTAGATAACCACCCACGAGCAAATATTCTTTTCGATCCAAGCCACTTTGTTTTGCAGCAGCTTGACTACCTTGACTTCATTGACCGCTACCACAGCCGGATCAAAATGTTTCACGTCAAAGACGCCGAGTTCAATCCGAACGGTAGAAACGGTGTGTACGGCGGCTATCAAGACTGGCAAGACCGCGCGGGACGCTTCCGCTCCCTTGGCGACGGCCAGGTCGACTTCAAAGGTATTTTCAGCAAGCTTACCCAGTATGGCTTCACAGGTTGGGCAGTTTTAGAGTGGGAATGCTGCTTAAAAGACAGTGCGCAAGGCGCGGCAGAAGGCGCACCGTTTATCGCTTCACACATTATCGAGCCAAGCAAATATGCGTTTGACGACTTTGCTGGTGGAGACGTTAGCGAAGCGAAGAATAATCGTATTTTAGGCCTTGAGCGCTAAGCGCCATCAATAGGATAACAATAACTATGATAACCCTACGCCTTAGTTTGATGATGTTCCTTCAGTTCTTCATTTGGGGAGGCTGGTTTGTAACATTAGGTACGTATCTATCAAATACCCTGTCTGCCAATGGTGGGCAAATCGGTATGGCTTTCTCAACCCAGAGCTGGGGCGCCATCATTGCCCCCTTTATTGTGGGCCTTATTGCTGACCGGTTCTTTAATGCAGAAAAGATCCTCGGCTTACTACATATTGTTGGTGCCGTGCTTATGTACTGTATGTACCAAGCGAATGATTTTGCCAGCTTTTACCCTTATGTGTTGGCATACATGATTGCATACATGCCTACGCTTGCTTTGGTTAACTCAGTGTCATTCGGACAAATGGTCGACCCGTCAAAAGAGTTCGGAAAAGTTCGTGTGTGGGGCACTATCGGCTGGATTGTAGCAGGCCTTATGATTAGCTATGTCTTCTCATGGGATTCTGCACAGTCTATTGCCGATGGTATGCTCAAAAACACCTTCTTATTATGTAGCATTGCCTCGTTAATTTTAGGTGTGTTCAGTTTTACGCTACCAAACACGCCACCTCAATCTAGCGGTAAAGCGGTAACTATACGCGACATTCTTGGCTTAGATGCGTTGGCACTGCTCAAAGATAAGAATTTCTTTGTGTTCTTTTTCTCATCGGTACTCATTTGTATTCCGTTGGCGTTTTACTACCAGAATGCAAACCCTTTCCTTACTGAAATAGGCGTTGAAAATGCAACGGGCAAAATGACACTAGGTCAAGTTTCCGAAGTATTGTTCATGTTGGCCCTGCCGGTATTTTTGAACCGTTTCGGCATTAAAGCCACGTTAGTGATAGGCATGGCAGCGTGGGTTGTACGTTATGCACTGTTCGCATTCGGAAACGCTGACGAAGGCTTGTTCATGCTTATTGTTGGTATTGCACTGCACGGTATTTGTTACGACTTCTTCTTTGTATCAGGGCAAATCTATACCAATGCAAAGGCGGGAGAAAACGTAAAAAGTGCAGCGCAGGGGCTAATTACCTTAGCGACATATGGGGTAGGTATGCTGGTGGGCTTTGCGGTTGCTGGCTCAATTACCGATACCTACACGATGGAAACCGGTGCGCATAGTTGGCAGCAGGTTTGGTTATTCCCAGCAGGGTTCGCCGCGGTTGTGTTAGTGCTATTCACTATTTTATTTAGAAAGGAAAAGGTGAACTCAGATGCATAACAACTCACGCAGGAAATTACTTCAAAGCATGGCAATGACTGGGGTGGGGCTAGCAGGAGTAGGATTAACCGCCTCTGGTTTAGCGGCAGCCGAGTCAACCACAGCAGGTAAAGGTAGTAATGCCATGAATACACCGCTTAAAGGCAATGTGAATCACTCGGTAAGTCGATGGACTTACGGCGATTTAAGTATTGAAGAGTTGTGTAAAACCGTAAAAGGCTTGGGCTTTAGTGCGATTGACCTAGTCGGCCCTGAAGATTGGCCTGTGCTAAAGCAATACGGCATCGATTCTTCTATGTGTAACGGCGCCGAGATAAGTCTTGAAGACGGTTTCATTCACAGTGAGCTCCACGACGAATTAGAAGCGCGTTATATAAAGCACATCGATTTGATCGCTGATGCAGGTTATACAAACCTTATCTGCTTTAGCGGCAATGCACGAGGCATGTCACGAGAAGAGGGACTGGAAAATGCGGTTAAAGGGTTAAAACGTATTTTACCTCATGCTGAAAAGCGCAACGTGGTGATTTTTATGGAGCTGTTTAACAGCAAAGTCGACCACCCTGATTACATGGCCGACAATTCTGCATGGGCGATAGAACTTTGCAAACGCCTAGGCTCTAAGCACTTCTCACTACTTTACGATATCTACCACATGCAAATTAATGAGGGAGATATCATCCGAACTATTCGAGATAACTATCAGTACTTTGGTCACTATCACACGGCCGGCGTTCCCGGTCGTCACGAAATCGATGCTTCACAAGAACTCAACTATGAAGCCATTGCTAAAGCCATTGTCGAGACCGGATTTAAAGGCTATTTAGCACAAGAGTTTATACCCACACCGAAAAGCAAAGCCAGCAGAATAGCGTCGCTAGAACAAGCGATCCATATCTGTGATGTGTAACGTGCGAACAGGCACAGCGACGAATTAAGTTTTAAGGACGTGTTATGGCGAGTAACGAATACGATGCAATAGTCATTGGATCTGGTATTAGCGGCGGTTGGGCAGCTAAAGAGCTTACAGAAAAAGGTTTGAAAGTGCTTATGCTCGAGCGTGGTCAAAATATTGAACATATTAAAGACTATAAAAACGCTCATAAAGAAGATTGGGATTATCCGCATCGCGATTTACCTACTCAGGCAATGAAAGTAGATTATCCCGTGCTTAAGCGCGACTACCCGCTAAATGAAAAAACCTACGGTATGTGGGCAAATGAAAAAGAAAATCCTTATATCGAAGAGAAGCGTTTCGACTGGTACAGAGGCTACCATGTAGGCGGACGCTCATTGTTATGGGGGCGCCAAAGCTACCGCTTAAACAAAGAAGATTTCGAAGCTAACGCTAAAGAAGGTATTGCCGTCGACTGGCCTATACGTTACGACGATTTGGCACCCTGGTATGACTACGTAGAAAAATTTGCGGGTATTAGTGGTAATCGCGATGGCTTAGATGTACTGCCTGATGGTGTATACCAGCCACCAATGCCAATGAATATTGTAGAGAAAAGTGTCGCGGCGCGGGTGAAGAAGGCCTATGAAGGCGCGCGTCACATCGTGCATGGCCGCACTTCAAACATGACACAAAGCAAACCTGAAGAAGGGCGTGTTCATTGTCAGTACCGCAATAAGTGCTGGTTGGGTTGCCCTTTCGGTGGCTATTTCAGTACACAAGCATCTACGCTTCCGGCTGCGGTTAAAACAGGTAACTTAACCCTTCGTCCTTTCTCGATTGTAAAAGAGATCTTGTTCGACAAAGACAAAAAGCGCGCCACTGGCGTTGAAATTATCGATGCAGAAACCAACGAGACTTATGTATTCAAAAGTAAAATCGTTTTCGTTAATGCGTCAGCTTTGAACTCGGCATGGGTACTAATGAATTCTGCCACGGATGTGTGGGACGATGGATTGGGAAGCAGTAGTGGCGAGCTAGGCCACAACGTTATGGACCACCATTTTAGAGTAGGAGCATCGGCAGAAGTAGAGGGCTTTGACGATAAGTATACTTACGGACGCAGACCAAGCGGTTTCTATGTGCCAAGGTTTAGAAATTGGGATGGTGATAAGCGTGACTACTTGCGTGGATTCGGCTATCAAGGCAGCGCGAGTCGTTCGGGCTGGCGCAAAGATATTGCCGAACTTGGTATAGGTGCAGGGCTAAAAGATGCGATCACCGAGCCGGGTCCTTGGACCATCGGGATGACAGCTTTCGGTGAAATTCTTCCGTACCACGAAAATAAAGTGTACCTGAACAAAAAAGTCACCGATAAGTGGGGCTTGCCGGTACTTGCCATGGACGTTGAGATCAAAGAAAACGAACTCAAGATGCGTAAAGATATGCAGCAAGACGCCGTTGATATGTTCGAAGCAGCTGGGCTTAAGAATGTTCAAGGTTGGGATGCCGACTATGCTCCTGGCATGGGTATTCACGAAATGGGTACGGCGCGTATGGGCAGAGATCCAAAAACGTCTGTTTTAAATGCGCATAACCAAGTATGGGACGCACCTAACGTATTCGTGACCGATGGTGCAGCAATGACATCGGCCAGCTGTGTTAACCCTTCACTGACCTATATGGCATTAACGGCAAGAGCCGCAGACTTTGCCGTAGAAGAGTTAAAGCGAGGAAATCTATAATGGAACGCAGAGAACTACTTAAACTTATTGCGACAGCGACGGGTACGGCGTTATTTGCAGGGAATGTGTTTGCATACAAAGATATTCCTGTGGTACCGCTAAGTGACACATTGTTTAACGAGAAAGACGTGGCTCTACTCAATGAGATGGGGGAAGTAATCATTCCCCAAACAGATACGCCCGGAGCAAAAGCTGCAAACGTTGGTGCAACAATGGCTGTGCTGGTAACCGATTGCTACACCCCCTTACTTCAAAAGAGGTTTGCCGATGGCATAAAGAAAATTTCTTCATTAAGCCAAAGTCGCTTCAATAAGCCATTCATCCAGCTTACTAAGCAAGAGCGAGAAACCTTCTTTAACGATTTGGATGTGGAAGCAAAAGCGGCGAACCTTGCTAACGGTGTTTATCAAGGCGTTGAGACAGGAAAGCCAAGTCAGTGGGAGCCAGGCACCGATGAGCCAACCCCTCACTACTTTACGTTATTAAAACAGCTAACACTATATTGCTTTTTCACGTCTCAAGTTGGCGCGACTAAAGTACTTCGATATGTAGCTATTCCTGGGCGTTACGATGGAGCATTTCCTTATAAGAAGGGCGAGAAAGCGTGGGCCACATAAGCTCGATAGAGAAGGGCCAGTATCCAGGAGTTGCGTATACAGGAGCCTTATATAAAGCTCAGTGAACAAACGCAAAGTGCGAATAGGGTAAAAACAGGAAAGACAATCGCTGCATAGTGATGAAACAGTTTAGAAAAGGTGCTTACATAATGAATAAAGCTATTGTTGCCTCTACGGTGGCGCTACTTATGCCGCTTAGCGCATTTGCTACAACAGAATTAGATACCGAAAAAAGTGAATCACGTCTAACTCGTGAACAGCAGGCCGCTAAAACGGAAGTTTGGGAACCTGTTCCTGAAGTGGTTTCTTTTGATAAGGCAGGCGTGCCCTCTGATGCCATCTCGTTAATTGGTGATGACCTATCTAATTGGACTTCAGTAAAGGAAGGTGATGCTAAGTGGACGCTGGAAAACGGTGTACTAACTGTGAAGCCGGGAACAGGCGATATCAGAACGAAAGCAGAGTTTTGTGATGTTCAGTTGCACGTAGAGTGGAAAGCGCCTCAGCCAGAAGCCGGTATGGAAGGACAGCAGCGTAATAATAGCGGTATTTTCCTTCAACAAAGATACGAGATTCAGGTATTAGACTCATACCAGAACAAGACCTATCCCAATGGTCAGGCGGCAAGTGTATATAAGCAAACTATCCCGTTAGTTAATGCTATGAAGTCCCCTGGTGAGTGGCAAAGCTATGACATTATCTATAAAGCCCCTACCTTTAACGGTGAAGAGTTAGCAACAAAGGGCTATGTTACGGTAATACATAACGGCGTAGTGGTTCAGAACCATACTGAAATTCAAGGGACAACAGAGTGGATCGGTGCACCTAAATACAAAGCTCACGGATGCGCGCCGCTTCAATTGCAAGATCACGGCAACTTAGTAAGCTTTAAAAATATGTGGGTAAGACCACTTTAAAAAGCAAGCCGATAGATATCTTCAATCTCTTCAACACTTAATTGCTTGGGATTATTGCGAAGAAGGCGAGTTACTTTACTCGCCTCTTCAGCTAATTCACCTACACAAGATGCCGGAATATTGAAGTGGGTGAGTGAAGCGGGAATACCTACATCGCGACACAGTTTTTCTATTGCAACTAATAATAGTTTAATTGCTTCCTCTTTTGAGTGGTGACGCTCACATACCTTTAAAAGTTTAGCCACACAATAAAGTTTGTCTTGGCAGAACGGCGCATTAACTTTCAAAACGTGAGGCAGCATTACCGCGTTACTCATACCATGTGATAAATGAAATCTGCCCCCTAGTGGATAAGCTAAGGCATGTACTGCCCCCACGCCTGCGTTTCCAAACGCAAGACCGGCCATTAAACTGCCGGTAGCCATATCTTCACGTGCTGACAAATTCTCACCATTATTATAAGCGTGAAGTAATGAATTAAAGATAAGCTTCAGTGCTTTCTCTGCTAGTGCATCGGTAATTGGACTGGCATTTACACTTATATAAGCTTCAAGCGCGTGAACGAATGCGTCTATACCGCTCGCTGCTGTAATCGACTGTGGGCATGTTTTTGTCATCTCAGGTGCAACAATAGCAACATCGGGTAACAAGCAGTGGCTAACAATCCCTTTTTTCATTTGTGCTATCGGGTCTGACAAAATAGCAATGTTGGTAACTTCGGAGCCTGTACCTGCGGTAGTGGGTATAACAATAAGGGGGAGGTTTCTTTGTTTAAGCGTATTTTCTCCGAAGAGCTCTGCAAGAGGGCCGGTATAGTCATAAGTGGCGGCAAGTACTTTAGCGCTATCAATCGCACTGCCTCCACCCAGCGCGATTATTCCGTCTACCTTCTTCTTTCGAAGCAAGCGCAGCTTTTCTTCTATAACATCTACTTCTGGCTCAGGAGGTATATCATCAATAATAAGTACAGGTTCAGAAGAAACTAGCGTGAGTATTTGGTCGAGAAGTCCTGATGAAGATACGCCTTTATCAGTTAACACTGCACAGTTACTTATGCCTAAACGTTTCATTTCATCAGCGAGGGCTTTAATTGCACCAAGTCCAGTAATGAGTTTTCCCGCGGTCTTAAATTCCGAAACCTTCATAGAATGCTCCTGATATGGACGTAATTTTATTAGTTACGAGCTATTTAATTTATAGTACAACACAGCGGATACCACTTAACTAAGCTTATAGATGGTTAAAAGTGAGGTTGATTCGTGGTTTTAATGAACACTTTGTGTGTTGTTTGTGCAAACGATCGAAAAATAAGGTTTTTTTCGAAATAAGTGTTGACGTGAGCGCTCATTTCCCTAAAATGCGCATCCGCTTCGGGGGAAAAGCAAAACAGCAAGCCTCCTGAAGTGAGTCTCTACTACCTATATAGGCCAGTAAAGACGGGAGTTTAGAAGAAACGCTTTAGAAAATAAATTTTCAAAAAGTGTTGACAACGAAAACTTCCAGCGTATAATGCGCACCTCACTCGAACAGGGTGGGTCACTAAGAAGCGAACGGCTTCTAGTGAATTGCGACGAAGTCGCAACGTTCTTTAACAATTTAGACAAGACAATCTGTGTGGGCACTCGTTAAGAGTGTCACAACGACGATTCATATTTCGATATATTTAATTGAAGAGTTTGATCATGGCTCAGATTGAACGCTGGCGGCAGGCCTAACACATGCAAGTCGAACGGTAACATTTCTAGCTTGCTAGAAGATGACGAGTGGCGGACGGGTGAGTAATGCTTGGGAACTTGCCTTTGCGAGGGGGATAACAGTTGGAAACGACTGCTAATACCGCATAATGTCTTCGGACCAAACGGGGCTTAGGCTCCGGCGCAAAGAGAGGCCCAAGTGAGATTAGCTAGTTGGTAAGGTAAAGGCTTACCAAGGCAACGATCTCTAGCTGTTCTGAGAGGAAGATCAGCCACACTGGGACTGAGACACGGCCCAGACTCCTACGGGAGGCAGCAGTGGGGAATATTGCACAATGGGGGAAACCCTGATGCAGCCATGCCGCGTGTGTGAAGAAGGCCTTCGGGTTGTAAAGCACTTTCAGTTGTGAGGAAAAGTTAGTAGTTAATACCTGCTAGCCGTGACGTTAACAACAGAAGAAGCACCGGCTAACTCCGTGCCAGCAGCCGCGGTAATACGGAGGGTGCGAGCGTTAATCGGAATTACTGGGCGTAAAGCGCACGCAGGCGGTTTGTTAAGCTAGATGTGAAAGCCCCGGGCTCAACCTGGGATGGTCATTTAGAACTGGCAGACTAGAGTCTTGGAGAGGGGAGTGGAATTCCAGGTGTAGCGGTGAAATGCGTAGATATCTGGAGGAACATCAGTGGCGAAGGCGACTCCCTGGCCAAAGACTGACGCTCATGTGCGAAAGTGTGGGTAGCGAACAGGATTAGATACCCTGGTAGTCCACACCGTAAACGCTGTCTACTAGCTGTTTGTGACTTTAAGTCGTGAGTAGCGAAGCTAACGCGCTAAGTAGACCGCCTGGGGAGTACGGCCGCAAGGTTAAAACTCAAATGAATTGACGGGGGCCCGCACAAGCGGTGGAGCATGTGGTTTAATTCGATGCAACGCGAAGAACCTTACCTACACTTGACATGCAGAGAACTTTCCAGAGATGGATTGGTGCCTTCGGGAACTCTGACACAGGTGCTGCATGGCTGTCGTCAGCTCGTGTCGTGAGATGTTGGGTTAAGTCCCGCAACGAGCGCAACCCTTGTCCTTAGTTGCCAGCATTAAGTTGGGCACTCTAAGGAGACTGCCGGTGACAAACCGGAGGAAGGTGGGGACGACGTCAAGTCATCATGGCCCTTACGTGTAGGGCTACACACGTGCTACAATGGCATTTACAGAGGGAAGCGAGACAGTGATGTGGAGCGGACCCCTTAAAGAATGTCGTAGTCCGGATTGGAGTCTGCAACTCGACTCCATGAAGTCGGAATCGCTAGTAATCGCAGGTCAGAATACTGCGGTGAATACGTTCCCGGGCCTTGTACACACCGCCCGTCACACCATGGGAGTGGGATGCAAAAGAAGTAGTTAGTCTAACCTTCGGGAGGACGATTACCACTTTGTGTTTCATGACTGGGGTGAAGTCGTAACAAGGTAACCCTAGGGGAACCTGGGGTTGGATCACCTCCTTACCATTACGTCGAAAGACGCACTTGATGCAGTGCCTACACAGATAGTCTTGTTTAAAATGAAGAACGACACAAGTTTATGGGGCTATAGCTCAGCTGGGAGAGCGCCTGATTTGCATTCAGGAGGTCAGCAGTTCGATCCTGCTTAGCTCCACCATCTACTTGACACTGAGCTTGCATAAGCGAAGTACTGAAGGCTTGTAGCTCAGCTGGTTAGAGCGCACCCCTGATAAGGGTGAGGTCGGCAGTTCAAGTCTGCCCAAGCCTACCATTTCCTTGCTTTAAAAAAGGAAGGTAACAAAGGTAGAAACGTGTCACGTTGGACCCGAAATCCTAATGAATATTTACTGTTTCAGTAAGCATTGATTAGGGTTTTTTACTCTAAAGATGAAAGTACTGCTTCTGCAGGAAACATCAAATGTTCTTTAACAATTTGGAAAGCTGATATTAATAGTAATCAATCAAAATTGAGTAACTGAGAAATCGAAAGATGAACTTTTTACTCTACTTGACTGAATTGCTTGTTATCAATTTATTGATAGCAAGGCAATTCTTCCGATTAGCTTGTCATTCATGCGACATAACTTAGACAGAAGTCAAAAGGCTGTTTGGGGTTGTATGGTTAAGTGACGAAGCGTATACGGTGGATGCCTTGGCAGTTAGAGGCGATGAAGGACGTGTAAGTCTGCGAAAAGCTGTGGTGAGCCGACAAAATGCATTTGAGCCACAGATGTCCGAATGGGGAAACCCACCTGTTTACAGGTATCGTTACGTGAATACATAGCGTAACGAGGCGAACGAGGGGAACTGAAACATCTAAGTACCCTTAGGAAAAGAAATCAATTGAGATTCCCCTAGTAGCGGCGAGCGAACGGGGAACAGCCCTTAAGCTGTATTGAATGTAGTGGAATCCTTTGGGAAGAGGAGCGATACAAGGTGATAGCCCTGTACACGACGCAATCTTTACAGTGAAATCGAGTAGGTCGGGACACGTGTTATCTTGACTGAATATGGGGGGACCATCCTCCAAGGCTAAATACTCCTAACTGACCGATAGTGAACCAGTACCGTGAGGGAAAGGCGAAAAGAACCCCTGTGAGGGGAGTGAAATAGAACCTGAAACCGTATACGTACAAGCAGTGGGAGCCCTTCGGGGTGACTGCGTACCTTTTGTATAATGGGTCAGCGACTTATATTTAGTAGCAAGGTTAAGTGAATAACGGAGCCGTAGCGAAAGCGAGTGTTAACTGCGCGTTTAGTTGCTAGGTATAGACCCGAAACCCGGTGATCTAGCCATGAGCAGGTTGAAGGTTGAGTAACATCAACTGGAGGACCGAACCCACTGACGTTGAAAAGTCAGGGGATGACTTGTGGCTGGGGGTGAAAGGCCAATCAAACCGGGAGATAGCTGGTTCTCCCCGAAATCTATTTAGGTAGAGCCTCGGACGAATTCCATTGGGGGTAGAGCACTGTTAAGGCTAGGGGGTCATCCCGACTTACCAACCCTTTGCAAACTCCGAATACCAATGAGAACTATCCGGGAGACACACGGCGGGTGCTAACGTCCGTCGTGGAGAGGGAAACAACCCAGACCGCCAGCTAAGGTCCCAAAATATTGCTAAGTGGGAAACGATGTGGGAAGGCATAGACAGCTAGGAGGTTGGCTTAGAAGGCAGCCACCCTTTAAAGAAAGCGTAATAGCTCACTAGTCGAGTCGGCCTGCGCGGAAGATGTAACGGGGCTAAGCAATATACCGAAGCTGCGGCAGCAAGTTTACTTGCTGGGTAGGGGAGCGTTGTGTAAGTGGATGAAGGTGAGTTGTAAAGCTTGCTGGACATATCACAAGTGCGAATGCTGACATGAGTAACGATAATGGGAGTGAAAAACTCCCACGCCGGAAGACCAAGGTTTCCTGTCCCATGCTAATCAGGGCAGGGTAAGTCGGCCCCTAAGGCGAGGCAGAAATGCGTAGTCGATGGGAAACGGATTAATATTTCCGTACTTATATAATCAGTGATGGAGGGACGGAGAAGGCTAGGCAAGCTTGGCGTTGGTTGTCCAAGTGAAAGTGCGTAGGCTGAAGACTTAGGTAAATCCGGGTTTTCAAGGCCGAGACACGAGACGAGCTCCCAAGGGAGTGAAGTTGTTGATGCCCTGCTTCCAGGAAAAGCTTCTAAACTTATGATTATATGAACCGTACCCCAAACCGACACAGGTGGTCAGGTAGAGAATACTAAGGCGCTTGAGAGAACTCGGGTGAAGGAACTCGGCAAAATTGTACCGTAACTTCGGGAGAAGGTACGCCTCTGTTTGTGAACACTTCGCGTGGTAAGCAAATGGAGGCCGCAGTGACCAGGTGGCTGGGACTGTTTATTAAAAACACAGCACTCTGCAAACTCGTAAGAGGACGTATAGGGTGTGACACCTGCCCGGTGCCGGAAGGTTAATTGATGGGGTTAGTTTTCGGACGAAGCTCTTGATCGAAGCCCCGGTAAACGGCGGCCGTAACTATAACGGTCCTAAGGTAGCGAAATTCCTTGTCGGGTAAGTTCCGACCTGCACGAATGGTGTAACCATGGCCACGCTGTCTCCACCCGAGACTCAGTGAAATTGAAATCGCAGTGAAGATGCTGTGTACCCGCACCTAGACGGAAAGACCCCGTGAACCTTTACTACAGCTTGGCACTGAACATTGAACCTACATGTGTAGGATAGGTGGGAGGCTTTGAAGCACAGTCGCTAGATTGTGTGGAGCCGTCCTTGAAATACCACCCTTGTATGTTTGATGTTCTAACATTGGTCCCTTATCGGGATTGTGGACAGTGTCTGGTGGGTAGTTTGACTGGGGCGGTCTCCTCCCAAATAGTAACGGAGGAGCACGAAGGTTAGCTAATCACGGTCGGACATCGTGAGGTTAGTGCAATGGCATAAGCTAGCTTAACTGCGAGACAGACACGTCGAGCAGGTACGAAAGTAGGTCATAGTGATCCGGTGGTTCTGTATGGAAGGGCCATCGCTCAACGGATAAAAGGTACTCCGGGGATAACAGGCTGATACCGCCCAAGAGTTCATATCGACGGCGGTGTTTGGCACCTCGATGTCGGCTCATCACATCCTGGGGCTGAAGTCGGTCCCAAGGGTATGGCTGTTCGCCATTTAAAGTGGTACGCGAGCTGGGTTTAGAACGTCGTGAGACAGTTCGGTCCCTATCTGGTGTGGGCGTTGGATGATTGATGGGAGCTGCTCCTAGTACGAGAGGACCGGAGTGGACGAACCGCTGGTGTTCGGGTTGTCATGCCAATGGCATTGCCCGGTAGCTATGTTCGGAACGGATAACCGCTGAAAGCATCTAAGCGGGAAGCCGGCCCAAAGATGAGTCATCCCTGAACTTTAAGTTCTGGAAGGGTTGTTATAGACGATGACGTTGATAGGCAGGGTGTGGAAGCGTTGTAAGGCGTTAAGCTAACCTGTACTAATTGCCCGAGAGGCTTAACCATACAACGCCCAAAAAGCTTTAGGCTTTTGAGTGTTGTAGACAAGCTAAGCTCTGATAAAGAGCAGCAAGTAGAGTGAAAAGTAGTTACTCACGATTGAATTGATATCCAGTTTTCTAGATTGTTACCAGTTTTTCCTGGCAGCCATAGCGATACGGTACCACCTGACTCCATTCCGAACTCAGAAGTGAAACGTATTAGCGCCGATGGTAGTGTGGGGTTTCCCCATGTGAGAGTAGGACACTGCCAGGTCCCATTAAGAAAAACCCGCCTAACGGCGGGTTTTTTGCGTTTGGAAGAAAGAAAAATAATGGGGTCAGAGTACTTTATTACTTTAAGCATCAGGACATAATTATTCCCTTATCCCCCAGTGCAGCTAAGTCAGAGAAAAGTACTCTGACCCCTTTATTTGATAAGTAGAAATGTACTCTGACCCCATTATTTTAGTGTTGTCAGTATTTGTAGACATTCTTATTCGATAAAAGCCTTAATAGAATCGACTTACTTTTAGCAATGTGTAGGTTTTTTGGTAAACTCTTGCGAATAACATTTTAGTCGAAGTAAATAGGACGAACCAATGGCCGTATTCGGTACAGTATTTATGCCACAAATGGCACTTGCTACCTTTGTCAACGATAAGTGGACTGACACCGAATTTGTCAGTGCAGACAGCATTTCACTTCACCCTGGTGCGCATGTGCTCCACTATTCAAGCACTTGTTTTGAAGGCTTAAAGGCATTTAAACACGAAGATGGCAGCATCAATATTTTTAGAATGGACAAGAACATTGAGCGTTTTGCTCAAAGTAGTCGTCTTTTAAATTTGCCTGAAATAGATAAAACGCAAGTTGAAAAGATGATAATCGATATTGTTGCGAAATATGCTTCTGAAGTACCAGAGCCTCCAGGTTCAATGTACATTCGTCCGACACATATCGGAACAGAAGCATCTATCGGGAAAGCTGCTGCGCCTTCAGCAGATTCAATGCTATACGTATTATTGTCTCCGGTCGGTGATTACTTTGCAGGAGGAGCCAAACCCCTTCGTTTGTTGTTAGATGAAACTGGAATGCGGTGCGCTTCACATATGGGAATGGTGAAAAGCGGCGGTAATTATGCCAGTGCATTACCACCTATCCTTAAAGCCCGCGCAGAAGTGCAGGCTGATCAAATCCTGTTTTGTCCCAATGGTGACGTTCAAGAAACCGGTGCAGCAAACTTCTTACTTATTGACGGTGACGAGATCATTACTAAGGGGCTCGACTCAAGCTTCTTACACGGCGTAACCCGCGCAACCGTTCTTCAAATTGCTAAAGATCACGGCATGAAAGTAAGTGAGCGCGATATTACAGTTGAAGAGCTATTAGAACGCTCAGCAAAACCAAATACAGAAGCTGCGCTTTCTGGCACTGCGGCTGTACTAACACCAGTAGGTACGTTTATCCATAATGATAAAGAGTATCAGGTGGGAAGCGGTGAAGCTGGCCCTGTGACAATGAAGCTTAGACAAGCGTTGAATGATATTCAATGGGGTAAAGCTGAAGATACTCACAACTGGTTAGTCAAAGTGCCAAACTAGTTTAATACAAATCCGCATAGATCATTACTCACTCAGCGAGCAATTTTCTAAGCGGATTGGTATAAACAGACACACATAAAAAAGCCTGCATAAGCAGGCTTTTTAGTATCAACGCGGCTTTTGCTTACTTAGCTTGGCCTTGTTTGGCAACTGCATCCATCATCGCTTTAATAGCATCAGCGTCACCTAGGTACTCTTTTGAGATGGGCTTAAGGTTTTCATCTAGCTCATATACTAGCGGCACACCTGTAGGGATGTTAAGACCTAATACTTCTTCGTCTGACATACCATCTAAGTACTTAACAAGCGCACGAAGGCTGTTACCGTGGGCAGCAATAATTACGCGCTTACCAGCCTGGATGTCTGGGCGAATAACGTCGTGCCAATATGGTAGTACACGTTCGATAGTTAGTTTTAGGCTTTCACCACGTGGCAGAATATCAGCATCAACGTTGTTATAGCGCGGGTCGTGCCCCGGGAAATGCTCACTGTCGTCTTCAACTGCTGGAGGTGGAATATCAAAGCTACGACGCCAGATTTTTACTTGCTCTTCACCGTGCTTAGCAGCAGTTTCTGCTTTGTCTAAGCCAGTCAACGCACCATAGTGACGCTCGTTCAGGCGCCAGTGACGCTCAACTGGAAGGTAGTGTTGACCCATCTCTTCAAGGGCAATATTAAGGGTTTTGATTGCGCGAAGAAGTACAGACGTATAAGCCTGATCAAATGTAAATCCAGCATCTTTAAGTAGCTGACCTGCGGTCTTTGCTTGTGCTACACCAGTGTCGGTCAAGTCAACGTCGTGCCAGCCCGTGAAACGGTTTTCCAAGTTCCACTGACTTTCTCCATGACGAATAAGTACCAATTTATACATAGTTGGGTTACCTGCGGCGTTAGAGTGAAATAGTCTGAGATAATTCCAGAAGTTGGACGTTCAGACGTATATTTAAAAACTGCCGTTATCATCCTTGATTGGCGCTTAAAAATCCAGTTTAAGCGGTTATAAAATCGCAGGTAAGACGTGTCTTTGCAGTTAAGATAAGAGATTTATTAAATAAACCGTGTCAGGTCTGGATGGGCAACTTTTATCCATTCTTTCATTGATGGCTCTTCAATAAAGCTGAAATCTTCGAAATCGAATCCAGGCGCGACCGTACAACCTACAAGTGAGTAATCACCCATAGTCGCAGCAGCTTGAAAATTACCTGCTTCAACTACCTCAACATAATCGTTGCTACCACCGCCTATACGGCGTTCCCATAACTGCTGTTTTTGAATTTGGAATAGCTGTAGAGGGGCACCTTCGTAGTGATTCCATACCTCATCGTGTAAAACGCGATGAAAGCGACTGACTTGGCCCTTAAGTAAAAGAAAATAGATATGGGTGAGTGCTGGTCGACTGGCACTATGGACATAGGATGCAGTCTTATTTTCTGAACGAAAAACCTGACGATAAAAACCTCCCTCGGGATGAGGTTCAAGGTTGTATTTCTTAATAAGCGGATGGGTCATGATAACTTCGTTATTATTGTTATTACTTTTACTGATGCTCGCCCTTTGACGATTGTTGAGCATGTTTAAAGTTATTAGGTGCTTAGCGTAGTGCTAAGCATACCGCTTGATAGATTATAAGAAAACAGGAATGTTGCAATTTTGTAAATGGGTAATTGTCTAAAACTGTAATTAGGACAAAAGCTTTCTGTGTCAGGAAAGCTCAAAAGCTTCTATCTGCTCAGAAGTGGTATTTATTCGTACTAGCTGACTTTCGCTACTATAGCGCTCTTTTTTAGTCCAGCACGTCAAAAACATAAGTCTAAAGGAAAAAGATGGCTTACCAATAACTAATCAAAGGTGAACTTTTTTTCACGTTCAGGCCGTACAAATTGACAAATAAGGCGACGGGACAACACCCGTTGCTCGTTTCTTGCGTTGGTAAACTTGAAACGTACACAATATTCACGAACAGGCAAAGAAGGATGGTGAGCGTATGACATATAAGTCTTTTTCGCAGCTTGAAGTAAACGGCAAAAACTTCAAGGCGGTAAATTTTGACGGTATAGGCAGTAAGTATGCGCTCGACAGGCTTCCCTTTTGCATTAAAATTCTGTTGGAAAACCTGATTCGTCATGAAGATGAAGAGTTCGTTAATAGTAATGATATTGAGCAAGTAGCAAAGTGGGATACAGACAATCACGTTGACCACGAAGTGTCTTTTGTACCAGCACGCGTTATTCTTCAAGACTTTACAGGTGTGCCGGCTATTGTTGACTTAGCAGCGATGCGAGATGCAGTTAATCGTTTGGGTGGAGATGCGCAAGCAATTAACCCTTTAAACCCCGTAGAACTGGTTATCGACCACTCAGTAATGGTGGATCACTTTGCTGAAGACAATGCGCTCGAAAAGAATACTGACATTGAAATTCAGCGAAACAGAGAGCGCTATCAGTTTCTGAAATGGGGTCAGTCTAGCTTTGACAACTTCAAAGTGGTTCCACCTGGCCGCGGTATCGTTCACCAAGTTAACCTAGAGTATTTGGCTCGTTGTGCGTTCACTAAAGAACAAGCTGGTGAGACTTTAGTATATCCAGATACCCTTGTGGGTACCGATTCTCACACCACAATGATTAATGGCCTTGGCGTACTTGGCTGGGGTGTGGGTGGTATTGAAGCTGAAGCGGCGATGCTGGGTCAGCCAGTAACAATGTTATTACCAAAAGTGGTTGGCTTCAGGCTTTCAGGTAAGTTACCTGCTGGCGTAACTGCCACCGACATGGTGCTAACTATCACACAACAACTACGTGAACATGGCGTTGTTGGAAAGTTTGTAGAATTCTACGGCCCGGGCCTTAAACACTTAACCACAGCAGATCGCGCAACGATAGCAAACATGGCACCAGAATACGGTGCAACGTGCGGTATTTTCCCTATTGATGATGTTGCGCTAGATTACCTGCGACTCACCGGTCGAGACGAAGATCAAATTGCCCTTGTTGAGGAATATGCAAAGTTCAGTCACTTATGGCATGACGACCACTCTAAAGATGCCCAGTATCATGAAACCCTTGAACTAAACTTAGACGACGTTGTTCCTTCATTAGCTGGACCGAAGCGTCCTCAAGATAGAATTGCTCTTGATAAAGCGGCCGAAGCATTTAAAGAATGGCATCGTTCGCAAATTGACGTGAAAGTGCTTGATGAAGAAACCGATCTCATCGCAGAAGCGGGGTTAGGCACAACAGACGAGGTCGACGAAGACCACGACTCATTCGTGGAGTTCAGAGGAAGTAAGTTTAACCTTGAAGATGGCGCTATAGTAATTGCTGCTATCACAAGCTGTACTAACACGTCGAATCCATCAGTGCTCGTAGGCGCAGGCTTGCTTGCCAAGAAAGCAGCGGAAAAGGGTCTAACCCGTAAGCCGTGGGTAAAAACTTCATTAGCACCTGGTTCGCAGGTTGTTACTCAGTATTTAGAAGATGCTGGTCTTATGGACCCGCTTGAAGCACTAGGCTTCAATTTGGTTGGCTACGGTTGCACAACCTGTATCGGTAACTCGGGTCCATTACCCGATGCCATTACTGATGCTATCAGAAAGGCTAAACTTACGGTGACGTCGGTGCTTTCAGGTAATCGTAACTTCGAAGGCCGTATTCATCCTGATGTGGCGGCAAACTATCTTGCATCGCCGCCGCTAGTAGTTGCGTACGCATTAGCTGGGAATATGAATATAGACATCACCAAAGAGCCACTGGGTCAGGCAAGTGATGGTTCACCTGTTTATTTAAAAGACATTTGGCCTACTGAAGACGAAATTCAGCAATATATTGCTGAAAACGTTACTGGTGATTTGTTTAAAGAAAAGTATGCAGATGTGTTTAAAGGCGCCGGCGAATGGAACGAGCTAGAAGTGAGTAAAACATCTGTTTATGACTGGCCAGAGTCGACTTATATCAAGCACCCACCTTTCTTTGAAGTAATGGGTAAAGAGCCGGAAGCCTTAACAGCAATTGAAAATGCACGATGCTTAGTGAAAGTTGGTGACTCAATCACGACAGACCATATTTCACCTGCGGGGGCCATCGCAAACGATAGCCCAGCAGGAGAGTACCTTCAGGAACAAGGTGTTGAGCCTAAAGACTTCAACTCTTATGGCTCTCGTCGCGGTAACCATGAGGTTATGATGCGAGGTACGTTTGCAAACGTTCGTCTTCAAAATCAACTGGCGCCGGGTACACGAGGAAGTGCGACAACCCATTATCCAAGTGGCGACAGCATGTCTATCTTCCACGCTGCGATGCGCTATAAAGATGACGGAGTACCAGCAGTTGTTATTGGTGGTAAGGAGTACGGCACTGGCTCAAGTCGAGACTGGGCGGCTAAAGGTCCCTCTTTGATGGGTGTGAAAGCAGTATTAGCTGAAAGCTACGAGCGTATTCACCGTTCTAACCTAATAGGTATGGGTATTCTGCCACTTCAATTTAAGTCTGGTGACAGTGCGAGCTCTCTAGAGCTTAAGGGCAATGAGTCTTTTTCTATTGATGCCGTCGAACGCGGGCAGACCGAGGTTGAAGTAAAAGCTGTATCAGACGAGGGGCATACAACTACCTTTATGATGGACATCAGAATCGATACATCTAACGAGTTTACTTACTTCGAAAACGGAGGAATTCTTCATTACGTTATTCGAGAGTATTTAAAACGATAAGCGTTTATAAGATTAAGGCTGTGATTAATTCGCAGCCTTTTTATTTGTGCCCAGCACAGACATCTACTCACCGCCAATAATTTGGACTTGTGCTATATCAGTATCGCCTTTTAATACTTTGAAAATAGCATCTTGCACTAGGGTTCGCATACCATCCTTTGCCGCTTGTGATTTCATTTCTGAAACGCTGGCTTCTTTATAAACCATTGAGCGAAGTTCTGGTGTCATCCCCAATAATTCGTGCACACCTGTTCTGCCTTTATAACCTGTATTTCCACATTCTTCACAGCCTTTGGCTCTGTAGAGTTCAAGTGGGGCCTGAATGTTCAGTTCTGACAAGTGTTCTTGACCGTATTGGCGTTCGATAAACGCCATATCTTTCTCGTCAGCCACGTACTTCTCTTTACAGTTCCCGCACAAGGTTCTTATAAGTCGCTGGGCCAATATACCTACGCATGCGTCTGAAAAGTTTACCGGATCAAGACCTAGGTCAAGTAAACGGGTGATGGTTTCTGGCGCTGAGTTAGTGTGCAGCGTTGAAAGTACTAAGTGACCAGTTAGTGAGGCTTCAATGCCAGCGTGAGCGGTTTCCTTATCACGCATTTCACCAATAAGAATAATATCTGGGTCTGCACGTAAGAATGCTCGAAGTGCTGCGGCAAAGTTAAAGCCAATCTTGGGACTAACTTGAACCTGTTGCAGACCAGGTTGAGTGATTTCTACCGGGTCTTCGGCCGTCCAAATTTTCTTTTCAGGCGTATTTAAATATCCCAATATAGCGTGAAGCGTAGTGGTTTTACCGGAACCTGTAGGGCCTACAACCAGTAAAATACCGTGAGGCTTTTTAATCATCTCTTCCAACCGTGTACGGTTGGTGGGCGCTAAATTCATCTTGTCGATGGGCATCGCTCCGCCTGATGCCAAAATACGCATTACTACACCCTCACCGGCTACGGTAGGAATGGTCGCCACACGCACTTCTACGAGCTTACCGTTCATTCTAAATGCGAGCTTGCCATCCTGAGGTACGCGCTTTTCGGCGATATTAAGGTTCGACATTATCTTAATACGCGCAATCACAGCATTATGGTGCGAGTGAGGTACCTGGTTCATATCGCGGCATACGCCATCCACGCGCATGCGAACACGAGTAGGCGCATTCTTTTCAGGGTCTATATGAATATCTGAGGCGTTTAAACGTTTAGCATCGTGCAATATACGACTTACCAAGCGGACAACTGCTGGCGCATCGTCTGAAAGCTCATCAATCTGATCTTCATTTTCGTCGGTAGATGAGCCAATTTCATCAAGGATGTCGCTCATTTCACCTGGGCCGCCGCCACCGCTATTCTCCCCTAAATATTGAAGAATAAGACTAGGTAAGCTTACGGCTATTTCGTAGCTATCTATGCCCATAGCGCTTTCTATTTCCATTAAGAGCGCGGCATTGTTTGGCTCAGCCATTAGCACAATGGGTTTATCATGTGCATCGGCGATAACTGCAACATAGTTTCGCTTAAGGTAAGAAACATTTAGGCGACTTTCGTTTTCAAATCTGTGATATTTTTCCGGCAGGTAAGAAATGAACGGCACTTGATAGTGAATTGAAAGAGAGTTGCCAATTTCATCTTCCGATATACGATGTTCAGATACTAACCGCTGCACCAAAGCGCGAATGTCTGGTGTGGTCGCTTGTAAGTCGGTGAGAGTCGTTTCTTCTAGTAAGCTTTTGTGAACTAACAGGTCAAAGGGGTTATTGGTGCCGCCTAATTCAAACCTGAATTTATCACCAAGAATAAGCGCTAATGCATTCCCACGTTTGAGGTCCTCTTCGGTAAACCCGCCGCTTGCCTTATTGATGATCTGAATAACACCCATTAACACCCCAGCGTTCATTATTGGTACGCAAAGAATGTTTTGAGTTCTAAAGTCATTGTCTTTATCGAATTTATCGGCAAATCGAAGACGAGGGTGAATGCTTTGAAGTAGTGTCGGGTTGTAAGGGTCATCAATGACAACAGGCTTTTGAGAAAGCGCAACGTAGCCAGCAATCGACATGGGGCTAATCGGTACTTTTATCTCTAGGGTTTCTTTACCAGTTTTGAATCTGGCGACCAGGTCTTGGTGTTGACGACGGCGTTGAAAAATACTCATGCGTGTGGCGTCAAACAAGCCAAGTATCATAGGTTCTAATAGGCTGTAGGCATCTAACAACGTAGAGTGGTTATTTAAGATGCGCTTTATTTGTGCAAATGTTTGCTGGTTATTTACTACTTCCATATTCTCACTACTAATAATGTTGGCGCCTATTCCTTTATGCTACGGACGCTACAAGCATGTTTTACGCTAGGGTATCAAGATATACCGTTACCCTAAAAGCAACAATACTACTTATAGACAGTTACATACACAGTTATAGCGTAAAAATATGTGTATAAAAAGCAAACTGCCTCTTGCATTGCCCTCTGCTTTCTGTATAATTCGCGCCCACTGCCCAATTAGGGTATGAAGTTTTTAGCCGCAACCTCACTGCTTTTAGGGTGGTTGCCGAAGTAACGGATTTATCATTACTGATTAGCCTGTTGCTGGCGTGCTAGAAAAAAGAACAGGGTTCCGATAGGGAACCATCGGTTTACGCACATCTTTTCTTTCCGGAATTAATGGAAGAGAAAAGGTGAATTTTTTTGTTCTTTCGATTGGAGCTTAATCGATGCCAAATCAAAGAATTCGCATTCGTTTGAAAGCGTTTGATCACAAGTTGATCGATCAGTCTACGGCTGAAATCGTTGAAACTGCGAAACGCACTGGTGCTCAGGTAAGTGGTCCTATTCCTCTACCTACTCGCAAAGAACGCTATACAGTTCTGATTTCTCCGCACGTTAACAAAGACGCGCGTGATCAATATGAAATCCGTACTCACAAGCGTTTGGTAGACATCATCGAGCCAACTGATAAAACAGTTGACGCGTTGATGCGTTTGGACTTGGCTGCTGGCGTTGATGTTCAAATCAGCCTGGGCTAATAAGAGAGGGTTATAACAATGGCGATTGGTCTAGTCGGTCGTAAAGTGGGTATGACTCGCATCTTCACTGAAGATGGTACGTCTATCCCTGTGACTGTTATTGAAGCGACCCCAAACCGCGTTACTCAGCTTCGTACTGAGGAAACTGACGGTTATCGCGCTCTTCAGGTTACTGCTGGAACTAAGAAAGCTAACCGCATCAACAAAGCTGAAGCAGGTCACTTTGCTAAAGCTGGTGTTGAAGCTGGACGCACTCTAGTAGAATTCCGCCTAGAAGAAAACGAAGGTGCCGATATTGAAGTAGGCAGTGAAATCACTGTTGAAATCTTTAACGACACTAAAAAGATTGATGTAACTGGTACATCAAAAGGTAAAGGTTTCCAAGGTGCTATCAAACGCTGGAACTTCAGTTCACAGCGTATGACACACGGTAACTCTTTGTCACACCGCGCACCTGGTTCAATTGGTCAAAACCAATCACCAGGTAAAGTATTCAAAGGCAAGAAAATGGCTGGTCAGCTTGGTAACAAGCAAGTGACTACTCAGTCTTTGGAAGTTGTACGTGTTGACGTAGAGAACGGCCTTATCCTAGTTAAAGGTGCCGTACCTGGCGCAACTGGCAACGATGTAATCGTAAAGCCAGCTGTTAAAGCGTAACGTCTGGGGAGTGAACTGATGGAATTAACATTGAAAGACGCGCAAAGCGCTCTTGAAGTATCCGAAGCGACCTTTGGACGTGAATTCAACGAAGCCCTGGTACACCAGGTAGTTGTAGCTTACGGTGCAGGCGCTCGTCAGGGTACAAAAGCGCAGAAAACTCGCGCTGAAGTTCGTGGTGGCGGTAAGAAGCCATGGCGTCAAAAAGGTACTGGCCGTGCACGTGCTGGTACAATCCGTAGCCCAATTTGGGTTGGCGGTGGCCGTGCTTTCGCAGCAAAGCCTCGTGACTTCGACCAAAAAGTTAACAAGAAAATGTATCGCGGTGCACTTAAGAGCATCCTGTCTGAACTAATCCGTCAAGACCGTTTGGTTGTTGTAGAGAAGTTCGGTGTTGACGCACCTAAGACTAAAGCTCTTATTTCTGCACTTAACGAATATGAACTAAATGATGTTCTAATCGTTACTCCAGAAGTTGATGAGAACTTGTTCCTAGCGGCGCGCAACTTGTACAAAGTTGACGTACGTGACGTAGCAGGCATCGACCCAGTGAGCTTGATTGCATTTGAAAAAGTGCTAATTACTGCTGATGCGGTTAAACAACTTGAGGAGGCGTTAGCATGAAAGAAGAACGTCTACTGAAGGTGCTAGTAGCACCTCACGTTTCAGAAAAGTCTACAATGGCTGCTGAAGCGAACAACACAGTTGTATTTAAAGTAGCTAAAGACGCGAACAAAGCTGAAATCAAAGCTGCAGTTGAAAAACTGTTTGAAGTTGAAGTTGAAGGTGTTCGTACTGTGAACGTTAAGGGTAAAACCAAGCGTCACGGCATGTCTTTCGGTAAGCGCAGCGACTGGAAAAAGGCCTACGTGGTTCTTAAAGAAGGTCAGGACATCGACTTTGTCGGTGGTGCTGAGTAAGAAGGGGATTAGAAATGCCATTATTGAAAGCTAAGCCAACTTCTGCCGGTCGTCGTCACGTTGTTCAGGTCGTAAATCCTGACCTGCACAAAGGTGCACCGTACGCACCTTTGCTTGAAAAGAACAGCAAATCTGGCGGTCGTAACAACAATGGTCGTATTACCACTCGTCACATTGGTGGTGGTCATAAGCAACACTACCGTGTAATCGACTTTAAACGCAATAAAGACGGCATTCCAGCCAAAGTTGAGCGTTTAGAATACGATCCAAACCGTTCTGCAAACATTGCACTAGTATTGTACGCAGACGGTGAACGTCGTTACATTCTGGCTCCAAAGGGTATGAAAGCAGGTGATGCAATCCAGTCTGGTTCGGGCGCTCCGATCAAGTCTGGTAACACGCTACCTATGCGTAACATCCCTGTAGGTACTGTTGTACACGCAATTGAAATGAAGCCTGGCAAGGGTGCACAAATCGCACGTTCTGCTGGTGCTTACGCTCAGATCCTAGCACGTGACGGAAACTACGTTACCCTACGTCTACGCTCTGGCGAAATGCGTAAAGTTCTTTCTGATTGCCGCGCCACCATTGGTGAAGTTGGTAATGCAGAACACATGCTTCGTTCACTAGGTAAAGCTGGTGCTACACGCTGGCGTGGTATTCGTCCTACCGTTCGTGGTGTTGCCATGAACCCGGTTGATCACCCACACGGTGGTGGTGAAGGTCGTACATCAGGCGGTCGTCACCCAGTAACTCCTTGGGGTGTTCCTACCAAAGGTAAGAAAACCCGAAGCAACAAGCGTACTGATAAGCTTATCGTACGTCGTCGAAACAAGTAATAGCGAGGATTCACCATGCCACGTTCTCTCAAGAAAGGTCCTTTTATTGACCTTCACTTGCTGAAGAAGGTAGAGGCTGCAGTGGAAAAGAACGAACGTAAACCAATCAAAACTTGGTCTCGTCGTTCTATGATCATCCCAGATATGATTGGGTTGACCATTGCGGTCCATAACGGTCGCCAACATGTACCTGTCATTATTAGTGACGAAATGGTCGGCCACAAGTTGGGCGAATTTGCGCCAACGCGTACTTACCGCGGCCATGTCGCGGATAAGAAAGCTAAACGTTAAGGGGTAGGAAGATGGAAGCATTAGCTAAACACCGTTTTGCCCGCACGTCGGCTCAAAAGGCACGCTTGGTTGCGGATCAAATTCGCGGTCTACACGTAGAGAAAGCTTTAGAAGTTCTTGCGTACAGCCCGAAGAAAAGCGCAGCGCTAGTAAAGAAAGTTTTGGAATCTGCGATTGCTAACGCAGAGCACAACGAAGGCGCGGACATCGACGAGCTAGTCGTTGCCAAAGTTTTCGTTGACGAAGGTCCAACTATGAAACGCATCAAGCCACGTGCTAAAGGCCGTGCTGATCGTATCTTTAAGCGCAGCAGTCACATCACTGTGGTTGTAGCGGATAACTAGGAGTAGATAATGGGACAGAAGGTACATCCTACAGGTATACGCCTGGGTATCAGCAAACCATGGACTTCTACCTGGTACGCTAATACTGCAGACTATGCAGACAACCTGTATAACGATCATCAGGTACGTCAGTATCTGACTAAGCAACTAAAGAACGCTTCACTTTCTAAAATCGTGATCGAGCGTCCTGCTAAGAGCATCCGTGTGACTATTCACACTGCTCGTCCAGGCGTAGTAATCGGTAAGAAAGGTGAAGACGTAGAGAAGTTGCGTAACTACGTATCTAAGCTAGCCGGTGTGCCAGCTCAGATCAACATCGCTGAAGTACGTAAGCCAGAGCTAGATGGCCAGCTAGTAGCTGACAGCATCTCTAGCCAGCTAGAGCGTCGTGTTATGTTCCGTCGTGCTATGAAGCGCGCAGTTCAAAACGCAATGCGTCTAGGCGCGAAAGGTATTAAAGTTGAAGTTAGCGGCCGTTTGGGCGGTGCAGAGATTGCACGTTCTGAATGGTACCGTGAAGGTCGCGTTCCTCTGCACACTTTCCGTGCGGACATCGATTACGCAACCTCTGAAGCGTCAACTACTTACGGTATCATCGGCGTTAAAGTATGGATCTTCAAAGGTGAAGTTCTAGGTGGTCTACCTACAACTCAAGAGCAAGCACCAGCTGCTCAACCTAAGAAGAAAGGCCGCAACGCTAAGCGAGAGGGCTAATCATGTTACAACCAAAACGCATGAAGTTCCGTAAGATGCACAAAGGCCGCAACCGCGGCTTCGCAGCGGGTAGCACTGTTGCCTTTGGTACTTACGGCCTTAAAGCAGTTGGCCGTGGTCGAATGACTGCGCGCCAAATCGAAGCAGCGCGTCGTGCTATGACTCGTCACGTTAAGCGTCAAGGTAAAATTTGGATTCGAGTTTTCCCTGACAAGCCAATTACTGAGAAGCCTCTTGAAGTGCGTCAAGGTAAAGGTAAAGGTAACGTTGAGTACTGGGTATGCCAAATTCAGCCTGGTCGTGTTCTTTACGAGATGGAAGGTGTTCCTGAAAATCTTGCACGCGAAGCGTTTGAATTGGCAGCGGCTAAACTGCCATTTAAAACAACCTTTGTAACTCGGACGGTGATGTAATGAAAGCGACTGAACTGAAAGACAAAAGCGTAGAAGAGCTGAACGCAGAGTTGATTAACCTGCTACGCGAACAGTTCAACCTACGCATGCAGCACACAACAGGTCAGCTTGAAAAAACTGATCAGTTGAGAAAAGTACGTCGTAACATCGCGCGTGTTAAAACCATTCTGACTCAAAAGGCTGATGCGTAATGACTGAGCAAAAAATTCGTACAGTACAAGGTCGTGTGGTTAGCAACAAGATGGACAAAACCATCACTGTTGTAGTTGAACGTTTTGTTAAGCACCCTATCTACGGGAAGTTCATCAAGCGCTCTACTAAGCTTCACGCCCACGACGAAAACAACGTGTGCAACCAAGGTGACGTAGTAACAGTACGTGAATGTCGCCCGCTATCTAAGAACAAATCTTGGATGCTAGTTGACGTTGTTGAAAAAGCTGGCGTTTAATCGCTAACTTTTTTCAAAGTCTTAAAAAAGCCGCTTTCGAGCGGCTTTTTGTTTTCTTTGACCTGTCCAAAAAAGCACTCACGCTTCCTTTCACTTACGCGTTCACAATCTGGTGGTAAAGCGCGGCATACTCTCTTGCCATATTCTCTATGCTAAAGTGTGTTTTCACATGCCGGTGAAGTGCTTTACCTAATGCTATTTTTTCCTCGGGTTCCGCTATCAATGAGCTTACTGCTTGCACAAGCCCGCTGACATCTCCAGGGCTTACCATCAACCCTGTTTCCTTGTGTTTTATAATTTCCGGAATTCCGCCAACGGGTGTTGATATAACAGCACGTTTGCTTATCCCTGCTTGAAGAAGTATAACGCCAAGGCCTTCAGCGTAAGCGGGGTGAACCAGCGCGTCTATATTAGGCAATATGCTAGCGACGTCGTTAGTAAACCCACACAGCTTTACGCTACTGTGCAGGTTGTACTTGTCGATTAACGACTTATAGTGTTCTTCTTGAGAGCCCTTACCAAAGAGAAGGCAAGTAAGGTTATTGAATTGCGTGGTTAGTTCGCGCATAGCGAATATTAAATCGGCTTGCCCTTTGCGGGGAATATATTGTGCAAAATTAGCGATAACGAAGTGGTTCTGTGGAATAGTAAACTTATTCCTTAACCACTGCTGGTCAGAAGGCTGTCCGTATTCTTCCTGGTCGACGGCAGAGTGAATAATTCCTTGGTATTTCACTTTATCGCAATGCTTTGAGACTACATTATGGACGCCCTCCGATATGCTTATAACAGCTTCGTATCCTCGATATTTAAAGCGAGCGAATTTACTTTCAGTGTTATCTACACGTCGGGTACATACCGCCGGTATTCCGGTGAACTTTGCTGCCAGTGCGCCCCAGACATCAGCGCCGCGTCTACTATGTACGTGAATCACATCGGGCTTAATACGTTTTACAGCATCAAGTAAACGCTTAAAGCCCATTAGGTCGGTATCGCCTTTGTAGTCAATAGAGAGGGTGTTACAGCGGTTAAAGTTATAATGGCTAATTTCGCTATTCGCCGAACAAAGAAGAAGTTGGGTAAACCTACAGTCTTTATCTAGCGCATCGATAAGATAAGTTACTTGCTTCGCACCACCGTATAAATGCCTTCCCAACTCGATATGCAGAACGTTAATGTTGAATGAATGCTTGTTGTTCATACTAATGGCTTATATATGGTTTAAGCTGATTAAAGACGTGTTCAGGTGTCACTCGCTTCATGCAGTCAAAGCGTCCATAGCACGTAGGTTTTCGCTTACAGGGAGCGCACGCCATGTCTTCAAACAGTACATGGGTATCTGCATTGTTTGTGATGGTGTAGGGTCTCGTTGAACCAAAAATGGCAATTGTTGGTTTTTTATAGCTTGTAGCTAAATGGGTTAGACCAGTATCTACACCAACAAACGCATGGCAAAGCGATAGCACGCTTACAGACTCCTCTAAGCTAATTTTTCCTGCCAGCGAAACTACCCCGTTACATTCAAAGGTTAAGGCTTCAGCTTTTGCAGTATCTCCAGGGCCTCCCAAAATAGCGATAGGTAAACTAGAGTGTTTGCGTACTTTGTGAATTAAACTTTGCCAGTGTTCAGAAGGCCAATGCTTTTGAGGGCGAGTGGTAAAAGGCGCGATGGCTATAAAGGGTTGTGTTAAGCCTAAGTGACTAGTTTTCGATATCGCTGACTGCGTAGCTGCGCTACTTGATCTGATGCACATTTCATAGCCTGAGCTATCATTGTTTTCAGCGCTGCAAAGTGAAAATAGTGTTTTAGCAAGATGTCGATATTCGCTGCTAATCTGTTGTGATGTTGGTTTATCTAGCGCGAGCGTGAGTAATCTTTGGCTATTTTCCTTGCTTTTGAAACCTATGCGTTGTGAAGCACCACTGATGTAAGCCAGCAAAGCACTTTTCAACAGACCTTGCGCTTCAATTGCCACTTTGAAGTTCTTATCTCTGAGCTGTTTTCTAAATGCTTTTATAGTTTTAAAAAGCGCCCAGTATTTTTTAGCCTTTAACAGAGCGCGCCATTCGTTTTTAGGCCACGCAATAACGTGGTCGACATAGGGGTGACTGCTAACTAATTCGGCAAAGGGAGCTTCTACTAACCAGGTTAATTCAACAGGCTTACCGTGTTGGGAATAACTTTGCTTAATGCTAGACGGTAGGCCAGAAGCCATTACAATATCGCCAATGGCGCTAAGCCTGATAAAAAGAATTTGTTGTACGTCTTTAGGCATTAGAATAGGCTTTCAAAACTCATGTGAAGCTAACTAATTAGCAATATCATCACAGTTTGACGACACTTTAATGACGCACATTGTATTAACGGTTATGTATGCGTTTATGTTTACCATTAAGGACAATTTATGTTTGCTGCCGAGCGTAACGGCTACAAACCCACACTTATCGAAGATATATGCCGATGGGGATATTCGCTTGTATTAGTGTTCATTATTCCCTTCGCCTTTTTACAGTTAATGTTAAGAGGTTCCACTAGAAATAAAGACTATAACCGGAGGCGGTTTGAACGTTTTGGGTTCGTCGCACATGCGCCTAAAAAAGACGGATACTTATTTCACTGTGTTTCTGTGGGAGAGGTGGTTGCGGCTTCTTGTTTGATTAAGCGCATCATGGCGGACGAGCCCGATTGCCAGATTACGGTGACCACCACTACGCCAACAGGTTCTGCGCGGGTACGCGCAATCTTCGGTGACAGCGTACATCACTTTTACTTACCTTACGATCTGCATATGGCTATGGCAGGAATGCTAAAAAGAATTCAGCCCAAAGCTGTGCTAATTACCGAGGTAGAGTTATGGCCTAACCTTATCCACGCATGCTGGAAACGAGATATACCTGTAATGGTCGTTAACGCTCGTATGACCGATAGGTCTGCCAGACGTTATAAAAAGATTGGTAAGTTGTTTAACCCTATGCTTGGTAAGCTTTACCATATTTGTGCCCAAGGGCAGCGCGACTATACAAATTACGCATGGCTTGGTGTGCCTGATAAAAAGCTTACGCTTACTAACAACATCAAGTTCGACCAAGTAGCCTCAGCGACAGCGCCGGACCATCCTTTTTTAGGTTTGAATAAAGCGGATTACCCCATACTAGTAGCGGGGAGTACCCATGACCTTGAAGAAGAAGCGGTACTTCAAGCGGCCAAAGAGTTGTGGCAAAAAAGTCCTTCCTTGAAAGTAATTATTGTTCCGCGTCACCCCGAGCGATTCGATGTAGTAGCGAAACTTATTGAAGCTAAATCACTACCCTTTGTGCGAAGTTCTCAGGTGAAATCTGTACCAGATGATACCAATGTGGTGTTACTCGATGAGATGGGTAAATTAAACGATGCCTATGCGGTGGCTTCTTTCGCTTTCGTTGGCGGCTCAATAGCTGATAAAGGTGGGCATAATGCCTTGGAGCCGGCAAGTTTCTCAATTCCCATAATAATGGGTCCTCACACTTATAATAATCCGGTTATCTGCAGTTATTTAGAAGAGTGTGGCGCGCTAATAAAAGTAGAGAGTGGAGAAGCAATGTCGGCGATTGTGAATAGATGGCTTCTAGACCCCAATGAGCGAGAAAAAGCAGGCCAATCAGGCCGTAAAGTACTAGAAGAAAATAGTGGTGCTCTTGAAGCTACAGTTCAGTGCATACGAAAATACGTTAACTAATTGTTTTTGATTGAAAAACGAACCCCTAAATGGTGCGCCTTATGCACCTAAATAGGGTTTTCTAAGAAGTGGCAGTAAAGCTAGAGCGCGTAAATTGATCTAAGGTTATGTAAATTATGGTTTTTATTAATTTGGTCTACTCTTTGCTGTAAAGGCTACGACAGCGTAACGGCAGTAAAATCCAAATAAATATGCACCTTTAAAAAAGGGCACTGTGTTACGTGTTCTCCAGGGAGAGACCTCCTGCCGGCTGGCAGGAGGTTTTCTTACTTTTACCCATCTACTTTTTGTTCTGGCTCTGGCTCAATCAAGCTGATAACACGCCAGCCAGCCTTTGGCTGAATACTGTTTCCGTTTATAAAGGTATAGCTTTTACCTTCGGCATCAATAGCAATAAGCGGCGTAGCCCGTTCACCATACTGCTTCGTATACTGCTCAAAGGTAAACTCTTCTGAAAGCCGGGTCGTTTTAACCGCAGATTCACGGGCAATGGCTGACGCTAAATAGCCATAGGTAACACCCTCATCAAATAACGTGAGCTTTTTAGCATACTGCTCGCTAACTTGGTGACTAGGTCTCGTAGACTGTTCATTGTTGGTTAGCGCCCACACTTTGTCTTTACCCATAGTGTACTCAAAGTGATAAGCAATAAGCGGGTTCAATTGTTTGTAAGGCGACATTATCAATACAGTGCCAAAGGTGTTTAAATCGAGATGTCGCGCAGCATGATCGGACATAGGATTACCGAAATACACCGGAATATCCATCATGCGCGCTTCTCTAATGGCATCCCAGTTGGTATCTGCAATTGTCACGTCTAATTTTTGATTCAACATTTCACACGCCAAGGCGCGGTTAAATTTGCTGCCACCAAAAATGAGGTAGCCAGTTGGAGCAGGGGCACGTACTTTAAGTAACGACGCAACGGTGCGTGATGTAAGGCTCTGTACCACAACTGTCGCGATAATCACCATGAATACGATAGGCACTATAATGCCTGCGCCTTCATAGCCTATCTCTTCTAGCTTTAAAGAGAATAACGCTGAAACCGCTGCGGCAACGATACCTCGCGGGGCAATCCAACTTAGTAACGCTAATTCATTAAGCTTAAGCCCAGTACCAATGGATGATGCTAATACTGACAGAGGCCGCGCCACAAACATTATAGCGGCCAGCACAACAACTGAGCCCCAACCTACATCTACGACAGACTGCAAGTTCAATCGCGTGGCAAGTAGTATGAATAAACCTGAAATAAGTAGAACGCTCAAGGTTTCTTTAAATTCTAGGATGTCTTCTACATCAACATCTTTCATATTGGCCAACACCATGCCAGAGATGGTCACGGCTAAAAGGCCTGATTCATGCGCTACGTAGTTTGATGCTGCAAATACACCTAAAATAACGGTTAACACAGCGGTATTAAGCAGATAATGGGGGATCCATTCTTTACGAATAGATAGGCCCAGTAAATAGCCTGAGGCAAGTCCCAATACAGAGCCTATTCCAACGGTTTTGCCAAAGGCAATAAGCGTGTGTGTGATAGCTGTTTCCTGTGACGCTACGATAAACTCGAATACCAGTACCGCTAGCAAAGCGCCAATAGGGTCTATAACAATTCCTTCCCAGCGCAAGATATTGGCTAAATTCGTTTTTGGTCGCACTGTCCTGAGCATGGGAACAATAACGGTAGGGCCAGTTACGGTAACAATTGCTCCGAACAAAAAGGACAGCTGCCATGAAAGGTCAAGACTGTAATGAGCAGCTGTTGCAGCGACCAGCCAAGTGACTAACACGCCAATTGAACACAAATTCCTCACCATATTGCCATGGCCTGCAATATCGCTGAATTTTAGTGTCAGTGAGCCTTCAAATAAGATAATGGCAACAGAAAGAGATACGACGGGAAACAGTAAATCGCCAAATAAGTCGTCCGCATTAAGCACACCAAACACCGGGCCAACAACAATACCGACTATTAAAAGTGGCAAAATAGCCGGAAGCCTCACCTTATAAGCTAAGTATTGGCATGTTATTGACAGCAGTCCTACTGCAACAAGTGAAAGAAGCGGGTCTGACAAAGTGAATCCTTATCGAGTTGTTATTTATCCATCGTACATCAGCCTAAATATTTGTCATATAGCGACTTTAGACAAAGCATTAGCTTATAGCGATATACGCTTGGGTTTGAAGTTTAGACCAATAGGCCATTTTTAGCGCACTAAATACATATTTCATTTTTAAAACCTTTGGTATTATCAAAAATACTACAAGACTTCTCAGAGCGACTTTTTTGAACTCTTTTTTGAAACCCTCACTTTTATTGTTAACGCTTTTGTTAGCGTCTGCATGCGCGAATCAATATCCTGCATCAGTCGCTTCGCTAAACGTGATGAGTGTTGTGGAGTTGCCTGAAGAGCTTTCTGAAACGTCGGGTTTGTTTTGCGAAGCTGATGGTATGTTTTCGCTTAATGACTCAGGTAATGCACCAGTCATTTACCGCGTTAACTACCAAGGTGAGATAATCGAGCGCACGCGTTTACCGCTTACCAATAGAGATTGGGAAGCGATAACGGCTGACGACACGTCGTTTTACATAGCCGATGTCGGAAACAACAAAGGCAATAGAGAAAAGGTAGAGGTTCACAAAGTAAGTCGCCTTAACGCAAACGATATCACTACTTTCACGCTAAAGTACGCGGGAAACAACGCCTCAAGTAATATGCCTTATGCACACGATTTCGATTCAGAAGCCATGGTGAAGTACGGTAAGGAACTGCTTCTGTTCTCGAAAAGCTGGAGAACGGGTATTACTCATATCTACAAGATTAACGAAGGGGAAATTGAACAAACCATCAACCCCGTTGCGTCGATTGAAGGCCTACCTGGTGTGGTAACTGGTGTTGATTTCGACCTTCATCAAGGCAAGTTCGTTATCACAGGGTATAAGTCGGATCCTTTTGGGAATTTTGCTACCTTTATTGCGCAAATCTCGCAAGACTACACGCTTCATGATATATGGCCGTTAGAGCGATACAAGCAAGTTGAAGGCGTTTGTGTGGATAACAAAGGTACATATTGGTTTAGTGAAGAGGCAACGGAAGGACGCAATGCGTCATTGTCTAGTGCTCACGTAACACGATGATAAGCGCAATCTCGCCTTTATGCTTATTTAAGGCCGTGAACAAGCCCGCTGTCATTATCAGTGGTTATTCTTTTTAAGTTATCTTTTAACTCTTGTTAGTAAAATGGCTAATACCCAACTTACTACTTTCCCGTCTATACTTAAATTGTTATTGAGTGATTTGTCGCCAACCACAATTCAAGAGGCAGCGAAAAATGAGACGTTTAAATCAGTCATTTTTAGCAATATGCATTTGTCCATGTTTTTTAATGGCGGGTGTAGCTCATGCTTCTGTTGTTGAAAAAGCGCAACAATGGCTCAACAAATATTCAGGCAGCGATGATACCTTCTCTTTAACCCTCACCAAAAATAAAATTAAATTTAAAGGCTGCAAGCAGAAGCAATATCAATTAGCTTTCAGCCAAAAAATAGCGCCTATGTTTAACATTGAAGCTATTGTGCACTACAACAAAGGCCTTCTTGACTACGGTGTTTTGTCGCAGCGTGTCAGAAGTCATGAATTTGAAGTAGTTAGCTGGTGGGATAGGGGGGATTACCGTGTAGGGTTGAGTCATAAAGTGCGCCCACAACATGAGATGCGTATCCCGGTTGCCGATACAATTAGACTACCAACGAGCACAACAGCAGGCCTATACGTAGAAGTTCCGTTAAACGAAGATAAGCATCTACTTACTTTCGGCGCTATGCGAGAGTCGTGGGAAAGCGATGGTGCGTCACTTCAATTACCTTGGCGTTCAAGCCGCGACAATCAAGTTAAAGTGCAGTACGCCATCACTTTTTAAATGATGGCGTAAAAGGTTGTTTTACCTTGCCACTTTCAGCAATGGGCATATAGAAAAGCCTACAACTTAAACCTGCTCACTTCTGACGAAAGCTCTTGAGCCAGCTCATCGAGCTTGTCACTCACATTCACCAATATCTGTGTCGCATTTAATGTTTCTTCACTAGATGCGCTGATATCGTTAATGTTTCGGTTTATATCTTCAACCACAGTTGCTTGCTCTTCTGTAGCTGTCGCTACCTGCGTGTTCACATCATTAATGTGAGCAATTTCTTCAGCAATATCTTGAAGCAGTTTGTCAATTTCATTAGTTGCGGTTACCACATCGGTAGTGCGAGCACGACTTGACTCCATTTGCGAAACTGCTGATTTGGAGTCCTGCTGAAACTTATCAATTTTAACCTGTATCTCATCAGTCGCTTGAGCGGCTCGTTGGGCTAGAGTGCGAACTTCATCCGCGACGACAGAGAAGCCTCGGCCATGATCGCCAGCCCGCGCTGCTTCAATAGCCGCATTAAGCGCAAGTAGGTTGGTTTGCTCCGAAATGCCCCTTATCGTGTCAAGGATTCCGCCAATGGCTGCTGTGTGTTCATCTAGGGACTGAATAACCCGTGATACATCTTGAATTTGCTCTGACAAGCCGTTTATCGCATGCACCGCTCGCTGGGTAATTTCACGACCGTGAGCCGAGTTTGTGGTTGCTAAATTCGCATTTTGTGCCGCATGGGTCGCAGACTGGGCCACTTCATTTACCGTACTGCCCATCTCTGTTAATGCCGCCGCTGCCTGCAAAGTTTGATCTCGCTGACTCTTAGTGGAGCTCTCTGTCTGATGTGATTGCTGTGCTACATCTTCGGCAGATGCTTTTAATGCATGGCTTGTTTTAGCTACCTTAGAAATAGTGCCGTGTAGATGGTCGATAAAGTTATTAAACCCCTCTACTAAGCGGGCAATTTCTTTTTGTTCTGGCATAGGAATTCGCGAGCGCAAGTCGCCTTGCCCCTTGCCAAGCTGTTGGAAAACATCAGCGAGTGATTCAAGTGGTTTAGTAAGGGTGCCAGCCAGCCATATTCCGATAAAGGCGAAAGCACCGGCTATAATCAACGCCCAAATAATGATTTGGCGACTGCCAGCATTTAGCGATGCGTAAAGCTCGTGTTCAGGAACCTGTGCTACCACATACCAACCGGCTTTTTCCACATAGGTACTGGCAAACAGTTGAGTATCGCCTGTTGAATCGCTGGTGGCCATGGCGAACCCCTGCCGATTAAGTAGCTGCCCCGCTGTATTTGAATCGCTTATTGATGCTAGTTTGGCTTTGCCCAATAGCTCGGTGTTGGGGTGAGCGATAATAGTACCGTTACCGTCTACAAGAAAGACAAAACCGGTTTGCGCAATTTTTACGGCATTGATAATACCTAATAACTCATCTACCGACTTAGCGACACCCGACATACCTCTGCCGTTTACTTGTTGATAATTCGCAAACAGGCGGTAACCTTGACCGGGCTCGTTGTACAAGCTTAGCGAGATAGGTTCGCCACTATTTTTGTAAGCGAAAAACCACCCATCAAATTCGTCATTTTGAAGCACACGTAAAAAGCCATCTTGGTTCCAATATTTGTAGGTGGTTCTGTCTACGAACGAGGCTACGGTTAAATCGTTAAACTCAACAATATTATTTAAATAACCAAGAAGGCGGCGTTCGCCTGCCGAATCGGCGCCTGCTGATGACCATGCGAGGATGTCGGGGTTAGAGGCAATGCCGTGTGCTACGGTAAGCATCACGCTAGCCTCTCTGTCTACGCGGTTGCCAACCTGTTTCAGTAAAGAAGGAAGCTGTAGTTCTTCCATGTTCTCTTTAACGAGATCACGGGCAATCCATTGGCTAATTGAACCTACAAGAATAGCGGCGGCAAGTACTGCCACAATAAGAGAAATAATGAGTTTTTGTTTAATACTGAAAGTCATGACTTTCGACCACGTAAGTTAATGCTGAAAATTAATAGATTAAAGGTGACGTGGCATTGCAGGCACAGCAACGTCTGATACTGGATCCTAAGCTGGCCAGTACTACTTTATGATTCTTACGCTAATGCTTTTATTATTTTTAAAGCGCAGAGAAGTTATCGACCTATTCTTTGCAAAGTTTATACTTTTTGCCGATAAATAAATCATAGTGATTGTGAAGCATAATTGACCAACAGGTCAATAGAAACATTATCCATTATATATGTAGGGGATAAAAAAAAGGCTCTCGTATTTGTTATAACAAATACGAGAGCCTAAGCATTTCAGAAACGGATTTGGTTAGTCGCAGGCGTGACTTATCCCGCTGCTGTCGCCATTTCGCTTATTCTTTATTTTCCTTAGGAATAGGGAAACCGCGGTCACGCATTAGAGCGTCTACTTTGGCATCACGGCCACGGAATTTGCGGTAAGCTTCGGCTGGGTCCATAGCATTACGTACGGCGAAGAGGTATTTCACTAAGCGATCGCCTACTTCTTTATCGTAGAAACCACCCGGTGCTTCCATAAAGGCTTCTGCTGCGTCAGCGGTTAATACCTCTGCCCACATGTAGCCATAATAGGCCGCTGCATAACCTTCGCTTGAGAATACGTGGCCGAAATGAGGTGAGCGGTGACGCATAACAATTTCTTCCGGCATGTCTAAGCTTCTTAAGCTCTTCACGCTCAAAAGTGTCAGGGTCAATCTTGCTAGGATCGGTAGTGTGGTACTTCAGATCCATGATGGCTGAAGCCATGTACTCGGTAGTTTTAAAGCCTTCGTTGAAGGTTGAAGCCTTTTTAATTTTTTCTACCAGCTCAACAGGAATAGGCTCACCTGTTTCGTGGTGAACCAAGTAGTTGTTGATAACCTCATCGGTAGTTAACCAACGCTCTAGCAACTGAGACTGGAACTCAGTGTAATCGCGCACGCCAGAATGCGACGACGGATATTCTACATCAGACGCTAAGAAGTGAAGTGCATGGCCAAATTCGTGGAAGTAGGTTTCAGCATCATCCCACGAAATAAGCGTGGCTTCGCCTTCAGCGCCTTTTACGAAGTTCGAGTTGTTAGAAGACAATACGGTTTTCTTGCCATCAAAGGTAGTGTAAGAGCGATACGTCGTTGCCCAAGCACCAGAGCGTTTACCTTGGCGTGAGAATGGGTCAAGGTACCAAAGACCGATATGCTCACCGCTGTCTTTGTCAGTTACTTCCCATACTTTCACGTCTTCGTGGAAAACGGGTACTTTGCCTTCTTCAACAGGTGTGAAGTTGAAGTTGAACAAGCGACCTGCAACGTAAAACATCGCTTCGCGAAGCTTATCAAGCTGTAAGTACTGCTTTACTTCGTTTGAATCTAGGTCGTACTTCGCCTGGCGCACTTTTTCTGCATAGAAGCGGTAGTCCCATGGCGCAATAGTGATGTCTGCACCTTCTTCATCGGCAATGGCCTGCATGTCGGCCACTTCTTCTTCAACGCGAGCAATAGCGGCAGGCCATACTTTCATCATCAGATCCATGGCGTTTTCTGGGTTCTTCGCCATACGATCTTCTAAACGCCACTGTGCGTAGTTTTCGTAACCTAATAGCTCAACGCGCTCGTCACGAAGAGTTAAGATGCGTTTAATAATGTCGTTGTTATCAAACTCGTCAGCATTGTCACCGCGGTTGTAGTAAGTACGCCATACTTTCTCGCGAAGCTCTCGGTTGGTGGAGTATGTTAAGAACGGATCCATTGATGAACGCGTATTGGTAATTGCATATTTACCTTCTTCGCCGCGAGACTCGGCTGCCGCTTTTGCTGCCTTAACAAACGAGGCAGGCAAACCGTCAAGCTGGTCTTCAGTGATATAGGTAACGTAGTTTTCTTCGTCTGCGAGTACATTGTTTGAAAACTTAGTGTGTAGCGTAGCAAGCTCTTTGTTAATTTCAGCGTAGCGCTTCTTCGCTTCGCCATCTAAGGTCGCACCATTGCGTGCGAAGCTATTGTAAGTCATCCATGTTATACGCTGTTCTTCTGGCGTAAGTGAATCTAACTCGTCAGATTCATATACCGTTTTAACTCTTTCAAAAAGCTTTTCGTTTTGCGTAATTTGCGTGAAGAAAGCCGATAACTTAGGCGACATCTCTGCCTGAATTTCGCGGAATTCAGAGCTCGATTTGTTTGAACTCCAAATGCCGTAATAGGTGAATACGCGTCCAAGCTCTGCACCTGCACGCTCCATTTCAACAATAACGTTCTCAAACGTTGGTGGCGCTTCGTTATTTGCGATGGCTTCGATCTCTTTAAGATTCAGTTCCATGGCTTTTTCTAGCGCAGGCTTCAAATCTTCCAAATTCATTTTATCGAAAGCAGGCACGCCACCGTACGGGCCTTTAAACTCTTGAAGCAACACGTTATCAAACTGTGCTTGTTGAGATGTCGCTGTATTTTGAACATCTGTGCTGGTGGTCTCAGGTGCTTTTTGTTCTGAACATGCACCGAGTGCAACCACAACCGCCATAGCGGTGAGTGATGATTTAAATTTACCCATGAGTTTTCCTGTCTGTTTTTATCTATACGTTTTATGACAAAAACCATTTTAAGATAATGTAAAAATAAGTTAAATGCTCTTTAACGTAATTCCTTGCAGCACAGCGGTTTGAAGAGAAATCGCGCTGATATGCAATTCGTCGAAATTGGTCAAATTTTGATTGGCTTTATGCTGGTTGGAAATTACACTGCGCGCGTTCTGAATAGCTGTCTTCCGCAGCTCGTAAACCACTGACTTTTTTACTGTGACCATCATGTTTGAATTACTTCTTCACGCGTTTCCCGTTGCATTCGCTTTGGCCTCTTTTTGGTCGAACACTGAACGTAAATTACTGCTACTGAATTTAGGGTTATGTATTGCTATTGGCTCACTTTTGGTTTTCGAGCAAGCGTGGGGAGGAGCCGTAGTAATTACGGTGGCGGGGCTGAGTACCAGTTATCGTTTAATAAAACAAAAACTTCTGTCTCCTGTGGCAACCTACATTACATTAATCTCTATGATGGTTATTGTGCTGACGGTGAATAACCTAACCGGTAAAACATCGTTAGTTGAAGCTATGCCGGTGTTAACTTTCATGGCATACCGGTTTGGTGAACTTCATTGTAAGGAAGCAGGTCTTCGCGTGTGTATGATTATTGGTTCAATCAATTTCACTGCATACGGTGTCATTACACAAACGTGGGGATTAGCCATTACTGAAGCTCTGTTTGCAGCCTCGAACCTGTGGTATTACATGAAGCTAAGACGTGCCATGCGTACCAGCCCAATTTAGTTGAATATATAGCCGTTTTGTGATTTATTTATTGTCAAACGGAATTGAATCCACAGGCAAGGTAATGCAACGCAAACCCACCGACAAAGCTCTATTTTTCGGTGCTCCGGCTCTTCTACTCGCTCTTTTTATTTTTAACATAAATGCAGATGGTGAATTAAAGCTCGCGTCTACTATCGGTAGCGTAGGGTTATGTATTGGCTTTTTCTCTTATTTAAGAAGTAGACGCTTTGGTAATAAATACCCCATTGAAAAATTGATAGAAAAAGATGGTGATTTTGCAGTGTTTCACTTTCTACATGGATTTGATCGCCAGCCCCTTAGGGTTAACGCCAATACTATCTATGCACTTAACTTCTCTCACCATTACCTTGGCGTTATCTTGGAAAGCGGCAACGGCAAAGGGTTTGATTTTCACTATCCTCATAAGGAAGCTGTGATAAAAGCGAGGCTTTTAGAGGTGCTTGGTGAGGATGGGTTTAACAACGTCAAAGTTAACGTGTAGATAGAGCAAAGCTAGTGTTAAATAGAAAGCCCGTTAGTAACTTTGACTAGCGGGCTTTTTTAATTTCATCAGTGTGAAGACTTACGCGAATACCACGGTTTTGTTTCTGTGAATAATTACGCGGTCTTCTAAATGGTAGCGCACACCGTGAGCCAATGCGGTTACTTCACAGTCTTTACCTTTGCGCACCATGTCAGCTGCGCTGTCGCTATGGCTGATACGTTTAACGCTTTGCTCAATGATTGGGCCTTCATCTAAGTCTTTGGTGACGTAATGACAGGTTGCGCCAATTAATTTTACGCCGCGATCATAGGCTTGCTGGTAAGGCTTAGCACCGGCAAAGCTAGGAAGGAAGCTATGGTGAATATTAATGGCCTTACCTTGTAACTCTTGACAAAGCGTATCAGGTAAAATTTGCATGAAACGGGCAAGTACGGTCAAATCAATCTTGTACTCTTGTAGTAAGGTAGTGATTTGCGCGAACGCCGCGTCTTTGCCTAACGCTTTAAAGTCTACCCAATGAAACGGCACTTTGTACCAGTCAGCAAACTGCTTCATTTGCGGGTGGTTGCCAATAATCACCGGAATATCACAGTGCAGCTCGCCAGTATGCCAGCGGTGAAGTAAGTCAACTAAACAGTGAGATTCAAGGCTCGCTAACAAAGCAACGCGCTGTTTTTTGTCTGAGTCACTGAGCTTCCAGTTCATCTGATACTCGTTAGCAAGTGGGGTGAACTCTTTAACGAAGCTTTGGTGATCTAACTTAAGCGAATCGGTGCTAATTTCATGGCGCATGAAAAAGCGGCCGGTCTGTAAATCGGTATGATGGCTGGCTTCAACGATGGTTGCGTTGTGGTCGGCTAAAAATTGCGACACGCTGGCAACTAGCCCGATTTGGTCAGGGCAGTCTATAACTAATCTAAATGTTTGTTGCATGTGGGCAGTGTGAATAAAAAAACAGGCTATCTTTTTACCCGTGGCGCTAGGCGTTGTAAAGGCTATAGGCAATTTAAAATCAGCTTAAATTGCTATAACTCATAATCACACTCATAGATCACAGCTGCTTAGCCATAAAAAGGCGTTTGTCATAGTATTACAGGTGCGGATAATCCGGTGCGGCAGTACATTTTTCTTAGTTCGCCGCTCTTTACTTGCCTCTTTTTACTCGTCTGTAATACCGCGGCGAAGTTTCTCTCTTACCGACATATTGTGTTTCAACGGCCAAGATTGACGAATAGGGTAGGTCACCCCCTGCGGCGTAGTCACAGACTCAAAAAGGTGAAATGCCGAAACGTGAACGTCTACATTGGGGCTGTAAAGCGGTAGCGGCAATGTCGACGTAGCCTTTCTTACAAGCGTAACGTGAGGCTTATACTCCCTGCTTTCTATTTCGATTGCTGCTTTACGGGCCGCTTTTCTCGACAATTTAGCGAGTTCATTAAGTGCCTTTGGTGTTTCAGTGGGCGCAGCAAAGAGTATTTTAGGTCCATTCCATAACCCCGTAGCATTAAGAGTTAGAGAAAAGGGTTCACTGACGAGCTGATCGAGTTCATACACAAGCGCTTCGTGCTGACGGTGATTTATCTCGCCTAAAAAACAAAGCGTAATATGAAAGTTTGCTGCTGGCACTGCATAAGGTATTGCGGGCCCTTGATTGTTGATGTGCTCGTTACGCTTATTGCCAGATTTACGAGTACGGGTTGCCTCGGTTTTCACCCATTGACGCGGCATTACTTCAGGTAATGCCTGCTGACGCCAGCTATCTAGAGCAAGTTTTTCTGTGGCGCTAAGATCTAAACCAATAAAGCTTCGCATAGCTTTCCTCCTTTAAATTTGCCCTATCTTTGTACATACGTAGTAATGCTGCCCATAAGTTTAAGAAGGCAACGAACGTCCGTACAATAATAAGTTTATCATGGCGCTACGGACGAGTTCCAAAACACGTCGTCCGTTTTGAGTGTTTACCAAATTTAAAAAAATAGCTGTGATGTTCGAGTGCGTTGTTTACATCAGGTACACTATACCCACCAACTTATAACACCTTTATGCCCTTTATGTTACAGCCGTTTTCTCACCTACCCGCTTATGAACTTGTTACGCCGCTACAAGAAGCCGTAGCTACTAACAACATCATTATAGGGGCGCCTCCGGGGGCGGGGAAATCTACTGTGCTGCCTTTGTCGCTGCTGCAATCTTCGCTAAAAGGAAAAATACTGCTTATGCAGCCTCGCCGGGTGGTGGTAAGAAATCTTGCTGACCACTTAGCAAAACAGTTAAAAGAAAGCGTAGGGGAAACAGTTGGTTATCGTATAAAGGGCGAGTCGAAAACATCGCCTGCTACTCGGCTTGAGATAATAACCGAGGGCGTGTTAACGCGCATGATTCAGCAAGACCCAGAGCTTAGCGGTGTGGATGCTATTGTCTTCGATGAATTTCATGAGCGCAGTATTCATAGTGACTTTGGTTTGGCACTGGCACTTGAAGTCCAGTCTGGACTTCGCGATGACTTACGCCTAGTGGTGATGTCGGCTACTTTGGATATTACGCCACTTCAAACATTGCTTGATGCGTTTAGCGTACTGCCAGTAGCGAACTTAGAAACTCAAGGTCGTATGTTTCCTGTTGATGTTCGCTACACCCAAGATGTGCAGGCTTATGAGTTGATACCGAAAACCAGTAATCTCATAAAACAGGCAGTAAGCGAGCACGATGGTGATATTTTAGTATTCCTTCCCGGCCGAGGTAGCATAAATGCTGTTGCCAGAGAAACAAAAGGATTAGCTGAAAGTGCGGACATAGCCGTTCACATGCTCTACGGTGCTTTAGGAAAATCAGCGCAACAAGCAGCCATTGCGCCAGACCCACAGGGCAAGCGAAAAATCATATTATCTACCAATATTGCAGAGACAAGTTTAACCATTGAAGGCGTGACAGTGGTTATTGATAGTCTGTGGGAAAACAGTGCTCAGTATCATCCGTCCAGTGATATAACTGCGCTTACCCAGCAGCGCATTTCGCAAGCATCTGCCATTCAAAGAGCAGGACGCGCGGGGCGTGTAATGGCCGGGACCTGCTATCGTTTGTGTAGCAAAAGCAGCTTCGAGCGTTTGGCGAAACACAATGCGGCGCAAATTGAAAAAGAGGATTTAAGCAGCTTCTTGCTTGATACCTTAGCCTGGGGCAGCAGCCCAGAGTCGTTGGCATTGTTGACGAAGCCTACACCAGCGCAGCAGCAGGTGGCACAACAGAAGCTTCAGCGGGTTAATGCTATCTCACAATCCAGCATCACTCCCTATGGAAGAGCGCTGGCCCAGCTACCTTGTCAGCCTCATTTAGCCCATTTATTGCTAACGACAAAAACAGGCATAGGCGGGTTAAGTGCTGATGACAACGACGCGCTTCGCCACGCTGCTCCCTTTGTTGTGGCAATGAGCGAAAGTAATATCAGTGTGGGTGGCGCAACAAATGTCATGGATGCGCTGCTCCACGCCAACAGCAACACGCGCAGTCAGCTTACACAGCAAGCTTCCCGTTATGCGCGCTACGTGCAAAGCGAGCAGGGCAAGGCGCAGACTTTCACGCTCGACATCAATGCATTAGACGAACGCGCCCTTGGCCTTTGTATCGCCATCGCATTTCCTTTGCAGGTGGGCTACAGGCGCAATGCGCCGAGCGGTAGTAGCGGTAATTCTGGTAATTCGAAAGCCGTAATAAAAGGGGCTACAAGAAGCAGTGCTTCTCAGTCTCATATTATTGAGTACAAGTTGGCGAGTGGGAAGGGGGCTGAGCTAACCGCTACAGCCGGTAATACATTTTCCAATGAAAGCGAGAAAGACAATGAACCCTGGATAGCGGTGCTTGAGGGGCAGCTAATCAAAAGCACAGTGGCAATACGCCTAGCTGAGCGTGTCCCCGAGCGCTGGTTACGTTTAGCTTTCCCTGACGCATTTAGCGAAAAGCGTAGTGTTATTCTTAACAGCGACACTGGCGTAATGGAAGCAAGAGTAAGTACGGGGTTTTATGACATAACGCTAAATAGCGCACCAGTATCCGGACAGGAAAAAAGCCACGAAAAAGCGTTTTGGGACAGTGCAATGTGCGATGCCTGGTTTGCCTATCTCGCTACCTTGCCGTTATCCAATTGGCCACTGTCGGATGCCGATTGGCAATGGTGGCGAAGAGTTCTGATGGCCGCAAAGCTCAATCTCCCGCAAGATAAAGCCTTTGACGAGCCAGATCCCTGGCCATTGTCATTGAGCGACCTGGTGCATAGGGCAAAAGACAGCCTAGCGCCTGTTTTAAAAAGCTGTAAAAGTATTAAAAACCTTAAGCAATTACCGTGGAAGACGGCCTTAAATAATGGGTTATCTTGGCCTCAGCAAGACGCATTGGCTACGCTTTTGCCCACTCACATGACTATTCCAACGGGCAGAGAGGCTAGCCTAGATTATCGCGACAATGGAGATGTGGTGCTGTCGGTCAAAATGCCAGAATTGTATTCACAAAGCACTCCATTAACCTTAGCGGGGGGGCGAGTTACTGTTGTTTGCGAGCTGCTGTCGCCAGCAGGTAGACCACTGCAAACCACCAGTGATTTAGGTGCGTTTTGGCAAGGCAGCTATAAGGAGATACAAAAAGAGATGAAGGGACGTTACCCCAAGCACTTTTGGCCGGATGACCCTGCCAATGCATTGCCGACCAGTAAAACAAAGAAACATATGTAGCCGCTACTGCGGCCATACCTCTTACGGTTTTCAAATGATTGTTGTGTATTTCAAATGCCAGTAATTGCTTATACGCCAGTTTCTTACACAGTCTGTTTTTAACGACAGTGGTTACACATTAAAAACTAAGCTAAGTTGATGATGAAATCTCAAACGTTTATTTAGGTAACCTTACGCTATGAAATTATCCAAATTAGCCACCGCAGGCTTTCTGTTAGCCACATCTTTAAGCGCTCAAGCGCACGATTTTTGGTTAGAGCCAGCAAACTACCGTTCACAAGAGCCAAGTGCTGTTGCCTTGCAGTTTAAAGTGGGCCATAAAGAAGATACCTCTCACTGGAACCTTACTTGGAATAGGATAGTTGCGTTGCGCACTTATTCTTCTGACGGCGTGAGTGATATGGCCGCCAGCGTAGTACCTAAAACGTCAATGCTGCCCGGCATGGCTAAAACGGCCAAGCTTTCTTCTGGCACCCATGTCATAGGGTTTGAAAGCTATCACGCTACTAGCGTACTTAAAGCGAAGAAGTTTAACCAGTATGCAAAAGATGAGGGTTTAGCTGAGATACTGGCTCATCGCGAGGCGAGAGGGCAAAACGATATCGCTGGAAAAGAGCTTTACTCAAGGAAAGCAAAAACCATCGTGCAAGTAGGTGAGACAATAACGGACAATGCCCTAAAACCTATTGGCCACACGTTAGAAATAGTGCCCCTTGGACACCCTTATAAGCTCTCAAATAACACCCTATCTGTTCAGGTGTTATTCAAAGGAAAGCCTTTAAGCAATGCACTTATCGATGCAGTATCTTTGGTTGATCACAGTGCTGAAGTGCAAGCGGTGCAAACTGACAGTGAAGGAAAGGCGACGTTTAAACTTAATGTCGAAGGGCCTGTTATGCTAAATACGGTTTGGGGCGTACCCCTCACAAATAGTTCTGCAGCAGATTTTGAGACTTATTTTTCAAGCCTTACGTTTGAATACGTTCAGTAACCAATAAGATGAACGGCTTCTACCTTACCGGTCACTGAAAATACTATATGATTAATGCGCCCCTAAAAGGGCGCTGTTTTCATAAAGGTTAAGAGGTAGCCTTGCCTGCCAGGTCAATATCAAGTGCTGCCATTACTTCCAGGCCTGGAAACCCATCTGCAATCATATTATTGCTAATTTGGTAGTTGCGAATACCCTCGCGAGTGGCAGGGCCAATGATGCCGTCGGGTTTGCCCACATCAAAGCCTAAATTATTCAGCTTACTTTGAAGCGCAATAATGTCTTTGCGGCTATATGCGGGGAGATCAGGTAAGGTTGCTTTAATACCAGACGCCCCAGCGATGCGGTCGGCCAATACGCCTACGGCGATGGCGTAAAACTCAGAGTTGTTCCAGCGCATAATAACGCGGAAGTTTTTGTAAGCTATAAAGGCCGGGCCGTTATGTCCTGCAGGCACGATAACATAAGCTGTGGTATCGTCTTCGCCCAGCGCAGCCCCATCGGCTTTCTTCACGCCTTGAGCGTTCCATTCGCTAAGAGGCTTTCTATTCTTATAGCCAGATTCTTGATAGTCAAAGTTCTCAGGCAACTGCACTTCACGACCCCAGCGGAAGCTGCGCTCCCAACCTAGGCTTGCAAGGAAGTTTGCGGCAGAAGATAACGCATCTTCTTCACTTGCCCACAAATTAATTTGCCCGTCGCCGTCGCCGTCAATGGCATAGTGGGTATAGGCCGAAGGCATAAACTGTGTGTGGCCCATAGCGCCAGCCCACGAACCAATCATGTCTTCTTTTTGAAGCTTTTCCCGTTCCATTAGCTTCACGGCCACAAGAAACTCTTGGGTAAAGTACTTACTTCTTCGTTTGTCACAAGCCAGAGTAGCAAGAGAATCAAGTACGGGCATTTTGCCTTTGTAAGAGCCGAAGTTTGTTTCTAGACCCCAGAAAGCGAGCAAGTAATGAGGAGGCACGCCGTACTTATCACTTAGTTTGTGTAACAGCGCCTCGTGCTTAGCGTACATCTCTTTGCCTTTTTGAGTTCGCCAGTCGGTAACGCGCTTGCTGAAGTACCCTGGAAAGGTTTGTACAAATTCTGGTTGGCTTCGGTCTAGCTCAATCACACGGTCTTGGTGAACAAGACGAGGAAACACATCGTCGATAGTCTGCTGGCTAACCCCTTCCTGCTTGGCTTTGTCGGCAAGCACTGCAGTGCAGCTAGCGAATTGTTCATTGGCTAGCGCTGAATTCATTGTCGCACCCGCGAGAAGCAGCGCCATAGACGTGCGAAGTGACGGTCGAAGAAATGAGGCGTAAGACTTGGCCCCTTTAGGCGAACGAGTAGAGAAAAAAGAAGACTTAAATGAAGCTAAGCGCATAGTACGGTTCCTGTGTTACTTGCCAGCATGCTATCGCATTGTGACCGTGAAACGCGAGTAAAATTCATTTTAGTCCTTCAACAGAGATGCGTTTTTAAACATTTCAGAAATATACCAATTCGGAGTGTGCATATTTGGAAACAGTTGTTGAGAGGCGGCCCGAATGGTAATGTTGATACTATTAAAACTAACGTTTTAAAGGCGTTCGTTAAATCCATATCGCAATATGTGCGATGTCATCCTCAATGATCTTCATGGCGTTTTCACGTGGCAAAAAGACAGACAAAAGACAATCCATCTTCAAAAAGTAAAGCATCAAGCAATGGCAAAGGCTCGGCCAAGCGCTCGTGGTTTTTCAAACTGTTTTGGCGAGTCACTCTTATTGGTTTGGTTGTGCTTGGGGCGTATGCCTTCTACCTTGACGCCCAAATTAAGCATGCGTTCTCTGGAAATAAATGGGAAGTTCCTGCGCAGATCTTCGCCCGTCCGTTGGAAATCAGCAAAGGTGAAGAGATTACGCCCCAAGAAGTCATTGATGAGCTCAATTTGCTGGGCTACCGCAAGGTAACCTTTGCCGACAGTAGCGGTGAATATAGCTATCAAAATAAGGTGCTGACTGTGCAGCGCCGTGCGTTTCAGTTTCCAGAAGGCGCAGAGCCTCTGCGTCATTTAGTGATAACGTGGGAAGGTGCACGTATTGGGGAAATTTATGACAAGTCGCAAGGCCGCCCGTATGGTTCTGCAAAGCTAGAACCCTGGTTAGTAACGCGCATGACAAGCGGGTCTCAAGAAGACCGTATGCTGGTAACGTTAGACACCATTCCTGACATGTTGCCAAAAGCGCTAACCCTGGTGGAAGACCGCAATTTTTATAATCACCATGGCGTTGCGCCGCTTTCAATATTGCGGGCTCTAATGGCAAACATTGCAGCCGGACGAACGGTTCAAGGCGGCAGTACGCTAACGCAGCAGCTGGTTAAAAACATGTTTTTAACCCGTGAGCGCTCTATTGTACGAAAGGCAAAAGAAGCCATTATGGCGGTGATCATTGATGCCCGTTACAGTAAATCAGAAATTATTGAAGCGTACTTAAACGAAGTGTTCTTAGGGCAAAATGGCGACATGGCCGTACATGGCTTTGGACTTGCCAGCTATTTCTATTTTGACCGACCAGCTAACGAGTTAAGTACACCAGAGATAGCCACACTGGTTGCCATAATCAAGGGCCCTTCTTATTACAACCCACGCAAATATGCTGAGCGCACAAAAGAGCGTCGTGACTTAGTGCTGCGCATGTTGTTTGATGAAAATGAAATTGGCCGCCAAGACTACGAACGCTTTGTGAATATGCCGTTAGGGCTTGCCAGTGGTGCAAGCTTAGCAAGCGGTAAACACCCGGCTTTCATGGAGCAAGTACGTCGAGAGCTTAATGAAATTTTAGCAGAGCCAAGTTTAAGAGACTCGGGCGTAAAAGTGTTCACAACACTTGATATCGTGGCCCAGCGCCGCGCTGAAAGTGCATTGTCAGGCACCTTAAATGGCCTGCAAAAAGATAGAAGCGTTCCACTGCAAGGTGCCATGGTAGTCACCGACAGCGCAAGTGGTGAAGTACGCGCGATTGTGGGCGGTAAAGACTTTGCGTTTAAAGGTTTCAATCGAGCATTAGACGCTAGGCGGCCGATAGGTTCTCTGATTAAGCCCGCTGTGTACTTAACTGCATTAGAAGACCCTACACAGTTTAACTTAGCAACACCTCTTGAAGATGAACCGATAACGCTTGAGAGTCGAAACGGCACCGAGTGGTCGCCGCAAAACTACGACAAAGAATTCAGAGGGCAGGTACCTTTACTTCAAGGACTTGTCGAGTCTTTAAATATACCAACCGTTAATTTAGGCATGCAGATAGGCCTAGATGCGTTGGCCGATACCATTGAGCGCTTAGGGATTACTACGCCAGTAGATAAAGTACCGTCGTTAACCCTAGGCGCCTTCGAACTTACACCGTTTAGCACTAATCAAATGTATCAAACCCTATCTAACGATGGTCGCTACATACCCCTCCATACAGTGACATCTGTAGTGACAGCGGATAACGCTTTGCTTTGGAAAAAAGCGGAGTTCTTTAGCCAGCGAACTGATGAGGCTGCCACCTATCTGCTTAATTACGCGTTGTATAAGGTAACCACAGAGGGCACTGCGAAGCGCATCGGTTGGAATTTTGGCAATGTGAATATGGCTGGCAAAACGGGCACCACAGACGACTACCGCGATAGTTGGTTTAGCGGCTTCGATAGAAATAATGTGGTCACGGTTTGGGTAGGTAACGATGATAATAAACCCGTTAACTTAACCGGAGCGGGTGGTGCGCTACCCGTGTTCATTAACTACATGAAGTCTCAGTCGCCCAAGTCCTTATCAAGGCGTTTTCCCAAAGGTTTAGGTATCGCACACTTTGACGCCAAGACAGGTGCGGTTGTGGTCGCAGGGTGTGCAGGCAGTTTAAGCGTACCGGCTATTTTGGATGTGCTTCCTCCACCCCAGCAAGACTGCTCAGGCCGTCCTGTAGATCAAGATAGCGATAAAGACGAAAAAAGCTGGTGGGAACGGATATTCGGATAAAAAAACTCCAGTAAGAAGATAGAAAACACAATCACTTGGCTTTGAAAACGCATAGCTAGCGTATAGTCCGTGCTTTCTATCTCCCTCTGGAGTAAAAGGCCCAGGGAAGGCAAAAAAAGTTGTGGTAGTCGGTTCGGCACCTACTAGTTTTTATTGCGTTTTCAATGTCCTTTCTGAAGAAATAGGCGCGCTGTAGAAAACACCAGCGCACTGACTACAAACGCAATAACCGGCCCGAGTACTACCATAAATAGGGTTGCGGCGGTTAACATGTGCACTCTCCTTATGCGTCGTTATCGTTTGAGCTAATAGGCTCAATTGGGGTAACGGTAATCTCTGCAACCAATGAATGTGCTTCTTCTACTTCTGGTTCAAATGTGTGACTGGCAGTTAACACGTCATAGGTCACATCCAGCGCTAAATTCTGCTTTACGTCATTCATGGCGCTTTCAACGATAAAATCTGTATGTGAAACAATGTTACTCTGAGGTTCATCAGCGAATGCTGCTGCGCTCAATACGCTAGTTGCTAAAGTTAATGCAGTGAAAGTTTTGCGACCGATAAACATAGTAATCTCCTAAAAAAGTAAGTTAGACACTGCACTTGAACATACTGCGTGGCAGCTATCATGTTGCTAAAGGTTTCGATAATAAGTCGTTATCAATTAACAATTAGTTTATAGCGAGGGATGTGCCAACTCGTAAAAATTAACTATGTGCATGAAATTATTGATTTTTATTTTTCATTAGGAAATACGTGAAAAATTTCGATATCAAAAATGTACTAAAATTTGGGTTTTTTCATATGGAGGTGGTCAAATTGACCAACTCAATTTTTTGTTAGTTTGTAAAGGCACTGATTGCCAGAAGAAGAGCTAAAAAGAGGGGGCGTCGGTGCTAAAAGCAGCGACGCTCTCGTTTAAAAGAAAGTGTGAGAAAGGTTAAGCAAAAGGAACGAAACCTAAAGCTTGTCGAGCTTTGTTGTACATCACTGAAACATGAGCCTTAAGGTGTTTTGCTCTTAAATTTCGCGGTCATTGTAACCACTAGCGCAATAATTACTCCTGCAGCAATACCTACTACGCCATCCGCAAGTATCGACATGATCAGTGAAGCGCTGGGGATAAGTGCAGTAAACCAGTCGGTAACGACGTGTAGAAAGCCTATGCTGTGAGTAAGGATTCCGCCGCCTACTAAGAACATAGCCACCGTGCCCACTACCGCCAGCGTTTTCATTAACGCTGGCGCGGCAACTAATAGTGCTCTTCCAATAAATCTTTGAATGGTGTTCATTGAGCCCGTTAGTGACTTGCGAAGCATGTAAAGGCCCACATCGTCCATTTTAACCAAGCCCGCGACTAGTCCATATACGCCAAGTGTAATGGCTAAGCTTAGTGCCACTAACACACCAATTTGCGTTGTAAGCGTTGCATCTGTCACGGTACCTAACGCAATAACAATGATTTCAGCAGATAATATGAAGTCGGTTCGTATAGCGCCTTTAATTTTATCTTGTTCAAAAGCCACCATATCTACATCGTTTTTAGAGAGCGCTTCAATTCGAGCTTCTCGTATTTCTTCCTCACCTTCATGAGGAAGAAATTTATGCAGCAGTTTTTCTGCACCTTCAAAACATAAATATAATCCACCCAGCACTAATAACACGGTAATGAGGAAGGGAACAAAGGCACTTATGGCTAATGCAGCGGGAACCAAAATGGCCTTATTGATAAGCGAGCCTTTTGCGACAGCCCATACAACAGGCAATTCCCTATCTGCTTTAACCCCTTGGACCTGATCAGCATTTACCGCTAAATCGTCACCCAAAACGCCCGCAGTTTTTTGCGCTGCGACTTTCGACATGGTTGCGATGTCATCCATTAACGTTGCAATATCATCAAGTAAGGCAAGTAAGTTAGCTGCTGCCACAGTGATTTTCCTTGTATTAGTTGTTATTAAATGTGCCTTTTTTATGTTTCACTAACATAGCAAATCGGCAAGCGATAAGTAGTTGCGGCTTACAAAGGATACGCGCAGCCTCTTGCCTTTGGCAACTTATGAATCTTGTGACATCAGAGAAAAAGGTTGGAATCAATGTGAGTAACGACAGAGAAATAGTTGAAGCTACAGAATTACCCTCGCTGTCAGTTCGTTCTTATGCCAGAAAAGCACGTAGTCACGCTCACCCTTTTTATCAGTTAGTATTGCCTGTAAATGGGCATATAGAAATAGCGCAAGACTATTTTACTGGCAGCGTAGGTGTAGGTGAGGGAGTGTGTATAGCGCCGCTCGAAGTACACAATTTTAGTGCGAACGAAAACGCAAGGTTTGTGGTTGCTGACTTACTTTCAGTACCTGAGCAGTTAAAAGACAAACGAAGCCCTATCTTTCAGGTTAATACCGCCCTTCAAGCTTTCTTAAGTTTTATCGAAGTGCAATTAACGAATTACGCGGTTGACGGACAGGATGAAATGACCGCCTTATTTCAGGTGCTTCTGGCTAAAAGTGAAGTGGGTGCGGGAACAGATAAGCGGATCACTCGAGTAATAAGCCACATACACGGTGATTTAGGGGCATCACATTCGTTGCAGTTGCTTTCAGAGATGGCGTGTATGGGAACTACGCAGTTTAAAAATAGGTTTAAACAAGCCACTGGTCTTAGCTTACGTGATTACCTAGTGAAGATAAGAATGGAGAAAGCCAAAGCATTGCTTAGGAATACCGATACACCAATGTCTAGCATAGCTCAGATAACGGGATATGAAGATGTTGCAGCATTTAGCAGGCGATTCAAAGCGTATTTTGGGCAACCACCTAAGTTCTTTAAAAGGAAGTAACCGAGCTAGTTTCCGCCTTCGTTTTTGGAAGTTTTATTAACTCTGGCATCAATAAAACGGTCGTGATCGCCCATTTTGGTGCATTCTAAGGTACCGCCGGCAATACCGCTTAAAAAAGCGAGTGTTTTATTAGCAGTCCCGCTGCAATTAACGCGTTTAGATGGGCGTTTATTTTCAACGGCCTGCATTTGCCCTGTACTTGGGCCTTCTAGTCTAGGGCTATTTTTACGCTCTTGAAATTCTCTTGATGCTTGTTCAGCTTCTTCAGCTACTTTGTTGTTGTTATAGTTTTCAAAATAACGTGCAGCTCCGTCTTTGACCGATAAGTTTAACGTGCCTGCACGTCGATTTGCATCGTTCGAAATAGTAGGTGACGGTGGCGTATCGTTCGGCTTAGTTTTTATCGGTTCTCGCTGTGTTTCAGGTTCTGCGTTTACCTTTTGTAGGATTTCATCTTTTTCTAGTGATTTAGCTTTACTATCAGTAGTTTGCATGCTTTGAGATACGTCTGGTTTAAGCGCGGTGTTCAGTGTCTCATTCAGGCGTTCAATCTGCTTAATTTCTGTAGCTTGAGGTTGGGGCATTGGAGGATAATACAGGCGGGCTTTTATCTCTGAACTTCGCTCTAAAACGTTTATACGCTCTTTTTGGTTATCAATACTTAACTGAGAAAGTATGACAACTAAAATCACTCCAAATATATGTACACAGCCTGAAATTAGTAGCGATCGCAACCCCGTTTTTTTAGCAACGGAATGGTGTTTAATATTGCGCTCAGGCGCAAAGAAAGATGGGGTGATAGTCGTCATAGTAAACAACAGACCATGGTCTCTATCGAATAGTTCCATCCTAATTTCATCGCACTTTTTAGTCTTCTCACCTTACCTCAACCTCATACCGCTTCAAAATTGGGCAAATTTTTAACTGTGCACCATTAGTGTGCATTATTTGTGTGCGTTAATGAAGCGTTTGCTTGTATGTGTTTGATTTTTATGGTTAATAATTTGTGGCATGGCTCTTGGTTTACCTTTCCGTAGTTGGAAACACGACCATAAATCACAGAATAACCACAATAAACTGGGAGCAACTCATGAAACTAGTTACAGCGATCATCAAGCCGTTCAAGCTAGATGACGTTCGTGAAGCCATTTCAGAAATCGGTATTGACGGATTGACCGTTACCGAAGTGAAAGGTTTTGGACGTCAAAAAGGACACACTGAACTTTACCGCGGAGCGGAATATCAGGTGGATTTTCTACCTAAAGTCAAACTGGAAATTGCTGTTCAGGATGATCAAGTAGAGCGCCTGGTAGAAGCCATCGTTGGCGCTGCCAAAACAGGCAAGATTGGAGACGGCAAGGTGTTTGTTTATGACCTTGAGCACGCCGTTCGTATTCGAACTGGTGAGTCGGATAGCGACGCGCTGTAAGCCACAACGACATATTTGCGGAGAAAACAATAATGGAAATCACTTTTGAACTTGGGTATGCGCTAGATACCTTTTATTTTCTAATCTGCGGTGCACTGGTTATGTGGATGGCTGCAGGCTTTGCGATGCTCGAAGCTGGTCTAGTTCGAGCGAAAAACACCACAGAAATTCTAACTAAAAACGTGGCACTATTTGCAATTGCTTGCACCATGTACATGATTTGTGGCTACGGTATTATGTATGGCGGTGGCGACTGGGGTCCATTCCTAAGCGGTATCATGGGTGACGGCGCAACAGGTGTAGCTGAAGATCCAGCAACATACGCACCTTCTGCTGACTTCTTCTTCCAAGTAGTTTTTGTTGCTACAGCAATGTCTATCGTATCTGGTGCGGTTGCTGAGCGTATGAAGCTTTGGGCATTCCTAGCATTCGCAGTTGTTATGACGGGTTTCATCTATCCAATGGAAGGTGCTTGGACATGGGGCGGCGAAGCGGTGTTCGGTATGTATACCCTTGGCGACCTAGGTTTCTCTGACTTTGCTGGTTCTGGTATTGTTCACATGGCTGGTGCAGCTGCTGCCCTTGCTGGTGTGCTTGTACTTGGTGCCCGTAAAGGTAAATACACTGCAGACGGCAAAGTAAATGCTATCCCTGGTGCTAACCTGCCGCTTGCGACTCTAGGTACATTTATCCTTTGGATGGGGTGGTTCGGTTTTAACGGTGGTTCAGTACTGGCTACTGCAACTGTTGAAAGCGCAAACGCCGTTGCTATCGTATTTATGAACACAAATGCTGCAGCTGCCGGTGGTGCTATTGCTGCACTTATCGTAGCACGCATTCTATTCGGTAAAGCTGACCTAACTATGGTGCTTAACGGTGCGCTAGCTGGTCTTGTTGCTATCACGGCAGAGCCATCTACACCAACGCCTCTTCAGGCAACTCTATTTGGTGGTCTAGGCGGTATCCTAGTAGTGCTTAGCATTGTTGCCCTAGATAAACTTAAGATTGACGATCCAGTGGGCGCTATCTCAGTTCACGGTGTTGTTGGTCTACTAGGTCTAATCCTTGTACCTTTCACAAATGATGGTTCAAGCATCTCTGGTCAGCTAATCGGCGCCGCGACTATCTTTGTATGGGTATTCGTACTAAGCCTAGTGGTATGGCTAGTGATTAAAGCGGTAATGGGTGTACGTGTGAGCGAAGAAGAAGAGTTCGACGGCGTAGACATGAGCGAGTGTGGTCTGGAAGCATACCCAGACTTTACAAACGGCCGCTCGTAAGAGAGTCTCGATTAGGCAAATGAAATAACAATAATAATGCCTTATTACTTCGTTTAAGCCCCGCAGTTGCGGGGCTTTTTTCGTTTAAAGTCATGTACTTTTCAGTTTCTATAAGACTGAAGAAAAGGCCCTAGGCGTAATGTGACAATAAGGCTACACTATGTTTTAAACGGCTTAGGCTAGATTTATCAACGGCAACATTTTTGTAAAAGGATAGTTATGACTGTAAGTGTGCGACTCCTATCTTTGATATTGGCTTTTTTCAGTATTAATTGTTTTGGATATGACAGAATAACGGGGCAACCCTTTGCAAGTCGCTCAGAAGTTATCGCAAAAAACGGCATGGCGGCCACTAGCCAACCATTAGCTACGCAAGTTGCTCTGGATATTTTAAAACAAGGTGGCAGCGCGGTTGATGCAGCCATTGCGGCCAACGCCATGTTGGGGTTGGTTGAGCCTACAGGTAGCGGTATTGGTGGCGACCTATTTGCCATTGTATGGGACGCAAAAAATGAAAAGTTGGTGGGTTTAAACGCTTCTGGCCGGTCACCTAGACAGCTAACAAAAAAAGTCTTTGCCGAACGTGGTCTTCATCAAATACCCAAATTTGGACCTCTGCCCGTATCTGTCCCTGGTGCTGTAGATGGTTGGTTTGCTCTGCACGAAAAATTTGGCAAACTGCCCATGTCAGCGCTGCTCACGCCATCAATTAAATATGCCCGTGAGGGTTTTCCGGTCTCAGAAGTCATCGCTTACTACTGGAAAATGAATCAAGAACGGATTGGCCATTACGACGGGTTTGCTGAAACCTTCCTGATCGACGGTAAGGTGCCGCAAAAAGGTGATATTTTTAAAAACCCCGGGTTAGCCGTGACCTATGAAAAGATAGCGACCGGCGGACGTGATGCTTTTTATAAAGGTGATATAGCTCGTACCATCGATGCTTATATGAAGTCCCAAGGGGGCTTTTTGTCATATCAAGATTTATCATCGCATACCTCTGAGTGGGTAGAGCCCGTTTCCGCTAACTATCGCGGCTACGATGTCTGGGAAGCTTCCGCCTAACGGACAAGGTATAGCGGCACTACAGATTCTTAACGTGCTAGAACGCTACGATATCGAAGGAATGGGGTTTAATTCAGCTAACTACATACACACTTTCGTTGAAGCCAAAAAGCTTGCCTTTGAAGATCGCGCTAAGTTCTATGCTGATCCAGATTTTAATGAGATTCCCGTCGATTGGCTGATTTCGAAAGAATATGCCGCTGAGCGCCAAAAGCTGATTGACAATGAACGCGCTGCAAATCGCGTTGATGCAGGCATTTACGAAGGAGACACCATTTACCTTACTGTTGCTGATAAAGAGGGCAACATGGTGTCTTTAATTCAAAGCAACTACCGCGGCATGGGGTCAGGAATGACGCCACCTGGACTTGGTTTTATTCTTCAAAATAGAGGCGAGATGTTTACACTTGAAGAAGGGCATTTTAACGAATATCGCCCGGGCAAGCGTCCGTTTCACACTATTATCCCGGCTTTTGTAACCAGAAACGGTAAGCCAGTGATGAGCTTTGGGGTGATGGGCGGTGGAACTCAGCCACAAATGCACGCGCAAATAATTGTGAATATTCTCGATTTCGGTATGAACTTGCAAGAAGCCGGAGATGCTCCCCGCATACTGCACAGTGGTTCAAGTAGCCCAACTGGGGCGCTTATGACCGATGGCGGCTATGTGAGCTTAGAATCTGGCTTTAGTGAAACCGTTCAACGAGAACTCATGGAGCGGGGGCATAAGCTTCAGCGCGTTGTAGGTGCATTTGGTGGTTACCAAGCCATTGCTTGGGATGAGCAAAAAGGGGTTTATTTTGGTGCCTCAGAAACGCGAAAAGATGGACAAGCTGCGGGCTATTAAGCACACTAGGGTAAATATTGAGCGATAGAGGGTCTGCTCAATAAAGCTCGTCTTCACTTGAAAAGATTTTAAGTTTGAGGCAGTTGCTACAATTAAAAAAGTTCGCAATACAAAGGGTGGCGAATATTCGTCAGCAGTGAAACGTCAGAACAAGGCGTGAATAACAAAAAGAGCGGCAATGACACAACCACAAAAAGGCCTCTGCGCTGAGCCTAATTTACATGCACAGTATTTATTACTGAACGTAATCGACGATGATAGCCAAGCCGTGCGAGCAAAATTATCTCGTGTTTTGGACATTTTTGAGCACTTCGAGAATGAGCACTATGAGGCTATGGTTACGGGTGTGGTGGCCATAGGTACTGGTTATTGGGCAGAAGTCTATCCGGGTTTGATACCCGTTGAACTTGCTCCTTTTCCTGATATGCAGTGTGAAGACAGAAGCGCGCCCACCATGCCCTGTGACCTTTTTATTCAAATTCGCGCTGATAGGTTGGATATCTGCCACGCCGTTGGCATTGAAGTGATGGACTTGCTGCGCATTCACGTAGAGCTTGTCGAACAGATAAGAGGCTTCAGGTATTTAGACGGCCGGGATCTCAATGGGTATCTGTATGGAGCAGATAACCCTCGTGGAATGAAGCGCAGAAAAGTGGGTATTATAGGGGAGGATGACCCAGATTTTAGCGGTGGCAGCTATGTTCATGTTCAGCGCTACCGCCACGATTTAAGACGTTGGAATAGCCTTTCTAGCCGTCAACAAGAGCAGATAATGGGCACAACGCAAGAGCATAACTTAGTTAGTAGTGAGCAGTCAGAGTCGTCACATAATGTGAGAGCAAGTACGGTCGCCCCAGATGGCGATGAACCTAGGCTGATAAAGCAGGGTATGCCCTACGGGGATATAGCTTCTCAAGGCCTATTTTTTGTGAGTTGTAGCGCGAGTGCGCGGCCTTTTAAACAAATGCTGCATAGTCAGATTTATGGCAACGGTGAAGGCGACTACGACCGCTGGCTAGACTTTACCAGTGCTGAGACTGGCGCTGCGTTCTTTGCACCCTCGGTGACCTTCATTCGTCAGCAGGCGAAGCTGTCGGAAAACTGAGAGCGTTAAACCAATCTCGACTTTTATTTGGTAAATGGATTTGTATCAACAAGTAAAAACCGTTTCAAAATGTCAGGTAGTTAAATACTAAAGAACCAAAGCGCCGTCCCAGTCAGGGGCTAGATCAAGGCTTCGGTAAATACGACACACGTCGAGGTGGTGATGTACGAGTGAGTCATTGGGGCTTATTGCTAGGGCCGTTTCAAAATATGCAATAGACTCATCCCACTGCTGATTAATTCTACATGCCAAACCTGCTGCTATTTTCGTTTGCACCGCAAGCTTCTTCTCTTGTTCTTTTTCTGGTAGGTGACTGAGAATTTCGTATATCTCAATAGGCGCTTTTCGCCCTTTTACTCTAACCCAGTCAAGTAAACGAGTTCTGAGGGAATCGTTAGGGCCTATAATTTGTAGCACCTGAGCACTTACAATGATGTCAGCTTGGTATTTAGGCGTCAGAGCTTCCAGTCGAGAGGCTATATTTACACTGTCGCCTATAACCGTGGTATCCATTCTATCTTCCGAGCCCACGGTTCCCATAATCACTTGTCCAAAGTGAATGCCTATCCCCATATTAATCGCTTCGTAGTCGCAGTTTTTCCGATGACCGTTATAAATAGTTAATGCTTTACGTAAATCTAATGCCGCCTGTACCGCATCTAAAGCTTTTTCTTTGGGCGTGCCTCCTTGATGATCGAATAGCGCCATGATGCCGTCGCCCATAAACTTATCGATAAAGCCTCGGTTTTGGTGAATAGGGTCATTCATTCGCGTGAAATAAGAATTTAAAAAATTCATCAATTCTTGTGGGGTAATACGTTCTGAAAAACCTGCAAAACCACGAATATCACAAAACATGATGGCAACATCGTTTTCAGCAGCATAGCCAACCTCCAATGAATCTACATCAGTGGTAGCCATATGCTCTACGAACTGGCGGGGTACAAATTTCTGGAAAGTTTGGGTAAGTTTTAAAGCTTCATCAGCAGCGGCCTGAAATCGTGCTTCGTCTGCAGCCTGTAGTGTCGCCTCAAGTTTACTTGAGTTGCGGGATAAGGCTTTTCTGAGTCGATATTTGAAGCGCCTGCTGCGCCTAACATAAAGAACGCTTATAACAGTGCTGTAAAGAGTAAGTGCAAAGAGCGCGCTTATTTGCCAATCCATTGTTAATCAAACCTTTAAATTTCCTATAGAAAAGCAGCAACATAGCGGTCGATAATTGTGCTGCCGAGAAAGTATAAAGGATAGTTCGGCGTTAACACATTACATTTAATTACATTTACAAAAAGTGTTAGCGCCGAGCTTTAATTAACGGTAAGGGGCAATAAACTTATAGGGTTGAGAAAACTTTATCCGCTGCAGCCAATGTTTTTTCGATTACTTCAGTATTGTGTGCTTTCGAGACAAACCCTGCTTCGTAGGACGCGGGAGCCAAATAAACACCTTGTTCTAACATGCCGTGGTAAAACTTATTGAATTGCTCGGTATTACAGTTAATTGCCTGCTTATAGTTAGTAACTTTCTCTACGTCTGTAAAGAATATCCCAAACATACTGCCAGCAATATTAGTAGTTAGGCTAATATTGTGTTTGTCTGCTAGTGCTTGAAATCCATCAACCAGCTTTTGTGTATTCTCAAAGATAGAATCGTAAAGTCCTGGCTGTTTAATTTGGGTTAACGCAGCAAGTCCGGCTGCCATAGCAACAGGGTTACCCGAAAGTGTACCGGCTTGGTAGATAGGACCAGTTGGCGCGATATGAGTAATGATGTCGCGGCGTCCACCGAAACAGCCCACAGGCATACCACCACCGATAACTTTACCCAAGCAAGTTAGGTCTGGTTTAACCTTGTAGCGCTCTTGAGCGCCCCCACGAGATACACGGAACCCTGTCATCACTTCATCAAAGATAAGTACGCTGCCGTACTCATCGCAGATTGTGCGAAGCCCTTCAAGGAAACCTTCCACCGGCGGGATGCAGTTCATGTTGCCAGCGACTGGCTCAACAATAATACATGCTATATCATCGCCGTGAGCTTCAAAAACCTCTTTAACGCTATCTAGATTATTGTATTCAACCGTTAGCGTATGTTCGGCTACGTTGGCAGGTACACCCGGAGAGCTAGGTACGCCTAGGGTTAATGCGCCAGAGCCTGCTTTAACTAAAAGTGAGTCCGCATGACCGTGATAGCAGCCTTCAAACTTAACGATTTTGTTTCGGCTGGTATAGCCGCGAGCCAGTCGAATGGCTGACATGGTGGCCTCTGTGCCAGAGTTAACCATGCGTACCATCTCCATAGATGGCACCAACTCGCTAACAAGTTCAGCCATGATCACTTCTGCTTCGGTTGGCGCACCGAATGAAAGGCCGCTGTATGATGCTTCAATCACTGCTTCACGGATTTTTGCATTGTTATGACCCAGTACCATCGGCCCCCAAGACTGGATGTAGTCAATGTATTGCTTACCATCCGCATCCCACATGTAAGCACCGTCAGCTTTGGTAATGAAGCGGGGTGTACCGCCTACCGCTTTAAATGCGCGAACAGGTGAGTTTACGCCACCGGGAATGGTCTTTTGGGCGCGGGAAAATAGGGCTTCAGATTTTTGCATGTAATTACTTACTCTTATTGCTGTACCAAACAACGTCACGCTCATACTTAGTGAGAAGATGTTCTACACCAAGTGTTAGCGCAAATAAGGCCATTCTTACAAGCACACCGTTGTCGGTTTGCCTGAAGATAGCGAGGTTTGGGTTAAGGTTTAGATCGTTATCTAATTCGTTGGCTTCCATACGTGAGTCACGAGGAAGTGGATGCATAATAACGGTCTTCGACTGAAAGTGTTTCGTATAAATCGACTGATTTAGACGGAACTTACCTCGGTATTTGTTTGCCTCTTCTTGCGAAGGAAAGCGCTCTTCTTGAATGCGAGTCTGATAGCATATGTCCGCATCCATATTTCCTTCGAGCGTTTCTGTAATAGTAAGCTGGTGTCCAGCGTTCTCAATTGCATCAATAACTGGCTGAGGCATAGCCAGCTCTTTTGGCGATATCAGCGTGAAGCGAATATTCTTAAACAAGCATAATAAGCGTGATAAAGAGTGTACAGTTCGACCGTATCGAAGATCACCAATCATTGCGATATGTAAGCCGTCAATACCGTGCCCGTTGTATTCAAGCTCGCGCTTAATCGTGAATAGATCTAATAGTGCTTGAGTGGGGTGCTCGTTTGCGCCATCTCCCCCGTTAATGACAGGCACTCGACTACCTTCTGCAAACTCAGCAACGGAGCCAGCCGCAGGGTGGCGCATGGCGATAATATCAGAGTAGCCGCTTAGTACGCGGGCGGTGTCATAAAGCGATTCGCCTTTAGCAAGGGCGGAGCTAGACATGCCGGTAGTTTCTCTTACTTCGCCGCCTAATAGATTAAAAGCAGTACCAAAGCTCACCCGAGTACGCGTACTTGGCTCAAAGAAAAGGTTCCCGAGAATAGCGCCGTCTAGCACGGTCGTGCGTTTTTGTCGCTTGGCGTAAGGCTTCATGGAATTGGCGACTGAGAAGACTTTCTCAATGGCCTCGCGATCGAATTGATTAACGGAAAGAATGTGGTTACCGGTAAAGTCAGACATGCGCTTCTCAATCATCAACGAAAACGCCGCTAGTTTATAATACCGCTGGTATTAAGTCATTAGCGCAAGGTTAATCTTGTTTTACGTTTTTTCTTAGCCTGGTAGCTTATAAAACCTTTATTTAAGCTAATTGAGAAGGTTCATATTATTTTAGATGTTTGCCACTTTGCTTTGTGTAATGAGTAAAGAGCAGCAGGATTTTTTCTGCTGCGCTGTCAACGTGCGCCGTGATTTCGTCGTCTGTCAGCGGAGACTTTATGCCACATAACATCATGGTGTGGTACTCGCCCTTAAGTAGCGCGCAATAATCCACGGCTAGCTGCTGCGCAATATCAGCGCTTAAGCTACCTTGCCCAAATTTCTCTATCATTGTGCTAAGTGTGGCGAGGGATGCTTCAGGACCTGCTTGATAAAACAATGTGGCAACGTGTGGGCTATTTACTGCTTCGGCAATAATTACGCGGAATATAGCGATAGCTTCAGGGTCTTGTAATAGACGAACAAACTGACACCCCACTTTTTGTAAGCATTCAAACAATGAGAGCGAGCCTAGTGATGCGTCGATAAGCTGTTGAGTGTCGAGTTGATACGAGTGACATTTTGAAGAGATGGCGGCTTTAAACAGAGCATCTTTGCTCTCGAAATGAGAGTAAACCGTTTGTTTTGATACTCCAGAAGCTTTAGCCACGGTGTCCATTGACGTATTAGCAAACCCTTCTTTTAAAAACAGGCAAGACGCGGCATGTAAGATAAGGTGGTATTTCTCTTCACTTTTGGGACGGCCTTGCTTTTTTATGGTAGCCACGTACGTTCTCGCTTTATTGCAGAATATTTAAATATCAAACTGGACGGTCTAGTATTTATATACTAGCATAGCACAATAAGTATGCAAATATAGCCTAGAGCACACGCCGAATTGGTTAAAGGAACTGTTATGACTGCTGCAAATACCCCATCTAAAAATGGCAAATTCACGTTACTTATTTCGATTGCCGTTTTTACAGCTGCACTGGTGGTATTACTGATGACTGCTGGTTTGGGGAATGCAACGCAAACGCCGGAGGCAAGACTACCCGTTGCGGTCTCAACAGGTACGGTCACCATTCAATCAGGCTTTGAAACGCCTATTAATGTGTTTGGTTTAGTTGAATCACCTAAGGCCACATCTTTATCTTTTGATGTCGCTGGTCAAGTTACCCGAATGCTTGTTGAAGAAGGGGATGTAGTCAGTCAAGGCGATATTCTTGCTCACCAAGATTTGCAGCGTCTAAATGCAAGAAAGAGAGAGCTACAAGCAGCGCTAGAGCGAGCAAACGCTGACCTTGCACTTGCAAAAGTTAACAGTGATAGAACCACCTCATTAGTGGAGAGAAAGCTAGAGTCAGCACAACGATTGGACGAAGCAAGAGCGAGTTTAAATGTAGCGAAAGCGCAGGTCAGCGAAATGCAGGCCGCGCTCGAATCTCTCAATGTAGAGATCGCAAAAACTACACTCGTTTCGCCTTTTGATGGTGTTGTTAATCGCCGATTTTTTGATGAAGGCAGTGTGGTTAGTGCAGGAAGCCCCGTATTTGGCATTACGAGTATCGAAAACTATCAAGCCCGCTTTGCGGTGCCTGCTGACGTCGTAGAGCAGTTTGATGTAGATGAACCCGTACTAGTGAATGTTGGCGATATTGATGTTGCGGGTACGGTATCTCAGCGCCTTCCTACACGAAACGTTCAGACTCGAACCGTAGATATTCTGGTTACACTTAATAGCAATGAAAAGGTTCGCCCTGGCGATATGGCGATCTTGTCTGCCTTCCGCTCCCATACTGAAACAGGCGCTTGGCTTCCGGTAAACGCTCTAAGTAATGGTCTTAGAGGCCTGTGGCGCGTTTTTGTTTTATCCGGCCAGTCGAACGCCACCATAGAGGCGCGTGTTGTCGAGGTTGTATATACAGATGGAAATAAAGCGTTCGTTCGCGGCGCACTCAAAGACGGTGATATTTACGTTGACGAAGGTACCCATAAATTAGCGCCTGGGCAAATGGTAGCGATACCTGGCCAACAACATGCTGGGGCCCGTTAATGAAGTCATTTAATTTCGACGCCGATAAGTCCTATCCGTGGTACACGCTCTTTTATCGACGGGGCCACTTGCTGATTTTAAGTTTATTGATTTTGATTACCGCTGGGTTATCAGCCTTGGGCTCTTTGCCGCGAATAGAAGACCCGCGAATTGATACACGAAACGCACTGATTATTACCCAGTATCCGGGTGCATCAGCCGAGCGAGTTGAAGCCTTAGTCAGCGACGTACTGGAAGACAGATTAAGGGAAATATTTGAAATCAAGGAAGTGAAATCTACCTCTCGTGCAGGGATTTCCATCATATTGATTGAAACACAGGACTGGATCGACAACACAAGTAACGAGCAGCTATTTAGTGAGATCCGTGACGCAATAGGTGCTGCCGCTGAGTCATTTCCAGAAGGCGCAATGGCGCCAATATTTGATGAAAAACGTGGCGCAACTGCCTTTACCCTTCTGCTTTCTCTTCGCGCTGAACATTTTGACAATACCCCTATTACGCTTACCGCTCGTTTGGCTCAAGAGCTCACCGACCGACTTCGCAATGTTAACGGGACTGAGTTAGTGCGTGTATACGGTGCACCGCAGGAAGAAATTAGCGTAAATATTGACCCCATTAAGCTTGCTGCGACAGGCCTTACACTACAGCAGGTCAGCAATACAATCAGTCGCGCCGACCCCAAATTGCCTGCGGGCATGTTGAACACCGAACAAAGTAACCTGCGCTTTACGGTAGGAGAGGGCTTGAATGGTGTAAACATGATAGCGTCGATTCCCCTTGTTAATGAACAGGGGCGCTATTTGAGAGTCGAAGATGTGGCGTCGGTAGAACGCAGTTACACCACCCCTCGAGGTGAAATAGCCTTTTTAAATGGTGAAGAGTCCATCTTTGTCGCCGCTCGCATGCAGCCTTCATTGCGTTCTGATGTGTGGACGCAAAATGCATTAGGGGTAGTAGAGCAGTTTAATAGAGATTTCAGTGGAACCTTAACCGCTACGGTAGCATTTGAGCAAAATGAATATACCGCCACGCGCCTCGCCGACCTATCGATGAACTTATTGATGGGGTGTGCGGTTGTTATGATGGTTATTCTGCTTTTCATGGGGTTTCGTGCAGCATGGATTGTGGGGTTAGCACTGCCATTGTGCGCTGCTTTTGCCCTGTTTTCGCTGAGCTTTTACAACGAACAAATACATCAAATGTCAATTTTTGGCATGATCATCGCCATCGGCCTGCTTATTGATAACGCTATAGTTATTACCGATGAAATACGCATTAACTTGCAAGACCCCAACCTAAAGCGGGTGGGGGCCATGGCAAAAAGTGTTTCTCACTTATTTGCGCCACTTTTAGCTTCAACACTTACTACCATCCTAGGCTTTATGCCTATCTTTCTTCTTGATGGAAATATAGGTGATTTCGTGGGCCCAATTGCTATAAGCGTGGTTATGGCGCTTATTGGCTCTTTGTTTATTTCTCTAACTATTATTGCCGCGCTAGCCGCACGATTCTTACCAAAGCACGATAGTGCTCTGCAAGGTGAAGTCGTATCCACGACGTGGTGGAAAGTTGGCCTTCAAGCGCCACAGCTAAGTTTAGCTTTTAAAAGGCAGTTAGGTCGCTGGATAAAACAACCCGTTTTAGTGCTGCCGGCAGTCGCCATACTTTGCCTTTCTGGGTTTGTGCTGTCTTCGACATTGGCCAACGTGTTCTTCCCAAGTGCAGATAGAGACCAGTTTGAAGTGTATCTGTGGACGAAAGAGGGGAGCAGCATTGAAAACACTACCGACTACGTTAAAAACGTTGATGCCGCTATTCGCAGTGAGCAAGGCGTGAAACAGGTTAGCTGGTTAGTGGGTGGTTCCGCCCCTTCAGTGTATTACAATCAAATGATGACTCGCGACAATATGCCTTATTTTGCCAACGCAGTGGTTTCGACGCAAACGGTAGAAGACGCTGTAGCGCTGGTAGGCAAGTTACAACATTCCCTTGATAGCGAATACCCTGAAGTGCAAATTGTAGTGCGAGCGTTCGGTCAAGGTCCGCCAATTGCTGCGCCGGTAGAAGTCGAAATATTCGGCCCAGATCTAAATATATTGAATGATTTAGGCGATAAAGTACGTATGTTGATGTCACAAGTTGACGGCATATCTCAGTCTATCACCAGTATCTCTATGGGCGAGCCCGAGCTTAAAATTAATGCACAGAGCGATAACTTGTCTTACCTCGGCTTAACCCTTTCTGAGCTTGCTAACCAGATGCAGATCAACTTCTCGGGGATCACCGGTGGCTCGGTATTGGAGAGTACAGAAGAAATTCCGGTTCGGGTAAGGCTTGATGAGGCTTACAGGCAAAACGTCACTGGTGTGGATGCTATGCCTATACCTGTATCCGGCGACAATGCTATTTCATGGTCGCCCCTGGCTGCGGTAACTAATTTGACGTTACAGCCTGCAACCAGCAGCATTACCCGCGTTGACGGAGAAAGGCTTAACCGGATTCAGGCTTTTTTACTTCCTGGGGTTCCGGCAATTGATGCCAGTAATCAGTTAAGAGATTTGCTTGAGAGCCAACTTGAACTACCCGAGGGCTATAGAATTCACTTGGCAGGCGATGCAGACGAACAGCAGCAAGCGCTTGGTAAGCTTGCCACTTATGCGCCTGTTCTATTAGTTCTTATGATAACCACGCTTATACTGACGTTCACAAGCCTGCGTATGGCAGGCGTCATTGCTCTAGTAGCGATACTTTCAGTGGGGCTGGGAATGTTTAGCTTGTGGATTTCTGGTTTGCCAGTAGGGTTTAATCCTTTACTTGGCTGTGCAGGGCTTATTGGTGTTGCAATCAATGGATCGATCGTAGTCATAGCTGCAATCAATGCCAATCCCAAAGCGAAGCAAGGCGATACCAAGGCCATTGTTGAAGAAACCATGAGCTGTAGCCGTCATATACTCTCGACAACATTTACAACGGTAGGCGGTTTAATTCCACTGTTGTTATTCAGTGAAGGAAGCTTCTGGCCGCCACTTGCTGTTGTACTTGCAGGTGGGGTGGGCTTTTCCGTCATTTTGTCGTTAGTATTCACTCCAACTATTGTGGCGGCATTTCAACGTTATCGTTATAGAAACCACACATTAGCTTAATTTTGCGGTTAAACTATCCCTTTCTAATGAGCGTATAAAAAAGGGTTATCAGTGTATGCGTAAATCACACCCAATATTACGCTGGTGGCAGACTGACTGTGTGAAGTGTAAACGGGTCAGACTTTATATCGTTTGGGCCATAATTATGTTGGTGGTGTACTTGTATGTCTGGCACTAGTGTTGAACCTATTTATATCCGAGCTGCATCAAAAAGTAACGGCATTACTAGCTTAGTATTAGGCTGTGTAGGGCTATTTGTTGCAGCATTATGGCTGGCGTTTCTGCCTGACTGGTTGTTTCTAGCTGGTATCTTTCTGACCAGCGCAGCACTGGTGTGTTTGCTAGTCGGCTATTTTAAGGTGCGCGAACCAGACTATAGTTTGGAAATAGCCAGAGATTACATTACCTATCGCCATCGTCTCGGGAGTTGGAGAATTCACTGGGACAACCTACAGCGCGCAGATTGCCCACGTGTACGCAATGGGTTGGATCACGTACCTTTAGAAACAATCGGCTTTAAAATAAAAAGCTACACTGATTTTCTAAATACAATATCACCTAGGCTTGCTACACACTTACTGATGGAGCAGCGGCCACTGCTAATGCAAAATACTGACGAGAACTGTGCGTCTGGCAGCTGTTACGAACAATCGATGTTCGACGATAAGCAATACGTAATGGAAGACGGTACTATCATTAAAGGAATAAAAGCCATGTTAGCTCACCGAATGGTAGAGCTACGAAAACGGCTTGGTTTTGATATTTTTATAGCAAGTTCAGAGTTAGATAGAGAGGCCACCGAATTTGCCAGGTTAATCGCCGAATGCCAGCAAACTCGGCAGTCTTTTCACAATGATTAAGCCATGCTGCACTTATTGTGCTGTGTGGTGGGTCATTCGTTAAGCGCGGGTAATCCCTTCTCTTAATACCTTCTTAGCTTCAGCGATAAGTGCAGGTAAGTGCTCATCAACAAGCTTATGCTGGCCTAACTTGAGCGCGCTCTCAGCTTCATGGGCGAGATGTTGCATGCGCGGCAAGCCAGTATAACAACAAGCCCCATGAAGTTTGTGTACCTCGGTTTTAAGCTTGTTATAGTCCTGTCCTTCCCACAGGGCTGAAAGCGTATCGATAGCTTCTGGAAGCAGTGTAATGAAGCCTTCCAACATTTCTTTTGCGGTTTCTTGGTTTTGATTGGCACGTTTTAGCGCAAGCTGCCAGTCAACGGAAGGAAGTTCGATCTCCCCGGGCTCAATACTATGGCACCACGACTTGATAAGGTTGATGAGTAATTCTACTTCGATAGGTTTAGGAAGGTAATCATCCATACCTGATGCAAGCAATCGCTCTTGCTCTTCTTTAAATGCATGCGCGGTGACAGCGATGATGGGCGTGCCCATATTAACAGGAGACTTGCGTATCTCTCGAGTGGCCTGTATACCATCCATGCCTGGCATCTGAACGTCCATTAAAATTAGGTCGAACTCCTGTGTCTGACACTGGTTTACTGCATCCTGTCCGCTAATAGTTGTAATGAGCTCAACTGGTGACTGGTCAAGCCATGTGTGCAGAAGCTTCAGGTTCATTTCCATGTCATCAACAGCCAATATCTTCACGTTAGGCAAGCTGCTGATTTTTTCTTGCATGGCGTTTTTCGCTGGCGTTGCGTGTTGGTTTACCAGACTGTCTAGCTTAGTCAACGTTATCGGCATACGTATTTGCGAATGGAAGTGCTGCGATAGGCTAGGGTATTGCGCAAAGGGCTCCGGGCCAGAATACCAGAGAACTCGTTTTTTGGCGGGGAACTGCACAAATCTGCTAAGGTAAGTATCACGCAGTGCCATTTTGCTTACCGGCACCGTTGCCATAAAGAAGTCATACTGGTCGCTGAGTGTAGCTAAATATTCTAAGGACTCCACTGAGGTAACCTTGGCACCCAATATCGACAACATGGTAGCGCTTGAGCGGCGGGTTGATGGAATGGGGTCGAAAATAACCACGTTTTTCTCTTTCCAGTCTTCGCTACTCGTCAACGAATACTTTTGACTAAGCTGGTTCATGCGAAGGGAAACGCTAAACGTAGAACCTTGGCCCAGTGCGCTTTTGAGCGTAAGGTCTCCGTTCATCAGGCGAACGAGTTCTCTGCTAATAACAAGACCTAAGCCCGTACCTTGATAATTGCGATTAAGCGCATCATCTACCTGAGAAAAAGCGTTAAAAAGCTTTTTCCTGTCTTGCCGGCTAATGCCAATTCCTGTGTCTTCAACGGTAATATTTAACTCGTGGATACCGTGAGGAAGCGAACGCCCATTTACTGAGAATGTAATGGTTCCGCTAGAAGTAAATTTGAGTGCGTTACTAAGTAAGTTGTTAAGCACTTGCTTAATGCGAAATACATCACCAATAAGTTTTTCAGGCAGTGGCTTTAAATCAAAAACGAACTCGATACGTTTACTATGCGAAGATTTAGCCATAATGGTGACCATTTCTTCGAGCAGTTTATTCGGAGAAAAAGGTTGGTTGTTGATTTGAAGTTTGCCTGCTTCAATTTTTGAAAAATCGAGTACGTCGTTTACAATAGTAAGCAGGTTCTCAGCTGCAGTACTGACTATCCTCACTTGTTCTTGCTGGTCAGTAGGTAATATTGCGTTATTGAGTTCTTTACTGAACCCCAAGATTGCATTAAGCGGTGTTCGAATCTCATGACTCATGTTTGCAAGGAACTGAGACTTAACGTTACTGGCCTTAATCGCATCTTTTCTGGCAATGTCTAGACGAGCATTTTGCTCTTCAATAAGCTCAACATTGTTGCGTAAATCATTGGTTGCTTGTTCCACTTCACTTTCAAGCTGTCCCCTGCTTTTCTCCATCAATGCGAAAGAAAAAAGCCCTGCTTCGAGGAAAACGCCAACTTGGAAGCAGTAGGTAGTAAAATCGTTTGAGGGCAGCACGCCCAAAAGGCTTAACATGCCAACAATAGCGCCGGTGGCAAGCATACCCCATGCAAAAATAAAGTACCGTGCAGGTTTGAAGTTATTAAAGAAGGCCTCAAACCCCGCGTAGACGTAGCTTAAAATGGCTATAAGCCCAACACCATACACTAGATTGTTCTTCCACATAGAAGGAAGAAGATCAATAAAACACACCAGTCCCGTCAGTGCCTGACAGATTAGTAATAGGTTAATAATAGGGTGAGCAGTGGGCGAATACTTTTCGGTTTCTAAGAAAGTCTTGGTAAACAGGCCTGAACTGATACCAATAATGACGAATATTAATTCTGAGTGACCAGCTAACCATGAGGGGATACCTTGAGTGAACAATAGGTGCGTATGTCCTCCCCATACGAATTGCCACAAGATCACCGCAAATATGTATCCAACATAAGCCAGCAGGCTTTTTTCTTTTACCCCAAAAAATAAGGCTAAATTATAGATAGCAAGTATGAGTAAGCCGCCGTAAAAAAAGCCCCATAGCAAACTGTCCATTTGGAAATAGCTGCTGTGTAAAGGTTCAGCCTGTATGCGAAGTGGAGCTATGAGACTTGAAGAGTGACTTTCGATACGTATATAAAGATCGACAGGGTCGCTGTTCGGGAGTTCGACGCGAAAGGTGGGGACGCGAAAACGTTGTTCTTTTTGCGTCTTACCTTGATGGCTCTGGTTAATGACCTTTCCATTTTGTACTAAATAGAAATCAACACTATCAAGCTGGCTAAAGTTTATTGAAAACACCCAGTCTTTATCGTTGGAAACATTGGCAACGGATGTAAGCAACCACATACCATTATTGCGAAAGCCAAAATTCGGATTGCCGTGAGGATGCATAAGAAAGTCATTTCGTCTTCTTGATACATCCCCAATGGTAAGTTGGTAATCGGTTTCGAATAAAAAGTACAGTGAGTCGGATAAGTTCAGCGTATTGTGCTCATCGAATAGCTGCTCGATATGTTGCGCAGTGGAACAAGAAGGCCAGAAGGTAGCTAGCAAAATAAATAGAAAAGAAAATGCGCGAAAAGTTGCCATATTGTTCTGTACTTTGATTACCGTTTAGATAAGGGTTTTATTATTTTTAAGGCGAATATTGAACAATAAATTCACCACTTCTATTTAAACACTCTATTTGCATAATAACAAAGCAAACAATTAACACGTTTATGGCATTTAGAATGCGAGAATCTTCGCTACTTAGCAAAGACAGTGAGGCACTGGCTATGTGAAAAGTGATGACAATTGTTTTCAAAGATTGCACACAATTGCGGTTTACCCCACAATAGCCTAAACGCTCGCGTACATTCATCAAGTAGTGCGCTACAACACAACGGGAATGACGGCCTTTCTATCACGAGCGCATTGGTATTAATAACAAAACGAAAAAACTATCATGAGTGACGAGATCATCATTAATCGCGATGGGGTAGAGCAACTTCCTCTTCGACGTTTCACCGAAGACGCTTATCTAAACTATTCCATGTACGTCATTATGGACCGTGCGCTTCCGCACATTTCCGATGGTTTAAAGCCGGTACAGCGACGCATTATCTATGCGATGTCCGATTTAGGCTTAAGCGCGAATGCAAAATATAAAAAGTCTGCAAGAACCGTTGGTGATGTACTTGGTAAGTTTCATCCTCATGGTGACTCTGCCTGCTACGAAGCCATGGTGCTAATGGCCCAGCCTTTCTCGTACCGCTATCCTCTAGTTGACGGCCAGGGAAACTGGGGGGCACCGGATGATCCTAAATCGTTTGCAGCCATGCGTTATACTGAAGCTAAGCTTTCTCGATTCTCGGAAGTGCTGTTAAACGAGCTTGGGCAAGGGACGGTAGACTGGGTGCCCAATTTCGACGGTACGTTAGAAGAGCCAAGTGTACTGCCTGCTCGTTTACCACACATATTGCTTAACGGCGTGACAGGTATCGCAGTGGGTATGGCCACTGATATTCCTCCTCATAATGTAAGAGAGTTGGCTAACGCTTGCGCTATGTTACTGGACAACAGTAAAGCTGAGCTCAGCGACGTTCTAGAACATGTGAATGGGCCTGACTATCCAACCGAAGCTGAAATTATTACGCCAAAGGTCGACATTAAAAAGCTCTATGAGACCGGACGTGGCTCGATAAAAATGCGCGCAGTATACAGCGAAGAAAATGGGGATGTGGTCATTACCGCTCTACCTCATCAGGCTTCTGGCGCAAAGATCCTAGAGCAAATAGCTTCGCAAATGCAGGCGAAAAAGCTGCCAATGGTTAGCGATCTTCGCGACGAATCGGACCACGAAAATCCCACTCGTTTGGTTATCACGCCTCGTTCAAATCGCGTTGATGTTGCCCAGTTAATGCAGCATTTATTTGCAACCACCGACCTTGAGAAAAACTACCGAGTTAACCTGAACATGATAGGCCTAGACGGTCGGCCTCAGGTTAAAGACTTACGTACTATTTTGTCTGAGTGGCTGCAGTATCGAAAAGACACTGTGACGCGCCGTTTGCAATATCGCTTAGATAAAGTACTGGCGCGCCTACACATATTAGAAGGTTTGTTAATTGCGTTTTTAAATATCGATGAAGTTATTGAAATAATTCGTACCTATGACAAACCCAAGCCTGAGCTTATGTCGCGTTTTGGTTTAAGTGATAAACAGGCTGAAGCCATTTTAGAACTGAAACTTCGCCACTTAGCCAAATTAGAAGAAATGAAAATTAAGGGTGAGCAGGACGAGCTAGCTGCCGAGCGTGACAAGCTACAGCAGCTGCTGGGTTCAGACCGTCGCCTTAAAACTCTTATTAAGAAGGAAATTCTTGCTGACGCTGAGAAGTACGGTGACGACAGACGTTCACCTATTGTCGAGCGTAGCGAAGCTAAAGCACTGTCAGAAAAAGAATTAGTGCCTGCTGAATCAGTCACAGTTGTGCTTTCAGAAAAAGGCTGGGCACGCTGTGCGAAAGGTCATGATATCGACGCTGAAGGACTAAGTTATAAAGCGGGTGATGCTTATTTATCTAGCGCCGAAGGCAAAAGTAATCAACCAGCTGTATTTATGGATAGTTCGGGGCGAACATTCTCTTGCGACGCTCACGGACTTCCGTCTGCACGGAGTCAAGGCGAGCCATTGACCGGCCGCTTCAATATTGTTGGAGGAGAATCCTTCCAACACGTCATTATGGCGCAAGACGAGAGTAAATTCTTGGTGGGGTCTGATGCGGGCTACGGTTTCGTCGGCACGTTTAAAGATATGGTTAGCAAAAATAAAGCGGGTAAAGCTTACCTTTCGCTACCGACAGCAGCAAAAGTAATGAAACCAATGCCTGTGACGAACCCTGACTCTGACTGGTGTTTAAGCATTTCTAACGAAGGGCGTATGCTGATGTTCCCTCTGCGGGATTTACCAAGTCTAGGTAAAGGCAAAGGAAACAAGCTTATCAATATTCCTTCAGCAAAATCTCAGTCTCGTGAAGAGTATGTAAAGGTGCTCACCGTTGTGCCTGATGGTGCAGCCATTAAGGTTGGTGCAGGGAAACGCAGCATGACGTTGACCGCTGAAGATCTTATCCATTATCAGGGTGAAAGAGGCCGTAGAGGGAATAAACTGCCACGTGGCCTACAGCGGGTTGATAGCGTGGATGTAGTGCCAACGAATAAGGGCGAAGCACCAGAAGATTTATCATAAAGTTTAGGTTGTTCTTGTGCTTAGGTGAACTACACTCATAATGTGAATGAATGAGGAATTTACATGTTAGGCATAGTTTTTACATCGTTAATCGACATGCTTGAGGAGAAGATTTCTCCCGAGTTCGCTGATGATGTCATCATGGAAGCTGGGTTAGAGAACGACGGAGCTTATACCGCAGTGGGTTATTACCCGTTTGAACAGATGCAGCGCCTTGTAGGTGTGCTGGTGGAGAGAACGGGTAAATCTGCCAATGAACTCTTATACGATTTTGGTTTTTATTTATTTGGTAAATTAGCCGCTGTGCACGGCGACGTGTTAGCCAATACCAACAGCATGCTAGACATGCTGGAACACCTAGATGGCGATATTCATGTCCAGGTTAAAAAGCTTTATCCTGATGCAGATCTCCCCCGTTTTAAAGTGCTGTCACGCACAGACACCTCAATGCGCCTGCAATACTACTCTGAAAGAGAGTTATATCCTTTAGCAGAGGGCTTGATGGATGCCGCAGCAGCCTATTACAGCTGCAAACTAGAAAGGGAAACTCATCAACTAGAAACGCCTCACACGTACGAATTTAGCATATCTCTTGTTGCCTAACGGAGGTGTAATGTCAGATGAAACACCGGATGGCAAGGCCGCTAATAAAAGCGCTTTAGCTTTAATTGAGCGCCGTTTAAAGCGAGAGCGAAATGCCAGAGAGCAAGCTGAAAAGTTGCTGACAGAAAAGACCCAAAGTTTGTATGCTTCGCTGAAAGAAAGTCAACGTGCGCAAAAGGACCTAGAGCTTGCCCTATGGGCATCACAAGAGTCATTTTGGCGTTGGGAGGCGCAAAGTGATGTAATGGAAATTCGTTCCTTCTCTCTTTATTCTGGGAGCGTATCTACATGGTCAGGGACCTTAATTCAGCTTTCTCAGCGGGTGCATGAAGACGATTTAGAAGGGCTTCAGTTTCACTGGTCCATGGCACTCCATGGCAATCGCGACCGCGTTGAATTTTCCTTTCGTCTGTTGCTGGACGAAAATTACCAATGGGTAAGGTTACGCGGCCGCGTACTAGAGCGGGGTAGCGCGGGTGAAGCACTGCACATTGTGGGAACTACCAAAGATATCACCCAGCAACGCAAAGCCGAGCAATCTTTTCACCTAATGGCCTCTGCGTTTGCCAGCTCAAGAGAGCCAATGTTGGTCCTCTCTCCCGACCTTGCTATTACAGAGTGTAATGACGCCTTTATCCGTTTACTTGGTATGTCAGTAAAAGAGCAGTGTGTAGGGCTGGATTTCAATCATATATTCATTGCAGATAAAGTGGATAAGGCGCAACTGGCTCTTGATAAGCAAATTCGATTTGAGTCAAAGATAAAAACACAAAGTGGAGAGATTAGGGTTGTAGATATTTCTGTCGCAATATTCGAAACCTATCAACAGACCTCGACTTATTTAATCGCAACAATGCGCGATATTAGCGATAGAAAGCGCAACGAGGCGAAACTGCGCCAACTTGCCCTGCATGACGAATTAACGGGCCTTTCTAATCGTAACTCACTTCGTGAATCTATTTCACAATGGGTGGGGGAAGATCAGCCTTTTTCTCTCGTATTTATCGACTTAGACGGCTTTAAAGCGGTTAACGATAATGCAGGTCATGAAAGGGGAGATGTAGAGCTTCAGCGTGTTGGCGCGCTGCTTACTGCTGTTTTTGGCCCCATTGGCGAAGTCGGTAGGTGGGGCGGCGATGAGTTCATTGCCGTGTTGCCCAATCAAAATATCGAAGAAGTAGTCGAGCGCTCAAAGCGGCTTATCAGTCAAATTGAAGAAGATGCGATTGTAATAAATGCGCTGGAGCTTAGGCTATCAGCCAGTATAGGTATTGCTGAATTCCCAGAACACAGCGATAACATTGAAAGTTTGGTGCAGTGTGCTGATGCGGCAATGTACCAAGCTAAAGAGCTGGGGAAAGGACAGGCGTTCGTTTACGAACCAGGGCTCTACGAGAGCATGACACAGCAAGTTAGTATGGTAAACGACTTGCGCAGAACTGTAGAGAACCACCTTCTTGATTTTTACATTCAGGGAAAATATGACCTGAATGGCGAGCTCAAAGGGGGGGAGGTCCTGTGCCGCTGGATTTCTGGCTTACACGGTGTAGTGTCGCCTGCAGTATTCATCCCTATAGCAGAAGAGCAAAAGCTTGATAGCGCCATTGGATTACAGGCGCTAGAAGCAGCATGCGACTATATTTCCATAATGGAGTCACATCAAGGTGAAGCTATTCCACTATCGGTTAATATTAGTGCTAATCAAATGCTCGACCCTGCGTTTCCTGATCAGGCAGTATCTGTTTGCATGGATAACAACGTATCGCCTGGTTTTATCGAATTAGAGCTTACTGAGTCGGTGTTCATTCGGGATGAAAAGTCTGCGCTACGCGCATTAAATAAATTAAGAGACAGTGGGTTTAGATTGTCTTTAGATGACTTTGGTAGTGGTTTCTCATCACTTAGCTACCTGAGAAGCTTTCAGTTTGAAGTGGTCAAGGTAGATAAAAGCTTGGTTCAAGGTATTCACCAAGACAGTAAAGCGAACGCACTTTTTAATGGTCTAATCGCTATGCTGAAGGGTCTTCAAATAGATGTAGTGGCTGAAGGGGTAGAACTAGAGTCTTATTTACCTTTTATGGAGCAAGCAGATATTAAGTTAATGCAGGGTTTTTACTTTGATAAACCTATGCCTTACGACCAGTTTTTAGCGAGACACACCACTGAGCCTAATCGGTAATATCTTCTGCTAAGCTTAAACAAAAAAAGCCCTTGCGGGCTTTTTTAATAACTAAGCAACCTCGTTACTTCGCATTTGTACTTTCAAAGATTTTATCTGCTGATGCAGCAACAAAGCCTTTATAAAGTTTACCGTCAGGCATTTCATAGCGTTGTGCGAATTCGTAAAAACAGCTTGGAATCGCTACAGTCTCATCGCTAAATGCAACATCTGCACGGTCGGCCATCGTTGACGATTGGGCTAAAAATACCTCTGGGCCGCCCTTTATCTCACCGCCTGAAGTGTTCAGCACAAAGCCTGCTTCTTTAAGCAATGTGTTTACGTCGGTAAGCTCGTCAGTGCGTGTTAAATGGTTAACACTTACCGTAAAGTGGTTTGCACGAAAGCCCCATGCCGCCATCCACGCCGCGTATTCTGATTCGTTAAGCAGTGTGTCGTATTCTGCTTTAGTAACGTCCCAATGCTTACCCGAGTACAAGAAGTTATCTGCATCCACTACAGACTCAGGCATTTGATCAACCATCTTCTTGATGATTGCTTGAGCAGTTTCAGAAAGCTCGTTAACACGAAGCTCACTAATAAACACTTTTGGCTTAGTATCGTCAGGGTGCTCGAAATGCTTTGCAGTAAGCTTTTTCGCTTTGAAATCATAGTCGCCTTTAGCTTCATAACCCAATGCTAAGAAGTGCGCAGCAAGCTTGTCTAAGCGGGTTTTATCAAGAGCAAAAGTTCGAAAAGCTACATGGTCGTTAACGATGTCGTTCGTGTTTTCTTCTCCCGCCAAAAGTGCATGAATTTTGTGCGCTGAGGGAGTGATGGTAACGTAATCGTCCCACATGTTGCTAAACAACGTATCGATGTTGCTATGCATGGTGGTAGGGTCCTTTCTGTCGTTGACTATTTTTAAACGAATAGTTCGTATAGGGTTGGTACTAAACTGGCCGACACAAAAATCATGTCGGCCTTTTTGTAACGTGAAAAGCTTGGGTTACATCGACAAGCCTGGGCTTAATTTGCCAGGCATAGTGACCTTATCTAACTCTACGGAAGCAACTGGGTATGCACAGTAATCAGCCGCATAAAATGCGCTAGCTCTGTGGTTACCACTGTCGCCCACACCGCCAAATGGCGCGGCGCTGCTGGCACCGGTTATAGGTCTGTTCCAATTTACGATGCCCGCGCGAATACGGGCGAAGAAGTAACGATAGTCTTCTTCGTTGTCACCTAGAAGGCCTGCAGACAAACCAAAGCTGGTGTTATTTGCTTCTGCGATCGCTGCGTCAAAATCGCTGTAACGAATCACTTTAAGTAGTGGACCAAAGTGTTCTTCGTCAGGCAGTGAAGCAAGCATGTCGGTCACATCAATAATGCCTGGTGTAGCGAAGCCTTTATTTTCGTCTTTTTGCTCCAGACGAACCAGCACGTTACCGCCGAGCTCTTCAAGTTCCTGCTGTGCTTTTACCATCAATGCTGCGGCGTTGCTTGAGATCATTGCGCCCATAAATGGCTGATCTTCAGCATCATAATCGCCAACTTTAATGTTTTTGGTTACTTCGATTAGGCGAGTCAACATTTCATCGCCTTTGGCACCTGCAGGTAAGAATAGGCGACGAGCACAAGTACAGCGTTGACCTGAAGTAATGAAAGCAGATTGCACGATATCGTGTACTGCCGCATCAACATCAGCTACGTCTTTTACGATAAGTGGGTTGTTACCACCCATTTCAAGCGCCAAAATTTTACCTGGGTGACCAGCGAACTGTTCGTGCAAGATTTTTCCTGTCCGTGAGCTGCCCGTAAAGAAAAGACCATCGATATCGTTATGCGACGCCAACGCTTTACCTGTTTCAACTTCACCTTGTACTAGGTTAAGTACGCCTGCTGGCAGGCCAGCAGCATCCCACAATTTCACCATTTCTTGTGCAACCATAGGCGTCAAATCGCTTGGTTTAAACACAACCGTGTTACCTGCAATAAGAGCAGGAACAATGTGTCCGTTTGGCAAATGGCCAGGGAAATTGTATGGGCCAAATACGGCAACAACGCCGTGAGGCTTGTGACGAATGAAGGCTTTACCTACAGGCATAGGGTTTTCCACGTTACCCGTGCGTTCAAAATAGGCTTTTTCAGAAATACCAATTTTGCCCATCATGGCGCCAACTTCAGTGGCAGTTTCCCACTCAGGCTTGCCCGTTTCTTTAGCCATAACTTTGGCAAGGTGCGCTTTAGCTTCTTCTAGCTTAGTGCCATAAACCTTTATAATTTCAAGACGCTCTTCAACAGTTTTCATGCTCCATGCTACAAGTGCAGCACGAGCAGCGTTAATTGCGTCATCAATTTGAGAGGCTGTCGCAGACTTACCTTCCCAAATCACTTCGTTTTTTGCAGGGTCAACAGACGTTAAGTCGTGACCTTGTCCGGCAACCCATTCACCGTTGATAAAATGTGTATGTAGCATAGTGGGTGTCCTTTTAATCTCTGAATGTAACGGGGGCGAAGCGTACGTGCTCTCCCTCTTTGACATTCAATGCAGCAGCGGTTTGACGAGATAGCACGGCAACTTGCTTTTCTTCGCTAAACGTCATTTCAGTGGCTACTGCACGAAAATCAGATACTGATGTATTAATGATGTAGTGCGTTTGCCCTTGGGCAGCAGCGCTATCGTCAATCACTACAGGCAGTTTTAAACTCGACTGAGCCGTGCGGATGTGGCTTAAGTTTGCTTCTACCGTCGGGCCTGCGTCGAAAATGTCTACGTAGCCGCGGCACGAAAAGCCTTCTTCTTCAAGAAGCTGAAGGGCTGGGCGAGTTTTGTCATGGACTTCGCCAATGACTTCTTGTGCTTCTTTGCTTAGTAGATTTACGTATATCGGATACTTTGGCATAAGTTCAGCAATAAATACTTTATTACCAATGCCAGTTAAGTAGTCGGCAGTAGGAAAATCCATAGAGAAGAAATGGGTTTCCAACCACTCCCAAAACGGTGAGCGTCCTTCTTCGTCACTCACACCGCGCATTTCAGCAATAACTGTCTCTGAGAAGCGTTCACGGTGCTCCATCATGAACAAGAATCGAACCTTTGAAAGAAAGCGGCCGTTAATGCCGCCACGAGCCTGCTCGCGAAGGAATAGGGTGCATATCTCAGTAACGCCAGTGTAGTCATTACAAAACGTTAGAATATCTACCGTGTTGTGAATATTTAACTCGCGTGAAGCATGCACTACTTTACTCAAATGGTAGTGATAAAACGCATCATCTATACCAACTGCAGCTTCGATACCTGTTGTTCCCACTACCTGTCCGGTAGTGGTATCTTCCATTACAAACAAGTATGACTCATCGCCAGGTTCGGTTACGTTTGGTTTGTTAAACGCAGTTTCTGCACGATCAATTTTACGCTGCAGCAACTCGTCGTTGACAGGTAAAGACGTAAAGCCAATACCTGATTCAACGGCGATTTCTTTAAGCGCGTTATAGTCGGCCTTCGTGATAGGGCGAATGATATTCATGTTCGCTACTCGTGTTGTAATTATTCGGCGTTTACAACGGCAGCAACGGCGCGTTCAAAACGTGCAAGACCTTCTTTGATGTCTTCATCAGGAATAACCAGTGAAGGTGCAAAACGAATAACGTTCATGCCAGCAACAAGACACATAAGGTTCTCTTTCGTTGCAGCCATCATGAAGTCACGTGCACGGCCTTGGTATTTCTCATTTAACGCACAACCTAACAGCATGCCTTGACCACGTACTTCTTCAAATACGTTGTACTTTTCATTGATAGCACCTAGTAGTTCACGGAATAGGGCTTCTTTCTTAAGTACACCTTCAAGCACTTCTGGCTGATTCACGATATCTAACGCTTTTTCCGCAACAGCACAGGCTAGTGGGTTACCACCGTAAGTACTACCGTGGGTACCTGGCTTAAGGTGTGCAGCGATGTCTGCTGTGGTAAGCATGGCACCAATTGGGAAGCCGCCACCAAGAGATTTAGCGGTTGTTAGGATATCAGGTGTTACGCCAAGACCCATGTAGGCATAAAGGTGACCAGTACGACCAACACCCGACTGAACTTCATCAAAAATAAGTAATGCGTTGTGCTTGTCACAAAGTTCACGAACGCCTTTTACGAAATCTACATCAGGTGGAATAATACCGCCTTCACCCTGAAGCGGTTCCATCATTACCGCGCAGGTTTTGTCAGAAATTAGCGCTTCAAAGGCTGCTAAATCGTTGTAGTCACAGTGGTCAACAGCGCCTGGCTTAGGACCAAAACCGTCAGAGTAAGCAGCTTGACCACCTACTGTTACGGTAAAGAAGGTACGGCCGTGGAAACCTTTGTTGAAAGCGATGATTTGGTTTTTGTCTTCACCGTGCTTGTCCAGCGCCCAGCGACGAGCTAGCTTCAATGCTGCTTCGTTCGCTTCTGCGCCTGAGTTTGCGAAGTAAACTCTATCTGAAAACGTTGCGTCATTTAGCTTTTTAGCTAAACGAAGGGCTGGCTCGTTAGTGAAAACGTTGCTTAAGTGCCAAAGCTTGCTGCCTTGTTCATTAAGCGCTTTCACTAGCTCTGGGTGACAGTGACCTAAAACGTTAACTGCAATACCGCCTGCAAAGTCGATGTACTCAGCTCCATCTTGATCCCATACGCGTGAACCTTCACCTCGAACAGGTACCATACCTGCCGGGTTATAGTTAGGAACCATTACATCATCAAATGTAGCGCGAGTTACGTTCATCTTTGTTACCTCTGCGTTGGGCGCCAATCACACTGTGTGATTTTGCTTGTCTAATCTAAGCGCACGTTTTATTCGTGCAGCAAGAGTCGATAAGCGTCAATTGGGCGCATAAAAACTAATCGGATTTGGTTTACAGTATGCCATTTTTTTTAACATTTGTCTTCTTTGTAAAGGGCTGCAGGCCTTTATTTATAAGGACTGTGGCTTAATTTGCAGGAAAAGTGAATAACTATTAACTACTGGGCTATATCAATTAGTAATAATCAATTTTTACGCGAAGAAAAGCGCCGTCTGGTGGTTTTGTTGTACTTCAGAGGAATACAAAGGCGCAATACGCAGCAGAAAAACCTGCCTGTTTACTTTAGCCATAAACAGGCAAGACACTGAGTTGCGGTCAATATTTTTGAGTATCGGACATCAACTACGAGAAAAGTGCATAAGCAATGCATGAATATCCACAAATTATTTAAGGTTTGATGCTCTCCTGTGCACGAATTTTGTTCAAAACAGGCGAGGGAAAGCCTCAAGGGCTGTTAACTATCTTCACTTTTTACCAGCGGAAGGGTGAAGATATCTGTGCTTTTAAGTGCTTCAAGTGCACCTGTGGGGTAGTTTTGTTCTGCAAAAAGCGGTTTTACTTCTTTTATATCAACAAGCTTTAATTGATGTAGCATTCTTATTTGTGCGTAGGCACGTGCTTGGTGCAGTATTTTGCTCAACGTGTTTACCTGTGCAGGCTGCTTATCAGCGCAGGCACGCATTGGCTGCGCGATTGGCAGGCGGGTAAAGTGCATCCACTCTAAAATGTCTGCGCTAACCGCATCAGCAAACTCTTGCTGTAAAGCAATGAGGTGATTTGCTGACGGCGCAATTTTTAGTAAAGCCTCGTGACGCTTTTGTTCTTTATCTTTTTGACATTCTTGTAGAAGGTGCAGCTGAATTTTATCAAACAGTTTAAAGTAAAGCCGCGTCACAGCGCATCGCCCTAGATTGCTGACAATTGCCAGTACGTAGGCTTGATTTTTGTTAAGGTTACTTAAGGAAGCAAGACGTTTTGCTGTAAGCGCAACACCGATGGAGTAATGTGTTAGCTTCTGTTTGATCAGCGGGTAAGGGTCAGTGATTTGAGGCATTGCACGCTTCAGGATTAATGAGGGAATTAGCGTACGCAAGTTTTCGATACCTAAAAAGCTCAATGCGGTGCGTAAGGTTTCAACAACAATAATGCGCCCTCGTGAATCTTTTCGCCTAAATTGAGGCGTGTTTACTACCACTATGAGCTCGTCATAAAGCCACGGCATAGTGGCGACTATCGGCTCTAATTTTGAAACTGAGCACGCTTTAACAGATAAAGCATCTAATAGCTCACCAATGTTTTCAGGTAAGTTGAGCACGTTCTGAACGAGTTCTTCGGTGTAGCTAAGTTGTTCGGTAAGTTCACCAAGCAAAATCTCGTGAAGTTGGTGGCTTACTGATTCCAAATAAGAGGCTTCTGTTTTTTCCTGTAGGCGTTTGTTTTCGATTGCAACTTTTTCAACGTGAAGTAAAAGTCTGCGCGCGTCACCTTGTTCTGACTGTTCGAAGCTAACTTCGCCCACCTTGCGTTTCCCTAGCATTTCAAGCACGCGCTCAGGTGCTATGATCAAATTTTCAAATCGATCATCTATCGTTGGCGGTGTGGCAGCCCCCATTGTCATATTAAAAGCACTCCTGCTCATAACTTTCTGGTGAACGGCAATATTATCGTACATTAGGGGCCTTTATTCTGTTCGCTACGGTAATGGTGAAGATGTAGCTACTACTTAAAAATACAGTTAGCACCCTGCAATGATTGATATCGCTTATATAGTTTAAGACAAAACGCTCATTTAGCGTTCTGGCAAAACTTAATTACAGAAAGTTAAACGAAAAATCAGTGAATTGCGAATTTTAACGGCTTTCAAGTGCAACCTTTCACACTAAGTAGGCTATCGGCAATGCGCCTGTAGACTTAAACCTTTTTATAGTGAAGAAAAGCGTCGAGCACGCTGTGACCGTGTTCGGTCAGCAACGACTCCGGATGATACTGTACGCCCCATATTGGGAAGTGGCTATGGGAAACGGCCATAATTTCTTTTGTCCCCAAAGCTGTCTCACACCAAGCATCCACGCGTAGTGATGGAGGTAAAGACTCAGGGTTTAAAACCAATGAGTGATAGCGGGTTACATTGAAAGTGTTTGGTAGACCTTCAAATAACCCCGTGTTGCGATGGGACAATGCCGAAACCTTACCGTGTTTAATCTCTTGGGCGCCTACTACTTCAGCACCAAAGGCTTGACCTATGGCTTGATGGCCTAAACAAACGCCTAGTATAGGGACTTCACCGGCAAAATGTTCTATTGCGGATAAGCTGATACCCGCTTCGTTAGGCGTGCAAGGGCCTGGCGAGATAACAAGCTGGGAAGGTGCCAAGCGCGAAATATCGTCAAGATTAAGGGCGTTATTTCTCACAACTTCAACGTCAGCGCCAAGCTCTGTGAAATACCTAGCGAGGTTATGAGTGAACGAATCGAAGTTATCAATTAACAGCAACACAGCAGCGTTAATCCTTGGTATTTCTGTAAAACAACGGTTGTAACATGAAGCGTTCTATCAACGCTTCATGTCTTTTTAGTGCAACCTTTAACTTACGGCTTTGGAATGAAACCAACGGCTTTGTAAACTTTGGCAAGCGTCTCTGCTGCACGGGCTGATGCTTTCTCTGCACCTTGGCGCATAACGTCATCAAGGTACGCTCTGTCTGCACGAATTTCCGCGTAGCGAGTTTGAATAGGCTCAAGTAAAGATACCACTGCATCTGCAACATCACCTTTTAAGTGACCGTACATTTTATCGGTATATTCAGGCTCAAGCTCTTTTACGGTTTTACCCGTTGCTAACGAAAGCAGAGTAAGTAAGTTAGAGACACCAGGTTTCTCGGTTGGATTGAAGAAAATATTGGCTTGTTCGTCAGAGTCGGTTACCGCGCGTTTAATCTTCTTAGCCAGTTTCTTAGGTTCTTCAAGCAACCCAATAAAGTTATTCGGATTGTTATCTGACTTAGACATCTTCTTTTCTGGCTCTTGAAGGCTCATGATCCGAGCACCGAACTCTGGAATATATGGGTCAGGTAAACGGAACACATCGCCATATAAGTTATTCACGCGGGTAGCAATATCACGTGTTAACTCAAGGTGTTGTTTTTGATCTTCACCCACAGGTACCTTATCCGCTTGATAAAGCAAAATATCTGCTGCTTGAAGAACAGGGTAGCTATATAAGCCCACATTTATATTATTCTCGTTTTTCGCAGATTTATCTTTAAACTGCGTCATGCGGTTTAGCTCGCCCATTTGTGCATAGCAATTTAATACCCAAGACAGCTGTGCATGCTCAGGCACATGTGATTGCAAAAATAGCGTACTCTTTTGTGGGTCGATGCCGCAGGCTAGATAAAGAGAAAGGCCGTCTAAACAGGCTTCAGCAAGCTGCTTTGGATTTTGTCTGACCGTAATCGCATGCAAATCGACAATCATGTATAAGCAGTCGTGATCGTCTTGCATGGAAACCCACTGTTTAAGTGCACCCATATAATTGCCAAGGGTAAGTTGTCCAGAAGGCTGACAGCCACTTAATACAACGGGTTTATTACTCATTTCTATTTACCTGTAATACGTTAAATTCTGTTAAAAACTAAGCTTTAGATAACGATGAAAGCTCATCGCGCATTTGTGCAATGACATCACTGTAATCGGGTTGAGAAAAAATCGCCGAACCAGCCACAAACATGTCTGCTCCCGCTTCTGCTATCGCGCGAATGTTATCGACTTTTACGCCACCGTCAATTTCTATTCGAATATCGTAGCCGCTTTCTACTACGCGCTGTTTTACCGCACGTACTTTATCTAGGGTGCTAGGTATAAACTTTTGGCCGCCAAAGCCAGGGTTAACCGACATAATAAGGATGTGGTGTAATTTATCCATAACATGATCAAGGTAATGCAGCGGCGTGGCTGGGTTAAATACCAAGCCAGGTTTGCAGCCTGCATCAATAATAAGCTGAAGAGACCGGTCTATGTGCTCAGACGCTTCGGGGTGAAAGCTAATGTAGCTTGCGCCCGCGTTGGCAAATTTCTCAATTAGGTCATCTACGGGCTTAACCATAAGGTGAACGTCAATCGGCGCGGTTATGCCGTACTTTCTTAATGCTTCGCAAATCATAGGCCCAAACGTAAGGTTTGGCACATAGTGGTTGTCCATTACGTCGAAATGCACCACATCGGCGCCTGCCTCCAACACTTTTTCTACGTCTTCACCAAGCCTAGCAAAGTCTGCAGAGAGTATTGATGGAGCAATTAAAAACGGTTTCATTGCGTGTCCTTCAAATCAAAAACAACAAGGTACGTTGCCACTTACGTTATAGGGTTGCGAAAGTTTACCCAAAACCATGCATCTTTACTACGCAAAGGGGGCATCGAGGACGATTTGACAAGAATTTAAGACAAGTAACCGTAAGCGATGCGGTTGCCCAATTTTGGTGAAGCTGCGTTTTGTTGGTGCGCTTTAAGTCAGTCTTTAAACTCTACCAATGAAGTGAGTATTAAAATGGATTTTAAAAAATCGTTTTATATCAATGTTTTGTGATTATTTTGGTAGGCTTTTTTCGTGAACCATAAATGGGCATCAACTTTGCGTTACCCATTCCAAAAAGAAAACACAGACAGAAAAAACGAATAACAACAAGTTTGAATTTGACTGGAGAACTCACATGAAAACATCTACAAAAAGAACCCTAGTTGCCGCTGCTATTTCTTCAGCGTGTCTACTAACTGCAATGCCTAGCTACGCCGAAGGCGAATTTACCGCCAATGCAAGCGCAACAAGTAACTACATTTGGCGTGGTTTAACACAAACCGTTAACGAAGCCGCTGTTCAAGGCGGTATCGACTATGCGCACGAAAGTGGATTTTATGCCGGTACTTGGGCATCGAACGTAAGCTATGAATCAGACGACATTTATTCATATGAGCACGATATGTATTTCGGTTTTTCTGGCGAATCTGACGGCATTGCGTACGACTTTGGTTACCTATATTACAACTACGACGCAGAAGCTGAATTTGATTTTGCTGAAGTTTATGGCTCAGTAGGTATGGGTGGTTTAAGCCTAACGGTTTACCTGTTAGCTCACACGGAAGCTGACGAGGGCGAAAATCAAGATTTTGGTTTTGCACAAGCATCGTACACATCGCTTGATTACAGCATGGAAGTTTTAAACGGTACGGAACTTGGTTTTCACGTCGGTTATCACGAAGGTGATTTTGCTGAAGCGTTTAATGGCGTTGAAGGTTACGTAGACTACGGCGTTTCTATTGCGAAAGACGGATTCAGCTTCGCGATCACTGGTACAGATATTGATGATGTTGGTGCTGACGCACTTGATAACGATGAGTTGAAATTCACTGTAGCTTACTCAGTAGATTTCGAACTTTAATTGTCAAAAAAAGGCCAATGGATAGGCCTCTTAATTAAAACGTTGAGTAGTAAAAGCCTAATGCAATTGCATTAGGCTTTCCATTTTAAAAAGCAACGCATTTTTAACTTGTTCGTTACTTGCTTTTGATTATAATGAGTTTAAATTTTAAACGAGTGTAAGGGGTATTCAGGATGAAAGTTCTTCCTTTTTTTGCGATTTGTGGAGCCGCCGCTTTAGTTAGCGTAGCCGTTACGAATCCGCCAAGCACGCGCTCGTCTGTTTGTGAATTCCAACCCGTTACCGAGTTTAATCCAAAGCTTCCTGCAAGCCATATCCAAAACCAATGTGCCCGTCATCAAGAGGGAGTTGAAGAGGTCAGCTGGCTGTCATGGATAGCGGGGAATTCGCCGTCCTTCCAGTTTCACTTTTTAGATTTACTAGAGTTGCTTCACAGCGATGATGGTAACCGCGACTTCACTTCACCCTCAAACGATTCTTAAGAGGAAATTATGCAATCTGGTACTGGTTTTTGGTCAGTTCTAGGTAGTGTAGTGGCAAGTTTGTTCGGTGTTCAAAGCCATAAAAACTATGAACGTGACTTTACCAAGGGTACCTTTATCAGCTTTGCTGTTATAGGTGTAATTTTGGTTGTGATATTCGTTGTTTCACTTTTTATGTTTGTAAAGTGGTATACAGGCTACGGTTGATTGCCCCTTCACACTTAGCGAAAGCGTTTAGTCACTTCATCGCTTCATGTAAGAGTTCTCTAATCTTTTGTGTCGAAATAGTTATTCAGAAGAAGGCCGCTGAGCTACTTTTTTCTTGCGTGTTTTTCGCTTGGGAACAACTTTCGCAGGTGGGAAATAAGCCAATATTTCATCGACAGGCTGTCGCTTTGCGCCGTTTTGACTTATCGAGCGTTTGACCGACAGTATGCTAAAGTCAGCACCCTGGTACAAGGAGCGAGTGAGCGGTAGATCATGGTTTGATATCAACACAGGTATACCGCGCTTCTTAGAGGCTCGGGTGGCCAATTCTGCTAGCTTTTCTTGCGACTCTTGGCCGAAACTTCGTGCTGCATAACTGGTGAAGGCTGCTGTCTTACTGATAGGCGCGTAAGGTGGATCGCAATAAATAACGTTGCCTCGCCTAGCCCTTGAAAAAACCTTTTCAAACGGTAAGCAGGTAAAAGTGGCCTTTTGTGATTTTTCAGAAAACACAAACATTTCGTCTTCTGGAAAGTAGGGCTTTTTATAGCGGCCAAACGGCACATTAAAACGACCTTGTAGGCTATAGCGACACAAACCGTTGTAGCCGTGTCGGTTTAAATAGAGAAAAAGAATAGCGCGATAGTATTCGTCTTGCGTACCGTTGAATTCTTCTCGCAAGTCATAATACATCTTCTCTTCATTGCGACTCCCGTTAAAAAACGAGCGCGCGTCGTTAATAAGCGCATCAGGTTGCGCCTTTAAGAAGTTGTATAAGTTAATGAGGTCAGGGTTGATATCATTAAGCAGGTAGCGTTTGTATTGCGTATTCAGAAATACAGAGCCGGCACCAACAAACGGTTCTATGAGTTTGTTAGCTTGCGGTAATCTGGCCTGAATGTGCTCAACCAAGCTGTATTTGCCACCGGCCCACTTTAGAAAGGCACGGTTCTTTTTCTGCATCATGCTTAAACGTTACTACCTAGACGGAATGAAGACGGTGGTTTTTCCTTGCGCCGCCGTTCCAAGGGAAAGGGTCGTCTTTATACTTTTATGCTGATCAGTATCAGATATCACCACGCTAAAGGTAGATTGTAACTTTCATCAGTAAAACGGACAACCAACAAGTGCCGCAAGAGTGGAATTTTGCTAAATAATCAGAACTAAATAGTTGTTTTTGACCTTGAATCGGCTTAATTTTGCGCGGTGTCTATTTCCGAGAGAATTTGAGCCCCACGCTTAATAAAAGCATTCTGTTTCCCCGGATATTGGGGTAACGCTGCTCGCGCTTGCTGTGCTTGCGATAGCGAGGCATAAACTTCTCGAAACACAACTACAAACCAGTCGCCACCGTAGCGTTCAGTTTTATAAATGCGGGTTTGCTCTACAAGATTGTTTTCACGCAAGAACGCATTGAGCACCGACTCGCTTTTCATCGCTAGCATCTGGATGGCGTAATCGTTATCGCTAATCCACAGGCCTGGCTGCACTGATGTTTGATTCGTATTTTCGCTACCAGACACTGTATCAGTGTTTTGCGGGTTCGTTACTGCTGGTTGTGCATTATCATGAGCCCTTTGCTCACTGCTTTCACCTGAATTAGTATCAACGGAGAGAGAATTACCGCTTTGTGTCCTTGAAGTAATATTGCTTTTGCTGTCTTCTGATTCAGTTAAAGAGCCTGCGTCAGGCAGCGATGATACTGCGCTTTCCCAGTCGGTAATCAGAGAGTCACTCTCTGCTACTGCATTTTCCGCTGGCCTATCAAAAGTTGGTTGACCGGTTAACTCGGGTGTTGTAAGTGGTGTTGAGACAATTTCCACATTACCGGTTTGAGCACTTACGTCATTTTGCTTACCAGCAGTTGTAGCTTGTTTACTCGTCTCTGCAGCGTTATTGAGTGCCTCATCATCGGTACCAATTAGCTTATTGTAGGCTGAACCCGGTGCAACCTGAGTTTCCTTAGGCTCTAGAGTTTGCTGGCTAATAGGGGAGAAAATTGATGCGAGTTGTTCACCGTACTGCCAATAGATGAGACCTGAGAATGTGACCATAAATACCAGAGCTACTCCAGCATAAAACCATTTTGTTTTTAGCGGGTTAGTGAATGTCTTAGTATTTTCACGCTGCCTATTTTCTAAGTGAGCCTGAAACGCCTCTCTACGGGAGGCAATCATTTTGTCGAGGTCTGATTCGTAGCTAGGCTGTTCACTCATCACAGACTGACTGCTAATAATAAGTGGAGTCTCAGTATTTTTAGCTGGCAACCACTGCTTAGCGCGTTCAGCCCATGCGTTATTTGCAAATAAAAGCACGTTTAAATGCTGTTTGTTTCCAGCAAATCGACTTTGTAATACCAGATCCCACAGCTCTTGCAAGAGTGCATCAGGAAGGTTATGTGCTTGAGTGATAGCGATCAGAATTGGGCCTTCGTGGCTATTCAAATCAGAAAGCAATTCATTGAGGGGACGAACGAAAGCTTCCCACCACCTGACCGAGTAGCTGCCGGCAAAGCTGTCTACGATAGTCAGACGGTTCCATATTATCTTGCGCGGTTAAATACGCAATTTCGGTATCGTCATGCTGCTGAAAAACAAAGGCTTCTAGGGTTTTTTGTTGTTGAGCAATAGACTCACCGCTGACAAAAATCAGTTGAGACGAGTAATTGACCAGATATTCCAAACGTTCATGCAGTTCGCTTTGCATGGGAGTTTGCCCTTATTCACCGTTGCTTTAAAACTAGTCTAACAACGCACCTATTATTAGCTCCCAGACCTAGGGGGTAATGAAAGGGCACGCTGCCAGTTTGTCGCGAACGCGAATGCCTAAGAGAGAATGTCAGTAAGGATGGCGTCGGTGACGTCTTTAGTAACAACCGCTTTGCCAATACCTTGAGGAAGTACAAATCGGATACTGCCCGCTTCCACTTTCTTATCGCGTTTCATGTGCTTAACATAGTCGTCTTTCGTCATGCTACTAGGCCCTGCAATAGGCAGTGCAAAAGCTTCGAATAACGCTGTCACGCGTCGTGTTTCTGACGCTTCAAACCATGTTAATGCTTCAGCAGCTTTACAAGCAAGTATAGTACCAGCAGCTACCGCTTCGCCGTGTAGCCAATTGCCATAACCCTGTTCGGCTTCAATAGCATGACCAAAGGTATGGCCTAAGTTAAGAATGGCGCGTAAGCCTCCTTCCCGTTCGTCTTTCGCAACAACATCTGCTTTTATTTCGCAGCAACGGGAAATCGCGTAGGTAAGGATTTCAGTATCAAGAGACGTCAGTGCGTTAACGTTTTCTTCAAGCCAGGTGAAAAACGGAGCATCGTAAATGATGCCGTATTTAACAACTTCTGCCATACCGGCAGCGAATTCTCTAGGCGGTAGTGTTGCGAGCGAGTTGGTATCGATAGCAACATAAACGGGTTGGTAAAAAGCACCAATCATGTTTTTACCTAAAGGGTGGTTTACCGCCGTTTTTCCGCCTACCGAAGAATCAACTTGAGAAAGCAGGGTAGTAGGCACTTGAATAAAAGGCACACCGCGTTGATACGTTGCTGCAACAAAGCCTGTGAGGTCGCCTATCACACCACCGCCAAGGGCGATTAGTGTTGTATCTCTTGCCGCATTTAATTCGAGAAGCCGGGTCATGACTACTTCGAATTGTTCTAAATTCTTGTACTGCTCGCCATCTGGCAAAATAATGGTTTCAACTTGAACGTCACCACATGCTGCCTTAGCGGTTTCTAAGTATAGGGGGGCAACGGTCTCGTTGGTTACGATAACCGCCAGCGGGCCTTTTATGTAGGCACTAAAAAGGCCGGGTCGCGAAAGCAGCCCAGCCTCTATCTGTATAGGATAGCTACGTTCTCCAAGTTCCACAGTTAAGGTTGACATTGGCGTAGCACCTCCTATTGCATATATAATTTATAAACCGATTTTACTGATAATTTGATTTGCTACAGCGCGCGCGCTCTGGTCGTCTGTATCAACAATGTAATCAGCGACTTCTTCGTAAAGCGGATTGCGCACTTCTGCTAGATCGCGAAGTACTTGTTCTGGATCTTCGTTTTGTAGCAAAGGACGACGTTTGTCGCGTTGTGTACGGGCAACTTGCTTATCGATGGTAGTTTGTAGGTAAACAACGATGCCGCGGGCAGATAAACGATTGCGTACTGCTTTAGTTACAATAGAACCGCCGCCAGTGGCAAGTACAATACCTTGCTTATCTGTCAAATCGTTAATGACGTTTTCTTCGCGTTTACGGAAACCGTCTTCGCCCTCAAGGTCGAAGATCCAGGCGATATCTGCACCAGTGCGGCGCTCAATTTCCTGATCAGAATCAAAAAAGTCTAGGTGAAGTTCGTCTGCCAGATGTCTACCGATGGTACTTTTGCCAGCACCCATTGGGCCAACTAAAAAGATATTACGTTTTTCAGCCATATTTGCTTATATCACAACTTAATCATGTTAGGGGCAGTGCACTGTTGCCTTACCAGCCTACCCATTGACTCGTGCCTATTTAGTTTCCAATAAGCACCACTCCTTAAACCTCGCTTAAATTTCGAGGCGGGGATTATCTCAGTTTCATGCAAGGCGATGCAAGTTTTGTTACCAACAAATAGCGTATACCTGTAAATTTAATTACAAAAAAGGTCGTAAAACAAAAAACGCACATCAAGATGCGCGTTTTTTAGTAGGTGAAATTTTATCTAGGGCCTTTCAGTTACAATTTTTGGTGTAACAAATATGAGTAACTCTCGCTTCTGCTGAAGCTGAGACGAATTTCTGAATAAGGCGCCAACAACCGGTAAGTCACCAAACAGGGGAACCTTTGATACGCCGTCAGAACTGGTTTGTTGGAAAATGCCGCCAAGTACAATGGTTTCACCGTTCTCAACAAGCACTTGTGTTTTAATTTCTTGTGTATCTATGGCTACCGCATCACCGGTAGACGTAGAAACGGTCTCGCCGCGGGTGTCTTGGGTTACAACTAAATCCAAAATAATGCGATTATCTGGCGTTATATGGGGAGTAACTTTAAGCGATAGTACCGCTTTTTTGAATTCTACGGACGTTGCACCACTCGACGTTGCTTGAACGTATGGAATTTCTGTACCTTGTTCAATGTAAGCTTCATGCTGATTGGCGACAGTAATTCGAGGGCTGGCAATAATTTCACCCTTGTTCTCAGACTCTAATGCAGAAAGTTCAAGGTCTAAAATAGTGCCGTCAACTAGGCTCGCAATTTGAAAGCCTATGCTTCCCGCAGCGCTGCTTACCGGAAGGTTTACGTTAAGACGATTTTCAATGCTCGGCACCACGCCACCGGCAATGGTATCGGCACCTTCAATACTACCAGACACGCCGTTATCATCTTGTCGGTCGCTGAACCCCCAGCGTACGCCTAACTGCTCGTCTACGTCGTCAAGCACAGTAACCATACGGCTTTCTATCAGCACTTGTTTAACCGGGATATCTAACGCATTGATTGTTTTTCTTGCTTCATCAATAGACGACAAGGTATCGCGAATAAGTAATGTATTGGTTCGTTCGTCCACGGTAACACCGCCACGATCCGACAGGATTCCACCCTCGGTAGATTTTAATATGGTGGCTAACGCTGAGGCTTTGGCGTAGTTAACCGAAATATTTACCGTGTGAAGCGGGGCTAAATCCGACACTTGTTTTTTAGATTGAAGCGCTTGAGTTTCACGTGCAGACAATTCTTCGGCAGGTGCAATTAACAAAATATTACCCTCTAAACGCTTGTCCAAGCCTTTAACGCGCAAAATCATGTCTAGCGCTTGGTCCCAAGGCACGCCAGATAAGCTAATGGTCACATTACCCGAAACCGTGTCAGTTGTGACTAAGTTAAATCCATTGACCTGGGCAATAATCTGTAGAACCTGCCTTACAGGGACATCTTGAAAGTCAAGAGAGATTGGATCACCTGTGTATTTTTGCTCTGTGCCTAAAGCTTCTTGTTGCTCGCTATCCATAGGTGAAATAGCAACGCGCAACACACTGTCTTTCACCGTGTTTTTAACGGTAACCTGACCTGAGTAGTTAATTTCAACGCGCGCGTCATTTTCATCTTCAAAAGTTTCTATGGTTGAAACAACAGTGCCGAAATCAGCAACGTTTAACTCAACCAGCTGATCTTCAGCTAAAGCAGTTTTGGTGAGCGTAAGCGTTACCTTTCCCTGTGATTCGATAAGTTGCACTTTTGGCGCTGTACCGACAAACTCTATTAAAGTCACCGCTGTACTGTTGGTAGCTTGGGTGAAGTCCAAATTCGTCACCGTGGTAGTGGGGGCTGCCTCGCTCTGTTTCGCGTTAGGGTCTACCAACAAAGGTTCTTGCGCTTTAACGGGAGTCGATACCAAAAAGGTAAATGAAAATATTACGGCGACAGCCAAAGCAAGCCAATACCATCTAGGCGCTCTACGATTGAGAGACTTATTGAAAATGTATCGTTCGGCCATGCTTACTCTCCCGCCTTAGATGCTGTAATCATTGTTGTTGTTTTCCTTTGCCAGCAGCCTGCACCATCAGGTAATAATTGTTCAATAGTAATTGAATCGGTGCCAATTTGCATAATCTTGCCATAAAACAAGCCGATACGGCTTCCTACTTTAGCTTTATGTAGTGCACCATCGTTGCTTTTTAATAGCGCCCACTTTTCTCCTTTAACAGCAAAGTTGCCCGCAAGTGCAAGTGCATCTATCCCATAAGCTTCCAGTGGTTCCTTCGTACGTTGAAAGTTGGGTTGTAGACAGTTTTCCACCCTTGCTTTAGCTACCGGCGCCGAATTTTTTCGGGGGCGGTCGAATGGGCTTCTTAATGTGCTTGCCGTATAGCTGAATGGCGGGTGTGTTTTGAATTCTGGATACGGTTCAATTTGAGGCTGTGCACGTTCTTTCACACTTTGTGTGTAGGTCTGAAGATCATCAAGCTTCGGCGAACAGCCTGTAATGAGTAGTAAGATTAAAAGAGATAAAAGCGAACGAATCATTGTTCATCTCCTTCAATATCGGAGGAATTTTCAGAACGATAGGTTTTAGCCTGTAGTTTAAGAGATAAACCGCCTGCTTCGCGCTTAATATCAAAGTCGTGTAGCGTAACAATACGGGGTAAATCGGCCACTTTAGACACGAACTCCCCGAAATTGTGATAGCCTCCGCTAACTTCCATTTCGATAGGAAGCTCGGTATAGAATTCTTTTGGTACTTCTTGTTGCCAGTTAAGCAATTCAAACGTTAGCCCAGCTGACGTACCCACATATGTAATGTCATCAAGTAGACCTGGCGTTTCATTACTAGTAGGCAAACTTTTAAGCATGGAAGAAAAGTCTTCTTTTATCTTCGCAAGCTGCTCTTCATACGCCTCTAAATTAGCTGCAATACGATACTTGGCTTCAAACTGCAGTTTAAGCTCCTGCTCTTTCAACTCTGCTGCATCCATTATAGGTAGCTTAGGGCTAATTAAAGTGTAGTAGCTTATTGCGCCTACTAATATGGCAAGGAACGCAGCTACAACAATGCGGACTTCGTTTGGCCAAATTGCGATCTGTTCAAAGTCGAGTTCGTTCAGTTCTTTTAGTTTTGAAACGTCAAACTTCATTGCTACTGCGCCTCACTACTGACAATTTCTAAAGGAGCAACGTTTGGGTTTATCGAAAACGTAAGCGTAAAGTTGCTAACTGCTCTGGCCGCGCTACTGTCAGACTTAATAGTAGAAAGCTCTGCACCCACGAATACTTTTGAAGTGTCTAATGCGCGCATGAAATCTGATAAGCGATTGTTTGAGTCGCTAATTCCTTCAATTTTGATGCTGTTGTTGGTTCGGGTCATCGATTCAAATGCCACACCTTGGGGTACTAGTTTTGCAAGCTCATCAAAAACAATAGGGGCCACGTTGCGGTTTGCCTGTAGCTGTTCGATGAGTGCCATGCGTTGCTCAACCGCACTTTTTCTCTCTTTTACCTTTTTAATCTCACCAATCTGCGCATCCAGTAGGGCTATTTCCCGCTCGAGGTATTGGTTTCGTGAGTTTTGATTATTAATTTGCTGGTCGATAGCTTGACCAATAAACCAAAAAATTAAACCCACAATAGCGGCAACCGCAACCAGACCCGCTAAATACTGTTGTTTTTGATGTTGGCGCTGTTTTTCTCGCCAAGGCAGTAAATTTACATGTGCCATGGCGTAAAGCTCCGGCTCGCCAGACCCGCAGCAATTGCAAGCTGAGGTGCAATTTTGCTAAGTCGCGTAGTATCAAGTTTTGGATTAATCGTCATCTTGCTAAATGGGTTGAAGCAATCAACTTCAAGGCCTAAGTCTTGTTTCAGTATATCTACCAAGGGCTCAATGGTCGCCGCACCGCCGCTTAACAGAATTTTCTTTGGTCTCTCAGCATGCAAGGTACTCATATACATCTGTAGTGCGCGGTTAATATTCTGCTGAAGGTTAGCAGCAAATATGGGCAGTGTATCTTCCACCCAGTTACCTGAAAGTGTATCGTCAAGTAACTGGCGCTCTGCTACCTCGCGCTCAACCATATGAATGGCGCTAATATCATTGATTAATTGGTTAAGACCGAATGCGTGCTCTTTTGTATAAATTACATTACCGTTTTTAACTACACATATTTGAAGCAGCGAAGCGCCCAAATTTATGCAGCAAATCGGTTCATCCTCAGCCTGTGGAGTGTGGAAAAAATCTAGTGCATTACCAATGGCGTAATTTTCCATGTCAACAATCTTAGGCTCGAAGTTAGCTTCTCTTGCTAGCAACAATCGACTGTCGACGAGGTCTTTATGAGCGGCAGTTAACAGAACATTGACTTTGCCAGTGTGCGTCGCGCTTGGCCCCATTTCTTCAAAGTCTAAATAGACTTCTTCAAGAGGGTAGGGAATGAGACTGTCTGCCTCTATCTCGATTTGATTTTCAAGATCGTAATCGTTTTGTTCGGGGTCCATGTAAACAATTTTACTGATGACAGAGGTGCCTGCCACCGCAACATTCGCCAGCTTTAATTTTGTCTTCAACGATTTGCGAATTTTTTTTAGTGCAACGCTTACCGACTCATAATCTTTTATATCTCGCTCTGAAAACGCGATTTTAGTTATCGGCTCGCAGGCATACCCTTGAAGGACGAACCCGTCTTTTGATTGTTCTAGCCATACCGCTTTTATTTGACGCGTGCCTATATCTAAGCCCACAATGGGCGGCAGCTTTTTTTTGAACAGCGATTTCATGTGCAAGTGTCCAGTTTCAAAGGTAGTTGCTCTAAAGTACAATATTACTCTATTAGTATTGTGCGTATGGTTCTACAGTTAACACATACGTATAGAATATACGTCATTTCAACAAAATGTCTTGGTATCCGTTACAGTGAAGTACATTAAACCACTTATTTTATTTAGCTTTCTATCAGGCCTTCTTGGTTTTGCAGCGCTGGTAGGTATTTACTTTTATATCAAACCTGACCTACCAAGTGTTACTGTACTTAAGGATGTACGACTGCAAACTCCTATGCAGATTTACACCAAAGACGGAAAACTTATTTCACAATATGGAGTTAAACGGCGGATCCCGGTAAAACTTGAGGAAGTTCCACAAGAATTAATTGACGCCATACTTGCTACTGAAGATAGTCGTTTCTATGAACATCGCGGCATTGATCCTATTGGTATTGCACGTGCTGCTGTAAGTTTAGTGCTTACTGGTGAAAAGCGTCAGGGAGCGAGTACCTTAACCATGCAGCTAGCTAGAGGGTTCTTCCTTACTCGTGAAAAGACTTACATTCGAAAGATAAAAGAAATCTTTATTGCACTTCATATGGAGCAGGAGCTTTCTAAACAAGAAATATTGGAGTTGTACCTCAACAAAATTGAGCTGGGGCACAGGGCGTTTGGTTTTGGTGCTGCTGCTCAAGTGTATTACGGCAAACCGCTGGGCGAGCTTTCTTTGGCGCAAATTGCGACCATCGCGGGCCTGCCTAAAGCGCCCTCACTACTCAATCCTATTAGCGGGCCACAACGCTCAGTCGAACGCAGACGGGTTGTACTTCTTCGAATGTTAGATGAGCAATACATTACAAAAGCGCAGTTCGATGAAGCAGCAAATGCGCCAGTTACGGCTAGAAAACACGGCGCTGAGATTGAGGTCGATGCACCATACTTGGCGGATACCATTTACAATGAAATGGTAGAAATTTATGGAAAAGAAGAAGCGGAAACGGGCGGTTATCAGGTTTACGCTACAGCAACTTCGGACCTTCAACTCGCCGCACAGCGAGCGGTAGTGAGAAATCTTCACGATTACGATGAACGTCATGGATATAAAGGTGCACTCGGGTACTTATGGAATATTCCTAAGCAAGAAGGTAAAGATGACGTAATTCCCCAGCTCTCGTTAAGTTTTGATGTAAGCAACAGAACATCTCGTGACGAATGGGATGATGAATCACTTATACGAGTGCTTGAAGAAATCCCTCATATCAAGCCTTTGTTACCTTCTGTGGTAACAAAAGTAAATGAACAGTCAATCGATGTGCTTGCCGTTGATGGAAGAACCATTACGGTAGAGTGGGACGGTCTTGATTGGGCTCGTCGCTACATTACAGACTTTAGACAGGGCAGTGACCCAAAAACCGCGTCAGACGTTACTCAAGAAGGTGCGGTAATTTATATCAGACAACAAGAAGGGCAGTGGCGTATTTCGCAAATCCCCGAGGTAAGCGGAGCCTTCATTGCACTTAACCCGAAAAACGGCGCGGTTGAAGCCGTGGTTGGCGGTTATAGCTTCTACCAAAGCCAATTTAATAGGGCTACCCAGGCTAAGCGCCAAGTGGGTTCAAACATTAAACCTTTCGTTTATTCAGCGGCGATAGACAATGGTTACACCCTTGCGTCTATTATCAATGATGCACCTATTAACCAATGGAACGCCGCTACAGGTGTCGCCTGGCGCCCGCAAAATTCGCCGGCTGAATACGACGGTCCAATCAGAATGCGTAAAGCCCTTGGTAAATCGAAAAACGTGGTATCGGTTCGTTTACTTCGCGGTGTTGGTCTAAGAGAAACGGCAGACTATTTAACCCGGTTTGGTTTTAATAAAGACGACATTCCATTAGACGAAACTGTCTCTCTTGGTTCGAGTTCACATACGCCACTTGAAGTAGTAAGAGGTATGTCGGTCATTGCGAATGGCGGCTACTTAGTGAACCCTCATTTTATTAGCAAAGTGCTTGATGAAAACGGTGATGAACTTTGGAAAGCAAACCCTGTTTGGGCATGTAATCGTTGTGAAAGCCAAAGCGAGCAAGAAATGCTACCTGAAGATGAAGAAGCGGATATTGAAGCCTTACTCGCCGCTGAATTGAATCAAGATATTTTGCTTGGCGACAGTGACGGTGATAATGAAGCCACAGAAAAGGTAATCGCGCCGCAGGTCATTACTGCACAAAATGCCTTTTTAGTTTCAGAGATGATGCGTACAGCGGTTAGAGCAAATGGAAATTGGAGCAAAAAGACCTATTGGCTAGGCACAGGCTGGCGTGCTCGCAATATTCTTCAGCGTACTGATATTGCAGGTAAAACAGGTACTACTAATGACTCTCGCGATACTTGGTTTAGTGGCTTTCATAAAGATTTAGTGGCAACGACCTGGGTTGGGTTCGACAACATGGGTCGTCAGCTAGGCCGCGCAACGCGCAACCAAAACCTTATTAATAAGGATCCTGAAAAGTTTAACTGGATTGGCAACGCTTTGATTGGTATTGAGGACGGGGCTAAAGCGGCACAGCCGGCGTGGATCCGATTTATGCAGCACGCCCTTGAAAGTAAACCGCATACGCCTATGCCCGTACCAGAAAATATAGTGCGTGTTCGCATTGATCGTACCAGTGGAAAGTTGACCAGACGAACAGACCATACGACACTATTCGAATATTTCCTGCAAGGTACTGAGCCAACTACTTACGTTCGCGATGACGAAGTGTTAGATCCAGCCACGCAGGACAAGACAACTGCGCCAGAGCCAGAAGAAATATTCTAATTATAAAAAAGCACGCTGTGTGCGTGCTGCTTTAGGCGAAGGCGATGTATTTGCCCTGAACTCATTATCGGAAAACCAATGTCAGAAGATTCACAGCGATATCTTTATATTCCTCATGCCGGCCCTTCATTGCTGGAAACACCCCTACTGAATAAAGGCAGTGCCTTCACTGCACGCGAAAGAGCTGCGTTCAACCTAACCGGTCTTGTGCCTCCACGGTACGAAACTATTGAAGAGCAAGTTGAACGTGCTTACATGCAGTACAGCAGCTTTGATGAAGCGCTAAATAAGCATATCTACCTGCGCGCTATACAAGACAACAATGAAACCTTGTTTTACCGCCTTATTCAAAAGCACATAGATGAGATGATGCCAATTATCTACACGCCAACAGTGGGTGATGCGTGTGAACAGTTCTCTGATATCTATCGCAGTTCTCGCGGCTTGTTTGTGTCTTATGAAGAGCGCCATCAACTAGATGATATCGTTCGCAATGCGACTAAACGAAAAGTGAAAGTTATTGTTGTGACCGACGGAGAGCGCATTCTAGGCTTGGGTGACCAAGGTATAGGTGGTATGGGCATTCCTATCGGTAAACTATCGCTTTACACAGCGTGTGGTGGAATTAGCCCAGCATACACATTGCCCGTAATGTTAGATGTAGGTACTAACAACGAAAAGCTGCTAAACGACCCAATGTATATGGGGGCGCGCCATCCGCGTATTGGACAGGAAGAATACGACGAATTTGTTGATATGTTCATTAACGCTGTGAAGCGACGCTGGCCTGATGTAATGATTCAGTTTGAAGATTTTGCGCAGCCAAACGCTATGCCGTTATTAAACCGCTATCGCAACGACGTGTGTTGTTTTAACGACGATATACAAGGCACTGCTGCCGTTACCCTTGGTACTATTTTGGCGGCATGTAAAACCAAGCAGCAAAAGCTACGCGACATGAAGGTGGTGTTCGTGGGCGCGGGTTCAGCAGGCTGTGGTATTGCTGAAATGCTCATTCAACAAATGGTATTTGAAGGCCTGACTGACGAACAAGCACGCAAGCAAGTGTTCATGATTGACCGTTTTGGTTTGGTAACCGAAGGCATGGAAGGTCTACGCGACTTCCAACAAAAACTACAGCAGAAGAATGCTGACTTGGCAGATTGGACATTCAGCGGTGACTACGCTTCTTTGCTAGATGTGATGCACTGCGCGAAGCCAGACGTACTTATTGGTGTTTCAGGTCAGCCAGGCTTATTCACTGAACAAGTTATTCGTGCCATGAAACAAGGCTGTGAGCTGCCAATCATCTTCCCGTTGAGTAACCCTTCTCGTCAGGTTGAGGCGCGTCCGGAGCAAGTGATTGAATGGACCGAAGGTGAGGTAATTATTGCAACAGGTAGTCCGTTCAAGCCTGTTGAGTACAATGGCAATGTCATCCCTATTGCTCAGTGTAATAACTCGTATATTTTCCCTGGTATCGGACTTGGTGTTGTCGCCTCAAAAGCGAAGCTCATTAGTGATGAGATGCTAATGGCAGCAAGTAACGCTCTTGCGGCAGCGTCGCCATTAGTCAACACAGGTCAAGGTTCGTTGTTGCCACCACTTGCAGCAATTGCAGAAATTAGCCGTGAAATTGCTTTTGAAGTGGGCAGAGTAGCGATGGAGCAGGGACTAGCCTTGGAAATGTCTGACGACGCACTGCGCGCCAGCATTGAGCGAAACTTCTGGAAAGCAGAGTATCGTCCTTATAAGCGCGTTAGCATTTAGTAAAATGTAATGGCAACAAAAAAAGCAGGCTAAGCCTGCTTTTTTTGTGCCTGTAGATTAGGTTTTCTTCATTACTTCTCTAGCATTAACAGAAATAAATAAACGTAATTTGTTCGCTTTTTATGCATCTCGCGAGTAATCGTTAACAAATGTAAAATAGTGTTGCCTATGCGCAACATTTCCTTCATTCATTATACTGCCTTTACCGTTTCGCGTCTCTTAAGTTTCTGATAAATAAAGATTAATTTTAGTTGGCACAATGATTGATACTCTTCCTACTAGTTACAACAAGGATCAAGAGGTGTTATTGATGACAAAGTTAAAGAGCAAGACTAATCCCTTCTGTGCGCAAGTTATGAAGCGCTCATTCTCTACGTCGTTAGTTATGGCAGCGCTTGCAACACTTTCTGCTTGTGATGCAACTAACGTTGATGCTGTATCACATGATGTAAAGGCTACGGAAAAAGCTATCGAACCTGCTTCGAAAAGCCCTGTTGATGAACAAAGTGAAATGTTTGTTTACTTGGATGAATCCGACCTAATTGACGCCTACTACAAGGTTAAGTAACTCGAAATTATACGTTTACATGCTATCGATATAGCCACCGTTTCTGCTGTTAAATCTTATCGGTGGGTATCGATTAGTACCAGTTTGCGGGCAATGGACTGCTCGCCTTTTATTATTAAAGCCGTGCTTTGTATCTCTGCAAAGTGCGGCTTTTTTTATGTCAGTAACCGTATATCCCCGTTTATTAGTCGACAGTGTTGAGCTATAAGTCTTTAAATGCTGTTCTTAATAGCTATGTATTGCAGTAACTTAATAAATAAAGAAACTATAAGGGTTTGCTATGTCGACAGAAGATAACTACACACCGCCAGAAGTTTGGACCCAAGCTGAAGATGATGGTAACAAGTGGGCAAGTATTAATCGTCCTGTGTCTGGCGCTACCCACGAAAAGGATCGTCCGAGTGGCGAACATGGTTTGCAGCTTTACTCGTTAGCCACGCCTAACGGTCAGAAAGTGACTATCATGCTAGAAGAGCTGTTGGCAGCAGGTGTAAGTGAAGCAGAGTACGACGCTTGGCTTATAAATATTGGTGAGGGCGAGCAGTTTTCTTCAGGGTTTGTTGACGTAAACCCCAACAGTAAAATTCCGGCAATGGTCGATACTACAACGTCACCAGAAACCAAGCTTTTTGAATCCGGTTCAATTTTGGTTTACCTGGCAGAAAAGTTCGGTAAGTTCATACCGCAAGACGCCCATGCTAAAGCAGAGTGTTTCAACTGGCTATTTTGGCAGGTAGGTTCGGCGCCTTACTTAGGTGGCGGTTTCGGACACTTCTATAGCTATGCACCTTACCCAATGGAATATCCTATCAATCGCTTTACTATGGAAACTAAGCGTCAACTAGACGTGCTAGACAAGCACCTAGCAAACAACGAGTACATGGCAGGTAGCGAATACAGTATCGCTGATATGGCTATATGGCCGTGGTACGGCAATTTAGTGCTCGGAAATCTGTATGATGCAGCAACGTTCCTTCAAGTGCACGAGTACACCAACTTAATCCGCTGGGCTAAACAACTAGAGCAGCGAGAAGGGGTTAAACGAGGTCGTATCGTCAACAAAACCTGGGGCGACGATGGCCAATTAGAAAATCGCCACAGTGCCAAAGATATCGACGACGCACTCGCCAACACCTAAATAATGGGGTCAGTGTACATTACTTTGGTTAATCGCCTTTTTAGCATCAGAATGGCTAACGAAGGGCATCAACATAAAACGGGGTCAGAACTTACTCTGGCCCGAAAGCTTAAAAAAGTACTCTGACCCCAACTTTCAGATGAGTTCGGCAACACTCTTTAAATAGGCTTGTTGAAGTGGAGTGAAATCCCATTCGTTTAGGGCTTCATCAAATTCAAAGTCGCCCACACGACCACGCCACCTTTCTGTAGGTGCTGTTGTCCAGTTTTTCATATATACCAGCTTTCCATGCAGGCAATGTAACACTTCAAGTTTTGGTGCTTCTGCCGCACTGTAAGTTACATGCTCAGAGACAATAGCGCCTTCTTCACAATCTTGGTCAAAAAATACAAAACCCCGGTACCCTCCCTTTTCGGTAATGGTAATGAGTGATGCATATTCTTTACTCTCAGACACTTTTCTCAGCGCCGGCAAATAGCCATCAACTCGCTTAATTTGAAGCCCTTTTGATTTGTTATGCCATTGCCAACCTGAACTGCCCATAAAAGTTAACTCGTTGTTTTTATTGTTAATACGCCAAAGCGTTTCAAAGGTATTCCAAGACGCAAAGGCAATGATGCACAACATTATAAAACCGGTGATGAATATGAGTGGCTTTGTCATGGTGCAAGCCCTTATTCGTTTGCGAATATTTAAGCTCTTATTTACGAAAAAAGCACACGTCTAGACCTTTATTGCAAAAAAGTAATTCGCTCTGTTCTATCTCTTTATAGCTTCTGTCGAACTTAGATAGTCTACACGTGGGCTGAATAATCCATAGAATCTGTAAACTTCACCAGCTTTTAAGATGCCAAACAATAGCGACAAATAGCTTCAGCTATTCCCAGTCATACAAAGCTCGCCGGTGCTTACCTTCGTCATACGAAGCTCCAATAGCAAAAACGGATGTGTAAAAACTTCTATCTGATAACGAGTGTTTTACCGTGATTAAAAATCACGATTAGCATTATCTATTTTGTTTACTTTAATTGTTTGGGTGAATCGGCGATTATCTTTTTAAACGAAAAAGGTGATTAACAAAAACGTTGTTGGTTACTTATGTTATGCCCAGTTTTGGCGAGACAATTAGTAAAGCTGAAAAGAGGGCGAGAAAAGAACTAGAAGGAATTCGCAATGAGTAAGTGTCCATTTTCAGGTACAGCTATAAACCCTACCACGCTAACGTCTAGCAATGGTGCGCCCGTTGCCAATGACAATCAAAGTCGAACCGCGGGTCCTCGCGGCCCCGTTACTTTCGACAACCACTATTTGTTCGAGAAGCTTGCACACTTTAACCGCGAGCGAATTCCAGAGCGCGTAGTTCACGCCAGAGGTAGCGCAGCGTATGGTACGTTTACGCTAACTAAAAGTCTGTCTGATTATACTATTGCCGACTTCTTGCAAAAAGAAGGGCAAAAAACTGATGTGTTCTTACGCTTTTCTACTGTCGGTGGCGGTCAAGATTCAAGTGATTACGCCCGTGACCCGCGTGGTTTTTCAGTGAAGTTTTACACCGAACAGGGTAATTGGGATATGGTAGGCAATAATACCCCAGTATTCTTTTTGCGAGATGGCATTAAGTTCCCTGACTTTATACACAGCCAGAAAAAGAACCCACGTACTAACTTGCCAGATCCGCAGGCGGTCTATGAGTTTTGGGCGAATAACCCACAGTCATTACACCAATCAACGATTTTGATGTCTGACCGTGGTATTCCGCTTTCCTATCGTCACGTGAATGGCTATAGCTCACATACATTGAGTTTCTGGAATAATGCCGGCGAACGTTTTTGGGTGAAATGGCACTTTAAAACTAACCAAGGTATTAAAACGCTCACTAACGAAGAAGCGGAAAAGATGCCTGCCTATGGCGCTCAGCAAGATCTGGTTGAAAGCATTGATAAAGGCGATTTTCCATCGTGGACCGTGAACGTGCAGGTTATGACTGAAGAGGAAGCACGTAATTATCATATCAATCCGTTTGATCTTACCAAGGTATGGCCACACAGCGACTTCCCATTAATTGAAGTTGGACAGTTGGAGTTAAACCGCAATGTTGATAACTACTTTGCAGAAACTGAGCAAGCAGCGTTCGCGCCGAGCAATTTGGTACCGGGTATTGGTGCGTCGCCAGACAGAATGCTTCAAGCGCGACTAATTGGATATCAAGATGCTCACAGATACCGCATTGGAGCCAACTACAATCAAATACCGGTAAACGCACCACGTTGTCCTGTACACAATTATCAGCGAGATGGCGCTTTTGCAGGGATCAACCCAGCACTAGCGGGAAGTGGAGCCAACTTCTATCCAAACAACCGAGCTCGTATTGGTGAGCCTGCTGAAATGCCAGAGGTGCAAGAACCACCGATGCCACTAGAGCAAGATGCATGGTTAGATATTTACGATAACCGTGATGAAGATAACTACTCTCAGGCAGGTGATCTGTACCGCATTATGAGTGAAGACCAAAAGCAGCAGCTAGTAAACAATATCGCTGATGGTCTAAGCAAAGCAACGCAAGACGTGCAAGAAGCGATGTTCGTGCAATACGACTTGGCAGATAGTGATTATGGCGCCCGTGTAAGACAGGCAGTATCTAACAGATAGAGTAAATGGGGTCAGAGTTAATTTTGGAAAAAGTACTCTGACCCCGCTTCGTTACTGGGTAGCGACTAGGGCGTAAACGTGCAAACGGATGGCTTGAAGCGCACGTTCTTTCCAATTGTTCCAAGTAATCCGGTTGCTAATTTCGTGCTGGTTTAAGGTAATGTACCCGTGATTAAGCGCCCACACCTGCATAGCAACATCTTGCTTTTCTTCAACAGACAGGTCTTTTTTGATTAACGCCGCGGTCAGCTTAGTTAGCGTGATAAAGGCTTTTTCACCTGCCTCTATCGCCTCATCTGATGGCGTATAATCTTTCAAATTAGAAGCGAAAATTAACCGATAATGGGCCGCATGGGTTTCTGAAAACGTTAAAATACGCTCACAGCCATTAATCACTTTTTCTGCCGCTGTATTGCCATCGGCTGCCAACATTTCACGCTCTACTAGTTCAAAGCCTTCTATGTAAAGTGCATCTAAAATACCCTGCTTACCTTTGAAATGGCTATAAATACCAATAGTAGACATACCTGCGCCTTCAGCAATGGCACGCACGCTCAGCGCATTTGTACCGCCCTTCAGAAACAGTGCAGAAGCCGCATCTAAGATCTTTTGTCGCGTATCTTTTTTCATTTACACATCATTTACATGTTGCGCAATATAACACCGTTATGTAGAGTGAATTAATAACGCTGTTATATCTCTTGGTTTAACACTTAACCTGCCTGCCCGCAGGTTATTCATAAGGACACTATATATGAAAACTGAGCAATTAACCTGCGATTATTTAATTGTTGGTGCTGGCGCGGTAGGGATGGCATTCGCTGATGTACTGCTTCAAGAAACAAACGCTAACATTTTGATTGTAGATAAAAATGCGAAGCCCGGCGGGCATTGGAATTATGCCTACCCCTTCGTTACCCTTCACCAGCCTTCAGCGTTCTATGGCGTATGCTCAAAAGAGCTAAATCGGGGCGTAATCGACAAGTGTGGAATGAATGAAGGCCTAATGGGGTTAGCTTCAGGCCAAGAAGTTAGCGCATATTTCGATGCGGTAATGAACGAAACCTTTTTACCTTCAAACCGTGTGCAGTATTACCCGCTTTGCGAATACAAGGGCAATAAACAATTTATTTCTACGTTAAATGGCAAGCACTATAACGTTACGGTTAACAAGAAAATTGTTGATGCCACTTATCTCAACACTAATATTCCGCTTACTCATACACCTAGCTTTACCCGCGACGACGATGTTGCATATACGCCAGTTAATACCGTGGTTCAAAATATTGAAGGCTTTGAAAACTACGTGGTTGTTGGTGGGGGTAAAACGGGTATTGATACCTGCCTATGGCTGCTTGAAAACCATGTGGCACCGCATAATATCCACTGGGTGGTATCGCGAGATGCTTGGTTACTCAACCGTAAAAATACGCAGCCCTTGGATGACTTCTTCTTCGACTCTATTGGGGCACAAGCAAATCAAATGGAAGCCATTGCTGCGTCAACCTCCATTGAAGATATGTTCGACAAATTAGAGGAGCGCGGTGTTCTGTTGCGTTTAGATAAAAACGTAAGACCCAGTATGTTTCACGGTGCAACGGTAAGCGAACTAGAGCTAAAAGCCTTACAAACGCTCCCGTCTATCGTTAGAGAAGGTCGGGTTAAGCATATCAGCCGCGAAGAACTGTGTTTTGAAAGCACAACATGGAAAATGCCAGATAACGCGTTGGTCATTGACTGCTCAGCTTCTGCACTGACTAACCTAGAGATGAAAGCGGTGTTCGATGGCGACACCATCACCCCTCAAACAGTGCGCGCCTATCAACCCGTGTTTAGTGCAGCGCTTATTGCCCACGTAGAGGCGGCCTACAGCGATGAACAACAAAAGCAGATGCTGACACAAGTGGTCCCATTGCCTAATCGTGACGTCGACTGGTTACCCATGACTGCTGCCATGTTGCGAAACATGCAAATTTGGGGTGAAGACACAGCGCTTAAAGATTGGATCTACCATTGTCGGCTGGATGGCTTTTCAAAAGTAATACACGGCGTGGCAAAAGACGATATGCAAAAAATGCAGGTGTTAGGGCGTTTGAAAGAAGCAGCGGGACCGGCAATGCAAAAGCTGATGACCTACATACACGGCTTAAAAGCGAGTGGGCAACTTTAAGAGGTTATAAATAACGATGAAACAGTTTCAAATAGACAAAACGAACCCAAACCGTTATCGAATAATGCAAACAGAAGCTAGTCATGATAACGCGCAGATAGAGGGAACTGGAAAGGCTAAAAGCCTAGTGATCAAAATTGAAAGGTTCGCGTTTACTGCCAATAACCTGACCTATTATATGGTGGGTGACAAGCTAGGTTATTGGCAGTTTTTTCCACCTTTTAATACCAGTAGCAACGAAAACTGGGGCGTTATTCCAGTATGGGGCGTGGGGCAAGTAATTAGCTCTAATAACGATGCGGTAGAAGCAGGAAGTCGTTTTCTGGGGTACTTCCCACCCGCTGAATATTTGGTTATGAGTAACACTACAGTTAATAGCAGTAACCTTATCGACTGTAGCCCACATCGCTTGAAGTTGCCGCAAGGTTATAACGTATATCGCCCACTGCCTGCCCAAAAGAGCGATGCTAACGCTAAAATAAACACTAAGCAGCATGAGCAAGAAAATTTTCAGATGTTGCTGTGGCCGCTATACGCAACGTCTTACTGTTTATCAGAAGTAGTCGATGCTATACCTGGGGCACAAAGAGAGCAGTTATTAGTATTAAGTGCTTCAAGCAAAACCAGTTTAGGGCTTGCCTTTGCGTTAAATGAAGCGGGTATTAGCGCGATAGGCGTCACCTCTGAAAAGCGCATTGCATCACTTGAAGCGTTAAATGTTTACAGCACCGTTATTAGCTATGAACAGCTGGACATGTTGCAACTAAAAAGCACCGTTGTGGTCGACATGTCCGGCAATGCCAAGGTTAAAGACTCAATAAAACAAAGGCTTGGTGTGCTTCTAAGCAGGTACATTAACGTTGGGCTTACTCACTGGCAGGACGTTAAGCCCGCAAGCGATGAGGAGTTCTTCTTTGCGCCTGCTCATATACAGCAGCGTATGTCTGAGATTGGTGCTGGTGAGTACCAGAAGTTAAGTAGCGGGTTTGTCTCAAAAGCCATTGCGTGGAGTGCCGGTTGGTTAAACGTTAAAGAGCGTGAAGGGTTAAGCGCGCTACAAGATGACTTTAGCGAACATCAACAAGGTCATATTCCTTCAAATGAAGGGAGAATATACACACTTGCTTAGCGCGTAACCAGAGCACCCGTATCGAGTTCGAGCGCTTTGATGTAAGCGCTCGTTCGAAGGCGTTTTCACACGTATTGATTAAAGTAATCGGTGACTTTAGGCCATAGATGCTGACATTTCCGTGAGAAAAACTTCATGTGGCCTATTTCTTTTACGTTGTTGGCCTGCGGGTCGAGTTCCTCCACCTCAGCTTCCATATTGGGGAAAACGCTAATCATATCGTGGACGTTGTGAATATTAGCAATGTCATCGTCATTGGCGAGTAACCACTTAGAAGGTATCTGAATGGTGTCGTAGTGGTGCTGGTTTACATCACTGCCGAACCCTGTTTTTACGTATCCTTTACCGTTACACCATTTTTGCCATTGGCGCGCCACTTTTTTAGGCAGTGGCTCTCCCATGCCTACCCACTGAGATTTCGTATGGCCGAACAGTAAATTACTCACGGGGATATAGAAATTCATAAAGAAATGCGCTTTTAGCAGATAGCTTTTACGCATGTTTCGTAAGCTACCTGATGAACTGCCAAAGTTACAAAAAGCAGTGAGGTCGTGTACGTTGTGCATCAAACCCAGTAATTGGCCACCTGCGCTATGGCCAACAAGAAAATAGGGTACGTTAGGGAAATGAACCTTTAGTGTCTCTAGCACCGCCGGCATATCTTGTTCCCCCCAGGTTACTAGTGATGCATCACTTTGTTTAACGCAGCCCTTTACCGACTCGCCAATGCCTCGGTTATCGAACGTGATAACGCCAAACCCTTGCTCACACAAATAAGTAGCAAATGCGCGGTAAAACTGACGTTTGATACCCGTAGCAGGACCAATCATAATGGCTGCTTTAGCAGGCTGCTCGGGGGTGAAAAGAGAGGCAGCAAGTGGCGTGCTATCAACGCAAGTAACAGTGATATCTTTAACACTCGTATTCTTTATTGTGCCGTATTGCTTTATTTTGCTCGACATTGGAGATCTCGAAAACACATCTGGTCTAACCAGTAAACCTTCTGCACCAATAAAATGCAATATCTTGACTATTTATTTTGTTAATAGTTAGTGCTGAGTGATAAGTGACGCGCAAATGCTATTGCTTAGCTGGGATGGTAAGCCATAGCATTCGCGCTAAAACGAGAGATTTCCTACACCGCCAAGGTAAATACTTTAGAATTGCGCTGGAAGTTATATAGCTCTTTCTTTACGGCAGGTAGCGCACTAATGTCTGCAGGTTCAAACCCTTGCTCCAAAAACCAGTGTGCGGTAACTGTGGTCAGTACAAAAATACTGTTAATACCCGCTTCTTTAGCACGGGAGCGCACTTCATCTAAAATCCGTTCGCCACGGTTTTTACCGCGATAATCTTGGTGGGTTGCCACACAAGCTAGCTCGGCACAACCGTCTTCGGGGTATAAATACAAAGCTGCGCAGGCGATGATCATGCCGTCACGCACTATCACGATAAACTGGTTTATTTCGTTTTCTAAACGCTCACGAGAGCGCTTCACTAACACGCCGCTTTCTTCTAACGGTTTTATCAGCTTTAAGATACCGCCTACATCTTCGATGGTGGCTGCACGCAGTTGTTCGTAATGATGTTCCATTACAAGCGAACCCGTACCGTCACGGGTGAACAGCTCTTGAAGCAATGCGCCGTCCTTTTCAAAGCTGATGCAGTGGGCACGGGGAACACCTGCAGCTACGCTGGTGGTAAGAGCGCTTAACACCGTATCTTCGGTGGTAATGTCGCCCGCCATCATCAACTGTTCTAGCTGAGGGCGTTCAATTGTACGAAGTAAACGTCCGTCACGGTTGTATACGCCATCATAGTTTGAAAATACGATAAGTTTGTCAGCTTTAAGGGCTATAGCCGCCTGTGTGGCTACATCTTCGTGAGATAAGTTAAACACTTCTCCTGTTGATGAATAGCCCATAGGAGATAGCAGCACAATTGAGCCGTCGTTTAAATGATCGTTAATGCCGGTCGTATCAATACGACGCACTAATCCCGTGTTTTCGAAATCAACACCGCCTCGTACGCCCATCGGCTTGGCAACGACCAGGTTGCCCGAACACACGCGTATTTGAGAGCCGTGCATAGGTGAGTTGGGAAGCCCCATAGTAAGCAGAGCTTCCACTTGAGAACGCACCGAGCCGGCGGCATCTTTAACGCACTCAAGGGTTTGTTTATCTGTAATGCGTACACCGTTTTCGAAGCGGCCTTCTATACTGCGTAACGCAACTCGCTGGTCTATTTGTGGTCTGGCACCGTGCACCACAACCACACGTACGCCAAGGCTGTTCAATAGAGCGATATCTTGAATAATGTTGGGAAAATTAGGATGTTCGATGGCTTCGCCACCGAACATCAGTACAAAGGTCTTTCCCTGATGAGCATTAATATATGGCAGTGAACTGCGAAACAGTTTTATACCATCTTGCTGCGCTAATACCATCTAAGTAGTTCCTTACCGCTACCCTTGCTTATCCAAATCTTCCAGCTCTTGATACAGTGCTTTAGTGACTGTTTCTTTACTGGTTCCGCCAAGGATATTGCGCTGGTTTACGCCGTATTCCAATTGAAGTACTGGATAAACATCGTCTTCGATTTTATCGCAAATCGCCTGCATGTCGCTTAGCGGTAAATCTTCAATAGCACAGCCTTTGTCGATGGCCTGAAGCACAACGCGCCCTGCAATATCATGGCCTGTTCTAAACGGTACACCTTTACCTACCAAGTAATCGGCAAGCTCGGTTGCGTTAGAAAAGCCTTGAGTTGCCGCAGTACGACAGCGCTCTTCATTAAGCTGCAATGAGTCGAGCACTTCACTAGCAATGCACAAGCAAATGTGCCACTGGTTTACCGTATCGATAGCGCCTTCTTTGTCTTCTTGCATATCTTTGTTGTATGCAAGTGGAAGGCCCTTCATGGTAACTAGCAGGGCCTGCAGTGAGCCAAACACACGGCCGCATTTGCCGCGCATTAACTCTAGTGCATCTGGGTTTTTCTTCTGCGGCATAAGCGATGAACCAGAGGTTACGCTATCGCCTAACTGTAAGAAACCGGCTTCGCCAGAGTTATAGAAAATCATGTCTTCGGCAAGACGAGACAAATGCATCATGCTGGTGCTGGCTACAAATAAAAGCTCTAGCACAAAGTCTCTATCCGACACAGCGTCTAGGCTGTTAAGGCATGGAGAGTCAAAGCCCAGCTCTTCAGCAATGGCATGACGGTCTACAGGGAAAGTAGTGCCTGCTAATGCACCAGAGCCTAACGGGCACTGGTTCATACGGACTTTCAAGTCGTCTAAACGGCTTAAGTCACGCTTTAGCATTTCAACGTAAGCCAAGCACCAGTGTGCAAAGTGAATAGGCTGTGCACGCTGTAAGTGGGTATAACCTGGGATGATCGCTTCTTGATGACGACTTGCGGCATTAAGAAGCGATTTGATCACACCTAAAACATCAGCGCGAAGTGAGGCAATATGTTCACGTACCCACAAGCGAAAGTCGGTGGCTACCTGATCGTTTCGGCTACGCCCGGTATGAAGCTTACGACCAATGTCGCCAAGCTTTTCAATAAGCGCAGCTTCTACAAAGCTGTGAATGTCTTCTTCGCTCGATGCGTTAAAGTCTAATTCTCCAGCATCGGCTTTCGCTTTCAACTCGCTAAGTGCTGCTTCAAGCTGGGCTTGTTCGTCAACGGTCAATACGCCAGCCTTTTGAAGCGCACGAGACCAGCTGATAGAGCCTTGAATATCTTGGCTTGCCATAACTTGGTCAAACGGCAGCGAGTCGTTAACCTGTTTAAACATACTACTTGCACCGGATTCAAACCGGCCACCCCACAACGCCATGCGATGCTCCTTAAATACTGTTTGTTGCCTTTGCTACCTGCGCGTAGCTGCTAAACGCTACGCGCGGTATACCATTAACCTTGATTTTTTAGTGCTTCAATACGACTTGAAAGGCTGAATAGGCGGATAAAGCCCTCAGCGTGTTTCTGGTCGTAAACATCGTCTGCACCAAAGGTAGCAAAGTCTTCAGAGTAAAGGCTGTTGGGCGATTTACGCTGGGTAACAGTAGCTTGCCCTTTATAAAGTTTAACTACTATCTCGCCTGTCACTTTCTTAGCAAAAGACGCTGCGCCAGCAAGCAGTGCATCGTTAAGGGCAGTAAACCAACGGCCATCGTACATAACATGTGAGAACTCAAGGCCAATTTGCTCGCGGTATTTAAGCGCCGCTTTATCTAGCACCATAGTTTCTAGCGCTTTATACGCTTTAAGTAATACAGTGCCTCCTGGCGTTTCATAACAACCACGTGACTTCATGCCTACAAGGCGGTTTTCAACAATGTCGATACGCCCAACACCGTGTGCCGCAGCAACAGTATTAAGTTTAACTAGCGCTTGATAAGGCGATAGTGCTTCACCATCAACATGAGTCAGCTTACCTTCGTCAAAAGACAGGGTAACGCGCTCAGGCGTGTCTGGTGCATCTTCTGGGTCAACCGTCATGGTCCACACTTGCTTGGTAGGCTCTTGCCATGGATCTTCCAGCTCGCCGCCTTCGTGAGAAATGTGCCATGCGTTGGCATCACGGCTGTAAATCTTTGTTGCTGACGCTGTAGTCGCAATATTGCGCTCGGCTAGGTACGCAAGTAAGTCTTCGCGGCTTACCATATCCCACTCACGCCACGGCGCGATAACGGTAAGGTCTGGAGCAAGGGCGGCAAAGGTGCTTTCAAAACGCACCTGGTCGTTACCTTTACCGGTACAGCCGTGACATAGGGCGTCGGCACCTACTTTACGGGCTATCTCAACTTGCGCTTTTGCGATTACCGGGCGCGCCATTGACGTACCAAGTAAATATTCCCCTTCGTAAACCGCACCGGTAGTAATAGTTGGGAAGATATATTCACTTACGAACTCTTCTTTCAAATCAACAATGTGGCATTCGCTTGCGCCAGACGCGATAGCTTTCTCGTGAAGGCCTTCTAGCTCTTCATCACCTTGGCCCACATCTGCTGCAAATGCTACAACTTCACAGCCATAGTTTTCTTTAAGCCATGGAATGATGGCTGATGTATCAAGCCCGCCTGAATAGGCCAGCACGATTTTTTTTACGTTTTGCATCTATTTAATCCTTTTAAGCGTCTTTTTAGGCGCCTGCTTAGGCGTTAAGTAATTGAGTAAGAATGGCGTTTTGGCCATGCATTCTATTTTCGGCTTGCTGCATTAATAGCGACTTATCGCTATCAATTAACGAGCCTGTAATTTCTAAGTCGCGATGGGCAGGCTGGCAGTGCATTACGTAGCTAGCCCCCGTTGCTTCCATCAGCGCTTCATTTACCTGATAAGGCATGAACTTCTCTTTGATCACCTCAAGCGGCGTATCGTCACCCATCGAAAGCCATGTATCTGCATAGATAACGTCTGCGCCGTTAGCGGCACTAAGGTCGGTGCTTTCAACAATCGATACGCCCGTTTTCTCGGCAATTGCTTTGGCCTGCGCCACTATCTCAGGAGCCGCTTCGTGACCTTCTGGTGTTACTACCACTTGGTTGCAACCTAAAAGCGCACCTACAATTAATAGTGAATGGGTCACATTATTGCCATCGCCTACGTATGCCATGGTAAGACCTTCGGTCTTGCCAAAGCGTTCAAACATAGTGAGGTAATCGGCAAGGCCCTGACATGGGTGGTATTTATCGCACAATGCGTTAACTACTGGCACTTTTGCTGCCTTAGCAAAGGTCTCTAGGGTTTCGTGAGAAAACACGCGAGCGACAATCGCGTCAGCCCAGCAGGCTAGGTTAGCTGCGGTATCTACAGCATCTTCTCGACCTGCTAATTTGCCCGACTGTGCATCTAAGTACACCATATGACCGCCAAGCTTATTAATTCCAATATCAAAGCTTACGCGGGTTCGCAAAGACGGTTTTTCAAACAGGGCAACGATTGATTTTCCCGCTAGCACATTGCTGTAACTTGCCGGTGCTTGTTTAATTTCTACAGCCAATTGCAGCAAGTTTTTCATTGCTTCGGGTGTCCAGTCTGCAAAAGTAAGTAGGTCCTGTTTCATTGTACTTCTCCGGCATTGCCTTTTGTTACGTCGGTGTGGTGTAAATCAGCGTTTGTCGACTCTGAGTTTGCCAGCGCTGCGGGCAGAATTTGTGTGCCCGTTTTCTTATTTAAAATATCGTTGATATCAGCTGCCCAGCTTGCGATGTAAACCGCGCGGTCTAGGCTTTCTGCAGACGCAAGTGCCGCATCTACTTTTACTTTCATTCCGTCTGTGATCACGCCTTCATCTGCGTACTTTGAAATACTTGCAGCGTTAAGTTCGCTAATTAGCGCTTTGTCGCCGTCTAGTACACCTTCAACATTAGAAAGTAATAAAAGTTCCGCGTTAAGAAGTTCAGCAATAACCGTGGCTGCTTGATCAGCATTTACATTCAGTAATCTACCTTGTGGGCTTGAACCAATAGAGCTAATTACGGGAAGTGTAGACTGTGCTAGTACGCTTTTTAGGAAAGAAGCATCAGCTGTTGAAGGTACACCTACCGCACCATATTGATCAGCTAGTGGTTCGCATACCACCATATTTCCATCGAGCAGAGATAAACCAACTGGCGTAATACCCGTGGCAAGTGCCGCTGCACAAAGCTGTTTGTTCGCAGAGCCTGCAAGTGCGCCACAGATATAAGGCATGTGCTCATCGGGCGTAACGCGAAGGCCATCAATTTTCGTACTTTGAAGACCTAGGCTTGCCATTAGGGTCTCAACCAACGGGCCGCCACCGTGCACGACTACTACGGGGCGTATGGCTTGAACGTCTTTTACGCTTAGAAATAAGCGAGTCATTGCCGCCGCATCATCAAGCAATGCACCACCAACTTTAATTACGATAGGTGAAACACTCATAGTACTAACCCTGTTTCTACTGGTTGTTTCGTCATTATATTAAGGCACTGAATAGCCTGAGAGGCTGCGCCTTTCATTACGTTGTCAATTGCAGCGGTTACCACTGCATACCCAGATGCTTCATCTAGCTTCCAGTGAAGATCAACAAAAGGGGTATGAGCAACGTCGTCAATTTTTGGGAAACTGGTACGCAAACGCACAATAGGTTTATCAGCATAGGCGTCAGTGTACGCTTGTTCAAGCTGCTCGCTGGTGGTACCAGCTTTAACCTTCACGGTGACCGTTGCCAAGATACCTCTTTTAAAGTTTCCAAGGTGCGGCGTGAAGATAACAGGCGTGCCTAAATACGCTTCAATTTCAGGCGTATGGCGATGACCTAACACGCCGTATGCCTGAAGGCTGACCTCAAAAAAGCTGGTGGTTAAACTGGCTTTTCTACCTGCACCCGATACGCCGGAAACGGCATTAATTACAGGGCGTACATTTGCATCAAGCAAGTTATTTTCAGCAAGTGGTTTAAGTGCACTAAGACTCGCAGTGGGGTAGCAACCCGGAACAGCAACTACATCTGCGCTGGCAATCTGTGCTTCGTGCCACTCGGCAAGACCGTAAACGGCTTGAGCTAGGCTTTGCTTTTGCGTATGAGGGAAGCCATAAAACTGTTCGAAAACTTGGGTGTCTTTCAACCTAAAAGCGCCTGATAAATCAAGTACCTTTGCTTTACCTGAAGATAGAACAGGCATCCAGTCGTGGCTTGCTTCATGAGGCGTTGCTAGAAAAATAAAATCAACATCGTTAGCCATCTCTGTTAGGGCTGCATCTGAGATAGGCGTGAGCGTAGCGTTGACATGGGCCAAGTTGCCGTGAAGCTGTGCGATATTTTTATCCGCATCGCTACTTTTCTCAGATACATAAGTACCCGCTAACTCAAGTTTTGGATGTTGAATAACCAACTGAACAAGTTGTGCACCTGTGTAACCACTGGCACCAATAATTGAAACGCTATACATAATTTAAAAATTCAATAAAAGGAGAAAAAAATCACTTTTTACCTTTGTAAACTGGTTGGGCGAATATCCTTGCCTAACCGCGACCACATTACAAAGGTAAAAAGTGTGCTACTGAATAAGCATAGATGTGCACACGCATCGTCGTGCGCTATGCATGGTGTAGCCAGCCAGGGGAGAGATAAACTCTTTATCGTTGCTAGTGGTTGAACCAACAACGCGAGTTGGTTGTGTCATCATCAATTCCTATAAAGTTACAACCCGAATTTACGGGTTGGATGCTTTAACCGTGGACTAGTGTATCTAATCTGAATGTTTATGCAATAAAAATGTATAAATATTTTATCTTATATTTATGCTGTTTCGTCTGTAAAAAGATACTTAATAATATATTTATAGTTATGACAGTAAGTTGACAACAAGCCCAATAGAACTGAATATTTATATTTGGCACTTAATAAGTAGCAGTGGTACTTATTTATGGCAGCATTGCTGCTTAATAAGCTATGAGTGTAGTCTGTTTTTGCAAAGGAAAACGGGCCCAAATTGTAAAGCGCAAATAGCGCATGAAATCAGACAGTGATAAGTGATAGGTTGCTATAGGCCTAAGCAGAAGACTGTGAAAATAGGTTATTGGGATTGAACTCGGAAAATAAAATGAGCAAACTTACTTTAGCGCTGGTTGCGCACGATCATAAGAAGCCCGAATTGCTAGCATGGGTTAAACAGCATATAGACGTGCTTAAGCAGTGTAATTTGGTAGGGACAGGAACTACGGGCGGCTTAATTGCCAGCGAAACAGGATTAGACGTCACACGCTATAAAAGTGGCCCGCTTGGTGGAGACCAGCAAATAGGCGCGTTGATCGCAGAAAACAAGCTAGACGCACTATTCTTCTTTTGGGACCCATTGAATCCAGCGCCCCACGACCCCGATGTAAAAGCGCTATTGCGGTTGTGTTCAGTATGGAATGTGCCAGTAGCCTGCACACCGGCTACAGCAGATTTAGTGATCACATCACCGCTATTCCTATCTCCCGAATACAAGCCAGTTAAACCCAACTTCTAAAGAAAAGTCTCTCATTTAGCCATTAAAAAGGCCGGCCAAAGCCAGCACACTTTACGGTGGATAAGAAGGGTGAGAAGCGCTACGCATTAAGGCTTAAATAACTCGTGTAGCTTACGTTCTTCTTTACGCAGTGCCTCTAATTGCGCTTGCTGCTCAGATGTTAGTACTTGAAACATGGCCTGATGCTGTCTAGCTTTTTCCACGCCGGCATTAACAAGGCTATCTTTGTATTGAGCGATAAGCGCGTCCCAAGCGTCTTCAGAGAAAGACTGGCTTCGAATTAAATCTCGCTGGGCGTCTTTAAAATTGCGTAGCGTCTCTCTATTTGTTTTCGATGTCTCTTTGAACGACTCGCGAAGCTCAGCAAGGCTTGCTATTTGTGCGTCGGTTAATTTAATGCCTTCGAACAAAAACTCCCTAGGCTTGGGTTTAGGACCTTGACCCTCACCATCCATTTGTTTGGCAAAGCGTGCTTCTTGTTTTCCGAAAACATCATGATGTTTCTGCCTATCTAGTTCTCTTTTAGCGTCTCGAGCTAACAGAATTGCTTGCTGTTCTTCATTCAGCACCTTGTAGATGTTATGGCGCAGTTGAGCTAAAGCAAAATGCTTTGCTTCGCGTTCTTCAATCTGGGTTTGGATAAAAGCGCTGATCTGGGCATCAGTGGCGGTAGCAAAATCTAAGTTAGGTTTTTGAATATCACCAAATTCAGGTCGAGGGTTAGCGTTTTTAAATGCGCTTACGAGTGTTTTTATCTCTTCGCGCTGAATGTCACTTAAGCTGATGCCTCGAAGATGTTTAACAATTTCTTTTACCGGTTCGTGGTGACGCATTCCAGACCCGGCAGGCTGCGCCAATGCGAGGCCACCTAAGCCAATTGCTGCTACTGTTACACTAACAATTAATAACTTTTTCATTGTCGTCTCCTTTTGTTCGGACAGGCTAATCGTAACGTGCGCGTCTAAAAAAGCAGTCAACGCAGTGTAAAGCTTATGTAAAGGTAATGCCGATTTGTGATTGTATAGGTCTGAAAAGATATAGTACGCGTTTTGTCAGTGTTGTTTGTCAGCTTGAGGCGAGTCGCACGCGAAAGCGTAGATTGAGTTTTATCCAATTTACAGGCATTTTCATGAATCTAGCAGTTAAAGAGTTTAATACCATGAGTTCAGATTTTCACTTGCAGTCTATCCTTGTTATTGATGATGACCTAGAGCTTACAGAAATGCTTTCCACGTACTTATCGGGTATGGGTTATCAGGTGCAAGTGCGCAACGATGGCGAAGAAGGATTATCAGAAGCGATCTCCGGGCGTCATTACGACCTGATACTGCTTGATGTGATGATGCCTAAAATGGATGGCTTCGATGTATTAAAGAAACTAAGAGCAAGTCACAGTACGCCAGTGCTTATGCTTACAGCAAGAGGCGATGACTATGACCGCATTTTAGGCCTCGAGATGGGGGCCGATGATTACCTACCTAAGCCCTTTAATCATAGAGAGCTCGTAGCGCGCATCAAAGCGATAGTTCGGCGTCATAATTTGTCATCCACGGGCGGCGCTGTTGAACAGGACTTATTCGTCAACGGTATTTTTTTAAGCCCCAGCAGTCAGCTGGCGAAAGTGGATGATGTTGAGTTAACACTTACGACAACGGAATTTTTAATTCTGCGCCTGTTAATGCTCAATGCCGCTCAACGCGTTACTAAAGAAGAGATAAGCTTAAAAATACTGGGTAAACCACTTCAAGCCTTTGATAGAAGTATTGATATGCACGTAAGTAATTTACGCAAAAAAATTGGTGCAGTGGCCAGAGATGAAAAAATTAAGACCATTCGAGGTATAGGGTACATGTTAATTGTTGGAAGTCATTGATGGTAAAACTGTTACGCAGTATTAGCCCAACGCGGGCCATCATGGGCCGCTTGTTCCTTTGGTTTTGGGCTACATTTATAGTCACCGCCTTATTGGCTATATGGGGCAGCCGCCTTTTCTTTGAAGATCTTGAAATTGTGCCCATACAGCCACGTGAAGTTGCTGCTCTTAATCAAGTGGTGGAGCGCATACAAGAGGAGCGTTTCCATGATGCGCCACTGCACGGAGCGCTTGATCGCCATTCCAGAGCTGGGAGGGGGCGAATGGTGGCTGTCGATATTAGTGATAATCGTGTTATTTCAGGTGGAGGGCCTCCGCTTCGTAACGAAGACAGAGAGGATTTACTTAGATTAGTAACACAAACGTCACCCATAGCTGTGAAGCGTGGAGCATTCAAAATATTGGGTCCGGTTTTCTTTGAGCGCAACGGCACCCGATTTGCGCTTTTTACGGTTAGACTGGAAATGCCTGAAAAGCAAACGCCACCGGTTTTACTGTTTCTTTGTATCGCGTTGATCACCACCATATTATTGAGCTGGTTGTTTGCGAAATCACTGACTAACCCTATACTGCGTATTCAAAGCTCAGCGAAACGTATAGCAAATGGCGACTGGCAGGCGCGGGTAGTGCGAGCGGCTAAACGTCATGACGAGCTAGGGCAACTTTCGCGCGACTTTAATAAAATGGCTGAGCAGTTAGAGTCTATGTGGAGGGCGCAAAAGCGCTTATTAGCCGATGTATCACACGAACTTCGCTCACCGCTTGCACGGTTGCAAATGGCGCTTGGTCTTGCCCATCAACAAAATGTAGACCCAGAGACGTTAGCGCGGGTAGAGCGAGAAGCTGACCGTATGGAAGCGCTGGTAAGTCAGTTGCTAACATTAAGTCGTGCCGAGGCTGGCCAAGCTACGATGGAAAAACAGATGCTATCGTTAGTCCTCAACGATGTTTTTACCGATGCGAATTTTGAAGCAGCAAATAAAAACAAACAGTTAAAAATTGATGATATACCTAAAAAAAACGTTGTCATCGACAGTATGATGCTCTGTCGCGCTGTAGAAAATGTTCTGCGTAACGCCATTCGTCACAGCAGCTTTTTAACGCATATTTCGTTTAGTGAAGACGATGAGCAGTGGAGCATTCATATCACCGATGACGGAGATGGACTGACAGTAGAAGAATGCGAGCGTATATTTTCACCCTTTTACCGAGCTACACTCGCTAGAGAGCGAGAATCAGGAGGTGTCGGACTAGGTTTATCCATTGCAAAAGCGGCGGTTGAGTTGCATCATGGGCGCATTATCGCTGAACCTGTTGAGCGCGGTGGGCTGCGAGTCACTCTGTCATTCCCGAAGTAGTAACCTATACTTTGACAGTAGTATGTAGTTTCACAACGAGCGCAAATTGACCGTTATAGGGTATTTATGAACTGGACGTTCACGTCGGAAGATAATTTAGCCAGCACCTTTGCCACACACATCAATCCGTTTTGGCAGAAGAGTGTTACTGAAAGCCACTTCACCGGCAAAGATGATATAAAGGTGCGCTACGCTTACTGTATTCCTGAAACGCCACGAGCAACCATTGTTATTTGTTCAGGGCGTATAGAGTCTTACTTAAAATACAAAGAATTTATTTACGACCTTTATCAAAATGGCTTTGCCGTTTTTATTCTTGATCACCGAGGGCAAGGTCTTTCAGACAGAATGACACGAGACCCTCAACACGGTTACGTTGCGCACTTCGATGACTATGTTGACGATTTCGTTGCCTTCGTGGAGTCTATCGTAAGGCCCATGCAACAAGGCCCTTTGCAGTTAGTCTGCCATTCAATGGGCGGAGCTATTGGTGCGCTGACGCTATTGCGTTTGCCTAAATTGTTTTCTAAAGCCGTGTTGGCTTCCCCCATGTTCGGTATTAAACCGTCTTTGCCCAATTGGTTGGCAAACGGTTTAATTCGCACTGGCCTTGCCGTTAATAGAATAAAAAAGGCTGACGCAGGCTACTTTTTTGGGCAAACCCCGTACATTGCCTTCCCATTTTCACTGAATAAGCTTACTCACAGTAAATCCCGTTATGCGCTGTTTCGCGAGCTTTATGACGAAGAGCAGGATATTCGGCTTGGTGGCGTGACCACTGAGTGGTTGGCTGCAGCCCATCAGGCCATGAATAGAATTGAAACTAGTGCGGGGGCAATCACTACCCGGTCGCTGGTTTTAAGCGCAGACGATGACGCCATAATAGATAATAAACGCCAACGGCGGGTAGCACACCTAATGCCAAACGCGGAGCTTGAAATTATACCAAGGGCTTATCATGAATTATTCACTGAGTCAGACGACATTCGCGAGCGCTCTCTTTCGGCAATTCTCGACTTCTTGACCGCAGAGTAGGTGATGAATTGCTGTGTTTCGTTATAGAATAAATCGTTTACTAACAGTGAAGGTAGTTCGAAAAACATGCTTGATGTCGTACTTTATCAGCCAGAGATCCCGCCAAATACGGGAAATATTATCCGCCTATGCGCTAACAGTGGGTTCACACTACATCTAATCGAGCCCTTGGGTTTTGAGTGGGACGACAAGCGAGTACGACGTGCAGGTTTAGATTATCATGAATTTGCCCACGTTAAGCGCCATGCAAACTTAGAAGCTTACCTAGAAGATGCGAAGCCGAACCGAGTATTCGCTTGCACAACAAAAGGCAAAGCGTTTCACAGCGATGTATCGTATCAAAAAGGCGATGCACTTATATTTGGCCCTGAAACACGCGGTTTACCGGACGATTATATTCAGTCGTTACCTCCAGAGCAGCGCGTCCGCATTCCTATGTTGCCAGACAGTCGTAGCATGAACCTATCCAATGCCGTATCTGTCTTTGTGTATGAAAGCTGGCGTCAATTTGGCTACGAAGGAGCGAGATAGCAAAAGGTGGCATCAGCAGCCCGAAGACATTCATTTTTACGAAGCCCCGTTGTGGGCTTTTTTGCGCCTAGTGTAAAGACACTGTAAAGCCTGCCTGAGTCAGTTTTCGTTCAGCTTCACTCATTAATATAGCCTTTGAACATGCACGACTGAGTTAGGAGAAGCATTATGAAACGTATCACACTGAGTATTATCACCGGCGTTTGCTTAATGATTGCGGGGCAAGCAAGCGCCCATTCAGGTCATCATTCTCACTCGAATAGAGGGGCGAATGAAAGGGTCACTATTATTACGCAACCTGCTCGTCCGATTATTGACGTAGCCATAAGCGTTCCTGAAATTGGCCTGTACGTTAACGTCTTGCCAGGTGCGCATAGGGTAGAGGTTATCGACAATCATCGTTATTACGTTGCTAATAATCATTACTATCGCAAGCATGGGAATCGCTATGTGGTTGTCGATTCACCCTACAAAAAGGTGAAAAAAGTGAAACACCACAAGCGCAGTCACGCTAGATATCACGACAACGCAAAAGTGATCGTGGTAAGAGAAGGCCGCTAAGTTCAGGTTGATAAGCTGGAAAAGATAGAAATAGTGGAGCGTTAAGAGGCTGATGGTTTTTGCTGCTAAGCAAAAACCATCAAGTATTCACTAGGCTTCTTTTTTGAGGTCTCGACCAAGCAGAGCTAAGGCCGCCTCTTTAGGAGATTTTCCGTGATAAAGCACAGCATAAATTTGTTCACAAATAGGCATTTCTACGCCTACTTTCTTAGATAAAATGTGCACTTCTTCAGTGTTGCGATATCCCTCAACCACTTGTCCGATTTCGTCAATAGCAACATCGACACTCTTGCCTTGACCCAACGCCAGCCCAAAGCGACGATTGCGCGATTGATTGTCGGTGCAAGTCAAAACTAAATCGCCAAGACCCGCCATACCCATAAAGGTTTCTGGATTTGCACCCAGCTTCACGCCCAAACGGGTAAGCTCTGCTAAACCTCGGGTGATCAGCGCCGTTCGCGCGTTTGCACCAAAGCCAAGGCCATCGGCTAAGCCCGCGCCTATAGCGATAACGTTTTTAACCGCACCACCAAGCTGAACGCCAGTAAAGTCTGAGTTTTTGTATACTCTGAACGACTTTGCGCAATGGAGCTTTGCTGCAAATTCGTCACTCAGCGTATCGTCAGTGGAAGACAGCGAAATTGCAGTAGGTAAGCCTGCTACCATTTCTTTAGCAAAAGTAGGGCCTGATAACACGGCTAGGGGATAGTCGGTACCCAGTATTTCCTCTGCCACATCGCGAAGCAAACGGCCAGTTTTTGGCTCAAGGCCTTTGGTCGCCCAAATAAGGCGTTGATGCGGTTTAAGCAATGGCTTTAAGCTTTGAAGCATGGTCGCAAATGCATGGCTAGGTACAACCACTAAAATATCTTGGCTGGCAGCTACCACTTCTTCTAAGTTGGCATTTACCACCAGGGCATCTGGAAATGTTGCGCCTGGAAGGTAACGAGCATTCTCTCGGTTCGCTTCCATTTCGGCAATGTGCTTTTCATCACGGCCCCAAAGCAGTGTTGGGTTGCCATTTCTGGCAAGACAAAAAGCAAGGGCGGTGCCGTACGACCCCGCCCCTAATACTGAAACAGACTCTGAAACCGAATGCGACTTCATGTCCACGCCTTTCATGTTCACCTAATTAGGCGTCCATTTTTGGCGCTTCGCCCTGCGCTTGCTGTGCACGTTTTTGCACGTAAGCTGCAAAGATAGCGTCGAAGTTTACAGGCGCTAGGTTAAGTGGAGGGAATGTTCCACGGTTAACCAAGTTAGAAATGGTTTCACGCGCATATGGGAAAAGCATGTTCGGGCAGAACGAGCCCAGCGTGTGCGCTTTGTTTTGGTCTGGCATTTCGCCAATAGCGAAGATACCTGCTTGTTGCACTTCACAAAGGAATGCGGTTTCTTCACCAAGCGTTGCCGTAACGGTAACTGAAAGTACAACTTCAAATACATTTTCTTCTAGCTTGTTAGTGCTAGTGTCGATGTCTAGTTTAATTTCAGGCTTCCACTCTTTAGTGAAAATAGCTGGCGCGTTTGGAGACTCAAAAGAGATATCTTTTGTGTAGATACGCTGAATATTGAACTGAGCACTCTGTTGCGCTTGTGCGCCCGCTGCTTCGCCGTTATTTGTCTGATTTTCGTCAGCCATGGTATTTCCTATTTAATTGTCGTTTTAATTTAATGTAGTGCGTTGCTGTATGCGCTGACGCTTTACGCCAAACCCAACATTGGATTTAGTTTGCTTTGTGCTTCCAAAGCCATCATATCGTCACAGCCACCAACGTGCTGATCGTCAATGAAAATTTGCGGAACAGTCCAGCCGCCGTTTGCGCGTTCAATCATCTCGTCGCGCAGTTCAGGCTTAACATCTATTGGGTATTCAATAAATTCTACACCTTTTTGCGTTAGCAATGCTTTTGCACGGTGGCAGTAAGGGCAGTGGCCCTTGGTGTAAAGTTCTACTTTGCTCATAAAGGTTACCTGTTATTTAGAAACGGGAAGGCTGGCACTTTGCCACGCGTTCATTCCGCCTTTTAATACACTCACATTCGCGAAACCATCTTTAAGCATCGCATTTGCTGTACCACGAGCCTGATTACCCATAGCGCATACTACGATAATGGGTTTGTCTTTACTGTTTTCAAGTTTCTTGAAGTTTTTCTCACGCAACTCTTCAGGTTTAATTTGTCTGGCACCCAAAATATGGCCAGCTTTAAACTCTTTCGCAGGGCGTGTATCTAGCACTATCGCATCGTCTTTATTCATCAAAACCGTTGCTTCGTGCGTGCTTAATTCTTTTACTGAAGATGTCCATGCACTGATATAGCTAAATATCAACATGGCAATCAGCGCAACCCAAATACCAGCAAGAATAATATTGTTGCTAGCAAATTCTATTAGTTGATCCATTACCTCTAACCCTGTCTACAGACCATGAAAAGAGTGCAAAGTATATAGAAAAATGGGCGAGAAACCAGCTTACCTTTCAGTTAGCTAAGAGACTTTCACCATGCTTTGATCATAAATACTTTAGATGATTGATATTACGAATAAATTGCACTGGGCATATGGGAAGCCGTCAGATACACTGGATGTCGGTATTAATAGTAGTGGTGAAAAGCAGCGGTTGAGCAGTAAGGCACCATTGCAACAGAAGAGGTTTTAAGCGCACGTTATGTCTGCACGTTCATTTCTTTCAGTTATCGGATGCATAGTCGCTCTGGCTGTTATGCCAATTGGAAGCAATGTGCTAGCGCAAGACGGCGACGCTAATGCGCAAAAAGAAAAGTTAGCTAAACTGCAGGTTGAGTTACGCGCACGACAGCAAGTACTTGAAAACAGCAAAGCCAGCGCAGAAGAGCTAAAAGCCGTACTGAAGACCTCAGAGCTAGAAATAGCAAAAGTAGCAACAGCGTTATCGACGACCGAACAAGCGCTAAAAAGCGTTAAGCAAGAAGAGACCAAGCTCGAAGAAGAGCAAGATGCATTAAAAGTCGCTATTCGCAAACAGCAATCTCTATTGTCTAGTCAGCTCAAAAGTGCGTTTATGGCGGGTCATTATGATTACGCTAAAATGCTTTTTTATCAAGATGATGCACGTACTTTTGAACGTGTTATTACTTATTATCAATACGTGGCAAAAGCACGTCAAAAAGAAATCGAAAGCTTTAGAAAGAATGTTGCAAGGCTTGAAGAGGTAACTGCTGAGCTTAGTGAAAAAGCATTGTCGCTAGCAGCGCTCAAAGACGACCAAGAAAGCCAGCGGGCCGTCCTTATTACTCGTCAAGCGGACCGTAAAACAACGCTAAAGAAAATAAATAAAACCATTGCTTCAGAAAGTCAGCGCATTGCATCATTACGAGCCGATGAGAAAGCGCTCAGAGGTGCTATTGAAGCAGCCCGTATAGCAGCTGAACGCGCTGCGCGTGCGGCTGAGTTCAGCATGAATGGACTTGCCAAAAGAAAAGGGAAACTTCCCGCCCCCGTGAAAGGCAGAATACGTCATTTATTTGGTAGTCGCCGTCAAGGGCAGGTATCTTGGAAAGGTATTGTGATAGATGGGGCAGAGGGCGACCCCGTTAATACCATCGCGCCAGGGCGAGTGTTGTACGCTGATTGGCTGCGAGGATTTGGTTTAGTTGCTATTGTCGATCATGGCGAGGGCTACATGAGTGTTTATGGCCACAATCAAGCGCTCCTTAAACAAGCAGGCGATGACGTAAGCCAAGGGGAGCGCATTGCACTTGTTGGTCGAAGCGGTGGTCAGGAATACCCTAATCTTTACTTTGAAATTCGTCACAAAGGCAAGGCGCTAAATCCGAAAGCTTGGTTAGATTAAATCGTTAACGCCACAGCAATGTTTAAGCAGTGACTTCAAATGTCGCTGTATCTGGTAACGGACGTTGAGGTTTGCCTTCACCTAAGCCAGCCAGTTCACCAATTTGCTTTGCGTCAAAGCCTGCATTGCTAAGTGCACTCTCTAATGCCTTACCTGGCTCAATGCCTTCACTTTTCAATTGCTCAACAATAGACGTTGCGTTGTCACTTGTTAGTGAATCAGCGTCGTATTGCTCTAAAATCGATTGCAAAGCCTGTGTTTGTTCGTCAGTAAGTGATACTTGCTGACCCTTTGGTGGTGGAGGAGTGTTTGGTCTTAGTTGTTGTGCTGCTGAAGAATCATTAATCCCTGAAATCATAGTGAAACCTTAAAATACTGTGTGGTCGTTAACTATAAAGTATCGACCTCTCACTGATTTTTTTAGTGCGTAGCACTAGATTTACGCAACATTTACCTCCCTTTACAAAGGCTGTTCATGATTCACCTGTAATAAAAAACTAGTTTTGTTGAAAGTACGCTTGTTATTGGTATGCTTAACGTTAAAGTGAAGATATTCACACAGTGCGCTTAATAATAATGATGAAAAACGGATGTGACTTAGATGCTTTTGCGTCTGCTGATGCCTTGTATAATCTTTGTTTTATGCGGGCTAATTAGCCTTCGAGTAAACGCAAAGTCAGACATAATAATAATATTAGACGACCTGGGATACAGGCCGTCAGATGTCGCTGCTTTTTCTCTCCCCAAAGAAATCACGTTCTCCATACTTCCGCAAACGCCACTGGCTTCTGAAATTGCGCACCGTGCTGAGCAAGAAGGTAGGGCGGTTATGCTCCATATGCCTATGCAAGCTCAAAATGGTAAAAACATGGGACCGCTTGGGCTAACCACGGATATGTTTGCCGGGGCTATTACCTACAATTTGCGCAAAGCGATGAAAAGTGTGCCGAACGCTGTAGGTGTAAACAACCACATGGGCAGTGCATTTACCGGTCAGCAAGAGGGAATGGAAGCGCTGTTAAAAGAGGTGAAACGCCAAGGCCTGTTCTTTGTGGATAGCAGAACTACTGTGCTAACTAAAGGTGAAGAAATTGCGCAACGTTTGGGTGTGCCTAGCGCAAGCAGGCAGGTATTTCTAGACCATAAATTAGAGCCAGCGTTCTTACTGAAGCAGTTTAACCAAATGAAACGTATCGCTAAAAAGAATGGCCATGTTGTGGTGATTGGTCACCCTCACCCTGAAACAGTCAATTTTTTAAATACACACTTACCCTCTCTTGAAAAAGAAGGTTTTAACCTTACTTCCGTAGCTGACTATTTTTCACACGCACCTAAAGTGGCTAAACAATTTGGTAAAGAAAGGAACCAGACTGCTCAGCTCATTCGTGTAGACGTAAACAAAATACGGTCTGAAGTAAGTGAAGAGGATACTTTTGATAGTAGTGGCTTTGTGCAAAGTACCTCACCAAAGAAGGTTGCCGAAGGCTTGACTACAGCACCTAACGAGTAACATCTTCGCCTTTTTTCTTACTTAATTAGTCTATTTTCATCTCGATAAGATCAAAATTTAATGTGGGAACGTTTCTCATTTTCGTGAGTCTGTTATAATATAACGTCTCTGGTGAATAATTCGCGTATACATTTTCAAGCACGGTGGTAATTAGAGTAATGACTCCAATTGACGAGAATCCAACAAAACTAGACAAACTTGGCATCTGGGTGTCGAGCTTGTGTGCGCTGCACTGCCTTGCGCTGCCTGTTTTGGTGCCTCTTTTACCGCTTATCGGATCCAGCTTTTTTGCGCAAGTGTGGTTTGAAAGAACTATTCTGACGTTCTCACTGATCGTTGGGGCGGTTGCCTTAATTAGTGGTGCAGTGCGCTACCACGGCAAATATTACCCGCTGGCACTGCTGTTCACTGGTGGTGCAATTTATTGGCATAAAGACATATTCGGACATCACTACGAGCCATTTACTATTGCGGTAGGGGCAGGATTAATTGTAGCGGGTCACTGGGTCAATATGCGCCTGTGTCGACAGTGTAAGTGCTGCAAAAACACAGTGTTTTCAGACCATTTATCTACTGAGCTTAAGTAGTCAGAAAGCTGTATTTCAAGAAAAGTATTATAAAAAAACGAGCCAATGGCTCGTTTTTTTATAATCTGAGCATGTATCAGATACGCATTCTACAGACTTCTCGCATTGGAAAAGTACGGTTTAATACGACAACACATTAAGCGCTACATCAGGCACGTTAGTGAATATGCCCGTCACTCCCCACTCCTTAAGCATAAGCATATCTCTAGGTTCGTCGACCGTATAAACGAATACATCAAAGCCTTCGTGCAGCGCTGTTTGTACGAACTGCTTATCAACCGCGTCTAGCGCAATATTTATCGAGTAAGCGTTGAGCGCCCTAGCACTTGCCGTACAATCTAGTTCATAGCTAGCGGTTAAAGCGCCAATCTTTATCTCGGGCCACATTAATGCAATCGACTTAAGCCAGTGATGATTAAATGAAGAGATAAGTAGCTTGCTAGTGCTTATGCCGCTTTGCTTTATTGCCTTCTTTACGTCTTTTACCCAGCTAGTTACATCGTGCAGGTGCTTAATTTCAATATTGCACCACTTATCACTTGGAACGCATTGAAGGGTTTCTGAAAGAGAGGGTATGTGCTCTCCATCGCCAATGTCCATTTGTTTGAGGGATTGCCAAGGCGTATCTAACAAATAACCTGTCTCGCGGGCTCTACGTGTAAGGGTTCTATCGTGGAAAACAATAATGCCGCTTTCGTGTTGATAAGTATCAAACTCAATGCCGTCGGCATCTTGCTCGAAAGCCAGCTTAAACGCTTTTAGCGTATTTTCCGGGGCGGCTTTACTAGCGCCACGGTGGGCAAAAATTAGCATCTACATTCCCTTCTCAAGTCTCAGAGCGAACGTTACTTATCGTTCGCGCTGTGTAACTTATGCGTGTTAAGCGTTTCATAGACTGACGCCGACGTTATAAGAATGCCGCCTAGCAATGCGCTTAAGCCGGGCTTTTCATTGAGTAAAATTATGGCAAGAAAAACGCCGTAAAGTGGCTGCATGCAGGCGATGAGTGAAAATGTCTTTGCCCGCAAGTGGCGCAGACTTGCCGCGATTAGAGCATGGGGAAGGGCGGTAAATACCGTGCCTAACAATAGCAGCATTAGCCAAGAGCTCATTGACGCTGAGGCTATTTCAGCACTACCTATTGGCAGCATTAATACACTGATAACCAAGGTTTGCCACGCCATAGCTTGCGCCCCGCTGTAGTGCTTAAAATGCTTACGGTGAATCAGGTTTCTAAATGAATACAAGATGGCAGAAGCAATACCAATGAGCACTCCAAGAGTAACGTCATTTTCCAATGACGTTTCAGGTACAATTAAATAAACACCAACGACTACTGTTAACGTAGATACAATGTCCTGCCACACTAACCTAACTCTTTCAAAGAAAGGCTCAATGAGCACTGTAATGACAGGAAAGGTAAATAGCGCAATCATGCCCACAGATACGCCAGCATATTGCATTGCGGCAAAGTAGGTAACCCAATGTAGCGCCATCAAAAGCCCTAGACCAAGAGCGATGCCGTAATCTTTTCTTGAGTTTAGCTTTATTTTATTTCCGGCCAGTTTCAAAAATGCCAGCAGGGCGATGCAAGCAAATACTGAACGTACCAGCGTAATGTCACTGGCACTAAGTGGTACAAGCTTAGAGAAAAGGGCTGTACCACCTAATAAAATGACCGTGAGGTGAAGCGAAATTAGGCTTTTTTTAACAGCATCCATAAATTAGCTGTCAGCGCCCTCAGATGGTGTTTCTTTTTTTGTCTCACCTGCATCGTCATCGAACTCATCGCTATTTTGCTCAGGCTCAGTCGAAGCAAGGTCTTGGGAAACTATCTCTTGTGAAGATAGTTTTGAAGCCATAGGCTCACCCAGACGAGTAACCATACCCGGGGCAATATCTTCAAAGTTGATCATGTCTTTTTCGAAACATACCACAATGGTAGATCCGAGCTTAAAGCGGCCAAGCTCGGCACCTTTTTCTAGGAAAACAGAAGCTTCTGTGTCTTTTTCATATGACCAATGCTGAACATTTTTGCCCGCAGGTGGCGTAACAGTGCCAGCCCAAACGGTTTCGATACTAGCCACAATCGTTGCGCCAACAAGAACCATTGCCATTCGGCCCACAGGAGTATCAAACAGTGCCACAACGCGTTCGTTACGTGCAAATAGCCCTGGTATATTTTGTGCGGTAAGCGGGTTTACTGAAAATAGTTCGCCTGGCACATAAAGCATGTCAGTAAGGGTGCCCTCAACTGGCATATGAATTCTGTGATAATCGCGAGGGGCAAGGTAAATGGTTGCAAATTTACCATTTTTAAATGGTGCTGCTACTTCAGGTTTTCCGCCTAACAACGTAGTTAAGCTAAAGTTATGGCCTTTCGCTTGGAAGATACTGTCGCTGTGAATATCGCCAAACTGACTTACCGTACCGTCAACGGCGTGGATCAGTACGTCCTCGTTTTCGTCAATGGTGCGCGCTTCAGGTTTAAGCGGGCGGGTGAAGAACTTATTAAAGCTTCTATAATGCACTGGTTCCTCATGCAGCGCTTCTGACATATCAACGTTGTATTGCTTAATAAACGCCTTGATGAAAAATGTCGTAACACTACCCATTTCTGCTTCTGCAAGTTTGCCTACAAGGCGTGAAAGCAGGTGCTTGGGTGTAACGTATTGTAAATTAACTTTAAGCCAATCTAACACAAAATATCTCCGTTTCTTTTATGCAAGCAATAACGCATTGCATAGATAGCGTTATTGTATAGTAAGTCGTGGTAGTAAGAGTAACTTTAGGGTTATGAGTGCTTACACAAAAGCATAAGCCAATGGTTCACACTGCAACGTTTTCTTTACCGGTTTAGCCCCGCTATTCAATGTCAGTAACTCAACGTCAGTAATTAGTGAAGTGCTTTCCGGGCGCTTCTGTGGGCTCGGCATTTCAACAACTCCAAAACCCTAGGGCAGTTGCTATGCCCCAGGTGGCTGACTATGGCTAGGACGCTGCTCTTCCATAGTCGTCAAAATTCTATGGTAGCTATCGAAGCGTTCAGCGCTAATTTTTCCTTCTTCTACAGCTTCTCTTAATAAGCAGCCGGGGTCATTTAAGTGCTTGCAGTCTCTGAATTTGCAGCCGCCCAAATAATCTCTGAACTCAATAAAACCCCATGTAATTCGCTCGGTAAGAATATGCCACAGGCCAAATTCACGTACCCCTGGAGAATCAATTAAATCACCCCCAGCCGGTAAATGAAGCAGTTTAGCCGCGGTAGTTGTGTGCTGACCTAACCCTGAGTTATCTGAAATGTCTCCAGTTAACTCATCCGCGTCTGGCAAAACTTGATTAATAAGGCTTGATTTACCAACGCCCGACTGCCCTACGAAAACGCTGATATTATCGTTAAGGTATTCGTTAAGTGTGTCGATTCCCTCGCCAGTTTTGCAGCTAGTGAACAGTACTTCGTAGCCCAGTTTTTCGTAGGTTTTGAGCTGTTCTGTGACATTTTCACGCTCTTCATCGCTTAGCAACTCAACTTTGTTGAGCACAATAAGTGGCGTGATACCGATATCTTCACACGCAACGAGATAGCGGTCGATTATGTTCAATGAAAGGGTTGGTAAAATAGCGCTCACTACAATGATACGGTCAATATTCGCGGCGATGGGCTTAATACCGTCATAATAATCAGGGCGGGTAAGAACAGAATGCCTGTCTTTTACTATTTCAATAACGCCTCTTACACCTGACTCGGCGTCATCTCCTTTACTGAAAAACACTTTGTCTCCGCATACCACAGAGTCAACGGTACGGCGAATATGGCAGCGGGAAACCTCGCCATTGGCATCTTCAACGTCGGCGTGTTTTCCAAAGCGGCCAATCACAGTACCGCTTTCTAACGTGCTTTCATCAAGGTTCGCTGCGCCCTTTGACGCGTGCTTTTCACGCAAGCGCTTGCTTCTGTTTGCTGCAACTTGTCGTTTCTGTCGTTGTGTAAGTTTTGGTTTTTTCGCCACGATTCTTTTCTAGTTTCACGTATACTATGTCAATAATACCGTTTGTAGGGCATGGTTGCCATGTCTGTAGCGCAAAGAGGAAAGTAATGAGTAAACACGACAGTAACCTTGTCTGGATAGACATGGAAATGACAGGATTAGATCCTGAAACCTGTGTAGTAATGGAAATTGCCACCATAGTCACCGATGCACAGCTCAATATTTTGGCTGAAGGTCCTGTGATTGCGGTACATCAAAGTGATGAAGTGTTAGACAGCATGGACGAGTGGTGTACACGTGTCCACGGTGAGAGCGGATTAACTGCACGTTGCCGAGAAAGTAAGATAAGTGTAGGAGAGGCCGCTTCACAGACTATTGCCTTTTTGGAGCAGTGGGTAGATGCAGGTAAATCACCATTGTGTGGAAACACCATTGGGCAGGATAGACGCTTTATGGTGAAGTACATGCCTGAACTTGAAGCTTACTTCCACTATAGAAATATTGATGTAAGTACAATAAAAGAGCTAACGCGCCGCTGGAAGCCCGAAATTTTAGACGGTTTCGAAAAGAAAGGCGTACACTTAGCACTGGATGATATTCGCGAGTCTATTGAAGAAATGCGCTATTATCGAGAGAAAGTGTTTACGATTTAAGCATTCGAACATCGAGGTGCAAAAAAAGTAGAATTAAAGGTTGCGTTACCCCAAAATTTTTGTAAAATGCGCACCACTTCAAACGAAGTACCTCTTTTGTTGCGGGAATAGCTCAGTTGGTAGAGCACGACCTTGCCAAGGTCGGGGTCGCGAGTTCGAATCTCGTTTCCCGCTCCAAATTAACTTGCCATAGGTAAGTATCTATAAGATGCACAGCATCGACTCTATGCGGGAATAGCTCAGTTGGTAGAGCACGACCTTGCCAAGGTCGGGGTCGCGAGTTCGAATCTCGTTTCCCGCTCCAAATTTTCAGACACCTCAAAAAACTAAAACTTATCTAGTTTTTAAGTGCGACCCCTTGATGGGCCCGCGACCGAGTGTCGGCCATTGCTTCACAACGAGAACAAATCTGTTTCCCGCTCCAAATTTTTTCTTCAGTATTCATGCCTTATAATCGCAGTTGCTTTGTAAGCGAAAGCTATCTGAACTTTCTGATTTGTTAGTGCTCAACTACTAGGTGCTTTTATGGATGGATGCATTAATGGTAGAAGAGGGGATTAATAGATATGAGCTTGAGAGGAACTGTTTTGCTCAAATAAGCCTGCCAAGCGCTTCTGATCTTCGTGCACTTTTACTTTCACTTGGTATCAATGGGAGTTTGTTACTCGCGCTGGCATTCACCACAGAAAACGAGTCTGTAAGTCAGCAAGACCTCCCACCCGTATTGCTAAAAGCAGTATTAGTAATGCCAACGACTGCCCCTCAAAAGAACGAAATTGATCCAAAACCAGAGCATGAGAAAGGTAGCGACCTAGAACATAGCGCTGCCATTGAAAAAACGAAAAAGGGTGAGAAAGTCTCGAGCGCTAGCAAAGTGGTTGGCAAATCTAAAGAGCCACAGAAACTTTTGATAAAAGAACTTTCACCACAATTTAAAGCAAGAAAAGAAGAAACCAAGCTTAAAATTCGGGATGCCACACAATATTATTTTAATCGTTTGAACGCACAACGATTGCATGACACCGCTAAACAATCGCATTCAAACAAAACCCATTCGAATGTGGAAAGAAACCCTAAGCTCTCTAACTCCTTCAATACTGAAAACGAAGATTTTCTAAAAAGCATTGAAATAGTCGTTGATTGCAGTTCAATAAAAGGGAAGTTATTTAGTACCCTCAGTAAAAATAAGGGGGTTACTCTTAACGACCGTGACTTCCCCACGCTAGCGGGTGACGCAACTAAATCAGTTCAGGGTACTGTGAAGTGTCGAGACCACAGTAGTTTTCAAACGCACATTGATAAGTATTTGAACCAGCTACAATAGCGTTTTTTTAAAATTATACGAAAGTATAAGTATTGCTTTATATTGTTCTCCAGTACCTATTCTACCTGCGTTTACGCACTACAATGAATCCTTATTCATTAGCCCTTGCACCCTATTGGTGCGCAACCGCCTTGATTTCAATCCAATTCTCGATAAATCTAAGTTTTGTTAGGCTTTTTGCACAAATAATGTGCATTTGGAAGTGCTTTGATAAGTCTGTTTGAATATTAAATAGATTTTAGTGGGTAAATATGCATAATGCGCCGTTTTTTAGCGGTAGATTCGCTAATTAGTCGCCTTTTGATAGGCACATAGTTTGCACAAAATAGATCGTAAAAAAGATTAAGTACAACGCATTTCTTAAACATATAAAAAATAACCATCGCTTTTAGACTCCTCAACAAGCGCCAGAAAGAGCGTACTGGAACAAAAAGTATATTTGGAGAAACACACATGGCTTTTGATTCATCAAAGCAAAACAAGCTTACTGTACTCGCATGTGCAGTGGCATCTGCACTAGCATTAAGTGCAACTGCGGTTCAGGCTCAGGAAGACGCCGCTGTTGATGAAAAGGATGTTGAAAAAGTAGTTGTTACGGGCTCGCGTATAGCACGGGACCCTAACCTAGCATCACCTTCACCTGTTCAGGCAATTTCAGAAGAAGATATTCAGCTGTCGGGTGAGTTTTCTGTTACTGATGTCATTAATGACATTCCGGCATTGTTCTCGTCGACAACAGCGGAAAGCTCTATCGACTCAGCGTTTGCTGACGGTGCGAATATTCTTAACCTGCGTGGTTTAGGTTCAAATCGTACTCTGACGTTAGTTAATGGTCGTCGCCACGTGGGCGGTGTTGCAGGTTCTGCAGCAGTTGATGTGGGCTCAATTCCAGTAAAACTTATTAAATCGGTAGAAGTGCTTACAGGTGGAGCATCTGCGGTTTACGGTGCCGATGCGGTAACGGGTGTAGTTAACTTTATTTTGCAAGATGACTATGAAGGCTTTGAATTTGACGTAAATACGGGTATCTCGTCTGAAGGTGATGGTGAGCAAATTAGTATGTCTGCGTTGTATGGTGAAAACTTTGACAATGACAGAGGTAATTTTGCAATAAACATCGAGTATCAAAACGATGAGGGTGTGCGAGTAAGTGAAAGAGACAATGGGTTAATCATTGGCTCAGCGCGTGATTGGACTAACCCCGCTTTGCGATTCCAACAAGGCGATATTGGTGCAAGTACACCAAATTTGGCACAGTACTATAATTACGACAATACAGGTTTGTTCAATTTCGGTTTAAGCATTCCATCTCAGGATGCCTTTATTCAAAATTACGTAGATACTTTTGGTACGCAACCTAATTTAACAGCTGAAGAACAAGCGCTTTTTAACCGCGCGGCCACAGCAAACCCTCGAGCTGTTCTTCCTTACCGCACTTTCCCGTTCACTTCAGGCTATGGTTATATCATACCTGGTAACCCTTATACGTTTGAAGGGTTCGATCCTGCGACCAATATCGATCTTGATGGTAACGGAACGCCAGATTGTCTTGATTCGTTCTCTGGATACAACAGCTCGTTTGGCGCCGCATCATTTGGTGCACTAGGCGGTTGTTGGAACGTGTTGGAAGATGGCTCTTACAGACCTATTCAAGATGGTTTGGTATCAGGTAACTTTGAGGGCTTCGGTGGTGATTCTTACAACACCATTCAGCAGCAACGTGGCTATCTGATTACGCCAAACGACAAAATTGCGATAAACCTGTTAGGCCACTACGATCTCACTGACACAAGTACAGTGTTTGGTGAGTTTAAGTACGTCGTTCAAACAACAGAAAATGAAAGTCAGCCTTCTTCATACTGGGATCTATTGTTTGGTGCAGCAGATAACCCTTATCTTCCTTCTTTCATTCAGCCTTTAGCGAGTGAAATTGGTGGCGTTGCCATTACTGCTGATCCTATCGGAATTGGCCAAGGTAAAATTGAGAACGAGCGTAGAACACTACGCGGTGTTATCGGTCTAGAAGGTTTCTTAGAAAACGACTGGCAATATACACTTGCGCTAAATTACGGAAGATTCGAGTTTGAGCAAGAAGGTACTGAAAACATTGTTGTGGTAGACCGCTTTTTCTCTGCTATCGACGCCGTTACAGACCCATCTTCAGGCGAGGCTACTTGCCGTGTGAACTTGGATGCTGATACCCCTCAGGTTACAACAGCGTTCAACATTCCAGTATATGACCCGGGCTATTTCTCCTTTACACCAGGTGACGGTAGCTGCGTTCCTTTAAATATTTGGGCGGGTGCAGAAGGTATTTCTCAAGAAGCAGTTGATTGGGTAACGCAAGACAGTCGCTCACAAACCACCATTGAACAGTTTGTCGTTAGTGGTTCACTTTCTGGTGATTCTTCTGATTATTTTGAACTTCCGTACGGTCCAGTATATTTCGCACTTGGTGGGGAATATAGAAAAGAAAAATCAGAAGCGACCTTTGATAATTGGCAACTAGGAATTATTCCTGAAGGTTCCCAATATCAAGCAGGAACTTTGATATCTGAGTACTCATCTAACAATTCATTGGTATTCCAGCCGTCGATTAAAACGGCGAATGAAACGGGCGACTTCGACGTAAGTGAAGTATTCGTTGAAGTATCAATCCCATTAATTGAAGGCGAGATGTTGGCCGAAGAACTTACGTTAGATTTGGCTGCCCGCTACTCTGATTACTCTACAATTGGAGATACAACAACCTGGCGTGCAAACTTAATGTATGCGCCTTACGAAGATCTCATGATCCGCTTGTCACAGTCTCAAGCTGTTCGTGCACCTAACATTACAGAGCTTTTTGGTCCTGAAGTAGGTACTACATTCCGCCCTACTGATCCGTGTAATGCCAGCGTGATTGCAGGTATCCGCGGTAATGACCCTGCAGCGGCAGACCAAATACAAGCTAACTGTGTGGCAGACTTCCAGTCAATTGGTTATAACCCGTTTAACGAAGCTGGCGAATATGTTTACACCGATCCACTTTCAGCTGCATTCCCTGGCGTCACAGGCGGTAACCCAGAACTACAGGAAGAAACAGCCGATACGACAACGGTGGGCTTCGTATATCAAGCAAGCTGGTTAGAGGGCTTGTCACTAACGGCTGACTACTGGAGCATTGAAATAGAGTCTGCGATCAGCTCTGTAAGTTCTGACGACATCGTAAATGGATGTTACATTGGTGAAACCTTGAACGAGAATTTCTGTTCTCTGTTTACCCGTAATACCGATGAAAACTCACCGCAGTTTGCAGGTCTAAACTTCTTGCGTTCTACCGATGTTAACTTTGCTCGCCTAGAAACGTCGGGTGTTGATTTCAGTCTTGGTTATGATTTCGAAATTGATGATCATACGTTCCTAACAAAACTATCTGGTACTAAGGTCAATGAGATTGACCAATTTACTAACCCTAATGATCTAAGCGAAGTTAACCCAGAACTTGGTGAAGTAAATCGCCCTGAATGGGCAGGCAACTTTACCGTGACTTGGAAATGGCAAGATCTGCAAATCGGTTGGCAAACTCAGTACATGGATGAGCAGTTAGTCGCATTCGTAGAAATTGAAGAATACGAGCGTGGTGATTACGACGATTCTGTCGTAATGGATGAATTTTTCCAGCACGATATTAACTTCTCATATGTATTGACTGACACAGTTAAAATGTACGGTGGTATTAAGAACATTACCAACGAAGAACCTTTCTTAACGAACTTTGCTTATCCGGCAAGTGCCCGTGGAAGGTTTTACTTCGTAGGGTTTGACATGCAGCTTAACTAAGCGCTGAACAGCATAATAAAAGCAGCTCAATCGGGCTGCTTTTTTGTTTTTGAAATAAACCTTGTTGCAACCTTTAAACGTAACGATTATGTTAACGCTATACTTACTGGTCTAACCAGATTGCATGAGAGCCTAAGTATCAGCGCCGCTTTACTGCAATAGCACTTTCTAGAAAATGAGCGTGAACAATTATGTCAAAGAACTACGTACTCAATACTTATAATAAATTCCTTAAACTGCCCTTTGGCAAAAAGCTGTTTAGCTGGTATTCAGCCCGCAGAGCACCTTATTTTTCAACAGTTTCACCAATTATTACAGACATCAAACCTAACTACTGTGAAGTGCTTATTAAAAAGCGTAAAGGGGTAGAGAATCACATTGGTACTGTTCACGTCATTGCGATTTGTAATGGTTTAGAAATGGCCATGGGCTTTATGTGCGAAGCATCAATCCCTAAAAATCTAAGGTGGATCCCAAAGGGCATGGAAGTGAAATACCCAGCAAAAGCAGACTCAGACATTCGCTGTGTCGCCGAAGTACCAGCAGATGCATGGAAGCCTGGTGATTTGCCTATTTCAGTAAAGGCGTACAACGCTGAAGGCACCGTGGTCGTAGACGGCACCATCACCGTTTGGGTAAGCGAAAAACGCTAAACGATGCCGTGCTACTTGAAGGTCGCTTTTGCGGCCTTTTTTTATGTCTAGTTACTGGCGCAATATTAAGTTTTTACTACAGAAGTATTTCTAATTGACAGCATGCGAAAACACATCTAAGAATACACTGGTAAGCGATTAAGGCGCTATATCAGAAGTCTATTTCATTCAACAATTAAGTGGTCGTTCTCTTGGTGAACTTTATTTGGGAGACCACGATGAAAGAGGTTAAGATGTCTGTAATCACAAAAGAACAAGTCACTAGAAAACCTTTCGCAGATAAGAAAAATTACCCTTACGGCTTTGCCCGTTCAGGAGATTTTTCAATTAATGAAAGTAAGCTTCTTCAGGCCCATGGTAGCTTGTTTGCTGCGCTTGTTGACGGAAAGATCACGCCGGAGAACGACGAAGAACAAGCCTATCTAGAGTCGGCTCTCGGGCACCGTGAACCCTCAACACCTCAGGAAAAAGCGTGGTTAAAATACCAAGCGCGTATTAACAGACCAAAGACGGCGAGTATTTATGGCTCTAAAAAGCCTGCTGTCGACGATGTTGATGACGATGACATAAGCGATAACAGCGACCTTGATATCGACCTTGATGATTAAATGATTGTCTCTATTCATTCCAACCTCCTAAACAGAAAAATAGGAAGCCATGTATTTCTTTTGATGTTAATTTGGTGTAAATAAACATCCTATTTTTCGTGAAAAAATTAATGTTGGCGAAACATCTATCCTAATTATTGCGATTATTGGGATATATATCTCACTTTTACGCAATTTGGTGTTTTATCTTCCTATTACCTTAGATATAGTCGGGGCATCGTCAACGTACGCTGACAAACCCCCCAACCCATTACAGGAGAAAGCACTGTGAAAATGATGTCGGGCGCAGCCATGGTGGTTGAAGCGCTAAAAGATGTAGGAGTGACACACGTGTTCGGTTACCCAGGTGGTGCCGTACTAGACATTTATGATGCGTTATTTGCGCAAGATGATGTCAAACACGTCCTCGTACGTCATGAACAGGCAGCCGCCCATATGGCGGATGGTTATGCACGTTCAACTGGCAAAACCGGCACAGTGCTCGTCACATCAGGTCCAGGCGCAACTAATACCATTACAGGTATTGCTACTGCGTACATGGACTCTATCCCGATGGTAATTTTATCGGGACAGGTGCCGTCGAAGCATATTGGTGAAGACGCATTTCAAGAAACTGACATGGTAGGATGCTCGCGTCCTATCGTTAAGCACAGCTTCTTGGTTAAGCGCGCGGTTGATATTCCAGAAGCGATTGCCAAAGCCTATTATATTGCTAACACTGGCCGTCCTGGACCGGTGGTTGTAGATTTGCCAAAAGATATTGTTAACGTAGCGGAAGAACATCCTTATGTGTATCCAAGTGACGTTACCATGCGTTCTTATAACCCAACAGAAAAAGGCCACCCCAAGCAGGTGAAGAAAGCGGTTGAGTCGCTTCTTAAAGCAGAACGCCCGGTATTATATGTAGGTGGTGGTGCAGTAGCTTGCGACGCGTCAGAAAAAGTTATTGAGTTAGCTGAAAAGCTAAATGCTCCAGTAACTTGTACGCTGATGGGCCTTGGTGCTATGCCGGGTACACACAAGCAATTTATCGGCATGCTAGGTATGCACGGTACGCTTGAAGCGAACAAGACCATGCATAATGCCGACTGCATCATTGCACTAGGTGCACGTTTTGATGACCGTGTTACCAACAACGTCGATAAGTTCTGCCCTCATGCAGATATTATCCACGTTGATATTGACCCAGCATCAATTTCTAAAACCGTAAATGCTCACATTCCTGTGGTAGGTTCGGTAGATAAAGTACTTGATCAAATTTTAAGCCAGGTAAATAAGAAAGATTTATCAGGCCAGAGCGAAAAGCTGGCTGACTGGTGGCAGCAAATTGAAACATGGCGTTCTCGCGAGTGCTTGAATTACGCACAAGGCGAAGAAGTTATTAAGCCTCAGCGTGTTATCGAAGCCTTGTACAAGCACACCGACGGTAAAGCTTATGTAAGTTCTGATGTTGGTCAACACCAAATGTTTGCTGCGCTTTATTACCCTTATGATAAACCGCGTCAGTGGATCAACTCAGGTGGTCTTGGCACCATGGGCTTTGGTTTACCGGCTGCAATGGGCGTGCAATTTGCGCATCCAGGGTCAACTTCCGTGGTAGTAACGGGTGACGGCAGTATTCAAATGAATATTCAAGAGCTATCTACTTGTTTGCAGTACAACCTGCCTATCAAGATTATCTCATTGAATAACCGTGCCCTAGGTATGGTTCGTCAGTGGCAGGATATGATTTACAAAGGACGTCACTCACACTCTTACATGGATTCAATGCCTGATTTTGTGAAGTTGGCAGAAGCTTACGGGCATGTGGGCATTAAAGTAGACAAGCTCGACGAACTAGATGCAGCAATGGAGAAATGTTTCAGCTACACAGATCGCTTAGTGTTTATGGACATAGCAGTAGACCAAAACGAACACGTATATCCAATGCAAATTAAGTTTGGCGCAATGGATGACATGCGCTTAAGCAAGACGGAGCGAACCTGATGAAACGTATTATCTCTGTATTAATGGAAAACGCCCCTGGTGCACTATCTCGAATTGTTGGTGTATTTTCTCAACGTGGTTACAACGTCGACTCACTGTGTGTGGCACCAACCGACGACGCGAGCCTTTCGCGTCTAACGATTATCACCCACGGCGACGACAAAGTAATAGAGCAAATCACCAAGCAAGTGAATAAGCTTATAGATGTGCTAAAAGTGGTCGACCTAACTGAGGGTACGCACATTGAGCGCGAGCTTATGCTGATTAAAGTTGCGACTCGCACAGAGTCGGTACGTGCTGAAGTGAAGCGGAACTCTGATATCTTCCGTGCGCGTATTGTGGATGTGAACGTAAACAACTACACCATTGAAATTACGGGCACCACAGATAAGCTAGATGCATTTGCCACGACTATGGGGCAGTGTGCTGAAATTATCGAATCATCGCGCACCGGCGTGTGTGGGCTTGCTCGAGGTGATAGGGCGCTTCGTCCTTAAACATCACTCGTTAAATCGTTTTCAAAAAAGCTGTCTTACGACAGCTTTTTTTATGGGGCTCACTTAAGTTAAGTATCGCGTCCATAATAGGCTTCAATGCGCAACGCCATGCCGTATGACGTCTTAAAGTCTTCACTGCGTAGCCATAATACAAAGGGTTCAACTTCAAAGAACAGCCAATCGCGCAGCATGTTGTTGCGCCACCTAAACCCGCCGTAAATTTCTTCTACGCGGTAATTAGGTTGACTCAAGCCCTCTACCATTAAGTGGGGTATAACGGCGTTATGTTGATCTACCGAGAATAAATGATGGACTTCGTGGCGCCACAACCAGTCGTTAGTGTCATCGCGAAAGTAAAAGCGGTTGTTTTGGCGAATGAGGTGCTTTTTGCTCATCTCGTATTGCACCGCCCAGCCAAGTTCAGCGCCTAATCGGTCTCGGGTGTAATAATATAACTCTGCGTCATAGAGCATAGCCCATTGCTTAGAAAAGGCGAAGGCGTCTTTATATCGCGTCATGGCATAGAGTTGGTCTCGACGTCCTGCGCCAACTCTATACGAAAAATGTGAATCCTGCTCTGGACGAAACCGAAGGGCAATGGTCGTTCTATCTCGGTTATTATTGCCGGTATCTCTTGCTGCACGTATCGTATTGTTCTGTGTTTCGTCTTCATTGTCACTCAATAGTAAATCAACGCGCTCTTTTAAAGCAGGCAAACGAACACGAATACGAAAGCGTAAGTCGGTATCCGAGAGCATGCTGCTTCTTGGCTCCCACGACAATTGTACACGGCCTTCCGCTCTTGCTTCTTTGCGCCCTGAAGTGATGGGAAGGCTATCGCTTTCAAACAAACCATCGAGCTGCTTTACTGTAAAATCCATAGTGTCAGTAAAACTGCGCTGCCAAATATCAAACCACTGCTCATTATATTGGGCCTGTGTTCGAGGCTGAGTGTCAAACTCCTGTGTTAAAAGATCAGAAGAAAAGGCATGTGAGGTGCTAACGTCATTGTGATAAGCAGCGCTCTTATTGGTCGTGTTTTCGGGTAGGTTCAACGTGTATGAGGGGCTATTCAGCGTTGAAGTGGTGGAGAGCAACAAATGGCAATAGACCATAGTAAGGCACAGCATTGCTCACTAACTCCTTGTAAAAAATAGCATAGTTGAATATTTTTACTATCCGTACTTAAGATATACAAAGCATGGATTGTCCCAACCCAAACGTCAATCTTTATTCATTCAGGTAAATATTCAGGTGAAAGCATTTGCGGGCAATGGCATACTGTGCACAACGATGTAAGGGAGATTATTTTTATGGGTGGTATTAGTATTTGGCAGTTGCTTATCATACTGGTTATCGTAGTGCTATTGTTTGGCACTAAACGACTCAAAGGTATAGGCACTGACTTAGGCGGCGCAATCAAAGGCTTCAAGAAAGCAGTGAGTGAAGAAGACAAAGACGCCGACTTTGAACAAAAAAAGCAAGTTGAAGAAAAGTCAGCGGCTGAGCCTGTTTCGACAAAAACGCAGAGCGACGTTAAAGAAAAATCCTGATGTTTGATATCGGCTTTTGGGAGCTATTGGTAGTAGGCGTGTTGGCGCTCCTTATTTTAGGGCCCGAACGACTGCCAGGTGCCATGCGCTCTACAATTAATACAATTCGCAGCGTGCGTAATGTAGCAACGGGCTTTAAGCAAGAGGTTGAGCATCAGCTGCGCGTGCATGAATTGCATGAAAACTTGAAAAAAGCAGAGCAGCAAGGCCTTAAAGATCTTTCACCTGAACTTGAACAAAGTGTCGATGAGCTAAAAAAAGCCGCCGAGTCGGTTCAAGAACCATATAAAAAGCAATAAATGTCTGACGCTAACAATCTCATTTCTCATTTAATTGAATTACGCAGCCGTATTCTCAAAGCGCTTTTGAGTGTGCTGATCGTATTCGTGTGTCTTGCCGCTTTCGCACAAGACCTTTACCAGCTGTTAGCTATGCCTTTACTTGAAACGCTACCTGAAAACTCAAGTATGATTGCAACCGATGTGGCATCGCCCTTTTTTGCGCCTTTTAAACTTACCTTGGTGCTGTCGTTTTTCATTGCTATCCCCTATGTACTTTACCAAGTGTGGGGCTTTGTTGCTCCGGGCTTATACCGAAATGAAAAACGCCTTGTAGCGCCCCTGCTTTTATCAAGCACCTTACTATTTTATGCTGGGATGGCTTTTGCTTATTTTGTCGTATTCCCTATCGCGTTCGCATTTTTTACAAGTGTTGCGCCGGAAGGGGTGACGGTAAGCACAGACATATCTAGCTATTTAAATTTTGTATTGAAACTGTTCTTCGCATTTGGGGTCTCATTCGAGATACCGATAGCCATTATTTTGATGTGTTGGACTGGAGTAACTGACGCCAAGTCGCTCAGAGCCAAACGTCCGTATGTGGTTGTAGGTGCGTTTGTTGTAGGCATGTTGCTTACGCCACCAGATATTATCTCTCAAACGTTATTAGCAATACCAATGTGGTTGCTATTCGAAGTCGGTGTGATTGTGGGTGGTTTTTATGCAGCTAAAAAGCCAAGCGAAGACGACTCAGAAGAAGCGACTGACAATACGTAAAAGTTATAAAGAGAAAGGAATAAGAATGAAAACTCAACTGCTTTCTATTGCCACTTTACTTTGTGCTTTCAGTGCGTTCCAAGCACACGCTGAATCTATCGGTGAAGCGATGGACAAGTGCCGTAATACTGATAATAGCCTTAAGCGCCTAATGTGCTACGACGGTGTGGCAAAGTCGTTAAATCAATATGAAGGCGTTAACGAGCAAGTGAGCCAGCTAAAGGCATATAAGCCAAATAACAGCGCACAAACTCGCCCTCGCCCAGCGCAGGTTGGGCAACAACCTATGCCTTCAAAGCCGGAAAATGACTTTGGTTTAGAGCATAAGCGCGACTTAACAAAAGAGACCTCAGAAATTACCGTCACTATTAACACAATTAAGAAAAACCCTCGCGATAAGTATGTGCTAACTTTCAGCGATGGCTCTGTCTGGCAGCAAACGGATCGAACGCACTTGAAGCTTGAGGAAGGACAAGCTGTCTCTGTTGAGCGGGGTCTTTTTGGTGCCTTCTTCCTAAGTGTTGAAGGTCTTAACAAGCGCATTAAAGTAAAGCGCGTAAAATAGATGCCTTGGTTCGACGCTGGCGTCAATCTGCTTGATAAGCGCTTTGACGCCGACGAGGTTATCCATCGAGCGCAAGAAGCCGGTGTTGAGAAGGTTTGCGTCATCACTACTCATCCTAAAGAGTGGGATGCAGCGGTAGCGCTTTATAAAAAGTACTCTGAACAATGCTGTTTCACCATTGGAGTACATCCTCATAATGCCAAAGACGTCACCGAAAGTGATTATGACCGATTACGTGAGCTTGCTCAGCATCAAGGCTGTGTAGCTATTGGTGAATGCGGATTAGACTTTAACCGTAACTTTTCGCCTCAAGATATTCAATTAACGGTTTTCGAAGCACAGTTAAAAATAGCTGCGTCGTTAAATTTACCCGTGTATTTACACGAAAGGGATGCCTTTAGCGAGCAGGTTCAACTGTTATCTCAGTATATGCCGCAATTGAAGGGAGGAATTGCTCACTGCTTTACCGGCACAGCTGAACAGGTAAAAACTTATTTATCTTTAGGCCTTTTTATTGGCATTACCGGGTGGGTATGTGACGATAAGCGCGGTGAGGATCTGCGTGATGCTGTAAACTATATTCCGCTTGATAAACTCATTCTTGAAACAGACGCACCATACTTATTTCCAAAGACGTTGCGTCCGCGAAAGCGCAACAATGAGCCGGCTTTTTTGCCTCATATTGCTCAGCAATTAGGTGAATATCTGCAGGTTGACACTGATAAGTTGCGTATTAGCAGTTATGCTAATAGCTGTGAGTTGTTTTCTCTCGGCTAAACATAGGTTTATATGCAGACAAATCTAAAGGCAATGCGCAAGTATGATGCTGGGCTCATTCTTATTACAGCCCTTGCTGTAGTAGTCTTTGTCTTTGTTCTGCTAAACCTTTCTCCGGCAACAAGCCTCTCCCCTCGGTTTTCACAGTTAACTTATTTAAAAGAAACTGAAGGAACACCCCTTGATTTCAATAGTGTAATTCAAATTCCAACAAGTGATTGGACTCAGGTCGCGCCACCAGTGAACTTAGGAATGGACACAGGTGTGCACTGGTTCTCAATGATAGTTCAGCCTACGCAAAGCAACCAAAGCCGGTTTCTCCTGCATGTTGACTATCCGCTTTTAGATAATTTAGATGTTGCGGTATATAGCCAAGTTGGTAGCAAACCCAAAGTGACGTTTTCTAGTGGTGATAGTAAACGCTTCAACGAGAGGCATATTGCGCACGTCAAACCTTTGTTCCCCTTACCTGCTAGTGCGCAATCTCAGCGCGTTATCATTAGGGTTCAAACATCCGGCAACATTCGCCTTCCCATTCGCATTTGGCAAGAAACAGAATTTATAGAATACACATCAACAAGAAACCTGGTGTTAGGCATCTTTTTTGGTGTTTTGCTAGCAATGGGTGTGAGCAATACATTCTTAACGGTCACAACTAAAAATGCTTCCTTTCTGTTTTACTCTGGTTATGTGATCAACCTAGCGCTTACCTTAATGACCCTTCATGGTTATGGCTTTTCCTACATTTGGCCGGAAAGTAGCTGGTTTCAAAGTAAAGCAATTATCGTATTCGCAAACGCTACTATAATGTTTGCCGCACTATTTACCCGTACTCTTCTGCCCATTAAGAATTACAGTCACAAGCTCGATAAGGTGACAAAAGCTATTAGTTGGATTTGCGGCTTGAGCATTATCGCGGGTATGCTTCTGCCTTATTGGCTAATGATAAAAGCGTTTCTTTTATTACTGAGCCTTGTTGTTATTTTTGTCCTAGTTCTAGGTGTGTGGTTGTGGCTTAAACGAGAAGTCGTAGCCCGCTACTTCACAATCGCTTGGGGCTTTCTACTCATTAGCGGGCTGTGTGCAAGTCTAGATAATGTAAATATTATTCAACTACCTATTTCGTCTAATGACTTGTTAGTTATAGGCGGAACCGTCGAAACCTTAATATTGGCGCTTATTCTTGCGATTAATTACAGCCACAGTCGTGACGACTTAATTGATGCGAAGGAGTTTGCACTTGAACAGGAAAAGCAAGCGAATACTGCTAAAGAAAATCTGTTGGAAGTACAAAAGCGCTATCAGGATGATCTGGAATATAAAGTCCAAGAGCGTACCCTCGAGTTAGAGATAACGCTGCGTGAGCTTTCAGAGGTAAACCAAGAGCTGGAAAGACTTAACGCAATTGACCCGCTTACAGGGGCACACAACCGCCGCCATTTTGACAAACGATTGCGCTCCGAGGGAAGACGCAGCCGTCGAGAACAAACGCCTTTATCACTTATTATTGTTGACGTAGATCACTTCAAAAAAATTAACGATGAATATGGACACGACGGCGGAGATGCGTGCTTAATTCACGTGACAAATGTCTTTAAAAAACTCATCCATCGTCCAACAGATGATTTGTGTCGCATAGGTGGTGAAGAGTTCGCAATTATATTGCCTAATACTGATTTGAGCGGCGCATACCACGTTGCCGAGAATATCCGATCTAGCTTAGAAAACAGTCCGCTTGAATATGAGGGGCAAACCGTTAAGCTAACTGCCAGCGCTGGTGTATCCACAACCATTATTGCGGATGAAGAACACGCGCAAAGTTTATTTAAATATGCTGATGAGTGCTTGTACGAAGCGAAAGCTTCAGGGCGAAACACCGTAATACACAAAAATTTACAGGAAAAACTATGACCTCTTCACCTTTCCCTCTCCGTCGTATGCGTAGATTACGTGCTAAAGATGCGTTAAGAGGGCTTGTGGCAGAACACAGGCTAACTACGGATGATTTAATCTATCCTGTCTTTGTGTTGCCCGGTGAAAATGCCAGGGAAGCCGTTCCTTCTATGCCTGGCGTTGAAAGGCTTTCTATTGACTTACTCGTTCAAGAAGCAGCTGATTGGGTAGCATTAGGTATTCGAACCATTGCGCTCTTCCCTGTAACACCTATGTCGCTCAAAACAGAATGTGCCAGTGAAGCGTTTAATTCTGACGGCCTTGCTCAACAAGCGATGAGGGCGCTTAAAAAAGCGTACCCTGAAGTGATGCTGATGTCAGATATAGCATTAGACCCTTTCACGTCTCATGGACAAGATGGCCTCCTAGATGAGACTGGATATGTGATGAACGACGAAACCGTTGAAGTCCTGATTAAGCAAGCCTTATCACATGCCGAAGCTGGTGCTGACATTGTGGCGCCTTCTGACATGATGGATGGCCGTATTGGTAGCATTCGCAAGGCATTAGAAGAAGCGGGGCACTTCAATACATGCATTATGGCTTACTCGGCTAAATACGCCTCTGCTTACTATGGTCCGTTTCGCGATGCTGTCGGCTCTGCTGCAAATATCAAAGGCGGTAATAAGAAAACTTATCAGATGGACCCAGCAAACACTGACGAAGCTCTTCATGAAATTGCCCTTGATATAGAAGAGGGGGCAGACATGGTGATGGTGAAGCCCGGTATGCCGTATTTAGATGTGGTACGTCGCTGCAAGGATGAGTTTAAGGTGCCAACGTTTGCTTATCAAGTAAGTGGCGAATACGCTATGCATCAAGCAGCCTTTGCTAACGGTTGGCTAAACGAAGAGGCGGTAATTTTAGAGTCCTTACTTGCATTTAAGCGCGCTGGAGCAGATGGTATTTTGACCTATTTTGCACCTAAAGCTGCCAAGCTATTAGCTAAGCAAGATGGTATATAAACATCAAATCTAAGCGACATTAATTTGCGCATTCCAATAAAAAGCCGTGCTAAGCACGGCTTTTTTAACTTATAAACAAGGATGTGAGTATTTACTTACACACAAGCTCAAACCCAGCTTTGTGCTGTAGCCAGCACTCGTTTGCTAATTCAGCATTAATTAAAGGGTGAGACTTTAGCCAGCCTTCGGGGAAGGTAAGTGTCCACTTACTGTCATCACATTGCAGCGAAACTTCTGGAGTATGTTTGTTTTGGCGACGTAGACATAAGACTACTGCTATGCGTAATACTCGAAGCATGCCCTTTAGCATAGGACGATAGTCTTCGTGGTACTTATCAAAAATTTCTGTATCAATCGTTAAACGATGCTGCGCAACTAGGTCGCGAATTGCTGAGCGCTGCAACCGAGTAAAACCCGGTAAATCAATATGACTTAAAATATACTCACCGTGTTCGTGATGGCGTTTATATTCAATGTGAAGACCAATTTCATGTAACTGTGCAGCGGCCCCTAAAATAGTTTCTGTATCTAGGTGACAAATGTTTTGCTGTGTGCAAAGTTGATGGCATAAAGTAAGCGCTACATGGCGAATTGAGTTCGCATGGTTTTTATCGATATGATAACGATGCTTTGCTTGATTGAGCGTTTGTTGGCGTCTATCGTTTTCAGTAACGTTATCTAACATTCCGTAGATAAGCCCTTCGCGCAATGCCCCGCCAGAGATATTCATATGTTTGATATTCAGCGCTTCAAACAAGCTGATAAGTATCGCCAAGCCAGAAGGGAAAATAGCTTTTCTATTGTCTTCTAATCCGTCGATATCAAGGTTTTGAATGCTGCCGCATTCGACACACTGTTTTTCAAGGTGATAAAGATAGTCTAAACGAATGGCATCGCTGATACCCTGGGCTACCAGGATCTCGGTAATTGCTTGCGGTGTCCCCGACGCTCCTAAGCAATTCTCCCAATCGAAACACAAAAAAGCATTTGATACTTCAGCAATTAGCGACTGGGCTGCTTTTTTAGCATTTTCGAAGTTATCTTCGGTTATGGTACCGCCAGTGAAGTAGCGCTCCATAAAAGTCACACAGCCCATATCTAAACTTTTAAGGTGAATAGGCTGCATGTCGTTACCGATAATAATTTCGGTGCTAGCGCCACCAATATCAATGACAAGGCTGTTACCTTGGTTAGCTGATGTATAGGCTACCCCTAGGTAAATTTGTCGCGCTTCTTCCTCGCCGCTTATCACGTTGAGCTTGTGATTAAGAATTTCTTCAGCTTTACGAATGAAAATATGGGCGTTGGTCGCAAGACGAAGGGTAGCCGTAGCGACTATTTTGATATTAGATGATGGGATATCTTGCAGACGTTCCGAGAAAACTTGCAGACATTGCCAGCCGCGCTCCATGCTTTCATCATCAAGTGCTAAGTCATCGTCTAGGCCAGCGGCTAAACGTACTTTTTGCTTAATTTTCCCTATTATTTGCACACTGCCGTTAACAACGTGAACAATCACCATGTGAAAGCTGTTAGAGCCCAAATCTACAGCGGCGTAGTACTCGCCGTAGGTCTGTGCGTCGTGCTGGAGTTCTGCCTGCATAAAATCTCGTTTCTTATAAAATACCTTACGCTTTATTATTGCGCTCTGTTGTTTCGGTTTTGGGGTTTACCTCGACCCCTACCGTTGCCACGGCGCGAAGAGTTGCGGTTGTTAGGCGTACGTCTTCTGCGTGGTTTGGGTGGCGTTACATCATCAAGTAGGCCACTGCGGTCATAATCGGTAACCGGTATTGTCTTTTGAATGTATTGCTCAATAGCAGGTAAATTTAGCGCGTATTTTTCACATGCAAAGCTAATGGCAACGCCACTTTGGCCTGCGCGACCCGTTCGACCAATTCGGTGCACATAGTCTTCCGCATCGTCTGGTAGGTCATAGTTAAATACGTGGGTGACCGCGTCAATATGAAGGCCTCGTGCTGCAACATCGGTTGCTACTAGGATATCAAGGTTACCCTTAGTAAAATCTTCTAATATTCCTAGGCGCTTTTTCTGCGGTACATCGCCGCTTAGCAAGCCTACGCGATGGCCATCAGCGGTAAGCCAGTCGGTAACCTTCTCACAACTATTTTTGGTGTTCGCAAAAACAATCGCTTTTTCTGGCCACTCTTCTTCAAGCAATGTAAGAAGCAGCAGCATCTTGTCATCGTCAGATGGGTAAAAGAGTTCTTGAGAAACGCGAGTAGCCGTGGTCTGCTCAGGGGCAACCTGAACATGAGTTGGATTATTCATATGCTCATAGGCAAGTTCTTGTACGCGATAGCTTAGCGTAGCTGAAAATAGCATGCTAAGGCGTTCGCCTGCAGGTGGCATACGGCGGAACAAAAAGCGGATATCTTTTATAAAGCCTAAATCGAACATGCGGTCGGCTTCATCTAGTACGGCAACCTGAATATTCTTCAGTGTGAACACATTCTGCTTGTAGTAATCAAGAATGCGTCCTGTCGTACCAATTATAATATCTACCCCTTCTTCCAAAGTTTCACGTTGACTTTGGTAACCTTCGCCCCCATAAATCAAACCAAGCGACAATCCAGTATGCTCACTAAGTAGTTTGGCGTCGTTATAGATTTGAACGGCGAGCTCTCTGGTCGGCGCCATAATAATTGCGCGAGGGCCATTTGATTTGCTGTTATCTGCATTTTCTGCTTTGCTTAGCAAATAGTGAAATGTAGCCACCAAAAAGGCAATGGTTTTACCTGTTCCCGTTTGAGCCTGCCCTGCAATGTCGTGACCTTCCAATAATGGAGGCAGTGCAAGTGCTTGAATTGGTGTACAATGTGAAAAATTAGCTGCCGTTAAGGCGTCAACAACCTTGCCGTTAATCGGCAGGTCGGAAAAATGAGTATCAGTTAAGTGAGTAGGCATAGCTTATAGCTTATCAGTGCTTGCATTAAAAAACAGTTTCTATATAACACTTATGGTCGGGCTGAGACAAATCAGCGACAGACCAATAATGGAGAAAAGAATGAGCGACAAAATTATCCAGTTATCTGACGATAAATTCGAAGCAGATGTTATCAATGCTGAAGGTCCTGTACTGGTTGACTTCTGGGCCGAATGGTGTGGCCCGTGTAAAATGATCGCACCAATCTTAGAAGAAGTTGCGACCGAGTTTGATGGCAAGTTAACAGTTGGCAAGTTGAATGTCGATGAAAATAACGAAACTCCACCTAAATATGGTATTCGTGGTATTCCTACATTGCTACTTTTCAAAAACGGCAACGTTGCTGCGACTAAAGTTGGCGCATTATCAAAAGCACAGTTAACAGAATTTCTAAACGAAAATCTTTAATTGAGGCAATAAAAAACCGGTGCGAATAAAGCGCCGGTTTTTATTTGCATCACGGGCACTTGCATTTAGTTTTAGAAAAGAGCACATCAAAATATTTAACATTTCGGCGGTAAAACGCTGGACGTTGGTTAAATATAGTGCTAACTTTTCTTCAGCGCTCATCCGAGCAGCATTCTGCTTACGCCCACATCCGGGTGATATCAAATCTAAACTAGAACAGAGTGACTTTAAGTCCTGTAAGCGAAGTTCAAGCACAAAGACCCACCAGTATGAATTTAACTGAATTAAAGAACAAACCAATAAGCGAGTTGGTTAACCTGGCCGAGGAAATGGGCCTGGAAAACATGGCGCGCGCCAGAAAACAAGACATCATTTTCTCAATCCTAAAGACTCACGCAAAAAGCGGCGAAGATATCTTTGGTGATGGGGTACTAGAAATTTTACAGGACGGTTTCGGCTTCTTACGCTCAGCTGACTCTTCGTATCTTGCAGGGCCAGACGATATCTATGTATCGCCAAGCCAAATCCGACGCTTCAACTTGCGTACGGGTGATACGATTGCCGGGAAAATTCGTCCACCGAAAGACAGCGAGCGATATTTTGCTCTGCTAAAAATTCGCGAAGTTAACTTCGACAAGCCCGAAAATTCACGTAACAAAATCCTTTTCGAAAACCTTACACCGCTTCACGCAGCAGACCGTTTGCGTATGGAACGCGGCAACGGTTCAACGGAAGATATTACGGCTCGTGTACTCGACTTAGCATCCCCAATCGGTAAAGGTCAGCGTGGCCTTATTGTTGCACCACCAAAAGCCGGTAAAACGCTTCTTCTTCAAAACATTGCTCAGTCAATTGCTGCTAACCACCCAGACTGTGAGTTAATGGTGTTACTTATCGATGAGCGTCCAGAAGAAGTTACCGAGATGCATCGTCTTGTACAAGGTGAAGTAGTGGCATCAACGTTTGATGAGCCAGCAAGCCGTCACGTACAAGTTGCTGAAATGGTTATCGAAAAAGCTAAGCGTCTTGTTGAACACAAAAAAGACGTGGTTATCCTGCTTGACTCGATTACTCGTCTTGCTCGCGCTTACAACACAGTTATCCCATCATCAGGTAAAGTACTTACCGGTGGTGTTGACGCAAACGCACTACATAAGCCTAAGCGCTTCTTCGGTGCTGCTCGTAACGTTGAAGAAGGCGGTAGTTTAACCATTATCGCAACAGCGCTTATCGATACAGGCTCTAAGATGGACGAAGTTATCTACGAAGAGTTTAAAGGTACAGGTAACATGGAATTACACCTTAATCGCAAAATCGCGGAAAAACGTGTATTCCCGGCTATCGACTTTAACCGCTCTGGTACTCGTCGTGAAGAACTGCTTACAGCGCAAGATGAACTACAGAAAATGTGGATCCTTCGCAAAATCGTTCACGAAATGTCAGAAATTGACGCAATGGACTTCCTTATCAGTAAGCTGTCGATGACCAAGACAAATGATGAGTTCTTTGACGCCATGCGTAGACAAAAGAGTTAATAGAGACTTAGTAATAATCTGATATTAAAAGAAAAGGCGTCACTCGGCGCCTTTTTTGTTTCTTGTGCCCAACTGCCTTCCTTATACTTCCGTCTAATATTCACTGGCTTTTGAATGGGGTATTTTCACCTAGTTGTTGATTTTTAAAAGCAAACGTTAGTTCAGTGGTGTGTTCTCTTCCAAGATGATTTACTCTGTCTAAAAACACCAAAGGAAATAATTGTTATGTACCAGAAATTGCTGTCACTTGCGTTTGCAGGACTGGCCTCTGTGTCTGCTGCTAATGCTACTCAAATCAATGTTGATGAATTAGCCAATAAAGTAGAACCTGATGTAATTAAATGGCGTCATCACTTTCATGAGTTTCCTGAACTATCGAATCGTGAATTTAAAACCGCTGAGTATGTTGCTGATTACCTAGAAAGCCTAGGTTTAGAAGTGAAAACTGGTGTGGCAAAAACGGGTGTAGTAGCTATTTTAGACTCGGGCAAACCAGGTCCTGTGGTTGCATTACGTGCAGACATGGACGGACTTCCTGTAAAAGAACAAAATGATTTGGCCTACCGCTCAAAGCAGATGGGCGAATACAACGGAAAAGAAGTGCCGGTTATGCACGCATGTGGTCACGATACTCACATGGCAATGCTAATGGGCGCGGCAAAAATTCTTACCGAAATTAAAGGCGACCTAAAAGGTAAGGTGAAATTTATCTTTCAACCTGCAGAAGAGGGCGCACCTGCTGGAGAAAAGGGCGGTGCGGAAGTTATGGTCGCTGAAGGTGTACTTAAGAACCCTGATGTAGACGCCATTTTCGGTTTGCATATCAATGCCAATACCGATGTGGGCAAAGTGCGCTATAACGCGGGTGGCACCATGGCCGCAGTAGACCCATTTAAAATTGTCATACACGGTAAGCAAGCCCACGGCGCTTATCCTTGGAAGAGTGTTGATCCAGTGGTTACCGCTGCGCAAATGATCATGTCTATTCAGACTATTGTCAGTCGTGAATTAAAACTTATTGACGATGCAGCGGTGGTGTCAATTGGCTCTATCCATGGTGGTAACCGCTCTAATATCATTCCAAACGAAGTGGAAATGGTTGGCACTATCCGTACACTAAATGAAGCCGCGCGCGAGCATATTTACGAGTCGCTTCCACGCAAAGTAAAAGCGATTGCAGAGAGTATGGGTGCAGAGGCAGAACTCACGCTACCATTGGATTACTATTACCCAATAACATACAACGACCCTGAGCTAACTAAAGCCATGTTACCTACTATGCAGCGTACGGCTGGCGTTGAGAACACATTACTTTCTAAACCTGTGACAGGGGCGGAAGATTTTTCATTTTTCCAAGAGCAAATTCCAGGTTTGTACGTTTGGGTGGGCGGTAAGCCGTTAGACGTATCTGAAGAGGACAGCCCTGCTCATCACACGCCGGAATTCTATGTCGACGATGAAGGCATGAAGTTGGGTGTGAAGCTGCTTACTAACTTTACTTTAGATTATATGGCGCAACATTAAAGTTAACGGCTGGAGACATGCGTTGAAAATTGGCAGTACCTCATTTTCCTTTTCATGGTCTCTGGCCTTTCAAGTACTGATTGTATGCGCGCTAGGCGCTGGGTTAAATGCACTCAATCCACCTTTTGATAGCCCTGGGATAGCTACGTTCGGTATAGGTGCCGCAGTTTATGCTTCCCTTCGCTTTACCCCTTTTATTTCGATTCCCACAGCTTTAATTATTAGTCTTCCCTTGTGGCTAAGTGAAGGCAGCATTGTGGGTAAAGAAAGTCTCACACTTTTGCCGATAGTACTGAGCTTTTTCGGCTACGATAAATCGCTAAAACAAGTAATTAAAGTGGGCGCAGGCTTCTGGTCTATCGTTTTCTTACCCATTTTACTGTTAGAGCACTCTCTGTTCGATAATGACAACGTGAATATGCTGTTCTCGGGTGTGTTGGTGACCTGGGTAAGCGGTGTGTTTGGTTTAATCACAGGTCATTTTGCTTACTTAGCCATATATGGTCTGAAGCGGCAGACGTCACATAAATCTGAGCGGGTCACGCTACACTTCCTTTTTGGGTACTTTTTTTCTGGGTGCTTTTTTGTCGCCTCTATGGCGGTAATATATTTATCAGTGAACTTGTTTCAATATCAGCAAGAAAAACAAATTCATAGCTATATGGCTCAGCATGCGAAAGTGCTGGAGTTTCAGCTTTCAAACTTTGTACGCCAACATCAAAGTGCCATCATCAGCGTAGCGCAAGTACTTTCTAACAGCGAAAGTGAAAGTGACCTAGAAAAAGCTGCCGGTGAAAATTTACAAATTGTGGCCTCTCATAACCCTGAGTTTCTGACCTTCCTAGTGGCAAATGCAGATGGTGACATTACACATGCCTATCCGCCAAGCATGCTGGAAAAGGCGAAGCAAAACGGCCTGCCCAACGTGTCTTATCGGCCTTATTTTTATGAAGTTATGCAAACTGGTGCGCCATTCTTATCGAACGTGTTCCAAGGCCGCGGCTTTGGTAACGACCCAATTGTCGCGCTATCAGCGCCTATATTAGATAATAAGGGAGCACCTAAAGGCATTGTAGAAGGCTCATTATCTCTAAAGAGCTTCAATGCAATTAATAGCCTGAGCCTTAACGGTTTCTCAATGCTTATTGAAGATCAAAAAGGAGAGGTGATTTATGCTTCTGATAGTTTAGGAATGGCACCACTAACTAAAGCACCTTATTACCCTTGTGAACCGGATTGTGCCGTTGAAGTTAAAAATGGGCCTCAAGGTAAAACTTGGTTGAGGTTTACCGAAAATATCTCATTTGCTAATTGGAAGGTCAGCTATTATTTCAACAAGCGGCTGTTGTTGGCATCAATGACTAATTATCTGCTAAAAGACTTGCTGTTGCTGCTGTTATTATCTGCATTCGGAACATTTACGGGGGTTGTTGTAGCGAAAATGGTAGGGGCACCAATCCGTCGTCTTGTGGGCTATATTGCTAATTTCGACCCCAATAAAATTGACGAACAAAAGCCACCGCAAAGAGCTCTTCACATCCAAGAGCTGTCTTCACTTAGCGATGAGTTCAAGACCTTAGAAACTCGCTTGCAGGGAGCCTTTGGTGAGCTAAAAAAGGCAAGGGAAGTGGAACAAGGGCTAAACGTAGAACTCAATGAGTTAAACCAGTCTTTGGAAAAGCGCATAGAAGAAAAAACTGAGCATTTAGCACTAGCGCTAAAAGAGGCTGAAGCCGCTAACGTTGCCAAAACGCAATTTCTTGCCAATATGAGTCACGAGATAAGAACGCCAATGAACGGTATCGTTGGCTCTTGTGAGTTGATGTTAGACAACGACATCCCTGAACATATCGCAGTAAGAGCAAAAACGATTTCTCGTTCAGCTACTAATCTACTGATTATCTTGGACAGTATTTTAGATTGGTCGAAAATTGAATCAGGAAAAATGCTCCTTGATATTCAGCGTTCTGACATTCGCGAGTTGCTTGGTGCTTCCTGTGAACTGTATCGCCATGCAGCGCATGTGAAGGGTTACGACATTGCGCTTGATATTAGCGATGATGTTCCTGAAGCCTTAAACATTGATGCTGGAAAAGTAGCTCAAGTTGTTAATAATCTTCTAAGTAACGCCATTAAATTTACGAGTGAAGGTGAGGTTTCCGTTAACGTTAGTTACGCACATCAAGGGCTTAAAGTTTCAATACAGGATAGCGGCATTGGTATCGCTCCCGATAAAATACATCTTATTTTCGAAAAGTTTGAGCAAGCTGATGCATCAACCACGCGACACTTTGGTGGGACCGGTCTTGGCTTAGCTATCTCAAAAGGGCTAATTGAATTGATTGGTGGCGAACTTTACGTTGAAAGCGAGCTGGGCAAGGGAACTAATTTTACCTTCCATATACCTGCTACAGTGAGCGAAGGCGATCATCAAGAGAAGCCGGAGCAACAACTTTCACTGCCTGAAGGCTTACGAATTTTGCTTGCAGAAGATAACGATATTAACGCTGACATCGTTATGGATATGCTTAAATCAGCGAATATTAAATGTATTCGGACTAAAAATGGTAAGGATGCTGTACAAGCAGAGAAGAAACATGATTTTGACCTTGTGCTGATGGACTGTCAGATGCCCATCATGGATGGGATTGCTGCATCCTCCATTATCCGCAAAGAAGGCAGGAACAAAGACAAAATTAAGATTATAGCGCTAACGGCCAACGCATTTATTGAAGATAAAAATGCCTGCTTAGCAGCAGGCATGAATGCACATTTAAGTAAGCCAATTCGCAAGCAAGTGCTATTTGACTGTATTGCCCGTGAGCTTGCTAGCGTTTGAGGCTACGTCGGTGTCATCATTTGGTGCATCACTAACGAGTCGCAATATGACATAGCCTAAACATGCGGACACTAGCGAACCAGCTAAAATTCCCACTCGCTCATCAAATATTTGATTAATGCCGGTTTGCTCAAAGGCAAGGCCTCCTATGAATAAACTCATCGTAAAACCTACGCCACAAAGTAGCGCACAGCCATAAATATGCTTGAAATTAATATCTTCAGGTAACTTAGCTAATTTTAGCTTCACCATTAGAAAGCAGAACCCAAATACACCTATCTGTTTACCCATAACCAAGCCAAGGAAAATACCAAAGGTCACAGGGTGGAAAATACCCTCTGGACTAATATTGCCAAAACTTATGCCCGCGTTGGCAAAGGCGAACAAAGGTAAAATTGCAAAACTCACAGAGCCGTTCAAGCCGTGTTCAAGACGAGTAACAGGGGAGTATGACGCATCTTTTTGGTCCCGCATAGGAATAAAACTAGCCAGTACCACACCGGCCAATGTGGCGTGAACGCCGGACTTCAGCATAGCCACCCATAAAACGATGCCCACAAAAACATAAGCTGGGATGTCGACCACATTTCGCTTATTCATTTGCCACAACAATAACAAACAGCCTGCTGCGACATATAGTGCGCCTGCCGTAATGTTGTCAGTGTAAAACAAAGCTATAATTACGATGGCGCCGATATCGTCAATAATCGCTAGCGTAACTAAAAATACTTTAAGGCTGGTAGGCACTCGACTACCCAGCAACGCTAAAATACCCAGTGCAAAAGCGATGTCTGTGGCAGCAGGGATTGCCCAGCCTGCAACAGCCACGGGGTTATCCCAGTTGATACCTACATAAATTAAGGCTGGGAGCACCATACCGCCCACAGCGCCTGCAGCGGGTAAAATAATATCCTTAGGGTTTGATAACTCACCTTCACAAACTTCTCGTTTTAGCTCTAACCCTACGTGAAAGAAGAAAACCGCCATCAAGCCATCGTTAATCCACAACAGCAAAGGTTTATCAATAGCCAATGACCCAGCAGATACTTGAACTGGCATGCTGATTAATTGGTCGTAAAGGGTATCTAATGGTGAATTAGCAATAATGAGTGCTAGCACCGTTGCTGCCATCAGCAAAATACCGGGAGCGGCTTCGCGATTTAAGAAGTCAGAGACCACGTCTTGTACTTCTTCTATTACTTCATCGAGTACGTCGGGTTCATGCTTATCTGTCATCTATAACCTCTTGCGCCATTTAACTAGCAGTACCGCAAAGATTGAATAACTGCGGTGATGCGTCCGTGTTTACAGGGCTAATCTACCTAAATTAATTTTAGTTAATACGGAGCAAAACAATCATATAGATCACCACTTAAAGGAAGCGAACTTTTACACATCAGTCTTTTAAGAGACCATATTTAACGCCATTTACGGTGGGATTTTGAACGGTTTTAAGCTACAATCGCGGCCTTTCCAAGGTTGTCCATTTTACCTACCCCGAGGATCTCTAGATGGCAAAAGTCGCGATTGTAATGGGTTCAACTTCAGACTGGCCCACCATGCAGCAGGCCGCAAAAATGCTGAAGTCGTTTGGTGTTGAATTTGAAGCGAAGGTGGTGTCGGCACATCGTACACCTAACTTGTTAGTAGAGTTTGCGGAAGGCGCTGCCGATGAAGGTTTTAGCGCAATTATTGCTGGCGCCGGTGGCGCAGCACACTTACCTGGTATGATTGCCGCTCACACACACTTACCCGTATTTGGTTGTCCGGTTAAATCAAAAGCATTAAACGGTTTAGACTCACTGCTTTCTATCGTTCAAATGCCGAAAGGCGTAGCGGTAGGCACACTGGCTATCGGTGAAGCTGGTGCTGCAAATGCGGGTTTATTAGCGGCACAAGTCGTGGCGCTGCAAGACGAGAGTGTGCGCGAGTCGGTTATCGCTTTTAGAAAGTCTCAAACCGAGACCGTACTTGCTTCAAGCAACACACTGGAGCTAGATGAATGAGAGTAGTTGTTTACGGCGCAGGCCAACTTGCTCAAATGATGTACCTAGCAGGAAGCCCGCTGGGTATTGAGGTTCAAGCTGTGGACGTAAACAACGATACCGTTGTACATCCAGTTAGCAAAACCCCGCTTGAGACAACACTAGCGCAAGCGCTAGAAGATGCCGATGCATTAACGGTAGAGTTTGAGCATGTACCTGAAAGATTGCTTGAAGAAGCGGCTAAAACAAACAAGTTGATGCCGAATATCGACAGTATCCTTGTTGGTGCCGACCGCGTACGCGAGAAAAAGCTGCTTGAAAGCATGAAAGTAGCAAACTGTGATCACCAGATAGTGACTGACCTTGCTCAATTAGACGACTGCGTAAAACAGCTCGGTAGCAAACTTATTTTAAAAGCGAGTCGCGATGGCTATGACGGTTACGGACAGTGGCGTTTAAGTGATGAAGCCGATTTGCCAGCACTAAAAAGCTCGCTCCAAGGCTTGGACTTAGAAAACGTGCCTTTAGTGGTTGAAAAAATGGTGGCTTTCGACAGAGAGTTGTCATTAATCGGTGTACGCAATGCTAATGGCGACGTACGCACCTATCCACTTGCTGAAAATTTGCATCACCAAGGTCAACTTCACGTGTCGGTTGCACCAGCGACTAACGTTGATGATGCACTTCAGGCCCAGGCTCACGATATTTTTGTGAAACTTGCTGAGGGTATGAACTACGTCGGTGTGCTGGCTGTGGAACTATTCCAAGTAGGCGACAAACTACTTGTAAACGAACTTGCTCCTCGTGTACATAACTCTGGGCACTGGAGCCAGTCGGGTGCTGTAACCAGTCAGTTTGAAAATCACTTACGTGCAGTCTGTGGATTGCCTCTTGGTGACACGTCAGCCATTGGCCCAAGCGCTATGGTCAACATTATTGGTTGCAGCAGCTTCTCGCGCGATTTGCTAAGCATCGATGGTAGTCATCTTCACTGGTACGGAAAATCTGTTCGTGAAAAGCGCAAGATGGGACACATCAATGTCACCACGAATAGTTATGAAAGCTTGGGTGAAAAGCTCATGGCATTGAGCAAATATTTACCACTTGAGTACTTCCCAAAATTAGTTGGTGAAGCAACGCGATTAAAAGGTTGACACCCACGCGTTTATCGCTAGAATACGCATCCGCTGTCTAGGCAGCGGTTTTTAAAGTGTGCCGACTTAGCTCAGTTGGTAGAGCAACTGACTTGTAATCAGTAGGTCGCCAGTTCGATTCCGGCAGTCGGCACCATTTCTCTTTTTTCCTATGCCAATCTTACGTACACTTGCTTACGAGTATTCATTCGGAGCAGACTGTATGTCATTTTTTTCCAAATCACTTAAACCGTTAGTAATCGTAACTGGCTTATTTTCTTTAAGCATGTCTGCGACTATTTCCGCCCATGGCAATGACCATGATAACCATCACATGCCAAAAGAGCAGCACAAGCACGCCAGTAAGCAATCAGAAGTAATGGTAATGAATGGTTATGCCAGAGCGACCTTTGCTTTGGCAAAAACCGGCGCAGTGTACTTTACTTTGCATAATCATAGTGACAGCGATAAAACACTGACGTCTGTTTCAGTATCAAGCGATGTAGCAAGTGAAGCGCAAATCCACACAACGGTGATGGAGGAAGACGTGATGAAAATGCGTGAGCTAACTGACGGCGTTAAAATAAAAGCGGGCGAAATGGTCTCTTTTGAATCAGGCGGCCGTCATATCATGTTGATGGGGCTAACCAAAGGATTAGAAGAGGGCAGCGAAGTAGCACTAACCCTCACATTTAGCGATGGGAGCGAACTACCGGTTTTGCTACCTGTTAAAAAAGAAGCGGGCGAAAGCCACCATCACCACCATAAATAGTGTCGCTGAGGCAGAATGTATAAAGTCATCGATTAATGCGATGAATGCAATCAACTAAACCGTTAATCTAAATCAAAATTTCTGTAGTACTATTAACTTATATTATTTAAACCAAGATTTTTCAGCGCCGATGAATGGACTGAAGGTAAATCTAAAAAGGGTTTTAACGTTAAGGAGTGTGACATGAGCAAGATTGATATTGGTATTTCTGAGAGCGATCGTAACGCAGTAGCAGAAGGCCTTAAAAAGCTATTGGCCGACTCTTACACTTTGTACCTTCAAACGCATAATTTTCACTGGAACGTAGAAGGTCCGCAATTCCGTGAATTGCACCTAATGTTTGAAGAGCACTACACAGAGCTTGCCGAAGCGGTGGACGAAATTGCAGAGCGTATTCGTACTCTAGGTGTTGCTGCACCGGGCACATATAAGTCGTTCGCTGAGCTTAGTTCAATTGAAGAAGTGGAAGGTGTACCTGAAGCGACGGAAATGGTGAGATTGTTAACTCACGGTCATGAGCAAGTTGTGAAAACCTGCCGTGAATCGTTAAAGCTAGCGCAAGACGCAGACGATGAGTCATCTGCAGCGTTAATTGGCGATCGTATGCGCGTTCATGAAAAAACAGCGTGGATGCTTCGCGCAACATTACCGAAGTAAATCGCTATATAAGTGCGGTGACAGTGATTTAACATAGCTTAATCGGCCAGTTACCTTTATCGCATAAGCAAGTAAAATTATCACAAAGGGTACAGCAGCGCTGTGCCCTTTTTTGTATACTGCCTTCCACTAAGAATAATAGAAGAAGTCTGTGTGAACGCGCACACGGCTTTTTAAAATGAGGCTCCTAGCGATGAAACCATCAACTATTTTAGCTGTACCATTCAAACCTGTGAGCGTGCTAGCGCAGTCACTTACTTGTGTATTGGCGCTTACGATCAGCCAATCCACTTTAGCTCACGGAGATCATAAACATGGCGAAGCGCATGAAATCACCGACAGCGATATTACCGTAACCACGCTCGCTGAAGGGCTTGTTCATCCTTGGGGAATGGCATTTTTGCCAAATGGCGATCTGCTAGTTACGGAACGTGAAGGTGGCATTCAGCGTTTATCAAAAGACGGTAAGTTATCAGGACGTCTAGGTAATGTGCCTAAGGTGGTTGCGCAAAACCAAGGTGGTATGTTGGACATCGCTATCGACCCGGATTTTGCCAGCAACAACACTATCTACTTCTGTTACAGCAAAGCGAGTGAGGTTGAGGGCAAGCCGGGCAGCAGTAGCAGTGTTGCAAAGGCCACGCTTACTGATTCGGGCCTTGAAAATGTTGACGTTATCTTTAGTGCCGACTCAATTGTCGATAACGGCTTTCACTTTGGCTGTCGTTTAGCGTTCGATGCTAAAAAGCACTTGTACGTGACTATGGGCGATCGCTATAAGTACATGAAAGAAGCGCAGAACACCAATAACCACTTCGGCAAAATTGTACGCATAAACCGTGACGGCAGCGCAGTAGAAGATAACCCTTTCACCGATGGCAATGCCCCTGAAATATTCAGCTATGGTCACCGCAACGTGCAAGGCGTTACTATTCACCCTGAAACTGGCGTAGTCTGGGCAATGGAACACGGCCCCAAAGGCGGTGATGAAATTAATATCCTAGAGCGCGGTGCGAACTACGGTTGGCCAGAGATTACTTATGGCGTTGATTACAGCGGCGATATTATCAGCGATAAAACTCATATGGATGGTATGAAGCAACCTTGGTTGTACTGGGACCCGTCTATTGCACCAAGTGGGCTAACCTTCTACCAGGGAGACATGTTTAAAGAGTGGAACGGCGATATATTAGTGGGTTCTTTAAAATTTACCCACCTTCGCCGTATCAAGGTAGAAGATGGAAAGCCCGATGAGCAGTTCGAGTATGTTCGCGACAATCACGACCGCATCCGCGACGTAGAAGTGGGGCCAAATGGCGCTATTTACTTACTGACCGATGCACCTAACGGCAAAGTATTAAAGCTGACTAAATAGCGTAAGACGTGGAATGAGAAAAGGCGCCACTTCATTGTTCACTGTGAAGTAAGCGCCTTTTTTATTTACAAAGACTGCGGGCTTGGTACTTACTTATTCGCTGTCGTTATCTTTCTTGTAGCGTTCAAACCACGCCACAATATTTCCTACTTTCTGTATTAAACGAGAAGGGCGGCTTGCAATGCCGTGTGAAGCCCCTGGAATTCGCACCATTGCAGCATCTACGCCCCGTAACTTCAACGCTTGATAATACTGCTCTGTCTCGCTAATTGGCGTACGGTGATCGGCTTCACCGGTTAGCAGCATAGTGGGTGTCACCACGTTTCCTACTAAGCTCAAAGGGCTGCGCTGCCATAGCTTGTCGGCGATATTCCACGGCATGTCAGCCATCCAATAATTGCTAAAATACGGGTATGCGTCGGCAGTTAATGAAAAGCTTACCCAGTTAATAACCGGCTTTGCCACGACGGCTGCGCGAAAGCGGTCAGTTTTTCCAATGGACCACGCGGTCAGTGTGCCGCCACCTGAGCCACCAGTAATAAACAAGTTCTCTGAATCAACATAGCCTTGCTTAACGACAGCGTCTACCACGTCCATCAAGTCGTTGTAATCTTCTGATGGGTAGTTATGGTGGATCAAATTACCAAAGTCTTCACCGTAAGAGCTGCTGCCCCTTGGGTTAGCCCATACCACGACATAACCTTGCGCGGCCATTAGCTGAATTTCCATGGCAAAATGAGGGCCGTAGGCAGCATGAGGACCACCGTGAATTTCTAATATCAGCGGGTATTTTTTGCTGCTATCGAATCCTGGTGGCAAAGCAATCCATGCGTCGATAGGTAGCTCGTCCACACTTGATACTACGGAAAGGTCTTGTACCTCTGCCAACGTCTTATGACCAAGTGCGTCGTTATTTAAATCGGTAAGCAGTGTGTCGTCTTTACCTTTTCTGTAAAGCGCTAAGTCGCCAGGCATGGTGCGGCTGGCCGTGGTGTAAACGATGTCGCCTTTATCACTAACTGCGAAGTCGCCCGACGTGTAAGGGCGTCCAAAGGCCTGACCACCAATGCTTACGTCGATAGTTTTTACATCACCTTTAAGATTCACCGTAGCAAGTTTAGTCTCGCCATGATCAAGATAAGAGAAAACGATTCCACGACTGTCTTTACGCCACGTGAATTTACCTAAGCTTCTATCTAGTGACGCAGTTAAACGGGTGATGTCACCACTTTCAAGCTCAAGTACAACTAGATCGCCATTCTGATAAGAAAGCTTTCTGTCGTTGAGCTGAGTAAACGCAAGGTATTTACCGTCGGGACTCAAGGTTGGCCTACCTTCAGGCCCCTCCATATCGGTAATCTGCTCAACTACCGCTGTGCTCACTTTCACTTTGTAGATATCGCTGAATAAAGGATGCAGCGCGTAGTCTTCTCGCTGCGGTGTGGCGAAATAAATCCAGTCATTATCCCTAGAAAAGGCAAGAGTGCCACTGCTCGGGAATTTCCCCGTTGTTAATTGACGCGGCGTACCGCCTTCAACAGGTAAAACGAAAATTTGGTCGAAGCCTTCACGCAAGTAGCCTCTGCCGTCACCTCTATACTGGACCGCGTTAATATATGAACCTTGATCAGCCCACTTCGCTCCCTTAGGTTTGTTCGGCATACCGGTAAATAATGGCTTTTGTTTTTCTTCAGTAAACAGCGTAAAGGCTAAGGTTTTGCTGTCATGAGACCAGGTTAACTGGCGAGGTGTCTCACTGGTATTGGTTAAACGCACAGACTGCATGGTATCTAAGTAATAAAGATGGATTTGTGCGCGGCCGTTGACCGATTTTGTATACGCCACCATTTTACCGTTGGGCGATAAGGTAGCCTGTGACAAATTTTCGTCTACCCCAATAAACGGGCGGTGCTCACCAGATTTAATGTTTACCTGCCACAATCGGCTTTGCCTTCCGTCAGTCATGATATCCATGCTTTGACGAGAATAAATAACCGTTTCCTTATCGAGGAATTGAGGGTTAGTGACAAACTCTAAGTTAAAGGTATCTTCGTAAGTTAGCGCATTTACGCTATCTGAATCAGAACCAGAATCTTGTAATGCACTGACCTGGCTCGTACCTAAAACCAATAATGATAATGCTGTCGAAGTAGCTAATAAGCCTTGTCGCATAGGGCGAAGGGGGAAACGAGACACAAACATGTTTGTTCCTTTTGTTATTCTTTTTGCGCTAAGCGCGATAGATAGTGCGTTCGCAGTGATGCCGTTAACGTTAACGCTAAGGTTAATTTAGTAAGCTGCGAACCTTGTACTCAACCATATCGCTTTCGTTTCCATTATGTAAAGGGTGTGCGGTGAAGGGGCTGGATTGTCCGTTAAAAGTGCGTATCGCTGTATATCTTACAAAACATGACGCAATGTATAACAGCGGGGCGCTAACAGCCGGTAATATCGATACAAACGTAGACGTAGCTTTTGTGTGATTTTCACAAGCCTTATTCGCCTTTAAGACTAATTTTGCCTACGAGAATATCTTTAAACATGACCCAATCGCCCATCAAACTGTAAAGTGGGTGTTTGAATGTCGCGGGGCGATTTTTTTCAAAAAAGAAGTGTCCTACCCACGCAAAGCCGTAACCTACTAGCGGAATAAACCACAGCAGCGACCAGCTCGCCATATATATTGCTAGCGCTATGACGCTAAGTACTAGCCAAGAGCCAATAAAATGTAGCGTGCGGCATGTGCCGTCTTTATGCTCATTTAAATAAAACGGGTAAAACTCTTTGAATGAAGCAAACTGAGTGTCTGTGCTGGTTTGTGTAGTCATAAAACCCTCTCGGCCAAATCTTAAAGATGTAGGGTGGCTTGATAATAACGTAGCTCAATAAAATAATTTTACACTACATTAACATTCATTGAGGGAGTAGATTGTCGTGAAAGCGACAAAGGCGGAGTAACCACTTTTGCAAAAAGAGTATGCTGCTCGCATCGAAGCTAAAGATAACGCCTCTTAGCCTTGTAATTTTATCACGCCTGCCCCATATTCCTTTCAATACAAGAAATTAAAGGCCTGCGTTATGGAAAATCTCGTTGCGAATAGCCAAGCAACCATCGTAGATATTACGGTAGAAAACTTTCAGCAAATTATTGTAGAAGCATCGCAAGAAAAACTAGTACTTATCGATTTCTGGGCTGATTGGTGCGAACCGTGTAAAGACCTAATGCCCATATTAGAAAAGTTGGCAGGTGAATATAGTCAGCATTTGATTTTGGCCAAAGTAGACTGTGAAGCACAGCAAGAAGTTGCTGCTCAGTTTGGTATTAGAAGCCTACCAACGGTAATGGTGGTGCAAAACGGTCAGCCCGTCGATGGCTTTGCCGGTGTGCAACCTGAACAGCAAATTCGTGAAATGCTGGCTAAATATTTGCCAAATCCAGAAGATGATCTACTTGCCACTGCCGGCAAGGCGATTCAGCAAGGGGATTATGCCGAAGCACTGCCTGCGGCAAAAGAAGCCTTAACGCTTAACCCTGATAACGTAAACGCTAAGTATATGCTTATTGATTGCTACGTTGAGACTGGCTCTATTGATGCAGCTAAAGCATTGCTTGAAGAGATTAAGCTGGTAGATCAAGACTCTCGCTATAAGAGCTTGGCGGGGAAAATTGAACTTGCAGAACAAGCGGCAGATACGCCTGAAATTCGCCAGCTTCAAGCGGCAGTAGAAGCGAATCCAGATGACCTGCAGCTTAAGGTGGACTTAGCGGTACAATTGCAGCAAGCGAACAAAGCACAAGACGCGCTTGAGCTTCTTTATACCGTACTAAAGAAAGAGCTTGGCTTTGGCGATGCCAGAAAGTTGATGATGGATATGATGAACGCGCTAGCCGATGGCGATCCGCTTAAGTCTGAGTATCGTCGTAAAGTATATAGCTTGTTGTACTAAGCCTATTCGGGTTTTAGCGTTCACCGTAACGCTAAAACCGTCGCCTTAGGCTTTGAAGTTTGTTGTATGGTCAATCGAACTGGTTCTTACAACTACCCCGATATTTTTGAAAATAAAGATATCTTCGAGTCGATCGTCGAGTTCGTTAAAAACTAGCGAATAGGTGAGAACCCTTCCTTGTGTAGCCAGTTAAGCGCCTCAAAGTATTTTTCAAAATACTCCCGTTCATAGTTGCTTGTTCCAATGTCACGTTGCTTGGAAGGATGGGTACGTTCTAGCTGGGCACGCTTAACCATTCCGCTATCTAGCACATAGGCTGAGCGAGTAAGCCCTTTCGAAATATTCACCTTAATTGCATCAGCCAATCGGGTCTGACATTCCGGCGTAGATAATACCCAACGGCGTCCGTCCATTAAGGCAGCCCAAGGCTTATCGTCGAACCTATCAATAAGCACATGCATTTCTTCAATAAAAAACTCTGTTGTTTTAAGGTTCCACGCTCCCGTAGCAAACACTTCAAGAACGTTTCCTGAGATATCCAATGAATAATTTCCGTATTTAGGGAAACGCATAAAGTACCTTTAATATATGTCTGCGTGGGACAGATGGAGCTTATTAACTAGACCTAAAAAACACTTCACCTCTATAGGATATAGCATAGCTTTTCAATTTTGCATCGGCGTATGTAGTTAAGGATTATCATTAAGCACGTTGATTTGGGCAAAACTATTTACACCTAAATTGTAAATAAATGTTTTACTGGAGACGCAGATTCATGCGAAACACATCGAAGTTTGATAGGGTTTAAGCGGTTTTTATATTAGGCAATAAAGCATGGCATATCAGCAGTTTTATACGGGATTTCTCAACGCTAACAAAGGTAAGCAGCATTATGCGTGTCACAGCCATTATTTTTGGCCAGACTGCACACGCGAAGCAATGCTTAACTACTGGGATGATAGTGCTAAATACGTAGACGAAAAGTGGGGGTATTTTTTCCAAACTTTAGTACCGGAACTGCAGCAGCGTATTAGCAAAATACTGAATACTGGCGCGCCTCAGCAGATCGTTTTTGCACCAAATACTCATGAATTGCTTTATCGTATTATGAGCTGTATCGATAATGCTGCACCTTACAAAGTTGTCTCGACAGACAGTGAGTTTCACAGTTTCCAGCGCCAAGCGACCAGACTAGAAGAGCAGGGTGCAATAGAACTTATTACCGTACCTACCAAGCCTTATCACACTTTTTCTTCACGCTTTAAGGCGGCTATTGCCGAACACAACCCTGAGTTACTTTTCTTCAGTCAGGTCTTTTTCAATTCTGGCTATGTGGTAAATGATGTTGCAGATATTGTAGATAGTGTGGCTAACGACAACACCCTCGTCGTCGTTGATGGTTATCACGGATTCATGGCAAAGCCTACCGACCTTGCCGATATCGCTCATCGTATTTTTTACCTTTCGGGTAGTTACAAATACGCACAAGCGGGAGAGGGAGCATGCTTTGCCCACGTGCCGGTGGGCTGTAAGCTAAGACCTACGTATACTGGCTGGTTTGCCGAGTTTGGCGAGTTAGACAAGCCCCGCGAGACGGGCGGTAAAAATAACGTGCAATATAGCTTAGATGGTATGCGCTTTGCCGGTGCCACTATGGATTTTACAGCGCTCTACAGGTTAAGAGCTGTACTTCGCATGTTTGAAGAAAATAGTTTAGATGTTGCAGCGATCAATGATTACGTAATGAGTATGCAGCGAATATTTTTACAAAAGCTTGCTGATTGCAATCATCCATTACTCAATGAAAAACACTTAGCCGTAAGTAATGGAATGAATCGTGGTCATTTTCTTACCTTTGAATTAGATAATGCCGATGTGACAAAAGCCCTTGCTTCAAAGCTTAAAGCACATCATATTCTTACTGACTTCAGAGGTAACCGATTACGCTTTGGTTTTGGCTTATACCATACCCCCGAATACATTGATTTAAGTGTGCTGTCGGAAATATCTTAAAGGGCGACTTAATTCGTTGCAGGCAAGGTAGCGCAAAATGTTGCGCGCTCATTAACAGTACACGGTTTTAAGGATAAATTTATGGAGTGGCTACTACCCGCTTTCGCTTTGGTACTAATCATAGAGGGCATAGGGCCACTGCTTTTTCCGAATAAGTGGCGCAATTATTTGCTTCAAATTAGTCAGCAACCGAGTAATCAGTTGCGTCAAATTGGCGGAACCCTTGTGATAATAGGCGCACTACTTCTGTTTTATTTCAGTTGAGTTAGCGCCCAGATCTAGGCATTAAGAGGCGTGAAAACGGACCTCATCAAACACTGCCACACGCTTTACCATAATACATAGTACGAAAAGGAGCGCGACTTTACCGTTGACTGAAAAGTGTGCTCTTAAACCTGTATTCAACATTCAGAGGTATATTTTCAGCCCTTTGAATACCTCATTGGCTTTTAAGCATCCAATGCCCGCGAATAATTGCAAAACGTTATATAAATGGGCGTAGTGCAGACTGCGATAGACCGTCTGTTCAGCTTTTTTACCAGGTAATGTTTAGAAAGCTTTAAAAATTAGCGTCTTAGAATGTTTGTGCTGAAAAATAAGAAGCCAAGCCTTATTTCAAAAAGGCTCAAGCGGCAGTGGGTCATCTTTGTGATTTCAAAAATAAAAATAAAATAGTCGTATTTTTGTTCGAAAAAGAGATGATCCTTGCCCTAGAATTTTGTAGAATCCCCGCCTAATTTTCTTACACATATGATTCATGGCAAAGAACGTTGTGGTACTCGGCACTCAATGGGGTGACGAGGGTAAAGGCAAGGTCGTAGACCTACTCACTGATCGCGCAAAATATGTTGTTCGTTACCAAGGCGGACACAATGCAGGTCACACTCTAGTAATCGACGGTGAAAAAACCGTACTTCACTTAATCCCATCAGGCATCCTACGCGATAATGTTACCTGTATTATTGGTAACGGTGTTGTGCTAAGCCCTGACGCACTAATGAAAGAAATGACTATGCTTGAAGAGCGTGGCGTTCCAGTGCGCGAGCGATTAAAGATTAGTGAAGCTTGTCCGCTTATTCTTCCTTATCACATTGCACTAGACGTAGCGCGCGAAAAAGCCCGCGGCGCAAAAGCAATTGGTACAACGGGTCGTGGTATCGGTCCAGCGTATGAAGATAAAGTAGCCCGTCGTGGATTACGCGTTGGCGACTTGTTTAATGCAGAAGACTTCGCAGCAAAGCTGAAAGAAGTGCTAGACGTGCATAACTTCACGCTTACTCAGTACTATGGCGAAGAAGCAGTAGACTTTGACGAAACCTTAAAAGGTGCAATGGAAGTTGCTGACATTCTTAAAGCAATGGTTGTTGATGTAACTGACGAACTAGACAAAGCACACAATGCTGGCTTACCTATTATGTTTGAAGGTGCACAAGGTACACTTCTAGACATCGACCACGGTACTTATCCTTATGTTACGTCGTCAAACACTACCGTTGGTGGTGTAGCAACGGGCGCTGGTTTTGGCCCGCTTAAGCTAGATTACGTATTGGGTATTGTAAAAGCATACACCACGCGTGTAGGCTCAGGCCCTTTCCCTACTGAGCTAGATTGTGAAGTAGGCCAACACTTAGGTGTTAAAGGTCACGAGTTTGGCGCGACCACAGGTCGTAAGCGCCGCACGGGTTGGTTCGACGCAGTTGCGATGAAACGCGCAGTACAAATCAACTCTATTACAGGTTTCTGCTTAACTAAGCTTGACGTACTAGACGGTCTTGAAAGCCTTCAAATTTGTGTAGGCTATAAAGATGCAGACGGTAACGTGAAAGACGTTCCACCTATGGCGGCTGACGGTTACGAAAAAGTGACACCAGTTTATGAAGAAATGCCGGGTTGGACAGATAACACCTTTGGTGTAACTGAGTTTGAAGCGCTACCACAAGCGGCGAAAAACTACATTAAGCGTCTTGAAGAGCTAACAGGTGTGCCGGTTGATATCGTATCAACAGGCCCTGACAGAAACGAGACTATCGTTCTACGCAGCCCTTACGACGCGTAATAGCGCTACATTAAATACGTTTAAAAGCCCGGTGTTTACTGGGCTTTTTTGTTTGTAATTTTTCGACCTTTTACTTTTATATAATCTTGTTATTGCTTCAACGTTAACTGTTTATACTTCTTAAGTGTAACGTCAGCCACTTGCACCTAAAATACGAGCTCATTAAACATTAATTAACAATTTAGTTGCGTTGTCTTCGAACATCCCTATTAATATAAGATAGTATCAGTTAATTATTGCGCTGCTTTGCCCGACAACAATCTTAAGATGAGCCATCGAATTGTTGCACTGGGTGTTATGCTATCGGAGCCTTCTTATGCCAAATAGACCTTCTCTTCACGCAGTGGAAACTGGCGTGTGTTTCGTTGACGTTGTTCACAAGCTTAACGACAGTTTCGATACAGGGAAAACCCAGTCCTTGGAGTGGCGTAAAAGCCAGTTAAAGGCATTAGAAACTTTACTGAAAGACAACCAGCACGACATTTTGCAGGCCCTTAAAAATGACCTGGGCAAATGTAAGACCGAAGCCATGGTAGCGGAACAAGGGTTTCTGCTTTCTGATATCAAGCATACGCTTAAGCATTTGGATAAATGGGCAAAGCCACGCAAAGTATCAACGCCCATGGTGGCATGGCCAGGTAAGAGCTTTCGCAAGCCTGAGCCCCTTGGCACTGTACTTATTATCGGAGCGTGGAATTATCCGCTTCAGTTATTGCTTGCCCCTTACATCGCCGCTATTGCAGCGGGCAACTGTGCGGTATTGAAACCCTCTGAATTGGCTGAAGAAACCTCGTCGCTGGTGGCTAAGCTTATACCCCAATATATGGATAATTCATGCGTTGCCGTAATAGAAGGCGGTAAAGATGAAGCGACGGCGCTACTTGCCTGCAAATGGGACCATATTTTTTACACCGGTGGTGAAGTGGTGGGCAAAATTGTCATGAGCGCCGCGGCCAAACATTTAACTCCAGTAACCCTTGAGCTTGGCGGTAAGAGTCCTTGCTTTGTTGATAAAAACACAAACCTTGCTGTCACCGCGCGCCGTTTAGTGTGGGGTAAATGGATGAATGCGGGCCAAACTTGTATTGCGCCTGACTATGTCATTGTTGAAAAGGGCTTTGAGCAAAAGCTTATTGATGCGGTTAAAAAAGAGCTGAAAAAGCAATACGGCAAAGCACCTTTATCGTCACGAGATTACGGCAATATCGTTAATCATCGTCACTTAAAGCGTCTTGAAAGTTACCTTGAAAACGTCAATGTGGTGTATGGCGGCGAGCTAGATGAATCTCGTCCAGCCATGGCGCCTACCCTTGTACTGCAGCCATCGCTAGATAGCCCATTAATGAAAGAAGAGATCTTCGGCCCTATTCTACCTATTATCACTGTCGACAACATGGAGGCGGGCATTAAGTTTGTGAACAGCAGGCCTAAGCCACTCGCACTTTATGCATTTAGTGATAAGGACGATGTGCTTGATAATATTATCAGCAAAACCAGTTCAGGAAGTGTGTGTACTAACGACACTATGCTGTTTATGACTAACCCTGAGTTACCGTTTGGTGGCGTAGGAAATAGCGGCATGGGTAGCTATCATGGTCAAGCAGGTTTTGATACATTCAGCCATATTAAAACAGTAATGAAACGTTCATTCGCCCTCGACGTGTTCTTTCGTTATGCGCCGTTTTCTAAGTTTAAGCTGTCGTTGCTTAAGAAGTTTTTATAACAGGAGTTTCCATGGTTCAACCTTTTCATCTTGCCATTCCGGTCACTAATTTAACCGACGCAGAAGCGTTCTACGGTGAGTTGTTGGGTTGTGAAAAGGGCCGCAGTGACACCCAGTGGATAGATTGGAACTTCTTTGGCCATCAGTTAGTAACGCACTGCGTAGAGGCCATGCCGTCGCCGCCTGCTTATAACGGGGTAGACGATCATGCCGTGCCGGTGCCGCACTTCGGCGTTGTGCTAACCATGGACGATTGGCAAGCTCTGGCAAGTAAATTAGAGGCTGCCAATACCGAGTTTGTTATCGCACCTTATATTCGCTTTAAAGGAAAGCCCGGCGAACAAGCCACTATGTTTTTTAAAGACCCCTTCGGCAACGCGCTAGAGTTCAAAGCGTTCGCAGATATTTCCCAGCTTTTCGCTACATAATATTAAGGGTCTTTACTCTTTGTTAGCGACCTGTAGCGCAGCTCTCTTTGTGGGCAGCATTGTTAAGCGCTTTAAAAGACTTCCATCTAGACCAAAGTCAGTACGTTAAAGATTACAGGCTCTGGGCTAGCGCTTCTTCTTTTTCGGTTTGAAGCGCTGATATAAAAGCGCAACACCTGTAAGAGTGAATAAAAAGGCGCTGCCCGAAAAAGCAATTAACCACGGCGTGTTAAAGTTACTTCTGTTTTTATAATCCATGATGTGCAACATCCACATAAAATCAAACAGCCGCCATGTGTCGGTACGCACGCGCAGAACACTGCCTGTATTTGGGTCGATATAAAACCGCGAATTAAGGTCGTCATCGAAAATTACCTGCCATAATGGCGCAGACAGGTTCTGCACCTCTTGAGGTAAAACGCTTAATAGCTGAGTCTCACCAATATCGCCAGTACCTGCGTATTGCCCTTTTGCTGCTTTACGAATAGCGCTTTCTTGCATGGTTTGCAAAGCTCCACCTGTTAATGCGCTGTAGCGATAGGCAATGTTGTCATCTACGACATGATAAACAGGAATAGCATCAAGCGTGTTTGGGTCAGCATGGCCTACTTCATTTATGCGATGGGTGAGTGATAGCACCGCAGTGCTGCTGTGGCGGCGCAAAATGTCGGAAGGGGTAACCGTAACTTTGTGCCACGACGTTGTGACGGCGTGTTTTAAGTGGTTGCCTCTTACTTCATCTATGGGTAACCAAGCCATAACCAAGCCGCTTATAAACCATAGGCCTATTTGAGCAAACAGAATTAAGCCCAGGTAGTTGTGCGCCTTGCGCATAAATTTCATCATCAGGTTTTTTGGTTTTATTATCAAAAGGCTATAACATCAGAAAACAATAACCGAGTAAACCGAAGAAGAGGGTGGTTTTGAATAAAGCATTAGTGCTGGTAGACGTACAAAACGTGTATTACACCTGCCGTCAGGCGTACAAACGTAACTTTAATTACAACCAGTTTTGGCGTGAACTTACCTACAACTTGGATATAGCCCATGCTTTCGCATACGCCATAGACAGGGGGGACAGCAAGCAGCGTGAATTTCAAAACATTCTTCGTGCTATTGGATTTGAAGTAAAGTTAAAGCCTTTCATTCAACGTGCTGACGGCTCGGCGAAAGGTGACTGGGATGTAGGTATAACAGTAGATGCACTTGAACACGCCGACAATGTTGATGAGATCATTTTGGTGTCGGGCGATGGCGATTTCGATATTCTTGTGAACGCCCTTAAAGCAAAAGTGAAAACCGTAACGGTGTACGGTGTTCCTGCATTAACGGCTGAAAGTATTCAAAAAGTAGCGTCTAAGTATGTGCCTATCGACACCACGCTGTTGCTGTAGTTTTCAGCTTGTACCTTGTTCAAGGCTCAACTATTAACGCTGAGCCTCTATAGCACCACTAATGGTGCTCAGCTAATGTGGCTCTACTTTTGAGGCTCAGCTAAGAGCCCTGTGCTAATAAGGTTGTACTAATATGGCTGAATTAGGCTTTTACCCCGGCCGCTTTTTTCAGATGCGGCTTCTACACCCTCTTTAGTACGCTTAATTAAATGCACATCACCAAAGCGACGGTTATCTATGGTATAGCCCATTGCTTTAAGCTCATTTACCATTGCCTCTGTAAACCCGTCGTGCATACGAATGGTGTCTTTGGGCAAAAGCTGGTGATGAAAACGTGGCGAGTTCACGGCTTCTTCAGCGCTCATATCGTAAAGCAGGGCATTCAATAGCGACTGAGTTACTGACGAAATAATGGTAGTGCCGCCAGGAGAGCCTGTTACTAGTACCACTTGGTCGTCTTTAGTGACCAGCGTTGGCGTCATAGAAGACAGCATGCGCTTGTAAGGTTCAATAGCATTTGCTTCACCACCCACTGCGCCGAAGAAGTTAGGCACGCCAGGCTTAGCACTAAAATCGTCCATTTCATCATTCAACAAAAAGCCAGCACCAGTTACAACAACACCGCTACCAAAAGTGAGGTTGATGGTCGTTGTATTAGCAACCGCGTTACCCCATCTGTCCATAATGGAGAAGTGTGTTGTATCTTCGCTTTCTTTTAAACCAGGCTTAACGCTTGGGGTATCAGAAATACTGGTAGGCTGAATATCTGCTGCGCGTTGAGTAATATAGTTAGCGTCAGTGAGCGCTTCTACCGGAACACTAACAAAATCAGGATCGCCCATGTATTCAGCGCGATCGGCAAACACGCGCTTACCAATTTCTGACATAACGTGAATGTATTCAGTACTGTTTTGCGCTGGCAAATCGTGCGTTGCGTCATAGGCTTCTAGCATGCCAATCCACTGGGCAACGGCAACACCACCAGAGCTTGGAGGAGGTGCGGTCACCAGCTCATAACCTTGCCAGTTTAGGTGAAGAGGTTTGCGCCACACGGCTTTGTAAGCCAGTAAGTCTTCAAAGGTAATAAGGCCGCCGTTTTGCTGCATAAAATCAACAATATGCTTTGCTACATCGCCTTTATAAAAGCCATCCTTTCCCTTTTGCTGAATAGCTTTAAGCGTTTTCGCTAGCTCTGGCTGTTTGAAGGTAGTGCCTGCTTTAGCGTGTGCAAAATACTCGCTAAAGTTGCTATTGATAGCTGCTTCTTTGGTACGCTCAATATAGTGATCAATGTTATTAGCCAGCTTCTCGTGAACCACAAAACCTTGCTCGGCCAAATCAACGGCTGGTGCGAGTAGACGCTCCCAATCCACTGTGCCGTATTTTTTGTGCGCGGCCCACATACCAGCAACGGTACCAGGAATGCCAGACGCTTTAGCCCCAAACAAAGACTCATACGGTTTTACGTTACCTTGCTCGTCAAGATACATATCGCGATGGGCATTTTCAGGTGCCATTTCACGGTAATCTAAAAAGTCGGTGTTATCTTCAAACTTTATTGTCATAAAGCCGCCACCACCTACGTTGCCTGCCTCAGGTAGAGTAACAGCCAATACAAACTGTGCCGTAATAGCAGCATCAATTGCGTTTCCACCTTCTTGGAGTACCTGCATTGCAGCATCGGCACTGTAGCTGTCAGGCATGGCAACGGCCTGTTGGCTAAGCCCAACTGTATTGTTGCTAGCGTTATCAAGAGGGGGATTTGGCGCATGGGAACACGCTGCCACTACTGAAATAAATGCCACTATTACCGAGATAAACCCGACGTTAGCTATCCGCTTTTTCATTACAAACTCCTTGTTACAGACATTGCTAAACCTTTGTGATTAGCAACTGACTTCCAGCAAACTTTAATCAACGGCATTAACCAAGCATGATCAAGCTTGCTACAAAATAGGCAATAAGGGTAAGTGCGCCCGCAAATAGTGCGTAGGGAAACTGAGTTTTAACGTGCGTTAATACGTCAGTACCTGCTGCTAGCGAAGATACGGCAGTAGTGTCGGAAATAGGTGAACAGTGATCACCAAATATGCCGCCCCCCAAAATAGCGCCAATGACCAGTGAAGGGGGTAACCCTAAACTTTGAATCAGCGGCACACCAATAGGAATTAGGATGGCGAATGTGCCCCATGACGTGCCTGTGGTAAACGACATGATCGCTCCGGCAATAAATAGCATGGGAACAATAAGCACTAAAGGAAGATACTCCCCCACTATGCCCGCGACAAACACGCCTGTTCCAAGCACCTTAAGGCTATTGCCTAAGGTTAACGACAGTAACACTATGGTTACTAGAGGAAGTAGTTCACCCATCCCTTTAAAACCAATTTCTACCGCTTCCTTATGGGTAAAACGTTTGTGTACGAGCAGCAACCCGTATGCAATAGCAGTGGCTAAAGCCGTAGCGTAAAGTACAGATTTGCTCCCGCTGCCTTCAGACAATACGCCATTACCTGTCCAGAACATGAAGCCAACCATGCTTAATACCATTATTATCAGCGGTACTAACATGAAACGTGCCTTGGTGGCAGGTTCCGTAGTTTGGTTAACCTCTACTTGCGTGAGTGCTTTTTCTTCTTCAGCCATCGGGCCATGCACTTTGTCAGCGGAAATAGTGTAGGCCACAATAAGTAAGGTGAAGATAGCGTAAAAGTTAAAAAATACGCTGCCCCATAAAATTGAGGCTGACGAAGCTGGTAGCTCGTATGCATCGAGCAGGCTGAGTATAAATGCGCCCCAGCCGTTCAATAAAATCAAAATACAAATGGGCGCACTGGTGGAATCTATAATATAAGCTAAGCGCGCGCGGCTCATGCCGAAACGGTCAAACAACCCTCGGGCGAATATGCCGGCAGTGAGCACACTTAAGTTTGATTCTATGAATACAGCGATGCCAGTGAACATGGTCAAGCCGCCAACTTGTTTGCGACTCTTCGCTACCCCTTTGTTTACTAGAAAGTTGACCGTTGCCGTTACGCCGCCAGAGTCACGTATAAATGCGAGCAACGCGCCCACTAGTACAGAGAAAATAAGCACCCGTGTATTGCCAGGACTCGCGGCGGTATCAACCACGCGCTCTATGGCATTAATCGGGGCCATGTAGCTGGTTGCGATATCAGCATTTACCAGAATTAAGGCTTCGGCAGACAGAACGGCTAGCGCCAATGCTAAAATGACTTCTTTTTTCCAAAAAACGACGGCAATAGCCACAAGAGGGGGGATGACTGACATCCAATCCATACTTCTTTCCAAACTTAAATTTATGTGTGCTTAGGACCTGCTGCTTTAGATCTTTTTCTTAAGTTCAGCGTGCCCTACAGGTATGTCTTTTCACGTAGCAAATTATATAAACTAACGCGTAAGAGAAGGTGTGAATACAGTTCAAAGTTGGCGAACATGCTTCTCTCATTTATGCTAGCGTACCGTATTGTGCTTCGTGTTACCAAGGATTAGATAAACATTGTTATTCCAGCAAGTTATTTGTAAAAAGCGTGCTTCATTGATGGGCCTTAGCTCTATTTTGTCAGGCATACTCATTTTATTAAGTGCTTCACTATTTACTGCTAGCGCAACCCCTCAATCTGGAAGTGCTAACGCTTCGAATAATCCTAAGCCCAGCGCTGATGGCGAAACAATTCGCGCTGTAAAAAACATGCTAGGGCAAAAAATCATTTTGGATTTTCGCTATTTCTGTGAAGACAATACGCCGTCTTCGCGCTGCCGTACACCCATGACCGTAATTCCACCGTCACTTTTAAATGTGCTTAGTACGCACAACATCGGCGGTGTTATTTTGTTTTCAGAGAACATTCAAAATACCGAGCAGTTAATTACGCTCAATTACACCATGCAGCAGCATATGGTAAAAGCAGGTCGTCAGCCATTGTTTATTGCTGTCGATCAAGAAGGGGGCAGAGTAGCAAGGTTGCCTTCAGACATGCTCTCGCCGTTTGCGGGTAACATGGCCATTGGCGCCACTTTTCATCAGAGAGGCAGCGCATTTGCGCAAAGTGTGGCATCGCATATTGGCCAAACGCTTTTACCGCTGGGAATAAACACCAATTTTGCGCCGTCGGTTGATGTAAATAGCGAGCCGAAGAACCCTGTTATTAATGTACGCAGTTTTTCGGAAAATCCAGAGCAGGTAGCCGCACTCGGGCAGACATTTGTCAGTGCTATGCAAAGTACAGGTGTAATGAGTGCTATCAAACATTTTCCAGGCCATGGTGACACCCATGTAGATAGCCACAGTGGCCTGCCGCAAGTAACACATAGCAAAGCGCAAGCAATGGCGGGTGACATCCTTCCTTTTGCGAATATCATTAATAGTGCAACGCCTCCTGCAATGGTAATGAGTGCACACATTCAGTACCCGTCTTTAGACCATACGACAATTATTGATAAGCATGGTAAGTCGCAAATAGTTCCTGCTACGTTGTCGAAGAAGATCTTAAGCAATTTGCTTCGCAACCAATTAGGGTATCAAGGGCTTATCGTTACCGACGCGCTAGATATGGCAGGTATTACTCAGTTTTTCTCTCATGAAGATGCATTAGTTAGTGCATTCAGCGCAGGCGCTGATATTGCGCTTATGCCGTTCACCATAAGAACCCAAGACGATGTAAAAAAGTTCGCGTTACTTTTGGATAATGCAGCAAATCGAATGCTGGAAAGCGCTTTCTTGAAAACGTCTCATAATCGTATTATCAAGGCAAAACAGCGCTTTGCTTTGCAAAGTTTTATTTCCAAGCCCATGTCATGGTGGCTCAATGAAGCGAAAGAAAATGCTTCAATGAATAACCCTAACAGTTTGAAAAACCGAGGAATTCAAATTGAGAAAGCGCTTTCCAAATCGTCGGTATCTGTACTCTTCGGGAAGGATGAGTTGCCAATAACTTCAAATCGATGGTTGGCGCTTATGCCAGACGCAGCAAGATGTTTAGCATTTGAAGCCGCGCTTATACGCGCACGTCCCAACTTCAACAATAAGACTCTGGAGTTTGCGTGTTTGCCGTTAACTGCGTTACCTAAAGCCCAATTAGCAATAAATCTACTAAAACAAGCTGACGTGCTAGTGGTTGGTAATATCAGCCCGCTACATGCTAACTATGAATTAGGAGGAGTCGATTTACCTGAGCATGTGAAACGACGCGCAAGCGAGACTGAGGTGATGGCATTTAGCAAAAAAATAATGGTTGCTGCGAAAGCTCAGAATAAAACCGTGGTCTTTGCTCCACTGCGCATGCCATATAAAGCGCATGACGTGAAAGAGCTAGCCGATGTTGCTATTGCTACATTTAATTATGCAGTGAACACTTCACAGCAAACTGACAATGAAAATCAGCACGTTACTAGCTATAGCCTTAATGCTTTGGTTGAGGTATTACTTGGTAGCGCGCTCGCTGAGGGACGTTCACCTGTTTCGTTGAAATAGGTGGCCACGCGAAAGCAGAGACCAAAACCAAAGATATCGCCCATTTAAGTGCGAACAAAGAGCCAAGCCAAAAGCCATTTCAAAAGCCATTTCAAAAGCGATTTTAAAAGGAGTTACCGTGAATACAACAAATACATCAGGCGCTACGCAAACTTCATTAGTCGATACGGTATTGAGTGCGTTATTCCCATTTGTGCCACTTCTCATCGCTGTCGCTTTGGTTCTGAGTACGCTCATTACACTGCATTACTTTCTGTTAGCTAAGCAGAGCCACCTTACCAGTGATCAGAAGTTACCTCGCCAAGTAGGAATGTTGGTACTTACTATCATTGGTGCGGTTGTCATTGCAATGGCACTTCCTGTAAGTGAGAGTACTAGAAATCAGGTTATTGCACTTATCGGCGTACTTATATCAGGTGTGATTGCCTTTTCTTCTACCACCATGGTAGGGAATTTGATGGCGGGGATCGTACTTCGTGTAAATCGTCCGTTTAAAGTGGGTGACTTTATCAAGGTAGAAGGCTACAGCGGTCGCGTTACCGAAATGGGCTTGCTCGATGTAGAAATTCAGACTGAGAGCAGAGAGCTTATTGCCTTTGCCAATACGCTGATGGTGAATTCGCCCGTTTCTGTGACCAGAGCGTCTGGCGCAATTGTTAGTGTAGATATCAGCTTAGGTTACGATATACATCACAGCATTATTGAAAAGCACTTACTTGTTGCAGCTGAAAATGCCCAGCTGTCAGAGCCATTTGTACAAGTAGTTGGGTTAGGCGACTTTTCAGTAAGTTATCGCATTTCAGGTCTACTAACTGAAGTGAAGAGTTTGCTGAGCGCGCGCTCAAGGCTTCACAAAGCCGTACTCGACGCTTTGCATAATGCCGATATTGAAATTGTTTCTCCTAGCTTTATGAATCAACGCCCCCAGCCCGACGGTTTGAAAATGATAGCTAAATCGCCTGGACACACTAAACAAGAAGAAGCATCCCCTGAAGACGTTATTTTTGACAAAGCTGAAGAGGCCGAGCAAAAAGAAAAAAGTAAAGAAACGCTAATGCAGACGATCGCCGATATTGATGCAAAAATCGCTGAGAGTGACGGTGAAAGCAGAGATGAGCTTAAACATCAAAAAGCCACCGCTGAAGCTCAGCTCGCAGCTTTGGTAAAAACAAAAAATGAAGAAGGTTAGTTTTTACTAACTTTTTTAGCTTCCAATAAACCTGTTTTTATGTGGGTGTGAGTGTTTACTTACATGTTGTATGCTAAGTTTGGCATCGCTAACGCCTCTTCCACATTTACCTTGATAAGAAACCTCAAATCCTCAAGGCTAAAGACGTTTGTCTGTACATCAATCCGTGTCTTCGTAAAGCAGGTATGCTTTTCGTTTTTCTCTAAATTTGCTTAACTCTTTCTGCCAACTCTGGCGAATTTCTGCAGGCGTTTTACTGGCTTGAATTTGATGTCGTAGCGCATCGGTACCCGCTAATTTGTCGAAGAAATCTGGGCGAGTAAAGAGGGTTTCTTCAGAGGCTTCATTGGCGCTGATCATCTTGTTATATTCAGAAAAACGAGAATAGGCATCTATCAATGTAGCGATATCTAAGCCACTAATTGGTGAGCGCTTGTGAGTTGTTTGCTTAGAGTCAGAGCCTTCAAAGATCGTTGGATCAGCATAAGAAAAGACATGTGCACTTAGCAGAGTATTTTCATGTTTAGGGTGAGGCGCTGCACTATTTGCATTTACCGGTATCTTGGTTTTACCAAATTCAACAAACGGGTGGCCAATAAGTTGGAAGGGAAAGTCAGTGCCGCGACCTATACTCACGTCGGTGCCCTCAAAAAAGCACAGCGTTGGGTAAAGGCGTATTGATAAATCGTTTGGCAGATTAGGGCTAGGGGCTACGGGCAATGAATAATGTGCAGTGCGTTGATAATCCTGCACTGGGACAACGGTAAGCTTAGCGTTGTCATAACTGCTCACGTCAATATCTAACCACTGTTCCCCCACAATCATTTGAGCAAGTTCGCCCAAGGTCATACCGTGTAAGACGGGAATAGGATGCATGCCAATGAACGACGAAAATTCAGATTGAAGTACTGGGCCGTCAACATAGCGGCCGTTAGGGTTTGGCCTATCTAACACGATAACGTCGATATTACGCGCAAAGGCCGCCTCCAACACATAGTGCATGGTGCTTAAATAGGTATAAAAGCGTACGCCTACATCCTGAATATCGAAAACAATCACATCGATGCCATCCAACATGTCGGGGGTAGGCTTTTTGGTTGCGCCGTAAAGGGAGTGAATAGGTATACCGGTTTTAGCATCAATATTGCTATCTACCTTTTCGCCAGCGCCTTTGTCTCCTCTAAATCCGTGCTCCGGCGACATAATACTTACAACATTAATACTGCGTTGAAGTAGGGCATCAAGCAGATGCTGATTGCGCTGGCTTGTCTTTATCTTATTTTTTTGTGTAGCCATGCTGTTGCTTGATTCGCGCTCTTCAGGCTCAACTTTGCTAGAAGGCAATGCGCTGTGGCTCGAAACCAACGCGCTTTGGTTTACCACTAAACTAACCCGTTTACCTGCTAGCAAGTGCAGGTATTTCGAATAGCGTTCAGCGCCTACAGTAAACTGCTTAGTGCTTGATACGGGCTGCTTATCCCCTCTTGATACGGACTGTTTAGTCCCTGGCGCAGGCTGCTTTTCTATAAATGTAGGATGCTTCGCGTTGCCACCTGTATCACTTGTATATACATGTGTAGATAAGCTTTGCTGTGCACAGCCGTTAAGCGATAAGCCAATTAGTGCTGGAGATAGTACTGCAATGAATGCGCTCGACGTTAGGCGTCTAAATACCTTGCTCAATGTGACCGAAGTTAAAACCTTCATAGCATTAGTTTACCGTGGTTACTCGCTTTTATTCACGGCGGAACGTAAATACCCACCGCTAGCATCTAATTGAGCGGCGGCCTGCTCGGCAGATTGCCCCGTTAATACCATTAAAATAGCAACTTTAGCTTTGTTATTACACGCACTAAGCGCAGCTAAAGCAGCATTTTCACTGCAGTCCGTAGCCTGCATAACAATGCGAAGCGCACGGGCTTTTAGTTTTTCGTTAGTGGCATTCACATCTACCATTAAGTTTTGATAGGTTTTCCCCAGCTTAATCATAGTGCTGGTACTTATCATATTGAGAACAAGCTTTTGTGCCGTACCCGACTTCATGCGTGTGCTGCCGGTAAGTGCTTCAGGGCCGACAACGGGGCATATGGCCGCGTCAGCATTTTCAAAAATAGCTGCGTTAGGGCTACAAGCAATTGCGCCGGTAAAGCAGCCAAGGGAACGGGCAAATTCTAAGGCTCCGCTTACATAGGGCGTGCGACCGCTAGCTGAAATACCAATAACTGTATCGGTTTGCGTTAGTGATAAACTTTCAAGGTCAGTGCGACCTGCATCAAAATTGTCCTCCGCACCTTCAACGGCGTGCTGAACGGCCTTCTCTCCGCCCGCTATTACACCCACAACCATGTCATCGGGTACACTAAAGGTAGGGCGACACTCAACAGCGTCCAGAATGCCTAATCTGCCGCTGGTCCCAGCCCCGATATAAATAAGCCTCCCGCCGTTTTTAATACTAATAGTTGCCGCATCCACCGCTTTTCCAATTTGTGGAATTTGCGAGGTAACTGCGTTTGCCACTTTCGCGTCTTCGTTATTAATGCGGGCAAGAATGCCTTCGGTGCTTAGCGTGTCTATATCGAGGGTGTCTGGGTTTCTGCCTTCTGACACAATTTTATTCAGTGACTGGGCTAATTCGTTAACGGTGGGTTTATTACCTGTCGCTTGATTGTCAGTACTGACTGTATTTTTAATACTGGCGTTGGCAGACGATTCTGAACTAGAAAGATTGTGCGAAGACATTGAAAACCTTGGGGCAACAAAAATGTGATAATGAGCTAGCGCAAAGCATAACGGTATTTTATGCCATAAGAAACCTTGCGTTAGACAGTAGGTTTTTCAATATTAATCCTGCGCAGCTAATATGCTTCTCGTGGTACACTTTGACTTTCGATATTCTTTCTCATTAAACATTTAAGGAACGTGTTTTTCTGTGAGCCGACAAACGCAAGCTATCATTCATGCTGATTCCCTTTTAAGTAACTTTAAAGCCCTTGCTGCTTTAGCGCCCTCAAGTCAGTCTATGGCGGTAGTAAAGGCCGATGCTTATGGTCATGGAGCAGTAAATGTAGCGCGCATTCTTCAGCATGTTTCTTCGCGTTTTGCCGTAGCAATAATTGAAGAAGCCATTGCGCTTCGCGACGCGGGAATTTCTGTGCCTATTGTGGTGTTAGAAGGGGCACATCAGGCAAAAGAGTGCCAAATGGCGTTTCAGCATAACTGCATTTTGGTTATGCACTGCGAAGAACAGCTTAGATGGTTAGAAAGCTGCCCCGAACAGCAGCGCCCGCATATTTGGCTTAAAGTGGATAGCGGCATGCACCGGTTGGGTTTTGCCCTTTCCGATATCGAGGGGATTGCTGTTAAGTACAATCATTTACTTAGCGAGCAAACGGTTATTGCTACGCACTTTGCGTGCGCTGACGATGTAGATAATAAATTTACCAACACGCAAATCGATGCGTTCAATCAAGTAGCGAGTAAATTGGGCTTGCCAACCAGCGTGGCTAATTCTCCCGCCACGGTAAACTGGCCTGCAAGTCGAAATGCTTGGAACCGTTTAGGTGTGGGGGTTTATGGCGGTGCCGTTTCTACCTCACAAAATCTCGACATTGAAATCTACCCTGCCATGACACTTCGCTCCAGTGTATTAGCGGTACGAACCATACCGGCAGGCGAGGGAATTGGTTATGGTCAAACCTGGGTAGCAAGTAAGCCCAGCAAAATTGCAACCGTAGGCATTGGTTATGCCGATGGCTATCCAAGACACTGCAAAAACGGCACGCCTGTAATGATTAGAGGTAAACGCGCCTATTTAGCTGGCCGCGTTTCTATGGACATGATCACAGTCGATGTAACTCATATCGACAACGTCGCGGTGGGCGATGAAGTTGAACTCTGGGGGCAGAATGTGCCAATTCAGGAAGTTGCGGCTAATGCTGACACTATCGACTACGAATTAATGACCCGCGTTTCTCAACGGGTGCCGCGCATTGTAAAATACCTTTAACTTTCAAAGCAGTGCCAATTTGGCCAATCTTTATATAAGTTTTAATAAAGCACTATTCATTAAAAGAATGAGACTTTCACCCCCATTTTGAGCCTATACTGTATCGGCTTGGTTGCGGGATTGCGGTGAATGTTTCGCCTCCAACTGTGCTGAGCAACAACTCATAAGTGAGGTTTGTATGCGTACTTCGTTTTCTCGTCCAAGAGTGAACCGTGGAGTAGTAAGTCGACCGTCAAGACCTGTTCAGAAGAAGCAATAGGTTTGTTGTAGGCGTCAAAGAATACAAATAAAAGATACAATAAAGCCCGGTTAGGTTGCGCCTAATCGGGCTTTTTATTGACTACTTATATTAGCCGTTTTGGGCGCGAAGCTCACTGTCTAAGCTGCTGTGTTCATTGTTTTCCACACGCTTCGCGTCAGCCTTTTTTGAACTGTCTTCGCCCGGCACCGGGAAGTAACGCTCAGGTCTATGGTTAAGCGAAATAACCATATTTAAACAAACTGCCGCGAGTATCGAGATAAGCACTAATGGCCAAGAGATAAAAAACAGCGCGCTAAGCAATATGCAGCTATCAACAGTTAATTGGAAAGTCCCTGCCCTAATATCAAAGCGTTGTTGTAAGTAGAACGCCATAATGCCAACGCCACCTAAACTAGAGCTGTGACGGAACATCATCAGCATGCCAACGCCAATTAAAATACCGCCAAATACCGCCGCAAAAAACGGGTTAACGTGGCTAATATCTACAAATGCCGGAATTTGTTCAGTTAACACAGAAACTGTGGTTACAGAAATAAATGTATTGATGGTGAAACGCTTGCTGATTTGCGTCCATGCTAGGGTATAAAAAGGTAGGTTAATCAAAAAGAATAACAAGCCGAAGTCCATGTCAAAAGCATAAGTACCCAATAGCGCAAGACCTGCAGCGCCGCCTACCATTAGATCTTGAGACTGAAACAGATATACGCCAAAAGCAACAAACAAGCCGGCGCTTATCAGGGCGAAAACATCCTCGATGACACTGTGTTTTGTTTTTTGCATAAAAGAGATTTTGCGTTAAGAAGACACGGCGTAATTATACGTTTACAGCACACCTGGTTACAGCAAGGTGAAAAGTTAACTCGGTGCGATAAATGGCGGAAGGTAAGTTTGCCTTTACGACTTTTAGCGTGCCGGTGAATAGGGTGTTGCAGCAATGTAAACGTTGCACCAGGGTGGTTCAGCTTTATGGCTAAAAGTATTTAGCGTTCTGGCTCATATCTAAAGGGTGGATGGTTACTCAACGATAGAAAACACCACAATATCTTGCTTATTAAATTCTACACTGCACTTCATGATACCTAAGTGCAGTGGACTATATGCTTCAATCTTGCTGCCATTTGCTACAAACTCAGTATCCCAAAGTAACAAATCTGCGGTGCCAAGCTGGCGTTCAACGCTTTTTTTCGACACCCCTGGTGTAAAGTTGTCACAGAGGATAATCACTTCGCGTCTTGCTTCAATCCAGTAAAACGTAATAGTGATCAAAAGTGCTATCGCCGCTATTGCAACAACGTCAGCAATAATAGAACGTTTCATGGCCTGCACGTTTTACTTCTCCTCTACGTTTTTACTGGCTGTGATTAAACCTTGTGGCACGGAACGCGCTAAAGACGGTATTAGCATGGCGCATATGTATAAAGCGCTATTAAGTGGTTTGGATCAAGTCCCACTTATTGCCAAACTTATCTTTAAAGATGGCTACTGTACCATAGGCCTCTTCACGGGGAGTTTCTAAAAACACCACGCCTTTACTTTGCATTTCGTTAAAGTCGCGCCAAAAGTCATCGGTATTTAAAATTAAAAATACTTTGTCTGCAGCTTGGTTACCAATAAGCGCTAATTCAACGTCGTTTTTAGCTTGCGCTAGCAGCAAGCTGGCTGAACTGCTTGGCGGCGTTACTAACACAAAACGCGAGTCTTCTCCGGTTGCTTTATCTTCAGTTAAGGTGAAATTTAAAACCGTTGTGAAGTACTTAATTGCGTTGTCGTAGTTGTCTACGAAGAAGGTAATCGCCGAAAGGTGTTGTGTCATAAATGTGGTTCAGTCCAAGATGGTTAAGTGAACTTGGCATACTACCTAAAAGCTCACCGAGCTGAAATGCGGGTTATCAGTTATTGCATGAAGTTGAGCGATTTCTTTAAGGGTAATGTTTTCTACATTACCGTTTATGCGCATTTGTATACATTCAGTAGGCACATCACTGCGTTTATCTATCATTGTATTTAGTGCCTTGCCGTTTTTTAGTTCCCCACTTTTTAATACAGCGCTTACCTCAAGTTTATACATGCAGGCTATTTCTATGTAGTCATAAAGCTGACAGGCTATATTCACAGGCTTTCCTAATATTGGAATAGTCGCTTTTGAAGCGGTGTTCAATTTTTTAATTAGTCTTGGCGTTCACGGCAAAAAATTATTGATTTATCGTACGTTCATTCCACTTTGCTTTAAACATTTAGCGACCAATGTTTAAATGCCGCCGCCTTTGAAGGCATCAAACTTTCTCAGCTAAAAATCACAGAAGTCAAACCTTAACAAATGATCTTTTTTTAAGGTTTGCTCAGTATTGTTAATACTGAAGGATTTATTTTGGTGCGAGAAATACCTAAGCGCTTAGACGCCCCTCTGCTCATTAGAGGCAATTTTTAGCAAAGGGTTCCCGCCAAAAATTCAATACAGGAACAGTAATGAACAAGCTACTATCCGCATTTTGTTTAGTTTCAATTGCATGCACTTCGAGCGTCTTGAAAGCCGACGAGCTTCCCTTTAATTTAAGTGGTCACGTTAGGGTTAACTACGGTCATCAAGATTGGCAAATCCCCGAGTTTCGAGATGGTTTCGAATTTGAATCATTCAAACTTGGCGTATCTGGCGAGTCGGACCAGTTTAGCTATAAAGCAGAATACCGTTGGTACGAAAATACTGATTTCGACACCGTTCGCTTCGCTGACCTTACATACCATTTTGATAAACACACCCAAATTACCGCAGGCATAACACAAACCCCGTTTGGCCTACAGCCCTTTGCCAGCAACAACTTTTGGTTTTCAGTTAACTACTATCTAGGTTTCGAAGATGACTACGATGCTGGGGTTAAAATAAACCACGAATGGAGCAATTGGGATTTTCAAGCCGCTTACTTTATGAATGATGAGTACAATGACGCTGCCGAGTTTGGACGTTACTCGTTTGATGTTGCAGATGACGGAGAGTACCGAAATAAAGAAGATGGGCAGTACAATCTACGTGCTAATTACTCAGCCAATTTTATTCGCGGTGCGACTACCGATATCGGTGTGTCGTATCAGTACGGTAATATTCTAAACTTAGATACGTTAGACGATGGTGATATGAATGCTTATGCTGTTCATATGCGTCACACTCAAGGTGACGTAAAAGTTGAGCTACAGTATATTGACTATGAATACGATTTGGCTGCACCTGAAGGGCAGGCTGATGACCGTATAGCGCTATCGTCTTTTACCTTTCCATTTCTGGCGGCTGCTGACGGCAAAACTTATTCAGCAAACCTCGTGTACTCGGTGCCCTATAAGTTTTCGCATATAGAATCACTCACCTGCTATTCAGAATACAGTGTTGCCAAAGGCGAAGGGAATGAAGGGAAAAACTCTTCACAGTGGATAAATGGCTGTAGCTTTGGCTGGGATAAATTGTTTGTATATGTCGATAGTATCCAGGGTAAAAATATGTGGTTTTCAGGCGGCCCTGGCGTTGGCCTAGATTTAGGCGGTAGACAAGAAACTACCCACCGGTTGAACATAAACCTTGGCATTTACTTCTAATCAATAACAGGACTTTGACATGCGATCATTACTTATAGCGACATTTATATTAGCGCTAATTCCAATGCAAAGTTTTGCCCATTCATGGATGAAACTGCGCATAGCGACCACAGAATATGCGCCTTTTACGTCAACTGAAATGCAGCACGACGGTTACATAAACCATATTATCGCCGATGCGTTCTTAGAGACGGGCGTTGTGGTGGAGTTTGTATCCTTACCGTGGGAAGAAGCCTTAGAAGCAACGCTAAAAGGTGAATATGACGCAGTTTCTTACGGCAGCTTTGTACGTTCTCGAGAAAGCGAGTTTTTCCACAGCAACCCGATAAGCGCAGAAAGCTTGGTGTTCTATGTTAACGCCGAAAAAGGCCCCGATAGTTGGCGTGACCTTAGCGATATACAAGACCTTAAAATGGGTGTGACGGAAGGGTATTTGTATAATGATGAGCTTGCAGCCTACATTAAAGGTAACGAAAGCGTAGTGGAGCGCGAGACTGATAAAGCGAACCTAGAAGCTTTGATAAACGGTGATATCGATGTTTTCCCCATTGATGAACTTACCGGTTGGTATTTGCTACAGCGAGACTTCAACAGTGGTGACCGTCGTGATGTTATGCCTATTAAACCTTTTATCTCTACGGTAACCACCCATTTGTTAGTGCCTAAAGGGCAAGGCGATAGCCAGCTTATTTTGTCTTTGTTCAATAAAGGACTAGAAGAGCTAACGCTTGAAGGTAAACTAACTCGCTTCAAGCGACTGCTAAAAGAAGGCTATTATCAGCACCCGCAGAAGAAGGTAAATTTCGACCGACGCTAACACACAACCGTGTTCTAAACGCGTGCTAATCCACGACTTTTCAAATTGAAAAAAGGTTGCGAACCAAACGCGGCTCGCAACCTTTATTCATGCTGCTTTCTCATCACTTAGTGTCTTTTCTGTTGATTATTAAACTGATATGGTTAACGGCTATTTTCTAATGCCCATTTAGAGGTTGCCTTGTCGTACTCAGCTGAAACATCCTTCCTTGCACGCGTTACCGCCTTACTAAAATTACTCGGTCCTGGTGTGCTTATGGCGACGGCGGCGGTAGGTGGAAGCCATTTGGTGGCCTCAACTCAGGCGGGTGCAAAGTTCGGATGGCAGTTAGCGCTTCTCATATTGTTGGTAAACCTACTTAAATACCCGTTTTTCAGGGCAGGCGTAAGTTACACCATCAGCACGAAGCAAACCCTGCAGCAAGGCTATTTAGAGATGGGTAAACGCTACCTAGCCATTGCCTTGTGCTTAAATACTATCGCATCGGTAGTCAATGCTGCGGCACTGTTACTGTTTGCAGCAAGTTTATTGTCGTATTTTATTCCATTTGATATAGCTATAGCGGTGTCTGCCTCAGTAGTTTTAGCGCTCATATTACTAATTTTACTGGCAGGGCATTTTGAAGGGCTAGACAACATTGCCAAAGGCATGATGGGTGTGCTTGTGGTGGCAACCATAGCAGTGTTTATCGTTGCACTTAGTAATTATACTGCGCCAATGGTGCCTGCCGAAGAGCAGCCTTCGCCGTGGACGCTTGCCACGCTCGGTTTTTTAGTGGTAACAATGGGGTGGATGCCTGCACCTATTGAAATATCGTCTATTACTTCTCTTTGGTTAAAGCGACAATGCAAGGGTCAAGCGGTGACCCCGAAGTCGGCCCTTTTTGATTTCAACTTGGGCTATGCGGTAACCGTATTGCTTGCTCTGCTGTTTTTGGGGCTAGGCGCGTTAATTCTGTATGGCAGCGGCACAGATCTTAGTACTAGTGGTATTGGCTTTTCTCACCAGCTAATCAGCATGTACTCGTCAACCATCGGGGAGTGGGCGCATCTGCTTATTGCGATAGTGGCGTTTCTATGTATTTTCGGCTCGGCGCTAACCGTATATGACGGCTATGCGCGAGTGGTTGCAGAAGCAATTGCGCTACTGTTGAACAAAGATAAGGCAGCTCGTAATACACTTGTGACACCAGTATTAATTTTCATGGCAATATTCAGCTTTGTTATTGTGCTCTTTTTCAAGTCTGCTTTATTAGCCATGCTAGGCTTTGCGATGACGTTAGCTTTTGTTACCACGCCCATGTTTGCTTGGTTAAATCATAAGCTAGTGGCGCAAACTAAGCTACATCCTGATGCAGCGCCCAATAAAGTAGTAAAGTTACTTAGCTTGCTAGGCCTGGTCTACCTGTTTGGGTTTCTCTTGGTATTTGTTTGGTGGAAGTGGTTTAGCTAACGGTTTAACTCAGAACGAAGCATCACTCGCCCACACCTTTGCCAGCTGGTTACTGCTATTGCTAGCCGTCCCACTTCAGCAATTTTAACAAACGAGCTAAACTCGAGTGGCTGGTGATGGTAGCTACCTGCAACACACGAGTTCGCTCTTTGTGAACCGCTAAGTTTTACTTAGTATAAACCGGGCGGGCAGCAGTTAGCGTAGCAACCTTGTCTTTAACTTGCTGAATAAGGTCATTGTCTTCAGGTGCTGATAGCACATCGCAAATCCAGCTGGCTAACTGCGCACAATCGTCTTCGCTAAAATTACGAGAAGTCACCGCTGGTGTACCTATTCGAATGCCACTTGTCACAAAAGGCGACTGTGGATCGTTAGGCACAGTATTCTTATTAACGGTAATGTTTACACTATTTAAAATGGCGTCTGCCTCTTTACCGGTCATTCCCTTACTAACCAAACTGAGCAAAAACATGTGGTTGTCAGTACCGTTAGAAACCACATCAAATCCGCGCTTCATAAATACGTCCGCCATAGCGCGCGCATTGGTAATCACTTGCTTTTGATATGCTTTAAATTCGGCTGTCATGGCTTCTTTGAACGCTACAGCTTTAGCCGCGATAACGTGCATAAGCGGGCCGCCTTGAATTCCCGGGAAAATAAGTGAGTTAAACTTCTTTTCAAGTTCAGGGTTAGACTTACACATAATAAGCCCGCCGCGAGGGCCACGTAATGTTTTGTGAGTCGTGGTAGTGACCACGTGCGCAGCATTAATTGGCGAGGGGTAAACACCCGCTGCGACAAGACCTGCTACGTGCGCCATATCTACCAGCAAATACGCGCCTACACTATCGGCAATCTCTCTAAACTTTTGCCACTCGACAACGCGAGAGTAAGCTGAAAACCCTGCCACGATCATCTTTGGGCTATGCTCTTTAGCTAACGCTTCTACTTGGTCATAGTCAATCTCACCGGTTTCGGTGTTTAGCCCATACTGAATGGCGTTGTACAGCTTGCCTGAAAAATTAGGTTTTGCACCATGGGTTAGGTGACCGCCGTGATCAAGACTTAACCCGAGTATGGTATCGCCAGGGCTTAGCAGTGCCATGTAAACCGCGGTATTCGCTTGCGAACCAGAATGGGGCTGAACATTAACATAATCAGCTTCAAACAGGGCTTTGGCTCTGTCGATAGCAAGCTGCTCAACTTTATCCACAGCTTCACAGCCACCGTAATAGCGTTTACCCGGATAGCCTTCTGCATATTTATTGGTTAATTGACTACCTTGAGCCTGCATAACGGCTTTACTGGTGTAGTTCTCTGATGCGATTAGCTCAATGTGATGTTCTTGGCGTTCGTCTTCTTGTGCAATAAATTGGGCGATATCTGGGTCTTGCTGGTTAAGGTTTTGGTTTAGCGTATTCATGCTGCCTCCTAATTTTCGTTGTTGTGTGTTCGATACTAGAAGTGCAAAATGAATAAATAAAATTAATAAATAATATGGCATTATAATTTTATTAAATGTGTGAGCTGTGCTTTTGGCACGGTGTTGCCTATTTGAGTATTGTCCCATGTGGGGCGAGTAACTGAGTGAGCTTTTAAAATTCGTTGGTGAAAGGTCAGTGTCTAGTTGACGCTATAAAGAAGGTGTAAGGTAAAGTAATGAAAAACTTGTCCATAGATTTCCTGCGTTCGTTTGTGCTTATCGCACAGACGGGTAGCTACACGCAGTGCGCCGAGCAGCTGCAGCGGACTCAACCTGCAATAAGCCTTCAAATTAAAAAGCTAGAGGAAATGATTGGGGAGAAGCTATTTTCTCGCGACAAAAATCGTCTAGCGCTTACCGGCGCTGGTAGTCGCTTATTGTCATATGGTGAGAAAATAGTAGCGCTTAACGACCAAGCTATGGCTGAGTTCGGTAAGCCTCAAGTGACTGGAAATATTAAGTTAGGCATTCCCAGTGAATTTAGCACCACGCTTATGCCTAAAATTATTCGACGGTTCACACAAACTTACCCGGAAATATCGCTGGAAGTACATTGCGCGCTAAGCAAAGATTTGTTGAGCGAACCGTTAAAAAGTCAGTTCGACTTAATTTTGTCACTACAGGAAACACCAAATCCACAGCAGGATGGCTTTATCATTTCAGATCAACTGGTATGGGTAGGCAGTCAGCGCTTTGTTAATAGTGTGCCTGCTAAACTCCCTATTATTGCAGCCCCTTCACCGTGTATTTATCGCAAGCGCGCCACTAATCTTTTATCCGCAATTAAAAAGCCGTGGCAGGTGGTATACACCATAGCAGATTTGAACGGTATTCAAACTGCTATTAATGAAGGGCTAGGCATTACGGTACTGGCAAAAAGCTCAGTACCGTCAGGATTACATATTTTATCTAATTCAGAAAACTTGCCCGAACTTGGACATGTAGGCGTTTGCTTAGTTAACCCTCAAAAAGTGTCATCTAAAGCGATTAGCCTGCTGACCGAAACTATTACTAACGAGGTTGCTAACTTCTAAAGTGATATCTTGTTTGTCTATGCCTTTTTAACAAACTGCGCGGTAAGCATCATTTCACCAGCACCGTCTACTTTGCAGTCTAGCTGGTGGTCTTTGGCATCTTTCACATGACGGATAACCGCTTTGGTACCAATTTTAAGCACAAGCGAGCTGCCTTTTACTTTTAAATCTTTTGCCAGCGTTATCTTGTCACCAGCAACTAACGGCGTACCGTTATAATCTTTTGCAGAGACTTCCTCTTCAACCTCGTTTGGGTTCCACTCGTGGCCACATTCGGGGCAAATAAGTAAAGACTGATCTTCATATACATATTCAGACTGGCAATGCGGGCAAGGAGGTAGTGACATGTGGAATTCTCTTAAAATACTAAATTAAAGCGCTCGGGTCATAAAGTGACTGTTAGGGTTAAGCGTATAGCTACCAAAAGGGCCGCAGTCGACAAAACCGAACTTTTTATAAAGCGTTCTCGCCGCTAAAAAGTAGTCTTGTGTTCCCGTTTCTAAACTTACCGAGCTAAACCCTTTCATTTTCGCATGTTCTAAGGCAAAAAGTAATAACTGAGAAGCCACGCCACACCCTCTATAGGGCTTTGCCGTTCTCATAGATTTCAGCTCTGCGCTTTGCGCATCAAGAGCTTTAATAGCGACACAACCTGCAAGCTGTTGCTGCTTCCAACCACTAAAAAAAATAATGTTAGGTGCTTTTAGTGCATTAATATCTAGCGCGTGCACGCACTCTGGCGGCGACGTTGCATACATATCTGACAAATGCTCTTCCAAGAGCGCTAGTACTTCTCCTCCGTTAAGATCATCAATTATAATCTTCATGTACTTTGTCCTTCAGATGTATTGGGAATAGTCGACTATAAAAGCCTGGTGGTTAAATGCTTAAAGGTTTAACCATGTTATAAAAGCGAGCGTCTTCACTACTTATGACGAAGCCTACTTTGTTATAAAGCGAAACCGCTGGACTAATTTTGAAAACACGCAAAGTCAGCGAGTTGACCTTGACCGCCACAGCAAGCTTTTCTGCTTCTTTAATAGCTGCACTACCTATTCCCCTATTTTGCGCACTTGGTATAACTTGAAGATCGCGTAAAACACAGGTGTTATCTTCAAACTGTAGGCGCATAACACCCACTGTTTGATTGTCTAACTGAATGTCGTAGTTAACTAGTGAAGCCGTAACCTCTAGCACTTTTTCAGCGTTCCAGTCGGGAGCGAATTGGGCGTAATAACCACGCATATTCTCAAAGGTAAAATTAGCAGCACGACCTAAGTCTGAACTTGGTACAAAAGTAATTTTCATAATGCCCTAGTTGTCTTTTCAGGATTTTAGCGCTCGTTTAAGTCTCTCGTGAAGCAAACAATATATCGCCATGCATATATAAACACCGCAAGCGACGTTAGTGGTTACTCATGCGTGACCAACTATGCATTCTGCTACCTTCATTATCGAGCGTAGCGTCAGTGTATTACTGTCTAAGGGAGTTTGCGACCGACTTAATGTGATTATTATATCTTGAGTTTGCCTGCGGCCTCAGAATCTATACATTGGTTTATTTTGTATTGAAAGTAAATGACATGAAAGAAGCTACTAAGGAAAGGATCTAGCCACAGCGCGTTGGCTTTAGAGACATTATTAATGCTGTTGATCCTATTTCTCACTTTAATAATCCATACAATATGAAAAATTGCCGACAGTAGATGAAGAAGTTTAGCTGTGATCAGTAATGCTGCTGGTGCGGGGAAAAGAAAATAGTAGATAAGCGCAAGAAGGGAAACTAAGTGAATAGAAATCGCGGTTGATGTGAAAGCTTTTGAAATATTACGTTCTATCCTTGAGTTGAGTATTTTTGTCAGTTGCCACAGACGAAAAATGACGTAAAGGCCAAAAGTAAAAACACATAAGGCTAGGACTACAACTACAGGTTTCGCTTTAAATACACTATCTGGCTGAGGCATTTCTTCTTCCTTGAAATAGACATTAAGGCATTAATGCGGTCTGTTGGTTGTTTTTCAAGCGAGAAGAATTAGCCAGAATATTCCTTCGCGATATAACACCCACATAAGGAGCAGTAACGCATGGGCTAAAATCCGAGTGGAGCGCCAGAGCCTGTCTTATTTTCCCAGTGAACGGCTAGAGTTGTTTGTTATTTTTGTGTCAAAAATACAAACGCTTCTATAATTTTTAAAATTTGTTCGGTTGCTTTAGCGCCAGCGTCAAAATCTTCTCTATAGATTTTAGAGAGGCTATCGGTGAAATTCTCTATGCTTTCTAAGCCTCCATTTTTGTATGAAAAAGCAAAATCATTACAAAATATACTTTTTTGAGACTTTGAATCCAGACAACGGGTCGCTTTAGATGCCAGCAAATCTATATCAGTAAGAGTGGCCTCCCAATTGGTTTTCGTCTGTGGGCTAGCACATCCAAAACAAAAAAGACCTAAAACTAATATAAACTTTATACGACACATATTAATTAAATTTTTCTCGAAAAACATAACTTTAAGCTATGGGACGCGAATGCGTGGGGCATAATGGCGAAGCCGCCCCGCGTGTATGCGTCCCAGCGAACGAAGTGAGCGAGCTTGAGCGCCTTGTTAGAGTTCATAGCTTAATAAGGGCGATCATGTCTTCGCCATCCTCGTCCATGCCGGCTTCTTTGAAACCAAAACTAGCATAAAAATCTTTTGCCACTGGGTTTTTGGGATTGTAACAAATCTCGATTTCTTTGATTGCGGGATACGCTGCAATTTCTTCTAAAGCCATCTTTAACGCTTCCCTTCCAATACCTTTTTTCTGGTGGTTTTGGTCTACCATGAAACGCCAGATTGAAATTTTTGATGGACTTTCTAAAACCCACATAAAAAAGCCAATAGCCTGACCGTTTTCATAAATGGCTTTACATGTATGCCCTGAGTTGTAATGTGCCTCTACAAGAGACCACATATTGCAGGCGATATATTCTTCTTGCTCTTTTGTGACATCTAAATCACAAACAGCTTCGTAATTTGATTTATCTATTTCTTCCAATGAAATTTTCATGTTTCTCCTGAACTCTAACACCCGCATAACGGGCAAAAGTAAGTAGGCTACAATACCAAGCGAAGCGCAGTGAGCCTACGTATTTTTGTCCCTAGCGAGCGCAGCGAGTGTTATATTTTCTCACTATACTTCAAAAGTACCGCTAAAAATTCTGAGGGAGTAACTATAAAAAGTCCGAACTCGTTAAAAATTGCCGAGGCATGTTTATATATACCTTTGTCAGAAGTGATAAAGCAGCCGCCATACTTTTGTGCTTCAAAAACGTGAAGACAGTCAGCTTTACGCTTCTCAGGCTTGCCGTTTCCGACAATAATCTCGGTAATTCGGTCGAGTTGCTCTTTTTCCGATTGGGTAAGATTAAGTTTTACAGTTTTGCGGGAAACCTTTCCAAGTTCTTTCAAATTATTGGGCGTACTCTCTTGCTTTAACTCATCGTCAACCGAGTACATGACCATAATTTTTTTCTTGTTCTTTTCGAGAATTTCTTGCGCTTGTAATGATGCTTTTTGCTCTTCAACAGTACCACCATCAAATGCACAAGAGTCAAAAAAGACAAAGTTATCGTATGGGTTAAAATCCATTTTAATTACCAAAGAACATAACGCTAAGCTAACGGGCAGTGACCGAAGGGAACGAGTTAAGCGTTTTGTTAGGCATTTTGCATCACAGGCCAATAAATGGCGAGTATTGAAAAAACCACAAAAAGTACTGAGCATGCATAGCCAAAAATTGATGCGTTAACTGCCGAACGGTTGAATTTGGGTAAGTGTTTAAGGCTTGGCTTCAAAGACAAAACAAACATGACAAATAATGCCGCACTTATAACAGGCCAAAGCCTGAATGAAGGAAAAACCCAAGCCAACCAATAAGGTAGCTCTGTATTAAAAGATTTTTGAATCTCTTGAAATCGAGGTAGTACAAAATAAAACGCTGCTGTGACACCACCTACCGATAAAGCTGCGGTTAACAACAAAGTGCTTATATGTTTATTTAAACTTTCCATGTTTCCTCCAAATGCCTAACTTTTAAATAAAGGGGCGCAGGCATGTGGGCTAAAATCCGAACGAAGTGAGCAGTCCACATGTTTGCGTCCCAGCCCGCGCAGCGGGCGAACTTAATTTTTTTGTTAGGTGCGTACTTCATAAAACCTCGAACACTCGCAGTAAAATGGGCAAAACAATGACCAATAACATTACAATCCCGAGCCATTTTGCCAACGCATTTCCTGTTTTACTTCCTTGGCTTACGTCTATCTTTTTTTCTTTTAGCGCACTTGTTTCAAGTTTAATGCTGTAAATCATTGCTGCTCCACTGATGGTGCAAACAAACAATAGAGTTAAAGGGTTAGGGCCAAATACAGAGAACATAACGGCTGGAGTAATTATGCAGAGAGAAATTCCAATAATCCACGAAAGATAATGTTTACCCATTAGCACCTAACATTAAGCTAAGCGGCGCAGTTGCGTGGGGCATAATGGCGAAGCCGCCCCGCGTAAATGCGTCCGAGCGACCGAAGGGAGTGGTCTTAAGCGCCTTGTTATAAGCAGAGCCAGTTCCTTTGGTCTTTTTTAAAAACTGTTGAAGCCAGCATACGATTGATTGTTAACACAAACAAGCAAAACGACAGTGCGCAAATGTTTTTGATTTGACAGAAGCTAGCCGCCATCTGTGTTGTCGAGTGTAATGGCGCTTGCTGGCTGAAAATAAGAACTAGAAGGTAAAGCGCCTATTACACCACCTTTGAATTGAAAGCGGCGGATATAAACCTACCACAAGCCAGAGCGATGCTAATGAAAACAGGTGAGGGTAGTTTTACTGGAATTTTTATATAGCCAAACGAAGTTTAGGCTGACGCCTTATAACTTTTAAATAAGGGGCGCAGGCATGTGGGGCATAATGGCGAAGCCGCCCCGCATGTATGCGTCCCAGCCCGCGCAGCGGGCGAGCTTAATTTTTTTGTTATGTGCCAGCAACCTTTCTATTGCCGCCATAACTTTACTGTGCCCAATAAATAAAACGTACCATAGACACAGCATACAATTGAGCTTACTAACCAGAATGTCATTGAATTTTGATGTACCACAGGGTCTGAAGTTAAAAATGGACCAATTAAACCTGCGACGCCTCGCAACAAATAGATGGTTGTGATTAAAACCAAACAAGTTTTTAGTAGTGGTAATTTAACGATGACGCCCGCACCAGAAAAAGCATACAAGCCCCAGCCAGTAAGAATTGCAGCAATAACCAAAGTTGCGATTGTGGGGTACGGGTCACCCTGAGCTGCTAGTTGAGCCATGCGTTGACCAGCGCCAAAAAAGAGATACCAATCAGGACCACCGAAAATACAACTGATATGAAGTAGCGCAGCTAAGATGCTTAAACTGCCAGCGATTATTAGTTGATTATTCTTGTGCATTCAAATTCCTTTTGGCACATAACTTTTAAATAAGGGGCGCAGGCACGTAGGACATAATGGCGAAGCCGCCCTGCGTGTTTGCGTCCCAGCCCGCGCAGCGGGCGAGCTTAATTTTTTTGTTATACATCAAAGCGTCTACGGTGTAAGTAATCGATCTCCACCTCCATTTCATGGATCGTTCTGGTGGATTCTAAATTAAGACTTTCATGCATCAACTGTCGTTGTTTTTCGTAGTTTTCACTCATTTTTATATTTGATGCTTTACGGTACGTTTCTTCGTTAGGCCACTGTGCATAGGCAATGAAAGCACCATTTTTGTCGCGATGTAGCCGTGAACCCAGGCTACCTTTGAAAAGGTAAATGCCCTGTGTGACTTTTGGCCAAGCGGCTAGAAATTGGTCTTTACAGCTATCCTTGACTACAAATTCAAACATTACGATAAACATAAAGTGTCCTCCTTGATGTATAACACTAAGCTAAGGGGCAAAAATACAATGCGATAATGGCGAAGCCGCATTGTGTTTTTGTCCCAGCCCACGCAGTGGGCGACTTGAGCGCCTTGTTATAAGACACTACTCGATGTCTCCATGATCGGAGCTTTCTAGTTCTTTCTTAGCAATCCACATATTGTCCTGGGATGCGCTGTTTTGCCAAAAGAGATCGTTATCGAGATATAGCATGAACAAAATTAATAGTCCGCCCACGACTGGCACTAAAAAGACTACTACGTACACGAAGAATTTACTTTTTGGTTTCATGCTTTTTGAGTTACGAATGGCAAACAATGAAAAAGCTAGAAGGAATATCCAAAAAACTAGAAAGCTAAATTGTAGAGTCGTCATTTCCATGTCTTATAACGCTAAGCTAACGGGCACAAATACTGCGCGACAATCGCGAAGCGGCGCAGTGTTTGTGTCCCAGTGACCGAAGGGAACGAGTTAAGCGCCTTGTTATGCCAAATGGCTTTAACCTCTTTCGCTCAGGGCTAACTTGATACCTAATGAAATAAACAAAGTTCCTAATGTTCTGTCCAACCATTTACCGATACTAGGGCGAGTATTTAGCAAGTCCTTTAGTCTAGCGCCAATTAAAACAATCGGTATTTCGATAAACGCAGCCACTACGATTATTAGTATGCCATGCAAAAGAAGTTGCGCGCTTTCTGGGCCAGAGCCCACAACAACAAATTGAGGCAAAAATGCGAGGAAAAATATGGCGACCTTGGGGTTTAACACCGACACTAGCAGGCCATGTTTTAAAATTTTGATGTCGCTCATCGCAGGCTCCGATGTTCCTGTAGCCAAGTTGGCTCCTTTAGAAAGCAAAGCCTGAATCCCTAACCAAATGAGATAGAGAGCGCCCACCCACTTTACGACAGTAAATGCGGTAGCTGACGTAGCTAAAATGGCGGATAGTCCGATAACAGAAAAAATGACATGAATAAATGCACCACTCCAGACACCGAACATGGCAAAAAAACCTGCTCGCTTTCCACTTTTGGCTGTTTGAGCCACGATATAAGCCATATCAGGACCTGGCGAGAGATTTAGTACAAGAGCAGAAATAAAAAATGTAGCCCAATGCGCCAAGCTATAATCGAACATTGATATTACTCCTATGTGAATTCCGCATAACGCTAAGCTTTGGGGCGCTAGCACTTGGGCTAAAATCCGAACGAAGTGAGGCAGCCCACGTGTTAGCGTCCCAGCGACCGAAGGGAGTGCCAACAGCGTTTTGTTATGTTTACTTACCATGGCACCCCTTCTAATTCGGCAAATACTGCACAAAATAACAACAAAATGAAAGGCAAAGCTGATATTAACTTTAGTTTGAGCGTGTTTACATGCCAGCCAACAACCATTGCGATGCTATATGGGATAAACAGAAGCAGACCATATAAAACCATGAAAGCAACAATGTACAAATTCTCATGCCGTAAGTCCGCTTCAGGGAACGCTAAATAGTTGTATATTGAGTATGTGGCAAATAAAAATAGTGGAAGAGCTAAAAGGCTTAAAACTGTTAATAAAAACTTTGAGCCTTTCATAAAACATCCTTGTGAACATAACTTTCCAATAACGGGCGCAGACATGTGGGGCATAATGGCGCAGCCGCCCCGCGTGTATGCGTCCCAGCGAACGCAGTGAGTGTGTTGATTGGGTTGTTATATGACATGCTGATTAAACCCTAGAGCCACCCCATAATTGCACTGTAGACATTAGCAAAATAGCCAATATAAGCCCAGAAAGTAATGATACACCGATGGGTATCAAGATAACTTGCCAGAGTTTCAAAACCATAAAGCGTTTTAAAATGAACGCAAACAGCAATATGGATATTACAACAGATGCTGGCTCTACTAAATCTGCCAAATAGACAATTGAAGCTGAAAAAGCCTGTGTAATTAAAAACAAACCAGTAAGTAGCATACTGCGCTTGTTCACATTTTCATTCACTTTGAGTAGGCGGAGAACAATTCGAAAGCCTATGAAATTTCCAAGAAGAAATGAAATTAAAAAGAAGATTGGAAACACAAAAGTCCCTTTGTCATATAACACCCACATAAGGGGCAGTAATACGTGGGCTAAAACCCGAGCGAAGCGACAGAGCCCACGTGTTACTGTCCCAGCGAAGCGACTTAATGTGTTTGTTATAATTTTCTATTATAAACTTCCTTTGCGCCCTTTGGAGCGGGCAATAGAAGTTTCCCCTTTCTGATACAGAATGTATTTTGTTGTATATCCAGAGGTATTCTTGTGTCTTCAAATTGAAGGACAAAGCAGCCTTCATCATCCGGTGGAGTTATTAGCGAGAAATGAGTTCTTATGGGGTTTCCTCTACTTGGATAAACAGAATATAGGCCGTCAGATATTACTATTTCCTGATTTTTTAATATCTTTGAGAATTTATGAACTTCTTCTTCATTCATTTCTGAATTTTCAAAGCTTTCAATTGTTTCTGCCTTACTGAAAATCCAGTGTCCAATAAATTCATACTCTGTACTTTTGAGAGTCTTCGCAATCGTATAGTTGCTAGATAAGATTAGGCTAACCGTGATAACTGTAAGAAACGCCCTTTTCATTAAAATTACCCCTAAATTATAACTTTCCAATAACGGGCGCAGACATGTGGGGCATAATGGCGCAGCCGCCCCACGTGTATGCGTCCCAGCGAACGCAGTGAGTGTGTTGATTGGCTTGTTAGGTAACTTAGCGTCCATAAACCTCGATACCCTTAATACTTAGTTTATCCAAACCTGTTTCTTTACAGTGCATTAGTGTGTCTGCGATCAAATCTGGTTGAGTTTCGTTATTATAAAGAATTAGTACATCTTTAGGAGCTTGATTTCTAATGAATTTAAATAGTTCTGCTTTTGAATCAAATGCTTTGTTTTTGAACATGAAAGCATTCGATGCGATCACAACCGAGACTGCCCCATTTTTTTCCCACTCTTCATCTTCTAAAGAGTGATACTTAATAGCTAAATCTATAGAACTCAATGACACAGGGTTACCTAACTTTTAAATAAGGGGCGCAGACATGTGGGCTAAAATCCGAACGAAGTGAGCAGCCCACATGTTTGCGTCCCAGCCCGCGCAGTGGGCGAACTTAATTTTTTTGTTAGGTAACTTAGCGTCCATATCCCTCGGTACTCTTTACTACTAACTTGTCTACACTAACTTTTTTACAGAGATTTACCACAGATACAATGAGTGATGGAATAGTACTGTTGTCATACAGGACTAACACATCCTTAGGAGATTGTTGCTCAATATGTGTTATTAACTCTTTAGCAGTTTCAAACTCATTGGAATTAAAATCAAACCTCCCAGCAGCGATGACGATAAACGTTCCGCCATTTTTCTCCCATTCTTCGTCTTCTAGCGAGTGGTACTTTATTGCTAAATCTAATGAACTCAAATCCATCTGTTACCTAACTTTCCAATAACGGGCGCAGACATGTGGGGCATAATGGCGAAGCCGCCCCGCGTGTATGCGTCCCAGCGAACGAAGTGAGTGTGTTTATTGGCTTGTTATGTGGCATGCTTATTCGAAGAAAGAATGCTAGCAGTTGCCAATACACTACCAATAAAGATACCTGCGATACAGAATGCTAGCCCGGCTTCTTGACCAGATAACACACCAGATTGTAATTGCGAGTAAACAGGTGATAGACCGTAGTAAGCGCCGACAGCACAGCCAATAAAGCTGAATGACAAACCAATTTTAGTTCCTAGTTTCATAGTTAAAAATCCTTCTTATCTTGATTTACCTTTGACACATAACTTTTAAATAAGGGGCGATAGCACGTAGGGCATAATAGCGAAGCGGCCCTGCGTGTTAGCGTCCCAGTGGGCTTTAGCCCACGACTTAATTTTTTTGTTATATGCGTGCATAAACAACCTTGAATTCAGTGCTCGTTATCTTGGCCCACTGAATGGGTTTATTTGAAAAGGGTTTTTACTATGTTTGCCTGCATTCCAAAAAACCAAAGCGAGTAGTGCAATTAAAACTGCTTTAGCACAGCCAAGCAATACAGCAATTATGTCTGGTAACGCAAATAAGCTTGAAATAAATTGTGTTACTGCAAAAAAGCCACAAATAAACGCACCTAGCAGTGCGAATGCCTTAGTGACTGGATGAAAGGCGTTGCTTTGTTTATTCATTAAAATTCCTTTTTCAATTTCCTAGAAGCATATAACACCCGCATAACGGGCAAAAACACGTAGGCTACAATACCAAGCAAAGCGCAGGGAGCCTACGTGTTTTTGTCCCTAGCGAGCGCAGCGAGTGGTTAATGCGTTTGTTAAATGCCAATCACCAACTTCATCGATTCTGCCGCAGATATAAAACCCAATAAAAAGAATAATATACGTGTAAAAGTATTAACTGCAAAACGCGATGCATCAGGTTCAAACCATGGTTTTTTATCAAAATCATATTCTGTACGAAGTTGTCGCTGACACTCTCCAATAATTTGCTTACCAATAACCAGCAAAAAAATTAAGGTGAAAAAGGTAAAAGCGAAAACTCCACCTGGAAGAGAATAAAACTCAATAACAGTGTCGCTGAGTACTAGTAATACTCCAGCCAAAAATGATGTTGTTTTTGTAGCTTCCATTGGCATTTAACTTTTAAATAAGGGGCGCAGGCATGTGGGGCATAATGGCGAAGCCGCCCCGCATGTATGCGTCCCAGCGAACGCAGTGAGTGACTTAATTTTTTTGTTAGGTGGCATTGTCCCCTCGAAGATACACGCCAATATGGTCGCCCGAATACTTATGGTTTTTAAAGTTACCACGTTTAACAATTGGGATGGAGCCTAAAGTGTTGGTTATCTGTTGTTGAATTTCTGGGGTACTGAACCTTGAATTTTTTGGAACAACTATGAGTGGCGTGAATAAGAAGTGAGAGAAGTCTTGATTGCCACTTACTACGGTATATCCACTTTTTTCAAATTTGATTCTTAAGTTAGTTAGCTTAGCTTCACTAACTCCGTTTGAATGGAGGTGAATAGTAGGTTTGGCTACTGATGTGCACCCAGCTAATACAATGATAAAAAATGACAGTAGTATCGTTTTCAACCCTGACACCTAACACCCGCATAAGCGGCACGAAAACGTAGCGGCGTTTAGGTTAAAATTGCGAAGCACAAAACTAAACGCCGCGTAGTTTTTGTGTCCGAGCGAGCCTGCGAGCGACTTGATGCGCTTGTTATGTGCGACTGAAAAACATCCTATCATTGCTTTTCACTGTTATCTGGAACAGAGCCAAGTATGATATCCCATATGTTTTTACGCCAAAACGAGTCTGGGCCAATTGTAGTAAATACGACAGCCCTCACTAGAGAATACAACGAATAGCCAACAAAAAAGAGAGATAAAACATATATAACAAAAATATGTATCTCCGAACCGCGACGGCTAGAGACAAGTTCTATTCCACTACCTACATTTTCTAAAATTAGTAACGACACGATAGTAGTAATCACTAGGTAAACTAGGCTTCGTTTTATTTCTTTATTCAAATTGGCCTAAACCTTTTCATTGAAGCACATAACTTTTAAATAAGGGGCGCAGGCATGTGGGCTAAAATCCGAACGAAGTGAGCAGCCCACATGTTTGCGTCCCAGCCCGCGGAGCGGGCGAACTTGATTTTTTTGTTAGGTGCGTGCATTTTTAAACCACTACCCTAGGTGGTTTACCATGAAAGTCCAAGTACAATTTTCTGAGATTATTCGGCACGAGAGGCCAGCCACGTTCAATACCTTCTTTGGTACCTTTCCAGAATAAGTGCTCTGTATAATATACATCTATGTACTCGAATTCCGCCTTGGTTGCAGTATCTAGTTTCTCGCTCATGTACTGCAACTGTTCTAGTGCTTCTTCTAAGTCGCCTTGGTTTAACAAAATAGTTGTCAAATTTGCGAACTCTTCCATTAGAAATGTAAGCGCCCAACTCTCATGTTTTTCCATAAGAGGAACAACGTCAGGAAATTTAGTGCGGATTTCTTTTAAGAATCGTCTTATTTCTGATTTAGCCATTGATTTCCCAGAAGCACCTAACTTTTAAATAAGGGGCGCAGGCACGTAGGGCATAATGGCGAAGCCGCCCTGCGTGTTTGCGTCCCAGCCCGCGCAGCGGGCGAGCTTGATTTTTTTGTTATACACAAGGCTACTCCTTGATAAGTTTAAGCACTTCACTGTTTTCGGAGTCGAAGACAGATAGCGATGTGCCATTTAACTTGATTGTAACGAATACATATTTCTCTTTGTAGCCATTGTACATTTCCCCAAACCACTCAGTTTCTGTTGATTGAACAATATTTTTGATGATTGTGAGGCCAGAGTTTTGTTTATGAATTTGGTGCTCTTTGACACTTGCTACACCAGTTTTTAAATTGAATTCGATTAGAGCTGGTTTTGTTGCATGTTTCCAAACGCCTTCTATTGTTGATGAAGCAAATGCACTTATCGTTACTAAACAAGTGCCTATGAAAGCAGAAAATAGAAGAGACGTTTTGGTTTTATTCACTTTAATCTTCCTGATTTTGCGCATTGTGTATAACACCCTGCTTAGGGGCGGAAATACATGGGCTAGAATTTAGGAGCGAAGCGACGCAGCCCATGTGTTTGCGTCCCAGCGAGCCTGCGAGCGACTACAGCAGTTTGTTATGCGTGGTTACCTCTGGACTATATGCCTTCCGCTAGTCGAGAAGTCAAAAATTTCAAATGAATCTTTATTTTGATCGGGGCATTCTTTAGCCCATTTTTTAAGCCAGATTACCATTTCCTTATCAAAATATGGATTATCTATATCAGTCCGCCCATCTGGCAATTCCTTTAAGGGGTAAGGTGTGAACATTTGCTTCACACTAATGATATTATTTTTTTTGATCAGTACCTTTTGAAGCGTTTGAGTTAAGAATACTTGATAATCGCCAACAGTTCCGATAGTTGTAACGCACTTTAAACTCTCACCATCTTTATAACTTACTTCGAACGGAATGTATGTTTTTTCTCGGATTCTATCTTTCAAGTCATAGGATATGACAATGTTGCCCAGATACTGAATTACAAAAAAAAGAATTACCACCGAAATCAAAAAAGAAAAGATAACTCTAAAAGTAAATGCAACCCTTCTTAATATAGTTCTCTCTTTTTCTAAACTCTGAGTTATAAAGCTTTTCGCAATGAAGATAAAAATAGGGATGATAAGAAAGAATGCAACGACGGATAGAATTACATCTAATGATTTGAGGGCAAAGTCAAATGCAGTATTTGTGTCCGTATATTTAAAGTATGGAATATCGAAAGAAGAAAAGTACCAATAAGCAGACAGGTGTCCAAGAACAAATAAAATCGTCGTCGAAAGAAATGTAAGTATTGCGATTGCTTCTAATAGCTTAGCAAAAGCAGATTTTTGTTCGTCTGATGTACTCATTTTCATCCTTGATATCAAAGTATCTCTAACGCATAACTTTCCAATAACGGGCGCAGACATGTGGGGCATAATGGCGAAGCCGCCCCACGTGTATGCGTCCCAGCGAACGTAGTGAGTGTGTTGATTGGGTTGTTATGCACGTGCCAATTCAGGTTGATAAACCACTTTATCAAGCTTTAAGTTTTCTGATGCGCTCAACTTGTTCAATGCTTCACTAAATTCTACTGAGAATAATCGTCTGTTAACACAATGTATTTTTACTAAAACTTCAGCACCGCTTGTTTTAACTAACGTAAATGAAGAGAGTAGCACTTCTCCCGTTTGAATAGGAAGTAATACACTGGGCTCGAGTAACTTACCAAACAGTGAACATTTATAGAAATTAAGAACTTTGTCTGAAACTTCTCGCTGAATTAAGTTGTATTCCGAAAGCTGTTTATCAAACGCGGTATGAACATTTTTAGGAACTGCTTTTAAACACGCTTTAATTGCGATGTGTTCGTGAACACTTAGTTGAGCTTTGCTATGAAATAATTTTAAGAGCAATGATTTCAAAATTTACACTCTAGTGCATAACGCCCTGCTTAGGGGCGGAAACACATGGGCTAAAATTTAGGAGCGAAGCGACGCAGCCCATGTGTTTGCGTCCCAGCGAGCCTGCGAGCGACTACAGCAGATTGTTAGGTGAACACTCATTTACGACCGCCAAGCCCAAATCTATGTTAGCAACAATATACCCATATTCTTTTTTGGACAAATTGCCGGTTCTGTATTGAGCTTTGGCTGATTCGTGATCCCATGCCTCTCCGCATTTTGCCTCTGGTATTTTGAGGTCTAGGGTAAGTAGATATTGTTGATCTGAATCGATTGTATGACCTTTTTTGGTAGAGCTTTTTGCGCAAAGGCTTAATGCGTACTCGACTGCAAATTTGTCTACGCTGGGTAATCCAATAAATTCTACATCACAGGCTAACACTCTCTTGCCTGAAGTTTCGGTGTAATACAGTTTCCCAGTTGTGCATGCCGACGATAAAAAGAGTGCTACAAAAATTATTAAAAACCTATGAATCAAAAGATTTCCCTGTTCACCTAACACCCCACTAAGGGGCGATAATACATGGGCTAAAATTAGGAACGAAGTGACGCAGCCCATGCATTAGCGTCCCAGCGAGCAGCGCGAGCGCCTTTAGTGTTTTGTTAGGCATATTTCTTAATAAGCCTTTCAGTCGTATACATACATAAACCTGCGACAGCGCCTCCTATACACAAGCCAGTATACCAAATTGGGAAAACGGCCAAAATCATACCGGAAGGGCCAATTGAGCCAGTGTTGAGTACGTGAAGGGCCAATAACCCTAAAAAATAAACTGCAAACGCTGATACTGCAATAAATGAGCAGGCCGTTACATAACGCATAAGCCTAGCTTGTTTATCTAGACAGTGAAAAACGAATGCTAATAGACATGGAGCCCAGCTTCCCAAGCTAACCATGAAAACTGTATCCGATGAACCATCTGAATTGCCGCGTGAACAAATTACACAAAAAACAACAATAACTGCTGTTACAAACCAAAAAAGAGCTTTCAAGTAATCCATTACTCCATATGCCTAACTTTTAAATAAGGGGCGCAGGCACGTGGGGCATAATGGCGAAGCCGCCCCACATGTATGCGTCCCAGCCCGCGCAGCGGGCGAGCTTAATTTTTTTGTTATGTGCCAGTAACCTTTCTATTGCCGCCATAACTTTACTGTGCCCAATAAATAAAACGTACCATAGATACAGCATACAATTGAGCTTACTAACCAGAATGTCATTGAATTTTGATGTACCACAGGGTCTGAAGTTAAAAATGGACCAATTAAACCTGCGACGCCTCGCAACAAATAGATGGTTGTGATTAAAACCAAACAAGTTTTTAGTAGTGGTAATTTAACGATGACGCCCGCACCAGAAAAAGCATACAAGCCCCAGCCACTAAGAATTGCAGCAATAACCAAAGTTGCGATTGTGGGGTACGGGTCACCCTGAGCTGCTAGTTGAGCCATGCGTTGACCAGCGCCAAAAAAGAGATACCAATCAGGACCACCGAAAATACAACTGATATGAAGTAGCGCAGCTAAGATGCTTAAACTGCCAGCGATTATTAGTTGATTATTCTTGTGCATTCAAATTCCTTTTGGCACATAACTTTTCAATAACGGGCGCAGGCACGTGGGGCATAATGGCGAAGCCGCCCTGCGTGTATGCGTCCCAGCGAACGTAGTGAGTGTGTTTATTGGCTTGTTAGGTGCGTGTAGATACATCCTAGTTTTGCTTACTTGTGATTAAATAAAACGCTTTTATTGTTTGTTTCACTGAATAGTAAATCGCATACAAAGTTCCAAAACTGGCGACAATAAATTTTCCGCCTTCTGGCATGTTATTTAAGAAGCTCAATTTTAGACTAACAAATTCAAAAGGGTCGTCATTCATCCATGCAGTAAAAGATTTGCTGAAAATCCACATAACAACACCAGTGAATATCCAATATAAAAGAGCGATAAAAGACTCTTTAAAAACACCACTGATTTTTCTATTCAAAGAAGCACCTAACGCCCGCATAAGCGGCACAAAAACGTAGCGGCGTTTAGGTTAAAATTGCGAAGCACAAAACTAAACGCCGCGTAGTTTTTGTGTCCGAGCGAGCCTGCGAGCGACTTGATGCGTTTGTTATGTTCGTTTTTCTCGAAGAGATATTTCACCCCTGTTTTTCTCCATAACTTTGAGGAAAAGTTTTCTTGCTAGAGCCGATGGGGCATTTAAGCAATTTGAAGGATATTTATTCCAGATCTTGTTTAGTAACCAACTTGGTAACTCTGTACCTTCTCCATCCCACTCTTCCGTTAACCATCTAGCCAATATTCTCTCATGAGGTGCCATGAGGTCCTGATATTTGGTTAAAACAATTTCGTGATGATTTTTCATAGAAGAACATAACGCTAAGCTAACGGGCAGTGACGTAGCGCGAAAATGGCGAAGCCGCGCTGCGTTACTGTCCCAGTGACCGAAGGGAACGAGTTAAGCGTTTTGTTAGGCATTTTGCATCACAGGCCAATAAATGGCGAGTATTGAAAAAACCACAAAAAGTACTGAGCATGCATAGCCAAAAATTGATGCGTTAACTGCCGAACGGTTGAATTTGGGTAAGTGTTTAAGGCTTGGCTTCAAAGACAAAACAAACATGACAAATAATGCCGCACTTATAACAGGCCAAAGCCTGAATGAAGGAAAAACCCAAGCCAACCAATAAGGTAGCTCTGTATTAAAAGATTTTTGAGTCTCTTGAAATCGAGGTAGTACAAAATAAAACGCTGCTGTGACACCACCTACCGATAAAGCTGCGGTTAACAACAAAGTGCTTATATGTTTATTTAAACTTTCCATGTTTCCTCCAAATGCCTAACTTTCCAATAACGGGCGCAGACATGTGGGGCATAATGGCGAAGCCGCCCCGCGTGTATGCGTCCCAGCGAACGAAGTGAGTGTATTTATTGGCTTGTTATGTGGCATGCTTATTCGAAGAAAGAATGCTAGCAGTTGCCAATACACTACCAATAAAGATACCTGCGATACAGAATGCTAGCCCGGCTTCTTGACCAGATAACACACCAGATTGTAATTGCGAGTAAACAGGTGATAGACCGTAGTAAGCGCCGACAGCACAGCCAATAAAGCTGAATGACAAACCAATTTTAGTTCCTAGTTTCATAGATAAAAATCCTTCTTATCTTGATTTACCTTTGACACATAACGCCCTGCTTAGGGGCGTAAACACATGGGCTAAAATTTAGGAGCGAAGCGACGCAGCCCATGTGTTTGCGTCCCAGCGAGCCTGCGAGCGACTACAGCAGATTGTTAGGTGAACACTCATTTACGACCGCCAAGCCCAAATCTATGTTAGCAACAATATACCCATATTCTTTTTTGGACAAATTGCCGGTTCTGTATTGAGCTTTGGCTGATTCGTGATCCCATGCCTCTCCGCATTTTGCCTCTGGTATTTTGAGGTCTAGGGTAAGTAGATATTGTTGATCTGAATCGATTGTATGACCTTTTTGGGTAGAGCTTTTTGCGCAAAGGCTTAATGCGTACTCGACTGCAAATTTGTCTACGCTGGGTAATCCAACAAATTCTACATCACAGGCTAACACTCTCTTGCCTGAAGTTTCGGTGTAATACAGTTTCCCAGTTGTGCATGCCGACGATAAAAAGAGCGCTACAAAAATTATTAAAAACCTATGAATCAAAAGATTTCCCTGTTCACCTAACAATTTAATCGTTCCCTAAACGGGGCGATTTAACGAACCAGAACGGGGTTTTTGTCCGTTTGGTTTTAAATATGGTTAAACCATAACCTATCGATAGGATTAGTAAAATACGTTTTTTGGTGTATTTTGCTCAAAAGTTAAAAACACCAAATCGGGTTGCAGGTGAATTTGGGGTATTTCGTGAATACTCTTGCAATAAAACAGGTACTAAAGTCAGTTATCTCGTTGTGACTTTTTAAATAGACTTCTTTTATTTTGGAGTCGAATATGAAGTCTCAGTTTATTAAGTCCCTATACGAGCACATGATGCTTAAGCGCTATGCAAAACGTACTATACAAACCTATATAAACTGGATTTCAGACTACATTCGTTTTCATAAATTTCAGCACCCGAAAGATCTCGACGTGTTGCATGTTGAAGCATACCTTACTCATCTATCTACTAAGCGACAGAATGCGCGGTCTACACAAGCCACAGCACTTAACGCATTAGTGTTTCTTTACAATAAATATTTAGAACAACCACTTCCTTCCGACATGAATTTTGTGGGAAGTGGAAGGGAAAGGAAGCTGCCAGTTGTGTTAACCCAGTTAGAAGTAAAAGCATTGCTTGGTAGGGTGTCTACCCATCATTACTTAGCAGTAGCACTTCTGTATGGAAGTGGCCTTAGATTAATGGAGTGTGTTCGCCTTAGAACGGGGGATATAGATTTCGACTATAAATGTGTGAGGATTTGGTTTGGGAAAGGGGGCAAACATCGTGTGGTGACGTTGTCAGAATCGCTGATCCCACTTTTAAAAAATCACATCAGTGAATGTGAAAAACTTTTGCAACGAGATTTGATGGTGCCAGACTTTGCTGGTGCTTGGATTCCACATGGATTGAGGAAAAAGTATCAACAGCGTAATAAAACGCTGGAATGGCAGTATTTGTTCCCCGCATCAAAACTAAGTATTGACCCAGAAAGTAAGCTATTACGGCGACATCATATAGATGAAAAACAGATACAGCGTGCGGTAAATCGAGCTTCAAGTGATGCGGGAATAATTAAGCACGTTACGCCTCATACGCTTCGTCATTCATTTGCTACGCACTTGCTTCAATCTGGCGCAGATATCAGAACAGTGCAAGACCAACTAGGCCATGCCGATGTTAGAACTACTCAAATCTACACGCACATACTTCAACAAGGGGCTAATGGTGTAGTCAGCCCGCTTTCTAATTTAGCGTTTTAGTTTTCTTGTTTACGGAAACAAAAAAGGGCCCAAGGGCCCTTTTAAAAACTTAGTTATTAAGCGCTAGTTCAAACGCTTATACACGCTCAAATACGGTAGCGATACCTTGGCCTAAACCAATACACATAGTCGCTAAGCCCAGGCTTACGTCTTGTGATTCCATTAAGTTGATAAGCGTACCTGAGATACGTGAACCAGAACAACCTAGTGGGTGACCAAGTGCAATCGCACCACCGTTAAGGTTAATCTTAGTATCTAGGTGGTCCATCCAACCTAGTTGCTTAATGCACGATAACGCTTGTGCTGCGAACGCTTCGTTAAACTCAGCAAGTTCAATATCGTCCATAGTAAGGCCTGCGCGCTTAAGGGCTTTCTGTGTTGCTGGCACTGGGCCATAACCCATAATTGCTGCATCACAACCAGCCACTGCCATTGCACGAATTTTCGCACGTGGCGTTAGGCCAAGCTCTTTCGCACGGTCAGCTGACATAAGCAGCATACCTGATGCACCGTCAGACAGCGCAGAAGACGTACCCGCCGTAACGGTACCGTTTACTGGGTCAAACACAGGGCGAAGTGCCGCCATGCTCTCAGCAGTACTTTCTGGGCGTACTACTTCATCGTAGTCAATTAGCTTTAATACGCCGTTCGCATCGTGACCTTCAACAGGCACAATCTCATTAGCCCAGCGGCCTTCAAGGTGTGCTTTGTGCGCTAGCTGGTGCGAGCGCGCACCAAATGCATCTTGTTGCTCACGAGTAATACCGTTTTGACGGCCAAGTAGCTCGGCGGTCATCCCCATCATGCCCGACGCTTTCGCTGTGTATTTAGCAAGGCCCGGGTGGAAGTCGATGTTGTAGTTCATCGGTACGTGACCCATGTGCTCAACACCACCAATCATGTAAATGTCACCACGGCCGCTCATGATGCCACTTGTTGCATCGTGAAGGGCTTGCATTGATGAACCACATAAACGGTTAACCGTTACCGCGCCTGTTGTGCGTGGAATTTGTGTTAGTAGTTGCGCGTTACGTGCAACGTTGAAGCCTTGTTCTTTAGTTTGCTGAACACAGCCCCAAATGATGTCTTCAATTTCCGCTGGGTTTACGCCAGGGTTACGCTCTAGTAGCGCGGTCATTAGTGCTGCAGATAGGTCTTCTGCGCGCACATTTCTGAAAACACCGTTTTTTGAACGACCCATAGGGGTACGTACGCAATCGATTACGACCACTTCTTTCATTAGTTTTTCCTCCGGGTCTTATGCGAAATAGGATTTACCAGCAGCGGCCATTTCACGAACGCCGTCTGAAATCTGATAAATTGGACCAAGTTCAGCGTACTTGTCTGCCATAGCAACAAAGTTCGCCAAGCCAATGGTTTCAATCCAACGGAAAATACCACCGCGGAATGGAGGGAAACCTAAGCCGTAAAGTAGCGCCATATCTGCTTCAGCTGCGCTATCTACAATGCCTTCTTCCAGGCAGCGAATTGCTTCGTTTGCCATAGGGATCATAAGGCGTGCAATAATGTCGTCAGCTTCAAAGTCTGTCTTCTCAGCTACGTGCGGCGCCATTAGTGCGTATGCTTCTTCAGCAGGTGTTTTCTTAGGCTTGCCGCGCTTATCAACACCGTAGTTGTAGAAACCTTTACCGTTTTTCTGACCTAAACGCTCTTCTTTGTAGAACAGTGTTACAGGGTCGTTGTCTAGGCGAGCCATACGCTCTGGAATACCCGCTGCCATCACGTCTGCTGCGTGATCGCCCGTGTCGATACCTACAACGTCCATTAGGTAAGCAGGTCCCATTGGCCAGCCGAAGATTTTTTCCATTACTTTATCAACTGCAACGAAGTCTGCGCCGTCGATAAGAAGCTTACTGAAGCCCGCAAAGTATGGGAACAATACGCGGTTTACCAAGAACCCTGGGCAGTCGTTAACCACAATTGGGGTTTTGCCCATTTTAAGGGTAGCGGCTACTACCGCATTAATGGTTTCTTCTGACGTTTTTTCGCCACGAATAATTTCAACAAGCGGCATGCGGTGCACTGGGTTGAAGAAGTGCATACCACAGAAGCGCTCTGGCTTGTCTAGGCTTTCAGCTAGCTGGTTAATAGAGATAGTAGAAGTGTTTGAACAGATGATAGCGTCGTCCGCTACGTTGTCCTCTACTTCTTTAAGTACAATACCTTTTACTTTCGGGTTTTCTACAACCGCTTCAATAACAAGGTCTGCATCTTTAAGCGTGCTGTACTCAAGGGTAGGCGTGATAGCGTTAAGTGTTTGCGCCATTTTAGTCGCATCAACTTTACCGCGCTGCATGCCTTTACCAAGAATTTTCGCCGCTTCAGAAAGGCCAAGGTCTAGTGCACCTTGATTAATGTCTTTCATGATAACTGGCGTGCCTTTCACAGCGCTTTGGTATGCGATACCGCCGCCCATGATGCCTGCGCCTAGTACAGCGTTAAGCTTAGATTGCTTAGTAGCTGCTTTCGCTTGCTTTTTACCTTTGCCTTTAACTAGCTGGTCGGCAAGGAAAATACCAATTTGCGCTTTCGCAGCGTCTGTTTTCGCTAACGCTACAAAGCCTTCATTCTCAAGCTTAAGCGCACCTTCACGGTCTAGCACAGAGGCTTTTTGCACTGTCTCAACCATTTTGTGCGGCGCAGGGTAATGTTTGCCAGCTTGTGCAAATACCATAGCTTGAGCAGTGCTGAAGCTCATCATGGCTTCGTTTTTGTTTAACTGTAGCGGGGCTTTCTTAACTGCACGACGTGCTTGCCAATCAAACTTACCATCAGCGGCGTCTTTCACCATTGAAAGCGCGCCTTCAACTAGCGCCTCTGGTGCTACAACTGCATCAACTGCACCTTCAGCAAGGGCTTTCGCGCCTTTTCTGTCGCGGCCAGTGGTCATCCACTCTAGAGCATTGTCTGCACCAATAAGACGAGGTAGACGAACCGTACCACCAAAACCAGGCATAAGGCCTAGCTTAACTTCTGGCAAACCAATTGAAGCTGTGGTGTCGGCAATACGCATGTCACATGCCAATGCCATCTCACAGCCACCACCTAGCGCGAAGCCGTTAACTGCAGCAATGGTAGGGAAAGGTAGGTCTTCGAAGCGGTCGAATACTTGTGACGTATTGGCAACCCACTGTAGTACTTCGGCATCGTCCATAGCGAAAAGGCCAGTGAACTCAGTGATATCAGCACCTACGATAAATGCAGGTTTCGCACTGCGTACTACTAAGCCTTTAACATCGCCTTTAGCAAGTAGGGCTTGAGTTGCTTCATCAAGTTCGCTCACGGTTTGGCGGTCGAACTTGTTTACTGAACCTTCGGCGTCGAATACCAGCTCAGCAAAGCCGTCATCTAACAGGCTGACGGAAAGACTTTTGCCTGTGTATATCATTATCATCTCCTTCGGCATTGGCCAGGATGTTAGTGAAGTAATCCAACTAATTTGTAGGGTCGTATGCATTCACTAACGCGTTAGGGTGGCTAGATTCTTTACAAAGCCACACAAAATTTCAACAAAAAATCAAACAAGCGTTTCAATTTGTCTAAGGTAGTGGTCCGATGACTTAAATTCAAGTCTAAATATCGAATTCACGCTTCATTTCGGTATTGGTGGTTGTATAATGAGCGTTATTGGCCCAAAGCGCCAATCCAGCAAAAGAATAATCTACAATCATGTCAACTATGTTTGTAAAGCATAGCTAACGACAGCTGGCACAACATCTTCTTTGGCACGGAGCCCGGCTGAAATTTTCCCTTTGTTTATAAAACAAATGTAGTGGGTCAGTCGTAATGCTGCTTTATCAGCAACATTTTACAATCAGCTCGATTCGGCAAAGTTGCCAGCGCTCATAAGCGTTCGAGTGTAGAGCAGGGTAGGAGTTCTATTGTGTCTGGTTTTAATTTTAGTTCGAGGTTAGGTCAGCGCTCGCTGACAAAAAACAATAAATTACTCGCCACGCTAGTGGGGGCGCTAGTTTGCTCGCTTTCTTCAGTTTTCTCTATCAGCGCATGGGCTGCACAGCCGTTAACGCTACCCAATGATATCTTCGAAAGCGATCGTGCCCGCTATTTAGAAGTTGAAAAGAAGCTACTTACTTACTCGAAACACCGCCTTCAACACCTTGATAACGACATTTATGAGTTAGCGCATTATCCACTTTATCCGTACCTGTTACGGCTTAAACTAGAGCGCACCATGTCAATCAAAACAAAGCGCGAAGTTAGTCAGTTTTTGGACGACTTTAACGGTCAGCCAGTAAGCTACGGGGTGCGCTACAAGTGGCTCAACTACTTAGCTAAAAAAGATTACCGCAGCACCTTTCTAGAAAATTATCGCCCCGGTATGGGCGCGCGGCTTACCTGTGTCGCGCTTAATTACCGTTTAAAAGAAGGTGAAAGCGAACAGGATATTCTGCGTGAAGTAGATGCGCTTTGGCTTCATGGTCAGTCCCAGCCTGACGAATGCGATCCGCTTTTTGCGAAGTGGAAAAAAGCCGGCATGATGACGCCAGACATGGTGATAAAACGCATTGAAATTGCGGCAAAAGAAGACAACCGAAGTATTATCTCTTACCTAAAACGCCAACTTCCCAGCGATAAGCAATACATTGCAGACGCATGGTTATCGGTAACCCGCGACACCAGCCGAGTAAATAGAACGGCGCTCTTTCCACTAAAAAATGCATCGCATGAAGCTGAGGTAATGGTATGGGCAATAGAGAAACTTGCGTGGAGAAACCCAGATTTAGCGGGCAAAGTATTTAATCGCTACAAGCATAAGCAAGTATTCTCACAAGCCCAGCAACACGTTATGCGTCGAGCGATAGCGCTTAGCTACACACTAGACCGCCTTCCCCAAGCCCATCAGTGGCTAGAGCTAGCTGATGTTCAGGGGGCCAGTGAAGACGTAAAGCTATGGCATGTTTCCCATTTATTGCGCATGAAAAAGTGGCAGGAAGTGGTTAATGTTATTGATAACGCTCCTGCCAGTTTGCAGCAAGAAGAAAACTATCGCTATTGGAAGGCCCGTGCTTTAGAAGCGCTTGGTCAAACTATGCAGGCTACAGTGTTGTACAAAGAGCTTGCGCAAGAACGCCATTATTATGGCTTTATGGCCAGTGCACATGTAGGCGAAATTCCATCGCTTGCGCATACGCCAGCGCCAAGAGACACGGCAGCTATAGCCAGTGTAGCGAAAACCCCCGCTACCATGCGCGCTGTAGAATTTTTCAGGTTAGACAGAACCACAGAAGCGCGCCGTGAGTGGTTCTATTTACTGTCACATTTACCCAAATCAAAAGTAACCGATGCGGGCATTTTGGCGTATGAGTGGGGTTTATACGACCAAGCAATTACCAGCTTTGCGCGAAGCGGCTATTGGGACGATGTAGAACGCCGATTCCCATTGGCCTTTAACGATGTATTCAGTGAAAAGTCGCAGGCATATAGCATTTCAAAGTCGCTGGCAATGGCTATTGCACGCCGCGAAAGCTCGTTTAGAAGCGATGCTATCTCGCCAGTTGGAGCGGCAGGTCTGATGCAGTTAATGCCTGGAACAGCACGTTACGTGGCAAAAGAAAAAGTAAGTAGAAACAAGCTGTTTAAAGTCGACGACAACGTTGATTATGGTGTGCAGTATCTGCGTTATTTGATGGACAAGCTCAATAATAACCCAGTACTGGTTTCTGCGTCTTACAACGCGGGGTGGCGCAAAGTATTGGAATGGCTGCCTGCTGATGAAGCGCTACCGGTCGATATCTGGATTGAAAATATCCCTTATAAAGAAACTCGCGCCTACGTAAAAGCTGTTATGGCGTACCAGCATATCTACGATCAACAGCTAGGTGGAAACGAGAACATCTTCCCTCAACTTACCCGCGATATGATCCCTTCCGCAGATGCAGTAAGTACACATCCGGTAACAGGTACACTGCAACTAGCACCGCGATAGCTATCAAAGGTTAGGCGTATACGGGTACGCCTTTCATTACGTTACTATTTTGCCAGTATGGGAAACTTAACGTATACAACAGCACAGCGGTCTGAGCCAGTATGCATGTCATGCTGGCCTCGTGGTACACTAGTAGCTAACTAACGACTAAAAAGATAAGAGGGGCTATGTCGCAACATAAAGCAACCTACCAACAGCATATCGAAGAGCTTCAAGCTAGAACTCGCGAAGCACTACAGCGAGAAGGGCTAGACGGACTAGTTATTCACTCAGGGCAGGGCAAACGTCTTTTCTTGGACGATAATCACTACCCATTTAAGGTAAACCCGCAGTTCAAAGCATGGGTGCCTGTGATTGATAACCCTAACTGTTGGCTGGTGGTAAACGGTGTAGACAAGCCTACGCTTATTTTCTATCGCCCTGAAGATTTCTGGCACAAAGTGCCACCAGAGCCAAATGACTTTTGGACTGACAGCTTCGACATTAAACTACTTCAACAGGCCGACGCGGTAGAGAAATTTCTGCCTTACGATAAAAGCCGTTTTGCCTATGTAGGCGAATATATTGAAGTGGCAAAAGCGTTGGGTTTTGACAATGTAAATCCAGACCGCGTATTGCATTATTTACACTATCAACGTGCTTATAAAACCGATTACGAGCTAGACTGCATGCGCGAAGCTAATAAGCTAGCGGTAGCGGGGCACAAAGCGGCTGCGCAAGCCTTCCGTGAAGGGAAAAGCGAGTTTGATATTAATCTTGCTTACGCAACGGCAAGTCGGCAAGGTGATAATGATGTGCCTTACACCAGCATTGTGGCACTTAACGAGCATGCTTCAATTCTGCATTACATGCAGTGTGATACCGTAGCGCCAAAAGAATCCCGTTCGTTTCTGATTGATGCAGGTGCGAATTATCATGGCTATGCGGCAGATATTACGCGTACTTATGCTCAAGACGGTGTTCAGAACTCAGCAATGTTCCGCGACCTTATTCAGGCGGTAGACAAGGTAACGCTAACTTTAGTTGATTCGTTAAAGCCAGGTGTAGCCTACACAGACATTCACTTGTTAGCCCATGATGGTATTGCGCAAATTCTTCACGACACCGGCATGGTGAATTTAACGCCACCTGAGATTGTGGAAATGGGTATTACACGCACGTTCTTCCCACATGGCATTGGTCACTTCTTAGGGTTACAAGTGCACGATGTAGGCGGTCTAGTCAATGATGACAGAGGCACGCCTAAACCTGCTCCTGATGACCACCCGTTCTTACGTTGCACGCGTATGGTTGAAGCCCGACAGGTGTTTACTATTGAGCCGGGCCTGTACTTCATCGATAGCCTATTGCGCGACCTTAAAGCGACGCCTGCGTCAAAGTACATCAACTGGGACACTATTGATGCATACAAGCCGTTTGGCGGTATTCGTATTGAAGATAACATTATCGTGCATCGAGATAAGAACGAGAACATGACCCGAGATTTGGACTTAAATTAATCGGCTTTCTTGTGTATAGCTAATAGCTAACACAACCCACCGTCATGAATGCAAAGAGCAGCCTTTGGCTGCTCTTTTTCGTTACACGCGTTTAAAATGTACGTACTCTTTGTTGTGTCACCTTGATGTAGAACCACTATACCTGCGGTAACACGCCGCGATTACGAACATTTTAAATCTCGCTTAGTGGGTAATGATCTATGCGGCCGGTATTATTTGTAAACCAATAGTGCTGAGTGCAGTAATCAATTAGAAGGCGTACACAATTTATGGCTAGAAAGGAGTCTTTATGGCGCAAGGCGATATAGTAGGTTTATTAATAATGGCTACAGTGGCAGGCTTAGCGATGCCTGCTGGCGCTATTTTAGCGACTTACCAGGGTATTCAACCTAAGTGGCTGGAAAAAGAGTTACGTCACGGAATTTTGGCGTTAGGAGCTGGGGCGCTTATTTCGGCGGTGGGTCTTGTGCTTGTGCCAGAGGGCATAAAAGACGTATCGGTATTGGCGGCCATAATGTGCTTCGTTGGCGGTGCCTTAGCTTTTATGGCCCTTGATATTTACTTAGCAAAAAAGAAAACCGCTGGTAGTCAGTTAGCCGCAATGCTAAGTGATTTTGTGCCTGAGTCTATCGCCCTTGGAACGACGGCAGCACTAGGCGGTGGCACTATGTTGTTAGGCCTATTGATTGCGGTTCAAAATCTACCTGAAGGGTTTAATGCCTACAGAGAGATGTTGCCCAAAAACAAACAGCGTAGCAATAAACTCATCGTTATCTTTGTTTTGATGGCGCTACTTGGCCCCTTATTCAGTTTGCTCGGCTTTTATTATTTAGCCCAGTTCCCAGTGGTTATGAGTGGGATCATGTTGTTTGCTGCAGGTGGTATCCTTTATTCAGTGTTCCAAGATATTGCTCCGCAAATTCGTATGGAAAACCATTGGTTGCCACCCCTTGGCGGTATTCTTGGTTTCTTAGTAGGCCTGATCGGCTTTATGTTAGAAGGCTAGCTTGTAAAAATGCGCTAAGCCCGAACGCAGCACAAATGCTTGGTTAAAGCAGAAAACGTATATTTATTTACCTGCTTGCAAGAGTTGGGGAAGTGCTTAGCGCATCAATAAGTTCAAAAGCCTACGTGGCGTATAATATTCTGGCTTTACTAACAAAAAAGGCGTGTTGCTTACAACACGCCTACTCATATCACTTATCGAGAATTGGTTATTTATCGGTAATTAGCTCGTACGCTCAATTGAAATATGTGCCAAAGCAATAAGAGCTTCTTTGTATTCAGAGTCTTCTATAGCGTTTAGGCTATCAATGGCCATCTGCACTTCTTTTTGTGCACATTCACGTGTGTAGTCCAAAGCGCCGGTTTCTTCCATAATCCCTTGGATACGGGTTAAATGTGGTAGGCCATTGCTTTGCTCAATGGCTTCTTGAATGAGTGCTTTATCGTCATCATTCTTTGCGTGCCACATGGCATATAATAATGGCAGGGTAGGTTTACCCTCAGCTAAGTCGTCACCGGCATTTTTACCCATTTCTTCGCTGTCAGCCATGTAGTCAAGAATATCATCAGCTAGCTGAAAGGCAGTACCTAAGTGCTTACCGTATTCTTGCATGGCGTGTTCAATGTGCTCATTTTGGTCGGTTAGCACAGCCGCTAACTGTGTAGCAGCTTCAAACAAACGCGCCGTCTTACCGTAGATAACATCAAAGTAGCGGGCTTCTGTAGTGCTAGCATCGTTACAATTCATCAACTGCAACACTTCGCCTTCTGCAATTTGGTTTGTGGCTTCCGACAGTATTTCCATAACGCGCATGCGCTTTAGGCTTACCATCATTTGGAAAGAGCGAGTATAAAGAAAGTCGCCTACCAATACCGACGCCTGATTACCAAAGATAGCATTTGCAGTCTCACGCCCTCTACGCATGGTCGACTCGTCAACCACATCGTCGTGTAGCAGGGTAGCGGTATGAATAAATTCTACAATTGCTGCCAGGGTGTGATGGTCGTTATTACTTATGCCCATTGCTCGCGCACTTAACACGGTAAGTAGGGGGCGTAAGCGTTTGCCGCCACTGTTTACAATATAAAAGCCAAGCTGATTAATAAGGGCAACATCAGAATCGACTTGTTGTTGAATCAGCTGGTTTACCGCCTGCATATCATCATTAGACAGGGCGCGGATTTGATCTATATCCATAGGCATGGCAATAAATACTTACTCTTACGTCTTGGGCAATGGTTGCTGGCGATTGTACCTTAATCATCTGTACTATCCACCAAATTGTCTTAAAAAATGACGGCTTAACGTATTTACGTGTAATTTCTTAATTACGCTTAAACTCATTTTAGAAATTGAGGAAAAGCATTTTTCATCAGAGTTTCTCAACTCTTTGAAATATTGTTTTCTCAATAGTGATTAATTTGCGTTATTCGCTTAACTGAGCTTTGCCCATTAATACTTCCGTATACAATTTCTTATAATTATAGGCACTCTTAATTGTTTTTCCTTTCAAAGGGCAATTTTTCGATATTTTATGTTGGATAGTAATACGCTCCACTGGCGACTAAAGCGAGCTACTTAGCCGAGCAATTAAACCGGATGATCAGTTACGTAAATTCATGGATCCTGTATCAAACCAAGAGGGCGAGGAAACGATCTAAACTTGCGATCCAATAGACAATCGGAAAATAAAACTGCAAAAAGTAGTACTACGGCTAGAAAGCAAGTAGGGGCACAATTTATCTAGTGAGAAACGACCTTTTACCCCTTTACCCTTTTTCCGATCTTTCCGAACTAGTTGGGATCTCTCATTTGGGCGATCGCAAATGGACTTTATGAGATCGCCTTAACTTTGCCCGCACTTTTCGCCAACATTTTTGAGAAATTGACCAGGTTTTCATAGTTAGCGATCCTACTTTTCTGCTGATTTCTCGAAATTATTTTTGAAATTTTAATAGTTTCATAGCATTTGAAGCTGCATCAAATAAGCAATTGGGGCATAATTCGCCCCATGTTGGAAAAATAATCATTTTTTCTGCGAATCGGGCTTGTGATTTACGGATGTTTCACGTACAATTCGCGCCCTGTTTTTTGAATTGAAGCGTCAGTGGACGCAGAGCGGAGTTAACTATGTACGCGGTTTTCCAAAGTGGCGGTAAACAACACCGTGTGGCCGAAGGCCAAACCGTTCGTCTTGAAAAAATCGAAGTAGCCCCAGGCGAAACGGTTGAATTTGACAAAGTTTTAATGGTAAGCAACGGTGACGACGTAAAAATCGGCACACCAATCGTTGCTGGTGGTAAGGTGACTGCTGAGGTTGTTACACACGGTCGTGGCGATAAAGTAAAAATCGTTAAGTTCCGTCGTCGTAAGCACTCTCGTAAGCAAGCGGGTCACCGTCAGTGGTTCACAGAAGTGAAAATCACTGGTATCAACGCATAATAGGAGCACGAACACATGGCACACAAAAAAGCTGGTGGTAGTACCAAAAACGGTCGTGATTCAGAGAGTAAACGCCTAGGTGTTAAGCGCTTTGGTGGCGAATCTGTTCTTGCTGGTAACATCATTGTTCGTCAACGTGGTACTCGTTTCCACGCTGGTGACAACATGGGTATCGGTAAAGACCACACGTTGTTTGCACTAAAAGACGGTAAAGTTCAGTTCGACGTTAAAGGACCGAAGAACCGTAAATTTGTAAGCATCGTAGCTGAGTAAGCGCGAAAAGCTTCTCGCCGAACAGGCTTAGAAAAACCCCGCGCAAGCGGGGTTTTTTGTTTTGTGAAACCTTTCTTTCTTTTACTGTTCTTATTTATGGCGTGTAAATTCTAGAACGAATTAACGCTAGGCAAGGTTTTACTTCTCGTTTTTTAGAATGCTGAGCAGACACAAAAGCGCCACTGAGTAATTTGGTGTAAACTTAGTATTCGCATTAAAAAGTTAACAACCCACGGCATTACAGCCCGGAGTGATAAATGAAATTTGTAGATGAAGCTGAAATTCGCGTTGAAGCCGGTGACGGCGGCAACGGTACCATTGGCTTTAGAAGGGAAAAATACGTACCTAAAGGTGGCCCAGACGGCGGCGACGGTGGTGACGGCGGCAGTGTATTTTTACAGGCCGATGAAAACCTAAATACATTGATCGATTATCGCTTCGAGCGTTTTCATCGCGCTGAGCGTGGCCAAAATGGTCAAGGCGGCAACTGTATCGGTAAGAAAGGTAAAGACCTCACCGTAATGGTGCCTGTTGGCACGCGTGCTACTGATAGTGATACTGGCGAAGTATTAGGTGACCTGACTCGTCATGGTCAAAAGCTTAAAGTGGCACAAGGTGGTTTTCACGGTTTAGGTAATGCCCGCTTTAAAAGCAGTACGAACCGTGCCCCACGTCAAAAGACCAATGGTACACCAGGTGAAATTCGTAACCTTAAGCTAGAGCTTATGCTTCTAGCCGATGTTGGCTTACTTGGTATGCCTAACGCAGGGAAATCAACCTTTATTCGCTCTGTATCGGCGGCTAAGCCTAAAGTGGCTGACTACCCGTTTACTACGCTCGTACCTAACCTAGGTGTTGTTCGCCAAGATTCACAGCGTAGCTTCGTTGTTGCTGATATTCCTGGTTTGATTGAAGGTGCTGCCGATGGGGCGGGCTTGGGTATTCGTTTCTTAAAACACTTAGAACGCTGTCGTATCTTGCTTCATGTGGTAGATATTTTCCCTGTAGATGAAACTGATCCGGCCGAAAATGCTAAAGCAATTATAGAAGAACTTGAAAAATACAGCCCTAAATTGGCTGAAAAGCCACGTTGGTTAGTATTTAACAAAGTTGATTTGCTGCTTGAAGAAGAAGCAGAAGAGCGCTGCCAGCACGTTATTGATGCGTTAGAGTGGGAAGGCCCAGTTTATCAAATCTCTGCGTTTCAAAAGATGAACCTCGATCCACTCTGTAACGATGTTATGGACTTCATTGAAACTCTTCCTGCAGAAATAGAAGAGGAAGAAGAGAAGAAAGAAGTAGAATTCAAGTGGGACACTTACCACAAAAATACACTTGAAGCCCATGATGAATTCGAAGATGGTTTAGGTGACGATCTCGATGACGACGACTGGGACGAAGACGACTACGACGTGGAAGTTGAGTATCGTCGCTAAAATACAGTTGTTGAAGCCTCATCAAATCTGTTAATTTTAAAAGGGTGCTTTATTAAATACATAAAGCATCCCAGCTAGAAAGCAAAATCAACTTAACACACCAAGCTGGCTACGCCACGCCGTCTAAAAATAGGAGAACCCTTGTAGGGTTTTCCTACCTTCTTAATTGAAAACATTTTACAGATTAGTTATCTTTCCTAGAAATCAAAATAATAATATTAGGAAAACACATGAAATGGATCCTTCTAGCATGGCTGTCCCTATCGGCTTTTAGTGCCTTATCTACTGAATTACCCCTTGAATATTTTACTAAACATGGTGACTACCTAGATATGAAATTGTCACCAGATGGAAAGCATATTGCTGCTCGCGTTCGATTCGACAGTAAAGTTATTCTAGTCGTTCTCGATCGCCAAACACTCGACTTAGTCGGAGGTGTCCGTCCTGGTAATAAAGACATTATCCATACTATGAATTGGGTTAATGAAGAGCGTCTTGTTTTCGAGTACGCAGAAAAGTTTGGTTACTTAGACGCCCCTATACCTACTGGTGAGTTGTTTGGTGTAAATGTTGATGGAAGCAAACAAGAACAACTTTTTGGGTTTCGAGCAGGCGACGCCAAGCTAGGCAGTCGCTTGTCTAACAAAGACGATACATTGGCGAGTCAGGAAATTCTTAGTCTGCTCGAGAACGACGATGACAATATTCTAATCATCGAATACCCATGGACAAAAAATGGGAATACATACTACGACGATCGCTCAAAGCAACCAGTTATAAGTAAGCTCAATGTCTATAATGGTCGAAAAAGAAAAGTAGACGTCTTACCTTATGGCCATAGCAGGGCATTAGCCAATAAAGCGGGTAGTGTTAACTTCATGACCTGGCAAGACAATAACGGTGACTATCATTCAGCCTATCGAGAGGATGAAGGAGATGAATGGACTGGTCTCGGCGATAAATTTAAACAGGACAGTTATCTTCACCCACTTGGTGCTAGTGAGGATGAAGAGTCAATTTTCCTCGGTGGTCGAAGAGGGGAAAGTGGAGTATATACACTTTATTCTCTAGATTTAAATTCTGGAGAATATAAGCCCATATTCGATAGCCATGAGACCGATATTGAAGACTTTATTCTAGACAAGAATGGTATTCCAGCTGTTGGTATTACCTATCCTGGTAAGTCAAAGGCAGAGTACGCAAAAGTTGAATCTGAAACATCATCTATTCATAAGTTATTAGCAGAAGCCTTTGGCGACCAAACTGTGCACATCACTAGCAGTACCAAGGATTGGAAGACACTTTTGGTACATGTTAGCAGTGATGTCAATCCTGGCGAATATTACCTGTTCGACAGTGAGACTCTGAAAGCTGAGTTCGTGTGGGCTAACAGTTCATGGATCGACCCTAGAATGCTTGTTCCTATGAAACCGATAGAGTTTGTAACGTCGGATGGTATGGCGATCAATGGTTATTTAACACTTCCTAATAATTCGAAAGCAGGGGAAAAGCCTCCTCTTGTCGTAATGATTCATGGAGGTCCACATCAAGCAGGTACACGGGATTTTTGGCGTTACGATCCTGAAACACAACTTCTAGCAAATCGTGGCTACGCGGTATTACGTGTTAATTTTAGAGGCAGTGATGGCTACGGCACAGCATTTAAGCGTGCGGGATATAAAGAGTGGGGAGGCAAGATGATACAAGACATCAATGAAGCTACTCGCTGGGCAATAGATAAAGACTATGTCGATGGCAATAAGGTTTGTACCTATGGTGGCAGCTATGGTGGATACGCCGCGCTCATGTCTGTTGTAAGGGCGCCAGAGCTCTATAAATGCACTATTGGATACGTCGGAATATACGATATGCAGTATATCTTTACAGAAAGTGATATTCCGAATAGCTGGGGAGGTAAAGCTTACTTGTCAAAAGTACTAGGAAATGACCAATCGCAACTACATGATTATTCACCAATTAACCATGTTGATAAGATTAAAGCGAATGTCATGCTAATACATGGTTCAAAAGATAGACGTGTTCCAGAAATAAATGCAGAAGCGCTTTCTGAGCGTTTAACTGCTGCGGGAAAACCGCCAGTATATCTGCAATTTAAGCAAGCAGGGCATGGCGTATACGATGAAGGTAATAGACGAGAGCTTTATCAGGGGGTACTCAACTTCCTAGAAACTAACTTGAAATCGTAATATTAGGTAGCGCTGTATTCACCTAGATTGTTTGCAGCGCCTTCTGACGGGGCACTTATCTATGCGGATTAGTATTATCCTAGCGTAAGTGCTCAGGTCAATAAATTGTAAGCATTCTAATGCTTCATATTTTGCCTCAAAGCTCCATCCCTACTATCTATCTAAACGGTTTACTTTGATAACGTGCAGACGCATTTTTTAGGCAATATTGTTATACTGCTAATGCTTCAAATTGAACTTAGCCTGAAGGTGTAAAAAATGAAAATAGCGATGATTGCTGCTATGGCAAAAGACAGAATTATTGGCGCAGACAATGATATGCCGTGGCATTTACCCGCTGACTTGAAGCATTTTAAAGCTATCACTTTGGGCAAGGCTGTCATAATGGGTCGCAAAACCTACGAATCAATCGGTAGGGCGCTTCCGGGTAGGCCGAATATTGTGATCACGAGTAATGAAGATTACAGCTTATCTGACGCTACCGTGGTCGACTCGCCGGAATCGGCATTTGAGGTCGCGAAAGCGCTAAGTAATGACAGTGGAGAAAGTGACGAGGTAATGATTATTGGTGGCGGTACTATCTACCAGTCATTTTTAGATAGAGCGGATACCTTGTACCTTACTCATATTGATCTTTCAGTAGAGGGAGATACCCGCTTCCCAGATTATGAAGCTGTAGCAAGCTGGACCGAAGTATCGAGGGAAGCGCATGATACCGATGAAAAAAACGCGCACCCTTACACCTTTGTCACACTTGTGAGAAACTGAACTAGGTAGGACAACTAAAGGGCTGCTGGGTTATTTTGAATTTAAAATAAAAATGCCAGTGTTGAAGCGCTTGTTTAAGAGCGTAACAACACTGGCATTCAAGTTTTACTCTACAATGTGAGTAGTAGCTACTTCATTTGGTCGAACAAGTTCTCTAGTGAAAGACCTTGATGACCCAGCATATCGCGAAGACGGCGAAGTGCTTCCACTTGAATTTGACGTACACGCTCACGTGTTAAGCCAATTTCTGCACCCACATCCTCAAGAGTTGAAGGTTCATATCCCATAAGGCCAAATCGGCGAGCAAGTACTTCGCGCTGCTTAGGGTTAAGCTCTTCAAGCCAAGTTACGATATTACTCTTGATATCAGAGTCTTGTAAGCTCTCTTCAGGGCTAAACTCTTTCTCATCAGCGATAATATCTAGCAGTGCTTTGTCATTTTCTCCGCCAATAGGTGTATCGACAGAGGTAATGCGTTCATTTAAACGAAGCATCTTTGTTACATCTTCCACTGGCTTATCAAGAGCCACCGCAATTTCTTCTGCAGTTGGCTCATGGTCAAGCTTTTGTGAAAGTTCACGAGAAGCACGTAAATAAACGTTTAGTTCTTTGACTACGTGAATTGGCAAACGAATAGTACGCGTTTGATTCATAATCGCGCGTTCGATAGTTTGGCGAATCCACCAGGTTGCATAAGTTGAAAAGCGAAATCCGCGTTCAGGATCAAACTTTTCTACGGCACGGATTAGGCCTAAGTTACCTTCTTCAATTAAATCGAGAAGTGCTAATCCACGGTTGTTATAACGGCGAGCAATCTTAACAACAAGGCGAAGGTTGCTAACAATCATACGTTTGCGAGAGGCTTCGCAGCCTTTCAGGGAGCGGCGCGCAAAATAAACTTCTTCTTCTGCGGTTAGCAGTGGTGAAAAACCAATCTCACCTAGATAAAGCTGTGTGGCATCTAGGTTTTTAGGCTGGTCATCCTGACTGAAAATGGCGTTATCATTTTCTAGGTCAGCGTCGTTGGTTAAGGTTTCGTCAGCTTTCATATCAGCTGGCATATCGATGACATCTAAGTCATCTTGAGGTTTTGATTCCAAGGCTTTATTTGACTTACCCATCGTGAATCTCCTGCTACAAGGTTTACCTTATGACGTTTCTCCTTTGTGTTTTATTATTCTTATTTATTTTTATTATTTTAATGTTGGCAGGTATTTCATCGGGTCTAAAGATTTCCCTCTATACCTAACTTCAAAGTGAAGTTTTACCGAATTTGTTCCGCTATCACCCATGGTTGCAATCTGCTGCCCGGCTGACACCCATTCTCGCTCTTTAACTAAAATGGTATCGTTGTAGGCGTAAGCACTTAAGAAAGTATCGGTGTGTTTAATAATCACTAAATTACCGTAACCTCTTAAGGCATTCCCTGAGTAAACAACTTTTCCATCCGCTGCTGCGACGACTTTACTGCTTTTAGCACCAGCGATATCAATTCCTTTGTTGCCTGACTCAGACTTACTGAAAGTACCAACTAGCTTACCTTCTGCTGGCCAAACCCACTTTTCAACTTTACTTGGGAAGCTCGTTGGCGCTTGTTTTTTGACGCTTTTTGACGGCTTCTTGACAGTCGTAACATTTTGTGGCTTAACAATTTTTTCACTTTCACGATACGCCTGTGATGATGGGCGGTCAACCAAACTTTTGTCTATCTTAGGGGTGGTCGGAGTTGTTGACCGATTGGTCTGAACCTTCGGTTTTACGGGGGGGGCAGCTACATTTGATGGTGGTGCAAGCTTTAAAGCTTGACCAGGGAATATGGTGTAAGGAGCTGATAAATCGTTGTATTTTGCTAGATCGCGATAGTCGTTTCCAGTATACCAAGCTACTGCGTATAGCGTGTCGCCTGGTTGCACTTTATAGATTTTTTTTGTGTACTCTTCGCTTCCATCTGAAACTTGACTATTTAAAAGCACAACTGGGGCAGGCGCAGTTCTTCCTGCACAGCCTCCAACGAGTACACAAACATAAAACAAAATTCCTATGCGAACATGGGGGCTACGCATGTCACCGCAATAGTAAATAAGCAATTACTGCTAGGATGACGACGGCCCATCCAAGCACTTCTACATACTGCCTTAACTTTTGTTCCATTGCAGCTCCTCCCCAGCGCATAAGTGCTGCAACTAGAAAGAATCGGGCGCCTCGCCCAATAGCTGATGCAAGCACAAAGGGCAAGAAAGCCATTTGCAAGAAGCCAGCGCTTACAGTAAATATTTTATAAGGAATGGGAGAAAAGCCAGCGAGGAAGACCACCCATATGCCGTAGTCTTTAAACCATTGCATTGCCGTATCTATTTTGTGAGTGTATCCCCAACTCTCAATAACCGGCGCTAACCAAGCATCAAAGGCAAAATAACCAAGCCAATATCCCGCAATACCACCCAAGATAGATGCAATGGTAGTGATAAAGGCAAATTGCCATGCCTTATCAGGCTGTGACAAGGCCATAGGGGCAAGCATAACGTCAGGTGGTATGGGGAAGAATACTGACTCTGAGAAGCTTAACCCACCTAAATATTTGGTTGCGTGGCGATGCCTCGCCCAGCGTAACGCCATGTCATAACACGGCTCAAAAAGCTTCACATTAGCTCTCCTGCTACAAGAGGAACAAATCGAACCGATTCAATGGTCGACGTTTTTAATTCCCCTTCAATCCTATCAATACATAGTAACGACTGTTGTTCGTTACCCACGGGGATAATCAGCCGCCCGCCTTCTTTTAGCTGAACGCATAAGTCTTGTGGAAGGCTTGCAGCGGCAGCAGTGACGATAATAGCATCGTATGGACCTTTTGATGCCCAGCCTTTCCAACCATCGCCGTGTTTCATTGCTATATTATGAAGGTCGAGTTGATTCATTCGGCGCTTCGCTTGAAACTGCAAAGATTTAATCCGCTCTACACTAAAAACTTTAGCAAATAGCTGAGCAAGAATAGCCGTTTGATAACCTGATCCTGTGCCTATCTCTAGGACCTTTTCAGGTTTATTGGGGCTATCAAGCAATAGCTCTGTCATTTTCGCAACAATATAAGGCTGCGAAATTGTCTGGCCCTGACCTATAGGCAATGCCGTATTTTGATAAGCTTTATGTTTTAGCGCGTCGGGCAAGAAGCTTCTCCCGCGGCGTACCAGCAATGGCGTTTAATACTGCTTGTGAACGTATTCCCTCGTTATAAAGCAGTTGTGCTAACGCGTCTCCTTTTCTAGAAGCTCTCATGATGTTGCGTACTTTCCTTTATTCTTATTCACAGCTACGCGTGGTTAAATCTGTTGCGCGCCACACTTTTACCAATACTTTCTAAACCCGATTAATGGGGGATAAAGTCTCCACGCATTCTCTAAGGACCGAGGTTGCAAAGCAGCCGCTTGGAAGCGCAAACGAGATAGTAAATGTATCACCCTTACTCTGCCATTCAAGCTGTGAAGGCCAAATTTTTATCGCTCGGCGCTCTTGCTCGAACCCGCATTGACTTAAAAAATCGATAACTTCGCTATTTTGCTCTGCAACCGACTGCTCTAATGCGAGGGCGTCAGCTTGTGTAACTAGTGAGCCTTTACCCCAAAGCGGCGCTGAAGGACACACATCTTTTGCAGCGAAGCGACGCTGTGCATCTCGTTGCTGTTCTGAGCCTTCATCACCTTCATTAATGAAAAAGCTATTAGACCCCGAAAGCACCAGTGCATCGCCTTGGTTTACTTTATCAAATGTGCCTTTTTCGAGGCGTGATGAAAGCATCTCATTGAACAGCCAGCTGCGCAGAGCAGAAAGCGCCATGGAGCGCTTGTTACGGTGCCTAATGGTTTCACCATTGACCATGCGTTCGGCCATTACCAGATTCCCGCCACGCTGCACTTCACCCATATCATTTAAGCGCATTACACCAAAACGTTGCTCGCCGTAGTAATTAGGTACCCCGTGCTCTGCAATTTCTTGCAAACGCTCTTCAATAGCTTCTGGGTGTAAAACCTGACGCAGAGTAATTGTAAAGTGATTGCCTTTAAGTTGGCCCGTACGCAGCTTTTTATTGTGACGCATTTGCTTGAGTACTTTAACGCCTTCTAGTTCGAAGTTGCTAAAATCGAAATCTGGTTTGCCGGGTGCGTGTATGCCGAACCACTGTTGTGTTACTGCATATTTGTCTTTACGTCCTGCATAAGTGATCTGGCGCAGCGGCAAGTTAACGAAGCGCGCCAGTTGTTCTGCAACAAATGCGGTATTTGTGTTCGTTTTTTCAATAAACACAAACTGGTGCTCGCCTTCGCCGCAGGGGGTATAGCCTAAATCTTCAACAACTTGAAAGTCGTCGGCTTGGAATTTAAATATGCCAGTAGATACAGGCTTTGCAAAATAGTACTGCCAGTGATCAGTGTTTAAGGGCTTCATAGTTTTTCCAATAGCACGACAGCGTGAGAGGCAATGCCTTCTTTGCGGCCGGTGTAACCGAGTTTTTCAGTCGTCGTTGCTTTTACGTTAATATCGTCAAGCGAAACGTTGCAGTCTTGCGCGATGGACTCGCGCATAGCACCGATATGTGGGGCCATTTTTGGCGCCTGCGCTACTATTGTCATATCAGCATTACTTAGCTTGTAGCCTTTTTCTTTAACTACATTCACAACGTGACGTAACAATACGCGACTGTCCGCTCCGGCATAGGCATCGTCTGTATCTGGGAAATGCTTGCCGATATCACCAAGTGCAGCCGCCCCTAGCATTGCATCGCAAAGTGCATGAAGCAATACGTCGCCGTCAGAATGTGCCACAAGGCCTTGTTCGTAGTCGATGCGCACGCCACCTATGGTGATGGGGCCGTCGCCGCCAAATTTGTGTACATCGAAACCGTGTCCTATTCGCATTATAAGTTTGCCTTTTGATCTTGTGCGCTATGGCTTTGCAGGTTGTTGCCTTGCGCGCTAAATTTTTGCTTAAGATAGAATTCTGCCAAAGGAAGGTCGGCTGGGTGGGTTATTTTTATATTTGCTGGGCTTCCATTAACCATAGCTACTTTGTAGCCAGCAAGCTCAATAGCCGACGCCTCGTCAGTAATCGCTGCGCCTTTTGCTAAACCTTCCTGAAGAGCCTGCTTCAAAAGTGTTGCGGGAAAGAACTGTGGCGTTAGCGCGTGCCACAGGCCGTCTCTGTTCTCGGTGTGAGAAATGATGTTGGTGTCGGTATTTGTATCAAGCGCAACTCGCTTCATAGTGTCTCTCACGGGGGTTGCCAGAATACCGCCGGCAACGGCCCTATTGTCTATCAAGGCAATAAGCGCAGAAATATCGCTCTCTTCAACACAGGGACGGGCTGCATCATGCACTAGAGCCCAGTCATTCTCGCCCAAAGACATGATGCCGTTGAGTACGCTGTCTGCCCGTTCTTTGCCACCGTCTACCACATGAATCGGTTTTTCCCGCAGTCCATAGGTATCGAAGTAAGCGTCGCCTGGGCTGATGGCTACCACAACCTCGTCAACTAATGGGTGCGTCAACAACACGTCTATGGTGTGTTCAAGGATGGTTTTACCGTTTAAAGTAAGGTACTGTTTGGGACGGTCGGCTCTCATTCGGCTGCCGACTCCGGCTGCGGGGATAACCGCAACAACGCGGGGCGATGTCATTTTATTCACTTAGCATCTGCGGGCAAAATACGGTAAAAGGTTTCTCCCTTTTTAATCAAACCGAGTTCATTTCGCGCTCTTTCTTCAATGGCTTCTAAACCAATTTTTAAATCGCTGATATCAGCTTTAAGTAACGCATTACGTTGAGCAAGATTCGCGTTTTGAAGGGCTTGAGTATGAACTTCTTGTTTTCGGTTGAAGTAATCGGGAATGCTATTTTTTCCAAACCATAGTCTGTATTGTAATAGACTGAGAAGTACTATTAATACAATGGGAAGCCATTTACCTTGTAACACAGATTCACCTGACAATATGGTTAAGCGGAAAAAAGCAGAGGCGCTGTGCCTCCGCTGTGTTGTATTATGCCGCGAAGCAGCGCCGAGTCAAAGGTGCATTATTCACCCTGACCAAATTTCCCTTTCAATTTATCAAGCAGTTTACTTTTTTGCTCTTCAACAACGTTGTTAAGCTGAGCTTGAAGTAGTTCCTGAAGGGCTGCACTGTCGCCTTGGGCAGCGTTAAGCATACTTGTTACATCTACAAGCTCACCAGACAATACTGACTGCTGACTACTTACCATGCTGTTGAGCTTAGTATTTAACTCGTCTAGTTTATCTTTCTGACTAGCAGTAAGCTGTGAAAGTGCTGCTTTTGCAAGTTTATTGTCAAGGTCAGATTTAACGTCAAAGCTTGGGTCTGAAAGAGTACCGTCAAGCAACATGGTCATGTTTAGGCTACTTAAGGTCTGCAATGCCTGAGCGATAGCACTGGTAATATCGCTAGTACCCGTTGCTTCCATGACAAGCTGCTGTAGGTCGACTTCGCCGGTACCGGTCAGCATGTTATCCGTGACTTTCATCGATCCGTTGGTTTTCATTAGCGCTGATTTAAGCACCGCATTAAGTGTTTCATTGCCGCTAAAAGAAATGTCAGACATATTCACACCGGCTAGCTCCCATACCTGACTAGCATCAACACCTTCACCATCAATCCAAAACTCACCGCTAGAGGTAAACGACTTTAATAAATCGCCAGCCGCTTCAATAGTAAAGGTAGTTGGATTACCAAATACTTCGTGAACGTTCGTGATATTGTTCCACTTGCTGGTGATAGATTCGTTTTGCCATAGCACAGAGACGTTAGCTTCTTTTACTAATATTGAAGGCACTTCTGCAGGCGCTTCGCTTTTTTCTTCACCCTGAATAAGCGGCATAACGATTTGCATTGCCGCCATCAGGTATTCGGTATATTCCGCTGCTTTGTCGCCAAATACAAAATATGTCACCTGGGAAAGGGCTGCTTGATCGCCAGCAATAACACCCTTAAGTAAAGCATAGTCTTCTTGAGGCGCTTTTTTGAGTGCTTCAACACTTTCACTTAAAGCTTGTTTTGCATCGCTAGCCTTTTCAGTGAAGTCGCTGATAAGCGCACGGTCTGCCTGCATTTCTTCTTTCAGTTTATCGAATGCTGACTTGGCTTGAACCAACGCTTGAGGGTCTTTGTAATCCGTTTCTTTTAGCTGAGCGACCTGTGTTTTGTAGTACTCAATGCGCGATTTATCAGGCAAAGATTCATAGTCGTCTTTCAAACCTTTGCCATAGGTATCGTAAGCAGCCTTTGCATTTTCAACGGCTGCTGTGGTTTTCAGCGGGTTGCGTGCAAGAAGCTCATCAACCGTAGGTACGGCCTCTTTGGCTTTTGCTTTAATTTCGTCAAACGACAGGGAGCGTTCTGGAACGCGATACACTTCACCTTCAGACTCACGCTTGGTATCAAACTGTACTTTAAGTAGGTTTAGGTTATTAACAATAACCTGATCATCAAGCAGTGGCTTTAATTCAACGTCAGCATTGGCTTCACCCACAAAAACTTGGTTATGTGACGGCTTGGTTGGGTTGGTTAGCGCTATGCCTTTCAATGTAACTGTGGTTGGGAAAAGAGAGTGATCGAATTCGTCAATGTTGACTTCTGCGCCGTATGATTCCCCTAATTTCGACTCAAGGATAGATTTTATGATGGTGTTGGCGAACAAAAAGTACACCAAGAATAGCAACACAAAAAAACCAACAACCCAAAATAAAATAGGCTTACCCTTAGAACCACTACTCATATTCAACTCCTTGATTTAATGCGCTCACAACGTTACAAGCGCTTAAGCCACCGCCTACATGCTATGGTAAAGCCGGTCACGCAAAAGAAATCGGCACACAGCCACGTTATGTGACTCTGAGTGTAATGCACTCAGAACTTTTGTTCCACAGGCAGAGGTTATCACTAAAGGTTTAAGAGCACCTAAATGCTACAAAGTTTCATTTTTAGTATCGAAAATGATGACATATGAAATGATGATTAGAGCAAAATGAAAGGCAAAGTAAGAGGTGAGCGGCCTGAAAAAAAACAAATTTCATTGTGTGCTCTTCAGGCCGCAGTCGATGACAGGTTTACAGCTTAAAACGGTTTGCGATATCCATAATTGCCAAGCAACTGCTTTTAAGTGCTTGGCTTGCAGCAGCCAGTTCATCTGCTGTTTTCAAGCTACTGTCAGCAGCCCCAGACAACGCATTTATTCGCATATTCGCTTCTGTTGCGGCTTCTGCTTGCTGTTCAGTAGCCCGAGCAATTTCACTACTCATATCCGCAATTTCCGTCATTAAGCGGTCAGCTTCTTGCAGATTTTGGTTGGCTTGAATCGCATTGTCCACGGTTTTAGCTGACGCAGACTGGCTTACTTTTACCGCATCTACTGCGCTTTTGGCATTACTCTGTAGCTTTTCTATCATGGCTTGAATTTCATCGGTACTTTGCCCGGTTCGACTTGCTAAGGTGCGAACTTCATCAGCGACAACGGCGAAGCCTCTTCCTTGCTCACCGGCCCGAGCAGCTTCAATGGCAGCATTAAGGGCGAGTAAGTTTGTTTGCTCCGCAATGCCGCGAATTACGTCAAGCACAGCACCGATACTGTCCGTTTGCGCAGCAAGTTCAGTCACCACGGTGCTCACGCTCTCTATATCAGAAGTCAGCGAGCGGATATCTTGTACCGTACTATCTACCACTGCTGCACCGTTTTGAACGTTACCCCGTGCACTGCTTGTACTCTTTTCTGCAGAATCCGCATTACTGCTGACATCGTTAATCTGCGTCGTCATTTCTTCCATTGCGGCGGCAACCTGCAGCATATTTTCGTTCTGCGTTTGCGCTTGTGCGTTACTGTTTTGACTGGATGACTCAACGAGTTCAGCTTGCTGAGTAAGTGAACTGATGTTTGCGCGAATACCAAGCAAAGACTGGCGCATTTTATCGGTATATTCATTGAAGTAACGGGCTAGGCGAGTAATTTCGTCCTGCCCGGTTTCGGGAAGCGACCGGGTTAGGTCGCCCTCTCCCTGAGAAATATCTTTCATCCGTTCAGTTACTTCTTGAACTGGTTTTACAATGCTACCGCCAATCACATATACCAGTACCACAACCAGAACAACGCTAACCAAACAAAACACCACAATCAGGTTGCGAAGGTGGGAAAACTCTTTTTCGAGATTGGTAAGGTATATGCCCGAACCCACTGTCCAGCCCCACGGCTTGAACTCTTTCACATAAGAAATTTTATCGGTAGGCGTCTCTTCGCCGGGAAGGGGCCAGACATAGTCGACAAAGCCGTCACCTTGTGCTTTGACTTTTTGTGCCATTTCTATAAAAAAGGCTTTGCCATTTTCATCTTTGAACGTTCTTAAGTCTTTGCCATCGAGCGCCGGCTTAATAGGATGCATAACCATAGAGGGAGTTTGGTCTTGGATCCAAAAGTAATTGCTGCCGTCATATCGCAGCGCCTTTACCGCTGCTAGCGCCTGTTGTTTAGCAGTAGCTTCGTCTAAATCAGTGCGTGCTTCGAAACTACTGAGCATAGTATGAACAACTTCGACAAGGTGCTGATTTTCATCATATGACTTTTGCTTTAATGCTTCGTAGTGCCTGTTTAATACAACTGCGGTTAATAATATAAACAGCAGCGTTATAAGAGCAACAATAATGCCCAGGCGTTGAATTAAACTGAATTTTCGTAACCACATTGGCAAATACCTATCTATTTATATTTTTGTTTTTTAATAGTGTAGACGGTTTTTAGTTAGCCGCTTTTTATTGCAATTAAAAATACACCATTTTTAACAATCTGTTACTACGGCCTTTGGCGTAGTGAATTGATGGACTAATGAACCAAACATAGCGCGGCTTTTACAGGGTGATATATGTCATCTAACGCACTGAATACGTAGCTTGACAGAGAAAACGAAAAACTTTGATTGTGGGGGCTTGGCAGCGCATTTTTGTGTGCTACTATCCGCGCAAATTTGGCTCCGTCGTGATCTTCATCCAAAAATATATAGTTAAAAGAAGAACGACAGGTCAACGCAGGGTTACGACTTTGCTTGTTATTTAGCCGCTTCCATGTAACCGTGGGCAGTCAATACACGGCGGGAACGCTTTTGTTACAGCTATTTCTATGAAAGGGTTGCAATGCTCATTAACGATACACTTCATACAACTTCACCCCTACGTCAGCGCATAAGAGACTACTATCGCATTAGCGAGTCTGTGGCTGTTGATCAGATTCTTCCTATTGCCGAGGTTAATCCGCGTGCGCGAAGTCGTGCATGGGAGCGTGCACGTAAGATGGTGCTACAAATTCGCCGGGAACAAGAGGGACACGGTGGCGTTGACGCACTTTTAAATGAATACTCCCTATCTACAGCTGAAGGTGTGGTATTGATGTGCTTGGCTGAAGCCTTGCTGCGTGTGCCAGACAAAGCTACGCAAGATGAGCTTATTCGTGACAAATTGTCTCAAGGCCAATGGACGCCGCACTTAGGCAATTCAGAATCTTTGTTTGTTAATGCGTCTGCCTGGGGCCTATTGTTCACCGGAAACATGGTGAACTATGCCGACAAGCGTAAGAAAGAACAGTTTGGTTTGTTAAAACAAACCCTTGGCCGCTTAGGTGAGCCTGTTATCCGCCGCGCAATGAATATTGCTATGCGCGTTATGGGCCGCCAATTTGTTATGGGCGAAACCATTGAAGATGCGGTAGAACGCGCTAAAGAAAAGGAAACTAAAGGCTACGTATACTCCTATGATATGCTAGGTGAAGCAGCGCGAACTATGGGTGACGCTGATCGCTATTATGAGTCTTATGAAAAGGCTATTAAAGTTATCGGTAAAGCTGCAAATGGTCGAGGACCAAAACGCTCGCCAGGTATTTCCGTAAAACTTTCAGCTATTCATCCGCGCTTTGAGTTCTCTCACCGCGAACGCGCCATGGTTGACATTCCGCCACGCTTGAAAGCTTTGTGTATGATGGCGAAAGAATACGATATCGGCTTAACGGTTGATGCTGAAGAAGCTGACCGTCTTGAGCTTTCGTTAGATATTATCAGAAGCCGTCTTCCGCGACGAAGACTTAAATGGCTGGACAGGCTTTGGTTTGGCCGTACAGGCCTACCAAAAGCGTGCAATTCACGTCATTGAGCACTTGCGCGAGCTTACTCTTGAGGTAGGTCGTCCGCTGATGGTGCGCTTAGTTAAAGGCGCTTATTGGGATACTGAAATTAAGCTAACTCAGCAAGCGGGCCTTGAAGAGTTCCCTGTATTTACCCGTAAATCGTCAACCGACGTGTCATACCACGCTTGTGCTAACCGTCTGCTTGAATATCGCGACACTATTTATCCCCAGTTTGCTACCCACAACGCTTACACAGCTTCTGTTATTGTTGAGCTTGCTGGTGACGACAAAGAAGGTTTTGAGTTCCAGTGTCTGCACGGCATGGGCGATACCCTTTACGATCAGGTGGTAACACAGGATAAGATTCAGTGCCGTGTTTATGCACCTGTAGGTGAACACGAAGACTTATTGGCCTACCTTGTACGCCGTCTTCTTGAAAACGGCGCGAACTCGTCGTTTGTAAACGCTATTGTTGACGATGAAAAACCGGTTGAGTCTTTGCTTGAAGATCCGGTAGAGAAAACACAACGCCTGAAAATACGTTATAACAAGTTAATCAAAACGCCACGTGGGCTGTATGCGCCAGAGCGCGACAACTCGCGTGGTCTAGACCTAACCGACACCAATGCGGTAACAGCGCTTAAACACGAGTTAGAGCGTTGGCAAGATTACTACAAAGTTACTGATGACGTACCCGAGGGGGCTACTGCGGTACTTAGCCCAACAAACCACAGTGACGTGGTGGGTTATCATTACTATGCTAAGCCTGATGACATGCGTAAGGCGCTAGATGAAGCTGACGCAGGGTTTGAAGCTTGGTCTAAACGTGATGTCAGCGAGCGTGCAGAAATTCTTAATCGTACAGCCGATGCTTTAGAGCGTCATATGGCTGAGCTTATCGCTATTTGTATGCGTGAAGCCGGTAAAGTGGCTCAAGACAGCATTGATGAAGTGCGTGAAGCCGTTGATTTTTGTCGCTATTATGCTGCCCGCGCCGAAGAGCTTGCTGATGATCAGCGCTTAAAACCTCGTGGCGTTGTGCTGTGTATCAGCCCTTGGAATTTCCCACTGGCCATTTTCCTAGGTCAAGTTACGGCTGCATTGGTAACAGGTAACACAGTTATTGCCAAGCCCGCCGAGCAAACCAGCATGGTTGCCATACGTGCAGTAGATATTATGCATTCGGTAGGTTTACCAGAAGACGCACTTAAGCTTATCGTATCGCCAGGTAAAGAAGTGGGTGAAACTCTACTGCCTGACGAGCGTATTAGGGCAGTCATGTTCACAGGCTCAACACAAACAGGTACCTTAATTTCACAGGTGCTTGCAGAGCGTGGTGGTGAGCAGGTACCGCTCATCGCAGAAACAGGCGGCCAAAACTGTATGATTGTTGATTCAACCGCATTGCCTGAGCAGGTGGTTGATGATGTCATTCATTCGGGTTTCCAAAGTGCCGGTCAACGCTGTTCAGCACTTCGCGTCTTGTTTGTACAAGAAGAAATTGCTGATGACCTTATCGATATGTTAATCGGTGCCATGAAAGAGCTTACAGTTGGCGACCCAACACAACTTGCTACTGATGTTGGCCCTGTGATCGACGAAAAGGCGCTTAAGAGCCTTACTGATCACCAAGAGTATATGAAAGACAAAGCCAAGCTACTTTATCGTAATGAAATGCCGGCCGGCTTTGAGAAAGGGACCTTCTTTGCACCTACATTGTACGAAATCAAAAATATTGATGTGCTAGAAAAAGAAGTGTTTGGCCCTGTAGTGCATATTGTGCGCTTTAAGTCGAAAGAGCTCGATAGTGTGCTAGAGCAAATTAACGGTACAGGTTACGGCCTGACTATGGGCATTCACTCGCGTATTGAAGAGCGTGCTAACGAGCTTGCTGCGAAAAGCCGTGCGGGTAACGTGTACATCAACCGCAATATGATTGGTGCTATTGTTGGCGTACAGCCCTTCGGTGGCCGTGGCCTTTCCGGCACAGGCCCCAAAGCGGGTGGTCCAAACTATCTACCTCGCTTGATGATGGAACGCGCGACGCCTAAGCCTTCGCACATTGATGATGTTGATGGTACCGATGCAGCATTGGTAGGTGATGAGAAAATTGCCGAGCGTGCTCATGTGATGATGGATAAGGCAAAAGCGGTAGAAGCACAGTGGCGTCATACGCCTCTTAATGACCGCATTTCCATGGTACGTCAGCTTCTAGCAAAAATTGCAAAAGTAGATATTGTTGATGAGTTGGCCGACGACTTAAACCGCACGCTAGCAACGGCGCGTCAACAGCTGACCAGCGTTGAACGCAAACTTGCCAAGCCGCAAGTATTGCCAGGGCCTACAGGTGAGTCGAACAAACTGTACTTGGAGCCTCGTGGTATCTTGGTATGTTTCGCCGATAAAGAGGTTACCTTCGAATACTGGCTGTTGTCGATTGTGACGGCGCTATCAACGGGTAACCCGGTAGTATCAGTGGTTTCTGAAATTTTCTACGAAGAAGCAGTGGAGATTCAGAACAAGTTTGAATCGACGGGAGCACCGAAAGGCTTGTTCCAAGTAGCGCGTCTAGCGCATTTGGATACTTTGCTGATGGATGAAGACCTGTCTGGCGTGGTGGTCGACTCTAGTACAGAGCGTACTGCGCGTATTACTGCAATGCTCTCGTCACGTGAAGGTGCTATCTTGCCGGTAATCACGGCTGAGTATAACGATCATCTTATTCAACGTTTGATGACCGAGAAAGCCATCAGCATAGACACTACGGCGTCAGGTGGTAACACATCGTTGATGACCCTAGTTGAAGATGATGAATAAGCGAGAGCGCTTGCTTCAAATAGCTAATTAATTAAATAGCTATAGTATCAATATATTAGGCCAGCTTGACGCTGGCCTTTTTATTTGACTTACTCCAGGCTTCATCTAAGCCTTTCCCCTCTTTTTCTTAGCTCTTACTCATGCCTTAACCCTACCTTAACCCCGCGTTTGAAATACTAGCGTCAGTTAATTTAAACAAGTTGCGTATAGGCCTTAAAAAGTAAGCTATGCGCCAAGCAATAGGCATAAGTAATGGGCAAGATAAAACTGACGGTAAATAGTATTACCCTTTGTATTTTATTGTCTGCATGCACAAGTACTGATGACAGAAGGTTGAGCGAATCAGCATCCCTTACAGCGGGAAATGATGTTGTGTGGCAGTCCCAAGCGCAGCAACAAGTTTCAGCGCAAACCTTAGTGTTGAATTCAGACACTGGGTTAACCGACGTAATAGATCTCAATCAGCTTCCGCATTTAGCAGACTATATTGATGAAGCTTTGTCTTCCAATGCAAGTCTGCAGCAGGCGTTAATCACGCTTCGGAAAGCACAAGTTGCTATCGATAGCGCAAAAGCAGACAGAAACGTGAGTGTGGACACAAGTTTCTCAGCATCAAAAAGTGAAACTACAGGCAGCAGTTCATCTACTAGTACGGACGTAAATACAAATACAAGTAATCAGCTAAACAACCCAAGCTATAGCGCAAGTTTAAACGTTAGTTGGGAGTTAGATTTGTGGCAGAAAATTAGCGATGGCATAAGTGCTGCAAAATTAGATGCCGCGAGTGCCAGAGCCAGCTATCAATCGGCCAGAGATTCACTGGTTGCCAGCGTAATAAGAAGCTATATCGATGTACTCACTCAACAGCAATTACTAAATATCGAACAGGCTCGGTTATCGGTACTAGAAAACAATGAAGCAGTGATCTTAACGCGCTATCGCACCGGGCTTGGAAGTCTAGATGATTTAGATACCGCGCGTACAAGCAGCGCAAATACCCGTGCATCTATTGCCCTGTATGAAAATGCACTGTCATCAGCAAAGCGCACATTGGCAGTACTCCTAGGCAGACAAAACCAATCGCTAAGCGCCCTTGATACGCAGGTAAATTTCCCAGATATCTTGTTGCCGCTTGCTAATTTGCCAAAACAAGACCTTGCCCGCAGACCCGACCTTCAGGCAGCCTTCTACACGATACAAGCAACAGAGTTTGCAGTTGATGTGGCCTATAAAGCTTTACTGCCCAGTATTAGTTTATCGGCATCGCTATCTGATTCTGCCTCTACACCCTCACAAGCTTTGTTTACAAACCCTGTATGGACATTGCTTGGGCAGATGACGGCACCTCTTTTTCAGGGAGGCGCATTGAGGGCGCAAGTAGAAGACGCAAAACTTACCGCAGCAAATGCTTGGTGGCAGTATCGCGAAACGCTATTAACTGCGGTGCAGGAAACCCAAAACGCACTAGATAATGAAACTGCCTACAGCGCGCGAATTGGCCATACAAATGTGGCACTTGCTAATGCAGAGCGCAGTGTAGCTACCATTGAAGGTCAATATCGACAAGGTCTTGCTGATATCTTGGACTTACTTTCTGTGTATGACACGCGCTTTGACTTACAAGCTCAAGCTGTTGAGCTTCACGCCCAAAAATTACAAAACCGAATTGACTTAGGTCTGGCTCTTGGCCTTGGAGTGTCGCAATGAGAAATAAACGAATTATCGTAACCTTAATCGCTGCTGCGAGTATTGCGCTGGCAGTCATGTATACCATGATGAACATGGGGGCTCAGCATCCTGGCGCTCGGCCGCAAGGGGCCTCTGAATCAACCCCGCCAGCTCCGCCATTACCTGATGATACTGAGCAATTAAAAGGTGACGCTTCAACAATGAGACCAGCAGGTGGTGGAAGGCCGTCAAGAGGTGACACGGCTGAAGGCACTAAGCTTCGTCCATCTAGGGGAAATGAGAATGAAGTAGCTAAAGAATCAGGTAAAAGGCCATCTGCAGATAGCATTTCTTACCGAAGCCAAAAAGTAGAACAAAGTGCTGATTCTCAGCTAGCTCAAGTAGGGGTGATTAAGGTAACCGCCAACAGCTACAAGGCTAAAGTAAAGGGGTATGGTCAGGTAGCTCCTCAAGATAGCTTGAGCTTAGTCGCACAGGTTAGCGGGCAAGTTACTCACGTATCTTCAACTTTTAAGACTGGCGCGTTAGTTGAAAGTAACACAATTTTAGCGCGCATTGATGACACCAGCTATCAGCAGGCATTAGCAAGTGCCAATGCGACTTATCAGGCAGCTGTAGTAAGCCTAGAAGAAGAGCGCTTACAGGGCACGCAAGCTAAAGATGAATGGACACGTTCGGGGCTTGAAGGCGAGCCACTATCCACTTTGGTTTTAAGAGAACCACAGCTTAAAGCCGCGCAGGCGACCTTGGATGAAGCCCAGCAGTCGGTAAACTCAGCCAAGCGAGATTTGGCGTTTACCTCGTTACGTGCCCCTTTTAATGCATTGGTGGTTAATCGTGATATAGCGCAGGGAAGCTTTGTTCAGGCCGGCAGTACTGTCGCAACACTTTATTCTACTGATGTTGCCGAAGTAGCTATAGGGCTCTCTCCTAGCCAATGGGCTCAGTTACCTTCGGTTTCTGGAGCGCAGCTCTCTGGTGATGCTGCTTTTAATTGGTCGGTCACGCTGACCGATACCACCACAGGCAATAAATTGGATGCCAACATCGCTAGGGCTGAATGGCATCAAAGCGATACAACGCGCCAGCGCAACGCTATTGCGGTTATTGAAAAGCCATTAGATCAAGCAAATCCGCTTTTATTCGGCAGCTTTGTGCAGGCAGAAATTGAAGGAAGACAGCTCGAAAATGTATGGAAGCTACCGGCTTCTGCCATTTCACAAAAACAAGAAGTATGGTTGGTAATGCCGGCCACCGGGCAACTAGCGAAGTTTACTCCCTCAGTGCTTTTTGAAAGTGATGGCTATGCCTATATCACTCCACCTACGGCGAGTGATATTGCTGGCGACATTACCAATGAGTCTGGGAGCAATACGGGCACTGAAGCCGTGCCAGAACATGAAAGGGAAATACGCCAAGCTCTGGTGGTTGCGCGCCCCTTAAATAGTTACCTCATCAACACGAAAGTTAAGCCTGTTGTGGAAGGACAAACGGGAGGGAAAACCAATGACAAATAACCGAAACGGCGGGCCTTTTGATGGCAGCGAAGAGCCTAAAGGTAATAGACATAGCGAGAAAAGTCCTCGGGGAATTATCGCTTGGTTTGCACAAAATTCGGTGGCGGCCAATTTATTGATGGTTAGTCTTATCGTACTGGGTTTAGTTTCCATGAACGAAATCCGCAAAGAGGCGTTTCCAAGCATGGAGCCACGCTTTGTTACCATATCAATGACATATGATAGCGGTGACCCCAAGCAAGCCGAAGAAGGCATTGCCATCAAAATTGAAACTGCGCTAGAGGCCATTCCCGGTATTAAGCGAATCACGTCTACCTCAAATGCCAGCGGCGCTAGTGTGCAGGTGGAAAAGGAGACCGAATACGATTTAGACACGCTTTTCAACGACATTAAAACCGAAGTAGACAGTATTTCTAACTTCCCGTTGGATGCTGAAAACCCAGTTATCAGCAAAGCGCGCCGCCAAGAGCATGCTATTTGGGTGCAGCTTTATGGTGATGTCGACCACGCTACGCTTCAGTACTTGGGTGAGCAATTAGAGCGCGATTTACTGGCCGAAGAGGATATTCGGGAGGTCAGCGCGGGTAGTTTTGTCGACCCCATGATGTCTATTGAAATAGACGAGGGGAAGCTTCAGGCCTATGGTTTAACGCTATCTGATGTGGCAGATGCGGTAAACCAAGAGTCTAATACCGCCCTTACAACCAGTTTGCGTAACAAAGAAAAAGTAATTCGGTTAAAAGCCTCTGAACAGTCTTATTGGGCGAAGGATTTTGCTGACATTCCCCTTATTACCGATACGAATGGCGTAATACTTTCCGTTGGCGATGTGGCTACGGTACGCGATATGTTTGCCGATGACAGCTATCACTTGTCTCGTTACAACGGAACCAATGGATATGGTATTCAGGTGCTAATGGATGAATATGGCGACGTAACGAAAATGGTGCAGCAGGCCCACGAGGTAGTGGATGCGTGGCATGATAAAGGTTTACTACCTCAAGGTGTCGAACTCGAAACCTGGTATGACAAAAGCTCGCTTATTACCGAGCGCTTGGAGTTGCTCACTAGTAACGCACTAATGGGGATTGTGTTGGTGTTTGTTACCCTTGCTGTGTTTCTTAATTTGCGTGTGGCATTTTGGGTAGCGGCTGGCTTGCCGTTTATTTTCTTCGGCACCTTGTACTTCATGACCGATAGCTACACGGGAATGACGCTAAACGAGATGACCACATTCGGCTTTATTATGGCCTTGGGTATTGTAGTAGACGATGCCGTAGTAGTGGGGGAGAGTGTGTACGCCACGCGAAAACAACACGGCGATACAATCCACAATACTATTTTAGGTACGCATAAAGTGGCGGTGCCCACACTGTTTGGGGTGTTGACCACGGTTGCAACCTTCTTTGCTCTATCTAACGTTTCTGGCGGCTTAGGAACACTTTATTCGCAGTTTGGTACTATCGTTACCTTGTGTTTACTGCTCTCGGTGGTGGAATCAAAGCTAATTCTACCTTCGCATTTAGCCCACCTGCCAACCAAACAGAAAACCCGAAAGGGGATTGGCGGCCTGTGGAATAAAGTACAGCAAAAAGCGGACGGTGGACTTCAGTGGTTTAACTATCGCGTGTATCAGCGCGTGTTGAAAGTTACTGTAACCTACCGCTATGCAGCCGTACTGCTGTTTGTTGCCTTGTTTATTATGGTGGTTAGCTTACCGCTCACGGGAGCAGTACGAGTAAGCTTTTTCCCCAGCATGCAAGGTGATACTGTTTCGGCGAATATGTCGCTTTATAGTGATGCTAGCTATGGACAGAACGAACGTAACTTAATGCTGCTTGAGAAAAATGCGCTTGAAGCAGATCGTCAGTTATCGCAAGAAAACGGCACTAGTGAAAGCGGTATTAGTAGTTTACAAGTAACGGCGAGTGGCGACCAAAGTGGCACAATCACCATATCACTCGATGAAGACTCGTCATATTCTTTGGATGAGTTGTCTGCACGCTGGAATGCCTTAACCGGCAGTTTAGAAGGCGTAAAAAGCTTAAAAATACGCTCTCGACGAGAAATGGTAGACGGGTTTAATGTTGAAATAAAAAGCATTAACGACGATACCTTAACGGCGGCGAATGACGCCTTTGTTCAAGTGCTTAACAATATTGATGGCGTATATGCAGTAGAAAGCTCGCTTACACCCGGCGAAGCCATGATGCGCTTTGAACTTACCCCTGAAGGACGAGCCTTGGGGGTAAATACCCAAAGCCTATCGCAGCAGCTGTTAAAAGCGTTCGGCGGAGAAATTGTTCAGCGCTACCTGCGCGATAAAAACGAAGTGAAAGTGCGGGTACGTTACCCTGAAAAGGATAGGATGAACCCGTCAGATGTGATGAATACCCAAGTGCGCCTAGATGATGGCACTGTGGTACCACTTTCCGTAGTGGCGAATGTTATTCAAGATGTACAAGAAAAACAGGTAGTGCGTATAGACGGTTTGCGCGCCTTAACGGTAAGTGCGTCGGTGGATAGCGGTGTTATTACTTCTACAGAATTGGTTAACTATCTCAATAGTGAGTTTGTACCTCAGTTAGAACGTCAATACCAAGATTTATCGCTTTATTTTGCCGGTGAAGCCGAGCAGCAAGCGGAAACACAAAGCTCAATGCAAAGCGTGTTCATACTCGCTTTATTGTCTATTTTTGCGTTATTAGCAATACCACTTAAATCCTATGTGCAGCCGCTCATTATTATGACTGCAATTCCCTTTGGTATCGTGGGAGCTATTCTTGGGCACTGGTCAAATGACCTCATGATAAGCCTACTGTCGTTAAACGGCATATTGGCGCTTAGCGGTGTAGTAGTAAACGATAGCTTGTTGTTAGTTTCACGATTCAACGCTTTACGCGAAGACGGAATGCCTGTGAATGCGGCAGTAATTGAAGCGTGCACCAGCCGCCTGCGCGCGGTACTGCTAACCTCAATTACGACCTTTGTAGGCTTATACCCCATACTAGGGGAAACGTCGGTACAAGCGCAGTTCCTCATTCCGGCAGCGGCGTCATTGGGTTATGGTATTTTGTTTGCCACTCTTATCACGCTTTTATTAATTCCGGCATTGCTGTTAATTTATGAGGATGTAAGCCGTTTAATGGCAAAGTATTTGGTCAAACCCTTAACGGAGAGTACGATTAATGATCCGCGTGTTACTAGTGGAAGATGATATAGGCCTAGCCGGCAATATCATTGACTATTTAGAACTTGAAGATATGGTGTGCGACCACGCTGCTAATGGCGTGGCAGCACTAACGTTTATCCAAACTAATCCGTATGACGTTGTAGTATTAGATATCAATTTACCAAGACTTGATGGCTTAAGCGTATGCGAAAAAGTACGCGGTGACGGCAACGATACGCCTATCATTATGCTGACGGCCCGTGACCAGTTGGAAAACAAGCTAGAAGGGTTTCAAAAAGGGGCAGATGATTATTTAGTAAAACCCTTTGATATGCCTGAACTGGTTGCACGAGTTTCAGTGCTAGCGCACAGGCGCTCATCGCAAGTGAAAAGGCTAAACTTCGGAAATGTGAGCTTAGAATTAGGTAGTGAAGTGGCATGTGTTGATAACACGCCTATTAAGCTAAGTCCTACTGGCTTTACCTTGCTAAAATCCTTATTGCAGCAGCAAGGAAAGGTTATGCCACGGGAGCGTTTACTCGATGCGGTATGGGGGGAGGATGCGCCCGAAAGTAATGCGCTAAAAGTCCACCTTCACAATTTGCGCAAATCGTTGGCTCAAGCTAAGACAAACATAGAAATTAAAGCCGTACCGGGCACAGGGTTTTGTGTTGCCTTAAAAGCTGAACAAATGGCAAATGAGGGCTTGGGTAACACTTTGTCGTCAAATAAAAGTAAGGACACTGACCAATGGTAAACGGCCTTCGTATCAGCTTAAGACGCTATGTCTTATGGTCGTTGCTAAGTTTAGCGACTATAGTCATTGTGTTGTTTTCTATACAGAGTAGCGATAGCTTTTTCGATGGTATGGACGGCATGCTCAGAAATACCATGATAAGGGCCGCAAACAGTACCGAGCTTGATAACAGCAATCATGCGCAGATCCTCGATTTACATGTTTATGCTCATTACAATGACTTGCCTGATGAAGTGAAGCAAAGCTTTTCCAAAGAGCGCTTTGAGCCATATACCCTATTAAAAGATGTCAATAAGCCAGATTGGTTTTCTCGCCCAGTTTCGGCGCACTTTGCTGTGTTGGTCCCTCTGGATGATGGAAGGCTTCGATACGTTTTCCAAGTGTTCCGAGCGCCGCCCTCAGATGGTCAAAAGCACTTTAGAATTAACCATGTTATCTACAGTGCTATTGTAGGTTTTGTCGCACTTATTTCCTTTTCTGTCGCGCTTCTATTTTTAATGCGCAGCGTGTCTCGTCCCATAGAATCATTACAACGCTGGGCAGCCTCTCTTGATGAGAAAGAGCTCGACAAGCCTATTCCTGAGTTTCGCTATAAAGAGCTTAACGCGCTCGCAGCGATAATTCACGGTAGCTTGCAAAACGTACGCACTACGCTTAACCGAGAGCGGGAGTTTGTTAATCATGCCAGCCATGAGCTTAGAACGCCTATTGCCGTTATTAGAAGCAGTGCGGCTTTGCTGCATAGAGTGATAGATAGTGAGAATACCAAAGGCAATAACGCTCTAGCGCGGGTGGACCATGCCTCAAAAACCATGGCGGATTTGACAGAAACATTACTGTGGTTAGGAAGAAATGAAGAGACAGCGCTGCCTAAAGAGAGCGTTGACCTAAAAGCCATGGTTGAGGCGCTTAGCCAAGACTTAATGTATTTGCTTTCAGGGAAAGACGTAAACGTACAGCTAAACTTGAGCGAATGTGCATTGTTGCTACCAAAAACAGCAAGCGAAATAGTGATAGGTAACGTTATTCGAAATGCTTACCAACATACCCAGCAAGGTAACGTCACTATCACGCTTTCAGGTGCAACGCTTACCGTACTTAATGAAGAAGGTGGCATAGAGCAAGAAGAAAGTGCCTCTTTATCGGTAACGCCAAATAGTGAGTTAGATGGCGGTTTTGGAATAGGCTTAAAACTCATTGATAAGCTATGTTCGAAGCTGGAGTGGGGATATTCACACAAAAAAGTCATTGCACAAGATACAAAAGACAATATAAAAGGTATGAGCTCTGTGGCGCAGGGGTATAGCGTTGTGCTAAGACTACAATAATCTGAAAACACGGTGGCGTGAGTTTGCTAATACACGAGTATTCTTAATTTGTTGCCTTTGTTGCGCTTGAGTGAGAGTGATTAACTAAAACATAAACGCCGATGTTTAACATCGGCGTTTATGTTTGCTTAGGCACTTTTTAAAAATGCTAGCACTACATCCATTCGCTGTTTCTACGTTTGCGCTTAGGAAGGTAAGTGAGCATTACACCAAGCAATATCCCCACGCCTGCCACTATACCACCGCGAGTAAACCAAGTAACAAGCTCATCTTTATTCGCGCTTTCAACCTTGGCGGTTAAGCGAATGATTTGAGATGCTTGTTCGTCGTTTGTAGTGGTAAGTTTAGACACCTTTTGACGAGCATCGTTAAGCTGCTGACGAAGTTTGGCATTTTCTGATTGTGCAGCTTGCAGAGCACTTTGGCTCTCAGCAAGCTTCTCACTAACAATAGGCAACTGCTCTGCTTGCGACATAGTATTAGACACAAACTTACTTTCAACCCAGCCTTTACGTCCTTCATCGTCGGTAATTTGCGTGAATTCAGCATCATTGTCGCGGGAAAGCACCGTAATAGGTGTACCAGCTTCAATTGAACCCAGAATGCGATAGTTACGACCAGGTCCAGTATGCATAAAGATAAACAAGTCATCTCTTATATAGTGCGAAGAAGACGCTTCTAAATCAGCGGTATCTTGTAGCGAAAATGCTTGAAAAGAGCATGCAATAAGGGCTGCTGCTAACCACTTTCGAATCATATGAAGTCCAATTTTAGAATTTAAAACGTGAAGATGGTATTGGTTGACCGCGATAAAGGCAAGTTTGTTCCACTTTTGTCTAATTTAAGCGACTTGTTTAACAGCAGCAACATTGCGAAAAGTGAGCGACAAAGGTAAGGTGTCAGCATCATAAGCTGTGCTTAGCGCAACCATGTCAGAAATAGAATTAAAATTTGTAACGGGTGACAATGCTCACCAGGCGTTTACCCAACGTGTACTCCCTCTTTTTGAAAAACACAATATCCAGGTTAACTCTCATCGCGAAATGCGCTTAGAGAATGACTATTACGATACGGATAAGCTCGATTTTCAAAACAATAAAATGGGCTTTCGGGTTCGCGGTAATAATGGCGAGTACGAACAAACGTTAAAAACCAATGGTGTAGTAAGCGGTGGCTTGCACAAGCGCATGGAGTATAACGTAAGTCTTGGTAACGCAAGGCCGGATCTCACGTTGTTCGAGTCAAATGTATGGCCCGAAGGTTGGGATATCGTATCTAAGAATGCGAGTCTTTCTAAACAATTTAGTACACACTTTACGCGCAATGCCTATGTGGTTGGTTTAGGCGATAGCCTAGTTGAAATTGTCTTAGACTGCGGTAAGGCTAGTACGGATAAAGCCAGCTCCCCCATCAATGAGATTGAGCTTGAATTGATGTCAGGGGAGATCAACAGTCTGTTTTCTCTCGCTGTGCTAATAAACGACAATATGCAGGTGCGTCTAAGCGATGTGTCAAAAGCCGCTCAAGGCTATCAGTTGCTACACGGCTTTAATGCTAAAGTTCGCCCGCTACCAGACTTTCTAGCCCTTGAAGAGACCACCACCACAGAAGAGGCATTCGGCCAAGCAGTGCAAACCGCTTTGGCACATTGGCAGCACCACGAGCATGTATTTTGCGAGAGCGGCTCGATAAAAATGCTGGCTGAGGTTGCTAAAAGCGTTAGGTTGCTGCTGCAGAGTGTGTCGCTTTATCTACCCGTATTGCAGTGCCCAGAGCTATTAGCCTTGCACAAAAAACTGGTAACCCATGCGCAAAAGTGGGGCTGGCAAGATGATTTACAAAGTTTGCGCTACTTGCTGTCTAAAAAGAGCATGTTTAACAAAACCTTAAGCAAGCACCCAGCGGTAGTAAGCTACCTGCAAGGGCGCCAAACAGGTTTGATGCAAGCCCATGAACCTGAAAAGCTATTTTTCGACAATGACGCTACAGACATTAAGATTCACGCTATAAGCCTTATACAGAATAAGCCTTGGCAAAAGGTCGCGACGGGGTTTGATCATCCTGTACTTGACCATGCAAAAGGATGGTTATCGCAAGGGTGGCAAACCGTGCAGCAGAGTATGCCCCTCAGTAAAACCATGGGGCCAGCTAATTACAGCGCAGTGGAAATAATGCTAAGACAAACCCTGTGGAGTGGTTTTTTGCTTGGTGACTTGTTTGTTGAAGAGCGGGGTAACTTTCGTGCGCCTTGGTTAGACTTACTTACCGGCATTGATGAGTTAAACGCTTTGCTCATGCTGAAGCAATCTATAGACGATGCGGAAGTTGACTCTCACGATGAGGTGCGCAAATGGACAGCAGAGAAGCTCAGTACGTTAATTCGAATTATGGAGCGAACGCGCACTGTGGCTATGCAACGTGAAATCTACTGGTAACCCATGTCACTAGATGCGTATTGCGTTAGCAAATTTTATTTCAAGGAAGAAGGGTGTTAATGACTTCAAGCTACTATGATTATTTTCTATATTCGTTACTAGGCGTTTATATTTTCTGTTTTGTCCGTCTGTTCGTTCAGAAAGTAAATTTACACAGCATGCGCTGGCTAGTTGGAGCCTTTATCTGCTGGCCACTATTTATGCTAGATGAATGGTTGCGAATAGCACACGCGAGCTCATTAGCTATCTTGTATGGTTTATCAGACGTATTTGCAGTAATCGCAATTACTTGTTGTTATCGTGCCATAAAGCCCATGTTATTAGCTTACCCCACGGCAAGAAAGCGGCTATGGTGGCCTACTGTGGTAACGGCCATTTTTCAGTGTACTGTGCTTCTCATATCGGTAGATGATAAACAGCAATGGCTTTCATCGTCGCCTAATGGCGAGCCTTTGCTGTTATGGCCTGCCTATTTTGCCTCGCTTTTAACCGGTTTTAGTGTGTTACTTATTGGCATTCTTATTACCGAACACATTCAAATGTATCATAGACATTTACCTGAGCAGGCGGTGGACATTAAAAACTTAAAAATGCCTAAACTTGCCGGTGTAATGGGAAGTTTGGTTGGGGTAGCCTTTATGAGTATTCTACTTGTTACTGCCGCAACCTTTGGCTTTTTCCCCGTTCCTTTTTGGGAAAGCTTTCATCACTTAATGATTGGTTGTGCACTGTTAGTGGTATTGTTTTCATTGACCTTTATTCGTCGAACGGCGCCGTCGCCATTGAACTACGAGCGACTGGATGAAGGTAAAGCCACACCCTATGAAATAAGCAGTATTATTTCTAAAGCGGAGCGCTATACCATAGAGTCAAAGGCCTATAAAACCCGCTTTCTTACGCTAAGTGAGTTTTGCAAAGGGGCGGATATCGACCCTACATCTTTCGCTATTGCGCTTCAGCTTACTGAGAAGAAAAACTTCAGGCGGTTTATATTCCACTACCGCCTAGAGTATGCGAAAAAAGTGCTGCTTCATAGCGATGCCAAATTAGAAGCTGTGGCAAAACGTCTTGGCGTTAACTCAGAAAAGTTCTTAAGCGAATACCTTGTAAAACATTTGAACAATGCGCCTACAAAGTGAAGAAGGTTTTCAGTTTGCAACGCTTACTTTACATACCAAACGCATTGCGCAGTATTTGGTGGGTAAAGGTTTTGCGCAAGTAAAATCCTCTAGGGCGAGTTTTAATACGCTGGCCTTCTGGTCCTAATGCATCGGTAAGCACTTTACCGTTAGCCGCTTTAGGGCGAATGTGAAGTGCTTCGCCTTGTCGAGAGGTAATAGACTCTACTTGCCCCGTGGCAATTTGTTCTACTAACTCTTCCCAGTCGCGTCTAAGCATTGCGTCTTCATGCTGGTTTGGACGCCAGTAAAACCCAGTTGCCACTCGTCGATGGGCTAAAGGAATGGCTCTGTCACCTTCAATGGGTAGCCACAACACCTGCTGTAGCTTGTTTCGCACATTCGAAGTTTCCCACGTGATACCCGGCGCCATTAAGAGGGGCGCAAAACAAACATAGGTGGTTTCTAGTGGTGAAAAGTTAACGTCAATGGGTATGGTTTTAAGTTCTATGCCTAATTCAGGAAAGTCCTGCTGAGGCTTAGAGCCCGCGCTTGCGCCCAACCATTTCTCAATAAGCATACCCGGCCACCCTTTGTGGCGCTGTAAATTAACAGGAATGGCAACATTGGCCATATCAGCCAGTTCTCCTAAGGTTAAACCCGCGATAGTGTGACATCGTGCCAAAAGGGCGTCTGGCGAAGATGGAGGCGATGAAGGAGGTTGCATAAGGTGGTTAATTTCCTGTTTGAAAGCGAAGGCGAACATTAAGACTATGATTGGAGCATAGTTTGTGGAAGAATGAAAACATATACAAGATAGTGTGCCCGGGAGTCTATGTGATAGATGCCGATGGATTCCGTGCGAATGTGGGCATAGTGATTTGCAACAAAATGGGTCAAATATTTTGGGCAAGACGTTATGGTCAACATTCATGGCAGTTCCCTCAAGGCGGAATTGATGAAGGGGAATCTGCTGAACAAGCTATGTACCGCGAGCTTCACGAAGAAGTAGGATTGACACCGAAAGATGTCACCATTTTGAGTGTTACCCGTAACTGGCTTAGATATAAGCTACCAAAGCGATTAATTCGACAAGGTAGCAACCCTGTTTGTATAGGGCAAAAACAAAAATGGTTCTTGTTGCAGCTAGATTGCAATGACCGCGATGTTAATGTGCTTAAAACAGGTCATCCTGAATTTGATGACTGGAGGTGGGTAAGCTACTGGTATCCCATTAGAAATGTTGTATCGTTTAAACGAGACGTCTACAGACGAGTAATGAAAGAGTTCTCGCCTGTAGTTATGTCTGCGCAACATCGACCTCAGCAGCGCCAAAACGTAGCTCCGCACAAGCGCGGGAAAAAACGCAGGCGCGGTTAACGGTCAAAGGTATAAATCGGTGAAAGCGGCAAAGGCAGCAAAGGTAGTGAAGGTGTCAAAGGTAGCGATGTGCAACAGTAAGCGACGAGCAAACTGCAATTACACAAGGATAAACCGGTGAGCCCTCAGAGCCAACAAGGCGCAATGTTAACCACATTGAAACGTATCGTGCAGGAAATGAATCAAATTCCTGCGCTCGATACCGCTTTGTTTAAGCTAGCGTCACGTGTAAAGCACACCCTCAGTGTAGACTCATGCTCAATTTACCTTGCTGACTACGACACGCAAGAATTTATCCTAAAAGCGACGGATGGTCTGCACCCCGATGCGGTAGAACAAGTTCGCATTGGTTTTTCAGAAGGCCTTATCGGTTTAGTTGGTCAACGTGAAGAACCGCTAAATATCGTAAACGCGCACAACCACCCACGATTTAAACACTACCCCGAAGTAAAAGAAGAAAAGTATAATGCCTTTTTAGGAACGCCTATTATCAACCAGCGGCGTGTCTTAGGCGTTATCACGCTTCAGCAATCCCAAATGCGACGCTTTAGCGAAGATGAAGAGGCGTTTTTAGTTACCCTTGCTGCACAGCTAGCGCTAGAGATCACCAATGCCGATATACGTGGCGCATTGACCTTATCAAACTCAAACGACAATACGGCACGGCAGAAAAATGTAAGAGGTATTGCAGGCTCGCCTGGTTTGGCTATTGGTAAAGGGGTCTCACCCGATAAGTCTATCAACCTCAAAAACTGGGTGGTAAAACGCACGCAGTCGCCGCAAGATCAAATTCAGCTTTACCGCAAAGGTGTTGAGGTAACAAGGGGGCATGTTGACGCCTTGTCTGAGCGGTTAGATGACGGTATACCCGATGATGTTAAATCAATTTTTCAGCTATATCACCACCTGTTGGATGCCAACAGTTTAGGTCGCGAAGTAGAAGAAAAAATTCGCCAAGGTTGGGATGCTGCGTCGTCTTTGAAGATGGTGGTCGAAGGCTACGCTGCTCGCTTTCAGGCTATGGACGACCCTTACATGCAAGAGCGTGCTATTGATATCGTCGATTTATCAGACCGAATCTTAGCCAACATCTTGTATGAAGCGAACGGTCAAAAAATTACTGAACAGGTCATTGCTGAGCCCAGTATTCTAGTCGCTGATGAAGTGTCAGCGCCTATGCTCGCTGAGTTTCCGCGAGATAAGCTCAAAGGCATTATTTCCATTCGTGGTTCTAACAACTCTCACGCGGCCATATTAGCAAGAGCTATGGGCGTGCCCGCCGTAATGGGCTGTCAAAACGTCACACCAGCACTACTTGAAGACAAAGAAATACTGCTTGATGGCTATTCTGGGGAAGTCATTGTTTCGCCAGAGCGCAATATTAAAACTGAATTTATTCAGCTTATTGATGAAGAGTCGGCCATCGCCGAGAAAATAAACGCAGAGGCAGATAAACCTTGTGAAAGCGTTGATGGTTGTAGAATGTCACTTTACATCAACGCGGGCCTTTCTGCTGAAGTAGAGCTAAACGCCGAGCAGATTGGGGCTGGCGTTGGTTTGTACCGTACAGAAATTCCTTTTATGCTTCGCGAGCGATTCCCCTCGGAACAAGAGCAGGTAAAGCTATATCGCCAAGTCCTTGAGGCTGCACCATCGTTACCCATTACCATGCGCACTTTGGATGTGGGGGGCGATAAACCACTGCCGTATTTCCCGATTAACGAAGAGAACCCTTTTTTAGGCTGGCGTGGTATTCGGCTTACCCTTGACCACCCTGAAATATTCTTGGTTCAAGTTCGCGCTATGCTTCGGGCAAGCGTAGGGCTTAGTAACCTGCAAATTATGCTGCCTATGATATCTACGGTATCTGAAGTGCAGGAGTCTAAGCGCCTTATCAATCAGGCGTTTTATGAGATATCTGACGAAATAGCAGAATCTGGGCAGACCCTAAATAAACCTAAACTAGGCATTATGCTTGAAGTGCCTTCGGTACTTTATCAACTGCCTCAACTGGCTAAGCATGTTGATTTCTTTTCTGTAGGCAGCAATGACTTAACCCAGTACCTTTTGGCAGTCGACAGAAACAACACGCGGGTGGCGGGGCTCTACAACAGTTATCACCCAGCCGTATTAGGGGCACTTTACGATGTGGTCCAAAAAGCTAATCAAAACCAAGTACCGGTGACTATCTGCGGAGAAATAGCGGGGGAGCCGGCAGGGGCCCTGCTGCTAATGGGAATGGGTTACCGACGCTTGAGTATGAATGGTTTCAACTTAAGAAAGATAAACTGGCTTATTCGAAAAGTAACGCTTGATGAGTGTAAGCAACTACTTTCATTAGCGCTAACCTCTGTTAGCCAAGACGAAGTCTTTGTGCACTTAAATCAGTATCTTGAAACCAAGGGCCTAGGAGGCCTTATCCGAGCAGGTGGTTAAAAAATGGATCCACTTGTTGTAATTGTCGTCAGCTGTCTAATTTTAGGTTCAGTGGTTGGAATTCTTGCAGGTATGTTGGGCATCGGTGGCGGCTTAATTATTGTACCTGCGCTGTCGTACTTGCTGATTCACTTTCTGGGCATGACCACCGAAACGGTTATGCCTATCGCTATTGCAACGTCCTTATCTACCATCATTTTCACGGGTATGTCGTCGGCTTTAGCACATTATAAACTCGGTAATATTCAGCGTCATGTTGTGCTTTATACCGGATTAGGGATTGCGTTTGGCGCAATTGCCGGAGCACAGGTGGCAAGTCATATCTCGGGTGAATTACTAAAAGATGTGTTCGCCGTACTGGTGATATTGATAGCTTTGCAAATGATTTTCGGCAAACAAAAAGCGTCTGAAAACGAGGCATCAAAAGGGGCGTTAGCCACTGTTGGTGGAGGTGCCGGTATGCTAAGTGCGTTAATGGGTATTGGCGGTGGCGCATTACTTGTACCCGCTTTAGTGTGGTTTCGTGTTAATGTACGCGCGGCTATTGGTTGTGCCGCTTTTTGCGGGCTAGTTATTGCCATTTTTGGTACCACCAGTTTTGTTATCGCTGGGTGGGGTGAGATAGATGTACCAGAATACAGTATGGGTTATGTTTATCTGCCTGCTACAGCTGGTATTGTTGCAACCTCTATGTTTACCGCAAACATAGGAGCTAAGCTTGGACAGCGCGTTAATATACGTGTGCTAAAAGCGATGTTGGCATGCTTACTTGTTTTAGTAAGCATTAGAATGATTTTAGGAATTGAATAAAGTAATGGAACAGAGCAGTTATCTGGTATTCCCCAGTATCGACCCCGTTATCTTCAGTGTCGGTCCATTAAGTGTGCGCTGGTATGGCTTGATGTATTTGGTAGGTTTTATCGCCGCGTATTTGTTGGCGCAAAAGCGCCTATCACAAACTAACTGGAGTAGAGAGCAGTTAAGCGACCTGCTTTTTTGGAGCTTTGTGGGCGTGATTTTAGGTGGTCGCATCGGCTATGTGCTTTTCTACCAGTTTGGCATGTTCTTAGATGATCCACTGTATCTATTCAAAATTTGGGCGGGTGGAATGTCTTTCCACGGCGGCTTGTTAGGGGTGTTAACTGCGCTGTTTTGGCGCGCAAAGTGTATGAATACCACGTTCCTACGTCTAGGGGATTTCGTAGCGCCGCTGGTGCCCATTGGCTTGGGGGCGGGTCGAATCGGCAACTTCCTTAACGCAGAGCTATGGGGGCGTACCACAGACGTACCTTGGGCTGTTATTTTCCCGAACGCAGGCTATGTTCCTCGTCACCCGTCTCAGCTGTACGAATTTGCTTTAGAGGGCGTTCTGCTCTTTATTATCCTATGGCTTTACTCTGCCAAGAAGCGCCCAGTAGGGGCGGTGAGTGGTTTATTCTTACTTGGTTATGGAAGCTTCCGATTTATTGTTGAGTATTTCAGAGAACCCGACGCACATATTGGCTTATATCAAATGGGCCTAAGCCAGGGGCAACTTCTTTGTTTACCTATGATAGCTTTAGGAATAGGATTAATAGTCCGTGCTTACATGCGCGGAAAAGACCATGTTGAACAGCAAAAAATATAAGAATAACGATGAAAGAATATCTCGCTCTAATGCGCCATGTACGTGATACGGGTGTGAAAAAGGAAGATCGAACTGGTACAGGTACGTTAAGTGTATTCGGGTATCAGATGCGCTTTAATCTACAGGAAGGTTTTCCTTTGGTGACAACAAAGAAGTGTCACCTTAAATCGATCATTCACGAACTACTTTGGTTCTTGAAAGGCGAAACAAATATTGCTTATTTAAAAGAGCATGGCGTAAAGATTTGGGATGAATGGGCTACCGATGAAGGCGAGCTTGGTCCTGTATATGGCCATCAATGGCGTAGTTGGGATCGCGGTGACGGTACCTCGGTTGACCAAATTGCCGAAGTGGTAGAGCAAATTAAAAATAACCCTGATTCACGCCGTCTTATCGTTAGCGGCTGGAACCCCGCAGTCTTACCTGATACTAGCTATTCACCAAAAGAAAATGCGGCAATGGGTAAACAGGCGCTACCCCCTTGCCATACACTTTTTCAATTTTACGTTTTAGAGGGCAAGCTAAGCTGTCAGCTGTACCAACGTAGCGGTGATATCTTTCTTGGTGTTCCGTTTAACATTGCAAGTTATGCACTGCTTACCATGATGATTGCCCAAGTATGCGATCTAGAGCCGGGTGATTTTATTCATACGCTTGGCGATGCGCACTTGTATTCTAATCATCTTGAACAGGTAGAATTGCAGCTTGGTCGCGAACCTTTTGCCCGTCCAACGATGGAAATTAACCCGGATATTAAAGATATCTTTGGTTTTTCCTACGATGACTTTACGCTGAAGAATTACCAGTCTCACCCGCATATTAAAGCCCCAGTTGCTATTTAAGGAGTTACCATGAGTACTCCAATATTAATTTGCGATGACTCGGGCTTCGCAAGGCGTCAAATGGCGCGCAGTTTACCCGATGGGTGGGATGTAGATATTTCCTTTGCCGAGAATGGCGAACAGGCCCTAGCTTTTATCCGAGAAGGAAAAGGTGATGTGGTTTTCCTCGATTTAAACATGCCGGTAATGGATGGCTACCAAACCATGGAAGCCATTCGTCAGCAGGATTTGCCTTGCTTAGTGGTGGTAGTGTCCGGTGATGTTCAGGCGCAAGCGCGGGAAAAAATGCTTGCCCTCGGTGCTTTAGATTTCATTCGAAAGCCAATCGATAATGACAAACTCAGCCATATCTTATCTTCCTACGGTATCTATAGCGGCGAGAGCCACTCTTCAGGGGCTAGTTTACAAAAGGCGCAAGGGCAAAGTGAGTCAAGTGCACCTAAAGCAAAAGGCCCAACGAGCAAAGAAGAGCAGTTAGACGCATGCCGTGAAATGGTGAATATTGCCATGGGGCGTGCAGGAGAAAATTTAGCCCAGCTGCTAGGTGAGTTTATTGACTTACCCATACCTAATGTAAACTTAATTGAAAGCAACGAACTGTCTATGGCGATTGCCGAGATTAATCGTAATGACAGCGTTTCTGCGGTTTCAAAAGGGTTTATTAGCGAAGGTATAAGTGGAGAAGCCCTAGTTATTTTTAACGACACAAATACGCAAAATATTGTTGAATTATTAAAATATCCGTCGTCTGCGTCGTCAGATAAGCTTGCCCTAGAAGCGCTAATGGATGTGTCGAATATTCTAATCGGTGCTTGTTTAAATGGCTTATCAGAGCAGCTCAACGTTGCGTTTAGTCATACGCATCCTATCTTACTCGGGCAGCACCAAGGCTTATCAACGCTTTTGAGTGATAACGTCCAGCGCTGGGGAAAACTAATGGCCATTGAGATTGGCTATGCGATAAAGTCGAGAGATATTTCCTTCGACCTTTTATTGTTGTTCCCCGGTGATGCTATGAATCAGGTTTATGCGCGTCTGTTCGATGATGGCTTTATAAAACAAGACAAGGGAAGTCTATGAATGCTTCAACTGGTGAATTCGCTGTCAGCGACCACGTTAGTTCGTGTCACGTTCCTACAGAATTGCTCGATTCAATAGAAGTAGGGATTGCGGTAATTGATCGCAACTTCAACGTGCAGGTCTGGAATAAATTTCTTGAGAACCATAGCGCAAAAAAAGCAAACGCTATTATTGGAACTAGCTTGTTTTCTCACTTTCCAGAAATAGAAGAGAAGTGGCTCAGAACCAAAGTTGACCCTGTATTTAACTTGAATAGTCCTGTATTTATCATATGGGAGCAGCGCCCTTATTTATTAAAATTTGACTGTAATCGACCAGTTACTTGTGCCGCTGAGTTTATGTATCAAAACGTGACCATATTCCCTATAGTGGATAAAAGCGGGCGCGTAGAGCGATTTTGTATGCTGGTTTACGATGTTACCGAACAGGCCCTAGGCAAGCTTGGAATGGAGCATCTTAACGAAGAGCTGAAAACAGCAAGTCGAGTAGATGGCCTAACAGGGTTATTCAACCGTCGCTATTGGCAAGAACGGTTTGATGAAATGCACAAGTTATGCGTTCGGCGAGATAAGCCCAGTACCGCACTTATGCTTGATATCGATCATTTTAAGCGCATCAACGACACCTACGGCCACCAGGCGGGAGACAAAGTTATAAAAATGCTCGCAGCACTGATTAAACGCTGTGTGCGGGAAACTGATCTTGCTGGACGCTACGGCGGTGAAGAGTTTGCTATTATCCTCAATGATTCAACGGTAGATGATGCAAAAGCTGTAGCCGAGCGAATTCGTCAATTGGCACAGCGGTTAGTGGTTGAGCATGAAGCCGAGTCGATAAGCTTTACTGTAAGCCTAGGGCTTGCCCAGTTCTCTCCCGATTTTAAAGGCGCGATGGCATGGCTTGAATGTGCCGATCAGGCGCTTTATGAGGCGAAAGAAAACGGTCGAAATCAGTATCGTATCTACACTTAAAAAATACCTTCTAAACGAGTGTAAGATGTAAGGTATTTTTGAGTTCTTGAAAGGTAACCGGCTTCACGAGGTGATATCGAATGCCTGCTTTCAACGAGGCCTCTTTATCGTTTCTATGGGCGTTGGCGGTAAGCGCAATGATAGGGAGGTCAGGGAACCCTTCCTTTATGATATTCGCCACTTCCAAGCCGTTTATATCCGGCAGATTGATATCGAGCAATATACAGTCATAGGCTGTCTCGTTTACTCGACCTATGGCGTCATCGCCTGTGTAGCTTACAGTAACATCGTGACCCATACTGTGTAGCATGTATTCCAGCATTTCTGCATTTATTGGCTCATCCTCTACCACTAAAATGTTTGCTTTGGTCAAGGCTTTGACGGCCTTTGTTTTACTACCTGAAAGCTGGTGTATAGCATCGGCAAACCGGTTTCTGTCAATGGGTTTTACAAAGCTTTGGAATATAGGCAATTCACTTTTGGCGATAATATTGGCGATATCCGGCGTAGCAGACAATACGATGACCGGCGGTACGCGCTCTCCGTAAATAGCTTTGAGTGTCTTAATTAGTTCTAAGCCATTCATTCCTGGCATATAAAGATCGGCGATGATACCGGAGAACTGAAGCAGTTCATCGTGAAGGTTTAAAAGGTTGGCGCCAGATGAAAATGTGCGAACGCTAAAGCCTTCTTTCGTGACTATAGACTGTAGGTGTAGCCTTGATATTTCTAAGTCGTCGACAATGGCAAACTTGGCATTAGAAGGTGTCGATGTTACCGACGGCGAGTCTTCTAAGGGGTTAATTGGTAGTGATATTTTAAATTCGGAACCGACGCCTAGAGTACTGTTAACCTGTAAAGTACCGCCAAGTTTATCAAGGCTGCGCTTAGCCACGGACAGGCCGATTCCCGCCCCTGGGTAGCGCTGACTTTGTGAATGTTCTCCTCTGTAAAAGCGTTCGAACATGCGTTTTTGGGTTTGTTCATCAATGCCAATACCAGTGTCGTTAATAATGATTACTAGAAAGACTTTTTTGTTTTTTACAAGCGTTGTAACGGTCACGTCAATTAGTCCCGTCGACGTAAACTTTACGGCATTATCCATTATATTTACTATTACTTTCGAAAGGGCCATAGCGTCGGTTTCAGCATAATTTGGAACGCTATGACTGCAATGCATGTTAAGTTCAAGCTTTTTATCTTTAACTCTTACTGAAAAAGGCGATATGCATTCGTCTAGTAAACTAATTAAGTCGACTTTTGAGACCTGAAGGTCGTCCTCTACATGGTTATTGAGTATCTCAGTAAGGTTATTCGTTAGATTAAGCAGCCTGTAGCTCGATTGCTCGGCCTGTTGAATTAACTTAGCCTTCTGGTCTTCCATGTTTGGCATAAGCTCTAAAGCGCTGATTATGGCGCTAATAGGGGCTCGAAACTCATGGCTGATAAGCTGCAAAAATTTTCTGTCCTGCAAGTCCTCACTATGGTCTGCAATAGCAAGCCTTACCTTTGATTTATTAAGCTTTCGAAGAGAACTCTTGGGTACGTTTCTAGTAAAAAGCCACGCACAAAGATAGCAAAGAGCCAGAGCAACTGCGCCAAATAGGGTAGTTATCAACATCTTTTCGCGCAGTGCTTGAATACGCAGTAGCACTGCATTTTCTTCGGCTTTTAGGGATTTTAAAAGCGGAAGAAGGCTAAAGTCATCATCAATATAGGGCTTTAATTCAGTGGGGGGCAACTCCACAAGGGTATAAAGTAATATTCGCGTTTGCTTAGCTGTTTCCTCCGCCGTAGCTTTACTTAAACTTTTATACGCGCTTTGAAACTCTTCTTTAGAAAAGGAAGAAGCAGGAGCGCTGACCCTCTGTTTGTCTAGTAAATATCTATTCAACTCTTGATAGGTTACCTGTAACTGGTGTGCTAGGGCCGTGTGGGTGGCACTATTGCTTAGCATTTGGCTGTTGAGTTGGTCAATTCGATACTCAGCACTAATTAGACTATCTTCTAAATTATTCTGTTGCTTCAGGTTAGTAATGAAAGATTGTTGTTTGGTGATGAGCGCCAGCAAAATTGACATAACTATCATACTGAAAAGCAGAGCAGTCACGCTTGCTTTAGAAAAGGTAAAAGAAGCGTAATTCGACGATATTTTGTGGCGTGGGGGCACAGCCTTTTTTGAACTCAACTTTCTTCCTTGCAAGTGTGTGCGTTAGTTGCCTTATTTAAATGTAGGCAACTGACGCGAAGTTGCAAGAAAACAGAGGTATGCTGGTTGTTAATGAACCTTAGTTATGGCGCTTCAACGCGTTTAATATGACCCCTAATAGAGTATAAAAAGCAAAGGCTTGGAAGCACCATTACAGCCGTCAAAATGAAAAATAGACTCCAGTTTCCGTCAAGACTGTCAACAACCAAACCACTGCTAGAAGCAACCAATGTTCGTCCTGCAACACTTAATGAGGCCATAAGTGCATATTGAGTTGCACTAAAAGCGCGGTTACACAAGAGCGATATAAAGGCGACCATGGCAACAGTACTCCATGCGCCGGTAAAACCGTCGACAACGACAGTGATGGCTAGCAGTGAGGTCGATGGGCCGGTTTGTGCGATAAGAGCAAAGAGAAGGTTTGAAGCCGCCATAGCAACACCTGCAATCATCAACCCTCGATAAATGCCGTAGCGAATGTTTACTAATCCGCCAAGTAGAGAGAATATAATGGTTACCCACCAGTTGAGTAACTTTGAGTAAGTGGCAATGTCGCTATTGGAAAAGCCGACTTCCTTATAAAAGACAATGCTCATACGACCTAAAAACGCTTCGCCAATTTTAAAAAGAAAAATAAACAGTAAGAATGAAGCGGCCAGCTTAATGCCATTGCGGTTAAAGAATTCGGAAAATGGTGTAATTAGTGTTGTTCTTATCCAGTTAATTAATGCAGAGCTATTTGCGTTTAAATCCGTTACCTGTTCAAGCAAGGCCTCTCTATTAACAGCGGGTTCATTGGCAAAGCAGGTAGCTATTGCTAACGAGGCCATAATTGCGCCAAGCAATAAGTAAATGTCTGGCCATGCCCAAGAAGTAAGGTCTGCCAAGAAAAAAGGGATAGCTCCAAGACCACCATAACCCGTCCACCATCCAGCTGTTGCTACTGACGAGGCAGCAGACATACCATCTTTATCTTCTTTTTCAATGCAATCAATACGAAAGCCATCAATAGCAATATCTTGGGTGGCAGAAGCAATGGCAATTAATAAACCAATTAAGGCGACGTAAAATAAGTCATTGTCTGCGGTAAGCTGTGACATAGCCAAACAGAGCAAAACAACACCGCATTGCATTAAGAAGATCCAGCCGCGTCTTTGCCCTAACATTGGAGGCTTAAGCTTATCGACAAGAGGCGACCATAGAAAATTAAATGAATAGGTAGCGAAGATGATGCCGAAAAGTCCAATAGCCGAGCGCGATAAACCTTCATCTTTTAGCCAAGCCGATAACACTGAACCTATCATGATCCAAGGAAAACCACTGGAAATGCCAAATAGAAAAATCGTGAGGTAGCGTTTGTCATTGAATGTTTTTAATGCAGTAAGCAATACTTCGGCCTTAAGCGGTAACTCAAAAGTGTATTGAGCCATGAACCAGGGTGTTTAGCAATAAAACTGTGAAGGCATTATGAATGATTTAGAAAAGAGTAGAAGTCGGTGACATGTGGTCAAACGCCGTAAAAATAACGGAGTTATGGGCGTATTCCAACACAGTCTAGAGGGCAGTGTCCCAAACCCTCTAGGAAGTTAACGCAGTTTGTTAACTCATCAACAAGAAACTGGTCTTTCGTGAGTTTATCTTCATTCCAGTAATGCACTTGGTGAAGCAAATGCCAAAAAACACGTTCCTTTTGCGTATATGGCTGGGTCAATGTGCATTCAACTTGACCCCATTCTTCCATACTATCCCAAAAGAATAGCTCGATCTCTTCGATAGGAAGCTTCTCCCTGCCAAAATGCTCTCAAATAGAAACACAGCTGTTTTGCTTTGTTATCTACAAAATTCTGAACATTCACGAGTAACTCAACCGTCTCTGTCTGCTAAAATTAGTATAGTCCATTACATCGTTACCAATAACTTCAATACCCCGATATTTATCTTATTATGGGTAGGTCACTGTTTTGGATGTTAATTTAGCGTAATATCAAGAAGAAAGAATTACCAGCCTAGATGCCTGGTCCAGCCTATAGTGCTATTTGCAACCCTATGAATATTAGGGTTTTTTTCAATTAACTTTATACTAAAGGTTAAAGAGTTGTTTGGTAGGACGACTTGTCTATAATGCAACTTTAGCTCATTTTTTGCGCGAACCTTTCTTCTTATCGCCGTGCGTGTTTCCCAATCGTTAAAGTTGCTTAAGGACAAATCAAGAATGGGAAAGTTGGCTTTCGCTATCGTATCAATTACCAAATTGTTGGTTTCTTCTTGCGGCCAAAACGGCGAAATAGCGACAAAGGTATCAGGCTGTAAATTGGGCTGCACTTCTATTGCAGACAAATAGGCCGCTGCAAGCATACCCTGCGCAATGACCATGCGATAACCTGTTCTGTCTTGTAAATAGTTATCTAAAGCATTGAGTTGAAGCGCTAGCGTAGTCGTTGTTGATTCAAAATCAAGGTACTGAGTCAGCTGGTTACTTCTAGGATGAACCATCTGTTTGCTACCTATCGATGGTGTTACGTTTTCTTGCTGCGACTCACTCGTTTGCTCTTCAATATTTAAAGTTGATGGTGAGTTTATCGGCAAATTAAATGGGCTAATAACCACGTTCCACCCTTTCTCAGCAAGCATGCTCGCCAGGCTGTTGCCTTGAGCAAGAGTCAGGCTAGATGGAAAGGGCTCAGTGAGCACAATAGCAACACCTAAGGGAAGTGGTGTTCTTGCCTCAACTTCAATGAGTGGGGCTTCCATTTCACCTATCATAAGCGCTTTTACTTCGCCGGGGAGATAAGCATTCCTGACATCCTCTAAAAAGTCGCAGTGAGCCGTCATCGGCAGCAGCGAAACAACCATTGCAAAGATTAAAAGGAGAGCGTGCCTTTTCATAAAAAGTGGTTTGCCTTTAGCTATCACCCCGATACGGACAACTTTGACCGTATCACATCAATTAAAAAATTAAATCGTTCTAGCAGAGTTATCGGCAGGTTGCTTTAAAACTAAAATGAAGTCTATTGATAACGTTGATTAGCGTTAAAACGCTACTCAATACTTTCTGACAGCGGCCTTGGGCGAAACGGACTAAAAGGGATGGCGACATTAAAGTGCAGCCAGTGCCCAAGTGTCGGGTGCGAAAGACTCAAGCTTTCAGCATGAAGCTGTAAACGAGCCGCCATAGATAACGCTTCTTCATGGGCATAGAGTCTATCCCCCAAAATAGGGTGGCCCAAGGCAAGCATATGCACGCGAAGTTGGTGAGATCGACCTGTGATAGGGTAAAGGGCAACTAAAGAGTAGGGCAAACCTTTTTCATCATGGGTACGTTCGACAACATCAAAGTGCGTTACGGCTTTTTTACCGCGCTCGAAGTCTACCATTTGCTTTGGTCTGTTTGGCCAGTCGCAAATAAGGGGAAGGTTAACTTCTCCGCTGTCTTGTTCTACATGTCCATGAACCCGGGCGAAGTAGCGCTTTTTAGTTTGACGTAACTCAAACTGTTTCGAGATATGGCGATGGCTATCTTTGTTAAGCGCTAGCACCAAAATACCCGAAGTCGCCATGTCTAAGCGATGCACTACTGTGGCGGTGGGGTACACACGGTTCACCCGGCTAATCAGCGAGTCGCGGTGCTCTAATGCTTTGCCCGGAACGCTCAATAGCCCGCTAGGTTTATGCGCAACCACCATGTCCTCATCTTGATACAAAATATCAAGATAAGGTGTCATCGGTGGGTTATATACAAAACTTGGGTTCGCCATTATTTACTCGTTACTTCACAGTCGCTTTTAAATGTTTAACCTTTTAAGGTTACGGGTTATTTACCACAATACGAATGGCGTCCAGCTGAACATCTGCATCCTGAATAACTTTATCAAGGGCGTTCATTTGCGTTTCAATAAACTCAATTTCGCTGTCACGTACTGCTGGGTTTCGCTTTTGAAGATCGCGTAAGCGCTGTATTTCTTCGTTAAGCGTGCTGTGCATGCTGTTAAGTGCGTCGTGTTGCTTTTGGTTAGCTTGCTGATGGGCAAGCTTACGCGCCTTTTCAATGGCAAGCTCAAGCGGCTGCTGCAAGGCTTTTAGAAGCTGAGCCGAGATCTTACGTCCAATTTTACGCTTGACGTCGAAGCTTAATTCAGACGGGTTTCCTTGCGCATCTAAACACACTCGCACGGGCGTTTGAGGTAAGAAGCGGCCCAACTGAAGCGCTTTAGGCGCTTGTGCTTGAAGCACAAACAGCGCCTCAACCCAGTAAGCGCCTTTTGGCAAAGACGGCTCGGCAATGAAGCCCATGCTGCTCTTTCCGTGTACGTCGGTGAGTACTACGTCCATGGCGGTATGCACAAGTGGATGATCCCAACTTAAAAACTGCACGTTTTCTAGTGTGGTGGCAACACGGCGCTTGTAAGTGACTGTCATGCCTTCTGGGTCAAGACCTGGAAGCTGGCTCACCATCGACTCGGTTGGCATAAGAATAAAGCAGTCATTGCCTTTTTCATCCTGCTGAACACCAATAGCATCAAATACGCGACCCATAAAGCGCGACAAATCTTGTTCGCTATCAAGGGTAATAATGTCTTCAAGCAGTTGTTCTACGCGGCCCTCTCCCGAAGCATTAAGCTCTAGAAGACGATCGCGACCGGCTTCAAGCTGCGCTACTAGCTGACTGTTTAGCGTAACACTCATGTTCACTAGCTCGTCACGGGCGCTCATATCGTCAGGGTGTAAGCACGCACCAATAAGCAGAGGCTTAACGTCGTCGAATACACCAGAGCCGGTTGGACAGGTCTTCTCAAAAGCATTCAGCCCTTCGTGATACCAATCTAGTAATACGTGCTGCGCGGTTTTCGCTAAATACGGCACGTGAATTTGTACGGTTTGGGTTTGGCCAATACGGTCAAGGCGACCAATACGTTGTTCAAGCAGGTCTGGCGTAATAGGCAAATCGAACAGCACCAAATGGTGAGCGAACTGGAAGTTACGACCTTCGCTACCAATTTCACTACACAGTAGAATTTGTGCGCCGTCTTCGTCATCAGCAAAATAATGGGCCGCCTTGTCGCGCTCCACAATGCTCATGCCTTCGTGGAATACACTGTGGCGAATACCGGTTTGCGTGCGAATAACCTCACCTAACTCTTGCGCTGTACGGGCGCTTGCGCAAATAAGCAGAATCTTTTCTGGCTTAACGCTTTGCATGAAATCAAGCAGCCATTCAACGCGAGGGTCGTGCTTAGTCCAGCTGTTAACAACACTTGCCATACGCTCAGGGTAGAGTGAATAGGTTAAGTCGCCGCCGCTTACAGCCTCTGCATAAACCTCAGGTAAAGCTAATTCATAAGCGCTTAGTTTCCGCTCCGGAAAGCCTTCGATATTGGCGCGGCGGTTTCTAAACAGCATACGACCTGTGCCGTGACAATCGATAAGTTGGTGCAGCAACGCATGGCGATTTTCCGGCGCACTTAAATCACCCGAATGTTCCATTACGTCAGGCGCGAATTCTGCGAGTTTGCTGCGTTGTTTGTCGTTAGGCTCGGCGTCTGAAAGTAATGGCGCTACCGCATCGGCCAGTTGGCTGTATTTCGATTCTTCATCTAAGAATGCATCGTAGCTATGGAAGCGAGCCGGGTCGAGCAAGCGCAAGCGGGCAAAGTGGCTTTCGTGACCAAGTTGATCAGGCGTTGCGGTAAGCAGTAATACGCCAGGTGTTTGGTTTGCCAACGCTTCCACACACAGGTATTCGGCAGAGGGAGCCTCACTTGACCACGCAAGGTGATGGGCTTCATCGACAACCATTAAATCCCATCCTGCAGCTTGAATTTGCTGCTGGCGTTTTTCGCTCTTGCTTAGGAAGTCGATACTGCAAAGTACCAGCTGGTCGTTTTCAAATGGATTCACAGCGCTCGCGTCAGATGGTTCGTCATCTTCTAAGCCTTCGCTCTTTTCTATGGCTTCGCAGCGACTTTCATCGTAAATGGCAAACGGAAGGTTAACGCGGCGAAGCATTTCAACTAACCATTGGTGCATGAGCGAGTCTGGAACCAAAATAAGCACGCGCTCTGCACGGCCTGTTTTAAGCTGCTGGTGAATAATCAACGCGGCTTCAATGGTTTTACCAAGTCCTACTTCATCGGCAAGTAATACGCGCGGTGCGTGTCTGCCGCCTACCTCTGACGCAATGTGGAGTTGGTGCGGAATAAGCGATATGCGCGCACCTGCAAGACCAATGGTGTTTGAACGTAAGTAATCGTATTGATGATCTAAAGCACGCTCGCGCAAATCGAACCATTTAGGGTTGTCTAATTGCTGACTGAACAGGCGCTTTTCAGGTTGGTTCAAGCGAATGTGGCTGTCTAGCATGGTTTCAGGTAATCGCGCTTGCGCTTTGGTGTCTTCGCGAAGCCCGTGATAGATGAAAAGATCTTGGCTTTCTTCTTTTTCAGTAATGGTCATTTCCCAGCCGTCTTGGCTTTTGACCGTTTCGCCAATTTCAAAAATTAGTCGCGTAAGCGGCGCATCTTGCTTAGTATACTTTCGCGCTTCGCCTGTTGCTGGATACAACACTTCGACTGAACGGAAGTCGCTACTAATAACGACACCTAACCCCAGCTCTATTTCTGTGTTGCTTAACCAACGCTGACCAACTGAAAATTGACTATCTGAACTCATAAATCACCAACCTATTTTTCGGGGGGCGGTATTGTACGCATTGCGTTGTGATAAGTCATTAATACTAGCTCATTTGATTTGCGGTTGCAGGAGGGGGCGCGATTGGGTACAGATGCCTCTGTGTCAACAAAACGATTAGCACTAGTCGGCCTCATTACTTCACAACGTGAGTGCTGGTAGCAAAAGAATAATAACGTTAGCGTGGCTATCAGGCTTGCTTTGTCACAGGGTTGGCGTAAAACTGTCGTATCACTGACCATGGATATTTCTTACTGTTAACCGCGTTACGTTCTTAACGTATGTGAATCGCAGCTAACAGGAGGAAGCGCGAGATGGATATGAAAGTAGACAGTCAAAAGCTTATACAACTTCGCAATGCTAGGGCATGGAGTCAGCAGCATCTGGCAGATGTGTCTGGATTGAGTTTGCGTACTATTCAGCGAATTGAGAAAACACAATCTGCATCACACGATTCAATAGGCGCACTTGCTTCAGTTTTCGAAACGACGCCCGATGCGCTTTTAATGGGTGAAACCCACGCCACTACAAGTCATGCTCAAGGGCAGCCAACCTCGCAAACTTCTACTGCGGGCGAGAATGCCGCAGCTCATCATGCAATTAAACAGCAGCTTGACCGGCCAACGTCGTTGAACCCCCAACATGTTCTTTGGATCACGCTAGCGCTCGCCATCAGTTTGTTTGTTGCTATTTATTATGCGCAAACGGTCAATGCGAACAATGGTAGCAACCAAGTAATTGAAGAAGGCAAGCCAGTTAATGTCAGTAGCAAAGTCCTTGAAGAGGCTACAAATTGGCTGAAACTTATCGACAGCGGTGAATATGAACAAAGCTGGAAAGAGAGTGGGGCTATTTTTAGAAGCGGTATTTCAATAGCTAAATGGACCGAGGCGATGCAGCTAGTCAGGGAGCCATTGGGGGCAGCCAAGTCGAGGGAAATCGCGTTAGCACAAGCGCCAACTTCACTGCCGGGATTGCCTAAAGGAAACTACCTAATTTTGTCGTTCACCACTGACTTTGATTCCCAGACCACAATGAAAGTAGAGACCCTTTCTATGGTGGAGGTTGATGGTGAATATAAAGCAATAGGCTACTTCATTAAGTAGCCTACTCAGGTAACTGGTATAAAGTTTCAATCCCTTGAATGGCTTTTATAGCATCATCGCTCGTTGCATTGTTGATGGCTTTGATAAGTTCAGGTGCATTGTAGGGTTCTAACAAAGTTAAGAATGTCGCTGTGCCAGGCGGCATACCATTATTCACCGCTTTTTGCAGTCGTTTCCATACGGTGAACAGCGACTCCTCACCAAACGTCTTTTGCTGCACCACGCTATCAATGGCGCGGTGCATTATCATTCCGCAAGAATAATAGAGATTGAACTGTCCGTTTTTATAAGCATGAGCCAGCGTAGTCTGCGCCAGCCCTTCAGTACAGCGCTCGAAAGCGCGGGTCATTCGGCTTTCAACGTAGCTATTGTCGTCTTCGTAGAGGAAGTTCATGGCGATTGCCGCAAAGTAGTCGGCGTTGCCCTCGTGCAGCCAAGACTGCTCCTCGTTTTCTGATACACCTTCGGTACTGCCGGGCTGATATAAATGGGCGACTTCGTGAGCAAAGAACCAAAGTGTTTGGTTAACAAAGCTGCTGTTATCGGCCTGCTCATTTAAGTCTTGTCTGTTCCAATGCATAAATATCTGGTTAGGTAGTGTGCCGCCTTGTGTAGAGTGATCGTTTACGTTTGCATAAGAGGCAAGTAACATGGGCTTTTCGCCCTTAAGCGGATTAAGAGAATGGGAGAAAAACGCCATCATGTTGGGTATATCTTCTTCTAGCGAAGCTTTAATGTTTTCAGGAAGCCCGGGATCAATTAGGGCAACCACATCATCGGTAATAATTGGCTGTTGCCTACCCACATACACAACTCTTCCGTCATTGTTATCTGTCCACGACACGCTGCTTTTCACTACTTTGCCATTCAACACTATGTGCTCATCACTGGGAACATTGAGTATCAGGTGCCATTTATTATCTTCTTCAGTACAGGCATTAGCACAAGCAAACAGTCGCCCAGAGTGAAAGGCATTTCCACCATCAGAAAAAGGAGAAAATGGTGCGTAATCTTTACCCAAATGTTTATAGGTGGGCGTCAGTAAAAATGACACGGTAGAGAGGGGCTTGCCTGACTTCGAGCGCACAAGTTCTTGTTGTTTGACGTTATCAAAGACGATTTCTATGTCGTTGTCTTGCGCGAACCAACGTGTTGTTCTTGATGTATCTGGGTTTCTAACAAAAGCCAGCGTTTTGGCTGGCGTAGTTAATGTGTAAGTGACTACCCATTTTTCAGTCGTGCCAGCCGTGCTTTTATCAACGTTGACTAGAATGGTAGAAGGGGAAAAATTATTGTGCGCTTGGCTATTCGCCCATGCAATTTCAACGTTAAAGCACGCTAGTAGCGCTAACGTCATGCTTATGGTTGTTCTTATTTTTGTGATGTTAAGCCAATTCATAGCTGATCTTTCCCTGAGTGTTATTAATTTAAACGCATCCACTTTATTGGGGGGGTGTGGCATTGGGTTAGCCCCCGTGTTTTATTCACCGCTTCAACAAGTACACCTTAGCGTATTTGGGTATTAAAAACGCAGTTAAAACTACGCTAACTGTCGTTAAAGTGTGAGCATTTGTTACGAACCAAGTATGCCAGTTTCTTCTTTTTATCAAAATTGGAGCGCTGTGCTATCTCATATAACGTGAAGGGACTGTTCGTCGCTTCTCACTTGCTCTAACGAAAAATAAAAAAAGAAAAAACAGTGCTAAATCTGAAAAACTGGATTATGGTGGAGTTAAGGGTTCGCTAATTTAACAAACGAACCTTTGAGGCAGAAAGAGTAGTACTGCTTCTCAGTCGACGCGAGTAGGGGAAGAAGTCCTGTTTCGAGCGGCATTCTCCTACAAACGTAACTGTAGCTTGTTAGCGCGTGCGTTCATAAATGAACAATACGTCTAACCTGGCTTTATTTACCGGAGTGAAGGATGCCAAAAAAAAATTCTACCGATACTAAGATTTACGTCCTCGATACCAATATTCTGCTGCACGAACCTCACGCTTTTCTCTCCTTTAAAGAACATGACGTTGTTATTCCAATGACCGTATTGGAAGAGCTCGACTACATCAAAGACAGCAAAAAAGACGTGGCGCGTGATGCGCGGGTATCCATTCGGGCTATGGAGGATTTACTCCACGACGCAACGCCAGAAGATATGCTAGCGGGTGTATCGATGGAAGGGCTGGGCGCGGGTCAAACGGCACCTACAGGTAGTCTATCTATATTTGCCGACCTTAATATGGTCGAGGCCCAGCAAGTCTTTACCAGCAATGAGAATGACAACCGCATCATTAACGTAGCGCTGCATTTGCAAAAGACGTTCGCGCCGCAAAAAGTGGTGTTGGTTACCAAAGACTTAAACATGCGCCTTAAAGCGAAAGGGGCAGGCCTCGCTCATGTTGAAGACTACCGCACCGACCAGCTAATTACTGACATCAAATATCTATCTCGCGGGTTTCATACCTTTGAAGGTAATTTTTGGGACAACGTAAAAAGCGTGGATAGCCGCAGCGAAGGGCGCGACACTATTCACACTATCCCCAAGTCTATGTTGCCAGAAGCGTATGTAAACGAGTTTTTGCTCGACGAAACTAAACAGTTTGCAGGTTTAGTAGAAGAGATCACCGACGAACATTTAGAGGTGTTGGATTTAGGTTACGAACGCTTGATGGGGCGTCACGCTTGGGGCATTACACCCAAAAATATAGGGCAGGCCATGGCGCTTCATGCGCTGCTAGACCCACACATTGATATGGTTATTCTCACAGGCCCTGCCGGCAGCGGTAAAACGTTACTTGCGCTAGCGGCTGCCCTTGAAATGGTGGTTGAGCGCAACATGTATGACAAAATCATTGTTACGCGAAGCACGCCAGAAATCGCTGAGTCTATTGGCTTCTTACCGGGTACTGAAGAAGAAAAAATGCTGCCTTGGTTGGCGGCGATTACTGACTCGCTTGAAGTGCTTCACAAGCATGATGAAAACACCAAAGGCTCAATGAACTACATCATGGAAAAGGCCAATATCCAGTATAAGTCGGTAAACTTTATGCGGGGGCGAAGCATTCAAAACGCGATCGTAATCTTGGATGAATCGCAAAACCTAACCGCGTCGCAGCTTAAAACTATCATCACCCGTTGTGGTGAAGGAACTAAGCTCATTGTAGGTGGTAACTTGGCGCAAATAGACAGTAACTACTTAAGTGCTGTGACTTCGGGCTTGACCTATCTAGTTGAGAAATTTAAAGACTTCTCGGGCAGTGCCACCATTAATCTAGATGGCGTTGTAAGAAGTCGTCTTGCGAGTTTTGCTGAAGAAAATCTTTAGCGAGTAACTCTTTCCAAGTATTTTATTTGAAGCGCCTTAATCGAAAAGGCGCTTTTTATTTTTACATTCAGTGAAGACATACTTCCAATACCCTAAGGGGGATAAATCCTATTACTCGACGGTTTCCACTTGATAGCGCCCAGTGACAATGTGGCGTTCGGTATCTTCAGATACTTGTCCAAATGGAATAAGTGCCGGGCCAGTTGGATCATAGAGCACGTAGGTGTCTCCCTCGTGCTCTATAGTTCTGTCATCTGCCTTAGGCGTCAATGCAATACCGAGCAAGGCATGATTTGGTAAAAATACCATGATCATTTTTGTAGAAGGTAAAAACGCGCGCACCATTGAAGACGCCAGTACTGCCTTACTGTCGCAATCACCAAGGTTCTGCATAAGTACGCTTACAGGCGGCGCATAGCCAGAGCCATTACTTACTACTCTGTCTTCTAAAGTGTCGTAGGGGATACTTTGAAGCCAACTAAGAATTAATGAAAAATAAGCTCTAGAGTCTGATTTTGATGCAACTTTTTCGTAAAACGCCTGGGATGCTGCTATCAACGGTTTTACCGACTCGGCAACATATCGCACGTGATCCGGTTTTATCGCTTTTTGATTAAACAAGGTAGTGAAGCGAGTAAAGTAATGTTCTTGTAAGTACCTATCGTACTCTTGTTGCTGAATAGCTTTTAAATTGCTGAGTATTTCTTCAACTTGCGCTTCGTCTGAGCCTGTAACCTGGATATCAATAGACTCTCTTTTGGGCGTTATCTTCACACGCGCAACTTTAGGATCTATTTTTTTGGCTTCTTTGGTTAATGCAACAATGATGTATCGCTGTGCTATTTTCGGTTTGTAGGTAGCTTGCTGAGAGGGTGCTTGTTTCAATGCACTGTTGGATAACTCAAAAGAAATAAATTGTCGCGCGTTATCGTTATCTAGCCATTCGTAGCTAAAATTAACCCCAGTAGCAGTGTTAACTTTACTGTGTTTGAGCTGTTCGCCGTGTGCAGCAAATGATAGAAAAAAGCTGAAAAACAGCATGTGCATGCTAGCTCTTTTTAATGTGCTGAACCCGTGAAATCGAGACACGAAGACATATCTTTTCAACGCATTTCTTATTGCTGCCTGTGCAAGACTCTTCACACTGTCTATCACACCTTATCCGTCATATTCATCATATCACTGAGTATGCGCACCTGTGTGTAAAAAACAAGTATATGATGCATTCGGCCCGAAGGGATAAATAGGCGCGGTAAGTTTAAGAGTTCATCAATTAAAAAGGCGACATGCGTCGCCTATTCTTGAAACCAGTTTAATTCACTGTGAAGACTCACAACGCTACCCACAATAATAAGCGTAGGAGGCTGGAGCTGCGCTTCTTCCTGCTTAGCAACAATGTCTTCAAGCGTGCCCATTAATATCTGCTGCTTTTCTGTAGTGGCTGACTGAACCAGTGCTATTGGCGTTGAGGCATCAAGCCCATGCTCAATCATTTTTTCACAAATGATGGGTAAACCCGTTAGACCCATGTAGAACACAGCGGTTTGATTTTTTTGTGCAAGGGCAGGCCAATTAAGGTCAATGGTGCCATTTCTTAAGTGGCCAGTGGCGAATACCACAGACTGTGCATGGTCTCTATGAGTAAGCGGAATACCTGCATAGCTTGATGCGCCGCTTGCTGCGGTAATACCTGGAACCACTTGAAACTCAATACCGTGCTGAATAAGGGTTTGAATTTCCTCTCCGCCACGACCGAATATGAAGGGGTCGCCACCTTTCAAGCGCACAACGCGATTACCTTTTTTCGCTTCATCAACCATTAGCTGATTAATATCGTGCTGAGGAAGCGTGTGATTGCTTTTGGCCTTACCTACATAGATTTTCTCAGCATCGCGACGCACAAGCTCAAGAATTTGTGGCGAAACTAGACGGTCGTAAACAACCACATCGGCTTTTTGCATTAAGCGAAGGGCGCGAAAGGTAAGTAAGTCTGGATCGCCAGGACCTGCCCCTACCAAATAAACTTGCCCGTCGACTTTTTTGTCTTCAGCGGCAGCTTGCAATGCTAAGTCAAACGCTTCATCAGCTTTTTGGTCTTGGCCCTTTTCAACCATTTCCGCAATGTCGCCGTCAAGAACGTCCTCCCAAAAGTAACGTCTTGCGGTTACACCGTTAAGCGTCTGTTTTACTTTATCGCGGAATTTTTCAGAAAACGCCCCCAATCGACTTAAATTGGCCGGCAGAACAGTCTCTAATTTCTGGCGTAAATAACGCAGCAGAACTGGCGCAACACCGCCACTGCTCATAGCAATGATAATAGGGGAGCGGTCAACAATAGAAGGGGTAATAAACTGGCATAGTGGCGTGTTATCTACCACATTAACGAGCACTTTGTTGGCGCGAGCTAAGTCGTGAATATACTGGTTAACATCGCCCTTGTCGGTGGCAATAAACACCATGTCCTTATGGGTAAGGTCGCTATTTTCGAACTCACGTTCAATCAGTGTAACTTTCTCATTTAACGCTAGTTGTTTAACCGTGTCACAAACCCAAGGCGCCACCACTGTAATGGTTGCAGGCGTCTTCATAATAAGCTCTAGCTTACGGGCTGCCACTTCACCGGCCCCAACAATAAGGACATTGAGTTTTCTAGCGTCTAGGAATAGCGGAAAGTAATCCATAAAGGTTTTCTTAGCTTTATATACAAAAAAAGAACTGACACTATTTTGCGCCAATTCTTTTTAATTAGAAAACAACGAAAACAGCCTTCATATTGCAATTAGTTATATAAAGGCTGAATGTATTGCTATTTAGTTCTTACGCTTACGGTTTTCGCGGTCTCCGCGATTGCCTCGGTCTTCACGGTTGCCGCGAGGTGCTCTGTCACCGCGATTACCACGATCGCCACGACCTTCTCGCTTAGCTGGTGGCGTATCAGACCATTCGCGAATATTTAAACGCTGACCTGCAACACGTGTGCCTTGAAGCGTATCGCGGGTTTCCTTAGGCATGCCGTCAGGAAGGTCTACCGTGCTGAAGTTGTCATAAATTTCGATAGCACCAATGTGCTTCGAGTTTATGTTTGCTTCGTTCGCAATAGCGCCTACGATATTGCCAGGCTTAGCGCCGTGAACATGACCTACTTCAATACGGAAGCGCTGCATGCCTTCTTCTGGCTTGCGGTTGCCACGTGGCACTCTTGGCTTTCTTTCGCGACCATCGCGAGAGTTTCTATCACGATTATCGCGCGGAGGCTTGCTGTTGATGTCTGGTCGATCTGATTCTTTAAGAATTAACGGCTCATCACCTTGCGCAATCTTAAGTAACGCAGCCATGATAGTTTCAGGCGATGCTTCGTTTTCTTCTTTAATCATCTCAACGATAGGCATTAATGATTCGATGCTATCGTCTTGAGTTGCTTCGGCAACTGACTGCTTAAAGCGGCTTAAACGGGTCTCATTGATTTCGCTAATTGAAGGAATAGGCATCGCTTCAATAGGCTGCTTAGTGGTTTTCTCAATCGAGAACAACAAGCGCTTTTCACGGTGAGAGATAAATAAGATTGCATCACCTTGACGACCAGCACGACCGGTACGACCAATACGGTGTACGTAAGACTCACTGTCATACGGGATATCGTAGTTGATAACGTGGCTTACACGCTCAACGTCAAGACCACGGGCTACTACGTCAGTAGCTACAAGGATGTCGATCTTACCCTGTTTAAGCTTTTCAACAGTACGCTCACGGGCGGCCTGAGGAATATCACCGTTTAGCGGCTCTACATCGTAACCACGCGCAGACAGTTTATCTGCTAATTCAACAGTAGCGGTTTTCGTACGTACGAAAATGATCATGCCGTCGAACACTTCCACTTCCATGATGCGGGTTAGCGCTTCAAGTTTGTGGTGCGGTGCAATTTGGCAGTAACGCTGACGAATCGTACTTGCTGTGCTTACCTTTGAGGCAATTTTAACGTGCTTAGGGTCTTTTAAATAACGCTGAGTAATTTTCTTAATTGGACCAGGCATAGTTGCCGAGAACAGCGCAGTTTGGCGCTCTTCTGGTGCGTGGCTAAGAATAAGTTCAACGTCATCAATAAAGCCCATACGAAGCATTTCATCAGCTTCGTCTAGCACCAAGAACTTAAGTTCGCTTAAGTCTAGTGTCTTGCGCTTTATATGGTCGATGATACGGCCTGGTGTACCTACAACCACTTGAACGCCGCGCTTAAGCTGGCGAATTTGGTTGTCGTACGACTGACCGCCGTATACTGGAAGTACTTTAATTTTTTGACTAAAGCTCGCATAAACCTGAAACGCCTCTGCAACCTGAATAGCTAGTTCACGGGTTGGGGCCAATACCAGTAATTGCGGCTTACGTTGCTCAGGATCGATATTTGCCAACATAGGCAGGGCAAACGCAGCGGTTTTTCCTGTCCCTGTCTGTGCCTGACCGAGTAAATCGTGTCCTTCTAGAATAAGAGGAATACTCTCAGCCTGAATAGGAGACGGTTTCTCGTAGCCAACTTTTTCAAGGGCTTGTAAGATTGGTTCTGGTAAATTGAGGTCTTTAAATGTCATGTCGACAGTTGTTGTCATTAAGGGTCCTGGTGCATTAAGTAAGGAGGGTGCGGCATACGACTAAACCGTACTTTTTCGGTTTATTATCGCAAGACGCTATACAGCGTTGAACTGGCCTGTCCGGCGAGTTAATGAAGCGTATTCTTAGCGTATTTCGCGATATGCTTGCCAGCAGTGTTGCAAAAAACAGTATTATATTCGAATAATGGACAGGTTGCCACGAAATTGCACAAATTCGATGAAATAATAAGCAGTTTGGTCAGTGCTTTTGACAAAGAGCAGGAATGTGACGACAAAAATCTGAGGAAGGGCAAGGAATTACAATGACAAAGTATAAAACAAACAAATTAATTAAACGCACCACGTTAGCAATGATGTTGACCAGTGCACTTTTGTCAGGGTGTAGCGAGAAGTCGATGGAAAGCCATTTGGCTGATGCGAGAAACTATGCCTCTCAACAGCAGCTTGATGCCGCCATCGTTGAATACAAAAACGCTATTCAAAAAGCCCCTAAGGCGGCCGAACCTCGCTTTGAACTAGGCAAACTGTACCTACAACAAAACAATTATGCGGCGGCAGAGAAAGAGTTGAACAAAGCGATGGACTTAGGACATCCCGTTAGCCAAGTAATTCCATTGTTATCCGTGGCTTATCAACAGTCAGGAGCAGAAAACGCCCTCGCTGAAGTAGATTATCGCGCAGAAGGAATGACAGCAGTTGAATCAGCAGAAGTGGGCTTTTATAAGCTTCAAGCCCTTATGCAGCTTGGTAAAAACGAAGAGGCGCAAGCGCTTCTAGCGGAGCTTTCTACCCTTGATACGAGTTCGGTATACAAGGGCCTTATTGATAGTTATGCCTTCGTGCTAGAAAACGACATGGAAGGTGCATTAGCCGCAACAGAAGCGTTGCGTGAGCAAGCGCCAACCAACAAAGACGTATTGCAACAGCTTGCCAAAATTTACCTGCAAAATGGCGAACCTGAAAAAGCCGCAGAGGTATACGGGGTTTATGTTAGCCAGTTTCCAGATGACGTTACCAGTAAATTTGCGTACGCCGCACTCCTTATTGAAATAAGGGATCTGGATAAAGCTCAGCCAATTGTCGATGATTTGTTGGTGCTTAATGAAAACCATCCGCTGCTAAATACTTTTAAAGGCATTATCGAGTCGGCCAATGAAAATTACGCGAAAGCCCTTGAACACTTGGAAATAGCCGTTCAAAACGGTAGGAGCGATCAGGTTGTGCGTTTGGTTGCGGGTTTTAGTGCGTATCAAATTCAAGATTTCGAAGCGGCCCAGCGCCACTTAACCATGGTGGCGTCTAGCTTGCCTGATAACCACCCAGGCCTTCGAATGCTGGCAGACAGCATGCTCCAGCTGGGTGAAAACGATGAAGCCCTTGAAGTTCTGGCTAGGGTTGAAGGTGAACAAGGTGTTGATGCGGCCTTGTTTTCCAAAGCCAGCTATCAGTTGCTTAGAGAAGGCAACGTAGTTGGTGCGCAGCAGATGGTAGAAAAGTCTGAAGGGGTGAGTACTACAGCGGAAGACTTATCACGTTTAGGCGTTTTGCAGCTTTCACTAAACGACATTGATGGATTAGTAAACCTTGAACAAGCGGTGGAGCAAGCGCCTGAGTCTGTCACCTCACAAGCAACCTTACTGCGCGCTTACATAGCGACTAATCAGCTTGAAAAGGCGAAAAGTGCAGCAAAAGAGTGGCATGAAACTTCGCCACAGACTGCGGCTCCCTTAATCTATTTAGGAAATATTGCAACGGCAGAAGGCGCGTATCAAGAAGCAGCGCAGTACTTAGATAAAGCGAGCGAGCTTAACGACGCTGGTAATGAGGTTACGTACTCCAGAGCTAAATTGCTGGTTGCCCAGGGTAATCAGGAAAATGCAATCGCGTTTATCCGTGCTTTTATCGATAAGAACCCTGCCGATGTCCAAGCGCTCGCACTGTGGTTTGCGTTGGCAATGGAAAGTGGTGATGCAGACGACGTGGTTAAGCATACTCAAGCACAGTTTAATGCCAATAAGGGCAATATAAACCTACGCCTTTTACTCGCGAGAATGTATTCACTAACTAGCCAGTTAGACAAAACTGTATCGCTTTTAGCCGATGTTGAAGGTGACGAGTCATCTCCTCAGACTTTTTGGAACTTAAAAGGTCAGGCTCTAATTGCTACGAACAACGTAGAAGATGCAACGGCTTTCTTTGACCGCTGGCTATCATTTTACCCACAAGATAAAAATGCGGTATTAGGAAAGCTGCTTATCGTCGACTCTCAAAAGCAATTCAAACAAGGATTAGCGCTAACAAATAAGGTGTTGTCTAAGCGCCCAGATGCCCAGCTAACGCTTTTGAAAGCCTATTTTCATAGCCGTCTTGGTCAATCTAAACCGGCATGGGAAATTATCAACAGCGTCTCTGACGAGGTCAAGGCATTGCCGTTCGTAAGAGGCGTTATTGCCCGCTTACACCTTATAGAGAAAGCGCCAGATCAGGCCGTTGACCACGCTAAAGCGGCTTATGATGCTACTTCAAACTCAGACAATGCTTTGCTGCTCGTTGCAGCCCTTGAGATGTCAGGTAAAAAAGAGCAAGCGTTTAGCTTTCTACAAAAGCACGTAAATGCGCACAATAACGACGTACAAAGTGCAATGTTGCTAGCTGAGCGTCAAATTGGTAATGATAGAGCCGCAGCCATTGATACCTATGAACTCATACTTACCAAAACGCCTGATAATTTTGTCGTGCTTAACAACCTGGCGTATTTAGCATTTGAAGATAAAGACTTGAAACGAGCCGAAGAGCTAGCGAAAAAAGCGGTATCGCTGCAGCGTGAGAATGCTGATGCTGTTGATACATTAGCGCAGATTTATATCGCTAAAGGTGATAAAGAAGAAGCACTAACCCTGTATGAGCAAATATCTACAGGCCCTATTGCTAACGATGAAGTGTATTTAAACCACGTCGCCTTACTGCTTGAACTTGATAAAAAGGCGTTAGCGAAGCGACGCCTAGCGAGTAGAGAGTTCACCTCTGAAGCTGCAAAGCAAAGAGTAGAAAAGCTTAAGCAGCAATACGGCGTGTAGTGCGCTCTAATAAAGGTTTTAGCTATTTATCTAACGCTGTTAGTTTTCTTTAGTAACAAAAACTGAAATGAAAGAAGGCCATTTATCGTGGCCTTCTCTTTATGTTTACCCGCGTGTCTGCCTGCCTATCTGCTTGGGGAGCTTCTGATTTACTCCCCATGCCTAGACAGCCTCAGGCACTTATTCTTTGCTATTTTGTGATGCGACCTGTGCTTTAAGCTCCCGTAACTCTTTGAGCACATCATGCAGTGTGGGTTCGATATTGCCCTGCGCGATTTGCTCTTCAAGCAAGGCTGCCTTCTTTTTCTTCTCTCGCCTTTTCGTTTTCTCTCTCCATCACGTTTACCACAATGCCAATGACCATGTTAAGGAAGGCAAACGCGGTAAAGAAAATAAAGGTTAAATAGAAAATCCAACTTAGTGAGTACACTTCTTGAGTTTCGTACATCACATCTGTCCAATCTTCGAAGGTCATGATCCTAAAGAGCGTCAGCATAGAGATTGTGATATCACCCCACAGTACAGGGTTAATATTTTCGAACAATGTGCTGCCTACCGCTGCGTATATGTAGAAGATGATAAACATCAGCAGCATGACATAGCCTAGCTGAGGCAGAGCTTTCACTAATGAAACAAGTAATATTCGAAGCTCAGGGATAATGGAAATCATACGAAGCACGCGGAAGACCCGCACTAAACGTGCAATCAGCGCAAGTTCAGTGTCGTCTGCCGGGATTAGACTGATAACTACAATAAGGGTGTCGAACCAATTCCAGAAGCTTTTGAAAAAGTAACGCTTTTGCTTTTCCGCTAAGAAACGAATTGTGATTTCAGTTAAAAAGAAAGCGCTGATAAACCAATCTAAAAACAAAGTAATAGATGACATGCCAGTAGGTAGTTCATAGGTCTTCGCACCGACTAATAACGCTGATATCACGATGACGCTGATAACAAAGGCTTCAAACCATTTATTTGCTCTTATGCGCTCAAATTTATTCTGTAATTCAGAGGCTTGCATTTTTATTTATCACTCAAGAAAAAACAATGAACCAAGAAGCTTGTCGTAAACTCACTTGGCGTTATACTAAAGTCGTTGTTAGCACATTTTATGCGCCAAAATATAGGGGCAAAAAGGCGACTTTAAAGCCTTAAACCCAGCAAAAATAATATCACTAAAAATAGAGACAAATTTAAAGGGCATAATCATGGATGATGAGTTACAGCTGTTGCAAGAGAAATTACGCGCCGTTTCAATGCGTTTATCTGATTTTGTAATGACTAAGCAAAATGCCGAGGCATTATGTGCAGAGTACCGGCAGCTGTTAGGTGCTTTACAGAAGTTTTCTTGCGCCAGATAAGCATCTTTTTACACCGCAACACATGGCGTATAAACGCTATACACGCACAAAAAAGGGCAGCCAGTAGCCACCCTATTTACAGCATTATCAAACGCTTACCTTGCGATATAAAACAATCTATTTGTTGCTATCGCTCTCAACTGGCTTAAGACCTCGGTTGATCATAGCCACATCTTCACCTGTCAATGTACCTGCCGCTTGCTTAAGCGTAATTACTGACTGAATAAAGTCGTAGCGTGCGCCCGCAAGGTTACGACGAGCGTCAAACAAGTTACGGGTGCTGTCCAAAACGTCAACAATAGTACGTGTACCTACATCAAAGCCCGCTTCTGTGGCTTTAAGTGCGCTATCTGCAGACACCACTGACTGCTCAAGAGCGCGAATAGTAGAGATAGACGCTTTTACGTTATTAAACGAGCTACGAACTGACTGTACCGTTTGACGATAAGTCTGCTCTGCGGCTTGGCTGGCCGCTACGTAGTTGTACTTCGCTTGCGACGTTTGCGCGCTTACGCTACCGCCTTGATAGATTGGAACGTTCAGCGTAATGCCAATTGATTGGTTATCCAAGTACGGCGTTTCATACCCAAACGGTGTGGTAGAGCCGTCGTCATTTAATACTTCAGCATCAACATCATCTTTCGAGCGACCGTAGCTTCCAGAAAGTGATAATGTTGGCAAGTGACCAGAGCGCGCAATAGCAATATCTTCTTTCGCCACGTCCATGGCCAAACGGTCAACTAATAATGCAAGGTTTTTGTCTTGTGCAGTTTCTAACCAGCTGTCAACAGTTTCTGGTACCGGCATAGTCGCAGAGAAATTCTCTTTATTTAGACCGAAAAGACGGTCGTGGTACTTGCCGGTAATAACACGAAGTGCTTCAAGGGCAAACTCAAGCTGGTTTTTCGCTTGGATTTCCTGAGCTACTGTGCTGTCGTAGTTCGCTTGTGCTTCGTGCACGTCAGTAATAGCCGTTAGACCTACCTCGAAGCGCTGGCGTGTTTGCTCAAGCTGACGTTCAATGGCGCGTTTTTCAGCACCTACAAATTCTACGTTGTCACGCGCGCGCAATACGTCAAAGTAAGCTGTAACCGTACGCACGATAACGTCTTGCATACTAGCAGCAAGTTGTGCATCGCTTTGCTCAGCTACTTTCTCTGCGCGGTCTAGACCCAACCAGTTTGCGTGGTCGTATAAAGACATTGAAAGTGATAAACCGTAGTTAAGCGTGTCTACTTCAGTATCTGTTGTGAATACTTGAAGGCCGTTGTCACCAGCCGCTTGCTGGAAGCGTTCTGATTCAGATTGGGTGTAACCCATAGAGCCAGAGATTTGGGGTAGTAGGCTTGCGCGGCTAAGACTGATTCCTTCGAACGCAGCATCACGTTGCGCTTTCGCTTGGTTTACCAATGGATCGTTCGCCAGTGCTTGTTGATATACCTGCATTAGGTCATCGGCTAGCGCACCAGTTGTCATCGAAACACCGATAACTAGCGACAGAAGTGTTCGTTTCATGCTTACGTCTTCCTGTTGTGTTCAAGTTGCGTCGTCGTTTATTCGTTGAGACGACTTATTAAAACCAAGTGTATGAAAATTCAACCACAAACCGAAAGTCCAAACTCGTAACAGTATTCGATTAACTGTAACAGAATATGTGATCTACCCACGCAATTATTATAGTAATAGACGACTTGTAATATGAGTTTTCTGTTATTCGCTCACACGCCGTATCGCATTTTTCATGCGTATACATGGTTGGTGTGTAAATGTACTATGTATGATAAATCTATTTGAACCATAAGTGTCAGCAAATGAGCAAGGAATTCCTTTCATTTACCTCAAATGACGTCGAAATTACCGACATTAAGCCAGTGTATCGTGGTTTCTTTACCATGAATCAGTATCAATTTAAGCACAAGTGTTTTAATGGAGAATGGAGCGACACGGTCACGCGAGAAATATTTGAACGCGGTCATGCGGTGGGGGTCTTACCCTACGATCCTGAACTCCAAGAGTTTGTGCTCATTGAGCAAGTTAGAATTGGGGCATTAGCCACATCTTCAAGCCCTTGGTTAATAGAAATTATCGCAGGCATGATAGATAAAGGTGAGACTCCAGAAAATGTGTGCCATAGAGAGTCTATGGAAGAGGCGGGAATAGAGTTACAAAACTTGACCAAGGCCTTAAGCTATTTATCGAGTCCAGGTGGTACCACGGAAAGATTACATATATTTATAGCAAAAACTGATGCTAGCTTGGCAAAAGGAATTCACGGGCTTGAAAGCGAGTCTGAAGATATCAAAGTGCATCGCGTAAAAGAGAATACCGCTCTTGAATGGTTGGAAAATGGCCATATAGACAACGCCGCAGCAGTAATTGCGCTACAATGGTTCTTTATGCATAAAACACAACTTCTGGAGCAGTGGCAGACATCGTGACACAACGCAATCAACGAAAATACATCCCTCATCTTCCGTCAATGCAGGCGCTTTGCGAACTAAACTATGCTTATGTTCTTAGAATGCTACCTGACTGCGATACGGAAGATTTGAGCTATGAATTTTCCGTTGGCGTGGGATTGGCCTATGAGATTAGGATAGTGGACTCTGCTCGCTATACCAGCACGTTGAGCATAAAACAAACCACTAAAGATATGCCCTCATATTTAACGCCAAGTATGACGGTTCGCCTATATCATGATGCGCGCATGGCTGAAGTGATAAACAGCCAAAATACAGGGGCCCTTGAGCCTTCTTACGAATACCCTAATTTGAAGATGCGCCAGCGCAACGAAAAGCACATGGTGAATATCTTTTTAGCTGAATGGCTAAACTTTTGCCTGCAACACTCAACTAACGTTACCTCTGAAGCGTGATAACACTAATACAAATAAGTGATTGCCACTTATTTAAGGACAAAGACAAAATCGGTCACGCAGGCATAGCCCCATACCACTCACTAACGCGTGTGCTTAGCGCTGTTCGCGAGAGCCTTTCAGACATCTCTGAGTCCAATAATCAAAGCGCTGATAAAGAAACTTACGGGCAAGAGCAAAAAGTGAAAGTGCTGGTTACTGGGGACATCAGTGGTGATAACTCCGCTGAAAGCTATCAGCATTTTACCGCCTTAATGGAGCAATACATCGAGCCAGAAAATATAGACTGGTTTGTTCTTGCTGGAAATCACGACAATAATCCCCATTTCGAAAGTTACCTCGGTAGTCGTCACCTACGGAGCGCCAACCCAATAAGCTTTTCGAACTGGGAAATACACGGTATGGATACCCGCGCTTCAGGCAATATGCACACAGCTAAGGGCGAAGTAAAACGCAGCGATTTGATTGCGTTAAAGCAATCGCTAGATGCATCACAGCACGTTAATCATCTTGTTGCGCTTCATCACCATGTATTGCCTTCGAAAAGCTGGATGGATAAACATTTTTTGGCTAATGCGCAGCACCTTGAATTGCTTATTAGTGAATACCCGCAAATAAAGGCGTTAATTCACGGTCATATTCATTCGCCATTGCGCCAAAAAATAGGAGCGAATAACACGCCTTCGTACGGAAGCCCGTCTACCTGCTGGCAATGGCAATTGCGAGCTGAATTCGGTGTAAGCGAAGAGGCACCTGGATACCAAGTGATTAATTTGATGGACGATGGCACGGTGGACGTTAGGGTTACCAAAATCTAGGTTATTCAATAATCCAAACACAAAGAAAAATAGAGTAGAGAACAGAACAGTATGCAGCACATTTTATATCTTCATGGCTTCTTGAGCTCGCCGAAGTCCATAAAGGCCCAAGCCACTAAACAATATTTTGAGCAGCATCACTCAAACGTCACCTTACATATTCCTGAACTGTCTAACTTTCCCAGCAAAGTAGAAAGTCAGCTGCTAGAGCTTATTGATAGCACGCCAGCACTGCTTGAAAATGGGCTTAAACTGATTGGTAGCTCAATGGGCGGCTATCTCTCTACATTTTTACTAGAAAAGTTTGGTGGCAAAGCCGTATTAATTAATCCAGCGGTACGCCCCTATGAACTGCTCCAAAGCTTCATTGGCACTCACGAAAACCCATACAGCAGAGAAAAGTTTGAGATAGTAGAAAGCGATATGGGGGTTATAAAAGCCTTAGAGGCTACTTCAATTAAACAGCCCGATTGTTACAAAGTGCTGCTTCAGACTGAAGATGAAACTCTAGACTATCGCTTGGCTGCACAGAAGTATCAGCAAAGTCATTTACTTATCGAAGAAGGCGGTGATCACAGCTTTGTAGGTTACGAAAACCACTTACCAGCAATCGCTGAGTTTTTGCTAAAATAAGCGCATTGCCAGTCTTTACTAGCCCTGCTAACATCAAATATACGCCGTGCAGTGCTGTAATTACTCACAGTAGTGTGTGCTTTCTTTCCTTATCGCTGGCTTAAATAACAACCATAACTATGTCAAATCAATATAATTCAGAAGCTTATCGAGGTTTTAAACGGCCTTGACCCCGTAAAACGTCGTCCTGGTATGTATACCGACACCACCCGCCCAAACCATTTAGGGCAGGAAGTCATCGATAACAGTGTGGATGAAGCGCTCGCCGGCCATGCCTCTAATATCAAAGTTATTTTGCATGAAGACCAATCGTTAGAAGTTATCGATGATGGTCGTGGTATGCCGGTAGATATACACCCTGAAGAGGGAATATCTGGCGTAGAGCTTATATTATGTAAGCTTCACGCAGGCGGTAAGTTTTCAAATAAAAACTACGCCTTCTCTGGTGGTCTTCACGGGGTGGGAATTTCGGTAGTTAATGCGCTTTCAACCCGCGTAGAAGTGACAATTCGACGAGACAGTAACGTATACCAAATCGCCTTTGAAAACGGCGACAAGGTAGAAGATTTACAGGTTATCGATAGCTGCGGCAAGCGCAACACAGGTACCCGTGTTCATTTTTGGCCCGACCCGCAATATTTTGATTCTGCTAAGTTCTCGGTTAGTCGTCTTGTCCATAACCTGCGTGCCAAAGCGGTATTAAGCCCTGGCTTACGCATTCGTTTTGACAACAAAGTTACCAAAGAAAGCCAAGAGTGGTATTACGAAGATGGTCTGAAAGATTACCTCTACCAAGCGGTGGAAGAATTTGAAACTTTACCGTCAGATACTCCGTTTGTAGGCACGTTTAGCGGCAATACGGAAGCGGCGGATTGGGCAGTGATGTGGTTGCCTGAGGGTGGTGATTTGGTAACAGAGAGCTACGTTAACCTTATTCCTACAGCACAAGGTGGTACCCACGTTAATGGACTGCGCCAAGGCTTGCTGGAGTCGATGCGTGAGTTTTGCGAATTTAGAAACTTAATGCCCCGTGGCGTTAAGCTATCGCCAGACGATATTTGGGACCGCTGTGCCTACATTCTTTCAACTAAGATGCAGGACCCTCAGTTCGCGGGCCAAACCAAAGAGCGTTTGTCTTCGCGTCAGGCCAGTGCGTTTGTATCCGGTGTGGTGAAAGACGCATTTAGTTTGTGGCTAAACCAGCACACTGAAATTGCTGAAGCGCTGGCTGAAATGTGTATTAACAATGCACAGCGTCGTCTTCGACAGGTGAAAAAAGTCGCCCGTAAAAAGGTGACACAAGGCCCTGCACTACCGGGCAAGTTAACCGACTGCTCGTCTCAAGATATTTCTTACTCTGAGTTGTTTTTAGTAGAGGGTGACTCGGCAGGTGGCTCGGCTAAACAAGCGCGTGACAGAGAGTTTCAGGCGATAATGCCCCTGCGCGGTAAAATTTTAAATAGCTGGGAAGTAGACTCTTCTCAAGTACTGGCATCTCAAGAGATCCACGATATTTCTGTAGCGCTAGGTATTGACCCAGATTCAACAGACCTGTCTGGTCTGCGCTACGGTAAAATTTGTATTCTTGCCGATGCTGACTCAGATGGGCTACACATTGCAACCTTGCTATGTGCACTCTTTGTACGTCATTTCAGAACCTTAGTAGAGCAAGGCCATGTGTATGTCGCTATGCCGCCGCTATTTAGAATAGATGTAGGCAAAGAAGTGTATTACGCCTTAGATGAGGGGGAAAAGCAGGGCATTCTTGACCGAATTGAAGCGGAAAAGAAACGGGGCAAAGTGAACGTGCAGCGCTTCAAAGGTTTAGGTGAAATGAACCCGCTACAGCTTCGCGAAACGACCATGGACCCGAACACCCGTCGCCTTGTTCAGCTGACTATTGAAGACGCTGAAGAGATGATGGAGCTAATGGATATGCTGCTTGCTAAGAAGCGTTCTGGCGATCGTAAAACCTGGCTTGAAAGCAAAGGGAATATGGCAGAAGTTGCGCTATAGCGTACGGCTCTAGCGCTTGTAAGAGTTAACGCACTGAATGAGCGACGATGCTTTAAAAGCTGGTTAAAAACCAAAGCGTCATAAAAACGCGAATAGAAAACGCCGAGATACTATCCTGAAACATGGAGTTCTCGGCGTTTTAGTTTGTGCATCTGCAGTAAAATACTGCCGCGCATTATGACACTGGTGCCGTTTAAGATGAGTAGCGGCCAGCTTTGGCTTAACGGCATTGTTAAGCCGAACATTAAGGTGCTAACGTCTTTTATTAAGATGTTTCGAAATAACGCGAAGGACAGCGAACCTACTTTTTGTCTGCGCTGCAACACAAGCCACTGATGTAGCGAACCTTGAAATAATATGACGGTGACTACCAGCATCAACGTGTTTGCGCCAAGTTGTGCAAGCATTGGGAAGGGGCGAAAAGCAATGGAAAGGGTACCGCCAACTAGCACAAGCACAGCAATAGCGGCAACGTAGCCTGAAATAGTAGTGCGCCTATGTTGCCATATCTTCCAAATTATTATGAGCGTAAGAATGAGCGCGCCAAAACGCGTCCAAACCAAGTAATGGTTAAAAGGCTCTACCGAAATGCCGAATAGGAAAATAGAGAAAAACGCAAAATAGCTAGATCCAAACTGGTTTAGCGATAGGCTGTGGTTCGCATCACTTTTCTCGCTTGTAACGGACACTTGATGGTGCGTCATAGCTTTAATTTGTGACCATAAGCCTAACCATGTCAGTAAAAAAAGTGCGGCACTGGCAAAGCCTAAAATGTGGTAAAGCACGCAGTTAGCTCCACGTAAAAAAATTTCAAACTGGTGAGAGGCTCTCAGTGTACCACAGGAGTAGCTGGCCTAGTCTCTGCATCATTTGTCATTGGTAATGACTACGTTGTTTCACCTTCTCGAAATGAAATAACGGACAATAGACAGAGACAGGATGATATCGGTTTTTCGGTGCTGATAGCATTCTATGTATTCTCAACACCGAAATGTAGTTTTAATAGCAAGGAGGTTTATTTTGGCATTGCATTCAGTTTCTTCATCTAAACGCCAATTAGCGGTGAGCGATAACACCACAACGCTGTTATTTGACCACGATGGTACTCTGATTGACTCAGAAACCGTACATTTTGACCTTTGGAAAGACATTTTATTGAAATATGATGTTGAGCTAAGCAAGGATTTTTATTGTGAAGTAATGGCCGGGATACCGGTAAAGCAAAATGCAGTGGACTTAGTTGAGCATTTTAATATTGATATAGAACCGCAGTTGCTGGCTCAGCAGAAACATAAAAGCGTGAGCGACTACCTCGATAAGCAAGCTTTTCCTTTAATGCCATTTGCTAGGGAGGTTATTACGCAATGTGCAGATAATGGTTTTACTATTGGCATTGTGACAGGGGGAAGTAAAAAGGCTGTCGAAAAAACGTTATCTCAATATGAGTTGAGTAATTATATTTCCTGTGTGGTCGCCGTAGAAGACGTAGAAAATAGTAAGCCCGCCCCAGATTGTTATGTCCTTGCTATGGATAAGCTAGGTAAATCGCCTAGCGAGTGTGTAGCCATTGAAGATACGCAAACCGGCATGGCAGCGGCACTTGAAGCAAAGCTGGCTTGTATTGTAATACCTACAGACTTATCGCAGCATCACGATTTATCCCGTGCTACTGTGCGTTACGACAGCTTGAAAGAGTGGGGCGATAGTGAGCTCAAGACACGTTGATTAATAAAGTTACATGCGACCTACTTGTCAATCCACTTGTCACTGGTGGCACGAAAATAGATAACGTAGTATAACCAGCACCTTAGCGCCTATTGTGTTTAGTTTCACAGCAAAGCAATTGGGCGCTAACTCTTTTTGATTAGTTGTAATTACAGGTAAAGCTGATTTCTTATGATTTTGCGTAGCCTCAAATGGCTTTTGATAACTATCGCCATCATCCTTGTTCTGCTTGTAGTAAGCGTGGCTACAGTTACCGTTATGGCTGTACAAAAAGCGCCCTTGGTGGCATCGACAGCGCCGACGCAGCTCGATGGTGCTGACAGTGTTAACGAGCTGCTCGGCCAGCTAAAGCAGGCATTTTCACGCCGAGAAGAAGGTCATCAGGTAACGCTTACCGAAACGCAAGTCGAAAGCTTGGTGGGCGTGTTACAGCGGGCCTTACCTGAGTTTAAAGGCGTAGTAAAGATCACCCCATTGGGGGGCACTGTAAATGTTACTTACGCCATTGATAATACGGGCTATTACATTAATGCCTCGGCATTAGTATTACCTGGAGATAGCTTGCGTATAGAGCAAGTTCAAGTAGGCGACTTAACCATTCCAGGCCGTTTTTTACTCGGCTTTTTAGAACGCACAGTGAACTCTTATACCCAATCAGAAATAGCCACTATTGCGCTGTCTCGTGTTGAGCGCGTGACCATGGGGCGCGGTGAACTTACCCTAGATGTTGGGCGTTTAGATGAACTGCTAAGCGAGTTAAACGTAGTGGCGTCGAACATGTCGATAAGTGAACAGACCGAGCTTCAGCAATTATCTGCGTACTATTTACGTTATTTGTCTGGTAGAGAAATAGCCTTATCAACTAAACCGGTATCCCTTATTGAATACTTGCGCGAAGGGATGGCACGAGCGAGAGAGCAAAGCCAAACCCCTGAAGATGCAGTACTGCATAATAATGCAGTACTCCTCGCTTTAGCGGTTTACGTTGGGCATCATCGTGTTGGGACTCTGGTGGGCGACATACAGCCAGATTCCGAAAAAGCGTTAAAGCCTCGCAGAGGTGCGGTGCTGCACAAGCGCAACGATTTGGCTCGTCACTTCATTATTTCTGCTGCATTAGAGCTAATGGCCGAACAAGGTATGTCTTTGGCAATTGGCGAGTTTAAAGAGTTAATGGACCGAGGCAACGGTGGCTCGGGCTATAGCTTTGTAGATTTAGCGGCAGATATGTCGGGTACTGAGTTTGCGAAGGTTGCTACAAATCCAAACACCGCAATGGAAGTACAAAACGCGATGGCGCGCATTCAAAGTGAATTGGAAATCATCCCGCCTATTGAAGGTCTGCCTGAAGGCTTGAGTAAGCAAGCCTTCACTGAACAATATCAGCGCGTGGACAGTGAATCCTATTTAAAAGAAGTAAAGGAAATTAAGCGTAGAATCAGCGTGCTGCCGCTTTACCAAAAATAAGCGCTAAGGCATGTAAGAGCGCGCCGTGAGCGAGAAGTTAATCTATAAAAAAGCCCGCAATTGAAGCGGGCTTTGTTTTACTCAGTTGCCGTTCTACGCTACTTTTTAGCAAGAGACTGCTGAAACTGTGCAATGGTTACAAGAGCCAACTCTATTTTTTTAACCAAAGGCGCAAGTGCCTGCTTAGCGGCATCATCATCCAGTTCCTTTAGCGATTGCCAGTCATTTGCAATCTCTTGTACATAGGGGCCAAAGCGCTTGGCTGATGCGGTGAAACCGCTATCGTCAGCGAATACGGCAGCAAACTTACCTTTTTGATCGCGCTGTAAGTTATCTAAAACTTGGTCGGCATCAACGGCTTTGCGGTGCAGCGTTTGAAGTGTTTCTTGAAGTTGTTGATGGACAGCTTGCATCTCTTGGCTCTGTTGCATAGTCACGCCTTTTATTTCTAATGTGATTAGGTGTGCTTACTACCTGCACACCTAAGTTTATATGGTTTGCGTCGCAATTTTTTTTGCCACGCAAAATGTATTACGGTAAATAATGGTTAAAGTTTCGCCTTTCAAGGCCGATAACATAACGATGTTGTAAATTACAAAGCTTGCGGTTCACTAACGAACTTGCTGGTTACGTAACACTCAACACATCGTAAGGGTGGGCAATTCTGCCCATTTTTTTACTTTGCTACAAGCAACAAAGGAAAATGGTATGGATCTACAAGGTGCTAGTGCCTCTGGAGCGTCCGGTGCGTCACTTGAGTTGGCCTCTCTTAAGTTGGCAAAAAGCCAGCAAGAGCAAGAGGGTAAAGCGTCGCTTCAGCTGCTGGAATCAGCCGCTGACGTACCAAAACCGTCATCTTCGAACCCCGCGTTAGGCGCCAACATCGATACCTACGCGTAAGTTACGGATGCAAATGTAAGTCGATAGGCGTTTTGCCAGGTTGACCGCCAATTTCTCTCACCAGTTTTGGCACTAAAAAGCCTGGCAGACGCTTTATCGCTTCTTCCATAATTGCGCGGCCTTCATCATCACTCACATAAAAATGACTCGCACCCTGCACTTTATCTAACACGTGCAAGTAATAGGGCAGTACTCCAGCCTCAAATAGCGTTTCACTTAAATCACTTATGGCATCGCCGGAATCGTTTACGCCTTTTAGCAATACCGACTGATTGAGCAGGGTCACACCTCTCTCTCGTAGTGTGTTTAATCGGGATTTTAGCGTTTCTGACATCTCATTCGCGTGGTTTGCGTGCAGCACTAATACTTTTTGAAGCGGCAATGCGGTAAACCATTCAACAAAGTCATGGCTAATTCGCTCTGGTAGCACTACCGGCAGACGGCTATGAATACGCAGGCGTTTTATATGGGGAATGGCGGTAATTTCGTTGGCTAACCACGACAAATGATCATCTTTCGCCATAAGAGGGTCGCCACCTGAAAAAATCACCTCGTTAACCTTGCTGTTACTGCGAAGGTATTCAAGTACATCAAGCCATTGATTTTTACTGACCGAATTGTCGGCATACGGGAAGTGGCGACGGAAACAGTAACGGCAGTTTACTGCACAGCCAGTGCGTACCATCAATAGCACACGAGAATCGTATTTATGCAAAATACCCTTGCCTGCTGTGTCATGCTCATCTAACGGATCTTCGCTGTAGCCCGGTGAGGTGAGAAATTCGTCGCTAAGCGGCATAACCTGTAAAAACAGGGGGTCGTTGGGGTTTCCCTTTTCCATAAGGCTAACGAAATGCCGTGGAACACGCATGGGAAAAAGGCGGCGTGCTTTAATATGTTGAGCGTATTTTTCTTCGTCTAAACCTAAGTGCTGTAACAGTTTTGCAGGATCGGTGTAGCTACTCGCCAATTCTTTTTGCCAGTTATGCTCTACAGAAATCGGTTTTTTAGGTATTATTTGTTCCACGAAACTTTTTGTACCTTATGTTTAGACAGAGGAATTATGGCTAATTACAGCACTAACGAGTTCAAAGGCGGCCTGAAAATTATGCTGGACGGCGAACCTTGCAACATTCTAGAAAACGAATACGTAAAGCCGGGTAAGGGCCAAGCGTTTAACCGCGTAAAAATCCGCAAGCTTATTTCAGGTAAAGTTTTAGAAAAAACTTTCCGCTCAGGTGAATCAGTAGAAGGCGCTGATGTAATGGATACAGAGCTTGCCTACTTGTACACCGACGGCGAATTCTACCACTTTATGAACAACGATACATTCGAACAAATCGCTGCAGACGAAAAAGCGGTGGGCGAGAACCAAAAGTGGTTGGTAGAAAACGACGTTTGTACTATTACACTGTGGAATGGTTCTCCTATTACGGTAACGCCACCTAACTTTGTTGAGCTAGAAATCACTGAAACGGACCCAGGTCTTAAAGGTGATACAGCGGGTACGGGCGGTAAACCAGCGACACTTAGCACTGGTGCAGTTGTTCGCGTTCCTCTATTCGTACAAACAGGTGAAGTTATCCGCGTTGATACGCGCTCTGGCGAATATGTGTCTCGTGCACAAAAATAATAGCGAAAACTAAAGCGCTATACGCGCCTATTGTTTACGTATAAAAGCCGGTGCCTTGTGTACCGGTTTTTTGTTTAAGCTTTACTATTTAGGTTTTAATACATGCAACCTTGGCAGCCGACTACCTCACATGATGCACGTGTAGCGCGTGCAGAATTACTCAGAACCATCCGAGAGTTTTTTTACGCAAGAAACGTGTTAGAGGTAGACACGCCTTTACTTTCAAACGGTACGGTTACCGATGAGCATTTAAATGCGTTTGATACACAATTCAATTTTGCCTCATCCGGTAAGCCAACTACGCTGTATCTTCAAACTTCCCCTGAATATGCCATGAAGCGGTTACTGTGCGCTGACAGCGGTAGTATTTATCAAGTGTGTAAAGCGTTTCGCCATGAAGGTGAAGGGCGCTGGCACAACCCAGAGTTTACCATGCTAGAGTGGTACCGCTTAGGTTTTGATCATTTTGCGCTAATGGACGAGGTTGACGCCTTGCTGCAAGAAACTCTTAACACCGCTTCGGCCGATAAGATGACGTATCAGCAAGCTTTTCAAACCTATTTAAATATTGACCCGTTAAGTGCTAATAACGACGTTTTGCTAAAGGTAATGGAAGAGCAGAACATAGATATTCACGCGCCGCAAAATCTAAGCTATGACAGCAAGTTACAACTCTTATTCAGCTATGTAATCGAGCCTAAAATCGGTAACGAAAAACCGTGCTTCATCTACGATTTCCCTGCTTCTCAGGCGGCGCTTGCCAAACTAAGCCCAGTTGATGGACGGGTTGCCGAACGCTTTGAGGTGTATTACCAAGGCGCTGAACTTGCAAACGGTTTCCATGAGTTAAGTGCGGCAAAAGAGCAGCGACTGCGTTTTGAAACGGATAACAGAAAGCGCGAAGAACATGGCCTTCCCACTAAGCCCATTGATGAAAACTTTCTAAGTGCGCTTGACGCAGGTTTGCCACCGTGTGCGGGTGTGGCGCTGGGCATCGATCGTTTGCTTATGCTTAAAACCAATGCAAAACATATTCAAGAAGTAATCAACTTCACGGTAAGCAGAGCTTAGAGACTTTTAACGGGGCAGAAAAGCGAAGGCTTTGCACCTAAATAGTTACAAAACATTAAATTAGCGTAGATAAGGGGTAACTTACTTTGGCCTGCGGTTGACATGAGCACGGCAATGCTGAAAAATGTTATAACATCACTAGATAATGTTATAACATCCTCAGAGGAATACCCATGAAAATGCGTTCGCTGCTAAGTTTGTCCATAGCAGGGCTGTTAAGTGCGCCTGTGTATGCCACCACAGTAACGGGAAAAGTCACCGACACGGCAGGGCAACCTGTCGCAGGGGCTGAAGTAAAAATTGAAGGCAGCCGCCGTGTAGCATACACCGATGCAAATGGTGTTTACCGTTTTGACGATGTTAAGCAGCCACATATTCATTTACATGTTTATTCTTCAAACTACATTCATGGTGATAACGACTTAGGCGACGTAAATACGGATCAAAATGTAGACTTCGTTTTAAAGCCTGCATCCGTCGAAAATATCGTGGTTACCGCCAATGCGCTTCAATCATCAGTACTGGAATCTGTTACGCCAGTGACCGTAATTGGTGCTGAAAAATTACGTAAAATAGAAGCACCAACCTTAGGGGAAACCCTAAAAAACGCGCCGGGTGTACACAGCACGTATTTCGGTCCAGTATCAAGCAGCCCAGTTATTCGCGGTAACGATGGTCCTCGCGTAAAGATAGTTCAAAACGGCTTAGATGTTTCTGACGTATCGCGTGTTGGGCCAGACCATAACGTAGCGACTACGCTTTCAAGCGCTACCCAGGTGGAAGTGCTTCGCGGCCCTGCAACACTTCAATACGGCAGCGGTGCTATCGGTGGTGTAGTTAACGTAGTAGATAAACGCATTCCCCAGTACCAAGTAGATGGCGTAGAAGGCGAAGCAGAAACTAGCTACAGCACGGTTAACAATGGTTCGTACACTCGCGCTGATGTAACTGGCGGTAGTGGCAATATTGTGTGGCATGTAGACGGTTTTTATCGCGACACAGACAATGCTGACATCCCAGGCTTCGCATCTATCGAACCTGATGAAGATGAGCCTAACGGTGAATTAGAAAGCAGCGCTATGGAAACAAGCAACATTGTTGCAGGTTTATCTTATGTAGCTGAAGAAGGCTACTTCGGTTTCGCGGTTGAGCAGTTAGACAACGAATATGGGGTGCCAGGCCACAGCCATGCTCACGGTGAAGAAGAGCACGATGAACATGACGAAGAGCATGAGGATGAAGAGCACGAAGAACATGAGCATGGCGAAGAAGGTGTGCTACTTGATGTAGATATGACTCGCTATCAAGCAGCCGGTGAATGGCATTCTCCTTTTGAGGGACTTACTAACCTTAAATTTGCCGCGGCTTATACCGATTATGAGCACGCAGAAATTGAAGACGGCGAGCCGGGTACTGTATTCACAAACGAAACAAGCGACATCCGTCTTTCTGCTTACCACGAAGAAGTGAACGGCTGGCACGGCGTATTCGGGCTACAGTTTAACCATAGCGATTACAATGCTGTGGGCGAAGAAGCCTTTACACCAGCAAATACCACATCAAGCTATGCACTTTATGTCGTTGAGCAGAAAAAAGTCGGTGACGTTACCTTTGAGTTGGGTGGCCGACTTGAACGCACGACTTTGGATGCTGACGCAAGCGAAGTAGAACTTGACGTTCTACATGAAGAACATGATGAGCACGAAGGCGAAGAGCACGATGAAGAGCATGAGGGTGAAGAACATGAAGAGCACGCTGTTGCTTTCAACTTCCCTGATTATGACTTCACCAGCCTGTCGCTTTCAGCGGGCGCTAACTGGGAATACCAGGAAGGGCACTCTATTGCAGTGACTTTATCACGCAGCGAACGCGCGCCTAGCCAGCAAGAACTCTTTTCTGCTGGCCAGCACTTAGCAACGCAAAGCTACGAAGTAGGTCTAGTATTTGATATGGACGAGGAAGGCCATATTGAAGAAGACTTAAGAAGCGTTAACGAGGAAGTTAGCACCAACTTGGATATTACTTTCCGTAAGTTTACCGGAAGCTGGGGCTACAGTGCGTCGTTCTTCTACAATCAGGCGGATGACTATATTTTCCAAACAAGCACGGGTTTAATTGCGCTTAGTGAGCATGAAGAGCATGAGGAAGAAGAGCTAGAAGGCGAGCACGAAGAACTTGAACATGACGAGCACGGCGATGAAGAAGGCTTGCCTATCTATTACTTCCAACAAGCTGACGCCGACATCTGGGGCTTTGAAGCAGAAACTTACGTAGACTTAACTGAAACGCTACGTTTAACTGTATTTGGTGACTATATTCGCGCAGAAGTAGAAGATGACAACCTTCCGCGCACGCCACCTATGCGCTTCGGTAGCGAATTAAGTTATGTGAACGATGGCTTAAGCGCTGACGTGGGTTTTACATGGTATGACGACCAGAACGAAGTAGCGTCGTTTGAAACTACAACCGACGGTTACACGTTAGTTAACGCAAACGTGCAGTATGAGTTTGGTTCTCAAGGTATCGACTGGGTATTGTTTGCCCGTGGTGAGAACCTTACTGATGAGGAAGCACGCGTTCATACATCTTTCTTAAAAGACCAAGCACCGCTTCCAGGTAGAAACTTTACTTTGGGTGTGCGAGCGTTGTTTTAATTAACGACGTTACTGTAGTAAGCAAAGGCGGTGTAACTTGTTACACCGCCTTTGCTATTTATGCAGTGTGAAAAAATGCGTAACGCCATTTTTCTTGGGGCTATACAAAGTAAAGATAAACAGTCCTAAAATAGTGATGGTGAAGCGGCTATGAAGTAGAGGTGAAAATGAATGAGATCGCGAACTGGCTAAGTACGCAAACCGAAAAAAACATGGTTTTAGGTTACGGAAGCTTACTCAGTAAAGATAGTCGAGAGCGTTACTCGAACATTTTCACAAAAGGTATTCCGGTAACCGTATCAGGGTTCGAACGGGCTTGGGTGACGCGCAGTATTCACGAAGAGCAAACCTATGTAGGCGCCGTGGCTAATACCCATAACCAGCTAAACGCTCAGCTTATCCCCACGCAAATTAACCCCGCGTTACAAAACCGAGAAAAAGACTATCGTTTTGTGGAAGTAAGCCCTAAAGCACTCGATTTTCACCTTCATAAAGGTGAGGTCACAGCTGCGTTAAATGAGCGATTGGCGCAGTTCACCTTCTGGATTTGTGAAACACTCGCTTGCGAGCCGGCAAGCGAAGGATTCCCTGTTAGTCAAACCTATATTGATACCTGTATGGCCGGTTGCCTAGAACACGGTGGCATTGAAGAAGCGGAGCGATTTGTAAAAAACACGTCGCTATGGGAACACCCGAGAGTAAACGACAGAGCAAAGCCCAAATACCCACGTGCGGCAAAAGTAAATAATGAAACTATTGAGCGTATAGACAGAATTCTAGCGAAGCGCTAGTTTTAGCAGTAACAAACGCCCTTAGGCAGAGAGTTTAGTGTGAATACTGAAGCATCAATTTTAACTTCCGACAAAATTACTTTAAGACCGCTCACGTTTGATGATCAACACTGGGTACTAGCATTACAGCAAGACGAGCTGTGGCTTAAGTACATTGGAAGTAAGAACGTTAATACAGTAGACGATGCCTGCGACTACATTGGAAAAACCAACGCTCAACGAGAAGAGTGGGGGTACGGTTTACTTGCTGTTGAGTTAAATGACACTAAACAGCCGTTAGGAGTTTGTGGGTTATTTAATCGCTTTGCCTTTGAATGCCCAGACTTGGGCTTCGCCATGCTGCCTGATGCAAGAGGAAGCGGCTTATGCCATGAGGCATGCAAGAAAGTTATAGCCTGGGCTACTGCTGAGGGGTATGGCTTTTTAACCGCAATGACGCACCCAGACAATAAAACATCGCAAAAGCTATTACAGCGACTAGGGTTCAAAAAGCAGGGATTCTACTTCGATAAAACCTTTCCAAAACAGCATTTGTTTAGACTTGAGCTTCAGCCATAGATGAGTCCGCTCTATGGCTGAATGTATAATGCTTTTCGGCCAAAAGACGATACAACCTTATAACGGTGGTAAGACAGTCACTTTTTTAATAATGATTGGCTCAATCGGGACGTTATTCGCGTTAAGGCGAATGGAGTATTCAGTTTCTACTTCCGACATGGCATCAACAATATCTTCGCCTTCCACAATTACGCCAAACACCGCATAGCCCCAGTCTCTGCCTGGATTTAAGCTGCTGTTGTCATTCACGTTAAAGTAAAACTGTCGGTTGGCGGTATGCGGGTCACTTTGTCTTGCCATTGCAATGGTGTGTAGGTCGTTTGTTAAACCGTTACCTGATTCATTAAAAATATCGGGGAAGTTTGATTTACCATTGAAGTCAGCAGTGTAGCCTCCACCTTGCACAACAAAACCAGGCACAATACGGTGAAAAATAGTGTCTTCGTAGGCGCGCTTATCAACATAACGAAGAAAGTTATTTACCGTAAGTGGCGCGCGTCTTCTGTCTAGCTCAACCACGATATCGCCCATGGTTGTTTCAATCTTTACTCGTGGGTAATAGTTATCGGGCTGAACCTGAGACCCATCGTCTTTTTTGGCCATAACAGATGAACTGCTGCCAATCAGCATAACGGCGGTCATGATTGATAAAAGTATTTTCTTCATAAAAATGCCTTTAAATATATTCCTTAGTTTGTGCACTTTTTTGGCGCACCTTTCATTGTGCACCTTTTTCCGCGCTTAGCGTTTTGCAGTGCCTAAGATAACGAACTTTTTATCACTCGCAAGTACCTTAGCGCCACCAAACAGCTTTTTAAGTTTAATGTGGTAGTCAAGGTGTCGGTTGCCAACCACCACCAAGTGACCACTTTTAATCAGTAATTCACGAGAGTCAGTAAACATTTGCCATGCAATATGGTCGGTGATCGCGTTTTGCTGATGAAAGGGAGGGTTACACAAAATCTTGGTAACAGCAGGTTTATTTTCACGATTTAAGAGTGTTTCTAAGCAGTTACTTGCAACAAACTCGCACTGGTCGATTTTATCCGGAAAGTTGTTTAGCACGTTGAGTCGGGCACTTTCCAACGCCATATAGGACTCGTCCACGAATATCACTTTGGCGTCAGGAGCGAGAGACAGCGCGTTTACACCTAGTACACCATTACCACAGCCTAAATCTACCACAACGTCATTGGCACTCACCGTCATGTGCTCAAGCATAATACGCGCGCCAATATCCAGCGACTGTCGAGCAAATGTGTTGGCAAGGTTATCGATAGTAAGCTCTGCGCCCATGGTGCTTTTACACTGCCAGCGCGTAGGATAGGGAGAGTCAGCGCGTTTTAGAGACTCACGAGGCGTTGCGAAAATAAGCCGAGATTTCTTTTTAGCAAGAGAGGTGGTTGTAGGGCCAATATATCGCTCAAACAAGTTAAGCACCGACTTCGTAATGGCCTTCACTTTGCCCGTTGCGACGATGCGAGTGCTAGTCGTAACATATTTTTGTATATCGATAAGCTGTTGTTCTAGCAAAGCGAGGGCGCGAGGGACTTTTATGACGATAAGGCTAGGTGCAGTTTCTGGTTTAAACGTTAAGCTTTCTACACTGGTTAACGTTTTAAGCTGTGCGGTCGCGAGCTCACTTGTACTGTCATCTACTGGTGCATTGAGTAACTGATTGGCTTTTAAGTTCTCAGACAGTGAACGCAATGAAATATAGGAATCGGACACCCAGTAAGGCGCTAAATGGGAAAACCAGCAGCCTAACGCACCAAAGTCATCATTAAAGATCATCATTGACCCGTCATTCTCATCGCTGCCAACTGAGAGTGATGTTTCACTTAATAAAGTTTCGATGTGCTCAATAACAAGCTCATCTGCGCTATCCCATGCTTGAAGACTTACGTGCTGGTGCTTTTCAGGGTAGCGAATCAGCGAGAACTGGCGGTCGGCAAATATAAATTCTGTATTCATTGGGGTCTGTTTTTAGAGAAGGCTCAAAGCATTATCTACTAGGGAATGCTCATTTAATTTACGTGCTAATGTCTATCTTACCATATCAACCACTTGGCTCTAGCGAATAAGCCGTTATTCTTCGGTATTGGATGCACCTTGTATAAAGCACGATATTTAACGATGACAGAGCAATCCGCACTGGAAAAGCATGCGTACTCATTGAAAACAAGGTGTAATTACACAAGCTCTAAAGGGGGCATTGACACCGTCAACCGCGATGTAGATAGCTAGTATTAAATATCAAAGGAATTATAGTTCTTACACATGCAATTTTCCCTGTTCGACACTGCTGAAGACAAGCGTACGTCTTTCAAGCTCCCGTTAGTTGAAGGCGATGTCATCTATTTTCCTAACGCGCTATCACAGGCTACTGCTGATACCTTTTTTACAAAACTACAAGCAGAGTTACCCTGGCGTCAGGATACGATTAAGCTGTTTGGCAAGCCGGTAAAAATCCCTCGGCTTCAAAGCTGGCACGGCGATCCCGAATGTACTTACACCTATTCAAATTTAACCATGTCGCCGAACCCTTGGACTGAAAGCCTTGCAGACATCAAAGCACGTTGTGAGCAACTGTGTGAAAAATCGAGCGCTTCACAGTACCAAGCAAGGTTCAACAGCGTGCTAGCCAACTGGTATCGCGATGGGCAAGACAGTATGAGTTTTCATTCTGATGATGAACCAGAGCTAGGTGTCAACCCCGTGATTGCATCAGTTACGTTAGGGGAGGCAAGACCCTTTGTTTTTAAGCATAAAGAAACAAAGGAAAAGCATACGCAGGTACTGGAACACGGGAGCGTATTGATTATGGCAGGTGCAACACAAAGCCATTATGTGCATGGTATTGCAAAGACGACAAAGCCCATCGGTGGTAGAATTAATCTTACATTTCGACATCTTATTCAAAGAGCAAGGTAAGCAAGATGCAAGTAAAAGCGTTTCTAGAAACTACGATCGAGTCTGCACTTAGTCCACATTATCTTGAGGTTGTAGATGAAAGCTTCATGCACAATGTGCCAGACGGTGCGCAGAGTCACTTTAAAGTTACCGTTGTGAGCGACGCCTTCGAAGGTAAGCGTTTAATAGCAAGACACAGAGAAATTAACGGGCTTGCGGCAGAAGCACTACAAGGGCCTGTTCACGCTTTGGCGCTTCACACGTATACACCAGCAGAGTGGGAAGCGCGAGGTGGAGAGTCGCTAGCATCACCCAACTGTCTAGGCGGCAGCAAGCACGATAAGTAGCACCCTCAATCGTATTAAATAGAAGTAGAAACATGACAAGCAGTGAAAAGACAAAAAATGGCGCCATCGCCGATTATTTAAGCATGATAAAAACACCCGCTATTCAAGTTTTACTACTTGGAACAGGCTTTTTGTTAATGATGCTGTTTGTTTACATGGGCGTTTTAACGTCATTTGATAATGCAGTGTTTAACACAATTAGCGAGCTAGGCAATGTGTCGGGGTGGAAGCGTGATGTGCTTAGAGATACCACAGCGCTAGGTAGCAATACGGTACTAGTTTTTGTTGTGGCAGCAGTCGCTGGTGCTTTAGGTATGGCGGGAGAGAAGAAAAAGGCCGTTACCTTTATTATTGCCGTAGCAGCGGGAATCGCGATGACGTTTCTTCTAAAAGCGGGTATCGACAGACCGCGCCCATCGCTGAACATGCAACATGTTGATGTGTATACCCAAAGCTTTCCTTCGGCTCATGCCACGCTATCAACTCTGGTTTACTTTTATGTAGCTCATTTGCTCACACATTTGGCAACAAGTACGCGGGTAAGAGTATGGATATACCTTGCGACTACTCTGCTGGTATTTTGCATTGGTCTTAGCCGTGTCTTACTGGGCGTGCACTGGCCTAGTGATATTATCGCAGGCTGGTTTGCTGGCGGAAGCATGGCGGCATTTTGCTTTTACGTGATTAAGTGGAAGCGAAAGCTGCGTATTAAAGACAAAGGTTAAGTGTGCAAGATCTCAAAAGGCTTGGCGATATTATCAAGCGAGATCCTTTCAGAATGGATTGCCTTCATGCCTTGCGGTCGCTTGATTTACCGCAAGGCTATATTGGTGCAGGATTTGTGCGAAATGCAATATGGGATGAATTGCACGAAAGGGGTAAACCAACGCCGCTTAACGATATTGATGTGATTTACTTAAGCGATGAAATCACAGTATCTCAGAATGTTGCAATAGCCCAGACTTCAACAGAACCAGCATTTCAACAACAAGAACACTCACTAATAACTGCGGCTGCTAAATCAGAAATAAAAAACCAAGAAAAAGCCATTAAACGCCAGCTAACCCAAATAATGCCCCAAGCTAATTGGCAGGTGAAAAACCAAGCACGTATGCATTTGTCTCACGGACATGCTCCCTATAATAATTGCCACGACGCTATTTCATATTGGATAGAGCGAGAAACCTGTGTTGCGGTTCGCTTATTAGCGAATGATGATTTTGACGTACTTGCACCATTTGGCCTAGTTGCAAATTTCGCCGGCACCATAAGTAATAACCCCCAATATCCAAGACCCGATGTTTTTAGTAAGCGAGTCGCATCTAAGAATTGGCTTGACGTGTGGCCTTTGCTAAAGGTTCAAAGATAATCGGAAAGCAGTGCGCATTAGAGCGTATCAAGCCTTGATGTTTCCGGTTTTTCTGTGTTGGAACAAAGACAAAATTGGGATGTTTATGCATAACAAATAGTCGCTTTTTTCTGCTCATATGCAATATGTAAAGCATTGCTAAATAAACAACTTATTCTAGTACATTCCTCTACGAATATTACCCCAAAAATGGCGAGAAAATACAGACACAGCAAGCGCGTAACGTTCGAATTGAATAAAAAACTTGCAACTATGTAACCTTAAGGTATCATTGATACCTATGGGTTACATATGATCCGTTTAGGTATCATATGTAATATTAAATTGCAGTGAGCTCTATACGGCATCAATGCGCCGTTAATAATAAGGAATTTAAAAATGGCAACATCAATTTTAGTAACACCAGAGACGGAGCAAGAGTATTTAACAATAACTGGAAAAGTTAGTATTTGCCTTGCTCTTATTGTACTAAGTAAGGCAGCGTTGGCTGTGGTCAACGACACTGGCTCAGTGGTTAACTTACTACTAGATCTGATAGCAGCGGCAAGTGCGATTTACTGCGTTGTTTTATCAGTTAAAACGATGAAATTCACAAAAAATATATCGCGTTTGGGTTATTGGACACTGAAATTTAACGATGAGTATGTGGACTATGTCAGTTCGTTTAGCTTGCGCATTACCTGTCACATCATGTTATTTGGTGCGTTGGTTCTTGCTTTTTGGGGCGACAGCAGATGGTTTGTAGATCTCATGGCCCCCTTTGAGATCACCAATGCTCTTCAAGTCTTGCTCGGTGTAGCCACGGCTGCGCATGGAACATCCATTTTATGGAAGCTGCGTGAGGAAGACCTAGATGAATGAAGATTTAGATAACCACATTCATAAGCTACGATTGCAACACAAAATATCTCAGCAAGAATTAGCTGACGCTATTGGTGTTTCCAGGAAGACTATTAGCACAGTAGAAACCGGACGCTTTACACCATCGGTAGTAATTGCTCTAAAAATTGCCGAATATTTTGCCATTCCAGTTGAGCAAGTATTCGCACTTAAGTAAATAGGTAGCGTTATGCTGGAACTATAGTGTAGTGATTGTCATATTAGATAGCGCTGCACTATACGGTTAAATTAGTACGTCTAAGCTAGTACGTCTAAACTAGTACGTCTGAATTAGTACGAGCCGGAATTTATTTTCTGGCCGAGTTTTTCGATGCAATATCAACGATTTTAGCGGAAATAGCGGCTATGGTTGTGTTTTCGCTCATGGCTTGTTTTTGCAGTCGGCGATACGCGTTATTTTCGCTTAGTCCAAATTGTTCCATAACTACCAGCTTTGCTCGGCTTATCAGCTTCTGATCTTGAATTGCACGTTTAGCTTCTTCAAGTTCACGGCCCATATCTTCTATATGCTGGGCTTGTGAACGCAGTAAGTCGTAAAAAGAGCGGTGAGCAGATAAGGTTTTAGTCTGCTCATCGAGTGACAGCGTTTTAATTTCGTCGTCTTTTGTATCTTCCGCTAAGCCCGGCATACTGGGGTCAAACAGTAAGGTGAGCGGCGAACCATCATTGGCGTGCTCATCGTTAAAGCGTGTAAGTAGCTGTTGATGATTGGCCATTTCATTTTTTGCATTGGCTACTTTACTGTTAGCTTGCTGTGTTAAGGCCTCGGTCAATGCTACCTCAATACCCTGCATTGCATCTATACGACGGGTTGCTACATCGAACCAAACTTCTGATATTTCACCAGCAATCGGGCTGCCGTCTCCAAGCTGAGCGATCATATTTCTAAGTTGGGTAATATCTATTGCGGCAGGGCTTTGATTTAATGCTTCCAATGCCGCTTTGTGAGGCTTACAGCTGAATTTACAGAATATATTGAAGTGATGTTCTTGGGCTTGCTGAAGTGCGGCTAGTTTTTCACATAAGCGCGCGTCGAAATGAGTTTCTGCAAAACCAATTGCCCCCCACGCTCTCTCTTGCCCTGCATATTCTTTGGCCTGCATAAAATTGAACAAAGCAACCAGCAAACGGGTAATGGTTGGATCGCTCGCGATATCTGCTGCTTCAAAAATGACAGTAAGTAAACTTGCCACTAAACGGCTGTAGGCCCGTGTTGATTCCAGTGGCGTTAACTGTTGCTTACCGACTTGTTCTCTTAAGCGTGGCAAGTAGTCTGTCGCCTGCATGGCTAAAGTAATACTGCTTAATAGGCGCGGGTTGCCAGAGGTGATCTCATCAGTTAAGTAAAGAGACTTCAAATGGCTTTTTAACATTGACTCTGCTTGTTCGCTAGCACGGACATACTGTATGCGCTCAACTTGGTAGCGCTCGGCTTTAGAGGCGAGAAAAATATTGCTAGCTCCGCGCTCTTTTTGCAGTTCATGTATAAGCTCACGAACCGCAATAACAATACGACAGTTGCTTGAAAGCTGTTCTAATACAGTGATTTCTGCATGTTTTGCGGCCAGCAAAAAACGTTTGGTCGCATCGCTACAAAGCGCAATGGTTTGTTCAGGTTCGTGCAGCATAAAAGGCCTTGCTAAATGTTGGTTTACGCAATTCGCTTTTTGATTGATAGTTGTTTGCGAAATAATGCTTTAAAGCACAATGAATTAAGCAACACTTATGCCCTGTTTATAAGAATGTAGTTATGCAAGGTTTGGAGGGGAGTGTAATCCGTTGAATGCTTAACAGATGTGACTCTTATAGGTGTTAAGCAGAATTAACTGTAATTTGATGAGTGAAAGATGACGGGCACTTCAGGAGAGTGCGCAAGCGGAATTGCACTTTAGTGGTGCAACCCGCCTGCAGATGCTTAGATCTAATTTCAAAAGCTAGTTTCTAACCACGCGGAGAAACCAGCCGACAAAGAGAGAAATCAAGAAGCCGAAGAAGGCAACCATAGTAGTAATGGTAAGCATTTGCCCTGAGAAGTCTGCATTTTCCCCAGTATGTTCGCTCACAAGCATTCCAGAAGCCTGAAAAATAAATAGCGCGGCGACAGAAAATAATAAGATAACGGCGGTAGACATAATGGTGGCTTTCCAATAAGCCTTTGGCGACATCCAATGAATAGCGCCTGCTACTAACACGCACAAAATGGTAAGAATATAAGGTACCACGTAAACTCCTCGTTAAATAAGGCCTATGCCCTACATCATTGCCGCATCATCAAGTGCAACTTAGCGTGTTAATGCTACGAAATAATGCTAAGCGCTACGCGGGCCGATGGGCTAGGTTATAAAATACTGCAATACGATGCCACGTAAGAGGCCTCTTGTCAGCAAAGGCGCAAAAATTTAGCGTGCCTGAAGCTAAACCGAGAAGCTGTATGGGTAAGACGTAAAGAGACTTCTGCGCTGCTAGATGGTCAGCCACGCCCTTTGACCTGTGTTTATACACTCGTAACAATCTATTAAAAGATTTTAAGCTGCAATGGTGATAGAATCGCCGAAAAATTATCCTGCCTACTTGGTGTACTGCTATCACGCGGTTTACGCCACGGTGGGTTGTTGTGTTTAACATCTTAGCTTCTGAGAGAACATGTTCGATTTAATTACCAGTAAAGACAGCAACGTTAAGAACGATGTGCTATCAGGTATTACAGTGGCACTTGCCCTGGTCCCTGAAGCCGTAGCATTTGCATTTGTAGCCGGCGTAGAACCAATGATAGGTCTATACGCGGCCTTTATGATGGGGTTGATTACGTCTGCTATTGGCGGTCGCCCTGGAATGATTTCTGGTGCTACCGGCGCCATGGCCGTTGTAATGGTGGCACTGGTTGCCCAACACGGTGTTCAATATCTATTCGCAGCGGTTATTTTAGCCGGCTTGCTGCAGATCATGTGCGGTATATTCAGGCTTGGAAAGTTTATCCGCTTAGTGCCTTATCCGGTAATGCTTGGCTTTGTAAACGGTCTTGCTATCGTTATTTTCTTAGCTCAGTTAGGTCAGTTTAAAGTCACCAACGCTGCTGGAGAGCTTCAGTGGATGGAAGGTACACTGCTGTACTGGATGCTAGGGCTTGTAGCGTTAACCATGGCCATTATCTATTTACTGCCTAAGCTCACAAAAGCCGTTCCTGCCTCGCTAGTAGCGATTGTTACTGTAACCGCATTAGTACACGGCCTCGACTTAGAAGCACGTACGGTAATCGACTTTGTTCGTGACTTGCTACCGGCTGACCAGCGCGACACTGCAACACTTGCAGGCGAGCTTCCTAGCTTCGCTGTTCCTATGGTTCCGTTCACTTGGGAAACATTTATGATAGTACTACCAACCTCAGTAATTCTTTGCTTGGTTGGTCTTATTGAATCGCTTCTTACTCTTTCATTAATTGATGAAATGACCGATACCCGCGGTCGAGGTAATAAAGAGTGTGTTGGCCAGGGCGTTGCAAATACCGTTAACGGTTTCTTTGGCGGTATGGGCGGTTGTGCCATGATTGGTCAAAGCATGATCAATATAAACTCTGGCGGCCGTGGTCGCTTATCCGGTATTACTGCCGCACTTGTACTATTGGGCTTCATTCTATTTGCTGCACCGCTGATTGAAATGATCCCGCTTGCTGCTCTTGTTGGCGTAATGTTCGTAGTGGTTATCGCTACCTTCGAGTGGGCGTCATTCAGAATTATTCGCGGCGTAAACAAAGAAGATGCCTTTGTGCTATTTCTAGTAACAGGTGTCACGGTTATTGCCGACCTCGCCATTGCGGTGGTTGTGGGTGTTATCGTTTCTGCCCTTGTATTTGCATGGAAACACGCCCGTCATATCGAAGCGAAGTCGCATATTGATAACGACGGCTGGAAAGTCTATGAACTAGAAGGCCCGCTATTCTTTGGTTCGGTATCCCATTTCAAAGACTTGTTTGATATTGCTAACGACCCAGAAGATGTAGTTATTGATTTTAAAGACTCTCGTATCTGGGATTCATCAGGTATCGACGCACTAGATACCCTTGCAGATAAATACGAAGAGCAAGGTAAGAAGCTACACATTCGCCATATTAGCGATGAGTGTCGTTCACTGCTTCGCAAGGCCGACAAATTTGTTGAAATTAACGTAGTTGAAGATCCTCGCTACCGCGTAGCAACGGATAAACTGGCCTAATTTATTTGATAGTTCTTAATGCACCAAGTGAACACAGGTTTGCGTTTGTTTGGTGCAGTTTTGAAATTTGAATAATACCTGCTTTTTAGTAAATCAAATAAAAACAACGGATTACGGTTTTGGCACTGAACTTGGATAGCTATAAGCGTAAAGTGTGTTTTTGGTGATTTGTGTCAATCGCTGAAAATTGTGTGATTTTTAACACTCCGTAAAATGTGTTAGCTAGAGTATGCTGGTCTTAAGTGTCAGTACTAGCAAAATAGGCAACGAAGCCCGCATCAACGAAAGTTGAAGCGGGCTTTTTTTTGTCCCGAAAAAAGGGGAATACCATGACTTCATTGGACTCAAAAACGCAAATTGTTGTCGTCGGCAACGGCATGGTGGGGCACCATTTTGTTGAGCAGCTTCACCAAAGCGATGCCAATGTAGAAATAACCGTTTTATGCGGCGAGTCTCGCCTTGCGTACGACCGCGTTTATCTGTCATCATTTTTTAGTGGCGCTAGTGCCGATGACTTAGCGCTTACTACACCCGCTCAGTACGCCGAATGGGGCGTAAACGTAGTCACCAATGCCTTAGTGACCGATATTGACCGTGACAATAATAAGGTGACGACTTCAGAAGGGCAGGTGTTTAGCTACGACAAACTGGTGCTAGCCACGGGCTCATATCCATTTGTGCCACCCATTCCTGGCAACGATCAAGAGCATTGCTTGGTGTACCGCACCATAGACGATCTACTCGCTATTGAAGCTTCAGCGGCGGTGAGCAAAGTAGGTGTTGTCGTTGGTGGCGGTCTTCTAGGTTTAGAAGCTGCGAATGCCTTAAAGCAAGCTGGGCTAGATACTCACGTGGTCGAATTTGCGCCACAGCTAATGGCAGTGCAGCTAGACCAAGCTGGTGGTAACGTGCTTAAAGACAAAATTGAAGATTTAGGCGTAACCGTTCATACCCAAAAAGCCACCCAAACTATCGAAGCTGGTGATACCTGCCGCTATAAAATGGTGTTTGCAGACGGCACTGCGTTAGAAACTGACATGATTTTATTCTCTGCCGGTATTCGACCTTCCGACCAGCTCGGCAGAAAGTCAGCGCTAACACTGGGTGAGCGCGGCGGTATTATCATTGATAACCACTGCGTGACGTCTGACCCAAACATTTACGCTGTGGGTGAATGTGCGCTGTGGGATAACAAAATCTTTGGCTTGGTTGCACCGGGTTATACCATGGCGCGTACGGCAGTAAGTCATATAACAGGTGGCGATGCCGAGTTTACTGGCGCAGACATGAGTACCAAACTCAAACTAATGGGCGTAGAAGTGGGCTCAATTGGCGATGCCCATGAACGTACAGAAGGTGCCCTTAGCTACACCTACTTAAATCAGCCAGAAGGCGTGTACAAAAAGCTGGTGGTAGATAGCGAGCAAAAGTACGTGCTTGGTGCTGTACTCGTTGGCGATACCAGCGACTACGACACGCTATTACAATATGCACTTAATAACATTGAATTACCTGAACACCCAGAAAGCCTAATTCTGCCATCATCCGATGCCGCCCCAGCATTAGGTGCCGATGCACTGCCAGACACCGCGTCTATATGCTCGTGCCTAAATGTAACGAAAGGCGACATTGTTTCAGCTATTGAAGGTGGCTGTTGTAGTGTTGGCGATGTAAAAGGCGAAACCAAAGCCAGCACAGGGTGTGGAGGTTGTGCCGCCTTGCTCAAAAATGTTGTGGATAGCGAGCTAGAAAAGCGAGGTGTGGAAGTATCAAAAGCCATTTGTGAGCACTTCAACCACACCCGACAAGAGCTGTTTCACATTGTTAAAGTTAACGGCATTCGCACCTTCGACGAACTACTTGAACAGCATGGTGAAGGTTTAGGTTGTGAAATTTGTAAACCTGCTGTGGGTTCTATTCTGGCATCAGTCTATAACGACTACATCCTAAAAGCTTCACACCTACCCCTACAAGACACCAACGACATTTATCTTGGCAACATGCAAAAAGACGGTACCTATTCTGTAGTGCCTCGCGTTCCTGGCGGAGAAATTACGCCCGAGAAGCTCATTTTGTTAGGGGAAGTGGCAAAAGAATACAACCTGTACACCAAGATCACAGGTGGTCAGCGCATTGATTTATTTGGCGCGCGCGTAGAGCACTTACCTGATATATGGGAAAAGCTAGTAGCCGGTGGGTTTGAAACCGGTCACGCGTACGCGAAAGCCCTGCGTACAGTGAAATCGTGTGTAGGAAGCACCTGGTGTCGCTACGGTGTACAGGACTCTGTGGGCACGGCTATTGATTTAGAGAATCGTTATAAAGGCTTACGTGCACCGCACAAAATCAAATTTGCCGTATCAGGTTGTACCCGTGAGTGTGCAGAGGCTCAAAGCAAAGACATTGGTGTTATCGCTACCGAGCAAGGCTGGAACCTATATGTGTGCGGAAATGGCGGTATGAAACCACGACATGCAGACCTATTCGCCACCGACCTAGATACGGAAACGCTGATTAAATACATCGACCGCGTGCTGATGTTTTATGTGAAAACGGCCGACCGCTTACAGCGTACATCAGTGTGGATGGACAACTTAGAAGGTGGGTTAGCTTATCTGCAAGATGTTGTGATTAACGATGCTCTTGGCATTAATGAAGAGCTTGAGGCACAGATGGATGCTGTAGTTGATGCTTATCAGTGCGAATGGAAAACCACCATTGAAAACCCTGAGTCGCGCAAGCGTTTCCGTCAATTCGTAAACAGCAACGCTAGCGACACCAATATTCAATTTGTTTCAGAGCGAGGGCAGGTTCGTCCAGCTACTGAAGCTGAAAAAGTAGCAGGGAAAGATCAGTTTATTCCCGTCTCTATGGTGTAGTCCATAGACTTAATGGTGTAGCCACTGGCTTATCAACCTTGTTAGGAGATACAAATTATGACAGCTGCGCAAAACGTAATAGCGTCGGAACAGGCAGTGCAATGGCACCTTGTTTGTGAGACGAAGGACCTAGTGACAAACAGCGGCGTTTGCGCCCTTGTTGACTCACAGCAAGTGGCCATTTTCTGCTTGAAAATAAAGGGTGAAACTCAGGTTTTTGCCACTAGTAACTACGACCCTATTGGTAAAGCAAACGTACTCTATCGCGGGCTATTGGGGTCGATAGGCGGTGCGCCAGTTGTCGCCTCGCCCTTGTACAAAGAGCATTACTTTTTAGAAACAGGTCTGTGTAAAGAGCACGATGATGTATCTGTCATCACTTACCCTGTAAAGGTAGAGGGCGAAAAAGTATTTGTAGGCATTTAACCAAGCAGCCCCTGTTTGAATGCCCACATAAATAGAGCCTTCTTGTAAAAATGCATTCAATTACTTCGGAATCGAAAAAGGTAATGAAATGAATATGGCTACACGACAACCCGACATGATGTCTGAACAATTAAGACAAACAACATGCCCATACTGCGGCGTAGGGTGTGGTGTAGATATCAGTTGCAACGTAAGCAAGCGTGCCGCAACCCTGGACACTGTTAAAGGCACGCCAGAGCATCCCGCCAATTATGGAAGATTGTGTGTTAAAGGAACAAACCTGCTTGAGACAAACGACCTGAGTGGACGTTTGCTTCACCCAACCATAGCAGGACAATCAGTGGATTGGGACACGGTCACCGATGTGATTGCGGATAAGATCACCTCTACCATTGCGCAGTATGGCGCGGATGCCGTTGCTTTTTATGTATCAGGACAGCTTCTCACCGAAGACTATTACATTGCCAATAAGCTTATGAAAGGTTATATCGGCAGTGCCAATATCGATACGAATTCACGCCTATGTATGTCATCAGCCGTTGCCGCGTACAAGCGTGCGTTCGGTGAAGATGTGGTGCCTTGCGATTACACCGATTTGGAATGTACAGATTTACTGGTGATCACCGGAAGTAACGCGGCGTGGGCCCACCCAGTGCTTTTTCAACGCATTCAGCGAGCAAAGCTGAAAAATCCGAAAATGAAGGTCATTGTTGTTGACCCACGCAAAACTGAAACCTGCACCATTGCCGATTTACACCTTCCTATAAAGCCGGGTAGCGACGTAGCGCTATTTAACGGTTTACTTAGCTATGCAAACGAACAAGGTAGAATAGATAGAACCTCCGTCGAGACCTATGCCGACGGGCTTGATGAAGCACTTGAAAGTGCAAGTGGCTTAACGCTGGATGACGTGGCTAGCGTATGTGATATAGAAAAAAGCAAACTTAAGGCCTTTTTTGACGCATTCTGTGAAGCATCTAGTGCAATCACTTTTTATTCTATGGGCGTGAACCAGTCTTCTGCTGGTGTGGATAAAGCCCAAGCCATTATCAACTGTCATTTAGCAATGGATTTAATTGCTAAGGACGGTTGTGGCCCGTTTTCAATTACTGGCCAGCCCAATGCCATGGGAGGGCGTGAAGTTGGTGGTTTGGCTAACATGCTTGCTGCCCACATGGATTTAGAAAATCCTGAACATATCGAAGCAGTAAAAAACTACTGGGATGCACCCGTTATGCCCAAAGGACAGGGTCTTAAAGCGGTAGACCTCTTTAACGCAATAGAAAGTGGCAAGGTAAAATTTGTTTGGATAATGGGGACTAACCCTGTTGTCAGTATGCCCAATCGAGGCCAAGTTGAGCGCGCTCTTTCAAAGTGTGAGATGGTCGTAGTGTCTGATATTGTTGAATCGAATGATACGCTCAACTACGCCCACATTGCCCTTCCCGCAACGGGGTGGTCGGAAAAAGACGGCACAGTGACGAATTCAGAGCGCCGTATATCACGTCAGCGGGGTATATTACCCCCACCTGGAAGTGCAAAACACGATTGGCAAATTATGTGCGACGTGGCGGCTAAAATGGGTTTTGGCGAGGCATTTAGCTTTACTCATCCGTCGCAAATATTCTGTGAATACGCTGGCTTAACTGGCTATCACAATAATGGCAAACGCCAGTTAGACTTATCACCTTTGCAAATGCTAAGTGAAGCGCAGTACAACGGTCTATCACCTATCCAGTGGCCTTTTCAAAACACAGTTTTGAATACGCCTTCATCCGGCACTAAGCTGAAGGCAAACACTAAGCCCAACCTTACTAGCAAGCGTCCTTTTGAAGATAAGCAGTTTTCAACGCCTAGCGGTAAGGCTAGACTCATTCCGGTAACCTATAAAGCCCCATTGCAGGTTACGTCAGACGCTTACCCTTTTGTCGTTAACAGCGGTCGAGCTCGAGATCAATGGCATACCATGACGCGCACGGGTAAAGCCGCAAAGTTACTCGCCCATATGCCGAGCGCCTCTGTCTATATAAACCCCAAAGACGCTGCCAAACTGGGTGTTGCAAATAATGACCTCGTTTCTTTGACAAGTGCGGTGTGTCAAGACGCCCCAGTTATCTATCCGGTAAAAACAGATGCGGACATGCGCAAAAAAGAAGTGTTTATACCCATACACTGGTCGGCGCAATGGGGTTCTCACAGTAAGCTAGGTGCACTTTACGCGAGCGCGGTAGATCCAATTTCAGGGCAGCCGGAACTAAAACATGCTGCAGTGGCTATTGCACCTGTACGTTACGCTACGTATGGAAAACTCTTCTTATCATCAAAAATACAATTGTCACACGACTCCAAAACAAACATTGATAATCCCAGCATCGATAATCCCTGTATTGATAATCAAGAAGCGCTAAAGAAAGTATGTGATTACTGGAGTAAGACACCGCTTGAGGCCGAAGGCGCTACATCAAAAGGAAGTAGTTCTGAAGCTGCACTATCGGTGTTAAACGTAGCGTCGAACAAAAGCCGTCGTGAATTTACACAAAGCTTGATATCACGGCTACCGCAAAGCGCGGTGCTATTACAGTTTCACCATCACACTTTTTCAGTATGCTTTGCGCTTGTCGATGACCTTTTGTGCTTCGCCGCATTTCTAGGCGATGAGCCAGAAAAAACAGGCTCGGCTCACGTGGCGGCACAGACGAAAAGCACTTGGTCAGTTCCGAATGCGTGGCTTGCCAGCCTATTAAATACGGCGGTTTCCATTGAGTCACAACGCAATTTATTACGAGGCCAAGTGGATGAAGCATTTTTAAATGGCGATGTAGTTTGCAGCTGTTTTGAAGTGCGTGAAAAGACGATTACAGATGCCATAACCAAAGGCTGTTCATCGGTAACCGAACTTGGTAAGCAGTTAAAATGCGGCACTAACTGTGGTTCTTGCAAGCCCGCCTTGTCTGAGCTTATAGACAAGCATTTAGTTATAGAAACTCAATCTGTTTAGGAGCGTTAAATTATGTCAACTGCATCTAGTTGGTCTTTACCTTTTTTACGCACCTTATTCAAACCGCAGAAACCTTTGTTTAATCTTTTTTATCGCGATGCACCTTCGATTAAGACTTCGACCACTCGTAAGCGCAATGACAATTTCAAATCTTTAGCTAAGTATTCGTACCTAAACAAGTGGCTGAATACAACAAACCTTGGCGATGAGCGTCAGAAGCAGGGCCAAGTATTTATTGTAGGCGCAGGTCCTGGCGATGCAGAGCTACTTACCTTAAAAGCGCTTCGCCTTTTACAGCAAGCCGATGTGGTATTGTTTGACGCACTCGTAAGCGAAGATATTCTTTCGCTCATTCCATCTAGCGTAGCGAAAGAGTACGTAGGAAAGCGCTGTAAGAAGCATAGTTTTACCCAAGGCGCTATTTGCAAGCGGATGGTTGAACTTGCCAGTTTGGGTCATACCGTGGTGCGACTAAAAGGTGGTGACCCAGCCTTGTTTGCGAGAACCTGCGAAGAAACCGATGCGCTAACAAAAGCTAATATTCCTTTTGCTATTGTTCCTGGTATTACAGCCGCCTCGGGCGTGTCTGCCTATACGGGTATCCCTCTCACGGACAGGCGCTGTGCCCAATCGGTGAGTTTTATGACTGCACATTTTAAAGATGCAGAACAATGGCCTGAAATGGCGCCAATGGCGCAGAATGTATTAAAGCAAACCATGGTGGTTTATATGGGGCTAAGCCGCCTTGAGGGGCTTTGCAAAGGTTTGATGCAGCACAAGGTACCATGTTCGTGGCCGGTAGCGGCAATTGAAAATGCTACATCACCTCAACAGCGCGTAATTACTGGCGAGCTAGCTAATATTCATGGCAAAGTAAAGGCTGCAAATTTAACTGGGCCCACGTTACTTATATTTGGAAAGGTGGTAGAGTCTCGACAACAGGTAAATACACTTCTACTACATTCATCCGAGCATGCAGCAACCATTTAGCGAATACATAAAAATTATTGGTAAGGGTCAAAAAGGGGGGCGTAGTCTTACCCGTGATGAAGCTTATCATGCCATGAAAATGGTATTGGCCAATGAAGTGACTGGCGATCAGCGGGGCGCATTTCTTATGTTACTTCGCACCCGTGAAGAAACGCCAGAAGAGGTCATTGGTTTTGTCGATGCGTGCCGAGAACTGATTGAGCCAGAAGTTAAGACACTTACCCCAAGGTTAGACATTGGGTGTTATGCAGGAAAACGTCGCCAGCTTCCTTGGTACTTACTAGCGGTAGCCGTACTGGCTAAAAAAGGTTATTCCATTATGCTTCACGGTGCCCATGAGCCGGGCTCAGGGCGTCTTTATGCAAGCATTGCGCTACCCAAGTTAGGCCTTGTTGAGGTCACCAGTATCGCTGAGGCAAACCAGCAGCTTGCTGATAAAGGCGTAACCTATCTCGACCTATCTTATTTACTGCCCGCGCTTGATACCATTATTAAGCTGCGCGAAGTGTTTGGGCTACGCTCTTGTGCCAACACGCTAGCCAGACTATTGAACCCCACTGGCGCAGAGTTTTGTGTGCAGGGGGTTTACCACATGCATCTTGATCATAAACATTGTCGCGTAAATGAAAATTACTCGTCGATTAACGCACTTTGTTTTCGCGGCGATGGTGGCGATCCTGAAGTGAATGGTGAAAGAGAAACTGAGCTGTTCATTACCAGAAACGGTGAAACCGAGGAAGTGATAATGCCCGTTCTGGCCGATAAATGGGCCCTTAAAGACAAAGACATGAATGTTAATGACATGCTGGATGTGTGGGCGGGTAAAACAAACAGCCTTTACGGTGAACAGGCTATTTTAAGTACGCTTTGCAGTTACCTAGTACTTCTTCAAAATTGTGATGTGGCAGAAGCCTTGTCTCAAGCCAAGGAGCTCTGGTTACAAAGGGACAAGAGTGCTCCGCCATTCTAACGATCGATACATGCTTCTTGCCTTTAGGGCAAAGATTTCACATCTAGCCAGTAAACTAATCAGTATTCCAGCGTCACTTAGTCAGGTCTACCATTCCAAGGTTGCATTGACTTAATCATTGCTATACTTGTTAATAATATTAACAATGTTTTATTTTGTGTTGCTATGCAAAGAATGCAATGGCTCGTGTTTTTAGCAAGTATGTCGCTTTTATTTCGAGCGGGCTACGCAGTATCTGAAAATCAGAGTCAGGCAGAGCCCAAAAGAGTAACGCTTGTACTTACTGCCGATATGCCCAATATTGGCGATCCTCGAACAGGTCAATACGCCAACCTTCAAACACTGGTTTCAAAAGAACGGCAAAATAACGATACGGTATTTTTTGTATTCGGTGGCGGTTCAATTGGCCCTAGTGCTCTTTCATCTTTTGATCGTGGCTCTCATATAATAGATATTTTAAACACGCTCGAACCCGATGTGATGGGAGTCACAAAAAGAGAGTTCAGTTTTTACGAAGATGAGTTGTCGTTACGTTCTTATGAGGCCGCTTTTCCTCTGGTATCAAGTAACGTTATAGATAATCGGGTTGAGTATCCACCAGATGGTTTAAGTAAATCTGTTATTATTGAAAAAGAGCAGGTTTCCCTAGGTGTAATTTCTGTGTTGCACCAACGAGTAATTGAAGAATATCAGCTGTCTGATATATCTATCACGCCGCCTCAGAATATCATTATAGAGGAGTCTAAGCGGTTGCGACAGCAAGGCGCGGATATGATTCTTCTGCATTATTCCTACCCATTTTCTTTTGTCAGGCCCTTGTTAAACAAGGGGGTTATCGATGTGGCATTTATAACTGATAGTCGGCTTGATGAAGATGTTTTGCTTGAGGCCACACGTCACCCAAACAGTATGGTACTTACCCGACAGGGGACGGCAATAGTGGCAAGCTTTGAACATTATTCGGATTGGGAAGCCATTTCTTATCTAGAGCAGCCGCTTGAAGAGATACCAGCTGATAGTCGGGTGAGCGACCAGCTAAGTTCATACAAAGCTCGCTTAAACCGACTGCTAAATATCCAAATAGGGCAATGGGGTAAGGATATTTCGACAACGCGAAATGCGGTAAGAAGCCAAGAAAACCCTTTCGCTAATCTTATCGTCGATACTATTAGGCACTATGCCGATGCAGATATTGCTTTGGTAAATGGCGGAAGTATTCGAGGCAATAAACAATACAGTGCGGGGACCCCTATTTCTAGGCAAGATATTGTTACAGAAATACCTTTTCGCGCTCATGTTGTGATATTAGACATAACAGGGGAGCAAATTATTCAAGCGCTTGAAGAGGGTGTTTCTCAATATCAAAACCTTAAAGGAGGATTTCCTCACGTATCAGGAATGTCTTATAGTTTTGACCCTTCAGCAAAAGCACTCCATCGGGTAAAGAACGTCACCATTAATGGAAAGCCAATAGATAAATCAAGAAACTACACACTCGCTACAAGTAACTTTCTGGCCAATGGAGGTGACGGATTTCATGCGTTCAAAAATGCGGAAAAGTTAACGGCACTAACTATGCACCCACCCCAAATATCAAGTTTGGTGGTGCAAGCAATCAGCAATCAGTACGTCATAGCACCTAAAGTTGAAAAGCGTATAGTAAATCTCGCTGAAGGTGTTGAATAATATGCGGCACAAAAAGAAGACCTTGTACCTGTTCATCATTGCACAATGCAGCGTAATGGTTTTCTTTTTGCTCATCTTGGTGCTGTCATTATCTCGTCTAAATGATGCAAGGGAGGTACTAAATACCATTAACTCCACTTCTATACCAACCCTTGGTAACGCCACTGAAATAAACCGAGAAGTTCAACACCTAATTGCACTTACGGCACGTTTAACTTTTTCTGAAAGCCAATCCGCCCGACGTATCACCAAAAAACAATTAGACGAGACCATTGAACGTCTCGCTTTTTCTAGTTTAGAGGTAGAACAAAATAATAAATACTACGAGACTCAATTAGACGTTCTCACTCTAGAATTAGAAGAGCTTAATGGGCTAGTACGCAAGCGCATTGAAGTAGAAAGTGAAGTGAGGGCAGAAAGTAACGTGCTGTTTACTTTCTTAAACGACATATTTGAGAGTAGCCAGAAGCAATATGAAGGTCTTCAATCTTCGAAAGCTCTGCTTCCTCTTGTATTACAAATCGCTCAAATTAATCAGCAATTCCAGTTACACCAATTAAGAAAGCTAGAGGGAAGCATTAAAAAAAGCATCGCCGAGCTTAGAAATTCACAGCTAGATAATAGCAGCAGTGAACTCGTTAATATGATGGAAGAGGGAGTGTTCGGGCAATCAGGCATGATAGAAAAGCAAGCCAATGTTATGCGTATTCGTGGTCGCTCAAGAGGACGTGGAAGTTTTGTTGAACACCTGGCGGAAGAATTGGCAACAAATATTGAGTTTGAAGCCTCATCGATAACTAAAGATGCTTCAATACATGCGTTAGATACAAACAAAGCGCTCTCAGAGCAAATAACCCTGTCGGTAACCTTGTCGGTAGTTGTGATGTGTATATGCTTTGCGATTATTTTTTATGTTTACAAGCGCATAATCCTGCGCTTGATCGCATTAACAAATTTAGTTGAAAAGAACAGTGAGGAAGTAGCAAAGTTTGAAGGCAGCGACGAAATTTCTCGATTGGCTAAAACTTTTGCACTGTATTTTAAAAGGGTAAAAAGCCAAGAAGCAGAGCTAATCCGCTTATCACTAAGCGACCCGCTAACCCATATTCCCAATCGAAGGGCGTTTGAAATAGAAATGGAAAAAGCTATTGCAATATCAAAGCGTCAAAAGTGGCCTTTGACTATGATCATGCTCGACGTTGATAGCTTTAAGTTATATAACGACAACTATGGCCACACGAAAGGAGATGAGTGTTTAAAGGCCGTTGCTATGGAACTCAACAATGTAGTGGCTCGCAACACTGATTTTTGCGCCCGTTATGGTGGGGAGGAATTTGTGGCAATATTGCCTAATACCGATGAAAAAGGGGCGAGAGTTAAAGCACAGGAAATTAGAAACGCCATCGAAGCATTAGATATAGCGCACGGCAAGAGCCCTGTTTCATCAGTAATTACTGCAAGCCTCGGAGTTGCGACCGCTGAGTTCGCCTGTCAGCAAGAGTGGTCGCTAACCACAATCCTAAACATCGCTGATAAGGCGTTATATGAAGCAAAGTCTAGTGGCCGTAATTGCTGTGTTTATGCGAGGCTTACGTAACCAAAAAACCTCAGGGCCTATGCTCTCGCGTCTTTAGCCATTTATTCACTGCCTTGAAGCAAGGCTTCAATTATATTTTTGTTATACGCCAAAAACTACATTTCCTCTGCTATCTTTAATCAAAATGATGAAAAATTAGTCCATCTTAAAAGACATTACTTGTCATTATTTTGGATGGCTAGCGGCCTCTTGTGTACAAATAAAATCGCTGTGAGCAATAGGGGCGAAGAAAGAGAAAACCTTAGTTGGTCAGGAGCACTGAATGTTTTTCAAAGATAAAAAATTGATAGCCGAGAACGCGCGTTTAAAAAAAGAAATTAAGGCATATCACACAGTTCAGGATGAACTTCGCGAGGAAATGCTTTTTATAGAGTTAAACCCTGACGGCAGAATTAATGCTATTAATGACTTGTGCTCCCAGGCTACCGGCTACTCGTCCGGTGAGTTAGAAGGTAAATCTCTCGAAACTATGGTGAGCTCAACCACGCTCCGAAAACCTGCTGCACAAGATATGCTCGGCGCAATAAAAACGCATCGCCATTGGCATGGCGCAGTCAGTTTTCTGGATGCGAAAGGACGAGAAATGTGGGTGCGCGGTATAGTGCAGCCCGTAGATGATGCTCACGGTAATGTGAGATATATCGCCTTCTACATGGCAGAGCAAACGCGGAATATCACCCATAGCAATGAACTGCGCGATATGATTGCTGCGCTTCACCGCTCATCTGCTGTCATTGAATTCAAGTTAGACGGAACGATAATAACTGCGAATGACAACTTTCTTCAAGGTATGGGGTACACTTTGGAGCAGATAGAAGGTCAGCACCACAGAATATTCTGTACCGAACAAGAAGCTTAATTCAGAGGAATATAAACACTTTTGGCGCGACTTAGCGGAAGGTAAGTTAGCGTCAGGTAGGTTTAAGCGAATAGATAGTAGGGGCAATGAAGTTTGGTTAGAAGCCTCGTATAACCCAATTAGAAATGAAGATGGAAACCTTTATAAAGTCGTTAAGTTTGCCACCGTTATTACTGAGCAAATGCAGCGTGAATTTGCTATTTCCGAAGCGGCTAACGTGGCGTTTAATATCTCGCAAGAGACGGGGGAGCAGGCGCGCAAAGGTAATGAAGTGCTTAATGCAACTATGAGAGCAATGAATGAACTTACTACGCAGATGGGCAGTGCGAGTGAAGGCATTAAAGACCTCGACGAGCAATCTCAAAAAGTTGCCGATTTGGTTAAAAGTATTAGTGGAATTGCCGACCAAACCAATTTACTTGCGCTGAACGCCGCGATTGAAGCCGCTCGCGCGGGTGACCAAGGTAGAGGGTTTGCTGTGGTTGCAGACGAAGTAAGGCAGTTAAGCTTCTCGGACAAGTAGTGCAACCGAGGAAATTGTTAACGTAGTTGTTGAGAATAGAAAACTTACTGAAAATGCCGTTCAACTGATAGAGGCGGGGCAAGAAAAAGCCCGCGATGCGTTGGAGTATTCAACACAATCAGGTAGTGCGATGGAAGAGATTCAAAACGGCGCCAACGAGGTGGTTAATGCCATAGGGCAATTTACTAAACGGCTCTAGACCAGGGCGTCTATCACTTATGTTATCGCAATTATTGTTTCTATCTAGTTCAATCGTGGTGCTTATTTACTCGCACCATGGTTGAACAGTCCCCCCTTTTTGGTGCGCAAACACTTCTTTATTCGCAGATTATATAACTTAAAATTTTAATAATTCTTTACTAATCAGGTGTTTATATTTTTGGCACGTTGACTGCTATCTAATACGTGCAAAACACAGTTGCCATATAAGGCAACAGGTGCGACACAGTGCTATAGCACTGTGTAAAGCACAATATTGTCCATAGTGTGAATAAGAAAAATTAGGAATCAGTGGAGAACAGTAAGGAAGCTCCAGCTTCTCCTGCATTTATGGCAAATAATAATAACAATAATAAAGATGGTTTTATTGAGCTAAAGCTTTTATTTAACCTCCCTTTAAGATGAGGTGTGTGAGCGGGAATTCCTGACTTACCAATAACAACTTGATGCGTTAGTAATTACTCCGATGTTACTAACACGGCAACGAAGCCCACCGTGCTAGACATGTAAATGTCTATAGCCGGTGGGTTTTTTTTTGGCTACGAGGAACACGTATGACTGGGTTAAAGACAACATCATTACTAAAACGCTTTAGAACGGTGGGCGCAAGCGTTTGTGCTGCACTTGTCGTCTCTGTAGCAACATTTTCAACATCAGTTTCAGCACAAGCCCCCGCAGTTGGGTGGCCTGAAAAAGAAGAGCTGAAGTTTGGTTTTATTAAACTGACGGATATGGCGCCGCTTGCTGTGGCGTATGAGAAAGGCTTTTTCGAAGATGAAGGGCTTTACGTTACATTAGAAGCGCAAGCTAACTGGAAAGTGCTGCTAGACAGGGTTATTGATGGTCAGCTAGATGGTGCTCATATGCTCGCTGGCCAGCCTCTTGGTGCGACTATTGGCTTTGGTACCGAATCTCATGTAGTTACTGCGTTTAGCATGGACCTAAACGGCAATGGTATTACTGTATCAAATGAGATTTGGGAGAAAATGAAGGCGCACATTCCACAGGAAGATGGCAAGCCTGTACACCCAATCAAAGCTGATTATCTTAAACCGGTGGTTGATGAATACCGCAACGCTGGAAAACCTTTCAACATGGGCATGGTATTTCCTGTTTCTACCCACAACTACGAACTGCGTTATTGGCTAGCAGCAGGCGGCATTCACCCAGGTTATTACGCTCCTCACAAGGGGGATACAGCAGGTCAAATTGATGCACAAGCGCTATTGTCTGTAACGCCACCACCACAAATGCCAGCGACCATGGAAGCGGGCACTATTTATGGCTATTGCGTAGGTGAGCCATGGAACCAACAAGCGGTATTTAAAGGTATCGGTGTACCTGTAATTACCGATTATGAGATCTGGAAAAACAACCCTGAAAAAGTGTTTGGTGTAAGCCAAGGTTGGGCTGACAAGTATCCAAATACTCACATTCGCGTGGTAAAAGCCTTAATTCGTGCAGCAATGTGGTTAGATGAAAACGACAATGCTAACCGTCCTGAAGCAGTAAAAATTCTTGCTAAAAGCAACTACGTTGGCGCAGACGAAGATGTACTGGCTAACAGCATGACGGGCACCTTCGAATACGAAAAAGGCGACAAGCGTGACGTGCCAGACTTCAATGTGTTCTTCCGCTACAACGCTACTTACCCGTACTACAGTGATGCAATTTGGTATCTCACACAAATGCGCCGCTGGGGACAAATTTCAGAAGCTTAAGTCTGACGATTGGTACAAAGAAACGGCCAAAAAAGTCTATAAGCCAGAAGTTTATGCCCAGGCTGCGAAAGCGCTTATCGCTGAGGGTAAAGCGAAGGCTTCTGATTTCCCTGAGTTTGGAACGGAAACAGGTTATAAGCCGCCTCAGAGCGAATTTATCGACGGCGTAACGTTTGATGGAAGCAAGCCTAACGCTTACTTAGAGCAATTTGATATTGGTCTTAAAGGCGACACTATTCTTTAAGTGTCTCGTAAAGTAGCCCCGTCGACCCTAAGGTGAAGACGGGGCATTCAAAGCGCAATAGCGCACATTAAGAATCAGGAGCAAGCAATGAGCAAAATGACAACCATTCTTCGCCTTCCATCATCGCCGTCAAACTCAGACTCTTTATTGAGTCGTTTATATCAATCTGCGCCTGCGTTGTTGCTGCCTGTAATCGGCTTGCTGATGTTTCTGGCCATCTGGAATGGCGTTGCAAAAAGTATCGATACATCGTTAGGGCAATTCCCAGGCCCAGCACAAGTTTTTGAACAAGCGGGGGCTTTAATTGACGAGCATGTCGCCCAGCGTGAAAAGGCAGATGCCTTCTATCAACGCCAAGAAGAACGAAATGCAGCCCGTGTGGCTCAAGATCCTACTTACGAGCCGAAGATACGAGACTTTACCGGTGCGCCTACTTTCTTTGATCAAATTTGGACTAGCCTTTACACGGTTATGGTTGGTTTTTTTATTGCCTCAGTAGTCGCTGTTCCATTGGGGATTTTGTGTGGTTTAAGTAAATCAGCATACACGGCTATAAACCCACTTATTCAATTATTCAAACCCGTTTCGCCACTAGCTTGGTTACCACTAGTTACTATGGTCGTAAGTGCGCTATATGTCAGTGAAGACCCGGCGTTCTCAAAGTCGTTTGTTACTTCTGCCTTCACGGTCTCGCTTTGCTGCCTATGGCCAACCCTTATTAACACAGCGGTAGGGGTGTCAAACATTGAAAAAGATCTTATTAACGTGAGCAAAGTGCTGCGTCTTACGCCTTTTGCGCACCTTACGAAAATAGTACTGCCATCTTCAATTCCAATGATTTTCACTGGGCTTCGATTATCGCTTGGTATTGGTTGGATGGTACTCATAGCAGCGGAAATGCTTGCCCAAAACCCAGGGTTAGGAAAGTTTGTTTGGGATGAGTTTCAAAACGGTAGTTCAGAATCCTTAGCACGAATCATGGTGGCAGTATTAACTATCGGTGTCATCGGCTTTGTACTGGACCGTTTAATGTTGTCAATTCAGCGCGCGGTAAGCTGGGATAAGTCGAGCGTATTACGCTAATTTTGAGGAGAAATTTATGCACACTAAACACTTAGAGTTAGAGCAGGTAGGTATCGACTTCCCAACTCCAAAGGGCCCCTTTACTGCGCTTCAAGATGTAAATCTAAAAATTAGTAAAGGCGAATTCGTATCACTAATTGGTCACTCTGGCTGCGGAAAATCGACAGTGCTGAATATTATCGCGGGTTTACACCAAGCGACTTCAGGCGGCGTAATATTAGATGGCTCTGAAGTAAAGCAGCCAGGACCAGAGCGCGCTGTAGTATTTCAAAATCACTCGTTATTGCCTTGGCTTACGGTATATAAGAACGTTGAGTTGGCGGTCAAATCCACCATGCGGGGCAAGAGCAAAGGCGAAATGCGCGAATGGATCATGCACAACTTAGAGCTTGTACACATGACCCACGCACTCGATAAGCTGCCTAGTGAGATCTCCGGGGGTATGAAACAACGTGTAGGTATTGCGCGCGCGCTGGCAATGAAACCTAAAGTGCTATTGATGGATGAACCGTTCGGCGCGCTTGACGCCTTAACTCGTGCACACCTTCAAGACTCTTTAATGGAAATTCATGCTGATTTAGGTAATACCGTCATCATGATCACTCATGATGTGGATGAGGCCGTGTTGCTATCTGACCGCATCGTAATGATGAACAATGGGCCCGCCGCTACCATCGGTGAAATTCTAGATATTGAGTTGCCTCGCCCCCGTGACCGATTGGCGTTGGCAGACAACAAACAATATAACCACTACAGACATGAGGTATTAACCTTCCTTTACGACAAGCAGAAAAAGGTTGAAACCGTTACTTCCAGAACTAACAACGCAACATCAAAACCCAGCGGGGTGACATCTGAAAAAAAAGACACTAAAAAATCAGATGCTGCCTAGCACTATCGGCATCTGATAAGGGCGGTAGCTTTACCGCCTACAACGTATAACTTTCACTTTTCAACCGGCATTTTTATGCTGGCTGGGTAAGTGTTGACTAATAAAAAGCTAAAATCAAAACCGATAGGGAACACGCATGAACACGTTTCAAAAATTAAGCATTAATATGTTAGCTACCTCTGTAATGGCAGTTTTAGGTGGCAGCGCAATGGCAGCTGATATTCATACCGCGCTAAGTGACTCAAAGGCATGGGCTGACCTTAATTTGCGTTATGAGGCCGTAGATCAAGACAATGCGCTAGAAGATGCAAGCGCGCTGACCTTACGCACCCGTTTAGGCTTTAGCTCGGGAAGTGTTAATGGCTTTTCATTTACCGCCGAGGTTGAAGACAACCGCATTGTAATGGGGCAAGATGAGTTTACCGTGGGGCCTACTGGCTTTAATGTGGGTGAATACTCTGTCATTGCTGACCCAGAAACGACCGAAGTAGACCAAGCTTTTATTCAGTACAAAACAGATGGCTTTACAGCCAAAGTTGGGCGCCAAGTTATTACGCTAGACGACCACAGGTTTGTTGGTCACGTTGGCTGGAGACAGGACCGCCAGACCTTTGATGCCGTTAGCGCAAAATATGCGGCAACGGACAATCTAGAGCTTTTCTATAGCTATTTATATAAGCGTAACCGTATTTTCGCCGAAGCTGCTGATTTAGATTCAAAAGACCATATCCTTCACGCAACTTATACATCGAAAATCGGTAAGTTTGTGGCTTATGCGTATCTATTAGAAGTAGATAACAATACAGACAATGCACTAGATACATATGGCCTAAGCTATGACGGAAAGATGAAAGGTGACAGCGTAAATTGGGCTTATGGCGCTGAGTTTGCTACTCAATCGAGCGAAGCTGGCGCGGGAGAAACTGCCACTGATTTCGACGCGTCTTATCTAAATGCCTATCTAGCCGCAACCTTCTCTGGTGTAACCGCTAAAGTCGATTATGAAGTACTAGGTTCAGATGATGGACTGTACGGGTTTGCTACACCTCTTGCTACTATGCACAAGTTCAACGGTTGGACCGATCAGTTTTTGGGGACACCAGCACAAGGCTTACAAGACCTGAAGTTTTCACTTTCTGGCGGCCTAGCCGGTGGTAAGTGGCTTTTGGCATATCATGATTTCAGCGCTGACGACAGCAGCAATGGTGTTGATGATTTAGGTAGCGAATTTAATGTTCAATACACCAAAAAATTTGCGGGTAAGTACAATTTCGGTATCAAGTACGGTACCTACGACGCGGGCGATATAAAAGTAGACACTAATCGCTTTTGGATGTGGATTGGTACACGTTTTTAATTGCTATGCGAATTAACTCTGAGACCTAACCTAGCGTTATAGCTTCACTAAGCTTTGATTGGCTAAGTCGTTATTGACTTAGCCAGCCTTTTTCAACGGCAATATCTAGCTGTTGAGTAACATAGTCCCACAGCGCAGGCGCACAAGATTTTAAATGTGCATTTCGCGACTCGATTTTCTCTCTTGCAATACCGTGACGCTTCCAGCTTCCGCCATTGTCTTTCATATTTTGAAATACAGGAAGTACTCGGTCCATCGCTTTAGCAAATTCTGCATCGGCTGTTTCTGCTGCTTCAAACTCAAGCCATAAATTGAGCAATTCGCTATCGAGTGGACTTGGTAATAAACCAAAAATGCGCTTTGCGGCCGCGAGTTCCTTCTCAGCTTGCGCGTCGTGATCGCTCTGCTCGTTAAATGCAAACATATCGCCAGCGTCAATTTCCACGATATCGTGAATAAGGATCATGCGAATAACTCGCGTGATATCAATTGGCTTGGCTGCATATTCACTTAACATGTTTGCCATTAATGCGACATGCCAGCTGTGCTCTGCGGAGTTTTCTTGACGGTAGTCATCACTTGGAAGTGTAATTTGGCGCTTAACCGCTTTAAGTTGATCGAGTTCACATATGAATTCGGCAAAATCACTAACATCATGCATGTGAAAAGACTCCTGGGCGTAAAAATGGGCGCCTTAGCGCCCATTTAATTGTTTAGGGTAAATGTGAAGCGTAATTGCTAAAAAGCGGTAATTACTTCTGTTCTGATAACCACACGATAAGGTCAGCGATATCATCAAAGGTCATATCAGAGGTAAACGTTGGCTGATATTTACCGTTGATAATAAAGCTAGGCACACCAGTTAGGTGTTCACGGTACTCATCGATTTGCTGTTGGTTTTTGCGAACCATGCTGTTTACGCCAAAGCTCTTCGCCATTTTATCAAACTCTGCACCGTCTACGCCGTTAACTACGAAGATGTTGCGAAGGTCTTTCAGGCCTGTGATAGACGCACGCTGTTTATGAATATAGTTGAAGATAGCGCCGTTCATTGCATCTTCTTGCTTCATTGCACGTGCAATAAGCATAGCTTTGGTAGCATCGTCCTGAACTTCTGGGCCGGTAAAGCGCATAAAGTTTACGTGTACTTTGTTGAACTTAGTACCGTCGCTTTTCTTTTCTTTAATTTGTGCAACGATTGGTTCAAATTGGAAGCAGTGTGGGCACCAAAATGAGAAGTACTCAGTAATTACGGGTTTATCTGTGGCTTCTTTATCAAGCACTTTATAGTGCGTGCCTTCTTTCCATTTAGGCGCCGGCTCTTGAGCACAAGCTGTTAATGGCAAAAGCATTGCCATGACAAACATTACTGCAAACTTTTTCATGGATTATGATCCTGTATTAAAAAAACGATTATCAAAGTTGAGATTATCACAGCCTTATTCGCTTAACTAGGACCTGTTTCGCAACAAGGTCTTAGTACGCGATAAGGTTAACATTGGCTGCGATAGGATAAGCGATTGTCGCAGAATAAACCTCTTACCATGAATAGAATATGAATAGCATTTACTGATACGGCTAGAGTAGGGGGAGATAAAAAATGTGCCGAAGTTTAAGCCTGCGCCAAAGAAGGGCGATGATAAGTAGAAGCAAAAGCTACAATAATAAAATAGACGCCAAACTATTGAACGAAAAACGGCTACACCAAGGTATAGCCGAATAGATTACTAGCCTAAGCCTAAATTAACTACATGGTGTAATTAACTACTAGCAGTGCGCGACGTTCCTGTCCAGCATAGCCCACAATGTCTTCATAGTCGGTATCAAATGCATTATCTACTCTAAAAGAAACTTGCCACTGCGTATCAATTTGATAGTTCAGGTTCACCGTAGCAAGGGTATAAGCTGAAAGTGCCAACGTTTGCGAAGGCTCAGGGAATGGCGGGAAGAAAGTGTCGAAACGGCTTCCAGTATAAGCAAGCTTGGTATAGAAACTGAACTTATCTGTTCCAAAGTCAGTGGTATAAGTAAGTGAACCTTGATGGCGAGCACGACGTAACTCTGTGCTTGTGATACCACTGTCAGTTTGTTCAGCGTCTAGGTAGCTATAGGCGGCAGTAAAGTCACCATAGCCACTGTCCCAGTTTAGCTCTACATCAACCCCTTCTCGTGAACTTTCACCATCAATGTTATCTGCACTGAACGCACCTAAATCAGATACGAAAATGAAACCATTTATTTCGTCTTCAAGATCAGCAGTGTAAGCGCTGATTTGACCAGATAGTGATTTCCAATTAGCTTTAATACCCACCTCCCATTCTTCACTGGTTTCAGGCTCTAGGTTGGAGTTTCCGATAAAGCTTGCTGGGAAGTAACCAAAACGCTCGGTAAAAGTAGGGGTTTTAACGGCTTTACCATAGCTGGTAAAAACGGCGTAGTGGTCGTTAAGTTGCCATGTGAGACCGCCGCGATAGCTTACGGCATTGTCGAACTCACTATTGTTGTCGAACCTTGCGCTTAATGTTGCGGTTAGCGACTCGGTTAACTGACTGTTTGCTTCTGCAAATACGCTGTAGGTGTTGTCGTGTTGTTTTTGATTAGGATCGCCAAATACAATAGGACCGCGCTGGGTAAAAAGACGCTGCAAATATTCAACACCGCCTGCAAAATCCCAATTGTCGACGGTATAGAACCCTGTCCAGTTTAACTCTATGCGCTCACCGGTAGTACCGCCTGTGTCCGCGCCTGACTCAGTGTTGTCGTTCTCGTCTTTGCGATAATGTGCACTCAGCGCTGAGCGATAGCCTGTGTTTTCAGGGGCGAATTCCCATTTTAATTTTGCACTAATTTGCGTGCCATCTGTTACGTTGTCTGTATCAGCGGGAAGGCCGGTTGTCACAAAATCAGTGCCGTCGTAATCGTTCTCGTACTGAACCGTGCGAAGGTTAGCTATTAACGTATGCTCCGACGTTGCTGCATAATTAATATTAATGCCAGCGGTCATGTTGTCGTAGCCATCATCTTCGTTACCAACACGAGATACGTTGTCACCGTCGGTACGTATGTAGCTGGCGTATGCAGAAATACCTACGTTATCGCTTTGCGAGCGCGCGTTCATGCTGCCCTGCAACGTACCTTGTGTGCCAACGCCAGCAGAGAAGTCTAAGTGTGACGCATTATCGGCAAATTGGCCTGATTTTGTCGTAATGCTCAATACACCACCGATAGCGCCGCTGCCCCATCTTGCGCTCTGCGGGCCTCGAAGAAGCTCTATGCGCACCACGTTTGCGCTAGTTAAATGAGCAAGGTCAACTAGGCTTCCTTGGCCTACGTCGTTGGCAACAACGCCATCAATTAAAACAAGTAGATGGTTGGTTTCACCGCCGCGCACGCGAAGCTCGGTTAAACCGCCGGGGCTGCCTGACTGGGACAAACTGACGCCAGGTAAGCCGCGAATAAGGTCGGTAAGTTGAAGTGCGCCCGAAGCTTTAATGTCGCTTTCAGTCAGCACCGATACAGAGCCAGGCAGTTTAGTTAGCGAAATAGGTAAACGGGTGCCGGTGACGGTTAGCGTTTCAATATCTTGGTTTGAAGTTTGCGCGAAGGCAGATGTGCTTAAGCACGAAATAACTGCAGCGCTAAGGGCTGCTTTAGTAAAATGTGTACGCATGGTTTTTATATTATCTTTGATGCGCTCCACCCGAGCACATGATGAGTGAAAGTGCACGTTGTTACTTATTCTTTTGAATAGGAGCAAAAAACGACACCATGAAGTACAGGCCGGTATCCGGGCTTACTCGCCAATACCGATAAGGTAATGGCTCTTTTGCCTTCCCATCTAGTGACGTCTAATTGCGCTGAAGCGCGTTGACGTATAAAAGACAGTGGCGATTGAAAAGAAAACGACAATGCGTTGAGTTTACCGTTGCGGGGGCAGCATCAGCTTTTCACTGATTTCCCGTTTAACTATTGTCACAGTAGTAGTTATGGAGCGCGACAAAAGCACCTACACAGCGCGATTATATAGAACTTAAAAAGTGATAGCGAATACGGTTTCTTATAAGTTACGCTTTTTCGATTTGTATAAAAATATCGAAAAAGCGCTTTGATAAGTGATGTAAAAGTTGAATCAGTAACCTAGTTTCAACGGGGGCTCTTGGAGTGCAGATAGCTGCTCTTTCAGGGCAAGTATTTGGCCTTCCCAATATTTGTCTTCAGCAAACCAAGGGAACGCACGAGGAAACGCAGGGTCTTCCCACCGACGAGAAAGCCACGCCATATAATGCACCATGCGCATTGCTCTAAGCGGTTCGATAAGCGCTAACTGAGCCGTATCGAATTCGTGAAATTCTTCGTAGGCCTCTACTAGGGTATCTAGCTGCAAAAGCTGCTGTTGGCGGTCGCCACTTAACATCATCCATAAGTCTTGAATAGCGGGTCCCATACGGCAGTCATCTAAGTCAACGAAGGTTGGGCCGTCGCGCCATAGTATATTGCCTGGGTGGCAGTCACCGTGTAACCGAATATTCGATGTTGGCTTATACGCTTTTTGGGTGGCCTCAATAACTGGATTGAGTATGGCAAAAAAGGCCGTCTTCAAATGCTCGGGTAGCAGTGTGCTTTGCAACAGAACCTGTTTGGGCTCATCAAGGTAACTTTCAATGTCAATTGAGGGGCGATCTGCAAACCCTTTAGCTGACGCTACGCGATGGATACGACCAATAAAACGTCCCATCCATTCGAGCTGATCAAGGTTGTCGTTTTCAAATTGTCTACCGCCTACCGAAGGGAATAGCGTAAATCGATAGTCAGTCTCTGCCACCGTATGATGATGGAGTGTTTTACCGTTTAAAGCTAAAGGTGCGGCCAATGGGATTTCGTTATCCATTAGCTCTGCAGCAAACGCGTGTTCTTCAAGAATTTGCGCATCTGTCCATCGACCTGGGCGATAGAATTTTGCCACATAGCGCTGACCGTCTTCAGCCAAAAATTGATAAACGCGGTTTTCATAGCTGTTGAGCGCTAGCAGGCCGCTTTGAAGAAAAATGCCCTGACTTTCCAGGGCATCTAGTATGGTGTCTGGGCTAAGCCCAGAAAAAGAAAAATCTGTCATCGATAAAGGAATTTGGTTGGTTCATCAACAGTAACCGTCTCCCCATCAATAGTGGTGGTTACACTGATAAAAATATCGGTAACCGTATCTTCCAGATTATAAGCGTCCGTTGCAACAGAAATCGGCGTACTGTAAACCGCACCACCTTTAACTGTCACCTCTTGCTCACCTATATATTCGTAGTCAGGCAGACCTTTTACAGCAATAGAGTAGGTTTGGGTTTGCTGTGTTTTGTTAAGTACTTTTATGGTATAGACGTTCTCAATTAGCCCTTCATTCGTTTCGCGGTATAGGGAATTTCTATCGCGGATAATGTCGACTTCGGTGGGGCTGCGCATCCAAATATTAGCGAATAGCAAACCGGTCATAACAACAAGTACGACAAAATACCCAATTAATTTAGGGCGCAATATATGAGTTTTACCGCCAGCAAGTTCTTCTTCCGAGGTAAAGCTTATCAGGCCTTTGGGATAGCCCATCTTGTCCATAACGCCGTTACAGGCATCAACACAAGCACCGCAGTTGATGCATTCGTATTGAAGGCCGTTGCGAATATCAATACCGGTAGGGCAGACTTGAACACATAAATTACAGTCGATGCAGTCACCTAAGCCTTTTTCCTGCACCTGCTCGTGACTAAGTTTTCGAGGGCGTGGACCGCGTTGTTCGCCCCGTTTTGCATCGTAGGATACGGTAAAGGTATCTTTGTCGAACATGGCAGATTGGAATCGTGCATAAGGACAAATGTGCGTGCACATAATTTCACGCATATAGCCTGCATTTCCGTAGGTACAAACTGCAAAAAAGATAACTGAGAAACCCGCCCAGAAGCTGGTCTCAAATGTGACGAAGTCAACAAACAGAGCGTCAATAGGGGTGAAGTAGCCAACAAAGGTTAATGCAGTTAATAATGCTACTAGTACCCAAGCGGTATGCTTGGCTGTTTTACGCAAGAACTTGTCTGTATCCATCTTGCGCGCATCAAGGGCTATTCGCTTATTTCGTGGGCCTTCGAACTTTTCTTCAAACCAAGTGTATATGTATACCCATGTCGTTTGTGGGCACATAAAGCCACACCACACTCTACCGGCAAAGGTGGTGACAAAGAACAACGCAAAAGCGGAAACAATGAATATATAAGCCAGTAAAGTAAGGTCTTGAGGCCATAAAGTGAGAGAGAAAATAGTAAAACGCTGTTCGCCGATATCAAGCAGTACTGCTTGATGTCCGTTGTACTGAATCCATGGAATGATGGCAAAAAGGGCTAGAAAGAAAAGACCAAAGAAACGTCTAAACGTTTCCAAAGGGCCCTGTACGGCGCGCACATAAATGCGGCTACGGGAATCGTGTCGTTTACCCTCAGTGGCCCCTTTGGGTTTATGTACTTTTACCGGTGTTACGTTTTTGACCGGTATTTGTTCATTCATAGCTTAACCTTTTGTGACGTAACAAACTGCCAGTGCAGTATAACTGCGTTCAACCCGTCATATTTAATATAGATCAATAATGTGGCGTATGGTCTATCTTTTTGAACTTTCAGTCAATACTGAAAGTTCAGAAAGCAAAGTGATTGGTTTTATCTTTAGCGACATTATGTCATTTTGTAAATTTTTAAATACAGTGTCGTGAATAGTGAGTATTGAATGGGGCCTGTAAGTAAATAACAAGACATACCTTAGTATCAACTGATATGTTTACAGAGGGGTAGATGCCACACTAATCTTAAACGCATAAATGTGGTCAATTGGCGCCCAAACCATGTACAGTGGACGTTGTTGTAAAATAAATTAGCAAAGCATTTATTGAGCATGTTGTATTTGATGTATGCTCCAAGTTGGCGCTATTTGTTGTAAACGTCTATCAAAGTTAGCTGAGAAGTCATGTTAAGGTTCTTTATTATCGCTGCGGAGATTATTGTTTTAGTAATCGTACTGCGTTCTCCATTTGTTCAGTATCTCTTTGAAGATATACAGCACTCAGTGTCTGAATGGCTGGTGACTATAGCCACACTACCAGAGCGAAAAGAGTTGGGTAGTCTACAAGACAAATTAAATATCGAGTTAAGCCCTTTAAAGCCTTACCAGCAAAACTATATAAAACAAATTACTTCCGATGCCGCGAGCGTAAAACGCTTTCATCACACTTATTGTGAAAACGATGACATAAACCCTAATTTCACGGGAACTAAACGCACAAATCTGTGCCTAATCATTAAACAGTCTCCGGTTATGCAAGTTTCAGAGCGACATTAGCTTTTTATTTGAAAAAGCGCTGAATCTAATGTTTTCTAATGTTTCTTTGATATTAACCTTCTTAAAGCCTGCTAACTTTGGGTTAAAACGACTGAGTTTAGGAGCATGAAAGTGAATAAATTACGTACTTTTTCTTGTTTAGGTTGCGCCGTAACAGTGGGGCTTCTTGTGGTTCTTGCGCCAACCCAAGCCGCTGAGGTGGAGATAACTTGGGAAGAGCCAAAGTCTTACAGCGACGTCAGGCCATCTAATGAATCCCGTAAACGTTTCCGCGAACGAACATTAAAAGAGTTAGAAGAGCATATTACAGAATTGGCAAGCGACTTACCCGAGTCTCAGGTATTGTCTATGACAGTAACAAACGTAGATTTGGCAGGACAGGTTTGGCCAAGTCAGTTTGTAGGTTTTGGTAACGGCGCAGGCGGTGATGTGCGTATCATTAAACGGGTTGATATTCCCAGAATGACATTCAGTTACACACTGTCCGATGCTGATGGGCAAGTTATTTTGAGCGCTGATGATGTGAAGCTAAAAGACATGGATTTTATGGAATCTAATATTCGTCGCAACCGCAAGGAGTCTTTATCATACGAGAAAGCCATGCTAAACGATTGGTTTGCTGATACGTTTTCCACGCAAGTGGCGGCAAACGATTAATACATCTTTTTAAAACAGTAATAAAAAAGGTCACGTATAGTGACCTTTTTTGCGCTCTTGGCCCAACTTTATTGGGCTAAGGAAGCGTATGTTGCTTATAGGTAATCAAACTCATTGCCTGAAATGGCGAGTGTGCTTTCAGGGCCTGCTTTGTAAGCTGCTTTGTGCGCATCGCGACGTACTAAAATACGTTCCATATAGAAGTCACGTGTCTTCATCTTAGACGCTGCAAGAACTGCATTACCTGATGCCTGAGCTTTGTCTGCCATGCTGTACCAAAGTACACCAATAAGCGAGTAAGCACTGTAAGCGAGATAGTCACATGCAGCTGCCGCAGCAGTTGTCGCATCCATCCCCAAGCAGTCTGCTGACGATGCGCGCCAGTCATCAAGAATACCTTGTGCTAGAGCTTTTGCTTCACTATCTTGGATGTCACTAACCAATGCATTGAACGCATTATATGTAGCTTCCATCATCTGTCCGCCATCGCGGGTTAGCTTACGGCCGATTAGGTCTAGCGCCTGTATACCGTTTGTTCCTTCGTAAAGCATTGCAATGCGCACATCGCGCATAAGTTGCTCCATGCCCCATTCACGAATAAAGCCGTGACCACCGAAAACCTGTACGCCCAAGCTGGTGGTTTCAAGGCCCATATCGGTCATAAAGGCTTTACAAATAGGCGTTAGAAATTGAAGGACCTTGTCGGCATCTTCTTTTTCCTGTCCTTCACCAAGTTTCTCTACGTCCATAAACTTAGCGTAGAAAAGTGAAAGTGCACGGCAGCCCTCAATCAGTGATTTCTGCGTGAGCAACATGCGGGCTACGTCAGGTTGAAATACGATTGGGTCCGCTTTGCCCTCAGGGTTTTGGATACCCTGAGGTGCGCGAGACTGCACACGTTCGCGAGCGTAGGTGAGCGCGCCTTGGTACGAGGCTTCTGCCGCACCTAAACCCTGAAGGCCTACCTGGAAACGTGCGTCGTTCATCATAGTGAACATGCATGCTAAGCCTTGGTTTTCTTCACCAACAAGGTAACCTGTTGCGCCGTCGAAATTCATCACGCAAGTCGGGCTCGCCTTGATCCCCATTTTGTGCTCAATGCTTCCTACTGAAAGGCTGTTTGCTTCACCAGGCTCATTACTAGCATCTGGAAGGAACTTGGGCACTAAGAACAAGCTTATACCCTTAACCCCTTTAGGTGCGTCAGGTAGACGAGCAAGCACAAGATGAATAACGTTCGAGCTCCAGTCGTGATCACCGGCAGTGATAAAAATCTTGTTACCTGTTACCTTGTAGCTGCCGTCGCCTTGTGGCTCTGCTTTAGTGCTTAGCAAGCTCAAGTCTGTTCCTGCGTGAGGCTCGGTCAGGTTCATGGTACCTGTCCACTCGCCGCTGATTAGCTTGGCAAGGTAAGTATCTTTTAGTTCTTTGCTTGCGTGCTTAGTCACCGCAAGTGTTGCGCTTTCTGTAAGCATAGTGGTTAAGCGCCAGCTAAGGTTCGCTGCGTTCAACATCTCGTGAACTGGCACGGCCATCGTATAGGGTAAGTCTTGACCGTCATATTCGGCGGTGCCCAACATGGCGTTCCAGCCGTTCGCAACGTATTCTTGGTAAGCGTCTGCAAAGCCTTTAGGCGTGGTAATTTTTCCGTCTTCAAGCTTACAGCCTTCTTCATCACCTTCACGATTGAGTGGGGCAACTACATCTAGTGCAAACTTTGCACCCTGCGAGATAATTTCATTGGCCAAGTCGCTATCGAAGTCGCTGATACCGAGCTTTTCGTAGTGAGCATCGAGTCCAAGCCAGTCTTTTAATAAAAACTGAAAATCAGTTGTAGGGGCGTGGTACAGAGGCATGGATGACTCCTTTTTCAAACAAGTGTTTTAATTTTGCTTATTATAGTCACAAAAAGCCTAGTCCGAATAGCCCGTTAAAGGAAAGTTAATAATAAATTTCCGTGATGAGACGTGGAAAATAGCTGCTTGTTAGCGTGTGGGAGAGGTATCTAGGTGGCAACCCTTGCATTTCATACTCTCACTGGCATGCTTAGGCTAAATTATCCCATTTATTTACGCACCTTTTTGACACGGTACAAATCTATATGAATTCAGATAGCGCTTATAACAACCCTAAACAACCTAATAATAGCGAAAAGCGCCCCGTTTGCGTTGTCACAGGCGGAAGCTTAGGTATTGGTTTTGCAATATGTAAGTTGTTTAGCGAAAACGGCTATCAAGTGGTTAACTTAGATATCAGAGATTTTGAGCAAGCTGTGTCTAACGCCACTTGGAAGCCTTGTGATGTAAGCGTGGTAAGTAATGTTGAGGCTGCAATCGATGAAGTTATAGCGGCTTATCAACGCATAGACGCTTTAGTGTGTAATGCGGGTATCCACGTTTCAGCGACTATTGAAGATACTGACGAAGATCTGCTTGATAAGGTACTTAGCCTGAATGTTAAAGGCGCCTATGGCGCAATCAAATCTTGCTTGCCGACCATGAAAGAGCAGGGAAGTGGAGCCATTGTTGTGATGGGTTCTGATCAGTCTTTTGTAGGAAAGCGAAATTCTTTTGCTTACGGCGTGAGTAAAGGAGCACTGGCGTCTATCGCAAAAACCACGGCACTTGATTATGCCCCATACAACATTCGCGTTAACGCGGTTTGTCCGGGTACCATTGAAACGCCCTTGTTTCATAACGCCATTGATAATTATGTGGCACGTTCTGGGGCAGATAAAAATGAAGTGGTAGCCGAAGAAGCCGCAGCTCAACCCATTGGGCGGTTAGGTCAGCCAGAGGATGTAGCAGAACTGACCTATTTTTTATGTAGCGATAAGGCATCTTTCATCACGGGAAGTTTGTACGCTGTGGATGGGGGCTACACGGCACAATAAATAGGACTCAATAAGCGCTCCTCAATTGTGAAAGCGCAATAGCATTGCACAAGTAGGCGATGTAAAAAGCGCTACAGTTAACTGCACAAACTCAGGGTTAAAGCATTAAATCATGGTTCAGCATTCACAAACGTGGGTAGACCCTCATATTCATCTTTTTGCTTTAGATGAAGGTCAATACGATTGGTTAAAACCCATTAATGCGCCTTTTTGGGCTGATAAGAGAAATATTGCCAAAAATACCACAGAGGCGATGCTCCATCGTGCTTCTCAAGGGCAGCTTCGTGGGTTTGTGCATATTGAAGCAGGCTACGATAACTTTAGACCGTGGCGAGAAATTGCTTTTTTAGAGCATCATTGTGCGCTGCCATTTCGCTCGGTTGGGTGTATCGATTTAACTGGAAATAGCGTCGGCAGTCATATTGAAAAGCTAGCGCTTTATCCCTCTGTACGTGGGCTACGTCACATTTTAGACGACGAGGCTGAAACGCTTCTGCGCGCCCCTAAAGTAAAGTGGGCGCTTGGTCACATGGCTTCTAAAGGCTTGTCTTTTGAGGCGCAGTTCAATCTTGTGGATAGTAAAGCTGTAATTGGATTACTTAACGTATTAGAACAAACTCCAGCTTTGAAAGTTGCGATTAATCACGCCGCTATTGCACCATTTGATACAAAGAGCTTGGCGTTTAAAACATGGCGACAAAACATTCGGGTCTTGAGTGAAACCGGGCAGGTTGCGTTTAAGTTTTCGGGATTAGAGATGCAAGACCGCAGTTGGAACTGGCAGCGTGCTTACTATATTTTTGAAACCTTATTAAGCACAGTTGGCACAAGTCAAATCATGTTTGCGAGCAACTTCCCACTGTGCCAGTGGCGAATGTCTTATGCTGCGCTTTGGCATGGGTTCTCAGATATGATAACGCCGCTTTCTGAAGCTCAAAAAGCGGCGCTGTTGTCTATAAACGCTAGGCAGTGGTATGGCTTTGCTTAAGCGCTAGCCTGTAACAAGCCTCATAGCTTATTCCGGCGCCGTTAACTTACTAGTTTGCAGGAGCGCCGGAATGTAACTTTGCTATTTAAGTTCCGTTACCGTCATGTGTGGCGAGCGATAAACCACCTCATCGTTAAGGTCGATACCAATTCCCGGCGTGTCAGGCGCTTCTATAAAGCCGTTAACTGGCTGAGGGTCTTGAATACAAAGCTCACGGTTCCAATCTTTGATGGCATAGGTGTGATGCTCGTGAATTAAAAAGTTTGGAATAGCCGTTTCTAGGTGCAAACTTGCCGCAGTAGCAACTGGGCCACCGCAAACATGCGCCTGAACGCGCACGTCGTAGATGTCGGCATAGTCACATACTTTCTTCGCTTCTGTAAAACCACCGCAAAGGCCAACGTCAGGTTGAAGTACATCAAGAGACTGGTCCTCAAGATAAGGGCGAACGTCCCAACGGTGATACAAGCGTTCACCGCCCGCTATAGGCACGTTAACGTTCTTTGCCACTTTGTCGTGAAGCTTAGAGTTAAGGTAATTAACTGGCTCTTCATAATACAGGCAGCCAATCTCTTCAACAATGTCGCCCAGCTGTATAGCCGTTGAAGCACCTAATAAACTGTGACATTCAAAGATAATGTCGCCATCTTCACCCATGGTGTCTCTAATCGCCTGAAGACGAGCTTTGAAAAGTTTAAGCTCGGGCTTAGTAAAAAGCTTGGTTCTGTCAAAGTGGGTGTTGCCATCTTTATCGTAAACGATAGGATCAACTTTTACTGCGTCGTAACCGTCTTTCAGCGCTTTTTCAGTGGCGCGAGCATAATCTGCTGGGTCGTTAAGTTTGGTGACTTCTTTATCCCAGTCAAACTGTAGCTGGCTAGCGTAGCTGCGAAGTTTGCCATTCGTTTTACCACCGAGTAGTTCGTAAACAGGCAAACCTAGTGCTTTGCCTTTTATATCCCAAAGCGCGGTATCAATGGCGCTCATCGCGGCATAAATCACCGGGCCGCCGCCTAGTCCCCAAAAGCCCTCGCGCAGCATTCTCGACCAAAGTAATTCAGTGTGAAAGGGATTAAAGCCAATTAGCATGGCTTCGGCTATTTCCTTAATCATATGTGCAGCGGCGCTATGGCCCCAGTCATAAGCAAGTCCCGCTTCACCTACGCCTGTAATGCCTTCATCAGAATAAACGCGCACAAAAACAGGGTTCCATTGTGGGCGTTTAGGGCATTCGATATCAAAAATTTCTACTTTGGTGACTTTCATATTTTTTAGCAATTCCTGTTTGAAATGAGTTGGCGTTTGGCTAAATTATTCGCAAAAACTTGGGTCTAAGTTATAGGCTTTGCGCAACATGGCTGGCCATGCTTTTTGCCCGCCAGTTTCGCCGCTGTGAACAACGTTTGCCTGGGCGTATATACCATCAATAATGCTTTGCGGTACTTCGATAACTTCTTCGTTAGATTGCATCAACGCAAGCTGAATTTCGCACGCACGCTGTAAATCGTAAAAACGCATAAAGGCATCGCCAACAGTCGGACCAAGGGTTAGACCGCCATGGTTAGGCAAAAGCATGTGATTAGTATCGCCAAGATCCTCCTGCAGGCGTTTCTTCTCGCTATCGTCTACCGCTAAGCCTTCATAGCTGTGATAAGAAAGCGAAGGAAGCGAAAACATTGAATACTGGCTCCAAGGCTTCAATCCGCCTTTCACCGAAGCCACCGAGATGGTAGCTAATGTATGGAGGTGGATAACGCACTGGGCATCATGACGCACTTCGTGAATTGCGCTATGAATAGTGAATCCGGCTGGGTTAATCCCATAGGGTGTGTCGTCCAATATATTGCCGTCTAAGTCGACTTTTACCAAGTTGGAAGCCGTAACTTCATCGAAGGTAAGCCCAAAGGCATTAACAAGATAATGGTCTGTGCCCGGTACCTTGGCAGAAATGTGGGTATAGATGAGATCGCCCCACCGCATATCTGCTACTAACCGATAGCACGCCGCCAAATCGACACGGGTTTGCCATTCTCGTTCAGATACTTTGCCCTTTAAGCTTAATGTTGGCAGTGAATACAAGCCACTTCTCCTGTTTATTTCATAGCGACAATTTACCAATACCAGCAACGATGAACAATGCTTTGTCAGTGCTGCTTTATATCGAATTTGGTATAGCCATCACGCAAGGGAATAAGATCATCGCCATAACGCATCGCATCATGACCGAGCATAAATGGGTCTGCCTTTACAAGTTCGACAACTTCTATTTTTGCCCACGGCGGGGCATCGAAAGTGTTCGGAAGCTTTTCAATTCCAGCATCTACATAACAGCCGAAGATGGCTAGGCCATTTGATGTTGTCGATAAATATTCACTCACCTTAACGTTAAACCCTGTTTCTTCCCATGTTTCCCGATGGGCTGTACACGCAAGAGATTCATTGTCAGATAGTCCTCCGCCAGGGAAGTCCAATTTGCCAGAAAGGCGATGCTTTACCAGCAATACTTTTCCTTCAGTTTTTATTAAACAGGCCGCGCCAACGGGGGAGGCCTGAGCGTTTATCTCAGCGTGAACATTCTTAGATAACAGTGCATCTGAAACACGGCACATTGGTGAACTAGGCGTTGACTGAGAGCATGCGAAAAGCGTTAAAACGGCGAATATAGCTGATAAGCGAAATAAGATAACCATTGATTTGGGTAAAATACTCTAGCGGGTGTTTGCGATTGCTATAAAAGCAATCAATATTATCGCAAAGACTCTACGCAAAAATAAAAATAACACAACTAATACCAGTCCGCGTAGATCATTACCCACTCAGCGAGATTTAAAATGTTCGTAATCGCGGCGTGTTACCGCAGGTGTAGTGGCTCTACATCAAGGTGACACAACAAAGAGTACGGACATTTTAAACTCGCCCTTCGGGAAGGTCTGGCAAGCTTCCTAGCTTCATTCTGGGAATTTGAAAGGGAACACCATTCCTGCATTCCCACGCTTCGCTAGGAAACTTGCCAGCGCCTTCTGAGAGGGCAATGATCTATGCGGATTGGTATAAAAATAATAACGCGGTACACAAAAACATGTTTGGGAAAGTTTGCGCTTATGTAAAGTGAACTTTGTGTACTTGAGTATTCGTTGAGTTTTTAAGAAAAGTCCACGCTCAACGCAATACTATTTTACCAATAGGAAAGGTTATGTCTTCACGATTATCGTTATCGCCCTTATTGCTCGGCGTAGTGTTACTTGCTGGTGTTGTGGCGTATTTGAATATGCCTCAGGAGAAGAGCAAAACAAATGCCGGCGCGAGAGCCACACCAGTGAAAACAGCTGTCGTTTCATCTCGGGCATTTCCTATCACTATCGAGTCGCTGGGTACGGCTACTGCTAACGAGTCAGTGAATATTACGGCGCAGGTCACCGATACGGTAAAAGCGATAAATTTCGATGATGGCGATAAAGTCGTAAAAGGCGAGCTTTTGGTGCAGCTAAACAACACTGAAGAGCGCGCCAGAGTGGAAGAACTAAAAGCTAACATTGATGAGGCTAAACGTCAGTTTACCCGCATAGCTGATTTGCGTCAGTCAAATGCTACTTCTGAACAGCTTCTTGATGAGCAACAAGCACGAGTGAAAGCATTACAAGCCCAATTAGATGTCGCCTTAGCTCAACTCAATGACTTACAAGTCCGCGCGCCATTTAATGGGCTGCTAGGCAACCGAGAAATCAGCGTTGGTTCATTAATTCAGCCAGGCGACACTATCACCACATTAGATGATATTAGCCAAATCAAAGTTGATTTTAGTATCGCTGAAAACCATCTTGCTAGCGTGGCTAAAGGGCAGACAGTAAGTGCGTCGTCAGTCGCTTATCCTGGAGAAGAATTTACAGGGAAAATCACTAATATTGATACGCGCCTAGACCCTGTTAGTCGCTCCATTCGCGTGCGTGCCACTATTGATAATAAAGACAGTCGTCTGCGTCCAGGAATGCTGTTGACTGTCGTGGTAGAAAAGCGTGTGCTTAACGCTTTAGTTTTGCCAGAGAAGGCGTTGGTACCAGTGCAAGATAAACAGTTTGTTTATGTGGTGAAAGATAACGTCGCACATCAGACGGAAGTGGAAATTGGGGAGCGTCGACCAGGGCAAGTGCAAATTGTCAGCGGTGTAAGTGAAGGGGATGAAGTTATAACCGAAGGTACACTTCGCGTACGTGACCAATCTCCGGTTAATGTATTAAACCGTTAGGGAGCAAACAGTTATGCTATTGTCAGACGTTTCTGTAAAGCGCCCGGTTTTTGCCACCGTACTCAATTTACTGCTGATTATTTTTGGTATTGTCGCGTTCTCCATGTTGAGCTTACGGGAATATCCCGATATCGACCCTCCTATTGTATCAGTTAATACAACCTACACTGGGGCTTCAGCGAACATAGTCGAAACTCGAATTACCCAGCTTCTAGAGGATAGAATTTCGGGTATTGAAGGCATAAAGAACGTGACTTCCACGTCTCGTAACGGTCGTTCAGACATTACTATAGAGTTTAAACTTTCCAGAGATATTGATGCGGCAGCTAACGATGTGCGTGAGCGAGTCAGCCGCGCGTTAAATAATTTGCCCGACCAAGCCGATCCCCCTGAAGTATCTAAAGCGAACTCAGATGAAAGTGCCGTGGTGTGGTACAACTTACGAAGCACCAACCTTAATACTATGGAGTTGACTGACTACGCAGAACGTGTGCTGGTTGACAGACTATCCATTGTTGATGGTGTGGCTAGAATTCAAATTGGTGGCGGAAGACGCTATGCAATGAAAGTGTTCTTAGACCGCAATGCAATGGCGGCCAGGGGCATAACCGTTAGTGATGTAGAGCAAGTGATTCGCGCTGAAAATGTTGAGCTGCCTGCTGGTGAAGTAGAAAGTGCTGATCGTGACTTTGAAGTACGGGTTGCACGCACTTTTCTAACGCCGGATGATTTTGCGGCGCTTACCGTCGCAGTAGGAGATAACGGCTATCTCGTTCGCCTTGGTGAAATAGCCAATGTTGAGCTAACGGCTGAAGATGACGAAACCGAGTTTCGCGGTGATGGCGTCAATATGATAGGCCTTGGCATTATCAAGCAGTCTAAAGCCAATACTCTCGAGGTAGCCCGCGCGGCTAAAGCGCAGATAGAAAGAATAGAAGCGACCCTTCCAGATAATATTTTCATTGTACCAAGCTACGACTCGTCGGTTTTTATTGAAGCGTCGATTGACGAGGTGTATGAGACCTTGGGGATCGCTATGCTAATGGTAGTGATCGTCATATACGTTTTCCTCGGTAATATTCGCGCCACGCTCATTCCTGCGGTAACCGTACCCGTGTCTATTATTGCGGCTTTTATAGTGATGTATGCGCTGGGCTTTTCGATAAACCTGCTAACCCTGCTTGCTATGGTGTTAGCGATTGGCCTGGTGGTAGATGACGCTATCGTTGTACTTGAGAACATCTATCGACGCATTGAGATGGGAGAGCCGCCTATCTTGGCTGCATATCGCGGTGCCAAAGAGGTCGGGTTTGCCGTAATTGCCACCACTCTGGTACTTATCTCTGTATTCGTTCCTTTGGTTTTCCTTGAAGGTAATATTGGCAGGCTTTTCACCGAGTTTGCGTTGGCTATTGCGGCAGCAGTCGCATTTTCAAGTTTCACCGCACTGACTTTGTCGCCCATGATGGCGTCAAAGATACTTAAAAAACGCCCACGTTCGTCAGGCTTCGGAAGCTGGATGGATAAGCGTTTTTCAAAGCTTGAAAGCAGTTATTTCAATACGTTGGGTAAAACCTTACACCAACCTTTCCTTATGCTGCTCATGCTTATTATTGCGGTTGTTGCGTTAGTCCAACTCTCAGAGAAGGTTCCTAGTGAGTTCGTTCCTAAAGAAGATAGAGGTAACTTTTTCATCTTAATGAATGCTCAAGAAGGGGCGAGCTTTGAAAGTAACGCACGAAATCTAGAGCAAATAGAGAGCATATTAATGCCCTATCGCGAGAGCGGTAAAATTAATCGTCTTTTGGTGAGAACACCGGGTTTCGGCGGCAATGCGGGAATTGCGATCGTAGGTTCTGCAGATTGGGATGAGCGTGATTTCAGCACATTTTCACTAATGGATGAAATCAGTGGCAAGCTCAACAGCGTGCCCGACGTTCGCGCTTTTGCGATTATGCGAAGCGGGATATCAGGAGGCGGGCTTGGACGTCCTGTACAGTTCGTCTTACAAGGTGATACTTATGAGAACCTTGTAGAGTGGCGTGACATCGTTTTACAAAAAGCAGCGCAAAATCCAGGATTAATTCGACTAGACTCTGACTACAAAGAGACATCACCCCAGTTATTGGTCAATATTAATCGCGACAGAGCGGCTGACCTTGGCGTATCAATTAGCGATATTGGCGGCACGTTAGAGGTCATGCTTGGTCAGCGTAGGGTGTCGACATTCCTTGATAGAGGTGAGGAATACGATGTCATCATGGAAGGCATAGAAGAAGACTTCAGAAGCCCTAACAGCATTGAAAATTTATACGTGAGGTCATCTCGTACCGGTGAACTTATTCCCATGGATAACTTACTCACCTTTGAAGAGCAGGCTACGTCAGCAAGATTAAATCGCTACAACAGAATGCGGGCTGTAACTATATCGGCAAACTTGGCAGATGGTTACACACTCGGTGAGGCGCTCGCCTACTTAGAGAATATTGTGTCCACTGAATTGCCTGATAATGTTTCTATTGATTACAAAGGGGAGTCACAACTTTACCAAGAAGCGGGCAACTCGTTTGTTTATGTGTTCATGCTGGCGCTTGCGGTGACTTACTTAATATTGGCTGCGCAGTTCGAAAGTTGGGTGCATCCTTTGGTAATCATGCTCACCGTGCCTTTAGCCCTCGTTGGGGCATATATTGGGCTATTTTTTAGCGATATGACAATTAATATCTACAGTCAGATTGGTTTGGTTATGCTTATTGGGCTTGCCGCAAAAAATGGTATATTGATAGTAGAGTTCGCTAATCAACTTCGCGATGCAGGTATGGAGTTTGAACTCGCACTTAAGCGTGCTGCCGCACAGCGTTTGCGGCCTATCGTAATGACGGGGTTTACCACCGTGTTTAGCTCTTTACCTTTGGTGCTTGCATCAGGACCTGGCGCTGAAAGCCGGATGGTGATTGGTATGGTAATCTTCTCTGGTGTGCTTGTTTCAGCATTTATGACCCTCTATGTTGTTCCCACAGCCTATAGCTGGCTTGCAAGGAATACCGGCTCTCCAATGCAGCGAACCAATGAAATAGAAGCGTTAGAAAAAACGATCCCTTATAGAAAAGGTGAGTCGTAGCAATTCGCTTGTTAACGATTGATTGTCTTTTGAACTCGCACTGACGAACGTTGGTGCGCGTTTAAAAATGTCGGGTATTTTATTTCATACTCTAATATGAGTTTTCATCACTTCTGTTGCAAAGCCTACCTTCTTTAAGTTTATGATCTTTCGAGGTTAGTTCGGCCTTTCTGCATTGCATTTAGTTTTCTTATCGGCATTTATAAGTGCTAAAAGTATGTATTAGACAAACGTATAGTTGTTTAACTTTCTACTTTCAATACACTGCGCGCATTCCCCAGGCGCTTATATAAGCTATTAATTTATATAAGATAAATATTTAAAGCTCAAAGTGGCGAATATTGGATTTGTGACCAATACTTACACCGTTGTAAATGTTCGGACACACAAGCACCTGTTTGCTTCATATCGCTCAAACACGCAAATGTCGTTTTAGACGTGTTCAAAGAAAGTGAAGGGCGATGGGCTAGCACTCACACAGACTTCAGAGGACATATGATGAAAAAATGGATACTTGCAGCCGGACTGTGCTGCAATGTTGCGATTGCTGATGTAGCAGTCATCGTGCATCCTAGCAATGGCGACTCACTAGATAAAGATAGTATAAGCCGACTTTTCTTAAACAAAGCAAAAGCATTTCCAGGCGGTACAAAAGCAGAGCCTATCGCGTTATCTGAAGGCCAATCTGCCACCGACGAATTTAACGGCAAAGTATTAAACAAAACTGCAGCACAACTTACTGCGTTTTGGTCAAAACTTGTTTTTACCGGTAAAGGTCAACCTCCAAAGGCCTTAGGCAGTGACGCAGACGTTATTTCTGCGGTTGCAAGCAACCCAGGCGCCATCGGATATGTCGATGCTGGTGCTGTGAACGATAGCGTACGCGTAGTCGCTACTTTCTAACTTACCGTTAATATAAAAGAATTTAAGGAACACGCATGAAAACCAAATTAGCTATCTTATCTTTGGCTGGCCTTTTGGCTACTCCAGCACTAGCCGACGTTCAAATTAACGGCTTTGCAAACCTTATCGGCGGAATGACGCTAGACGATGACGAGTCAGTGTACGACTACGACAGTGATTTTAGTTTCGACCCAGCCAGTGTTTTTGGTCTCCAAGTTCGTGGAGAAGTTAGCGATAAGCTTTCTGCGACTGCACAATTGGTTGGCCGTGGTCGTGACGACTACGATGCCGATTTCGAGTGGGCCTACATGACTTACATGTTGAACAACAACGTTAACATCAGCGCTGGTCGTCTGCGTATGCCTCTTTTCAAATATTCCGCATCACTTGATATTGGTTATTCTTATCACTGGCTAACACCACCTGACTCTGTTTACGGTATCGACTTTAACAATATCGATGGTGTACGTATTGACTATATGAATTACTCTGGTGATTGGGAGTATGGCGCTCAGCTTACCATGGGTCGTGTAGAGGCTGACACGACCATTTCAGGAACTCCAGCAGCGTTAGAGCTAGAAAACGTTGTGGCTGCGTCTTTTGAAGCAACGCGCGACTGGTTTAGCGCCCGTACATTGTTTGCTCGTGGCAAAACAAGTGCTGCTAACGCTGACTTCGATACGTTTGTTGGTGGCTTAAATCAGTATGGCGCTTTCATCCCATCTGCGTCTTTAGCTGCCGAAGGTCTTAGCGTTAATGAAGACACGGGAACTTTCTTCGAAGTTGCTGTAGATATTGACAAATATGACTGGTTTGTGGGAGCAGAATTTACGCAGACAGAAGTAGATGGTTCTGTTATTGCTGATAATAAAGCATGGTATGTTACGGCAGGTATGCGCTTCGGCAAATTTACCCCGCATATTACCTATGAAGTTGAAGAAGCGGACAACGGTGCTCAGCTTGGGTTGATTGCGGCACTGCCACCAACAATTGCAACAGGTGACGCGGTTGTGGACGCTACGTGGAACGGTGCTAATGGCCAGGCGGGAATCTATCAAACTGCTGCGGGTATTGCCGCTCAACAAGAACTAGATGTATCTGCGGTCACCGTAGGTCTTCGCTATGACGTTGAGCCGGGCTTTGCACTCAAAACTGATGTAACCTGGTACTCAGACGATCTCAATGATTTAAATGATGCAACACTGCTTAAAGTTGGTGTGAACTACACCTTCTAACTACCTAGTTATGGCCTTGCTCGTTTGCAAGGCCATAATTTTAATTAAAGATTTTCGCTATCAGGTAGATAAGTAAGGTAGACCTATAGAGGTGCTGTAATATAGGGCGAACTAAAAAGCACTTGAACGATTATAAAAACAGTGGGATAGCTAATGAACTTTTTAAAGAAAATGCCAATTGCGACTAAGATTTTCCTTATTCCAGGGATCGCAGCGCTAAGTTTTATTATTTATTTGCTCATCACTGTCTACACTGCGTTAAATAACGGCGCAACGTTAGAAAAAGTGCAAAAAGTTCAGTTCCCAGCCCTGCAATTATCTGCATCGACTCTTGTTGATATGCAAAAGGTACGTGATACGCTTGCCAGTGCGGTAACAACAGGGGACCAAGATACCCTTACTGTGGCGCAAGAATTAGCTGAAGAAACGAAAAAGGGGCTTAGTCAAATAGCGAGTATTAGCCCAGAGTTTCGTTCAGATATTTCTCGTATATCATCAGGCTTCGACAAATATTTTGACGTCGCGTATGACGTTTCGCAATCTATGGTAGACGGCACCGCTGACTTTAGTCGATTAGGTGAACTGTCTGCTCAAATGAATCAGTCTTATGACGGCGCTATCGCCGCAATGTCACAATTTCGCGATGCACAGCAAGCTGCATTCGAGAAAGCTTTTGAAAACACAGATAGCGCAAATACATCGCTTATCAGCACCGGCGTTATTCTAGCGATTGTTGTTACCATTCTACTGTTTGCTACAGCGGTTCCTATTGTCCGTGGTATCAAGCAGAGCATTGATGACGTTGTTCGCTCTCTTAAAGATATTGCTCAGGAAAATGGTGATTTAACAGTTCGTATAGAAACTAAAAGCGAAGATGAAATTGGCGATTTGGTGTACTGGTTCAATCAGTTTATGGATAAGTTACAGGGCGTGGTTCGCGATGTTGTTGAAGCGAGCTTACCGCTATCGAACCTGGCGCAGAACCTACGCGGCGTGACAGAAGAAACTCAACGCACGATTGATGTACAACAACAGTCTGCAACAAACGCTAAGCAAGCGGTAGATATCATGAGTGGTTCAGTTGATGGTGTGGCACACAGTGCAGCCCAAGCAGCAAGTGACGCCAACGAAGCGACTACAGCGGCGAGTGAAGGTCGTCAAATTGTGCAGCAAACCGTGACTAGTATTCAGCAACTTGCTGAAAACGTGCGCGAGACAGCCGACGTTATTGGTCGTCTAGAATCAGATTCAAATAAGGTTGGCTCGGTTCTCGATGTCATTAAGGGTATCGCAGAACAAACCAACCTACTGGCCTTGAATGCGGCAATTGAAGCTGCGAGAGCGGGTGAGCAGGGGCGAGGCTTTGCAGTAGTCGCCGACGAAGTTAGAACACTGGCCTCACGTACACAGCAATCTACAGAAGAGATTCAAAGCACAATTGAACAGCTACAAAGCGCTGCTCACTCAGCAGTTGAGGTAATGGCCCGTGGTACCGAGCAGGCCACAAGTAGCGTTGAAACCGCTAATAAAGCGGGTAGCAGCTTGGAGACCATTACCAGTACTATCGGTCGCATCAACCAAATGAATGAACAGATTGCGCACAATACTGAAGACCAGCGCACTGTTGCGGTTGATATAGTACGTCACGTTGATGAAATTCATGAGCGCACCGAGCAAACTGCAAGTCGTTCAGGGGAACTTGGAACCATGTGCAATGAACTTGCTGATCTTGCGCAACACCTCGAATCAATTGCTAAGCAGTTTAGAGTGTAAGGCTAGCTAAGCCTTCTAAAGCGAATTGAAAGCCTCCTGATGGGGGCTTTTTTATGCGTGAAGCAAAATATTAAAACAATGACTTCTTATAGAAAGAGCTTCGGGAAGTTAAGACAAAAAAATCCCCAGCTAGGCTGGGGATTTTAATTAAAGTAATGTTCTTTACTATTCGTCTAAGAAGCTGCGTAGCTGCTCAGAACGACTAGGGTGGCGAAGTTTGCGAAGTGCTTTAGCTTCAATCTGACGAATACGCTCACGGGTAACGTCAAACTGCTTGCCTACTTCTTCAAGCGTGTGGTCGGTATTCATGTCGATACCGAAACGCATACGTAGTACTTTCGCTTCACGAGCAGTTAGACCTGCTAGTACTTCTTGTGTTGCGCCTTTTAAGCTACCGCCAGTTGCTGAATCGAGGGGCTGAATAATAGTGCTGTCCTCGATAAAGTCGCCAAGATGTGAATCTTCATCATCGCCGATAGGTGTTTCCATCGAGATTGGCTCTTTAGCAATCTTAAGTACCTTACGAATCTTGTCTTCAGGCATTAGCATGCGCTCTGACAATTCTTCAGGCGTAGGTTCACGTCCCATCTCCTGAAGCATTTGACGAGAGATACGGTTTAGCTTGTTAATCGTCTCAATCATGTGCACAGGGATACGGATAGTACGCGCCTGGTCAGCAATTGAACGAGTAATCGCCTGACGAATCCACCATGTAGCGTAAGTTGAGAACTTATAACCACGACGGTATTCGAACTTATCTACCGCCTTCATCAGACCAATATTACCTTCTTGGATAAGGTCAAGGAACTGAAGACCGCGGTTGGTGTACTTCTTCGCAATTGAGATAACAAGACGAAGGTTAGCTTCAACCATCTCTTTTTTCGCACGACGCGCTTTCGCTTCACCAATCGACATGCGACGGTTAATGTCTTTAATATCAGCGATAACCAAGCCAGTCTCTTGCTCAACTTGATTCATCTTGCTAATGCAGCGCTCAATCTCTTCTTGGTTAACTGCAAGTTCAGCTGCATAAGGCGCACCTGATTTAACTGCTTCGTGTAGCCATGCAGTAGATGTTTCATTACCCGCGAAAGCTTTTATAAAATCTTTCTTAGGCATTTTTGCATTAACAACACAGAACTTCATTACAAGACGTTCTTGGATACGTACTTTGTCCATCATTGCACGCATGTTTTTAACCATGCGATCAAATTGCTTAGGAACTAGACGGAACTCTTTAAATACGTCGCTTAGTGCGTTGATTTGTGTACGAGAATCGGCATGTGAACGACCCTTCTTCTCGATAACATCACGAGTTTTGATGTACTGTTCACGAAGTTCTGCGAAACGTTCGCGCGCTAGCTCTGGGTCTACGCCGCTATCGTCTTCATCTTCGTCGTCGTCATCATCATCATCGCCATCTTCGTCATCTAACTCTTCTTCAGATAACTCAGAGCCTACGTGTGTTGCAGTTGGCGCGAGATCTTGATCATCGTTAGGATCAACAAAGCCCGAGATAATGTCACTTAGGCGAATTTCTTCGGCTTCGTATAAATCCCACTGATCTAACAGGTAAGTGATCGCTTCTGGATATTCAGCAACCGAGCACTGTACTTGGTTAATACCGTCTTCAATACGCTTAGCAATTTCAATTTCGCCTTCGCGTGTAAGAAGTTCAACGGTACCCATTTCACGCATATACATGCGAACTGGGTCAGTCGTACGGCCAATTTCACTTTCTACAGTAGCAAGTGCTTGAGCTGCAGCTTCTGCAGCATCTTCATCAGCATTCGCTTCTTGCATGAGAAGTTCATCTGCATCAGGAGCTGATTCAGAAACTTGAATTCCCATGTCATTAATCATGCGGATTATGTCTTCGATTTGATCAGAATCGACAATATCTTGCGGCAGGTGGTCGTTTACTTCTGCAAAGGTTAAGTAACCTTGCTCTTTACCTTTTGCAATCAGGAGTTTAATCTGAGACTGCTTGCTTTGCGCCATATAACCTACACTTCTCACATTCAATTAGTTTGCAATAGAAAAGACAACATACGCCTAGGTATGTTCCCTGTTCTGCTGTAGTACTGCATTTGTATCAAGGCCGTTAATGCTAGATGCCACGCTGGTGTAAACCAATATATTTACGATGCACATCTGCTCGGGTTCGGTTCTGCCCGTTATGTTCGGCTATATCTTTGCTACTCATGTTGCTGCATTTTTGTTCACATAAAAAGTGTGAACCATGTTCAAACATGCCCGCAGCGAATTAGCCAGTATAGCAGAATAAGCGGTGGTTTTACCAGATTGACGGCCGATTTTTTAGTCAATGCTTTTTACATATCCGCCTTTACTACTTGCATAGTGCATAACTGCAAGGCGAAGGCGAGCTAAACGTAAAGCTTACTACGCAAAAACAGATAAACCCGAAGTCCATTAACTCCAGGTTAACTCTTCTGTCTTTCCCTCATAAGCAGGTTCAATTCCTGTTTTTCCGCTTGTGTCAGCGGCTGAACCCGCGAGCGTGAAATTAAGGTTTCAATTCGGCTATCGAAATGCCCGTCTAGTAAGCGAGCGAAGCTGTCATTATAAACTCGTTCAGCATCCTCGTCTTTGACTAAGTGTTCTTGTAACAATAATTTCGCGATAGTAGGGGAATGGGGATGGTCGCGGAAATTTTCAACAAGCTGTGCAGTTTTTGCTTGTGGATGTTTGACACAATAGCTGTGAACATCGCGCAATAAATCCATACCTGCAGCACTGCTGCCTGCGAATATATCTATCTGCACATCTTCGCAACGTGCGGCTAATTCTGGTTTATCTAGTAACAAGCGTATCAGCATGCGTAGTGGAGATAGTTTTGGCTTGTTTACCTGGTTGCGATTAGGAGAGTAAGCTTGCTTCGAACCTTGATTTGCTTTGGTAATATCTTGCTGAAGTTTAAATCTGTCAAACTCACCGGTGTGCTTGGCTAACTCTTCCAGTAGCATTTGCTTTTGGTCATCACCTAAGGTGCTTTCAATCAGCGGCATTGCCGCTTTTTTAAGGGCAATTTTACCTTCTGGCGTTCCCACTTTGTGGGTTTTTAGCAAGTTCTCAAAGAAAAAACGAGACAAAGGCGTAGCGTTATCGAGCATTTCCATGAAGGCATCTTTGCCCACCTGACGCACCATAGTATCTGGGTCTTCGCCATCGGGCAGAAATAAAAACGATATACGCACGCCATCTTTCAACGCTGGTAAAGCGTTTTCGAGCGCACGCCATGCAGCCTCACGCCCGGCACGGTCTCCGTCATAACAGCATACAATATGAGAAGTAGCACGAACCAGCATTTGAATATGTTCAGGTGTGGTAGCTGTGCCAAGGGCAGCTGTTGCAATATTAATATCGAACTGACTCAGGGCCACCACATCCATATAGCCTTCAACAACGACAACCGTATCAAGGGTGCGATTGTTCTGGCGTGCTGAGTAAAAGCCAAAAAGCTCACTGCCTTTGTGGAAAATGCGGGTTTCTGGTGAGTTTAAGTATTTAGGACCGCCGTCGTCTAAAACACGACCGCCAAATCCGACCACGCGACCTCGTTTATCTCTGATAGGAAACATAATGCGGTCGCGGAAAAAGTCGTAGGTACGCCCTTGTTCGTTGCGATTAACCAGTTTTAAATCGACCAACTGCTTGATGCGTTGGGGATCTTTACCAAAGGTATTTAGCAGTGCGTCCCAGCTGTCAGGGGCATAGCCAATTTCCCACTGCTTAACGATATCGCCGCTCAGCCCGCGTTTTTTCAGATAGTCGATGGCCTTTTTGCTATTACCGTTTTGACGCAACTGGTGCTGGAAAAAGCGTGTGACTTGTTCCATCACGGCATAGTCGTCTTGCTGTTGCTGCTTTTTCTCTTCGCTCATGGCAGGCCTGCTGCCTTTTTCTCGAGGTACTTCAAGCCCGTGATAACGGGCTAGCTCTTCAATAGCCTCTACAAATTCTAAGCGGTCGAATTCCATAATAAATGAGATAGCATTACCGTGAGCGCCGCATCCGAAACAGTGATAGAACTGCTTATCTTGACTAACAGTAAAAGAGGGTGACTTTTCGTTATGAAAAGGGCAGCACGCCTGGTAATTCTTACCTGCTTTTTTGAGTTTGACTCGGCTATCTACCACTTCTACCACATCGGTACGTGACAGCAGGTCATCTATAAAATCGCGAGGTATCTTTCCAGCCATGAGGGTACTTTCAACAAAAGTTAGTTAAAAAAAGAGTTAGTTAAAAAAGATTCAGTTCAAAAAGAATGAGAAAAGCACAAGCTGCAACTGCGCTTCAAACGACAGGCTACAACATCATGAAAACAGTGAAGTACTGTAACAGGGAAGTGGTTAAATGAGAATAACGAAGGTGAGACAATGCCCACCTTCTGCGCGATTCACTGTTACACGTGGGCAGTACTTAAGCGTTCAAACGCGCCTTAATTTTTGCACTCAATGCGCCCATGTCGGTGCGGCCTTGAACTTTAGGCTTCAATGCGCCCATGACTTTCCCCATATCTTGCATACCCGACGCGCCAGTCGCAGCCATGGTTTCGTCGATAAGGGCATTGAGTTCATCGTCAGTCAAAGGCTGCGGTAAGAAATCTTCAATATAAGTGATTTCTTCACGCTCTTTGCTAGCTAGGTCTTCGCGATTGGCTGAGTCGTATTGCGCTGCCGCGTCTTGACGCTGTTTAACCATTTTGGTCAATACCGCTAAGATTGCGCTATCGTCTAGCGTAATTTGTTCATCGATTTCTTTTTGCTTAATGGCCGCCATAGCCATACGAATAGTACCAAGACGTACTTTTTCTTTTGCACGCATCGCATCTTTCTGCGCCGCTTTTAAATCATCAATTAGTGCCATGATGTTTCCTGATTTTTTATTAGTAGATTGCTTATACCAATCCGCATAGAGCATTGCCCACTCAGAAGATAATGATCTATGCGGAATGGTATTATTAAGCCCCAGGTTGGAAATTAAATGCAACCATTTGAAAAGGAAAAAATGGAGTCGTAAGAATAAGGTCGAAAAATAGAGGCCCAGAAACGCGAAAGGTGCTGCAATTGCAACACCTTTCAGACTCGTTACTTAACCCTATATTAGTAGAGTTTTACGCGACGTGCGTTTTCACGAGCTAGCTTCTTAAGATGACGCTTTTTAGCGGCAGCTTTCTTGCGCTTGCGTTCCCAAGTTGGCTTTTCGAAGAATTCACGACGACGAACTTCAGAAAGAACACCTGCTTTTTCACAAGAACGCTTAAAACGACGCAGCGCCACATCAAACGGCTCGTTTTCTCTAACTTTAACGATAGGCATTAAACACTCACCTCAAAACTTTTACTGTGTAAATCCGGGTAAAATTGTGCGCTAAAAAGGCCACCCGGGTTAAAAATGGTGCGAAATTCTAATCATATCTACAGAGAAAGTAAAGGATGAATTGCCAAAAAATAGCCAATATTGTGCATTTACCGTTCATTTACCTGTTCACTGGCATTCCATGAATGCAGGATAAAAGGTAAACTCTGCGCTCGTTAAGCGCCGCGTTGTTTAACTCGGCTTGTATAAGCGCCCTTTTCAGAATGCTTTTTGCTCATGTTTCTTCTGATATATTTTTGTGATCAAAAGTAGAAAGCAAATGATCCTGACTAGGGTAGTGTTATGATCGCGCCGGGATCATAAAGATGATCCCGCCAGATCGCCAGAATTATTTTCTCAGTTTTTGATATTCGCTTAACTAATTATTGTTCACAACACTTTAGTGAGTAATTTATATATTAGACAGCATTGCTATATATCCAAAAACTCGGTATTGAAGTTAGTAGTAAAAAGGGTTGCTCCCCATGCGTATTTTAGGAATAGAAACATCTTGCGACGAAACTGGCATCGCCGTTTATGACGATGAAAAAGGTTTGTTGTCGCACGAACTATACAGCCAAGTGAAGCTGCATGCGGATTATGGTGGTGTAGTGCCTGAGCTCGCCTCTCGGGACCATGTGAGAAAAATCATTCCCTTAATTGAAAAAGCCATGGAAGATGCGAATACCCAGCCGTCAGATATTGACGGTGTTGCATTCACTCAAGGCCCAGGATTGGTAGGCGCCCTTTTAGTAGGTTCATCGGTAGGGCGTTCATTGGCCTATGCGTGGAACGTACCTGCGGTGGGTGTTCATCATATGGAGGGGCACCTGTTAGCGCCTATGCTTGAAGAGGACGCACCTGAATTTCCTTTCGTTGCGCTTTTAGTGTCAGGTGGTCACTCAATGCTGGTCAAAGTAGAAGGCATTGGTCAGTATGAAGTACTTGGCGAGTCAATTGACGATGCCGCAGGCGAAGCTTTTGATAAAACCGCTAAGTTACTTGGTCTTGATTACCCTGGCGGCCCTCTCTTGGCAAAATTGGCCGAAAAGGGCGAGGCGGGACACTACAAATTCCCACGTCCAATGACCGACAGACCAGGCTTAGATTTCAGCTTTAGCGGCTTAAAGACCTTTGCAGCGAATACCATTCGCGATGCTGACCTAACCGGTGATGATGCTGAGCAAATTAAAGCGAATATTGCCTACGCATTCCAAGAGGCTGTAGTGGATACGCTTATTATAAAATGTAAGCGAGCATTGAAGCAGACAGGAATGAAACGATTGGTTATTGCTGGCGGTGTTAGTGCAAATACGATGTTGCGCAGTGAGATGAAAGCCCTAATGCAAGAGCTAAAAGGTGAGGTGTTTTACCCTAGCTTAGCGTATTGTACAGATAATGGTGCCATGATTGCCTATGCGGGGATGCAGCGCTTAAAAGCAGGCGAAACCTTGGCGTTATCGTCACAAGCCAAACCGCGCTGGCCTCTTGATACCTTATCAGCAATTTAAAAACGCCCACTGAGTTTCAAATAATGTTGTAAAGTCGATATAGACTATTGGCGTATGCATAAGATGTTTACAAAGTAGATATAAAGCATAACAAGCGCCCAACATAGACAAACAAAAAGTAAAGGCAATGGGAGCGCATTCCATTGCCTTTTATTTTACCAAAATGAACATTGAGTAAGGACGTAAAAAAACATGCGCTTAGCAACAGACGGAACAAAACAAAATGCACCGCTATTCCATTTAGCGTTGTCGTTATTTATTTCGCTTGCCGTTGCAGCGCTCACCGCGTCCAGTGCATTTGCATCAAGCAAGTCACCCTTGAATGCACCTGTACAAGGCCTTAAGCAAGAAAAGCAGGAGCAGCAAGACCAATATGTCGTGCTCATTTCTCTTGATGGATTTCGCCACGACTATATCGAATTACACAGCGCGCAACACCTTGCTGCTATTGCAAAGCAAGGGGTAAGAGCGTCGTCTATGACCCCTGTTTATCCGTCAAATACCTTTCCTAACCATATTTCGTTGATCACAGGGCTGCCTTCCTAAACACCACGGTATTGTGAATAACCGCTTTTATGACAAATCCCGCCCTTCAAAAGAGGGGTATGCAAAGTATCAATTAGGTTATGGTCGTATGGACAGCACGTGGATTACGGCAACACCGCTATGGAACTTAGTGGAATATCATGGCATGAAGGCAGCTGCCTTCTTCTGGCCAGAATCAGATGCTCGTATTTCAGGGGCGCAGCCCAGCTACTTTTTTCACTACTCTAAATACGCCGATTATCAGCAGCGCATCGACCAAATTATAAATTGGCTTAAACTTCCGGAAGTCTCACGACCTCGTTTAATCGCAGGCTATTTTTCGTTAACCGACACGATAGGCCATGACGAAGGGCCGCTGGCTGACAAAACAAATGATGCGGTGCAAGAGGTAGATGCACTTATCGGTCAACTTTATAAGCGCATTAATGCATTAGACTTACCCGTGAATCTGGTAGTGGTGTCTGACCACGGCATGACGCCTATTGATGAAAGCCAGCTTATAGAGGTTGAGACTTTATCCATACCCGAGAGCTTTATTATTGAAAACGAAGGGGCGCAAGTGCATCTTTACGCCAGAGAAGGCGTGTCAGATAAGCAAATCAACGAAGAAATAGAACGTCTTACCCATATAGCCGAAAACCGCTACATTGTACTTAATGATACCCAGCGCGCTAAACGTCACATGGAAATAGGGAATAGAACTGGTGATATTATTATCGAAATTGCGCCACCAGCCCGTTTCAAAAACGCCAATAGTACGCATGTTAGCAAAGGTGGGCATGGCTACTTAAATACATTACCTGATATGGGAGCAACCTTTGTTGCAGTGGGACCAGCGTTTAAAACGAATAGTACTATACCTACATTTAGCAACCTAGAAGTTTATCCAGCGCTGGCTAAAATATTGGGTATTAAGCCTGTTACGCCTATAGACGGTAAGCTCAACGTACTGCAACAGGCGCTTACTCTTTAACCTTTCCTTTATCCCACACTTTACTTTCATTGCCTGCTAACAGGCGGGCAATGTTGTCTTTATGGCGTAAAATAATAAGCAGCGAAAGCATTGCTACCGGCACAGTGTATAAAGGCTTAATTAAAAATGTGAAAAGTGGCGCTAGCGACACTGCAATGAGCGCTCCTAGCGAAGAATAGCCGGTAAGAAAAACCACCACCACCCAGCTTAGAACAAGCAACCCGGCTAAATCGAGCCCAATAGGCAGCATGGCACCAAAGGCGGTAGCGACGGCTTTACCGCCTTTGAAACCAAAATAAAGCGGAAATATATGGCCTAAACAGGCAAAGATAGCAATTATGCCCAGCATTATTGGTTCTATACCCAAAAAGTAGCTGCCGTAAACGGGAATAGTGCCTTTCAAAATATCCATAACAAGTACAAGTAGCGCGGGAATACGACTACCTAAGCGGTACACATTGGTTGCACCAGGGTTTTTAGAGCCAGCGGTCCTTGGGTCGGGTAAACCAAATAATTGGCTTATAACCACTGCACTTGATAGTGAACCTAGGAGGTAGGCAACAGCAGCCATTAAAAGCGTTAGCGAAATCATTTTTTCATTCTAATTATCAAAAGCGTTTAAGAAGTACTGCCTTTTGTAAGGTTTCACTTCTCTTGTAGGAGGTTAAAGGCTTGTGCCCTATTAAATTACAAAACCTTGGTTGCCCCCAGTTGTCATACAGCGGTATAGTTGTGCCACACAAGCGTAAAGCTACTCCATCCAAACGCGATATACCACCGTTTACCAGTAATATGTGGTTGAAAGCGCAGTAGTAAGACCAGTATTGAAGCCGGAAAGTAGGGCAATAAACTGGTTTGATAACAGACAAGATGAAAAAATTCCATGGGAAAAATTTATATAACAGGGCTTGAAGTAGACACCCTGATTGGTGTTTATGATTGGGAGCGAGTAAGAACCACCCAGCTACTTCTCGATGTAACACTTGATGTTGACTTAAGCGCTGCGATGCAAAGCGACGATGTTGCTGATACGGTAGATTATGCCAAAGTAGCCGAGTGCATCGTGGAAGTTGGCAAAGAAAGCACGTTTGAACTGCTAGAAGCTTTCGGAAGCAAGGTTATGGACAGCGTACTTGCAAACTTCTCTGTTGCATCGATAACCCTAAAGATTGTTAAACCTGATATTCTTCCTAATGCGCAAACCGTTGCCGTTGAAATGCGAAAAGAGCGTAATTAATGTCTGAACATACCATTCTAATCAGCATTGGTTCTAACATTGAACGCGAGCATTACACTAGACAGTCTTTAGTTGCCCTAAAACAACACTTCTCAGATGTTTCAGTGTCTTCCGTTTATGAAAGCGAAGCTGTAGGCTTCAACGGCAGCCCTTTTTATAATGCTGCCGCACGGGCGACAACATCAAAAAATGTTGAAGAGGTGTGTGCAATACTAAAGGCAATTGAGAAAGATAATGGAAGAGTGCATACCGACAAAAAATTCTGCGCTAGAACCCTTGATCTCGACTTGCTTACCTATGATAGTAAGGTATCCACATCCCCTGTGGTTTTGCCTCGCGAAGAGATTTGTTACAACGCGTTTGTGCTTTGGCCGTTAGCTGAACTTGTTCCCGACGACATTCACCCTGAAACGCAAGAAACCTATGCCCAAATGTGGCAAAACTTTGATAAACAGAAACAGCAATTATGGCCAATTGACTTTACTTGGAGTTAAGCAAAGGAATGACACTTTTCGAAATCATTATTTTAGCAATTATTCAGGGCGTTACTGAATTTCTTCCAATCAGTAGTTCTGGACACTTGCTGCTACCCGCTGAGCTTTTCGGTTGGGTCAGCCAAGGTTTGGCGTTTGACGTAGCAGTACATGTGGGAAGCCTTCTTGCAGTTATGATCTATTTTCGTCAAGAAATAGGGCAGATGACGGTAGCATGGGTGACTCAAGGCTTCAGCAAGCAGCAATCTACCGACAGTAAACTTGCGTGGTACGTTATTGTGGCGACTATCCCTGCTGTCATTATTGGCTTTTTGATGAAAGGGTGGATAGAAGACAATGCACGTACAGCATTGGTAATCGCGGGTACCACCATCATTTTCGGTTTGCTTTTATGGTATGCCGACTCGACAGCAAAGCGGGAACAGGAGCTTGAAGGCCTAACGCTAAAACAAGCCATTTATATCGGCTTAGCCCAGGTGTTAGCGTTAATTCCGGGGACATCTCGTTCGGGTATAACGATGACTGCTGGCTTGATGCTAGGATTAAAACGCGAAGCCTGTGCGCGCTTTTCCTTTCTGTTGTCTATACCTGTGATTCTAGGGGCGGGGTTGTTAGCCACCTTAGATTTACTTAAAGCAAATGAAGCAGTCGACTGGTATGCATTGCTATATGGCGCAGCATTTTCATTCGTAAGCGCCTACCTTTGTATTTACTTATTCCTAAGCTGGATATCCCGCATAGGCATGCTGCCTTTCGTTATCTATCGCTTAGCGTTAGGCGTAATACTTCTATGGTTTGTTTTTGCATAAAATAAGGCATCAAGCCGAGTAAAAACACTGTAGTTTAGAATTTGTTATTGCGTTGGCGAGAGAACCATCATAGTTCGCTAACGTAATAGTTAAACACCTGATTAAAAAGGAATGTGAGACATGGCAGAAACAATTTTTGATAAAATTATCAGCAAGGAAATTCCAGCAGAGATTTTGTACGAAGATGAACTGGCGCTGGCGTTTAAAGATATAAATCCTCAGGCTCCGACTCATTTTCTAGTTATACCGAAAAAGCAAATTGCCACGGTAAATGATATTGCTGAAGATGATCGCGAAGTAGTGGGTCATCTATCATTGGTGGCTGCAAAGATTGCAAAAGAGCAAGGGTTTGCCGATCAGGGTTACCGTACCGTCATGAATTGCAACGAATACGGTGGGCAAACTGTATATCATATTCACCTTCACGTATTGGCAGGTAAACCACTAGGTTGGCCTCCGTATACTGAGAATATGAAGCAACACGTTGAGTAACGTTTATCGCTTAAAGATAAAAAATGCCACCCCTTTATTTAAAGGGCGGCATTTTTCTTTGCACTGCAAATAAATGCGGTAGATAAGTAAAATCGAATGGCTTAGTCAGCAAGCCCTAACACTTTCTTACCTTGATTAAAGTGAATATCAACCGGGATACTGGCTGCTTCTAAGCGCGCTAAATCTGACGCAAGGTTAGGCTTAATCACACCCATAGTTTCTACAAGTTTTGCGACACCGTCGTAATCGCCGTCACCTTGAAGGGTAAGGATTAATTCAGAAAGAGCTTCTACTGCGGCGCCCATTTTTTGCATATTCACGCGATACATGCCGTTTTCTGTTTTTTCAAAAGCGCCTTGCTGTGCAAAAAAGTTAAAACGAATCATGTTCGCTTTGCCGTGGGCAGAGCTTGCTCCAAAACGCACAGAACGGAAAATTCCGGCCATAAAGGTAACGTAATAATCTTCTAGCGTACCTTCGGTAATTTCACCTTTCTCTAGAAGGCTTTGTACCATGTACAACCCTAAAATATCGGCCTTACCTTCTTCAAGGGCTGAAGCGTGTTCTTTAAGTGCGCCGCGCACGGTACCCGAACCGTCTAGGGTGTTTTTAATGCCAAGACCGTGAGCCACTTCGTGAAACATGGTGTTGGCGAAAAAGGCGTCGAACGTAATGTGCTCACGTTGCTCAGGCACAATTAGCGTATCTGCAATAGGTACCAAAATCGTGTCGAACTTAGCGCGCATTGCGTTTTTGAGCTGCAGGCGGCGGGTTCCTTTTTCTAACTGTACGCGTTCGTCATTGGGCAGGTTAATTGCAATGGTTTTGCTACCAGCATTAGAATGGCCTGCGTAATAAATAACGTCATACGCATTAAGGTCTGCATCAGAGCCTGGCATTTCAGCTTTGTAAGCATTAGCAACAGGAAGCCCTTGCTGAAGCTCAGGTAGGAAAGCTGCGTACTTAGCAAGCTTTTCACTCCACGCTAAATCTTTAATAAGCACATAAGCTTCAAACGCTGCGCGGTAGCCAAAAAGCTGATCTTCATAGCTTTCAATAGGACCGATAACCAGCTCTACAGGGTTGGTCTTCATATCCATCCAAGCCATGTCAGAAGCAAGATAGTCGTTGGACAACAATGCCTCAGAACGAAGCTGTAAGTATTGTCTAAAGCTTTCGTCTTCAGCAAGTTCAGACGCTTTCTTCAGCAAGTCAGATGCTTTCATCAATTCGCTTTTAAACGCTTCAGAGTAAGGTACAGAATAAAGGTTGCCCGCTTCATCGCGCTTCACCATAGAATACAAGCCTTGTTTGTCTTCAAATTCAGCCGTAGCAAATTCTTCCTTTTCCATATCGTGAGGATAAAACTCAGCGCCTAAGGTTTTGTCAGCATAGCCGCTGATAAACGGTGTATCGCCGTTAAGTCGATCCCAAGGACCATAATTTATGGCCGCAAAATGACGCACTTTTTCGTCGCTAATTGAAGAAAGGAAGGTATCTTTATCTTCAAAAAATGCCTGCTTCCAAAACAGGTCGTCCATAATTGTTGACGCATCGATTAAAAGCGAAAGCATTTTATGCTGGTTTTCACTAAGGTGTGATAGGTCGCTGGTAAGGTCTACGCCGTGATAAATAGACAAGCGAGACTCGTTTACCAGTAAGGTTTGCGCTGTATCAGTTTCAGGCTTTGTCGTTTGAGTTTGCGTTGTATCGGTGCTTTTACTACACGCAGTTAGCATTAATAACCCTGCCACTGCCGCCGCAATAGGCGAATAAGTTGAAATCGTTTTTTTAATCATAAGGTTTACCGTGTCGTTTTCCCGTATTGATATAAGTATGTGGGGAGGTGTTTGCGTAACTCACTATAGCTATGCTTTTGATTTTATACAAAAGTATGAAAATTATTTGCTTAATATAAATAGTGGTTTGCTGCTTGTTGTCTATACTTTATTTGAGCTCTTATGCTTTTGCGGTCGTTGAACATTCGCATTGAGCCTATCTTTTTTAGTTGGTCGAAACTAGAAAGCTACTATAGTATGGTGATAGAAATACCATAATAAAACAATAAAGGGTTTGTATTTTAGCGTGAAACATAGAGGCCTATGTTAATAATCGCAGGGAATGCAACGCACAAAGACTCAATCTATTTGGCGCATCAGGATTGATGTTGGCTAAGTGGGTAACGGGTATCGCAAACTATCGCCTTATCGAGGCAATTTGGAACTTTCTAAGGGTAGAAATATGTCTACACAGAACGCGCTTTCAACTATTTTGGTTGAAAAAATAAACAATGATACACTGGTCCTTCCTACACTTCCTGCTATCGCATTGAAAGTCCGTAAAGCAGCAGATGACCCCGACATTAACCTTAATGCCATGGGCGAGGTAATCGGACAAGATCCATCACTTAGTGCAAGAATGATAAAAATTGCAAACAGTGCTTATATGGGGCGCAGTGTTAAAGTAACCTCTATCAGTCAAGCGGTAACCCGTATTGGCCTACGACAAATTAAGAATATTTCTACCGCATTAGCAATGGAGCAGCTTTTTGTTTCTAAAAACGATGTAGTAGCTCGTTATTTGCAACAGGAGTGGGCGAACACGGTAAATATAGTTGCCAGTGCTATGGCGGTATTACAGCTTTACGTAGCTCGCACCAAAAAGCGGGAAATGAGCATGGATACTATGACTTTAGCTGCATTGGTTCATAATATTGGCGTACTGCCAATTTTAACCGAAGCTGAACGTCACCCTGAGGTTTTTGCTAACCCTTCTTTCCTTGAAGTGGCAATCGATAAACTAGCAGGCCGCATTGGCGCAAGCATAATGAAAGAATGGGGCTTCGGCGATAACTTCGTTAATATATCCAAAAACTGGAAAGATTTAAGCTACCTTCCTGACGAGCTGGGGTATATTGACTTTGTTCGCGTAGGCGCAGCAGTCTCGGGTGCGGCAGGTAGTCAAAAAGATGCGATGCTAAACTTAGCTATTCAGCGTGGTGTGGTCGAAGACATGGGCGAGCTTCACTCTGATGAGTTCGAAGAGCTCACAAGTGCCGCGAAGCAAATTTTCTTATAAGCAGTTCAGCTACCCCCAGCTTTACATAGTAATGTTAGGCCGATACAGAAGTGAATCTTCAAAACGTATCGGTCTTTTTGTTATGTAAGTTAGCTATGAGTACAGCGCTAAATAAGCAACACTAGGCGTTAACAGGCTTCTTTTGAACATACAGCAATAACAAACCTAGGCCCAATCCCCACACGGCGGAAGTCATGGAATATAAGCTAAATCCTGACGCGGTGCACAACAAAGTAAGCAATGCAGGAGCTCTGTGAGTTTCTACTTCCATAGCGCGAACCACAGCCCCTTGAAGCGTCGCTAGAAGCGCTAGTCCAGCAAGTAGGTGAATAATAATACTGGGCATGCTAACAAATAAAGCAACGACCACTGACGCTAATAGCCCCATAAACAAGTACGCTACGCCAGCCACCATGGCAGCTCTATAGCGCTGTGACTTATCACTATCCGCTTGCTCACCCATGCACAGCGCTGCTGTGATTGCGGCTAGGTTAAAGGTGAAACCTCCAAACGGTGCTAATAGACCTTGTACAATCGCAATACCCGATAAAATAGGCTTGTGATCTGGCGTATAGCCATGGGCGTGATGAATAGCAATACCAGGTAAATTTTGAGAGAGCGTAGTTATAAGAAAAAGGGGAAAGGCTAACCCAATAGTGGCACTTAATGAGAAAATGGGCGTTACCCAAATGGGCTCTGGAAATGCAACTATTGATGACAATTCTGTTGCCAATTGTGGCGTGGGCATTGACGAATCGCTCGGTAAAGAGAGTAGCCCATCTGAACTACCCAATAATAAGCTTATGGCTACAGACATAACCAATAATAACAACATCAGATAGCGGGGAAATAGTCGGCTTCCTATAAGGTAAGCAGAAATAAATAACGCGACTAGGTGGGGCGCTTCGTTAACATCGGTAAATATAGCAAGGCATATAGGCAAGAGGATACCGGCCAAAAGTGCAGATGAAATTGCCGGGGGAATACGACTAATTTGTTTAAGCAAAGTACGGCTTTGCGCTGTTATAAGTGAAAGCATTGCGCATATTACAAATGCACCAATGGCTTCGCCTAAACTATAGTCGCCAATACTGGTTAACAAGAAAGCGGCTCCAGGGGTCGACCATGCAGTAACAACGGGGAGTTTAGTCAGCCACGAAAACAAAATACAGGTAATGCCCATTCCTAGCCCGAGCGCCAATAACCAGCTTACTACCACAGCGTCGCTCGCACCGGCTTTGCGCGCTACATCAATTATAATGACAACAGAGCTGCTATAACCAACGGTTACGGCAGTCAGCCCAGCGCTAATATGGCTTATCTTCAATTTGCTCATGAAAATACCTTTGATTAAATAGTGAACTGAATTTTGTTGAGCGACAAAAACACTCTAGTTTTTGTCGAAGTCTTCGCGCTTATGGACTATGCTATTCGAACTTCTTGTGCGCTATAACGTACAAATTGTAACTTACCATTTGTGCGTTATAGCGCACAAGCGGTTTGGTAGTATTTGTGGAAAAATAAAAGGCCCTAATCGAATGTCAAAAGCGAATGCACAGCCTTCTGCCATCTCAAAAAGTATTGCAAAACATCTGCAATCTGTCCGTAAAGGGCGAGGGCTCTCCCTTGATAAAACCGCACAATTGACGGGGGTATCGAAAGCTATGTTAGGACAAATAGAGCGGGGTGAGTCGAGCCCGACAATCGCAACCTTATGGAAGATAGCGACAGGACTTGAGTGTTCATTTTCTTCTTTTTTATCCAATGACGATGTTGAGCGTTCTTCTCAACACGAGGATAACAAGTTTGCTAATGACCCAAATGTATCAATAAAAACCTTATTTCCGTTTAATTTAATAACCCAGTTTGAAATGTTTGAGCTTTGTTTGAAGGACTTTCATGAGCAGCACTCTTCTGCGCACCAGGTAGGTGTAACTGAACACATTCACGTATTACAAGGAAAGTTGGGGGTATTGCAAGAGGGGCAGTGGCACACTTATCAGGCGCAAGAGCAATGTATATTACGTGCAGATCAACCCCACGGCTATCGAGACGAAGTAGGGGAAACGCGCTTCATTGTGGTAATCCATTATCCGGCTTAAATCGATCGAGCAATTTATACGAACCGCTCCGCAGATTTATGAGGCGCCTCTTATATTTAAGCGGCGCCTCTCATGTTTATGCTCGCTTACAAACTATCGTCGTTAAGATTAAGCGCACCACGAAGGAAGTTCAGCAACGTACAAATTTCCGCTGACATTAGCGCAAACTCTGCATCAAGGCGCGCCTCAACCTGATCTTTTGGTACGTCGTCAGTTTCTTCTTTAATACGGTCGGTGAACTTTATACGCTTAATAGCGCCATCTTCACACATAATTGCCGTTAGGGTTTCTGCATATTCAAACGCGATTTTTTGTACCAGTTTACCGGCATCTAGGTGAATACTAATTTCTTCGCTATCTAGCGGCTGGTTCTTACAACGAATAACGCTACCTGTATCATCGGTAGACTTAAGTTCAGCTTCTTCAAGTAGTCCAACGCCTTCTGGTGTTGACTCAGTAACCCAGTGCGTAAGTTCGCTTTGAAGGCTTCTGCGCGTAAAGGGTACTACTGGAAGTGAACCTATGGCCTTTCTGACCATAGCCAGAAAAGCTTCTGCTTTGCCGTCAGATGACGCATCAACCACCACCAAGTTGTCGGCAAGTGAGATAAAACCGTGGGTGTAGGTGTTCTTTGTAAAGGCCTGTGGCAGCAGGCGGGTTTGGATTTCTTGCTTAAGGTCTGCTTTGGCTTTTTTGCCAACTGGCGAACCCGTTTCCATTTCAATTTTAGCTACCATTTCGTCAAGCTCGGCATTGACCACAGCACTGGGCAAGATCTTTTCTTGCTTCTTCAGCGTTATCCAAAAACGCTGTTGAACAACATGAAACATAGTGCCTTGCTTACCAGCCTGTGAAAACGGAGAGGCAAATCCCATGGTTGCCAAATCTTGACTGCCGCACGGGCGGAAAGCATGCTCGTTTAAGACTCGCTCTAAATCACCCTCGTCTAGCGATAGCGGCTGAGTAATTTGATAGGCTTTTACATTTTTAAACCACATAGTGTAAGCATTCTCTTGATAAAAATAGGGCGCAAGCGTACCAACGTAAGACTTGCGGCGCAATTGAATAAAAGGTTGTTAGATACTTGAAGCTGTTAAGTGCTTCCCAGATTCAAAATACTAAAATGGTTACGCACTTCTTTTGGGAAAACGAATGGTATACTGTAAGCCGTTGCCGAGTGTGCTATCTGCTTCAATGTGACCTTGCAGCGACTGGGTAACCAAGTTATACATAATATGTGTGCCAAGACCGCTGCCACCTTGTCCTCGTTTGGTGGTAAAGAAAGCATCAAATAATTGACTTAATTCTTCTTCACTTAAGCCTCTGCCGTCATCTTTGTAGTAAATAACAACATTATCGCCCTCTTCTTTTACATCGAGAGTAATCTTGCCGGCATTTTTGCTTTCAAAGCCGTGGGTAATCGAATTAACGACCATATTTGTTACAATCTGAGCAATAGCTCCAGGGGCACAGGTGACAACTAAGTTATCCGGGCAGGTCAGATTAATCTGATGGTCTGTATGTTTAAAACTTGGCTTTAGGGATTGAATAATTTCGTTGATGTATTCGCCTAACACGAACTCGCGCTCGGTTTCGCTGGTTTGGTCAACAGCTACTTGCTTAAAGCTGGCGATAAGGTCTGATGCGCGCTCTAGGTTACTTAAGAGTAAAAGCGCAGTCTGCTCAGCTTCGTCAATAAAGCTTGCCATATTTTTACTGGTCAGGCTTTTATCTTCAAAATCAGTCTTCAGGTTGTTTAGTCGCTCTTGAAGAAAACTGGCTGCGGTAACGCTTACGCCTAACGGCGTATTCACGTCGTGTGCAATACCGGCCACAAGGCCACCAAGTGAAGCCATGCGTTCTGACTCTACTAGCTGCTCTTGTGCTTGGTTAAGGGTGTCCATTGAGCTTGCGAGTTCTTGGTTACGTTTGCGAAGCTCAGCTTCTATGTACTGGCGATTTTCATTTTCTTGGCGAAGTTCTCGCTGGTGGGCAATAAGTTCGTCTTTTTGCTGTTCTAAATCCAGCATGATTTGTGACAATGACGCAGTTTTCTTTGCAACTTCCTGCTCTAAAATAAGGTTTTGGTCATCTAATTTTTTATTGGCAAGCGTTAACTCGCTTTGCGCATCTTTAAGCTTGTCATTTGAAACGATAAGATCGTCAATAACATTGTTGTATGACTCTTTGAGCTGCAACAACTCGTTGTCATCATCCAATTTGATGTTGAATTTACTCTCTGCGGGGTGCTGTGGGTCAAAATTGCCCATTTGCTCAGTGATGGACTGTAAGGGCTCAGAAAGCATGGTGCGAAAAGCTGTCATAAACAAGAAAACGAGGAAGGTTGTTTTCACTATCGCGTTGCCGATAAGAAAGAAAACACCCACTTCAATTCGGCTAAATATAGTATCGAAGCTTGAGTATAAAGTAACATCGCCTACGGTGGACTCTCGGCCAGAGAATTTGAAAACTAATGGAAAGCTATAGCTAAAAACGCCACCGGGATGATCCTCGATCAGCTCTTGGTCGACAGGCGCTGGAGAGCGCTGAACTCGAATGCCGTATTCTGCAATATAGTTGCCATTTTCACCTCGAACTTGAAGCCCCTCTACAATTGGCAGTGACATTAACCCTTCGGAAATGGCACGTACTTGATCATTGTTCAGCTCCCATAGCGCGCGAGTTAGGCTAGAGGAAAAGGTGTTTTTTAACGTTTGAAGCTCGCTTTCGACGTGATTTTTCGTGCTGAGGTATTCAGTGAAAATCTGTCCTACAGTCACAAGAAGCGTGAGCGCAAAGTATACCGACAATACCCTTGCTAAGAGCTTCCTTGATAACCCTGTCTTGACCGCAGCCATAGAAAAACACACCCCTGTTACTTCAGACTTTTTATGATAATCACACTTATGGCAAGAGCACTATTTTAAATGACATAAATGTATATATTTTTGACAATTCAAGAATATGCGCAATTTTATGAATAAACAAGATTCTATGTATAAACTTTGGACGAAGCGTGTTTTATAAACGTATTAAACTTGACACATTAATGTAATCGTTTTAATAAAACTGTCACAGACCACATTAATAATAACGGCGTTTATAAATGAGCAGGAATATTACGATGTCTCGTACAGTGTTGGTGGTTGAGGACGAAGCGCCTATCCGTGAGATGCTTAAGTTTGTACTTGAGCAATCGGGTTTTAATATTATTGAAGCCGAAGATTTCGACATCGCGCAAGAAAAAATTTGCGAGCCTTACCCAGACTTGATCCTACTGGATTGGATGCTACCGGGGGGAAGCGGTGTTCAGCTAGCTAAAAGTTTGAAACAACACGAGTTTACTCGTGACATTCCCGTCATCATGCTTACCGCCCGTGGCGAAGAAGAAGATAAAATTCGCGGCCTGGATGCAGGAGCCGATGATTACGTGACTAAGCCCTTCTCGCCGAAGGAACTAGTGGCAAGAATTAAAGCAGTAATGCGCAGAGTTACTCCCACGTCAAACGAAGAACCGATTGAGTTTAACGGACTTAAACTTGAACCTGTATCCCATCGCGTTATGGCTAATGAAGAGCCATTGGATATGGGGCCGACAGAGTTTAAGCTATTGCACTTTTTCATGACTCATCCAGAGCGAGTCTACAGCAGAGAACTTCTTCTTGATAACGTGTGGGGCACGAATGTTTACGTCGAAGATAGAACGGTAGATGTACACATACGACGCTTGCGCAAAGCTATCTCTCGCCATGGACATGATGCTATGATCCAAACCGTACGCGGTGCGGGTTATCGTTTTTCTACTAAGCTTTAATTAAATGCAGTGTTTAGGGAGTGGTATGACGCCATTTCCTTCACGTCTGTGCGCCGCCTTAACGAGCACCTATTTCCACCTTTAACAACGCGAGCTATTTCATGTATTACCCGTTCTCTTGGTTGAGAAGTACTTTGCGCTTAGTGCTATTCCTTGTGGTTTTTGCGCTGGTCGGGTGGTATCTGGATGATATGTTATTCGCTGTCGCCATTGGCGCGACTTTGTTGCTGTTGTTTAACTACTGGCACCTTTATAAGCTGAACCGCTGGCTGTGGCACAGTCGCAAGATGTCTCCCCCTTCTGTACGAGGCGTATGGGAGCATATTTATGAAGGTATTTACTATCTTCAGCGTCGAAACCGCAACAAACGTAAAGAACTTGGCGAGTTAGTAAAACGCTTTAGAGAGGGTTCGGAAGCCTTACCAGATGCAGCGGTAGTGGTTGATTCAAAGGCATGTATTATTTGGTGTAATCGTCTTGCACGCTTAGACCTAGGGTTAAAATGGCCTCAAGATTCAGGCCGGCGTATAGACAACCTGCTACGTCACCCTGAATTTATTCAGTACTTTCACGCGGGTAACTACAAATACCCTATTGAAGTACCGTCGCCGACTAACCCCAATAAAACCTTCGAATATCGAATAATGCCTTATGGCGATGAGCACCTCCTTTTAATTGCGCGTGATATAACGCGAGTGTCTCAGCTTGAAGAAATGCGTAAAGACTTTGTGGCGAACGTATCTCATGAGCTTCGAACGCCACTTACGGTTATTAATGGGTATTTAGAAATCCTTCCTGTTGATGAAGCGTCAGACCCGTTTATGCACAAAGCGATGAAAGAAATGACATCGCAAACGCAACGTATGCAAAACTTAATAGAAGATTTGCTAGTACTATCGCGTATTGAAGCAAGTTCAGAACGTATTTACGAAAATGTAGTAAATATTCCTGCTGTGCTTAGTCAAGTAGAAAGAGAAGCGCAAGCTCTCAATAAAGAAAAGAATCACACTATAAACTTTCATATTGACCAAGAGTTGTTTGTCTTTGGCGTAGAAACCGAATTACGCAGCGCCTGTTCTAACTTGGTGTTTAACGCCGTTCACTACACTCCCGCTGGTGGTGAGATAAACATATATTGGCGTCGCGGTGCGAGTGGCGCGCAGTTTTCTGTAGTAGACAACGGTGATGGCATTGAACAGAACCACCTTAATCGCTTAACAGAACGCTTTTACCGTGTGGATAAAGCTCGTTCCCGTAAAACCGGCGGTTCAGGCTTAGGGTTATCCATTGTAAAACACGTGCTAAGTCATCATAATTCTCGTTTAGAGATAACCAGTACGCTGGGCGAGGGCAGTAACTTCTCCTTCGTATTGGATAACGAGTTAATTGCAGAGCAGCTGTAATCTTAAGAGGCCGTAAACCTTGGTAAGCAAACGTCATAACATATACCATAGTTCTATGAGCTTATTGTTGGTAATAAGCCTGTGGATGCCACTTAAATTACTCGCCAGCACTCAGCTTACGCAAAGCTCTTCTCCTGTTCCAAGCTCCTATCAAGTACCAGCCTATGAACGAAAGCCTGGGGTGGCAGGAAAAATATCTTCTGTTGGCTCAGACACGCTGGCAAACTTAATGACTTTTTGGTCACAGGAGTTCAAAACTCTCTATCCTCAGGTCGGCTTCCAAATACAGGCATCTGGTTCATCTACTGCCCCCCCGGCACTTATTGAAGGCACTGCCACTATAGGCCCTATGAGTCGGGAATTAAAACCCAGCGAAATACGGGACTTCACAAGAACCCACGGTTACCCTCCTACAGTATTAAAAGTAGCTATGGACGCCATTGCCATTTTTGTTGATAGGCGCAACCCGATTCCGGGTATGACCCTTGAACAAGTTGATGCTGTATTTTCTGAAACCCAGTTTTGTGGCAGCGATACAGCCATTACCAATTGGTCTCAGCTTGACGTTAACGACATAGGCTATCGCTCTCCTATCAGGCTGTACGGTCGAAATTCAGTATCGGGTACTTATGGTTTGTTTAAAGTGATGGCGCTGTGTGACGGGGACTTTAAGAGTACGGTTAATGAGCAACCCGGTTCTGCCTCTGTAGTATTGTCTGTTGCCAGCGGTACAGGTGCGATTGGCTATGCTGCTTACGGCTATAAAACCGCAGGGGTTCGCGCTTTGCCTTTAGGTGAGTCGCTAGATAGCTTAATCCCTCTTTCTATCGATACGGTGCGCAACGAAACGTATCCGTTTGCTCGTTTTCTTTATTTGGTGATAAATAAAAAGCCAGGTGAGCCCTTACCTACTCTGGAAAGGGAGTTTTTGCGCTATATCTTGTCACAGGAAGGGCAGCAGCAGGTGTTAAGAGATGGGTATTTCCCTATTCGTGAAGATGTATTAGTACGCCAACGTCGATTACTCGATGAATAATTTTGTTTTTCACTACTAACGATTTGGTAACGACATACCTAGTAAACAGATTTTTCTCAAAAAAAGTGCTTTAAAATATTCAGGTGCTTTCAACCATTCTTGTCATAATTACGTCACAAATCAGGCAGGTAGGCTCACAATCTAGGTTAAGATTGGGGGGCAATAGAGGCTATGGCGAGTACAAAAGTATTCTCGAATTCAAGTAAGCGATGCAAGCGTTCCTCCGCTAAGTTTCAGAAAAACAAATAAAAACAAATTTATTATTGGCGAGAATTACAGTTCATTGGGTGTTTTTTAGCTTAAAATTGAACTTTTTCTGTGAAACTTTTGTTACAGCGCCTTTATGTAACAAATGTGTCATCTACCTTAGGTAAAGTTTTCGCGTTTTCTAAATCCATAATTATACCGTACTTGGAGAAACACATGGAACTTAAGCAACTTTTCAAAGCTTCAGCTATTGCTACTGCTCTTGTGCTAGCAGGCTGTGGCGGCGACATCAATATTAGCGAAGGCGATATTGATAACAGCGTTACTAATACAACAAACAATAGTGGCAGTGACACTGATGGCGGCAACACTGGCGGCGATACAGGTTCAACTGATACAGCGCCAGGTGAAGTTAGCTCTTTCCTAAGTGGTGAAGTTTCTGATGCGTTCGGCCAAACGGTTGAAGTACGCGTTCTTTCAGGTCGCTTAACAGCTGACGATGCTGACGACCAAGGCGTTATCACGCTAACCAACGACAAAGTATGGGCGCTTGAAGGTCCAGTGTTTATCGGTAACGACAAAGCTGACAGCGTGACACTTGCAATCGAAGAAGGCACAGTGATCTTTGGTCGTACTGGCGCTGACTATCTTGTAGTAAGCCGTGATTCACAAATTGAAGCTGAAGGTACAGCATCAGCGCCTATCATCATGACATCTTTTAACGATGTTGTTGGTGATGAAGTTGGCGCTGGCCAATGGGGCGGCGTAGTTATTCTTGGTAACGGTACGTCAACTAAGTGTCCACAAGACGGTTCTGATTGTGCGCTTCAGGTTGAAGGTGCAGAAGAGGGTGCAGTATTTGGTGGTACAGACGATACAGACAGCTCTGGTATCCTTAAATACGTAGTTGTTAAATACGCTGGTTTTGAAATTGCGCCAGACAACGAACTTAACGGTATCACTTTTGGTGGTGTTGGTTCAGGTACAGAAGTTGACTATGTACAAGTACACAGCAACGCGGATGACGGTGTAGAATTCTTCGGTGGTGCGGTAAACGCGAAACACCTAGTTTTAACAGCTAACCAAGATGACTCAGTAGACTGGGACAACGGTTACAAAGGTAAGCTTCAGTATGTATATGTTCAGCACGCTGCTGACAACTCTGACGCGAACCGCGGTATTGAAGGTGATGGCGACGGTGGTGACGGCCTAGATTTCTCTAAGCCAATGATCGCTAACATGACAGTTATTGGTAACACTTTCGATACAGCAGACGCTGACTCTGAAGGTCTACTACTTCGCGACCAAACTGGCGCAAACCTAATGAACTTCCTTATCACTGGTCCTGAAGCAATGGGCGAGTGTTTAGAAATGGACACAGACGAAACGGTTCAAGCTAACCTTTCTGACGGTGACCTAACCATGACTTACTCAGCTATCGCTTGTTCTGAGCCGTTCAACACACCAGAAGGTGCAGTTGACCTAGAAGCGTGGTTTACAGGTCAAGAAGGCAACCAGCTAATCGCGTTTGAAGACCGCGCAAATCTTGGTCTTAACCCAGACGGTACACTAACAGCTCAAAGCGACCTTCTTACAGCTGGTGGCGATGCGTCTACATTGCTTGATACTTTCTTTGAAGCAAACACCTTCATCGGTGCTATTGGCGAAGATGACTGGCGTCAAGGCTGGGCATTTGGTTTCGGTGGCGGTAACATCGAATTAGTGGAAACTGCTTCTGGCTGTCCATCAGGTACAACTTCAATCACGCCAGTTGACGGTTCAACGACTACGTGTGAAGTATCAGGTACTATCACATCTGACCTTACGCTTACAGAAGGTAACTTCTACGCGCTTTCAGGTGCAGTATTCGTAGGTGGCGACAAAGAAAACAGCGCAACGCTTACTGTTGAGCCAGGCGTAACTGTTTATGGCGCATCTGGTAACGACTACCTAGTAATCAGCCGTGACTCAGAAATTAATGCAAACGGTACTGCTGAAGACCCAATCACATTCACTTCACGTGACCACGTTGTTGGCGGTCTTGAAGCGGGTGAAGCTGGCCAATGGGGCGGCATGATTGTTCTAGGTAACGGCGAATCTACTAAGTGCCCTCAAGACGGTACTGACTGTTCACTTCAAGTTGAAGGTGCACAAGAAGGTGCTGTGTTCGGTGGTACAGATAACACTGATAGCTCTGGTACGCTTCGCTACGTTCGCGTAATGCACGGTGGTTTCGAAATCGCACCAGATAACGAACTAAACGGTATCACATTTGGCGGTGTAGGTTCTGGTACTACTGTTGAGTACGTACAAGTACACAAAAACGCAGATGATGGTGTTGAGTTCTTTGGTGGTGCAGTAAACGTTAAGTATCTTACGCTAACAGGCATTCAAGATGACTCTGTAGACTGGGATAACGGTTACAAAGGTAAACTACAATTTGTTCTTGTTAAGCACGCAGAAGACAACTCTGATGCTAACCGCGCAATTGAAGGCGACGGTGACGGCGGCGACGGTACAGCGTTCTCTAACCCAATGGTTGCTAACATGACTATCATTGGTAACGAGTTCGATACTGCTGACTCTGATTCTGAAGGCGTTCTTCTTCGCGACCAGACAAACGCACAGCTTTATAACTTCGTAGTTACTGGCCCAGCGGGTATGGGTGAATGTTTCGAAGCTGACCTAAGCGATGGCGACACTACGCTACTTGCTAACATGGACGGCACTAACGACCCACAACTTACTTTTGAAACTTCTGTACTAGCATGTGCGGAAAACATCAAAGATTCTGGTGACTTTAGCCAAGAAGACTGGTTCACCGCACAAACAGGTAACAGCCTACTTGATAACACTGCAACAGTACTAGACGGTATTTACACAGTGGATGCAACAGTAGCGACTGACGTATCGACGCTAGACAGCTTCTTCTCTTCTGTAGACTTTATCGGTGCAGTTAAAGACGCTGACAACGATTGGACTGCGGGTTGGACTGTAGGTCTTGAATAAGGCCCAGTTCGCATAGCTAAAAACAAGCAAGTGCGTTGCAAAAAGTGGCGCACTTGCTTTTAAGTTTGTAAAACACGAAATTTTTATTCGTGAAAGTATTCCTTTCTAAAGAGGTTCATCATGAACAGACCTGCTAACAGGTTTCTTCTAAAGCCCATTAGCTTAGCCGTTGCTGCAAGTATCTTGTTTCCAACGTCTATAGCCCACGCTCAATCAAATGAAGAAGAAGTGATTGAGGAAGTTGTTGCTACAGGTACGCGCTTAAAAGGTACCGCGACAGCAGTAATGGAAGAACGTAAAAATCAAGCCTTCGTAGCTGATATTATGGGTGCTGAGCAGATTGCTCGTACTGGTGACAGTGATGCTGCGGGTGCACTTCGTCGTGTAACTGGTCTAACACTGGTAGATGGTCGTTTCATCTACGTTCGTGGTCTTGGTGAGCGTTACTCATCAACTCAGTTAAACGGCGCAATCGTGCCAAGCCCAGATCCAACGCGTAACGTAATACCTCTCGACTTGTTCCCGTCGAGCATTATAGAAAGCCTTGCGGTTCAAAAATCGTATTCGCCTTCCATGCCTGCGGCATTCGGTGGCGGTAACGTAAATATCCGATTGAAATCTATACCTACACAGCGTGTTTTCAACGTATCAGCTGCGGTTGGTATCGATACGGAAAACTCTGGAGATGTCCTGGATTATGCTGGTGGCGGTCGCGACTGGACAGGTGAAGACGACGGTACTCGTGCAGCCTCTGCTGCTATCCAAGAGCGTTGGGATTCAAAGAATTTCCTAGACGACCTAGAGCCCGAGGAAGCGCTAGAGTTGTTCAAGGGCGTTAACAGAGAATATGGGCTTGAGAGAGAATCAGCTGACCCTGATATGCGCGTTAACGTTACCTATGGTGACAGTTACGACTACGACGACGACTGGCGTTTTGGCTTTTTGGTAACTTCACGTTACTCAGCCCAAACTCGCTCTTCTGAAGAATACGAGCTACAAGACCCTGACTTAGTGGGCGATGACATTATCAATGTACGCTTCTTTGACGATATTCAAGGTACTGAGCAAACGGTGACTTGGTCTTCACTATTAACTCTAGGTGTAGACTACAACCGTCAACATCGTATTGATTACAGCCTTATTGTACTAAACGACACGCGCGATGAAATTCGCGAAATGTTTGGTAACACGGAAAACTTGAACCAAGCAGAAGGTTTGCGTATTCGTGATATCGACGTTCAGTACGAAGAACGCTCGCTTTATACCAATCAGATTAAAGGTCAGCACACCATCCCAGAACTAAACTTCATGGGTATTGACTGGACTTACTCGTTGGGTCGCTCTGTACGTCATGCGCCGGGTAACTTCAATGCGCGTTTCGTAATGGAAGACGTGAACCAAGACGGCATCTTTGACGATGAAAACGAAATCTTCTTGTCAGATGCACAGACTGCGGCACGTTACACCTTCCAAGACCTTCACGATCGCTTGGAAAACTTTGGCTATAACGTGACTTACCCCATGACAATGGGTAAGTGGGAAACCGAGTACAAAGTGGGTGCAAGCTTTGTAACTAAAACACGTACTGCTGAAAACCGTCGTTTCGACATTAATACACTTGGTGTTGAAGACCGTTCAATTTTAGACGGTAACGACTTTAGCGAAATCTTCAGTGACGATGTGTTAGACACGCTATCATTGTCTAGTCGCCCACTGATTCGCGATACGACTATTGCTGGTGATGACTATGTAGCGGGCCAGAAAATTGATGCTTACTATCTAGAAGCTGATTTCTTCTATGACAACAAGTGGCGTTTCACCGGTGGTGCTCGTTATGAAGATTTCCGTCAGGTAGTGGCGCCGCTAGACCCGCGCACAAACCAGTTTGACTTGAGTGACGAAGCAGATCGTTCACAGCTTGCGTTCCAAGAAGACGGTTTCTATCCAGCGCTTGCAGTGACTTACTTCTTAGAAGACGATATGCAGCTACGTGCAAGTATAGGTCAAACGGTTGTTCGTCCCGATCTTCGTGAGGTTTCTTCGGCGACTTACTTAGACCCGTTAACTAACTTCCCGATTGCTGGTACACCTGGTGTAAGCACAACAGATATCATTAACTATGATTTACGTTGGGAGTGGTATCGCGAAGCAGGTAACAACGTGTCTGTAGGCCTATTCTATAAAGACATGGAGGCGCCAATTGAATCGGTACAGTCTCCGGCTCAGGATGGTCCACCGCTAATTCGTATTGCTAACGCTGAATCTGGCGAGGTTTACGGAGTTGAAGTTGAATTCCTACAAGACTTAGCCTTCATTGGCGACGGTATTTGGGACAACTTGTTTACTACAGGTAACATCACTGTCAGTGATTCTGAAATCGTATTAGATCGTCAGAATATCGTTGAGCAAACTGGTGTTTCTGCGGCAATTACTAATGTTGAGCGCCGAATGACCGGCCACTCTCAGTATGTACTTAACATGCAGTTGGGTTATGACTCTGATAACGGTGAACACACTGCGTCGTTAGTATACAACGTATTCGGTGAGCGTATTCTAATTCCGGGTATTGATGGTTTCGACGATAACTTCGAGCAACCATTTCATTCATTGGATATGGTATACAAGTACTACCCAGACTTTAATAGCACTGTCACATTACGTGTTCAGAATATTCTAGGCGAAGATCGTGAAATTGAATTTAACGATACCCTGCTTAGGTCTGAGACACGAGGTACAGGTATTAGATTGTCATTTAAATATGACTTCTAAAAACTGAACTTATCCTTAAGGCCGCTACATGCGGCCTTTTTTATGAGTTAAACATGACACTTTCGGTTCTAATATGACAGTTTCGTAATAAAACTGTCACAGAAAAACTCTATCCTACGCGCAGAAATTTATAGTCGGATACAACCGATTTCTTTTAACTTTAAAGGTTTGAATGTATGAAGCTTATCAATGCTTTGTTAGTTGCAGGTGCGCTTACAGCGACACCGGTACTGGCACAAGACGATGAAGTCTTAAAACCCGTTGTCGATGAGGCAGCGAAAATCAATGAGTCAGCGGCAAAATCGCAAGAAAAAATAAACGGTATTACCGATCAAATTGACAGCAAACTTCAACAGTTCAAAACATTGATGAAAGAAATCGAAGGCCTTGAGGTTTATAACACTCAGCTTCGTAAGCAAATCAATAACCAAGAACAAGAAATGGCAGATCTGAACTCAGCTATTGACGAAGTGTCTGTTGTTGAACGCCAAATCACGCCACTTATGATGCGTATGATTGACGGCCTAGAGCAGTTTGTTGCTTTAGACGTACCTTTCCTTCCAGAAGAGCGCGCTAACCGCGTCGCTGACCTTCGCGCCATGATGGACCGCGCCGATGTTGCTGCATCTGAAAAATTCCGCCGCGTTATGGAAGCGTATCAAGTAGAGATGGATTACGGCCGCACTATGGAAGCGTATAGCGGTATTCATTCAATTAACGGTCAAGAGCGTGATGTAGAATTCCTACGCCTTGGTCGTACAGCGCTAATTTATCAAACACGTGATGCTAGCATGCAGGGTGTTTGGAACAAGCAAACCCGTCAGTGGGAAGAGCTTGATAGCAGCTACCGTACACAAATTACAAAAGGTCTGCGCATGGCGAAGAAGCAACTTGCACCAGACTTGCTAATGCTGCCAGTGGCAATTACAGACTAAGAGGTTGATGAGAATGTTTAACACAGTAAAACGTATCGCTGTTGGTCTAGCAGCCCTTAGCATCAGCGTTGGTGCTTTCGCACAAAGCGACCGTGCGATGGACTTAGACGCACTTCTAAAGCAATTAGAAGAAGGTCAGTTCGCACAGTCTCAGCAAAACAAACAGCGCGAGCGTGATTTCCAATCACAACGTGCAGAGCAAGATCGCATTCTTCGCGAAACCCGTGAAAAGCGTGACCAAATGCTTGCACAATCTGAGCAGCTTGAAACTCAGTTTGAAGAAAACGAATTCAAACTGGCTGACTTAAACGGTGCACTAGACACGCGTCTTGGTTCACTAAAAGAGCTATTCGGTGTGCTGCAGCAAATCGCTGGCGACACCAAAAACAAATTCTATAACTCAGTAATATCTGCGCAAATTCAAGGCCGTTCAGAGTTCCTTGACCAAATGGCACAAGATATGGGTTCAAGCTCAAAACTTGCTTCAATTGAAGAGATTGAGCGCGTGTGGTTTGAAATGCAGCGTGAAATGACTGAATCAGGCAAGGTGACTACCTTTACCACTGACGTTGTTGAAGCTGGTGGCGAGAAAGTGAACAAATCTGTTGTACGTGTAGGTCCGTTCGCGCTAGTTGCCGACGGTAAATACTTAGACTACAACGGTGTAACCGGCACAGTGTCTGAACTAGTACGTCAGCCTGCTGATCGTTACAACGACTCTGCTGCAGAACTACAAGCATCAAATGGTGAGCTAGTTCAGTTCGGTATCGACCCAACAGGTGGTTCTATCCTAGGTCTTCTTGTTCAAGCGCCAAACCTTAAGGAGCGTGTAGAGCAGGGTGGTGTTGTAGGTTATATCATTCTTATCGTTGGTGCGTTTGGTTTACTACTTGCTCTAGAGCGTCTTGTAACGCTTACGCTAACGCGCATGAAAGTGAACAAGCAGCTTAAGAGCAAAGAAGTTAACACTAACAACCCGCTTGGCCGTGTACTTAAAGTCCGTGACGAGCACCCAGACGCTGACGTTGAAGCGCTGGAGCTTCACCTTACAGAAGCGATTTTGGGCGAAGTGCCTAAGCTAGGTCGTAACTTAACTATCATTAAGATTATCTCAGTAGTTGCGCCGCTTATGGGTCTACTAGGTACGGTAACGGGTATGATTAACACCTTCCAAGCAATTACCTTGTTTGGTACAGGTGACCCGAAACTGATGGCAGGTGGTATTTCAACAGCACTTGTAACAACAGTACTAGGTCTTGTTGTAGCGATTCCAATGACACTGCTTTATGCAATGCTTAACACACGTTCTAAGAACATTGTGTACATCCTACAGGAACAGGCGTCTGGCGTAATTGCAGAGCGCGCTGAGCGAGGCTAATCATGATCGAGTTTCTAGAAGCAATTCGCGATTTCACAGAAACAGGGGGCCAGGTTCTCCTGGTCATCGGTCTGCTGATATTCGTTATGTGGCTTTTGATCCTCGAGCGTGCGATGTATCTGATGGTTTGGCACAAGCAAGCCAAGAAGAAGCGGTAGCAATGTGGACAGCACGTACCGACCGCTCTTCTTGGTTCGCTGAGCAAGTTCGTCAGAAAACAATTTCACAGTTAACCATGCGCCTGAACGGCAGCATCCCAATTATTCAGTCTCTGGTAGCGCTTTGCCCGCTGCTAGGCTTGATGGGAACGGTTACCGGTATGATTGAAGTGTTCGATGTAATGGCGATTGCGGGTTCAGGTAATGCTCGTTCAATGGCATCAGGTGTATCGAAAGCCACTATCCCCACAATGGCGGGCATGGTTGGCGCACTTTCAGGCGTATTCGCCGCTACCTGGTTAACACGTATGGTGAAATCAGAACGCACGCATCTTGAGGATGCATTGATTATTCAACGTTAATGCTAGCTAAGCATTAAGGTAAGGTATTTATTATGAAGCAGCACTTTCAAAACTTAGTCGATGAAGAAGAAGCAGCCATCGACATGACGCCCATGCTGGACGTTGTATTTATCATGTTGATCTTCTTTATTGTGACTGCGTCATTTGTGAAAGAAGCCGGTATTGATGTTAACCGTCCCGAAGCAGCTACTGCTGTGAAAAAGGACCGCGCTAATATTCTTATCGCTATTTCAGATAAAGGCGAAATTTGGATAAACAAGCGTCGTATTGATGTTCGCGCCGTGCAGGCTAATATTGAGCGCCTACACGCTGAAAACCCACAGGGTACTGTTGTTATTCAGGCTGACAAAAAGGCCACAACAGAAACCTTGATTAAGGTTATGGACGCGTCGCGAGCCGCTGGCGTTTACGATGTTTCGATTGCAGCCCAAGAGCAATAAATCATGCCACGATATTTAATCGCATTTGTTATCTCCCTTGCGATCACGTTAGGCCTGTTCTTCTTGATGCAATCGCTTATCAAGATGGGTGGCAGCGCACTAACTGAGCCGCCTAAGGGAAGCGTGCTTGACTTTGTTAGGGTCAAGCAGGATGAACAGGTTGAGAAAAAAGATCGTAAGCCGAAGAAGCCACCTAAGCCAAAAGAGCCACCTCCGCCAATGGAGCAACCGCAAATGGACTCGCCTTCTCCTGATGCAGAAGGTACGTCGATGGATTTCGGGGCCGAAGTGGGAGACGACATCTCTTTAGATGGAGGCTTGGCCCTTGAGTCAGGTGACGGTGAATACCTCCCGATCGTTAAAGTTGCGCCGGTATATCCACGACGTGCACTTCAACGGGGCATTGAAGGCTTTGTTATTGTTGAATTTACGGTAACTAAGCAAGGTGCGGTGCGCGACCCAATTGTTGTAGAAGCAAACCCAGAAGGTATATTTGAACAAGCGGCTATCGATGCTGCCATGAAGTTCAAATATAAACCTCGTGTGGTTAACGGCGAAGCAACAGAAGTGTCTGGTGTGCAAAACCGTATTACGTTCCAAATTGACGGGTAACAGAACATGATGAGAAAACAGACGAATACATTGCTTAGTGCACTGGCGTTTGCATTTGCATCGGCCACGGTATCTGTACCTAGCATGTTGGTTGCCAACGACGCTATTGCACAAGAGCAAAAAGCCAGCGAGAAGAAAACTCGCCGCGTACCTACATTACGCGGCAAGGTTTACGAACAGCTAGCTCGCGCACAAACGGCGGCGGACGAAGCAGGTAATATTGAAGAAGCTATCGCTATACTGAAAGAAGTAGAAGATAAGTCTGACTCAATGAATGCCTACGAAAAAGCCATGATGTACAACTTTTTCGGCTTCATTTACTACAACAACGAAGACTATGCAAAAGCGTTGGAATCGTTTGCTAAAGTGGTAGAGCAGCAGCCTATTCCTGAAAAGTTCGAAATGACGACACTTTTCAGTTTGGCTCAGCTTAACCTTATGCAGGGTAATTACGACGACACCATCACTTATTTGGAACGTTGGGAAAGCCTAAATACAGGCCCTGTACCGGTTAAAAACAAAGTGATAAAGGCCCAGGCGTACTACCAAAATAAACAGTACGACGAAGCGGCAATGTGGATTTCTGAAGCGGTTGCCGATCACGAAGCAGAAGGCATGATCCCTGATGAAGGGTGGTTAATTCTTCAACGTGCTATTTTCTATGAACTCAAGCAGCCTCAAAAGGTTAAAGACGTTCTTATTAAAATGGTGAAGTTGTTTGACGAGCCTAAATATTGGATCCAGCTAGCTGGTATGTACGGTGAGCTAGGTGAAGAGCGCAAGCAGTTAGCCATCATGGAAACCGCTTACCAGCGCGGGTTTGTTAATACGTCTGCTGACGTGTTTAACATGGCACAGCTTTATTACTATCACCGTGTACCTTATAAGGGTGCTAAGTTGATGGAGCAGGCAATGAACGACGGTGTGCTTGAGAAAAACTTGCGCAACCTTAAGTTCTTAGGTCAAAGCTGGTCACTTGCTAAAGAGCAGGACAAAGCCATTCCCGTTATGATGCAAGCGGCTGAACTGTCTGAAGACGGTGAGTTAGATGCACAGTTAGCGCAAATTCTTCTTAATGAAGAGCGCTTTGACGATGCCATCGCTGCTGCCGACCGCGCGGTTGAAAAAGGCGAGTTAAGAAACCCTGGTTTGGTTTACTTGATTAAAGGCATGGCGCTGTATAATAAAAAGCAGTATGCACTTGCACTTAATCAGCTTGCAGAGGCAGAAAAGCATCAGAAAAGCCGTGCTATGGCACAGCAGTGGAAGCAGTTTGTTCAGGGCGAAAAACGCCAAGCTGACGCTATCGCTGCCGAGCTTGGTGCCAGTTAAAGCTAACGTTTAAGTTGAAACGTTAATTGAAAAGGTCGATAAAATATCGACCTTTTTTTATTTCTTCATGGGTAATTATCTATGCGGACTGGTATTAAATTAAAAGTCGCGAATTATTTGGATTGTCAGATAGTGTTTTGTAGTGACTAAAAGTCTATAAGTGATTGGGGAACCAAATCAGCCACTGATGCCATTTGTCCTTCAGCTTCTAGCTGATTCCAATGGTTTTTAGTTTCTAATATTTCCTTCTTGATTGACATAAAGCACTCCACCAGTTTGGGATCGAAGTGTTTACCTGCTCCTTCTCGAAGGTGTTCAAATGCTTCATCGTCAGACCATGCTTTTTTATAAGGGCGTTTCATCGTAAGGGCATCGAATACATCGGCAATAGCGACTATACGAGCACTTTCGGGAATATCTTCTCCAGCTAAACCCTCGGGATAACCTGTACCGTTCCACTTCTCGTGATGACATAAGGCAATTTCTGCAGCAAGATTAAACAGCGGGGTATCGCATTGAGAAAGGATTTTATGACCGATTTGTGCGTGAGTGCGCATCACTTCCATTTCGCTATTTATTAATCGGCGAGGCGCTTTTAAAATAGCGTCAGGAATACCTATCTTACCTGTGTCGTGCATAGGCGCCGCTTGCGCTAACAAGCATGCATCTTCATAGGACCAGCCCCACGCGATCGCTAAGCATTTACTGTAAGCGGCCATGCGCCAAATGTGATGCCCAGTATCTGTATCATTATAATGGCCTGCTGTCGCTAACATAGTAATGGCACTTTGCTGACTTTTGCTAAGCTCTTCAGTCCGCTTTGTCACTAAGTTTTCGGTGATACGCATTTGATGAGCAAGGCTTATATGGGTCTTCACGCGTGCAAGTGTAATACTTGGTGACACTGGTTTAGTTATATAGTCGACAGCGCCGAGTTTAAAACCCTCTTCTTCGCTTTCTCCTTGGGTCAATGCGGTAACGAAAATAACCGGGATTTGACCCAGTAGTCTATCTGTCTTTAGCTGCTTGCAAACTTCAAAGCCATCCATTTCTGGCATCATAATATCTAACAATATTAGGTCTGGCGTAAACTGCTGCACTATTTTCAGAGCAACAGCGCCAGATGGCGCGACCTTAACATCGTAATAGGGACTAAGTATGCCAAGCAGTATGTCAATATTGGCTGGCTCGTCATCGACAACAAGTACGCTGAATCTATTATTTGTCGGTTTCGGTTTATTCATTACAAATATTGTCTTTCAATTGGTTAATTAACGTTAAAGCACCTTCAAAATCATAAACGGCTGCAAGCTGCTTTATTCTATTTATTTCATGAGAGTGGCGTGACTCTGCCTGTTGTGCTGCAAAGCTTGATATATACTCAAGGGCTTTGGCATCGTAGGTTTCTAGAGCATTCTGTATAGCGTCCAAACTCGATAGAATGGAGGTCTCATCTACATTGTCATTTAATTGTGTATCGGCAATTAATGTGGCTTTGTTTACCGTGTGCGCAATGAGGCGAAGCGTTGCATCAAGCTCAAAAGACAGTGTAGCGACATGTTTTGCTTTGATTGCGTCTGGTCTTTCATCTCCGCTAATAAGTAGGTGGAGGCATTGAGCAAGAGTGGTGGCACCAATAAGTTGTGCATCGTCATATAATTGTTTCAATAGCAAGTTGTCGACAGACGGTGTGTGGAATATGTTAAGTAAATCTGACATTACGCTTTGCTGACTGTATTTATTGTAAAAAGTCATCAAAGAAGAAATAAAAGGGCTTGGCTCGTCAGGAGGGGTCACCTCGATGTAACCTGCGTGTATGTTCGTATCTATTGTATGGATTATCTCATCAGCTTTGGCCGGTTTGACTAGGTGAAAACACATACCTGATGCCAGCGCCGTTTCTGAAGCTTCCGGTGTTTCATCGGCACTTAACGCAATTATAGGAATTGTCCAGCCGTAATGCTGAGAAAGCCTTTCTGCTATCTCGTATCCCGAAATATCCGGAAGGTGACAATCTAGCAAAAGTGCGTCGAACCTTGAGCTTTCGCAAAGCGCTAAGGCTTGCTGCCCTGTGGTGGCTGTAACTACTGTTATTCCTAAGTCGCTAAGTATTTGCTGACTAATTTCTACACTTATGGGGTCGTCATCAACCACTAATACTTGTTTGGAAGCTAACCGGATACTTCGCCACTTTTTGCTTTCTAAACCCTCTATTAACTGCTTCTTGGTAGAAGTTTGAAGCGGCGAAAGGGCGGAAATAATGTCGCTATCAACAAACGGAAGTTCAACAATATTGATGTGTGAAGGTAATGTATTTCCCAATTTTTTCTTTACTTCCTGGCGGCTTAATGAGCTTAACAGTACACGCATGTTGATATTGTTGTATTTGCCGGCTTCTAGGTTATTAGAGAATCGACTCCAGCTATCTCCATCTTCGGCTAAAAATACAACGCTTAAAGGCATAGTGTCTGGAAGCTTGTCGCTGCTTTCATCCACTACCTGACAATGAATGCCGAGTCTCTCTAATGTGTTGCCGAGTACTTCACACGCTGAACTTACGCTTTCATGTGTCTTAATGCATATGATGTTTTTAGGTAATGAGACGGGTAATAGTGGATTGGGTACGTCTTTATCGCTACGGCAAACAGGTAAAGTAAATGAAAAGCTGCTCCCTTCATTTACTTTGCTTTCTAGGAGCAGCTCTCCTCCCATTAGTTCTACTAATCGCTTACAGATAGTTAGGCCTAAACCCGTGCCACCGAATTTTCTTGAAATTGAAGCGTCAGCCTGAACAAAAGCATTAAATAGCTTAGACTTTCCTTCATCGCTTATCCCCATTCCAGTGTCCGATACCCTAAACATCAGCATGGCGTCTTTCGGCTCTACAATAAGTGTTACGCATCCTCTGTCAGTAAACTTAATAGCATTACTAAGGAGATTCAGCAGTACCTGATAGATTTTTTCGCTATCTCCATGACAGGGAATACTCGTGCTACAGCGAATGTCGAAAAGAAGCTGTAGTTGCTTTTGTTGAGCTTTAACTTGAAATACTTGTGCTAACTTCTCGATGATTCTTGTTAACGTGAAAGGCTCATCAACAATGTCGATTTTATTCGCTTCTACTTTTGAGAAGTCCAAAATACTGTCGATAAGTTCAAGCAATGCGTTAGCACTGTTTTGCACTTTTTCTAAATACTGTTGCTGCTGGTCACTATCATTTGACTCGAGTGCTAAGTGGGTTAACCCAATAATGGCATTCATTGGCGTTCTGATTTCATGGCTCATCGTCGCGAGAAAATCACTCTTTGCCTTGTTTGCGCCTTGCGCTTCGTTATAGGCTTTCTGCAGTTTGTGCTCGATGGCTTTTTGGCTACTAATGTCGTTAAAAACGCCTACATGTCCATCTGGCTTACCTTCTTTATCGAATAGCGGTACGGCAACGATAGAAATAGGGAATAGACGCCCCCGTTTATCGGTAAAAAAGTCTTCATAAGAGGTATAGGGCTTACCGCTTTTGATCGTTAGATTAACGGGGCACTGTTCTCTTGGAAGTAAGGTACCATCGCCGTTTTGGTAGTGAACGGTGTCGTGAAAACGTCTATCTTTCAATTCGTCTAACGTCCAGCCTAATAGGCGTGATGCAGCGGGATTGAGAAATTGTGTTTTACCTTCACCGTTAACCGCGTAAACACCTTCACCTATACTATTGGTAATGCTCTGATGGAAAGCTCTATCCTTTTTTAATTTTCTAGAAAGACGTTTTTGTTCCGAGATATCAGTACAAATGACGACGAGACGGTTTACTCGTTGGTTGTACTCGACGATAGGTACGACGGTTGCAAACACTGTCCAAGGCTTATTATCTTTAGTAAAGCTATTTAGTTCTCCCTGCCAAATTTCACCTTTAATCAGGGTTGCTAATATTTTGACTTGTTCAGCGTTCGAAATATTGTGAACGCGAAAAATAGACGTGTTTTGCCCTATCAACTCATCACGAGAATAACCAGAAAGCTGACAGCATTTATCATTTGCAGATAACAAGGTCCCCTGGAGATCGATGGTCGCCACGATACCGTGTTTATCCATTGCTCTGCGCTGTAACAGTAGCTCATTATTAGCGTTTTGCTGCTCCCGTATGAGCTCATACATGAGCGAAGAAAGATCTGATAAGTTAGTAAATTGCTCATCTATAAGAGGCTTATTACGCTCTTCAAGAAGTTGGTTAACTGCTAACCGCAAGGTTTCGACAACGGCTTTCTGTTCGTTAAATTCCTCTCGCACCTTTCTGTTGACAGCAATAAGTTCTTCAGAGCTGATATGTAAGCTTCTATCTCTTAGTTTGATATCTCTCTCGTTAAATGTGTACGACTCATCAATTCGAGGAATAAGGGCAGCAAGACCACGCTTGAGGGATTGTAGACTGGGGCTTGTGCTATTGTCGCTCTCGTCGCTGAGGCTGTTCAGCCAAGCTTTTAGCGATACGTTGTCGTTAAGCTGAAAAGCTCGGCGCAACTGACGCTCTAATAGTGAATTCAAGGTTTTTCCCTCATTAACATGAGAGTTAAGGTTTGGTTATGCAGTTCACATTGTGTTTCATTGCATGATGGACTTATTTCTCCGTAAGAATAGAACCCAGCAATAGTCGTATTATTGTTTAGTTGCCGCGCTACCTCTTCAATTTCTTCCTCAACGCGGTCACCCATGACTAACTTTCTTCCCACACAACTCGTCACTAGGGCTAGACAATGTGAATCATCATCAATATTTTTTTGGGAGATAGGCGAGATCGCTTCTATGGCGCCGCTAATAAGGTCTTCGGTGGATGCATTCATCAGGCGTAAGTACTGATTTTCATTGACCTCACCAGCCAATACTAAGCTTTTGCGCTGCTCATCGACTCCTAGAATTGTTCTGATAATTCCTGTTGGCTCGCCCTCTTCATTCAGCACTTCAAAAGGGAATAGGAGCCCACTCGCCGGCAAATCATCTGCGTATTCGCCTAAGTAAGCTTTGTATATTTCCAGTGCCGGCTTGTCATCAAGTTCGAATAGGAGGTTTGCTTCTGCCGACGCCACTCTCCGAGCGGGTCCAAATGACCGCCATCCCCCGCGTGCGCTATATTCGAAAGAAAGAGAATCTCCATAAAAAGCAACAGCGACAACGCTGCGGCTATCAATCCCATCGGGGTGCAATATGTATGTCTGTTCAAACGCACCGTTATCGCCTGCAAGACCGCCGCTTATTCCTATGTGTTGTGGTAACTGTGTCATCATACCTTCAAGTAAGGCTGAACCATTTATTTCAACACCCGGAGCCAACAAATAAACGCTTTTCAATCCTTGCTGGTCAATCATATTTGCAAGGGACTGACCTGCATCAAACGAAGACAGCATATCGCGCAAGGTTGTTTGATGGATTTTTACCGATGATGCAGATTCAAAATGCACCACAACAATGGAAATACCATCAGTAGTTACCCTATTCGCTGAAATTTCACCTGCAGTGCTACAGCCAACACTGTTTTTACACACATCATTTAAGATGTGCTGAAGCTGGGGAGAAGTAAGCAATGGGGCCGAGGCATAAGCAATAAGCAGGGAAGGGGCGAACGCTTTTAATGCGTCTTTTTGCGATATCAACTCATCTACACTATTAAAAAAAAACGTCTTTGAAAGCATGATGGACAAAGTTAAATGGCGGCATTCCTAATTTATAGTAGGAAGCACGCCTATTTACAATGTCGGTACCTTATCCTTTGGTAGCAATAAACTGATTTATAAAGAAAAACGGCTGGCGAGTAAAACCGGCCGGCCGTTGCTTTGGTTGTTTAGGCACTACGAAGCTCTCTGCGAAGAATTTTACCCACTGTAGATTTAGGGAGCTCCTCTAGTATCGTTATCGATTTTGGCACTTTGTAGTTGGTCAATTGCGTTTTACAGTGTTCGACTAGATCTTCTGTCGATACATCCCCTGAAAGCGTAATATAAGCACATACTCGCTCTCCTGTCTTATCATCGGGCTTGCCAACAACGGCGGCTTCCATCACGCTGGGGTGCGACGTTAGCACATCTTCTATTTCGTTTGGATAAACGTTAAAACCTGAAACAATAATCATGTCTTTTAAGCGGTCTACAATCTTAATTGCGCCAGATTCTGTGCGAATACCGATATCACCGGTTTTGAAGAAGCCGTTTTCGGTCATTACCTTTGCGGTTTCATCATCCCGATTCCAATAGCCCATCATAACTTGCGGTCCGCGCACCGCTATTTGCCCAGACTCCCCCTCTGCCACAGGTTTGTCGTAGCTATCGAGCAGGGCTACCTCAGTGTCCTCTAGCTCATGGCCGACTGTGCCTATTTCTTCTTTTCCTGGAATGTTGAATGAAACCACGGGCGCGGTTTCAGACAGGCCATAGCCCTCGGTAATGGTATTCCCCGTCACATCTCGCCAAATTGATACAGCCGCTTGGGTGAGCGCTGTACCGCCAGACATAGTAAGATGAAGATTAGAAAAATCGAGCTTTGCAAACTCTGGATGTCGACCAAGACCAACAAAAAGCGTATTTATACCCATAAAGGCGGATATTTTATGAGGTTTAAGTGTTTGAATGAAACCGTCGATGTCTCTTGGATTCGGGATAAGAATAATGTGCGTGCCTTTCGCAAATAGCGCCATCATACCGACCGTAAACGCATAAATATGATAAAGCGGCAACGGGCACACCAACACTTCTTCGCCGTCTTTAAAACCTTCACCTATGCGATCAAGCATCTGAATACAGTTAGCCAATACGTTTTTATTGCTGAGCGCAGCCCCTTTAGAAACTCCAGTAGTGCCGCCGGTGTATTGCAGCATGGCGAGTTCGTCTAATTTTATTGAAGGGCGAGAGAATGAGGGCAGTGCACTTCCCATTTCAATTGCTTTGCTAAAAGAAACCGTCCCGTCTAGCGTTGGCGCTGTACTAGGGTCTAGTAATTCTGTTGCCGATGTCGTAATGACTGTCTCGATACCAGTATCATCTTTAATGTTGGTAAACTTAGGAAGTAAGTCACTTAAGATTACTAAGGCTTTTGCACCGCTATCGGTAAACTGATGCTTCATTTCACGCTCAGTATATAGCGGGTTTGTATTTACTACGACAAGACCTGCACGGAGTGCGGCATAAACGACAATAGGGTTTTGGATAAGATTGGGAAGCTGAATGGCCACTTTTGTACCAGGAGTCAGTTTTGCTTCGTGTACGAAATAGCGTGCTAACGCAGACGACTTACTGTCGATATCGGCAAACGTGAGAGTTTGCCCTAGGGCCGTATATGCAGGTTTATCAGCGAACTTCTCTAAAACACTTTCGATATAGTCGGCTAGGCATGTCACATTATCAGGGTAAGTTATCATATTGCTTATTCCTAGTAAGGCAAAGGGTATAGGGTATACTCCTTACATTAGCAAACTTAACTTTTTATTTACATCAGAGTTGGCTTATTTAATAGTATAAGTCCTACTTATTAACGATAGCTGGAACTATCACTAAAGCAGCTGTAAAAGTATCCTGCACAGAAGCCAGCAAAACACTGTGCTATAAGTCCTAGCGTCGAGCGAGCGCCTGCAATAAGGGTGACATTTAAAATGGGCTGCATGGCTAGCAGCATCAATAGGAAAGAAAGGCCACCTGCAGCAGCAAAAAGAATGAATCGTGTAGCGCTGCTCGTGTCTTTTACTTCGTGAAGGCTTAGGCGGTTGACGATCAAGTGCGTTATTAGAAAAGCCAGCAGTAAAGTTACGGCGATAATAGCACCGTAAGTGGGTAAAAGGCCTAAGGCGTCCTGGCGTATCATGAAAAGCCAATCACTAACATTTAACTGGACGCCAATTTGCACCAGACCTACTAAAACAGAAATTGAATGAAATACACTTGCAAGTAGGAAACCGACTGCCCAAGATGGGACAAAATGAAAAATTGCGCGGCGAGTTAGGTTTCTCATGTATTACATTCCAAGATTCGTCTGTTATTACCATGTATTAACTATCGACAAAGCGCAACAAGAACACTAAATGTAGTTATAGTGCGACTAATAGCTACGCACATCTTTGTAGCTTAAATTAGATTAGCAACGGTAAGCGAGGACAATCACAATGAAGTCGGTGCGTATTATGAAAAAATTTTTGGTTTTCGCGCTAGCCAGCTGGGCGATTTCGCACCCTCTGGCGTCAAGTCTCGTTGCTCACACTGAAACCGAAACCGCGCGTAATACTGAAAAACAGACAGTTACAAGCGATGTCCAGGCTTCTTTAAAAAGTTTTGCTAATAACGTAGTAACAGAGAACTTATTAACCTCGCTAGCCTTTCCGAAGGCTATGACAACTCTTGTCGACCAAGAGAAAGCAACTACGCATACATTGGTAGTAACAAGAGATGGTGAACTCGTTATTTTTGATGACAGCGGAGACATATCTAGATTTTCTTTAGCACTTGATGACTTGTATACGAAAGGCCAGGGAGGCGTGCTAGACATTCTTATCCCTTCTGAATTCCCTGCTAACCCCGTTGTATTACTCAGTTATTCCAAAGGGAGTGACGATGCTAACCGTCTTGCTGTAGTAAAAGGTGAATTTTCTCTCACATCTGGCATTAGGAACATTGAACCCGTAATTGAAGTAGCGCAAACAAAAGATACGCCTGTGCACTACGGCGGAAAGCTTCTTCAGTTGGAAAGTAGTGACGCAAGCCAAGATCAGGGCTTTTTAGTCACCACAGGTGACGGATTTGATTATCGCGAGCAAGCGCAGGTTATTAGCTCACAGTTAGGAAAAGTACTAGGGTTTACACTATCAGGTAAACCGTTAATGAGTCCTTCTTTCCCTGAAAGCCCCTACGTATACACATTGGGACATCGCAATCCGCAAGGGTTAGTGCAGGGGCCTCAAGGGCAAATATTTCTTCATGAGCATGGGCCTGATGGTGGTGACGAAGTGAACCTGCTTCAAAAGGGGACGAATTATGGTTGGCCTGTAGTTACGCTGGGAAAAGACTATTCAGGTGCAAGAATTTCACCTTTTTCAACCTACCCGGGTATGACAGACCCCATTGTTGATTGGACACCATCCATCGCGCCATCATCTATGATTTACTACTCGCATGATCAATATCCAATGTTGACTGACACCTTGCTCGTTACTAGTTTAAAAGCTAAAGCCTTATATGCGATTGATAAAACTTCGAGTAAGTATGTTTCTACGAAGATTTTTGACGAACTAGAAATGCGGTTGAGAGATATAGCGGTTGATCATCAAGGTAACCTACTTCTTCTAACAGACGGTGAGAATGCCAAGGTGGTTAAAGTCTTCCCTAAATTGTACATAGCGCAATAAAAGACCAAAAAAGTGAAATTTTGTTTCAAATTTGATGTTTATTTATACTGGTAGCACCATAAATAGAATGAATCTTTATCATAACTGCAACACTATTATTTATCTTTATTGGTCAAACCATTCTCATCAAAAATGATTCTGTATTTCAATCTTTGTTTTTATAAGTAGCTGAAATTAAAAGTTAAATATTATTTTCGACAAAAAGTCATTTTTTGCATCTATGCTCGTTGATGTTGATTTAACTTTGGTTTGAGCAGTTGCATAACCAACTGATTACTTTCAGTCATTACTTAACTGCTAAAAATCAGTTAAAATATCCCTCATTTTTATATGCGTATAGCTAAGACCGACTTAACACTACGCTCAAGTAAAACTAAGACCGAGAGAACTATATGAGTTTGTATTCAGAATATCTGGCAGAGATCGAAACCCGTAAAACGGAATTAGGTCTTAACCCTAAGCCAATTGACAGTGCAGAGCTGCTGTCTGAAATTATTGCTCAAATTAAAGATACAACAAACGAGCACCGCGAAGACTCTCTAAAATTCTTTATCTATAACACCTTGCCAGGAACTACGCCTGCTGCAGGTGTTAAAGCACAATTCTTAAAAGAAATTGTACTTGGCGAAGAAAAAGTAGAAGAAATCACGCCAGAGTTTGCACTTGAGCTACTTTCACACATGAAAGGTGGTCCGTCTGTAGAAGCACTTCTAGATCTTGCTCTTTCTGATGATGAAGCCGTTGCCAAGCCTGCAGCTGAAGTGTTGAAAACTCAGGTTTATCTATACGAAGCCGATACTGAGCGTCTTGAAACGGCATTTAAAGCAGGTAACGCGATTGCTAAAGACGTGCTAGAAAGCTACGCAAAAGCTGAATTCTTTACCAAGCTTCCTGACGTTCCAGAGAAAATCGAAGTAGTGACCTATATCGCTGCTGAAGGTGATATTTCAACTGACCTTCTTTCTCCAGGTAACCAAGCGCACTCTCGTGCAGACCGTGAACTTCACGGCCAGTGCATGATTTCTCCTGAAGCGCAGCAAGAAATTGTTGAGCTAGGTAAAAAGCACCCTAACGCAAAAGTTATGCTTATTGCTGAAAAAGGCACAATGGGTGTAGGTTCTTCACGTATGTCTGGTGTGAACAACGTAGCACTTTGGGCTGGTGAGCCTACAAGCCCTTACATTCCTTTTGTAAACAAAGCGCCAATTGTTGCTGGTACTAACGGTATCGCACCTATCTTCCTTACTACTGTAGACGTAACTGGTGGTATTGGTCTTGACCTTAAAAACTGGGTTAAGAAAACAGACGAAAATGGCGAAGTGGTTCGCGATGCAAATGGCGACCCAGTGCTTGAAGAAGCTTACTCTGTTGCAACTGGTACGGTACTGACTATTGATACCAAAGCGAAGAAGCTTTTCAACGGTTCAGAAGAACTGGCTGACGTATCTGCCTCATTTACTCCTCAGAAAATGGAGTTCATGAAAGCGGGTGGTTCTTACGCTGTAGTATTCGGTAAGCAGCTACAATCTTTTGCTGCACGTACACTAGGTGTTGAAGCTCCAGCAGTTTATGCGCAATCGAAAGAAGTTTCACACGAAGGCCAAGGCCTTACTGCTGTAGAAAAAATCTTTAACCGCAATGCGGTAGGCGTAAATTCAGATGCGCCGCTTCACGCGGGCTCTGACGTTCGCGTTAAAGTAAACATTGTGGGTTCTCAGGACACTACTGGCCCAATGACCTGCCAAGAACTAGAGTCTATGGCGGCATCAACTATTTCACCTACTGTTGACGGTGCATACCAGTCTGGTTGTCACACGGCGTCAGTATGGGATAAGAAAGCACAGGCTAACATTCCTAAGCTAATGTCATTCATGAACAACTTTGGCGTAATCACAGCACGTGATCCTAAAGGTGTTTACCACTCAATGACTGACGTTATTCACAAAGTGCTTAACGACATCACAGTAGACGACCGCGCCATCATCATTGGTGGTGACTCGCACACTCGTATGTCAAAAGGTGTAGCATTCGGTGCCGACTCAGGTACGGTTGCATTAGCACTTGCAACGGGTGAAGCGGCAATGCCAATTCCAGAGTCTGTGAAAGTGACCTTTAAAGGTAGCATGAAAGAGCACATGGACTTCCGTGATGTGGTTCACGCTACTCAAGCTCAAATGCTTAAGCAATTCGCTGGCGAGAACGTGTTCCAAGGTCGTGTAATTGAAGTACAAATCGGTACTCTACTTGCTGACCAAGCGTTTACGTTCACAGACTGGTCTGCAGAAATGAAGGCGAAAGCATCAATCTGTATCTCAAATGACGAGACAATGATTGCGTCACTTGAGCTTGCTAAGAGCCGTATCCAAATCATGATCGACAAGGGTATGGATAACGAAGCTAACATGCTTCAAGGTCTAATTGACCTTGCTGACAAGCGTATTGCTGAAATCAAGTCTGGCGAAGTACCAGCGCTTGCACCAGATGATAACGCTAAATATTACGCAGAAGTGGTTATCGACCTAGATCAAATCGATGAGCCAATGATTGCTGACCCAGACGTAAATAACGAAGACGTATCTAAGCGTTATACTCACGACGTTATCCGTCCAGTTTCTTATTACGATGGTAAGCCAGTAGACCTAGGTTTCGTAGGTTCTTGTATGGTGCACAAAGGCGACATGCAAATTATCGCACAAATGCTGCGTAACCTAGAGAAGCTTAACGGCTCTGTAGAGTTTAAAGCGCCACTTGTTGTTGCGCCACCTACATACAACATCGTTGACGAGCTAAAAGCAGAAGGCGACTGGGAAGTACTTGCGAAATACGCAGGCTTCGAGTTCGACGATGCTAAGCCTAAAGAAGCTGCGCGTACTAAATACGACAATATTCTTTACCTAGAGCGTCCTGGATGTAACCTATGTATGGGTAACCAAGAAAAAGCTGAGCCAGGCGATACAGTTATCGCGACATCTACACGTCTTTTCCAAGGTCGTGTTGTAGCTGACTCTGCTGAGAAGAAAGGTGAATCACTACTAGGCTCTACGCCGCTAGTAGTACTTTCAACCGTACTTGGTCGTTTCCCAACGACAGAAGAGTACAAGCAAGCAGTTGCAGGCATTGACCTAACTAAGTTTGCTCCACCTTCTGAAGACTTGGCAGTTAAGCCTAAGTTCGAAGCAGATGTAGCCGTTAAGCGCGTATAAGCACTTACCGCTAAACAAGACATTAAAAAGCCCCAACCAAGGTTGGGGCTTTTTTATACATGAAATTATGGGGTCAGAGTACTTTAACGGAGCAGCAGCTCAAAGAATTGGAGTCAGAGTACATTTTTCTAAAGAGTACTCTGACCCAAATCCTTTATTGAATAATACGTAACCAAACACTACCCTCATTCAATACGGCGAGATGTGTTCATTGTGTACTAAGGAAAGGTAAGCTATGAAAAATGTTAAGATATTAATTGTCCTGCTCACGACATGCTTTGCTTTCGTGGGCTGCAGTACGACAAGCATGGTACACACTGACAAATGCATTGAACAGATTGATGAGATCGATACAAATAGTGCAGAAGTGGCTAATGCACGTTTACAGCATTGTCTCGATGAATCCTATCAAGCAAGGCGAGCAGAACGTTCAGTGCCTGGTGCATTGTTTGGCGACCTAATGGTAGCAATATTGCAGCGAGCGTTCTCCAACAGAAACTGAATTTTTAAATAATGGGGTCAGAGTACATTAGTTAAAAAGTACTCTGACCCCATTTATTATCTATTGTGGGTCGGTTGCTACAAGTTCGTCAAGTATACCAAGTAGCAGCTTGGTGCCGGTGCCAGAGGCTATTGCGTCAAATACATTCTCTACATTTTTACCGTGCTGACCGCCCGCTAAGTCGCTAATTGATCGGATAATTAACCAGTCTACGTCGTTAACAAAGCTCACCTGTGCTACGGTTGCCGATTCCATTTCCGCAACATCAGCAGTGTAGACGTCGCGCAGCCACTCGCGGTATTTAGCGTTGTCTACGAATACCGAACCTGTTACTCCATTTCCACCTATATCAACCAGTATTTCCTTACCTGATGGCATAGTGATAGGCGGGATCTTTTTGAGCGCGCGTTTTGCCATGTCTAACAATGTTTTATCGGCAGTAAAATAAGGCATTCGTCTGCGGGTATCCCATCCTTCTTTAACTACAGCCACTTCAGTAGGATGAATAAAGCCTAAGTTTTTATAGTTTGGCGAGTGCTTATCTGTCTCCCGTCGCACTTTATAGTATTCGAGTTGTTTAGCGTAATAGTCCGGAAGCTCGTAGGCGCTGGCGTCATCTTTCTTCGGGTTGATATAGACTGACTCGTCGTGAAAATACCAACGTTCAGGTACTGCGATATCGCCAGGTGTGTATTTGGGGTTTATGGCCCCAGCAATACCCATCATAACCAGCTTATCAATAGGGAAATAATCCAGTGCCATCTGTACGGTCATTGCTGCGTTGGTAATACTGACACCCGTACTAAATACAACAATGGGCTCACCTTTGTAGGTGCCTAGCTGGTACTTAACCCCTTTAATATAAACCGTTTGTGTAATTTGAGCGTCGTCCATAGTCGCAAACGCGGTGTCAATGGCTTCAATTTCTGGCTCGTAAGCAGCAACCACGGCTGTCCATTTGTTTGTAACATTGGAAAAATCTTTTGGACCGTACTGGCTAGTATCGTCATTTGCTAAAGACGATAGCGAGATACACACGAATAAAATAAAACTACTTAAGCGCATAGTGACCTTATTTAACCTATTTATGCACCAAACAGGTGCGGACAATGAAAAAAGAACGAGTCTAAAAGCCTTGGAGTGCTATAGGCAAGGCTCAAGACAACAATATTAAATATGTTGGCAAGGTTCGGGCCAATAATAGGGTCAGAGTCGCGACTCTGACCCTATTATTGTTATGCAAAATCGCTGTTTAGTACTTATACTGTGTTATCAATTGTTTACTGATCTTTAGAGCGCTAATGTCGCAGCAGTACACCACAGAACCCGAATCTTTTGGCGAAGTTACAGCGACCTTGCGAAGCGCAGGGTTCAAAATTTTGCTGGTTTTTTCTCTACTGATACTCGTGGTTATTGCTATTAAACAACCCGATAACCTTTATGTGGCGTCGTTTTTTGGTCTTTCGTGGTGTGTCATATCTGCAGTAGGTCTCACCTTTCCTAAAAAACAGGAACTATTAGCAAAGTTATGGGCCTTACTCACGATTCCAGTGGCCCCTTACTTGGTCATAAGCAATGGACTTATGCCCGCAGCCCTTGCACCTATTGCCACTATATTTCCTATTTTGTTACTTTCTAATAGCTGGAGAGGGGGGGCCATGGTGGTGCTCGCAAGCTGCACCTTTCTGGTCCCTTTCTACGATAAACCCTACGATGAAGGTCTTTGGTTAAGGTTATGTCTAACAAACGTGATTGTTTCCCTAATCATCTATGTTTTAGCGAGCCAATTGGAGAAAGCTTTACTAGAAAGTAAAAAGAAAACCCTCGAGTTAAACCGAGCGCTCGAGAACGAAAAGCAAGCGTCGGCTGCACAATCACGATTTCTTGCTACCATGTCACACGAGATTCGCACGCCATTAAACGGTATTTTGGGATTAACCGATGTAGTGCTATCTCATGAGGTATCGGAAAGTGCACGGCCTAATCTGGAGAAGATTCAGCGTTCAGGGTTATCGCTTAACCGTATTTTGAACGACATATTAGATCTCTCTAAACTGAACGCAGGTAAGCTCGCGCTGGAGAACATTCCTTTTAATCTAAAAAGTACTGCGAAAGATTGTGTGGCGTTTTATGCGCAATTGGCGCAGAACAAAGGAATTTCATTACGAATAAATGTAGACAAGGCATTGAATACCAATGTGGTGGGTGATGCTACTCGCCTCTCACAAGTGTTAAACAATTTAGTGAGTAACGCGATCAAGTTTACACATAAGGGCAGTGTAACCCTCGGGCTATCGAAAGGTGAAGCTTCGAAGACCCACCAATTTATAAGATTTTCGGTAAAAGACACGGGAGAGGGGATTGACGTTGATGAACAAGAGCGCGTATTCGACGCATTTACCCAAGCGAACAGCAGCATAAATCGGGTACACGGAGGTACTGGACTTGGATTACAGATAGTAAAAAGTTTAGTTGAAGCAATGGGTGGTACCGTGTATCTAAAAAGCGCTGTTGGCCAGGGGAGTGAGTTCTACTTCGAATTACCGTTTGAGATTACAGATAGTGTAATTGGCACTATAGAACAGAACAGCAAACCGTCGTTTTCAAACCTTACTGTTTTGGTTGCAGAAGATAATCACATTAACCAAGTTGTCGCAAAATCCTTGTTAGAAGACACAGGATTAAAAGTCGCGATAGCAGATAACGGCAAAGAGGCAGTGGAAGTCGCACAAAAGCAGCATGTCGACCTGATTTTAATGGACCTACACATGCCTGAAATGAACGGCTCTGAAGCCGCTCTAGCGTTGCGACAAGCAAACATCACTATTCCTATTATAGCGTTCACTGCCGCGGTAGTTGCCGAAGAAATAGATAAAGCACTAGCATACGGGATGAATGGATATCTCACAAAACCCGTCAATAAAACGGAACTACACGCTGTACTGACAAAATATTTGGGCGGAGAAATGTCTACAGAAAGTTCCTATATTGCTAAAGAGGCTTATATAGAGTAACGTGAGTTAAAGGTGTCGAGATTCCAAATACCCCCTGTTTTAGAAAAATTAAAATTAAAACGCGCTTGCTCCTATTAAGTGAATAGTATTACGTTGAAAAGAAAAGCGCCTTATAAAAGGATTTAAGTTTGAACTCACAAATACCGACTGTTATAGCCCTACTGCTTTTTGCTTTAACCAGCCTTCAGGTTAATAGCCAGACAGACAAAGACAGCCAACTTTACGAACTGAAAGTAGAAAAGTTTCAATCTAAAGTGTTAAAGGAAGAACGAGAAATCGTTGTTCAGCTTCCTAAAGGCTACGCCGAAAACCCTGACAAAAAATACCCTGTTATTTATCGGCTAGATGGTGCGGTTTATCTACCTATAATGAATGCGATACTTGAATCACTTCAATCTGAAAATGCTGCGCCAGAAGTAATTATAGTCGCCATTGAAAATACCGATCGTTTTCGAGATCTTTTCCCTACGGCAAATGAAGACCCATACGGGCCTGTAGGTTATGGCGGGGGCGGGGCAAACTTTTTGTCTTTTATAACCACTGAACTTATCCCAATGGTAGAGAATAAATACCGGGTGCATGATTTTAGGGTGATAGCTGGCGGTTCCGCTGGTGGTGTATTCGGGTTGTATGCGCTCACTCAACATCCTGAGCTCTTTAGTGCTGTGATTGCCTATAGTCCTGCGGTGTGGTGGAACTATGGCGCGCCGGCAAAAAGAACGGTTGCGTTTTTTAAATCTTCCAGCCAATTGGATCACTATATCTATACGTCTATAGGCAACGAACCGGCGCCAATGCGACCCTACTATGATGATATGATTTTGGGTATGCGGGCAAACCAACCTGCTGGTTTGAGGTGGGTAAATGATGAATATGCCGGTGTTCGGCACAATTTGGTTACGGCAGCGTCTATTTTTAGTGCTTATCACAACTTGTTCTTTTCGGCTTATTTAAGGCCTGAACAGTTCGATGGTGATATTCAAAGCATTGGCAAATATTACGATCGCGTTTCAAAGCAACGCGGGGAAAAATTAGAGGCGCCTGAATGGGTAATTCGAGAATTAGGTTATCATTATGTGCGTTCTGAAAATTACGACAAGGCTATTGAGCTGTTTAAGCACGATATAGCTAAGTACCCCGAGATGCCTGACCCGTATAACGGCATAGCGTATGGTTACGAGCAAATGGGTGAGTATGAAAAAGCACTTGAGAGTGTAAACAAGGCTTTGGAGCTTTCTACACCGCAGCACGATGGTTATCAAGTTTATACAAATAGACAAAAGCGTTTGCATGATTTACTCAATGAGTAAGCTACTTTGAAATACCAAAGCAAAATTAAACACACAAACAGTATTGCTACCGTTTTTATGATTGGGATTGGCGCTGTAACGAGCGGATTCAGTACGGTTTCGACAGCGCAAACTGCACACTGTATTGAGCAAGCTAATCGCGCTGAAATTTATGAAGTGAATACTGCTGATGAGCGGCTAAACGCATGTTTGGAGACCTACCAAAAGAGACGTGACGAAGAAAGAACGTTTGGTGAGGCATTAGCCAAGGATGTGCTCATCTCAGTTCTTGATATCATCACTGACTAAGATTTTTTCAGCCAATTAAAAACCTTCTTACGTACAGTTATAAAAATTCCAAAGGCAGAGTAATTTACTCTGCCTTTGTCGTTTTAGTCTCTTTCTAATGACTTTAACGGCTCCGTTTAATAACTTATGGAAAGAGCCGATGCGTTATATTCTGACATCTGTCTGCGTGTTTTTAATTACGGCAGTTACTCACGTTTGCGCACAGAGCAAACTTGATATTGTTGACGGTTTACAGCTTGCCAAGCAATATGAACACAGCCGCCAAGATATAAACATCACCGATTACTGGGTGAGCGAAAAGTTAGACGGTATTCGGGCACGATGGGATGGCACTGAGCTTAGGACCCGTAACAACAACAAAATATTCGCGCCATCTTGGTTTACCGCCCATTGGCCTAAAGCGACTATCGACGGTGAACTTTGGATAGAAAGAGGGCAATTTGAACTTACTGCTTCCATCGTGCTTTCTAAGTTAACGGAAGGGAAGTCGCACCTTGTCGCTAATTCTTTGTCTGGGGCAGAAACTAGCGCCGACGACGTTGCAACAGTGTCTATATCAGACAGACGCTGGGCTAAAGTTAGGTTTATGGCCTTCGACATGCCTTTAGCAGGCCAGCATTTTGACAGCCGACTGAACAAGCTTAATAGTCTTAAAAATGCCTCTCCCAATCCCACGTTTGCCGTGATCCCTCAGTTTAAGCTTTCGTCTCTAACCGCGCTAAAGGAAGAACTTAAAAAAGTAACTAAAGACGGTGGTGAAGGGCTGATGCTTCATCACGGGAAGGCGTTTTACCAAACCGGGCGTAGTGACAACCTACTAAAGGTAAAACATTTTGAAGATGCTGAAGCGAAAGTATTGGCTCAACTTCCAGGGAAAGGACGCTTTAAGGAGATGATGGGCTCGCTTCTTGTAGAAACGCGAAAAGGCATTCAATTTAAATTAGGAACAGGCTTTTCAGAAAATGAGCGCCAATCTCCGCCTGCTATCGGCAGCTGGGTAACCTATAAATATTATGGTTTAACGAAAAGTGGAAAGCCAAGGTTTGCAAGCTATCTTCGCACTAGACCTCAGTCTGATTTACCCAATTAACTTTGACCTTTCTAGCTTGCATCTAATGAGTTACCCAGCCCCAATGTGTAGCCTCCCACTCACTGTTGTTAATCGTTTACGGTTTTCTTCGATGGAAGACGTATGGTGTACAGCTAACCCCTTGTCTTTAAGTCTTAAAGCCCTATAACTTTACTACAAGCTAATTGCAAAAGTGACTTTGCATATTTCTTTTTAATTGCTTTTTTCGTTCAGAAGTTGTGATATGAATAGCGATTATAAATAAATTAAAAGGCCGCAAAATTTCAATATTTAGCCCGTGAAGTTATACTGTTGATGATTAATCAAACACACCTTGCGTCAAGTGCGTACAAGACCGTTTACTCCCATTGCGCAAGCTAACTTAGAGGAAGAGACTGTGTTACAAGACTATCGCAATCACGTTGAAGAACGTGCCGCTCAAAATATTCCACCTAAACCGCTTAACGCTGACCAGGTAGCTGGCCTGGTTGCTTTATTAAAGAACCCGCCAGCAGGCGAAGGGGACTTTCTTTTAGAACTGCTTTCAGAGCGTGTGCCGCCTGGTGTTGATGAAGCGGCTTACGTCAAAGCTGGTTTCTTAAGTGCTATTGCAAAAGGCGAAGACAGTTGTGAACTTATCTCAAAAGAGAAAGCTGTTGAATTGCTGGGAAATATGCATGGCGGTTATAACATTGCAACGTTAGTAGAGCTACTTGACGATGAAGGCCTTGCGCCATTGGCTGCCAAGGAATTAAAACACACGTTGCTGATGTTTGATGCCTATCACGATGTGGAAGAGAAGCACAAAGCGGGTAATGAATACGCCACTGATATTATTAAATCTTGGGCTGAAGGCGAGTGGTTTACATCGCGCAAGCTAATGGACGATAAAATTACTTACACTGTGTTTAAGGTTACAGGTGAAACCAATACCGATGATTTGTCGCCAGCCCCTGACGCATGGTCTCGTCCCGATATACCATTACACGCTCTTGCAGCTTACAAAATGCCTCGCGAAGGGCTAGAGCCAGAGGAGCCAGGCGTTAAAGGTCCAATGGCGCAAATAGAAGAAGTCAAAAGCAAGGGCTACCCCGTTGCTTTTGTCGGTGATGTAGTCGGAACCGGTTCGTCACGCAAGTCGGCAACTAACTCTGTGTTGTGGTTCTTTGGTGAAGACTTACCGGGTGTGCCTAACAAACGCGGCGGTGGCGTATGTATCGGTTCCAAAGTCGCACCTATTTTCTTTAACACCATGGAAGATGCCGGTGCATTGGTGTTTGAAGCCGATGTGGAAAAAATGAACATGGGTGATGTGATAGACATCTATCCGTTTGAAGGCAAAATCACCAACCATGAAACCGGTGAACTTCTTGCAGAATACAGCTATAAGTCGAAGGTGATTCTGGATGAAGTGCGCGCAGGTGGACGTATCAACCTGATTATTGGTCGTGGCCTTACCGAGAAGGCGCGTGAGACACTAGGTTTAGGTCCAACGGATTTATTCCGCACGCCTGAACAGCCAAAAGACAGCGGCGCAGGTTTCTCGCTAGCACAGAAAATGGTGGGTAAGGCGTGCGGTGTTGACGGTATTCGCCCAGGCACCTACTGCGAGCCTAAAATGACAACCGTGGGCTCGCAAGATACCACAGGGCCAATGACCCGCGATGAGCTTAAAGACTTAGCTTGCCTAGGTTTTACTGCCGATTTAACCATGCAGTCATTCTGTCACACCGCCGCTTATCCAAAGCCGGTGGATATTGAAACCCAGCACACGCTTCCTGATTTTATAATGAATCGCGGTGGCGTATCGCTTCGTCCTGGCGACGGTATTATACACAGCTGGTTAAACCGCATGCTGCTGCCTGACACAGTAGGCACGGGGGGTGACTCGCATACTCGTTTCCCATTGGGTATTTCATTCCCTGCGGGTTCTGGCCTAGTCGCGTTCGCTGCAGCTACCGGCGTTATGCCGCTAGATATGCCCGAGTCGGTATTGGTGCGATTTAAGGGGGAAATGCAGCCGGGCATTACGCTACGCGACCTAGTACACGCCATACCGCTGTACGCCATAAAACAAGGTCTGTTAACGGTCGAGAAAAAAGGCAAGATCAACGCCTTCTCAGGCCGTATTTTAGAAATCGAAGGGCTAGAGAACTTAACCGTAGAGCAGGCGTTTGAACTTTCTGACGCATCGGCGGAGCGTTCAGCAGCAGGTTGCACTATCAACTTATCTGAAGCGTCGATTGCTGAATACCTGCGTTCAAACATTACCATGCTTCGCTGGATGATTAACGAAGGTTATGGCGATCCACGTACCCTAGAGCGCCGCGCGCAGAAAATGGAAGAGTGGCTAGCAAACCCAGAATTAATGCGCGCCGATGCAGATGCTGAATATGCAGAGGTAATCGAAATTGACCTTAACGATATTAAAGAGCCAATTGTGTGCTGCCCTAATGATCCGGACGACGCGAAAACCTTATCTGACGTTGCAGGCGATAAGGTAGATGAGGTATTCATTGGTTCATGCATGACAAACATTGGCCACTTCCGGGCAGCCGGTAAGCTACTTGAGCAGTACAACAAAACACTGCCCACCCGTCTATGGATGTCACCACCGACTAAAATGGACAAAGCCCAGTTAATGGAAGAGGGCTATTACAACATTTATGGTCGTGTAGGTGTGCGTACCGAAATGCCGGGCTGCTCACTATGTATGGGTAACCAAGCAAGGGTGGATGCGGGCACAACCGTGCTTTCAACATCTACTCGAAACTTCCCTAACCGCTTGGGCGATGGGGCGAATGTGTATCTAACCTCAGCGGAGCTTGCTGCGGTTGGCGCAATTGTGGGCCGCATTCCTACCGCTGAGGAATACATGGAATACGCCAGCAAAATTAATGCAATGTCGGGAGAAGTATTCCGCTACTTAAACTTCGACAAAATGCCTAGCTTTAAAAAGGCGGAAGAAGAAGCTAAGGCGCGCATTATTCCAACGTTGAATGTTGCTTGAAATAGTGTATAAACTACAAAGCCGGTTGCCTTAGTGGTGACCGGCTTTTTTTATGGCGAAAAGGAATGTCTAATGGGAAAATCTTTCTTTATTGTTGCTGCACTTGTATTAACCTTAGGGTGTGCAAAAGCGCAGGTAGATCCTGTATCGTCACTGAATTCAGTGGACTTCGAATCCATTACACTGAAGATAGGTGGCAAGCACTATGAAGTTGAGTATGCCAAAACCTTTGAGCAACGTGCGCAGGGCCTTATGTTTCGCAAAACCTTGTGCGAAGACTGCGGTATGTTTTTTAAGTTTTCTAGCCCCAAATTTGCGGGCATGTGGATGAAAAACACCTTTGTTCCCCTAGACGTAGCATTTATCGACAGAAATGGCGTAATAACGGATATAAAACCTCTCACTCCCCATAGTTTGGAGTCGGTCGGATCATCGAAAGAGGTACTTTACGCGTTGGAAATGAACCAAGGGTGGTTTGCCGAGAATAATATAAAAGTAGGCGACCAAATAACGATTGATTAACCGTGCAAAAAGCACGGTTGCTGCTAGCGAAAAGCTAGTTTTATTCTGGAGTTAAATATAGTGACAAATGCCTTATCGATAGCTAAGTTCGGTGGAACTAGCGTAGCGAATTACGAAGTAATGCAAAACTGCGCCCGAATTGTTGCCGGTAATGAAAAAACACGCATTGTGGTGGTGAGTGCTTCAGCTGGGGTAACAAATCACCTTGTTAGCCTAGCTCATACACCAATGACGCAACAGCAAATTGAAGAAACCTGCCAAGCCATTGTGGATATAGAACAGGCTATTCTCAATAAGCTTAACGACAAAGATGCAGTAGAGCCTAAACTCAACGATTTGCTAGAAGAAATGCGCAGCTTAGCATTTCACGAAGAAATCCTTCACCGCGATGATTTAAAAGATCAGCTCCTATCTATGGGTGAGAGAATGTCATCATTGATGTTCTCATCTGTACTTGCAGAGCAAGGCGTAAAAACCATGAACTTTGACGTTCGCAAAGTACTTCGTACTGACAGCGAATTCGGTGAAGGCGCGCCTCAGATAGAAGAAATTGAAAAGCTGGCTAAACAGCTACTCGCGCCCGAAATCAAAGACGCTATTGTAGTTACACAAGGTTTTGTTGGGGCAGATGAAGATGGTCGTACAACAACTCTCGGTCGTGGTGGCTCTGATTTTACGGCTGCGCTACTTGCAGAAGCGCTTGATGCAGAAGCATGTGAGATTTGGACTGATGTAACGGGTGTGTACACAACTGATCCGCGCATTACTCCTGCTGCCCATCCGTTACCTGAACTCAGCTTTGAAGAAGCGGCGGAAATGGCGACGTTTGGAGCCAAAGTACTGCACCCTGCAACCATGGAGCCTGCGCTGCGCAAAGACATTAAAGTGTTTGTAGGGTCAAGTAAAGAGCCTGAAAAGGGCGGTACGTGGATTGTTCGAGATTGCGAGCATGAGCCGCCGTACCGTGCTATTACTCGTCGTAAAGAGCAAGTAATGGTAACAGTGAAAACTCCTAAGATGATGTACGCGCAAGGTTTTCTACAGCAGGTATTTGCTATTATCGCCAAGCACAAGCTGAGTGTTGATTTGGTTACAACGTCGGAAATTTCTGTATCTTTTACCCTTGATAATCCCGCGAATTCTGTAGCCCAGCGTTTGAATAAAGAGACCATTGCCGAGCTTGAAACCATCTGTGACGTTAAAGTGGAAAAAGGTTACGACCTTGTCACCGTTGTAGGTAACAACATGCAAACGGCTATTGGGGTTTCATCTAAAATTTTATCGGCAGTATCAGACTTTAACCTGCGTATGATCTGCTTTGGTGCAAACCCACATAACTTATCGTTCTTGGTTAACGAGACTGATAGTGATGACGTGGTTCGCAAGCTGCACTCAGCATTGTTTGAATAATTACTGTAGTACCTACTCTTTTTTAAAAAAAACGGTCGCATTTTAAGCGGCCGTTTTTGTTTTGAGGTAAGCACAAGTAGCTAGGGCGCTTCTACTGGAATAATAATTTCATGGCGCTTATTCCAAGGCAAAGTAAACGGTGAGTCGTAACCCATGTAGCTAGGTAAACCAGCCGTTTCGATATTGTTTTCTTCCAAAACTTTGCGCAGTTCACGAGTATATTCTTCTTTATCACTATCGCTACTAAAGCCTGAATAGCGGATAGCCGCCACGGTTCTCTCAGGTACGACAACAAGAGATACATTTTTGTTAGTGGGTGTAGGCGCACTTTGCGTGTCATATTCACTGGGTAAGAAAAACATCATAGTTTCTGATGACACTTCAACCGGTGAAGTCATCGCAATTTCTTGTGAACCCTTACCAACTTCTACTGGCGAAGTCATAGAAATGTCGCTATTCCCCTTGTTCTCACCAGAGATATAGTTAAAAAGTAGGTTAAATGCCCCTGTATCTTCGTTTCCCTCAGACATTACGCCCACAGCTTGGTTGTAATGTCTGATTTCTATATCTTCAGTCAGTGTTTTGATAACTGAATAGGGTAGTGTTTCTGTATCTTTGTAATACGTTGGTTCAGAGTGGCTCATGGTGGATATCAGTAATGTAGCAATAAAAAGTGACAGGCGGTAAAAGTTAGCGAGCATAGGATTTGTAAAATTTGTTATTTGTACACTTTCTACGTCAAAAAGCCTATTAATGGTCATTCTAGTGGTGTTTAGTCTTTTTACCGCCCTAGGGCAATTGCTGTTTATGAAACAGGCACAAAAAAAGGGGCTTACGCCCCTTTAATCAATATTGTGAAGTCTGTGCTTAAACTTTAAACTGCCTGATAGACTGCTGTAGCTCTTCGGCGAGGCGAGCCACCTCATGGCTAGACTCAGATGTTTGCTGTGCACCCGAAGTTGTCTCTTCTGCAATGCCAACAATAGTTTCAAGCTTCTCACTGATTTCTTGCGATACCGTATTTTGTTCACGGGCAGACTGCTCAATTTGAGAGCTAACGTCATGAGCTTTGTGAACTGCATCGGTAATAATATCTAGCGCTTGTGTGGCTTTTTCGGTTTGTGCAACACATGCAGCAGTTTGCTCTTTACCCTGTTCCATCACAGATACTGCTTTTTCAGCCCCAGCTTGAAGTACCTCAATCATGGCGTTGATCTCTTGCGTAGACTCCTGTGTTCGGCTCGCAAGGGTTCTTACCTCATCTGCAACTACCGCAAAGCCTCGGCCTTGTTCACCGGCACGTGCAGCCTCAATAGCGGCATTCAATGCTAGTAAGTTAGTTTGATCGGCAACACCGCGAATCACGTCAAGAATGCCACCAATGCTCGCGCTATCTTGATGGAGCTTATTAATAACGTCGGCTGCTTCTTGCACATCACGAGATAAGATTTCAATAGTGTTTTTGTTCTCTAACGAGATTTGGCGTACGTTTTCAGCCTCAGCATCTGCGTGGCGAATTTGGCTAAGCGTATCTTCGGCACTCTGTACAACAAGCTGCGACGTTGAGTGCATTTCTGTTGTAGCCGTTGCGACTTGGCCAATTTGTGATTTCTGATCCTGAATAGAGTGAGTGGTTTGTGCCGTCACTGCTGATGTTTGTTCTGACGCAGCTGCTAGCTGCTCTGCGCGAACGTTAATTGCGGTAATAAGCTCTTTCAGATTGCCGATTAGCTTATTACAGTTTCTTGCTAATAGCCCGAATTCGTCTTGTGCTGAGTCGTCTAAGCGATGAGTAAGGTCGCCCGATGACGCTACAGTAAGAAGTTCATTTACCCGGTATAGAGGGCGTGTGATAGCACGAACGGTTACATATCCGATGAAAGCCGCTACCGCGATCGAAATAATCACCACCACAATAACGAACGTGTTGCCCGTCGCAATGGCCCCGTTAACTTGGTTTTCTACATGAGACGCTTTTTTGTCAGCCAGACTAAGCAAGTTTTCAAGAGAAACTACTGCTTGCGCGATGTTAGAGTCAGATGCATTAAGTGCTTTTTCGGCATCATTTCTGCGCTCTAAGCGATCGACATGTAGCTGCACAACGCCATCATTAGCTTTAACGGCGTTGATGGCATCGTTGACCAAGTCGTTAATATCATCAAGTGTTCCTGAATCATCACGACCGCCCGCTGCCTCAACCATATCACTTAGCTGGGTAACCACTTTTTCAACTACGAGATCGACCTCGTTACCGAGTGTCTGCGAACGCACTAGGGTTTGGGTCTTTATATACTCGTATGAAACGGTAAGTAGAGAAAGAAGTGAAGTTTCAAGTTGACCACCAATTTCAGCAGCCCGTCTAAGGTTAGGGTCGCGCTGTACTGAGTCTAAGTCCGAAAAATCCAGAAGGTAGGTAGAGGCATCGTCTGCATTATCTTCAGCATCACCCAGTCTATCTTGAATGTTGTTGCGCAGGTCGAGGTACATTTGGTGATTCTTATACATGGCCTCAACATTGGTGATGTATGCATCATACGATTCACGGACATTCTTGAGCGTACTTCTCAACTCTGGCTCGTTACTAACAGCTTGCGCCAGCTTTTGATACTCATTTTCAAAGGTATCTTTGGCAGAGTTGAATGACGCTCTCTTGTCTTTAAGTCCGTTGAGATCTTCTTCGATATAGCTCTCGAAGGTAAGTCGACCCATATTCAGGAAGCTTGCTTTGAGCGCATTACTGCCCGCTACAGTGGGCAGAGCAACGTCGTTTACTTCTTCAGTCGCAGAGCCTATAGAATTGAGGTTATATAGTGAAACAACACTTATAACGATTAGAAGTGCGCTAATCGCTACAAATCCCCCGATTACGCGTGTGGCTACCGTTATTTTCATCGGAACTCCTGGATGAGTGTTTTTTTATTTTTTTCCCTAACGATATTACCCGTCTCAGTTAACAAAATATAGCGCTTATGCGCGCGTGTTTGTTCAAATACTGAGTGGATAACGAAACATCATCGTTACTATCACAAGTAAATGTATCGGCGACAATAACTTAATGTTTATTTTATTTATCATATAAATACTAATGTTTTCACTGGTACAACCAGTTTGAGGGGAGGAAGACCTTCATCAATAGCGCTTTTTTAGCGTTTAGCGGTAGAAAATAGAAGCGTTATGCCGAAATACTAATGAGCGATGATGTGTTTAGGTTGAGTAGCGTCATACTTTGTCCCCACACGTAACCCGTATCTAAGCCAATAAACCGAGAACTATTTGTCTCGCCAGACAGAGCAGCCCAATGCCCAAATACTACTCGTTGATCATCACCAAGCTTTTTATTCTCAACCTCAAACCATGGTCTTAGTGTGCTACTGGTGCTGTGTGATACCGCACCAGGGTGAGACTTATTTTCAAAATCGAGTGTGCCGTCTGTATGAATAAACCGCATGCGGGTACAGGCATTCACAATAAAACGCAGTCGCTCGTCACCCTCAAGATTATCTGACCAGTTGTCTGGTGTATTCCCGTACATGCTGGATAGAAACGTAGCGTAATCATCGGATTTTAAGATGTTGCTAACTTCATGACTCAGTGAAATGCAATTATCGATAGACCATTTAGGATAGAGCCCAGCATGGACCATTACTGATTGTTCGTCTAATTTCATTGCCAGCGGGAATTGACGCAACCAATAAATAAGTTCGGTCAAGTCTGAAGCATTGAGTAATGGCGTTAATTTGTCTGATTTTTTGGCTTTACGGATGTCGTTAACAACGGCGAGTAAATGTAGGTCGTGATTACCCAATACGCTGCTAAATTGACTGCCAAGTGATTTCAGAAAGCGTAATGTGTTTAACGAATCTTCTCCTCGTGCAACCAAATCACCGACGGCAAGCAGTTTATCGTTCGTCTCGTCAAATTCGACTTTATCTAATGCGCGGCGAAGACCGTCATAACAGCCTTGAATATCGCCAATGACGTAGGTGTTACCTTTGGACATAAAAACCTTAATGAAGAATGCTTGGAATGGCTAGGCGAAATACTTTTACAGGAACGCGGAAACGCTCGCCGCTCTCTAGTTCCATTACATAGTAGCCTTCCATATTGCCAACCGGTGTGTCAATGACTGCTCCGCTGGTATAGTCAAAATTTTCACCTGCCTTCATTATTGGCTGTTTCCCAACCACTCCATCGCCCTCTACTTCTGACGTTTTACCGTTAGCATCGGTTATCTTCCAGTAGCGACTTAGCAGCTGTACCGTATGCTCACTATTGTTTTCAATAGTAATGTGGTAGGCGAATGCAAACTGCTTTGAGTCAGAGGGGAGATGGTCAGGAAGGTGACGGGTTTTCACCCGCACCTTTATATCAAGTACATCCATAGAGAAACTTATTGCTCTTGTTGGTGCTCTTTCGCCGATACAGCGTTGGCTATAGTGGCAAAATCGTTAAGCGATAGCACTTCTGCGCGAGAAGTCGGGTCTATCCCTAATTCACGGATTTCTTCCTCACCTAAGCTGTCTTTCAGTGAGTTGCGAATTGTTTTGCGGCGCTGATTGAAAGCTTGGGCACAGACACGTTCCAGCGTGTTCACTGATTCAACATCAACGGGTGGAGATTGATGCGGTACTAGCTTTACAACGGCAGAATCTACTTTCGGTGGTGGCTTAAAAGCACCGGGCGGAACGTTCAGTACAGGTATAACGTGGCAGTAATATTGCGCCATTACTGAAAGTCTGCCGTAATTTTTAGAGCCTGGCCCCGCGGCTAGTCGATTAACCACTTCTTTTTGAAGCATAAAATGCATGTCTTCAATACAGTGAGCATGGTCAAAAAGATGGAACATTAGCGGCGTAGAAATGTTGTAAGGCAAGTTACCAAACACCCGAAGCTTTTTGTCTTTTATTGGCATTTCTTTGCATAGTGCACCGAAATCCATTGTCATCGCATCTTGCTCGATAACGGTTAGTTTTTCGCCGTTAAATGGATGGTGTCGCAGTCGCTTGGCAAGATCACGGTCAAGTTCAATAACCGTTAGTGCGTCAACCTCTTCACAAACAGGATCGGTAAGTGCACCTAAACCCGGCCCAATTTCTACCAAGTTTTGCTCATTTTTTGGTGCGATGGCTGCAACAATCTTACCTATCACGTAGTCATCGTGTAGGAAGTTCTGTCCGAATCGCTTTCTGGCCGTATGGCCTAAGTGTGTTTTACTCATTGTTGATGATGTGCAAGCTCAATGGCTTTTTCCAATGCTTTTCTGAAACTACCGGCGTCGGCTTCACCAGTACCTGCTAAATCTAATGCAGTACCGTGGTCGACTGAAGTGCGAACAAAAGGTAAGCCTAATGTGATATTCACTGACGCCCCAAAACCCTTATATTTTAGCACGGGTAAGCCTTGGTCGTGATACATAGCCAGGACAACATCGGCATTTTCTAAATATTTAGGCTGAAAGATCGTATCAGCAGGAAGGGGACCCGTAATTTTAAGGCCTTCGTCTCTCAGTTCATTTAACGCTGGGACGATAGTGTGGATCTCTTCAGTACCAATATGGCCATCTTCACCCGCGTGCGGGTTCAATCCGCATACGTAAATGTGTGGCTCTTTGATGCCAAACTTTAGTTTCAGGTCAGTATTGATAATGTGAATAACTTTGTGCAGGCGCTCGCGAGTGATTGCTTTTGCTACGTACTCAAGGGGAATATGCGTTGTAGCAAGCGCTACATTGAGCCCTTCAGTTGCCAACAGCATAACCACATCAATGGTATTAGACTGGTAAGCAAAAAACTCGGTATGGCCACTAAAGGATACACCTGCTTTGTTGATAATGCCTTTGTGCACTGGACCTGTCACAACGGCATCAAAGTCACCGTCCATATTGGCTTGGCACGCTTGACGTAAGGTTTCAACCACATAAAGCCCGTTTTCACTATCAAGGGTTCCGGGGATAACGTCAGCGGTTTTGTCTATCTGCTTTATAAACAACGAACCCGCAGCTTGTATCTGCGGGTTATTTGCATCGTAATCGATTAGCGTTAACGGAAGCCCTAAGGCGCTCGCTCGTGCTTTTAGCATGTCGCCATCGGCAAACACGACAAGCTGGGCTTGCCATGTTTCTTGGGCCAGTTTAATGATCAAATCTGGCCCGATACCTGCCGGCTCTCCCGGTGTTATTGCTATTTTAATAGGTGTGCTCATGAATAACTTATTATTAAGATTCGACTACTTCGACGTAAGCGGCATCACGCATCTCACGTAACCAGTTTTCGGTTTCTTCTGAAAATTTACGATTAAAGATAAGCTGATATGCTTTATCTTCTTTACGCTTGTCTGTTGCGTCGTCCATACGACGGTCGATAAGTTGGATTAGGTGCCAGCCGTGAACCGTGCGAACAGGGTCGCTGTACTCGTCAGGCTCAAGTTGTGACAGTGCATCTTTAAATTCTGGAACATAGTTGCTTGGGTCAGACCAACCTAGTTCACCGCCGCGAAGGGCTGAACCTGGGTCTTCTGAGTGTTCTTTGGCTAACTCTGCAAAATCTGCTTCACCGTTTTGCAATTCTTCTTTAAAGCGCACTAGCATCTGTTTCGCTTTTTCTTCGCTTAGAATAATTGATGGTTTAACCAGAATATGGCGAGAATTGACTTCTTCAACCGTTACTTTCTCAATACCGCGGGTGTCTAGTACCTTAAGAATGTGAAAACCAGCACCGCTTCGGATGGGGCCAACAAGGACGTCTTTATCTTTGTCTTGAATCGCTTCAGCAAATAGCGTAGGCATAGCATTGATGTTCAGCCAACCCATATCACCGCCTTCTAACGCTTCGTTACCTGATGATGACGCAATGGCAATTTTAGCAAAATCAGAGCCCGATTCTAATAGAGAGATAACTTTGTCTGCGCGCTCTCGTGCTGCCTGAATATCTTCGTCTGTTGGTTCAGGTGGGAAGCCAATAAGGATGTGACCTAAACGGTACTCTGCCTGCGTTGCACCTTGTTGTTCCATTAAATCAATTAACGTGTCTATTTCTTGGGGCGTGATATAAACACGGCGACGTACGTTAGCGCGGCGAACCTCACCCATGATAATCTCTTCACGAATATCTTCGCGATAGTCTTCGTATGCAATGCCTTCAGCAGTTAATTGTGCGCGAAGTTGCTCAATGGTTGCATTCTGATTAGTTGCGATATTACCAATGGTCTGTTCTAGCTGGGGATCGCTAATACGAATACCCATGCGCTCAGCCATTTGTAGCTGAAGGCTCTTAGTAATTAAACGCTCAATAGCCTGAGTACGAAGCGCACGATCTGAAGGCAGTTGCTGATTATTGGCTTCAGCGTTGCGTTTAACTTCTTTTACAAGGGCATCAATTTCGCTTTCAAGTATAACGCCTTGGTCAACAATCACAGCAACGCGGTCAAGCATTACTTCTTGCGCCACGCTGTTAAACGAGAGTAGGGCACCTAACATCAATGCACGGATAATGAACTTCATACACACTCTTTTATTATTGGTTAATTGCTTTTAAGCGCCGATAAGCGCTCAACTGCGGGTTAATTTAAACTATAAGGCTGACGATAGCCAAACATACCGTCTTGAAGCATGCTTCTTTGGGTTCCCGACGAACCAATGCCTTTGAAAATAAACTGTAGCGACACACCAGAGTCAAAATCGTCGGTCGTCTGGACGCCACTGTCGTTGTAGCGGTTGTTCAGACTGCGCTGAGCAACCAGTCTAACTGCCCAGCAGCAAGATTCATATTGAATACCTGCGTAAGTTTCCACACTTCGATTGCGCTCTAAATCACGGTAAGTACGTCCAACCCACTGCCAATTTTCGGAAATAGGCCAGCTTGCTGAAATACCAATTTGATTAATGGTTTCACCACTGAGATCGCGAACATAGCGATGACTCAATTGAATAAAGCGGGCATCATCTTTACGGTACTCAATGCCCACGCTACTCAAGTCAACTTTATCAGTGTCAGTGGTGACCTGCACATCTGTATGGAAGAACCAATTTTGATTAAAGCGCCAATCTACCTCTGCGGCAAGAGCCGAACGGTCTTGATTTTTGGTTGCCGCAACCACTTTGTTATCTTCAAGGTAGAATATCTGACCCACACTAAGAACGAATTGTTCCCGATTGTTTTTATCTAACATGCGAGTGGTAGCACCAAGTGTAATCTGGTTGTTGTCGCTAATTCTATCAAGGCCAGTGAACTCTTGGCCTCGGAACAAGCCTTCCACATCGGTCAACAGTGGCGTAGAGTCATAAAAACCAATGGCGGTTTGATCTTCATAAGAGGTGTAAAGATACTGAATTTTTGGTTCAAGGGTCATCGACATATCGTCACTAAACCAAGATGTATCTCTTTCAAAGTATAATGCACCGTAAAGACGAGCCTGACCAAGAGTACGCTCTACATCTTTTTTTAAATCAGTGCCTTCCACATTATCTTGCTGGTATACAGTTTGAAATACTGTGGTTTCAGCAACAAGTTCCCCCCACGCCGCGCGAAGCGGTACTGCCAAAGTTGGCGCAATATGGAATCGCGTTGCCGTTGGTGCGGTATCTAGCGTGTTATCAAAGTGAGCGACTTCTGAGTCAAGGTTGAACTCAACGTATTTACCCAGCGATTTGTTGTAGTTAACTTTAATCTCTGGGACTGCGCGATAGCTGTCTGCCGTATCACCTAATACTTCAAAATCTTTTATTTGCACACTGACCGAGAGACTTGGTGAGTAATAACTCAATCCAATGTTCCGATATAAGTGTGTATCTGCACGGCTGTAGTAATCTGAGCCCAGATCTACCAAATAGTTGTCATCACTCAGGCCATTAAAATCGACGTTGAGTAGCCAGTTATCAGCAATTAACCCTTGATGTTCAAGGCGGTAAAAATAGCGGTCTGGATTACCTGAAATGTCCGAGTCGCTTGGTAAATACTCAACGTAGGCTTTTCCCTGACTACGTTCTGTTAGGTAACGAAATTCAGTATTTAGCTGAAGACCGCGCAGTGTCATCAAGCGCGGGGAAATGGTCATGTCGTAGTTAGGCGCGATATTCCAGTAAAAAGGTTGGGTGTAATCCACACCAGTTCGACTAGAGCTGGTCAGTTCGGGAAATAATAAGCCCGTTTGTCTTTCATTACTTACCGGAAACGCAAAATACGGTAAATAAAATACTGGGACATCTGCAATGTAAAATCGCGTGTGTTTGGCTTGACCCCACACGGTTCCTTTTTCCAAACTGATTTCACTGGCACGGATCATCCAGTCTTCATCGCCCTCGGGACAAGTCGTGAAGCTCACTTCTTTGAGCACAATTCCCGTGTCAGTATCTAATACGATGTCTTTAGCGGCACCTTGTCCAACAAATCCCGTGAGTTTGTAGTGGGTGTTTTGCATCTCTAAACGCTCTTCTTCAGAACGTAGGGTAACTGCATCGCTTTCCACTTTGAGCTGTGCGTCTTGGTAAGTCACATCACCCTTGGCAATGAGGTCTCGCCCACTACTTGTTTCATTGACTTGCGCTTGGGAAGCACTAATTACCGCGGTATCTGACGTTATGTCTACATTGCCAGAAAACAGTGCTACTGCATCTTGAATAATTTCCGTTCGATTAGCTTCAACCTTTACATGGCCTTTAGGCATCAATGCTTGGCTGCTAAAAGTAACAGGTTCGACCGAGCAGAATGCAAGAGGGGTTGCATCTGAGACTGACTGAGAATTTGAAGCTGTCGTTTCCTGTGCAAACGCGACCGTAGGCAAAAGAGTCGCGGAAACAAGCATGGCGCAGGTGTTTTTCATGCGTAAATGGGTGGCCTGTTTTGTTGTATGTTGCTTTTAAACCCAAATAAGACGACTTGCGTCTCGGTTAGTTCGACATAGCGATTTAAAAAAAACTAGTGGTTAAGCCCCTATTATTTCTGATTGTTGCAGAAAAGGCAGAAAGAGCACTAGCTATCACTTTTTATATTAGCGCTCAATTCTAAGCACTTCTGTCGCAATAACCAACCATTCAGGCAAAAAAATGCGCTTTTACGTAAATAACCCACCAAATAACGAACGAATCTGGCCACGAGGCTTGATTTTACCCCTCTGAGGCCAAAAATCTTGATACTAATGCTGTCATTTTTGGGCAAATGGTCTTGATTGCCTTAAGCATTTGATATGATGATGTCCTAAACGTTCTGTGCACGGCGTGAACTCGTTATTACAACATCAATTTTTACAGCGTGCACCAATGGAGAATGACGCGATGTCAATTTGGGGAAAAATCCTCGGCGCCTTGTTCGGCTTTATGTTTCTGAAAATACCAGGAGCGATTCTAGGGCTGGTAGTCGGGCACTTTTTTGATAAAGCCTACCGCCAAGACTTTAATCAGTTGGGTGGCTTTGGTCGCTTTTTTACTGATCAGGATAATTTAAAGCAGCAAGCTATTTTCTTTCATAGCTTGTTTAGTGCATTAGGCCATCTTGCTAAGTCTGACGGTAAGGTGACAGATAGAGAAATTCAAATCGCTACGGCGTTAATGGACGAAATGCGCCTGACAGGCGATGCCCGCCGCGAAGCGCAAGATGCGTTCAGAGAGGGCAAAGCACGAGACTTCCCTTTAGTTGATACGTTAAAAGGCTTCTATGATGCCAGCCACGGCCGTCGGGATATCCTTCAAGTATTCTTAGAAATTCTCATTCAAGCCGCGTTTGCCGACGGTCAGCTTTCTCAAGAAGAATACAATGTACTGGAAAAAGTGGCGAAACCATTGGGTTTCAGGCGTCGTGATTTAGATTATCTTATTTCAATGTATGAAGCTGAAATTCGATTCAGACAGCGGGCACATTCAGGTGCAGGGCAACGGGCTCACTCGGGGTCAGGACAGCGGCACCGTGGACAGCAGTCGGCCTACTCAGAACAGCAAAGCTTAGATGATGCCTATCGAATTCTAGGCGTAGCAGCGTCTGACGATGAGAAAGTAATAAAGCGAGCTTACAGAAAGCGTATGGCTGAACATCATCCAGACAAACTGGTCTCTAAAGGTTTACCAGAACAGGCAATGGAGATTGCCAAAAAGAAGGCACAAGATATTCAGTCAGCTTATGAGTTGATTAAGCAAAAGCGTGGCTTCTAAATGGCAAAAATTGAACGTGAGTTAACCTATGTGCCTGCGGCAAGTCAGGCACATATTGATGGTTTTATTGAAATGTTGTGGCTCGAGAAAGGGCTGTCAGAACATACTCAGCAAAGCTATCGCACCGACCTCTCCAAGCTAGCCATTTTCAGTAATAATCAAGGCGTGAAGGATATTGCTGTGCTAACTACTGAACAGCTTCAGGATTATCTTGCCTATCGCCATGATAAAGGCTTGTCTACTCGCAGTACACAACGTGCGCTTAGCGCTATTCGCGCCTTTTTCGTTTTTCTAATCAGTAAGCAGGTGCGTGTAGATAGCCCAGTTGCCGCGCTCTCTAATCCAAAAACACCCAAAGCTTTGCCTTCTTCACTCAGTGAGCAACAAGTTGAAGATTTGCTGAATGCGCCCTTAACAGACGACCCTATTGAATGTCGGGACAAGAGCATGCTTGAAGTGCTTTACGCAACCGGCCTTCGTGTAAGTGAGCTTATTGGGTTAACAATGGATCAAATAAGCCTTCAGCAAGGCGTGGTTAGAGTTGTTGGTAAAGGGAATAAAGAGCGCTTAGTGCCCCTTGGGGAAGACGCAATCGAATGGTTATTAACTTATATAAAAACTGCGCGGCCTATTCTTGCAACAAAAACATCCGACGTGGTATTTCTAAGCAAGCGCGGGCAAAAAATGACGCGCCAAACTTTTTGGCATCGCATTAAGTACTATGCAGTAAAAGCAGGTATTGAACAGCATCTATCTCCCCATACGTTACGTCATGCCTTTGCGACACACCTGTTAAACCACGGCGCTGATTTACGTGTAGTACAAATGTTGTTAGGTCATAGCGACTTATCGACAACCCAAATTTATACCCATGTGGCGACTGAGCGGTTGCAGACGCTTATTCATAGCCATCACCCTCGAGGCTAACTAACAAAAAACTATTGAACAAGAATGCTATAAAGTAGGCTCTGTATACGACGAGGCTCAGCGATGACGTATATAAAATAAAAAGGTCTATGATAGGATACGAGCCAAGCAAAACGTTTTAGAAAATACATTTTCCGTTAATGCTTTAACGCGGCTGCGTTTAAATGTTGACGTTAAATGTACCGAGGTTAAAAGAAAATTAGCGTTTAATGTGCAATTTTTTGCTAACTTTTACGGTCTGAACGATATAAATGTAAAAATTTTAGCAATTGCTTTTTAGTGGAAAGATACCTGTTAAAGCAGTTGCATGTTAAGCCAGTAAGTATAAGCGAACTTTAATGGCAAAATGGAGAGTATTTAGTGAAAGCAGTAAAGAAAGTATTGTTAGCCAGCGTTGTTGCGGCAGGTTCTTTGTTAGGGTTGAGCGCACAAGCTGCTGACGAAGCCGCTATACGCGATAAATTAACATCAATGCTTGGGCTAGATGTAGAAACCATTGCCGATTCTCCCGTATCTGGCTTAGTTCAGGTATCGACAAACCGCGGCTTGTTTTACGTAAGTGAAAACGGGCAATATTTGCTTCAGGCTCGCGTTTTTAACATTGATGAAGAAATGCGCAACGAAACAGAGTTGGCCCTTTCAGGCTTGCGTAAAGAGGGCGTTGCATCAATGGAATCGTCGTCTATTACGTTTAAAGCGGAAAACGAAAAGCACGAAATTAGCGTTTTTACAGACATCACCTGCGGATATTGCCGCAAATTCCATAACGAAATTGACGAGCTTAACGATGCCGGTATTACGGTTCATTACCTTGCGTTTCCACGTTCTGGTTTAAACAGTGAAAACTACAACGATATGGTGTCAGTATGGTGCGCTGAAAACCCGCAAAAAGCGTTAACTAAAGCGAAGGCAGGCAGTGATGTGGCAAGCGCAAGCTGCAAAAACAAAGTGGCAGAGCAATATATGCTGGGTCAAAAGCTAGGGGTGAACGGCACACCTAATATCGTGTTGCCCGACGGTTCATTGATTCCTGGTTACCAGCCAGCCGCATTGCTCGCAAAAGCGTTGGAAGGCGAAGAGTAGTCATTTAAACTTCCTAGTTTCTGACATGAAAAAAACGCACGCACTGTGCGTTTTTTTGTTTTCTGCGGTATGATTCATCGCGTTATTTTCTTACGTTCTTTCGTATGGTTTCACTTTGCAGTTAGCGCAGAACTTCTATTTGAAAATTTTCATTCTTTATCGAATATGTTCAATTTAAGTTTGCCTAAACTTGATTCGTATTAACTGTTTAAGATAACTGCAATCACAGCATTGGTTTAGTGGTATTTCATGATTTTGCCTATTGTTCGCCGTGAGGTCTCCGGCGCCTCGTTAAGTTCCGACTTACACCCTGTTATCGACAGAATTTATCGCGGTCGCAATATTGCGAATATGGGTGACTTGGAGAATGGCCTTAAAGGGCTTACGCATTTCAACGTATTAAAAGGGATGCCTCAAGCCGCGCAAATCCTTGCTAATGCCGTTGTGCAAAATAAGCGCGTTATCATAGTGGGCGATTTTGATGCCGATGGCGCTACCAGTACGTCGGTATGTATACTGGCGCTTCGAGCCATGGGCTATCACAACGTTGATTTTCTGGTACCTAACCGCTTTGATTTTGGTTATGGGCTTAGCATACCTATTGTCGATGAAGCAGCTAAACAAGGCGCAGACATTATAGTAACCGTCGATAATGGCATATCCTGTATTGATGGTGTGACCCATGCAAAATCCTTAGGTATGCAGGTTGTGGTGACCGATCACCACTTGCCAGGTGATACATTACCGCCCGCTGATGCGATAGTGAACCCTAACCAACCTGGCTGTGAATTCCCGTCTAAAAACTTAGCAGGCGTGGGTGTGGCATTTTATATCATGCTCGCGCTTAAAGCTGAGCTACAGCAACAAGGGTATTTTGAGAAAGTAGGTATTGCACAACCTAACTTAGCGTCTCTGTTAGATATTGTTGCTGTTGGCACCGTAGCCGATGTGGTGGTTTTAGATAAAAATAACCGAATTCTAGTTCATCAAGGGCTTCAACGTATTCGGGCTGGTAAGTGTCGACCTGGTATCAAGGCACTAGTTGAAGTGGCAAACCGCGATTGCGCCCATCTAACTTCGACCGACTTGGGTTTTGTAGTCGGCCCAAGACTTAATGCCGCTGGTCGCTTAGACGATATGTCGCAAGGCATCGCTTGCTTATTAGAAGATGAAACCATTCAAGCGCGAATGATAGCGGCAGAGCTCGATGCACTTAACAAGGAGCGCCGTGAAATTGAAACCGGCATGAAAGCGCAAGCCGAGACTGTACTAGAGCAAATGGCGCTGGATGAAGGCGATATGCCAAGCGCGCTGGTGGTTTATCGCGAAGATTTTCACCAAGGCGTGATTGGGATTGTGGCAGGGCGTTTAAAAGAGAAGTATCTTAAACCTGTTATCGCTTTCGCTCATCAAGACGATATTGTTATTAAAGGCTCAGCGCGCTCCATTCCTGGTGTGCACATCCGCGATGTACTTGATGAAGTAAACACACGCTATCCCGGCGTTATCGAGAAATTTGGTGGTCACGCCATGGCCGCTGGATTGAGTTTGCCTGTCGCAAAGCTTCCAGATTTTGAACGAGCTTTTGTTGATGTTGCTCGTACCCATATGGAAAAGCTTGATGGCAATCATGCATTGCTCTCTGATGGTGATTTATCTTCAGAAGAATTGTGTTTGCCTTTTGCGCATTTATTGCGCCAGGCCGGTCCGTTTGGGCAGGGCTTTGAATCACCGTTATTTGATGGAGAATTTACGCTTCTCGATCAGCGCCTAGTGGGACAAAAGCACCTTAAGATGGTGTTGAAAAATGACGGCGCCAATGAAGTAGACGCTATTGCGTTTAACGTTGATTTAAAAGCATGGCCTAATGCCATGGTAAAGCGTGTACATATCGCTTACCGCCTGGATATCAATGTTTTCAGAGGGCAAGAAACTGTACAGCTTATAATTGAGCAAATAGAAGCGGTTTAACCTAAGTTGATTAGCGGACAGTCGTGAGCCAACGAAAGCATAGCTAGACAAACGCGATACCTTTAAAAGTAGAAAGTAGCAAAAAAGAGGCAAGGGTGAAAAGCGAACGACAGAAGCTGGTGGAAAAGCATAGTCAGCTTAATCAAACCGATAACGTTAAAGTAATTTCTCACGTTCAGCGTGAAGAAAAAGACAGCGATTGGATACGCCATACCATTATGCTTGAAGGCATTGATGTCCCTTTTATTTACCGGCGAAAGCAGCAATATCAAAGCTTAAAAGGGGCAAGAGTAAACGTAACCTATTATCGCCATGTAGAAGAGGTGGCCGGCATTGAATTTGAAACCATGAAAGTGGTAAGAATTAAACGCAGCTAATAAGTCACTGCCCTTGCCGCTAAGATAAACCTTTTTTGACTTACACCTTTTAACTTGCACCTAAATAGCTACCGATTCGGTGCTAAACCATAGTGAACAACAATGAATAATGAATGGTTAAATGCCTATGTACTGCATAGACGCCCTTACAGGGAGACCAGCTATATTGTTGACTTTTTTACCCTGGAAGAGGGGCGTGTTAGCGCGGTAGCTAAAGGCGTGAAAAACAGTAAATCAGATAAAAAGAGCCTGCTTCAACCTTTTCAACATCTTCGCCTACAGTTAAGCGGGAAGTCAGAGTTAAAAAGCCTAAGGCACGTTGAAAGCGTCGCTCCGTCCATCAATCTGATAGGCACAGCGTTGTTTTGTGCCATGTATGTAAACGAGCTAACCAACCGCGTTATGCCGGCGGGCCTCGCCAGCGACGGTGTGCACAATGCTTATGAGAATGCATTACTGTCCCTTCGTGATAATAGCGACATAGAAGTGACCTTGCGACAGTTCGAATTTGCACTACTTGATGAAATGGGGTTACTTCCCGATTTCACTACTGACGTAGAATACGAAATGCCAATAGAAGAAACAGGTAGCTATAACTTTCAAATAGATGCGGGCTTTGTGCCTATTCCCGAAGATATGGCTGGCACGAGGGGTATGCGAGGCTTTCCCGGGCGAGCATTGCTTAGTTTGTCACAGGGAGAGTTTACCCCGCTTAGCAAGAAGGTTGCTAAAGTGCTTTGTCGCGACTTGCTTAAACCGCTCATTGGCGACAAGCCGCTTAAAAGCCGCGAACTATTTATGCCGAAGCCCCGCTAGTGCGTTGATGTGTTCAGCCACTAATGAGGTGCAGCGCCTTTTGTTATAGTGCTAATATTCACGCGTCTTGCTTTCGACAAGAGCTGCTATCAACGCTAATGGCTTTAGATTATTTTCTCTTAACTCAAATGGTTAAACAGCACCTTCTATAAAAAAGTTTGCTACAATCACCACTTTCTAAATAAGGGTGTTTGCGCCCTTTAAATAATGTATTAAACATTAAGAGCGGGCATCTTCTTTCGCTCTTACAGGTTAGGTGGTGAAATGAGCACGATTCTATTAGGCGTTAACATCGACCATATCGCAACGCTTCGCAATGCGCGCGGTACACATTACCCAGACCCAGTGCACGCTGCTGACATTGCTGAGCGTGCAGGAGCAGACGGCATTACCGTTCACTTACGTGAAGATCGCCGTCATATAAAAGACCGCGACGTACGTATTTTAGCGCAAACTATTAACACCAGACTCAATCTGGAAATGGCAGTAACCGATGAAATGCTGGCTATTGCAGAAGAAGTAAAACCTGTTTTTTGCTGCCTAGTACCAGAAAAACGTGAAGAGTTGACCACTGAAGGTGGCCTCGATGTAGCGGGAAATTTCGAGAATATTAAAGCAGCGTGCGAGCGACTTGCTAATGCCAACATCTTAGTGTCTTTATTTATCGACGCAGATAAAGCACAGATCGATGCAGCGGCAGCGTGTAACGCGCCATATATTGAAATTCACACGGGCCAGTACGCAGAAGCTACCAGTGAAGATGAGCAGCACAAAGAGCTGGCTCGCTTAGTTGAAGGTATTGAGTATGCTGACAGTTTAGGGCTTAAGGTGAATGCGGGACATGGTCTGCACTACCACAATGTTAAGCCAATTGCCGCTATTCCTCAGCTGATAGAACTTAACATTGGTCACGCCATCATTGCTCGCGCTGCGTTCGACGGGCTTCACACGGCTGTAGCTGATATGCGTAAGCTGATGCTTGAAGCTCGCGCGGGCATTTAACGTAAAAAGGCAAATATAACGTGGCGATTGCAGGGCTAGGTACTGACATTGTAGAAATTGCTCGCCTTGGTAAAGGCGAGAGCGCTAGCGAACGTTTGGCAAAGCGTGTACTTACGCCTACCGAGTGGCAGACGTTTAGCGAGCACGCTACGCCAGTACGCTTTTTAGCAAAGCGTTTTGCCGCTAAAGAAGCCGCGGTGAAAGCCCTTGGGACCGGTATTGGAAATGGGATTAGTTGGCAACACATAGAAGTGCGTAACAACGACCTTGGGGCGCCAGAACTACATTTTTCTGGTGAATTTGCTGCTATGTGTGAGGCAAGGGGCATTACCCGAAGCGTGATCAGCATTTCAGACGAGCAGCATTATGCCGTCGCCACCGTTATACTAGAATCCTAGTTATTTACAAAAACACGGCTTACTAAACCGCAGACCGAATTAGCCTAGGTAGATTACACCTATCTGGCCTGCGTTTATAAAAAACGCTACAAATATCAAACCACGCAAAGCAAGTTACCGGAGTCACACTTGGCAAACCTTTTTAAACAATCACGCAGCAAACAAAAAGGCAAAACGTCTTCCCACCTAGGTGGTAGTGCAAAAAAAGATAATGCCAGTGCGAATGCGCAGGTCGCAGGACTTCGGTTTGGAAAAGCTAACAAAGCTTCACAAGCCAGTAAGAAGGTAAATTCCAATACGGTTACAATCGAAGATATCGACTGGATGGGCCATGGGGTAGTGCGCGGCAACCCCATGTTGTTTGTGGAAGGTGCCCTAGTTGGTGAAACCTGCGACATTGAGGTGCTAACGAGCAAAAAGAAAGTCATTAACGCGAAAGCGACAAATATTCATTCGCCAAGTGATGAAAGACAAGCGCCTTTCTGCCCTGTGTTTGCTGCATGTGGCGGGTGTCAGCTACAGCACATAAAGCCCGATGCTGCCCTTAAGCAAAGAGATAACGCCCTTAAAGTGATGATGGAACGTCAATTGGCAATGAAAGCAGACGTTTGGCAAGCGCCGTTAGTGGGACCACGTCCTCAATATCGCAGAAAAGCAAGATTGGCTATCGATGCCCGCAACCCGAATCAGATTAAGTTAGGCTTTCGCGAAGTCAATAGCAACAAAGTAACCAATGTTGATAGCTGCCCAATTTTGGTCGACCCTTTATCTAATATCATTGGCCCTTTACGAAAAGCGCTTACAGGCTTCGAGTCAGCTCGACACATTGGACATATCAGCCTTATTGCCGGTGATAATATCTCGCACCTTGTTATTAAACATACTAAAGCCCTTGAAGCTGAGCTTATTGATACGGTGAATGCACTAATCAACGAGTACTCTCTTGCAAATGCCAATAAAATAGAGTTGAAACTAGAGAACAAGCAGGGGCAAATTCGCAGCGTGGGCCGTGGTACTGATATGGTGATGAACTCGGTAAATGGCTGCTCAATTTCACCTAGTGCTAACGACTTTATTCAAATTAATAAAGTGGTTAACGAAAAAATGGTTAATCAGGCAATGGACTGGCTAAACCCACTGCCCAACGAACGTATAGCCGATTGGTTTAGCGGGCTGGGCAATTTTACTTTACCTATTGCTAAGTTAGGTGCAAAGGTTCAGGCGGTAGAAGGTGTGGCAGAGATGGTGCGCCGCGCCAAAGACAATGCACAGCAACAGGGCATTGAAAATGTGGAGTGGCTGCATTTAGATTTGGCTGATAAGACCAACGTCGAGGCTTCAATACAGCTGGGCTTTGATAAGGTACTACTCGACCCCTCAAGAGAAGGGGCGTTGACCGTTTGTCATGCGCTTGTAAAAGCACTACCAAAAACGATAGTGTATGTTTCTTGCAACCCTAGTACATTGTCTAGAGACGCGAAGGTGTTGATAGAGGGAGGTTATGAAATGGAAAAAGCGGGCGTAGCAGAAATGTTCCCCTTCACCCATCACATGGAAATGATGGCCTTGTTTACGCGAAAGCAGCAGTAACGAGTAAAGGATATGGTATCAACAAGAAAGGTCCACGAAGCAGACCGTCCTCCCTTTGAAGCCTGGCTAGACAGCCTTGAATTGAGTGCAGAAACAAAAGATAAGCTCAGTGCTGTATCTTCCATTCCAGAGAGGCTATTGGTTGGTCAAGAAATGGTTGAGATTTTGTGTCAGCTAAATATGGATGACGCAACGCTTCAGGCTGCTCTGGTTTTCCCTTATTGCGAGCAGCACGCCTTAAGTGAAGATGATATTTATGAAGAGTTTGGCGGGGAAATACGCGACTTGATTGTTGGCGTGCGCCGAATGGATGCCATTAAATCGTTACATGCCCGAAAAGTGAACGGCGCTGGCTTTGCAGAAAAGTCGGATGAGCAGCATATAGACAGCATTCGTCGTATGCTGCTTGCGATGGTAGAAGACGTACGCGCCGTTGTTATTAAGATGGCTGAGCGTATTTGTGCACTGCAACAGGTTAAAAAAGCTGATGAAGAAACCCGCGTTATGGTGGCTCGCGAGTGCGCCAGTATCTATGCGCCATTGGCAAACCGCTTGGGCATTGGCCAATTAAAGTGGGAACTTGAAGATCTCGCGTTTCGTTACTTACACCCTGTTACTTACAAACAAATTGCCAAGCAGTTAGACGGTAAGCGTAGAGAGCGCGCTGAATACATAGAAACTATTGTAGGCGACTTGCAAGGCTTGCTTGATGGCGAAGAGATCCGCGCTGAAGTTTACGGCCGCCCCAAGCACATATTCAGCATTTGGAAAAAAATGCAGAAAAAGCGCCTTACGTTTGAGCAGCTTTTTGATATTCGTGCGGTGCGTATTATTGCCGAGCGACTTCAAGACTGTTACGCCGCGCTTGGTACGGTTCACGCCAGCTATAAGCACTTACCTAACGAGTTCGACGACTACATTGCAACCCCAAAACCTAACGGTTACCAGTCTATTCACACGGTTATCGTGGGGCCTGAAGGGAAGTCGGTAGAGATTCAAATTCGCACGCAGAAAATGCATCAGGATGCAGAGCTGGGTGTGGCTGCTCACTGGAAATATAAAGAGGGCAGTACGGGCAAGCAGTCAGGCTATGACGAGCGTATAAACTGGCTTCGTCGCATATTAGCGTGGCAAGAGGAAGTGGCCGAGTCTGGCGATTTGGTTGAAGAACTTCGCAGCCAGGTGTTTGACGATAGGGTGTATGTGTTCACACCAAAAGGCGATGTTATTGACCTTCCCCAAGGCGCTACGCCGCTTGATTTTGCTTACTATATTCACAGTAATGTGGGACATCGCTGTATTGGCGCAAAAGTGAATGGGCGAATAGTCCCTTTCACTTATTTACTGCAAAGTGGCGACCAGATAGAAGTACTTACCGGAAAAGAGCCAAACCCTAGCCGCGACTGGATGCACCCAGGTCTTGGCTATGTGCATTCATCACGGGCGCGTGCCACTATCCATTCCTTCTTTAAAAAGCAGGACAGAGACAAAAACCTTGCTGCCGGTAAAGAGCTGCTAGAACGCGAACTTCAGCGTGCCCACTTACCTGCCAAAGTACCTAATGAAGCATTTGAGAAGTTTAACTTACAAACCCTCGATGACTTGTACACTGCGGTAGGTGCCGGTGATGTGCGCGTAATGCAGGTGATTAATTTTATTCATCATTTGCAGGAGCCACCAGCCCCAGAACCCGAAATTAGTCCTAAGGTTAAAACGCGCAAAACTGCGGCCGGGACGGGCAAAAAAGATGCAGTGGTGGTGCAGGGCGTGGGGCACTTAATGAGCCAGCTGGCGAACTGCTGTAAGCCGGTTCCCGGCGAAGCTATTTTAGGCTATATCACACAAGGCCGTGGCGTAAGCGTTCATAAAGAAAGCTGCGACCAGCTGCAACACTTGTTGTCACAGCACCCTGAGCGTCAGATAGAAGTGAATTGGTCACAAGAGCTTAAAGTAGGTTTTGAGACGGGTATTGATATATTTTGTCACGATAGAACTGGCCTGTTGCGCGATATTACTACGGTATTGGCGAATGAAAACGTGCCTCTTCTAGGCGTGAACAGCCTAAGTGATAAAAATAGACAGACGGCGCTTATCACTATTTCGATAGAGGTTCAGGACCTCGATACGGTGTCTAAAGTGTTAACCCGATTGCGACAGCTTAAAGGCGTGACCGATGCAAAACGCAAACAAAGCTAAGCTTAGCGAAATGCAGCGGCTGCTTAAAATTATGGTGCAGCTGCGCGACCCGCAATCTGGGTGCCCGTGGGATGTAAAACAAACCATGGAAAGCCTAACTCGCTACACCATAGAAGAAGCCTACGAAGTGGCCGACGCTATTGCCACTGGTGATATGCACGACATTAAAGATGAGTTGGGTGATTTGCTATTTCAAGTGGTGTTTTACGCACAGATAGCCAGTGAATCGCGTGCATTTTCTTTTGACGATGTGGCGAAAAGCATTAGTGATAAGCTCGTGCGTCGCCACCCTCATGTGTTTGCGAACGCGCTTGCATCTGAGGGTGTTGGTGACACAAATGAAAAAGTCACGGTCGAACGTACCCTATTGAGTGACAGTGCTTTAAACGCGCAGTGGGATGCTATCAAAGCCCAAGAAAAGCAGCTTAAAAAGCAGCGTTTAAAGCAAGACAACGAAGCAATAGAAAACAGTATTCTAGATAATGTGCCTAAAGGTATGCCAGCACTTATGTACGCGCAAAAGCTGCAGAAAGCCTGTGCAAAGGTAGGATTTGATTGGCCTGATGCCGCACCTGTCATAGATAAAGTGCGTGAGGAAGTGGAAGAGATTCAGCAAGAGCTGGATTTCAAACAGCGAGCACAAGGGGCACTGAATACTGGTGTTGCACCTTTAAACAGTGGCGTGCCCGACAACCAACAAGCAATTGAAGAAGAAATTGGTGATGCACTTTTTGCCATGGTTAACTTGGCAAGACATTGCAAGGTAGATGCTGATACCGCACTTAGAAACGCCAGTAACAAGTTTGCTAACCGTTTTAAAGGCGTAGAGCGCTTAGCGGCTGAACAGGGCGACAAGCTCGACGCATTGACGCTTGATGAAATGGAAGCGCTGTGGCAGCAGGTTAAGCAGTCGTCTAACACTAAGTAATTGTACGTCGCAGCATACTAAAAGCGCTGCTTAGACTGATAACGTGAATGCCGCGCTGGTGCAGATGTATGTGAGTCTTCAGTTAGAATGAATTACAAATACCGCTGCAGCCAAAAGACAAAATAGACTAGTGCCAGAAGTAAGATGGGCAGCGTTCGCTTTTGTGTTTTGGTTAGAGCAGATGATTTCGTACGCTTCCATGTCATCATCACCCCCGTTGCAGAAAGCGTTGTTAAACCAACACCAAATACAAACCAAATTAACTTAGTCAAAAGCCCACCGAAGTATCCAAAGTGCAGCGGGTCTGCGTATTCATTGAGGTAGTTAGTCCAGGCCATAATTTTGGGCTCTTGTACGCCAACAATACGCTGATTGGTTATATCAATATCTACTTTATGCGCGCGCTCACGTAGCAAAGGGTTATTGCCTATACCTGTGAATCGCAGTGCTGCTGTGTCTGAGGTAGGAAATAGTACACCGGTGATATGCCAGTCCTCAATGGCTTGCGATGCCTTCTGAAACGCACTGGAAAACTGCGTGGTTGATACAGGGTTAACTTGCTCATAATTTGAAATGACGGTGGCCTTAGGTGGGCGAGGCTCAAATCGATTACCTGCAACTGCGGCGCCGAATTCAAATAAATACCACCAACTGGTTATGACTATGACAACGAAAAACCATAGGCTCCACAGTCCAAGCAGTTTATGAAGGTCGCTCAGTAGTATCCTTGGGCCTTGGTTTAGGCGAAGACGCGTAATGGCGGTTTTCCAGTTTCGGGTTGTTTTTAGGCCCGTATACAGCGAGATAGCAAGAATGAATGCGAAAAAGGTAACCGTTGGTAAGCCAAGATAATTAGGCATAAACAGATAGCGATGAAAGTCTCGAAAGAACCGCTGAATCGTTAAAATAGGAATATCGCCTATCACTTCATAGGTGTACTGATCCACGTGAATAAAGCGGTCATGACCATCGGGGAATTCTGCTCTGACACGGTAGGTGAAATTATCATGACCCATGGTCAAGATGGATTTTATCTTAGCTTGTTCTGCATAGTTAAGCGTAGCCTCATAGATTCTGTTCCACTTAACAATTTCATCATCGGCGCTGTCTAGATTGCTAGGAGGCGTATTAAACGTGCGCATTTCCTCAAACACAAGCCAATCAATTTCATTGGATACCGTAGCAATAGTGCCCGTTGCAACAATAATAAAAAGCACAAGTGAGAGCTGAAAACCTACCCACGCGTGCAAGTTGTATAACTTCTTTAGGTACTTTCTTTGCGCGGTTTTATCGTTAGTCATGAAATACTTGTGTAAGGTAAAAGACAAGCCCTGCATGGTGCAGGGAACATTGTAAAAAGTACGGCGTATAATTGAAAGAAAGAAGGGCTAAGCGCAAGAATTTAACTCAAAAGCGCTACTTATAAACAGAACTCTAAGCAGAATTCATGCGCATAGCCAATCCCGAATTTTAAGAAACGCAGTGGCTACCACTTGTAGGTGAATTCTACAAAACCGTTTCTTGGGTTTCCGGGGAAGTGACCTGTGCGCTCAATAAAGCCTGATTCGGCATACTCTTTATCAAATAGGTTATCTATTCTAAATAGTACGCTGTAGTTGTCTACTTCCCAAGTTATCGACGCATCGGCAATGAAATATGACTTCACATTCTGACCAGACAGGCTCAGTTGGTCGTCAACATAGTTTCCACCAAAGGCAAAGGCAAGATCCCACTCAGGTATTTGGTAACGCGTCCAGAAACCAAATTGATTCTGAGGCGCATTGGCGAAGCGGTCGCCGACACTATTGCTAATACCGCCACCGCCATTATCTGCGGTGATTCTTGCGTCGTTGTAGCCATAAGCTACGCTCAAGATCCAATTTGGCGTTATGTCAGTGATAACCTCAACTTCGAATCCGTCACTGGTCACCTCACCCACGGGCGCGACATTATCAATGCCGTCGCCTTCAGGGTCTTCGCCGGTAGACTGAAGGAGGTTTTGCCTAGTGATTTGATACACGGCCAATCGCAGTAAGGTGGTTTCATCGAACAGCTCTGCATTCACACCACCTTCAATAATATCTCCGGTAGTTGGTTCAAACGGTCCACCCGCCTGAACTTGCTGATTACTTACCGACTGTGGTTCGTATGAATCTGCCCATTGACCATAAAGTGAAATATTAGCGCTAATTTTATAAATACCACCAACCCTGAAGCTTACGTTTGAATCGTCGAAAATGGCACTAGACGTTTCATCTTCAAACTGGTCGTAGCGCAAACCAGCAACAAAGGTAAACTGCTCCCAAGCGAGTTCATTCAGTACATAGGCACCGTTTCGCGTTTGCTCGGTTGTGCTCAATGGTCTGAATTGTACATTGTAGTTTTCAGACTGCGTTATACCGTAGTTAGGGTTAGTAAGCGTTAGTGGAATGATATCTGATTCAAGTGAAGTCCCGCTTAGATAACGAAGAACGAAATCCTGCTGAAAAGCCGCAGCACCTAAAAGCGCGTCCTCTTTTCCTTTATAAAGGTCAATGCCGAACGCCGTTCTATGGTCTGCACCCAACCACTCACCTGAATATACAAAGTTGGCGCCAAAGCTAAGTTGTTCTTGTTCGCGTAACTGATCCCTAAATTCACGGCCGACAAGGTCTATGTTCCCATCCCCATCGCTATCAATAAGAGCACGTGGCTCATGGTAGTTCTGCTCTTGTTCATTATCTATGTAGCGCAAACGTGTATTGTAGCTTACTGCATCGTTAAGCTGTCCTTCTAGAGAGAGCTGAACAGAGTCAGAGCGCAAATTTAGGAAGTCACTGGCTTCATTGTGATTCCAGTCTGGATTTGTGAGAAAGTTACCGCTGTCGTCGACGGGCACTCCGCGCAGTCGATTAGCGCCCAAATCCTGTGAGTAATGAGTGTACTGAAGCGTTAGTAGTTGGCCTTGAAGGTCGTATGTATAGCCAGAATCGAAGATAAATACTTTACTGTCGCTGTTGTCTCGATAAGTATCTTGCTGCTCATAAAAAACACCTGCACGGGCGTTTTGGTCGTCATTAATTGCCCCATTTATTTCTGCTGAGCCTCCAAAGCGAGCATGCGAACCAGCAATTATTCTAGCGTTGGCGTCGAATTCTGACGTAGGTTTTTTTGTGACGTAGTTGAACAAGCCACCTGGCGCTCCCGGCCCATAGAGCATTCCGGCAGGGCCCTTTAAAAAGTCTACGCGCTCGATATTAAATAGTTGAGGTACGTTAAAACCTACATAAGGGTCTCCGCGTAAGCCATCGAAGAAGATTTCCTCTTGTCTGAAACCCCTGGCGGTTACACCGGCATAGCTAAATTGGCTAACACCAGCAATGTTACGATAAATATCTTTTGCATTGCGCGCACCCTGATCGCGTATCAAGCTTTCGTTGATTGTAGTGATTTGTTGGGTCGAATTAAGTGGGTCAACACTCAACTTACCTGTAGATGAGTTACCATTGCGATATAGATTGATCGCTCTACTAGTCACTACCACACGCTCTACTTGGTCGGATTTCGCGGGTGATATTTCACGTGTATCCGAAGAGGTTTCAATGTCTTGTGATAAAGCAGGGGAGGTCAACGAAGCAGCTATTAACGCGGCTAAATATTTCATTGCAAAAAAATCCAAGTGTTGTGTGATAAGAGGAGCGTGATGAAAAGCCAATACTTTAGTATAAATGATAACAGTTTTTATTATCGTTTATCTATAGTTGTATGCCATTTGTCGTGTTGTAATCAATATCAGTAAGCGAGAGTTATGGTGTGCAGCAACGTAGATGGATAGATGTCAATTCGCATCAAAGTAAATTAGACCAATGTAGATGGAAACTTCATTATTTTGGCGTATGGTTATAGGGTAGGTTTGATTTACGACAAAGCAATGTAGATCCACTTTATCTAATATCTGAGTATAAAATTGGCATATTGGAAGGGTGTGTCGCTGGTGTTAAGTCATGACACTTACCAAGGAGTCGGACTGAATTGGGCGTAACCGTTTTATGAAAAAAATACTGTATTCTACACTGGGGCTGTTTTTAACGCTTCTTGGCATTATAGGCGCGTTTTTACCTGTAATGCCAACAACTGTTTTTTTGATAGGTGCGCTTTTTTGTTTTACTCAATCTTCACCGCGCCTTGAAAGCTGGTTACTTCAACACCCTAAATATGGCCCCAGTCTTGTTGCGTGGCGAAAACATGGTGCAATTTCGAAAAAAGTGAAATGCATAGCGTGCTGCAGTATGTTGGTGAGCTTTATTCTGGTTTGTCTGTTCGCATCAATGCCTATTCCAGCTTACATAGGCATAGGTCTATTTATGGGAATAGGCGCGTACTTTGTTGTTACGCGCCCCAGTATCCCTGCTGTATAGTGCCCCTGCTGTTTAGCGCCTTTAACGGTTCCTACCCAGTCGCTCGTGACTGCTTACCCATTCATCCGCTACCACAGCAGAACCTAAAGACAGATCGCCACATAGCACAGTCGCGGCAACAATTTCCGCAAACTTGTTAACGCTACCTCTTTCTGTGCAGCCAAGTACTCTCAAACATTCGTTTTGTGTAGCCAGACCCGTTCCACCTCCATAGGTAGCAACGATGAGCGATGGAATAGTAACAGAGAAGTAATAGTCACCATTTGGCGTGATTTCAGCGTAGGTAAACCCCGCCGACGACTCAGCCACATTAGCGACATCTTGCCCGCAAGCGATGAACATGGCGGTAATACCGTTAGCGAAGTGGGCGCCGTTATTTACACTACCTGCCATTAGTGCGCCCATATTCGAATATTGGCGCTGTTTAAATAATGCTTCTGGCGGGCAATGCATAATGTCCGTCATAAGTTGTTTTGGCAGGGTGATTTCTGCTACAACGCGCTTTCCGCGGGTATGCAGCGAGTTTAAGTGCGAGTGCTTTTTATCGGTATCAAGGTTGGCGGCCAGTACAAAGTGCTCGATAGGGCCCGAATAGTTTGCCTGTATCCACTCGCAGCCTGCCTTCGTGGCTTTACTTACCATGTTTTGCCCAGCTGCATCACCGCAGGTGAAGTTGAACCTAAGCCAACGAAGCTTAGAGGCAGCATACTGCTCAATATCCCTGAGCTTGCCCACGCTGGTGGTACTATCACAGGCTTGTTTAATGGCTTCAAAATTTTGCTCGACCCACCTGCCAAATGCGAGTGCTTCACGTGCATCGGAAAACGCAAACATGGGCGCTCGCTGCATAGCGTCGTCAATAACGGTGGTCGTTATACCGCCTGCTTCTCTTGTCAGACGCATGCCTCTGCTGTAGCTGGCTGTTAGCGTACCCTCTGTTGTGGCCATTGGGACGTAGAACTCGCCTTTGGCGTGTTCTCCGTTCACTAGCATCGGGCCTGCAAAGCCAATAGGAACCTGTGCAACGCCTGCGAAGTTTTCTATGTTTCCCGACAAGGTTTCGGGCGGTATGGAATAGTGTCCTAAGTGGTTTAGCTGGGTGCCGGTTTCGCGCGCAATAAATTCGCGGCGTGTTCGGCTCATGTCATCGGTATAGTCGTTGTCTGAGGAACGTGGGATTTTAGGCATTGGGCCACTCCTTTTTTCTTTCATAATAGGAGTGCTGGTATCAGATGAACACTGTTTACAATTTATACATACAGATAAATGCAGCCTATAAAGAATGACCCATACATTATAACGCCGTATCGTTACACGAAGAGGGGAGTGAGCAGCGCGGTTATTTGTCTTGAAGACATGATTTAATAAGGTGGAAAGTTAATGGCAACATCCACCTTTTCTTATCAAGCTGCTTTGTATCCTAAGCTTTGGTATCTAATCTTGCTTGAAGGGCAGCGATTTCTTCTCTACGCTTTTTATCTGCTAATGGGCGATTAGCTTTTTCAGGCGCGTTTTTGGCACGACTTAAAAAAGTCTGGGCCTTTTCATATTCACCTTCGTCAAAAAGATACTCGGCATAAAAGAAGTTCTGGTCCATACCATGTGGACTAACTTCAAGAGCGCGCTTAAACAATTTTTCAGCTTTTTTGTCACTACCGAAGCTGACAGGCCAGCCCGGCACTTTGTGATAAAGGGCAGCTAGAACCGTTAACGCCGTGCCGTCTAGCACCGCTTCCTCTTTTTCAATGGCACGTTCTAAGTTTTCCTTCGCACTTTCAGCAAAGTCCAGGGCACCTAAACCGCCTTTCGCACTTGCAGTGCTTGATTGAGAGATAGCTAGCCAGGTTAATGCTTCAGCGCTATTTTCTGATTGTTCTACGAGCGCTTCAGCTTGCTTAATAAGTTCTGAAAAAGCGCTAAGTTGCGCGTCTCCTTCGAGTTGATAATTCACAGCTGCCCACTGTTGTTGAAGCTTAAGTAATTCCTGTGATGAGGCTGATACAGAGGGAACGAAAGACGCAGCTGTGATACCAGCAATGAGAAAAGAAGAAAGTTGTTTTTTTAATATCATGAGAATTCCAAACGAATGAGTTTGATTTAGTAAAAAGCGCAGTGACCCTTCGGAAGTGTTTGCTGCGAATTGGAAAATTTGCGGTTAATACCGCGCTTGCTTTAACGCATTGATAGCAAGTTTGGTTTGTTTATCCCATCTTGCATAGGGTAGGGTGTAATTTAACGATGGATTCGTCAACTTGTGACGCTTGCGCGTTTGGCCATCAGCTATGAGTTGTGCTTTGTGGTGTGTATCAAACTGGTTGAAAATAGTTTCCAGTTCACCGGATTTAAGTAACCTGATGAGGCCAACGCGGATTCGGTCAGCTAAATCAACATTGCTAGGTTTTACGAAGAAATATTCGTAATTGGGGTATAACAGAAGATGATGCTTCTCTAAAGTAATAGCCTTGTCTGTATGTCGAGCGAGATCACGATGTGCTTCGATAATATTTCGTGGGAAAGCGTCAACCAATCCTTTATCGACCATTGAATACATTGAATGAAACCAAAGGCTCCAATCCTCACCACTTACGTTATAACCATTCGCTTTAAGCACATCTAAATCTGGCCAGTCTGTTCCTTGAACCATGGTTACTTTCTTTAATACTTCAGTTGCCTGATGGATGAATTTATCTTGTTCAGAGGGATTGATCACTAATACGCGATAGCCCGAGTAACCTTTTAATAGCGGTAACTTTATCGGTAACAGACGTTGCTCTCTGTCATTATTGGTAACACTCCACATTATGTCTGCGTCGCCTTTTAAAACAGATACTTGCTGGCGACTTTGGCTCATTGGGTGTGGATGGGGGACTAAAACAGTTTCACCGAATTCTTGCGTTGCCTTTAGCGCAGCATTGAGTACAGCTACGTGATAACTTCCATAATTACCATCAGCAAAGGCGCGTGCATACACCAATTCATCAGCACTCACACTGACCATGATCAGTGAGTGCAGCATTACGAAAAAGGCTATGAATCGTGTGTTTTTCATTAGATTTATAAGGAATATTGAATGCAACACTTTGACATTACATTAAACTCGGTTCTGTGTCATCGGTTCATGATGAAATTTTATCCATATTTTTTGTTGTTAGGGGTTCGCATTTTAATGAATTCCTGTATAATTCGCGCCCTGCCCAGTTACGCCCACCTTTGGGAAGGTGGAAGAATCAGCCGGCTCGAAGGGGTCATTGTGTTGATTTTAAGGTGATTTCTGGTGTTCAGAAATCAGTAACGACGATATTATTCGGGTGAATTTGAAAATGAAAACTTTTGTTGCTAAGCCAGAAACGGTACAACGTGACTGGTATGTGGTAGACGCCACAGACAAAACTCTAGGCCGTTTGGCTTCTGAAATCGCACTACGCCTTCGTGGTAAGCATAAGCCAGAGTACACACCTCACGTGGACACTGGTGATTACATCATCGTAATCAATGCTGAAAAAGTTGCGGTTACAGGCCGTAAAGCGCAAGACAAAATGTACTATGCGCACTCTGGTTACCCAGGTGGTCTTAAAGAGACAAACTTTGAAAAACTAATTGCTCACAAGCCAGAAATGGTTCTTGAAAAAGCAGTTAAAGGCATGTTGCCAAAAGGCCCTCTAGGTCGCGCAATGTTCCGTAAAATGAAAGTTTACGCTGGTGCAGAACACTCTCACGCAGCACAGCAACCACAAGTTTTGGACATTTAAGGAGCTATTAACATGGCAGATACTCAATACTACGGCACAGGCCGCCGCAAAAGTTCTACTGCTCGTGTGTTCCTACGTCCAGGCACAGGTAGCATTAAAGTAAACCAACGCGCTCTTGACGAGTACTTTGGTCGTGAAACAGAGTGCATGGTTGTTCGTCAGCCACTTGAACTTGTTGAAATGACTGAAAAGTTTGACGTATACATCACTGTTAAAGGTGGTGGTTCTAACGGTCAAGCGGGTGCAATCCGTCACGGTCTTACTCGTGCCCTTATGGACTACGATGAAGCACTACGCCCAGCACTTCGTAAAGCTGGCTTTGTTACTCGTGACGCACGTCGCGTTGAACGTAAGAAAGTTGGTCTACACAAAGCGCGTAAGCGTCCACAATTCTCAAAGCGTTAATTTTTACGTTTTTTGTATTGCAAAAACCCGGCATATGCCGGGTTTTTTATTGTCTGGCTTTTATGAGAAACGGTCGATTTTCTGTGTAATGTACATCTCACCAGCACCTATATTTCATAACAAAGGTTTAATTTGCTGGCGTTCTCTAACCAAATATTCTTCAAAACCTTGATTTTAGGCTTTTCTCTCACTAAACCTAAACACACTAATTGAATTAAATTATCGCTTAAATATCAGTAAAACCTTGTGTTTATAAGGGCTTTTCTTTTATCATTTGCGGTCGAAAATTTTGAAAACTTTCGTGACCTCGTAAACCAGTAAATTTTTGCTGTTACGTTGCTGTCATGACAAGCCATATGATGTATGACGCAAGCGTGATAAAACCAGTATAAGCTTGGGTTACACATCATAATTATCCAAACCTGGAGAAATGTGGATGAGCAATGTATCTGTAGATGCAACAGAGTCTGCACACAATGAAAACCAGCCAGAAAACAACACTCGTCGTCGGTTCTTGACCGTTGCCACGTCGGTAGTTGGTGGTGTAGGTGTCGTTGGTGCTGCTGTGCCTTTTATTGCGTCCTGGAATCCAAGCGCCAAAGCGAAAGCCGCCGGTGCTGACGTTGAAGTAGATATCAGCGGGATTGAGCCTGGACAATTAGTACGTGTAATGTGGCGAAGCAAGCCTGTATGGATTGTACGTCGTACGCCAGAGATTCTTGAAGAACTTGGCACACACGAAGATAAGCTGAAAGATCCTAACTCTGAAGCTGAGCAGCAACCTACTTTTGCTCAAAACCGTTTCCGTTCGATGAAAGAAGAATACCTAATTCTAGTGGGTATTTGTACGCACTTAGGTTGCTCTCCACAGCACCTTAAAGACGGCGCTTTCGAAGAAGTGGTTGAAGGTGTACCAGACGGTTTCTTCTGCCCTTGCCACGGTTCAAAATTCGACATGGCTGGACGTGTATTCCAAAATGTACCTGCACCACTGAACTTGGTTGTACCGCCATATCAATTCGTTGATGACAATAACATCATCATCGGTTCAGAAGCGGAGGCTTAATTATTATGAACGCTTTCCTAGGTTGGATTGAAGAACGCATCCCAATGATGCGCGTTGCGAATATGCACGCCCTTCAATATCCTGCTCCAAAGAACATGAACTTTTGGTACGTGTTCGGTTTTCTAGCTACTATTGTTTTGGTAAACCAAATTGTTACTGGAATTTGGTTGACCATGAACTTCGTTCCATCTTCAGAAGGCGCGTTTGCCTCTGTTGAATACATCATGCGAGAGATCGACTACGGTTGGATTATCCGTTACATGCACAGTACTGGCGCATCGGCGTTCTTTATTGTGGTATATCTACACATGTTCCGTGGCATGATTTACGGTTCTTATCAGAAGCCTCGTGAGCTTTTATGGGTGTTTGGTATGTTTATTTACCTAGCACTTATGGCAGAAGCTTTCATGGGTTATGTACTACCTTGGGGACAGATGTCTTACTGGGGTGCACAGGTAATCGTATCGCTATTTGGTGCTATCCCTGTTGTTGGTCCTGATCTGGTAATCTGGCTACAGGGTGACTACGTTATCTCTGGCGCAACACTAAACCGCTTCTTCGCATTACACGTTATTGCGTTGCCTTTGGTTATCGTTATTCTTGTGTTCCTTCACATTATTGCACTTCACGAAGTGGGTTCTAACAACCCTGATGGTATTGCTATCAAGCACAAGAAAGGTTCACTACCTGAGTCTGAAAAGACTAAATATGAAATTCATGAATACTATACAAGCAAGTACGACATTGCTGATGACGTATTGCCGTTCTTCCCACACATCGTACTTAAAGACCTTGTGGCATTCTGCATATTCTTAGCACTATTTACTTATGTGTTGTTCTTTGCCCCTGAAATGGGCGGTAAATTCCTAGAGCACCCTAACTTTGAAATTGCTAACCCGTTGAAAACACCTGAGCATATCTTCCCAGTGTGGTACTTCACGCCGTTCTATGCAATTTTGAAAGCGGTACCTGATAAGTTGTTCGGTGTACTAGCTATGTTCGGTGCAATTGCTGCGCTATTCGCTCTGCCTTGGTTAGACCGTGGTCGCGTTAAGTCATGGCGCTATCGCTGTGGTCTGCACAAAGTAAACCTTATTGTGTTTGCAATTGTGTTTATCTTCCTGGGTTACCTAGGTGGTACGCCACAAGAAAACTGGAAAATCATTGCGTCGCAAGTTGCTACAGTAATGTACTTCGGTTTCTTCATTGCATTGTTCTTGTACAGCAAAAACGAAAACACTAAACCTGTGCCAGAGAGGATTTCTAAATGAAAAAAATGATGTGCTTTTTAGCCTTCTTCCTACCTGGCGTAGCGCTTGCGGCAGGCGGAAACGTACACCTTGATAAAGCGCCTATCGATTTAACCGATAAGGCGTCTTTACAGCGCGGTGCACAGTTGTTCATGAACTACTGCTTAGGCTGTCACTCAATGAAGTACCAGCGCTATCAGCGTTCATTCCAAGACTTGGGTATTCCTGATGAACTAGGCCAAGAATACCTGCAGTTTACGGGTGAAAAAGTGTCTGACTATATCACTCGTGCCATGCCTGAAGAGGCGGCTGCTGGCTGGTTTGGTGCTGCTCCACCAGACTTAACGCTAGTGGCTCGTGTTCGTGGCGAAGACTGGATTTACACTTACCTGCGCTCTTTCTATGTTGACGAAAGCCGCCCATTTGGTGTGAACAACACAGTATTCCCAGAAGTAGGTATGCCACACGTACTTCAACCACTTCAAGGTACGCCAACACGTACTTATGAAGAGCAAATGGTTGATGGAGAGATGGTTAAGCGTTATGTAGGCATTAAGTCAGATGGTACTGGCGCAATGTCTCCTGACGAGTACGACCAAGCTGTTGCCGATATCGTGAACTTCCTAGAATACACAGGTGAGCCTTCAAAACTTGAATCTCACAAAATCGGTAAGTGGGTACTTATCTTTATCGCAGTATTGTTTGTATTTGTTTACTTACTGAAGAAAGAATACTGGCGAGAAGTGCACTAATCGCACAGATTTATGTATAATATGAAAAGGGGGCTTCTCGCCCCCTTTTTTGGTATTTACTCGTGCTACCTGAAAACCCTTTTGTATAGAGTGTTCAGGTAGCACGAGTTAACGTAATAAGCTTACTGTTTGTAAGCGTAAACTTGTTTCTCGACGGAGGAAATTGAATGGCCGTAGCCGCGAATAAACGTTCTATTATGACGTTGTTCTCTGACACAATTGATATTTATAGCCACCAGGTGCGTATTGTGTTGGCAGAAAAAGGTGTGGGTGTTGAAATCAGCTACACAGATCCTAGCAACCTGTCTGAAGATCTGTTGGAGCTAAACCCTTACGGTACTGTTCCAACTCTAGTTGATCGCGAGCTTGTACTTTACAAGTCGCACATCATCATGGAATACCTTGATGAGCGTTTCCCTCATCCACCACTTATGCCGGTTTACCCTGTATCACGTGGTCAAAGTCGCCTTATGATGCACCGCATTGAGCAAGACTGGTACTCGCTTGCTGCCCGTATCTTCCGTGGCGAAGGTGATGTTGAAGCAGCGCGCAATGAACTGCGTGAAGCGCTTCTTTCTTTATCGCCTGTGTTTGGTGAAATGCCTTACTTCATGAGTGAAGAATTCAGCTTAGTTGATTGCTATCTTGCTCCGCTACTATGGCGTCTTCCTGCGCTAGGTATTGAGTTAAACGGCGCTGGCAGCAAAGAGATTAACGCGTATATGAACCGCATTTTCTCGCGCAGCTCATTTAAAGCGTCTTTGACTGACCAAGAGCGTGAGATCCACAATCCGCTATGACATCTATGACGTCAAACCAGCCCTATTTGCTTAGGGCTTTTTATGAGTGGATTGTTGATAACGATTTAACGCCGTACATTGTGGTTGATGCAACTAATGAATTAGTTGAAGTGCCGCAGGAGTTCGTTAAAGACGGTCAAATCGTTTTAAACGTGTCGCCAAGTGCTTGTGTTAACTTCTCTCTCGACTTAGACGGCTTATCGTTTCAAGCGCGCTTCTCTGGGCAACCAAGAAGATTAAGTATGCCTTGTGAAGCGGTAATGGCTATTTACGCAAGGGAAAACGGTGCAGGTACGGTATTTGCCACTGAAGAAGATATTGCTAGCGCACAGCAAGAGCGCACTGAAACACCTGAAGATGTGTCTCAACCGAGCGGACCAACGCCGCTGGAAGACGCTGATTCTAGCGATGTTCAAGATGCGCCTGTTCCCCCTAAAAAGGGCAAGCCTAGCCTAAAGGTTATTAAATAGCTAATTAAGTAGCTAACTGGGCCATTTGCATGGCCGCTATTTAAAAATTTTTAGTGTATTGACGTAGTCTGGTTTTGCAAAGCTATTCGCTAAAGCAAAGCCAGCTATTATTTTTACATTCACCCTATCTAATGTGTTACTTCTCAATTCGAAGCTTATCTATTACCTCTCGTAATTAAGTTTCTGACTACAAAACTTTTGTCCTGATAGATACGAAAACACCCCATTACTTATAGGTAATAGGGCGCTAAAGTCGCTGATTCGCTATAGATCTTTTAACGAGTTCGCGTTATCACAATACGACTTGTCGGAAAATCAAAGCGATGGGCTTCGGTTAGTACAGACGTTGACAAACCTTCACGGCTTGGATCATTCGCGTTTGCGCTAGTTACCACACCTTGATGAAGCCTTACTGCATCTGCGAGGTCGTCCCTTACTACATCATAACCTGCGGCTTCTCCACCACCACCTGCTGCTCCTGCGGCGGGGCCAGGCATAGTTGCTGCCGTTTCTGTGTTGGCCTCTGTACCGGCGTCCCAGGTCATTGTCATGAATGTTTTAGCATCACCCACTGCCATGTTACTTACGTTAGCTGCATTTAAGCCAGTAAACGCATCGTTGGTGTTAACCAACATGGTCGTAACCGTAAGGCGCAGGTCGTCCGCATCTAACTCAGGTACGACTAATGTTAATTCTGTACCCATTGAGCGTGGGCCCAGTATTCCCTCTGAACTTAGCGCATCTAAAAAGTCAGTAGATTCTGTTGCTTCACTGATTACCATCGACGGATCACCGCCTTCAGCCATGATTTCAATGCCCATACTGGCAGGTGCGCCTTCTTCAAAAGAATAAAAGCCTGGTTCATGCAAGATGACAGCTGCAGGTGCAAAGGGTTGGGAATAGGTCAAATTAGTAATTTGAACCGTGTAAACTGCAGAATTACCGTTGATACCGTCTTGGCCGTCCGAACCGTCTTGGCCGTCTTCACCATCGGCACCATCTTGACCGTCGACTCCAGCTTCACCTTGAGGACCAGCGGGTCCTTGAGGGCCTGTATCACCATCGTCGCCGCACGCCGCTAAAAGAGCTGATAGCATTAATAACGTACTGAGTTTTACTATTGGATTAGTCATTGTAATGGCTCCTTAAGATGCAGGAACAGTTATAACAACACGTGCAACGGGGTTTAACCAACGGTGTACGGTAGAGTCCAGATCACTGGCACCAGCAACGCTATCAGTGTCGCCAAGCGCATTGCGGTGAATGTGTACAGGACCATCTTCACCATCTTCAATTTCGCCATTAACGATTTGTGCACCCACACCCGTGCCACCCGTACCTAAGTCAACGATACGAGTAGGTGCTCCACCACCGGCAACACCAGGCACGCCATATCCCCCCAGCGCATTTCCAGTGCCAGCTTCAACAACGTCAGTACGAGCACTATTTAGTTCATCGTTTAACTCAGTGCCGGCATCGTACGCATTTAGATAATACGTATAGGTGCCAGGCTCTGTAGGAATTTCAATACTGTCCATACCAACAAAGGCATCGTTAGTAGGTATTAGCATTGAAAGTAGCGAAAGATAAGGCTTGTCCATAGTATCGAATTCGTAGCTTAACGTAGCTTTCGGGGCTACGAGGCCGCCAAAACGATGCCATGTGTTTGATCCATTGTCGGTGTCGACAGGGCCTAAAAGCGCTTCAAAGTTTGCGCCGCTAGAGTCTGCATTTTGTTCGTCGTCAATCACACCTGCTTCAGCAAGCCAGGCTAATGCCGATGAAGCTGGCTGGCCGACTTCAAAAGCGTCCACGGTTTCATCGTGTGCTACAACCAAGCGGGGGGTAAAGCTTTGCGCTTGGGTTAAATTAGTAATTTCGAGCTCTAGAGTAACGGCTTGGCTTGCTGATATAGATGCGAGCGACAGTAGGGTTGCGCTAGCAAGTTTAGAGAATTTCATTTTGTTGTCCTTATTTATGACTTAATTCGCATAAAAATTTAGGGCACTAAAATTCTTAATTCATCACGGAAATATCACAAAAAGCACACAGATTTGTCTCGATAAATAACAATTTTGTTAGAAATTTTCAGTTCTAATTTTTCAATAGAAAAGTGTTGTTTATGTGAAATAAAAACTTAAACGCTCTGGTCTTGTTGTTTATCGGCAAAATAGGAGCGAGATATGATCCTTATCATCTACAGCGGAAATAAGTTTCAACAATATATATCGCATTGCTTAAGTAAGCATAGCTTTCTACACGATGCAGTCTCTAACTTTCAATCAGCAGAATCACTGCTAAAAGCGCAGCGCTATTCTCTCATTATTGTCGAATCACATCGATGCATTACGTGCTTACAGCGTATAAAGAGCTTAGTTGATAGCAACCCTGAAAGTTGGGTTGTTGCTGTTGAAAGCGAAGTGACCACACCAAGTGAAGGAAACGAAGGCGTCGATGAAGCAAACTACTATGAAGCCGGGGTAGATGATTATGTTTCTGGACCTTACGATGAGCGGATGTTTTCAGCGCGAATTCGCTCTCACATGCGCAGAAGTATGCCGAATTTAGGCAGTTCGAGAGTTGTTGATAGTGGTGACGAGCGCATTGAAATAGGCCCGCTTCAAGTAGATCAAAGGTATCACAGCGTGACAATAAACGGGCAAGTGCTAGCACTAACGGCACGAGAATTTACCTTGTTGAATTATTTCTGTCGCCACCCTAATCAGGTCTTTTCTCGCAATCAGCTACTTAGTGAGGTGTGGGGGTATAACCATGAAGGCTATGAACACACGGTAAACACCCATATCAACAGACTGCGCACTAAACTTGATAAAGTTAACAGTATTGAAAATGGTGGCCAGCTAGTACAAACCGTTTGGGGTGTCGGATACAAACTGAATATTAATGGGTATACAGCCAAGGCGTTAAGCGCCTGAACGATATAGTTTAAAAAATTACTTGAGCCCTAGGAACAGAGAAATCTTTACCGACTTAAATTAAAAACAGCGTTGCCGTACCTAAGAATGCAAAAATACCTACCACATCAGTTATCGTAGTTAAGATAACGCTGCCAGCTAGGGCAGGGTCTATCTTAAGACGCTTCATAATCATAGGTAAGGTTGCACCTGCAAGCGCTGCCGCAATCATGTTTACCATCATCGCAAAGGCAATAATAACACCCAGCATGTAGTCCTGCTTCCAGAGGGCAATGACAGAAGCAATAAGCACTGCCCAAATTGCACCGTTTAGAAAGCCGATGGATATCTCTTTACTGATAAGCCAGCGCGAGTTACTGGCATTTACATGACCTAGCGCCATACCGCGAATAACAAGGGTCAGCGTTTGGTTACCAGCCACGCCGCCCATGCTCGGTACTATGGTATTTAAAATAGCTAAAACGGCAAGTTGACTTAGCGTGGCTTCGAATAAGTCACTCACCATAGCAGCCATTAGCGCAGTGACCAAGTTAACGGCCAGCCACACGGAGCGGCGTTTAGTGCTTTGCATAACAGGTGCAAAGGTATCTTCGTCGTCATCAAGACCCGCCATACTCATCATCGAGTGCTCGGCATCCTCACGAATAATATCAACCACGTCATCAATGGTAATTCGGCCCACTAAGCGATGGTTTTCATCTACAACAGGTGCTGAAAGCCAATTGTATCGCTCGAAAAGGCTTGCTACTTCATCGTCTGGCATATTCACAGGAATCGCTTCTGATTCCTCGTCCATAACGTCAGACACTTTATCGTCGGTATCTGCGGTGAGTAGACGGGTGACAGGAACAATGCCAACAAGGTTATCGGTTCTATTTACCACATAAAAAGTATCTGTATTTTCCGGCAACTCACCTTTTAAACGAATGTAGCGTAGAACCACATCAATGGTAACGTCAGGACGCAAGGTAATGGTATCGGTGTTCATGATGAAACCAGCGGTTTCTTCACCGTAAGACAGCGCTTGCTCTGCACGTACGCGGTCTTGTGCATCCATTGAATCAAGAATGTCTGCCAATACAGGTTCAGGAAGGCTACTCAGCGTTTCTGCCAAGTCATCGGTATCCATTTCTTCAAGTGCATCAACCACATTGGCAGGGAGCATCTTTGTGATAATACCGTTTCGAACATCATCAGATAGCTCTTCTAAAATATCACCGTGAAAGTCGCTATCAATCAGCTCCCATAACTCATCACGGGTCCTGCTAGGGCTTGACTCGAGAATATGAGCAACGTCTGAAGGGGGAAGTTCAAGCAGAAGCTTACGTACAGATACAAATTGACCGTTTATCAACGCTGCGTTAAGTGCGCGTAATTGGGTTTGTACGTATTTAGAAACAAGCGCTTCTGCCATAAGGCGTTATTCCTACTAAGCTGATATGGAAAATAAAGGCTGTGTAGCCTAAGTGTGCGTAGAATATCGCAATTATATTGAGTCTGTCATGATAATTGCGTGGCTTTTACCCAAGAATTTGGAATTACTAAGCTAGCTGTTGATTAATTCATCAATAAATATTCGGGTTGAGACTATTCGTCTTCGTTAAATCTGCCCTCAATAAGCTCTTCTATGGCAGCAAGTGCATCGACCGCGTCATCACCATCGACAATAACATCTACCTGTTCGCCCTGATGACTCTCCAGCATCATCAAGCCTAAGACGCTGCTTGCATCGGCTTCTTTATCGCCTTTTTTTAAAATGATTTTGGCATCAAACTGATTAGCCAGCTGTACCAGTTGCGTGGCTGCTCTCGCGTGTAAGCCTAGTTTATTGACGATGGTAAGCGTTTTTTGAATAGTCATTACTGGTTCAACTCTCTGTGACGAATTTGAACATCAGGATGTATTTCGCTGAAGGTTTTTGACAAGGTTTGGGCAATGTAGACAGAGCGGTGTTGCCCACCAGTGCAGCCGATAGCCACAGTCACATAGCTTCTATTGTTGCGCTCTAGATGGGGAAGCCATGTGGTCATTAAATTTTGAATTTGCCAAATAAATTTGGTCACTACGGGTTGTGAGCCTAAAAACACCTCAACGGGTGCATCTAATCCAGTGAGGTGTCTAAGGTCCGTTTCCCAATGAGGGTTTGGTAGAAAGCGCGCATCGAAAACATAATCGGCATCTTTGGGTATGCCATGTTTAAAGCCAAATGACTCAAACACCAGTACAAGGCGAGAGCTCTTTTTACCTAGGATACGTTCTCGGATTAGCTCTGCGAGTTGGTGTATTGTTAGCTTGTCTGTATCTAAGTATAAATCAGCGCGCTCAGTAATAGGTGCGAGCAGCGCAGACTCTGCTCTAATAGCTTCTGAGAGAGACTTATTTAGCTTGGCTAAAGGGTGAAGACGGCGCGTTTCGCTAAACCGCTTAACCAGTACATCATCGCTTGCGTCAATGTACACTATAGTCATAGACCAAGAAGAAGGCAGGTAGTCTAGAATCTCTACCAAATCATCAGGATTTTTGGGTAAGTTTCTTACGTCAATACTTACCGCAACTTGATCGTATTCATCAACAACGGTATGGGTAAGGGTAGGAAGCAAATTAACTGGGATATTATCAACACAGTAATAGCCTAAGTCTTCCAATGCGCGAAGTGCGACAGACTTACCAGACCCTGAACGACCACTGATTATGATCAGCTTCACCTAAACTCTCCCTTATATTCTGGTTTCATCACATACGCGTTGTTGAATTAAGCGCCTGCTTATAATGCCTAAGCGCTTATTGTCTAACTTAATGCAGAAATAATTTCGTCGCTGGTTGTTGCACGTCGTATTGTTTTAATCGTTTCTTTGTCGCTTAACTTACCTGCAACGGTAGCCAATGTTTGAAGGTGTCCTTCGGTTTGCTCTTCGGGAACGAGAAGTGCAAAAAATATGTCTACGGGCTTTTCATCTAGGGCATCGAAGTTGATAGCAGGCGTGCTGGTTACAACAATAGCAATGACTTTATCAAGGCCTGCGAGGCGGCCGTGGGGCAGCGCTATGCCATTACCAATACCCGTACTACCCATACGTTCTCGAGCCATCAAGCTATTTAGAACAGTTGCCTGGTCGATGTTATCGTTCTGCTTGGCAGCGATATCAGCGATGATCTCAAGAATTCGCTTTTTACTATTACACTGAACCGCACACTCGGTGCGGTCCAGACTTACGATGGCTTGTATATCCATACTCAATTAACTACTAATGTTTTTTCAGTTTTTCCTTATGCTTGATTACCTGCCGGTCGAGTTTATCAACCATGCTGTCAATCGCCGCATACATGTCGGTATTTTCTGAGGATGCGAATACTTCAGCGCCACTTAAATGAACGGTCGCTTCGGCTTTTTGATTTAATTTTTCAACGTTCAGGATGACATGCACATTAGAAATGTGATCAAAGTGACGTTCAAGTTTGCTGAACTTCGTATCGACATAATTACGCAAAGAGTCGGTGATTTCGACATGATGACCAGTAAGGTTGATTTGCATATTTCGTCTTCCTTATATTATTAAGCCCAGTTAGATAAGGCTTTTGCGTTGGTTCGACGGCGGGATCGATAACGATTCCCGGTATTTTGCTATTGTTCGCCGAGCGACTTTTATGCCTTGCTCGGCCAACAACGAAGCAATCTTGCTATCACTTAGCGGCTTGCTAGGATTTTCGGCAGCCACTAACTTCTTGATCAATGCACGAATCGCTGTGGATGAACACTCACCACCTGACTCGGTTGCAACGTGGCTTGAAAAGAAATACTTCAGCTCGAAGATACCACGCGGCGTATGCATGTATTTTTGCGTTGTCACACGTGAAATAGTGGATTCGTGCATATCTACCATTTCTGCGACATCATTTAGCACCATTGGTTTCATCATTTCCGGGCCGTGCTCAAAAAAGCCCATTTGTTGCTGCACAATGCAATTTGCAACCTTCATCAAGGTATCGTTACGAGACTCTAGGCTCTTTATGAACCACTTGGCCTCTTGCATGTGTGAGCGGATGAATTGTGAATCGCTACTATTCTTGGCACGGCGACTCATTGCTGCGTACTGTTGATTTACGCTTAATTTAGGCAGACTGTCGGGGTTCAGCTCAACCACCCAACGGCCATTTTTCTTGGTTACTGAGACATCAGGAATAACGTACTCAGGCTCTTTAGTAACTAAAGCACTACCTGGGCGAGGATTCAAGGTTTGGAGTAAACGCATTGCTTCTCGCAGCTGATCTTCTTTCAATCGGCTCTTACGCATTAGCGTGCGGTAGTCTTTACTGCTCAGTAAGTCTGAATATTCCTCAATAAGCTGCTTCGCTTCAGTAAGCCACGGTGTGTCTTCTGAAAACTGGCGCAATTGCACCATAAGACACTCTTGAGGTGTACGAGAACCTGAACCAATGGGGTCGAACATTTGAATGCGCTTAAGCACACATTCTATTTCGTCCATTTCGATAGGCTCTTCTAAGTCATCGTCATTAACAGCATCTAAGATATCGTCAAGGGTAACGGTCAGATAACCCGACTCGTCAATTGAGTCGATAATAGCTGTGGCAATAGCACGGTCAGTATCTGAAAAATGAGTCAGGCGCATTTGCCAAAGTAAATGCTCTTGGATGTCTTCGGTAGTTTCACCTTGGAAGATTTGTTCGTCATCATTAGACGGGCCAGGCGCAGGCGCAGAAGAGGCGGAGTAGTACTCGTCCCAGGTGCTGTCGATAGGCAGCTCATCCGGAAGGTCGTTCTTCTCCAGTGCATCTCCTGCTTCTAGCGTGTCGCTTGATGCAGAAGCTGTCGCTTCAGCTGCACTATCGTCACTATCGACATTGTTCTTTTCTACTTGTGGCTCGTCGTTACCTTCTTCCACTTCTAACAGTGGATTAGAGTCGAGTGCCTCTTGAATCTCTTGCTGGAGATCAAGTGTAGAAAGCTGCAGCAGCTTGATAGCCTGCTGCAACTGAGGTGTCATGGTAAGTTGTTGGCTAAATTTTAGCTGTAAAGATGGTTTCATCTACGTCTTATTTAAATGCTCTAAATTGAATATACCAGAGCGAAACTGAAAAATGACAATTCGGTTACATTAACTATAGCCTGAATTGTTCGCCTAGGTATACATCCCTTACTTTTTGATTACTTAAAACCTGTTCCGCGGTTCCTTGCGCAATAAGCTCACCATGACTCACAATGTACGCCTTTTCGCAAACATCCAATGTTTCGCGTACGTTATGGTCCGTGATAAGGATACCAATACCCCTATCGCGAAGATGCTGTATTATCTTCTTTATATCATTAACTGATATTGGATCAACACCGGCAAATGGTTCGTCTAACAAAATAAATTGTGGTTTCGCTGCCAGAGCGCGAGCAATCTCAACTCGACGACGTTCTCCCCCTGACAAACTCATGCCCGTACTATTACGTATATGGTTGATATTAAATTCATCAAGTAGTGCATCAGCTTCTTCTTCTTGCTGTTGTGAATTTAAATCTTTACGGGTTTGCAAAATGGCCATGATATTTTCATGTACCGTAAGCTTTCTAAAAATTGACGCTTCTTGCGGAAGGTAGCCTATACCGCGGCGTGCGCGCTCATGCATTGGCTGGTGAGTAAGCTCACTATCATCAATTTCAATCTTGCCTTTGTCTAGGTTGACCAAGCCAACAATCATGTAAAAAGTGGTGGTCTTACCAGCACCATTTGGGCCAAGAAGACCGACAATTTGCCCAGTAGAAACTGAAAGACTCACATCGCGAACGACTTGTCGCGATTTATACGATTTAGCAAGGTTTTTAGCGCTCAAAGTTGCCATTGCTATTCATTGCCCTCGTTGTCTTTCTTAGACGACGTTTTACGAATAGTGTCAGGAGTAAACACTGTTGTTACTCGACCTTCACCATTTTCACCGGCGCCACCTGTTGCAAGCAATTGTTCAGTAATCATATCGAACGTAATTTTATCCCCTTGTACTTTACTAGAATCTTGCTGTAGTTCAGCATTACCGGCCAGAGAAATAGTGCGATTAACCACCTCATAGCGAATTTCATTAGCTTTGGCTGATACCGGTGTACCGTCTTCTAGTGATTGAGAGTAGCTTGCTGGGTTCCCTCGGGCGATAAATATTTCTCGGCCGCTGCCATCAGTAGCAATAACTTCTACTTCATCCGCTTCAATGAGGAGTGAACCTTGAGTAATCAGCACGTCTTCCTTGTACAGGGCCGTCTTGTTTTTACCATCAATAAACTGGGTATTTGACCCTATTTTAATGGGCTGTGAAAAATCTTCTTCACTGGCTTGTACCGCACCGCTAGCGATGGCAAGTAGAAAGCTAGTTGCTAGGGGAATAAGTGGTTTGTACATGATCTAAAAGCTCGTATTCTTGTGTGCGTAAATTCGCGTTAAACCCATTGCTAAAAATAAGGTATTGCGTACCCAGTATCTCAACGGGTTGATCAGATGTCATTTGTTTCGTGTCTAAATTTATTTGGATGTATTCGGTGGATAAGCTTTTGACAAAATCATCGCTGGTTTTATTTTCAATAACAACGCTAGCTTCAAGCTGAATTAACTCATTGTTATACAGCGTTCCTTCCCGCGCAGTCACAACCCAAGGTGATGTAGCACTCTCTGTATAAAGAGTATATTTAGGCTGCTGGAATAACACGAAACCCAATTGGTCGTAGTGTTCCATAGACTCTGCAAAGACTTTGTGATTTAACTCACCGTCTTGGTTGTACAAGGTTGTAGTTAAGTTTTTTGCCTTATATGCAGGCTTAAGCGCATCATTTTGACTGCTACCTTGCGTCTCAGGCTGCTCTTCCATCCAAGTTGGGACATACATCAACAGCGCTAAGATAAATAGCGCCGATATGCTTAAACCCAAGCGATTGAAGCCAAATTGGCTCATACACTAGCTCCGAAAATGTCGTTTGCCACGCCCTTAGCTTGCAAGATGGTATCCGATATTTCTCGAACTGCGCCAAATCCACCCGGAAGTGTGGTGATCCAGTTCGCTTGCTTTGCAACAAAAGGGTGAGCATCGGCAACCGCAATTTTTACCGCTACGTGCTGATACATACCTGTATCGGGCATATCGTCTCCTACGGCGGCAACTTCGCTTGAGTTCAACCCTAGGCTTTTCATTAATTCGCCGAGGGCTTCAGCTTTGTTTTCTTCACCCTGAATAATGTGTGCTACGTTTAGCGCCTTCATTCTGTTTTCTACAATTGCTGAACGTCGTCCTGTTATCACGGCGACGTTAACACCATTACTTACCAAGGCTTTCACGCCATATCCGTCGCGGGTGTGAAAAGCTTTAAGTTCTTCACCGTCGTTGCCCAAGTAAATGCGACCGTCTGAAAATACGCCATCCACGTCACAAACCAGTAACTTAATATTTGCCAACTGCTCAAAAAGTGCCTGGTCTAAATCGGTGTATAGAGTTGTCGTCATTTAGAGTACTCCCGCTTTCAAAAGCATGTGCATGTTGAAGGCTCCGACAGGGGTGCGCTTTTCATCGGTAACCATTAATGCGCTTATCTTATGAGTTTCCATTATATTTAAGGCTTCTACAGCTAGCTGCTCTGCTGTGGTTGTTTTGCCGCCTTTGGTCATTACATCTTCTACTGTCGCACTATGCACATCTATACGGGCATCAAGTATTCGGCGTAAATCACCATCAGTAAACACGCCTGTTAACGAACCATCGGGTGCGATAACACCAGTCATGCCTAGGCCCTTTTTGGAAATTTCTAAAAGCGCTTCAGCGACAGATGCATGTAGATTCACCAACGGAATGTCGCTGCCGCTAAGCATAATATCACTCACTTTAAGCAGCAGTTTTCTGCCTAAGCTACCGCCAGGGTGTGATAGTGCAAAATCGTCTGAGGTAAAGCCTTTTTGGTCGAGCAGTGCTACCGCAAGGGCATCACCCATAACCAGTGTGGCTGTTGTACTTGATGTAGGCGCCAGACCCAATGAACACGCTTCTTTCTCTACACTAATATCTAACACTACATCTGCGTGTTGTCCTAGCGAGCTATCAGCACTATTGGTCATTGCTACCACTTTAATGCCTAAGCGCTTAACAACGGGCAGCAGGTTAACTAATTCATTGGTTTCACCAGAATTAGAAATGGCTAATAGCACATCTCCTTTACTCAGCATGCCTAAATCGCCGTGGTTAGCCTCACCGGGATGCATGAAAAAGGCCGGTGTCCCGGTACTCGCAAGGGTAGCGGCAATTTTATTGCCGATATGGCCAGATTTTCCCATACCGCTTACAACCACTTTGCCTTCGCATGAAAAAAGAATGTTACATGCGTTGATAAAGTGCTCGTTTAAGCGCTCTGCAAGATTGGCAATAGCCTGCGTTTCAATGTCGATAACACGCTTTGCCGATTCGATATAGTGCATCTGAGTTTGTGTATTCATGATTATCCGAACAGCCAGAATTGGTAGCCGATAAAGCAAGCTAGAAGTATAAATCCATTTGTTCTTGATATTGTACGCTTTCCAATTAAATCGAAACTGAACAAGAACAACAGCAAGGTTAAACCAAGCATAACGTACATATCTCGGTTATAAACGTCAGGGTCTAGCAGGCCTGGGGCAATTAACCCCGGCATACCGAGTACGGCTAGCAGGTTGAAAATGTTAGAGCCAATAATATTGCCGAGCGCTAGATCATCTTCACCTTTAAGCACACCAGCCACGCTAGCCGCTAATTCAGGAAGGCTTGTGCCAAACGCAATAATGGTCAACCCGATAACTAAGTCTGATATACCCATGTATCTGGCAATTTCTACTGCCGAATTGACAAGAAAGTGGGCACTTAATGGTAATACGATAAGGCCAACACCAATCCAGATAAGCGCTGAGGTGTTAGAAACGCCTTGAGGGATTTCATCTGCGGTCTCAGCAACTAGGGGGTCTTCTTTGTCTACTTGAAGTGATAACCAAGCCATCATTGCCAAAACAAAAATGAATAGGCCTAGTAAAATTATCCCTTCGTAAGATTTCAGTTCGCCATCGAACATAAAGCCAATAGCAATTAACGAGATAATGAGAAGCGCTGGAAGTTCACGTTTAAGCGTTGTTGACGAAACAAGCAAAGGTTTTACTAGAGCGGTTACACCCAACACCAGCGCAATGTTGGTTATATTTGAACCGAGTGCGTTACCCACGGCTGTATTCATATTGCCATTGGCAGAGGCAATAGCAGATACCACAATCTCAGGTGCCGATGAGCCCATAGCGACAATCGTAAGCCCGATCATCATAGGAGAGATGCCAATGTTTTTTGCTAGCGCTGAAGCGCCATAAACAAAACGGTCCGCACTCCAACTTAAGACAATCAGCCCAACCAGAAAAATGACAATGTTTAAAAGCACAACAACCTGTAATAGTTAGTATTTCGATAGATTGTCGCAAAAAGAGTGCCATTTGCCTATGCTCGCATTGCTTTATTTTCATAAAAAGAGACTGATTGCCGTTAATTTCCGCTTATCAAACCCGTTACAGCAGTTCGAAGGTATTCCTAGTAAGCGTTCAGTTTCAGTTAATAACTAGGGAAATAGGATGGGAACTGGAACTACATGTAAGAGTTAGCTAAGGCACAGACATCACTTCAGCGTGAGATAACAATCGTCTTAGCGTGGACAATTCGTCTTAATCGAACATAACTTGTAACTTTTTGACTTTGGCGAGTGTCTTGAAAAAGCGTACAATGGCTCCAAATAACACGGCCTAGAGGTTGTGTCTGCTGGACAAGCCAGCCTGTAAGCATAAAAAACTACACTGCAGAGTAAACTTTTTTGAATTTGTTGGCTCTTAAAAGTAAACTGTTCAGTAAACTTTATGGGTTATGTGTGCGAAGGCATAGAAATTGAATATGCATATCGCTCATATACTTTTAATATTTTCTAAGTAGATTGATAGCGGCGTTCAAAACCAACTCAATCCAGCGTCAGGGGTCGACATTTTAGTAACTATGGATCATTTAGTTGAAGTAGATAACCTAACCTTTAAGCGTGCTGATCGTATCATTTATGATGGGATTTCATTGAAGGTACCTAAGGGCAAAATTACTGCAGTAATGGGGCCAAGTGGAATAGGTAAAACCACGCTGCTGCGCCTTATTGGCGGGCAGTTAACACCAGACGAAGGCGACGTTAAATTCGACGGCGATTCAATTGTCTCTATGTCGAGAAAATCTCTCTACGAAACTCGTCGTAGAATGAGCATGCTTTTTCAAAGTGGGGCGCTATTTACCGATATGAGTGTGTTCGACAATGTGGCGTTTCCGCTTCGCGAACATACTGCTCTATCAGAAGACTTGATAGCAACTATTGTCGCTTTAAAGCTACAGGCAGTAGGTCTGCGAGGCGCTGCGCAATTAATGCCGAGCGAATTGTCTGGTGGAATGGCGCGCAGAGCCGCGCTAGCGAGGGCAATTGCATTAGATCCCGATCTAATTATGTACGATGAGCCTTTTGCCGGACAAGATCCCATTTCCATGGGGGTGCTGGTGAAGCTTATTCGAGAGCTCAATGATGCTCTTAGCCTAACCAGCATTGTGGTGACTCACGACGTAACGGAAGTGCTGACCATCGCTGATTATATTTACATTTTGGCGGATAAGCGTGTTATCGGCGAAGGTACAGCGCAGGAAATCAAAGAAAGCGATTCCGAATTGGTTCAGCAATTCTTAAAGGGTAAAGCAGATGGCCCAGTTCCATTTCATTACCCAGCGCCTGACTTGAAAACAAGTTTTTTGGGGGCAGATAAATGAAGTTCTTCCAATCTTTAGGCGCTAAAACTATAGGAAAAGTTACTGCGATTGGTCGCGCAGCGCTCATGCTGTTTGGCGCACTTATCGCTATTCCTCGAGTAAAGAACGTCCCACTGGTTATTCAACAACTTTATGTAGTTGGTGTTCAGTCGTTACTTATTATCATGGTTTCTGGCTTGTTTATCGGCATGGTAATGGCGCTGCAAGGCTATACCATTTTAGTCGATTACGGTGCAGAAGGTAGCTTAGGTCCTATGGTCGCGCTTTCACTATTGCGTGAACTTGGTCCTGTAGTCACCGCATTGCTTTTTGCTGGGCGTGCCGGGTCAGCGTTGACCGCTGAAATTGGCCTTATGAAAGCCACCGAACAGTTAAGTAGTTTAGAAATGATGGCGGTAGACCCACTAAGGCGCATAGTTGCTCCTCGTTTTTGGGCGGGAATGTTAGCCATGCCAATGCTAGCCATTATTTTTAGTGCCATTGGCATTTTAGGTGGTCATTTAGTCGGCGTAGACTGGTTAGGTGTTGATGCAGGCAGTTACTGGTCAATCATGCAGTCGACCGTTGATTGGAACCAAGATGTTATAAACGGCGTGATAAAAAGCCTCGTTTTTGCCTTGGTTGTGACGTGGATTGCCATATTTAAAGGTTATGATTCTATTCCAACATCGGAAGGGATCAGCAAAGCGACTACCGAGACGGTGGTCTATTCATCATTAGCAGTATTAGGGCTGGACTTCGTGCTTACCGCCCTTATGTTTGGTATCGAGTAGGGGATTGGAATGAGTAAGTATAAAACGGAAGTAATGGTTGGTGTGTTTGTCATGCTTACGATAGGTGCTTTGTTATTGTTGGCACTTAAAGTTGCAAACCAAACGGTCGCAACTGAAGGCGATACCTATACCCTATACGCGAAGTTCGACAACATTGGTGGGCTAAAGCCTCGCTCTGCTGTAAAAGTGGGTGGCGTAACCGTAGGCCGAGTATCATCTATTTCTCTAGATCAAGAAGATTTCACACCGGTAGTAGAGTTATCTATTTTAAATGAATACAACGGCTTTCCTGAAACAAGCTCTGTGTCTATTTTGACGTCAGGTTTATTAGGTGAGCAGTACGTGGGTTTCCAGCCAGGGTTTTCTTTTGATGGTGTTGCTAACCTGCAAGATGGTGACTACCTACAGGATACAAAGTCAGCTTTGGTGCTAGAAGATCTTATCGGTCAGTTCTTATTTAATCGCGGCAGCGACGAAGACTAATCGCAGTAGCGTAACCAAGCGTACATAACGTAATTGTTAATTAATTCCGGCGGCCTGATGAAACTAATTACGTCATTATCAGGTCTGCTTAAAAGAGTTTGAAGTTAGGAGAGTTATTTTGAAAAAGTTTTTCGTAGCAATTGGCATCTTTATGATGTCTGTAGCGGGTATAGCGAACGCGCAAGAAGTTAACGAACAAAACCCTTATGAGTTGGTTCAAGATGTGGCCAACCGCACGTTTGAGCGTATTAAAGCGAATCAAGAAGAGATTAAAAACGACCCTGAAATGCTGCGTGTTATCATGCAGGAAGAACTTGTCCCGCATATCGATTATAAATTCGCAGCCTTTATGGTACTAGGCAAGCACTTTAAATCTGTGCCACAGGAAAAAATGGGTGAGTACATCAGTGTTTTCCGTCAATATCTGGTAACCACATACGCAGTAGCAATGGGTTACTATGACAACCAAGAAGTTATCTTTGAGCCTGAGTCATCGTTTGACGACAAAAAATCAGTAACCGTACGCGCAGTGGTTCAAGACCCAAGCCGCCCTGAAATTAAAATTGCATTCAAAGTTCGCAAAGATAGCAAAACTAACGAATGGAAAGCTTACGATATGGTAGCGGAGGGGATCAGCATGCTGAACAGTAAGCGCAGTGAGTTTGAATCAATTCTTCGTCAAGACGGCATTGATGCAGTTATCGCGCTAATGCGCGACAAAATTGGCAAGCCGGTCGAGCTAAAGCAAGGCGAGCCAATTGAAATCAAAGGAGAGGCTGAGTGAGCCTATTCGAGGTAAATGACACGGGCAAAATAGTGGTTCACGGTCAATTGGACCGTGAGACGCTATCGAAAAACTTTTGGGAAAGCTTAAGCGGTAATCAACGTAGCACTTTAATAAGTAATAAAAGTTGCCAAGTCGATTTAGGCGACGTGGAGCGTGCAGACAGTGCAGGTTTAGCGTGGCTGATTAATGCTGTTAGGGATGCAAAGCAAAATGGTGTTAGCATGACCCTACATAAAATGCCTGAAAAGTTGCAAAAGCTCGCGAAAATTAGCGACGCGGATAGCTTTTTACCCGTAGAATAAACACCAGAAAGCGAATTAAGAAGTAAGTTATGGAATTGTCTGAAATTGAAAAAATCTTGAAAGATGCGTTAGACCTGCACGAAGTCCACGTAAAGGGCGAAGGCTCGCATTTTAATATTATTGCAGTAAGCGATGCATTTAATGAAATGAGTCGGGTGAAGCGTCAGCAAGCGGTATATGCACCTTTAGCTGATAAAATTGCAGACGGCAGCATGCATGCAATTACCATCAAGACGTTTTCAGTAAAAGACTGGGAGCGCGAGCGCCAGTTCAATATTCCTCAATAATAGGCGTCGCTCGTGGATAAACTCGTAATTAAAAAGAGCCCTGCGCTTAACGGTACAGTGCGTATATCAGGTGCCAAGAACGCGGCATTGCCGCTGCTGATGACAAGCCTACTTACCGATTCCCCTTGTCGTTATACTAATGTTCCTCGTCTTCGCGACATCAATACAACAACGGCGCTTTTGCGAGAGCTTGGTGTAGAAGTAGCGCTACCCGCTCCAAACGATATTGTTATTGATGCAAGTACACTTGAAAGTGTCACCGCGTCTTATGACTTAGTGCGTACTATGCGCGCTTCAATTTTGGTGTTAGGCCCATTGCTAGCAAAGCAGGGTAAAGCGAACGTGTCTCTGCCTGGTGGTTGTGCCATCGGTGCTCGTCCAGTAAACCTTCATTTAACGGGCCTTGAAAAAATGGGCGCAAAAATTGAAGTAGACGAAGGCTATATTCGTGCTGAAGTTGATGGTCGTCTTAAAGGTGCTCGTATCTTTATGGATATGGTAAGTGTAGGTGCAACGGAAAATCTATTAATGGCTGCGGCACTGGCAGACGGCACGACCATCTTAGAAAATGCAGCACGTGAACCTGAAATTGTTGATTTGGCGAATTGTCTTATCCAGATGGGCGCAAAAATCACTGGCGCGGGAAGCGATAAAATAACTATTGAAGGTGTAGAAACTTTAAATGGCTGTGATTATGCCGTACTGCCAGATCGCATAGAAACCGGTACTTTCTTGGTAGCGGCTGCGGTAACAGGCGGTAAAATTCGCTGTACCCATGCGGCACCTGACACGTTAGACGCTGTGCTAGATAAGCTTGAGCAAGCTGGCGCGAAAATTTCCGTAGGCGATGACTGGATTGAGCTAGATATGGAAGGGCGTAAACCGCAGGCTGTTCGCGTTAAAACCGCGCCACACCCAGCATTTCCTACTGATATGCAGGCTCAGTTTGTTACCCTAAATTGCGTTGCCGAAGGTACAGGCGTAATTACCGAAACGATTTTTGAAAATCGCTTTATGCATGTGCCAGAGTTACAACGCATGGGCGCAGAAATCGCACTTGAAGCTAACTCAGCTGTGTCTAAGGGCAGTTCAAGCTTGAAAGGGGCGCCGGTAATGGCTACTGACCTTCGCGCTTCAGCAAGTTTGGTTATCGCTGGGCTAATCGCAGAAGGTGAGACTCACGTAAATCGTATTTACCACTTAGACCGTGGTTATGAATCGATAGAAGAGAAATTAGGTGGCTTAGGTGCCATCATCGAGCGAGTCAAAGAGTAACTTTTAAACCGTTCACAAGAAGAAGCGCCGAATTTGTCAATGTGGCGCTTTTTTTATGTACAAAATTCTACTTACCTAATTTCATCGCAGATACTTTCACGACAGTAATAGAAGCTTAAACGTTAACTGTCGTTAAGTGCTAATAAGGTTATTGCCCCGCTCGGAGTTCTCCGACAGTAGCTGTTAGCGTAATTGACTGCCCATCGCGACTAAGTTCAATTTCAAGCTCAGTGCCAGGATCTGTTTCAGCAATCATATCGAGCGTTTTGGACGCACTTTCCAAACGCACACCATCAATGGCCACTATTATGTCACCCGGGCGAATACCCGCAGTGTCGGCAGGACTGCCTTTGGCTACAGCCTGCACATCAATACCTGGGCGGTTGCGGTTCTCTCCGCCTACAAAGCCAAGTTGGCCGCGTACAACTCGTCCATTACTTATAATTTCATCCATAACGCGCTTAGCAAGTTCATAGGGGACTGCAAAGTTAATTCCGTCTACATTGCGAGCGCGATTATTAGAATCTAGAACTTGGAAATTGGCATTGGTGATCCCCAGTAAAATACCATTGCTATCAACTAAAGCGCCACCAGAGTTTCCTTGGTTTAATACTGCATCGGTTTGAATGAAATCCACATAGTTCGACAGGCCATTGCGACCCGCTCTACTCACAATGCCCTGGGTGATGGTCTGACCCAAGTCAAAAGGGTTACCAATCGCCATAACAACATCGCCAACATGGGTATCGGGTTCTGAAACCTGAGGAATAATGTGTAGATTATCAGCAGTTACTTTTAAAACAGCAAGGTCGGTGAGTGGGTCGGTACCTACAATCTGTGCTTCTAAAATACGTCCGTCTTGTACTGCTACGTAAATGCTATCGGCATTGGCTACAACGTGATGGCAGGTAAGTAGGTAGCCGTTCTCTGTCATGATAACACCAGAGCCCAAGCTGGTGCGCCCACGAGATTGATTTCGAAATAGACCTGAGCCGTTTTCGATACTAACACTGTAAATGTTTACGACAGCAGGCGCAGAGCGACTTAGCGCTGCAAAATAGCTTTCGCGACTAGCGCTAACAGAAGGTTCATTAAAAAAGCCTTGAGCGAGCCCCTTACCTTGCCGAAGCTCTGGCAAAAAAATCAGCAGCAAACTCGCAACGGCGACGCCTAGAATTATAGATTGTAGTAAGAAGTTAAATATTGAGCGGCCAGTCACAAGTCACACTTATCGTTGTCTGTCGCACTTACTCCATACGCACCGCTATTGAGGTACTACTTCACAAATTAAAAGCGCAACAATCTGAAATTATCGTTATTAATATAAAGGATATCACTTTATTTACTAAACTACCGTAGTGAAAAGCAAATTTTGTGTAACCCGATACGTCAGAAAATTGTGTTAGAAGCATAGTATTGTAGACAGCGCCAAGTTAATAATTTAGCTCAATAAAAAACGGCGCTTTCAAAGCGCCGTTTAACATATTTTCCTGCTTGGAAATTTTTAGAGCTGAGCTCTACTGCCTAATAACCAAATAAAGGGTCGAGTTACCGCGTTTTACATTTAGTGCGATAACGCCTTTGGCTTCGTCTAGCGCGTTTCTAAATTCGGCAACCGTCGATGTACGTACTCGGTTAACACCAATGATCACATCTTCTGACTGCAGGCCAATGCGCGCCGCAGGTGCACCACGTTCAATTTCAGATACGACTACACCCGCATTGCCAGCATCGTCGGTACCATTTGACAGTGTGGCACCTTCTAGAGCTGGATGAATCTGAGCCGCGGTTACCGTGGTATCAGTAGCATCGTCTAACACCACGTCTACGTTCATTTTCTTACCCTTGCGCATAACGGTTAGCTCAACTTCAGCGCCAGCACCCATACTCGCAATTTTTGCACGTAGTTCTTGGAAGCTGTGAAGTTTTCGACCGTTAATCGCAGTAATAATATCACCTGCTTGAAGACCGCCTTTGTCTGCAGCAGAGTCAGGCTGTACTTCGCTAACGAAGGCACCAATATTTACTTCGGCATTCATAGCTTCGGCAAGACCAGCATCAATATCGCTACCTAGAATCCCCAGGAGACCACGACGCACTTCGCCGTATTCCGCTATTTGATCAACAAGGCTTTTCATCATGTTGGCAGGGATAGCAAAACCAATACCTACGTTGCCACCGTTAGGGCCGAAAATAGCGGTATTGATACCAACCAACTCACCATGAAGGTTAACCAAAGCGCCACCTGAGTTACCGCGGTTAATTGCTGCGTCAGTTTGAATGAAGTCTTCGTAACCACCAATGTTTAAACCTGAACGGCCTAAAGCACTGACAATACCTGAGGTAACCGTTTGAGAAAGGCCGAATGGGTTACCAATAGCTACTACAAAGTCACCAACGCGTAAAACGTCAGAATCCGCCAGTGGCAATGCTTTTAAATCATCTGGTTCTATCTTAAGTAAAGCGATATCACTTTGCTCATCAGAGCCCAGCTTTTTCGCTTTGAACTCGCGTCCGTCTGTTAATTTGACGGTGATTTCGTCCGCGTTATCAACAACGTGATTGTTGGTAACGACATAACCTTTATCGGCATCTATGATGACACCGGAGCCAAGACCTCGGAAAGGGCGCTCTTGAACTTGCTCTTGCGGCGCACCGAAGAAGTAGCGAAACATTTCAGGCACGCGCTGTGTTGAGGTTTGGGTGCCCTCGACCGCAATGCTAACTACCGCAGGGGTAAGCTTCTTCAAGCATAGGGGCTAACGAGGGAACCTCATCTTTTGTATCAGAAAAAAATGGTAACGCCGCCTGTGTGCTAGCAGTAAAGCCCAATGAACTTACAACAACGGCAGATGCCAATAGACAATGGCGAAAAGACATTTTCATGTTCGCTTACACTCCTTCATGTTATATGCGACATAGCATGGTTTCAGTAAAGAGTCTGACGTTGGAATAAAGTTCCCGATGTTACTGTTTTTCTGCGTTATTCTGCTCAGAACCACCGACGAACAGCCCAGAACCTGAGTTAGCGAAGTCTCTTGGCTGTGTGTCAGAAACACGCTTAACTCTCGATTTGTCAGACCCTTTCAAGTTGTTACGTAAATATGTTGTTGCTTGTTCCCCGTAAAAGGGAACTTTGCTGTCATCATCGCCGCCTTGTTCAAGCAGCATTTCATACTCTTCAATTTGTTGCTTAAGCGTATCGCACTGACTTTCAATGCTTTCTAAGCTTTGACGAGTTTGATGAATGTGGTGCTGCGCTTGTTGTGCGAGGATCTCTTTAACTTGCTTTTCAGTTTGTGCAGTATTGCCTGCGCCTTGCTTTTGTTGAAAAAAGCGACCTGAAAAAAAGCCAATAATTAAACCAACAACTAACAAAGCAAGAGATACTAACAATTCCATTCTATTCTCCGAATCAATCAACATCGTGCAGCCGACCTTAACTTGTACGATCTAAAAGCTGCTTTCGACCATATGCTGAATATAGCAAGGTCAAACCCGAAAAGCGCATACATAGTTTCATTTATTCAGTGTATGTCGAATTTCAATGTGAGATTCTACCGTGATTTCCATTAAAATTAAGGTCATAATTGAGAAATTCAAGCAGGTCGGTGCAGCGTGCGCCGCTATTGACTTTTGTACGGAGTGGTTTCGGCGATGACGCCATGGGAAAAATATCAGCTAGATCTTCAGTCGCCTGATTTTCATTATGACGCGGCACAAGAAAATGCAGTAAAAGAACTTCAGCGTTTGTACGATGAACTGACCGAGCCCAAAAAGAAAATGACGTGGCGGGTTAAGTTAAAAGCAGCGTTTGGTAAAGGACATGCCAAGCCGGGTATTCAAGGCATTTACTTTTATGGCGGGGTAGGGCGAGGTAAAACCTATTTAGTAGATACTTTCTACGATTGCTTGCCTTTTGAAAAGAAAATGCGTGTGCATTTTCACCGCTTCATGTATCGCGTGCACGACGAACTTAAGCAACTTAAAAGCGCACAAGACCCTTTGAAGTTGGTGGCGGCAAAGCTGGCAGAAGAAGCACGAGTTATCTGTTTTGACGAGTTTTTCGTATCTGATATTACTGATGCCATGATTTTAGGCACGTTAATGGAAGAGTTATTTGGTCACGGTATTGTGCTGGTGGCTACCTCTAACATAGTACCTGACGATTTGTATAAAAACGGATTGCAGCGTGCACGATTCTTACCAGCCATCGACTTACTAAATCAGAATACCCGCGTGGTGAATGTTGATAGCGGTATCGATTATCGTTTGAGAACCTTAGAGCAAGCCGAAATTTATCACCATCCGCTTGATGATGCAGCCACCGAGAACTTGTTTAGCTACTTTTCTCAGCTAGCACCAGAAGAAGGCTCTGAAGGAGAAGATATCGAAGTGAACAACCGTAAAATACCTACACTTCGAAACGCAGACGGTGTATTGATGATAGATTTTAAAGCTTTGTGTGGCGGGCCCCGTAGCCAGAGCGATTACATTGAGTTAAGCCGCTGTTATCACTCAGTGCTTTTAGCCAATGTTATGGAAATGGGCCAGCATAACGACGATGTGGCGCGCCGTTTTATTGCGATGGTGGACGAATTTTACGAGCGAAATGTGAAACTGATTATATCGGCAGAAGTGGCGCTAGAAAGTCTCTACACAGAAGGGCTACTTAACTTCGAGTTCAGACGCTGCCTTAGCCGCTTAAAGGAAATGCAGTCACACGACTACCTAGCAACCGAACATCTACCGTAAGCCAAAGTGTGTGGGGTCAGAGTATATTTACGCCAATATAAGAACGGGTAAGTACTTCGCTTGCACCCTTTCCGAGGGGATTCACATTGGTATTAGAGGAAAATTAAGGTAGAATTTCGCACAATTTTTCTGTGTCGCTAAGTCAGCGTTTAGTTTGGGAAAGATTGCACTCAGCAATTTTTGCAATGCTTCGTTTCGCATTATTTCCAGATAAGACAAAGCGGCACAGCCTGAAAAAGGTTCAGGCAAATAGTACCCCGATAAAACCCAACGCAGCATTTCTAATTGCGAGAAAGAGAATTTTAAGATGGGAAGAGCATTCGAAGTTCGTAAAGCCGCCATGGCAAAAACTGCCGGCGCAAAAACAAAGGTTTATTCTAAGTACGGTAAAGAAATTTACGTGTGCGCAAAAAATGGTGGTGCCGACCCAGACACTAACCTTTCACTTCGTCGTTTAATGGAAAAGGCGAAGAAAGACCAAGTACCAAGCCACGTTATTGAAAAAGCCATTGATAAAGCCGCTGGTGGTGCTGGTGAAGATTTTCAGCCTATGCGTTACGAAGGTTTTGGCCCGGGCAACTGCATGGTTATTGTTGACTGCTTATCTGACAATGCCAACCGCACCATTACCGAAGTACGCAACTGCTTTACTAAAACTAACGCAAAACTTGGTGCACAGGGTGCGGTATCGCACATGTTCGACCACCAAGCGGTATTCCAGTTTGAAGGCGACGACGAAGACGCCATCTTAGAAGTGCTAATGGAAGCAGACGTAGACGTAACTGATGTTGAAGTTGAAGACGGTAAAGTGACGGTTTATGCGCCGCATACTGAATTCTATCAGGTGAAAACAGCGCTAACTGAAGCTTATCCAGATATTACGTTTATTGCCGATGAGATGAGCTGGATGCCTCAGACTGAAACTGAGATCAGTGAAGAAGATATGCCTATGTTTGAAAAATTCATGGACATGCTTAACGACTGTGACGACGTTCAAGACGTTTACCACAATGCAATTACGCCGAGCAGTTGATTTGTGGAAATAAAGTTACTGAAGTGCTTTGTTACGGTAGCTGATGAGCTGCATTTTGGCCGTGCAGCCCATCAATTAGATATATTGCCATCAGCTTTGGGGCGCAATATCCGATTGCTTGAAGAAGCGTTGGGATGTCGTTTGTTTGCTCGTACTACCCGAAATGTTATTTTGACACGAAGTGGTATTAAATTATTGAATGAAATCAGGCCCGTTATCGAGCAATTTGATGATGCGTTAAATGAAGTGCGTAAAACTGCAGAAATAGAGGATAAGGTTTTTCGGGTAGGGGCTATAGACAGTGCCGCTACAGGATTGCTTCCTCAATTGGTACATGATTTTCATGAACAAGTTACAGATATTGAACTTATTTTGGAGGAAGATAAAACGGCTAAGTTATTGCCTAAGTTGTTATCTGGGGCTTTGGATATAGCCTTCGTTCGGCCTCCCATGCAAGCAAAGGAAGGTATTCATTTTGAATTCTTAATGAAAGAGCCAACGGTTGTTGCTGTTCACGCAGATTCTGAACTAGCGAAAAAGTCACAGTTAACCGTTTATGATTTGGCTGATGTACCATTAATTGTCCCTTCTCCAAGAAATCGTCCACACAGCTATAACCTGACAAATAACCTTTTTTTACAAGCAGGGTTAGTACCAAATTATGCTCAACAGGCAGAGCAAAAACATACAATCGTTAATTTGGTTGGGGCTAAAGTTGGGGTGGCAATTATTCCCTACTGGACGTCAAGGCTGAATGTTAAGAATGTGGTTTTCAGGCCTTTAGTTGATCACGACAAGCAACAGGTTACAGAATTACCTTTGGCTGCAGCCTGGCTTAATGGAACCGTAGATAAATATAGAGATGAATTGGTGCACTTGGTCAGAACTAATCTGACTACTTACGCGCAATAAGCGATTTCGTCTCAAATCTATTTGCCTCTTGGACATTATAGAAGTTCCTTTCATCAGACGTTTTTAATTCTGTCAATGCGCTGTGTAGCTAAGTTGACTGGGCGGCAATCTTATCGCGCTCATTATATTAAAAAATTGTATAAATTATCTTCACGCCTTTTAAATACAAATTCATCATACACTGTTTGTCACTTAACAAAAAAAACAACAACAAACTAGAATTTAAAGGTAGAGGTGTAGTGAAAAACAACAAATTAATTTTACATGTACCGCAGTCTGGGTATCCGTTTCAAGACGAGTTGCGAGTTTAAAATAATGAAAATAAAAACAATCTCCATTGTATCTTTGTTAGTCGCTGTTTTGCTTACCGAGGGGGCGTCTGCTGATGCAAATCAACAGTCCAAAATAGCAAGTACTTTTAAGGTTGAGCGTAATGTCGTTTATGGTATGTTCAGTGGATTGGCGCTACTCATGGATGTTTATTATCCAAGTGAGTCTAATGGAAGAGCCATTATTTTTGTTTCGGGCAGTGGTTGGACTCGAGAACTAAGCTTAGACGCTCAAATGCTAACAGCAACAGGTCAAGAAGATATCTATGCGGCACCGCTTGCTGAGGCTGGTTACACGGTATTTAACGTCAATCACAGAGCAGCCCCTCGTTTCCGCTATCCAGCTCCAATTGAAGACCTACAGCGAGCGGTAAAATTTATTCGTTATCATGCAGATATATATGGTATTGACCCGGATCGTATCGGCGGAATGGGCGGTTCATCTGGTGGCCACTTAGTTGGCATGCTGGCAACGTTGGATGGTGAAGGGGAGCAAACCGACCCGAGTGAAATCAATCGCCAAAGTTCAAAAATTCAAGCAGCAGTAACTCGTGCTGCGCCTTTTGATCTCAGAGAAAACCCCACCGCGCCACTTTTTGGCTATCGCAGTATAGCGGCAAAGCCTGGTACGCTAGAGAAGCATTTGATGAATATAGCGTCCCCCATTGTTCACATCTCAGCCGATGATCCGCCCATACTTATGATTCATGGTGACGCTGATAACGTTGTACCTATCGAAAACTCAATAAAGATGCAAGCAGAACTAAATAAAGCCGGAATTCCAAACAACTTGATCACGGTGAAAGGCGGAGGCCACGGACCTCGATATGAGTACAATGCTATAGAAAATGGCGAGCCAGTAAGAAAGATTCCAGAAAATGCACCTGACTATATCGGAGCTATGATTGATTGGTTCGATAAGTACTTATTAGACAAACAAATATAGTGGTGCCATACGGTGAGTTTAAAAACCAAGCTCATCCAGGGTGTTTGGTTGCAGTCGTCCAAACAGAGGCCTCGTAGCCATGCGCTGACGGCAATTTTGTTCTTGTGTGCAGAACCAGCGCCAAAAAGAGTTTAGTAAGCCGAAGGCAAGCACACCATCATCAACTTAGTTACTACAGGTATTGGTATAACGTAGGGGATTTACCGCCTACTCTTTTGAGTTGATTTATCCGGCCCAACAGTGATTGCTGAGCTCCAACGTCGTGGCGAACCGACCGGCATAACCACAAATCGAATTACCTTTTAAATCGTCCTATGCCATTGACCCAATCAGTGCTCGTTAAACGTTGTCACTGCTCACATCGCCAATTGATAAACGCGAATAATCACAGCTCTAGGCTGTTTTATGGAGGTTATAGTGCTGACAAAAAAGGATTTATTAAGCCAATCATATTTACCTTGAGGGGCGTGAAAAACAGGGCGTGTTAACGCATACCTGTTGCCGTTTAATCCATGTACTAAGCCTAGGTTATTGACCACGATAGTTTGCCCATCTTCAGTCTTTAGGGCGTAAATAGCTTCAATATTTTTGACCTTGTCCAGTCTATCCACTTGCCAGTCGGCACCTCCGGGAATCACAGTTCCTTTGATTCCATGTTTACCGCTAAATGTACCGCCAGTAATAGGAACAATATAACGGTGGCCGTCGTCTGAAATGCCCACGTCTATTTTGCTGCCAAGGGTGACGACAATTTCTAATACGGGGGTAGTTTCAACGAAAGGGGCTTTTGATGGGTGTTCTAAAGGGTCGATTTCTGCGTGGGCAACAGAGATTGTTAGGCCTATGCCTAACAACAAAAAAATGAGTTTGTTCATTAATTACATCCCAAAAATAATAAGGGATACTTAGGTATCCCTTATTGTTTAGCAAACCTTTTTAGTACGCTTTAAAGGCAGCTCGTTAGACATTAGAACTTAGCTTTAAAGCCTATGTGATAGTGACGACCGATGATGTCATATATGCCGCGGTTGGTTTGTGAAAACACACCGTCATCTGTGGAGCCACCTATTTGCGGAGGTTTTTTATCAGTGAGGTTGTTAACACCTACGAATACGCTTATATCTTCATTGATGTCATAGTTTGTCTTCAAATCAATGTAGCTGTATGAGGGGGAACCTTCCACAGTGCTGCTGTCATTGGTAGCCTTGCTGCGATCATCCATTGAGCTGATGTAGCGCCATGTGGCCATGAAATCAAATGCATTCCATTTATATGACACGGTATTTAACATCTTCAACTCTGGGCTGGCAGTCGTTGTACTAACAGTACCCTTATACTCAACAAATGCTTCATCTTTAAATGCTAATACTTCATAAGAGTCTAAGATATTCACCGCAGAGTTAAAGGTGAAATCACCCAATTTGACGTTGGTCATGATATCGAAACCAGAGGTTTTAATACCACCTAAGTTTAAGATAGGTTGATTAACAGGGTCTAGGTCGAAACCATTGGGGCGTGATATTTGCTGACAGGCAATGTAATCGTTGTCGTATGTTGGGTTCGAGGTTTCATCTAAATTAAAACACTTAATGAAGACATCTGCCGCAGCCAACACTTCGATGGCATCCTCTATCTCGATATTGTAGTAATCTGCAGAAAGTCTTACGTCCGCCTCACCAACTTGGAAATCAAATACAGCACCCAATGTAAAGGTATCTGCCTGCTCCGGTTTCAAGTCAAGATTACCCGTGGTAATGGTTGGCGCTGACGAACCCGCTTGACGATAACCTGGATCAGCGCCCTGTTCTGCACATAGTGCCGCTTCAGCTTCCGGGTTGACTCGTGGTCCGCGATAACCTGCGCTACACACATCGTCAAACGGATTAACGCGCAATAGATCTGGGCTAAAGAACTCTTGAATGTTTGGTGCCCTAAACGCGTGTTGGTAGCTACCGCGAACTAAGACATGTTCGTTAAAACTCGCGTCAAATTCTGCTTTGTAAGTAAGATCTGTACCTGTCTGGTTAAAATTAGATACCCTTGCACCTAACGTGATATTAAGTGATTGAGATTCGGAAGGATTTGACATTAGTGGCAGGAAAACTTCGCCACCGACTTCTTTAGCTTTGATACTACCAGTCGTATATTGTGAACTTGACAAGTTTGCCAGTTGGCCCGCAGCAATGTCTGCGTCAGGGTTATATTCAAAATCATTATTACGGTAATGCGCTGTTAATGCATAGCGTGCTTCACCGGCAGGCAAATCCATTAGCGCACCTTCCATGATACCCTCGATGACCAACTGTTTTAGTTTGGTTTCATTGAGCGGAGTTCGGGAAATATAGTTAAGGCAATCGTCAGACAGTGGTGTCGTGCCGCCAAATGGGTTGTAACCACCAGAACATAAGGGCGTAGCACCTGTTGCAGGGTCAGTTGTATCTATGATCTCTTGCAGAGCGACAAAATTTACTGCGCCCGAATGGGTTAAATCGTCAGTGTTTGTTTCGCCGTAGGATATGTGTACATCCCAAGTCATGTCACTGCTGTAAGACTCGCCTTTCAAGCCAGCTAGAACCTGGAATACGGTATTGTCGGTTTCGTATCTACGCGGGCCTGCCTGAATAAGTCTGGTTTGGAATGTAGATATCCCGTTGCCGTTCAGCGCAGCTGCTAAATCAGGAACTTGATAAATGTAATAGTTGTCAGCTGGGATAGTAACACCCCATACACCAGCAGAGTTAGGCTGAGCACCCACGTTTGCTGCGGTGGATGACGCGTAAAGGCCTTGAGCATAACCAGTTAATTCATTTTCAAACTCGTATTCAGTTTTAGCGAAAAGGTTGGTTTGCTCTAACGGTACTTGTAACAAGCTGTCGTATTGACCATGAGTTCTAATACCGCCGTTATCGTCGATTAGCAGCGGCAGCTCCACAGGGTCGCCAAATACATTGTTAGGGTCGTTATTAAACGGTGTACCACGGTCTGTCAGAAATACTGTACCGCTATCATCCACTGACAGCCACGACCGACCGACTCTAGAGCGACCGTATACTGTAAAACTACTGGCTTGTGGGTTTATGTTAAAGAAATCGCGTTCAAAGTAACCAACGGCGCCGCGATCTAAGTATTCTGCAGTGATTAAAAAGACTCCCTGGCCATCGGCATAATCAGAACCATAAGCGATGCCGAATTTACTCGATGAATCGCCATCGTCATCAAGCATCGAATGCTGTGCCGTGACTTCAAAACCCTCTAAATCAGTACGAGTTAAAAAATTAACCACGCCTGAAAGTGCGTCAGAACCATAGGTAGCAGACGCACCGCCACTGATAGTTTCAACGCCTCTGATTGCCAAAGAGGGGATGGTGTTAATGTCAATCGCACCATCAATACCGGAGGATACTAAGCGACGACCATCCATGATTACAAGGTTACGCTTACTGCCTAAATTTCTGAGGTTAAGGGTTGCACGCCCTGCAGTTCCGCCATTTGTGTCATTGCTGTAGTCACCAGTACCGGGAGCAAACTGGGGGAGGTCTTTTATGTAATCGTCCATAGCCACACGCCCAGAATCAGAAATTTCTGCGGCACTGGTCGTTACAAGCGGACTCGGTGAAGTATAGTCCTTGCGTTTAATACGTGACCCTGTAACCGCGATCTTTTCGATGTCTTCTTCTGCTTGTGGGGCGTTGGCAGTTTCTTGCTGAGCATATGTTGATGTTGTACAAAGTAATGCACCCAATATTGTCGCTATTTTTGTTCTAGGATACGCGGCATTCATATTTTTATCTCCTCAGGTATATAACATTCTGCTTCTTACTGTCGTTCCACTGACGATTTAATAACGCAGTTTTAACCTGTTAATCCCCAAAAGGAAGCACATCTTTTAAAGTTAACAGGCGGTGTTAAATTGTTGTTAATGTCTGAAGGTTGATATTAATAAGTTGTTATTGGTTTAGAATGGCAGATAGTGACGAAAAAATTGACTAATAGTGACAATAATAAAATTATGCAAAGAAAATAGTTCCAGTCCCCCTGAGTAAATTAAATCCAAACACCTTGATTTATACGGGATAGGCTCCCATCAGACGCCTATCAAGTGAATGTTATGTGCCTTATAAATTTAATTATACAAAAAGTTTATATAATAAAATCGTGTTGCTCTGGCCGTAGCCTAGGAGTAGTTTGCTACAGCATCTATTCTCTAGAAGCGATCCTATGAAAAATAAAAGCGATATCGAAGCCTCCACGATGCGCAAAGTTACTTGGCGTATTGTTCCTTTTATTATGCTGCTCTATTTTGTTGCTTATTTGGATCGCGTCAATGTTGGTTTCGCAGCGATCACAATGAATGAGGATATTGGTTTGTCGCAAGCGGCGTTTGGCTTGGGTGCCGGTATTTTCTTTATAGGCTATTTCTTGTTCGAGGTGCCATCTAATCTTATTTTACATCGCGTTGGAGCAAGAATGTGGATAGCCAGAATCATGCTGACGTGGGGGCTTATTTCGGGTGCTATGGCATTTGTAGAGGAGCCTGTGACCTTTTATATCCTGCGTTTTTTATTGGGGGCTGCAGAAGCGGGTTTCTTCCCTGGTATCATTCTTTATTTGAGCTATTGGTTTCCAAAACGCTACCGGGCAGGGATCACTGCCATGTTTATGGCAGCTGTACCGATTTCTATTGCTTTGGGGTCTCCGTTATCTGGCTGGTTACTATCATTTGACGGCATGGGCGGTTTGCACGGCTGGCAATGGTTGTTTCTCATAGAAGCGGCACCTGCAGTCATTTTAGCAGGTGCAGTCTTGGTCCTTTTGACTGACCGCCCTGAAAAAGCGAATTGGTTGTCGCCTGAACAAAAGCAGTGGTTGTCGACTCGAATGAAACAAGAGGAAGCGCCAGCTTCAGATGATCATGGCTTTGGTGGTGTCATTAAAGCCTTGTTTAATCCACTTATTCTTGTTTTAGCACTTGTCTATTTTGGTACATCCGCTGGTTTGTACACGCTAGGTATTTGGGCACCACAGATCATTGCTCAATTTGATTTATCTGTTACACAAGTTGGGCTAGTGAATGCTATTCCGCCAGTATTTGCGGTGTTGGCTATGGTGTTATGGGCAAGGCATTCAGATAAAACTGCAGAGCGTCATATGCACGTCTTCTTGGCGTGTTTAGCAGCAGCAGTGGGTTTGTTCTATGCAGCGTATGCAGAGTCACTGATTGCTGTCGTGATAGCGTTGATATTGGTTAATGCCGGTGTCAGTTCCGCAAAACCACCCCTTTGGGCGATTCCAACTCAATATTTATCGGGTCGCAGTGCAGCCGCAGGTATTGCTGCCATAAATTCCATAGGCAACCTAGGCGGCTTTTTCGGCCCAACACTAATTGGTTATATCAAAACCACTACTGGTGATTACAAGTGGGGACTTATCGGCGTTAGCATCAGTCTGACGTTCTCAGCGGTACTGGTGGTCGTGCTGAGCAAAATGTCTTCCAACAAATTCACATCTTCTGAAACTCTCACAGCGAAATAAACAAGAGGAATATATGAAATCATATTCTATCGCAACAATTCCAGCCGATGGCATCGGCATCGAGGTAATTAATGAAACCGTTGACGTGCTCAAAGCGTTGCAACAAAAGCACTCTAACGTGGAATTTACCTTTGAGTATTTCGACTGGGGTTCTGATTACTACAAAAAAAACGGCATCATGATGCCTGAAGATGGTTTGGACAAATTAAAGCCTCACGATGCTATTTTGTTTGGCGCAGTGGGTGCACCGGATGTACCTGATCACATTACGTTGTGGGGATTGCGCTTAAATATCTGTCAAAACTTTGATCAATACGCCAATGTTAGACCAACTAGAGTTCTACCGGGTATTCAGTCGCCGCTGAGAGAGTGTGAATCTGGTTCCCTAGACTGGGTTATTGTGCGTGAAAATTCTGAAGGTGAATACTCTGGTCAAGGCGGTCGTTCGCACCGCGGATTGCCGGAAGAAGTTGCGACAGAAGTTTCGATTTTTACCAGAGTGGGCGTAACTCGTATTATGCGTTACGCATTCAGCCTGGCACAGTCTCGTGAAAGAAAGCATCTAACCGTAGTGACCAAGTCAAATGCGCAAAAACACGGTATGGTGATGTGGGACGAGATTGCTGCTGAAGTGGCCAAAGAGTTTCCTGAAGTGAGCTGGGACAAGATGCTGGTAGATGCAATGACGGTAAGAATGACATTACAACCAGAGTCACTAGACACCATAGTTGCATCAAACTTACACGCTGATATTTTATCGGATCTAGCGGGTGCGTTGGCGGGTAGTCTTGGCGTTGCACCAACTGCCAATATTGATCCGGAACGTCGTTTTCCATCGATGTTTGAACCGATTCATGGATCAGCATTTGATATTACCGGCAAAGGTGTTGCCAACCCAGTAGCGAGTTTTTGGAGTGCTGCTCAAATGTTAAATCATTTGGGTGAACACGAGATGGAACAAGACCTTATGGCGGCTATTGAACACGCTACCGGCAGCGGCATCTTAACTCCAGATGTTGGCGGAAACGCCATGACAAAGGACGTTACTAAGACCGTCATAACCCATATCTTGAACCGTTAACGATGGGGTTAGTTTCTCCTCAAGTCAAAGTTGATCTCAGTGAGATCACTTTGGCTGCCGTTAACAGTGTCATTCCCGGAGATAATCTGGCGGCGTATATGCCGGAACGTCCCAAAGGGCGCGTTGTCATAATTGGTGCAGGTAAAGCGTCAGCAAAAATGGCAGCTGCTGTGGATAAGATTTGGTCGGACGTTGACTTGACTGGAGTCGTGTCTACTCGATACGGACACGGAGTTGACGCTGGCCGAATTAAGATTGTTGAAGCAGGCCATCCGATACCTGATGAAAATAGTCAAATAGCGGCGCAACAGATGATAGATGTTGTCAGCAATCTAGCCGAAGAGGACTTAGTTATCGCATTGATTTCGGGAGGTGGTTCTGCCTGTTGTGCTCTGCCTATTAACGGTGTTTCTTTAGCGCAAAAACAAGCCTTGACTAAAGCCTTGTTACACAATGGTGCAACGATTTCAGAAATCAACACTGTCAGAAAATCACTGAGTAAAATTAAAGGTGGCAAACTGGCCTTGGCAGCGTTGCCAGCAAGAGTACACAGCTTGATTATCAGCGACATACCCGGAGATAACCCAAGCGATGTAGCTTCGGGACCTACGGTATTGTCTGACAGTTTGCAGTATAACGCGGTCACTATATTGCATAAATACGGTTTGGGTACTGAACTTATTGCTGCTTTGGAAGGGCAAGAAGCCCAAATCCCTGTCCAAGCCAGCAACTACATTACCCATGACTTAGTTGCGACACCTATAAAAGCGCTTGAAGTCGCCGCAAAAAAAGCGGCTGATTTGGGCTATACACCACTGGTACTAAGCGACGAGTTTGAAGGTGAAAGTGCTCAGCTCGGTAAAATGATGGCGGCTATTGCAAAATCCGTTAAAAAACATCAGCAGCCTGTAAGATTACCTGCGGCGATCATTTCCGGAGGGGAAACTACGGTTTCCATAGGTGATGTTAAACCGGGTAAAGGCGGCAGAAATACGGAGTTTTTATTGGCATTTGCGGTGGAGTTACAAGGCTTGCAAGGTGTATATGCTCTAGCCGTCGACAGCGATGGGATTGACGGTTCAGAAGATGCAGCGGGTGCTGTGGTTACTCCTGAATCGTTAATGAAAGCTGCAGAGGTGGGTGTAAAGGCGACGCAATACTTAGAACGACATGACAGTTATAGTTTTTTTGAAGCTATTGATGATTTGGTTATTACTGGGCCGACATTAACCAATGTCAATGATATTAGAGTTGTTATCATAGTCTAAACATTCTTAATAGGTTAACCTGTTGTTAAAAACCTGCATCATTAAAGTATCTCCCTATGCCTGTGATCCCTGCCAAAAAATTTGATATCGACAGTCTTTCCAATGTTCTCGGCAAAGAAGATTTTGGCTCTGGGGCGAATCACTACTTAACATCGTTATACGAATTGGCATTGGCGCGAGGGGTCGATGCCAATATTTTATTGCAGGGTATCGGCCTCAATCATGCAATGTTAGAACAACCGGATTTGCGTATTCCAACCGAAAAGCTAGCGACATTTCAAAAAGCTATTTGGGATTGGTTGAATGACGAGAGTATGGGGGTGTGTAACCGCAAAATGCCGTCGGGCACCTATTTCATGATGGGCAAATTAACAATCAATCAGGCCAATTTAGGTAAGGCGTTGCAGCTTGGAGCTAGATTCTATAATTTAATGCTGCAAGACAAGTTTATTGAGCTAGATGTTCAAAAAGAGCAAGTAGTATTGAGGGTGTGTTTAGCGCAACTTCAGCAAGACTTTAAACATTTGTTTGCTGAGATATGCCTGCTTGCCTGGCATCGATATGCCTCCTGGTTTATTGCGGAGACGCTGCCGTTAATTGAAGTGCGGTTTCCTTATTCACCGCCTGCTCATGTAGAGGAGTACAACTATTTATATCCAGGTAAGCACAGATTTTCTAGTGGCGAACTAGCGCTGGTATTCCCGACCAACTATTTATCCAAAATCTGTAAACAAAACGAGTCTACCTTAAAGGTATTTATGAGCAGGTGTCCGGTGGAATTGTTTAAACAATACAAGGGAGACTACAGTTTGGCTTCTGAACTCAAAACCCTTATCAAAGGTTGCCTTGACTCTGGATTAGCGACCATAGAACACTGTGCAGAGAAGCTACACATGACAACGCGAACGTTAATGCGCAAGTTGAAAGAGGAGGGAACTTCTTTTCAACAGATAAAAGATCTGGTGCGTCGCGACAGAGCGATCCATTTATTGTCGCAAAAAACTATCGCAATCAATGAAGTTGCTGCGCGCGTTGGTTATTCAGATCCTGCCGTATTTACCAGAGCATTTCGTCAATGGACGGGGGAAGCCCCAAGAAATTTTCGTAATAAGCTGGACTTCGATAACAACTAATTAACCTGCTTTGCATAAATTATCCTCTGGCATTATTTGTCAATTTTTTCGTCACTATCTGCTATTCACTTGCCCAACGCTTTCGCTAATATCTACTCCACAATAACGATTAATTAACATCCCCGATCTCCAACTAGATATATTTTGCTCGTGGGGATAGGCCGCTCAACTAACATGGGCATTTAAGTGAGACTCTATGAACCAATCCGTATCCAGCATACTAGATAAAAGTGAGCTCAGTCGCTTACAGTTAGTCGCGATCATAATTTGTATATCTTTGAATGCCCTTGATGGTTTTGATGTACTGGCAATTAGTTTTGCGTCGCCGGGCATAGCATCGGATTGGGGTATTGATAGAGCGGCTCTAGGCGTCGTCCTGGCGATGGAACTGATTGGCATGGCGATAGGTTCAGTAGCGCTTGGTGGAATTGCCGACAAATACGGCCGTAAGCCAACGATTCAGTCGTGCCTGGTTTTAATGACGCTCGGAATGCTTGGCTCTGCTTTTGCCGCGGGTATTACCAGTTTGCTCGTATTCCGCTTTATTACCGGTATAGGCATAGGCGGTATGTTGGCATCAACCAACGCCATGGTTTCGGAATTCTCTAACGCCAAGTACCGTAACTTGTGTGTCATTTTGATGGCTACTGGGTATCCTTTGGGCGCTGTGTTAGGTGGTGCTATAGCGTCTCAGTTACTAACGGTTTACGGCTGGCAGTCAGTATTTATGTTTGGCGCTATCGTGACCGGACTCTTCATCTTGGTCGTTGCATTTTGGTTACCTGAATCGGTACTGTATCTGTCGAATAAACGTTCAGGTACGGCGCTAGAAAAGTTAAACAGCATTTTAGCTAAGATGAATAAGCCGTTACTAACCAAGTTACCAGAGCCATCGGCAGTCGCTAAAAAATTCAGTTATGCCAATTTGTTCACGCCACAACTGCGAAAATTCACACTACTGCTAATTGTTGCCTATTTCGCACATATTATGACGTTCTATTTCATTCTGAAGTGGATTCCTAAAATTGTCGTCGATATGGGCTTTCATCCCAGTCAAGCGGGGCAGGTATTGGTTTGGGCTAATGTGGGTGGAGCTGCGGGTGCAGTAATTCTCGGTGTAATTACTAGCCGCCTTGATCTCAGAAAGTTGTTAATTCCTGTACTAATCGTTGCCTTTGTCATGGTGTCAGTGTTTGGCATAGGGTACCAATCTTTAGGCACGTTAGCGTTAGTCTCAGCCGCCACAGGTTTCTTCACCAATTCTGGCGTTGTGGGGTTGTATGGATTGATGGCGAGAACTTTCCCACCAGAAGTACGCGCTAGTGGTACTGGGATAGTCATCGGCGTAGGACGCGGCGGTGCAGCGCTAAGTCCTATTGTGGCAGGTTTATTGTTCTCTCAAGGGGGAGGACTTCAAGGCGTAGCAGTAACTATGGGAGCTGGCGCACTCGTCTCAGCATTGGCAATTTACTTTATGAAAGACAATTCGAAGGCTCAGTCTTAGCAGACTACTCCGAACACAAACACAGACGTGAGGATGGTAAAAATGAAATTTACCCGTATCAACCCGTTAACTGGTGAAGTGGCCAGTGAGGCAGAAGCAATGCAAGCCGTTGAAATGGCAGATATTGCTGCGAAAGCACAGTTGGCCTTCGAAGAATGGTCACAACAGGGCCCAAATGCTAGACGGACAGTTTTAATGAAAGCTGCCGCAGCAATGGAAGCGCGAAAAGACGATTTCGTCGCAGCTATGATGAGTGAAACTGGTGCCACTGCCGGTTGGGCAATGTTCAACTTAACCTTGTCGATTTCTATGTTGCGTGAAGCTGCGTCGCTGACCACTCAAGTAAGCGGCGAAATTATTCCATCTGATAAACCCGGCTGCATGGCGATGGCACAGCGTCATCCCGTTGGAGTAATACTCGGAATAGCACCGTGGAATGCGCCAATTATCTTGGGCACTCGCGCTATCTCAACGGCACTAGCGTGTGGCAACGCCGTGATTTTAAAAGCGTCCGAGGTGTGTCCACAGACGCATAAACTCATTATTGATTCGTTGGCCGAAGGTGGTTTCCCAGAAAACACGGTCAATATTGTAACTAATGCGCCAGAAGACGCTCCAGCAGTAGTAGGTGCATTAATCGATGCCAAAGAAGTAAAGCGTATTAACTTCACCGGTTCGACGGAAGTTGGTCGTATTATTGCGACGCGTGCGGCTCAGCAGCTCAAACCATGCCTGTTAGAGCTCGGTGGCAAAGCACCTCTTGTGATTCTCGATGATGCGGATTTGCAAGAAGCGGTTAAAGCAGCTTCTTTTGGAGCTTTTATGAATCAGGGGCAGATATGTATGTCTACCGAGCGCTTGATTGTCGTTGAAACGGTTGCAGATGCGTTCGCCGAACAATTTGCTGCAAAAGCCAAAACTATGAAAGCCAGCGACCCAAGAGAAGCTAAAACCCCGTTGGGTGCGGTCATTGATATGAAGACCATAGAAAAAGTTAACATGCTGATTGACGATGCTGTGGGCAAGGGGGCAGAAATTATTGCTGGCGGCAAGGGTGAATCTGTTCTGATGGCCGCAACCGTACTCGATCATGTTACAGCAGATATGGCTATTTATAGTGAAGAGAGTTTTGGTCCGGTAGTTGCCATTATTCGAGCAAAAGATGAAGGCGACGCGATTCGTATTGCCAATGACAGTGAGTATGGTTTGAGCTCGGCTATCTTTACGAAAAACATTGCCAAAGGTATGGAGCTTTCCAAGAAAATTAAATCCGGTATGTGCCATATCAATGGTCCAACTGTGCACGATGAGGCCCAGATGCCATTTGGTGGCGTTGGTGCCTCTGGATATGGTCGCTTTGGCGGCAAAGCAGGTATAGACCAATTTACTGAACTGCGTTGGATTACCATCGAAACACAAGATGGTCATTATCCAATCTAACAGTGATATTCGAAAAAGATATTAGAGGAAAAAGTATGACTACAGATAGAACTGAACAAGACACAGTCGCGGTGACGGTAGAAAACGGCATCGCTTGGGTAGCGTTTAATCGCCCTGAAAAACGCAACTGCATGAACCCTAAGCTCAACCGCCAAATGATGCGTGTATTAGACGATTTAGAGTTTCGTGAAGATGTGGGGGTTTTGGTGTTGACCGGTGAAGGCACTGCCTGGACTGCGGGTATGGATCTCAAAGAATATTTCCGTGAGAACGAAGCAAAGGGGTTGGGTGCGATTCGCAAGGCACAAAGTGAGTCTTATGGCTGGTGGCGACGTTTGCGTTGGTATCAAAAGCCGACGGTAGCCATGATCAACGGGTGGTGCTTTGGTGGCGGTTATGGGCCATTATTTAGTTGTGACTTGGCATTCTGCGCAAATGAAGCAACTTTTGGACTCAGTGAAATTAACTGGGGTATTTTGCCCGGTGGTGGAGCAAGTAAAGTCGCCATAGATTTAATGCCAATGCGCAAAGCAATGTATCATGCGCTAATGGGGGAAAATATTGACGGAGCAACTGCGGTTGAGTGGGGCTTGGTTAACGAATCAGTACCTTTGGCGCAGTTAAAACAGCGCGTCACAGAAGTGTGTAACGTGTTGCTGGCCAAAAACCCCATAGCGCTTAAAGCGACAAAAGATGCAATGAGACGCGTTAAAGAGATGACTTATGACAACGCAGAAGATTTCTTGGTGAGAGCACAGGAGGCTGCCAACAGTTTTGACAATGATGGTCGCAAAGAGGGCATCAAACAGTTTATTGATGATAAAACGTATAAGCCTGGATTGGGTGCATACGACAAATCAAAGCAAGCTCAATAGAGAATAGTATATGGACTTTCTAACTTTACAGGCGGTCTTGCATCCAGACAAAACGGCGGTAACTGATCTAACTTATAGCAATAGTTGGAGCTACAAAGCTTGGAATAGCGTCGTTGCGAGAACGGTAACTTGGTTAGAACATAACGATGTCGGCAAGGGGGATAGAGTCGCTTGCATCGCAAAAAACTGTGCTGAAATAGTGGCATTGAGTTTAGCTTGCGGGCGTGCAGGTGTTTTGTTTGTGCCGTTAAATTGGCGACTATCCAAAGACGAGATTGAAACCCTGCTTGAAGATTGTAAGCCGAAACTGATTGTTGCCGATGAGATGGCCGATAGTCTAGGACTCGACTATTGCCCCATTAACAGCATACTGCAACAAATCCTTTCGTTTGAGGAAGCGAGTTATACCAATAGCCAATATCAACAGCCCAGCTTGATGCTTTACACCTCTGGAACCACTGGCGCGCCGAAGGGGGTGCTTCACAGTGAAGCGAGTATTATGGAGACGACTCTGAACATGGGGGTGCTGGCCTATGTTGACGAGCACAGTGTGTTCCTCTGCGAAGCACCAATGTTCCATGTTATCGGTTTGATTTCCAGTATCAGACCAGTGTTGTATCACGGTGGTACCATTCTAATTTCTGATGCTTTTGTACCACCAAGAACACTAGCCCGCTTGAGTGACGCCGAGTTAGGCGTCACTCATTACTTTTGCGTACCTCAAATGGCCAATGTCTTGCGTCAGCAAGATGATTTTGATGCAACTAAGTTGCGAGGTCTGAAAGCCTTGCTGACTGGCGGTGCTCCTCATCCTGAGGTTCAGATTAGAGAATGGCTTAACGATGGTATTCCCATCGTTGACGGTTATGGTATGAGCGAAGCTGGCACCATTTTTCACATGCCTTTCGATATTGCAACTATTGATAAAAAAGCTGGATTTGTTGGGGTGCCAGGTCATCGAATACAAACTCGTATCGCCGATGAAAAAGGCAATGAAATAACAGATGGCAGAGCTGGGGAAGTACAAGTTAAAGGTAATAATCTATTTCTCGGTATCTGGAATAAACCTGAGATCTACAAAGATTGTTTTACTGAAGATGGGTGGTTTAAAACTGGCGACGTAGCCATCAAAGATGAGGATGGTTTTCATCGTATCGTAGACCGCATTAAAGATATGTTTATTTCCGGTGGTGAAAACGTGTACCCCGTTGAAGTGGAAGGCATTGCCCTTAAGGACGAGCAAGTATTGGAATGTGCTTTGATCGGCGTGCCAGACGAAAAGTGGGGTGAAGTAGGGTGCTTGTTTGTTGTGCCTAATAAGCATTTCACGGAACTCGATAATGATGCTTTGTTGGCTACTTTAGAAGCTTCTCTGGCGCGTTATAAATTGCCTAAATACATTAAACAGGTGAATGAGCTACCGAGAAACGGAACCGGAAAAATAAGAAAAAACCTATTAAAAGCGCTACCACTTTAAATGCTCTCCTCCGTGTCCGCCGCTCTAGTAGCGGCTTCTTTTGGCTAGAACTATGACGAACTATGAAGACATAATAAAAGCTGGGAAGCTTCAAGCAAACAGTGCTAGAACCTTAAATGCAGAGCTTATCAACTATAGTGAAAAAGCTTTGTCGATCGAAATGGCTTTTAATTTGAACGAAGATTTCTGCAACCCTGCTGGTAACATCCAAGGCGGTTTTATTTGTGCCATGTTGGATGAATGTTTGGGACCTGTACTCTTTTATTCACTAGATAAGGGGCAATTTGCCCCCACGTTGGAGATGAATACTCAGTTTATCAATGCTGCAAAGCCAGGGGCGTTTATTGGCAAGGCTAAAGTTACCTCGAAGGGAAAACGCGTTTGCTTCTTAGAAGGTGAGTTGATTCAGGACGAGCAAGTAATCGCTAAAGCAACTGCGTTGGCCATAGTTAAATAAGCGCAATCGAACTGTTTTTCTCGGTTTCTGGTCGTTAGTCAGACATAGGCAAGTGCGTTTTTAAAAAGTCCTGCTTCAGTATGACTTCTTTGTATTCGCCAACGACACCAAACTTATCGCAGTAAGCCGCGGGATCTGCGTCAAATTCGCTGCGATTTGATTCTTTGTTAAAAGAAAATAATAGTTTGTTTAACGCATAACACGGGTGAGCGCGTTTACCATCAAAAACATACGTGCCAGGAATGTCTTCATATTCTTTTTTCTACCAGCCCTTAAGGCTCCCCTTATTGTTGCATTGTTTGCATTATATGTAGAAAAAATGCATTTATAATGGGAGTATCTTTTTTAAAAATGCACAAAACGTAGATTATGAGTGATTTTATAGAAAGAGACGATGACCAAGGACTATACGTTGAAGATAGCTTCGATCAGGTGAGTTCGTTTCTATATTGTGAAGCACTGACGGTTCGCAGTGAAAAGCATGATTGGCGAATTAAACCGCACAGACACAGGAATCTTTTCCAAATTTTTGTGGTGACCGAAGGAGGTGGGAACGTGCAGCTTGATCATGAAAGACAGGCAGTTGCTGCACCATTTATTATTTTTATTCCTCACGAAGTGGTACATAGTTTTGATTGGCAGGTAAGTTCTTCTGGCTATGTATTATCGGTCGCCTCGTCAGCTATGCAGCAAATCGCGCAGAACATTGAACTGCAAGGGTTTATGAGTGAAGCTGCGGTAAACCCTATGAATAATCGAGAACGACAGGTTATCGAAGGCCTTTGTCTGCAACTCTCGGCTGAAGAACAGGCTAGTCAGCCAATGCGAGAACACATGCTCATGACGTTGCTTAATCAACTATTGATTAACACCTATCGTATGAAACCCTCAGGCGATCCACATTCACTTAGTTTGACTAAATCAGAGCGGAAACTGGCTGACTTTAAAGCGTTGATAAAACAACATGTCATGAGCCAACATCAGGTGGCTTGGTATGCTGACAAAATTGGTGTTAGCGCCCCGCATTTAAATCAAATTTGCCAGAAATACGCCGAAACATCTGCTCTCAGTTTGATTCACAAAGAAATTTCAGATGAAGCAAAACGCTTGCTTATTTTTGCAGATTTAAGGGTAACAGCGATTGCAGAAAGGTTGGGCTTTCAGGAACAAACTTACTTTACAAAATTTTTCAAAAAGTTTACTGGACTGACCCCTTCGAGCTATCGAAAGTATTATCGTTAGGGGTGTAACATCGAGTGCTGCTCCCCTGTTTATGGGGTAGAGCCGAGCTATCGCTAAAGTTCTTTAAAAAATTGTAGTCTCACCCTGACTTGAACAGGGGACCTGCCGATTATGGGCCAATCGCCATATTGAATAAAGCGAGGTCGCGAATTTTTCTTCCTAAATGCAATCTAGCCCCGATGATCCATATTTCTTGCGAGAAAGAGAATTTTAAGATGGGAAGAGCATTCGAAGTTCGTAAAGCCGCCATGGCAAAAACTGCCGGCGCAAAAACAAAGGTTTATTCTAAGTACGGTAAAGAAATTTACGTGTGCGCAAAAAATGGTGGTTCCGACCCAGACACTAGTCTGGTCGATTCAGTTCTAGCCTAAACATATTGCATGTTCAAGTTCTCGTTTGTTTTTTAAATGATGCGCAGGTGGACGCCTCAGGCAAGTCAAACTCTCGTTGGATGATGTAGTCGACAATCACACAGGTTGGCACGAATTGAAAACCAGCGGCGCTCGACAAATATTGGCGGTAATCGGTGATTTCCTTTCGTAATTAGTAATAAATCAGGTTTTTTTCAAAAATAATTCAGGTTTTTTTCCTCCTCTACAGACTAATATTTTAGTGCTCTGAATTAGCTGCCAATGGTCGGCATAGAACATTGGCTACTGAAAACTACTCCCACAAGGAGGTGTTCGCATGCTGCGTACGTCATTTCTTTTGTTTTTTATTGTATTTATCAGTCTGCGGATCGCTGATTCGTATGCTCAACCCCTCTACATACAAACGTTCAACGACGGCTTCGCGCTGGATAGTAGTAAGGTAGGCTTGTCTTTGTTTCCTGAGGAGTACCGATTGCAAGAATCCTTTTACGCCATTCAGTCAATTAATACCGGTAGACTATCTCTATTAAATGATTATGTTTCAGCATCGGCGCTAGGATCAGTTCCAAATCCAGAGCGTCTGGTGTGGGACGCTAAAATGGCGACCTGCCAAGGTCTCGGTTTTAATCAGTCACAATGTATCAACGGCGGTGAGCTTGGTGAATGGGGCTTCACAGCAGAAAAGCCAGCAGAAACGATAAGAAACCCTTTATGGACAACCTGGAAATCAGCATATGATAGCTGTAAGAGGGTGCTAACTGATTCTCAATGTGACAAACTTGCAAACGGGACACTGGCTAAAATCAGGTATATTAGTGGTTACGAAGAAAAGTGTGTAACCATAATTGGACACAGAGAATGTGTTCTTGACCTATTCAAACCAAAATACTCTGATTACACGTTAGATAAAGAACCGAAAAAAGACATCGATAATCCAGACTATGCCCTTTATGACGCTTGTATAAAAGGAACGGCGGCATTAGGGGCTGCAAATTGTGAGTTTACAGTTTCAGAAACAACGCCGGGCTTGGGAACTGCACCAAGCGAAAACCTTGATTTTGGTGTGGATGCGAAAATAGGTGCTGAGTTGGCGGTTGAGGTAACCGGAGAAACTGGTATTCAAGGCGAGCTCCATGTCAGTGGTGGCGAGGCATCAGCCAGTATCAACGGTAGCATAGAGACTGAACTTACTGTGCTAAATGCTGAGCGTGGAGCGTTTGTCGCAAACGAATTAGCCATCACCTCGTCATTATCGGCAGAATATGCTCTTGAAGCGCCAACGCTTAATGCGCAGCTAGATGCAGTTTTTGATATGGGGGTCGATCTTGATGGCAATCTCTGCGTGTTAGATTGCTTTTCATTAGATTTACCGGCTTTTACTAATCCGTTTGGTAACTTTAATTTGCTTGATTTTACCTTATCCCCGGAATTGGATTTGAACCTATTCGGCCTTGATGTAGAAGACTTTGATGGTGGCAAACCGTCTGCAAAAGTGGATGTGTATTTTCCGTCTGGTGGTGGACAAACCGTCGTACTAAATAATAAAGTACCCGTATCAGATACACCTGCATTTACAGCAGAGGTATTGAATCCATTTAAAACCTCGAGTCTTGATGGTTTAACCGTAACTACCCCTATGCTATCGACTGAATTTAGTCTGACCCGAATTGGTGAGCAGTTAGCAGGATCACCGGGTGCACTTCGACGTGAGTTTTCTCATCCTAAAATAAACGATCTCAAGGGCGCGTATACCCTTGCCAATGTCACTGCAGGTATGCTTGGTTCACTTCAAAGCACCTTCTCTCCAAGCGTCACGCTCAAACAAAAGCTCACGTTTGACCAAGACGTATACGCTGACCAAGGCGGTGTTCTTATGAATAGGGGGAGCGAACTCATGGTAGATGTTATGAACGATTCTTCTCAAGTACTATTTAGTCATAATAGCAATATTCTCGATATTGCTAAGCGAGAGTACTTTCTTGATATCGATTTAGGTGTGGATTTTGATGCGCTTTTTGAACCTATTCTGGGGATCAAAGCTGGATGTGCACAGTTGGTTGATTTACCTAAGATAGGTGGCGTTGAAATACCGAAAGGAATTGCGGATAAACTAAAGAAAGAAAGGTGTGCAAGGGATGATACCTATGTCTTGACTGATCCTTTACTATCTTTGAACCTTTTTGATGATGTACTGAGTGAAACAATTGGGCTTGCCCAGTTTAATAACACTGAACTTCGAAGTCGTTCAGTTACTGCTCCCAGTTCGATAGGTTTGTTTTTACTCTCAGGATTTGGATTCATCATCTGTCGCCGACGCAAATTATTGTGAAAATGGGCACCTATCGGAATTAAAATATAAAAAACAAAGGTCTGGTATTTGTCTTTAGGAAATCACTGCCTTCGCGGTGATGACGGTCAGCAACTCACTGATTGCTGCCGGTTTTATAGGCTTACGTTGCACATCAATGTCTGGTAATACACCAATATCTTGCCAGTTTTTTTTGTTTCGGGATGTATGAATTCAGCGTAAGTCATTATCAGACTTAAATGTTCACTTAGTGGTGTTGTGCTGCTCAAATAGCCTAACTCAATGGTTGGCGTCCCAATAACAACCGCTTGCTTAGAATGTTTTAGGGTGAGTATAAGAAGAATAAAAGCTATTTATTAGCCCTTGGTTACAGTTGTCTTTTAGACAAGCTCAGTTTGTGGAAGTGTTTAATTGTGGAAGTTTTTTATGACGTGTTAGTTTGAAATGTCATGCGAAGATAGGCTATTGGTACTAATCTCGGCTAAAGTTCAGGTTAATCATTTACGTCGATTGTCACGGCTAATTGTAGATGGCGCTCTAGACAAACGTCTGGCAATTTCTCGAATGGATTGTTTACCGACTAAGCATCGTGATATTTCTTCTCTTTCATCAAGCGAAAGAGACTGTGGATGTCTTTTTCGTTCTGGTGGCCGATACCTACCAATTTGATAAATGGTTGGCATAATAGAAGAGTGAAAGCGGTCAAACATATCTAGCGATATCATGCAGCGAATCACCTCGCTTATATCTGTCCCAAATAAGTGCTTTCTGTTCTGGTGAGTAATAGATACGTTTTCTTTGTTTCATGGCAACATTCCTCCTTTAATAAGGATAGCGTTGCACTCAGCAATTGAACTCAAGGTCTAAAGCCGCCTGTCAGATTGTGTCTAAATCTATAAATGAATGTGTAAGATCAAGTATAAGCTACTACACCTAATCCACCTCATACTTTGATGCTATAAATTGTCATATCGGTAAACTTCTTACTTACAAAAGGGTCGTTCTAGATAGCCTTTGTTTACTGGCTCGCATTAAACAACTGATTTACTGTAAACACTAAAAACGAAATCTCTCGTTCTTAACTTTAAAGCCCCTCTTTTGAGGGGCTTTTGTTACAGATTGGATGTTATCTTACCATTCATATTGCCTTTACATAGCTAGGCGTTTAAGTAAATCGTCCCAAGCCAAGGGGCGAGATAAGAAGTACCCTTGTGCCCAGTCACAGCCATGCCTTTTCAGATAATTTAACTGCTCTTCAGTTTCAACTCCCTCAGCGATAACTCGTAATCCGTAGAGTTCGGCAAGGTTCTGTATAATCAAAACCATTTTGCTTCTTGGATCGTTCCCTGAAAATAAATCACTGATAAAAGAACGATCGATCTTCAGGCAGTGGGCTGGGTAATGGATGAGTTGACTAAATGCGGTATAACCTGTTCCAAAGTCGTCGAGTGCTAGAGAAACTCCAGCTTTGTGCAACGCACGTAGCGTATCTAAACAGGCTTTATTTCCTGCAACTAGAGCAGTTTCAGTCACTTCTAATTCTACACTGCATGGCGTGACCGCGTATATTTCAAGTAAACGTTTAACCTGAGACGGGAAATGTTCATTGTTTAACTCAACGCCAGATATATTAATGCACATCTTTCCTGTGAAATTGTGTTGCTGCTGCAATGTGACAAGGCGTTGCAAAGCTGCGTCGATCACCCATAAATCGATGTCTTTTATAAGCCCAGTAGATTCGGCAACAGGAATAAATTGATCTGGTCCTATTTTTTCTAACTCGGGAGCGTTACATCTAAGTAACGCTTCAACGGCAACAATGTCGTCATTATCACAATCGAAAATAGGCATAAATACTAGGGATAATTGGTCGTTTTCTAACGATGCTCTTAACCCGTTTTCTATCTTCTGGCGCTGCTTTATAGTGTCGGCAATCTCTTGCGTGAAAAATCTAAAACAATTTCGACCATTTTGTTTTGCGTCATACATTGCTGTATCTGCAAAATGAAGCAGTTCAGAGGGCTCTTTTGCATCATCAGGAAAAACTGCAATACCAATACTGGCGTATGTGAGGTGAGTAATACCCTCTACCTCGAAGCCGCCATCAAAAATATCTAAAATTCGCGATGCCACCTTTCCGGCATTAATTGTATCTTTAATATCCGGCAGCAAAACAACGAATTCATCGCCAGCAAGTCTAGCAATACTTTCCTCTTGAGGCTTAAGTACTTGGTCAGACGGACGAATTTCACTCCACAACTGTTCGCTAAACTTCAATAAGAGCTTGTCACCCATTTCATGACCATACTGATCATTCACCTGTTTGAAGTTATCTAGATCGATATAAAGTAGGCCAACTCTTTGCTTATCTTTGCTTGCTCTATCAATTACGCGTTGGAGGTTTGTTTTGAAATTCCAGCGATTGGGAAGGCCCGTTAACGTATCGTAGAACGCCATTTGCCTAATATCGTCATCATGCAATTTAATGATTGTCTCGTAAGATTGCTCTTCAGAGCGAAGGGCTGCAAGGCATATAAGGTTAAGTGCTAACGTAGTTAAAATAAAACGTATGGCTTCTACAAGCGTGTAACTCGTCATCAATAAACTAGAAAGCGGGGTGAACAGAAGAAGAGTACTAGTGACGCTAAAAATACAGAATACGACGACCGCAGGCCAAAATCGATTAATGAATAGGTTAATCGCCGCTATGGGGTATATCCATAGCATGCCTGTATTGTCCTTTCCGCCAGTAATGAGCAAACTCATGCATAACACAAATAAGATGCCGCTTAGTATTACAGCGGCTCTTTCTACATCTCCTGAGCGCTTCAAGAGATAAAGGTTTACTAAGCCAATTAGCCCATTGCTTACTAATATGCTGCCGAGCAAAAAGGCATCGTTATATAAGCTTAATCCGCCCAGTGCGAACAGAAAAATTACGCCTATAACAGTAAGAACTTGGCAAAGGACAAATCGACGGCGATGACGAACCTGCATCATCTCTCGTTGTCCGGACGTAATTTCGTGAGCTTGGTTCATATCAAGATAGAATTTTCAAAGATCCATATAAGGTAACTAGAAGGCGTCAATTCCATCGTCTAACGAAAAAATTAGTTTTGCTCTTCATAGTAGGTGAGTTAGATAAGCTTATCAACTTACCTTTAGTTGAAAAGAATAGTAGAGAAAAAGTATAGATTACTTGCTCTTACATAAGTGCTTTCTTATTTTTATGGTTCTCAATACTTGGGGGGCGCTATAGCAACTTTCATTAGTCAGAACGTACAAAGCACTTCGCCAATACTCAACTCAGCTATTTAAACGAAGGCACTCACTCCTCTTAACTCAAACTATTGTCAAAAATACATTGAAACTGATTCAGCTTCCGAAGGGCTTATCATTGAAAAGAGGAATCAATACCATGAGCACAACTTTTAGATTATTCCTATTTATATATTGAGGAGTCAGTTGTGTCTCATCCAATTATCGAAGATTTAAACAAGCGTTATACAGTTAAGAAGTACGATACTAGCAAGCGTATTTCAGCTGATGACCTTGCTACCATTCTTGAAGCTTTGCGTCTATCAGCGTCTTCTATCAACTCTCAGCCTTGGAAGTTTGTTGTAGTAGAAAGCGATGAAGCGAAACAGCGCCTTCACGATAGCTTTGAAAATAAGCATCAGTTTAACCAACATCACGCTAAAGAAGCATCGCATACGATTTTATTTGCGTACGACCCTAAATTCACTAAAGAAAAGTTCGTTAAGCGCGTGGATGCGGAAGTATCTTCAGGTCATTTACCAGAAGACATGCGAGAAAATTTCATGGGCGCTTACGCATTTGCCGAAGCGAACACCGATGAGAATGGAAACAACGCGGCGTGGACTAAAGCCCAAGTTTACTTGGCACTGGGTAACGTACTGCATACTGTGGCGCGTTTAGGGATCGCCTCTACACCGATGGAAGGCGTTGACTCTGATTTACTTAGCGAATTATTCAAAGACGAACTAGGCGGTCATATTTGTGAAGTGGCATTGGCCATGGGGTACCCTGATACTGAACAAGACTGGAACCATGGTTTGCCAAAGGCTCGCTTGCCAAAAGACGACGTGATTGCAGTGGTTTAATCCTCACAGAGCAGCCAACTGAGTAAGTATTAAGTGTTAAAGAGCGCCCTCGACGGCGCTTTTTTATTTGTAAGACCCGGGCAATCTAGCGTTGAAAATAATCTGTCCGCCCCCATCTCATTTGCTTGTCTGAAATTGTATTATTAATAAAACCAGCCCAAATATCGTGCGCGCTTTTATAAAACGCTTTTACCCTTCTTCATTTACGCCGTTTCTTGTGGCGTGGGTATTGTCGTATCTAATTGTTAGTACGGGGTTTCAGACACCTGATGTAGCGAATAATGCTGAAGTCACTTCGCAGTCTCCGCTGGCCAAGTTTGTGCACAGTGCGCAAAACTACTCTCTTAGATTTAGCGCAAACAAGCTAACCGGTGATAAAGACGAGAAGCCTACCGATGCAGAGCCGCAAGGTTTAATATCGGCATCGCTAAACTTTGCCTTCTACAAAGCGCCATCTGACAGGGCGCCATCAGCAGGCTCTTTCTTCAATGCTAAAACGTGGGTAAAAGCGAGCCCTCGAGGTCCACCTTCCATCCTGAGTTAACCCCTTTACGCGCGCTAACGAGAAAGCAAAGCCTCTTTGCTTTCTCTTTCAAGCGTTTTAAAACTTTATTATTCAGGATTCTAAAATGGCACGATTTTCATTTCGTGGCTTTGTGTATGTGCTCATCGTTATGCTCGGTTTACTGAGCGCTGCGCCCAACATATTGCCGCAATCAATTAAACAGCAGTTACCTACGTGGTACACCACTTCCACACTTTCTTTAGGCTTAGATTTGCAAGGTGGTTCGCACCTGTTATTAGCCGCAGACACCAACGCCTTGTTTGAAAAGCAACTCAACAGCTTTTCGAGTGACTTACTTAGCGAATTGCGCAGTCAAAACGTGCGCTATACAAAGACGTCTCATTCACTCACTCATAAAGATAGTCGTTCTAGAAGTGTCGTCTTTACATTGCGTAGTGCAGATGATGCGAGAAAGGTAAAAGACACCGCATATCAAATTTCCGCTCAGCCAAATGGTTCAAGTGCACTTGATGTAGAGATAAAGCAAAACACTGTCACCCTTACACTCAACGAACTCTATTCAGAGCAATTGGTTAAAGACACGTTAAGCCGAAGTGTTGAGGTAGTGCGGAAGCGTTTGAATGAAACGGGGCTTACTGAGCCCAGCGTTACCTTTCAGGGTAAAGATGCGATTTTAGTTCAGATGCCAGGTATGTCTGACCCAACCCAGGTTAAAAAGCTACTGGGTACTACGGCACAAATGACTTTTCACTGGGCCGCGAATAGCCAGTCTGAGCAGGTTATGAATAAGCAAGATGCGGCGGGTAATACCTATCGCTTAGAGCAAAAAGTGGCGCTAGAAGGTGAGCATATTACTGATGCGGCAGGTGTCTTAAGTAGTGAAAATGGCCAGCCCGTAGTGACGTTCCGATTAGACAGCGCAGGTGCCAAGCAGTTTGCCACTATGACACGTGACAACATCGGCCGTGTGCTTGCTATCGTCCTTGACGACAAAGTGGTTACAGCGCCCGTCATAAATAGCGTGATTCCGGGTGGTCGTGGTGAAATAACCGGTAACTTTACGTTGCCCGAGGCAGGGAATACCGCATTAATGCTTCGCACCGGTGCATTACCTGTGCCTCTTAATATTATAGAAGAACGTACAGTTGGGCCTGATTTAGGTAGCGACGCTATTCAAACCGGTGTAGAGAGCGGCATAGCAGGTGCGTTGCTAGTTTTAGCATTTATGGTAGCGATTTACGGCAGATGGGGGGCTATTGCAAGCTTTGCTCTGTGTATCAACATGGCATTGGTGTTTGGTGCGTTAACCTTATTTGGCGCAACACTTACATTACCTGGCATTGCAGGCTTGATTCTGACTATGGGCATGGCTGTAGATGCGAACATTTTGATTAATGAGCGTATTCGTGAGGAGAGTAAAAAAGGCCGCCCTGCAGCCAGTGCAATCGAAGTGGGCTTTGAAAGAGCATTCGCAACAATAGTAGATTCAAATTTCACTACGCTTATAGCGGTAAGCTTGTTGTTTATGTTTGGTAGTGGGCCTATCAAAGGGTTTGCTATCACCATTGCCCTTGGGCTTGTATCTTCAGTATTTACTGCGGTTGCCTTAACTAAAATGCTTATGCTTAGAGTGGTTAAGTCGAAGCAAAAAAATACGCAAGATCGCGCGCAGCAGCGTCTACCATTACGCTTTTCTTCACCGCTACTGCGCTTGAGCGATAAGCTAAGCGGTATTAATTTTCTGGCTAAGCGTAAAATTGCACTCGCTGTTTCGATAGTGCTAACAGTGCTCTCAATCGGCTTGTTTGTTAAGCCTGGCTTACATTATGGCGTCGACTTTACCGGTGGCACTATGATTGAGTTGACCGCACCAACCCTTACTACCGATGAGCTAAGGAATGTGATTGAAAGCAATGGCTTTGATCAGATAGCCATTCAAGAATATGGCAGTGAACATCACTATTTATTGCGAGCACCTGTTCTCGACAGCAATGGCGAGCTTGAAAGTAGCAATGCAAAGCAGACTGACGGTTTAAAACGTGCGATTTCAAAGGCTGACGACCAAGTAAGTTTTGATAAAGTTGATATGGTTGGACCGAAAGTCAGCGGCGGTTTTGCGGAGCTATCAATTCTTGCGCTGCTTATTGCAGGTGGCGGCATGTTGGTGTATCTGTGGGCACGCTTTGAAGCGCATTTTGCGAGCGCAGCACTGCTAACCGTGATACTCGATTTGACCAAAACCATAGGCTTTTTCGCGTTAACCGGTATCGAGTTTAACTTAACAGCGGTTGCAGCGTTATTGGCGCTTATTGGTTATTCGATAAACGATAAAGTGGTGGTGCTTGATCGTATCCGCGAACTATTACGTTTAGACCCAACCAAACCTTTAGCAAAAACCATCAACGAAGCGGTGAATAGCACATTAAGTCGAACGGTATTTACGTCCGTTACCACACTGTTAGCGCTGCTTCCAATGGCGTTATTTGGTGGTGACGCAGTAGAAAGTTTTGCAGTGCCTATGGTTTTTGCTGTGGTAATTGGCACGTCTTCGACCTTGTTTATTACCTCTACATTATTGTACCTATTGGGCAGTAGAAGGGAGAAACAGGGCAAAGCACAGTTAAAGCCCACTGCCGAAGAAATTAAGGCTTCGTTGTCGCACATCCCTTAGGCGACACGAGTTCCTTAACTTTATTACGCTGCCGCGTTTTTGTACCTCAATACTTGGGTAAGAAAACGCGGTAAGGTAGCAGTATTATCAGGAACCCTTGATGCGTACTTCCAGTTTTGCGTAAGCATGCATCAGTGGCAATAAGGAACGTATAATGTTTGCAGTTGATCACATTATTTTACTTAGCGCAGTGCTGGCTATTTTAGGTGTGCTGGCCAGTAAGCTGTCTCCGCGCTTTGGCGTACCTGTATTGGTGTTATTCCTTGGTGTTGGTATGCTGGCTGGTGAAGATGGGATTGGCCGAATCTTCTTTGATAATGCCGATGCCGCCCATGCTATAGGAACATTTGCTCTCATCCTTATTCTATTTGATGGCGGACTGCAAACCTCTAAAAAGTCCATACTTCAAGCATGGAAGCCAGCGGCTTTGCTTGCCACGTTTGGCGTTGTGGGTACAGCAGTGCTTACCGGTGTGGCGGCCATGATTATCCTCGATTTACCGCTTTATAAAGGCTTATTGCTTGGCGCTATTGTGGGGTCAACCGATGCAGCTGCAGTATTTTCGGTTTTGCGCAATGCAGGTATACGCATTCCCGCTAAGATTAAATCGACGTTGGAGCTTGAAAGTGCGTCGAACGATCCTATGGCCATATTCCTCACTATTGGCCTTATTACACTTATTCAAGACAGCACAACTAGACCGTTGGATTTGCTCTCCTTATTTGCTAGCCAAATGGGCGTAGGTGCTGCAGTTGGTCTTGCAATAGGCGGTATTGCCGTGTGGCTTTTCAGACGTGTAACTTTAATGGCCATAGGTTTGTACCCGGTATTTGTAATGCTGTTTGGGGTACTGTCTTTTGGTTTAGCAGCAAATTTAAATGGTAGCGGCTTCCTAGCTACTTTCATTACGGGCGTCATCGTGGGTAACAGCCGCTTTGCGTATCAGCGTAATACCTTTGTGTTTCTCGACGGACTGGCTTGGTTGGGGCAAATTGCCATGTTCGTTATCCTCGGCTTGTTGGTTACACCCACCGAGCTTTTCGTAAACTGGAAGGAAGGCTTACTGATTGCGTTTGTGCTTATCTTTGTTGCACGCCCGCTGGTGGTCATGCCTATTTTGCTGCTCTCGAAGTTCTCGTTTAAAGCATCTCTCCTCATATCATGGGTGGGTTTACGAGGTTCGGTGCCAATTATTTTAGCTATTTTCCCGCTGATATTTGGTATGCCTTACGCTGAGCTTATTTTCAATGTGGTGTTCTTTATTGTACTTATTTCCGCCTTGTTGCAGGGCTCAACCTTACCTTTCGCGGCGCGAAAGTTAGGTTTAGTGTTAAAAGATGAAGTGAAGGAATCGAGTACGCTAGAAATTGTTAAAGTTGCCAAAAGTAAGCGCGAACTTATAGAGATAGAAGTATCCAAGTTATCGCCAGCATTAAACAAAACCATTAGTGAATTATCGCTTCCTGACAATACAGTAGTTGCGATGATTGCCCGTGGTGAGCAGACCCTTATACCTAAGGGCAGCACCAAAATAGAAACGGGTGATCAAATATTTATTATCACAAAACTGCTCGATAAAAACGACGTTGAACAATGCTTTTACAGTGAGCAGGAATAGGGTGCTATTGTAGAGCAGTTCATGTAGAATGCGCCGCGGAGTTGGCCAGGCAATCGCCGCTTTCGTAAGAAAGGGGAGGAAAGTCCGGGCTCCAAAGGGCAGGGTGCCAGATAACGTCTGGGCGGCGTGAGCCGACGACAAGTGCAGCAGAGAGAAGACCGCCTAAGCATGTTTACATGCCGGTAAGGCTGAAAGGGTGCGGTAAGAGCGCACCGCGCCTCTGGTAACAGAGTGTGGCAAGGTAAACTCCACCCGGAGCAAGACCAAATAGGATCCCTTAACGTGTGGCCCGCATGGGGATCGGGTAGGTTGCTTGAATCAGTGAGCGATTGCTGATCTAGAGGAATGGTTGCCCACGACAGAACCCGGCTTACGGCCAACTCCACTCTTTCCTTAGATAGCTTCTTAAAGCATGTTTATTGTGCCGCCTTTAGACGATACTTTTCCTAAATTAGATGAAGGCTATCCCTTTGGCAGGTGAAGGTTATTTCTATAGCGGGTGAAGCCTCTACCTGAAGGGACATTCCCTCAGGCAGAGACATTTATCGCGCGTTACTGGAAGAAGTAACGGAAAGTTGCGCCCACTGTGCGAGGCTGGTTTACAGTAAAGCCAAGTCGAGCACGTCCACCACGTTCTCTATCAAACGAAAGCTGTGCGTTTTCATCAAACAGGTTGTTGGCGTATAGCAAGATTTCGTAGTCATCGTAGGTAAGACCAAAGCTCATGTTCATTGTACCGTAGTCGTCTAGCAATAAATCTAACTCGGTTGTTTCAGTGCCGGTGGCACCACCAAAGGCAAGCCCTGAAGTGAATATACCTGCACCTGCAACTTGGTCACTAGGTTGTGTAATACGGTCACCAACATACTGGTAAGAGCCTTGGAAGTAGGTGCTGTTTGACGAGAATAAAGGTTGCGCTAAATCATAGGTAAATGCGATAGCGAAGCTTTCTTCTGGTACTGACGCCAAACGGTTGCCATCTTCAACGCCACCTAGCACCGCACCATCACCGTCAACAACAGTTGAATCGAACTCAGCTTCGATAATGCTTCCGGTCAATGATAAAAATAGCTGGTCAGTAAACTGACGTGTAAGTTCAAATTCAATACCTTGGGTGTGCGCTTCAGGTACGTTAAATGATACACGTGACGAGCAAGAACCAGCATCCAATGTAACCTGAAGATCTTCAATATTGTTATAGAAAGCTGAAACGTTCGCTGTCCAGCCTCGTCCTGACGACTTCATGCCTATCTCATAGTTGGTGAGCTTCTCATCGTCATAGTCTTGGAACGATCCAAAGATGGCTTCATCTTGGTCGGTACACAGACTGCGGTTTAGCGGGTCGTTAACGCCGCCCAGTCTGAAGCCTTGCGACACTTGAGCGTTGAAATTTACGTTTTCATTTAAGCTATAATGACCAATTACACGTGATGTAAAGCCATCTGACTCTGTAGAATCAGTCTGGTTGTCGCCGTTGGCAAATAAGCCGCCGGAGATAAACTGACGCTCTTCTTCATAATCGTAAAAGCGAGAGCCCACGGTCATTTTGAAGTCATCGTTAACTTGATAGTTCACTTCGCCAAAAACAGCAAGCTGCTTTAAGTCATAAGGCAAGTAGGCGTTGTATGGCGAATCGGCTTCAAAGCCATTGGCAACCGCTGCTGACGTGCCTTCACCTAATGTAGCATCTGTAAACGCATCATAGCCGGGGGTAGGAAGTGATTGATCGTAAACGCGTTCAGTTGAAGAGTAGAAAGCGCCAACTAACCAGTCTAGTGCGCCATCGTCATTAGACGCGGCGCGAAGCTCAAAGGTGTCTTGCTCTACTTCAGTTCTGTCTAAAAGATTTGACGGTAATAATACGGCTGCATCCGGAAAACCTAAGTCGATACTTACTGAGCCCGAAAGCGCGCTGGCATCACGGCTCACCAATATATCTCGGTCGGTATAGCTATAAACAAAAGTAAAGTCAGCAACGTCAGCTTGGTATTCAGCGGTTACATCAGCTATCAAGGTTTCATCAGTAAACCCTTCCTCAAGCAACAGATACTGTTCGCGCTCGCCTAATTGAATAGCAGGCCGCGTTGTAGTGTAAGGGTTAGCAAACACGTTATAGACTTCTTCCCTATTAAATCCGTTCATCTCGAGTTCTTGGAAAATAAGTCGTGGTGTTATGGTAAGTTTATCGTTAGGTGCGATAACAAACGCTACCCGTCCGCCCGTTCTATCGCCGTCGTTGACGTCCTCGTTAAACGCACCGTTTTCGCCAAGGGCATCAATAAACCCTGCGTAATCGGTGCGGTAGACAACCGCGCGCATGGCAACCGTATCTGAGATTGGCACGTTCACCATACCTTTTACGTGACCGCCCACGCCGCCGTCTGTCACACTATTGAGGTTAGCTTCAAACTTGCCTTCAAAGGTGTCTAATTCAGGCTGATTGGTTATGTAACGAAGAGTCCCGCCGATAGATCCCGAGCCAAAAAGCGTACCTTGTGGTCCACGTAGGGTTTCGATGCGGTTTAGGTCAAAAAGGTCGAGATCTGGAGTAAACAGAGACAGCGAAATAACGCTTTCATCAAGATAGACACCAACTTGTTCCTTGACTCCAGGTTGGTCTCGTACAATTTGACCAGCCGAAACACCACGCATCGAAACCTGACTTTGCCCCGGCCCCAAATTTTGAATAGAGACACTTGCCACATTTCTAGCTACATCTTCCAGGTTACCAGCACCGCTGCGTTCAAAGTCTCGCTGCGTTTGTGCGTTAATTGAAAAAGGAATGTCTTCAATGGATTCAGCGCGTTTTGTTGCCGTTACTATGATTTGCTCAAAGTTTTTCTCATCCGCTTGTTGTGTGTCCTGTGCAATTGCGCCAGAGCTAAGCAGCCCCATTATTGCAATGCTTAGAGTGCTTCGTCGAAACGACGTTTTTTCTAGTTTAAACATAAGTCCATCCAGGTTGGTTGTTTCTATTTTGTTGTTAGGCAAGGGCGTAATGTGGCAAAAAAACTTGGCTATTTCTATATCTGGCGAGATAAATATTTCAACTTTAGTTGTAAAGTGCGGTCTTTGTTTTTATGTGTTTCTTTTTTGTTAAATATTATTGTGACCTGAAAATGCGTCTAAAAGGTCAAAACAAGTGTCTATCAGGCTAATTACATCATTAATAGTTTAGGTATGATTTGTTTTAGATGAGCTGCATTTATTGCTTAAGAAAATACCGCAGTTGTCGCAATCCTTGGTGGAAAAGTGCTCAATGCGTAAATCTCATACAAGCCCAAAACCCAAAACAAAAGCCATATAAGAGAACTGCAATGAAAAAATCAGTGAGCGAAAATGAACTTCTAAAAGGTATGCTAGCAATCGTTGTCGCGAGTTTTTTGTGGGGTACAACGGGCACTGCCGCTCAGTTCGCACCAGAAATCAGTCCGCTGGCAATCGGTGCATTTGCAATGGGTATAGGGGGTGTATTGCTTTGTGTCAGTGCCCGAAAATCACTGGTAAAAGATGCACCTATTCTTTTTTCCATTCCATTGACCTTTCTGTTTGGCAGTGCATGTGTTGCAATTTATCCGCTGGCCTTTTACAGCTCAATGCGTTTGTCAGGCGTTGCCATAGGGACCGTGGTTTCTATCGCCAGTGCGCCACTATTCGCTGCGCTTTTAGAGTACTTTTTGAGTAAAAAGCCCGTGTCTTTAAAATGGTTTATTAGCTTTGTGTTTGGTGCGTTTGGGATTGGCATGTTATCCATGGGGAAGGCACAGGACGCAATGGCGTTGTCAGCATCTAAAAACGAGCAGATGTTTGGCGTTATTTTGGGTTTAATTGCAGGTTTAACTTACGCGGGGTACTCATGGGCTGCAAAGCAACACATTGACGCTGGAGCAAATTCAAAATCTGCCATGGCCGGCCTGTTCGGCTGTGCTGCGATTGTCCTACTTCCTTCTCTTTGGTTTACTGGTCAGAACCTATTTGCTAACACTATCCACACTAGTGTTTCACTTTATATGGCAGTGGTACCAATGTTTCTAGGGTATTTATTGTTTGGTTATGGTCTTCGCACTACTGAAGCCAGTAAAGCCACGCTTATCACGTTAATAGAACCACTGGTAGCCACCTTATTCGCTATCTTTCTAATTGGTGAAGTATTCAAACCGATAGGGTGGGTTGGCATGGCGTTGGTTAGCCTGTGTCTTTTTATACAATCCGTAAGGTTTCCTCTTGAATTTAAGCGCTTTGGCCGAAAAGTGACCCCCTAGCTATGCCTTTATACCATCTCACTATTTCTTTCAGTGCTTGCCCAGTGTTCAACTTTGTCAATAAGGTCTTCAGCGTCGAAGGGCTTACTTAAATAGTCGTCCATTCCCGCATTAACACAGCGCTCTTTATCACCTTTCATCGCATTGGCTGTAAGGGCGATGATCGGGACGTATAAATAGCGCTCTCCAGCTTCCCCGTTTCTAATGCGCTTGGTTGCTTCGAAGCCATCCATTTCTGGCATTTGACAATCCATTAAGATAACGTCAAAGGTCACTTTCATTTTATTCAATGCTTCTAGCGCCTCTAAGCCTGATTTGGCGCTAAGGGTGGTATGATTGCTCAGGTGCTGTTTCACGATAATTTGGTTAATATCGTTGTCTTCCACAATGAGCACTTTACGCTTTTTACCTTTTTCTCGTTTCAACGAAGAGGCTTGGTACACGGGATCTAGTAAAGCCTCGTCTGCAGGCTTGAGGGAAACAGTAAAAGAAAACGTACTTCCGTGTCCTTTAACGCTTTCGAGTCTAATATTGCCACCCATGAGTTCACAAAGCTGTTTGCTTATTGATAGACCTAGACCGGTTCCGCCAAACTTGCGGGTGGTTGATAGATCTTCTTGGGTAAAGACATCAAAAATGGTGCTTTGCTTGTCTTGTGCAATACCTATTCCCGTGTCTTTCACGCTACATAAAAGTGTGAGGCTGTCGTCCGCGTTTTGCTTAATGCTGGTGGTAACTTCAACGTATCCAGAGTCAGTAAACTTGACGGCGTTACCCAACAAGTTCGACAAGATTTGCCTGAAGCGTACATCGTCGCCTTGCACAACGTGGAAGCCCTGTAAGTCAAAGTGGAAGTGTAACTCGAGGCCTTTTTCTTGGCACATGATGGCGTACTGACTCTGCAGGTTCTCAAGTGACTCTAAAATATCGAAAGGGTTATCTTCGATTTGTAGCTGACCGGCTTCAATTTTAGAAAAATCTAAAATGTCATTTACGATATGTAAAAGGCCTTGAATACTAAACTTAGCGAGCGAAAGGTAATGTTTTTGCTCTTCGGTAAGATCAGAGTTTGCCATTAGCTGTAATACACCTGATATCCCGTGGATAGGTGTGCGTATTTCATGGCTCATACTCGCTAGGAAACTAGACTTCAATCTAGCAGATTCTTCGGCTTTCTCTCTTGCTTCTTGAAGATACTGTTCCGTTTGTCGCTGTTGCGTGACATCTTGCTGAAAACCAATGTAATGCGTCACTTCACCATCGGTTTTAACAGGCGTTAAGATTAGTCGGTTATAAAATGGGCTGCCGTCTTTTCTGTAGTTAAGTAACGTGGTTTCAATAGGCTCACGTGTTGCTATAGCGTTGCGAATTTGGTCAACGGTTTGCTGACTGGTTTCATCACCCTGCATGGAGCGACAGTTGTGGCCAATTATTTCACTTCGTTTGTAACCAGTTAATTCTTCAAATGCACTATTTACATAAATAATTGGCTGCCCGACCCTTTTGACATCAGAAATAATAATCGAAACAGTTGCTTCATCCATCGCATGGGTAAGTATGTTTATGTGGCTTTCTAACGCGCGCTGCTCGGTAACGTCACTACCTACATATATGTCGCCACGAATATTACCCTTTACGTCAGCGAGCGATGCTTTTGTCCAGCGAATATAACGTTCTTTGCCCGAATTCACTGAAAAGTGCGTCAACTCATCGCTCTGCTTTGCCGCAAGCTTCCGAACTATCAGTTTTAAAATCGAATTCTTTTCACCGTATTGATCATCGCAAAAAGCATCGAAGCGCTTATTTGAAATGAGTATTTCTTGTTCCTGGTCGACTACAACCAGCATGTCGCCCATCGACTCTAATACATTGGAAAACTGCTCGTTTGACAGTGAGACCTCAGTTAGATCCCAAATAAGTTTATCAAAGGCAGCCCGAATGTCGCCTAACTCTTTCGCTTCCTCTTGCAATTCATCATTTAAAGAGGTCGCATTGTCACTGGTAAGACGATTTTTAATATCGTCATAAAGCTTTGAGAGTGTTCGCTCAGCTAACGTTCCGGTCATGCTCACCATATGCAGTACAATGAATATGAATCCTACGACCATCGCTAATAAAACGATACCCGTCCAAGCAACTTCTCTGTACGCCTTGATAGTTGGCTTAACGCTGTATAATTGAAGATTCTTCCAGCTAGTTTGCTTAATAGAATAGCCGCTTTGGTTGAACGCTAAAAAGCTAGAATTGAGTGCTATTAAAGAGGGGTCACTACTAAATAATACGTTTCCGTTTGAATCTGTGACCAATTGGTTAGTGAGTCGAGGATAAGGCTCAAGTAGTGATTGAAGGCTATCGACGTACATAACAAGGGCACCTTCAGAGACCCCATTGAGTAAAACGGGAACGCTAAATACCACTCCATATTTAGATACAGAAGAAAATGTATTTGATGAGCCAAGTGTTTGCTGACGCCAAGCATTGCTCAACGACTCAGGTAGCGCAGCACTCCAGTTTTTATCGATAACTTTTTTACCTGCAAAGTCAAACAGTGCGAATTCAACAGTTTTCGCTTGGGTGAGGTTTAAAGAGCGAAAAAACATAGGTAGGTAATTGTCTCGCTGTTCTAAATCAACCAGCGAATTAATGATAATGTCGTTTGCCGCTAGATCAGCAAGCTGACGAGTTGTATCGCTTACAATGAAACTGATATCTTGCTCTAGGCCTTCTACTGACTGCTGCTGGAGAGCATTACTTTGCTTAACAATGAAGTGAAAAGAAAGGGCAACTAACGCGAAAGACAGCACGGCTATAAGTAATGCCAGCCTTGGAATCATGCTCGAGAGTAATAGAGAGCGCAGCCTCATAGGTTCATGCTGCATTATTTATCGTCCGTCGTTACCAAGTTGCCTTTATCATTAAATTTTGTCATAAAATAATCCTTTGACCAAAGTGCATCATGCCTTTCTTTTGTGAATGGTTCTTCGTAGTATTTTACGGCACCCTGGATGTTTTCAAGTGATTCTAGGGCACTGCGCAACTCGTTAATTTGTGTGCTACCAGCTTTATCGGCAGCGACTGCAATTAAATGAACTAAATCATATGCATGGGCCAGACCTGTGACACCCTCAATAGCCGCAGCATCGATTAAACCATACTTATTATAATAGGCTTCTAACAGTCGTTTAGCCTTGCCATTTTTTTGATGGTGAAAGTGAAACGTTTGAAGAACTGAGATGTTGTGATGGCTAATTGGGTTAGCTAGTTCAGATGCTAACTGTCCAGATGCTATGCCCCAGTGAGCAATAACCGGAAGCGAGCTTAGCCCCTGATCAGCCAAGGCATTCAAGACAACCGAGCCTTCGGGGACGTTAGTAACTAATATGATACCGTCTGCTTTCGCATCTTTAATCGCTGCGATATCTTCAGAGAAACTCTTCTGCTGCCAATTAATCCAATGTGTGGCGCTAATATTCACGTCTTGTTCCCTTGCCGCTTTTGTTAATGATTCAAGATTAGAGCGTCCCCAACCTGTGCGTTCCAAAATCAGAGCGACATTTGACAACCCTTTAGATCTTGCAAAGTTAATCAGTAAAGGAGCGGCTTCAGCGTCACGTACTGAGACCCGAAATACGTTATTGGGGGAACGCTCATTATCGATGATAGGGGTACCAGCGGCCCATGGAACCAGCATGAGAATATTTTCATTATGTATAATATCGATTTCCGCAAGCACTACGGGAGTGTGTACTCCACCGACTACGGCTAGCAAGTTTGGCATTTTTGCAAACTGTTCAATATTGTAAATGCCGCGAGCCGGGTTCCCTCGATGATCTTTTGCAATCACTTTAAGCTTACGGCCAAGTATTCCTCCATTTGCGTTAATCTCTTCAACGGCTAGCTCTACGCCTCGGGTAATAGCTACGCCTCCCTCTACAGCAACTGCCGAAAGGTCTGCATCTATACCTATAATTAAAGGTTCTTGAGTGCTGTCAGCGCGGCATGAATTGACATAGAGCGTAAAGCAGAAAAGCGCTGTTAGAAGAAGTTGTACACGCATGGGTTAGCTACCTTGTTGATTACCCTTCAAAGTGTATAGCAATGTGATGAGCGTTTTCTTATTTACGCACTATTCTTTAGTATAATTTTGTTTGCTATGTAAACAGTTTTCTTTCAAGGCAATGTTTATTGTTTTACTGAGAAAAGACCAATGTGGCACGATTCTGCTATTGAACAAACGGTGTGAAGCTAAACGGTTATATAGTGAGCATCCATGCAAGAGCCCAGCGCGCAGCTAGAATTAAAAAACATTTGTGCCTGTATTGAAGATATTCTCTCTCACTATTAAAAATAAAGGAGAACAGTAGTTTGGAGTATAAGTGCAAAATACAACATTGCCTACCATTATAGATGTAGAAGCAAGTGGGTTTGGAGCAGAAAGTTACCCCATAGAAATAGGCATTGTGCGCTATGATGGTGCAAAATGGTGCAAGCTATTGAGGCCGTTTGAATCTTGGGTTCACTGGGATTCCAAGGCGGAATCGTTGCACGGCATCTCTAAACAAATGTTGCAAGCGCGTGGTGAAGAGCCCCATAAAGTGTGCGTCGAGCTAAATAACTTTTTAGGGAACACCATTGTGTACAGTGACGGGTGGGTGGTTGATAATCCTTGGTTAATTAAGCTTTACGCTACTGCGCAAGTTGAAATGTCATTCACCTGCCGTGCCTTAGAGTATATATTAAGTGAACCTCAAATGGAGAAGTGGCACGACGTCAAGAATAGCCTGACTGCTAAACTGGACGTAAAACGTCATCGAGCAAGTTCTGACGCAATGATAATTCAACAAACCTACGCTCAAACAATGGCGCTGACAACAAAGTGATACTGAGGTATTGTCGCAATGAGAACAAAGTACTGATTCTTCACAACTACTGAATATTTAAAACGAAAATTAGACTAAAACAGATAATTAACGCCTAGAGAAAGCGCCATATTCTCTTCTTCCCCGATTTGTCTATGCTCAAGTTCTACTGCCATATTTAACCCTTCGCTTTGGCCAAGTAGCCAACCTAATCGCGTAAACGTACCTACATCGTGAGGTAAATAAAGCCACTCGGCGTAATGTTGAAAAGCGGTATTGTTTGTTTTGTAGGTTGCATAAACCTTCTGAGGTACCCAAGTGTTAAAACGCCGACTGGCGCTAAACATACCTTGTGAGCCCGCTGGATAGGTATAACTGTTGTCGTAAAGGTAGGTTTCAGTCGTGGATTGAACGCGGTACATACTGTTTAGCTGCCACCGAGCTATTTTTTTGCTTTTAAACTGTATTGGGCTGTAGTTAGTACTATTAACTTCCGCGAACACGGGTAGGGCTGTTATCGAAACAGTCAGCGTAAAGGCAAGGAGAGTACCAGTAACCACATTCATGGAAAAGCCCAAGTTGTTGTTATTGTAGCCAGTAAACAAAAAATGATTACAAGCAATAATGTGTTCGTTATTTAAGAATAGCCTCAAATACAAAGGATGGAAATACTCTTTACCGTTTTTAATTTAACTGGCTAACTTAAGTAACTTTACAGGTTTCAATTAAAAACGCCGCTAGGTTGTAAAGCTTCGATACAAAACCTTACAACTTAGCGGCGTTATCAAAAAAGCGTTATCTGCTTATAGAATTAGACTGATGCTTTTAATGCCTCAGCTTTATCCGTTGCTTCCCATGGGAATTCGTCGCGACCAAAGTGACCGTATGCAGCTGTTGGGCGATAAATTGGGCGCTCAAGGTTTAGCATTTGGATAAGGCCGTAAGGACGTAAATCAAAGTGTTCGCGCACTAAAGCTACCAGTGTTTTTTCATCTACCACACCAGTACCAAAAGTATCAATGCTGATAGACGTTGGCTCTGCAACACCAATAGCGTAAGAAACTTGGATTTCACAGCGCTTAGCAAGACCTGCTGCCACAATGTTCTTAGCAACATAACGGCCCGCGTATGCTGCACTGCGGTCAACCTTTGATGGATCTTTGCCTGAGAACGCGCCGCCGCCGTGACGAGCCATACCGCCGTATGTATCTACGATAATTTTACGACCTGTTAAGCCACAGTCGCCCATTGGACCACCGATTACGAATCTCCCCGTTGGATTGATGTGAAAACGCGTATTGCCATCTATCCACTCGCTTGGAAGCACAGGCTTGATGATTTCTTCCATTACCGCTTCACGTACTGTTTCAGTGCTTACTGAATCGCAGTGTTGGGTAGAAATTACAACAGCATCAATGCCTACTGGCTTGTCGTTTTCATATTTGAATGTAATTTGGCTTTTCGCATCTGGACGCAACCAGTCTAACTTACCAGACTTACGTACTTCCGCTTGTTTTTGAACAAGACGGTGAGAGTACGTGATAGGCGCCGGCATGAGTACATCAGTTTCGTCGCTAGCGTAACCAAACATAAGGCCTTGGTCGCCCGCGCCTTGTTCTTCTAAGCTTGCGCGGTCAACACCTTGATTAATGTCAGGAGACTGTTTGCCAATAGCATTTAATACGGCACATGAATCGGCATCAAAGCCCATATCTGAGTGCGTGTAGCCAATTTCTTTAACAGTTTTTCGGGTAAGTTCTTCAATGTCTACCCATGCAGAAGTGGTGACTTCACCACCTACTAAAACCATACCGGTTTTTACATACGTTTCGCAGGCCACCCGAGCGCGAGGATCTTGTTCTAAAATAGCGTCAAGAACCGCATCTGAGATCTGATCAGCAATTTTGTCCGGATGTCCTTCAGACACTGACTCGGATGTGAATAAATGCGTGGCCATAAATGCTCCGTAAGCGTTAAATTATCAAAATAGTCGTATATTGTACTAAAACAAGTTATAAATACCAGTCTTTACTTCTAGACGTCTAAAAGTCTCTTTGTTACGAAATGTTGACACAACCCGATCAGTATTAAGGTTATTTGTATAAAATAAAAAGACTTAGGCAAAGGAAAGAGGGTTTTTATTACCGTGCTAATACGCATTGGTGAGCGTATAGACCATTTTTTACTATTACTTTCGCTATTGGCAATGAAAACTCATTGAACTGTTAGGTGGCATAGGTAAGAATAACGCCACATTCAATCGTATAAAGAAGTAGAGCAAACGCCTTATCTCTACGCTCGTCTAGCTCTGCTAGCCCGCTAAGATACGAAACAAAAGATACAAAATAAATCAGGAGACAACATGCCCTCTCGTCGTGAACTCGCCAATGCAATCCGTGCATTAAGTATGGACGCCGTTCAACAAGCTAAATCTGGTCACCCAGGCGCCCCAATGGGGATGGCTGATATCGCACAGGTACTATGGGGTGATTTCTTATCACACAACCCAGCAAACCCGTCTTGGGCTAACCGCGATCGCTTTGTGCTTTCAAATGGTCACGGCTCGATGCTGTTGTACTCTCTTCTTCACCTTTCAGGCTATGAACTGCCTATTGAAGAGCTGAAGAACTTCCGCCAATTGCATTCAAAAACGCCAGGTCACCCAGAGTACGGTTATGCGCCAGGCGTTGAAACGACCACTGGCCCACTAGGCCAAGGTATCAGTAATGCTGTGGGTATGGCGCTTGCCGAAAAAGTACTAGCGGCACAATTTAACAAAGATGGTCACACTATTGTTGACCACCACACCTACGCATTCTTAGGCGACGGCTGCTTAATGGAAGGTATCTCACACGAGACATGTTCACTAGCCGGTACACTAGGCCTTGGTAAGCTCATTGCATTTTGGGACGACAACGGTATTTCAATTGATGGTGAAGTAGAAGGCTGGTTCACTGATGATACACCTGCACGCTTTAAGAGCTATGGTTGGGAAGTGATTGAAGGCGTTGACGGTCACGATGCAGAGCAAGTCAAAGCCGCCATTGAAAAGGCGCAGGCGAATACGGCGCAGCCTACGCTAATTTGTTGTAAAACCACTATTGGCTTCGGTTCGCCTAATAAAGAAGGTACCGAGTCTTGTCACGGTGCACCACTAGGTGAAGATGAAATTGTAGCCACTCGCGAGAAGCTTGGCTGGAGCCATGGCGCGTTCGAAATTCCAGACGATATTTACGCTGGTTGGGATGGCAAAGAGAAAGGCTCAAAAGCGGAAAGCGCGTGGAATGACGCTTTCGCAGCATACGAAGCCGCTTATCCAGAGCTCGCAGCAGAATTCAAACGCCGTGTAAATGGCGAGTTGCCAGCAGATTTCAGCGACAAGGCAGACGCTATCATCGCTGAACTTCAAGCTAACCCGCAAAACATTGCTTCACGTAAAGCGTCGCAAAACGCATTAAACGCGTTTGGTCCATTACTTCCTGAACTATTAGGTGGCTCTGCCGACCTTGCAGGTTCTAACCTAACGATTTGGGAAGGCAGCAAGGGCGTTGAAGCAAACGACGCATCAGGTAACTACATCTATTACGGTGTACGTGAATTTGGTATGTCGGCCATGATGAACGGTATTGCCCTTCACGGCGGCTTTAAAGCGTACGGTGCAACCTTCCTAATGTTTATGGAATATGCGCGTAATGCGGTACGCATGGCGGCACTAATGAAGCAGCCTGCAATTTTCGTTTACACCCACGATTCAATTGGTCTAGGTGAAGACGGCCCAACACACCAACCGGTAGAGCAGGTGGTTGCGCTACGTGCAACGCCTAACCTTGATAACTGGCGTCCTTGTGATCAGGTTGAGTCTGCTGTGTCGTGGAAGTCTGCTATTGAGCGCACTGACGGCCCAACAACGCTAATCTTCACGCGTCAGGGCTTAGCGCAACAAGACAGAAACGCTCAACAAGTTGCTGATATCGCGAAAGGTGGTTACGTACTTAAAGATTGCGAAGGTACGCCAGAGCTTATTCTTATTGGTACCGGTTCTGAAGTTCAGCTAGCCGTTGAAGCAGCAGAGAAACTTACCGAGCAAGGCAAAGCGGTTCGCGTAGTATCTATGCCATCAACTGACGTATTCGACCGTCAGTCTGCTGATTACCGTGAAAGCGTACTGCCTTCTAGCGTTGTTAAACGCGTAGCGGTTGAAGCGCTGTCTAAAGATAGCTGGTACAAGTACGTTGGCTTTAATGGCGCTATCGTGGGAATGGACACCTTTGGTGAATCTGCACCTGCTGGCGACCTGTTTAAGCACTTCAACATTACCACTGACGCTGTAGTAGAGGCTGCACTGTCTCTGTAAGAGGTAATAGATAAGCCTATGGTAAATATTGCCATAAATGGGTTTGGTCGTATTGGTCGTAACGTGTTGCGCGCGCTGTATGAAAGTGGGCGCAACAACGAGTTTAACGTGGTGGCCATTAACGACATTGCTAAACCCGAAGGCATAGCACATTTACTTAAATACGATACCGCCCACGGGCGGTTCCGTTTTGATGTGGCCTTAGAAAACAACACGCTTAATGTGGCAGGCGACGATATTACTCTGCTTGCAATCAGTGATATCAAAGACCTGCCGTGGAAAGACTTAGGCGTTGATATTGTGCTTGAGTGTACGGGTAAATTTGATGACAGAGCGTCGGGGCAAGCACATTTAGATGCAGGCGCTGGCAAAGTGCTGTTCTCATCTCCCGGTTCACCAGATTTAGACAATACAGTCATTTTTGGAACCAACGAAGACACGTTGACCAGTGAACAAAAATTAGTCTCTAACGGCTCTTGTACCACAAACTGCATTGTTCCTGTTATCCAAGCACTAGACGCTGCGTTCGGTGTTGAAAGTGGTACGATCACAACCATCCACGCGTCTATGCATGACCAGCAAGTTATCGACGCCTATCACGAAGATTTACGCAGAACCCGTGCTGCAAGTCAGTCGATTATTCCCGTTGATACCCGACTTGCTGCCGGTATAGAGCGTATTCTGCCTAAGTTTGCGGGAAAATTTGAAGCCATTGCGGTTCGAGTGCCAACTATCAATGTTACTGCCATGGATTTAAGTGTAACGCTTCAATCTAAGGTAACGATTGAGCAAGTTAACCAAGCCCTTCGCAATGCAAAAGCGGGGCGTTTGCAGGGCATTTTGGACTACACCGAAGAGCCTTTGGTGTCAGTAGATTTCAATCACGACCCTCACTCGTGTATTGTAGATGGCACACAAACAAGAGTCAGTCACAAACAGCTGGTTAAAACACTGGTGTGGTGTGACAACGAATGGGGTTTTGCAAACCGTATGCTCGATACCGCAAAAGTGATGTTCGACGCAAAATAAAGCATTGATGCTGCCAAGGGTTGGTAGCACCAGCCCGCGCAGCTTTCACAGTTAATTTGAGCGTGTTTACACAGCGAACACGCTCTACTGAATTTAAATTAACATAGGAAAGACGATGGCAATTCCAAGCATGAGCGATATGGCCCTAAAAGGTCAGCGCGTATTAATTAGACAAGATTTAAACGTGCCGGTAAAAGACGGCAAAGTAACTTCTGATGCCCGTATCAAAGCATCAATCCCTACGATTAAAGCAGCCCTAGACGCAGGTGCGGCAGTTATGGTGATGTCTCACCTTGGTCGTCCTACTGAAGGCGAGCCTGCAGACGAATTCTCTCTTCAACCTGTTGTTGATTATCTTAATGACGCCCTAGACGTACCGGTTAAGCTTGTAAAAGATTACCTTGACGGTGTTGAGCTTAGCGAAGGCGAATTGGTTGTCCTTGAAAACGTACGTTTTAATAACGGCGAAAAGAAGGACGACGAGACGTTAGCGAAACAGTACGCAGCACTTTGCGATATTTTCGTTATGGATGCCTTTGGCACCGCTCACCGTGCACAAGCGTCTACTCATGGCGTTGCTAAATTCGCGCCAAAAGCCTGTGCTGGCCCATTACTTGCTGCTGAATTAGATGCACTGGGTAAAGCGCTAGACAACCCTAAACGTCCAATGGTTGCTATTGTGGGTGGCTCTAAAGTATCTACCAAGTTGACTGTGTTGAAAACATTGGCTGAAAAAGTAGACCAGCTGATTGTTGGCGGTGGTATTGCTAATACTTTTATTGCGGCGCAAGGACACAATGTAGGTAAGTCTCTGGTTGAAATGGACTTAACTGAGCAAGCTACGCAGCTGATGAATGAAGCACAGGCGAATGGCGGTAATATTCCAGTGCCTACAGATGTTGTCGTGGGTAAAGCGTTTGATGAGAATACTGAAGCTACGCTAAAAGTAGTCAGTGACGTGGCTGACGACGATATGATTTTTGATATCGGCCCAGACTCATCTAGGGCGTTAGAAGACATTATTAAAAACGCAGGAACTATCGTATGGAATGGTCCTGTAGGCGTATTTGAATTTGAACAGTTCAGTGCTGGTACAAAAGCGCTATCTGAAGCGATTGCAGCGAGCGATGCATTCTCAATCGCCGGTGGTGGTGATACACTAGCAGCCGTTGATAAATACGGCATTGCCGATAAGGTTTCTTATATTTCAACAGGTGGTGGCGCGTTCCTTGAATTCTTGGAAGGTAAAACACTACCAGCGGTAGCAGTACTAGAAGAAAAAAATAAATAAGCCTAAGCGCTGCATATTAAAGCAGCGTTCTACAGCGCATAAGAGCTCAGAGAAGCTCATGAAAGCTAAGGCCTAGTGCAAAGTTGCCCCAACATGTGTCACGCTCAGTAACAGCATTTTTGAGCGTGACCATTTAATCGGAAACGATTACACCTGCGAAACAGTGAAGTGCGCAGGCATAAATACCAATCTTATTACAGATGTGTTTACTTAAGGTGTCGGCGTGCCGAGTCTGAGACAAACAGATCTTTAATAGAATTGGTATAACAATAAACCCTACACCTGTCTATTAAGGCAGTAATATACAAAAGGAGTGTTGCAATGGCATCACAAGCTCAGCAGGCAATGTTGGATAAACTGAAAACGCAAACCGGTTTTATTGCAGCGTTAGACCAAAGCGGCGGTAGTACCCCTAAAGCGTTGCGCTTATACGGCATCGAAGAGTCAGAGTATAGCTCAGACGAAGAGATGTTTAATCTTGTTCACGAAATGCGTACACGCATTATCACCAGCACCCCTTTTAGCGGCGAGCGCGTTCTTGGCGCAATCTTATTTGAAAATACCCTTGATAGAGAAATTGAAGGCATGTCTTCTGCACATTTCTTATGGCAGAAGAAGCGCGTAATTCCGTTCCTAAAGGTAGATAAAGGATTAGCTGAAGAAAGCAACGGCGTGCAGGTAATGAAGCCAATGCCTGGTCTTGATGCACTGCTAGCTAAAGCGGTGGCGCAAGATGTATTTGGCACTAAAATGCGCAGTGTTGTTAAGCTTGCGAATCACCAAGGTATTAAAGACGTTGTTGCTCAGCAATTTGAAGTGGGTAAGCAAATTTTAGCTGCTGGCCTTGTTCCAATTATCGAACCAGAAGTTGATATTCACAGCCCACAGAAAGCAGAAGCAGAAGCATTACTTAAGCTAGAGATTTTGACCCAGCTTAACCTGCTAAATGAAGGCCAAGAAGTGATGCTTAAGCTAACGCTTCCGACAGAAGCTAACTTCTATAAAGAGCTTGTTGATCATCCTCGCGTACTTAAAGTGGTAGCACTGTCTGGCGGCTACAGCCGTGACGACGCAAACGCGAAACTTTCAGAAAACCAAGGTATGATCGCAAGCTTCTCTCGTGCATTGACTGAGGGCGTATCTGCACAGCAATCTCAAGAAGAGTTTGAAGCAACGCTTGATACTGCAATTGAAGGTATCTACCAAGCGTCTAAAGCATAATTACACGCTTTCATATTACCTTTATTGAATTTTGAAAGAGCGCCGTTGGCGCTCTTTCTATTTGTTCAGTTTTCGCTGTTGTCCTAGTGAGTAAAGACAAATATCGTAAATAAACCTCATTCCACGGTCTGCGCGCTGTTAAGAGCTGCAGTTTACCGCTATCACGCAGCTAACCACTCGGTTAAATCTAACGCCGCTGTGTCATGCGCTTAATCGCCCAGCGATGTCGCTCAACGTTTAATCTTTATTGGCTGAATATATTCAGTAATATGGAGAAGAAAAATGCATCACTACATCGTGATCACCTCATAAAAGAACGGATAAGAACAAATAGATTAAGGTGAGATATGTCCTTTACGATAAATCACAGGTACCCTTCAGTCAAAAAACGGTTTGCTATATGGGCTGCACTATTTAGCGTAGGCACGCTAGCTATGCCAGCCACAACGCTTGCAAGCAATGAGATAGAATCTTTTACTACCGACTCTGAACACTATTTTAAATCGGAAGATATTTTTAATTTGGAATACGTGAGCGAAGTTCAGGTGTCACCAGACGGTAAATATGTTGTGTATGTGCGCCGTTCAAACGACATTATGACGGACAGCAGTCGGGCGAATGTCTGGTTAGCGTCTGTAGACGGCAAATCTCATCGCCCACTACTGTCATCTAAAAAAAGCTACTACTCTGTTCGTTGGTCACCAGATGGAAGCCGACTGGCTTACCTATCCAATGAAGAAGGTAAACCGCAATTGTATGTGCGTTGGATGGATACAGGGCAAACGGCACTCGTAACAAATGTCACCTCAAACCCAAGTAACATCACTTGGTCACCTGACGGTAAATATATTGCTTTCACCATGAGCGTTGATGCAAAGGAAAAGCCGCTTGAGGTTAAGATGCCGAAGAAGCCGGACGGCGCAAAGTGGTCGCCTAAATTCCAATACATCACTAAGGCGCGTTATCAAGCCGATGGTCGCGGTGTTCTTGAGCCAGCTTATACCCATATTTTTATCGTTCCTGCCGATGGAGGCACAGCACGCCAGCTGACTTCAGGTAACTATCACCACAATGGGCGATTAAGCTTCTCCCCCGATGGTGACAAAATCTATTTCTCTGCTAACCGCAGTGATAACTGGGAGTATGAACCAGTTGAGGCCGATATATTTTCTGTTGATATGACGGGGAATATTGAACAGTTGACGCAGGATAAAGGGCGAGAGTCGTCACCTGTTGTATCGCCGGACGGAAAGCATATTGCTTATGCGTACCGTGACGACGAAAAAGTGATGTACAAAAATAGCTATTTGTATGTAATGAATAGCGACGGCTCTGACCAAAGAAACATAACAAAAGACATTGATAACTCGGTGTCTAATTTTTACTGGAGAGACAACAAGCGTATCTACTTTCAGCAATCAGTTCGTGGCCTAGTACAAGTTAATACAGTGTCTCTATCAGGCAGAGTGAAAACAGTGGCTAGTGGATTAGGTGGCACTACCCTTGGTCGACCTTATGTGTTTGGTACTTATCATGCGGTAGGCGATGTGGTCGCTTACACCAAAGGGCGTACAGACCGTCCTGCAGATTTGTTTGTCACTACAAAAAACGAGCGGCAACTTACGGCACTTAATGAAGACGTTTTAGGGCATAAAAAATTAGGTGAAGTTAAGGAAATAGTCTATCAATCTTCTATTGATGGTGAAGAAATTCAAGGTTGGTACATCCTGCCGCCTAACTATGACAGCTCAAAAACCTACCCACTAATTTTAGAAATTCACGGTGGACCTAATCTCGCCTATGGTCCTGTGTTTACGGCTGAACTCCAGCGCATGGCAGCCGAGGGATATGTGGTGTTTTATGATAATCACAGGGGCAGTACGGGGTATGGTGAGCGCTTTGCACTGCTACTTCAGGGGAAATATAGCTCTGAGTACGACTTTGCTGACCATATGTCTGGAGTAGACGCGCTGATTGAAAAAGGAATAGCTGACCCAGAACGCCTGTTTATTACTGGTGGTTCAGCAGGTGGCATTGCATCAGCCTATGCCATTGGCCTTACTAATCGATTCAAAGCCGCCGTAGTTGCTAAACCGGTTATTAATTGGCTGTCGAAGGTATTAACTGCCGATTCGGGCCTGTACCAGATACCTTTCCAATTTCCGGGCAAGCCGTGGGATAACGTAGAACATTATTGGAAGCGCTCGCCACTATCCCTTGTAGGCAATGTAACTACGCCCACCATGTTGATTACGGGTGTGGAAGATAAACGTACTCCAATGTCTGAGACTGAACAGTTTTATCAAGCATTAAAACTGCAGAAGGTGGATAGTGTACTGGTAAAAGTGCCCGGCTCGCCTCATGGCATTGCTTCTAAACCTTCAAGAATGATTGGTAAAGTAGAGAATATTTTGGCGTGGTTTAAAAAGTATGACAGCGCGCATTCAGAAAATGCTAAAACCGAAGATACGTCATTAAATTAACGCGTTGGAAAACGAGTCTAGCGAGATAGAGCAAATGGGGCTATTGTGCCGATTCAATCGGCTCAAGGCCCCATTTTTTTAATATTCGAGCATACTCACCATTCGCTTTCAAAATCGAAATTGCATTTCTAAGCGCGTTCACTTTGTCAGGCTTAGTTTTAAGGCCAGTAGCAACAAAGAGTTCGGCGTCCAGTGCTTCAATGACATATTCGCTCGTTACCGCGTTAGGGTTAAACCCTGCCTCACTAATTTCATACTGCCCAGTTTCAAAATTGGCCAATGCGAAATCGATGCGTTCCATGTACAAAAGCTTCCAAAGTTGTTCAGGCTCTGCTACCAAAGCTAGGTTTTTATTTTCTTCAAAGCCTTTTTGTTGCAAAAAAAATGCTGAACCATAGCCGCGTATTGAGCCTATTCGAAAGTTTTTTGCCTCGTTTAATGAAGTAACATGTGCTGTATCTCTTTGCTTTAGCCGAATAAGCGCTGCCTGAAGGTGATTCACTTTGCTCAACCATTCAAACTGGCTTTCTCGCTTTGGCGTCTTTAACAGTGATAGCAGCACAAAATCTGGCTTTTTAAGTGCTTCATGATAGGCTCGTGCCCAAGGCATGTGTTCTAACGAACTGCTGAAAGGCAGGATAGGCTTTAATGCATTCGCAAGGTCAACATTAACGCCTTGAGCTTTTCCATCCTTGTCAATCCAATAATAGGGCGGCGTAGTTTCAGTCAAAAAATAGATGTGATTAGCCGATGCATAGGCTGACAAACTCAAAAATAGTAATAAATAAATACAGATACCACGAAGCATAAGAACTAACAGAAACCTATAACAATTAGATTAATCGATAAAAATATAAGGAAAAGCTAATGCCAAGTATATCCGTTTTGTAGGTGAAAATACTGATTTCTGCTTATAAAACGGTCATTTTAATGCTTGGTTTCCAGTGCTTATTTATTCCATTGTGGGATGCAATTGCTCGATATCGGGGAAAACTGAAAGCTTTAATTCAAGAGCTTTCCAATAGTGACTTTCTCTTAACAAGTCTGCAGAAATTATAGGCTTTTCATCTAACCAGCCGTCAGGGAAGGTAATAGTGAGTTCGTTTTTTTCTACGCTCACCACAAGTTCGGGTACAAAGCCTTCTTGACGTTTGATATTAAGCAACACGCCCAAGCGCAATAGGGCTATTAGATGTTTTACCGATTGGCCATCGAACAAATTGAAAGTCGGTAATTCATTAGTACGAATTTTCTTTCTATGGAAGCGTACTAAAGTAGCGAGCAGTAACTGTTGTTCCTGGGTAAATCCTGGCATGTCCACGTTGCCAAGAATATAGGCGCTATGTTTTTGAATACCCCGAGTGTTAATTTGCATGCCTACTTCATGAAGTAAAGCAGCCCAACCGAGCATACTTTTAAAGTCGCTCCCTTTAAGTTTCCATTCTTTTTCAGCATCACTGAAAAGTGAAAGGGTTGTATTAAGTACCATAGTGGCTTGGGATGTATCTACATCGTAGCGGGTTGCCAAACTACTTGCAGTTCTGCCGCGAATATCAGCGTGATGAAGCTCATCTTCCATCTGATAAAGGACACCCTCGCGTAAGGCGGCAGGCGAGTAGATCAACCCTTCAATTTCTAGCGCTTTGAAAACAGCAATGAGAATAGCGAGACCACCTGCGATAACCACGCGGCGGTCTTCACTTAAATCTGAGTAACTTAGCTTGTCTATATGCCCTGCGTTTGTAAATTGCTTCATCAAATTACGCAAACTTTTAAGTGTTACCGGAATATCATGGCCATTCGGTCTGTCTTGCTGGCAAAGCGTGAACAGCGAGCGAATGGTCCCTGACGTACCGATACATTGGACCCAGCCAAGTCTGCGGTACTTATTGTCGATTAACTCAAGCTCTTGCTGTGCAGCGGTTATAGCGCGGTTGAAGGCTTTAGGCTTTAGCTCTCCGTCTGGGAAAAAGCGTTTAGTATAGCTAACACACCCCATTTGAAGGCTGCGGCAAAGCAAAGGGGTAAACCCTTCGCCAATAACAAATTCCGTTGAGCCACCGCCTATATCAACCACCAGTTGTTGACCGTCTGCATGATTAGTATGGGCTACACCGGAGTAAATTAGACGCGCTTCTTCAACGCCAGAAATAACTTCAATAGGGTAGGGAAGGATGTCTTTTGCTGCGCGAATAAAGTCTCGTGCGTTACGAGCTTTACGTAGGGTGTGAGTGGCAACGATTCTGACCGAATCAGGCTCAAATCCTTTCAGGCTTTCCGCTACTACTTTAAGCATAGCGAGCCCGCGCTCCATTGCCTCACCAGACAAAATATCTTCTTCGTTGAGCCCTTCGGCCAAGCGAACTTTTTGTTTAACTCTATGCAGAATTTGCACAGATCCAGCAACTATTCGTGCAACTACTAAGTGAAAACTGTTCGAGCCAATATCGAGTGCTGCGACTTTACTGACTTCGCGGGTTTCCACGTCATTAAAAACTGATTCGTGCTGGGTCATGTACTAATTTTCTATCCTACAAAGTGTCTTCTAGCTTCTTCAAATAGTCGTATATTTCTATTTGCGAGCGAAGTTTTTTACGATTTCCCCTGCGAACGTACTTGTTGCTCTGATCCTTGTCAATCACTCGAGCTTTCAGGGTATCTTTAAATTGTAGTTCCATTATATCAACAATACGCTGTTGAAGACCTTTATCGTAAACCGGGCAGCCTACTTCTATGCGGTTATCCATGTTTCGGGTCATCCAGTCAGCAGATGAGATATAAACTTTTCTCTCGCCGCCGCCTTCAAAAATCATCACGCGAGGGTGTTCAAGGAACCTATCAACAATAGAGATGATTTCGATATTTTCGCTTATCCCTTTTATTCCGGGGTTAAGTGAGCACATACCGCGCACAATACCGCGGATCTTAACCCCGGCCTGGCTCGCACGATATAAATCATCAATAAGTTCTTTATCAACGAGGTTGTTAATCTTAAAGGTGATTTGCGCATCTTGGCCCTGATTCAGGTGCTGGATTTCTTGACGAATTAACGACTGAATTTTGGTTCTGGCGTTTAAAGGCGATATTTGTAGGTGCTGGAATTTATAGCGTCTGTAAGGGTATTGAATAAGATCGAATACCGCTACTCCTTCATCGGCCAACTCTTGATTGCGTGTGAATAAGCTGTAATCGGTATAAATTTTCGCAGTTTTTTCGTTGAAATTACCTGTACCGAAATGGGCATAGTTCACCAAACTACCCCGTTCTTCGCGGGTCACAATACACAGCTTAGAGTGGATTTTTAGGGTGGGCACACCAAGCACTACACGAATGCCCGCATCGGTCATGCGCTTAGACCATTCAATGTTTGCTTCTTCGTCAAAACGCGCTCGAAGCTCTACGACTACCGTTACTTTTTTACCATTGTCTACCGCATCAATTAGCGAGTTTATTATTCGAGAATTACTCGCTACCCGATAAATATTAATGCGTATGGACTTCACATTCGGGTCGAAAGCGGCTTGACGCACGAACTCAGTAAAGTGAAGGAAGCGGTGATACGGATAATACAACAGAATATCCCGTGCGGTTATCGCATCAAATACTGTGTTGTGTTTAGAAAATGCCTTGCTGTCTATAGCGGGAAGCGGTGCGTGCTCTAGATAATCCCGCCCTACATTAGGAAAACCTATGAAGTCTTTAAAATTGCGATAGTGCCCAGCAGCGTGCATGGTATCGAGCTTAGTAATTTTCAGGCGCTTGCGAAGATCTGTCTGCATATCTTCTGGCATGTCAGTGTCGTAGATAACGCGTACTGGCTCAGCAATAAGACGCTGCTTCATGCTTTCTGACATTTTCTCAACAAAACTTTCGTCAATTTCTTCATTAATTGAGTATTCCGCGTCGCGGGTCATTTTGAATGAGAAAGCTTCAATTTCGTCAAATTTCACAAAACCACGGAAGATATCTTCAATGCACAGCTGAATCATGTCATCGAGCATAACGATGCTCTTTTTCTTACGACTCTTTTGCGGTGGGATTAGCATAAAACGCGACATTTCAGAAGTGGGAACTTGAATAACGGCGAACTTAGGGTTACGTTCTTTTCTACGTAGCGCAACGTACAAATAAACAGAATTACCGTTTAAGCGGCTTAGTAGATCCGTTTTCTTATCTATAAGAATAGGCGCAATATGACGCAGTGCCTTGTTGATAAAATAATTGCGTACCCACTGCTTTTGATAATCGTCTAAGTCATCTTTACGCAGGATATGGATGTTGTAGCGGGCAAGGGCTTTGACGACGTCTTTGTGAATCTGGTCAAACTTTTCAGAAAGCTGTACCACCTTCTTTTGTATCTGCGCCATAAGTTCGGTAAGGCGCTCTGCTTCTTCTTCGTTACCGTCGTTTTGCGCAATAGTAATAAGGCGTTTAACATCTGCCGCGCGTACCCGATAAAACTCATCAAGGTTATTAGAATAAATACCAAGAAAGCGAATGCGTTCTATTGCAGGGTTATTCTTATCCGCAGCTTCTTGCAATACGCGCTCGTTAAACGATAGCCAGCTTAGCTCTTTGGGATAATATAAAACGTCGTTATCCATAATGTCTCAATTCACGTTCATAAAAATGGTCAAAGACTGCCACCAGTCAGTGACACTACTGTGACAACACGTACTTTGGCACTAAAGCCTACGTAATACGTTGCGGTGATTCCGTTACCTATGGGCATGATTTTGAGACACTGCGATAGTACCTCACGCGCTCATACCCCTATTTTTTATCGCGTTGCGGTAATATCTACGACTAAATCGTTGGCTAACGATTCTAATGCATCTTGTAATGCGCCGTCGTCGAAATCTTCCGTTACCGCAATTTCAGCTTTTGCTTTGAAAATCAGGCTGCCCCAGTTAGGCGCGCTTTCACAATGAGAAGCAAAAGTGAGAATGTTTAAATTAAACTGGTTAAGTACGGATGTTAGTTCCTGAACAATACCTGTCTTGTCATTACCCATTACATCCACGGTTAGCTTAGTTGTGTTGTTCTTTATATTGCTTGCAACAGCAACAGATTGAACAGACAAGTCTTTGATGGCGTCTAGGGAATCTATTAAACCTTGCTTATTTTCATCGGCAACATGTACTTCTACGAAACCGGTGAACATACCCGCCATATGCGCAAAGCTCGACCCTTGCCAGTTGCCTTCATGCTTGTAAACACATTTTGCTAATGCATCCACTAGCCCCGGCTTGTCTTTACCCATGATGCTGATAACCAATGATTGCATACGGTGCTCCTTATTGGGCGTGTAGAGAAAAACTTTGATCGTCTTCCTGTTGGGTAATACCATAGGCGCAGAGTAGGTTGCGCGAAGGTAATGCTATAAACTTTCACTTGCTATTAGCATAACAAAACTTACACTGCTCACCAGTGCAATTTAGGGTTATTCTTCTTTAAAAAGAAGAATTTCGAAAATAAGAACTACTAAACAGCCCCATGACTTTCGACAGCAACAGCACAAACAAAAAACGCCAGCGCAGAGATAATTGGTCACGCTATGCAGTGACGGGCTTTGGTGGCCTTGTTTTGTTGACCCTGGTTATTCTTATTACCCATCTAATAAGCCAGGCTCTCCCTTTAGCTTACACCCCCAGCTTACATCATCTGTTAAGCGTTAAAACGTCGGACGATGAAAAGATTATCAGCGCAGGCGATATAATAAATAGTCAGCCTTTGGTGGTAAGAAAGCCAGGCTGTCGAGTAGGACTCAAATTGCTAAGTGGCAATGACCTGATAAATAATCATGAGTATATTCGTCCATGCGAGCATAAATTGTCTGCTCACAGTGTGATGGGGGAAAATTATATTATCGACGTTTCTCCCAATGCGCAGGTACGGGTTTTACCGGTAAGGTCTTTTAATATGGCGGGCAGTAACGGAGTTGATATTGCCGCCAACAGCCCGCAAGCAGCCCTGTCTAGTAATATCACGTTTGCGCTCCCTAAAAGCGAGTGGGATAACCGTAGTAGTTGGGATATGGCACTATCCTCTAAATGGGCTGTAGCTTCTATTGCTCAAGATGACAGCTTTTTCATTCGTTGGGTAAATCGGCATCGTCCTACGCAGGTGGTAGATAAACGTTTTCATAATGTAGACAGGCTTGCACTGCTGCCCGGCAGCGAGAGTGTACTGCTTCAAGTAGACGACGCTCTTTACCTCAATAAACTAAATGATAAAGAGGCGTTACTACTTCCCATAGCGGGAGGCATTTCCGAGTCATTAGATGAAAAAATTATTTTTCCCCTAGCTAAAGACCGCACCTTTTTCTTAATGAGTTCAAAAAATCAAACATTGACCCGCTGGGTGCTCAGTAAAAGCGAAAAAGGTCTCACCTTTGAGCAAACCTACCAGTTAGTGCTTGATGGCGAAAAAGTCAAAGCTGTGGCCGAGCATGCCAGTATGAACTTGGTAGCGGTGCTAACTGATAAAGCGCGTGTACTCTTGGTAAATCGGGTGTCTGGCGATGTTGTGGCTTCACAGCAAATTGAGCGTACCGCTGAGAATATTAATTGGTATGGAAATAAGCTTTACAGTTTCTCTGACAATACATTGTCGGTGTGGGAGGGCAAGCATTTAAGCGGTATTACCACATGGGCATCGCTGTTCGAACCTCAACACTACGAGGGGTATGAGACGGAAGAAACCGTATGGCAAACTACAAGTGCTTCTGACTTTCAAGAGGCAAAATTCAGCTTAACTCCGCTTTTAATAGGCAGTATCAAAGCGTCTCTTTTGGCGCTGCTTATCGCAATACCGGTCGCTATCGGTGCAGCAATTTACACCGCGTTTTTCGCTAAAAGCCGATTGCGCAATATCGTTAAACCCGTCATCGAACTACTTGAAGCTATCCCAAGTGTTCTTATCGGTTTTATCGCCGCCATTTGGCTATCGCCAAAGGCTGAGCAGTTTTTGTTCTCTTTTGCCTTTTTTCTTATCGTTATTCCTTTTGTACTTATCGCAGTTGCTCTAGTGCAGCGCCCCATAGCGGAACATTTACCTAAGAAATTAAGGCATGGTGCAGAGCTGCTCTTTGCGGTTGGTGGCGTATTTCTTTTGGGTTTTGTCAGTGTGGAATATGCGCCATCGCTCATCTTCTCGCTGATGGGAGTTGATGGGTTTACGTTGCTTGCGGCAGAATCTGATAGTCCTATTGGAAAAACGACCATAGTGGTAGCATTAGCTTTAGGGGTAGCCATTTCACCGAGTATTTACTCGCTGGCTGAAGATGCAATAAATGGCGTACCCAATGACTTAAAGCACGCTTCATTCGCATTGGGAGCAACCCGGCTACAAACTTTGCTATATGTAGTACTACATGTTGCTCTACCAGGTATTGTTGCCGCGATAATGTTAGGCTTTGGACGAGCGTTTGGCGAAACTATGATAGTACTTATGGTAACGGGGAATACGCCGATCTCCAGTTGGGGGCTCATAGAAGGTTTGCGAGCACTTACTGCTAACTTGGCAATCGAACTTCCTGAGGCTGATGTGTCATCAGCACACTACCAAATCTTATTCTTCACTGCGTGCATATTGTTTGTGTTTACCTTCATAGTAAACACCATAGCAGAGCTAATGCGACAGCGTATAAGAAGAAAGGCATACTATGGCTAATCGAGCATCTTTTGGATTAAATCCGGTACATCGCCAATCGCTAGTCATCAGCTTAACCGCCTTTTTCACTAGTCTTTTACTGATCGCGCTTGTGAGTGTACTTATACTGATTAGTTTTCGCGGTACCGCTTATTTTTGGCCAGAACCTATCTATACAGTAAAAGGTAAATTTCAAGACGGCACCACGTTTTCAGTGCTTGCGAACCTCTTCGATGAGCCATCAGAAAATGATATTACCCTCAAGTATTCAGATGCTCAGCATCCTTATGGGTTCCAAATTCAGCTAACCCGCGATCAGGTGAATGATACGCTACTTGCGAAAGAGAGCGCTGAAATAAAGCTGATAGATGGTCGGCGTATTTTAGCCGTGCCTGAATATATCGTTGTACCGTCTGAGCCGCCTCAAACCCTAGATAATATTGATACTGTAATAGAAGAAGTAGCACAAATTAGTGCGCAAATTGAAGCACTCAATACTGGCCACCTAGCGCCTATTCACGAAGCGCTGTCTCAGTTTGATAAACGCAATGTTGCTGAAGATGCGCCAGCAAGAGAGCGCTTAGTTGCTTCATTTAACGAATACCAGAAACGAGTAGAGGCGCTGGAAGGTAAACGTGCTGAGTATACCTTGCTGGTCAGTTTTGCAGATGGCGCACCATTTGTTATCCCCATTTCAAGTATTCAAGGTGTGGATTTTGTAAGCCGTTTGAGTACGTTCGAAAAATGGCAAGTAGTGTTTTCAGAAATTGGCGTGTTTCTTACCGATTCTCCCAAGCAAGCCAACACTTCAGGTGGCGTATTCCCAGCCCTGTTTGGCACTGTCCTCATGGTCTTTCTAATGACCATAATTGTCACGCCTTTTGGTGTGCTAGCCGCTATTTACCTAAGTGAGTATGCGCCCAATAACGCGCTAACCACCATTATTCGTGTAAGCGTAAGCAATATGGCTGGGGTACCTTCGATAGTATACGGTGTATTCGGGCTTGGTTTCTTCGTTTATACACTAGGTGGCAGTATTGATGAGCTATTTTTTAGCGAAACACTGCCTGCGCCAACCATGGGTAGTCCAGGCGTATTTTGGGCAGCCTTGACCATGGCGATTTTGACTTTACCTGTGGTTATTGTTGCCACAGAAGAAGGCTTGCGCCGTGTGCCAGAAGGTTTGAAAGCGGGCAGTTACGCATTAGGTGCAACCAAAATTGAAACCATAGTGCGTACCGTTTTACCTATTGCGTCTCCTGGTATTATGACTGGCGTCATTTTAGCTATTGCAAGGGCGGCAGGAGAAGTTGCTCCTCTCATGCTTGTTGGAGCGGTTAAGTTTGCGCCAACGCTGCCCATAGATGGTGAATTTCCCTATCTTCACCTTGATAGACAGTTTATGCATTTGGGCGTGCTGATTTATGACGGTGCTTTCCACAGCCAAACCGACGGGAAAAGTGCAAGTATGATGTTTGCAGCCTGCTTGTTGTTACTCTTCGTGGTCTTTGTATTAAACATACTGGCAGTGGTACTGAGAGCACGCCTGCGCAAACGCTATATCAAAGGATAATACAGGTTTTATAACATGTTGAAGTTGTTTGAACACAATACGCTGAACGTGAATGAGATTAGTGAAGCACAGACCGCAGTAGAGGTGAAAAACCTCAACTTATGGTTTGGAAGTAAGCATGTGTTAAATGACATCAGCATGCGAATACCCAAAAACAAAATTACGGCGTTAATTGGCCAAAGTGGTTGCGGTAAATCAACGCTAATAAGTTGTTTTAACCGCCTTAACGACTTGTATGACGGCTGCAAATACAAGGGTGAGATCATCATAGATGGTCGAAATATAAATAGCCGTAAGGTCAATGTGTCTCGCCTTAGAACCAATGTAGGTATGGTATTTCAGCGCCCCAATCCGTTTCCTATGAGCATTTATGAAAACGTATGTTACGGGCTTAAGCTTCAAGGGATAAAGGTTCGCCGACACTTAGACGATGCCGTCGAAGGGGCATTAAAGCAAGCTGCATTGTGGGATGAGGTAAAAGACCGCCTGTTTGAATCTGCCCATGTTCTATCTGGCGGACAGCAGCAGCGCTTAGTGATCGCAAGGGCGCTGGCGTTAAAGCCCGACATACTGCTGTTAGATGAACCCACCTCAGCCCTTGACCCGCTAACTACGCTCTTTATTGAAGAACTGATGGACTCACTAAAAAAGCACTGCACCATTATTATTGTGACGCACAACATGCAACAAGCAGCGCGGGTAAGCGACTATACCGCCTTTTTCCATCAGGGCAGACTGATAGAGTATGCCGACAGTGACACCTTGTTTACCATGCCTGATAAAAAGCAAACTGAAGACTATATAACGGGTCGATATGGATAATATAGGTGTGAAAGTGTGCGCTGATATAACATTTTGCATCGGCGCTTTGTTTCATAGCAGCGCCACTGGTTGTCCTAATGAGCAAATGAGAATCATGAGCACATCCATTGAATGCTATTCACCAAGCTTAAGCCGCGAGGAGAAATCGTCATGCGACAGGTAGCCTTAAATACACACATCTCAGGTACGTTTAATATTGAGTTAGAAAACTTGCGTAACTCAGTATTGACCATGGGCGGTGAAGTTGAACAGCAGCTGGTGGATACCTTAAAAGCGGTGAAGCACAACCATGCCGCTCTGGCTGAAAAAGTGGTGTTAAATGACTTAAAAATTAACTCCATGGAAATTCAAATTGACGAAGAGTGCTTGCGAATTATTGCTAAGCGTCACCCTACCGCCAGTGACCTGCGTTTAATTATGACCATTTCAAAAGCCATTACCGACATCGAACGAATGGGTGATGAAATAGAGCGCATTGCTAAGCTGGTTACACGCAACAAGTTGCCAAGTTCAGATACCATTAAAAGCAGCATGTTACTTATAGGTGAGCGGGTAGCGGCAATGATGCGCGGTACCTTTGATGCGTTCGCCCGCCAAGACGAAGCTGCGGCATTAGAGGTGTACGACCAAGACAACCGCATTGATAGTGAGTACAAGCGATTACTGTCGTACACTACCTCAGAAATGCAGAAAAGCACTGACGACATGCAGGATTGGTTGGATGTTTTGTGGGCCATGCGTTCTTTAGAACGTATTGGTGATAGATGTAAAAATGTGTGTGAGTATGTGGTGTATCTGACTCGTGGTACCGATGTAAGACATACGCCGCTGGAAAACATGCAGCAAAAGTTGGAAGATTTGACGTAATCCTGTCCAAATGGTCAGTGCGGTTTTGCGTATATATGTATAAACATAAATGTTTGTGAAATTTATTTGTCATAAAACTGCAATATTTGGTGGATTTATCATCGCATTCAAATGATTCCGTACTCTTTTATCGTTTTTCAGTGATTTTCGCTATGGCTTCTATGACGATTACGTTATCATGCGCCGCAGCCAAGAACAGATCGTGCAAAATTTAATCGAACCTTATGATAAAACACAATTTGTCTTTAACTTCATTCTCTAGCCTTTGTGGTGAAGAGATCATGCTACTTACTCAAGTAGCGTCCAGCCTAAATCGCGTTTAGATCGGGAGCGATTATCCGTGGAATTTTTTGAAAGTTATGGCCTAATTCTTATAATCCTTGCCGCCGGCGTTGGTTTCGTCATGGCATGGGGTATTGGAGCGAATGACGTTGCCAACGCAATGGGTACGTCAGTAGGTTCTAAAGCTTTAACCATTAAACAAGCCATTATCATTGCAATGATATTTGAGTTTGCTGGCGCCTACCTAGCAGGTGGCGAAGTAACGTCTACCATTCGAAAAGGAATTATCGACTCAACCTTTTTTATAGACATACCTGAATACCTAGTATTAGGCATGATCTCGTCACTACTTGCGGCTGGAATATGGCTAGCGGTAGCGTCTTGGTTGGGATGGCCTGTATCTACAACGCACTCTATTATAGGTGCCATCATCGGCTTTACGGCAACTGGCGTCAGTATGGACGCAGTAGCATGGGATAAAGTGGGTGGTATTGTTGGTAGTTGGGTAGTAACACCTGCTATATCGGGCATTATTGCTTACCTTATCTTTATGAGCGCTCACAAGCTCATCTTTCAAACCGCTTCTCCGTTTGCCAATGCCAAGCGTTATGTTCCGTTTTATATGGCATTAGCGGGCTTCGTAATGTCCCTTGTCACTATTAAGAAGGGGCTTAAGCACGTAGGCTTGGAACTTAGCGCTGTTAACGGTTATCTGCTAGCAATCGGCATAGCCGTAGCATTAGGCTTCTTAGGTAAATGGTTCATCGGCCGTATGAAGTTCAGCGGTTCTGAAGATGCAGACTTACAAGCAGCAAACGTTGAAAAAGTATTTGCTCTGCTTATGGTAGTAACTGCGTGCTGTATGGCATTCGCCCACGGCTCTAATGACGTAGCTAACGCGATTGGTCCTCTTGCGGCTGTGGTAAGTGTTGTTACCAGTGGTGGTGAGATTAACGCAAGCGCCACACTGGCTTGGTGGATATTACCGCTAGGCGGTTTAGGTATTGTTGCAGGTCTTGCTTTATTTGGTCATCGCGTTATTAAAACCATCGGCCAAGGTATTACACATTTAACACCAAGCCGTGGCTTCGCCGCAGAACTTGCCGCAGCGTGTACGGTAGTTATTGCATCAGGTACTGGTTTGCCTATTTCAACCACGCAAACCTTAGTAGGTGCTGTTTTAGGTGTAGGTTTGGCACGTGGTGTTTCAGCGCTTAACTTGGGTATCGTCAGGAATATTGTTGTGTCTTGGATAGTAACCTTGCCAGCAGGTGCACTGCTTTCAATTATCTTCTTCTTTATACTGAAGGCAGCATTTGGCGTAGCTTAGTAAGCTTACCTTATTGTTATATGCAAAAAGGCCGCGCTTCTGTCGAAGCGCGGCCTTTTAGTTTGAGTCAGCGTAAAACTAATACGAAATGCTCAATCTCGCGAAATTGGCGATTCAAACCCTCTTGGTTTAACGCCTACCACAGCACATTTTAACTGGTGAATAGTCTCTTCTGCAGTATCACCCATGATGTAACCAGGCACTCCCAAGCGAGATACTGTACCCATAACAATTACATCAGTATCTAGCGATGTAGTTGTAGCTGCAATTTCTCGACGTGGGTAACCATGCACAATATGGTTCTTAGGCTGTAAATATTCCCAAACATTGTCGTCGAGTTCATCAGAAAGTTCAGAAAGTAGCTTCTCTAACTCCTTTTCACGCTCAGCGTGAATTTTAGCTAGGTCAGTTTCCATCCTGTCGTTATCGACGGTAATAAAGCCATCTCTGGCTATGTTTTCCGGTACCGCATCAAATACGTGAACAATATGCAGCTGAGCAAATTCTAATAAGGCTATTTGGCTAGCATGTCGTAATATATCGCGGTTAAGGTCGCGCCTTATTGATACCTCGTGACTAGGGTAGTGGTAGTTAAGATCAAGTGCTGCCACTACGTTTTTATACTGGCTACGCGGTTTGTGATTGATAACCCACAGAGGGCAGGGGCATTTGCGAAACAGTTGCATATCCAAACTGCCAAACAGTTTATCCAAAAAGCTTTCTTCTGCTCGTTTTATCACTAAGTCGATATTATTGTTCATCACATAGCGAACGATATCAATCAACGGGTGCCCAACCGTTACAGCTGTTGACACTTCGTATTGTTTACCCCAGCTCTCTGCCTGCTGCTTAAGCCAAAGCTGAGCCTGAGTTTCCATAGTTTGCTGAGAGTCCACGTAAGAAAATGACTCCATGACCATGCTTGCATTGGGCGGCAGAGACTCAAGCGAGAGCATAATGGTGAGCGAGGCTTGGTGAGCTTTGGCGATATGCAGTGCTTGGGCAACCGTGTCATCTTGACGATGTGAGTCGCTCAACACACATAATATGTTTTTATAATGTCCTTTCATACTGCCCTCAATGGTTAATCGCTTAATTGATTGAATGATACAAGAGCGGGTCTTATTTCGCTGTAAAAATATGTGGTAATTGGCGCACTCATTTAATCCTAACTTTACTTATAGTGGCTTTCCAGCTGGGAAGGGTAAATTCTTAAAAGCTTCTTATAAGAAGAAGTAAACGAGTGAATGTACAAACGCGATGTAGAAAATTAGGCAGTGAGATGACTTGAGTACGGGTAACACCCCTAGGTTGTATTTAATCTTTATGTTAGATTAATCCAATATTTTTTAATCCCTTTTTGAATAATTGCGAGATATCCATGAAATGGCCTAATCTTAAGCACCTGCATTACTTGGTGACGCTACATCAAGAGCAACATTTTCATCGTGCAGCCCAGCGCTGTAATGTGAGTCAGTCAACACTAAGTACGGCTATTCAGAATTTAGAAGAACACTTTGGAAGCCAGCTTTTAGAACGTGAACACAAAACGTTTGTGTTTACTTCATTGGGTTTAGATATTGTAGAGCGCAGTAAGGTGCTGCTACAAGAAGCCGGTGAGTTGGTGGAGTACGCGCAAAACGCGGGTAACTGGCAACGAGGCACATTAAAGTTAGGTGTTATTCCTACTATCGCGCCGTTTCTTTTTGAAGGCATGATGGGCGCGTTCTCTGCATTTCTACCTGAAATCAATTTAGAAATGCAGGAAGACACCACAGAAAAGTTGCTACAGCAATTGACCGACGGAAGGTTAGACTTATTGATCTTGGCGCTTCCGATGGAAACTCCTGGGTGTAAACAAATGGTTTTGGGGCACGACCCGTTTCACCTCATCGCTCATGAAGATATGGTTGAACAACTGCCTAACCCAGTGGATATTTCAACTTTGCCTAAAAAGAGTATTTTCTTACTTCAGCAAGAACACTGTATGACAGGTCACGCCGTAAGTGCGTGCAACCTTCAGCATAGCGACCAAATTAGCAGTGTGGCAGCAAGTAGTCTCCATACTTTGGTGCAACTAGCGAACAGCAAAATGGGCTACACCTTTTTACCTGAACTGGCGATCAATCAATCCATTCTTGAACACACTGGTCTTAAAAGCTTCCCGGCCGAAGAACAGGGTTTTAGAGAAATCGGGTTAGTATGGCGTTCAGGCACAACGCGTATGCAGCTGTTTCGTCGTATTGGTGAAATTATCTCGCCTCTGCTGCCAAAGCCAACGTTAAAATAGTTTTTGCCTTACAGCACGCGCGGCTTAGTATTATTATTGCCGCGCGTTCTTGATGGCTTACATTTTAGGTGCGATATGCCCTAATTCTGCAGCCCATGTGAGCTCGGATCGTTTAAGGTTATTTGCCGCACTAGCGCCAAAGCTGTGTAGCGCATTGTAAGCGCTATTAGATGGAACACGGCAATAGTGGCAAAGTGCATAGAACAAAAGACTACAGCGGTGCTGCGAACCGTCACAGTGTAAATATATCTTAGCTCCCTCAGTCAGCATTTGAGACAACTCATGAAGGTATTGATGAAGGTGTACATCTTCGGTGGGAGACTCTGACGAAGGGTGTAAAAAAGGAACCCATAACCATTCTAACCCAGCCGCGTTTGAACTATCGCGTATAATCGGTGCGTTCTCTTCACTAGTTTGTACCGTAGCCACGTGAGTCACGCCTAGTGATTTAAGTCTTTCAAAATCACTTTCAACGGGCTTTTTACCAAGGCATATATGTCCGGCGCGCAGTGAAAACCACGCGATATTCGGTTTTGCTGTTGTGCTGTCTTCTTTTTTCTCAGCGTCTTGCATAGCTGCGTTATCTAAAACCTATTGTTAAACGACAAAGTAATAAATAGAAAAGTAATGGCAGCTACATCCGCCAATAACGAACAAGTGCCAAATTGCATGGGTATACTTTACCTTTTTTGCCACATAAAAGCACACGCCTACGCTGAAACACAGCCCACCTGCTACCAGTAACCAGAGTCCAGCGCCTGGCAGGGCAACATAGAGCGGATAAATCAGGCCTAGAGCAATCCAGCCCATTAATAAATAGGTCATGACCGACACTTTTGGAAACCTGTGCTGAGCGATAAGTTTAAACGCGACGCCACCTAGCGCTAAGCTCCAAATAATAGCGGTCATGGTAATACCTAAGACGCCACCAATCGAAACCAGTAACAATGGTGTGTAAGTACCTGCTATCAATAAATATATTGCGCTGTGGTCGAATAACTTAAGCCACCCCTTAGCTTTTTGGTGTGAAATTGCGTGATAAAGCGTGGAACTTAAAAAAACGAGAATTAGGGTAGAGCCGTAAATGGCGGCTGTGGTTAGCGCTAAAGTATCTTCAGCGCGGTACAGCATAAATATTAAACCCACGATAGCCGCAATAAAGCCAATGCCATGAGTAATACTATTCAACCACTCTTCTAAAACGGAGTAAGCTTTGGCAGAAATAGCTTTTGTTTGTTCCTTTACGTCTGTCATCACTTCTCCTGTTTTGTAATCGGTAGAAATATGCACACCTCTTATTTATCTTTCCGCATATCTATGACAATTATAGCGCACACTTGTTCGCTGAATATGAAAAATATTAACAGATAACGTCAATGGTCTGATGACAATAAGATTACAAAGGGACTTATAGCTCGGTGTTTTCGAAGCAGCCGCCCAATTTATCCAGAAGGTGTTTTAATGTTCGACTTTCTTCTGTACTCATACCGTTGAACTTGCAAAGCATTTGCGCGGGTACTTCTTCTGCTACGGCTTTCTGCTCCTTACCCATTTTTGTAAGCTGAACACGCTTAACGCGTTTGTCGACCTCATCTTTATTCACGACTAAAAAGCCTTTTTCTTCCAGCTTTTTTAAGATCAAAGACATGGCACCACCGTCAATCACTGTTTTTTCAAGAAGCTCAGCAATAGTGATGTCATCGGTTTCCCAAAGGGCCATTAAAGTTACGTATTGAGGGTAGGTAATATCTAACGCTTTAAGAAGTGGACGATAAGCGCGAGTGAATGCATTCGACAGCGTATAAAAACGATGACAAAGCTGATTTTCCAACTTTAATAATTCTGACATGACACTTAACCCTTATTGATACTGCTTTTTGAATGCTATTTATATTTTGCATACAAAGTACTTGATCTGCAACTTGGTTCGGTGTTAATTTATTTTGCATGCAAAGTAAATGGTAATTTCACAAATAGGAGAGCAACTATGCATAAACTTCAACAAGTCGTTTATACCGGAACAGCAACAGCAACCGGCGGTCGAGAAGGTACAGCAAAATCAAGCGATGGTAATTTAGACCTTAAATTGTCTACGCCTAAAACGCTGGGTGGCTCTGGTGGTGAAGGTACTAACCCTGAGCAGATGTTCGCGGCAGGCTATTCGGCGTGCTTTATTGGTGCGTTAAAACATGTGGCTGCATCGCAAAAAATAAAGCTGGCTGAAGACATTAGCGTAACGGGTGACGTATCGATTGGCCCCATTGAACAAGGCTTTGCTATTGCGGTTAAACTGACGGTAGATTTAGCTGATATGGACAAAGCACAAGCGCAAAGCTTAGTCGATACCGCCCATCAAGTATGCCCATATTCAAACGCGACCCGCGGCAACATTGAAGTAGAAATTAGCCTAGCTTAATTTTTCTACCACGTGTTTAGGCGTTAACGCCAATAAACACAGATAGAAACGCACGCCGCAGCGGGCGTGCTTATCCAATTAGATTCGCCAGTCATATAACAGCTTGATACACTAAATTAGTATTAATCATCCTTTAGGAAGTTATATGAAAAAGTACGGATTACTGGCTACATTCGTATGCGCGCCTGCGTTATTCGCGTGCAGTGACAATAGCAATGTAGACACAGCAACGACAGCAAAAGAGCAATCCGCTAATGTAAGCGAAGATTCAAACGCTACAGATGAAAATGCTCAAGTAGAAAATGCCCATGTAGAAAGTCGGGCTGATGCAGCCATTGCCTCTGGCGTAGATTACCATTCTTTCGCGAACCCAAGTGAAGTTAAGGTTACCCATTTAAGTCTAAATTTAACTGCTGACTTTGAGACCAAGCAGCTAGTTGGTGACGTTACTCTTGATGTAAAGCGCATAAAGCCTGAAAACAACACATTAGTACTAGATACCCGCGCTCTAGATATTAAGAGTGTAACCGTTGAGGGTGAAAGTGTTCCCTTTGAAATGGGGGAGGCGGACGCTGATTTAGGTACGCCTCTTACAATTACGCTGCCTAGCGCGGCAGACTCAGTGACGGTAGCGTATTCAACCTCGCCAGACGCGTCTGGCGTACAATGGCTAACGCCAGCACAAACTGCCGGTAAAAAGCACCCTTTCTTGTTTACCCAAGCGCAAGCGGTTCACGCGCGAAGCTTCATTCCGCTTCAAGATTCTCCGCAAGTACGGGTTACTTATGACGCAACCATTAAAACACCTGAAGCACTATTGGCGGTGATGAGTGCGTCGAACGACCCTACTACTGCGCGGGATGGAGAATATGAGTTCACCATGCCGCAACCTATTCCTTCGTATCTTATTGCTTTAGCAATCGGTGATTTGAAGTTTAAGGCCATGGGGGAGCGTACGGGTGTGTATGCAGAGCCCGCACTTCTTGAAAGCGCCGCAAAAGAATTTGAAGATACCGAAGCCATGTTAGAGGTAACAGAAGAAACTTATGGACCTTACCAATGGGACCGTTACGATCTGCTAATTCTACCACAGTCATTCCCGTTTGGCGGTATGGAGAACCCTCGTTTATCGTTTATCACCCCAACGGTCATTGCTGGTGATAAAAGCTTGGTTTCATTGATTGCTCATGAACTGGCGCACAGCTGGTCTGGTAACACAGTAACAAACGCAACATGGCGTGATCTGTGGTTAAACGAGGGCTTCACAACATACTTAACTTACCGAATTATGGAAATGATCTACGGTCACGATCGTTTCAAAAAAGAAGCGGTGCTCGGTTATCAAGACCTAGAGAATGATGTGGCTGCATTAGAGGAAGACGACGAGATCCTGGCTATCGACCTTCGTGGTCGTAATCCGGACGATGTTTTCTCAAATATTCCCTATGAAAAAGGGGCGCTCTTCTTGCGTGAAATAGAACAGAAGATTGGTCGCGAAAACTTTGATGCATTTTTAATGCAATACTTCAAAGACTTTGCTTTTAAGAGCATTACTACCGACACGTTTATTGCTTATTTAGATGATACCTTGTTAAAGCAGTATCCAGATAAGCTAGACGCGAAGCGCATCCAAACGTGGATTTTTGAACCAGGCATTCCCGAGGGAGCGCCACAGCCAGAATCTGATGCGTTCACTAAAATCGATGACACACGAAGCGCTTGGCTTTCTGGCGAAGTGAAAGCGGCGGATATTGAAACCGCGCAGTGGACTGTTCACGAGTGGCTATATTTTCTAAACAACATGCCTGAAACGTTAAGCGAAGCTCAGCTTGCTGAGCTAGATTCAGCGTTTTCACTCACCTCGACTAAAAACAACGAAATTGCTCATAGTTGGTTGATGATCGCAGTAGAGAATAACTATCAGCCTGCCTATGATCGTTTGTATAGCTACTTGGTGTCGATAGGGCGCAATAAGCTTGTTAAGCCCCTTTATCGCGAGCTTTCAAAAACGCCGGAAGGCAAAGCCTTTGCAAAGCGCGCATTTGAAGAAGCCAAGTCGGGCTATCACCCACTAACTGTGAAAGCGAATGAAGGCTATGTGAATTGATCATCAGTCTTTCTGTTAAGTGAGTAACAGGTAAAGCAGCGCATTAGGCGCTGCTTTTTTATTTTTACCAAGCGCATAATTTTTACGAAAACTTGAACGATTGTTCAAAAAGGCGATCTTAAAGTTAGGACAAGCGTATCAACATTTACCTAGTGTAATTAAAGTGCAGCTGAGCAGCTTATTTGCTAGCCGCACGCTGAAGGATTTGAATTAATCGTTAAGGAGTTTTTATGTATACACAAAAGATGCACCCAGCTACTACTTTTCCTGAAGTAAAAGCGACGTTATCAACTGGCGAGACAATATCGCTGGCTGACAAGGGCGAAGGATGTGACTGGAAGATGGTAGTTGTTTTTCGTGGCAAGCACTGCCCGATTTGTACCAAATACTTAAACAAACTTGAAGATTTCACAGGTCGACTACGTGAGCTCAATATTGATGTTGTCGCGGTAAGCGGCGATAGTAAAGAGCAGCTTGAAGAACATTTAAACGACTTGTCTATCAACTTCCCGATTGCTTACGGGTTGTCGCAAAGCGACATGGAAAAACTAGGTCTATATATTTCTGAGCCCCGTTCAGAAAAAGAGACGGATCATAATTTTGCAGAACCAGCCCTGTTTGTGCTTAACGGAGATAATGAAATTCATATTGCTGAAATTGCTAACGCACCTTTCGTTCGTCCAGACTTAGAGCAACTCGTATCTGGCCTAGAATTTATTCGCAATCCAGAGAATAACTATCCTATTCGAGGCACATTTAAAGAATAAGTTTTGAACCTATGCTTTTAAAGGAAAGCTCTAGTTGTAACTAGAGCTTTCGTGAACATTACACGTGAGGTGCTAAGAGCTGATCGTAAATTCATCAGCACTGTCCTATATTAATTTAATTATTTATTCTCTACCGTTAGTGATAAAGCGATAGGAGCCATCTGCTTTTTAAAGTCTTCTAGTGCCTTAAAGGGAAGGTTTATTTTTATCTTTACGCTGCTTCTGTAATCGCAATTGGCTATCTCCCCTTGGGCTTGTTCCACCAAATGACGTACGAACTGCTCGTGTTTGAAATCAATGTCTACACTAAGCGGTTCTAGCTTTACCTCTTGTCTTACTTCAAGAGCATCAATGGCTTGCTGAGCTGCAGCTGAGTAGGCACGAACCAAACCTCCTGCTCCTAATTTAACGCCACCAAAATATCGGGTAACAATGATCATTATATCGCCAATATCTTTGTGTTGAAGCACATTTAATATGGGTTTTCCCGCTGTACCGCTAGGCTCACCGTCATCAGCCATGGCCGCACTAGTGGGAGAATTAGGGTTACCAAAGATATAGGCCCAGCAGTGGTGTCTCGCGTCGGGGTACTGTTGTTTAACACTATCTAAAAGCGCCATTGCACTTTCACGAGAATTTGCAAAGCCGGCACAAGCAATGAATTTGCTTTTTTTTATTTCGTACAGGGTTTCAACCTGTTTGGCGGGAACGGGATAAGTCATCGGCACATTGTAAGCTAAGACAATAGCAAGGTACAACGAACTCGGCTTCTTAAAAAAAGGGAGCTGCCAATAATCGACAGCACCATTTGGTTTGTGTGATTGTTCTTAACGCAATATACCCGAAACCGTTTCAGATACATTCAATGCGCCTTTTTGAATTTCATCAATTATGCTTTGAACTTGTGCAATTTGCTGACTGTTTTGGTCTACGCTATCTTTTACGCCTGACATTTTCTTCGTCGACTTGTCAGCAAGCTTTCTGTTCTCTGCCACTACACTTTCAATTTCCACAGTCGAATCGCTGGTACGTTGCGCTAGCTGCCTCACTTCATCGGCTACAACGGCAAATCCTCTACCTTGATCGCCAGCTCGTGCTGCTTCAATAGCGGCATTTAGTGCTAACAGGTTGGTTTGCTCAGCAATACCACTAATGGTTGTCACAATAGTTTCAATCTTAAGTGACTGTTCACTGAGTTCATGCATTAGCTGGTTGGTTTCTTCAACTTCAGAAAGAGCAGCGTCGAAAGTTTCTACGCTACGCTGCAAAGAAGAGGCGCCATCTGCAGCAATTTGTGAAGTCTCTTCAGCGGTTGACACTGCTAATTCAGCTGCTTGAGCAATGGCATCTTTCTCATTCACTGCGTCGGTTATATTGGATGCAAATTTAATCACTTTCACTACTCGACCAGATGCGTCGAAAACGGGATTGTATGTTGCTTCTAACCACAGTGCATTACCGTTTGAATCTACGCGCTCAAACTGACCCGAAGAGAAATTACCCCGAGCAAGGTTATCCCAAAAATTGGGGTTCTCTTGATAGAACTTATCGCGGCAGAACATGCGGTGGTGTTTACCTTGAATGTCAGTCAAACTGTATTTGACTGTGGCCGTGAAGTTGTCATTCGCTGTGATAATAGTGCCGTCTGGCTCGAATTCGATAACCGCCATCGATTTGTTTAACGCATCAGTGACTGCTTTACCTTCAAAATACGCCGTTTCGTGTTCAGTAATATCGTGATAGATGGCGTGTATTTCCACGCTACCGTTTCTATTAACAGTAACATAACTTGCCTTAAGCCATTTGGTTTCACCTAGCGCTGATTTTCTTGCAACCGTTCCGCTGAAACTGCCACCATTGACGAGCTGTTGCCAAAACGTTTTGTATTGGGGTTCAGCTTCAACCCCTTCAACTCGCATCGTGGCATGAGAAAACGATGCTACTGTGGAGTTTGGATAATTCAAAATGGAAAGTAATGCTGAAGAGGCATAGGTGCACTGTCCACCAGTATTGTAGATGGCATAAGCCGTATTATTTTTAAACGCATCCAGCGTACCAAGCAAACCTTGACTCTCGTCCCTAAGAGCCGATATGTCATTATTGTATCGAGAGCTTGATACAAACATAATGTCTCCTTAAGTTACATGCATATTTTTGAACGTGCGCAGTATAGATGCTCTTTGTTGAAGAAATATTTCGTTTAAACATTTAGCGGATTTCACGAGCCAGGTATTATCCATTGGGCTTAATTCCGCCAAGAATGGTTGTATTTTTATTACAGTGCAGTAACTATCCGCAGTGAACAAGAATTAATAAAACTGATAAGACCACCTGATGCCATTAGAACGATTTATTCCCTTTCGTAAGCATGATGTCGCTACTTTATGTGAGGGGTTACTTTCTTACGATTCCGAAGGTTTGCGGACTCTCTCTACGCTGTTATTCAGCCGTATACACTACCTGTACCACGAACAACTAGAAGCGCTGAAAAATACCTATAGCCATTTCGATCCAAATAAGGACACTCGTGAATTGCAGCCTTCGGATGAGAGGGTACGTAAGCAGAGCCAAAGAGCCTTTGCCAAGGGTTTTGCTAGCCTCTTAAACGCGGCTAATTTTGAAAAAGTCACAAACGAAGATTTAGAAGCAGCGCTAAACGAAGAATCGCTGTTTAAAGTGCGCCTTGCGGTAAGCTTCAATGACTTTGATGATGTGGTGTTTTATCGACGGGGCGAGTCGGTAAAAACGGAAACCGTGCGTACGTTTTTCGGGTTACGAAAAAAGCAGGTGTCGTTTACCAATTACGACAAAGTAGCCGTTTATATTACTTTTAAAGATGAGGCTTACTTCAAAAGTAAGGGCCAAACACCGGTAACCTTTAAACCTGGCTCAACCATAGTAAAGCTTTTTCAAAATGTACCTAAAGCAGACTTGGAAATGCTGTTTCCAAACAGTGAAGTCAAAATGCGTCCGCTAGATAAGTTGATTATTAGTGCGTCGGCTGCAATAGGTGGCACCGTGGTACTAGTGACTAAGTTAGGTGCGTCCTTACTTCTCATGGCGTCTTTTCTGGCCTTTTGGCTGGGCTTTAAAGACGACGAAGTGGAACTGACCAAGCAAAGCCTAATAACTTTTGGTATCGGCATGGGCGTATTTGGTAGTTTTATCTTTAAAGAATGGACGAAGTTTAAAAACCGAAAAATTCGGTTTATGAAAGCCTTGTCTGACAATTTGTACTTTAAAAATTTAGACAATAATGCAGGCGTATTTCATACGTTAATTGACGCGGCAGAGGAAGAAGACTGCAAAGAGGCTTTGTTAGCCTATACGTTCTTGCTTAAATGTTGTGAAGTGTCTGTAGAAGGTGATGCTGCATTCTACACTCAGCGCACAGAGCGGGAAATTGCCGCGGGCGGGATGACACTAGCAACCCTAGATAGTGTAATAGAAAATTACTTTTCAGAAGAGCTTGATTGTGCGCTCGATTTCGACGTTACTGACGCTATTACTAAGCTGGTGGACATGGAACTAGTCGAACAACACGGCGATATTTTTGTGGCGCGTGCGCTAAACGATGCTGTTAAGATACTTGATGACTACTGGGATAATATTTATCAGCCTGTTTGATTGTTTCTTGTACCGTCTAGTAGATTGTCCAAGCTAGGTTTTACCGTATGGTATCCTTTGCGAGGCCTTTGATTTTAAATAATCGAGGCTAAGGAGAAAAATAAGACCGGCAACGTAAGTTCCAAACCATTGTCATAAAACCACAAAATCTCTATAGTTGCTGAACGGTGCGTTGATCAACATCGACACTCCATAACAGCAGCGCCATTTCGCCGAATGCGTTTCTCTATCTCCAATGCAACAAGCCTGGTTCACTTCTACATGAAAATATTGCATACGTCTGACTGGCACTTAGGTCAGAGTTTTTTTACGAAAAGTCGCAAAAACGAACATGCCGCTTTTCTTAAATGGCTTCTTCAACAAGTAGAAGCGCATCAAATAGATGCGATTATTGTCGCGGGTGATGTGTTTGACACGGGCACGCCGCCTAGCTACGCCAGAGAGCTCTACCATGCGTTTATCGGTGAATTGCAAGTCATGCAGTGCACATTGGTGGTGCTGGGGGGAAATCACGATTCAGTGTCGGTATTGAACGAAAGTAAGGCGCTACTGAAATACTTAAATAGCCACGTAATAGCCAGTACGTATGGCGATTTAAGTGAACAAGTCATTACGCTTAACGATCGCAAGGGGCAGCCCAGTGCCGTACTGTGTGCCGTACCCTTTATTCGCCCACGTGATGTGCTTGTCAGTGAAGCAGGGCAAAGCGCCACTGACAAACGTCAAGCACTAGGCGATGCGATAAAGCAGCATTACGGAAAGCTTTACAATGAGGCCTTGTCACTGCGCGCTTCAATTGAAGAAAAACAAGGAGAGGAGGGCAGTAAAAATAGCGCTGCTATTCCTATTATTGCTACAGGGCACTTAACCGCTTTAGGCGTGAGTCAGTCAGAAAGTGTGCGTGATATTTACATAGGTACCCTTGAAGGCTTTGACGCCAAAGGGTTTCCGCCCGCCGATTACATTGCACTTGGGCATATTCACAGGCCACAGAAAGTCGCTAAAACAGAACACATTCGCTATTCAGGCTCACCCATACCGCTAAGTTTTGATGAACTAAACACACAAAAGCAAGTGGTGTTGATAACGTTTGAATCTGAAAGCACAACGCCTACTATCTCAACGCTTCCGATACCGCGCTTCCAGGCCATGGAAGTAATAAAAGGCGATTTACAAGCGATTGAGGCGGCCATTAATAAAAGCGAAGCCATCGCGTTAGCTTCTCAAGCAGATGAAGCCCTTAGCGAAGTGGATAAAGCCCTTAGCGAGGTTAATAAACCCCTTAGCGCAACGGATAACGCCATTAGCTCTAAAGACCCAGTGTGGTTATGCATTGAAGTTGAAACAGAAGACTACCTGACTGATCTACAGCAGCGTATTCAGGGCTTGTTAGAAGGGAAAAACGCTGAGATTTTACAGTTGAAACGCAAGCGTAAGCGCACAGTAAATAGCTTAACGCAAAGGCAAAACGTCCAGCTTAGCGAACTATCAGTAAACGATGTATTTGAAGCGCGTTTGGCATTGGAGAGCATAGAAGATAATCCAACAAGTGAGTCGGCACAAGAAACTCTGCTAGATGACGACCAAAGCACCCGAGCAATGCAAGAAGCCGGTTCAGAGAAAAGTGCTCCACGCATAAACCGGATAAGGCAGCTGTTCAATGAAGCAGTAGAGCAAGTGCACACCAATTATGAAGATGCTGAAGTACCAGTAGAGACCTCATTGGCAAACACAACAGAAAATAAAGGCGAGTAATACAATGAGAATATTGACCTTACGCCTTAAAAATCTAAACGCCTTAAAAGGGGAATGGAAGATAGATTTCACCCAGTCGCCGTTTATCGACAATGGCCTGTTTGCCATAACTGGCCCAACCGGGGCAGGTAAAACCACGCTACTTGATGCCATTTGTTTAGCGCTTTATCACCAAACCCCTCGCTTGGGGCCAATTTCAACGTCTAACAACGACATCATGACCCGCGGCACGGCGGAGTGTTTGGCGGAGGTTGAGTTTGATATTAAGGGGAAAGCATACCGTGCGTTTTGGAGTATGCGTCGGGCCAGAGGGAAAGTTGACGGTAACCTTCAAAGTGCCGATGTTGAGCTGGCTGAAGTAGAAAGCGGTAAGGTATTGGCTACTCAAGTGCGGCCAAAAAGTGAAGAGATTGAAAAGCTGACCGGCCTTAATTTTGCCCGCTTCACCAAGTCTATGATGCTGTCGCAAGGAGATTTTGCTGCGTTTTTAAATGCTAACGAGGCCGACCGAGCCGAGCTGCTTGAAGAATTAACCGGCACCGAAATTTACGGGCAGATATCACAGGCGGTACATCAGCAATTTAGTGACGCTAAACAAAAGAAAAAAGAGTTTGCGATAAAGCTGGAAGGCGTAACCTTACTTAGCGACGAGCAAATCACCCAGCTTGAAGAAGAGCAAGCACACACCAAGAGCCAAGTCGCAACGTCTAACCAAACACTTGTTCAGTTACAAAAGCAACAGCAGTGGCAACAAGCGTTTAACGCCAATGAGCTAACTATAAAAGAGGCCAGTGAAGCGCAGCAGAGCGCGAATAATGCCATCAATGAGGCGAAGCATCAGCTTGAACTTCTAACCCAAAGTGAGCCAGCTGAAAAGCTTCGCCTGCCATTTTTGCAAAGAAACGGGCTTCAGCAGGACGTGACCCGTTATAAAGAAAGGCTTGAAGAGAAAGCAGCCCAGTTGCCAGACTTAAAAACGCAAAAGGCACAGCTCAGTTTGGAAGTGACCAACGCTGAACAAGCGTTAGTTCTTACAAAGCAACAAAGCAGTGAGCTTGAAAAGCGCATAAATGAGCAGGTAGTTCCGCTAGATAACCAAATAGCGCAGCTTTCTACTGAACAGCAAAAAGCAAATGAAAACGAGGCACGTTTAAGGCAGTCAATAAACGCGTTAACGCTAAAGCGCACAGAAATCGAAAACGCTTCGGCAGATAACAAGACCAAGCTTGTTGAACTGGAAACCTACTTACATGAACATCACTCACTTAGCGGCATAGCGGAATTTATAAGTGGCTGGAGCGAAACGGCGCGTCATATTGAACATGATAAAAAGCAGTTAGAAACACTGACACAAAGCGTAAATAATCATCGTCAGGCGCTTTCATCTCTAGATGACGCTATCGCAAAAACAAATGAGTCGTTAAGCGCGTTAACGCAGACCTTCGATGACAAAAACGCGCAAGTAGCCAAGTGCGAAAAGGCACTTCAGGCCGCGCTATCTGACAAACCAAGTGATACTAATAGTGCTAATGCAACCAGCAAAGCAAGCCTTCAGCAAGAGCGCGATACCAAGCTCCATCATTGGGATAACGTGTTACAGATAGGGCATATTCAACAGCAATATTTGGCACTAGAGCAAGACAGAGTATCGCTGAGTGCGCAGAGGGAAGACTTAGCGAAGCAACTAGCACAGCAGCAATCTGACCGCCAAGCCTTGGTTGATGCTTACAAGCAAACTCGTAGTAATTTAAAAGATATAGAAGCGCTTATCGCCCTGGATGCTGAAGTGGCGCACCTGCGCGCACAGTTAAAAAGTGGCGAGCCATGCCCTGTTTGTGGGGCTAACGAACACACCACGTCTAGCGTGGCGATTGATGTACCTGAAACTATCCAAAAGCGAGATAGCTTAAAGCAGCAGTTAGATGATATTGAGCAGCGAGGTGCGCAGGCAAAAGAAAGTGTTACAAACACTGAATTCACTCTTGCTCAGGTTAATAAGCAGCTTGAACAAGCAAGCGGGCAACGAGATACGCTGCTAGAAAAGTGGCAGCAGATTTCAAGCGTACTTAGCGCTGATATATCGAGCTTTGAAAAGGTCGACATTAATACATCACAAAGCGTCGCTCAATTTACCCAGCAGTTTAAAACTCGTCTCGATGATATTAGTGCCCAATTAACCCGTTTAGAAGAGTGCGAGCAAGCTCTAAATGCTGCTTTGCAGGCTAAAAATGAAGCGCAACAGTTGCTACAAGCCAAGCAGTCAGAACTTGCAGTTTCTCTGCAGCAGCGCGAAACCTTGGAAAAGCAATTCATCGAACGCAATGTAGAGCTAGAGAGCAAAACACAAGGGGTTAATAATAGTACTTTAGCGCTCAGCGAAACTATGACGGCGCACGGTGCTGACATTCACAACCTGTCTATTGATGGAATTACCACGTGGTTAAATGAAAAAGCCGAAGCGCTTAAAACCTATAAACACAACCATCAGCTACACGCCAAACTTAAAGATGAGTTGCAAGAGGTAAACAGCACCTTGCTTGTGGTCAGTCGTGATATCGAAAGCGCTGAGAATCAGCTAAAGGATTTATCTGAAGAGCTTGTGCAGCTAGATAATAGTTTAAAGGCGCTGCGAGACTCGCGCACAACCGTATTCCCTGAAGGCAATATTGCTGAAACAAGGAATAAGGCAAACGCCGCCCAAGAAATGGCTGAGCGAAATGTAAATGAATGCAAATCTCGCCTACAACAAACGGATACTATTTTGTCTCGTTTAGAAGCTGAAATTGCCCAGCTTGATGAACAAATGCGCGAAAAAGAGCAGGCACTTTCAGAGGCAACAGAGCACTTTAACCGCCAGTTGGCGAGCAGCCCATTTGCCGACGAGCACGCATTCAGCAATGCACTTTTAGACGAAGAGACCCGCAACGCCTTGCTTGAACTGCAAAAGCGATTAACTCAGCAAAAGCAACAAGCGGACTTAAAGCTAGAAAACGCGCTAGCTACCGAACAATCGCTAAAAGCCCATGCTAACGCATTACAGTGGCAGAGCGAGTTAGAAGAGCACGGTGCACAGTGGCTCGATACGAAAATTACACAGCAAGCTCAGCAGCGTGACACGCTGTTATCGTCTTTAGGGCAAATTGAACAGCAGCTAAGCGCTAACAATCAAGCCCGCGAAAGGCAGCAGCAGCTTGTGGATGAGATGGCCGCGTTTGAGGCCTATTACGACGATATTACTTACCTGCACTCGTTAATTGGTTCGGCCAGCGGCGACAAATTCAGACGTTTTGCTCAAGGGCTTACTTTAGACAATTTAGTGCAGCTTGCTAATCAGCAGCTTGATAAATTACACGGTCGCTATCAGCTAATTCGAAAAGAAAACGAAGGGTTGGGTTTAAGTGTATTAGACACCTGGCAAGGTGATGTAGTGCGAGATACCAAAACCCTGTCTGGCGGAGAAAGTTTCTTAGTAAGCCTAGCGCTGGCATTAGCTTTATCTGACTTAGTCAGTCACAAGACCAGTATCGATTCACTGTTTTTAGATGAAGGCTTTGGCACTCTAGATGCAGAAACTCTAGATGTGGCCCTTGATGCACTAGACAACTTAAATGCCAGCGGAAAAATGATTGGTGTGATAAGCCATATTGAAGCCATGAAAGAGCGTATTCCTACTCAGCTTAAAGTGATTAAACGCAACGGTGTGGGGTTAAGTGCACTAGAAAAACCTTATGCGGTGGGATGAACTCACCGCTTAGGAATTAGTAGCTAAAACGTTTGCTTACAAGTATGTGCTTGGTAAATGCTCGCAAGATCATGGTTTTATGATACTTTATCGTTATTAAAAGTAGATATGGACATCATAAATAGTGAAACGATTTGCGATATTCCCTCTTTTTGCCTCTTTCTGTTCATTTGGTAGTACCTTTCAGTGCGAAAGTGAGTATGCATGGCTAAAAAGCACATTTGAAAACAACGATGCCGGTTTTCAGTATAGCGTCGAGAAAAAAGGGCAGGACCTTTATTCCGCCCACAACAATGCCATCCTGGCTCGGGTACAAAGCGCGAAGAACGAAGCGCAATGCCACTCGGTGCTTAGCGACTGGCTTACATTTTTTCGCAAGGGGCACATTGGTCTTGCGCTAAATTCGAATGGCTCAGAGGAAGCGGTACGTGAATCGGTAGTGCATGATTTCGACTTATCGGCGTTTAAACAACATTTGAAAAGCCAACGTGACGAAACTCTTGAGGGGATTTGGCAATTCTCAAACTATACGGTTGCGTTAAAAAAAGAAGGTAATGTCCATAAAGCTTATATCGTTGAAAGTACCAACCCTTCATGGAAGGCGGGACAAGTAAAGTTCATCGTTAACGACCCTGAAGACAACAATACTGCAAAAGTGACGTTTTTTATGGGCGATCACTCCGCCCGACAAATAGAGACCATGACGCTCTTAGGTAACAATGAGGTGGTGTTGGGCAATAGCTTTATCGTTATGTCGCGAGAGGAACCGCGACAAGAATCGTCGCCTGAAATAACGCGCTATGTGCACCTGCTAAGTACAAACACTCCGCTATTTGAGAAAATTTCACAAGACACAGTGTTAGTTCGCATACCGGCTTTCGATCATGCCTTCAAAAAAGACATCGACGCGCTTATCGCTAAGCACCTAGACACAATTTTAAAAACTGAAAACCTCATTATCGACATCCGAGGAAACGGTGGTGGTAGTGATGTAAGCTATGCGTCTTTACTCCCTATTTTATACACCAACCCTATTCGCACTGTAGGCATGGAATACCTATCTACCGAGCTTAACAACTCTAGAATGCTTGGCTTTTTGCAAAACCCTCATTTTAGTGAAGAGGAAAAGCAGTGGGCCAAAGACGGGTACGACATTCTTCAGCAACATATCGGCAGCTATATCAATATTGAAGAAGACGTAACGGTGGAGACATTCGATAAAATTGAACCCTTGCCGAAGAGTATTGGCGTACTTGTTGATTCAAGTAATGGCAGCACCGCTGAGCAGTTCTTACTGGCGGCTAAACAAAGCAAAAAAGTAAAGTTGTTTGGGCAAACTACCGCAGGTGTGCTCGATATTTCTAACATGTATCAAACTGATTCGCCGAGCGGTACTTTTACTTTGTATTACAGCCTGACTAAAAGTTTACGCATTCCGCATATGGCCATTGATGGGGTAGGCATTCAGCCAGACTATTATATTGATGGAGAACTTCCTCTTTACCAGTGGACGTCTTATACGCAAAAGATACTTGAAGGCATGTAGACCCTCATAAACGGCAAGCGTGCGGTTATTTGCGAGTAACTAAGACCAAACTGGTTCATTTGTGTAACGTTATCCTTTATGGTGCGTCGTCAAAATAATAATGGACCAACATTTATGGATTCAACGTCACGCCCCAGCCTGTTTCAGCGCTACATGAATGGCAGTTTGGTACTGCAAATTATCATTGGTATCGTATGCGGTATTGCGATAGCGAGTTTTTCACCTTCAGCTGCTCAATCAGCAGGGCTATTGGGTAACTTATTCGTAAAAGCCCTAAAAGCAATTGCTCCTTTATTGGTTTTTGTTTTGGTCATGGCATCCATTGCCAACCATAAGCAAAACGAGCAAACTTTTATCAAACCCGTGCTTGTGCTTTATTTGTTGGGCACACTACTGGCCGCACTCACCGCCGTGCTGGCAAGCTTTGCTTTTCCTACAAGCTTAAGCTTAGTGACTTCAGAAGTTAGCCAAACTGCACCGAAAGGTGTATCGGAAGTCCTTACTACTTTGCTTTATAACATGGTAGATAATCCGGTAAATGCATTAGTAAATGGAAATTACATCGGTATTCTCACGTGGGCTGTAGGTCTAGGTTTAGGTCTTCGTCATGCTAGTGAGGCAACAAAAGCACTACTTCAAAATATGGCAGATAGCGTAACAACCGTGGTAGGTTTTGTTATCAGGCTTGCGCCTTTCGGTATTTTCGGCTTGGTAGCTAATACCATTGCTACAACGGGCTTTGAAGCATTGCTTGGCTACTCTCATTTATTAACGGTACTGATTGGCGCGATGCTATTTATCGCACTTGTGACCAACCCCTTGTTAGTATTTCTGGCAACCAAAAAGAACCCTTATCCTTTGGTGTTTAAATGCCTGAAAGAAAGCGGCATTACAGCATTCTTCACCCGTAGCTCGGCGGCGAATATTCCGGTAAATATGGCGCTGTGTAAACGCTTAAAGCTTGATGAGGACACCTACTCGGTATCCATTCCGTTAGGCGCGACCATTAATATGACTGGGGCTGCGATCACAATCACCGTGTTAACGCTAGCTGCGGTTAATACTTTAGGTATTTCTGTAGATTTTCCCACCGCTGTGCTGTTAAGCGTTATCGCAGCAGTATCAGCATGTGGAAGTTCAGGTGTTGCAGGTGGTTCGCTGTTGCTTATCCCGCTTGCCTGTAGCCTGTTTAATATACCCAATGAAGTGGCTATGCAGGTGGTTGCAGTGGGCTTTATTGTTGGCGTACTGCAAGACTCTGCTGAAACAGCTTTAAATAGCTCCACTGATGTCTTGTTTACCGCCGCTGCGTGTGAAAGGGCAGGCGGCCAGTAAAAAAAAGCGTCATACGTTAAAGCGTTAACTCGTTAAGTGTGCGAGCTTATTGCATCTACTGCTTCAAAAATTAGCCGTGCAGCCAGCTTTGCTGTGCGGCTATCAATATCATAATTTGGGTTCATTTCCGCAACGTCACACAGTCTCCATTGATACCCATAATTACTTTGGTGGTGTGCTAAAAAGTGCAGTGTGTTAATCACAAGTGTGGGGGAAATCCCCAACGCACTGGGCGCGCTAACGCCAGGTGCTTGTGCTGCTGGAAATGCGTCTAAACATACAGTGACGTAAAGCTCATCGATGTCTTTTAGCATCGGAGATAGTAGCTCATCTATTCGCTGCATACACAGTGATTCATCATTTAACGCCACATCGGTCAAATAGCGTGTATTAGACATATTGGCAAAGTCAAACAGTGCAGGTGTATTGGCTGCTTTCGATACGCCCAAACAAGCGTAATGAAATGGTGTGTCGTGTAACTGGCAGTGCTCATAAACTTGCCTGAACGGCGTACCTGAACTGGTGTTTGGTGAAGGCTTTCTTAAATCAAAATGGGCGTCGAAATTAATAATACCAATGCGGGCACTTTTCGACTTAGCATTGAAAACCCCTTGATAGCTACCCCATGCAATTTCATGTCCCCCTCCCAGCCCTATGACCAATCCATTATTTTGCTTGAGCGCATAACAAATGGCGTCGGCATATTGGGTTTGTGCCTGGGCTAAGTTCTCTTTAGCAGTAACATTTCCTAAATCAGCTAATGATGCGTTTGGCCAGTGCCAGGGCAAGTTTGCAAGTGCCTGGCGAATCGCATTTGGACCATCAGAGGCACCTACACGGCCTTTGTTAAATGCCACACCTAAATCACTCTCAAAACCAACAAGGGTAACGGAGTTGGCTAATGAATTATCTTCGCCCACTTCAAGTTCGTTAACTTTTTGATGCCAACGTAGGCCCTCAACACCGTCTTCATTGTCTATTCTGCCTTGCCACTTAAACATGTTTACCTTCCTTAAACACCGCTGCGGGGCGGTGGCCATTAATACAATAGGCGAGCTCTGCCGGCGTTTCGATATCCCAAAGCGTTAAGTCAGCAAGCTTACCTGCTTCAATAACACCTCGGTCGTGCAGCCCAAGTGCGCTCGCCGCGTGTGTAGTAGCGCCGCGTAGCGCTTCTTCTGGTGTAAGTTGAAACAGCACACATCCCATATTTATCGCGGTAAGGATTGAGGCTAACGGCGAACTACCTGGATTAAAGTCAGTGGCTAAGGCCATGGGCACATTGTGCGCCCTTAGGGCGTCTATCGGCGGCTTTTGAACTTCACTTAAATAATAAAACGCGCCCGGTAGCAATACGGCAACCGTACCACTTTGGGCTAGTAAGGGGATGTCGCTGTCAGCTAAGTATTCGATGTGATCTACCGATAGTGCGCCGTACTTAGCCGCCAAGACTGCACCTTTGCTGTCGCTAAGCTGCTCTACATGAGCTTTAATGGGTAAACCATGCTGCTGTGCGCAGTTAAACACCCGTTCTGTTTGAGAAGTTGAAAATCCGATAGTTTCACAAAATACATCAACGGCGTCAGCCAAGTTTTGCGAAGCGATGTGAGGAAGTGCCTCGTTGCAAATGAAATCGATATATCCTTCTGAGTCGTCAGCAAATTCATTGGGCAGGGCGTGAGCGCCTAAATAGGTAGTTTTAATACTCACAGGAAGGTGCTGCTCAAGGGATTTAGCCACGCGCAACATGCGCACTTCAGTGTCTAAATCCAGCCCGTAACCTGATTTAACTTCAATGGTAGTAACGCCTTCTTCGCACAGTCGCTTTGCTCGCTTTATCGCGGTATCAAGCAAAGTACGCTCATCAGCACATCGTGTTTTTTCCACTGTGCCTCTAATGCCACCGCCGCGCTGGGCTATGTCAACGTAATTTGCGCCCTGCAAACGCATCTCAAACTCTTCAGCGCGGTTACCTCCGTACACCAAATGGGTATGGCAATCGATAAAGCCAGGTAATAGCCATGGGAGCCTGGCTTTTTCATCATCATCTTCTTTTCTTGCAACAAGGGAAGCGGCATCTATTACGTTTTGGGCCTGCTTAAACACTTCGCTCAGTGAGTGGTCGCAAGAAATTAAGGCAGCAATTTTGCCGTCTTTTATAGCAATGACGTGTTGCGCTAGTTCGCCATAAGGCAACCCATTGTCTTGCATAGATGCAATGCGAACATTGTAAATAAGCGTGTCGTACTGATAACCCATATTGCGCTCCACCTTAAGTCACCTATTGCCTAGCTCTTTGCCTACTTCTGCCCAGTGCCTTCACTGAAACAATGTGCAGATTTTGAAAGTCAGTGTACTTGTGCATACTTGTATATACAAGTATGCTGTTAGCATACGATTAACAATTTAGTTGTGAACCCACGATATGCAACCTAGATACAGGATTATCAAAACGGCAATTTTGGATGCCATTGAAAGCGGTGAAATGAAGCCGGGTAGTCAGGTGCCTTCAGAAAACCAACTTGCCCAGCAGCACGGTGTAAGCCGAATGACTGCTAGAAGAGCGTTAAGTGAAATGGTGGATGAAGATATCTTAATGCGTAGTCAGGGGATCGGCACGTTTGTGTCAGATAGTCGCCCTATGAGCTCAATGCTTGAAATTAAAAGCATTCGCGATGAAATTGAGCGGCGGGGACACAGATACACTAACGAGATATTGGTGCTTGAAACTGCTCCCGCCAGTGATGTTATTTCGCAGCGTCTAGCGGTTGATGTTGGGGTACCTGTATTTCACAGCATTATTGTGCATTGCGAAAATAACTTGCCTGTTCAGTATGAAGACCGCTGGGTCAACCCTGCATGGATTAACGACTACCTAGATAAAGATTTCAAAGCGCAAACTGCAAACTTTTATCTAAACCAAGTCGCGCCCCTCTCTCAGGCGGATCATAGCGTAGAAGCTGTAATTGTTGAAAAAGATATTGCACAAGCATTACTGATAAAGCCTAAAGAGCCTTGCCTAAAGATTACTCGACGGACATTTTCACGTGGGATGGGGAAGGCAACTGGCGCTGCCGCTGTGGTTAGCCACGCTGTGCTTTTCCACCCTGGCAGCAGATACCGACTGGGAGGACACTTGGAGTTTTAAGTGTTAACGCGCCTAAGACGCTAACTCTCAAGGCGCTTTTTTAAAGATACTGCTTCTTATAACAAAAATATTTCAGTAAAAGAAAAAGATGCCTAGGAGAAGTTTATGAAACGCCTCGACCCTACAAGAGAAATACGTGCCCCAAGAGGCAGTATGCTAAATGCGAAGAGTTGGCAAACCGAAGCGCCGCTTCGCATGTTAATGAATAACCTGGATCCAGAAGTGGCGGAACATCCGCAAAACTTGGTGGTTTACGGTGGCATTGGGCGCGCGGCTCGAGACTGGGCGTCCTACGACAAAATTGTTGAAGTGCTTAAGCGCTTAAATACTGACGAAACATTACTTATTCAATCAGGCAAGCCCGTTGGCGTATTTCCTACCCATGAAAACGCCCCTCGTGTGTTAATTGCTAACTCTAACCTTGTACCGCACTGGGCTAATTGGGAGCACTTTAACGCTCTGGATAAAGAAGGTTTGATGATGTACGGGCAAATGACGGCAGGGTCATGGATATACATAGGCTCGCAAGGCATTGTGCAAGGCACGTATGAAACCTTTGTGAGCGTGGCAAAAACACATTTTGAAGGAAGCGCTGAAGGACGTTGGATTTTAACAGGCGGCTTAGGCGGTATGGGTGGGGCACAGCCCCTTGCGGCTACTATGGCCGGCTTTTCAATGGTGGCAGTGGAAGTTGATGAAACCCGCATAGACTTCAGAATACGAACGGGCTATCTGGACAAAAAAGCGCATTCGTTAGAAGAAGCTATGGGCTTGTTAGATGAGGCCAAGCAAGACGGGAAACCCGTTTCAATAGGCTTGCTCGGCAATGCTGCTGAGGTATTCCCCGATATGCTAGAAAAAGGGATTACTCCTGATGTGGTAACCGATCAAACTAGTGCCCACGACCCGCTTAATGGCTATCTGCCTGTAGGTTGGACGCTGGATCAAGCCGAAGCACAACGCAAGAAAGATGAAGCTTGCGTGATTAAAAAAGCGAAGCAGTCGATGGCGCTGCAAGTTAAAGCCATGCTGGGCTTTCAACAGGCGGGCGCGGCAACGCTCGACTATGGCAACAACATTAGGCAGATGGCGCTGGAAGAAGGCATTGAACATGCTTTTGATTTTCCAGGTTTTGTACCCGCCTACATTCGTCCGTTGTTCTGTCAGGGCATTGGCCCCTTTAGGTGGGCTGCTTTATCTGGCGACCCAGAAGATATCTATAAAACGGACGCTAAAGTTAAAGAGCTTATACCCGATAATCCGCATCTACATAACTGGCTAGATATGGCCAAAGAGCGTATTCAGTTTCAGGGCCTGCCCGCGCGTATTTGCTGGGTTGGACTAGGTGAAAGACAAAAGTTGGGGCTTGCCTTTAACGAAATGGTGCGCAGTGGCGAGTTAAGCGCACCGGTAGTGATTGGTCGAGATCATCTCGACTCTGGCTCGGTCGCTTCCCCAAATAGAGAAACCGAGGCCATGCTCGATGGTTCTGATGCGGTTTCGGACTGGCCTTTACTAAACGCGTTATTAAACACTGCGGGTGGCGCAACCTGGGTGAGCCTTCATCATGGTGGCGGTGTAGGAATGGGCTTCAGCCAGCATTCGGGCGTGGTAATTGTTTGTGACGGCACGGACGAATCGGCTGAGCGAATTGCTAGGGTACTGCATAACGACCCTGCTACAGGCGTGATGCGTCATGCCGATGCAGGCTATGACATCGCAAAAGACTGTGCGGTTAAACATAACCTTGATCTTCCTATGGTAAATCCCGAGGCTAATAGTCAAGGGGTTGGCAGTGCAGATTCAAACCATAGCTCACACCAAAATAGCTCACACCAAAACTTAGACGGGGAGGCGTGATCATGTCCCGGAACTCTTTTTTCGCGGAGCAAGACGGTATTAAAAAGCTTACGCTTGTTCCTGGTACCTTAACCCTAGAACAATTAAGAGAAGTACATCGAAGCCACGTTCATTTGTCCTTAGATGAAAGCGCAGTACCCGCTATAAACGCTGCGGAGCAAGTAGTACTGAACGTCATTAAAGAAAACCGTACTGTTTATGGTATCAATACCGGCTTTGGATTATTGGCTAATACAAGTATTAACGTTGATGAATTAGAGTTATTACAGCGCAGTATTGTGCTATCGCATGCGGCCGGCACGGGCGACTTTATGCAAGAAGATACTGTGCGCCTGCTCATGCTGTTAAAAATTAACTCGCTGGCCCGCGGTTATTCGGGCATTCGATTAAGCGTAATAAAAGCGCTCATTACCTTACTTAACGCACAGGTTTACCCCGCTATTCCTGAAAAAGGGTCGGTAGGGGCTAGTGGAGACTTAGCGCCTTTAGCACATATGAGTGTAGTGCTTTTAGGAGAAGGGGAAGCTTTCTACAAAGGTGAACGTATAAGTGCGGCTAAAGCATTAGAAATAGCCGGCATGCAGCCAATTGCGCTGGCACCTAAAGAAGGCTTAGCACTATTAAACGGTACACAGGCATCAACAGCGTTTGCACTTCAGGGGCTATTTTACACTGAAAATGCGCTTCATAGTGCTATAGGTATTGGTGCGCTTACTGTTGAGGCCGCATTAGGTTCCCGCGTGCCGTTCGACGCGCGGATCCACGAAGTGCGTGGCCACAAAAGCCAGTGCGATGTGGCGACTGCGTTTAGAACATTACTAGACACCTCAGAGATTGGCCATTCACATCAACGGTGTGAAAAAGTACAAGATCCGTACTCTCTACGTTGTCAGCCACAGGTGATGGGAGCGTGTTTACAACAAATGCGCTATGCCCAAGACATTTTGGTGGTTGAGGCTAATGGGGTAAGCGACAACCCGTTGGTTTTTGTTGAAAATAATGATGATGCTGATACGCCAACGGGCGATATTTTATCTGGCGGAAACTTCCATGCGGAAACCGTGGCAATGGCGGCAGATATGCTGGCTATTGCACTATCCGAAATTGGCGCACTATCGGAGCGTAGAATGTCGCTAATGATTGATACTCATTTAAGTGGTTTGCCACCGTTTCTAGTTGAAAATGGTGGGGTAAACTCGGGCTTCATGATTGCGCAGGTGACCTGTGCGGCGCTTGCTAGTGAAAACAAAACCCTGGCGCACCCCGCATCTATCGATTCGTTGCCCACGTCTGCGAACCAAGAAGACCACGTGTCTATGGCTACCTTCGCCGCTAGGCGTTTACGAGATATTTTCGATAATGTGGCAGGTATATTGGCCATTGAGTGGTTAGCGGCCTGCCAAGGGTTAGATTTTAGGAAGCCGTTTAAAACCAGCGAAAAGCTCCAAGTGTTGATGCAGCTACTAAGAGACCAAGTGCCGTTTTACGACAAAGACCGTTATTTTGCGCCAGACATTGAAAAGGCAAAGCAACTTATTAAGCAGCACGACCTTATGGATAAGACACAGTTAAACCTGTTAGGCTAAAATGATCACAGGCTCTGTATTTCGAGTAAAAAAATAAAGATCATTAATAGAGTAGAGGTGGGAATGATATGAAAACAAAAGGACGTTGGTTAAGTTCAAACGAGGCTCGTATTTCTATGAATCGTACTTCGATGAAACGCGCTGTGAAGAAGAGCACTTTTGTAAAAAGCACTGTTTTGGGTTTACTTGCCGCGTCGGTGTTTACGTTGACAGGCTGTAGCGACAGCGAAGTGGGCGATGTGTCTCTTGGTCTTTTCACCACAAAAGACATTAAAATTGATGCGCTTCAAGACCCTGTTGTCACTGGCGTTACCTGTCATATTTCAAGTATTGAAGCGAACTTAGATTTGTCGGACCCGTCAGACAGTTCTATTGCGTGCAGGCAAACCGGCCCCATCACTGCCGAGATGCTAGACGCTATCGATAAATCAGATTCTGGCGAAGTGATTTTTAAAAAATCAAAGAGCGTGTTTTTTAAGAATATGAAGCTTCGACGAATTTATGATGCTGACTCAAAAACGCTGATTTACTTGTCGTACAGCACGAAAGAAACATCGGGTAGCTACAAACATAGCTTATCTACCGTTCCCCTGTGGGAAACCCTTGCGTTTAAGAAGTCCGCGTAGGCGCGCGAGCTCACGCAGATGCTAAACCAGAAAATCAAAAATGCCCTCTAATTCGAGGGCATTTTTTGTGCTTTTTACCAGTATTGCTCCCAATTGGTTTCCGCCACTTTTGCGCATGATATGTTTAACGGCAAAGCTTCGCTTTTGCGAGTTTGGGCATATCTTTCACTTAAACTATTAGAAAAAACGCGTGTAAACCAGCATGGCACTTAATGCAGTGTCATCGTCGGTAAGCGGACTATCGCTAATGCTATCGTCAAAGAATGTGGCGCCTACCTCTAAGCGAGTCATGCCACCCAAAAATTGGCGGGTGGAGACCGCGACGCGAATCTCGGTATTTAATGCGCTATCGCCGTTATAAGCACTTCTAAATGTGGTGGTTTCTTCAGGGCGTACACCGTAGTAATAGTCAACATAGTTGCTATCTTGATAGGTAACGCCTACCGATGGCTCTATCATGAAGGTATCTACTCTAAACTGTTTACCTATTCGAGCAGATGTCTGATAGCCGTCGAACTTACCAAGAATATCCGCGTTGGTTGACAGTGAATACACCCAGCTGCCCGCATTATAGTTGAGCCCAACGCCAGCCGCGTAGCTGAAGTCTCTGTCTTCCATACCGGTGAACACGGCGCTGTCATCTTCTTCATAACCTGCAAAGATCGGGACAAGCTGAGCGTCAAGAGTAAAGCCACTTTCGCGAAAAAGTTCATAGCCTATGAATGGCCCGTAAACCCGAAGTTTTTCACCTGTGTAGCCAATGATAGGAATAGGTACAATGCGGTTATCAAAGTCGGTATATACGTCTTGGGAAGCAGCAACACCAAAACCCCACATCCAGCCCTGGGGCTGTTGCGGACCTGCGGGCTGTTGTGCAGAAACGGCGGAGGAGAATACGAGTAATGTTGATAGGCCTACTGAGCCCACACACTTTAATAGAGTCATCAATCAATTTCCTTTTTAATCACAATACAGCTAAAACTTCAGGTTCGATCAATACTTTGCCTGGTCATAACGTTAAATGCTTATTTAAAGGTGTAATCTAAAAGGGCTAAATCTTTATGTGCAAATAAGAATTGCTTACTGTGAGATAACAGCACTGATTTTCCCGGCTCGTAAAATGATATTTATAGGATTTAGGCGAGGTTTATTTACCTACACGTAACCTAGTATGAAGGTTGTTTATTACAGTGAGGTTGAAAGTTATTTTGAAAGTTTAACTGAGCGCGAAAAACGCGTAAGGCAATTATTCATCAGTAGAGGAAATTAGTTTGTAATACACTAAGAGCTGACTATTTGTAAAACCAGAATAGTCTTAATTCAGTATCAAGTTCAATGACTTTGAATAGGGAAGTATTATGAAGTTTATGACAAAGTGTAGTGTGCTGGTTGCCATATTGATACTGTTAGCAGGGTGTGTAACGCAAAGAGGCATGGATTCAAGTGATAACATGCCTACCGAATCTAAAGCCGAAAAAACAAGTTCAGTTGCTAAAACAGACAGTGATGTGTCTAAGCAAAGTGCTGATGTTTCAGAGCAAGAAAGCGAAGATGAAGTAAATGAAGCTAATGAGCCAACGGAAGTACCGAAGCAAAAGATAGGGGTGTTCATTAATGCTAATGAGTTCCCATCGCATACCCATATTGGTACGACTAAGTTTAATAACTTCACGAAAGAGTACGCATACGACTGGCAGATAGCATCTACGCTTTTCACTGAACTTAAAACGGCAATAGAGCAATCAAGCCGCTTTGAAGTCGTTGACGTGTCACCCAAAGTCAAAGGGGCATGGCAACTCGATTTCGTGGTGCAGCAGAATGGTCGTTGGTCTTTCAACGAAAACCAAAATGCACTTCGAAAGTCGCTGTTAGCCGACGGCGTTACAAAAATTATTATTGTCCAAGAGGCTCCAACAGTCGCCATCACCGAATGCGGCACATATGGCTGCTCGGAACATGAAAGCAAAGGGGTTGGTCTATTTACTCGAAGCTTTTTGGGAACCGATTCTTATATCGCTTCTGCAAGTTTTGATTTCAGTATTGAAAGCTTAGATAAGCCGGTAGACATTGCGATGCAACCATTGTTTGAAGAATTACAAGATGACGCCATGAAGAATGTACGTCTCGAAGAGTTTGTTCCTCCTGAAGACTTTGATGAAGCTACAGAAAAAGAACTAGCGCCTATCAAAAATTCAATCATCAGTTACATCGACCGTTTGGCTGAAACGGTAGCCAACTATTTATCTAGCCAGTAAGTGGCAAAAAACAAAAAAACGGGCGCTCAATTAAGCGCCCGTTTTGTATACTGCCTTCCGGCAAAGCCTTACAAGTAGAAAAATTAGGTTTCTGCGTTTCCAACCCACTTATAGCTACCAGCGATAGGCTCAATTTATCAATTGCCAAAAGGCAACATATCGGTATTTCTAGTGACAGGTATTATTGTCAAGCAATTGAGGTGATAGCGCGTTAATTGTTGCTAGTGAAGTAGACGACGTTGAATTATAAAACACATTGTTTTTGAAGAAAACTTGTGCGATTTTATCGTAATTCCTCTTCATACGTTAAGAGCTGATAGAACTGAGGTGGGGAAGAGTGATGTTAGGTATTAATCATATAATTAAAAGGTGCAATAAAGCACAAAGGAATAAGAATGAAATTGTCGTTTAAGTTGTTGTTTATGGCTCTCATGGCCATTGTCATAGCAGGGTGTGCGTCAACGTACGTGCCACCTACAACAGGTTATAAAGCCCCTGAAAAAAGTAAGATTGGAGTTTTGGTTGTCGCTAAAGAGAACCCTAGCCATACTCACGTTGGTACAACAATTTTTAATAATTTCAGCAAGGAATACGACTACGACTGGAAGCTTAAAGAAAACATTTTCAATATTTTCGAAAAGAAAATAGAGGGCGGTACGACATTCGATGTTGTAGACATATCAAACCTCATTTCTGAGAACGATACGCTAACTTTTGTAGATGTAGTAAATAAGGAATGGGTATTTAACGAGAAAAGCGCAAGCACACGAGAAAAGCTCGCCGCTGAGGGTATAACAGCGGTTGTTGTAATTAAAGAAACGTCTACGTTAGCAGCAATGGAGTGTGGCATGTATGGCTGCACAGAACATTACAGCCAGGGTTACGGGCTTTTTACCAGAGCTTTTTAGGTATGGATAACTACATGGCGTCAGCTAGTTTTGCTATTTCTATAGAGACCATTGATAAGCCGGTGGATATCACGCGATTAGAGCACGTAAAAGAAACACAAACATACTTGGCGAAAAACAAGACTTTGGAAGATTTTGCTGATCCTGCTGACTTTGAAAATATAACTGAGGAAGAGCTAGCTCCAGTGAAAGCTGCGCTTATTGAGTATTTCGATAACCTAGCGGGCATGACTAGACAGTTTTTAGTAGGAAATGAACAGGTTTAAAGTCAAAAATATCCAAACCTTGAAGTGATAAAAACTGTCGGCATTGAAACAAACAAAAAGGGGCGTTGAACGCCCCTTTTAACATTACTTAAGCGTTTTCTTTATGCGCCAAAAACTCTTCGTAGTTTCCATCGAAGTGATTCAGTTTCTTGTCTTTAATTTCGATGATTTGCGTCGCCAGTGACGAGACGAATTCACGGTCGTGACTAACAAAAATAACCGTACCATCAAACTTGTACAGTGCATTGTTCAAGGCTTCAATCGATTCCATGTCCATGTGGTTGGTTGGCTCATCCATTACCAATACGTTAATGTCTTCCAGCATAAGCTTTCCAAACAATAAGCGGTTTTTCTCACCACCTGAACATACCTGCACACGCTTATTGAAATCATCAGATGTAAACAATAAACGGCCTAACATGCCCTTAATCTGAAGGTCATCATGTTTAGGGCTGCGCCATTGGCTCATCCACTCAAACATAGTGATATCTTCGGCAAAGTATTTGGCGTTGTCCTGTGGGATGTAGCCTATTGCGGCATTTTCTGCCCACTTATAGCTACCAGCGGTAGGCTCAATGTCATTGACTAGGCATTTTAAAAGCGTAGTTTTACCTGCGCCGTTTTCACCGATGATGGCTAAGCGCTGTCCCGCTTCCAACAGCAAGTTAGCATTGTCAAATAACGGAAGGTCTGGATAGCTATGGCCCAAGTCTTCAAGGGTGATTGCAAGACGGTGAAGCTTCTTATGCTGCTTAAATACAATATAAGGCTTACGACGGCTAGATGCTTTTACCTCGGCTAGTTCAATTTTCTCAAGACGGCGGGCGCGCGAGGTGGCTTGTTTCGCTTTTGACGCGTTGGCAGAAAATCGTGCTACGAAGCTCTGTAGCTCTTCAATTTCCGCTGACTTCTTAGCATTCTCTGCATGAAGCTGCTCTTGAACTAGCATGGCAGCTTGAATGTAGTCGTCGTAGTTACCCGGGTAAACGCGCAGTTCACCGTAGTCGATATCGGCCATGTGCGTGCATACAGAGTTTAGGAAGTGTCTGTCGTGCGAAATAATAAGCATGGTCGACTTACGCTTGTTAAGCTCTTCAGCAAGCCAACTGATGGTGTAGATATCCAAGTTGTTGGTTGGCTCGTCTAGAAGCAGAATATCAGGCTCGGCAAATAGGGCTTGGGCTAAAAGTACACGTACTTTTTTACCTGGGGCCACTTCCTTCATCAAACCGAAGTGATAGTCTTCGTCAATACCAGCAGAAGTTAGGATTTCACCCGCGCGGGATTCAGCTGTATAGCCGTCCATTTCGGCAAATTGGGTTTCCAAGTCCGCCACGCGCATGCCATCTTCTTCGCTCATTTCAGCCTTGCTGTAAATGGCGTCGCGCTCTTGCTTAACTTCCCATAGTTCACGGTCGCCCATGATCACGGTATCGACTACGCTAAACTCTTCAAACGCAAATTGGTCCTGACTCAAGATACCTAGCTTTGTGCCTGGCGCCATAGAAACGTTGCCCGACGATGGGGTAAGTTTACCGCTTAGAATTTTCATAAAGGTAGACTTGCCGCAACCGTTTGCGCCAATCAGGCCGTATCGGTTGCCGTTGCCGAATTTTGCGGAAATATTTTCAAATAATGGCTTAGAGCCAAACTGCATTGTGATATTTGCGGTGGTAATCAAAACAGGTATCCAGGGGTAAAACGATGAGAAGAGATAGTAGTGAAAGCGGTTGTCACTTCACTAATATATAAAAGCGCGCGCACTATAAGGAATTGAGGGCTACATGTCGAGGGAATTTTGAACAGTTTTTGCGCTGACGTGCTTTTGGCGAAGCTTATCAAGTATAAACTCGATTGCCTGAGGGCTTTTGAATGAGTTATGTGACGAGTTAACAATTGTTGTGTCTTTTGCCTCAGGTAAATATGCGCTGTTATAGCTGACGACAGAATCAGTTATAGCAGCGCATTCTGTTTCTGACTGGCAATACAAGGTACTGGTTGAGCCAATAATCGAATAGCTCTCGCCTTCTACAGGAATGTCGGCTAACGCTGTCATCAGCGGGTGATTGGGGCGCAACACTTGGACGCTATCTGGCCCGTAGTTTTGCAAGAAAGGAAGCATAGCAGCGGTTAATCTGCTCACGCCTACTTTTTCGATAAAGTTTTTAAATAGCGCTTTAAAACTAAAAGGGAGTGTGATGAGTGAAGAACCTAACGATCCTATAAGGCTATTAGCTATTTCTGAGCCTCGGTGTGGTGTGTCGAGAAAAAACACCGTATTCTCTTTATACACAGGATTAAATATAAATATATCTCGCAACATTTCATCGCCTTCAGCAAGTAGCGCTTCTGGAGGCTCTGTGAAAGTAGTATCCCATAACGTGTTATCTGAATGCGTTGAAATCAGCTTTGCGATTACGCCGCCCATACTATGCCCTATCAATATCGCAGATGAAGAATCGACTTCCGATGACGCTATCCGCTGGTTTAGCTTGTACAGTAAATTGCGAACTCGCATGGCGTTATAGAAAGGAGGAGGGCCTGATGGGTAGTACACGTGCAATATCTGATAGTGTTGAGATAATTCTTCGTCATTGAAAATAGCCATTGTGAGATACCGCCAAATTAGCGGATCTGAATTGAGGCCATGAATCATAATAATCGGGGTTTTGACTGAAGAAAGCTCCCCAATACTAAAGACTCCCATTCTCTTTTCAGCGTCTTGTGCATTAATAAATCCTAGCCAGCTGAAATTATGGATGTCGGCATTTTGTAATAGGGAAAGGTAAGCGGCAGCAGGTGAGTACCGTTGCGTGTATGTGTTGTTTCCAACCAGTATTTCGGTAGGCACATCGACGTGTTGGGCTTGCAAGGATATGTGAATTCTAAGCCCTTTCAATGCAACCGACTCAACTTGAAGGGAGTAAGGCGAGTAGATACCTTCAAGTGGATAGTTTAGGTCAAGGCTACGGCCATTCTGTGCTTGGTTGCTAATTCGAGCCACTGCAGCACCGCCAAGTTCACCAAATACCTTAGGAGAGAGGCGAGCGTCTAAGGCTTCTATTTCTGAAACTAAATCGAGCTCGCTTGGGCCCGAGTAGTTAACCTGAATTAAGTTGTCAGTTGTATGTCTAAGACGGAATAACTTGTTTACTGCGAGGTTGTACCCGTCGATCCCTATAGCGCGATGCGCATCGGAAAGACTGTCTCTTTTTAACAAGGTAATGTAGCAATCGAGCGCAAGCGCGATATCTAGTGTAGTACTTTGCTCGTACGACGTGCACCGAGCAGCCAGTTGTATGTTGTCTAAGTGGCTTAAGTCGGGCAAATAGCCATATCCATATGCACCGGCCAAAGACAAAGGGGATACTTTTTTACGCATAAACTTATCTGAACTGCATGCACTAATACAGCAGACAGTCGCTACCAATACCCAATAAATGATATTCTGCTTGATGCGCATTTCACCCAAACGCTAAAAAAAGTATTAACCTTTTATAGCGTGTTTTTGTCAAAAATTGCACCTGAAACTTAATTCCGTATGGTATGAGTGTGAAATGGACGTTTCGAACCCCCCGCTCATTCTACAGATTGCCCCTTATTGTTTGTTGCTCTTTTTATATTAGCGGCAAGCAAATAATTCCAGCATAAAGAAAATGTTACATAAAAGTCAGCGCGCGGTGATGCATCAATGCAGAGTTAACGAACAAAGCTTTGATCAGCATTCTTCGTATAGAGGTCACTTAAATCGTTATTTTAAAGAGAAAAATGGAACCTTCTCGAACATAAGAAAGAAGGTCTTTTCAGTTGGTCTTATTTTTGCTGCATCTATCTACTGAAAATAAACTGCAGAACGCAAACGCGTCTGCTGAATCAGTGCGAAGTTTTATTTCACTCTAGTTTATCGTAAGTTAGGTAACGCAAAAGAAGAATAAAACTGTGCATTATAAAGAGGGAAACATCATGAAGTTTTTGAAAAAAATTGCGATTGGTTGCTTTTCGGCAACGGTTTTAATGTCTGGTAGTGTACATGCGGAAGCAATTAGCTCAGACTCAGTAATGCAAACGCAAGCCGCTCACTATAATAAGCAGCAGTTAATAGACATGGTTAACCGTTCAGATGTGCAAAGCAAGTTAGTAAGCTTAGGCGTAGATAGCAACCAAGCTATTGCAAGAATCAACGGAATGACCGATAGCGAAATTGCGCAATTAAATGATGAAATTAATCAAGCGCCTGCGGGTGGTGTTGTAGGCGCAGTGCTTACCGTACTTGCTATTATCGCCATTTTGGATCTCATTGGTGTAACCGACGTTTACCCATTTATTCGTCCAGTGAACAGCTAGTTGGATGATCAATTCAGTTAAAAAGGCCTGCGCGTTAGCAGGCCTTTCGCTTCTATTTTTGCTCTCAGGCTGTCAATCCACACCTCAAGCTGACAAGCTGAGGCAAGAGGGACTTGCCTCTTTACCTGAATCTCACACTATTCAATCTGTACCGTTTTTTCCCCAAGAGCAGTTTTATTGCGGGCCTACCACACTATCTGAAGTGTTCGGTTACTATGGTGAAAGCACCTCACCAAATGACATTGCGCCCAAGTTATTCATTCCCAATAAAGAAGGGAGTTTACAACTAGAAATGGTGAGCGCTACCCGACAATTTGGTTTTTTGCCATATACTGAGCGAGGAACATTATCGTCACTTATGTCGTTAGTTAAAGACGACATCCCAGTGATTGTTTTTCAAAATCTGTCCATCCAGTTATTACCCCAATGGCACTACGCTGTTGTTATTGGGTTCGATAGTGATAAGGGGACGGTTACTTTACATACCGGCCTTACGCCTAATCACGAAATGTCGCTTGAGCTTTTTGAAAGAACGTGGGGAAGAGGAAACTACTGGTACTTGGCACCGGTTCCTCCAAATGTAACCTCGGCTGAGATGACACCTTTCACTTATGTAAGTGCGGCTTACGACATGCTTAAAGTGGGAGATAAAGCGCGTTCATTAGCGTTTTTAAAAACCGCTTCTCAGACTTGGCCTTCCTATTGGTTAAGCTACTTTCTGATTGCCAATTATTATCTCGAAAACCCTGACATTGAAGGTAATGACAAACTGGCGATAACTTGGTTCGAAAAAGGGTATGAGGTGGGCCAACATCAACAAGCGTATGTGCACAACTTTGTTATTGCGCTTCGTAAAGGCGATAGGGCAGAGCAGGCGAGTAAAGTTCTTATGAACGCCCTCGTAAGTTTTCCAGGCAATGATAGTCTGTTGGCATTGAAAAAAGAGTAGTTGATTCCCGATATTGCCTCTAACTCGAAAATGATGCTATTTTTCAGCTATGCTTTATTTAGTTTTAGAAAAATAACGTTGGTTATGTCAAGAAATCTAAGCAACGCATCGATATCTCATGCAAATGGCATTATTACAACTAAGCTATATGGCATCTTTAATGAGAGTAGCGCAGAGAGTTACCGAGAAGAGCTTTTCGAGTTAGTTATGGGATTGAAGGGGAAGCCTTTTGCTTTACTTGCCGACATTAGCCAAGTAGAGGGCGCAACGCCCGAAGCGTTTGATATGGTAAAGCACATTATTACTCGCCTCCCTGAAATGGGCCTCATCGCGAAAGCATATGTATATAAAGGGGCAGTGATCCGTGGAATCATGCACCAACGGATCCCCGAGCTTGCTTCAATGGATTACCTGTTTTTTACAGATAACGAAGAAGCTAATCAATGGCTCTTTAACCAATATCAACAAAAGCTTCTTGCACACTCCTAACAACAATTGGTGCACCTTTTGCGTCTTCTTTTTCGTATTAACGTGTAGCTAATATTAAAAGCACCATACTTTTTGCGCAGGAGCATCGTCAGCCGTGGATAGCACTCAACTTCTTGAAAACAAGCAGGTACTAGCAATAGCCGGATTAGTCGGGGTTGTTATTGTGCTTTTCATCATTAAACGCCTCATACTGGTGCGCTTGAAAGCCAAGGCCCGTTCTGAAAGCAGCAGCATGTCTGATATTTATCGCGTGCTAGTACTATCGCTCAATGCTCCGTTGAACTTACTTATTCTGGTCATTTTTCTGCTATTAGTTAAAAGCATTATTTCAGTGTTTCAAGCTGGAGAAGGGGCAATAAACGCGTTAACGGTTGCTATAGAAGCGGGGCTCATTATTACGCTGGTTTTGTTCTTTGAGCGTTTCGTTACCTATTCGTTAAAACGCTATCGTGACCAGTCAACCATTGTGAAAAACACCAGTGCTATAGCTGGTGGTGCAGTAAGAGCAGTGTTTGCCGTGCTCGCCATTTTAATTATTTTAAGCACAATGGGGGTATCAATAACGCCCATCGTTGCTTCATTAGGTATTACGTCACTTGCAGTAGCGCTAGCTCTACAGCCCACACTTGAAAATTTCTTTTCAGGCATTCAGTTAGTAATGGATAAGCCCATCCGAATTGGTGACTTTATTGAACTGGATTCTGGGGAGCAAGGCTTTGTTGAGAAAATAGGATGGCGTTCTACGTGGGTTAGAATGCTGCCTAATAACATCGTTATTATGCCGAACAGTAAGCTTTCTAATTCAAAGCTGATTAACTACTACTATCCTGAGCGCGAACTTTCGGTTCCAGTAGATGTAGGGGTTCACTATAGTTCTGACCTAGAGCATGTAGAAAAGGTTTGTTTAGAGGTGGCAAACACCATTTTAAAGGAGCATGAATACGGTGTTAAAACCTATCAACCCTTCGTTATTTTTCATACCTTTGATAATTCCAGCATTAACCTAACCATAATGCTAAGAACCCGAGAGTACTTTAATCGTTTCTTTATAAAAAGTGCGTTTATAAAAATGCTAAAAAAGCGGTTTGATGAAGAGGGGATCGTAATACCGTTCCCAATTACTGCGCTAAATATGGAGCAAGAAGGTGCGGCTAAGGTGTTGTCGACAGCGCATGAGCATATAAGGCCATAAGGCCTAGATAAAATGATGGCGTCTGTATACTGCTTGTACTAGCAGTGCTATCTAGTGTTAGCTCATCGGTGAGGGGGAGAGATAGTGTAAGATTAAAAAAGCCACGTCCTAAAACGTGGCTTAATATTATTACGCTTTCTTATCTTTAGTGTATTAGAAAGTGTAGCGTGCTGATACTCCGAGCAAGTCTACATCATCAGCGATGACATAAGTCGCGCCGAATGAAAATTGCGGCGTAAAGAAATAGTCTGCACCAATTTCAAAAGCAGTATCATCTTCTTCGATATCGATGTAGCGAATAGCACCACGCAGTTCAAACTGTTCTGAAAGCATTGAGCGAACACCAGCAGTAATGCCATAGCCGTTGTCGTCAGCTTCACCAGAAATAAAGTTAGAATCTAGGTCAATATCTACATACTCATAAGTAACTTCACCAAAGAAGTCGGTATTTTGCGTAAGACCGTAACGGTAGCCGATACCCGCAGACACGTAATCTAAATCAATATCACCACCTGATACGTCTTCGCTTAGCTGACCATAACGGCCTGTAAGGTAGACGTTTTCGTTTAGTGATTTAAAGCCTTGAATTTGAAAACCATTTGGCTCGAAGTCGCCTGCGTCTTCAATATCTGCTTGTACATACCCAGCTTTAACGAAGTCATATGAAGGCGAAGCTGCGAATGCATTTAAAGAGAGTGCGCCAAAGATACTGGCGAGAATAGTACGTTTCATTGTTTCTAATGTCCTTTTAACAAAAAAACTTCCAACCACTTTTGGAAGCTTTTCCATTATGGGGATAAGTTTTGAGAAACCAAACAGGTTAGTATAAGAAGTTTTTATTTATTGGTTATTGCCAGTATCTTTTTAACATGTGATTGCACTGACACGACGTAAGGGTGAGCCGTTAGTGCTTTTTCAAAGTAATGCAAATGGCGGTACTCGCAATGCTTAACGCACAAGTCGCTAAACTAAAAGAATTGGTAGGCTCTAGCGTGAGCAGTGCCACTGAGTAGGCGCCTATGGCAGCCCCGGTCAGATGAAAAAAGCCAGTCAATGCTGCTAAAAAACCGGCAGACGTTTCAGAATAGCCCAGCATAATGGTTACGCTACAGGGCATAGCGATACCAATGAAAAAGAACGTGATATAGCAGTAGGCCAAAATAATGACTAACCCACTCCCTATATTTAAGAAGACGATCAATGCAAAAAGCACGGAAAATGCCGCTAAAAAGAAACTAGAACCTCTGAATTTTTGCAAAGGCGACAAAGATGTCAGCCGAATATTTAATACGCTGCCCACAACGAAAGACAAGGTGGCTAACAGTGAGTAAACCGAGAACAGGGTTTTGGAAAGCCCATACTGCTGCATTATCATAGAAGGTGCAATAGTAATGAAGCAAAACACAATGCCATACAAAAGCCCACTAGCCATACCCACCGAGACAAGCTTCACAATCGTGCTTTTAATAAGTTCTAACGTATCACTCAGGACATTGTGAGATACTGGCGGAGTAAAGTGACTAAGCGTATTCGAGACTGAAAAAAGCAATAGTAAGGCAAGTAAGCCTATTGCAAACACGAAGTAAAAAATAGCGGAAGTACCTAAAGATTCGCCGATTAATGTACCTACTAATGGCGCTATTGCTGGCGCGATAGCGAAGGCAATATTAATAAGCGAAAGGGAGGTATTTAGCTGCTTTTCACTAAATATTTGACGTGACAATCCCCGCGATACTGATACTCCAACGCCCCCACCCAAGCCCTGCACCACACGCCCTATTAGAAAAATGTTTTCTTCACTGGCAAGTGCCACCACAAGCGTACCCGCGATAAATACCAAGATTCCGCAGAATAAGAATGTTTGCTTATTTATGTAGTCGCACAGTATGCCAGACGCTAACTGTGAAAGTGAGAAGGCGACTAAAAACACAGCTACGCTTTGTTCGATTATGCTGATATGGCTGCCATACATAGTCGCTAAGTCAAAAAAGAAGGGGCTATAAATGCTGGTAGAGACTTGGCCAAGAACAGACAAAATAGTGAAGGTAATCGTAAGCGAATAGAACGCATTGCGCGACATGATGTGCTTCATCTAATAAGAAACCGACAAATGGGTAAAGTAATGATAACCATAGGCTACAGATGAGGTATTACAGTTTTAATATGGCGCTTTTTTTAAGTTTGAGCAAAAGTGCACAGCAAAGTGGTTACTAGTGGGGGGATTAGGCTCTTCATCATTAACCGGGGACACGCTTGCGTGGCGATTTGGTGAAACTCAGACACAAAAAAAACCAACTAAAAAGTTGGTTTAATGTTTGGTACCAGTGGGCGGGCTTTGATTGGACCGACACTCGGCCGCCACGCTATCGCTAGCAGCGGATTTTGAAAATCTTGCTTATATTTTAGTTGTTATAAATCAATGGTTTTTAATTTAAAAAAGACGCTTTGCAAATTCTTTGCAAGCAATATTGGTGTAGATTCACCACCCAAAGCCTTTGCCAAAGCGGTTATTTGAGTTCGAGATTAGTTTTATTGTAAATGTTATGTTGTATAAATGAGCGCGTTCTATTTAGCCTTTTGGGTTAAAAATAATTCAAGGTATTTCTCGATTTCTTCTTGGGCGCTGGTTGATGACTCATAATATTCTTCCGGTGTTTTTCCGCCAAAGCTTGGGCAAGGCGTTGCTAGCCATTTCTCGGTCAAATCTTTGTCTTTAAAAAAAGCAAAAGCTCTGTCCCTGAGGTTAGTTAAACTCATGTAGTTACCTTCAATAGAATCCTATACATAAACGAACTAAAACAACATTTTTTTAGAAATTTCAACTTAACTCTTCGATTTTGTTGGCGACTAACCAGAGTCAATCCTGCCCCCAAACTGACAGTACCTCTTTTCCATTTTCATCTAATAAACAATAGCTTGGCACGCCCCAGCTTCCAAATTCGTACATGCTCAGGCGGTTCTGTTCCAACAATTCTTGCCAATTGTCGTCATTAAGGTGTTCTTGCGCTTCGTCCCAGTCAAGCCCCGCCGCATTTACTACTTGCTGAATACCTTGCAGCTTATTGCAATTGATGCCCTTGGCAAAAGCAGCTTTTAGGAAGGCGCCCAGTAAATCGTTGCCCTTATTTTGTTCTAAGGCCCACATATACAGGCTGTAACCGCGTAAAACAGGTTCACCGATAGGGTCGTAGAAGTTCCCGTATTCGACATTCAAAGCACGCGCCTCCCGTGCTACATCAGTAGCGATGTATATTTTTTTCTCGCGCGTTGCAGGTACGCCACGCATAACCATGGGAAGCACGGGCTTCACTATTAGATTTATTCCCGAATCTTGAGCCATTTTGATTGTGGGGTCCCAAGCGATTGCCGTGTAAGGGCTTCGAAGTGACACATAAAATTCCAGCGTGAGATTCTGTGCGTTTTCGCCGAACTTGGTTGGTATGGTAGGCCGTGATGCGACAGGCGGTAAGCTGCTGTCTGTAATAGCATCTAGAGAATTAAGCCTACTTTCGAGATGATATAGCCGGTCGACTCCCCAGTACCATTCCCCTTCATAATAAAACATGGCTGAGTTGTAGTGCTTTAGCTCTCGTCTGCGGGCTGTACCTGCTTGAAATTTTTCATTTACTTCTTGTGGTGAACATTGGCCATGTTGCATCGCTAATGATTCAAGTGTCGCCTTGTCGTTTCTCCATAAGCAAGCGCTTACCTTTACACCTATGGTTCCAATTTGGTTTTTATCTAGGTGACATAAAATTGATGTTGCTAGCTGAACTAGCTCTTCGTCAGGGAGTGTGCCGCTGTTATCAAAATCAAGTGCGTAATAGTCTGCCACGCGTTTGGCGTCAAACGATGACATTTCCCTCCAGAGTTCTGGCTCAGGAAAGTTGTCATCATGGGTTCGTGGAACGATATGAACAATAAGCTCGATATCATACTTTGCCTTGAGTTTTGCAAGTGTCTGTATGGCAAGGTGGGAGTATCCATCATCGACTTGGTGAAAATACTCAACTACATGTTTGCGGCCTTGGTTAACACGTTTTTTTTCACGTTTCTTTCTGACATTTAACTGACGCTTTTCGCTACTGATAAAATTCATCAGTTTAGATGAAAACCAACGCATAAATGGAGAGGGCGTGCTGCTTGAAGCACCTTTTTGTTTTGTTATTTCACTCATTTGTTAGCTTTACCCCGTTAATTAAATATCTTTTACAATGCGAAAGCCTAAATGTGCCGTACTAAAGTTCTGTTCCATACCCTGCCGAGCAGCGGCTCTGTATCGTCGGCAATAGTTTCCACCGCAAAGAAACGAACCCCCTTTGATGGTAAATCTGGGCTTGGCATTACTGTACCGGCTTTCAGTCCATTCCCACACGTTGCCAATCATATCGTAAACGCCAACGAGGTTTTGTTTAAAACAACCTACGGGAGCAATACCTGAAAAGCCATCTTCTTCTGTATTGACGTCAGGAAATGTTCCTGTCCAGATATTTGCTCGAGGTGAACCGTCAGGCGCTTGCATTCCAGATTCTGGTACAAGTGGGTCAAAAAGTCCCAGGCTTGCCGCATACTCCCATTCCATTTCTGTGGGAATACGGCCGCCAGCCCATTTCGCATACGCTCTTGCATCATTTAAGGTGACATGAATAACCGGATGAAGACCTCTTCCGTCAAGGTTACTCTCTAAACCATCTGGTGTTTTCCAGGTTGCCCCTTCATCCAAATGCCACCATGAGGCAGTTATCCAAGGTGTGTCTGATTCGGAAAACTGCGCAGAGCCAATGCCTTTTTCAGCGTCTGTTACATAACCTGTTTGCTCAACAAATTTGGCGAACTGGTTATTGGTGACTTCAGTTACCTGCAAGAGAAAAGGAGAAACAAATACCTTCTTAGGTGGGCCTTCTTCCGGATACATCCCATTTGCACCTTGAATGAAACCACCTCCTTCTATGTGAATGAAGCTATCGACAATGTCTGACGGTAATTGACAAGGTTTATACGCTTTTTCTAGTTTTGCTGATGAAGAAATAAATAGTATTGCAATAGTGCAAATGCAAACAAACACAACAGAGAAAAAACGAGTAGGCGATAGCTTCATCATTGGCGTTCTATTGACTTATCTGATTATCGATTATCTCTAGAATACGATGTGACGTTTCATATCCACTGTTTTGATTTTGACCGGTCACAATATTGCCATCCACAACTACATGTGTTGCCAACATTTCAATGGTTGCCGTTTTAGACTCAAACTTAGCCCCCGCTTTTCGCATCTCTGTTTCAGGGTGTTTTGGAGTAACCTCAATACCTAGCTGTTTAATTTGACGGTTAGTTACGCCTGTAACCTTTCGGCCCGCAATCAGTGGTGAGCCATCTTCAGATCTCGCACTGACTAAGCCCAACGCGCCATGGCAGACCGAGCCAAGCACTTTATTATTTGCATTTGCTTTTGTAATTAAATCTGCCAGTTCCGGGGATTGGGCAAGATCGTAGGCTGCACCCCAGCCGCCTGCCATATAATAAACATCGTATTCATTTGGATCGACTTGGCTGATTGGAATAGAGTTCTTTAATTTGTTCATCGCTTCATTGTCCTTTTTGAAGCGTTTATCTTCAGGCGTTGCCAGTGGCCAGCCCATAGAAAATGGTTCAACCGGAATTTCACCTCCTTTGATTGACGCAATGTCTACATCTAAACCTGCACCCCAAAAGGCATAATAGGGCACAGTCATCTCCGAACCAAAAACTCCCGTTGCCTTGCCCGTTTCACCAAGCGTGTCATGACTTGTAGTAATGACTAATGCACGCTTTCCTCTTAGGTTATAGCTTGGCATGTCGTAGCTGGGGTGCAACCCTATCGCGTGGAGTAGTCTAGGAAGACCCAGCCATAGAATAATGCCAGTTAATGGGATACCAATTAGGACGACTTTCCACCACACCATTTTTAAATTCCTCGTTGTCGACATTTCATTTTGTTGAATTATTTGCGCTTAGCCGTATCCCGACTATCGACCACTATTTACCTATCGCTGAAATAAGCGTTTTGCGAAAACAAACAACAAGTAAAAGACTAAAAGCGCGGCTGCTGCCAAGCCAGCAAAGATGTACCAGTAATTACTTGCTGTCCCTTTTATTGCATTGATAACGAGTTGTTTGCGCGAACTTTCACCAGGTGGGAGTTCAAAGACCCCAACGTCGTTTGCATAGGCGTTATATTCATCGCGCATTTCTTGAAAAAGACTAGGGTGTTGAGGTGCAACATCGGTGGTCTCGCCAGGATCTACCGATAAGTCATACAGATGCCAATTTCCATCTCCGTGTGGCGGCGGTGTTTTGGTAATTTTCCAATTTCCTTTGTACAGCGCTGCGGTTCCACTTACCTCAAATGCAAAAGCATCATCCTCGCCGTATACGTTTGTTGCCCGCCCAGTTAACACAGGCCTTAAACTTCTGCCGTAAAATTCATCGGGGTTATAATCGACGCCTGCAAAATCGAGCAGCGTTGGAGTAATATCGGCGACTTGGGCCCTACTATCAATAAACCCTTTTTTTGGAATATCAGGGCCCGAAATTACGAAGGGAACACGCAGTCCGCCCTCTGAAGCATTGAATTTAAACAAGTGAAAAGGTGCAGCAGACACCGATGCCCATTCATGCCCAATGGCTGCAAGGCTGCCCTCTTGCCCTAAATTTTCATAGCTGACGTCCCAACCCTCAATTGCCATCCAAAACTTTTCAAAAGCTTTTACAGCAGGCTTAGAGGTTTTTCCAAGCGTATTATATTCGGGGCCGTTGTCGGAGGTGACAATAACGATAGTATTGTCTAACTGGCCTTTTGATTCTAAATGTTGGATAAGCCTTCCAAGATGAAAGTCTGCCGATTCAAGCATGCCAGCGTTCACTTGCATTACGCGAGCCCAGTAAGCTTTCTCACTATTAGTTAAGCTGTTCCAGTCGCGGTCGTTATACGCACCATCAGATAGTGTTGTTGTTTCAGGTACTAAGCCAAGCGCAATCGCTTTTTGTAAGCGCTCCTTGCGCATTACGTCCCACCCTTTATCAAATACACCGTTATATTTATTGATAAACTCTGGCGAAACCTGAAGAGGAATGTGAATAGCCTGAAATGACAGATAGCCAAAATATGGCTTGGATGGGTCGGCTTCATCCACATACTCAATCATTTTATCAACGATATTACGAGACGAGTAAAAGTCCTCAGGCAGGGAAGTTCGCTTCCCATTTTCGTACCATTCAACTTCCAAATAATGTGGAAGGTATGATTTAGCCCGATAGTTGCTAGAACCTGTAGAATCTAAAACCCAAGATTTTTCAAAACCAAACCTATGGGGCAAGTTGGCTCCAATGTCACCTATCCCCCATTTGCCAGATACAAAAGTTTGGTATCCGGCCAATTTGAGTCTTGAAGCGATAGTTTGCTGTTGGTCAGCCCACGTCATGTTATAAGCGGGCATGGCTCGCATTTCATCGGTCAACACTTCGGCTAATGTTGCCGCGCCAACTTGATGTGGACTTTGTCCTGTCATAAGTGAAGCGCGGCTAGGACCACATAGAGGTGAGGTGTAGTAACGTGTCAACATAGTGCCCGTATTTCCCAATTGGTCAATATTTGGGGTAGCAGTATCACTGCCATAGGCACTGAAATCCATAAAGCCAACGTCATCGAGAAGCACCAAAAGAATATTTGGTCGAGTATCGCTCTGAGTCGCTTCAACAGAAGCGGCAAAGGAAAAAAAGAGTACCATTACTTCAATAATACGTTTTCTGTACATTTAACCACCGCCTGTTTTTCAATTTTGTTCTTTTATCGATGCTCACCACTATTGGTGCCTTCTGATCACATTCGATACTGACAGCGTTTTGTTCTACGCATGTATTTCGGAGTCAGTATTGGAACGGTGCAATTACGCTGTTTTAAACGTTAAAACTTGAAGTTAATTGTTAAAATAGCATTTAAGGTCAAAATGTGGTCATATGTGGCCAAGTGCTACACTCGCGAAGTGATACAAAATACTACTCAGCACCTTTCTTCGGATGTTCTAATGAGCAAAACATTTGTTAACGCTAAAGACTCGGTTATCCCAACGCATTTTCAAAGAGTGCTATTTCGAGCGCTTATTGATAAAGGTATTAGCTCAGCTTCGTTGTTGAAAGGCCTGAACTTTCAAGAAGAAGAATTTCTGGACGATGAGTTCAGGCTAACGTTTGATCAGCATAGTATATTTATTAAAAACGCGTTGAGTACTACTGGTGATCCCCATTTAGGATGGCGATTTGGTCGGCATATAAACATTACCGCGCTGGGGTTACTTGGATACGCAATTATGGCTGCTGAAAATGGCGCTGCCGCGGTAAGAACACTTACTCGCTTTTTCAAGCTCAGAGCTCCATCTTACGAATTGACGTTGTTAAGCGTACCGCAAAACGCTGAGTCGGCAATGTTACAGATTAACGAGACCTTCGATTTTGGTGAAGTACGATACTTCATGCTGTCGTGTATCGTTAGTGCATTTGATCACGTTTTCACATCTTTTAATCGAGAAGCTTAACGTTATAGAGCGGGTCGAATTTGGTTGTGAGGAACCGAGTGAATGGTATCAAGAGGCTGGTACTGTAAATTATCCAGTTGTTTTCGGTTTACACACAACCAAGTTATTTTTAGATGCCAGCTTTCTGACCAGGCCACTGCCTACAGCCGATCCTGACACTGAAAAAACAACAACACAAATATGCCAGGAGATGTTGAGTAGGGGAGAGGGACAAAGCGGTATTATACGGGAAGTGAACGAACTTATTCTCAACTGCTCTGGAAGCTACCCTTCCTTGACCGATGCAGCAACCCATCTTTGCATGTCACCAAGAACACTGCGCAGAGAACTTCAGAAATCTAATACAACCTATCAGCAAATGCTCGACAATACGCGTTCAACCATTGCCAAAAAGCTGCTATTAAACACGACTAAAACAACCTCTGAAATTGGCTATGAACTAGGGTTTAGGGATACATCCAACTTTAATCGCGCTTTTAAAAAATGGACTGGCGTAAGCCCAGGGCAATTTCGAAAAAAAGACAATTAGTTGTTTTAATTTATAAGAGCTACAAAAAACGACATAAAGTCGGTGTCTCATTAATGGGGAAGCGGACACAACAATAGCAGCCCATTGCGCACATGAAGCATATTTTACAACAGCACTTCGATACATTGGCTCGTTAATCCTTGAAAAATTAGTCAGTGCTATTGAGTAAATATAAAACGTAATAAGCACGAAACAGCAGACGGCTTCAATGAAAAGTTAGAAATATTGTATAGTGCGTTGATTGATGTGAAAACGAGTATTAAAACACTATCCGATTAGTTTTGCTTTTTTACAGGTATGCATTCTTTCATTAAATGAATTTGCCATATTACCGGAAAAATAGGCTTCATAACCACTGAGGTAAAAAGGCCCCCAAATAATTGAGGGCACAGGGTTTACCGCTTCACTTATAGAGAAGGCTATCTAAACGTTTGTCATTCGGTTCTTTCAACAACCTCTAATAGCCTTGGCCTAGTTAAAAGCTGCCAATAACCTTCACAGAATCATCGACAAGACTCTCATCCACAAACCCGATAGTGTTGGGATTTGTTCCCACAAGCTTTACCATCTCTTCTTGTGTAGACACTGACTCTGGTGGAGTTCCCCTGCCGGTGAATACTAGTTTTGACCAGAACGCTGAATATTGACTCTCTGATTTTTTCAATACCGTGTTGTTAAATGCTTCACGAGTACTATCACCTTGCTCGTAGGTTAAAGGCAATGCTTTACTGCCATCCGAAAAGGCTTTTACCTTTCCAAGATAAATTCTCTGAACGGTGTCCATATCCGTTCCAGAAGCATTATTTGCATTGATAATAACCACATTAGCCGCATGGGTCGGCATCGCTAAAATTAAACAGAGTAACGCTAGTTTCTTCATCATAACTCAGCCTCAGAACACTAAATCTAAAGAAATCGCTACAGCCGTAGCGTCAGTATCACCGTCCTGGTCTTCATCAATGTAAACCGCTGCGTCTCCTTCGTCATTAAAGTTGGTAATTTCAAACTTTAATGCGGTGCGCGGGTTAATGTTATAGCGAACACCAACACCTACAGAGTTATATTCGTCGTCTAGTGAACCTGTCGCTCCATCTTCAAAACCGGCTGATATACCACCCGGAGCGATAAACCGAAGCTCGCCTTCAAAGTTTGAATAGAAAACGTAGGGAGTCCAGTCTCCGAAAGTTTTTGCTAGCGATGTGAACCACGACGTATATATCGTGTCGTATTCATTCCACTCTGCGATGAAAAACCAACCTTCGTAATCGATTGATGTTGAAACGTCGATAAATTGTGTATCGACCCACTCGTCACCAAATAGAGGCGTTGACGGATAATCACCCTCGGCATAGAACGTGAAATTCTCTTTACCTTCTAGGTAAGATAATCTCAGATTGAACCAGTCGATCTGAGTGTCTACAACTAGACCTTTCATATCTTCGTAGTCTTTAGTTGTTCTTATACCCCGAACACCTCTAAAGCCTCCATTCTCATTATAAAGCTGTTCAGTTTTATACTGTTCAATGGTTGTGATCAAATCGTTTGGATCAGTGTCTTGTTGACCACCGTATAAGAGAAAGTTTGTTGTGCCTTTGTTCCAATCCAACATGTAACGCAAGCTAATACCGTGATAATTCGTAACGGCTAGTGAATAAGCGTCAGATGGTACCCGTAACCAAGGGTAAGCGATACCTACATCCATATAATCTGAAAAGTGGTAAACTGGAAGTCGCATTCTTCCTGCATTCACTTCTAAGCTTGGTGTTATCTCATAAGATGCATAAAGCCATTCCAGTGTTGGTTCAAAATCATTTATACCTCTGAAAATAGCTTGAGCCGTGAGAGACAATTTATCGGCCGCTTGATAACGAGCCTGTAAGCCAAGTCGAGATTCTGTTTGAAATTCTAAACCAGACTCGTATTGGCCTGCAGCTTCGGGAAGCCTCGCCCAATAGCCATCGCCATCTATAACAGTTCCACCTACTAGCGAAGCAAAACCTGATATACGCAGATCATCATTTGCTAACGCAATTGTAGGCACACTTGACAACATAAGCGTGGCTGTACAAAAGCTTGCCAGTTTTTTCATATCGATTTCCTATGGATTAAGAATTACATGTGAGTGTGTGTTGCTCTCTGGGACAAAAAGCAATTTAATCGCTATGAGGACATAGCTGCGAACGCCAGAGGTGTATAAAAACTAGACAACAACTAGAGTTACATCAAGGAAACCTAATGATATTTATTGTGCTTGGTCTTCTTGTTGCTCTAGAAGAGGTGTAAACAGGTTGATAGCGAAATCCATTCTCTCAACGATGTACTAGTTTTCACGAGAACTCATTAGTACTACTCGCTACGCTTCATTTTGACGTGCACTTTATATATTTAACGCGTGGCAATTTAGTTTCACTTTAGTGATACTTTTATGACCACCTGGTCTATTTAAATTATTACTGCAAATTTAAAAACACTCCTGTAAGCTTTGGGTTTCAAAATAAAGATTTATTTCATGCGTATTTAACCTTTGCCTTAGCCGAACTGTTTTTAGCCCTCGGTTTTTATATTCTGTATATTTCAGTTTATTTTTTTGTAATGGTGAATAATTATGCGCTCTCGTGTATTTGATTGATACTCACGATTGAAGCCGTTTGCACCATCGCCATAGCAATTCTTGTACGCTTCGCGAGTCAAGTTAAACGGTACGTCACGTCCTACAACTATGCATCAGGCGTTGTTATGCTCGTTTCAACACTTCGAATACCTGTATCAAGCACTCATATTCTGATTGGCACAGTGTTGGGCATTGGTTTAGCGAACATTCAAACTAGCTGGAATTTGACGGAATCTATCGGTATGGCGACACCTTAATTGCTTGCTAGCTAAACACCTTGTTCATCTCTATCTGCACCCAAGTGGGCACAGCTTCATCCATTTGAAGGGATTTTAATTTAACTATCGACGTGTTTGCCCTAACGGCGAAGCAGCTTAATGGAAATCTCTTTTTTTTAAGCGTGCGATAAAACTCTCTGCCGGTCATAGATTCTTCTTCAGTACTTTTCATTAATACGTTCTGCTACCCAAGAATATTTGGCGTTACTCTTACAGACTTGTATGAAGGAACAATTACATTTAATTGTGAGCGCTCACAATTTAAACAAATGAAAGGCGGCAAAACTTCTCGAGCCTTTTTGTCTCGGTGATACAAAATACGCAAATTATGAAGTTACATTTACGTTAGACTTTTCAAACATGAATTTATGTTATCAAGCTGTCATTTTATGATACATACATTAAAATTTACGCGTTGTAATTTAACTCCCAGCCAACACTATGACGTTTTCAGCATTTTTTCTTGGTACAGATAGCGCTAATGACTAAGTACTAGGCAACGCTATTTGCTTGGTTGAACAAAATGAAAAGATTTAGTTGTTGAACCGTTACTTCGACATTCCCAAATAGTTATCAAGGGCGTTATTGATAACTTACTTACACTTTGAACATATTGCAGAGCTTGAGCTACTGTATTTTCAAGCCGACCTTTCTTACCACACTGACCCTGTTATTTTTAAAAGCATGACAAATACAGCACCCCGAGGGGCGAAAGAGCCGTGGCTTACTGAGTTTAATGCGACGGCATCAATGGCGACTACGTGAAGTTGCCAGAGAACCGTTAGTCAGTGCTATCACAAAAAAGTATTCAAATCTGTTGATTAACTCAGATGTGGGCTCTGATTGTGGAGCGGCTTTTGTTCGACAGTATGCGAACGCAATGTAAAGCACGACACCACCACAAAAAGGCTAACGATACAGCCTAATAGTTTATAAGACAGTGCAAAGCCTATTTCATCGTACATATGACCTACCAATATAGACAGAACGCTTGCAACTACTTGGGTAGTAAATTGAAAGCCAACAAGATACATGGTTGACGAGAGGCGAGGGTCGAAGTTACCCGCGATGTATTTAAATATTGCTACAATCATTATCGGTAACTCTGCGGCATGTAACAGCTTCATTGCCGAAATCGAAATAGGATCCCAGGCGAAACCCGAACCAATCATACGCGTCGCCATGATGATGCCACTGAGAATTAAGCCGTTCTTAGCGCCAATTTTATTAACAATGAAAGGGGCTAAAAACATTCCCCCTGCTTCTAAAAATACCTGAAACGAATTTAGATAACCGAACATTGCGTTACCCTCAGCTCTCGTCGGAAAAAGTGAAGCAAAGTAAACGGGAAACTGCTGATCGTAAACCGAATAAATGCAAGATACACCCATGACAAATGTAGCAAAGCCCCAAAATTCCCTTAGTGTAAGCAAGTTGAGCACGTCGCTAAAGCGAAGCGCTTCAGCTTCTTTATCTAACTCATGGCTTAAGCTTTTATTTTCGGTTGGCTTTACACAAAGTAAGCTGATAAGGAATATAATTGCAGATGAGGAAGCGAGCCAGAAGTTAAAATCGGGATTAATATTAAAAATAGAGCCTGCGAAGAAGGTAGCTGTAGCCCAACCAATCGAGCCCCACATCCTCGCTTTTCCGAACTCAAAACCTGAAATGCGAGAGACTCGTTCAATGTAGGTTTCTACCGCTCCAACACCTGCAGAAAAAGCAAAGCCAAAAAATATGGCGCCTGCAGTTACTCCTACATAAAAATTGTTCGCAAGCAGTGGGGCATAAACAAAGATGAAAAAGGGGCCACACAGCGCCAGCAATAAGCCCACAATAAGAAGTAAATGACGCTTTAGCCCTAGCTTATCTTGAATGAATCCGTAAAGCGGCATAATCATCAACGCCGCAACCGCATTAAGACTAAAAATTATTCCAGTATCTTTTCCTCCCAGTCCAACAACCTGATTAAGCCAAATTGGAAACAGGGAAAATGAGAATGACCATGTTAAAAAGAAAGAAAACAGCGCAATGCTTAATAACCAATAATTTCTTTGTGAAACATTTAACATGCTCAAACCTCATGAAACTTACTCATCAATAACGCGAGTAGACTGACGTGATATAAACTCTCCTGCGAGTTTATGAATTTTATTATCCTGGCTTTGTGCAATTGCTTGCTGGGCTGCCATCTCGCCCATTTTGAAATAAGGTAGAGAAACGGTGCTTAATTTAGGTACTAGATTATCTGCTATCATGTGATAATTATCGTAGCCAACCACCGAGATTTGCTCTGGTATTTGATAGCCCAGCACGCCTCTTACTAGCATGTAGACTCGCATTGCCATTTTGTCGTTACCGCACATGATCGCAGTTGGCCTTTCTGCATATGACAATAGCTCCCTTAGCGTAAATTCTAATGAAGAAAATTCGTCTTCCGGGTCTCTAGACACCCCTTGCTTAATAAATTTTTCGTTTACGGGCAAATCATGTTCTTCAAAAGCTCTCTTGTAACCAGCTAAACGCAATTTCGTTGCTCTCATATCATCAAATAATGTAAGAAATGCGATATTGCTGTGGCCTGCTTCAATAAGCTTCTTTGTTGCCGTGAATGCGCCCATTTCATCATCGGGAAGTATTGTCGAGTGACGAGTTTCTCTCTCGTAACAATTCACCAATATAAGTGGGCAATGTTCAAATTTTTGCTCAATACTCACTTCTTTATGGAAGACGGTTGCATAAATGATTGCTTGAGAGCGCTGGCGTCTAAAATCTTCTACAAGCTTTTCAAATGACGCTTTTTTTCCGCCCGTTTCTCCAATCAGCAACAGCATTCCGTTTGCTTCACACACGCTTTGAATACCTGCAACAATTTCGAATGAGTCCGGTGTGGTAGTCAGGTTTTCAGTAATTAAACTTACTATGCCTGAATCTTTGCCTCTCAACGCTTGCGCAGCCGCTGAAGGGTAATACTCTAGCTCCTGCATTGCCTTGTGAACTTTCGCTTTGGTTCGCTCACTTACGCCTTCAAAGCCATTCATAATGCGTGAAACGGTTTTAACCGAAACGCCTGCTTTATTCGCTACATCTGTGATTGATGCCATGGGTTACTCTGCTTTGTTCTAAAAGGGACAATCTTAGCAGCGTTCTGCATCGATTTCCCTCTGTTAAACAGCGACAAAATATGTTTTTGTTAACATTGTATTGACAGATGGTACTATCCATTAACTATAATGTCCAACGATAGTCAAAAAATTGTGGAAAAGATATGACAAGTAATTCAACGTTGGCAGAATCAACAAAGTGGCGCCCAAAGATCCACTTTACGCCGAAGAAAAACTGGATGAACGACCCTAATGGCCTCGTTTACCTGAATGGTAAGTACCATCTATTTTTCCAATATAATCCGTTTGGAAGCCAATGGGGTAACATGAGCTGGGGCCATGCCATATCGGAAAATCTGCTCGACTGGGAAGAGGTCAATGTTGCCATACCAGCAGATCCGGATAACTTAGGTTATATTTTCTCAGGGAGTGTTGTTGTAGATAAGAATAACACCAGCGGTTTTATGAAAGATGGCATTTCCCCCTTAGTTGCCATTTTTACTCATCATTCAAAAGATAATGTTCAGCGGCAAAGTATCGCATACAGTTTAGATGAAGGGCTTACTTGGCAGGACTACACGTTTAACCCTGTAATTGATAATCCTGGTATCAAAGATTTTCGTGACCCTAAAGTATTTTGGCATGACGAGTCAAAAGCGTGGGTGATGGTACTTGCATGTGGTCAATTTGTTCGAATATATACCTCCAGTGACTTGAAAAAATGGCATCATACAAGCGACTTTGGTCATCGCATTGGTTCGCATACTGGTGAATGGGAATGCCCTGATTTATTTCCCTTGACCACCAAATCGGGCAAAACAAAATGGGTTATGTTAGTTAGTATGAACCCGGGTGGACCGAACAGTGGCAGCGCCACACAATATTTTGTTGGCGATTTTACCAATGGTGTTTTTTTTGCAGATAACGAAAAAGTGAAGTGGTTAGACTTTGGTCCAGACAACTACGCAGGCGTATCGTTTGATGGGCTGTCTTCGCAAGAGCGCAGAGTGACCATAGGATGGATGTCTAACTGGAGTTATGCTGCCGAGTTGCCAACTTCGCCTTGGCGGGGGGCAATGACCATTCCTCGCGAGCTGACTCTTAATTCGATTTCTAACCCCCAAACATCGGCTGAAACGTTATATGTTTCAAGCTTACCGTGCCGTGAGCTATTGGCTCACAGTAAAAAAATATACTCTCAAGCAATTGAAAAAAAGTCGTCTTTTGCGTTACCGGTAGATTCGGCATGTGCAATAAAGCTGGATGGCAACCTGGAGAAAAAAGCGGTCTTTCAATTAACGCTTACTAACGATCACGGTGAAAAAGTAACCCTCGAGTACATCCCAAGACTTCACAAGTTGATAGTTGACAGACGCAAAGCAGGGTTTGACCTAAAATTATGGACTATGCCGCTAATTGAAGCGTACTCCCTGCCAAACATGTCAGACACAGATGCCACTATTGTGCTTGATAATGCGTCTATAGAGGTATTCTGGCATGGAGGCAGTACAAATATATCAGCGGCTCTTTTCCCAACCTCACCCTTTAACCGTTGCGAAATACAAAGTGAGAGCGCCGATACTGTGGAATGCGCTGTTCATCTCATAGAGCTAAATCCCACCAGCGTGGATAGCCAAAAAGACAATAACGCTTTGGTAACAGGAGAATCTTAATGCGCATATTCAGATTAAAGTCTCGTTATTGTCCTGTGCTTTTCTTTTCGATGCTTGCGTATCTACTCTTTTTTTCAGGGGCTTATGCAGCAGAGCAAAATGTCAATTTTGACTCAGACCACGCAGCATTTTCAATAGAAACCCAGTTTAAACGTCCTGACTTTACGCCGGGGATTTCGGGAAAAGCGTGGAGGACAGACGGCTTTTCGAGCTTTGCAAAACTTAAGCTTGCTCAAACCGTTCAGACAAACTTTTCCATTGGTACTTGGGTGGCTATTGAGAGCTACCCATCAGACGCCGAAGTGACCGTTGATAATTTAACGCCTTCCGCATTTTTTCATCTGCCTACGGAAAATGGCGATATTAGCGTTTTCATTGATACTTTTGGGCGCTGGGGCGTGTCAGTCACACAAGGGAATGAAACCGTAAGCGCCTACGCCGAGGGGAAATTCCCTACTTACTCATGGGCACATATTGCCTTAACAGTTGACATCTCAAAGAGCGAAGCCACGCTCTATTTCAACGGTAATGAGTCAGCCCTATTGAATCTACCAGGTGAAGTAGTTTTCAGCAGTAGTGAAGTGGTCTTTGCCAAACCACGCATCAATAAACAAATATTGAATTTCACGGTAAATTGGCTTAATGGTGCGTTTGACGATATCAATGTACTCCATGCTCCACTTGATAAAAACCACTTAAAAAAATGGTTGAATGTGAGCCCAGACGCAACAGCGCTACAAGCGCTTGCTGTTCCTTCAAGCCGCTTTGAAGATGACCATCTACGTCCATCGTTTCACGCAATGCCTCCTGCAAATTGGACCAATGAACCCCATGGCCTGGTCAGAAAGAACGGAAGGTGGCACATGTTTTATCAACGCACACCTAACGGGCCTTTCAAGACTCAGATGCACTGGGGACATATGCTTAGTGACGATCTAGCCCGTTGGACAAATGTACAAGACGCGCTATGGCCTGAGTTACAGAACGAAAAGTTTGGTTTCGATATGAAAGGCATTTGGTCAGGCGACGTTATTGTCGAAGACGGTGTAGGCTTTGCTTTTTACACCAGCGTTAACCATTTTGACCGACTCAAGGCGGCAAATCCCGGTATTTCTATGGCTATTAGTACCGACGAAAATCTGCTTCATTGGGAGAAGAAAGGTCCAATTATTAACACACAGCACGTGAAAGACTTCAGGGACCCTTATCTTTGGAGAGAAGATGATTCGTGGCACATGATAATTGGTGCAGCTTATGAAGGATATGGTGGCCTAGATTACTATGTTCTCGATTTGAAAGAACAAGATAAAGGCTGGCGTCACAAGCGTCAATTTAGTGATATTGCCTATCGTCTGCTAGATATAGGTTCTGATATTTGGGAGATGCCTGTTTTTGAGCCATTAGATGACGAAACCCATGTTCTAGTTGTAAACCCTATCGGTGGCGATGTTCAGAAATATGGGGAGCCAGCTACACGTGGTGTGTATTGGACGGGAAAATGGGAGAACGGTGTTTTTTCTCCGAATTATAAAGAGCCCAAAATGTTGGATATTATCGTTGGTCACCTTTCGCCCACAGTGGCTAGAGCAGATGATAACGACTTGAGAGCGATAGGCATTGTAGATGAAAGGCGTTCATCGCAAGCACAAGAAGATGCTGGATGGACACACACATTTAGTTTACCAAGGCGCTGGTTCCTAATGCCGGATCAAAAAACGCTGGGGCAAGCACCGGCCCCAGAGCTTAAGCTTCTCAGACAATCTCTTTTATATGAAGAGGAAGCGTTAAATCTTGCCGATAGCGCAACAAATATCGACGTTAAAATTAACCAATATGAACTTTTGCTCGACGGCATTGAGTGGCGCACCGATGTGTTAACGATTTCACTCATGAAAAATAAGCTGAAAGGCGAGCACACCTCTCTTTCTTTTAACCATAAGACAGGAGAGATTCGTTTGGATAAAACCTTGTCTAATAGCAACAATGAAGATGAAGGGCCGCAAGTACTGTCGGGCAATTATGACGCTGATGCGTTTGGCGAAATTAATAAAATAAGAGTGTTTGTTGACGGCTCTGTCGTCGATGTGTTCATCAACGACGCAGCCGCATTTTCCTTTCGCGTTTATCCTTCAAGCTCTGAGAGTTCAGCGGTTTCAATTAACGCTGAAGAAAGTGCAGTGCTCATTGATAAGCTAGCGCTTTGGCAAATGTAAATTAAATGACAAGTAAATGTCTAACGTTTGACATTGTGTTAACAGTTAACTATTATTTTAAAATGTCTACCGTTAGACATTGTGGGAATTCACGTAAGGGTTTTATTCAAATGAACAAAAAAATAAATAAATTTTTGCTCGGCGTTGCACCAATTGCACTAGCGGTGAACACGGCGCTTGCGCAGCAGAGCGACGATGTCGAATCAAAGAAAAGTAAACAAGAAAACGAAGCTGAAATTATCATCGTTACAGGCGTCATCGGCGAAAAAATGCTTAAAAAAGATGCCACGTTTTCTATCAATACGTTGGACGAAGCGGCGATAGAGCGTCTCGCGCCAATTAGCACAGCAGACTTGCTACAGAACGTTCCAGGTATTTTTGCTGAGGGTGGTTCAGCGGGTGAAGCGAGTAATAATATTACCGTACGTGGCCTGCCTGTAACTGGTGGCTATCGCTATGCGCCACAGCTTATAGATGGGCTTCCATGGTTTGAAGAGCCCGAAGTGCAGTTTATGAACAATGACACTGCAGCTCGTGGTGACTTAATGACTGAGCGTGTTGAGGTAGTTAAAGGGGGAACCGGCGGAATCCTATATTCGAATGGCCTAGGTGCAACCGTTAACCACGTTACCCGCACTGGCGGTCAAGAATTTGAAGGCGCCTACAAGCTTGAATTAGCTGATTACGGCTTTATAAGAAATGACTTTTATACCTCAGGTCCAATTAATGAGAGCCTGACTTTTGCTCTTGGGGGCTATTATCGAAAATCAGATGGTATTCGAGACCCTGGTTATACAGCGGACAAAGGTGGCCAGCTCAGGGGAAATCTAGTTTGGTGGTCTGATGATGATAACACTGAGATTCAAGCACATTTTCTTACTATTGACGATCATACTGCATTTTACCAAAACGTTCCTTTTCAAATTCCAGCATTTTCAGAACGAGGCACACCAGATAACCCAATCCAAATCGATATGGATGAAGTTTGGCCTCTAGGGATTGATCTCGCTGACGGTACCATTGCATCACCTTTTAATAGGAACTTCACTCAGTTAGGTGAATATGGCAGTCGAGATATTGACTTAGCAGATGGCTTACATGCAGATTTTGACGTGTATACGCTAAAGCTTAGGCATTTCTTTAAAAATGACTGGACCTTAAAAGCAGGGCTACGTCATAGCTCTGGCACTAATGATTTTAATGCGATGTTTGCGGGCAATGACTCTACGTCAACAGACAGGTTTACAGAAGCCCGCTGGCAAAATGATGTTATTAACCCAGCGCTTGGCCAAGCGCTCCGCGGTGAATACGACGCTGCAAAATTGCAGGGCTTTTTCAATATTCCAGACGATGCCGATGCTGCATTTGCGGGTATCAGTCGCGCAGATTTCATCAATAACTATGCAAAAGGGCAGGGAGTTTCAGCGTTCTATTTAAATAACGGTCAACAGGTGGCTGGCGATACTATAATGAACTTCGTTCTTCCATTTATTGCCAACACTGAAGCAGAGAGTACATCTTTTGACATAAACCTTCAGAAGAATGTATCCCTGTATGGCGATCACACATTTACCTTAGGTTACTATCGTAGTGACTACGGCGTTGATCAGACTTTCCAATCTTCTCTTCTTGTATCGACTATGGAAGCACAGTCTAAATTAGTCGACCTTTACGTTACTGATGAAGATGGCAATAAAATAGGACCTTCTTTAACTCAAGGCGGGGCGCTCTTACCAGGTTTCTTCGGTTATAACTCTGAAATTGATGCAAAAGGTCAAGCGTTTTACATACACGATCATTGGGAGCTATTAGATGGCGATTTAAAGATTGATATTGGCTATCGATGGCAAGAAGTTGAAGCCACTGTACTTAGACTAGATCGAAATATAATCGAAGGCTCAAATTTTACACCTGATTCTATTGAAGTTGGCTCGGCAGAAGACACGACAGCCGATGATGAGATTTTTTTACCTAGCAACCCTAGAACCCTTGACGACAAATTTCAAGGTGACGGCTGGTCGATAGGCGCCAACTACGCGCTGCAGGATAACCTAGCTATCTACGGTTTAGTATCGCACTCTTTCCGCCTACCTAGTTTTGAAGATTTTAACGAGTTCAGAGTCGATTCTTCGCGAGAAGAAGAGCAAATAGAAACCATATGGCAGTACGAAACAGGTATTCGCTATATCGCGGAAACCTGGGATACCCAAGTGGCTGTTTTCTATAATGAATTCAGTCCTAGAGAGAACAGTGTTCAATACCGAGATTTTACCTCTAGCGAGTGTACGGTTAACGAGGGAATTGCAGACATTAACACCTGTCCGTTAGTGACGGAATTTTTTGAGCGTGGTGTGAAAAATATTGGTGCCGAAGTTGAGTTTTCTTGGCGTCCAGAGTTCGTAGAGGGGTTTGAGCTACGCGGGAATGTGGTTGTTCAAGACCCAGAGATTGTAGGGGCCAACTATCGTGTTGTGAACACCATAGTTGAGAACGATGTAGTCACAGGCTATGAGTTTAGAAACATCGGTGAAGACGGAAGGTCTCCTCGTCGCCTTGCTGACGTAATGCTTAACCTACAAGCTATTTGGGATCTTAAACCTTACACTGGCATACCATTAAAGCCTTATTTGAAATACACCTGGTTTGATGAACGTTTTTCTGAATCCAGTGATTTCGACGTGACGGTTTACCCTGCTTACTTCCATATTGATGGTGGTTTTATCTATGACCATAGCGAAGATCTTGCGCTTCAATTCCACGTTTCAAATTTAACTGACGAATTATCGTTTACAGAAGGCGATCCTCTTGTTGTAGAACTGAAAGGCCCGAATGGCGCAACAAACCGTGGCGTAGGTCGTCCACTTTTCGGTCGTACTGTTAGAGCTATGCTCACTTATCGTTTCTAAGAGGAAGAGATTACAATGAAACTAAAAAATATTGTCTCAATTTCAATGTGTAGCCTTGTTATTGCCGGTTGTGGTGGACAGGATCCAGGACCTATTCCAGAAAACACGCCACCGACAATTAGCGGTCCTAATTCCGTGTCTGTGCCCGAAAATACAGCTAGCGTTGCGTCGCTCTCCATTTCTGATGTAGATGGGAATCCACTTACCATATCGCTGTCTGGAGCAGATGCTGCTTCGTTCAACGTTAGCGAAAGCGGTGATGTTCGATTTGGAATTTTAGCTGACTTTGAATCGCCAAGTGACGCTGATGCAAACAATATCTATACCTTCACGATTACGGTAACCGACACTTATACTGCGCCTGTTTCCCACGAGCTCACGGTAGAAGTGACTGACGTTGAAAATGATGAGCCTGAAAGATACGAGCCGACCCTGGCGACTAGCGCAACGCCCGGGCTTACCACGGATGAATTTACGTTTTCGCCTGAAAGTCTTATCGAAAGTTTCGAAACTCCTATAGATATTGTACAAGCGCAAGGTAAATTTATTGTTACTGGTATATTCGCTGATGGTGATGTGGCCGCTAATGGTTGGAGCAATTTCAACAGCGCAGAAGGAGCACAATACGTTGGGGTTTCTGCGGCTTCCACGTGTGAAATTGACAAAGCGCCAGGCAACTGTGACGGTCCAACTGGCACCATTTCAATATTTGATGTAGAAATCACACAGCCTTACTTACAATTTCTAATGTCTGGTGGTAATGGCAGCAACGATGTGGGTATAAGTGTATTTGCACCAATCGAGGGGGAAAGCGGCCTAGGGCAGATGATAGGTACGTTCACACCTAATACATGTGGTGACCCCTTTATTAAAGGTGATCAACACTGGGTACACTTTGACGTAAGCGCCTTAGTAGGGCAAACAGTCAACCTAAAAATCTTCGATAACGAGTCGGCTGGCTGTGGTTTCCTTGCCTTTGATCATTTATATCAAACAGCAAACAAACTTGGCACAGAAGCGGGAGTGCTTACCGCTCCAGAAAAAACATTCACCGCTACCAACGTAAGCTTTGACGCAGTTAACGGGAACGAGGGTCTCTTGCCTGGTGGCAGTTTCGAATCTGTTGCCGATACATTAAGCAAAGGGTGGCTAGCTACAGGGGCTTTTGCGGCATCGCAGGAAGAGACTGCATGGGAAGGTACATCTGGCATAGCAGACTTTGATCCGGCGCCAGCAAAAATTGGTGACCGCGCAGTATCGACATGCGAGATTAATAGTAACTTAGAGGGGTGTGATGCACCTACGGGCACGCTAACGTCCCCTATATTTCAAATTACAAATAACTACCTACAATTCTTACTCACTGGAGGGTTCATTGATACGCCTGTTGGCGTGAGATTGCTCGATACTGCAGAAAACACATTACTTACTTTTTTACCTGGTAAAGATCCATGCTGGCCGCCACATGTTGATGGTGACGACGATTGGACATACTTTGACTTAACGAACATTCGAGATGCGTATGTGCGCGTGCAGTTTTTCGATGAAGAAGTTGGAGGCTGTGGGTTCGCTGGTTTTGACCACGTTTATCAAACTGATGAATTACACCTTCCTGATACCGCCCGAAATGCGGGGATAGCTGACGTGCAGCCTACATTAGGGTTCAATGTTACGGTAAATGCACAAAGCTTTGAGCAAGTGATTGGTAGCTTCGACAATGCGTTAACGACTGATTGGGTTGGTACTGGCGCGTTTGAAAATCCGCAAGACGAGCAATCATGGCAAGGTGTTTCTGGCGTTGCGCATGTAGGTGCCCGTGCAATTTCAACCTGTGAAATTAACAACAACGCAGAAGGATGTGACGCTCCAACTGGAACGCTAACCTCTCCAGCATTTGAAGTAATGGCTGAGCGGCCGGTGTTATCACTGCTACTCGCGGGTGGAAACGGTGAGGCTGCTGTAGGAGTTCGTGTGCTTGATGCCAGTGACGATAGTGAACTGGCTTCCATAGTGCCTAATTCATGCGGCCCTGCTGCCATTGATGGCGACGACGATTGGCAGGAAATAGATCTTTCAGCTTACATTGGTAGTAGCGTTAAAGTAGAAATTTACGACAACGAACCAGGTGGCTGTGGCTTTATAAGCTTCGACCATGTGCATATGAAGTCAAACTGAGCCCCAGTCTTGTATTAGTTAAACTAAAAAAACAGGTAAAGCGAAGGCTTTACCTTTTTTTTTACAAAATAGAGCCTAAAAACAGAGTTTTTAGGCGCATACGACGGCATTGCTTACAGCGCTTTGGCGTATGACACAGATTAAATAGCGCAACTACTTTTAATCAAACAGACGATGAATTATATTTGCGGAGTCAATTTCTGGCATTGCCCGCTTTATTAAGCCTTTTGCGCTGTGCTTATATTCGCGCGTTCTCATTATATTCTTCCCGCAGGTCCGCCCGTCTACTTCACGTAAAATAAGCGCTTTTTGTTCAATTAGAGTGCAATGTTTATGACACCATCCCACTTTCTTTAATGCGTTTTGTGTTTGTTAGGCCATATTCCTACATAGGAATGCAGGTCAGCAATTCATGCATTTTATTCTCACTGCTGTTAGCTTTGCAGCTTGAAAGAGTCACAACACGTTGAACAACTTTTTCAATCTAATTTAAAAAATATTGTGAGATTTATTTCTCGGCCGCGAATCATTAGTTAACTACATTCTATTTGGGAAGGAGCAGGCACTAGTGGTAGGCATGCTTCTAGACCAACTATAAAGTGAATAAGATAAAAAGACTTAGGCTATGAAAAGATTCAATCCATTGAGAATAGTGAAATGAGCGTCGATAGGCATGGAATGTACTTAGACATTATAGAAAGGCATAAGGGAATAGTGTTTAAAGTCGCTCGCTCCTACTGCAGCAATGAGTTTGACCGAGAGGATTTAGTCCAAGAAATTCTCGCTCAAATCTGGCGTTCGTTAGATACCTACAATGACAGCTTTAAAATAACAACTTGGATGTATCGAGTGGCGCTTAACGTTGCGATATCGTTTTACAGGAAAGATAAGACAACTGCTTATAAGCATCAAGAAATGGAAGACAAGTTACTGAGTTATGACATGGAAACTGAGCGAGAAAATGAACAGAGTTTGAATGAGTTATACACATTTATAAACAAACTGAGCGGCGTAGATAAAGCGGTATTGTTGATGTATCTAGAAGGTGTAAGCCAGTCTGAAATTGCGGCTAACTTAAATATCACAGTTTCAAATGTCTCCACCAAGATCGGTCGAATTAAACAGAAGTTAAAGACAAAGTCGGCTTAAGAAAAAAGGGATAAAATATGAATTTAGAACAGATGCAGTCTATGTGGCAGGCACATAGCGAAAAATTAGATGAGAGTATGAGCCTGAATAAAAAACTACTTCAAAAAATACAGGCTGAAGGTAACAAAAGCGAGTTGAATAAGCTCATTTTGACGAGAGCCATCGAAGGCATTGTATTTTTTTGCATCGCTCTTTCTTTGGGTGCCTATATGGCTTTGTCCTGGAGTCTAACTGCACCAGTGGTTTCTGCATTTGTGCTTAATGTATTTGCAATAGTGGGGCTAGCAGGGAGTATCGGCCAAATCGCGCTGTTAAGTAAGATAGACTTTTCGAAACCAATGAAGGAAATCTTGAATGATCTAATTGCTGTAAGAACGCACAGTCTGAATGTTTTTAAACTACTAATTCTATCTGCACCTTTTTACATGGCTTATGTATTTCTGGGCTACGACCTGTTTTTTGGCGTTGATTTATTCTCATTAATGTCGGCAGACACAGTAATTAGATTTTCAATTATTGCCTTGATATTTGGAGCTCTGGCGGTGCTGCTTGTCCATAACCTAAAGCCAGAAAATAGAACAAATAAATTAATTGCTTGGCTTTATCAGGAAATATCCGGCCGCAGGTTAACGCACCTGTTAGACCAATTCGAAAGTATGGACAAAGACTGAGAAAAAGAGGCCATTAGATTGTTTTTTAGCGAGGCACATCAGGCCGGAGAAGTCGACAAGACCGATTCTCGGCCGACACGCTCGCGTGGCGATTTGTAGAACTTCAGACACAAAAAAACCGACTCAAAAGTCGGTTTCAGTATCTACTTCTATAAGAAGAGATGGTACCAGTGGGCGGACTTGAACCGCCACGCTATCGCTAGCAGCGGATTTTGAATCCGCCATGTCTACCAATTCCATCACACTGGCATTGTGTATAGATATCAACGTGGTGTTGATGCTTGGCATTATAGCGATGCGGCGCGCCTATACAACAACTTTTTACGCTTTTTATGATTAAGTGCCGAAAGATTGTCCAAAAGTAAGTACAGTCAAATCTATTTCTTTATTAATCAACAATGCAATGACGTTTACCACCGTTGCAGTGTCCAATTAAGTGCTATAACCGCAATAATTGATGACGTAATTGGCATAATGGCTTTCGAATATAACCTGACGTTTCTAAGTAGGATAAGTATGGGAAGTAGCAGTGCAACTATGGCAAGTTGTCCTATTTCTACACCTAAATTAAATGCAAGCACGTTCATCACTAAGCTGCCAGATTGGGCATTCAGGTCGCCAAACACACTCGCGAACCCCATGCCGTGAAGTAAGCCGAATCCAAAGGTAATGAACCCCAAACGCATGATGATAGGGTACACGTTGTTTAGTGCAGTAATGGCCACCGAAATAGCGATGCCGAGTTCGACAATCCGGCTGTTAAGCGTTATAAAATCAAGAGCAGTAGCGGTTAACGTAATACTGTGCGCAAGCGTAAAGGTGCTTACCAAAATCACCGTGCTTTTTATAATACGCTTGATGCTTTGCTCTTTTAACCATTGTTTATTTTTTCTAAATAAATTAACGGTCAGTAATGTGGCGACTAAAAATAATATGTGGTCTAGGCCAATAAAGATATGCCAAATGCCTTGGTAAACCATTTCACCAAATTGCGTAACCCAGTGGTTGTCATGAGGCGTCAAGATGATAAAGCTGCGTTCACTATCTAGTACATGCACACTTGTTTGTTCATCAAAGGTGATGGAAGTAAGCAGTTTATGTGTAGGAAAGTCGCTCACTATACCAGTGTAACGAACAGACACTTCGTTTAAAAAAGCGCAGTTCACCGACAGCGGATATGCCAATAATGACTCTGCAGATATGTCTCTAATAGAGGGGTGGGCAACACTAATAGTACACCGTGTCTCGCTACCACGAATTATTAGGTGATTTTGAATGTAATCATTCGCTAGATTGTGGTTTCTTTTAACTTCACCCCATGTCAGCTTGCCGTCATTATTAGTATCGAGCACGGCAGCTTGTCCAATGTCTGTAGGTTTAAGCAAAAGCTCGCCTGAAAGTGTCTCGCCAGATTCATTTTTAAGGGTTAAATAACCGTTGCTTAGCTCGTGAGAAATGGTTGGAAAACTGAAAGACGCTACTATGAAAAATACAATAAATCTTATCATGGTTCGTTCGCTGAAATGGTTGAAAGCCCTAAGCATCGCTTGGCTCATCATTAGCTTTGCGAGCACGTTCTAACAGACGTTTGTCACTTAGCGCTTGGGCATATTGCCAATTGAGTTCAGCAAATTTAAGGGCAGTTGGGTAATCTTGCTCTATCTCTAAAAAGTACGTGGCGACTTGCGCCGCGTGAGAGCTATCTTCACGCCACACTCGAATTTCCATATTTTTTGACAGTTGAGATTGCACCGTTGAAGAGGTGATACCTTGTCCACGTTCTGCGATAGCCCATTTCAGAAGTAAGCCGTCATCTGCTTTCGCAATATCTGCGATATTGCGGGCAAGCGTGGTAGTAACAGTCTCATATTTTCTTAATTGCAAATTAGCGTCTGCCCACACTAGCATCGCGCTTATTGGAAGTTGTTTGAACTCAGTTTGCGATAGATAACCAAGGGCGGCTTCAGCGTCGCCAAGCTGAAGTGATATATCTGCTAATACTTCGTAAAACCACTGGCGTTCAGAAGGCCGAGCATTACTGGTATAAGTTTCAAAGGCCTTCAGTTTTTGAAGCAACTTTGTCTGAGCATTCTGAGAAAACTCAGCGTTGACCATGCAAGTAAAAGCAATCAGAAAGCTTGTTTTCCCTACCAGTCTTTCACAGTTTTCTTTTGCTTTTTTAACATCACCTTGTTGCGTGGCAATATCAGCCATAAGTAAGTAAGCGGCCGGCGAGCGAAAGTAGGCAATTTGTTTTAAATGTTGCTTGGCTTCTTCGAACCTATGAGTGCCTTGTAACAAGCGAGCCTCTAAGATTACTAGGCGTTCTTGTTGCCCAGCATTTAACGATGTGAAGTTTGCTCGCATAGAGTTGGCGAAGCGAGCCACCCGCTCTCTTTCGTCTCCTTTTGCGGAAATATAGCGACTTGATGACAGCACTTTTTCTGCTTCATTCAAGCTTGTTATTGATAACTGTTCAGGCTCCCAGCTTGCTATTACAGTATTGATATCAGGGATTTGTTGTTGAGCGTATATTGAAAAAGTCGACAGGGTAAGTGATGTACTCGCCAAAATGAACTTCAGAGCAGAGTACTTTATAAACTTCATTGCTACTTCCTTAAAAAAAGCCGTCCTTGGCTTTACGGTTGACACTGGTTATGTGCTAACAAACTCCTTTTATTTGATGCGTGTTATTGGTCTATCAACAAGTCATCAAATGTAGAGTTGTCAGCATCTTGGATGAACTCCCTTCCATTTATTGGTAATGGATCATCCGTTGGCGCTTGATTGAAGGCGTCGCGGGTATAGCTAGAAAGCGATACCTGCTGTGCCTCAATCGTAACGCTAATGGTGGCCGTAACCTCTGGGTTAACACCGTCAGAAACGGTGAATGTAAAGCTATCGCTTCCTGTTACCTGAGCGTTAGGTGTGTAGGTAAAGCTGCCATCAGCATTAACTTCTGCATTACCTAACGTACCGTTTTCACCAAGCCCGAACGTAAGCGCATCACCATCGGCATCGGTAGCTGACAAGGTGCCATCAATCGCAATATCTGCTTGTGTCGTCAACATTTCATCAACGGCTACCGGCGCAGCATTTTCTTCTGGGGGTTGATAGTCGTTATCGTCGTCACTATCGAAACAACCTGAAAGTGCTAATACCAACCCTGAAGCAATCCACATACGGTGTTGTTGACGTTTACCTGACGTTTGCTTTATAGGCGCAGTTGCATCACTGCGCTTATTTAATAACCTAATCTTCGTAGACATGATGGGTCTCCTTATTCAGAGCCAGCAAGTGGTGTTTTTAGGTAAGGAAACGATGAATCAATCATGCTTGCATCTACAGGTGCACCATCAGTGAAAGGTACATTACCCACGCTGGCGTCCTCTGGTGTACAAAGGCCAAGGTCTGTATCTTCACCTGCTACCGGGATGGGATAGCACAAGCGGCCCATAACAACGCGAAGGGCAATATCAACCACGTCATCACCAGGGCGACGACCATTTGGGAAGCCTGCTAAGTCATCACCTGCTACACCAAAAGCTGACTGCGATTCTGCTGGTGTTGCTGGGATCCCTGTGTTTAGGCGCAGCATTTCAGACGCAGTTACCGTAGCTTGCTGGTTAACGCCAGGGAAGCCAGTAAGGAAGGCTGTGACCAAGTCCATACGCGGGAAATTCGTCGGCGCAAGGGTCTCAATATCCGTACCCAGTGTAGTATTCACTGCATCTTTAAACAGAATGTTCAGTAGTTCTGGCAAAGAAGGGTGGGTTACATAATCAGCGAATTGACCGTCTGCACTTGGATGAGAGCTAGAAAATTTGTCTTTATCGCCAATACCAATAACAAGCTCGTTGACTAGCGGGCTACCTAAACGAGACACTTGGGTCATTGCGCCGCCGTTAGTTTCAGGTTTAGCAAAAGTGGCATCTGGGTTCAAAATACGCGCTTGCGGCAAACTTGCCGTGGTCCAGCTACCAATTACGCCATTGCCTTCACCCGTAACGCAGGCTTTTGGCACTTCAATAGATAGGGCTGTTACGTTTTTGTCTACTAAGTCATCATTCATGGCACTTTGCGTTATACCGCCAGGAAAACCTTCACCATCGCCTGCACCCGGTGCGCTGTCGCCCTCAACAGGTACATAATTTACCAAGTCGAAGGTTTTGCCCAAGTTAACAACGAAGGGGTCTTTACGCTGACCAACAAACACTTTGGCCATGTCATCGCACCCAGGGATACTGAACGAATAAATGAAGCTTTCAGCATAACGTGCGTATTCCGCTTCACTGGTAAAAGTTTTGTTACCAATGTAATCAAGCGGCTTTTTGAACATATCGCCCATTGCCGGGGTAAGCGTAGTGCGCGTGCCTGTCTGCATGTCGCCACTCACCATAGTAAGGCTGTACATTTCCGAGAAGTTTGCTGCGCTTGAATCGTCTGCGCTGATGCCGCCTACATTTTTAAGCGGTACTTTCACCATTTTCTGTTCGCCTTCTGGGCCAATTGGCAGAGCAATGCCTTCGTTATCAGCAGCGAGCATATTGTTAAATTTAAAAACAAAGCTTAAGTCTTCAACCGCGTCGCCGTCGCTATCGATATGGATGGCATAGTGCGCGTTCGGATCCATCGCAAAATAATTAGGGCCGCCGTACGCATCCTGCAGTGGAATATAGTTAGCGATAAAAGTCACATAGTCTTCGCGACCTTCTTCATAACTATTAAAAGCGTAAAAATCGGTGCTATCTAAGGCCGGGTGACGAGTAATATTCGGTGCTTCTCGGTGGCTTGATGCAATTGCGCCCGCTGTAACGGCGGCGCATGTCAGCGCTACAGCTACAGATAAAGTTTTACGTTTGAATTGGATCATTTTAGGTCTCTCTGTTTTTATGAGTTCAAAAGTTAAACGACTGAAGTTTCACTTTGGATGCAAAAATGTTTAAAAAATTAGAATAAAGTTTTTATTAAGTGTTAAAGGTGATGGGAAGGAATAATGAAGAAGCGGCAGAAGTAAAAGGAACGGGAGAGCGCTTGGAGATTTCAGATAAAACTAAGAAAGAGCTTAGAAAGAACCAATAGGTAAGCAAAAGGCCACGAATGGTGGCCTTTTAATAAAAATTTAGTGTTTAAAACTACACAGACACAATGGGTGCTATGTAAAGTACTTCGGTCGGTGCACCCGTTACCGAGCCACCAGGCGCTTCTAAACTCACTGCCAAAGCCATGATGCTTTGGTCAAGCAATATATCCGGTGTTGCCCTGGTATCTCCATTTGCTTCAGGCATTAGGCCAAGTGATATTGGTGCTTCGCCATTAGCAGGTACCATCCAAAGCTCGTAATCCTTATCGGCCAACGCTATGAAAGCATCGGTGACCTTAACATTCATGGTTGTGTCAGAAACTTCTATCACCCACAACGGCGTATTGTCAGCGTTGTTTACCACGGCAATATGAGAAACCTCTGGTGTAGGAACGGGTTGCATTACGAAAAGCAATACGGCCAATACCATTGCAGCTGCGGTGGATATGAACGATAAGTTCTTCCAACGTTTTTGTTTCTCTCTCTCGAAGTTGATAACCTCGCCAGACTTGCTGGAGGGTTGTGTATCGCTAGCTAGGCTTGCATCGTTAGCGGATTTATGTCCAAGTTTTACTTGGATGTTTTCCCACACGTCGTCTGGCGGCGTCACAGGCGGGAGCGTCTCCGCAAATCCGGTTAGATATTGTTCCCATTGGGCCGTTGCATCGCTCACCGCTTGATATTGCATCATTAACTTTTGATAGCGTGCGCGCGCTTTACCTCTAAGGGTACCAACAACGTATTCCGCTGCCAGTGCATTAAGTCGTTCTTCTTTCAAATAATTCATAGTGACAGGCACCTCTGCAAACTTTGCAAGCCCCGTCTTATCCAGCTTTTTATGGTTCCAAGGGGCGAGGCCAAGTGACTCACCACTTCTTGATGTGACATGCCGTTAACGTAAGCTAAGTGAATAGCTTGGCGTTGAGGGCCGTCTAATTCATCCAAGCACGCGGCTAATCTAGCTTGCTCTGCACCCAGTTTAACATTTTGTGAGCTTTCTACTCCCGATGGTGCATCATCGTTCAGCTCAACTTCATTTCTTACATTGTGATAGCGAATTAAATCCAGCGCTCGATAGCGTGCAATGCTTACCATCCAAGTTAGCACCGTACCTTTTCCTCGCTGATAATTTCCTGCGTTATGCCATATTTTAATGTAAGCATCTTGTGTGGCTTCATCGGCAAGTTCTGGCCGTTTAAGTAGCTTTAAAGCAACTGCATAAAGTTGTGGGCTGGTTATTTTATAAAGCTCTGCAAAGGCTTTTTTGTTGCCGTCTGCTGTTTTGCACAGCAGAGGAAACAAAGTTTCATGTTCCATCGTTGCTCCTACCTTTTATTGTTATGGCACCATTTTCATAATGAGACTAGCTCTCGAAAAGTGCGGCTTCTAAGTATTTAAACTAGCACGCTTTTTAAACATTTACATAAAATATTGCGGCGCCAAAAAGGGTCTGCGCCACTGTTATTAAAAACTTCTGCTCGGTTAATATTTTAAGGAAACAGTAAGACGAACGTTTCTTGGTTCAACCGGGTGATAGTGCAAGTCCTCTATGCCTTCTTCAGGCTCGCTAGGAAGTCTCGACGCATAAAAGTAGTCGATATCATGATCATCACTATCAAGGGCATTTAACACTTCTAAAGTCACGTCCCACATCGGCTGACGATAAGCGACCTGTGCATTCATTAAAAACGTTGATGGCGGTGAAACTTCATCGAAGCTTTCCACCGTTCGAGAACTTAAATAACGACCTCGTAGCGTATAGCTAAACCCAAGCTGGTTTCCGTTTTGAAAATACGTCAGGCCCGCGCTCACAACGCCCGGTACTGTACCGTCAATATGGCGGCCTTCATCCTCTACGCTGTCGCTGAATCTTGCTTTTGTCCAAGCTGCTTCAATGTCCGTTGTTAAATGATGATTAACCCAGTAGTAGGCGCTTACTTCTATACCGTGTCTTTCTGATGGTCGACTCGCTTCGGTGAAGCCTGCGTCGCCGACATAAACCAGTTCACTGTCTAATTCTAGTCGCCATAATGCAGCTGAAACGTTATAGGTTCTGTTATCGGTAAAATTAACCCCGGCTTCATAACCAAGAGACTTTACTAATAGCGGTGAAGTTTCGGTTGCATCCCCACTTACCGGATCGACGGTAATAGTCGCTCCCCGTGCGTCGTTTGAGTGATAGCCTTGACCGATATTGGCAAATGCGGTGAGCTGTTCCGACAGCAAATATTTAAGACCTGCTTTTAACGTAAAAATACCATCGTCAGCACTACCGCTGTTAGCGTCTAAATCGCTATCTACGTCAACATCTAAATAATCATAACGACCGCCTAAAGACAGGCTTAATCTATCATTTAGAAAAATATTGGACTGAGCAAAAAGTGCATAGCTGTTACTTTCTATCGCGTCTTCTCTAACGGTGCCAAACCGGGTTAAATTTTGAGTGCGATACAAGCCTACATTGTCAATATCGTCAAAGCGCCACTGGCCGCCCAAGGTAATACTGCTCCCTTCTGTAATAGCGAAGGGGAGGGTAGTAAATATTTCACCGCCATAGATTTTTCTATCATCAGCTTGTTCGAACTGATCGCCTCGCTCAGGGTTATCGAGGAAGTAAGTGAAGTTAGAAAATAAACTAAGCTCTGTGTCTATGGCATAAATAGAGGCGTTCCATGTGTCGCTAGCGTAGTTTGCAGATAGACTATAGCGAGAAGACTCACCTCCAACTTGAGTATCGATAGAGCCAAGGCGGTCTATTAAGCCGCTTTGAATAGCACGCTCTGGTACCTGATCAGCGCCATTCCAGCTATTGTCATAAGCCATGCCTGTTATGGTAAGTTGGCCATCTAACATCGGCGTAATATATCGAATATGAGCGTTTTTCTTTTTTACGTCTTCGTCAACATCAGTCCATGGGCCGTCATAGGTTTGGTATTCTAAAGCCGTAACAACGCGGCTTTCTCCGGCTTCAAACTGGTTTAGTGCAACGGCGCGTTTAAAACCATATTCGCCCAAACCTAAGAATATCTGGTTGTTTTCAAGAGAATCTCTCAAATTAAAAATCGCGCCGCCTGCGCTCGAAAAGTCGCCAATATTGGCATAGTAGGTGCCTTTAAAATAACTAAGGCTGTCGATGAGTTCAGGAATAATGAAGTTTAAGTCACTGTATCCTTGGCCGTGACCGTGACTACGCATGTTGACCGGCATTCCATCGACGCTTACGGTGAAATCGGTTCCATGGTCAAGATTAAAACCGCGAAGAAAATACTGGTTGGCTTTTCCTGAACCACTGTGTTGCGTCACCATCATACCTGGAATAAATTCCAATACTTCACCAGCGCGTAGCATTGGGCGGTCAATCATAGTGTCACCCGACACCCAGCCCTGAGAAGCAGAAATAAATTCACCGTCTTTTACCGATGAGTCACCGCGTACTCGAATATGCTCAATATCGCCTTCTGGGTCATCGAGGGCAAGTGTGGGCGCAGTTGCGAGTAATATAGCGCTAGCAGTTAGTGTTTTTGCGAAAGTTAATGTGGTCACTTTAAGATTTCCGTTATCCGTTTTAATAACAATAACGACTGAATTGAATACTTGGATGCATTATTTTTAATAACAGTGCAGTTATCGGTTTATCAATCACTTTATTAAATGACGTTTAGTGTGGCTTATTGTGTTTAAGCTATAGGGCGCTTGTGTCAAAATATGTATTGAAAATGATGATGTGAAGAGATACCCGTGGCAAGACACGATAAGAAAGTTAAGAAAAGGCAACCGGCACCAAAATCGTCGACGACTGCTGGATATGAAAATGCGAGTAGCGCAGACTCAGAAAGTGAAACCCTTGAGCGAGCGGGATTTATCCGCCGTTTACTAGCTATGGTTTACGACACCCTGGTGGCAACTGCTGTAGGCATGTGTGCGGCCATGGTGATGATAGTAACGCTGGTGGTTATGTTGAAAAATGGTGTGCTTGACCTACAAGGTTATGCCGAACCTGCAGATCTTATCCAGGCCTCCTTTGGCTATAAACTGCTTATTCAGACTTGGGTAGGTTTGTGGATAGCTGGGTTCTTCTTGTGGTTTTGGCGCAGGGGCGGGCAAACGCTTGGTATGCGTGCTTGGCGGTTACGAATTTACAGTACAATTGAAGAGCCTATGACATGGCCACGCTTGTTTATTCGACTTGTCGCATCGTTGGGCGGTCTAGGGACCTTGCTTGTTTTGTTTGATTTTAAAAATAAACAATCACTACAAGACCGCTTAGCACAAACAGAAGTGTTGAAGCTGAGCAAAGAAGCGAACGACCATAAAAGTTGGTAAACACAGCGAGTAGGGCGCTAAAAAAGTATTAAAAAAGAGGCTGCAAGATGCCTCTTTTTTATAAAACTTGACCGTGAAACTATTCGAGCTCTGATACTTTTATCAACGTTTAAGCATTACACCTGCGACAGCAGCAAACAGGAGACTGGGTAGTAGAGCGCCCAGAAACGGCGGCAGCTGATATACCAAACTGATTGGCCCGAATACCTCATTAAGTATGAAAAAGCCAAAGCCTGTAAGCACGCCCATAATCACTCTTGCACCCATAGTAACGCTACGTAGCGGGCCGAAGATGAACGACAGTGCCATTAAAAGCATGACACCTACTGATATAGGCTGAAAGATTTTTCGCCACAGCGCTAGTTCGTAGCGCGCGGGGTCTTGGTCGTTGTTTTCTAAATAATTTACGTAATCTAGCAGCCCAGTAATGGATAAAGCTTCTGGCTTAACCGCTACAATCCCCAACTTATCGGGGGTTAGCGTAGAGTTCCATCGCATACGCTCGTTTTCTTCTACCGACACTTTGGTTTCAGTAAACTCGGTCACTTCAACATCGCTTAACCACCAGCCATCGCCATCGAAGGTACTGTTTTTCGCGTAGGTAATACTTTCAAGAGACAAGTCAGGGTTGAAGCTAAAAATGCTTACGTCTTTAAGTGAGTCTTGGCTAAGTACCTGACCAATGCTTACAAATCGGTCGCCATCTTTTGCCCACACCAGCTTATCGGAAGAAAACAGGCTACCGCCTGAAATGGCTTCGGTTCTTATCTGTTTGGCCTTAGTTTCGCTGTATGGAGTAACCCATTCACCAACGGCCATTACCAATAAAATCATTACAAGGGTGGATTTCATGGCTGAGTTGATGATGTTCCAGCGGCTCATGCCGGCGGCCTGCATTACTACCAGTTCGCTGTTACTCGCCAGTACGCCCATACCAATAAGGCCGCCAAGGAGTGTGGCCATAGGGAAAAACTGCTCTAAGTCGCGAGGTAAACTCAGTAAAACGTAGATAAAGGCGACCATCATGTCGTAGTCGCCTTCGCCAATTTTACGTAGCTGTTCTACAAACTTTATGAGTGCACTTAAGCCAATAAGTACGCTAAGCGTAACGGTAATAGTACCTAACAGCGTACGGGCGATATATAAATCGAGGATCTTAAACATCTACTTCTTCCCCAATATCCAAGCGCGCAGCTCTGTGCCGGTTTTTCGGTCCCGCACGATTAACATGACACCAATGATCAACATGATGGTATGTACCCACCACAAGCCTAATTGTGGCGGCATTTTTCCATCTTCTAGTACGCGTCTACTTGCAAGTAGCAGTAAGAAGTAGCCTAAGTAAAGCAGGATGGCGGGGAACATTTTACCAAAGCGGCCCTGACGCGGATCTACGGCGCTCAGCGGGACAGCAATCAGCACTAAAAACGGGATTGACAGCGGTATGGCAATACGCCACTGAAGCTCGGCTCTGGCCTCAATACTGTCGTCTTCCCAAAGCTCACTGGTGGGCAATACGCTTACCTTGCGTCGGGTTTCATCCGCTGGTTTATCGGCAATCTGAATTTGGTATTCGTCAAATTCTACTTTGCGATAAGCCTTTTCAGATTGTTTGCCTTCATACTGCACACCTTCTTTTAATACGAGGTTTCGTGTACCGTCGGGGTTGTTTGCCACTTCACCCGTTTGCGCATATACAACGCGTACATCACCTTCGCTGTCATCTGTTTGATTTTGCGATAAAAACACACGTTGTAGTTTATCGTTGTTGTCTACATCGTGAACAAAAATAACTGCTTTTTCATTACCGGTTTGCTGGAACCTACCTGGCATTAGCGCCGATATTCCCGCCTCATTTCTGGCTTTTTCCCGCAGCTGATATTCGTTCTCTGCAGCCAATGGCGCGAAATAAAGAGTGATTGCGCCTGTGACTATCATAATAAGTACAGACAAGAAAAGCATTACCCGCGTTACATACCATTCACTGATACCACAGGCTCGCATTACGGTCATTTCACTGTCTACATACAGCCTGCCATGTGCCAGCATAATGCCCAAATAGGCGCTGATAGGCAGTACTAGTGAAGAGAGAATAGGGGCGTATAAACCCAAGAAGCCAAGCACTAGCCCAGCAGGAATATCACCGTCCGAGGCGTCGCCCAATACGCGCACAAATCGAAGGGTGACAAAAATTGCCATTAGGATAAAGAAAATCGCTAACTGAGATTTCAGCGTTTCCTTAAGTAAATAGCGGAATATCAGCATCTCAGCCCTTCCGGAAAATTAGGAATTTTAGTGAAAGAAAGCACAATTTTGTTTAAACTTACCGTTTTTACAAGTTTTGCCTGCAATCATAAACCGTTTGCATGGTGTTTTGACGCAAATTTGACCTATATTCAATAGGTCTTTAAGCGCGAATTGCAGCGAACTAAAAAGTTATGCTGCGTATTAAAACATAAAGCAGCGCGAAACGTTACGTGATTTTAGTCATCGTGCAAACCATAAACGACGAAAAGCGAGGTGATATCGTGGAGTTTAGTGTAAAAAGTGGCAGTCCTGAAAAACAACGCAGCGCATGTATTGTTGTGGGTGTCTTCGAGCCGCGCCGCCTAACGGCAGTGGCTGAACAACTAGACGAAATCAGTGAAGGTTATATCAGCAACTTGTTGCGCCGTGGCGACCTTGAAGGTAAAGCGGGCCAAATGTTGTTGCTACACAACGTGCCAAACGTACTAAGTGAGCGCGTGCTTCTTGTCGGTTGTGGTAAAGAACGCGAGCTTGATGAGCGTCAGTACAAAAACATTATTGCTAAAACCATTCAAACATTGAATGAGACCGGCTCAATGGAAGCGGTATGTTTCCTTACCGAACTTCATGTTAAAGGTCGCGATACCTACTGGAAAGTGCGCCAAGCGGTAGAAGCGACAGAAGATACGCTTTACACCTTTATGCAGCTTAAAACCAAGAAAGGTGAACCTCGTCGCCCGCTGCGTAAAATTGTATTCAACGTACCTACCCGTCGCGAGCTTACTGTGGGTGAGCGCGCGGTTGAGCATGGTTTAGCTGTAGCTCGTGGTTCGAAAGTAACCAAAGACGTAGCTAACATGCCGCCAAATATCTGCAACCCAGCGTATTTATGGCAGCAAGCACAAGAATTAGCAAGCCAGTACGACAGCGTAACCGCCGAAGTGGTAGATGAAACACAAATGGCAGAGCTGGGCATGCAGTCTTACCTTGCCGTTGGTCGTGGCTCTGCAAATGAAAGCATGATGAGTATTATGCATCACCGTGGTGGCCCAGCTGATCAAGCGCCAATCGTGCTTGTAGGTAAAGGTCTTACCTTCGATTCAGGCGGTATTTCAATAAAGCCTGGTGAAGCCATGGATGAAATGAAGTACGACATGGGTGGTGCAGCAGGCGTATTAGGTACAATGCACACTATCGCGGCGCTTAACTTGCCAATTAACGTTATTGGCGTATTGGCTGGCTGTGAAAACATGCCTGATGGCAAAGCGTACCGTCCGGGCGACATACTAACGACTATGTCGGGTCAAACTGTTGAAGTACTAAATACTGATGCGGAAGGCCGTTTGGTGTTGTGCGATGCGCTGACCTACGTTGAGCGTTACGAGCCAGAGCTAGTGATTGACGTAGCCACGCTAACTGGCGCAGCGATTATCGCACTTGGTCACCATGCAACAGCTGTGATGAGTACGCATAATCCGCTTGCTCACGAACTACTGAATGCGTCAGAGCAAAGCTCAGATCGCGCGTGGCGTTTACCGCTATGGGACGATTACCAAGAGCAGCTTGAAAGCCCATTTGCCGACATGACGAACCTAGGTGGTCGCCCGGCTGGCTCAATCACCGCAGGTTGTTTCTTGTCGCGCTTCACTAAGAAGTACAACTGGGCTCACCTTGATATTGCCGGTACGGCATGGCGCAGTGGTAAGAACAAAGGCGCTACAGGCCGTCCAGTGCCTATGCTGTCTCAGTTCTTAATGAACCGCGCTGATATCAAGTTAGAGGACTAATCATTCATGCCACAAGTGATATTTTATCAACTTACCAGCAGTGACAATGGTGTGGCAGGCCGCGCCAGTGAAGTCATTGCCTCAGCGTTTGCCAACAAGCAAAAAATTAGCGTGCTGTGTGATACACAGGCGCAAGCTGAAGAAGTTGATGAATTGTTATGGCAGCTGCCGGCAGACCGCTTTGTGCCCCATAACCTTTATGGTGAAGGGCCACAATCGGGAACGCCGGTGGAAATTTGTTGGCAGCCAGAGCAGGTAGCCAGACGACAAATGGTGGTGAACGTGGGTTCCGGCATGGTGCCTTCACCCAACCAGCATCGTCAAATCATCGATTTTGTACCCGTGGACGAGAACGCCAAACAGGCTGCGCGGGTAAGATACAAAAACTATCAGCAAGCTGGATGCAACATGCAGTTCAAATCTGCATAAGTCATTCGCGTTTAGCTTCAATTTGAGAGTGTGTAATGGATAAAACCTTCGAACCGCAGTCCATCGAGCAGCAATGCTACAAGTCATGGGAAGAGGCGGGTTTATTTAAAGCTTCAGGCAGCGGCGACCCATATTGTATTCTGCTTCCGCCGCCGAACGTTACCGGTAGCCTTCACATGGGCCATGGCTTCCAGCAAACCATTATGGATGCCCTAACTCGTTATCACCGCATGAAGGGCGACAACACCCTTTGGCAAGTGGGTACCGACCACGCAGGTATTGCTACCCAAATGGTGGTAGAACGCCAACTTAACGCTGAAGGTAAGACGCGCCACGATTTAGGTCGCGAAGACTTCATCAAAAAAGTGTGGGAATGGAAAGAGCACAGTGGCGGTACTATTACTGGTCAAATGCGCCGTTTAGGTACTTCTCCTGACTGGTCTCGTGAAGTGTTCACCATGGATGAAGACCTGTCTAAAGCCGTAACTGAAGTGTTCGTTAAGCTACACGAAGAAGGCCTTATTTACCGCGGTAAGCGTTTGGTTAACTGGGATCCAGTGCTTCACACTGCAGTATCTGATCTTGAAGTACTGAACGAAGAAGAAGACGGCCACATGTGGCACATGCGCTATCCGCTAGCTGACGGTAGCGGTGAGCTAGTGGTTGCGACAACGCGCCCTGAAACCATGCTAGGTGATACCGCGGTTGCGGTACACCCGGATGACGAGCGTTATCAAGGCTTTATCGGCAAAGAAATTAAGCTGCCTATTACGGGTCGTTTAATTCCAGTTATTGCCGATGACTATGTCGATCAAGAATTCGGTACAGGCTGCGTTAAAATTACGCCTGCTCACGACTTCAACGATTACGACATGGGTAAGCGTCATAACCTACCTATGATCAACATTCTTACCGACGATGCGAAAATTAACGACGATGCGCCAGAAGCGTATCGCGGTTTAGATCGCTTCGACGCCCGTAAGCAAATTGTTGCTGACCTAGAAGCCCAAGGCTCGTTGGTTAAGATTGAGCCGCACAAGCTTAAAGTGCCGCGTGGCGACAGAACCAACGCGGTAATTGAGCCATACCTTACTGACCAGTGGTATGTAGCGGTTGAGTCTCTTGCTAAACCTGCGATTGAAGCGGTTGAAAGTGGCGAAATTCGTTTTGTGCCAGAGAACTGGAACAAAACCTACTACCAGTGGATGCACAACATTCAAGACTGGTGTATATCGCGTCAGCTGTGGTGGGGACACCGCATTCCGGCGTGGTACGACGAAAACGGCAAGGTTTTTGTTGGCCGCACCGAAGAAGAAGTACGTGAAAAGCACGGCCTTGGCAGTGAGGTAACCCTTTCTCAAGACGACGATGTACTAGATACCTGGTTCTCAAGTGCATTATGGCCGTTCGCCACCATGGGCTGGCCAGAAGAAACGCCTGATCTAGAAACCTTCGTGCCGTCTTCAGTGCTAGTAACCGGTTTTGACATCATTTTCTTCTGGGTTGCCAGAATGATCATGATGACCAAGAAGTTCACTGGCAAAATTCCGTTTAAAGACATCTACATTACTGGTCTTATCCGCGATGAGAACGGCGATAAAATGTCAAAGTCGAAGGGCAACGTGCTTGACCCAATCGACTTGATTGACGGTATTGATATTGAGTCACTAGTCACAAAACGCACCGCGGGCATGATGCAGCCTCAGCTTGCAGAAAAGATTGCTAAGCGTACTCGCAAGCAATTCCCTGATGGTATTCAGGCCTATGGTACAGATGCACTGCGCTTTACGTTTGCAGCTATGGCGTCAACCAGCCGCGATATCAACTTTGATATGGCCCGTGTTGAAGGCTACCGCAACTTCTGTAACAAAATTTGGAATGCATCGCGTTTCGTATTGATGAACACAGAAGAGCACGATACAGGTCGTGACGGTGGCGAAATGGTACTTAGTATGGCCGATCGCTGGATTTGGGCTAAGTTCCAACAAACGCTAGTTGAGTTTGAAAAAGCCCTTGAAGACTACCGTTTCGACATTGCAGCGCAAACCGTTTACGAGTTTACTTGGAACCAGTTCTGTGACTGGTATCTAGAGCTTACTAAGCCAGTGCTTAACAATGACGCCAGCACCGAAGCTGAAAAGCGCGGTACGCGTCATACGCTTATCAATGTACTTGAAAGCCTGCTGCGCTTATTGCACCCGCTAATGCCATTTATCACCGACACTATTTGGCAGCGTGTGGTGCCACTAAGTGCGCTTAAGGTGGAAGAGGGCGCTAGCATTATGGTTCAGGCATTCCCTGAAGTTGATGCAGCGAAACAAGACGACAAAGTGCTTGCCGATATCGAGTGGGTGAAGAAGTTTATCGTGGGTATTCGTAATATCCGTGGTGAAATGGATATCTCGCCAAACAAACCACTTAATGCGCTACTTAAAAACGTAAGCGACGAAGACGCGCGTCGTCTTGATGCGGCTAAGGCATTCCTTGATAAGCTTTCTAAGCTTGAAACCGTAACCATATTAAAAGATGGTGAAGAAGCGCCAGCCAGCGCGACCGCGCTTGTGGGTGAGATGGAAATTCTTATCCCAATGGCAGGACTTATCGACAAAGACGCAGAGCTTGCTCGTATTACTAAAGCCATGGAAAAAATCGAGAAAGACGTATCTCGTACTCGTGGCAAATTGGGTAACGAAAAGTTCGTAAGTAATGCGCCAGAAGCGGTCATTGAAAAGGAACGTGCTAAGTTGGAAGAGGGTGAAAAAGCTCTAGCCAAACTTAAAGAGCAGTTCGAGACTATCAAAGCGCTATAGCTAGATGCGCTTCATCAAAATGACTAAAAACTAAAACGCTGCCATTTGGCAGCGTTTTTTTATGAATATTTTGGTCGCTATACTAACGTTGTTTCTGCTATGACCTCTGGCGACACCCTGTTTCGCCCTGTTTTTTTTGCGTTATACAGTTCTTTATCTGCCCGATTAAACAGTGTATTCCACGTATCTTCGACGTTGCTTGAAGAAGACATACCTACGCTAATGGTTACTTTAATTTCTTCAGAGCCACTGAATATAACAAGCGAAGACACCGATTCTCTCAATCTATCGGCAACGGTAAAAGGGGGCTCAGAGTGTCGATTAGAGATAATAACGCCGAACTCTTCTCCGCCTAAGCGACCCACTATGTCACCTTTGCGTAACTGTGCTTGTAGACACTGTGCCACATTTTTTAGCACTCTATCGCCTTCAGGATGACCATAGCTGTCGTTAATGGTTTTAAAAAAATCGATGTCAATTACTAGTAAAGTGAAAGGCCTTTTGCTTTTGGACTTCAACTTTTTCAATACCGTGCGAATAAACGCGCGACGTCCTAACACGCCGGTTAATTCGTCGAAGTTTGCCATTGCTTCCCATTCGCCTTTTTCTTTTGACAGAATAATAAATGGGAGAAGTGCTGAGGTGGCAAGGCAAAGTAGTACGTGGAGCCCTACAGTAACCGTTATAAAAACTTGCAAGTTAGATACTAAGCCATAATAGGTAACACCAGTGGTAAGCCCCGCCCGTATCACCATTATGATAAAGTGAATGAACAGTATGCTTCGTATCAGAACAGAAATACCTTCAATGGTTTTCCATTGCTGTGATTGAAAGCTCTGAAAACAAAATAGAAACATTAAAGCAATAAAAAAGGACGTTGTTGGCTCGACTAATTCAGGGTACCAAGACGCTCCAATCAAAGAGAGAATAGCTATTACAAAAACACGGTTACCTGTGCGTTTGACGGTAGAATGTACACATTGAATGTTAAAACTTAAAAAGCCATGAAGTAGCAAATAGCTGGCCGTTAAATAAAGAAGCCCAGTGAGTGTGCTGAGCACGTTTATACTTGGCGCGAACATAGTGAGCGCGCTGCCGACTAGCCCTAAGCAATACACCAAGCATGATGCGGCCCAAAAGTTGAACGCGACAGGTTCGTATTGGTTTTTCGCCAAGATGCGAAAATATCCACCTACCGCAGCATTTATAGCGAGCGACAGGAGCAACACAATTAAAACGGAACTTGTCATTTTTTCGCCGACAAATTTAGACAAAAGTATTATTAATAATGGCGTTGAATTAAAAATTTACGTAACGATAAAGGTATGGTGATGGATAAATAAGTATTTTTTTATATACCTTTGAGGCAAAAGTCTTTTTGAAAAAGAGGTGCTAAGCTTATGCAATATAAGAATTTGTTAATTTATTTCGGGCTCGCTGTTTGTGAACGTCAACTTAAAAAGTTTTTTACCACTGCAATAAGCGACTTCTGCTTTATAGGCTTGGTTAAATAATCATTCATTCCCGATTGAAGCGCGTTTTGTTTATCTTCTTTCATCGCATTGGCTGACAGGCCAATGATAGGTACGGCTGTAAAGCCTTTTTCGCGAAGCAGCTTAGTGGCTTCATATCCATCCATAACGGGCATTTGTACGTCCATTAAGATAAGGTCGTATTGAGGGGCGTTTTCTACTTTTTGTACTGCTTGCTTACCATCTTCAGCGATATCAAACGTAAGTCCCAGGTTTGTTAGAATTTCACCGGTAACGAGTTGGTTTATATTATTGTCTTCAACCAGCAGTACGTGCCCCTCAAGCGCAGTAAATAGCGATTCGTCTTTAAAGTGCTGACCTTCAAAGCTGGCGTCTTTCGAGATAACCTGAATAACAAAACGCTCGAATTGGGCCGGGGTAAAGGGGTGCATAATCAAGGGCCCCTTCCAAAGTGAATCATATTTAGATTGCAGTGCACTGCCCGCGCTTTCCATTACCAAGCCCACGGATTTTCCGCTTTCTAATAAACTGTTTAGCCAGTTAATATTCTGTCTAAAAAAGCTAAACTCATGAACATCGACAATGATGTGTTCAGGGAGCGATGCGGTATTTTTAGCCTCATCTATTGGCTTGCATGACAGAGTCGAGAGCTGAATTTGGGTGCAGTAAGTCTCTGGAAGTAATGGTGAATCTGTTATATACAGGCTGTTACTAGGAAGCTGAGGCGAGTTTTGTAATATCCCGGGCTGGTTTTTAAATGCTCGGAGGGGAAGCTCAACTGCAAATGTACTTCCTTTACCTATAGTAGACGTTGCATTCAGTCGTCCGTTCATGAGTTCGGTAAGCTGGCTTACGATAGCAAGTCCTAAACCCGTGCCACCGTACTTTCTATTGGTTGAACCGTCAGCTTGAGTAAATGGCTTAAATATTCTATCTAGCTGCGCTGGGCTCATACCGATGCCAGAATCGGTTATTCTCATGGAGAGATTAAGTAAGTTTCCTTTCTCATTGAGGCTACCGTCAAACTCAATTTCTATACGGCCCTGTTCGGTGAATTTTACGGCGTTGTTGCCAATGTTCATGATAATTTGCGCTATACGAAGAGGGTCGCCAATGACCTGAGGCGGTATCTTAGGGTTTACCGTAAAATGAACCGACAAATTCTTTTCTTTTGCTCGTAACGCAATTACAGCAATCAAGTTGTCAAAAAGCGAGTGTAATGAAAAACTCACTTCTTCTATTTTAAGTTTGCCCGCTTCAATTTTTGAGAAGTCGAGGATGTCGTTAATTACGCTTAACAGTATCTGCCCAGAGTACGCCGCTTTGTCTAAGTAACCTCTAACCGTGGAGGAAAGCTCTTGCTGCTGTGCTAGTTCTATCAACCCGATAATGCCATTCATAGGCGTGCGAATTTCGTGACTCATATTAGCCAAAAACATACTTTTCGATGCGGTAGCTTGCTCGGCTTTAACTTTAGATTCAGTGATAACTTTATTTAAGTTTTCCAACTGAGAGTTCATTGTTCTCGCTTCATTTAGCAGCTTTTCTGTCTCACGGTTTTTGTCGCTAAACACGAGAGCGGCTTTTGCTAGCTTACCAATTTCATCTTTTCGATTACTGCCTGGAATTTTAGATATTTGTATGCCCTGAGCGAGCTTGTTGAAGACTTCCGTGATAGATCGGATAGGGCCAAGGATTCGCAAGGTAGAAAACAGTGCCGCCGACAAAGCAAGTAGAATGGCAAACAGAGAGAATAGCTCGCCATTGCGTTGTGTACTTTCGGCTATTTGGTAGGTGCGCTGGGTTATCACCTCAGAGTCGGTACTTACCTTTTTCGCCAGTTCTCCGCTCAAATACAAAAACTCGTTGGCAGAGCCTGCCATAACAACGTTTACCAGAAAAAGGTTGCCTTGAGTGATTTGCGTCAGCTTAAAAAAGTCGTTTTTAATTCTATCTATAACGCGTTCGATGCGTTGTTGCAGTTTAGGAGGGGCAGAGGAAGGTAAGCGTTTCAAAGCGTCTATGGCATCATTAAAAGACTGGATGAATTTCATGTCAGGCTTCATCAAGTATTTTAGCATCGCATTTTCTGTGCGAATAAGAATGATCTTGGCATCGTCTACGAAAGCAGCAGAAATCTGCCCTTTTTCTAAAGCCTTATCAAGCTCACTCCCGAGCAGCGTAATGTCGGACATGGTGCCTTGGTCGATAAGGTTGTCTCTTTCTGAGCGAGCCTCAACAACCTGAGAAAAGTTTTCTTGATAAGCGAGCAAATGCTCTCTCATTCTATTGAGAATTTGGTTGCTGTTACCTTTTTGTTCAGCGCCTTCGCTCACCTTTGCAAGTTTATCGAGTTTACTGTTGATAGTTACCATTAGGCGACTAAAACGCGTTATGGCCGACTTACTTGCATTTTCTTTAAAGATTAAAACATTGCGCTGAAGGTCGACTACGTCCCGTTCTAGCTCTTTAACTATACCAACATCAATAACGGCTTTCGCCGCAGACGCAACCCCGTCGTTTAAAACCTCTTGGTTTTTTCTCGCCACAAAACCTTGAGCCAGTATCAGCGCAATTAAAGCAACTAACACTGTTATGAGCTGTATCCTTATTGACGATAACATATGAGTTTTGGAGACCTTATTCCATTGAAAATGTGGTATTAAATTGTATTATGCAGTGATGAATTCATACCACTTTTGCAAGCTATATTCATAGCTTGGCATGACCGTATTCCAAACTGCAACGTTACTAAAGCGCTCTTCATAACTACCGCCGGTTCGCTGTGCACCTTTTTGTACACTGACTTTGCCATCTGGGCCCTTTAGTGGTTCAGAAGCAACTTTACCCTTATACCAATAATCCCACTCAGCCTGCGATAAATAATCGGCAGAACGTTGAGGATTTGAAATGTAATAGCCTTGCCTTGCGATAAATGCACCGGGCCAACCTGATAGCCACCAATTCATATATTCGTAAGCTACATCTTTCATTCTTCCTTGGGTAGCTGAAGAAAGGCACATTACGCCATGCCATCCTCTATAACCTTCCTTCGGAGCTGCAAATGTAACGGGAATATTTTGACCATTTAGCGCTGAAACCGCTGGTGAAAACATACTTTCAATAGCGACTCGGCCACTTTTCATAAACTCAACAGATTCCGGCACCGATGTCCAAAAGCCGTTAAAGTGATTTAACTGCGTCAACTCAATTAGCAGGTTGAACAGATCGTCCAACTCGTATTCGGTGATTGCTCCTATATCGTTAAAAGTGATGAACCCTTTTGCTTGCGCGGCTAACGCTAGATCGAATAGCCCGATAGTGGGGTCGTTAACAATACCCACTTTTCCAGAAAAGTGACGGTCTAGCAGCCAGCCCCAGCTTTCTTCTTGTCCCTGCAGTTCGGCAGGTAGCTTTGTCGTGTCGTAACCAAATGAGTCCACATTATGTACATAGGGTAAAAAGCTAATGCCGTCGGTGTGCTTTTCACCTAAAGAGCCATCGCCCTGTACATTAAGAATCTTATGGGGGGCATCACCCGCGCCCATGCGAGCATTTTCAGTGAGCTTACCGGTTTTACTTAAATTGTTTATTTCACCCCAGTATTGAAGTCGCTTTTTTTGTATAGGTTGGATAGCTTTTGCGCGCCACAGAACGTTAATGCTATTTGACCATTGTTCGTATAAATCAAAAGAGTGGGGGTTCATAGAGGCTTTTTGCAAAACAGCGGCACTTCCGCCGGGTTCAAACTCTATGTTAATACCTAAGTCTTCGATAGCGCGCTGTCGGATAGCTTCCTGCAATGTTACGTGAGTACCCATAACACGCAGCGTGGGCTTAGTTTTGCCAATAGCAAAAGGTGTTATGCCCGCAGTCAATCCAAACGCTAGACCTGCCTTCAGCAGAGTTCGACGTGATACAGCAGAGTTATTGTTTTTAGAAGGCTTAGTAGACATTGTGGCAGTCCGTATAATGAAGGTCCTTTGCTACATTCTGGCACTTATTTCATAGAGTTACCAAAAAATGTAAGCAGATTTTTGAAAAAGTGATGGTGGAAGTTGAGGAAACTCAACCGACAAAGAATGATGACTTTTTAAGGGGGGAATTTAAAAAATAGCCAAAAGCAGTGTTTGAAGCAGCTTTTGGCAAGAATGAATGTGAAAGGTTGGTAGAAGATTAAATTAGCGGCGAAAGAGTTTGATTGAGCGTCTCTTAAGCACAATGCCTCCTAGTAGAAGCAATGGAAGTAGCGACCAGGTACCACCGTGCTCTTCTACTATTACCACCGTATCTTCTACAACATACTCATTATCCTCACTTTCAAGCGGAAGATAGGCAAGTTCGTTGTCGTCATAAGCATCGGTAAATGCTACTAGCTCTTCGGTATCCGCATCGTAAAGTTCTAGCAGGATATCGTAATCGCTAGGTGTGAAACCAGATACTAGTGTACTTTCAATGGTGAATGTATCGGTCGAATCTTCTGAATAAATATAGAACTCCGAAGAAACATGTATAGCGTCATAAACACCGTCTTTTCCTAAATACAATACAGCGTATACCGGTGCCCGAGTAAAAATGGTGTCGGCATCAAATTCAATTGAAAACGTAGAGTGGTAACCATCGTAATCAATATCTTGCTCTAGCGTTACCCAGCTTTCATAAATCCAGAATTCATTAACGCTGCTTACTACAATGTCGCTGGATGACTTGTTTACACCCAAATGTTGTTGATGTTTATTGGCTTTACTAAGTGTATTTTTTTGTGCGGCAGTGTCATCGGTAGATTGCTCAAACACATTGTCATTAGACAGAACGTCTGTTGTTTTGGGCAAAAGTGATTCAGCGGCTACAAAGGGTTGGTCGTAGCGGAATTCGGTCGAGATAACCTGTTTATCTTCTGACTTACTGTCAGAACTTGCATGTACAGGTGATACAAACGCAAGCTGTAATGTGGCGATAGCAGAGTATGCAGTAAGTGCTAGTACTAAGTTTTTCATCTGTCCATCCTTTTCCAATCGATAATGACAGGGTCATTGTTAATCAAAAAAGATGAACAAAAGCTGAAGAGTAACTTAATGGCTCCTCAGCTTGTGAAATAGGCAATAAGGCTTAGTCGTCGAAGTGATAGTCCTCTTCTTCGTATTCACCTTCCTCGCGCGGTTCGAAGTACGTACCCCATCCATCGTAGGTTACATCGTGTTTGTCGGCAATTTTCAGCAAAGTGTCTGAATCAGCATTAAGCTTTTCAATATCTAGCTTTCTTTCTACCACGGCGTCGAAGCAAAAAATGGTTTCGCCGTCGTCAAGGATTAGCTCTTCGGCGTCAGTCACTTCAAAACCAGCTTTAAATGCATCAACAGCCGCCTTTTCTAGCACGTCGAAGTCAGTGCTGGCGAAGTGGTGCTCAATGGTGTAGTCGGCATCGGCTTGACTGCCATCTTCTAGAAGGGCATCAATAGTTTCTTGGTTAAACTCGTACCACTCTTCTCTTTCATCGAACTGGGTCATAATAAACACTCATTAGCAATTTAGGCGCAAGTTTACCTGCTTTTTTCCAGTTCATCGACCTGTGTATTAAGCGCATCAAACTTTTGTTTCATTTCATCGTTAAAATGCGCCATCCACTCTTTGATTGAATGCTCTTCTGTTAACGGTTCAGGCGCAGAAATATCAATAAGCACAATCCCGTTGTTCCAACGATTCCACTTTACTTTGTTGTGTAGGTTACTGGCCGTTACCATAACAATCGGCTCATTGGTGGTTTTAGCTAACCGAAATGCGCCTTGTTTAAAAGGTAGTATACCTCTACCGTAACTTCTGGTGCCTTCAGGAAATAGCCAAACAGATGTTTTCTTCTTAGCGATACGGTTGGCAGCAATATCCAAGGTATTGCGCGCTTTCCCTGAATTTTTTCTATCGATCATGATATTCCCAGATAGCCAATAAATTTGGCCAAAGATAGGGATCCACTTCAAACTCTTTTTACCAATAGTAACCACGCCAGGAAGGGCAGCTTTACAAATTGTAATGACGTCAAAGCTGTTTTGGTGATTAGCGATGAAAACATAAGGCTCGTTCGTTTTTACAGCGGGGTCTCTTTGTATGACAATTTTGAGGCCCACTATTTTAGCCATAAGAGAATACAAACTACCGGCAGCATGCACGTTATCCTTGTGAAAAGGGCGCACGATACAAATGATCAGCAAAATAATGTTGATTAATAAAAAGGCGATAAACAGTGCCGGTATGCGAAATAAAGCGATCAAAACAACTCCTAGAAACAATTGACGCGCGCAGTATAGATGAAGTTTCAGCGTACACTTGTCCGATGAGTTTTTACAGCATTAAGACTTACAAAGTGCATTACTCGCGAAAGTTCCTCTTTTATCACCTTTAGTATGAGGAAATTTTGCCGATACCGAATTACAATAATACAAGGCTAATCGAATTTAACTCGGTATTCATTACATGCAGACATTTACTCCAGACGACCTAGAAGAAGATATTCTTGCTGACCTTATGGAGGAAATAAACGAACTCTACGAATCAAGCGAACAAACCTTGATTGAGTTAGAGCTTCGTCCAGAAGATAACGAGTTACAGCGTGCTCTGTTTCGTTCAATCCACACTATTAAGGGCGATTTAGGCTTAGTAAATTTCTCGCCGATGATACCCCTTTTACAGCATGTCGAAGATTTACTCGATTACTTGCGCAAGGGACAGGTAGCGTATACCAGTACCATGAGCGACTTAGTGCTACTTACTATGGACAGGGTGAAGGCCTTTGTAGAAGCTGTAATGGCTGACGGTAAGGCTGAGTATGATGACAACCTCCACAACCAACTGGTGTTAGCAATTGGTCGTGTTACACCAGAGAACACGGCTGAGCACGAAAAGCGCCTCACTGAAGCTGTGTTACTGTTAAATCCAGCGTTAGACATTGTTGCTGACAGCGGCGACCCGGAAAACGTGCAGATAAAACCACCTACATTAGCAGCAACGGGTATACCAAAAGACATTAGCAGTGAAAAGAAACAAGATATTTTATTTTTCCGTGACCTAATGCAAACCATTGAACGTCGCTCTAACTATTGGGGAGGAAGGGGCGATCGTATTGCTAAGTTAGCTATGTATATCAACGACGTTGCTGAAAATCCGATAGATGAAGACCAACTGGCGGTAGCCAGTTATGTTCATGACTTTGGCATGGCGTTTATGCCTTTAAAGCTGCTGCATAAAGGCGATGAATTGACTGATATCGAGTTTAATCTGATGCGATCTCATGTTTACAAAAGCGCCCGTTTGTTAGAGCACCTAGATCAATGGGACATGGCACGTAAAATAGTGATGCAACACCATGAGCGCACCGACGGGACCGGTTATCCGCTAGGCATAAAAGAAGACGATATCTGTGAAGGCGCGAAGCTACTTGCCATTGTCGATACCTACGATGCAATGACGCACCCAAGGGCGCACAATGAAGATAATGTGCTTTCCAAAAAAGAAGCGGTAATAGAGATCAACCGCAGTGCCAAAGGCCAGTTCAGTATGAAGTGGGTGAGGCTGTTTAATCAGGCTATGACAGCGCTCTTAACTAAAGGGCAGTAAACACTGCCCTATGGTTGTTGTTTAAGTCAGTTACAATTTGAATTAGGTGTTAATTGACTTGTTGGCTGTCTTTAACTGCTGCCAAATCACAATCTCGAATCAAGCTGTATTTCGTTACAGCGTTTCTGGTTTTTGAATTCCCAACAAAGTGGCACTGTTTCTCTTTTGGGGTGACTCAGCGCCATCTTTAGTTTATCGAAGTTTGCATAGGTAACTGGTTCTCCCTCAAATTCTGTGATGATACTGTTGATTGAAATTTTGGCAACATAAGCCCCGGTATCTTCAGCAACGCCTAAGACAATGGCACCTTGGGAATGAGGGAGCAGGCGAAGTCCAGAACGATCTGCGCCAATAAAGGAACTAAATTGCTTGCTGGGTTGATACCACATGCGCTCTTCAGAGAAATCAAACACAGTGTTAAAACGTTTTAAAACTTGATTGCCAAGTACCCCGTCGCTTCCGTCCTGCGAATTACTCCCCTCAAACCTGAAGTATGTTGGCAGATGCTCGAACGTGAGGTCGCCAAATGATAAGTGAGAAAGTGATCCCACGAGGTTGGCTGAATCTCCTTGAATTCCAGTGCTAGTTGTTGCAAAGGTTTTATCTGGCAGCGCAAAACGGTCATTTTCGGCGAATAAGCTCAATGTTCCTGTCGAACCGGTATCCAGCATGAGTTTTACCGTTTTTAAGCTCTTTCCATCGTGAAGTGTTGTGGTGAAGTAGGGCGTATCGCTCTTTACGGTCATCGCAATTTCTTGCCACTGTTCAGTGCCATAATGCGCTCTGCTGCTATCATCTGGTTTGGTAATTATCAGTACCTTAGCGTCCTGGTTTATCTCTACAAGACAACAATTAAAAAAATCAGCGCCAAGTACACCGTCGAAATAGGTTTCATCTACACTGCGAAACGGCATCGCAGATGTTGGTGCGTAAATGACCGATAAGTCAGAGATAGAAAAACCGCCTAATTGAATATGGGTGTCATGCACGATGTAAGCGGTTGGCGCCTTTCCGCCTCCTGATCCCCCTATCGCAATTGGCTTGTTCGTAGGTAACTTAAGTTCATTGGTTTTATTAGTTTCGGTTAAAACGGTGGCTGCTGCGCCCGAGTCTAGTACGAAAGTGAGGGGCATGGTTTTATTAACGGTTACATTCACCAAAATGTGGTCATTGAGCATAGTAAAAGGCACCACGGTTCGAGTAATGGCTTCATCTACGAATGCTTTGTCAACATTTTTGTCTTCGCTCTGCCAAGCGATTTTCGCATTCTCATTTTTCCACTGAAAGGCGGCTATGTCCCAAATACGACATCCTGACAGGCCAATGAGCAAAGGCGTAACTAGTATCCAACGCAGACAGTTGCATTTACAGCGAATAGATGTAGCTTTTTTGGTGTGATTTGTCATAGCAATTCCCTCATTGTTTTAATTAAGTATAAGAGAAAAAAATTATTGTTTTGCAATAATTAATATATGATTTGTAATAAAATGTTTCTGTTATGCAATGATTTTTTGAGTTGTCTAGTACGGTGGCGTACACTGTTCGAAAAGGGAAAAGAAGAGCGCGCAATGCAATCTATAGAAAATTTGAAACGGGTAAGTCACTTCACTCGAATAGTGCTGTTTGCTGTTGTGGGCATTTTTTTAAGTATTGCTTTCTACGGCTTCGTATTTCAAGGGCAGTGGTGGGTGACTTTTGGAGGCAGCCAATTTAACGCCTTGTGGCTTCAGTACAGAGAGTCGCGGTTTTTATTAGCAACCATTTTCTCTCCTTTAATTGGTTGCTGGTTGCTTGGCTTCTATTTCCTTCAGCATTTGCTACTTGCACTAAGTAGAGGACTATTTTATGGCAAAACTACCTTACGTCACTTGAAATACGTATCTTGGATCACGGTTTTTTATGTTGGCTATAAAATGTTAATGACGCCTATGGCCACTTACCTAGTGGTGCCCAATAGTTCAATCGATATAAGTCTTAACCCCATGACGTTAATTATTGTGTTGTGCTTACCTGTACTAGTTCACTTATTTAGTGCTGCCGCCGAATTAGATAAAGAAAACAAAGAGATTGTGTGATGCCTGTTCTTGTTAACCTTGACGTTATGATGGCGAAGCGCAAAATTCGCTCTAAAGATCTGGCACAGAAGATTGGAATAACTGAGGCAAATTTGTCGCTATTAAAAAGCGGCAAAGTTAAAGGCGTTCGATTCACAACATTAGAAGCAATATGTCACCACTTACAGTGCCAACCTGGCGATATATTGGTGTATGAAGATGAATAGGAGAAATTGAAAAGGGCACGCAAATGCCCTTTTGGGGTATTTTATGCGTTAATTAACACCCAGTTCTTTCAGCTTGCGAGTAAGCGTATTTCGCCCCCAGCCTAAACGCTTAGCCGCATCTTGCTTATGACCATGGGTGTGTTGAAGTGCACGCTCGAGCATAACACGTTCGAAAGTCAGCATAGCGTCGTTAAGGATATTATGATGGCCATCGCGTAGTTGTTTGTCGGTCCAGCTCGCGAGTAGATCTGGCCAATCACCCGATTCGGCACTAGGTTTTTCAATACTGCTATCGCTGTGAATTTCTGGCGGCAGATCGCTCGGTAAGACTTCTTGCCCACTTGCCATAACGGTTAACCATCTGCATACGTTTTCAAGTTGTCTAACGTTACCAGGCCAGGATAGTTGAGACATAACGCGCTCAGCTTCTTTAGAAATGCTTTTAGCTTCTACATCAAGCTCTTTGGCAGCTCGGCGAAGGAAGTGACGCGTTAACAATGGAATATCTTCGCGGCGTTCATTCAGCGATGGAAGGTGCACACGAATAACGTTCAAGCGGTGAAATAAATCTTCCCTGAATTTTCCTTCAGCGACGCGCTGCTCTAGGTTTTGATGGGTGGCTGCGATAATGCGTACATCAACGCTTACCGACTGATGGCCACCTACGCGATAAAACTGACCGTCTGCAAGCACGCGTAAAAGGCGGGTTTGCACGTCTAACGGCATATCGCCTATTTCATCTAAGAAAAGTGTGCCGCCGTCAGCTTGTTCAAAACGCCCTTGGCGTGCTGCTTGTGCACCAGTAAAGGCGCCTTTTTCATGACCAAATAGCTCAGACTCAACCAAGTCAGCGGGGATTGCAGCCATATTAAGCGCAATAAAAGGCTTGCTCGCCCTGGGGCTGTGTCTGTGAAGTGCGTGCGCCACCAGTTCTTTACCAGTACCCGATTGGCCGTTAATGAGCACGCTAATCGAAGAACGTGAAAGTCGACCTATAGCACGGAAGACTTCCTGCATTGCAGGTGCTTCACCAATTATTTCCGTTACTACGTCTTCAACTTGTGACTTGGATACCGTCGACTGCTCTCTTGCATGAGCAAGGGCGCGTTGGGTTAAGGTTACCGCTTCGTCGATATCAAAAGGTTTTGGCAAGTATTCAAATGCCCCTTTTTGATAAGCGTTTACCGCGCTGTCTAAATCCGAATGCGCCGTCATAATGATAACGGGAAGCAATGGATGGGAAGCGTGTACTTCGTTCAGTAATGTCATGCCGTCCATTTGTGGCATTCTTATATCTGAAATGATGACTTCGGGGGCTTGGCCGCTTTGAAGTTGAAGCAATAAATCTTCAGGGTTTTCAAAACACAAACAGCTGATATCAGCGGCTTGTAAGGCCTTTTGCAGCACCCAACGAATAGAACTGTCATCGTCGACAATCCACACAGACTCATTCGTCATCGTCTGTCTCCTTACGATCTATTGGAATGTAAATTACGAACTCAGTGTGACCAGGGTAGCTGTCTACATCTATTTTGCCGCCGTGGTGGTTTATTAGGGTTTGTGAAATAGATAAACCCAGCCCAGAGCCATTTTGCTTGCTCGTGACCATGGGATAGAAAAGTGTGTCTTTAATTTCAGGTGGAATGCCTGGGCCGTTATCAATGATCTTAATTTTTGCTACCAGTGCATGACGCTTTGTTTGAATTGTCATTTGACGTTCTATGCGCGTTACCAGCCTAATTTCGGGGTTAGGTGCTTGACTTTCGGTTAGTGCCTGAACGCTATTGCGCACAATATTGAGCACCGCTTGCTGAATCATGTCAGGGTCGAGCATGAGCGGAGGAATACTGGGGTCATAGTCGCGAACTATAGTTATGGGGTTGTCAGAGTCAAAACGCATTAAACTACGTATTTTTTCAAGAGCCTGATGCACATTACTTTCTTCGAACCGAGGTAATGAATTTGGCCCTAGCAAGCGGTCAACTAAGTTTCGTAGGCGATCAGATTGCTCAATGATCATGCGCGTGAACTCTTTATGCTCTTCAGTCAGCTCTTTTTCTAATAGTTGTGCTGCACCCCTTATACCGCCAAGCGGGTTTTTTATCTCGTGAGCTAGACCTCTCACTAACTCTCGTGCCGCATAGTGCTGCGCGTTTTGTAAATTCTCTCGAGAAATACGCTTTTGCTGGTCAATCTTTTTTACTTCGAACAACAGCCGAGGGCCATCTTCAAAGTGTAAATTAGTAACGGTTAAATCCGCAGAAACATAGCGATTATCTCTGAACGCTAACTTAATTTCGTTCTCGGTAAAGTCTTCACCTTTTCTAATCGCCGCTTTAAGTCGGGTTGTCTCAATTGTGCCCGGTAAGAAAAAGTCTTGAAGCGGGTGGCCGGTAAGTTGTTTCAGCCCAGTCTCAAATAAAGCTTCTCCCGCATGGTTGGCGTAAACAATGGTAAGTCTGTTATCTACCATCACCAATGCAGTGTTTAAGCTATTTATAAGCTGTTGTGTTTCTAACTCGGTGGAATGCATCCGAGCTCGTCTCCTTTGCACCATAATTGTGCATTGTAGCTTGCAATAATGCGATGCGCGAATAAGAGGCTAAGCAAACATAGCTGACTGAACCTCGGTGGTGCGCTTACAGAACAATGGTTGCACGCTTTTAGTTATTAATTAACGCCGATGCCTGATGTAGGTAAAGGGTTTGTTCTGGAGACGATGCAAGAGTCTTGCCCGTATTGTTTGTTAGCTCAACTTTGTAAGTATGTGCCCCACGATGGACACCTGACAGTTTAAATACGCCCGAACTATTGCTTGCAAATGGGGCGTTATCGAAAATTAAACGATAGATGGGGGCTTTGGGGGCACCAGTTTGTGCCGCAGAAATGGTAAACTCACCTAGGTTATTTCGGATTGTTGCTTCTGGTGTAGGAGATTTAATAACTACGCGATAACTTGGTTTTGGGGCATCAGGCTTAAGCGGTGGTGGAGGAGGCACTTTAGCAGCTGTGACGACATTTTGGGTTTTATCATCGAATGCAAGTGGCTCAGCATTTTGTTGAGGCTTATCGGTGAAAGTAATAGAGCCGTCTTTTCCTACCAACTTATAGATTGTTGTAGTCGAAGATGATGGAACTGTCGATGCCTCGGCGCCTTGCTCTGTCTCGTTTGTTTGTGCTTCTTGCTGCAAATTATTGCCTTGGGCTTCGCTCAGCGTAGCGGCTTGCAGAGGTAACACTCCATTACTGCTACTCAATAGTAGTGTGAATAAGCAAATGTATCGCATTTTGTTTCGCACGTGTCGTTACCTAATCTGTATATTTTGAAAATGCTAGCTTACTACATTGGTAGACTGGCTCTGTCTTTGAGCCTATTAAGTGATAGTTAAAAAAGATTTGCGTTTGGCTGGCTGCTCTAATGCCGCAAACATAGATATTATTTTTTAACATCACCCTATGGACATAGTAGTTAATTAGCACCCATAAAAAAAGCCCGCAGAGCGGGCTTTAGTATATATCGCTATACAGTGTGTTATTACACGCTGTAGTACATGTCGAACTCAACTGGATGAGTTGTCATGTTAAGCTTAGTCACTTCTTCAGACTTAAGGTCGATGTAAGCATCAATCATGTCGTCAGTCATCACGCCACCGGCTTTGAGGAAGTCACGGTCGTTATCAAGTGCTTCAAGTGCCATTTCAAGCGAACTTGCAACAGTTGGAATTTCAGCCGCTTCTTCTGCAGGTAGATCGTACAAGTCTTTATCCATAGCATCGCCAGGGTGGATCTTGTTTTTGATACCGTCAAGGCCAGCCATTAGCATTGCAGAGAATGCAAGGTAAGGGTTAGCTGTTGGGTCAGGGAAACGTACTTCAATACGACGCGCTTTATCGCTAGTTACGTGTGGAATACGAATTGATGCAGAACGGTTACGCGCAGAGTATGCAAGCATTACCGGCGCTTCGAAGCCAGGAACTAGACGCTTGTAAGAGTTTGTAGAAGCGTTGGCGAAGGCGTTGATTGCACGCGCGTGTTTAATGATACCACCGATGTAGTAAAGTGCTTCTTCAGAAAGACCTGCGTATTTGTCACCTGCGAAGATGTTCACGCCGTCTTTAGAGATAGACTGGTGACAGTGCATACCAGAACCGTTATCGCCAACAAGTGGCTTAGGCATAAAGGTAGCAGTTTGGCCGTATGCGTGTGCAACGTTGTGTACCACATACTTGTAAACTTGAATTTCGTCCGCTTTCTTAACTAGCGTGTTGAATTCACAAGCGATCTCGTTTTGACCCGCTGTCGCTACTTCGTGGTGGTGCGCTTCAATTACTAGGCCCATCTCTTCCATAACCATACACATAGCGGCACGGATGTCGTGAGCAGAATCTACCGGAGGTACTGGGAAGTAGCCGCCTTTAACGCCAGGGCGGTGAGCCATGTTGCCGCCTTCGAATTCTTCACCTGAGTTCCACTTTGCTTCTGAAGAGTCAATCTTGTAGAACGAGCCAGCCATATCTGTGTGGAAACGCACGTCGTCGAAAAGGAAAAACTCTGGTTCTGGACCGAAGAAGCATGTGTCGCCGATACCTGTAGATTTCAAGTACTCTTCTGCGCGACGTGCTACAGAACGTGGATCACGCTCGTAACCTTCCATTGTTGAAGGCTCAACAATGTCACAACGGATGTTTACTTGTGTTTCTTCTGCGAAAGGGTCTACAACGCAGCTATCTGCGTCTGGAAGAAGAACCATGTCTGATTCATTGATGCCTTTCCAACCAGCAATTGAAGAACCGTCGAACATTTTACCTTCTTCGAAGAATTCTTCATCAACAACACTTGCAGGAATTGATACGTGTTGTTCTTTACCTTTGGTGTCGGTAAAACGTAAATCTACAAACTTCGCTTCACTTTCTTTAATCAGCTCTAATGCCTTATCTACTGACATCGTGTCCTCCAGGTTTAATGTAAAAATGCGGAATGATCAGCTTCACCCCAACAGTGGCAAAAGTTAAAGCGATTATCATGCCATTTACAAGCATGCCGATTTTTGCGGCATAGACAGGCATCTATCACTTCCATTTGAATAGGCTTGCACCATTATAGTGCGGCAGCGCTCTATTGTGGTGCTTAATTCTTACTTTTATGTCATCTAGCCTAGATCACTTTGTATCACATCACCACTGTATATGTTCAATTCGGTGCAATTGGGATGGTTGTTTTTTGAACTAAAGAGATAATTCTAATAAAAGTGACTTCTAATCAAAAAAAGGTGCGCAAACGTCGTGGTTTTTCTGTACAATCCGCGCAAATTTCTCTATCTGCATTTTTTTGCAACAAATCTAATGCAGACTTATTCGATTCCCGAATTAAGTTGGCATCGATTTACACAGGCTCTATATTAAGCATGAATACCACTGATATTAGTAAATTGCGTAATATCGCAATCATCGCCCACGTTGACCACGGTAAAACCACCCTGGTAGACAAACTGTTACAGCAGTCTGGCACCCTTGAATCCCGAGGCGAGCAAGAAGAACGCGTAATGGACTCGAACGACATCGAGAAAGAACGTGGCATTACCATCCTAGCTAAGAACACAGCGATTAACTGGAACGACTACCGTATCAACATCGTAGATACTCCAGGACACGCTGACTTTGGTGGTGAAGTAGAACGTGTAATGTCAATGGCTGACTCTGTACTTCTACTTGTAGATGCACAAGAAGGCCCAATGCCACAAACGCGTTTCGTTACGCAAAAGGCATTTGCTCAAGGTCTTAAGCCAATTGTTGTTATTAATAAAATTGACAAGCCTGGCGCACGCCCTGATTGGGTAATGGACCAAGTGTTTGACCTTTTCGATAACTTAGGCGCAACTGATGAGCAGCTTGACTTCCAAGTTGTTTACGCTTCTGCACTAAATGGCTGGGCATCTCACGATGCAGACGAGCCTCAAGAAGACATGAATGCACTATTTGAAACTATCGTTGAGCAAGTTTCTGCACCTGATGCAGACGTAGACGGTCCTTTCCAAATGCAGATTTCTCAGCTTGATTACAACTCATACGTAGGTGTAATCGGTGTGGGTCGTGTTAAGCGCGGTTCAGTTAAGCCAAACCAACAAGTAACGGTTGTTACTGCTGATGGAGAAAAGCGCAACGGTAAGGTTGGCCTAGTATATGGTTACCTTGGTCTTGCTCGTCATGAAGTCGAATCAGCGCATGCTGGCGACATCATTGCTATCACAGGTCTTGGCGAACTTAAGATCTCTGACACAATCTGTGACCAAAATACAGTTGAAGCGCTTCCTCCGCTTACGGTTGATGAGCCTACTGTAACTATGACCTTCCAGGTAAACACGTCTCCGTTTGCGGGTAAAGAGGGTAAGTATGTAACGTCACGTAACATCCTAGAGCGTCTTAACGACGAACTAGTACACAACGTTGCGCTTCGCGTTGAAGAAACGCAAGACCCTGATAAGTTCCGCGTATCAGGTCGTGGTGAACTTCACCTAGGCATTCTTATTGAAAACATGCGTCGTGAAGGTTACGAGCTTGCTGTATCTCGTCCAGAAGTAATTCTGAAAGAAGTAGATGGCGAAACACAAGAACCTTACGAAACGCTAACTATCGACTGTGAAGAAGAGCACCAAGGATCAATCATGGAACAGCTTGGTCTTCGTAAAGCCGAAATGACCGATATGTCTCCAGATGGCAAAGGTCGTGTACGTATCGACTTCATTATTCCAAGCCGTGGCCTGATTGGTTTCCAAACAGACTTTATGACAATGACATCTGGTTCTGGTTTGCTTTACCACACGTTCGATCACTACGGTCCGTATAAGGGCGGTATTATCGGTAAGCGTAAAAACGGTGTACTGATCGCTAACGCAAACGGTAAAGCACTGACTAACGCCCTGTTTAACCTGCAAGAGCGTGGTCGTCTATTTATCGGTCACGGTGTTGAAGTGTACGAAGGTATGGTTATTGGTATTCACAGCCGTGACAATGACCTAACTGTAAACGCACTTAAAGGTAAGCAGCTTACAAACGTTCGTGCCTCTGGTACTGACGAAGCGCAAACTCTAGTTCCGCCAATCAAGATGTCACTTGAGCAGGCGCTTGAGTTTATCGATGATGATGAACTAGTAGAAGTAACGCCAGAGTCTATCCGTATTCGTAAGAAGCTTCTTACTGAAAACGAGCGTAAGCGCGCATCACGTGCACCTAAGTCTTAATAGCTTCTAAGACTACATCAGTTTAAAAATGCCAGCTTTTGCTGGCATTTTTTATTTTCTCAATTGATATTTTCAAGCCTACCTTTTTTCACCAACTCACACTTACGTTCTTGTGTGAAAAATTAGTTGTTTCATACAAACAGTCTTATGTTGAAAAAAGCGTAAATATCGACCAAAGGTTAGTGGTCAAATGGGTTTTGAGATTCTATGCTTGTAGACAAGTGGGCTTACGCTTTAATTCGTAAGCTAAGTCGTTGTAATATCAGCGGCTAATGAACTTATGAAAGGGGAAGGGTAGTGTTTTCTGTAGCCGTAGTTGAAGATGATCCCATCACGTTAGACCTAATTACTGACGCGTTAGAAACGCAGTTAGACGCTACCGTTTTTCCATTTACGCGTAGTAAGTTTGCTAGAGATTTTTTGCTGCAACAAAATTCTGACTCGTTAAGCTTAATCATTAGTGACCAAGTCATGCCCGATTATGATGGGCTTAGTCTTTTAAAAACCTGTCAGTCCTCGGGTTTAAACGTTCCTTTTTTGCTAATAACAGCTGACCCCAATAAAGAACTCGTTATTGAAGCGCGAAAGCTTCAGGTCACTGGTTTCCTAGCTAAACCGCTTAGTATGGAAGAGCTGGTTCAAAAATCTAAAGAAGCGGTCACAAACGCCAATTAAGCCTTAAAGGTCAGACCTAGGCGTTTATAACGCCTTTGCTTTATCTCTATAAAAGTACATTTCGATATAGCAAATTCGGGTTAATTCATCTTACGCCCCTAGTTTAAGAGGCGCTAAAATTTTACACTGTTGGTACAAGTTTTTATGCAACAGGATGTAATGTGAGCGCCTTATTCGATAATACCCCTTCTAGAACAGATACGTTTTCGTTCAAATGGCAAAAATACAAAGGAAGAGACATCATTCCTGCGTGGGTGGCTGATACCGAGTTTCGTTGTGCTCAGCCAATCTTAGATGCCATTTCTGGCCAGGTTGAACATGGAAATATGGGGTATATACTGCCTGCCCATCACGACGGCGCTATTCAGGCCGTAGTGCGATGGCTTAAAGATAAGCACAATTGGGCAATTCAGCCCGAGTGGCTAGTGTGGACACCAGGCGTTGTACCTGCGTTCAACGTAGCATGCAAAGCATACTGTGAACCTGGCGATAAAGTGCTTATTCAAACGCCTAATTACCCGCCATTGCTAGCAGCCCCAAAGCTTAATGGCCTAGAGCGAGTAGACATAGGTACGGTAGTGCAAAATGCTGACGGCACGAGTTCTGATAATATTTCAGGTGTCGAAGGTGCGCGCTACACGCTAGATTTTGAGGCGTTAGAAAGAGAAGCCGCCGACCCTAAATGTAAACTGTTTATTCTTTGTAACCCCATGAACCCGGTAGGTTCGGTACTTTCTAAAGCGGAGCTGGATCGCATTGCTGAGATCTGTAACGCGAACAACGTTAGGCTTTGCTCTGATGAAATTCACTGCGACCTTATTCTTGAGGAAGGCAAACAGCACATCCCGGCGGGTCGCGAGTCCAATCTTGCTGAAAATAGCGTAACGCTTATGGCTGCCAGTAAAACATTCAATATTGCGGGTTTAGGTACGTCTTTTGCCATTATTCCTAATCGCCAACTGCGTCAGGCATTTACTAATGCCGCAGCAGGCATAGTGCCGTGGGTAACCGTATTAGGCTTAGCGGCAACAGAATCTGCATTTACTCAGTGTGACGATTGGCATCAGCAGCAGCTTAGCTACTTACGTGAGAACAGAGATATGGTGTTTAACACCATCAACAGTATTGACGGTCTTAAGATGCTAAAAGCCGATGCGACTTTTCTTGCATGGGTGGATGCCAGCGGGCTAGGCGTAGAAAACGTTCAACAATGGGCGGAAGAGAAGGGCGTAGGCCCATCTCCGGGTATAGATTTCCACAAGGCGGATCATTTCAGAATCAACTTTGGCTGCAGTAAGTCCATGCTTCAAGACATACTCCAGCGTCTCGCCAGCTAAAAATTGGGGTCAGAGTACTTTTTGCAGCTACGCTCTCTAATGAAAAGGGCCAAAGTATTACTTTGGCCCTTTTCATATGCAGTTAGTTTGTTAGTCACGTAATTTCATTACTATCTGCGAGTGCACACTACGATGACATACAAAGGGAGAAAATTACTCTGACCCCATTTTTGAAGCTAGCTAAATACGCCGATTAGTTTATACAAACCAAGTCCAATTACAGTGCCCACTACCAAAAAGCCTGCTAGGTTACTTTTCCATGTGTTTCTAAACTCACCTAGCGCTGTGCTTTTGTTCATAACGACCAGTAAAAATATCGCGATAATAGGTAGCAGTAGGGCATTAGTTGCTTGGGCAAACAAAATAGCGGGTAGGGGCTTGAAGCCAAGTGCCGCAACACTTACACCAACAATAATGATAATGAACCACACCGCTTTAAAACTTTTACTTTGCATATCATCAGGTAGCCCAAGCGCCCCAGTTACAGCATAAGCGGCTGCTAAAGGCGCGGTAATGGCGCTGGTTAAACCGGCTGCGAACAACCCTAATGCAAAGAACCACTGCGCTTTGTCACCTAAAACCGGTTTAAGCTGCTCGCCCATATTAGACGCGTCCATAGTGGCTGCTTGGTTGAAAAACGCCATCATAGCTGTGGCCATAACAATTAGCGTAATAAGTCCACCCATGCTAATTGCTCTAGCCGACTGGTTTCGACAGGCTATTACGGCGTCATTTTTATCCTGTCCTTTTGACGATTTGGCAACTAGGCTGGCGTGAAGGAATAAGTTGTATGGCACAATGGTTGTACCTATAAGGGCTAGCACAGTGGTAATAGCATCTGCGTCTAGTCGCGGTGAAGTAAACTGGCTAAACATAGCAGCAATATCAGGCTTGGCTACGAGCAACGTCACTAAAAATACACCCGCCATGATAAAGACAAGGTAAACCAATACTGTCTCTATCCACTTGTAGCTGCCTGACCATAGCAAAACAATTGCGATTGTACCTAATATGCTGGCCCACGGGCCAATGCCTATGTTGATAAACGCGTCCAGGCCGATTGCTGCGCCGGTTAGGTTGCCCGACTCATAGGCTGCGTTACCAATGCCGATAGCACTGACGATAAGCACGATAAAAAGATTCTTTAGCCATGGCTTGTAAGCCATATTTTTCATGGCACTGGCAAGGCCTTGGCCGCTGGCCACACCAAGGCGCGCTGCCATATCTTGCAAGACTATGGTTGCGAATATGGAAAAAAGTAGCGCCCATACCAAATGAAAACCAAAGTTTGCACCTGCCAGACTTGCTGTAGTTACTGTTCCTGGGCCAATGAAGGCGGCCGCGATGATATATCCTGATTTATCTTTTGCCATTGCAACGACTCTTAGTTAAGTTTTGCTATCATGACAATAGGTAGGCGAGCACGCAACAGTACCGCTAAACCAATACAGTAACAGATTGGTTTTGAACCTATTGTCGCGTACCCAGTGCAAAGCTTTCGTTTTTCTGCGTCTCTAATCCCAATTTTTTTGGAATAGATATGGAGTCAGAAGACACGCCCTCTGCAAAGTGGCCGCGCAGACTACCGTTTCGAGAAAGAGAACGCAAATTAAAAAAGGAAAGTAATGGTGAAAGACGGGTTTCCAGTAAACATCATCAGCGATATTGTTTCGCATCCCAATTTCAAAAACGTACTTCCGAATGCCTATCATGTTGATGGGATGATCTTCGCGGTTGCTGCCGCACCAGAAATCCCCATGCCTGAGCAATGGATGCCTTGGCTTATTCAATCAAGTGACAGCAAGCTAGTAGACAAAGATGTCGATGAGCTGGCAGACACCTTGATGAACGGATTGCGCGCTCATTTAGACTTTATGCGCAAGAGTAAATCACCATTATCTAGTCAACTCACTGAAGCGATAGAAGTAAAAGGAGTGATGAGGCCTTCAAAGGAATTAGAAAGCTGGCTGAACGGGCTTTTACAAGTACACAAGCAATTAGAGCCAGTGTGGCAAAATGCTTGGAACCATCTTGAGAAGCGCTCGGCAAAAAATAAAAGTGACGGCGAGAATCAATTAGATGAAGACAAAGTTACAGAACCAGCCGAGGCGAGGTTGTCACGTTGTTTAAAACTTTTTTCAACGCTTGCCAACATAGAATTGGCTTTGTCCTATAGAAACGAAACGCAAGTTGCCCAGCTTGAAAGTAATATGCGCATGCTTGTTAAGCAGTTACCGTCTGTACTTGCAGATTACACAAGTTTATCCGGAGAGCTCGCACAAGCGTTACCCAATCAATTCGAGACCTTTAGCCAGATTACTTAGGCCTTTAATTAATAGAATTAAAGGCCACTCACTAGCGCTGTCTTTGCTGTTGGTGACGTTGGTTCAACGTATGTTTAAGTGAAGCCGTGTAGCTATCTAGTTCAAGCTTCGCTTTCTCATATTGTTCATTTAGAAGCCTTGAGGCAGGTTCCCTCATCAGTGCTTTAAACGCCACATCTGTTTGTGTTATTAGGTGTTTGAGGTGTTGATTACTATCATCCATGGTAAACATTCCGATAAAAACAATTCAATAAACCCGATACAAGACTCGCTTCGGGTGGCCGTGTGTGATGTCTACAACACGCTCTACTTTGAGTTTCAAAAACCTTTTACATCACACATTAGTACTGATTCCTTGAGTACTGACTTCCTTGCTGCCTGTGAATGTCTGCGTGTGGCCAAGCCTTAGAAGGGTTTAACCACAGCCAAACATACAATGGCGAGTATTATTAACACTGGCGCCTCATTCAAAAAGCGATAGAAGCGGGGAGTGTGCCTATTTTCATCTCGTGCGAACTGCTTCATTAACTTAAACAAATAGAAGTGGTAACCGTAAATAGCAAGCAATAGCAGTAATTTTATGTGAAGCCATCCTGACATTTTAAACCATGTACCACCATAGCTGACAATAAGCGCAACGCCGAACACCAGAGTTAATAAGGCGAATGGTGTAACGAAGAACCACAATCTGCGCTCCATAACCTTAAATTCATCTTTGACTATTTGAGATTTAGTCGAAGCGTGATAAACGAAAAGCCGCGGTAAATAGAAAAGGCCTGCCATCCATGCCAGCATGAAAAAGATGTGCAGTGCTTTAAACCATAAAATGTACATATTAGTAGTGTGCCTTCTGTAAGAAGCTTTGTAAGATATTCCAGGTTACTACGCCAATGATATCGTTAAGCTCCTGATCGTAAATATAAACTGCGCCAGAGCGCGAATTTTTAAGATGTTCGTATACTTCGTGCAGCGTAGATTGCGCGCTGATGCCTTCCATTTCGTAATAGTTTAATGCTGCTGCATCGTGTTCTAAACTTACATTGTATTGGACCAGCTTATACTGCACATCTATTTCAAATTTTGATTTCTGAATGACAATTTTTGTCGGATTGCCTTCTAAATAGTTAATTAACGCCTGCTCTGGGGCATCGTGAAAAAGCTTATAATCTCTATTCATCGCTGCCAGTACACCGGTCTTTTCAAGGGCTTCTCGGATAGATGAAATAGCGTACGGAAGATTCTGATAGTCAAGCTGACGTATAAAAATAGAGCGGTTGCCGAAAAACTGCGTTGAAGTTACGTAAGCAGGCACTATCACCAGCATGGCTGGCAGAATAATTTGAGGGCTATAAGAAAGCTCCATAACCGCAGAAAGTGCAGCAAGAGGTGCGTGTAACACCGCCGTCAGCATTCCCGCAATACCTAGCAGTGCAAAGCTGTTAGTAAATTCAGGCACGTTGATGAAATATGACAAGGGCAATAAAAGCACTGCACCCGCAAGCATACCGATAACCATCACCGGACCTATAATCCCTCCAGGAATACCAAGACCAATTGCAAATACCGCCAAGATAACCTTAAACACAAGAGTAGATACCAGCAAAAGGGCGCCAGGTGAACTATCGAATAAGTGCTCTACATCGATAAAGTTCGCCCCAAGCGCCTCAGGTATAAACATACCTATAGTACCGGTAATCAGCGCCGCAAGTATTAAGCGCCACACCATAGAAACCGGCCGGAACCAAGTCATAACACGCATTAGCTGGCTATTAAAAAGCACGGCCAACATACCTAGTAAAATGCCTAATAGCACTAGATAGAAATACATCCACTGGCTAAACGCATTAAACGATAAGAAGGAAAGTTCATTGACCTCTCCAAATACAATACGAGTGAGCACAGAGCCACAGGCAGCGGCCAGCATGATAGGAACAAATATATGGATTTTGTATTCTCGCAGCACCACTTCCATTACAAATATGACGGCAGCGAACGGGGTATTAAACGAAGCAGAAATACCCGCAGCAATGCCACAGCCTGCGAGAATTCGAATGCTGTTGTAGGGCAAACGAAGCCATTGTCCAATAAAACTACTGCCCGATGCTCCCATATGCACAGAAGGGCCTTCACGTCCTACGACAAAACCGCCTGCTAACGCGAGCATGCCACCAAAAAATTGGTTTATGGTTGTCCTGAAAGGCACATAACCGTAATAGTATTTTACCCGGTGAATAACAAAAGGAATACCCAAGCGGTAATGTTTGAAGCCAGTGAGAAAAGCAATGAATAGTATTAGACCAACACTTATAAGCGGCATGATCAGCCATACTAACCAGTCGTAAGCAAGGACTGACTTAAGCGATGATACCCCTGTTTCTTGAAGCCATTCAACGCATAGCCGAAACAGTATGATAATAAGCGCCGCGCAGGTTCCCCCTACAATGCCCAGCATGCACAACTGAATGGTAGTGCGTGGATGAGCTACTTCCTCTCTTAAAGCCTGCAAGCGCATGTTGTGGTACAGTAGATTAACGTAGTTAGCAGCTTACCATAAACACTTAAAATTCATAATGTTTAGAGCGCGTTAGCGTTTTGCAGTTTTTTAATGAAGAAATTATGACGACAGACCAATTAAAAGAAATATTAGGCAGCTATAAGTGGACCTTGATGGTAGCGTTCATCATGTTGGTCATGGTCGGGTTTGGCTATAAGCTGGCGCGAATCATCGACGAAGGTGACGGAAAAAAAGTACAGGCTCAAAAAGAAACTATTGCCATTTTGTCTGAAGAAAACAACGCGCTAACGACCAAAGTTAACCAGCTTGAAGTTGCTTTGGAACTTGCCACACTCGAGTCAGAAAATATCGCAAAAACGTTAAGTGATCAGAAGAAAGAGCTAGAAGCACAACAAGAGCAGCTAAGTTTTTATGAACGTGTTATGGCACCCGAGAAAACTGATGACGGCTTTGCTATTGAAGGGGTAGAGGTCTTTCAATTAAGCAATACATCATATCAGCTTAGGCTAGTTTTACTGCAGTCAAAACAGAGAAAAGCTGTATTAAATGGCAACTTAGATATTGCCATTGTGGGTAAGAGAGATGGAAAGCCTATTAGGCTAGAATCTGGCAATTCAAGCTTACTCGCTGAAGACGTTAAATATCGTTTTCGTTTTTTCCAAGCGGTTAACGTAATGCTTACTATCGAAGAAGACATAGATGTAGAGTCTATCGCTTTTACTACACGGGTCTATCAATATAAAACCTCCAAAGGCAAGTATGAGATCAGCGTTCCGTGGAGCGAAGCGCTTTCTGTCGACGTAGAGCAATCCCCTTAAAAAGTGGCTTAGCCACACCCATGGTTTTGTTGAGTAAAACCTTACTAATTTCTATGGCATAGTTTTATTATCTCATTCAAACAAATACCAGTAGCCATAGCCTACAAGAAAGGCTGGAATGGCAGAGTACACAGTGGCGATAAGTGCTGCCTTTGGTGACAGTGCGATAGCGGGAAATAAAGCATCGCCATCGTTGCTAATCGCGTTGCCTAACTGCGCTGAAAAAGGAACTGCGCCATTTAAATACAAACTGGTGACCAATATCTGAGGGCCGCACCCTGGTAAAAAACCAACAACAATAGCCAAGCCGACCAAGCCGGGGCCCATAGCCTCAAGCATTCCAGCTATGTCTAGCCCAAGAAAGACAACAGAAAGCTCGAAAATCAAGAATGCGAGTATCACCCATGCCGATACAAATTGTGTATCTAACGCGGCTTTTTCCTGCCACTTTGACGGGGGCGGAATGACGTCTTCTTTGGCGACTGAGGCATATCCGCTTCCCGAACCGCATAGTGACCAAAGCACTAAACTTGCTATACACAAAGAGGCGCCAATTAGCGTTAGTGTATTCTCACTAATAGCCAAGTAACTGTGAGCGGGGAGTTGAAACGCCAGAGCGAGGGCAATTACTAGCGACGGTAAGCTCACAATCATCCAGAATACTTTAGATAGTGACACGGCTTTATGGTTTAGCGCTTTCGGTCTATCAATGTTCTGGTGATTTTCATTCGAATCAAGGGTTTGCGGCGCTCGATAATTATGGAATTTATTGACTACTAAGCCCGTCGCAGCGCCTACCGTGACACTGACTATCATAACGGTTAACGCATCCAATGGCGCCTGAGCTAGCAACAAAAAGGCTGCATCTCCCATGGTGCTGGTTAATACCGCTACCACAGCGCCAAAACTGGTGAGACCTCGCGTGTACTGTGTCACTACAATAATTGCACCACCACAGCCGGGTAAAGCACCAAGCAGCGCCGAAAGGCCTACCTCGTGAACGGGGTGCGCTTTCATGTAATTGCCAATAGTATCGGCTGAGATCCGCAATGTGGCCAAGTAATAAAGTGCAAGCGATGCATAAACAAATGCAGCTACTTGGAAGTATGCGTCTGATAAAACTGAAAGTGTAACAGAGCGGGTACTGCTATAAGCGAGTAGGACTACAATTAAGAGTGGCATCAGCAGTCGCTTGTTAGCTAACAGCTGGTAAAGAGGGTTTCGAATGGAACTTAAAGGAGATCCACCAAGATTACGTGGGCGATACTTATCGTGCTCCAACGCTTTTGCACTTCTCGATGTGTGGGACGCCGTATCCATTACAACTTCACTCTCAAATTACTGAACACTGTTATGAAGGCGCACAATTGAAGGTGCGCCTTCCGTATGCCTATCGGAAAATTGCGTACGCTTAGCTAGATAGGGTAACTGTTCCTTGCATGATTCCGATATGGCCAGGGAATGAGCAGAAGAACATGTATTCTTCGTCTTTACTTAGACCTTCAACAGAAAATGTAGTAGAGGTTTGTTCACCACCACCGATTATATCTGTAGCGCCAATTACACGTTCATCATCTGGCTTGATGTAGTCATTGTCGAGTCCGGCGCTCATACCGTCTGTTGCTACCGCTTGCCCGTTGGCTTTGGTGGTCATTACCCAGTTATGACCCATAGATTGCTTCGGGAGTTGACCAGTATGCTTAAGCGTTACGGTAAATTCGCTGCAGCTTGCAGGAATCGTTACGTTTTTTGTATTGAACTGCATCGCGTCATTTGATTCCACAGTAGTCTCACATTCGTTAGCAAATGCACTGGAAGCTAAAAGGAAAAGGGCTGTGCCGCCAAGTAGTTTCTTCATCATGAATAATGTCCTTTGAATATAGATTAATCGCACCTTTCGGTGGAATTAGAAGATTCCATTTTCAATACGAAAAAGCATAGCACTGGATCAACTCAAATGCTAATAATTATCATTTGAGTTTTTGTGGTGAGTTTGCTATCAATAGCTCTTGCCTATTTACCGCGTTATTTTTTGATGCACTCTTGATAAACGAAAAAGCTAATGTCATCGATACGAAATGCACGTAAACAAATTCGTTTTGGACACAACGGTGGTGAACTGAATGTATTGGTTAACTATTTAGACAGTGTGGCCTGCATTGCTAATGTACTACCACAAAAAAGCGACAAGTTTGCTATTTATAAAAATGCAGTTGAATTGCTGTATGAAGTTATTTGTGACCCGCTAGTCTGTAAACAGTGGCGTTATGTCTGTTTAAACCACTTATACAAGCCGTTACTTCGTGCTGAGCGCTACGCCTGTACCGAGAGTGATCGAATTACGCTTGCAAGATTAAAAATAGATATGCATGTGCTAGTCCCACATTTTTTATGAGCGGCTAACGAGGGGGGATATCTACTAAGTACTATTAGTTTGCACTTAATAGCCCTAGTAGACCTTTGATGACAGTGTGATAAGCACGCTAAAAATTAAGTTACATCAACACAAGGATACGAACTATGACAGCAACACGCACAGAACGGGACAGTATGGGTGAGTTACAGGTGCCTGAAAATGCGCTATACGGCGCACAAACTCAGCGTGCTATTCAAAACTTTCCGGTCAGTGGACAGCGAATGCCTGAAGCTTTTATACGCGCGTTGCTCACTGTGAAAAAAGCCGCAGCACAAGCAAATATGAAGCTGAAAGCACTCGATAGCGACCGCGGTTTGGCGATAGTTAAAGCCTGTGATGAACTGTTAGCCCTTGAAGATGTTATGCAACACTTTCCGGTAGATGTCTTTCAGACGGGGTCTGGCACCAGCACAAACATGAATGCCAACGAAGTAGTAGCCCGTTTGGCGTCTCGTTATTCAAGTGAAAAGGTTCACCCGAATGACCATGTAAATTACGGGCAAAGTTCAAATGATGTGATACCAACAACTATTCACGTAAGTGCAGCTAATGCCTTGTCGAATGAGCTAGTGCCCGCTGTGGAATATCTGGTTAGCCTTATTGAAACAAAAGCAAAGTCTGTTTCGCAATACTGTAAAACGGGGCGCACACACCTGATGGATGCTATGCCAGTAAGGATGGATCAAAGCCTACTTGCTTGGGCATCTCAGCTTAAACAGCAGTTAAAAAACCTTCGTGCTGTGCAACCTGCTATCCAAACCCTTGCTCAGGGAGGTACGGCAGTAGGTACGGGCGTAAACGCCCATGCGGATTTTGCTACGACATTTTCAGATGCGCTAGGGGAACTGACCGATATCGCGTTTAAACCCGCAGATAATTTCTTTGCGCTCATTGGTTCTCAGGACACCGCAGTAACACTTTCTGGTGCGACAAAAAGTTTGGCTGTCACCCTTATGAAAATTGCTAACGACCTGCGCTGGATGAATTCCGGCCCGCTAGCAGGCTTGGGAGAAATAGCTTTGCCAGCATTACAGCCCGGCTCGTCTATAATGCCAGGTAAGGTTAACCCAGTTATTCCTGAAGCGGTGGCAATGGCTTGTGCACAGGTGATAGGTAACGATGCGGCAATTACCGTAGGCGGGCAGTCTGGGAATTTTGAGCTCAACGTCATGCTGCCTATGATTGCCAGCAATTTGTTATCAAGCTTGTCGTTAATGACCAACAGTGCGACGCTTATTGGCGAACAAGCAATTGAAGGATTCACGGTTAACCAAGATAACATTGAAGCGCCACTTTACAGAAACCCTGTTCTCGTCACCGCGCTTAACCCCGTCATTGGCTATGCAAAAGCCGCGGAAATTGCCAAGGCAGCGTATAGGGAGAATAAGCCTGTTATCGATGTGGCTGAAGCAATGACAGATATCTCTCGGGATGAGCTGGAAGCCCTACTAGACCCTAGAAAACTCACTTAGCTGTAAAGCGCTTAAAAACGGTCTAGGAACAGATGTGGACTGAAAGAAGTGCGATTTACCATCGCACTTTTTTTGAGGCGGAAGTGATAGTTAGTTGTAATGAAACTGGGTGAAAAGAATCGCAGAGCACCTGCTTGTCTAAAAACTACTCGATGGTTGGCACGTTCCTAGCTACATTCCTGGCTTATAAATAGAGTGAAGCCTCTTTTAACCGATATACAGTTGCTGTATGTGAACAGGAATTTTGGTACAGTAATGATATAAATTATTTGTATCGCTGCGTAAGACAGCGTCAAACATTAGCGCTAATAGGCTTTACTTATTTCAATGGCGAATTGCTATGAAAAAAGTAACGCCTTTTCGGGATGAAAAAATGACAGAAACTTGCTTTCGCATGAAGGGCACTACGCTCACCAGTATTGTGTTAGAAGTAATAGATTTTGAGCCAGATAACTTCGAAGCCCAATTATCTAAGAAAGTTGCGAGCGCGCCGCAGTTCTTTACCCGTTCCTCACTGATTTTGCATTTGATTAAGCCCTTATCTGCTACCGAGTTTGAATTGCTGGTGGCACTTTGCCGTCGGTTGCAGTTGCAGCCTATGGCGGTAAAAGGTGAAGTGGCAGAGCTGAAACCGACTATTAATGATTTGGGATTAGCTGATGTCAGCCAAAGTAAATTTACAGATAGCGCGCTTCGTTCACAAAAAGAGAGCGCTAATAACGGCACTGGAAGCGGCAGTAACAAAACCCATAGTAACGAGCACGCGCCTCAGGCTCAACAGCAAGCGGCTGCGGAGCCATCCAAAAGCGAGCCTGCGCCTACAGCAGCCCCCGCACTTAAGCCAGCTAAAGTCATCAATCGCCCTGTACGTTCAGGTCAGCAAGTTTATGCTGAAGGCAGTGACTTAGTAGTAACCGCGTCAGTGAGCGAAGGTGCTGAGCTTTTGGCTGATGGCAACATTCATGTTTACGGTACGTTGCGCGGGCGCGCGTTAGCTGGCGTTAAAGGCAATACCGGCGCTCGTGTATTTTGTCAGTCATTAGACGCAGAACTCATTTCAATTGCTGGGCAATTCATTATGCACGACACCGTAAAGGGTGAATGCTGGAAGAAGCCAGCACACGTGTATTTAGAAGAAGAAACATTGCGTATAGAGCCGTTAGCTTAATGCTTTCTACGCACTAATAGGAAAGAATAGATGGCAAAGATTATCGTAGTAACCTCAGGAAAAGGTGGTGTAGGTAAAACTACATCGAGTGCAGCAATAAGTACGGGGCTTGCGTTGGCAGGTCATAAAACGGTAGTGATAGATTTCGATGTTGGCTTGCGAAACCTTGACCTTATCATGGGGTGTGAGCGCCGCGTTGTTTACGATTTTGTTAACGTTATCAACAAGGAAGCGTCACTAAAACAAGCGTTAATTAAAGATAAGAGAACGGAAAATCTTTTCATTCTTCCAGCTTCTCAAACCCGCGATAAAGATGCACTCACTGTAGAGGGCGTGCAAGCAGTATTGGACGAGCTTAAGAAAGACTTCGAGTACATCATTTGTGATTCACCAGCAGGTATCGAACAAGGTGCTCAAATGGCGCTTTATTTTGCTGATGAAGCCATTGTAGTAACCAACCCGGAAGTGTCGTCGGTACGCGACTCAGATCGTATTTTAGGTATTCTACAAAGCAAATCGATGCGCGCAGAAAAAGGCGAGCCAGTTAAAGAGCACCTGCTTCTTACACGCTACAACCCGATGCGTGTAGAAAGTGCGGAAATGTTGAGTGTTGCCGATGTGGAAGAAATTTTGGCGATTCCACTTTTAGGGGTAATACCAGAGTCAGAATCAGTGCTGAAAGCGTCGAACCAAGGGCAGCCAGTTATTCTTGACGAAGAGGCGAATGCAGGACAAGCTTATGCTGATGCTGTCAAACGTCTGCTAGGCGAAACTGTTCCACATCGTTTCCTTGAAGCAGAAAAGAAAGGGTTCTTTAAGCGTCTTCTAGGAGGGAAGTAATGGGGATTTTCGACCTGCTCAAAAAGAAGCAAAAGCCGAGCACTGCCGCTGTAGCTAAAGAGCGGTTACAAATTATTGTTGCGCATGAACGTAAAAAGCGTACCGAGCCTGATTACTTGCCAATGATGCAACAAGAAATCATTCAAGTGATTAGAAAGTACGTTTCTATCGCGGATGATCAGGTGTCAGTTCAGCTTGATAACAATGACGACTGCAGCGTGTTAGAACTAAATGTAACGCTGCCGGAAAACTAGTTAGTAATTGCCGATAAAGAATAGTGACACATTAGTCTTTATCGGTGCTTCTTAGCTTTTCCTCATTAACGTCTAGTTGTTTTGAAGCCATAGCAATGAGCTTTTCATCTAGAGGGGGAGGGGTAGTATCTACGCCTTCGCTTAGTGCCTGAATGAGGGTGTCGAGTACGTCAATTCTCGCCTGCCATTTATACTCTCCGTTTATAATAGTCCACGGAGCGTAATCAGTATTAGTCTTGTCGAACATATCGTTGATAGCTTCAACGTAATGTTCACGCATGCGACGATTGTGTAAATCCTCTTCAGTGAGTTTCCAACGCTTAAACGGGTTGTGCAAACGCTCTTCAAACCTTTCGCGCTGCTCGTCGGCAGAGATATGCATAAACAACTTTATGATGCGAACGCCATTATTGCTAAGCGTTTTTTCAAATTCTTTTATCTCTTGATAACTACGCTGCCAATCAGTAGCTGGGGTCAGTCCGTCAACCCGCTCAACCAACACCCGTCCATAGTGGGAGCGGTCAAAAATTGTGAGCTTACCAGGTGAAGGGATCTGTTTCCAAAAGCGATAAAGAAAGTGTTTTTCACGTTCTTCTTTTGTCGGCGCTGCTACTGGAAACACGTTCACAGAGCGGGGATCTAATTTCTCTGTGATACGTCGTATGGCTCCACCTTTGCCCGATGCATCCCAACCTTCAAAAATGATAAGCGCGCGTCTTTTCTGGTGATAGTAGGACTGCTGAACGTGAAAAAGAGATTCTTGGCATGCGCTCATCTGCTTTTTGTATTCCTCCTTGTTGTCAAATCGAGAAAGACCGAAATCGTCAAACAAGGCAACGTTAGCACTTTGATGCGAAGAGCTCATATAAATAACCTATATTTCATATATATCAGAGTGTTATCTAAAATTATGAATTTTAAATAAATCAGATGCAGAATTAAAAAAGCGTCAACACTTAACTATCGAGTTACGCTAACAGGATATGAGCTTGCAGTTCAACGTTTATTCGTTCGTGGTCATGAGGGCAACCTTCCTTTTAATACCCGTTGTGCAACGTGGAGTGAAAACGGTCTTCACATTCATGGTTGATTCGTTAAGTTTTGCCCCAATAATTGCTAACTATCCGCAAGTATTAGATAATTGCGATCAAGCAGAAAGTGCGTTAGCACGAGATTATTGTAGAGGTGGGTATGTCTGTAGAAACGGCGTTGCCAATTGAGTTTTCAGACGCTGCAGCAGCGAAAGTGAAAGCCCTTGTTTCAGAAGAAGAAAATCCTGATTTAAAATTACGTGTCTACGTGACAGGTGGTGGTTGTTCGGGCTTTCAATATGGGTTCACATTCGATGAGAAGGTGAACGAAGGCGATATGACTATTGAAAAAGACACAGTAACCATGGTCGTTGACCCAATGAGCCTACAGTATTTAGTAGGTGGAATTGTTGATTACGTTGATGGCTTAGAAGGCTCAAGGTTTTTAGTTCAAAATCCTAACGCCACCACTACCTGTGGCTGTGGTGCAAGCTTTAGCGTTTAAGTGAATTCTTTTAGGGGCAGCACACGCTGTGCGCTTGAAACGCAAACTCCTTCATCTGTAATTATTTGTAGTTAAAGCGATAGGCATACATCGCATTCTTTTGTATGCCTGTCGGTTGTTTTTCACAATACCTCCTTTTCTTTTCAAATTCTGGCTACACTGATTTCACTAAACGACCATAGTTAAGGACAGCGTTTATGAAATTATATGGCTCAACCACTTCTCCCTATGTACGCCGTATTCGCATCGTATTAGCGTCTACAGAACACGAGTTTTTAAATCTTCAGATCTTTTTAGGTGAAGATCGCGAACTGCTTGCTTCTCGTAACCCAACATTAAAAGTACCTTGCCTTGAAGACGAGGGGCAAATGGTTTTCGATTCTCGCATTATTTATAACTACCTTGCCGACAAGCTTGATCACGATGGCTTAAGCTGGGAAGAAGAGAACCAGCTAACGTTAATTGACGCAGCCAATGATTCATTTGTTCAGCTTATGCTTCTAAAGCGTTCAGATTTTGATATCAGCGAAGATAAAATGTATTACCGACTTCAAAATGAGCGGATTGAAGCAGTATTGGGGACGTTGTCAGAGCAGCTTGATGCGGGTGGCTTTAGTGGATGGACTTACCCAGAAATATGTTTGTATAGTATGATCGATTGGGTACTTTTCCGCGAATTACACAGCATGAAAGGCTACCCACAATTGTTAGCGTTTCATGAAAAGCACCATGACAGAATTGAAGTAACCGCAACAGACCCGCGCGGTTAGATCCAGTCAATTTCCAGAACACGCTATATAAAAAGCTATTAAACAATTAGTAGCCCTTTTCAAAATCAAACTGATATTTGAGCGGCTCACCTTTTATGTAGCGTAGCGCATTTTCTAAAAACACATCTGCCACATCGCTTGGTTGAGATTCTGCCGCTGTGTGAGCTGTCACTGAAATATTGGGATGCTTCCAAAACGGGTGATCGGGGTCGAGTGGCTCGTGTCGAAATACATCTAAAACCGCATGAGCCAATTCACCGCTGTTTAAAGCTTGTAAAAGCGCATCATCGTCAACAGCACTACCTCGGCCGGCGTTAATGAATACACTATGAGGTTTTAGTGCGTTGAAAAAGCGTTGAGACAGCATGTTTTGTGTAGTGGGAGTGTCTGGCATTAAATTAACCACGTGATCACTTGCACTTGCAAACTCTTCGATATTGTCGGGAGTGTAAACGGCTTTAGCGCCTGCCACTTCTTTCCCGTTTCTCGTTAAACCTACAACCTGCATACCAAAGGCGTGCGCAACAGGAATGAGTGCCTGCCCTATACTGCCAAGGCCGGCAATGCCGAGCGTTTGGCCATTTAACGGTATCCGTTTAGATGCCTCCCACTTTGGACGGGCGGCTCGCTGATTTTTTTCGAATGCTTTTGTATTTCTGGCGTGCCCAAGTAAGTAGGCAAAAACATATTCCCGCATTAACTTACCGAAAATTCCTTTTAAGCCAGTAAGTGTGTAGTCTGTTTTGTTCTCGGTAAGCAGTGGTGCGTTACCTGCCCATGTCGATTGACACCAAGTAAGCGCAGTACAGTGGTTGATAATACGAGAAGCGAGATCAGGGTCTGCAAGCATCACAGTAATAGCCTGGGCATTAACATCTTCTAGACGCGTACTTATTTGCTTTAGCGTTATAAGTGGGCGACCATCCGCCCCGATAAAGCTTTCGTTTTCTGCTATTTTTTCTTGAAGTGCATCTGCAATATCATTCGCTTCATCGCTTAAAATAGTAAGTTCAATCACCTTCGAACTTCTTGCTGTCATTGGCCTAACACTCCTAAAGTAAACTTTTCTTTCCTCTGCATGAATGCACTATCGTTAAGCGAGTTGTTCTAAAAATGTGATTTAAGTTTTACATTTTTGTAAACGGTGTCGGTGTTATGTATTTGCACCTGAAGTTAAATTGCAACGGAATCGCTATGCAGTCAGAAAATAATTTCCAAAATTCAATAGATGTTGATGTAACGCACGCGAAAGTGCTATCACCTAAGCGTAACACGACCCAAGCGGAAACAACGCAGGCTTTAGTTGAGGAGCAACTTTCACATTTCGGTATAAGTGCACAAAGCGACTATGGCAAGGCACTCGCTAATACGGCTCATAACTTATATGGGGCTCAGGCTAGTGTTATGCAGCTTTGGGATATTACCAACGATACGTTACAAGGACTTGATAAAGAAGACAGGTTAGCGTATTTCAATGCTAAAAAGTTTTTGTCTTTTCAAATTGCTAAAATATTAGACACACTGCAAAACCCGTTTAGAGCCACATACCAGAGCTTGTCGAGCGGCAATGGTTCACAAGGGCATTATCCGTTATTCGACAATGTAACTGCACTCTTTTCCGCAACGCCAGTGGTCGTAAGAACCGCGACTTATGTGTACGCCTGTACTGAGTGGGTTGACGATGCTTTCCAAGGAAAAGAGTTTACCCACCAAATTTACTCGCGATTATTAAACCCGACCAATATTTCCCTTGCTAACGCCATTGTAGATATGGAAGCGGGACCTTATGCTGCCGAATACCTAGCCTGGAATTTTAATTCGGGTATGGCGGCTATTGATGCCTGTTTATCGAATGTTCTAAGTCATGGCGATGTGCTCATTGTTTCAAGAAATGTATATGGCGGGGTATATCAACTGCTTCATGATTATTTCGCCCGCAGCAACCGTATGGATATTCAAATTGCATGGTTTGATGGTTACGACGCACAAAGCTTTGCTACGTTTATGCAGCAAACAAAGGCTGAACATGCCTCACGCTTAAGCGATGGCGCAAAAATGCATGTGTATTTGGAATCGCCATGCAACCCACATGGTTATGTATTGGATGTACCCGGAATATGTGAGTTAGCACACGCACAAAATGCGTTAGTAATGTTGGACTCTACGCTTGCCACGCCCGTGTTGCACCAACCGCTGCAGCATAAAAACAAAGCTGCACGACCTGACTATGTGATCCACAGCTACACCAAAGACTTGTGTGGTAGTGGTGCAACCACAGCAGGTGTTGTGATAGGGGAGGGGCACCGCATGTTCCAGCCAAAAGGCAGCTCAGCAAACGGCGTGGACTGGTCCGAAACCATGTTCTGGGATGTGTATTACATTAAAGGTGCATTCCTAGATTCTGAAAAGGCGTTTGACGTGCTTAACGGCATGAAAACTCTCGAGCAACGCATGATGACAAAGGTGATCAACACGGAAGTCTTTACCTCATTTCTAAATGCCCACGAACAAATTCGCGTTAACTGCCATGCGTTGCCTGAACACAGTAATGCAGGTTTACGAGAAAAGCAGCATACGCACGGCTGGCCTTGCACCTTATTCACCGTTGATATGGCACCGGCAAACTTACCTCGCGACGTGTTTGTGCGCTTCTTTGACGCCCTAGAGCCAGCATTTAGCCACCAAGTAAGTATAGGGCAGAATAATACGATAATTTTATGCCCCGCATTGACGTCTCATTCAGAACTCAGTAGCGACGAACAGAAAAAAGCCGGAATAGAGTTGACGACCATGCGTATTGCAATGGGTACAGATAACGTTAAGCAGCTTATCGCTCACTTTATGCTGGCCGCCAAGCATTTTATAGAGCCTCATGCGCCTGGTTTTTGCGAGAAGTTTATGGCAAACGCCGACATAGATAACTTGTATTTATCAGTAAGTGAGAGAGTAAGCTCACAGCATTTTGGCAGCAAGGCCAGTATGGACTCACTGATGAAAGGGTCATAGGTGAATTTTTAGTTCAAGGAGTTGCCTTGAACTGTCGATACAACAAATGAGGATGTTCTCCTTCTCCCGGGCCTTTCCTTACGCGGGCTCGGGATTTTTTATTTGTGGCAAAGATTATTAGCGATGATAAGCGCTTTTCTTTGGTATAAAGTAAAAACACTAAGACTCTTATCTTTATAAAACAACTAAGGCGGCTTTATGCACGAGTTTAAAATTGATGTAACGCTAGATGCATCATTGCCCTTTGTTTTTGCAGCATTTCACGAGCCTGAATATCTCAGTGAGTGGTTTGCGTCTGGTGATTGTTCAGTTACACAAATCATGAGTGACTTCAGGGAGGGCGGGCGTTATCGCATAAAAATGGCGGATCCAAGTGGCGTAGAAATGTCATTAACCGGTGAATACGTGAAGATTTTAGCCAACGAACAATTGTCGTTTTCTTGGGCATGGGAAGATGATTTAGAAGAGTCAGTTATGACATCCGTAGACATACACTTTGAAGAAACTGAAGACGACAATGTAAGACTAGTTCTTATTCAACAAGGTTTCTTAAACCAACAAGAGTGTGATCAACATAATTATGCGTGGATGTCGTGTTTAGAAAAACTTTCCGTATTAGCAACTAGGACGAAATCCTTTAATTAAACTCATTTTTTGTCTTCAACAGCGTTTCACTGTGACGCAAAGTGCCAAGCGCAATGCCCATACAAGATTTACAGGGTTCGACACCAAGTGACAGGGCGTCAGGCAGGGGCAGAGTGGTTTGCTCTGCCCAGAACAAATTAGGTCAACGATGTCATCGCGTCTTTTCCGGTTTTTTCTCGGTACGTGTCAAAGTCGTTATAGCCTTCCTCACTGCCTCCGTACCATGAAGATGGGTCGTCAAATGCTGCCAATGGATAGCCGTGCTTGAAGCGAGTAGGTAGATCTGGGTTTGTGATCCAAGGTCTTCCGAACGCAATCATGTCACCATCACCGTCAGATAAGCGCTTTTCCGCTTCTTCTTTCGTATAGCCGCAGTTGCCCATTAGCATACCGTCAAAAAGGGCCCTAAATTCCGCTAACGTCATGGCTTCACCACGCTCATGAAACCCGAATGCTAAGCCGTCCATTACATGTAAGTAGCCTATCTCCAGCTTATTTAGCTGTTGAGCTACATAGGTAAAGGTTTCACGAAAATCATCGGCCCCCATGTCGTTGAATGCGCCGTTTGGGGAAAGTCTTACACCAACATGCTCTTTTTCCCATACGCTCAATACTGCGTCCATCACCTCGCTTAAGAATCGATATCGGTTGTCTAGACTGCCACCGTAATTGTCGTCACGTTGGTTGCTACGGCTATCTAAGAATTGGTTGATAAGGTAGCCGTTTGCCGCATGTACTTCCACACCGTCAAAACCTGCTGCCTTAGCGTTTATCGCGGCTTTTTTGAAGTCCTCTACAGTGCGCTTAATATCGTCAAAGGTCATGGCTTTCGGTACTTCGTAAGGCTTTTTGCCCTTAGGCGTGTGAATCTCATCGCCTTCAATTTTTATTGCTGATGCAGACAGGGGCAAATTTCCATTGTGGAAGTCGCTGTGTGATGCGCGCCCAGTGTGCCAAAGTTGAAGTACAATCTTTCCACCTGCTTCATGAACGCGGTTTACAATAGAACGCCAGCCCTCAACCATCTCTTCAGTATAAATTCCAGGAGTGTCAACCCAACCAATGCCTTCTTCTGAAATGACTGTGGCTTCAGTAATAATGAGCCCTGCATCTGCGCGTTGTACATAGTGATCGCCCATAATTTTATTCGGTATGCGATCGGCGCCCGCTCGACCTCTTGTCATTGGTGCCAATACCATTCGATTTTGCAATGTGTCACCCGCCCAATCGAACGAGCTGAAAAGTACTGAGTCTGTCATTCGTATTCCTTATTCAACGAAGAAGAGTTTGTTGATGAAGCGTTACGCTTGTTAGCGCTATTAACGCCGTAAGATAGTAGTGAATACAGGAATAACGAGAAGTTGGATTTGTAGAAGGTTGCCCTTGAAACTAATTAAACGCAATGCCAGGGAATGGCATCGATTTGAACAAAAGCGCCCGAAGGCGCTGTAAAGTGTATTGCAGGGAGATTTAAAGTATCAAAGCCGCTAGGTTTACGTCGAACCTTAGGCCTAGAACAATCGCATCATCAAGTGCCATGACTCTGTCGCGCTGTGCGAATTGGTCGGGGTTGATAATGTAGTGAACGTTCGGCTGAATTCTTACGTGGTCATTGAGTTGATAACCATAACTTAGCTCTAACATGGTTTGGCTGCTTGCTGGTGTACCAACCCCGCCGTTTATGCTTCTTAATATACGCTGATCCTCTAGTGCCTCGTCACTGTACTGTTGACGGGTAAATACGAAGCCAATGGTATCGTCAGGGCGTGAGGCCAGTGTGCCTCGTAATACAAAGCCCGCTTTTAAATAGTAGTCTTCAATCAGCTCGCCCGATGTACCGGTTAGCACGGCACCGAATAGTGTTAACCCTTCTTTCGTTAGTGGGTTAGGACGAGTAACGGTTTGTTCAAAACGTGCGAATATACCCGAGCGACCGTTTCTAACAGCGTAATCATTGCCTGACTGCGCAGCATAGTTGCCCTCCTCATCAAAGACAGGGTCGGTGTAGTCTGCGCCATCGTACCAACCGCCAATTTCATAGCGTCTTGGAAGTTCGTCATTGTCCCACGTAGTTTGATATCCCAGAGTGAAGGGCACAACAACACCTGTAGCCTCATTAGTCGCCCAATCGAAGCCGTGATCGCCTAAGTCTTGATGACTGGTGTTATCTTCATAGACGCCGGTATGAAAGTATGTTTTTTGCGAAAGCCAGTATTTCGCATGGCCACCCCAACTCGAAACCGGCCACCAAGTAAAGTTACTGGTTCTAAATACAAAGGTTGGGTTCCCACAAGCAGCATTGGTTTGAAAGTACTGACAAAGTTCAGAGCCTAAAAAGCTGATATTCGCTACTGTGCGGCCACCTTCCAGTTCTAAATCGCCATCTAAAAACGAGGAAGAAATCGTAAACCGTGCAAGACGGGTATTTTGGCCGCCAAAGATTTCTTGTACGGAAGTACTGTTCCCAATGTAGTGCTCGGCTAAGTTTTTGCCGTGTCGGTTTGTCATGGCAATATGGATTTTGGTGTCTTTCCAGCCCGCTAGCGTATTTAAATCTAATTCCCCACCTACAAAGAGCTGGCCAGCATAGGCACTGCCTCTGCGTTCACCACCGTCAATATTGGTGGCTGACTCACCCGTATAACTTGCTTGGAATTCAAACGCGTCTTCAAGCTTACTTGGTGATGCTGTCGCAGTGGCGTTAACAACGGCAGCGCTTGCGAAGAGGGCAGTATGCAAACCTGTCGTAAATCCGGTAAGGCGACGGGTAGCTGTAGGTTTTTTCATCGTTATTCTCTCAGTTAAAAATGTTTATCAACCGCAGCTTGTTACGAATGTGTGACTGATGATATCTACGCATTAGTTGGTAACTCATTGTCGGCGTTAGATAAATCGGACGTAAATGACGTTACACCGCGTTAACATATGTTTATTTTTAATGAAACTTAACTAACTTGCTCAATTAAATCAACCTTGTTTATTTATTTGATTTTTAGAGCGTGTGTATTTTTTGTTAATGTAAGGAAGGTTAAACTGTAGTATTTCAAAGCGTGCAGTAATCTTTCGCGATGGCTTAGAATGTTTTTTAGTGTTCTGATTTATATGCCTTTTTGTAGTCACGTTTAATCGTTTTAAAAGTAGTCTCGCAATGGTTGTTAACGGTCTTCTACACATAAAGTCTAATTATTGACGCAACCCTACATAAGTAAATTAAATTGATTTATTGACAGGTTAAAAGAGCAATGCTTAAATTGGTTAACTAATTTTTTACAAGCGAAAGGCTGTTCTTATGAAAAACAACGCCCCTTTGGTTTCCAAAGACACATTAATTCCCTTTGTATTGTTAACGATTTGCTTTGCTTCATGGGGTGTGGCTGCGAATATGACAGACCCTTTAGTAAAGGTATTTAGTAAGATATTCACTATGTCGTCTTTGCAATCGGCATTGGTTCAATTTGCCTATTATGGAGCTTATTTTTGCTTAGCCATTCCTGCTGCTTTTATTAACAAGCGCTTCTCTTATAAAACAGGTGTATTAACCGGGCTGGGCTGCGCGGCCGCGGGGGCATTTCTGTTCTATCCAGCCAGTCAAACTATGACTTACGGCTTTTTCCTTGCTGCGCTTTTTGTATTGGCTGGTGGCTTATCTATTCTTGAAACGTCAGCCAACCCTTACGTTATGGCGATGGGAAATCAAAAAAGCGCGACACGCCGTTTAAATTTAGCTCAAGCGTTTAATCCCGTTGGCACTAATTTAGGTGTGTTTTTGGCTGCAACGCTTATATTGCCAAACCTGAATCAGGCATCTGCACAAGAGCGTGCCGCCATGTCGGCAAGCGAGCTTAAAAACGTGATAGGGGCTGAACTTGATGCTGTAATGCTTCCTTACGTAGGTATGGCATGTGTATTGGTGTTGGTTTGGGTCGCTATTTTCCTAATTAAGACGCCAGTTCAAGAATCGGTCGAATCTAGTGTGGAAGACGTCAAATTGGGCGCATCGCTGAAGCGCTTAATGGCCAACAGACACTACCGTTTTGGTGTATTGGCTCAGTTTTTCAATGTTGGCGCACAAACTTGTGTGTGGACCTTTACTATCCAATATGCAATGAAAGCGACGGGTGGCAACGAAGTAAGCGGTGGTGAAATATTACAATACAGCATGATCGTATTCTTAATTTCTCGCTTTGTGATGACCTGGGCAATGCAGTATCTCTATCCTGCTAAGCTATTAATGGTTATGTCGTTGATTGCCATGGCACTTTGTATCTTCATGACGCAGTCTCCTAATTTAGCAGGCGTAATTGCACTGGTTTCAATTTCTGCGTGTTTGTCGCTAATGTTCCCGACTATTTATGGTATTGCGCTCGAAGGATTGGGGGAAGACACCAAGCTAGGCGCAGCAGGCCTTGTGATGGCTATCCTTGGTGGAGCCATTATGCCACTTTTCCAAGCCGCCATTATTGATAGCGCAGGAGTGGTTGTATCTTATATTGTTCCAGCTATCTGCTTCCTGCTTGTGGGGGGGTATGGTTATTTCGACATACGCGCTAAAAAGCGCAGTGTTAAACCTCAGGACGATATTGATGCAAGTGCACTCAAAGATATGGAAATGGAAATCGCTAAGTAATACTTCTGAGGAAACGATATTAGAGGGCCCTTGATTGCATCAGTGGCCTTTTTTATGCTTTTTTAAATAGCGCCCCAAGTACTGTAGATCTGGCTGCACCCGTAACCTCAGGCACATTACTCGGAATATCATTTATAAATGCATGCGCTAACCAAGCAAACGCGGCACCCTCTACATGCTGTGGATGAATTCCCAGCACATAACTGTCTGCTACGGCATAATCGCTCAAAGCGTTGTTCAAATAAGACATTAACGTTTTATTAAATGCGCCACCGCCGCACACTATTACTTCGCTTTGCATGTTCGCATTACTTGCTTTAGGTAGATGTTTAATGATCTCCTGAGCGATTGTGCTGCCGGTAAGTGCAAGCAAAGTGGCTTGAACATCTTCTGGGGCTAAATTGTTGTTTTCTTCTTCGCTTTGCAGGTCTGCGCTAGAGGGAAAGTAATCAGCAAGGGCGTTGCTTAACCAATCAATATTGAAATGCTCTCTACCTGTACTTTTAGGCGCGGGTAAAGAAAAGTAATTATCTAATAAAAACCTGCCTAGCAAGCCTTTATGGCAATGCCCTGACGCGGCCCAGGCCCCATCTTTATCAAAACTCTTGTTTAAATGAAGGCTTATCCATTGGTCCATTAAAGTGTTACCCGGCCCAGTATCAAACCCTTTTGGCGGTGTGTTATCTCGCTTTGGCGCAAGGAGTGAAATGTTTGCGATGCCGCCAATATTTACCAGCGCTCGATATTTATTTTCACTGGAGAAGACCGAATTGTGAAAAGCGGGTACCAGCGGTGCACCTTGTCCGCCCAACGCAATATCTTTACGCCTAAAATCGGCGATAACATCAATGCCGGTTAGCACTGCAATAGTGTTAGGGTCGCCAATCTGACAAGTGAAGCCCCGAATAGAAGGGCTAGAAAAATGGGCAGACATCACATTAGAGTTGGGGTAGTGACGCACTGTTTGACCATGGGAGCCAATGGCAGTGATATCTGACGCTTTAAGATTGTTTTTATCAAGTAACGCTAACGTCACTTGTGAAAAGGCTTCTGCAACGAGTCTATCTGCAATGCCAAGCGTGTTGAGCTCGTCAGGGCCTTCATTACACAAATCGTTAAGAGCGTGGAGTAGTTCGCTAGGATAGGGGATTGTATGTGCTGAAAGCGTTTTGCACGACGTTGCAGTGATGTCGCATAGGACGGCGTCAACGCCGTCCATGCTTGTGCCTGACATCAAGCCAATATATTTTGCCATAGCGTAACTATTTCATCGCGAGCATAATACGTTTGTTATTATTGAGTTGCTGCTGACGAAGTTTTGCTATTTCCATAAATCTTTCTCGCTCTTCCTTTGCTATGGGTAAAGCTTTCGGCAGTTCTACGGTGCGTGGGTTTCTATGCACACCATCTACTAAGAATTCATAATGAAGATGCGCGCCAGTAACCATACCCGAACTACCCAAGTAACCCACGGTTTGTCCTTGCTTAACCGTATCTCCAACTTTTACTGCACGCTTTTTAAAGTGCAGGTACTTAGTGGTGTATTTCTCGCCGTGCTGAATAAACACATGATGGCCATTGTATTTATCGTAGCTTGCTTTGATAACTTTTCCATCGCCTGCTGCCATGATGGGCGTGCCAACGGCTGCTACATAATCGGTACCGCGGTGTGCTTTCCAGCGTTTTTGGACCGGGTGGAAGCGCGCTTTGGTGAAGTTAGAGCTGACGTATCTGAAATTAACTGGTGCACGTAAAAAACTTTTACGCATGCTACGCCCTTCCGGAGTGTAGTATGTGCCGTCCTCGTGAAGGATCGCGCTAAACTGTTCGCCTTGGTTGGTAAACTCAGCCGCTACGATATCGCCGTAGCCAACAAACTCGCCGTCAATATACTGCTCTTCAAAAACAACATTGAACGTATCGCCTGAACGAATCTCCATCGCGAAATCAATATCCCAGCCGAAAATACCTGCCAAATTCATAATTTGGTTACTGGTAAGTCCTGCATCTCTCGCGGCATTCCAAAAGCTCGAGTGGATTTCACCTTGCGCAAAGTTGTAGCGAATATCTACATCGCGCTTTTCTAATTCAGCGACAAGACTGCTGTTTTCTTCAGGCGAATCCGGACGCACGAAGAGAGTTTCCGTTGAAGATAGCTTGTACTTCAGCTCGCCAAAGCTACCATCTTTGTTCGCTTTAAACGATAGTTCATCGCCAGGTAGTAAAGTGACGAGCGTTTTTGTTAGTTCACCTGCCTGGGTCACATTGTATACGTCGCGTGCTGTAAACCCTGCACGTTTAAATAGCTTTGCTAGGGTATCGCCGCTGCGAACCTTATAAGTTTGCCAAGTAGACTCTTCTTCATTCGAAAAAACGTCGGTTGACGGTGTGATGTTAAGATCTACAGGGTAGCGAACGCCTGCATCTAAAATATATGCCTCTTGATGACGGCTAGCCTCCACAGGCTCCGACGGCAAAAGGATAAGCCCACCAAGAAACAAGCTTGCGATAGCAATACCGGTTCTATGTTGCTTAGGTAAATTTTTATATAAATGTAGCGCTTTAGAAGCGTCTAATTTCTTTCTCATACTACAGCCCACCTGAGAAATGTTATGTGCACAACACTATTTCACATACGTTGCTTAAAAATGCAACTTTTCTCATTTTTTTGTTAGCGCAAATTGTTACACCCAATAGCTCTTAAACTCGCAATTACATAATGCGCTATCTAAATATCTCTGAATATAAGGGCTGGAGCAAAACCTCCTCCCGCAGGGAAGCGGTGGCGGAGCGCCCATGGGTGGGGTTACCGCGTGTTTGCGAAAGCCCTTCCCCTCTCTTTCAATTCAGTTATATTAATACGCTAATTTTGCGTTCAAAGCTGTTGGGTTTAACAACATGACTGTTTGTCATTCGTTTTTTGACGCGCAAAGCTTTTAATGGTTCCGTTGTAAGCGTAAAATGCCCGCCAATATTGAATGTACAGTTATGTAGAGTGTGATTAACAAATGAAAGATTGGCAAACAGCGATAGCTGAGATTAAACGGGGCGTTGATGAAATACTCCCCGAAGAGGATTTAATTGAAAAACTAAAATCCGGTAAAACCCTAACCATTAAAGCGGGTTTTGATCCAACTGCGCCTGATCTGCATCTAGGTCATACTGTGTTGCTCAACAAGTTGCGTACATTCCAGCAACTAGGCCACAAAGTTGTTTTTCTTATTGGTGATTTTACTGGCCTAATTGGCGATCCTACAGGTAAAAATGTCACACGCAAGCCTTTAAGTAAAGAACAGGTATTAGAAAACGCTAAAACGTATCAAGAACAAGTGTTCAAGATCCTTGATGAAGATAAAACCGAAATTCGTTTTAACTCTGAGTGGATGGACGGTCTTGGTGCGGCGGGTATGATCAAACTTGCGGCAAGCCAAACCGTGGCGCGTATGCTAGAGCGTGATGATTTTAAGAAGCGCTACAACAACGGCCAGCCTATTGCTATCCACGAATTCCTTTATCCACTGGTGCAAGGATGGGACTCGGTAGCCCTTGAATCAGACGTTGAAATGGGCGGTACTGACCAGCGTTTCAACTTGCTAATGGGCCGTGAGCTTCAAAAAGAGCAAGGCCAAAAGCAGCAGTCAATTGTGATGGTTCCGCTACTTGAAGGCTTAGATGGTGTTCAGAAGATGTCTAAGTCTTTGAACAACTACATTGGTATTACAGATGCGCCAAACGATATGTTTGGTAAAGTGATGTCTATTTCTGATGATTTGATGTGGCGTTACTATGACCTTATAAGCTTCCGTCCGTTAGAAGAGATAGCAGAGCTTAAAGCGCGCGTTGAAGGCGGTGAAAACCCGCGTGATATTAAAATCATGTTGGCAAAAGAAATCATCGCTCGTTTCCATGACGATGCTGCCGCTGAAGGCGCGCATCAGGACTTTATTCAACGCTTCCAGAAAAATGCTATCCCTGATGACATGCCAGAGCTTGAAATTGCATTGAGCGATGAGGGTATTGCCATTGGTAATTTGTTGAAAGAAGCTTAACCTTGTTGGTTCGACTTCAGATGCTATGCGCATGATTAAGCAAGGCGCAGTTAAAATTAACGGCGATAAAGTGGAAGACACCCGCTTAGTAATCACCGAAAAAGGTGAAAACGTGTATCAGGTGGGTAAACGCAAGTTTGCCCGGATCACGCTAGCTTAAAGCTTCACTTAACTAGTATTTGAAAGCCCGCTTATTTAAGCGGGCTTTTTTTTGCCTAAAAGTCAGTGTTGAAGATTGAATTCGTGTCTATTTCTCTTTTATAGCGCCCATACACCACTGGTTCACAGCTAAATACAAGCAGACTTCATTATTTAAAGTTCTAACTAACTGATATTAAGCTAAATTGTATCTATTTTTATTATTTTGAAAAAAGTTTGTCAGGTTTTAATAATCGCCATCGTCTATAGGGGAAAAGTTAAACAACAAACCCGACTGTACGATAAGCAGTTTACGCGTTGCAGCCTGGGGAAAACCAGTAGTACTTCATATTAACGCTTACGCAATGAAAAGGGATAATATAATGACAACCGTAACTTCAACTCGCACAACGTACCAACAGGCTGATAAAAGTCTTCCGGCAAAGGAAGCGTTCACATGGCTTAAAGAAGGCTGGCAGCTTTTTAAAAGAGCGCCGTTCAAACTGCTTGGGCTTTCATTTGTGACGCTACTCATCGCTGCTCTTATCCAAGCGTTGGCAGGCCCTGTAGGCATGGGTATATCAAAATGGATAAGTCCACTTCTTGCGACCTTAATGTGGTTAGCCATAGCAAACTTAGCGATGAACGGCAAAGTAACCTTTTCTGGTAGCACAACGCGCGCATGGGTAAATATTGCGCTGTGGAGTTTAACTGGGCCGGTCATTGCGTGGATTCAATTTCAAATTGGCGCTATGTTAATGGGGGCGGAGCCAATAGCGGCGTTAGCGAGTGGCCATATAGTAGATGTTCCGGCGTGGAAAGTTGGCTTAATGATGGGCTCGGCAACCCCCATTAACCTGTTGCTATTATTTGTACCTATGTTGCTTATATTAAAGCATCGCTCTATTTCAGCGTCTTTTACAAATAGTTTTGCTGCGGTAATTGGCGCTTACAAGCCGATGCTCATAATAGGTGCCATCTTATTCTTAACTGTTGCACTTGCACCCTACACATTTGCGCTGTCAGGATTGGTGCTTGGCCCTATTGTTTCATGTGCTTGCTTTGTCGCGTACCAGCGTTTGTTTCAATAATTATTTATTTAGAAGACGTTAGCTACACGTTTGAAGCGTGGAATTAAGAATAATAAAAATGGAATTGCAGTGAAAGAAACCATTCAAGTAGAAAAACTGCTAAGCGATTACGCGCCCCTTATGGCGCGTATTGCTGCAACGTTTGAAGCCAATAAAGCACTTCAAGACGAACTGATACAAGAAATGTCTCTGGCCGTTTGGCGCGCTTTTGAAGGAGCCTCAAAAGATAGTGGTAGGGGATTTCGCGGTGATGCCAGCATTAAAACCTTTGTTGCAAAAGTGGCGCATAACAAAGCGGTTGACCACGTGATTAAAGAACAACGGCGTCAAGAATTTACCCACGATGAAGAGCCCGATCCTTCTAACAGATTAAATGCCCATTCATCGCAAGATGCAATGTCACAAGAGCGTGCAATGGATCTTATGACAGGGTTGCGTCAGCTTGAAGTAAAATACAGGCAAGTACTGGCTTTGCTTCTTGAGGGGTTCAGCCAGCTCGAAATAGCCGACATGTTAGGAATCAAAGAGAACGCTGTCGCCAAGCGTATAAGTCGCGCCCGTCAGCAGTTAACCCAGATCATGGAGCAGCAGCCGTGAGCGATAACAAGTCACCCGAGAGTACAGTAATATGAATGAATTCGATAAGCAGCTCGCACAGTGGCAAAGTGCGTATAAAGAGGCAACGCCATCAGTAGATACAAACGCACTGATAAAAGAAACCAAGAAGGCTAGATTTAAGCTGAAAGCTAAAGGGGCTCTCGACTTAGCTCTTGGACTAGCGGTTTCAGTGTGGTGTTTAACCTTGGTGATATTCGAGCCGCTGACTACGTATCAATTTTTACTTTTTTCAATACTTACGCCTATCCCTGTTGCTTTCGGAACTTGGGGGTATTGGGTAAGACAAAAGCAGTGGCAAACCCAAGCTTTAGATGTGCAGTCGATGCTGTCTTTTAAACAAAGTCAGCTAAAGCAGCAATTACACTATTGGAAAGTTAGTCTGTATGCATGCGTAACACTCTGGTGTGGATTGCTAGTACTCGCTGTTTTCAACGTACTGATGTTCAGCGCCTATACGCTATGGATAATACAGTTACTTATAAACAGCGTAGTCGTTTTTGTCGTATACCGTCGATACAAAAAGCTAGCCGCCGATTTGCCATCGGCGCTCGCTGAAATTGACAATATGAAGTAGCTAAAACCTTTGATTACAGCCTTACAACTCCAACATAGGAACGAAGCCCCCATAAATAAGACGCTTTCCGTCGAAGGGCATGGGGTTTTCGCTTTCCTGCATTCTGGGGTCTTCCATTACTTTTTGCCATGCGGTGTCACGCACTTCTTTTGATGGCCAGAACGCAATAGAAAATACCACGGTTTCATTTTCTTTAGCTTTTACCGCTAAAGGGAAAGACGTTATCTCACCATCGGGTACATCATCACCCCAAGCTTCAAGAATTTTAGTGGCACCATACTCTTTAAAAATATCGCCAGCGAGTTTGGCGTGTTCAATGTATAACGCTTTGTTTTTTGTGGGCACGGCTACAGCAAAGGCATCGATATATGACATGAGGTGGCTCCGTCAGTGATTAGAATACTAGCATAGCCCAAATAATGTACAGCGTGAAAGGTGAAGACGGCAGACTTACCGTAAAAATTCACTAAGACTAACGCTCAGCAATTTTCGCCCACTGATATAAACCGTGCAGTGCTAATCTTCTTGCCCTAGGAAACGGGTAATTTTTAAGCGTTGACTGGTAAAGGGGGAGGGATAAATCAATTCCACCTGCCCCCATCATTCGTTGTGCGAGGCGTTGCCCAGCAAAGGCAGCAAAGGAAACCCCTGAACCGCAATAGCCCATAGCATAACCGATAGAATACGCATCACGCTTTACGCTGTTCCCGCTAGTCTCACTCTCGACAAAAATACGTGGCATGCTATCTAGCGACACGCTCACCCAACCACTCCAGAAATAGTCCATGGCGATACCTTTAAGTGCTGGAAAGCTTTTTACCATGGCGTTATAAAGTCGCTGCTTTTCTGTAGCGTTATTCGCATTTTTGCCTTTTACTGCCCCACGACCACCAAATAACAATCGACCGTCTGGCAATACCCTATAGTAATATTTCATCATCCGCGTATCCATAAAACTCATAGGTGCGGTTAACCCGGTCATAGCGCGTTGTTCGTCATTTAAAGGGGCGGTAACAAAGATACTCGACTGTACGGGAAATTGCTTATTATCTACACTGTCGTGAAAGCGTTTAGGGGTATAGGCGTTAGTAGCAACGAGTATATGCTTAGCGGATACTGAGCCGTTTGGGGTGGTGACAAGGAACCCTGTTTTTTGCTTTTCAATGCAAATGGCTGGCGAGTCGTAGAAAAGCGCGGCACCGAGTTCTTTAGCCACTCTTGCATATTCGCTTGCCAGTTTCAAAGGATGTAAACATGCGCCTTCAAGCTCAACGCCACCATAAGCCCCTTTTATACCAAAACGGGTAGTGAGGTCTTTTGAAGAAAGGGTAATACTTGGCACGTTAAAATTCGATGCAAAATGTTTAGCGCTGCCGCATAGCTGCTCGGCTTGTTTAACGTTATGGGCCAGTTTTAAATAAGGCCCGTTTACTAAATCGACTTGCATATCAAAGTCTGTAATACGCTTTTTAAGTAAATCCACGGCACCGTCAAATTCGCCCTGCATGCCCATAGCGACTTTATGACTCCACTTTTCTTCTATGGCGCTTAACGACAGTCTGCCGCTTCCAGAGAGGATAAAGCCTCCATTGCGACCTGCACAGCCAAATCCAAGTGAGTTTGCATCAAGTAGCGTAACGTCTTGCTTAGCTTGAGCAAGCGTAATGGCAGCGGACAGACCCGTATAGCCACCACCGATAACGAGATACTCGGTATTTATCTTCTTGTTCAAAGGCGGCAGTGATGGCACTTTATGTGTAGCATGCCAGTAGCTTTTGGGCGCGGGAAGCATTGATGAAACGCCGCGGGAGATAAGAGGGTCGTAGGTCATAGAATAAAATGGCTGTGAGCGTTTACATCATGTTGGGTATTAGAATTGTAGTAGCATTTCTGCACCTTTACATTCACAGTAGCCGTCGCAAACAGGGCAGTCATAGCCCTCGTGAATAGATGCATAGCGCCATTTGTTAGCGTGTTTTTTTATCAATTGGCCACCATTTTTGGTGAAGTACTTAAATGCACTATTGCCCGGGCTTGCCAACCAAATATGTGCTAAACCCGCATCTGCACCTTGCGCTCTCGCACATTCTATTGACTTACTTAATAGCGTACTGCCAATTCCACTGCCCTGCATAGCGGGGTCTACAGTATTGCATTTGAAATAGCACACCGTATTTGAATCTACCGGCCACAGGGAAGGGCTGCACCATTCATCTGCTTTCCATTGAGTATGTGCGAAGGTCAGCCTGAAACCCACTACCTTACCTTTGTATAGCGCTACCCAACTAGCATTAAGGTCGCCAATAAAACTTTTAGCATAGTAGTCAGCTAGCAACTTGTTAGTGAGGTAGTTGTCACCATGTACGTAATTACCAAGAGAAATCACGCCCGCAAAAAACTCAGGGGCTAACTGCTCGTAGCTTATATCTTTTTGAGCTATGTGTTGCATGTAACTGGTTGGCGTCATGCGTTCTCTTTGCTTGGGCCATTTTTCATCCCATCAAGGTGTACATCCAATGCTTCTACGGAAATCAAAATTTCTCTGACTGACATCCACAGTGAATACAGCAATGACACTAAACTTGCTGCAAAAACCCAGTTTCCTATTTGTTGATAGGTAAGGTAAATGGCCAACATGGACACCACGCATAGAAAAAGCTTCCTACCCCTGCTATTTGCATACGCTTTATAAGCTGAATGCGCAATCTAAGGTTTTTTATTTGCGCTTGGGTATTGTCATCTCTCTCTTCTTTTGAAAAGTTTCGGATGATTGTCGCAAGGGTTAGAAAGCGATTGGTATAGGCTAGAAGCAATAAAGAAATTGCTGGAAACAACATAGCCGGAGTAGCAATATCTATTTTCATAGTAGTTTCATGCTTTAATCGAATAAAAAGAGTGTATCACAGGGGGGATCGCTTAAACACATTCATCAGCTTGGAAGGATTTATAACAATCTTAGGCCGTCGTAGTTGCCTAACGACCAGACTACATTCTGTCTACTGTCATGCCTGCAGCGCTCCAGCCTAGCATGTCGCCCTCTAAATGCATGACTTCAGAAAAATCCAGTTCTTCCAACACTTTCATGGCGAGTTGCGCTCTTCTGCCTGAACGGCAATAAATTATAATAGGCTTGTTTTTATGGCCTTCTAATTCGCTGAGATAATCGTTGATATTTTCATGGGGCATATTCACTGCGCCAGGAATGTGACCATCGGCAAACTCTTCAGGAGAGCGAACATCAATAAGCAACCAGTCGTTATTAGCGACACGTTCAATTAGATAAGGTGAAGCGGCAACGGAGGCTTGTGCAGTCGCTTTCGCTGTGCACTGAAGCGACACAAATAATGCAATGCTAACAACAACTAGAAAACCTGCAACAACAATCCGCATGAATAGATGCTCTTACCTTCTCACTGATACTTAGACTTAAGTATAACGCTTATGCGTTTTATTTAATACCTTCACATAGTGATTTTAGTTCATTTATTAATCGCAGTGAAAAACGGCTAGTGACATCTGGGTCGACAACAATAAGTGGTGCATCAATAAACCTGCGATGAGTGCGCCAGAATACTTCTAGTTCTTCTTGTGAACTCTTAGAGGCGGCAATGAGTGCATGGGGTTGTCGAACTAGCACGTCTTTAACGGCAACTTGAGGATAGTCCACCGGACTATCGTAAAATAGCGTTTGCGCCCCACAAACATTTAATAGTTGATTTCCCCATGCATTGGGGCCAATAGTCATAAGTGGCGCCGTCCATGAATAGTAAAAAACCGGTTTACGAGGCTCACTATCGTATTTATATCTTAGCGTCTTCAGCTCGTCGAGAAAGTTATTAGTGAGTTGAGTGGCTTTTTTTTGTGTGTTCGTGAGTGCACCAAGCCTTTTTATTTCACTAGCAATATCTGTGATATTTGCAACCCTACTGGTAAATACATCAAGCCCCATTGAAGAAAGTTTATGTATATCCTGAGGTTTGTTGCCTCCATCCCAAGCGAGTATTAAATCAGGTTCTAACGCCACTATGGCGGCAATGTCAGCACCTTGAAAGTCGGCTATACGTTGAATATTCTTGGCAGCTTCTGGATAGTCACTGTAGTCGCTTACACCTACAAGGTTTGAACCCAAACCTAAACTAAATGCCCACTCTGTAAGGTGTGGTGCTAGGCTTACTATTTTTAGTCCAGAAGATCCCGCCACCGATTGCGCAGTTAAACCAGCAGAAGGAAGCTTATTTTCGTTGGTAATTAGCCTTAATCCGGCCGTGTCGTCTCCCTCCAAATTAGCATGTGCAAAAAGCGATGTAGAGCAAAGCAGTATGAAAGAAAAAGCGCTTAGAACGCGTAATGCTCTCATAAAGCAACGGCCATGATTAACAAGGTTAATGATGCAAATGCGCTTGTGGCCACCATAGCCATAGTAACTGTGCTTTTAGCTTTTAACATGTGGGAATACTTGACTTCATTTACGCCTCCTACGCGGGCATATCGAATTTTCCTGTTTGCATAAATTGCTGGGCCCCCCAGCTTTACATCTAACACACCACCCAAAAGTGCTAGCAGTAGAGACGTTTTATCTTTTTCAGGAGAACGTTTTATAGCACGAAGCGCTTTTATAGGATGACTAACTAGCAAAGTAACAAGGCCGCCAATAGCAGCGGGTGGAAGGGTAAGCAAATAAACTAATTTGCGAACAGGCTTCGCAAAGAGTGACATAGAAGGGTTACGGTAGTGCCATTGCCACGATGTAAGTAGAAGTAAGCGGTAGATTAAGGCGCCTATTGGCCCTGCCACCACAAAGTAAAAAATAACGCCGCAATACAAGTAAAGAAATTTAAGCCAAAGCGACTCGATTGCAGCTTTAGCAATGCCAATGTCTGTCAGAGAGTTACACTGTCTTGCGGTAATGGTTTGGACCATTTCTCGGGCAAGAGACTTTTTGTTTCTACCTACACTTGCTAGCACTTTTTTATACTGCTGGCGCTGATAGCCAAAATCGAGCAGGGCGACAAGAATAATCGCTTCAAAGAAAACGGGGTATTGCGCCATGTAAACTAAGATGGCAACACAAATTACCAAAGGCGCAAGTAGAACCAATGCAGCTAACGAACCCGAAATGTAGTGCTGAGATGGACCGAAATCGCGAGATGGCACTACTTTACGCCCCATTTGCAAAACAAGGTAACGCATAAGTGTTAGGGGGTGAGTACTTTGGGGCCAGCGCCACAAGGCATCCACGGCAATAGCCAGCCAAAGTACCAATAGCGACTGATATTGCGGGTCGCTAATTACCTCTGTCATTTTATTTTGCGAGGGCCTGAATCATTGCCATAACGAGCTGTGCAGAATGCTTAGCAGCCGTATCTAAATATTCTTTAAAGCTGACTGATGATGTCTTACCCGCTATATCTGATAATGAGCGGATAACTAGAAACGGTGTGTCGAGCATATGGCAGGTTTGACCAATAGCCGCACCTTCCATTTCTACCGCTTTCATGTCTGGGAAGTTTTCACGCAACTGTGCTACCGCTTCATCGCTACCGATAAATGCATCGCCGGTGCAAATTAAACCTGTTGTCGATTGTAATGAGGTAATCTCTGCCGCCGCGGTGCTTGCTGTTTCCATTAATGTTGTGTCACAGCGAAAATCTTCAGGCATCCCCGCACATTGGCCAAGCTTGTAACCAAAATGGGTTAGATCGGCATCGTGGTGAATAACGTGGCTTGCTATTACTAAGTCACCAATATTCAGGTTTTTATCGAAACCACCAGCAGAACCCGTATTGACCACTGCATCAGGAGCGTACTGCTCAATCAATACAGTCGTAGCGATTGCAGCAGCCACTTTACCAATGCCGCACTTAACCAACACCACTTCCATGTCGTTAAGTGTGCCTTCATAAAAAGTAAGGTGTTTCCACTTTGTTTCTTTTACGTTCCAAAGCGATGCTTTAAGTAGCGCAACTTCTTCATCCATTGCACCTAAAATACCAATTTTTTTCATAACTCTACCGACGGTGTTGAGGGAATTTAACGCGTGGATACGCTGTTGAATGCACTAATTGTATAAGGAAAATAGAGAAACTGACAGAAAAATGCCTTTGTTACTGCTATTTGAGAGTAAGAAAACAGCAAAGTAACAAAGGCTAGGGGAAGCTCGGATTAACCTTATCAGGCGGCCGCTGGTCTGCTTGAACGCACCGGGCGAGTAGGGCGCTTAGGTGGCTCTGGGTTGTGCGTTGGTAATTGTGCCATCTTATTCTGTAAGCGGCGATACGGAATAAGTTTGTTTTCCAAGCACTCGCGGATATCATCAACTGTGTAGCCAGATTTCACTTTTATTCTAGCGTGAGGAAGTCCTGCAGCATCTAAGGCGCCCGTAACAAACCAGTCTTTTTGTGTTTTGTATCCCTCTTTACCTTGGCTGTGAACTAAATCGATAGCCATTACAGGGCTCATATTTTGTTTATCAACCAAAACAAAGTCGAGTTGTCTGCTAGATGCTCTGCTAAGCGCTTGGCTCGCTGTCTTTTTCTTGGCAGATTGACGCACTGATACTAAGTCATTAAGACGTACGCGGCACACTATTCTAAACTCACGCCCCATGGCCTGTTCGATAAGGTTTAAAAAGGTATGCTCCACCGGCGTGAATAACTGCGGTTTTCGCCTGAATGGAAAGGCGACGCCACCGTCTGACAATTTTATGGCACCTAGTGCAACGACAATAAGTAACATCATTAGAATAATTGCCAATTCCATCGTAACCCTCGCAAATATCAAAAATAAAAGCCAATGACAGTAGAGTTATCAGGCCGTGCCAGTTTGTTTTAGGTAAGCTAGCCTACTAACTATATCTTTGTTGGTGTCAGAAAAATGACGCCAGACATTGTCATCGTGTTGTTTACTATGAATTTGCAAGCCAGATGCCAACATGAGTATGTTTTACACTGGCTTTAAAAAATAGAGCTTAATTAGCGTTTGACGTAACCAAAATATCGACTTGAGAACCTGCCTTATCGGGGCTTACGATAACCCTTACGGCTTTGTCTTGAGAGGACAATAGGGTACGACCGTTGACCGGTGTGTGGGTTTTTAACGCAGGGTGTGCCTCTTGATAGAGATTGACCATGGCTTCGGGAGTGGCGGGTGAGTGATACACCATGACAGACGTTAATGGTTCGTCAAAGGCTTGGCATTGACGGGCATCTTGTGCAATTTTCACCTGCTGAAACTCTGAAGGGCAAGACACTATGCTGGGTTTATCGGAGAGACCTTCTTTTGAGGTTGCCTCTACCGAAAGGCTATCAGCATAGGTAGCATGAGATAAGCCACTGATGCCTGAAAATAAGGTCAGATACATAGCGAGTCTTTTAACATCCCAGTTCTTCATATATAGGCTCTTGATCAATTTAGTTTTTATTTGAGTTTAAAATACTAGAGCTGTTGCTCTTGTACATCAACTAAACCTTGGTCGATTAACGTATGCTTTCAACGTTTCTAGTATGTTGCTTACAACTTTTCCTACCGGTATTCAATTGAGATAAGGCGTAGTCGACAGCTGGTATCAAATCTGTGTGCCGGTTAAAAGTTGCTAATACGCCATTCCATGATGTTATCTGCGGTAATCGCTTCTATTTAGTTTTAAATAAAAAAGCTCGATAGCAGAACTATCGAGCTTTTAGTTAAAGGACTTGTTAGCGATGGTTACACGCCGATGTAGTCCATAATTCCTTCTGCGGCTTTGCGGCCTTCATCGATAGCGGTAACAACCAGGTCACTACCACGAACCATATCACCACCAGCAAATACTTGTGGGTGTGAAGTTTGGAAAGCAAACTTACCTCCCGAAGGCGCGCGCACGCGGCCTTTCTCATCAAGCATAATGCCGAAATCGGCAAACCATGGCGCAGGACTTGGTTGGAAACCAAATGCGATGATAACAGCATCTGCTTCAAGTACGTGTTCAGAACCTTCTACTTCAACAGGGCGGCGTCGACCATTTACATCTGGCGGCCCCATTTCGGTTTTAACGAACTTAACGCCACAGGCTTTTCCGTTTTCATCAACGGCTATATCAAGAGGCTGTAGGTTGAATTTAAACTCAACGCCTTCTTCTTTAGCGTTAACAACTTCGCGGCGAGATCCTGGCATGCTTTCTTCGTCACGGCGATATGCACAGGTAACTTGGGCAGCACCTTGGCGAATTGATGTACGCACACAGTCCATGGTGGTATCACCACCACCTAGAACCACCACGCGCTTGCCTTTCATATCAATGTAATCAGCAGGATCTTTTTCAAGGCCCATTACGCGATTGGTGTTGGCGATAAGGAAAGGTAAGGCTTCGTGAACGCCTTCAACTTCTTCGTTATCGAAACCACCTTGCATCGACTTGTACGTACCCATGCCAAGAAAAACAGCATCGTATTTATCAAGCAAATCCTGGAACTGGATGTCTTTACCAATTTCAGTGTTAAGTACGAACTCAACACCCATCTCGGTAAAGATTTGGCGGCGTAGCTTGATTACGTCTTTCTCTAATTTAAAAGACGGGATACCAAATGTAAGTAGGCCACCAATTTCTTCGTATTTGTCGTAAACAACAGGTTTAACGCCGTTACGAACCAGAATATCAGCACATGCAAGACCAGCTGGGCCTGCACCTACAATCGCCACTTTCTTGTCGGTCCATACCACGTCAGACATATCTGGGCGCCAGCCCATTTTGAATGCTGTATCGGTAATGTACTTCTCAATACTGCCGATAGTAACTGCACCAAAATCGTCATTCAGTGTACATGCACCTTCGCACAGTCTGTCCTGTGGACATACGCGGCCGCATACTTCCGGCAAACTGTTGGTTTTATGAGAGAGTTCCGCAGCTTCCAAAATACGGCCTTCGTTCGCCAAGCTTAACCATTGTGGAATATAGTTGTGAACAGGACACTTCCATTCACAGTATGGGTTACCGCAGTCCAAGCAGCGATCTGCTTGGCCTTCGGTTTGAGATTGGCTCAGCGGTTGATAAATTTCCGCGAACTCTTGTTTACGTACCATGATCGGCTTTTTCGGCGGATCGATACGTTCAACATCGACAAATTGATATACGTTCTTTGCCATAAACTAAATCCTCCTACTGAGCCTGAATGCGTAATTCAGCACTTGAACGACTGATGTGACCAAGCAAGTTTTTCACATCACTGGTTTTTGGCTTAATAAGCTTGAAGCGTTTCAGCGTTGCGGCGAAGTCAGTAAGCAACGACAACGAGTGCTCGCTTCCTGTTTCTTCGTAATGCTGATTAATTAAGCCACGTAAGTGCTCAGCAAGAATCGCTTTATCTTCAATTGGCATTACATCGACCAGTTCGGCATTTACACGGTTATCAAGGTCGTCGCCATCATCCATAAGATAAGCAAAACCACCTGTCATACCGGCACCGAAGTTAACGCCAACCGGACCAAGAACAGCCACGATACCGCCTGTCATATATTCACAGCCGTTATCGCCAATGCCTTCAACTACCGCAATAGCACCAGAGTTACGTACGCCAAAGCGCTCGCCAGCACGGCCAGCAGCAAATAGCTTGCCGCCTGTCGCACCGTAAAGGCAGGTGTTACCCATGATGGCGCTATCGTGGGCGTCATATGAAATATTGCGCGGCGGGTGAATAACAAGCTTACCGCCGGTCATACCTTTGCCCACGTAATCGTTAGCATCGCCTTCAAGGTGCATATGCAGGCCGCCAGCGTTCCAAACGCCGAAGCTCTGACCTGCTGTACCGGTAAGTTCAACTTTAACAGGCGTGTCTTCAAAGTCGTGGTTACCGTGATGTTTAGCAATTTCACCTGATAGCAAAGCGCCTACAGAGCGGTCTGTGTTGCGTACAGGGTATTTAAGGGTAATTGACTCACCATCTACCACAGCCTGCTGTGCATCTTTAAGCATCTGAGCATTCAACTCACCTTTATCGATAGGCGCGTTCGTGGTTTGCGAACAGAATAAACGCGTATGCTCACCTGCTTTAGGCTGCGCTAGCAACGGAGACAAATCTAAACGGTTTTGCTTGGCGGTAATGCCATCTAAAACTTTAAGTAGTTCTGTGCGACCAACAAGGTCGTCGAACTTAGCAATACCCATAGACGCCATAATTTCACGCACTTCTTGAGCAATAAACTTGAAGTAGTTCATTACCATGTCAGGTAAGCCAATGAAGTGGTCGTCACGCAGTTTTTGATCCTGCGTTGCAACACCGGTCGCACAGTTGTTCAAGTGGCAAATACGCAAGTATTTACAGCCTAAAGCAACCATTGGACCCGTACCAAAACCGAAGCTCTCAGCACCTAAAATACCGGCTTTTACTACGTCTAAGCCTGTTTTCAAACCACCGTCGGTTTGAACGCGTACTTTGTGACGTAAGCCGTTTTCAATAAGCGCTTGCTGAGTTTCAGATAAACCAAGCTCGAACGGACTACCCGCATACTTAACTGATGTCAGCGGGCTTGCACCTGTGCCGCCGTCGTAACCTGAAACGGTGATAAGGTCGGCATAGGCTTTCGCCACACCCGTTGCAATGGTGCCAACACCTGGCTCAGATACTAGCTTAACGGATATAAGCGCCGTTGGATTAACCTGTTTCAAATCGAAAATTAGCTGTGCTAAATCTTCAATTGAGTAAATATCGTGGTGCGGAGGCGGTGAAATAAGGGTTACACCCGGCACAGAGAAACGTAGCTGTGCGATGTACTTATTTACTTTGTCACCTGGAAGCTGACCCCCTTCACCCGGTTTTGCACCCTGCGCCACTTTAATTTGAATAACGTTAGCGTTAACCAAATAGTGAGGCGTTACACCAAAGCGACCTGAAGCCACCTGCTTAATTTTAGAATTCTTTTCAGTACCAAAGCGAGAAGGGTGTTCGCCACCTTCCCCTGAGTTTGATTGACCGCCCAAGCGGTTCATGGCAATTGCCAGCGCTTCGTGCGCTTCAGGGCTTAGTGCACCAATTGACATCGCTGCGGTATCGAAGCGCGGGAATAAGTTTTCCGGTGCTTCAACTTCGCTAATATCAATAGGGTCGCAATCTGGGTTAATAGCTAGCAAGTCGCGAATGTGCGATGGCGCACGCTCGTTAACAAGCTTGGCATATTGCTGGTAGTCGTCGTAGTTTCCCGACACTACAGCCTTTTGAAGCGTACTGACTACGTCTGGGTTGTAAGCGTGATATTCGCCACCGTGAACGTATTTAAGCAAGCCGCCGTGATCGACAGACTTACGCTTAAGCCATGCAATGCGGTTTAGGTTGATAAGATCTTGATGGAAATCATCGAAGCCCGCACCTTGTATGCGTGAGGTCACACCATTAAAGCATAACTTCATCACTTCGTTGTTAACGCCCACCGCTTCAAACAACTTAGAGCTACGGTAGCTAGCAACGGTGCTAATACCCATCTTAGACATAATCTTATACAAGCCTTTGTTGATACCCTTACGGTAGTTCAACGTGGCCTGCATAGGAGAAATATCTAGCTCGCCTTTTTCACAAAGCTGCTCAATAGTTTCATATGCAAGGAATGGGTAAACCGCAGTGGCACCTAAGCCAATCAACACCGCGAAATGGTGTGGATCGCGGGCACTTGCTGTCTCAACAACAACGTTAGCATCGCAGCGTAATGACTTTTCAACTAAGCGACGTTGTACCGCACCAACTGCCATTGCTGCAGGGATAACCAAGCGATTTTGTTTAATGTTTCTGTCAGACAGAATAACGAACGCAGCACGCTTGTTTTTAACCAGCATCTCGACTTCGTTACACACGCGCTCGATGGCTTTCTTCAAACCTTCTTGCGGCGCATACTGAAGCTCCACGACTTCTGAGTAGTAGTTGTCTGGGTTAAATTCGCGCAGTTGCTTAAGGTCGGTATACATTAGCACTGGCGAGTCGAACAATACGCGGTCAGCGTAACCTGAGGTTTCGCTAAATACGTTTTGCTCGCGGCCAATACAGGTTGCCAACGACATAACGTGGTTTTCACGAAGCGGGTCGATTGGCGGGTTAGTAACCTGTGCGAATTGCTGACGGAAATAGTCGTAAACGGTACGCTGACGAGATGACATAACCGCCATTGGCGTGTCGTCACCCATTGAACCAACGGCTTCTTGACCGTCTTTCGCGAGTACTTTTACAACTTGTTGAATTTCTTCATAGCTGTAGGCGTGCAGCTTGTGGTACACCGCCATGGCATCGTCGTCGAACACGCGCTTGCCAATAAGCGAGGCATCGAGCTGCTCGATAGGGGTCAAACGACGAATATGTTTTTCTAGCCACTTTTTATATGGATGACGTGCTTTTAAGTCATCATCAATTTCAGTAGAGCGCCAGATTTTGCCGGTGTAAGTATCTACAGCAAGCATTTCACCTGGGCCTACGCGGCCTTTTTCGATAACGTCAGCTTGCTCGTAGTCCCAAATACCCACTTCTGAGGCTAGGGTAATGAAACCGTTCTTAGTGATGACGTAACGTGCAGGACGTAGACCATTTCTATCAAGATTACAGGCTACGTGGCGACCGTTAGTTAAAACGATACCCGCTGGGCCGTCCCATGGTTCCATGTGCATCGAGTTGAACTCGTAAAATGCACGAAGATCATCGTCCATGGTTTTGTTATTTTGATAGGCTGGTGGAACAAGTAACCGCATAGCACGGAATAAATCCATACCGCCGGCTAAGAATAGCTCCAGCATGTTATCCAGCGATGATGAGTCTGAACCTTCAGTATTAACAAAAGGTGCTGCATCTTTAAGATCTGGAATAAGTGGCGTTGCGAATTTAGCAGCACGTGCCATGGCCCAGTCGCGGTTTCCTTTTATGGTGTTAATTTCACCGTTGTGCGCAAGGAAACGGAAAGGCTGAGCAAGCGGCCAGCGTGGTAGTGTATTTGTTGAGAAGCGCTGGTGGAATACGCAAATTGCGCTTTGCATACGCTCATCGGCAAGATCGTGATAAAAGGCGGGTAAATCTTTTGGCATTACCAAGCCTTTGTAGATCGTTACCAAGCCTGACAAACAAGCTACGTAAAAATCGGGATCTTTTTCAAGGCGTTTTTCAGCGCGGCGGCGGATCATATACAAACGACGCTCAAGGTCGCGTTTTCTCCAACCTGCTGGCGCGTTCACAAATACCTGTTCAATTTGTGGAACACCCGTAAGCGCTAATTCACCCAGTACTGAGTGGTCGACAGGCACTTCGCGCCAACCCACTACTGAAAGTGTTTCTTTTTCTAGTTCTTCATTAAGTACGTCACGCGCGGCTTGCGCAAGTACCGGGTCCTGACTTAAGAAAATCATGCCCACGCCGTATTTTTTGCTGAGTTTCCAGCCATTTTCTTCGGCGATTGCATGGAAGAACGCATCCGGTTTCTGTAGTAATAAACCACAGCCGTCACCGGTTTTCCCGTCGGCGGCGATACCGCCACGATGCTGCATACGGTCAAGACCGTGTATTGCAGTAGTTACCAATTCATGACTGGCTTCCCCATGAGTGTGAGCGATTAAGCCAAACCCACAGTTGTCCCGGGAATCATTGGGATTATATAAACTCATCTCTTAACTCCTTCAACCTTTTGACTGGGCAAGGTATGCGTTGCGTGTAGATGCGCCTAGGTTTGCGTATCACAACATTATTAGACGTCTTTTATGCCTGCGAGCGGTATTGCTTACGGCGTGCGCCTTTCTTGTCGTTATTTTATTATTAGAGGATTCCAGTCGTTTCCGCATTTTTATGCATTATTGCGATGCGGGCCGTACAAAATACCCACATTAAAAAATAAAATCAAACGCTAAAAGTGTAAGCTTTATAGTGAATTAGTATAAATTCAATAAATTCTTTTTAAATCATGGGTTTGTTGATTGTATTTTAGATTTGTAACAAAAATGTTATCAGTTAATGAAAATGAATAGTTTTCAATCGTTAAATGATATTGGTTCTCATTTATTTTTTATTAATGAATAATTATGCTCTATCTTTGCGGTTTTATGTTGTCAATGGCTGTTTGTTTGTATTTTTATGAAAATGTAAAGCTATGGTTCCACTTACATAAGTAGTTTGCTATATTGGTTAAAAATCACCCGGATGTAAGGTTGGAGCTTTATGCTGTGATACTTGATAGTACATTCATGTAATTTTTACGAGCGCGTAAGCATAAGTAAAAGAATAAAAATTCACTGAAAGCACATGTTGCCAAGCCAGTGAGGACTATCGAATGACAGTATTACAGGCAAGCCCCAACAGCACCTTCGTTATTAACGAGCATATAGTAACAGGCGAAGGCGTAAGTTTTACGCCCTCTCCCAATACCTCAGGGCTCTTTGAAAAGGGTATTCCTGATACTATCGTTATCCATTTCACCGCAGGCAGTAGTCTAACGTCATCAGTTAACGTATTAACCGACCCAGATAGCGGTGTGTCTGCTCACTTCGCCGTGGGACGTAACGGTAATATTGTACAAATGCTGCCAACGAATAAGGTTGCATGGCATGCAGGCGAAAGTCACTTTGAGGGGCGTAGTGGGTTAAACAAATACTCTATAGGCATTGAACTAGATAATGCAGGCCAGCTAAAGGAAAGAAGTGATGGCACCTATGAGAGTTGGTTCGGCAAAAAGTATGAAAAGAACGAAGTATTCGAAGCTAGGAAGAGCAACCAGCATGCTGTTGGCTATTGGCACGAGTATACTGATATTCAAATATCACGAGCCCTCGTCTTATGTAAAACACTGTGCGAGTACTACCAGATTTCTAAGATTGTTGGACATGAAGAGATTGCGCCCACGCGTAAAGTAGATCCGGGCCCTGCCTTTCCAATGCAAAAGTTTAAAGAGCTTCCATTGCATCTCGAACGTGTCGCGGTACTAACAGAATCGAAAGAGATGGGCCCACAGCGAAAGGAACATGATGAGTTTCAGCATAATTTGGCTAGACCTGCAAAGAAAGTAGCTAATGTATGTGCCAATGCGCTTAATGTTAGAAAAGGCCCTGATACTTCATTTCCCACTCTTGAAAGTAGTTTAGAAAAAGGAGAAATATTACGTGTTCTAGAGAAACAGGGAGAGTGGGCGAAAGTATCTTTTACCAAAGTTGGCTGGGTTAACACCGCTTATATCCACGAAGTTACGGAAAAGTCACCGTTTAAATCCTAACCCTATAGTAGGGTCATCGCTCTGCTTTAATAAACCGCATTCCCGAAGTGATTAAAGCCTGATAGGATACAAGCAAAATAAGTTTAGATAAGACGTACATGCATTCAGATTCACCAAACGATTCTTGGGCAATTCGCTTTGCCCAATTTGTCCAACGTTTTGGCACTCTAAAGCTCAGCATTTTATTTGTTGTTCTTTCACTTGTGTTCACGCTAGGCGGTTCTTACGTTATACGCGTAAGTATGGGAAGCCAAGTACAGCCAGACGACTTCATAAGTGCCGTTATCCTTACCATGTTATCGGCCCCATGGGTGCTTTACTTTTTTAGTGAATTAATCAAACAACTAGAGAATTCACGTACCAACTTGAAAGAGGTAGTTAGCCAACTTGAGAGCTTAAGGGAAGAAGACGTATTTCTTAATCGAGAGCTTCAAAGTAATATAAGGCAGCTAAATCACGAAATAGAGCAGCGTAAACAGGCGCAAGAAGAGCGAGAGGCACTGTTTAAAGATTTAGAGAAGGAAATTCAGGATAAATCTGAGCAAGAAGCCCAAGCGCGACGTTTGTCCACACTCCTGCGCTCCATTATCGATGCCTCGCCAGACTTGATTTACTACCGTAATGAAGAAGGCAGATTTGCAGGCTGTAACCGCATTGCCGAGCTAATGACCGGAAAGACCGAGCAGGAGTTGCTCGGGTTAACGCCAGAAGATGTTTACGAAGAAGAACTAGCCCGCCAAATCGTGGCAAGTGACCACGAAGTACTGGAAACCAATGCAAGTATTACTGAAGAGCTTTGGCTTCGCTTTGCCGATGGGCGTCGCCGTTACTTCGAAATGAAACGCGTACCTTTCTTCGACAAAGAGGGGAATCGTTTAGGTCTGTTGTCATTCGGTCGTGATATGACAGAGCGCAAACAAGCGGAAAATGCTGCGGCGAAAGCAAGTACCGATAAGACGCGCTTTATCGCTACTATCAGTCATGAACTTCGAACGCCATTAAACGGTATAGTGGGCTTAAGTCGTATGCTGCGGGACACCGAGTTAAGCGACGAACAGTTCAGTTGGGTAAGTACTATTTACGCTAGCGCTATCACATTAGGTAACATATTTAACGATATTATTGATCTCGACAAATTAGACAGAGATAAACTTGAACTAAGCCTTAAAACGATTTCTCTAAAAGATTTCACAGAAGAATTAAGCAGTATTATTCGGCTGCTAGCAGCAGATAAACAGCTTGAACTAAAAACCACTATCAACGAACCATTGCCCCGTTTAGTGGAAATTGACGGTACCCGTCTTCGCCAAATTTTGTGGAATATCTTGTTTAATGCGGTGAAGTTTACACAAAAGGGGCACGTGAGCCTGTCGGTGTCGTCAACTAAACCGGATGGCGATAAAGCGTACGTTACCTTTATTATTGAAGATACCGGCGTGGGCATTCCTGAAAGCGAAATTGATAAGATTTTTGCTATGTATTACCAGGTCGATCATCCCGATCACCAATCGGCAACAGGCACAGGTATCGGTTTGGCTATTTGTAAGCAAATGGTCGACCTGATGAAAGGTGAAATTCACGTCTCTAGTAACGTGGGTAAAGGCACTCGTTTTGAAATTGTACTGCCGGTTCAAATCTCTAACAGCCCAATGAAAGTCGCACAGCTTCAAGTGACAGGGCTTAATATATTGCTTGTAGAAGATATTGAACTGAACGTTATGGTAGCCAAAGCTTTGCTTGAGAAGCTGGGTCAGAAAGTTGATGTGGCAATGACGGGGCAAGAAGCTATCGATAAAGTCAGGGAAAACCAATACGACCTTATTCTGCTAGATATACAGCTTCCTGATATGACGGGGTTTGATGTAGCAAGTACTATTATTGAAGAAGACTTGGTCATGCAAACACCCATTGTGGCGCTTACGGCAAACGTGATTAAAAAGCGTGATGAATACTTAGAAAACGGTATGGATGATGTGATTGCCAAACCTATCAAGAAGTCTCGCGTTATTGAAGTGTTCAATGAGCTGTTCCACGCACCACCAGCGCCGCTTGAAGTCGACGGAGAGGTAGAGCGTCCTGAACCTAACAAAACATTAAGTAACATTTTAGATATGGACTTGTTGCAGATGTTAGTGGATACCATAGGGGATGAAATGGTACGGGCTAGTGTTAAAGTATTCCAAGAAAAAATGCCCGAATACATGGAAATACTGCAGCTAAGCCTAAGTGCCGATGAAAAGTCGGAAGTATGTTCACAGGCGCATAAAATTAAAGGTGCCGCTGGTTCTGTTGGTCTAGCCCGTGTACAGCGTATTGCCAATCAAATTCAACAAGGTGATCATCCTACTTGGTGGGAGAATGTGCACGATTGGGTAGAAGAGCTACAGATGGCGGTTCAGCACGATATGAAAGCGCTACACGATTGGCTTAACGAGCAACAGGTTGATGACTAGTCAGCGCAACGTGCTCTCTAATTTTTAATGTCAAAAAGAGGGCTTGCCCTCTTTTTTGTTATAAAAGCTTCGGTTGAGTAAACGTTGGGTGCGGTGATGCTAAGTAGCCAAACCGCACTAAAAAAAGCGGCAGGCTTATCTTATTTATAGAGTGATAAAAGGAATTATGGTAATGACCACAAGCGCACAACAAGATTCGGTATTTTCAAACACACAGCTAAGTGTTGAGGCTATCCCCGCCCTTAAAAAACTCACCTTGTTGCCTATATCTAAGAAATATCGAGCGCTCAACATGTTCGCAATTGGTTTGATAGCCTTGATAGTCGTGTGTGTTGTTACAGGGATTAGGTTTCAAGGATTTTGGTCATTACCCGAAAACCTACTCAATGCATACCCTTATGTGGTTGCAGGTATAGTCACATTAACGAGTGTGTGGGCCCTGTATCACTTTTTTGCCGATGTACGCATATTCTACGCAATACGAGAGCAGGACATCAGCAAACAGTCAGGGCTCATTTTTAGAAAGCTTTCGTGTCAGCCTATTTTGCGTGTTCAGCACGTTGAGGTTAACCGTGGGCCGCTAGACAGGTGGGCGGGCCTCGCCTCTCTTCAGGTGTTCTCGGCTGGTGGTGAAATGCATACCTTTGAAATTCCTGGGTTAAGTATTGAAAGGGCTGAGCAATTACGTGAGTTTATACTTGCTCACAAAGATATTGGTGCTCGCTAATGACCGCGCCTGAATCGTTTTCAAACCAGACGCCTGATGTTGCTAGAGCAGGTGTCTGTGAGGACAATGTAGATGTGTTGCCTCACACTCAGGAAGCGGGGGCTTCAGAGCCACAGCTGAAAGTAGAAACCGGCGGAGAGTGGCAACGCCTTTCTATCATTTCTATTTTGTACTTTACCATTCGTAATTTTTCCGCCTCGGCACAAGTGCTTATCTACACCATTCCCGCTTTAGCCATATCGTTTAATATTTGGGATAACCTGCTGTCGCCTGAAGTGCTAATCGGTGCCGGGATCCTTTTTCTATCTACCAGTAGTAGCGGTCTAATAAGCTTTTTAATGTACAAGTTTCGCGTGCATAACCAGCACGTCGAAATTCACCACGGCGTGCTTCAGCGACGCTATACCAACCTGCCTTTGTGGCGTATTCAAAACGTAAAAATAGAGCGTCCTTTTTATTATCGTCCCTTTGGGTATGCGTTGGTGGTACTCGATACGGCAGGGAGCGCTAAAGAAGAAGCAAAAATAGTGGCTGTGCCGGAAGGCTATGCCGAAGCGCTAAAGAAGCAGGTGTTGTATGAAAAAGCGCATCACGACGTGGGCGATATAGATGAGCTATCAAGCGAGGACTTCTGCGATGGAGAATTGCCGGATGGACAGAGTTCGTCTTCGCGAACACAAAGCTCTGGCGCTAGAGCGCAATATAACCCCACTACAAGTGAAGAAGTGCTAAACCGCCGTTCTGTTAAAGACATTATTATTCATGGCATTACTAATAATCGTGTGTGGATTATATTAGGTGCTGCAGCACCATTTTACGACGATGTGTTTGGCGTAGTTTCAGAGTGGCTGGCCGATAAAGGTTTGCAGCTTAATCAATTAGTTGGTGAACAAACGGTCGCTTGGTGGCAATTTGGATTATATGCTTTTGTCATTCTCATGATGCTTATGGCGTTCGTGGCACTGCTGAGTGTTGGTGGCGCGCTATTCACCTTTTACGGCTATACGCTTTCAAGAACAGGAGACCGGTATATCCGCCGCAGCGGCTTGCTCAATAAGCTTGAAGTCAGCATGCGTGCATCGCGTATTCAAATGATTACGGCAAAACAAGACTGGTTGGACAAAATTCTTAAGCGGGTCAATTTGTATTTTGAGCAAAACTCTACCGCTGGGCAGCAAATGCAAGAACTGATGTCGCCAAATAAGCTCATTGTTCCATCGGTAACTGAAAACGAAGCCTTTAACCTAAGCCAAGAGGTTATGCCAGGTTGCGACTTACGCGGCCAGCATTATCAAACGATAAGTCGGCGCTTCATTCGGTTTTGGCTGCTAGCAGCTTGGACTACTCCACTTCTCGGCATTTTCATTGTTGGCGCAGTAACATCTCATTTAGACATTATGATTGGAGCAGTCTCAACTTTTATCATAGTGGCCCTTTTACTAACACTTAGATGGTGGCGGTGGGGAATAGCCTACGATAACAAGTACGTTTACATAAGACGGGGACGAGTAGGCGTAGACTATCAGTGCTTCGAGCCCTACAAAGCGCAGCAAGTTATTGTTAAGCAGAGCGTGTTTATGAGGCGAAAAAAACTGGCCACAATTAAATTTGTACTGGCCTCGGGGGCGGTGACTGTGCCGTTTCTACCAGAAGACTACGTTAACAAACTAGCAGATAGTGTGTTATTTGAGGTGGAGTCAACCAGAAAGTCTTGGATGTAATGTAAGGCACTTCTATAACGCTATTTTTTTGTTCACTACTTTTATTCGCTGTTTTTTTATGCAAATAGCGCGAGTTTGTGTAAAGGTAGGTATCAAGTTACACAACCCTGCGTTTATATGGATATTCTAGATTACAGTGTCATCGCGTTTTACCTCATTGCGCTACTCGCCATCGGCTTTAGCTTGCGCGGACAGCAGTCGAAGAAAGATTACTTTCTAGCAGGTAGAAGCTTAGGTTGGAAACCGCTGTTATTATCAGTTATGGCGACGCAGCTTTCTGCGGTCAGTTTTATTTCCGCTCCCGCATTTGTCGGCTTTCGTGAGGGAGGAGGCTTGATTTGGCTCTCTTATGAACTTGCGGTGCCTTTAGCCATGTTGTTACTTGCTACCCTTGTATTACCAACCCTGTACCGAAGTGGTGTAGTGAGTATATACGACTACCTTGAACGTCGTTTCTCTATCTCTACCCGTATTTGTATCAGTGTTGTATTCCAATTTAGCAGAGCCTTTGCTACCGGCATAATGGTTTACGCGCTATCCATTATATTGCAAGGAACCATGCAGATTTCATCCACGCAGGCAATCTTACTCATTGGTGTTATTACCATTTTGTATTCCTTGCAGGGCGGCATGAAAGCAGTTGTATATGGTGACGCGGTACAAATGGTTGTCATCGTTTTGGGCACAGCTATCTGCATTGCTTTTGGTCTTAACGCATTGGGCGGTTGGGAATCCTTTCTACAATTACTTCCTAGCGAACGAGTTTCTACCCTTAATTTCTCCTCTCTAGGTTTTGACGGAGACGGCTTCGGCTTTTTACCTATGGTATTAGGAGGCGTTATCCTTTATGCCTCTTACTATGGGTGCGATCAATCTGAAGCGCAACGAGCACTGTCAGCTAGATCAGAAAGCGATCTAAAAAAGATAATGCTAGCCAACGGCATTTTCAGGTTTCCAATAACACTTCTATATTGTTTAGCGGGCTTGGTGATAGGCACGTTAGCGTTCAACGACGCTAACTTGCTATCTCAAATTCCTAAAGATAATCCAGACTGGCTTATGCCGGTATTTATTCTTAACTATTTACCTCATGGGCTTATCGGCTTGCTTGTGGTCGCTATTCTTGCTGCAGCTATGTCATCACTGAGTTCTGCTATCAACTCCCTTGCAGCTGTTTCACTGGAAGATTATTTCAAGTTGAAGGGAAAACAAGCAAAATCTGAACGCTATCTTCGCAACGCGAAATTAGCGGGGCTGATATGGGGTGTGATTATTTTGCTGCTTTCACTCAATGCTGGCGATATAGCGCCTACCGTAATAGAAGCGGTGAACAAAGTGGGCTCTGTCTTTTTTGGCCCTGTTTTAGCTGTTTTTTTACTTGGAATTTTAACGAAAAATGTAGGTGCCAAGCACGTCAACCTTGGCCTTTTGTGTGGCGTTTCAACCAACCTAACCTTCGCATTTTTTGTCGATGACGTATTTTGGTTTTGGTGGAACGTAACAGGTTTTATTGGAACAGTGTTACCTGCGATTATTCTTTCGATACTTGTTCCAAGCGGCGAGGCAAATACTATTGCCTCCAACCGAGAGGGTGCTGTTAGTGTACTTACAGACAGGACTATTACCGTGCTGTTGGTAAGTTACTTTTGCTTGTTAGTGGTATTTTGCTATTTGTTACCTGGTTGGCTGCAATAGCATCAGAGTTTTAAGCTTCTTCCTTGCGTAAAACTGAGTCCCTCAGAATAATCTGATCTTTGCCAGCATGTTTAGCTTCATATAAGCGCGCGTCGGCTTTTTCTAGCTGCGACTCTAAACATTTGTGCTCTTCGGTGCTTACGCCGATACTGCACGTAATGTTAAATTTGTGGCTGGTAAACAGCGTAGTGCGAACTGCATCCATAAATGCAGAAAGCGCTGATAGATACACTTTGGGCGGCCTTACCGATACTACGGTAAATTCTTCGCCGCCGTAGCGAACAATTAAGTCGTCAGGGAAGTAATCTTTCATTAGCGCAGCGAATTCCTGCAACAACATATCACCAGTTTTGTGACCATACGTATCGTTCACGCTTTTGAAGTTGTCAGCATCAATCATAGATACAATCACGTCTTTTCTAGACGTACTGTTGGCGAACAACTCTTCGGCTTTTTCATGTAGAAAGCGTCGGTTGTAAACCTTTGTTAGCGCATCTAAATTGGCGGAGTCACGAATGGTTTGAATCATTTCTTGGGATTCAAGGTTTTGCATGACTCGGCAGTAAAATTCCTCGTGATAAAACGGCTTAGACAAAAAGTCATTAGCGCCGCTTTTAATAAATTTAGAGGTAAGCACGCTGTCACCAGTGGCAGAAAGCCCAATAAAGACTAAATCCTGCATCCGCCTTTCGTGGCGAATCGTTTTAACGAGCTCATAGCCATCCATATTGGGCATTCTATGATCTGCTATCACCATTTTTATATCGCGATGCTTTTCAAGTAAATCAAGTGCTTCTAAACCGTCGGTGGCCTCATGTACTTGAAACTGAAACTTGCGAAGTAACGAGCAAATATGATTTCGACTGGTTTTAGAGTCTTCTACAACAAGTACTTTTGTGGTTAGGTTTTTTCTTAAGCGATCTACTAATTTAGAAACTTGTAGGTAGGAGTAACGAGACTCTTTCGTAATGTAATCGAGTACACCTTGGTCGAGTAATTGGGCACGAGTGAATTCGTCAAAATTGCCGGTTAGCACTATGGTTGGAACGTTATAGGAGAGCGCAAGCTCAACACTTTCACCATTGGGGGCGTCAGGAAGATTTAGATCGACAATGGCAGCAAGGTATTCTGTTTCGCTTTCAAGTGCGCTTTTGGCCTCAGCGAGGTCTTCACATAGATCACAAGTAAAATGAGGGTTATCCTCAATAAGCTTATTAACGATCTTACGGACAGTTATGCTGTCTTCTACTACAAGAACTTTATACATGCGAATTACTCTGAATACTTATCTATTGATAATAACCAACTGCAAAAGAAAAAGCCCTCAAAGAGAGGGCTTTTTAGACTTATGTCTAAATAAGGTATGTCTTATATGCTGTGAGCTTGATCAGAGTTGTTCAGGTGGAACACGAACATTACCTTCCATTAGGACCCGTGCACTTCTGCTCATCACGGCTTGCTCAATTTTCCACTTGTCGTTTTCAAAGTTGGCTTTTGCTCCGACTCGAAGCGTTCCGGATGGGTGTCCAAAGGTTACTGATTCTCTGTCTTCGCCTCCTGCGGCTATATTCACCAAGGTTCCCGGAATAGCAGCAGCGGCGGCAATAGCTACCGCTGCTGTGCCCATCATTGCATGGTGAAGTTTTCCCATGGATAGCGCTCGTACTAACACATCAATATCTGAACCAAGCACGTCTTTTCCACTGGAAGCTTTATAGCCTGTTGGCGGGGCAACGAATGCAACCTTTGGAGTATGCTGGCGATTTGCCGCTTCGCTTACATCCTTAATCAAACCCATTTGGACTGCGCCGTACGCACGAATAGCTTCAAATTTCGCTAAAGCTTCAGCATCACTGTTTACGTCACCTTGCAGCTCAGTGCCGTTGTAGCCAATATCTTCAGCGTTAATAAAAATGGTAGGTATACCCGCGTTTATCATCGTTGCCTGAAGTGAGCCAACGCCGGGTACCTCAAGCGTGTCTACCAAGCGGCCAGTAGGAAAAATAGCCCCCTCACCGTCAGCTGGGTCAACAAATGCCACTTCCACTTCTGCGGCAGGGAAGGTGACGCCGTCTAGTTCAAAATCGCCAGTTTCCTGTACTTCACCATTGGTTACAGGCACTTTTGCGATAATGGCTTTATTGATATTTGCTTGCCAAATATTGACGGTGGCAACACCGCTTTCTGGAATCTTGTTTTCATCGACTAGCCCATTGCTAATGGCGAATGCGCCGACGGCTGCGGTTAAGTTGCCGCAGTTTCCGCTCCAGTCTACAAAAGGTTTGTCGATAGCTACTTGCCCAAACAGATAGTCAACATCGTAACCTTCACGTTCGCTTTTACTCAAAATCACGGTTTTGCTAGTACTTGAAGTGGCACCGCCCATACCGTCGGTTTGTTTACCGTATGGATCTGGGCTGCCGATAACACGAAGAAGCAGGGCATCGCGCGCCGGGCCTGGCGTTTGCGCGGTTTCTGGCAAATCAGTTAAATTGAAAAACACACCCTTACTGGTACCGCCACGCATATAGGTAGCCGGTACTCGAAGTTGTGGCGCATACTTTGTCATGTTCTTTCCCTCAACTAGCTTCAGCTTCCAAGAAGTCTTTGGCGAAGCGTTGTAATACGCCGCCTGCGCTGTAAATCGATACTTCTTCACCCGTATCTAAGCGACAGGTTACCGGCACGTCTAGTTGCTCGCCGTTTTGACGGTTCACTACCAGTGTTAGCGTTGCACCTGGTGACGGTTCGCCGCTAACGTCGTAGGTTTCTGTGCCGTCTAGCTCAAGCGTTTTACGCGTAGTGCCAGGCTTAAACTCTAACGGCAACACGCCCATACCAATGAGGTTAGTACGGTGAATACGCTCAAAGCCTTCTGCTACAATCACTTCAACGCCCGCAAGACGCACACCTTTAGCAGCCCAGTCCCGTGAGGAACCCTGACCGTAGTCGGCGCCAGCAACAATAATCAGAGGCTGTTTACGGTTCATGTAGGTTTCAATGGCTTCCCACATGCGGACGACTTTGTCTTCTGGCTCAACGCGGGCCAGTGAACCTTGCTTTACTTCACCATTGTCTAGCACCATCTCGTTGAACACTTTCGGGTTCGCAAGAGTAGCGCGCTGTGCGGTTAAATGATCGCCTCGGTGGGTGGCGTAGGAGTTGAAGTCTTCTTCGGGTAGCCCCATTTTTGCTAAGTATTCACCTGCAGCACTGCTTGCCATAATGGCGTTCGAAGGTGATAAATGGTCAGTGGTGATGTTGTCACCTAAAATAGCTAACGGACGCATACCTTTCATTGTTCGCTCGGCATCCATTGCGCCTTCCCAGTAAGGCGGGCGACGAATGTAGGTGCTCATTTCACGCCAATCGTATAGTGGGTTAATGTCTTTGCCATAGTCAACGCTTAGGTCGAACATTGGTTCGTATACTTTTCTAAAGTGCTCTGGCTTCACCGACTTCGCTACAATAGCATCAATTTCTTCGTCGCTTGGCCAAATGTCTTTAAGGGTTACCGGGTTGCCGTCTTTGTCGGTACCTAATATATCCTTTTCAATATCAAAACGAATCGTACCGGCGATGGCGTAAGCTACAACCAGCGGTGGCGATGCCAAGAATGCTTGTTTTGCATAAGGGTGAATACGGCCGTCGAAGTTACGGTTACCCGACAACACTGCTGTTGAGTAAAGGTCGCGGTCGATGATCTCTTGCTGAATCTTAGGGTCTAGCGCGCCGCTCATACCGTTACAGGTAGTACACGCAAATGCCACAACGCCAAAGCCTAAATCTTCCAACTCGCTCATTAAGTTGGCTTCTTCAAGGTAAAGCTTAACGGCTTTAGAGCCAGGCGCTAGCGAGCTTTTAACCCACGGCTTACGGGTTAAACCGCGCTGGTTAGCATTGCGCGCAAGCAGGCCTGCTGCAATAACATTGCGCGGGTTTGACGTATTAGTACAGCTGGTGATAGCTGCGATAATAACCGCGCCATCAGGCATTTTGCCTTCTTCTTCATCCCATTTCGCAGCAATACCGCGACTTTCTAGGTCGCTGGTTGGTAGGCGAGCGTGAGGGTTCGAAGGGCCGGCCATATTACGGCCAACAGCAGAAAGGTCGAATGTCAGCACGCGCTCGTATTCGGCGGTTTCTAAATCATCTGCCCACAAACCCGTGTGCTTGGCATATTGTTCAACCAATGCAATTTGCTTTTCCTCACGTCCTGTTAGGCGCAAGTAATCAATGGTTTGCTGGTCAATATAGAACATGGCGGCAGTGGCGCCGTATTCCGGTGTCATGTTCGAAATGGTAGCACGGTCGCCCAGCGTAAGATGCGATGCACCTTCGCCGTAAAATTCCAAATACGCAGATACCACGCGCTCTTTACGCAAGAATTCAGTTAACGCTAATACAATGTCGGTTGCTGTAATGCCAGGCTGTGGTTTACCGGTAAGTTCAACACCTACAATGTCAGGCAAACGCATGTAAGACGCACGGCCCAGCATAACGCTTTCCGCTTCAAGACCGCCCACACCCACGGCAATTACACCAAGTGCATCAACGTGCGGCGTGTGGCTGTCGGTACCTACTAGCGTGTCAGGGAAGGCCACACCATCGCGGGCTTGAATAACGGGTGACATACGCTCCAAGTTAATTTGGTGCATAATGCCGTTACCCGGCGGGATAACATCTACGTTTTTAAACGCGGTTTTTGTCCAGTTGATAAAGTGGAAACGGTCGTCGTTTCGTCTGTCTTCGATAGCACGGTTTTTCTCAAACGCGTCTTTTTCAAAACCTGCGTGTTCCACCGCTAACGAGTGGTCAACAATTAGCTGGGTTGGCACAACCGGGTTAACTTTAGCAGGGTCGCCGCCTTTAGCAGCAATTGCATCGCGAAGACCAGCTAAATCGACAAGAGCCGTTTGCCCCAGGATATCGTGGCACACTACGCGAGCAGGAAACCATGGAAAGTCTAAGTTACGCTTGCGATAAATAAGCTGTTTAAGTGAGTCGGTGAGCATCTCAGGCGCGCATTTGCGCACTAAGTTTTCAGCCAGTACACGCGACGTATAAGGTAGCTTGGCATAGGCGCCTGGTTCAATAGCATCTACCGCTTCACGGGTATCGAAAAAATCGATACCCGCGTTTGGAAGCGGTTTACGGTAATCAATATTCATAAAACCCCAACCTTAATCTTAAGCGCGTTCGCTAATAGCTGGCACTGGGCGTAGTTCTTCGCCTGTATATTCTGCTGATGGACGAATAATACGGTTGTCTGCGCGCTGTTCCATAACGTGTGCCGCCCAACCCGTTAGGCGTGACATTACGAAGATTGGCGTAAATAGCGGTGTAGGAATACCCATAAAGTTGTAAGCAGACGCGTGGAAAAAATCGGCATTACAGAAAAGCTCTTCTCGCGCCACATCACTTCTTCACAGCGAACAGACACTGGATAAAGTACGTCGTCACCCACATCAGCAGCTAGCTTTTCAGACCATTGCTTAATAATTTCATTACGCGGGTCAGACTCAGAGTAAATCGCGTGACCAAAGCCCATGATTTTCTCTTTACGCTCAAGCATGCCCATCATTTTTTCTTCAGCATCATCGGCAGAGGTAAAGCCTTCAATCATTTCCATGGCGGCTTCGTTAGCACCGCCGTGAAGTGGACCGCGAAGAGAGCCGATAGCTCCGGTTACGCAAGAATGCATATCAGATAAAGTTGATGCACAAACACGTGCGGTAAAAGTAGAGGCGTTAAACTCGTGCTCTGCATAGAGAATTAGCGATACATGCATGACTTGCTCGTGCAGCTCACGAGGCTTTTCGCCATGAAGCATATGTAGGAAGTGACCACCAATTGAGTCGTCATCGGTTTCAACGTCTACGCGCACACCGTCGTGCGAGAAGCGGTACCAGTAGCAGATAATACTTGGGAAACACGCCAACATGCGATCCGTCACGTCTTGCTGCTCATCGAAGCTGGTTTCCATTTCAAGGTTACCTAGCATTGAGCAACCTGTGCGAAGTACATCCATTGGGTGCGCATTTTTTGGGATGCGCTCTAGCACTTCTTTCAATGCTGTTGGAAGGCCGCGCATGCCGCGAAGTTTAGTTTTATAAGCGTCTAGCTCAGACTGGTTAGGTAGCTTGCCTTTAAGAATAAGGTACGCTACTTCTTCAAATTGGCAGTTTTGCGCTAAATCTTTTACGTCATAACCACGATACGTTAAACCTGAACCTGACTTACCTACGGTTGATAATGCTGTTTTACCTGCAACTTGGCCGCGTAAACCCGCACCACTTAACTGTTTAGCCATCTTGTTATCTCCGGTCTTGTATAATTTGTAAGGTACTTTTAATTGAAAATAGTGAGTAATTTGGACGCTTGAAGTTGGCGGCCACATTGGCTGCTGGGGCAAAGCAAAGCCCCCTGCCACGCCGTGAACCCATCCATGGGGGCTCCGCCTCGGCAACCATGCCTCGGAGGGGCAGAGAACTGTACTTCACCCCTACATCTTCGTGCCCGCCAACTTCAAGCTGAATTTATGTATTTACTAATTTTTGCCTTCTGCGAATAGGGCATCTAGTTTTTGCTCGTACTCGTGGTAGCCAAGATAATCGTACAATTCCATACGTGTTTGCATACTGTCGACAACGGCTTTTTGGTCACCGTTTTCAAGTATAGATTTGTACACCATTTCTGCTGCTTTATTCATAGCACGGAATGCACTTAATGGGTAAAGCACCATGTCTGCTCCCCATTCGCCAAGCTCTTCTTTACTCCATAGTTCGGTTTTGCCGAACTCAGTTATATTGGCAAGAATAGGTACGTCTAATGCCTCTGAGAATGCACGGTAATGTTCTTCGGTTTGTACTGCTTCTGCGAATATGCCGTCAGCACCCGCTGCAACGTAAGCTTTTGCACGCTCAATGGCCTTGTCCAAACCTTCCTGCGCGAACGCGTCGGTGCGGGCCATGATGAAAAAGTCTGGGTCGGTTCTGGCGTCAACCGCCGCTTTTATGCGGTCCACCATTTCTTCTGTGCTAACAATTTCTTTGTTAGGGCGGTGACCACAGCGTTTTTGGGCTACCTGGTCTTCCATATGCACCGCTGCTGCGCCTGCTTTCTCCATATCGCGAATGGTTTTAGCAATGTTAAATGCGCCGCCCCAACCTGTGTCGATGTCTACCATTAGCGGAAGGTCGCATGCGCTGGTAATTCGCTGCACGTCTGCAATCACATCATTAAGCGAGGTCATGCCTAAGTCGGGTAGGCCGTAAGACGCATTCGCTACGCCGCCACCTGATAGATAAATAGCTTGGTGGCCAATGGCCTTTGCCATCATGGCGGTGTAGGCATTAATGGTGCCTACAATTTGTAGAGGTTTATTGTTCTCTAACGCGGTTCTGAATTTCTTTCCTGCACTCATGATAATCACTCGCTTATTTGAAAGTAGGGTAGAGGTGAATTAGGTATGAAGAAGACTGAGTGGTGTTAACCATGATTAAGCTTCTTCTCAATATTATTTTTTGAATAAAGAATATGGCGACGCATTAGCATTTCAGCCAGTTCTTCGTCGCGATTGGCAATAGCGTTAACGATGTGTCTGTGCTCATCAAATGCAGTGCTAACGCGCGGGCCTGCCATACCGAGCTGTACGCGATACATGCGCACTAGGTGATACAGCCCGTCTACAAGCACACTTATTAAATGATCATTTTTACTGCCAGTTACAATTCGGTAGTGAAAGTCTACATCGCCAGCTTCTTGATAATAGCTTTGACCGCCTTTTACTTTATCAAAGTGGCTATCTAGCAATGCCTGCATATCAGCAATCTCTTCATCGCTCATATAACGTGCGGCCAAGCGTGCTGCCATACCTTCTAACGCTTCACGTACTTGGTATAGCTGAATAAGGCCTTCGGGGGACAGCGCAACCACACGGGCACCTACGTTGGCTTTACGTTCCACTAGGTGACAGGTTGCAAGACGGTTTATGGCTTCACGAATAACAGCGCGACTCACTTCATACTTTGTCGACAATTCCATTTCACTCAGCTTACTGCCAGCGGGAATGATGCCTTCAACAATATCCTTTCTTAATTGAAAGAAAGTACGGTCAGCGTTGGTTATGGCTTGTTCGCTTTTTACTAACACAATACTCGGTCTTAATTTGATTAATGTCGACAATATATGTCGATTTGTGGTTTTTTTCAACCTCTTGAGCGCTTAATTGTCGACAACAAAGGTAAGATTTTGGTCTTATAGTAATAATCAATTGTTTTGTTCGCTTGGTCTTAGCGAGGTAATGGTAAACTCGAAAAAAACTAGCGTTAGAGCAACGCGTGAGCAGCCTTATGCCGCTTGGCGTAATTTGAAGGTAATCTTACAAGCGTGCTTCTTGGTTAAAGGTTAGGATACAGAACCAATATCGAGAGCTCATGTAGTGGTTGAAATTTGTCCTTTTGGTCTAGGGTTTAATTAAATTCCAAGGGTGTTTTTTTAAAGTGGAAAAGGTTCGCTATCTATCTGATGTTTAAATTTTTTGCAGTTTTGTTAAAAAACTTGGCTTTTGATGGTTTTCCTAACCAATTAGTCTAATTTTGGAATCTTATTTTAGCAAAAGTGTAATATTTCACTTTGCAGGATAGCAATCTAACGGTAACATATCGTTCCAGTCTTCAAGCCTAAATTCTAATACTGCATTTCAGAGGACTGGAAAAGTAGATTCTACTTTTAAGGCAAAGTTTTATTGAAAGTAAGTTTGTAATATTTTATTGCGACTTACTTTTTTATTGTCTGTAATCCAGTCTTAGCACAAGATTGTGTGCGCTTCTTGAGTCAGTGAGTTTAGTCTTTCAAAGTTCCAAAGAAGAATTTGAAGCAGCCTATAACAACAAATTAATACCTAACACTCACGCAAAAGGGGTTACACCATGAAATCCAATACTGACGTGTCCATGACACTTGCCAGTAAGCTTTCACCTGTCGCACTAGCAGTAGCGATGACCGTTCCAGCTCTTTCAAACATTGCCGTTGCTCAAGAAGCTGAAGCAACTGAAGAACAAAAGTTTGAAGCCATTACCGTTACCGCGACAAAACGCCCTCAAGTTATTTATGAAGTACCAATTGCTATTAGTGCCTTTGACGGTGATAAGCTAGCTGACCAAGGTATAACAGACCTAACAGACGTCGGTAAATTCGTACCAAACCTGAACGTAACAGGTTTTTCTGCTGGTCACACATCTTCTGTAAACCCATTTATTCGTGGTATCGGTCTTCAAGATCACCTAATCACGACTGATCCAGGCGTAAGCGTTTACGTTGATGGTGTATACCTAGGCCGCCAAGTTGGTCAAAACTGGAGCCTAAACAACATCGAGCGTATCGAAGTACTTCGCGGTCCACAAGGTACGCTATACGGTCGTAACTCAATCGGTGGTGCGATTAATATCATCACTAAAGAGCCAGACCAAGGCGATGTAACTAAAATCAATACTGAATTTGGTACTCGCGGTCGGGTTAAAGCAGACCTTTTTGTTAACCATGGTTTGTCAGACGAACTTGCGTTCAACATGAACCTATCGTTTAACAAGCGCGACGGTCTAGGCGAATTTATTAATGTACCAAACGCTGAATACGATGTTGGCGAGACCGAAGACATCTCCGGTCGTATCTCTGTTAAATGGGAGCCTTCAAATGACTTCCGTATGGTATTAACTGCAGATGCGAACAATGGTGACGGCGGCTTGCGTCCGTACACGGTACTTATCGACGAAGTGGGCTCAGCACGCTACTTCGGTGGCGGTAATGGTCTTGGCGTAGAGCTTCGTAACTCAGATGTTATTCCTGAAGGCGCCGACCGTTACGATAACGCAACAGGTACTGAAGCGGTAACTGGTGTGTCTAACGAAGCCCGCGGCCTTTCATTGACTACAGAGTGGGACATCAACGACGACTACACTGCAAAGGTTGTTGCAAGCCAGCGTACATCCAAGTACAAAGCAGGTCTTGACGATGACGGTACGGTTTTCTCACTAGATCAGTTCCCTGAGCGCGGTGAAGCCGATCAAACATCAATTGAGCTTCAGCTTAACGGTTACATCAACGAGTACACTGACTTTGTTGCAGGCCTTTATTACTTCAACGAAGAAGGTAGCAACCGCCAAGGTGACGACTCTAACTTCGACGGTGGTCCAAACTTACTTCAACTTGACCAAGAAACTACATCAAAAGCGGCATACGTAAACGTACGTCACGATATTAATGATGAGCTAAGTGTTTCTGGTGGTCTTCGTTACACCAAAGATGAAAAAGATGCGTCTGCAAACGTATTCTCAGCACTTGGAACAATTTTTGATTCAAATGACTGGGATGAAGTAACGTGGGAAGTAGCGACCAACTACACATTTGAAAACGGCATGACAGGTTATGCGACTATTCAGTCTGGCTATCAGTCGGGTCAGTTCCCTGCGCGTCCATACTGCCTTATCGGCCAGTTCTTTGGCGCAGGTGGCTTTGACGATATCGAAGGTGCCCAGGCAGCCGTTCGTGCAGATAACTGTTTTACAGCGTCTGACAACATTACTGCGACTAACTATGAAGTGGGTATCAAAGGTCGTGTGAATGATTACTTCGATATCAGTGTTGCCGTATTTAACACTGAGTTCGAAGACCTACCTTACCAAGTAAGTCGCGTGAGCGAAGGTGGTTTCGACACTGCAAACCTTGTTGTTGAACAAACTTCTCGTGGTGTTGAAGCTGACGCTACATTTACCTACGGTAACTTCAGCATGATGACCAGCATTGGTTACATGGATGTTGATGTTGAGGAGCAAGACGGTTTCAACCCTGTTGCACCACTGACTCCTGATCTTACGTTAGCGATTGGCCCGCAATATACCTTCGAGCTAGATGGTGGCGACTCAATTCGCGTGCGTGCTGATTACTCGTACCGCGCAGAAATGTATGGCGAGCCAACTTCTGCTCCTGAGCGTATGACAGAGCTTGATAGCCGTGAACTGGTTAACTTTGATATTGCATATACGCCGGCGGATGACGCTTACACCGTTGCACTTTACGGTCGTAACATTTTTGATGAGCGTTACGACAACGCACGCTTGAATACAGGTGACTACATCCTGCAAATTCTAAGCAATGATGCGAGCGAGTTTGGTGTTAGGTTCTCAACTGAATTCTAATATCTACAACGAGTTATAATTGAAAAGCCAGTCTTGCGACTGGCTTTTTTTTTGCTCATTTCTTCTTGTTTTATGTTCATTATTGGCATAGCTTTAGAGTTACTCTAAACATGCGCAGTAATTCTTTATGAAAGTAAAAACACTCTGTGGTATCAGTCTGCTTTTAGTTTCCACGCTACTATTAGGGTGTACTTATACCGTCTATTTACCCGATGAAGAAGGCGGTAACCAAAATCAAAACGGTAAAGTTGCTGTTAATAAACCTGAGTTCGGTAATCAGTGCCGCTACAGCGGTAATGGCGAGTATGGCATATGCCCCACGTCAAACGGTGAAATGGTTGGGACGTCTTGTTCTTGCCCAACCCCTTCGGGGCAAGTTATGGGAACGGTGTCGAAATATTAGAAACGCTTTCGCTGAACGCAAAGCATTTCAATCATACGGAGATGGAACGTGGGATTGTTTACTAATTTTAAAAAATCGCGGTTAGAAAAAAAGTTTAATAAAAAAGAATGGGTTATAATTCAGCCTGTTCCGTTTGCTCAATTCGAACAAGTCATCGTAGAGCATGTTGATGCAGGTTGGGAAATTGAAGAGGATTACGAACGGTTAGCGGAAACAACCGCGAAGTGGCAGTGTGAATTGCGCAAAGGTACAAGTATAGTAACTTGTGTATGGACTGAAAAACATCAGGGTATTATTTACGGGCCAGAACGCGTGCTGACTGGTTTGTCTGAAAAGTTAACAATACCCATGTCTACAACAATCGCTACCACGTGGTTTTAAGCCTCTATCAAAGCCACCCCTTTTGCTTTGCAATACGTGCAGCATCTACGCGGTTGGTCGCATCTAGTTTTGAAATAGCTTCCGATAAATAATTCCGTACCGTTCCTTCAGAAAGAAATAGTTGCTGTGCAATAGCCTGTGTTTTTAGGCCGTCAGAGGCAAGCTTCAGTGCCGACATTTCTTTCTGCGACAATGGATTATTATCATCAAGTGCCATAATCGCAAGTTCAGTTGAAATTACCTTGTCTCCTGCAGAAACTTTGTGAATAGCATCAATTAAATAATCACTGTCAGACTCTTTTAAAATAAACCCCGTAACCCCGGCACTCAAAGCGCGCTTAATATAGCCTGGTTTTGAAAAAGTAGTCATCAATATCACCTTGGTACTGAGGCTTTGTTTGGTTACGTAAGCAGCTAAATCTAGCCCTGAAACCAGAGGCATTTCTATATCACTAAGAATAATGTGTGGCGTAGGGTTATCATTCAAATAATCAATTGCTTCCTGTCCGTTGTTGCATTTGGCGACAATAGTTAGGTCGTCTTCTAACGACAGCAGCATGGCGATGGCATCGCGGACCAAAGACTGATCTTCTACAATTAAAATGGTAGTGGTAGATTCTAGATTCATTAAGCAGTTCCTATCGACGACGTATGCTCAATATTAAGCTGTACAGTAAAAACAGGGGTGGGGCTGAAGGAGATGTCCACATCTGCACGTAATGACGCGGCACGCTCTCTAATTCCCATTAACCCGTTTCCTTCTCTTAATGGTGCAGAGTTCTCAATAACACCGTTGTCCTTATAGGTCATTTTTATCGCATGTCCGATAACTTCAAGGCCAAGCGATACTGCGTTTCCTTTTGAATAGCGCAATGTATTTGTGGTTAGTTCTTTTACTATGAGCGCAAGCTGACTTTCTTGTTTTGCAGTCAGCTGCATCAAAGCGCTGTCATCAATAGTGGTTGCAACGTTAAAACCGTTTTCTTCTAACAGTGATTTGTCTTTTGCTATTTCATCGCTAAGTGAGAGTTGCTTAATATCTGACACCGCCTGGCGAATATCGCTTAGCAACGCTTGCGAAAGCTGCGCCAGCGCTTTTACCTCTCGATGCGCATCTGCAACCTTGTCTTTACTTAAAAGTTTATCGGCCAGCTGTGCTTTTAATGAAATAGAGCTTAGCGCGTGGCCTGCAACATCGTGTAAATCCCTGCCAATTCGTTCACGTTCAGCAATCGCAGACAATACGCGTAATGCTTCAGCCTGCTGGCTTTCCTTCAACCCATGAAGGGTTTCTTTGCGCTCCATAACACCAAAACCGAACAGCACTAAGCTGTTGATTAAAGATGCGACTAAAAGAAAATGGGCATTTTCAAACATGGAAATGTGAAGCGTGATAAGCACGGTCATCATTACGCTTATACTCATTAACCCTGTTTTCAACGAGTTGTAATAACCGATGATAAAAGCGATAAAACCGATAATGGTTGCGCCACCAGGATTTTGAAAACTGCATGTCACTGAAAGCATAAACATGAGTAGCAGATAAGTGGGCAATGTGCAGATAGGCTGGTTTATGGCTTTGATGTAAAGAATAACAAAACTAAGGTATCCGAGGGTTTGTAGCGCCCACATTTCCATGGGAAGAGGCCGGGAAATAATGAGGGGGACAAAGAAGAATAGCGAAAAAAACAAGCTTCCGTGAGACCAGCGCTTCTTCCGTCCACTTCCTAAAAGCGGTAGATCAGGCGCGGTGCTCTCGTTTTGGGCGGCAGGCACTGCGCGGTTGATATCTGGTATGCTTTTATTACTGAGCATTGTGAGTACTTCGTCCCTATTGAAATACAACGGCTGACTTGCTGGTGATAAGCAAAGTGCCAGAGATAATTAACATAATACCCAGCACGGCATAAATGTCGAAAGTTTGTTTCCAAAACACCACCGAAGCAGCGGTGATAAGGGCGATACCCATACCTGACCATATCGCATAGGCAACGCCAATTCCCATGTTTTTTAAGACCATGGCAAACAGCATCCCTGACACGGTATAGAAGAATATTGCGCCGTACCCAAATGCCCATTTTTCCCAACCGTTTGACATTTTAAGCAGCATGGTAGCTGTGACTTCAGTGATAATTGCAACCGCTAAAAGTAAGTAAGTCATCGTATGTTCCTTCTTGTTAAAGTGAAATTAGTGAGAGTTGATTGTTTGAAAACGGCGTTCAAGAGTGATGAGCGACACAATGTAAACAGCGACAATTACCGCCGAAATTGCTTCTACTTGTGCCTCCGGAAATAGATACCAAGCTACGAGGATGCCGAAGGTTCTTGCGATAGTGTGGAAATAGCCAACCCAATGCTCTATAGCCCACGATAAAGGCATCCACATTAGTCCAGCAAGAATGCCAATACTTAACGGCACAGTTGTGTGGTCAATGGCGGCAACCGGAAGGGCGATGGCAAAGACCAGTAGACTCATAAACATACCAACAAAGAAAAGGCGGTCGAAGCTGTTCTTTACTGCGCTTTTCGCAAAGAACCTTTCACCAGTAAGGTAAGACAAGCCAGCGCCTAGGTAGAAAATTGCCCCTGTGCCGATGTAAAGCATCCAGGTAATAGTGAGCTCAGATACAAAGGGAGCACTAATTCCCAGTAAGGCCCAAACAAACGTGCCCGCAAGCGGCATGGCAATAAATCTGTTCTTTTTGAAGTCTTCGCGCTGTTGTTCTAGTGAAAGAGGGAAGTTCTGAATACTGGTTGTAGAAGCGTGGTCTAGTATATGTTCCATGTGCTTTACCTAATGTTGTAACGTCGATAGGTAAAGTATGTAAAAGTATATCAGATTGCGTTAGTCACAAACGTCATCAATAGCATGTGACATTTGTCACCAGATTTACGAACTATGGGTTTGGGCTAGCTTTGTCGCGCTTTCTTTGCTTTGCGTTTGTTTAACACAGAGTCACCATCTTCTTTCGAAAGCATTAAACTGTCGTAAATACTCACTAGCGCCAAAGCCCCCATAAATATCATGGATAAGGTGAAGGTTTGTAGATTTGGCGTGTCGGGGCTTTGTCCAAGAATGAAGGCTGCAGCAGCAATTGCAAGCGCTGATAAGGTAATACCAAGGCCGCGATTCATCTGCATTAGAATAGCGCCTAGCGTATTTGCATCTCGCATTCTATTAGACGGTACGTCGGCAAAAGCAATAGTATTTATTAAAGTTAAGTGCATTGAGCGAGTCATGCCGTTAGCAAACAATATAGCGGCAATGGTAAACGACGACGTGGTGTGATTTATCATAGCTAGCGCGACAAAACCAAGAGCGATGAGCACGCCGTTCACTACAAGTACGCGTTTGAAACCAAACGTATTCATGAACCACGTTGTTGCGGGCTTTATCGCCAAGTTTCCAGCAAAAAGCCACAGCAAAAGGGAACCAGCCTCTACAGGCGAGTAACCTAGCCCTAGCTGAAGCATAAGGGGCACGAGAAAAGGCGCGCTTCCTAGTGCCACTCGCACAACAGAGCCGCCGTAAACCGAAAGTCTGAAAGTTTTATGCTGCATGGCATCAAAGGAAAATAATGGGTTTTTAGCTTTTTTGACATGCCGTATTGCGAAAGTCATGAGTACTATGCCAATGGCAATGACGCCAAGTGACTGAAGAAGTTTATCGCTTGTGCTGGCAAGAAACTCAATGCCAGCCATAAATAGCGCAAAGCCGACGCCGGTAAGCAGAAAACCTTTGACGTCGAATTTACCCACATCGCCTTTGGTATTTCTTAAGAGGTAAAGAGAAGCGGTGATTGCGATAATGCCTAGCGGGATATTCATATAAAAAATCCACTGCCAGCTAAAGTGGGTTGCTATGTAGCCCCCAAGCACTGGGCCTAATAGCGGTGCACTTAATGCAGGCCAAGTGATAATGGCTACGGTTTTTACTAGTTTTTCTTTGGGTAAATCCCGCAATACCACTAATCTTCCAACCGGCACCATCATAGCGCCGCCTAAGCCTTGCAGAATGCGAGATAAGGTAAATTCGAATAAGCTGGTACTTAAGCCGCACAGGACCGAGGCGAAAGTGAAAACGGCAATCGCCGCTATAAATATAGTTCGAGCACCAAATTTGTCAGCAGCGTAGCCGCTCAAAGGAATAAAAAGCGTGACGGCCACTAGGTAGGCCGAAACGCCAATAGAAAGGTGCGCTGCCGGTACATTGAACTCACCAGCAATTACAGGGAGCGCGGTGGTAATTACCGTGGCGTCTAAAATTTCCATAAAGAGTGCCCCTGCTACTAAAAGGGCAGTGGCAAACTCTCTATTGTACAATTTCAAAGGCTCTAACAACGCGCGCTACACCCGTGATATTGCGAGCAATATCTACAGCGGCAGTGGCTTCAAGGTTGGATAATCGACCCATTAAAAATACTTCTGAATCTTGCACAACCACTTTAACCTGAAGAGCAGGAACGCGCTCATCAGCGACTATCTTGGTGCGTACTTTTGACGCTAGCCAAATATCGTTGGCCTGAGTACCCGCTCCGATAGGTTCGCCAATGCGTATTTGGTTGTGAATTTTCTTAATGTAGCCAACTTCCTGAGCACGGCTAACAGCCTCCTTTACAAGACCTTGATTGGGGGCTTGGCCGGTGAGCAACGCAACACCGTTATAAACATCGACCTGAAGGTTAGCTTGCTCTTTAAGGGCATCGCTTTTCGACCATTGATAAGACACTGCTGCATCAGCATTTTGATCGTCAAGTTGAGTACCCACGGTGCGTCGGTCATTTGCGACCTTTGCTGCCATTGCGCCCGCTGCGCCAACAGCCACTACACAACCTTGTAATATTAAAATCAGCGCTAATACAGAGCCCAGTAGACCTAAGTTCTTTATTTGTTTACTCATAGTTAATTTAATCAGTCGTCGCCATGATCTGCAGGGAATAAGCTGTCGTCAATGCACTCACACAGGTTGTGTATCACTAGCAGGTGAACTTCCTGAATACGCGCTGTGCGGTTAGATGGAACGCGAATTTCTACGTCATGCTCACTTAAAAAACCAGCCATTTCGCCGCCGTCTTTACCGGTAAGCGCGACAATAGTCATATCGCGCGACAATGCTGCTTCCATTGCTGCGATAACATTACGTGAATTGCCGCTAGTGGAAATAGCGAGAAGTATGTCGCCAGGCTGGCCTAATGCACGTACCTGTTTGGCAAATATTTCGTCATAGCTGTAGTCATTAGCGATAGACGTAATGGTCGACGTGTCTGTGCTCAGTGCAATCGCAGGCAGGCTAGGGCGGTCGCGTTCGTATCGGTTTAACATTTCTGATGAAAAGTGCTGTGCATCGCCTGCAGAGCCACCATTACCACAACTCAGTACTTTATTGCCTCTTATTAAGGCTTCAACCATCATGTACGCCGCTTTTTCAATATACTCCGGTAATATTTCCGATGCTGCAATTTTTGTCTGAATGCTCTCGGTAAAGTTCGCTTTTATCTGTTCAATCATCTGTAATCTCTTTGTATTTAACTGCCTACTGATCTTTTTTAGTGGTTGTAGCACTTAGTTACAACGCACGGCTAAACGTAATGATCAGTATCTGAGAAATATTTGCTTATGCTTTGCAATATTAATATCAAATACCAGGTGGCATTAACCTTTACTACAATGCCAAGGTATTATTTATTGAAGCGAGCGAAAGAACTCAACTAAGTTTTTTGCTTCATCTTCAACTTTAAAGTTCTTTACAATGTGCTCACGACCGGCTTTGCCCATTTCTGCAAGTTTATCCATATCCGACAGAAGTAAATCTATCTTTTCTATGACAGCTTGCTGGTTTTTGATAGGTACTATATATCCGTCAATACCTGATCTAACGATATCTTCCCATGCGCCCGCTTGTGTTGCTAGTACAGCCGCACCTGCGCTCATGGCTTCAGGTACGGTTAAACCAAAACCTTCGTTGTCGCTAAGTGCATTCACTAGGGACAGTGCACTGAATATGCTAGGAATCTGTTCAAAGGGCAACTCACCCGTGAAAATGATGCGATCAGTTAAACCTGCTTCAGACACCTTTTCTTTGAGTTGATTTACAAAAGCTTGGTTGCTCGTAGAAATGGCGCCCACCACAATCGCATTCACGTCAGGGTATTTAGGTAATATTTTGATGCAAGCCTCCACAAAAAGGTGAACGCCTTTTTGCTCTCTTACTCTACCTAAAATTCCTATTCCGTATTTTCCACCGTAACCGAGTGACTGCCAAGCTTCTTGTTTGTTTTCTGCTGGCGTATACTTGTCAATCTGCACACCGTGGAGATTAATTTTGGCAGGCGGTTTGTCTAAGTACTGTGCGGAACGGTTACTCATCGCAATAATTGCGTCCATCCTATTGCTTAACCACACCGTGGAAGCAGAACGCTTTCGCTGAGCTGCCGAGCTAAATACGAGCTTTATTTTTGCGCGGAACACGTATTTCAGGATTATTCCCTGGATCATTTCATCAACGCGACGAGCGTGAAAAATACGCCACTTGCCATTGCTAAGCGGGCGTCGACACATTTTAACGACTTCCCAGAATGTTATCGTCATCGAAGGATCTGAGACAAAATGTTTACCCATGATCCGTAAATTAATCATGTTTCTTTGTATCGATGTCACTTGTAGCATGGTAGACGTTACACCAGAAAAGTTGGCACTGGAGTTACCAACTATTAATTCTATTTCTTGGTTATCAAGGTTACAGGGCGACATCTTGTTATTGGGGACTCATTATTCGTGGAAACCTAGGAGACTATTCGTCAAATAGGAGAAAGCTTGTAAAACTAAGATAAAAAAGGGAAGTCCTTTTACTTTAGGATCTTGCCATTTATTCTCAAACGCGTTCACATCCAACACTTACGATCTTCCTTTTTTAGGAACATAAATCGTATGGCTATATGTCGTAAGCCTCTATCCAACGTTTTTTAGCCACTGAAGCTTGCTTCCGTCTATGGCAACAACGTCTACCCTTAAGGGCGTAGATGCTGGATTCAGGCTATTATCTAACAAATAGAAACCAAACGCAGCATGAATTCGGTTTAGCTTTTTGGCAGTGACAAACTCTAAAGCACTGCCAAAACGATTCTGCTTCCGGTATTTGACTTCAATACACACAATAGTATTGCCGTCTTGCATTACAATATCTAACTCTCCACGTCGCGTGCGGTAGTTTCGACACAAAAGCGTAAGACCTTGTTCCTCAAGATATTGACAGGCTTTGTCCTCTGCTGCATTCCCTTGCAGTGTTGACATAATTCTACTCCGAAAGCATTTGAACTTTTTCGTTACGGATTATAGCTTGGGGCTGCTGGCGAATGACTTCGCCTTTCTCATTAAGTGAAAGGGTTCCGGTTAATCCTTCATGTGAAAGGTATTTAAGCGTGTTAAGCATGCCTAGCTGTGGAAGTAGCTGGTAGGCATCAAAGCCAAACGCAAACAAACGTTTTTGCATGGTATTTTGATTTTGCCAAGCCTGCTCGACCTCTTGCTGAAGAGGTTGCCAACTGTGTGAAGGCATTAACCATGGCATATCGATAAAATGCACGTTTTGTAAATCACGCCATTGGTTTTTTCCGCTGTCGTAATCCATCGAACGAGATGTGGCATACACAGGAACTTGTTTTCCATCGTAAGGGTTTAAGCTTGCTTCAATTATTGGGTTAAGTAGCTCTGTGTCTTGCGGAGACGCAAACGCAACTATAGCGTCAATATCGCGTCTGCTGCGAGGCATGTTATACACTTCATTATTGGTCATGTACTCAATTTGATTAATGCGATCATTGCTTTGGGCAACGTCGAGCGCTTGAGTTATACCCTCGCGAAGCGAGTTGCTGTCGTTAAACGTAACCGAGGTTATGTTAGTGCGGCGTTTGTTCTCTTTATTATTAAGTGCCTTCCAATGCACTTTAAATGTGGTGTCCATTCGCTGATACAGACTGCTTTGAGCCGCAATAACGATAGGTGCACGATAGCCTTTATTAAAAATAAATTCGGCAAGTTGCTTGGCTTCATCTTCCGGGGCAAGGCCGAAAAAATTCAAAGAGGTTGCTAAATCCAGTGTATCCAGCTCTCCTTGGATTTCTGTATCCGTGAGCATACCTCCAGCCGAATCAGTGCCGTTATCTAGCGCAGAATTTGATGTTGTCGCTAATCTATTCTTGGTCGGCGGTTCGTTTGCAATTACTTGGTCTATCAGCTCTTCTGGACGATTCAATGCCAGTACGTTCACCCCAACAGGTAAATTAGGAATTAAACTTTCTACGGTATCTTTTAACAGCGGGCCAACAATGAATTTAGTGTCGCCAATTTCATTTAGTAGGTGCTGCGTATCAACGCCATTAGTGTCAATAAAACGAAGTCGCGGCAGTAAGTGCTCATCTCGACGTTTTTCAACATCAGTATAATAGGCCGACATTATACCATTTTTTACTACTTGCCCCGTGCGCGCTAAGCGGCCGGAAAGTGGAAGTAGTACTGCAATATCATTGGCGCCAGCGTCAGTAAGCTGTGTTGCTTTAAGCACATTGTTAGGCAAAGTCGTTTCTAAAATGTGCCCGCGATAAACTTGTTGAAACTTTTGAAGCTCTCTTGCTAATGTTGCGGGCGATGAAGCATTCGCTTCAGTCAACTCGCGAAGCGTGATGAAAGGTGATAGAGCGGGATACGCTTTTCCTACTTTTGAAAGCGTTTCCGTCGGTATGGAAGTGAGCCACTGCCATACCTGCTGTACTTTATCTTCGTCTGGCAAGTTGGTTTTTAGCACGCTATTGGCTGCTGCTGCAAAATTACCTTGCTGTGAGTACAGCTGAGTTTGAAGTTCAGCTTTTTGGAATGCAGTTTCCCCTGTGCCCATTACACCATCGAGCATTGCCAGCAATTCGTCTGCTGACGCATCAGGCATCCCCGCATAGGCTTTGGTAACTAAAAGAGAATAGTACGAGTAGTTACGTTCTGACACACCATCTTCTTTAACTTCATACAACACCTGCTGCGCTAATACAGGTTGCTGGTTTTGAAGGTATAAATCAGCGGCTTGCAGTAATAAGCTATTACGCTGTTCTTTATCTCGGGTACGTTCCCATACCTTCTTAGATTCTAGGAGTTTGTGCGAAGGTGTGACATTCTCTTCAACCTGGGTGGTTTCAATTGAAGTCGGTTCCACTACCACAGGTTTCGACTGAGTTTTTGGAGTACTCCCACAACCCGATAGTACCAATACTGTAGCAATGGCTGATAGCGTAAAAATTTTTCCAGATTGTCCGATATGACGCACAGTTTCATTCCTTTTACATCGTTATAGGTCAAGTTTATCTTAACCAGTGTGAAAATCTACGCTTGCCAGCATAATCTGGACTAATGGCGTGATACACTTATCGCATAACCTTTCAATTTAACGTAAGACTTAACCACTGTTATGACAGACACCGCCACTCTTTATATTGTTCCTACGCCTATTGGCAACTTAGATGACATCAGTGCTAGAGCAATTCGCGTATTAAGTGAAGTTAACTGGATTGCTGCCGAGGACACCCGTCATAGCGCGCGACTTCTACAGCACTTTAGTATTGGAACTAAGACCCTTTCACTTCACGAGCATAATGAAGATAAGCGTACAGCTATGCTTTGTGAACGTTTGAAAGGTGGTGAATCTGTTGCTTTGATAAGTGATGCGGGCACGCCACTTATCAGCGACCCTGGTTTTGTTTTAGTGCGTAAATGCCGTGAGCAAGGCATTCCAGTTAGTGCTTTGCCCGGACCATGCGCCGCAATTACTGCATTAAGCGCGTCAGGACTGCCTACAGATAAATTTACATTTGAAGGCTTTTTGCCAGTTAAAACCCAAGCGCGTGAAGGTGTATTATCAGCGCTATTAGATAGAACTTTCACCACGGTTTACTATGAAGCGCCTCGTCGAATTCTAGATACGGTTACCGACATTCAGCGTGTGTTAGGCGAACGCCACATTGTTGTGGCTAAAGAGTTGACTAAAACCTTTGAAACCTATGTAAGTGGTAACGCACAAGATGTGATTGATTATCTTAATGCCGATGCTGCACACCAAAAAGGTGAGTTCGTTGTGATGATAGGTCCCGCTAAGGTAAGTGACCAAGCAATACCCAGTGAAGCAATGTCACTCCTAAATACCTTGTGCGAGCACATGCCGTTGAAAAAAGCAGCGGCTGTGGTAGCAAGTCATTATGACTTGAAAAAGAATGCGCTGTATCAAGCAGGGCTAGATGCAAAAGCGTAATTTGCTCTAAGAAAGATTGATCTTAAGCGTCATCGGCGAAATACAAAGTAGTACATTGTATGACAGTCCAAGATGAATGGGCTGGTTACTAAAGGAGGCGCAGATGACAAAGACTCTTAAAATCACCATGTCTGATGGCAAATGGCTGGTAGATATATTCTCTCAAACGAATGACTCTGGCGTTTACGATTTAATCCATCCAAATGATGTGACAGAAGTCTCATTGAGCGAAGGTGAGATGTACGGCTTTCGCTACAGTTTGCAGGGGAAGCCTGGCACAACCTTTAAAATAGAATTAGGTAATGATGTCCTTGCTGAAGGAGAGATTGACAAATCTGAAGCTGCTTCGGGTAGTGGTGTGGTATAGCTATAACGTGTTACTACTATCAAAAGTATTGAGAGCCGAAGCCGCAATTTGCGGCTTCGGGTTCAATTTTCTAATAGCTAAATACCCTCTGGGAACAAGCTTTCTTTTGTTACTACCTGTATGCTTTCAATAACTTGACGCACTTCGTCGTCGAGTTTTTCATTTCGAAGCGCTAATGTCCGGTTTCGCTCAAACAGTTCGGTGTGGCTTTCCAACCTTCTTCCCATTTTTCTCCATGCTTGCACCCTAGCTTCATATGGCCATGCTTCAAGTTCAATACGGTGAGAATCTAACTGAGTTAGAAGCATAGTCGCGGCTGCCGCCATAGACATTCCGCCTGGCCAGTTAGGATTGTTATTTTCGGGGTCGAAGGAGACGAACGCAGTCATTAATGGGCCATAGTTTTTCAGCCAGTCATAATACCTATTAAAGGCTTTTTCATCGTATTCATCGACGTCAAAATTGTAAGACCTGCGGTCTGAAACGGTGACCCTAGAAGGCGTGTTGTCGACATAGACGGCAGTGGTCGTTGTTGAGGTAGTTATCGCTGGCGCATCGGTAGCATCTGGCATGGCATCATCAGCGCCCCCCACTGTTAACCTTCCTCCTTTTCCTAGCCCCCCTTCAACTTCTTGCGCTTTGTAAGAGCGAAGTGCGACCACCATCTGGTTAAAAGAATCGGCAAAAGCAGTGACCAGCATTTTACCTTCAGGTGTTTTTGAGAAGCCGCCAGCACCACCTGCTGCTGCGCCAGCAAACATGCCGCCAAACAAGCTAAAGTCGTGATTCGCAGCACTACCTGTTGCAGCAGAAACCTGAACACCGGAGCGGTTATCTATAAGCAGTAACGAGGTAGCCGCTTCATTCTTGCTAAAACCTCCGCCAACGATAGAGCCTAATGTGCCAAACAGTGCACCGGCTATGGCTTTACCACCCTGGGTTTTTTCGGCAAAAAGTACAGATGGGCTGAGCGTGTAATCAGCTGCTACCATTTGGCCGCCCCCAATATTTGAACCAGAGCGAAGTTGCCCAGATTGCATTAGCTGACGCTCGGTGTTCATTGCATTCATAGCGCGGCCACGCTCAACAATGACAAAACAGTTAGACTGTTGAATCATTAACCTGATAACAGGAATGGTACTGCCGAGTTTTGGGTAAGTTCTGCGGTACTCTGACCACCAGGGCAAACTTGTATCTTCAAAAACACTTAATGTACCGAGTGTTTCGTCACAATTCTCTAATTGCGCATTATTATTTGAAGCCGTAGCGCCGCCGGCGCCACCACTTACTGCGCCTGAACTTCCACCTCCCATAGAAGGATTTGTCGACATACAGGCCGTGGTTAAAAGTAGCGCACTAAGCGCAGATACAAAAGGTTTGGCAAATGTGTGTACTTGAGTTGCACAGCTTGAGCCTAGATTATTCCTTCTCACGATCAATTCCTCTGATAAAGATAAGATATAACCGAGACAGGCAATTTTTGATGGTTTGATACAACACCTGAATTCGGTGTTGAACAAAAGACGGCGGAGATTAAGGACTCACCTTAGAAAGGACTGGTAGGTCGAAATTCCCTTTTGACTACTCAACAATCTCAAAATAGCACTAGAGCAGATTGGGAACAAGCTAATTGATCAAATATTGATCAATTAGCTTTTGGTATACTTTTTAGTGAAGGGTTAAGTCTAAGACAAACGGCCTTTAAAGTCTTCGTAACTGAACTCACGAACTAGTTCGAAGTCGCCATTAGTTCGTAAAATACCAATAGCAGGGTGCTCTACACCGTTAAAGAATGTGGTTTTTACCATGGTGTAATGCATCATATCTTCGAACTGTAAACGATCGCCAGCTTTCAACGGTGCGTCAAATGAATAGACATCAATAACATCGCCAGCAAGACATGAATTTCCGCCTAGCTTTACGTTATGCGCTTTTTCATCTGGCATACCTGCACCTAAAATGGCAGGTCGGTAAGGCATTTCCAAAACGTCCGGCATGTGAGCGGTAGCCGAGATATCTAGAATGGCAATATCACCATCGTTTTCTACCATATCTACCACTTCACAAATTAGTGGGCCTGTTTGCCATGCAACAGCAGAACCTGGCTCTAAAATTACGTCTAGGTGTGGGTAACGCGCTTTAAAGTCTTTTAGCGTTTTAATAAGGTGCTCTACATCATAACCTTCACGGGTCATAAGGTGTCCACCGCCTAGGTTCAACCATTTCAATTGAACAAGCCATTTACCAAAGCGCTTTTCGATAGCTTCAAGGGTGCGTGCAGTAGCAAAAGAATCACACTCACAAAGGTTGTGGCAGTGAAAACCCTCGATACCCGTCAGATCTACGCCTTCTAGCTCACTGGCGCGTATGCCTAAGCGCGAGCCTGGCGCTGCTGGATCGTACAGTGGCGTATCAGCCTCTTGATGCTCAGGGTTTATGCGAAGGCCTAACGAAACGTTCGATAAGGTTTCTTTATGCGTATTCCACTGGGTTAAACTATTGAAAGACAGATGGTTAACAAGGCTCGCTAGTTCCTTCGCGTCATTAACTTTGTACGCTGGAGAATAAGCGTGAACTTCTTTACCCATCTCTGCCGCGAGTTTAGCTTCCCAAACCGAGCTTGCTGTTGCGCCGTGTAAATACTGTTTAATAATGTCGAAGCATGACCACATTGAAAAGCCTTTCAGCGCCAAAATGATGCGGGCACCTGATTCGTCTTGAACCCGTTTCATGAGCTCAAGGTTTTTAATTAACTTTTCTTCTTCCAGCACATAGCAAGGAGAAGGAATATCAGTGCGTTGAGTTAAATCGGTCAATGGGTAAAGCTCCAAAAAATAAAACTGCTTACAGCATTAATGAGGTGTCTAATGTATTACATAACCAGTCTTAGCTCAAAAAACGGCTGACTGGTACAGTTTAACAACCTGGGATGGTTTGAATTATTTCAATTGCAGTTATTGCGGTAACAAAAAAGGGCGCTTGAATTAAGCGCCCGGGTATCTACTATTTGGTGAAAGGGCTGCTTTCACATTCAAGAACGTGCCATGGTAGGCCGTGCTCGTTAAGCATATCCATGAATGGGTCTGGGTCGAATTGTTCCATGTTCCAAACGCCCGACTCTTTCCATGTACCATTAAGCATAAGCGCCGCGCCAATCATCGCCGGAACACCTGTGGTGTAAGATACGGCTTGTGCGCCCACTTCTTCATTACATTTTGCATGGTCACAGTTATTGTAGATAAAGATGGTTTTTTCTTTGCCATCTTTAATACCTGTGATGTAAGTACCAATACACGTCATGCCGCTATAGCCTTCAGCAAGTGAACCTGGGTTAGGCAGTACTGCTTTCAAGAACTCTAGAGGCACAATCTTTTGGCCTTGGAATTCAACTGGCTCAATGCTAGTCATACCAATGCCTTCAAGTACGCGCAGGTGGTTAAGGTAAGCATCACCAAAGGTCATCCAGAAGCGTGCACGCTTCAGAGTAGGGAAGTGCTTAACAATAGACTCTAGCTCTTCGTGGAACATCAGATAAGACGCACGAACCCCAATGTTTTGGTAATCTAGGTCTTCACGTACGCTTAGCGGATCGGTTTCTTTCCACTCGCCGTTTTCCCAGAAACGACCGCGTTGGGTAATTTCACGAATGTTGATTTCAGGGTTGAAGTTAGTCGCGAAAGCCTGACCGTGATCGCCGCCATTACAGTCTACGATATCAAGGTAGTGAATTTCGTCGAAGTAATGCTTAGCTGCATATGCTGTGTAAACGTTAGTTACACCTGGATCAAAGCCACTGCCAAGAAGGGCCATAATGCCAGCGTCTTTAAATTTGTCTTGGTAAGCCCACTGCCATGAGTATTCGAATTTTGCTTCGTCTTTTGGCTCATAGTTGGCAGTGTCTAAGTAATCTGTGTTAGTAGCAAGACATGCATCCATAATAGGCAGGTCTTGGTATGGCAACGCTAGGTTGATTACTAGGTCTGGTTTTACTTCGTTAATAAGTGCTTCAACTTCTTTTGCATTGTCGGCATCAACAGCGAAAACACCCTTAACGCGATCTGCACCTACTTCTTGTTGCAGTGCTTCACACTTGGATACCGTGCGGCTTGCTAAGTAAATTTCGTCGAAATGTTGCGGTAAACGTGCACATTTTTTCACAGTTACCGACGCAACTCCGCCAGCACCAATAATTAAAACGCGAGACATAATAACTAATCCCTAATTTTGCTAATGAATTTTGGGCTGAATGCTAGCAGACCAATGGGATTTGGCAAGCAAAGACAGCCTATGAAAGGACAAAAAATTTTAATCGTAACAACGAATGTAAAAGGTAGTGCACGCACTGGCGAACCTACCTTAAAAAACTATTGTAATAACCGATCCGGGTTTGTACTAGGTAATTTGAAATACAATGCTTTCACTACCGTATTGCACTAACGCGTTACCGTATCTATAGGCGGAGAAATGACTACTTTGTCATCTACCTTGTAGTAAGGATAAAGTATGAGCCGTTCTTCGTGATTTGGTGTGGCAGTTGCAATGGCAATCGCATCAAGGGTCTTACTGTCTTGAGTGTTAACTGCCGCAGCATACACTAAGACACTGTAACTGTTTGTATCTGTTGTAGTATCGATTATTCGCCACTGAAGCTGTTCAATAAGCTGTGACTCGCGCTTTTTAGTTCCAGACTCGTCGGCAAAAATACAACCGATGCGACCATTTTCGTAAATAGCAGCAAAAGGATAAAACACATCACACACGGGCAACATAAGCTCACATAGATTTAGTGACTTTGACACGAGTGCATTTAACTGCGTTGGCAATGTAACTGGACGGTCGATCATAGCGTATCTCCTGTGAGTTAGCTTTGCTGTACACCTGATAATACCTACGCGTTCTCAGTCACATTAGTTTAATAATCAAAATTTTGATAGTAAAAAATTGCCTATTCAGACTAAAAGATTATAAGTCACATCACCTTTCTCAAACCGCAATTACGCGTGCGGCAAGGTTAATAACGAAATACGGTTACTCTTCTGATATTAGCTGTTTTTGATACTTAAGCGGTGTGGTGGAAAACCACTTTTTAAACGCGTGGGTAAATGATGATTGCTCTTGAAACCCCAATAAATCTGCGGTGTCGGCAATAGAGTATTGTTTAAGAAGGTCGTCTAAACGAGATTTGCGCTCACTATCAAGAATTTGCTGAAAGCTAGTGTTGCTTTGCTTCAACTTTCGCTGCAGTGTGCGCGGGCTTATGAATAGCGCTTCGGCCATACGCTTTTGATCACACCCCTTTAGCGTTGGGTTGGCTTTTAAAAGTGCAACGACTTTGTGAGCGATATCTTCGTGTGGATTAGGGTAAAAATGGCGCTTGTTAGTTTGAGCAAATCGTTCCCCTTTGCACTCGTCTAATTCTTCTTCAGTCACTTTTATTAGCGCGCTGAACATAGCCTTGTTCTCACTGGTAAACGGCACATGCAGTAAGGGTAGGGGAAAGGTAATGGCATTGGCGCGTGCACAATCAACTACTTTGCAGTTAAACCACTGGGCTAAAGTATCTTTTTCCAGCGTGCTCAAGGGAAAAGTAAAGGTAATAGCGTTTAATTGGCAGGCTGAACCCAATATTTTATAAACGGTTGCTACCCAAGCAGTGGTATTGCGCAACACCATTTGTTTGTTATCTGGGCTTTTAGGTACCCACTCAACCCGGGCATCTTCAGATTCAAAAAATACGCTTGTTGTGCCGATATCAGCGACTAGCGCATCAAACCGGGTGAGCGCCCCTATGGCTTGAGCTAAATTCTCGCAACTTTCAACGAGGTAACCCAACACCCCATAATCTTTTGCCTGAATATGTTTGCCTAACTCAAACCCAAATAATGCATTGTTGGTGAGCGATGCACCTTGGTTTAACAGCTCGACGTAGGCTTCCATGGAAACACGGGATGAACCTGGAAGTGAGCTATGCTTTTGCGTGAGTCGCGACAGTTCTCTTGTATCAACCTCTAAGCTAGCTAAATAGCTTTCTATACTTTGAATATAGGCAAAAGAAACTGATGGCATAGTTATGTCGCAAAATAACAAAAAACATGACGTATTAACGCAAGATCAAATATGAATGTCAATTTATGCTAATAGCCATGAGAAGAGGACATATCGTAAATGGTTGACGTTCAGTACCAAAGAATTATTCATTCAACGCCACAAGTGCTTCGCGATACTCTGCTTGATCACCCGAATTTAAGCGATTTCTTTAACGCTTCGTTTAAGGTATTAAGGGCAGCAAAGAATAGTGAAGTCAGTGGCGGAGTGGGCTGCGTGAGAGAAGTGAGTATTCTAGGCGTTAGCTTTAAAGAAGAGATTGTGAAAGCAGACACAGATGGTATTGAATATCGTGTTGTTGACGACTTTCCAGTAAAAGATCATCGGGGAGTTATCAGGTTTTCCGCACAGGGTAGCCTAACCAAAGTTTCTTATCGCATTAGTTGTTGCGCGCCTTGGTATATACCCAATTGGCTACTGACGCGCCTTTTACAAAACGACATTGAGCAATGTTTGAATAAGTTAGGAGCGCGTTTTGATCCCCGTTGAACTTATTTTACTTGGCTTAAGCCCGGTTTTTTTACTGTGTGTTTTTGTGGAGTTCAAAAAGGCACGGCAGTTCTATAATGTAAAAGACAGTGTGAACAATGCTTTGCTCGCACTGCTTCATCAGGGCTCTGACGCTCTGGTGTTGCTACTGTTGATGCCTTTGTTTCTTTGGCTGCACCAGTTTTCTCTATTTAACATAGAACTTACGGCAGTATCGCTTTTTGCGGGTTTTATCCTACAAGACTTTTTGTATTACTGGTTTCATCGGGCTTCACACAACATACACTGGTTTTGGCTGGCCCATGCGGTGCATCACAGCTCAACAAAAATGAATTTCACCACGGCTTTCAGACAAAGTGTGTTGTATCCATTCGTTGGCATGTGGCTCTTTTGGGTGCCAATGATACTGATTGGTTTTTCACCCAGCCTGGTCTTTGCCATTGTCGCCATCAATCTGGCTTATCAGTTTTTTGTACATACGCAAACGATTGGTCATTTAGGCTGGGCAGAGCATATCTTCAACACGCCTACGCATCACCGCATTCATCATGCAACGAATAAACCTTACATTGATAAGAACTATGGCGGCGTACTTATTATATGGGATAAGTTATTCGGCACTTTTGCTAAAGAGGACAAAACGATAACGATAAAGTACGGCATTGTAGGAAAAATGCCTAAGGACGATCCTCTCAGCGCTAACTTCAGTCAATTAGGCGTGCTGCGTGAACAGCTTCAACAAGCAAAAGGAATAAAGGCAAAGTTGAAAAGATTGTTTGGCTATCCTGTTGCAGATTGATGAAATCATCTAGCTCCTTGCAAACCTCCTGTATGCAATACAACAATGCGTGAACCTTCCTCAAACTTGCCTTTAGCCAGCATATCTTTAACGGCCCAGAAGGCTTTGCCCGAGTAAACGGGCTCTATTTCAAAATTCATAGTGTTATTGAAATTGCTGCAAAAGGTTTGAAGCTCACTTGGCGCTTTGGCGTAGCCACCAAAATGGTAGCTATGATCAATATGCCAATGTGTCTGGTTAACTGTTGGAATAAATTGCTCAACCAACCCCTCTAGATAGCCTTCACCTTTTAGTACGCCTATGCCAATGGCTTTGTTGCGAGAACTAAACTCGATGCCCTTAGTACTATTACGTTTATTTAATGCGTTTACAATTCCCGCCAATGTGGCGCCGCTAGCGACAGGCGCAACGATAAAGTCAAAGTCTACCTCGATTTCATCGACCATATCTTTTATCCCTAAAAGCGCTTGCGCTTGGCTTCCACCTTCAGGAATGATAATTGCGCTGGGGAACTCCAGCTTTAGTTCATCCAAATAGGTACTATCGTTACGCTTTTTGTAGGTAACTCTGTTTACATATTCAATGCGAGTCTGCCACTGCATCAAATCTTTAATCATTGGCGATGGTGCAGCACTGTAGTCGCCGCGAATAATGGCGGTAAAGGGAATACCAAGTTTGAAACATGCGAACCCCAATGCATGAAGGTGGTTAGAAAAGCCGCCGCCGAAACTAATAGCGGCGTTTGGTAAAGGACTCGTTAGTGTATGGCTTAGCTTTCGCCATTTATTTCCTGACATCACAGGGTGAATAGCATCGTCACGCTTAACATAAAGCGATACCTTATTTGCACCCTCCCAGTTCGGTTTGAAAGGGATAAGAGGCGAAGGAAGAGCGAGTGACGTTTTAAATTCTTCAAGGGAAAGCACGGTGAGAGCCCAGAGACAGTTGATCATTTGCACATTGGCAAGAGTATAACCAGATAGAAATTCAATAAAAGACCTGTAATTTTTATTACGCTTTATAAGAGCATTTTTATGGTTATTAAACAAAACGGCATTTCACGAAAAGCTGTGATTTATACCCCATCATGGTTTCTTCATTACATAAATAAAATAGCTGCAGCATCCACCTTTGCTATTTTCGTTTCCATATCACTGAGCGCTGTCATCATGTCAAACAACGCCTATGCAAAAGAGTATGATTCAGAAAACATTAATGAATATGTTCCTAATGCGAAACTAGTGGGGAAAGGCATGTTTTCTTACTACTTTTGGGACGTATACACCGGTGAGCTTTTTGCTTCTGAAGGTAAATACGCTGGTCAGCCTCCTTTTGCCCTTCGTTTGACCTACCAACGGGATCTTGAAGGGAAAAAGATTGCCGAGCGCTCTATTGATGAAATGAAAAAACAGGGAGATATCGCTGCCGATGATGCAGAAAAATGGCTGTCGCTAATGGAGCGTATCTTTCCTGACGTTAGCGAGGGCGATGTAATTACAGGGATTGCAACGAAAGAAGGCACAAGCGTGTTTTACGTAAACGGCGAAAAAGCGGATGAGATAAGTGACAAAACGTTTACGCATCGTTTTTTTGATATCTGGTTAAGTGATGAAACATCGGAACCTAAGTTTAGAAGAAAGCTACTCGGAAAAGATTAGTTTAGTGATTTTATAGATATATAGCCCATGCAGGGTTAGTTGAGCAGGATAAGTAAAATGATAAAAAATATGATGAAGTTGTGTTTAGGAGTGGGGTTTGCAGCATTGACCATGGCAGGGCTTTCTGGATGTTCTGTGTCGGTCGATGGTGAAGATTATCAGTCGGTATCTCCGGTTTTTGATATTGAGCAGTTTTTCGATGGAAACGTTAAGGCATGGGGCATAGTACAAAACCGCTCAGGTGAGGTGGTACAAAGGTTTGTGGTAAACATTGATGGCTCAATAGTGGGGAATACCCTAACACTTGATGAAACGTTTGATTATGGTGTAGGTGAAGGGCCTGAATCTCGGACTTGGAAAATAGTAAAGCAAAGCGATAACACTTTTGTCGGTAACGCGGGTGATATTGATGGTCCTGCAAAAGGTACGAGCTATGGTAACGCTTTCAATTTTCACTACCAGATGGATTTGCCGGTAGATGATACTACTTATTCAGTAACATTTGATGACTGGTTTTGGGCTTTCGATGACACTACCATGATGAACCGTTCGTACATTCGTAAGTTCGGTATTGTGATGGCAGAAGTTACTATCTTTATGCAAAAGCAAATTGATTGATAATTTACAGATATAAATCTGGAAAGTTTGCTGACCTGTACCATCCATAGGTCAGCATTCAGAAAAAGAAAAATAAAATTAGCGAGTACAACTTAGCGCACCAGATATCTAGATAGTGTCTGCAATTTGCTGATTCAGACTAGCTGATTTTGTCGCAGATTAATCGGAAAACAAAAAACAACACCCAGACCATGCCCTTGCATTAGCGGGTCGTGCACAAACCAAGTTTGCCCATCGTGAAGCTTCACTATTGCGGAGACAAGTGATAAGCCTAGCCCGTTGCCTTTGCTCGTTCTGCTGCCATCAGCGCGATAAAAGCGGCGTTCTAGATTTAATATCTCGTGTTCACCCACGCCTATGCCTGCATCATTGACGGCAATAACGATGTGTTTTTCCGTGGTAATTAGCTGAACCGCAACCATACTATTTTCATTTGAATACTTGATAGCATTGTCTAATACGTTGGCTACAGCTTGGAAAAGTAAGTTAGGGTCAGCAAGCATAGTCACGCTTTCAAGCTGACTGGACAGCTGAATATTGCGCTCCTCGGCAAGGGGGTGGTAAAGGTCGACCACATCTTCAACAATAGCTCTGGCATCAGTACTACAGAAACCCTCTTTCTTATTCGTAGTCTCAAGTCCGCTTATGCGCAATAAACTATTAAACATATTCAGTAGGTTATCTGCTTCTTGAGTGGTGTCTTCTCGAAGCTGTTCGTCTTCAATTCTTTCTAATGTGTTACGAAGTCTTGAAAGCGGCGTGCGCAGGTCGTGAGCAATACTGTCTGTGACTGACTTAATGTTATTAACCGAGCTTTCAATGGTGTCCAGCATTTGATTGAAAACGAAAGAAAGGCTGCTGAGATCATCCCAATTGCTATCAATTTCTAGCCGCTCTTGAAGACTACCTGTCTTTATTATCTTGTCGGCGGTTTGAGACATGCGGTTAATTCGATTGACAACATACACGGCAATAGCAAAGCTCAAGATACTTAACGCACAAAGCAGTACAACAATGATCCAGCTAAAGGTTTTGCCAAACCACTGTGCGCTATACAAGTCGTCGATCCCACGCCCAACATAAAGGGTATAATCCCCTAATACATCTTCTCTCATTAATGCTTGGCGCAAAGTTTTTCTTGATGAGCTATCAGGCCTAGTAATAACAATTTCCGCAGTATCAAAGCTGGTCCCTCTGTGCCGCTCTAATACTAGTGGAATAGATGCTAAGTTCCCGGCGACTACTTGCTCATCTTTACTCAGTACCACAAACGACCGTTGATAATTGAATGAAGGAGGGGGGGCTTTTTCGCTAGAAGGAGGTTGGTTGTTGTCGCTTATAATGGCCGACTTTACAGCATCAATACCTAGATTTTCATAGAGAGTTACGAGCGCGTTAGCTTTGGCATTAACGGCAGCATTAGACTCGGAGATAAACAAGTCGCTGCTCGTTAATCGCCAAAAATAGACAATTAGAACAATGGCAATACAAGCAAGAGTGGTGAGCAATACGCCTACGCGAAAACTAGAACTACGCGTAAAGTCGCGTATTGCTATCATGCAAGCCCGTCCGCTATGCGGTAGCCCGTGCCTCTTACCGTTTCAATAAGTGGCACATTAAACGCTTTGTCCACTTTCTGACGTAGGCGGCTAATGTGCACATCAATCACGTTAGTTTGCGGGTCAAAATGATAATTCCAAACCTGCTCCAACAACATGCTTCGCGTTACAACTTTACCTTTATGACGAAGTAGACATTCAAGTAGTTGGAATTCCTTTGATTGAAGATCAATTTCTTGATCGCCACGCAATACCTTACGATTAACTAAGTCTAGCGTCAGATCGCCAACTTTAATCAAGGTTTTGTCTTCGTTTTCTTTATTGCGACCAGCCAAACCTTCAACGCGAGCAAGCAGTTCCTCAAAGGCGAAAGGTTTGGTTAAGTAATCGTTAGCGCCGGTGCGAAGGCCTTTGACCTTATCTTCAACTTGGCTTTTGGCACTTAGCAATAAAACCGGAGTCGTGTTCCCTTCCTCGCGAAGCTTCTCAAGCACAGAGAAACCGTCGAGTTCGGGTAACATTACGTCGAGGATTACCGCGTCTAGTTCGTTACTAGCGGCTTGTTGGTAGCCTGACGTTCCATCACCTACAGTAATACATTCATGCCCTTCACCCAATAGTCCATTTGCAATGTGCGAGGCAACCTTTGGATCATCTTCTACAAGTAGCACTTTCATTATTACGACTCTTTTGTTTATCTACATTCATGCACTTGTTCGGCGTTGCTGGTATTGGATTTCGGTGTTTACTAAGCAGCAAGCGAAAACAAGCAGTCGAAAAGCGGTTTTGCTTTGCCTCTTTTACGAGCTATATGGCTTGAAACGATCACTTTTACGCTTTTTCGCATTTAGCTAAAATTTGTCCTCATATGTAGAGCTCTTGCTCACTTTAAACGTCAGGTTAATGTGATAGGGAAGATGCTATTTATTTGCTTATTTAGCCTATCCACCTTTGTTAAAGCGCATGCTCGGGTTATAAGGGGTAAAATGCTGCACATCTCCACGGGCACATTTCTTTTGTACTTCATGCCAGTACTCAGATGTCATCAAGTCGCCGTGCAATGACTTAAGTATATCTTTGAACTTTCGCTTACCGACGATGAAGTGCTCGAACTGCTCGGGGAATACGTCGTTAGGCGCTACTGAAAGCATATCAATAGCATAGGGGTCATCGGATTTTGGCAACTTCCTAAAGTTACGCTCGTTCATTAAACAAATTTCATCATAGTCATAGAAGATCACGCGGCCATGACGAGTAATACCGAAATTTTTGTGCAGCATATCGCCGGGAAAGATATTTGCCATGGCGATTTGCTTAATACATAGACCAAGCTCATCAAGCGCACGCGTTATTTTTTCTTCGTCGGTTTCTTCTTGAAGATATATATTTAGCGGCGTCATTTTACGCTCAATATACATGTGCTTGATGATAAGTTCTGTCTCAGTAAATTCTAAACTCGATGCACAAGTTTCTTTTAGTTCTTCAATAAGCTCAGGTTCAATTCTACCTAACGGGAATCTGAAATTAACGTATTCATGGGTGTCAGCCATTCGGCCGACACGATCTGACATTTTAACTAACTTGTAGCACTCTTTTACGTGCTCACGCGTGATTTTCTTACTTTCAGCAAATTCGTCTTTAATGATTTTAAATACCACCCCGTAGGAAGGCAGGTGGAAAACCATCATTACTAGGCCGCGAATGCCTGGCGCGGCTTCGAATTTGTCACTCGACTCGTCCATATGCTGTAAGAAATTCCGATAAAACACCGTTTTACCGTGTTTGTAATGCCCCATAGACATATACAGTTCAAAGTGTTTTTTATTCGGCAATAACTCTTGTAAAAAAGCGGCAACCTCGGCCGGGTTTTGGGTGTCAGCCATAAAATAGCTACGGGCAAAACCAAAAATGACGCTTAGATCTTTGCGGTCGGTGAGCAAGGCATCAACAAACATATGTGGCTCGTTGTATCTTCGCATGGCGATGACAAACGGCAGGGTTTCATCGGGCATACAAATGCGACCAATCAAATAAGCCGCTTTACCACGAAAAAAAGTAGGCTTTAGGATCTCAACGGCTTGTACACTGGCTAGTTGTTCTTTGTTTAATCGTGCGCGTAGGGCCGTCTCAAGGTTTTGTAAGTCCCTTTCAAAGTTTTCAAACGGAATATTGTATCGATAAATTTTGAATATCGACTCGTACATTTCACGTACGGTAGTGGTGGTGTCAAAGCTGTTGACTACTTTGTCTCTGTCTTGCCCCGGCAAAAAGCAGCGGCTAGGCAGAACAAACATCATGTCGTTGTCTATTTTTTTGTGCTTAAACAGGCGACCAATCACTGAGTTATAAAAGGTTTCAGCTAACTCAAACTGCGGGTGGCCTTCAAGCTGTAGCGCAAACACCTTTTTAAGCTCTTGCCAAAAAGCATCATCTTTTTGGTGGACCTGAGTAAGCTGATAAATCTCGGCAACCGCATCTGACAGGCTTTGTTCATAAATGGTAATACGCTCTTTAGAGGCTAGCTGGGTTTCTTTCCAATTACCCTTTTCAAATCTTTCTTGAGCGCCCCGTGTAATTCGGGTGAACCACCGGTAACTCTTATCGAAATGAGACAGAATCTGATAGGCAACTTTTCTCACCAAGTTTTTGTCCTGGCTCGCAGCTAACTCTTGCATAGGGATGTTTTCCTTTTTTGTTACGCCTTATATCTACCACAAAACATGCTAATAGGAGAGGAGAGTTTGGTGTCGTTATCGAGTAAGTAGCCAATAATTCGATGTTTTTATTATTTTCTTATACTTTCGTTTAATGTATTCTAACGGTGGATTAGTAACCAATTATAAGATTGTAGTTAATGGGTTTTAATATTCTGATTTGTGACGATTCAGCGCTAGCACGGAAAATGGCCAGAAGTAACTTGCCTAATGGGTTCGCTGAAGCTATCTATGAAGTGTCAAATGGTATGGACGCTCTAGAAGTATTAGCACACCATACTATTGACCTTGTATTGCTAGACTTAACAATGCCTGTGCTGGGCGGGCTCAGCGTTTTGAGCGAAATCAAACGCCGTAAACTTGAGACTTTTGTTATTGTTATTTCAGGTGATATTCAGCCATTGATGCAAGAAAAAGTGATGTCATTAGGCGCATTAGGTTTTATTGAAAAGCCAATTAAACGCGACGAACTTACGTCGGTTCTACAACGCTTTGGTTTCATTCTTCCCGATACCTACAAAGCGCCCATTGCGGTTTAATAATTTAAAAAATGAGAAGGGCGAGCCATGGGCTCGCCCTTTTTTATTTTTGCAATGTCACCAGTGGAGACTGGGTTAACACTGCTTAGTCAAACCAATGGCGCGTTTTGTTCGCAAACCACACTAGCGAAAGCATAACGGGCACTTCAACTAGTACGCCAACGACGGTGGCAAGCGCTGCGCCGCTGTGTAAACCAAATAGTGAAATGGCTACGGCTACCGCCAACTCAAAGAAGTTAGACGTACCAATCATACATGCTGGTGCAGCTACATTGTGCGGCAGTTTCATGCGCTTTGCGGCAAAGTAGGCAATAGCAAAAATACCGTAAGTTTGTATAAGCAGGGGTATCGCAATAAGCACGATATCCTGGGGCTGCGATAATATCGTTTCTGCTTGAAGGCCAAACAAAATAACAATTGTCAGCAGTAACCCAATTACGGAAAACGGCTTAAATTTACTTACTAGCGCGTCGACCGCATTGTTTCCTGAACCTGTTTTCTGTGTGCTGTTGTTTTTGTTTTCCAAGTGGCGGCGCGTGATATAACCCGCTACCAGCGGCAATACTACATAGAGCGCTACAGACAGTAGCAGGGTGTCCCAAGGAACCGTGATATCTGTTACACCCAACAGCATGGCGGTAAGCGGTGCAAAGGCAACGACCATAATAAGGTCGTTAATTGATACCTGAACTAAGGTGTAGTTAGCATCCCCTTTAGTTAGGTGACTCCACACAAAAACCATGGCAGTACAAGGAGCGACGCCAAGTAAGATCATACCTGCAATGTATTCAGTGGCTGTTTGCGGGTCTACCCAGTCGGCAAAAATACCTTTAAAGAATAACCAGCCTAATAGCGCCATAGTGAAAGGCTTGATAAGCCAATTAACCACAAGGGTTAGCACTAAGCCCTTTGGCTTTTTACCCACATCTTTAATAGAGCCGAAGTCTATTTGCACCATCATTGGGTAAATCATTAGCCAAATAAGTACTGCCACTACAAGATTTACGTGTGCATATTCAAGCGCTGCAATAGACTCAAATAGGCTAGGTAAAGCATAACCTAGGCCCACCCCAGCAATAATGCAAAGGCCAACCCACACTGATAAATAACGTTCAAAGAACCCCATTTCTACTCACCTTTGTCTTAATTTTACAGCGATTTTTGGTTAACACGCTTACTCACTTCTTCTGCGCTTTCAACGCGCTCGGAATAGCGATCAACTAAAAAGTCCTTGTTGTCGCGGGTGAGTAAAGTAAATTTCACTAACTCTTCAACTACATCCACAATGCGGTTGTAGTAAGGGGACGGTTTCATGCGACCATCGTCTTCAAATTCTAAAAACGCTTTTGCCACAGAAGACTGGTTAGGGATGGTTAACATGCGCATCCAGCGGCCTAAAATACGCATTTGATTTACCGCATTGAACGATTGCGAACCGCCTGATACCTGCATAATGGCCAGCGTTTTCCCTTGAGTAGGGCGCACGCCACCAAGGCTAAGCGGTACCCAGTCGATCATGCTTTTCATGATGCCGGTCATGCTACCGTGACGCTCTGGCGAACACCAAATTTGGCCTTCAGACCACATCATAAGCTCGCGCAGTTCTTTAACCTTTGGATGTGATTCATCTTCAGTATCGGGCTGCGGCAAACCGTGCGGGTCAAAAACTTTGGCCTCTGCACCAAAGTATTCAAGCAATCGGGCTGATTCTTCTATAACTAGGCGGCTGTAAGAGCGTTCTCTAAGCGAACCGTAAAGCAACAAAATGCGCGGCTTGTGGTCTGAAAACCTTGATGCAAAGTTAGCCATAATCGGCTTGTGCATTTGCTCCATTACTGCGTTATCAGAGGGGCTTTCAGTTGTTGATGTTTTCTGTTCCATTGATCTACCTTTACTCTTTACTGGGCGCCTAATTTTGATAGCGCCTCTTTAAGCGCTGCTTTATCTAAATTTTTCTCAGCAAGCTCTGCTAATGCCGCTACACGCTTTTCAATAATATCGATGGTGTTGTTGAATGCTTCGGCCTTATCTCGCTCGCTTCCTTCTAACTTTGACGGGTCTTCTAAGCCCCAGTGCACCTTAAGCGACTTACCGAAATAAACTGGGCATGACTCGCCCGCCGCTGAATCACAAACCGTGACAACAAGATCAGCTTCATACTCTTCAAATTCATCCCACGACTGGCTTTTAAGCCCGTTTGTATCAAACCCGCGCTCCGCAAGGTATTTAAGAGAAAGAGGGTGTACTTCACCAACAGGCTGGCTGCCAGCACTACGCGCTTCCACATTGCCGTTCGAGGCATTGGTGATGGCCTCGCAAAGAATACTGCGGCAACGGTTGTGCGTACAAATGTATAAAATCTTCATATAAAAACCTTATTTAAATGACTGATGCTACTTTGAATAGCTATCAAAAAATTGGAAAAGTTAAAAAGTAAGCAGCTTGCAATTTGCTCGGGGTAATCACCTTAGTGATGTACATCAAAGCATGTGAACGTTAGCAATTCTCACAGGTCAGGTTCGCTAATGGCTCGTCGATGTATGCACTATTATTCGACGCAGTGTTTTTGATAACGTCTAGCGCCCAAGCAGGTAAGTCAGGATGAAGTTGGTAATACACCCATTTGCCCTTACGGGTATCGAGCACTAAACCGCATTTTCGTAAATCTGCAAGATGACGTGAAATTTTTGGCTGGCTTAGTTGAAGCGCATCGGTGAGATCGCACACGCATAACTCGCCTTTTACGCTAAGCATTAGTAGCGTCTTCAAGCGAGTGTCTTCCGACAGGCATTTAAAAAATGCTAGGGGCGCTAGCTGCGCAGGTTCACAACAATTCGACATAAAAATCATCACATATGAAATTTCGTATGTGATATATCGTATATGAAATTTCGTATGTGTCAATAACGCATCTGAAATTTCATATATGTATTGGGAATGAAGTGGTTTAAAAACTAATTAAGGAAGCGCTAAAATTTATTGGCTTTCAGGAACGGCGGCCTCAAACGACATCGCTAGTTGTTTGCCGTTTACCCCGTTGTAATAGGTAATAACTTCGTTCATAAACGCGTACCATGTAGGGTTTGGGTGCCAAATGGCCATAAGGTCTGTCTTGGCGGTTGGTTCGCTTTCGCCCAGTACGTTAATTCTATAAAGATAGGTAAAAGCAGCCCCCCGCCAATTCAGTTTACAGTGCGTGAGTACCTTGTCTTCGTTAACATCTACGCTTTGCATAAATGCCGCGTAATTTAAAAAGTTAGCCAATGTAGGAGCTTCCCAATCAACGGGAACGTTAAAGTAGTCGAGGCCTAATTCTGAGGTAGTTAAAATCTCGCTCGCTCTATTTCCTGGGATCAAATCTATAACGTGTGTCACCCCTTCCTCTTTTAGCAGAGAAAGGTGAGAGGCATCAGGCAAGCCAGAAGAATACATAAAGGGCGCGTTTTTTTGGTAGTTTGTGAGAGACGTAAGGGTAGGAGTGGTCTCAATCTGTGTGTCTGTGTTCATTTTTGATGCTGTATCGTGAGCGTTCACAGTTGCACTTAAAGCTAGCCCTAAGCTGATACAAGCAGCTGTAACAGTAAAGCTAAACGTAGGCTTTTGAAACGTTAATAATTTTTTCGTTCTTGTATGTTCTGCTGGCTGGGGCTTTTTCATAAATTAGCGCTCTCGTTTGACACGGTTTGATAGTGGCGTTGCTGTCACCTCTTACGTTACACACTCGATTGCGTGTTGTCCAAACGGTAAAGCCAACCTTTTGTAATTAGGGCTTGTGGACCTTTGATTTTCTGTAAAGGTCAACAAGCGCAAACAGTGGCACTGATAACAGCCGCTAGATTTTGGGTCAACCTACCTAGCTTTTCACTGCCTTCGGCTTTAGTGAAGGCGCTTTGAGGCTAGATGACTTGGGTTTGTATTTACAACTAAGCCAGATGGAAAAAGGTACGCCTATAAGAGCGGGTAGAATCCAGCTGATAAGTTGAAGTGACGGAAAGCCTTCAAAAAGTGTGCGTCCACCAAAAGCAAAGAACGCGGTGTAAGCGCCAATACCAGAGCCAATGATATGCCCAATGTGCTCAGTTACCCACGAGCTTGCAACGATGTCTTTTTGATAAACATAGCGCACAATACCAATGGCATTTAACAGCGCAATAGGGGCAAAGATACAAGTTAGCGTGATGCCGTACGTAATACCCTGATACAACGCAATGGACGCGACGACAAAAAGCACAACGGGTAGCCATAAGTATTCGATAGTGCGCAGCTGCCCAAGGTTTTGCTTCACTTTAAGCACCGCTACAGAATGTCTTAAGTTGTTCCAAACTAACAGACTTAACATCAGCAAAAAGACATATTGACCTCTAAGGTATGCAGTGAAATAAGCAACAGACTCAAAGTGCTCGGGCATTGTTGGGAAGATGACGAGCGGAATAAACAACACCATGGTAGAGCTGATAACGCCGCTAATAGACGTAAATAGCATTGCTTTTATGTAGTAGCCACCAAATTGCTTGTGAGCTTTTCCGCCCTTTTCCGTAAGGCTAGGCACCCAAAACAGTATAAGTGACAAAGCACCGGTTAAAATATGAAGCGTAACTATAAAGCCGTGAATTGTTTGCATCTTGCTTTCCTTTGGCAATGAACAAAGTTGTGGGTTTATAGTGATAACTTCACGAGATTGACAAAAGTGCCAGAAGTCATGAAATAAAAAGTGACTTCTGGCCTATGCATTTATCAGTGTTTTTTGTCAAAGTAGCGCTATAAGAACGAAAAGATATAGGTACTCAGAAACGAATGAAAATCTCAATCCCTGCTCATTGGCAAGAGAGCATCGATATTGAGCGCGCATCTGCTTGCATTACATGGATGTTTGTAAGCGGTTCTGCACTTTACTTCTTGTATCATCAGTACTCATTCATGCATTGGCGAACCCTCTCTGCCATTGCTATTTTTTATATGCTCGCCGTGACTTTTGTGATTGTCAGTAGGCATGATCACAGTATGCCCTCGTTAAGGCTGCCAACGTTATGGGCGATGTTTCTATTAGCGGTTCTGAGCCAGTTTTTGCTTCCCTATGCCTACCTTGCCATCTTCATTGTTATTTGGTCCGCCATTCTTCCTTATTATGTTAATTGGAAAACGTGCATCGTGCTTTCAATACCATTGGCTCTGCCCACAATCCTCATCCAAGGATGGGTGTGGCAAGAACAGCAAGCTTTCTTAACCGGCGCGCTTTTTTGGACATTCAATTTATTTGCCATGATCATGTCAAACACGGCCATTAAAGAATCGAAAGCACGTGAAGAAGCTGATGCGCTTAATAGACAATTATTAAGTACTCAGCAACTAATGAAGCAGGCGCTTACTCAAGATGAACGCCTGCGTATAGCGCGAAATATTCACGATGTTTTAGGGCATCATTTGACGGCGCTTACCATCAACCTTCAAGTCGCGTCGAGAAAGGCAGATTTATTAGAGAGCACTGAATCGCAAGGTATAAAGCGACACGTTGAGCAGTCCCACAGTATCGCAAAGCTTTTGCTCTCTGATGTTAGAGAAGCGATTTCTGACATTCGAGAAAATGCGGCTATTGATTTTTCATTAGCGGTAAACGCACTAATCAAAGATTTGCCTAGGCCGATGGTAAATCTGCACATTGACGACAATTTAATGTTAACCAACGTGCGAATTGCAGATTGCCTTTTGCGAAGTATGCAGGAGGCGCTAACAAACGTGATTCGCCATACACAGGCGCATTATTTTTCCCTATCACTGACGCAACACAACGGCGCTTACAACCTACTCATGCACGACAGTATGGTGCCGCATGCTGCAGATAAGAAACTCAGTGATGAGCAGCTAAGTAGCATACCGCTTTTCGACAAAGCACCATGTAGCTATTCAGAAGGCGCTTATGCAGAAGGCGTTCAAAAGGAAGCAGGGCCAAGCGAATCTGACACTTCAAGTCATGTGGTGGCTGGCAATGGCCTTAAAGGAATGCAGGAACGGGTTCATGAGCTCGATGGAACTATCAGCTGGCAGCAAACCGAGCAGGGTTTTCGCATCGCAATTCACATACCGGAGGGCGAATGAAAACACGCCTTATTTTAGTTGAAGATCAAATGCTGGTAAGGGAAGGCATCAAATCACTTTTAGGGCTTGATGATAGCGTTGAAGTTGTTGGCGAATACGAAAATGGTCAACAGCTCATTGATAGTGAAAACGGTTCAAACTGCGATGTGATATTAATGGATATTCGCATGCCCAAATTATCGGGTATCGATACTTTACTTGCACTGAGTGATAAAGGGATTAGTACGCCAGTGCTAATGCTTACTACGTTTGACGATCACGAGCTGGTAAACGGCGCTATGCGCGCCGGCGCAAAAGGGTACCTGCTTAAAGATGTGTCGCTAGAAACCCTGGTAGACACTATTACACAAATAAAAAATGGCAAAACGCTAATTCAGCCCGCGGTGACCGAAAAAGTGTTGCAAGGCTTGAAAGGACTGAACGTAGAATTTGAGTCGTTTGAAAATCCAGAGCCACTTACTGAGAAAGAAGTCGAAATTCTCCGTTTGATCGCTGCGGGTTACAGTAATAAAGAAATTGCGGATGCCATGTTCAAATCTACAGGCACGATTAAAAATCAAGTTTCATCGATCATGGCTAAGCTTGGTGTAAGAGATAGAACAAGGGCCGTACTCAAAGCACTAGAGCAGGGGATTATTTAGTTATACTTTTATACAACATGCTAAAGAATAAGATACACAGGTTGGACCACTTGGTAAAATATACTCATAGAATCGCGCGTGGTTTTGGAGAAGTACATGAGCAAGTGGTTAACAGTTCTATTTTTAGTTTTCGGTGTGAGTACGTCCGTTCATGCTAACTTGATATTAAACGGTAGTTTTGAAAATAACGATATCAGAAGTAACAGCTGGAAAGCCTTCACCGCTGGAACGGTAGAGGGTTGGAGCGGCACGAATATGGAGTTATGGGATAACTTTCAACGTTTAAACGCTTTTGATGGTAGCCAATACGCTGAACTAAATGCTAATGGAAACGGAGGTCAATATTCGATTTTTCAGACTTTTTCTACTGAGGCGGGAAATGCTTACGATGTGTCATTTGCCTATGCAGCACGACGCAGTGGAGAAAGTTTCCAGTTAGACATACTTAGTGATACCAATAGCGTTTTATACAGTCAGGTGTTTGATGATCATGCTATTAAAAGCTGGTCTGAGTTCTACGGTGATTTTGTTGCACAAACTGCACTGACAACCATCCGTTTTTCTACCATCAATACAGGAACCTATGGCAATTTTGTTGATGATATCGTGGTAACTGAAGCGCCTAGATTAGCGAGTGTATCCAGTGTTTCAGTTAGTGAGCCAGCGAGCTTGGCTATTTTGCTACCTCTTTCAGTTTTTGCGTTTATAAGACGCAAAAGAGCCAAATAGACTTACACATATGGTAATTACGAAAAGGCCCGCATTTATGCGGGCCTTTGTTTTTTTATGCAAAAATATCTGCGCTTTGGTTCTAATGCTTATTTGTCCATATGCACAACAGAGCGAATGCTTTCGCCTTTATGCATTAAATCAAACGCTTCGTTTATTTCATCAAGACCCATGGTGTGAGTGATAAACTCTTGGAGGCCAAAATCACCGTTTAGGTATTGTTCAACAATACCTGGCAGTTCTGAGCGACCTTTAACACCACCAAAAGCAGAACCGCGCCATACACGACCTGTCACCAACTGGAATGGACGCGTTGAAATTTCTTGTCCTGCGCCTGCCACTCCGATGATCACTGATTCACCCCAGCCTTTGTGGCAGCATTCAAGCGCAGAGCGCATAACGTTGACGTTACCAATACATTCAAATGAGTAGTCAACGCCGCCGTCAGTCATTTCAACAATCACTTCCTGAATAGGCTTGTCGAAATTCTTAGGATTAACTAGGTCAGTTGCGCCGAGCTGTTTCGCTAGGTCAAATTTGCTCTCGTTAATATCAATACCAATAATGCGACCAGCGCCTGCCATGCGCGCTCCAATGATGGCTGATAGACCAATTCCGCCTAGGCCAAAAATAGCAACCGTATCGCCTTGTTGCACTTTTGCAGTTTTAAGTACAGCACCCATACCCGTAGTTACACCACAACCAAGCAGGCAAACTTCGTCTAGCGGCGCATTTTTGTTTACTTTCGCTAGCGATATTTCAGGTAGAACAGTGTACTCAGAGAACGTTGAGCAGCCCATATAGTGATAAATTGGCTCGCCATCTTTAGAAAAACGGCTTGTGCCATCTGGCATTAGACCTTTACCTTGCGTTTCGCGCACTGCTTGGCAAAGATTAGTCTTACCTGATTTACAGAACTTACATTCGCCACATTCTGCGGTGTAAAGAGGAATAACGTGGTCGCCAACTTCTACACTAGTCACACCTTCACCGACCATTTCAACAATACCACCACCTTCGTGGCCTAAAATTGAAGGAAATACGCCTTCGGGATCATCACCTGATAATGTAAATGCGTCAGTGTGGCACACGCCAGTTGCAACAATGCGCACTAGGACCTCACCTTTCTTGGGAAGCTCTACGTCCACTTCTTCCATTTTTAACGGTTCACCTGGGCCCCAAGCCACCGCAGCTTTTGACTTAATGTGCGTTTGACCCTGTTGCAACGAATCTTTGAATGACGCCATGTAATGACTCCTTAATCATAAATCTTTGATGTTGTTTTATAGGCCAAAGTATAGGAGACGGTTTACTAATGATAAATACAATTTCAGTAAATCACTTTTGCAAATTTGTAATAAATGAGTTTGCCAAATAGAATTGGTACACAGAAGGGCGGATTAGTTTGAACTACTTTTGTTTTGCGAGTGGCAATAATGAAATTTCTTGAAGGTATAGCCGAGTTTTGTGCAGTGGCTGATGTTGGCAATTTTACCGGGGCTGCGAATAAGCTAGATACGTCAGTGGCTCAGATAAGCCGTAAAGTCGCATCACTTGAAAAGCAGCTAGGCGTAAAATTGTTACAGCGTACAACGCGCAGCGTATCGCTTACTGAAGCGGGTACGCAGTATTTTCAGCAGGCAATGCCCGCGTTAAAGGCGCTCGAAGATGCCCAACTAGCGGTGAGCGCACTGCAAGCATCACCGCAAGGGCTAATTAAACTTACCGCTCCGGTAGCGTTTGGCGAAGCCTTTATTGCCCCTCTTCTCAATACGTTCATGCAAAAGTATTCCGGTATCAGCGTACAGTGCACCTTCTCAAACGAAAAGCTCGATATTGTCGAGCAAGGCCTCGACCTTGCCATACGCATTGGCAAATTAGAAGACTCGACGCTGGTTGCCAAAAAACTAGCTACTCGACACTTATTTGTATGCGGAAGTAGGGATTATTTTAAAGAGCAAGGTCAGCCCAAAAGTATTGAAGAGTTAAAAGAGCACTCGCTGCTGGTGGGGTCACAGCCCTATTGGCGTTTACTTATTGATAATAAAATTCAATCAATTCCTGTACAGGGGAGAGTACGGTATAACAGCGGTAATGCCCTATGCAGCGCCGCAATTGCTGGTTTAGGTATTGCACAACTGCCCGGGTTTTACGTGCGTAAAGCACTAGCCTCAGGTCAGCTAATAGAGCTGTTTCCCGAGTATAAAGACGAGCGAGAGGCTATTTGGGCGGTATTTCCTTCAAACCGAAATGTTGCACCCAAAATTAGGCTGCTGGTGGATTTTTTAGCTCAACACCTTGTTTCAGACAGTTGAAGCACCCTCGCCAAAATAGTGATCGAAATACAGCGCCTGTATCTAAATATTCTTTAATAAAGGTGATATGCAGGTGATGAAGTGCACAATGATGAGGGAAAAATTCACGTACGCGGCGCCCGTGTACACAACTTAAAAAATATCAGTATCGATATACCGCGAAATGAAGTGGTGGTGTTTACCGGTGTATCGGGTTCAGGAAAATCTTCTTTGGCTTTTGGTACGCTTTATGCCGAGGCTCAGCATCGGTATTTAGATTCAATATCACCTTATGCCAGACGGCTAATTGAGCAGGTGGGAAAACCTGACGTAGACGCGATTGAGGGATTACCGCCTGCTGTGGGCCTACACCAGCGTCGAGGCGCACCTTCAGTTCGTTCCTCCGTTGGTAGCATCACCACGTTATCTAATAGTCTGAGAATGTTGTATTCCCGGGCCGGGATTTACCCCGAAGGACAGAACATTGTCTACGCAGACGGATTTTCTCCTAATACGCCTGACGGTGCATGTGAACACTGTGACGGTATCGGTAAAGTTTTCGATACAAAAGCTCATCGCCTTGTACCCGACGACAGTCTCACCATACGTGAGGGCGCTGTGGCAGCTTGGCCTGGTGCGTGGCAGGGCAAAAACCTAGTAAGGGTACTGTTATCGCTAGGTATTGATGTGGATATTCCATGGCGTGAACTGCCTCAAAAAACGCGTGACTGGATCTTATACACCGACGAAATGCCTCAGTTACCTGTCTATCGAAACTATAACCTAGCGCAAACCCGTAAAGCGCAACAAGAAGGTGAACCTGCCAGCTACAATGGCAAGTTTATCAGCGCGCGGCGTCATGTGCTCGATACCTTCAAAACGTCTCAAAAAGAGAAAATGAAGCAGCGAATTGCTCCCTTTATATCTGTTGAAGCATGTCCGGTTTGTCGTGGAAAAAAGCTTAAGCAAAATGCGCTGGCAGTGAAAGTTGATGGCTTAGATATTATTGAATTTTCAAGGCTGCCACTACAGCAAGTTCACGAAAAGCTTCAGGCGTTAAAAAATTCAGTCAAAGGCGAAACGTCAGAGCGTGGTCAGGTGATACGCAATATTACGGGCGACATTATTGAAAGAGTGAAACCGATAATAGCGCTTGGGCTTCATTACCTCTCGTTAGATAGAAGTACAACAAGTATCTCAGTAGGCGAACTGCAGCGGTTGCGTCTGGCGACACAACTTAAATCAAACTTATTTGGCGTTGTCTTTGTGATGGATGAACCTTCATCAGGTCTTCACCCACGCGACGTCGAAGGGCTTATTCACGCGCTTCACAATATTACTGAAACGGGAAATTCGTTGCTTGTTGTCGAGCATAACCCTTACGTTATCAAAGGCGCTAACTGGGTCGTAGACGTAGGGCCGAGGGCTGGAGTGAACGGCGGTGAGCTTGTTTATAGTGGGCCGGTTAAGAAGCTGGCAAGCATTAAAAACTCCCCAACGGCAGACTATGTGTTTAACAACAAAGCCCTAAGCCAGCGTATAAAACGTAAATCATCAGGGGTATTGGGTTTAAAAGACGTGTCCAGAAATAATGTCAGCCATGTTGATATTGATATTCCACTTGGTGTGATGACCTGCGTCACTGGCGTTTCCGGCTCTGGAAAGTCGAGTTTGATTAGCCAAGCATTAGTTGAGTTAGTCAAAGATGGTTTACGTTCGGCTGAGAAAGAAGGGAAACGAGCGAAAGAGACGAGAAAAACGAAAGAACTGCTTACCGACGCCAACTCTCTTCTCGCTCAAGACACTTTTTTACACGAAAGTGAGCCGCAGCAAGGCTTTATTGAAAGCGGACTTGAAGAGTTAAGTCGTATAGTTGTGGTCGATCAGTCTCCCATCGGCAGGACACCCCGTTCAACACTGGCAACCTATACCGGCATATTTGACCAAATCAGAAGTTTATTTGCTTCAACCGAAGAAGCAAAATCCCGTGGTTACGATGCGGGTCATTTCTCGTTTAACGTTGCAAAAGGGCGATGCCCACATTGTGAAGGCTTGGGTGTGGTATCGGTAGAACTACTGTTTATGCCGAGTGTTTATTCCCCCTGTACCGTTTGTAACGGTCAGCGTTTTAACGATAACGTACTGGAAGTTGGTTACAACGAGCATTCTATCGCTAATGTATTATCGCTTACGGTTGAAGAAGCACTATCTGTATTTAGTGGTGATCAAGTTATTAGGCGGGGACTTAAAACGCTAATGAACGTAGGGCTTGGCTATCTAACCCTTGGGCAAAGTGCCACTGAATTATCAGGCGGCGAGGCGCAGCGCATTAAATTAGCGTCAGAACTTAAACGTGCTCAAAATGCTAATACCCTATACGTGCTTGATGAACCTACAACAGGTTTACATCTTTCAGACACTGCATTACTTATGCAGCATTTAAGCACGTTAGTTAAAGCGGGGAATACGGTGGTGATGGTTGAGCACAATATGCAGGTGGCTGGGGCTTGCGACCACATTATTGATATGGGGCCAGGTGCTGGTGATGAGGGAGGAGAAATAGTTGCTGAAGGTAACCCTGAAGACGTTGCTAAAGTTCAGCAAAGTGCAACAGCGCCATTTTTGAAGGCGAGTTTGGCCTGAAGAAGGGTATTTACCGAATGAGTTCTGTTTGAACGATCTTAGAAATAAGTAGTTGTTTAAAGCTACTTAAGTACAAGGAAGCCAATTTAGAAACTGCTTAAACTGTATTTGTACCTCAAAAAGAAATATTAATTAAAGAGTGTTTCATATTTTGCAATACAGTGTAGTGAAAACTGCGGTTGACTTATAGACGTCTATACGGCAAATTGCTTGTATGAAAAAGATTCTACTTACTCGCACCACCATTATGTTAATTACCACCTTAAAAAGGGCGGTCGCTGACTAGTGCAAGTAAGCAAAAGACAACGAAAGCCCGCCTAACAAAGAGCGGGCTTTTTTTTACACACGTTTTAGCATGCGTAACCTTAAGGAGCAGCATATGAAAGTCTTAAAGTTTGGGGGTTCTTCTCTAGCCGATGCACCGCGATACATGCGCGTTATGGAAATTAGCACGGCAACCCACCAAACCGACGGTGCTGCGGTTGTACTTTCTGCCCCAAAGGGGGTAACGAACGCGCTTTCACTACTTTGTGAACAAGCAGCCGCGGGTGAAGATTTCCAGCCATTATTCGATAAGTTGAACGATACGGTTACGGGCATTGCCAACGACCTGAACGATGAGCTCGACGGGTTTGAGCACGCAAGCGTGGTGGAATTTATCATTAGCCACTTATCGGTATTAAAGCAGCACCTTGAAGGTATTAAGCTGCTTGGTGTTGCACCTGATAATGTTGCTGCCGGTATTCTAAGTATTGGTGAATACATCTCGGTGACGCTATTTAGCGCTATGCTATCTGCCAAAGGTATTGCAAATCGCGTTATCGACCCTGTTAAATATGTGCTTGCCGAGGGCGATTACCTGGACAGTATTGCTGACGTATCGTTAAGCAAAGCGCGTTTTTCAGATGTGCCTAGCGATGGTAGTGAATTTTTGGTTATGCCGGGGTTTGTTGCTGTAAACGAAGCAGGCGAAAAAGTAACCCTAGGACGCAATGGCTCTGACTATTCAGCGGCTATCTTGGCAGCCTGTATTGACGCAAGCTGCTGTGAAATCTGGACAGACGTAGATGGTGTTTATAACGCTGACCCCAACCAAGTGGAAGGTGCGGTACTGCTAGATAAGCTTACCTATCAAGAAGCGATGGAACTGTCTTACTTTGGCGCAAAAGTACTTCACCCTAAAACTATCGGCCCTATTGCCCAACACCACATTCCTTGTTTGATCAGAAATACGTTAAACCCGGCAGCCCCTGGTACGCTAATCAGTAATGAAAAAAGCGAGGTGTGGACGTCGGTTAAAGGTATTTCACAGCTTGATAATGTCACTATGTTCAACGTGGCAGGCCCTGGCCTTAAAGGCATGGTTGGCATGGCGAGTCGTGTGTTTGAGGTGATGTCTAACGCCAATATTTCAATTAGCCTTATTACTCAGTCGTCTTCGGAATACTCAATCAGCTTTTGTATTCAAAGCAAAGACGCCGGCCGCGCATTAACGCTACTTGAAGATGCATTTGCGCTAGAGCTACAAAACCAGCTGCTGGACCCTATTGAAGTGCGCCATGACTTGGCCATTGTTACTTTGGTTGGTGACGGTATGCGTCAAACTAAAGGATTGGCAGCGCGATTCTTTAACTCGTTGGCGCAAGCACGAGTGAACAACGTAGCTATTGCTCAGGGCTCTTCAGAGCGCTCCATTTCGACGGTAATTGAAAGTAAGCGTGCAAAGAAAGCAGTAAAGGTCATTCACCAGAATTTTTTCTCTGATCGCCATACCATAGACGTATTCCTAGTGGGGTGTGGCAATGTAGGAACCGAACTGCTAGGCCAAATTCAGAAGCAGCAGCCGGCACTTTTAAAACGCAATATTCAGCTGCGCGTTTATGGTATTGCCAATAGCCGTAAATTGCTGTTGAACAGCCAAGGTATCGATTTAAGCAGTGACTGGAAGTCTGCGCTTGAATCGGCAAGCGAGGGATTGAGTGTAGAGCGCCTGCATCAGTTCGCAAACGATAACAGTTTGGTCAACCCAGTCATTGTTGATTGTACTAGCCATGAAGCCATTGCTAATCAGTACGTAGATATGATGGAAAGTGGCTTCCACGTAGTGACGCCTAACAAAAAGGCTAACACTTCCGCTATGTCTTATTATCGGAAGCTGCGTAAAACGGCACTTGCTACAAACCGTCAATACCTCTATGAGACGACAGTGGGCGCAGGTCTCCCTGTTATCGACAACTTACAAAAACTATTCAGCGCAGGTGATGTACTGCACCGGTTTGAAGGTATTCTTTCAGGCAGCTTATCTTACGTATTCGGTAAGCTTGACGAGGGCATGAGCCTGTCGCAAGCGACACAAACTGCCAAAGACAATGGTTTTACCGAGCCAGACCCTCGCGACGATTTAAGCGGCATGGACGTAGCGCGTAAGCTACTTATTATGGCCCGTGAAGCCGACCTAGAACTTGAACTTTCAGATATAGAGATTGAGTCGGTTCTGCCAGCAGGATTTGCAGAAGACTGTTCCATTGACGAGTTCATGCAGCAGCTACCTGAGTTAGATGCAGGAGTAAATGAAAAAGTTGAAGCGGCTAAAGCTGAAGGAAAAGTGCTTCGCTATATTGGCAGCATTGAGGATGGTAAGTGCAAGGTTAGTGTTCAGGCCGTGCCGGCTAGTAATCCGCTTTCTCAAGTAAAAGACGGCGAAAATGCGCTGGCTATTAATAGCGACTACTACAGCCCAATTCCTTATGTAATAAGAGGATATGGTGCAGGTGGTACGGTAACTGCAGCTGGTGTGTTTGCTGACATTCTGCGTACTATGCCGTGGAAACAAATGGCCCATTAGAGGCTAATTTAATTAGCTATGTCGCAAGCGACGTAAGAGAAATTATATGAAAGCATTAAAGGCCTTTGCGCCGGCATCAATTGGAAATGTGAGCTTAGGCTTTGACGTACTGGGCGCAGCGCTTGCGCCCGTTGATGGCACTAAGTTAGGTGATGAAGTTGAAATAAAGGCGGCTGAGTCATTTTCATTAGAAACTGTGGGGCGCTTCGCTCACAAACTCCCGGGCGATGCAGACAGTAATATTGTAACCAAGTGCTATCACTATTTCTGTGAGCAAATGGAAAAAGCGGGGAAGCCAACGTCTCCTGTTGCGCTTACGCTTCATAAAAACCTACCTATTGGTAGTGGTCTAGGCTCAAGCGCAAGCTCTATTGTGGCAGCGTTTGCTGCACTCAATGCTTACTTCGATACGCCATTTGATGAAGATACGTTACTTATTATGATGGGCGAATTAGAAGGCCAAATAAGCGGTAGTATTCACTATGATAATGTTGCTCCCTGTTATTTAGGTGGCATGACGTTAATGACAGGTAGCGATGCGCCGGTCACGCTGTCGTTGCCTTTAAACGACGAATGGTACTATGCCGTTTGCTATTCAGGTATTAGCGTATCTACGGCGGCAGCGCGTGACATCTTGCCTAAACAGGTGGATATGGCGACGGCGCTGACCTTTGGTCGGCAACTTGGCGTGTTTGTACACGCACTGCATGCAGGTAACTTTGACTTGGCGGCGTCGGTAATGAAAGATGTTATTGCCGAGCCTTACAGAAAATCGTTACTGCCAGGCTTTGATGAAGCTCGCGCGTTTAGCGAGCAAGCTGGAGCACTAGCTTTTGGCATTTCGGGTTCGGGGCCTACGGTGTTCGCTGTATGTCCAAGCAAGGCGCAAGCGGAAGAAATCGCAGCATATTTAACCGCGAACTACATTCAAAACGAAGATGGCTTTAGCCATGTGTGCCAAATACCAAGCCTGGGTACGGTAATTTCTTAAAGCACAGTGATTTTTAAAAGATTAAAAGGGCAGCCTATCTGCCCAACTATAAAGGTAACAGCAAGTGGAATTGGTAAATTTAAAAGATTCATCGGACACAGCAAATTTTGCTGAAGCCGTTAAGCGGGGCTTAGGTAAAAACCAAGGGCTTTATTTTCCAGAGCATATTCCCACTCTAGATAATATTGACGAATTGTTAGAAAAGCCATTTGTAGAGCGCAGTATTGAAGTACTTCGCGCGCTTATCGGCGATGAACTGAACAATGGCGAACTAGAAGAAATTGTTAAAACGGCATTCGCTTTTGGTGCGCCAGTCGAGCAGGTCAACGATAACGTGTACTGCCTAGAGCTGTTCCACGGTCCAACGCTGGCGTTTAAAGATTTTGGCGGCCGCTTTATGGCGCAAACCCTTTCACGGATCAGCGAAGGCAAGCCAGTCACCATTCTAACAGCAACATCAGGTGATACAGGTGCCGCGGTTGCTCACGCGTTCCATGGTATCGATAACATCAATGTGGTTATCTTGTTCCCGAAAGGTAAGATAAGCGCGCTTCAGGAAAAGCTATTTACTACGCTAGGCGGAAATATTCATACCGTGGCTGTAGAGTCTGACTTTGATGCATGCCAATCCTTAGTTAAAACTGCATTTGACGATCCTGATGTGCGTGAAGGTCTTCACTTAAATTCAGCAAACTCAATCAATATTAGCCGTTTGCTAGCTCAGGTTTGCTATTACTTTGAAGCGGTAAGTCAGCTGCCTAAAAAGAAGCGTGACCAGCTCGTTATTTCAGTACCTAGCGGTAACTTTGGCAACCTGACCGCAGGCATGATAGCCAAATCTTTAGGCCTGCCTATTAAGCGTTTTATCGCGGCAACTAACCTAAACGATACTGTGCCTCGCTACCTTAAAACCGGCGAGTGGGACCCTAAAGCGACCATTGCAACTATGTCTAACGCAATGGATGTGAGTCAGCCTAATAACTGGCCGCGAATAGAGGCGCTTATTGAGCGTGGCTATATCGACAAAGCGTGTCTTAAAGGTGAGATGGTTGACGAAGAATATACGCAGCTTGCTATGCGTCAATTAGCGCAACAAGGCTATACCAGCGAGCCACATGCCGCGATTGCCTATCGCGCAGTAAGTCACGACTTAGAAGACGGCGAAATTGGTTTGTTCTTAGGAACAGCGCACCCGGCTAAGTTCAGAGAAACCGTTGAAAACGTGCTAGGTAATCCAATCAGCTTACCGAAAGCGTTGGCCGATGTAGCAGGCGAAGACAGCCTAGCGGTAGACTTGCCAGCGTCTTACGATGCACTTAAGCAGCATATGATGGATTTGCTTAAGTAATGACACCCTCGGCTACAACATGGCAAAGCGCGCTTAGTGATGAAAAGCAAAAAGACTATTTTGTTACGTTACTTGAGCGCGTGAAGGACGCTCGTGAAGCGGGAAGCGTTATCTACCCGCCTCAGTCTGACGTATTCAATGCGCTTAAATACACGCCGCTAGACGATGTAAAAGTCGTGATCTTAGGTCAAGATCCGTACCACGGTCCTAATCAAGCCCATGGACTTTGTTTTTCAGTAAAAGCTGGCGTTAAAACACCTCCATCGCTTAAAAATATGTACAAAGAGCTGTTGTCTGACATTGATGGTTTCACCGAGCCTAATCACGGCACGCTGACGTCGTGGGCGGAGCAAGGGGTATTGCTACTTAATACTGTATTGACCGTTGAGCAGGGCAAAGCACATAGCCACGCGAAATGGGGGTGGGAAACCTTCACCGATAAGGTTATCGATGTGGTCAACGAGCACTGCCAAAACGTTGTGTTTCTTCTATGGGGAAGTCATGCGCAAAAGAAAGGTAAACACATAGACCGTGAAAAACACCACGTCTTACATGCACCCCATCCGTCACCGCTTTCAGCGCATAGAGGCTTCTTAGGGTGTAAGCACTTCAGCCAAGCTAATCAATACCTAATTGAAAAAGGCAAAGCGCCTATCAACTGGCAAGTATAGCATTAGCTTATACGCTTAAGACCTAAGCACGCTAGAAAGTAAAAAGGCCGCCTGTGTAACAGGCGGCCTTCGTTTTATCTTTCCAGTGTCTCTAGCTCGTACTCGAAACCACAGTCGAGTTCGGCCAGTTCTTTTTCTAATTTGTAGCGATCTTGTAGCGCTTCGATTTCTCTCCACTTACGTTTTTTGCTTTTGGTTTTTGCTGGGCTTGCTTCGATGTCTAACATGGCAAATAGATCTGATTTATCCACTGGGATCTCCTTTTTATACCACTACAACTAATACAGAGTTTTTGTTTTTAATTCCCTCTGTACAATTTTGTATCACAGCCGCAACTAAAATAAAATAGTTTAGTTTACCTTTTATTAACAAATTGTGACGATATGATGACAAGGGTAAGGAAAGAACAGTGTGTTTAAAGCGTAAACAATAACTGTATATATTTGATTCTATTTGTTTTATTAGTAATCAATTATACAGTGATACGGAAATCAAAAATGTCTGTCGTATTGTCGATGAAAACCGCAACAAAAAACGGCTAGCTTCCGAAAAAGCTAGCCGTTCAGTTTGTTATTTGCACCAATTGGGTGATTTTAAATCACCTCGCATTCCTTATTTTGGTGCATTCGCTGCTCTGAATTTGGCAATCAATTGTTGTGTTGAAGCGTCGAAATTATCTTTGTCTGCCTCACCTTGAATGCCTGCAAGTACTTGGTTTCCTAGTACTTTACCTAACTCTACGCCCCATTGGTCGAATGAGTTAAGGTTCCAGATAACACCCTGAACGAATACCTTATGTTCATACATAGCAACCAGCGCGCCAAGAGTTTTAGGCGTAAGGCTATCAAACAAGAAAGTATTGCTAGGCTTGTTGCCAGGCATGGTTTTATGAGCGGCCAAGCGTTTGCGTTCAGTGTCGTCTAAACCTTTACCGTCAAGGTCTGCATAACACTCTTCAAAGGTTTTACCCTGCATTAGTGCCTGTGTCTGACCAAAACAGTTGGACGCAAGCATAGCGTGATGCGTGTCGTCCTGATTAGGAACGTTAAGGGGCAGCATAAAGTCAGCAGGTATAACGCCAGAACCTTGGTGAATAAGCTGATGGAAGCTATGCTGGCCGTTTGTACCTTCACTACCCCAAATAATTGGGCCAGTAGGGTAATCTACGTGCTCACCTTCTTGCGTCACTTCTTTACCATTACTTTCCATATCTAATTGCTGTACGTAAGCTGGTAAGCCGCGAAGATAGTGATAGTAAGGTAATAAAACGTGTGATTGCGCGTCGAAGAAGTTTCTATACCACACACCTAACAGTGCAAGTAGAACAGGCATGTTTTCTTCTAGCGGTGCGGTTGTGAAATGGGTATCCATGTCAAACGCACCTTCAAGTAAGCCTTTGAAGTTTTCAAACCCAAGGGCTAGCGAGATAGGCAGGCCAATGGCAGACCACAGTGAGTAACGACCGCCTACCCAATCCCACATAGGGAAAATATTGTCGGCGCTAATACCAAACTCGGTGGCTGCTTTAACGTTTGAAGACACGGCTACAAAGTGTTTAGCAATATCTTCTTGTGTACCGCCAGACTTTAAGAACCAGTCTTTAGCCGTAAGTGTATTTTGAAGCGTCTCTTGGGTAGAGAAAGACTTTGATGACATGACCACCAAAGTTTCTTCAAAATCTACGCTAGATAGCACATCGTTAATGTGGCAACCGTCAACATTGGCAACAAAGTGAACTTTCACGGCATCAACCGTATGCGGCTTAAGTGCTTCGGTCATAATCTTAGGACCAAGGAACGAACCACCAATACCAATTGCTACAATGTGCTTGATAGGCTTGCCGGTATAACCTTTGTGTTCACCGCTGTGAACTGACGCGGTAAACGCTTCAATTTTGGCAAGCGTAGCATGCACTTCAGGCATTACGTCTTCGCCATCTACCAGTACTTTACGGTCTGAGAAGTTGCGAAGCGCGGTATGCAGAACAGCGCGGCCTTCTGTTGAGTTAATTTGCTCACCAGCAAACATCGCGTCGCGAAGGGGTTCTAGTTTGCACGCTCGAGCGAGGTCGAAAAGTCCTTTAAGCGCGTCATCATTTACACGGTTTTTCGAGTAATCAAGAAAAATACCGCAGGCTTCAAGCTGCATCTTGTCCGCGCGATTTGCATCTTGTGCAAACCAGTCGCGCATGTGGGCATCTTTTACCGTTGCAGCAAGTTCAGATAGCTTTTTCCATTCAGGAAGAGAAGTTAAAGCACTCATTGTTTCAATAGCCCTTACGCGCTTAGTTTTTCGCGAAGCATGGTTTCAAGTTTTTCCTGATCTGCGGCAAAGTTGCGGATGCCTTCAGACAGCTTTTCGGTCGCCATTGCATCTTCGTTCATTGCCCAGCGGAATTCGCTTTCTGTTAAGCGGTCACCTGGTGTTTTTGTAGCGCCATTGTCTTTAAGTTTAACCTCTAGAGCGCCAGGTTCGTTTGCCAGTTCTTCTAGCAGTGCTGGGCTAATGGTTAGACGGTCACAACCTGCCAACGCTTGAATTTCACCAATGTTACGGAAGCTTGCGCCCATCACTACGGTATTGTAGCCGTGGTCTTTGTAGTAGTTGTAAATTTTAGTTACAGATACTACGCCTGGATCTTCATCTGGTGCGTATGACTCAGTACCGGTCGCTTTTTTGTACCAGTCTAAAATGCGCCCTACGAATGGAGATATAAGGTAAACGCCTGCTTCTGCACATGCTTGCGCTTGAGCAAAGCTGAATAGTAGGGTTAGGTTGCACTGAATACCTTTTTTCTCGAGTGCTTCAGCAGCTTGAATACCTTCCCATGTAGACGCAATTTTTATAAGAATGCGTGACTTATCGATACCTGCATCTTCGTATAGCTGAACCAAACGCTCTGCTTTTTCGATAGTGGCAGCAGTGTCGAACGATAGGCGTGCGTCTACTTCAGTTGAGATTCGGCCTGGAATAGTTGCAGAGATTTCTTTACCAATGGCCACTGCTAGCTTGTCTGCAGCATCAGTTAACTGTTGGTCAGCGTCGTTTGACTGAAGTTTTGCCCATGCTACAGCATCATCAATTAGGCTTGCATATTGAGGAAGACCGGCCGCTTTTAAAAGTAGCGACGGGTTAGTTGTGGCATCGACTGGTTGATACTTTTTAATGGCATCGATGTCGCCCGTGTCGGCAACAACGGTAGTGATATCACGTAATGAAGCTAACTGATTGCTCATAATTCTCTCTGTTCTTTATCAAAATAAATTTGGACAACTCGCTGGAAAAGCCAGTTGAATAAAACGGTTCGCTTGCGCGTGTGTAGGGCTTCGCGCTTTCGTTTTCTTTTTGCAAAATACGTATTCCACTAAGGAACGAGGCAAAAATAAATTTAGCGCTTTGGTCATCAAGACACACACCTAGAAGATGCATCTGACTTATTGTTTGAATATTCTTTTGTACTGCTATTTATATCAAACCCGTGTGACAATTCATACATTGAATAATGACAAATTCGCTAATCGGATTTCTCTGTTAAGCCAATTTACGTCTTTCTTATGCTATTTAGCTTCTTAACGCGTATGAAGTGGTACAATAAACACGTAAAAATTAAGGAGTCGAAATGTTAGTTGTAGTATCACCAGCAAAAAACCTAGATTTTGAAAGCGAAGTTCCTGTGAGTCAGTTCACTCAGCCTGCCATGCTTGAAGACACTGAACGTTTGATGGAAGTTTGCCGCACCTTATCGCCTGCTGACTTATCATCGCTGATGAAGATAAGCGACAAGTTAGCAACGTTGAACGCCAACCGTTTTGCTGAGTTTTCTACGCCATTTTCGCCCGATAATGCACGCCAAGCAATGTATGCGTTTAATGGTGATGTGTATACTGGGTTGGATGCTTACTCGCTTGATAGCGAAACGGTAGAATATGCGCAAAATCATCTTCGAATTTTGTCTGGCCTCTACGGATTGCTTCGTCCTTTAGACTTAATGCAGGCCTATCGTTTAGAAATGGGCACTAAATTAGCAAACCCTGAAGGAAAAGACCTGTATGCGTTTTGGGATGATCGCATTACTTATGTGCTAAATAAAGCATTAGAAGCACAAGGCGACAATGTGTTGATCAACCTTGCTTCAAATGAGTACTTCAAAGCAGTGAAGAAGAAGTCTTTAGATGGCATGATCATCACGCCAACATTTAAAGACTGCAAGAATGGTCAGTATAAGATTATCAGTTTCTTCGCGAAGAAAGCCCGTGGTTTAATGGCGCGTTATATTCTTGAAAACCGTGTAGAAGACGTAGAAGGTCTGAAAAACTTCGACGTAGATGGCTATGTGTTTAGCGAAGAACAAAGTTCGTCAACGGAACTTGTGTTTCTGCGTAACCAAGAAAGTTAATAACATCCGTTCATCCATAATCACCTAAAAAGTAGGACATAAATTTGAGCATATTAGTTCGCAATTTACCTAAAACATTTACTCAGGAAAATCTTGAAGACTTGTTTTTCGAGTTTGGCACCATAGCGTCGTGCGACTTGGTGATGGATGAGGCTTCTGGCTTATCTAAAGGCTTTGGTTTCGTAGAAATGAGCACGCAAGAAGAAACCGATAAAGCCATTGAAAAACTTAACGCTAAAATTATCGACGGTAAGAAAATTCGTGTTAAGTGGTCAAATCAAGAGAAGAAGCAGGCTGAAGCGATAGCTAGTGCGCCGGCGCCTAAAAGAGACATTCCCGAAGATGTGTGGGGAAGTGCTTCTCGCAATAACTCTGATCGTGAAAACGACGCCGAGTAATACCGAGGGAATATAATTGACAAGCGCTGACAACGAAGGTTGTCAGCGCTCAACCTTCATTTAACCAGATACGGTTGCTGTTTGTACTTGAGTATTGCGAGCAGTCATAACAATGGCCAGCCACACCAGTACACCACCACCGGCAAGCGCTAGGCCTACCCAACCCGTTGATGTATAGCCGTAACCCGCTGACAGCGTCATTCCAGCCAACCAAGGCCCAAGCGCATTAGCGGTATTAAATGCTGCATGGTTCATGGCGCCGGCCAAAGTCTGAGCCTCGCCAGCGACGTCCATAAGCCTTGTTTGCAGCGGCACCACCATGCCACCACCGATACCAATGAAAAACAGTGATGCTGCCATTAAGTATGGATTTCCCATCGACGCGGCGTAAGCTGCAGCTGATAGGCCCAGTAAAACCTGAAACGTAATCGCTGAAGTCAGTAGCCTGCCTTCAGAATAGCGGCCTGCAATAATATTGCCCAAAGTTACGCCAATACCATAGATAAGCAAGGTTGCAGAGATTCCCCATTCAGGCGAAGAGGTTGTATTGAGGTAAGAGGCACTAAAGTAAGAATACACAGAGAACATGCCCCCAAAGCCAATTGCGCCCATAAGTAGAACAAGCAGCACATCTTTGTTTTTTAGCGCTTTAAGCTCAGTTAACGGGTTGGCATCCGGGTTTGGCCCGCGGTATGGTGCAGTTTTCCACACCATTAATGCGGTGACTAAGGCAAAGGCTGAAATCATAAAGAAACCGGTTCTCCACCCGAACATTTGCCCGATGCCGCTAATTGATGGAACACCTATTATATTTGCTATAGCTAAGCCTAAAATAATGTTACTGACTGCTTGTGCACGCTTGTTCTTACCAGCAATGTCAGCAGCAAAAAGCATGGCAATACCGAAATAAGCGCCGTGTGGAAGACCAGCAATAAAGCGAGCTATATTCATTGTCCATTCTGACCATGCTAGTGCTGTTAGCAAGTTTCCGGCAGCATAAAAGACCATCATTGAAATAAGCATGGTACGTCGGGCAAGGCGAGAAAAGAAAATAGTGATGAGCGGTGCGCCTACTACAACGCCAATGGCATAGGCACTAATCGCATGGCCCGCAACGTTTTCCGTGATACCAAAATCTTCAGCAAAGTAAGGCAGTAAACCCATTGCCGCAAATTCGCTGCAACCTATTACGAAAGTACCGAAAGCTAGCCAGAATGTAATTGTCGCCAGTGAATATTCTTCTGCCGCTGATTGCTCTTCCGAACGGGCTCCCTTATACGCTGCCTGAGTAGAAGTGATATTGTCAGTTTGATTCGCCATAAACTATCTTTTTTCCTTCATATCGTACCATTCAGTCGCTTGCTTGCTGCTTGAGCATGGCGCACTTGCACAAGGTTAAAATACAAAAACCGGCAAATGGTATGTTTGCCGGCTTTCTATTTTTAAAAGCTATTGCTTTGGTTATTCAAAAAAGGCCAAAAGCCCCAAGTTTGTGCTTTGTTCATTCATTAATAAGCTGAGATCATAGCAGCGAATGACTATTTAGTAACGGTAGCTGATAAGATTTCTTAATCATTTCAGCGCTTTAAATGTAGTGTGTTTGTTAATGATTTGATTCACGTCATTTTTTCAGTAATACACATGAGAGCTAACTCAATACTAAAGTGGTTGTTTTCTGAGCGTAAAAGCCCTCGGCATCTTTCGTTTTTACTCAGCTAACTATTAACATTTTATGCAGGGCTAGCTGTCATAGCTGGTTTTATCTTTTAACGATTATTCGTATAAAAAACAAACTTCTTGACTTTGAGGTGTTCTATATATAGAACGTTCTTTAAATGGAACAAAATGAAGTTGGTAAGGTGTGAATCAATCAACGCTCAACATTCTCGGAAGGCATTTGCAGAAACTCAGGCAAGACAAAGGTGTCTCGCTGTCGCAATTGGCAGCAGGGGCAGGTATCGCTAAATCTAACCTTTCAAGATTGGAGCAGGGCAATGGCAACCCGACCCTAGACACCATTTGGCGATTAGCTAAACAACTAGACGTTCCGTTCGGTCAGCTAGTTCAGCCTCTTAGCGCAAGCGTTGGAGAAAAGGGGGTAGAAGTTCGTTTAATTGAGCAAGGACAAGGTATCCCGAACGTTGATGCTTATTGGATGTCAGTTGCACCGAATACTTTTCGAGAGGCAGAAGCTCACGCCACAGGAACAGAAGAAACGATTACCGTTGTTAGCGGCTCTCTTGAAGCTGGGAATAGTGGAAATACTCAATGGCTGCATCCGGGTCAAAGTCTAGCATTTGACGCTGATTTGCCTCACGTATACAAAACGGGAGACGAGTGGGCGACATGTCTTATCACAATTGTTTATCACAAAGAGGCAAAGGAATGAGCCAACTTTCATCAAAAAGCGGACTTAAGCAAGGGGTTATTGACGGGTTACCTTTGTTAGGTGGTTACATTCCTGTAGCTATTTCATTTGGCGTGATCGCAGTTCAAGCCGGCTTTTCTACGCTGGAAGCCACGCTTATTTCCGTGTTCATCTACGCAGGTGCGTCGCAGTTTCTTTTAGTTGCCATGGTAGCTTCAGGTGCGCCACTTTGGCTAGCGGTTTGTATGACGTTATTAGTTAATGTACGTCATGTGGTTTATGCGCCCAACTTGGTGCCTTATTTACCGCAAAGTAAGGCTTGGCCCTATTTAATGCACGGCCTTACTGACCAGATTTTTGCGCTAGCCCATACTCGCTTGCCGCTAATGGACGATGCTAAAAAGGTAGATTGGTTTAAAGGCGTATCGATGGTGGCGTGGCTTAGCTGGATCGTAGGGACGGCGCTTGGCGGTATCGCAGGGGACTCCCTTACCCAACAATGGCCAATATTAGACAGCGTGATGCCCTTTGCCTTACCTGCACTTTTCCTTGTGCTACTCGCGCCTAAATTCTCAAGTAAATTGTGGAGCGCTACCTTGCTCGTTACAATGACGGCGGCTCTTTTTTTGGCTCTCAGCACCTTTAAAAACGCTGCAATTCCATTGGCAGCACTATGCGGTGCGATAACTTTTTATCTTCTTACCTCGCACGTTGAAAGGAAGCAATCTCATGCACGTTGATATCTGGATAGCCATTGTTGTTGCAGCCATCGGGACATATGCATTACGCGTAGGCCCGTTGCTGTGGACTCAGCGCCACTTTAATAAACACAAGGCCAACAACACTGAGGCGCGTTTACCTACGTGGCTAAGCGTGTTAGGGCCGTTGATGATTGCCGCTATGCTAGGAGCGTCACTTATTCCAAAAGCACCGTCAGCGGCGAGTTGGATTGCAACCGCAATAGGCACTGTTGTCACTGTGCTTGTTTGGCGCAAATTCAAAAGCTTAGGGCTGCCAGTGTTTTGCGGCGTGCTTTCTTTTGGTGTGGCTTTTGGTATCGCTTTGGTTTAGCGTTGGGCGTAGATGTTAAGTCGCTGGGCTAAGACTTATTCTTACCCAAAGCTTTCTCGCCCCAAATTTCCTCCAAGCGCTGGTCACGCCCACAGTTCCATCGGTAGAACTTATAGCGAACGGGACTTTTTTTATAAAAATCTTGATGGCCAATTTCGTCGCCTTTTATCGGATAAAAGGTAGAAGCATCGAGTATGGGCGTTACCACCTTTTTATTGGGAAATTGGGCTACCACGTCAGCTTTTGTTTTTTCTGCTATAGCACGTTCTTTATCGTTTGCTACAAAGATGGCGCTTAAGTAACTGGGTCCCTTATCACAAAACTGACCTCGGTCATCGAAAGGGTCAATGTTCACCCAAAAATGATCGAGAATATCATTATAAGAAAGCATATCGCCGTCGTAGGTGATCTTTACCGCCTCAAAGTGTCCCTTGTGGTTGCCATTATAAGTCGGATTTGGCGCGCTTCCGCCAGTGAACCCCGACACCACATCAGTAACCCCGTCTAGCTTTTCAAAATCAGACTCCATGCACCAAAAGCAGCCCCCAGCTAGTATGGCCTCGTCGGCACTTGTTGATGGCGTAAAAATCGAAGCGCTCAACGCTGTGCTAATTAAAACTGCAGAAAGTGTTAATTTCATCATTCACCTTTTATGTGTTGGTTTAACGTTGTAGCGACCTTCGCGTTAAATTCTTCAGGCCCCAGTTTGCGAAGATATACGGTTAACAAATAAAGAACGGTTTAAGCTGAAATTAATTTCATCGCAGTACAGCGAGTTAATTCGATTTTGTTTTACAAGCGTACATTTTCTACAAGCGTTCATTGCGAAGCTTGGCGCGAAATCATAGGTTTAGAAAAAGACTAGGAGGATGTAAGTAAAATTTTCATCTCACTCTGTAGTCTTCTTTCAAAAAGGGAACTGTCTTTGATTCCACCATTTACAAGACGGGGCTGTAAAGCCGCTATGACAAGGGATAGAGCGATTTCTTATGATCGGCAGAGCACTTGCATCTTATCCAACTACATGAAAATCAGTTTAGTTAAAATGAAAGGAAAGATGATATGTCGATAGTCAAATCAGGTAGTGCAGCATATAAACCACTAGGCAAAAAAGGGAAGGGCAGTATTTCTACGGAAACAGGTGCTTTGTCTAATCAACCTTATGGTTTTAACACACGGTTTGAAGATGAAAAAGGGACCAACCCCGAAGAATTAATTGGCGCAGCCCATGCGAGTTGTTTCACAATGGCGCTTTCTTTTGCATTGTCCGATGCAGGATATGAAGACGGCGAATTAAATACAACGGCCAAAATCAGCCTAGACAAGAACGACGACGGTTTTAAGATTACTCAGTCTGCATTGACCTTAGACGCTGAGGTTGAAGGGATCACCGAAGACGAATTTGAAAAAATAGCTCAAGAAGCGAAGGATAACTGTCCTGTTTCTCAACTGCTAAACGCCAATATCACTTTAGAATATCGTTTGAGCAAGAGTTAATCATTGAGTGGTAGTAGCCCGTTTTGAAAACGGGCTTTTTATTTAAAATTAGTGATGAAAAAGAGCGGCTTTTAAAAGCCGCTCTTTTAGTTTTAACTATGCATTATTTGCTAATTACACCACAAGCCACGCGTTTGCCACCACCGCCGAGCTTTTTAGGTGAATCAGAATAGTTGTCACCACCGGCATGAATCATTAGCGCACGACCTTTAATATCTTCCAGTTCAAGTTCTGGCGCGAAAATCGGCTGAGTAGCCTTACCGTCTTCATTCACATAAAGTACAGGAAGATCGCCCTCATGACCTCGCTCGGACCATGGGGCTTTATGTTTATTAGTATTTTCTGGGTCAAAGTGACCGCCTGCAGCGCCACCTAAGACCTTTTTCCCATCTTTCATTGCAGGAGAGCAATCCCCATTTTGATGGACGTGGAAGCCATGTGCTCCCGGCGTTAACCCTGATAGCCTAGGTGTGAATATTACGCCGTCATCATCGTGACTACTCACCATAACTGTACCGATTGAATGCCCAGTTTCTAAGTTTTTAATCATCACTTCTTTTCCTTCTTCGTGATGGCCGGCAAAACTCCCAGCACTTAGCACTAGAGAAATAGACCCCGCTATAGCAGTAAGTAAACGCTTCCTCATAGTAATCTCCTTAACTAATTTAATGATTCACTTCTAAAAACAGCATGATTAACTCAGCATAAAATAAACCAGTTTGAGCGAGACGAGTAAAAAGGTCCTGCAACCCCTTTACCGATAACCTTAAGGCAAGAATTTGCATTCAGCCTCCCAACCCCACTCACTTACATTAAGTGAAAGGCTTATAGCTTTCCTGTGAAAATGTTACCGAACGTAATTCCGGCCCCTTTTTCTTCTTTTCTAAATAGTTCGCAGGGAGGGTTGTGCTTTAGCAGTAAAACTCAGTAACAATATGATGGTGGCACTTTTTCCCTATACGACTTACAGTTAGCCCACATCGGTTTTTAAAGGACATTGTCATGTATACACTTTACGGTTATCCGAAAACCCGCTCGGTTCGCGTGGCATGGGCATTAGAAGAGCTCGGCTTACCTTTTGAATTCAAGTTGGTTGACCTAAAACAAGGGCAACACCTGTCCGAGGAATACAAAAAAATAAGCCCCGCGGCAAAAATTCCAGCCCTAGCGACACCCGAAGGCACCTTGACTGAGTCTGCTGCGATTGTCACCTTTTTAGCTGAAAGACACGGCATGCATGAATTTATCCCGGAGCCAGGAAGTTTTGAGCGAGCAAAATATGAAGAAATGATGATGTTCCTTACCAGTGAGTTAGAGCAGCCGATTTGGAATTTAGCAAAGCACACTTTTGCTTTGCCAAAAGAGCAGAGACTTGAGCAAATGCGCGATATAGCAGTGTGGGAATTTAAGCGAGTGCTGCCTGTGTTCTCCTCTATGCTTGGCGATAAAGAGTTTGTTTGCGGCGCCATGTTCACTATGGCCGATGTGGTAGCGGGTCATATTTTGGCGTGGGCGAAAGGCAGTAAACTCGATATTACGCTAGACGGTAAAACTGACAATGTAGCCGGTTATGCGAAACGTGTATTGGGCCGTGAAGCTTATGAAAGAGCATGGCGACAAGAGATGGCGCATTTGCCTGAGTAATCCGGGTGGGGCTCTAATAACAAATAGTAGTTTGCTATGTTATTGGGGGCAAAAACATATAACGACAGCGCCGCTGATATAAAAGCTGACCTAAAAGCAGAAGATAAGGCTGATACAGAAGCTTGCGTAATACTAGCGGCGAGATAATAAAACAAGAAGGTAATCACTAATGAAATCATTTAAAACACTACTCGTAAGTAGTGCAGTAACTATGGCACTGGGCCTTAGCTCTGCGGCAGCCAATGCACACAATCACGCAAATATGCAGAGCTCACCAAAAAGTGAATCAGTGTCAAAAGAAAAATCTGAGCACGATAAGCTTTTTGCACTATTTGCAGCTTCTGATCAGCGTGATATTGAGCTCAACCCGATTATGGCCATCTTCCGTGGCGATATGCGTTATGCCGACAGAATGGGTGACTTCTTAACCGATGCACACGCCCTAGCTGGAAAAACCGCTACGCTACTCAACTTGTCAGAGCTTAAACAAATTGACCGCAGTAAGCTAAGCGACACCGACAAGCTTGCTTACGATGTATTTAAGTACAATGAAGAACGCTCGCTAAAAATGTCGAGTGACGAGATTGAAGCGCTTACAGAAGTACGTCCTGTAAATCACTTTAGCGGGTTTCACACCTTCTATCCGACCTTTGCAAGCGGAAAGGGCGCGGCGCCATTTAAAACAGTAGAAGATTACGAAAATAATTTATCTCGCCACAAAGATTATATCGCGATTTCAGATCGTGCTATCGGCAAGTTTCGCGAGGGCATGGAAAGTGGTGTACTTGAAACTAAATTGACTATCGACCGAGTGATAAAACAGTTTGATACTCAGCTCGCTATCCCAATTAAAGAGTCACAATTTTGGGGGCCAATCACAATGTTCCCAGAAAGTTTCTCTGATGAGGAAAAAGCGCGTTTAACCGCTGAGTATGAAAAAGCGACGCAAGAAATTTACGATGCAACTACGCGTATGCGCGATTTTCTTCGCGATGAGTATCTTCCCGTAGCCCGTGAGAGCATTGGCCTTAGCGATATGAAAGGTGGCGCAAAGCTTTATCAATTGATGGTGGAAGGTTCGACTACACTGCCAATGACGCCTGATGAACTGCATACGCTAGGCTTAAAAGAAGTTAAGCGCATTAAAAATGACATGCTTGAAATTAAGGATGAAGTGAACTTTGAAGGCACCCTAAATGAGTTCTTCGATTATGTGCGCACCGACCCTAAATTCAAGCCTGAAAGTCGCGAGGCACTAACCCAAAACTATTATGATATTGGTCGCGAAGTAGACGAGAAAATTGATCAATACTTCTCGTTATTGCCGAAGTCTGAGCTAGAGATAAAACCTTACGATCCTGCAATTGAGCAATTTAGCGCAGGTGGTTCTTATCAGCCGGGCACGCCAGACGGCTCTCGTCCTGGTACTTTCTACTTTAACGCTTACGACCTACCTAGTCGTTTAACGACGGGTAACGTTACTTTGTACCTTCATGAAGGTGCGCCTGGTCACCATTTTCAAGTCAGCCTTGCGCAAGAAAATGAAGCGCTACCCTCATTCATGCGCTTCAGCTTCCTTCCTGCATTCGGCGAAGGGTGGGCGTTATATTCAGAAACTTTGGGTTATGAAATGGGTTTCTTTGATGACCCATGGAACCGTTACGGTACGCTTCAAGATGAACAGCTGCGCGCCATGCGTTTGGTGGTAGACACAGGTATTCACGCGAAAGGCTGGAGCCGTGAACAAGCTATCGATTTTATGCTCGAAAACTCAGGCATGACCCGCACAGAAGTTGTGGCCGAGGTAGAGCGTTATATTGCGATCCCGTCGCAAGCGCTATCTTACAAAGTGGGCGCGCTTAAAATTCAAGAATTACGCGCGCGCGCAGAGAAGGCATTGGGTGACGATTTCGACATTCGAGAGTTCCACGCACAAGTGCTGAATACAGGCGGTATTCCATTAACTATTCTTGAGCAGAAAATTGACCGCTGGATTGCTAGCCAAAAGAGTTAAGGATTAAAGCCTTGGTTTAAACCGTTTAAAGCGCAATCAGCGATAAGTCAAGCACGGCAAAAAGCTGATATATAAAACAAAGCCAGTAATGCTCGTCATTACTGGCTTTTCTATTTTTGCGACCAATAGCAGTGATATTGACGTATAGCTTCACTAGAGTAGTAATTGTACAATTTTTCTAAAGGTTTAAAGGAGCGCAAGGTGGAGTTAGGGTTATTTTCATTAAGTTTAACGGTCAAGGATATTAATAAATCGAAAGCCTTCTATGAAGCATTAGGTTTTGAAGCTATGCCTTCATGTGGCTCGGTGGAAGACAAATGGTTAATGATGAAAAACGGCACCACCATGATTGGCTTATTCGAAGGTATGTTTGAAGACAACATTATGACTTTTAACCCCAGCGATGTTAGAGTACTTCAGGCGAGTTTAGTTGAGCAAGACATTGCATTAGAGGTGCCGGTGAAAGGCGACAGTGGCCCAGGGCATTTTATTGTTAAAGACCCTGACGGCAACACTATTATGTTTGATCAATTTTAATTCAAAAAATCCCTTCTAATCACGATTGGGGTCTTACTTGTAAAGCGCTTTTTGAACAATTACTCTTAAATAGAGGGAAAGTCAGAAAGGGAAAGTATGTTGAAAACAAAACTGTTATTTATAGTTATGGCATTGATGACAACCATTGCGTGCCAGAGTACGAAGACCAGTAAAGCTCCGAGTAAAAGCGAGTTAGCTCCTTTCAATTGGCAGATTAGCGAATTCGCATTGGTCGATGTGGAAGAGCCCGAGGCACTTTTTGCGTTATCTGAGCAGCAAAAACAGCACTTTCTTTCTTATTATAATTCGCCCACAAAAGCACACACATCACCTAATATTCGCCTCGCTAGATACTTAGAAAATCTGGTCTCAAACTTCAGTTACGCAGGCGACACGCTAATAGCACGAGATGTATTAAACAAACGTTACGGAAACTGTATGTCGCTTGCACTGCTAACTACAGCGCTTGCCAGGCTCGCAAACCTAGATGTAGTTTATCAACAGGTCCATACTCCACCACTGTATCGGCGGTTTGGAAACACGCTCACTACGTCTACACATGTTCGAAGCATTATTTTAGGGCCTGAACCCGAAAAAACAGGCGATAGCATTGTTTTTAGGGGAAGATCGATCATTGATTATTTTCCATCAAGTCGTGATGACAGGGGAGTTTATATCTCTGAGGCAGATTTTATCTCTATGTATTACCAAAATATGTCTGCTGAAGTGATGAGTGACAACCCTGATTTAGCCTACAGTTATTTGTATCGCGCAATGCAGTTAACTACAACAAATGCATCTACGCTAAATTCTCTCGCTGTACTCTACCGTTCAAACGGCTACGAAGTAGAAGCTCGAAAACTTTACGAATTCGCGATTGAAAACCATATTCAGTCGGTACATACGCTATCGAATTTTGCAGTGCTGCTTAAAAAAATAGGCGACGTGGAAACACTATCGCGTATTGGGGGGATGTATTTAAGAACAGACGACGACAACCCTTATCGATGGATAGATTTAGGCAATGCATTTTTAGCGAAGGGCAAGCTTTCAGAGGCAGAAATGTTGTTCAACAAAGCCATCGCTACAGGCCCTTATCTGGGAGAAAGCTACTCGGCTATGGCTAAGACTTATTTTTTACAGGGGAAGGTGCTTAAAGCTGAAAATATGATGAAAAAAGCGCTCTCCCTTTCACTGCCTTCACAGAATAGAGCGCTTTACACCGCCAAGCTAAAGGCTATCCAAAATAGCAATTAATGACTTAGTTTCCGTAGCTCGCTGAGCACTTAGATTCTCGCTGCCAGTTCTGCTCCTTGACGAATAGCACGCTTGGCATCGAGTTCAGCTGCTACGTCAGCACCGCCGATAATGTGCACGGTAAATCCTGCCTCTTCTAGAGGTTGCTGCAGAGGTTTAAAGGGCTCTTGGCCTGCACATACAATAACATTATCAACAGACAGTACTTTTGGTGTGTCGTTAATCAGCACGTGCAGCCCTTCATCATCTACTCTCTCGTAGCTCACACCATTAATCATTTGAACATTGTGATGTTTCAATGATTGCCTGTGGATCCAGCCCGTAGTTTTGCCCAGCCCTTTACCTACTTTAGAGGTCTTACGCTGAAGTAAATAAACTTCGCGGTCTGATGGCTCTATCGCTTTTTGTTTGAGCGCCCCCGGCGTTGAATACTCTTTATCGATACCCCAGTGGTCAAGCCATTTATCCTTATCTTTGGCTAAGTGTTCATGTTCAACTAAAAACTCTGCCACATCAAAACCGATGCCGCCAGCACCAACAATAGCCACTTTCTTACCTACGGGCTTGTGGTCACGCAATACGTCTAAATAACTCATTACTTTAGGGTGGTCGTGCCCTTCAATTGTAAGCGTTCGAGGATTAATACCGGTGGCTAATACCACTTCATCAAATCCATCATCAACAAGGCTTTCTGCGTTAATCTCGGTGTTAAGGTGAACAGTAACGCCAACGCGAGCTAGCTGATTGTCAAAATAACGCAGGGTTTCATAAAACTCCTCTTTTCCTGGCACTTGCTTGGCATAATTAAACTGCCCGCCAATCTCAGCGGCTTTATCGAACAAGTGTACGTCGTGCCCTCGCTCAGCAGCATACATTGAAAATGCCAATCCAGCTGGACCTGCACCTACAACCGCTAGTTTTTTCTTGTTTTGAGTAGGGGTAAAGGTAAGTTCGGTTTCATAGCACGCTTGTGGGTTCACCAAGCAACTTGCACGCTTTTGTTCGAATGCATGGTCTAGGCAAGCTTGGTTACAGGCAATACAAGTGTTGATTAGCTTAGACTCATTGCGCATGGCCTTGGCCACAAAATGGGCGTCAGCCAAGAAAGGGCGTGCCATCGATACCATGTCAGCATGGCCTTGTGCGAGTACCGATTCTGCAACTTCAGGGGTATTAATACGGTTAGTGGTGATAAGAGGAATATTCACCTCTTTTTTCATGCGTTCGGTTATCCAGGTAAACGCTGCACGAGGTACAGAAGTGGAAATCGTAGGAACACGGGCTTCATGCCATCCAATACCAGTATTAATAAGCGTAGCACCTGCTTTTTCAATTTCTTTAGCCAAGTACACGACTTCATCCCACTTAGCGCCACCTTCAACCAAATCCAGCATAGACAGGCGATAAATAATAATGAAGTTAGTACCTACTTTCTCGCGCACACCTTTAACTATCTCAATAGCTAAGCGGGCTCTGTTTTCTAAACTTCCACCCCATTCATCATTTCGATGATTGGTGCGTTCACAGAAAAACTGATTTATGAGGTAGCCTTCCGAACCCATTATTTCCACGCCGTCATAACCCGCTTCCTGAGCTAGGCTGGAGCATTTAACGTAGTCTTTAATTGTGTTTCTTACGCCACGAGACGACAGCTCTCTAGGTTTAAACGGCGTGATAGGAGATTTCATTGGAGAGGCAGACACCGCAAGAGGATGATAACCATAGCGACCCGAATGCAATATTTGCATGCAAATTTTGCTGTCTTCCTTATGCACAGCATCAGTAATAACACGGTGCTTTTTCGCGTGGCGAGAACGGGTCATTCTGCCAGCAAATGGCGCTACCCAACCTGAAATGTTAGGGCTAATGCCACCCGTTACGATAAGCCCTGCGCCGCCTTTGGCGCGCTCGGCATAGAAAGCTGCCAGTTTATCAAAGCCGCCTTTCTCTTCTTCAAGGCCAAGGTGCATAGAACCCATTAGTGTTCTGTTGCGAAGCGTTGTAAAGCCTAAATCTAGAGGTTCAAGTAAGTGAGGGTAGGGTGATGTCATTATTATTAGCACTCATTTATTCAATTTGCTTGATGCTAACACTAATTGAAAAAGTTGCCAGACCCACGAGATAGTCTGGCAACCGAAAAAGGGAGCCAGGGAACGGTCTCCCTTAACTGGTTCCGTTAGTAAGGTGCAACCTTACCAATGATAACTCTCTTACTGCGCTTAATTAGAGAATAGAATTTGTCAAAACTACTCTTTACTTCTTCTTTTGAATAATGTTTCGCAAGTGATTTCATAAACTTAACGTCTTCAACCGTTCTAGAAAACTCGAATTCCTCTCCTGGATTGTTGGTAGGGTAAATCACCATGAAGCTATATTCGCCAGTTGTCATGGAATAAAGCGTAGGAACCGACACGCCGGCTAGCTTAGAGCCTTCAATGAAGTACTTTGTAACTAATTCTTTGAAGGTATCTTCTTGTCCAACCTCAACGTCGAAAAAGAACATCATTGAATAGTCAGTAATTTCACTTTTCTCGGGGGCAAGGTTGTCAAGATACGCTTGCCATTCATCATCAGATATTTTGTTGTCTTTAGTATCTTCCTGAGAATATGCGAGGGTACTAAACGCGTTTAGTAGTAGCGCGATGCAAAATATAGAAGTCAATTTTTTCATTATTTATTTTCCATGTGTGAATTGTTGTTGAGTGGAAAAAGTTACTGTGAATTAATAACTTAAAACTGAAAAAAACATGAAAAAAAGTTGAATTTTGATATTTTTAGCCGTCATAAATTGAAGATTAAAGAGGGTGCTCGGCTCTTCTTGGGTTCTGTTCAGATGTCAGCTAGCAAGATGCCGCTTTAGATATTAAAGCGGCACGAAAGCATACGGCTTACTATTTTTACACCGTATTTTCAGATAATAAATCCTCAAGTAAGGGAAGCGGTAAGGCGCCATTTTCTAATACTCGGTCATGGAAATGCTTTAGCGAAAATTTTTCGCCCAGTCTCGCTTTCATTTGCTCACGTAATGACAATATTTTGAGTTGCCCCATTTTGTACATTGGCCCAGAACCAGGTATAACGATAGCTCTATCCACTTCAATTTCGGCTTCGTTTTGACTTAGTGCAGCTTCGGTCATCAGATAAGCAACTGCTTTTTCACGGGACCATCGCTTTATATGAATACCTGTATCTATAACCATTCTTGCGCTTCTTAATAGGTCGTATTGAAGATAGGAAAGCACTTCTTCAGGCGTTTCGTAAAGACCAAGCTCATAACCAAGTTGTTCGGCGTACATTGCCCATCCTTCCGTATAAGAGCCAAATGGCGTTTGTGATATGATATAGGGAAGCCCCGCAAGCTCGTTGGTTACAGAAGTTTGGTAATGATGCCCCGGTATCCCTTCATGAAAACTTAATACCGGCAAACTGCTCTTAGGTAGCGCCCTCATATCACTTAAATTTACCAAGACAGAATTGTTGCTATAACGCGCTAGGGAGTCATTTTCCTCAGTAAGTAGTGGGCTTCGAATAAACTGTAATTCGGGCACGTCAGGGTAAGAAAATAATTGTGGTAACAGCGCTCTCATTTTTTCGTTTTCAGCGTGCATTGCATCTAGTACCGCCCGTCGACCTTCTTGCGAGTCAGTAAAGTAGAGTGCTTCGTTTGATAAAAACGAATTCATAGACTGAGAGAACGTTGTTTGTTGAATATCAAAATCTTTAACGAGAATATCGAGCATTTGTTTTTGGATTCGAGCGACTTCATTTTCGCCAATTGCGAAAACATCGCTTGGCGTTGTATCTAACGTAGTGAAAAATTGCAGGTAAGCCTCATAGGCTTTTTCTCCATCTGGTAAGCGCCAATAACCGATGCCTTCTGGCGTTACCTCTAAAAGCGCCTCATACAACGCTATCATTTTGCCGTAGCTGGGGTAAACGTAGTTGGAAATAGCATCTTTTGCTTCTTGATAGAATGCTAGTTTTTCATCGTGCTCTAGCTCGTCTAGCGTAAGCATTTTTGTATTGAGCGTCGTTAACAGCATGTGCTCGTCAACTGCCGGAGCAACAAATTTTGAAAGTTGCCCCAACACGTTTTCGATAACTATATATGGTGGGACTATGCCTAAGCTTTCTCTCAGACGCACACCCTTAATAACGTTGTCAAAATATCGCTCGCTATCTTTAAGGCGTGCTATATAGCTTTCTATATCACTTTTATCTTCAATAGGGTGATCGTTGGTCATAAATTTAGGAAAACGGCTGTGTAACCCATGAAATGTATCGAGAGGGTAGTTATGATATTTGTAAGATTGAAGTGGTTGCAGGCTATCAAGTAATTGAATAACAGCATCTTGCGTTATTTTTTCTTGGTCGGATAGGTCGCTATACTGTAGTACTGTCGATTTAATGGCAGCAAGGTCAGGGAGTTTTTCGATAATTGTTAGCCTATCAGCGAGATCTAGCGTGTAGTTGTGCTTATCTATGCCCAAATAGTGCAATCCTAAAGAGGTCTTCGTTTGAGGACTTGAAAGCATGAGTTTTAATACTTCTCTGTCTAAAAACACCCTCATAGATAGTGGTTTATCAGTGTGCCATTGGTAAGTAGCAAAAATGCTCAACCCGACAACAATCAACGCTAGTAGGCTAAATAACCAAAATATAATTTTTTTCATTTTTTTCTCAGATTGAAATAGAAAGCTGGATAAAGCTTAAATAATTCAACATTCTGATAGTTGAAAAAAACTTGAAATATACTTGAATATTGAGGTTGCCAGAGCTGTTCTAAGCAATATCGAAAGCGCGTAGTTTCAGAAGAACATGTATTTATGGAGAAGAATGAAAGGAACGGGAATTGTCACGCCGACATAGACTTTTTATACTTTTGTGGAGTTGTCTAACTCTCTTGCTGTTGCTACTTTAGTATTAACTAAATCAAGATTCTGCTCCTCAAGGATGAATGATCTAAATCGTCAATTTAGTATTGGTGGATTAACAATTGACCCCTTAGCCAATACGCTAAAATTCAATTCTCACATTGAAAAGCTCTCACCAAAGGTTATGGAAGTGTTTTGTACCTTGTTTCAAGGTAATGGAGCTGTAGTGACCAGAGATCAGTTGTTGGACTCTGTGTGGGCTGATAGGTTTGGTGGTGATGAATCGCTTTCTCGCGCCATTTCAGAGCTTCGAAAGTCACTTTCTCGGCTGTTGGATACAAACAAGAAGATAATAACAACCGTTCCTAAACGAGGTTATCGGCTTGAGTTATCACTACTAACAGAAATTTGTCAGTTGCAAAGCCCTGCTGTAGAAGCACCTCCCGAATTACCGACCACACAATCTGTGCAAGCTCACAGTGTGAAAAAGCGTTCTCCGTTTGTTTATTTGCTCATCCTTCCAGCTGTTTTGATAGCATTCGTTACAATATTTTTCAGTGGCCTTGATGACAATTCTCAGAAGGAATATCGAGTACTTGTCATTCCTTTTGACGTGACAGACAGTGATAACAAAGATGAACGTACCTTAGCAAACGGTCTACTTGAGTTATCTCTCACACATTTGTCACACGTTGACAATTTCAAAGTAGCGAGTCGAACGTCGAGTGCTTATTTTAAAACCAATAAACATAGCCTTAGGGAAATTCGAAGCTTGTCGCCCGTTGACCTTATTCTTGAGGGAGCTGTAAGACGTGATGGAAACAACCATACCGTAACCTATAGACTCGTTGAAGTAGATTCGGGGTTTACACTTTTTTCCGATAGCAAAACAGTAGAGTCATTGAACATACAGGGTGCAGTTAATGACCTCGTCATGAATACCACTGCACATTTAGGAATTGAGCATAAGCTTATTGGGCCTAGTCCTCAATCTGAAGAGGCTTACCGACTTTATCTGTTAGCTATGGATATTCTAACTCAGAATTACAATCTTGAAGCTCTCCAAAAGGCTCAGGATTACCTTATAAGGGCAAATGCTCAGTCGTCTGCTGACCCTTTAATTGTTGAGGCAATTACAAGTAATTATCTTGAGATGATGAACTTAACGTCGGGGGAAGAGCAAAAAGCAGTGATTGGTTCTGCTCAGGCCTTTCTGAAGCGAAGTCGAGATCTTGGTGTTTCGAGCAGCACGTTATCTTTTTTTGAAGGTATGCTGTACATGCCACTTATTAGTGACCCAGCAAGAGGTGATATACCAAAAGCGTTAGCGCATTTTTCCGAGGCTAAAATGTTGGGTGAGAAAAGTTTTAACTTTTATTTTAACTACACGTATTTGCTGACTATCAACCATCAATACAAAGAGGCCCTTGCCATTGCGAAAGAGGGTATTGCGACCCATCCTCTCTCCTATCGGCTTTACGGCGGACTTGCGTTTGTCAACTTACTGCTTGGTGATGAAAAAGCAGCGCATACAGTGTTTACAAAAATGCGTGAAATAGCGCCACAAGACCCTACAACAGCATGGATGGAAGCACTATCGGCCACAATGTCTGGGCAGTATCAGCAAACGCTAGATTGGACAAGTCAAACACGTGCAGATAGTCCGCCAATAAAAACGCTGATGCTTGATTTGAGCGTGCTAATAACCGCTGACAGAAAAGACTATTTAACGAATATATGGGCGTTATGCGAAGAAAACTTGGTGTCGCTAACGTTAACCGAAACTGATTGCTTTCATCTGTCGTTCGCTAAAGCTATTCACGAAAAAGATATTCCTGGATTGCTATCACATTTGAATGGCGTGGAAAATACTCATGTAAGCTCGCCCTATATTCGAGCAATGATTGGACAAGCGTTGTATTTGTTGCCCGGCTATTTATTAGGTGCTCACAAAGCCCTCTTTGAAGACCTTATTGCTGGTGAGTTAAACGGCGGGGGATTTTCAAATTTGGCGTCGCTAAACTTACTGACTGCGATTCATCTTGCACAACATGACAATGAAATACTTTCATTAGATGAGATAAATACGAAGATAGCCGCAATTTTCAGTGAAAAAGAGATGCCAATTTCTTTTAACGCGGAATATTCAGCGCTATTGGGCGATGTTGAACATGCCTTAACGCTGTTACAGTCACTCGTTGATGGCGAGGATGTCATACCCATTGGGCGATACTACGCCTATTTTGATAGTCCTGCTTTTCTTTTGCTCGACGAAGATAAACGCTTTCTTGAGTTGAAAAAGCGATACCAACGCAAGCTCGATTCATTGAATAGTTCGCTAATGTGGCGACTCTAGCAAACGATAAAAGAGAAAAAATTCATATTAATTTCCTATTTTTTTCCAGATAAAAACTAGGGGGTATTTCATTCTTTTCCTCGAAGTATCGGTTTTATTGGCTGCATTTCAGCCATCAATGAAAAGGAAAAGTTATGAAAAACGCGATCATTAAAATGGCATTGGTAGGTGGGTTGTTGGCAGGAGCTTTTGAGGCTTCATCGGCTCCACTTTCTACCTTGTATATTGATGACTACTATGAGGTGCTTAAAAAGCGTTATTACACCACTAGCATGCCGTCGACGGGCTTACCTTCAAAAAAACACGTACCTGAGCCTGTACCTGTTAGGCCTATACTACCTGGTCCCGTGTCGCCCAAGAAGCCAGTGAAATCTGAAACGCCGCCACCCGTGCAAGATGTGCCTGTCGTGAATTTGCCTCGGGGTAATTCAATAAACACTTGGCCTTCGGCGTATAAAGGAACATGGGCGCTTAAAATACAGCCTTATTCTCAAAACACAGATGAACTGTTAATGATGCGAGCCATTGATGGTGAGCGAGTTGACGTAGTGTCCCAAGATGGCGCAACGCAAATTGGTGAGTTGAATGACGTTGCTGACGGTGTGTATACCATAAATACCGTATCAATGTGCGAGTGTGCTAATAATGTGGCATATAAAGTGACTACCTACACTATTGCTTTTAACCGCTTCGACGAAATGGAAGGGAAATTTACTGATGACCACTATACCGCGGGTGGAAGTCTAGTGTCCTCTGAGTCAGGGGACGTGACGGGGACCTTATTCAACTTCAATAACGGTAGATAGCCGATGATGCAGATAAGACAATGTAGTTTTATCTGCGTTAATTCAACAGAAAATGGAAATCAACGCTAGTCGTTAGGCGTCAAAACCGCTCTCTTTATTTTACAGTAAGTATCGCAATGTTACCTATGCTCAGTAGTCGGCCGAACATTTCTTGATTGGATAACAGCAACGTCCGGAATGGGGCATAACAATATTGCTTTACGATTATCTTTCCATTGGTCATATAAACCATACAGATCTAATTTATGGGGTCTAAATATCAGAAGATCGTAGTGTAAATTAGCAGCGCTTTTTTCTAAAAGGGAATTTGGATATATTCTTTAGAAAAAATTCAGTAATTTTTAAGGTTTTTATCGTTTGAAGGAGCAATCCTACTCCCCGTTTTTAACGATTTGTATTGTTCAAAAATGGAGTCAGAGATGCTTAGTAAATTGAAACTTAAATTGGGAATATTGATTGCTGCTATATCTTGCGTTCATGGTCTTAAAGCAAGTCAATTGCCTTTAACGAATCATTCTTTTGAAGAATACATGATATCTCAGCGAACTTATTGTCTTTTTTTCAAAGATGACCTCAATTATGAAACGGTCTCTTCAAGTGGAGCTCAAGAACTATCGGGCCTTAAAAAAACATCAGCCTCTAAAACTCCCGAAATCCAATCAGAAGTAGCAACGGACGTTGGTGATAAAGCGTCTTTGTTGAAAGAAACAGAAAATGAGTAAGGTTCGAAAAACAGTGAACAATACAAATATAAAATTTGTAAACACCGAACGTTACAAACCGAAGTAAATTAAGTAACGTTTTTCAACGAATGATAAGGGCTGATAATGAGCGCATGAGATATATAAAGTCGCAAGAAATAAGAGTGCCGAAGGGTAATGCTCTGAAATAGGGGCTGTCACTATGAACCCCTCTCTCTAGGATTGTTAGCAGAGAGGGGGAGGTTGATTATCGAGGTAACTTGCAAAGCAACACACATTATTGCGCGAAGGTTAAATCTTGTTTAACTATCAGTCTACGTACATCTTTTGTTGAAATTTTAACGTTTGTTTATTAGCGCCTTTTTGAACATCAATCTCAAACCTGAACGTTTCTTGATCGCGAAATGGCAGCACGGCGAGATAATAAATAGCATCGCCCTCTTCCACTTTCTTAAAGGTTAGCTTTCGCGAGTTGCCGAGCAGGTTTTTTGCTGTTCCTGTCATGTCTACACGCTGCGCTTCACCCGATGCTTTATCTAACACAGAGATATTAACCAGTGCGTTAAACTTGCTTCTTACAATACCGTAATTAGCCGCAACTTCAGGCGTTAAAAAAGGCGTACTGACTACCATATAGTGTACATCCCATTCACCAAGCGTTTGTTTCTGTTCGGCAAGTACAGAGAAGCTTAAGCAAGCCATAGCTACTACAAGCAGGGCCACGTACCCTTTCTTAATTTGTTTTATGTTACTCATCATAGACCTTACTTTGCCTTCATATTTATCTTTTACAAAACAGCGGGCGTACCCGCTGCCGGACTCTGTATAACCTAATGTTTCACCTTTAATGTCTGTAGCAAACATTGTTTACATGGGGAAAGTGTCTTGGATCAGAAGCTGTAAAAACTGTAATGCGATAATGGCAATAAGCACCGATAAGTCTAAGCCGCCTAATGGTGGAATAATTTTACGTATTGGCGCTAAAAACGGCTCGGTAAGCTGATAAAGAACATAGTCAACCGGAGACTGACCTTGCGATACCCAGCTCAATATAGCGCGCAACAGCAATACCCAAAACATTAGCGATAGGGCTTCTTTTACCACGCCAATTACCGATAAGATGGCTATGCCAACGGGGTTTAAACTACCGCCAAACATAAGTCCAAGAGTAATGAGTTTAAGCGCGCATACCGCTACCGCCAATACAAAGGTTGCGGTGTCGAATCTGCCGATTGAAGGGATAACACGGCGCAACGGCCCCACGATAGGGTGGGTTGCTTTTACTACAAATTGACTCATTGGGTTATAAAAGTCTGCCTGAACCATTTGTAACCAAAGGCGCAGGATAACCACCATCAAATAAAGGCTAAATAAGGTATCAACCAAAAATACCGTTGCATTCATGTTGTGTTTTTCCTAAAACGTTATAGCTGTTTTGCCATTTCTTCAGCACGCGCTACGGCAGCCCGCATCGACTTGCTGACAATATCTTTTAAACCTTCATTAATGAAAGTGTTAACGGCTTCTGCGGTAGTGCCGCCCTTAGACGTAACTTGGGCACGAAGCTCGCTTAATTCAAGGTCTGGGTTGTTACAAACCATTTCGGCTGCGCCTAACATGGCCTGCTGCACCATAAGGCGTGACTGGGCTTGATCAAACCCCATATTCATGGCTTCTTCTTGCATGTTTTGTAGGAACAAGAAGAAATAGGCTGGGCTGCTGCCTGCTGCGGCAATAACACCGTTGATGCCATCTTCTTTTTCTACCCAAACGGTTTCGCCCACGCTGTTCATAACATCGTCTACATACTGTCTGTCAGAATCAGAAACTGTATCGTCGGCATACATACCCGACATGCCTTTGCCTAATAAGCTAGGTGTATTTGGCATAATGCGAACAACAGGGTATTCGCCGCCTAACATCTCTTGTAATCTGGCAACGGGAAGACCAGCTGCGATGCTCATAAACAACTTACCTGATAGGTCGTTATTTTTTTGCAGTTCGCCGCACATATCACCCATAATTTGTGGTTTTACCGCAAGCACAATGGCGTCAGCGAATTGGCAAGCTTCATCGTTAGATTGCGTGGTGTGAATACCAAACTCGGCTTTAAGGCCGTCTAACTTTGGAGTAGACGGGTTCGCCGCAAGAATATTCTCTTTAGCGTACCCAGATTTGATAAGACCACTGATGATGCTGCGGCTCATGTTACCCGCGCCAATAAATGCTAATTTTTTCTGTTGCATGTAAATCCTATTTGTTGATTGCATTTAAGTCTGTGTAGCATAGCTAATCGTTAAAAGCTCAGCACGATAGGTATGGCTAAGTACGTTTTCCGAAAATAGCGGTACCGATTCGAACCATGGTAGAGCCATGTTGAATTGCTTCTGCCATATCACTACTCATTCCTACGGATAGGGTATCAAAATTGCTCAGTGATGTATGGTAGTGGTCAAATAATTCTTTTAGCTTAGTTAGCGTAGCGCGCTGTTGTTCTTCACTAGGGTTAGCCTTGGGAATAGCCATCAAACCGCGTAGGCAAAGGCGCTCCTGTGACACTACGAACTCAATTAAAGACGCTAATTCGTTAAGCGCTACGCCAGACTTACTGCCTTCATCATCAATGTTCACCTGAATACATACGTTTAATGGTGGCATTGACGCGGGGCGTTGCTCATTTAGCCGGCGGGCTATTTTTTCTCTGTCAACTGACTGTACCCAATCGAAATGTTCGGCTACTACTTTGGTTTTGTTTGACTGAATAGGCCCAATCATATGCCACTCAATATTTTCGAGTCTGGAAAGTTCCTGAACCTTTTCAACACCTTCCTGCACATAGTTTTCGCCAAACATTCGTTGTCCCGCTTCATACGCTTCAATGATATCTGATACGGGTTTTGTTTTGCTAACCGCTAGCAATTTAACGGAATTTGGTGGACGATGTGCACTATTAGCGGCTTGGTCTATTCCTCTTCGTGCGGAATCTAGTCTTTCTGCTATTGTTTGCATTATTCACCTTGTTTTGGAGAAGTGGTTGTGGATATTACCGAACTTTTGGCTTTCAGTGTTAAGAATAACGCTTCAGATTTACACTTATCAGCGGGCCTACCACCAATTATTCGTGTAGATGGCGAGATGCGTAAACTTAACGTGCCTGCCCTCGATCACAAGCAAGTACATGGTCTTGTTTATGAGATTATGAATGACATGCAGCGCAAAGAGTACGAAGAAAACTTAGAAACCGATTTTTCTTTCGAGGTAAACGGATTGTCTCGTTTTCGTGTTAATGCCTTTGTTCAAAATCGCGGGGCCGCAGCGGTGCTGCGTACTATTCCTAGCAAGGTGCTGACCTTAGATGACCTCGGTGCACCTGAAATCTTCAAAGACATCATAAATCAGCCTACCGGTATAGTGCTAGTCACTGGCGCTACAGGTTCGGGTAAAAGTACCACCCTTGCGGCCATGGTTGACCATATCAATACGCACAAACGCGAACATATTCTAACTATCGAAGACCCGATTGAATTTGTTCACGACAATAAACTTAGTTTGGTTAACCAACGTGAGGTGCACCGTGATACGCACTCGTTTAATAACGCCCTGCGCTCAGCCCTTCGTGAAGATCCAGATGTAATTTTGGTTGGTGAGCTTCGGGACTTAGAAACCATTCGCCTTGCGATTTCAGCTGCAGAAACAGGCCATTTGGTGTTTGGTACGCTACACACCAATTCAGCACCGAAAACCATTGACCGTATCATTGATGTTTTCCCAGCAGAGGAAAAAGCCATGGTGCGCTCAATGTTATCGGAGTCGCTACGCGCGGTTATATCGCAAACCCTACTTAAGAAAGTAGGTGGGGGCCGTGTTGCTGCCCACGAGATCATGGTGGGTATCCCAGCTATACGAAACCTTATTCGTGAAGATAAAGTGCCGCAGATGTACTCGGTTATTCAAACCGGGCAAGCACATGGTATGCAAACCATGGATCAATGCTTACAGCGATTGGTAGCTATGGGCGTTATAAGCAAAGAAGATGCGGCGGCAAAGTCAGTAGATAAACAGTCAATGAGTAATTTCTAGAGGCCATTATGCTAGATTCACTATTACAAAAAATGGTCGATACCAACGCATCGGATTTATTTATAACGGCTGAGTTTCCGGTAAGTGCCAAAATCAACGGCAAACTGACACCAGTGACAGAAAGTGCCACATCGGAAGAGGCATCGCTCGCACTGGTTCACGAAGCGATGACCGAAAAGCAGCGAGACGAATTTCATACATCGAAGGAGTGTAATTTCGCTATCGTTCGCGATGGCATTGGTCGTTTCCGCTGCTCTGCATTTTGGCAGCGTGACCAAGCGGGCATGGTGATTCGCCGCATCGTTACTCAAATTCCCAAAGCGGATGATTTGGGTCTGCCGCGAGTACTAAAAGAAATTATTATGTCTAAACGCGGTCTTGTTCTATTTGTTGGTGGAACGGGGACTGGTAAATCCACGTCATTGGCTGCACTTATTGGGCACAGAAATGAAAACTCGCACGGGCATATATTGACCATTGAAGATCCTATCGAGTTTGTACATGAGCATAAAAATTGTGTTATCACGCAGCGTGAGGTGGGCATTGATACCCAGTCCTTTGACGATGCACTCAAGAGCTCACTTCGTCAGGCACCTGATGTTATTCTGATAGGTGAAATTCGTTCAATGGAAACCATGGAATATGCCATGTCGTTTGCTGATACAGGTCATTTGTGTGTAGCCACACTTCACGCCAACAACGCGAATCAAGCCATAGAGCGTATTATGCACTTGGCGCCTAAAGATCAGCACGATAAGCTGCGTTTTGATTTAAGCTTAAATATCCGCGCTATTGTGGCACAGCAACTTGTGCCTACGCCAGATGGCAAAGGCAGGGTGGCTGCAATAGAAATACTGCTTAACTCGCCGTTAGTGCGCGATCTTATTCAGCGCAATGAAATAGGCGCGTTAAAAGAAGCAATGAAAAAAGGAAAAGAGCAGGGTATGCAGAGCTTTGATATGGCGCTGTATGATTTGTACAAAGCGGGTAAGATTGACATGGACCAAGCGCTGCACCACGCCGACTCGCCCAACGATCTGCGTTTAATGATCAAGCTTGATACTAGCGACGGTTCTAGCTTAGGCACCTTGTCTAACGTATCTATTGATATGGATGACTAGACGCTGCTTTTTCAGTGCAGAAGTTAAACTTTGAAAAAGTGGTACCTGGATAATTAATCAAAAAGCAGCCCTTGGGCTGCTTTTTCGTATAAGCTCTACGCGGTATGCAATATTTTTTGCAATAGGATAGTCATTGAAAAAACTTTTCTCCTCACAAGACGCTTTTGAAATGCAAGCGGTTCGCAGCGAACTCGATGCGCTGTCTATCCCCTACATGGTAAAAAATGAATTTGCTAGTGGTGCTATAGGAGAGCTGCCTTGGCAGGATTCTCAGCAGGAAGTATGGCTCGTCGACGATAGCTGGTATGCGCGAGCGTCGAAAGTTATCGAGGCCATCGTTCACAAATCACGTAATACAAATAACAGCAGTGAAGACTGGCGGTGTAATGCGTGTGGTGAGGAAAACGGCAGCGCTTTCGATGTGTGCTGGCAGTGTGGCGTGGAAAAGTAAAAGGACAGGAACTAAAAATTAAAAACAAAGAGTAGCGCAAAGGCGGCTACTCGTATTGGGTTTCACTCCAGCTTGTGAAGATCACGCAAGCTGATACGCTATCAATTTTATCCTTAGTAAGCTTTTTATAGCCACCTAACTCAAACAGCATAGCTTTAGCGTCTGTAGTAGTAAGACGCTCGTCACAGGTTTCCACTGCAACACGAAAACGTCCGTGGAGTCGATTGGCAAACTTGCGAGCTCGTTGGGTCATTTCCTGCTCTGTGCCGTCCATATTTAGCGGTAAACCAACAACGACAACATGGGGTTGCCATTCTTCATAAAGCTTTTCTATCAAAGCCCAATCTGGAATGCCGTCTCGTGCCTTAAGCGCCGCAAGAGGTGAGGCTGTGCCAGTAATTTCCTGGCCTACTGCTACGCCAATGCTTTTGGTACCAAAATCAAACGCAAGTACAGTACGGTTTCCTATATCAGGCATGCCCGGCTCCTGGCGCTAGCTGCCATACATCAACACCGAGTTTATTAACCGTTGCTTGCCACTTTTTATGCATAGGTGTGTTAAACAAAATATCTTGGTCCGCTTCTATGGTAAGCCAAGCGTTTTCCTGCATTTCCTTTTCAAGTTGCCCGGGTGTCCACCCGGCGTAACCTAAGGCAATAAGCACCTCTTCAGGGCCCTCATCGTTGGCGATAGCCGTTAAAATGTCCTTTGATGTGGTAACCATTATTCCCGGCGCGAGCTTAAGACTAGATGCCCAGGATTTTTGCGACGAATGCAAAACAAATCCACGCTCTTGGTTGACCGGTCCGCCCGCAAGTACGATTTGTTCTGCCTTATCTTCAGAAACCGTCAACTCTTTATCAGTTTGTTCAAGTAGTTGTTTGACGTTCATAGTAGAGGGCTGATTTACCACAATGCCCATAGCGCCTTCAGCATTGTGTTCACAAACATAAATGAGTGAACGTGAAAAATAGGGATCGTCTAAGCTAGGCATTGCGACCAAAAAGTGATTTTGTAGGCTTTTTAATTCCGTCATAGTGTGCTTTTACTACTATCTATTATTAACGTCTTTAACTTTAAGGGCCTTGAAACATTACGCGTAAACATTGAGTATAAAAGGCCCTGTACTCACCCATGTTGAGCTTGATCCAAACTACCCCCGCCGGCGATTAGTGCAAAGCGCCTTTTATCTAATGGCTAAGCGCTTTTCAATCGCATCAAACAGTGCGCCCATAATGTCAACGTCGTACGCGGCTTCTATTTCTCTTACGCACGTTGGGCTGGTAATGTTTATTTCTGTAATTTTATTGCCAATTACATCAAGCCCTACAAACAGAATGTTATTTTCTTTAAGCGTAGGGGCGATGGCTTCAGCCAAGGCGCGGTCTGAATCAGAAATTGGCTGAGGGCGGCCAGTGCCGCCAGCGGCTAAATTTCCTCTTGTTTCCCCTTTGGTTGGCAGCCGCGCTAAGCAGTATGGCATTACTTCACCATCTACAATCAATACACGCTTGTCACCGTCTTTAATCTCTGGGAGGTACTCTTGTACCATCATATAGCGCGTGCCCAAATGAGTGAGGGTTTCAATAATTACCCCTAAATTATTACCGTCAGGTTTTACTCTGAATATAGAGGCGCCCCCCATGCCATCTAAGGGCTTACAAATAATGTCTTGATGCTTCGCATGAAACTCACGAATAATCGTTTGGTTGTTTGATACGAGAGTATTCGGGATATGTTCTGGGAAATACGACGTGAACAACTTTTCGTTGTAGTCTCGTAGGGCCTGAGGGTTATTTACAACCAGTGCTCCAGCGTCTTGCGCCAGTGACAACACTTGTGTTGCGTATAGAAACTCGCTGTCAAAAGGCGGGTCTTTACGCATAAGTAAAACATCGATATCCCCTAAATGCAGGGTCGCTTCGTCTTCAATCGCGTAGAAATCTGTCGCTTGATCTTTAACCGACACGGTTTTGCCCAAACCCATAGGCTTACCATTGTCTAAATACAGGTCTTTTAGTTCGAAATAAACAACCTTTGCACCGCGGCGCTGAGCTTCAAGCATCATCGCAAAGCTTGTGTCCTTATGTGGCTTAACGCTTGCTATGGGATCCATAATTACGCCAACGGTATATTGCATAATGTTCTCACTTTGAATGTTTATAAAATGCCGGCTCATATAGCCTCGCTAATAATCTTTTTATATTGGGTCGCACCCTAATACTTCAAGTTATTAGCTTGGCAGGGTTCTGTAAAAAAGGTTTAAAAGTCGCCGTGCTGTGCCTGGAGAATACTCAAACTGCTAATTGCCGCTGTTTCGGTGCGTAAAATGCGTGGCCCTAAACTAACCGACTGATAACCGTTTTCGTTTGCTTGATGGATTTCTGTGTCTGACAAACCGCCTTCTGGGCCTATAAGCAATCGAAAGCCTTGAGTATTATAAGGTTGCCTCGCTAAGCTTTGTTCTGCACCGGGGGCTAATACCAAGCGCGTAGTATTGGTTGATGAGGACAGCCATTGACTTAAACTTACCGGGGCATTGAGCACAGGAATAATGTTGCGACCACTTTGTTCACAAGCGCCAATAATAATTTTGTACCATTGCTGAACTTTCTTTTCCCAGCGCGACTCGTCAAGCTTTACTGTGCATCGTTCTGTGATAACAGGCGTTATCTCTGTTACGCCAAGCTCTACGCTTTTTTGTAGCACAATATCCATTCTATCGCCCTTAGAAACACCCTGACCTAAGTGAAGGTGGAGGGGGGACTCTTTAGCTAAAGAAAGACATGCATCGGCTTCAACCGTTACTTTCTTTCTTTGAACACTTATGACTTGCGCACTGTATTCGTTGCCATCGCCGTTAAATAGCACGATAGGGCGATTGGGCTTTATGCGCAGCACAGTAGCGATGTGATGACCCGCATCTTCGGTTAATTCAAATTCTTGTTCTAAAGGAATTGGGTTGGGGTAATAAACTCTTGGTATACGCATAAGTAGTCAGGTGTTTGGTTTTGATGCGTATGATACGTGTCTGTATATGCAGGTTGCAATGCTGTCGACGGCATCATGTAAATAATTGGGTAAAAACTTACACAAACGGCAACACGCGACCTATCTTTATTAATCACCTGACTCGTAGGTTTACTCTAAGCCGCTGATGGCGAAGAATTGTTCGAAGTGGTTTTCAACACGTTGGAAGAAGGCTTCGAACTTGGTTTTGGGCGGTATTCCGCTCTTGCATATTTAGTATGTTTTCCTCTATCGGTGCGAAGTGAATATACAAATAAGCACAAAACGACCGAAAACAGGGTTATGAGAAGCAACATGCGTTAATCCTTTAAGTGACATAGTTTGCTAAAGCTCGTTCATAAGAATTAACGGAAAGAGGATTCACATCCGCAAACGACGTTAATTCTACTGAGACTTTAGTCTAAAACTTTGAGGCTAAAAAATCATCAAAAAAAATGTCTTAAAACTCGGTAACTTCCGACAAAGTTAAAAAGACAACAAAGCGCATTCAAGCTTCGGTGTTAAATAGTGCATTTTTTGAGTGACATGTGTGTGACAATTATTCAAAAAAATACTTAAACTTTGGTATACGTTGTACCTAAGAGTAGCGTTATGAATCGCTACTTTTGGATAATGCTAACCTTTTCAATAGCCTGAAGCGCTTAGACTTTAGGGCAAATTTATTCTGTTTGGACCTATTATGTATTGGTGATAATACGAATAGCTGATAACGTATTTGTGTTAATTACAACTAACCAAGACAAGGACCATATTATGGAAGAGAAGCTTTCGCTTTTTTCAGCGAGCGATGTTGAAAGGTACATAAACGACTACGCCATCCCATGGGGTATCAATATTTTGATGGCGATAGCGATTTATGTAGTTGGTAAAATCGTAGTTGGATTTATTTTGTCTGTATTTAGACGCCTAATGGCTAAATCTAAATACGACGACATGTTGGTTGATTTCCTAGAGGCTATACTAAGCGCCATTTTGATGCTGTTCGTTATTGTTGCGTCACTTGACCAACTAGGCGTTGATACTACTTCACTGGTTGCTATCTTGGGTGCCGCTGGTCTTGCTATTGGTTTGTCACTGCAAGACTCGCTTAAAAACTTTGCAGCAGGCGTAATGCTTCTAGTGTTTAAGCCGTTCAAAGCAGGTGACTTTGTTGAGGCTGCTGGTACTGCGGGTTCTATTGTTAAGATCGGTATCTTTACCACTACAATGAATACGCCAGACAATAAAGAAATTATTGTTCCAAACGGTAATATCTATGGCGGCAATATTACTAACTACTCAGCAAGAGAAACTCGTCGTGTAGATATGGTTGTGGGTATTGGTTACGACGCAGACCTTCTTAAAGCGAAGAAGATCCTTGAAGAAATGGTTGCAGCAGACGACAGAATTCTCGCTGAACCTGCGCCGAAAATCGCGGTTTCTGAACTGGCTGACAGCAGCGTAAACTTCATTGTTCGTCCATGGGTTAACTCTGCCGATTTCTGGGGTGTTAAATTCGACTTCACTGAAAACGTTAAACTGCGTTTTGATGAGGAAGGTATTTCAATTCCGTTCCCGCAAATGGATGTTCACCTACACAAAACAGACAGCGAATAAACTCGACTGCTCTAATCAAAAAAACGCTGCATTTCGCAGCGTTTTTTTGATCTAGCTTAAGTACGATGTAACAGCGTCATCCTTGATACCAGTTTTTAGCGACAGTTCGGACGATATGCAGTTGCTTGGTAGTCAGCATACGCACCAGACATATTTGCCTGTAGATTATCAATTCTTGTTTGGGGAGCAGGGTGGGTTGATAATAGTTCCATAGGGCGCTCACCACCACTAGCAGCATCCATGTTTTGCCATAAGTTCACAGATTGTCTTGGATCAAACCCAGACTTTGCCATCAGCTGAAGGCCGATTACATCCGCTTCTGACTCATGTGTTCTACTAAACGGAAGCTGGACACCTACCTGAACACCTAAACCTATTGCCGCCATTATAGGGCCTGATTGAGGGACTTCGTTCGCTGCCAATATTTGACCTACTGCTTGACTACCTACATTAATCAACGTTGACTGAGACATGCGCTCGTTACCATGCTCTGCGATAACGTGACCTACTTCGTGACCAATAACGGCAGCTAGCTGATGCTGGTTTTCCGCTACATTTAGTAACCCTGTATATACACCTATTTTACCGCCAGGGAGCGCGAAAGCATTAACTTGTTCATCATCAAATACCACTACCTCCCATTGACCGCTAAAAACACTGGTCGGAACTTGAGCTGTGATGGCGTTTGCAACACACTCTACATAGGAGTTTTGAACAGCTTTGTTAGATATTTTAAGCTCTTCTTTCATGCCCGTGAAAGCCTGGTCGCCCATTTGGGCTAGCTGGGATTCTGAATAGAGCAATACTTGGTTTCTACCGGTAGGCGAGGTTGAACATGCGGTTAATGTGAGCGCAGCAGCAATGACCGCTGAGGCAGTGAATTTCAATTTCATAATTAATCCTTTTAATTGCCGAATACACTCATTTTCGTGACGCTGTCACAAAAAATGATATTCCATTCAGTTTATACATCTTATTAGTCGTATTAGTATCAGATAGCGCGAACAAATAAAACTAGACCTTCGCGTTAAAGGCCTTACGTAGCGCTTTCGCTAATCATTATTAGACTCGCTCAGTGATAAAAAACGCTAAAATATGTGCTTACCATTAGTGCTCAATATCGTAAACAGTTGCTTTTTTATAGAAAAATTACACGGCTTTGCCTTCTTAATACTTGTGTCATAAACTGATTTTAATTTATACATAGAAGTTGAATAAATTTTCTGGTGTACTAGGGGCAGAAATCCCAGATTTCTCGTACCTCGCAACGTACAAAAAAACAAATAAAAAGGAAATCAAATGGCAGTGCGTAACAAGTTTAAATATGGATTACTTGCATTTTTAGTTTCAGCTGCGCTCACAGGATGCGGCCTTGATGGTGACGATGGTGCCCAAGGTGAGACAGGGGCACAAGGACCACAGGGCGAACAAGGCGACCCAGGCTCGGATGGTAGCGACGGCACCGATGCTTCTATTGGTATTGCAATGGATATCGTTGGTCGCGCTTTCTTGGGCAATCAAACGGCAGCTGAAATTGTTCAGTATCATTCCGCTACCAGTACCATTTACGCCACTAATGGTGAAACGAATACGATTGCAGTCATTGATGCTTCGGGCGTGAATACGGCAACAATGTCAGATCCAATTAATACGACGACGTTAACATCGACCACAATCGCACTGCCTGCTGATATTAACGGTGTGGCGTTAGGCAGCTTAACAAGTATCGCAATAAGCGGTGACCTTATGGCTGTTGCTGTACCTGCAGATGTTAAGACTGACAACGGTTTTGTGTTGTTCTACAACGGGCTTGATAGTTCTGCTCCCGCTTTCTTAGATTCGGTTGAGGTAGGCGCGCTACCTGATATGGTCACTTTCACCCCTGACGGTGGTAAAGTATTAGTAGCGAACGAAGGCGAGCCATCTGACGACTATACCGTTGACCCTGAGGGTTCTATTTCGGTTATCAATATTCTTGCCAGTGGCGAGCCTGAAGAAACAGGCACTACTGTTGGCTTCAGTGCACTTAACGGCAGTGAAGCTGAGCTTATGGCACAAGGCATGATGTTCCCAAACCCAGCAGGGCGCACAATTAACGGAACCGCTATTACCTCGACTGTAGCGAAAGATTTAGAGCCTGAGTATATCACTGCAACCAACGATGTTGCTTATGTAAGTCTTCAGGAAAACAATGGTCTGGCAATTTTAGATTTGGAAGAGTTAACCGTGGATGTTGTTGGCTTAGGAACCAAATCTTGGGCTGGGCTTAACATTGATATCCAAGAGAATGATGCGGTTAGCTTTGGTCAATATAGTGGCCTATATGGGGTTTATCAGCCAGATACTATTGCTAATTTTACGTGGAAAGATGCAACCTTTATCGTAACTGCGAATGAAGGCGACGCCCGTGAGTACTTCTTTGAGGCTGCTGATGAGGCTGCTTGTACTGCCGCTGGTGGCGTTGACTTTGACGAAGACGATGGTTGTTTAGCCTATACGGATGAAGTGAAAGTAGAAGATTTAACAGCTGCTGCAAATTCTGAGTTGGCGATGCTCCAAGCAACGGGTGAGGCTGACGATTTACGCGTAACTTCGGCCATGGGTGATGCTGATGGAGACGGTGAGTATGATGCCGCATATGCTTACGGTGCGCGCTCATTTACCATCTGGGATCAAAATGGTTTAGTGGTTTATGATTCTGGCGACGATTTTGAGCGCATTACTGCTTCAGTTCACGGCGCACAGTTCAACAATGGTGATGACGAAAATGCTAGCGATTCACGTTCTGAAAACAAAGGACCTGAGCCGGAAGCATTAACTGTAGGTCAAGTTGGCGACCGTACTTACGCTTTCATCGGTACTGAGCGCATGGGGGGGATTTTTGTCTACGACGTTACAAATCCTTATGATGTTCAATTTGCAGAATATGTCATTAATCGCGACCTTACCGAAGGACTCACCAGCGATGATGTGATTGGTGACCTTGCACCAGAAAGCTTAGTATTTGTAAGTGCTGAAGACAGCCCGAGTGGCGTCCCTCTGCTTGTAGTGGGTAACGAAGTGAGCGGCACAGTAACGGTATGGCAAATCAACCAGCTGTAATTTAACGTTCAATAGTTAATAAACAACCCGCTTAACTAAGCGGGTTTTTTTATTGTTACCTACATATAATCATATCTTTTCAAGATGCGCTTCAAGGCTTTTAGTACACTAGCCTTTACCTATCTAATGTCGCGTTTTCTAAACTATATAGCCTGTCATGTTGTCAGGCATTGACGAGCCGAAGACGAGTAAACCCAGAATTGTCTATCAAGATTTTGATGACGAAGGGTAAGCACTATTTAGGGCAGCCCAATGCCAACAAAAAAGCCCGAGTTTAAAACTCGGGCCTTTTAGCTTCGCGCAATGCCTTGCGTTTTGCTAAGGCATAACGAGTTGCGATTGGAAGTGCTTAGTACTTAACCGTTACACCTGCAAAAAGGCGAGGACCATAGTCATTAACTTCACCAAGGTTTCCTTGAACGTAGTAGTCTTGAGACTTAGGTGCACTGAATAGGTTAATTGCTTCAACCTTAACACGAACGTGGTCATTAACCTTGTACGATGCGCGTGCTTCCCAAACTCCTACCTCGTCTACGTAACGCAAGCGCGTCCCGTTACTGACGTAAGGTTGAAAATACTCGCTTCTGTACTTGTAGATAAGCGCTGTATCTAGGTCGCCAATCTGGTAATAAATCTGACCGCTAAACACATGTTCAGAGAAGCCAGGTACAGCGCCCGGAGGAATGATACCTTGGGTTAACTGAGTAGTATTACCGTCAAGGTCGGTAATAAAGGTATCACCGTAATTACTGTCCTCGAATTCATAATCAGTGTCAGCATAGTTATAACCAAACTTCACACCAATACCGCTATCCCAGCGATAGGCGATTGAGGTTTCGATACCAATGATGCTGCTGCTTTCGTCTGTCGTTACAGAGTTAGTAATAGGCAAGTCATAATCATCGCCCTCAATCTCAAAGGTTTCTAGCACCGTTTGCTGTTGGAAGCCGCCGTTAAACTGCTTGTAGTAAACACCGAAAGCAAAAATTGAGTCTTCATTCGGATACCATTCAATGGCAACGTCGTAGTTCCAAGACATAAGTGGCTTAGTACTTGGGTTACCAGAACCGTTTACACCAACAATTAAGTCTGAAATAGTCGTAGGAGCCACTTCATCATCAGTTTGGAACGTACGGCTAAAGCCTAGGTCTGATGGGTCTGCGCGAGACATACCGCGATAGATACCAGCACGCAGCAAAATGTCGTCGCTATAATCCATTACAAAGTTAGCGCTAGGCAGTACTTCAGTGTAGCTACCACCACCTTCGATACGCTCAACCACTGAGTCATCTTCAACAAGTGTTAGTGTACCCAGTTCACCTTCAATAACTTCAAATGAATTTCTGAAGCCAATTGAAGTAACTTCAGTGTTTACAACACGAACACCAAAGTTACCGCGAATGAATTTACCCCACATTTCTGTGTCGTAGTTAGCCATCAAATAACCGGCATAAGTGCGCTCAGTGACATCTATTGTTCCCGAGTTCTCATATTCCAACTCAGGGTAAGCGAAATCATCGCCGTTAGATGCAGCTACAGCACGGGCGAAGCAGTTGTTGTCATAGGTTGCCCACGAAGAACCAGTGCCGCTATCTACGGTATTTCCGTCTCCATCAACGTGAGTAATAATGTCACCGTCTGAAACAGAGGATAAGAAGTCACTTTCTGGGAAGTCAATTTGACAGCCTTGCATAAGTGCAATTGCTTGGGCGATCTCTTCTTCGTCAGATGAACCTTCAGTAGGAGAGAACGTCCACTGTGTTCTAGAACCGTTGCCCTGAGAGCCACCAAGTTGAACGAATGTCATTTCAGAGGCACGTAAGCCACCTTCGATGCTTACAAAAACATTGTGGTCAAGAATATAGCTAAAATCTACTCTAGCCGACTTAACTTCGTTTTCACGCGTATTTTCTCTGTCTGCACGGGTACGTAGGCTATCGTAGAAGTTAGTGATATCAGTTACGTCAAAGTTCTGTACCGTGAAATGAGGAATATCATCACCCATATCCCACGAGAAGAATTGTCTGTCTTCGGTGCGGGCACGGTTTGAAATTTGTAGTTCTTCACGCTCGGTTTTTGAGTAGGCAAGGTCGAAACTTAACGTTAATGCATCAGTAGCGAAGTGCTCTACGTTAATACCAAAACCGTGGTAAGTCTCGTCACGCGAGAACTGTTCACCAGAGCTTTCAATACGATCCTGTCCTTCCCAATGTAAAATACCGCCTACATCATTGGTTACTAGTGTAGGTCCAGTTAAACCTGGAATCGCACGCTTTTGTAGGAAGATTAAGTCGTGTCTTGCTTCTTGTTGCAAGCGATTCGAGTACTGGAAGTCAGTGTTAATATCCCAGGCGTCATTAGGCTGAAACTGTAGTGCTAAGAAGAAGGCATCTCGCTCATCAGATGTTTCGTTTTGACGATAGCTACGAGAGCTACCTGTCCATGCATAAGGTGAACCTGCACTGATTGCCTCACCAGTTTCTGGGTCGATTTCTGTGTTGTAGCCTTGGTTTGAGCTACCGCTAACCTGGTCTTCACAGTCGCCAGCGCTGCTGCGGAAAAAACCTTCATTAGTGTTGGTAGGATCGTTCAAACACGCCCATAGTGAAGAGCCCGTCGGGCTTGAGCTTCTATACTCGGCCTCAGGTTGAGTTATATCTTGGCGCTGGGCACCGATAGAGATACCTAACGCAGAGCCATTACTGAACTCAAACTGGTCAACATAGCTTATCGTTCCGCGATAGCCTAAGTCACTGTGCAGTGAGTTATCTACATTGCCTTCGTCAGGGTTATAGTTGCCTTTAACTTCACCCTGAATACGCTGTTTGCCGTAATCAAGAGGGGCAACCGTTTCTAAGGCGATAACACCAGCCACACCACCTTCAATCATAGAGGCGTCTTGGGTTTTATAGATAGCAATTTTCTTAACCAACTCACTTGGGAACTGTGAGAAGTTAACCGAGCGGTCACCGCTACCATTAGTCGCTTCACGGCCGTTAATGTGCGTCGCACTTAAGAACGGACCTAGACCACGAATAGTAATTTCTGTAGCACCACCATTTTCACGGTGTGACGCTGCGCCCGTAATTGATTCTAGTGCTTCACCAATAGAAAGCGCAGGTAGATCACCAATGTCTTCGGCCGATAAGCCGTCAACAACAGTAGTAGATTCGCGCTTGATTGAAATTTGGTCTTGTATAGTACGACGTGAGCCAACAACGTCGATAACTTCTACGTCCTCCGCCGCGGTCTGCTCTTGCGTTTCTTGCGCTTGTACTGAAAAAGCGGCAGTACTGGCTACACCAGCAATGAATGCGGCTCTTACCCAACGCGCAGTTGGGTTTAGGGTAAAGGGTGTGCTTCTTTTCAACGACATTACAATTTCTCCGTTGTGTTATCGATGCACTAACGCCCCGAAGGGCGCAGTGACTTAATGTGTAGGGTATTTGTGTTTTATGTATTAATTATCTGCTGTCCATGTAGAGCCAGCACCTACATCAGTAGACTGAATGTAGTAAAGCCCTTTAGCTCCAGCGACTGCTTGTGCACCGTTCGGGTCGGTTTCAATTAGACCGTTGGTAGCGGTAACAAACTCCGGCACTTCCTTGCCATTGTCTGCGGGGTTTTGGTCGATAGCGCCGTCGGTATCAAATTCGCCGTTGCCGTTAAGGTTGCGAATGTCTACCCAAGACTCATCTTCAACATCGCCCGATGCATAGCTATCGGTAAAGCCGAAGTTGTTAGAAAGTAGTGATTCTTCGTGGTTAATTAGATCACAGTCGTATTCAAAAGCGTGGTCACTACTAATCGCTTCAGAATCAAATGCAAGCCCAAGCGTGCTTTCTTTATCTGCTTCGTTAAAGCCATTTGCAATTGCATTAGCATCGAAGTCGATTACAAAGAAGTTTTTGGTAAGACCATAAAGAACTGGCGCGTTATCTGCAGTTAGTTCGTCACAGTCACCCACAGGTGCTCTGCTGCCAATCTCGGTGCTGAATACGATGGGTTGAAGTGAGTTTAGTACGGTATTCTTGGTAACAGTTAGCGTTAGGTCACCGCTTCCATCAAGCACTGCTTGGTTACCTGCGTTAGGTACACCGCCGTCAGCTTGAGAAAATGGGTTAGCCGTGAACACTAAGCCGCCAGCTTCTTTATTGCCTGAACGAATACCTGCAATGTAGTTATTAGTTACCGTATGACCGAGCGGTGTCATCAATACACCACTTGGGCGTTCGTCTGAACCAGAAATATCAGTGGTCCGAATAATGATATTGTCAGCAACGGTGTTAAACCCACCGTCTTCTAAGGAAATACCGCCTTTCGGGTCAATAATCGTGTTACCTTGAATAGTAGCGCCAGACGTTTGAACGCGCATTAGGCGACGGCCTGAAGTGAAGTTATCAATACGGTTGTACTGAACAACAAAGTTAGCGTCTTCTGCCGCATCTTCTCCCGTAGTGCTTCCAACGTTAAGAAGCAGCAGGCTTGATTGGTTGAAGTTCGGGTTAACCGCATTTTCGAACAAATTGTACTGGATAGTATGGTTTAGACCCGAAGAAGAGAGCTTGATTACCGAGCCTTTAACCGCGTTGTTTCTATTGCGGAAGGTATTACGCTCAATCATTGCGCCTTCACCATTAACAACAAGCCAATGATGAGTTTCTTCATTCAATGTGGTCTGGTCACCATCCATTGTGTTTTCAGCAAAAGTGAAGTTATCGCCTTCTGAATAAATAACTGCGGCTGCTTCGCTTTCACAGTAAGAATCTAATGCCGTATCAATGCTTTCAAAACGCATGCCCTTCATTGCAGCACCGTCTACCGTGCTAGCAACATTTATACATGCTTCACCAGATATTACCGGCGTTTCGCCTTCTACTGCAGTCATGGTTACAGCACTGGTTATCATAATTGGTGCTAGGTCAGCATACACGTTAGTGTTTAGACCTAAGACATCGCCGTCGGCAAGGCCGCTATTAAGGGCACTTTCAAGACCGGCTTTATCGTTAACAACTGTAGTGTAAACAATGGTATCTACCGCATCTGATGCTGAACCTTCAAAACCATCGTTATCCGTATATGAGGCTTCTACAGAAATGATTGCGCCTGCATTAGCACTTGGCGTGAAAGTGCTGCTGTTACTATCAGCAATGGCTACGCCATCAGCAAACCATGTGTATTCAACGTTTGCCTCGTCAAACCCGTTGTTGTCTGTCAGTGTTGCCGTTAAAACATCGTCTACTAGATAAGGCACGGTGCCAGTTATTTCTATCGTTCCAGCTTCGTCCACGGCCTCTTCATTAACCGGTATAGTAGGTTCAGAAGTGATAACTTCTTCAAAACCGTTAGCATCAGTATAAGAAGCTTCTACGGTAACGACCTGGCCTACAAGACTAACGTCAACAACGTAAGTGCTTTGAGTAGCGCCTGAAATTGCAGTGTCATCGCCATACCATTGGTATGTCACTTCACCGGTAGCGCCATCTTCGTCACTAATCTCTGTGGTAAGGGTATTGCCAACAGTAGGCGTGCCTACAATAGTGATTGCACCTTCTGAATTTACGCGGCCTACCGGATCTGTGGGTGCGGACACTGGTGCTTCATCGAAACCACGGTCATCGGTGAATGTTGCTGATACGGTAATAACCTTACCAAACTCATTTTCTGTAAGAGTAAGTGTTGATGTCACTTCATTTTCAATAGCGACATCATCTGCAAACCACGTATAAACAATACTTTCAGGCTGAGCACCATTGTCATCTGACACTACAGCAGTAAGCATACCGCCAACTACAACGTCACCAGAAATAGCGATGGTTGAATCAAACGCTATTGCCATTACATCACTTGTTGGTTCACTTACGTGAGATTCGTTAATACCACCGTCGTCGGTGTAAGAGCCTTGCACTGTAATAGCTGCGCCAATTTGATCGTCAGTTAGCGTAAAGCTTTCTCCGCTTGCATCCGCAATGAGCTGGTTATCCGCGTACCAAAAATAGCTCACTGTTGAAGAGATGCCGTCTGGGTCGCTAACTGACGCCGTTAACGTTTCACCAGAAGTTGGCGTACCAGATAGTGTGATGCTGCCTAAAGTATTCGGGTTGTTATCAGAATCTACATCACATCCTGTAATGGCTGCGGCTATGGCGCAAAGTGCAAATGCTTTAATCTTCATGATGGCATCGTGCTCCGAGTTTAATTATAGGGTGGTAAAGTTATTATTTTGTTTTGGTGTTACCAATATGTGTATTTGTTTTTACCAAATTGGTAATAAGGTCAATAAAAACACAATTTATTAACATTTGCTAGAAAATTTACTAAATTTCTTAAAAATTAAGATGTTTAAGATTTGCGTGTTATATATCAGGTAGGATTGGTCAGATAGATATAGGGTCAGAGTACTTGTTCTATAGCAACTGGATGGGGAAGGTAAGGGGCAGGTTATAGTCACGGATGAGTCACGGTGAACTTTGTGTAAAAAATACGCTACCAGACATCTCATGGTTCTGGTAGCGCATCAGTTGACTAACGCTTAGGCTTAAGTAGTTCTATTTTTGGTATAAGAAGCCAAATGGCTGCAATTGCAATGATCGCTAACGACGCGCCAATGACGAAGGCTGGCGTATAGTTACCATCAGCGGTAAGCCATGGTACTAGCGATGTTAAGCCCACAGCCCCCAGTTTCGCTGCCATACCTGAGAACCCAGATAGCGTACCTACGGCTTTTTTACCAAACAGGTCGCTCGGTAGGGTTTGAACGTTACCTATTGCAGTTTGGAAACCGAATAGGATAACGGCCATAATAAGCACCGCTACTGTTGGTGCGCCAGGGTTAGACATAGCGATAAGTGCTGGAAGCATTATTAGACAGCCTAAGGTGATAACGAGCTTCCTTGTCTTATTCGGCGTCCAGCCCGCAGCTATGCGATTTTGTGCCAACAAGCCACCAAACCATGCGCCAAGCATTGCACCTACATAAGGTACCCATCCGTATATGCCTATCTCAGTAACGTTCATGCCGTACACTTCGTTAAGATAGATTGGGATCCAGAACACAAATAGCCACCAAATAGGGTCGATTGCCGCCGATGCGATAATTACGCCCCAGCTCTCTTTACGAGAGAGAAGTTCACCTGTTGAAGGGCTGTATTCTTCCACTTCCTTGGCATTACCGTTTTCATCTTTATCCTCGCTCATAGTGCGCTGACCAGAAAGGATATAGTGTTTTTCTTCTTCGGTGATCCATGCGTGCATTGCTGGCGGAGCTTTAACGATAATAACCCAAGGTAATAGCCATAAAAGGCCAATGGCGCCTACGATAATGAATACCGCTTGCCAGCTAAAATGCAGAGTTAAAAAACCAATAATAGGGAAGGCTATAATGCCACCAATAGCTGCGCCAGAGTTAAAGATACCTTGGGCAAGCGCACGCTCTTTCGTAGGAAACCACTCAGCGTTACCTTTGGTCGCACCAGGCCAGTTGCCTGCTTCTGCAATCCCTAAAATTGATCGAAAGATACTGAAGCTCAGCATGCCTTGTGCAAAAGCATGAGCGATAGTGGCGAGGGACCACACACCTATAGAGAGAACGAAGCCAATTCGCGTTCCAATCCAGTCGAAAATTTTACCGAAAATTGCTTGGCCAAACGCGTATGAAAAAACAAACACGATGGAAATGTTAGCGTATATTTTTTTCCTTTCTAACGCTGATTCATCGGGAAACAAGTCTTCTACAATAGCGGGCCACAGCACGCTTAAGGCTTGTCTATCGATGTAATTTATAATTGTTGCGAGAGCAATAAGTGTAATTACCCACCAACGTAGACCTTGAATTTTCACGGCATCACTTCTCTTTTGGGTTGCGTTTTGTTTCGCCTAAGCGTTCGTTTACTACTTATCTAATTCGACAAAATAGTCATAAATTTCAGGCACGTTGCCGTTACCCAAGCCCGCGTCTAAGGCTGCTTGCAAATTAGCTGATGAACCTTCAGCGATTTTTGATTCTGTGCCCAAGTCCTCTACCATCTTCAAAAAGTAGCCAAGATCTTTATTTGCATTAGCAATAGAAAACCCTAGATCACTATTATTATCAACCGCATAGTTTTTGCAGAATTGCATAAATGGTGAGTTGGATGGACCTGCTGACATGATGTCGAAAAGCTGTTGGCGGTCAACACCAGCGCGCTCAGCTACAGCAAAAGCTTGTGACATCGCACAAACGGTGGTCATACCCATGAAATTATTAATCAGTTTTGTAGTATGACCTGCGCCAAGCTGACCAAGGTAGAATACATTCTCACCTTGCTCATCAAGAACTGGTTTCACTTTTTCAAATATTTCTTTGTCGCCAGAGGCCATGATGTTTAATAGACCATCTTTGGCGTGCGCTGGCGTGCGACCTAGCGGTGCATCTACCATGCCTACACCTTTAGCGGCCAAGTCTGCACCAATTTTTCTTGTTGACGAGGGAATAGAGGTTCCAAAATCAATAACCACATCACCTTCTTTGACTCCTGCCATAATACCGTCTTCTGCGTACATCACAGATTCAACAATATTTGACGTTGTTAGGCACAGCATAACGATGTCTGCGCTTTCGGCTAATTCCTTACCTGTTTTTGCAACTTTAGCACCGCGTGCCGTGCACTTGGCTACAGCATCAGGGTTCAAGTCCATGACTGTGGTTGGAAAACCTTTATTTAAAAGGTTCTCAACCATGTTGCCGCCCATTAGACCAAGTCCGATGAAACCAATTGATGGTTTAGACATTATCTTTTCCTCATAAGTAAAATTTCGAAGGTTAGATACAACCTTGTCACCTTTGGTATCACCTAGCCATAAACAGATTATTGCCGAAAAGACGTGCTTGATAATCAGAAGACCATTGTTATTACCAATTTTATGTTTAAACCCTATTTCTATCTTTCCAATTTGTCAACCAATATCAGGTTGGAGGACATTATTTTGTAAATAAAATGTAGGAGGAATAGACGAAACTATCTGCTAACCTTTTTCTTGTACAAGGTTGTTAAAAGCTTAGGATGTTGATTAAATTGAATTTTATAGTGGTTAATTAGTGTTGGAGACGTTAGGCAGGAAAAGATTAAATTTGCTAACAAAAAAGAACAATTCTTTTTTGTTTGGCTGAACGCGTGTTGTTTTATTGGTCAAGTCAATTGCTCTACAGTCGTATTTTAGAAAGAGGAGGGGGAGCCATTGCATCCACTATAGTTACACCGCTAGAGGATTAAGGTAAGCTATAGTGCATAAAACGCAGTCGTATAACTCGCAAACGATACGATTAGCCTTAATTGCACTGGCACCGTTGCGTGAAGGACACGAAGTAACGCGATGTTTTTTAAAGCCAGAAGTGTTAACAGATAACAGAGAATGCTTATGTCTCAACAGATAGTGATTAGCGGTGTGGGTGTTTGGCATCCGGAAGACAGTATTACCAATGAAGAATTAGTAGAGAGTTATAACGCATACGCCGATGCGTTCAACACAGAAAATAGGGAAGAAATAGAAGCGGGTGATGTTACTGCTGTGCCTTACTCAAGTGCCGAATTCATTGAAAAGGCGTCTGGAATTAAAAGTCGCTACATTTATCAAAAAGAGGGTGCGTTAGACATCACTCGAATGAAACCTAAAATTGCGCCGCGAGCAGACGATGAACTTTCTCACCAAGCTGAAATTGCCGTTGAAGCAGCTAAGCTAGCTTTGGCTTCAGCCAACGTGAGCGCGGGTGAAATAGATGCCGTTATTGTATCGTGTGCTTATACGCAGCGCGCCTATCCCGCTATTGCTATAGAAGTTCAAGAAGCATTGAATATTGAGGGTTTCGGCTTTGATATGCTGGTTGCTTGTTCTGCGGCAACGTTCGGCATGCATCGCGCTTATGAAATGCTAAGTGCTAAGAATGCAAGCCGCGTACTCGTTATAAACCCTGAGCTGGTTTCTCCTCAAATTAATTACGCGGACCGCGACAGCCACTTCATCTTTGGCGACGTAGCTACAGCGACTGTGTTAGAACTCGCTGAAACGGCAAAAAGCGAGCACGTTTACGATGTGCTTAGCACTAAAGCACTGACGAAGTTTTCAAATAACATTCGTTCGAACTTTGGTTATATGACACGAGCTGAGGATGTTGATCCCTATGGCCCTGACAAACTCTTTCATCAAGCTGGGCGCAAAGTGTTTAAAGAAGTTTGCCCAATGGCAGCGGCGCATATTGAGGCGCACCTAGCAAGTCATGACATTACACCTCAAGGTGTGAAGCGTTGGTGGTTGCATCAGGCCAATATCAACATGAACACTTTAATTTGTAAGCGGTTGTTAGGGCGCGATGCGGATAGAACAGAAGCACCTATCGTACTCGATGAATTCGCTAACACAGCTTCTGCTGGCTCTGTTATTGCTTTTGGTTTAAACCATGAAGACCTAGTCTCTGGTGATATCGGTGTGCTTTGCTCTTTCGGAGCGGGCTACTCGATTGGTTCACTGGTTGTGCGAAAGCGGTAAATGTTTAAACAGTAAAAGTCTAAAGCGCAGGCTGGGCCTGCGCGCTATAATATAGAGGGCGAGAATTAAAGCTTCCTGTAGCAAGCCCGATGGAGCAAACCTTTTGCTCTGTCTCATACAGCAATAACAAAAGTGAGCAGCATAAAGCGGGTTTTCTTCCTAAGCGGAAGTTATTTAAAACTGAGATAGCACTTAGAATCAGCTAATGCAGCATCTAACATGGTCGGTAATAATCGAGTATTATCAGTAAAACGATTTGCGACTGGGTAGATCTATGCCTCCTAATAATGATAATAAAAGTGAGATAAAAGGATGATTTCAGATGTAGGCTATGGATTAAATAGTCTGGCGCACCTAGCTCTTTTATTGTTGCTGCTAACAGTACGAAAACCAGGCGTAGCCAAGCATTTACTCGTACTAGCGACCGCTACCACTTTTTTATGGTCAACCAGTTTAATCACCTCGCTTTTTGGCCCCATTTCTCTTAGCTGGCTACTCAGTATTGATGTCGTTAAACAGCTGGCTTGGCTTCTGTTTCTGTCTGCTTGTATTCAAACCAATTTCAGTAATATTGCTGCTGTATTAAAACGCCCAATTACGCTGATTATCATTGCCCCAGCGCTTATTGCGCTTTTTGCACCCTATTTATTGGCAATTAACCCAGCGTGGAGTTTTCTTGTTTTAATAATACTTTCTTTAGAAGTTCTGGTGCTTTTAGAGGTCGTTTACCGGCAAGCAGGAAGAGAGCAATGGACCTTTAAACCGCTTATTATTTATCTTGGCGCTACCAACTTATTCGAGTTTGTGACTTATGCCAACGCGACCATGGTCAATCAGGTGGAAATTGGTTACATCGCCGCGCGAGGTTATATCTACTTTCTACTTATGCCCTTACTGGTGATATCAATTCGTCGTATCCATCACTGGGGGATAGATATATTTATATCCCGTGATGTGGTTTTACACAGTTCATTACTGCTAGTGGCAGGCGGTTATCTCTTCGTTATGGCTGTGGTGGGCTATGCCATTAATTATGTGGGTGGAAACTGGGGCGCTACCGTGCAAATTATCCTCGTGGTGATGTCATTTGCTTTGTTAGCCACTGTGTTTTTGTCAAATGCTTTTCGTACCAAGATCAAAGTTTTTATAACTAAACACTTTTTTGCCAATCAGTTCGACTATCGCGTTGAGTGGGTTAAATTAACTCAATGGCTAACTCGGACTGGCGATTCGACCTCCGATGTTTATCACGCAGGGCTAACGGGTATGCTAAACGCTATTCAATATGAATCGGGCATGCTCTTTAAAGTGAATGCAAATGGTTATGAACGTTTGGCCGAAGCATCCCCTATACCAAGTACAATCAACGAAGCAAAAGGCAGTGCTACTTGCGCTACGCTAGAAACCTTGGCGAAATACAGTGATAAAAACGGTTGGATAATCGATACGGATGCTTATCTGGTCAAGCCATTTGATTATGACGGGCTTAAACTAGACCGAGACGCTTTAAAAGAGTGGGGCTACCAGCTCTTTGTACCTTTTTTGAAAGACGGCGGTTTATGGGGATTTGCTGTACTTGCGCCAGGTGATAAGGAGAAAATAAGCCTTAATTGGGAAGTTAAAGACTACCTTACTGCGGTATCTGAACAAGTGGGTACCTATATGCAGCATCATGAGGCAGCACAAGTTGTGGCTGAAAATGCACAGTTCGCTGCGTTCAATCGCATGTCTGCCTTTGTACTACATGATTTAAAAAATGTACTTGCGCAAGTTGACCTTATTTTAGCGAACGCTCAACAGCACAAGCACAATCCTGAGTTTATCGACGATACATTCGAAACCTTAGAGCATACTAAAGCTAGAATGGAGAAAATGCTCAAGCAACTCACTGATAAAAAAGCGGTGCAAGAAGGGGTTGATGCTGAGCTTTTACTGTCAGATATTGCTAAAGATGTGGTGGGCAGCCGTTGTCTGAGTTTGAAACCTATTCCAAAAGTGCATGTGCTGCAAGAAACTGCCGTTATGGTTGATAAAGAAAAAGTAGCCAATGTTTTTTATCATTTAATTAGTAACGCACAACAGGCCACGGGCGATGATGGTGAGGTTGATGTGGTGATTACTGCCAATTCCGACAGTAATACCCAGCTTGTTATGATAGAAGATACCGGCGAGGGTATGGAAAAAAGCTTTATCGAAGAGCGTTTATTTAAACCTTTTGATACCACAAAAGGGAATGCCGGTATGGGAATCGGCGCTTACGACGCGAAAACCTATATTGAGTCTATTGGTGGTAAACTAACGGTGCAAAGTGAACCAGGACGGGGTAGCTGTTTTACGCTGCATTTTCCGATAGGATAGAATAAACAACTAGAAAGTGGATCTTTACGTGACAAAATCCACATTCCTTGGACGGATGAAGTAGATGAATAGGATGATGAAATGACCGATACCATTTTGGTAGTAGATGATGATTTAGGTATTCAAAAGCAGCTTAAATGGAGCCTCACGGATTACAATGTTGTTTTTGCTGACGATCATACTTCTGCCATTGCTCAGCTGCGTCGTTTTGAACCTAAAGTGGTTACTTTAGATTTGGGGCTTCCACCCGACCCTGCAAATGCCTCTGAAGGTTTGCGAATTCTTCACGACATCATCAAGCTGGCACCGAGAACAAAGGTCATAGTGGTCACGGGTAACAGTGATAAGCAAAATGCGCTTAAAGCAATTGATTTCGGTGCGTACGATTTTTATCAAAAACCAATCGATTCAGACACAATAAAACTACTCGTTAATCGGGCATTGAATCTGTCGAAATTAGAACACGAGAACAGCATTTTAGCGCGAACGCGTTCTGGAATGTCTAGGATAGTTGGCAACAGCGAAGCCATTCAAAAAGTGGTGCGCCGCGCCGAGAAGATTGCAAATACCGATATTAGCACGCTACTGCTCGGTGAAAGTGGCACGGGTAAAGAAGTGTTTGCACGAAGTATCCATGAACACAGCCCAAGAAAAGATAAACCTTTTGTGGCCATTAACTGTGCTTCTATTCCAGAAAATCTGCTTGAAAGTGAATTATTCGGATATGAAAAAGGCGCGTTCACTGGCGCCAATAAAACCACCATAGGTAAAATTGAAACAGCACAGGGTGGTACGCTATTTCTAGATGAAATTGGTGATATGCCTATTGGTTTACAAGCTAAAATGCTTCGTTTCTTGCAAGAGAGAGTGATTGAACGGGTTGGTGGGCGCAATGAAATTCACGTTGATATACGCGTTATCTGTGCGACTCACCGAGATTTACAATCCATGGTAGCGCAAGAAACCTTTAGAGAAGATTTATATTATCGGGTGGGTGAAATGCCCATTGTGATCCCGCCATTGCGTGAACGAGACCAAGATATCATTCTGCTGGCCCGTACCTTCTTGAACATTTACCGCGAAGAGTTTAAAGCTAAAGCTAAGAGCTTCTCTGAAACCGCTGTTAATGCCATGCTGGCTCATAAGTGGCCAGGTAACATTCGCGAAATGCAAAACAAGCTCAAGTCAGCTGTGATCATGGCCGAAGGTACGGTCATACAACCGGATGACTTAGGGCTAATGCCAGTAGATGCCCATGATGAGCCTGAAACATTAAACTTACGTGAAGTGAGAGAAATAGCTGAAAGTCGCGCTATAAGAAGAGCCTATCAAAAAGCGGACAAAAACATGTCGAAAACTGCTGAGCTGCTTGGCGTTACGCGGCCAACACTTTATTCGTTAATTGATAAGTATCACATGGAAGATATTAAAAATAGTGACTAAACGGTTGTTGTAATAGCTTTAGGCACTAACGCGAAAAGGGCGAGATGCTTCTCACCCTTTCTATTTACGTTACTGAACATGGGGATGCATAGTTAGCTATCCTATATTTTTACTCAGGCTGAAATAAGTCAAATTGGGCTCACCTGAACACGAACGTTCTAGAGGACGAATTGGCGGTGGGGCTCGGCCAAGACGTCGTGACCACTAAAGGTTAAATCAAGTAGCACTTTATTTGGACTTATTTCCACACATATCACGCTACCACAGACGTTGCATACATGGTGCGTTTCGCCGTTTGCTTCATGTAACTCTGCTAACGCAGAAGGCGCGCAGTCAATAATGAGCCTCTCTTTTTCAACCGCCATACTTAGTTTACTCGTATCAGTCTGTGTGAGCGTTTCATTGTCGGCTTCCAGCTCATCAATATGTTCAATTTCATATTGAATGGCTTGGCAACTGCAGCTTCCTCTATACATGTCTCGTTTCCTCTACTGCTATTTATCGAGGGTGTCTGGCCACTTAATACTGGCTACGTTATTAAAAGACGTCGCAATTCTTGAACCAGGAAAGTTGAATTTAGTATCTAACAAGGTTGGGTGCGCTCTCTGTGTTTGTAGCGTTTCTATAACCCCCACCCAGCCATTTCTTCCTGACAGTTTAGTCGCATAGAGAGCATAATCTACAACAGCAAATGTGCGCTTCCACGCGGTATCAAAATCATCCTCCTTATCTGGGGGGAGAAGTGAAAAACCAATGCTACAAGTAATGTAGATAGGTTCATCCAAACCTATATCGAAAGACGTGCGAGCCACCATTTCCCGACAGCGCTCTGCAAGGTCTGGCAGTTCTTCTCTGTTTGATTGTCGACACACTACTAAGAATTCTTCGCCGCCCCAACGAATAATGAGGTCGGTCTGCCTAAATACCTCTTTTAGGATGCTGGCAAATGCCGACAACACCTTATCCCCTGCCATGTGTCCATAATCGTCGTTAATACGTTTAAAGTGATCGATATCAATAAGAAGGCACAGCAAGTCCTGTTTAGACTTATCGGTATTTGGGTTTTGTTTTGCTGAAAACTGACTGCGTCTAATTTCGCCTGGAAGCTGTGACTCAAGATAGTGTCTGTTATACAAGCCGGTCAGAGGGTCACGTAAGCTTACTTCTTCCAGAGTTTTGTAGGCCTGCTCTAACTCTTGGTTTTTCTCTTGTAGTGTTAGCGTTTGTTGTCTAACTTCGCGGCGCAGAATAATAGTTTGTTGGCGCTGTTTATAACGACTCCAAACTAAAAATGTCAGCAGCAACGCTGCCAGAGACACGCTCCAAAACAAGGTGGTTTGTAAATTTTCACGCTCTGCTTGGGCAAGTACAAGTTGCTTCGACTCTTCTAATTTTTCCAGCGTACGGGACTGACGCACTAGCTCTATTTCAGCCTGCAGCCCCTCAATGGCCGACTTGTTTTCTGAATTGAGTAAAACTTCACGAAGCTGCTGAATAACCGATTGAACATCTAAGGCCTTTTTAAACTCCCCCAAGGATACAAAAGCACTCAGCTGTAACGAAAGGAAGCTCAACTGCCCACGAACGTCTCTATTCTTGCGCGCGGTAATAGTACCCGTTCGCGCTTCTGCGAGGGCCAGGTCAAAATTCTGTTCTTTCATATAGGCTTGAGTAAGTGCGAGTCGTCCCTCTTTCATCAATTTTTCCTGCCCTGATGAATTTGCGAACTGCATAGCTTCTTGTAATAGTTTTCTACCTTTAGCGAGGTCGCCATTTTCTACTAACGCTTTTCCCATAAGCATTTTTGCTTGAACAATGGCACCGACGTCATTAGTAGCAAGCAGAAGAGTAAGGCCTTCGTTTATGGTTACTATTGCTTGCTCAATGGCACCGGATTTTAATGACAATTCGCCCATACGGGTTTTTATCAAACCAAGTAGTTTAGGCGTTCCCGTGCTTTGGATACTGTCGAATGCGTCTTGGTAGTAGGTATGGGCCATCGAAGACTGGTTAAGTAAACTATAAACTTCACCGATGCGAAGAAGGGAGAAGCTCATTTCGTTAGCCATGTTGTTTTCGCGAAAGTAACGTAGGGCTTGCTTAAGCGGCTCTAATGCCGTCTCTATTTTGTCTTGCTCCTGTTGAATTATTCCTAATTCAAGGTTCAAGCGTGCTTTTAAGAGGTCATCATTTTCAATTTGCGCGATAGACATAGCGCGCCTGATATAGGTTAATGCGCTCTTATAATTCGTCAAATAACGCTCGGAAGTAGCGAGATGCAGTAGCGTCGATGCCATTTCATTGAGACGTCCTTCAAAGGTATAGCGTTCTAAAGCAGCATTAAAAACGGCTTTTGATACTTCAAAGCGAGATGCGCTTTGTAGTAGCTGACCCAAGGATGTAAAGGTATCAGCAGGCATCTGCTGTTGTTGCAAAGCTTGTTCTAATAGCAATAGCGCTGCGCTGTCCGCATCCGCATATTGTTTGGCGTCCAGCAGGTTTTCAATCCGTGTAACTTCAGAACGAAATAGCTCGAATGCCTTTGCTGATTTATTCAGTGTAAGACATACAGCAAACATTAGGGCACACACCAGCACATGCACTGTGCTTAATCCTCCACGGCCCATTCTCTTGCATCTCCTATACGCTGTCAGAATATGTTACTGCTAAGTATCTCAGCAGGCTGTCGCCCGAGCAACACTAATATTTTGAAGGATAAAACGAACCTTGTGCGTATTTGGATTTATACTTTAGTCTAATTTTTGCTGTTTTCTACAATCCACTCGCGAATAAGCGCTGACTTTGCTTTTCCTGTCCTTTGGGAAATATCCGCTAATGTCTCAATACATTGCGGGGTCAACGTGAAGGTCGCGTGACGCATTCCTACCGCTTTCGCAGGTTTTCTAATTGGTATTAGACTTTTTTCGTAAACAGGTTTAACGCTGGCTTTTTTTGCCAGTTTTTCTCGTTTATCAATTTTACCTTGCGCGTAAAGCAGCGCATCATCGATGAATTCTTCTATCGAGCGAAGATTGGGCTTAGCTAACGGCTTCGACTTTTTGAGGTTGAGTAAACTCATAAGCATCCTCCATCTTACCTGCTAATAGCTCTTCAAATAGCGTTCTAATTTCTGTCGCTGCTTTACCCTCAGGTTCACTTTCAATTACAGATTGTCCTGACTCTTCAGAGTCGTCATACATGTTTCTGCTAAAAGTGACTGCATTTAAAACAGGGATGCCAAAAGAGCGACACACTTCTTTGGCCTCTAGAATTCGGTTAGCTAAACTAGGGAGAGAAGGACACTGAGTGATAACAAAGGCCGCGTTCATTTTGGGGTTAACCATCTTACATGTAGATAGTATATCTTCCATGTGAGGCACGGTTTTAAGGTCGCGACGCTTCGGTCTAAGTGGAATAAGGATATGATCTGCAACCGCCATCGAAGAGCGCAATGCAAGGTTATCTTGACCGCCACAATCTATCACTACGTAATCGTAGTATTGTCGTAAACTGAGTAACTCATTACGTATTTTGCCATATAACTGAACACAGTTAATTTCAGCCAGACGAGGGTTTGCTTTGCGTTCTTGGATCCAATCTGAAGTCGTTCGCTGCGGGTCACAGTCGACCATTAATACCTTGGCACCTTTTTCAGTGCGAAGATACACCGCAATGTTCTGTGCCAGGCAACTCTTTCCGCTACCGCCTTTTTCTCCACCAACTAAAATAATCATGGTGATAACCCTCGAATATCGCTTTACGTTAAAATGTTGAGCGTTACAGGAACCGTCTCTGATAACATGGCTCTCTCCAACCTCGCCTAAAAGCATAGGCAGGCTACAAGCGAGGTTCAGCATCAAAATCGATATTAACGAATGTAAGACAATACCTATTGATTTGTAGCAGAACTCATTCTAGTCTTTTAGCGATAGATGAAAATTAACAGTAAAAATTACCGATAAGAGGTTGTTATGTCAGAAAGTCGCTTCACTTCCAAAGAAGGCCAAAAAGTACCTAGCGTTTCATTTCCGTGCAGAGAAGGTGAGACGTGGGTAACGAAAACGACAGATGAATTATTTTCTGGCAAAAATGTCGTGGTGTTCTCACTTCCAGGTGCTTTTACACCAACCTGTTCTTCTACCCACTTGCCTCGCTATAACGCTTTAGCGAAAAAGTTTGCGAAACACGGCATTGATGAGATTGTTTGTGTATCGGTAAACGATACTTTTGTTATGAATGCATGGGCCGCAGATCAAGAAGCCGCTAACATAACCGTTATTCCCGACGGTAACGGAGAATTTACCGATGGCATGGGTATGCTAGTCGATAAAGCGGATTTGGGTTTCGGCAAAAGAAGTTGGCGTTACTCGATGCTAGTGAAAGATGGCGTTGTGGACAAAATGTTTATCGAGCCAGATGTTCCTGGAGACCCGTTTGAAGTGTCAGATGCAGATACTATGCTGGCTTACATTGCGCCAGAGGAACAAACCAATGCACCGGTATCTATTATCACAAAACCTGGTTGCCCTTTCTGCGCTAAAGCTAAACAGCTGCTTGATGAAAAAGGCTACGAGTACGAAGAAATCGTGTTGGGCAAAGATGCATCACTAACCAGCTTAACGGCGATTAGCGGTCGTGAAACTGTGCCGCAGGTGTTTATAGGTGGTAAACATATCGGTGGTTCTGACGATCTAGAGGTTTACTTTAGCTAACGTAATATACGTATTTATCGTCACAAGAAACGGGAGCATGGTAAACTGCTCCCGTTTTTTATTAATTATCCGTAGCGGAGAATAATAGTGTCATCGAAGTTTTTTGTAAAAATGCTCATAGGTATTGTTGCGCTTTTAGGTGTAAATATGGCTATAGCCGCAAATTTATCTATACCCGATACGAGCGAAATGAAAAGCAGAAGTTTTTCAGACCTTCAAAATCAGTTCAAAGCATTTTACGAAAAAGAGTGGGGCCAAACCCAGCCGTGTAGAGAAACGGCACTCAATCGTTTTTCGGTATGCAGCAACGTATTGCGCAATGAAGGCAATTCGCCTTTCATGCTGATCAACAAATCAAGCAGCAAGGTGGCAGTGCTTATCCACGGCTTAAGCGACTCACCTTTCTTTATGCGTGAAATCGCCAACATCTTATTTGAACAGGGTTTTACTGTAGTCGTGCCGCTTCTACCTGGGCATGGTAAACGGGATGCCAATGATGATATGTCTGACTGGGATTTAGCTGAACGCTGGCAGGCACACGTTGATGAAATCATCGATTTAGCCGATAGCATGGGTGACACTCTACTTGTGGGTGGTTTTTCTACAGGCGGTGCACTGACGGTTGAGCACTATCTTGATGAAGCTAGTAATGATGTAAACAACATCGACGGTTTAATGTTATTTTCTGGTGCCCTAGCCCTGTCTGACAATGCAGAAAGTATGTCTCGAATTTGGGGCATTAAACTTTTAGCCAGAATTATTGATGGAAGTTATCAAACCCATGGTCCAAACCCTTATAAATACCCCAACGTGGCGGGGTTAGCTGGATTGGAATTGATGGACTTAATTAACACTATTCGCGACAAAGTCGAGGAAGGACAGCAAATTGAAGTGCCACTATTTGCCGCTCACTCTCAAGCTGATGTAACCACGCCAATTCGCGGCATAGAGCAGTTAATGGAAGCAAGTAAAGGTCCGAACACTTTTTTCGTAATCGATGAATCCTACGGGTTGTGCCACGCCGATTTAGTCGTGAATACGAGCTTGCTAAATAAAATGAATTTCAACGCAAGCATGGTTAATCAGCGAGAAGAATGTGCGGTACCTAAAGCAAATCCACTGTTCTCAACCATGGGCTTGATGTTGAAAGATTATTTGTCGCAGTTTGAATAAGTTTTTAAGCGTGATGAAACACTCCCTTGCCTTTACTGCTCGGTGACATCACGCTATTATTTGAGTGAATTTTAAGTCGATACAGCAATATTCTGAGTACAGTATTTGAAAACGTTTCGGATTGGTTTAACGCTTAATCGGTATAAATCGGCGAATGCAAATTCGAGGGTTCTTATACTGTTTTTAATGATGGCCCTTGTGTCGTCAGGTAGCGCTGTATCTATTGAACATTCATACGAACATGCTCATTCGGTGTCGGCGATGACACCGCAATCTAATTCACCTCATGCTAAGCATCAAGTTCAATCCTCTGAGTCTGCTAATACACATTGTCAGCACCACGAGTTGTCATCACAACATGCGAATTTAAGTGCTGAAAACAGCATGAGCGAGCCTGCCCAAGTCGATGGCGTCCGCGTCAGCGAGGCAGGTGTGAATAGCGTGAATACATCGCAGATGAGCGACATGTCTTGCTGCAAGGATGAATGTAATTGCCCTGCCGATCATTGCTTTAACCTTAGCGCAACTGCGCTTATACAGCCTACAGTCGAGACGGAAATAACGGTAGCCAGAATGGCTGCCATTGCGCCTATTCTGGGGCAGAGTACACCTCCTCACTTCGGGCAGTTTCGCCCACCTAAATCACTTATCACAGCATAGATCTATCCAGCGGATTTGCTTTGCCGCAAAGACGTTTTTGATTCAACGAGGTGTCTTTTCGTTTAGAGATATCTCTGATCTTTTATCTATGTAACGCGTGGTAAGTGGTTTTGCTAATTCTCTTTGTCGAATTTAGCGAAAAGCATGCAACGTCACCACGCCTTACAACTGAAAAGTGATGTTATACATGAGTAACTATTCGGTACCTAAAAAAATGGGCACTGCCAAGCATAATAAAATAAGGGCCTCGTTCGCTCTATTTTTTGTGCTTTCTTTATTTTTGATGGCTAATAATCCTGTTGTGGCTCAGACCCTAAGCCTGGAGCAAGCGCTGCAACTAACTATTCAAAACGACCCTTTACTCAAAGGGAATGTGCATCGCAAGGCTCGTTTTAATGCAGAAGCCGAGGCGTCATCATATTGGGCAAACCCTCAGGTTTCAGCGTCTGTACAAAACTTGCCTACCGATGGCTTCGCGTTTGACCAAGAGCCTATGACGCAATTAAAAGTTGGTGTGAAGCAGCAGTTACCGCGAGGCAATGAAAACCTCTACAGCCAGCAAAAGTATCAGGTTATGGCTGATCAAATGTCGGTAGAAAGCCAAGCTAGAAAGGCGTGGCTTAAACGTGAAGTTACCCTTACTTGGTTAGATTGGGTTTACGCTACGCATCGTATTGATTTATTGGATAAAGAAAAGTCATTGCTTACACAACTACTCGATTTTACTGACTCCAGATACAGTCAAGGCGTTGGTGCAGCGGCGCAGCAAGACATACTGCAAGTGCGCTTGGCATTGTTGTCACTAGACGACAAATATGTGCAGGCCTACCAGCAAAAAAATGAAGCGAGATCGGCACTTTCAAAATGGTTTGGTGCGCCGCTAGATGACTCTGTAAGCGCGCCCTTGACTCAATCAACACAAGCGTTAAAGCCAAAGCTCATCGAAGTCGATGCCATTTTAAACGGCAGCAACCTCAGCCTTTCTTCGTTCTTAACGGTTATTGAGAGCAGTGAGCCTTTTTCAATACTACAGCATCATCCTGAGGCTATGCTCCTTCAAATTCAGACCCAGATAGAAGCGCAAAATGTGAACATAGCGCGAGAGCAAACCAAGTCCCAGTGGGCATTTGAAGCAAGTTATGGATACAGACAAGACGCGCAAATTGGCGCAAGCCGAGCTGACTTTGTGTCATTGGGTGTTCAAGTAGACCTTCCGTTTTTCAATAAATCTCGTCAAGACGCTTCAATAGCCGCTGCGGCTTCCAAAATGAGTGCGTCTGAAACGGACTTCCGATTGAAAGTGAACGAGCTTGCCGCGAACGCAGAGGTGCTTAAATCACGCTTGTCAGCGCTAAGTGAGCGCAAAGCGCTTTATGAAACGGCGTTAGTTGGTGAAACACAGCAACTTTCTGCAGCTGAACTGACAGCTTATACCACGGATACCGGCGATATCGATGATGTTGTTAGTGCCAACCTCAAGCAAGTAGAAGTGCAGGAGAATCTACTTAAAATTGAAGTCGAACGAGCCAAAACGCTTGCTTCGCTTGCTTATTTGTACTTGCCCACTCACGCCTATTTTTCGAATAAAGAGTAGTTAATATGACATCTTCAACTAACCCTGCTCCAGATACAAAAAGCACGCTAATAAAGGGCTTGCTAATAGGTCTGCTATTTGGCGGCTTGTTAGCGTTCGGCTTGGCCTCACTATTGTTGTCTGATTCATCAAAACACGGAAATGGCGAAAGTGCACACAGCGGAGTCAGTGCCCACAGCGAAGTAAACACTCACAGCGACGAAGCTGACAATAAAGCCCCTTTATATTGGGTAGCGCCTATGGACGACAGCTATCGCCGTGACAAACCGGGAAAGTCACCGATGGGAATGGATTTGGTGCCGGTATACGCCAATGACGAAGCAACATCTGCAAAAAGTAATGAGCGTACGCCTGGTACCGTAATGATTCCGCCAAATGTACAGCACAATATAGGTGTTAAAGTCGCGCCGGTTACCATTGGAGCACTTCAACAGACTGTAATGGCGGTGGGTAACGTTGCCTACGATGAAGAGAGTATTATGCACATCCACCCTAGAGTATCAGGTTGGGTCGACAGGCTTTTCATTAAATCCCAAGGTGAGCAAGTTGAAAAAGGGCAGGCACTTTATACCCTGTATTCGCCAGAATTAGTTAGCGCACAAGAAGAATTCGTTCTAGCCCTTAGACGAGGAGACGCACGTTTAATTGAAGGCGCAGCCGAGCGCTTAAAAACTCTGGGGTTATCAAAGGGCGTTATTGAAGCGTTGCAAAAAACTAGACGAGTAACACAAACCGTCACATTTAACGCGCCGCAAAGCGGTGTGGTAGAAGCGCTGAATATCAGGGAAGGATTTTACGTTCAGCCCGGGACAACCTTGATGAGCATCGCACAGCTGGATACGGTGTGGGTGATTGCTGAGGTACCTGAAAAATACGCGCAAATCATAGCGCCTCATAATAGCGCTGTGGTTACCCTAGACGAAATGGACCATGGGTCCGATGCTAAATGGGAAAGCCACGTAGAGTATATTTATCCGTCTTTGTCAGAAACAACGCGAACCCTGAAAGTACGCATACCGCTAAACAATAACACCCACACGTTAAAGCCCAATATGTTTGCCCACATTGGAATAAAGCCTACTCAACGCAAGGCGGCATTACTGGTTCCTCGCAGTGCCGTTATTCGCACGGCTGAGGGCGCAAAAGTGGTACTCAGTGATGGCGATGGCAACTTTAAATCGGTACGCGTAACGCTGGGGCAAAGCGATAGTACACATTTTGAAGTCGTCGAAGGCTTGCTGCCAGAGGATGATGTGGTGGTATCAGCACAATTTTTGATTGATTCAGAGTCGTCGAAAAGCAGTGACTTCAAGCGAATGAAAGCGCCCGATCATCAGGCCACGACAACAGGTACTATTGAGACAATTGAATTGACGGCTGACACCGAAACGAATGGAGCTTCGAATAACGCAAAGTTAGTAATCGCTCGCGGGCCGATTGAAAAATGGGGGCGGGGACCTGCGACAATGTCATTTGCGGTATCAAATCATATTGACTTATCTCAGTTCAAAGAAGGTGACAACATCATGTTCACCTTTGTGACTGGCGAAGAATTCACGGTTATCGATATGCGTAAACATAGTGAACATGCAATGGACAAGGGCATGGTGCATGACTCAGGTTACAGTAATCATAAAAATGACTCGGGCAACCTGAAGGGCGATGGAGAGCAAAGCGATGCTCACGAGTCCACGGTTCGTAAGTCAATGGCTCATAAATCTATGGAGCATAAATCAATAGAGCATAAGTCGGCAGAACAAAAATCGATAAATCATAAGGAGCATATGCACCATGATTGAATCGGTAATTCGCTGGTCGGTAAACAATAGAATACTGGTATTGCTTAGCGCTATTATGCTCAGTATTGCGGGTGTCTGGGCGGTGAAAAACACGCCTGTTGACGCTATCCCTGATTTGTCCGATGTCCAAGTTATTGTGAAAGTCAGCTATCCGGGCCAGTCGCCACAAGTGGTGGAAGATCAGGTGACGTTTCCTCTCACCTCTGCGCTAATGTCAGTGCCTGGCGCACAGACGGTGCGAGGGTATTCATTTTTCGGCGATGCCTACGTGTATATTATCTTTGATGACGATACAGACATCTACTGGGCTCGAAGCCGCGTTCTGGAATACCTAAGCCAGGCGTCTTCGCAACTTCCAGAAGGCGTGACACCCCAGCTAGGTCCAGATGCGACAGGGGTAGGTTGGGTTTACATTTATGCGTTGGAAAACGATGCTAGTCAGCCAAATGCGCTAGATGCTGGTGAGTTAAGGGCGTTTCAAGACTGGTTCTTAAAGTTTGAGCTTCAGTCAGTTGAAGGCGTATCTGAAGTTGCGTCTGTTGGAGGGATGGTTAAACAATACCAAGTTATTGTCGACCCTGAAAAATTACGTGCCTATAACATTCAGCCATCCATGATAGACATTGCCCTTAAACGGGGTAACCGCGCGTCAGGCGCTTCGGTTATTGAAATGGCCGAGGCAGAGTACATGGTTAGTGCGCAAAGCTATATTCAGGGCATTGACGACATACTGGCGTTGCCCACAGGCGTTATCAAGGACGGCGTTAGCATAACGATCAACGATGTAGCTCAAGTGGTAGAAAGCCCGTTGATGCGCCGCGGTATTGCTGAACTAAACGGGAATGGCGAAACCGTGGGTGGCATTATAGTGATGCGCTATGGTGAAAACGCAAAATCCACTATCGATGCGGTTAAAGCTAAGCTGGATTCACTAAAAGCGAGCTTGCCGGAAGGGGTGAACATAGTCCCCGTTTACGACCGCTCCACCCTTATTGATAAGTCCGTCGATACCCTCAACAATAAGCTAGTGGAGGAATTGCTGGTTGTTGGTTTGGTATGCGCTATCTTCTTGTTTCACATACGTTCATCTATGGTTGCGCTAATCAGTTTGCCTATTGGTATTCTCGCTGCCTTTATCGTAATGAAGCTGCAGGGACTTAATGCCAACATCATGTCTTTAGGTGGCATTGCTATCGCTATTGGTGCAATGGTGGATGGCGCTATTGTTGTGGTTGAAAATTTACACAAGCACATTCATCAGCATGCTGCTTCATCAAGTCAGGGTGTTTTAGCTAGTCAGGGGGAGGCAGCAAGTCAGAGTGTTTCAGGGAGTACCCAAACGCGAACATCAATACCAGCCTCTGCGCCAACATCTGCAAAGCTTTCGGCAGCTAAACGTTGGGAACTGGTGATTAAGTCGACCACCGAAGTTGGTCCAGCTTTATTCTTTGCGCTCCTAATTATAACCGTATCCTTTATTCCTGTTTTTGCATTGGAAGCGCAAGAAGGGCGTCTTTTTGCGCCTCTTGCCTTTACCAAAACTTATGCCATGGCAGCCGCTGCGGCGCTGGCAATTACTTTAGTTCCTGTGCTGGCGGGTTATTTTGTACGCGGAAAAATACGATCTGAAGCCCAGAACCCGGTAAATAGAGCTTTAGAGCGCGTATATCGACCATTGCTGACGCGGTTGCTTAACTACCCACGGAGCACCTTGTTGGGAGCATTTTGCTTGTTGCTTTCCATGTACTGGCCGCTAAGTCACCTAGGTAGCGAATTTATGCCCGAACTGGACGAAGGCGATTTGATGTATATGCCTACAACCTATCCGGGTATTTCAGTGGGTAAAGCCAGAGAGCTTTTACAGCAGACGGACAAGCTTATTGCAACCTTGCCCGAGGTTGAAACGGTATTCGGGAAAATTGGACGCGCAGATACGGCCACAGACCCTGCACCATTGACCATGATTGAAACCTTCATTCAGCTTAAACCGAAAGCCCAGTGGAGGGAGGGCATGACCACTGAAAAGCTCAAAGAAGAGCTTAACGCTCTGGTGCAATTTCCTGGGCTGACCAATGCGTGGGTAATGCCAATTAAAACCCGTATCGACATGTTGGCAACCGGGATAAAAACACCTGTTGGGATCAAGATTGCGGGGCCTGACTTAGCAGGCATTGAAGCCATTGGAAAGGATATTGAGATACTGCTTAAAGACCTGCCCAACACAGCATCAGTTTACGCTGAGCGGGTAGTGGGTGGTCGCTACGTTTATATCGATATCGACAGGCAGTTGGCGGCGCGTTACGGCATGACGATAGACGATGTTCACAGTATTCTAGCTTCGGCAGTGGGCGGCAAAGTGGTTACACAAGCAGTAGAAGGGCGTGAGCGTTTTCCTATTGCCATGCGTTTTTTACAGCACTACCGCGATACGCCTGAATCTTTAGCATCCATGCCCTTCGTCACGCCAAGTGGTGTTCACATTACCCTTGGCGATGTGGCAACTGTGCGTATTGACGACGGGCCGGCTGGGATTAAAAGCGAAAATGCCCGATTAAATGGCTGGGTATACATTGATATCTCGTCAGACTCGGCCACAGGTATTGACTTAGGGGGCTATGTAGATAGCGCGAAACGTCATTTGTCACAGAACCTTGATTTACCCACTGGATACTCTATTACGTGGGCGGGGCAGTTTGCTTATCTTGAGCGCGCGAAAGCAAAACTGTCGCTGGTTATACCGCTAACGTTAGCCATTATCTGCCTTTTGCTTTATCTGGCATTTAAACGCCTTCGCGATGTGGCGCTCATACTAGCTACCTTGCCGTTGGCGCTGGTGGGCAGTGTATGGTTGCTTTACCTGCTTAACTTTAATCTATCGGTGGCGGTAGGCGTAGGGTTTATTGCCTTAGCAGGTGTAGCGGTAGAAATAGGCGTTATCATGCTGGTCTATCTAAACCAATATGTATCAGAAGCACTTTCTATGCACGCAACAGAAAGTGGCAACATTAAAAAAGATGAGCTTGTGAAAAAGGCTATTGTCCATGCTGCATCTGCAAGACTTCGCCCTGTAATGATGACATCGCTTTCTATTATTGTGGGCTTATTACCTGTTCTTTATGCCACTGGAACCGGAAGTGAGGTGATGCAGCGCATTGCGGCGCCTATGGTAGGCGGTATGGCGAGTGCACTGGTATTAACGCTGTTGGTATTGCCAAGCGCGTTTTACTTAATTGTGTCACGCAAAAAATAATGGAATTGAAAGTGCAAGATTGAAAGTGCAGTAGAATAGATAAAGCATGGGGAAGCGATAACACGCTTCCCTACGCTTCGTTTTTAAAGCGCTGCGCGACTAGTGCGCTGCCGCCTGATCTTCCGCATATTCTTCAACTTGTTGCCAAACGCGCAAAAGGTTTCCGCTCAATATCTTTTCAATGTCGCTACGGCTATAACCTCTATCCAGCAATCCTTGTACTAGGTTTGGAAAACTCGCCACGTCTTTAAGGCCAATGGGTAATGAGTCACCTACACCGTCATAGTCTGAACCAATACCTACATGATCAACACCAATCAGTTTTACCACGTGATCGATATGGTTAAGCACTTCGTCTAGGGTTGAATAAGGGTATGGCACTTCTTTGCGATAATTCTCTTCAAAGTTCTCTAGCTTAGGGCTGTCTTCGCCTTCTTTTTCAACCAAGGCTTTGCGTGCTGCAGTAAGGCCACTACGCCACTTGCCAGCTTCTTTAGATACAAAACTAGAACCAAAGTTAATCATAATCACACCGCCATTTTCGCCGAGTTTTTTGATCATCTCGTCGTCCATGTTGCGCTCAAAACCGGGGGTAAAACGGCGCAGTGAAGAGTGTGATGCTATGACTGGCACCTTTGTTAACTCAATAACTTGGTAAAAGGCGTCGTCAGACACATGGGAAATATCCAGCATAATGCCGATGTTGTTCATTTCGCCCACTAAGGTTTTGCCAAACGGGCTTAGGCCTTTCCATTTTCTACGCAGGTCATACGAAGAGTCAGAAATGTGGTTGGCTTGACTATGAGCAAGAGTAATGTAGCGGATCCCGCGCTCGTAAAAATCCGTTAGATTCGCCAAGTCACCTTGAATAGGAGAACCATTTTCCATGCCCATTGGCAGAGAAATTAACCCTTTTTCAAATTGGGCTTTTACATCAGAAGGGCTTTTAGCAATGGCAAATTTATCAGGTGCACGGGCAACAATGGCTTCTACTGAGTCGATGAGCTCATGGGCAAGCTGCGTAGATTCTGGAGAGTTGTCTAAACTAGCAGGCACGTAAATACTCATAAAAGGGGCGTTCAAGCCACCAGATACTGCACGCGGATAATCAAAGTCTCCACCCTCGGTGGCTTTAGTGACATCAACCCACTTTTCCTTTACGCGATAGGGTACGTCGATGTGACCATCAACAATAATAGTTTCTTGTGCGATCTTGATAGCTTTTTCAGATGCTGAATAAGTAGAGGTCTCAGCAAGTACAGAGTGTGAAGCAAAAAGCGCAGAGATAAGTAATGCGCAAGATGAGAGTGGGAAGCGCCCCTTCATAGAAAATCCTTATTTTGTTTTTTTGTCGCTTAGGTCAACAACCGCTAACTAAGTAGCAATACGAGACTAAAGGATAATGCACACCGCGACAATAGACTTTTACTTGCTATGCATTTACCTCAGATTGAACACGTACATCCCTAAATTAGTCGATATTGCTCAATTTTAGAGCGCTTGTGCTTGTTTACTTCAAGTTTACATTGCAATAAAAATTTAAAACTTGTTATGGTGAAGACTGCGTGACTTCATTGCGCGAATACGGGATACTCCCAAGCGCTCCGCTAATTATCGATGACATATATGCATCAATGCGGCCGACGTAATTTTTTAGTGGCACCCGCTCTTCTCACACAATCAAGCCGGGGCCACAGCTAACAAGTATGAGAAATAAATATGGCTATTAATTTTGTACCGCTAGATAAAGAAAAGCATAAAGACCTAAAGGTTGCGGTAAATACATCTTTCAGCTTTGCTAAAAATACACATCTAGCAGCGGCGACTATCCGTGAATTCGCACAACTGGCTGCAACAATGCCGCTAGTGTTTATTGAAGACACTACGTCTAAGCGTCACCACGTTGTGACTATGCTTGGTATGGAGCAAGGTCAAAACCTTTTCCTAACAGGCGATAGCTGGAGAGGCCCTCACGTTCCAATGAACATCCTTCGCTATCCGTTTGACGTACGTCCAGACGGCGACAAGCTTGGGGTTTACATTGATGAAAATTCTGATCTTATCTCTGACGAAGGTCAGCCTCTGTTTACTGATGCCGGTGAAGCTAGTGAGTTTCTTGAAAACCGTCAAAAATTCCTAGCAGACTTAGCGAATAGCGAAATGCTGACACAGCGTTTTGTAGCCAAAGTTGTTGAGCTAGACCTACTTGATCCTATTCAAATTCGCCTTACTTACCAAGACGGTAAGCAGCGCAATGTTACTGGCATGATGAGCATTAACGAGAAGAAACTTCTTGAACTACCTGAAGAGCAAGTACTTGAGCTACATAAACAGGGCTTCCTAGGTGCAATTTATGCGGTAATGATGTCAGTTGGTCAGCTTAATCGTCTTGTTGAGCTTTCAAACAGTACAGATAACCCAATTCGCAACATGCAGCTTTCTGCTGTTAAAGCAGAAGAAGCGCCAGCCGAAGCGGCGCCAAGCGCGTAAACAAGTCTTAAATTTAAAAGTAAAAACCCGCGATTTCGCGGGTTTTTTTATGCCTAAATATAACGTTCAGATTTCGTCAGGTTTCGTTCAGAATCCGTTAAGTTTTAATGCCTTATCTTATGCGTAGTGATTCTACACGTCGTTCCCAACACATTTTTTAAGGACAAAAGACATGAATATTAAATCTAATAAACTTTCAACAACGCTAACCGCACTATCACTTATCACGGCTTCAGCATTTTCAGTTTCAGCAGCACATGCAGCTACACAAAACGAAGTACAAGTTACCGCTGTCGATTTTGAAGGGGTAGATGACAATCTCTACGGTGCTAGATATGTGCGCTACCTTGACGAAGTTAGCGGCAACAGCGGCGCTTACCTTATAAACCCTTATCTACAGCGCGTATCAAGTCTATCTGGTGGGTACGCTAATTTAGACGGTATCGACGTGTTTAATTTAGGTACTACTTTTTATTTCGACGAGACATGGATGCTAGCCATTGAAGGTGCCCATAGTAAATTTGACGACGATTTTGGCGATGAGGATTACACCAATATCGATTTAAAAGTAGGGTTTAACTTATCACGCCAATGGCAAATAGGCGCAGGTGTCATCTATCAGCGTGCCACGTACGACTTTAATGCCGGTGGAGAAAGTTACAGCGAAAGTGAAAATGAAACTTCACCACTCGTATTTACTCGCTACACCACAGTAGGTAATGGGGGAACTGGCTGGGACTTCACCGCCCAGTACATAGCAGACGATGTTGATGTTTTATCAGGAAGTGCGCGTTACTTCTTTAGCCCAGGTTTAAGCCTTGAAGGCAGCTATAGCTACACCAATGCACCAGACGGCTTTGACAATTTAAAAACAGCAGGGGTGGCTTTAGATTACTGGATAAATGAGCAATTCTCAGTATCGGCCAGCTATGAAACCGATATTGATAGCGATATTGAAAGTGATGTAGCGTCGCTTACAGCTTCTTATCGTTTCTAAAGCAATTCAGCCATCAACTATTGATAACTAGCAATAATTAACAATGAACTATCAACTTCGGTTGGTAGTTCATTTTTTGCGTCTATTCCTAGATACTGCTTTTAACCTAACCAACGTATTCAAATTAGATACAAACAGCCGTTCATCGATAAATTTTAAGTTTAATTTTGCCCACCTGAATATGTTTTAATCTTTTTTACGCGCCTAATCATACACTTCCTAAAAATACTGTATATCCAACCAGTTTAATCCCAGTGTTTATGCGGCTTTCACGCCTTTTTTCTACTTGACAGTGGGGATCATTGGTACCTAAACTGTATCTCAGTGGGTAAATGTGGCGAATTGTGGATCAAATCATCATCACTTTGCAGATTAGTACTCAAAAAACAAGAAAACCAAGAGCAAATAATAAAAGGCTAGGGGAATGTTCCGCGGCGCTAACGCAATCAATCTGGATACAAAAGGCAGACTGGCTATACCGACGAAGTATCGTCAGTCGCTGCTGGATGATTGCCAGGGACAACTGGTCTGCACAGTCGATACACAACAAAGTTGTTTGCTGCTTTACCCACTTCCCGAATGGGAAGAGATTGAGCTTAAGCTCTCTAAACTTTCAAGCATGATCCCAGCCGAGCGTCGTTTGCAGCGATTGCTACTAGGTTATGCTTCAGAAGGTGAGATGGATAAAAGCGGGCGCATTCTTATTCCTACTCCGCTGCGAAGTTTCGCAAAACTCTCAAAAGAAGTCATGTTAGTTGGTCAGTTAAACAAATTCGAAATTTGGGATGCCGATATTTGGGCACAACAAGTTGAAGCTGATATAGACACCGAACGCAAAGGCGAATTTGAACTTACCGAACGATTACAGGACTTTTCTCTATGACGCAGCCTAGCGAATTTAAACATATTTCAGTATTGCTTGACGAGTGCATTGAAGCGCTGGCGATTAAACCGGATGGTATCTACATAGACGCGACATTTGGCCGCGGTGGGCATTCAGCGCATATTTTAGAGGCATTAGGCGATAACGGACGCCTCATTGCCTTTGACCGTGACCTTCAAGCTATTAAAGCGGCCGAACGCTTTGCCGATGACAAGCGCTTTAGCATTATCCACTCACCGTTTGGGGATATGGCAGAGGAAATAGATGCGTTAGGTTTAACTGGCAAGATTGACGGTGTGCTTATGGACTTGGGCGTATCTTCACCTCAACTTGACGATGCTGAACGCGGATTTAGCTTTCTGCGCGACGGCCCGCTCGACATGCGTATGGACACCTCTCGCGGTCAAAGTGCCGCTGATTGGTTGGCTAGTGCAGAAGAGCAAGACATAACACAGGTCATTAAAGAGTTTGGTGAAGAAAAGTTCGGCAAGCGTATTGCCCACGCTATTGTAAACACACGCAAAGAAACGCCTATTACGCGTACTGCACAGCTTGCCAAAATCATTGATGAAGCCGTACCCGTAAAAGACAAATTCAAGCACCCTGCAACCCGCGCATTCCAGGGTATTCGCATATATATCAATGCTGAGTTGGAGCAACTTCGCGTGGGTCTTAAAGCTGCCACTCAAGTGTTAGCAAAAGAAGGCCGTTTAGCCGTTATTTCATTTCATTCGTTAGAAGACCGCTTAGTAAAGCGCTTCATCAAGGATCAAAGTAAAGGTAAAGTTGTACCGCACAATTTACCGATTACCCAAGCTGAAATAGATGCAGATAAAGTGCTAAAAGCTCTGGGCAAAGCAATAAAACCTTCAGAACAGGAGATTGCGAACAACGTTCGCTCCCGCAGTTCCGTATTACGTGTGGCAGAAAAGTTATGACCAAAGCCACACCAAACAAGGCAAGCACTAATTTTAAATTACTGCTTATTATTGTTTCAGATTTGACCCGCAACAAATTGCGGGTTTTGTTGTATTTAATGGTTATCACAAGTGCCATGGCTGTGACCCTTAGTAGCCATCACAATAGACAGCAAGTGATAGCTCTTGAAGACCTCATGCAAGAAAAAGATGAGCTTGATGTTGAGTGGCGTAACCTAGTGCTCGAACAGCGAGCGTTGACCGAGCATAACCGCATAGAAAATCTGGTTGAAAAGCAGTTAGAAATGTACCGTGCCACGGCAGACGACGAAGTAGTGGTGAGGCTAAAGTGAGTACATCTGCACTTTCTCGTAAGCACAAAAAGACAGGCGCAAAACAAAATGTAACGCCAAGCTTAGTGCACTGGCGCTTTGTGGTTGTGCTTGTTGTTATCATGCTAGTGTTTGGCGTGTTAGCCGCACGCGCAGCTTACATTCAAGTTATTGAACCTGATGAGCTTATTCAACAAGGCGATAACCGCACGCTTAGAACCCGTGATATGCCGACCTATCGCGGCCTTATCACTGACAGAAACGGTGTTGAGCTAGCGGTAAGTGTCCCTGTTCGCGCTATTTACGCAGACCCCAAAATTATTCATGAAAATGAAGGTTTTAAAGAAGAGCGTCGCTGGGAAGCGCTCGCGGATGTGCTGCGCCAAGACGTAAATGAATTGAAAGATAAAGTGGCAAACCCCAAGCGCCGCTTTGTCTACTTACAGCGCCAAGTGTCGCCCGCCATGGCAGAATACGTTGATAAACTGGACATTCCAGGCATTTATCTTCGTCGCGAAAGCCGACGCTACTATCCTACGGGTGAAGTTTCAGCGCAGTTAATTGGCGTTACCGATGTAGATGACACCGGCGTTGAAGGCTTAGAGCGCATGTATAACGAGTGGCTAACGGGCACGCCGGGTTCTCGTAAAATACGCCGCGATGCAAAAGGGCGTCAGGTTGAAATATTAGAAACGAAGTCGGGTGAAAAAGCCGGCGACCTGCAGCTGACTATCGATCAGCGCATCCAAGCGCTTGCTTACAAAGAAATCAAAGAGGCCATGATTTACTATCAATCAAGTTCGGCTTCAGCCATTGTAATTGATGTAAAAACCGGCGATGTATTAGCTATGGTTAACGCGCCTTCATTTAATCCGAACGATAGAAGTAAATTATCTGCACATCGAATGCGTAACCGAGTTATTACCGATGCATTCGAGCCGGGTTCAGCATTGAAGCCACTGGCAGTGCTTACTGCATTAGAATTCGGTGAAGTTGAGCCTGAAGATTCAGTAAACACCCACCCAGGTTGGATGCGTTTGGGCGGCAGTCTAGTAAAAGACTCACGCAACTATGGAGAGCTAACGCTAGAAGAAATCATTCAGCATTCCTCGAACATGGGCACATCTAAACTGGCGTTGTCTGTGCCTAAACAGTTCCTGCTTGATACCTACTACAACATGGGCCTTATGAGTGATACCGGGCTGAACATGGCAGGCGAGAGCAGTGGTATTTTCCACGAGCGTAGTCGCTGGTCTGAATTTGAGTTAGCCACATTGTCGTTTGGATACGGTATCTCTGTAACTACGGCACAGTTGGGGCGTCTTTACGCTACCTTGGCAAACGGCGGTACAAAGACACCACTCAATATAATCAAGTCGCCAGAACAACCATCGTGGCAAGCTCAATCAGAGCGGGTGATCAGCGAAGAAAACGCAAAAGCCATTGTTCAAATGATGGAAAGCGTAACCCAGCGCGGCGGCACGGCAACCAAAGCTGCAGTTCCTGGCTATCGCGTAGCAGGTAAAACAGGTACTAGCCGCAAAGCGGTAGCTGGCGGTTACGGGGAAGAGTACGTGAACATTTTTGCCGGTATTGCACCCGTGTCTGACCCAAGGCTAGTAACTATTGTGTTGATCAACGAACCCGGCGGCGATTTGTATCACGCAGGTGATACCGCAGCACCTGTATTTTCGTCAATTATGGGTGGTGCACTGCACATGCTCAACGTGACGCCAGATGACAAACAAGTTACTTCAAGTCGCTTATTGATGGGAGGTCAAAGTGGTAGTTAGTGCCTTTATTCAAAGTATTAAAGCCTTGTTAGCAAAATTTGGAGTAGATGCGCCCGATATTCGCATTGAAGGTCTAACATTGGATAGCCGTGAAGTGAATACGCGCTTAGCGTTTTTGGCAATTAAGGGCCACGAACGTGATGGTCGCGATTTTATACCACAGGCAATAAGTTTAGGGGCCCGTGTAATTCTGGCGCAAACTGAAGACAGTAGCGCTCACGGTCAAATGGAAATGCGCGACCACAGCGTCATCATTTCGCTATATGAATTACCGCAAATGCTTTCTGCATTAGCTGCTGCATTTTATGACTACCCAGCCCAGAAAATGACCACGGTAGCAGTAACAGGGACAAACGGAAAAACCTCTACAGTTCAAGTGCTTACCCAGTTGAAAGATGCTTTGGGTACACGTAGCGCAAGCATAGGAACCTTAGGTAGCAGTGTGTTTGAAGGCGATGAAACCCAGTGGTCGAACACGCCGGCAGCAAACACAACGCCCGATGCCATACGTATGCAGTACTTGTTGGCAGACTTTGTGCAAAGTGAAGTGCGCCATACGGCCTTCGAAGCAAGTTCTCACGCATTGGTTCAGGGGCGGCTTGGTACAGTAAAAACCGATATCGCTGTTTTCACCAACCTTACTCGAGATCATCTCGATTATCACGGCACTATGGAAGAGTACGGCAAAGCCAAGCGCTTGCTGCTTCAGCAGCCAGGTTTAAAGGCTGTGGTATTAAACGCTAATGATGGTGAAAGTAAGAAGTGGCATGGTGCAGCAGAAAAGACGATTACGCGTATTTGGACAGGTATAGACGAAAGTGGTTCGGATATAAGCGGTGAAAATGAGTTCATGCGCGAGCATAACAATCCTCAAAGTCGCCATTGTTTCGCCACAAATGCTTTTTATCATGCAGGTGGATGTAGCTTTGAACTGGTAAGTTCGTGGGGAAGCGCAGCTATTTCATTGCCACTATTTGGAAAGTTCAATATTAGCAATGTACTGAGTGCTATAGGTACTCTACTCGCTGAGGGTGAGCGTTTTGATGACGTTGTTAATGCGGTAAATGCTATCACTCCAGTACCCGGGCGAATGGAAGTATTTCCTGTTACGGGTGCTGCTAACGTGGTAGTGGACTACGCGCATACGCCTGATGCACTAGAAAAGGTGCTGTTAAGTGCCAAATTCCACACCACGGGCAAAGTATGGTGTGTGTTTGGTTGTGGTGGCGACAGAGACAAAGGTAAGCGACCATTAATGGGGCAGGCTGCTGAGTCAGGCGCTGACGCTATTGTGATCACCACCGACAACAGCCGAAGCGAAAGCCCTGAGTCTATTGCCAAAGACATCATTGCAGGCTTAAAAAATTCTGAGTTGGCAGTGTCTATTCCCGACCGCGAACAAGCTATTCGTCACTGCCTTGAGCATGCGCATGAAAGCGACATCATCATCGTGGCCGGAAAAGGCCATGAAGACTACCAAATTATTGGTGACAAAAAGACTAACTATAACGAACGTGCAGTTGTGGCGCGACTGCAACAGGAGTACAGCAAATGATAACAACAACGCTGTCATGGATAGCCGAAAAGGTTAATGGGAAATTATTAAAAGGTGCTGCAGACGTTGAAGTCTCAGCGGTAAGTACCGATACCCGCACCCTTGAAGATGGCGCAGTTTACTTAGCCTTGAAAGGCCCGAATTTTAATGGCCACGATTTTATTTCAACGGCAGAGAAAACAGGAGCAAGTGCGGTTATTGCCAGTGAAGACGTAGCAACCTCGTTACCTGTCATCATGGTTGAAGATACCAAAGAAGCACTTGGTCTATTAGGTGCGGCAGTAAAAGCTTATGTGGCGCCAAAAACCATTGCGATTACCGGAAGCAGTGGCAAAACCACCGTAAAGGAAATGTGTGCCGCTATTTTGGAGCGAAGAGGCAATGTATTAGCCACAAACGGTAACTTCAATAATGATATCGGTGTGCCGCTAACCCTTCTACGCCTAGAGCCTCAGCATGAGTACGCAGTGATGGAGTTAGGCGCAAATCACATTGGTGAAATCGCCTATACCACGAACCTTGTTAAGCCGGACGTCGCGACTATCGTAAACGCCGCCGCTTCTCATCTAGAAGGCTTTGGAAGTTTGCTTGGCGTTGCGCGTGCTAAAAGCGAAATTTTTAAAGGTTTGGGCAGTGACGGCGTGGCGGTAGTCAATGTTGATAGCCAGTTTTCTGAATTTTGGCAAGGCAAACTTAAACAGACCAAAACGCTAACGTTTTCGCCCCAGCAGAAAAACGATGCTGATTTTAGAGCAGAAGATATCACCATTGGGCTAGATGGATGCGCCGCATTCCATTTGGTTTGCCCACACGGTGAAATGGCAATCCAGCTAAAAATACCTGGTGTCCACAACGTGGGTAATGCTCTTGTGGCTGCTGCGCTAACGATACACGTTGGTGCAACGTTAGAAAATGTACGCGACGGTCTATTATCTATGCAGCAGGTAAGTGGTCGTCTAAATGTGAAGCAGCTTACTGAGCAGGTTCGCCTTTTAGATGACACCTACAACGCCAACGTGGCGTCTGTAAATGCGGCAATTGATACGCTAAGTAGCTTTTCAGGTATTCGCGTTCTTGTTCTAGGCGACATGAAAGAGTTGGGTGAAAAAGCGCGTTTCTATCACGAGCAGGTGGGGGAATACGCTAAACAAAAAGGACTTAATTACCTGTATACCATGGGTGTTTTGAGTCAATCAGCCAGTGCTGTGTTTAATGAAAATGGTGGCCATTTCAGCGATGTTGAAAGTCTGTTGGCCGCAATGGAGAGTGATTTGTTAGTGCAGCAGCGCGATATTTCAATTTTAGTTAAAGGTTCACGCAGTTCAAAAATGGAACGCGTGGTAGAGGCGGTCGAGGCCTCTGCGCTGGGAAAGCACGATAGCCGTCGGGAGCGAATAGCATGTTAATTTGGCTAGCCGACTGGCTGACACAATTCGATTCAGGGTTTAACGTATTTTCATACCTTACCCTTCGCGCGATTTTAAGTACCTTAACCGCGTTACTTATTGCGATTCTTATTGGCCCAAAGATGATTCGTTATTTACAGCGTATGCAAATTGGTCAGACTGTGCGCGACGATGGCCCTGAAAGTCACTTGTCAAAATCAGGCACGCCTACCATGGGCGGGTTACTCATACTCGCAGCAATCGTAGTAAGCGGCCTACTTTGGGCTGACCTCACTAACCGTTATGTGTTGGTAACCCTAACTGTGGTTGTGGCCTACGGTATTATTGGGTTTGTCGACGACTACAGAAAAGTGATCCGTAAAGACTCTAAAGGGCTTATCGCGCGCTGGAAGTATTTCTGGCAATCGGTAGTAGCGTTGGGCGTTGCGTTCTATTTATACAGCAGCGCAACAATAAGCGCTGAAACCTCGCTACTGGTGCCCTTCTTTAAAGAAGTGTTCCCGCAGCTAGGGGCCTTTTTCATCATCATTACTTATTTTGCCATTGTAGGCACCAGTAATGCGGTAAACCTTACTGATGGATTGGACGGACTCGCTATAGTGCCCACCATTTTGGTGGCAGGTGCATTCGCTATTTTTGCCTATGTAACAGGAAATGCGAACTTCGCTGAATATCTGAACATTCCTCATATTCCGCTCACCAGTGAACTCGTAATTGTGTGCACCGCCATGGTTGGTGCAGGGCTAGGTTTCTTATGGTTCAACACCTATCCAGCACAAGTATTTATGGGGGACGTTGGTTCACTAGCATTGGGGGGCACGTTAGGCGTACTTGCTGTGTTAGTGCGTCAGGAACTGGTGTTAATCATTATGGGTGGTGTTTTTGTTATAGAAACTCTGTCGGTCATTCTTCAGGTAGGTTCTTACAAATTACGTGGTCAGCGAATTTTTCGTATGGCGCCTATTCACCATCACTATGAATTGAAGGGCTGGCCGGAGCCGCGCGTTATCGTGCGTTTTTGGATCATTTCGATCATTTTAGTTTTAGTGGGTTTAGCTACCCTAAAACTAAGATAAGCGGTTAAGAGATAAATACTAATGACATATAACGTACGTGAGCATAGTTATGTAGTCGGTGGCCTAGGTGTTACAGGTCAGGCTTGCGTACGTTTTTTGTTGCAACAAAAGGCAACGGTTAAAGCGTTTGATACACGTGCTAATTTTACTGTAGTTACTGACCCAGATTCTGATTTTGATGGTGATCTCGACTCTGACATGCAAGCTTTTATGGCAGAGAAGGTCACCTGCAATGCCCTCAGTAAAGATTACTTCGATGGTGTAGACACCTTGGTGTTAAGCCCAGGACTGGCCCCTGATATTGAACAAGTTGCCTGGGCAAAATCTTGCGGAGTAGAGGTCATTGGTGATGTTGAGTTGTTTGCCCGCCTAAATACACCTGAAAATAGCACTGCGCCAACTAAGCGAGTGGTTGGCATTACAGGCTCTAACGGTAAAACCACGGTTACTTTATTAGTGAACCATCTGCTTAAAAGTTGTGGCGTAAAAAGCATTGAAGCGGGTAACGTGGGCCGGCCTGTACTTGAAGCGCTACAAAGTGATGCAGATGTAGTAGTAATGGAGCTATCAAGTTTTCAACTTGAAACAACCTCTAGCCTGGTGCTTGAAGCTGCCACTGTTCTTAATATTTCCGATGATCACCTAGACCGTCATATCACCCTTGAAGCATATATTGATGCCAAGCATCGCATTTTTGATAACGCAAAATCTGCGGTTGTATGGCGAGACGGTGAGTTTGTAGCGCCTAAAGAACCGCTAGCATCACAAGAGTTCATTGAATATGGTTTAGGGGAGTCGTCTACAGGGTTTGCAATTGCCGCTTTTGAAGATAAAAGTGACGGTTCAAGCGATAAACAAAGCCTGTTTATTACGTTTAACGGTGAAAAGCTTATTGCGTTAAGCGAAATTCATCTAGCGGGCATGCATAATGTGTTAAACGTCATGGCTGCATTAGGCATTTGTCTGCAACTTGGCGTATCGCCTGAACTCGCGGTTACACATTTGAAAAGCTTTAAATCTGCGCCTCACCGATGTGTTGAAATAGCCTGTGTAAACAATGTTCGCTATATCGACGACTCAAAGGCAACCAACACTGGTGCCACCATAGCAGCTCTCCAAGGGTTAGCTCCAGCCCTAAAAGGAAGGCTTATTCTTATTGCTGGTGGTGACGCTAAAGGTGCTGATATAGCCAGCCTTACACCATATCTAGAGCAGTACGTTGCTCATGTATTCGCCTTGGGCAAAGATGCACACCTATTTGAAGAAAGTTATGCGCATACTACTCGTGTAGCAACGATGAAAGATGCCGTAAAAGCAGCAACAAGACTTGCTGCCCCTGGTGATGTAGTGCTGCTTTCGCCTGCGTGTGCAAGTTTGGATATGTTTAAAAACTATATGCATCGCGGTGACGTGTTTAAACAAGATGTACACGACCTACATAATTTACACAGTAAGGGCGACGGCGCTGTGGGGGGGACATCATGATGACTGCCTCTACCAAACTTAGCGTGTTATTTGCCGCGAAGCACGACGGGCAGCCCTCGGCGACGCATCCCTATGATGTAACGCTGATTTTGATTGCACTGGCTCTGATGAGCATCGGCGTTGTTATTGTTACGTCAGCATCAATGCCGGTGGCCGATAGGCTGCACGACAACCCCTTCTATTTTGCTATTCGCCACGGTATTTACATTGTTGGGGCGATCGTTGCCGCTATGGTAGTGCTGAATTTGCCCATGCAGTTTTGGCGCATGACCAATCCCTATCTTCTGCTCGCGGCCATCGCGCTATTGCTAGCAGTACTGGTAGTGGGAAGAACTGTTAACGGGAGTACCCGTTGGTTGGCGATTGGACCTATAACCATTCAAGCTGCCGAGCCAGCTAAGCTCTTTTTCTTTGCCTATTTGGCGGGTTATTTGGTTCGCCGTTACGAAGAAGTGACCGAAAATCTAAAAGGATTTATTAAACCCCTTGTCGTGTTCTTTGCGTTAGCGATGCTATTACTGCTACAGCCAGACTTAGGTACCGTCGTTGTGATGTTTGCGACCACAATCGGCTTGTTATTTTTAGCGGGTGCACGGCTTTGGCAGTTCTTTGCACTGGTGTTTGCAGGCATATTGGCGGTTGTAGCGCTTATCGTGTTTGAAGAATACCGTATGAAGCGCGTTACCTCCTTTTTAGACCCTTGGGCCGACCCTTTCGGTGCTGGTTATCAGCTAACCCAGTCCTTAATGGCCTATGGCCGCGGTAACTGGTTTGGGCAAGGCCTAGGCAATAGTCTGCAAAAACTGGAATTCTTACCCGAAGCACACACTGACTTTGTTATGGCCATCTTGGCGGAAGAGCTAGGCTTTGTTGGTGTGCTTGCAGTACTCGGCCTTATTTTGTGGATGGTGTTGCGTGCGCTAAGTATTGGAAACAAAGCACTTGAAAAAGGGCGCGCGTTTGATGGTTACATGGCTTACAGCATAGGCATCTGGTTCAGTTTCCAAACGGCGGTAAATATTGGTGCAAGCGCCGGTATTCTGCCAACAAAAGGGTTAACACTGCCGTTAGTTAGCTACGGCGGCTCGTCTCTTATCATCATGTCAGTAGCAGTAGCCATATTACTTCGTATCGATTTTGAATTACGGGTTGATGGTGTACAGGCGATTGGCCGGGGCGACAGCAAGTCCGGTAAGAGCAAGGCCCGCCGTAAAAAGCCTATTCCTACAAGCACATTGAAAACTAAAGCGTCACAAGCTGAAGATGGGGCAAGTGTTGATAGCGAGGCCGATGAAGCGGATTTTTCTACCGCGACGGTTGAAGCTAAACCTAGCGCCAAAACATCAAGCGCAGAAGATGAAGGAAAAGCTGGCATTAAAGCTATACTCGCGCGGGTAGCGCAGGAGGCTGATAATGGCTAAGCGTTGCTTAATTATGGCTGGCGGTACAGGCGGACATGTTTTCCCTGGCCTTGCAGTGGCAAACGCGCTTCGAAATGAAGGTTGGGATATTCATTGGCTAGGCACCGCCGAGCGGATGGAAGCGCAAGTTGTGCCTAAGCACGACATACCTATTCACTTTATTCCAGTAAAAGGGCTTCGTGGCAAAGGTGTTTCGGCACGTCTTCAAGGTGCTGTTGCGTTAGTTAAAAGCTTATTTTCTGCAAGACGAATTATAAAGCGCCTTCAACCTGATATCGTTGTTGGGTTTGGCGGTTACGCTAGCGGCCCTGGTGGGGTTGCTGCAAAAAGCTTAGGTATTCCCGTTATTGTGCATGAACAAAATGCAGCGGCAGGCATGACCAATAAGCTTCTTAGTAAATTCGCAAGTCGCGTGCTTCTGGGCTTTAACGATGCCAAAGAACAATTTTCAGGTGGCGCTACTAAGGTGCATACTGTGGGCAATCCTGTTCGTGATGAAATTTGGCAGGTGAAGCCTAAATCTGTGGACATTGACGCAGACGCTCGTGAAAACACCACAGAGCATAAACAAAGCCTTAATTTACTTGTTGTAGGCGGCAGTTTAGGCGCGCAAATTCTCAATGACACCGTCCCAGAAACATGCGGTGTGCTAGAAGGTTTATCAATAAAACACCAGTGCGGTAAAGGTAACAGTGAAGGTGTCATCAAAGCCTACACGTCGGTGGGCGCAGATATGTCGAAAATCGATGTCAGTGATTTTATTGATGACATGGCGGCAGCGTACGAATGGGCAGATTTTACTGTCTGCAGAGCCGGTGCGCTTACGGTAAGTGAAGTTGCAGCTGCCGGACGTGCGGCGATTTTCGTTCCGCTACCTTTTGCGGTAGACGATCACCAAACAAAAAATGCGCAATCGTTAGTAAAGCAAAATGCGGCACTAATGATTGCACAATCTGTATTGAAAGAAAATTTGGGGCAGGCGGTGCGTCAGTGGTTAAAACACCCTGAAGACTGCTTAAAGATGGGCGCTGTAGCAAAAACATGTGCAAGCACTCATGCCACGGAAAATGTAGTAAGCCACGTAAAAAGCGTGGTAGGAGTAGGGGACTAATGGTTTTTAAAACCCCATTTGAGAGCCCGCAAATGCGCAGGGTTAAAAATATATTCTTTATTGGTATCGGCGGTGCCGGTATGGGTGGTATTGCCGAAGTATTATTAAACGAAGGCTATGCTATTGCTGGCTCTGACATTCAAGAAGGGCCAATGACACAGCGCTTAAGCGAATTAGGCGCTGATGTGAAAATTGGCCATCGCGCTGAGAATGTTGAAGGCATGGACGTTATTGTGGTGTCTAGCGCCATCAATGAGCAAAATCCCGAGATTATCGTTGCTCGCGAAAAGCGCATTCCAATTATTCGCCGAGCAGAAATGCTGGCAGAACTGATGCGATTCCGCCACGGTATTGCGGTGGCGGGTACGCACGGCAAGACGACCACAACCAGTTTAATTTCAACGATTTTCGCAGAAGCGGAGTATGACCCTACATTTGTTATAGGTGGACTGCTTAACAGTGCTGGTACGAATGCGCGTTTGGGTAAGAGCCGCTATCTGATCGCAGAGGCTGACGAGAGCGATGCGTCCTTCCTTCATTTGCAGCCGATGGTTTCTGTGGTAACCAATATTGAAGCCGACCATATGGATACTTATGGTGGCGATTTCTCAAAGGTAAAAGACACCTTTGTCGATTTCTTGTCGAACCTACCGTTTTACGGCCAAGCCATTGTGTGCGGTGACGATGCGAATATTCAAGAGATCCGCCCTCGCATAGGCCGAAGCATTCTCACCTACGGTTTTGAATTACATAATGACTATCGCGCCGAGAATATTTCACTGTCATTTGGTAAAGCGAGCTTTACCGTTATTCGACCAGAGCGCGAGCCGCTAGATATTACGTTGAATCTCACTGGCAACCACAATGTGCTTAATGCCCTAGCTGCTATTGCAGTGGCTTGCGATGAAGGAGTGGATGACGATGCTATCATTCGTGCACTTGCTAGCTTTGGTGGGATAGGCCGTCGATTCGAGCAGTTAGGTACGTTTACTACCAGTAAAGGTGAAATGTGTTTGGTGGATGACTATGGTCACCACCCAACGGAAGTTAGAGCAACTATAGCTGCGGCTCGGGCAAACTGGCCTGATAGGCGCTTGGTTATGGTCTACCAGCCTCATCGCTTTACGCGTACCCGCGACCTTTATGAAGATTTTGTTGAAGTACTGTCGAGCGTTGATGCGCTTTTGCTTCTGGATGTATATGCAGCGAGTGAGCAGCCTATTGAAGGGGCTGACAGTAAAGCATTGTGTCGCTCAATTCGCCTGCGAGGTCAAATTGAGCCTGTGTATGTAGGCGATAAAGACGCGCTGCCAGGGATTTTGGCGAATATCATGCAAAACGGCGATATCGTCATGACTCAAGGTGCTGGTAACATCGGACAAATTGCGAAGCTTCTAGCACGCCATGAGCTAGAGCCAGCAGCACTTGTTGAAGAAGGAGAGCAAAATGAATAGTCCTTCGATAGGTGTTCGCTTGCAAAAAACTCATTCACCCAGTGAGTATGGCAAAGTAGCAGTGCTGCTTGGTGGTGATTCTGCAGAGCGCGAAGTATCTCTTAATTCAGGTAACGCGGTATTAAAAGCGCTATTGAGGCAAGGCGTAGATGCCTTTGGTTTTGACCCAGCAGAGCGACCGCTTACTGATCTTCTTGAATTAAAAGTAGACAGAGCACTTATCATGCTTCACGGTCGTGGCGGTGAAGATGGCTCTATGCAAGGGGCCCTCCAGTTCCTAAAAATTCCCTACACGGGAAGCCCCGTTTTAGGTTCTGCGCTGGCAATGGATAAAATTCATACTAAGCAAGTGTGGCAAAGTTTAGGCCTACCCACCGCAAAATATGAAATTGCTGATAAAAGGCACTTTGAAGCTGGTAAGTGCAGCGCTATAATGGATAAATTGGGGAATGAAGTCATGGTAAAACCGGCCAGAGAAGGGTCGAGTATTGGCATGGCGAGAGTGACAAGCGCTAAACAACTCGAAACTGCCATTCAGGACGCCTTTAAATACGATAATCAAGTCCTGTTGGAGCAGTATATAGACGGCCCTGAATTCACTGTTTCTGTATTACAGGGGCAGGCGTTGCCGTCTATTCGCATGTCTACTCCACATACATTCTATGATTATGCTGCGAAATACCAGGATAATACAACAGAATACTATTGCCCAAGCGGTTTGTCTGAAGAGCAAGAAGCACAGCTAGCAAAATTAGCATCCCGTGCTTTTGACGCTATTTCTGGCAGCGGCTGGGGTAGAATTGATGTTATGCAGGACAACCAAAGGCAATTTTACTTGCTAGAGGCGAACACAGTACCTGGCATGACAGAAAAGAGTTTGGTGCCTAAGGCTGCCAAAGTTGCAGGATTTACATTTGATGAACTGGTACTAAGTATTCTTTCTACCAGTTTCGATGACGTTGCAAACAAGGCGTAAAAGTGGCGGATACCAGTACTAACCAACGTAAGTCTGCTTCTGAAAAAGGCGGCAAAAGCAAAAAGGCAGTGTGGGGCGGTGTTGCTTTCTTACTGTTTGTAATTGCTGGGTTAGTATTTGGCGGGCTTAAAGCGAATCAGTATTTGCAAGACGAACAGCAAATGCCGGTTCAGGTTATCGATTTCTCTGGTGATTATCAGCACATCGATATTACCAAGCTGGAAAGCGTAATACGCAAAGCGCAGCCAGGAAGCTTTTTTGCGCTTGACGTTAACGAAGTATTTGAACTTGTTGAAGCGCAGCCTTGGGTTTATCGCGCGTCAGTCAGAAAGAAGTGGCCGAATACATTAAAAATATATTTGGTTGAGCAGCAGCCTGTCGCGCAATGGAATGAAGATTTGTTGTTAAACCCTTATGGGGATACGTTTAACGACGAAGGTGTAAAGCTTGACTTGCCGCGTTTGTACGGCCCGGGCGGTAGTGAAAAAACTGCCCTAGAAGGCTACAACGCCATGCATGCGTTAATAGCAACAACAGACATGGCGATTGATGAGTTGTCATTGAGTGAGCGGTTTGCGTGGCAAGTGCAGTTGGAAAACGGCATTAAATTGAATTTAGGGCGTCAGGAGTTTATCGATAGGCTACAACGGTTTATTGATGTTTATCCACTTTTGGCGCAACAAGAGAAGGCGGTGAAATACGTCGACCTTCGTTATGACACGGGCGTTGCAGTCGGATGGAAAGATGACAGCGCCACAGATGAAGAGAGTTAAGGAAACCATGTCAAAACCTGCTGAACGCAATTTGATTGTAGGACTAGATATCGGCACCAGCCAAGTAAAGGCCGTGGTGGGTGAATTACTAGAAGACGATCAAATCAGTATCGTAGGCGTGGGCACCCATGCGTCGAAAGGCATGGATAAGGGCGGCGTTAACGATTTAAACCTAGTCGTTAAGTCGGTACAGCGTGCGGTAAACGAGATGGAGTTAATGGCAGATTGCCGTGTGTCTTCAGTTTTCATGTCTATCTCAGGACGTCACGTAAAATGCCAAAATGAAAACGGCATGGTACCGATTAACAACCAAGAAGTAACACAAGAAGATGTAGATAACGTTATTCATGCGGCGCGCAGTGTGCCAATCGCAGCGGAACGTCGTTTACTTCACGTGCTACCGCAAGAATTTACGATTGATGTGCAGGAAGGTATTAAAAACCCAATCGGTATGTCAGGAGTAAGAATGGAAGCCGATGCTCACATTATCACTTGCGCCGACGATATGGCCAAAAACATGGTGAAGTGTGTTGAGCGATGTGAACTGAATGCTGACCAGCTAATTTTCTCAGCGTTAGCGTCAAGTTATGCAGTATTAACTGACGACGAGCGAGAGCTTGGCGTGTGTGTGGTTGACATTGGTGGCGGCACTATGGATATGGTTATATTCACAGATGGTGCGATTCGTCACACGGCAGTTATACCGGTTGCGGGTAATCAAATTACCAGCGACATCGCTAAAATATTTAGAACGCCTATTAGCAATGCAGAAGAAATTAAGGTGAATTATGCCTGTGCATTGAAAGATATGGTGAGTATGGAAGACAGTATTGAAGTACCCAGCGTGGGTGGACGCCCAGCTAGAGTCATGTCTCGTCATACGTTAGCTGAGGTCATTGAACCTCGCTATCAAGAGCTTTTTGAGCTGGTACATGATGAAATTCGTGCCAGCGGTCTGGAAGAGCAAATTGCAGCAGGTCTTGTACTTACTGGCGGTACCGCTAAGATGGAAGGTGCTGTGGAATTTGCCGAAGAACTTTTCCAGATGCCCGTGCGCGTGGGCAAACCTATCGACGTAAAAGGCTTGTCTGAATACGTTGATGATGCTGGCTTTGCAACAGTCGTAGGGCTGCTGCAATATGGCAAAGTACAATCTGATAATAAGAAATCCAGTACGCAGAAACCCGGTGAAAGCTTATTTCATCGAGTGCAAAGCTGGTTTAAAGGTGAATTTTAATTTTATTTTGGGGGCGCTATAGCTACGGCATTAAGGCTAGCAGGAAGCAATTAGCCTAAGGGAATGACCTGGCGTAGTGTTGAAAAAGACGTACAACCGGAGAGTAAGTATGTTCGAATTAATGGATAGTCACGGCGAAGAAGCCGTAATTAAAGTCATCGGTGTCGGTGGCGGCGGTGGTAATGCCGTTGAGCACATGGTGTCTCAAAGCATTGAAGGCGTAGAATTTATCGCAGTGAATACTGACGCACAGGTGCTTCGTAGCTCAAGTGCAGACGTAACACTTCAAATTGGCTCAAGCGTAACCAAAGGCTTAGGTGCAGGTGCCGATCCGAATATTGGTCGCGAAGCTGCGCAAGAAGACAGAGAAACCATTCGTCAGGCGCTTGACGGTGCCGATATGGTTTTCATCACGGCCGGCATGGGCGGTGGTACAGGTACAGGTGCAGCACCTGAAGTAGCGAAGATTGCTCGAGAAATGGGTATTCTTACGGTAGCGGTAGTGACTAAGCCGTTCCCATTTGAAGGTAAAAAACGTACCTCTTTTGCTGAGCAAGGCACTGTAGAGCTTGCTAACAATGTTGACTCGTTAATTACCATTCCTAACGAAAAGCTATTAAAAGTAATGGGTCCAGGTACTCCGCTTCTTCAAGCATTTAGCGCAGCAAACGATGTTTTGCGCGGTGCAGTTCAAGGTATTGCGGAGCTTATTACTCGCCCAGGTCTGATCAACGTTGACTTCGCAGACGTACGTACCGTTATGTCTGAGATGGGTAAAGCCATGATGGGTAGCGGTGCAGCAAGCGGTCCAGACCGTGCTGAAGAAGCTGCCGAAGCAGCAATTGCCAGCCCACTGCTTGAAGATATCGATCTGTCAGGTGCACGCGGTATTCTTGTAAACATCACAGCGGGTCCTGATTTCGCTATCGATGAGTTCGAAACTGTGGGTAACGCAGTTAAAGCGTTCGCATCTGAAAACGCGACCGTGGTTGTGGGTACCGTTATCGATATGGAAATGACAGACGAGCTTCGCGTAACGGTTGTTGCAACCGGTATTGGCGCAGAGCGCAAGCCTGATATTTCACTAGTAAGCGCAGAGGGTTCTCGCCTTACTCAGCCAGCTAAGGAATACGGTAATTCACAAACAAGTGAACCGCGTTCTGCTGTAGGTGGCACAGAAGGCAACCAAGCGCTGAAAGCTGACGATAGTGCTCAGCCAGACAACGATTTGGAGTATTTAGATATTCCTGCGTTTCTTCGCAAGCAGGCAGACTAATTTAGCTGCCTGAAAAGGAAGGGAATTATTTTACGTTTGTGGTGTCTTACTTAGTAAGGTGTATTTTCACAGCGTGAAGAATTTCGCGTGAATAGGTCGAAAAAATGCGTAATCTGACAAGGTAAAACTTGCCAGAACGGGTGTTTTTTGACATGTGAGTAATAACTCACTATAATTCGCGCCCGCTTTTTTAATAGGTAAAAGCTTAAGCAGATGATTAGACAACGTACAATCAAGCAATCGGTACAAGAGACCGGAATTGGGCTTCATAAAGGGGAAAAGGTCACAATGACTCTCCGACCTGCGCCAGCAAACACGGGTATCGTGTTTAGGCGTGTTGACCTTGAACCACATGTTGACATACCTTCGCGTGCGAACGCGGTAGGTAATACCATGCTGTGTACGTGTCTAAATAATGAAGACGGTGTAACTATCCAAACGGTAGAGCACTTAGCGTCTGCGCTTGCGGGTTTAGGTATCGACAACATTATTGTTGAAGTAGACAGTAACGAGCTGCCAATTATGGACGGAAGCGCTAGCCCGTTCGTATTCTTACTTCAATCTGCAGGTGTTGAAGAATTAAACGCGCCTAAGCAGTTTATTCGTATTAAAAAGCCAGTTCGTGTTGAAGATGGCGATAAGTGGGCCGAATTAGTACCTTACGATGGCTTCCGTGTTGATTTTCAAATCGACTTTGACCACCCTGTGATCAGTCAAACTCGTCAGCACATGGTTATGGACTTTGATTCATGCTCGTATGTTAATGAGGTAAGCCGCGCTCGTACCTTCGGCTTCATGAGCGATTTAGAGTATATGAACGCTAATAATCTAGCGCTTGGTGGAAGCATGGAGAATGCTGTGGCGCTAGATGAGTTCCGCGTACTTAACCCTGAAGGGTTACGCTACGATGATGAATTCTTAAAGCATAAGATTTTGGACGCCATTGGTGATTTATACCTTGGCGGTCATAGTTTAATTGGTGAGCTGCGTGCTTATAAAACTGGGCACGGCCTTAACAACAAACTTTTAAATGCCGTTTTGGCACAGAAAGAGTGTTGGGAGTTTGTGACCTACGACTCGCAGGAAACGGCACCAATTCGCTACGCTCAACCGGCGTTAGCGTAGAAATTTAGAAAAGCCGCCTAACGGGCGGCTTTTTTTCATATGGCAATTACTGTAATAAATGATACAGTAGCCGAATAATTAATATAAATTTCACCCATTCGACAAAAAAACATAAGTTGAAGGTTGTCGCCTTTGGCTAAAAACACATTCATAGTGTTATGAAGTAATATGAAAAAGAATGGCGTGAAACAGCAATTTTCTTCGTGGTATGAAATTAACAATCACATTAGCAGGTAAAAACAAACGTTACAGGCACAGCATTAGTGTCCGTACGCTCGTGAGCGCGACTGTGCTCTCGTCTATTTTTATGCTAGTGTCGAGCCGTTCTACTGAATCTGTGTCGGAAGATGTTGCACGGGTTCGTTTAGCGCAAACTGAAGTCAGTGAAAAACAAAAAGACGTTGAAGCGCTAAAACAACAAACCACGATAAAACTAAAAGCCTTGCTTTCTCATGTTGCAGAATTGTCTGCACAGGCCTCGCTACTTGACGAGAAGAGCAAGCAAATCGCAACAGAATTAGGTATGTCAGCGGCTGACCTGGACGCTTTCGTACCGGTATCGATGCCGGAAAACCTCCAAGACGACCCCATCCTTCACGAAATAGCCAAACTAGAGCAATCACTTGATTTAAAGTCTCAACAGTTGTCTATGCTTGAAAGTTTGGTAAGGGGTCACCATATCAACGAACAGAGCCAATTATCTGGTCGTCCGATAGAGTCAGGGTGGTTGTCTTCTTATTATGGTATGCGGGCCGACCCGTTTACTGGCGAACCTACCATGCACAAAGGGCTAGACTTCGCGGGTAAAGCAGGGGAAAACGTAGTAGCAACTGCCGCAGGTATTGTGACCTGGGCGGGTGAGCGCTACGGCTATGGCCAACTAGTAGAAATTGATCACGGTGATGGCTATGTTACCCGCTATGGGCACAACGACACCCTTACTGTTTCAATAGGCGATGTGGTGACCAAAGGGGAGCCAATTGCGAAAATGGGCAATACAGGGCGCTCAACTGGCGTTCATGTCCACTACGAAGTAATAAGAAACGGAAAACCAATCGATCCTCTGCCTTTCGTTTACAAAAAGTAGACAAGGTAGCAGCCAGGTAATTCTCGTTGATAATGCCTTATTAGTTAAGTTCATTTGAAGCGAAGAAGCATAATTTAAGAACATCGCAAAACACAATGTGTTTAACGTTGTGTTTTATACGTTTAATTTAGCTGTGCACGATGCGCGGCGCCTCGACAAGTAGTGGAATATAAAAGCTAATGTTTTCAAGCATCCTTCGAAAAGTATTCGGTAGTAGAAACGACCGATTATTAAAAAAATTACGCAAAAACGTAGATGCCATTAATGCACTGGAAGCAGAATTTGAAAAGCTTTCCGATGAGGCGCTAAAGGCAAAAACTGACGAATTTAAAGCCCGTATCGAAAAAGGTGAAAGCCTGGATAGTATCCTTATTGAAGCCTTTGCTACGGTACGTGAAGCCAGTAAACGTGTTTACGGTATGCGTCACTTCGACGTGCAAATGCTAGGTGGCCAAGTACTTCACGAAGGCAAAATTTCCGAAATGCGTACAGGTGAAGGTAAAACCCTTACAGCTACGTTGCCAACTTACCTTAATGCCCTATCGGGCAAAGGTGTTCATGTTGTTACCGTGAATGACTACCTAGCGCGTCGTGATGCTGAGTGGAGTAATCAGTTATTCATGTTTTTAGGTATGCGTGTAGGTTGTAACGTACCGGGTATGTCACCCGAGCAAAAGCGCGACGCTTACCAAGCAGACGTAACCTACGGAACTAACAACGAGTTTGGCTTTGATTACCTGCGCGATAACATGGCGTTTAGCCCGCAAGATCGCGTTCAGCGCCCACTTAATTATGCCGTAGTGGATGAAGTTGATTCCATCTTAATCGACGAAGCCCGTACGCCACTTATTATCTCTGGCCAAGCTGAAGATAGCTCAGAATTATATCGCCGTATCAACGTCATCATTCCCAAGCTTGTTCAGCAAGAAAAAGAAGATGAAGAAGGCCAAGAAGGCGATGGTGATTACACTATCGACCTTAAAGCAAAACAAATACACCTTACCGAGCGCGGTCAATTGCACGTTGAAGAGATACTTCACGAAGAAGGCTTGTTGCCTGAAGGTGAGTCGCTGTTTGCTGCAGGTAATATTTCATTACTGCACCATATTAACGCGGCCCTTCGCGCACACAAGCTGTTCGCGAAAGACGTAGACTACATTGTTAAAGAAGACCAAATCGTTATTGTTGACGAGCACACCGGTCGTACTATGGAAGGCCGTCGCTGGTCTGAAGGTTTGCACCAGGCTGTAGAAGCGAAAGAAGGGGTTCGTATTCAAAACGAAAACCAAACCCTTGCTTCAATTACCTTCCAGAATTACTTCCGCTTGTATAACAAGCTTGCGGGTATGACAGGTACTGCCGATACAGAAGCCTTCGAATTTAACCATATTTACGGCTTAGAAACGGTAGTTATCCCGACAAACCGTCCTATGCAGCGTAAAGATATGGCTGACCTTATCTACCTAACGGCAGAAGAAAAATACGAAGCTATTGTTGAAGACATTAAAGAGTGCGTTAAACGCGGCCAGCCCACCCTTGTAGGTACGGTTTCTATCGAGAACTCAGAGCTGATTTCTCGTATTCTTAAAAAGTCGAAAATTCCTCATAAGGTACTAAACGCAAAGTTCCACGAACACGAAGCTGATATCGTTGCACAAGCTGGTAAGCCAGGCGCGGTTACGATTGCGACTAACATGGCAGGTCGTGGTACCGACATCGTGTTAGGTGGTAACTGGCAAGCGGAAGTTGAGAAAATTGAAAATCCAACTGAAGCGCAAATCGAAAAGATCAAGGCTGAGTGGAAGAAGAGCCACGACGCAGTACTTGAATCTGGTGGTTTACACATTATTGGTACAGAGCGTCACGAGTCTCGCCGTATTGATAACCAGCTTCGCGGTCGTTCAGGCCGTCAGGGTGACCCAGGTTCAAGCCGTTTCTACCTGTCATTAGACGATGCACTAATGCGTATCTTTGCCTCTGAAAAAATGGGCAACATGATGAAGCGTTTAGGCATGGAGCGCGGTGAAGCTATTGAGCACCCATGGGTAACGCGCGCGATTGAAAATGCACAGCGCAAAGTAGAAGGTCGTAACTTCGATATTCGTAAGCAGTTGCTTGAATACGATGATGTAGCCAACGATCAGCGTAAAGTTATTTACGAACAGCGTAATGAACTTCTTGACGAAGGTGATATCAGCGAGACTATCGCAGCTATTCGTGAAGATGTTATTTCAAGCGTTGTCGATGAATACATTCCTCCACAATCTCTTGAAGAAATGTGGGATGTAAGCGGACTTGAAGAGCGCATGCGTGCCGACTTCGCCGTAGACCTGCCAATCAAAACATGGCTTGAAAATGACGACAAGCTATACGAAGAGAAACTGCGCGAGCGAATCTTAGGTGAAGTGGTAAGCGCCTATAAGCAAAAAGAAGAAGTGGTAGGCGAGCAGGTACTACGCCAGTTTGAAAAAGCGGTAATGCTTCAAAACCTAGATAGCCATTGGAAAGAGCATTTGGCGGCGATGGATCATCTACGCCAGGGCATTCACCTTCGCGGCTATGCACAGAAGAACCCTAAGCAAGAATACAAGCGCGAGTCGTTTGCCTTGTTCTCGCAAATGCTAGAAGCACTTAAAGTTGAAGTGATCACGATTCTTGCGCGTGTAAAAGTACAAGCTGAAGAAGACGTGCAAAAAGTAGAAGAGCAACGTCGTCAAGCTGACGATGTGCCTAAGAACTTTGAGCACGAAGAAGCGAACGCAACGCCAGAAGAAGCAAGTGACAAAGTACGTACGCAAGTGCGCGAAGGTGCGAAAGTAGGCCGTAACGACCCATGTCCGTGTGGCTCTGGTAAAAAGTATAAGCAGTGTCACGGTAAGCTTAAGTAATGAAAGTTGTACATGTTGCTGTGGGCGTTATCGCCCGCGGCGATGACATATTCATTACTCTTCGCCCTGACGATGTTCATCAGGGCGGGAAATGGGAATTTCCCGGCGGTAAAGTAGAAGAGGGTGAGACCGTTCTACAGGCACTAACGCGAGAGCTTGCTGAAGAAGTGGGCATATCTGTCACGGCATCTACACCACTTACTGTAATTACTCACGATTACGGAGACAAGCAGGTTAGGCTAGATGTACATCTTGTACATGATTTTGTTGGCGAACCTTTTGGAAAAGAAGGACAGCGAAGCAGATGGATCCCTATTTCACAGCTTAAAAGCACCGAATTTCCATCAGCAAACGCTGACATAATTACCTCCATCCAAAAATTATCTCGTTCATAATTGGCGAAACTTACTACTTTGGTCTAACTTATTGTTAGACGATAAATTTGTGTTTTAAAAAACATTTATCATTAAAATTGGGCTTAGACCTATAGAATTTGACATACAATTAAACTCTGCTTCCTCTCTCTCCGTTTTTAAATTTCTTTAATTATCAATACCGTTTAAGTATAAAGTGCCACTTGTGACATTCGCGACATTGGTGGGTAAATATTGTAATTGTTGTAATATCGTATTAATTTTTATACATAGGTATTTTGTTTATTACGTTTGCGTTTTCATTTATTGACGATAGTTATTGCGTAACCACTAATCGTACAATGGAGGATACGCCATGGCGCTCAAAAAAACATCAGATCCAATCGCTGCACCCACCGTTCAAGTGGATGCGAAAATGAGAAAAGAAGCTGAAGAGCAGCGCCGAAAAGCACGAACGCTGGCAAGGCAGCAACAAGCTGCTGAGCGTGTGGCATCCGCAACGACTGAACTAGTCAGCGGTGTAAACCAAGCTTCCAGTGCAACCGATCAACTATCAACTGCGGTAAACGAGATAGCGGCGGGGGCTGAGGAATCAAGTAGTGCCAGCCAAGAAAGCTTAGCCGCTGTGACGCAAATATCGGGCGGCCTGGTTGCGCAGCTTGAGCTTGCAGGTGCAACCATGGATAAAACCAATGAGCTCCAAACGTACTTAGAACGTGTGGTCGGAGATCTAGGCACCATGATGACCAGCGTTAAAACGGCTTCAGAACATCAATCGCGTTCCGTAGTGATGATGAGCGAGTTAGAACAACAGGCATCTAACATTGGCGAGGCTGTCAAACAAGTCACACGTATTGCTGATCAAACCAACCTCCTCGCTCTTAATGCTGCTATCGAAGCCGGTCGTGCCGGCAAGCATGGTAAAGGCTTTGCTGTAGTGGCTGACACGGTTCGTGCCCTTGCGGAAGTGTCTGACAAAAGCGCTGCCGATATCGCTAAGCAAATTGAAAAAATTCAGGAACAATCAAATCTAGTATCTGATGCTGTTAAGTCTTCATCAGAAGCCGCACTTGAAGAGGTTACTAAAGGTGAAGCTGTTACCGAGCAATTAGTCACTATCAAAGATGATATGAAATCGATTGCTGATGGTGCAGATGAATTACAAGCGCAAGTTAAATCGATGGATGGCGCCGCTAAAGAGATCCAGCAGGGTTCGGAAGCCATCTCTTGTGCAGCAGATGAACAATCTACAGCAGCGCAAGAAGTATCTTCCAACGTATCTGAACAGAGCGTTGCATTATCGCAGGCAGAACAAGCGGCTCAGTCGTTAGAACTTATAACCGAAGAGTTAAAAAATAGCACCGATATAAATAAAAGCGCTGAAGAAGTGGCCTCTTCTGCAGAGGAATTATCGGCAACGCTAGAGGAGATTAATCGCTCTTCTGGCGAGATTATGACAGCGCTAACTCAGGTGAACAATGGGTCGCAACAAGCAGCGAGTTCGGTAGACCAAGCCGTTGGTAATATTGACTTATTGCGAGAGGGCGTTGATAAGGCGTCATCTCAGTGTGATGTAGCACTAGAAAAAGGTAATGCAATAACGGCACTCTTGAAAGAAAACCGTGCCCTTATCGAAGGCATGGTAGGTGGTATCAACTTAGCACTTGAAACCAGTAAAGAGAATGTAAGTGCCATTAACGAGATGGAATCCATGACTCGCCAAATTGACAAGGTCATCGATACCATTACAACGGTTTCGGTTAAAACCAGCATGCTCGCGGTAAATGGCGCTGTCGAGGCAGCGAGAGCGGGTGAGTATGGTAAAGGTTTTGCGGTTGTTTCAGCTGACATTCAAAGCTTAGCCGACGAAGCAGCTGAAAATGTGGAACAAATAAAAGACCTCATCAAAGCCATTCAAGATCAAACAGTGAGTGTAAAAACCGACCTTACCAACGTAGCCGAGAGTGCATCACGAGAAGTGATGAAGGCGGTACAAACAACCAAAGACGTTGAAAAGATAGCAGTCGATATCTCTGAGGTGGTGGAGTACAACCAAGCCATGAAAGACCGGGGTGAGGAAATTGCCGCAGGTGTTACACAAGCGCAAAAAGGCCTTGAGCAGATTGCAGCCGCTAACGAGCAGGCAAGCAGCAACTGCCAGCAAGCACTGAATGCAGCTGAGCAACAGAGTAAAGGCATGGAAATCCTTGCAAAATCTATCGAAGAAATTGCCTCGGTAGCAGATGAGATGCAAAACGGCTAACGGTTCACCTTGTCAGAGGAGTCTTTCTTATGACTGATGTTTCAAATGTAGAAAGTACTGAAAATCTTCAGGACGACACGAGTGACGGTGAACAGCAATTCGTTTCCTTTCTTGTGAATGAAGAGCGTTTTACCTTTCCGATGCACTCTGTAGGCGAAATAATACGGGTTCCTACCGTGGTGTCGGTGCCGCTTGGACCTGCTCAAATGATTGGGTTAGCCAACTTAAGAGGCAATGTTTTACCTGTCTATGATCTAAGCATGATTTTGCTGGGTGTAAGCTTACAAATTACCGATGTGACTCGCGTGGTAGTTGTAGAATCGGAACTCGGTAGTGTCGGATTCATGGTTGACAGAGTGCTGAAAGTATTTGGAGTGCCTAATGAAACGGTAATTGATAAAAAGTCGATGACCGAATCTATCGCCTATGAATACATGCAGGGCATTATCAAGCAAGATGACCAGCCGGTAGAACAAATACTCGACGTATCGTCTTTAGCCAGAGCACAAGCCGTAACAAAGCAGGATGGTAATACGATGCAACTGTCGGGAATGCATCACATAGACAGTGACGACGAGATTGTTGAATCAGATGACCATAGCCTGCAGCAACTGGTTTGCTTTTCTCTTGAAGACCAAGAGTTCGCATTTCACCTACAGGACGTAGAAGAAATTGTTCGTGTACCTTCTGAAATTTCTCAGCTTCCAGAAAGTGCACCATCAGTGCTTGGGCTAGTGAATTTGCGAGGTCGAATAATTCCCATCGTCGATTTAGCAAACTGCATTGGCATGGTCCATACCGATATTAACGAAGCCTCTCGTATTGTCATAGCACAGAACAGCGACTTCGGCAGCGTAGGGTTTGTTGTTGCCAAAGTAAGCAATGTGGTTTCCATTTCTGAAAGCGAGCTAGAGGCCGTGCCTTCTGTCTGTAATGACGGCGCTGAGTCAGGGATTCTTGAAGCAGTTTACAGAAGTGACGGTGGAAAGCGTCTAGTGTCGATAATAAACCTAAATAATGTCTACAGCCGAGCGCTCATGACAGCGTTGAGTTCGCTGGATGAAGACATAAAGCAGGAGTCACAGATGAGCGAGAATAACGAGGGCGCCATCAATGAAGATGATTGCGAGCAATACGTCATATTTTGGATTAATGGTCAGGAATATGGCGTAAGCATTGATGACACCCAAGAAATAACCCGAGTACCTGAAAAGCTAGAGAGCATTCCAAGTACCCCTGATTATTTAAAAGGGATTGTGAATCTGCGTGGCACGGTGCTACCTGTCATCGACTTAAGAAGTCGTCTAGGCATTCCAAGCAGTGAATCATCTGAACGACAGCGAATTGTTGTGCTAACGAAGGATAAGCAGCGCACAGGCTTTATTGTTGATGGCGTTGCAGAAGTAAAAACTGTGGTTAAACAAACCATTGAAATAGCGCCTTCGTTGTCAGAAATGCAGTCTGAATTTTTAAGTCGATTAATAAAATTAAACGACGAAAAGCGCATTATTCAAATTATAGAGCCCAATGTTTTGCTAAATGACAACGCGGTGGCTCAAGCACAAACGCAGTGCTAGTTAAGTAGGCTAGCTTACTTGGTTGATTAATGGGAGATGCTATGTCGGTAAAAGTGCTTGCAGTGGATGACTCTGCGCTAATGCGCAAACTCTTTACTCAATTGTTTGAAAAAGAGGGGTTCACTGTCCAGGTTGCAAGAAACGGTGAAGAAGCGCTTTCTAAAGCGGTCGAGTTTAAACCCGATTGTATCACGCTTGATATTAACATGCCTGTGATGGACGGTATGACATGTTTGGCTTTATTAAGAAAGTTGTATCCATGTCCTACTATTATGGTTTCTTCGCTAACGCAAAAAGGTGCGGCTATTACTCTTGAAGCATTAGCATTAGGCGCCAGCGACTTTGTACTGAAAACAGGGGGCACTGTTAGCCGAGACATTTCTGATATAGAAACGCCTTTAATCAACAAAATAAATGCGTTAGCAAAGACGGGAAGGGCACAGCGCCCCACTATCAAGGCGCCCCCCGTCGTAAAGCAGCGTGTGGTGAGGAACAATAAAAGCACGCCCTTTGAAATTGTAATGATAGGCGTCTCAACTGGCGGGCCGCGAAAGCTGGAACACCTAGTAACGAATATATCGCCCACATTTCCAGCACCCATTGTGATTTCACAGCATATGCCAGCTTCGTTTACCCAAGCATTGGCCAAGCGACTCGATGGCTTAAGTCCGCTAACAGTTGTCGAAGTTGACTCAAGAATGATTCTTGAGGCGGGAAAAATCTACTTGGCGAAGGGCGATGCTGATTTAGCTTTTTCCAAAGCGGGTGCGGATATTCACGTTCGCCCCGTACCTGCGAGTCCCAGCTTTTTATGGCACCCTAGTGTCGATCGTATGGTCGATAGCGCACTGAATTGTTACGAGCCACTCGCTATGTTATGTGTTCAGCTAACTGGAATGGGCAGCGATGGTGTAGCTGCAATGAGTAAAGCATACAAAGGTGGTGCTACAACAATTGCCGAGAGTGAAGCGACATCCGTTGTATTCGGTATGCCAAAAGAACTGATAGAGGCCGGCTGCGCTAGTCATGTATTAGACAGTCCTAAAATAGTGTCAAAGTTGAATGCACTTTGTCGATAACAGGAGCAAGTGTTATGGGTTTAAAAAAGAAATCAAACGCCAGTGACGACATAGTAATTCAACAAGAAGAAAAGCGCAGTGCTCAACGAACGCCACAGCAGATGGTAGCCGATTTAGCCTCCCCAGACAGCAGCGTAAGGCGCTGGGCAGTGCGGGATTTAAGCGGTGAAGAAAATGCGCACAAGGCCTTTTTAGCGCGACTCCCAGCGGAAAACGACCCAACAGTTATCGAAGCATTATTTAGTGCGCTTGAGCACAATATGACGGATGCCGATGCATCTCAACTAATAGGCATGTTGAAGAGCGAACAAGTACAATTGCGTAACGGTGCTATTGAACTTATGCAGCAAAACCCTGATTTGTTCGCAAACAATGTGCATAAACTTATGCAAGACGATGACCCAGATACGCGTATCTTTTGTGTTGACATTATTGGTGCAGTAGCACACCCCGATGCGTTAAATTGGCTGCATCATATTGCACTTAATGACGGCAATGAAAATGTTGTGGGTACAGCTTTAGACAAGCTTGCAGAGGTGTCTGATAGCTCTACCCATGAAATATTGCAAACTGTAGAAAGCCGTTTTCCTAATCATGCCTATATTTCTTTTGTCATTAGCCTAATTCGAAATCAATTAGGGAGTGCGTAATGACTCCAGAAACGTTGGAAAAAATTGCTGTTGCTGATTTCGAGCGCTTTCGGTCGATGTTTTACCGAAAAACCGGGATCCATTTTGAAAATTCGAAACGTTATTTTGTTGATAAACGTCTACACGAGCGAATGAAAGCTACGGGGCACACTAACTTCAAAAGTTATTTTACCTTTATGCGGTTCCAAGCGTCGGGTGAAGAGTTTCAAAACCTAGTCAACGCAATGACAGTGAATGAAACCTACTTTTTCCGCGAAGAGTACCAATTTGATGCAATGACACGCTATATCATGGATGAGCTCGATAGTTATCGCCCACCTGGAGAAGACTTACGGATTTGGTCTGTGCCTTCAAGCACGGGCGAAGAGCCGTACTCTATAGCAATTCATCTTATAGAAAACTGGAAAGGGCTAGCTCATCGAGATGTAGAGATTGCGTCTTCAGATATTGACAGCAATGTTCTAGCGTCTGCTAAAAAAGGGCTTTATTCAAAGCGCTCGGTGCAGAACATTCCAACCGCGTTGGTAAAAAAGTACTTCATAGAAACCAATGGCCAATTTCAGCTATGTGACGACATAAGAGAATCGGTTTCATTTTCGCTAGCTAATATTCTATCAGGTACAAACATGAAGGGGTTTCGACATTTTGACTTGGTATTTTGCCGAAATCTGCTCATTTATTTTGACGATGAATCGCGTAAAAAAGCAGCACATGTTTTGTTTGATGCGATGAAGCCGGGCGGCTACATCTTTTTAGGTCACAGTGAGTCAATGAGCCGTATATCGTCTATGTTTAAAGTGCGTAAGTTCGGTGATGTTATTGCCTACCAAAAGCCACTTGCAGGAGGGGCGTAACATGAAAACAGTAATGATAGTTGACGATGCGTCTACGGTCAGAATGTTTCATAAAATGTTGGTATCTTCTGACGATCGCGTCGTGGAAGAAGCTGAAAATGGTGTGGAAGCGCTGGAAAAAGCCATAGGCACACCTATCGATTTGTTTTTGGTCGATGTGAATATGCCGAAAATGGACGGTTACCGACTCTGTAAAGAAATACGGCAAAACGAGCTTTTACGCGCTGTTCCCATCATCATGATAAGTACAGAGTCTGCGACTCAAGACGCGCAACGAGCCTATCAATGCGGTGCAAATTTCTACATGACTAAGCCTGTGGACGCTGACTCACTTAAGTCTGTGGTTAGCGCGGTATTAGGAGGTAGCTAATGAGTGAACTACTCGACGTATTTATCGGTGAGTCTCGGGAGAACCTAGAGTCTGCAAGCCAAGAACTTATTGAGATACAGGCCTCTGGCCCATCATCGGACAAAGTGGACAAAATCTTCAGAGATTTACACACTATCAAAGGTTCGTCAGACTTATTCGATATAAAACCACTAACGCGTTTGGCTCATGCCGCGGAAGATTTGCTAGACAGCGTGCGAGCTAAAGAGGTTGATTACAACGACGAAATTGGTGACCTACTTCTCGAGGCGCTAGACCAGATATCTATGTGGTTTGATGAGCTAGAAAATGGAACTCAAAAGCTCGCTGAATGGCAGCCAATCTCTGGCGATTTAAGTGCACAACTTAGAGCCTTCATCGACCCATCTCAAGCTGGTGAAAATACAGCTGAGCAAGACACTGCCACTCACGCTGATAGCAGTACCAACGAAATCGTTGATTCAGTAGCCACTGCGCTTGAAGCATTCGATGACAATGCGGATATAGCGTTATTATCGAAAAGCGCATCATCGGAACTGTATGTCATGGAATATACGCCTGATGAAGGTTGCTTTTTTCGCGGTGAGGACCCTGTGAATGTCGCACTGGCGCTGCCGGGTTTGCACGCGTTCGAAATCAACGCCCCTGCGATGGCCGCTGATGCCGATGTTTATCAATGTGTTTTAAAAATAACTGCCCTTGGCGAGGCGAGCGAAGACGCTGTTGTGACGCATATGGCCTATTATGAAGGTCAGTATAAACTACATAAGCTTACTCAGCAGGCGCTTAAATATCGCTGTAAAGACAAGATTCTCGATAGCGTGGTGCAGCTTAATGATGAAGCGTTAAATGAGGCTTTAAAAACGGCTCGTGAGACTGGTGATACCAATATGCTGCAGTCGACCGCTGGGCTTTTACTAGCGTCGCAAACACACGCTATGCCAACAAAAGCGGTGTTGTCATTTCTATCATCTGATCACGATCTTACGTTTCTTGATGACGACAAACAAGTCGGCGGTCCAGAGGACTCTGTGGACGACCCGGCCAGCGGTGCTATTGAGCCTGGTAAAGAGGGCTTATTACCACATGAAAAAGAGTTATTAACGCAACAATTAGCATTGATCAACTCTGAAGGCTATAACGCAGAATTTATGTTTCCTTCAATTTCGATGCTTGTCGGCAATGTGCTAAAGCAAACATTCAGCGATGAAGCGGAGCTAATAAGCGCAATTAATGTTGCGATAGAAGACGCGTCAAACGACACCGCTGAAGAGCAGGACATTGTTGTTGAAACTACCGACACGACAAACGAAATAGAGACGCAGACAGCAGAAGAAGAGACTTCTCAACCGGCTAAAGCTGAACGACAAGCCGTCAAGATGCTCAAAGTCGACCAAAGCAAAATTGACTATTTAATGGACATAGTCGGCGAACTAACGGTTGCAAAAAATTCACTTCCTTATTTGGCGAAGCAAGCTGAAGAAGAAGGTGGAAGTAAAAAGCTTAGCAAACAGATAAAAGCGCATTTTTCAATTGTTAATCGTTTAACCGAGTCATTGCAAAGTGCAGTATTGCAGATACGAATGGTGCCGGTTTCTCATGTTTTCCAGCGCTATCCAAGGTTGGTCAGAGATTTATCGAGAAAACTCGACAAAAAAATCGAACTTTGTATGCAGGGTGAAGACACCGAGTTCGATAAAAATTTAATTGAGTCTTTATCTGAACCTCTCATTCATCTACTGCGCAATAGCGTTGACCATGGTATTGAATCACCCGAAGACAGAATAGAGGCGGGAAAGCCTGAAACTGGGCGTATTGATTTAATTGCTACTCCCCTTGATGACAGTGTCATTATTGAAATACGTGACGATGGGAAGGGCATTGATCCCCATAAAATTAAGCTTCTCGCTTTTCAGAAAGGCGTAATAACGGAATCACAGCTTGAGAGCATAGACGATAATGAGGCACTTCAGTTGATTTTCGCCGCAGGGTTTTCTACCAGTGAACAAGTGTCGGACCTGTCCGGTCGTGGGGTGGGCATGGATGCAGTAAAAACCATGGTAAGTCAGGCAGGCGGTACTATAGAAATGCATAGTGAGGTTGGCGTAGGCTCTACGTTCAAGTTGCTTCTTCCTCAGACTATGTCAGTGAATCGCGTCATGATGTTTGAAGTAAACGATCAAATGTTTGGCGTAAGTATGGATGCGGTAGTAGAGACGGTGAAAGTTCCTACACAGGACATTCAGCGAATTCGCAATGAAAACGTGTTGGTGATACGCGATAAATTAATACCGCTTTGTAATTTGCGAAATGCGCTCGGGTTCGAACCTGACGTCGGTAAAGAGGAACACTCGGTATTAGTTGTGTCAACGCCGCAGGGCGAGTTTGGACTTATTATTGATAAGTTTCATGAAGGTATTGACGTTATTCAAAAACCCCTTGAAGGCGTCCTTGCTGGCTACTCCCATTTCTCAGGTACAGCATTGCTTGGAGATGGAAGGGTATTGCTCATAATTAATGTGCAGGAGGTTTTATCCACATGCCTGTAACGTACAAGAAAAAAGTAGCAGTGCTTACTGGGCATTGTGAAATTGAAGAGGCCGAAACCCTATTTAGTTGGCTGACAGAGGACGCCTCGCGACAGTTGAACTTGAAGACGTTAACAACAGCACATACTGCAGTTTTCCAAGTGCTACTGTGCTTACGACCAAAGGTTAGTGTACAGCCCGAATCGTCAGAACTATATTGGATAGTAGAAATGCTTCAATCAGACAACAATAAAGTGTGGTGTGAATGAGAGTGATCACGGTTGCGAATCGCAAAGGTGGGACAGCAAAGACTACTACAGTGGTCAACCTTGCTTTTGGTTTGGCGCAACATGGCAACCGTGTTTTAGTTCTGGATTTAGATAATCAAGGGCACGTGATGCAAGGCTTGACGGCGCTTGGCACTGAGACGCAAAACATCATAACCACCATGCCTATTAAAGGCTTTTTTACTTCGATTGTTAAATGTAGTGAAAAAATATACGCCACCAATGTCGACACCACGCGCGCAAACACTAACGATGATATTGCATTAGACGCTATCCGTTTGTGGTGCGATAGCGACCAAGTATCGACGTATTTCGATATCGTTATTATCGACACGCCGCCAACGCTAAGCTCTCAGCTAATGGCAGCACTGTCCGCCGCTACGGATATCATTATACCTGCTACGCCAATGCCACTTGCAAGCGACGGTGTACAAAAGCTGTTAAATGCGTGTCGCAAAGCCATGACAGAGCGCAAGTTTAGAGCGACAAGCTTAACCATTTTGCCGGTAATGGTAGAGCAAAACTTAAAGCTACATCGCCAAGAATTGAGCAACTGGTACGGCCGCTATGGTCGAAATAAAGTGCTTAGTCCAATACATAAAAACATAACATTAGCCGAAGCATTCGCAAAAAAAAAGCCGGTATTTGCCTATGCGCCTCACAGTCGTGGAGCTCGAGACTATACTGAATTGTGTAAACAGTTAATCGGCTATAAACAAGAGGTAATGCAATGAGCGCAATACACTTAGTAGATGATTCAGCAACAATGCTGATGAGTATGGAAATGCTGCTAAAGCGGGCAGGCTATACGGTAACAAAGTCAGAAAGTGCGGAAGCGGCTATGACAGCGCTTGAATCAATATCGCCCAAGTTGATTATTACTGACCTAAACATGCCAGGTATGAATGGTATCGAGCTAATAAAAACATTGAAGCAGCAATCGAAATTTAGATTTACCCCCATGTTGATGTTAACTACGGAATCGCAGCAAAGTCGTCGAGAAGAAGCGAAAGCTGCTGGTGCTACAGGCTGGCTTGTCAAACCCGTCGAGCCAGAGCAATTGTTAGGTGTAGTAAAGCAGTTGGTACCAGCTGCATAAGGTAGAGACATGAAAGTACTTGAAAAAGCAAAGCAGTATTACGAAACAGTGCTCGCTGAGAAAGTAAAAGTGCTTAAGGAAAAGACAGGTAGCATGCAGGATTCGCTTTTACTTTGGGGCGGCCTATTGAGCGTGGCATTAGTTGGAATTGTTGGGTCTTTGAGCATTCCTCTTGAGTTAATGGGCGTTCACGCTGGTGTCTTAATGACTATCTTAGGAATGGCCAGTTTTATGCCATGGTATGTACGCAGACAAAACCAGGTGTTTACGAATAAGCTCAAAAGCCAAGAGAGTTATCTGCAGGAAACCTCCTCCCAATTAAGCGAAACACATACTCAGGTTAATGATTACGTGGCCATATTGAAAGGCCAGATGGACGGCATAAGTGCAATAACTGAAGACGCTTCAATGGAGTTGATGAAAGCGCTGTATGAAATTGAAAGCAGTATTCAAGACAGTATAGATAATGTTGAATTAGGTCAGAAAAATGCCATAAGCTGTAAAGAAAAAAGTGCGGACGAATTTGAAATTGCAGCTCAGCGCCTCTCCAATATAAAAGAAATGATCAGCACGCAGCGAGCGCAGCAGATTGCAGATACTGAAGCTATTCAAGGGGTAATGCGTGAGGTTGAAAATCTTAAAGAGCTTACCGAACTTGTCAAAAATATTGCGTCCCAAACCAACTTGTTAGCGCTCAATGCGGCAATTGAAGCAGCGCGTGCTGGCGAATATGGGCGCGGGTTTGCCGTGGTAGCTGAACAAGTGCGCATTCTATCGTCTCAGTCCTCAGATGCAGCAGAAAAAATTGAAACGGGTATTAAATCTGCCCTCGATGCAGCGCATCTGCAGGGCGAAAAAATGCTGAGCTCAACACGAGCAAATGATACGTGCGAATTACTAACAGGGTTTTCTGAGTCGCTGGAAAATATAACTGCACACTATCGTGTACTAGAAGATCTTAACCCCAAGATGCTGGCATGCTTCTCGCAAAGTGCAACAGAGGTTGCATTTAAAGTAAGTGGCGCAATCGCAAAAATTCAATTCCAAGATATTATTCGCCAGCGCACCGAACACGTGAAGCTAGAGCAAGACGCCATTGTTAGTCTGTTTGGACAGTTTTCTTCTTACATTAATAACCGCGAGCATTTTGATGAGTCGTTTAATTTAAGCACTAAAGAAATGTTTGAAAAATATGTGATGGAAGACCAGCGTAAAATCCACTTTGATATTAATGAATCTTCGCCAGAAGAAAAGAATGAGTTTGAAGAGGCGCGAGAGCCGAAGATAGAGCTTTTTTAACATACTCTGACTCAGGTGCCGCCTATGTTCATTTCTTTAAGTTGAGCGAGCCGTGAAACTTAGGCTGACGTGCGAGAAAGCCTACCTTACAACAAAAATGCCAGTCGGTCTCTGACCGGCATTTTTCTATTTAATGCTTTAAGCGTTTCAGCGTTTTTTTGATATCGCCAGTTGGTTTCTGCGTTAACTTTTGAAAGTTGCAGAGTAACCAACCTGTATTGGCTAAAGGGTGATACGCTCAGACGTAGCAAACGCAACGTCCAGCTTAAAGTAAGCCGCTTCATTTATAAAATGCGGATAGGTTTCTTTTTCCCCATCCCACGGGATATCTTTTCCATCAAAGGTTCTAAACATGGGAGAACCCGGTAGCAAGGGTTTAAAATCATTGTCTTGCAATGAGTGGTGGATCATCGCGCTACGTGCGCCATCTCTATCTAAAGGAAAGCCGACGTTTTCACCTAAGCGAAACGCTTCACACGCTGGCAATGCGTCTGTTTTTATCTCTTGATTATTATAAGCAACACAAAAATCTAAAATGGCCTCGGCCATGGTTTGCGTTAGAAGGTAAACATCCTCTCTCAGCACCCCCTGTGGCTGACCACCCACTTCAATCATTACGCCTTTCTTACCAGTGGTACATAAATAACCGTGCTCCAGATAAGGCTTTTCGTCTTCCACCAAAATATTTGCTTCAGGCATTTGTTGCTTAACGAACCGTGCTAGCTGAATGTGAAACTCATCCGCTTCTAAAATGATTAGCGTAGCGCCCATTTCGCTGGTGGTATTATGAATATCAATCACAAAATCGGTGTTTGACTTGCCCTTTGGGCCAAGTTTCTCATTTAGCGATTTAGCAAGCACGGCTTCTTTAGCGGTGCTGTTATCTGATAAACGCTCAAAGGTAAACTGACGGTTTAAATCTTCTTCTACAAAACGCACGTTCGCATCAAGGGCCGCTTCATTGGCAATGTTCAACGATATATTTAGCTCATTAAATCGCGAAGGTAGCCCAAATTGCTGCCAGTTTCGAATAAGCTGAATACCACTGGTCTCATTGCCATGAGTACCACCAACGAGTGCAATTGATTTAAACATTGAATTTCCTTTGAAGTCAGTGCTTACCAAATTAGAGCAGCACTAAAAATGAAATCGTTGACCGAGCATGACATCAGTATACGTAACGCAATTTAGGATGTGCCACAGTCATCGATTAGTGATGAAATACTACATGAGACTGTGGCTTTCGAAAATAGCCCTAACCAGCATTTTCAGCGATTATTCAGAAACTTCCCTTGAATATTGCTGACGATAACGCTTGGTCAACTTGGCTGACCTTAACTGATCTAACAACAAAGAAATGATTGGGTTGGCATTTGAAACAGCAGGTTTACCATGTCCAATTCTGCGAAGCTGACGTTTCACCTGCGCCATCGTCGCTAGACCAGCCAATGTTTTATCTTTCCAATTCACCACAGGTATAACACCTTCAATAAGAGGCGAGCTTTGCCATTGGTTAGGCAGGTCAGGTGTTAAAGCAAGTGCGCTAGCAATACCGACCATTTGAACGCCACTACTGATTACGTTCTCGGCAATGGAAAGTCTTCGTATCCCACCGGTTGTCATTACTGGAAGTTTTGTTGCTTTTGCTATTTGAGCCGCAAATTCAAGAAAGTAAGCTTCACGAGACAGTGTCCTGTCGTCTGCCGTTCGACCCTGCATAGCAGGTGACTCATAACTCCCTCCAGATAGCTCAACCAAATCAATTTGCAATGACTCGAGAAGGGTAACAACGTCAATAGCATCATCAACATCGAACCCGCCTCTTTGAAAATCCGCAGAGTTAAGTTTCACTGCAATGTCAAAGTTTTTCCCACACTCTTGCTGTATTTTTTCTACAATGACAAGTAGAAGTCGTGCTCTGTTTTCTAGAGAACCTCCCCATCTGTCCGTTCTTTTATTAGTGAGTGGTGACAAAAACTGAGCCAATAAATACCCGTGAGCAGCATGAATTTGTACGCCATCATAGCCAGCACTTTTAGCCAATGTAGCGGTTGTAACGAAGCGTGCTATTACATCTTCAATTTCATCTTCTGTCATGGCTTTCGGTTGTTCGAATAAACCTGAGTGTTTACCCATATCTAGCGGTACATCCGATGGTGATAAAACTTTTCCACCCATCTTTTTGAATACTTGACGCCCAGGGTGGTTTATTTGCATCCATAAACGGGTGTTGTTTCTCTTCGCTTCTTTTGCAAGCTCTGCAAAAGGTGACAGTGGTGTATGTGACTCTAGCACTAGTCCACCTGGACCTGTCATGGCCATGTGGTCTACCATCACGTTACCTGTAATGATTAAACCAACACCACCGTCAGCCCACGCACGATAAAGCGTGCGTAATGCTTCTCCTGGTAGCTGGTGTGGCTCTGCCATGTTTTCTTCCATTGCAGCTTTAGCAAGCCGGTTCTTTATAAGATTGCCGTTGGGTAAGGTAAAAGGGGTAAAGGCATTTGATGGCATAGTACTGTTCTCGCGTAGCAAATAAAGTTGACGTCACTTTAAGCTTAAAGTTAACTTTAAGGTCAAGTATAAATTATAGAGATGAGTTGTTATGCGCATTGGAGAACTATCAAAATCAATTGATTTGCCAACCAGCACCATTCGTTTTTACGAACAAAAAGGCCTATTGCCTAAAGCGCCTCGGAGCGCTAAGGGTTATCGACTATACGATAACCAAGCTGTTGAACGTTTGAAAGTGATAAAGTTTGCTACGAGCTTGGGCTTTTCACTAGATGATTTGCCGGGACTTTTAGCCAATGGTGAGGGGTTAGACCATCAACAAGTTATGGAGCACCTAAAGGAGAGAAATAAAGAAATTGAGCATCTACTAGCAAAGCTCACACGACAAAAGTTGCAAATGGACAGGCTTACAGCGCGGCTAGCTGAATTGTGGGAGGCAGGGCACTGCATGAGTGCCTGCGAGATAGATGGTTTATTGGCCGAGCTTGAAACTGTTACTTAAGTACAGTATTCGTTAACCTAATGCACCATCATTATGATGGTGCACGTGCTCTTTAATGCTTGAAAAAGTCGTCAGATTGCTGTGCCAACATCGCCTCTATTTCTTCCACATCAATATGTTGCGGTGTGGCATCTTCAGCTGGTTTTCCCGCAATTTTTCTGTCTTCTGCAGCCCATTCGCCTAAATCAATGAGTTGACATTTCTTGCTGCAAAAAGGGCGATATTCGCTTGTTGGTGCCCAAACAACCTGTTTGGCACAAATAGGGCATTTCACTTCCATAATAGACTCCAGTGAAATACGTCTTTGCGGCACAATCTATGAAATATGAAAAAGACAGTACCTAAGACGAAAATTATTGAATAGAAGCGAAGTTTAGCAGGCCGCTAGTCGAAACTGAATATTGTTTTCTACTGCGCCAGCTTGTCCTTCTTGCGGCGAGAACAGCATAAAACGCAGGGCGTAACGGTATTTATTGCCGCTTAAAGTCGGATAATAGCCTTCATCAACGCTACATTGTACGCGTATAAGTTCGTTTTTATCCTCGGCAGCGCCTTGGTAAAAGCCGTTCTCAGCTACCGCGTTTACAAACTGTCCACGTTCACGAATAAATGACAGGCTAACCGCAATTGCATCGTCTAGAAGCCCTAAGGTATCTAACCATTGTTCAATTTCAGATTGACGCTGTTCAAGCGGTTGCTGTAGCCAAAAGTGCAAATTAGGTAGGTCGAAGCTACATGCGCCGCCAGGTATAGCAAATCGTTGTCTTATCGCACTTAAAAGTTTATCGTCTTTTAGCGCGCTTCCAAAACGCCGATCTGTTTTCAGCTTTTGCTTTAATGTAAGCACGGTTTTTAGCGCTTGCTCTAAAGCGGTGCTGTCTATTTTAGGGTGTTTTGACCAGTACACGAGATTCTTTTCGTGAGCTTCAAGGTCTTTGGTTAAATCTGAACGAAGATCTAGTCTTTCAATGAGATCAAGTAGTTCAAAAAGTTGTTCAAAGAACACCAGCTGAAGATGAGTATGTTCTGATTTCGCGATGATTTTAAGTTGCCCAAGCAGCTGCTCAACACGTAAATAGTTACGTACTTTTTCCTTTAGTGGAAACTCGAATACAGCGCTACCCATGGAACCCCTTAAAACACATAGACTTAGAGAAACTGCACTACGACCTTGTAGTACGGCGAATAACAGCAAGCCTAAAGCATCAAAGCGATTAAGCCAAGCATACTTGCTAGTCGAATCTTTAGTTTGACGTTAATTGGTCAAAAAAGTTTCAAAAAGCAGCGCTGTTGGCCTTGAAGCCCTTTTTTGTAAAGAAAGGAGGTTAAGAAAAGGAAGGTAAGGCTCGAAGAAAGACAGAAGAAGGAGACCGGAAAGTGCAACAGGAACGATAGACAGGGAAGGTAAATAACTAAGACAGATGTAAAAAGGGTTTACTATTTTGCAAACCCCTTATGATTAAGCTGAAACAAGGCTTAGTAGCTTCCGGTGTAGCGTTGACACTTGACTGGCAAGCGCGTCTAGCGTTGTACTGTTGTCCAGCACATCGTCTGCAGCACTAACGCGTTCTTTACGTGAAGCTTGTGAAGCCATAATACTTTTTATGGTTTGCTCTGTGCTACCGTCCCGTTTTAATGCCCGTTCAAGCTGCAATGTCTCTGGACAATCTACCACCACGACGTGGTTGCACATTTCGGTCAGTTTATTTTCAACAAGTAAGGGCACAGATAAAATGCAATAGGGTGATGTAGATTCGCTGATTAGCTGCTGCATACGAGAGCGAATAAGGGGATGCAGCAAACCATTTAACCAATGTTTTTCTTCTTCGGCGGCAAAGACCTTTTCGCGAAGGGCGGCGCGATTAAGGCTTCCATCTTTTAGCAAAATCGTTTCGCCAAAATGCTCGGCAATTTGCCGTAAGCCTTTCGAACCAACTTCAACTACGTCACGTGCCACTTCGTCTGCATCAACAATATCTGTACCGAGTTTTTCAAAAATAGCAGTAGCAGCCGATTTACCGCTGCCTATACCGCCGGTAAGGCCCACTACGAAAACGTTTTGTTTATCCACAACCAATCAGCCTTTTAATTACAGCACTGCATTAAGATAGGCAGTAATGATTTCTTCTTTGTAAAGCAGCGTTAGCCAACCTGCCACGGCCAAATAGGGCCCAAAAGGAATAGCTAACGACTTACCCTTATTTTGAATAACCATAATGAGTATGCCCGCAATGGCACCTACAAATGAAGACAGTAAAATAATGACAGGCAAGCCTTGCCAACCAGTAAATGCCCCAAGCGCTGCAAGCAGTTTGAAATCGCCATAGCCCATGCCTTCCTTACCCGTAGCTAATTTAAATAGCCAATAAACAGACCATAAGCTTAAATAACCGGCCGCTGCACCGATAATGGCATCGGTGGTGCCTACAAAAATGTGTTGCGTGCTCAACAGTAAGCCTAGCCACAGTAGGGGGAGTGTTAACTGGTCGGGTAGCAGCATTTTATCTAAGTCAATAAAGAGCAGCGCAACAAGTACATAGGTGAAAAATACGGCCCACAGCGCCTGAGACGTCACGCCAAACTGATATGCTGCAAACGTGCAGGCTATGGCCGTAAACAACTCAACAAGCGGGTAACGAACGGATATTCCAACTTTGCACTTAGCGCATTTACCTTTAAGGAACAGATAGCTAATAACAGGTACATTTTCCCATGCGCGAATTTTGTGGCCGCAGCTAGGGCAGGTACTGTCTGGCTTTACGAGGTTGAATACTTCCTCTGACGCTGATGAGTTTTTATCGTTAGATGTCGGCTCACCCTCGCTAAAATAGCTTTGGTACTCTTGCTGCCAGCTGCGTTCCATCATAATAGGCAACCGGTAAATCACCACGTTCAAGAAACTGCCAACCATTAAGCTTACAAAAAAGACTAGGGAATAGAATACAGCAGGGTAAAGCTGACTAAGCGTAATTATCGCGTCCATGAAGTGTAGGTCTTATAATTATAATAGTGGTTAGAAAAATTCAGGTGTTAAACCTTGTGTATGGGCGCTACTAAAAAGCGTCGCCCAAATCGTTCACATTTATAGAGCTAGCAATATGTGCAAGTTATACCACGTTACCCATCTGGAATATAGGTAGGTACATGGCCACAATTAAACCGCCGATAACTACGCCTAGTACGGCCATGATCATAGGTTCAAGCAAGCTGGTTAACCCGTCTACCATGTCATCTACTTCTGCTTCGTAAATAGTGGCAATTTTACTCAGCATTTCATCAACCGCGCCCGACTCCTCACCAATCGCAATCATTTGGGTTACCATGTCGGGGAACACTTGAGTCGCTCGCATGGCAACGTGCATAGGCATACCGCCCGCCACTTCTTTTCGTATATACAAAATTGCTTCGCGGTAAACCGCGTTACCGGATGCCCCTGCCGCGGATTCTAGCGCGCCGATAAGCGGGACGCCTGCCGCGAAGGTAGTTGCAAGGGTACGGGTAAAGCGGGCAATACTGGCTTTTTTAAGTATTTCACCAATAACCGGAATCTTTAAAACATTACGGTCTACGCTATCGCGCAGCTTTTGGCTTCGTCTGTGTGCTCGCACAAACATAAAGCCAGCGGCAGCTACACCCATGGCGATAAAAATACCGTAGTCCTGCACAAACCGGGAAATAGCCAGAACCAACTGTGTAAATGCAGGAAGTTCAGCGCCAAAGCTGCTAAAGATTTCTTCAAACTGGGGTACAACAAAAATAAGAAGGATAGTTGTAACAATAAAAGCAACAACCAAAACCGCGATAGGGTAGAACATCGCTTTTTTGATCTTTGATTTTAGTGCTTCAGCTTTTTCTTTATAGGTGGCTATACGGTCGTAAATAGTTTCTAACGCGCCAGATTGTTCGCCTGTGTAAACCAAGTCGCAATACAGGTCATCAAAGTAAAGAGGATGTTTTCTAAGTGCCGAAGAGAGGGGATTACCTGATTTAACTTCTTCAGTTATTTCGCCAAGCAATTTGCGCATTGACGGATTTGCATGACCTTGCGCTATCATTTCCAAAGATTGAATAAGGGTGACACCTGCGGCCAGCATGGTAGCGATTTGACGAGAAATGACAGAAATATCGGCGGGTGTTATTTTTTTCGCGCCACCAAAAAGTGGCTTGGCTAATTTTTTTACCTTATTCGCTGAAATACCTTGGCGACGTAAAAGATTTTTGGCTTCTGAAAGAGAGGTGGCCGAGATTTCGCCTTTTCGAGCTTGGCCATGGCGATCTTTCCCTTGCCAAGTGAATACTGTCGCTGCCTTTGCCATACCCAGAACCTTCTGTTGATTAAAACAAAAAAAGCCCAGTAAAACCGGGCCTTTCGGAATAGAAATCTTCTAGCAGATGGTTGCTGGGTCGCACGATGCATTCCAAACTACACGGTTGCCTTCCATTGTTGCATCTAAGGTATAAGTAGCTCCGTCAAGACCAGAGTTAACTGATGAAGTAGCAGTAATGTCACCATCTTCAGTAGTTATAAGAACGGTATTATCAGTAACTCCGTCACCGTCAGCTGCGATGTCTGCTGGAATACCGTTAGCACCGCCAGAGCATCCTTCCAAAGTACCAAGGGTCTGCGCACAAATCTCAACTGCAGTCTTCGCAGCAGCAGTAGCATTAGTCACTTCCGTAAACTTCGCTTTCTGCGTGTAGTTCTGATAAGCAGGCAATGCGATTGCTGCAAGAATACCGATGATTGCTACAACAATCATTAGTTCGATTAGGGTGAAACCTTTTTGGTTTTTAGAATTCATGTTCATCATGGTTTTTCTCCGGGACGTGTATAACACGTAAAGTTTAAAATCTAATTCAAATTGACGTTTATACCCGAGTCGTCCTTGTTAACGCCCCTGGTACTTGATACTCAGTATAGAATTTTATTTGTCACTGACAAGTATAGGCAAATATACGTATGTCTAGCTTTTGCAGTATGCCATGGTTTGCTGCGCCATGGCAGGCGTGGGCACTTGTACTTTCGTATAAAAGTTAATGACTTATCTACGTATAGCTATCAATACACAGAAAAACATGACGAGAAATAACTGGGGATATTCGTGAGCTCTAGTATCTTTAGTGATACCACAGCTCACGCTTTTTGCTTCGCGGCCAACTAAGGTGTTGACTCCGAATTAGCTGTCTACAATGACTCTAATAATTACTCTATTACGACAGAGTAATTCGCAGCGACAAATCAATTGCCTGAACATGCTTAGTTAAGGCGCCAGATGAAATGTAATCTACACCTAGTTGAGCAAGTGATGCCAGTCGTTCATCAGTAATGTTCCCTGATACTTCCAGTTTACATTGGCCTTTATTAAGCGCTACTGCCTGTTGGATCTGTTCGTTAGAAAAATTATCCAGCATGACAATATCGGCACCCGCTGAAAGAGCCTGCTCAAATTCCGCTAGACTCTCAACCTCTACTTCAACAGGTTTGCCTGGCATCATGGACTTTGCGCGGCTTACCGCTTTTTCTATATTTCCACAAGAAAATATGTGGTTTTCTTTAATTAGAAACGCATCAAATAAACCTACGCGGTGGTTTTGACCGCCGCCACAACGTACTGCGTATTTCTGAGCATAGCGCAGGCCGGGTAAAGTTTTGCGGGTGTCTAAAATTTTAGTGTTAGAGCCAGCTAGAAATTTGGCGTAAAAAGCTGTCACGGTTGAGGTTGCAGAAAGGGTCTGTAAAAAGTTAAGCGCTGTACGTTCGGCAGTTAATATAACGCGAGCAGAGCCTTCCAAACTCACTAATACTGTGTCAGCTTCGACCTTGTCGCCATCTTTTACATGCCAGGTTAGCGACACTGACTCGTCAATAAGCGCAAATGCTTGATTGGCCCAAGCTATGCCGCAAACTACACAAGGCTCGCGAGTAATAATAGTGGCCTGTGCGCTAACACTTTCATCTATCAGGTTTGCGGTAATGTCGTTTGCAGCATTTAATTCGCCGCCAAGATCTTCAATAAGCGCATTTGATACTTGCTCTCGGATCGCTCGCATGTCTGGTGATGTCATTTTCATCGCTTTAATCTATGCTATCTATGTATTTAGAGGGTACGCAATATTAACCATTCTCCGCGCTGAGTAAACTCTAATTGGCGAAGAACGCTCATTCCAAGCAGTATATGGTCATCTTGCATACCGGGGTTTAAGTTTGCTTTTACATCGCGCACCACAATTTCACCAATGCGCAACGTATTAATGGTCGATTCGGCAACTCTCACAACACCATTGGCTGTGCTGGCTAATCCTTCACGTCCTGCTTTGAGTTGAAGCTTATTAGCCAAATGAGCGGGAACGGCTACGTCAGTGGCACCCGTATCAACAAGAAATACCACTTCCTCACCATTGATATAGCCAGTTGTTACATAATGGCCTTGGCGATTTTGTTTAAGGCGTACCTCGGTTTGTGAACCAATGCGTTCGGACGCGGGCTCGCTGTTCGGGTTAATTTGTTTTTCTAGAAGATCTGAAAAAACAAAAACCAGTAGACCAAAACCGCAAATCCAAGCAAGCGCAACCATCCACTTACCCGTTGACGCTGTCGGGTCTTGTTGTTCATTCATGTTTGTACCTTTCTTGTAATAATGGTGCACCGCTTTTCATATCGCTTACTGCTGGGCGTATTCCCTTAAGCAAAGGACTAACGTGCTGATTAGCTTATTAGAATGCAATGTATAGCCCTATACACTTATATCCATATACAATGTAGGCTATAACGCAGAAAATCAATTATCGAAGCAAATACTATGGTGCTTTACAACGAAGCAAAGTACACAGCAAGTCCGCATTGTGATGCTCGTCCTGACAGCACAGACGTTAGCCTGTTAGTGATTCACAATATTTCACTCCCTCCTTCACAGTTTGGTACGCCGGGCATTCGCCAATTGTTTACCGGAACCCTCAATCCTGATGAACATCCTTTTTATAGAGAAATTGCCGGGTTACGGGTCTCTGCTCATTGTGTAATTTATCGAACGGGTGAAATAGAGCAATTTGTGCCCTTTGAACAGCGGGCATGGCACGCGGGCCTGTCTTCATTTCAAGGCCGCAGCCGCTGTAACGACTATGCCATAGGTATTGAACTTGAAGGCACTGATACCTTGCCTTACACCGATGCACAGTACCAAGCCCTTGGCGAACTCACTGATTTTATTACGAGATACTATCCTCGGATCACTTTAGGGCGTATCGTAGGCCATAATGATATAGCACCAGGGCGAAAAACTGACCCTGGTGCAGCTTTCGATTGGGCAAGATATAGAATGCGCGTTGCTGGGTTTAAATAATTTAACTAATCCGCACTGCAGAAATAAAGGAAACTCAATACCTATGATGTTAATGAGCTTGCTATTAGTTCTCAGCCTCGAGCGGTTGATAACAAAAACACCTAATTGGCATATTGAAAAGTATGCCGCTCAATATCGTGCTTTTCTTCAAGATAAAGGTTTAATCAAATTCCAGGAAATGGATGAGGAAAGAGAAGGTAAGGGAAAGAAGGCATCGTCTACTGCGCTTTATTTCTACCTTCTACTTCCTGCACTCATGCTAGGTGCTATTGAATACTGGATGCTCGGCGCATTCCTTACTTTTATAGAGCAGAGTTTAGTGCTGTTCATATGTATTGGCTGTCCGGTATTAAGAAGCGTTTATAAAAATTTCCTGAATGCTGCCGACCGAGGTGACCTTCAGGCGTGCAGTATGTACACCGACCAATTAGGGCATTGTGCAAGTCAATCAGACAGTGACGGAAGTGCGGGTATAGAAGGCAAAACTTTTGGCCAACACCTTACTTGGCTTAATTACCAGCACTATGCTGCTGTGATGCTATGGTTTATTGCATTTGGCGCCCCAGGCGCGCTGTTTTATAGCTTGAGTCGAAGCACAACCGAGGCATTGTGTGATGCAAATCACCCTTTAAAAGCCGCTGCGGGAAGATTAATGTTTGCGCTCGATTATGTTCCTGTTCGCGTTACCGCTTTTGGCATGTTGATGATGGGACATTTCTCACGAGCGTTGCCTGAGTGGATTAAGTATGCACTTCAGTTCGATGTACCTGCATACGATGTGCTTACACAAATTTCTTCGAAAGCTGAGATTTTAACGCCTGATGAACAGCAGTTGCAGGCTGAAAATGCAGCAATAGAGCCGAAGGTGCTTGTAAAGTTAGCAAAACGTAATGTTATTTTTCTTCTTGTAATAACATCAGCGCTCACGCTTGTAGGCAGTCTTGCATAGTCATTATTTTTAACATTTACTAGTCTACTCGGCTTAGAAGGGCGTTTGGTCTATTTATTAATTGTATGTAGATCAGGCGCTTTGCCCCTATTACTGCATTCTCCCTTCCTCATCAGACCAGTTTGCGGTTACTGATTTTTCTTAACAAATTCAACAATAAAGCTTAACACCCAGCAAAAGGTAAATGCTTTGCTATGCTTGTGAGTATTTACCTCGAAATCGATCTGCCTTAAACTAGATAGGTAAAATGGTATTACCAATTGTGTTTGTGATTAAATATTCCACGATTATTTTTTACATTCACCGCTCTTATAACGTCGCTATTGTTATAGAGCACGGTTTAAATAAAAGGATACGTAGCGCGCATGCGGCAGCAGCGAAAAAAACTCTCTGATGTGATTACCGAGCAACTCGAGTCAATGATACTCGACGGTACGTTATTGGCTGGTCAGAAATTACCGCCAGAGAGAGAGCTTGCGCTTGAATTTGATGTATCGCGACCTTCGCTTAGGGAAGCCATTGGTAATTTACAGGCACGTGGGTTGGTAGAACGTAAGCAAGGCGGCGGTACGTTTGTTAATCGCAACCTTAATTCTGCCATGACAGACCCCCTAATGGACTTAGTCAGCCAGCGTCCTGAAACTCAATTTGATTTGCTTGAATTTCGTCATGCGCTTGAAGGGATGGCGGCGTATTATGCGGCACTTCGTGGTCAACCTGAAGATTACAACGCATTGAAGCAAGCACTGAACGACGTACCTACGCCTAAAGCGCACGAAAGCAAGCGTGCCCAAGCTGAGGCGCTAGGACAGTTTTATATCATTATGGCAAGAGCATCACACAATATGGTGTTGTTGCACGTAATGAGCACCATGCAAAGCATGCTGGTGGACAATATTGAACGAAACTTTGACATGCTGGCAGCGCACCCTGAAGCGGTGGAAGACATTGCTAAGCAGCGTCGTGAAATTGTAGAAGCCATTGCTTCTCGCGACCCTGAAGCTGCGCGTCAGGCATGTAATACGCATTTGGCGTTTATTGAAAAAACGCTATTAACCATTAATCAACGCGATACCCGCGTACAGCGTGCATTGCGACGATTAGAGATTTAGTTACTAGTCTGACCTTTTATAAGATAAGGGCTAGATAGCTATTCATTCGCAGAGGCCGGTCAGGTTTTTCCTGTGCCACTGCAAAAGCAGGTGAGCCAGATTGGGTCACTGTGAGTACAACGTAATTTAGTTTTCCTTCTTTTAGCGCCTTTAAGAGTAGAGGCAATGCTAAGGGAGGATTTTCTATATAAGCAAAAAATAGGATGGCACCATGTCTGATATGATGCACCAAGATGTAGATCCTCAAGAAACTAAAGAGTGGATTGATGCGCTTGAGTCGGTTTTAGAAGAGGAAGGCGTAGAACGCGCCCACTATTTACTCGAAAAACTTATTGATAAAGCTCGTCGCAGCGGAGCGCATCTACCGTATGACGCAACTACTGCCTACATCAATACTATCCCTGCAGCACAAGAGCCAAAAATGCCTGGTGACTTGACCATCGAAGCGCGCATCCGTGCGGCAATTCGTTGGAACGCATTGATGATTGTATTGCGTGCATCTAAGAAAGACCTAGAGCTTGGTGGTCACATTGGTAGCTTCGCATCATCGGCTATGCTTTACGATGTTGGCTTTAACCACTTCTTCAAAGCGCCTAACGAGAACCAAGGCGGCGACTTTATTTTCGCACAGGGCCATATTTCTCCAGGTATTTATGCGCGCTCTTACATGGAAGGCAACTTAACTGAAGAGCAGTTAAATAACTTCCGTCAAGAGTGTGCTGGCGATGGTCTATCGTCTTACCCGCACCCTCACTTGATGAAAGACTACTGGCAGTTCCCAACCGTATCTATGGGTCTTGGTCCACTTCAAGCTATCTACACAGCGCGCTTCCTTAAGTACCTAACTAACCGTGGTATCAAAGACTGTTCAGGTCAGCGCGTTTACTGCTACATGGGTGACGGTGAGTGTGATGAGCCAGAGAGCTTGGGTGCAATTGGTCTTGCTTCTCGTGAAGGCCTAGACAACCTAACGTTTGTTATCAACTGTAACCTTCAGCGTCTAGACGGACCGGTACGTGGTAACGGCAAAATTATCCAAGAACTTGAAGGTACGTTCCGCGGCGCTGGCTGGGAAGTAGTGAAAGTTATTTGGGGTAGCTACTGGGATGAGCTATTAGCTCGTGATAAATCTGGCAAGCTAATTCAGCTTATGGGTGAAACGGTAGACGGTGAATACCAGAACTGTAAAGCCAAAGGCGGCAAGTACACCCGTGAAAACTTCTTCAACAAGTATCCTGAAACAGCGGCACTTGTAGCGAACATGTCTGACGACGACATCTGGCGCTTGAACCGTGGTGGTCACGATCCAGTTAAAGTATTCGCGGCTTACCAAAAAGCCATTGATACGAAAGGTCGTCCAACGGTAATCCTTGCTAAAACGGTTAAAGGTTTCGGTCTAGGTGCATCAGGCGAAGCACAAAACGTAGCGCACAACGTTAAGAAAATGGACGTTGATTCAATCAAAGCGTTCCGCGACCGTTTCAATATTCCAGTAGCAGACGAGAAAATTGCTGACCTGCCATACTTCAAGTTCGACGAAGACAGCGAAGAAATGAAGTACCTTCGCGAGCGTCGTGAAGCACTAGGTGGTTATCTGCCTTCTCGCCGTGAACAGGCTGAAGAGCAGCTTGAAATTCCTGAGCTAAGTGCATTCGACGCTATCTTAAAAGGGTCAGGCGATCGTCAAGTATCATCAACCATGACGTTTGTACGTGTACTTAACGCATTGTTGAAAGATAAGAAAATTGGTAAGCGTATTGTGCCAATTATTCCTGATGAAGCCCGTACATTCGGTATGGAAGGCTTATTCCGTCAGGTAGGTATTTACGCCAATGAAGGCCAGAAATACGTACCACAAGATGCCGACCAAGTCGCTTACTATCGCGAAGATAAGAAAGGTCAGGTATTACAAGAAGGTATTAACGAACTAGGTGCAATGGCGTCGTGGGTAGCGTCGGGTACGTCTTACTCAACGTGTAACGCTACCACTATTCCGTTCTACATCTACTACTCGATGTTTGGTTTCCAACGTGTTGGTGACTTGGCATGGGCAGCAGGCGATAGCCAAGCACGTGGTTTCCTTTTAGGCGCAACTGCAGGTAGAACCACGCTTAACGGTGAAGGTCTACAGCACCAAGACGGCCACTCACATGTGCAAGCGAACCTAATTCCTAACTGTATTACTTACGACCCAACGTATGGCTACGAAGTAGCAGTTATCGTTCAAGACGGTCTACGTCGCATGTACGGTAATAACGAGAATATTTTCTATTACCTAACATTGATGAACGAAAACTATCAGCACCCAGAAATGCCTGACGGTGATGATGTTGCCGAGCAAATCATTAAAGGTATTTACAAGCTAGAGCGTGTTGAAAACGACAAGTCTAAGCTTAACGTACAGCTAATGGGCTCAGGCACTATCTTGAATGAAGTACGTAAAGCGGCACAAATTCTTTGTGACGACTACAACGTATCTTCTGACGTTTACTCAGTGACCTCGTTCAACGAGCTAGCGCGTGAAGGTCAAGACGTAGCACGCTGGAACATGCTAAACCCAGAAGCTGAGCAAAAAGTACCTTACATCGGTCAGGTAATTACGAAAGATGCAGGTCCTGCGATTTCTGCCACTGACTATGTGAAGAACTACTCAGACCAAGTACGCGCGTTCATCGAAACTGAATACCGCTGCCTAGGTACAGACGGTTTCGGTCGAAGCGATAGCCGTGAAAACTTGCGTACTCACTTTGAAGTTAATGCGTCATACATTGTGGTGGCATCACTTTACGAATTGGCTCAGCGCGGTGACGTTGAGAAGAAAGTGGTAGCAGAAGCCATTAAGCGTTTTGAAATTAACGCTGAAAAACTTAACCCACTTTACGCGTAAGCCAGATAAGGTATTTTACATATGTCAGATATTCAAAAGATTATCGTACCCGACGTAGGCGGTGACGAAGTTGAAGTTATCGAGCTATGTGTTGCCGTAGGCGACAACATTGAGGCTGATGAAGGCGTTGTTACTGTTGAAAGTGACAAGGCGTCAATGGACATCCCAGCACCGTTTGAAGGTGAGATTGTAAGCCTGTCTGTATCAGTAGGCGATAAAATCAAAGAAGGCGATGTGATTGGTGAAATGAAAGTTGCCAATGGTGACAGTGCCGATGAAGGCGCGTCTGAAGAAAACGCTTCAGATGAATCTTCTAAAGAAGATGCACCTGAGCAAGAAGAAGCACCAAAAGACGAAAGCAAGTCAGAGGCAGCACCTGCTGCGTCTGGCGGCAGCGATGTGATTGAAGTTGCAGTACCGGATATCGGTTCTGACGACGAAGTAGACGTAATTGACGTATTGGTTTCAGTGGGCGACACCATTGAAAAAGAAGATGGGCTAATTACCCTTGAAACCGATAAAGCAACCATGGACGTTCCTTCAACACACGCAGGTACGGTGAAAGAAGTATTCATCAGTACTGGCGATAAAGTGAAAGAAGGCACAGTTGTTATTAAGCTTGAAGTAGCGGGCTCAGGCTCGTCTTCAAGTGAATCGGCGTCTAGCGATGCTTCTTCTGAAGCATCTGCACCGGCTGCGCAGGAAAGTTCAAAGCAAGAATCAGCGCCAGCGGCGTCTGCAGGTAGCGAGACTATCGAAGTTGCTGTACCAGACATTGGTGAAGACGGTGAAGTTGACGTCATCGACGTACTTGTATCGGTTGGCGACACCGTTGAAAAAGAAGACGGTCTTATCACGCTAGAAACTGATAAAGCGACCATGGATGTGCCTTCAACACATGCAGGTACGATTAAAGAAGTCTTTATCAAAGCAGGTGACAAAGTTAAGCAAGGCACTTTGGTTGTTAAGCTTGAGACCAGCGGTGGTTCGTCTTCAAGTGCAGCTGAAGCGCCTAAGCAAGAAGCACCTAAACAGGAAGCAGCTAAAAAAGAAGAACCCAAGCAAGCGTCACAGCAAGAAGCTTCGCAAGGCCGCTCTCCTGTGCCGCCAGCGCCAGAAGCTTAAGAATACAGGTAAAGCACATGCTTCTCCTTCCGTTCGCCGTATTGCTCGTGAGTTTGGTGTAGACCTGACTCAAGTTAACGGTTCTGGCCCTAAAAACCGTATCTTGAAAGAAGACGTTCAGGCTTATGTGAAAGCTGAGCTTGCTAAGCCTCGCACAGCAGCCGCTTCAGGCAGCGCGCCAGCAGGCGACAACGTACTTCAAATTGTGCCAGTTAAACCTGTTGATCACAGCAAGTTTGGTGAGATTGAAGAGCAAAAGCTTTCTCGAATTCAAAAGATCTCTGGACCGTTCTTACATCGTAACTGGGCGACTATCCCGCACGTTACGCAGTTCGACGAAGCAGATATCACTGAAGTTGAAGACTTCCGTAAAGAGCAAAACGCTTACCACGCGAAAATTAAGTCTGGTCTTAAGATCACGCCATTAGTATTCGTTATGAAAGCGGTAGCGAAAGCCCTTGAGAAATATGAAGTATTTAACTCATCACTGTCTGACGACGGCGAAAGCTTAATCATCAAGAAGTTCATCAACATTGGTATTGCGGTTGAAACACCGGGAGGCCTTGTTGTACCTGTTATTCGTGACGTGAATAAGAAAGGTATTGAAGAGCTTTCTCGTGAGCTTATTGAAACATCTAAGAAAGCCCGTGAAGGCAAGCTTAAAGCGGCTGACATGCAGGGTGGAACGTTCACCATCTCTAGCCTAGGTGGTATTGGTGGCACGGCGTTTACGCCTATTGTAAATGCACCAGAAGTCGCCATATTAGGTGTATCTAAGTCTGAGATGAAGCCTAAGTGGAATGGTAAAGAGTTTGAGCCGCGCCTAATGGTGCCGCTAAGCCTGTCTTACGACCACCGAGTAATCGATGGTGCGGTAGGTGCAAGATTCTCTACTGAGGTTGCTGCCAACCTAACTGACTTACGCAGAATCATACTTTAAATAAAAGGCCGAAAAAGTTTACAATATCAGTAACATTTTCGATGATTTTATCAGCCTTTTTGACGGCATTTAGGTTATGCTATTACACAAAAGTAATAGCATGACCCTACAAGAACAGGATTGAGGTTCACAATGAGCGAAATTAAAACGCAATTGGTGGTACTGGGCGGCGGCCCTGGCGGTTATTCAGCAGCATTCCGTGCGGCTGACTTAGGTATTGAAACAGTTATCGTAGACTCACGCGACACGCTTGGTGGTGTTTGTCTTAACGTTGGTTGTATCCCTTCAAAAGCCCTTCTTCACGTTGCTAAAGTGATGAAAGAAGCGAAGCACCTTGCTAGCCATGGTGTATCGTTTGGCGAGCCTACCATCGATTTAGATAAAATCCGCGAATACAAAGACGGCGTTGTTAAGCAATTAACAAATGGTCTTAGCGGTATGTCTAAAATGCGTAAAACCAAGCATGTACAAGGCTTCGGTAAATTTACAGGCGCAAACACCCTAGAAGTAAAAAATGGTGACGACGTTACTACTATTACTTTTGAAAAAGCGATTATCGCTGCGGGTTCTGAGCCAGTAAGCCTACCGTTCATCCCAGAAGATGACCGTGTAATTGACTCAACTGGCGCACTGGAAATGAAAGACATTCCAGAGAAAATGCTAGTACTAGGCGGTGGTATCATCGGTCTAGAAATGGGTACTGTGTACGAAGCACTTGGCTCGAAAATCGATGTAGTTGAATTCTTAGATCAGCTAATTCCAGCCGCTGACAAAGACATCATGAAAGTGTTCATGAAAGACTACAAAGACAAGTTTAACATCATGCTTGAAACTAAAGTGACTGCGGTTGAAGCAAAAGACGATGGCTTGTATGTAACATTTGAAGGTAAGAACGCACCTGCTGAGCCAGTGCGCTACGACAAAGTACTTGTTGCTGTTGGTCGTAAGCCAAACGGTAAGCTAGTTGGCGCAGATGCAGCTGGCGTAAACGTTGACGAGCGTGGCTTCATCAACGTTGATAAGCAAATGCGTACTAACGTTGACCACATCTTCGCAATCGGTGACCTTGTAGGTCAGCCAATGCTTGCGCACAAAGCGGTTCACGAAGGTCACGTTGCAGCAGAAGTTATTGCTGGACAGAAGCATTACTTCGACCCACGTGCTATTCCTTCAGTAGCGTACACTGAGCCAGAAGTTGCTTGGGTTGGTCTAACTGAAAAAGAAGCGAAAGAGCAGGGCGTAAGCTATGAAACAGCAACCTTCCCGTGGGCAGCTTCGGGCCGTGCCATTGCATCTGATGCAACTAACGGTATGACTAAGATGATTTTCGAAAAAGAAACGGGCCGCGTAATCGGTGGTGCTATGGTAGGTACCAACGCGGGCGAAATGCTTGGCGAAATCGGCCTAGCTATTGAGATGGGTGCTGATGCTGAAGACGTAGCATTAACTATCCATGCTCACCCAACGCTTAACGAATCAATTGGTCTTGCGTCTGAAATCTTCGAAGGAAGCATTACTGACCTGCCAAACCCGAAAGCAAAGAAAAAGAAGTAAATTAGCTTCTTTATAAGTCACTTTAAAAACCCGCTTTTAAGCGGGTTTTTATTTGCGCTTTGAATGTTTTAGAACCACTTTACTTGCGGTAACAGGCCGCGATTACAAACATGTTAAGTCTCGCTGAGTGGTGAGTTATCTGAGCGGACTAGTATTAAGCCGTTTCTTTTCCAACCGCTACGGTGTCGCGTCCTTCGGCCATTTCATCATTGCTGGGCATTTTCAAATGCGCTGGCGTAAATTCTTTACAATCCATATTGCGCTGGTCCATAAAGCGTTTAACCGTATCGGCACAATATGCTTTGCGGCAGCACTGAGACAGCAGCATCTCGTGGCGCTGAACACGCTCACGTATAAACTTAACTACTAAGCCCCTAAGCCACTGCAAGCCAGCGTCTTGGTCTTGGCGCTTATGCCACATTACAGATAGAGGGGAGCTAATAATTTCTACAGGCGTTTCAAACACTGCTAGTTCACCTGAGAAAATCTCTCTCTCCATTACAAGCGAGGGCGCAACGCAAATAAGGTTACTCTCTTTTAATAGCGGGGTAGCGTTGTAAAACTGATTTACTGACATAGCAACGCGGCGCTTGAGGCCCAAATTAGCGAGCGCCTGATCGGTTGGGCCGGTTACATCGCCTGTCACTGACACTAGCAAGTGATCTGCTGCTACAAAGTCTTCCAACGATAGTTGTGATTTTGCTAGTGGATGATCGGGGCGCATTACCACAACCCAGCTTGGGTCAAGCACATGTTCAGAGCGAATTACAGAGCCGGGCTCTTGGTGTTTAGAGAAGGTCAGTTCAGCTTCGGCATCTTTAAGTATTTTATCCGTTTCCATATCGTAATTAGGAATAGCATGGATATTAATACCAGGCGCCTCATTCTCAATAACTTTGCGTAGCGGCCCCCACACCATAGAAACGATGCTGTCAGTTGCAGCTATACGAAAGGTACGCTTAGCCGTTGCAGGGTTAAAGTCAGTTGGGTTAACGGCAACTTCAAGTTCGCCTAACGGGCCTTGAATCTGACTCCACAAGTTTTTAGCAAAAGAGGTAGGCTGAATACCACGGCCGTCTTTTACAAATAGCTCGTCGTTCCAAGCAGTGCGCATGCGGGACAATGCATTAGAGACCGCAGGTTGCGTCATCGATAGTCTATCGGCTGCGCGAGTAATGGCACCCTCAGTCATGATGGCATCAAAAATCATCAATAAATTTAAATCATGTGGACGCATGGTTGTCTCCGGTGTCTATTGCGGACAATCTGCTTTCATCAATCGAACAATGAAAAAAGCTGCCGTTTACCTCGTTTTTGGCTATGTAATTTAACTGACATAGTTTAGTTATAGGTTATAGCTAAAAGCATTTATTTTCCAAATGAATGCGACGAGCGACATTGGTACACTCCACCGCTGTAACCTTTGATTTTCCTAAGTTCACGCTTTTTATACGGTTATTTTTAGTTTCTCTACGAAACCATGCTTTCAAATCTTTAAAAGCAGTTGTCTCTTTTAGCCCGATCTCCGATACATAATATCATGTGATATGTTTCATATAAAAAGATAATTATTTTTATTGTTTGAGGGTGTGCATAATGCGCGGCATCAAACTTTAGTCTAACTTTTTAGAGAATCTTGCAATGAATACTTTTACCCGTTTATTGGCAATAGTCAGCCTAACTGCGCTTGTCGCTGCATGCGGTGGTGACGAGCAGGATCCAAGTCAATCAATGAGCGCAAACAAAAATGCAGGCGTTCCTGTTGATGTGGCTACCGTAGTGACTCAGCGTTTAACTGAGTGGGATAATTTCACTGGCCGTTTAGAATCGCCGCACATTGTTGCACTTCGACCTCGCGTATCGGGCTATATCGATTTTGTCGCTTTTGATGAAGGAGAGTACGTTGAACAAGGGCAAACGTTATTCTTAATTGATAATCGGTCATTTAAAGCTGAAGTGAACCGCTTAACTGCGCAGCTTGAAGAAGCGAAGAGCCGCGTTAAATTGGCGGAGCAAAACTACAGCAGAGCTTTTAAACTTCGCAAGACACAAGCGGTGTCTGAAGAAGTGTTAGATGCTCGCCTAGCTGAAAAAAACCAAGCGCTAGCCAGCTTGAATCAAACGCAAGCAGCGCTGGAAGTAGCGCGTTTGAATCGTGGCTTTGCTCGTGTCGAAGCGCCTATTTCAGGTCGCATATCTCGTGCAAATATCACCGAAGGCAATTTTGTTACAGCTGGACAAACAGAGTTGACTCGCATCGTATCGACCGACCGTTTATATGCGTATTTCGATATTGATGAGCAGACGTACCTAAACTATCTAACTGATAAATCAGCGGCTTCAACAGCAGTGAGCGAGCAGCCAGTAGCGATGCGCCTTGCTAACGAGTCTGATTATAACCACTGGGGTCAAATTGATTTCATCGACAACCAGGTTAACGGTAGCACAGGCACACTTCGCGTTCGCGCCGTATTTAATAACGAAGAAGGTCGTTTAATTCCTGGCCTATTTGCACACTTAAAATTGGCAGGTGACACCGATGAACAGGGCATTCTTATTAAAGAAAAAGCTATCGGCACAGATCTTAATAATAAGTTTGTACTGGTTGTAAACGACGAAAGTAAAGTGGAATACCGTGCGGTTAAGCTAGGCGACAAAGTGGGCAGCATGCGCATCATCACAAGCGGCTTGAATGTAAACGACACCATTGTGGTTGATGGCCTTCAGCGCGTTCGCCCTGGTGCCCAGGTCGCCGCTAACGAAGTGCCTATGGGTGATGAAGATGCTCTGGCAAACTTATCTAGCTGGCAGTCACGTGTTGATAATGCAACACAAGTAACCCAAAGCATGGCGCAGGTTGAAGATGTTTTATCTGGTGGTTCATTTACCTCAGGTGCAGCAACAGCAGGTCTTAAGTAATGAATATCTCGCAGTTTTTCATTAGCCGCCCGATTTTTGCGGGCGTGCTTTCCCTACTTATTTTTATAGGTGGTGCTCTTGCTGTCTGGCAACTGCCTATCACTGAATACCCTGAAGTAGTGCCGCCTACCGTGGTGGTAACTGCGAATTATCCTGGTGCAAACCCAGAAGTTATCGCCGAAACAGTTGCAACGCCGCTAGAGCAAGAGATTAATGGTGTTGAAGATATGCTTTATATGTCTTCTCAAGCTACCAGTGATGGGCGTATGACGCTAACTGTTACCTTCGCGATTGGTACAGACCCAGACGAAGCAACCACGCTGGTGCAAAACCGTGTGAATCGTGCTACACCGCGTTTACCTCAAGAAGTGCAGCGCTTAGGTGTGGTTACCGAAAAGTCCTCGCCAGATTTAACCATGGTGGTGCATTTAACGTCGCCCGATAAACGTTATGACATGCTGTATCTTTCAAACTATGCCGATCAGTTTGTTAAAGATGAGCTAGCGCGAATCAATGGCGTTGGGCAAGTGCGCCTGTTCGGTGCTGGTGAATTCAGCATGCGAGTGTGGTTAGACCCTAACAAACTGGCTGCGCTCCAGTTAAACCCTGGCGATGTGGCAGCAGCTATTGCCGACCAAAACCAGCAAGCGGCGGCAGGTAGCCTAGGTGCACAGCCTACGGGTACCAGCGAATTTCAGCTGCTTATCAATGTGCGCGGCCGTTTAAAAGATGAAGCCGAATTTGAAAATATTATTGTTAAGTCGGGTGAGAATGGTGAAATAACCCGTCTGAAAGACGTTGCGCGTATCGAGCTAGGTTCAGAGTTTTATGCACTTCGTTCACTTATTAACAATAACCCTGCGGCAGCGGTGCCGGTTTTTCAGGCACCAGGCTCTAATGCGATCCAAATTTCAGATGACGTTCGCGCTCGTATGGCGGAACTGTCAAAAGCGTTCCCTGAAGGCCTTGAATACGAAATTGCCTACGACCCTACCGTATTTGTTCGCGGTTCGATTGAAGCGGTAATTAGTACACTTCTTGAAGCTGTATTGTTAGTTGTACTTGTTGTTGTACTGTTCTTACAAACATGGCGTGCGTCTATTATTCCACTCGTTGCAGTACCTATTTCACTTGTGGGAACGTTCGCGTTTATGCAACTAATGGGCTTCTCGCTGAATGCACTGTCTCTGTTTGGCCTTGTATTAGCAATCGGTATTGTTGTGGACGACGCTATCGTTGTTGTCGAAAACGTAGAGCGTAATATCTCTGAAGGCAAAGCGCCGTTTGAAGCCACCGTACAGGCAATGAAAGAAGTAACCGGTCCTATCATTGCCACAACATTGGTACTTGCTGCGGTATTCGTACCTACTGCTTTCATGAGCGGTCTTACCGGGCAGTTCTATAAGCAGTTTGCGCTAACAATTACTATCTCTACGGTAATTTCTGCAATTAACTCGTTAACGCTTAGCCCTGCTTTATCTGCATTGCTGTTGAAACCTCACGGTAAAGCGAATGACTGGTTAACCCGTTTAATGGATAAAGTGTTTGGCCGCTTTGTATTTTCACCGTTTAACCGTTTCTTTGACCGTAACTCAAAGCGCTACACTGGTGCTGTGGGGGGGCTTATCCGTAAAAGCAGTATCATCATGGTGCTTTACGCGGGTCTGCTAGGACTCACTTACTTCCAGTTTGCCAATACACCTACAGGCTACGTTCCGCCGCAAGATAAACAGTATTTGGTCGCCTTTGCTCAACTGCCTAATGCAGCAAGCTTAGACAGAACTGAAGAAGTGATCCGTGAAATGTCTCGTATTGCTATGGAACACCCTGGTGTTGAAGATGCAATTGCATTCCCTGGCTTGAATATTAACGGGTTTACCAATAGTCCAAGCTCAGGCGTGTTGTTTGCAACCCTGACTGACTTTGATAAAAGAACGACGCCTGATCTATCTGGTGGCGCCATTGCTGCCCAGCTTAACCAGAACTTTGGGTCTATAAAAGGTGCCTTTGTGGCGATATTCCCGCCGCCACCAGTAATGGGGTTAGGCACGATTGGTGGTTTCCGTTTGCAGGTTGAAGACAGAGGAAACCTAGGCTTTGAAGAACTTGAGCGCGTAACGCAAGAAGTGATTGGCAAAGCGTGGGCACACCCAGCGCTTACCGATGCATTCACTAGCTTCACTGTTGCTGTACCTCAGCTCGATGTAGATGTAGACCGTGAAAAAGCGGTAAGCCAAGGTGTAAACATCGATACCTTGTTTACCACCATGCAGGGCTACTTAGGTTCGTTATACGTGAACGACTTCAACTTGTTCGGTAGAACGTATCAAGTAAATGTACAAGCTGATGCCCAATACCGTCAGGATATTGAGAACATTACGCAGTTTAAAGTGCGTAATGCACAAGGTGAGATGATCCCGCTTGGCTCATTCTTGAACATTGAGCACAGTGCAGGCCCTGACCGTGTTATGCACTATAACGGATACGTCACCGCTGAAATAAACGGTGCAGCAGCGCCAGGCTATTCGTCTGACCAAGCGAAGGCAGCTATTGAAGAAATACTGGCTGAAACCTTACCCCTTGGCATGACTTACGAGTGGACTGAGATCACTTATCAGCAGATATTAGCGGGTAATGCATCAGCGTTTGTATTCCCATTGGTTGTGCTTTTAGTGTTTTTAGTACTGGCTGCGCAATACGAAAGCCTGCGTTTGCCACTGGCAATCATATTGATTGTTCCCATGACCTTGCTGAGCGCGCTTATTGGTGTGCAAGTTTATGGCGGCGACAACAATATTTTTACCCAAATAGGTTTGATTGTACTGGTTGGCCTTGCAACGAAGAACGCCATTCTTATTGTCGAGTTTGCAAAAGAGCTACAAGACAAGGGGATGGACGCGCTTTCAGCCATTAAAGAAGCAAGTCGCTTACGTCTTCGTCCAATACTAATGACATCCATTGCTTTCATCATGGGTGTGCTGCCAATGGCGGTATCAACCGGTGCCGGCTCTGAAATGCGTCAGGCCATGGGTGTGGCAGTATTCTCAGGCATGATTGGTGTTACGGTATTTGGACTTATCTTAACTCCGGTATTTTATTACCTCATACAGCGTAAAGGTTAACTCTCCCGTCTACCCAAGCGTTGCCCCCTTAAGGGGCTCTTTAGGCCACTCATTTGAGTGGCCTTTTTTTTGCCACCATTGGTCAGCTTTTATCTCGTTTTGTAAAACTGAAAAGCTTATATTCACTTGTATCCTGTTGAAAACAGAAAGAATGGAGATTCGAATGAAAATAGGTGCGGCAATAGTAATGGCGATGGGCATGGTGGTTGCTGTGTCTTTACTTGGTGTTCAGGTGTCTTCTGCCATGAACGATATGCAAACGTGGGATAGAGTAGTAACCGTAAAAGGATTGTCAGAGCGAGAATACATTGCTGATCAGGTTATTTGGCCTATTCAATTTGTCGACGCGGGCAATGACTTACCTCAACTGTATGAACATATTGAAAAGAATAGCCTTCAGGTGGCTAACTTTTTAGAAGAGAAGGGCATTTCAGCAGAAAGCGTTACTATTGGAAAGCCTGAAATAAATGACAAATTGGCGCAACAATACGGAAGTAGTGAAAAAGCGCCATTTCGCTACAGTGCCATTCAAACCGTTACTGTCTTTTCAAATGATGTTGAAAAGGTGCGAGCGCTTATGCAGCAAATTGGGGAGTTAATTAAAACTGGTATTGTATTGTCAGACCAAAGCTACCGCGCTCAGCCCGACTATGTATTTACCCGCTTAAACGAAGTAAAGCCGGAAATGATTGAAGAAGCTACGCTCAATGCGAGAGAGGTTGCGGAAAAATTTGCCAAAGATTCAAAAAGTACGTTGGGCAAAATTAAGCGCGCTAACCAAGGGCAGTTCAGTATTTCTAGTCGCGACAGTCATCATCCACATTTAAAGAAAGTGCGGGTAGTGTCTACCATTGAATATACTCTTGTGGATTGATATTCATGCTATGCTAAAAACAATATGTCGATACGGGTAGCTAACACACGCACGCAATTAGTGTATTCCATGTACTTCATGCATTAGATTACTGCTAATGTCTACTGGCTAGACGCGTAAGTATACGTTTTAATTTAACTAGGCGCTGATGATGTCAGTGCTTACATCTCAATGACTAAGGGTGGCAAGCCTGAAATGACGGACCCAAAAGCGCAGTCCCAACAGCTTGAATTCTTTGAAATTCCAAGCCCATGTGTTGGCGTCTGTGAGTCAGGTCCAAGAGGTTTTTGTAAAGGTTGTTACAGAAGTCGAGATGAACGCCTTTATTGGCTGAAAGTAGATGATGCTACAAAACGAAAGATAATCAGTGCCTGTGTAAGACGTAAAAAAGCAGTAGCGGCTAAGTTACGCAAAGCGCAAGGGCTTAAAAGTGAGGAAACAGCGCAGCAGATTCCTCTTTTCGATAAGCCGCCTGAAAGTGGTTAAAAGAGAGTTTGAGAATATTTAATGTCGTTAGATAAGTATGTTTCGTACGCCGGTAAATCCTTTACGTTACCCGATATATGTATGCGCTTGCGTTCAACGCTAGACGACCCTCGTTCTAGTATGGAAGATATTGCTGTGCTAATCAGTGCCGACCCCTCTCTCACTGCTAAAGTGTTACGCCTGGCCAATAGTTCGCTTTTTCGTTTCCCCTCTCAAATCGAATCCGTTACAAAAGCTATAAACGTCATAGGCGGTGAAGCACTCTATAATTTGGTCATCGCTGAAACGGCCACCTCGGCTTTTAAGCACTTCGATACATTGTTAATTGATTTAGACAAACATTGGCATGCCTCAGTTTATTGCGGCATGGTCGCGAAGAGTCTGGCCATGCGACTAAATGTTCGTGGCGCTGAACGCTTCTTTGTCATGGGGATTCTTCAGAACCTCAGTGAGCTCGTTATCGCAAAAAAGGAACCAAAGCGTTACGACGATTATCGTCATACTCAAAAAAGCGAGTTGCCGCATATTGAACAGCTTGCCCATTTCGGTTTTACGTTTGCACAGTGTAGCGGTATCATACTCGAAAAATGGCACTTACCTATTGGTTTGTACTATCCGGTAACATTTATGAACGACGAATCAAAGTACACGTCCGACGTTGATATTTGTGTCCTTGCTCTTGCAAGTCGTATTACGCTTAGCCAACTTGATAAAGAAAGTTATGCTGATATTGAACTTTTCACGCCAGAGATAGCCAATACAGTAAGTCTCGACATGGAAGTGATAAGTAATTCAATTGAATATGCTGAGCAAGAAACAGCAAAAATTGTGTCGCTTATTCACTGAGCTTTCAGTGCATCAGTTCTGTCACCGCACTTTTATATTGTTAAAACAGAGTAAAGCTCCCCCAGAGGATTGGTATTACGTGCGTCTCAAATAGACGTAATCTAATAACTATAAAAGCTCGACGTAAAATCAGATTATGTTTAGAAAAATCTTCCGGCCACGTGTTGCTGTCGGTGCCATTTGTATTGGCGTGTGTTTATCTGCAAACGCGAGGGATCTCATTGAAACGCTTTATCATGCAGATTTCACTCCCGACGCCGATGATGAAATACCGCGTTTTACATTAGACGGAGAGCTCGGTGTTTTAGTTAATACCGGCAACACCTCTGCAGCCAGCATTAAAGCAGCGGTCAACGCTGACCACGAAACCGAAAACTGGAGCAGCATTTATTTTGCTGAACTGCTTTATAAAGAGAGTGGTACGCCTACCACAGAGCGTGATATCAGCGCACAACGCTTTTTCACGAGCGCACAATTCGACTATAAACTGCTTACGCCTGGCCGCCGTCTTTTCATGTATGGCGATTACGAAGACGATAAATTTACAGGGTATGAGCACAGAGCTTCATTAGCCGCGGGTTGGTCACAGCGCGTATGGCGAAATGAAGATAGCGAATTTCGTTATAGTGTGGGACCAGGGTATACCTTTATTGAAGCGGAAGAAGATAACGAGAGCCTTGTGAATGACGGCATTATAGTGCGCGCGTCTGCCGAGTATAAATATCATTGGAGCTCGGGTGCAAAATTAAGGCAATTCGTTAGCACAGAGGCCGGCGAAGAAAATACAAAATCTCGCTCAGAAACCTCGCTTTCTGCCAATGTGTTTGGGTCATTGGCAATGAAATTATCATTCATATTAAATCACGAAACAGACACCCCTGAAGATGTTGCGGCGTTAAGCACAGAAACATCGGTAGCGCTGGTCTATCAATTCTTTTAGTCAATTAGTGTAAATTAACAGTCGAATTTAGGCTTTTTGCCGCGTTCGCATTGACTGAGAGGCTTGAAAATGTACACTGCGCACCATTGTTTGTGATGCCAGTTTCTCTCGTGCATTACTTAATAGACTTCTTTTAAAACTCGTGTTGTGCCGCCTTGCAGTTCAAAAGGTATCGCGTACAACGAATGGACCGATAATCAATAGGATTGTTCAATGAAAAAGCAAGTGCTTGCATCTCTAGTTGCAATTTCTCTTTCTCCGGCTGTTTTCGCTCAAGACGATGAAGTGAAGCCTTTTACAATGGAAGGTGAGCTAGGTTTTATCTCTACATCAGGTAACACTGAAACAACATCTATCAGCGCAGGTATTCAAGCGCATCAAGAACTTGAGAAGTGGAGTAACGACTACATTCTTAAAGGTCTTTACAAGAAAGAGACGGTAGAAGGCGATGACGGGGAAGATGTTGAATTTACTTCTGCACAAAAGTTCTTCGGTTCAGCGCAGGGTAACTACAAACTCGCCAACCCAGATAACCGTTTATTCGGATTCGCATCTTATGAAGATGACCGATTCAGCAACTTTAACTACCAGGCTACTGTAGCTGCGGGTTGGAACCAAAAGGTTCTTCAAAACAAGCGCCATACCTTAGAATATTCAATCGGTCCGGGTTATTCTTTCATTGAAACTCAAGACGGTGAAAACCTTGATAGCATGATTGTTCGTGCATCATCAGCATATTCTTGGAAGATTTCTGATACTGCTAAATTTACTCAAACAGTGAGTACAGAAGTGGGTTCTGACAACACTAAGTCACGTGCTGAGTCAGCCCTAACTGCTACCATTAGCGGTAACCTTTCTATGCGTCTTTCATTTAAATTAGACCACAACACCAACGTTGATGATGACGTAGAAAAGCTTGATACTGAAACTGCTGTTAGCCTAGTTTACAACTTCTTCTAAGCCGAACTAATTTGTTTAAAGGTCAATAGGACCTTCAAAAAATAGAAGTAAAAAGTATTGAAGTAAAATGATAAGCATAAAAAACGCTGCACATAGTGCAGCGTTTTTGTTTGGCTACAAACAAGGCTTCTTAGTGGAGAATACGAGTCTTAATTGTGCCATCAATTTGTTGAAGCTCTGCCAATGCCTCATAGCCGCGATCTTCTTTAACATCCACTACCACGTACCCTATTTCAGCGTTTGTTTGTAAGTATTGCGCTTCAATGTTGATGCCTTTTTCAGCGAATGCTTTGTTAATTTGCGTAAGTATACCTGGCTGGTTTTTGTGTACGTGAAGCAGACGCGAACGACCAGTGTGCTCAGGAAGTGATACTTCAGGGAAGTTAACCGCAGACAAAGTAGAGCCGTTGTCGCTGTATTTTGCGAGCTTACCTGCTACTTCAATGCCAATGTTTTCTTGCGCTTCTTGTGTGCTTCCGCCTACGTGTGGCGTAAGAATAACGTTATCAAATGCGCGAAGCGGAGACTCAAACTCCTCAGTGTTAGACTTTGGCTCTACGGGGAACACATCGATGGCAGCGCCGTTAAGGTGGCCACTTTCCAGCGCCTTAGCAAGTGCGTCAATATCAACTACGGTTCCGCGCGATGCGTTAATAAGAATGCTGCCTTCTTTCATTTGAGACAGTTCTTTTTCGCCAATCATATCTTGGGTTTGAGGCGTTTCGGGAACGTGTAACGATACTACATCAGAGGTATTAAGTAGCTTTTCAAGCGACTTCACCTGAGCAGAATTACCTAACACTAACTTGTCTTCGATATCGAAAAATTGAACGCGCATGCCCAGATGTTCAGCAAGAATACTAAGCTGTGTGCCTATGTGGCCATAACCAATAATACCTAAGGTTTTTCCGCGAGCTTCATAAGAGCCTACTGCGGTTTTCTCCCACTCACCGCGGTGTGCCTTAGCATTTTTGCTTGGTACTTGGCGAAGCAAAAGAATAATTTGTCCAAGAACGAGTTCTGCAACCGAGCGTGTGTTAGAAAAAGGCGCGTTGAAAACTGGAATACCACGGCGCTGTGTGGCTTCAAGGTTAACCTGGTTGGTACCAATGCAGAAACAGCCGATGGCAACAAGTTTTTGTGCTGCATCAACTACTTTTTCAGTAATTTGAGTGCGTGAACGAATGCCAACAAAGTGGGCGTCTTTGATTTTCTCTATTAACTCATCTTCAGGAAGAGAGGTTTTGAGAAATTCAATATTGCTATACCCATTGCTTTGTAGTGTTTCCAAAGCACTTTGGTGAACACCTTCCAACAACAAAATTCGGATTTTATCCTTCTCTAATGAAACTTTGCTCATGAACTCGCTATCTCTCGCTGATTTAATTGGGGTTGCTGGCAATGCGAACCATAGACTATCGTGGTTTTCTCAGTAGTAAATAATCTAAATATGCACTACTTTCTTTGCGATAGAGCCTGGTCTAGCGCCTGCTATCTAGCGTTTTTAATTACGCTAATTGCTTTAATAAAAAAGGTTTACAACCTAAAGCGACATATACATCTAGTCGCAAAAAGATTTACTACTTAGGACATCTAGACGTCTAAACGGAAATTAACAGAAAACACGTTAAGTTGAAAGCAGTATTTTGCGTAGCTTTTCATCAAAATACCGTGTTATCCGCGGCTAAAGTGCCTAATCCGTTTATGCTCATCAACTAAGTCATTGAGCAGTAACACTTCTGGCGATGCAATACCAAGGCACAGGTAAACGAGTCGTTTTGTTGTGCCATTGGCTGTACTTAGTGTTTTTTAAGGGCTATCACTTAAAGGTTTCAACACCACTATCGGTCGCACTTAACACGATATCTGCGCCACGCAGGGCGAAAATGCCGTTAGTCACCACTCCTGGAATATTGTTGATTTTTTGCTCTAGCTCACGAGGATTAAGTATTTCAAGGTTGTGTACATCTAAAATAACGTTACCATTATCTGTTACTACACCTTGTCTATACTCGGGGTCGCCACCTAGTTTTACCAGTTCGCGAGCGACAAAAGAGCGAGCCATAGGAATCACTTCTACGGGAAGTGGAAAACTGCCTAATACTTGAACACGCTTACTTTCATCTACAATACAAACAAACGTGGTAGCGGCACCTGCAACAATCTTCTCGCGGGTCAGGGCTGCACCGCCGCCCTTGATCATATGCTTGTGTTCAGTAACTTCATCGGCACCGTCAATATAAACTGAAAGGTTGCTAACTTCATTTAACTCGAAGACTTCAATGCCTAAGGCTTTCAAACGCTCGGTAGATGCTTCTGAGCTTGAAACCGCACCTTCAATTTTGTGCTTAATTTTGCCCAGTTCTTCTATGAAAAAATTAACAGTAGAGCCCGTTCCCACACCGACAATACTGTCTGCTTCAACATAGTCGATGGCTGCTTTGGCTACGGCTTGCTTTTTTTCGTTCTGATCCATGGTTACTCTCCAACTTATTATGCTTGCAAGTGTAACTTATAAGTGCACATGAACCCATAAGTTCATATGTTCAATTTGATATAGTGAAATTACGGTTTAGTGAATATAAGTGAGCGAGAAGGGGTCACGATAGCATCAAGCGGTACATCCCACGGCGCAGTTGGAAGGGCATCAACTTCTTGCACATCGTGAGCGATACCCACTAATTTTGGAGTATGCTGGTTTAAGGCTGACTGAGAATTGAATTTGCGTTGTGTAAAGCTTAAGGTGCGGTCGTAATAGCCCCCACCCATACCCAGGCGGTTTCCGTTTGTATCAAAGCCCACTAGTGGCATAAGAATAACATCGCATTGTGTAACAGGAATGACGGCCTGACAGGACAATACAGGCTCTTCTATATTGTATTTGTTATTAATTAACGGAGAATTAGGGGAATAAGATAAAAAAAGCAAGTGCCCTTTGCATATAGGGTGTAGCACAGGCAGCGCGAACGCTTTGTGCGAGAGTTGCCATATTGATTCAATATAATTTTTTAAGTTTACCTCGCCATCGTTAACCAAGTATCCCGCCACGGTCTTGCTATTTTTGATGAAGGGCAGGGTGTTAAGTTGCGTCGAGATGCGCTGTGAAGCGTATTCCTGTTGTTCCATAGATAAACCACGGCGCGCTTCACGAAGCTTTCTACGCAGCAGTGATCTGGCTTGCATCCTTTCTTTTGAAACATCTACTCGCATATTTGGTAGCCCTGCTTTGTGTAACCGCAGACTAGCTGCCTTTTCGCCCCAAATGAAGATTGAGCACTCGAACCAATTCGCTACTATCGATGGGTTTAGTTAACACATCATCAAGACCCCGCTCTCGCAAGTACTTTGACTCAGTTATCACGTCAGCCGTCAGTGCAACAACCGGTAAACCTGGCTTTTGAGCCTTTATCTGTGCCGTCGCTTCGTCGCCTTGAATGCCGGGTAAGTTAAGATCCATTAGTACTAAGTCGACGGGGTTAGACCTGGCGTATTCAACCCCCTCTTCACCTGTGCTTACCACAGAAAATGACACACCTAATTTTTCAAACAGGGTCTGAATAACCACTTGGTTTATATAGTGGTCTTCAACCACCAACACGTTTGCAGATTTATCAACGTTAACTTGTGCTACAAAGCTTTGAGGTTGTGCCTCAACAAACTGGTTCGCACTTAGCGCATCGGCAGGCAAGGTAACGCTAATGCGGGTTCCGTGATTTAGTTTACTGCTAACTTTAATTGTCCCATCCATAAGCTCGATAAGACGCCTAGATATATTTAAGCCTAAGCCAGTTCCACTAATCTCTTGAGCGTTACCCATTCGCTCGAAAGGCTTAAAGAGTCGCTTCTGATCATCATCGCTAATGCCGATGCCTTCATCTATGACATTGAATACAACATTGCCATTTTTGTATTTCACTTGCGCTTTGACAGCCTTACCCTTATTGGTAAATTTAATCGCATTCGACAGTATGTTAAGTGCAATCTGCCCAAACTTAGTGTCATCAAAATACAAAGATTCGGGCATTGCTTCATCAACTTTTGTCGAAAATACTATACCGCTGTCTTCGGCTCGGATTTTAGTTAACGAAAATAGATGTGTGAAAAAGTCTTTAGTGTCTACCGCACGGGGCATAACACGCATCTTACCAGCTTCTATTTGCTTGATATCTAGAACTGAATTTACAATTTCTAACAGCCTTTCGCCGCTTGTACTTACATGAGAGAGCGGTGTGGTAAAAGATGAGGGCAAACCCAACTTTTGAGCTTCTCCCTCGAGCAACTGACTAAAAGTGTTAATTGCATTCAGCGGCGTTCTGATTTCGTGACTAACGTAGGATAGGAAGTCAGATTTAAATTGGCTAGTACGCTCAAGTTCTCGGTTTTTACGCTTTAGCTCTAAATGGGCTACCACCGATTTGCTTAATGTCTGCAATGATGTCTTTTGCGCTTCAGTTAGCGTTTTAGGCTTGCGGTCGATGGTACAAAGCGTACCAATAGCATGGCCTGATGGAGTAATGAGTGGCGCGCCCGCATAAAAACGTATATCTGGTGAACCGGTCACTAAAGGGTTGTCGTGAAATCGCGGATCTAACGTGGCGTTAGGAATTTCAAAAACTTCTTCTTGTAAAATGGCGTGAGAGCAGAAAGCTATTTCGCGGGAAGTCTCTTCTGCATCTAGTCCAACGCGAGACTTGAACCACTGCCTGTCAGGGTCAATAAGACTAATAAGTGCAATGGGGGTTTCGCATATCTGAGAAGCTTAACGTTGTGAGGTCGTCAAAAAGCTGCTCTGCTTCGGTATCGAGAACATCATAACTGAGTAGTTCGGCAAGACGCTCGTCTTCATTTTTAGGGAGTGCAGCTGCTTCCATTTATAACAACCTAACGCAGAAATAAAAAAGGGACTGTTTATTCACAATCCCTTAAACATATCACAGAGCGTAGGTGTCTACGAATAGTTGTTCCAGTTTTTGATGGTCAACTTTAGTTGCAACTTTAATAGTATTAGCTTCGTTCCAAAGTGGGCTAGGTGTAGTGCCTGTTGGCGCAACCACGGTTTGGCCTCTGTCAAGCGTACCAGTACCAACGCGAACGTGACCCTCGGTCAATTCGAATAACTCTGGGTGGCGAAGGTGAGCAATTGGGAATGCATCGTGGAAGAAACAAACACGGTCTTCACGGTTTTGCGAGTAAAAGTCCATGTAGAACTGGGCACTTTCTTTTACAAAACCGCCAAGGGTATTGTTTTTCTCTTCAAGCTTTTCAACAAAAGCCGGCGAGAATGGCGTGAAGTTCGTCACGTCCAAACCAAACATGGTTAATTCCCAATCTGCCGCAAAAACGATTTCTGCTGCGTGGGCGTCATTCCAGATGTTTGCCTCTGCTACAGGCGTGACGTTGCCAGGTACAAACGCAGCGCCACCCATAATGCTAACGCCTTTCACCAACTTAGGCAGTTCTGGCTCAAGACGAAGTGCAAGTGCCAAGTTACCCAATGGGCCAATAGCAACAATGGTGACCTCGCCCGGGTACTTGCGCGCCATATCAACGATAAACTGCGCAGAGCTGCGTGGGTCAAGCTCGGTCTTAGGTGCTTCAGGCTTAATGTGACCAAAGCCGTATTCACCATGTACGAAGTGTGCATAGTTTGACTCTGGGCCAACCCATGGCATACCAACGCCTTTGGTTACAGGAATATCTTTACCTGCAATTTCACAAAGTGTCAGTGCGTTTTGCGCTGCCATTGTTACTGGAACGTTACCGTAAACGGTCGTTAAGCCAAGTACTTCAATGTCTGGAGACTGAAAGGCGAAAAAAATCGCCATTGCATCATCAATCCCCGGATCTGTATCTAATATGATTTTATGTGCCATCGAATTTTCTCAGTGCGTCTTGCTAGTTGGCGTGTTTCGCTAAGAAACGATCCACTTCTTTTTGTGTTGGAATACTCTGTGCCGCGCCTTCGCGAGTTACTGCAATGGCAGAAGCTGCACACCCGCGACGCAATGCTTGCTTAGCATCGGTGTGGTTGCTGTATGCAGACAAGAAATAACCGATAAAGGTGTCACCTGCTGCGGTGGTATCTACCGCATCAACAGAGAATGCTTTTACTTCTACAACTTCATTTTTGCGCAGCATCATTACACCGGCTTTACCCAGTGTGATTATAACTTCACAGTGTGACCATTGTTCTTTGAACACTGTCACAATGTCTTCAAGCTCTTCTTTGCCGGTTATGGCTGCCGCTTCTGTTTCATTAACAATGAGCAAATCAACGCATTCCAGTGGTAGCTGTTTAACCGACTCGCTCATAGGCGCTGGGTTAAAGGCTACTTTAAGCTGCTTTTCTTTCGCTTGGCGAAGTACTTCTTCAATGCTGCTGGTTTCGTTTTGGGTTAGTACCCAGTCTGAAGGGCGAGTGTCGTCCAGCGCTTGCATTACCGTTTTTGCTGTTATGGTTTGGTTAGCACCACCAAAAAGCACAATGGCATTTTCGCCGCTAGGCGTAACCTGAATGATAGCGTGACCAGAAGGAACTTCTGAACACTTAACACCACGGCAATCTACCCCTTTTTTAATAAGGGCCTGTTTGAAAGAGGCGTCGTTTTCGTGAATGCTGCCGACGTGACGTACGTCTGCACCTGCTTGCGCTAAAGCAATCGACTGGTTTGCACCCTTACCACCAAGTAGCGTCTGGTAATGGGTCGAGGCCAACGTTTCTCCAGGTTGTACAAAGTGGTCTACCTGATAAACGTGGTCAATATTTATAGAGCCAAAATTTATTATTGCCATTTCTTCTTCCGTCGAAAGAGGGCGCTTCCCAGAATGCCGCTGTCCATGTTTCGCCCGTGAACCGAAAAGTTCAGGGCGGAAGAATCACAATTGCCGTAGGCTTCTCGATACGCGTCGAGCTTGCACAATAGCAGCTGTTTCAACTTCCTAGGTTTAAAGCATCGGCCAGGGACATGAATGAACTAGCAAACATCCCAGGAAACATTGTTGTTGTATTAACGCAACAGGGTATAACAAACGCGAGATCCAGTGAAGAGGATCACCTAAGGCGCTTTATAACTATTTTGCGTGGTGAATATAAAAGCGGTAAAAAAATACTATTTTCTTGACCAATTGGTCAGCAATTATACACGCATACAAGAGAAGCTCAATAACAACCAACCAGCTAATTCAGCCAGAGACTTGCAACTCTTTGATTTAATGTTGCGAGAGGAATTCCGTATCCAACATCTGCGATCTTAGATTAATTATGCTCTGGTTGCTAGGCATAGCAGCGTGCATTTCGTTAAATTAACGTCAATTCGGTATTGTTTGAACATTCAGTAAACAATGTGTGTCACTGTTGTATAAAGTATAAACTTCACGGTATATACGCTGTTTAATCAGTGCACGCTAAATTGGCAAAAGTGGGCTTTGTATATTGATTTTTGCTAGTATTAACGCCATCACGGAGTAACGGCCGAACCAAAAGGGCTGTGAAAACTCAACTCATCTTCAATAAAGAGAACGAATCGTGGAAAAACAGCTCGATTACGATAGCGTAACTAATAAATTGTCACAGCAGGGTATCATTGTAGACGCGGCAGAAGTGCACGGTATTCTAACTGGAATGCTTTGCGGTGGCATGTCACTTACCGATCAGAAGTGGATGGAAGCACTCAGCGAAACCATTAATCAAGGTGATAAATTTAGTGACCAAGCTCAACATCTCCTCAACACGCTTTTCAATCAAACTTGTCAGCAGTTGTTAGAGCCTGAATTTGCGCTTGGCTTGCTGCTTCCTGAAGATCACGCACCTATTAATGACCGCGGCGCTGCGCTCATCAACTGGGTGCAGGGTTTCATGCTTGGTTTTGGTTTACATCAGCAGGACCTTGTGCAGTGTTCTGACGATGTTAAAGAAGCCCTTGAAGACTTCTCAGATATATCTCGTATGGAAGAGCCAATGGATGCGGATGAAGAATCTGAAAAAGCGCTCTTTGAAGTAGAAGAATACGTGAAAATCTCAGCTATTTTATGCTTCAGCGAACTGGGTCAATCACTTCTTGATGATCAACAAGACACGCCATCCGTACACTAGTACTAAGTGAAAATTAAAAGTAGCAGTTGTTTAAACAGGTTACTTTACAGTGAATTAGTTAGGGTTTTCTAGTTTATGATTAGCGCGCAAGAGTTTATTGCCAGGCAAGATAGGTTGCTGGCACAGTGCCAACCGAATAGTGTGTGCATAGTGCCTGCAGCGGGGCTGGTTACGCGAAGCCGAGACACCGAATATACCTTCAGACAAGACAGCGACTTTTGGTATTTGACGGGGTTTGAAGAGCCTAATGCATGGTTAATATTGTCTAACCATCCTCGCTACGGCGAGAGCTATCGCGCAATGGTGGTTCAGGAAAAAGACAAGAGCGCTGAAATTTGGCACGGTAAGCGCCTTGGTGCTGAAGCTGCGCTGTCCCGATTCAGCCTAGATGAAGCGTTTGAAACACATGAAGTAGAAGAAGCCTTGTTGGCGTCTATTCAAGGTCAAGATAATGTGTACTTCGCTTTAGGTCATAACAAAAATCATGACCGATTATTTACTGAAGCCTTAAACACTTTGCGTGAAGCGCCAAAAGAATCCTTAGCGCCGTGCGCGGTGCATGATTTACGCCCTCAACTTCATGAAATGCGACTATTCAAATCTGCCTGTGAGGTAGCAATGATGAAAGCGGCAGGTGAAATCAGTGCACGGGCTCACAAACGTGCTATGCAGTTTGCTTCTCCTGGCTGTTTTGAATACCAGTTAGAAGCTGAAATTCACCATGAGTTTGCTATGGCTGGCGCACGTTCTCCAGCGTACAGCACAATTGTGGGAAGTGGAGATAACGCCTGTATTTTGCATTACACGCAAAATAACGCGCAGGTTAGTGACGGTGATTTGATCTTGATCGACGCAGGCGCAGAATATCAAGGCTATGCTGCAGACATTACCCGAACATTTCCTGTAAGTGGTAAGTTTAGTCACGCTCAGCGAGAAATTTACAGTGTGGTATTAAAAGCGCAAAAAAGTGTATTGGACATGCTAGCGCCCGGTGTCACGCTTTCTGAAGCAATGCTGCACAGCGCGGAGATTATTACTGAAGGTTTAGTTGACCTTGGTGTTTTAGAAGGTAGTGTGGCAGAAAACCTTGAAAATGAAAGCTGGCGACAGTTTTATATGCACGGGTTAGGTCACTTCTTAGGGCTTGATGTGCACGACGTAGGTAACTACAAAATCAATGGTCAAGATCGCCCATTGAAACCCGGAATGGTTATAACGGTAGAGCCGGGTATTTACATCAGTCAAGATAGCGCAGCACCTGAAAAGTACAAGGGGATAGGCGTGCGCATTGAAGATGATGTGGTCATCACTGCATCGGGTGTAGAGGTCCTAACATCTGATGTACCTAAAGAGATTGACGAAATCGAATCACTAATGGCGAAAAGCTAAAAGAACAAAAAAGCGCTAAAATTAAAGCGACGGGAAGACAAATATAGTGGAATCGGCAGCGGTTGATGTAGTTATTATCGGTGGTGGTATTGTAGGAACAGTGCTTGCGAAAGCACTTTCAGAAAACATATCTTTCGAAAATTCCGAGGGTGAAAATAGCGGGTTAAGCGTTGCACTCATTGACGCTGCAGATCCTAACCAAACAAACCCCACCCTTAATGACTTTAACCCGTTTACCGATACTCGAGTTATTGCGTTAGCAAGACGTACCGTTAACGAATTAGCCGATGTTGGTTTAAGCCTTAACGACTTAGCCAAGCAGCACAACGGCGAACTGCCTCCAAAAATAGAGCAGATAGAAGTTAGCGATAAGGGCCACCTCGGCCTTTTAAATCTGCACAGTCACGACTATCACATCGACGCGTTTGGCCAAGTGGTAAGTTTAAGCGCGCTAACGCGCCTTGCTGCAAACGCGAGTACTGCGTATCAGCATATAGCGCCAGCAAAAGTAACCAGTGTTAAGCAGCACCGCAACCATGTAGACGTATTGCTAGATAGTGGAGATGTACTAACCGCTAAGCTGCTGATACTTGCGGATGGTGGGCGCTCAGGTTTAGCTGAGCGTGTGGGTATTGCCAAAACAGTCTGTGATTATCACCAAACAGCCATTGTATTTAACGTACATACGCAAATGCCTCATGAAAACAAAGCGTACGAACGCTTTACTGATTCTGGCCCCCTTGCTTTTCTACCTTTCGATAGTGAAATCAACAGCGTAAAGGCGAATGGCAATGGTTTTTCAGTGGTGTGGACGCTAGAAACTCAAGCCGCTGAAGCACTTATGGAAATGGACAAAGCGTCGTTTATTGATGCGCTTCAACAAGCCTTCGGTTATCGCCAAGGCAAAATACTAAGAGTGAGTGATACCGCTAGCTATCCTTTGGCGCTTACTAAATCCCAGCAAGTTACCAGCCACCGAACGGTAGTGGTGGGGAACGCTGCGCAGGCGCTACACCCTATAGCGGGGCAGGGATTCAATTTGGGCCTACGCGATTTGAGTGCTCTAATTTATGTGCTGAAAAGTGCTGTATCTAAGCATTCTATGTCGCAAGTTTTGAAACAAGAAAGCAGTCAAAAAACGCTAGTAGAAGGTGGTGCTGAGCACTTCGACGCTGGGGCATTTAATATCGTTCAGCGCTATGCTAATGAGCGTAAGAAAGATCGAGATAACACGATTGCGCTTACCGATACCTTAGTGCGAACTTTTTCAAACCAGTATTTTCCTACCGTCATAGGCAGAAACGTTTCCTTACTTGCATTAAGTATGATGCCGCAAGCAAAGAAAACCTTCGTAAAGCACACAACAGGTTATGGCGTAACACCACACGGAAATAGAGATAACAATGCAGCATGTTGATATAGCAATAGTGGGCGGTGGAATTGTAGGGTTAACCCTAGCCGCAGCGCTAAAAGACAGTGAACTAAATGTGGCGATTATTGATAAATCGCCTTGTTATCAGGTGCTTGCAGATAGGCCAACGGCGCGTGTTAGCGCAATCAATCAGGCTAATATTAAAGCGCTGCAACAGTTTGATGTGTGGCCTTATTTACAGCAAGATCGGTCCAACCCTTATACAGCAATGCATGTATGGGACAAAGACAGTTTTGGTGATATACATTTTTCATGTGACGAGATGGGGAGCGATACCCTAGGGGTCATCGTGGAGAATCAAGCATTGGTGAATGCGCTTGCTAAGTCAGTAGAGGCTCAGCCTAACGCGCATCTAGTCACTGCGGGTATTGAAAGGATACTTGCTGGCCCTAATCAAACCATGCTAATGCTAGACAACGACGATGTGCTAAGCTGCAGATTGCTTGTTGGCGCAGACGGTGCTAACTCTTTTGTAAGAAAGCAGGCGGGCCTGCCAATTACCTTTAAAGATTATGAGCATACGGCCATAGTAGCCAATATCAAAATCGATGAGCCACACAACAATGTGGCGCGCCAAGCGTTTACCCCTACAGGCCCGCTAGCGCTACTTCCAATGGCCGAACCAAACGTTTGTTCAATTGTGTGGTCTCAAACGCCAGAACAAGCAAGCGAGCTAATGGCATTGGGTGACGATGCTTTTTGCCATGCGTTAACTGCCGCAAGTAATAGTGTTTTAGGTACTATTATCCTTGAAACCGAGCGCGCCGCGTTTCCATTAACCATGCGCTATGCAAGGCAATGGGCTAAAGACGGGGTAGTACTGGTAGGCGATGCCGCTCATACCATTCATCCGCTAGCCGGGCAGGGAGCAAACCTGGGTATGCAAGACGCCCTAGCGTTGGCTGAGTCACTAAGAAGTCTGAGTGCTGCCGGTAAAGACATTGGTTTATATAAGCACCTGCGCAGCTACGAGCGAAGCCGTAAGACAGAAGCCACGAAAATGATAGCGGCAATGGATGGCTTCAAATTCTTATTCGACGGCAACGACCCGCTCAAAAAACTAGTTCGGGGCATAGGACTTTCAGCCACAGACAAGCTCACAACCATCAAAAACGCCTTCGTTAGCCACGCCATGGGCCTTTAAACCCAAATAATGGGGTCAGAGTACATTTAAATAATGGGGTCAGAGTACTTTTTTCGCCACCCCCGAATAGTGGGGTCAGAGTACATTATTGGCTTTCCCTATTACAAAACCGAATAAATGTACTCTGACCCCATTCTTGTGGTTTAGTCGTTTCGGCATTGAGATAGTCAGAGGTAAAGGATACTCTTCGGTATCCTTTTTTATTTGTACCAATGGCCTATGTTTACTTATCTTTGCAAACCTTATCGCGCCTTTTCTTTTGTCTGCGCTGCTTCCGTACTTACTTCTACCTTAATTACTGGTGCGGCGAATGCCGACGCAGTGGTTACCACTTTAGCCTCGGTTGAATCGTCGGCGACAGCAAAAAGTGAAGAGATGTCGCTGAGTAACGCTTCTATCGATTTAGACGTGTATCGTCAACATGTTAAAACGCTGGCTAGTGATGAGTTCGAAGGGCGTGGGCCGTTATCAAAAGGCGAGAAGAAAACCGTAGAATACTTGGTAGCAGAGTATAAGAAGTTAGGACTTAAGCCAGCTTTTGGTGAAAGCTATACCCAAGCTGTGCCGCTCGCAAAAATTACGCCTAGCAACATGAGTTCGTTAATCATTGGCGACCTTTCTTTTGAAGCAGGAAGTGAGTTCACAGCTAGAACACAACGTATAGTAAATGAATACTCACTAACTGATAGCGAGCTGATCTTTGTGGGGTACGGTATAAATGCGCCTGAGTACAACTGGAATGATTACGCTGGTTTAGACGTGAAAGGCAAAACCGTCGTAATACTGGTAAACGACCCGGGCTTTGCTTCTAAAGATCCAAATTTGTTCCAAGGTAATGCCATGACCTACTATGGTCGTTGGACATACAAATACGAAGAAGCCGCTAGACAAGGCGCAGAAGCTGTTTTGATTGTTCATGAAACCATGCCTGCTGGCTACGGCTGGGGCGTTGTCGAAAACTCAAATTCTAATACCAAGTTTAGTCTAGTTGATGACAACAATAATGCGTCACAAGTAGGCGTTATGGGGTGGCTTCATCTTAATGCTGCAAGAGAGCTTTTTGAAAAAGCAGGCTTAGATTACGGCGAGCTTAAAAGAAAAGCATCCAAGCCTGGCTTCACACCTGTTTCTTTGAACACCGCCGCATCGCTCAAGTTTAACAATGTTATCGAGCATGCTGAGTCGCAGAATGTTGCCGGTATTTTAGAGGGCACCTCAAAGCCAGATGAGTGGGTAATGCTGCACGCTCACTGGGACCACCTTGGTAAGGTAGAGAAGAATGGCAAAACCACCATTTACAATGGTGCGGTGGATAATGCGTCTGGCACAGCTGGAGTGCTAACGCTGGCAGATGCGCTCTCAAAGCACAAAAAAGGCTTTGCGCGTACGCTAATGTTTAGCGCGTTTACCGCAGAGGAAACGGGGCTGTTGGGGGCTGATTATTTTGCAAATAACCCACCTGTGCCCACCAAGAACATGGTAGCGTTTTTAAACATCGACGGTATGAATGTAAACGATGATGTTGATTATATCTTGCAGTATGGCGAAGGCTACTTATCTATTGAAGATGATTTGGCAACGGCAGCTTCACTGCAAGATAGAAGGGTTAAGATGGATCCGCGCCCTCAAAATGGCCTGTTCTTCCGCTCTGATCATTTCGCACTCGCGAAACAGGGCGTACCCTCTATTTTGTTCATGAGCTTAGGCGATACCGACCCAAGTTTTATCACCAATCGCTATCACAAAGCCGATGATGACTATCTTCCTAGCTGGACATTAGGTGGCGTAAAACAAGATCTTTCCCTCATTGGAACCCTGCTTACTCATTATGCCCAAGGTGATGCTTGGCCTTATTGGAAGCGCGAAAGTGACTTTAAAGCAAAGCGTCTACAGGCGTTGTCTGGTAGCAAAGCCAATACCAAATAAAAGAGCTTGTACGGCACGCAGTAAAGTTATTTTAAAGGTAAAGCGACGCTAATGAGTTGGATCTTATTTACATTGGGCGCGGTAATAATGCAAACCGTGCGTAATGCCCTGCAAAGCAAACTAAGTGGTACAGTTAACACCTCCGGTGTTACGCTATCTCGCTTTATATTTGCTCCGCCCTTAGCCCTTATCTACCTGCTTGCCCTGTATAGCAGTAGTGCCAGTCGACTACCACAATTTACGGGTTCATTCACAGCGGTGATTTTGTGCGCTTCATTACTTCAAATAGCGGCCACCTCACTGATGGTGATTCTGTTTAAGCAAAAGAATTTCGCTATTGGAGCGGGCTTGGCAAAAAGTGAAGCTCTAGTGGCGGGCGTTGTCGGCATGCTTTTTTTCGGGAGTTACTTAACGCCCCTTGGCTGGGCGGGGATAGTTATAGGTGGAGTCGCAGTATTTGTATTAAGCAGTGGTAACAGACTTCAGGGTGTAAGTTTGAAAACCATGTTGATAGGTCTTGCCTGTGGTACCTGCTTTGCTCTTACATCATTGCTAGTACGCGAAGCAAGCCATATGCTCGATATACAGTACACCCTTGCCGCAGCTTGGGCTTTATTATGGGTGCTGTGCGTACAGGCCGTATTCTTAAGCGGGTATATCGCAATCACCAAGCCCTTCGTGTTTAGGCAATTAGTAAATGCTAAAAAACAGGTGCTAGCCATAAGTACAGTAAGCTGTTTAGGCTCAATATGCTGGTTTACTGCTATGGCGTTACAGCATGTTGCCCTTGTTAAGACATTAGGGCAGTTAGAGGTTTTGTTAACCCTATTGCTTTCGCATTACTGGTTAAAAAATGCAGTCACAAAGCGGGAAATAGTTGGCTTGCTTCTAATTGGTCTAGCCGCTGTTTTCGTTATGTGGGCGTAAAGTATAGGCGAGCTTTACCGGCTAGACTATAAGAGAATCAATGTAATTTTCATAAAACAAAGGGTTCAAATAACCTTAATTAAAACGACAGGAAGGGACATGGATAAGCGACATTTCTTGAAATTAGCTGGGGCTAGTATTGCTTTAGCTCCTATAGCGTCGATGGCTGCATTAGATAAAACCAACACAGCGGACTTAAGCGATATCGATGGATTAACGGATATCACCGCAAACGCAAAGCCGATTACCGTGAAAGAGCGTAGAGCGCGTATTGAAAAAGCGCAGTCGCTAATGAAAGCCAAAGATATCGCGGCAATATTAATAGAGCCCGGTGCGGCGATGGATTATTTCTCTGGGATTAAATGGTGGCGCAGCGAGCGTTTAACCGCGTTAATTATCCCTCAAAAAGGCGATGTTGCAGTAGTTACACCGTTTTTTGAAAAGCCAAGCGTACTCGAGTCGTTGGCTATAGGCGATGATGTAAGGGTGTGGCAGGAGCACGAAAGCCCATTTGATGTTGTAGCCGATATTTTAAAACCGCGGGGTATCACTAGCGGTAATATCGGTTTTGAAAGCAGCGTGCGCTACTTTGTGGTAACAGGAGTTAGCCGTGCGCTACCAAATATGAATATCGTTCCTGCCGAGCCCGTTACGCTAGGCTGTCGTATGTACAAAACTGCTAGCGAATTGGCACTTATGCATAAAGCCAATGAAATTACTTTGCGGGCCTACGAGTTTGTTTTTAACAACTTAGAGCTTGGCATGAGTCAGCAGGACGTTAAAAGTTTGATGAACAACGCGCAGCAGCGATTGGGCGGTAGCGGTGCTTGGTGCCTGGCGCTCTTTAACGATGCGAGTGCTTACCCTCATGGCACAAATGCAGCGCAAACTATCAAAGAAGGTTCTGTAATTTTGCTTGATAGTGGTTGCAGTGTGCACGGGTACCAAAGCGACATAAGCCGTACCTTGATATTCGGCAAAGCTTCCCAAAAAATTCAGGATGTATGGCACACAGTCAGAGAGGGCCAGAACGTGGCATTTGCCGCAGCTAAAGTTGGAGAGCCAGCAGGAAAAGTGGATGATGCAGTGCGTCAATATTACGCCAGCAAGGGTTACAGTAAAGACTATGAATTGCCTGGTTTGAGCCACAGAACGGGGCATGGTATAGGGATGGAAGGGCACGAGAGTGTTAACTTTGTGCGCGGTGAAAATACGCCACTTAGAAAAGGTATGTGCTTTTCCAATGAGCCAGGTATTTATATTCCTGGTGAGTTTGGTGTGCGCTTAGAGGACTGTTTGTATATGACAGAAACAGGTCCCGCTTACTTTACTGAGCCACCAGAGAGCTTGGCTAAACCGCTGGGCAAGCTATTGGATTTAATAAGCTAAACGAAAAAGTGTTAAAGCTTTTTCTCAATAAGTTTAGGAGCTTTTAATTATCGCCTTTGCGATACGGTGCCTAGCAAGCTTACCGACACCATCACTAACGATAGCTAAAGCTATTAAGAGTAAGAATGATGGGGCAGAAAAAGTACTCTGACCCCTTTTCTTTATTGCGTTAGCCGCACTTTGAAAAACTCGGCGAGTGTTTTGCTGATAACTGGATGCTGGGTGTCTTGGTTAAATAGACAAATATTGACCTTTCCTAACTTTGGCAGGTGCGGGTGGTTCAGTACTGCTAAATTTGCCGGTAAGCTCGATTTTGCTAGCGCCGTAACGCCAAGCCCTTGCTGAATGGCGGCAACTAGCCCACCTAAATCGGCATTGGTATAGCTAATTTTCCACGCGAGGGTTTGCTGTTTAAGCTGTTCGATTACCCGGCTTCTATACATACAGCCATCTGGCGCTAGCACTAAAGGGATGTTATTTCCCACCAACGGGTGAGAGGTATCACCAACCCACACCACATCGTCTTCTATTACTACTTCGCCCTCTGTTTGTTCATCTGGGTTTACCAGTGCCAGTATTAAATCGAAGTGATCTCGTTGAGACGGGTGAAGCAGATCGCGACTTAGCGCAGACGTCACCTCTAACGATACATCGGGGTAGCGCTTTGAAAACTCACCAATTAAGCCCGGCAGTAGGGTAGAAGCAAACTCATTGGGAATGCCCAAACGCAATCTACCGCTTAAAGGCGCAGGGGTAAGGCTTCTAAAAATATTGTCGTTAAGTTCTAGCAGTTCTTTCGCTTTTGGGTAAAGCCAGTTTCCATCGGCACTAGGCACATGGCGCTGGCCCACTTTCGTAAACAGTTTTCGGTCTAGCTGCGATTCAAGTTTTTTGATTTGCAAGCTGATAGCTGGCTGAGAGCGACCCAAAAAGTCGCCAGCTTTAGCGTAGCCACCAAGTTCAATCACGCTTACAAAGGTGCGTAGCGTGTCTAAAGAAAGCTGCTTCATATTTATCAGTATTTCTAATGTATGTGCTTGCTAAGATTATATTTGTAAATGAAATTGAGCGAAAGCCTGAATTCTTTAACCAACCTAGCTTCAATTTACTTCTGTGATTTTACGCTTCGGGTAATCAGTACTTTGCGGTAATATCACACACGCTAATTTTTTACCTGCTTTGGATAGTTAGTTAATTTAATTATCAAATTTGAGTGTTTAAATTAGCGAGTTAAATTAGCGAGTTAAATTAGACACTTACTTAATCTGCGAGAACGTGAATGAACTCTGATCTGTATTTTATTGGCATAGACGGCGGCGGCACCAAATGCAGAGTTATTTTACAAGACAAGAACGGCGCGCAGATAGGTAAGGGCATTAGCGGCCCGGCTAATATAATGCGTGACGCAGAACTCGCTAAAACCTCTATATTGGATGGAGTAGCTAAGGCTATTGATTCCGCTAACGCCTTATTGGCTTTACAAAATAGTGACGCCCCAGTAACACCTATCACGCTATCACAGTGTGTAGTAGCAGGCGGGCTTGCTGGCGCTAACATTAGCACCGCCAAAGCTCGCCTCGAAAACTGGGTGCACCCGTTTCATTCGCTTCATATACTAAGTGATTTGCACGCAGCCTGCGTAGGTGCTCACAACGGTAAGTCAGGTGCAGTAATTATTGTGGGTACGGGGTCGGCTGGCACCGTATTTAACGAGGGTAAGTTTACAGACTTGGGTGGGCACGGTTTTCCTGTAGGTGACTTTGCCAGTGGCGCTTGGTTGGGTTTAAAAGCTATTCAGCACACTTTACTATGTATAGATAACATTCGAAGCCCTGATGACCTGTCAAAGAAAATATGCGCAGAACTGGGCACGTCAAACGCCGACGACATAGTGGCTAAGTGCGCTGGGTTTAATACTCACCATTACGCAAGTTTAGTTCCCTGTATGTTGCCACTTTTAAATGAAGGTAATAGCCAAGTGACACGCATCTTCAAAGAAGGGGCTGAGTACTTAGAAACTATGGCAGAGCGACTATTAGATGATAACGGGTATAACCTTGCTCTAATAGGTGGGTTGAGCGATGTTTATGTACCGTATTTTTCCAAGAGAATCCGAGCGCGCCTTCAAGCATGTGAATTATCGCCAGAGCAGGGCGCTATCAAGTATGCTAGAGCATCATATGATGGCTTGTAGCTGCCAATGGCCGCAAACACGGCATATATAATTCATGTGACAAGCTTCGGTATAAGCGACGAGAAAGGCATCAGAACGAGCCACGTTATAAGTTGCGAAAAAAAACAACAACCGCATCTAATAAGGAAAATGAAAGCCCAATGATGAAGACAATTCTAGCCGAAAACGTTTTGATAAATGGTAACTGGGAAAAAGACCAAGTACTCACAATCAAAGAGGGCGTAATTACTCACATCGAAGCACTTTCTGATTCGCAAAAGCAGCGTGAAGAAATTCCTGAGCGCGTGTCAAACAGGCTTATTCCTGGCTATATAGACACACAAGTGAACGGCGGCGGTGGCGTTATGTTTAATCACGCACCAACGTTTAAAAGTATAGAAACAATGGCTAAAGCCCATCGAAAGTACGGTACTACCACATTATTTCCCACACTCATCACTGACGATATCGCAACCATAGAAAGCGCCGCCAACGCGGTAAGTGAAGCTATAGAGAGCAGCCACCCCAGCGTTGAAGGTATTCACTTTGAAGGGCCGCATTTAAGCGTAGAGAAAAAAGGCGTACATCTTTCAAAATATATAAGACCGCTTACCGACAGGGAGCTTGCCACTTATACCCGAAAAGACCTTGGCAAGGTTATGATTACTGTAGCGCCAGAAAATACCTCGAGTGATGTTATTCAAGATTTAGTAAACCAAGGCGTTATTGTGGCGTTAGGGCACTCTAATGCACCGTTTGATGTGGTTCAAAGGGCGATTGAAGCGGGAGCCTCTGGATTTACACATTTATACAACGCCATGTCGCCGTTTACCTCTCGTGAACCTGGTATGGTTGGCGCAGCGCTTTTAAGCAATAACACCTGCGGCATCATTGTTGATCATCAGCATTTGCACCCTAAAGCGGTTGAGCTGGCTTTCAAAACCAAAGGGCCATCGCAATTAATGCTGGTTACCGATGCCATGGCCCACGTAGGTGCTGACGAAGACGTTATAGACTTTTTCGATACGCATATTACTCGTATGGGAAACAAACTTACTACACCTGATGGCACCCTGGCAGGAAGTTGTTTAGACATGCACGGGGCGGTTAATAACTGCGTTAATGACATCGGAATTTCGCTAGAAGAAGCAAGCCAAATGGCAAGCGCAACGCCGTCTATTTTTATGGGCATTAACGAGAAATTAGGCAGCATTGCGGTAGGGCAGCGGGCGAACTTTGTAGAGCTAAGCGAAGACAACGCACTTGCAAACGTTTGGCAAAATGGTGAAGCGTGCGTTTAGCACACTTGCTGATGAACAACTTACAATACGGCTGCTAATAAGTATTTAAAAGCTCGTTCCAACGTGCTCGACAAGTGCGCAGAAAGTGCTAGCAGAAAGTAATAAATACAGCCTCACTAAAAAGTAGCTGGCAATTTAATGGTTTAACCCCTTTTTAATTGCCAACTATTACCGAGCTTGTTTTCAGATTCATTACTCACACCCTATATCATTGTTCATCCGCCGCGATTTTCATTAAGCAAGCCACAGCATCAGCAAGCGCTTACATATTTGCTTTCCTCATGTTTTCTCAATAATACATTTGCTTTTTAAATGTATTGATAAAAATTTCCAATTTGTTGCATAAACGTTAGCTAACTATACTCAATTTCGTTTTCTACCTTTCAAATTAAAAAGAGTAAGTGGAATGTCTAGTACCACCGCCCTACACGCAAAGCACCTAGAAGCCGGTGCGAAAATGGTCGATTTCTTCGGCTGGGATATGCCAATTAACTATGGTTCACAAATTGAAGAGCATCACGCTGTGCGTCAAGACGCCGGTATGTTTGATGTGTCCCACATGACCATTGTTGACGTTAAAGGCGCACAAGCCAAAGCGTATCTTCAGTACCTTTTAGCCAACGACGTGGCAAAACTAAAAGACAAAGGCAAAGCGCTATACAGCGGCATGCTTAACGAAGAAGGCGGTGTTGTAGACGACCTTATCGTTTATCACTTCGACGAAACTAACTATCGCCTAGTGGTTAACTCAGCAACGCGCGAAAAAGACATGAACTGGTTAATGAGCAAAGCAGAAGGCTTTGACGTAACCATTACAGAGCGCCCTGAATTTGCCATGATTGCCGTACAAGGCCCTAACGCAAAAGAAAAAGCAGCCACCTTGTTCAGCGCAGCGCAAAAAGAAGCGGTAGCGGGCATGAAGCCATTCTTTGGTGTACAAGCAGAAGACTTGTTCATCGCTACCACAGGTTATACCGGTGAAGCAGGCTACGAAATTATGGTGCCTGCTGAGCAAGCACAAAGCTTCTGGCAAGCACTGCTCGACGCGGGTGTTAAGCCATGCGGCTTAGGTGCGCGTGACACACTTCGCCTAGAAGCAGGCATGAACCTGTACGGCCAAGATATGGACGAAACCGTATCGCCACTAGCGGCAAACATGGGCTGGACAATTACATGGGAACCGGCTGAGCGTGACTTCGTAGGGCGTAAAGCACTAGAAGCGCAGCGCGAAGCGGGTACCGACAAGCTAGTAGGCTTGGTGATGACTGAAAAAGGCGTGCTGCGTCACGGTCTTAAAGTGAAAACAGAAAGCGGCGAAGGCGTTATCACTTCAGGTACTTTCTCTCCAACACTAGGTCACTCAATTGCGATGGCACGAGTACCAAGTGATGTTGGTGAAACAGTAGAAGTGGAAATGCGCAAAAAGTGGGTTACAGTAAAAGTGGTTAAGCCCTACTTTGTTCGCAATGGAAAAAGTGTTTTATAAGGCCAATAGCTACTAGGCCCCAAAAGTTAACAGAGAATAACAGGAACGATTATGAGCAACATCCCAACTGATTTACGCTATGCCGCTACGCACGAATGGGTTCGCCCTGATGGAGACGGTGTTTTCACTGTAGGTATTTCTGAGCACGCACAAGGCTTACTTGGCGACATGGTTTTCGTTGATTTGCCAGATGTTGGCGACGCAGTAAGCACTGGCGACGACGTATGTGTTGCTGAATCGGTAAAAGCAGCGTCTGACGTTTACGCGCCAATTTCAGGTGAAATCGTAGCAATTAACGAAGACCTAGAAGATTCTCCAGAATTAGTTAACTCTGACCCGTACGGCGACGGTTGGCTATTCAAAATTAAAGCTGACGACGCGGCCGAAGTAGAAGGTCTACTAGACGCTGAAGGCTACGAAAACAGCATCGACGAAGAGTAATTCGTTACGCAGTTTTAAAAGAACCATAATTTGAAAAGGGGCATGAAGATAATTCAGCCCCTTTTTAACTTAAAGATTTAACGCGCCCTTGCGGCAACCATTACGAGTGCTTAACAACGTTATGTCGAATACTTCCCCTACATTGGCTCAACTAGAGCAAAAAGATACATTTATCCGCCGTCACATAGGCCCGGGTAAAGGCGAAATTGAAGAAATGCTGTCTGCCATTGGTGCAAGCTCACTAGACGATTTAATTGAGCAAACGGTACCGGCAGGTATTGCGCTACCAGAGCCACTAAAATGTGGTGAAGGGGCGACAGAAGTTGAAGCATTAGGTGAACTTAAAGCCGTTGCAGAAAAGAACAAAATTAACCGTTCTTTCATTGGTATGGGTTACTACGATACTCACGTACCAAACGTTATTCTTCGCAACGTGCTAGAAAATCCAGGTTGGTACACAGCGTACACGCCTTACCAGCCAGAAATTGCCCAAGGTCGTTTGGAAGCTATTCTTAACTTTCAACAACTAACTATCGACCTAACTGGCCTAGAGCTAGCGTCAGCATCGTTACTAGATGAAGGTACTGCGGCTGCTGAAGCCATGGGCCTTGCTAAGCGTGTGTCTAAGAACAAAAAAGCGAATGCCTTCTTTATTGCTAACGACGTTCACCCGCAAACGGTTGACGTGGTTGAAACCCGCGCTGAAATGTTTGGTTTTGAAATCATCAAAGGTGCGGCAGAAGAAGCAGCAGAGCACGATATTTTTGGTGCGCTACTTCAATATCCAACCTCTACCGGTGAAGTAAAAGACATCAGCGACATCATTGCTGCAGTACAAGCGAAAAAAGGCATTGTGGCAGTAGCCGCTGACCTAATGAGTTTAGTAATGCTTAAGTCGCCTGGCGAGCTAGGTGCAGACGTTGCACTTGGTAGTGCACAGCGCTTTGGTGTACCTATGGGCTACGGTGGCCCACACGCGGCATTCTTTGCTACACGCGACAGCTACAAGCGTTCACTACCTGGCCGTATTATTGGTGTAAGTAAAGACACCCGCGGACGCCCAGCGCTTCGCATGGCGCTACAAACCCGTGAACAGCACATTCGCCGTGAAAAAGCGAACTCGAACATTTGTACAGCGCAAGTGCTTCTAGCCAATATGGCAAGCTTCTACGCGGTATACCACGGCCCACAAGGTCTTAAAACTATTGCCGAGCGCATTCACCGCTTCGCCGACATTCTTGCTACGGGTTTAAACCAGAAAGGTGCAGAAAAAGGTGTAGCCCTTAAGCACAGCACGTACTTCGACACGCTAACCGTAGTGGTTAACAACAAAGAAGACGTACTAGAGAAAGCCTACGCAAAAGGCATGAACCTGCGTGCAGACCTTGAAGGTGCAGTAGGTGTATCGCTTGACGAAACCACAACACGTGAAGACATTGTTGCGCTATTCGACGTACTGCTTGGTGAAGAGCACGGCTTAACAGTGGAAGGTCTGGATGCAGAAGTAACCACGCAAGACGTAAAATCTATTCCTGAAGGTCTAGTACGTACTAGCGACTTCCTTACTCACGAAGTGTTTAACAAGTATCACTCTGAAACAGAGATGCTTCGTTACATCAAGAGCCTTGAAAACAAAGACTTGGCGCTTAACCACTCAATGATTTCATTGGGGTCGTGCACCATGAAGCTAAACGCAACGGCTGAGATGATCCCAGTAACGTGGGCAGAGTTCGGTCAGCTTCACCCGTTTGCACCACTAGACCAAGCAGCGGGCTATCAAGAAATGATTGCCGAACTTAGCGAGTGGCTAGTAAACGTAACGGGTTACGATGCGCTTTCAATGCAGCCTAATTCTGGTGCGCAAGGTGAATACGCAGGCCTATTGGCTATTCAGCGCTATCACGAAAGCCGAGGCGAAGGTCACAGAAACGTGTGCTTAATTCCAAGCTCTGCCCACGGTACTAACCCTGCGTCTGCGCAGATGGTTAGCCTTAAAGTGGTAGTAGTAGCCTGTGACAGCAAAGGTAACGTGGACCTTGATGACCTTCGCAAAAAAGCGGAAGAAGTGAGCGACAATCTATCGTGCGCCATGATCACATACCCGTCTACCCACGGTGTATATGAAGAAACGGTACGCGAGATTTGTGACATTGTTCACCAATACGGCGGTCAGGTTTACATGGACGGCGCGAACATGAACGCGCAGGTGGGCATTACGTCACCTGGCTTCATTGGTTCAGACGTGTCGCACCTTAACCTACACAAAACCTTCTGCATTCCACACGGTGGTGGCGGCCCAGGTATGGGGCCAATTGGTGTTAAATCGCACCTTGCGCCATTCCTACCAAACCACACGGTTGTTAACGTAGAAACGGCAGGCAAAGACTGTGGTGCGGTATCGGCAGCGCCATGGGGCAGTGCGTCAATTCTGCCTATCAGCTACATGTACATCAAAATGATGGGTAGCGCAGGCCTTCGCCGTGCAACCGAAGTAGCTATTCTTAACGCGAACTACGTGGCTAAGAAGCTTAGAAGGGCACTTCCCAGTGCTTTACAAAGGCAACAATGGCCGCGTAGCGCACGAATGTATTATTGACCTTCGCCCGCTTAAAGAAGCAAGCGGTGTAACAGAGCTAGATATCGCGAAGCGCCTAAACGACTACGGTTTCCACGCGCCAACGATGAGCTTCCCAGTAGCGGGTACGCTTATGATTGAGCCAACAGAATCAGAAGCGAAGTACGAACTAGACCGTTTCATTAACGCGATGGTTAGCATTCGCCAAGAAATTGCGAAAGTAGAAAGCGGTGAGTGGGATGCCACTGATAACCCGTTACACAACGCACCTCACACATTAGCGGATATCTGTGACAGCGACTGGAATCGCAGCTACGACCGCATGCTAGCGGCGTACCCAGCACCAGAAGTTCACAGAAACAAATTCTGGCCAACGGTTAACCGTATTGATGACGTATACGGCGACCGCAACCTGATCTGTTCATGCCCTAGCATTGAGAGCTATGTTGAGGAGTAGGTTGGTTTAGCAGCGTTGCTGTTAGAGCTTGATTGATTTGGAAGGCGAACCTGTGGTTCGCCTTTTTTGAGCCTACGAAATTAAAATTCAATGTTGACTTTTACTACTTTTACATTAGCAAAAGTTACACTATTACCATCAATCTTGTTAATTGCGACATGAAAACTTATCTCATAAGAAGAATTTTTCTAATAGACTGAAATACATAGTCAATAGTGTTCTCTAGCAATTTATTATCAGTATTAATTGAATTCGACTCTTTACTAAGTATGGTTGACTCAAAGCTCAGTTGGAAACTAACCTTTCTTATATTGTGAATTAGTTCTATTCCAACATATTTATTCGCTCCTGGACTGTTTTTAAATGTAGTGTATGACCTGATTGCTCGAAATGACGTTTACTTAGCATGTAATTATTAAGGGCTAAATTGTTCTTTTTAAGCTTTCGATTAGCTTCTGCTGAATTGAAGTATGCGTAGCCAAGACCAATTTCAAACCCAATGCTTCTATACATCTGAATTGCCTCATTCGCATACGAAACTGCGCTTCTATAGGCATTTTCATTATCTTCAGTTGAAGAGAATATATCTTGGACGAGCAAATGCGCTATATTGTTTTGAATCCTTGCCAAATCCATTGCTGCCGGTGATCCCCAAAAAGCTGAGTTGCGCTTATTTAAAGTTTCCAAGTAGTATTGAAATGCTTTTGGTTCGTCCTGTTTTAAGTCATACAAAAGGGCATACGAACTTAGTATATCTGTTTCGTGCCCTGAATTATTCAATACGTCGTTATCAGCAAGGGCTAAATGTTTCTCTGCTTCCTCTAAGTAATACAGATTCTTCTGATTTGCTTTGTTAACCTGATAAAGCTCTAAAAAACTACTAGCAATTCCGAAATGAATTTTTGACTGTAGTATTTCACTTGCCAATGAAGCACTTTCTACATCTAAACCTTCTTTTAAAACAATCAACGCATCCTCATATTTACCCAAATTCATTAATGCGTTGGCTTTGTTTAACAACCCAATTTTGGTGCGCATGTATGTTAAAGCTTTGTTGAATTGCTGAATGCTCTCAGAGAAATATCCTTGTTCGAGCAGAACATTGGCTAGTAAGAAATGAGTTTCATAACTCGGGTATCTTTCAACAGCGTTACGGAGAGAGTTAGTTGCAGTAACCCTATCAGTATCGTTCAGTGCTGCCCATTCTTGAATTAAGCTATTGGCTTTCGCAATCTCCCTTGCAGCCTGCCTTTCCTTGTTGTTGACATACTTCTCAAATATACTTATGCCACCGGCAATTAGCACTACAACCAGACTAAGATAAAACGTGTAGTTAAGCATCGTTCGCAAAAGTGAATATGCATGGGCTTTTGTAGTTTTATCTCCAAGCTTGGAATTAACAACGGTTTTTGTGACATACGCTACCAAACATAAGGCGGCAGCACTGAGAGATATCCAAGTTGTAATTTTGGAGGGATCGAACAATTCCATTCTCTATCCACATTAATATCGTTAGACTGTTACGAATACTTGCTGATTAAGCATTCTCAAAACCTGACACTTGTATTAATTACACTTATTTCGCAGATAGACGTTCTTACTATTTTAGGTTTAACAACCTGATTATGATGACGTTTTTCACAAAGGAAATAAATGTGATTATTACCTAATCTCGAAACTGCTGATTTTCGCTTATCTCAAAATCTTCACGTAAAGCAATCCCAGCAACTTTAGCGACTTCTTTGGCTAAGTTTTTTCTGTAATACAAAGATGTTTCGTGCAGGTTATGAAAATCTTTTTCAAGGTGCTTTTTAGGGCAACCACCCCAGCAAATTGGTAAGAAAGAACATCGTTTACAATCTGGAAGAACCGTCGGATCAAACTCATCCCAAAACTTTGAATCGCCAAAAGTAGTGTTTTTTTCCTGATAAATTTCAATACTACCTACAGCACGGTCTTTTTCACCGACTTGTAAACCACAACGATATATGAGTTTTTCAGCTCCAACCACAAATGAATCATCCGCTAGCGCAGCGCAAACATTATTTTTAGGTCCAATTCCATCTGCAAACCAGCCAATTTGGAGATGCTTATCTCCTCCTAATCCCTCTCTAAATTCTGTAAGTACACTTTCGAATTCAGATTGGCTAAGCTCTGAGTCTCTTACAAATGATGACTTTTCTGAGTACATCGACACACGGGCTGGCTGAATAAAACAAGGAAAAGGTTTGTTGAACCAATCGGAATTGTTCACTAGTTTGGTAAAGTCACCTATTTCCTTCATAGTCCTCCGGCTTACATTAAACCGCACATCTACTTGTGTAGCCTCTAATAATTCACCAATTAAATCGAATGCTATTTGGAATGAATTACCGGATTCTGCCCCTTGATATTGCTTTCTATACCTTCTTATAGAATTATGCGAATAGACTCCATCGAAACTAATCTGTACTTGTCTGAATTTATGTTTTTTCACGAATTCAGCAGCGTTTTTTGGCCATAGTGTACCGTTAGATATAGCTGATGCATGATAGTTAATCCCAAGCTGTTCACAGAGGTTTTGCAATTGCATAGAGCAGCTTTCTATAAACTGAAAATTTAAGAATGGCTCACCACCATACCAATCAACATGTAGGCTCGAATGTTTACCTGTTTCCAATTTTGACCTAGTACGCCTAACTATTTCGGAAATTTCTAAGTCGGTTAGTTTATCTTTGGTTCTAGACTCGTAACAATAATAACATCCCAGATTACAGTCCTGAGTTGTCGTTAGTGTCAAAGTCATTGGAGTGTTCTTTCTGGCGTCTAAATACTTCTTTCTAATGGCTTTTAGCTCATCAAAATCATCAGGAACAATTATTCCTAAACTCAGAAGTTTATCTAAAATGAGCTTATCGTCGATTCGAATAATACTTTCTGGTTTGGAGTAGGAAAGCGCTTCAAACATTTCATCATATGGCGCTCCTATAAATGCAACTCCTCCTTTAAATGACGAGTAAAGAAGCGAACCGTTTTGCTTTGTAGGAAAAGAGAATGCGTATCTAGATAGCTTATAACGCGACTGTGTAGCCACGGCACTAATCACCAACCTCGATCAGTGCGAGGCAGGCATTTGAATAACCGCACAATGCAGCTCTTCCTGCCTTTGCCTCTTTATTTTCGTTAGGAGGAATGATCTCTACCATCTCAACAGATGTGCCTGGTCTCAATAAAATTGTAACTTCAGGATTACTAGACTCTGATTCGATTAACTTGATTTTTTTCGCCATTTTAATCTCCTTAAATAAGCGATATTTACAGTCAATGGAATAACACTTTCGGTAGTCCACAATCCGAGTTCCATACTATTACATATACTAGACAACTAATGCTGAGTCAAGATTCGAAGTTTTAGATATCTACTATTTTAGCTTTAATCTAAATATCCGCAGTAAGATAAGCCTAAAGTACGGAAAGTTCATGCGAAAAACTATTTTCAAAACTCATGTAATTAGCATGAGCTAAAGCACTAGTTTCTAACTCAATCTTTGAATCTAGAATTTCAGATACTTAGGTACTCAAACTTTACTCCGCGCGGTTTATGGGGTTCCTATAACATGACAGTGGTGTGGCTATGCCACCCAATAAAATGTTTGACACCGAAAGTGCGACTTAAATTGATTTGTTGCACTCTGCATTATGATCTAGTCGATTTAATTAGTTTTCCTATTTGTTCAATTCCATCGTACGTCGAGGGGAGATTACCATCTTCAGTTACAATTCCTGAAAATATAATATTTTCGAATTTCGCTAATGACTCTGAATCTTGTTTTTTTATTTCACTAGAGTACTCTGAATAGTGCTGAATAAATCTGCATAATGTTTTTCTGAGATCTATTTGTAAAAGCTGAGACTTTATGGATTTATAATTAAAAAGTAGAACTCTGAAGTAATAGATCGCAATAGCTGCAAGGGATAATGTTGGGAAAATGGAGGCAATTAATCCTTCCCTAATAGACGCTATATCATTTATATTTAAATAAATAATAGCGAGTTGTACTAATACTGGCAGGAGGATAATAACTGAAAGGACTTTGAGCCAACGGAGTACGCTATCGCGCTCGGCTATTTTTTCCTTAGCGAGATCATCAAACCCTTGATATAAACCCACGAAGTTAAAGCCGTTTTCATATTCTGATAACGAGTTCTTTAATTTGTCGACTCGACTTTCTCTTGCCGAAAGGTCATTCTCCCATTCATCTTTTAGCTTTTCCGCTTTGACTGAGACGGCATTAAAATCTTTAATACTTTCTATCGACTCACCATTAGCGATTGATTTAAATATGCTGATTGGCATGTCTCGAATAGCAAATTCAATTTGCGCTTTCGCACTACTCTCAAAAGAATCCAAGTTATTGAAAACAAAACGCCTGGCAGCCTCAAACTCCATAGCAAGGTCATTTTTCATTGAAAGGTAAAGTTCAAATAGAAACCTAAAGCTCATAGAGCAAACTTCATCTAGTCTTTTTTTAGAAAGCTCCGTTTCTTCATCCGCAAGCCTATTAATGAATTGATCTCCTATCCAATTAATGTTTATCTGGCAAAGGTTATCCCATTGGTCAGGCTTATTCTCCATTGAATTGATAACTAATCTAATTAGACTATTCCTTTGCTTCTCAAAATCACCAGAGGGAGTAAGTCCATCTATCTTGTATTTGAACTTAGAAAGAACTGTTCTGCTTTGGTTTGTCTCAAAAATAACCTTCATTCAATTTCCCTATGGTCAGATTAGGCATGCGATACCTTATAACTAAATTTGACTCTAACACCAGGTATCCTTATTACATACATGTCCGCTTTACAGGTGTAAGAATATTCTCGCCCTTGATGTGAACGGCTACTTTTGATAAAAATGTGGAGTCTTTCAGTTATGAATTCTAATTCAAGATTTAAAAGCAAATCAATTGGTTCGCTTCTTACCAACTATTTTTTTCCTAACACCCCGAATACCCCCATCCATCACAACCGTCTTAACCAGTCCATTTTCTTCATCCATCTCAAAACGAACACTACTGCCATTCTTAGCAAAGAATCGACTGCCGCCCTCATGAAAATACTCTTCATTTTCAACATAGGGTAACGCGTTAAGCACAAAGCCATTGGCTGTTTTTTCTAGCACTACATCAACAATAACTGGCTTTGTCACTGCATAGGTGCCAACGTACTGGCTTAGTTCGTCTTGGCTAATGGATGCTATGGTCTTTTCTTCAGCTTCCGAATAGCCCACGTTTAACGCTTCTTTTAAGCGTATTTCTAGTTCAGTTATTAACTGTCTACCGTTGTTGCCGTTCGTCATAATGGCGTAGCCGTTGCCGGTATCTAGTTCAAGGTATAACTGCGACATAAAACCAGCATCTGCGCCGCCGTGGCCAAAGCCTAGAATCTCCCCGTTGTCATCCATATTGATGAAGAAGCCTATTCCTACATTAGGCGGCTCAGTACTTGGCGTGTTGTTGGTTAACATTTCCTGCGCGGTGGCTTGCGATATCCAGTCGGTTTTCTGCCCTAAATACGCGTTACGAACGCCGCTTGCCAATTTCAACATGTCTGATGGCGTGCTCCACATGCCTGCTGCTGCAAGCGTAGCGTAAGTATGCGCGCCACCTTTAATTGGCGCACCGTCGCCGTCATGCGGCGTAGCCATATTATTTGATAAGTTGGTCGATATGGGCTGGTCGAAGCCAGAACGCGCCATGCCTAAAGGTTTAAACAAAAGCTGTTGTGACATAGTTGGCAGGGGCTCGTTAGCTACGTCTTGCAAGGTAAGTTGAGCGAGCGTAGTGCCGCCACCGGAATAACGCATTTGTGTACCTGGTTGAAGATCAACAACAACAGCATCGGTATTGGAAGGGGCTACACCTTCTAGCACCTGCTGCAAAGTAGGCACGGGTTCGCCCGCTGCGTAACCAGCAAAACCATGTACTGTGGTACCCGCCGTGTGGCTTAACAATCTGCGTAATGAAACAACGTTTTGCCCAGTCCATTCATGTTCAGGCAACTGCCAGCTGGTGAGTAAGGTATTAACATCTGCATCTAGATCTAGCGGGTTTTCTTCGCGATATTTCATCAATACTGTTGCAAATGCGGGTTTAGAAATACTTCCAGCTTGGAACACCGTGTTTTCATCAATAGCCAATTCAGTGGTTAAATCTTTAACGCCGCTTTGCATGGTCCAAGCTAGTTGCCCATTTTTCATAAACGCGACAGATACCCCAGGCACATCATAATGCGCTTGTCTTTGCTCTAAAGATTGGTAATCAACCTCTTGCCCTTCAATTCGAATGCGTTCGGTAAGCCCAGTTCTTAAAAGGCTGGCTTCTTTTGATTCTGCGGCAGCAGAAGGGGAGGCGGGCAGGGTTTCAGGCTCTGTACAGCCCAATAACGAAGCTAAACAAAACGAAAGTGTTAAAGAGGAGAAGAGCTTGATTGATGTCATTATGTGTATTCCATTACGAGTGAACGTACCAGAGTACGTTCCTACTATTATTCGGTCAATGCTGACGATTTTCTAGTTCAGGCACTTGATAGCTAGTCGCCTTTACCTTCCGCAATCTTCTTTCGCAAGTTTGCCAACCGGGTTTTAAAAGCACCATTCTCAACATTTTCTTCATAGCTCATTGTTAGTGCTTTCTCTCGCATTTCAAGTGCCATGGCTAAATCGCCGTTAGCTTCATAACCGTCTGCCAGACTGTCGTAAGCATCAGATTTGTTAGGGAAGCGAGCTATATTTTTCTTAAAAATTGCAATGGCAGAGTCAAACTCTTGTTTGTTTAGCGCCGCATAACCCGCATGGTTTACAGCTTTATATTCTGGCTTTGCTTCAAAAGCGTATTTCGCCGAAAGGTCTTTATAGTATTGCTCTACCGCAGGAATACCTTCTTGTATTATCGCACCTGTTGGGCGTAACGAATTTAGCTGCTTTTGAAGCGCCAAGCTCATACCTGCAAGCGCAGTAGTATTGTGGCTTTCAGATGTGTCTAGCTCCGTGTCAAAGGTAAAACCTTTTCGTTCGCTGCTATTTAGCAGTTCAGCGTAACGTTCGTATGCGCTTAGCATGTTTCCACCTTCGTTACCCATATTGATATAAAGGTATTTGTTAAGGTCGCTATCTGAGGCAAAGAACGCTTTTGCCTCTGGAAATATCACTTCTTCGTGCCACCACAAACTTGGGCTAAATGCGAAGTAAGCTTGAAACAGTTCAGGCCGCTCTTGCAGTGCGTATAAGGTAAAAAGGGCGCTTAATGAATGCCCAGAAACAATCGCGTAGTTATTGGTGCGATAGTTTGTCTCTACGTAAGGCTTTAGTTCTTTTTCTAGAAAGTCTAAAAAGTTGTCGGCACCACCAGATATTCCCCACTGGTTGTAGCTTTCATCATAGGTAGGTGTGAAGTCTCGTGTGCGCTCGGTGTTGGCTATACCGATAACAATCATTTCTTGCGCCATTCCAGACTGATTTAGCAGATCAAGCGTGCCGACGGTATGCGCAAAATTACGCTGTCCATCTAGCAAATATAAAACTGGGTAGGTGGTGTCTTTATAGCGGGAATAGTTATTAGGTAAGTGAATAAGTAGTTCTCGCGACTCACTCAAAACTTCTGACTTTATTGTTGTAACCACGGCCTCGCCACGTACTTTTGCGTTTAGGTGAAAGCTAAGGCTAAGAGCAAGTAAGGCGCCGATAAAAACACAGGCAAGCTTTTGATACATTTGAAATTCCCTTTCTCGCTATCAGGCGCGAGTTTTTTATAGTTTATTTATCCTACGCTGTCATAGTCACTCTTGCTTGTCAAAAAATAGCCAAAAAATAGCCTGCTAAAAAAACGCATTCACCAATTTGCGACGGCGAACCGGGTCTGCGTGCACCAATGCTGTTTTACAGCGCTTTTGTACGCGACTTATGCGGCTTCTTTGCTTACTTCTTCTCAATTTTTTCTAAAAAACTTAAGCATTTTTTCAGCACAAAATAACAAAGAGCAAAGCTAATAAAATCAAGTAGGATAAGAGAGACTTTAATTGAAGATGTAAATTCATCTGACTGAGTGATAGACAAGGGATTTACGAAAAATGGTTGGTTCAGGAAATAGAGAGTGATTACTTGTAGCAATTTGCTGCATAGGTACGTGCCTAGCAGAAGAAGCCCAAAATAAACGACTTTGTTCAAGAGAGGCACGTTTTTCATTTAGTTAACTCTATCTGTCTGTTTAAAGTAGTGGATCATCGTAACCTGTGCCGTTGTACTCAACTTTCCAACCACCGGCGCCACCTTGTACCCAATCAACATAACTATCCATTGCCTTTGACACTAAGTAGCCGAACATAAAATTTCTAAATCCGCCCGAGACATATTCAAGTTCAGTCTGTGTGAGTTCTTCGCATTTCATTTTAAATTCCTTTTATGTAATCCTGCCTCATTGCAGGTAACTGTATTATCAACCAAAATATTGTTTAGTAAACTGTACTTTGTGTTGTTTATGATGGTTAATAATTGCTAGAAAAAACATGGTTAACGAACAATCTCCTATCGCACATTTGTACATAGTTTCTGAAAGAGTGTTCTCGGTTATTTTGAAGTTAAAAAGCGCATTCAACTACAAGCGACAGCGAACCGGACTTGCGAGTAGCAAAGTTATTTTATGGCGAATATGTGTGCAATTTGGATGGCAGTAAGATTTGTTTAAACTTCTTGGGGTAGAGCGGGCAAAGCAGCATTCGTTTTACTAGTGATGGCCGAATACTGCTTATTACTTGATAAGACTATTTTAGTGCTAAATGCCAGTAAAGACGTTATTCATCAAATAAGCACCTATTGATAAACAAACTAGGCCCAATGCCACCATAGGCACCATCATTGTAGCTACCACTTTTGCTGTTTCTTTACTCACTTCTTTTCTGTGTTTGCTCATGTCTAATACCTCAATGATTTGTTCTCACATTGTACTGCTCTTTAGGTAATGATTTTAGATGTATGAGACTGATTTTTAGACAATATTTTTTAATATTTGTTGGTGGTTTGTTAATAAGGCAAGGTTGGCGAAACCATTATTCGTCCAGCAATGGCTTTTGAATCGTTTGCTTGATAAAAGCCTGCAAGTTTTGCCTGTCCTGTGCAGGCAAATACCGGGTATGTGCAGTAATAAATTCAGCTTTTAAATAAATGCGTTTTATTGCGGCGTTTATACGCGCTATGTGCTCTGCCCCTTGCAGTGTATCAGGGCAGATAACGTGACCCGATACATGGCTTGTGTTACCCGCAATGGAATAACTGCGTACTGCAACTGGTAACTTGTCCCCAAAGTTTCTGTAAATAGTAGCCGGGAAAATGAGTGCAAAATCAGATTTTCCGTCCGCAAACATCTCCATAAACTTAGAATAATAAACGTTATTTGCTACACGCAGTATTTGCTTCTGATCAACATGCGCTAAGTCTTCGTCAACCCTAGCACCGTATGAATACGCATCTGGCAGCACAATATAAGAATCGGGGTAGGCCTTCATTACCTCAGTGATACTTAATAAGTGACCTGCTTCATTTAAAAGTTCGTCACCTAGTGGTGGCAGTGAAGCCAGTTGATAAAAACGTTGTGTTTGGAAAAAGCTAAGCGGTAGTGAATAAAGGTGTTTTTGCTCGCGTTCTGGGGATTTGATTTTATTGAGTACGCAAACGTTCTTGCCTTGCCGCATATAAGCAAACGAGCGTACAAGTGGAACATGAAGCACAGGTGCAGTGTAACCCAATTGGTCAACAAGCATTTGTACTGTATCTACAGAGGTAGAGTAGGGCTTGTTGTCAAGATTGACCCGTTCAGTCAAAAACGCATTATCAGCGTGAAGATTGAATACGCTGTTCTGCTCTTCAATATTGTTTGAATTAGCATGAGAAAATGTCGCCAACGCTATTAGTATAAACAGTCCAACCCTGACCAACTTCCTACTCCTTGGTAAAATCTTGACGCTCTTTGCTTTGTTGCAAACTGAGCATATTTTAAATCTTATGAATTTTGAAACGGAATATGCGGAAAATATAGTTTTTTCCAATTAATTTTTTTGGAATGTAAAAAAAGCCGCATTCAGCAACGTGATGCGGCTTTCCGAGCTGGGCTGAATAGACAGCCTTATAGAGCAATTGCGTAAAAGGGGTTAGCTAGAACGACCCTCACTCATAGCTGCCTGTTCAAATACCTTAACTCTAGACATATGATCACCTCCTTACATTCGTTGCTAAAATTGAATTGAAAGTAACACAGGCGGTATTTAAGTAAAGTATCGCAGCATTAAAGAAGGTTTAGGAAAAGCGCACATAACTCAAAAATGTGGCTTACGAAACCAAGTCGACAATATAAACCTGTTTAATTAAATCTACGTAACAAATGATAACTGAAACCCTTTGCGCCGCACGTATACGTGTAATTAACGTCTTAACGAGCAATCAGTAGTACGCAAATTTTCTAAAAGGTTAGAACGTAGATGAGAACATTAAATACGCACAGAACCAGCGTGAGCAGAAAAGCCGCATTGTTAGTAACGCTTTTTACCACCTCATTTTTTACCTTTGCTCAGTCTGGCTCTCCTGAACAAATTGAAATGAAAGGCAGTAATGGTTCCACTGTGATGGGTAGTATTCAGGCTACCTTCGACAGTCCTTGGGCCATGACGTTTTTGCCAGATGGGCACAGCTTGGTAACGGAAAAGGCTGGCGCTCTGTGGTTGCTAGATGAAAACCAGCAGAAGCGTTTTGCGGTGAGTAATGTGCCAAGTGTTACTGCGCGAGGGCAGGGGGGTTTAGGTGATGTCATTGTTCATCCTGACTTCGCGTCGAATAGCACCATTTATATTTCGTATATTGAGCGGGATGAAAAAGACGAAGCGTTTAGCGGCGCAGTCATTGAGAGAGCTACGCTTAGCGTTACTGATAGTGGCGCGAGGCTATCTGATAGAGAGCTAATTTGGCGTCAGTCGCCGAAGATGACGGGGAACGGGCATTACTCTCATCGTATGGCGTTTTCACCTGATGGGCATTTGTTTATTACTTCTGGTGAGCGTCAGAAATTTACGCCAGCCCAAAACATGGCAATGAATTTGGGGAAAGTTGTGCGCTTGAACGAAGATGGAAGTGTGCCACAAGATAACCCGTTTTATGGTCAGGGCAGCGTAACCGAACAAATTTGGACGTTAGGGCACCGTAACCCGCTTGGCATCGACTTCGATGCTCAAGGTAATCTATGGGTTCACGAAATGGGACCGCGCCATGGCGATGAACTAAATATTATCGAAAAAGGACGCAACTACGGTTATCCCACAGTATCGCAGGGCGACCATTATTCAGGCGTTAAAATCCCAAACCATGAAGACATTCCCGTTTTTAAATCTCCAGAACTTGCATGGGTGCCTGCCATTAGCCCCGCTGGTTTTATCATTTATAAAGGAGATAAGTTCAGCGATTGGGAAGGTAATGGCTTCATCGGCGGTTTGTCATCGAAAGCATTGGTTCGCGTAGCCTTCAATAAAGATGATAGAGGTAAGTGGAAAGTTGAAGAGGCAGAGCGTTACGAGTGGGGCAAGCGAGTGCGTGAAGTTGAACAAGACAGCATGGGCAATATCTATGTTCTCGAAGATAAGGAAGGCGGACGCTTGATAAAGCTTCTTTCGGTGAATAACTAGTAAAGGAATGAAACCGGTGTTTAGGTGACGTTCGTTATCTAAACGCTAGGTTTGACTGTGAGTTAAACCTGCGCAATTACCAACATTAAATTAAGCCAGTAAAACGTGAGAAGGTTATTAATTGGCTTGTCGATATGATACTTTTCGATTCATGCTCGCGCGAAACGGACGGATACAAACTTTAGGACCTCTATGAATCAATCTCCTCAAAACTTTGACTTTGAACGTTGTGAAGACGAACCCATACACATCCCCGAAAGTGTGCAAAGTTACGGTTTTCTTATCGCGTTTAGCTACGACGATCTAATTATCTCAATTGTTAGTGAAAACTGCGAAACGATATTTGCTGAGGAGATCGTTGGTAAAAATTTCTTAGATATTCTTTCCTCTGACACTGACGAACGCGCTTTTCTTGAAGAAACCTTTGATAGAGTATCGAAAAGCAAAATACGCTTGCCCATTAAGGTTTTTTTAAATGAGGCGCTTTTAAAGGAAGGTGAAGCGAGAGATTATTTGGCGGTTGTTTATGATTCGGGTCATCACTATGTTGTAGAGCTAGAGCCTGCTACAGAGTTCAGAGACGCTTACAGCGCAGAGCAGTTTATAAAGCTTTATTCTATGTCTATTGCGCCGCGCTTCAAAGAAATGACGTCGTTAGCTGAGATGGCGCAAGAGATGGTTTCGACCATAAAATATCTCACTAACATGGATAGAGTGGTGCTTTACAAGTTCAATAATGACTACTCTGGTCAAGTTATTGCGGAAGCTAAAGCTGAAGATATGGAGTCTTACCAAGACTTGTACTTTCCAGCGACGGATATTCCGAAACAAGCTAGGGAGCTCTACAAAACAAATTGGGTTAGGCTCACTCCTGACACAGACCTGCCCCCAGCTAGGTTAGTACCTTCTGCCGAGGAGTCGGGAAGAGAGCGTCTGGACCTTACTCGTTCCCTGTTACGTACCTTCTCACCAATTCATCTCCAATACATTAGAAACCAAGGGTTGCGCGCTTCGTTTTCCATATCCTTAGTGACAGATGGAGAGCTATACGGGCTGATTTCTTGTCATCATCGTGAAGCCTGTTACGTACCGCAAAATGTAAGGTTGCAGTGCGAAAACTTAAGCCAGTTGTTTAGCTGGCACTTGTTGGCAAAAGAAGAAGAAATTGCGAAACGCAAAAAGCATATTACTGACAACGCAGTAGATGCTATGTTGGACAGAATAGGCCCGGCAAACCCTATCAGTCGCGTGGTGAAAAGCGGAGAGCGGGCATTTTTAGATGCGCTTAATAGCTCTGGATTTGTTTATTATTCGCAGTACGAAACTATTACGTTGGGGGCGACCTTACCGATAGAGCTTATTAAAAATATTTTTTCTAAAGCCAGTAGCGAAGGCGGTTTTCCCTATACCAACGATTCTTTATATGAGGATTATCCGGAAGCGCGAGAACACGGCATTGCGGGTATTATGATCATCCCTTTATTTGAAAAAAAGCAGTACTTTACCGCCTGGTTTAGAAAAGAAACCCATCGCGTTCAAAAGTGGATTGGCGCTGAAGATGAAAAATCTGAAGATGCGCCAAAAGCAGAACGTCTTAAGCCTCGTTCAGCGTTTACTATCCATACCCGCACAATTGAAGGGCGTTCAACAACGTTTGATAAAACTGACGTTGAAACTGCCAACCGATTAAACAGGATGTTTTTGGTTTATGCGCTTGATGTGCAAGAACGTATGCATATCAGTATCCAGGAACTTGAAAAACAAGATAATTACAGAAATGAATTTCTCGCTACCTTGGCGCATGAGTTGCGAAACCCATTGGGCCCAATCATGTCGGGCGCGAGTATTTTAGAGAGCGTTGATGATGATAAAACCCGCAAAAGGGTAACGGCTATTATTAATCGACAAGCCGAGTACATGTCAAAGCTTATCAATGACCTAATGGACGTTTCACGTATAACTCGAGGTAAGGTAAAGCTTGAGTTTGAAAGGTTAAGTATTCGAGACGTACTTTCTGATTCTTTAGAAATTGTTGAACAGCAGGTTAAAGCGAAGAAACACGATATAACGGTAAACTGCCTTGACGAAGATGTCACCGTTTACGGAGATAAAGCGCGCTTAAGCCAGGTCTTCTCTAACATTATTCATAATGCGGCGAAGTACACAAAAGAGTCTGGAAAGATAGCTGTCGATATCAGAAAAAAAGGCGTGATGATTGTTGTTTCTGTTAAAGACAACGGAATGGGCATTCCTGAAGATAGGCTAAAAGATGTGTTCAATATGTTCACTCAAATTGAAGCCCACTCTACGCATACCAAAGGCGGTCTTGGTATCGGTTTAACCCTAGTGAGTAAGCTGGTGGCGTTGCATCATGGTGAAGTCACAGTGACGAGCGACGGGATTGATCAGGGGAGTACCTTTGAAGTTAGCCTACCTATTTCAAAAACGGCTTACGAGCAGTCTGACAGTACAGAAGTTGATTCGGTTATTCAAAGCAAAAGTAAAGTGATGTTCGTGGATGACAATGCAGATCTTATCGATGCTTATTGCTTGTTAGCTGAGTCGATGGGCGTTACTGCTTTGGGAATTACTTCTCCCACTGAAGCGGTGGAAAAGTTCAAAGCCTTTAAGCCTAATAGCGTATTTCTTGATATCGGTATGCCGGATATAGACGGTTACGAACTGGTTAAAATGCTAAAAGTTTTACCCGAAGCCGAAAACGTCAAATTTTACTCTCAAAGCGGGTGGGGGTCTGAAAAATACGTCGAAGACTCTAAAACTGCAGGGTTCGACGAACACTTTGTAAAGCCCTTGTCCAAGGACACTATCAAATCAGTCCTAAGCTAGTTTTGATGGCCCGGCTAGTGCGGTAACTCGAGACTGGCGACGAGTAAAGAAAAGTACTTGCAAGTGAATAACAGCTGCGAAACGGGTTATAATAGCAGGCAAACGTAATTAGGAATAAATATGAAAGTCTGTGGTATAGATTTAAAAGGTAACGAAGCAATTATTAGTTTGGTGTCGCTAGCTGACGGTTTGTTTCATTTGCCCGACTGCCGTACGCGCCGCTTAACCCTTGCGGATACCAGTGCTAAGGGGCTAAAAAGCTTTCAAAGCACCTTCGCGAAGCTTGTCGAAGATTATAAAATTGATGCTGTGATCATTCGTCAACGTCAAAGCAAAGGTAAATTTGCGGGAAGTGCAATTGGCTTTAAGCTAGAGGCAGCTATTGAGTTAATTGATGGCTTAGAAGTTATTGTATTTAGCCCTACAGATATCAAAGAGTCACTTCGCAGAAACCCGCTAGCAGTACCGTTCTCTGAAACCGGTTTAAAACAGTTCCAAGAAACCGCATTTACTACAGCTTATGCATGGCTTATGAAAAATGAGTATGCGTCGCAAGAGTCTGAACAGTAATAAATATAGGTTTGTTGCTTAAACAGACAACTGAATCAGCGAAGTAAAGAAGAAGTGAAAGTATAAGTGTTTAGCACCTTACTTTTATTGATGCATCATTCGAAGAAAATAATGGATGCTTTTCATTTGAAAAGCATCCATTACCGTCAAATCTTATTTAAGTAAGGCCGGAAAGTCTGGGTGAGAGAAAATCTCAGTATTTAATTTTTGTACCGCAGGTACAAAAGAGCGCTGCATTTCAGAGCATGCAGACGTAGCTAGATAACTTGACTCGTAGTCATAGCGAGACGTTATGTCTAAGTTTTTACCGTTACTAGAAGCTAAGGACAAATCAAACTCCCAATAAGCATTACCAATAACGGTGCTGCCGTAAATATCGTTTAGGTTCGCGGTTAAAACCGTTGAAGATTGGTCGTCATAAACATTTGCAACAACCATTTCAGCTAAGATTGCATCTCTGATATATGTTGCAAATGTTCTGCCCTCTGGTGTCCCCACTGGAGAAGAAAGACGGCACATTACCTTCGACTCGTTCTTACCTGAGTCGGTAAACTCGCCGATGTTAGTCTGAACATCTTGCTTCGACAGTGCTCGCAATGCAATTGTGTTTTCAGTTGAGGTCGCATAAGTATGTACTTTGTTTGCGCAACCAGTAGCAATTAGAGAAACACCTAGAAGTAATATAGTTTTTATTTTATTCATTTTTTTTCCTTGCCCGATTAAAAACTCTCTCTAGTGGGCGTTATTGTAAAGAGGTTGTAGTTAAAAGCGCTTAACTGTTTAAAAACGCTGAACAATAATACATTAAATCTTAAAATTTTGAAGGCTGCAATTCGTCAAAAAGTAAACGATATTCAGGTAGATGTAGGTGTTACTGTGCGTCTGCGCATTCGATAGGTTTGATATGGCGCAATGACCTTTTGCGTTACGGTGTAACGTTTAGCTGTTCTCTCATTTTCGTGAGCGACGTATAAAAAAGCTCTAGTTTTGCTTTAAAACTTTCTGTATCAGTGTGTTCGTTACGCGTTATGGTCAACTCAATAGAGCTGGCTAATTCAGCAAGGGTAAACGCACCAATATATCGAAGTGCCGTTGTGAAAATATGCGCTTTGCGCACAATGGACGGGTAGTCTTGGGTTTCAATGGCCGTATGTAAGGCATTAAATTCATCTTCTAACGCAATAAAGTCGTGAAGAAGTTCTCTGTATAATGTTTCGTCGCCCAGTAGTGATTCAAGTGCTTTTGGTTTGTCGATGAATGTGAGTGATGAGTTTGCTATTTTTACTTCATTTGTTACTTCAGAGGTGGCTGAAGACTGCCTTTTATCCAATACTTCAACAAGTACATCAAAAAAGCGGTTCGGATCGACAGGTTTATTAATATGGCCATCCATGCCAGCCGCTAGGCTTTTATCGATGTCTTGCTGCATGGCATGAGCGGTTGTGGCGATGATAGGTAAAGTTAGCTTCAGCTCTCCTCTAATGTGTTTGGCTGCAGTTAATCCATCCATTACTGGCATTTGGATATCCATCAGTACTGCGTCGAATGCGCTGTCTTTACGCAGCATACTTATTGCTTCCAAACCATTATTGGCAACTTCAATCGTGGCTTTGGTTTCAGCTAAAAGGCCAATAGTTACTTTTTGGTTTAGTGCGTTGTCTTCAGCCAAAAGAATACGTGTACCTTTTAAGTTAGGTACTGTTGGTTTGTCTTTAGGCAAGGCTTTAGTTTTTACGTTAAGACATAGTTCTTGCAACTCATCTACCAGCTCACTTGTACTAAATGGTTTCTTAATAAAGTTACGTATATTAAGTTGGTTCGCTTGTTCTCTCATTCGTGGCGATTCAAACGCATAAAGCATGATTACTTTTGGCTGTTTAATAGAAAACTCTTGGCTAATTATCGCCGCTACTTCAAGGCCATCTATATCGGGCATGTTCCAATCTAAAATGAGCACATCGTATGGGGATGAGGTGGCTAATGCAGCGCGCATCTTTACAATTGCATCGTTTCCGCCAGATGCGATATCGGCTTGAATATTGGCCATTGAAAGGGCTTCAGAAATAGCGTCTCGCGATGCTTCAATATCGTCTGCTATAAGTACCTTCAATTCTGAAAGTTGTTTTGACGGCGAAATAATTTGCTGAGATGCGTCTTGCTGTACTTTTACTGTAAAGTGGAAAATAGACCCTTTGCCTAACTGGCTTTCCACCCAAATTTCACCGCCCATTAATGAGGTGAGCTGCTTACAAATTGCTAAGCCTAAGCCTGTTCCACCGTAGCGCCTTGAGATTGATTCGTCACCTTGATTAAACGGTTGGAACAGCTGAGCTTGATGTGCAGCCGTTAGTCCTACGCCTGAATCTTTCACTTCAAATTCAAGCTGAATATCCTCTGCGTTTTGTGTGCACCTTACGCTGACCGAAATAAGGCCATCTTCAGTGAATTTAAGCGCATTGCTCAATAGGTTGTTGAGCACCTGTTGTATGCGCAACGGGTCGCCAACTAAATTTAGCGGTACGTCGCGAGAGATATGCTGAATGAGTTCTATGTGCTTTTCTTGCGCGCGGGTTAGGTGCAGTCTAATAGTTTGGTTCACTAGAGCATCTAAATTGAATTGTGTCGACTCAATATCCAACTTTCCGGCCTCAATTTTTGAGAAGTCTAGGATATCGTTAATGATACTAAGGAGCGTTTGCGATGCGCCTTCAATCTGAATCAAGTTTGTTTGCTGGTCTTTATCTTCAGCGGCGCGCTGAGAGAGTTTAGTAAGGCCAATAATTGCGTTTAGCGGTGTACGAATTTCATGACTCATCCGAGCTAAGAAGTCTGACTTTGCTTGTGTAGCTTTGCGCAAGTCCTGCGTCAGTGTATCAAGTGCCTTTCGCTGTAGTCGGGTTCTCAGCCATAGCCCGATTACCAGCCCTAATGAAAGAATAACAAAGCCAATAAAGTAGAGTTGCTGGGTATTCTTTTTCTGTTGGATCAGATTTCGCTGCTCTTTCAGCTGATTATCTTTTTCCAAAAGCTTAATTTTTTCTTCTTTTTCGGAAACAGCTAAACGTACACGATGCAATGCCATAAGCCTCGACTGTTGTTCATTAAAGCTTTGCTTGTACGCTTGTTTATGCTGCTTTGAATATTCAAGCGCTGCTTTTAAGTCTCCGCTGTCTTCGTATAGTGAGATAAGCTGATTGAGCACATCTAAAATCAATACCTTGTCATTTTTAATGACGTCTTTTTGAAGTCCTGCTTCAAGCTCGCTAATTGCAAGTTCGATTTCACCCTGTTGTTCATAGATGTCTACAAGGTGAAGAAGGTGCGAGCCTTCGTTATAACGAAACCCAACCTTACGGTCGGCTTCTGTTGCTTGATTCAGTTTTTTTAGCGCTGCGCTCCAGTTACCTTGTGCAATATAAAGTTCTACCATGGCGCTGTGTACTATCCCAATAAACGGATAGTTAGCCTCTCGAAGTAAGCTTTCAGCTAATAAAAGACTTACTTTAGCATCTTGATATTTGCCCAATGCCCTTTGCGCATATCCTTGGAAGAAATATGCAGTTCCTTCGCCTTCTTTATCATTAAAACGTTGAGCCGACGACATATACTGATGGGAAAATTCTAGCATCAGCTCATAATATTTAAGCGACATGTAAACGTTGCCCATTGCGCTGTACACCAATAATACGCGCTCACTTTCGGCTTTATTAAAGAGATCCAGTGCTTGGTTCATAGCGTCTAGCGCATTAGCATGTTCGCCTGATAAATCTAGAATTAAGCCCTCTAGGCGATACGACTCCGCCAGAGCCAGTGTGTTTTTTGCTGAATTTGCGTATTTTCGCGCTTCAAGCAGTGCCTTGTATGCGGGCGCATAGTCTTGCTTTAAAACATAAAAGTAAGACTTAATGTTTAAAAAGCGTGCATGCTCGAAATCATCTGGATTAGCTGTAAAAAAAGCATGCAATTCCGAAAAGGTATTTTGAACATTCGGATCATTTTCTTGAATGCGTGTTTTAAGCCCATCAAGCTGGTGTATGGGGGATGGGACTTCGTCTTGCGGCGCAGCGAAACCGCGCTCAGATAGCGTCATCAAGGCAATGACACAGACAATACACAAGACAAAGCGTTTCATCATTAGCTTGCTGATAGTTAGTAGCTGATAACGCGTATGGTTTTACTGGTGTCGTCAAAACGCTTAGACAGTTCGTCCCAGTTTTGTTCAGCAATAATTTTCACCTCATCAGCAGGTAAACCGAATTTTTTCGCCGTAGCCACAGGGTCGCTCTTATACGCTTCCATTAGCTTGCTGTTGGTGTCTAGTTCAACCAAGAAATCTTGAATAGATTTTGCCATTTTTATAATCCTTTTTAATTTACGCTTGGGTTTCTATAGTTAGTTACTTGTTTTTCTGTTAGCCCTAGCTTTGCTAATCGGTCGTGCCTGTACGCAGGCATTCCCTTTGAAGGAACCACCAGAGTAGAGACTAGGGTGGGGGTTGCAAATTCGAGTTCTCGAAGAAGCACTTTTTCGACTTTGGGTTCGCAAAGCGGCAGTGTCGCGGCTTCATAAATAATAAGTTCATGGTCCGCGGGATAATGTTCGGCCAATATATCTGCCAACATGGCTAGCCCAGATTGGCTATGGCTTGCGTCTAATACGCTCAATGTAGCTTCGCCGGCTAGGCCAATCTGCCAGATTATTTGTGTCATATGTGGGTCAATATGGTAATCGCGAAACAGAAACTGAGTTGCTTCGTATGACTGACAACCAAAGCGCGAGGGGTCTAGGCCTAAATCGGCAATTAAACAATCTTCTGCTGATACACCAGGCAACATTTTTGCCTCTAGGTTCATGGCTCGCACGCGGCGGATAGCTTCATGAGATGGGGTCACAAATACGCCAGGATGACCATAAAAAGCTACACAAACTTTGTTGCCTTCAACCACTGACTCTACAATTCTATCGGCCATTTGAGAATAGGTGAGGGCGCGGGACTTGCCTTTTTCGTAGAGGTCGTCTAGCGAGATACTATTGGGGTTAAGCGTAGAAACCACGTGTTCACCAATTTTGTTCATGATACCCATGAAGACAATATCGGCGTTCTCAATGTGACTTTTGGTTGCAATAGTCATTTGCCCTGCAACGCTGATGCCCGTGCCGACCACAATTAGCGATCCTTTTTGGGTGGTTTCCATACTTCCTATACCGTTTACGACACTATTTCTGCTGCCACTATAAAGTAGAATTAAGGTTTTTGCTATATTCACAAGTTAGACCGTCAACGATAACTTTTTATTAAGTAAACGTTTGCTCTTGTTTAGGCTATTATCGAAAAACATCGCTAATAAAAATGAACAAAAAAGGAATAAAGCGTGTTTTCAATTCATGTAGAGCGAACTATAAACAAACCTATCGAAGAGGTTTTTGCCATTTTGAGTGATCATGCTAGTTATGCTCAGTTTAAAGCTATTGAGCAGTCCAATTTATTGGTAGAAGGGAAGCATGAAAAAAATGGGTTAGGAGCTGTACGTGAAATAATTTCAGGGGACTCGAATCTTCACGAAGAGATAGTGACCTACGAGCCGCCTCATAAATTGGGCTACAAAGTGGTGAAGTCTAAGCCATTACCGTACGACCATCAGTTAGGTGAAATAACGCTTAAAGACGAGGACGGAAAAACACATGTTACTTGGCGCTCAAAAGGACATATTACCATTTTTCTTTTAGGAAGCCTTTACTTTGATAAACAGATTCAAAATGTTGGAAGTCGCGCTTTTGGTAGCATTCTAAAGCAGATTGATAATATGGCGTGATACGCCGTTAAATTGATAAAATACGTTCGCTTAACGTGCAACAAACGCAGTTCATGCAACCGGCTGCTAGTCAGCAAGATCGAAAGCGCAATGCGACCTCCTTTAGCAAAAGGCGCTAGTTCAATTCAACACTGTCTCGTTTTCGGCCATTCAACGGTTAGTACCAGTAAGCTATCTGCACAATACTGCGTTCACTTCATCTAGTACGTCTGCATATCGGCAGTGTTCAAAGCTGCCGAATCCTTTTACTTGTCGTATTTTCAAACGGCTAAATAAAGGCATTGTCATGCCAGTTAGAAAGCGGCAATAAATAGAAGGAGTGATGGTGCCTTCAAACTTACCGCTTAAATGCGCTTTTAGCGCTGTCATAGCTTCTGATACTTGCTTACTATCTGGTGTTGATATTGGTGATGAATAGCTAAGCTTCGCCACATCGCCTTTACATACACTGCAATGTCCACACGTCTTCGGTGCTTGAGTATCATCAAAATATGCAGATAAATTGTGGCTTAAGCAGGTGCCTTGTTCGAAAAATCTTACAAGTGCGGCGATGCGTGCGATTTCCTTACCCTCGTTTTCCGCAAAATAGTGGGCTAGTCTGTTTGCCAAATCGCCGTCTTGCAGTAGTTCATTGTTAACACGGTATACATCTGTAATTAAGCGCGATGCGAGCTCTATATGGTTGTGTTCGTGTAAGTATTCTAAGGCAGCCACTACTCTAGAACGTTCTGCGCCGTAGTGCTGATAAATACTGTCAAAATCTACGACTCCCCAGACTTTCTTCATATTTGAATGTGTAAATACTGCGTCTAAAAAGCGTGCTCGCTCTTCTGAAAATAAGCTCAATATATTTGCTTTATCTGAAATGAAGCGGAATTTGTATTCTGCGAAATAGGCAAATAACGGGCGAATAACGTTGGCGAGTTCAAGCTGTACCAATAGCGTTTTAAGAGGTAGCTGACGAATATTACTTGCACTTGATAGGCTGTTTATCTGTGTTTCCCATTGGTACACGCTAGTTTCACTGCTAATTAATGAATTGGCCTGATTAGCTGCCCCTTGCATTACTGGAGCTTGCGACTTAATGTCGTCAATAACGCGTTCGATTGCGTTTTTATCTGGCGTGTCGCCGTAAACAAAGTTTTCTATGGTGACTAACCCATCTAGATTCGCAAGTACGGTACAGTTTGCTGCTTCTCCATCCCGTCCGCCTCTGCCAATTTCTTGGCTGTAGTTTTCAATAGATTTTGGCAGGTCGTAATGAATTACAAAACGAATATCCGATTTATCTATGCCCATACCAAAGGCAATAGTAGCTACAACAACTTGAATCTTATTGCTCATGAAGTCTTGTTGAATACCTTGCCTTATTTCACTGTCTAGGCCAGCGTGGTAGGCCTTCGCAGCAAACCCTTGCTGCTGCAAAAAGCGCGCTACTTCCTCTGCGCTATTTTGTAATGTAACGTAAACAATCCCAGCACCTTTTTGTTTTTGAATTTCTTTAACTAATGCTTGGTTTTTGTGGGGTTCGAGAACAGGCCGAACATATAAATTTAAGTTGGGGCGATAAAACCCTGTTTGAATAATGTTGGCAGGCGCAATATCAAAGCGGGCCGACATATCTTCTTTTACTTTTTTAGTGGCCGTTGCTGTAAGTAGCAATACCAGCGGGATATTAAGCTCTTTTTGGTAGGCGGGAAGCTTAAGATAATCAGGGCGAAAGTTATGGCCCCACTCAGAAATACAGTGCGCTTCATCAACTACCAGCATACTGACCTGAACCGATTCAATGAACTGCCTAAAACGTTCGTTCTTAAAACGTTCTACCGACACCATTAGGATTTTACAACGTCCTGAGCGCACGTCGTTCATCACTTGCTTGTTTTGCTCAGGTGTTAATGTGGAGTCGATACTGGCAGCTGCAATGCCTTTACTATGCAAAAATTCCAGCTGATCTTTCATCAGCGCCAGTAATGGAGAAACCACCAGAGTTAAATGTGGTAGCTGCGTAGCGACGAACTGGTAACACAACGACTTGCCCGAACCCGTCGGAAAGATGGCTAACGTTGAATGCCCGCTAAGTAGAGAGTCCACCGCCTCTTTTTGCCCCTCGCGAAACGCTGAGAAACCAAAAACTCGCTGTAAAATATTGGGGTCAGAGTACATTAGTTTATTTCCAAACAGTTTATCGTTAAGTGTTTTCAGTTTTGCGTTAGTTGAACCAACGCGACGTTCTCAAAAATTTAAAGGGGTCAGAGTACATTAAACTATTTCCGAGTTGTTATTGATCAACTGTTGACTGGTCTGCGGTGGTCTACCCAAAAGCTTCTTGCTTTAAGCTGTGCCCAGTTAGGGTTTCAATTTCTAACTTGAAAGTATCACTTCCTAACACTAACCCCCTTCGTGTACCGCTTTGTATTTTATTGATGACGGTTTGTGGTAATTCTTCTTCGAATAAAGCACGGTAGTTTGCAAGTCGCTGATTTTGTGTAGTTCCTAGGTTCAAAAACACAAGATGTGGAGTGCATAGTGTCGAAGGTGTGCCTAGCGCATTGATCCTATAGCTTGACCATTTGTATTCAACCGGTTGTTCAACCATATTCGCCCTAACAGGGTTAAGCTCGATATATCTGTAAACTGTAAGAAGATATTCGTCGTTGGAAACCAAGCTGGAATGAAACCTTCCTTCCCACAACGTCCCAGTGCGCTCGTATTTATGATTAAAGTACCTAACATACATGCGTCCAAGCGCCTGCATCATCTTACTTACCCCGAGGTTATCAAGGTTAGGAGTGCAAAGTAAATGAACGTGATTAGTCATTAGTACCCAAGCATGTATACCGACGTTGAATTTCGAAGAGAACTTTTTAAGCCAGCTTATGTAAGCGATATAGTCACTTTCACACTTAAAGCACACTGAGCGATTGTTGCCTCTTTGTATCACGTGTTGAGGGTAGCCAGCGGGTGCCAAACGGGGTTTTCTTGCCATAGTTTCACACGATTCCTATCAATTTTTATATTAAGATTGAGGGAATTGAATACAGGCGGCAATCCTGTACCCGCTAAAACTGGCCTAAGGGGCAATTCATCATACAAAAAGGCACTTCAAAGCGAAGACGGGGCAGAAAATGTACTCTGACCCCATTATTCGTAGCCCCACGGTACGCTGGGAGGGAGAACGGGACGTGTGGTGTCAAAGTCTACTTGTACTTCGCGCGCTGGGCGAATCAATCGGTAGCTAAAGTGGTTGGGGTAAATCATCATTTGCCACACGTTATCGGTGGATGCTGCAATCCCAGACTCTATAAACAAAGCTTTTGAGTAGGCGTCTGCGGGGAATGACTGAACTTGGGCGTATCCTTCATCTACAGTATGCCCGCCGTACATGGTTGAAGAATGGAAACTACCGTCTTTGTTTCTGTGGTCGTGCTTTAACATAAGACCAGCGCCAGTCTTTGTTAATATCCAGGTGCGGGATGCGTCGTCACCCACATGAAAAGGTATCTGAATTTCAGAGTCTGTACACTTTCGTATGTGCATAACAAGTTCTGCATCACCGAAGGTATTACCTACATTATCTTTACTCACCTTCCCTTGAAACGCTTTACCGCAGAGCGCTTTTATAGAATTAAAAAACGCGTCGTGGGTAGGAATTGAGACTAAAGGTGCAGCTTTACCAAACGCCACGTTAATTATTCCAACAAAACCAATACAGAGGTAGGTAAAATGTCTGTTCATTTCTATTCGCTATAACCACTTTAAACACTGCTTCACAGTGTAACTCATCTAAATAATGGGGTCAGAGTACTTTAATTGATATATGTTTTATGGCTGTAAAAGTGGATTGGTTAATGCACTTGTGAGGTAACAACACCTGCTCATACCCAGTTGGCTTGTCGGATGGAGAGTGAAGATAAGAAATGTACTCTGACCCCAACTTTTTCTTCTAGCGAGGCAGTAAGCTTAGTTTTTGGGTGCTTTTTGTGATTTGAGAACTGAGTTATGCGCGAGTTGATATGCGAGTTAAAGGGTGGGCAGAGAAAAAATGTACTCTGACCCCATTTTTTTGTGTATAAACCATCGAAACGCATATGTATTCGCAATATAAATATTACTGATAGTTGTGGCGTGTTAGCTTAACAATACAATTGAGCGTTTAATTTTTAGGGCACAAGAGTCAACATGAAAAAATCTAAACAACTATTTACGCTAATTACCTCAGAAGGTGAGCTTCAAGTATCTTTAAAAGAGGTTGATGTTCCAGAGCCGAAGCCGCACGAAGTGATTGTGCGCATGGAAGCATCTCCTATTAACCCGTCAGATATGTGGCCTATGTTTGGCCCGGCAAGCCTTGATAAAGCCACTTTCGATGCTGATAAAAATGCATTGGTTGCGCCGGTGCATAAGCCTTTGTTAAATCGTATTAAGTCGCGTTTAGACCAGACTCTGCCTATCGGAAACGAAGGTGCAGGTACGGTTGTTAAGGCGGGTGATAGCCCAGAAGCGCAGGCGCTAATGGGCAAAACGGTATCTATTCTAACAGGCGCAGCCTACACCGAGTATGCGTGCGTGCCCGTACAGGCGTGTTTACCTCATATGGATAGCACTACGCCGCAACAAGCTGCGTCTTCGTTTGTTAATCCGCTTACTGCACTTGGTATGGTTGAAACCATGCGCATGGAAGGTCACAAAGCGTTGGTACATACTGCTGCGGCATCTAACCTTGGGCAAATGCTGAACAAGATTTGTTTAGAGCAGGGCGTAGAGCTTGTAAATATTGTTCGTAGCCAGGAGCAGGTGGATTTGCTTAAAGATATCGGCGCGAAAATTGTGCTTAATTCCAGCAGTGAGAATTTCAAAGCTGAGCTATATCAAGCCATCGACAGCACTGGCGCTACACTTGCGTTCGACGCCATTGGTGGCGGTGAGTTAGTTAGCGATATCCTTACCATGATGGAAGCGTCGGGCAGTAAAGATGCAAAAGGGTTCAATACTTATGGCTCTGACAGCAATAAACAAGTGTATATCTACGGTGGCTTAGATTTCTCTCCGACAATTCTAAACCGTGCTTACGGTATGACCTGGAGTATTGGTGGTTGGTTATTAATGCGCTTCTTAGGCAAGCTTGATAAGAAGCGTGTAGGCGAACTTTACCAAAAAGTGGCTACGGAAATTAATACTACGTTTGCGTCGTCCTACAGCAAAGAGTTAAGTCTTGAAGAAGCACTACAGCCAGAGAATGTGGCTCTGTATAATGCGAAGAAGACCGGCACTAAATATCTGATAGTGCCAAACAAGGGTTAATCAGCGGAACGTTTAAATACGGCAAATTTAGCTTAACTTTGATTAATAAAAGGGTCTGTTGATCTTTGATGTACTAACTTCGGTTTAAAGTACATTAAAGGGCTACAGGCCTTTTTTGTATTCGTTATCATATAGCTGCAAAGAAGCTGAAGATGATGCGAACTAAGCATTAACCCAGATAAAAGGTCGTTAAGATAGCATGCCTGAAGGTCCTGAAATTCGTCGCGCTGCAGACAAAGTCGAAGCAGTGTTAAAAGATGCTTCGTTAGAAAAGGTAGAGTTTGGGTTAGCGCAGCTTAAACCCTATGCTAAACAGCTAGAAGGCGAAAAAGTCTTGCGCATGGAAACCCGCGGCAAGGCGTTAATTACCCATTTTAGCAATGGGCTCTCTATGTATTCACATAACCAACTCTATGGCGTGTGGCATACCTGTAAACGCAACGAAATGCCCGCGACTACCCGCCAGCTAAGGGTAGGGCTTCATACCGAAACAAACAGTGCTATTTTATATAGTGCGTCTGACATTAGCATTTGGCCAACACAAACCATTCATGAGCACCCTTTTTTACAGAGAGTTGGGCCCGACGTACTCAACGGTTCAGTGACAGAAGAGTTGGTATTAGAACGACTAGGTTCAAAAGCGTTCTTTAACCGCGCGCTAAGCGGGTTATATTTAGATCAGCGCTTTATGGCGGGGCTGGGCAACTACCTTCGCAGCGAAATATTGTTTGCAGCAGGTGTTCACCCCTCACTCAAACCTTCTCAGTTAGATGATGAGCAGCTACGCAGTTTGGCACATCACACCTTAGCAATATGCAAACGCAGCTATGAAACAGGTGGCTATACTGTGTACACAGAATTACGCGAAGTGCTTGAAGCAAAAGGCGTTAACTTTGAAGGTACGCGGTTTATGGTGTTCGACAGGGAAGAGCAGCCTTGTAGAGTCTGCACCACTCCAATAAAACGCCAAATGTATAACGGGCGACGTCTTTATTGGTGTAGCCAGTGCCAGGCGAAGTGAACCACATCCCCGTTTTTTGATGATCAATAAATAATCTGTTTGACTTGTTTCCAATTACGGTTAATTATATCCGTAACTGGTTACGGAGTTTTGTGAAGTGAAGTCATTTAATGAATTGGGGCATATTGCATTAGGTACTGCCTTACGTCAGTTAGCCGCGCAGGTGTCAAAGGATGCGGAAAATACTTATGCGAAATTTGGATTTGCGATAGAGCCAAAGTGGTTTCCAGTATTTTACGTGCTCGCGTCAAAAGGTGCTGATTCTGTCGTGAATATCGCTAAAGAGATAAATCATTCTCACGTGTCGGTGAGTAAAATCGTAAAAGAAATGAAAGCACGCGATCTAATTGAAAGTTATAAATCGAGCGACGATTCGCGGGTTACGTTGGTGGCTTTAAACAGCAAAGCGAAAGCGTTGGTGCCCCAAATGAAAAAGCAGTGCGATGCCATAGACGCTGCCATGCGCGAACTAAAGGAAGAAACGGGTATCGATTTATGGGAAGCGGTGAGCGTAGTTGAACGGCACCTTCGATATCGCCCAATTAGTGCAAGAGTGGACGCTCACTCGCCTGATATTAAGGTAGTCGATTATGCGCCAAAGTATCGCGAGGCATTTAAATCGCTCAACGTTGAGTGGATAAGCAAATATTGGGAATTGGAAGAGCCTGACTTTAAAGCGCTCGACGACCCTGAAGGTTACATTTTGAATCAGTCGGGTGTGATATTGATCGCGTTAGATAACGGCGAACCCATAGGCTGCTGTGCACTTATTAAACAAACTGATGACACGTTTGAACTTGCTAAAATGGCGGTGTCTCCCAAAGCTCAAGGTAAAGGGGTAGGGCTGCTGTTAGGTAAAAGTATTGTTGAAAGAGCGAAACTGATGGGATTAAAGCGGCTGTATTTAGAAAGCAACTCGGTACTTAAGCCCGCAGTCAGTTTGTACGAAAAGATTGGGTTTAAGCATATTAACGGGGCGTCGTCGCCTTATGCTAGATGTGATGTGCAGATGGAGCTACAGTTAAAATAGTCTGGGCGTACGAAAGTACAAAGAAAGTACGCGTAAGAAAAGACAGGATCCTAACGACCTGACCGGTGCTTTACAAATATGAACACTAACATCACGTTTAAGCCGAATATGGCAATGCACAGCGACCCAATTGTGGCATCTCTGAAGCTAAAGAATTGAGCCACGGTACCTGCGCCAATAGTGCCTAGCATCATACCCACCCGAGTGGCATTTGAATAAAATGCTGAAGTGAATCCAGTTAAGTCGGGTGCTTGTTGTTGCAGTAGCGTCAACCCAATGCCAGCATATAAACCGTAGAACAGGGCGTTTAATATTTGAAGGGTTAACAACTCCCAACTTGACTGAGAAAAGTACACGCCAACGTAAAAGCAACAGCCGAAAATAAAAGCCACAGCCATGATACCCGCAGGTGGGAAGCGTCGAGCTAATTTGGCTGCTAGCAGCATGGTAGGTATTTCAAGTGCTGCCACAACCCCCATCATTAGCCCAGGCAAATTTTCCGGCAACCCCAGTTCATTCATTACGTACAAAGGCATGGATGATAAATACATGACATTGCCTGCCATTCCGGCAAGTATGGCTAACCCCACAAGCCAAAATGGCAGTGATAGCGAGCCTTTAAGCGTTGTATTGAGTGACTGTTGATTGGCTTTTTGAGGCGGCACAACGTTCACCACAAAAAGCGTTGCAACAATCACGCATGCAATGGCCACCGAGAAGGACGCTGCGAAGCCAAAATTGGCAACCAGCGTAAATGCCAGCGGCGGGCCTACTACCCAAGCGAGAGAAATGGCAGCGCGAACTTTTGAGTTAAATGCGGCTAAGTCGATGTCTTGGTTTTTTGCCCATAATCCCGAAACGGTCAACATTTGAGACACGGCTCCAGCGCCCACCGACATAAATAAGACGCCTGCAAGAAATACGTACCAAAACTGTTTGCTAAAGATAAAGGCGACCATGGCAATGCCCACGCAAATCATGGTTAGCCCGTAAAGACTATTTGCGTTAAAACCTTTGTCTGCCAAGTGCCCGAGGTACTGACTGATCACCAACCCTGATAGCGTAACGGACACCATATAAATACTTATATAAATAGGCTCAACGTTGATCTCATCAATGAGGAAGTAGCTCATCAGTGGTGTAACAAACGACGATGTTAGGCCAGTTAATAGACTTAACAGTAAAAAAGGAAGCTGTGGAGAAAATGCGTGACGCGATGACATGAGGATACGAGCTCCGAGGCACTGTTAACCGGGATTGGCCGAAATTCGTAAAGAAAAGGTCGCAGCCCTTAATAACGAGGGCGCATTATAAGTGCTGCGTATCTCATGTCTATGACAAAGCTTTTATTAGTTATACCGTTTTAAATACTTAGTTTACTTCATGCGCCTAGGCCCATAGCGCGTTGTAGATTTAAAGAAAGCTCGCAATTTCGCTAAGCGACTTTTTTTGCAAGGCGTGTGCAGGAATAGTGGCGTTATTCGCCGGATAGCCCGCAATAATAAGCATATAAGCACGCTCGTTATCAGGCCGTTGACAGACTTCGGTTAAAAAGTTCATTGGCTTTGGTGTGTGGGTCAAGGTTGCCAAACCTGCGTTGTGGAGTGAAGTAATAAGCATACCCACCGCGATACCCACCGATTCGTGCACATAGTAGTTTTGGCTTTTTTCGCCTGTTTCTGTCTCTCCAAACTTTTGACTGAATACGGCAATTAGCCAAGGCGCGGTTTCCAGATAGGGTTTACTTGCGTCAGTGCCTAACGGCTTTAGGTCATCTAGCCACTGTTGCCCCGCACGCCCATTATAAAAACCGCGCTCATGCGCTTCAGCCTGTTCGCGTATTTGTTGTTTTACTTCGGGCGACTGAATAGCAGCAAAGTGCCACGGTTGATGGTTCGCCCCGCTAGGTGCGCTTCCCGCGGTTAATATACAGTTTTCAATTACGGCTTTATCAACAGGTCGGTCGCTAAAGTGTCGAATGCTGTGCCGACGCTGCATGGTTTTCAAGAATTCTTCGCTACGGGCTAGCATTTGCTCTTTAGGGTATTCGATAAAGTCATTGAGTGGTGAATGGTCGTGAGGCTGCATTTATTTTCTCTTTTTGTTTTTTATTACTTTATCGCTTCTGACGCGTTAATAAAAATAAAACGGGCAAAACAAATGTTGTAGTGCAGAGCAAAATACTAGGTTACGTGATTATGTATGCACAATAAAAAAGCGATTCACTCAGGCAAAAGTGAATCGCTTTGGTGCAATCGGTTGGAAGTTGCAAGCAACGATTAGTTACGCTTGAACGGCGGGCGCGTGCCTCGTTTTTGTGTGTCAGCTTGCTCTTCGAGTACCTCAAGTTGAGCTACGTCGTAAACCGGCATCATTTTCGTCACTCTACGAAATGGGGGCTTGCCGCGCATAATGACGTCTTTCACTTCTACATACTCAATGGCGTCTTGCCCTACCGACTCTAATTGTGCAACATCGTTAACTGACAAGCTTACGATTTTGCGTTTGAACGGTGGCTTGCCAGAGTAATCAACAACTTGCACATCAACCGTTTCATCGCTTGGTGTGGACATTGCCTGTGCTGTATTAGCAGAAACGCCAAGTGAAACCGCGGTAATTAATGAACCCAATACATAGCGTAATTTCATGTTGTGTCCTCTTATTGAATTGCTACTTTAGTCTATTGTATGACCAAAAAAGTTCTAAACAATGGCGATTGGTGATAGCCATTTACTATCACTTAACTGCTTATAGAAAATTTCAACAATCAAGAAGATCGCGAGGAATAGAGCGATAACGGTTCACGATAGACATTGGGCGGTTAATCATAGTGCAGGAAAAATGAGTGGATGCACCGTTGTGGTGCTATAGCGCTATGTGGTTTTGAAGACTGCTGGCTAAATCAATCACTTACCCTTTGGTCTTTATCTTGCTGTCACCTAATACCTATTTAGAATCGGCAGAAGGTATCGTTGCGGTGAAGTTAAAATTCAGGGTGCCGTCTTTGGCGCTATCAACTTTATTATTCGCTTTTGCATCGACAGTGCCGGCGATAGAACAAAATATTCCTCTTTCACAAAGCAAAGGCGGAACACTATATTTGGAAGCGACCCTAGAATCGAACATAAAGGCTTCGTTTCTATTAGATACGGGTTCAAGCTTGTTAACCCTCAATCAAGCTACCTTCGACGCGCTAACAAGAAATCAAAAGCTACTCGCTACGCGTACTTCTGCGGCGAGAATGGCTAACGGCAAGATCGTTAAAATATCACAGTATCAGTTAAACTCGGTTCGTATAGGTCATACCTGTGAAGTGGGGCCTGTAGAGGTGGCTGTACTTCCAAAGGGAAATAATATTCTAGGCATTAATACATTATTGCGGGTTGCGCCTTTAACTATCACACCAGAGTCGGTGATTTTAGCGGGTTGTGAGTAGACATTTTTACAAACGTTTATTTTTTAAACGCCAATAAAAAAGCGAACCTTAAGGTTCGCCCTCAATTTCTACGTTAATATGAGATCACATTAATCGTCACATTCGCTTACGTCGCCGCCCATTTGCTCTTTCATTTTTACGCAAGCTTCGTGTGCTTTCTTCGCTGCTGCATCTTTAAACTCACCTGCTTTTTCAGCAGTCGCGTCATACGCGTCAGAGGCCATATCTTTGCCGTCTTCATATGCGTCTGAAGCCATCTCTTTGCCATCTTCATAGGCATCAGAAGCCATTTTCTTACCGTCATCAAAGGCATCAGATGTTGCATCTTTGGTTTCATCCCAAGAATCTGCCGCGCCTTCTTTCGCCTCTTCATAGGCTTCAGAAGTTGTCTCGCCTGCCTTTTCCATCTCTTTGCTTACTTCGCTTTTTGTTTCTTCGCTAGATTCTGTACAGCCCATTAAAGACAGTAGTAGTGCTAACGCCATTGCTTTAGTTTTCATTATGAAGCTCCTTTTACCGGGATAGTGGCTATTTTTATAACCGATCAACATGGTGTTCGAACATGCAGCATAAGGCTAAGTGGTACTAGCCATTTAATATCAATATTTGGCAAGCTGAATATTCAACTAATCCAGTCTAGCCTACTTATCTAGTAAAGCGTAAGTAGACTTTATGCGGAAAAATGAAAGGTTTATAACTAAATTTTGGTAATTTGTGGAATTTATATGCTCCTGAACGGTGCTATTTCGTCGGAATGCGGATGTTAATCATCTGGGCCTTGTGTAGTAAACACGAGGTGTCGACGCATATCCTTCAACACAACGCCTTTTTTAAGTAGCGCTGCGCTTAATTTTCGCTGCCACTTCTTTAGCTCAGGCTCAGCATTTGACACCGCTTCTTCATTTTCGAATTGAAAGCGAAGCAGTAACGAGCTGGGGAATTGGTGATACTGAACGTCAAACCAACACTGTTGCATACCATTTAACTCTTCAAGCGCTTGTGCTTCAAGGCTATCGGCTACACTAAAAACCAGTGCTTGCTGTTTAAGTTGAACGGCAGAGAGCTTTTTCATTACAACTGCTTCTCTATAGACACTTCAACGCTCTCGGTGACATCCGCACCTTCAATAGTTAGCCACATTTGCCCATCTTGAATAGTAACCTGTATTTGCATAGAGCGATGAACAGCATTGGCCAAAGTAGTGGCAAGCGACTCTGGCAAAGTAAACACTGATAAGTTCTTTTTGGTTTGTAGCTTGTTATGTTCTTTCTTCCACCACGCGTCGAAGCTGTTGTCGGCGTAGGAATAAATCATCATTTGTTGGCTTTGATTGCAGCCCTTTTTGATGCGCTGTTCAGACGGTTGGCCCAACTCAATCCACAGCTCTATTTCATCGCTAAAACTCTTTTGCCATAAATCTGGAACGTCGTCGTCAGACAGCCCTTTGGTAAACTGTAGGCGTTCATGAGCATTAACAATAAACGCAACCACGCGCAGCATCATTCGCTCGTCATTTTCAGAAGGATGACGGGCAATAGTAAGGTTGTGGTCGTTATAGTAATTGCGATCCATATCCGTTATGGATATGTCAGCTTTAAAAATGGTCGCTTTAAGAGCCATGGTGATCCTGCTTTGTTTTTATTAAGGCTTTCGAAAAACCTCGTGTGCCATGCGAACGAACGCTACAGCAAATTTTGACGCTATATTACCAGTAAAATGCGTTGCCTGCTGTAGCTAAGAGGCCTATATCAAAGCTGAGTACGTGTTTATTTTCATGCGTAATGAAATTTTAAACAAACCTTCTCGGTCATGTTCCTAGGCATCGCGCGAAGCGCGAATAACTAAAACGGTAAATAAGCCACAATAAGAATATAAATTTGGAGAGGGATCAATGAAAAGACTCGTCGCTATGGCAGCTATGGTATTCGCCTGTATTGCGGGTACATCAAATGTACATGCTTTAGAGCGTGGAACTATTGCTGAAGATGCAAATTCAGTGACGCCATTGCTCAATGGTCAGGTTGCGCCTAAAACAACGCTTAAAATGGCTGACGGATCGCCAGTAAGCTTACGAGCGCTGACTATGGAAAAGCCCAGTATTGTACTTTTTTATCGCGGCGGGTGGTGCCCATACTGCAACGAACAGCTTGCCCAGCTGAAAGATATTGAAAAAGACTTAGTGGACATGGGGTATCAGATATTGGCAATTTCGCCTGAATCACCTGCGCGTTTACAAGAGCAAAAACTTGAAACTGAGTTTTTGGTTACACTGCTATCTGACGATAAATTAAATACGATCCGCGAATTCGGCGTTGGGTTCTACGTAGATACCATGACTGAATTAAAATACAAAACCTATGGTATTGATTTAACCAAAGATGAAAGTGGAAAAAGCGTTTTGCCAGCGCCTGCTATTTTTATGCTAGATAAAAAAGGGAAGGTTTTATTTAGTTATGTGAACCCAGACTACAAAGTTCGCCCTTCGGCAGAACTGGTATTAGCAGTAGCAAAAACACTTAAAAAAGAGATGTAATGACTCGTGCAAGCCTTATCAAGGCACAGCCCTTGAGCCTTGATAAGCTATCGCCACCACCACTTAAAAAGTCGCCAGCACTTAAACGGCAAGTAGAGTTGCGATTTGCGATGCTAGTTTTTTAGGGGCAATGTAGGTATCGCTCTTACAGTCTTTTACTACGTTCAATAGTGCTTTAAGCAGCGGTTTATTTTCTACATTGCGCTGACACACCGCGTGAATAGTATTGAGCGCTAGTGTACCTCCCAACGTTTGGATATCGTCAATGTTCAAATTTTGTAAAACGCGATTTGCCGTATAGCGGCGCCATGACATGTGATAGCTGTCAAAATCGCACGTTAGGTCAACACTGAGTGCCGCTTGAAGCGCCCAACTTGAAGGTCGGTAGTGCAATAGGTGTTCGGTAAGTAAAAAGATCTCTAGTGCGTGCTCAACAAATAAAGAAGGCTTAGCGTGTTTACTTAGTTCAACTATCGGGAACACACCCTCTGCAGCAAACATCGACGTTACAAATTCAAAGGTGTAATAGCCATCGCCATGAATGGCAAGCATTAACGATTCTATCTCATTTAGAAGAGCTGAATCCGAATGGTTACCGATGTGCTGCAACGTTAAGTTATCCAAAAATTGCGCAACGATTGGGTAGCGAGAATTAAGCTCTACCCATTCGCTGTCTGTTGAATAACGTTTCGCTTTTTGGCTTTCTAGGTAACAGTTGTAGCGGGATAATTCGACAGAGGCATGTGGCGATCTTGTCGAATAAACATATCCTGCCCATGCCATCATTGGCGATGAATTTAGGCCGAGCGCTTTTATATCTTCCATTGACGTACTTGGCGAACAAACTACTTCGACAACCCCATGGGCGGCCATTACATCTAGCCCCATAAAATCGGGGCTTCTTGCATGTGTTCGAATGAATACGCACCGTTACGCCAGCCTGCTAAATAGCAGCCTTCTATACACTTTCCGCACATAACTGTGCTCCTGTTGTTTACGTTATAAGGAGAGGTGACTGGTTAGTCTTAGGTGGAAAACAGCTTATGTACAAAGCCACATCAGAAATTGGGAGAACTTGGCTTTGAAAAACTGCACAAAGCATCGATAAGTATTGCGTCGACACAATGGCCTAAACTTAAAACAAATTTCGTTTCAAAAAAAGCACAGTTTTGTCCCGCTATAAAACAGTTATTTTCTGGCAGCAAGCGAGGTTTAACGCGGCAAGTGTTATACTTGAGAATGCTCGAATCCAAATCGTATTCCCATGATCAATAAAACACTTCCGCTTCTAGATTTACACCGCCACCTAGATGGTAATGTGCGCCCGCAAACTATTCTTGAGCTTGGGCAGCAGTTTAATATTAATCTGCCCGCTAACTCGATAGAGGGGCTGCGACCATACGTTCAAGTAATGAAAATCGCGCCGGATTTGGTGTCGTTTTTAAATAAGCTAACGTGGGGCGTTAAGGTGTTAGGCAATCTTGATGCTTGTAGACGTGTGGCTATTGAAAACGTTGAGGATGCCGCAAAGCAGGGCATTGATTACGCAGAGCTGCGCTTTAGCCCCTATTTTATGGCAGAAAGCCACGGTTTGCCTACACAAGGTGTGGTTGAAGCGGTTATAGATGGTGTAAAAAGCGCAGTCGAAGAGTACGATGTTAAGGTTAACTTGATAGGTATATTGTCGCGCTCTTATGGCGCAAAAGCATGTCAGCAAGAGTTAGATGCAATACTGGCGTGCAAAACGCACATTACTGCCATTGATTTGGCGGGCGATGAAAAAGGCTTTCCTGGTAACCTGTTCGTAGAGCACTTTGAACAGGTGCAGCGTGAAGGATTAGCTATCACAGTTCACGCCGGTGAGGCGGTGGGCCCTCAGAGTATATGGCAAGCTATCGATGATTTAGGTGCTACGCGAATAGGGCATGGTGTTAATGCGATTTATGATAGTAAGCTTATGGACTATTTGCGCGATAAGCGCATTGGCATAGAAAGTTGTTTAACCAGTAACATACTCACAAATACGGTAACTTCATTACCAGAACACCCGTTAAAAACCTTTTTGGATCACGGCATACTCGCCTGCCTAAATACCGACGATCCAGCCGTTCAAGGTATAGAGCTAGATCATGAATTTGATATCGCGGCCAAGCAAGCGGGCCTGACTGCTTCTCATATTAAACAAGCGCAGAAAAACGCCTTAGAAATAGCGTTTTTAAGCGAAAGTGAGAAAGCCGCTCTAATCAAGAAAGTGGGGTCAGAGTAAAGACTCTGACCCCATAGCTTCGATTTTATGAAGGCTTGAGCTCGACAACTAACCTTAAATGGTTGTCTTGAGCAATGGTATAAAATGGGTAACAAGTGACTAAATACAGCCTTTTTTGATTGAGTTGAACATTCAGCGTTTGCTTTTTTGTATCAACAATGCGCTTGGCCGAAATTCGATAAGGGTGCCATATCCCATCAGAAGTTTGCAGCTGTAGCGCATCACCAATATTTACCTTTGCAAGAAAGGCGAAATGGGTGTCTTTGTGGCCTCCAATAACACTGGTTTCACTGGCCAGCTCTCCAGCATTGATATGTCTTCCTGGGCCAAAGGCCAACGCATTACCCTGGGCACCTTCTAGAATATATAAGTCGGTATCGCTTTTGGGATGCACTAACCGCCCGACGGGCCACGTGTCTGCCCATTGCCACGGCTTAACTTCAGCGCCCGTTTGCAAGGTTTCTGCCCAAGCTTTTTCAATCAGTACTTGGGCTAACTCTGCTTTTATCGTTATCCACGCAGCATTACCAAACCCAAAGGTGACAGCCGCAATAAGCAATACACTTATGAGTACTTTGGGCTTAACCATGATGCTTTACTCTTTCATCTTTTACTAAAATACTACATTGGCTTGAAAAAAATCGCTGTGTTTCACTTAAGTAAAGCAGTACCAAAAAGAGGGATGAAAGAGCACCAATAGCGATGTAAAAAATAATACCAGCAGAGGTTTGCGGATAGCTAACGGCACGCATTTGTGTACCTTGTGGCACTAGATTTTTTACGTTCTGCGATTTAACGTTTACCGATTCAGGTCTTGATACGATTTCTTCAATAGCAACAAAGCTGGTATATGCCGTAATTAGATTGTGGGCTAAGGCTACGCTAATAATGTCGTTTTTAACCTCGTTTTCTTCTCTACCAAGCGCCTTTTCATCCATTAGCGCCGCAATTTTTTTACGTGCCCATGCGGTAGCGATACCATTGCGTTGAGTTGAGTGTGATGGTTTAGCATTAGCCGAATTATCGCTTACGTTATTGGTACGTTCAGCTTCTAAATAACGAGCTTGTATACTGCGTTGCCACTTATGTGTATTACCGTCTTTGTCAGTTAAAGTACCCTCGAGCACCAAGCTATTGTCCGCAGTATTCTGTTCCAAATTATTACCATGACTGCGCTTTTCGTAGGCAAGGTCGGGCACTTTTAAATTAATGAGCAGTGGCTCGCCAGCGTACAAATCAGGTAGGCGTTTCGGGTAAACTTCAACGTTATCCTTGTGCCGCATATTCACTGGCAGCGTTAAAGAAAGATTGCTCAATACAGGGCTTTCAAGCTTGCTAAATAAACGCAGCATTTCTTTTTGAATGTTATTTGGGTTGTCGACAAACACATAACTACCCCGGCCGAATTGTGCTGCGCGGGTCATAAAGTAGCTGTTAGGTGCGCTGCCAATTCCTACCGTAAAAAGCCTTGCGCTACCTAGCTGTTGTTGAATCATTGAAAAGAGTGCAGCTTCATTTCCGACAGCGCCATCAGTGATAAATACAACCTGTTTAATGTAGTTTTCTTTTGGCTGTGCGCTTAGCGCTTCTAAAAGGGCGCCCGCCATCTCGGTCCCACCGTTTGCGTGTAGCTCAGAGATAAAAGATAGGGCCGTTTTTATATTATGTGGCTTAGTATTGGCAGGTTGGCTGAATAACTTTGTGTAGCTTGAATTGAATGCCACAATATTGAACCTGTCCTTTGCGCCAAGTCTTTCAATCGCTAGCTTTAACGCGGCTTTGGCATCTTTAATCGGACGTCCGCCCATCGAACCCGATGTATCTATGATAAAAGTAACGTCCCGCGGAAAGTCTTGAAGATCGTCAGGATTAACTTGAGGTGGTGTTAGCATAACTAACGCATAGTGATCCGAATCTATATCTTCAGCGAAATAGGCTGCTTGTGGAGTAGTGTCCTTCGATGGACGCCACCGCAACCACACATCTTTATTCATGGTTACGTGTTTATCATCAATCCAAGCGCGGTATTGATATTTAGCGTTTTCAATAGCATGCCAGTTAAGTTTGTGGCCTGTGCTATTGATGGAATCAAGAGGCACCCCTGCATTTATTGTTGCATTGAAAGAAAGCTGATTCGTATTGCTATCGGGCTGAGCTGGCGCCATAAACGGTGTTATTTTATCGGCGTCACTGACTTCATTTGTGGGTAGCGCCCAGCCTGAAACAAATGTGTTATTGCTCGTTAAACGACTGCTACCATGGTCTGTGCTTTGCGGGGCTCGCTTACTTCTACTTTTAGCGATGTCGCTGGACGCGTCATTGACATTTTCTTCTTTGTGATTGTTTGCTCCAATGTTGCTAAGGTAAGCATGTTCAATTAAATCGGTATCGCTTAAGTTTCTTGTAGGAATGCCAGGGATATAGCGAGGAGTAAGGGTGGTAGGAAGGTGGAAGCTAAACTCTCCATTATCATACGCAACCTGCTGTATGTACTGTAACTTAACCGTGATCTGTTCATGTGGAGCTATATTTGCTAAATGTTGAGTGAATAAGTTCGGGCGCTGTTGTTGCGTTAAGCTGGCTTTCTTTCCCGCTTTTTTTGCTGCATCAAACGCTTCTTTGGCTTGAGCTTTCGGCTTTATTTTCCCGACGATAACTCTATCGCCAATAAGCATTTCCATACTATTTGTCGCCGCGTTTTCATTAAGCGGAAAGGTATACACACCATGTTTCCATTCATCGCTATCATTGGTAAACGTTTGAGAATAGGTGACGTGAGCAATCATGCCATTAACTTGCAGCTCAACGTCAGTTGAATGTAATAAGGCTGGCGCCGACTCTCCATCTTCGCCCTGCATCACTAGTTCACCAGACTCTGCGCGACTTAACGGGCTTACTGCCACACCAAGTAAGAAACACAGGAATGAAACAAGTATTAACAAGGTATGGCTGCGAGATTTTGACGAATTTTGCCGCTCGCGAAACAGGGGCTTATGTGTTTTTGTGGGGTTAAAGTAGTCGCGCTTGGGTGTTTTGGAAAATAGCATGGAATAAGCTCGCGTTAAGTGACGATGCTTATTATTAAACGCCTCGATTAGGGCGAATTATGAACAGTTATTATGGCGAGGTGGTGAAGAAAAATGGCGAAAGTGTGTTTCCCGCTTGCCGTTCAGTGCATTCTGGAAGGCGCAACATTTAAACGCGCCAACATTAAACAACCTATGCAAGCTACAAACAGCGAAGAGCTTCCTAGGTTTAAAACGCGTTAGCCCAGAAACGCGTTGCATTAGATAAAACTGTTCACAGGCTAGCGCTTTATTATAGGTGAGGGGAAGACATTCAGCTTTTTTGCTCCGATAGTGCAAAGCAGAGTTATGACGAAAATGACTGTTGTTGTAATCACCATTTCAGCATGCTCATGAAGACGGAAAAAATATGATAATGTCCTTAGCGCAAATACGCTCACTACAATAATAAAAAGCATGTAGGCAATATATTTGACTATTTGAACAATTGATATATTCATTGAAAACTCCGAAGTCGGAGGCGTTACGCCTCCGGATTTTTATTCTAGAGACGTGCGTTCTGACATTTTGTCGCCAATTTTACCTCCAGCGTAACCTAGGCCGCCAGAAATACCGCCTAAAGCTGCGCCAGCCCAGCCTCCACCGATACCACCTAGTGCCCCTGCACCTACAGAAGCCATAAAGCCCGCAAAACTAAAATCACCCCAGCAGTGCTCTTCACAGCCGCCGGAAACATTCTCGATATCAGTAAAACTTAATTCTTGCATTGTATAATTCCTTTTATGAATTTACCCAACATTGGGTAAGAGAAAAGGTATACAAAACGCTGACTGAATTTAACTGAATAGAAGTATAGTTTTGTAAATTTACGCATCTTCTAAGATGCGGTAACCGCCCGCTCACACTCTCATTGAATGTTGGTGCGATCCTCCTAAATAGCGAGCTAATGCAAAGTTTAAAATAGCTAACGTTTCAGATCGTCTGGAGTATGGTCAGCTACAAAAGCATTTCGTTCGCCCATGGGCTTGTCTTCGCCTTTGGTACTGTCTGCAGTGGTCTGAAGTTCTATCGACGAATTTACCTCTGCACCGATAAGAATGATGTAGGCACTTATGTATAGCCACATTAGTAAAATGATAATGCCGCCCACTGAACCATACGTTTTGCTATAGCTTGCAAATTCGTTTAGATAAATTGAAAAGCCATAGGATGCAATAAGCCACAATGCAGTGGCAAATAACGAACCTGGCGTCACCCATCGCCATTGAGCTTCCCGACGATGTGGAGCATAGCGGTACAACGCTGATAAGGCTAAATTGAATAAGCCGAGCATAACAGGCCAAGTTATCCACATCGACTGTTCTTCGCTAATGGTGTTCGCTGATATAAAAACAATAGCCTCAGGCAAAATCGTAATACAGGCCAAGGCGATAATAACTGCAAGAATCATAAATATTGTGCAAGTTACGCGAGCCAATATTCCTTTTAGAAAGCCCCGCCCTTCCGATTCACTGTAAGTAATATTGCAGGCCTTGATGAGCGCATTTGCGCCTTTACTGCTACTCCAAAGCGAGAGAAATAGAGTAAATAGAAAGCTCCATCCCAAAGCTGTACTGGATTTCTCCGTTAAATTAGTAAGTTGTTCCTCAATAATATATCGGCTATCAGCTGGCACAACGTTTACAAGTAACGCCATATGACTTTGTAGTTCTTCCGGTGAAACCATAAGTCCGTATAAAGCAATAGTGGCACCCAGTAAGGGGAATATCGCCAATAAACAGTAGAAAGCAACACCTGCAGCAATAAGGGGAATATTGTCTTTTTGCAGGCTGGTGAATATGCGTTTTGTTATGCTCCACCAGCTTTTCAGCGAAAGCTCAAATGCAGATTTTGCGTGGCTAAACCGTCCCTTGCTCATAGTTCCTCTAATCTTTTCGATAAGTACGCATTCGTATTCTTGTATACATCAAAATAAAGAAGACGGCTTAACGCTCTCTGTAAATCATTCACAGGCCGTGCAAAAAATTGATGAAGCCTTATGTTGGGATTAATTCAGCTTGCCTGTGAAAAAAATAATAAAAACAATTTGTTATGCTTTTTTTGAGTTCGTGGTTTGTAATTTGCAATTTACTTCTTACTACATTGAAACTGTGGCGCTGTTTAGTCTTACTGGCTCAACTGGTGCTACGGGTGTTCGATAGAACTATGAAAAGGAGTAACAAGTATGAGCAACATTCAAAATCTTCAGGGTAAAAAAATTGCTATTTTAGCAACCAATGGTTTTGAGCAAAGTGAATTGGTTCAACCTAAAGAAATGTTCACCGAACGTGGCGCAAAGGTTGATATCTTATCCATAGAAGATCAAACCTCTATTAAAGCATGGGATGAAGATGATTGGGGAAAAGACATTGAGGTTGATTTGCAGGTTTCATCGGCAAACCTTGGTGATTACGACGCTCTTGTTCTTCCGGGCGGTCAGATAAACCCTGACATACTTCGTACCAACGAAGATGCAGTGAACTTTATTAAGAAAGCAAATAACACTGATAGCATTAAAGCGGTTGGTGCGATTTGTCATGGACCATGGCTACTAGTGGAATCGGGTTTAGCAAAAGGTGCAACGCTAACCTCATTCCCTAGCATTCAAACGGATTTGAAAAACGCAGGTGCGAATTGGGTAGATAAAGAAGTGGTGACCGATGATAAGTTAGTTACCAGCAGGAATCCTAACGACATCCCAGCCTTTGTCGATCAAATTAGTAAGATGATTGCATAGTGTCTTTCCAAACTTTAGCTTCTCTTCACATTACGAAGCTGTGAGAGAAGCAGACTAACGATAATTTCTATGAGTTAAAAAATGGGAGATGATATGTCAGATTCTACACCGAGCGACAAGGTTATTGCGATTACCGGTGCTTCTAGCGGTATTGGAAAAGAAACGGCAAAGCAACTAGTTGATAAAGGATACAAAGTTGCGCTTATCGCGCGAAGTGAAGATAAGTTAACCGAGTTAGTTAACGAATTGGGCGAAGACAATGCACGCGCTATCAAGGCTGATGTGAGTAACTTCGACGAAGTGAACCGCGCATTTGAGCAAGCACATGAACATTTTGGCCATTTAGATGGCGTATTTGCCAACGCTGGGCGCGGCGCGAACGCTGCCGGTATTGAAAAAGGTGATGTAGAAGACTGGGACGGGATGTTAGGCGCTAACGTCAACGGTTTACTCTATACCGCTAAAGCAAGTTTACCTTTTCTTCAAAAAACGAAAGGGCACTTTATTATTACCAGTTCTGTAGCCGGAAGAGTGGCTATTAAAGGTTCTGTTTACGGTGCAAGTAAGTGGTTTGCCTATGGTTTCGGTCAAAATCTTGCCGAGGAGATGCGCGAGTGGGGCGGTCGATGCACTACAATCTGCCCCGGCATGGTAAACACGCCATTTTTTGACGAGCCTAAGGAAGATAAGCTTCAGCCAGCAGATATAGCAAAGTCGGTATTGTTTGCGCTAAGTGCAAATGAATCGGCCTGTGTTCGAGAAGTTTATGTGATGCCGGCGAAATAATCGAGCCTGACGTAATTGCGGCAATAGGCATCGTGTCCCAGTAAAGGGCAGTGTCAGTCACTGCCCTTTTTTCACTCCCCCACTTTTATGTTAAACCTGCCTTATTAATTTCATGAAGCTATTCAAATTAGCCAAATAAAGTATTTTCCCCACCCTGTTACCCCTAATCTAGGCGTGTAGATAAGCGCTAGTTAAGTGGGATAGGCGATTTCAAATTACTCATTGAAATGGCTTTCCCAAATGATCCGCGGCGCAATAAAAATAACTGGAGAGTAAGATGTCTAACGAATTTACAGGTAAGACCGCTATTATTTCTGGCGCCGCTGGCGGCATAGGGTTAGCGCTGGCAGAGGCATTGGCAAGGCAGGGTATGAATATCGTTATGGGCGATATTGATAATGTGGCGTTAACCGAATCAAGCAAAGGGTTGCGCGAACAAGGTTTTGATGTGCTGACTTGTGCCCTAGATGTTACCGACTACTCTCAGTGGGAAGATATAGTTGCCAATGCAATAGAGAAATTTGGCAAGGTTCATATGGTCATTAATAATGCGGGTGTGGGCGGTACTCCGGGTAAAGTAGAAGATTCAGAGCATCAAACTTGGCGCTGGGTTATGGATGTTAACGTAATGGGCGTGCTTTATGGCGCACAAGCATGTGTACCAGCCATTAAAGAACACGGCGAAGGAGGCTGGGTATTAAACGTAGCGTCAATGGCGGGAATGATGGGCATGCCGTATGCGGGGGCTTATTGCGCTTCAAAAGCGGCGGTAGTATCTATGACAGAAAGTTGGATGCCGGAGTTGAAACCCTTTGGTATTCATACCTCAGTATTGTGCCCGGCATTTGTGAAAACCCGCATCCATGAGTCGTACAGAAACAGACAAGAAAAGTACGCAGTGGCAGCTGAAAAGCGCATTGATAAAGAGAAGCTCAAAGCCGGCGCTCAAGCGGCAACTAAAGCGGTTGAGTCGGGAATCGATGCCTCTGTGCTAGCTGAACGCGTGATAGAGGCGCTTCAGTCAGAGCAAACTTATATTTATACACACCCGAATTATCGAAAGGTTACTACGGCGCGCTTTAGCGCTATTGATTGCGCATTTGTCGATGCTGAGCAGAGTCAGGCTGTTGGTCATCTTATTGACGATGAAATCGTGACTTTTTAGTTTATTCGTGGCTACGGTTTGCGTATAAACACACGAAAGTGCCCTGAATCTTGTCTTCCAAAAGCCGTTACATAACGGCTTTTGATGTTGTGAGAGTCTGAAGGTCAATGACGCGGTCACAGACTTTTTCTAGCTGTGTTCTATCGTGACTGATAAAGAGCACCGTGCAATTTTCTTCTCTGCATTGATCGACAAGTAAGTGAGTAATTGCCTTACTTGTAATGGGGTCGAGCCTAGATGTTGGCTCGTCAGCTATAAGTAGCTTGGGCTTTAGTAGCAGCGCGCGCAGCAATGCAATGCGTTGAAGCTCACCTCCACTTACTTCAGAGGCGCTGCGCTCAAACAATTGCTGGTTAAGGCCTAGTTGAGCTGAAAGTAAATCAGCACGATTTTTAGACACATTGTGAAGCTTTATTACGTCATCAATCAATGATTTAAGCGTAGTGTGATCGGCAAATGAACTGGGGGGATCTTGATACAGCTTTAGGGTTTGATAACGGTGTAAAAGCGTATGAAAAGCAATATTGCCTTGATAGGGTAGAAGCCCAAGTAGAGCATCACCTAGAGACGTTTTTCCACTGCCGCTATCACCACAAAGCCCGACAATTTCGCCTTCCCCTAAAGAAAAACTAAGGCCAGTAAATAGTGCACGGTTACCTCTCATAATTGTGAGGTCATTCACCGATACCAGCGGTGCAAACCTATGCGTTTTCTTTGTTGTAGCCGTCCAGTGTTGCGGAGCCGACGCAATAAGGGCTTTGGTATAATTTGATGAAGGGGAGGACAGTATCTTGCGGGTATCACCTGCTTCAACCAGTTTCCCGTTTTTAAGCACCATACATTTACCACCCAGTGCCTCTGCCACTGAAACATCGTGCGTAATGGTAAGTAGCGTACCGTCGTTAGCTTTTTGCTTTAGTTGCTCAATAATATGATGTTTGCGTCCGGCATCTAGCCCTTTTGTGGGTTCGTCGGCTAGAAATAAAGGTGCATTAGTCGCTGATGCACAGGCAAAAGCAACACGCTGTGCCATTCCACCGGAAAGTTGAGAAGGGACCTTATCACTGTCGTCTTTAAGAGCCAGGTTGTCTAGCTGTGTCTTCGCACTCTTTTGTGCTTCGCGAGCATCGTTACCCAATGTAAACCGAAAAACTTCGGCGACTTGCTGGCGAATTTTCATCATTGGGCTTAGAGAATGCCATGGCTCTTGCGGCAGCATAACAATGTCTCGCCCCCACAATTGTTCAATTTCACGTCGGTTCGCACGAAGCATATCTACACCGTTTATCAGAACATTTCCCGTAACCTTAAGTGCAGGCGGTAAGTCGCCCATAATTGTTTGCGCTAGCAGACTTTTACCTGCCCCGGTTTCACCCAATATAGTCAGTGTCTCGCCTTGTTCAAGGTTAAGGGATAAATCCTCTACAATAATTGCGTCTTGCGCATAAATTGATAAATGTTCAATAGCAATGTATTGGCTCACAGTTTGCGCTCCAATGCATCACTCTTCGATAGTCTACTGCTGCTGTCAAAAATGAACTTATTTAAACGAGGGGTTTTGTCACTCTTCGCAGAAAGTAAGTGAAAGCCCAGTACGAGAACGAATAGGGCGAAAATAGGTTGTGCGAGCAGCCAAGGTGCTTCGTGATAGTATGGAAAAAGCTCAACTATCATCAGCCCAAGCTCAGGGCTGGGTGGTTTTAAACCAACATAAACGAAGCCCACCGATGCCATGGCGATAATTGAGGAGGAGGCACCAAAGGCAGCAAGTGATAACACGTCTTGTCGAATGGCGGGCCATATATGCTTACTAAATAAATAGCGTCTTGGAAAACCCATAAGTGTAGAGTTTTCCAGTGCAGGGCCTGTCACTACTGGTAGAGTGATAGCACGTACCAGCCTGAAGTACTCGACGGCCAGTACTAAGGAAATGGCTAAATACAGCATAATGAAAGAGCCTGGTACTAGCGCCGCGAAAAGAAGAATAAGTACCAGTCCGGGTAGCGCCAATATTGTATTGGCAATGAAATTCAACGTCGTATCTACCCAACCTCTACACCACGCTGCAATTACGCCCGTTAGCACGCCAATGATTGATGAACTTAGTACACACAGTGCAGCGAGAGAGAGTGATATGCGCAGACCCTCTGAGATTCTGGCTAACATGTCGCGTCCGAACTGATCTGTACCTAACCAATGTTGCGCACTTGGGGCTTCGAGCACTTGCTTTAAATTTTGTTGATTACCGTTTGTTCCCAATAGAACAGGCTCGCCCAACGCAAGTAATAAGAGCAGCATCAAAAGTGAAATGCCTATCACTTTTTCAACAGGTAAGGCGGGTGTCTTCATTGGCTATGTCCTCGATTTTCCCTCACCCTTGGGTCGAGTGCATACTGACTTAAATCGACAAGTGTGTTGACCAATACGAATAACATGCCCATTAGCAAAGCAGTGCCTTGTAACATAGTGATGTCGCGGGCAAAGACAGCATGGGAAAGTCCGTGTCCTATGCCGGGCCAAGCAAAAAGGCTTTCAATCATAATTACGCCTTCAGTTAACCCGATAAGCTGTATGCCCATGAAGGCTATAGCAGGTATTACAACGTTAGGTAGCGCATGGCACCTAAACGCCTCTAGAGCGCTTAACCCTTTTATCTTGGCGAAATGGAAGTAACCCGATTGAACCGCATTAACAGTACTATTGCGAATTACGCGGTTTGATATAGCCGCCAGGCTTAACCCTAAGGTCATTACAGGTAATATGGTATAGACAAAGCCTGAAGAGCCCGCAACCGGAAGCCAGTTGAGCTCTAGTGCAAAAATAAAGATGAGAATTAGCCCCAAGCAAAAGACCGGTTGAGAGCGCACGAACGTGGAAAACACTAATGTTGTTTTATCAAAAAGAGAAGCACGGCTTTTAGGTGTATTTTCACTTTTTCGAGCGCTTCTGATGCCGCTATAAATTCCCAGAGGAAACGCAATTAATGCGGATACCAGAATAGCGAGCCCAGCGAGAACAAGGGTGTAAGAAAGCTGATTTTGTAGCTCAACAACAATTGGGGCTCCCGTGACCAAGCTTGTTCCTAAATCCAGAGAGGCTAAATCAGTCATCCAGCTTACGTACTGTTCGAAAGCGCTTCTGTGCAGACCAAGTTCTTCTGCTACGGCATTAGCGGCACTTGTGCTTACCGCATCATCACCGTAGCGGCCAGCAGCTATTTTGTAAGCCATATCTCCAGGTAGTGAACGGGCTATAATAAATGTGAGTGTGCCTACACTCCACGCCATCAGTACTGCTTGAAGCAGCCGTTGAAATAGGATTTTTCTCATTGCTATGGGGTTATTCTCATTTGAGATACACGAAAAGAGCGCTCGTAAGGGTCGAAACTGAAGTTTCTAAGTCGCCTAGATGTAGCCGTTTGCTGTACATAGTACATAACGGGGATGAGAGGAACGTCTTTTTGAACTTCTTGCATAATTGATGATATCAACGATTTGTAAGCGTGTTCATCCGTGGTGTGACTTAAGGTTTTTAAATCACTAAACACTTTTTCATTTTGCCAGTTCATTGGCCCCCAATCTCCGCCTTCTTTTGAAGAAAAGTCAGCCAGCATTATACCGAGAGGGTCTGGGATGTTAGCAAAGTTACGCGCCATAAGTGCAGTCTGCAATGTACCATCAGCATGCCCTGAAGGAATGGCACTTACATTTTCCATATGGACAGAGAGCTTCACTCCAATGCTAGCCCACTGATCTTGAATTGCTGTGGCAATGGTAATGAGTTCTGGCCGATTGGCATAGGTAATCATATCAAGCGTTAAAGGTGAGCCATCTTTGTAGCGCACGCCATTCTCACCTACTAACCATCCTGCGTCGGTTAGTAGCTGTGCCGCTTTTTTCCTGTTTAATAATAAGTCTCCATTTTCAACACTGTTATTTATTGTTGGATTATTGTCTGCGTCACTCATTGAAATAGTATTGGTAGCATTATCTGTGGCAGTAGAACGAATATGCCAGTCTCGAATATTTGGACCAAATAGCTGATCAGCAGAGATATTCGATATACGCATTACGCCAGATGCAATGCCCTTTCTGTCAATCGCTAAACTCAATGCTTGCCTTACTTTTACATCTGAGAGGATAGGATGGCCGCTATTTAACTTAACTAAAGTCGTGCGAGGGATCCTGTCGCTATAAACGTTTACGTTAGAGTCAGTGCGCAACATGCTAACCGCGGCAGGGTCGAGGTTGTACACAATATCTGCTTGCCCCGTTCGTACCATAAGCGCCCGCGTTTCAGAGCGGTGACCCGTTACGTACTCAACGTTTTCGATAACAGCGGGCTCGCCCCAATAATTGTCGAAGCGTGTGGTTGTAATATTGTGGGGTGGTTCAAAGTGCGCAATCTGATAGGGGCCTGTACCTATTAAGGTTTTAATTCTGTTGAACTTGCCGAAGGTTGCAGGTGCCACGATCGCAGTTGCATAATTACTTAACAGGGAAGGGAAAGGACGGTAACTTTGGTTCAAGGTGAACTGGATAGAATATTCTGATACCACCTCCATGTTGGCGATCATATCTTTTGAAAATGGCGTTGGTTTACCAAACGCGACCGAAAGGCTTTTGTAGACGGCGTCGGCGGTCATTAATGTGCCGTCATGAAAATACACATCAGGACGTAAATTGAATGTCCAAACGGTAAAGCCCTCATCATTTGACCATGAGCTAGCAAGTCCTGGGATAAGCTGACCTTGGTTATCTACGTCTATGAGTGTTTCCAGAATTTGCATTCGTGTAAACATGTAGCCGGTACTTGACGGATCGTTATTAACTGGTTCAAAAGGACCACTGATCAGAATTTTGTTTGTAGGTTGTGAAGGTGTGCAGGCACTAAGTAGAACGCTGGCAACGACGAGTAAAATTGTTAGATGTCTAATCCGCATATTATTTTTATGTATTCCCTTCGAGCTTTTAAGCTTTTTCGTGTCTATTTGAATCCTGTTAGTCAGTATCAGTATTTAATATTCTTAGGCTGACGCCCTGAATAGTAAAACAAAGATCCAGATTGGATAATATACGATTTGTTTAATAAGTGTACAGATTGAGTCGGTAGGGCTAAACTACTTTTTGAAAAAATGCACTGGCTAATGACCATCAAGATATTAAGTAATGTTAAGTCGGTGCACAATATTTTCAACTTTTGTAATGGGCAGTTGGTCGTATGTTACATTGTAACTTTAAGCATTTATTAGTAATGCTATAGAGTGATAGTACTACAAATTAAAAAAGGGTTTTGAGCCCTATCAAACACACTGGATAACAATAATGAAAAAGCTCTTAAAGCGGCAGTTGCTGTATCAGTTGCACTTGCGTGCACCCCCGCCTTTGCAGACAAAAACGACAAGAATGAAGTCTTCAGCAGTTCAACATTCAAAGCCATGGAGCTGAGAAATATTGGGCCTGCGTACATGTCTGGGCGTATCGCTGATATCGCAGTCGATCAGAACAATCCCTCAACATGGTACACCGCGGTGGGCTCGGGTGGCGTGTGGAAAACTACCAACGCTGGTACGACCTGGACGCCAATTTTCGACGACCAGCCAGTTTACTCCATTGGTGATGTAACCATTGCGCCAAGTAACTCAAACATTATCTGGGTGGGAACTGGCGAAAATAATGGCGGTCGACACATCAGCTTCGGCGACGGAGTTTACAAGTCATTGGATGGCGGACAGACCTGGAAAAACATGGGACTGTCGAAGTCAGAGCACGTTTCAGACATTATTATTCATCCTACTAACCCAGATATTGTATGGGTGTCTGCCCAAGGTCCACTGTGGAGTGGCGGTGGCGAGCGCGGCTTGTATAAAACTACCGACGGGGGAGAAACCTGGAAGCAAGTGCTTAAGCCTGCTGATAAATGGACGGGCGTAACATCTTTACTTATCGACCCGCGCAATCCAGATAAACTTTATGCAGCAACGTGGGCACGTCAGCGTTCAATTGGCGCTTACGTGGGCACAAACGAAGGTGCAGGTATTCATACTTCTAACGATGGTGGCGAAACCTGGACGGAGCTTAAAACAGGGTTGCCGAAAGGGAATATGGGTAAAATTGGGATGGCTATATCGCCTATGAACCCTGATGTTATCTATGCCACTATTGAAACTGATAATCGCGGCGGGGGCTTTTATCGCTCAGCTGACCAGGGCGCTAGCTGGACTAAGATGTCTGATGAAGTAGGTGGCGGTACTGGCCCTCACTATTATCAAGAAATTTTCGCCGACCAGCATCAGTTTGACCGTGTTTATATCGCCAGTAACTACAGTAAAGTATCAGACGATGGCGGTAAAACATGGACGCCTATTAATACTAAGCGCAAGCACGTGGACGACCACGCCATGGCGTTCCACCCTACCGATCCGGATTTTGTGTTAATGGGATCTGACGGCGGTATTTACATGTCTCACGACAGAATGGCGAACTGGCGCTTTATGGCTAATTTGCCGTTGACTCAGTTCTATAAAGTTGCGCCAGACGATTCAAAGCCTTTTTACAAGATTTACGCCGGTGCGCAGGATAACTCAACGCAAGGCGGCCCTTCACGCACTATGCGAGAAGAGGGAATAAAGAACAAAGATTGGTTCTTAACGTTAGGTGGTGACGGACACGGCCCAGCGGTAGAACCAGGCAACCCGGATATTATGTATTCTCAGTGGCAGCAGGGTAACTTGACCCGCGTTGATATGAAAACCCGAGAAGGGGTATACATCAAGCCTCAGCCACTACCAGGCGACCCGGCAGAACGATACAACTGGGATGCACCGATAAATGTTTCGGCGCACGACCCAGCGCGTATTTACTTTGCATCGCAGCGTGTTTGGCGAAGCGATGATCGCGGCGACAGCTGGACGCCGGTATCAGGCGATTTAACAAAAAACGGTAATCGTATGCATTCGCCATTGATGGGGCGCACGTGGTCGGTAGAAGCCGGTTGGGACTTATATGCCATGACCGAATTTCATACCATCGCCAACTTTGCAGAAAGCCCAGTGGATGAAAATATTCTATGGGCAGGCACTGACGATGGAATCATCCAAGTTACAACTAACGGCGGCAAATCGTGGAAAAAGATTGAGTTAGACGATATCAGAGGCATTCCTGCCAATTCCTATGTGAATGATATTCGCGCTGACTTGTTCGATCCAAATACTGTATATGTGGCGCTAGATAATCACAAATATGGCGACTATAAACCCTATCTTATTAAATCGACTAACTTAGGCAAAAGCTGGACATCGCTTGCTGAAGACCTGCCTGAGAAACATCTTGTTTGGCGTATAGTGCAAGACCATGTGAACAAAGACTTGCTCTTTATCGGTACAGAGTTTGGTGTGTTTTTCTCGGTAGATGGCGGTAAAGACTGGGTAGAGTTAGACGGCGGTATGCCGACTATTTCAACCCGCGACGTGAAAATACAGCGCCGAGAGAATGACCTAGTGGCCGGTACTTTTGGTCGTGGTATCTACATTCTTGATGACTATGCGCCGCTGCGTTCATTAACTGAAAAGTCTATGCAACAAGACGCCATTTTGTTTGGCCCGAGCCGCCCAGTTAAATGGTTCCAGCTAGATGACAATCACACAGACTCTGACGGCGACGACCGCTTTGTTGCCGAAAACCCTGAGCATGGTGCAACCTTCACCTATTATCTGAAAGACAGCTTGCTTACGGCAAAAGAAAAACGCCAAGAAGCTGAGAAGAAGTTAATAGAAGACAAGAAGTACCCTAAATACCCAAGCTGGGAAGCTGTAGAAGCAGAGAACCAAGAAGCGGCGCCAGCAGTCTATGTTGAGGTACGCGACAGCGACGGAGACGTTATTAAGCGCGTTGAGGGTAAAGCGAAGAAAGGCTTGCATCGCATCACCTGGGATATGAAGCATACATCGACGAGTCCGCTAACGGATAAAGAAAGTAAAGATAGAGGTTTGATGGCGCTGCCAGGTACCTATACTGCTACCTTGTTCAAACGCGTTGATGCCAAGGTAACACCACTTTCTGAACCTGTTTCGTTTGAACTTAAGCCTATTGTTCAAGGTGCGCTTGACGGTGCCACTTATGAAGAAATTGCCGCTTATTCAGACAAGGTAAGCACAGCGCAAAAACGTGCGCTCTCTTCAACGACAGTGCTGACGCAGCTTAAAGATACAATAGCTTTGTTGCGCACAGCTATAGACCGCACGCCAAATGATGTGGCAAAACTTGAAGCCCAATTTGCTGCGATTCAAGACGAGTTAAACGAAGTGAACAGAGCGTTTTACGGTCTTAAATCACGCGATAAAATGGGCATTAAGCCAGCGAATATCATGAGTCGCCTGCGCTATGCACGTTCTGCGTTAGGTTCATCTTATGGGCCGACACAGCAGCACAAAGATCAGCTTGGCTATGCGCAAGACAGTCTAGATAGCGTGGTAACGCGTATCAGTACGTTGCAAAATACCGCTGTACCTAAGCTTCAGCAAGCAGTACTTGATGCGGGTGGTCCATGGACTACGGGGCTTCCTGTAATCGCTAAATAGCGGTCACTCGGCATTATTGTGCTTAATACGCGGCAGTAGCTTCACTGCCGCGTTTTTCTTTTCATTTTTAACCAGATTTTTCGGTACCTACTTCTATCATTCGTACGTATCGGCTAGTGAGACCTTTATTGTTTTCTTTTTTGCCAGCTCAACGTCCTTCAATGTTTATTGAAATTTCATCAGGTTTACCTGCACCTATGATTTCGCCTTTTATATCTTCGTCATCTATATATACGTCACGGTTTATTCCAGTGTTTTTGTTATCACTTTTATCGGCAACGAGCTTTGCTCAAAGCGAACCATCCAATAGCGTTGAACGCTATACAGTAACGGCTACGCGCCCCTACTATGACGAAACGCTTTCGCACATTTTTCCACGATATGAGTTTGACAAGAGCAGTTTAGTATCGCCTTTGCATGCCAATGATGTGCTGCTTCAATCGCCGTCAGTATCGTTAAACGGGCAGGGCGGACAGATACAAAGTATTAGTGTGCGAGGGTATTCGCGGTGGCGAATTCAAACCTTGCTGGATGGTGTTCCTATTGTCAGCGATAGGCGAGCAGGCTCAAGTGTAGGCTTTATTCCGCCTGATTTTATTTCGTCAGCCACCGTATTACCGGGCGCAGCTTCCACTTATCTAGGCTCGGGCGCTATTGGCGGCGCGGTGAACTTACAGTTTGAATCACTCAAAGAGTCCTATTTGAGAGTAGGTTACAGTAGTAATCAGCAGATGAAAGCCGTGAGTTATGCCGGAACCAGTGCTGCCGATAGCAGCAGAAATGGCGCAAACGGCACAGAAAAGTCAGGCATTACAGATTGGAATATCTCATACAGAAGCGCGAATAACGGTGAGGATGCGAACGGAAACCCGCTGTTTGATCAATTTGAACAAACAGGGTTGTTTCTTAGGCACAGACCTGAAAATAGCATCATAAAAGAGGCGTGGACGCTTTATTCTGATAATAGCGACATTGGTAAATCTAGCAGTGACTACCCTGAAAGCAGAATAACAACCTACCCAAACAATACCCATTGGCTTGGTAAGATAGCGTTCGAAGATAATTTGTTTGCTGGGAATGTCTGGTGGCATAAATCAACCTTAGATACCTCGGTGCTACGATCAGGAAGTCGCATAAATGACAGCGAAAATAAGGCGTTTGATTATGGCTTCAATATCAATGCAGATACGCAGATAAAAGGCTGGGACTTAAATTGGCAGTTTCAGCTATCCGGTCGTGAAGGTGTGGTGGCAGATGAGAGAGAATTCACATTAATCCCAGTCGAAAGCGCATCACCTCACTCTCCACTATCCAGTTTGATTACAAACGCATTTGAATCAGAACTTGCCTATGAAGTGCGTACGCTTGATTCCAGTGAAGTTAACACCGCAGCCGTTGTTGATACTTCACGTCAGTGGCAAAGCTTGTCACTGGCAATCGGTGCAAGGGTTGATTGGCAGCGACAGTCTGATGATTCAAGTGCCAGCCCAACCCAACCTAATAATGCTAATGCCCAGCCTAGTAAGTCGCAATCAACCACAAATTTTAGTGGTTATCTGGGCGCAAATTATCAACTTTCTCCCCATTGGTCAGCTAGCCTGTATGTTTCTAGTGCATTTCGAAACCCATCGTTAACTGAGCGTTTTTTTGCTGGAGAAACGCCTCGGGGTACGGTGCTAGGTAGTACACAGCTTGAAACCGAACAAGCCCTTAATAAACAGTTAACCGTGGCCTACAGCGCAAGGCATATTCAGGGCTTAATTGAAGTGTTTCATCAGCAAATTGATAACTATATTGAACGAATAACAGTTGCTGAAGATGTACTTCAATATGCTAATTTAGATAGTGCAACCATAGAAGGCGCAAGCTATCAGGTTAGCTGGCAATCACAAGACAGCATCTTCGATGCTCGACTTAGTGGCATGTGGATTAAAGGGGAAGATAAAAGCGAAGGCAACGTGGGCGGTACTATTGCAGATGTACCCGCAAACAATCAGCGCCTAGATGTAGGTGTTAATTGGCAAGACACGCGTTTGTTTACGGTACTAAGTTATCGCGCTAGTAAGACAGACGTTACAGACGGCGAACGAGCCCTTAGCGACGTTTTTACCCTAGATATTGGCGCGAACTGGCAGTTAGGTGAGGGTATGCAACTTCAAGCAAGCTGGAGTAACCTTACTAACCAACACTATTACACCAGTGCCGATGACAAAGCCGCGTTTGCTCAAGGGGAAAGTGTACAGCTAGCCATCACTTACCAACTATGAGTTGTTAAGCGACTGACGGTATTTCTTTTTTCGATATCTGCTTTTCAGGGTGCTGTACAACATAACAAGGCCGGTTACCCACAGCACAAAAAGTAACAGAGCAGCAGGTAGAAACAGCCATAGTTTGGCGCCCTCAAAGAACCAACTACCGTCATGAATAGCTTCAATGGTGTCTGTGCGTCGGTAGGCAACCTGAAGCACTTCGCCGCTTTGGGCATCCAGCTGTACTTCCCAGTGGTTCTTGCCGCGCACTTTTATGATGCCTTTTCCGGGGCGAACATCTAAACGGTCGATGTCTTCCCAGTTATTCAAGTTAACCTGAGGCACCCGTTTTACAGCATGAAGTACTTCCTCAAAAGGCAGCGTCGGCGCGCTGTTTTGGCCTTTTTGCACTTTCTGCGTAGGCGGTTGGACCCAGTCGAATTCTTTTTTAACCTGCAATAACAAGCCGCTAGCGATAACAATGATCACAGGGATAAAAATAACCAGCGACAGCCACAAGTGAATACTGCGACTGTACTTGCGACTGTTTTTGCGAAAGGAAGCGGACATGAAACAACACTTAAAACAAAACGTTAAATACACCGCATACTATACGGTAATCTCGATAGGCAGTAAAAACCGTCTAGCGCGAGGTTTATCTGTTTAAACGGAAAAGTTCAGCGTCATTTGATTGCGGGGTGATTAAAGTGAAGCTTTGTATCGCAGGTAAGCGAAACAACCGACTCGGTTAATATAATTTCGCCAATTTCTTGCCAATGCGCTTTGTCTATTCCTGCATTATTAAATTTGGCGGCAGAAATAGTCCAAGTCAGTGTCTTATTGGGGTAATGCTGTAGCGACAATTCATCTCGAAAGTCATCTTTGTCTACCAGTGGTGTATCTGGGGTCAATGCAGTTCTGAGCCAGTGAGGGCCTTGTATTTCGGCTTTTGTATCAGCTTCGCTTTTTACTTCAAGTTCGCGGTTTAACTCTATCTCTTTCGAAGTAGTTGACGTTGAAATGCTCAGTTCTGACGTACTTTCTTCTGTATGCCCAGCCATTCTGGAGTTTGCATCACCAACCTTTACCGCGGCTAAATGAGAAACTGGTCTAAACCGCGCATTGGCTTTTTTACCGCTAAAGGCTTTATCGGCTTTCTCAAGGTCGCTTTCCAATCGATAGGCAGTAAGCAATTGGCTAAAGGGGGGCAACTCACCAAGCGCTGGTTCGTTAGTCATAGGCAAGCTTGCAACATACCGGGTTTTAGTTCCCCCTAGCGAGTGCATTAAAAATATGTTCTCAGTAAGTGCACTATGGACATTAGGGAAGAGCTTAATTGCCATACCAAAAGCACGCTTATCCCGCTGCTTTGTTCCGCTTAAACTGACGGATGCCCTAACAATAACAGGTACCTCTGTGCCCGCTTGAAAAAGCCCAGAGTAAGGGCTGTTTTGACTCATCTTCCATATACCGGCAAAGCAAATTCCGTTGGCTTGAAGTAGCTTATGACTGGTATCTAATTCGACAAAGTTTGCATTAGATGAAAGGGTTCTTTGAGCGCGTTTCAATAGTACATTCTCGCCGTTGACGTCAAAGTGTTTGCGCGACACCTCATATTGCGGAAGGCTTGAGTAAGGGTCAGAAAAGACTAGGCTTTTCATTTCTTCGAACGCGCTCAATGTTGTTGCTACTTTGAATTTTGCTTCACTAGCTTCTGCATGACTTACTACACAATAAAATAACGTGGCTAGTGCAAAAAAGCGCCATGCCTTGAAAGTATTTTCAAGTGTAAAAGGTCTTTGTTGATACTGAGTAGCTTGAAAAAGGCACATTGAAATGACGTGCTCCCCTGGTATCACAAGAAATCAACAGCTTGCTTCTACACGAAAGCGAATGGGCGAACATTTTACTCCCAATCAACTTTTGGGGCGAACACATACCATTGGCTGTGTTGCTGTTGAAATCACGCAAAAATGTAATCTTGATTGCACCTTATGCTATTTGTCAGAGCATTCGCAAGCAGTTCGTGATATTCCCATTCAAGAAGTATTCAAGCGATTAGACAATGTGCTCAAACACTATGGGCCTGGAACCAGCGTGCAAATTACTGGGGGCGACCCTACGTTAAGAAAACGCAGCGAGCTTATCGATATTGTTGCTTATGCAAATAAGCTTGGCTTACATACGGCGCTATTTACAAACGGTATTGCTGCCACTAGGGGCCTGCTCACAGAGCTTGTCGAAGCTGGGCTTAACGACGTTGCATTTCACGTAGACACCACCCAAGAACGCAAAGGTTATGATGATGAGCTGTCGCTAAATGCTATTCGTGAAGAATACATAGAACGAGCCAAAGGTTTGGGGCTCATGATCATTTTTAATACCACAGTACACACCGATAACTTCAAAGAACTGCCCATGCTGGTGGATTTTTTTGTACAACACGCAGATGCGGTAAGTTTTGCTTCGTTTCAGCTACAAGCTGAAACCGGACGAGGCGAGTGGGGCGCACGAACGGATGTAGTCGACCCGCTTACCGTAAAAACGGCAATCGAAAAAACAATTTCTAAAGCTTTGCCATGGGAAAAGGTACGTATAGGTCATAGTGATTGCCACAGCTACATGCCCACTTTAGTTAGCGATAATCAAGTCTATTCTGTCGTTGATGACGCGCAATTGTTTGCGCAATTTCTTGAAGACTTTAAGCATATACAAACAACCCGGCAGCACGGCACCGCAAAGATTATATGGGATTACAGTAAAGCGCTGCTTGCTCGTCCACAGTGGGTTTGGAAGCTCGCCAAAGCAACATCGGCAAAGCTGTTAGAAATGCGCACTAGTTTAATTAACAGTCGCGGGCGAATTCACAAGCTGTCGTTTTTCGTTCAAAACTTTATGGATGCCAGCGCGCTGCAGCAAGACAGAATTGATGCGTGCTCATTTATGGTAATGACAGCAGACGGCCCTGTTTCCATGTGTAGACACAACGCAGAGCGCGACGAGCACATATTAAAGCCGATTTCTTACACCAACCATCGCGGGCAGATTAAGCAATACCAGCCTTTAGGCGAGCGGTATCGAGAGGATAACGTGATCCCTATTCGACTGCTAGCCGATGATAAGCCTGTTCACGAACCCAACGAAAGGTCATCGAATGAATCAATCAGTAAGCCAGTTAGCGATGTAAACCAGGAGCTAACTCACAAGTCAGTTCACGGGGTGAAAAACGGTCTTGGCGCTAGACCAAATAGCGTTCCCTTAAATCAACAAACTTCAGAAATAGGATAAGGAAAAAGCCATGCAGTATTCTAATTCGCTAAAGTTTAACAGCACTTTCGGTGACGCTTTGCGAGTGTTTGTTTCATGGGTTTTAGCGCTTTTTTTGTTGTTTTTGGTACAGAGTGTAAGTGCAAGCGAAAAGCCAAATGAAGTAAATTCAATTAGTGCTAACGCTGAAAACCAAGCGCTTGTTCCCCTGAAACAAGCTTACAAAGAAGCGACCCAAGACTGGGAGTATATATTAGCAAATTATGTTGATGAAGAAGGGCGAACTAATTTTAAAGCCCTGTCTGAGGATATTGCGCCGCTCGAAAATGTTGTGACCTTTATTGGCTTTGCTAGCCCAACCGCAACACCTGAATTATTCACTTCGCCAGAAGAAGTAATGAGCTATCACATCAATAGTTACAACGCATTGGCAATGTTTGGCGTGATTGAAAAAGGTATTCCGGATGGCTTTACAAGTTTCTTCTCTCGCGCCGCTTTTTTTAAGTTTCGGGATGTGGTGATTGGCGGGAAGGTCACTAATCTATACGACTATGAAAATGATGTGATAAGGCCGCTTAACGAACCAAGAGTACACTTCGCCCTTAACTGCATGGTGAAAGATTGTCCACGACTCCCTAAAACGCCATTTTACCCAGAGTCATTAAATGAAAAGCTAGAACAGCTTACCTATGAATTTTTCAACAAGCCAAAGCACTTCTATTTGGATGATAAACGCAAACGAGTGTATGTATCAGAAATATTAGACTTCTACACAGAGGACTTTGTTGCGTCGGGCAAAGCCAAAGATTTGCCCCAGTACATTAACCTATATATTGAGCAACCAATCCCTGCCAACTACAAGCTTCGCTTTATTGATTACGACTGGCGTATTAATGCACAGCCGGAACAGACCTATACCACAAAAGTTCAAGAAAACGGTTTAAAAAAGTTGCCTAGCCAAGTTTCGAAGAACCCCATCGTAGAGGCTGCTTTTGCGCTTCATTCACGGGAAAGTATGAACGATGAACCTGAACCTGAACCTGAGCCGGGAGCAGCATCGGAAGCGCCTTTTTTACTTACCAGTACGCCTAATCAAACGACAGTTTTAGAGCTATATACGTCCCAAGGCTGTAGCAGCTGCCCCCCAGCAGAAAAGTGGATTTCGGGCTTTGTAGATAGCGATAAATTATGGACAGAGTTGGTTCCTATTAACTTTCATGTGGACTACTGGGATTACCTTGGTTGGAAAGACCCGTTTGCTGATAGTGCTTTTAGTAAAAGGCAACGAGACTATAAGCGTGTAGGCAAAGCCAACACTATCGCTACGCCCGGTTTTGCCATTAATGGCCGTGCTTGGAACGGTTGGTTTCGCGGGCAGCCGTTACCGAATAAAACCGCCCCTTTGTCTGGCGTACTCCATGCTTTGGTAAAAAACGGCAATATAGACGTGACGTTCAATAAAGCAAACGCCAGCAAGGATAATCCTTCACTAACGGTACATACGGCATTACTGGGCTTTGGCATAGAAACATCGGTAAAGCGGGGTGAGAACGCAGGGCGTAAGCTAACTCATGATTTTGTTGTGCTAGATTATGAAAAAGCGGTGGCAAGTAGCGAAACTGACAACACTCGCGCATTTCAATATGAGACAAGCCTGCCTTTGCCTAGCAATTCGCATGTAGAAACCACAAAACGCGCCCTTGTTGTCTGGATATCCCATGCTAACGACCCTTCTCCAATTCAAGTTGCCGCTTCTTGGTGGCAATAAGTTGCTAAGTTTATGTGACATGAGGGTTATTGCCTTAAAAGGGAATCGTGCCTTGCTTCTTTGGCTATCCCAAGTACAGTAGATATTATCGACATTTTTCGGGGCACGGTGTTTGTGCTACCACTTAATACCACTCAGCAAAGATCCTTACCCAGTGAAGGGCAATTACCAATGCTGAGCGGTGTAAACTTAAGGTTTCAAAAAATGAAGCAAAATAACTCCCCAAACCCGCAAAAAGTACCGCAAAAACTATCGCAACAAAAAGAACTTAACATCCCTCAAGAGGCGTTCGATTGGTACGATGAATACGCCCACGGTGATATAGACCGTCGCACGTTTCTAACTCGCCTTGCTTCCCTTTCAGTTGCTGGCCTCACCGTGAGCGCTATTGGTGGCGCATTGATCCCTGACTATGCAAAAGCGGAACAGGTTTCGTTTAACGACCCTGCAATTAAGGCGACTTACGAAGTTTTTTCATCGCCCAAAGGCCATGGAGAGGGCGGCGGGTATTTAGTGCAGCCCTCTAGTTTGCCAGAATCCGGTGTGGCGCCATGCGTATTAGTCGTACACGAAAATCGCGGGTTAAACCCTTATATAAAAGACGTAGCCAGAAGGCTTGCTATGCAAGGTTATGTCGCTTTTGCCCCAGATGCACTGTTCCCATTAGGTGGCTATCCAGGAAATGATGACGACGGCCGCGCTATGCAAAAGAGCCTTGATAGGGACAAAATAGAGCAAGATATGGTAGCGGCAGCGCTGTGGTTAAAAGATCACGAAAAGACGACAGGGAAGCTTGGCGTGGTAGGTTTTTGCTTTGGTGGGTATATTGCTAATTTTCTAGCCGCCAGCATACCTGATAGGTTAGACGCTGCTGTTCCTTTTTACGGCACACCAGCCAAGCAGCCGCTAGTCGACCAAGTAAAGGGTCCTCTATTGATTCACTTTGCTGAGAACGATAAGCGAGTGAATGCCACATGGGAGAGCTATAAAGCCATATTAGAGGAAAAAGACGCTGAGTATGAGGCATTTACTTATGCCAAAGCACAGCATGGTTTTCACAACGATTCAACAAGCCGTTACAGCCCAAAAGACGCGGAGTTAGCATGGCGCCGAACGGTAGATTTTTTTGATAGCCATTTGAAATAGTAAAAAGTGAAGCGGCCTTGTGAGGCCGCTTTTGTTGCTCAGCTTTTACCGGCAATTATCCTACCCATAGTAATGGGGAAGACTTTCACATAAAAGCCCGTGATAGATGCGAATGGCCAAGTAGTGTAAAATTAAAAAAAGCGCGATTTGCGCTACACTTTAATCCATACCAATTATTGGCTACTCCACCTTTCAGGCCCACTTACATGATTCACAACGATGTTCTACGTCGCCTTCGTTATGCATTAGCTATAAACGACACCGCCGCAATAAGTATTTTTAAATTAGTTAACTACGATATGGAGATTGACTATTTACATGCCGTAATGAAGCGAGAAGACGAAGCTGGCTATTTGCCGTGTCGTGATAAGATTATTGCGCTGTTTCTTGATGGATTGATTATAAAGAACCGAGGCCGACAAGAAGGGCAAGCACCCAAAGAGCTTGGGCCAAAAGAGCGATTAAGTAATAACGAAGTACTTCGCAAAATTCGTATAGCAATGAGTTACAAAGATGAAGATATGATTGAAGTACTTCAACTGGCTGGCTTTAGAATTAGCAAAAGTGAACTTTCTGCATTGTTTAGAAAGCCAGACCATCGCAATTACAAACCAGCGGGTGATCAAGTGGTTCGTAACTTACTGCAGGGTATGGTGAAAAAGTATCGACCTGATTCATCAGGTACCGGCCGCAGTGCGCAAACAGGTCTTCAAAAGCCAGCCGCTAAAGTGTCAGAAAAAAATCGGACAAACGATAGAAAACGCATAAAAGGAAATCCGAACGGGAATAACTCTCATACTAATGAGCCAAGAGTTACGTCTTCGGCAACTAAAAAGGCTAAGCGCGCAGTTAGCCAAAGTGCTAACAATGAAGCGCAGAAAGGCAAGAAGCAAACTAATACGTCTGTGTGGGGCGAGCTACCTGCTAAAAAGCGGTGAATAAAGTTCACCGCTAGATGGCTTCCATTTGCCAGTGTTTGATAGCTTGTTAGGCTTACTGATTTCAATCAATATAGAATGGAGCTTTCATTTATGCGGTTTACTTTTGGGCTCGCTACACTTCTTGGCATAGCATTAATGCTAGTAGGGTGCGGTACGACGAAAAGCGATAAAAGGGAAACAGAGAGTGAAAAGGCCGAAACGCCATACGCTAATTTAGACGACATTAAACCCCAGTCGATAGTTTACAAGACGGTTAATGGCAAAGATTTAGCGCTGGATCTATACATGCCAACTTCCTTAGGAACTGCCCCCACACTCGCCGTATGGGTTCATGGTGGTGCTTGGATGAGAGGAAGTAAAAACGAAACCCTGTCCAAAAATGGTAATTTAGTCGCCTCTTTGCTCAATGAAGGTGTTGCGGTTGCGGCAGTAAATTATCGTCTTAGCGGTGAGGCTATTTATCCTGCAGCACCCAACGACATAAACGATGCGATAAATTTTTTAGTTGATAATAGCGATAATCTTAAACTAAGCGCTGATCACGTGATCATGATGGGGCGCTCAGCGGGTGGGCATCTGGCCTCGCTCTTGACCACATCAAACAATGACGACGCTCCATTTCTTAATGCAAAGCCGCGCTACCGTGTAATTGGTATGGTTGATTTTTTTGGACCTTCTGATCTTGTGGCTTTGCGAGGCAACAGCGGCAAAGTGGATCACGACGCGCCTGATGCCGCAGAAGCTCAATTTTTGGGTGAATCTCCACTGGTTAACGAAGCCCTAGCGCGAGAAGCTTCGCCAACCACTTATATAGATAATGAAACGCCGCCTTTTATTATTTTTCATGGAATTGATGATGGTGTAGTACCCGCTACGCAAAGCGAATTGTTAAGTCGCCGCCTAGACCAATTTGGCGTGCCAAATGAGTTATTTCTTGCTAAAGGTAAGCGCCATGGCGATCCGGTATTTGATACCGACGAATTTGTCTCGAAAGTAGTTAACTTTGTAAGAGAAGTTAAAAAGGAAAATAACTAAATTTATTTCAATAGAGTAAAAGGGAAAAATTATGAGCCGACATTTCGATAAGGCCGAAGGCCTGTATGAAGAAAAAGATGCTGCCACACAAGGCTTTGTGTTCAACCAAACTATGCTGCGCATTGCAGACCCAAAGCGATCGCTAGACTTTTACACGCGAGTGATGGGGATGACGCTCATTAAACGTCTAGACTTTGAAGAAATGAAGTTCAGCCTGTATTTTTTGGCAGCAGGTGAAGATTTTTCGGACATTTCTGACGATGAAGAGCAACGTACTCAGCAAACTTTTGGTCGCCCAGCTATGCTTGAATTAACCCATAATTGGGGCGATACGCCAGAAACCGTTAGCTATCATAACGGTAATGCCGAGCCTAAGGGCTTTGGCCACATTGGTTTTCATGTACCTGATGCAGAGGCTGCCTGCGCTAGATTTGCATCACTAGACGTTCCTTTTCAGAAAGGGCTTAATGATGGTTCTATGAAAGGCATCGCATTTATCAAAGACCCAGACGGCTATTGGATAGAAATTTTTAATGCGTCTAATGTATCCGCAACCTGTGCACCGCATTTGAAAAAGTAGCCTAGACGTTCTCAAGGCTCTTGCTTTCAGCATTTGGTTAGCTGGAAATTTCAAATAAGTATTCCAGGAAAAGGGTAGCCCAGCGAAAGCGGCTACCCTTTTTTTCGTTAGTTCGCTTCCAAGGTTAACTCAACACCGCTAACTTCAGTATGTAAGTCATGCTGAGTATTAAGCAAAAATAAACGACTTGCTTCAATTTCCCCTTCGTTGGCTAAATAGCTTTTTACCGCTTTACTGCGCAAATCGGCAAGTTCAATTAACTCACTTTCAGGAATGTCGATACTATTGCGAAGCGTGTTGTAACGGGCAATCATCAGCGCTCTTTGCACGTCCTCTTCGTTAATCGCGTCAATAAGGTCATCATTACTGTTTTGACCTTTACCTTCACTTACTAACTCAGGGTATAACTGAGCCACCATCTTCTTATATTCTTGATCAAGGTCTGGCGTAAACATCTCTACATAATGTGACAAAAGGGCGTCGGCTAGTGGACCTTCCAGTGGTATACGGCTGCCAGTTAATGACTCATCTTGCGCGCTATCACTGTTGCTGGGATTTTCAACCTCACTATCGGCAGAAGTACTCTCGTTCGCACTCCCATTGCCTGAAATTCTAGATGGTTCAACAAGCCCACTTTTTGCAAACAGCGTGGTATTTAACTGGCGTTGTGCCAGCTTACTTGCATCTGATACCGCATTTACCGTACCTTCAATGTTCACTCTTAGCCCTGGGCGCTTCTTTAAAGCTTCGGCCAGGGTGTTCAGCTTTTCCTTAGCCTCAGCATTTAGCTTGTGTTCCCCAAACGTAAACGCAACACTGTCTAGCTCATCGTCGCTGCCAACCAGATTTGCTAGTAGCGAAAACGGCGCGGTAACCGCCTTGGTGATGATATTGCCAATTGCATTAAGGATTATGGAGCCAAAGCTAAAATCTGGGCTGTCTACGTCTCCAGATACATCTAAACCTAAATCTATAACGCCGTTGCTATCTTCTAACAGCGCGATAGCCAGACCTAGTGGCAAACTTAGCGCTTGATCAGAATTAGATTTTTTACCTAATGTTAGCTGGTCGATAACCACATGATTCTTACCTTCCAGCGCTTTCCCCTTGAGCTTGTATTGCACAGCTAGCGACAACAAGCCTTTGTCAATGTAATAGCCCATGTAGGTGCCAGAGTAGGGGTTAACTGAAGTAAGTTCAGCGCCTTTTACAGAGAAATTTAAATCTAGGTCTAGGTCACTTTTTAACGGGTGAACGGTGCCCGCTAGTTTTACCGGTGCATAGTTATCTATTTTTCCAGTGATATCCACATTGGCCGGCGTATCTGAACGCGAGTTTATGCCTGTTACTTTGCCATTTAGGCTTTCTATGGCCGACGCGAACTTCGGTGTTAATGAGTGATCAGCAAAGTAGGCTTTACCGTTCTCAATTGATATGGCATTCACAACAATAGCAAACTCTCCAGCGTTTGAAGACGTCTTTTCACGAGTTTCAGATGTTATCGAATTTGTTGAACTCATGCTGCCAGGTTCGCCAGCGATATCACTCTTAGCGGGCTGCTCTTCATTGTTGTTTTCTTTTGAAGAAACAACTAGCTTGCTCACATTGGTTTGCTTGGCTTCGTCAATAATGAGTCGAGCGAAGGGAGATTGTAACTGAATATTGTTTACGGTTAGCTGGTTTAAAGCGTGGTTAAAATCAATATCGTCCACTATTAAAGATTGCCATTGCAACAACGGCTTTTTGGCATCATCTAAAACACTTAAGTCAGCAACATTCGTATTTGCCTTAACGTTTAATGTTTCAGTTCCCTCATCACCAACTGCAGCGTCAAATTCAACATTTAGATTGAATAGCCCATTTTCGAGGGTGACGTTGGCGTAAGGTGAGATATATTGCTGAAACTGATTAAGTGCTAGTTGTTCAATGACTGCTTTGCCTTTAACCGTTTGTTCTGCAATAACTAGGCTTCCGCTACTTGTCAGGGTACCTTTTGACGTATTGCTAAAGGCCTGGGTATCGGCAGAGACTTGTAAGCTTGTGGTATAAGAAATAGGCTTAGTGAAATCAGTGGTTATTTCACCGCTTTCAATATCGAAGTGACTTATTCTATAGTAGGTGCCATCACTTACACGGCGCTCTAGCATATCAATAGTACCGTTATTGAATGCAAACTTTTGCAAGGTAACCTGCCATGTCGTCTCTTGCTCTAGTTGCGATGATGGGATGTTAGCTTGTGCTTTTGTATCTAACTTCGCACCAGTTTGTGCAGGCGAATTTGTGCTTGCATTGGTGCTTGTTTGAGTAGCAGAGGCGGTCAGACTTTTAGGTGTAAACAGGCGTTGTAAGTTTAGCCCGCTCTCGTCAAATAAGCCCGTCACCCTGACATCATCTACCGCAACGTCGCCAATATTTACCTGCTGCTCTGCACCATTGACGTTTATCTCGTGAATAGCAAATGCAGGGATGGCGAGGATCTCTTTTGAGGTGCTAGCGCTGTCGGGCGCGCTTGATGACGCGGTGGAGTTAAACACCAGGTTATTGACGGCAAACTCACCGCCTTCCAGTAGAAACTGAAGCGTATCTCCCTCTTCAAAAGCCTGTGCTCGAAGGCTTAAGTTAACCGTGCCGTCTACTAGTTTCGCGTCTACCAAATCTTTCGATAGCGACCAAAGCGGTGTAAGCGCCACGTCACGTATTACAACGTCTGTAGCAACTTTAAAGGGAGACAGTTGGAACTCACCTTTAATCGAAATTTTGCCTTTCTCGGCGGTAAGCAAATCAAACTGGTATTGATTAAACGCAACTTGGCTATTGTCACTAACACTAATTACAGCATGCGTATCTAGATCTTGAAGTGCAACGTCCAATTCAGGGTAATCAAGCAAGGTATCGGTAATTTCGTCTTCTAAAACTATATGGCCGTTACTTAGTATAAATTGACCTAGTGTTATTCTAGGGATCTGCCCGTCAGATACGTCTTCCTCTTCATCTTTCTCATTTGTACTGCGCTTTTCAAGGTGAGCGAGAATATCGGAAAAGTTAAATGTTTGAGTATCGTTATCGGTATTTAAACGTGCCACTTTTGCATATGGCGAATTGATAGTTAAAGACTCTATTGCAGGTGTGAAAGTAAACAACGATTGCCAGAAACCAATGTCTAGCGATAAACTACCGACACTAAAAAAGCGATTATTTGACGAGTTATTTTTGGCATCGCTTTCACTGCTATTTTTATTCTGCTCGTCCTTATCACTTGCTAATGATGGCTTAGACTCTGGATAGATTACGAAATTAGTAATGCCTACCTTCAATAGAAAAGGGTTTATCGCAATATCTTTTACCGTGGCATTTCGACCTGTATTTTCTTTTACTAGGTTAGGTAACTTTGCCTCTAGCACCGCAGGGGTCACTACGCCTAATAGAAGTGCATAGGTAAGATAGGAAAGGACAAGGTAGGTAGAAATTCGAAACCACTTTGGTTTCGCTGAAAACCAAGATGTTGCATTTTGCATAGGCGATTAGGCTGCGTAATTGAGTATGAAAAGATGAGCAAGGTTGCTATTAGAAAAATACAACCTTGCGAAAAAGATTTAAAGCGTATTAGTTTTTGCCAAGCAGCACATCTCAATACGCTTTCGATAGATTACAGAGCCGCTAGTAAATTATCTAGGCCAGATTTAAATAGCGCTTGTGTTTCTTCATCGGCATTAACATTTAGGTATGAGCTGATTTGCGTGGCAAAGCTAGCAATCATATCGGTTGATAGGCCTAGCGCTTCAAACTGTTGCTTTAGGTCGTTTACCGACTTAAGTGTAGAGCTATATTCAGACGCTTTATTAAGCAAACCTGTTAGTGACGAACTAGAACTTGCAGCCGTGTCGCTGCTAAGTGAAGGTACATTTTCAAGCAGGCCATCAATGCCAGGAATGCTGTTTGCCAGTTGCGCATAGTCACCACTAGATAGGTTACCTTGAACATAGTTCATAATAGAGGCAATGCCGCCTTCTGACTGGGCTTCAGATACATTGAGATTGTCAGAAACTGTGCCTACCAGGCTGGATAAATCGATACCAGTCGCAGCACTTGTCGCCATTTCAGTTAGGCTACTGGTAGTAACCGTTGAGTCAGCTTTCTTATCACCTAAAAGGCCTTTAAGCTGGTCTATATTGGCGTTTGCGTTTGTTGTAAAGACGGTAAGAGCAAGCACAGCAGGTGCTAAAGCTAAACGGTTCATAGTAAGTTTCCTTGTTGTACGCCAAAAAGTTAAAGCCCTAATGGCATTAAGCGATTGCAAATAATTGTAGTTATTAGCTATCGATTATCTAAACCTTCCATAAATTAGAAGTATTAAGGTATGTGACTACTTACATTCTACCTTAGTAAAACGGTGTTTTCTTCATGTGAAATGTAAAGGTGCTTTACACTTTTACTTAACCGCTGGGCAGCTAGTTGTTTTGCAAGTAGCAAATAGCAAGTAGCAAGAAGCAAGCAGCTAGCATGCAAGTATTGCTAACTAGGTAAATGTGAATTAGTGAAAAATTAAGTCAATTAGACAAAACACTAAAAGGAGCGGTGCGCTCCTTTTAGTATTCTGACTGATTTTCGACTTTATTTACTTAGTTTTAGGCGGAATAATTATACGCTCTACATCAGGAGTGGCGTTCTTTTCGGCATTCGTTGTATCAAGTTGCGAGCCCAGTTGATAGTCTAATTGGACGAGAAGCCCAGTTTGTCTGACGCCTTTGCCACCTTGAATGCGTGGTTTATATTCCCACTGTTTTAATGCCACTTTAGCACTTTTATCAAACACGCCAGCTGGCTGAGATTTAACCACTTTTACATTATCTGTTGTGCCTGTTTCAGTTATATCAAAAGACAGCACGACAAAGCCTTCCAAATCATTTGTCGCTGCTTTTTCTGGGTAGATTGGCGGAACGCGTTTAACTGGGGATGCTTCATTAACTTTCGATTTATCCATGTTGACTTCAGCTTTGGGCGGTGGTGGCGGCACATTGGCCAACGCGGTATTAATAGTTAGTAATGCGGCAACAGAAAGTACGCTCGCTGCCAGTACTTTATTGCTGCTCATAGGTTGCTTTATAGCATTTAAACGTTTGATCATAGTCGTCTTTTCTCCAAAGGTTGGGTACAAATTTATCGTGCGTGAACAATGCTCGGCACACTGCACAAGTGCTTTTGCATAGGTGAGTTTTTCATTTTCTGTCTTGTTTTTTAGTACAGCATGATCACAAGCCAGTTCTTGGTTTATTCTGAAAGACTTAAGCGCAAGCCAAACTAGTGGGTTAAACCAAAATAGAATGGCAATAGCGAGTGCTAGCGTATTCCACAGGTGGTCACAATGTTTGCGATGGACGGCTTCATGTTCCAATACCAGTGCCTGTTGCTGCTGTGAAAACGTGCTTTTAAATGAAAAGGGAATAAGCACTTTGGGCGCGATGAAGCCAAACAGCATAGGGGTGGCTGCTTTACTGGAATAGTAGGCATTAGTGTGGATTGCGCGTCGCTTCCCTATCGAAGTCCATGTTGCAAAATGATGTACTAAAACATAGGCAGTGATAATGCTTGCACCTACTGCCCAAAGAGTAAACCAGGTTTCAATTGCAATAGTGTCCGCTGTTGGTTTAACGCCGACTACATAGCGAGCAAAGCTATTTGATGGGATGCTAACCATCGACAGTGGAAGGTTGTTAACTATCAGGCAACCTGGTATCAGCGCCCATAGCTTATACGTTAACGAGGTACCTAATCTAGATGTAAAAAAGTGTTCAGAGACAATGAGTAAAATGAGCGTCAGTGACAAAATGCCTTGTTGAGCGATAATCCAATCAATCATTATTTTCTTCCCACTCTTTTATAAGCGCTTTAAGCTCGTTCACATCTTGTTTAGACAGCGAGTTTTGATTCGCAAACCCTGCAACCATAGGCGCGATTTTTCCTTTAAATAATCGACTTACAAAACTTGTCGTCTCTTTCTTTGTATAATCTTCGCGAGCAATAAGCGGGTAATAAAGGTACTGGCGCTGCTGTTTTTCAAAGCCTAATACTTCCTTTTTTACCAAGCGACCCAATAGTGTTTTTACGGTTTTTTCATGCCAATCTTTCTTATCGTTTAACCGTGAAACCACTTCACTTGATGTAGCGGGGTGGTCGTCCCACAGTACGTCTAGTACTTCAAATTCGGCGTTTGAAATTTCAGGTTTGTCTGACATTTTACTCATAGTGACAATATCTAATTCAATGATTACAGTTGTAGTCGATGTGTTTAGATTACACTTGTAATTATAAAGCGCAAGTCTTTTTGTGTATTTTTTAAACCCTTTTTGTAAGGGAAGAGGAATTCGTTCAGTGCTTTCGTATCTTTGAGCAGGTATGTGCCTGAAAAAATGATATAAATAGACTAAGGCAACGGCTTGGGTGCGGCGACGTGTTGCAAAAGAGGCGTGTGGTTCTTTTTAGTACAGGACGTTAAAGTTAAGATCGTTTGACTCTAAAAATTCGCCTAAGATACGCGCTTGTTGGTTTCCTCTTGGAACCATTACGTAACATTCTGGCTTAGGGGACACTTCCTGAAGGTCGTACCATAAAGTGTCTAAAACATCATTGCCGAACTTTAAAAAGGTTTCGCCCCAAGACGTTTTATATATAACTGCTACATCTTCAACCGTGGCTTTTTGACGTAGAGTCGGGAAATTTACAATAGCGAAGGTTGCGGTTATACGCTCGGGCGCGAGCAGGTCGTTGCGGGGTAGCGACGATACTTTAACGGGCGGGAAATACTTGCACAAATGCTTTAAGAGATCGTTAAGATCTAATTCACTTACTTCGCCATAGTTATAGTCTAAATAAACCTTACTGCTGGTATCGATAATTTTACTTGATACCAACCATACCATTAGCGCAATCGCACTAGGCGCTTGGGATATTTTTTGTGCTTCATCAATGATGCCGGATTTACTCAACAAATCACCGGCATAGGCAGACCATACCTCATCACCGTTTTTAAGCTGGCGCATGGCAATTGTGATTTTTTCACAATAAAGGCTTTCATCGAAGGCACGCCGAAGAAATTCTATTTTATCTTCTTTTTTTGCGTAATAGGTACTTAAGCGCCTGCCCAAGACGGTCATGTCTTTTTCATCCATCACTTGCTGGTGGTCGCTGAGTTCCTTAGAAATGCGTCGGTAGCACTTTAAAAGAAAACTATGGACACGGCGACTAAGCTGCACACGCTCACTAAATGCCCAATCCTGTTGATTGTCTAGATGCAGTATCTGTTTTCGGCTCCATCCCCACTGTCTTGCATAGGACGCTAAAATTTTGCGTTTAAAGTTTGGCTTTTCTCCCTCGAAAAGGGGTTGGCTTAAGGGGCATGCGCATTTTAAATATAAGCATTGCTGCAGTATCCCAATGTCCTCGGGCTGTCCGTTGGCTTTATAGTGGGTAATAAGTTCATCAAACATTAATGAGTATGGATCGATGTCTGCGACCCGACCCGGCGCTTCAGCACCCCGGTGAACGTGTTTTTTTAGTAGGTTACAGAGCGGCTGCCCATGGGAAATGTTGGCCAAGTAGACTTCAAGCTTTGCCATTTTTAAAACCGACTTGAATGGAGAATCCATTGCTTTCCCCAACTGCCAAATGGCTGCACCAAACAGCTCGCTGGCATCGAGTTTTTCTAAGTGACCTAAATCCATAAACCAGTCTAAATCAGGTGAGCCGCCTTTTTCCAAACTGTTATAAATGGCCTGGTATTGTTTTTCTGTGGTTTTTTCTGGTGTAAGCCACCAAAAAGGGGCTTTGCCCGCTACTACAATATTGGTGTTGTAAAATTCGGCTTTTAAAAACAGTGCTTGTGCAGAGCCTGCGCTTTCACCTTCAGCAATACCGAAGTCATTTTCCTTTACTTTATTTATCTCAGATAAAAAGAAGTGCACTTCAATGCCAAAGATGTTGTCCGCCCATTTTTCAATAGCCGTAAGCTTTTCTTGTAGTAAGGAAAGCTCTGTATCTGAAAAGCGATTACCTTCAATGCACACCCAAAAATCGAAATCTGAGTCATCAGTTTGCGCAATCGTGCCCACACTCCCCATTAGGACGAGTGATTCTATAGCCCGTTGCCTCGGCCAGATCTGCTTGATATCAGAAAAAAGATAACTCTCAGAGGGGAAACATCGTAAAAGTGCCTTTTCGATATCAGGCCTAAAAGAGTAGTTACTGATGCCAAAAGGAACGGTCTCGCCCGACGATAGCGGGGCAATATAACCCGGAAGTGCCTCGTGATTTACGTGAACTAGAAATGGAAGCACATGAAAAAGTGGCTTGTGATTTTCTGGCATAAGTGTAAGCGCACGTTCAATACGTGCTTTGTTATACCTTAATACACGCAATAACCTAATGGTAAGGTTTTGCTGGACGGAAAGCGGCTGCTGCGTTGCCATTATGTTAATCTGCACTTTTTCATGCCGCCAAGCATAACGCTAATTTGCGTCGACTTCCTCTATTTTTGGCAACTAGTTACTTGGTTATGTCAGTAAATTTGTGCAAAAAGAAATTGTACATCTCTTAAATGAATTTAGCCCTCTCTTATTATGCGCCTCATTTCATTAAAATACGCTTCACAATCAAGCGGGCGCGTCTTTAGGTATTGTAATTTCAACCCTTAGTCCGCCTTGTTTCGGGCTTTGCATGGTGAGTGTTCCGCCATGCTTTTCCACTGCTTTTAGCGCTATGGTTAAACCCAGTCCAAAGCCCTCGGTATGCATCTGATTTCCTGCTCGGTAAAATGGCTGCATCAACTTTTCAATTTCATTGTTATCAACGCCCATGCCATTGTCTTCAACAACGATGACAACATTATTAGTATCCGAAGAAACCCTTACAGATACTGGTTGCCCTTTGTCGGAGTACTTACACGCGTTGCCTACGATGTTGTCTAACGCCTGGTGCAGCGCTTCGGGAAAGCCGTTTATTATGGCAATATTTTTACGGGACTTGTCAAAGTCTAGTGAAGTCGGAATACCTGGATAGTTAATAGCCATATCATCCAAAACACGATTGCATAATGCGATCACATCACATGGTTCTGCTGCCTGCGGTGTTTGCTCCAGCGTTGAGAAGTTTAAAATTTGCTGAATGAGTTGGTCCATTCGGTGGCAGTCACTATGTATTTGCAGAACGTGTTTGTTATCTGGTTGATGCTGTTCGATGATTGCTGCTGACGTTTGAAGCCGAGCTAGTGGCGCGCGCAATTCATGGGATACGTCGTGCAATAACCTTTTCTGTGCCTCTATAGCATCAGCGGTTTTACGAACCATGAAATTTATATCGGCTGCTAAATCACTGAGTTCGTCGCCGCGAGAAAGTAGCTGAGAGGGAACCTGCAACGCTGTTTGGTCGTTCGCGTATTTTCGACTAAAGGCGCCTAAATACTTAATCGGTTTTACAATGCTCCAACTAAGTAGGGCACTTACTAATGCCGAGGCTAAAAATATAAACACAAACTGCACTGACTGAAAGCGGCTTAATACTTGTTTGTAGATTCGCGGCGTTTGCGGTTGTTTAAACTGAACGATGTATTGCGTGTTTGAAGGGCCATAGATTTCACGTGTGACCCGTTGGTCGTCAGGCGTTTTATTCATGCGGTAGTGATAAATTGTATCGCCATCTACCGAGGTTATTAACATGGGGGTCAGCTGTTTTTCTCGTCCGTTTCTTCGTTTGACCCACTCTTTAATCTCGTTTCTCGCCCTGCCATTTGTAAACGTTTCATGCTCGTATCGCCATACAATCCTTTCTGCCTGATTGGTCGCATCGTCAAAAAAACGTTTGGTATAGTTGCTTGAAGTGTATTCGTTGATCAAAACGTAGCCAGTTGCCGCCATCACCGCTAAACTGGCTATCCAAAAAGCAACAAAAATTCGCCAGAACAGGCGCTTAAACCCTAAGTTAGCTTTTATGTCCGACCATTTAATGCTACTTATCATGACCTATATCTTCTATTCTGATTTCTGAGGTACGGTCAGCATTTGATAGCCAACACCGCGGACAGATTGAATAACGTTAGTAACCCCTGCAGCTGAGAAGCTTCTGGCGAATTCGGCTAACGTGAACATCCATTGCTCTATCATAGGCTTCCAATGGACGTTTCAATACCTCTTGCGTCATTTCCTGTTTGGATATGGTTTGCCCTACACGCTCCATTAGGTAGCTAAGTGCGTTGAACTCAGCCCCCGTTAACGCTACGGATTTCCCATTAACGGTGGCTTGGCGTGCGCCGGTATCTAAATGAATACCGTGTAGCTCGCTTGGCGAGGCGGCAGGCATTGTTTTCAAGTACTGAGTTCTTCGGATGATAGCGCGGATACGGGCGCCAAGTTCTCTTGGGTTACAAGGCTTAGGAAGGTAATCATCAGCACCTAACTCAAGACCCACAATTCGGTCTATGTCATCGCCACGACCTGTTAGCATTAGAATTGGGGTTTGCTTTTCGGCTCTTACTGATTTCAACACGTCAAGGCCCGACATACCAGGCATCATAATATCTAGCACTACGGTGTCGTACTGATCGGTGTTGAGTAGTGTTTTTATTGCTTCATCACCACTGTGAATAGCATCAACACGAAAGCCGTCCCCTTCTAGAAATTCTTTAAGTAAGGCGCACAAGTCTTTGTCATCGTCGACGAGTAAAACGTTTATTTTTTCATTTTCCATGCCCCGAATATTACCCCTATTAACTGCAGTGTTTTTCAACTTTACCGAACTTTACACTAGCTTAACCCTACTTATCGATTGATTCACGCATACTTAATTCCGTTGATGAAACAACATTATTTTTTAACGTCATGCATAAACATGGCAAAACAAGTAGGAAGATTAAGATGAAAAAATTAATTACCGGTGTTTTATTAAGTGCATGTATCGCAACCGCTGCTTACGCAGGCGGTAAGAATTCAGATGAACGTAGAGGTGGAGATTTCTTACCTTTGCATAAAATGGAAAGAGTACTTGATCTAACTGACGAGCAAATAGTGCAGTTTGAAACATTGAAAGAGGAGCTTAAAGCTGAGCGTCAGGCTAAAAGAGCCGAAATGGGTGAAGAAGGTAAGCGCAGAAAAATGAATGCACTAGCGGGCCTAAACCCAGACGACGCGAACTATCAAGAAAAGGTAAATGCGATTGCAGAGCAAAAAGCGGAAAAAGTAAAAGCGCGTTTTCTTAAGCGTGCTGAACTTCGTATGAAAGTAGCGGATATCTTAACCGATGAGCAGCTTGAAAAGTTCGATAATATGAAAAAGAAACGTGGCAAAAAGCAGCGTAAGCACAGCTAATTTAGACCATGTTTAACAAACTAAAAGCGCCTGTACGGCGCTTTTTTTTACAAACGTTATAGTGTTCTCAGCACTTGTTTTAGAAAGAACAGGAGGGGCTCAACTTTGATAAACCTGTTTCGCTAGTTCTGAGCAACTCTTGCTGGATACTGTTCAAGCAAGCTTGTCACCAGTTCATCAAGCTTGTTTTGAATACTAATACTGTCTTTAGACTCAAGTTCAACGCTACCCGATGCGCTATAAATAAATTTCCCATCTTTTACTATATCTATTTGAAGGCCTTGTTGGAAAGAGGTTTGCTCGCCCACAGGTATGCTAAATATACTGCCGAGAGAAATGCCACCAGAGCGTCCAAAGGTTCCTGTACCCAATCCTAAATTTAACGTGGTTCCATCTTCTTTTGTGGTCGTAGAAGGAAGGTAACCTACTGACACATCGGCATCGTTCTCTGTTGTTGGCGTTAAGCCTTTTGTAATCAAACGCTCAGTTATGGTTGAAGACAAATGGTTTGCGAGAGTTTCGTTAATAGGGTTTAGTGGCGCTTGAATATAAAACGTTTTAATGTCTGCAAAGTTTTGCGTGTCATCTACGCTGACTTGAGGTTTGCTGGCGCACCCAACAACTAACGCTAAACTTAACAACGACAATAAGGCTGGCTTAATACCATACTTCTGTTTCCAAAAGCCTCTTTGACATTCTGTTGAAGTGCTACTTCGCATAATAAATCCTCTCTAAAATACTGCTGTTAAAAGCATGCTCCGTCAGCAGAAAAGTTTAACTATTTCTAACTTTAACGACAGAATACCCTATTTTAGATCTGAATTAACACTTAGCGGGTTGACGATAAGCTACAGCCTTCTGCTCACTGAACGTAATTCGCTGAATTGTCTTCACTCGTCGTCGAATTGTGCTCTGCTAAGGTATTTAAACCGTATGCTTTGTTATCAAATGCTTCTTACTCGTTTTCTGATATGCATGCCAAAGCGCACACTTGAACGTGTACGGTAAGCGAGTGACTATGTTTAAAGAAAAGACTTAAAGGGTAAAGGATATGCATATAAAGCAAGTTAAGCGCACGTTAACTGCCACTGTCATGGCGGCAGTTTTTTCTGTAAGTGCAGCAGCAAACGAAGCACAGGGTTCTCAAGTTGAATTGGTCGGTGACATTAAAGGTACACAAATTACTGGTGTAACGGTAAGTAACGATGGGCGAGTATTCGTGAACGCGCCCAATTGGCGAGACGGTGTAAGATTTTCTGTGGCTCAGGTTACCGATAACGGAGAGTTTGTTGCCTACCCCAATACTGAAACAAACGAGTGTGTAGCGCACAGCGAGATGAGAAAGAATTGCTTTTTGGCCGTGCAGTCAGTGGTTGCCCACAAAGACAAGCTGTATGTTTTAGATACTCGAAACCCTAAGTTTAGTGGGGTAGTTGATGCGCCTCGTTTGTTTGTCGTTGACTTAGGTTCAAACGAAATCGAAGCAACTTTGATCCTCAGTGAAGATGCATATCACCCTGATTCCTACATTAACGATTTACGCGTAGACGAGAACACGAATCGTATATACATGACTGATTCGGCACACGCGGGTTTAGTGGTTTATAACCTCGATGACAATACCAGCTATCGCATTTTAGATAATCACGAAACCACAAAAGCTGAGGTAGAGTCGTTAAGCATTCAAGGTAAACCCCTCAACATGACCGTTCAATCAGATGGCATCGCCTTAGATACATTGAACGACACATTATATTTTCATGCTTTGTCGGGGTATTCACTGTATGCCATTAATACCTCTGATATAAAGAAAGCATCGAATGAGGTACTGGCTAAAAAAGTGCGAAAAGTCGCTACAACAGGTGCGCCAGATGGCATGATTTATCACGATGGCAACGTCTATTTAGCTGACTTAGAAAAGCAAGAAGTGCAGTATCTTACACCTAGTCTTGATCTTCGCACACTTGTAAAAGGCGATGTAGTGAACTGGGCTGATACCTTTAGTATACATAATGATGAGCTTTACTATACGAACAGCAAAATTCAAGATGCGGGCAGCGATGTAAGCGACATGACGTTTGAAGTATACAAAACAGCGCTACCTTCGCGTTAAATCACGAGAAATAGTTGAGGAAAAGGAAATGATCATGACAAAAGGAGTCGGCAGCGCGTCACTTGGTTTGGCAGTAGCATTGTTTGTGACGGGGCAGGCTTCAGCTAAATCAGAATTTGAATATGGCCCAGTGTTTAGCTCTTTTGGAAAACATGCGCCAGTGGATGGCGTTGGTTTTACTGAAAATCAGACATTCAAGGTTGCATTTGACGTAGCTAAAGCGGCAAAACCAGGCGAGGTTAACCGCAAGTTTGAGTCGCTCGCGCGTTTTATCAATATGCATGTTGCCAACGGCGTAAAACAGGAAAATCTTTCCCTTGCGCTTGTGGTTCACGGTTCTGCCACAGAAGAAATGCTTAAAAATGATCTCTTCAAACAGCGCAAGGGCCAACTCAACGGCAACGAAGCGTTGCTTACTGCACTAATGAAACAAGGCGTTGAAGTGATAGTATGCGGCCAGTCAGCTGCAGCCCATGGCGTTGAAAAAAACGCTTTGATAGAGGGGGTAAAGATGGACCTATCAGCCATGACAGCTCATGCGCGCTTAGCCAAACGAGGTTACTCGGTTAATCCTTTTTAGGTTATTTAGTATTTGTGGAGGTATGTGTTATCCGGCTTTAGTGGTTTTATGTTTTGTTTAGAGAGTAAACAAAACATGAATATTCTATTTTATTAATATTATTCATATCGTTATGTTTTAATCTTGCAAGTTGAAACTCGGAGCTTGAGTCTTTACTACACAATCAATTGATACTCATATAGAAATCAAGCGTACCAAAGCACCATGTTGATAAACTCATCAGGTTCATGATGAAGACGGTGATAGCGATGGGGAATTAATTGTCAACTACAAAGGAGGAAATTCGAGTTCCTTCGCGACGACCATGATCCGCACCAAAGAGGGTAAATTCTATGAGTGGTCTGCGACAGGGCGAATTGGCGTGTCACTGGCACAATTTTCGTCCGCCAATGATCTCGCCTTCTCCTTTAGGCGAGCCGCGTCCCGGTTGGTATAAATGGGTGGAAAAGAATGGGGTCGGCAATGACGAAAGGTCTCTATCTTTCAAGCCATTGCACCTACGACTAGCTGCACCTATGGCTTAGCACGGGCTTGCGTTAGGGCTCATGCTCAGAGCGGTAGTGCAAGCTCAGTGTGCTCGTAGGGCTTTACGTCAATTTGAAAAATTTATTTCAACGTCAACTATTAGCACCTGAACTGAGATCTTTTTGACCTTGCTCAGTTATAAGAAATTTGTCCAAGCGCAATAATATCCTCAAACGGCGTAGTGTCGGGCAGTGTACCAAAAGCAAAACCGCATGCATTGCCGAGTCTAGATTCACAGAACGTGTGGGCAATATCGCTCAGGGCATGATCGTTATCGAGCACCGAAGCAAGTAATGTGCAGGCTTGTAGCGCTAGCGCCATTTGCTCAGTTAAATATCGGCTTCGCATTTCCATATTCTGCGTATTTGATAACTCGTCAAACAGCTTACTAAGGTGCATATCATAGTGCTTATTTTTGCCTACCTGTGTTTTAAGCTCTTTAAACAAGGCCTCTTTAACATTCGGCTCTTTGGCAAGTGCGCGCAGTACATCCAAGCATTGCACGTTTCCACTGCCTTCCCAAATAGAGTTTAGCGGGGCTTGGCGGTAATAACGGGGCATAGGGTTTTCTTCAACGTAACCAATACCACCTAAACACTCTTGTGCTTCGTTTACAAATATAGGTGCGCGCTTACAAACCCAGAACTTCCCAATGGCGGTGGCCAGCCTTGCCAATGCTGCTTCATGGCTATCTCTCTGTGCACTATCTACCGCTTTTGCAACGCGCATTGTAAGCGCGGTAGCAGCTGCGCATTCAATCGTTAAGTCTGCCAATACATTTTGCATTAAAGGCTGATTAATAAGCGTTTTGCCGAAGGCATCCCTTTGACTTACGTGGTGTAAGGCGTGAACCAATGATTGCCGCATAAGGGCAGATGAGCCTATCATGCAGTCTAACCGGGTAAGTGACACCATATCGATGATCACCGGCACGCCACGACCTTCTTCGCCAATTAAATATGCCGTGGCGTCCTGAAATTCAACTTCAGAGGAGGCATTGCTCCAATCGCCTAACTTGTCTTTCAAGCGCTGAATTCGAACGTTATTCAGTTCACCGTTTTCTAACACCCTTGGCAACAAAAAGCAGCTTAAACCGCCTTCAGCTTGCGCAAGTATAAGATGCGCATCGCACATGGGCGCTGAGAAAAAGAACTTGTGGCCAACGATACTGTAACTGCCATCAGTTTGCTTAGAGGCCTTTGTGGTGTTACGCCTAACGTCGGAGCCCCCTTGTTTTTCAGTCATCCCCATACCTATCGTCAGTCCGTGCTTCTGACTTGCAGGAATGGCGCGAGGGTCGTACTTGCCATTAATAGTTTTATCTAGATAGTAAGGCGGTAAGCTTTTCCCATATCGCATGGCTGGGATCGCTGCGTGTGTCATGGTCAGGGGGCAAGAGGTGCCAGATTCAGCTTGATAATGCAAATACATTAGTGCTGCCCGTATGGTATGCGCACCATCAATACCCTCGTGTTTCCAAGAATAGTTGTGCACATTGTGTTGCATCGCACTTTCCATAAGCGCGTGATAGCTAGGATGAAACTCTACATTGTCTGTACGACGGCCATAGCGATCAAAGGTATGAAGAACGGGCTTGTTTTTATTTGCAAGCTCTCCATGGTTCATAAGTGTGTCACCCGCGAGTCGACCATATTTGTCTAACAAACCTTCATTATGCTGATGGGATGGCGGCAAGTGCTGGTTTAAAAATACGCATAGCAACGCATCACCACGCCACAAATTGTAGGGGGCAGGAATAGTGGGCTGGTTTTCTACTACATGTGTAACGAATCGATTCGGTAAAGTCATGGCATTTCCGCTCAGTAAATATGTAAGACGTATCTTTGTCCCATATATCTACAATAAATCATAATGCTTAAACATTACATAGATATATTAAAATAAGTAAAGTATGTAATGTTTGTGAATGGCGCGTGTTTATATAATTATGGGAAGGCGCGTTCTTAGCCTTAAACCATTTTAGCTACCGAGGTGGTTGAGGCCCCATTAAGCGCTTAAGTCCTTTCTGAAGAAGAAGTAAGTAGAATTTGCAGCAAATAGAAGAGAAAAAGCCCGTAGCAAGAAAGCTACTGCTTAAGTTATTAGGCTCAAGAGACAATATTCAGATGAATGCCAGCGCAGCTGTTCGAGTAGGTGCATTGTTTGGTATTTCTGAAAACAATATTCGCGTAACGCTAACCCGCTTGCAGTCTGCAAAGCTCATCACTTTGGTTGAGAGGGGTTATTACAAACTAGGCGATAAAGGCATATGCTTTGCTAAAGAAATACATCAGTGGCGAGAAGATGAGAATGGGCTTGTACCTTGGCAGGATGATTGGGTTGTCGCTCAAACAAGCTTCCTTCCTAAGAGTGATAAAAAGCAGCTGAGGGCTGCTGAGCGTGCACTTAAACTTGTGGGTATGAGGAAACTTGCAAGTGATATGTATATAAGGCCAAACAATTTTGCAGGTGGAATAGGTGAGGTGCGAGGCAAACTTCACACTCTTGGTCTATCGAGTAAAGCACTTGTGTTTAGTGCCAGCGATTTTGACAATCAAACGCAAGCCAAGGCTATGAAACTATGGAGCTACCTAAACCTAGAGGCGCTTTATAAAGACGGATGCGTTGAAATAGAGGAATCTCTTGCCCGATTGCCTACTTTGTCCCTTGAAGAAGCCACCAAAGAATCTTATGTGGTAGGAGACAGTGCGTTATACCACTTGGTATTCGATCCTTTATTGCCTTCACCATTTATAGATGTGGCGATGCGCGAGCGCTACCGTAACCTTGTAAAAGAGTACGATGATGTGGGCGCAAAAATATGGCATCGCTTTTTAAACCAAAAAAGTTAGGTCAATAGACACTGGTATTAGAACGGAAGTAGCCGAAATGGAAGTAAATATGACCGAATCAAGACCGTTATTTAAGCATATTCGCAATCATACTGCGCTTTTTAGTGAGCTTTCTCAATATAGAAACGCCGCGGTGAGTGTATTAGGGTTCTCAGGTTATGAATTTCATAAAACACCCAAATTTGTCACCGAAGATGGAAGCAGACTTACTATAGAGCCAGAAAGAAGTATCGTTCTTCCAAAAGTAAACGCGTTATCAGGGCTTAAAAGTAAGCTAGTGCAAGCTATTCCGACGTTGCACATGGTTGAACATAGTGAGATAGGCTATCGCTATCCAACGGCTGCGTTAGCAGGGTTAGATGCCCCATTTATTAAGCGCATGCGCTCTGAGTATTTTCATAAAGTAGATGAAGATAGAAGTATTTGCCGCCCCGTGAACTTGTCCTACGGAATTAAGAGTCGAGGGAAAGCCGATAATCGACAAGAATACGAAGTGTGGATGCCGGACGAAGCCCCTGATCAAAACCCACTTCCACTGCTCATCAATGCCTATGGCGAAGACCTGCCAGATGATGTAAGGCACTTTGTTGAACAACCTTCAAAAGTGCATGGTTGGATGGGCGTTAAGCGTGCGGCATTTGAAGCGCTTTATACAAATAAGCAACACTGCGGCGAGTTGATTATTTGTGTCGCTATGAGCGTAGATGCTTACAATATTGGCGCTAAGCCGGATTTAGCCTATTCTCCAGAGGCCGAAAGTTCTATTGCAGTGAGTAATGCAGAGTTTGAATGGGAAATAGAGGGTTACTATGCGCCACGAGGCTGGGTGTTTGATCACGATGAAGTTTGGGCAGCAATAAATCACACGTTAGAAGCCATCAATGAGCCACTCGATGATCTCTATGGTAAAAAAATTATTCCTATTGCAGAAAGCAAAACGGAGCGAATTTTGTCAACGCTGCAGTCACTGGGCGTCACGCAACAAGAAGTAGATAACCTCAATCTTCAGCCATGGGAGTTCATGCTTACTGAAAGCGAGCACAGGGTGAAAGCGCACGACCCCAGTCGTTCAGTTAATTTGTTGGGCAGGCTGAATCGTCTCTTTTACCAACCAGAACAGCAGTTGCCATCACTTAATTGGATGCACGATCTCATTTTGTAGGTCAAAAATTTAAGGTTACGCTGATACCGGCTATTACCCCACTATCATTTTTTGAATTAAGTGCGCTGAAAGTGATTTCATGCGCGCTTTTTTGTACGCCCTTAATGGATAACCTGTAACTAAAAAGACTTATATGTAAATTTTTATATAAATGTTGTTATTTTATGTAAATTACTTTCATTTTTATCGTGATCTGTATGTTTAAGTTGCATTTTCTGTAATAAAATTACGAAAAAAGCTTTATTCTTTGAAATATTTGGTCATAATGTACACATCACTTAGGTGATATCTAATTTAGTTACAAAATAGGAATTCAAAAAATGAAACTGTCTACTTTCGCTATTGCTTTAACTTTAACGGTTGCTGCTACACAATCTTTTGCAAAAGATGTAGTACTAAAGCCTGTTAACGACAACATCGAAACACAAGCGTGTTTAACTGCGGCTAAAGAAGGTTTTGGCCCTGCGCTGCGCCTTATTCGCGCAAATGGTTATAACGTAGAAGAGTTCAGTGCATCTGTACGTTGTAACGGTGAGTCGCTTCGCACTTTCGCTTACATGTACAAAAACAACAAGGCAACTGAAAACGCAAAAACAGTAGCACTTGTTGCAAAGAATAAAGATGTTGCTTCACAAGCGTGTCTAGAAGCACTTTCTGTAGGTAAAGATGCAGCGCTAGCGAAATTTGGTCTGGAAGGTGAAAACATCATCTGTAACCACAAAGAAATGTCTGACTTTGTTCGTGAATACAGAGCAGAAAACGTAGTAGTTCGCACAGCAGCTGAATAAAACTACGTTTTAGGATAGCAACCTACTGCTAATATTTTGTACAGTTTCATGGCCTTTCGCTTGAAAGGGCGAAAGGCCTGACACTTTACGAGTTTTACTATTTACTCTCTTTTTCAATACTGGCTATTCTTGCCAATTGATACCCCTTACCGTTTTAAATAAGTACAATGCTTTACGTGTATTTATTGCTTTTCACTAGAATGAATTAAATGGAACTTGGTCTGCCTACCATCTAAATAGCTTACTGACTTACCGTCAAAAAATGCATCTTCTTCCAGCATAATTCTTATTTCTTTGTTCCACTCGTCAATATAGCTTGCCGCGTTGAGCTCTATAGAATAGGCCGTTTGTGCAAACATTGAGTAGTCACCTTGAATTGGCACACCTTCTTGTGCATCCCACATTCCTATTGTTGGCCCTGCCGCGTGCCCGTGAAAACCAAGCGGGTGGGTATAAATAGCGGGCGTGATCCCTTGTTCGATAGCCTGCTGTCGCGACATTCTCAATATAGTGTTACCTGTTCTTCCTACTTTAAAATTGCTAGTCAAAATGTCTTGCAGCTGGTTACCCGCCTTAAGTGCTTTTTTAAGTGACGCTGGCGCGTCTTTTTCTCCAGGTTTTAATACGTAGGCATGCTGCTGTTGATCCGTGTTAAGTCGCAAGTAGGTAATGCCAAAATCAACGTGTATCAGGTCGCCCGGTCGAATAATGTTTTCTCCTGGACGTTTGCTGAAAGCACTGATCTGATCGAACACTTCATTGTCTTGTCTTTGGATGGAAACAGTAGGATGAAACCAATTGGTGAGCCCTAAGGCACGAGTTTGATCTCGAAGCCACCAGACAACATCATCAGTAGTGGTTATGTTAGGTGTGATGACTTCATTCGAAAATGCTGTTTCTATCAGCGAGTGACCAATTTGAGTGAGTAGGGGATAATACTGCATTTCTAGCTCGCTGCGTTTTTCTAACCAGCCTATAGCAAGCCTTTCACCACTCACTACTCGGCTTTTCAGTTCATTAGAAAGTACGCCTATAAATTTTTCGTGTTCGGTAGCAGTCATGCCATCAGCAAGAGCAAATGCATCTGACCTATTAATAGCTATTTTTGAGGGATTACGGGCCTCGATAATATGTTTCAATGCTTCCCATTGGTCGGGTTGTGCTTCCTTATCCCACGCTTTTTTAAATAGCGAGCCTACCGCGTATCTTGCTACGGCTAAGCGCTCTAGAGGTTGGCCATTCTTGGGGTTATAAATGACTAACATGGTGTGACGCCTTGCAGAAACCCAGGTTGAAGGCAGCATGGTTTTTAAAACCGGGTCTTCATTGTACTCCCGCGACATCAACACCCACATGTCGATGCCTTCCCGCTCCATAATGTGGGGGAGTACATCACTGAAGCGCTGTTCAAGAATATTATCAATTAAGACACTTCTTTCTTTCGTTGAAAGCACAGAACTGGCCTGTACATTATAACTAACAAGGGTTAGTAGAAGAAATAAGGTGTTTTTCATATGTATTCCGTTGTTTTGGCAGTTGTTTTGGTATTTACTGACTATTCTTTATACCGTTATCACTTTAGCTACGCTATGTATATAAAAATCAACTGAATGGATAACTCGATGAAATTTTCTCTTTATTCTTGTTTGCTATTTTGTGTGTTCATAAGCTTTCATTCGGCTGCGCAAACGTCTATTAAGTGGGGCACTGACTATTGGCAAGACTACACAAATTACGACGGAAGCGGCTTTTATAACGAGCTAGTGCATAAAATTTTTCCAGAACCAGAGTACGCAGTAGATATTCACTATTATCCCTGGAAACGTAGTGTGAAGAACGTATTGCAAGGTAATATTGATATGACAGGCGCAATGCACAAAACAGAAAGGCTTTATCATTCTGAGCGGCCTGTGCTTATTGACACCGTAGTTATGGTAAGCCGTGTACAAGATGCCCTAACGCGAGATTCTCTTGATAACAAACTCGGCGCTTACCGTTCTGGTTATGAAGATATGGTGTTCTATCCCTATTTAGAAAAAGCGACGATGGGCCTAGAAGTTGAAGATTCTTATAAGGGATTAGCTTTGTTGGCAATGAAGAAAATCGACTTCTATGTTGGAGCAGGTAGTTTGGTTCAACTAGTTTTAGATGAGCGCGTTGATAAGTCAGAGTATGAAATCACAGTAATAGGCAGTTTTGAATTATATTGGTCTTTTGCTCTTACTGAACATGGTTTGGCACTTAAAACCGTATTTGATGAACAATTAGAAGTTCTGCGCGAGCAGGGTGTACTCGCGCAGCTTTATCAAAAATATGATCTTATTATGCCTTTCTGATCTTACAATAATGAGATAGGTCGACAATATAAATCAGCAGTATGAAACGACTTCAATCTCTATATTTTGCTGTGCCATGAAATAAAACCGTCGACCAGGCTCATAGTCGCCGTGGCTGTAGGTATCAAAATTCATAGCAAGAACTCGCTTTTCTGTTTCGTCTAAATTTGGCACAACAATGCCGATATGATTAATATTGGCCAAAGTTTTATAATCACTGTCTATCTCATTAATTGTTTTCGGTCTGTATAGCGCAAGATAATCTTTATCGTTTCCTACATGTACGGTGTATCCGTCATTTTTAGCGCCGCCGCTCCACCTTACTTTCCAACCAAACAATGTACAAAGCAAGTTAGCTAACTGATCTGGGTCTTGTACGGTGATATTCGTGTGCTCTAAGTATGCAGTTGTCATGTGTTTTTCCTTGTGTAGATAATCAACGAAAAACAGCTTAATATCTAAAGCTAACTTTAGATCAAGCGTTTTTATGTGCTATTTAAATATCGGGGAAAAAGGACGTTATGGCACCAGAACCTATGGTAAGCATTGGCTTTATTGCCAAACGTACTGGCAATGCTGTTTCATTAATACGCTATTATGCAAATGAAGGCCTTATCCCTTCTGTTCGCACCGAAGGAGGAAATAGGGTGTTTCCTCGCTCTGTTATTCGTAGGGTTTCTTTTATTTTAATCGCGCAAAATATGGGTTACACCCTTGCGCAAATAAAGCACCTATTATCTACGTTGCCTGACAACAGAACGCCGTCCCAATCAGATTGGGCAACGCTAAGTAAGGTGTTTAATCAGCATATCGAAGCAAAAATTGCGGCGCTCACCAGTTTAAAAACATCGCTAGAGGGATGTATTGGCTGTGGGTGTCTGTCATTAGAGCGCTGTAGGCTTTACAATACTGACGATAAAGTAGCTGCCCAAGGAAGTGGCGCCCAATTGCTCGATGAAAACGTTCAATCTCAATTTTTAGTTTCACATAAAAAGTAGCGCTTCATGCATCCAAAAAATCTCCACAGAAACGGCTATCCTATGGATGCGCTGTGCCAGACATACCCGGCGCTTAAGCCCTTTCTTGTTTGTGCTAAAAGCGGCAATACCAGTATAGATTTTACCAACCCACAAGCAGTGAAGGTGCTTAACGCAGCATTGCTTCATCACTATTACCGCCTAGAATATTGGGATATTCCTGATGGTTACTTGTGTCCACCTGTTCCTGGCAGGGCCGATTATATTCACGGCATTGCGGACCTATTAAAATCAACAGGTCATAATGAGAAAAACGAGCAATATAAAAATGTTCGGGGGCTAGATATCGGTGTGGGCGCTAATGCTATCTATCCTATTATTGGCGTTACGTCCTACGGATGGTCGTTTATAGGTACTGATGTCGACGATGCCGCAGTAAAAAGTGCTAAAACGATTGCTAGCAGAAATAGTGTACTAGCCAACAAATTCCAAGTTCGCAAACAAACGAACAGTGCGCACATTTTTAAAGGCGTAATTGAAGAGAACGAACGGTTTACCTTTACTATGTGTAATCCTCCGTTTCATAAGTCTGCGCAAGATGCACTGTCAGGCACGCGAAGGAAGACATCTAACCTAACCCGCAATAAACAGAAACGAAGTGGTGCAAAGTTTACCGATAATCGTGAGCAAGGTTTTGGGCATCGTACATCCAAGCTACAAGGTAAAAATGCCTCTTACCAAGGTAGGAATGCGAACTTGAATTTTGCGGGCCAATCGAATGAACTGTGGTGCGAAGGCGGTGAACTTGCCTTTATTCAGCGCATGGTTCAAGAGAGTGTCTCTGTAAAAGACAATGTAGAATGGTTCACCTGCTTGGTGTCGAAGAGTGCCCATTTGAAACCAATTAAAGCCAGTATTGATTGTTACGGTGCTGCGCAGTGTAAAGTGGTTGATATGGGGCAGGGGAGTAAATTGAGCCGCTTTGTTGCATGGACTTTTTAACCGACTTATAGCTAAGTTAAATTGACCGAATACAGTTGATGCAGCGTAATGCGAGCACGCATAGTACTTGCTAAGGAAAGTGGTTCTTGTTCTGAAGAACCACTTTCCAAGTCAACGTTTAGAAGCTAAAGGTTTTCGATACACCAAACACGATGCGTTCATCGGCGGTATCAAAATCGAGATTGGTGTTTTCAGCGGCAATTTCGAAATCGAACCCTTCGTAGCTTGTTTGGTAAGCCAAACGGTAGTGGTAAAAAGAGGTGTCATCACCATTCCATAGCCACTTATCGCTATCTAACGAGTTTGATACATCAAAGCTTGCACGTAAATTGTGGTTGGGTGCGATTTCAAAGTTATGAGCAACCATCGCGATGGCGTGTTTAGCGCCTGTTCCAAAGTAATCCCACGTGTACCAGAAGTTCAGTTCTGAACTACCGTAGTCACTAGCATAACCGAATTTGGTGTACACTTCCGGGTAATTCCCGTCACTTGAATCGTCACCGCCGTGATAAGAGTAATAGGCGATACCGTAGTCGACACTTACCGTATCGGTTAGCATTTGATAACGACCAACGTAGAAGTCCCATTCAAGATTAGTATCACCGCCGAAATCTACGTTGGAAGCCCACGTTCCAGCGTACGTGCCATTTTCGAAGGCTTTGTCAACGCCGCCTTGGAGAGCTGGGTCATTTTGTGTCTGACTAACGCCGTTGAATGTATAGTCTGATACTGCGGAAATGTTGGCGCTCCAGTCAGCAAGAGATGCCGAAGCATAGAATGTCGCGATAATGGCAGCAAGTGTGCGTGCAGACGGTAAAAATACGTTTGATTTTTTCATGTTAAACACCCGTTTTTATCATTGTTGTGTATATCATAGTTGTTTATTTAATCGACGCCTTTTAATAGTGGGCACTCTTTAACTTCACCGGCTCAAATTGAGCCAGTGAAGAAGAGGGGAAACAAACAAATATGAAATGTTTTAGTTAAGGTTTTCTATTTTTGTGAAGTCAATTTTGTTCTCTTTCGGGGACGTTTTGATAGCCGTCACCGATTTGAACTTCTGACTCAAAATGAACGAAAAGCAGCTAAAGAAGACGGCTATAACCAGCGCACCTACCCACTGAATTTGCAAGAAGTCTAGTTTGAATAACAGCGTAAGCAGCGATAGTGCCACGATGTTAAGGGCAATATAATTACCTTTGCCAATGCGCTCAACGGTCATGTTAAGGTTGTCGGTATAAAGTCTGATAAGTGAGTCAAGTGAGTTGATTACAAAAACAATACCTACAAATACCATTGCCATATTCGTGATACCTTCCGTTGGAATACCGGCGCTGTGGTAGTGATACAATACCGAAAACCATGCAGCGATAGGGATAGATGGGATAACCATCATAGCCAGCATAACTTGGTAGGTTTTAAGGCCGCCTACGAAACGAGACGTAAACTGACCTATCATAATGCTCCAGCTGAACCACCAGAATAGATAAAACTCATGGTAATCATTGATGGGTAATACGAAGTTATCAATATTCGCAAAATATCCGCCAATAAGGCCTAGGTTTCTAAAGTATGCCGTTATTTCACTTTCGCCAAACACAAATGCCGCAGCCCACATGCCAACAATGAGGGCGATAAATACCCATGTAGTGGTCAGGCTTAAAATGCGCACGTACTTAATACTTGTGCTTGAGTACACTGCAAAGGCAATAGCTGCGAACACAATAAGATAGAACGCTGGCACGACTGATTCACCGTCGCCTACTGACGGCAGGTACCATGGAAGGTTTGAAAGCAGTAAGAAAGCTGTAAAAGCACAGGTTCCGATGATAATAATGTTGTTTACGAACTTAACAATAGGAAGCTCGAAAAACTTTACCTTCGGCTCGATTACGCAGAAATAAAAACAAGTAAGAAAGTAGAATCCCCAAATTAAGAAACCCCAGAACCCAAACTCAATGGCGAGCGGATTGGTGAAGGCATATTCGGGACTTGCGCTTATGTCAGCATAACCAGCAAATTCAGTAAGCGGGAACATAATAAGACCCACGTCTAAACCTGAGGTAAAAAGAATAGCAATGAAGGTGAAGGTTCTAACTGGCGTTACGCCAACCACTTTCATGTTGCCCCATTTAAACAAAATATAGGCTACAGAAAGTAGAGTGAAAATAATGCCTGCACTAAGCCAAACTGTCATTATCACCCTCCCAAAATTGATAAAAATAAATCATGTTTTTTCCTTTTTTTTCGTTATTAAACAGTCCACCCAGCTACTCGCTAAAACCATGTTAAGGTGGCTGCGTGTAGGCACTGTGGAGGGTGTGCTTGCTTTAAAAATAAGCACACTGGTGCAAGTACTTTAAAAATTTAGCGTTGCTCTGTTTGCCAATGCGGGTGGATATCCACGGGCACATTCTGTGGTGGTAAAGCAGATTTACCCAAAATTTTGTCCGCCGCTTTTTCAGCGACCATTATGGTAGGAGCATTAAGGTTTCCATTTGGAATGGTAGGGAAGATAGATGAATCCACCACACGAAGGCCTTTAATGCCATGTACTTTGGTTTGAGAATCTACTACTGCCATATCATCCTCGCCCATTTTGCATGAACACGACGGATGATAAGCACTTTCGACAGCTTCGCGCACAAAGGCATCGATTTCTTCATCCGTTTGAATATGCTCGCCAGGCTGAATTTCGCCGTCTCTGAAGTCGTCGAATGCTGACTGTGCGATGATTTCTCTTGTTAGTCTTACGCAAGCTCTAAACCCTTCAATATCATCTTGATGTTGTAAGTAATTAAACAAGATTTTAGGAGGCACTGTCGGGTCGGCCGACTGAATGGTAACGCTACCTCTACTTTTTGGTTTATTGTGACCTACGTGTACCTGAAAACCGTCACCATCGAATGCTGATTTCCCATCGTAACGGATGGCTGCTGGCAAGAAGTGATACTGAATATCAGGCCACTCTACATCAGCTTTGGAGCGAATAAATGCGCATGATTCAAAGTGATTCGTTGCGCCTAACCCCGAACGGTTAAGCAACCAGCGGGCGCCTATCAAGCCTTTTGAGATTAAGCCCAGTTTGCGGTTTAGCGTAATTGGTTGCTTGCACTTGTACTGGAAATAGAACTCCAAGTGATCTTGCAGGTTTTGGCCCACACCCGGCAGATGGTGTTTGACATCGATGCCTGCTTTTTCGAGAACCTTTTTATCGCCGATGCCTGAAAGTTGCAGAATATGTGGCGAACCAATAGAACCGGCACTTAAGATGACTTCATTAGACGTATTGGCGGTTTCTGCTTTGCCATTAACCACATACTCAACACCTTTCGCGACTTTATTTTCAAGAACAACTTTAGTCACCAGCGCGCCGGTCACTATGGTCAAATTCTTACGCGATTTTACCGGGTCAAGATATTCACGGCTTGCCGAACTGCGTACACCGTCTTTCACGGTCATATGCATTGGCCCAAAGCCTTCTTGTTGCTTACCGTTATAATCGCTTGTGATGTCGTAGCCCGCCTGTTCACCGGCTTTGATAAAGGCGGTATAAAGCGGGTTCTTCATTTCATTGCCGTTGTTAACGCCAAGTTCACCATTGCCACCACGATAAGCATCGTTACCCTTGTACCAGGTTTCAGCTTTTTGAAAATACGGTAAGCAGGCTTGGTAATTCCAGCCTTCTGCGCCGTGTGCTTCCCATTCGTCGAAGTCTTTGGCGTGACCACGTACGTATACCATGCCATTAATGGATGACGAGCCGCCCAGTACTTTACCGCGTGGGCAGTGCATTTCACGGTTGTTTAAATACGGCTCTTTCTCAGTATTAAATTGCCACGCATACTTGTCTGTATTCATCGGAATAGACAGCGCTGTGGGCATTTTGATGAAAATGCTTTTGTCTGAGCCGCCGGTTTCCAGTAGTAAAACCTTGTGCTTAGAGTTTTCTGATAAGCGGTTCGCTAGCACACAGCCAGCAGAACCTGCTCCAACAATAATGTAATCAAATGTCTGCATATAAACTCCTACTGCGATTTAAAACGGGCTTTCAATTTGGCTCATACCTACATAAACCGACTTGGTTTGTGTGTAGCTATTAAGCGTTTCGACGCCGTTTTCACGTCCAATGCCAGACTGTTTATAGCCGCCTACAGGCATTTCAGCAGGAGAGTTACCATATGCATTTATCCAGCAAATACCAGCCTGTAACTTATGAATAACGCGGTGCGCGCGCTGGATATCCTTGCTAAATACACCGGCGGCTAATCCTAGCTCAGTGTCATTCGCGCGTGCGATCACTTCGTCTTCATCATCGAATACCAACACGCTCATTACTGGCCCAAAGATCTCTTCCTTAACGATAGTCATATCGTCGGTGCAATCTGTGAAAATTGTTGGTTCAACAAAATAGCCGTTAGGCGCAGAGGCTGGAGAGGCAGCGTTACCACCGGTTAACAGCGTTGCGCCTTCTTCTTTTCCTTTAGCAATATAGCTAAGTACTAGCTCTTGGTGCTTTTTAGAAATAAGTGCGCCTAGGTTTACATTAGGGTCTAACGGGTCGCCCATAATGATATTGGTTTCGGTACGGGTTTTAAGTTCATCAATAAAGGCTTGATACACAGAGCGCTGGACGTAAACACGGGTGCAGTTAGTGCAGATTTCACCTTGGGTATAAAAATTACCTAGCATAGCGGCGCTGATAGCCTGGCTAATGTCGGCATCTTCGAACACTACAAGCGGCGACTTACCGCCAAGTTCCATTGTCACGTCTTTCAAGTTCGACGCAGCGGCGCTTTGCATCACTTTTTTACCCGTGCCTACTTCACCGGTAAATGATACTTTTTCAATGTCAGGGCTGTTAGTAAGCCATTGGCCTACTTGCGCTGCACCTTGAACCACATTAAATACGCCAGCAGGTACGCCAGCTTCGGTAAAAATTTCAGCCAGTTTAAGCGCGCCCATTGGGGTTTCTTCTGATGGTTTAAATATAAATGCATTACCAGCAGCAAGCGCAGGGCCTGATTTCCAGCAAGCGATTTGAATAGGGTAGTTCCATGCGCCAATACCAGCGCAAATACCTAGTGCTTCTTTGCGTGTATAAAAGAAATCACCGCCAACAGGCTGCTGGGTACCTAGTTGAGTAGGAGCCAGGCCTGCATAATACTCAATAACATCAGCGCCAGTTTCAATATCTACACAATCAGCTTCTTGTATAGGCTTACCGGTGTCGAGTACTTCAAATTTAGCGAGTTCATCATTACGCTCACGAAGTAATGCTACCGCTTTGTTAAGGATGCGGGTTCTTTCAATAGGCATCATTGCTGACCATACCGCAAATCCTTCTTTAGCACTCTTAATCGCTTCTTGTTGAATAAACTCATCAGCCACTTCTACGTGGTAAATTACCTCACCGGTTGCGGGGTTGGTTACTGCAAAGGTCTCTTTGCTTTTGTTCGCCAACGGCTTGCCGTGAATAAAATTCTGATAAGTTGGTAATGACATGCATAAACTCCTACTTTAAATAGTGCTGACAACGCTCGCCAATTAGCGCGCTCTTTGCGTGAAAAATAAATACGTACAAGCTAGTACATCTCTTTGGTTTCAATACGATGAATAGTGTTGAAACTATTTTTCTCGCTAAGCGTTCGAAGCGCCCGAACTAATCGCTCTACGCTTAATAAACACCACTTTAGCTTTCTTTGCCTTCACCTCTATCTGAGCACTGTTTCTGCAGGCTTAATAGTGTTTGATTTAGTTAAACAAAAGCAGTGTTTTTATTTTAATTGGCTGTTCAATAAAAATAAATTGTATAGTGTTCTAACTATTGTTTCAACGTTGAAGCATATTTAACGGCAAGTGATAAGGATGTTAAGTACGTGTGTTTACGGCTTAAGTGGCTGATTTTTAGTGATTAAAGGCCTAACATTAAATATATAAATAAAATGCTAATTACCGGGGACGGTGTTTGTTTCGAAGAGACGGAACCGCGAAAAAGTGTTTAATTGAAACTATTTGACAGAGAGTGGTGGCTGGCGCAGTGCTTTGTAAAGCACATGGCGAGCATTACACGAGCATTGCGGTTTCGGCACTTTATAGAAAGCGCCGACGCTCGCTATAGAAAGTAGTTAATCTTTCTAAATAAGTTTTAGGGCTTGTATCATAATGATGCTGCTTGAATTTTAATGGTCAATTTTACAGTGATAGTAGCCAGAATTTATGGAAAAGGTGGCAATATCACCTTTATTCCAATACACCACACCTCTGTTATTGGTGTATTTCGCTCCCGATGCAGAACGTGATAGCTGCACGATGTGATGCATATTGTTGATTGAGACTGCTTTTGTATCTGGGCCAAGCGTATTCACACGCAACTCTGTGATACTGGCGTTTGGCGTCTCACAATTATAGGTTCTGCTATTGGCTTGTGTAGTAGCGCCGGCAATATCTTGCTTTTTAGCTGCCTCTTTCGACCCTTTTTTAATTCCAAGCCCGCGTTTATTAGCATTACCAGAGTTTGATCCCTGGGAGGGGGATGAAATTATCGCTTTTACTGTTTCGTTATCATTGCTGTCATACAGGACTAGCCATGTGTTATTCAATATTGCATAAGCTTTCGATGAAGCCAGAGCATCTACGAAACTTTGCTCTTGTTTCATAAGTGCTGGGGCGCACATCTTTCTGGTAAGTACAATTTTATCGGCAGAGAAGGGTTGAGCATTGCTGTCTGCACCGAATGCTTTATTGTCATTCGCAACGTCGAGCGCCCCTGTATATTGATTACAGCCTGTGCTTCCGCTTATTCTACTAACATCACCGTTTACATTTACATTAAGAGTAACGTGGCTAAAGTCGATAATACCTGCTTGATTTATGCTTTCGACCTGCCAATGGCTACCTGAAAGTGCAAGCTTGTCCTCCTCACTACTTTGTCCTTGTTCATCAGTCGAATACATTGAAGAAACTGAACTACAAGCCGTTAAGGCGAGAAGTGTGGGTACAGCTAAAGTTAAAAGGTACTTCCTTTTATTCATGAAAACTCCACTTATTATTTATCAATAGCGGTAGGAGTCGCTTTTCACAACTAAGTTCAGCAGTACTAATTAGTTAAAATATCGAATATGCCAAGTCGATTTTAAAGTGTTTGTCGTCTAGGCGACAGTTTGTATGTGATCGCAAGGAGTAAACTGACCACTACAGTATAAATAAAACGTTGGCGCAGTATGAAGAATTTAGAACAACACTTAAGTGAGTACGCTAAGTATCACAGGGATCAGAAAAACATCTACACCCATTATATCGGCATCCCGCTCATTGTTTTTTCAGTATTCTGTCTGCTTAGCAAGCCTGCATACCTTATAAATGCACCCATTTTGGGGGCTATGGTCATTAGTCCTGCTTTGTTCGTATGGGTAATAGGTAACGCTTTCTATATTAAATTAGATATAAAATTGGGCGTTGTTATGACACTTATCACGGGGGCTATGGTCTATTTCGCGCAGCCTATCGCACAGCTTAGTGTGAGCATGTGGCTTGCTGTCTCGTTAGGAATTTTTATCGGTGGGTGGGTACTGCAATTTATTGGTCATCATTTCGAGGGAAAGAAGCCAGCGTTCGTGGACGATATCATGGGCTTGGCGATAGGGCCGCTTTTTGTGCTCGCTGAATTAAGCTTTGAATTGGGCCTAAGGAATGCGCTAAAAGAAGAGATTGAACGCCGCTCTGGGCCTGTAAAGTAATTGCTTCTTTACAACGCGTTGAAATGATAAGTCTCAACGCGTTGTTACAACCTAAGCTCTAGGCCTTCATTTTCGCTATGGTTTCTTTACGCAACTGTATTTTAGACTCAGCAAAAGACTTCCTTGGTAACATTTTCAGTTTTTCTGCATAACCCATAGCCGTTGCTAGTACTTGTTCCTGAGGCACTGCTGCATCTAAAAAGCCTGCTTTAACCGCTTCACTGCCTTGATAGATGCGCGAGAAAAGTAAGGCTTCAGTTTGGCTAGTATTAGCGAGTCTGGCTTTGGCTAGTTCCATACCGAATGGCGGCAGCACCATACCAATGGCGGTTTCATTAAGACCATACTTAGTATCTGCATCTTTACCAATACGCAGGTCCGCAGCCATAAGCATAATTGCGCCCATTGCAATGCTGTGACCTTCTGCAGCAATAACAACAGGTAGCGGAAAACTATAAAGGCGCACAATTAAATCAGCGCCTTTTGACACCAGTTCGTGTTGTTTTGCTTTGTCGTCAGCTTTCATTACTGACAAATCAAAGCCCCCGCAAAACTTGCCTTCACCGCCGTGTAATACAACTGCTTTTGCGTTTTTCTCTGCTTCATCTAAGGCATCATTGAACTGCTGAATAAGCTCAAAGCCGACGGCGTTAACTTTTCCGTCGTCAAAGGTGATTACTGCAATATCGTTATTAATAGCTAAATTAAACGCCATGGTATGTCCTGTCACTTTCTTGGTAGGAATTAATGTACGTCACACTTTATTAAGCGCAACTTTCTAGCAGTGATTGTAGGTAATTGATATGTATTATGATAGTGCTTTACGCATCATCTTCGGGATATGTGCTATGAATATCATTGATAACATGGGGAAGTTCTGCAATAAGCTTCTTTTTGTAACGGCGTTGCCTGCGTCGTGCTTTAGCGTTATTAGCCCTCCATTGCGCTCGTTTATCTTTCACTATTCGCTCTAGGTCTTGGCCGTCTTGAATCAGAATTGCGTCATTAATGGTTGTACGTTTAGTCATACTAAAACTCCAACTTTAGCTGTTTATCGCGCCACTGTTTCGAGCGTTGGTTGAGAACGTGAAGCGAGACACTCTCAATGGCTATCTGTCTCGCAAGATTTAATGCAGCGCTGGCTTGCTCGTCGGTAAGGTTTTTATAAGCCGGTGACGGAATGGCCTCATACCACGCACAGCCGACAATATTGTCTAAAATCACCCGCATAAAACAATGATCATGCTGTATTGGCCAGGCGTTTTTCTTCGTTAAAGCAATAGAAGGGAGCACGTTCTTCGCGTAATGTAAGAATTCTTGTAGATTATTTACGTGCTTGGTGGATTTTGAAAGGTAGGCATGTGGGGATTGAGTTAGAAAGGTAGATGTATGCATATGTGATTTTCCCCTGTTCAACTCAAGTAAAAACTATTGCTAAAGTTAAGCAAGAGTTTACACGACACCAATGAAATTCAGAGTTACACTATTTTTAGTTTTACTGTTTTTGTTTATAGATTCTTAGTTTATAGATTCTTAGCCTTATGAGTTTTAGCTTAGCGCCAAATACTCATTATTAATTACATGGTTGGTTAATGCGCCCTCATTTGAAAATTCTTGTTATAGAAGATGCTGTTGATCTGTTGGAACAAATTACGTCGAGTATAGGCAACACCATTGCTTACTTCGACCGAAGTGACGTTGATATTAGCCTGCTTGAGGCAAACTCCGTTTCTAAGGCACTACAAATTGTTCGAGAAGACGGTGACATTCAGGCTGTTGTATTTAGCTGGGATGTGGTGGCGAAGGTTAAAGAGCTGACAGACGTTGAGCCTTTATTTGGCGTACTTAATGAAAATACGAGCCCCGCAGCAGAAAGCGTTAGTTCACAAAACGCAAACGAGAAAACAACAAGCGAAGAGTCGTCTGCACACAACGCGGTAATTGATAATAACGCCAGAGTTATCGACGCTATTAAACGCATTCGCCCTGAACTCCCGGTGTATGTCTTAGGCGATGCAGTAAAAGGGTTGGATATTGTAAACCAAGCCAATGGCATTGAATCGTTCTTCTATCGAAACGATATTATTTCGGACCCAGAATCTATTCTTGGCTATATCATCAATGACTTTGATGACAGAAACGAAACGCCGTTTTGGACTGAATACAAAGACTATGTGGTAGAGTCTAATGACTCGTGGCACACGCCAGGTCACAGCGGTGGCGCAAGCTTTAGAAACTCACCCTATATCAGTGACTTTTATCGTTTCTTTGGGCGTAACGTGTTTGTTAGTGATTTATCGGTAAGCGTAGACTCGCTGGGCTCACTATCAGATGGCACCCACGCTATTGGAAAAGCACAAGCTGCTGTTGCGAACACATTTGAGGTTCGCCATTCCTATTTCGTTACGAATGGCTCTTCTACATCAAACAAAATTATTTTGCAGACGCTGTTGCGTGAGGGCGATAAAGTCATTGCCGACAGAAACTGCCACAAGTCAGTACACTACGGCATTATTCAGGCGCGAGCCATGCCGGTGTATTTAGACAGTGTCTTTAACCCTGAATACGGTATTTTTTCACCGCCTAGGATGGCGCAAATTAAGCAGCTTATTGAAGAAAACACTGATGCTAAACTTATCGTACTGACGGGGTGTACTTATGATGGGTTACTTACCGACCTTAAGCAAGTAGTTAATCTAGCCCATGAACATGGCATTAAAGTGTTCATTGATGAAGCCTGGTTTGCGTATTCCTTGTTTCACCCAGCATTGCGTGATTACTCTGCTATCGCAGCTGGGGCAGATTATATTACTCACTCTGCGCACAAAGTGGTGTCGGCGTTCTCGCAAGCATCCTTTATTCATGTAAACGATCCGGATTTCGATAAAGACTTCTTTAAAGAAGTGTTTGCAATTCACACCAGTACCTCGCCCAAGTATCAACTGATTGCCTCGCTTGACGTATGTCGTCAGCAGCTAGAAATGGAAGGCTACAAAATCCTTAATGAGCTATTAAGCAATGTTGCCGAACTCAAATCGCAAATGACCAAGTTCAAGCGACTTAAAATACTTTCGCCTAGTGAGTTTGCGAATATGTTTTCTCACTTTGAAAGCGATAACATTGGGCACGACCCGCTTAAAATCCTAATTGACGTATCGGCGCTTGATTATTCAAACCAAGAAATACATCGTTTCTTGATGGACGAAGTCGGTTTAGAAATAGAGAAGTTTACCCATAGCACTATTTTAGTACTGCTAACACTAGGCGGAATGCGCTCTAAAATTGTAAGGCTATACAACGCGTTAAAACGTCTTGATGATGGCGCCGTTAACCTTAGTAAGCGCAAGAGCAAAAGCCCGTTACCGGCAGACATTCCGCCCATTCATTTAGACGACCTTCCGTCAAAAGCGTTTTTCAGCCCTAGGGAAGCCATTCCATGGCAAAACAGCGTTGGACGCACTGCAGCTGGCTTAATTACTCCGTACCCACCCGGTATTCCACTTATTGTTCCTGGACAGAAAGTGGAGCAAGCGCATATTGATTACCTTCAGGCCCTGGCAAGCCAGAAGCTTACCGTGCAAGGTATTTACGACGGTGACATTTACGTGGTTGCTGAAGAATAAATAAACCATGTTATCGGCAAGGTAAATTGTCACCTTGCCTTTTCCTGAACTTACCTTAAACTTGCGCCGAAAGTTATAAAAAGGGCAGTGCAAATGAAACTAAGTGACGTGAAAAAGCTTCATCAAAAGAAATTTAGAACGCAGTTCGGATTCTATTTGGTGGAAGGAGAGCACTTAGTTTTAGAGTTAATTAACGTTGCTCAGCATGACAGCAGTACATTGGGTGATATCACCCTTTATGTAACGGCTGAGTATGAGGCGTGGGTGAAAGAAAGACTTCCTGCCTCTAACGATGCTATAAAGCTTGAAGGTGTGAGGATAGAAACGGTATCGTCGCAACAAATGCAGCAACTCAGCGATACTAAGTCACCTCAAGGTATTATTGCTCGCGTTCCACTTCCTAACTCCGCGTTGAATTCACAGCGGTCACAAACCAACATTTCAGCAAAAAAATCCAGTGCCGAAAAGTACATTTACTTGTATGAAGTTCAAGACCCCGGCAACTTAGGCACCATACTAAGAACGCTAGCGTGGTTTGGTGATTTTACGCTATTAGTAAGCCCTAACAGTGTGGACCCTTATAACTCGAAAGTTGTACGCTCAAGTATGGGGGCTATTTTCCATGTAAACATGGAATTAAATGTAGCGCTTGAAAGCCTAGGCGAGCGGTTCGAACGTTTCGCCTTCCTGGATATGAGTGGTAGTAATATCACCTCTAACTCCTTTGGTGATTACCAGTGTTATCTGTTTGGCAACGAAGCCCGTGGCGTGCCTGTTGACGCACTATCACGGCTAAACGCAACGGCGTATACCATTGCGGGAAGCGGTAAAATTGACTCGTTAAACTTAGCCAGCGCTGTAAATATTTGCGCCTATGAATTAACCCGTTAAGCACGCACTCTCAACTCGATTACGATAGGAAACAACCATGGCATTACAATGGTTCCCAGGGCACATGCACAAAGCCCTGAAAGAAATTAAAGAGTCGCTTAATCAAGTAGACATTCTCATTGAGGTGCTTGACGCACGTATTCCGTATTCCAGTGAAAACCCTGAAATTGCAAAAATACGCGGCGACAAGCCCTGTATAAAAATTCTTAATAAGTACGATCTTGCAGACCCAGAAATTACTGCGCGCTGGCAGGAGAGCTTAGAGAAAGAGCGCGGCGTGAAGACGATTACGACCTCTAGCGATAACCCGGGCAACAGCAAGCAAATTATGCAGCTGGTTAAAAGCATTTGTTCGTATAAAGAGGGTCAGCCTAAAGCAATTAAAGCTATGATCACTGGTATACCTAACGTGGGTAAATCGACGCTAATTAATATTTTAGCCGACCGAATCATTGCTAAAACAGGCAACGAGCCAGCTGTAACGAAAAGCCAGCAGCGCATAAATTTAGGCAGCGGTATTATCTTGTTTGATACACCGGGAGTTCTGTGGCCTAAGCTTGAAAACCCACATTCTATTTACCGGTTAGCTTCATCAGGTGCTGTTAAAAACACCGCCATGGAATACGACGATGTCGGTTTTTTTGCGGCAGATTACCTTATAAAAGCGTACCCAGAGGTAATGAAAGAGCGCTATAAGCTAACCGAGCTGCCCGACACTGAAATTGAATTTTTAGAAGCCGCCGCTAAAACGCGTGGAGCGATTCAAGCGGGTGGCCGCGTAAATCTTCACAAAATATGCGAGATCCTGCTTAAAGAACTGCAGTCGGGTAAGTTGGGGCGAATAACGCTAGAGACACCGGAAATGCTGGAAGTCGAAAAAGAGGAAATGGCTATTGAAGCGGCGAAGAAAGCTGAAGCGAAGGCCAAGCGTAAAGCAAAATTCAAAACAGGGTCGTTGACGCCAGATAAGAAAGATCGGAAAGAAAAACGAGAAGAGAAGCGTCAAGAACAAAGCCGTAGAATGAAGAGAAACAAATGATGGCTTTCGATGCTTGCGCAGTAAGAGGGAGAAGCGATAGGCTTTGATGCAATACCCAAGCAATAGTTAGGAAATGACGTTGGACGATATTAAGTATTTTGATAAAGCATTGTTTAGTGAGTTAAAACAGAAAGCGGCAGAGAGCCCTCGCCGGCGAGTTAATTTTAACGTTCACAAATCTTACACTGATATGGTTCAGCGTCTTTTCATTGCCATGATGCCAGACTCTTACGTACGGCCCCATCGACACGTGCAGCCTCACAAGTGGGAGTTCTTCATGGTAATGGAAGGTGAGTTAGATATTCTATTTTTCAACGATGAAGGCGTAGTTACAGAAAGAGTAACGTTAGCGGGAAATGGTGAAACAAGTGGAATCGAAATTCCACCTAATACCTGGCATACAACTGTGTGCTCTAGCCCAGTGGTATTTATGGAAGTTAAGCAAGGACCGTATGAAGTGACGGATGACAAAGGGTTTGCAAGCTGGTCTCCTGAAGAGAGGAGCGATCTTGTACCGCGCTTTCTCGCTTCGCTTAAACAAGCAAAGGTAGGTTCTGAAGTCACTTGCTTAAGCTCGTCTGTTTCCTAAAACGGCGGCTTTCAACTTGCCTTGCGGACTTTCCTTTTTGGAAAGTCATTGCTATTGCTTATCTACATGGTATGGTTAAGGATAAGTGACACGAGGCGGCTACTGTTTTCACAGAATAGTTATTAGCCCAACTATTTCACTTAGTCTCGGCAGAATGCCGTTTGTACAAGTACATTGTAAAAAGAGAATTATTATGCGAAACGTTTCAACTGGTTATTTTTATAATTTTAATTACTGATTGCACCTGACCGTCGGTGTTCAGGGGCAAGTATTGGCTTCTGGGCACTGCAGGTAAAAACGTTTTGCAAAAGCCCAGAAGGTATCACCATCTGGGCTTTTTTAATGCCCGAAATTCTCGGTAAAAGACAATGAAAGAAATTACACTAGGTGACATAAGAAAGCAGCACAGAGTTAAACAGGAAGTAGTAGCAATGGCGTTATCGGTCACAGCTTCTGGCGTGAGCAAGTTGGAATCAAAACGCATTCAGGACGTTTCACTTCAACGCGCAGCAGCATATTTAGCAGCCGTTGGCGGAAATATGAAAATTGAAGTGACTATGCCAGATGGTGCTACATTACAAGTAGGGTAGCGGAGAAGGGGCTTTTGCTGTAAAAATGCTAAATTTTAACCAACAAGTCTTCGTCTTAAAGATGGCTAATCCAACCGCTACTGGATTGGACTCGCCATATTCTTGGTCAATGCTAATAAGAATTTGCGCTGCGTATTCTACTGATAATATGCCGCGCTATTTTCTCTAAAGCGACGTGATGTAGCGAACGTATATAGCCACTCGTTAAAGGAAATACCCTGTGCACTCTGCTCATTGTAGAATGGGCTAGGCGACGATACTGGGAATGCATTGTCCTCACAGAAATCGTTTAGCACCATGTGGCACGTACCTTCTCCGAGATAAAATTGGTAGTTCCAAGTGAATGCTGAGAGCGCATGAACTGATGCATTAGCTTGAAGCTGCCAGCCAAGTATGTACCCTAAATCAGATTCTGTTACGCCCCATGTCGTTGGATCTAAATTGCCTCTGGAAACCTGGTCTGAAATTTTAGAGAACTGAATTTGAACAATATCAGTTCCAGTTGAATACTGGGCAAAGCGATTCCAAGGGTACTGATAAGCTAGTCGCAACATCACCTGTTTATTGAGGGTTAGATAGTTAAAGTTACCTATTAAACGTTGGAAATTTCTTGGAAGTGTGTCTTCAATACCCCACGGGCCTTGATAATTCAGCACTGTTTGCGTAAAACCTTTTGAAATAACGCCTAGGGATGCATCAGCAAAAAGCGCTACTTTGGTGTGTCCAAACAGCGATTGGAAGTAGGGAAAGTTGAATGTAGCGCCGTATCCACCGGCACTACTTCCACTGAGTAACACTTTATTAGGTGATAAATCATCATTATTCAGTTTATCTTTAATCCACTGCATAACAACTAGCGCGTTGTCGTGGCCACGGTGTCTTAATGTAACTTCTGCCCCTGGTAGGCCTGTAACGATTCCAAGCTCGTCAACATACTGCGTATCTTTAGAGCCCAAGTGTAAGTCGCCAGTACAGTAAGGAATGAAAACTTTTGACCAAGTTTGAAAAGGGTTTTCTTCCGTATCCTCAAATATTCCGCCCGAAATAAAAGGCGTATTCTCGATTACGGCTGAAGGATTATAGGCGGCCCGTGACATAGGGTTGTCGTCGAACTCGAGCTGCATCGAAGCAAGGCAGGTTGCGTCATCCCAGCATGCGCCTCCACCGTTAAAGTAAATCAGTAAATTGTCACTCTCGCCCTGTTCGAAATAAAACGAAAATGGATTTGGAGCTAACCCTTCAGGCCCGGGTAAAGCGGGAAGGGAACATGATGGGTAAGCGGTTTTCTCTCCACCGCCAGGTACAGATACGACAACTTCATTATGAGGCGTAATTTGTTCCCATTGTGCGAACGCATTATGAGTACAAAAACTGAGTGCGATTATAGCAAGATAACGAAAACGTTTAGCGTAAGGCATAAACAATTCCTTTTGAAATAGATAAACATGGTTTTAGAAAGTGAGTTTAAGCAGGCTTTATGAAAGAACTGTACTTCCCGTTGTTCTCACGAATTACCAATAGAAATATATCCCTAAATTCCAGCGAAACGAATGTGAAAATATCGCATAGGGTTACTAAATGGCTCCATAATAGATATATATGGATATTGAAAGCTGCAACTCTAGGTTAAAGCAATTATGAGTGCTGTCTAGAGTAAAAAATGGAATTTCAAAGCATTGAATAAACATATTTTTACGACTAATCGCTTTAACTCAAGTACGGCTGGGTTAAAATAGCATGAAATCGATTACTAGGAGTCTTACATGGCCGTTCATGAAATTACCCACCCTCTCATTGCGCACAAATTAGGGCTTATGCGAAATGCCAAAATTAGTAGCAAAGATTTTCGCGAACTTGCCTCTGAAGTGGGAAATCTGCTGACCTATGAAGCAACGCGAACACTGCCGACAGAGCGAGCTACAATTAAAAGCTGGTCAGGCGACGAGGTAGAAGTAAGACAAATTAAAGGGAAAAAGATTACGGTAGTGCCTATCCTTCGCGCCGGATTGGGGATGTTAGAAGGTGTATTAGAGCTAATTCCAAATGCGAAAATCAGTGTGGTTGGGCTTTATCGCGATGAAGAAACCCTTCAGCCTGTTGCTTACTTTGATAAGGTAGTTAAAAATATCGACGAACGAACTGCACTGATTGTCGACCCTATGCTTGCAACCGGGGGAACGTTAATCGCAACTATTGATCTACTCAAAAAGAAAGGCTGCCGTCGAATAATGGGGTTGTTTCTTGTTGCTGCACCTGAAGGCATCAAAGCCGTAGTTGATGCTCACCCCGATGTCGATATATTCACAGCTGCTATTGATGAAAGACTGAATGAAAAAGGCTATATACTGCCAGGTCTCGGTGATGCCGGGGATAAAATTTTCGGCACAAGGTAGAAAGAGAACTTCTTAAAATTAAGCTTCTCAATGTATTTTTATACTTAGGCGTCAAATTAGCGACTAAATTGCGCGTTAAACGTTTAAGTTAATGGTATAGTCAAAGGGTAGTCGAAGCGCAAGCTTGCTACCCTTTGTTTATTTTGATCAGGGTAGTAAGTCTCGTTAAAAGAGCTTATAACAATGAATAAAACGAAACTAACCCTAAAAGATGTTGCTGAGCAGTTAGGCGTATCAACGGCAACCATTTCAAACGCGTTTAATCGTCCAGACCAATTATCCAAAGCGAAGCGCGAAGAAATTTTGTCGCAGTGTAAAAAGATTGGATACAGTGGGCCAAACAAGGCCGCGCAAATTCTAAGGAAGGGCACTTCAAATATTGTGGCTCTAGTGCTCGCCGACAGTATCTCCTATATGGTGAGCGACCCAGTAGCTAGCACATTTATCAAAGGGGTCTCATCTGCTCTGCAAGAGAATGGTAAGCACTTATTACTTTACGCGGGTGATTCAAACAGCCTTCTTGATGTAGTAGATTTTGTTGACGGGTTTATTTGCTATGGTCAGCCTCGCAATAATAATCTGGTAAAAGAATTAGCAGTGTCTCCGAAGCCGGTTGTTACGGTAGATTTTGATATTGAAGATAAGCCGTCGATTAATATCGACAACGAAGAAGCGGCTTATCGGGTTGCGTCCCATGCATTAAAAGAGGGTGATAACGTGGCAATATTTGGGCTGCGTCTTATCGATTCACCCTCTACGTGTCGTATCTATGATAGCCCATTGATTGATGTAGATAGCTCAATTGCCCACCGCCGTCTTGATGGATATTTGAAGGCTGCGGAAGAAAAAAATATTACGGTAAGCAATGAGCGTATATGGCACCTTCCAGAAAGTGATAGACACTTTGCCAGGCAGGCAGCCAAAGAAGTGTTGACCAGTTCTCCCAGGCCAAATGTTGTCTTGTGTATGAGTGATATCATCGCACTCGAGTTACTTAACTCAGCATTAGATATGGGAGTTAAGGTCCCAGAAGAGCTTAAAATAACGGGGTTTGATGGAATCGAAGAAGCCGAGCGTGCTCGACCTAGCCTAACTACTGTATGTCAATCGAGTGCAAGTAAAGGTGTTGAAGCAACCAAAGCTTTACTTAGCATGGTTTCTACCAAAAGTACCTTGCCTTTTGAGCTTCGCGCTGGAGAAACTGTTTAAAGAAATTTTCTCGAAAAGGTTAATAAGACGCCCGAGATAAGTGCGCCTTATTAACCTGTAGCAAGGTCCGATATGCCCAGTGTTTTTTAGTAGAAAGCGTAATTTAAATTAAGCATATATGAGGGGCCAAACTCCCGGCGGAGCGTAACAATGCCTGCATCATCAATGGTTTCTTCCTTTTCATCAGTCAGATTAACGCCTTGAAGGGAAACTCTTAGTCCTTCCAAATATTCAATGCCACTATCTGCAAAGTCATAACTTATTTGTGCATCGACCTGGGTGACAGCATCCCGCGTAGCAGCTTCAATTTTGTTGGAGCCCCCGCGTTGATAAGTAAGGAACTCTGAGCGGTCTGTAGCGGCTACCCTTACTTCGAATCCGTTAGCCTCGTAGTAAACCGTAATGCTGTATGTATTGTCAGATTGACCGGGAATAGCTGTGCCATCTTCGAGTTCAGCATCTAAAATAGTTGCTGAAGCGGCAATACCAAAGCCGTCCAGTACATCCCCCACCATTCTCAATGGAATATTGGCCGTCAGCTCAATACCTTTCATTTCACCTTCAAGACCGTCTTCGAAGAATGAATAGAACCCCTGATCCGGTGGCGTTACCAAGTCGCCCACTTCATAAGGCGTATCCTGAGGACCATAATTGCCAGCCACATCTATCACTCTGTCGTGAAACCCTGGAATAAAGTAGTTTGCGCCTTCGTTTGTGACATCGTTTGTAAAGTCGATGAGTTGATTACCGTCACGGGTCCAGTTAACTAAGTCTTTATAAAAAAGCGCAACTGAGACATAACCTTCTTCATCGAAATAGTTTTCAAAAGATAAATCAAAGTTATTCGCTTCAAGCGGACGAAGGGTTGGATTTCCTGTAAACTTAGACCACGGAGAACCAAACTCTCTTACTGCTTCTTCAGAGTTTTCCGTGGCAATAAGCTCAATGTTTTGATCAAATTTAACAAATCCCGATGCCTTCATCTGATCGATTCGAGCACGACTTATTGTTTTAGACGCGCCCAAGCGTAAATAGCGATTTTCATCTAACTCTACACTAATATTTAAGCTAGGCAGGAAATGCGAGTAATCATCGCCGTCCGTTATTCTACAATCTGCATCGACTGCCTCATTACCGTCATCATCACACACAGCGAAGTTTGGTCCGACAATACCAATAAAACCTGAAGAGGTTTGATCAGTTTGGACATATTGAGCGCCCACATTGCCTTTTACATTGAAGCCCTGCACTTCGGTCTCAAAATCTAGCTGTGCGTAAACGGTAGTGACTTCTTCATTTACCGTGTAAGTATCACCCAAACGGTCTGGTTCTAATAGACCGGCATCGTTTAGTGTGTACTCACCATCATTGTAGGGAGCAAATCCATCGTACGCTACTACATTGCCCATTCCCGCCCATGTCAGATCGGCTAGTCCGTTGTAAAGATACTGCTGGGGAATCGCTTCTGAAAAAGGGTACGATGAGGCTGTTGCGAAAAAGCCTTTGTTGTCTTTCGCTTTGTATCTATCGCTGTAGTTAATTCCCGCAGTAAAGGTATTAAATATGCTCCAGTCAACATAGCCAACTGCTTCAAAGCGCACAGTGGTGAGTTCTTCCTCAAAATCAGCGAAGTTTAAGAAGCCGTCTTGCGCATTGAAATAGCTATAAGGCTGGCCATTCGCTTGCAGGGCATCAGTGGCAAATTGATCGGCAATATTAGCCATTCCGCCACCCCAAACTTGAGGGCCGGCGAGCTGCAATAAGGCTGGGTCAGAAAATGCATCAAGACCGCTACTGTCAGTAAAGAAAATGCCATCGGCACTCATCTGGAATTGGCGCGAGCCGAGTTGCTCTTCGCTAAGCGCGCCAGAGCGGGCGAGGCCTGCATAAGATTCACCCCGTAGGTCTCGCTTACTTGATTCACTATCTGCGACATCTAGCATTACAGTCCAGTCGTCGCTTATGTCGTATTTTATATTTAAACCAAAGGTTTGAAGCTCACCGTCTTTTTGAGCGGGATCTGTTCTTAACACAGGGTTGGCATTAATCTGTGTGCCAGAACTATTTACACCGCTGCCGGTAACGTTTGCGGCTGCAAAAGGTTCTATAAAACCGCGGATAACGCCTGAATCAGAGTAATCAATATCGAGGGTGTCAAATACAATATCTAGTCTATCTGTAGGGCGCCATTGCAGAATAGCTGAAACTGTATCCCGCTCTAATACCCGGCTAATTGCTTGCGAATCTAAACCAAAAGGAAGGACCTGTCCTTCATCATTTTCACCGTAACCCCAAACGCCATATTTTCTCTCATTTCTGGGCGACTCGGTTGAAGCAATAGCGAGTGCTAGACCTACGGTGTCGTCTGCAAATTTTTCTACAAATGAAAGGGCAAATCGATTGCCACTGTTATCAAACTCTGGGTTGTCAGAGTCGTTACCTCCGAGTTCATAAACGCCGGTTACGGTAAGCGTTTCTTGAGCAGCTAGAGGGCGTACTGTTTGAAGGTCAACTGTACCGCCGATACCCTGTACTATTAGCGACGCATCTGAAGTTTTATAAATTGTGGCGCCTGTCATTATTTCAGCGGGGTACAAATCATATTCAACACCACGGTTGTCACCAATACCTATCAGCTCGCGGCCATTTAGTGAAGTTCCGGTGAAGTCCTCTTTAAACCCGCGAACAGATATTCCTGACGTTCTCCCTCCAACCCGTTCACCGGAAAGCCCGGGTAAGCGGGCAAGGGACTCTGCAATGGACGAATCTGGGAGCTTACCGATATCCTCTGCTGAAATGGCTTCTACAATTGAGTCATTGTCCATCTTTACTGCTTGGGCACGAATTAGCGACCCTCGAATCCCTGAAACTTGAATAACTTCAACTTGCGATTCATCCTTCGTTTCTTGTGCTATTGCTGAGGCTCCGTGCAGCGCTGCTGCGATTGAGATGGCAACCAGTGCAGGTTTGAATGTGCTTGTGTGCTTCATGCGATATCCTTGCTAAATGCTTTGAATACAGTTTTGTTTACAGCAATTTAACAATAGTGGCAGGTTAGCGAGTGTGCAAGTTAGTGGCTTAAATGTTTAAGTAAAAAAAGCAAGCCCGTGGAAGTAACTTGCTTTCTATGTTTATAACCTTAGTTGAGCAATACGTGAAACTACCCTGAAACGAAAGGCTTAGGTGCATTTAAATTTAAGTCTTACTCCACACCAATTCTTTAAAGTGCTTACGACACATGGATTCGTAAGTGTCGTTACCACCTATTTGAACCTGGTCGCCATTTTTTACGGCATTGCCATTTTCATCCAAACGCACAACAAAACTTGCCTTTTTTCCGCAATGACAGACCGTTTTTAACTCTGACAGCTTATCAGCCCAAGCCAGTAAATAGTGACTGCCTTCAAAGGTTTCGCCTAAAAAGTCAGTTCTTAGCCCGTAAGCTAGAACGGGTACTCCCAATTCATCAACAACGTCAACCAACTGTTTTACTTGCGCCTTAGTTAAAAATTGTGCTTCGTCAATAAAGACGCAATCGGTTTTACGTGCTTCGTAATCTTTGCTTATGGACGCATATAAATTGTCATCTTTCGCGTATAACTTAGCGTCGGCTTGCAGGCCAATACGCGACGTTACTTTGCCAACGCCGTATCTGTCATCTAACGCTGCTGTGTAGATAATTGAGTGCATTCCGCGTTCGCGGTAGTTGTAAGCAGATTGAAGTAAAGATGTGGATTTTCCTGCATTCATTGCAGAGTAATAAAAATAAAGTTGAGCCATGGTGATTAATAATTTTCGTTATACCAAGAGATTAGGTCGCTGGCATTCATAGGTTTAGCAAAGTAAAAACCTTGCAAGTAATCAGTACCTAGCTGAGCAAGGTGAAGCTTTTGCTCTTCGGTTTCGATCCCTTCTGCAATAGTTTTACAGTTAAACTCTTTTGCCATCAAAAGTGTCGCCCTTATAATGGTATCACTCTCTTCAGAGCTATTCTGTACAAAAGAACGGTCAATTTTAATAAAATCGCATGGCATTGACTGTAGGCGACTCAATGATGAGTAGCCTGTACCAAAATCATCAATAGAAACTTTAATGCCACGCGCGACGAGTTCATTGACTTTTACTCTTACCACTTCTTTATCGCTAGCGAAAACGCTCTCTGTAATTTCTAAATGAAGCCGTGCCGGAGAGATTTGTGTAGTTTTTAGTGCATTGTCTACTGTTTTAAGAAAGCTATCATCAAGCAGTTGAGAGACTGACACATTAATTGATATTGCGAGGCCTTGTTTAAAATGCCAGTGAGATAGGTCGATAAGTGCGCGGTTTAGTACCCATGCCCCTATTTCCGGCATAAGTCCGCTACGCTCAGCAAGTGGGATAAATACAGCTGGGGAAATACTTTCATCATCGCATTTCCATCTTAGCAGCGCCTCTACTGAAGAAGGCGTATTTGAAGTAACGTCTATAATCGGCTGATAGAAAACGGTAAATTCCCCATTATCGATGGCGCAGCGCAAACGTTCGCAAAGTTGTTGCTCACGCTTGATTTCTTGATGAAGTGCTTGGCTGAAAACACCAATGGAGCCTCGCTGTTCGCGCTTTTGATCATACATGGTCAAATCAGCCTGCTGAATCAAATCAACAGCAGTTTCACCATGTTCGGGAAACATAGCTATACCAATGGTTGCATCAAGGGTTATTTGATTATCATTGGCAATAATAGGAATGGTGACACCACTGCGCATGGCGTGAGCTACCGCTTTTGCCGTGTCGACATTAGCGTAGGGGATAACTGCTACAAATTCGTCACCTCCCCATCTACCGAGATGGTTTTCTTCTGTATAGTTGCGCAAACGGTTAGCAATTTCTGCCAGCACTATGTCTCCGATTTTGTGGCCTAAACTGTCGTTAACTTGCTTAAAACCATCCAGGTCGATAAAAAGCAGCGCCAGCGAATTATCAAGCGCCCGCGTGGTATCGAGTAAGTTATTTAGGTATTTTAAAAAGCCATTTCGGTTAAGTAAATTAGTCAACGGATCACGATTAGAGAGTCGGTAGAGGTCAGCGGTTCGTCGTTCGACTTCAGCTTCAAGGGTCGCGTTTGAGGCATCGAGCTTTTCGTTAGAGGCAATAAGAAGTTGATTGACTTTTTCTGTTTCGCTGCGCTCAATTTTCATCTGCTCTATTAGGCTGTTGTTTCTTGCTTTCAGGTGTAGCGTACTTATGAAAAACTTGTTGTAACGAAAAGCACTCATAAAAATACCAAACCAAAAGACCAATCCCAAAACGCCTAAAATAAAAAACTCGCCCTCTTCATCTGTAATAGCGCATAACGACATAGGGACGAGAAGTGCCGTAGAATAATAACCTACAAGCTTTTTGTCTGGCGATAGAACCGTACCTGCTCCCCCTGCCATAGCAGCGAGCACGACCATGGTTGCCGCAAGCTCTACGGTTGTCATAGTCGAGTAAAATAAAATCGGATATAGGGCCCATATCCCTCCCGTCAAATACAGACCAGTTGAAAACCTCATTAAAGCAGGGCGAGGGTTATATACTTTATTAGCTAAATTAACCCGCCAGTAGATAGCGTCAGCAAGCCGGGCGATACAAATACTCACCAAAGCAACCCACACCTGCAGCTTGTGTGTAAAGACCGACGGCTCGTCGTTTTCAAAGAAAAAAACAAGGCCTGAAAACGCGAATATCGTCATCAGAAGACCGACGAAACTATTGCCCAAAAGCATGTCGGTGGTGTCTCTTTCTATTTCGACTCTTGAGATATTGTCGTGTTGTTTATTCAACCTTTGAAACCTATAGGTAGTACTTACTTGTCTAAGCAAGGTTTGTTACGCATACACATACACATTTCGATTTTATTCGTCTTTTAATTTTATCTCAGCCTACACATAAAAATATACAGCTACAATATAGTACGTTTTTCAATTAATAGGTCTAATAAGATCACAGTTTAGCAAGTTCACACTGCTAACAAGTCAGCAAATCATTGAGCATATTGCTAGTGTTCAAGCCAATACGTTAATTTATCTTAATCGATGTTTTTAATTTGAAGTGATAGTGCCTGTTAAGCAATTAAAATTGGACTTTAGAATAAGGCTATTAACATTTGTCTCTCTTTCTAAATGGTGTTTTTAAAATAAATATTTCACAGGTTGTTTACAATGTTGTTTTTTTGTTATAGATTCTTAATCGATTAAGCTTGTTGTGTTGCCACTAAACCTAGTAGTCTAGGGGAAGAGGCTACTTAGGATTTAACAACTCCAACACATTGCCGGAGAAAAACATGAAAAAACATCACACACTCAACGCACTGACTCTTGCAGTTTGTACCGCATTGTCAGGGTCTGTAATTGCACAAGAAACTGCAACGCCAGATGCGGAAAACAAGTCGAAAGAAAAATTTGAGCAAATCGTTGTAACCGCTGCACCTGGCGGTGCTACTATGCAAGAAGCTTAGTGTTTCTGTGAGCGCATTTGACGAAGAAGATATTTTAAAACTTGCTCCACGTTCAACAGCCGAAGTTTTCCGCGCTCTTCCTGGTATTCGCGCTGAGTCTTCTGGTGGTGGCGGTAACGCAAACATCACCATCCGTGGTATTCCGCTAGCGACAGGCGGTTCTAAATTTCTTCAGCTTCACGAAGACGGTTTACCAGTATTAGAGTATGGTGACATTAACTTTGGTAACGCAGATAACTTCCTACGTTACGACTGGTCAGTGGCGAATGTTGAAGCAGTGCGTGGTGGTTCAGCATCAACGTTTGCAAGTAACTCGCCCGGCGGCGTTATCAACATGATCAGTAATACTGGTGAAGTAGGTGGTGGTGCTATCGGTACATCATTCGGTGTTGACTATGAAGAGTTCCGTTTAGATTTCCGCTACGGTGGCGAAATCACTGATGATTTATATTATCATATTGCCGGTTTTGCTCGTGGCGGTGAAGGCCCTCGTGAAACTGGTTACAACGGCGACCAAGGCGGTCAGGTTAAATTTAATATCACGAAGATGCTTGATAATGGTCACATTCGCTTCTTCTACAAGAACTTAGATGACAAAGTGTCTACGTACCTTCCTTCACCAGTACTCGTTAAAGGTGACGGCGAATATGGCCCAGTTCCAGGCTACGATGCAAGCTCGCAAGCACTGAATTCAGCTTACAACACGAATATTTCTACTTTCGACAGTTTCGGTAACCCAGAAAACCGTGATGTTCGCGACGGTATCGAGTCAAAAGTAAATTCATTTGGCGTAGAAGTTGACCTTGAAGTGGCTGAGAATTTGTTCTTATTAAACAAATTCCGTATTTCAGATATTTCTGGTGGCTTCATCGCGCCGTTCACTGACGGTTTCCCAGCGGGCCCTGGCGATGTTTCAAACTTTGCTTCGGCACTTTGCGCCGGCGCGACAGATGGTGACGGCAATGCGCTAAACTGTGACAGCACAAGCGTGGTACTAGCTAATGGTCCTGGCGCTGGTGATGTATATACGGGGCAAGCTTTCACAAACCTTCAGTTTGACACGCGTATCAATGACCTTGGCAACATGATCAACGATTTCAGCTTGCGTAAAGAGTTTGATAACGGTATCGACCTAACGGTTGGTTACTACTACTCAAATCAAGACATCGCGACAAGCTGGTCTAGCTGGCAGACATTTATTCAAACACTTGATGGTGACAATTCTCAGCTACTAACGATTACTGATGCAGACGGCGTAGAGCTAGTATCTGATGGCTTACTGTCGGCAAGCTTCCTTTCTTGGGAATGGGATCTTAACTATGTGACTAAAGCACCTTACATGAACGTTGGCTTTGAGTTATCGGACAACATTCTGATTGATGCGTCGGTACGTCACGATACCACAGAAGCTTCTGGCGAGCTTATTAGCTCTTGCTGTGGTGGTAATGCTGATTTCGACCTAAACGGTAACGGTGTAATTGAGCAAATTGAAGATGCGTCTGCAACTAACAGCGGATTTATCAGCGGTGGTGTGATTAATCTAAACCGCGCCGGTGCGGCGTCTCAAATCGTAGATTACAGCGCGAATAACACGTCTTACTCAATTGGTGGTTCTTACCTTCTAAGCGACAGCCAAACTTTCTTTGCTCGTTACTCAAAAGGTGGCCGTGCCATTGCTGACCGTCTGCTACAAATTGGCGGTACGCTAAATGCAGACGGCAGTCTAACAAGTACGACTTCAGGTTACGACACAACGAAGCAGTTTGAAATCGGTTATAAGTACGGTACAAAAGACCTAATGGTTAACGCAACCTTGTTCGACACGGTTACTGAAGATACACAAGCTGAGGTAACTAGCGGTCTGACATTTATGCGTGAGTACGAAGCGACAGGCCTTGAGCTTGAAGGTCGCTGGAATGCAACGGATAACTTCGTCATGTCTGGTAACCTAACGTGGACTGATGCAGAAATTAGCGATGACGTTAATAACCCTGCATTAGAAGGCAATACGCCTCGCCGTCAAGCGGATTGGATCTGGACTATTACTCCAGAGTACGTTACCGACACATGGTCTGTTGGTGCTTCACTACAAGGCTCTACTGAGTACTTCGTACAAGACAATAATGACCTGAAACAAGATGGCTACACGCTTGTAAACTTATTTGCTACCTATTGGGTAAACGACCAGTTCTCAGTGTCACTTAACATGAACAATGCGACTGATGAGTTTATCATTACTGAATCAGAAGAAGGTTCTGCCGCAGTAGGAAGCTATGTACGTGCACGTCCTCTTAATGGTCGTACAACAGTACTTTCTCTAAAGTATATGTTTGACTAATAACGAATGTTTTAACGTGGAAGCACGTTAGCGTACACACAGCAGTGAAACGCCCACTTTTCGAAGTGGGCGTTTTTTTAGTTTTGTTGCTGGTCTAAAAGTGCGAGCTGCTTTGCAATAGCTTCTGATAAATCGTCAACTAAGTGACTATGTTTTTTGTGTATTACATGCACGATCTCATGTTCGACGAGGGGAATAAACTCTATTCCTGATCGTCTGAAAATGTCTTCTTCAGCGTGATCACTCGGCATAATCGCGTAATCAAAGCGCCCGCCGAGCAGCAAATCAATAACATGATGATAGTCGTCAAATTCAAAGATATTGGCTTTTAACGCACGGGATTGCTTACCCATATTAAAGAAAAAACGTGTGGTAGCTGCTATGGCGTTGTCAGGATTTTCAATAACATCCTTACTACATTTCGCTCCCCTGATGCACAGCAGAAAAGATGCGCCATGAGAAAGCGCGGGAGGAACAATCATTATATTGTTATCAGGCTGAGCAACAACGTCAAAACGAACGACGTCTGCGTCTGTCATACCTTGCTCTAAAAGCCGCAGGCCGCGCTCTCCTCCAACTTTTTCGAAAGTTACTTCAATTCCAATACTGCGATAAGCCCGCTCAATCAGTGGTTTATAAAAATTATTTACGCGCGGATGATTTAACTCACCAATTACAAAATGCGAACTCTCGTGTTCCGCAACGACTTTTAGCGGTGAGAATAGAAGTGTAATAAAAAGAGGAAGAAACTTCTTAGCGGTTGAAGCAGGAAACTTACACTTTCTTTTCACTGCGCAATCCTTTCAGCGATTACCTTAATCCCTTAATCGTAGAGCACAAAACGAACAATGGAAAGAAATGGCAAATGACATAAAAAAGCCCCATCGACTGACGGGGCTTTGTATTCATTAAGCTTTCAGCTAAATGCTTAAGCAGCGTTTTGACCGCCATCAATTGCTTTAAGCGTTTGTGACGCTGGAACAAGTTCCATATCGAACGTGTACTCGTCTACACGTACTGCTAGCTTGCGCTTTTCGTTATAGTCGTGAAGCTTAGCTGCTTCATCTGCAGTTACCACACCTTTTTCTTGCAACTTGCTAAGTGCATGTTCAAAAGAGATGAACGGCACTACAGGCTCTTTGCGAAGTGCTTTTTGCACTTTACCAAGAAGGTGCGCTACTGCGTGTTTTGCTTTAAACGCTTGCTCGTTAATGTCGTTACCATCACCAGGACTAACGCGCACAAGATGTGTTAGCTGGTCTTTCACGCTATTATCTTGCATAGACGCAATTGATAGCTCACGTACTAAGTCGTCGCTAATACCCGCTACACTGTTTGTATAGGTATTGGTAAGAAGACGCATTAGACCGCGTGTTGCTGTGTTCGGGAAATTGTTGATGAAGTTAACAATTGCCTGGTCAGCTTGTTGTAGAGACCATTGCATAGCGTACTCAAAGTACGGAAGTGCAAGCTTTCTATCTTCAATGCGCTGCTCGTAAAAACGAATTGCTGCCATTGCGCCGTATAGGTAGCTCATAACGTCACCTAGACGGGCTGATAAAAGCTCAGCTTTCTTAAGGTCACCGCCTAGTACCGCAAGCGATAGGTCAGCAAGTGGCGCTAGTTTTGCTGAGATGCTGTTTACACGCTTCTCGTACTTACGAACTTCTGGCAACGCTGACTCGCTTTCACGTAGGAAAGGAAGGTAGCCCTTACCTAAGCTACGGAATGCATTTTTAACACTGAAGCCTACAGTTTTACGAAGTACCTTGTTGAACTCTGCATCCGCTGAACTTTCGTTGCTGTGGATTAGGTCAACCATGTCTTTCAGGTAAGGGTGACAACGCATTGCACCTTGACCAAAGATCATTAGGTTACGAGTAAGAATGTTTGCACCTTCTACCGTAATAGCGATTGGAAGTGCAGCATAACCGCCCGCCAATGTATTTTGAGGGCCACGTTGAATCGCCTTACCCGCCTGGATATCCATCGCAGAGTTCATAACGTCACGACCTAGCTCAGTCATGTGGTATTTAGCAATTGCTGTTACTACTGATGGCTTAACACCTAGGCCTAAACCTTCAGTTGTTAGAACACGCATCGCCTCAAGTAAGAATGTCTTACCCGCGATGTCAGCCATTTTCTCTTGAATACCTTCGAAGCGACCGATTGGAAGACCAAACTGCTCACGTACGAATGAATACTCTACTGTGCCTTTAAATGCAGATTGTGCTGTAGCCACACCCATCGCTGGAAGTGAAATACCGCGACCTGCGCCTAGGCAGCTAACTAGCATCTGCCAGCCACGACCAATATTCTTTTGACCGCCAATGATGAAGTCCATAGGAATAAACACGTCTTGACCACGAGTAGTACCGTTATAGAAACGTACGCCCATAGGGTCATGACGGTTACCTAGCTCAACACCTGGGTGCGACTTAGGAAGAAGGGCACACGTAATGCCTAGCTCTAACTTGTCGCCAAGTAGTTGGTCTGGGTCGAATACTTTAAATGCAAGACCAAGTACAGTCGCAATTGGAGCAAGCGTAATATAGCGCTTGTCCCAGCTTACGCGTAAACCAAGTACTTCTTCACCGTTGAATTCGCCTTTAGTTACGATAGCCGCGTCTGGAATCGCACCTGCATCTGAACCTGCTTCTGGGCTGGTTAGTGCAAAACAAGGGATATCGCGACCGTCCGCTAGGCGAGGTAGCCAGTAGTCTTGCTGCTCGTTTGTCCCGTAGTGCATTAGAAGCTCACCCGGGCCTAACGAGTTAGGTACCATTACAGTTACCGCAATTGCACCGCTTTTCGCAGCGATTGTTGCAACAATCGTAGAGTTTGCATACGGGCTGAATTCAAGACCACCAAATTTCTTTGGAATGATCATAGAGAAGAAACGGTTCTTACCAAGGAAGTCTAAAACTTCTTGAGGGATGTGCTTACCGTTACCAAGCTCGAAATCATCGATCATATTCAATAATTCAGCTACAGGACCATCCATGAATGCTTGCTCATCCGCGCTCAGTTTTGCCTGAGGTATATCGCGTAGCGCCTGCATGTCAGGCTTACCCTGATAAATAGAAGATTCAATCCATACGTCACCCGCATCTAGGGCTTCTTGTTCTGTAACTGAAATTGGGGGTAATACTTTCTTTAAGCTAGTTCTGATACTCATAATAACTCATCCGCTCATCTGACCAGTTGTTTTAGTTAATACTACACCTTATTTGAAAAAGATCAAATTTTGTAAAAACGCTTTGGTTTATAAATAGTTAGTTTTGATAACCGTGCAATATTAGTACGAAAGTTTTAAACAAACGTTTAACATTGCTCAAATTTAATGGTCAAAAAATACACATTTCGTGGGTTTGTGACATTTTTTTGGGGGAAGTTGCTTTTACAGTCCACTAATTTTTTCGAAGCGCGTTTTATTTATTCTCATTGTCTTTTATAGTTAGCGCTCTTTAACAAGGAGAAGTAAAAAATGCGTAGTCTTTCACAATCATTCGCCAAAATTGCTATTGGTAGTGCGTTCCTTGCGAGCTTAGCCTTTCCTGGGCTGGCCTCAGCAAATGGGTACGCGGTTGCGAATATTGGATATGGAAATGTAGATACTGAAGTAGATAGTGAAGCAGACGTTAGCTACTCTGCTGCTCTAGGCTATCAGTTCCATCGTCAGTGGTATGTAGAAGGGGGATATATATCTCTTATTGATACAGACAACGATGAGCAATCAATTTCATCGAAAGGCCCATATTTGGCTCTACTGGGCAAAGCAAGCAGCCAAAAAGGAGAGCTCTATTACAAACTGGGCGTTGCAAGCGTTGATATTGAGCATGTATCTGTAGAAAGCTCTGCTTGTGGTAGTGATGCTGCTGCTTGCGGTTACGATGATACTATTATTGCTGGACTTGCCGGTTTAGGTTTTGACTATTATCTTGGCCTTCAGTCAATGGTTCGTGTCGAATACACCTATTTTGGTGGTAAAGATGATTTTTCAGCTCATATCGTTAACCTTGGATTTCGTTACAACTTCTAAATAGTGAGCAAGCGTGAGAGCGGTAATTTACAACAAGGCTGGTGTTTACTGTCTCTGACCACATTACAAATCATTATTCACAATATGACGACTAGAGTCTGTTTTCAAAGCATAGAAAAGAACTCGTAGTTCATTTGAATCCAAAAGACGCTCGTTCATGTAAAAATAAGTAAATTCACAACTATGGATTTACGATGAAAAACGAATTAGACAGCAAGTTCTTACTTCAGGTTTTCGATAAGATTCGCCAACATGGGGCAAAAGAAAACGAACAATTTAAGCTTAACGGAATAACAGCGTTTACTGACCACGACGGCTATACGCTGTACATCGAAGACGTTAACGTAAAGCTTCAGTTTGGTTTCCATAATCAGTATCACTTTGATTATGATTCAAAAGAGCAGTACGAATCTTTTGAAAAGAAATTAAAGCAGATAGACAAAGAGTACTGAGCTACAGTTCCTTTTATTCTTGCTACAGCAAGCTAAAAACAAGCGGTATTGCAAACCCAAACCTAAAGGCTAGGTGGTGACGTTTAACAGATAATGTAATCCTGTCGCTGCCTGCCTTATATTGGTTGTCATACCGTTTACCCTAACCATCTTGTTGTTCAACTGGCCCAATTAGCCCCGATAAAAACCTTCTGTTACAATGCCGCCCACTTCATTTACTAGGAAAGATACATTGGCGGCGGCAATTAAAGCTCCTAAGTTTAAGTTGGCATTTCTTGGCCCTAAATTCTGGCCCGTTTGGTTGGGCGTTTTTATCCTATACGCAATTACTTGGCTACCTTTACCTGTTATCCGAACTATTGGGGGCGGCGCAGGGAAGTTAATTGCTCTTGTAGTGCCTAAACGAGCCAAAGTTGCAAAACGAAATCTACAGCTTTGGAACCCGTCGTTGTCAGAAAGTGAAATTGAGGCACTTTACAAAGAAAACATACGCAGAACGGGTATGGCGTTGTTTGAAACAGCCATGGGCTGGTGGTGGCCTGACTGGCGAGTAAAGCGAGCTATTGAAATTGAAGGCACCGAGCACGTGGAAGCTGCCCTAGCTGAAGGCAAAGGTGTTTTTGGTATGGCGCTACACAATATGAACTTAGAGTTTGCGTGTCGCGGGATTGGCTTTTATCATCCTAGTATTGCCTTTTACAGAAAGCATAACAACCCGTTAGTCGATTATCTTCAGTATCACGGGCGCAACCGCTCTAATAAATACATGATTGATAAACGTAATGCCAAGGCACTTATCGCAGCACTTGATGATAGAGAGTTATGTCTGTATTTGCCTGACCAAGATTACGGCCCCAGACAGAGCATTTTTGTGCCATTTGGTGGCGTAAAAGAGACAGCGACCACAACGGCTACGCTAATGTTTATTAGGCGAACAAATTCTGAGCCTATGATCATAACTTCGCAATACACTAAGCGTGGCTATAAAATAAAAATTTTCCCACCTCTTTCTGAACTAGGTGCAATGGAAGATGTAGAGGCTTTAACCCTTTTAAATCAACATGTTGATAGCGCAGTGAAGGAACAGCCAGAGAGCTACCTATGGATGCATAAGCGTTTCAAGACGCGCCCTGAGAGTAATCCCGAATCGCTTTATAAATCATTGTAAACGCCGAACAAAAAGTCATCCGAGCGAAAAAAAGGGTACAACAGTTAACTAGAGCGAACGAGTCGCCAGCATTTCGTAAAGAATGGAACTATATAAATGGCAGTAGGTAACCAAAGAACACAATAACTGTATATGCCGTGGCTTGTCACAACTAGTTTGATCTTATAAAAATAGATAAATAGGATAAAGGCACTTTAAAGCAGATTCGGCTAGAGTATGGAAACTAGGATAGATTTAAGCGGGGATAATGCAGCTTAGATCGAGTTTGGATGTTGTAATAGATTGGTAGGTTATGGGACAGACGAGTTATTCAAGCTCTTCATTTTGGGCAAAGCAAATTGGCATCGCGGTAGTGCTTGTTATTGCTGCAGGCGTACTGATTTATATGCTTCAGACACAAGAAGATTCACCTACTCCCGCGTCACAAAAAGAAGAGAAATCGGTATCAAAAGGGCTCAGCGAGTTCTACCGCGACTTTCGCATGTCTTCAACTGACCCACTAGAAGATGAGCAGGGTGACTTCGTGCTCGATATTGCCGGAGTAGATCCTAATCTAGACAGCAAGTTAGCAAAAATGTCCAGTCAGACCCGTCCGGTTGAGAGGAACTGGACTGGCGAACACAAATATCGCATCTTCAATGAAGGCAATACGCTTCGCGAGGCTATTTCACAGTATGCGCAAGCGGAAGGTATGCAGCTGATTTGGAACCTAGAACAAGATTTTGTTATCAAGCATCAATTTCAACTAGACAATACAGTTGCCGGTTCTTTAGCTAAGATCGCAAGCGCAATTGATAGTAGTTTCGAAGGCGACGTTCAAGCTTACCTTTGTGCAGAGCAGCGCTCTTTAGTTGTTACGGCCCAAGAGACCGATTTTCTTAAAAATCAATGTCGCCGAGTCCGCGGGTAGCTCGTTGGCAGGCTCAGTCACTTCGCCTGCCAAATAATGTATCCCAGTGTTGTCTCACTTGCTCGCGTATAATATCTAGCTCTTCACTTTGATCAGCGTACTTGGTGTCCGCCAGGGTGAGGTGATGATATTGCTCACGAAGCCTTAAGTAGGCCTTTTGAAGTTTTTGTGCTGTTGGCGTATCAATGATGTCCGCGCTGGCTGCAACATCGAAAATTCTAAGGTTATCTGGATACTCCGTCATTGCTTTCACAGTACAAGCGTTTGCTAATACAAGGTATTGAGCAATAAATTCAATGTCGGTAATACCGCCTTCACATTGCTTCAAATCTACTTTTTCATTATTTTTAGCCAGCAGGTGCTCACGCATTTTTATGCGCATTTTGCAGACATCTTGTGACAGTGTTTGGGTATCTCTAGATTGGCTGAGAATTGAATGTCTTACCTGTGCAAAGTTATCCAAAAGCGATGCGTCGCCGCAGATAGCTCTTGCTCTTACCAGTGCCTGGTGTTCCCATGTCCAAGCTTCCTCAACTTGATATTTTTCGAAACCGTTAATGTGACAGCACAATAGCCCCGCGTTACCAGAAGGGCGCAAACGCAAGTCAGTTTCGTACAGCTGACCAAACAGTGTTTTAGTATTAAGGAGATGCATAATCCGTTGGGCCAACTTAATATAAAACTGTTGTGCTTCAATTGATTTTTTGCCGTCGGTGCTACTTGAACGGGGCGCATTGTGTATAAAAACCAAATCTAAATCCGACCCATATCCTAGCTCATAGCCACCCAATTTACCGTAGCCGATAACGGCAAAGCCTTTGTCATTACCCTCAAGATGCGAAGGAACGCCGAAGCGCTGTCGCATTTGCATCCATGCCGCGTTAACGACATGCTCTAAAATGACTTCTGCTAAAACGGTTAGTTTATCGCTTACATTGTTGATGGGCAGGGATTCACTGATGTCGCTGGCTGCGATACGAAGCTGCTGGCAAAGTTTGAACTGTCTAAGACCATCCATCAACATTTCCACGTCATCTTGCTCTATACGCAACATAGTCTCGCGCAGCTCGAGCTGGTATTCCTGTTTACTGGTTTTGATGTCTGTGTTTTGCTGTCCTAAATAGAGTGGGGTAAGTAGCTCATCTAATAAAAGCGGGAATCGCCTGATTTCTTGCGCTATCCAGTCACTTCTCTCGCAAAGCCTAACTAACTGCTTAAGTACATCAGGGTTTTCTAGTAAGAGATCAAGATAGGTTGTGCGGCCGGTAATGGCTTCAATCACGCCTAATAATCGGCTCAATACTTGTGCAGTGTGATTAGGGTGCTGCTTAATTAATACATATAAAATTTCTGGAAGAAGTTTGTTCAGCGTATCTTCGCCTCTTTGACCTATGCGATAGTTTCTTTGTTTATCTTTAAAGGCGACGAGAATGGTGAAGATTTGATTACTTTCCCTACTGGAAAGGTGGTCGCTAAACGTTTCAGTAAATTCATCTTCCTGCAACGAAAGACGCCATGCGTCTTGGCATGCAATAAAGAGCTGGTCTTCATCTGAATGGGTGTCATGGCATTCCTCAACTAATTCGTTGAAATGACCGTGAATGCGAGCCATGACTTCGTCTACATGGGTTAAGAAGTCGCTATAATCAGCAAAGCCCATAACATCAATCAGCGCATTTTGTTGCCACGGCTCGTCGGGCAATGTTTGAGTTTGACGGTCTTGGCTTTGCTGTAATGTATGTTCTACTTTTCTCAAGAATAAATAGTCTTGTTTAAGCTGCTTTGTTACTGCGCTTTCTACAATATCTAATTCGCTCAAAACGTCTAGGGTATGAAGTAAAGACTTACTTTGCAGAGCAGGCTCACGACCACCGTGTATAAGCTGAAAACTTTGGGCAAAAAACTCAACTTCTCGAATACCGCCAGCACCCAGTTTAATATTGTTACTTAAACGTCGCCTGCGAATTTCGGTAGCGATAAGCTTCTTCATATTGCGTAGTGCATCTAGCGTGGTAAAGTCTAAATATCGTCTAAACGTAAACGGGTGAAGAATGCCTTTTAGCCACGAAGCATTATCTGAACTGTCATCATTAATGACCCTTGCTTTAACCATGGCAAAGCGTTCCCAGTGCCTGCCTTGGTCCTGATAGTAGTCCTCAAGCGCAGCGAAATGCATTACAAGGGGACCGGAATCCCCAAACGGACGTAAGCGCATATCCACACGGTAGACTTGCCCATCATTAGTAACTTTGTTCAGCGCTTGAATAAGCTTTTGGGCTAGCTTGGTAAAAAACTGTTGATGCTCTAGCGCTTTCTTGCCTCCGCTAGTTTCCCCTTTTTCCGGGTAAGCGAATATCAAGTCAATGTCGGACGAAAAGTTAAGTTCTCGCCCACCGAGCTTGCCCATACCAAGAATGTACATATGCATATCTTGGTTGTTGCTCTTCGGAGTACCATAGCGGTGAGCTAAGTTCTGATAAATCCAGTGGTAAGCGCTTTTTATCAGCGCATCCGCCAATGCTGAAACTTGTGCAAGTGAATCTTCAATATTTTGCTTATTTAGCACATCTAAGAAGGTGATACGTGCCATTTCTTGATTGCGGTATTCACGAAGTATCTTTAGTAATTCGTCTTCGCTCTTAAGTGCTTCAAGTTTTATTTTTAATTCAGTGCTGAAGTGAGTAATAGTCGAGTCAGAATCAGTTAAATTAGACAAGGGAGCGACGACTCTGGAAATAAACGCGGGCTTTTGTATCAATGTTTCAGCTAGGAAAGCGGAGCGAGCAAAAGCGCTTAAAAGTGCTTCGCGATGGTTTTCTACAATGACTCGATCGGTTTCGGTTAAGGCTGGTGAATCTAGCAACTGCTGCCATAGTTTTTCGGCTTGCTCTAGGTTTGTCATGCTATTTTCGTTATCTATTGGCATAATGCTCGCGTCTTAAGAGAAATCAATCGTGTAAAATAATGAATACTCACGGTTTTACTAAAAGTATTCGTTGCCTGTTTTTTTTGCTGCCTTGGATAATGGCAGTGACTTCTGCAGGCATTTATTAAAATAAATCTGAACAAGTTCGCTGTCATCCTTGTAACAATTTAGCAAGGATGAATGCTGCTGCCCCAATTGTTATTACTACGACAGCAATGATTACAGAAGGGCAATCAGCAAGGAACTTCGTATGTTCAAGGAGCAAAGATAACGTGGAAGCCTTATTAAAACTAGTACCTCTAACGCAGGAACTATTGATTTACCTTGCCATGGATGTGGCAATAGCGTTAGTGCTACTGATGATTATGAAATGGCTGACTGGCGCATTTAGAAAGTACTCAGTAACTGAAGAGCTTGGTGTAAAAGATAACTTTGCGTTTGGGATTAGCATTGCTGGAGGCATGTTGTCTCTGTGTATTGTATTAAGTTCAGTAGTAGGGCGTCACATAGGGGTAGGGTACCAAGAAGCAGCCATTGGCATGGTGACTTTTGGTATTGTGGGGATCATGCTAGTGAAATTTGGGCGCTTTGCTCATGATAAGCTAGTGCTTAACAAGCTAGACACCCACACAATGATAGCCGAACGAAGCGTAAGTGTGGCGCTCGTCGATGCTGCTAGCCTGGTAGCCAGTGCAATAGTACTTCGTAATATTATGATATGGGTTGATGGAAGCGACATGAATGCGCTGATTGCCATAGTAACGGGTTTTACCGTAGTTCTGACTATGCTACTAGTGATGACACGAATTTTAGAGTTTAGGTATGCGCGTGATAATCAAAATGACTCGTTTCAGGGGGCATTAGAGAAAGGGCAGTTAGCGCTCGCTATTGAGCATAGCGGTAATCTGCTTGGTACGGCTATGATTGTATCAGCAGCAAAGAACTTACTTATTTACAACCCATCGGGTTATGTGAGTAACGTAACGGGATGGTTGATTGTGAGTGTGTGTTTGGCTATCGCGCTTCATTTATTGGTTCTAGTGAATAAAAAGATCATTCTTTTCGGGATGAACTTTCGACAAGAAGTGGACCATCAGCACAATGTAGGCGTAGCGGCGTTAGGTTTTACGTTAAGCATCGGTAACGCTATGATCATCAATGGTGTTTTAGGAGGCTAGTTAAGCAATTTGGCGGTTTTTCACGGACCTAGCTCTCAAAATTCTTTTTTTTCTGGGCTTATATTAAATGATGTTTGGCGGCAAATCAGTCGCCAAACACTTAGTCCTCAAACGCTGACTTTATACATGGTAAATCGTTGAGCTGCTTTTTTTGAATGATGTCATTCTTCTGAGCACGACTCATTTGCTTAACCGCATATTCAAGTCTTGCCGCCTGTGCTTTGTCGGCAACCTCAAATACGGCCCTAAAAATTAATGGAGACTTACCTTTAAGGGCCTTTGCACCACCTTTTAACAGTCCTCTATGCTGGGCTATTCGACGTTTAGGGTCGGTAGTAATACCCGTATAAATCTGCCCGAACTTGTTTTCGACCATATAAAGATACCAAAGTGGATTTGCGTTTGGTTGGTGGGTATTGCCTGTCTTGGCTGTTATACTCTGTGCCAATGTACTCAATGTCTAAAAAGTTACTCTCAGCATGATATTACCAGATTTTAGTAAAGCAAAAGTGCTTATTGTTGGCGACCTTATGTTAGATCGCTATTGGAGCGGTGGTACAGGGCGTATATCTCCAGAAGCTCCTGTGCCAGTAGTGAACGTTAATAGTTCTGAAGATAGAGCTGGCGGTGCGGCCAACGTTGCAGTGAATGTAGCAACATTAGGTGCAGAGGTAACCCTGCTCGGCATGTGCGGTAAAGACGAAAACGCCAACATATTGAAAGAACGATTAGAGACTCACAACATTCACTGTGACTTCTTTGAAGTTGACGGCTTCGATACTATTACAAAGCTTCGGGTGATGAGCAGAAATCAGCAGCTTCTGCGCTTAGATTTTGAGAAGAGTTTTGAGGATACGGATAAATCAGCTTTGGAATTAGCTTTCGATAAGGCGCTAGACAATGCTGATGTCGTTATTTTAAGCGACTACGCAAAAGGTTGTTTAAGCAACCCGCAAGCATTAATTGAAAAAGCGCGCAGTAAGAACAAGCGTGTGATTGTCGACCCCAAAGGAAGTGACTTTGGTAAATACGCTGGTGCGACATTAATTACCCCAAATATGGATGAGCTTCGAGGTATTGTCGGTAAATTAGATAACGAGCAGGCATTAGTGGAAAAAGCACAGTCACTGAAAGCATCGTTGAATTTAAGTGCCCTTCTTGTAACGCGCTCAGAAGACGGCATGACATTGTTTGACGGCGACAACACCGAATTTCATTTGCCAGCAAAAGCTAAAGAGGTGTATGACGTAACCGGGGCAGGGGATACGGTAGTATCAACTTTAGCAGTTGCTATAGCCTGTAAGTTACCGCTTCAAGCAGCTTGTGTGCTCGCTAATTTAGCAGCAAGCGTTGTTGTTGGAAAACTGGGAACCTCCACTGTGACCAATACAGAGCTAGCATTGGCGTTAGGTGAACAGTCGGTGCATTTAGATGGCGGCGTGATGAATGAAGACCAGCTAGAAATTGCGCTTCAAGCAGCTAAAGCACGCGGCGAACGTATTGTCATGACCAACGGTTGTTTTGATATTTTGCACTCTGGTCACGTTGCCTATCTTGAAGAAGCGGCACAGCTTGGAGACCGCTTAGTTGTTGCTGTTAACACTGATGCGTCTGTGACCAAACTAAAAGGCCCTGGTCGCCCAGTGAACAACGTTAGCAGACGTATGGCGGTGCTGGCAGGCTTGAGCGCAGTCGATTGGGTTGTACCCTTTGAAGAAGATACGCCTCAGCGAGTTATTGCCCGATTATTGCCAGATGTATTGGTAAAAGGCGGTGACTACAAAATTGAAGAGATTGCAGGTGGCACTGAAGTGCAGGCAAATGGTGGTGAGGTTAAAGTACTAACGTTTGAAGATGGTGTATCGACTACGGGTATCATTGAGCGCATTACTGAAAACAAACTGCGATAAGCCTTGAGTGGGAGCTATAAAGATAATACTTCGATAACGGCGCGTTGTTGGTTACCATATGGATTAAAAGCATAGGTAAAAGGCAACGCGCTGTTATTAACCAACTTTAAGCGTTAGTTGTAAATACACATTTCTAATAGAATAACGGTAAATAGCATGTACGAAAGTTACTATGGACTTAACTCGAAACCGTTTCAGTTAACCCCAGACCCTGAATTTTTCTTCGCAAGTAAATGGCACAAGCGCGCTATGTCTTACCTGCAATATGGCCTTTCTCAAGCCGAGGGATTTATTGTTATTACCGGTGGAATTGGAACGGGTAAAACTACCGTAGCAAACAGTCTGCTTGAAGAAATTGAAGACGATATTGCGGCAGCGCAAATAGTTACGCCAAAGCTTTCGCCAGACGAACTAGTAAAAATGGTCGCCTCCAAATTTGATATCCCTATTGAGGGGCGTTCAAAAGCTGATATTCTTAAAGCGTTAGAAATTTTCTTGTACGACTTAAATAAAGCGGGTCGTCGTGCTTTATTACTTGTAGATGAAGCCCAAAATCTGCCTCTTGAGACTATCGAAGAGCTTAGAATGCTGAGTAACTTTCAGCTGAACGGCAAGCCGCTTATCCAAAAGCTCTTGCTTGGTCAGGAGGAGCTCCAGCCTATCCTGCGTGCGCCTAATATGGAGCAGTTTAGGCAGCGTATTGTGGCGTCCTGTCACTTAGCGCCGCTTTCGCTGGAAGAGTGTAAAGAATATATCGAATACCGTTTGCATCACGCCGGTTGGAACGGGTCTGCGTTGTTTAGCGACGAGGCGTTAGAACGCATTCATATGTTCTCTCGCGGTATTCCTCGTAAAATTAATACCCTAATGGATAGGGTAATGCTCTATGGCTTTTTAGAAGAACTAGAGAGCTTTGACGCGGACGCAGTAAACGAGGTGATTGAAGAAGTAAAAGCTGAAATGTTCGAGCCAGATAAAACGGGCGCAGAAGTGACCGAACATATGGGCTTTGCTGACCACCCTGAAAGCCAAACTATCATGACCCCTAAGGGGAATGTTATACGCGATACCAAGTACTATTTAGATATGCTGGCAGAGCTAGTAGATGCGTTAGATGACGCTATTTCACAGAAAGTGAAAATGACCCAGTACGTAGATAAGCTTATGAAGAAGAAGTTTAAGACCTATGTGCGATTAAAGAGTGATGATAAGAAAGAGTGAGGTTTTTTTAACTACTATCGTTTGGTGAACAAAAAAGCGCCTTTTTACTAACGTAAAATCGGGCGCTTTTTTGAGTTTAGGTCACGAGTGATGCCTATAAACTACAACCAGTAGATTGAAAAAATCAGTGAATTAGTCATAGGTGTAGGTAATAGAGGCGCTTAGTCGTCTGTCGGTATAGTTGTTACCAAACTGTGATATGCCCGTATTCAAATCTCCCTCTTGCTCAAGAAATCTAGCATCAATACTTGCTTTTAACCGGCGACCGAACTCTCTTTCTAGGCCTATAGATGCATTCCAATTATCGCTCTCGCCCCTGAATATTTCCTCCGAGCCTTGGCCTGTAATATTTGCATAACTAATACTGCTAGTAATATTAGTGTAACTGCCAATTTTATAGGCTAGGTTGGTACCGAACGAGTAAGTGCGTCTTAGTCTGTCTTCGTCTAAATAGTCATCTTCAGAGTAGCGCCAAGAAAAAGCGAGAGTAACGCGAGAAAAGTCGTAACCCGCCTGGAAATTCGAACTTTTTCTTAAAATGATATTGTCGTCGAACTCTAAATTTTGAGATGTAAGTTGAACCAGTTGCTCACCTGCATTAGGCGTGTAGCTTAAACTGTTGGGTTGGAAGCAGTCGGCGATTGATGTTGTTGCCGTAGGGCAAACGAATACACCTAAATTTTCAGGGTCGGCTAGAAGTCTCGAGGTATTAGTTACATCCTCTGAATAACTAAACGATGTTCGTAAGTACTTAGAATTATAGCCGATTGTTGCTGAAGCAGATTCCCCATAAAAGCGACGTCCATATGTTACTGCGATGCGAGTGCGGGTACTCAAAGCCCACTGCAAATCGACACCTACAAATGTTTCACCGTCATCTTCCTCAATATCAGAGTCGCTCTTATTTGCTGTTATCGAGATATAACGATTTTCAGCTTGCCGATAAGTTAAACCTGCACCATAAGAATTAAACTCCCTAACCAAACTGTTCGTGTCATCTCTGTCTGATATTTGGTTAGCTTCGTGCCTTGCAGTCAAACGAATGGCCCAGTCGCCATAAATTCGAGTATCTATATAAACGTCACCAGTTCTCGATTCGAAGTCACCATTGTTTGCTTGACCTCGCTCAGTATTCTGATAAGTGCCCGTAACTGACCAAATGAAATACTCGGCTTCATCACCGTTTATTAACTTGCCGCTTAGTTGATAACTATCATTATCGAGAGCATTGCTGTTAGTCAAAGACCGTTCTGAAGCTGTATCTGAGTAGGAGGCTGTGCCTTGTCCTCTTACCCAGTCGCCTTGGTCAAGTGTCAGCGTTGATGAGAGTCTGTTGGAGCGTGTTTTTGCCAAGCTGTCAGAATTTGCAATAAAATCTGTTACCAGAAAATTTGAAGCATTAGTATTCTGATAGCTTAATGCCCCAGCGGCTTGAAAAGATAATAAATTTTCAAGAGGTTCCCACTGAGCAGAATAGCTGTACTCTGCATAATCTTGGCGCTGGCTAGCATCGTCGTTATCGCGTTCCAGATGGGTGTATGTACCGGACCATAACCCTTGAAATGTTCTTGTTTGATAAGTAGCGTTTACTTTTGGTGCCACAGTCACTGTTGTAAGTGAACGGTTTCCATTTTCCTCAGTATCGACACTTTGATAGATGGTTTCGGCTGTGGCAACAGCATTCACGTCAAGTTTTGCAAAAGCAGGTAGACTTGTTGCGACGGCTGCAGCAACAAGTGTCGGCTTTATTATTCTTCTTTTAGGCATTGTGTTGCGCCTATTCGCTGCGCTCTGAGTAATAATACCCATAATATCCGCTTCCATCGGTGTCGTTATGTACAGACTTGTTCACTACAAATCCTATGGCCATCTCTGGGTTCAATCGCTCCACAGACATTTTAATATCGCCTATCTTCGCTTTGCCCTCTTCTACGACAACAACCGCTTGGCCAGCGAAATTAGCGAGAATAGCACTCTCGTTTATACCAATGAGAGGAGGCGTATCAAAAATAACTATTCGATCTGGGTATCTGTTAGCAAATTCATTAACAGTGTCATGCATTTTTTGACTTGCTAGCAGTTCGGTAGACAAATGGTGCGACTTTCCTGCAGGAATAATTTTCAGCTTATCGATGTTGGTTGGGTACAGCACATCTGAAATATCGTCAACGTCCCCGGTCAAGTATTCCATTAGCCCTTTACGACGTTCTAACCCTAAAGTGTTTAATACATTAGGCTTAAGTACATCAGCATCCACTAGCAGTACGGTTTTATCCTGCTCTGATGCGATACTCATTGCCAGGTTGGTTGCAGTGAATGTCTTCCCTTCAGAAGGGCGACTACTGGTAACCATAATAATGTTCGGATTGTGAAGAGTTTTCGCTAGTGAACCAAAAGCATTTGCTAAAAGCTTACGCTTTATTTCGCGGTACTCTTCGTTAATTTGCTTCCTTTCACCGTTAAGTGAAATATGCCCATTCTTATCAAGGCGTGCAAAGTCGATAACAAATTCGTCGAGTGGAGATTTCTTATTAGTAAATTCCTTCTCTTCAGCAACAACTGTTTCAGCAGGCGCAGGTTTGTCAATTGTGACCTTGGAGTCTTCGGATACTTTTGACTGTAATGCGCCTTCCAGTTTTTCGTCAACTATTTCGTTTCGCTTTGCCGCTTTCGCTTCTTTTTGTTTTTGAAGTGCTTTCTCAATAGTGTTTTTCATTAAAGAAGCCCTCCAAATAAGTCTATGTTCATAATTTCAGCCGCAACTAGTGCGCCATACATCGCCAAAATAGTACTACTAGAGAGTAAGAATACGATGAGCCGAGTTCTATTAGTTTTGTTAATTTGCTCAATGTTCAAGTGCGTAACCGTGCCCCAAATAGGGTAATCTGACACATTTAGTAACTGCTTAGGTCTTATCAATATAGGATTGAGTTGGCTAATTAGAAATGCGATACCGATTCCAGAACCAAAGCCTATAATCAAAACGGCAGTATAAAAAATAAAACGGTTCGGCCCGGAAGGGCGTTTAGGTAACAGCGGAGGCTCTATTATTCTAAATTGTAGGTCTTCTGCAGATACATCAGCTCTTCTTGATAGGTCCGCTGATTCTTTTCGTGATAACAGCTCTTCATATTTACGCTTGGTAACGTCGTAGTCTCGGTTTAACGCTGATGACTCAGCTTCTATTTGTGGTATGAGATCGACTTTGCTCTCTAGTTCACCAATCTTCCTTTGCAAATCAATTTCTTTTACTCGCAATGAAGCTATTTGACTTTCAAGACGGCTAGCTTCAAGCTTTATTTCTCTATTAAGTTCCGATAACGGCTGCGAAGTATCACTGCTGTCTTCATTTACAAACGCCTCTATCTCTCTATCTCTAGAATTCTCAAGGCTTTCTAAAAGTGCTTTTGTCTCAACAACGTCCGGATGAAGATCCGTAAATCTAAGCGAAAGTCTATCTAACTCTTCTTCTAAAGATTTAATTCTTGCATCATATCTTGTCTGCAGTACAGGCTCATTTTGATTAGTAACTCCAAAACTATCAGTTCTTCTTACCTTACTAATTTGATTTTTAAGCGAATCAACTTGTTGTTGAGTTTGCTTTATCAACAATCGAGTGGATTCTAGTTCATTGTTCAGAGTTTGAAGATTAGAGTAGTATGTGCCAGCAAGTGGTAATATATCATTATACTGACGTTTAAAATTGGCTAATCGTTGTTCAGCCTCTGATAGCCTAGACTCGTATTCTGTGATTTGTTCGTCTAGGAATCTTCCAGCCGTATCTGTGTCTTTACGGTTATTACCAAGAGCTCCTTCTACGAAAAGATCCAAGGTCTCTTGAACAACGCGTTGAGCTATGTTTGGGGACTGATTCGAATAGGAAATGTTATAAATGTTATCCCTTCCGGTCTTGTTAAGCTTGATGCTGTTGGATAGGCGGTTTACTAGTTCGTCAAACTCATCCTCGTTTTGCGTAGTAATATCAAGATCGCTCTCACGTGCAATTTTTTCAACATTACTTCTGCTTAGTAATGTTTTAGCCATCATTTGAATTTCTTGGTCGGGATTTGTTTGTATAGCAAGCCCTTTAAGTAGGGGCTGCAACACAGACCGAGTATCTACGAACACTTGCGCTTTAGATGAATAGACATCGGGAAGACTAGCTACATATAAAAAGCCAATAGGGCATATGAGCCAAGAAAAAATAATCACATAACGCTTTTTAATCCATACCCCTTTAACATAATCAAGGATCTGGATTAACGTTTGTTGTAAGTCCTGCATTTTATTATTTGTTCCGTTTACTGCTTTACAACTAGAACCATGCTTCTGGGATGATCACGATATCACCAGGCAACATGTCGACATTTTTCGAGATATCGCCATCTCTTATCAAATCGTCAATGTTTATCTCGTAGGTTTTTTGATTCCCGTTTACTACTCTTACTAATTTCGCATTATTTCCATCTGCAAATTCAGTAAGCCCTCCTACCGCTATCATTAAGTCAAGCAAAGTCATGTGCTCGGAATAACTCACTGCGCTAGGGTTTGTAGCTTCACCAATTACGCGAACTTGCTCACTTAAAGGGCCTGTAAAATTGTTTACACTGACAGTAACTCTAGGGTTATTTATGTAAACCGAAAGTTGTTCTTCTATTTCTCTAGCAAGCATTGTCGGCGTTCTTCCGGCTACATCAATATCCTCAACCAATGAGGTAGTAACTTTTCCGTCGGGACGTACAATGAAGTTGCCTGATACTTCAGGATTACGCCAAACAAAGATAGTTAAAGAATCGCCAGGACCAATAAGATACTGGTAATCGTTTACGTCTGTAGTTAAAGAAGGCCTTGTGGTTGCCTCTGGCAATGCCGCTGTATTACTACAACCGTTAAGACCAATAAATAAAACGGGGGCACAGCATGTAATTAGCGTTCTAAAGCGGTACATAAGAGATCATCCTACACTCATTATGGTTAATAGTTAGCTTTTGTCGTTTACCCTACGGGAAATGTCACTATAATGCCAATATCAATTGTAGTCTATTGGAATAAATCCCTTTATGATGGGAAAAACGCCGCAGTTTTAGGGGGCCAGGGGTGGCAATAAACAAGCGCAATCAAAATAAACGCTCAAATATACTAGTAATAACAGAAGCGTTGCTCATAGCTTATATGGGCTATATTTCTCATTTTATTCTCACGCAAATTGGAATGTCGCCAGACGTTTCGGTTGAAAAGCTAGTTATAAATGTAGGAATGCTTACCGTTTCTATTTTGTTATGCTCGCTTTCTGTCGGGTTATATGAAGCGAAATTAAGGGAAACCTTCCGCGGAATCATTCGCAGGATTTTTGTAAGTGTAGGTCTTAGCTACTTTCTAGTAGAAGTCTTAAGCCGTGCTTTTTTCGACGACTTAGTCATGGACTCGTACTTTTTGCCAGCTTCGGTTTGTTCGATAATTATCACTCTAGTCGTTTTCAGGTATTTCACAAATCGATTAGGCTTACTCGGCCTTGGAAAAGTGCGCATATTGGTGCTCGGAGCTGGAGAAAGAGCTTCAATAATTGAAAAACGTATGCGTAGAGACGTAGATAGAATAGGGTTTGAGTTAGTCGGTTTTATTCCGATTCCAGGTGATAACCGTGAAGACGGTATTAAGAAAGAAAAAATAATTCACCTAAAAGTCGATGAAAGCTTTCAGCAGTTTATTGCAGACAATGAAATTGAAGAAATAGTTATTGCTTGCGACCAACGTCGAGGAACACTTCCTGTAGAGGTGCTTTTTGATTGCAGGCTTAGAGGTATTGAAGTTACCGAGCTCTTAGATTTCATGGAAAGGGAAACAGGCCAAATTGTAGTAAATTTGATGTACCCAAGTTGGGTTATTTATTCCAATGGCTTCCAGAGTCAAAACTATCTGCGAGACGCGCTGGATTACACTCTCAACGCATTCTTGGCCTTCTTTATATTTCTTTTTGTTTGGCCAATTATGTTGGTTACTGCGTTCATAATTTATTGTGATGATGGCAGGCGTACAGGAGTATCGGTTTTTTATAAGCAAGAACGGGTAGGTTTGAACGGTAAACTTTTCAAAATAATCAAATTTCGAAGTATGCGGCCTGACGCCGAAAAAGATGGAGCTAAATGGGCTAGCAAAAATGATGACCGCGTTACCCGCATTGGTCACTTCATTAGAAAGTACCGCGTAGACGAATTACCACAGCTTTTGAATGTGTTTAAAGGCGAAATGGCATTTATCGGGCCTCGCCCAGAAAGACCACAATTTGTTGAGCAGCTTGTGCGTGAAGTACCTTATTATAATCAACGTCATAATGTTAAACCAGGTTTGGCCGGCTGGGCGCAGCTTAATTACCCGTATGGCGCGAGTGTAGAAGATTCTATGGAAAAGCTTAAATTCGATCTCTATTACGTAAAACATCAGAGTTTACTATTGGATATCCTTATACTTATTCGTACGGTTGAAATTGTACTGTTTGGCAAAGGGCGTTAATCATGAAATTAGATAATCGTCTTAATGCTATGACAGTAGATGTGGAAGATTACTTTCAAGTTTCCGCCTTTGAGGATGTGGTTGATAAGAAAGATTGGGATAGCATTAGCCTTCGCGTGGGCAACAACACCCACAGGCTGTTAGATTTATTTGCAGCGAATAATGTTAAATCTACCTTTTTTACGCTTGGCTGGGTTGCACAGCGCTGTCCTGACGTAATAAAACGAATAGTGAGTGAAGGGCACGAGCTAGCCAGTCATGGCCTAGCACACCAGCGCGCTACCACTATGAGCGAGCAAGAGCTTTACGATGATATTAAACAAAGTAAAGATATTCTTGAAGATATCGGTGGTGTGGCGTTAAAAGGATATAGAGCGCCGAGTTTCTCTATTAACGATTCGAACACATGGGCCTACGATATCTTAAAAGAACTTGGCTTCGTTTATTCCTCCAGTACTTATCCAATCAACCACGACCTCTATGGTGTGCCAGAATGGCCGCGCTTTAAGTATGAGCGTGACAATGGAATAATTGAAATACCAATCCCTACCGTTCGTAAAAAGGCAAGCAATGTAGGAATTGGCGGTGGAGGTTATTTTCGGTTGTATCCTTATTGGCTGTCGAAACGCCGCATAACGGAGTTTATGCAATCGGAAAGTGCGCCTTACAGCTTTTATTTTCATCCGTGGGAAATAGACCCCGAGCAACCGAAATTTTCTTCGGCTCCATGGAAGTCTAAAGCTCGACACTATATAAATCTTTCGAGTATGGAAGGTAAAGTTGAAAAGTTAATAAAAGACTTCAATTGGGTAACTATGCAACAAGCTTACGAAATAGAATAAGCCTGTAATTACTAAAATAAAAAAGGCAGGGAAGTGCATATGGATAACAGTGATACACAAAGCGATAAGGATAGAGGTTTAAAAAACTCTTCATTTGGTAAGAATAAAACGTTCTTCGCTACGGGCCTTTTATTGCTTTGTTTATGGACTGCTTTTTGTTGGCATGGGCTAATCACTGTTGTTGAAATATGGTACGGAAACGAGATATTTAACCATGGCTTTTTTATCGTACCAGGTGCTATCTACCTAATTTACCTAAAGCGCGATATACTGTTTTCTAAGCCGATCAAAACAACGCCATTAGCTTTTCTTGTTGTTATACCCGCGTTGCTTTTGTATGTGATCGGTATTGCAGGTGACATTCAATTGTTTATGCATACCGCTACTTTTACACTATTACCCGGACTAATATGGTTAATGGTGGGCACTCAAGCTGCAAAGATAATCCTGTTTCCATTGGTGTTTATGCTTTTTAGTATTCCAGTGGGTGAACAGCTTATTCCTTATCTTCAAAAAATAGCTGCTGATGGTTCGGTTACCCTATTACATTTAACTGGTGTGCCTCTTTTTCGAAGCGGCCTTTACATTGAAATACCCCAAGGTCGATTCCTAGTCGCCGAAGCGTGTTCCGGCGTCAGCTTTTTTATCGCAAGCTTTGTCATAGGTAGCTTGTATGCTTACTTGAACTTAGTGTCAGTAAAGCGTAGAGCTATCTTCGTTGCTATATCATTAATATTTCCGGTATTGGCGAATATTGTTCGAGTGTATGGCATTATTCTTATCGCATATTGGACAGACATGGAGCATGCTGCTGGCGCAGATCATCTAATCTACGGCTGGTTTTTCTTTGCTTTCGTAATTATGTGTTTGCTGGGGATTGGTGAATTTATGCGGCAATCACCGTATGAACCTAGTAAAGTCTGGCTGCAAAATGCGACAGCCTCGGTGAGTATGCCTGTTATTATCAGTTCAATCGTTATTTTTGCAGGCTTTTTTGCATGGCTCGTAAATATTTCAAATATTAGCAATTCTCATTCTGAGATGCGTCTCTCTACTCTGACTTATGATTGGGACAATAATTGCCAAAGAACGGATTGGCAACCCATTGTAGTAGACCCGGATGCAGAAGAATTTGGCTTTCTTAAAAATCTAGGTTGCAATGTTGTAGTTTATAGTGCTTGGTTTAGCGAACAAGATAATGAATTAGTAAGCGATCTGCACAGGCTTTTCGACCCTGAACTCTTTTCGCTAAGTCACAAATCAAGTATAAGCACAAAAGGTTTAAACTTCTCTGTCTATCATGTCGTATCATCGAGTGGCGATAAGCTCAGTATCATAAGGTTTTATGAAGTCGACAATGCGCTATTTACCAGCGCGGTTAAGACCAAAATATATCAGGTTAAAAATGTGCTATTTGGAAAATCTAAAGGTGGAAGATTATGGATCCTTGCAGCAGATGGGCATGATGTTTCATCTATACATGACGGTCTTTCTGCTATTTTATCTCAGCTATAAAGTTAGAAGGTAAGGTGACTATTTATTGATTTAGCGAACGGCTTGATTAAAGTAAAATAATACAGTGTGCCAGTAGTATTCGAATATGCCCGCAGATCTATTTGCTAATATTACTCCATCTGCACCATCTCTGCCGACAATAGATTTGTTAGTAATATTATTCTTTATAATGACGCCCTTCGTATTGGGAAACCGATATTCAATAGCATTTGGATAGTTTGAATTTAAGTAAATCTCATTGTTGGTAACAATGGTCTTTGGACTACTCTCTAAGCTAATGCCTACATCTGCGAAATCGTGGTTGGGGTTATCATGTGTTATTTTGTTAAAGGCTATGATCCCGCCCTTCGACTGATTTTTATTATTCCCTAAACCAAAACCTATCCCCCTGTCTGAGTTGATAATAGTGTTATTGACAACAATATTATCAGATGAATGCTTCCAAAAATGAATAGCGTGCTCAGCAACCTTTTCAGCAGGGCTTGCGATATTCAAAAATATGTTGTTTGACACTGTCCAACTTCGTGACCTATGTGCATCTATGCCGCCAACATAATAGTTTGGTGCAACACCGGCGGTGTATTCAAAACGACTATTTTTGATTACACCAAAGTCTGAATATTCACCGTTGTCCTTTCCGGACACTTTGAGTAGTTGCTGATACGAGTCCTCGAGGATGCAGTTGTCTAATGAAAAAAAATCGACGCCTTTCTCTGAGCGTACTTGAATAAGATGATGAGAAACGTTTCTAAGAGTAATACCTGAAAGTGTAACATTGCTTGCACTTATATCAAATATGACCTCAACGGGGCTTTTCTTCTTCATACCTGAACCGCTAAGTACAACGTGCGCTGGATTATTTGAAATAGAGCGAATGGTGATGTTATTTCGTGAAATTATGATGTTTGATGAATTTTTATATTCGCCGTCATCCACTAATATCTCTATTACGTTTCCACTTTTATTATTGTTTGCAATATGAACAGCATTTTTAAGCTCTTTTGTATTAGTCACTATCAACTCTAGCGAAAAGCAAGGTGAGTACGGGGTAAACAATGTGATAAAAGCCATCACCCAAAGCTTTCTAAGAACTTAATTCATTAAGCCGATACATCTCGAATTGTGCGAATATAGTCATTCATGATAGTAGCTTTATACAACCAGTGAAATTGCTTCTTTAAATATCTTTTATATTGTCACTTCAAAGTGTTATCTTATCGATAAAAGTTGAACGACTTTTTCGATATTTATTGCTTAGCCTTTTCAAAATATAAACACCTGAGGTCACTGAATGGGCGTTGATAGTCTCGCAACATTAGTACATTTCTTCGTTATGATGATGATAATCATCTTCTATATGAAATTAGAAAATAAAACCAATAAAAATAGTGCCAACAAAAAAAGCAGAAATAAACAAGACAGAATCAACAATAAGAAATAGAAAAGAGACTATTTAATGGTTACAGATATTTTCATGAGCTTAATTTTGTTAGCTCTGATGTTTTATTCTTTTACTCGGCCGCATGTAGCAGCCTGTATGGCGGTGTGGATAAACCTTGTTAAACCTCAGAACACTTCTTTTGCTTTTTTGGCCGGGCAGCCACTTTCTTTAATCACTACGGCATTATTCTTTTTAGTTTTAATTTTTAATTTCAATAAGCTGCGTGTTCCCAAAAGTAAATCATATCATTTTATTATGATAGGTTTTATGGTTTGGGTAACAATAGCCTCATTTCTCGGGGAATATCAAAACGTCGTCTGGATTAAGTACGACTTTGTGATAAAAACACTTATTTTTGCTTACTTTATTCCTTTTACATTAACTAAAAGAGTTCATGTCGAGATGTTTCTTTGGATATGTGTTGCTTCTTTTGGGTTATTTCTTTTTATGGCTGGGATAAAAACCTTATTAGGGGGGGGAGGTTACGGGGTTTCACTTATCGGGATCGGTGGGTTTATGTATTCAGAAGGTTCTACACTGGCAACGCTAGCAGTGTGCCTTATACCTTTGTTTGTTGCCTTAAAGTCATCCTCAAAAATTGCACAGTCATGGAGTGCTTTTCGCTGGCTAACTTTAGCTTACTCTGCTCTATCTTTACTTACGGTTGTTGGAACTCAAGCTAGAACGGGTCTAGTAGCGTTGGTAGCGTATATAGGATTACTTCTGAAAAAGCACAAGATAAATTTTAAAGTATTTCTGGCTATATGTATGATTCCTTTGCTTATTTATACAGTTGCGCCCAAGTCTTGGTTTAATCGCATGTCGTCAATTGAAGATGCTACAACATCTGAAAAGTCCGCGATAGGTCGAATTGTGGTGTGGAGATGGACATTGGACTATGTTTCTCAAAGGCCTTTTTTTGGAGGAGGCTTTTACAGCTACAACGCGAACGCTGGTATTTTACACCACTATCAGCAAGGGGATGAAGTAGAAATTAAGCAGAAAGGAGGCAAAGCATTCCATAATATATTTTTTGAAGTGCTCGGCGAGACGGGCTACGGAGGGCTTTTTCTGTTTCTGTCAATTTTATTGCATACAATTTTGCTCTGTAGAAGGACTATTAAACGGTTGGGTGGAGAAGTTGGAGTCATTAGCGATGCATTAAACCATTCTTTAATTATTTATTGTGTCGGTGGTCTCTTCATTGGCGTAGCATTTTATCCATGGATCTATTATCTATATGGAGTCTCTCTAGCTCTAAGTACAGTAGAAGAGTCATAAATGAATTATCTTACTTCAATAAGAGGAATCGCTGCATTCTTTGTCGTTCTTTATCATATAAAGCATTGGTTGGTAGCATACGATGTACCGCAGTTTATTAGTATTTTCTTTGAGAAGGGCTATTTGGCAGTAGATTTCTTTTTTCTACTGAGCGGTTTTATTATTTCTTTCAATTATATGAAACACTTTTCAGGTAATGACACTTGGCAGGCTAAAAAAATTTTTATAATTAAGCGCATAGCAAGAATTTATCCACTTCACGTTTTTGTTCTTTTGAGCTACCTCAGCATTCCTCTTGCCTTATATTTAACAGATAGAGTAGTACCCGAAGGAGCATTTACCGCAGAAAGCTTCTTCATCAAACTTATGCTTTTAGATCTTTGGTTTATAAACTCAGATTTTTGGTCAATGTGGAATACCCCGTCATGGACTATCAGCGGAGAGTTTTTTGCCTACTTGGCTTTTGCATTTACTGCTGGTTTTATCGCAAAGTTCCGACGCTATGCTGTTATTGCTCTATTAGTTTCACTAAGCATCACCGCGATTGCCTACACGGTAATTGGAGCTCGTTCATTAGGCGATAATATAGGCGACCTAGGACTCCTTCGTTGCGTTTTCGGTTTCTTCAACGGAATGTGCCTTTACATCATCTATTACAGATTGAAAGATAAAGAGATTGCTTTTGGTAAGTGGCTTTTTTGTATGTCCTTCTTGTCTTTCTATGGATTAATTCTAACTACTACTGCCAATCACTTTTACGCGCCTGGGTTATTCTTTTGTATGCTTTTAGGGCTTCTTTTGTCGAAAGGGCCAATTCACAGGTTGCTTGAGCTTAAACCTTTTATATGGCTTGGCGATATATCTTACTCCGTTTATTTAAGCCATACCTTTTTACTCAATTGGTTTGTTATGCTATTGATGGAAGACAGTCAAAATGCCTCTATTTTTAATATTTTCGCTTATATCGTAATAGTCCTAGTTTTTTCGACAGTGTGTTACCAACTTGTTGAAGTCCCCGGACGTCGTTTGATTTCACGTAAATTTACTAGGAAGGGTACTTGAATGGATGACAAACTACAGCCAGTAATTACTTCTATGCGATACAGAATAGGAATTGATGCTCGATTTGTTTTACGCCCACTAAGGGGTATGCCTCAATATGTATATATGCTTTGCCAGCGCCTGCCAAAGGTGATGCCCAATGTCGATTTTTACTTTTTCATTAATCGGCAGTTTGAATACAATGATGAGATTTCACACTACGAGCAACGTTTAACTCATTTATCCGAATTTCCGAACGTAGCTTTAGTTAATATCGACGCTGAGACAGAGATACTTTGGGAGCAGTGGTTGTTACCCAAAAGATTAAAAAAATACAAAATAGACCTTCTTCACATGCCGGGTAATAGGGTTTGTTTGCTGTCTCGCGTTAGACAAATAACCACAACTCACGATTTAATGGAGTGGCACTCTCTTAATATTTTTCGCTACTATAAAGGCAGAACTTTAAAAGAGAATTTTTATTTTTTAAGACAGAAGGCGTATTTGTGGGCAGTATATAGGTTGGGTCTTGTTTTTTCTGACCACATTTTAACCATATCAAATTACTCTCTGCGCGATATTACAAGTACTTTCCCTGCATTAAAGAGCAAAGTTTCTTATGTTTATCATGGTATTCCTAAAGGCTTTGAGCCACCTGCGAAATCAGTGTTGAAGAAAGGCGTTCTCATGCTCGGTGGCGACAGTCATCAGAAGAACCCAGAGAACATGTTAAAAGCATGGGCGCAGCTACCTAAAGAGTTGCAGAGAGCACATCCCCTCACTATTTTAGGGTTTGTTGGAGGGGAAGACTCTATCATTTCCAAAACCATTCGAGCATTGGGAATTGAAAATGACATTATTATAAAAGGCTGGGTTACCGAAGATGAGCTTATTCAAGCAATGCAAACCTCAAAGGTGTTTATTTTTGCATCGCGCGAAGAAGGCTTTGGGTTTCCTCTTGTGCAATCAATGGCCTCTGGAACACCAGTAGTAACTTCTGAAGCTGACGTGCTTATAGAAATTGGACAAGATGCGGTTTGTAGCGCAAAAGCTGAAGACTCTCTTGCGCTGAGTAGTGCTCTACGTAGCCTTCTTACAGACGAACAGCTCTACAATGAAAAAGTACAAAAAGGCCTAACGATTTCATCCAAGTTTACTTGGGAGCATACCGCCGAACATATTGCGTCTACATACTTGACATTATTGAAATGAAAATAAAAAAAGGAATGTATTTCTTGATTTCCAAATTGGTGGAACCTTTGCGATGGCGTTTTGAGCTGTATTTTGCTGAAAAATTTGATCTTTATGGCTCACTTTCATTCTACTTAAAGCAAAAGTTCACAAGGAAAAAATACTTAAAAACCGCTCCTGTCGTTTACATTTACGCAAACAAAAGAAACGTTGGGGACTATATTTCCCATCTTGGTTTAAAAGAAATAGTGGGTAAAGACGGCCCTGACCTCTTTTGTTCTCCCGTATGGTTAAAGGAGTTTAAAGCGCACATTGACTACTTAAAACAGCATAACCCAAATGTGCTGCTGGTAATTGGCGGAGGAGGTCTTTTACAGCCAGTCTTTGAACCTTTTTGGCAGGTTGTGCTTCAAAGTGGATTGCGTTTCACCGCGCATGGTATTGGCATTAATAAGATGTCTGGAAGAGGGGAAATGAAAGGTGATTTATTTCCTAAAATCGCGAAAGGCGCCGACCATCTAGGCGTGAGAGATGAATATACTTTCAACTTTTTAGAGCAATATGCACCCAAAAAACTATTTCTTACCGCTTGTCCCTCAATAAACTATTTGGTTCCTCGTTACTGGCAATCACAAGCACGTTCTTCAAACATTCTTTTACATCTAATCCATCCGTCAGATGTAAGGTTGGCAGGTGCTGACCTAGATACAATATCAAAAAATCTGATGGCTGTGGCTGAAGCTTTGGGTTTGGAATATCAAGAACATACTAATATGGATTCTTCTCATGTTCGTATGTTGAAAAAGGTAAGTAATGCTCGCGTTATTGTGAGTAGTCGTCTGCACGGCTGTATAATGGGGTTCGGTATGGGGATTCCTTTCTTGCCGTTACTGTGCGATGACAAAATGAAGGCATTCTTGACATCACATACGGATGTTGACGGGGTCAATGTTAAGCAAGCAGAAGACGCCTCTGTTTTGAAGCATAGAATTGAGTTGCTTCTAACTGAATGTAGCAGCGACCGAAAGAAGGTTGACGTGAAGCTTGTTGAAAATGCAGAAGCGGGCAGTTACATAAGTAGCCTAGCGTCAAAAATCGCTAAAGATTAACCAAAAATGCAATAAAGCAGCAAGTCATAGTGTTAATGCAAAAATACTTTGTGGAATTGCGTTCTTTGTTTGAATTCAGAAAATAAGGATTTAAAAGTTTGAACTTAGCAAGAAAAGTGGCCAGCAGTACGTCGTTGATCCTTATTGTTCGATTATTCCAACGTGGCATAGGTATTATAAGCCTGCTGATTCTTGCGCGTTTATTAACGCCCGAAGATTTTGGCGTAGTCGCTATAGCTACAATGCTTGTTTTTCTTTTTGATACATTGTCCGAGGGAGGCACTCAGCAATATATTATTCAGAAGAAGACACTGGAAGATAACGACATTGTAACGGCATGGACGATTTCAATATTGTCTAAATTAGCGCTGTTTGTTACGCTGCTTGCGCTTACGCCTGTTCTAGCCAACTTTTTAAACGCTCCAGAAGCTGAATCTGCGATACGTGTTATGGCACTTGTGTTACCAATTTCAGCTTTTGCAAGCCCCCAGCTCTTTACGCATAGAAGAGATTTGGAATACGGTATTATTTCTAAAATACTCTTAATTGAAAGAGTTGTTAGTTTCTTAGTCACAGTGGTGCTAGCTTTCATTTTAGAGAATTATTGGGCCATGATCGTTGGTGTGCTGGCGGCATACTCCAGCAAAACACTGCTCTCTCATTGGTATGCGCCTTACCCTTTAAAGTTTTCATTGAGCCGCATAAAAGAGCAAATGAGTTTTTCACTGTGGATGCTCATGCGTTCTATTTTGGGGTACGTGCGCGCCGAGTTCGACGTGATTTTTATTAGTAAAATGTATGGTGCAGATCAGCTTGGTGGTTTTAGTTTAATGAGAAATCTTTCATTCTTACCAAGTAGAGAAATAATTGCTCCCGTATCTAATGTATTCCTAGCAAGCTTTTCTGAAATAAAAAGAAGGGGGGCTCCAATTGGCGATCACATTGTGGTTGTGCTTACCATACTGCTTTGTCCGATTTTTCCCATTATCGGTTATCTACACGTTTTTAATCAAGAACTTGTTTCGCTGTTTTTAGGACAGCAGTGGCTGCCCTTTGCGCACTTATTGCCACTATTAGCTATGTTCACGATTACATTTGCTGTATCCACTTTTGTTCAGCAAGGGCTTATTGCAAATGGCGATGTAAAGCTTTTATCGGTTTATGAAATAGTAACACTGAGCTTGTTATTGGGCTTAATTGCGTTTTTCTTCTCAGGCAGTATGGAAGAATTTATTATCACAAGGTTAGTATTCTCTTTCATTGTTCTAAGCATCTTGTTGATATTTTGTTTTATGCGGTTTGGGCTGCCCATAGTTAGCTTACTGTTTATATGCACGTTGTTGACCACGGCGTGTTTTGCTGCTGTCTTGTCAGCGCAACTGTTCAAGGGACAGGGTATACTCTACCTTGTATTAGGAAGTTCTCTGTACTTTGGAGTTTATCTTGTCGTGTGTTTATTTTTCCTATTTTTGTTTAAAAAGCACAAGGTGCTCGAAAAAGTCATCTCTTTAGCCGCGCGGTTTATTCGGGCAAGAGTGAACAAATAATCAGGGTGGCCTCACAAACATTTATCATCTGAACATCCGAATCAATCCTAATCTAAGTATAACTGTAGGGTGATCGGTATTTTTAACGATTATTTTCAATAGAATAGAGATATAAGTATAGTATCTTCAGACACAAATGGCGGTTGCGTAACTAACCATTTAACCACTCATAAGCACATATTAGATGTAAGTTTTGATTGGGTTCAAAATCTAAAAGACTTATAGTAAATCATGTTTACAGAGAGCACTTATTGACGATTCAAAACAATTTAAAAAGGAATTTTGTACGTGGTCTTAGATGATAAAATTGAGAAACTTCCGTGGTTTCTTCCCGCGACTCTTATATTGGCGTTTAGTCTTTTTATACCTAGTATCTTCGACATTGATGATTTAGTAATTAATATGATAATAAAGGGTACGGCTATCGCGAGCGAACCACTGCCCTATCTTTACTATTGCAACTACTATTTCGGCAAGTTTTTATCGTCGCTGTACACGACTTTTCCTGACATAGCATGGTACTACTATTGGCTCACGGCCTTACATTTTTGTTCTGATTTAGTACTGGGGTATTTCCTTTTTCGCCCGAAAAAGATATTGCCAGTGCTCGGCTACATTACCTACCTCACCACAATTTCCTTAAACGTGTATCTTACTATCTCATACACGGCTGTTATTGGTATTTCTTCCGCGGCTATAGCGGTGGCATACTTCAACTTTGTCCACGTGAAGAGTAGTTGGAGAGTTGGGGGAGTGCTGTTTGCGCTGTTATTTGCCGCAAGTTTTACCCGATTTGAACCGGCTTTTATAGGAATGGCGATATTTGCACTGCCTTCTCTTTATCTTCGCAGAGGCGATTTTACGGATCTTCAAAAAGGGAATTTTACCTGTTTAAAACTGTGGTTACCCATTATCCTTATTGTAGTTGTTATCCCTTTATCAACAACGTTGGCCTCAAGCGAGAAATTTAAAGAATCTGGCTGGACAGAGTTTCGCGAAGTAAACAAGTTAAAACAACAAATAAACGATTATGGACGCGTGAGCGATGATACTTCTCTCGACGAAAAATTAGCGTCTGTTGATTTGACGAGACAAGATTTAAATGTATTCAAAAACTGGATTCTATTTGACAAAGAAATCTCGAATAGCCAAACCCTAAAAGAAATTGTTTCTGAGTGGGAGGCACCCTCATTAAATAAAGTGTTGAATGTCTCGTTTCAATTTATTAATTCTCCTCATTTTCTGGTTGTCGCATTGTTCCTATTGATTATTCATATAGGTCTCAGTAAACACGAACGCGTTTTGTCATATATATGCTTAGCTTCTGCAATACTTGTAGCAATGATTTTTGTTTTGTATTTTCAGCGGGCAACCGGCTTTGTCGTCATGGCATTTTATGCATCAGTTTTGGCTTTATACTCTATGGTTTTCGCTCATCACGCGAGTGGAGGAGGTATGAATAAGTGGGCGCTTTCGGTAACGCTTTTTTCGTTGCTTTTTATCCCCTACTACTGGGCAAAGTTCATGTTACTGAAGCAAGAAGGGATGGTATATTCATATAACCTGTTCCAGAGTTTACCTAGAGAGCAATTATATGTGATTCATAGTCAAAACCTCCTTCAAGTCGATCCAAGTAATAATTTGAAAGAGTTTGAGGGCTTAGAAATAATGCTTTTGGGTACGCCTTCTCTCGCTCCCTTTACAGATGTGCGCTTATCCGAATTGGGCTTCAGCAATTACTACGAAATGCTTTTACATTCAAACACTCGATTTATAGGCGAAGAGGAGCGATTAATACAGTTGAAAAGGTTTATCGAACGCCGTTCTGGGGCGTCGACTAAAGCCGTGAAAGTGAATTCGCACAAGTACATATTAGTCTCAAGTAGCGAGCCAAGCTAACAATATGTGTTTAATGCGCATAACAATTTTATCTCATTATTTAACTTTCATCTTTTCGAGGTGACTGCGTTGCTCGTTGTAAACGCTCGATTCACATATTTAGTTATCTGAGTGATCGCTATTGACCTCATTCATAATTAAATATCTAGGTCTTCTTTTCGTCTCCATATACGTTTTTGCAACGTACTCACCAATCATCCCCAAGCTTAATAGTTGTACACCGCCTAATAGGTACATGGGTAAAACAGACGATGTCCAGCCAGGAATAGCATCGTCGGTCATGAGGTAGGTATATACCGCCCACATTGAGACCATCATACTTATGACGAAAATAGCGAAACCCAACCCTGAAATTAATCTCAGTGGCGCAATTGAAAACGAGGTTACTCCTTCTAAAGCAAGAGCGAGCATTTTCTTTAATGGATATTTGGACTCACCAGCAAAGCGTTCTGAACGGGTATAAGTGACCTGTGTAGTCCTAAACCCTAACGTTGGTATAATGCCTCTAAGAAACAAATTTACCTCGCCGTAGTTCTTTAACGCTTCGATAGTTTTCCGAGACATCAACCTAAAATCTGCATGATTGTAAACAATGTCCACGCCAAGCTTTTTTAACAGCCAATAGTAACCTTGAGCTGTATTGCGTTTGAAGAACGTGTCTGTCTTGCGAGAAGCGCGAACACCGTAAACAATGTCGTTACCCTTTTTGTACGCTTCGATCATAGTGGAAATAACTGAAATATCGTCTTGTAAATCAGCGTCAATACTTACTATTGCATCACCGTTAGCGTTTTCTAATCCGGCTAACAATGCAAACTGATGTCCTCTGTTGTGCGCAAGCCGTAATCCCTTGATATGTAAATTTTCTTTTCCTAGTTCTGAGATTAGATGCCACGTTCCGTCTTTACTTCCATCGTCTACTAGCAACATATGGCTATCTGATGCAATTTTATTATTTGCAATATCTCGCTGTAACAAAGCGGTTAATCGGCTGACCGTTTCAGGCAAAACTTCCTCTTCGTTGTAGCACGGTATAACTATTGATAAGACTGGTGCAGCAATTTCCATTTGAGATCCCTTTCGATTATTTATAGGCCCAATGCTTCAATAACAAGAAGTTTGAAACAGTTACGAAACACGTTGCGATGACTTGACTAACGATATAGTCAATATGATGCATTTCTGATAAAAAAAACACAATTGTTGAATTAATAAGCAAGCCGAGGGATGCAATGATTGAAAATCTACTTACCGCTGCGATGTGATTAGCTGAACTCTCGAATGAAAAATAATAATTTACGGTATAATTAAAGCCAGCGCTGACAAAATATCCAATAAAGGAGGCAATATAAGGAGCTACGCTTGTTGTCTCTACTAACAAGATTAAAAAGGCGTATTGGATAAGGGTGGCAATTCCGCCTACACTCAAAAACTTCGCAAAGAGCTTCATGTCAAGCTTTCTTAATCTATACTATACAAAATATCGATAACGGATAAAGTTATTGAGGTAATTTTACCTATTGTAAAATAAGAGCTTTTGCTAAATTAGTAAAAAATCCTCCCAAGATTACTCCGATGTTAAGCTGACTGTTTTTTAGAGTCAACAGGCAACATGCAATTCATTGGACTATGTGTGCGAACATAATTGTGCGTTAAGGAGAAAAGGTGTCTCAACGATCTACTTAAGAATTTAAAATACCAGCTGTTAACCAAGTGACCGACAAAGGCTCTTCGGTAGCTAGCGTTTCTAAGAGGCTAGGTATCAAAGCTGTCGTTTTAGACTTGTATCTCGCGCTGTGGTTGGTCGATGAGTTATTGCATGAAATCAGAACTTGTTAGTCAGTGCGGTATAGCGACGAATGCAGAAAAAGCAGGTGCTTATATACTCAGGTTGCGGTATTCAATGAATTACGCAACGCTGCCTAAATTGACGAGTGGTGCACTTCAGAGCTGAGTTCGCGCCTTTTAACAGAGCTTAATCTTAAGGCCAGCCAGCCTGGGAGGAAACTGCCACGACAATGCCTTTGCAGAGAGCTTCTTCCAACTAGCCAAGAGAGAACGAATAAATAGAAAAGTTTATACTACACGTGAACATGCAAGAGCCGATATATTCGATTAGACCGAAATGTTTAATAACGCTAGACGCAAGCATGGTGAAGCGAATAATATGCCCCCATTGGCTTATGGAAAGCTAGAAGAATTCACACGAAAATCAGTCTGGTAAAGTCTGAACGATTCATCATTTTCTTAGTTCTGCGCTTAATTCGCTAAAGGCGGGCAAGTTGATTGAATGAAAGGGAATTCTGTTGAAAAATAGATAGTGAGTCGCAGCAATTAATAGTGCAATGATAATTCAACTTATTATTTTCACTTTTATTGAATATGTTCACTTTCCCGTTTGATAGAACAGGATAAATAGATAGTAATGGATAAAGAGTTTGCTCGCTCAAAAGGCGAAGATGACCCCCTAGGAACCGAGCTATCGATTTCAACGCATATAAAATGGCGAATAAAACTCGTTTTTTTATCGTTTCTCGCGTTTGTCATTTACGGCAGTTTAGTTCCGTTGCAATTCAACGAACTATCTTTTAGCAATGCACTTCAGTTGTTTTTGTTACTTGATAAAAGCGATCTTGCATTAACTGCGACAAATCGGTCCGATTGGTTTACAAACTTCCTATTGATGATGCCTCCGCTCTACACAGCTATGTTGCTAAAGTCTGAAAGACCGCTAGGAATCAACTCTTTGATGTACGCTACTGCAACGGTTTGCTTGCTAATTACTGTTTCGTTATTGATTGAATTTTCACAGCTGTTTATAAAACAACGAATCAGCTCATATCGGGATGTCTATACACAAAGTTTTGGGATGATATTGGCGCTTGTACTTTTCTATGCAACCCGCAAAAAGGCACATGGACTATTAGTGAAGTTGTCGTCAAAATCACAGTTAGATAAATGGGAAGTCTATGGGGTTTCATTATTAGGCGTCTTGCTTATTTACAATATGATGCCATTCGATTTAACGCTAAGCTTTACTGAACTCTTCAAAAAGTGGGCTAGCGGAAAGATTTCGCTTGTTCCTTTTTATAACAAGACAATAACTCCATTAAACCTGATATTTAATAGCATTGTAGATACTGGGATTTGGGTAATAATTAGCTTTTGCTTCATAAAATCACATAAATACTCTGCTTTAAGACTTTTATCAATTTTACTCAGCGCAGCGTTGTTTATGGAAGTTGCACAACTATTAGTTTTAAGTCGTTACAGTGATTCTACGGATATAATTACTGCCCTACTTGGTATTTTGATAGCATTGAAATTGTTCAGCGCACATGAAAAGAATCTTAACGTTTTTGCCACCAATAGCATACTGACCCATTTATTAATTATTCTCTTGTATTACCTTACCCTTTTGTTTTTTTACACGTACCCAATTGAAATTACCACTAAATCAGCGCTATCTGTTAAGTGGGATGATTTCTTCACTATTCCATTCCTGGTCTACTGGCAGGACGCTCCGTTTAATGCAGTCACACAATTGTTGAGAAAGGTTCTGTTGTTTATTCCTTTCGGTATCCTCACCCAGTCCCTTATTTGCGAGATTGATATAAAACAGCGCAAAGGCGCGATTTCGCCTGTAGCTCCAAAAGCTAAATCACTAAAACTGCTCGCAATATCGAGCGTTGTTCTCATGATTTTCTCACTCGAACTAATGCAGCTACCAATTGTAGGTAAAGTTTCATCAGGCTCAGATTTAGTATTAAACATAATAGGGTTAATAATCGGTAGCATGGTTTTTCGATTCCATTCAAAAAGCGCAGAATTAAAACCTACAGAACAAACGGGTACTAAACAAGTTGCGCAAAGAACGAATTGGTTGATAGGGTATTTTATATGTACTTGTTCATGTTTAATTTTTTGTTTAACAATGCTTTCGCTTGAAGCAACCCCCTATAATATCAAAGAACTGTTTAACCAATATCCAACAATTATTTCTGCATTCTTGGTATCGACGTTTACTACAACATTAATCTTTTACCCAGTGTGGTTTGCTAAAAAGTGCAAAGCTCGAACAAAATTGGAACTCAAGCATTTAGTGAAAAATGTGGTGTTACTCGCGCTTTTAGTCGCAATAATCAGCGTTATAATTTTTCCTTATGAAGCATTGCACGATATCGTGGGCTACCCAAAATGGTCGTCGGTACCACATTGGTTGGAAATTTCTTACCGACTATTCTGGCTTGTTATACCTTTCATTTTTTTATATCTGTATCAATCCAGCAAGAGGCTGGTGAGTGGAGTAGTTGATAAGGAGTTTAACTTGAATCTAAAGCTTAGCTGTCTTTTTTTGTTTTTAATATTACCGTGTTCATATACGGTTGTAGTAATCCATGCAGGGACTGATAACCTAACTGAACTTCTAGAAAATAATGGATACAGTGTCGGAATTATAAGTATTATTATCTACGTGTACTTAATACTTTTTCTGTCTTCTAATTACAGCCGACTTAGCCACCGTGCTCTTTCACTTTACCCGGTTGCCTACGCATTTATCATTGTACTATCAGCTCCTTTGTCGTATTGGCTCATACAATTCGCTCTTGTCGACTACATTTTGAAATACGAAACCTTGTTCACACCCCTACAGTTTTTATTTAGCCCGAATAGGGAAAGTCTTTACTCTGTAGCCAAAACTAAATACATTTTTTATGGCGTGCATTATTTAGCTATCATTTTGTTCGCACTATGCTTTGCGACTCAGCGCCACTATTTTCATGTTAGTGAGAACAAATTTCAATGGAAAAATTCTTTATGAGCAGCCTGCCAATCAACACATTAAAAGCTGCTATAAGTTAATCTTCAGTTTTCTTCTTTTATAACATAAACAGTGCTGATAAAAGTGGAACTGAACGCTTCTACTGCACTGCCTCACAATAGTAATATTGTACAAGCTCATCACTGTTTCGGTGTGATTGCCATGTTAATGTGGTCTTAATCGAATTTGTCTTCATCATCACCTTTTCGGTGCCATCGATGCGCATGCCATAGGTTAGAGAGTAACCTTTATCACGATTGGCTTTCCCATTCTGTAAGCTTTCTGATAATTTCGCGCTCCAGTTGCTTGGCTATGATCTGGGCATGCCTAACGGAGACATGGTGCGCGTCTTGATAGTACAAATGCTCTTTATCATAACCATAACACTTGTTGTCATCACAGAAGCTATCATCAAAATCAATAACCCAACTGTTTTTGAAATAATTTTTGAAATGCTGCGTTTTTATATCGTGTGACTCTCGCTCAATAGAGGCTATATTAACATCTTCATATGCCCTAAAGTAATAATCAGGGATATGTGTTTCCTGCTTTGGGAATTGCGCGATAAACAAACTTCGGATCCCTGTCTGTTCGTAAAATGACTCAGTAAGTTTAATACCCTGTCCGAGCGCTCTATCAGTGTTCTGTTCACCATTAATTTCTAACAACTCTAAGTCAATGTAATTGTTCCAAGCACTGACATTTAACACTAGATCATATTCCTGCGGATTAGATTGCAGATATTCTCTAATAAACTCATTGTGCTTGTAACAGTCTTGATTACGTTTTCGGTGGATACCAATAAGAGAGGGGCAACCAGAAGTGTTAAACGCATCCACGTTTATTTCTTCGCTGAACTCAACTAAAGCTGACATCAATGCAGAAGCATGAGAATCTCCCCACAATAATATCTTGTATTTTGCATTTTGGGATTGATGTAATTGACAAATTTCATAATACCCTTTTAATCGTTTTACGTCAGTGCATTCATCACGGTATGGCTCATTTCGGATTCCAGCTTTATACATGGCCAACGCGTCGGAGGGCAGGTTAATGACCTCGTCATTTTTGTATACGGTAAAATAAGATATTGATGCGACAAATATGATCACGCTGGCGATGGCGGTATTTCTCATTATCGGTTTACGATAGGTTTGCGGGTTTCTAAAAGGCCTTTCAATAAATTGATAAGATAGATAAGCAAACAAAAATGTCAAAACAAAATAAGCAATCAGCATCACCGGCGATTCTATGTCCCAGTACCAATTGATAATAACGAGCAATGGCCAATGCCATAAATACAAGGAATATGAAATAAGGCCGACAAATACTAGTGGTTTACTGCACAATAACTCATAGCATAAGCCATCCTGAGATTTATCAGCTATTACCAACAGAGTACCTAGTACTGGCAATAAGGCGTAATAACTCGGAAAAGCGAGTTTGCTGCTGTATGAAAATACAGCCAATGTAATTAATGCAATACCGATTTCTCTGAGATAAAGTCGCCGAGTTGGATTTAATAAGCCGTGGCACATTAATATCGCCAATAATGCGCCTAGGCCCATTTCATAAAATCGTGTAGGCAACACATAAAAACCAACGAAACTCATGCTGTTAGGCGCGTATTTAACGGATAGTGCCAGTGAAATTAGACACGCTAAAATAATGATTGGAATGATAAATTTTTGCTTAGCACGAAAAAACACTGCTATGACTAAAAATGCAGGGAAAAGAAAGTAAAACTGTTCCTCTACACTTAAACTCCATGTATGCAACAAAGGCTGTAATTCTAATGACGGACTAAAGTAGCCTGATGTTTGCCAGAAAAAGATATTGGAGACAAACAAAATTGACGAGACGGCCGAGTGTATCAGTATCGAGAATTGGTCGGGAGGATAAACAAAAGCAAGGCTTAATACCGAGAATAGAACAACAGTATAGCCGGCAGGTAACAAGCGTCTTGCTCGTCGCAAATAGAAATCTGTGAATGAAAATTGTTTAGCGATAATTTTAGGGTAAATGATACTGGTGATTAAAAATCCACTGATCGCGAAGAATACATCCACACCGACATAGCCGCCCCTAATCCAATCCAATTTAGCATGAAACAATATTACAGGAATAATGGCAATTGACCTTAAACCGTCAATATCTGCTCTGTACTTCATGATTTTTTCCCTAACAACCCTTAACTCGTTGAGTATAAGTAAAACAAACTATCGATACCACGCCTCACACTATTGTGAAGTTTCGTCATTGCTTTGATGAAATTTCCAAGTTTATGATAGTTAAGTTTTTTCTTCCAAAAAGACTCGCGCCCCATTGTGCCATGCCGGTCACCGGTTGAGATAGTGTTATCAATCGTGTGAGGCCATGTGTCACTGTAAGTGTTTTTCTAAATATGTGCGAGCATTGGATTCAAGCTTTATAATTTAAGTGTCAAATTCTGCCGCAATTGTTTTTAGTCGCTTTGATACGTTACCCCTGAGGATGCTGTCATTCAAGGCTACATAGTACCCATGAACAAAGGCAAATTATGTAATTTCTCTTTTATCTTTATAAAAGATGTCAAATGAATCAACACTATCATTAAAGAACTAGCGGCATATCTACCCGGTCTTTTCGATATGCCAGTATTTACTTTTACGGGTACTCTATAAAAGTGTTTATCCTGTCCACTGCGAGTAAATTTCTTGTATATGACTAAAGTTAGCGAGTGGTGCACTTCGGAGTTGAATTCGCGAGTAATAAAACGGCGTTAGCACTTCGGTTTAATTGGAGAGCAATCTCGTGCATCATAGTAGGGATAAGCTCTGGAATTGTTGCAATTTCACCTGACTCTTAACCAATATTTAGGAGACTTTCTCAGTCAAAATTTAATATAAATCTATTAAGAAAAGTATTTAGCAGTGTATTTATAAATAAAATTATTCATGTAAACCCTACACTGCCGTAAACTCGTATTTCCCTTTACAACTTGCGCCATATCAGATGCTGAAAACATGACACCTGATAAGTTAAACGTCTCTTAAAACAGTGGCCAACAACGTACAGCATTCTAGCCATGTTATTGCAATATTTAATGCTTACTCTTTCCAAGTTACATTAGTGAATTTCCCTTTAAGTGAATACTCGTAAATAGCGCGTATTTTAAAGTAGTTATTACCGTATAGATTTACTTTTTTACCTAACTTAGCCGCCGCAATGGCTACGTGCAGCCTGTTCGTGTTAATCGTTTCAAAGGCATTAATGTGAGATAAAAAACGAAATGTAGACAGCTTGGCGAGCTTAGGTTCGCACGAACTCAACTCATAAAGTGCCGAAACGTCCACGTTGTCTGATGGAATGGGAATGTCGGTTTTTTCAACGTCTATTCTAAATGCATTGAGTTCACCGCTTTGAGGTTTGCTCGGGTAGGGATGACCAAACAGTGATTTTAATGTGTAGGCAAGGTAGTGCTTCAGCGATATACCAAAATCTTCATTTTTAAAAAGTACGCGGCGCTTCAATTCTGAACCAACACTACCCAATGCCGATTGGCTGGCAGGTTTTGATAGCATCTTTTCCACATCTGCGCTCAACACCATGTCGTCGTGAAGATATACGTTGGCTCTTGTTACCATTTTGCTAGCAAATTCATAAGAAACTCGTTCTCGGCAAAAGAGATGAACGGTTTCAGAAAGCGATTGCAATAACTTTTCTGCACCAAAAAGCGTGTGAGGTAACAATATAAAGGCTTTCACGCGAGAAGCGTATTTTTTGATGTAATACCCAACACGGCTATTTTCACCACCAAAATTGCCGCCTCCACCATAAACAAGAATATCATTGTCTGAAATATCTTTTTCTGACTGGCAGCATTTGTACTCTATATTGTTTCTTTCAAAAAATTGATACGTTGCACATGCGATAAGTGAGTCACCTGCATTGCCAGGATTGGGAAGGTAGTTTACCTTTCCACCAAGCTGTTGGATTAACACTACCAACTCATCATCTTTCTCTTTATTCATTTTAGTTTCTTTTCAATCCAGCTATAACAATCGTCAAATGCATCCTGCTCTTCATAAAGATAATGCATCCCATGTAAGTCATTCACTTTTACTGCGAGGTTTGAGCGCCATTTTACGTCGCTATTTTGTTCTAACTCGTAGTCTCTTATCACGTCTTGCATCATTTGAGTGGCTACGTCGCAATTTCTGTTGTTTAAAATATACTCTCTTGGAGAGAAGGTTCCCTCATTGTTTAATAAACTCAATACCTTAATTTCAAGATCTTGCTCGTTTGCAAAGTAACCTGTTTGTGCATTTATAAAATCGTATTTTTCACCGTAATTATGGTTTTCTCTCATTATTACCGGTGTATCACACAGCATTCCTTCAATAATCGCCCTATTGTTACCCTCAAACTTTGACCATAAGACGTTTATTTTTGCCCGCTTATATAATTCAGCGACTTCTTTAGGTGTTATCCATTCGTAAATCTTTACATTGTCAGCAAGCCCCATTTCATCTGCATACGAAAGGATATCAGATTGTGATATGTCACCAGGGTATCCGACTAATACAATCTTGAAGTCGGGCTTTCTTGACACTACGCCCTTCAAAGCTTGGAAAAGTGCTCTGTGACGCTTGTACTTCGCCCATGCAGCCACAACAATTAAATCTATGTCTCTTTCTTCATCTTTAAGGGGGGGAGCGAAATTCTTATAATTTATAAACCAGCTTGGGCCGACCTTAATTGGAATAAGATTTGAATTGAGTGCTTTAACGAAGTTGTAGTCTCTTTCTTCATAGGTTTGAATGAATATTGGAAACTTTAGCTGCGTGTAAATAAGAATATTCGACTCGCAAAACCCTGCCCAACTAGGCTCCAGAATGAGATGATAATTTTTTAAAATTTCTTCTGCTTTGAAAAAGCGCAGGAACAAAGGGAAATAGTAACTATAGTTAATAATAATTACGCCTTTCTCAGACCCATTTGGCTTTTTCAGTACGGTGATAATTCCATTTAGCATCTTTTCTGGTGCGGTAAAGAATTCCGCCGTATTTGATAGAGGCTCAACGGCATTAATAAATGCGTCCTGTATTTCGTTTTCATATTGCTGACCGTTAACGAAATACCGTTTAGCGTACTCTACACCTAGTGAGTAACTGCCAGACCACCCCGTTCTGAAAACTGCTGAAACCAGAGCGAACGCCTTACTTCTAGAACCAAGTTTCCATAGTGCAAATGCACATAACCTTACACACGCAACAAGTAGCCCTTTTTTGCTGTTGTGATCGAACTTAATAAATTCTATTAATCGATCCTTACTATGTCCCAACTTCATATTTATCGCTTCTTTTGGGTGATTAAGTTAACAAAAGTTCGCAATATGCGCTTAACGCTCATAGCATTCCCTTTGCATAGAAAAAGATTTAACGAACATTGCAAAGAGAAAAGGTGATCGTTTTTCTCTTCAGCGATATAAGAAAAAATAAGATAAGCACGGCATTTAGCTTCTTTTTTTAACGTACTGTTTCTCAACTCATCGTCGTTGAAGGTTTCATGAAGAATTTCGAGATGCACAGGTAATAATGAGCGTGCATTGCGAGACGTAGATTGGGGTTGAACTCTATAATCTAAAAGCACTTCGTCACATAGAACAATTGGATGCTCCTTAGCAATTTGAAGCCATAGTTTCCAGTCTTCCAGCGCCACTAAAGACTCATCAAAGCCGCAAAAGCGTTTAAAAATATCCGACTTAATTAACAGTGATGAAGTAGTGATAAAATTTTCGACAGCTAAATGCGCGAATATATTTTCGTCATAAAGGCGGCTGTAAGTAGAGCGGTAAACCGTTTTGTCCTCGTATCCCAGACCTACATATTGCGAATCGCAGTGCGACCATGCCGCGTCTCCCATTGTATCTAATTGGCGTTCAAGCTTGTTTGCATACCATACGTCGTCCGAGTCACAAAATGCGATAAAATCGCCCGAAGACTTCGAAATAGCATTGTTGCGGGCCGCAGAAACACCTTGATTTTTTTGTCTCATAGCAATTATGCGGTCGTCACGTTCTGACCATGTATTTATTATGGACCACGTCTCATCTGTGGAACCATCGTCAATCACTATAAGCTCAATGTTTCGGTGAGTTTGATTCAGCACACTGCTTATCGATTCTTCTACGTAGTGAGAAGAATTATAAGCAGGCATAATGACGCTCACTTTTTGATTATTCTGTTTCATTTTTTTTGAGTGGATACTTTACGTTTGTAGGTAAGAAACAAAGGTGGCCTAGCATATTTTCCTAGCGTGTCGCCTGTTGTTAAAGAAATAAATAGCCTACCTTGCTCAGCATCATAATCGGCTCCACCTATTGCCAATCCTTTGTACCTTGCAGGCAAAGGAAACTTGCCGTGTTCGTATGGTTGAAGATTGTAGGGCATTATTAAATTAAGCTTGGCTTTCAGTAAATCTACCACGTCCCATGCCCAATAAAAGCTATAGTAATCAGATGCATCGTATGGGCATGGCCCTCCGCATTTGTGTCCATTGTTTTGCTCAATTTTATAGCCTATACCACTTTCATGACCTGCTGACTTACCCAGTGTCAAATAAGTGCGTGTACCAGGGATAATGAAACCAAAAGAGGCCCCCGAAGACAGTGTCCACATCTTGTTTAACCCGTCTTCGTTAATACTTAAAGGTTTAAAGTCCGGTTGAAATTCATACACGCTGTGGTCGTAAAGTGGGTTTTTCATGGAAAAGTCGAGCAGGGCCTGTGTTTGAACGAACCCGGATGGGCCGTAAATAACATCTTTTCTGGGGTTAAAGGCAAATGCCGTCGGGCCAATAGACAACCTAGAGGATATCGCTGCGTTAGATTGTGAGCCCGTGATGTGCGAAGCGTCAAAAAGGTCGGTTAAATTAGACGGAATTTCGCTTAACCAGCCAGCTGCATGAGCTGCGCCTTGTAATTGGTAAGGGCCGTACATCTTGCTCTCAGCAAGATTATTTGCATCCCATATCATAATACTCGTATCAGTTTCCGTGGCCGTTGCATCATACCAGTTGATGTAGTTGACCATTAACGCATTATCAATTTGCTTAATGCCAGTAATGCGAAAGTAACCCCCGATACCGGTTGAAACTCTTGGGTTATTTATTAGCGGAATAAAGTTCTGCAGAACAGTTTCGCCTTTCACAAAATCCCTCAAGTCTTCTGACTTTGTTATTGGTGGGATAAGGAATTCACCAATGCCTCCCAATCTTGGGTTGCTAGCCACAAGCATCGATTTTTTAGATGTACTAAGACTGAATATACCCAATGAAAAATCGACAGTTGAGTTCTCCGTTTCGCCTGCGCGTTTGGTCGATAGCCGGAAACCGCCTTCGTATTCCCATGCCGAAATGTCAAGTTTAGGAGCGTGAATTAATTCGTACGCTTGTTCAACTTGCGAGCATGTTAACAACGCTTTTTTCTTTTTTAGCCCCAGGTATTGCAATACTTCTTGTCGTTTTTCGTCACATTGCTCGCTGGCAGAAGCCGTAGTCACACAGGTTAAACCGAAGACACTAACCACAATTAGCAGGAGAAGTTGAGTAGAATTTTTTATCAAACACATAGTTATCTTCCTGTTATTTCCCGATAAAGATGAGCGTATTGTGTCACCATATTCTTCGCAGTAAACTTTTCGCAAAACAGCCTATAGCCATTTTCGCCCATTTCCTTGATAGATATGGGGGATGAGCAAAGTGTATTGATAGCGCTAGTGAATGCCTTCTGATTTGCGTTTTCTGTAACCAGGCCAGTTTGCTGGTGCTCTACAATCTCGGAATTTCCTCCTGCATCGGTAACAATGCAAGGCTTAGACAGTGACATAGCTTCAAGCAGCGTCATTGATGTGCCCTCACTCAATGAGGAAAGTAGGAAAATATCCATAATGGCCAGATGGCGGCTTGGTTCTTTTATATAACCAGTAAAGCGCACATGAGCTTCAATTCCTTCTTTTTGCACAAGAGCTTCAAGTGTTGGTCGCATTTCACCGTCTCCAACAAGTACAAGGACTAAATTTTGATTTTCTTTCAAAGCTGCTGAGAATGCTTTTATCATCATTTCTTGATTTTTAATCGGGTCAAAACGCGCTATCGTGCCAAGGACAATACTTCCTTCTGGAATGGCTAGTTCGCTTTTTGTAATGGCCTTTATTGTATGATCGACTTCAAGTGGTTTAATGCCATTATAAATAACGTCTATTCGTGCTTTAGGAATAAACTCATATTCTTCGAGTGCGTCTTTGGTTGCGTGCGAGATTGCCGTTGCCTTTTTAGTTGCTCTCATTAAAACTGGGTTTACAAGCTGGCGTTTCCAGCTTGTTGAATCAGGGTAAAATCTACCGTGTTCTGTGAAAATAACTTTGGCTTTAGTGAACAATGCGGCAAGCGTGCCGTAAACCCAAGGAGTATACTGATGGCAATGCACGACGTCGATGTCATAGTGCTCGATATGACGTTTTAACGATTTAATAAGCGAAGTGTCAAAGCCAGGTTGACGATGAGCGGTAGAGATATCCGTGCCAGCTTTTCTCAGCTCTTCTCCCCAAGGTCCTAAAGGCTCTTCAATACAGAATATCGACATCGCAATGGAACGATCAGAATTGCCGTCAATAATATTCTTTATTACCATTTCAGTGCCGCCAATACGCATGTCATAGGTAACGTGTAGAACTTTAATCATATACCTTCCATCTTCATCTTTTGAGTTCTATCGTTGTGCGCACGGGACTGCGAAAACGAAAACTTAGAGCGAGACTTCATAAAAGGCAACTCTACGAAGCGATACAGACACTCAGACAACAGCAGAGTAATAAACAACGCCGCTACGTAGTAGATTGAAAAAGCAGTGTTGTTAAGGTCGAGTTTATTTAATACTGCGAGTGCGTCAACGTGCAGCAAGTACATGGCATAAGATCGTGTAGATATGTGCATGACAGCGCGCGACGCCATACCTGTTGGATTGAAGTTGGTTTGCTCGCCCCAGACAATCCAAATCCCAAACATGAATGCAAGCCCCAAGCTGCTAGGGTCACCGATTTCCCACTCACGATTGTACCTGGCGATATAGAAAAACGCGTAGGCTGCAATTGAAGCAATAAAAAAAACGTTAATTTTTTTCTGTGCTTCACCCCAAACATGCTGCCTATAGTGCTTCAAATAAGCTAGTAATACACCCATCGCACAACAATCTAACCTAACGTGAGTTTCGGTATGAGAGGAGTAAAGTTCGAGGTACCGAAAAATAGAAGGGCAAACTAATAACGTTAATAAGACGAAAACTTGATACTTTTTGTCGAGAGCTAATGTAAGTACGAACAATGGGGCAATAAATAAGTAAAATTGCTCTTCCACGGATAAAGACCAACTTACATAGAAAACACTAAGATCACCAAGGTAGTTTTGCAAAAAGAACAGATGAGGCCAGGGAAAAGAGAAATCTTCTTTTGTTAAGTAAAGCTGTAAAATAGTGACAAGTAGCACAGCATAATAAGCTGGCATAGTTCGCATCCACCGCCTGATCCAAAAGCGCGGTACATCAATATCACCAAATTTTTTCTTTTCCAGCAATAATTGGTTGCCTATTAGCCAGCCTGACAACACAAAGAAAAGGTCCACGCCAGTTCCTCCGAATTGAAACGGCGCCAAAATGGCAGGTGCACCAAAAGCTAAAATGCTGTGTGCGGTAAACACTAACATAATGGCGAGAGCTCTAAAGCAATCCAATGAAAAATTACGCTGCATATTTTGCAAACCACATTTGATACATCAACATGCTCCACAGTACTATGCCGTGGTCAGCTTTACGCGTTTGATGTTCTTCCCAAAGTTTCTTTATAACACCGCTATCGAATACGGCGTTAAGCCCACGCTGTGAATCAATGATTTGAGATTCAGACAGTGATTTCAATTCACCTCTAAACCACTCATCTAATGGCGTGCTGAAGCCCATTTTCTTTCTATACAACAGTGAATCGGGGATAAAGGGCTTAAAGACTTCTTTAAGTAAGTATTTTTTCTCACCGTCGCGATATTTATGTGAAGAGGGGAGGGTAGCGGCGAACTCTGCAACCTGATAATCCAGAATAGGCGCTCGTACCTCTAACGAATTTGCCATACTCATGCGGTCGACTTTTACCAAGATGTCGCCTGTCATGTAGGTCTTGATGTCTGTGTAAAGAATTTTGCTTAAATGGTCCGGACCGTCGGCTTTGTTATACATGTCTAAGGTATATTGACTAGGGTGGTAATTGGCGAGCTGCTGTGCAACCTCAGGCTTAACTAAGCTTTGCCACATTTCGTCAGTCATCATACTGTTGGTAATGTAAAAGCCCATAGCAGGCTCGTGAGATAAGCTTGTGAGTAATGATTTCGCTTTTTTACCGACTGTGCCTGGCACTTTTCCAGCCATCTTAGCCAAATGCGGAAAAACAGACTTTCGAACCGTTTCGGGAAACTTACTTCTAAGTTTATTTTCAACGTCGTCAACTGAGTATTTTTCGTAGCCCGCAAACATTTCATCACCACCATCTCCCGCAAGGGCGACGGTTACCGCTTTCCTTGCTAGTTCCGAAACGAAGAAGGTCGGCACTAATGAGGGGTCAGCAAAAGGCTCATCAAAAAAGCTTACGATATGTTCTAGTCTGTCGCTAACGTTTTGGTGAACGGTAAATTCATGGTGCTCTGTTTCGTATTTTTCAGCTATTTCACGAGCGAAATCCGCTTCGTTAAATGCTTTATCATCAAATCCTATGGTACAGGTTTTTACGGGAGTTTCGCTGGCTTGTGCCATCATAGCCACAACACCCGAGCTATCCACACCGCCGCTTAAGAAAGCGCCAAGCGGAACATCACTGATCATTCTTTGTTTAGTGACTTTTTCAAGTAAGGTCTTTAACTGCGCTTTATTGGCATCTTCACTGGCACTTGTGGTGTTTTTAAAGCTCAAATCCCAATATTCATGAATGTTGAAACCGTCTTTATTAAGAATTAAATAATGAGCAGGTGGTAACTTGTGAATATGCTTAAAAATACTCTTTGGGTCGGGAACGTATTGATATGCAAAGAAGTCATATACGGCGTCTAAGCGAATTTCCCTTGGAATGTTCTCCAACGCCAATATAGCTTTAATTTCAGAGCCAAACGCAAATCGACCATTATCATTAAAATAGTAAAGGGGTTTTTTACCCAATCGATCTCGTGCAATAAACAGTTCTTGCTTGTTTTTGTCCCACAGAGCAAAGGCAAACATTCCGTTTAGTTTATCTAAACACTTGGTTCCTTCGCGTGCATATAGCTCTAAAATAACTTCGGTATCTGTATGGCTTTTAAATGTAACACCGTCGTTTTCAAGCTCGGCTCGCAATTCAAGGAAGTTGTAGATCTCGCCATTAAAAACAATAACCAAGTCACCATCTTTTGAGTACATGGGCTGATTGCCTGCTTCTGTGAGATCAAGAATACTCAGCCGCCTATGACAAAGGCCGATATGTTCATCGATATACATGCCGCTGGCATCTGGGCCTCTGTGATGAATAGCCTTGTGCATAGCTTCTAATGAAGTTTCACCGCCTTCGTTGAAATTAAAAAGGCTAAATCCTGCAATGCCACACATGAATGGTTATCCCTACAAACTGATATAAGGCCGAAGAATTGACCCAGTTACAATGGTAAATTTTAAGGGAAGTTCACGCCAAATGTTTTCGGCTATTTCTCTTACCCTGCTTGAGCCTGACTTAGCGTCGCTTTTAGCGTCTATCAACTCATTATTTTTATCAAAACTCTGCCAGTTAAGCAGTTGAGGTTCTGCGCCCCATTGTTTTTTAAATTTATATGTGCCTTCTTCAAAGGTTGAGCGGCCAAAGTCAAAAACTTTCACGCCATTGTCGGCGCAATGGGAAAGCAAAGACCAATACAACAACATATTAGGAGCAAGGCGATTGAAGTCACGAAGTGTTGAGGCCCATGGAATAGAAGCGTTGTCACCCGATTTTATGATAACGCCACCACCAATAGGCTGGCCATCGTGATAAACCACGCTAATTAAACTACTTTGGCCGTAACTTTTTATAATTGCCTTAAACCATTTTTCGGCATGAACAGGAGAGCCGAGATCTCTCATGTTTTGAGCATATACGTTGTAGAAATCACTTACTAGGACGTTCGATGTGCCTAACTCAAAGGTAAGCCCATTTTTTTCCGCCTTCCTTATTTGGCTGCGTAATTTAGATTTGAAACTTGATAACAGTATTTCACTTGACTCAGGCAGTGGCAAAAGCATACGTACTTTTTTGTTTTCAAACTGGATTTTGTCTAAAGGTGATTGTTCTATACCTCTAATTTCCAATTTTTTTCCTGTTACGTTTCGCATCTGCGCAGCAAGAAGCGCATGCATGTCATTTAACACCTTGTCGTTGTCGGCTAAGCCATAGCCTACATCGCAATAAGGTAAAGAACATATTTGCTTGCCCAGCAAAGGTATATTCATTAAAACAGCAGGGAAAACACCAACAACTTGCCCCGTATTAGCACATGTGGCAATAACGCCAAGCATTGAATGACCGTAAGCGGCCTTTACTGCTTCAAGCCACGCAAACTTGTGATAAGCGGAAGCATTTTTGTGTTGTGATACATAGGCATCCCACAAAGGTTTGTCGCTGGCTGACGCTATTCGTAACTTTGTATTTTTATGTGCCGTCATTAATTTTGGTCACCCTTAATAACACCGCTTGAAGCGCTGCGGTTACTTAAATGCACCTTGGCTTCTGAGATAGTGCAAAATTTTACATTGGCATTTTTCGCTAAGTGTTGAGTAACAACCTCAATGCGCTGGCATATTGTTTCAAATGCATTTGGCCCATCTAAAAGGCCCGTTGCTCCGTCGATTAAACTAGAGCTGTGTAAGTACATATGAATAACGGGTTGTTTTTTCTGAATGCTTTGGTCGACTAACGCAAGCATGTCTTCGATTTCGGTAAGCTCTGGACTCAAATAAATCTTTCTTAAAAGTTTACTGTGCCAAAGCAAACCGACAGATTTAAACCAATTAAAAGGTGGTTTAGATAGTCGATTATGAATGCGTTCACCAAGAGAGAAGTTTTGAATATTAAACCCTGCGGTAACAGGGATCTCAAGCAGTTGACGCTGCTCTCCAGGAGCCAGTGCGTTGTCAAACGAAGGCCAATAAGGCGATTCTGGTGCACCTAGGCAGCTAAAATAGTCGTTCCTGTAAAAAGGATAAACGCTTGAATCTACGACATAGCCTCTTGATGCAAGTAATCTAAGCATTTTGGCACTTACGCCCCATCGCCCGCTTCTAAAGGACTGTGGGCGAACGCCTATTTCGTCGTGTAAAAGGGCGTTTAGTGCATCGAGTTTTTGCTCTACTTGCTCTAAAGGAAGGTTTATTACGTGAGATTCAGCTTCGGTTGTCTTACCGAAATAGGGAGGGTTACACCAAGGGTGTAGATGTGCTCCAATTTCCGCGCTGTTAGACTTAGCAAAGGTTCGCAGAGTTTGACTGCCAACATTATTGCTTGCAACGGCGTAATCAACAAAATACGTAGGACGGATACCAAGACTTTCACAGAAAGTTTGAAATGCAGGAAGCTTTTCAACGTTTTCAACTGAACAGTTATGCTGCGGAAACTCTTCGTCCCACTGCCATTCTTCTTCAGTATCAATAGTTAAAACAAATAACACGTCCTGTTTATGCATTTACACTCTCTTTCAGGATTCCTTCGAATAATTCAAGGTATTCATCAGCCATTCTCTTAGCAGAGAAATTGGCTTCTACAAACGACTTTGAGTTTTGAGCTAGTGAGGTGGCGAGTGCTTTGTCATCTAGCAGTCTCTCCCAATCTTTCTCAAGCTGCTTGCTGTTGTGAAGAGGAGCCAATAAACCAGACTCGTTGTGTGTTATTAGCTGGTCGATACCCGCAATGTCATAAGCAGACACCGGAATTTCCATGGCGCATGCTTCCATTAAGCAGCGAGGGATGCCTTCAAGCGTCGACGTCATTACGAACAAGTCAAAGTCGCGCAGCAGCTGTAGCCTGTCATTTCTAAAGCCTAAAAAATGAATGTCGCTGGCACTAGCCAGTGTTTTTGAATACGCCTCTAAGCTGGGGCGGTCTTCGCCGTCACCCAGCAGTACTAATTCAATATCTTGACGCTTTTTATATAAAGACTCGAAGCAGTCTAAAATGGCTTTTATATTTTTCCGGCTGATCATTTGGCCCACAAAGCCAATGGTCTTCTTTTCTTTTGGCTTGTCTGTTTTTGTTTGTCTAACGGCTTCTACTTCAGACAAGTCTACGCCATTTTGGATATACTCAAGCTTGTCAGGCGATATATTAAACTTCTCCACATCACTCATTAGTTGCTTAGAAAGTGGAACAACTTTGTCGGCAAAGCGCATCGACTGACACCCTAACCAAATAAAGAGACGGAGTTTCAAGTCAGCAGCATTTTCAAAGCCGTGGGGTGTTACAACACACGGAATACCTGCTTTTCTAGCCGCCATTACGCCCAAAATATCTGACTTATAGCCGTGAGTATGGATAATATCGATATCTTGTTCTTGAATTAAATCCGCCAATTTCGAAACGGCACGCAGGTCAAAACGACCCTGCATAGGAATGTGGTGAGTTTTTCCTATCGCTTTGAACTGTTTTACAAGCTCTAGCTCTTCTGTACCCGGCTCTAAGGTAACAACAAGTTCACTCGAAACACTATCTGGCAAATGCTTTGATAACGCTAACACCCATCTTTCTGCACCGTAGAAACCGGTTGAACAAATAAACTGTAAAACTTTCATTGTTATTTATGCGAGCTGGTACTAACAGCGCCGCGTACTCCTATTAATGTTCCAAGTGCTCTAGCCGGAAAATAAAGCAGATAAAAAAGTGAACAATGCCACCAAGTTACTTGCTGCTTAACAAGCCTTTTTAGTCGCCACGTGTACGCGGTAAAAGGCAGTAAAGCGCCTACTAACATAACTATAGCGACAATAGGTTGCGAGAATATTATCGCGAGAAAAGCCAGTAAAAGACCACCTGTAAATGCAAAAGGAACAACAAAACTTGGCCATTCTCTCAGCGGAATGCGCCTTCCTTTTAAAGATGCAACATTGGACTGGCCGCGCCATATTTCTTTTTTATACATCGGTGCGTAAGCTTTGTCTTCGCCAATGTGAATATACTGGGTTTGTGAGGTATAAAACAACTCACCTAATTTACTAACCTTATCGGTAAAGAAATAATCTTCACAAGTAAGAAGGTGTTCAGGAAACTTACCTGCCGCTTCAAATGTTTCCTTTAAAAGAAATAAGTTGCGGCCAGGTAGAAAACTGACAGGCACATCAAGTTCAGCATTGCTTAACGCCGTTCTGATTCTCTCTAAAGGCGGCGCGTTAGGGCTGTTCACCTGCATGGCGCTGACTAAAGCCGTATTGTCTCGTGTTTTGAGAGTGTCAATCATCACGTCTAGCCAATTCGAAGCAAGTGCAACATCTGCGTCTAAAAATGCCAAGTATTCACCTGTCGCCAAGCCGGCGCCCAGATTTCTAGAATGTGAAATCGTATTATCTTCGTTGTTATATACAACACGCAAATTTACTGTTTCGATAAATGCGCTGAGCGTATTTGAAATTTCTTTATTCTGACTTACCAAAACAACTTCGTATTGTTCTTTAGGTGTTGTTAGGCCCGCAATACTTGTTAGTGTTTCTATGAGCATGTCTTCACGCCCCTTATGCGGAATGACAAAAGACGTATTAATACTCATGGTTTACCTAACCATTTTTGAAGTTGTGGAAAACGTTTCACTAGCTGTTTTCTCTCTCTTGACGGAGATAAATCGATAAGGTTAGACAAAAGAAAACTCAATGAATTGGATTTCTCTGTTAAGGCCTGACCTTTTTGTGTAGAAGTCGATGAAAGAGGGCGGGCAGCTTGCTTAAAACCGGAGTAATGACCGTTTTGCATCATTAAACAAAGTACGCGCGTGGTACCCGTTTCTGTACTCGTACTAAGGCGCTGATAAATTGTATCTGCTAGTTGCTCGGCTTTTTGCTCAGCAAGTGAACGTTGGGCTTCAGTTAAATAGTTAGATGCAAAATGCAGTACGCATAGTTTTCTTAGGTCTTGCCCACTCCACGTTTGATTCGGAAACTCAAGTATGTCAGGCTTGTCCAGATAAGCATATTCGTTCACTGCCATCCAATTGGCATAGTGAGTAAGTGAGTCTACTGCGTATTGATAGCTCGAGTCACATTCACAGCGCTGTTCTTTAAGTGATATAAATCGGCAAACTGCTTGTAGGAATACAGTATAAAACCACGTTGCTTCGACATTATCCAATTGCAATTGGTCGAAGTCATCTGTGGGGGAGACCGTATTCGCTATAATATAGGACGCGGCTTCAATGTCACTATCACAACCTTGTAGTTCGTATCTATCTAGCCTTGCTTGCAGGTAGTTACCTGTACCTCTGTCTAGAGGGTACTTTCCTGTTTTTACATTTTTAACACCAGGAATATCGCTATTTTTAAACGCAAGCAGGGCGCCTACAAACGTACCGTCGCCTTCATAATAATTGGTTACCCATTGCGTTATGGATAATGCGGCGTCTCGAGACGGTGTGTAGCCAGTAAGCAAATGATGCAAAGTGAGACCATTGGTATAACAATGTTGCCCACCCGGACCGCCGCCTCCAGCATGATCATCGTAAACACCAGACGGCTGATGTTTAGAGTACGTTCTATGAGAAGCTGTATATGCCTGAACATAATGGTCGGTATGCCAAAACAGTCCGCCGCTATACTCGGGCTTATCGTCACTGGTGTGATAAACATCTATATCTGCAACGTGCTTGGCAAGATCATCGGCTAGTTCAAACCAACGAGGATCGCCGCTTAACAACCACTGCATCAGCATTCCAAATATAGGGTCGTATTGATTATTGTAATGTGACACGAAAAAGGGCTCGTCAGGTGCGAGTGCCTTTTCGTGATCCGCATACAGCTCACCAAAATGTCGCCAGCCAAACTCGTCGATATCAAGCCGCTTTTGATAAAAAGAAGACGGACCTTCAATGCCACTTTTTATAAGTGAGTCAAACTCGCATGGTTTAGAAGGGAGAAAAGGCAGTACAGATGCCTTTCTTAACCAAGTGCTATCAATGAGTACCTGTAGCGATTGGATTTCAAAAGGTGCGATTGAGATGCATCGTGTCTTTTGTTCACCAGGTTGAAGTTCAGTACATTCGCTATGCCTTGAACCCAATAAGCTAACGTTTAGCGTGTTTGCTGATAAATGTGCTGAAGAAGGAAAATTTTGCCAAAATTTATCAACATGAATGCTAAAAGTGCTACCGCTGTTTGAGATGGTAATTTGCGGTTGTGCTTGGTCACCTGAAAGCAATAGGTGGTCTGATTTATAAAGCTTAAAACCGCGAAACGTAAGCGAGTTAACGTTGTTTTGATTTACATGAACTGGACTTTGCCAGTTCTCAAAGCCACTGGAAGCCTGATGCAGTGTCAGTTCTTCATGTTCAGATGAACTGAAGGCATCAGAATTTAGCGTCAGCGTAGGCTCTAGCGATTTACCTTTGAACGAGATACAGCATTCTTTTAAATAAATACTGTTTGGGTCTCCCAAGTCCCACTTCCCATTTGGGTGTGACGCAGCGCTTGGGTTTCGCATTGTTAAATGAGCACAAACCGTTCCAGTACTAAGGAAGATTGACGCTTCTGTTTCCACAATCAGCTTTTTATCGCTGCCAAGCCTAATCTCGTATTCTTGTTCAACGGTTAATGCGCTGTATTCGTTGTTATTGCAATGAAGAGCATAAGAGAATGCAATAGGGGTTATCGATTGAGGAGTAATATCAACAATATCGAAAGAGCTGGATAAGTGCTTGTTGGTTGCAAACTCAAAAGGCTTGGCTTTGTTAATTGTAAACGTTTCGCCACTGCCCAGAGACAAAGAAAGCGCCTCATCGTTATCGTTTACAGGTGAGACAAGCTTGTTCAATGGTGAGTCGCTCACCACCGCTTCTAGCGTCAGAACTATTTCATCGCTTACCGAATGGTGCTGTAAATCAATCAAACCTTCACATAACAACCACTTTATTGAACCATCTGGCCATAGCTGCGAGGTTTTGATAAAAGCATCAGTTAGGAGTATTTCGTTTGCGGCAAGCCGAAATTGAGTGACGGCGGGCCACATTCCCTTAGGGCAGGGCAACCCTGTTTTAAAATGTCCGCACGTCTCTTTGGCTAAAGAGGCAACCTGGATAGTTCCAACCGTTTGTGTCATTACTGCTTTCTTTATTTCTTCCGTGAGCAATGTTCTTGATGAACATATGCATAATGACTCTAGTATGCCAATGGAATTGCCACTTGTGTAGCCTTCATCACTAATTTGTTACTTTGACCTTATATTTGCTTCGAAGTAGTATGACTACAGGACAAGTAAAAATACTGAAGATAGCTTGGAAGGCGCTGATGTCGAAAGTTTGCGTGTTGTCGCAAAGAGTACCGTATCCCCCAAATAAGGGCGAAAAACTTAGAACATATCATCAAATTGAATTTCTAATTCGCTTAGGGTACGAAGTCGAAGTTTTTTCTCTCATAGAAACTGCAGAAGATAAGAAAAATGCCGAAGCGTTAGCCAAGCATCTTGGAATTTCGGTTAACTCTTACCAGTTAGGTAGTAAATTCACGCGTTATGCTTCGGCCTTACTGCAAGGTTTGCCCATAAGTGTTGGGGCGTTTTACTCAAAAACACTTCAACATGTTATTGATGAAAAACTGAAAGAGGGTAAGGATGCGCTGCTGTTAACCGCGTCGAGTTTAAGCTATTACATCTTCAACTCGCCTTATTACAACACTACCCATTGTCGCTTGTTTATGGACTTCATGGACGTTGATTCAGATAAGTGGGCGCAATACGCAGATTCTTCTTCTTTCTTAATGCGCTACGTATACCAGCGTGAAAGCAAAGGTATAAAAAAGCTTGAGGCTAAAACAAACCAACGGTTTGATGAGTGCTTTTTGATTGCAAGCGAAGAGGCGCAGCTATTTAATTCTTCAGTAGACTCATCGAAAGCGATAACCGTGCTTGGAAACGGATTAGACTTCGATGCGTTTTATCCAGCGAAAACACAGCCTTGCGCGGCTACAATAAGCACTGGGCCGCATTTCTTGTTCACGGGCGTGATGGACTACAAACCTAATGTAGACGCGGTTCTTTGGTTTGTTAAAAATTGCTGGCCACTCATTCGTGAAAAAGCACCGAATGCAAAATTTACCGTGGGTGGTATGAACCCTGTTGAAGAAATAAAGGCGCTGTCAGACCGCGATGGCATAGATGTCACGGGCTTTGTCGATGATATATTGCCTTATTTTCACCAAGCTCATGCGTTTGTGGCGCCATTTAGGTTGGCAAGGGGCGTGCAGAACAAAGTGCTTCAAGCGGCAGCATGTAAATTACCGATAATAACCACGTCTATGGGAGCTGAAGGGATCTCGTTTGCCAACGCCGACAGCATGTGGATAGTAGATGACGTAGAGAGCTTTGTAGCTGCATGCGTGGAAAGTATTGAGAACTTTGAGCTATCACAACATAAAGCTCAACGTAGCTATCAAGCAATAGTTAGCGAATATAGCTGGGAACAACAACTGAGCCCATTGAAAGTGGCAATGGCACGAATATGAAATCAATAATTAAGAAGAGTTTTTTTGCCCTTTGTGCACTTGTAATGTTTCCTTTCACGCTTATGTATTTAATGCTGTCTATTGTGGTAAACAAAGACTCGCTGCTTTCCTCTTTTAGCCAGCTGCTATCGCTTATACCCGGTAAACTAGGGTGTTATTTACGTTCGGGCTTTTATCGGTTTGTCATGACCTCGTGTGCACCAAACGTTCTCATCGGTTTCGCCACGTTGTTTTCACAACAAGATACTGAGATTGACGAGGGGGTGTACATAGGGCCGCAATGTAACATTGGTAAATGCGCTATTGGGAGAAATACTTTGTTGGGAAGCGGTGTGCACATTATGAGTGGCAAAGGACAACACAATTTTTCTGACCCAGAAAAGCCGATTAAAGATCAGGGCGGCGTTTTCACCAAAGTCTCTGTAGGAGAGAACTGTTGGTTGGGCAACGGTGCACTGGTTATGGCCAATATTGGCAAAGGAAGTGTGGTAGCAGCAGGTTCTGTAGTTATTGATGATGTGCCTGCGGGGGTTATAGTAGGTGGGAACCCTGCGAAGGTCTTGCGTGCTTTGCGAGAGTAACTGCTGCATTTGCCAAGTAATTTCTCAATCGTGTGAGAACACCTTTGAATGTCATCGTTGGAATTTGTAACGAGTGAAATACAACAGTGTCATTGGACAAAGTTTGTTTGTATTGACTTGCTCCTCCCATAAAATCGTACCAACTTAACCCTTGTTGCGCATAATACTCCATTAAAGCAAGATGCAGAATATAACCAGGCTTAATATGCTTAGATGCAAACTCAAGGTTTACTCCAGAGCAGTAAAAAAAGACCGCGTCTTTTTGTACGAAGTTGAGTGTATACCCTAGCAAAGCATCTCCTGCTGTAACTTTTGCTATTTCACAAAGCTTGCCATTACTTATCAAAAAGTTCTTAAGCGTGCCTTTGAAGACCTTATTTTCAAATCCGCTCCCAAAGGTAGAGTCTCCCCATCGCTTTATGTGAAGTATTTCTAATTGCTCTAGAAATAAGAGTTTTTGTTCTAAACATTCAGCAATTGTCACGTTAATTGCACCAAAGCGAAGATGTACTTCTTTTATACTCCTTCTTAACTTGCTTCTACTATTAGCTGAAAGGCGAGAGATTAGCTGCTCTATAGTAAGTTCTGGTGAAAGAGAACGACGAAAACCATATGAAATATGAGCGTCATTGCGTAAGTCGTTCAAGTATTTTTTGGGAAAAAGAAATTCACATGTCATTGAAACATTAAGAATATCGAAATTTTGGCTTTTTAGTTCTTTTAAGAGTAAATCAAAGAAACGGTTTTGATTTTCAGGTAAGCCAAGTGACGTGTTGTACTCTATCCACACTTGGTCGTTATCAGGACAACCAGTTTGGTTTATATGGGCTAACTTAAAAGTCAGCCCATATTTCTTTTTAAAGCTCTCACCGATTAACGCAAAGTGACTCACAGTACTTTGTTCGTAGAGCAAAAACATATGAACCGGAAATGTCTTTTGGGAAAACCATGCTTTGATAAAACCCTCACTCAAAAACGGCGAAAAGTTATCACAGTTTACTTCATGTAAGGCAGTGGAGAGTTGCTCCCAAGTTACATTTGTTAGCCATTGTGTTTCTTCCATGTACTAATTTTTTACGTCTTTTGAAATACGCTCGTACAAAGATAAATCTTCTTCAGTCAAACTCGACTTTTCGACAGTCGCTAAAGCCTTCTGAGCTTGGGTTTGTTCGTCAAGATGCATGTGTGCGTTTGCTAACAAAAGCGCATTAGCGTTAGAACTAACATTATTTGAAAACGGGGTTATCTCATCATAACGCTCTGAAGAAGTTAAAATGCGAAACAACGTATCTAAATAGTCTTGGTTTGATGCATTTAATTCAACGACTCGCTTGGCAATTTCAAAAGCTTTGTCGTTTTTACCGTCAAGGTAAAGGACCCATGCATAGTTATTTAATACATCAGTGTTACCACTTGTTTTACTAATGATGTCTTCAAAAATAGCTATCGACTGAGCGTTGTCATGTCCTATTAATGACTCAGCTAATAGTGCTTTTATTGATAGGTCGTTAGGATGTTGCTCAAGGTGCGCTTTAAGAACCCCATAGTCGACATTGCCACGCCTTAGGTTTAGCGCATGAAGTAATTTAAGCGTATGAGAATTGCTTGACTCGTTATAAGCTCTTGTGAGCAATGATGTCGCTTCATCCAAATTATTTTGCTTAATAGCGTAGGTACCGTTTAGGTAATCTAACAGCTCTGATGGAGCGTTCGACTTTTTCTCAATCTGTCCGATTTTATACTTCGCTTTAGATAAGTTCCCTTGATGAATGTAAAGGGAAACTAGCTTTGCATCTAACGCAAGGCTTTCTTTTGGTCGGTCAAGAGAGTGCGGGACTTGTTCTAGTACTGAGATCGCTTCTTTTAATTGGCCTGTGTTCTCAAGGTATGTTGCAAATGCAATATTTGGGCGTGTGCTGTCAGGGAACTGTTTATTCCATGCCTTGACTATATCTCTTGCTTGATTGGCGTTATTCGAACGGCTCGCTAGGTAGAACTGTAATTCCCAGTATTGATTGATTAGTTTTGCCTTTTCGGCATCTGTAGTGTTTAGAGTTCTTTGAGCAAGCTCATTTGCGCCTTGAGTAGCGAAAATACCCGCCTTCATCAATTTAAAAAGAACATTGTCGTCAAATTCTGAAATAGCTTTATCAATATAGGTATGTAATTTCGATTCGTATTCTTCATTTTTAGAAAGCTTTTGGAAAGCAAGGTATAACTTGAGCACAACGACATCGTTGAGATTATTTTCTAGTATTTTATCAAGAGAATTCAGTGCACTCTCATAATCTTTGTTCTTCGCAGCAGACTGAGCCATGAACATGTGAGCAGCTCTATTTGTAGGCAAAAGCTCCAAAGAGTCTTGATAAACTAACGCTGCGCTATCTCTGTCACCTTTAGCAATAAGGATGGCAGCTTTATAGTTCATGACTTTTACTTTGTCAGTTGTTCTTTCCAGCCACTTGTTTACATACTTTAGCGCTTCGTCAAATTGAGCCTTGTTCATCATCATCGCAACTTGAATGAGATTATAAGTGCTATCTGAAGTGTCGCCTGGTTTACTTAGTGTTTCAGAACTCCCTTCACGTGCTAACTCGATAAGTCCGCTAAGCACCCTTGCTCTAGGCGATTCGCTTTGAGCGAGCTTTGATTGAAGCGTAATCCACTCTCTGGCATGGCTTTCTGTGCCTATAAGCTGTCCAATGGTAGACACATCCAGCTCTGAGAAGCTTTCTTGAGTTGCTAGAGTTTCTAGTGCATCGTCGGTAATGCCCAGTTTGACTTTGGTAGCAACAAGCATGGTATTTGCCAATTCGTTGTTTGGTGCCATATTTGTTGCTTTTTCAAAGCTACTTAATGCTGATTCATAATTTTGAGAATTGAACTCTAAAAGCCCTTTCGTTAACGAAACAGAAGGCATATCTATTCCGTAGGTATCAGCTAAAGATATGGCGTTATATGCTTCATCATGTTTATTTTCGCTTAATAAAATTAGACTATTAAGGTAATTAGCCATTGGGTTTTTAGAAAATCTCGCAAGAACAGGGGTTACAAGTTCTTTCGCTTTTTTAAAGTCATTATTAACTAGCAAAGCTTGAGCTAATGGCATATTGATGTTCAATACGTTAGGGTTATTTTTCTTATACGCATTATAAACTGTTATCATACCGTCAATATTATTCGACCGCCTTAATAGATCGCCCATCACAAGCAGTTCAATATCGGATGTGGAATTGTCAATTAGTGGTGAAACATCTAAGCTTGTAAGAGTGTTGCTATTAAATGCTTCAAAGACGCTAAATACGGCCGTGTCGCCTTCTATTCTTTCTAAATCTATAGAGTTTGATCGTGCGACGCTAGACCACGCTTCTGCCAACATACAATCGCGACAAGTACTGTTTTTATCTATAAGTCTTTGGAAACTGCTATCAAAACTAAGGATAGCTATTTGTGCGTTTAAGCTCTCAGCTTTGCTCTGTTCGGATGGGGTTAGCGCTTCAATATCTACTTTTTCGAGTTGCTGTTTGGCACCAATTATGTTGCCATTTAGTAAGTAAACTTCTGTAAGCAATAGTCTGAGTTCAGATGTTGGCTCCTCACTCATCGCTTGTTTAATTAATACTTCAGCCTTTTTTGATTGCCCATTCTCAAGTGCAACTTTGGTTTCCTGAACGTAATCTTGGTGAGCCTTTGGTGTGCATCCGATACAAGTTAATAGAGCGAGAGTAGCAAATTGAATATTTTTTTTTAGCATTTTAACACTTCTAACGTCCGTGAGTTTACCTTGATAAAGGTATCGTGCTTTTTAATAAGTGACAAGAAGTATTAAGATAGTATAAAAAAAAAGCCGGATTACAATCCGGCTTTTCTTATAAAGACAATGATTACTTTTGCTTTCTACGGCGAGCTGTTAAGCCCAAGCCCAGCAAGCCGAATGCAGCCATCGCTAGCGTAGTAGGAGCAGGTACAAGCGTGGTCTGAACCGTTGATGATTGAGTAATGGTCAACTGATAAGTACCAGCACTAACGTTTGCCCAGCCTGACGTGAAAGTCTCGCCGTTACCTGAACGAACAATTAAGTCGCCTAAACCAGGTTGATCAATTGCTATATCGTTAAATGTTACGCCTGATGGGCCATCTGTAAGAGACACTGTATCTCCAGTGATGCTTGCAAGTTGAATACCAAATGTCGCTTTAGCTGTAGCTGTAGCCGCTCTTAAACTATCATTAGCGATATCCGGCGAGATAAATGCATCAACTAAGTAATCCAACAAAGCACTAAATCGCACATTAATATCTGTCAGCGCATCGAGTGTAAATTGCGTAAGGATATCGTTTGCGATGTTACTATTGGCACCCGCGCTTTCATCGTTACCAGCAGCAATACCCGCATCCGCATATGTAAAACCGCTAGCACCAGCACCTAGCGCACTGCCTGAAACTTGAGCGTCAGCCACTGAATAGTAAAAAGCGTCACTCGCAACTAAATTGGCACCTTCAACAGACTGGCCATTGTTGGTAAGACCTAAAACTCCGCAAGAAGAACCTAGGCAGAGTAAGTCTGCATCAGAATCAGCTGTGGCAGAGGATTTTGAATCTAAATCTGAATCTGAAGCGCCATTGTTATCAGCGAACGTACTTGTTGACCTTGTGCCACCCGGAAGGACAGAAATAAAGTCAAGAGGGTTAACTTGATCAGGTTCCAAGTCGCCGTCAGTATCGATTTGAACAAGAAGATTATTTAATTCTAAATAAGCTGTTGCAGATACTCCAGCTGTTGCATTCGAAGCTGTAACAAGAGCTCCCGCAATCGCTGCATATTTGATAGTTGTTGCAAATTTCATTTTCCACGCTCCGTTGTTTTGAACAGTAGGTCTGTTATACGTTGTTAACATAAGCATGCAACGTGCCATTTTTTAAGTGTTTAATTTTTAATGTTTTATTTTGTTTTCATTTGCGTGTTGTAAAATTTTTAGACACTAATTTATATTTTGAAGGAGAGATGACATTACAAGGATCAAAATAAGATTTAAGTTCAGGGAGCTCAAAAGGTAGCGGTAGATGCTGTCGATTGAGAAAGTGATTGGAAAGCGTAGACATTCTATACTGAAGGAAGCCCATGGAAGCACACTTAAGCATTATTTCTTGATAGCAAGCTAAAGCTTGTTCTTCCTCCTCCTCTTTTTGTCTATCCCATGAAAGAGATAATACACACTCCATTGTTCTTTCATTTATAAGGGTTACTGAGATTGGACTTTCTAAACTATACTTCTTACATGTTTCACTCATGATAGAAGTAATTAATTTAAAATCTTTGCTCGATATTTCAGAGCAGGGCGCGCCCCATAGCAAACCTACTTTGTCTTGACTTGGATTGGGCACCTTATCTGTTAACTTTTGAAGGTTTCTCCAATAAATGGTTCGAAGAAATTCATTGCTAGGAGTTCCTTGTTTTATTTTACATAATTCTATTAGGCTCTTTCTCAGAGCAAGTTTAGCGCCTATTTTTCTGGCTATACCACTATTACTGGAAACTAGTTTTTTAACTAAAGCTCTATTATGTTTAGGAGTAATAGACAGCGTTTTCTTAATAAAGCTGAGCTTTTCTTTGTCAATGAATAAAGGTTTTACACCTAGTTTTTTCATCGCGGTCTTAAGATCTTTAATATGCGCTTTGACTTGGTTTTTGGTTCCGTACATCCCTCCTGAAAGCGTCCAATCATCTAAACCGAATTTGCGGATCAACTTGTTTAACTCTTCGTAATCATACGATTTAATTAGATTTGGAAATTCTACAGCAAGTAATTGGAGTGTCTTCATGTTGTTTCCAATGTGTGCAGCACTGTGTATGGTGTTTTGTTTTCTCAGGATTGCACAAGTATCAATCATTTGATCAATATCTTCTTCTTTGAATGGTATGAAGTAAGCAACGAAACAATCAGGTTTTTTCAAAAGCTTAATTGTAAGGCTTGTTACAATTGAAACATTATTTTGAATCACGAGACCTGTCAGGTCAGGGCCGATGCTATAGGTTCTGGTTGCTATTTTCCCGTCAATTTCAAATGATGTACCATCGGTTGATGTCACAAAATGTGTAGGTGCTTCTTCTTTATTGTTGGGAGTGATAATTTCTGCATGCAGAATATTCTTAGCGTGCTCAGCGAGTGGAGTATGACCAAAACCCCGTTCAAGATAGTTTCCGATGACGCTTGCAAATTTTGGCGCTCCAGTAGTGTCATGTATATGGATATCACCGTTTTTTATTAAAAATTCACTAATGGCTTCTTGTGATACTCCTGGTTCTACTGTTATGTGTCCTCTTGATTTCTTGTAGTAACTTATTCTTTTAAACTCACTTAAATCCAAGGCAATACAATTTGAAGCGTAGGGCTCTTTACCTCCATAACCTAAGTTGGCGCCTCTACTGTAGGGGTGAACAGCAAATCCATTGCATTTTGCAAGTTCTATTATCTTAATTATTTCCATATATCGCGAAGGTCCATCGGATTCGGAAGGATATGGTTTAACGACCAATATAGCTGAATTTTTTTCTGGATACGTGATGTACGCATCGTTAGTGTCGACAAATAATATCTGTGATGACCGAAAGCCAGAAGTTAGTAGAAGGTTTTTCAGCTGCTCAAACCCAAAGTCTAATGTTCTCATAAATAGTTCCTAACGCACCTGAAAAATATCGCAAGACTGGAATGCAATGTATTTGGTAAAGAGCACCAGGCTCGGCAAAAGTAATTAGAGTGTTTAGACGCTTCTCTAGTCTCGAGGATACTTCTCAACTTGATGCTGTATGTTTTTCAACATTATTTTAAAGCTAGGCCTTAAATTAGCGTAGAGCAGTGATGGGTTGATATAATAGGGTGCACGCCTACCATGATAGTCAATAACGGGACCAACCTGCTCAAACTGAATGCCCACAAACCTCATACTTCGGGCAAGACGTGGTTCCATCATAACATACGTATGTTTTATATTATTGTGCATAACTAAAGCTGCAGCAGAGAAGTAAAGCCCGATGGCGATAAAGGGGAAACACCTTAATTCATTTTCAGAATACGTATGTTCATTAATTACACCTGTCGCAGCACCAGAAAACCGGTCCATCTGACGCTTCCGAAACTCAAGTGGAACTGCGAGTCGAGATATCTCGCAAATGTCTTTCCGTGCAAAGTTACGTGGGTTCAGAGTTTCATGAGTAATTGAATTAATGCAGTATTTCTCAATAGGGAGAAGTTGGTTTTCTATCTGGGGTCTAACCAAACGTACTGTCCCAGCATAGTGACCTGAGCCTTTATGTCTTATTAAACAAGGGCTCGAGAATTTATCGAACTCGTCAGTTTCAAGACAATTGTTTTTGAGTGGTTCAAACTCGAGCTCTTCACAATAAACTTTATGTCTAATATTAAAGCTCTCAGTACGTGTATTTTCGGACTGCGCAACTACTGGCTCTAAGAAATCGGAAAAGTGTTTTGAGATGAACTTGGCTTCTTGGAGTTTTTCCAACCCCCCAAGAGCCTTTCCCAATCTACTGTCCCGACCGACAATTGACTTCACGCGTCCTATTATTGTTTTATTAGCCACTAAACTTTGGTCCACACAAAAAACGTCCTTCAAAACAGTCTAGCAAATCTTTTCGATAATTTGCCTAATCCTTTTATACTATTTTTCCAAAACATGGTATTTCACTATTGCCAAGTATTCGTATATCGCTCTTCTAGTGCGCTCTAATGCTAGAATTGAAGGAAGTGAAAGGAAAGGATTTAATTCCCCAGAGCTTTGAAAATCAACTTGAAAAATCTCTGAGTTTATATCAGTGTTTTTTAGGATCTGAGCTAATCGATATTGGTGAGTGGCGCTTGTTACGGTTACTAGAGTTATGTGGCCAAATCTAGTTTTTAATGCTTCAACCTCTGATAGTGAGTCGGTACCTTCAGGTATTGAAATCACTTTATCAGGAGTTAGCCCTAATGTTTCAAGAAATTGCTTTGCTTTTTCTGAATATTTAACATCTTTATCAGCAAGGAAACTTCCCCCCGTAACTATAATCGGGATTTTCAATTCATCAGAAAAAATCTTAGCTTGAATCAACCGTTGGATTGAACACTCGTGCCAACGCGAAACTTCTGGTAGATCGTATTGCGTTTGATAGTAGCATGCAGGAACAAATATAGCGTCACTTCTAGTTAAATCGGATGAATGATAGCGTTTGCTGTTGTACTCTAACGGATAAAGTAAAAGGTTTGCCACCCATGGTTGAGAGCAAACCATCAACACAAGTACACCCATTAACAAAATTTTCTTCCCAGTGTTCAAATAATTTGCCCGTTTGAAAGCATATGACATTAGTATTAGCAATACGCTGATAGTTAGAGGGGATATTAAAAGTAGAATTATTTGTTTTAAAAAATCCATTGTTATCTTACGGTGTAGTTCGGTTAAAGTTATTAAGCTAACGCTCAACTGGGAAAAAATACATGAAAACTTTAATTATTTGGATTTTAGTGCTGTTGGGATTACTGACTCAGAGTGTAGCAGCAGATAATGATGTTACCTCTTTTACTTCTATTGTGAAATCAGTCTCCAAAGGAACTGTTGCCGTAGCTGTTGATGCGCCAATTAAGCACAGTGCACCAAGGGTATTAGGGACGGGGTTTATTGTAGCAAACGGTTTTTTTGCAATTACAAATTATCACGTGGTATCTGAAGATTTAGACCCCACAATAGTTGAAAGTTACGTAGTCCTAAGTGGTGAAGGTACAGTAGTAAAAAAAATTAAAGCAGAAGTCTTAAAGATTGATCCTAAGCATGATTTAGCATTGTTAAAGTTGGACTCCCCCTTACCTGCATTGAAACTTGGAGATGATGAATTGTTAGAACCTGGGTCAGAAATCGCGTTAACGGGCTTTCCAATTGGCGCTATTTTGGGTTTATATCCTGCTACACACAGAGGGTATATTTCTGCAATAACGCCAGACGCAATCCCAGCGTTAAATAGCAACCAATTAACTAATACCATGATGGCACGCTTAAAGAGCGTAAGCCTAATTTATCAACTGGATGCAATTGCTTATCCAGGCAACAGTGGTAGTCCCTTGTACGACCCTCGAACAGGAGAGGTAATTGGTGTAATAAACAAAGTTCTAGTAAAAGATACAAAAGAAAGTGCACTTGCTTCACCAACTGGTATTTCATATGCAGTACCTATTCGGTTTGTAACCACCCTGTTGAGGGGAGCTACAAATTAACTCTATAACAGTAATTAGATATTTTATGGTGCATTATTTGCTAACTGTTTTTTATTTTCTTAATTCAAACTATAGAAACTTTGCCGACCAAGAGCTGAGCTTTATGTAGCATAGTTAACTGACAAGGCTAGTTTTATAGAATTAGGTTGTATAAGACTTCTATCGCTCGTTTGAACTAGAATAAAGCACGAGCGTATCAGTGATACTTTAATTTAAAATACGAAATCCAAGGGATTAATAAATGAAAATCTTAGTCACCGGAGCAGCTGGTTTCATTGGTGCAGCTGTATCGCAATACCTTATCAATCGTGGTGACCAAGTTGTCGGGATTGACAACATTAACGATTATTACGATGTAAATTTAAAGCACGCTCGATTAGACGAGATTAAGTCATCACCAGCGGCTGATTTATTCTCATTCACGGAAATGGGCGTTGAAGAGCGCGACAAAATGGCAGCGCTTTTTGAAGAGCACAAATTTGATAGAGTGGTGCATTTGGCTGCTCAAGCTGGTGTGCGTTATTCTCTTGAAAATCCTAACGCTTACGTCGACTCAAATATTGTTGGCTTTGTGAATATTCTAGAAGGGTGTCGTCATAATAAAGTCGAGCATTTGGTGTACGCGTCATCTAGCTCAGTTTACGGTGCGAATGAAACTATGCCGTTTTCAGAACAGCATAACGTAGATCATCAAGTTAGCTTGTATGCGGCTTCTAAAAAAGCTAACGAGCTAATGGCTCATACTTATAGTCACCTGTATAACTTGCCTACAACGGGGCTGCGCTTTTTCACTGTTTACGGGCCTTGGGGCCGTCCAGATATGGCGCTGTTCAAGTTCACGAAAGCAATTCTAGAAGGCAAAACAATACAGGTTTATAACTACGGTAACCACCGTCGTGATTTCACTTATATCGATGATATCGTTGAAGGCGTAATTCGCTCATTGGATAATGTGGCTAAACCTAACGAGAATTGGGACGGCGGCAACCCAGATCCAAGTACGAGTAAGGCGCCCTATAAGGTATACAATATTGGTGCGCAGACACCAGTTCACCTTTTGAAGTTTATTGAAACCCTTGAAAGCGCTTTGGGTATTGAGGCGAAGAAAGAACTTCTTCCTATTCAGCCGGGCGATGTGCCTGACACCTATGCTGATGTGTCGTCGCTCGTTGAAGATACTGGGTACCAGCCATCTACCGATGTTGAAACTGGCGTAAAGGCGTTTGTCGATTGGTATCGTGACTTTTATAAAGTGTAAGCGCTAGCGACTGATAATTACTTTCTGAAATCGTTACAGTGCACTGCTTCTCATAAATCCCGCACACTTTTTGGGCAAGAACTCTTTCGTGGTTGCATAACCGAGCTCAAAAAGTGTGTTCTTAATTTCAGGTGTAAGCGAAAAATCTACCGCGGAAATCTCCCCGGTATTTACCACCACCGTATTGTGCCAATACTTCGCATTGACGTACTCCCTAGAAATTGCCGTCATAAACGTGCGAATTAGCATGCTGACGTATTGCGGCAGTTGAAGTAAGTTCTTTTTAATAGCCTTGCGTTTTTGTTCGGTGCTTTGCAGTCTGAAGCATACTGATGGCGTGCCATCACCTCGCCAGTCTTCAAACAGAGCATCTTCAGACAATATAGCCCCATCTACTAGCAAGTGCTCTTTGAAAGGCTTAAATGAAAAGATTAGGGGTATCGACATAGAATACCGTACTGCCTCTGATACTTTCATATCAGGAGAGGTCTGCTTATTAAATAAAACTGGCCCGCCGCCATTTACGTCGGTAGCGAGTATATGCAGGTTAAGGGGGAGGTCGGCAAAGACTGCGCCCTCTAATTGTTCGTCAATCCACCGCTGAAACACATCGCCAGAAGAAAGACCGCCTTCTCGAAGCAATCTCACAATCGAAAACTCTGTGAATTGCTTGAAATCGGTAACGAGTGCTAGCTCTCGCATTTGCTCGACAGTGTACCCTTTGGCATAAAGTGACGCGATAATAGAGCCGCCAGATACGCCAACCAAAGTATCAAAATAAATGTTCATATCGTGCAGCGCTTTTATGATGCCGATATGGGCACTTAAGCGCGTACCCCCGCCTGAAAAGATGGGCACAATTTGCGTTACATCTTCTCGTAAAAGTTTATTCGGTATTGCCGGTGAGGCTATCTGCATGTGCATACTCCAAACTAAGGAGGCCTCGCGCAAAGTGTTTTAACTTAGGCCGTAAAACGAAATGCACTTCCTCTCAATAAAAGCGTAGTTTATTGGTAAGGTATCAGCAAAGTATGAGAGGTTAGAAGAGAGGAATCTTTAGTATAAGGTGTTGCTATATCGCTACATTGAATACTGTTCTGTGCCGTTAACTGTAAGCCCAACTGGCCCTTCACACTTTGCAATTGTTTGAACAACGTGGAAACGACCCATAAAAAAGGCTCACTTCTGGGCTAACAGAGTGAGCCATGTTTATATGCATTTGTGTCGCTAACGCGCTTTGTGACCTTGCTTACAAGCCTGAGATTCTAACCAATAAATACACGTCTAAAATTAACTCGCGGCAAGCTTCGCTTTCATTTCGCGGCGACGGGCGTGCAGTAAAGGTTCTGTGTAACCGCTAGGCTGCTCTTTACCTTTGAAGATAAGGTCGCGTGCGGCTAAGAAGCCAATTGAGCTGTCTAAATCAGGTGCCATCGGAATGTACTCAGGGTCATCTGCATTTTGCTCATCTACCAGCACTGCCATACGAGCCAAAGACTCTTTTACCTGATCTACACTTACAATGCCGTGCTCTAGCCAGTTAGCGATATGCTGCGATGAAATACGCAAGGTTGCGCGGTCTTCCATTAAGCCTACATTGTTTATGTCTGGCACTTTAGAGCAGCCTACACCTTGGTGAACCCAGCGCACTACGTAGCCCAATATACCCTGAACGTTATTGTCTATTTCACGCTTGATGCCTTCACGCGTAAGTGTAGATGCATCTTCTAACAATGGAATGGTAAGTATGTCAGCAAGGCCATCAAAGTCTTCATCTAATGACTTCTGAACGTCAAACACATTCACATCATGATAATGAAGTGCGTGCAGTGTTGCTGCAGTGGGTGAGGGTACCCAAGCGGTATTAGCACCAGCTTTAGGATGGCCAATTTTAGCGGTCATCATATTTTGCATTTCATCAGGTATCGGCCACATGCCTTTACCGATTTGCGCTTTGCCAGAAAGACCGCAACGAAGACCTACAGCCACGTTGGCAGTCTCATAAGCCTTAATCCATGCCATAGACTTAAGGGCAGCTTTCTCTGCAAAAGGCCCGGCTAGCATTGAGGTATGAATTTCATCACCGGTTCTGTCTAAGAAACCTGTGTTGATAAATACAACACGTGAAGTGGCTTCAGCAATACAAGCCTGAAGGTTGATACTAGTGCGGCGCTCTTCATCCATTATGCCCATCTTAAGGGTGTTGGCTGGAACATCGATAATTGCTTCAATAGCACCAAACAATTCGTTAGAGAATGCCACTTCCTCTGGACCGTGCATTTTAGGTTTAACAATGTAAATACTGCCCTCGCGGCTGTTTTTAAATTTACTGTTTCCTAAAAGGTCATGCTTTGCGATAAGTGAAGTGACTAAACCGTCCATGATCCCCTCTGGCACTTCTTCGCCGTCAAAGAGCATAGCATTGTTAGTCATAAGGTGGCCCACGTTTCTAACAAACATAAGGCTTCGACCAGAAAGTACTAGTTCGCCGTCTTTTAGCTTGTCTTGCGAAGCGTGTTTAGACGGCTGATAGCTTCTGTCGTCGTGCATGGCGCGAACAAGATGCTTGCCGCCCTTTGTCATTTCAATGCTTAACGAGCCTTTCATCAAACCTAACCAGTTGCTGTACACCAAGGTTTTATCTTCAGCGTCAACAGCAGCAACGGAATCTTCGCAGTCCATAATGGTGGTTAATGCAGCTTCAACCAGTACGTCTTTTACGTTTGCGGCATCGCTCTCGCCAATAGGGTGAGTCGGGTCTAGTTGAATTTCAAAATGCAGACCGTTGTGTGCAAATAGCAGGCTTGACGGTGCGCTAATGTCACCTTGGTATCCTTGCCATTGCTCTGTGTTCGCTAAGGTGGTTTCATCGCCGTCGACAAGAGTGATCGCTAATTTACCCGATTCAATCTTATATTCAGTAACGTCAGCGTGGCTGCCTTTCGCTAGCGGTATCATGCTATCTAGATAGTCTTTCGCTTTCGCAACGACTTTGGCGCCGCGTACGGGGTTGTAGCTCTTGCCAGGCTCGGCGCCACCGTCATTGCTTATAACGTCAGTGCCGTATAGTGCGTCGTAAAGGCTTCCCCAACGGGCATTTACCGCATTAAGTGCATAGCGAGCGTTGTTGATTGGCACTACTAGCTGAGGGCCTGCCATTGTTGCTATTTCGGCGTCTACATTTTGTGTTTGTGCACTTACTTGTGACGGCTGCTCAACAAGGTAACCAATGCTTTTTAGGAAGTCGGTATATTCGTTTCCGTTTACCGGGTTACCAGCTTTATGATAATCGTCGATAGCGCGCTGAAGCTGTTCTCGCTTTTCTAATAGTGCGCGATTTTGAGGAATGAATTTTTCGAAGAGGGTTTCTGCACCTTGCCAAAAGGTGTCTTTATCTACGCCTGTGCCAGGAAGTGCCTGTTCATTAATAAAGTTATCGAGTTGTTCGGCAACCTGTAGTCGGCCTCTAGTAATATATCCTTGCATAACTACCTCTATACGTTTGTCTGTTCACCCAGTGTAGTGTGTATAGAGATAGTTTTTTAATTTATGGTTTGTATTTCTGCCATATATTTTGTGAATGTTCAGCCCGCATTCATTTCGCTAGCTACATCGCTGATTAAGCGGCGCAACCAAATGTGACCTGCGTCGTGGTGAAGTAGGGCACTCCACGCCATTTTTAGCGCAATTGGTGGTATGTCGAAAGGCGGCTCTTTAATCACCACATCTGGGTCGTGTTTGAATAAACGCGCCGCTTTGCTTGGTAAGGTAGCAATAAGCTTTTGCTTTTTCGCAATCTGAAGCGCTGCATGGTAATGACGAGTAAATACGCGAATAGCACGCTGTTTGCCAATTTTTGTAAGCTCAGCGTCTACCCAACCCAACTTTTGAACTTCGTTCGGGTCAATACCTACGCCAACACCAAACCCCGTTTTACTTACCCATATATGCTGGGCACTCAAATACCCTTCGAGATCGCATTTTTCTACCAGCGGGTGGTCAGCACTCATCACGCAGCTAAACGAATCGTACCAAATAACTTTTTGGTGAAATGACAAAGGAAGTTCATCGAAGCGATTAATTGCCATGTCCACTTTACCTTGTTCTACATCGTGGAAAGTCACATCGCTAGGCGTAATGAGATCAAGGGTAATATTGGGTGCTAGGTCGGCCAGTCTTCCAACCAGTTCAAGTAACAAAGTGCTCTCTGCATAGTCACTGGTCATAATGCGAAAGGTTCTGTCACTGGTTAACGGGTCGAAATCAGTTTCTGGCTGAATAGAGCTTTCTAATCGACTAAGTACATCGCGGATAATAGGCTGAAGTTCAAGCGCGCGCTTGGTGGGGGTCATCCCATCGCTGGTACGAACTAAAAGCGGATCTTTAAATAGATCGCGAAGTCGCTTTAAGCCGTTACTCATTGCTGGCTGAGTAATGCTTAGCTGGTTTGCAGCTTTCGTTACACTCCCTTCGCGCAACAGCACATCTAAATAAACCAATAAATTCAGGTCGACCTTCGCTATATTCATTATTCTAATGCTCTTTTTAAACCTAATTAAATATAGCTATTATAAAGCTTTTTTATTTGATTGTCAGATAAGCGTTTAGTCTTAACTTTCTCAATTTTATAACGGTAAATTATTGATAAATATGATGTATATGAATTTATTATGAGGTTTTGGAAAATATGGCTCCATTTATTTTTCTTTGAAAATATAAATGAAATGAATAGCGTGCACAAAAAAGGGCACCCGAAGGTGCCCTGTAGGAAAGGTTGGGATACTTTCCGTTTAACTCATTGCCTGTTCGCGTTATACGTCGAACTGGTTCATGGTGTTATCTTCACCAGACGCTTTAAGTGCACCCTCACCTGAGAAGTACTCTTTGTGCGTATCACCTAGGTCAGAACCTGCCATCGCTTGGTGCTTAACGCACGCTAGGCCTTGGCGAATTTCTTGACGCTGAACACCGCGAACATAAGCAAGCATACCTTCTTCACCGAAGTAGCCTTTTGCAAGGTTATCTGTAGATAGTGCTGCAGTATGATAAGTCGGTAGCGTAATAAGGTGGTGGAAGATGCCTGCTTCACGCGCTGCATCAGCCTGGAAGCTCTTGATCTTCTCGTCCGCCGCTGCTGCAAGTTCGCTGTCGTCATAATCAGCAGACATAAGTTTCGCGCGGTCATAACCAGAAACGTCTTTACCTTCTTCTGTCCAAGCATCAAATACTTGCTGACGGAAGTTAAGCGTCCAGTTGAATGATGGAGAGTTGTTGTATACCAGTTTAGCGTTTGGAACTTGTTCGCGAATAGCGTTAACCATTTCAGCGATCTGACCAACGTGAGGCTTTTCAGTCTCAATCCAAAGTAGGTCAGCACCGTGCTTAAGTGACGTTACACAGTCAAGAACTACACGGTCAAAACCTGTGTTGTCTTTAAAGCGGAACAAGCCGTTTGGTAGACGCTCAGGCTTAACCAATTTGCCACCTTGCTTAAGAACTAGGTCACCTTCATTTAGGTCGCCTGCGCTTGCAACTTCAGTAGTTTTAAGGAATGCATTGTACTGAGCAGCTAAGTCGCCTTCTGATGTAGATACTGGGATCTTCTGAGTAAGGCCAGCACCTAGTGAGTCAGTACGTGCAACAATTACACCTTCATCAACACCTAGTTCAAGAAATGCATAGCGTACTGCATTGATCTTCGCTAGGAAGTCTTCGTGTGGAACGGTTACTTTACCGTCTTGGTGACCACATTGTTTCGCGTCTGACACTTGGTTTTCAATTTGGATACAGCATGCACCTGCTTCAATCATTTGCTTTGCAAGTAGGTACGTAGCTTCTTCGTTACCAAAGCCCGCATCGATATCAGCGATGATTGGAACTACGTGAGTTTCGTAGTTGTCGATCTCAGCTTGAATCGCAGCTACATCACCACCGTTTTTCTTCGCGTCGTCTAGTTTGTGGAAAAGGTCACCAAGTTCACGTGCGTCTGCTTGACGAAGGAAAGTGTAAAGCTCTTCGATAAGTGCAGAAACTGACGTTTTTTCGTGCATCGATTGGTCAGGAAGAGGACCAAACTCAGAGCGAAGCGCTGCTACCATCCAGCCTGAAAGATAAAGGTAGCTTTTGTTAGTTGTGCCCTGGTGCTTTTTAACTGAAAGCATTTTCTGTTGGCCTACAAAGCCATGCCAGCAGCCAAGTGACTGTGTGTACTGAGACGAATCTGCGTCGTATTCAGCCATGTCTTTGCGCATGATACTTGCTGTATAGCGAGCAATGTCTAAACCTGTTTTAAAACGGTTTTGAACCTTCATACGTGCAGCGAATTCTGGGTTGATACCTTCCCAAGCTCCGTTTTGTGCTGCCTTTAATGTGGCGAAGTTATCAATGTCTTGTTGATATTGCGACATGAGCGTCTCTCCCGACTATAATTGAAATTCTTAACGTTGTTTATGTTCACGCTGTAGGGCGTTCCCGTTGATTCCATTTCATCCTAGTGCGGGATTTTGAATAAGAGAAATATATAATTTGCATTGCGGTCATTCATTTTGTGAATGTTTTATTGGGGCGTTGTTGTTGTGTTGTCAAACTTCAAGCTAAGTCAGGAGACGCTCATTTCATGCTCCGGTAATGTGCGATAGCAAATTCATTCATTTATCGCTAAAACAGCATAGAGGGGCTTTACTGGAAAAAACGCGATATTAATTAAGAGAGCATGTTTCACCTTGTTCGCCTATATTTAAACTACCTTTAGGTAATAACAACGCACTGCGCGCGTAATTTCGGTGAAGGCAAACACGCGTTGACGTATTTGAGTGAGTCGCTGGTAAATAGCTAATGCTAGTCAATAAAGTTCCCAAGGTTTGTGACCATTGCCAAGGTGGCTTTACTGGTAAAACCTTAATTATGTTGATTTTTTCAGCTGTCTATTAGCTAAAAGGGTAATAGCTTTGTTATGACTGTAAGAGTAACTTTAGCGATAAGTTGTTGTGGCTAAGCCAATTAATATTACGATGTTAAATTGGCTCTAGGCCTTTGATAGTAAAATGAATAAGTGGGCGTTATGAGTAACAGTGTATTGTCGTCGGTGGATCAAAGAACCAAGCTTGTAGGGGAAAACAGGCTTGAGCTTTTGATGTTTCAGCTTGGAACCCGTCACATTTTTGCCATGAATGTCTTTAAAATCAAAGAAGTTATCAATGTACCCAAGCTTAACATTATGCCTGGTTCCCATAATAACCTTAAAGGTGTAATGAATTACCGCGGCAGCTCTATTCCAATTATAGACTTGCGTCAGGCGATAAAAATGCGCGGAGCAGCCACGGAAGCTACGGCGAAAAACGTTATTATCACCGAATACAATAGAAGCGTGCAGGGCTTTATTATAGGCGAAGTTAAAAATATCGTTAATACCTCTTGGGGGACCATACAACCGCCCCCTAGCGGAATTGGTAAATCTAATTATTTAACCGCCATAACTCAGGTGAATGTTGAGGGTAAACAGGAGCTGGTTGAGATAATAGATGTTGAAAAAGTGCTCGCTGAAATCATCGATTACGATACATCTATCTCTGAGGAAGTGTTAGACCAAGATATCGTTAATCACTTTGTAGGCAAGAAAGTGTTGATTGTTGATGATTCCAGCACGGCAAGAAAACAAATAAAGGATACATTAGAGCAGCTTGGTATCACGATTATCGAACGAAAAAACGGTGCTGAAGCGTTAGCATTACTCAAAAAGTGGGCCGACGAAGGGAAAAAACCTACGGATGAAATTTTGCTTATGTTTACTGACGCAGAAATGCCAGAAATGGACGGATATCGGCTTACCTCAGAGGTACGTAGCGACTCTCGAATGAGCAATCTGTTCATAGCACTCAATACTTCATTAAGCGGTAGCTTTAATGATGCTATGGTTGAAAAAGTAGGTTGTAATAGATTTATCTCTAAATTTCAGCCTGATATGCTTGTAGACGTGGCGCAGCAGCGCATGCGTGAATACCTTGCAGCTCAAAGCAAATAGGCTTTCCTTTATCTAAAATCGTCCATTTAGACGAGGTGACTACACGGTCATCTCACCACAAGCTTATTTTATCCAAAAGCTTTGAGCATATTGCCTGCCTGATTTACACTATTACCTCTTATCGCTTTGCTAATACCTTTATGATCACCAAAGAATCATTCGCGATAATTTCGATTTTTGCAGTAACTGCGGCTTATAACGTCAGCAGGTATCTTTACTTACTCAGGGAAGTTTAAATGATTAAACAATTTGTTCGCACATCATTGCTAAGTTGTGCGTCTATTGCTGTTCTTGCGGGCTGTGGTATCACTGAATCAAAGACCGAATCAGCAAACGCAAACAATAGCCAATTCAAAGGCGTGCCGAAAAATATCATTATGGTTGTTGCCGACGGTATGGGGCCAGCTTACACCACTGCTTATCGCAATTATGTAGATGATCCGTCAACACCAGAGGTAGAGACGGTTGTGTTTGACGACATTTTAGTAGGTAACGCGTCGACTTACCCCGCTCGTGTATCGGGTTATGTTACCGATTCAGCAGCTGCCGCAACAGCGCTTGCCACAGGTGTTAAGTCATACAATGGTGCGATAGGTGTTGATGTTGATAAACAGCCAGTGAACTCGGTGATGTACCATGCCAAAAGTAAAGGTATGCGTACTGGTTTAGCTGTAACCTCACAAATTGTTCATGCAACACCAGCGTCATACATTGCACACAATGAAAGCCGCAAGAACTACAACGAAATTGCCGAGGATTTCTTCGACGTACGCGCAAATGACGAGTTTGTGGCAGACGTAATGTTAGGTGGTGGTACTTCCTATTTTGAAAGAGAAGACAGAGATATTCTGGCGCAGTTCATTGATGCGGGCTACGAATATGCCGACACATATAATCGTCTGGCTTCGGTACCAGCAGGAAGTAATGTGCTTGGTCTGTTTGCTCCTGTAGCGCTGCCAGCAGTGCTGGATGATAAGCGTAAAAACCGTCTCGAGTACTTAACTCAACATGCTATCAAGCACTTAGAAAACGACAATGGTTTCTTCCTTTTAGTAGAGGCGAGCCAGGTAGATTGGGCGGGTCATGCGAATGATATCGCGTCTGCCATGGCTGAAATGCACGACCTAGCGTTAACAATGGAATATCTGCGCGACTATGTAAAAGCTAACCCGGATACACTGGTTGTACTAACTGCTGACCATAGCACCGGCGGTTTAACAATTGGTGCAAATGGCGACTATCGCTGGAGTCCTGAACACCTTAAGTCAATGTCAGCCTCGGTAATGACGATAGCGCTTAATATGGCTAATGAAGAAAATCCTGGCGAGTATGTTGCGCAGAAGCTTGGGCTTTCGTTAAGTGAAGAAGAGTTAGCCACGTTAAATAGTGTATCGAATCAAGATGATAAAACTCGCTTTATGGCGGTGAAAACCTTCCTAGATACAAAAACAAATACAGGGTGGACTACAGGCGGCCATACTGGTGTAGATGTTGAAGTGTTTGCTTTTGGAGCTGGCTATCAGTCGTTCATGGGGCAGATTGACAATACCGATATTGCTAAAACCATTTTCAACTTTATTGATAAAAAACAGCCTATGAAAATCAATAATGACGCAAATGAAGTATCAAGAAAGGTGACCACCAATATCGAGCTTACGTCTGATGAAGATGATGACGGCTTATGCGACTTTAAAGAAGACTGGCGCTGTAACTAAGCGTCGGCTGTACGTGCGGGCTAGGGCTTTTGTAGCACAGTGCATTATTGAAGCAACACATAGCCAATAGAACTTAACTAAAATGGAAGCGCCAGCGTTTTTTAAACAGGCGCTTTTCTTTTATTTACAAAAAAATATTAGCAAAAAAGAGGTCAAACGAGACAATGGAAAGCGAAATGCTATCGTTACTGCAGGATATTTATGACGAAGTCGAGCCTATGCTTGGCATGGGTAAAGTCGCGGACTATATCCCGGCGTTAGCCACTGTTAACCCTCGTCAGTTTGGCATTTCTATTTGCGATATCAATGGGCACATCACGTCTATTGGTGACGCTAGCGTGCCCTTTTCTATACAAAGTATCTCAAAAGTTTTTAACTTGGTTTTGTCCATCAATCACTACGGTGAAACCATGTGGGAGCGGGTGGGGTGTGAGCCATCTGGGCTGCCGTTTAACTCCTTAGTGCAGTTAGAATACGAACACGGTATTCCGCGCAACCCTTTTATTAACGCAGGTGCGCTGGTGGTCAGCGATATGGTGCAATCGCGCTTTGCATCACCTTTTATTGCCATGAGAGATTTTGTAAGACGGTTAAGCTGTAATGGGGAAATTATAGTTAATAAAGAAGTTGCCGATTCGGAGTTCGAGCACCGTTCTCGTAACGCGGCAATGGCGTATTTGATGAAAGCCTATGGCAATTTCGAAAACGACGTGGAAGATGTGCTTCGCAATTACTTTCATAATTGCGCATTAGAAATGAGTTGTGAAGACTTAGCGCGTTCGACAAGCTTCCTTGCTAACGCGGGCTTCTCAACCTGCGCAAATGAGCAGGTGTTAACACCTTATCAAACTAAGCAGGTGAACGCGCTCTTGGCAACCAGCGGTATGTATGATGAAGCGGGCAGCTTCGCGTTTAAAGTGGGTCTGCCGGGTAAAAGTGGGGTAGGCGGTGGTATTGTTGCCGTGGTACCTGGTCGTTTCACTATTTGCGTATTTTCTCCTGCTCTTAACAGTGTGGGGAACTCTCAGCTAGGCGTGGCGGCGCTAACTTCGCTAAGTGAACGGATAAACTGGTCTATTTATTAATATCCCGTCAATTCCATGAAGCCGCTCCCTGAGTGGGAGCCTTCTATTTCGACTCTTCCCTCATAGTAGGGAAATAAACTGTTATTCCACTGGTTTTCTTTAAACGCGCTAACGGAAATATCGATGTTTTTTGTCGGTAACTGTATGCGCCACGCTGTGGGAACGGAACGGACTGAGCTGCCTTGTTCACCTTCTACTTTGCTTTCTACTTGAATTGGCTCATAGCCTGTTGGCGTAATAGATAGGCTGTCTTGCTTGATGGTCTCTTTCATTCCATCTTTAGTTATGAAGCTGGCCGTTGTGAATACTTCCGCGTTTTGAGTTTTACTTTTCTCTTCACTGTCAGTATTCGCATGCATTCGAAACGCCATGAGTTTGCTTCCGTCGTTTAAATGCAGCGAGAACCAGTCCCACCCCAGCGCCTCACTGTTGGCCAAGTGGCTCGTCCACTCGTGATCAAACCAGCCTTTACCTTCAACTTTTATGTTATTGTCCTCTATGTTTAAAGTGCCCTTCGCATTGATGAATGGCTGGCTGTAATAGTAAGAGCGAAGCCGTTCGTCTTGCGTCTTTTTGCTATAGCCATTTTCGCCCTGTTTTATAAAAGGGCCCGAAGAGTCTAAGTTAAGCACAACATTAATGGCTTTATTAATTGGAACTACGTCATTATTTAACTGTGTATCTGCAGGTGAAGCTCTATCTACAGCACCATTTTGAGCTTCATCGTTTCTAGGTAGCGCACTTTCAGGAGGTTTGGAGGTTGCATTAGACGGCTTATTTATATCGCGCGTATGGTGTTTACCAAAAGCAAAGGTTAACGTGGAGGGAAACATAGCTTTGCTTTCTACTTTGACTGCGGCTTCCGACATTGGTTGTGCTGCCTTCCAAACCCAATCATCTATGACCGTAGTGAAGGGGCTTTGTTTTACGTATGCGTTACCTACGCCACCGCTCGCAAACCGCTCTTCAAAATAATGATGCTCTAGGGTGTGCAGTGAGGCGTGCCCCATCCATTGCTGTCCGTTAGTCCAGTTTCGCGTGGCTGATTTATCAGTACTCATATTGGCGGCCGTATCGGTATTGAATCGAAAAAGCGTATATTGCAAGCCGAATTCCTGACCGTTCTCGCCACTTAATACAAAGGTTAAGTACCACCATTCTAATTGAAAGTCGGAATGGCTTTTATGATCTTCAGGAAGCTCAACATACGTGTTTCTTTCTACTGAAGTAAAGGCGTTGCTCGATTGCATCTCGCCAAAGAAACCACGAGGTGAAGAAGCTTTTGAGGACTCACTACTCTTGCTTTGCTCGTTTATCTTTGAACTGTCATTGCAGGCAGACAAGAATGAGCAAGTGAGAAAAAGCAATAAACAGCTAAACTTGCTGAAAGGCCAACGAGAATAGTGGCTGGTGCGATTTAATGTATGCGTCATAGCTGGACTTCCTGCCTTAAGTCGATTTTGGGTTTGAGTTTCCCTAGAGGTAATAAAAGCACCAGTGATACGATAAGCAGAGAAAGGCTCACACTAGAAAGAATGACGTCTACTTTAATTGAAAGAGGGTATACCCAGTTAAACGCGTATCGATTGACTAAATTTATAAAGACGTAAGCTAAGTAGATGCCAAATGGAATAGCGAGCAATGCTGAAACAAAACAAAGTAACAGGTACTGCATAAATAGCGATGCCTTAACTTTAAGCTGGCTAACTCCCAGTGCTCTTAGTACAGACAGTTGCGCTGAGCTGCCTATAGTCAAAACGGTTAAAGACACCGCGAAGGCAATGCCTGCAACGAGCAAGGTTGTAATATTCAGGCCGTCGGTCAAAACAAAAGTGCGGTCAAACGTATCCATGGAGGTATTTAAAAGCGCTTGCCTGCTATAGAGGGTTATGTTGGCTTCATCTCCAAGGTGAGCTTTTAGCTGTTGTTCCAGTTCATCTTTTGTGAAGGGAACGTCGCTAATCGCTGTCACCTTTCGGTAGACGTTTGGCTTAGGGTATATAGCCAACACGCCGGAAAATAGGTTATTTCTTACTACAATGTTTTGTTGGTTGAATAAAGGGAGTGGCGCTAAAACTTGCCCATTTAAGTTGCCATAGTCAGGGTATATACCAAGCACTTTCCATTCAGGCCGTGTTGAGAAAATACTTGTATTTGAAGACCAGCTTGGCGAGTCGTTGGCAGAACTGGCTTTCGTCCCGTCAGCTTGATCGGTTGTTAAGTTTGTAGATTGGGTAACGTTTGAACTACTTCCATTTATAGCTTTGCGAAACCTTATATCAGCTATATTTAGCGTGTCACCTAATTCAGCATTAAGCGCGAAGGCGAGTTGCTGATTAATAAATACCCCTTTCCCTTCTTCGAACGCCCGCCAAGCTGCACTAAGGTCGTTTTTTATTACACTATCGAGGACCAGACCCTCTTGACCACTTTGGTGAACTGGGTAGCTACTAATAGAAATGTAAGTAGGCGGGAGGGCATTTACTTTGCTTACTTCTACTGTGCCATTTAAACGTAACACATCACCGTCAGCTTTTAGCAAAGGCGTTACGGCCAATGGTGATAGTGAATTGTCCGATAGTGATTCTATATTGCTAAGTGGCGCGTCGGTATAAAGGTAGAAAGGCGCGTAAAGCCTTTGATTTAACCATTGCTCCGTTGCACTTCTAAAGCTGTCGGTCATGGTATTCATGCCGATATTTGCTGTTAAGGCAATGAAAAATGCGCAAACAGCAAGACGTGTCTTGCTAGACAACAAGTGCATATTAGCAATCACGTAATGAAATACAGGCCATTGTCTTGGCACAAATGCGCTAAGTAGTTTTGCTACGATGGGTAGCCACAGAAGCACAAGTCCGCAGCTTGTAAGTAGTAATAATGCAACAAAAAATAATGCAGAAGCCGCAGAGGTAACAAAGGCTTCAGTAATAAATAGAAAAACCAAGGCCGCTGCTGATACAAGGCCTGCAGTCCTTTGCTGCATCATTTTCTTTTTTGTGGGGCGCACAGTTAACGCATTTGAAAGCTTAACGATAGAAGCTAAAGAGAAAACGACTAAGGATGTAAAAGTCGTTATTAAAGCGAATCCAAAAATAAAAAGGAGGTTGACGTCAGGGGTAATAAATACGGCGTTAAACAAAGATGTGAAGGTACCACTTATTACCGGCGATAACATCGATGCGGCTTGAAAACCAATAAACATGCCTATTGGAATACTGATCACGCAGTAAATCAGCAGCTCAACAAAGAGTGCCCCACCTAATACGCGTTTTGATATGCCTAGCTGTCGTAATCGAATTACGTTGGGTAAACGTGTGCGATACATCAAGTTTAGCGCGTTCAACACTATAAAAAGTGATACCACGCCCATAAGCGCGCTCATTGCCCACAGGTTCAATCTAAAGCTATCCGGTAACGAGCCGGTATCATTGTCATTACTGGATTGTTTAACAGATATTCCAAGTAATGTTTCTATCGTTTTAAGATCTTTTTCTAAAAGCGGCGAGAGAGCAACTAAGCTCGTAAGCGGCACAAAACTTTTATGTTGTTTTGGAATATCGTCAGCCCCGGGCTGTGCATTATCCTTGCCGTGAGCATTGTCTTTGCTATCTTTGCTATAAGAAGGGCTTATTCCTCCTCTATAAAAAGCGTCAATAGAGAGCAAAATAGTATCTTGCGGCACAAGACTACTAACATGAGCATTAACCGTCACAGGCCAATAGGGGGGAGGTGTCGACGTTGTATAGTTCTCATTTAGCGTATTGTGACAGCTGAGTTTGGTATTTGTAACAGGGTGAAGTAGCCCATTTACGGAAAAGATATTTGGAGGATTAGCACGCAATATCCGTGCTGCAAAGGCTTGCTTACTTTCTTCAGCTCCTAAAAAAAGAGACGAGAGCGAAGCGTTTTCATCAGCAGCTCGGAATGTGCTTCCTAGAAAAGGCTGAATATCAACGCCAAGCAACTTGAGGGTAATTGGTGTTGCTTCCCTCATCACTGCATGAAAGGGTAATACTGCGTTCAGATATAGCTATAAGCTGGGTAAAGCCATGCCTGCGAAGGGTGGCATAGTCTTCCTTTGTAAAGCCTTTATAAGTAAAGCGCTGATGTGTGGCCTGCTCATCTTTAACGCTGTCTTGCGAGTGTTTACCTTGTTCAAGCTGTGCTCCGCTGCCGACCGGGGTGATGACCCTGCCAGGAAAAAGGCCTTGATTCGACTGCAACAGTTCACCCTGTGTAGCACCTTCGTTTATCAGTAAAACGCTAACAAGCCCAGCATTGGCCAAAACTATTGCGGCCATGATCATCAAGGGTTCCCACGGTCTATGTCTTGCCATTGCGAGAAGGCTAGAGAGGCTTAGCAATAAAGTGCGTGGCAAGGCGCTTTCTCTCTATTATTGGGTTTAATTTTAAGAATACCCATATGGTTAAACATCACCGCCTTAGAGCTCGTTTGCCGAAATATGCGGTGAAACAGGGGCGCTATTCATACGCTCAGGCTTTGCCTCTTCCAATATGCCTTTATGAAGCCGCAAAACACAATCCGCTTTTACCGCGACGTCTTGGCTATGAGTCACCACAACAAGAGAAGTGTTGGCCTCTTTACAGGTTTTAAAGAGTAAGTCAGACACGGTTTCGCTGGTGGTCTCGTCTAAATTGCCAGTGGGTTCGTCGGCCAAAATAAGCGAGGGGCGATGTACAAGTGCTCTAGCAATGGCACAGCGCTGCTGTTCACCGCCAGATAACTGACTTAGCGGCTTTTGCGCTAAAGGTAATATCCCAAGCTGCTCCATTAACGCTAGTTGGTAGTCGTTATCTACATTACCTTTTAGCCTTGCAGTAAAGGCAATGTTGTCCCACGCATTAAAGCAGTCGAATAGATTGAAGCTTTGAAACACAATACCTAAATGCTGTTTGCGAAAATTATCGATATCCTTCGCTTTAAATGTGTTATCGAGTTTGCTATTGCCAGCAATCGACAATCCATTTACCGAAATATCTCCTCCGTCGGGTGTCTCAAACCCTGCAATAAGCGAAAGCAAGGTAGATTTACCGCAGCCTGAAGCACCCTGAACACTCACCGATTCACCTGTCTTTACAGCAAGGTCAAGGTTGTTGATGAGCGGAGCCCCTGTCTGTGAAAAAGATTTCTTTAAGTCTTTTATTGTCAGCATAATTCGCCGTTTTGTAGTTAACCGTTTTGGTGTAAACATAAGGAAGCGAGAATGCACGCAATACGCAGTGCTGATGGCTTACTGCTAAAGGTGCTTTGCGCGCTTTATATTGGCGCTAGCATGCTCTGATAGAACGGTTTATTTTACCATTGAAAGTATACGTAATACCCACGCTTTTTGGTTAAAAGCGGTGTGGAAATTTGGTGGGCTAATATTCTTGTGCGTTTTAGGGTATTGCTGAGGAGGCTTAGGATACCAGGTAGGTAGCAGCCTTAGTCGTAGGGCGGGGCGTTAAGCCCCTTATGATTTTCTTTTTACTGATTAATAAAGTTATCGAGTTCTTCGCCAGTAATTTTTTTGATTTGAGCAAATAAATACCAGAGCGCTGCAATAAGTAAAATCATGCTTGGGATCACAATGACTGGGTAGCTAAGCGCAGTCATTCGGCCTAACTCTTCAGTATATGCCGTCGTGCCCGGCTCACTGACCAAAATCATCTTTGCCAAAATGTAGTTAAGTGCAGAAGAGAGGAAAAATGAACTCGCGACAATGTAAGAGCTTACCGCAACCTTCTTTTTAAATTCTGGCTGCTTTCCCTTGGCATCCAACACCTGATTGAGGTGAGGCCAGTTTATGATCTGGTCGTTAAGAATAAGCATTTTGACCAGGGGTTTATTAGTGTATTGGGTCACTAACACCGCTATACCGATAATGCCCGGAATGGCCGCTTCTTTAATCGCAATATACTCTGCTGGCAGTTTAAGCAAGCTAAACCCACCGGTAAGTAACACGCTGATAATCCCAAGAACAGAAAAACCATTTACCTTTCCTGATTCTTTCAGGTCCCATAAACCATAGCCAATGGGGAAGCTAAGTGCGGCTACGATACTCCAAGCCGGCCCTAGGTAATCTTCTGAACTCGCATAACTCATTAACACCACGGGAATAACAATGTTAAACGCGAGGTTGCCGAAAAAGCCTTGGTTTTTTTGTGTAGGTTCTTGTACTGCTGACATATCTAATTACAACGTCTTATCTTGAGGCTAATTATACGTAAACTAATTAGCGTGCCCAGTGCCATGCGGCAAATAAGCCGCCAATAAAGCCAAACAGATGATATTCAAAGGAAATAAATTTTGATGTGGGAAGCACACCAACCAGCATCCCTCCGTATAGCGCTGCAACTACTAGTGAAATAAGCAAATACCGCACTTTGTTACTTCTAAAACCTGCCAGCACAAGGAAGCCGAAGTAGCCATATACCATGCCGCTCGCGCCAATATGCGTAGCGCTTCTGCCAAACAGCCATACGCCTAAGCCACCTATAAGCAGTGCACTTAGCGTTGCGATGAGAAACGTACGTTTTCCCCATTGCATGGTAAGCCACATAAACAGCAAAAGAGGCACTAGGTTGGCCATCAAGTGAGTCGGCGTTCCATGAAGAAAAGGTGCAGTAAAAATATAAGGCAGAGTTGATAGGGTGCGGGGCACCACTCCAAACTGATTAAGTGCATTGCCAGTAAGTAGATTTGCTATTTCTATTACGATTAAAAGTGCGCCCAACGTTAGCAGTACGCGAATTTGAAATGAAAGCGGCTTCATAGAAAGGCCCCTTAAATAAATTACAAAATAATATGGGGAAGGTAGCGAGAAAGATCTTGAGTTATCGCTGAGGCATCTTCTCTAACCGAAATACCCGCTGGCATGTCATCTACTAACCAACTACCTATAAGCGTATGATTACCTTCAAAAACAGGCAATGGTTCAAAAGCTTGAACAATAAAACCTTCTTCACCGTAAGGGCCATCACTCAAAACGCTCTCAACGCCACTTTCGATAATTGATACGTTGGCTCCCTCTCGAGAAAAGAGGGGCTTTTTAATCCATTTACCAGACAGACTCTTTGTATTTGTTTCATCTGAAAAATAAGCGGGAAGTAGGTTGGGGTGACCTTCAAACTTTTTCCAAAGCTGGGGAAGCAGCGCTTTATTTGAAATAATTGATTTCCACGCGGGCTCCAACCAATTAACTTGGGCGTCTCCTAACACATCGCCAAACTCTTCGCGCAGCATAAATTCCCAAGGGTAAAGCTTAAAACAATCAGTAATAGGGGTATCTTGAAGATCAGTAAAAACGCCAGTGTCAGCTAGCCCAATATCTTCGATAAACACAAAGTCAGCCATAAGCCCAGCTTCTTTGGCGCAGTCTTGAAGGTATTGCACGGTTCCGCGGTCTTCTACGGTATCTTTACAGCACGCCATATGCAGTTGATTTATATTGTAGTGCAGCGCAATTTCACGAAAGCGATGGACTAACTTTTCTTGCAAGCTGTTAAACTGATCGGCATGCAGAGCAAGTTTACCAGCATCAACATTTTGAGAAAGCCACAACCATTGCCAAAACCCAGATTCATACAGGCTGGTGGGCGTATCTGCATTATTCTCAAGAAGTTTTGCCGGCCCTTTACCGCTGTAAACAAGGTCAAGGCGAGAGTACAAACTTGGGGCTCTTTCGTTCCAGCTATTGCGCACTAAATCCCAATGCTGCTCGGGGATGCAAAAGCGAGTAAGTAATTCCTCACTATTAACCACATCTTCGGTCACTGCCAAGCACATTTGATGTAGTTCGGCTGTGGGGTCTTCAATGTCGTTTTCAATTTGCGCTAGCGTGAATTGGTAGTAGGCACTTTCATCCCAATACGGTTCGCCATACATGGTGTGGAAATGAAAACCAAACTCGTTAGCCAACTGCTGCCAGCCCTTTCGAGGCTGGCTAGGCATTCTAAACATAGTTATCCGCCCCAGCCGCCTTTACGACTGCTGCTACCCCAAGATGATTTAGCGCGCACACTGCTGCCAAAGCCGCCACGTTTCATAGTGCGATTAACCGTTGGTTTTGGTTTGTAAACACTTTTATTTACACGGTACTTTCTTTTTCGAATATCGCCATCGAACACATAGCCGTCTGCCGTTATCCAGCGTGAACGAAACGGTGAATTATATGAATAGGAAGTATATAAGGGCTGTGAGTAATAGCGATTTGGCGATAGCAGAGAGCTCACCATGTAGCCTGCCATGAACGGCATGAAAAAGCTGCCGCTGCTGTTGTTTACGTATTGGCACTGATTAGGGCCAAACTCGTGCTCACAGTCATATTCAGAACTAAAGCGCGGACTGGTGCGCATGGCCTCGTCGACCGCTGTCTGGTAGGCAGCTTCGCAGCGTTCTACAGCATCAGGAAAATCCTGTTTACAGTCTTCTAGCGAGGTGTAAATGGTGGCGTCTTCTTTTTCACCGCCACAACCACTCAAAATAACGCTGGCCACCCCCAATGCTAAAGGCTTAACGTTAAAACCTTTGCGCATGCTGTCAAGGTTGATGTGCTTAGTGCGCTTCATAACAGTTCGCTCACTTTGCTGGTTATCAATACTTTGACGTTCTAGGTTACTTTTATCAGTCATCGCTGCCCCCTTAATAGGTCATGCAAGCGGCATTGAGTAAGCCTACGGCAATAGACATGCTGGCAAGCATAACACCTGCAGAGACTTCATTATTGTTTATGCGCTCAGCGATTTTCGGCATAAAGCTGAATCGTAAAATAGCAAACGCTAGAGACTGAGCAACAACCGCAACAAGCGCCCAAATAGCAAAATCTACTACAGCAACAGAGTTTGAAGCTGCGCTGCCCAGGGCAATAGCAAAACCGATTATAGCGCCACCAAATCCAATAGCTGCAGCTACATTTTTTTCTTCTTTTACCAGCTTCCATTCATCATGAGGTGTAACCAAGGCGTACACCAATTTGAAGATAAACAAGAAAACAATCGATAGGCCGAAGTACAGCGCAAAGTTATCCAGGCCGGCCAAAGAGTGCATAATGGTATCCATAGTTATTCCTTTTTATTAACCGTTTATCGTAATATCTGCAGGCTCAACATCGAAGCCTGTAGAAATCACTAAGCATCTGTCTAAATTGTTACCCACTTGTTTTTCTTCACCAACAACAAGCAAGGTCTCAACTCTATCGTTACTGATAGGGCGTTCGTATAACATCATAAACTGATCTGTTTTACTGACATCACCGTCTTCTTCGTAGGTTGTTTCGGTAACCGCAACAGGCGGCGATTCGTCGCCCACAGCCCCCCATACGCGGGTATAGACCTTACCGTCAAGCTCATAGGTGGGCTGGCTGATAACGTTTTTCAAGCATTCGTTCCACTGAGCAGTATTACCAATGGTTTTCGTTTCATAAAAGTGCCACAGCTTAACATCGGTAATGTGATTCTCAGACAAGCCGCCGTCGGTGACTACCTGTAAAAATCCATCATCGTCGGTGTAAAAGCGAAGTAGGGTGCCACCTGTATCTAAAGGCGCTTCGCCTACCGCTTGGATAAGCTGAGAACGGGCTGCACCTTCAATAGTGAGCTCCGGTTCTAATAGCGAAAGTTTCAAGTTATCTAACTCGAAAGAACCACCTAAATACAGCCCCATTATTTCCGGGGACTTAGGTTTATTAGGTTCTGATTTTTTAAATAGTTTACTAAACATATTTACGCCTCTTAATCAGCGTCCAGTGAAGACCAGTTTATTGAATTAATGCGTCGCTCAGCGATGTAAAACAAGGTATCACCTGGGTTTAACGTAGCGTCTAACGGCGGGTTCACCACCATTTCTTTCACAAGGCCATTGGGGGCATAACCGATAAAGATCGCGTCGTGTTTACGCTTTAAATTGATAAATAACTTGGCAACGGAAATCGCTTGGCAACTTTGCGGTATTTTTACTGAAAATTGTGCTTGCCCTTCATCAATACTTAGCAAATCGTGATGGAGCATACTTGAACCAGGATCGAATGCAGCTTTAACCAGCATTTCTATTGCAACACTGGGTGTGCATTCCACTTTAGGGCAGTGGTCCTGAAGCAAATTAACTAAGCTGTCATCGTCGAAATAGGCCACCTGATGTGCATCGGGGTTGCGCTTAGTACAATATAGCGCAGTAGTCATGGTGACATCATCTTGCGGGTTATCGATAACAATAGTTTTGGCAGAGTTTACACAAGCGCGGTCCATGTCTTCGTCTTTGTTGAACGAATCGACTTTTACAAATTCAATGACGCCGGGCATCGGGTTGGTAATATCAGCTTTTACGCAAAGTACAATGTCAGGGCGTTCAGACATTGCATCTCGTTCTTGAAGAATCAAGTCAAGCAGCATCATAGTGCGCTGCTCATTCCACCCAATCACCAAGATATGTTCATTAAGCATCAAGCTATTCATACCCAATAATCCTTTCTTCCACGTTAAAGAAACCCAAGCTGCAATTCGGCCAATTACCATGGCGAAGATACTCAAACCAAGCGGTATGACGTAAAGCGCTACAACCAGTTTCCCCGCTGGCGTGACGGGAGATAAATCACCATAGCCCACTGTAGAGGCGGTGACCGCAAGCCAGTAAATAAAATCGGCGTTGGCAATTAAATCGTGCTCGTCTGCAGCGTAAAGTAGCCAATAGCTTGTTACTGCGTAAAACGCGGTCGCACCGACAATAGTGTACCAGCGTGATTCTGCAAAATATTGCAGCATGATTTTTCGCAGTTTTATCCATGGAGACATAAAAGAAACAGCCCTTGTTATGCGTGCCCTTACTCTGCCTTGAAGTACTTGATTTGTCTAGGTTAGCGCTTTACTTAACGGTAATTTACCCAGGAAATTATTGTAACAAGAATTAAAAATGGGAGCGCGTAGCTCCCATTTTTCTAACTTATTTGCCTAAAATTCGCGCTAGCTCGTCATCGGCCGAGGTTTTACCCCCTTTGATGCCCGCTTCGGCTAGGCGTTTTTCTAGGTCGCTGCTCGACTCCTCGCTAGCTAGTTCCTCGGCTGCTTGAAGTTCCGCGTTGCGCATCTTTTGCTTATCCTGAATTCGAGACAAAGACTCAGTCGCTGTCTTCATTTTGCTGTTCGCGCCCATGTGGCGTGAAGATACTGCAACCTGCGCTTTTTGAACACTTTCAGTAGCTTTGACCATATCCACTTGCTGCTCCAAGCGACGCAAATTCGCTTTAGCTTGCTGAATATTATTAGCCAACTGCTTTTCAGACTGTTTGAACTGATCAAGGTAGGCTTGTTCTTGCTCACGTTCTTCTTTCAACTCTGATACTTTCTGGGCACAGTCAAGAGCAAGCTGACGATCATTATCTATCGCTTTACGCGCATGCTCTTCGTACTCGGCTATTGACGAGTTAAAGCTATCTACTTTTTGTTGAGAAAGTTTACATTTCGCCAAAATCTGCGTTCGTGCATGGTCAGACTTACGTAGTTCTTCTTTGGCTTCTCTGATTTCTTGTTCCAAAATTCGAATCGCCTGACTGTCTGCAACAGACTGCGCAGCTTCGGTAGCACCACCTTTTACTGCAGTAATTAGTTTTTTCCACACTGACATTCGCTTCTCCTTAAGAAGTAAATTTTAGTTAAGGTGTGTTTCGTAGGCATCTAAGAAAGATGCAACATTTTGAAACAGGGTTTCCACTTCAATAACAATACTTTCGGCTTTCGACTGGGCACTTAGTGCACCAAAGGCAGTGTAATACTCTTCGCCACCAATATTCGAAATGCCTACCGTGGTAAGAGGAAACACCATGTGAGTAGACAGTATTTCATGGTCAAGCGCAGGCTTATCTTTTACTTCCGATGCGGCGAACAAGAGACTTTCTACCAAAATTTGCTCACCGCTAATTGCAAGCCATGCATCAATGCCGTCTTGATTAGCAATAAGTAAGCAGTTCTCCTCATGTGTTACCACAAAGTCATCGTGCTCTTTAAATAAGGCTTCGATGCTTTCCAGTTCCCAGCTCATACCTTTCTCCTTTAGTTATTAAAGCGATAATGTTGAAAACGAATGTCGTATATGTGGTGTCTTACAACGCATTGCTTTGCTTAAAACTGTGTTGAAACACAAAACTTAAAACCTAGCATTACTAAAAGAACAACCGCAGTTACTGTAACGACTATTTTCGTCTTCGCCAATATCTTGACTTGCAGTGTAGACCTGTTGTGCCATAATCGTCAACATTAAATACATGCTATAAGTGTAAAAAAGTGTGTTTTTGTAAAATATATATCACATTTGTGTGGTTTTTGGAGGCTGTGTGAACACAGGAAATACGCAGAGTGCAAAGAATGCATGGCGACAAACGGTTGCAAGAGTCGTGAAATCTGAAATGTCTGTGCGCGGCGTAAAATATCAAGCGCTAAGCCAAAGGTTGGAAGAGATTGGTGTGGAGCAAAGCGCAGATAACCTTAGAAATAAGGTAAATAAAGGTATTATGGGCGCCGATTTACTTCTGCAGATTTTGTACGTGTTGAAGGCGCGTCCATTAGATGCGGCGCTTTTAGAGGAAATCTTAACTGATCTTCAGCAATAAACAGCGTAAAATACTGCCGTTTATAAGATATCGATATTCAACTTACCTGTCGCGCAGAGGAATCGAAGATTTGCAATAACGTTGCGATGAGTGAAGGCAGGCAGGGAAAACAAGCAGATAAAAAAATACCCAGCAAGTGCTGGGTACGAATGATAAGGAATGTTTATGGGAGAACATCATCACTATCTGCAGGTATCTTAACCGTTTAAGGAGTTAAGTGCTATTTAATAAATTGAATTGTACGTATATTGTTCAATATAAAGTTATTTTATAATATACGTTAATTTTTAATTTGTTGATAATCAATATTTTTTGTTTTTATTTTGACTTTAGCTTAATTTGTGAATCTATTTTTATTAGCCTTTAGTTGCAACTTAAATAACACTTAACATTCCACTTTTGTCTAACTTTTATGCCGTAATTTAGTCGTATTTATGAAACTATCAGATTTTAGCTTCGAGCTGCCCGAAAAACTTATCGCCAAATACCCAACTCAGCAACGTACAGCGAGTCGCTTGTTACATTTAGATGGGAAGACTGGCAATGTAGCGCACACGATGTTCGCTGACATGCTGAAATTTGTAGAGCCAGGTGACCTCTTGGTGTTCAACAATACGCGGGTTATTCCTGCGCGTTTACTTGGTAAAAAAGAGACTGGCGGACAAGTAGAAGTGCTGATTGAGCGTATTACGTCAGACAATACTGCGCTGGCACATGTTCGCGCGAGCAAGGCACCTAAACCCGGAACCAAGCTTATTCTTGAAGAAAAAGTGAATGTGACGGTTACAGGGCGAGACGATGCGCTATTTATTTTGCAGTTTGATCACGATGAAACCGTACTAACGCTGTTGGAAAATCACGGCCACATGCCGTTACCTCCTTATATAGACCGTCCAGATGAAAACTCAGACAAAGAACGCTATCAAACTGTTTATAACCAAAAACCAGGCGCTGTTGCAGCACCAACCGCAGGACTTCATTTTGACGACGCTATTTTAGAAGCATTAAAAGAGAAGGGGGTGAACTTGGCTTTTGTGACCCTGCACGTTGGCGCGGGTACGTTCCAGCCTGTGCGCGTTGATAATATTCAAGAGCACAAGATGCATGCAGAGTTCGCCGAAGTACCACAAGACGTTGTTGACGCTGTTCTAACCACAAAGGCCAACGGTAAACGCGTTATTGCAGTGGGTACAACCTCTGTACGCTCTTTGGAGTCAGCGGCAAAGGCAAGTGCAGAGCGCGGTGACGAGGAAGTTATTGCGCCATTTAACGAAGATACTGAGATTTTTATCTACCCTGGTTTTGAGTTTAAAGTGGTAGACGCAATGTTCACCAATTTTCACCTTCCAGAGTCCACGCTAATGATGTTAATTAGCGCGTTTGCCGGTAAAGACAACGTAATGAATGCCTACCAAGAAGCGATAGAGAAAGAATATCGATTCTTTAGCTACGGTGATTCAATGTTTATTGAGCGCGCCTAAACATATTTGACCACGATACAAGGCATGTAAATCGGTATTTTGCATGCCTTTCCATCTTAGTTACAGATAAACATAGATACGGGGCATGATCTCAGCCAAATTACTGGTATAATCGCCGCCAATTTATTTTTATACCCAGCGCAAAAGCGCACCAAAGTGGGAATGCTTTCACATGCAATTTGAGTTGTTAAAAACCGAAGGCCGAGCACGACGCGGTCGTTTGGTGTTTGAACGCGGTGTTGTTGAAACCCCAGCGTTCATGCCAGTAGGTACTTACGGTACTGTTAAGGGAATGACCCCTGAAGAATTAAAAGACAGCGGTGCACACATCTGTCTTGGAAATACCTTTCACCTAATGTTACGCCCTGGTACTGGCATTATCCGCCAGCACGGCGATCTGCACGACTTTATGAATTGGGACAAGCCGATCCTTACTGACTCGGGCGGCTTCCAGGTATTTAGTTTGGGTGACTTGCGTAAAATCACTGAAGAAGGCGTAACGTTCCGCTCGCCAATTAATGGCGAAAAGATTTTGCTTACGCCTGAAAAGTCGATGGAAGTTCAGCGTGATTTGGGTTCTGACATCGTAATGATTTTTGACGAGTGCACGCCGTACCCTGCTACTGAACAAGAAGCGCGGGTTTCAATGGAAATGTCGTTGCGCTGGGCGAAGCGCAGTAAAGAAGCTCACGGCGATAACCCCGCAGCACTGTTTGGTATTATCCAAGGCGGTATGTACGAAGGGCTGCGCGACGTGTCACTTGCTGGTCTTGAAGCGATTGGCTTTGATGGCTATGCCATTGGCGGTCTTTCTGTAGGCGAGCCAAAAGAAGATATGATCCGCATCATCGACCACACTGCGCCTAAAATTCCAGAGGATAAGCCTCGCTATCTAATGGGCGTTGGTAAACCAGAAGATTTGGTTGAGTCTGTGCGTCGCGGTATCGATATGTTCGACTGTGTAATGCCTACGCGTAATGCGCGGAACGGTCACTTATTCGTGACAGAAGGCGTTATTAAAATTCGCAACGCGAAACACCGAAACGACACCTCGCCATTAGATGAGAATTGCGATTGCTACACTTGTAAAAACTATTCTCGCTCATATTTACATCATTTGGACAAATGCAACGAAATCTTGGGTGCGCGCTTAAACACCATCCATAACCTTCGTTATTATCAGCGTGTGATGCAGGGTCTTCGCGATGCGATTGACGCGGGTACGCTTGACGAGTTTGTACAAGAATTTTATGAACAAAAAGGGTTGCCGGTTCCGGCACTATAACAACGATAATATTTGGGGAATTTTATGAGCCTATTTATCTCTAACGCTTACGCACAGTCTGCTGGTGCGCCGCAAGGTGGCGGCATGGAAATGATTATCATGCTAGCTGTATTCGGTTTAATCTTTTACTTCTTGCTTTACCGCCCACAGGCTAAGCGTGTGAAAGAGCATAAAAACCTAGTATCTTCACTAGGCAAAGGCGATGAAGTACTAACACAAGGTGGTTTGGTAGGCAAAATCACTAAAGTGTCAGAAGAAAAAGACTTCATCGAAGTTGCACTTAACGATTCAAATAACATCGTTGTTCAGAAGTCTTCAGTAACTGCTGTGCTGCCTAAAGGCACAATGAAGTCACTGTAAGTAACAATCGCCGGGGCCGGGACGCTTCCCGGTACTGGCACGAAAGGATTATCCAGTGCTAAACAAAAACTCTATTTGGAAAGTACTGAGTGCACTCATTGTTGTTGCGATGTGTGCACTTTATGCGCTTCCTAACATTTACGGCGAAGACCACGCCGTACAAATCTCAGCAGGCCGTGACGCTGTGGTAACAGATGCCACTGTTGAACAAGTAAAAGCCGCACTTAGTGAAAAAAACATCTCTCCAAAACGTGTTGAGTTTGAAGGTGAACAAATTTTAGTTCGCGTTTCTGATTCTGATACACAACTAATCACTCGCGAAACTTTAGAAAAAGCCCTTGGCGATGATTATTACGTTGCTATGAACCTGGCCCCTGATACGCCAGAATGGCTTGAAGGTTTAGGTGGGGCGCCGATGAAGCTAGGTCTTGACCTTCGCGGTGGGGTGCACTTCCTAATGGAAGTGGACATGACCGAGGTTATTACCAAGTCTCTTGAAGATGCAGAGGGTGGTTTTCGTACTTCATTGCGCGAAGAAGGCATTCGCTATCGCGGTGTAAAGCAAGTTGACGATCATATCGACATTACCTTCCGCGATGAAGATACACTAGATAAGGCCGAGTTCTTTTTGCGCAATCAAAGTCGCGACCTTACTTTTAACCAAGTGGATGACTTAACCCTTCGCGCTATTTTTGCTGAAAGTAAGCTTCAAGAAATTCGCGACAACGCGGTTAAGCAAAACATCACGATTATTCGTAACCGTGTTAACCAGCTTGGTGTTGCTGAGCCTCTCGTTCAAAAGCAAGGTGCTGACCGCATTGTTGTCCAGCTTCCAGGTATTCAAGATACCGCCCGTGCGAAAGAAATTCTGAATGCCACCGCAACACTAGAATTTCGCATGGTAGACCAAAAGAACGACATCCGTGACGCTTTAAACGGTCGCGTTCCTCCTGGCTCTCAGGTGATAGAAGATCAGCAGGGCATTCCTCAGCTGCTTGAAAAGCGTATTATGCTTACTGGTAGCCACATTATTGATGCGAATAGCGGTGTTGATGAGTACGGGCTTCCGAACGTAAACATCTCGCTAGACTCTGAAGGCGGTAATAAAATGTCTCGCTCAACCCGCGGCAACATTGGTAAGCCAATGGCTACGGTCTTCATCGAGTACAAATCTACCGGTGAGAGAAATGACGACGGTAAGCTTGTATTTGAAAAGCATGAGCAAGTTATCTCGGTTGCCACCATTCGTGCGCAACTGGGTAGCAAGTTTCAAATCACAGGTCTTGATTCACCGAAAGAAGCCCGTGACTTAGCGTTGCTACTTCGCGCAGGTGCACTGATTGCACCAATTCAGATTGTTGAAGAGCGTACCGTTGGACCGAGCTTGGGTAAAGAAAACATTGAGCTGGGCATGCAGGCTATTATGTATGGTCTAGCTGCAGTACTTGTTTTCATGTTGATTTATTACAAAGCGTTTGGTGTGGTAGCGAACATTGCACTTATTACAAACCTAGTGATGATTGTAGGCATTATGTCGATGATCCCTGGTGCAACACTTACTCTTCCGGGGATGGCAGGTATTGTTCTAACCGTTGGTATGGCGGTAGACGCAAACGTGCTAATTTTCGAGCGTATTCGAGAAGAGCTACGTGAAGGGCGCAGTCCGCAACAAGCTATCCATCAGGGTTACGACAGCGCGTTTTCAACCATATTGGATGCAAACATCACTACTTTCATTGCTGGTCTTATTCTGTTTGCAGTAGGTACCGGCCCAATTAAAGGCTTCTCTATTACGCTAATGATTGGTATCGCAACCTCTATGTTTACCGCTATTTTGGTTACTCGCGTTATTGTTAACGCAGTATGGGGTGGTAAACGTCTTGAGAAATTAGCGATTTAAGGAGCGTAAAATGCAGTTATTAAAATTATCCGAAACCGTTAATTTCATGCGCCTTCGCATTCCTGCGATGGTGCTGTCGACAATTCTTATTATCGGCTCGTTCGTTTCTTTGGGTGTAAATAGCCTTAATTGGGGTTTAGACTTTACAGGCGGAACGCTTATTGAAGTTGGCTACGAAGATGCGGCCAATTTAGAAGCTATTCGCGTTCAGCTTAATGAATCGAATTTCGAAGATGCTATCGTACAAAACTTTGGAAGTAGCCAAGACGTACTTATCCGTATTGCTCCTCGTGATGGCGTTAAAGCCGTGACTATTGGCGAGCAGGTGCTGGCTGCCCTGCGTGCTGACGGTACTGCGGTTGATATGCGTCGTATCGAGTTCGTAGGTCCTAACGTAGGTGAAGAGTTAACAGAGCAGGGCGGCCTAGCGATGCTAGTCGCACTTTTGTGTATTCTAGTTTATGTCGCGATGCGATTTGAATGGCGATTCGCTTTGGGGTCAGTATCGGCGCTAATGCACGATGTAATTCTCACGCTGGGTCTATTCTCGGTACTTCAAATTGAGTTCGACCTAACGGTACTAGCAGCGGTGCTTGCGGTAATTGGTTATTCACTTAATGATACCATTGTTGTATCTGACCGTATTCGTGAGAACTTCCGCAAAATTCGTAAAGGTGAGCCAGTTGAGATTATCAATATCTCACTAACGCAAACCCTAAACCGAACTATCATCACCTCATTAACCACGGTGTTGGTATTGGTCGCGTTATTCTACAAAGGTGGTGCGCTTATTCACGGATTTGCCACTGCTTTGTTGTTCGGTGTAGTAGTAGGTACTTACTCGTCTGTCTATATTGCGAGTTCAGTAGCGCTTGCGTTGGGCATCAGCAAAGAAGACCTAATGCCACCACAAGTGGAAAAGGAAGGCGCGGATTTAGATCCTATGCCTTAGTCCTATCTTCGTGATACGTACAAAAAGCCGCATCTATGATGCGGTTTTTTTATGCCTAACGGCCACAAAAAAGGCGCCGTTAATAGCGCCTTCACTCAATGTTCCAATGTGGGTTCAGTCCCAATCTGCGTAGCAAAATCTTACTTAAGGTGCTTCTTACTTAAGATGCTTCTTACTTAAGGTGCTTGACTAGGCCTTGAACCACCTTCACGCTACCAGCAACAATCTCGCCTTTGTGAAGTGGGTCGTTACCACCTTTAAAGTCTGTGACCAATCCGCCAGCTTCACGAACAATAAGCTCACCTGCTGCGATATCCCAAGATTTAATGCCGCGCTCCCAGTAACCGTCGTGGCGGCCAGCTGCAACGTAAGCAAGGTCTAGCGCTGCACTACCTGCGCGGCGAATGTCGCCCACTTCGTGGAAAATTTTGTTAAGGCTTAGTGCATACTCGCCAAATTGAGACTTGTTCTTAAACGGTAAGCCAGTAGCAATAATGGTTTCAGAAAGGTCACGAGGCTTAGAGGCGCGAATACGATAACCGTTAAGCTGGGCGCCTTGACCACGGCTCGCGGTGAATAGTTCGCTGCGAATAGGGTCGAAAACAACCGCTTGATCTAAGCGACCTTTATGAAGAAGTGCAATAGATACGGCAAAGTGAGGAATGCCTTTTACAAAGTTAGTGGTGCCATCTAGTGGATCGATAATCCACTGATAGTCAGTTTCTGTGCCCAAAACTTCACCCGATTCTTCACCTAGGAAGCAATGGTTCGGGTATGACTGCTGAATTTTGGCAATAATTGCTTGTTCTGCTTCTTTATCAACTTGAGTAACGAAGTCGTTTAAGCCTTTTGACTCTGTCGCTACTTCATTATGTTTTTCAAAACCACGAACAATAACTGTTCCAGCCGCACGCGCAGCGCGCACCGCAATATTCAGCATAGGATGCATAGATAAACCACCAATTGTAAAAGACCAATGAAACAAACTAGCTGTATAAAAAATAGCTAGTTGCTTTCGAAAACGGGCGGAGTCTACCAGAATCTATGCGCGATGCAAATGAAATCCCAGCACAATAGCGTGAATAGCCATCTATACTGCCGCTGTGTTAAACTTCACGCCATTAAAGTCTAAAAGATAGTGCGACAAAACCGCATATTATCGAATTAAAGACGCTATCCAAATAAGTACGTAGGTATTACACGCATGCTCGAGAATATTCGCATTATTTTAGTTAACACGTCTCACACGGGAAACATCGGCTCGACAGCAAGAGCTATGAAGACCATGGGGCTGAGCAGCTTATATCTTGTCGACCCAGTAAATGAGCCAGACGGCCAAGCCAGTGCATTGGCGGCAGGGGCTGGTGATGTGCTTGCTAACGCGAAAATTGTAAGCACGCTGGAAGAGGCAGTTAAAGACTGTGGCTTGGTAGTAGGGACGTCTGCACGCTCTCGCACGCATTCATGGCCTATGTTAGGCCCGCGCGACTGCGGCGAGAAGCTGGTCCAAGAAGTAGAAAAGTACCCGGTAGCTTTGGTGTTTGGGCGTGAGAACAGTGGTTTAACTAACGAAGAGCTGCAGCAGTGTCACTTCCATATGTGTATTCCAGCCAACCCTGAATACAGCTCGTTGAATTTAGCCGCAGCAGTGCAAACACTTTGTTATGAGATTCGCATGGCCTATCTAAATCGCGAAACCTATCCAAGCATTGAGGAAGAATATCCACTAAATGACGATTTAGAGCGTTTTTATACCCATTTGGAAACCACGCTTGAAGGCACGTCGTTCATACGCAAAAGTCATCCAGGGGTGGTTATGACTAAGCTGCGCCGCTTGTTTAACCGAGCACGTCCTGAGTCTCAAGAGCTTAATATATTGCGCGGTATATTGGCGTCTATTGATAAATCGGTGAAGAATGCTAACTCAGGCGATGCAGACCCTGCACCAGCGATAGAAGAAAAAGAGTAAACACTATGTTCGCCCGTATAAAAGATGATATTCAAGGTGTATTTCATCGCGACCCAGCGGCCAGAAACACCTTTGAAGTGCTAACTAACTATCCTGGCCTTCACGCTGTCTGGCTTCATCGCATCAGCCATAAATTATGGAAGGCTGAATGGAAATGGCTGGCGCGCAGTTTATCTACGTTTAGCCGATGGCTTACGGGCATCGAAATTCATCCTGGCGCTACGCTAGGGCGGCGAGTATTTATCGACCACGGTATGGGTGTGGTTATTGGTGAAACCGCTGAAATTGGCGATGATGTAACGCTTTACCACGGTGTTACTCTTGGTGGAACAAGTTGGAAAGCAGGCAAGCGCCACCCAACCCTCAAAAATGGTGCAGTTGTCGGCGCTGGCGCCAAAGTGTTGGGGCCTATTGTTATTGGTGAAAATGCCAAAGTAGGGTCTAATTCGGTCGTGGTAAAGGACATTCCTGACGGTGCTACCGCGGTTGGAATTCCTGGCCGCGTTATTATTTCCAAGCAACAAGATGCAAGTGCTACCGTTAACCCGCAAAGAGACAAAATTGCGCAAAAATATGGGTTCGATGCCTACGCCGTAGCGCCAGATAACCCTGACCCGGTAGCCAATGCTATGGGCATCATGCTTGAACACATGCACCAAATGGACACCAAAGTGGAAGAGATGTGCAAGGTTATTCAATCTTTGGGCGGTGAAGTATGCACGGACAACTTGCATAACATTAGCGCTGAAGATTTCGCTGAAACGGGTTTCGACCTAACGGAAACCCAAGAGCGAGAGAGGGCGCATTCTTCTTTCGATCCCGCGATATAAGAAATGGCTGTAGGCAGCGGAGCGCTCTAATTTAACTGCAACTGGTTAACTGTGCCTATAAAAATAGCAAGCGACGTATCAATGACATCGTCGATATCGGCTTGATATTGGCTGTTTACCCATACCATTGCACTATTAATTAAGCTGCCTGTTAGCGCTGCACCAACAAACTGCATTTGCGTATCAGATAGTTGTTTTGTGTCAGGCAAAGACGAAGTTAAATAAGACATCATCAAAGCGGCAAAATCTGCTGAGCAACGACTATAAAGCCGGTCAACACGTTCACTTACGCCTAATACTTCGGCGTGCGTGATTCGGGCAAACTTTGGGTCAGACATGGATCGATAAAAGCATTCTAGCCCAGGACGGATGCGCTGCGACGGCTCGCTATTTTCTCTTGCTTTTTCAAGCACCTCTTTTAATTGATGACGAAAATCATCCATCAGTTTCTCGTAGCAGGCTACGAGCAAATCTTCTAAGTTCGAGAACGACTCATAGAAATAACGGTTTGTTAACTCTGTTTGTGCTGTCAGCATACGCATAGTTGTAGACTGAAATCCCACTGTGCCAAACAGTAAAATACCTGCTTCAATAAATCGCTGGCGGCGCAGCACAATTCTCTCGGACATTGAGATGCCTGAATACGTGCGCTCTGTTGATGCTTCGGATGTTAAAGAATTATTTTTCATAGTCAGCATATTATGCATTGACGACTCAGTTGCAACAACATATATTAAAGTGACAACGCTTGTTATCACTTTGAGGTTTGCATGCAAAACACAGTGCCATTTTTAGATGTATTGATTGTCGGAGCAGGTATTTCAGGTATCGGCTGCGCTTATCACTTGCAAAGTAAGTGTTCGGATTTGACCTACTCCATAATCGAAGCTCGTGCAGATCTGGGAGGGACCTGGGATCTATTCAAATACCCCGGTATTCGTTCAGATTCAGACTTGTTCACGTTTGGGTATGACTTCAAGCCTTGGAAAGAAAAGAAAGCTATTGCTGACGGTAGCTCCATCAAGGCATACATCGAGCAAACAGCAAATGAGAATGGCATCAGAGAAAAAATACGCTTTTTAACACGAGTTGTTGAGCTAAATTGGCAAAGTGATAAGCAGTATTGGTTAGTGACCTTACGCTCAGAAGAAACAGGGCATACTGAAAAAGTCGCAGCCAGATGGGTTTTTAATGCATCGGGTTATTATCGTTATGACAAAGGGTATACACCTGAGTTTAACGGACAGTCGAATTTTTCAGGTGACATCATACATCCCCAGCAATGGCCCGAAAATTTAGAGTATGAAGGTAAGCGCGTAGTTGTAATAGGAAGTGGCGCTACTGCTGTCACATTAGTACCTTCAATGGCAAAAGCGGCTTCTCACGTAACCATGCTGCAACGAACGCCCTCGTACGTATTGCCCGTTCCAACACAAGATCCTATAGCGAAGCATTTAAGACCTCTAGTCGGCGATAATTTAGCTTTCAAAGCTGCTCGACGATTTAATATTGCGAAGCAGCGTTGGGTATATGCTTTTTGCCAACGCTTTCCTAATCGAGCTCGAAAAATTATACGTGATTTGAATGCTAAAATGCTGCCTGAAGGATTTCCGGTTGATACGCACTTCAACCCCCCTTATAACCCATGGGAGCAGAGACTCTGCGCAGTACCAGGAGGAGACCTGTTCAAAGCGTTATCAAATGGTAGTGCATCGGTAGTAACAGACAATATTAAAAACTTCACAGAAACAGGTATTCAACTTGAATCTGGGGAGCATATTGATACAGATATAATAGTTACTGCTACGGGACTTAATCTGCTGCCACTAGGGGGGCTCGTTCCGAAAATAGATGGAAAGGCAGTATCGCTTCCTCAGTGTGTTACATACAAAGGGATGTTACTAAGTGGCGTGCCTAACTTTGCTATTGCAGTAGGGTACACATCCTCTTCGTGGACTTTAAAAATAGGTCTTCTGTGTGAGCATTTTACGCGGTTATTGAATCATATGAAGCAGCACGATTATTTACAATGTACGCCTATTGCAGACCCAAACATGGAAACACAGCCGTTGCTAAATTTCGGTGCAGGATATATTCAACGCTCAATCGAGCAGTTACCGCGTCAGGGGACCCATTTCCCTTGGTCGATGTCTTGGAACTATGCAGAGGATGTAAAGATATTTCGTAAAGGTAAGGTGGACGATCCTGCCTTGGTGTTTGAGAAGAGCCTTGAGACAAAAAATACTGCCGAGGTGGCACTATGAGCCTAGCCTTACACCAAGAACAATTTATTACGCTAAAGAATGGGGATACGTTTTGCTATGCGGAGCATGGTAACGACACACAAGGTACAATTTTGCTTATTGCGGGCCTTGGGCTGCAATTAGTGTACTGGCCAAGCGCCTTAATAGAGCGGTTGGTGACTAGCGGTTACCGAGTAATTTGCTTTGATAACCGTGATGCAGGACGTTCAGTTCGAAGCACCACTCCTCACCCCAATTTGCTTCAACAGTTAAGAGGAAAAGCGCCAAATGGAGCCTATGGGCTAGAGCGTATGGCAGAAGACACTGCGCAGCTTTTGGCAGGATTAAACATCAATAGTGCACACGTAGTTGGTATGTCGATGGGGGGAATGATAGCGCAAACACTGGCAAGTACTTACCCAGATGTTGTTGATTCAATGACCTCTATATTTTCAACTACTGGAAGTAGAAAGGTTGGCCAACCCTCTTACTCTACGTTATGGCGAATTGCCAGAGCAAAGGCACCGAAAAGTGAAAATGACGCGATTATAAATTATCGCGCCATGATGACTCATATAGGCGATATCAATGCAGAAGGGGCGACAAGTCAATGGCAACAGTATGCGAAGCTTGCCTGGCATCGAAACGGTTCTAAAAGTGACTCAAAAGCTGTATTTCGCCAAATTGGCGCCATTATGAAATCAGGTGATCGCACTCGATTACTCAACAAAGTGTCAGCCCCCACATTGGTCATTCATGGTGATGTTGATCGCATGGTGCACCCAAGTGGCGGTGTTGCGACAGCAAATGCTATTTCTGGCGCAAAGCACCAAGTGTTACGTGGCCTACGTCACCAAATAGATACGATACAGTCTCATCGAATAGCCGATAGTATATTAGGCCATATTAAATTACACACGGGGCATAAACATGGAGCTTAAAGGAAGTGTCGTAGTATTAACGGGTGCCGCAAGTGGAATTGGTAGAGCATTAGCTATTCAGCTATGTGCATCGGGGTGCAACTTAGCGCTCGTCGATCGCGATGAGGGGGGATTGAAAGAAACAGTTTCGTGCTTACCTTCTCACAGTCAGAGAGTAACCTTGCACATTTGTGATCTGTCTATAGCCGAAGATGTGAAATCGCTGCCAAATAATATTCTCACAAAACACAATTCTATCGATGTGCTGATAAATAATGCAGGAGTAGCACTTGGAGGTAGTTTTGAACAAGTTAGCGAAACAGATTTTAACTGGCTAATGAAAATTAACTTTGACGCTCCAGTTTCGCTTATTCGCGCTATATTACCGACTATGCGCAAAGTCGGTAGTCCCACAAAAATAGTCAATATTTCAAGTCTTTTCGGGCTAATTTCGCCACCTGGGCAGGCTGCATATAGTGCTAGTAAGTTCGCCATTCGCGGTTTTAGTAATGCCCTTAGATATGAATTGAGAGATACAAATGTAACCATCTTAGTCGTGCATCCAGGGGGCATTGCCACGTCGATTGCTGATAATGCTAAAGCACCATCAAGTGCCAGTGACGCTGAAATATTTCGCCAGCGCAGATTGATGAACGCATTTCTTAAGTTCCCACCTCAAAAAGCGGCGAGTGTGATTATTAAAGCTATTGAAAATGATAAGTCCCGCTTGCTCATAGGGCTCGATGCAAAAATTTTGTCGTTTATCGAACGGTTGATGCCAGTATCTTATTGGAGCGTGATTGGAAAACTGATGAAACGATAATGTTTAAACCCTCTTCGTTAAACCGGTTTGGTTTTCACTAAGCTGCGCCGTTTAATAACCGAGCACGGCCTGAGTCTAAAGAGCTTAATATATTACGCGGTATATTGGCGTCTTTCGATAAATTGATGTAAAAGCCCATCCCACTGAATATTTGGGATGGGTATGCTTTGTTATTGGTTCTGAAGCTTTTTCAAAACGTTATGATGGCATTGCGCGAAGCGTTCTGAATGCTTCTCCGACATGCTCACTAATAAAATGGCGAGTGTACTCGCTAAGAAGCCAGGAATAAGTTCATAAACATCACTAGTGTTAAGTCCAAATCCTAGCGAAACGTTCATATTCGACCACAAGATAGTCGTTAGACCTCCGCAGACAATTCCTGCAATGGCGCCGTTTTTCGTCATTTTATCCCAATAAAGGCTGATAAGGATCAAAGGTCCAAACGCTGCCCCAAAGCCTGCCCATGCATTTCCTACTAATGATAGCACGCTGTTACTTCTATCTTGTGCAAGAAAAAGTGCGACGAAAGCTACTCCAACAACCGAAAGTCGTGCAACGATGACTCGTTCTTTTTGACTCGCTTTTTTTCTAATGAAAGCGTAGTAAACGTCTTCTGTTATCGAACTCGATGACACTAATAGCTGAGAAGAAATCGTACTCATTATCGCAGAGAGGATAGCCGCTAATAAAAAGCCTGTGACCCAAGGATGAAAAAGCGTGGTAGACATCACGATAAAGATTGTTTCAGAGTCCGCTATGGTAAGCCCGTTTGCGGCGGCAAAAGCTGCGCCTGTTAACCCTACACCAATTGTTCCTAGTGTGACGGTCAACATCCAACTCATGCCTATTCGTCTAGCGGCAACCAGGTCTTTCAATCCACGGATTGCCATAAAGCGCACTATGATATGTGGCTGACCAAAATAGCCAAGCCCCCAAGCCATGGCTGAAACAACAGTAATAAGGGCAGTATTTTGAAAGGAGAGTAGGGAGGGTTGCAGGCTTTCTAACTGGGTTATCGTTGTGTTTATACCTCCTATTTCTAAAACCGCCACCACAGGCACCAAAACTAATGCAACCAACATAATACAACCTTGCACGAAGTCAGTAACACTAACCGCGGTAAAGCCACCGAATGTGCTATACGAAACCACAACTAACGCTGTGAGGTAGATTCCTGTCTCGTAGCTTAAACCAAATGAGGATTCAAACAGTTTGCCACCTGCAACCAAGCCGGAGGTGGTGTATATGGCGAAAAATACAATGATGACGGCGGCACACAATACACGGATTATGCGACTGTTATCGTTAAATCGACGCTCTAAGTATTCAGGTATTGTCACGGCATCATCAAGTTGTTCTGTATACACGCGTAGCCTAGGGGCGAGTAGCCTGTAATTTAAATAGGCGCCGATGGTCAATCCGATGGCCATCCATATACCATTTATTCCGACTAAAAATATGAGCCCAGGAAGACCCATTAAAATCCATCCGCTCATGTCAGATGCACCCGCGGACAGTGCTGTCACCGCGGGGCCAAGTTGACGTCCGCCAAGCATGAAGCCCGATACGTCATTTTTTGTAGAAAAGTATCCGTAAGCACCAATTCCTAATAGCACAATAAAATAAAGTGCCAACGATAGATAAACACTATCTAGCATAATTCTCTCTTCTTTTTAGTATGATCAAATAGGGGCTCTGGAAACGAGCCCCTATGCTATATAGGTATGATTAGAAGTTTGCCGATAGTCTCAAGTAGTAACTACCACCACCAAGTCCAGCAGGGTGGTTAAGCGGATATATAGCGCCTAGGAAGCCGCCATCTCTACCCGTAAAACCTGCGGTTTCCCATTCGTCAGGGAACTCGTCAAACAGGTTTTTGGCACCTACTGCAACAGACATATTCTCATTAATGTCGTAGGCTAATTCAGCATCGACAACAAACATACTGGGTGTTACAACCGGCAGCGTTTCATCATTGAAGAGTGACTCATACACTTCACCGTAGTAGTTTACGCGAACAAGTGCGTTAAATGGTTCGAAGCTATGATCAACAGTAAAGGTTGTGCGATAGTCAGGCAAGGCGTCTTCTACTTCACGAGCCCTTGCATCTGATACGGTTTCACCTTGATTGGTCACTTCGGTGTCGGTGTAATTCACTGCCAATGTGAACTTTGTATATGAGTTGTCCCAGTTGATAGGGTAGTTTGCAACCACATCTACACCTGATGTTTCGGTATCGAAGTCATTAACAAAGAACGAGATTTGGCTTACGGTAGCTGCCTCAGCTATGCCACCTGCGACTAACTGGTCGCGCTGTTCTGGTGTGAGTTCACGAGTAACTTGTGCAATTCTATCGTCAACTTTTATATTGAAGTAATCAACGGTCAACGATAGGTCACCTAAAGATGTGGTAAAACCTAAACTCACGTTGCGAGCGTCTTCAGGCCCTAACTGACCTCCACCAAATAGCGCCGCAAATGGACTTGTAGTCGAAACAACTAATAGCTCTTCTAACTGTCCATTATTAAAGTTAGTCGCTGCTCTTTGTAAGTTAGACTGTCCAACACTAGGGGCCCTGAAGCCGGTGCTTACTGCCCCACGTATTGCGAAGTCATCATTAACCATATAACGAGCGGTTAACTTTCCATTCGTGGTAGTACCAAAATCACTGTAGTCTTCGTATCTAATTGCAAGGCCAAGTAGCAAGTCATCGGTAACATCCGCTTCAAAATCTACGTATGCACTTGAACTATTTCTAGAGAAATCTCCAGAGATGCTTGGATTGAAGCCTTGGAATCCGTTAGAGCCTACTGAAAAGCCTTGTGAAACAAATTCACCGGCCGTATAAGAAGCCTCGTCTCCGGGAGTTATTTCAAACGATTCATCATGATACTGAAGGCCGAAAGCGACGTTTAAATCTGATGCGAATGCAGCAACTTCAACAACCTTTGAGAAGTCTGCGTTGAAAACGGTTTCATTCTCAATTTGCGCGCCTAAGTAAAATTCAGTAGGAGAAGCAGAACCTAACGATGCGTTAACGGTATTGTAAATTTCATAAGACAAATTATTTTCGCCGTTAACCACACTTACGTCGTAAGTTAAACCGCTATCGAATTCACCTTTAAACCCAAGCGCTATACTGTAGTCCTCTACACTTCCCCCAAAACGAGGCGTAAATCCACCCGGGAACCATGAAAAGAATGAAAAGCAGTTATCGCCAGCACCATTTACAAAGTTCTGTGCATCGTCAAAGCTGGTCGTTGGAAGAGGTCCTGTAGGACAGCCTTCACCGGTAGAGTCGGCAAAAAGTGCGTCTGAACCGCTAGCGAAAACGCCTTGTCTGTTAGTTGGATTACGGTAGTAAAAGCTACCATCGACGTCACGAGTCGCGTAGTTTGCAAAGCCATAAGCTTGCACGTATTCATTGATATCATAGCCGCTATTTACAAAAAATTTGTAATCGTCAGAGACTTCGGGGGCACCCCATACAACCACCGGGTTTTGAATAGGAAAACCTGCAGCATCTAACGCAGTTGCGCCGCTATTGGTCCCTTCGCCATCCTGAATACCTCGGCTAGTTGGGCCTGAATCTTTTGCTTGAAATGAAGCGACCAAGAAGCCATCGTCACCCAAATGGAATCCATAGGCACCTGAAACCTCAAACGTTTCGCCATCGTTGTAGTATGACTTACCATACTGAGCAGTAATCATTCTTGTTTCAGGATCATCTTCAAGTGCATAGTTGATTACGCCCGCGATTGCATCAGAACCATATTGCGCAGCCGCACCATCTCTTAAGATTTCTACGCGTTTTAGTGCCGCACCAAACAATGGCGTTACGTCTACACCTTGCGCTCCACGGTTAACACCAGAAACAAGTTCGCCTACTACCGCACCGCGATGACGACGCTTACCATTCACTAATACAAGCGTTTGGTCTGCTGCAAGTGAGCGAAGGTTTACAGGGCGCACCATACTTGCTGCGTCAGATATAGGTTCTCTGCTTGCGTTTAAGGAGGGGACAACAGCTGTTAGTGCGTCAATAGCATTAGTACTGCCCTGACGCATTAATTCTTGAGAATCCACAATGTCTATTGGACTTGGCGTTTCCATCGCCGAGCGTGCTTGCGCTCTCCTTGAACCCAATACGGCTATTTGTTCATAGTCAGCTGCGTCATCTGCTGCCTCTTCGGTTTGCGCGTATGCCTTTGCAGAAAGGTAAGCTGTCGAAGATAACGCTATAGCTATCGACAGCGGTAAGAACTTTCTTTTGTTGAAGTTATAGTTCATTTTATTTCCTCTACTTGTTGTTTGTTGTTTGTTGTTTGTTGTTTGTTGTTTTCTTAATTGTTTTAGTTTTAGATTAGCAGGCAATCGCTAGTAGCGATGCGTTCCCTCCTGCTGCAGTTGTGTTAATACAGACGTGTCGCTCAAAAGTACAGCATTTTTGAACGTCTTCTGGCGAAGTTGTGAGTGATAGTATTGCTCCTTCTCGTAGTGATAATGCTTTTCTTATTTCTCTTAATCGATTTTTTTCGCTGTGAGTAACTACCCCGTAAAAGCCACTCAATTTAGTTAAATCGTTTGCTGAAAGAGTGCCATCAATAGCGTTGGCACCTTTTGCGCCTTTACAGATAATAAGAGGTATCGCCCCAGCTTGTTTAACCGCTTGAGACTGACGAACCGCTTCATCGAAATGTTCTCCAAGACACAAAATAACGCCCTTGCCGAATTCTCTAAGTACATTCAATTCGCCTGTAGGTCCTGGCATAGTGGTTTCGTTAAGTATGTGACGATTGTGAGTTTGGCCGAGGCTGTTAATCTTGTTTTGGACGACGTCAAAGGCGAGTGTTTCTTTATCAATGTCGTGAGACGCCAAATTCAGCATGGTAGATTCAGACTTAATGAATTTACTTAGGTAATGTGGTCCACCTGCTTTTGGTCCTGTACCGGAGAGGTTCTCTCCGCCGAAAGGTTGTGAGCCAACGATGGCACCAACCTGATCGCGGTTCACGTAGATATTGCCAACGTTTAGGCTTGATACGAGTTTTTCTACGCGAGAATCGATTCTGCTGTGAATGCCAAACGTTAAGCCGTAACCACTTGCGTTTACGCGCTCTACTATTTGGCCAATGTGCTTTGCTTTAAACTTTGCAACATGTAAGACAGGACCAAAAATCTCAGTCTCAAGTGCATCAATTCCTGATGTTTCTATAACAGTAGGTGGTATAAAGTAACCATCATTTGGCACTTTACCTTCAAATGACACAGCAATGTTGTCTGCGTTTTCGTTTATATAAGTACTTATGGTGTTCAGCGCTTGTTCGCTAATTACAGGTCCAATATCCGTGTCTAAATGCCACGGGTCAGCAACTTTTAATTCATTAATTGCACCGCGTAGCATTGATAAAAAGCTTAGGTAAATATCTTCCTGAATATAGAGCATGCGTAACGCTGAGCAGCGTTGGCCAGCAGATTGAAACGCAGAGCGCACCACGTCTTTTACTGCTTGCTCTAAAAGCGCGGTAGAGTCTACGATCATGCAATTAAGACCGCCCGTCTCGGCAATTAACGGCGCGTCAGGGGCGCAATGCTCAGCCATGTTGCGGTTGATGCGTTGCGCGGTGAGCGTTGAGCCTGTGAAACATACACCGTCGATTTTCGGAGAAGCTGTTAACGTATTTCCGACCGTAGCTCCTTCTCCTGGAACCAGTTGAAATACGTCACGTGGTACACCCGCTTGATAGAGTAACTTTGTGGCAAACCAAGCGGAAATCGTTGTCGTTTCGGCAGGTTTTGCTACAACACCATTTCCACTCGCCAGAGCGGCGGCAACTTGGCCGATAAAGATAGCGAGCGGAAAGTTCCAAGGAGAAACACAAGCAAAAATACCACATGGTTTCGATGTTTTTTGGTTTATCGCTTCCGCCGCATAGTAGCGTAAGAAGTCTACTGCTTCGCGAATTTCAGCGACCGCATCAAACGCATTTTTTCCCGCCTCGCGACAGAGTATGGCAAAAATTTCTCCGCTGTTTTGTTCGAGTAAGTCCGCGGCCCGATTAAGAATTGCACCCCTGGAGCGTACGCCTTGTTCTCTCCAAATGCGGGCACTATCAATGGCTCTGAGCACATCAGACTCATCTGCAAAGACAACTGAACCAATCGCGTCATTATGATTAGCAGGGTTTACAACTTCAAATGATGTCTTGTGAGAAACGTCATGGTTTACCAGTGGGGTAGCCTGCCATTGCGTATTCGAAAATTGGTATCGCAATTCATTGAATGCATCTTGGTCTATGGGCTGAAAGAGATCGAATCCTTTAGAGTTTTTGCGATGTCCACCAAAAATGGCCTCAGGCATAGCAATAACCGATGGCTTAGGGCTCTGAACTTGAGTGAGTGGGTACTGGGTGACTTGTGTTACGGGTACCGATTTATCGACAATCTGATTGACGAAAGATGAATTTGCGCCATTTTCCAGTAGTCGACGCACTAGGTATGCAAGCAGATCTCTGTGTTTACCTACTGGTGCATAGATTCGGCATTTTAGTTGCTCTTTTGATAAAAGGTGGCGGTAGAGACTTTCGCCCATACCGTGAAGACGTTGAAACTCAAAACCCTTTGTATCATCTGTCATTTGTAAAATGGCGGCGACAGTACATGCATTATGTGTTGCAAACTGAGGGTAAATTACCTGTCGCATATCTAAAAGTTTTTTAGCACAGCATAAATATGACGTGTCGGTTGCCGCTTTAGAGGTGTAAACCGGGAAGTTTTTAACGCCATTTACTTGCGCTTTCTTAATCTCCGCATCCCAATAAGCACCCTTAACAAGTCTTACTGTTATTTTGCGAGATAGTCGCGTTGAAAGTTCAAATAGCCAATCTAAAACGTGTGGAGCTGCTTTATTATAGGCTTGAACCACAACACCGAAGCCGTCCCACCCTTCTAAGCTAACATCACTTAATACGTCTTGAATAACCTCAAGCGACAGATCAAGTCGATCAGATTCTTCAGCGTCTATGTTTAGCCCTAAATTGCCAGACTTGGCAAGTTGAGCGAGCTCCAGCACCTTTGGTGTAAGTTCTTCTAGAACGCGATCTTTGTTTATAGATTCATAACGGGGATGAAGAGCCGAAAGTTTTATTGATATGCCCGCGTTTTGATGTATGTCGCAATTTTTAGGCTGCTTGAGCAGGTGTTCAATCGCATTTTTGTATTCAGCAAAATAGCGCTCAGCGTCGTGTTGTGTCAACGCCGCTTCACCCAACATATCATAAGAATAACCAAAGCCAGCTTTAACATTCGCTTGCCCGCGCTTCACTGCTGATGAAATAGATTCGCCTAATACAAACTGATGCCCAAGCTCTTTCATTGCCATTTTTACGGCAACACGAATAGTAGGCGCACCAAGGCGCTTAACAAGTGGCTTAACTTTTTTGGTAATGCGTTTCTGCTCGTTGTTGCTGAGTACTTTCCCAGTTAGCATTAACCCCCAGGTTGCCGCATTAACTAAAGACGAACTAGACTGGCCTAGATGCTTATCCCATTCGGAAGAGGCTATTTTATCTTCGATTAATTCCTCGGCAGTAAAACCATCTGGCACCCGCAGTAATGCTTCAGCCAAACACATCAGAGCGATACCTTCATCCGTTGAAAGACCATACTTTGCTAAGAAGGTCTCCATTAAGCTCGGCTTAACATCATTGCGAAGGTGATGAACAAGCTTTTGTGCATACTCTTTTGTCAGCTCTTCATGGGCTAAAGGCAAAGATAGCTGGTCAACAAGCTTCTTTATCACAACGGATTCGTCTTCTCTGATTGCGTTGCTGATGTCAGTTCTCGAATGTAGTTTGCATACGTCAAGCATACAGTTAGGTCTCGTTAAAGTGATTAAAGTCTGAGCATGATTCTACGCTCTGAGGTGTGGTTTTATTTCCTTAAATTAATCGATTAAGTATGGTTATGCGGCTTTTTTATTGCTATTTTTAGGTTGTTTTGGCTTTAAAAAGGGGTTTTTTAGTGAATTTGGATGCTTATGATAAAAAGATCATCAAGGAGTTATCCTCCGATGGCCGAATGTCCGTAAGTGAATTAGCGGATCGGATAGGGCTTTCAAAAACACCGTGTCAGAATCGACTAAAGCGACTTATAGAAAACGAATACATATTAGGTTTTAAAGCGATTGTTAATCATGCAAAGCTGGATATGGAAATGGTAGCGTTCACAGAAGTCACTATGTCAGATACAAAAGAGTCAGCGCTTGCAGCTTTCAATACAGCAGTCAGCAAAATACCTGAGATAGAGCAGTGTCATTTAATAGCGGGAACATTCGATTACCTCCTTAAAATACGAACTAGAAACATGAATCAATACCGTAAAATATTAGCGGAAACTGTTTCTGTTCTTCCGTTCATAGAGTCGACGTCAACTTATGTTTCTATGCAACCTATCAAAGAGCAAGGGTAAATAAACTTGGTATTACCTTTAAGAAAGCGAGCATTGACGGCAGAGCAACGGCAACATAGAGCAACGAAAGATCAATGCCCCTGCGTTAGGGATACACGGTGATGTGCAGCGCATGGTTCATTCAAATAGTAGTGCTGCGACAGCCAAAGCAGTTCCAAGAGTAAAACATCAGGTTCTGCGCGGGTTACTCCATCAAATAGATACCGTGCAATAACATTGGATAGCAGACAGTATTCTTGCTCATATTCACTTGAATGCAAACAAATAGCGCTTATGTGGTTGGGGCCAAAATGAAACGAAAGCCTTGATGTACAAAAGCGATTACCCGCATCAATAATACCTGACTAGTTTACTGGGTCTTATACTTGACCATTTTAGTCGGGTATGTGAAAATTCCCGCACTACAAAACGGCGGGAGAATCCAATGAAACTCACTTCTAAAGGGCGCTATGCGGTTACCGCAATGCTTGACGTCGCTTTGCATTCAAAGCGTGGTCCAGTGCCTCTTGCCGACATTTCAGAACGACAAGAAATTTCTTTATCTTATCTAGAACAGCTTTTTTCTCGACTGCGTAAAGAGCAATTAGTAGACAGTGTTCGTGGGCCTGGCGGCGGCTACTTATTAGGCCGTGAAGCTAGCAAAATCGCCATAGGCGAAGTCATTCGCGCCGTCGACGAGTCTATTGATGCGACACGCTGCCAAGGACAAGCAGACTGCCAAGGCGGCGATCGCTGTCTCACGCATAGCTTGTGGCAAGACCTAAGTGATCGCATTGCGGCGTTTCTAAATTCAATAACGCTGGGCGAGTTAATGGCAAAGCGTGATGTTCAAGAAGTAGCCGACCGTCAAGACGGAAACGCATCACTTCGTAATATCACCAAAGATATCGAAGTTAGTATTCAACTTTAAATTGGTATTGAGTAACGAATGGCTTTATCAACACCCATTTATTTAGATTACGCAGCAACAACACCGGTAGACCCAAGTGTGGCCGAGGCAATGGCGAAATGCCTAACGCTGGAAGGCAACTTTGGTAATCCAGCGTCTCGTAGCTATCGCTTTGGCTGGATGGCAGAAGAAGCGGTTGATGTTGCTAGAAATCAAATCAGCGACGCGCTTAATTGCGACCCTAGAGAAATTGTTTTTACTTCGGGGGCCACTGAATCGAACAATCTTGCTATAAAAGGCGTCGCCCAAGGTTATGCCAATAAAGGTAAACATATCATTACCGTTAACACCGAACATAAAGCGGTGTTAGATACCTGTGAGTACTTACAAAGCCAAGGCTTTGAGGTTACCTATCTTGAAGTATTGCCAAACGGTTTAATTGATTTAAATGATCTCGAAAACGCGTTGCGCGACGACACTATTTTGGTGTCAGTGATGCATGTAAACAATGAACTTGGCGTTATCCAAGATATTCAAGCTGTTGGCCAGCTTTGTCGTGACAAAGGCGTTCTTTTACATGTTGATGGTGCGCAAAGTGTTGGCAAAATTGCCATAGATTTAGCTGAGCTTCCGGTTGATTTGCTGTCTATATCAGCGCACAAGGCATATGGCCCGAAAGGTATGGGGGCGTTATATGTGCGTCGCCGTCCGAAAATCAATCTGGTGGCACAAATTCATGGCGGTGGTCACGAGCGCGGTATGCGGTCGGGTACACTAGCCACTCACCAAATTGTTGGGATGGGTGAAGCCATCGCGCTAGCCTCCTCAAAAATGGAAGAGGACAGCGCGCGCATATTAGCGCTGCGTGAATCACTGTGGCAGGGCCTTCAGCAGCTCGACGATGTCTATTTAAACGGCCACGCTACGCAGCGTATCCCGGGTATTTTGAATGTGAGCTTTGCGGGTGTAGACGGCGAAAGCTTAATGATGGGCTTAAATGATATTGCCGTATCTTCAGGGTCGGCATGTACGTCAGCGAGTTTAGAGCCTTCGTATGTGTTAAAGGCGATTGGCCGCAGCAACGAATTGGCGCATGCAGGAATTAGATTCAGCGTGGGGCGTTTTACGACCCAAGAAGACATTGATTACGTAGTAAACAAAGTGGTTGATGTAACCACACGACTACGAAAAGCGGTTTCAGCATAAACGCCTATACCGTCGTTGAGCACCCGTTTTTGTAGTAGGCAAAGCGTAGTTAGTGTTAGCGCATTCTCGTTTATTTTCGTGAATGTGGAAGAAAATTAATGCGCGTTTGAAGGAAATTGACCTTTAAGCAGCGTTTAAAACGCGTAAGTGGCCATAAATTAATGGCTGAATATTTGAGTGAAATAGTCGGGTATTATATACTACGGCACCAAAATTTTAGGCTGTCCGCAATATAACTGGCAGTTTCGACAATGCTGTTGGGGAATTACCCAAATAAATTAAGTTGTTGAAGTTGAAAGTCTATATAAATTACCAAGACCGTGGGGTGATTTATTTGCCAGTTAAGTAGAAAGGTTAGTGGCAGCAAATGCAGGCAAACAAGTGAGATCCCAACATGAGTGAACAGATCGAACAGGCGTTAGAAAGAAAGTACGATGCGGGTTTCTATTCAGAGATCGAATCGGAAACGTTTGAAAGCGGCCTGGACGAGTCGGTTATCCGCCGCATATCAGCAATGAAAAACGAGCCTGAATGGATGCTTGAATGGCGTTTGAAGTCTTATCATGCATGGCTAGAAATGGAAGAGCCTGATTGGGCGCATGTCGACTATCCGAAAATCGATTATCAGGCCATTTCTTATTACTCGGCACCAAAGAGTATGAAAGATAAGCCTAAGTCGCTAGATGAAGTTGACCCTGAACTACTTCGCACCTACGAAAAGCTGGGTATTCCACTGCACGAGCAGGAAATGCTGGCAGGCGTAGCAGTAGATGCGGTATTCGACTCGGTATCGGTTGTAACTACGTTCCGCGATAAGCTTGAAGAAGCGGGCGTGATCTTTTGCCCAATTTCTGAGGCAGTACAGAAGTACCCAGACCTTGTAAAGAAATACATCGGCTCGGTAGTGCCGCGCACAGATAACTATTTTGCTGCGCTTAATAGCGCTGTATTTACTGACGGTTCATTTGTTTATATTCCAAAAGGCACACGTTGCCCAATGGAGCTTTCTACTTATTTCCGTATTAACGAAATGAACACCGGTCAGTTCGAGCGTACCTTGATTGTTGCTGATGAAGGCAGCTACGTAAGCTACCTTGAAGGTTGTACTGCACCACAGCGAGATGAAAACCAGCTGCATGCGGCAGTGGTTGAGCTAGTGGCAATGGACGATGCGCAAATTAAATACTCAACGGTACAGAACTGGTACCCAGGTGACGAGAACGGTAAAGGCGGTATCTACAACTTCGTGACAAAACGTGGTGTAGCGCATACTAATGCCAAAATCTCGTGGACACAGGTTGAAACCGGCTCTGCGGTTACGTGGAAGTACCCAAGCTGTGTACTTAAAGGCGACAACAGTGTAGGTGAATTCTACTCAGTAGCGCTAACGCGCGGTCGCCAGCAGGCTGATACCGGAACTAAGATGATCCACGTGGGTAAAAATACCAAGTCGACCATTATCTCTAAAGGTATCTCAGCGGGTAACAGTAACAACGCCTATCGCGGGCTGGTTCAAATGGGCCCTCGCGCAGACGGCGCACGTAACTTCACCGAGTGTGACTCGCTACTTATCGGTGACAAATGTGGCGCGCACACATTCCCGTATATCGAAAGCCGCAACCCTTCAGCCATTGTTGAGCACGAAGCAACAACATCGAAGGTGAGCGACGAACAATTATTCCTGTGTCAGCAACGTGGCTTAGACACAGAAAAGGCCGTTTCTATGATTGTTAACGGTTTCTGTAAAGAAGTATTCAAAGAGCTGCCAATGGAATTTGCCGTAGAAGCCGGCAAGCTGCTCGAAATTAGTCTTGAAGGTTCAGTGGGGTAATCAATGCTTAGTATCAAGAATTTACATGCCAGCGTGGAAGAGAAAAACATCATTAAAGGTCTTAACCTTGAAGTTAAACCTGGTGAAGTACACGCTATCATGGGCCCCAACGGTGCCGGTAAAAGTACACTAGGCTACGTCCTATCTGGTCGTGACGGCTACGAAGTAAGCGAAGGCGAAGCCACGCTTAACGGTAAAGACCTATTAGAGCTTGAAGTAGAAGAGCGTGCCCGTGAAGGCCTTTTCCTTGCGTTCCAATACCCAGTTGAAATTCCTGGCGTAAGCAATATGGAATTCATGAAAGAGTCGGTTAACGCTATGCGCGAACAGCGCGGCGAAGCGCCATTAACTGCTGCTGAGTTTTTGAAGAAAGCAAAAGAAGCGTGTAAGCAAGTACAGCTTCCATTGGATTTCTTGAAGCGCGGTGTAAACGAAGGTTTCTCTGGCGGTGAGAAGAAGCGTAACGAAATCATGCAAATGATTTTGCTTGAGCCAACGCTTTGTATTCTTGATGAGTCTGACTCTGGCCTTGACGTTGACGCACTTCAGGTTGTTGCCGATGGCGTTAACAGCCAGCGCGATGGCGAGCGAAGCTTCATCGTTGTTACCCACTATCAGCGTCTTCTAGACTATATCAAGCCTGACTTTGTACACATTCTTGCCGACGGCAAAATTGTGAAAAGCGGTGACGCGTCACTAGCGCTAGAAGTCGAGAAGAGCGGATATGCATTCCTAGGTAAAGCGTACGAGGAGGCTGAAGCATGAGTCAATGGCTAGAACAGGTCATTGATGCGGCGCAAATCTCCGATTACTTAGCGCCCGTGCGTCAGCAGGCCTTAGAAAAGTTAAAAGCTGATGGTTGGCCAGCCCGTAGAAACGAAAGCTGGCGTTTTACGCCGCTCACGCCTGTAGAAAAGCGTGAAGCGAAACAAGCTGTTCAAGCAGACAGCCTGCCAGTTCCAGCAATAGAAAACCTGAATGCTATCGACTTAATTTTCGTTGATGGTGTATTGGTAACGCAAGTAAACACCTTGAACGTGCCTGCTGGCATGACAATTACGTCGCTCAATACCGATGATTCGGCTACGCAGCAAGCGATCAGCAGTGTTTACGGTCAAGTTAAGCCAACCCGTCATATGTTTGGTTTGGTTAACGACGCGCTTTGCCAACACGGTATATTTATCAATGTTGAAGCAGGCGTAAAAATCGACACGCCGGTACGCATCGTGAACATGGCTTCACAAAATGTAGACGCTCATACGCGCGTGGTAGTGAAAGTAGCAGAAGGCGCAAGTGCTACTGTTATCGAGCAAGGTTTTGGCGATACGGAAAGTTTAACCACAGCGTTTGCTGAATATGATTTGGCGGATGATGCTCACCTAGAGCACTATCGTTTTGCTATGTTTACTGGCAAAGCTAAGCAATTAGGCGGCAGCCACTTTAAGCTTCATAACCGCACTACGCTTAACAGCACTATGGTGGGCTATGGCAGTGAGCTATCTCGTTTAGACGTAGATATTCACCATGCTGGTGAATTCGCTGACGCGAAAATGAACGCTATTTATCTTCTAGCAGAAGGCGAGCTATTCGACCTTCACTCTACCATTGAGCACGCGATGCCTAATGGTACAACAGAAGAAAACGCGCGCGGTATAGTTGGTGACAAGGCCCGTGCGGTATTTAACGGTCGCATTCATATTCATCGTGACGCGCAAAAAACACTTGCTGAGCTTAATAACCGCAATCTATTGCTATCTCGCCGAGGCGTCATTAATACCAAGCCTGAACTAGAGATTTATGCTGACGACGTGAAATGTGCCCATGGTGCGACTGTGGCAGAGATTGAAGAAGAAGCGCTGTATTACATGCTTACTCGTGGTATTTCGCGTAGTAAAGCACTAGTTATGCTGAACTTCGGTTTTATCCAAGAGCTTATCAACGATGTGCCAAACGTAGCAGTACGTGAGTGGCTTGCGCCTATCTTGAGCGAGCGTTTCGCCCAGATGGAGGTGAAATGAGTTTAGACGTTGCAGCACTTCGTGCCCAGTTTCCTATTTTATCGAAAACGGTAGACGGCAAACCGCTGGTATACCTCGATAACGCGGCAACAACGCAAAAACCACAGGCGGTGATTGACGCCTTGGTAGATTTTTACACGGGTACGAACGCAAACGTGCACCGCGGAGCGCATCATTTATCGGATGAAGCCACGCGCCGCTACGAAAATGCACGTACCAGCGTTGCTACGTTTATTAACGCTAACGTTCGCGAAGAAGTCATTTGGACTGCCGGTACCACCGAAGCTATTAATATTGTCGCTAATGGTTTAAGTCAGCTACTTACTGAAGGCGATGAAGTGATGGTGACCGAGCTGGAGCACCACGCTAACTTAGTGACTTGGCAGCAAGCTTGCCGCCGCTCGGGGGCAACGTTAAACGTTGTGCCTATTTTCGATAATGGTGAGCTTGATGTTGAAGCGTTCGACAGATTGCTGTCTGAAAACACTAAGCTGGTGGCTTTTCCCCATGTATCGAATGCGTTAGGCACGGTTAACCCAATTAAGACACTTACCCAAAAAGCGAAAGCAGTTGGCGCATGGGTGCTGGTTGATGGCGCACAAGGCATTGCTCACGGCGGTGTTGATGTACAAGACATTGGCTGTGATTTTTACGCATTTTCAGGCCACAAGCTATTCGGCCCAACTGGCATTGGGTGTCTGTGGGGCAAAAAAGAAGTGCTTGAAACCTGGCCAGTATGGCAGGTAGGCGGCGAGATGATCAAAGATGTGACTTACCATGAAGCCACATGGGGTGCATTACCAAACCGCTTAGAAGCAGGCACGCCAAACATTGCAGGTGCGATAGGTATGGGCGCCGCAGTAGATTGGTTTAGCGCCCTTGATATTAATGCGCTGCACGCGCATGAGCAGAAGCTACTTGCTTACGCTACCGAGCAAGCCGAAGCGCTTGACGGCATGCGTATCATTGGTACTGCTCCTAATAAAGTAGGGGTGCTGAGCTTCCTACTTGATGGCGCTCACCCTGCGGACGTAGGCTTCATTCTGGATAGACAAGGCGTGGCAATTCGTACCGGTGATAACTGTGCACAACCGCTAATGAAACGCTTTGGTATTCCGGGTACTGCCCGTGCGTCGTTCTCAATTTATAATACGCTTGAAGAAGTAGACAGCTTGTTCGCTGCGCTTAAGAAAGCAAAAATGATGTTGGCCTAAGGAGGCATTATGAGTGTTGAAACTTTCGTACCTAGTACAAAGCTCATTACGCTAACTGACAGTGCCGTTAAGCATTTCGAAAGTAAGCTTAAAGACAAGCCTGGTCAGTTAATTCGTTTATCAACAAAAGTAAGCGGCTGCACCGGTTATGCTTACGTGCTTGATTTCGCTGATGGCGCACAATCAGGGGATGAAATTGTAGAGATTTCTCCTATTGTAAATGTGGCTGTCGCAGCCGATGCAACAGACCTTTTGCGTAATACAGAAATCGATTACGTGACTGAAGGTGTGAATGGCGTCATCAAGTACAACAACCCTAACGTGGTTGATGAATGTGGGTGTGGCGAGAGCTTCAACGTGGGCTAAAGCCTGCGTTCATAGCCCACAACGAGTATTACCAAGAGTACAAAGTCGTATATGAAGCAAAAAATGGTGACCACCGAGCGCGAATGTAAGGCGCGTTTGGTTCCTGCAGGCAATCCCACCGTTATACCCGAAGGTGAGTTTGTTAATATCACGCAAGAGCTAGGTGGTAACTACACCGTGACTTGGCGTGGTAATATGTATCGAATTGATGGTACAGATGCTGGTGCTATTGGCCGTAAAGCCATGATGCTAAGCTTTGACGCGCCAGAAGATGGCAACATTAGTGAGCAGCAAGTGTGGGATGCTTTAGAAACTATCTATGACCCAGAAATCCCCATCAACCTAGTATCGCTCGGCCTTATCTATAGGGTGGATATTGACCAAGCATCTAGAGCTGTAAATATCGATATGACGCTTACAGCACCGGGCTGTGGTATGGGGCCAGTTTTAGTAGGTGATGTGGAATATCGTGTGGCTATGGTTCCTCATGTTAAAAACGTGAACGTTGAGTTGGTTTTCGACCCAGCTTGGTCACGAGACATGATGAGTGAAGAAGCACAGCTTGAAGCGGGTTTGTTCTTTTAAGCGGTAGATGAGCCGCCTACCTATAATTATTTTTACACAATTACGGAAATAGCAATGCAACTACCTAGCAGTGACGAAATTATTGATGATTTAGCGTTCTTCGACGATTGGGAACAGCGTTATCAGTACATCATTGATTTAGGGAAATCTATTCCGGGCTTGCCTGAAGATGCTAAAACTCCCGAGCGTTTGGTCAAAGGGTGTCAGAGCAGCGTGTGGCTGGTTGAGTCTTACGACGGTAACAAAGTCAACTTTGATGTCGACAGCGATGCAGTTATCGTTCAAGGCCTTCTTGCGTTAGTTCTTGCCGCTTATAATGACAAAACGCCTAAGGAAATTTTAGCGTTTGATATCGACGGTTACTTTGAAGCGCTAGATCTTGAGCGTCATATTACCCCAACCCGAGGTAACGGTTTACGGGCTATAGTGGGTAAAATTCAAGAGCTTGCAAAAGCTAACGTCTAAAACCTAGTACTTTATCGATGGGTTAGTCATCTCACTTAACGTTCATCACCGATAGCAGCCACAGTAAGTGCAGATATTATTGCTTTAAAATATCTGCCTTCACAAAATAATGTATACTCTGTCATCATATTGTCACAGCTAGCGGGTTAATCTGACGCTACATTGCAAGTAAAAACAATACGTTACGCCGAATTTAAAAAGGCGCTGGTCAAGCCGTTATTAATTGCCTATAATTCGCGGCCAAAATTTAAAGATACATACACTATTTGTTTGGAGAGAGAACATGGCTCTTGAGCGTACTTTTTCGATTATCAAGCCTGATGCGGTAGCTAAAAACGTAATCGGTGCAATTTACAACCGTTTCGAATCTGCAGGTCTTCGCATCGTGGCGTCTAAGATGATCCACATGAGCAAAGAGCAAGCAGAAGGCTTCTATGCAGAACACAAAGAGCGTCCTTTCTTCGGCGCACTTGTAGACTTCATGACGTCTGGTCCAGTTATGGTTCAAGTACTAGAAGGCGAAAATGCAGTTCTAGCTAACCGTGAAATCATGGGCGCAACTAACCCAGCTGACGCAGCTGCAGGTACACTTCGTTCAGACTACGCTGCGTCAATCGACGAAAACGCAGTTCACGGTTCTGACGCACCTGAGTCAGCAGCACGTGAAATTGCTTACTTCTTCTCTGAAGAAGAAATCTGCCCACGTACTCGCTAAGATTACGTATGTAGATAAACGGGGCTATAAGCCCCGTTTTTTGTTTCTGAGCGCCTGAGCACGCTTTATGCTGCTTTGCTCGGCGCTCATTTAGGCAAGCTAAACCACGCTTCTCGCGCATTGCCTAAAGCGCGCTCAGATTCTCAGAAGATAGATACACGCTTTATGCTGCTTTGCTCGGCGCTCATTTAGGCAAGCTAAACCACGCTTCTCGCGCATTGCCTAAAGCGCGCTCAGTCACTCAGAAGAAAGATGCACGCTTTATACTGCTTTGCTCGGCGCTCATTTAGGCGAGCTAAACCACGCTTCTCGCGCATTGCCTAAAGCGCGCTCAGATTCTCAGAAGATAGATACACGCTTTATGCTGCTTTGCTCAGCGCTCATTTAGGCGAGGTAAACCACGCTTCTCGCGCATCGCCAAACTTAACGTTTCTCTGCGTTAAATCGGCTTTTTCTCAAATCTCATCTGTGGTAAAATCCGCGCAAATTTTAATCAGCGTATTTGTTTTTCTTAAATGTCGCTTAAGGCATAACCGAATCGCTGGTTTATACACCATATTCAGCAGTCAGAGGGGCACCCCTCGAAGGTAAAAGGGTCATCTTATTCATGGCAAAAACTAACTTATTAAACTTAAATCGCGAAGGCTTGCGCAATTTCTTTAAAGAAATGGGCGAGAAGCCATTTCGTGCCGACCAGGTAATGAAATGGATTTACCAGCACGGTGTTAGCGATTTCGAGGAAATGAGTAACCTCAACAAAAACCTTCGCGCGATGCTGATTGAAAATTGTGAGATTAAAGCGCCTGAAATTGCTTACTTTCAAGAAGCGAGCGACGGCACTATTAAGTTTGCACTTACCCTTGAAGGCGGTCAGGAAGTTGAGTCAGTTTGGATCCCTGAAACTGATCGTGCGACTTTATGCGTATCTTCACAAGTAGGTTGTGCCCTAGAGTGTACCTTCTGTTCAACGGCGCAACAGGGTTTCAACCGTAACCTGAGCGTGAGCGAAATTATTGGTCAGGTATGGCGTGTAGCTACTTTCCTTGGTCTATCAAAAGATTCAAGCAAACGCCCAATTACCAATGTAGTAATGATGGGTATGGGTGAGCCGCTTCTGAATCTCAAAAACGTAGTGCCGGCCATGGATATCATGCTAGACGACTTTGGCTTTGGTTTATCTAAGCGCCGCGTTACGCTAAGTACATCTGGCGTTGTACCTGCACTTGATATGCTAGGCGATCAGATTGACGTGGCACTTGCTATTTCACTACATGCGCCCACCGACGAACTGCGTAATGAAATTGTACCGGTTAATAAAAAATACAATATAGAAGCCTTCTTGGCAGGCGTACGTCGTTATCTGGCTAAGTCTAAAGCTAACCAAGGTCGCGTGACGGTAGAATACGTTATGCTTTCAAACATTAATGACAGCACAGAACAAGCGCATCAGCTGGCTAAGGTATTGAAAGACACCCCTAGTAAAATAAATTTAATACCTTTTAATCCATACCCGGGTTCGCCATACACATGTTCTAGCAATTCGCGCATTGATAGATTCTCAAAAGTGCTTATGGAATATGGGTTTACGACAGTTGTGCGTAAAACTCGTGGCGATGATATTGACGCGGCATGTGGTCAATTAGTGGGCGATGTAGTAGACAGAACGAAAAGATTGTTAAAAAAACAGGTGAAGGGTGAAGCAATTTCAGTAAAAATGGCCCAATAATCATTAAGATAATAGGGTAAGACTATGGTTGCAGGATTGCGAACTTCACTTAGAGTTGGATTATTAAGCGCGGTAATACTCGCTGCTGGTTGTGTTAGCAACGGTCAGTCAGGCATGTATGGTGGTAACTTCGATCACGAAGAAGCCGCCAAAACGCGTATGTCTCTTGGTCTTACCTACCTACAAAATAATAACTACACGCAGGCGAAAAAGAACCTCGACAAGGCGCTTGAGTTTAACCCTCGCTCCGCAGATGTACAGTACGCTATGGCATATTACTATCAGCTAGTAGGTGATAACCTGAGGGCTGAAGAGTTTTACAAAACTGCTATTGACCTAGCTCCCAACAATGGTGATATTGCCAACAGTTATGGGGCATTTAAGTGCCAAAATGGCGATTACGAAAAAGCCAAAGCGTACTTCTTTGAAGCGATTAATAACCGTCTGTATGCGAACGCAGCGCAAACCTACGAAAACTTGGCCTTGTGTGCTCAAAGCCAAGGGAAGCTCGATGAGGCAATTGGTTACTTTGAAGATGCTTTGCAGCACCAACCAGCCCGAGGTAAGACGTTATTTTTGCTTAGTGAACTCTATATAGTGTCACAACAGTGGGACCTAGCTGAATCAACACTTCAAAAGTACCAAAGGGTTGCGAAGGTTACACCAGATTCTTTGTGGTTGTCTTACGAGATTGCCAAAGGCAAGGGTGATGTGGAAAAGGCCGCGGGGTATGGCGATATGATGTTATCGCTGTTTCCTGAAAGTGAACTCACGAAGCTATATACAGTCCAGCGGGAGCGGTTACAAAAGAAAATCGTAAAAACCTCTAAGGCTTCTAATAATGCAGAAAAGGCACAAGAGGTCACTGTTGAACAAGCAACTAAAGAAAAAGCCCCGCAGCAAACTAGCGAAATAGCGAGTGAGTCTGCGTCTTTTAATGAAGACGCAATTAACCAACCAATTCAGGAGACAAGCGTTAAGCAAAAGCCTGTCGCCTCAGTAGCAGATGAAGGTGACGAGAAAAACACTGAATTATCTGAGAATAACGATAAATTCCATGTAGTAAAAGAGGGTGAAAACTTATATCGTATTTCTTTATTGCACAATATAAGAATGGCAACACTGCAAAAGTGGAATAACCTAGAGAATACTGGCGCTATTATTGCTGGTCAGACGCTTTGGTTAGTACCACCAAGTATGCAGGAGGAATAAGGTTTAATGGTGTCAGAAGAAAACGCGAATAAAGAAGTAACTTCGCAACATCAAGAAAATGCGCCAAGCCCAGGGGCAATGCTTAAAGCACGTCGCGAAAAGCTAGGTTTGTCTCAGCAAGATATTGCCGATAAATTGTTTTTAAAGGCTCAACAAATCAATGATTTAGAAAGTGATGTAATTGATGAAAACTCTTCAGTTACTTTTACTAAAGGCTACGTCAGGAATTATGCCAAACAATTGGGAATGAATTCCCATGAGGTTATAGAGGCGTTTGAACGTTTCCATAATCAAACATCAGTGCCTTCCTCGGAAAAACTACAGAGTTTCTCTAAACGTGTCGCAAAACAGACACACGATGACCGTTGGATGATGGTGACGTATGCAATCTTACTTCTCATCATCGCGGGGGTTGTCGTGTGGTGGTATCAACAGCCAAGCGACGATGCCGTTTCTGAACTGCCTTTAAATGAGGCTGTAAAGAGAGAGGCGGCAAACACACCAATTTCTTCAGAAAATGGGGCTGCAACGGGAGATATAGGCGGTGCTAACTCTTTCCAAGGCGACGCGTCTGACACATCACTAACGCAAGAGCAGGATTCATTTCAAACGAATAATGCTTCTGATGCAGGCTCCGATGACGCTGCCAAAGTAGGTGAAAATAGCGATGTTAGTGACCAGAGTAATGGTTTTACCCAAGGCGGTGACCTAGACGATGGGGCCATTTCTTCTCCTGATACTGCAGTTGATGACAGTAACAACCTAACCGCACTGGTAAATGCGTCAGATAGCGATAATGATTTGTTAGCCGAAAGCTTCGTTAGACACTCAAGCTGACGCGGCGCCAATATCGATGGTTTTCACCTTTGACGATGACTGCTGGGTTAATATTAAAGATGGTACCGGTGAAGCCATTGCTTACGGGGTAAAACAAAAAGGTCGTGTAATGGAAATTCAGGGCGTTCCTCCTGTTGAAGTTACGCTCGGCGCACCGGATAATGTGCGCATATCAGTTAACGGCGACGCTGTTGATATTTCTCCATATCAAAATGGCAGAACAGCTCGCTTTGTACTTCCTTTATAGGTAATTAGATGTTTGCAGAAAGCCCTATTAAGCGCAGAAAGTCTACGCGCATAAATGTAGGTAACGTTCCCATAGGTGATGGCGCTCCCATCGCTGTTCAATCTATGACAAATACCCGCACCACTGATGTTGCTGCGACTGTTGATCAAATAAACCGTATTGTTGCTGTGGGCGGCGAAATAGTTCGTGTATCAGTTCCTACAATGGAGGCTGCTGAAGCCTTTAAAGAGATTAAGCAACAGGTAAGTGTGCCACTCGTTGCAGACATTCACTTTGACTATCGCATTGCGCTTAAAGTAGCGGAATACGGTGTGGACTGCCTGCGCATCAATCCGGGAAATATCGGTAACATGGAGCGAGTGCGTTCGGTTGTTGATTGTGCAAAAGACAAAAACATCCCTATCCGAATTGGTGTAAACGGTGGCTCGTTAGAAAAAGATTTACAAGAAAAGTACGGTGAACCCACGCCAGAAGCCCTTGTCGAGTCGGCTATGCGCCATGTAGACATTTTAGATAAACTCAATTTTGACCAGTTCAAAGTCAGTGTTAAAGCATCGGATGTTTTTCTTGCCGTCGGCGCATATCGCTTGCTGGCGCAACAAATTGATCAACCTCTACACTTAGGTATTACTGAAGCTGGCGGACAGCGCGCAGGTGCCGTTAAGAGTGCGGTGGGGCTAGGCATGCTTTTAGCCGAAGGCATCGGCGATACCCTTCGTGTTTCACTGGCGGCCGACCCAGTAGAAGAGATAAAAGTAGGCTTTGATATTTTGAAGTCACTTCGCATTCGCTCTCGCGGTATTAACTTTATAGCGTGCCCGAGCTGTTCTAGACAAGAGTTCGATGTTATTGGCACCGTAAACGCACTAGAGCAACGGCTAGAAGATATTCTTACTCCAATGGACGTGTCTATCATTGGTTGTGTAGTAAACGGTCCTGGCGAGGCCGAAGTGTCTGATTTGGGCCTTACTGGCGCGCGCAATATGAGCGGTCTTTACGAAGACGGAAAGCGCGTAAAAGAACGCCTTCCAAACGATGATTTGGTCGACAAGTTAGAAGCCAAAATTCGCGCCAAGGCATCACGCATGAGTGAGCAAAACAAAATTCAGGTCTCGGTAAAAGACTAAGAGAATTTTTGTTCATTGTTGTTTATTCCCAAAGCCCCTATAATGCGGGGCTTTTCACTATTTAGCAGTATGAGAATTTCACGTGGCTAAAACTATTCAGGCAATTCGAGGCATGAATGACTGCCTACCGGAGATTTCCGGTACATGGCAGAAGGTAGAATCTGTACTTCGTCAAGTGGTGGCGAGCTACGGTTACCAAGAAATACGTACTCCCATCGTTGAAAGCACTGACCTATTCAAACGTTCTATCGGTGAAGTTACCGATATCGTTGAAAAAGAGATGTACACCTTCGAAGATAGAAATGGCGATAGCTTGACGCTGCGCCCTGAAGGAACCGCAAGTTGCGTACGTGCAGGTAACGAACACGGTTTATTATACAACCAGCAGCAGCGCTTGTGGTATATGGGGCCCATGTTCAGGCACGAACGTCCACAAAAAGGTCGCTATCGCCAGTTCCATCAATTTGGTGTAGAAACCTACGGCATGGACGGCCCTGACATCGATTTGGAAGTTATTCTTCTTAGCGCACGTTTTTGGAAAGCGTTTGGCATCGATCAGCATGTAAAGCTACAAATAAATACTTTAGGTTCAAACGAAGCGCGTGCGGCTTATCGCGATACGCTGGTTGAATTCTTAAAAGAACGCGCAGACCAACTTGACGAAGATTCGTTACGTCGACTTGAAACGAACCCACTTCGGGTACTCGATTCTAAGAACCCTGATGTGCAAGCAGCTATAGCCGATGCGCCAGCGCTAATCGATCATCTTGATGAAGAATCAAAAGCACATTTTGATACGCTCTGTGCACGCTTAACCCAAGCTGGTATCGAGTTCGAAATAAACCCTCGCCTAGTACGTGGGTTAGATTACTACAACCGTACAGTGTTTGAATGGGTTACCGATAGCCTAGGTGCACAAGGTACAGTATGTGCTGGCGGTCGTTACGATGGCTTAGTTGAGCAGTTAGGCGGTAAAGCTACACCTGCGGTTGGTTTTGCTATGGGCATTGAGCGTTTAGTGCTGTTGTTGACAACACTTACAGAAGAAGGTCAGGATACGAGCTTCGCTGACATATATGTCACGGCAATGGGTGACGATGCACAGTCTTACGCAATTGAAGTGGCGGAACATCTACGAAATACCCTTCCTAATACGCGCGTAATGATGCATTGTGGCGGCGGTAACTTTAAGAAACAATTGAAGCGTGCAGATAAAACAGGAGCACGTTTAGCGCTGCTTTTAGGTAATGATGAAATGCAGTCTCGCGAAGTCGGTGTTAAACCACTGCGCGACGGTCAAGAACAAGTTACGGTCAGCTTTGATGCCTTATCTGGTAAGGTTGCAGAGATGCTGAGCGCAAAATAAAAAGAGGACATCATGGAACAGTTCGCAACAGAAGAACAACAAGTAGAAGCGATTAAGCGTTTTTGGAAAGAGCACGGTACAGCTATTATCGTCGGCGCTGCGCTAGGTTTAGGCGGCTTATGGGGCTGGAGAGCGTATTCTGAAGCGCAAATTGAAAATAAAGAAGCTGCATCGGTTGCGTATCAAAATGCGGTAGAAACATTTGGCACCGAAGGAAGTGACGCGAAAGTTAAGGCCTTCATCGAAGAAAATAAAGATAGCGGGTATGCGAGTATTGCCAGCCTTCTTGCGGCTAAGCAAGCGGTAGATGCAGGCGATTTAGATGCTGCTGCTTCGCACCTAAATAGCGTTGTTACCTTTGCTGAAAACGATGAAATGAAGGTGCTAGCGTCGCTTCGTTTGTCTCGGGTGCAAATTGAAATGAACCAGCTTGATGCGGCGTTGTCTACGCTTAGCAATGTTACTAACGACGCATTTACAGCAGAGGTTTCTGAACTAAAAGGCGATGTGTATCAAAAACAAGGCAAGTTTGACGATGCTCGTTTAGCTTATTCAAATGCGTTAGAAAAAAATGCCAACAATCCGCTTTTACAAATGAAGTTAGATAACCTGTCGGTTTCTGCTGCACAGTAAGCGATGCCCACTGGGCTGGTGTAAATAATAAAGAGGTACGCAATTTGTTTCACAACACGTGTGGCCGTAAAGGTCGATTTGCTCGCACGATAGGTATGGCACTGGCAGTGTCTATCACAATGTCTGGCTGCTCTACGATTTCAGACTGGTTTGCAGATGAAGAAGAACTGGAAATTCGTCGTTTAAAGCCGATTGAAGCTAAGTTTACTCCTGAATTAGTGTGGGACCGTGATATTGGTGATGGTGTAGACCATTACTTCTCACGTCTGCGCCCTGTATATGCTTATGACAAGCTTTTTGCTGCTGATCGTCATGGCACTGTTGTCGCGATGGAGCCTGATACAGGAAAGGTGTTGTGGGAAAAAGACTTCGCACAGTTTCGTTCTGAAGGCATGATGAGTTCAATCACTAAGCTATGGCAAAGTGGTGAAACAGCCCGTATTGGCGGTATTTCTGTTGCAGATAGACATGTATTCATCGGTACTGAAAATGGCTATGTAGCGGCAATGGACGCAGAAACAGGTGAGCTTGTGTGGGAAGCGACGGTACCTGGAGAAATTCTTGCAGCCCCAGCTGCTGATGAGGGGATCCTTGTGGTCAACACTGGCGCTGGAAGTTTGTTTGGCTTTAATACCCGAACCGGCGAGCAAATGTGGAGACACGAGGGCGATACCCCTCCATTAACGCTTCGCGGTATCTCAGGCCCCATTGCTTCAAACGGCGGCGTTATTGTGGGTACCTCGACCGGTAAAATTCAAGTAAACCTTATTGAAACCGGTGTTCTCGCTTGGGAAACGGTAATTGGAACACCTTCTGGCGCGACAGAACTTGAACGTATTGTCGATGTTGATACTACCCCAGTACTTTATGGCGGAATAATTTACACCGTTTCTTATAACGGCACATTGGCTGCTGTAGAGCTTCGTTCAGGTCGCGTTATTTGGAAGCGTGAATACGCATCATTCCGCAATCTGAATATCAATGGCAACAGTATTTTTGTTGTAGACAACAACTCTAATGTTTATGCCCTTGACAGACGAAATGGCGTAGAGTTGTGGTCTCAGGGGCTGCTCAAACAGCGTTCGCTAACTGCAGCGACCCCGGTGGGCGAGCATATTGTAGTAGGTGACAACTGGGGCTTCTTACATTGGATAGAGCAAGAATCTGGTGAGGTAGTGGCTCGACTAGATGTGGGCGGTGATGACGAAGATGACGCTATTTTCGCGGCACCGCTGAACGTTAACGGTAATATTATTGCTGTGACTAGAAATGGCGAAGTAGTCTCGGTACGCACGCCAAACTAGCACTTCATAATTTAATACATCCCTTTAAGGGCGTTTTAGGTGTGACCTAGAACGCCCTTTTTATTTGTTATTCAATTCGTAGCTTGGCATGAATATTTTTACCTTGATGTAGAACCACAATACCTGCGGTAACACGCCGCGATTACGAACATTTTAATTCTCGCTGAGTGGGCAATTATCTATGCGGATTGGTATTAGGTAGTGAACAAGGTATAATGCGCCCATTCTTTAAAGCCTCATCGCAAATTCTGAATCGTTAGAGAACAGACTTCCTAAACGTTACTTGATTACAATGTGTATGCGGCTTGTGCTTTTTAGCTTTCATGACCCTTAGGATCTGATAAATGTTACCCGTTGTTGCTTTGGTAGGCCGCCCTAATGTTGGCAAATCAACCTTGTTTAATCGCCTCACTAATACCCGTGATGCACTTGTTGCAGATTACCCTGGGTTAACTCGCGACCGTAAATACGGCCAAGCGAAGTTTGAAAAGCGCCAGTTCATTGTTGTTGATACCGGCGGTATTACAGGTGATGAAGAAGGTATTGATGCCGAAATGGCGCAGCAGTCTTTATTGGCGATCGAAGAAGCCGATGTGGTTTTATTTTTGGTTGATGCAAGAGCTGGGATGCTACCCGCCGACCAAGGGATTGCCGATCACCTCAGGCGTATAAATAAAAAAGTGTTTGTTGTAGCCAACAAAGTGGACGGTATCGACGGCGATAGTGAAAGCGCAGAATTTTATTCTTTAGGTTTAGGCGAGATAAAGCAAATTGCAGCGGCTCATGGCCGTGGCGTTAGCCAATTACTGCAGGACGCCCTGAAGCCGCTGGAAGCCGACTTTCCAGACATGGAAATCGTCGACGAAGAGCCAGAGGAAGAAGAAGATGCTGAAGCTCAGCGTCAGCGTCTACAAGAGTTGCCTATTAAGCTAGCTATTGTAGGAAAGCCAAATGTAGGTAAATCTACACTAACAAACCGCATTTTAGGTGAAGAGCGGGTTGTTGTGTATGATATGCCGGGTACAACCCGTGACAGCGTCTATATTCCTATGGAAAGGGATGAACGCGAATACATTCTTATTGACACTGCTGGTGTAAGAAAGCGCAGAAAGATCAGTGAAGCCGTAGAGAAGTTTTCTATCGTAAAAACCCTTCAAGCAATTGAAGAAGCAAACGTCGTGCTATTAGTTATCGATGCCAGAGAAGGCATTACTGATCAAGATTTAAGCTTACTTGGTTTTGTTTTGAATTCAGGGCGCTCGCTAGTTGTTGCTGTGAATAAATGGGATGGGCTAAGTATCGACGTGAAAGACGACATAAAGCGTGAAATGGACCGACGCTTGGGCTTTGTCGACTTTGCCCGTATTCACTTTATTTCAGCGCTTCACGGCTCGGGTGTGGGCAACCTATTCGAATCAGTGCAAGAAGCCTACATGAGCGCGACCAAGCGCATTAACACTGCGTTGCTTACTCAGATTATGGAAATGGCACAGGACGACCATCAGCCACCGCTTGTTCGCGGCCGTCGGGTTAAAATGAAATATGCCCACGCAGGTGGTTACAACCCGCCCGTTATTGTTATTCACGGCAATCAGGTTGATGACTTACCAAGCTCTTACAAACGTTTCTTAATGAATTATTTCAGAAGAGCACTAGAAATTATGGGCACGCCTATCAAGATAGAATTCAGAGAAGGCAACAACCCGTTTGAAGGTAAGAAGGCTAATTTGACCTTGGCGCAGCAGCGTAAGCGCCGCCGTATGATGTCTTACTACAAAGACAAAAAGTAACTCTAAAAGCACCTCTAAAAATTAAGGCGCTATTTCTCATTTAGTTGAAGTAGCGCCTTTACTCTCTCTCCCTCTCGCTGATTCATAATTACAATTGAGTTGTAGACTTTACGCTATTCGTAGTTTTTGCGTTGCTCGCCACTTGTAGTAATACCGTCTTGCCCCTTTATGAATGAAGCATTACTTTACAGGCAAGTGTTGGCCCCTTTTTTGCTGCTACATGTGCTTAGGCTTAAGGAAAACGCACTGTAGTTAATTGAAATCGGACGTTATTTTGTCAGTAGAAAAATTATTTAGAAGCTCGCCCATACTTCAAAAAAATCAAATGTATAACTGGTTTGACAGATACAAACCCGAGGAACAGCAGACGGTCTATATTCTCAGCAGTGACATAGAAAAAAAACCAAGACTGAGATTATCGTTTACAAAACGAAACGGAGTGCGAAAAGCTTAGAGCTGGCTCTCCAAGAGCAAGGTACGAACCTTTTTCATCATTTCAGATTCTCGCGGCACTTCAACCTTCACGATTAACTGATTGACAATATTGTCTGAAAAGTCAGGAGGAAAAGTCGTAGACACTTTTACGATTTTATCTTGTAGCTTAAAGACATAGGTTGTCGCGTAAATTGTTGGTGATGTTTCAGATGCCGCGCTCAGCCCCAATCTCCATCCTCTTAATGCGCTGTTAACCTCGTAGCGTGAGGCTGGACTGATTTGAGACAAAGTTAACTGCTGTAAATCGGCTGTAGCACTAGCTCTTTGCAGATCACTTTCTAGTTGCTTAGGAAGTAGCTCGTTTTCATCTAAAGAAAGCTGATCTAAAAAGGGATATACGGTGACATCAACGAGCGCATCTTCAAACTCAGGGTGTATATAGCGAGTAATTGCACCGTTAAACGGGTCTGGGTATAACTGAGTATCTAATTTAGTGAAGTCGCCAATGGCGCTTGGTACCTGTAATCCTCCTTTATAGTCGCTGGCTTCTAGCGCGTCAAACAAAAACTGGCTGGTAAATAATCCAGTATGTTTGGCATGTTGAATCCAGCGGGCAATCAACGATTGCGCTTCTTCTTCGGCTAAAGGGGTTTCCGTTTTCACATCTTTGTTCTCAACGGCACTCGCATCAAATGAAGATGAATCAATTTCTATCCCTCGCCATTGTAGAGTGAATTCTGCAAATTGTTTTGCGTGCTGTCGATGCATGCCAGGCGCTGCGCCAACGTTAGCAATCAATAGTTCGTAGTCGTTTCCTTCGCCATAAGGGAACAAATGACTGAATTCTCCTGATTCGCTTAGAAGTTTAATAAAGCTGTCCGGCGAAATAGCATCTTCAAAACACAAGTTAGTGGATTGTGAAGCATTAGCTTCGCTTAATGCTCGCTGGGCTCCACAAGCCCTGAGTAACGTCTCGCTTGGGTAGGTAGAAAAAACAGAGACAGGTTGATTGACCATAGAAGCAAAGGTGAAGTCAGGCACTAATAACAGAACAAAAACGCACAAAGGTGTCAAAATTTTTGGTACAGCGAACCGCAGTGACTTTAGGCTCCAAAATGCACAGGCCCGCTGGTAAATACTGGAAAAGGAAAACGCGTTTACTTGAACGGGCATAATACTAAAGGCTACCTATTGCCGCTGAATGTTTGTCACTGTACTGGTTATTTCACCGTCAGTCACCCGAGATTTTATCTCATCACCTACATTTACTTTATTCACGCTATTAATGGCTGTTTTGTCGGACAAAGTAATGCTGTAACCACGTGCGAGCGTTGAAAGAGGACTTACGGATTGTAAGAGGCTAACTTTACCACCAAGTTCATTTTTTTTGCTTCTAATAAGTGTATTCATGCTTGATAAGAGCTTAGTGCTAACATAGTTTAATTTGTCTTTTGCACGCGCCACGTTTGCTGATGGCGATTGTTTGTTTAGCCTGTAATCAAGACCTTGTAATTGCTTCTCTGCTTTTGCCAAGTCGTTTTGCATCTTATGCGCTAAACGAAGTTGTAGTCTGTCTAACGTTTGCCACTGCGATTGAATGCGGCTTTGTGGATGCAACGCATTTAACCGTTGTTTCTTTAAAACAAGCTGTTGTTTACTCGTTTGAAGATACTGATGTATTGCCCTTGCTAAGCGTTGCTTTTGCTGACTTAACGTTTGGTAAAGAGCGGCAGAATCCTGACTTAAGATTTCGGCAGCAGCAGATGGGGTAGGGGCGCGAACATCAGCGACGAAGTCACTAATGGTGAAGTCTACCTCATGGCCTACGGCGCTAACTATGGGCAAAGCACTTGCAGCGACTTCTCTTGCCAAGCTTTCATCATTAAAACACCACAAATCTTCTAATGAACCTCCGCCTCGCGTAAGTAACAGCACATCCACTTCTGCGCGGCGGTTAGCCGTTCTTAACGCATTAATTAACTGTAAAGGTGCGGTTTCACCCTGAACCATCGACGGATAAACAATAATTTCGGTTTGTGGGCTTCGTCGTTTTAATACACTTAATACATCGTGAAGCGCTGCACCGCTTGATGAAGTTATTACGCCGATGCGATTAATACGCTCAGGTAGCGCACGCTTGTTAGCAGTATCGAACAAGCCTTCATTGTTGAGTTTGAACTTTAAGGCTTCGAATGCTTGCTTAAGCGCACCTTCGCCATCGCTTTCCATGTGTTCGACAACCAGTTGATAGTCGCCGCGTGCTTCGTAAAGGCCAACCGACGCGCGCACTAAAATTTTGTCGCCTTCTTTAGGGCGAATGCGAACATTGCGGTTCGATCCCTTGAACATGGCCGCGCGCACCTGCGCTTTGTTATCTTTCAGCGTGAAATACCAATGTCCAGAAGCCGCTGCCACAAAATTGGATATTTCAGCCGATAGCCAGATAAGGCCGATTTCGCCTTCTAATACGGTTCTGGCTAAGCGATTTAGCTTGGTAACTGTTAAAATTTGTCGAGACGTAGATGGCGAATTTGTAAACATAAAAAAAATCACTGGGTTTAATACATTTAGAGTTTACCTGAAAACTAAAAAACACTACAATTGCGCCGCAATTAACCCTCAACTGAATAGGTGTTGTTGCATGCTACGTATCATCCAAGAAGCCCTGACGTTCGACGATGTGTTGCTGGTTCCCGGCCACTCGACCGTCCTCCCTCACACTGCAAACTTACAAACCCGTCTAACCCGTGGTGTAACGTTAAATATTCCAATGGTGTCTGCTGCCATGGACACGGTTTCTGAAGCCCGTCTAGCCATTGCGCTAGCCCAAGAGGGTGGTATCGGTTTTATTCACAAAAATATGAAGCCTGAAGAGCAAGCTAAACACGTACGTGAAGTTAAGAAATACGAAAGTGGTGTGGTATCTGACCCGGTAACGGTTGAAGAAAATGCGACCATTGGTGAAGTTATCGCGCTTTCTAAGCGTCTTGGTTACTCTGGCTTCCCGGTGACTGACAAAGATAATAACCTAATTGGTATTGTGACAGGCCGCGATCTTCGCTTTGAAAAGCGTTTGAATTTGCCTATTAGAAACGTAATGACCGGGAAGGATGATCTGGTTACCGTTAAAGAAGGTGCAAGCTCTGACGTAGTGCTAGATTTAATGCATGAACACCGCATTGAAAAAATTCTTGTTGTTGACGATGCGTTCAAGCTTACAGGCCTTATCACCGTTAAAGATTTCCAAAAAGCAGAAAACAAGCCTAATGCGTGTAAAGACTCGCTAGGTCGTCTTCGCGTAGGTGCGGCAGTTAGCGTTGGTGCAGGTACTGATGAGCGTATTGCCTTACTTGTTGATGCAGGTGTGGATGTTCTACTAATCGACACTTCTCACGGTCATTCACAAGGCGTTATTGACCGTGTTAAGAAAGTACGTGCTGACTATCCTGATGTACAAATTATTGCGGGTAATGTGGCAACAGGCGATGGGGCAAGAGCACTTGCTGATGCTGGCGTAGACGCGGTTAAAGTGGGTATTGGCCCTGGTTCAATTTGTACTACCCGTATCGTAACCGGTTGCGGTGTACCGCAAATTACAGCGGTATCTGATGCCGTAGAAGCGTTAAAAGATACAGATATCCCCGTTATTGCTGACGGCGGTATTCGTTTTTCTGGCGACATTGCCAAGGCTTTAGCGGCTGGCGCAAGCTGCGTAATGGTTGGCAGCATGCTAGCAGGTACTGAAGAAGCGCCAGGGGAAGTTGAGCTTTTCCAAGGCCGTTACTATAAGTCATATCGCGGCATGGGTTCACTAGGCGCTATGGATCAAAGCCACGGTTCGTCAGACCGTTACTTCCAAGATTCAGACAACGCTGAAAAACTAGTACCAGAAGGTATTGAAGGCCGCGTAGCGTATAAAGGTCCTATTGCCAATATCATTCACCAGCAAATGGGCGGTCTTCGCTCGGCGATGGGCTTAACAGGCTGTGCTACCATCGAAGAGATGAATACTAAAGCGCAATTTGTGCGCGTAACCTCCGCAGGAATGGGTGAGAGCCACGTACACGATGTAAGCATTACCAAAGAAGCGCCAAACTACCGTTTAGGTTAAGGCGACCGACGACTGCGAGGCTGGTAATACACCAGCCTTTGTTCTTTTATTTAACGGGTAAAAATAAAACATGACCACAAATATCCACGACCAACGCATACTTATTTTGGATTTTGGCTCGCAATACACGCAATTGATAGCACGTCGTGTTCGCGAAATCGGCGTTTACTGCGAGCTTTGGGCTTGGGATGTGACCGAAGAGCAAATCCGCGAATTTAATCCTCAAGGGATTATCTTGTCTGGTGGCCCAGAGTCAGTAACCGAAGAAGGCTCACCGCGTGCACCTGAGTATGTGTTTGAAGCCGGCGTCCCCGTGCTAGGCGTGTGCTATGGCATGCAAACTATGGCGCACCAGTTAGGCGGTGGCGTACTGGGCTCAGACAAGCGTGAATTCGGTTATGCACAAGTAGAAGTGATTAAACCAAGTCCTCTGCTGGATAAAATTGAAGATGCCATTGGCGACAACGGTGCGGCGCTTCTTGATGTATGGATGAGCCATGGCGATAAAGTAGCAGCTATTCCTGAAGGCTTTGAAACTATTGCGCAAACGGCTTCTTGCCCGCATGCGGCAATGTATAACGCAGAGAAGCAATTCTACGGCGTGCAGTTCCACCCAGAAGTGACGCACACTCGCCAAGGTATGCGTTTACTTACTCACTTTGTAATGGATATCTGTAAGTGTGAAAAGCTGTGGACAGCTGGCGCTATTATTGACGATGCTATTGAGCGTATTAAAGAGAAAGTCGGTGACGAACGTGTGATATTAGGTTTATCGGGCGGTGTAGACTCTTCGGTAACGGCTATGTTGCTTCACCGTGCTATTGGTAAAAACCTTACCTGCGTATTCGTAGATAACGGATTGCTGCGCCTTAATGAAGCCGATCAGGTTATGGAAATGTTTGGTGACCACTTTGGTTTAAACATTATTCGTGTCGATGCTGAAGGCCGTTTCCTTGACCGCTTAAAAGGGATTGAAGATCCTGAGCTTAAGCGTAAAGCTATTGGTAACGAATTCGTTCGTGTATTCGATGAGGAAGCGAGCAAGCTTGAGAATGCTAAATGGTTAGCACAAGGTACTATCTACCCAGACGTGATTGAGTCAGCAGGCTCAGCGACCGGTAAAGCCCACGTGATTAAGTCGCACCACAACGTGGGCGGCCTTCCAGAAGATATGGAACTGGGTCTTGTTGAACCACTGCGTGAGCTATTTAAAGACGAAGTACGTAAAATCGGCCTAGAGCTAGGTTTGCCGTACGACATGCTATACCGTCATCCATTCCCTGGGCCAGGCCTCGGCGTTCGTGTACTGGGGGAAATTAAGAAAGAATACTGTGACCTACTACGTCGTGCTGACGCTATCTTCATTGAAGAGCTTTATGCAGCTGATTTGTATCAAAAAGTCAGCCAAGCGTTTACCGTATTTCTTCCTGTACGCTCGGTTGGCGTAATGGGCGATGCGCGTAAATACGACTGGGTGGTAAGCCTTCGCGCTGTAGAGACCATCGACTTTATGACGGCACATTGGGCACATTTACCCTACGACTTCCTAGGTAAAGTGTCGAATCGCATTATTAATGAAATTGACGGCATAAGCCGCGTAGTATACGACATTTCTGGTAAGCCACCTGCTACGATAGAGTGGGAGTAGTTATTTAGTTAGTCGTGTTGCTAAAGGCCGGTTAGTGAACCGGCTTTTTTATGTCAAATGCCCTTGCATAAAAATGTGGATAGATAAATGCGGTTAATGATTTTACCTGTTAATAACTTCCTTCAGCATAAACAGACGATAAGAAAGAGTTCCAAGAGCCGCTTCAGTAACCTCTAAAACACCAAAATAAATTACGGAATGACACATCGTAAAAGAGAATACAAACTGTCAATTTTGTTTACAGTTTTTAATTCTAGTTAGGTTCTTGAGTGAGATTGGATTTAAATTGAGGGGATTTGATAGCAAAGTAAACACGCAAGAGATATTCCTCCGCACTCAGGATAAAGATAGTTCTGGCAAGGAAAGAGTAGAACTAAAAACAGGAGTGCGCTGGTCTTCTGAGAACCAATTTGTTTTTACTTACGACCCTTATACCGGTAAGTTGGCAATAGAAATTATAAATGACCTGAACCCCGATGGATTCGTATTTAGTCAAACAATATCTGATGTTTGGCAAATTAATTCTCTCAAGCTAGACGTTGCTGATAGAGATGGCGATGAAATAAAATTCCAAAGTTTAAACGTAAATGGCTCAGCTTTAGACCTGACTGAAATAATGTCCGATCTTGGTAATACTAGGTTTAGTGATTACGTTATCACTGATCTTGCTGATATAGGTAGTGGTGTTTTGAATATATCGGGAAGCTTTTCGTTAAGCGGTAACTTTTCAAGTCAGGAGAATAGTTTAATTGCTATCTACGCAAGTGGAATAGCTGCTGAAAGGTCGGACTTCAAACCTGTTCCAGCACCTCCTGTTGTCGCACTTATTATTGGCGGCGTCATTGCTTGTTTATGGAACCGGCGCCAAAAACGTTTAAAAACTAGTGAAATAAAATGCGTTTTGTTTTTTCACTGCGATGTTATAAGACCATCTTAACAATTCTGTTTTGAATAAGGCACTATTGCTCATAGCTTTCTGATAAAAGCCTTTTGGTATTATATGTTGCAACAGCGCTTGCGAAATGTACGATAAGAATGCCAGTCAAAAGGGTGACTGGCATTCTTTATGGGTAATACTCCACTTAATAAAAATACAAAAGGCTCACTAGCCGGCATCTAAAGGGTTTACCCAAAGCTGCTCATCACCTTTTACAGTCCAAGAGCGTTCTTGAAGCATTTTAATAAAGGGTTCCATTTCGGGAGGGCATACGTTACGGAATTTAGAGTTCTCTTCTTCGGCAACGCGCACAAGATCATCTATTTGTTGCTGTGGGTCGAGTTGATTAGCCATTAATCTCGCCACATCTTCCATTACTGAAACAGGTAACGTTGTTGTTTCGGGGTTGAACCAGGTGGCCATTGTGTCTTCTGCACGATCGTTAAATCCGGTTTGGTAAGCGCCGGGCAATACCGAACAAATTTCAATTCCAGAACCTTGCAGTTCTACTTTCAACCCTTCAAGCAAACTCTCTAGCGCGTGCTTAGTCGATGCATATACAGAAACCGTGGGGACAGTCATAAGTCCAACGGTTGACGTTACAGTGACAATCTTGCCTTTTCCTCGCTTGGCCATTTGAGGTACAAAACCTTGAATCATGGCAAGGGTGCCAAAAACGTTTACTTCGTAGTTGTGTCTTACGTTATCTAGAGGTATTTCAGCGGCAGGACCGCCTTCAATGACCCCAGCGTTATTGATCAATACATCGATTTCGTGCTTGAACGCTGCTCGACGCTGCGCTTCATTTGTAATGTCAAGGACAATTACATCCAGCACTATGCCGCGTTGTTCGGCCTCGATAAGCAGCTGCGTTTTTTGGGGGGGATAATGGACTGCTGCAATAACGTTGTGACCATTAGAAGCCAACTGAAGTGCTGCTCCTTTACCAAAACCAGACCCAGCACCGGTAATAAGTATACGTTTAGACATTCGTACTCTCCATCTTGCAAAAATAATCTTGAACAAAAGAAAGGCACAAACAGAGTTGTGCCTTAGCAAACAGTGTTATGCAATTACGCTATTGAGTATCTGACGAGCCTCAGATAGCGTAACGCTCTGGTTTTCGGTGAGAGCGGTAAGGCCGTGACTCTCAAGCTTAGTAAGAACGGCTTCAACTGCTGCATTTTTGTCACAGCTGTGTTCGGTTAGTTGAGTTGCCACACCTAGATCATGATAGAAACTTTCAATTGCATCGATGGTGCGTTCAGCTAAATCAGAGCCAGCAACAAGGTTAAATACGTTCTGGCCCATTTGCTCTAGCTTTTCGCGCTTGTACTCAATTTGATTGCGAAGCAATGAAGGTTGAATAATGGCCAGTGAACGAGCATGGTCAACATGCCAAAGTGCCGTCAGTTCATGGCCTATCATATGCGTTGCCCAATCCTGCATAACCCCTAACGAAAGTAATCCGTTTAGAGCTTGGTTTGCAGTCCACATAAGGTTAGCGCGCCATAAATCATTGTCCCGTTCGGCGTAGCTTTCCCCGAGGGTTTTAAGCGCGCGTAAAAGTGCTTCAGAATAGCCGTCTTGTACTAAAGCGCCTTCAGGCTTAGTAATATACTGTTCACAAACGTGAACCCATGCGTCAACAATGCCGTTGATTAGCTGCTTTTCAGGCAGTGTTTTCATCACATCTGGGTCCATTACCGCAAACTGAGGCTGAACAGATTCTGAGGCAAATGCTAAGCTTCTGTTGTGTTTCCTGTTTTGTGATCACTGAGTTACCGTTTGATTCTGAACCAGTTGCAGGGATAGTCAGGATCACGCCGATGGGGGTAGCAATTTCTGGCTTATAATCGCCAGTCAGAATGTCCCAACCATCCCCGTCATAGTGGGCTGCGGCGGCTGCGTACTTTGCACCATCAATAACCGACCCTCCACCGACAGCAAGAATAAAGTCTATATTTTGCTCTTTTATAAGAGCAACAGCTTTATCCATGGTTTCTTTTGTAGGGTTAGCCTCAACACCAGAGAACGCTACCCAAGTATGTTCGCTAAGCGCATTTTCTACCTGTTGGTATACGCCGTTCTTCTTCACAGAGCCGCCACCGTATACAACGAGTATCTTCTTCGAAAGCGCGATTGCATCAGTAATACTGGCAATTTGGCCTTGGCCAAAGAAAATTTTGGTTGGGTTTAGGTACGAAAAGTTCATGTTTGACCTCGTTGTTTTCTAAATTAACGTTCAAATTATTTACAATGTGTGCATAATAGTCCTCATGAAATGACCTTAAAAGGTCAATAAATCCAATTAGCATGACTAATCCTACAAACATGAAGCCTCTAGGGGAAAATGATGTCGTTGAAATCTCTTATGCAAAGATATGTGGAAGTAGAAGGCCTTCACGATTTAGAAGGTGATTACCCTACTAAAATTGAGAATGTGCGCTTTTATAGAAGCGCTAAGGGGCATGCGCGACAACCCACAATGTATAAGTCGGGGCTTATTGTGTTAGGCCAAGGGCAAAAAGCACTCTATGCCGGAGGAAATCGCATTCCTTACGGAGCGGGTGACTGCTTAGTCATGGGGGTACCTATGCCCGTGGAGTGCGAAGCGTTTCCTAATGAGGATGAGCCCTTGCTTGGTTTAGGTATAGAAATACCGCTGCCTATTTTGCAGAAGCAAGTTACTGCAATAAAAAGTCACTCTGCACAAATACACATGATGAGCAGAGGCAATGAGTCAAGTATTCGTAGGGAACCTATTGATAAACACTTTGAGAAAGCCTGTATTCGCTTGATGGAAGCACTTTGCGACGATCTTCAGGCAACAGCTTTGGGGCAAAATTTACTTGAAGAAGCAGTGTTTTTCGCACTGCTGAGCAATAGCGGGGATACATTATTTACGCTTGCAGACCAAGAGGGTAAATATGCGCGCATCGCCGCTATTCTGCAACATATTCACACCCACTATTCAGGAGCGTTAAACGTTGGGGAGTTGGCGTCTACCGCTAGTATGAGCATTTCTGCTTTTCACAGTGCCTTTAAAGAGGTTACGCTTGAATCACCAGTGCAGTACATTAAAAAAGTACGCTTGAACAAAGCGCGCGAATTAATTTGTTTTGAGCAAAAGAGAGTCAATGAAGCAGCAGACCTTGTTGGCTACTCAAGTGCCGCGCAGTTTAGTCGAGAGTTCAAGCGCCACTTTAATCAAAGCCCTAAAGAGGCATCATTTAGCGCGTAGCCTTAATTTCTTTCCGTTAAATCCTTCACCGCCAAAATGCAAAATTGTAGCTTTAGTCATGTTAATTGGCTTTATGGGTGTTAATAGCGGCTCTTTAAAAGACTAATATGCAACCTTCTGTAGCTCAGCTACCACTAATCACCTCAGCAGAGTCAAAGGTAGTGGGTCTGTATATTTGTTTTATTCAGTAGAATATTAAAGGGTAATCGCAAAAATGAAGCATCCAATTAAAGTTGAGCAGATAGGAATTCTTGCGCTCACTCTAGGCGCATTTACGCTGGGTCTAGGGGAGTTTGCAATGATGCCTATGCTGCCTTTATTTTCCGAGTCTTTTTCGGTGACGCCGAGTGAGAGTAGTTACGCAATCAGTGCATATGCACTTGGTGTAGTGATCGGAGCCCCTGTGTTTATGCTCTTAACATCTAAGATGAACAAGCGAGCATCGTTAATACTGTTCGCATTTATGATGGTTGTCTTCAATGGCTTAGGAGCATTTGCTCAGTCGTTAGATCAGCTGGTAATTACACGTTTTCTTAGCGGGTTGCCCCATGGCTGCCTTCTTCGGTACTGCAGCTATTGTCGCGGCAAAAATGTCTAGGTCAGGCCAGACGTCGTCGGCAATAGCTAAGGTCTTCCTTGGACTTACCGTGGCCATGATAGTGGGTGTGCCAGCGGCAACCTTAATTGGTCAGAACATCGGGTGGCGAGCCTGCTTAGTGCTTATAGCATTACTGTCTCTAGCTTCGCTGCTGTTGCTTCGAAAGCTACCAGATATCACGGAAACGCAGCAATCAAACATTAAAGATGAATTTGGTGTACTTAAAAATAGTGCTGTGTTGTCGGTATCATTAGTTGTTATTGTTGGGTTTGCAGGCATATTTTGTATTTATACATATGTTGCAGATACGATATTGGCACAAGGTCAATTTCCTGAATATACCGTTTCAATCGCAATGGCAATGTTTGGTATTGGCAGTACTGTGGGCAATGTCGTGTTGAGCAAAATAGGTGATCGCTATCCTCTCGCCACGGTGGCTCTTACATTAAGTGTGGCTGCCGTATTTTCGATAATATTTGTAGTGGTACATGACAACCTGCTTTTGTTATATGGTGTAGTTTTCTTTATTGGTTGTACCGTGGGACTCGCATCAATCATACAATCTTTAATGATGAGTCTATCACCAACTGGCCATTCTATGATTGGCGCTATTGTGCAGTGCTCATTTAATACGGCTAATGCGATTGGTCCTTGGGCAGGTGGTGTCTACATTGCCTCTGGTGCCAATATTAACGAAGTAGGGAATGTAGCTGCATTGCTGTTTGGTGGCGGCGTGGTTTTATGTTCGTTGAGTACGTTAATCATGAATAAAAAGCGAGGCTACGAAGGACTTAACTAGGCCAGTAGCTAAGCTTACCTTAAGAAACGGGGCATGATTTGCCCCTCTACTCTTTTATACAAATATTGCTGTTAAAACAACGATATCGTTGTATGTAGTGCGTGCGGTATGAGATGCTATATGTTGGTATGTAATTTAATACTCTGGATGTAACCATACCGTCATAAAAATATCATTTAATGGCGACGTCCTTCTTTAAATTTATACTAAAGGTTAAGCCGTGTTCAATTACACAAGCATCAGCCGTTTGGTGATGACGCCTGTTCTCGCCAGCTTTTTAATTCTTGTACTATTAAACGGTGCCTCAATTCTAAAGTCTTTCTCGTTACTTAATTCATTCGATGAGTTAGAAAACACCCTTGTTCAGTCTGAACGGGATGTTAATACCACGCTAAGTGCATTCAAAACCCAGGTTCAAGAGTGGAAAAATGTACTGCTGCGTGGTCACAAAGAAAAAGACAGAGAAAAATACTGGGAGCGATTTAAACAGCGTGAAGCTGATATTACTCGGCAGTTCGACATGATGCTATCAAGCGATGTGGTGAGTGATAGCGTGAAGTCCGATATCAGGCAGTTTCAAAAAGCCCACGCAGTCATGGCAGAAAAATACCGAGAAGGCTACGACGCATTTGTTAACTCAAGTTTTGACCCTAAAGTTGGCGATAGCTTTGTGCGCGGTATTGATAGGGAGCCCGCTAAGCTTTTATCAAGCATTGCATCAGAAATTGCAGCAGATTCTGCTAACGCAATAGCTGAGCTTAAAGCCAATACGCGCACTATGCTTTGGATAATTCTTTTGGCAGCTATTGCATTGTCAGTACTTTCAGTTGTGTATGTTATTGCTCGCTTGCGCTCTCAAGTTATCAAGCCAACGAAGGCTGTTGCTGCGTGTATATCGAACTTAGCTAATAGCCGCTATGACTATGAATTAACTTACACAAGTGAGCACGAACTGGGTATGTTGGCTGATTCCGCACGAGCTTTGCAATATAAGTTAAATGATTCGGTTGCACAGCTTCAACAGGCAGAGCGAGAAATGGAAAAGGCTTTCGGCACCCTTGGTAACGTCAGCCAGTCTATTATGGAGGGAGCAAATGGTCAGCGCGATGCATCGCGCTCACTTGATAGCAGCACAGATAAACTGAAAGAGATTGTACAAAATTTAGTGGCCATTACTGACCAAGTTGCTGTTGCTACGAATAACTCTGAAAAGAACGTGGCGAGTTGCTATGCCACGTTCGAAAGCGCTAATGCAGGCTTTAAGCAGCTAGCTAAAACGGTAACGGAATCAAGTAATATCGTGTCAGAACTGCAAAGCCGCAGTACCAATATTCTAAAAGTGGTAAATGTTATTAATGAAATTGCCGATCAGACTAACCTGCTGGCTCTAAACGCAGCAATTGAGGCGGCTAGGGCAGGCGAACATGGCCGTGGTTTTGCTGTGGTAGCCGACGAGGTTCGAGCACTTGCAGCTAAAACACAGCAGTCGACCAAGGAAATTAACGACATTTTAAGTAGTTTTGAAGCTGAAGCAAAAGGGGCCGTTGCGGCGATGTCGTCAGGCAAGCAGCTGTCAGACACAAACGCAGCAGAAGCAGCGACAGCGCTTGAAACTCTCAATAACGTGGTGAGGGACATTCAAGAAACGGCCAGTGTAGTGGTGGCGCTTAACGAAGCGGCAGATGAGCAAGAAGCCGTACTTCAGCAGGTGGAAGCCATTATAAGTAACGTAGTAACATCGTCAGAAAAGTATCATCAGCTAGCGCAGCGTGATGATATGTCGCGCTCCATGAAGAGTATGTCAGAAAACGTTGAAAAGGTAGTGAACAGTTTGACCCGATAACTGGGCTTTGTCAGTATTAGTACTAGTCCATAAAGATAATAACCTACTCAGCGAGCAATTATCTAATCGGATTGGTATAACGTGAAACATGAATAAAGGAGTGCATAAACAAGTCGCGCTCCTTTTCTTTTTGCTGATACCGATTTTATGCTCCCATAAACTAGTACAGATAATAATGACACCACCACTCGTATTTCACCCTATTTATAGCCAATTAGATCTTCCCGAGCGACACCGCTTTCCTATCGAAAAATATGTGGGTATTCGAGATGAACTTGTAAAACGCGGTGTCGATAAAGCGCGCTTTATTACTCCGTCACCTGTCGATTTATCCTTTCTTACGACCTATTACAACTCGGACTATGTCGATGCGCTCACTTCCGGCGCACTAGACAAAAAAGCCATGCGCCGTATAGGCTTTCCTTGGTCACAGCAATTAATTGAACGTACCCGAACCGCCGTTGCAGGCACGTGCTTAACAGCAAACCTAGCGTTAGAGCATGGCAAAGCCTTGAATTTAACCGGGGGGTATCATCACGCGTTCGCGGACTTTGGTTCTGGCTTTTGTCTATTTAACGATTTGTACTTAGCGGCAAAAACCATGCAGCAAAATCCAACCATTGATAATGTACTCATTATCGATTTAGATGTGCACCAAGGAGACGGCACAGCCAAGCTCGCTGAAGATGATCGCGATATCTTCACCTTATCAATTCATGGCGAAAAAAACTTTCCATACAGAAAGCAGCATTCGGATATTGATATAGGGCTTGCTAAGGGAACGGAAGACGACGAGTATTTAAGCACGCTTGAAGAAGCGCTTACGTTGGCTAATAGGCAGTTTCAACCGGATGCCATTATCTATGACGCAGGTGTGGATGTTCATGTGAACGACGATTTAGGGCATTTGCATATATCCACTCAAGGTGTTTATGAAAGGGACAAGACAGTATTTGCTTTAGCTGACCGTTTAGGTGTGCCAATTGCGGCGGTCATTGGTGGAGGATATCAGAGGGATATTGCTGCGCTGGTAGATGTGCATATTCAGCTTTATCGCGCTGCGGGTGTAATTGACTAGATGAAACAAGTTGCTATCGAACAATAGCAAGCGCGCTCAAACGGTTGATATAAACGAATCGTTGATGGCGCGCTTTGTAATTAAGCGTACTTATCTGTTTTACAAAAAGTGCAGCTGAAAACCAATACCAATGCGTTCCTGAGAGCGGTTATAGTCGATAAGAGAGTCGCCATAGCCATTGAAGTACTGGAGCAGTAACTCATATCGGTCAGATATAGGGTAGGTAAAATCTAGCTGAATGCTGCCTCTGTTTTCGTCAAAATCCAAGTTATTTCTCAGCAGTGCAAGCACCTTGAAAGCCCCAATTTTCCTACCGTAACCCAATTCCATTCTGCCATAGTAATCTTGAATGTCCGGGTTATCATCTCCTGTAGGATCAAGCGGATCCGTCTTTTCGTCTTCAGGAATACGATACCAAGTTTTAAGGTAGTATATATCGTCGTTGTCGCTAAACACTATTGATGCAAAAAGGCGGTTCCAACTACGAGAGCGCAGACCACTTTGACCGTTCGACATGTGATTGAAGCCGAACTGGAAGGTATTAAATTTGTAACCAAGTACCGAATAGTCAGCGGTTTCTTGCCAGAAAACTTCTGGCTCGTAATTGGTTTCACGGAAGGGCTTCGACGCCTCACTATTATAAAGCTGCCAAAAAGAGGTGACCGTAAAGCCAAAGTACAAGCCGTCAAATCCAGTATCTTCCAAGTACAGCGGTAGCTTAGCGCTCACTTGAAACTTAGCTTCTTTATTATCTACATTTTCTTCTGTTAACTCTTCATTACCAAAGGTGTTTGGGTTAGAAACGTAAGTAATAGGAAGTAAATAGTTTTGTCTGTGCTGTGTAATAGCAAAAACGTTATCCAGTGCTTCTTTATCGCCCTCCAGGCGTTCATCTAGCGCACTTTCTGTAGTTGTGTCACGCTTAATGATATCTATAACCTCAATACCGCTTTCTTCTTGCGGCCGCTGCTCATCTGCCTTATTAACAACGCTTTCCTGTTCGCTGTTCTCAATAGGCGACGTTTGTTCGCTTGCCGCTTCTTGAGCGCATACCGACGTGCAGGCAGCAAACGCTGCCAATATTATAAAAGGCTTTAACACAGACACCTTAAATTCTCCGTTACAAGGGGTTGTTATATTTTATTGAAGTCCAATGTTTGGCCTTCTGAGGAAGCAAATACGTGTAAATTAGACTCTGCCACTGTGACATATTCATTACAATGTTTTACAACGTCATCTATATCGTTGTCGGTGCGTTCTGGATCATGACTATATAAAGCTAATTGCTTAACATGACTTGCCATGGCTAGTTTGACCGCTTCTTCAGCAACGGAATGGCCCCAACCGTTTTTGGCGGGCATGTCAGATAACATGTACTGTGCGTCGTGAATGAGCAAGTCTGCATTATTAGCGAACTTAGCAAAATCTAGAAAATCTGTTTCTTTTTTATAAGGAGGGTAGAGCTCGTTATCGGTGATATAAGCAATTTTGGCACCGTCGGCCTCAATACAGTAGGCGCTTCCGCTGCCTGGGTGATTCATGGCCAAGCGAGTAATAGTCGCACTTCCGATGGTAAATGCATTTTCTGTTGCAGAATATTCAATAAGGCTTATGGAAGACTTTAACGCGCTTTTCGGTACGGGAAATAATGACCCTTCCATTTGTTTTAAAATTTGATCTGGTTCATTGAGCTGGGTAAGGCCTGGGTAAATGTTTATTTCCCGTGACTCTTGGTAAATAGGCGCGAAAAAGGGAAAGCCTTGAATGTGATCCCAATGGTTATGACTTAATAAAAGATGGATTGGCGTTGTTTTCTTAACTAAGTGATCGCCAAGCAAACGGATACCTGTGCCTGAGTCGAGGATGATATCAGTACCATCCTCGAGCTCAATGTGAACGCATGCGGTGTTGCCACCATAACGAACGTAAGCTGCCCCCGGAGTGGGTATTGACCCTCTTACGCCATAAAATGTTAACCGCATACGCCCTCATCTACTTATCTAATGGGCAAGTTCAGGTGTTAGAGTGCGGCTACAAAATCTTTTGCTGCGCTGAGATCTAATAACTGTTTCTCGCCAGTACGTCTATTTTTATATTCAACCTGTTGATTATCCAGATTTCTTTCACCAATGACAATGCTGTGAGGTATGCCAATTAACTCCATGTCATTGAACATAACACCCGGGCGTTCTTTTCTGTCGTCAAATAGTACTTCTACGCCCAGTGCAATAAGGCCTTCGTAAAGCGCTTCTGCAGCTTCTTTAATGCGGTGAGACTTGTGCATATTCATAGGTATTAATGCAATTTTAAACGGTGCAATAGGATCTGGCCACTTTATGCCAAATTTATCGTGATTTTGCTCGATAGCTGCAGCAACAATGCGTGATACACCAATGCCGTAACACCCCATAGTAAGCGTTTGATGCTTACCTGATTCACTGAGCACACCGCAATTCATAGCTTCTGAATATTTGCTGCCAAGTTGGAAGATATGACCCACTTCGATACCGCGCTTGATATCAAGTGTGCCTTTACCGTCAGGAGCCGCATCGCCAGCGACGACATTGCGAATATCTACCCTAGAAATATCATCAGACCAATTTACGTTGATATTCATTTTACCGCCAGCGCCAGCGCCTGTTGTAAAATCTGCTAGGGCTGCAGCACTCGCATCCACGTTAGCTGGGATTGGAAGGTTAGTTGCGTCTGCAAAATAGGGTACTACACCAAGCACTTCTTTCGCTTTGTCGAATGACGCTTCAACCAGCGGTGTAGCAACACCTTCAATTTTCTCTGCCTTAACATCGTTAAGTTCGTGATCTGCACGCAGTACCAGCGCGACCCAATTGTCTTCTTGTACTTCTTCGCCTTTGTCATTTGTTGCGTTTGCTGCTTTTACTACTACAACTTTGACTGCATTTGTTATATCGGCGTCGATACTTTTGAGTATTTTTTCGAAATCTTTTCCTTTCGCATCTTTCGTTTCTACCGAAGCACCGCTTGCTTGGGCTTTTTCTGGCGCCACAGCGGCGGCCATTTCAACGTTAGCCGCATAGTCGCTGCCTGATGAGAATGCAATGGCGTCTTCACCAGAGTCAGCTAGCACATGAAACTCATGAGAATGATTTCCACCGATTGAGCCTGAATCGGCTATTACTGCTCTGAAGTCTAGGCCCATACGCGAAAAGATGTTGCAGTAAGCGTTATACATTTTCTGGTAGGTTTTTTCCAAACAGCTTTCTTCTAAGTGAAAGCTATATGCATCTTTCATGGTAAATTCACGACCGCGCATAATACCAAAACGAGGACGAACTTCGTCGCGGAATTTAGTCTGGATTTGATAAAGGTTCAGTGGAAGTTGCTTGTAGCTACTAATTTCATTGCGTACAAGAGCCGTAACCACCTCTTCGTGAGTTGGGCCTAATACAAAGTCGCGCTGGTGGCGGTCTTTAACGCGAAGCAGTTCCGGGCCGTATTCTTCCCAGCGCCCTGACTCTTCCCATAGGTCAGCAGGTTGAACAACGGGCATAAGCACTTCAATTGCGCCTGCTTTGTTCATTTCTTCACGAACAATATTGGCTACTTTATTAAGTACACGAAGACCTGACGGCAGCCACGTGTAAAGACCTGAGGCAAGCTTTCTTATCATACCAGCTCTCAGCATAAGCTGGTGGCTGATAACCTCTGCATCAGCAGGTGTTTCTTTCTGCGTGGCAAGCAAATATTGACTAGTGCGCATGTAAAGCAGGTATCCTGTTTTCAATGTATTTATGACTGTTGGTATGCTGGCCTTTTGCAATAAGTTATACGCATTATGCAATTTACGAAATTATTGCTAAATGCGTTAACAAGAGAGTGGCCATCACACGTTTGGCGGTATTCTAATTAACTGTGAGCCATTTCGCCACAGACTGTTGACACTAAAAGTGCAATTATCCTAAATGAACGAGCTCAGTGACCCAAACGACATTATTTTTCACTTTAAAACCTACATCAATATCGTACAGGGTAACGCGATAGGTTTTCTCGTCGTTATCCAGTTTTTGTTTATACGCTGGGCGTGGGTCTTGCGCCAGTACTGCTGTAACTAAAGCGGTAAAGTCGCTGTACTTTTTGTCTATTTCAGAAAGCCTTGGCTTGAGCGTATCTAAGAACGCTACGTGGCGTTGGGGAATGGGGCTGATTTCGTCAAGCTTATCGCTCGCGTTTGGAACACTATCTGCGTAACCAATATAAGGTTTAATATCGACAAGTGGCGTACCGTCTACTAAATCCACGCCTTCTACAAGTAAATGCGTTTTGCCGTTATCGTGCACTAGCCCTTTATTTTTCACAACAGACATGCCAATGCTGTTCGGTCGATGAGTGCTGCGAGTCGCTAATACACCCATAGTGGCATTGCCGCCAAGCCGAGGCGCCTTTACTGTATTTTTCCAACCGCGCTCAATATTCTGATGAAAGATAAAAAGCAGCCACAGATGACTATAACTTTCTATCCCCTTTAGCATATGGATATCGTTAAACCCTTCTTCAAACGCAATTACCCCATGAGCTTTTGCTAAGTTAGGTTGCCTCGGGATGGCAAACTTTTGTTTGAAAGGCGTAGCGATAGTTGCGATTGTCGATACAGTAAATGAAGTTGGGGGAGTCACGGGTCTGCTTTAACCTAATTGAAAATAATTTTTGCTGTCATATTACTCTCATACTTAACAGGTAATGTAACAGTGCAAGTGAAAACTTGAACCAAATACAGCATTTTTTCGGTTCACGAATGGGATGTTTATTTGGGTTCCCTGGATTAATCCAACTTTTTGGGCCTGAACAGTTATTGCACTAGGACTTTTTCTAGCACCAGTTTACAAAACTTGTGTGCATAGCAGAGCAAATTAAAACACTTGTGTTTTACTGCACAGGCTTATCTTTTTTCATTGTTTCCAATACGTTCTTAAAATAAGGGCAGCCTAGTGCCCGCGCCTTATCGATGTTATGACTGAATATCTTTTCCGCATCCTCTTCTTTTTTCATATAGCGAGTAATGTCTGCTTCGCGAATTAAATGTAAAAGCGGGTAGGGTGAACGGTTCGTGTAGTTTTCAGCATCGTTAGAGTCGCTACCGTCAAACACATAGTCAGGGTGAAAGCTCGCGAGTTGATAGGTACCGCTGTACCCCCAGTCATGCAGCATATTATTGCCAATAGCTAGCACATCAAGATACTCATCAAAATCATCAAGGGTTGGATGTGCCAGTGCGATAAGCGTGGTGGCGGTGCTTTCATTCTCTTCCAAGTGGCGAAGTTCATCGTACAAAGATTGAATAATGTCCCCTGCATCCCCCGCTATTACTTTACAACGAATTTGATTTGGTGTTCTTACATAGCGCGCAAAGGGGCAGAAATTGTGTTTTATCACAATATCATCAACCCACTTAAGCGTTGCATCAATTACGTGTTGTTCGCTCAACGGAGATATTGGTTCTGCCATAAAGAAGTTATTCAATTTAGTTCTGTATTTAAAGAGAGAGGGGAGTATAAAGCAAAAAGGCAGAAATTTAATTTCTGCCTTTAAAATTTGAGTGAATCTTTGTGCTTTAGGAATGAAACTTAACGTACGCCTCAAGCGTGTTTTCTATCAAACTTGCAACTGTCATAGGACCAACACCCCCAGGTACAGGAGTTATCCAGCCTGCACGCTCTTTGGCTTTTTCAAAATCAACATCGCCTATTAACGAGCCATCATTAAGACGATTAATGCCTACATCAATTACAATCGCACCAGGCTTAACCCAGTCGCCTGGTATAAAGTTAGGTTTGCCGACAGCTACAACAAGTAAGTCTGCACGCTGGACATGGCTTTTAAGGTCTTGGGTAAACTTATGACAAGTGGTAACAGTGCAGCCTGCTAACAATAATTCAAGACTCATTGGGCGGCCCACAATATTCGACGCGCCAACAATAACGGCGTCTAACCCCTTAACAGGGCGTTTAGTAGACTCGATCATGGTCATGATGCCCTTAGGAGTGCAGGGCCGTAAAGCGGGAATGCGTTGAGCAAGGCGACCAATGTTATAGGGGTGGAAGCCATCAACATCTTTATGAGGGTGAATACGCTCTAGCACTTTCTCTGCGTTGAGACCGGCAGGCAGTGGAAGTTGAACCAAAATGCCGTCTATCTCTTTATCTTCGTTTAGCTCGTCCACTAAGTTAAGTAAGGTTTCTTCCGTAGTGTCGGAAGGAAGGTCGAAAGAGCGAGAAACGAAACCAACTTCTTCACAGGCTTTACGCTTATTTGAAACATAAACTTGAGAAGCGGCATCACTGCCTACAAGAACAACGGCAAGGCCAGGTTGTCTTTTACCTGCTTGGGTAAGTGATTCAACATAGGATGTTACGTGTTGGCGAACTTGTTTGGCAATTAATTTGCCGTCAATAAGATGGGCGGTCATAGTCTTGTACGATTCTTATATGGTTGGGTGGTCAACAAGTGCCCTTTATTGTTTCATAAAACAGGGGGAATACTCTAGCAATTATTAGATAGTAGTTATTGGCCGTAACCGAATTTATATAAGTTGGACTTAACCGTATAGCTCGTGTAACTGAGTAACCGTTCAACACAAAAGTTATAACGAGAGACCAACAACTTCAAAAATTGTCTTCGTGATAGTAAGCAAAGCCCTTTTCTTAACGCTTAGTTGTCCGGGCCATCTTGCACGATTAACTTTTCCATATCAGTAATATTGCAAACCCGTTCGCGGGCTGCTGGGCTCTACTAGCTGCTGGGCTCTACTAACTATAAGTAGCGAAATATAAGCAAGATTGTACAAAAAAACATGATAATGAGTGCTTTGTGAGCGGTTAGTGATTTTATTTAAAAAAGTGTTTGACGAGGTGGGGGGATGTCAGTAATATTCGCACCCCGTAACGGCACAGAGGCTTATGCATCTTGGTCGATACGGCAGTCGGTGAGTGGCGCAGCTTGGTAGCGCACTTGTTTTGGGTACAAGGGGTCGCAGGTTCAAATCCTGTCTCACCGACCACTTTTTGCAGCGAAGATTCGCCAAGCGCCCGTAGCTCAGCTGGATAGAGCAACGGCCTTCTAAGCCGTGGGTCGCAGGTTCGAATCCTGCCGGGCGCGCCATGCGAGTCAGGTAGGTCCTGATAGCAAGGCTGAATTTTTGTATCTACACTGCTAGTATAAAGCATGTAGACTGCAACACACCTATGGTGGGCGTAGCTCAGTTGGTAGAGCCCCGGATTGTGATTCCGGTTGTCGTGGGTTCAAGTCCCATCGTCCACCCCACTTTTAGCGGAAGTGGTGGAATTGGTAGACACGCTGGATTTAGGTTCCAGTGCTTCACGGCGTGAGAGTTCAAGTCTCTCCTTCCGCACCATATTTTCAAGCTTTTTTAAAAGCTTAAATTAAGCATTCCTGTCGGTGAGTGGCGCAGCTTGGTAGCGCACTTGTTTTGGGTACAAGGGGTCGCAGGTTCAAATCCTGTCTCACCGACCATTTATGCTTATTTGACTTAGCAACAACCCGCAGCTCAGCGAATAAATCAAAGAGTGTTAAAGGTTGAAGTCAAATCAGACTATCGAGCAGCAAAGTAAGATCCTGACAGTTCGATAGAGGTTTATGTGTTTATCAGTTCGCACGTAAACAATCACAGGATTACTGTGGTGGGCGTAGCTCAGTTGGTAGAGCCCCGGATTGTGATTCCGGTTGTCGTGGGTTCAAGTCCCATCGTCCACCCCACTTCTAGCGGAAGTGGTGGAATTGGTAGACACGCTGGATTTAGGTTCCAGTGCTTCACGGCGTGAGAGTTCAAGTCTCTCCTTCCGCACCATATTTCTAAGCTTTTTTAAAGCTATGATTTATACATTTTTATCGGTGAGTGGCGCAGCTTGGTAGCGCACTTGTTTTGGGTACAAGGGGTCGCAGGTTCAAATCCTGTCTCACCGACCATTATCTCTTATTCTCTGTTTTTCTATCTTCCCTCAATAGCGTCTCAAACCGCTAGTTAAAGTCGTTTTTCAATCTATTTTTCTTACTAGTTTCGCAATTTGTTTAAAATGCGTTCAATTGGTTGTTACAAACTTGTGTTTCCCTCTCGACTCTTGTGGTGTGCGGCTGTATACTACCGCGTCTTTTTTTAACCAGTACGTTTGTTTCAGGTTGGCTTTGTGGCACGATTTTGTGTCCTAACTTTGATTTTATAAACGTCGAATAACGACCTTCTACCCCGGAGTGATATGCAATTAATGCATGACGGGAGAGGGGATTGAGAACAAAACGCCTGTAGAGGCGTATAGTTGAGGTAACATAATGCAAGTTTCAGTCGAGACGACCCAGGGTTTAGAACGCCGTCTTACTATCACCGTTCCATCTGACACGGTTGATTCAGCAGTTAAGTCACGCCTACAGCAGTTGGCAAAAACACAACGCATCAACGGCTTCCGTCCAGGTAAAGTTCCTGTAAGCGTAATCAAAAAGCGTTTCGGCCAGGCAGTTCGCCAAGAAGTTGCTGGCGATGTTATGCAGCAAAACTTCTACCAAGCAGTCATTCAAGAGAAAATTCAGCCTGCTGGTATGCCAAAGTTTGAACTGACCAAAGACGAAGACGGTCAGGACCTAGAATTTGTCGCATCTTTCGAAGTTTACCCAGAAGTAGAAGTGAAAGGTGTTAGCGATATCGAAATCGAAAAGCCAGTAGTAGAAATTACTGACAAAGATCTTGATAACATGATGGAAACGCTTCAAAAGCAGCACGCATCTTGGAAAGAAGTTAAGCGTAAAGCGAAGAAAGACGACAAAGTTATCATCGACTTTGTTGGCTCTATCGACGGTGAAGAGTTCGAAGGCGGAAAAGCAGAAGATTTCGCGCTAGAGCTTGGCAAAGATCGCATGATCCCAGGTTTCGAGAAGCCACTAGTTGGTGCGAAAGCGGGTGAAGAAGTAACCATCGAAGTTACTTTCCCAGAAGATTACCACGCTGAAAACCTAAAAGGTAAAGACGCAGTTTTCCAAGCGACAGTTAAGAAAGTAGAAGGTCTAGACCTTCCAAAAGTTGACGAAGAGTTTGCTAAGCTATTCGGTGTTGAAGAAGGCGGTGTTGACGCACTTAAAGCTGAAGTTCGTAAGAACATGCAGCGTGAGCTAGACCAAACGCTAAAAGCGCAAGTTAAAGAAGACGTTATTGCTAAGCTAGTTGAAGCTAACGAGATTGATATTCCTCAAGCGCTTATCGATCAAGAAGTGAATGCACTTCGCGAGCAAGCTAAACAACGTTTCAGCCAACAAGGCGGTGGTCAGAACCTTCCAGACCTACCAGCTGAATTGTTTACTGACAACGCTAAGCGTCGCGTATCTATTGGTCTACTTCTAGGTGAAGTAATCAAAGAAAACGAACTAAAAGCAGACGAAGCTAAAGTTAACGAGATGATCGAAACTGCAGCTTCTGCGTATGAAGATCCGCAGGAAGTTGTTGACTACTACAACAACAATCAAGAGCTTATGCAGCAAATGCAAAACGTTGCGCTAGAAGAACAAGCTATCGAGTGGGTTCTTGAGCAAGCAAAAGTTACTGAAGTAACTAAAGCTTTTGACGAGGTTATGAACAAACAGGCGTAATTTTTTACTGTCTGATTGACAATACTTGTCAGCAACTGCTTAAATGCTCGGAGCCTTCCGAGCATTTTTGTTTTTAACGCTAGATAATCAAGGTAGCTATGACTAATACCCCGTTTGACCCAATGAATGCACTTGTTCCTATGGTTGTTGAGCAAACCTCAAAAGGTGAGCGCTCATACGACATTTATTCTCGTCTCTTAAAAGAAAACGTAATTTTCTTAGTAGGGCAAGTTGAAGATCACATGGCCAACCTCATCGTTGCTCAAATGTTGTTCTTAGAAGCTGAAAATCCAGAGAAAGATATTTTCCTATACATCAACTCGCCGGGCGGCTCTGTGACTGCTGGTATGGCAATCTACGACACAATGAGATTCATTAAGCCGGACGTGAGCACAGTGTGTATGGGCCAAGCTGCAAGCATGGGCGCATTTCTACTATCTGCAGGAGCAAAAGGTAAGCGTTATTGTCTACCTAACTCGCGCGTAATGATTCACCAACCGCTTGGTGGCTTCCAAGGTCAGGCATCTGATTTTGAAATACATGCGAAAGAAATTCTGTCTATTAAAGAGAAGTTGAATCGCCTAATGGCAGACCATACCGGTCAAGACTATGAAAAAGTCGCGCGCGACACAGACAGAGATAACTTTTTAAGTGCAACCGAGGCAAAAGATTACGGCCTAGTTGACCAAGTTTTAGCAAATCGATCTGACGTAGCCGGAACTAAGTAGTATAGTTATAGATGACCCGAGCCAGTGCATAGCACGAATTTGGTTTTCGGCTCGGGTAAGGCAGAGGCAAAAGTAATGAGTGATAAGCAAAGCGGTGACGGTGATAACAAGCTACTGTACTGTTCGTTTTGTGGCAAAAGCCAACACGAAGTAAGAAAGTTAATAGCAGGCCCGTCGGTTTTTATTTGCGACGAGTGTGTTGAGTTATGTAACGATATCATTCGCGAAGAAATTAAGGAAATCGCGCCTAAGCAAAAGCAGGACGCTTTACCTAAACCAACAGAAATTCATGCGCATCTTGATGATTATGTTATCGGTCAAGAACATGCGAAGAAGGTGTTGTCAGTAGCGGTTTATAACCACTATAAGCGTTTGCGCAATGGCGATGTTCACGAAGGCGTAGAACTTGGAAAAAGTAACATTCTGTTAATTGGCCCTACCGGTAGTGGTAAAACACTATTAGCAGAAACACTTGCACGTTTACTTGACGTGCCATTCACAATGGCTGACGCAACCACGCTGACGGAAGCGGGCTACGTGGGTGAAGATGTTGAGAATATTATTCAAAAACTACTTCAGAAGTGTGATTACGACGTTGAGAAAGCGCAGCGCGGTATTGTTTATATTGACGAAATCGACAAAATCTCTCGTAAGTCTGACAATCCATCAATTACTCGCGATGTCTCGGGTGAAGGTGTTCAGCAGGCGCTTCTTAAGCTGATTGAAGGCACAGTTGCGTCGGTTCCTCCGCAAGGTGGGCGTAAGCATCCTCAGCAAGAGTTTTTGCAAGTTGATACTTCAAAAATACTGTTTATCTGTGGTGGTGCGTTTGCGGGCCTTGATAAGGTTATCGAGCAGCGTGCTCAGAAAGACACAGGTATTGGGTTTGGTGCTACGGTTAAGTCTAAAGACAACAGTAAGCAAATTAGCGAACTGTTCAAACAGGTTGAGCCTGAAGATTTAGTGAAATACGGGTTAATTCCAGAATTCATCGGTCGTCTTCCTGTAGTTACCAGCCTAGAAGAGTTGAACGAAGAGGCGCTAATTCAAATTTTACGTGAACCTAAGAATGCAATCACCAAACAGTATGGTGCGTTGTTCTCTATGGAAGACGTTGAACTTGAGTTCCGTGACGATGCACTCAACGCTATTGCTAAAAAGGCAATGGATCGCAAGACCGGTGCTCGAGGCCTTCGTTCAATTGTTGAAGCTGTTTTGCTTGATACAATGTATGACCTTCCTTCAATGGAAGATGTTAGCAAAGTGGTTATCGATGAAACGGTAATTCGCGGTGAATCAAAGCCCATTTTGATTTACGACAGTAATGAAAAAAAGGCCGCATCTGAATAGATGTTAGCTTGATTCAAAAAAGGTCCTGCGGGACCTTTTTTTGTTTCTAAAGGTTGATAATTGGTCGTAAGTAACCTTGTGATAACTGACAGCAACTGATGAGGTAATATCGAAGGTGGTTGATATTTAAGCGAACAAGAGCAGTAAAGCTATCCTTTCTACTAGATTTTTTAGTTTTGTGTTGCCATTCGGTGCAAAATCGATAATGGTTATATTAAGGTCGACTGGCCCTAGAGCAGGGAAGGTAAGGTTAAGGAATTAACACACTTTAATAAGTTTCGATTGAACTTTGCTCTTGCATCCCCATATAAAAATGACATTTCAAAACTAATTGAGAACAAGTATGACAGTTGAGCGTGAAAATCGCATTGAAATTCCTGTGCTTGCCTTGCGGGACGTGGTTGTTTACCCGCATATGGTCATACCCCTATTTGTTGGGCGTGAGAAATCAATCCGTTGCCTTGAAGCGGCAATGGATAATGACAAACAAATTTTTCTAGTAGCACAAAAAGACGCGGGCGTTGATGAGCCTGAAGCAGATGACATTTACACTGTAGGTACCATTGCTACTATCCTACAGCTTTTAAAGCTTCCTGACGGTACTGTAAAGGTACTTGTAGAGGGTAGCGTACGTGGTGCAATCGAAAGCTATAAACAATCAGAGCCTTTCTTTGTCGCTAACGTTGATAAGTTAGAAGATGAAGGCATTGATGAGAGTGAGCAAGAAGTCTTGATTCGCTCTGCAGTCTCACAGTTTGAAGGTTATGTGAAACTGAATAAGAAAATCCCGCCAGAAGTACTGACTTCACTTAATGGGATTGAAGATGCGGCGCGTCTAGCAGATACCATGGCTGCGCACATGCCTCTAAAGCTTACTGAAAAGCAAAAAGTGCTAGAAATGCAGGGTGTTAATGAGCGCCTTGAGTATTTGATGGCACTGATGGAAGGCGAAATTGATTTGCTGCAGGTGGAAAAGAAAATTCGCACCCGCGTTAAAAAGCAAATGGAAAAAAGCCAGCGCGAATATTATTTGAATGAGCAAATGAAAGCCATTCAAAAAGAATTGGGTGAGTTAGACGATGCGCCCGATGAGTTCGAGGCACTATCTAAAAAGATTGCCGACGCGAAAATGCCGAAAGAGGCAGAAGATAAGGCGAAAGCTGAACTTCAAAAGTTAAAAATGATGTCACCGATGTCAGCAGAAGCGACTGTTCTTCGAAGCTACATTGATTGGCTTACTAGTGTTCCTTGGAATAAGCGCTCGCCGGTGAAGAAAGATCTTTCACGGGCTGAAGATGTGCTTAACGAAGACCATTACGGCCTAGAAAAGGTAAAAGAACGTATTCTTGAATACCTAGCGGTTCAACAGCGTGTTAAAAAGCTTAAAGGCCCAATTCTATGTCTTGTGGGGCCTCCAGGTGTAGGTAAAACCTCGCTTGGCCAGTCTGTCGCTAAAGCGACGGGACGTAAATATGTCCGTATGGCCTTGGGCGGCGTGCGAGACGAGGCCGAGATACGTGGTCACCGTCGTACCTACATAGGCTCACTGCCGGGTAAACTCGTTCAAAAAATGGCGAAAGTCGGGGTTAAAAACCCACTATTCTTGCTTGATGAAATCGATAAGATGTCATCAGACATGCGAGGAGACCCTGCGTCAGCCCTTCTTGAAGTGCTAGACCCAGAGCAGAACAACAGCTTTAGCGACCATTATTTAGAAGTGGATTACGATCTATCTGACGTTATGTTCGTCGCAACCTCTAACAGCATGAATATCCCTGGTCCGTTGCTTGACCGTATGGAAGTAATTCGACTATCAGGTTATACCGAAGACGAAAAGCTTAACATTGCGAAGAACCATTTAATTGGTAAGCAAATGGAGCGCAACGGCCTTAAAGCGAAAGAGCTTGAGATTACAGATTCTGCTGTCATCGGCATGATTCGTTACTACACGCGCGAAGCGGGTGTTAGAAGCTTAGAGCGTGAAGTGTCTAAGGTATGCCGTAAAGCGGTTAAAGATATCTTACTTACGAAAAGCAAAGATAAGGTGGTTGTTACTCAAGATAATCTTAAAGACTATCTTGGTGTTCAGCGCTTTGACTACGGCAAAGCCGACAAAGACAACCAAATCGGTCAAGTTACCGGTTTAGCTTGGACTCAAGTTGGTGGCGACCTACTGACCATTGAAACCACATCGGTTCCAGGTAAAGGAAAAATGACTTCTACAGGCTCTTTGGGCGATGTCATGCAGGAGTCAATTAAGGCAGCGATGACTGTGGTAAGAAGTCGCGCTGAAAAGCTTCGCATTAATGACGACTTTTATGAAAAGCGTGATATTCATGTGCACGTTCCTGAAGGTGCAACACCAAAAGATGGCCCAAGCGCGGGTATTGCAATGTGTACCGCTTTAGTATCTTCACTAACAGGTAACCCTGTGAAGTGTGATGTTGCCATGACGGGTGAAATTACTCTTCGCGGTGAAGTACTTGCTATTGGTGGTCTAAAAGAAAAGTTACTTGCAGCACACCGTGGTGGCATCAAAACCGTGGTTATTCCGAAAGATAACGAGCGAGATTTGGAAGAAATTCCAGACAATGTGAAGAAAGATTTATCCATTCACCCGGTTAAATGGATTGATGATGTTCTTGATATTGCGCTTCAGGAACCCGTTGAAAGCTTCGAAGTGGCTAAAAAGTAACTGATGTGATTGGCTGTAGACCTTTGTTTTTAAGGGCTTGCAGCCTTGTTTTTTCTATAAAACTGCAATAATTGACTAAATTATGTGCATTAAGCGATAGAAAACCTCATTTTTTTTAAAATAGGGCTTTCATGTCGTAAAAGTTGTGTTACCTTTAAATGGTTATCGCTTGAAGCCTTGCCACAAAAGGGATTGCAGCGATTAATTTAAAAAGTTAATTATTTGTGACTGAAGCTTGATGTTAACGATCAAGCTTGCTATAACGTTCAAGCAAAATCGTTTTGGACAAACAGTATAATAACAATCGAAGGGGATCTAATTGTGAACAAGTCTCAACTTATCGACCAAATCGCTGCTGGTGCAGACATTTCTAAAGCAGCTGCTGGCCGCGCTCTTGACGCATTCACTGACTCAGTAACTGCGGCGCTTAAAGACGGCGAACAAGTTGCACTAGTTGGTTTTGGTACTTTCTCAGTTCGCGAACGTTCAGCTCGCAGTGGCCGTAACCCACAAACTGGTGAGACTATTCAGATTTCAGCAGCGAAAGTTCCATCTTTCAAAGCTGGTAAAGCACTGAAAGACGCTTGTAACTAAGCAAAAAAATTATAGAAAAAGGCGATGGCTAGTCCATCGCCTTTTTTATTTCTAAAACAAAGAATTCAATATTGGGGTCAGAGTAACGACTCTGACCCCAATATTTAAAAAGTAAAAATACCCTCGTTAGGCATGTCGATTCTTATACATGCTATTGCAACGCCTTTACTTGACGAAAGACAGTACAAATAGTGTGTTTTGGCGTTTATATTCGGCGGCATTGGGTTATAATCAGCGCTTATTTTATCCTGTCCTCGCCAGCAGGTGATGGGTTAGGGTAATTGTAGTAAGCAACGGAGTTGAAGAACAATCATGCTAGAAAGAATCAGAGAAGGTTCTCAAGGCCCTTGGGCGATGGCGATTATTGCGCTTATCGTTTTGAGTTTCGTATTCGCAGGTGTAGGTAGTTACCTAACATCATCAGGCACTACCGCAGTAGCAACTGTAAACGGCGAAGAAATTTCGGCACAAGAACTAGAACGTGCATACCAAAACCAGCGTGCACAAATGGAGTCACAGTACGGCGAAAGCATCGCGCAGCTTTTCTCTAGCGAACAATACCTCGCAGATTTTAGAAAAAATGTACTGGACAGACTTATTGCTGAAAAGCTGATTCAGCAACAGGCTACCGATATGGGCTTGCGTGTAAGCGATGAACAGATTCGTGAAACGATTGTACAAATGCCTGAGTTTCAGTTTGGTGGTCAGTTTGATAACGAGCGTTTCCAAGCTATTCTCCGTCAAAATGGTTTTCAAGTTGCAGACTTCCGTGATTACCTAAGAACGCAAATGACTCAGAACCAGTTGGCGGCAGCGCTAACGAATTCTTCATTTTCTCTAGATGGCGAAGTGCAACAAGCTAATGCTCTTCAACGCCAAACTCGTGATGCAAAATACGTATTAGTAAGCTCTGACGAATTTGCTGGTTCGCTCGAAGTTACCGACGCTGATGTAGAAGCCTTCTACAACAACAATATTGCTTCTTTCGATACTGAAGAGCAGGTGAAACTGGCGTATGTAAAACTGAGCGTTGAAGACCTTAAAGGTCGTGTTTCTGTAGACGAAGAAGCTGTACGTACTTATTACGATAACAATTTAGGAAGCTATGGCACGGAAGAAGAGCGCCGAGTTTCACATATTCTTATCGAAGCGGGTGATGATGAAGACGCTGCGAAAGCAAAAGCAGAGTCATTAAAAGCGCAGCTTGACAGCGGTGCTGACTTTGCTGTGCTTGCCGAAGAAAACTCTGACGATACATTCTCAGCTGAAAACGGCGGTGACCTAGATTTCATTATACCTGAAATGATGGACCCAGCATTCGATGAAGCTGCGTTTGCTTTAGAAAACGTCGGTGATGTATCTGACGTTGTTGAGACCGAGTTTGGCTTTCACATTATTAAGTTAACAGATGTTAAAGAAGCGCAAGTTAAATCATTCGATGAAGTGGCTAGCGAGATTCGCGATACCCTTCTTTACGATGCGGCAATGGAGAAGTATTTTGAGCTTCAGAATACCTTGGCTGAAATTGCATTTGAGGTGCCAGATACGCTTGAAGATGCAGCTAACGCTGTAGATCTTCCTATACAAGAGTCTGTTCTTTTCAGTCGGAACACGGCGCCTGTTGAACTGAGCTTTCCTGGCTTACTGGATGTTGCTTTTTCATCAGAGTTAGTTGAAGAAGGTCTTAACAGCGATATCATTGAGCTTGATGACGAAACGGTAGTTGTTGCACGTGTTATTGAGCATCAACCACAACGCACTCAGTCGCTAGATGAAGTTCGCGACGGAATTGAAGCATCAGTAAAAGCGGAAAAAGCGAAAGAATCAGCAGAAGCTTGGGCCTTTGATATTGCACAAAAAGTACGCGCAGAAGAAAGTGTTGAAAGCGAACTGGCGGAAAAATCAGTAGCTTGGGAAACGGCTGCAGCAGTGCCAAGATCAGGTGGTACACTGGCACGTGCATTAGTTGACACGCTTTTCTCACTGGGCCTTGAAGGTGAAGATAGAGTTGACGTAGCAACAACAGTTAACGGCGATGTTGCAGTTGTAATGCTAGAAGGCGTAAATGCTGCTCCTGAGCTTGAAAACGAGCTAGGTGAAAGCCTGAAACAGCGTCTTGCTCAAGTACAAGGTCAACGTGTTTATCAGCAGTATATCGATGCGCTTCGCGCAAATGCTGACGTGACTATTTCAGAGTCATTGTAAGTAAAGTTGAGCCACTCAATAGCTGGGTGGCAACAATGAGATAAATAGTAAGAAGCCAGCTTTAACAAAAGCTGGCTTTTTTGATCGACTGCCTTATTTCGCTGATGGTTATCTAGTAGATTCTGCGGCGTCACCAATATTTCGGTAGGTCTACGCACAAATCTGTTAGGCTGTGTTGGGTTAGCGCATAGATAGAGATTACTATAAATAAAAAAGAGCTAATTCGTTAAAAACAACATAAGCGTATAAAATGCAGCAATAACACCGGAAAGCACGAATATGTATAGAAAACCTTGTTTGCCTTGTTCTAGAGTATATTTATTGGCTTGTAAATAACCAAACCAAAGTAATGACAAGATGAGGGGTATCAAAACAATTATTTTTAACACAGTAATGCCTTCTTATTAGTAATACTCTATTTATAACAATGTGCGCAGCGATAGACAAACATTGCGAAGGTCGCAAGAAACTCTCACAAACTTGTACTCATCTTTCTTCTACTACGCACGCTTTGCGTGCATGGGGTTTGTTGTCATGGCTTTGTCGCAAATCTGTTATTAGTGTGTCACTTTAAATTTGTGTAATAGACCCATGTTTCTAAATTGGGTCACATGAATGTCAATTCAGCCTTTACCTTCTCTAGCGCCAGCGCGCAGTATTCACTTCGCCGAAGTATTAATGGCAAGAGAGTCTATCACTCCAATGGATGCAGGTTGTCAAAGCTACCTTATTTATAAACTTGAAAAACTTGGCTTTGCATGTGAAAAACACAAAATAAACGGTGTTAAAAACCTCATTGCCAGATGGGGGCATGGTCCTGTCCACTTAGCATTTAGCGGCCACACTGATGTCGTGCCTCCTGGCCCTCTTGATAAGTGGAAATCTCCCCCTTTCAGCCCGGTCATAAGTAAAAATAAACTTTATGGGCGCGGCGCTGCCGACATGAAAACAGGCATTGCAGCTATGCTAGCTGCGACTGAGCGAACTATTGCCTCTTTAGATCCTGATAAAATATCTTACTGGTGGCTAATCACCAGTGATGAAGAGGGGGAGGCGGAGTGGGGCTCTAAATGGATAGCTGAATATTTAGCATCTAAAAATGTACAGCTCGATATGTGTCTAGTGGGCGAACCTTCGGCATCTGCAAAAACCGGCGATACGATAAAGATTGGTCGCAGGGGTTCGCTTTCAGGCACTATCCATATTGCAGGAAAGCAAGGGCATGTGGCCTACCCAAAGACAGCGGTGAATGCTATTCACAAAGCGAGTAGAGTGGTTAATGCACTAACTCAATATCCATTTGATAAAGGAAGCGATGACTTTCCTGGCACCACGCTTCAAATAACACATATGGATACAGGAAGCTTCACCGATAACATAGTGCCTAGTGCTGTTCGTATAGAGTTTAACGTAAGATACTCGTGGCAGTTTGATCAAGAGCGCTTATCTGCTTTGCTACGCAATATCATCAATACCGTTGATGTAGAAGCCGAAGTCAACTTTTCAAGGCCCTGTGAAGCATACTTAAGCAAGCCTAATAGTAATGCAGAGTGTTGCCTAATAGCTTGCGTTGAGAAAGCCATTAAAGCCGCCACAGGTCGTTACCCAGTGATAAGTACATCCGGCGGCACTTCAGATGGGCGTTTTTTTGCGAGTGAGCATACGCAGGTGGTTGAAGTTGGCGTACCTAACACCACTATTCATCAGGTAAACGAACACATTCACTTATCTGACTTGCTTACACTTGAAGATATCTACACAGATATACTCAAAAATGTTGGCGGTCGATAATTACATTTGATATTTCTAGTAAAAAAGAAAAGGGAGCGTCAATTAGGTGCTCCCTTTTTAGCTTTTGTGTAGGTTTTATAAGAGACGTGTTGCTCCCTAAAACATTAAGCCGTGGCTTTAAGCTGAATGTCAGTTAAATAGCGTTTGCGCTTTTTTTCGGTGAGCGTTTGCATATCAACTACCACCAAACCATCAATACAATCATTGAAATCCGGGTCGACATTAAAACCTAAGAACGCCACACCACCGTCTTTGGACAGTTCAGAGTATTGCTTATAAAGCGTTGGAACGTTAACGCCCATATTAGCCAATAAATCCTTTAGCTCGGTAAATTCGGCTTTGTAATCGTTACCTTTGAATTGATGTAGCGCATCGTTAGCCATTTGATAAGGGCGTTTACAGGTCGCTTCACCAAACTTTGCAGGAAAATACGTGGAGTAAAATTGTACCAATAGGTCTTTAGCTGGTTCTGGATAGGCATTGCTAAGTGACACTGCACCAAATAGATAACGATATTTGGGATAACGACTTAAAAATGCACCAATACCAAACCACAAGTAATCTAAACTGCGTTTGCCCCAGTAGCGAGGCTGAACAAAGCTTCGCCCTAATTCTAAGCCTTCCTTAAAAAGTTTGTCGTTGTTTTTGCCGTAATTAAATAAAGTGGCAGAATAAAGTCCCGTAGGGTGATCGGGCGCTGTCAAAAGTTCTGCATCGCCAAAGCGATAGGCGCCTACAATTTCCAAGTCGCTGTCGTCCCATAGCACAAGGTGATAATAATAAGAGTCGTATTGATCAATATCTCTACGTTTATTGGTGCCTTCTCCCACGGCGCGAAATGCGACTTCTCGCAAGCGGCCTATCTCACGCATAATTGGCGAGCAGCTTTTGTGCTGATACAGGTAGATAGACTTTCCATCACCCGTTTCTCCGAGATGCTCACATTCTCGAATAGCGCGGGCGAGCTCTTTTTTGTCTTCGGGCATAGCAATAGACGCCTGCGTTTCAAAAACGCCTTTCTTGTTGCTGCCAATGCGATATAGGTGGCGCTTAAACAGCTTTACCTGCTCTTTTAGCGGTATATTGGTTTGCTGGTACGCTTCAAAAGGAATAAGTTCGCCAATGCGCATAGGTAAGTGCTTTTTGCGCTGTTTGAACATTTCTTTAACCAGCAGAGCAGTGGCTAGTGGTTTGTATACCATAGATACGCTGTAAAAAAGGGGGCTATTTTTTGCATCAATATAAACCGGCAATATCGGCGCTTTAGCTTGCTTTGCAATACGTAAAAAGCCAGTGTGCCATCGCGTGTCGCGAACACCTTGCGGGCGTAATCGAGAGACTTCACCGGCAGGAAAAATCAATATAGCACCGTCGCTTTTGAGGTGTTTTTGGATAGCCGACAAATGCTGCTTCGGTGTACCACCCTGCATATTATTTACTGGTAGCAACATATCGTGAAGAGGCTCGATAGCCATGAGCATTTCATTGGCCACTACTTTTAAGTCGTGCCGCACTTCACTCACTAGCTTAATTAAGGCAAGGGCATCGAGAGAGCCAATAGGGTGGTTTGCGATAATTACCACTTTGCCTTCGCTTGGAATGCGTTCTTTTTCCACATCACGGGTGGAGTAGCTGATATTGAAGTACTCCAACACTTGTTCAACAAAATCAATGTCTTCATAGTGCGGGTAGGTTTCACCAAACTCGGTAATTTCGCGTTCGTGAAGAAGGTGTCTTAATACGAAAGACAGCGATTTAAACAGAATAGGATTGTTCGCTACTTGAGGATAATGCTTGTTCAGTACGTCGTTTACAGTAAACATAGAACCTGTTTCTCTTTCGGTTTTGGCGAACAATAGCAGGACAATGTGACGCTTTTCACACAGTTTGATGGCAGTTATTTGACAGTGTTAAAAAGATGTTATTGAAGCTGGCTCGACAAGTTTGTTTCGCGTAGAAGGGTTCAACAAAAGCAGTGATAGGGGGCCTGTAAGCCCCCCAGAAAAGTAGCATTAACTACGCAGCTTTTGATCGAGAGGTTTTGGTTGTGATTGATGTTACCGTAGCTGATTCTAGTGAATCGAGATAATGAATAAGAGATAAATTACCATTCATGTCTTCAGCGAGAGCGCTACAGTTTTCTATCCAGTCACCATCATTAATGTAGTGTATGCCGTTTTCAAAACTACTTTCAGGGTGATGAATATGACCACACACTACACCATCTAGCCCCATATCGTCGGCACGCTTGCAGCATGCTTCGCGATATCGAGCAATGGCTTCATTTGCTCCTTTAATGTGCTTTTTAATGTAGCCCGCTAGTGACCAGTATTCTCGCTTGCGCCACGCGCGCAAACGGTTGAATTCGCGATTTAGGAAAAGCAAGAGGTCATAACCTTTATCGCCAATCCACGCATGGAATCTGCCCATGGTCACATCGCCATCGAACTGATCGCCATGTAAAACCAGGTAACGTTTTCCCTGTGCCGTGGTGTGCACCAGCTCACGCTCTATTTCAATATCGCCAAAGGCCATACCAGAGTAAGATTGAATTGGCTCATCATGATTGCCGGGTAAGTACACTACACGTGTACCTTCCTGACTCATTTGCATGAATTTGTGCATGACTTGATTGTGCGCCTTTGGCCAGCGAAATTGTTTGGTCATTTGCCACATATCAACAATGTCGCCCACCAAATACAAGGTGTCTACCGTGATGCTGTCCAGAAAGGAAAGTAAGTATTCAGCTTTGCAGTCGCGATTTCCCAAATGGATATCTGAAAGCCAAAGCGTACGATAATGTGTCTTTTTCATAGCGGTTTCCCAAAGCGATGCCTTGGACCGTCACTATAGGTCTGCAAATTGACACTACCGTGACGCTTGCTTGACTATTGTGTTACAGAAACGCAAGCGCTGTTATAGCCCCAACTTATTCGCCACTTCTAAAAGCTTCTCTCGCATCCATATATTGACTAAATCATCATCGGCATTTTTATGCCAGTACATGTGTACGGGGAGTGGCGGTACCTCAAACGGAAGGGGCAAGATTTCAATATCGAATTTATTACTGAATTGTTGAGCAAATCGCGTTGGCATTGTCAGCAAAAGGTCGCACTGACTCACCACATTAACAGCGGCAAAGTAGTGCTCACATTGAAGGGATATTTTTCGATGTAAATTGTGTTGGGCAAGGGCGAGATCAACAGTGTCCAGCTTGGAATCTTTCAAAGATACGAGAGCATGCTGTGCCGCTGAGTAGTGCTCAATACTGGGATTGTCCAGGTAGTTATTTGTTGGTGCACATACTACCACAAAGGTTTCCTCGCAGATAAACTGAGAACGTATCTCACTGCTGGTAGGCACGAGGGCATCAATGACAATATCGATCTCTTTGTTAGTAAGTGCGGGGGCAAGTTCGGGCCAGGTTACCTGCCTGCTATTTACCGTGATATTAGGCGTGTTTTGAACAAGTTCAGGAATTAATGTTGGAAAAAATATAGATTCTAAAATATCGCGCAGCCCAAGGTTAACCGTGCGTGGTTTATCACCTATGTCGAACTCCACCTTGCCTTTTAAAGTATTTTCAAGGGTTTCAATTGATGTCACGACCGATGTAATGATGCCTTGGCAGAACGGGGTAGGCACGACTTGTCTCCCATGACGAATAAATAGCGGATCATCAAACTTATCTCGTAACCGCCCTAATGCGTGACTTACTGCAGGCTGAGTAATATGTAGTGCATTAGCGGCTTTCGTAATACTGCCGTGCTCATAGACTGCACGTAGCACCACGAATAAATTAAAATCTAATTTTCCATGCATATTATTTATGGGTTTCCATAATAAGGCATCATTTTTATTTATTGTTTAACAGAGTACACTGGCTTTAATGTTAATAAAAGGTTTCTTTTGTAAGGGGCGTGTGCATGCAGGCATCTGTACTTACCGAGGTGTTGTTACCTCTAGCGTTGGCATTTGTGATGTTTGGCATGGGGCTAACCCTAACCCTTGCTGACTTTGCCCGATTGATTAAAGCGCCTAAGGCGGTCGTAACTGGCTTTATAGGTCAAATTATCTTGTTGCCTTTGCTAGCTTTAGGTTTATGTATTGCGTTTGGGGTGCCCGACTATATTGCTGTTGGCGTAATGGTTTTAGCTGCGTGTCCTGGCGGTACTACCAGTAATTTAATCAGCCATATTGCAAAAGCCAACCTAGCCCTTTCAGTTAGCCTAACCGCTATTTCTACTATTGCTTGTGTATTTACCACGCCGTTTATTATCCAATTTGCGATTGATCACTTTGTAAAAGAAAACGCGCCAGAATTTTCTATTATCCAAACCGTTATAGGGCTCGTCGGCGTGTCGATTCTACCGGTCGTTATTGGCATGACAATTCGTCGATTTTATCTGGTGTTTGCCAAGAAAACAGAGAACTTTTTTCGGCAGTTTTCTATGTATTTCATGTTGCTCATGATTGTCGGTGTTCTGGTTTCTGAAAGAAATAATTTAGCCGCGTCCTTTGAAAGCGCGTTTTTGATATGTTTAACGTTAAATCTTTTATCGGTATTGTTAGGCCTCGGGCTTGCTAAGCTTTCAAACTTAGTATTTAAAGACTCGCTCACGCTGGCCATTGAAATAGGCGTGCAAAACGCAGCGCTTGCCATGCTGGTATGCATTACCTTTTTACAAGCGCCTGACTACGCCATCGCTCCCGGCGTGTACGGCATAGCAATGTACATCGGGCCCGCATTATTAGCTCTGTGGGCAAAACGGAATGCCAGAATAGCAGTCAAAGCTACCCCCAAAATACTCGTGAAATAATAATAAGTAGGAAATACACCATGCGCATATTGATTACCGGTGGCGCTACCGGCTTAGGTCAAGCCATTGCTCTTAAGTGGGCGGAAAAATGGATAAACAACGATAAAAATATAAATATTTGCATTGCCGATATTAATCAAGAAAGGGGTGTTGAAACGGTAGATATGCTTTCTGCACAAGGTGCAAATGTGTTTTATGTTCACTGCGATATAACCTCTGACAATGACGTTAAAGCGCTAGCGCAAACTATCGAAACTCGATGGGGCAGCGTTGACTATGTGTTTAATAACGCTGGGGTCGCTACGGGGGGCAGTCTTTTAGACGAAACTATCGATCAGTGGCAGTGGGTATTCGATATTAACGTGTTAGGCATGGTAAGAGTAAGTCGTGCGCTATTACCGTTAATGCGAAAGCAAGGCAGTGGTTACTTTATTAATGTTGCTTCGCAAGCAGGGCTAACGCCTATTCCTTATATGGGAAGTTACAACGCAGTTAAAGCCGCAGTCGTGTCGTTTTCTGAAACTATGAAGTTGGAACTGGCACCAGACAATATAAACGTTAGTGTGGTTTGCCCTAGCTTCTTCAAAACAAATTTAGATGAGTCGATGCGAAGTAGTAATCCTGCCTCGCATAAGATGATCAACAAGTTTTTCGCTAAGGCAGGCATGACTAAAGAAGAAGTGGCAGAGTCAATATATCAACAAGTCAGTCAAAGGAAGTTTCTTATTCTCACTCACAAGTTAGGCAAGCGTGCGTTCTTATTGAAAAAGTTGTTACCCACGCAGCGCTATATTAGCAATATGCTCAATCAAACTAAAACGATGAAACGAGCGATGGAAAAGAGCAATTAAAGAATAAAAACAGGCTTTTTGTTAGCGCCTTATTGCCACAAACCTTGTTAATACTCGCTAATATGAGTTAGGTGATGAGCTGCGAAAGACAAAATTAGTTTCGAATAAATGCGTACCAATAACTAGCTTTGAATAAGCGTTTAGTAAAAAAATAAAAGAAGAACGATATATGCAACAACAGGTAATAGATAAAGCGAATAGCGTGCGTGTAGGCGAAGAGCTAGACGTCGGCGCTGTACACAATTGGCTTAAGGAAAATATTAGTGCCTCGAGCTCATTGTCAGCCGCTATACAAAGTAGCGAAACTTTACCTAAAGTAACCCAGTATTCCGGTGGTGCTTCTAATTGGACATATTGCTTGGACTATCAAAGCAGCGATCAAAAACAGGGCGAGCAAACGTCATTAATTTTGCGCAGGGCACCAGCAGGTACAAAAGCCAAAGGGGCTCACGATATGGGGCGAGAGTATCGATTACAGCACGCGCTAGAGCCTGTCTACCGGTACGTGCCAGAAATGCTTGGGCTCTGTGAAGATGAAAGCGTATTAGGCACTGAGTTCTACTTAATGGAAAAGTTTACTGGCGTGATACCACGAAAGAACTTACCCAAAGGTTTAGAGACAACAGATCAGCAAACCAAGCAGCTCTGCACTAATGTACTTGATAGTTTAATTGAACTTCATAAAGTGGATTATAAAAAAGCGGGGCTTGAGCACTTAGGGAAAGGTGCTGGGTACATAGAGCGGCAAATAAGCGGGTGGAGCGAGCGCTATAGTAAAGCGAAAACCTGGAATGTCCCCTCGGGTAAAAAAATTATGGGCTGGCTAGAGAACAACATGCCTGACCAAGAACGCATATGTATTACTCACAATGACTTCCGGTTCGATAATGTGGTGTTAAAGCCGGATAACTATACCCAAATCATCGGTGTTCTGGATTGGGAGTTAGCCACATTGGGCGACCCGCTTATGGACTTAGGCAACACCTTAGCGTATTGGGTGCAAGCTGATGATGACTTTTTAGCGCAATCAACGCGTCGTCAGCCAACTCACTTACGGGGAATGCTCACTCGTAAACAAGTTGTGGCGTATTACTGCAAAGAAATGGAGATAGATGTTGAAGATTTTGCTTTCTATGAGGTTTACGGACTTTTCCGTTTAGCCGGTATTGCCCAGCAAATCTACTATCGCTATCACCACAAGCAAACCAATAATCCAGCGTTTAAAAACTTTTGGATCTTCATTCATTACTTAATGTGGCGTTGTAATAAGGCCATAAAGGCATCAGGAAAACGATAATGACAACAAGACGCAATATTCTGATAACGGGCGCGAGTTCAGGCCTAGGCAAGGGAATGGCGATTGAATTTGCCAAGCAGGGGTGTAACTTAGCGCTATGTGCAAGACGCTTTGAGAACTTAGAAAAATTAAAAGAAGAGTTACTCTCAATCAACCCAAACATTGATGTGTATATTCGCTCGCTGGATGTCAATGATCACGATGCGGTTTTTGAAGTGTTCGACGCATTCAAAGCCGACATGGGGACCCTTGATAGAGTCATTGTGAACGCAGGAATGGGCAAGGGCGCGTCTATTGGTACTGGGTATTTTCACGCTAACAAGCAAACGGCGGTGACTAACTTTGTGTCGGCGCTAGCACAATGTGAAGCGGCTATGGCTATCTTTAGGGCGCAAAATAGTGGTCATTTAGTAACGATTTCATCTATAAGTGCTGTGCGCGGGTTTAGACGTGCTATGACTGTATACGCGGCAACAAAAGCAGGGCTTACATCAATGACTGAAGGCATTCGAATGGATGTAATGAACACGCCGATTAACGTCACCTGTATTCACCCCGGTTTCATTCGCAGCGAGATAAACGAAAAAGTAGAGAAGGTGCCGTTTATCGTTGATACCGACGTGGGCTGTCGCGCTATGGTGAATGCAATCAATAAAGAAAAGGCGAATGCGTTTGTGCCAAGCTGGCCGTGGGCAATTCTTCACTGGATCATGCGTATCGCACCAGCAAGCTCAATAAGGAAAATGAGCTGAGTGAGTAATACCAGTCCGTGTAGCTAATTACCTATGCGGACTGGTATAAAAAGCAGATACAAAAAAAGCGCCGAAGGGCGCTTTTTTAACTACTAATCGTAAAGATTAACCTAGTGCTTTGATTTGTGCAGCTAGACGGCTCTTATGACGAGCAGCTTTGTTCTTGTGAATCAAGCCTTTAGTAGCCATTCTGTCAAGTACTGGAGTAGCAGCAGTAAGTGCAGCTTGTGCCGCTTCTTTGTCACCGCTTGCAATTGCAGCGATAACTTTCTTGATGCTTGTACGAGTCATTGAACGACGGCTAGCGTTGTGCTGACGACGCTTTTCGGCTTGGATTGCACGCTTCTTAGCAGACTTAATGTTAGCCAAGGTGTAACTCCCAAAATAAATTCATGTCAAAAACGAGGGTGCGGATTGTGCCTACCAAACGCCCAAATGTCAAACGATTTAAAACTTAAATCGTTCCGCATTAAAACGCGCAAGCTATTGAACACAAAGTATGCTCAACACGTTGCACATTCTTTGCGACATTTCTCTGCGACATTTTTTGAAAGAGAGCCATAACGGAATTCTTTCAGGACATTCAAGCGATAGACATGCATAAACAACAGCACCCCATATCGGGCGCGGATTATAGCAAGAAAGTTGTTAAAGGTGCACAACTATTTTGAATAAATCGTTTCGTAGACCATAGGCTTTCGCTATTATGGCTCGCTTGCAACCTATTGTTGCCGCTTTACGCCTAGCAGACGCCTTTAATTAGTTTTTTAAAAAGCGTTTGCTGTTCAGCCTATTTTTACCTCTATTGGAAGTGTGACGTGTCACGGAAGTTAATAAAATCTGGTCTGATTGTCAGTATTATGACCCTAGTCTCGCGGGTTCTGGGCCTGGTACGCGACGTTGTTGTTGCCAAGCTTATGGGTGATGGGGCAGCAGCTGACGTATTTTTCTTTGCCAACAAAATACCTAACTTTTTACGTCGTCTGTTTGCTGAAGGCGCATTCGCGCAAGCCTTTATTCCGGTATTAACCGAAGTTCACGAAAACGACGACAAAAAGCAGTTGAGAGAATTTGTTGCCAAAATTAGCGGTACCTTAGGCGCTATTGTGTTTGTAGTATCTATTATTGGTGTTATTGCATCACCTGTTTTGGCAGCCCTCTTTGGTACCGGTTGGTTTATGGCATGGCTTGAAGGCGATGAAGCGGGCGACAAGTTTGTGCTTGCGTCAACCATGCTAAAAATCACCTTTCCTTACTTAGCATTTATCTCTTTAACAGGGTTGGCTGGCGCAATACTCAATACGCTCAACAAGTTCGCGGTTGCTGCTTTCACCCCGGTTTTACTAAACGTATGTATTATCGCGTGTGCAATATATTTAGCTCCTACGCTGGAGCAGCCCGCTTACGCCCTAGCGTGGGGCGTGTTTATCGGCGGTATTGTACAGTTCTTGTTTCAACTACCGTTTTTGTTCAGGGCTGGGCTTTTGGTAAAGCCGAAGTGGGGCTGGCGCGACGAAAATGTGGTTAAAGTGCGTACCCTTATGATCCCCGCATTATTCGGTGTGTCAGTAGGGCAGATTAACTTGCTTTTTGATACCTTTATCGCCAGCTTTTTAGTTACCGGCTCCATAAGCTGGTTGTATTATTCTGACAGGCTGCTTGAATTCCCTTTAGGATTGTTTGGTATCGCCATCGCTACGGTCATTCTGCCTACGCTGTCTAGAAATCACGTAAGCAATAACCCCAAAGCGTTTGCTGCGAATATCGACTGGGCGTTTCGCATGGTTTGTTTATTGGGCATTCCGGCAGCAGTAGGGCTTGGCGTAATGGCAAGGCCTATTTTAACTGTTATATTCCAACGCGGTGCATTTACTGCTGAAACGGCAATCATGGCCTCTTATTCGCTTACTGCGTATTCTTTTGGCTTACTCAGCTTTATGCTGGTTAAAATTCTTGCGCCAGGCTTTTACTCCCGACAAGACACCAAAACGCCGGTGAAATTTGGTATTTGGTGTATGGCCGCTAACATGGTGTTTAACGTAGTTCTTGCTATACCTTTTGGTTATGTAGGTTTAGCTATTGCAACTAGCATGTCAGCTACGCTCAACGCTGCTTTGCTCTATATAACGCTTCACCGTCAGGGAGTGTTTGCTTTAAGCCGTACATCGGCTCTTTTTATTGCGCGTGTGATAATTGCAAGTGCTGCCATGGGCGGGCTTATTTATTATCGAGACAAAGGCTTAGGCTTCTTTGATTTATCGCTTTCTGCCCAAATGTTAGAGGTAGGAACAACCATTTCGCTATCGGTGATAGTATTTATGACCTCCATGCTCGTGCTGGGCATGCGGCCGAGGCACTTCAAAAGCGGTGGCGAGTAATTTCTAGTAAGAGTGAATCGATAGAGCATGAATGGTGCACGCGCTTGGTATTGTGCTCGCGGTCGGCTATAATCGCGAGCTTTGAATTTCTAGCAGTTAAAAGGTAGTGGCTAACAGTGGAATTTATCCGCGGGCTAAACAATGTAAAACCACACCACAAAGGGTGTGTTCTCACCATCGGTAAGTTCGATGGTGTACACCGTGGTCATCAAGCTGTGCTGGCAAATGTGCTTGAAAAAGCGAAATCGCTATCACTTCCAGCCACCGTGATGGTCTTTGAACCGCAGCCTGAAGAAGTTTTTATGCCTGATAAAGCGCCAGCGCGTATTAGCCCTCTTCGTGAAAAATACGAATTGCTGCGCCAGCAAGGTGTAGATAGACTGCTTGCAGTGCGCTTTAACGCCGAGTTTGCAAAACAAAGTGCCGACACTTTTGTCCATGACCTGCTGGTAGACAAACTAGGTGTTAAATTCCTAGTGGTGGGTGATGACTTCCGTTTTGGCAATGGCCGTGAAGGTGACTTCGAGATGCTTGAAGCGGCGGGGCGTCAGTATGGCTTCGATGTAGTAAGCACCCAAAGTTTTACCATGCATGCACATCGCATAAGCTCAACAGCGGTGCGAGAAGCGTTGGCTGACAGTGATTTCGGGTTATCTACCGAAATGCTAGGGCGCCCATTTGCAATTCACGGTAGGGTTGTACATGGCGAGAAAAAAGGCCGCACCATTGGTTTTCCGACCGCGAATGTCATGCTAAAACGCCAGAAAACGCCAATTCACGGTGTGTTTGCAGTGCGTGTTGATGTTGATGGTAAGCACTTTAATGGCGTTGCGAACATTGGCACCCGTCCCACTGTTAACGGAGTACGAAACCAGCTTGAAGTTCACATTTTCGATTTGTCATCCGACCTATATGGTAAGCCAATAACGGTGTTTCCGATGGCAAAAATAAGAGATGAAATTAAGTTTGATTCTTTCAATGCGTTGAAAGATCAAATTCAAGCGGATGCGGCGCAAGCGCGTCTGTTATTAGCATAGTTAAACGTGATAAAGTCACGTCAAGTTTCTGCGCGTATTGGTTTTATTGAGCTCGATTTTTTAAACGTGGCTCCTTGATCGTGATACCTGCAAGAGCATTATAGTGCTACAACATATTTGGTCGGCCTCGCGTCAGTGAGGGCGACACCCAGTTTTACGTTGAATCTTTCAAATTCAGCATTTTAATTTGAACATCGCAAAATGAATATCGCCTTCACAATGTCTTAGTGCATTGGGTGAAAATTAAGGTAACCGGATAATACAATTTTATGAGTGATTACAAAGCCACACTGAACCTTCCAGAAACTGCGTTTCCCATGCGCGGTAACCTTGCTCAGCGCGAGCCGAAAATGCTTAAAGACTGGCAGGAAAAAGGGGTATACAGCAAAATTCGTGAAGCGAAAAAAGGCAAAAAGCCATTCATCCTTCACGATGGCCCTCCATATGCAAATGGCGATATTCACATTGGTCACGCGGTTAATAAAATTCTTAAAGACATTATTGTAAAGTCTAAAAACCTTTCCGACTTTGACTCCCCGTATGTTCCTGGTTGGGATTGTCACGGTCTGCCAATCGAGTTGATGGTAGAAAAGAAAGTTGGTAAGCCAGGTAAGAAAGTTACGGCGGCTGAATTTCGTCAAAAGTGTCGCGAATATGCACAAAAGCAAATTGACGGCCAAATGGCTGACTTTAAACGCTTAGGTGTGTTTGGTGAATGGGATAACCCATATAAAACCATGGACTTCAAATCTGAAGCCGACATTATTCGCGCGCTAAGTAAAATTGTCGATTCGGGCCACCTAGAAAAGGGCTTTAAGCCTGTTCACTGGTGTACAGACTGTGGTTCAGCACTTGCTGAAGCAGAAGTTGAATACAAAGACAAAGTCTCTCCCGCCATCGACGTTAAGTTTCCAGTAGCCGATGTGGCAGCTATCGCAGAAGCGTTTGGCGTATCTGAAAGCGACTTAACCACACATAAAGCAGGCGTTGTAATTTGGACCACCACGCCGTGGACGCTGCCGGCTAACCGTGCGATTAGCTTACACCCAGAGCTTACCTATACGATTGTAGAGATTCAGCCTTCAAATGAATGGCTAGTGGTAGCACAAGATTTGCTTGAAAGCTGCATGAACCGCTACGGCGTTGAAGATTTCCGTGAAGTGGCAACCTGTACCGGTGCAGCGCTTGATAAGCTTAAAGTTAATCACCCTTTCTTAGACCTTGAAGTACCGTTAATTCTAGGCGACCACGTTACGACTGATTCTGGTACAGGTTGTGTACACACAGCACCAGCTCATGGTGTTGACGATTTTAACGTGGGCAAACAATACGATATCGAAGTGTACAATCCAGTAGGTAACAATGGCGTGTACCTTGAAAACACACCGCTATTTGCAGGCAAGTTTGTATTTAAAGCCAACGATGAAATTATCGAAACGGTTAAAGATAAGGGTAATCTTGTCTTAAACGTAAAATACGAGCACAGCTACCCGCATTGCTGGCGCCACAAAACGCCAATCATTTTCCGCGCTACGCCTCAGTGGTTTGTAAGCATGGATAAAAAAGGCCTTCGCGCTGAATCACTTGAACAGATTAAGCAAACCAAATGGATCCCAGACTGGGGCCAAAACCGCATTGAGAAAATGGTTGAAGGTCGTCCAGACTGGTGTATTTCACGCCAGCGTACGTGGGGTGTGCCTATCCCTTTATATGTGCACAAGCTTACTGGTGAAATTCACCCTGAGTCTGGGGCATTAATGGAAAAAGTGGCCCAAGAAGTTGAAGCGAAAGGCATACAAGCTTGGTGGGATCTCGATGATGCAGCATTGCTTGGTAGCGAACTAGATAACTACGAGAAAGTGACCGATACTTTAGACGTTTGGTTTGATTCAGGTGTTACTCACTACTTTGTTGTAGACCGTCGCGACGACATTCCGGCATCTGCCGATTTGTATCTTGAAGGTTCAGACCAACACCGTGGTTGGTTTATGTCTTCGCTTATGTCCTCTACTGCAATGCACGGTCACGCACCTTATAAAGAAGTGCTAACCCACGGCTTTACGGTAGACGCCCATGGCAGAAAAATGTCGAAGTCGGTAGGTAATGTTGTAGCGCCTCAAGAAGTTACTAACAAGCTAGGTGCTGATATCCTTCGTCTATGGGTGGCATCTACTGACTATCGCGGCGAGATCGCAGTATCAGATGAAATCTTAAAGCGCGCTGCAGACAGCTATCGTCGTGTACGTAATACGGCCCGTTTCCTTCTTGCTAACCTCAATGGTTTTGATGTTAAAGATGCGGTTGCAGAAGACGATATGGTTGCCCTTGACCGCTGGATTGTTGCACGCGCCAAGGCGCTTCAGGAAGAGCTTATTGAAGCGTATGACAACTACGACTTGCTAGTTGTGTCACAGAAGCTTACGCACTTCTGTTCAATTGAACTGGGTTCATTCTATTTAGACGTAATTAAAGACCGTCAATATACAGCCAAAGCAGATGGTTTGGCCCGTCGCTCATGTCAAACGGCCATGTACCACATCATTGAAGCACTGGTTCGTTGGATGGCGCCTATCACCAGCTTTACCGCTCAAGAAATTTGGGAAACGTTACCAGGTGAGCGCAGTGAGTTCGTATTTACTGAAACCTGGTATGAAGGGTTTAATAACTTCACGCAAAGCGAAACGTTTAACGATGCCCTTTGGCATCAGGTGTTAAGCGTAAAAGATGCGGCAAACCAGGCAATGGAGCAGGCGCGTAAAGATGGCGAACTGGGTGGTTCACTTGAAGCGAGCATCTCGCTTTATGCTACCGAGTCACTTTATAACGTACTTGCAAAACTTGAAGACGAGCTTCGCTTCGTACTTATTACATCGGGCGTTTCACTAACCAAAGTCGATGAAGCTCCGTCTGATGCGAAAGCCACAGACGTTGAAGGTCTATGGCTAAGCGTTGATAAAGCAAGCGGTGAAAAATGTGTGCGCTGTTGGCATCACCGTGAAGACGTTGGTTCACATGAAGGTCACGAAGAGCTTTGTGGTCGTTGTGTGACAAACATCGACGGAGATGGAGAAGAGCGTCACTATGCTTAAGCTTTTTCGCGAAACGGGGTTGCGGTTTCTATGGATAAGCGCGATTGCGTTTATCCTTGACCAATGGAGTAAGTACACGGTTATCGATAGCATGTCGCTGTATCAGTCGATACAGGTACTGCCGTTTTTTAACTTTACTTACGTGCATAATTACGGCGCCGCATTCAGCTTTCTAGAGAATGCCGGTGGTTGGCAGCGTTGGTTTTTTACTGCCATAGCCGTTGTAGTAAGTGCAGTTATTTTGTGGTGGCTTAAACAGTCACCTCGTTCGCAAAAAATGCTGCCCGTAGCATTTGCATTTATTCTAGGTGGTGCACTAGGTAACGTTTACGACCGTTTAGTCCATGGTTATGTCATCGACTTCTTAGATTTTTACGTAAACAATTATCACTGGCCAGCGTTTAACATTGCTGACAGCGCAATATTTATAGGCGCGGCTTTACTCATTATCGACATGTTTAAAAATGGCGATAAAAAAAGTGAAGAAGGCGCAGACGCGCAAGTAAGTGGCGCGAAAAGTAGCGAAACCATTAAGTAGTATTTGGAAAGGTTATGACAGATTCTTTAGTAATTGGCGCAGATAGCGAAGTTATTCTTCACTTCGATTTAAAACTTGAAGACGGCTCCGCTGCTGACAGCACTCGAGTTAACAACAAACCTGCCAAAATGGTAATGGGTGACGGCAGCCTTACGCCGAACTTTGAAGCGTGTTTACTTGGGCTTAAAAAAGGTGACAAAAAGTCATTCACATTAGGCCCCGAAGATGCGTTTGGCCAGTCTGATCCGAACAATATTCACTATATGGACAGAAGCCGCTTTGGTGCTGACTTGCAAGTAGAAGAGGGCATGATTCTAGCGTTTGCACAGCCAGATGGTTCGGAAATTCCTGGAATTATTCGAAGTGCTGCTGGCGATTCAGTAACAGTGGACTTCAATCATCCGTTAGCCGGTCAAACGGTTATCTTTGATGTGGAAATCATTGATGTTAAACCTGGCGCTTCTGCACAAGGTGGAAATTAGTTATGCAAATTCATTTAGCTAACCCTCGTGGTTTCTGCGCAGGCGTAGACAGAGCGATTACCATAGTCGAGCGCGCGCTTGAAATGTTCGAACCGCCCATTTATGTGCGCCACGAAGTGGTACACAATAAATTTGTGGTAGATGGGCTACGTGAGCGTGGAGCGTTATTTGTGGATGAACTTCACGAAGTGCCAGACGATAGTATCGTAATTTTTTCGGCGCACGGTGTGTCGCAAGCAGTAAGAAAAGAAGCGGAAAATCGCGGTTTAAAGGTCTTTGACGCCACGTGCCCCTTAGTGACGAAAGTACATATGGAAGTTACCCGCGCTAGCAAAACAGGCACTGAATGTATCTTGATTGGTCATGCTGGTCACCCTGAAGTAGAGGGCACCATGGGGCAGTACAGCAATGAAGATGGCGGTATTTACTTAGTTGAATCCGAAGCTGATGTGGCAACGCTAGAAGTGAAAGACCCAGCAAATCTTTATTATTGCAGCCAAACTACGCTATCTGTTGATGATACCGCCGATGTAATTGACGCCCTTCGCGCTAAGTTTCCTGAAATCAACGGCCCGAGAAAAGACGATATTTGCTATGCCACACAGAATCGCCAAGACGCGGTGCGCGACTTAGCGCAAGACTGTCAGGTACTGTTGGTTGTTGGGGCACAGAATAGCTCGAACTCGAACCGTCTTCGCGAGTTGGCTGAAAAAATTGGCGCAAAAGCGTATTTGATTGCTGACGCAAATTGCATTCAAGAGGAATGGCTAGAAGGTGTAGAGCATATTGGCGTTACCGCTGGTGCATCTGCCCCTGAAGTTTTGGTGCAAGGTGTGGTAAACAAGCTCAAAGCATGGGGAGCGGTTTCAGCCTCTGAGCGTGCTGGACGCGAAGAGAACGTAGAATTTGCTGTTCCTAAAGAATTGAGAGTTAAGCAAGTCGTTTAAACTTGCTATATTTTCAAAGTATAAAAAAACACCGCACTTTGTTGCGGTGTTTTTTTATGCTTTTGTCTACTGGAAATTCAACGACTTGCGAATAGATAATAATACCTTAATGTAAAGGCGTGTTCGCTGCTCAAATGTTTAAATATTTGTTCACGGGAAACGTGTCAGCGGTGCTTAGGACAGATATGAGAGCTTGAGGTTAATGCTCTTGTACGGTGCACGCTAGCTTTGTGGAATCGGTTATTTTAAATGCGCTAGAGTTTATATTTCCAAGCGTCGTATCCCAAGAAATAAGCGCTGCGTTTATAGTCAGGTTGTAACTTTAAAGATAGCTAAAAATTATACGTTTTAATAACCAATGATACCCAGTGTAAAGCGCTTTTGTCTTACTATACTAAATTGGTGATAACACCCATTCTTACGTTTAGAATTTGGCAAAAGTGATGAGAGTTAAAAAGGTGGCGAAAAACCAAGTGAAAGGAAGCACAAACTACGCTCAACGTGGTGTAGGCCTAATAGAGATCTTAATTACTCTATTTATCTTAGCGGTAGGTCTGCTAGGCGTAGCTGCGCTTCAGTTTACCGGCTCTTTCGCTAACAAAGACGCCATCAGCCGAACGCAAGCAGAAATGGTTGCCGCACAAGTAGCGGAGCGATTACGCGCAGCGGCTCGCCCAGCAACAGTTGGCGATGGTATGGTCGCTAACAATGACTATTTCACAGACACAACCTATAACTTCTCAGGCTTAAGTTGCTCGAATGCTACCCAACCCTATTACGGTTGCTGCTTAACAAGACCCGCCAATATTCCGAACTGTGAAGGACAAACCTGTAGTGAAGTTCAAATGGCCAAGTATGATGGTTGGGCACTTTCTTGCTCTGCAGTGCAGACAAACCCCCAAACCACAGTTTCGGTAACCTGTGATGATAACAACGGTGCTGACACTTACAACTGCAGTCCAGGCTCTCGCGTTGAAATATTGCTTATGTGGCCCGTGTCATCCTCCGGAAACCAGCAATACCAACTTAACTCGCGATGTAATAAAACCGAAGGTGACAGTAATGCATGTGTGTTTAAGGACGTCACGTTATGAAGAGCTACCGTCAACGAGCGCAATATGGTTTTTCACTGGTAGAGTTAATGATTACTTTGACTCTAGGCCTTATTATTTCCGGCGCCGTTATACAGGTTTTAATCAGCTCCAGCGTTACAAATAAAGTTAATCAAGCGGTAGCCCAAGTTCAAGAGTCCGGGCGCTTTATTATGGCCCGCCTGTCCGCCGAGTTTTACGAAGTTGGCCGTTACGACCAAATCGTTGCAGATGTAGATACATCTGTTGATATCGTTGCTGAAGCGGCCTATGTGGAAAACCATCCTGTAGCAGTGCCCGGAGACTTCCCTACCAAAAATACATTGGGTAGCGTACAAACCTCCAGCGGTGGCAGCGATAAACTCGTTGTGAGTCTTTTGAGTAATGAAGACTGTACGGGTAACACCCATGGTTACGCGGGCCGTGAATTTCACGTGGTTAATCATTATTTCGTGAGCGGCAGCACCTTAAAATGCACCGGTTACGATGGGCGTGTCTTACTTGGCCTTAAATCACAATCCGTTGACCCTGTAACAATAACATTGCTGGATAACGTAGAAAGCTTTCAAGTGCAGTTTGGCGTGTCAGATGTTATCACAAGCTCTAATGGTCAGGCCGTCACCTACGTAACGGCCGATGATATCAATAATCTAAGAGCACTCAATCAGCAAGTGGTGTCATTACGGTGGGCAATAATGCTTAAAAGCTATCAAAATGAAGTGAGGCAAACTCAGGCACAAAAATATGCGCTCTTAAATGAAGCGTCTAAAACAATGACGACCGACCACTATTATCAAGTCTTTTCGAAGACCTTAGCCCTAAGAAATATGAAGAATTTTGTCAGGAGTTCGAAATGAGGCAGCAAGGCTTAGTTATGGTATTTGCGCTACTTGTTTTGCTGTCTATCACGGTTTTAGGCGTAAGCGCTGTAACCAGCAGCTTGTCTCAATCAAAGATGGCCGTGTCGATGCAGCAAAGCGGTTTAGCATTTGACGCTGCCGAAGCGGCAATAGCAGGCGTGTTTTTTGAATCTGAAGATGAAACCTTGCTCACTGACTCAGCAAAAACAGATCCTCTGTCAGAGGCTAGGCAAGGCACTATTTTTGATCCTGATAACGATACGATGAGTTGTTTCGATGAGAACGAATGGACTGATAGATACATGACCGAAGGCGGCTTAACCATTGGGGATAGGCATACTACAGATGGTACCTATCAAAACGAAAGCTTCTTCAAAAAGCTGGTCGCGGACGGCGTTTATTCGTGAACAAGCGTGCCGAGGGTCAAGTAATGTCATCGGTGGAAGTAATGTCAACTGCCACGTATTTATTATTAGGGGTTGCGGAAAAGTTTCAGGTAAGTCCACTGTGGTTGCCAATAGCCTGGCTGCGTCCGTCTTCGGCCCAGCTTCACAATAGGTATTATGATGAAAAAAATAACACATTACCTTGCTTCTATTACGCTGTTTAGCTGTATTGGCTTTTCCGCCTTTGGTGATGATCTTGATATCTACCTGGGGAACGCTAGCAGTGCGGTTACCTATAACCCAAATGTACTCTTTATAATGGACTCATCGGGAAGTATGGGGTCTTATGATAACACCAGTCAGACCAGAATGCTTCGGGTACAAAACGCGCTGAAAGACGCGTTGCGCTCTGCCACAAACATTAATGCTGGTCTGATGCGATTTTCTGATTATGGCGGGCCAATCCTTTATCCTATACGTAATATTGATGAGGCTGTGCGTCCTGAAATTATTGTTTCAACTAACGACAATAATCATGATGCCCATGAAATCAATGGTAGTGTGACTACAGATAGCAACGACTTGATATTAAGTAGTGGCACACAAACCGTAACTTCTGGTTTGCGCTTTACTGATTTAAACATACCGCAAGGGGCCACTATAGTTAGTGCTAATATTCGACTTACCTCTGAAGGGTTTAACGTAGCAGGCACTTCATTGGTCATTTCAGCAGAAGCATCAGCGTCTAGTACCGAATTTTCTTCAAGCAGTAATAATATTAGCGACCGGACCAAAACAGCCGCCAATGTAGAATGGTTAACTGATAATAGCTTTCCCGCTTCAGGCGAAATTATCACTACACCAGATATAAGCGCAGTAATACAAGAAGTTGTGGATTTGTCTGCTTGGTGTGGCGGAAAAGACATAAATATTCTGATCGAAGGTTCAAGTTCAGATACCGCTAGTGGTCGAGAGGCGAGGGCGAGTGATGTGGGGCAAAGCGGCGCACCGCAGTTAGTCGTGTCATATGACGATTCTACGGCGACGGGGTGTGTGCAAGGCGAGGGTATTTACCAGGTTGGTAACGCTAAAGATAACTCTGAAGAGGATTATAATGGCTACCCTAACACCGGTGGCGAGCTTACTTTTAGTTCTTATTACAATGACTACATCGGCGTTCGCTTTAGAAACGTCAATATTCCACAGGGCGCAGAAGTTACAGAAGCATATTTAGAGTTTACGGCATACAGTACTAGAACTTATGGAAATGCGAGTATGCGTATACGAGGGGTAGCTGCCGATGATGCATCAGATTTTCATCCCAATAAGCGCTATCGGTTGAGGAATCTGCCAAAGACCTCTGGCATTATGTGGTCAATGCCCAGCTTCTACAACAATAACGATTATCGAACGCCCGATATAAGCAGTATTGTTAAGCAAATCGTTGACCGTTCTGGTTGGCAGTCAGGCAATGATATGGCTTTTGTAATGGACGATTTCGTGTCGTATCGAGGAGCGCATACCTATAATTCGCCATCTAAAGCGCCAAGATTGATCGTTAAATACAACGGTGCTGCTACGCCTGGCTCTACTGCATCAGTACGCGAACACTTAATTAGTAAAATTGACGAACTAAGTGCCAACGGCTTTACACCTATTGTAGATACATTGTTAGAAGCCACGAATTACTATGGAGGCCGAAGTGTTGATTATGGCCGCAAACGTGGTGAGAATGATGTCAATAACTCCGTTAGAAGAAGTACTAGGGTAAGTCACCGTAGTTCCTATATTGGTGCGGACTCAATTTTGCCGTCAGGATGTACAGAAGATAATTTATCTGACACCGATTGTGTTACAGAACAAATTCCGACTCCCGCGACCTATATTTCGCCGGTATCTGACTTACAGTGTCAAACCAATAATCACATCGTTTTGTTATCTGACGGTGAAGCAAATAACAATCATAGTGTGTCTAAAATTCAAACGCTGCTAGGTAAAAACTGTACGGGTAGTGGCGGCGAAAAGTGCGGCCTTGACCTGGTCAAAAACATCAGCGATACGTCTACATCGGTTATTGGGCCTAGAGTAATCACGCACACGATAGGTTTCGCGGCGAATAATACCGCTAATAACTTCCTTAACCAACTTGCGCTGCAAAGTGGCGGAGGTTTTTACCAAGCAGACAACAGCACTGATTTGCTTGAAGCTTTCAATACTATTCTACGTTCTGTGAAAGACGTGAACGCCACGTTTGTTTCTCCTGGTGTTGCGGTAAACCAGTTAAACCGTCTTACCCACAGAGACGAGCTGTATTTCGCACTATTTAAGCCCAGCGAAGGCGCAATTTGGCCGGGTAATTTGAAACGCTACAGATTGAGCGGAGACGAAATTCTGGATAAGAACAGCCACGGTGCAGTAGATAGCGAAACCGGGTTCTTTGCCGAGAATTCCCATAGCTATTGGTCGACACTTGCTGACGGCAGTGAGGTGAGTGAAGGTGGAGCCGCTAGTCGTTTGGGGATGAACCGCAACATATATGTGTTTGACGGCACGGGTAGTATAGTGGGTGAGGATAACGCGCTTCATGAAGATAACTCTTCAATTACGACTGAAGACCTCGCGATTCAAAATGAAACTGATGCCGATGACCTTAGAGAAGCAATATTAAAGTGGGCGCGTGGTGTTGATGTAAAAGATAGCAATGGCGATGGCAGTACTAGCGATTACAGAACCCAAATGGGTGACCCTATTCACTCACAGCCTATTATCGTGAACTACGGCACTAATGATTCGGCTATTTTCGTGGCGACTAATCAAGGCATGCTTCATTCATTTGACACTGCTACTGGCGAAGAAAACTTTGCCATTATGCCAAAGGAACTGCTGCAAAACTTACATCATTTCTACCAGGATACTCCATCGCTAGACCATGAATATGGAATAGATGGCGATATGGTTCTGCGAACAGTGGAAGACAAGAAGTATCTTTATGTAGGCATGCGTAGAGGCGGCCGTAACTATTATGTCTTTGACGTTACAGCCAAAGATTCACCTAAGCTTAAATTTCAACTTACCGGTGGCGAGGGAGCGTTGACTAAGCTTGGTCAAACATGGTCGAAACCTACTATCACAAAAGTAAATATGGGCGGTGTGGTAAGAAATGTGATGATTGTTGGAGGCGGTTATGACGACGCTCAAGATGACCGCTCTTTAAGAGCTAACGATGTAGTTGGCAACGCAGTCTACATGTTTGATGCTGATACCGGAAGTCTGCTCTGGCACGCTAGTAACGAAAATTCTAATCTTGACTTGTCCAATATGACCTACAGTATTCCTGGGCGTATTTCTGTCATCGATAGAGATAATGATGGTGAAGCCGACCACATGTATGTGTCTGATACAGGTGGTCAACTGTTCCGTCTGGACATCTATAACGGTGAGTCTGGCGCTGACTTTATAAAAGGTGCGCGTATTGCCGATTTCGGTGGCGATACTGAAGAAACCAATCGCCGTTTTTACTATGGCCCGGATGTAACGGAAATCGCATTAGGTGATGAATTGTATTATGCAGTTGCGCTGGGAAGCGGGTGGCGTGCATCTCCACTTGATACCGTAGTGGATGATAACTTCTACATGCTGAAAGACAGTGGTGTATTCAAACGCGATGAGAACGGCAAATACACGTACATGACTACTGTGACCGAAAGTAAAATGTATAATGCAACTAGCCATGCATTAAACAGCAGCGATGAGAATGAGCGTGCATTAGCAGCCGCAGCTTTTGCCAATAAAGACGGGTGGTATTTGAACTTAACAACGAATGGCGAGAAAGTACTGTCGTCTCCCCTTATTATTGACTACAAAGTGTTCTTTACTACCTATGTTCCGGCTGTAAGTAGCACAAGCGCCTGTGCACCGCCTACTGGAAGTAGTCGCGCCTACCTGGTTAGTATGTTCAACGGCAATGCTGTCACAGATGTGAACAATGACGGTGAGGTAAATGGCGATGATCGCGTTGCTGACTTGAAGCAAACCGGTATTGCACCTGAAACCAAAATACTCATCGAAGATATTGTTAGCCCGGTTGTATGCCTAGGCACCGAGTGCGTGTCTGCAGTAATCGAGGTTGACGAGGACGGTAACGACGAAGCCTGTGCCAGCGCATTTGAATGTTTAGCTGAAAACATCTACGGACGGTTTGAACGTATTCAGCGTGGTAGCTGGCATTCAGAAATCGAAAGGGAATAATCATGAAATTAAAAAGAAACGTACAGGGCTTTTCACTTATCGAACTGATGATAGTAGTGGCTATTGTTGGCATAATCGCTGCCATTGCCTATCCGTCGTATCAGGGGGTGATCGCTGACGGATATCGTGGTACGGGTCAGGCCGATTTATTAGGTTTAGCGTCCGCGATGGAGCGTCATCATAGTGGCTCTTTCAGTTACAAAGGCGCTGGAGCAAGTGGGGGGGATACAGGGGCTCCTTCTATTTTTGCATCACATTCACCTTCTTCAGAGCCAATAGCTAACCGTCGCTATAATTTGACTATTCAATCTGCGAGTGCGACGGATTTTGAATTGAGAGCAACTCCTGTGTCGGGCTCTGGACAAGGGGCAGATGGTACCCTTTACTACTTCAGCGATGGTAGAAAAGGGTGGGACAAAAACAATAACGGCTCGCTTGAAACCGGTGAATATTGCTGGTCTTGCTAACGCTGAACTGATGCATCTTTTTATTACACCTTGGCGAACAATAATGCGCTAAGGTGTGATTATCGGAATACCAAACACTGCCATATCCTCCCAGCGTTGCTCTACATAATCTTGCGTGTGGGCTAATCTCGTAGTATTTAACTGTTGTGTCTGTTCGTCTTGCAACTTTAATGTTGCCTGCAAAAGTACCCGCGTTTTAATCTCGCTAGAGAGTAAATAAACACTAGAGCTCATAAAAATAAAAAGCGCGATGAGTACCTCTATTAACACTCCGCCGTTGCATGCATTGCCTCGGAGAGAACTTAACTTATCATTTTTAAGCGCAGTCACGTTTTTAGCTGGCAGTATGCTTTTGAACTCTTTTTGATGTGGTTTTTTAATCGATGTCATACCAAGTTCCCGGAACAGGGATTATTTTCGCCATCTGAGCACCTGTTTGTAGATTTCTAAGAACCTGCGCTGAGGGTATCAACAGGCCACTAATCTGCTGTTGCAACTGAGCATTAGATACGAATGCGCCTTCGATTGAGCTTGAATCGGCAAGATGAAGTTCATGGGTAGCTGCAGATGTCGAAAGCATGACGATGAGCCCAAAAAAATGAGTATTCGCACTTATAGTAAGATTTCCATCTACCACGATTAGCAAGGTAGGCGCTGAACTCGATGTATGTGTTAGGTCACTATACGACAAAGCGCAGTCTCCATTTATCCAATAGACGGTGGCATCCAGCAAGTTGTGGCAATCAGAAGCTGTCACGCTATTTGGAAAAAATGCTGAACTTAGTTCGGCCACACTTCGATTGAACAACCACAGAGTCAGTTGGCTATCCCATGAAAATAGCTGCGCTGTGGTTGGCAGTCTTAGAAGGGCAGGGTAACGAAGAAAGTTAGCTTTATATTTAATGCTTTCTGTACTGTGAGAAACGCTTACTTCGTAGTGCGTGAGCGGCTGCTGTTCATCACCCTTTAGGCTTTCTTTATGCACTGTAGTCGAGAGAAAAGGCTTGTTTGTAGTGCTTAGTGCCGTTGAAATGCTCTGCGTTCTAAGCGCCATTGCTACACTTTTAAGGTGTTTCTTTAACATTTCGTGAGAGCTTACACTATCTTGTCTGATTTTATGAATGGCATAGTACTGTTGAACGTTTTGCGATGTGGTTATGGTAGTAAAGGTTACTACACTCAGAAGTATGGCGACAATTGCGAGGATCGCCATACCTTGTTGTTTCCCTCTTAAAAAGTAAGGCGTGCATATAAAGCTATGTATGTATGTGGTGGTATTCTTCTTTTCTAATAATGCTTTACCTCTCATTAACTACCTCCACCACAAACGTTTTGCTTATCACAAAGCTGGGGTCTATCACACTTTGTAGGCTGAAGTTAATTTCATAAGCGGCACCCCAACTGCTTTTGTGCAATACATTTGCTGCGAATTGAGTCACTTCGATAGTCTTCGGGTCGGTCAAATCAAACCATCCCCCTTGCGCACAGGTTTTTCCTCCCACTCTGTATTCAATTGACTTATCGTGTAGTCGATACCCAAACATTTCGTCCTGCGTCGCAGAAATAGCGCCGCTGCGATTTTTGTCATAGGAAAACGTAATGCAGCTGTTTGGTGTTTCACCAGCGCGGTGACTAAGAGTCACGTTTGGCTGTGAATGACTGGTACTTGCAAGAGTTAAAAACGGCGTAAGAAAAGTGTTATTTTCAATAAATCCAGCCCTACTTAGATGCCGAGAGACAGTATCCTGTAGTGCTCGCGCGTCTTCTTCTACAGAAGTGGCGTGCTGTAGCGACGATAAGCTCACGTGAGACTTTACACTGTATGTCGTTATCGCTGTTATTAGTATGCCTGACAGAGCGCAAGCCACCATTATCTCTGTAAGACTATAGCCGCCAATTTTATTTGTATTTGAGCAGTTTAACGTCTTTGAGAAAGCTAGCATGGCGTAATGCCTGTAATGTGCTGTTCGCTACATAACTTCACGCGTCCCAGCGGGCTAACAGTGACTTTGGCGGAAAATTGATCGCTGGACAGCTTAAATGTGGTGGCGCTGCCGAAATTGAGTGTACCCTGTTGATTGAAAGCTACAGTTTTGTCTTTTGCGTTTAACGTTGTTAGCTTTGAATTCCATTTGGCGGGAAGCTCCCAATACGCGGCATCATTTTGCGCGCAGTGCCGGTATGTTGAACAGGTACAGTCTTCATCGTCACTGATTATTACGCAGTTCGCATTTTCAAATTTTGTAATTAGGTAAAAAGGCCTTTTACGGGTTAGTGCATAAATACGCGCTTGCTTAGCGGCGTTGGCTAACTGCGACGCAAAATATTTGAAATCGTTTCGTTCTAACCACGCTTGAAATGACGGAACCGCGCTTACCGACAATATGCTTGTAATACATATTACGATAAGTAGTTCAGTGAGCGACATGCCTATTGCGCGCCCATACCCATTCTTTTCTCTGTTTTTATTTCTTCTTTCAGGAAAAGCCATACGCAAGTCCAGTAAAAGTGCTAACGGTAAATTGTTAGGCTTAATTTACCGAAAAACTTATTGAGAGAAAGCTGTACCATGGAAGGGAATGACATTAGATTAGACAGGCAAACTTTTAGGGCTGGATTTACACTTGTTGAGGCGCTAGCGGTGCTGGCGATTGTAAGTATATTGAGTTTGGCAACGACTACAGCGATTATTTCAGCTTGGCAATTAAGCCAAGTAAATCAAGTTAAAGCGTACTTGTTATCAATACAGTCAATGCAGTCGAGAAGTTGGTTAGAGACTGGTGTTTATCTGCCGTTAACCGCACTTCCTCAAGCCAATATGGACAAAGTCAGCATTGCGCAAACAATGAGTCAAAGCGGTGAGTATGAAGTTGCAGCTACGCTCTTATTTAAGAAACAAGATGACAATTGCAGGACTATAAAAATCAATGAAACGTCGTTGGCACCAAGAGAATGCTGGTAACATAGTAATGGGTATGGTCTATCAACTGCGCATACTAGACTCGGCTAGTAATTGTGGAAATTAGCTTAGGCTATCAACTACAAGACAGCGCATTTCCATCTAAGTCTTCTTTTTTACCATCACCGTCACTGTCTACAGCTACTGAAATTCGTCCATATAGCGAAAGTATCAGGGCCGACGCATAGTCAGCATCATTGTCCTTGGGGCACAGCGTAATTGTGGCTGCCGTGCTTATTGCGCCTTGCTGATCAAAGGTTAAGCTTCCTGTTACACCGTAGATAGCGTTTGCAGAATTAAGCGGATCGCTTGCGACAATAAGCGCCTCGCTATTGTCACGGTTACCGTTACCATTTGTGTCGACAAACACCATTTTCGCTTTTTTCCAGCTGCTTGTGCAGACTGTGTAATTTTCTGTCGGACATAAAACGACACTGGCTTGTTCGTCTACCGCAGTAAACCTTGCCCGCTGCACCACGGCACTTAAATTATTGATATCTGATGTTATTTTATTTTTGATAAGAACGCTTTGTATACTTGGCGCGACAGTGGTAAGAATAATCGCCAACACAGCAACAGCGACCAGCATCTCCAACAGCGTAAGGCCTTTTTGATTGATAAAGACTTTTGGATATTTTTTTAATTCTGTTCTTATCATTGTGAGGGTGCTAATTTCCGAACTTTACTGAATTTTAACTCATGAGTTGCACTGAACAAACAGTAGGTAAAGCCAATGCTCAATAGGTGCCTCAGTCACTAGGGCTTACCTAGAAGAAAAACCTTCTTCACCTTCAATTTATTTTTTATTCTATCTTCGATGTAATGATACCACGCGATAAATATGCACTACTCGTCTATCTTTTAGGGTAAACTAAAATACGGTCGCAAAGGTATGTTTTACCGTGATATCGCATAGTTGACCATACGCCTTACGGTTAACTATTTCGCACCACCGATGCCTACGCCCAACAACAATAAAATAAAGACCTCTTGCACTTTCCTTTGAACAGTAAGTGCAATGTAAATCAAAGAGATGCGAGGATATCACTAACATCTGAAGTGATATTGTCGTAGAATCGAGTTCCAGGACGCCTCAAAAATACGTGGATATTACAATGCAAAAACAAGCAGTTATTGATGAAATGAAAGTGCTGCCTGAAATTGACGTCGAATATGAAGTTGCACGTCGAGTATCTTTTATCAAGAAGCAGTTGCTTACCTCAGGTTTGAATTCGCTGGTACTAGGTATTAGTGGGGGAATTGATTCATGTACGTTGGGTCGGTTAGCGCAGTTAGCAGTAAACGAATTAAATGACGAACATCATGAAAATTACCAGTTTATTGCGGTTCGATTGCCTTATGATACGCAAGCTGATGAAGAAGATGCACAAAAATCTATTGATTTTATTCAACCCTCCCATTCGCTAGCGGTGAACGTCAAACCAGGCGCAGACGCAATTCATGCCTCAACTTCACAAGCCCTCGCTAACGCCAACCTTCTTCCTGAAAGTGATGCGAAGCAGGACTTTGTCAAAGGCAATGTCAAAGCGCGTACTCGTATGGTAATACAGTATGAAATTGCAGGTATGGTTGATGGACTTGTTCTCGGTACAGACCATTCGGCTGAAAATATTACAGGATTTTATACCAAGTACGGTGATGGAGCCTGTGATTTAGCGCCATTATTTGGTCTTAGCAAGCGCCAAGTACGTGCAGTGGCAGCCCATTTAGGTGCACCGCATAATGTAATCACTAAGGCGCCAACCGCCGATTTAGAAAGCCTGTCGCCACAGAAAGCTGATGAGCAAGCGCTAGGCATGTCTTACGACCAAATCGATGACTTTTTGGAAGGCAAGCCTGTTTCTGCAGAAGTGGAAGAGAAATTGCTCTATATTTATGAGCGTACACAACATAAACGTGTACCAATTCCAACAATTTACGATGAGTTGTAGTCATGAAAAAAATTGAAGCTATCATTAAACCGTTCAAAATGGACGATGTTAGGGAAGCGCTAGCTGAAGTCGGTATCGCAGGGATGACAGTGTCAGAAGTGAAAGGGTTCGGACGCCAAAAAGGTCATACTGAACTTTATCGTGGTGCTGAATACCAAGTTGACTTCCTACCTAAAATCAAAATTGAGCTTGTGCTAGATGATGACCGCGTTGAACAAGCGGTAGAAGCCATTCAGTCATCTGCTAAAACGGGCAAAATCGGTGACGGCAAAATTTTCGTTTACAGCGTTGAAAGCGCTGTGCGCATTCGTACTGGTGAACAAAACGAAGACGCTATATAAATTAACCGTACTATTCGAAAATGAAAAAGGGAGCCAGCGGCTCCCTTTTTGATACGTTGAACACAATTTAGTGCTTATCTTCTGAGCATTCGCCTGTTTTCGGGTCGCAACAGCTGCTCTCTTCCTGATGCACATGACCGTGCTCCAGCTCTTCTTTTGTCGCTTCGCGCACGTCTACAACCGTTACATCGAACGTCAACGGAATACCTGCTAGCGGGTGGTTACCGTCAACAACAACTTCTTCGTCAGTTGTTTCGATAATGATTACAGACTGCTCACCCTGTGGGGTAGTGGCGCGGAAAGACATACCAACTTCAACATCCATACCGTCGAACATTGAACGAGGTACGGTTTGAACAAGTTCATCAGAACGTTCACCGTAAGCCTTCTCAGGGTTTACAGAAACGTTGAAGCTATCATCTTTCGATTTACCGACAAGAGCATCTTCTAGTCCTTCAATTAAGAAGCGGCGGCCTAAAAGTACAACTAGCGGCGATTTACCTTCTGAAGAGTCTAGCGTTGTGCCGTCTTCGGTAGATACGGTGTAGTGTAGCGTTACAACGCTGTCAGAAGTAATTGTCATAACAAATCCTATCTTGGCCCTTTAAAAATCAAGGGCAATAAATTTAATACAGCAGTAAACTGCTTATCGACGTTTTTTCACAATATTACTTGCTTGCTGCTCAATACTGTACGGCAAGCTATTAGGGTAACAGGTAATAGCGTTGTTATCAGCCAACCTGTGTAAATCTTCGGTGGTAGTGTCGTTATTTAACACGGCAATAAACCAGGTTTCGTTATCGAGCGACGCAACATTCAGTACTTTGCCCGCTATACGCCAATTTTCACCTAATTGCTTTTCAAGGCTATCGCCAGGTTTAATATCTACTTCTTCTTCAAGCTTAAAGCTGTAGGCGGCACGTTTGTTTTTACCTAAGAAGCGTGTTCGTGCAACTACTTCTTGACCCATGTAACAACCCTTATCAAAGTCGATACCGTTAAGCGCATGTACATTAATCATTTGTGGTACATATTCCGCCACCGATTCACCCTGTACTAGGGCGTGTACGCTTTCTATCTGAATGGCGTCAAACACAACGTGGGAATAGCAAGCCACAATTTTTGCCTCTATTAAGGTATTTAATTGCTTTGCGCCGCTTTCATCTAAAAGAACAACAATGCCTTTGCGAGTAGTGTTCGCTACAAATGCCACGCCATGCTCGCTTTCTATTTTCGGTAGCATACTTTTATCAGAGGTATTGTCTTTAACAATTTGTGCGACTTCGTCGTTTGAAAAAAGTTGTCCTAATAGGGCATTGACCTCGTCAGACCTTGCAGCATCGAGTGAAATGAAGAAAGCACTGTAAGCCTGCGTATCATCAATTATATCGACCTTAGAAAATACACCATACTTATTTAGCTGGGCTAACGAGTGACTGCCCGCGTCATGATTTGTAAGCATCAATAATTTGTCTAAATGACGAGTCACGTACCCGGTAGACCACGTCTTGCCTTTATTGTCACAATGCGCAAAATGCCTTGCCGTTTTGTCATCAAGTTTATTGATATTGACCGTGATTTGCCCTTGAAGGTAGCTGTCAGCCTGTTCTCCTTCCAATGAGATGGTCATGGTGTTTGAAAGCTTGGCCATAAACTCATGAGGAAGATTTTGTAATGCTGCGATAGATGTCATATTCACCACTTTAAATTTCGCTGTATGTACTCAAGGTATGGTAAAACCAGCAATATTCAAGGGTAATACACACTAATGTGTACAGATTAAGTTCTATTTAGTTTGTCTATCCGACCAAAAGAGCAGTGATCCCCAGCCGTAGGACATGGTATTATTGATGGCGAATAAAAAACGGTATAAAAGACATATGTTTGAACCAAAAAGACTAGCCCGATTAAAGTGGGCGTGCCGCAGAGGCATGCTAGAGTTAGATGTACTATTGCTTCCTTTTGTAGAAGAAGCCTTTGACTCACTAAGTTACGAAGACCAAGAAACATTTGAACGTTTACTTACCAGTGATGATCCGGATTTGTTTGCTTGGATAATGGGGCATCAAAAGTGCGAAGACCCCGAATTAGCCGCCATGGTGGCGACTATCGTAAATCGTGTCAAAGTATAGAATTTGCATAATACACAATAGACTAAGACAAGTTTTCGGGGAGGTATGTGTAGCTGCCTGCATCATCGCGGCATTATGCAGCCTTCCTCAATACTTGTGGTTCTGGCTGAGCTTCAAGACAACGCTTACATCTGTCGCGGCCACACTCACTTTAGTGATAGGCAAACGTCTGTATGACGCGTTTAGTAACAATATTTCTGCTACCCAATATGCACTCTCTATCACGAGCGATGGTATTATCCGGGCTGTAAGCGACAGCTTGCCTTCATCGGATTCGTCGAACATGGAGGCACCTAGCTTTTTAGTTGATGCCGTAGCCGATGGTACTTCGATGAAAATTCATCAATCCTCACAGCTTTTTACCTGGGGGCTTTGCATTAATGTACTGCGCCATAAACGTAGATGGTTTGAAAAAGACTACAGCCATTTAACGTGGGTTTTAAAAGGTGAGTGCTGCGAGGCTGACTACAGAAGATTGGCAAGAGCTATTGTTTTCGCGAGAAAAGCAACGCCTTAAAGGAATTTAAAAGATGTTTCGTGAGTATACTAAAGCGTTATTCAAGCGCGTTGATGCTAGAGAGCTTATGCAGTTTAAGCCGCCGACTTTGCCGCAGCGCATATATACAAAAACACTCAATGTCGATAATGTGCACTATGCTGACTTTTGCCAAGAAGTCGACTGGCCCGCGAGCGAGCACGTTCATCCTGTTTATATGCAAATGCTTTCGTTACCTTTACAAATCCAGTGTTTGCTAGACAAAAAAAGTCCATTTCCGTTACTTGGGCTTATTCATGCCGGCAACCAAATAGTGGTCTTAGAACATTGTGATTTGAGCGAGCCATTCGAATGTCGCGTACGTTTTCACGATGTGAGACCCCATAGTCGCGGTTGGGAAGTGGATGTCATGTTAGAAGGTCTTCAATCGGGGAGTCTAGTCTACAGGGCGATAAGCAGCTATCTGGTGAAAGTTAAAGCCGTTCACGTAGCGCCACGTGGCTCGACAAGTGACTCAAATGACGAGTGTAATTTAGAAGATAGAACACTCATTGCTGAAATTAACGCATCGGCAAACACGGGGCGACGCTATGCTAAGCTTTCCGGCGACTATAATCCTATACATTTGTCTGCCATATCGGCCAAAGCCTTTGGATTTAAACAGCCCATAGCGCATGGGATGTGGACCTTGTCTCGTGTAGTGTCAGCGTTTGTAAGTCACCAAGGGGACGCTCAATCTATAACCGTGAAAGAAGTAAAATGCCGCTTTAAAAAGCCAGTTTTTTTGCCTAATGACATCCATGTTAAACAGCACTGTCAAACGGACAGTAGTGCACTGTTAGACGTAACCGATAGTGACGATAATCTTGTGCATTTATCCGCGAGCGTGTCGTTTAAATAAGGATAACGTTAAAAGGTGATAGCCCTGGATTAAATATAAAATCTAGGGTTAAGAAAATACACTTGAAAGAGTGGTTACGAGAGCACGCAAGTATGCTCTCTTTTTGCGCTTTTTTGTCTCCCACTGTTTTTGCAAGTGCTGCGTTAAAACAGCATGTGTTCGCTTTAGCCGGCGTTTTTAATTTGTGCGCCAGTTCTACATTAACAGCCACGTATCGCTATGTACTAGTCGGCGCCAGCAAAGCTGTCTTGGGTGATTAGTAAACCTACATCAGACCTTGACAGTTGTTTTCTTGGAGTGAGAATTGTTGGAACTGGATTGCCTAACTGTTCAGGGTGGTCCAAATTGAAATGTAAGCCCCTGCTTTCTTTTCGCTCCATTGCACATCTTACAATAAGCTCGGCAACGGTTACCAAGTTTCGAAGCTCTAGCAGATTATTACTCACTCTGAAGTGTGAGTAATATTCAGTTATCTCTTGCTCTAGCAACTTAATGCGGCGCATGGCCCGTTCAAGGCGCTTGTCTGTTCGCACGATGCCCACGTAGTCCCACATAAATAGTCTAAGTTCGTGCCAGTTATGCTGAATGATAACTTCTTCATCCGAATTTGATACCTGGCTTTCATCCCACGGCGCAATAGCCTCTTCACATTCTGCCCTGTGAAGATTTTTAATAATATCGTCTGCAGCTGCGCTGGCGAACACTACACATTCAAGTAAAGAGTTTGAAGCCATACGGTTAGCGCCGTGTAGGCCTGTATAGGCCACTTCACCAATTGCGTATACATTGTTTAAGTCGGTTTTAGCATTAAAGTCGGTCATCACCCCGCCACAGCTGTAATGCGCGGCCGGTACAACTGGAATAGGCTCGCGGGTAATGTCTATACCGAGAGAGCGGCACTTTCTGTAAATATTAGGGAAGTGCTTAACAATAAAATCAGCAGGCTTGTGACTGATATCTAAATACATACAGTCAGCGCCTAATCGCTTCATTTCATAATCAATGGCCCGAGCGACTACATCACGGGGCGCCAAGTCGCCGCGCTCGTCAAATTTGTGCATAAAGCGGGTGCCGTCAGCGTGGCAGAGGTTTGCGCCTTCACCGCGCAGCGCTTCGGTGATTAAAAAATTGCGTGCCTGCGGGTGGAACAAGCAGGTTGGATGAAATTGATTGAATTCCATATTGGCAACGCGACAGCCTGCACGCCATGCCATCGCAATGCCATCACCGCTCGACACGTCAGGGTTCGAAGTATATTGGTATACCTTGCTGCCGCCGCCGGTAGCCAAGGCTACGAAAGGCGCGCGAATTACTTCAACGTGCTCTTGTTGCCTATTCCAAACATAGGCGCCCACAACGCTGTTTTTCTCTTCTTTTGAAGGGATAAGATCAATCGCATTATAGCGCTCAAATACATGAATATTCGGATGCGTTGATACAGCGTCATTCAATGTGATTTGAAGCGCTTCACCTGTGGCGTCGGCAGCATGAAGAATACGACGGTGGCTGTGCCCACCTTCACGGGTAAGGTGAAAACGCTCCTCTCCGGATTCGCTTTTTTCTGTATCAAAGGGAACACCATAGCCGATAAGCCATTCAAGGGATGCTTTTGCTCGCTCTGCAGTAAACCTTACTGCTGGCTCTTCACAAAGCCCTGCGCCAGCTGCTAACGTGTCTGTTACGTGAGCGTCTATGGAGTCTTGTTCATCGAATACGGCAGCAATACCGCCTTGTGCATAGCGGGTAGAGCCTTCGTTACGGTCACTTTTGCTAAGAACAATAACCTGACAATGGTCGGCAAGCTTTAGCGCCAAGCTTAATCCAGCTGCGCCACTCCCGATAATCAACACATCACAACGGTGTTCTATTGCATTTGAAGTGGAAGTTAGTGAAGACGATACAGATTTCATGTATTTTTATATCAATTCAAACGAGCAAAGGTTCGGCAAGTCTAAAGGATGAGTAGCAAAACACAATCATTCTTGCCTGCTGACCTAAGCATTTTTTAAAAAATTTAATGCTTTTATAGAACTTTTGTAAAAAGAGCGCGTCTACACACATGCTTGTTAGAGCTATTGTGTATTTGAAGTAGGGAGTAATGGCTCGAATGAGCGAGCAGATAACCGACCAACAACTGGTCGAAAAAGTACAGCGTGGCGATAAAAATGCGTTCAACTTGTTGGTAACCCGTTATCAGCATAAAGTGATGCATCTTGTCTCGCGATATGTGAAAAATACTGGTGACGTTGCTGATGTAACGCAAGAAGCGTTTATTAAAGCATACCGTGCCTTACCTAATTTTCGTGGCGACAGTGCATTTTATACTTGGCTTTATCGCATTGCGGTAAACAGTGCCAAGAACTATCTTGTATCTCAAGGCCGCAAACCGCCTGCAAGCGATGTAGATGCTGACGAAGCAGATTTCTACGAAGGTAGCGATGCATTAAAAGAGCAATCTACACCCGAGCGTAGCCTGTTATCTGAGGAAATTGAAGATACCCTGTTTAAGGTGGTTGAGAAACTGCCAGACGATTTGCGTATGGCAATTACGCTACGTGAAATTGAAGGGTTGAGCTACGAAGAAATCGCCAACGTAATGTCTTGTCCTGTTGGTACGGTAAGATCCCGTATTTTTAGGGCTCGTGAGGCGATTGATAAAGTTATTCAACCGTTGTTAGAAAATTAAAAAGAAATAAAATCAAAAAAAGATGAACTTTCTTTTTTCCACGATGACTAACAGCTGTGTTAGGGTAGTTAACGATCACTTTGATCTGGAAATGAATATATGACGCAACAGCAAGAAAAATTGTCCGCATTCATGGATGGTGAGATAGAAGGCAATGAAATCATCGACGCTATTAAGCAAGATGAAGCGCTTCAAGCCAAATGGCAACGTTACCACGTGTATCGCGGTGCAATGCGAAAAGAGGCAAGCGTAGCCCCTCAGTTGGATATCACAGCAAGCGTAGCAGCTGCGCTTGAAAATGAACCGGCGATAGTCGCACCTAAACGCTCGCGTTGGCAGTCAATTCCATTAATTGGCAGTGTCGTTCCTTTTGCGAAGCAGTCAGGTCAGTTCGCAGTGGCTGCGTCTGTGGCGGTGGCAGTTATTTTTGGTGTTCAATACACTAACCAAGAAGCGCCTACTGAGCCATTTATGACAGCGCCAACCATTGCGCCTCAAGGCGGATTGTCTCCAGTGAGTTTGGAACAAACCCGAACTTTGCCGCGCAATGACATGAACGAAATGCTTGAGAAAAAGCGCAAAATTAATGCATTGATTGCTGATCATGAGCAGCAAATAAAGCTTAAGCAAGCGCAGGAAGAGGAAAGTGAAAACGAGACAAGGGGACCAGAGCGTCCGTAGGTTTTCGCTAGGCTAATCAAACTTAGTTGGAGTGCGCTTTCGTAAGTAAATTGCGACTGACATGCATTTCATATTTTAATCATACCAGCATATACTGCTGGTATGTTTGTTTTAAGGCGGGAAAAAATGCGCTGTAGTTCTATCCTTGCACTTTTTTTCATTTCGGGCGCGGCTATCCAGCCTTTGGCAGCCCAAACTACTTCTCCTAACGAAGAGGCAAGTTCTTCTGCTGTACAAGTCCAAACGACTAAGGGCGGCGAGGCTATATCAGAAGGCAACGCTGGTGCGAGCACGCCTCAGCCCCAGTCGGCAAACCAGTGGCTTGCTGAACTTCAAAACATTATTACCAACGCCAATTTCCAAGTGTCTTTCGTACAAACGATAGCGGGAAAAGAGACCATTCCTTACCTATGGCGACACGGAATAATGGAAGACGGTTCTGAACTAGAGCAGTTAAATCTTCAAAATGGGCCTGGTCGCGAGCTTATTCGTGTTAATGATGTAGTGAGCGTATTTGAACCCGACGTTCAACCTTACAGCCTACGGTCAAAGCATATAAATGGTCCAATACCTAGTGCATTGCTCTATCACCCCGAACAACTCAGTTCAGCCTATGAGTTTGTCGCTGTTGGAAGAGCTCGAGTAGCAGGGCGCTCAGCACAGCAAATTCGTATAGTTAGCCGAGATAACACACGGTTTGGCTATCAACTGTGGCTCGATGAGTCCTCTGGCATGTTGTTGAAGCTAAATATGCTTGATTTGCAAGGGGCGTTACTAGAGCAAATTCAAGTTACCGCTTTTGCCATATCGCCTGAACCTGCGGAATACTTTTCGCGAATAAACTCAGCATCTTTACCAGCGCCTATGGCTTTGAGTAATACGCCAAGTCGACCACATAAGTGGGATGTGACATATTTGCCAGCGGGCATGCGAGAAATAAAACAAGATACACGACGCTTAGCATTAACAGGGCAGGTCGTAGAATATAAACTTTTTTCAGATGGCCTAGTGGATGTATCTGTTTATGTACAGCCAGCCAAAGATGCTTTGGGCGAACCTCTAGCTTTGCGAAACGAAGTCAGCACATTTTTAACACTGACCGATGGGAAAGCACAAGTTACGGTGGTGGGGGAAATTCCACTGCAGACCGCTAATGCAATTGCTACGTCTTTACGACCTGTTGCGAATACAGGACAATAGAGAGCAGAGATTTAGCCCCCTAAAACACGGTAAAAAAGCAAGTATGATTAAAGAAACTGCCACAGTCGTTGCCGTTGATGGTGATACGATAACAGTCGAAGCGGCCATTAAATCCACCTGCAATGCATGCCAGGCCCAAAGCGATTGTGGTACTGGGGTTATTTCTCGTGCCATTGCGCCGAAAACACAGCAGTTGTCCTTACGCACGCCTATGCCTGTACGGGTCGGTCAGCAGGTTACAGTAGGCATACCTGAAGCAGGGGTTTTAAGTGCATCAGCATGGTTGTATCTACTACCGCTTATTGCATTTATTGGAGCGTATGCAGCCTTTGTATCACTGCTTAGCACGACAAGTTTTAGTCATGAATTATGGGCGCTATTTCCGAGTGCTTTGGTTACTTTCTTGACCTACAAGCTCATTGCTTTCAAATTAGACCGTGTTGAGCGCACGAAATATCAACCTGTCTTGTTTGGCCAACAAGACCTGAACTAATTTGAGTGTTTGCTTATAAGTAGGTTTGGGCCCTCCAATTTGCTTAAAAAGCGCTGTAGACCCCAAAATAAAAAGCGCGTTCCGTGTTTCAAATTTCTGGGCAAGAGAGAAAAGTCACGCCAAGTTTCCACATTTATACGCTCTGCATTCTATGGGCATTAAAATTTCCGCTATGCCAATTCGCTTTTCGCGCCAGAAATGGGTAAAATCCGCACGCGCTGCGTATAAGCCTTGAAGCAAGGCAAGCAGCATATTTTGTTTAATGAATTTTTCTGCAGGTAATTTCCAGCATTATGCAACAATCGCACATTCGTAACTTCAGTATTATCGCCCATATTGACCACGGTAAGTCTACGCTATCAGACCGTCTAATCCAGCACTGTGGAGGGCTAACCGATCGCGAAATGGCCGAGCAGGTTCTCGACTCAATGGACCTGGAAAAAGAGCGCGGTATTACCATTAAAGCGCAAAGCGTGACGCTGAACTACGAAGCACGCGACGGTGAAACCTATCAGCTTAACTTCATCGATACACCAGGACACGTTGACTTCACTTATGAAGTATCTCGTTCATTAGCAGCCTGTGAAGGTGCACTACTTGTTGTTGATGCCGGCCAGGGTGTTGAAGCACAGACGCTAGCAAACTGCTACACCGCTATCGAGATGGACATGGAAGTGGTGCCGGTGTTAAACAAAATCGACTTGCCGCAGGCTGAACCAGATCGTGTTGCAGAAGAAATTGAAGATATTGTCGGTATTGATGCACTTGACGCTGTGCGCTGCTCAGCGAAAACAGGTATTGGTATTGAAGACGTACTTGAAGTCATCGTAAATAAAATTCCACCACCAGAAGGCGACCGTGAAGCGCCACTTAAAGCGTTGATCATCGATTCGTGGTTCGACAACTACCAAGGCGTTGTTTCACTAGTACGAATCGTTGAAGGTCAGCTTAGCAAGAAAGACAAAATCCAGATAATGTCTAACGGACAAACTCATCAAGTAGATAAAATTGGTGTGTTTACGCCTAAACCATTAGATACAGGCACATTGAGAGCCGGTGAAGTTGGTTTTATCATTGCCGGTATTAAAGACATTCAAGGTGCACCAGTAGGTGATACCATTACCTTGGCTCGCGAGCCAGCTGAAGCTATGCTGCCAGGCTTTAAAAAGGTTAAACCTCAGGTTTATGCCGGTATTTTCCCAATAAGCTCAGATGACTACGAAGACTTTCGCGATGCCCTTGCTAAACTAAGTCTGAACGACGCTTCACTATTCTATGAGCCAGAAAGTTCAGCTGCGCTTGGTTTTGGTTTCCGTATTGGTTTCCTTGGCATGCTGCACATGGAAATTATCCAAGAGCGTTTAGAACGTGAGTATGACCTAGGCCTTATTACCACAGCACCTACGGTAATTTATGAAGTAGAAACAACTAAGGGCGAAACGCTTACCGTTGATAGCCCGGCTAAACTACCGCCAGTAAATGATATCGCTGAAATTCGTGAGCCTATGGTTGAAGCCAACATTCTTGTTCCTCAGGAATACTTAGGTAACGTAATTACGCTTTGCGTTGAAAAGCGTGGTATGCAAACCAACATGACATATCACGGCAAGCAAGTAGCGGTAACGTACGAACTGCCAATGGCTGAAGTAGTGCTTGATTTCTTTGATCGCTTGAAATCTACCAGCCGTGGCTTTGCGTCCCTTGATTACAACTTCAAGCGCTTCCAAAGTTCAGATATGGTACGCGTAGATATTTTGATTAATGGTGAGCGTGTGGATGCACTAGCAGTCATCACTCACAGAGAAAACTCACAAGGTCGTGGTCGTGAACTGGTAGAGAAGCTTCGCGAGCTTATCCCACGCCAGATGTTCGATATCGCTATTCAGGCGGCTATCGGTAACCATATTGTTGCAAGAAGTACGGTGAAGCAGCTGCGCAAAAACGTAATCGCGAAATGTTACGGCGGTGACGTAAGCCGTAAGAAGAAGCTACTTCAAAAGCAAAAAGAAGGTAAAAAGCGAATGAAGCAAGTGGGTAATGTTGAATTGCCGCAAGATGCGTTCCTTGCAGTACTTAAGGTGGGCAAATAATGGCAAATTATTTCTCCTTAATTTTGGTGGCACTCACCTTAATAACAGGACTAGTCTGGCTAGTGGATAGCCTGGTGTTTGCTCCGAAGCGAAAAGCGCGCTTAAAGGCTGCTGCGACTGCAGAGGGTGCGGGCTATGGAGAAGACCCTCAGCTGCCGTATCTGGTCGATACTTCACAACAGATATTCCCTGTTATTGCTTTCGTTTTGGTATTGCGCTCGTTTTTATATGAGCCTTTCCAAATTCCATCAGGTTCAATGATGCCTACGTTATTGGTGGGTGACTTCATTTTAGTTGAGAAGTTTGCGTACGGCGTAAAAGACCCTGTTTTCAGAAGCAAGTTAATTGAAACGGGTGTGCCAGAGCGCGGCGATGTGGTGGTGTTTAAATACCCTGAAGAACCGTCAATAGATTACATCAAGCGCGTAATCGGTTTACCGGGCGATACCGTGGTTTATCAAAATAAGCAGGTTTACATCAAACCTAAGTGTGAATCTGGTAGCAATTGTCCAAAGTTAAAAGCAGTGCCGTTAACGTTCCAAGAGCGCGGTGAGTTTGTACAAGACATGGCGCAACTTATGCGTTACACCGAAGATTTAGGCACAGTAGAGCATGATATTCTACGCCACCCCGTTCGCGAAATTTCACCGGTTAACTTCTACACTCAACCGGGAACCCGAAGTAACGAGTGGATAGTGCCAGAAGGTCAGTATTTCGTATTGGGTGATAACCGTGATAATAGCCGCGATAGCCGTTTCTGGGGGTTTGTCCCGGATGCAAACTTGGTTGGTAAAGCCGTAGCAATTTGGATTTCTTTTGAGTTCGAGCGCAGCCCTTCAGACTTTCTTCCTACGTGGGTTCCAACGGGTATTCGATTTGAGCGTGCAGGTGGCATTCATTAATGCAGGGTATTGATAAATATCGTCGTCTTTATAAGGCGATAGGCTACACATTTACCAATGAGGCGTTATTAGAGCAAGCGCTTACTCACCGCAGTGCAGCCAAACAACACAATGAACGCTTAGAGTTTTTGGGCGATGCTATTTTAGGCATGATTGTGGGGGAAACACTGTTTAAGCGTTTTCCAACAGTACCTGAAGGCAAGCTTACCCGTATGCGCTCAACCTTGGTTAAAGGTGAGACGTTGGCTGAACTCGCTAAAGAAGCCAGTGTGGGTGAATTACTCAACTTGGGGCCGGGGGAGCTTAAAAGTGGCGGTCATCGCAGAAGCTCGATTTTAGCTGACGCAGTTGAAGCTATCTTAGGTGCTATCTATCTCGATTCAGGTATGGACGAAGTTCGTGGCGTTATCGACCGTTTGTGGGAAACTCGCATAAACAAGCTCGACCCTAATGCCCACCCTAAAGACAGTAAAACACGTCTTCAGGAATTCCTGCAAGGTCGCAAGCAGTCATTGCCAACGTACGAGGTGCTGTCTATTTCCGGTAAAGACCATGCGCAAACTTTCGAAGTAAGCTGCAAAGTAGAAAGTCTACCAAAAGCAGTCGTGGCGTCTGGCAATAGCCGTCGTAAAGCAGAACAGGAAGCTGCTCGTTTAACATTGGAGAAGCTTGATGACAACGCATGATGAGTCAAATTTGCCAGAGATGCCAGATATTCAAACTCGCTGTGGCCTAGTTGCCATAGTCGGGCGTCCTAATGTGGGCAAGTCAACGCTACTTAACCGTTTGCTGGGTCAAAAAGTAAGTATTACTTCACGTAAGCCTCAGACCACCCGTCACCGTATTCTAGGTATAGATACTGACGGCGACTATCAAGCGATTTACGTTGATACACCGGGGCTTCACCAAGACGAAAAGCGCGCGATCAATCGCTATATGAACCGCGCGGCATCAAGCTCTTTGGCTGAAGTTGGCCTTGTGCTGTTTGTCGTGGAAGGCGATAGATTCAACGCCGAAGATGAAATGGTATTAAGTAAGGTTAAACAAGCAAACCTTCCTTGCTATCTTATCGTAAACAAGATGGATAAGGTTGAAGATAAAGAAAACTTTATGGTTCACCTTCAAAAGCTTGGTGAAAAACACCCGTTCGAGCACATGATCCCTATCAGCGCTAAACAGGGTAAGATGGTAGACGACATTAGAAGCTTAGTGGCTAAGTCGTTACCTAAAAGTGAATTTTTCTTTCCAGAAGACTATATCACTGACCGTTCAAGTCGTTTTATGGCTGCTGAAATCATCCGTGAAAAACTGATGCGCTTCACTGGCGATGAATTGCCTTACTCTACTACGGTAGAAATTGAGCAGTTCAAAATGGCAGACAATGGTGTTTATCGTATTAGCGGCTTAATTTTGGTTGAGCGCGAAACGCAAAAACGCATGATAATTGGTAAAGGCGGTAAGCATTTGAAAACCATTGGTGAGCAAGCGCGTAAAGATATGGAAAACTTGTTCGACAATAAAGTGTTTTTGGAGCTTTGGGTTAAAGTAAAACAAGGCTGGGCCGACGATGAGCGCGCTTTGCGTTCACTAGGCTACGGCGACGACAGCAACTTCTAACCTAAATCGTAGTTGGCGTTAGAGCGTTAAGCTTTATTCTAACGCTGATTAACATTGCATTCTTAAGTGCGCTAGGCAAACCAAAGCCAAAAGCATTAGCGCAAAGGTTTTGCACAAGCTACAAAAACATTGATAAGCTTAATAACCTCTGTTCAGGAGCGGTATATGGCAATTTCAGATATGCGCAGGCAGTACTCAAAAGGCAGTTTGAGTGAGGCAGATATTACTTCAAGTCCGTTTATTTTGTTCGATAAATGGCTGAAAGAGGCTATTGATGCTGGTATACCCGATCCTACTGCGATGACGGTTGCCACCGTTGACGCTAATGGCCAACCTTCTCAACGTATCGTTTTGTTAAAAGATGTCAGTGAAAATGGCTTTGTATTTTTCACAAATCTTGGCAGTCGAAAAGCACAAGAACTCTCGGTTAATCCCAAAGTATCCTGTCACTTTCCATGGTTCTTTATGGAGCGTCAGGTTCGCGTATGTGGCAGCGTTGAAAAGCTTTCTGTTTCTGAAAATGCAGCGTATTTCTTCTCTCGCCCTAAAGACAGTCAATTGGCGGCCTATGCGTCTAAACAAAGCAAGCCAATTGGCAGTAGAGAGCTTTTGCTTACTCAATTTAAGCAGCTAAAAGATAAGTTTGCCAACAAAGAACTACCCGTACCAGACTTTTGGGGTGGCTTTCGCATAGCGCCTCATCAAATCGAGTTTTGGCAGGGCGGAGAAGATAGGCTTCACGACCGTTTCGAGTATAACAAAACCGAAGATGGCTTGTGGTCAACACAGCGCTTAATGCCGTAAACACTCTGATCGTGAAGGGAGTCTAGTCTTGCAAGAAGACTAGCCAAATACTCAGCGCTTAGTTGACTGTATAGCGAGAAGAGAGCAACGCCATGATTGACAGCCATTGCCACCTCGACCTACTTGCGTCAAAAGTAGACCTTCATGTATCTCTGGAAAGTGCTAAAGCCGCTGGGGTTACTCGCATCATGGCGCCAAGTATTAACCCTCCATCTTGGGAAGCGCTCCAAGCGCTTAGTGAGCAATACGGCAGTATTCTGCCCATCGACACCGCGCTAGGTCTCCATCCCTATTTTTTGACCGATAGTAATCAGAATAGTCAAGCTTCGACCACAGATGCACATGAGCAAGGGATTTCTGAAAGCCTAGAACGGCTTGAAGCCGCTGCCGCTAATCTGCACTTGTCGGTAAAAGCGGTGGGAGAAACCGGTATTGATGGACATATTAATGTGCCATTTACGCTTCAAAAGAGAGTGCTACATGCCCATTTAAAACTTGCCGACGCAATATCGCTCCCTGTTATTTTGCACCATCGAAAAAGCCACCACTTGCTATTAGAAGCCCTTAAACAAGCCAAGTATCAAGGTGTTGGAGTAGTGCATGCTTTCTCGGGTAGTGTAGAGGCAGCCAAAGCCTATATCGAGCGAGGCTTTTACTTAGGAATAGGTGGCACCATAACCTATGAAAGAGCAAGAAAGACGCGAGACACCCTTAATTATCTGCTAGAAAACCATTTCGATAAGATACTGCTAGAGACTGATGCCCCAGATATGCCCATGTACGGAAGGCAGGGTATACCTAATAAACCTCAGTATCTCACTGATGTTGTTGATGTTATACATGAGCTATTCGCTGTGTCGCCTGACCAAACAACATCCATCACAACAGAAAACTATTTACGTTTGTTTAATGCAGCATAGAACGCCCTTGTGTGAAAAGCGCAGATACCCGCTTACGCATTGCCTTTCTTTTTTATTGATTCGATAGCTTGAATAAACCAAGGGCGAGATTTATAAAACGCTCGAGTCAGATAAATGCCTAATATTAATGTCAAAAACACTAAAATACACGCAATAAAGGTGAGTTGATAACGCAGAGCAAGTGGGCTTTCTAGTATTGTTTGCGTATCCATATGAATGTTCACATAGCCTAGTACATTATCATCGTTGTCGGTGATCACCCCAACATAGGTAAGCGGCGTCACACTTTGTGCTTGGCTCATCGTTACTACGCTATCAATTTGAGGTAAAGGCGCAATGTATCTTCCGTCTTTATCGAATACCGATAGAGCGAGAATATGTGGTTCTTTAATCAAGACAGCGGCTACACTTTCAATGTAGTTTCGTTGGGCGTGAGTGCTCGAACGCGTAGATCCTGAATCTGCTTCACTCTCTCGATTAGCAGCTTGCTGAGCATCGAATGCAGGGCGAAGCAGTTTAGCATACTGCCTAGCGATGCTTTCACCAGAAAAACGTGTTTGAACCGTTAGCCAGTCACTTTGATATTGCTGAAGCAATAGTATCAATACAATCACAAGCGCAAACACCGTACTTACAATCAGCGTATGAAAAAGTCTTTTCAATGCCGTGTACAGCGAGTGAGAAGTGCTTTTTGATTGGGAAGGGGCTTTGCTCAGCACGTTTAACAATGCGTATTTCCATAAATGCTATGAGTTGCCTAACAGTAGGTTAAATCTAAATAATTTTAAAGAGGATATTTTATTAGTTAGTCTAATTGGTTAGCATTAGCGCATCATTTGCCAATCACCACAGTTTCTGTGTGCGTTATGAAAGACACATTCACCATCGAAATTAATAATGATGATATTCATCTAGCTTCACACCTAGCGAACATTGTCAGCAGTGAGCACAATACTATAGCGTATTCGCATACGCTTACTGTAATAGGACAAGCTGTTACCCCTTATTTATTAAAAGGCGTATTAGACAAGCTCAAAAACGTATTCTCGCCAGTGAGTGCTGCGTTTCATCATTTGCATCAGCAAATGGGAGACGACGCTATCGAGATAAGAGGGGAGGTAATTAGTGCAAAGCCAGAGCATGTAAAGTCGCTACTTGGCGATGTTAGTGATGCCTACCACCTGGATGTTGGACTGCAAGCCTCTCGACCGTCTTTGTCTAAAGCTGGACTGCTAGTCATGGATATGGATAGCACCGTTATTGCCATAGAATGTATTGATGAAATAGCAAAGCTGGCTGGTGTTGGTGAGCAAGTTGCCGAAGTGACCGCAAGAGCAATGCGCGGAGAAATAGCCTTCAACGATAGCTTGACTCATAGGGTGGCATGTTTAGAGGGAGTACCCATTGACCACCTAAATCAAATACGCGACAGCATTCCTATTATGCCTGGTATTCAGACACTGCTTAGTCATTTAAAAGCGCATAATTGGAAACTCGCTATTGCATCGGGCGGCTTCACTTTTTTTGCCGATCATTTAAAAGCGAGGTTGGGCTTAGACTACGCGATATCGAACACGCTTGCGGTGAAAGACGGGCACTTAACAGGGAAAGTGGAAGGCGAAATTATCAATGCTGATGTAAAAGCTCGCACGGTAAAAGCGCTGTCTGAAAAGTGGCAAATACCATCGAGTCAGACCATTGCAATGGGTGATGGTGCGAACGACTTAGTCATGATGGCTGAATCAGCCTTAGGCGTCGCGTGCCACGGTAAGCCTCTGGTTAATGAAAAGGCGGATGTCGCAATCCGTATCGGCAATTTGCATAGCCTTCTGTATTTTCTAGACAAGTAGCGAGAGCCTGTAATACTAATACAAGCGCTAGTTTTGGCGAAATAAAACTAGCGCTTCTCACTTTATAAATTACCTTTCACTAGCCACAAGCTTCCAAAATCTTGTGATTCACAGCTTTCCGTGATGAGTTTTAACCTACGGGCTCATTTAAATTGGTAGGCTTTGCGATTTCACTATGCGTTGCGCGCAATAGCTTTAGGTTGAGCTGCACTTTTTAGCGTTTTATTTGCTGTAATGTCTTCCATAGCAAAGCCGTATCTTATAAGTACCTCGTCCGTTACGTCGACAAGGTGAGAGCAGGCCGCAATACTCCACATTTTCTTCTCCAACTCGCGAGCTCTATGCATGGCGTACATGGTCACGTAGTTAATTTCTGTTTGCAGCATACTTAAGTCAGGCTTGCCAGTTGTGGTCAACATAACATGTATAGCGACAAACTGACCGCGCACCATAGCTTCTCTTATGAACGCACGGCGTTGCTCATTGTTTTCGAATTTGTGTGAATAACGAGGGATAATCGCCATACGCGGCTCTTTTTGAGACGCATCGAATGAGATGAATAGCTCTTGCCGTAAGGGCATATTCTCGAGCTTAACCGCTTTAATACCACTTTGTACGAAAGGAGAATCTTGCTTTCTATCTCTAAATAAAAACTCCAAGTTCACTTTTCCACGTTCTGCGTATTGCGTGGTAAGGGTAGTGATGCGCTCATCTTGTTTTCCAACAATACAAGCCTGGGGTGTATAGCGAACACCTTCTTTACTCATAAGAAAAGATAACGAGGTGGCGTTCCTTGCATTTATACAGCGGAGCGCTTGCCCCATGCCCTCTACTTCTTCTTCATCACTATCTACTTTAAGGTTGGCCTTGTTCTTTTTAATTAATTCTTCAAAAAAGTTGCGAGCGCTTTTGCCCTCGTCACCTGTGGCTGTTTTCAAGTGAAGGATGTTTTTTTCTACATTATGATAAATAATGTCGTACTGAAGGTGCATTACGTCAAAGTTGTTAGCTATCTCCTGAAGCCGAGGAAACCCTACTTCTACTCTACCTTCTAAGCTACCTTTATAATCTTTTGCCAGTTCTACCCGAAGACCCAACCCGTGAACTGATATATCTTCGCTTATGCCACGATGTACAGTTGAGTCGCCATTAAATCTTGCTTCAATTTGCGTTCTTAACTGGTAGCGGCTTTCAATGCGCTGCTCTTCGTATTTAAAGCGTACGAGTTGAACATTAGAGGCTGCACGACTTCTTGGGTGACCAAAAACTCTCAAATGTGAAAGATTGTCACGATTAAACTTAAGTTCGTTATATGTCTCTTGCCCTGTAACAGAGGTTACGTCTGTCACATGAGCGAGATAACGCAGGTTCTTAAGCTTTGACATCAAACGAGCAGAAGGCGGTGTATTGAGCTTTTTAACCTTATTGCCAACAGAGTCTGGAATAGAAAGCGGAATATGCGCTTGCTCTGGCTCCATGTCTGTCAGAGTTATTTTAAACACTCGCCAACTCGCCTTCCTTGAGCCAAAACCCAAAAATACACGTGACAGCACCTCTTTTTGAAGAAGCTTCTTCATAAGCAGCTGAGTAAAAATAAACTTTATCTGTGTGCAAGTGCGTGAAGCTGAAAACAAAAATTTCACGAACTTCATCAGATTTATTAAGTAGCCGAGTCAGTCTTTCTTGCGATAACAAGAAATTCAAACGACAGTTTTCTTCTTCGTCTTGCCAGTATTGTACCGTTTCACGGTTTACTTCATTTACCATTGCATAGCGTGGCACTAAAGTTTCGTTGACGACGTCGATAAAAACGGGAAGCGTGGGGCTACGAGGTGAAAAGTATTGTTCGCAGGTTTTACTGGTTATCGCCTCAATGGTGTTCGTCATATTCACTTTATAACGGCGTTTGTTACCGTGTATAAAGCTCTCCAAGAACTTGTCGAATGCTGGGCTTGGATGAGTCTTATCGCGCTGTAAGGCTAAGTAGTTAACGTCATTTTTCGTAATAATTTTTACTAACTTGTAAGCAATGCCATTTTTCTTATCCATTGCAAACTCGTTTTCAAGCCCTCTGAAGTAAATAAAGAGCGTTTCACCCTTCTCAAAAAACGAGTCTTTAGACAGTTTTACTTGCAGACCTTCAAGGGATATATCAACGCTTAATCCTCGCATAGAGCGATTTTCAGCGTTAAATATTTCTATCGCAACAGCAAAGTTCATGCGCTCAGTATTGCGTTGTCTGTAATCGAGAAGATTTACTGTAGGTACTTTGAACTGTTCCAAAACCGCTGAACGCTTTTTGAGTTCTGGATTTTCTTTGTCAGCTCTTTCTTGCTCGAGTTCTTTTTCGCGCATTAGGCGAAAATTGTTTTCAGTGTTTTGAACAGCTTCGTATACACCGTAGGTGTATCGACCAAACACGCGCAGTTGTTCTTCAAACTTATCAACGGCTACGTCATCCATGTAGTGGCTTCGCCCTTCGTGCACATACTTTTTGCACTTTCCGTCAACATGGCCGCGCAAATCAATGGTGCGCATACAAGGTTTAGCTAAACGCTTCACTTCCATTTTAATTAGAAAGCGTTTTTCTTTAGGAACGTCAGAAGCAGTTTGAAGCAATACCTGGTTAAATTCAGGCTCGTTAACCATAGGCTTTAGCTGTTCAATAATGTCAGCGTATTGCTTTAAATCTTGACTCATGAATGCGCAACTTTGTTGTTTAGTATCATTATTTTAGTTGTTATCGGCAAATCAGCAAAACTCATTAACCCGTTAATTTCTTATACTTTTAGGGTATGTTTCTGTATGAAAAATGACCGTAGGTTTGTGCTTAATTCACCGTTATTAAGTGTTAGAATACTCTTTTTAAGCAATGGATAAAACTGGAATATGGGAAAACGTAAAACTGCTTATGTGTGTTCTGACTGCGGGGCTGAGTTCCCACGTTGGCAAGGACAGTGCTCGGAGTGTAAAGCGTGGAACACGATAAGTGAGTTTGTGGTTGCCAGTGCTAAAAGTGTCGCGCGCCAAACCACGTCAGGTTATGCAGGTCAAACAGCCGCTAAAATTGAGACCTTAAACGCAATAGATTTAGAATCGCTTCCACGTTTTTCTTCAACGTTCAAAGAATTGGATAGAGTGCTAGGTGGCGGGATCGTCCCTGGTGCAGCTATGCTAATCGGTGGGTCGCCAGGCGCAGGTAAAAGCACGCTCTTGCTTCAAGTGATGTGTCAGATGGCAAAAAGCGAAACTGCCCTTTATGTGACAGGGGAAGAGTCTCTTCAACAGGTTGCAATGCGTGCCAAGCGTTTAAACCTTCCTGACGATAAATTGATGATGTTAGCCGAAACTAACGTGGAAACCATCTGCGATTTAGCGCTTACGAAAAAGCCTAAAATTATGGTTATCGACTCTATTCAGGTTATGCACGTGTCAGATGTTCAGTCGGCGCCAGGCAGCGTATCCCAAGTAAGAGAAAGCGCAGCCTATTTAACACGCTTTGCTAAACAAAATCATATTGCAATGTTTATTGTTGGCCACGTAACGAAAGACGGTAACTTAGCGGGTCCGAAAGTTCTCGAGCACTGTATCGACAGCTCTATGATGTTGGAAGGAGAAAGTGACGGTCGCTACCGTACCCTTCGAAGTCATAAAAATCGTTTTGGTGCGGTAAATGAGCTTGGTGTATTTGCCATGACAGAGAAAGGATTGAAAGAGGTAAGTAACCCTTCTGCTATTTTCTTAAGTCGGGGGGAGAACGAAACGCCAGGGTCCAGTGTAATGGTTATATGGGAAGGCACTCGCCCGTTACTAGTGGAAATACAAGCGCTGGTGGATTATTCGCAGATGTCTAACCCAAGACGAATAGCTGTAGGCCTAGATCAAAATCGTTTGTCCATGCTGTTAGCAGTACTTCATCGACACGGTAATGTACAAATGAACGACCAAGACGTATTTGTGAACGTGGTGGGTGGTGTACGCGTCTCTGAAACCAGTGCTGACTTGGCGTTATTGTTGGCGATGATTTCCAGCTTCAGAAACCGCTCGTTACCGCGAGACTTAATTGTATTCGGTGAAGTAGGGCTAGCCGGTGAAATTCGTCCGGTTCCCAATGGTACAGAGCGCATTATTGAAGCGGCAAAACATGGCTTTAAACGAGCTATTGTGCCTAAAGCGAACGCGCCGAAACAAGCTATTAATGGCATGAAAGTCGTGCCCGTGGCTCGGCTTTCTGAAGCATTAGATGCTTTGGAATAAAGCGGAAGGCATTGATATTAAAGCTGTCGGAAACGCGCAAGAAGACCAACGAATACGGCTTTTTGCGCAGTTAAAGGGGACAGGCTTTTTGAAGCCTTACGAAGACTTGTAGTATTTTTATGTTCTATTTTGGCGCTTGATAAACCGCATTAACCAATGCGTTAAGATCCTTCTCTTCAATACTGGCGTCATCGCTATTTAAAGTAATCAAACGGCGCAGGGCGCTTATGCTGCTCAGATCCATGCGCTCTACTTTGCATCCTAATGAAACAAGCTCTTGCCTGCTGTCCGCGTGGCGATATAACTGCGAGATTGAAAGAGTAATGATGGGGCTGTCTTCGTTGGCTTGGAAGGTAGCAACATAAGGTTCATGGCTGTCGAAAGGTAGGTTTGATAATGCAGGTTCCGTTGCCTGAAGTTTTATGCCCTGCAGAGAAACGTCGCTAACCACCACATCAATGCTGATGTCGTTATGTGCCAGTGTGCCGTTTACATTCAGTAAAACTCGTTGGAATTGACGCTTATCTGTCATTACTCACATACCTAGTTATCATTAACGACTTCAGTATTGGCTAAATTTCTCGTGTTCGCAACGAAAAGCAAACAAATAAAAAAGCCGCTATCGATGACAGCGGCTCTTGGCTTTTAAGGTAAGGAAATGTTTATCCTAAACTCCCTTTATTTAGACATGCGCTTATATTTGAGGCGGTGTGGTTCAACCACATCTTGTCCAAATTCTTGCTTCAACCAGCTTTCGTAGTCTGAGTAGTTACCTTCGAAGAAGTTGATGTTACCTTCATCGCGGTAATCCATAATGTGTGTTGCTACACGGTCTAGGAACCAACGGTCGTGCGAGATAACCATGGCACAGCCTGGAAACTCTAACAACGCATTTTCCAAGGCGCGAAGTGTTTCTACGTCTAGGTCGTTGGTTGGCTCATCCAGTAGTAATACGTTACCGCCTGCTTTAAGCAGTTTCGCAAGGTGTACACGGTTACGCTCACCACCTGACAAGTCTTTGATGAACTTCTGCTGGTCGGTGCCTTTAAAGTTAAAACGGCTGCAGTAGGCGCGGCTGTTAATTTCAAAGTTACCAATGCGAATGATATCTTGTTCGTCAGAAATTTCTTTCCACACGGTGTTGTTTTCGTTCATGTGGTCGCGGAACTGTTCTACCGCAGCAATTTGAACGGTTTCACCTAAATCTATGGTGCCTGAATTAGGTTGCTCAGCACCGGTAAGCATTCTGAACAAGGTTGATTTACCCGCGCCGTTAGGGCCAACGATACCTACAATGGCACCCTTTGGTACTTTAAACGTTAAGTCGTCGATAAGTACGCGATCGCCATAGGACTTTTTAAGGTTGCTTACTTCAATAACCTTGTCACCTAAGCGCTCACCTGGTGGGATGAATAGTTCGTTAGTTTCGTTACGCTTTTGGTAATCGCTGGTAGATAGTTCTTCAAAGCGGGCCATACGAGCTTTACTTTTAGCATGACGACCTTTCGGGTTTGAGCGTACCCACTCAAGTTCCTGTTTCATGCTCTTCATACGTGCCGTTTCGGTACGCTCTTCTTGCTCAAGTCGGTTTTCTTTTTGCTCCAACCAAGAAGAGTAGTTACCTTCCCACGGAATACCTTCACCACGGTCAAGTTCTAAAATCCAACCTGCAACGTTATCAAGGAAGTATCTATCGTGGGTAATAGCGACTACCGTACCTTCATAATCGTGAAGGAAGCGCTCTAGCCATGCCACTGATTCTGCGTCCAAGTGGTTGGTTGGCTCATCAAGAAGCAACATTTCAGGCTTTTCTAAAAGCAGGCGACAAAGCGCAACACGGCGACGCTCACCACCAGATAGTTTACTTACGTCCGCATCCCAAGCTGGCAGGCGAAGGGCATCTGCAGCACGCTCTAGGGCATTTTCTAAATTGTGGCCATCTTTGGCTTGAATGATAGCTTCTAGCTCACCTTGCTCTTTAGCAAGCGCGTCGAAATCAGCGTCTGCTTCTGCGTAAGCGGCATAGACTTCGTCTAGGCGAGTCAGCGCATGCTTAACATCGGCTACGGCTTCTTCGATATTGCCACGAACATCTTTGGTTTCATCAAGCTGAGGCTCCTGTGGAAGGTAGCCCACCTTCAAACCTGGTTGAGGACGTGCTTCACCTTCAATGTCGGTATCTACGCCGGCCATAATGCGAAGTAAGGTAGATTTACCTGCACCGTTTAGACCTAGCACACCAATTTTGGCGCCTGGGAAAAAGCTAAGTGAGATATTTTTTAGAATGTGTCTATTAGGTGGGACGATTTTGCCCACGCGATGCATACTGTAAACGTATTGCGCCATGCTCTATCCTCGCTGAATAAGCGGTGAAAATAAAAAAGTCGTTACGGTGTATTCTACTCGTAACTGGGTAGTTTGCGCCAGTTACTTAACCTCGGTGAATTTGTGCTTGGCGATATTTTAATCGCTCATGCTAAAAAGATCGATTTATGCATCGGTTGGCGAAGCGATTTAAGGTAAACTTGCTTTTATAAAAATGAGTAATTTATAAGCATGGGTAAACATGGGCTTTTGGGGTGAGCTAGCTAGCAAGCAGCGATAGAGAACCCGAAGCGATAGACTCAATACTATTCATATTTCTGAACAGGTAATTAAGATGACCGCTATGAATAAACGCATATACAGTCTGGATGAGCTCGCCAAACATGTAGGTGGGGAAGTGCAGGGCGATGGCAATATCACTATATCTGCGGTTGGTACACTATCTGGTGCAGCATCGCATCAAATTTCATTTCTGACCAACCCTAAATATAAACCACAGTTGAAAGATACTAATGCTGGTGCAGTTATTCTGCACGAAAGCCTTAAAGGTGACAGCCCAGTTCCCGCTCTAGTTGTGGCAAACCCTCATGCAGCGTTCGCCCTCATCGCTCAGTTGTTTGATACTACCCCAGCGGTAGCGACAGGTATTGCTGAGTCAGCGGTAATTGCGCCATCTGCCCGCATCGGCAGTGATGTATCGCTAGGCCACAATGTCATTATTGAAGATAACGTGGTGCTGGGCGATAGAGTCACGGTTGGCGCTAATACCGTTATCCGCAGAGGCACCCATATTGGTGAAGGCTGTACCATTCACCCGAACGTAACTATCTATCATGACGTTGTGATTGGTAAGCGCGTGACAATTCATAGCCAAACGGTTATTGGTGCGGCAGGCTTTGGTTACGCAAACGATAAAGGCGTTTGGATCCCTATTCCACAAACAGGGTCGGTTCGCATTGGTGACGACAGTCAGATTGGCGCAAGCAGCAGCATTGACCGCGGCGCCATGGAAGATACGATTTTAGGCACTAACGTTATTATCGATAACCAAGTACAAATTGGCCACAACTGTATTATTGGTGATCATTCTTGTATTTGCGGCGCTACCGGTATTGCTGGTAGCTGCCATATTGGCAAGCACGTTATTATCGGTGGTGGAGTGGGCATTAATGGCCACATTAGCATTTGCGATAATGTTCAGGTGACTGGCTATACCATGATTGTACAAGATATCACTGAACCGGGTGTTTATTCTTCTGGCCAGCCAGCACAAACCAACCGTGACTGGCGCAAAAATACGGTTCGCCTTGCCAAAATTGGTAGTTTATTTGACCGTGTTAAAGCCCTGGAAAAACAGGTCTGATCTCGCGCTGGCGCAGGTATTTCGTTAAACCTGCGCCATTTATATTAATTTGGTCACAAAGCGGTATACAAGTAACCGAAAATGACTAGAATATGGCTCGAATTTGAGCAATCAGTGCGTAACGCCATATAAAAACCGCAGTTAAGGAGCCCCCATGTTTTCTCGCGAAATGAATATAGCCGACTTCGATCCTGAATTAGCCGATGCAATGTCTAAAGAGGTTGAGCGTCAAGAACATCACATTGAGCTAATTGCCTCTGAGAACTACTGTAGTCCACGTGTAATGGAAGCACAGGGTTCGCAGCTTACTAACAAATACGCAGAAGGCTATCCAGGCAAGCGTTACTACGGTGGTTGTGAGCACGTAGACGTTGTTGAGCAACTAGCTATCGACCGTGCAAAAGCGCTATTTGGTGCAGACTACGCAAATGTTCAGCCACACGCTGGTTCTCAAGCAAACTCTGCTGTTTTCATGGCATTACTTGACGCGGGCGATACAGTATTAGGTATGAGCCTTTCTGAAGGTGGTCACCTGACTCACGGTTCTCACGTAAACTTCTCTGGTAAAACTTACAATGCTGTGCAATACGGTTTGAACAAAGAAACCGGTGAAATCGATTACGCTCAAGTAGAAGCGCTGGCCAAAGAGCACAAGCCTAAAATGATTATCGGTGGTTTCTCTGCGTATTCAGGTGTTGTTGATTGGGCTAAATTCCGTGAAATCGCAGATAGCGTGGGCGCATACTTGCTTGTAGATATGGCCCACGTGGCAGGTCTTGTAGCGGCAGGCGTTTATCCTAACCCACTTCCTCATGCACACGTGGTAACAACGACAACGCACAAAACCCTTGCAGGTCCGCGTAGTGGTTTAATTTTGTCAGCATGTGGCGACGAAGCAATTTACAAAAAGCTTAACAGCTCTGTATTCCCAGGTAACCAAGGTGGTCCTCTTTGCCACGTTATTGCAGCAAAAGCCGTTGCCTTTAAAGAAGCGCTACAGCCAGAATTTAAAGTGTACCAGCAGCAGGTTGTTGCAAACGCGAAAGCTATGGTTTCTGTAATGCAAGAGCGTGGCTTTAATATTGTTTCTGGCGGTACTGACAACCACTTATTCCTTCTTGATCTCATCGATAAGGACATTACGGGTAAAGACGCAGACGCAGCCCTAGGTGCAGCAAACATCACCGTTAACAAAAACTCGGTTCCAAACGATCCACGTTCACCGTTTGTAACCAGCGGCCTTCGTATTGGTAGCCCAGCGATTACTCGCCGTGGTTTCAAAGAAGAACAAGCTAAGCAAGTTGCGACTTGGATTTGCGACATTCTAGATAACATGGGCGATGAGTCAGTTATTAAGCGTGTTCAAGACGAAGTGGTTGCGCTTTGCGCACAATTCCCTGTTTATAAATAAATAGGATTGTGTTTTATTGCGTACTTTGGTACTAATGCTGGACTAACTAGTCTAGGTTCGATTAATAAGCCTAAGTACGCAATATTTAAGGAATATTCATGTTTTGCCCGTTTTGTTCAGAACAAGAAACAAAGGTTATTGATTCTCGTTTGGTTGCAGAAGGGCAGCAGGTGCGTAGACGCCGTGAATGTATGGTGTGTCACGAGCGATTTACGACTTTTGAAAGTGCCGAGCTCGTGATGCCCCGCGTGATAAAGCGCGATGGTTCACGTGAACCGTTTAATGAAGATAAACTTCGTGCAGGCTTGCAACGGGCACTTGAGAAGCGCCCTGTTAGCACAGAAAAAGTCGAACAGTGTATCCTTTCACTGAAATCACAGTTGCGTGCAACTGGTGAACGCGAAGTGAGTAGTGAGCTGCTCGGCAACTTAATAATGAAAGCCCTAAAAGAACTCGACAAAGTTGCCTATGTCAGGTTCGCCTCGGTTTATCGTTCCTTCGAAGACATTCGTGAATTTGGAGAAGAAATTGCGCGATTAGGGGATTAGGTCGAGCACAATTAAAACCTCTTGCACTTAGGGCTACAACAGGAATCCAAGTGAACCACGAAACGGTTAAAAACGATTATTATTGGATGGCAAAAGCCATTCAACTTGCTCAAAAAGGGCGCTTTACCACTTCCCCTAACCCTCGCGTTGGCTGCGTAATTGTTGACGAAAACAACCAGCTAATAGGTCAGGGATATCATATCCAAGCCGGCACTCCTCATGCCGAAGTACATGCATTAAGACAAGCAGTTAAAACACGAGAAGGCGGAGCAAAAGGCGCGACGGCTTACGTTACACTTGAACCATGTAGTCATTTTGGCCGCACGCCGCCATGTGCTGTAGCCTTGGTAGAAGCGAAGGTTGCGCGGGTGGTTATTGCCATGACCGACCCTAACCCAAACGTATGCGGTAACGGTATAAGTATTTTACAAGAAGCTGGTATTGAAGTGGTTAGCGATGTGATGGCTGCAGAAGCTGCAGCATTAAACCCCGGGTTCATCAAACGCATGCTTACTGGCAAGCCTTTCGTTCGCGTGAAATTAGGTATCAGCTTAGACGGAAAAATAGCCCTTCAAAATGGTGTAAGTCAATGGATCACTGGACCCGAGGCAAGGCGAGATGTGCAGCGCTATCGCGCACAAAGTTGCGTGGTACTCACAGGCTCGGGTACGGTAAAAGCTGATAACCCTAGTTTGCTGGTTAGAGAGCAAGAGGCACAGTTCACAGATTATCCCCTAGAGCACATTCGCCAGCCAGCCCGAGTTGTTGTCGATGGCAAAAGCAAGCTCAGCCGAGACTACACTTTATTTAACGACGGCAATACAACTTTAACGGCTACTTCGCAGTCGCATCCAGATACAGCAACACAGCACTATCTTTCGATAGACGAAAAAGACGGTAAGCTCAACTTACATGCACTAATGTCAGCATTAGGCGATAAGCAATATAATGAGGTTTGGGTGGAAGCGGGCCCAGGCTTAGCCGGTGCATTGTTGCAAGAGGGTCTGGTGGATGAGCTAATTTGTTACCAAGCCCCTAAGCTTTTAGGTGAAAAGGGAATAAGTATGGTCAATTTGCCAGCATTTACGTCATTAAGTGAATGTATTTCGCTTTCGCTTATTGAAAATCGTCAGGTAGGGAACGATATTAAGCTTATCTTTCGCCCTGATGTTAGCAACACTCGTGGTCAACGCGATTAAGGAGGAACTTTATGTTTACTGGAATTATTCAAGCGCTCGGTACTATTAAAAAGCTCGATAACCGAGGCAACGATATTCGCCTTACCGTTGCGTCACCTACGCTTGACATGTCTGATGTCGCACTTGGCGACAGTATCGCGACCAATGGTGTTTGCTTAACAGTGACTGATATGGGCCCCGATTATTACTGCGCGGATGTATCGGCCGAAACCATTAAATTAACTGGCTTTGCACATTACAGTGCAGGCTCAACCGTTAACCTTGAAAAAGCGATGCGCCCTAGCGACCGTTTAGGTGGCCACATTGTGTCAGGTCACGTGGACGGCGTGGGCGAGGTTACGCAAATTATCAAACACTCAGACTATGTCGAGTTTTGGGTAAAAGCACCTGAAGCACTAGCGAAATACATTGCGCACAAAGGCAGTATCACCGTCGATGGCATCAGCTTAACCGTTAACGAAGTCAACGGCGCAGAATTCATGCTTTGGATCATTCCTCATACGCTGCAAGAAACAATTATGGGAAGCTATAAAGTAGGCACAGCGGTAAACCTAGAGGTTGATGTTATTGCGCGCTATTTAGAGCGATTAATGCTAGGCGATAAAGCCGCCGAGCCTATAAGCAAAGGCATCGACATGGCATTTCTTGCCGAGAACGGATTTTTAAGAAAATAACCCTACAAGAAGCACACAACATGGCATTTAACACTACACAAGAAATAATTGAAGACATTCGCCAAGGTAAAATGGTTATCTTGATGGATGATGAAGATAGGGAAAACGAAGGCGATTTAATCATGGCGGCAGAGCATGTCACGCCTGAAGCCATTAACTTTATGGTTACTCACGCTCGCGGCTTGGTGTGCTTACCTATGACGCAAGAGCGCTGCCGCACGCTAAATCTTCCTTTAATGGTTGATAAAAACGAAGCGCAGTTTTCTACCAACTTCACCGTTTCTATTGAAGCCGCAACTGGCGTTACCACTGGTATCTCAGCAGCAGATCGCGCAACAACGATTAAAGCGGCTGTGGCTACAGATGCCAAAGCGACAGACATTGTTCAGCCTGGCCACATATTTCCATTAATTGCTAAAGAAGGCGGTGTGTTAAATCGCGCAGGCCACACTGAAGCAGGTGTAGATTTGCCGCGTTTGGCCGGCTTAGAGCCAGCTGGCGTTATTGTAGAAATTCTTAATGAAGATGGCACTATGGCTCGCCGCCCAGAACTGGAGAAGTTCGCGGCCAAGCACAACCTAAAAATTGGCACCATTGCTGATTTAATTGAATATCGCAACTTAAACGAAACGACTATTCAAAAAGTTGCTCAGTGCAATATGCCAACAGAATATGGCGACTTTGAGCTGCACACGTTCAAAGACAGCATCGACAACCAGCTGCACTTTGCGCTTAAAAAAGGCGATATAAAAGAAGATGATCCGACACTTGTCCGTGTTCACCTTCACAATACTTTTAGTGATCTTCTTGGCTCCACGCGCGGTATTCATCGCTCAATGACGTTAGCAGATGGCATGCGCAAAATTTCACAAGAAGGTGGTGTGCTAGTGCTATTAGGCAAAGAAGAGCATATTGAAAGCCAAGTGCGCCGCTTTGCCGCAGAAGATAGAGGCGAACGCCCAGCTGGCGCCGACTGGCAGGGGTCGTCACGCACGATTGGTGTGGGCAGCCAAATTCTAGCATCAATGGGTGTACACAAAATGCGTCTTCTTAGTAAGCCAATTAAATATCATGCACTTTCAGGCTACGGCCTTGAAGTTGTAGAGTACGTGCACGACTAGCACTTGGTACAAGCTCTTTGTTGAATCTCTTGGCGCACACAAATAGCGCTATTAACGTGAGGGTTTGATGAATTAGAGTGGGGCAGTAGGCTCGGTTGCGAACCCTCCACCGCATGGATGCGGTGGCGGAGCGTACAGGGATGTATTTACCGCGTGTTCACAACCGAGCCTGCTGGCCCAATCCACTCACGTCAAAAATACGAATGTAAGTTAAAGAAACAATCGATTTAGTTTAGGCGCAGTTGTGGTATACTTCGCGCCGTTTTTTCTCGAGGAATGAATCCATGCAGGTAATTGAAGGTAATATCAGAGCAACCGGTAAGAAGTTTGCTATCGTTGTATCACGCTTTAATAGCTTTGTTGTTGAAAGCTTACTAGAAGGTGCGTTAGACACACTAGAGCGTCACGGTGAAGTAAGCGATGACGATATCACGGTAGTACGTGTACCTGGTGCTTACGAGTTACCTGTAATTGCTAAGAAATTAGCTGAGAAGAAGTCATTTGACGCCATTATCGCTCTTGGTGCAGTTATTCGTGGCGGCACGCCACACTTTGATTTTGTAGCAGGCGAGAGCAACAAGGGCCTTGCGCAAGTATCACTTGAATACGGCGTACCTGTATCATTTGGCGTAATTACAACAGATTCAATCGAACAAGCTATCGAGCGTTCAGGAACCAAAGCGGGCAACAAAGGTGCAGAAGCTGCACTAGGTGCGCTAGAAATGGTTAACGTTATCGATGCTGTTGAAAAGCTTTAAGGTAAACATTAAGTGAAAGTTTCAGCTCGTCGTAAAGCCCGTGAACTTGCCCTACAAGGCGTGTATTCATGGCAAATGAGTCACAACGATATTCAGCAGGTTGAACTGGCGCTAGCCACCAGTAACGACATGCAAAAGGTAGACATGGCGTATTTTCAAGCGTTGCTTCGCGGTGTTGCACACAACGCAAGCAACCTTGATGCAACCATAAAACCTTACCTTGGTCGTTTGCCGGAAGAGTTAGACGCTATCGAAAAAGCCATCTTGCGCATCGCGACGCTGGAACTCACTGAGCGCATTGACGTACCTTACCGTGTAATTATTAATGAAGCGATTGAGCTTGCTAAGGCATTTGGCGCTGAAGAAAGCCATAAGTTCATTAATGGTGCACTGGATAAAGCAGTGCGCACGTTGCGCAAAGACGAGCGCGACTAACCTTACCGTGGCGGCATGGATTGCCGCTAAAAGGGTTTAAAAATTACCGTGAAAGAATTTGATCTTATCGGCCGCTATTTTTCAAACAGTGGCCACAAACGCAAAGACGTTGTTATTGGTATTGGTGATGACTGTGCTGTAACAACGGTTCCTGAAAACCAACAACTTGCCGTTACTACAGATACCCTTGTTGCAGGAGTGCACTTTTTAAAAGATGCACCGGCTAAGTCTGTAGCATACAAAACCGTTGCTGCTAACTTGAGTGACCTTGCCGCGATGGGGGCTGAGCCCGCATGGATCAGCTTGTCTTTGTCACTGCCTGAAGTAGATGAAGCCTGGCTAGATGACTTTGTATCTGGGTTATACGAACTTACTCAGTACTACTCTGTCCAGCTTATCGGTGGCGATACGGTTAAAGGCCCTATGGCGTTTACTATTACTGCACAAGGTTTTATACCTCCTGGCTCCGAACTAACGCGTAGCGGCGCTAAGCCGGGCGATTGGCTTTACGTTACCGGAACACTAGGTGATGCAGGAGCGGGCTTAGATATTCTGCAAAAAAATCTCAGCGTAAGTGGCGAAGCGAAAGATGTTTTGGTTAATCGCCATTACTTCCCAACCCCTCGTGTTGCGGTGGGTACGGCGATACGTCGAATTGCAACGTCTTGCATTGATATCTCTGATGGCTTACTTTCAGATATAAAGCATATTTTGAAAGCGTCTAACTGCGGCGCTAATGTTCATGTAGATCGTTTACCGCTATCGCGCGCATTAACAAGTGCGGTCACGACTGAGCAAGCCATTGAATATGCACTCTCAGCTGGCGATGACTATGAACTTATTTTTACGGTAAGTGAAGAGCAGCGTGGAAGCCTTGAAACTTCGCTGGCAAGTACCAATGTAAAAGCCACGTGTATTGGCCAATTAACCGGGCATAGCGGTACACTTTCGTTGCTGAAAGATAATGAAAAGTATACGCCAGCTAATCCTTCTGGCTACGAGCACGCCTTTTAGGCGATGCACATCTTACAATAGTAAATTAGGGAAGAGTCATGCAGGCGGAATATCGCGCTAGAGTGAGTATGAAAAATCCAGTTCATTTTCTCGCTCTCGGTTTTGGTAGCGGGCTTGTTCCTTTTATGCCAGGTACATTTGGCTCGCTTGCTGCACTACCGCTACTTGTAGCATGTAGCCAGATCTCAGTGGTTTCCTTCATCGCGCTTACGCTGATATTTTCAGTGGTAGGCATTTATCTTTGTGGCAAGACTGCAGACGATATGCAGGTACACGACCACGGCTCTATTGTGTGGGATGAAATAGCGGGCATGTTCATCACCTTCTTATTCGTACCTATCTCAGCATCGTCTTTACTCGTGGGCTTCGTTCTGTTCAGACTTTTCGACATCTTAAAGCCTTGGCCAATAGGTATTATTGACAAGCGCTTACACGGCGGTACAGGCATTATGCTGGATGATCTTCTTGCTGGCGCTATGGCTTGTGGCTGTTTACATGTATTAATGGTGTTCTGGCCAGCGGCGCTGGCGTTGTTCTAGCTAATTGGGAAGATTTAGAGCCCTTCTGATAGATACTCTACAGAGAAAGGTTAGGTAACAGAAATATTAAGAAAAAGCCCGCAACTAGCGGGCTTTTTAATGACTAGTCAGCTATTAAACTATCTGCCGCCGCAATAATACCTTCGGCGTCAAGGCCGTGCTCTTTGTACATTTCTTGTTGTGTACCTTGCAGGATAAAACTATCAGGTAAACCTAACATTTTGACTGCCTTTAGTACGCCGTTTTGCTGCAAGTGTTCTAGTACAGCACTACCAGCACCGCCCATAATACAGCCGTCTTCTAGCGTAATAAGTGCGTTATGTTTACTTGCTGCTTTTAAAACGGCATCGCCGTCTAACGGCTTAATGAACCGCATGTCGATAACGGTAGCGTCAATGGCTTCTGCTGCTTCAAGTGCATAGGGCAACAAACAGCCGAAGTTCAAAATAGCAACGCTTTCAGATTTATCTTTTGATGTTTCTCGGCAGGTACGTGATTTACCTATTTCAAGCTCCGTCATCGCTTCATCTGGCGTAACTCCCATGCCTGCACCTCGAGGGTAACGGACAGCGGCTGGTTTTTGTAGCTTGTGACCAGTATAAAGCATTTGGCGACATTCATTTTCATCAGAAGGCGCCATTACCACCATATTTGGAATGCAGCGAAGGAAAGCTATATCAAACGCGCCTTGGTGAGTAGGGCCATCGGCACCCACAATTCCCGCTCTGTCTATGGCAAATAATACCGGTAAGTCTTGAATTGCCACGTCATGAATAAGCTGATCGTATGCGCGTTGAAGGAATGATGAATAAATCGCAACAACCGCGTTCATACCGTCTTTGGCAAGACCGGCACCAAAGGTCACCGCATGCTGCTCTGCAATGGCGACATCGAAGTATTGCTCAGGGAAACGCTGAGAAAACTCAACCATGCCAGAACCTTCCCGCATGGCAGGCGTCACAGCCATCAATTTGCGGTCTTGCGCGGCCATATCACATAGCCATTTTCCAAAAATGGCAGAGTAGGTTGGAGCAGAAGGCTTCGACTTGGGTAAGGCGTTATCTGCCGGGTTAAATTTAGGTACCGCGTGAAACTTAATTGGGTCTTCTTCAGCAACGGCGTAGCCTTTACCTTTCTTTGTCACAACATGTAAAAGCTGAGGTCCTTCAAAGTTTCGCATATTGCGGAGGGTATCAACCACAGCGTTTACGTCGTGACCATCAATAGGGCCGATGTAGTTAAAGCCTAGTTCTTCAAATATGGTTCCTGGAACAACCATGCCTTTGATGTGCTCTTCTGCACGACTAGCAAACTCTTTGATTGGCGGCACATTGCTTAGCAGTTTCTTGCCTCCGTCGCGTATAGAGTTGAAAAAGTTACCTGTGAGTAAGCGAGCCAGGTGACTATTTAATGCCCCTACGTTTTCAGAAATAGACATTTCGTTGTCGTTAAGTACGACCACCATATCTTTTTTGATATCACCAGCGTGGTTAAGGGCTTCAAACGCCATACCTGCGGTCATTGCACCGTCGCCGATAACCGCTACCACTTTGCGGTCTTCACCTTCTTTTTCAGCGGCTACCGCCATTCCCAGCGCGGCACTGATCGATGTGGAAGAATGGCCAACGGCAAAGGTGTCGTATTCGCTCTCAGGCGGCCAAGGAAAAGGATGTAGGCCATTTTTTTGACGAATGGTACTCATGCGCTCTGCGCGACCAGTGAGGATTTTATGAGGGTAGGCTTGATGCCCCACATCCCACAATAAGCGGTCAAAAGGTGTGTTGTACACATAATGTAACGCGACGGTAAGTTCTACTGTGCCTAAACCAGAAGCGAAATGACCACTTGTTTGGCTTACACTATTAAGTAAATACTCACGTAATTCATCGGCGAGCTCGCGTAACTTGTCCTGGGGCAGCTGCCTCAATTTTTCAGGTGTTTGCGCAAGCGCAAGCGTTGGGTAATGTTGGAGATCTAAACTCATGTACTTATTATCTTTTTCAACATGGCGCGTGGCTAATGGTCGCGTTTCACCAAAAGCTCGCTAAACGCAATTAAACTGTCAGTATTGTAGGGTAAACGCGTCAATGCTTGAAGTGCATTATTGTGAAGCATTTCTAATTCTTGCTTGGCGCCAGCTATTCCAAGCTTGGCTGGAAACGTGTTTTTTCCCAATGCTTCGTCTGACCCTGCAGGTTTACCTAGCTTTTCGCTGCTGCCTTCAACGTCCAAAATGTCGTCTTGAACTTGAAACGCTAGCCCGATATCGGCGGCATAAGCCATTAAGTCAGCTTTAGTTTGCGGCAGTAAGCCTTCACTGACAATAGCAACCATTTCAACACAGGCCTTGAGCAAAGCTCCAGTTTTTAATCTATGCAGCTGCTTCAGCTCTTCCAATGAAATAGTTTCACCTGTACTGGCTAAGTCGATAGCCTGACCACCACACATTCCTGCATAACCCGCACTTTTAGCAAGTACAGATAGAAGCTGCCCACGTTTGGTTTCGGCATAAGTGCTAAGAGGAGAATCAGCCAGCACCGTAAACGCCAGAGATTGCAGCGCATCTCCCGCTAAGATAGCTGTAGCTTCATCAAAGGCGATATGACAGGTTGGCATGCCGCGACGCAAATCATCATCGTCCATGGCTGGCAAATCGTCATGAACTAAAGAGTAAGCGTGGACACACTCGATGGCCATGCTTATAGCCATCTGGTCTTTTTTAGGTACATCTAGGGTGTTGCCTACAACCTGCACCAGTAGAGGGCGCATGCGCTTACCTCCCGCAAGCAATGCATGACGCATGGCATCTTTGAGGCGCGGTGCATAATCGGGTAAATCATCAATTAAGGTAAGAAGGGATGCATCAGTTTGCTGTTTGACTTGCTGATGCAATGCAGAAAAATTCATAGGTCGCCTGTAAGTTAAAAATGAACGTTTTACGGCTGTTCACTTTCAGGAAGAGTCTGAAGCGTTTCTTCGCCTTGTTCACTAAGCAATATTTTTACCTTTTGCTCGGCGTTTTCAAGAGATTGCTGGCCTTGACGAGATAACGCTATGCCTCGTTCAAATTTTTCCAGTGCTTTATTAAGCGGCAGATCACCGTTTTCCATTTCGTTAACAATGGCTTCTAGTTCAGATAAAGTTTCTTCAAAAGACGCTGATGCTTTTTCTGTCGTCATAAAACACTCAATATATTGGCCAAAATACGTATATCGCGCACATTAACCGAGGGTTGCACAAGGGTCAAATGGTTTGTCGGTATATCGCCTATATCTCAGCAATATAGCTTTTTTTTCATGCAGTTGACCACGTCGAAGATCAAGATATTGTGCTATATTCGAAACAAGCGGCTTGTATTACTTTAAGACAGGGATAGGCAGGCGTATTTCGATTAGGGGGTTAACATATAGAGCAAGGATGTTGCTTTGAAGATAACCTTAAGTCGACGTTTTTTAAAAATCATACTTAATAAAAAACAGATAAATATGATATTTTTCAATAATGTCGTTTTAGTATTTCTATCGCTTGCCGATAGGATAATTGTACATTAACAGCACTGACTGCGCATAAATGGGGAAGAGTGAGTGGATTTAGCAACCGTCATAGGTATGTTGGGCGCCATTGGTTTCATAGTTATGGCTATGATTCTGGGCGGCAGCTTAAGCATGTTCATCGACGTTCAATCGATATTGATCGTATTTGGTGGGACTTTGTTTGTTGTCTTGTCACAATTTACACTAGGTCAGTTCTTCGGTGCAGGTAAGATTGCTGGCAAAGCCTTCATGTTTAAAATTGAATCGCCAGAAGAACTTATTGAGAAAATAGTAGAGATGGCGGACGCGGCGCGAAAAGGCGGTTTTCTAGCTCTTGAAGAAGCAGAAATTTCCAATGAATTTATGCAAAAAGGCGTAGATATGCTGGTTGATGGCCACGATATAGAAGTGGTCAGAGAGACACTCGCCAAAGATATATCTATGACGACAGAGCGACATGACTTTGGCGCTTCGTTTTTTAAAGGTATGGGCGATATTGCGCCAGCAATGGGTATGATCGGAACCTTGATTGGTTTGGTTGCCATGTTATCAAATATGGACGACCCCAAGGCTATCGGTCCTGCAATGGCGGTTGCACTACTTACAACGCTTTACGGTGCTTTTTTCGCTAACGTGATATGTTTGCCAATCGCGTTCAAACTAGCTGTGCGAGCAGGAGAAGAGAAGTTAAATCAAAGTCTTGTGTTAGACGGTATTGTCGGTATTGCTGACGGTCAGAATCCGCGAGTCATTGAAGGCGTTTTGAAAAATTACCTTGCGGCGAGCAAACGCGGAAGCGCAGAGGAAGAATAATGGCCGAAGAAGAATGCCCAAAATGCCCCCCCGAGGGGCTTCCAGCTTGGATGGGAACCTTCGCAGACTTGATGTCACTGCTTATGTGCTTCTTTGTTCTTCTGCTTTCATTTTCAGAGATGGACGTACTCAAATTTAAGCAAATTGCGGGTTCGATGAAGTTCGCTTTCGGTGTACAAAACAAAATCGAAGTAAAAGATATTCCAAAGGGTACCAGTGTAATTGCTATGGAATTTCGACCTGGTAAGCCCGATCCTACGCCAATTGAATCTATACAACAGCAAACCAACGAAATGACACAGCAGATGCTAGAGTTTCAGGCAGGAAACGAGGATTCGGCCGGCGGAAGGCAAAAGCAGCGCGGCGAACAACGCGGCGGTCAGTCCCAACAAACCGCTACTGAGTCATCTTCATCTGCTGAGCAAAGCACTGACCAATCTCAAATGGCTGAATTGATGAAAAAGGTGGCTCAGCAATTAGAAAAGCAAATTTTAGATGGGTCGGTAGAGATGGAGTCGTTGGGGCAGCAACTTACCATTCGTATTCGCGAGAATGGCTCGTTCTCAGCAGGGTCTGCTTTCTTGCAGCCACAATTTCAGCCGGTATTAAGAAAAATTGGTTCATTGTTAGCGGATGTGCCCGGCGAGGTTGAAATTTCTGGACATAGCGACGGCCAGCATATTGCTAATGAGCTATATCGTTCGAACTGGGATTTATCGTCGCAACGTGCGGTAGCGGTGGCTGAAGCTATGCGCACAGCGCCAGGTTTTGATGAAAGCCGTATGTCGGTAGTTGGCAAAGCAGATACTAACCCTATTGTTGAGAATGCCACGACGGCGAGTGATAGAGCAAAAAACCGTCGAGTGGAAATTAATATCAACCAAGGCAAGCCAATGATATCCCAACCAATATCAGTGGTAGACGACTAATTGTCACTCTGTTGTAAGTGTCATACTTACAAAAAAGCGGTGTTATAAAGCACCGCTTTTTTATCAAAGTGATTGCTGGTCACCCAGCTAAGATAGTCAAACTCTAGCCAAATCCTCCCTGTACTGAGGTTTAGATATAACAAGCTGTACAGTGCTAATGGTTCTTTCTAAAAAACCACCTTCGCAATATTTGAGGTAATAGGTCCACATCCGCATAAAGCGCTCGTCGTAACCATCATTTAATAATTCATCCTTAGCCGAGATAAATGCTTCATACCAATGGTTTAGCGTTTTTGCATAGTCCACACCAATGTCATGTAAGTCACGGATCATCATATTCGTGTACTTTTTAAGGTGTGCATTTAACTGGTATTGCGATGGTAAAAAACCACCCGGGAAAATGTATTTCTGTATGAAGTCTACGCTGTTTGAGTAGCTGTCATAACGTCTATCGTCAATGGTTATCGACTGAAGTAACATAAGTCCGTCGTCTTTCAAAAGAGAAGCACATTTTTCAAAAAAGTTTCCTAAATACTCTTTGCCAACCGCTTCAATCATCTCAATGGAAACGAGTTTGTCGTATTTACCGTCAAGTAATCGGTAGTCTTTTTTAAGCAGGGTAATTTTGCTTTCAAGTCCTTCCCGTTCAATCCAATCTTTAGCCCATGCGTGCTGCTCTTCTGAAATAGTCGTGGTGGTGACACTGCAGCCATAATGTTTCGCAGCATAAACTGCAAGGCCGCCCCAGCCAGTACCTATCTCTAAGAGGTGGTCTGCTTCGGTAAGTTGTAATTTGTCACAAATAGTTTTTAGTTTGTAATTCTGCGCGTCGTTTAGTGTTGCATTTGCATCTGGGTATATTGCTGATGAGTACATCATCGTCGGATCTAGAAAGCGGGTATAAAGCTTGTTGCCCAAATCATAATGCGCTTCTATGTTCTTTTTAGCTTGGTCTTTTGTGTTTCGACGCGCAAGATGCTGAATCTTATTGATGGGCATGGTTAGCCACTTGAATTTATTTTCCCACTCATCAAGGGTGGGTAAGTTCCTCGCAAAGATCCTTACCACAGCGGTAACATCGTCGCTGTCCCATAAACCATCCATATACGCCTCACCGGCGCCCACACTGCCGCCAAGTAACAACCGTCGATAGGCTTGCACATCTTTTATATTTACCGTAGCGCGCAAGTCACTTTCGTCTGTGCCAAAACGCGCAATGACATCGCCATTTTCTTGAATAGTTAAGCGACCAAATGGAAGCTGATTCAAACACTTTAAAAATAGTGTTCTACAAGTTTTATCTACAAAAGAGACCTCTGAGGTGGTCAGTAGTACAGATTCACCGAAAGACATTGTTATTGTTCCTGACTCTTTTCTGGGTGTGTATAAAGTGGCGTTCGTTTCAGCAATAGCTTAAGCGCGTGCCAATAAATTCCGGCCACAGTTTTTATTGTCATACTGGGTATACGTTTAAGTGCAGCAGATAGATTCGCATTATCTAAAGTAAATTTTGTTAGATTAATCCCTGCACTGAACTCTTTATCCTCTCTCACGCAATCCATAGCTAGAGAAAGTCTAGATGACGGCTGTGAAATTGACCATTTGTAAGTCATATCCATAGGGTTGAAAGGTGACACGTGAAAAGCCTTAGGCGTATCATCTTGCGTATCCAAGTTTACAAGGTAATGATGGCGCTCATTCCAAGGCGTATTGCTGACTTCTGCAAGCATGTGAGTGTACTTTCCCTCATCATTGCGAAGGTAATAAAAGTTAACTGGGCTAAAATACATTCCCCACATGCGCAATTGGCCGAGCATAAAAACGTCGCCGTGTAGCACTTTACCCTCGTTCAACTTAGTCATTCTCTCCAATACGGCTTGTTTCAACGAAATGGAATCGTCGCCTAGGTAGTCTTCTCGCTTAAAGCGAACCCTCGACTTATTGCTCGTACTGAAGTGTTTTAGCTGACTAGATAAGGCTTCGAATTCGTCGGTATCAAGCTTCAGCCAAAACAGATAAATATCATAGTCAAATTTATGTTGTGTCGGCTTGAAACGTTGGTGATATACCTTACCTCTATAAATAGCACTTTCTATCACAGGGATTCACCAAAACGCGCACAGACGTCTAAAGCACTGGTAACGCCGTCTTCATGGAAACCGTTGTACCAGTAGGCGCCACAGAAATGTAAGTTATCCACGCCACATATCTCGCTTCTTCGCGATTGCGCTTTCACCATACTCGCGCTGTACTGTGGGTGAGCATACTGATAGCTTCGTAAAATACTGTTTTCGTCGATTTCAGGCGTATTATTTAGCGTTACACAATAAGTATTCTTTGCTTCTAATCGCTGTAGAATGTTCATATTGTAAGTGACAGAAGCGGGGCGAAGCTTCCTCGCTCGCATCCTCTTTTAAGCTGTAGTTCCAACTGGCCCACGCCAACTTCCTTTTAGGCAATTGGCTTATGTCTTTGTGCATTACTACATCATTTTCCGCATAAGGAATATTGCCAAGAATATCTTCGTGCAGTGAGGTCGGGGAATGAATCATTTTTAAGGCTTGATCGCTGTGACACGCAAACACGACATGGTCAAACGTTGCAACTGCACCGGATGAATCGGTAACTTCCCACTTGTCATCGCTTTTAGCTACAGAAATGACAGCTGTGGACAATTTGATCTTAGACTCAAATGGCGCAATCAGTGGCGGGATATATTGACTAGATCCACCTTTTATCGTGTACCACTGAGGTCGGTCAGTAATATTGAGCAGCCCGTGGTTATTGAAAAACTGCAGGAAGAAAGTTAACGGAAACTTTCTGGTCTGCTCCAGACTGCTAGACCAAATAGCGGCGCACATGGGCAATATATAGTAGCGCGCGAAATCATCGCTCAGCCCTAATTCTTTGATGATATCTTCCAGCGTTAACGATGACGTGTCGCGCTTCTCAGCCACCATTGCTTTACACGCTTTATTAAAAGTTAGAATGTCTTTTACGATTCGCCAAAACTTAGGCCGAAGAAGATTGCGTCGCTGGGCGAATAAACTGTTTAAGTTATTGCCATTGTACTCAAGGTTCGCTTTTTTACTCATCACAGAGAAGCTCATCTCGGTTGGTTGGTAGTCAACGTTTAGCTTAGTAATAAGCTTGATGAAGTTAGGGTAAGTCCAGTCATTGAAGACGATAAAGCCAGTGTCAATGTGATGAGTGTGCCCGTTATCATCGATTTTCTTTGTTGCCGTATGACCACCAATGTAGTCATTCGCTTCATAAACTGTGATGTCGTTCTGTCGGTTTAGAAGGTATGCGCAGGTTAACCCTGAAATACCTGTGCCTATGATGGCAATCTTATTATTCATTTTAACTTCTCTTATTGTTTTTCTCGCATGGCCAAGGATAGGCGTCTTTGAATTGAAGTAGGCAATATGTGCATAAAGCGCAGGATAAGCCCAAAGAAACGAGGGAAGAAAACGGTTTGCTTATTACTTTCTATTCCTTTAAGCATGGCTTCAGCGGCTTCTTCAGCGCTAATCTTCATTGGCATTTCAAAGTCGTTTTTGTCAGTCAAAGGTGTTTCAACGAAACCTGGTGAGACTGCCTGTACTTTCACGCCTTTATGGTGAAGATCGACTTCTAAGGACTTTGTGAAGTAGTGAAGGGCAGCTTTACTAGAGCCGTAGGCTTGAGTGCGTGTGAAAGGTAATAGACGGGCCATACTGTCGACTATGACGAGTTTGTCGCCATCTTTTAGTCGTGGAATAAGGGCGTCTACACAGTGAACTACGCCAAAAAAGTTAGGCTCGAAAACGCGGCGGAACATTTCTGGCTCGAAGTCGTCAAGGTCTACATACTCACAAGTGCCAGCGTTAAGTACAACGATATCAAACTTAACGTTAGCCAATGCCTGTCGAGTATCTTCTAAATTTGACACATCAAACTGACAACTACTTACATTGCTATATTTACTTAGTTCATCGAGGGCTTCTTTGTTTCTTCCACAGGCAATCACGTGATACCCATTATCAGCGGCCTTGATCGCCAGTGCTTTACCTATTCCCGATGTGGCGCCAGTAATTAGGATAGTCTTCATTTTGCCAGCTTCCCTTTTATCTTTCTGATTATAAAACCTAAAATAGGTACGTGTTCATAAACCATTTCGCCCAAATCATAATAATCTTTATGGTAAATGATGATGTCATCTTTAACCCCAAGCTGCGTTGTACCGTCTAGCGTTATTTTTTTATCGCTGTTTTTGAGCACCAGAGTCATTGTCCAATTTACAAGATGAGTTACATCGGTTTGGTTTTGAGCATTTTGTTGCGAACAACGGAAAATGTCTGATATGTCGAACTTGCACGTTTCAGCTTGGGTAAGAAGGTTAGAAAAGTAATGTTTTACTTCATCTATTCCACGGTGCGTAGTAATGGGGTCGATAAATGTGATGTCACTGGAATAGATGCTTTCCAAATCGTTTGGAGAAATTTGACATATATCTGTGTAAATTTTACAAAAGCGTTTAATCACATCCATACAACTTCCTTTACGGTTCAATTTTAAATATAGACTCACCAGCCGGTTTTTACTTATTCTTGACCTTGTTAATTCTTTTTACGTATTTTTCCGCAAGTCCCTGATCTAGAATCTATTGAGTTTGTTATTTAGCTCATAAGTTACATCAAACGCAGTGCTTAAGATCACGTTTTTCAATCCTGCTGTGAAAAATATTCCCATTCGATCCTATTTGTACTCAGTCGCGTAGTTATTCTTGTGTTTTTGGAAGTGTTGAGTATGAGTGTAGAACGTTTTCCCTTATTTCCTTTATCTGCGCACCTTTTGCCTGAGGGCCGAATGGCGCTGCGTATTTTTGAGCCTAGATATGTGCGCATGGTTAAGCAGGCATGCGCCGAAAATAAAGGTTTTGTGATGTGTATGCTAAATGCAAATGGCGACAAAGATGTAAATGAGCATATCCATAAAATAGGAACGTACGCACAAGTTATCGACTTCGATATGCTCGACGACGGTTTGCTTGGCATAAAGGTTGCTGGTTCTCATTTAGTTGAGGTAAGTAGCATTGAAGTTGAAAAAGATGGTCTTCGCACTGGTAGTTGTAAGGTTATAGAACCGTGGCAGTGCGATTTGGCTCCTCAGCAAATAGCGCCTATGGACGAGCGGCTTAAAGAAATATTTGGAAGTTACGAAGAACTGGCGTCACTCTACGATTCACCAAAGTTTGATTGTCCCAAATGGGTATTAAATCGGTGGTTGGAATTATTGCCAGTTGATGGCTCACAAAAGCAACATTTTTTAGCGCAAAGAGAGTGTACCGGTTTACTCAATTATCTCTCTGCCTTGATAGCTTAAATGTGAGAGCTGTAATCAATATTACAAATTCGTAATCCAACATTTGCGATTTTCGCAAACGCTTTGAGCCTGAACGTCGTAGAATGATACAACCAAAACGGAAAAGCGGACGAATATTATGTTAGTTGGAATTCCATTGGAACAAAGTAACAGCACAATCAAACCTAAAGAGTGTGCTACCGAAATGTCTGATTACCTAGTGGCGGTTGCTGACGCCAGATGCAAACGTTCATTTGCTCGAGTGTTCAACTATTTTGCCCCCCGTCTTCGTTCATATGCGTTAAAGCAAATGGGTAATGAAGCATTGGCGATGGAGTTGGTGCAAGACACAATGTCAAACGTGTGGCAAAAAGCACACCTTTTCAACGCTGAGAAAGGGTCACCATCGACATGGATATTTACCATTGCGCGTAATATACGTTTTGATATGCTGCGTAAGCTGCAGAACCGAAAAGAAGATGTATGTTCTGATGACCTATGGCCAGTGCTTTGCGAGCAGACAGCAGACGCAAATGAAGCGCCGCTTGACGAGCAGGTTACATTGGAGCAAATTGGTCATTTATTTGAATCACTGCCTGTAAAACAAAAAGCGGTAGTTGAAGCCATCTATATCGATGGTAAGTCTCAACAAGAAGTTGCCGATGAACTTTCTATTCCCTTAGGTACAGTAAAGTCACGTACACGTTTGGCACTTCAACGATTAAAGGTCATGTTAAACGACAATGATTAGGTTTCACCCCAGTGCCCAACAGCTTAAAGATTTCGTTGAGGGCACACTGTCACCTGCTACATCTTTAATGGTCTCAGCGCATTGTGACATGTGCGCCAAATGTCAACGCTTTGTAGAAATTGAAACAGAAAGCTTAGCCGCTCAAATGGTATCGGCTGTTAGTGATAACGCATTCGCGACTTCTGAAGCTTCGCTTCAGTTTGGTGACATGGTTTCGCAGATCACGCAACTCCCACAATCCCCTGACGGCAGTTTCGAGGCCGCTGGTGTTTCTGAATATCGAGAAGCTTTTAAAAAGCCTCGCGCACCATCTAAATCAAAAAAATTAAGCACTATTGAATTGGATGGTAGAACGTTTACTTTGCCTAGAACCCTCCACCGATATATCGACAAGACTGGAAACTGGTCAAGTTTAGTCGGTAAGCTATGGCAGGCCCCGGTTGATTTGGGTAATCAAGGCGTAGCCAATTTCATTTTTATGGGCAGTGGTGGCAGTGTTCCAGAGCACACCCATCGAGGAACCGAGTATACCTTGGTCATAGATGGTGAATTCAGTGATGGGCTTAGTCGTTATGATACCGGCGATTTCATTTTTATGGACGGTGATAAAACCCATACACCAAAGGCTGAAGGTAAGGATGGTTGCTTGGTTTTTAGTATTGTTGACCAGCCATTACATTTTACTTCCGGTTTAGCAAGACTGTTAAACCCGTTTAGCCATCTGTTTTTCCGCTAAAGATAGAATGGTTTTGCTAGCTGTATAGCAACCGCAAAATAACAAAAAACGCACTGAAGTGCGTTTTTTTGTTCTAATTACGTGCTCGAAAATCTTTCGCGCTTAAAACCTACCTTAGCTAGCTGATGAATTCGCTATCCGGGTAGTTAAGTCTAAGTGTCTTCATGGCGTTATCACGGAGCTCCGTTAGACCAAGCTGTTCGTAGCTTGAAACCATAATTTCCAAGGCTTGCTGGACCTGCGTAGTATTAGGAAAGTGCTCAATAACATAGCGGCCGCGGTTAGCTGCAGCAACATAAGCCTCTCGCCTCATATAAAAACGTGCAATAGCAATTTCGTAGCGCGCTAGACGGTCTTTAATATGAACCATACGCTGCTTCGCATCAGCCGCATACTTGCTGTCTGGATACTGCTGAATTAGGCGACGAAAGTCTTCAAATGCTGCACGGGATTTTGATGGGTCTCTGTCCGTACGGTCAATATTCATTAGCTCTTGGAACAGATTGCTGTCCGATTCCATGTTAGTTAAGCCACGCATGTAATACGCGTAGTCTACATCAGAATGGTTCGGGTTAAGGCGAATGAATCTGTCGATAGTGGCAAGCGTCTCTTCATTCTTACCCGACTTGTAGTAGCTGTAAATAAGATCTAGCTGTACTTGGTGCGACAAAGGACCAAAGGGGTAACGGGAATCTAGCGCACTTAACGTTTGAGCTGCAGCGCTAAAGTTACCGACCTCCATGCTCTGCTTTGCTCTGTCGTACAGTTGCTGAGCACCCATATTAGCTAAAACGGCTTTCTCTTCTTGATCTGAAGAACTGCATCCTGCGACAGACACTATAGCACCCAATAAAACGGGAGCCAGTAGACGAAATGATTTCATAATAATTCTATTTTCCTGCTAAACAGTTTAATACTTCGCTGTCTAAGCTCATGTGTTAAACAACAACACTTTAATTGCATTCTAACGTACTAACGACGAGAAAAACCATACAAAAACGTAAACAAGGCAGTGTACAGCGTGAATACTTGTTATAATACCCTTTTTTAGACGTAATCAATGGTGTTATGACACAGTCGCCGAACACAATACAATTAGAAGCTTCAACGGAAGCTGCGCATTTTGGTTTACGCTTAGATCAGGTTTTGGCTGATTTGTTCCCTGAATATTCTCGTTCTAAGTTAAAAACTTGGATTCAAGACGGGAATGTTGCGGTAAACGGTGAAGTAATCACCGTCCCACGACACAAAATGCAAATGGATGAACTCATTACTGTACAAGCCGAAATGGATGTGCAGGTAACAAGTGTAGCGCAGGACATCGCGCTAGATATTGTTTACGAAGATGAGCACATCCTAGTTATAAACAAACCTGCTGATTTGGTGGTGCATCCCGGAGCAGGAAACCCAAGTGGCACCGTGCTTAATGCATTGCTGAATCACTACCCTGAAATTGACAAAGTTCCCCGTGCAGGCATTGTCCACCGTCTTGATAAAGACACTACGGGCTTAATGGTAGTAGCAAAAACAATACCTGCACAAACGCACCTTGTTGACCAGCTGCAGCGCCGCGAAATGAGCCGTGAATATGAAGCCATTGCATTAGGTACTATGGTTGCCGGTGGCATTGTAGATGAACCTATCGGTAGGCATGCCACAAAGCGCACGCATATGGCAGTTCGCGAAATGGGTAAACCAGCAGTAACGCATTATCGCGTTATTGAAAAGTTCCGCGCTTATACTCATTTGCGTTTAAAGCTTGAAACTGGTCGTACGCACCAAATACGCGTGCATATGGCGCATATAAAGCATCCGCTGTTAGGCGATCAGGTGTACGGCGGGCGGCCGCGCTTACCTAAAGGTGCGTCTGAGGAGTTTATTGCTGCGCTTCGCGGATTCCAGCGCCAGGCTTTACATGCCGCTCAGCTATCGCTATTTCACCCTGAAACTGAAGAATGGATGACGTGGAAGGCACCGCTGCCTCAAGATATGCAAGACTTGCTGAAGGCGGTTAAGAAAGACACAGCAGACAATGCGCAAGATATGCTTTAAGCAGGAAGTGGGCTATGACATTTTTAGCTGCAAATTCATCTATTACGTCATCGTTGGATTTAATTAGTCCGGCATGGTCATGCCCCGATAATGTTGTTGCTTACACAACGACAAGAATGGGAGGGGTAAGCATAGGTGAATTTGCAGGCTTGAATGTTGGAGCTCATGTGGGAGATGACCTTTTATTAGTTAAAGCTAATAGAAGCCGTATCCCACACAGTGAAAAAATCACATGGTTAGAGCAAGTACACAGTAATCGTGTGGTGTCATTGCCAAGCGCTGATACCACGGCCGATGCTGCGTATTCTTGTTCTGTCTCACACTTTTGCGCCGTAATGACTGCAGACTGTGTTCCCATCTTATTATGTGATGGGAGTGGTCAAGAAGTGGCAGCAGTACACGCGGGGTGGAAAGGGCTTGAGACCAATATTATCAGTAATGCGGTTGGGCAATTTAGCTGCGATGCCAATAAAATCATGGCTTGGATAGGTCCTGCAATAAGCGGTGCTTGCTATGAAGTGGATGCTCAACTGGCGAGTAAATTTCGTCATGTAAAGGGCGCCATTGCTGATAGCCACAATGATGGAAAATACCTATTAGACCTGCCTTTAATTGCTCAAATACAGCTGCAACAAGCTGGCGTAGATACTATTACGCAAAGTAACCTGTGTACTTACTCTGATGAGCGACGCTTCTATTCACATCGAAGAGCAACACATCAAAAGAAACGCACGACGGGGCGAATGGTCAGCGTGATAGGCCTACTTTAGGTTGTTTAGAAAAAAAGGCTCAAGATTTCAGACTCATCAAATATTTGCGCTAAATCAAAATCCCTACAGTATTTTTTATATTTTTGACCAACTTTTCAATCTCATACTTGAATCGCAATTGAGCAGCCTACATAACTAGAACAGGAATAATTGTTCATTTATTAGGTTGAGATTATGAGACTAGACAGATTTACCAGTAAATTTCAGCTCGCGATATCCGATGCTCAATCACTCGCATTGGGGCGAGATCATCAATACATTGAACCTGTCCATTTAATGACTGCCATGCTCAATCAGCAAGGTGGTTCAGTACGCCCGTTGCTTGACCAAGCAAACATTAATGTCAATGCGCTTCGTTCTGCTTTAAGTCAGGCTATTGAGCGCCTACCGCGAATTGAAGGTATTGGAGGCGATGTTCAGTTAAGCAAAGACAGTGGAGTTCTGCTGAACCTTTGCGACAAAATAGCCCAGCAACGAAAAGATGAATATATAACGTCGGAAATCTTTGTCTTGGCAGCGCTTCAAGATAAAGGGCGATTAGGTGAAATTTTAAAAAGCCTAAACATCACTAAAGAAGCTATTGAAACTGCGATAGATGATATGCGTGGCGGGCAGAAGGTGACAGATCCCAACGCGGAAGACGTGCGCCAAGCCCTTGAAAAATACACCACAGATTTAACCGAGCGAGCAGAACAAGGTAAGCTCGACCCCGTGATTGGGCGTGATGACGAAATTCGTCGTACGGTGCAGGTACTACAGCGCAGAACCAAAAACAACCCGGTGCTTATTGGTGAACCAGGTGTGGGTAAAACGGCCATTGTTGAAGGTTTAGCACAGCGCATCATTAACGGCGAAGTGCCTGAAGGCTTAAAGAACAAGCGCGTTCTTGCCCTTGATATGGGCGCGCTAGTGGCGGGTGCTAAATACCGTGGTGAGTTTGAAGAACGTTTAAAGGCGGTGCTTAACGAGCTGGCTAAAGAAGAAGGCCGCGTCATTTTATTCGTTGACGAACTGCACACCATGGTAGGAGCAGGGAAGGGCGATGGCGCAATGGACGCTGGGAATATGCTAAAACCAGCGCTGGCTCGGGGTGAACTTCACTGTGTGGGAGCAACCACGCTAGATGAATACCGTCAGTACATTGAAAAAGACGCGGCACTGGAGCGTCGTTTCCAAAAGGTACTGGTTGAAGAGCCAAGCGTAGAAGACACTATTGCCATTCTTCGAGGCTTAAAAGAGCGTTATGAGCTTCACCACTCGGTAGACATCACGGATCCTGCCATCGTTGCAGCGGCGAGTTTGTCACATCGTTATATCAGCGATCGCCAGTTACCAGATAAAGCCATTGACCTTATTGATGAAGCGGCCTCTAGTATTCGTTTACAAATAGACTCTAAACCTGAGGATATGGATCGATTAGAGCGCCGTATCATCCAGCTTAAGTTAGAAGAACAAGCGCTTGCTAAAGAAACAGACGATGCAAGCCATAAGCGCCTTGAAATGATTGAACTTGAGCGCGAGCAAGCAGAAACAAAGTATGCGGAGCTAGAAAAAGTATGGCTAGATGAAAAAGATGCCATGCAAGGCACCCAAACCATTAAAGGGGAGCTCGAACAAGCAAAGCTTGATTTAGAAATTGCTCGCCGAGCATCTGATTTGAATCGTATGTCGGAGCTTCAATATGGTCGTATTCCTGAACTTGAAGCTAAGCTAGAGCAAGCGGCTGAAAATGAAACCCGTGAAACCACGCTACTTAAAAACAAAGTAACAGACATTGAAATTGCTGATGTGCTTTCTCGGTGGACAGGTATTCCGGTAGCGAGAATGCTTGAAGGCGAGCGCGAGAAGCTGCTGCGCATGGAAGATGTCCTTCATAAACGTGTAGTCGGGCAAGAAGAAGCGGTTGAGGCAGTATCAAATGCCATTCGACGTTCACGTGCGGGGCTTGCCGATCCAAACCGTCCGATTGGTTCATTCCTATTTTTAGGGCCAACTGGCGTGGGTAAAACTGAGTTGTGTAAAGCTTTGGCCGGCTTCATGTTCGATACTGAAGATGCCATGGTGCGTATCGATATGTCTGAGTTTATGGAAAAACACTCGGTGGCACGCTTAGTAGGTGCGCCTCCTGGTTACGTTGGCTACGAAGAAGGCGGGTACTTGACCGAAGCGGTTCGCCGCAAGCCTTACTCGGTCATTTTATTGGATGAGGTTGAAAAGGCACATCCAGACGTATTCAACATTCTGCTTCAAGTGTTGGATGACGGTCGTTTAACTGATGGACAAGGACGCACGGTAGACTTTAAAAATACCGTTGTGATCATGACGTCTAACTTAGGTTCGGACATCATTCAAGATAAACACAACGAAAGTCAGTATGACGATATGAAAGCATCGGTAATGAACGTGGTAGGGCAGCATTTTAGACCTGAATTTATAAACCGCGTAGATGACATTGTGGTATTCCATCCGTTGGGTAAAGAGCAAATTAAGTCTATTGCTAAAATTCAGCTTGCCTCGTTGCGTGCAAGACTTGCTGAAAAAGGGTACAAACTGACCTTGTCTGCCGCAGCCATGGACAAGTTAGCCGATGCAGGTTTCGACCCTGTGTTTGGCGCCCGTCCGCTTAAGCGAGCGATTCAAGTGCAGGTGGAAAATCCACTCGCACAGCAACTGCTAGCGGGCGAGTTATTGCCTGAGTCCACCATTCGAATTGATGCTGACGAAAGTGGGCTATTTGTAGTAAGTAGTTAATCAGCAAACCAAATGTTTAATTTTAAGGCACCGGAAACAGTGCCTTTTTTATTGCTTTATTATTGCCTTGGCACTGTCTTTTCCTTTAGTTTAGTCTGCTAGAGCAATTTCAGCGCGAGTGTTAGGAGTCATACATGGAAACAGCCCGAATTATTAACGCATTTAAACGCGTACTCGGGGAAAGCCATCTTGCCGTTGGAAAACGTCAAACTGAGCACTATCGCAAAGGATGGCGCTCGGGCGAAGGTGAGGCATTGGCCGTACTGTTTCCAAGCACGCTCAAGCAATATTGGGAAGTACTAAAGGTTTGCGTTGAATACAACTGCATCATCATTATGCAGGCTGCAAAAACCGGTTTGACTGAAGGTTCTACACCAAGCGGGGATGACTACGATAGACCCGTGGTGGTTATTAACACCTTAGCCATGGATGATATTGTCCTAATAAACGAGGGTAAACAAGTGTTGAGTTTTCCTGGCGCAACTTTGTTTAAACTTGAAAAAGTGTTAAAGCCCCTTGGGCGAGCGCCGCATTCGGTGATTGGATCGTCCTGTTTGGGGGCGTCTATTGTGGGTGGTGTAGCTAATAACTCCGGTGGCGCTTTGGTGAAACGAGGCCCTGCTTATACGGAGTTATCGCTATTCGCTCAAATAAGTGAAAACGGCGAACTAAAGCTGGTTAATCACTTAGGGATAGACTTGGGTGAAACACCTGAAGAAATTATCGGAAACCTTTCTTCCGGTAATTTTGAGAAATCCCTCCCAGAAACGATAAAAAAAGCGTCAGCCAGTGATTATGAGCGTATAGTTCGAGATGTAAGTGCTGATACCCCCAGTCGCTTCAATGCCGACCCTACAAGGCTATATGAAGCCAGTGGCTGTGCGGGAAAAATTGCCGTTTTCGCCGTGCGCTTAGACACATTTGAAGTGCCAAAAAAAGAACAAACGTTTTACATCGGCACAAACGACGCTGCTGTACTTACCCGCATCCGCAGAGACATTTTGTCGACGTTCGAACATGTCCCTGAAGTGGGTGAGTATCTGCATAGAGAGATGTTTGATATTGCTGATACCTATGGGAAAGATACGATATTGAGTGTTGAACGTTTAGGCACAGATGCACTACCTAAAATGTTTGCACTTAAAGGGCGAGTGGATGCTGTACTTAACAAACTTCCTTTTATGCCTCGTTACCTAAGTGACAGAGTTATGCAGTTTGGCAGTAAGTTTTTCTCTGACCAAATCCCCGCAAGTTTAAGAGCCTACCGAGACAAATACGAACATCACCTTATCCTTAAAATGAGCGATGGCGGTATTGAAGAGGCGAAAACACTTTTAGCCAAGCTTTTTAAAGAAGAGAAGCTTGATGGCGACTACATTACTTGTAACAAAGAGGAAGCATCTAAAGCCTTTTTACTTCGCTTCGCAGCGGCAGGTGCCGCGGTGCGCTATCAAATGCTGCATCACAAACAAGTAGGGGATATTTTAGCGTTAGATATTGCGTTGCGCCGCAATGACGAGTATTGGGTAGAAGCGTTGCCTGAGCACATAGCCAAACATGTCGAAAAGCCACTTTATTACGGCCATTTCTTTTGCCATGTTTTTCATCAAGATTACATACTGAAAAAGGGCAGCGATGCCAAAAAAGTAAAGGCGGACATGTTGGCATTATTAGATAGTCGCGGCGCTAAATATCCTGCCGAGCATAACGTCGGGCATTTGTATGAAGCTGAGAGTACGTTACAGCAGTTTTACAGAGAGCTAGACCCTACCAATACCTTTAATCCAGGCATTGGTAAGATGGAGAAGCACAAACGCAATTGTTCGTGCTGCCTTTAGTTGTATGCGAAAGAGAGGTTTATAGGCTCTCTAATAATGCTCTGGCTTGCGGGCGTCTAAAGAAAGGTCGTTCTACATTTACTGCATATTCTAGCTCTTTCTTCGCTTCGTCAATTCTATCGAGTTTAGCTAGGGTGTACCCCAAATGATAGCGAACATTAGGGTCGTTAGCGTCCCTTGCGAAAGCGTCTCTAAGCATTTTAAGGCTACCCTCATAATCTCCCTGTAGCGCTTTAATATGCCCAAAAGTGTCGAGTATTTTTGATGAATTAGGCTGTAATTCGTAAGCCTGTCGCGCATAGTTTTTCGCGGTAACTAAAGACTTTTCGATATGCATAATAGCTAAGCGGTTAAAGGCCTCGGCTGGGTTCAATAAATTGGGCTCTTCAACAAGCTCTTTGTATAGCTTTATCGATTCGTCAAACTCTTGAATAAAGAAAAGGTACTGTGCCAGAAGGTTTTTCGCCAGTAGGTTGTTTTCACTTTCGCTAACCAATTTGCGGGCAGTATTTAAAAATACATCGACGAACTGTTCGTTCAATGCGTAGTTGTAGATCGCAACAAAGGCTTGTGCAAAAGAAGCGTCGACTTCTAGCGCTTTTTCGAAAGCGTTAATCGCACTTTCATCATTACCTTTATTCGCAGCTAATCTTCCTTTCAGAAAATGGTAAACCGGGTTTTGCTGCTGGTTTGCAGGAATTGTCGCTAACAACGACTGTGCTTTATCGTTTTTCTGTAAATCTAACAGTAAGCTTGTATAGCGCAGGGTAATAAATGTGCTTGTGTTTGCTATGTCGTGTGCGCGAGCCATAGCGTTTAACGCGCCATCGCTATCACCAATGTTTTGGGCTTGGTCGGCATAAGCAATTAATTTGCCCGCGTCGTCGTTAATAAAGTTTCTTACAATGCTGAGTGTTTTTTCGGCATCGGCACGTTGTTTATTAGCAAGCTGAAGGGCTGCTTTTCGAAGAAGGTAATCAGCATTGTCGAAGTCATCTTTAATTATCATGTCTAAATGATACAGGGCATTCTTAATGTCGCCTTGTTGCTGATACAAAGAGGAAACGCGTTCCCTAGCACCGCTATTCGACGGCGTAAGTGTTAGTAAATCGAGATAGATTTGCTTGGCTTCCTCTACCTTGCCTGCTTTGGTCAGGTTAAACGCCTTTAGCATCAGCGTTTCATTATGCTGCGGTGACAAGGTAAGAAGTTCTTCAATCAATTGATTAGAAGTTTCTACATTGCCTAAGCGACTTTCTGTAGCCGCCAAATTGAATTTTGCAGGAAAAAGGGTAGGGTTCTGCGCCAGCGCCTTTTCAATATTGGTTTTAGCTTCTTCTAACTGACCCTGTCTAATCAAAATGCCAGCTTTAAGGTTATATACTTCAGCTTCGTCCGGAAAAAGCCCACTTAGCAGGTTTGCACCTTTCAATGCATTGTCAAACTTCTGCGCTTGTAAATTCATTAGTGAATAAGTGAAAAGAAAACCTGCGTTATCTTTGTAATTAGGCAAATTGTTTTCGAGGATTGAAAGGGCTTCGTCCTGTTTACCCCTCGCTGCCATCAGTTTTATTTTAAAAAGCTGAAGCTTATTTTCATTTGGGTACTTATATTCAAGGTTTTGCAGCAGTCGTTCAGCTTTAAACGCTTTGTTTTGGCGAATAAACAAGTCACCTAGAAGAAGTGCTGAGTCAGGGTCTTCCATTAACGCATTTTGATGACGTTCAAGCAGGGCAAGTGCTTGTTTGTCTTGCTGTGTTGCCATATAGACTTGGCTTAGCATTAATACAGCCTGGAGGTCATCAGGCTCCTGCTGCAAATAGGCATTAAAGTCTTTTGCGGCTGTTTCCATGTTGTTATTAAAGAAGTTCGTTAAACCACTTATGTACAGCAACATGGGTTGAGAGGTTATCAGCTCAGGGTCGAGCTGCGCCATGAAGTCGTTAAGTTCTTTTAGCTTTGCATTATCAATAGCTTGCTGGTTGTCTCTACTTTGTAGCCAACTGTTGAGTAATATGGCTAACGGATCGTTAGGTGTATCCTCAATAATTTCATCGACGAAGAGTTTGGCCGTATCGTAATCTTTCGCTTCTAAATACAAATCCACTAGGTTACGCAGGGCTATAGGGTCGTCGCGGTTAAACGTCAATGCTTTTTGTAAATGCGCGGTCGCTGCGTCGGTATCACCTTGTCGGTAAGCAAGCTGGCCTTTCAATCGCCATGTTATTGCGTTTTCTGGTTCTAACGACATGGCTTTATTGATAAGAGAACTTGCTTTAGATAAATCTTCATTTTGAAGGGCAATAGAGGCTAGACCGTTAATGGCAGGTACGAAGTCTGGCGTACGGGAAACTATGGTGTTGTAATCACGTAAAGCGCATTGCTCATCTTCCAATCTAATACACGCCGTGGCACGAATTAAAAGCCACTCGCGCTCGGCTTCACCCGACAGCTTGTCTATATCAGAGAAGTCTACAATCTCTTGATATCTGTTTAGAAATAGCCATGTGTTACCAAGCGGCTCTGCCAGAAGGTTTATATCGGCACCCATTTCCAGCGCTTCTACAAACTCCATCTCAGCTGCAGTTAGGTAGCCATTAATAAGCAGTATTTCGCCCATGAGGATTTTTGCAGCTAGGTTTTCAGGGTCTTTCTGTAAGCTATTTTTCAGGTGGATATAGGCTTCGTCGTACTCGTTTTGATTAAACGCAGTAAGCGCTTTTTCATAGTCCTCTGACGTAGTAGCAAAACTGTTGAAAGCGATTAATGAAGAGGCAACTGCAGAGACAACGGCGCGTTTTACAACACGCTTTTTATTATTAAAAAAATCCATATTAACCTTCAATACATAGCCAAGCTGCTGGCTGAAAAATAGCATAAAAAAAGGTGGCCTGAGCCACCTTCTAAAGATACGTGTTTTCTACGTGTTTTTAAACCATAAAACGAGACGCTTGCGGCGATAAAGCATCAGTCCGATACCCATTAGCATTAGTGCCGTAGCACCAGGCTCATTGACGTCGGTTGTCGTGTTTTCGCCTTGTCTAGAAATACCTAGCGAGGCTAGTTTAAAGCCTGAACCAGTAAAGTCATCCATACTACCGTTTGGATCAAAATAAGTATTGTATGCGCCGATAAGCCAATATTTTGCTTCGGTCAAAGTAGGATAGGTTACTTCATACTTCCCAAGCCCTTGCGGTGTTCTAGAAATATTCTTATGTGTGATCGAAGTGATGGCACTTGATGAAGCAATATTTTCCCATGTAGTTACAGTGTTCGATGCGTTTTTAAATATGTCGATATCATTGAATCCAACAACGGTTAACTGTTGTTCGTTCCCGGCACCAGTAAGATAGTTGAACTTCGTATTAGTAAGTGCTACTTCTTCACTAAATGAGAAAAGCACCATGTCGAAATCGTATTTCCAGTCACCTTTGTTGTTATCGATAGTATGCCAATCAGTAAGGTTGCCACCATGGTCTCTATTGCGCATTGACAAGCCGTATGTCTTCGAATAACTAAGGCCGTTTTGTCTTACTACACGCTCATCACCGTCGGTGTCAGAATATTCTGTGTCCGCCCAAGTCGTATAAGAAACGTAGATATCAGAATTATCGACTTTAATTGAGTTAGTTGTAGGCTCAAATCCTTTGCTAACTTTCTGAGCAATCATATCGTAGTTGTAGTATTCGAGCATTGAATCACCAGCGTAAGACGCTGACGTACAGATTAAAAGCAACGACGAAAATGAAAATTTTAACAGCTTGTTCATAGTTATTGGCCTTACAGCTTAAATTCAACAAAGAGGCAATTTATTTTTTCTCTAAGCTGGAATTGTGCCAATTTTTCAAGTGTATGTTTTTTATGTATTTTTTGTTGTATTAAGGTGCGAGGGAAAAGAAGTGAGTAAAAAAAACTGACAGGTTATACCACCTGTCAGTGATCTAAAGTCTAATTTCTTTAAATGGTTTTCTTGCGGCGCCACATAACGAACAGCGAACAAGCCATAAGTAGGCCGATGGTACCAGGTTCAGACACTTCAGTGGTATCTGGTGTACCTGTTGTTTCTTCGACAGAGAAACCAATATTGGCGAGTTTGAAAGCGTCGTTGTTAAATTTTCCACCAATATTTCCAAATACTGTATTGTATGCCCCTACAAGCCAATATTGTGCTGACTCAGTAAACGTGAAATCTGCACGGTGATCTAAATATTCACAACTCTCAATGTCGAATGAAGCTGACGTTAGGGCATCTTCAACAATATGACTCCATGTGTTAACGCCAGACGTTAGTTTAGAGGTGTTACTAAGCGCAGCCACAGACACTTGACTATCTCTACTATCATAAAGCCAAGAAAAACTGGCGCCAGTTAGCGTTACCGCAGAATCAAATGAGAGCAATATAAAATCATAATCTCTTTCTACATTTGTGAAGCGGTAGTTTTTCGAGTTATCGCTGCCGCTAGAGAAGTAATTGAGGTTATCAATGGCGTGGTCGGCGTCGCCACGATAGTATGCTTCATCATCGTTTGTTATTCCGTAAGCCCATTTATCTGAGATTTTTTCTAACTTTGCGCCAACGACTGTTTCGCCGGTAACTCCTTGTGTGTCAGAAAAGGCGGACATATTAATATTTAATCCGTCTATTTGAACAAAGGAATTATTCGTCTGATTGGTTTGTGTCACTTTGTCATCGACTAGATCGTAAGTGTATTCTCCCAACGGGGAGTTACATACATTGCTTTGATCGTTGTTTTGGCTCGATGACCCACAGTGAGAATAACTTTGCTTTTTATAGTAGGTAGCGAATGCTGAATTAGCACTCAGGGTAGATAGCAAAGCTGTGGAAAGTAATAGTACAGTTTGCAAAGAAAACGTTTTTTGTAGCGTTCGCATAATTGCTTTCCTATATATGAAGCGCAAAGCACTTTAAGTACACGCCGAGTGATGTAAGCGCACATTATGCGAACACAAACTTGGTAGTACCTAATTTCAACATGGACTTGTATGATATATGAACGGTGAGCTATTTAAGGTATGTAACCGTATACCTAGTTATTAGTTGTTTGTTTAATCGTGAGCATACGCGGTACTGAATAAATAGAAGCCAAGCGCCGGCATTGTGGTAGGAGTACGTGTAATAAATGCAAAGCTAATAACGTTTAGCATCGGCGTTATGTAAAGGAACGAGGCAGTCTTTTTACTTTGCTATGCGTTCCTGCATATCTGTGAAATAATTAGTGCAATTGTATATGTAGAAGTATGAGGACATATGTCTGATCAAAAACGTAAAGGGATATACTTACTTCCCAACTTATTAACAACAGCAGGGTTGTTTTCCGGTTTTTTTGCTGTGGTTTCATCCATGAACGGAAGATTCGAGGCCGCCGCAGTAGCTATCTTCGTCGCTATGATCTTTGATGGCTTAGATGGTCGCGTGGCAAGAATGACAAACACACAAAGCGACTTCGGTGCTGAGTTTGACTCTATGGCCGATATGGTTTCTTTTGGCGTGGCGCCTGCACTCGTTGCTTACAACTGGGGTTTGACTGAGCTTGGCAAACTAGGTTGGTTGGCTGCCTTTATATATGTAGCGGGTGCAGCGCTTCGCTTGGCTCGTTTTAATACGCAGGTGGGGATTGCTGACAAGCGCTTCTTCCAAGGGCTTGCAAGTCCTGCAGCTGCAGCTGTTGTTTCTGGCCTTGTTTGGGTTGGTGTAGAATATGACGCCGTGGGTACTGATTACGGGTTTATTGTCGCTGCAGTAACTGGCTTAGCTGGTCTATTGATGGTCAGTAACTTTAAGTACAATTCTTTTAAAGAGGTAAACTGGCACGGCAAGGTTCCATTTGTTGGGCTGCTTTTAGTACTGCTTATATTTGTTGTTGTTGCAACAGAACCTGCTTTGGTATTGTTCCTTGTTTTTGCGCTATATGCACTTGCCGGACCTATTAATACTTTCCGTACCGTTGAGAAAGTAACGTTAGACGATGTAGTGGGCGATCACGAAGAAGATGCGGACTTCAAAGTCGATAAAAAGAAAAGCAACGAAAGTGTAGACAATAAGCAGGAATAATTACGTAGCAATAATTAGATGTCTTCGTTCAATAGTATAAAGGAAATGCCTTTTTGAACTGATAGAAGAAGGATATTCAAGCTTAAACGCATGCTAAACGTACGAATAGATTAAAAAGCGACCGAACGGTCGCTTTTTTTATATTTATTTAAAAAAGGGTGTTGACGATGTGTCAGGAATGCGTAGAATGCGCGCCTCCTCAACAGGGAACAGCAAGGCGCTAACAACTGATGAGGATGTCAAAAACCAAGTTTAAAAATAAATAAACAAAAGTTGTTGACAAAAAAAAGATGCGCTGTAAGATACGCATCCGCTTCGGGAGAGGCAGCTAGCAAAAGCTAGTAACGTTCTTTAAAAATTTAGACAAGACAATCTGTGTGGGCACTCGTTAAGAGTGTCACAACGACGATTCATATTTCGATATATTTAATTGAAGAGTTTGATCATGGCTCAGATTGAACGCTGGCGGCAGGCCTAACACATGCAAGTCGAACGGTAACATTTCTAGCTTGCTAGAAGATGACGAGTGGCGGACGGGTGAGTAATGCTTGGGAACTTGCCTTTGCGAGGGGGATAACAGTTGGAAACGACTGCTAATACCGCATAATGTCTTCGGACCAAACGGGGCTTAGGCTCCGGCGCAAAGAGAGGCCCAAGTGAGATTAGCTAGTTGGTAAGGTAAAGGCTTACCAAGGCAACGATCTCTAGCTGTTCTGAGAGGAAGATCAGCCACACTGGGACTGAGACACGGCCCAGACTCCTACGGGAGGCAGCAGTGGGGAATATTGCACAATGGGGGAAACCCTGATGCAGCCATGCCGCGTGTGTGAAGAAGGCCTTCGGGTTGTAAAGCACTTTCAGTTGTGAGGAAAAGTTAGTAGTTAATACCTGCTAGCCGTGACGTTAACAACAGAAGAAGCACCGGCTAACTCCGTGCCAGCAGCCGCGGTAATACGGAGGGTGCGAGCGTTAATCGGAATTACTGGGCGTAAAGCGCACGCAGGCGGTTTGTTAAGCTAGATGTGAAAGCCCCGGGCTCAACCTGGGATGGTCATTTAGAACTGGCAGACTAGAGTCTTGGAGAGGGGGGTGGAATTCCAGGTGTAGCGGTGAAATGCGTAGATATCTGGAGGAACATCAGTGGCGAAGGCGACTCCCTGGCCAAAGACTGACGCTCATGTGCGAAAGTGTGGGTAGCGAACAGGATTAGATACCCTGGTAGTCCACACCGTAAACGCTGTCTACTAGCTGTTTGTGACTTTAAGTCGTGAGTAGCGAAGCTAACGCGCTAAGTAGACCGCCTGGGGAGTACGGCCGCAAGGTTAAAACTCAAATGAATTGACGGGGGCCCGCACAAGCGGTGGAGCATGTGGTTTAATTCGATGCAACGCGAAGAACCTTACCTACACTTGACATGCAGAGAACTTTCTAGAGATAGATTGGTGCCTTCGGGAACTCTGACACAGGTGCTGCATGGCTGTCGTCAGCTCGTGTCGTGAGATGTTGGGTTAAGTCCCGCAACGAGCGCAACCCTTGTCCTTAGTTGCCAGCATTAAGTTGGGCACTCTAAGGAGACTGCCGGTGACAAACCGGAGGAAGGTGGGGACGACGTCAAGTCATCATGGCCCTTACGTGTAGGGCTACACACGTGCTACAATGGCATTTACAGAGGGAAGCGAGACAGTGATGTGGAGCGGACCCCTTAAAGAATGTCGTAGTCCGGATTGGAGTCTGCAACTCGACTCCATGAAGTCGGAATCGCTAGTAATCGCAGGTCAGAATACTGCGGTGAATACGTTCCCGGGCCTTGTACACACCGCCCGTCACACCATGGGAGTGGGATGCAAAAGAAGTAGTTAGTCTAACCTTCGGGAGGACGATTACCACTTTGTGTTTCATGACTGGGGTGAAGTCGTAACAAGGTAACCCTAGGGGAACCTGGGGTTGGATCACCTCCTTACCATTACGTCGAAAGACGCACTTGATGCAGTGCCTACACAGATAGTCTTGTTTAAAATGAAGAACGACACAAGTTTATGGGGCTATAGCTCAGCTGGGAGAGCGCCTGATTTGCATTCAGGAGGTCAGCAGTTCGATCCTGCTTAGCTCCACCATCTACTTGACACTGAGCTTGCATAAGCGAAGTACTGAAGGCTTGTAGCTCAGCTGGTTAGAGCGCACCCCTGATAAGGGTGAGGTCGGCAGTTCAAGTCTGCCCAAGCCTACCATTTCCTTACTTTTTGAAAGGAAGGTAACAAAGGTAGAAAACGTGTCACGTTGGACCCGAAATCCTAATGAATATTTACTGTTTCAGTAAGCATTGATTAGGGTTTTTTACTCTAAAGATGAAAGTACTGCTTTTGCAGGAAACATCGATTGTTCTTTAACAATTTGGAAAGCTGATATTAATAGTAATCAATCAAAATTGAGTAACTGAGAAATCGAAAGATGAACTTTTTACTCTACTTGACTGAATTGCTTGTTATCAATTTATTGATAGCAAGGCAATTCTTCCGATTAGCTTGTCATGCATGCGACATAACTTAGACAGAAGTCAAAAGGCTGTTTGGGGTTGTATGGTTAAGTGACGAAGCGTATACGGTGGATGCCTTGGCAGTTAGAGGCGATGAAGGACGTGTAAGTCTGCGAAAAGCTGTGGTGAGCCGACAAAATGCATTTGAGCCACAGATGTCCGAATGGGGAAACCCACCTGTTTACAGGTATCGTTACGTGAATACATAGCGTAACGAGGCGAACGAGGGGAACTGAAACATCTAAGTACCCTTAGGAAAAGAAATCAATTGAGATTCCCCTAGTAGCGGCGAGCGAACGGGGAACAGCCCTTAAGCTGTATTGAATGTAGTGGAATCCTTTGGGAAGAGGAGCGATACAAGGTGATAGCCCTGTACACGACGCAATCTTTACAGTGAAATCGAGTAGGTCGGGACACGTGTTATCTTGACTGAATATGGGGGGACCATCCTCCAAGGCTAAATACTCCTAACTGACCGATAGTGAACCAGTACCGTGAGGGAAAGGCGAAAAGAACCCCTGTGAGGGGAGTGAAATAGAACCTGAAACCGTATACGTACAAGCAGTGGGAGCCCTTCGGGGTGACTGCGTACCTTTTGTATAATGGGTCAGCGACTTATATTTAGTAGCAAGGTTAAGCGAATAGCGGAGCCGTAGCGAAAGCGAGTGTTAACTGCGCGTTTAGTTGCTAGGTATAGACCCGAAACCCGGTGATCTAGCCATGAGCAGGTTGAAGGTTGAGTAACATCAACTGGAGGACCGAACCCACTGACGTTGAAAAGTCAGGGGATGACTTGTGGCTGGGGGTGAAAGGCCAATCAAACCGGGAGATAGCTGGTTCTCCCCGAAATCTATTTAGGTAGAGCCTCGGACGAATTCCATTGGGGGTAGAGCACTGTTAAGGCTAGGGGGTCATCCCGACTTACCAACCCTTTGCAAACTCCGAATACCAATGAGAACTATCCGGGAGACACACGGCGGGTGCTAACGTCCGTCGTGGAGAGGGAAACAACCCAGACCGCCAGCTAAGGTCCCAAAATATTGCTAAGTGGGAAACGATGTGGGAAGGCATAGACAGCTAGGAGGTTGGCTTAGAAGGCAGCCACCCTTTAAAGAAAGCGTAATAGCTCACTAGTCGAGTCGGCCTGCGCGGAAGATGTAACGGGGCTAAGCAATATACCGAAGCTGCGGCAGCATGTTTACATGCTGGGTAGGGGAGCGTTGTGTAAGTGGATGAAGGTGAGTTGTAAAGCTTGCTGGACATATCACAAGTGCGAATGCTGACATGAGTAACGATAATGGGAGTGAAAAACTCCCACGCCGGAAGACCAAGGTTTCCTGTCCCATGCTAATCAGGGCAGGGTAAGTCGGCCCCTAAGGCGAGGCAGAAATGCGTAGTCGATGGGAAACGGATTAATATTTCCGTACTTATATAATCAGTGATGGAGGGACGGAGAAGGCTAGGCAAGCTTGGCGTTGGTTGTCCAAGTGAAAGTGCGTAGGCTGAAAACTTAGGTAAATCCGGGTTTTCAAGGCCGAGACACGAGACGAGCTCCCAAGGGAGTGAAGTTGTTGATGCCCTGCTTCCAGGAAAAGCTTCTAAACTTATGATTATATGAACCGTACCCCAAACCGACACAGGTGGTCAGGTAGAGAATACTAAGGCGCTTGAGAGAACTCGGGTGAAGGAACTCGGCAAAATTGTACCGTAACTTCGGGAGAAGGTACGCCTCTGTTTGTGAACACTTCGCGTGGTAAGCAAATGGAGGCCGCAGTGACCAGGTGGCTGGGACTGTTTATTAAAAACACAGCACTCTGCAAACTCGTAAGAGGACGTATAGGGTGTGACACCTGCCCGGTGCCGGAAGGTTAATTGATGGGGTTAGTTTTCGGACGAAGCTCTTGATCGAAGCCCCGGTAAACGGCGGCCGTAACTATAACGGTCCTAAGGTAGCGAAATTCCTTGTCGGGTAAGTTCCGACCTGCACGAATGGTGTAACCATGGCCACGCTGTCTCCACCCGAGACTCAGTGAAATTGAAATCGCAGTGAAGATGCTGTGTACCCGCACCTAGACGGAAAGACCCCGTGAACCTTTACTACAGCTTGGCACTGAACATTGAACCTACATGTGTAGGATAGGTGGGAGGCTTTGAAGCACAGTCGCTAGATTGTGTGGAGCCGTCCTTGAAATACCACCCTTGTATGTTTGATGTTCTAACATTGGCCCCTAATCGGGGTTGTGGACAGTGTCTGGTGGGTAGTTTGACTGGGGCGGTCTCCTCCCAAATAGTAACGGAGGAGCACGAAGGTTAGCTAATCACGGTCGGACATCGTGAGGTTAGTGCAATGGCATAAGCTAGCTTAACTGCGAGACAGACACGTCGAGCAGGTACGAAAGTAGGTCATAGTGATCCGGTGGTTCTGTATGGAAGGGCCATCGCTCAACGGATAAAAGGTACTCCGGGGATAACAGGCTGATACCGCCCAAGAGTTCATATCGACGGCGGTGTTTGGCACCTCGATGTCGGCTCATCACATCCTGGGGCTGAAGTCGGTCCCAAGGGTATGGCTGTTCGCCATTTAAAGTGGTACGCGAGCTGGGTTTAGAACGTCGTGAGACAGTTCGGTCCCTATCTGGTGTGGGCGTTGGATGATTGATGGGAGCTGCTCCTAGTACGAGAGGACCGGAGTGGACGAACCGCTGGTGTTCGGGTTGTCATGCCAATGGCATTGCCCGGTAGCTATGTTCGGAACGGATAACCGCTGAAAGCATCTAAGCGGGAAGCCGGCCCAAAGATGAGTCATCCCTGAACTTTAAGTTCTGGAAGGGTTGTTATAGACGATGACGTTGATAGGCAGGGTGTGGAAGCGTTGTAAGGCGTTAAGCTAACCTGTACTAATTGCCCGAGAGGCTTAACCATACAACGCCCAAGAAGCTTTAGGCTTTTGAGTGTTGTAGACAAGCTAAGCTCTGTTAAAGAGCAGCAAGTAGAGTGAAAAGTAGTTACTCACGATTGAATTGATATCCAGTTTTCTAGATTGTTACCAGTTTTTCCTGGCAGCCATAGCGATACGGTACCACCTGACTCCATTCCGAACTCAGAAGTGAAACGTATTAGCGCCGATGGTAGTGTGGGGTTTCCCCATGTGAGAGTAGGACACTGCCAGGTCCCATTAAGAAAAACCCGCCTAACGGCGGGTTTTTTGC